>NZ_LIVV01000020.1 GCF_001905825.1 Streptomyces sp. CB02009
GGGATGCCGAAGAAGATGTCGGTCAGGCGCGAGAGCAGGGCGTCGATCCAGCCGCCGAAGTAGCCGGCGAGCATGCCCATCACACCGCCGACGAGCGTGACGATCGCGGTGACGGTCACACCGACGATGATCGAGGCACGGGTGCCGTAGATCAGTCGGGCGTAGACGGAGCGGCCCTGGCCGTCGTAGCCGAGCCAGCCCTCG
Organism: Streptomyces sp. CB02009; assembly: GCF_001905825.1. Taxonomy (GTDB): domain Bacteria; phylum Actinomycetota; class Actinomycetes; order Streptomycetales; family Streptomycetaceae; genus Streptomyces. The sequence goes on from NZ_LIVV01000020.1 coordinate 205, forward strand.
GAACCGATGCTGCCGAGCTCCGGCTTGCCGAGGAAGTGCTTCACCAGGTCGCCCTTGGTGGGCGACGCGCTCGTGAAGAGGCTCGGCCAGGCGGCGACGAGGAGCAGGAAGAAGATCAGCACCGACGCCACGAGGAAGTACGGGTTGCGGCGCAGGTCGACCCAGGCGTCGCCCCAGAGGCTGCGGGCCTTCTCCTGCTTCGCCGGAGGAGTCACGTCGGCGGGAAGCGCGACGGCGTCCTCGACGGCGGTCGCGGTCTTGGTCACGTCAGGCATACCGGATCCTCGGGTCCAGGACCGCGTACAGCAGGTCGATGAGCAGGCTGGTGACCAGGTAGATGATCACCAGGATCGTGACGAGGCCGACCAGGGTCGACCCTTCACGCCGGGTGATCGACTCGGCGATGAGGCCACCGACGCCCTTGATGTTGAAGATGCGCTCGGTGACGACCGCGCCGCCCATGAGGGCGCCGATGTCGGTGCCGAGGAAGGTGACCACGGGGATCATCGAGTTGCGCATCAGGTGCACGCCGATGACGCGACGGCGGGGCAGACCCTTGGCGACGGCCGTGCGCATGTAGTCGGCGCGCAGGTTCTCCGCCATGGAGGTCCGGGTGAGCCGGGCGACGTAGGCGAGTGAGAGACCGCCGAGCACGATGGCCGGCGCGATCATCTCGGACACCAACTGGTCGTTGCTGACGTTGGGTTCGATCCAGCCGAGCTCGAAGGCGAACACCATCTTGATGATGAAGCCGAGGACGAAGACCGGGATCGAGATGATCAGCAGCGTGAAGATCAGGATCGCGTTGTCGGCGAGACGGCCGGCCTTGAGACCGGCGATGATGCCGAGGCCGATGCCGAAGACCAGCTCGAACGCGAACGCCAGAGCGGCGAGCTGCAGAGTGACGGGGAACGCCTCACCCAGGACCTCGGTGATCGGGCGCCCGTTGCGGATCTGGGTCCCGAAGTCGAAGTGCAGGATGATGTCGGTCATGTAGTTCCAGTACTGCTGCCAGAGCGGCAGATCCAGTCCCAGATCGTGTCTGATCCTCGCGAGGGTCGCGGGGTCTGCGCCCTTGTCCCCGAACATACCCGCCACGGGGTCGCCGGGCAGGCTGTAGACCATGAGGAAGATCAGCAGGGTGGTCCCGAGGAAAACCGGGATCATCTGGAGCAGTCGTCGTGCGACATAGCGCCCCATCATGCCTCCGTTGAAATATGACAGCAGCAACCGACGGGCCCTCCCTCGGCAACCGCGACCCGGAGCGGGTACGCGAATGTCGTGGAAGGGCCCCCCAGCCACATACGTAAGGCGCCGAACGCGGGGCTGACATCCCGTCAGCCCCGCATCGGCAGGCGGACTACGCTTGGGTGATTACTTCTTGACCTCGACGCCGGTCAGGATCGGGTCGCCGTCCTGGCCGTACGCCACGCCTGAGATCTCGCCGCTGTCGCCCCTACTCCTGCCGCAGGCGGTCGCGCAAGGGCAACGACAATCGTGCCCTTGCCCGCTTGGCGCTCGTGGCCACGCGCTTGGTCCTCCTCATGGGCTGCACGCGATTGCGCAGACAGCTAGATGTCGAAACGTGAATGACAGTGCTCCCCGCGCTCAGGATCGAGCTTTCGTCGGCACGAATGCAGACAAAAATCGCGGACTGCACGTCGGGCGATTCAATCTCTCGAGCAAGGCTCATTCATGAGTAGCCGCTACTCCATCGCTTCCTCGCCGATCCGTGCAGCACTCGGTCGAAGGCTTTCTTCAGGCCGCTCGTGTGCACGATGTCGTCGGGATCCGCCGCGGTTGGACGTCGATGCCTCCGGCCCGCGAGAACTGCTCCCGGATCGAGGTGGGAGATCTGTCACATCGTGAGTCCGGTCAGGTCGGCGTCCTCGCAGCTCGCGTCACGGTCACGGCGGCAAAGCACTTTCCGGCGGATGCGCCTTTGGAGTAGGCCATACTCATCCGTGCTCAGGAGGAAACGAGGGATGCTACCTCCAAGCCACTGAGAGGGCGATCCTCCCTTGACCCGAGCGCGTTCTCTGGTGACTTTGGGCAGTCGGCCACACTCTGAGGTGGCCGACTGCCCGCGTCGGTGATGAGCTGAGCGTTCGCCGAGAGGTGAGGTTGGTGCGGGAGTAGACGGCCACCTGGCAACATCTGGTCGGCCGACGGCAGATGTCACCGCCTTCCACTACTCAGGCCGTTCCCGCCCAGCTCGCAGTCGTCGGCGTGGCGAGCGTCAGTCGTTCCCCGCGATGTGGGCGGTGCGCAGGACGGGATATATCGCGAACCGTGTGTCCCCTTCGGTGAGATCTTCAGCCAGATCGGGTACCCGGACGTCGCTCCCGACACCACTCAGGTGTACGCCACGCGCAACGGCCGTGCCCTGAAGGCGGACGTGTACTTGCTCGCACACGGCAGGAACGGCAAGGTGCCGGCGGTTCTCCTCGCTCACGCCGGCGGGTTCCACACCTTCGACAGAAGCGGCCAGCGCGGTATCGGGCGCTGGCTGGCGGACACGGCGTGGCCACCATCGCCGTCGACTACACCCTAGCCACATCCGGCCACCCCACCTGGACCACCGCTCCTCAGGACCTGCTCACCGCGCTGCGCTGGGTGCAGGAGCACGCGGACGCGTACGGGATCGATCCTTCCGGCATCCTTTTGGGCGGCATGTCGGCCGGCGGCACCCTCGCCATGAGCACCGCCTACCGGCTCCAGAACGGCATGATCCGAGCCGCAGAAGGACCCACCCCGGAAGCCCCCAGGGCTACCGCGAGGTCTCCCCGACCAACGACGTCCGAGAGGGACTGCAATGGATGCTGCTGGTCGTCGGCGACAGCGATCACGGCACCCGCCCCGAGGCTTCGCCGAGTACGCCTTCGACGACGCCTACGGCAGCCGCACCTCGCAGAACAGTCGGCAGATCCTTCTCGACTTCCTCGCCCCGGGGCGGCTGTTCCTGAACGGCCGGGTAACTGAGGCGCCGCTCCGCCCCTCCGACCGAGCCGCCGACAGACCGCGGGGCGCCGGAAACCGCCCAAGGCTTCGAGATCCGATCTGAAGGACCGCCGTCAGGTTCCCGTCGTCCCGTCTGTACCGTGCGGCGCCCGTGTTATTGCTCGTTGCAGCCGTGGTCCTGCCCGTGACTGCCGCGAGTCGGCACCCGATTCCGGCGCCCCTCGGCCCAGCTCGCCCCGGCGACCGCGTCACGTGGCTCGGCTACGACACTCCCGGCATCACCGGCCCGGACGTACTCACCGACGCGCGCGCCCGTGACGCCGCGCCCCCACTTCAGGACTTCGTGGCGAGGGTGCACGGGATGAACCCGCAGGCCGAGGTCACACTCCTCTGCCACTCCTACGGGCCGTCGTCTGCGGCCGCGCCGCCCCTGGGCTGACGGTCACCGACATCGCGCCGTTCGACGCCCCGACGCCGCGGCGAACAGCATGGTGGCCCTGCACACCCCCGCACGTGTCTGAGCGGGCTGCGGCGCCACGGACTGGATCGCTCGAGTCCCGCATCTGAGAATCGGTCTCCCGGGCGACGGCCGCCTCGGCTTCGGCCGGAACCACGTCTCCGAGGACTTCAACACCCATCGCTTCCCCGCCGGTGAAGGGGGCCAGAGCGACTCCTTCAGGCCCGGCTCCACGTCCCTGCGTAACCTCGCGCGCATCGTCCTCGACCCACGACCGGAGGCCCTCCATGTCTGACGTGGCCCACCTCGTCAGGCGCGTGGAGCGAGCTACCCCGCCAGACCGCGACCGCGCCGTCGACGCCCTGCGGGCCGTGGCGTCGCGGGTGTGGTGCTGGGCCATTGGCTTGTGATGGCCGTCACGGCCGACTATTCGGGAGACGTACGCGCCACCAGCCCGTTGGCGTACATGCGGTGGTTGGCTCCATTGCGCAGGGTCTCTCGACGCTGGCCTTTTCGTCGGCGGCCGTACCGCTGGGGGGAGCCGCCCGAACGAGCCCGGGCCCGGGGGATCAGCTACCGTCCGTGGCCGCCGCACGCATGTGGCGACTGACCTGCCCCGCAGCAGGCTGCTCGCGTTGTGGGCCGTCGCCACGCTTGCCTGCGGGCCGCTGGCGTCTCCCCTCAGACCATGGGCTGCTCAACCTGGTGTCCTCTCCACTGTGGTTCCTGCTGGTGTTTGCCGCGCTGATGGCGGCGACCTGTTTGATTACCTGGGTCCACCTGCTCTGGCCGCTCGCTGTCGTACGCCAGGTCGTCCTGATCCGTTTCGGCTTAGGTGGCCCCGCGATGCTCGGCTGGATCAACCTCGCGGCCTGCTGGATGGTGCCCTCCTGCCTGGGTATCGCCTGAGTGCGCGGTGCCTTGCCCGAAGGCGGACTGCCAACAGGGCTGCTGTTCGGCGGGGCTGCCGTCCACCACCGGCCTCCTGTTCCGGGGGGAGTTGGTGAGCCGGGGCAGCATGGCGGGGTGGCTGATCTGCTGTGGGCTGACGTGAAGTGCTTCTTCGACCCTGACTTGGTGGGGTCGCTGCCGGACGTGCGTGTCCCGGATGCCTCGGTGGAGGACTGGCAGGCGGCCTTGATCTTGTCGCGGAGAAGGGCTGGAAGTGCCAGTACTCCGAGGGAGAGACGGTGCTTCCAGTGCCCCGGGCGGAGGCTGTGCTGTCCCGCCTGGCGGATGCCGAGTGTCCGGATCTGCGGGTCTGGCCGACTGCATATGTGTTGGCGGTCTTCCGCTTCCATGCCGCCGATGAAGTCGACTTCGACGTCGACCTGCGCGAGTTGCAGGGCCAGGAGCGACTGGATGTGTCATGCGACTTCCTCCGAGAGATCGGCCGGCTGCTCGGCAAGCCCGTGCTGATGGACCCGGAGGGCGACGATGGCCATCCGGTGATCGGCTTCGACGTCGAGGCCGAACGAGTCGTCCTCCTCGCAGACCCGCAGGTCAACTGACTGCGGCCGACGGCTGCGGTTCATAGAAGGTTCCGTCGCGGAGCATTGCGAATAGGACGTCGGCCCGGCGCCTGGCGAGGCAGAGCAGGGCTTGTGGTGCTTGCCCTGGGCGATCTTCTTGTCGTAGTGGGCCTGAGATGCCGGGTATCCCAGTGCGGCGAACGCGGAGAGTAAGAAAGCCCGTTTGAGCTGCTTGTTTCCTCTCCGGAAGGGCTGTTCACCGCGAATCGATGAACCTGAGCTCCGGGTTGCCGGGGCGAGTCCTGCGTAGGCGGCGAGGTGGCCGGCGGTCGGGAGGGTGCTGCCGTCGCCGACCCGATCAGGATGCGGGCTCCGGTCCTGACGCCGACGCCCGGCATGGACGTCAGGACCTTCGAAAGAGGGTGGTCTTCAAGCAGTTCCTCGATTGGCCCGGCCAGCAGCGTGGCGCTGATCGAGTATGGCGCCGAGCGATCCGGCCAGACTCGGGACGATGAACGTGGCCGCTTCGGTCCCTGGAACGATGACGGTCTGCTCGTCCAGCGCGGCGAAGATCTCCTCAACCAGCCGCTCGGCCATCCTCGACGCCTTCGGCCGCAGCAGCGTGACCAGCCGCCGACGGCCCGCCTTGCGTATCTGTGCCGGTGAGCCGAACCGCTCCAGCAAGGCCATGAAGGCTGGGTGCTGCAACCGCGGTCCCAGGATCCGTTCCAGAGACGGATGGATCTGGGTCAGCAGGCCGTGTAGCCGGTTCGCGACGCGGGTGGTTTCGTCGGCCAGGCGTCGTCGAACCCGACGATCATCTCCAGCTCGGCGATCGTCTCGTCCTCGCCGTCAATCGCCCGCAGCGTGTGCGGCATCGCGCGGGCCGCGTCTGCGATGTCTCTCGCATCGGTCTTGGCCTCGCCCGGGGCAGAGGTCGGCGATCCGCCGCATCGTCAGCCCGGCAAGTAGGCGACCGGGCAGCCCATGTCCCGCGCGACCGCCAGCGGCAGGGCGCCGATCGAGGCCGGCTGGTCGACCACGACCAGCACCGTTCCATGCTTGGCCCGGAGTTTCGCGAACAGTTCGCGGAGCTTGGGCAGGCGCTTGTCGAACGCCTTCTTGCCGGCCGGGGTGACGGCGGTGGCGTGGTGTTCGCCCTTGCCGACATCCAGGCCGAGGAAGACGTCGATGTCGCCGGTCTCGATCACGTGCAGGCCCCTCCATCACGCTCTCGTCCGGCCTTGCCACGGCACCGAGCTGCCACATCCACGTTACGGAGAGCTCTTCCGGCTTGGGCGAAACCGGTGCTCAAGCCCCTCATCAGCGGTCCGTCGATGCCTCCAGGCCCGGTGACACCACCCCCCGGATCATCGACAACAGGAGGGGGAAGTCATGCCGGACCTGAAGGCCGGAAGCACCATTGCAGAGCCACGAAAAAGGTAACGGGGGGATTACCCCACCTCGATGGAGGGAGTCCCTGGTGCGCCCGTCTCCCACCTCAGCCCGCCCACTCTGGCTGCGGTCGCCTTCGGCGTCAATGAGGTAAGCCATCTAGAGCAGGGGGCGACAACAACGCCACGATGGTGAGGGATAAGTCCGGAGCATCAGCGGGGTCGGCCTCGGGATTCCCGGCTTGCGGTGTCTTCACTGGTCGAAGCGTTTTGGGGCGCTGCGCGAGGTTCAGCGTCGTCGCAGGTATCGACTGCTCGCCCCTCGTCCTGCGATATAGAGCAGGTAGAAGAGTTAGCCGAAGATGAACGGGGCTGCTACCTGAAAGCCATAGTCAATCGCAGTGACAAGTCCGATCATTATGACGACAAACACGATCACGACAGTGGTGTATGTCGACAACTGACTGCGCGTTGGCCACACGACCTTGCGGAGTTCCGCGACGATCTGGCGACAGAAGAGCGCGAAACGGCTCAGATTTCCCCTATCTTTGAAATTCCTGCCTGCGCGGGAACTCTTCTTCTGCTCGACGTTGTCGTCATCGAAATCAGGCGTGCCGATCGAACCTGCAGTGTCCGTCACTATCTCTCACCTGACTCCTTGTCAGCCACGTTGTTTCCGAAACAGAGACAAGAGGCGGGGAACACACTCTGTGATCTGCCTCAGTCATTCAACGCGACGCTTGCCTGTTGGTGTGAGGTAGTCACTACTCATTTTCGTGGCATGGCCCAGGGTTCCTCACGCCCTCACGGCTGGTGACCTGGGTTGGAATGCGGTCATGGGCGAGTTCGTTCGATCGCGGCTGAACGATCTGTGAGGCGACCCGCGCCCCCGACCGGTACACACTCTCTTGCCGACCAGAGGCTGGCGGACGTTCAAACGTGCTGGCACAAACAGTGAGGAACGGTTCAGACTTCCGCGGTCCATCTCAGCAGGCAACGAGCCAGTGCCGGGTCCGAAGTCCGCCTGGGCGTGGCCGTGGCCCGCAGATATTGCCACCACCACGAGCCCGACCGGCGTGCGGCAGCAGGGACCCGAACCAGGGCCATCTCCACCTTATCGACATCGTGATCGTGGCCGACCCTGGGGTGGGGGAGCCGACGGCACCGCGGCCATTCCCCACAAGTGACAGAGAATCCGAATCGAACCTGAGCGGTGGCATCGTCGCCCCTTCGGCAACCTTCGCCCACGTCTTCGGTGAATGCGATGTTTTGGCTCGACAGGCACGGATATTCCAACATCCTCGTCGGCGACTATGACCCTCAAAGCAACGCAGAACCACACTACAGCGCAGTCACCAGCAAGATATCTCGCATGGGTGATCTCATGGACACCGGTGGTTTGTTCGGGAATGGGACGGATCCGGACGACGCTGTCGACGGGATGAATGAACAGTTCGAAGATAAAGGGTATGAAGCACACCTCGAGGCTTCCTATGTAGACCTCTCGGAGGAATCGAACCCAGGACGCAAATTGGCCGAGTTGGGCGCTGCCGGATACGGGAAGAACTTGCTGCTGCCCAGGCTCTGGCATTATGACGCGGAAGGTGACCACATTGGTGGCCACATAGTAACCGGGACAAGCGCTCAAGGAACCACTACTGGGCGCAGCTACATTGGATTCAATGATCCTGCCGGTGCACCTAATGGTGGAGGCGGTGACATCTATACGCAGTCCCCTTTCGGCGAGGAGAGCTACGAACTCGGGACCTCCAATGGGGATGGGGCTCGGGTAATTGGATACAAGGACAACAATTATTGCCTCGAAGGCGTATTCGTCATCAAGCGATTGACGAACGTGTCCTGACACCGGCGCTCGGCCTCGCTCCTCTGCGTGCCGGTGGCCACGCTCGTGGGCGCCGTCCCCGGCCCGGCCTGGGCTGCGCTGCAGGTCAGTCTCCCGAACCCGCGCTGCCTTCGCCGGGTCGCTCGGGCTGGGGCGGTGGTCGACCAGAATCTGTTCGTAGCCACGGCTGAACCGTTGAAGCATCGTCTGGAACGGCTGCCGGTGCAGCCCACCGCGCAGGACCAGTATCCGATGGTCCGAACTGACAAGCGCGGAGGATCTCGGTCTGCTCACGTTCGATGTCCTGGGTGTGGGGACATTCGAGACCACGCCGTCGCCGAGACGCGCCTCACCATCACCCGGCAGTGCCAGCGGCCCGCCTGAGCGATCTGTGTCGCGCGCCGACCATCCCGCTCCTGGACAGTTCTGGTAGCGCCGCTGCTGCGGCTGGGCGCTGGCCGCTGTCGGCCCTCCCGCTCACCGCCCCCGCGCCCAGGAGATCTTGAGCGGGGGCGACATGTCGGCGGCGACCACGGGTCGTGGTACAGGAGCGCGCAGTGCGCTGAAGGGTGTCAACTGGCGGTTGGCCACGTGCGCAGGAGAGCGGCGATCTGGCCGCAGGTGCAAGCGGGATCGAGGAGCAGGTCCTTGAGCGCAATGGCGTCGTTGCGGGTCGGTTTGACCGAGATCCCGGCGGCCTCGAGGTACATGACGCCCGTGGCCGCAGCCACCGCGAGGTTGGAGCGCTCCAGCCACCCGCACCGGCCCAGCGTGTGGATCAGGGCAGCCGCTTTGGCGTAGGGGCCGTCGTAGACAGGCTGCTCGAACAGCTCGGCCCGATGCCGGGCAACAGCTGAGACCGGGACTCCGTAGTCGTCGGGAGCCGGGTCATCGGCTCCCGCGGCCTCTGTGACCTGCAGGATCCAGGGAACGTCGATGTGCAGCTCCATCAGGCCGCGCGCGATCCCCGAGATACCTGCTGATTCTGCTCGGCCTCATCGAACACCGACTGATGTTCGGTCAGGAACCGGGCGGCCGCGTCCACAGCCCGGGCACGCAGCCCACTGGCATCGTCGTGCACCAACCGGGCGAGATAGTCCCCGACACTCAGGCCCAGATCGGCAGCACGGCTCCTCGCAAGCTCCGCGACATCCTCATCCACGCGTGCGCCCAGCTGTGTCTTCGCCATACGTGCATGGTAACACTTGTTACCATGCACGCCCACCCTCACTGCGAGTCTGGTCAATCTCGCGAACATGGGGAGCAGGCGCGGCCGGAGAACAGGCCGGTCGGTGCGGTCGTCGAGGCGGCTGGTCTGGGCTGGCGAACCCTCGTGTGGCCACTTGCCGTCCGGCGGCGGCCATGGGTGTCAGGGCGTGTTCGGTGATTGCGCCGGCAGGCGTAGAGCCTGTTCCACGGGCGGGTGTGGGGCGCAGTTGCCAGGATTGATCGGCCTGTAGTTGGCATGGCTCCCTGCTCGCGCAGCTGCTATGCGCTGGGTCCAGCCGGCCGGTCCACTCTCCAGAGTCCGAGGTCGTTTCACATGCCAACTACATCCTCGTCCGGCATCCGAAGGGTGTTGGCTACCCCGTAGTGCTCTTCAGCCCCATGCGTACCAATAGGACCACAGAAGACCGAAAAGCCATCCTTTGAGTATCGATTACTCACTTGAGGTGGGCTGGTCTTGAGTCACGATAGTGGCAAGATCTATTCGTTTGGCTGAGACGGGGATGTAGCGCCATCGCATGACCAGCCGTCTGCTTCGCATGCCGCTCGGCATGCCGGTTCCTTTGTCCCTCAGGGACAGGTGCCGGTCGTGACAGGTGAGGGCCACTCCCCAGTGATCGCTGTTAGGGCCAACTGTCACGAAGTCGTATCCCAGCCCACGGCGTCAATGACCGGTCTCCCGACTGCCGGAGCTTGACACCGGTCTGCCGAGGTTCCCCCTCAGGTGCTTGGCGCCGCCGGTGATCTGGCTGTGCTCCACATGCTCTGCCGGTCGTTCGACCCCTCATCCACCCGTCGCCCTGGCGGCGCTCGCATGTGCACGTTGGCGGCTCGATGGCCGCAAGAGAAACAGGAAGCAGTAGGTGGCAGATTCAATGCCTGCATCTGATGTGGTTGCGGTCGTGGGTATGGCGGGCCGGTTCCCCGGTGCCGACGGTGTCGATGAGTTGTGGTCGATGCTGTTGGACGGAACCGAGGCGGTCCGGCGTTTCAGCCCTGAGGAGTTGAAGGCTGCCGGCGTTCCTGAGAACCACATCAGGGATCCGGAGTACCGTCCGTATGCGGCCGACCTCAGCGGGGTTGAGGAGTTCGATGCCGCCTTCTTCGGAATCGCACCGGCGGAGGCGAGGCTGTTGGATCCGCAGCATCGCTTCTTTCTGGAGTGTGTCTGGTCGGCGCTGGAGGACGCTGGGACGCCGCCGGCTTCCTGCCAGGGAAGCATCGGGGTGTTCGGCTCTACGAGCATGAGCTCGTACCTGTTGCATCACGTACTGCCGTCGCCGGAATTCCATGGCCAGGCCTATACGTATCCGGTGCTGCTGGGCAACGACAAGGACTTTCTCGCTACCCGGGTCTCCTACCGGCTGGGCCTGCGGGGCCCGAGTGTGTCTGTGCAGGCTGCGTGCTCCAGTTCTCTGGTAGCGGTCGACCTGGCCCGAGCCGCCGTACTCTCCGGTCAGTGCGAGGTGGCCGTGGCCGGTGGAGTCAGCGTCTTCACCCCACAGACCGCCGGGTACCTGTACCAGCAGGGCGGAACGTTCTCCGCGGACGGCCATTGCCGGCCCTTCGATGCCGCCGCGTCCGGCATGGTACGCGGCAGCGGCTGCGCAGTGGTCGTCCTGAAGCGCCTCGACCAGGCCTTGGCGGATCGCGACCACATATACGCCGTCATCGCAGGCTCGGCGGTGAACAACGACGGTTCGGTCAAGGCGGGATACACGGCGCCGGGTGTGGCCGGACAGGTCGAGGTCATTCGGCAGGCGCTGTCGGTATCCGGGGTCACGGCGTCGGAGATCGGGTACGTCGAAGCGCACGGAACGGGCACGTTTCTGGGAGATCCCGTTGAGGTCGCCGCCCTGACCCAGGCCTACACCGAGACATCCGATCCGGCGGATGCCGCCCGGCAGGTTGCTCTGGGCAGCATCAAGGCGAACATCGGTCACCTGGACGCTGCGGCCGGTGTCACCGGCTTGCTCAAGGCCGCGCTCGTCCTGCACCACCAGATCATCCCGCCGCAGATCAACTTTTCCGAGCCCAATCCGGAACTCGGCCTGCCCGATACCCCGTTCACCATCCACGGCCAGCCCTACCACTGTGCTGATCGACCGTTGCGCGCTGCCGCGGTGACCTCACTTGGCATCGGCGGGACGAATGCCCACTGTGTCTTGACCACACCCCCACCAGCCGCACAGCGCGCGATGCAGCCGAGTGGCGACTACCTTCTGCTGCTCTCCAGCCCGGACGAGGCGCGTCTTGCGGGCATGGCCTGCGATCTGGCGGACCACCTGGACCGAAACCCCGGTGTTCGACTGGACGATCTGGCCTACACCCTGGCCACGGGGCGGGAACCGCTTCCACAGCGCGGCGCGGTCATCGCCGCAACGCTCGCAGACACGGTGTCGGCACTGCGTGACCTGCAGGACGGTCAGCAGCAGATGACCGAGGACAGTCGGGTGAAGGCCTGGCTCGGTGGCGCTCCTGCGCACGGCATGCCGCTGGGCGAGGTGGGGGAGGCGCGGAAGATCCGGCTCCCGGGAATGCGGTTCCATCGTGTCCGCCACTGGATCGACGCACCAGCGGCAGCACGTGAAGCCGACGCGCTCCGGCAACAGAGCGCCGGCGAGAACCTCCTCACCGACATCGTGGAGGCGTTCCGCGCGAACCTCGGCGTCGATTCCATGGCTCCGGATGACGACTACTTCGCTGCCGGCGGCGAGTCACTCATGGCCGTCAACCTGGTCGAGACCCTCCGGAGACGGCTGGGCATATCGGTAACCCACGCCCAGTTCACGCGACTCAGAACCCCACGACAGCTAGCCGCATGGTCCCAGACCGATCAAGCCCAGACGCTGCCACAGGTCAGTTCCGCAGAGACGCTGCACCTGGTGAGGGAGGGGACGCCCGGCCGAGAGATCTTCCTCGTACACCCGTCCGGGGGCACGGCGATGTTCGCCCACGCTCTGGCATCTCACAGTACCGACTCAAGCACGCTGTACGGCATCTCCTACCCCAGCGGCCTGAACGAACCGCTCACCACGATCTCCGAGATGGCCGAGCACTACGTCACCCTCATCCGTGCCGTTCGCCCCCACGGGCCCTATCGGATCGGTGGCTACTCACTCGGCGGCACCGTAGCCCTGGAAATGGCACACCTGCTCACGCAGGCCGGCCAGGAGGTCGACCAGGTCATCCTCTTCGACACCCTGCCTCCGCAGGCACACCCGCCCGCCTTCCACGAAGACGAATTCCTAGCGGCCTTTCCCTCTCTGCTGGCACTCACCCTGGGCGTGCCGCAACCAGCATCAGATGGTGCGCAACCGCATACCCCGGAGGAAGCGATCGCGTCGGTCAGTCAGCCGGACTGGACACCAGCCACCATCCGGGAACTCCGGAAGCTCTACGACACCTGGCGCAACTGTGCCCATGCACTGAGCACCTACCGTCCCAGTTCCTACGGAGGAGCGGTCCATCTTCTCGCTGCTCGGCAGCCTCTGCCGACCAACAGCAACAGCCTGCTGCCCACCACCACTCTCACGGCAGACGACTGGCAGCCCTATCTGACGGGTGACCTGACCTTCACTACGGTGCCGGGCGACCACTTCAGCATGTTCCACCCCGACAACCTTCCCGCTCTGGCAGCTGCCTATGACCGGTCCCTCCAGGGCTCCTCGCCCACCGCTGCCCGGTCCCTCCAGGACTGGCCGACAGCAGCCCCGACCTCGGTGCCAGGGAACCGGCCCCTGGCATGGCTGTTCGCCGGTCAGGGCATCCAGCATCCGGGGATGGGCCGCGACCTCCTCGACCGGTACCCCGAACTCGTGCGGGAAGCAGACGACGTCCTCGGCTACGACACCACACGTCTGTGTGCGGGCGATCCGGAGCGACCGCTGAGCAGCACTGCCTACGCCCAGCCCTCGATCTATCTCGTCAACGCCCTTGCCGCCCGCCAGCATCTCGAGGAGACCGGGCAGCGTCCTAGCATCGTTCTCGGGCACAGCCTGGGGGAGTACAGCGCGCTTGAGACGGCAGGAGTGTTCAGTTTCGGCGACGGTCTGCGCCTGGTCGCCGCCCGTGCCGCCGCGATGGCCCGCATCCAAGGCGGCAGCATGCTTGCCGTCGTCGGAATCCCCGAACCAGACCTGCTCGCACTCCTCACCACCGAAGACTTCCAGCAGATCGACCTGGCTGCCGCCAACACTCCACGCAACCACACACTGGCCGGGCCACACGAGGAACTGGAACGACTCACCCCCGTCCTCCTCGCTCACGGCGCCCGAGCGATACGCCCGCTCAACGTCAGCGGCCCATTCCACTCCCGCTACATGCAGCCTGCGGCTGACGAGTTCAGCACCCTGCTGCGCACTGTGGTCCTGCGAGAACCTGCCATCCCGGTACTGGCCAATGCCACTGCCCAACCCCACATCCGCAGAGACATACCCGCCGCACTCACCGACCAGCTGTGTCGCGCCGTTCTGTGGCGGAAATCCGTCGAACGAGCCATCACCGATCTCGATCCGGACTTCCACGAAATCGGCAGCCAACGCATCCTCACTCCCATGACCGCCCAGATCCAGGCATCCCGCACATCTCGGTCCAGCACGGCGGAGGGCACGCACGCATGAGTAGCAGTGAGATCCATTCCCTCTGTGAGCAGTTCCTGCACGCATACCAGGCACGCGACCTGAACACGCTGCGACAGCTCTTCACCCGTGGTGATGAGGAACTCGACGTGCCAGACCTCAAGGAAGGCCTTCGCTTCCTTGGCAGCAGCGACTGCGAAACCTCTCTCGCCTGTCAGTTCCCTGCCATCGAAGACACCGACATCGAGATCACACGGTTGAGCACCCACGTGCTCGCCGACGGATCCGCTGCTTGCGCCTACATCACCACCAACCACGGGGGCAAAGTATCCGGCCAAGGCGTACTCATTCAGGGGCTGCAGCTCAGTTTGGCCCTGGAGTACCACGACGGCTCCTGGCGCACCGTCAGTCTGAAACGACAGGGAGCGCACCAGCCGGTCGCGGCAACGGGAGGGTTCTCAACCGTGGAGTTCAGCAGCCCGCCTCGCCAACCACATCCGACGGAATCCCCAGCGGTGGAATGGCGGCCTTCGCCACCTATCGGCAGCTCGCCGCCCGTGTCACCGAACGACTCAGCCAAGGCACATTCGACTTCTCCGCGGACATCGCTCCCTACCTCGACGAACGTTTCATCGAAATCGTGGCCGGAGAGGCCATCGGCCTCGCTGGAGTGAGGGAGACCTTCACCCCGCTCATCGCCGCCACAGCCGCCGGCGCGACCTTCTCGTGGTCGGTGCAACTCGAGGACGCCCGCGACCTCACACCGGACATCGTCTTGCTGATCACCAATGCCCAGGTCTCCCTTGAATCCGGCGAGGGCCCCGTGGACGTCAAGCGGTACCGAATCACCAACCTTCTCGTCAGGAGTGCCCCAGACGTGTGGACATTCCTCCATCAGCACCGGACGGAGATTCCGACCGAATAGCCATCTGTTCATTCCGTATCGCCCACGATCAGCAACTGCAGCCAGGCGCTGACGAGCCGGCGGCCGCCCAGGCCACTCACGCCGGCCGCCCGGTCCAGCAGACCGGACATCAGCTCGGTGCGCGGTGCCGCCGCTGACCTCGGACAGACTGCTTCAGTTTTTGCGTAGTGCGAGTCCCCTGTACGGGAAACAAAAGTACCCTCATCGTTCGTTACCTACGCCCTCAGCGCTTGATTGCTCGATACTCATAAACTGCTGGGAAAATTACTCAAGCAGATCAAAAGTTGCGATCTTTACGAGCTTTCAGGTATACCGACCCTGTCGCCATCCAATGATTCCTCGATTGGAAGCCACCGCACATGAACGTGTCCTACACCTCCGCCCAAGCTTCTGCGCCCTTCCTCCCGCATCTAGTAGACCGTTGGGCTGATTCGGCTGCGGAAGATTGTGCTGTTATTTCTCCCGATGGAACGCTTTCATACGCGGAGCTGCGCAACCTTTCAAACAGGATGGCGAACTATCTGACTCACGAAGGAGTGAAGAAGGGAGCCCGAATTGGGGTGTCACTTCCCCGGCACCCGGATTCCGTGGTTGCAATTCTTGGCATCCTGAAGGCCGGGGCGGTTTACGTTCCGATCGACCCGAACCTGCCTGCAGAGCGACGCGATTTCATGGCCGAAGACTCTGGTATCAAGCTCTGCATTTCGGAAAGTCTTCTGCGCAGAGAGAGTGCTCGTATACGGAGCTTCCCTTCATATAATCCTGGCTACATCCCAGATGGGGATGAATCGGCATACGTGATCTACACATCAGGCTCCACGGGTCAGCCGAAGGGTGTGGAGATTGCTCAGAGCAGCATAATCGACCTGGTCACCCAGGCCGAATACACTAAGCTGGATTCAACCACTCGTTTTCTCCACATATTTTCCCTCTCGTCCGATGTCGCCGGCATGGAAATATGGACCCCCCTGATCTTCGGAGGGCAACTGGTAATTCCCGGGCCTCACCTCCTCAGCTGTTCCGAGCTTCAGGAAGCTCTAGTGAAATATGAGGTAACAGATGCTGTCTTTCCGGCTTCCCTGTTTCATCGCCAAGCAGAAGAGGCCCCGGAAAGCTTTGCCTCACTTCGAAGCCTGATGGTTGGAGTCGAGGTTCTCAATCCCGAGCATGCGCGAAATGTTCTCGCACTCAGCCCTGGCCTACGTCTAGTTAACGGATATGGTCCGACCGAGACCACTGTATATTCAACCTTTCATGTCATGACTGCGCCTGGAGAGGTACCCAGCCCGGTGCCCATCGGCCGACCGACCCCGCACACGATCGCCTGCGTGGTAGACAGGAACGGTGACGTGGTTCCGCAAGGCTCTGCAGGCGAACTCTGCCTCGGTGGGCCGGGGTTGACAAAGGGATACGTAAATCGCCCGGAACTGAACAGGGAACGTTTTTTGCAAGATCCCCTGGGATCTGGTTCGTTGTTGTACAGAACCGGAGACCTTGGCCGCTGGAACTCTGATGGTGATCTTGAATTCCTGGGTCGCATTGACCGGCAGGTTAAGATCCGCGGTTACCGTGTTGAACCAGGCGAAGTTGAAGCACGTATTCTGACCCATCCTCACGTCGCGGCTGTCCATGTCACCGCTTTTGAGCCGACAGCAACTGCTGGCGAGAAGGCGCTGGTGGCGTACTGTGCTGCGGTGCCAGGAAGTCAAATAGACGATGCTGAACTGCGCGTCTACACCGGGGAGGGCCTTCCTGGATACATGGTCCCGGCAGAGTTTGTGCAACTGGAATCACTTCCCCTTACAGTAACCGGGAAGGTGGATCCAGGTGCTCTTCCCCTGCCAGTGAAAAGCACTTCACCTGGACCACTACATTCCGGCATCGAGGGCCATCTCGTTGAGATATGGTCCCGTGTCATTGGCACCCGTGACATCGGTCTAGACGAGACATTCTTGAGTTTGGGAGGGGACTCGCTCGGCGCCATGCACATCGTTGCGGAGGTGTTCCGGCGGTTCAACGTGAAACTTCCGATCGCAGAAT
This sequence comes from Streptomyces sp. CB02009, assembly GCF_001905825.1. GTDB lineage: Bacteria > Actinomycetota > Actinomycetes > Streptomycetales > Streptomycetaceae > Streptomyces. Next base: position 17,104 of record NZ_LIVV01000020.1, read on the forward strand.
TGATCGGCGGTGCCACCATCATTTCTATGGCCCGTCGTGTCCGCGACCCACAGTTGCCGGCCACAGTCTCCAGCGCCCCTGCCTTGCGCAGAGAAGTATCCCAGAGACCGGCACCTGCCTCCTACGGACAACATGGCCTCTGGTTCCATGACCAATTGCACCCCGGGAGCCCCCTCTACAATGAAGTCATTGCCCTACGACTTTCCGGAGATGTCGCACCCGACGCACTGGAACGTGCTCTCACTGCCCTGATTAGGCGGCATGAAGCGCTCCGTACGTCACTTGTTATGCAGAAGGGTGTACTGCGTCAGATCATCGAGGATCCCGGTTTTGTGAAACTTGTACGAATCGACCTTCCAGAAGCTGCACAGGGCACGGAAAATGCTCTAGAAGCCACAGTTCGTGATTTCGTGCGGCAGCCCTTCGTTCTGGAGGGTGGCCCTCACCTGCGAGCAGCTCTCATCAGGGTGGCCGAGAAGAACCACGTTCTCATCATTTCGACTCACCATTCGTCAATGGACGGCTGGTCAGCCGATGTGATCTTCGATGAGATTACCCAGATCTATACAGGAATCCTGGAATCCGGAGATGAGCCTTCTCTGACTTTTCCCGAGACTCAGTACTCGGATTTCGCTGTATGGCAGCATGAGCTCATATCGGCGGGCCATCTGCGGGCTGAAGTAGCGTACTGGAAAGCCAGGCTTGAAGGACTCTCTCCTTACCTGGAAATTCCTACTGATCGCAAACGCCGCCGAGATGATTTCTCCGGCGAGGGTGCTCTGTTCAGGTCATGCCTATCTGCTGAGCAGGTAAACCGGCTGGACATACTCGCTAAACGAACTGGTGTGACCCGCTTTACAGCTCTAATGGCAGCCCTGCATATGGTCCTTTCACACTACTGCGGCACGCAGGATGTCGTAGTGGGGACTGCGGTCTCTGGGCGGGACGAGCCATCGGTTGCACGGACTGTCGGATACTTCGTTAATATGCTGCCCATTCGGTCGGAGATCACCAACACTCGGACTTTCCGCGACCTATTGCTCCGGACCCAGCAAACAGTTTCCGATGCATACAGTCATCAGCGCCTCCCATTTTCCATGATCGCAGAAGAGATGGGAGTGGATAGCAGGGAATCGACTCCTTTCGTTCAGGTGTGTCTGGTACCCGAGGATGTGTACCGCCATGAGTTCTCCCTCGGGGAAACGAAAGCCTCTTTCGAGTACTTCGACCTCAAGATCTCCAAGTTCGATCTGACAGTCAGCCTGATACCTCACCCTGATGGCAGTCTCGGACTGAACGCAGAGTATCGGACAGATCTATTCGACCAGGAGCGCATCGAAAAGTTCCTCGCTGATCTACTGCAGATAATCGATTCCGCTATCTCGGCCCCGGACGCCCCTCTCGACGGCTTGGAGTCTTGTGGGTCGGGAACATCGTTCAGCGATGTTGCAGGAATGTCCATGACATCCCACGGTCCCTGCACAGTCAACGAGATGGTGGACAGGTGGGTGTCTGAGACACCTGATGCCGTGGCAATCACATGCGCAGGTGAATCACTGACATACCGACAGTTCGCGGAACGCTCCAACCAACTGTCCAACTACCTTGCCGAAATCGGCGTCGAGCCTGGATCTCGAGTTGCTGTCTCGCTCCCCCGGGGCATCGACGCACTGATATCATTCTTCGCTGTACTGAAGAACGGCGCGGCGTACGTACCCGTCGATCCCTCGTACCCTTCCAAGCGCCGCGCCTACATTACGCAGAACGCTGACGTGATTATCGATATCACACCTGAACTGCTTGAACAGAATGCGGACTTCATCGCTTCTTTCCCTGTCACTCCCCTTTCTGTATCCCTGCGTAGCGAAGACATAGCCCATGTGATATACACGTCCGGTTCAACGGGCCGTCCTAAGGGCGTAGAAGTGACGCATGGCAATGTCGTGGATTTGGTTCGCGGAGCGGGATACGCAGAGCTCACGCCTGACTCCAGGAACCTCCACGGCGCGTCCATCTCTTTCGACCTTGCAACATTCGAGATATGGGCCACACTCGGTACTGGCGCGTCCCTGGTGGTTGCCACACAGTCAGGCATGACAGCCGCGCAAATCGCTGAGCTGGTAGCCGAGCAAGGGCTAACTCACGCTCATCTACCGACAGCGCTCTTCCATAGCAGGGTCCAGGAGGACCCGCGCTGTCTCGCCGGCCTCCACACTGTGATGGTTGGTGGGGAAGCTCTCAGTGCAGAGACGGCAAAAGTTGCCCTGGAAGCCAACCCCGGCCTGCGCCTCGTGCATTGCTACGGGCCCGCTGAGGGCACGGTGCACACGACCTACCACGTACTCACGGAATCAGAACAGGTTACGAGCCCAGTTCCGATCGGGATCCCGACACCCAACACGCGCATTCGCATCGTGAGCCCAGAGTTCGAGACCGTGCCCGTTGGAACGGTCGGAGAACTCTGCATCGCCGGGCCTGGCGTCGCCGCCGGCTATCTGGGGCTTCCCGTTACGACCGCTGAACGCTTCATATATGACACCCAACAAGCCGGTGTGCGCTACTACCGCACAGGAGACATGGCTTGTCTCAACGCCGACAGCACTCTTACCTTTCACGGACGAGTAGACAGCCAGGTTAAGATCCACGGATACCGTGTCGAGCTTGAAGAAATTGAGGCAGCCCTTCGGAGCCATCCCTCCCTAGTCGAGGTGAAGGTCATTCGGCGGGAAGACGAGCCCGGCCGCCCTTATTTGGCTGCCTACTACACATCGCGACCCGGAGTCGATGTCGATCCTGGCCACCTGACGGCGATCGCTGCGCAGAAGCTGCCGAGTTATATGACACCGAGGGTCCACACCAGGCTTTCTGAATTCCCTATGACGGTCAATGGAAAAATCGACGTACCGGCCTTGCCCAAGCCACTCTTGGAGGCAACGGCCAGCAGAGAGCTTTCCTGCGAACCACAGATTGTGCAGGTAATTTCTGGCATCTGGCGCGAGGTGCTTTCTGTCGACGTGATCGGGATCGATGAGCCCTTCTTTGACATCGGGGGAGCATCCATTCAGGTCGCTCAGATTCACCACGCTACCGTTTCCTGTTTTCCCCTGCCGGAAATCCGCATAGTCGATTTGTTCGCGCACCCGACCATTCGCAGCTACAGCGAGCACATCGAGAGATTGCTTGCTGAAAAAGCTGCAAGTCCCGAGATCGTTTAGGAAGCCGATGAAGTATGAAATCCCATCGCAGGGCCCCGCCGCCCTCGTGCGCATGGTCGGAAGCTTCTCTGGAGATCCGAGCGTAACTGCACTCTGCGACATGATCCTGGAGAAGTGCGCCCTGCTCAGTCGATCTCGTCATTTGAGGAGTCGGAGGTGCTCGTGTTGAGTCCCATGACTTCCCAGATGCAAAGAGATGTAACCTCCGCCACCGGCCTAGGACAAGGTATGAACGATGAGGCTCTTGCTGCGTTCGCCACCTACTGCAGAATGGTAGAGCGGGCGACTCAGCGCATTAATGCTGGAGAGTTCATATTCGAGCGTGACATAGCTCCATTCGCGAGCCCTGGATTCTGTGAAATCGCGGAAGGAATCGCCAAATCCATCGAGGATGTCCAGGTTGATTTCGGGCCGATAATCCAAGACGTCAAAGCTGGGGCTGCTTTTTCCTGGGAGGTGACACTTGAGTCATCTACTTCGCTTGCGCAAGGCGCGGTCCTGCTGGTTACGAGCTCTCTCGTCAGCAGAAGGTGCGCTGAAGGGGCTTTGGATGTAGTCCAGTACCGCATCACGAACATTATGAAACTCGCAGGATCCGGCGAATGGAAGTTCGAGCATCAGCACAGAACAAGATTCTGATCTGGCAAGCAAAGCTCGATACTGGGAAGTGGAGTAGTGAATGAAATCCAGCTACGTTCTGTATAACTCAACTATAATCGAAGCTCCAGTTGATGTCGTATGGGCTGAAATGAGGGATCTGGCTCACCTCGTTGACATCATCATGGTCGCCAATCAGCAAGCGTACGACCTGATTTGGATAGGTCGAGGCGGTCCTGATTCGATTCCGAGTACCATGCAGCTCAACCCCATACATGAGAGCCTTCCATCAGGGCACGTCGTGCGGCAGGAGGTGACGGGGCGATGTGAAGCCTCCCGGAAGCTCAGCTACCGAGTTACCCAGAACGACATCGGAATCGAGAACCATCAAGCCTCGTACGCTCTCAAAGAAGTAACCACGCATCCCGAGCTCACCTTCTGGGAATGGTACGTCGCGTTCTCGGTAGGTTCTGGGGCTAACGAAACGATCTTGGTTAAGTATTTCAAAGAAACCGTTGCCGACAACATCGATAAGATCCGTCGCCACTTCGCGGGCGCAGGAAGGGGGGGGAAGTGAGTATAATCAGCCTTCCACTCGTAAACGCGCAGATGGAGGTCACTTCGCTTGACCAATATGCCGGCCAGGTTCTCCTCATCGTGAACGTGGCATCACAATGCGGCCTAACGCCCCAGTATGCCGGGCTCGAAAAGCTACAGCAGCGCTTCAATGACCGCGGTTTTACCGTGATCGGCTTTCCGTGTAATCAGTTCATGGGGCAAGAGCCTGGAACCATGAAAGAGATCATTGATTTCTGCTCCACCGTCTATGGTGTATCATTTCCAATCTTTGAGAAGATTGAGGTAAACGGGGAATCGCGCCATCCGCTCTTCGCGCAACTGGCAAATGAGCCCGACGTCGGGGGAGTGGCGGGAGATATCGAATGGAACTTTGAAAAGTTTCTAATTTCCCGAACGGGTGCCGTGGTGGGCAGGTTCAGGCCAAAAGTCGCTCCAGAGTCGGATGAGATCATCAATGCTATCGAGTCTCAGCTGGCCATGCAATAGTGAGAACACAGGGCAGGAAAACCTAAGGAACAGTTTGTTCCCTACGGCAGATATCCTCAGGTTTGCCTGCTGTTTCAGAGTCATCGAGACTGAACGTAGATTCGTTTCTGTACGCAGCGAGGCTCTGTCGATCATGATGTGGTCACCCCAATCCACATCGAGCGCGGTGATGTATTGAGCCCGTTGAGCTAGCGACAGTTCAACGAAACTCTGTCATGAGGGATCATCTCTCATGGAAAATCCCAAGCGGTCCAGCACGAAGCCCCCTACGTCGGCGTCCCTGTTTCTACTTCTCATCAACATCTTCGCGATCATCGCGTTCCTGCTTATGACCTACGCAGCCATGTCCCCGACTCCCGTGAACCGGGGGCGAGTCCGTGTGATCGGATGGGGGCCATAACGCGGACCTTGTACCTGTTCAGCAGCGCGGCGCCTCCGGTCTTCGACGTCGCCTGGGTCATCGAGGAGGCCCAGGCAGACGACTGGGACGTCCGCCTCGGGCTCACTCCGACCGTGGCCCGCTGGCTCCTCGGGTTCCTGGACGCTCTGGCAGCTCTCACCGGCCGGCCCGTGCGGTGGTACAACCGCCTCCCCGGCGACCCGGAAAAAGCGCCCCTATGGTTTTCGTCAAGCCGTAGTAGGCGTGGGCGGCTGGTAGAAGGTGCCGTCGCGGAGCATCGCAAAGAGGACGTCGGTGCGGCGTCGGGCGAGGCAGGCGAGGGCCGCGACGTGGTGCTTCCCCTCGCGGCGTTTCCTGTCGTAGTAGGCGCGTGAGTCCGGCTGAGACAGTGAGCGTTTTCAGCGTGGCCACTGATCGGGTGACGCCGGTGAGGTTGAGGTGAGGGCCGCAACGGACAAGGCCCCCGTGCCGTTAGGGGAGGTGTTCGAAGTCTCAACCCACCGGCACAGGAGCCTTGTTGGTTCCCTACTCTGCCGCACTCGACCTCCCGCATGCCCTCGTCGAGTGAGCATTTTCAGCGTTGACGCTCCAGGGTGAGGATGGCTGCGGCGATGGCGGTCATGCGGTTGGGGCTGCAGCGGGCTTTGCGGAAGATGCGTCAGGTCTTCAGCCTTGCGATGCTTCGTTCGACCGGTGCTCGTGCCGCAGACAGGGCCCGGTTGATCGTCCGCTGGGTCGTGGTGAGGTCCCGGCCGGGGAGCCGTCTGATGGGTGTGGTCACCCATGGGCCGGAGCCGATGTAGGAGCGGTCGGCGAGGACGGGGACGCCCTGGCGTTCGCAGATCCGGATGATGCGATGGGTACGGGCCGCGGTCAGGTCGTGGGTGCGGCCGGGCAGCGCGGGCGAGATCCACAGCAGGTTGCCCGCGGGATCGGCGACGACCTGCACGTTCACGCCGTGACCGCGGTGTGCTTCTGTGAGAAGTCGGCCCGGCTGTCGCTGACGCCGTCGCACTCGGCGAGCGTCCCGCCGAGCAGGATGTGGTCAGGATCCGTCTCGCGCAGGACCCGCAGCAGGCCGGGTGCCTTCCGGGACAGATGCCCGACGACGGCCGTGACGTAGGTGTGGGCGGTGCCGACGGATATGCCGAAGCCGGCGGCGATCTGCGTGAGCGTGTCGTGGCGGCGGAGGTAGATCAGGCCGACGAGGGCCCGCTGGTGGGGCGGGAGCTTGCAGCGTCGGTCACCCTCACGGGTGACGATGAGCATGGATACCCACTCGACCAGTGCGTAAGGCAGGTCGACCGCGGCAGGATATGGAACCAACGAGGCTCCTGCGCCGATGAGTCGAGACGTCGAACGCCCCTCTCAACGGCACAGGAGCCTTGTGCGTTGTGGGACGCCTGCCCGTCACTCGATCAGTGGCGGCTCTGAAAGAGCTCAGTGGGTCACAATGCTCATCGGTCACCCGCGAGGGTGACCGATGGTGAAACTCCTGCCGCACCAACTCCTGCCGCACCAGCGGGCGCTCGTCGCTCTGGTGTACTTGCGCCGCCACGACACCCTCACCCGGATCGCGTCCCGCTTCGGGATATCCGTCGGCACGGCCCACGCGTATGTCACCGCCGTGACCGGCCTGCTCGCCGAACGGGCCCCGGGCCTGCTCAAAACTCTGCGCGAGCACGACGGGTCCCTGAGGGCACACCGTTGACCGGCCTCAGGTGGTCCTGGGGCCGGAGCCACATCCGGTACTCGACGTGCCCGCCGGTGGTGTTCTGGTAGACCGTAATGGAGACGAGGTAGGCCCAGCCCTCCGGAAGCTGTCGGCGCGCGTAAAGGCGCCCCACGATCTCCTGCCCGTCCGGCAGGACCATACGCGGGTGGGCACCGGCTCCAACTCGGCTCGGGCTCGGGGGACGTCCTCACATGATCACCGTAAACAGCCGGTCCCGCGGCTTCTCCGCCATCACGCACGCCAGCGCTCTACGGCCTGTCGGAACGAGGGCCCGCTGCGTGGGGGCTGGGCCACTTGATCGGGTAGGTCACCACCGACGACTGAGGCGTCGGTACCAGCGCCGTTCCCGTCCCGCTGCCCGTCGACATGGGCGACCGCCGAACACGAACACCGCCCGCATCAGATTGCTGCTGATGACAGGATTCTAACCGGTGCCCCTTCGCCGGGCCAGGTGAGGCGAGATGATCCCCCTCCGAGGCTGGTGACGGGGCCGTTAACGGCCCTTCCGCATCGCGCCACCGCGCGCTCGGAAAGTCGCTCCGGCATCGACCAGAAGGCGATGCACCTCGCCGCGCCCGCCTCGTATTTCCCTTTAGTTTTGCGGCAACCCTCTCACGCTCGGGGCCTATTAGTGCCACGGGCTGGAGACTTGCGGATCATCAGCGGGTTCCTTCCTGCGAAAACGATGGACACCCCCATGATCGCGTGGGTGGGCGGTCTGCGGCCAGCACGGAGGGGTGCGTTATCCGCCCGGTGCGAAGCCTGCAGGCACATCGCGGAGACGTGGGCAGTGGGTTCCTCGATGTTTCGTGTCGAGGAAGGCAGTAGGGCCCTGAAGGCAATCGTGGAACGCTGACCGGGCCCCCGCGGCAGCAGCCGGCACATGAAGAGATGTAGTGTGTTGTTAGGTAAGGCGGATGGCCTTTCTGGTCTCGGGCGCCCAGTGTGGCTTCGGTGGGAAGCGGCGATGCTGACGTTCGGTGCGGTGCTGATCGCCGGGGTGTGGATGTCTGCCCTGGTCCTGATCACGGTCACCGACCGGAACAAACGGGACCGCACCTGGGCAGTCGCGGCCTCGCTCGGCACCGCCGTACCGGTCGTCGTGGTGACCGTCGCCGTCACAGGCAGAGTGTGGGCATCACTGCTCAGCGCGGCGACCGCTGGTGCAGCGATGGCCGTACTACTGCTGCACGGCGGACCCCGCACCCGATAAACCTGTGATCTCTCGGTTCTATGGCAGTGAGCTCGCCTGGCCCGCCCGCCTGCGCGGCACCCGCCTTACCGCGCGCAATTGGCGGTCTGCTACGCCTACACCGCCCCCGGCAGCACATGCCGATGTGCACGGCAGATGCGGCGGCATCATCCCCACCCCGTACTGCACCGACCACTCCACCGCCGTCGAGTCGGCCATGGAGTGGCACCCCGCTGGCGGCATCCGCTTCGCGGGCCTCGCACGCTGAGCGGGGCGGACTTGTCGGCGGCCGCCGTCGTACCACGCGCCTGGCCGCTCAGGTTCACTACTTCGCCTGTCGGGCCGAAGAGGTTGCTGAGTTATGGCCTGTCCCCTTTCACCGGGGCCCGGGGGTGTGGCGGGTCTGGTGGGTCCGGGCGTGCTGGCAGTCTGGGCGGGGATGAGGCCGTGGCCGTCGGGGGTGACCAGCGTGCCCTAGGCCGTGTCCGCAATGTCGGTCGGTCGTTGCTCCGTTCGTGGTGCGACGTCATGAACTGACTGATCAGGCCTGGGAGATGATCGGGCCGTTGCTGGCTCCGCCCCGGATGGGCCGTCCGGTGCGGGACCGGCGCCAGGTCCTCAACGGCATCCTGTGGAAGTTGTCCACGGGTGCGGCCTGGCGGGACCTGCCCGAGCGGTACGGGCCGTGGAAGACCGTCTACGAACGGTTCCGCCGCTGGTCGGCGGACGGAACCTGGGACCGGCTCCTGGCCCACGTCCAGCAGCACTCGGACGCGATCGGTGAGGTCGACTGGTCGGTCGTCTGCGTCGACTCGACCATCGTGCGGGCCCATCAGCACGCCGCCGGGGCCCGAAAAGGGGGCCCTGGACCGGGGAAGCACTCGGCCGGTCCCGCGGCGGACTGAGCACGAAGATCCACCTCGCCTGCGACGGCCGGGGCCGGCCGCTCGCCTTCACGATCACCGGCGGGAACGTCAACGACTGCACCCAGTTCGAGCCGGTCATGGCCCGCATCCACATCAAGCGACACGGGCCCGGCCGGCCCCGCACCCGACCGCTGCGGGTGGTCGGTGACAAGGGCTACAGCTCCCGCAAGATCCGCTCCTACCTGCGTCAACGTGGCATCGCCTGCACCATCCCCGAACGCGTCGACCAGATCAACGGACGCCTCCGGCGAGGCGAGACCCTGTGCCGCCTCGACCGTCAGGTCTACCGGCGCCGCAACGTCGTCGAACGCTGCTTCAACCGGCTCAAGCAGAACAAGGCCCTCGCCACCCGCTACGACAAACGAGCCCGCCACTACAAAGCCCTGGTCACCCTCGCCTGCCTGCGACTATGGCTCCCCAACTGACATTGCGGACACCCCCTAGTCGCGGCAGCGCTCGCACCAGTGCGCCTGATTGGTGCCCGGCCTGTACGGACGCGGTCGCGGCACAGATATGAGACTCACCTTGAAACAAGCAAATTGCGTATATCGCCTATTCCGCTCCCACCTTCGCAGCTCGGCCCGTGAGCCGGGAGCCGAGTCGCCTTTCAGGGCGATGGGGAGATCGCGATGTTGACGTGGTGCGTGTCCATGGGGCCGTGAGGGGCGTTGAGTTGGGTGACGCGTGCACAGGTCCGGGCGCCCCACGGCCGGACTCGCGTAGTCCGCGGCCCCGACACCGCGCCCGGCGTCGGGGCCGCCTTCGTAGCGCCCCAGGCCGGCCAGACGCCTTGGTATGCCCTTGGGGTATCGGGCGTCTGGTTTTGCTGTGGCGGACAGGCACACGAAGAAGTCGTGCGGCAGGTACTCCCAAGGAATCCCGGTGCGGTTGACGTAGAGGATCGCGTTCACGATCTCTCTCAGATCATGAACCCGCGCCGCGGTCCCGGGCCCCGACCGAGCGGCCCGCCAGGCGACGAACACCGGCTCGATCAACGCCCAGCGGGCATCGGAGACATCACTGCGATACGCGCGTCGAGGAGTCACACCCTGGCCAACGAGTGCTACGACCTACAGTCACAAGAACATCCCAAAACACCAACTACCTAGATCAGATGCTCTCTTAGAAATGTTCCCTGCGCAATAGGGTCAACTTGAGTAGGTTCTGCTCATTTCAAGCGATGCCCAGTTGCGATCTAATTTTTTCCTGAACAGGAAGCATTCCCGGGTCAGCTTGAGTGGCTTTGATGGTGTCTCATTTGCGGGAAACCCATGCGTGCGAAGCTTTAGGTCGGCAGGGCGAATTTTGCAAAGTGGGGAAATGTGAGTAAGAAGAGATTTCTTGGAGCGCTTGCCGCTTCTGGAATGTCGCTGGTCGCTCTCATCGGCGCCTCCGCAGGGTCGGCGCATGCTGCGTCCACGTCGACATGCAGCGCATGGGTGGCTTGGGGGGATGTTATGAAGCGTACTTGCATTCACTCCGATGGGTTCTACGATCGCGCCGAGGCGCAGATCTACAACAACTCATCGTATGGCGTTTCCGGATATGAGCTGACGGCTCAGGTGGAGGCATACCAGAGTGGCAACTGGTACAACGTCGGACCTGCTGCCAAGGCTACGGGTATCACCCTCCTGCCTGGCCAAACCTTCACGATCTACACCTCGTGGCAGTATGACTACGCCCCCTATGGGGAAAGGTCGCACCTCCAGTTGAGCTTGACATCTGGTGGTACTTACTATTACACCGACCAACACTCTCCTCAAAGTTCGGTGTACTGAGTCACTGCTGCTGCCAATTCCGCGAAGTACTGGCCGCCGGACCCACCGCGAAGGGGGACACTCTGGCAGAACGTCAGGACGAGACACCGTTGCGGAGTCTCGTCGGCCGCCTGGCGGAGTTGGTGCAGGAGTTGATAGGCCTGGGCCGCTCGCGCGGCAGGCTCAAGACCGAGCTTCACCCAAGTGCGGATGGCCGCTGCCCGTGCGCTATCTCTGGTCGTTACGCCAGGGCAGCGAGCGGACTACACCTCGTTCAAAGGGCTAACGAGCTCGTGCACGGTTAGCGGTACGATGCTGGATCGTGATCGCTGATCATGTTCGTGTGGTGGGGAACGGGGCTCGTGCAGCGATCATCAGCGACCGGAGGATCACAAGGCTGTCGGCCGAAGTGATCGCCGAACTCGTCGCCGAGGTAGGTTCGTTGTGTCACGAGCGACATCAGGCGAGACTGGATTCCAGGCCGCGGAAGCGGACCGTCAGCGCTGGCGCGAAGCACCAGTTGGCCTTGATCCACCGGCTCCTGGCCACCCTCGTCCGCCTTCGCCACGGAGCCACTCACGACGTGCTGGCCTGCTGGTTCGGCGTCGACCGCTCCACCATCACCCGCGCCGTCGGCGAGGTGCGGCCGCTGCTCGCCGAGCGGGGCTGCACCATCGCGGCCGGTGCCCGGCTCCGCACCCTCGCCGACGTCATCGAACACCTCGGGTCCAGCGGGCAGACCGGGATCGTCGACGGCACCGAGACCCGGATCCGCCGGCCCGCCACCGGCCGCAAGGATCGGGAGAAGTTCATCTCCGGCAAGAACAAGTAGAACGCCGTCAAGGCCATGATCCTTACCGACGCCAGCGGCAGGCTCCTGTTCTGCAGTCCAGCCCAGCCGGCAAGCTGTGCCGACATCACATACGTCCGGCAGTTGGGTCTGGTCAAGCACCTAACTGACGGCCCACCCGTGGAGATACTCGCCGATGCGGGCTATCAGGGCCTGGGCGTCCAGACCAGCGGCCGCGTGGTGACACCACCACACAGCAAGTTCAAGAAGACCCCGCCAGAGTGGTACGAGGAGATCTACGAACGCCAGCGCAAGGCGCATTCCTCACGTCGTATCCGGGTCGAGCACGGCATCGCACACCTCAAGAACTGGTGAGCCCTCGCCCGGCACCACGGCCGCCGCGAGCACATGAGCGACACCATCCAAGCCGTCGCAGGACTGCTCTCACACCAGCAGACCGCCACCCGCACGGACCGTCAGGCACATTGCTCACCGGACCGATCTGCACCTTTCGACGTCGTACCGCTAACCGTGCACGAGCTCGTAAGAGTTGTCCCGTAAATGATCTCCGGATTGTCTCGGGCATGGTTGGCCACAGTGTGGCACGCTGATCAATCCGGCGAGGGCGAGGTTATGCAGCCGGGCGATGCCAAGCATGGCGTGGTGGATGCCGTCGCCTTTGAGGCGCCAGTCGCGGAGGATCTTCAAGGCCAAGGCTAAGGCGAAAGCGGCGAGCACGGGCGGCATCGTCATCGACACCCGCGCCGCCTCGGCTACACCGCACCGATCGGGTCAACGGACCAGGACCGCATCCGGCACCTGACCATCGCCCTGCCACCCCTCTACGCCGCCTGCCTCTTCGACGCCCAGGACGCCAGCGCCAGCGCCAGCGAAGCCCACCTCCAGCAGATCGCCGCCGAAGCACTCAAAGAGGTCTACTCCCAGGACGGCGGCCGCCGCGCCGGCTCCCTGGAAGAAGTCCGCTTCACCGCGATCGAGCACCTGGAATTCGATCTGTGACACCGCGCCCGAACAGCCCGGCTACCCGACCGCACGGACTGATCAGTCCGGCGGTGATCCTGTGGGTGTCCGTTACACGGAACGTGCCCGCCTGCGTGCCACCATCGCTGCGAGCGCTGTGGTTCAACTGCATTGCAGATCAGTAGGTTTGGCTGCAAATATGCCTCCCTTCCTTTCATGAGATGCCTGTGGCGCTGTGCGCATGCGGGTATGATGCAGTCATCGGGGCCCGGGGCCTCGTAGGTGTCTATGCTTGGACGCGCAGAGGGGTAGTTCGCCTCAACCCCGGCCATAGAGGTGGTGACCAATGGTCGCCACCTTTGTGGTTTCCCGCGAACTGCGGGTCAGGCTCCAGGACTCCATCGCAGCTCGTGAGCAGGGTAGCCATGGGTTTCTGCGGGGCAACGGCTCGGCCTGGGACCGGCTGGGCTGATGCGGCCACCGGCGTGCGCGGTGAGCGTGCGGAGCCGGACCCCCCTCGCTGCCGCTGGCCTGCCACCTGGATGAGTCGGCGGCTCCTTTATCCGGTTACAGCGGATGGGCGACACGGCCGCGGCCGGGAGTGGCGCGTGTTCGGCTGGTGCACCCGCAATCCCACGAGGCACGACGGAACGGCTACGCAGAGTCTCGTGCGGGCGTTGGCGGCTGTATCTCTGCCGGATTTCGGACGTTGCTCGGCGGATTACCGCTTGAGCTGGCGACCTCCGACCGCTTGCCCATTTCGTACGAGCAGGATCAGAGGCCGGGAAACATCCTTGTCCTCGATGCCTCCAGTAGGAACATGGGGTGTGCCGTACTGGTCCCGTGTGTGACCCTCGTTCGGGTAGTCCCACGCCCAGTTCGGGTTGTCAGAGCGGACACGCAAGTTGCCATCAGCGTCAAAGGCGATGTCCCCAGGATTCCATGCTTCATCAAGGCTGGTGATCTTGTGGATGGGATTCATGGCGGCATGATGCCGTACACCACTGACAGGCCCATTGCCGATGAGCTGAACTGGGTTGAACGGTCCCGGCTTGTCCCCTCCCCGGGGATAGATCCCGGTACGAGCCATAGCTTCCTCCGCGTACCCAGGCAGGCTCGCAGCGCCACGATGCCCGCGGATGACAGCGCTCATCCAGGCGATCAGCGCCCGATCCGGGTTCCCAGCCACTGCCTCCCGACCCGCTCCCCGCCCGCCTGCGACTTGGTACCCGTCGATTGTCTGCTCCCTGCATGCACGAGGGCGCTCCAGTGCCCCTTTGCTGGCCGCTCGCCCACGCCCTGTTTGCCGTGCCGGGGTGGGTTTCCGTGGTGGGGGTGAGGGAGGGAAGGGCGTCGGGCGGTAGGTTGTCTCCAGGCTGTTGCGTGTGGCTCTCGACGTTCTTCGCTTTGGAGGGGTTGTCTGTGGACGGTGGGACCGGTGCCCCTATCGGGCGGAAGGATGTCGATGCTCTGGTGGAGTTCGTCCGTGAACGCTCGCTTGAAGCCCGCAGAGAGGCCGGTAGGACTGTCAAGGACAGTGGTCCGGTGTTCTATGACGGTGTGCGCCGGGTGACCAACGCGTTCGATCTCGTCCTAGCGCACTTCGCCGGCCAGCTCGCTTTCGAGCTGCAGCACGGCAACGGTCATCGTGCTGAGGCGTTTTGGGAGCCGTTGCGCCAGGCGGCGATGGAGTGGGCTGACCATCCGTCCTTCCGTGACGAATGGCGATTGAACTCCGTGAACTCCTGACCTGGCGCACCAGGACCTCCGAGCCAGGTGGACGGGCCTGAGGCCCGAGGAATCAGAAGTGTGTGAGCACCGCCTCGAGTCCTGTCAATGCTCCCGCAGAATTGAGCACGCTCTGCTCCCGCAGATTTGACCCCCTGGGGTTGGTTCAGTCGCGGTGTGTGCGGTTCTCCTTGGCGAGGAGTTCGCGTCGTTGGCGGGTGCGGTAGGAGTCGCCGGTGAGGGTGAGGACCTCGGCGTGGTGGACGAGCCGGTCGATCATGGCGGCTGCGACGACGTCGTCGGAGAAGGTCTCTCCCCAGCGTCCGAAGGGCAGGTTCGAGGTCACCATCACGGAGCCCTGCTCGTAGCGTGACGCGATCAGCTGGAAGAACAGGTTCGCGGCGTCCTGGTCGAACGGGATGTAGCCGACCTCATCGATAATGATCAGCCGGTAGCGGCGGATCTTCTTCAGCTCGGCCTCGAGGCGGCCGGCCTGATGGGCGTTGGCGAGGCGGGTGATCCAGTTGCTCGCCGTGTCGAACAGGACCGAGTGCCCGGCGTGGGCCGCCTTCACCCCGAGGCCGATGGCGAGATGTGTCTTGCCGATCCCGGGCGGCCCGAGCAGGACCACGTTCTCCGCCTTCGAGACGAACGTCCCGGTCGCCAAGTGCGCGAGGACGTCCCGGCGGAGTGAGGGCAGATGGTCGAGGTTGAAGTCCTCGAGGGTCTTGACCTGCGGAAAGTGGGCTGTGCGGATCCGCATCACGGTGCCCTTGGACTCCCGGTCGGCGACCTGCCGCTGCAGCAGGGCCGCCAGATACTCCTCGTGGGACCAGTTCTCATCGCGGGCCTGGGCGGCCAGGTCCTCCCAGCAGGCGCCGATCGTGGGGGTCTTCAGGACCCGGGTGAGATAGGCGATCATGGACGGCAGGCCGTCCTTCGGCATCGTGGTGGCCATGGTCATGTATCACTTCGCTTCCGTTGACGGCTGATGGAAATCGACGCCGAAGAGGGCGTCGTAGTCGGGCAGGGCCCGAAGGGCGACGGCATGGCCGTCGGGGTGCCGGCGGGTTGATGCCTGGCGCCGGTGGCGGTCCTCGGCCAGGGCCTGGCGCATCCGCTTGGCCGTGGCCGCGTGGGCAGGATCGGTGACCACCGCCTGCTTGGCCCAGGACCGTTCGTGGCGGGCGACGATCTGGCCGTCGCAGAACACCACGACCTCCTCGAGGGAGGCGGTGACGTCGACGAACCGGCCGATGACCTGCGGATCGACCGAGTAGTCGCCGGTGTCGACCCGGACGTAGTAGTCACGGGCGAGCCGGATCCTCGAGCTCAAGCCGGTCGGCGGCTCGATGGGCGGCAGCGGCGTCATCGACAGGTAGTCCCGCTCCAGCAGATCGACCGGGCGGCCCTGGATCGAGCGGACCGTGCGGGAGTTCGCCTTGACCAGCCAGTCCTCGAGCTGCTGGTTGAAGTCCGCCGGGGAGGCGAACTGCCGGCCCGGCAGGAACGAGGTCTCCAGGTAGCCGTTGCTCCGCTCGACCATCCCCTTGTATTCAGGGTCGCGGGGCGGTGCGAGCTTGATCCTGGTGGCCAGAGTTCCGGCGAACGCCGCCGCCGGAGCGGTGAGTTTCCCACTGCCGCCGATCGCCGCCTCCCGGTCCCAGACCAGCGTCTTGGGAACCCGGCCGATCTCGTGGATCAGCCGCCACATGCCCGAGAGGATGTCTCCGGCCTGCCGCGAGGGGATCATCACCGCGGACAAATAGCGGGAGAACCCCAAGGTCATGACCAACACCGGCAGCACCCGCTCCTGCCCCGCGCCGACCTGGACCTTCGTCTCCGGGAACCACAGATCGCACTGGGCGACCTCGCCGGGCTCATAGGTGACCCGGTCGACCGGGTCGATCCCCAAGTATTCCGGCCTGATCAGCGCCAGCCGCTTGCGCAGCGGCGCTGACGAGTACGGCCAGCCGATGCGCTCGGCGATCACCGGCGCCGGCATCGTCGGCCACTCCTGCAGTAGAGCCCGCATCTGCGGCTCGAACCTGTCCGCGACATGACCCCGCGGGGCCCGCTCGAACACAGGCGGCCGGTCGGAGTTCAACGCGGCCCGCACCGTGTTCCGGGCCACCCCCAACCGCCGCGCGATCTCCTTGATGGGCACACCCTCCGCCCGATGCAGACGGCGTATCTCGGCCCAGTCCTCCACTTTCAGCACCCTCCAGATCATCAAGGGGGGTTAATTCTGCGGGAGCACCTGGGGGTCATTCTTACGGGAGCAACGACA
>NZ_LIVV01000021.1 GCF_001905825.1 Streptomyces sp. CB02009
GACGTCGCCCTCCAAGTACCTCGCGCCCACGGCCAGGCCCTGCTCCGCCGCGCCCTCGAGCTGGTCCGGGGCCGCCCGTTCTCCGGAGTCAGCTCCACCTACTACGGCTGGGCCGAGCCGATCGTGGAGGACATCAACGACAAGGTCGTCAACAGCGCCAGTCTTCTGGCCAACTGGTACCTCGAAGCCGGTGACGGTCGAGGAGCACTGTGGGCCGCCGGCCGCGGCCTCGAGGTCGCACGAGAGCGCGAGGAACTCTGGCGCCAGCGCTTCCGCGCCCTGGCCCTCCTGGGCGACCACGCCGGACTCGAGGAAGCCGTGCACCGGCTGGAGGCTCTCCTGGTAGACCACGGGTGGGCCATGGACGAGGAGACCTCCGAGACCATCCGCATGGTGCACGCCACCCGCCGCTAGCCCAGCATCACGAAGGGGTGGGACCGCCAATCCGGTGGGCCCACCCTCTCTCATTCCCAACTCACCGTGGGCCATCGCGACCCCCGGCTCGGCCGGCCCGTGCGCCCACTCTGGCCGACCCGGGCCCCTCCGGGGGACTTCAGCTCTGCGGCGGGTCACTGTTTGGGTCACCCTAGAAACAGTGACCCAAACAGTGACCCACGAGAGAAGACCAGGTCAAAGGCAGCGGGTCACTCTTGAGTGGAGGCGTCGACCCTCCCTGTCAGGAACCGATCCGCACACCAGCCATTCCAGCTGGGGTGCGGACTTGACGGTCAGCTCAGAAGCGCCGTCCAGCCAGCGGGCCTGCGAGACAGACAGCAGGCTGACCGCTGATTCCAGGTGGCCCTCGTCGAACGCCGAGGGCGGCACCCCTCGAACGAAGCGGGTGCCGCCCTCCCAGCTGGCTCAGGTCAAGCGGACTCAGCCGACATATCCGTTCTTGATGAGGTCGGCGGCAGCTTGCCTTCGCTCACTGGCAGCCGTGCGGGCGACATTGAGGACGCTGCCGATGTCCTCCAGGGTCACGGCGTACATGTCAGGCTCAATAGGCCGCTCGTGCTCGGGGAGAGCATGGTGAGCGGCAAGGATCATGCGGGCTACCTGACACTCGCCTCGCTCACGAGGGCTCCGGCGGGCAGCATCGTCGGCTTCCTGCGCGGCCAGCTCGGCCCGGGCAACTGCCTCTCGGGCAAGGGCGGTGCGCTCGTCGGCCTCCGCCTGTCGTGCCAGGGCCTCCCTGCGCTCCGCCTCCGCGGTCTGCCTAGCCGCTTCCTCCCGGGCTGCTCCCGCCTCGACCTGGAGCCGAATCAAGCGGTCCTCTTCGGACCAAAGCCGGGCGGCCTCGGCCCGAGCCTCAGCCTCCGCCTCGGCGGCCGTCTTCTCCGCCCGCTCCTGCCGTGCCGCGGCATGCTCCGCCTCCGCGGATTCGCGCTCCGCCTCCGCGGCCAGCCGCTCCGCCTCCACGGCCTTCCGTTCCGCCTCCGCCGCTTGCCGCTCCGCCAGAGATGCATTTCAAGAGGGTGGTCACGCCCCGTCTCTGGCCCCACTCCTCGGGTCAGGCCGCGTCACCGGCCTGCCGGTACCGCTCCGTGGAGGACAGCCGCGCTCCGAGCTGCCGGGGGCGCGGGGGCCCTCAGGACTCGTCGGCCGCCCCCACCAGCGGCGCCTGGGCCTGTCGGCCGTCGGCCGCGGTCCCCCTGGGGACTGCGGCCGCGCGCTGCTGGCCCAACGGGCCTCGTCCTCCTCCTGCCACTTCTCCGGGTCATGTCCGGCCAGCGACGCCGCGTCCCAGGCGAACTCGCCGATCTCTCCGCTGTCGAGCTGCCCCGCCACGTCGGCAACGACCTCGGCAGCGAGCTTCGGGTCTGCAGTGCGCAGGGCGTCGAGGAACCGGTAGGCGCTCCACGCCATGACGCCCGAGGACGCATGTGAGGCGACTGCGGCCGCGGATGCGCTGTCCTCCTCGATAAGGTCGTGCGTCGAGCGCAGGGTCTGGCGCAGGAGGATCTCCACGTCTCCGCGGGGTCCTGGGTGACCTCGTAGCGGGGCCGGCTCTCTGCGAGGATGCCGTCGGGCATGGCTGTCGGCTTGGCTCCGGTGAGCGTGGGCGTCCAGTGGGTGAGGACCTGCTCGACGTCCTCGGCCAGGTGGGCGCCGAAGCCCTCCTGGCGGGAGCAGACAGGCATCTGGGCGCCGAGGAAGTCCTCTCCGACGATGAGCGTGGCCCGCCCGTCGGCGGTACGGACGCGGACCTTGTCGTCGGCCTGGGCGAAGCGGCTGAGGAACCGGGAGTCGAGGACGGGAAAGGGGTCGCTGCCCTCGTTCGACTGCAGGAGCACGCCGTGGAGCGTGCCCCGCCAGTCGAAGAACTTCTGTCCGTCAGTAACGGCGAGGGCGAGCTCGCCGTGGGGTGCGGAGAGCCGCAGGCGCCCCTCGGCCGTCGTGAGGGTGACGGGGTCGCTGCCGTGCTGGGCGTCAGTCCACTCACTCAGGGATCGCAGGGCCGGAGCCGGAACGGTGCGGGCGAACGGCTCGCCGTCGAGGCCTTGGTGCTGGTAGCGGGCGACGGCGATCGTGTACTGGTCGGACGCCATCGCGTAGAGGTAGGTGTCGTCGGCCTCCAGCCGGATGCCGTGGAGCGGCGCGACGAACTCGCTCCCGATATGGCTGACGGTCCGGGAAAGCATGCGGCCGAGCTGGTGGGCGTTGATGGCGACGGGCATGGGTGCGTCTCCTCGAGGAGGTGAACGGTGGATGAGGCCGAACGGCGCTGTTCCGCCTCCCGGCCCGCCCTCGCCGTCAAGGACGCGGGGACGGACCGGCAGACGTCAGCCGGGTACGGGCGGTAGAGCGGCCCGGACTGCATTCCCCGGCGGGGTGGCAAGGTCCGGGGCGAGGGGAGTCGGCTCGGCCGGTCCGGCCCTGGCGTGCCCGGACCGGCCGGGCATCAGGGCTGATGACTGATCAGCGGAGGAGCTGGGAACCGCTGTCAGGGGCTGGGGCGATGGCGGTGAGGACGCTGGACAGGCGGGTGGACAGCTCGGAGTCGTCAGCCTCAAGGATCTTCAGGGCCTCAGCGATGCGGTGCTCGGCGGCCTGGCGGCGGCGCTGCTGGCTGCTGGCACGGTCGTGGAGCTCCTGGATGTGGGTCAGAAGCTGCCGGCGGGTGCGGGTGCGAATGAGACGGAACAACGGGTCCTCCTGCAGAGCTGAAGCGCGCGCCTCGGAGACCAAGGGCGGTCAGCGGGCGGCGGCGGCCGGACGGCCTGTCTGGGCCCTCGCGCACCTTCCGGTGGGCGAGAACCAAACGGGGCGACCGGAGCGGTCCAGGGATCACGGAATCGGGTCACGGGCAGGGCGGGTCGTCGTCTCCGAGCGGGGCGAGTGCCTCTCGGATCCGATGCCGTGAACTCTCCTCAGCCCCGCTTGCCCAAAGGCTTGCCCACCAGCCGACCGGGCGGGTAGCAGGCAAGACCGCAGGTCAGGCCTCTCACCTGCTGGAGGCCTGCGTTCGTACGGCCTGCAGGGCAAGGCGTAGCCGGCAGGCCGCTTCTGCGACGGGCAAGCCCGAGGCGAGGCGGGGCAAGCCTTCCGTCCTCACGGAGAATCCGGTCGCGCTCGGCATTCCACCGGGCATCGGACTCTTCTGAACGGGGCTGTGGGCCTGGATGGTCAGGGCCTGAAGAAGCGGATGTTGTCCAGGCTGGCAGGCTGGGCGAGGATGTGGATCTCAGGCCGGATCTCGACGTTCGGCTGGAAAGCCGGCGGAACGTTGTAGATCACGGGGCGCAGGCTCAGGCCGCGCAGTGCGAGCATCGAGGCGAGTGCCCAGCCGACGGCCGTGATGGCGACGGCGATGGGCCTGCCGGTGGCGGGGGTCGCGGACCACACGGCGCCGATGGTCGCCACGCCCCATGTGATCCAGGCGAGGCGGGCGGCGGTGGAGCGGAGAAAGCCGCCGATAAAGCCGGCCAGGCCGGCCAGCTGCCAGAGGGCGTAGACGGTGGAGGCGCTGATCGCGAGTCCGGTGGAGTGGGTCGTGATGTAAGCACGGACCGGGGTGTCGATCACGTTCCACAGGCCCGTGGAGGACGCGGTGGCGGCGCGGGTGGTGGCGGTGGCCGCCGTCAGCTTGTCGAGGGCGGTGCCAAGGACGCCGCCTGCGGTGTCCATCAGGATGATCGCCGCGCATACGCCGAGAAGGGCGAGCGTGACCTTGATCCAGTTGGCCATGTCGTGCCAGCCGTTCTCGCGGACCAGGCGGAGCTCTTCCCATCGGCGGTGCAGGACGCCGCCCTCCTGCCAGGTGGTGCTCCACCAGGCGCGCAAGGCGACAAGGCGCTTACCCCGGCGGTCCCCAGCCGAAGCGTTCCGGGTGGTCTGGGCGTGGTTGTTCGGGTTGTTGGGCATGGTGGGGCAGCTCCCTTGGCGGGGTGTCGGTGTTACGCGGACAGGCCGGACGGCCTGGCCCGCACCCGGCCGCATGGGGCCGGGTGCGAGGCAGGGGGCCCGGAGGCCGGGTGGTCAGAGGCCGCGGGCGTCGGCGAGGAGGGCGGCCTGGTCGAGCATCCGGGTGGGCACCCGGCCGGAGCCGAAGGCGTCGTTGAAGCCGGGGACGGAGTCGACGAACTCTCCGAACTGGCGGCGGATCGCCTCGGCCAGGATTTCCATTCCGCGCGACTCCAGAGCCTGGTCGCCGCCGGCTTCGGCGCGGACGGCGCCGTAGAGACAGCGGGCGCCCTGGGCGTCGACGAGAGTGCCGTTGCACCAGCCGTCGGTCAGCAGGCGGTGGTGCGCGCGTTGGAGAAGGGCGGCGACCGGCGTCGGGTACGGGCTGGGCGGCTTGAGGGTGGGGGTGAGTGGGACGGTGAGGATGTCGTCGAGGTCGACCGTCGGGGTGGGGATGTGGGCGGTGTTGACCTCGTAGGCGACGGCGGCCTGTTCGAGCCGGAGGGTCATCGCGGCTTCGGTGGCGGCCATGCGGGCTTCCAGGGTCAGCTGGGGTGGCGTGGTGGGGGCGGCCTGGCTGGCCGGGGCGGAGGCAAGAGGCTGGAGATCCGGCCGGTGACCGGGCTGATCGCGGTGGTGAGGCGGGGCCGGCTCCGCTGGAGGCGAGGAGACAGCCGAAGGTGGTGCGGGCCTGGCCGGGCCAGAGACGTACGGAGCCGCCGCGAAACGAAGCGAATACGGCGATGCCCGGCAGGCCGGCGGCGGAGATCGATACGGCCACGGGCGGGGTGTCCGTCGAGGGTGCGGGCACGGCCCGGCCGGAGCGGCCGGGCCATGCAGGAACGAAGGGGGGTGCGGGTCAGGTGCGGGAGAGGTTCTTGATGGCCTCGAGCGCCTGGCGGGGCGAGGTGACCGTGTCGCGGCGGGTGGCGGGCTTGCCGCCTCCGCGGCTCTTGCCGCTGCTCTTCTTCGGCTCGTCGTCCCAGTCGTCCTCGTCGTCGGGCTCGGGGCCGAACTCGCCGGGCCGGGGCGGCTCGGTCCAGTCGAACCACAGGTCACGCGCTTCGAGTTCACAGATCTCGTAGTCGGTCAGGGTGGCGACGGTGTCGGGGAAGAAGTCGTCGATGCCGGCCGTGAAGTCCATGAACAGGGTGCGCAGGACGTCGGGCTGCTTGCCTTCGACGATCCATCCGGCGCCTCCGGTGTTGGAGTCGGCAGGCGGTTCGGGCTCGCCGCGCATCACTCGCTCGATCCGGCCCTCCTCGGCAGCGGAGAAGGAACGAGGGAGCGGGTCGGGGGTGTGCTCGGGGGAGACGCCGAGGGCCTTGAACATGTCGCTGACCTTCTTCGGCGCGACTTTCAGCACGACGGGGATGCAGTTCTCCCGGAGGTTTTCGCACAGCAGCTGGGTGAAGCCGTCCTGGACGTAGATGGACTGGCCGGCGACCTTCAGGCCGACGCCGTACTTGCGTCCCTTGACCGACACCAGCTCCGCGAGCTCCATGATCTCCGTGCCGTAGTCGCCGTTGCGGGCGGCGGAGAGGAACTCGTCGAAGTAGGCGGAGAGCATCCGGTAGGGGCAGCCCGGCCGGGTCGGGTCCCATTCGTGGACCCGGCCGTCCTCCCACGGCATCTGGCCGCGGATCTCCATCAGCGCGACCAGGACCCTCAGGAGCCTCAGCATGTACAGGGCGCCGACGCCGTAGCGGGCGGTGTGCTCGCCCAGGGCGGCGGTCTTCTCGTCCGGCGCCTCGGTGGCCAGCATGACCACAGCCCCGAACAGGGCGTCGGCCGCGACGTGCAGGCCCATGAGCTGGGTCTTTCCGCCGCCGGAGGGGGCGACGAAGATGCCGTGGGCGGCGCCCCGGTCGGTGTAGACGCGGTTGCGGGCGGGCTGGCCGTTGCCGAGGAAGCCGGTCACCCAGCGCCCGTCCGCGTCCGGGGTGAGCAGCTCGCGGGTGGCGGGGAAGACCTGTGCGAGCGGGGAGCTGTCCCACAGGGAGACCAGGACCTGGCTGCCGTCGATGGTGACGAACACCCGGCCTTCGTCGTACTTGGTCTTCAGCGCGGCCGCCAGCATGGTCAGGTTGACGCGCGGCTCGCCCATCTCGTCGGGAACCTGGGCGATGTAGTGGGTGACCTTGCGGTCCTCGTCTCGGACCTTCTGCATGAACTTCGAGCCGGGCACGGGCCCGCCGGCGGCCCCGATCCGGTCGGCCCACCACTCGTGGGCGGAGGGGGCCTTGCGGCGCCGTTCGTTCGCGTCCGGGGTGACGTGGACCTCCTTCCAGCCGGGGCCGCCCTGGCGGCCGTACTGCCGCGCGACCTCTTCGATGTTCACGTCGGTGACGTCGACACCGAATGCGGCTGCGACGTCCTCGTCGGTGAGGCTGGAGATCGGCCGCCCGGTCTCCGACGCGCGCAGCAGGAGCGACAGGTCGTGGGGCATGCCGTCGTGCGGGGTGGCCTTGACGACGATGGTGCGGCCGGGCAGGCCCCGGGCCTCCCACAGCCGGCGGACCTGCCGGGTGAACGGGTCGGCGCCGTCGTCCGGCTGCGCCAGGGACGGCTCCGGGACGGCGGTGGGCCGGACCTGCGTAGCCGGTGCGGGGGCGGCGAGGGTGGGGCGGTGGCGGCGGCGGGTATGCCGGGAGAACGGCATCACCAGCAGGCCGGTCGCTGCCCATCCGGCAGCGAGCAGCGCGTCCATGCACCACGGGCCCCAGCCGATCGTGTGCCGGGCGGCGACGTCGATGGCGGCGGCGGCCACAAGCGGGGACCAGCGCAGGAACTTGCGCCCGGTGCCGGGCTCGTCGCTCTTGTAGGCAAGGAACCAGCCGCCGAGGCCGGCGGCGCCGGCCAGCTGGACGGCCGTGTGGACGGGACTGTCGGGGGAGATGTTCGGGGCCGCGGCGAGGACCGGCGCGGCCAGGGTGTAGAGGGTGCGCTCAAGGGCGACGCTGCGCGGCACGGACACGGGAAGGATCTCCTTCGGAGAAGGGGTGAGGGGCGGCCCGCGCCGGTGTGGCGGGCCGCCCCTTGACGGGTCGCGGGTGGGTCAGCGGGCGAAGAAGCCGGGCTTGGGGGTGCGTTCCTTGCGGCTGGAGCGGACGTCGTCCAGGCGCTCGTACCGCCGCGCGTGCGTCCGCCGGGCTGCGTGGGCGAGGCCGGAAACTTCCTGGGCCGTCTGGTGGAGGGTCTGGACTTCGTGGGCGGCGCCGCCCAGGGCGACGGCCACCTGGTTGGTCATCTCGATGAACTTGCGGTCGAGTTCGGCGGTGGCGATCGCCGCGGCCAGGCCTTCGGCGTGGTGGGCGTTCATCCGCATGCCGCGCAGCAGCACTTCCAGCTCGTTGCCGGCCATGCTCAAGGCCTCGCCCAGCGTCTTGAGCTTGTGCTGGACGGCCTTGTACTTGTTGTCGCCGTCCGTCGTCACGGCGCTGGCGGTGGGGCGGAGGGCGAGGTCACCCATCGGCGGTCCCTGCCTTTCTAGTTGTGGTGGGCGGCGGCCGAGGCGTGAGTCACACCGCCGTCTTCCATGGCCTGGATGTCCTCGCCGTAGGTCCGGGCCACGTTCTCGGCGGCGATGCGCGCGGCCTCCGATGCGGTCTCGCACTCGGCAGCGCACCGGGTCGCCACCTGCTTCATGTGGTCGGCGGCGTCGGCCAGGTCCACGACCTGGTTCACGATCTCGATCTCGATGTTGTGGTCTTTCGCCAGTTCGGAGGCCATGTCCCGCAGGGCGTCGGCGACCTTGCCGAGTGCGTCGGCCAAGGCCTCGGCCTGCTCCTTGTCGACACCGGCTTTGATGGCGATGTTCGCCATGTCCACCAGGTACTCGCCGAACGTGATGTCGGTGCGGTGCTGGGCCGCCAGGCCGGCCTGCCCCCGGTCGGTCCTTCTGATCTCCGATGCCACGGAGTCCTCCTGAGGCGTGGGGCGGGTAGAGCCGGGGCGTTCGGTGTGCGGCTCGGATGCGGGCGGCAGACTCTTGGCGCCGGCGGTCACGGCCGCCGGTTCGTCGGGCACGATGACGGCGTCCTCGATGTCCTCCTCGCCGTCGGATCGGCGCGGTGGGCGAGGCGGGTGGTCGGGCCATTCCGCCATCGGAACGGACTCGTCCGGAGCGAACCGGCTCCGTCCAGCCCGCTTTGCCCGTCCGGTCCGTCCGGTCCGCTTGGCGCGGGTGCGGCCTTTGCCCGGAGTGCTGCTGGCGTGTTTCCGGCGGCGGAATCTGCGCTTCTTCGAGCTGCCAGACGGCTTGTCACCGGACCCGGGCGCCTCACCCGACCCGCCCGGGGCCGCACCGTCCGTTCCAGCCCCGGGGGCGCCGCCGGAATCCTTCTCCGTGCCCTTGTCACCGGTTTCGTCGGTGCTCTTGGCCTTGCTGTCGGTGCCGCCGGTCTTCTTCTCGCTGTCGGCCTTGCCGCCGGTGCTGTCGGTGCCGTCGGCCTTGTCCGCCTTGCCGCCCTTCCCGGCCTTCTCGTCGGTGCCGCCGGTCTTCTTGGCCTTGCTGGCCTCGTCGGCGGCGCGGCGCTCTTCCCAGCGCCGGCGGGCTTCTTCTTCGAGTGCCGCGCCCAGCGTGGTCCGTCCGGAATCCGCCGCGGCGGCGGCCTCCCGTTTCGCCTTGCGCGCCGCGCTCCGCTCGGCCCTCCTGGCCCGGCGGTCCTCCCACTGCTTGTGCCGGCGATCGCGAGCCTGGTCACGGTCCTTGGTGCGGTCGGCGACACCGGCCGCGTGTCCGGCCGTGCGCCGCTCCTGGCGGGCGCTCTGCCGGACCCCGGCGCGCTCCTGGCGGCCGCGGGCCCGCTCGGCAGAAGCACTGGAAGCAGGGCCGTTCCGGGCACGGCCTCCCTCCTTCTTCGCTCCGGGACCACTGTTCTTCCCGGAGCCGCCAGAGCCCGCCTGAGGGCCCTTCGCTCCCCCGGGAGCCCCGTTACGCCTGTCACCGGTGCTCCGGGCGCCAGAGGGGCCGCCAGGGCCCTTCGTGCCGCCCTTGCCGCTCCCGCCGCCCCCGGGCGTCCCTGAGCCGGAACGCCCGCTGGGGCCTGTGGAGTTGGCGCCGCTCCGCGTCGGAGCGGACTTGTTTGGTGGAGGCGAGCCGTTGCCGCCCCGCGGCGAACTGCCGCCTCCGCCGCCGGCCTTGCCACGGCCCTTGTTCGCACCCAACCCGGCTGCGGAGGCTTTCGAACGCTCGGCACCAGACTTTTCACGGGCCGCCCCCTTTTCACCCTTCGCCTTCGCCATCGCGGCGTGGAGCTTCGAATTCTGCTCCATCATGGCGACTTCCTGGGCGGTGCGAGCCTCCAGCAACGCCACCTTCCGCGCGATTTCAGCCTCACGGAAAGGCGTTTCACCTTCGCGAACTGAGCGCATTACCTCCAGCCGGAATTCCAGCCAGTCACCGAGGCGGTCAGCAAGGGAACGCGACTGGGCGTATTCACCTTCCGCATTTCCGGTGTCGCTTTCTCCGATTTCTCGAGCTACCTGCGTTTCTGATCGCAGGGAGCGGGAGGGGTCCGGGGCGGCCGGGATCGGCGGGAGTTCCATCGTCGTTTCCTCCGGCGTTTCCGGCGGCGCGGCGGGGGGTGGCGTCGGCGGCGGAATGGTGTCGATGAAATCCGGGATGGGCGGCGGCGTGTACGAGGCGTCCCCGCTCCAGGGGCCGCGGACCAGAGTCCCGCTGTCGCTCTCCTCGGGCTCGTCGGACACGGCGCACCTCCTTCCTAGGGGCTTGACAGAGCGTGGGGTCTTGTGTGCACGCGTGTGCACGTGCACGTGTGCACGCTTTTACGCGCGCGAGGCCCCGCCGGAGTCCGGCGGGGCCTTGGTGGGGGTGCGTTCAGTGACGCGGGCCGTGCTGCTCGAGGACCTGGTGCGCGTACTGCATGAGGTGGTTCCACAGCCGCGGGTCGCCCTCCGCCCGCTTGTCGATCGCGAGCAGGAACAGGCGGCAGACCTGGGTGAATCCGGGAATCACATCGTCCCGGCCGGCCTTGATGTTCTTGCTGATACGGGATCGGGTGAGACGGAGCCAGAATTCCATCCGTCCCTGTTCGCCGCGAGATTCGACGGCTTTGCGCTCTTCGCCCTGCAGCCATTCCGACTGCCGCTGTGCGGACCGTTCGGCGCTGGTGAGGGGGCGCGTCACGCCGATTCCCTGCGGGACAGGTCGTAAATCGACGCAGGGACATCATAGCCGGAATTCTGGTTCTGCGCGCCCTGCTGGGGCGGGTTCGCCGGGGCGGCCTGGAGAGGGGCTGCCTTCTTGCGGATCCTTTCCAGCTCTTTTTCCTTCCTTTTCCGCCGCGTGTCCGCTACCGACTCGTCGTGGGCGCGGCGCTTGTAGGCGCTCTTTTCCAGGCCCTTGGTGACACTCTGGAGGTTCTTCAGGACGTTTTCCAGGGCCCTCTCAACCGGCTTGGCGCGCAGCCAGGCGTCGTAGAAGCGGTCTCCCTCGACGTGGGTGTCGCGGCAGTGGATGTGGGTCTCCACGGTGAGGGTCTCCAGGTTCTTGCCGATGTCCAGCAGGACCCGCCGGACGTCGGCCAGGTACCGGGCGGTGGCCTCCGGGCTCTGCGCGACGTCGCGCAAGGGGGAGTGATCGGGATCGTGGTTGGGGTCGTGGCTGCGCACGGCATTCCTTCCTGGTGTACTGGCGGAGTTGGGACTGCTTCCGGCAGTCGCAGCGGAGGGCCAGCCCGATTACCGCGGGCTGGCCCTCACTGGTGTGTGCCGGACGAATGGTTGGGTCTCGCCCGCTGGCGCGGGACCGATGGCGGCGGTCTCGTGTCAGCGGGCGGCGTAGGGGACGCGGGGCAGGGTGCGGTACTGGTCTCGGGCGGCGGCCAGCCGCTTGGCGGCCGTGGACCGGGGGCGTCCGGTCTCGGCGATGGCGTCGTCGAGTGAGACCTTCTCGGCGCCGCCGCGGGACTTCATCAGGTCCAGCAGGTGACGGGTCTCGGTCTCAGGGTCTCCCAGTGGGACCACGGTCCCGGCCCTGCCGGTCTCGCGGAGAGCGCTGGTCCCGTCTGTTCCGGTCTCGCCCGTGGTCTCGGTCTCGCAGGTCCCGGGCGAAGCCGTGGTCCCGGTGGTCTTGGTCTCGGTCCTTCCTCCGGTCTCGGTCTCACTGCCGCCCCGCAGGTGCGCGGTCTCGGTCTCACCGGTCTCAGCCCTGCCGGAGTGCCTGGTCCTGCCGGTCTCCCTGAGGGTGCGAGACCTGGTGGTCTCGGGGCTGTTGCCGGTCTCGCTGTGGTCTCGGGAGTTCAGGGCCGGGGCCGATCCGGTCTCCGGCCGGGCGCCGGAGGGGAGTGCTCGGCACGGACCGGTCTCGGACCATGTGCTCTGGCCGGTGGTCCCGGTCTCTCCGGCACTGGTCTCGGTCTCGGCCGGTCCCGTCCCGGTCCCGCGCCAGGCTGTCCCGGTTCCGATCCGCTCCACCGTCCACGTCTCGCCGGAGCCGAGAGACTGGGCGATGAGACCGGGGATCCCCGTGGGAGTGAGACTGGCCGAGACCGGGACCACCCGGTAGGACCTGGGGAGCGGGACTCCCCTGCGGGCGGCCTGCAGGGTCCGCTTGCGCGCGAGACTGGTCTCGGCCGCGGTCCATGCACGGTCCAGGGTGCTCAGCCGCTGGTCGGTGATCGTGAGAGACCAGGCGGTGAAGGAGTGCCGGGGGTAACGGAGCCAGCGGACCAGGCCGATGGACGGGCGGGAGTCGGCGACCTTGCCGTCCTCGCGGAGCTGCTTGCGGTGGATCAGGGTCGCGTACAGCTCCCACAGCACCATGCCGACGATCGACATCGCGGCGAACGCCACGGCCTTCGGGGTGAAGTTCCAGTAGGTGACCTGCTGGGTCCACTCCTGGGCGGCCGCGTCCCAGACCCGGCTGCCGGCCACCGGCTCGCCGGAGGCATGCCAGAAGTTCATCACCGCGGCGCCCATAGCGAAGACCCAGGTGGAGACGCGGTAGAGCAGGCCGGCGTCACCGGCCTTGCGGGCCTGGTGGTACATCCAGCCGACGAAGGCGGTGGACAGCTCCCACGCGGCCGCGAATAGGACGGTGAACGGTGCGACCCAGCCGAGGATGTCGGTGGCGAACCCTGCCTGCCCTGTCCACGCCACGGCCATCGGCGCGGTGATGGGACCGACGACCAGGAGCCGTTCGGCGTTGGTCTTCGCCCACTTCTTGCTCCGCTCGGCGAACGTCGTGCGGCCCTCGCGGTGGGCGGCCTTGGCGGCGCGGCGCTCATCGGCGGCCTGGTCCTTCAGGCGGCGGCGGGCGAGCCGTCGCTCGGTGGCATCGGTCGCCTTCCGCATCGCAGCAGCCGCCTGCTCCGCCAGTTCGCGGGCCTGCTCTCCGGCGGTGTGGAGGGCGTCCTCGCGTTCGGCGACCGCGTCCTGCCGGGCACGGACGTCGTCGAGGAGGCGATCGGCCTCATCCTGCGCCTGCTCACGAATCCGTCCCGCCTCCGCACGGGACTGAGCCATCGCGCGTTCGGCGTCCTGCGCCGCCCGGGTGCGCTGCTGTTGGGCGTCCTCCTTGGCCATCTGCACGGTGCGGGCCGCGTCCGCCGTTGCGGCGGCCGTCGTGCGGTCGGCGTCCTTGCGTGCCGCGGCGGCGTGCCGGGCGGCATCCGTCTGCACCTGCTCCGCCGCGGCGTCGGCCGCAGCGCGGGTCGCTGCCGCGGCGTGTTCTGCCGCCTCGAGCAGCTCGGTACGTCGGGTCTCCGCGTCGGTCATGACCTTCGCGGCAGCCGTCTCGGCCCTTGTGCGGACCTCCTCCGCCTCCGCCGACGCCGTGCGGGTGACCTCCTGCGCCTGGAGACGGGACTCGGCCAGGATTTGCTCGGCCTCGCCGGCGGCCGTCTCGGTGACCGTGTCGGCTTCACGGCGTGCGGAGATGAGCAGCTGCTCCGCCTCCGCTGCGGCCCGCGCGCGGGTCTGATCGGCGTCGGCGGCTGCGGTGGTCACGGCTTGCGTGCGGACCTGACCGGCCTCAGCCTGGGCGTCGGCCAGGACGCGGGTGTGCTCGGTCGTCGCCGCCTCGGTGATCGAGGCGGCCTCGACGCGGGCGAGGTCCAGCAGGGCCGACGCACGCTGCTCGCCGTCGGCGACGATGCGCGCCGCATCGTCGGCGGCCAGGTCCCTGAGGTCGGCGGCGCGATCGGCTGCATCGGCCACCAGCCGGTCGGCCTCAACGAACGGCGTCAGCACGCTCTCCTGAGGGACAAAGCCCTCGGCGGTGACGGTCGGGATGGGGAACGCGGGCGCCTCGAGCGCCTGGGCGCCCCCGGCTCCGCGGGACTTCACGGCCGGGGAAGGCTTGCGCCTGCGCCGAGTGGGTGAGTTGGCCACAGCGGGTCCTTTCTACGTTCTGGCGCCTCCGTGTAAGAGGCCACCGCGATTCGGCTCGGCCGATAGGGTCGGGATCAGGCCCTCCGGTTCCCCGGCAACTCCAATGCCGGGGAACCGGAGGGCCGCCTGCAGGGGCAGGCGGTCAGGTCGGGTGGCCGGGCCAGGCGGAACGGACAGCCGGCGGCCGGGTCACTGCGGGTCGGTGGTCACCTCGTCGCAGGTGGGGAAGTTGTCGCGGCCGTTGTCCATCCGGACGGTCAGGTGGCCTCCGGTGTGCATCTCGGTGACGGTCCCCTGGTCCCCGGCGCTGTGCCGGGTACCCAGCGCTTCGACGTCCGTGGTGAGGGTGACGCGCGATCCACGCATGGCAACTCCTGGTTGGTGAGGTGGTCCGGGCTGTCCGGCTCCCCTCGCGCTTCGTCCGTACCGGCGCGAGGTCGCGGCCGGGACGGACGAAGGAGGCAACCGTCAGTCGGGCTCCCTGTCGTTCCTCGCGATGTGCGCGAGGAACGACAGGCGACTCGGGGAGAGTCGGTGCACAGGGGCCGGTCAGGTGGTGGCGGCCGTCTCTGCGGAGCTGGGTCCGTAGGCGCGTGCGAAGCGGGCGCCGGCGGTCAGCAGGAAGGCGATGTCGGTGTGGGTGCGGTGCTGCCGCTCCGACCAGGGCGTGGCGCGGGCGGTGTCCGATCCGGTGCGGGCCTGGATGATGAGGTCCAGGACGGTGGTGGCGATGTGGGCGGTGTCCGTGTCGCCGTGCTCGCAGGCCTCGCCGACGTGGCGCAGCGCGGTGGGCAGGTTGCGCTGCGGGACGTTGCCGACCTCGTCGCTCACCAGGCGCAGGAGCAGCCTGAGCATGTCCTCGGCCGTCATGGAGTCGTCGGTGGTCAGGTCTGCGCCCTTCGACCAGTCCGCGCTGTGGTCGTAGGTGCGGATCCATCCGTCCTTGTCGAGCAGGGCGATGGTGGCTTCCATGTGACGGGCCACCGCCTCGCCGGTCGACTCCTCGCCGGACGGGCCGACCCACACGGGCCGGTAGGCGTCCTTCATGAGCTTGGCGGCCTGGGCGAGGGTCGTGTCGGTGAACAGGGCGATGGCGCTGGTGATGGTGGTCATGCGGTTCTCTCCTCGGGAGATGGGGAAGCCCCGGCCGGACGGCCGGGGCGACAGGGAAGAAGTGGTGTTACGCGACGGCGACGAGCTGGGCGCGGACCGTGCGCTGGCGCAGGGTGCGGCGCTCGTCCTCGGACAGACCGCCCCAGACGCCGGTCTCCTCGCCGCGCTCCAGGGCACCCCGGAGGCAGGCGTCGATCACCGGGCAGGTCGCGCAGATCTTCTTGGCCTCGATGATCTGGAGCAGCGCGGGGCCGGTGTCGCCGACCGGGAAGAACAGGTCGGGGTCGCTCACACCCGCGCAAGCCCCGCGGGGCTCGGCGGGCGCCGCCTTCGTGGAGACGGGCGCGTAGCGGCGGGTCGGTACGATGGACTTCATCAGGGGCCTCCAGATCAGGTCCTGTGCAAGAAACAGCCCCGGGGATGGCCCCCCGGGGCTGTTGCTGTGTCGACGGCCATGCGGGCCGGAGCGGGGTGATCCCGACGCTCTCCACCGGCCCCGCGCAGGGCGCGGGACCGATGGGCAATGCCGGAGTCGGCGCTACTTCAGGTGGTTGAGGTAGGCCTGCTGGAGAGTCGAGAACGACTCGTACAGCCCCGCCCCAGTCCGGCACTTCGGGCCCGGGGCGGTGAGGGTGCAGGCGGCACAGCCGCTGGCATGCCGGCGGTAGGCGGTATCGGCGGCCATGTACCGGCGATACAGGTCACTCTGGCGGCCGGTCATTTCTGGTGCTTCTCCGACCTCTTGTTCTGGGCCGCGTTCTTGCGCGACAGCTCGGCGCGTTCCTCGTCGGTCACGGCACTCACTCCCCCCGAGCCGATCGGGTCCCGGCGGGGGCCGGAAGCTCGCGGCGCTGGTGGCCCGGAACCATCTGCCCCAGGGTTCGCCGGGCCCGCAGACCGGACTGCAGGGCGCGGCGATCGCCGTCGGCCACGAGGTGCTTCACGAGTTCGTGGAACCGGGCCTCGGGCTCGTATCCCTTGGCGTCGTCCTCTCGCTCGATGTCGTCGACGACCCCGGCTCGAACGGACAACCGGGTCCGGGGCGTGACGGAGCGGTCACCGATGCTGCTCGCCCGCAGGGTGGGGTGTGCGATGCTGAGGGTGTTCAACAGGGCCTCCTATCAGGTCCTTCGATCGGCTCCCGGGTGCAGTCCGGGGGCCGATCTGCTTTGGTACGGCGGGTCGTACGACCGGCCACGGCCGCCGGTCGCCCCCTGGTGAAAGGGGCGGCCGGCGGCCGTGGGCGTTCGTCGGTGTTCGAGGGGCAGTGCTACCGACGTCGTTCGATCTGATCCTTCTGAGTCGCCAGTAGCGTGATCGCGCTCAGGAGGTCGGCGCGCTCCCAGTCGCTGAGCGGCGGTGCGTCGACCTTGTGCGGGTTGAGCATCTGGATCATCGCTGTCAGAGCGTCGTCCACCCGCTGGACGTCAGCGTCCGAGACTGCCTTGGCGTGCTGGTTCCGCGGCAGGTGGTGAAGCAGCCGCAGGCCCCGCTCCCGACGGTCCGTCTGCTCCTCCCGCTCCATCTGCGCCTGACGGCGGGCGGGTGCGGTGCGCTTGGTGTGTGCGGCAAGCTGGGCCAGGCGCTGGCCGTCCGCACAGCGGTAAGAGATGTCCGCGGCCCGCAGGACGCGGCCCTCGTCGTCCCTGACGGAGCAAGCCGTGCAGCTCTTGACGTGCGCCTCGTCCAACCTGCGCGCGGTCTTGTCGTCGATCAGGCCCCCGACGATCTGCGTGACGGCCGGGGCGACGGCCGTCCCGGGCTTGCGCGTGACGCGGTTCGAGCGGCGGCCGTCGGTCTCGGCGACACCCTCGGTCAGGCGCTGCGACCAGCGCTGGCGGGTCACGTCAATGTGGACCAGGCGGTGGCTGCCGGGGCAGCGGACAGGGTTCTCGGTTCCGGCGGGCTCGGTGTGGTGGGGGACGAGCTTCGCCGTGGCCCTCTCCGTCTGGGCAACGCGGACCGGGACCCAGGTCCGGCAGCTCGGGCAGACCAGGGAGATGCAAGCCGGGTCGAGGTCGTACTCATGCGCCGGAAGCGTGGAGACGACGAGGGTGTCGAGGTGGCTGCGCATGCGGGACCGTGTCCGGCGCTTGCGCTCGCGGCTCACGGTCTCGACTTCACGGGCGAGCAGGGAGATGGCGGTCATGGGGAACTCCTCACAGACGAGGGGCGGGTGTACGTCGCGGGTGCTCTCTCAGCCCGTCAGGCCGCACCAAAGGTCCCGGGCGTCCTGATGGACTGACAGCGCATCTGCGCTGCGACAGTGCGCGCAGAAGTCAGGCCCGGAGGAGTTAGTAAGTCTCAGACTCCGGAGCCACCGAGGTGGCAACTGCTGCGATGGTGCAGAGGATCACTCCTTGCGGGGAGACCCACATGTGAGACCATAAGGCCTTAAGCCTTAAGGCCACAAGCCTTACAGTGTCGCCATGTGGGTGAAAGTCTCAGGGCACTAAGGTTCTGACAGGTCCGCCTGACTGAGAGGGCAGAGCGTGAGCAGCGACGATGCGTGGATTGGGGACTCACAGCCGTACCTCGCGGCACGTCAACGTGACGAGCAAGACGCCTGGAGTTCCGAGGCGGCCGCGCGCGGCAGGAAGGGCACACAGCAGCTGCTCGCCGTCCATGAAGTTGAAGGGCCGGCAGCCGTCCGCGAGTTCTTCAGAACACTGCCTGGCGAGCTGGTCGTGGTTCGACGCCGGCTCATCCTGCTCGACGGTGCGCCGATCGAGCTCGCCGACTCCTACTACCCCTCAAGCGTCGCCCGAGGAACTGCACTCGCAGCCAATCGGAAGATCAAAGGCGGAGCGATCACCCTCCTGGCGACTCTCGGCTTCGTCCCCGAGGACGAGCCCCTCGAGGACATCGGAGCCACGATCGCAACTCCCGGACAGTGCGAAGAGCTGCAGCTGCGACCGAGCACGCCGGTGCTGGTTCTGACGCGCTTCACCCGCTCCACCAACAACACGCCAGTGGAAGTAAGCGTCATGACAATGACGCGCCACCTCCAGTATCGACACAGGAAAGAAGCGAGCTGAAGGATGACCAGACCATTCCTGGACCCTCGGTCGGCCCATCAGAAGATTGCAGCCACGCTTCGCCGGCAGATCACGCGCGGAGACCTGGCACCCGGCTCCCAGTTGCCGTCTACACCCGCACTGATGGCCGCGCACAACGTCGCCGGCACCACGGTGCAGAAGGCGCTGCAGATGCTCAAGGAGGAGGAACTCCTGATCGGCCAACCCGGCAAGGGGGTCTTCGTCCAGGGCGGGACACAGCAGTCGATTTCACCTGAGATCTACATGCCACCCGCAGGCCCGGGGGAGCCGTACCGCTGGATCACCGAAGCGGAGAAGCGCTCGCAGCGCGGTTCCGTGACTTTGGTCGAGGTCGCGGTAGTCAAACCTCCGTACGAAGTTCGTCGCGCTCTTGGACTCGAAGAAGCAGGCCAAGCCCTCCTCCGAAAGCAGATTCTCCATCTCGACGACCAGCCCACCGAGCTGACTGAGGCGTACTACCCGCTCGATCTGGCAGATGGTACGGCGATGATGGAGACCCGAAAGGTCAAGGGGGGCACTCCAACGCTGCTCGCAGAACTCGGTTACCCGCCCCGCTCCTTCACGGACGAGGTCTCATCGGAGATTCCCACCGAGGAGGAGGTGCTGGCCCTGCAACTGCCCAGGGACATGCCAGTGATGCTGACGTTTCGCATCGTCCGCTCGGACGGACAGCGACCGATCGAGGTATCCCTGATGACCAAGGCCGCTCACAGGTATCGCATGCGGTACAGCATCGCCCTGCCGTGACACGAGCTCGGCAGCATGCCCAAGAGCGTTGCCTCCTTAAGCGCATAAGCCTTAAGGTGACCAAGGTGATCGTGGCGCTTCTCTGCACGAAGGCACGGGCAGCTCCACATCGAGCCGACCGCCAACGAGCCACGTCTCGGCGCTGGAACAAGGTAGCCAGCGTCGCCCCGTGGAGCCTGCGCGTCGCGACTGAGACCGTGGCGCCCGAGAGGAGAATGCCTCCATGCGTCACTGTCAGCCTCCATAAACGGCAACGGCCGCCCCTGCTGTAACAGGGACGGCCGTCAAATTCGACTCCCCAGCCGGCAAGCATCTGGAGTCGGAGT
Organism: Streptomyces sp. CB02009; assembly: GCF_001905825.1. GTDB lineage: Bacteria > Actinomycetota > Actinomycetes > Streptomycetales > Streptomycetaceae > Streptomyces. The sequence continues at coordinate 19,007 of NZ_LIVV01000021.1, forward strand.
CAGCGCGGTGACCGCGCCGGGTGCCTTGGACACGAGGCCCGTGTAGTCACCTACCCAGCAGAATAGACCGATGCACCGACAGAAGCCCAGCATGGGCCAAGCTCGGTGATCCGCGTCACTCTCGAACGCTGACTCACGGCTCCCTTTCCAGGGACCGATCATGTCAATTCGCACCACCCTCGCGGACTTCCATGTCCGTGCCTCCGTCAGCAGCCTCACAGTTGCCAGCTTGCCCGCCGGGGGCCAGCCCGGCTTGCCCATCGTCCGGCAAGCCCTGCCCGTCCTCCATCCGATGGCAGGGCAAGCCTTCGGGCAAGCCCCTCTGAGCAGGGTTTACGGCACAACATCCACTTGGAGGTGTGCCGTGCACGTCTACTCCGTGCGTCCCGTATCCGACTACCTTCGCCCCGCCTCCCCGGCCGCCGGGCGGCAGGGCGGAGGCCAGACGACGCCTCGAGTCATCCGAGAGGCTGCCGTTGGCAGCCATGGCGCGACCATGAACTCTTGTGCGGTGCGCGGTCTACGCCGCGAGGCGGGCGCCCTGTGACTGGGAGCCTCCTGCAAGAGCCGGGGTCGGCTCGGGTCACCGGCAGGGCGCCGGCGCTGCGGCCGTCGGTGCCGCTGTACCGACACATGCTGTACGGCTCCGGTCTGACGCATGCCCTCGACTTCCTGGTCTTGGCGCACATCCATTTCCTGTGCGAGGACGGTCAGAGTTTCACCGTGGACGAGCTGGTGGAGGCCCTGCGCCGTGAGGGGGTTCGGAGCGCGAACGGCAAGGGGCTGATCGGCAGCAAGGCCGTCTATGAGTCGGTCGCCCGGCTGCGGGCCGCCGGCTTTCTGCACCGTACCCAGGAGAACGGTGGCAACTTCGGCGCGGTCGAGTACACGTTCTACGAGTTCCCCGCTCTGAACCCGAACTGGGCCCCTCCGGACGCGTCCGATTCCGACCAGAATGATCCGCTTCCCCTGTCGGGAGAAGCGGGTCCGACCCTACCCGCGAGTAACAGTGTTTCTGCAGGTCAGACCGCTTCTCCTGACAAGGCACGCGCTGACAAGGCAAGCGCTGACAGGCGAAGCGGAGGACGCCCTGTTTCCGCAGGTCAGACCGCTTCTCCTGACAGGCGAAGCGGAAGGCCGTCCCCCCCACACCCCCCGGAGGAGGTAACTACCTCCTCCCCCTACCCCCTCACGAACACCAGCGGCAACAGGTCGCTGCCGTCACCGAGGGAGGGGGAGGAGGCGTGCTACTCCGAAGAGGACCTCGCGGCGGCCTCGGATGTTCTGCAGCTGCTGCCCGATCCCTGGACCCAGGGCAAGCTGAACGCGACCAAGCTGGCCCCGAAGCTCCTCGGCGTGATGGCCCAGCAGGGCTGGCCCGGAATCGGCGCGGTCGACCGCGCCCTGCTGACTCGGCAGCTGACGAAGAACCCGCACAAGATCACGAACCCCTACCGGCTGCTCGCGGGCGACAGAATCCCCAACCTGCCGCGCTACTCGGTCGTCGCCCCAGCAGCGTCACCGTCCGCCGGCTCGACTGCGGACGACATGTGCCCCAAGCACCCGAAGTACCGCGCGGGATCCCGCTGCGTGCCCTGCGTCATGGCCTGATCCATGAAGCAGGCCGGACCGCTGCAACGGTCCGGCCCTATCCCCTGCCCGATGCACCCGAACAGGAGACCTCCAGTGTCCAGCACCCGTGACCTCCCCGGCCAGCGCCCGACCGCCAGCCCCGACGAATCCGACCCGTGGGACACCCCCGCGTCCGGCGCCCTGCGCAAGCCCCCGCAGAATCTCGAAGCCGAACAGGCCGTGCTCGGCACCCTCATGAACAGCACCTGGGGCGCCGAGCGGTACGTGCCGGAGACCCTGGAAACCGGCATCGTCGCGGAGGAGTACTACTGGCCCGCCCACCAGATGATCCACCGCGCCATCTGCGACCTGCGCCATGCCAACGAGCCGGTGGACCCCCTCACCGTTGCCGCGGAGCTGACCCGGCGTGGAGAGCTGACCAAGGCCGGCGGCGCCTCGTACCTGCACTCATGCGTCCAGGCGGTACCCACCCCCTCGAACGGCGCTCACTACGCGGAGATCGTCCGGGCCAAGGCCTACCGCCGCGCGGCGATCGAGTCAGCGCAGCGGATTCTTCAGTACGCCTACAGCGAGGAAGGCGACGAATCCGATGTGCGCAGCCTCGTCGAGCAGCAGCTGACCGCCATCGTCGCCGGCACGCCCCGCCTTCGTTCGGCGCCTCCCGCGGTCGGGGACCTGTACATGGACTTCGTCTCGGAGCTGGAGGAGGTCCAGAACGGGCGGCAGATCGGGCTGACCTACGGACTGGACGACCTCGACGCGGTGACCTCCGGGATGCGCCCGGGGAACGTCACGGTGATCGCGGCGCAGTCCGGCGTGGGCAAGTCGACCCTGGCTCTGAACGCGGCCGTGGCGGCCGCGAAGACCGGTGCCCGGGTGATGTTCGCGTCGCTGGAGATGAGCAGCACGGAGCTGATGCAGAAGATCGCCGCGGCCGAGGGCACGATCGCGATGCATCACCTCACCCGGCAGGACGGCCTGGACTCCAGGGAGTGGGCCACGGTGGAACGTCTGGGGCGGGAGCTGTTCAAGACGCTGCCGCTGCGGGTGTACCGGCCGGACGGAGCGGCCCTGCACGACATTGAGTCCGCGGCCCGGGCCTGCGTACGTGATGACGGGCTGGACGTCCTCGTCCTCGACTACCTCCAGCTCGTCGAGGTCGAACAGACACGCAACATCACCCGTGAACAGGCCGTCGCCGCCGTCTCACGCGGCCTCAAGAACCTGTCGACCCAGCTCGACTGCCACGTCATCGCCCTGTCCCAGCTCAACGACGACGGCATGATGCGCGAATCGCGTGCCATCAAGAACGACGCCAGCGTGGTCATCAAGGTCGAACGCCCCGACATGGACGAGCCCGAATCGCCCCGCGCCAGCGAGGTCGACATCGTGATCGAGAAGAACAGGTTCGGGCCCCGCGCGACCGTCACAGCCGCCGCGCAACTGCACTACAGCCGGTTCGTCGACATGTCGCAGGCATGAAGGGACAGCTGTAGAACCTCAAAATTCTCGGCGCAATCTCAGCCCCGATGGCACACCGGTGGCACTGATGCCGACTCCCTGCCGCGAGGTAGGGAGATCTGACCTCGCCTTCCTGTTCCGGCGCGGCGTGGGTTCTTCAGCCCTGGGCGGGGATGTCCAGGGCAGTCCCGTACAGGCGGGAGACCCGGAGCAGGATGGTCACGCGCCGGTCAGGCAGCGGCTGCTCTCCCGGGGCCGCCCCGTCGGCCGGGTCTACTATCTCCGCCTCTCCCTCGGCGACGGCGAACGACCAGACGTCCGGGCCGCTGACGTGCAGTGAGGCGTGCGGGTCGCTACGCAATTGGCGGACCTTGAGGCGATTGGCGGTGGAAGAGACCCGAAGTACACGCTCCCCGGCATTCCAGTCGTAGAGGACGGTGGACAGGTGCGGGTGGCCGGTGCTCCTGACGCTCGCGAGCACACCGAACTGCTGTTGACTCAACAGCTGGGAGAGCTCCTGGGCGGTGAGTGCTCAGGGGGCCGGTCCGTCGTTCTGGGTGGTGGCGGTCTCGGTAGCGGGGTGCTCGCTCATGGGGATCAGCCTTTGGTGGTCGGGGTGGGGCGTGTCAGGTGGGACGGGGGCGAGTCGTCAACCGCAGCGTAGGCGGAAGCCGGTTCATCAACGACGGGATCCAGGGCCGTGTGCTGCTCGGGGCGGAGCGCGCGACGGCACGGAGCTGGAGGCAACAAACACATGGTCTCCCCTGTTAGTTGACGCAGCACTAGAGACCGTAGCAGATAGTTTTGTTGCGGACTATCGAGTGCCCCGGCCTGTCACCGGCTGACATGAGACCGAGCCGCTGTGCCAGCAACCCGAGACGGCGGAAGAAGTGCTGGGCGGGAAGCGTGGCGTGTGCCACGAGCGGTGAGGGGCCCTACAACAGCAGCCATGGCCACGACTTCCCGCGCTTTTACGGCCCGTCAGCCCTACGCTGACGTCATCGTCCTTGGGACGAAGCGCTGTGAGAACCGCAGCCGCCCGATCCCCCGGGCCGCCGTGGGCGCCAGCATCCTCATCCACGCCGCGCAGCAGTCTCACAGCTCCGGCGTCACCGCCGCCGGCCTCGAGGGGCATGCCTGGCCCGACACCCGCGGCGCCGATCTCGCCATCAAGAGCCTCACCAACGCCTGAACCACCCGCCCATCCCCGGGGCCGGCCTGCCCGAGCACGGCCAGCCCCACCCCGACCCCGAAGGAGCACCCTCCGTGGCCCTGTCGATCTCCGTCGCCGTCCTGCTGGGCATCATCGTCCTCGTCAAGGGCGGCTACGTCCGTGTCGGATCCGCCGCCACCTGCGCCCTGTTCGGCTTCACCCTCGCCGCGACCGGCCTGGCCCCCACCATCAACACGACCTGACCGCCGACGACATCGACGCCCCCGCAGCTCTCCACCCGGCAGATCGCCACCCTCAGGCGAGGCGAGGATCGCGTTGTACTCGTTGATCTTGGCCTGGAGTTCGTCGTGCTCAGTTCGTGTTCCCTGCGGTGTGCGCTTCGCGAGGGTGAGGCCTGATCGCTGAGCGTTGAGTCTCAGAGGCCTCAGTGTCAGTGTGGAGGAAAGCGGGATGGTCGAGGGCAATGACCTCGCGGCCGACCGCTGAGGCCTGGGATGATGAGAGCCCCGCGAGGTGGCATTTCATAGGCCCTCCGCCCCGTCCGCGTCCCATCCAAACGGCGAGACTCCGATGGTGGAAAGCCGTCCGCGGATGCGACCTTCAGAAGGGAAGTCCCGATGGGTGACCTGCGTACCACCTGCAAAGTCTGTGCTGGCCCTGTTCATCCGAACGTGGTGGCCGGTTGTACTGCCTATACCTGCACCACCCCCTGCGCGGAGTGCGGGCACATTGGTGACGTCCACCGCGACTGATAACGCCGGGATTCTGCCGAAGGTGTCCCGAGACTACGGAAACCAGGCACGACTTCCAGGTTCCGACTACCGTCGTGAGCGCCTAGGCAGCGGTTCTGAGGGTGGGGTCGGTGGCGCGGAGGCAGCCATCGATGAGGCCGGGCGGATTTGGTTTCTGCGTAGCTCGCGCCGGAGTGTGCGGTCAAGGTCGTCGGGTGTATCGAAGGCGTTGGCCATCGCTCTGCGTACGAGTGACCAAACTGCCTCAACGGGGTTCAGGTCGGGTGAATAGGGCGGCAGCCGGACGGTGGTGAGCCAGTCATGCTCAGCCTCATACCGTTTCAGCCCGGCGGCCGGGTGGGTGTTGGGGTTGTCCCAGACGACGACGATAGGGCCGCCGAGTTGGATGTGGGCAGGAACGAGCAGGTCGCGGTAGTCCTTCCAGGAGAAGCTTTTGCGGGCACCCTTGAACAGGAGATGGGCACAGAGAGCCTGTGGATGAGGCGACTCGGCTCGCCAGGTTTGTAGCAGCACAGGGCGGCGACCGAGGTCCGGCGGCGCGATCTTCCTCTGACCCGGATGACGGGAGTGAGTCCGCGTCGACCCCAGGTGCGTGCGCGGGGCGGCGTCATGGAGAATCCGGCCTCGTCCTCGAGCGGGATCCAGCCGCCACACGCCGCCGCGATCCTTTTACCTGGGGCCACACCCCCTTCTTCCACAGTTCCACCGCCTGCTCGTCACGCTCCAGTGCTCTGCGGACGGGTGCCTGCCATGACCAGCCGTGCCGTCTCAGCAGCCGCCACACCGTCGCCACCGACAGGTTCAGCCTCAGACGGCGGCGGATCACCGTCTGGATCCGGCCAGGATCCACCGCTGATCGTCGAAGTCGTGCGCCGACGGCCCCTTGCCGAAACCGGGCCGGCGGCGTCGGCTTCATCCGTGACCAGCTCCGCCGCCAGATCCGCACGGGCCAGGGGCGATGCCCCTGGCCCGTCACGTTGATCGTGGCTCGCAGTCCGTCAAAGGCGCCGACATCGTCTCCAAAGCCACCCGCGGCTTCGACGCCGGCTTCCCGTGATGATCACGGTGACACCTGCGAACGTGACCGACCGCGACGCGGCCCGTGAACTCCTCTGGCGCCTTGGCGTCATGCAGCCGCAGATCACCCAAGTCTGGGCCGACTCCGCCTATGCTGGCCAGCTCGCGAAACGGGTCCGACGACTTCCTCAAAATGACGCTGAAGACGGTTTCCCGCCCTCGCTACGCGAAGGGGTTCGTCGTCCTTCCCCGACGCTGGAAAGTCGAACGCACCCTCGGCTGGATCATGAAGTCCCGCCGCAACGTCCGTGACTACGAACGGCTCCCGCAGAATTCCGAAGCCCATCTGACCTGGGCACTCATCACCCTCATGGCCAGGCGCCTCACGCGCGGCGGCAAGCCCCGCACGCAATGGGACAGGAAGCCCCGACCATCGGTCTGACTACTGCCCCCGCAGATACTCTCGGGCCCCACCTCCGGCGGGCCCGAGCCGAACGACAGCAGGACAGTTCGAGCACACAACGGCTCAGGCATCTTCCACCGCAGTCGTCACTCTGGTCGTCTCCCGGAGCAGTCGATAGGACACCGCCGGTGCCGCATGGACCCGGCACCACTCCAATCGTGCCAAGGCCTCAGCCCGCTCACCATAGGGGGCAGATACGGACTTCCACCGCCCCTCCAGACCAGCCTCAACCGACCAGACAACGCGGCAGTCCACCTCGGTCTCATCCACGCTACGAAGCCTACGGCCCACACCTGACAGCAGCCTGGGATCTCGAACACTCACTGAAGGGCTTCGGTGACGTGCTGTGCTCAGCGGTGTCGGGTGCTCGGGACAGTCGTGCGCTGTTGGTGCTCGATGAGGGCGGATTGGGTTGCATCGGAACTACGGGGAGGCGACGCAGCATTCGCACGGCGCCGTCAGCTGTCGCCTTAGCGCTCTCGCATGGCTTCCGTCCACTGCACGGGCCGGGTCGCCTGGCAGCCGTGGCATCGGCGGCCGACGACGCGCTCGGCGACGGGGAAGTCGGACTGTGCGGAGCGCTCCTGGAGCACATCCAGGAGCAGCGGTTCGATACAGAGGGGGCAGGGCTCGCCACACGTGGTGGTGTTCACGCGGGGGGGGGGGGAGAGAGTGCATACACCAGCGGCTTACTGTCTCGGGCTGCCGGGACGTCCCGCCTGGCGGGGCGCTTCGGCAAGGACTTGCTGATGGCCTCCCGCCCGGCGGGAAGGGCCCCATTTCGTTCTTTCGCGCAGTTCAGGGGCGGGTTTACATGACCCGGTGATCAGCAAATCGGAGGTCCGTCCGGGAGACGGGGTGCGTTACCTGTTCCGCGGCGTGATGGTCGGTGACGGCCGTCGCCCTGCGGGCACGACGCTGCGCGCCGCGCAGGAGGATGCCGGTGTCCCCGCCCGGTGTGTGGAAGGGCCGGGGCCTGGCCGCGGTCGGGCTTGCGGCCGGGGACGTGGTGAGCGAGCGGCAGGCCGAACTCCTTCTCGGCGAGGGCCGGCACCCGGACGCCGACCGGATCGAGCAGGCCCTCCTAGTGGCGGGCAAGACTTCGGCGCAGGCGCAGCGGGCGACGGTGCTGGGCAGGCCCATTGAGCACAACCAGTCGCCCGAGACCGAAGACGCGAAGGAACGGACGGCCTGGCTGAGCATGGACCTGGTGTTCCGGGCGCCGCCGACGGTGCACATCGCGTGGGCGCTCATGGACGACGAAACCCGCCGGGTGCTGGAGCTGTGCCAGGACATCGCCCGGGACGAGACCCTGGCCTGGCTCGAGGACGCGGTCGCGGAGATCCGGTGGAAGAGCGGCGGCAAGAACCGCGCCCGCGTCCGTGACGGGCTGATCGTCGCCGTGTTCCGGCACTACGAGTCCCGCGCCGTCGATTCGCGGCCCCTGCTCCACGACCACGCCGTCGTGTCCATCCGGGCCCGCCGGCCGGACGGGACGTGGGGCAACCAGACAGCCGACGCACTGATGAAACACATCGTCGCGGCCGACGCTCTCTACACCCTGCTCTTCATGGAGGAGGTCTCCGCCCGGCTCGGGTGGGCGTGGGAGCCGCGCGAGGTGATGCCCGGCCGCCGCCCGGTCATGGAGATCGCCGGGATCGACCGACGGCTCATCGGCTGGCAGTCCACCCGACGTCAGCAGATCGCCGACGCCCTCCTGCTCCTCACGGCCAAGTACGAAGAGCGGCAAGGCCACTCGCCGGGGAAGCGGGCCGCCTACGCGATCGCCTGCCAGGCCGCCGACCAGACCCGCTCACCGAAGCGCACCCAACTGCGGTCACTGTCCGAGCTCCGCGCCGCCTGGCGGGACTCGGCGGCCCGAGCGTACGGAGCCGACGTCGTCGCACGGCTGGCGGAGCGCGCCCGAGCAGCGGCCGCAGCGATATGGGCGCGGGTGCGTCCGCTCGTCGACGTCGCCCTGGCCGCTGCCGAGACCATCGCCGTGGTGTACGTGATGCGCGGCGCATTCGCACACCGCCACCTCCTCGCCGAGGCCCGCCGCCACCTCTCCTACGCCCTGCGCGGCCGACCCCACCAGCCCGGCTTGGATGAACAGATTGTCCAGGCGGCCATCGACGCCTACACCCGCCCGGTCGGAAGCGGCCGGATGATGACCGCCGACCTCCACGCCCTCTACCCCCGCGACACCGAAGACCAGGCCGTGCTCCGCCCCCTGACCCGCAACCGGTCCGCCACCCCGTACCAGCGCGCCCGTCTCGCTGCTGGCGCGCTGACCGCCCGGGTCCACGCTGCACGCCGCGCGGACCGCCTGAACTCCCCGACCCGGCCGCACACCGTCGCCGTGCCCTCCACTCTGCGCCCCTGCACCGGGCGGAGGACCGGCCGGGACCTGGAGCCGACGACGGACGTCGCCGCGGTGGAGCTGACTCGTCGGACGCTGGAGGCCGTAGCCGCCGAGATGGCTGCCCGGCTCCAGGCCGGGGTCCGGGAGCGAGCCACTCGCCTTCCCTCTCCCGACTCTGCGGCGGCTCCACCGCTGAGCGCCCAGCCGCCTGTCCAGCACCCACAGGGATGGACACCACCTACCGGAGGAATCGCATGACCAACATCCCGCCCGCGGACCCGAGGATCGAAGCCGTTGCCGCCCGGCTGAAGGAGGACGCCCGGAAGCGCGCCGAAGCGTACGCGCCGCCGACGGACTGGCAGCCGATCTGGAAGCGGCCCCGGAAACCGAAGTCCATCAAGGCGAAGAAGGCGGAGCTTGCCAAGCAGCGCAAGCGGCGCAAGGCGGCGGGAGTCCGACGGTTCTACGGCGCACAGTCGCGCCGGCCGCAGCCCCGGCAGAACCGCATCGGCAGCGCCGCGGCCCGCCGCGACGCCCGCGCCCTGTCCCGGATGCGGCACTCGAACGCCTGGCTGTGGTGACGAGGTCGAGCACCGTCCACCGAGTGGACCGCCCAGGAGTCGACACCGAGTGGATTCCATCCGGTGGGTTCCACTCGGTGGACTGCACCCATCGGCTCGGGCCTGGGCAGTTGGAACGCGCCGAGAGACCCCAGCCCACTCGTCTTCTCGGAGCACCGCACTCAGGAGACAGCCCCCACGCAAACAGGAGCAGGACTTGTCGTTGCTCCCGTAAGAA
>NZ_LIVV01000022.1 GCF_001905825.1 Streptomyces sp. CB02009
ATCGTCCAGAACATCGGACGTGCCCTGCGCCCGAATCCCGACGGCAGTGTGAAGACGGCGCGGATCGTCATCCCCGTCTTCCTGCAGCCCGGGGAAGACCCGAAGGACATGGTCGCCTCGGCCAGCTACCAGCCCCTCGTCGACATCCTCCAGGCGCTGCGCTCGCACTCGGAACGCATGGTCGACCAGCTCGCCTCCCGCGCCCTCACCCGCGGCAGCGCCGAACGCCGGCGCGTCCACGTCCACCCCTCCCCCGCGGCTGCGGCCGGCCCGGGGAACGGGGACATGCCCGCGGAGGTCGGCGAGGCGCAGCAGGAGGTCGACCGGGTCGCCTCCATCGTGGTCAACTTCGCCTCCCCCCGCGACGCCGCCGACATCGCCGCCCTCACCCGCTGCCGGGTCATCCGGCCCCAGTCCCTGGTCTGGCTCGAGGGCTACCAAGCCCTCACCCGCTGGCGAGCTGAGAACGGGATCACCGGCCTGCACTCCGTGCCCTATGACGTCGAGACCGAGGTCGGGACTACAAAGGCGTTTCCGCTTGGCCGATGGGTGCATCAACAGCGAAAGACGCTGCGGGCCGGGGACCTCGACCCCCACCGCAAGAACCTCCTCGACGCACCCGAAGCCGGCATGGTGTGGGAGCCCGGCGACGAAGCCTGGGAAACCAAACTCGCCGCACTCCGCTCCTACCACCAGACACACGGACACCTCGCACCCCGACAGAACGCCGTCTGGGGCGAAGGCGCGGCAGACGGGGAGCAGCTAGCTGTCGGACAGCTCCTCGCCAACCTCCGCCGCAAGGGCGGGCTCGGGAAGGATGCGGAGCGGGCCACAGCACGCGCGGAGCAGCTGGCGGCGATCGACGAGGACTGGAACTGCCCCTGGCCACTCGACTGGCAACGCCACCACCGCGTACTCGCGGACCTCGCCACCGACGAGGACGGTGGAGTACTGCCCGACATTCAACCCGGAGTGCTGATGGACGGCGACGACCTAGGCAAATGGCTGGCACGGCAACGCGAGGCGAGCACCTGGGCGCAACTGTCGACCGAGCAGCAGCAGCGGCTGTCCGCGCTGGGTGTGAGGCCCATTGAGCGGCCCGCCCCTGCCCCGGCGGCTAAGGGTGGTGCCGGGAAGGCGTCGGGGGAGGCAGCAGCGGCCTTCCAGAGGGGTGTAGCCGCCCTCAAGCAGTGGGTCGAGCGGGAAGGCCCGGACCGGCCGGTCCCGCGCGGCGCGGTCGTCGAGATCGACGTCGACGGCGAGACGGAGGCGGTGTCGGTACGGCTGGGCGTATGGATTTCGAACACGAAATCCAGGAGGGACCGGCTGGACGGCGACCAGCTCGCCGCCCTGCGGAAACTGGGAGTCCATTGGGCATAATTCGCGGGCACTATGGCGCAGCTAGTGCCCGCGCCGACCAGCACGCCGTGGCCCACAGACAAGGCACTCCGCGAGGACTGCCTCGGTGGGGATGATCCGCGGTGTCCGAACTGTCGACGAAAGATCGCGCGGCGTCTTACTCTGCGTGTGCAGAAGGTTACGAGACGAGGGAAGGTCGTGGCCAGACCTTGCTAAGGGGCCCTGAGGGTGCGTGCTTCGCATGTGCGGCGCCGGGGGTGGCAGGGGGGCAACGGGCCTTGGGGGATGGATGACGAGCGGTTTGCGAATCCGGCGGGCGAGCCGCTGGCAGGACGCGGTGCGCATGCTCTTGCTGATCAATGCGGCGGCTCATGAACCGCGACCCGGCGTGGACGGTGAGGTGCCGGCCGAGTGCGTAGGTGTGGTCCGCGCGCAGGTGCGGCTGCAGAAGCTCGATTTCTGGGTGCGCTACCCCGACTATCTGGCTTATGAGCTGATGACGGAGTACGAGAAGGCTCCGGATGAGCCGGCGCTGCTCGATCTGGCCGAGGACATCCTTTCCTCCCAGGAGCCGGACCTGCGTCGGTTTCCGATGCTGCGGCACCGCTTCGGCGCCTTCGAGGAGCTCGACGACGCTCTCGCGGTACTGGTCGAACGGGGCTTGCTGAAAAAGACACAGGTCTTGCGGGAGCGGAAGGTTGTCGAGCACCGCTACTACCTATTGCAGTCGGGCCGCACGCTTGCCGGGAGCATGGTCGTAGAGGCCCCGGCGCTTGCCTGGTACGTGGAGCGGACCAAGCGGGTGGTGGCGTTGGTTGACGGGCTGGGAGGGTCCCAGCTGAAGAGCCGCCAGTATCTGTTGCGGGACTACGCCGACACTCCCATCGGGTCGTACATCACCCCAATCACTGACCAGGCGCGGGCAAGGCTGCGGGCACTGCGGGCCGTCGCGGCACCCCCACAGGCCAGTGCACCAGCCGACGGACAGGAGGCGTCGTGACCAAGCCGGACCCCGTGGCTACGCCACCAGTTGTGCCCACCGCCGACGACATTCTGACCCAGGCCGCCGCCCGGTTGGACGTCGCCAAGCACCAGGTCGAGCGTGCCCTTGCCGAAGCCAACATCGCGTTGACAACGCCAGCCCCTGCCGACCGGCGCCTGCGCATCCTGCGTCTGCGAGTCGACGGGATCAAGCACGACGGCGAGCCGTTCACCATCGACCGGCCCTACGAGCCCGGAATCTGGGCCATCGTGCACCCGGAGAACAGTGCTGGTAAGACCAGCCTGCTGGAGTTTTTGGTCTGGCCGCTGCGCGGCGCCCCGCGCGATCTGCCACCAGGCGTCCAATCCTGGGTACGCACGCTGCGTCTGGACCTCGTGGTGGCTGGCAAACCCACTCGGATCGCTCTGGAGCAGATCCCTGGTCTGCATCCCCCCGTCAGCGTCGACATCTTGACCGCCGATACCGTCCAGGCCTTGTTGGCGGCCGCGGACGACAACCCCTTGCGCCTGGTCGCCAAGGGCTCCGGGACGGACGATGTCGAACGCGTGATCGGCTCCTTCTTCCTGGATGCCCTGCGGATGGAACGGACCAGCCTGTGGAGCGCCACCGGCGGCTCCGACGGAGAGGGAGCGCCTCAGGTTCACGGGTGGCCCGCGTACTTCGGGGCGTGCTACCTCAACGCTGGCGGTGACGAACTACTCCTGGGTGATGTCAGTGCGCCCGGACTGCCGGCCAAGCTGCTGGAACTGTTCGTCGACATCCCCTACAGCAGTGCCCACGCCCAGCTGTCCGTCGCGGTGAAGGGCCGGGCAAAAACCACGCGGCAGGCGCAACGCCGGGCGGAGGGAGATCTGCACGCGCGGTCGGCCGAGCGCGCCCAGTGGCAGGCCCAGCTGGACCTGCTGCAGCAGGAGATCCAGGAGCTGAGCGGTGCTCCCGAGACCGACATCTCTCCGCTGCTGCAGCGGGCGGACCAAGCGGCACAGGAACTGCACCAACTCCGCATGAGCCTGAACGATGCCGCGCAGAGCCTGGCGGATGCTACCGCCGCGCGGGTGGGCGCCGAACAGGCGCAGCTCGACGCTCAGGAGACCTGGCAGGCCCGCCGGGTGCTCGGACGTCTCAACCCCAGTTGTTGCCCGCGCTGCGAAAAGCCGGTCGGTGACGAGCGCCGAGCAGCAGAACGCGACCGGGCCACCTGCGCAGTGTGCACACGCCCGCTGCCTGAGATCGCCGAGGACACCGCCGAGGCCGTGCTCGAGAAACTCACCACCGACATCGCCACCGCCCAGGAAGCCGAGGCCGCCGCAGCCGCCCACCACCTCGTCGTACAGGCCGCCGCGGACGCAGCCGTCACCGCGCACCAGCAGGGCACCGAGGCCGTGAGCAGCGCCCTCGCCACTTACCCCGCCCATGTGCGGCTTCGCGAACTAGAGCTGACGGCTGCAGAGCTGAAGGGCCGACTGGCCGCGACTGGCACCGCGCCCCCAGCCATACCGACCGTCTCCGCCATCCCAGACGTCCTCAGCGCGGTGCACCAGCTGGTGGAGGCGACGGTGAAGGCTTCTGCGGACTACCTCTTCCCGACGATGGACTCAGAGATCGTCAGCCTCTCCAGCCAGTTCGGCGTGCAGCATCTGAACTCCGTCACGCTCAAACGCAATGGCAACGTCAATCCCGTCAAAGAAGGCGTCAAGCACCCCTTCAAAAAGCTCAGCCGCGGTGACCGTCTGCGCATGCGCGTCGCCACCGTCATCGCCCTCTTGCGGGGCGGCGCCGCCCGGCACATCGACTCCCATCCTGGGCTTCTGCTCATCGACTCCGTCGCCGCCGAAGAGATGACGGCCGACGCCGCCCGTAGGCTGATCGGCGAGCTGCAGACCCTGACGCGGGAACTGCCCGAACTCCAAGTCGTCTTCACCACCGCCCAACCGGAGCTGGTCGAAGGACTGCTACCCGAGGACCACATCATCACCAGCGACAGCGAGCACCTGTTCTAAGCTGCTCGCTTCGCGGCGCGGCCCAGCAGAGAGGAGAGGACAGTGGCCCCGAGCGTGGACCAGGCCCTCCAAGAGTGGGCCAGCCGGGCGAGCGATGAAGAACTGGACGCCGGACCCGGCCTGGAGGACCTCGGCGGATCAGACGCCGTCGTGGCTGAGGTTGACACGATGGCCGCCGGGCCTCAACTGCCCTACCTTCTTACTGCGCTGGCCCACGGCATCGACACCTTGCCGGCCGAGCAGGCTGCGCCCCTACTCGCGGCTGCGGCTCAGGGCCTGCGCCAACCTCACTCGGCCTGGGTCCTCGCCGACGCGCTCGACGTCGTGTGCACCCGGCCTGGGCTGGCGGCCCGCCTGGGCAACCGAATCGTACGAGATCTGGCCACGCTCGCAGAGGACGCGCTCGCCGGCGACTGCGACGCCGCCCTCGCCCAGCCAGCGATCGCCGGCCTGCTGCGCCTGGCGGTAGCGGGAGGCTCCCCGCACCGGCTGCTCGCGCTGCTCACCGACATCACCGGCACCGAACCTGCCGACGCCCTGGACCGTATGCCGATCCTGATCGGCATCGCCCGCGACCATTTCGCCGACACCAACCGCCTCCTCGACGTCCTCAACGCCCTGGAAAACCAGCCCGACCTGAACCCGGCGACCCGAGCCGACGCGAGCTTCGAACTTGCCCTGGCTGACGAGCGAGCCGCTCTGGAGGCCGCCGACCGAACCACCGCCGGCGAACAACTGCAGCGAGCCCTGATGCGGTTCACCGAGCTCGACCGCACCCACGAGGCACGCCTGGACGCCCGCGCCCACGCCGCCGCCATCGAAGCTGTCCTCGCCTTCGCCGACCTTGAACAGAACCCGACGGGTGACAGCAGCGCCCGGCAACGGCTCACCGAGGCAGCCGACCAGCTGGACACCACGGCCGCTCACCTCGCCGCCTGGACCGGCCGCATGCACCAGCTTGACTGGCTCAGCGCCCGGAGTCTGGCCCAAAGCGCCTGGGCGAAACTCGTCACCACCCTCAACACAGCACAGGCACACCTGGACCAGCCCAGTTGGTACAACCCCGCCGATGCCCTGAACGATCTCCTGAAGGTCTACCTCACCAGCCGCAGCATCTACGCACCCGCCAATGACTCCACGGGCCTCACGGCGCTGATCAGCCCGGCCGTGGAAGCGCCGTTCGTGCGCAGCCAAGGCCTGCTGCACCAGCTCGAGCAAGCCCTCGCCCACGACCCCCAGTTCACCGACCACCCCGACGCCCGGACGCTGTACGACGCTGTACGCCGGCGCCGCCAGCAGTCCGCTGGTGAAACGGCACGACAGGAGGCGGTGCCGGGAAAAGCCCTGGAGGGCCGTCCCGCACTTGCCGCGCTCTTCCGTTCTGACGCCGCCGGCCTACGCGATGACCTTGACCCTCACCAGCTCGACCGGCTCGAGAACCTCGCGCACCAACTCGCCAGGGGCTACACCCCCACCGGCAATGCTCGCGTGGACACGCACCTGGAGACCCTGCTCGACATTCTGAAGACCAGCCCAGCCTGGAAGCCAAGCGACAGCCACTACTTCACCCCCCTGCTCGAGCACTTCCTACGTTTCCTCTATGACCGGTTCGATGCCCAAGCCAACCTCTACGGTGAACGCACCGCCTACCTCGGGCCGACGCGCAAGAGTACCGACGGCATTGCCGTCTCCTGGAATGAGAAGAACCTCCAGGATGACTTCCACCAGCACATCAGCCCTCTTTTTCCAACAGGCAGCGTGGAACGGGAGAAGTGGGACGTCGCCAGCGGGCGCGCCGATGTCATCTACACGCCCGAACTCGGGAGCCGCTTCGTCGCCGAGATCAAATGGCGCAACAAGCGGTGGAAGACCCACGAAACCGTCGAGCGGGATTACCTCGCTCAGGCCGCCAATTACACCGCCACCGGGCCACCCTTCGCCCTGCTGCTTGTCGGCGATGCCAGCGACCACTCCCACGGATACCGCGACATCGAAGACAGCATTTGGATCATCAGGCACGCCCGTAGCGCTACAGAAGTCCCACGCCTGATCGTGGCCGGCGTCCTCCCGACCACACGACCGACCCCACACTCCCTGCGTGTAGAACGCTCGTCGCCGCCGCGCTGACGGTGGCCCGGGCACGGCGGCCCCAGCCGATGCGCAACCGACTAAGCGCGCGTTCAAGCCAGGCAGATGCCCCATGGGAGGGACAAGGACGCTCCGTCGTATCGGCGAGGTCCCTGTCCCTATGGGGAGGAAACCCGGCTCCATACCGAACGCTTCTCCCAGGCCATCAACAAACTTGGCTCGGACTCCCTGGTAACAGGCACGCCCGAAGCCATCCCTGCGATGAGCATCCAGCGGCAGCAGCCTGGTCAGCGCGCGACAGCCGTGATCACCACTGCGGTGGACTCTGAGCAGGAAGAACTCTCACACCCCTGCTGATGCCCATCCGACGTCACCAGCGCACCCATTCACACGGTCCGTGTGCCGGTGCAGGGTAGAGGGGGTGGATCCTCCTCTGGCTCGATGGCCTGCGTGGCAGCGCAGGGGGGCGGTTGGTGGCCCGGGGCGTGCGCTGGATCGGGTGGGCAACGTTCCTGTGTTGCCCACCCGATGCGGTGGCGTGAGGGGGTGCCCCGGCTCCCTGTGCGGGGGTGGCCCGTTGGATGTCTCGACGGTGCGGCCAGAGAATCCGAAGGAACCGCGATGGCAAGGGACTTCTTCTGTGAGCGGATCGTGCTCACCTCGGACGGCGGTGTGCGGGAGTTCGATCTCGCCTACCCGGTGGTGTGTGTCTTCGGGCCGATCGACACAGGCAAGACCACGCTGGTCGACTGCATCAAGTACGCGCTCGGCCTGCCGGTGGCCTGGCGCGAGGTGCCGGAGAAGCGTCTGAAGATGGTGACGCTGTTCGTGCGGATCGAGGGGATGCGGATCGGGCTGCGCCGTTCCCTGGTCGCGGACACGAGGAGTATCGAGTTGCTGGACGGGGTCGGTGGCCAGGTCGAGGAGATCCTCGACGTGGAGGCGCAGGAGGACAGCGACCGGCGCATCGTGGGCGAGGTGCTGCTGGATCTGCTCGGCCTCGCGGAGATGTTCGCGCCTCCCTCTGCCGTGGCGCTTCTGGGGGCCGGGGCGCGGCTTACGTTCGAGCAGCTGTACGCGATGTGCTACCTCACCCAGGATCTGGTGGACGGTAGCGAGTCGGTGAGGGGCAAGGCGAATACGGCCCAGTCCTACCGGACCATCGTCGAGCTGTTGCTGGGGCTGACCGACGGGCCGATGCGGGTGCTGACGGCCCGGAAGGACGAGCTGACCCGTACCCTCAGTGAGCTGCGGCGGCGGGCGGGCACGATCGGCGAGTTCTTGACCGGCAGCGCCGCAGATCTCGAAGCGGAACTGGCGCGCTGCCAGGGCGAGGAGCGGGATGCTCTGTGGTCGCTGGAGGAGTTCAAGGGCCGGATGCGGGCCGCAACCGCGCACGCGGATCCCTTGCGGCGCCGTGTGCAGGAGCTCGAGCAGGTCCTGGAGCGGTGCCGCCGGGCGGTCGCCGACGCCGAGCACGCCCTCGTCCGGGAGCGCCGGCAGGTTCAGCGTCTGACGGAGCAGCGGCATCACGGCCCCCGGCCGCTCTCCCCTTGCCCGGTGTGTACCGCGGATTTGAGCGTGCGGCCAGTTCCTGCCGGGGACTGCCCGTTGTGTCTGAGCGAGCTGGACTCCGATGCGCTGGCGCGGGCCCTGCAGGCTGCGCAGGCGGCGCTCGCTGCGGCGGAGCAGCACGCGGTTGAGCGGGCAAAGGCTCTGGGTGAGGCGCAGACGGCGTGGGAGCAGGCGAGGGCCGAGCTCGATGCGCGGACGCGGGAGGACATCAGCCCGCTGGCTGCGCAGATCGAGCTACTGGCTGCGGCCCACGCGACGGCCCGCACGCGGACGACGATGCTGGAGCGGGAGCTGGATCCGCACCGTCGGCTGGCCGAGCTGTACCGGGCCGTCCAGACCGCTAAGGAGGAGCTGAAGGGGGTGCGGGAGGAGGTCCGTACGCGTAAGAACCTGCTGGCCGGCAGGCGGGTCACGCTCGGGGAGTTCGAGGAGCACTTCGCCGGGCTCATCGATGCGGTCGGCCTGCCCAATGCCCCTGGGGCCCGGATCAATCACAGCTCGCTGCTTCCGCAGGTGAGGGCCGGGAACCTCACCAAGGTCGGACACGGTGTACGTACCGCGATCAATGTGGTGTATCGGATGGCGTTTCTCAGCTACGCGCTGGTGACCGGGGTGACCGATTTGCCGTCGCTGCTGATCATCGACTCGCCCCGCAAGAACGTCGGGTTCGGGCAGGACGATCAGGAACTCATCGGCCGGCTGTATGCGCACTTCCTTGACCACATCGCGGGTGTCCGTAGCGGTGCGACCCGTACCCGGCCGCACCAGATCATCATCGTCGACAACGACCTGCCGAAACTCCCCAAGCGACTGCTGGATCAAATGCACACCATCGAGCTGAGCCGGGAGGATCTCCTCGTTCCCTGAGCGGCTGGATGTCGACAGCGACGAGCGAGGCATTCGTGGATGCCTCGCTTCGCGGTGTGTCCGTCTTGGGTCAAGCCTCGGTGGCGTTGCTGGTCGCCCACGGCACCTTTGCGCTCTCGCCCACGTATCTGTGGCCGGCGGCCAGGCTGGTGTAGGCGCCCTGGTAGCCGAGCGATTCCAGGATGAGCAGGGTGAGGTAGTGGCGGGTGAGTAGCCAGGTCTCGGTCACGGCGCCCTTGAAGCGGTAGACATCGTCCTCAGCGCCGGTGGGGTGTACGAGCTTGTTGCGAACCCAGGTGACCAAGTCCGCGCCGTCCATGTTCGCGCCGTGGTCGCGTTTCCGTGCTGCGGCAAGCTCGGCAAGTGCGGGCAGATGTTCCGGATCGATCGTGAGGGGGATCGAGGTGCTTTGCAGGGCTCGGCGCAGCAGCTTGTGGGCAGGCAGGCTGTTGTACTGGGCGGGTGTCATGTCTCCGGACAGGACGAATCGTTGCCACAGGGTGTGCTCGAGGCCGGCGGCTCCGACCATGATGCGCTGTTCGACGAAGCCTTCATCGCGTGTGACAGAGACGGCGTAGGTCAGTTGCCGGTTGACGCGTGCGGCGTAGGCGGGGTCGCTGCAAGCGGATACGAGACGGGTGACCAGCGTGCGCAGCGCTTCGCTGTCCCAGTGCGTCCACCATCCTGAGGAGATTGCCTTCGCCGGGTCGCAGAGTCGAGCGGCCCACTCCTCCCAGCGGATGTGGTCCTGCTCGCCGAGGCCAACGGGCAGCATGGGAGCCACCCAGCGGCCCAGGGCAAACGAGAAGCCCATATGCAGGGCCTGGAGGATGGGCTGAGCCTGATCTGAAGTGAACACCGAGCCGTCCGTACGCCTGAGCTCCATGACGTGGGTGATGGCGTAGACATGGGTTTGATGCAGGTCTTTCCAGATGCTGCTGTGGTCGGGCCGGATGTCCAGTGTGATCTTCCAGCCTCCGGTCTCTTGTGACCACCGGCCGCAGCGGGTCGTGTGTTCGACACCATCGATGCGGGTCACGAGGTCGTGCTGGCCGCGTAGAGCGGGGAGATTGGCCCAGTGGGCGATGAGACGCTGCAGGGGCGCCTGGGCATCGCCCAGGGCCGCGCCGTTGCTCCAGCCTTCCTCGTGGCTGCGGTGCTGAGCCAGCAGTTCCGCCATGCCGTAGGGGCGGGCGATATGAAGGGTCGTGTCGTCGGGGAGAGGGTCGAATGTGTGGTCGGTTCGAGGCAGCCGCCAGACCAGGCCGGGTTTCGGAGCGAACCGCAGCTCGACGGTGCCCGGCGTCTCGGGGCCTTCAGAGCGGCCGACAGGCCCGTCGTGCAGAACGACGGGCGCGCCGGGGGCGTTGAAGGCGTACACACCTTCAACGGGTGCTGAGGGGTGGTCTTCGGCGGAGGGAGCCATCTGTCCTCGGATTCTTGGGGCTGCCATTCTTGTGTTCAGGCCGTAGCGGGTCGCCGTCGTCTTGGCGTGCCTTGGGGAAGCGCCGGGTGACCGCCTCGGCGGAGGGAGCCATCTGTCCTCGGATTCTTGGGGCTGCCATTCTTGTGTTCAGGCCGTAGCGGGTCGCCGTCGTCTTGGCGTGCCTTGGGGAAGCGCCGGGTGACCGCCTCGGTGGCGGGGTGGTCGGGCGGACCCTGTTCTGGTTGCGGGGTGATGCGGGCAGGGGTGTCAGCGGATGCCGGCTGCGTGTTTGAAGGCTGCCGTCCGCTCCTTCTCGGCGGTCGTCTTGGTGTGGCCGTGCAGTGAGGTGCGCAGTGCGTTTGCCACGTGGCGTGCTGGCCGGACGGCTTGGCCTATCGCGGTGGCGCTGTCGGCTGTCGCGGTGCGCAGGACTGGAGCGAGGTCCTCGGCGAGGCTGGCGGGGGCTGTGCCCGGGCTGGTGGTGAGAAGGCCTGCGATCAGTGAGCTGGCGCGTTGAATGCTGGTCTGGTTGTTGTGGACTGCGCGGATGAGCACGTCCCACAGGGGTGTTGGGTCGGGGCATCCGCAGGCGGTGCGTACGGCGAGGGTTTCATCCCAGTCGCGGGCTGAGATGACGTCGTCCAGGTAGGTGGCGATGGCTTGGGATGCCTGAGGGTGCGTGGCGATCAGTGCGAGGAAGGGCAGGAGTGTTTCTTCTGTGCGGGCTTTGCCGAGTGCGATGACGAGCACATCTTGAGAGGCTTCGTTCGCGCGGTCGGCAAGCTGGGGGCAGCGCCCGCGCGCGGACGCGAGGAGAGAGGTCTGTTCCTCGGTGCCGATCTTGTCCCACAGGTGCGCGGCGTCGTGCCAGGCCTCGGTGTCCTCGGTTGCCAGGAGGTGCTGCAGGAGCAGGGGCGGCAGACCGCTCTGGGGGAGGTCTTGTCGGCAGGCCGCCGCCATGGTGAGGGTTCGTTCGTCGTCGGGGATGCCGGCCCAGTGCTGTGCCATCCAGGTGAGCCATTGGACATTGACGATCGGATCTGCCGCGTAGTGCGCGGCGAAGGCGACATTGGGGACTGGCTGTGTGCTCATCCGCCCGTAGAGGTGCTGCATGATCTGTCCAAGCCGAGCGGTGCGGGTGTCACCGTCTCGCATGAGGACGTGGAGGGCGGAGAAGGTGTCGGCCTGAAGGTGAATGTGATTCTGGCCGAGGCGTGGGAGGAACTGGTCGACCAAGCTGGGGCCGGCCTGGCGGCCGGCGGGGGTAGTGGCGACGGCAGGCAGGTGCCTGCGGGCGAAGGCACCTCGCGCGTCGTCATCAGCCAGGGAGGTGGTCAGCACGGCCAGGCAGGCGTCAGCGGCCTTGTGGGCTTCGCTGTTGTCGGTCTCGACTCGCATGAAAGTGATGAGTGCTTGGGCCAGGGCGTCAGCCAGCGGTTCATCGCTGGGGTCGACTGTCGTCAGGTTCCCGGCCATGGTGCTGACGCAAGAGATCGCGTCGTCCTGCAGCAAGTCGGGCACGATCCGCACCGCTGCGTCGGCCATCTGAACACTGGTGTGTGCGCACTGAGCGACGGCCTCGGCGACCAGAGCGCTGACCTGCTGCCCTGAGGGAACGGTGTGGTCGCCGAGGTCTCGCAGCCAGCCATGGATCTGGTCAGCTGTTCGGGCGGCGCGATCCGCATCGTCGTCGTCGGTCAGGAAGACGGCCGCGTGCTGGATCAGTTCGGTTGCGACGGTGGAGCCGAACGCGGCGTCCTGCTGCATCGCTCCGCCCCATCCGTCGGCTGGAATGTCCCTGCCGAGGAGGAGGTCCATTGCATGAGAACGCAGTTCGTCGTTCTCGGTGGACAGCCATGTCACGGCACCCAGCATGAGCGGCCTGGTCCACTGGTGGTGCCCGGCTGCATGTTCGACGATCCTGCGGACGTCAGCTACCGGAGTGGTCTCGGAGATCCTGGCGGTCATGCCCATCAGTGCGCGGAAGGCCTGCGAAGGCCACAGGGCGCGTTGGACATCGGTCGCTTCGTCGTAGGAGACGATCCATGCCCAGAGTTGCTCGCGGTCCCCGTTGTGGGTGAGCGCTGTGAAGTAGCGGGTGAGGGCGGGCCGTAGTGCGCGGGCGTGTTCCTCGGACGGAAGGTTCATCAAGGCCTGTGCCCACGCGAAGGACGGCTGATCCTGCTCGGCGGTGAGCACGGAGTCTCGCGGAGGGGGGCTGCCGAGGGTGTTGTAAAGGGAGGGAAGGTGTGCGCTGGGAACCAGGTCCAGAATCTCTGCGAGGTGGTGAGCTGGGACGGGGGTGGCGGCTTCCTGGCGTCGGCTGGCGATGCGGTCGGTCAGGCTGAGCAGGGCCCGGCCGGTGGTGTCGGTGTCGTGGTCAAGGTGTTGGGCAAGGTCTGGGGTCTGGGCCAGCGCCTGCACGGTGGCGGCCAGGGTGTTGTCGAGGTCGAGGCCTGGCCGTGCCGTCTGTAGCGCCTCGGCCGCGGCCTGTAGGACCCGTTCACGCATGCCTTGGACTTGCAGACGGTCGCGGAGGGCGTCGCTGTCTCGCTGGAGGAGTTCACGCTGGACCTCTGCCGCGCCTTCGCTGCCCAGGGCTCGGCTGGCGGGGGTGGAACCGAGAGTGAGTAGAGGCACGAGGTGTGTGGGGCGGCGCAGGCGTGCCTTGGCCGCGGTCGTTCTCAGGTAGACCAGGCCGGGGTGCGATGTGGTGTCGAGCCGAGGCGTGTCGTCGTCGTGGAGGGCCTGCGCTTCGTCGTCGGTGTCCGGCTTGACGGTGTACGGCGCGACGAGGGGGTCGTAGAGCGCGCGGGTTGTGCCGAGCAGGGCGTCGTCGAGGAGTGCGAGGAGTTCGTTCTCCCGGCGGATGGCGTCATAGAGGGTGCGGTAGTCGTGCCGGAGCACCGTGAGACGAGCCAGGGCGACGGGGTAGCCGGATACCTCGCCAACAGCAATCCAGGTGGTCTGGTTGCCGTCCGGCTGTTCCCGCCTCAGTGCGAGGCCGTAATCGGTCAAGAAGCTGTTGAGGAGACGGATCGCGTGGCGGGGGTCTCGTACCCCGGGGTGAATGAGTGTCTCGAGAACGTCGCGGACCGCTGAGATGCCTCCGAGCCGGTCGATGAGTTCATGCGGAGTGGGTTCGGTGATCAGGTGCTGGATGTACTGCCTGAGGTCCGATTCGTGGTGGGCCGGCAGCGTGAGCCGGACAGTGAACAGCTTGTTCAGGTACTCCTGGGCGGCTTCCTCTGTGGCTTTGCGCTCGGAGGCTTTGCTGGGGTTCTTGCCGGTGTGGGGTGGGACTGCGGGGGCGTGGGCCAGCCCAGGGCGGACGCCGACGATGGCTTCGCGAACGATGTCTTCGTCGCAGGACAGCAGGAACACAGGCGGGTGGGCACGCTGGGTTCCCGTCAGCAGAAGGCTGCGGACGGTGGCGAGCGCTTCGAGGACCTCGGCCGCGGCCAGGCGGTCGATGTCATCGATGGCGATGACGAGGCGTCGGTCGATGCTGTCGATCAGTCTGGAGAAGACCTGCTCGAGGTCGTCGGAGGATTCTGGGCGCGGTGTGGTGAGTGTGATCTCGTACTTCTTCAGCGTTGAAAGGGCACCGTCCTTGGCGGCTGCCAGGACGCATGCCACGACGGCTGCCCCTGACAGCGATGTGGTCAGCGGTCTCGCACCGGGGGAAGCGAACCAGGTCCATACCGGCACGCCGGCCCCGCGGCCGACGGCGTGGCCGATGAGAACCGCAACGGCGCCGAGGGCCCAGAGTGCGATCAGGCACCCGAGGATCCAAGCGAACGCGGCGCCGATTGCTTTCGCGTGACTCTTCCGGCTGGCTTTGCCCGGGATGCCGGACGTGGGGTTCGGGCGGGGTGCTGTCTGCTGTCGTCCGGCGTCCAGACACGCTCGTCCGGACTCCCACTGTTCCTTCTTGATGAGCTTCTTGCCCAGGGCTTCGTCCAGGACTCCGTACAGCAAGCCTCGGGCACGAGCGGTACCGGTGTGGCGCTCGGCGCTGAGGTGGAGGACTGCCCACTCCTTGTCGCCTTGCAGTTCGGCGTCCAGGAGCCGCACGACGGAGGACTTGCCGCTGCCGAACGGGCCCAGCAGCCCGACTGCCAGGGGCTGCCGGCTTCCCCGGACGATGGTGAAGAGTTCCCGCGCGACGGATTGATGGTCAAAGCGGTCCTGCTTATGCGATGTGATCGCGCAGTCCTCAATAATCCACGGACGCTGTGGTGCCATATCGTGCCGCTCCGCTCCAAGCCCGGTCCAAAAGGGTGAACGGATGATACGAGCCGGCACTGACAATCACAGGGACACAAGCTGAGAAGAGCAGGCCCTGCAGGGCCGGATCCCGGCTCCGCAGGCCCAGCGGTCAGCCGCAGGCCTGTGACTCGGGGTCCTCTTATACCGCACCCTGGGTCTCAGCCCGTCTGCTCACATGGCCGGCATAACCGTTGCTCCCTTCTCCCCACCGGGCAGCCCGCCGGAGCTCCCCGGGCAGCCTGGCTCAGCCCAGGACCAAGCGCAGAGGAGGGGCTATGCGTCACGCCCTCACTGGCACTGCCGGGTAACTACCGCGTCCTGGGCCGGTGCGGTCTAGAGGCCGAACTCGATGTGCTGGACGTCGAACAGGCGCACTTCCTCCAGACTCCCGGCCCGCGTCCCGTGGTTCTGGAAATAGGTCTCCTTGAGTCCTTCGGCAGCGATCTGCTGGAGCTGATTCTCAGAGGCGCCCTGCTCCTGCGCAGTGAACAGGCGCTCGGCGAAGCGCGGCGGCAGCGCCACGGTGAGGTGGCGTTCACGGGCCTCGTCCGTGGTTCCAACGGGCGCGCTGTAGCCGAGGCGGCCCTGGACGTCGATGACGAGGCCGCTGCTCGTGCCGGCGGTCTTCTTCGCCTGCGCCTTCACGCGGGGCTGCCACCGCTTCCTCACCTCGCCGGACAGTCGGGCGGCAAGGTCCGGGCGCGGTGTTTTGAGCTGGTTCTTGATGTACCGCTCGACGGTGCGCTGGGAGATCCCGAGGGCCTGGGCGGCGGCTTTGGTTCCTTTCAGCTGCTTGACCAGGTAGCGCATCTGCGCGCCCGGGCGGGCGACTGACGCTGTGGGACGAGTCGGCACCGGGGCGGCCGCCGGGGGCTTGATCGCGACGAATGCGGTCAGCTGGGGTGAGGTGGTCTCGGTCTGCTGAGCGTCTTTTTGCGAACACGCCCGCCAAGACGGTGAGCACGAGACCGTGGTGGAATGCCCCCTTACCCCGGCCTCCTGCGGATCGCTCCCCTGCAGGGTGAGACGACCTCGTCGCTGATCTGCCGCATCGCCAGCCGCTACGGGTTGGAGGCGAAGGGGCTGCGGTCGTACTGGCAGTGGCTTAACCAGCAGCCCAAGCACGAGGGCGGCGCCTGCCGGGCTGACGCCGAGGTAGTGCTGAACGCTGCCGGACGGCGACTTCTGGCGAGCCTGTGCGGCATCGGGGAGGACGTGGCGGCACGGGCGTTGCCGTCCTGGGGACAACAGGACGCCAAGCTGCCTGCCGGAAGGGACGGAGTGCCGGCTGCGGTGTGGCGGATCGGCGGCGTGGTTGTCGGGCCGGTGGCGTTCGGCTGCGGGCTGTGTACGGCTCAGCGCACAGGAACAGCCGTGCGTGCGGTGCGATACGCCCCGCGGTGGGAACGGGTGTGTGTGCGGCACGGGCGGTGGCTCCTGTCAATGCTCCCGCAG
>NZ_LIVV01000023.1 GCF_001905825.1 Streptomyces sp. CB02009
GGTCCTCGCCCTCGGCGGCCTCGCCGTACATCCGGCGCAGACCCTCCTTGACGATGGCCGCGACCTCGTAGGCGAACGCCGGGTCGTACGTCAGCGCCGCCGGGTTGGTCGCCGCGATCACCGGCGAGTGGCCGTCGGCGTGCTGCAGGCCCTCACCGGTCAGGGTCGTACGGCCCGCGGTGGCGCCGACGAGGAAGCCGCGGCCGAGCTGGTCGCCGAGCTGCCACATCTGGTCGGCGGTCCGCTGCCAGCCGAACATCGAGTAGAAGATGTAGAACGGGATCATCGCCTCGCCGTGCGTGGAGTACGCGGTGGAAGCGGCGATGAAGTCGGCCATCGAACCGGCCTCGGTGATCCCCTCGTTGAGGATCTGGCCGTTGACGGCCTCCTTGTAGTACATCAGCTGGTCGCGGTCGACCGGCTCGTACGTCTGGCCCTTCGGCGAGTAGATGCCGAGCGACGGGAACAGCGACTCCATACCGAAGGTACGGGCCTCGTCCGGGACGATCGGGACCCAGCGCTTGCCGGTCTCCTTGTCGCGGATGAGGTCCTTGACCAGGCGGACGAAGGCCATCGTCGTCGCCATCGACTGCGTACCGGAGCCCTTGTCGAAGGCGGTGAAGGCCTTCTCGGCCGGGGCCGGCAGCGGGGCGATCGCGTGGGTACGGCGGGCCGGGGCCGGACCGCCGAGCGCCGCGCGGCGCTCCTGCAGGTAGCGGACCTCGGGGGAGTCGGCGCCGGGGTGGCCGTACGGCACCTGGCCGTCGGCGAACTGCGCGTCCGAGATGGGCAGTTCAAGAAGGTCACGCATGTTCTTGAACTCGTCGTTCGTGAGCTTCTTCATCTGGTGGTTCGCGTTCTTCGACGCGAAGCCCTCACCGAGGGTGAAGCCCTTGACGGTCTGCGCGAGGATGACCGTCGGCGCGCCCTTGAACTCCACGGCGGCCTTGTACGCGGCGTACACCTTGCGCGGCTCGTGGCCACCGCGGGAGAGGTGGAAGCACTCCAGGATCTTGTCGTCGCTCAGCAGCTGCGCCATCGCGACGAGCGCCGGGTCCTTGCCGAAGAAGTCCTGGCGGATGTAGGCGGCGTCGCGGGTCTGGTACGTCTGGACCTGCGCGTCCGGCACCTCGCGGAGGCGGCGGACGAGGGCGCCGGTGGTGTCGAGCGCGAACAGCTCGTCCCAGGCGTTGCCCCACAGCGACTTCACGACGTTCCAGCCGGCGCCGCGGAACTGGGCCTCCAGCTCCTGCACGATCTTGAAGTTGGCGCGGACCGGGCCGTCGAGGCGCTGCAGGTTGCAGTTGATGACGAAGGTCAGGTTGTCCAGACCCTCGCGGGCGGCCAGGGCGAGGGCCGCGGTCGACTCGGGCTCGTCCATCTCGCCGTCGCCGAGGAACGCCCACACGTGCGAGGCGGAGACGTCCTTGATGGCGCGGTTGGTCAGGTAGCGGTTGAAGCGCGCCTGGTAGATCGCGGAGAGCGGGCCCAGACCCATGGAGACGGTCGGGAACTCCCACAGCCAGGGCAGGCGGCGCGGGTGCGGGTAGGAGGGCAGGCCGTTGCCGCCGGACTCCTGCCGGAAGTTGTCGAGGTGGGCCTCGTTGAGGCGCCCGTCCAGGAACGCGCGGGCGTAGATGCCGGGCGCGGCGTGACCCTGGATGTAGAGCTGGTCGCCGGAACCGTCGGCTTCCTTGCCCTTGAAGAAGTGGTTGAAGCCGGTCTCGTACAGCCAGGCGGCCGACGCGAACGTGGCGATGTGACCGCCGACGCCGTACTTCGAGCCGCGGGTGACCATCGCGGCCGCGTTCCAGCGGTTCCAGGCGGTGATCCGGCGCTCCATGGCCTCGTCGCCGTCGAAGTCGGCGCCCGTCGGCTCGGAGGAGGTCGGGATGGTGTTGACGTAATCCGTCTCCAGCAGCTTGGGCAGGGCGAGGCCCGCGCCCTCGGCGTGCTGGAGCGTGCGGCGCATCAGGTAGGCGGCCCGGTGGGGGCCGGCGGCCTTGGTGACGGCGTCCAGGGAGGCCGCCCACTCGGCGGTCTCCTCGGTGTCACGGTCCGGGAGCTGGTCGAGCTCGCTCGGAATCTTGCCTACGGGATCGGTCATGATCGCCGCCTTCCGGACAGATGGGGGTGGAGAAGGGGTGCCTTGTCTGGCAGGACAGGGCGAAGGGCCGGGTAGCGGCCCGCCGAAGACTGTAAACCGGCGATCGATGATCGATCAAAGGGTTGAAGGGGAAAACCTCTTCAGATCGAGAAAGTCGGCACAGGGTGCCGTGAAACGGGGCACCCGGTGCCTTGTTTTCGCAGGTGGGAGCGGGGAGGGGCCGCTTTCTGAGGAGGGGCGCGCACGAATGAGCGGGCCCACCCGAGGGTGGGCCCGCTCACTGTCCGTGACGAGAAGGGGGCAGGTCAGGCGCGCGGCGCGCAGCCCAGCACATGCGCCTTCACCAGCGCGCCGATGTTCGGGTCGCCCCGCCGGAAGGCCTCCACCAGCTCCTGGTGCTCCTCCGCGTACGACTTCTGGACCGTGCCGAGCCAGCGGATCGACAGGGCCGTGAACACCTCGATGCCCAGCGTCTCCCAGGTGTGCAGCAGGACGGCGTTCCCCGCGGCCTTCACCAGCTCCCGGTGGAAGGCCACCGTGTGCCGCACCTGGGCCGTGCCGTCGGAGGTCGCGTCCGCCTCGTACAGGGCCGCCACGTGCGGCTCCAGGGCCGAGCAGTCGGCCGCGAGCCGGCCGGCCGCCAGCTCCGCCGCGATCTGCTCCAGACCGGCCCGTACGGGGTAGCTCTCCTCCAGGTCGGCGGCGGTCAGATTGCGGACCCGGACGCCCTTGTTCGGCGCCGACTCGATCAGTCGCAGCGACTCCAGCTCGCGCAGCGCCTCGCGCACGGGCGTCTGGCTCACCTCGAGCTCGGTGGCGATCCGGCGCTCCACGATCCGCTCGCCCGGCTTCCAGCGGCCGCTGACGATCCCCTCCACGATGTGCTCGCGGATCTGCTCGCGCAGCGAGTGGACGACGGGGACGGTCATGAAGCGGCTCCTCGGGGAGTGTTGACTCTAAAGACAATACGGCGGCGCCCCCGTCCGGAAACACTTCCGGGCGGGGGCGCCGCAGGTGAGGCTCGTTACGTTGCCTCGGCGTATGCCTTTCGGCGTACGGACTACAGACCGAGGTCGACCTCGAACTCGCCGGCCTCGAGGATCGCCTTGACCGAGGTCAGGTAGCGGGCGGCGTCGGCGCCGTCCACCAGACGGTGGTCGTAGGACAGCGCGACGTACGTCATGTCGCGGATCGCGATCGTCTCACCCAGGTCCGGGTGGTTGATGACGACCGGACGGCGCACGGTGGCGCCGATGCCCAGGATGGCGACCTGGTTCGGGGGCACGATGATCGTGTCGAAGAGCGCGCCGCGCGAACCGGTGTTGGAGATGGTGAAGGTCGCACCGGCCAGGTCGTCCGGGGTGATCTTGCTGGCGCGCACGGCGCCGGCCAGCTCCGCGGTCTTCTTCGAGATACCGGCGATGTTGAGGTCGCCCGCACCCTTGATGACCGGGGTCATCAGACCCTTCTCGGAGTCCACCGCGATACCGATGTTCTCGGTGTCGAAGTAGGTGATCGTGCCCTCGTCCTCGTTGATCCGGGCGTTGATGACCGGGTGGGCCTTCAGCGCCTGGGCCGCCGCCTTGACGAAGAACGGCATCGGGGACAGCTTGACGCCCTCACGGGCGGCGAAGGCGTCCTTGGCGCGGCCGCGCAGCTTCATCAGCTTGGTGATGTCGACCTCGACGACCGAGGTCAGCTGGGCCTGGCCGTGCAGCGCCTTCATCATGTTGTCGCCGATGACCTTGCGCATGCGGGTCATCTTGACGGTCTGACCGCGCAGCGGGGAGGCCTCCAGGGCCGGAGCCTTGGCGGCCGGAGCAGCCGCGGCCGGGGCGGCGGCGGCCTTCTTGGCCTCGGCGGCCGCGAGGACGTCCTGCTTGCGGATACGGCCGCCGACGCCCGAACCCTTGACGGCCGCGAGGTCGACACCGTTCTCGGTGGCGAGCTTGCGGACCAGCGGGGTCACGTACGCGCCGTCCTCCGCGGGTGCGGCCGGAGCCGCGGCGGGGGTCGCCGGAACCGGGGTGACGACCGCGGGGGCGATCGACGGGGCCTGGGCGGCCGGGGCCGGAGCCGCGGCCGGGGCGGCCGGAGCGGCCGGCGCGGGGGCCGGAGCCGGGGCGGCCGGAGCAGCCGGAGCCGGAGCGGCGGCGGCGGGGGCCGGAGCGGCGGCGGGCGCCGGGGCGGCCGGAGCCGGAGCGGCGGCCGGAGCCGCACCCGCGGCACCGATGACGGCGAGCTTGGCGCCGACCTCGGCGGTCTCGTCCTCGGCGACGACGATCTCCAGGAGAACGCCGGAGGCGGGGGCGGGGATCTCGGTGTCGACCTTGTCCGTGGAGACCTCGAGCAGCGGCTCGTCGGCCTCGACGGTCTCGCCGACCGACTTCAGCCAGCGGGTCACGGTGCCCTCGGTGACGGACTCGCCGAGCGCGGGCAGCACGACGTCGGTGCCGGTGGCACCGCCGGCCGGAGCGGCCGGGGCCTCGGCCGCGGGGGCCGGGGCGGCGGGGGCCTCGGCCGCGGGGGCCTCGGCGGCCGGCGCCGGGGCGGCCGGGGTCTCGGCGGCCGGAGCCGCGGCGGGCTCGGCGGCCGGGGCCTCGGCGGCGGGGGCCTCGGCGGCCGGGGCGCCCGTGCCGTCGTCGATGATGGCGAGCTCGGCGCCGACCTCGACCGTCTCGTCCTCGGCGACCTTGATGGAGGCCAGGATGCCCGAGGCGGGGGCGGGGATCTCGGTGTCGACCTTGTCGGTCGAGACCTCGAGCAGCGGCTCGTCGGCCTCGACACGCTCACCCTCGGCCTTGAGCCAGCGGGTGACGGTGCCCTCGGTGACGCTCTCGCCGAGCGCCGGCAGGGTTACGGAAACCGACATGGTTTCAGTTGCTCCTAACGAATTGCGGGAAGTGGTCGTCGCGCCCTGTGATGACGTGAGCGTCAGTCGTGGGAGTGCAGAGGCTTGCCGGCCAGGGCCAGGTGGGCCTCGCCGAGCGCCTCGTTCTGCGTCGGGTGGGCGTGGATGAGCTGCGCGACCTCGGCCGGCAGCGCCTCCCAGTTGTAGATCAGCTGTGCTTCGCCGACCTGCTCGCCCATGCGGTCACCGACCATGTGGACGCCGACCACGGCACCGTCCTTGACCTGGACGAGCTTGATCTCGCCCGCGGTCTTGAGGATCTTGCTCTTGCCGTTGCCCGCCAGGTTGTACTTGAGGGCGACGACCTTGTCCGCGCCGTAGATCTCCTTGGCCTTGGCCTCGGTGATGCCGACGGAGGCGACCTCGGGGTGGCAGTACGTCACCCGGGGCACGCCGTCGTAGTCGATCGGGACGGCCTTCAGGCCGGCCAGGCGCTCCGCGACGAGGATGCCCTCGGCGAAGCCGACGTGCGCGAGCTGGAGCGTCGGGACGAGGTCGCCCACGGCCGAGATCGTCGGCACGTTGGTGCGCATGTACTCGTCGACCAGGACGTATCCGCGGTCCATCGCGACGCCCTGCTCCTCGTAACCGAGGCCGGCGGAGACCGGGCCGCGGCCGATCGCGACCAGCAGCACCTCGGCCTCGAAGGTCTTGCCGTCGGCCAGGGTGACCTTGACGCCGTTGTCGGTGTACTCGGCGGACTGGAAGAAGGTGCCGAGGTTGAACTTGATGCCGCGCTTGCGGAACGCGCGCTCAAGAAGCTTCGAGCTGTTCTCGTCCTCGACCGGGACCAGGTGCTTCAGGCCCTCGATCACCGTGACGTCGGTGCCGAAGGACTTCCACGCCGAGGCGAACTCGACGCCGATGACGCCGCCGCCCAGGATGATCGCGGACTCCGGGACGCGGTCCAGGGTCAGCGCGTGGTCCGAGGAGATGATCCGGTTGCCGTCGATCTCCAGGCCGGGGAGGGACTTCGGCACGGAACCGGTGGCCAGGAGGACGTGGCGACCCTCGACCCGGCGACCGTCGACGTCGACGGAGGTCGGGGAGGACAGGTGGCCGGTGCCCTCGATGTAGGTCACCTTGCGGGAGGCGACGAGACCCTGCAGACCCTTGTACAGGCCCGAGATCACGTCGTCCTTGTACTTGTGCACGGCCTTGATGTCGATGCCCTCGAAGGAGGCCTTGACACCGAACTGCTCCGCCTCGCGGGTCTGGTCGGCGACCTCGCCGGCGTGGAGCAGGGCCTTCGTCGGGATGCAGCCGTTGTGCAGGCAGGTGCCGCCGAGCTTGTTCTTCTCGATCAGTGCGACGTCCAGGCCCAGCTGCGCTCCGCGCAGCGCCGCGGCGTAACCGCCGCTACCGCCGCCGAGGATCACTAGGTCGAAAACGGTGCTGGCGTCGTTCGCCACGTCACGTCCTCCATGCATGTGCGCTCGTCGCCGGTCCCCTCGTTCCCCTTTCGGGTGAGGACCGGTCGGTCGGCTGGTGTTCGGCCGCTATTTTTCGGCCCTGTGGTGGGGGCCCTGTCCTGCCGAGAACCCATCTTCGCACTTGTTGACGGATGGCGGGACGCGGGGCCGTGCTCTGAGACGGCCGATCGTCCGTACGGCGGCCGGACCAGAGCGTACGAACCTGCGGATTTCGTCGCGGGCGAACGGCGAACGGCGAACGGCGACGGCCCCGGGCACGCAGCCCGGGGCCGTCGCCGTCACACGGCTGCTCAGACCTCGCCGGCCGCCGTCAGCTCGGCCAGCCGCACCAGGGTGCGGACCGAGGAGCCGGTGCCGCCCTTGGGGGTGTAGCCGTACGGGGCGCCCTCGTGGAAGGCCGGGCCCGCGATGTCCAGGTGGGCCCAGGTGATGCCCTCGCCCACGAACTCCTGGAGGAAGAGACCGGCGACCAGGCCGCCGCCCATCCGCTCACCCATGTTGGCGATGTCGGCGGTGGGGGAGTCCATGCCCTTGCGCAGGTCCGCGGGGAGCGGCATCGGCCAGGACGCCTCGCCGACCTCCTCCGCGATCTCGTGGATCGTGGAGCGGAACTCGTCGTCGTTGGCCATGATGCCGAAGGTGCGGTTGCCCAGCGCGAGGACCATGGCGCCGGTGAGCGTCGCCACGTCGACGATCGCGTCCGGGTGCTCCTCGGAGGCGCGGGTCAGCGCGTCGGCGAGGACGAGCCGGCCCTCGGCGTCGGTGTTCAGGACCTCGACGGTCTTGCCGCTGTACATGCGCAGCACGTCACCCGGGCGGGTGGCGGAGCCGGACGGCATGTTCTCGGCGAGGGCGAGCCAGCCCGTGACGTTGACCTCGAGGCCGAGGCGGGCCGCGGCGACGACGGTGGAGAACACGGCGGCGGCGCCGCTCATGTCGCACTTCATCGTCTCGTTGTGGCCGGCCGGCTTCAGGGAGATGCCGCCCGAGTCGTAGGTGATGCCCTTGCCGACCAGGGCGAGGGTCTTCTCCGCCTTCGGGTGGGTGTAGCCGATGCGGACCAGGCGCGGCGGGTTCTCGGAGCCGACGCCGACCCCGAGGATGCCGCCGTAGCCGCCCTTGGCGAGGGCCTTCTCGTCGAGGACCTGGACCTTGAGGCCGTGCTCCTTGCCGGCGGCCTGGGCGGCGGCGGCGAAGGCGGCCGGGGTCAGGTCGTTCGGCGGCATGTTGATCAGGTCGCGGGCGCGGTTGATCTCGGCGGCGACCGCCTGGGCGCGCTCGGCGGCGGCCTTGTGGGCCTTGTCGCGCGGCTTGGCGCCGAGCAGGGCGACCTCGCCCAGCGGCTTCTTCGCGTCCTTGCCGGTCTCCTGGTACTGCGTGAAGGCGTACGCGCCCAGCAGGGCGCCCTCCGCGATGGCGGAGGCGTCCTCGGCCTCCTCGATCGGCAGCGCGAACGCGGCCTTCTTCGAGCCGGTCAGGGTGCGGGCGGCGACACCCGCGGCCCGGCGGAGGGTCTCCGCGGCGTAGGACTCGCCGTCCTCGGGGGCGGAGCCCAGGCCGACGGCGAGGACGACGGGGGCCTTGAGGCCGGCGGGGGCGGGCAGCTTGGTCGCCTCACCCTCGGCACCCGAGGCACCCAGCGTCTCCAGGACGGCGGCGAGCCGGCCGTCGAAGGCCTTGTCGACGGCCTCGGCGCCCGGAGCGACGACGAGCGTCTTCCCGGACTTCGCGACGCCGATGACGAGGGCGTCGGCGCGGAGCGTCGCCGCGCCGGCAGTGCTGAGAGTGAGAGCAGTCACGGTGGTGAAATCTCGCTTCCATTGAGTTCTGTGGCGGTCGAGGGATGGGCCGACCGTGCCCGCCGCATCGTATTTCGGCCCGGAGAGCGTCGAGAACGAGCCTACGCTCGCTCGCCCGCTTCGCTCACGGCGGCGTTGATTCACTCATCCGTGGTGTCTCTTTCATGTTTACCGTTCAGGCTCGGAGCGCTCCTTCACACTCGCCTCAGTCACGCAAGGACGACCCGCTCGTCTTCGCATCATCTGCAACATCTCCACAGGTTCGCCGCCCCGGCCCCCGGCGCGCGGGGACCTGCAGAGGGGGGACACCACCTGATGGACTCCGGCCGAATCCGTATGCCCGGAAGCACGCCCCGCACCCGCGGCGGCGCCCGCACCGCGCCCCGCACCGCCCGCGTCGCGGCCCTCGCCGCCGCCG
>NZ_LIVV01000024.1 GCF_001905825.1 Streptomyces sp. CB02009
GGGGGGGGGGGGGGGGGGGGGGGAGGGCGACATTGCGGCAGGCCAGGGGCTTGAACCCGCCGTGATCGGGGAGGCCTTCGCTGCGCCGGTTGCGGGCTTTCTCGCACAGGGCTTTGGTGTGGTCGTGGACGCAGGTGACGTACTGGCCGGGGTAGACGGCTGGGTCATGGCGGTCCATCAGTCGTCGCAGCCGTGCCTCGTCGAGGACGATTCTGCCCTGATAGCGGGCGCGGGTGCCGAGCTGTTCGAGGCGGCTGGCGGCTTCGTCGGCGGCGGGGCCGGTCAGTGTGGTGTGTTCGTGGGCGTCGATGGCGGCCAAGAGGTGTTCGCCGCGGGCGAGGGCTTGCTCGTTTTCGACTTCGGCACGGAATCCGGATTCGCTGGTGCCGGATAGCCTTCGAAGATTTGGATGCAGTGGTGGCGGAAGGCGAGGGCTCCGGCGATGACGCCGCCGGGGCGGCGGGCGATGTACCAGGCAGGGGTGCGCCGGAACTGCCTGTTGGTCAGGTGCCATTGCTGTCCGTTGACGGCGGGAACGGAGTCGCTGCGCGTGTGGTGTTGGCAGTAGTCATTGATCCAGGCGGTGTACCGGTTCAGGCGGGCGTTGGTGGCACCGCTGGTCAGGACCTGGTTGACGGCGTCCGGCAGGGCGCCGGAAGTGTGCGGCAGAGGAGCGAAGAGGTAGTCGCTGTCGGGCGGCTGCAGCTGCTCCAGCACGGTGATGGCCCGTGCGGCAGGTTCGCCGACGTTCCAGGTGGCGGGAGTGTCGGCCGGGCCCACTTTCGCCCTTGAAGGCGAGGCTGTGCATCTTTCACCGGTAGGGGCGGCCGTCGGCGTCGCGTTCGATGGTCAGGCAGGTTCTGAGTTCGCTGTCGCGGGCGCCGGAGAGGAAGGCCAGGACGATGTAGCAGGCGTCCTGCAGGAGGCGGGCGAGGCTGTCGAGGCTGTCGGGTTCGCTGTAGTCGGCCAGGATCGCCTGGATCCAGGGCTGGCCGTCGAGTCGGCCGCGGATGGGCTGGTCGCTGACCTGTCGTTTCGTGGGGGTGTAGTTGCGGTACGGGCGGTGTCGTGTGCTGGGGGTATGCCGGTTTGGTTGAGACTGTGTGAGCGGGTCTTGCGGGGCTGGGGGCTTGCTGGTGTGGGGTTCTCTCGTTTTCGTTGAGATTTTTCTCGTGTCTCTCGTGTGGTCCTGTCTTCTAAAGGCCTCGTGTGCGTTTTCCCTGGTCGCAGCGTTGCGTGCTGTGTGGTCGTCGGACGGCCCGGGGGTTAGCGGCGGGGTGTGGTGGGTTGGTTGGGGGTGGGGCGGTGGTGGGTTTCGGCGAGGTGGTCGAGACGGATTGTTTCGAGGCTGGTTTTGGTGATGCGTTCGGTGCCGTCGTGGATGGCGGTGATGGCTGCTTGGCGGATCAGTCGGGTGAGGGATCCGATGCGTCCTGCGGTGCGTTGGTGGAGGTAGGCGGCGTGGCGGGGGAGTGTGCCGGGCTGGTGTGCCCGTAGATCGAGTGCTGCTTCCACGCCTGTGATGAGTTCGCGGAAGGGTTCGTGTTTCCCGAGGCGTGCGGGGAAGGCGCCGCATTCGACCAGGGAGGCCCGCCCGGCGAGTTGTGCTCCGCGTACGCCGGAGAACAGGGCGGTGGTGGTGACGTCGATGCCCGCGTATACGAAGGTCGCGCGGATGCGTTCGGTGAGGTCTTTGAGGAGGTCGGCGGTTTCGGCGCCGGTGGTGGTGCGGGGGTTGAGCCGGTGGATCTCGTCGATGAGGATCAGGCGCACGCCGGTCTGGTTGTAGGTGTGGCAGACGGCGTCGGTGATCTGGGCTTGCGTCATCCGGCCGGTTACAGGGATGCCGAGGTAGCGGGCGAATTCGGTCGCGAGGGTTTTCGCGCTTGCCGCGGGCGGGACCAGTACGTATGCCACGGGCACCGGTGCGTGCATGCCGGGGCCCGGCGGCGGGTGCTGTCGGGTGTGGGCGAGGTGGCAGGTGCGCCCGGTATGCAGGAGGGCGGTGGTCTTTCCGGCTGCTGCCGGCCCGGTGACGATCAGCGATGGCCGTGCGGTGGTCTGCTGGTGCTGTCCCAGGATCATCAGTGTGCGCACGTTGGTGGTGACGGTGTCGATGGCCGGGGTTTGTACCGTGACGAAGGCGGAGTGGTAGGCGAGGCGTTCTTCTGTGCTTCGTTCTGGTTCTCCGGGTGCGGGTGGTTGTGGGGGTGGGGTGGTGGCGAAGTGCTGCCAGCCCTGCCAGGTCGTCACCGGCCAGCCTGTGCCGGTTGGCTCGTCCCCGTCTGGGGCGCTCATGCCGTGCCCTGTTCGGGAGTCCTTTCCATGCGCTGTGGATGGACTGCTTTCTGCGCGCGAGCGGGGGTCGGTCACCACTTGAGAGCTTCTTCCTCTGCGTCGTAGAGCCCGTACCCGCTCACCGGCCCGGCCCGGTCGCCTACGGTTTCGTCCTCTGCCGCGAGGCTTCCTGTTTCCTGGTCCTGGTCGAGGCCGTCAAGGCTGTCCTCGCCCGCGCCCGGCGCCCCTGGCTGTGGTGGGGGTGCGTGGTGCCGGCTCTTGGAGCGGCGTGGCGGGGGAGTGCGGACGGTGGTGGTGCGGTTGAGGAGGTGCTGCTCCTGGGCGGTGGCCTGTCCTGCCCGGGCGCGGCGCATGAGAGCGTCGAGGGCTTCGGCGAGAGCGGCTTCGGCCTGTTCGGCGTTCTGTCCGGACCGCTGTGCGGTGATGGTGCGCAGGTATTGCCAGATGCGGTCGTTGAACGGCTGGTGGGTGTGGTCCCGGTGGATCCACGGGATCTCGGTGAGCCGGCCGTCGGGCAGGCGGATCCAGACTTGGCGGGCATCGTGGGGGTTGTAGTGGATTTCCCATTTCCCGCCGCGGCCTGCCACGGTGGAGGGCTGCCCGCGGTGCGGGCCGAGCAGGTCGTGGTCGTAGGTGCGGTGGTGCAGGCGGATGCCGTGTTCGGTGATGGCCTGCCACCGCACAGGCAGCAGCTCCAGGTAGTCGTTGCCGGTGAGCGGTACGGGCACGTATCCGGTGGTCGCGACCAGGGCTGCCCACATCTGGTTCGGGGACAGCGCGATCTTCGGCAGCATGGGATGCCGTAGGCCCTGGTGGGGGCGGTGGTGATAGTGCACGACCCACTCATCCAGCAGCTCTTGCAGCTGGGCGACGCTGTAACAGGCTTCGTGTGCTGCGTCCTTGCCGCGGCGGGTGACGTCGGAGCCGGTGTAGCCGGGCAGGTGCTGGCAGAACAGGGTGTTGATCGACCCGAAGGTCCGCTCCACGATGCCTTTGGCTGTGGGGGCGAACGGCGGGGCGGCCTGCACGCTGATCCCGAGTGCTTCGCAGGCGCC
Source organism: Streptomyces sp. CB02009 (assembly GCF_001905825.1). Taxonomy (GTDB): domain Bacteria; phylum Actinomycetota; class Actinomycetes; order Streptomycetales; family Streptomycetaceae; genus Streptomyces. Next base: position 3,354 of record NZ_LIVV01000024.1, read on the forward strand.
CGTGAACGCCTTCGACAGGAACACCTTCCCCCGGTCCACCACCACGGTCTCGGGTACCACGACCGGCCGGGCGGCTGCTCCGCGAAGACGTTCGTCCAAAGAAAGCAGACGCTCGGCCGGCAGGACCGTGCTGTGTGCGAAGCGCAGCACGTCAGGCCACCCCGGGCGTGCCGGATGCGGCACCGCCATCTCCGCCAGCAGCAGAGCGGCGTCGACCGCCTGCGTTCCGGCCGGGCACAGCACCCCCGCCAGGATCGCCCTCGAGGCGACATCGACAGCGATCGTGAGTTCCGGCCGGCCCACGCTGCCGTCGTCGAACCGTGCGAGGACATCCAGGCGGGTGGTGTCGATCTGGACCTGCTCCCCGGGCCGCAGGGCCACGGTCGGGGTGAATCCGCGTCCGTCGTCGGTGACGGGCACCGTCCGTACCCGGGTGGCCGGATGGTCGGCGGGGTGGGCGATCTCATGGACGAGGCGGTAGAACGTGGCCCGCGACGGCATCTCCACGGCACCCTTGTACCGCTCGTCCAGGAGCTGTGCGACCAGCGGCATCAGCCCCTTCACGGTGCCCTTGGAACGCCCCCGCTGCCCGCGCAGTACTTCCCTGACCGCAGCCACGACCCGCTCGTCCTGGCGTCCGCCGCCGCTTCGCCCCCGTGTGGAGCGGTGGTCCACCAGCCCCCACAGCCCCTGTTTGCGGTACGCCAGCCGCATCTTCTGCACCGTCCTGTCCGACACCCGTGCAAAGCCCAGCGCCGTCAACTCAGCGGCTTTGGCGCGTTCGCGCTCGGCCAGCGTCCACCTCTGCGGGTCATACTCGGCCCGCACCACCCCGCCGCTGTCCGGTCCGCCAGGCAAGCCGCACTCGACCTCCCTGATGTGCCGCAGCCAGGCCATCGCCCTCTCCCGCGCCGCCACAGGGGCGGTCTCGAACAGCCCCCACTGCGGCACCGCCTGCACCGGCTCCGCCCCAAGGACCGCGAAGCCCGGGTCGGCGAACAGGTGCCCGGCGAGCACCACCTGGTCCGCACCGCCCTCATCGACCAGGGGGAAGCCCTGCCGGGAAAGAGCCACGACCTGCCACAGCACCCCGCCGAAACGGACCTGCGCCCCGACCTCCACCACCGGCCGCCCACGGCGCCGCACCCCGCTCACCAGGCCTCCCGGATGCCCGCACCAGCCCTGAGGCCGTCTCCGCGCATGTCCGCTGCGCCCGACAAGCCGAGTCCGCCCCCGGACGCAGGGGCGTGGACCTGGACGCGTTGGTGCAGCGGCACATCGATCGCCGCCTCCAGCAGTCCCGCCCACAGGGCGTGGAAGGCGACGGGCAGCACCTCGATCGGATCACCGACCGCTGCCACCCCCTCAATGAGAGGCCGCGGCCGGGCGAATTCGTCCACCACCGCCTCCAGCAGCCCCGTTCTTCCCCGATGCCGCGGGTGGCGGTAGCCGGCCAGCCATTTCAGATTCGCGGCCAACGCCCCCTCCAGAGCTGGCAGACGCCGGTAGCTCCATCCGACCTCCTCACACGCCGCTCCCACCGCTTCCGCGGCGGCCAGGGCGCGTGCACCGCCGGCATCAGGGCGGCTGGGGCAGTCGGCCAGCAGGGCAGTGCCGTCGCGGTACCGGGCGAACAGCTGCGGCACCCAGGAACGCACCAGGTTCCGGGAGTTGCGCCATAACAGCCGCACCGGCCGCCCCGCCAGGCCCGTCACGTCCGGGGCCCGGTCCAGGAGCATCAGCTGGAGGCGCATCGCGTTCGATCCGGCCGCCACGTGCCGCCTGGTCGTGGCCGACCACCACAGACCGGGCCCCCACCGTCGTCCCGGGACCACTGGGAACGCCGACACCGGATCAAGGTCTTCGAACGCGACCGCGAGAGCGGCATCCGCCCACCGCTGCTGCACTGCCTGCCCGGCCGGGTCGAGGAAGACCGCTTCGAACCCGGCCCCGATGTTCACGTCCACCGGCCCGGGCCTGCCGCCAGGCCTGACCACCGCATTTTCGCCGCTCACCCGCCCAGCCAAACCGGCCCGGCTGCCCGCCGGAGCCATTTGCGTATTTCGATCACGCGGCGCCACGTGATGCGGTAGCAGCGGACCAAACGCCAGGCACGCCCAAGTGGCTTTGTTCACGAGAATGGGCAGCAGATGTTCACCACTTCGGAAGGCACCTCAGCACACCGGGAATTCGAACACCGAGTGAGTCGCTTGCCGGGGTCCGAGGCGGCGGCTGGCATCTGCTCGCGCTGCGTTGACACTCCGCGACGGTGGCAGGTGCCGTTCCCACAGCAGATGAGAAAACATGTTGGCCGCCCGCCGGTGAGCTGCGACGATGCGTCTGTTTCCCAGGCGGAGGAAGTTTGTTCGTTTTCGTGTGTGCGGGATGCGGCGCCGAGCTGACCGTCCCGCTGTCCCAGGTCTCACTGCCGGTACACGCCCGTCAGCAGTACGGGAACGGGGCCCAGCTTCCGGTGCTCATGGAATCCGGGACGTTTGCCGTGGACCCGGACCCTTGGGGAGGGCCGTGGCGGCTGTGGGACGAGATTGATCCGGGCGAGGCTGAGGCACGCGGCATCTACGCGCCAGTCCATGCCCTGTCCGACGGCACGCCCGGGGCCAGCGTCATTGCGCCCGGTGATATCCGTGGAACCCGGTTGATTCCCGAGAAGCGTGGCGGTGCCTGCTGTGGCCTCGACGGGGCCGACGGGCCCAACATGGCCTGCGAGGCATGCGATCTCCCCGTGGCGACCAGGGTCGACGATTGCTCGCTCTGGCAGATGGTGAGACTCGGCTCAGACGTCGTGCACCGCGTCCCCGTCGACGGTATCCACGCCGTACCCCTGTCCTGGGCGGAGTTGGCAGAGAAGGGGGAGAAAACGCCCCCGTTCGAGCCCATCGCCACGTGGGGAGGACGGCTGGGGCCGAACCACTACTGGTCGTGGAGTCCGCAGTGGGAGGCGGCAGCTGGCCAGGCGCTCGCCCACCTGCTGATTGCCTCCGAGGGGCAGCCGGTGAAGGTTCCGGACGGCCTGACCGCGGACGTGTTCCAACGCACGCTCGACGCCTTGCTTCCGGCAGGCACCCGGGAGCGGCATGCCGTCCTGGCCGGACCGGGACAGCCCTCCCCGGACGCAGGCGTCGACATCCTCCTCGTCCCCGTCCATCCCAAGACGGGCTGGACCTGGACCCCTGCAGACCCGACCACACCGGCATACCTGGTGCCCCTGCCGCTGGGGGTGTGGCTGTGGCTGGTCTCTCCCGAACCGAACTTGCCGGTTCCCGCGTCGGGCCGCATAGCCCAAGACGTCCTCCGCGACTACCCGCTTCCGCTGCTGCCCAACCACCTGTTCCGGGCCGACCGGGGAACGTTCCAACACACCTTGGTCCGGCTACCAGCTGTGCGCAGCCCGTGGCTGCGCACGATCCTCGAGAACCTCACGCAGAGCACCTCGGCTGGCCTCTTCTAGCCGTCCGGCAATCGAACAGCACCAGACTCTCGTGCCTCCCGAAGTGGTGAACATCTGCTGTCCATTCTCGTGAACAAAGCCACCCAAGCGACCTGGCGCGAACCGCCCATTTCCCGGCGAGCGCCAGCACCTATCAGTCGCCCGCGCCCCGATACGCCTTGAGCGCGTCGGCCAAAGGACCAGGGGGCAGCTTCGCCCACCGGGCCACATCCTGCGGCGGCACCCCCGCATTCACCGCCGCCACCGCTGTGTGCTGCAGAGCCTTCTCAATCAGGTCGGCACTGTGACCGAGAATGCGCAGCAGACGCTGGGCCACGTCCGCACTCGAACCGGCCTGCGCCCCGCGCAGCTGGATCAGCTGCTCCTGAGCGCCGTCGACGAGGCTGCTGATCTGGGCGCGCTGTTCAACGGGCACCGCAGCCCGCCACATCGTCCCCGAGCCGGGTGCCTTCTTCTCTTTGCCCAGGACCCGCAGCTGGCCGGCCATGGTGGCGGCCTGGTGTTCCTGCCGCAGCCACCATGGGTCGTTGTCGAATCCGGGCGGCCCTCCGACACCGCGGCGCCGGCGGATGACGCCGCCCATCCACGCGATCAGCGGCCCGCCGTGGTCCACCGCCACCAACGGCCCCAGCCACGGCCGCCCGACCCGCTCACCGAGCCGGCGGCAGAACAACCCGTCGACCGGCAGTGGCCGCGGGCGCCCGGCCCCACTGTCCGCCCACACCAGCTCGGCCATGCCCGGGTCCAGCAGAGCGTCGGCGACCGCCACCACCTCCGGGAAGACGACCGCGTCCCGCCCCACGATCCGCCACCACTCCAGATCACCCCCAGCATCCCCGCCCGCGACCAGATGCAGCCGCCGCGGCCAGACCGTCTCCCGCTCCCAGCCATAGGCCCCCTCCCACCACCGGGCGACCACCGCCCGCGCCAGCGCGAACACCCGCGCCGGCTCCGCACCGGCCCGCACCGCCCGCCGCGCCACCGACGCCCACCGCCGCTGCGCCGCGACCACCTCCGGCAGACGCCGCACGTCGAGGTATTCACGGGGCTGGTCGGCGTCCGCGTCCAGGAGCTGTCGTTGCTCCCGTAAGAA
>NZ_LIVV01000025.1 GCF_001905825.1 Streptomyces sp. CB02009
GTACCCAGGGCGGAATCCTCGTTGCTGTGCTGGACTGCCGGCGTCGGCGTGGCCGTTGCTTCGGGTGAGGGCGCGGTACTGCCCGGGGTCAGAACGGTTGGAGAGGGAGTCGGGACTGCGGGCGGTGTGGGCTGCGCGGGGCGAACGGCTTCCGTGCCCGGGGCGGGGCTGCTCGGATCTGGCGGCGTATCGTGCTGGGCGTCCTCGGATCGGTCAGGAGCCTTCGGCCTGGGCGGTGTCTTCGGTTTGGGGCTGTTGCGGTGTGGGGGAGGTGTGCCCGGCGTCGCGGCCTTGGGAAGGTCCAGGACCTGGCCGGGGACGATCAGGTCGGGATTGTCGAAGGTGCCTCCGTCCGGGGTCGGCGCGCCCTTGTTCGCTTCGAAGAGTTCGCCGTACCGCTCGCCGTCGCCGAGTTCGGTTCTCACTCTGACGAGCCTCCTGCGCTGAGGTGATAGCAGCGGAGTGGTGACGGTAGGGCGATCCCTGGAGGGTGTGGAGGCAGCAGTGCAACCTCTGTCTAAAGCGTGAGGAAGCGAACGGCCCCCAGGCCGGCGGGGCCGAGGAGGGGAAACCCTGCCAGCCCGGAGTTCACGACGGTTCTCGCAGAGGCGCCTCCTCAGCCGGCCCTACCTGGGGGGAACATGTCCGGTGAGCCTTTCCCAGTCCCGGGAGGCCTCCGCCGCCCGGGCTTCCAGTTCCTCGCCTCGAGGGTCGGTACCGTTGCGCTGACGAAGCCTCTGTAGACGCTCCCGAGCGGTCTCCAGTTCGCTCGTGTCGGCTTGTGCCTCCTTCCACTTGCTCTCCGCCTCCTTCAGCTGACGCGGAAGGCGAGCGCGAAAGATGTTCTCCTGCGCGACAGTGTTCTGGATCATCACGGCGAAGTCGCGCACCTGGTCCTCGTCGAACAGGTCCTCATCGCTCTCAGGCGGGGACGGCAGGTGCGGGTACTTGGCCCGGTGCACGTGCCCGTCGGCGTCGGTGCAGTAGACGGAGTAGTTCTTGCGCCCGGGCTCGAAGCGGACCTCCAAGCCGGCCAAGGCGATGGAGCGCGTCACAGAAGGGGATTGCACTACGAGAACGTGCTGGAACAGGACCAACTCCCCGAGCGCCTCGACCCGATTTCCCCGGCCAGGGCTGTTCAGCGAAGCGATGCGCTGATCCATCCGGCGCAGACGGTCTTCCCGAGCTTTCTCGGCCGACTCGACATCATGACGCGCCTTGGACTCGGACTGAGCCTTTGAGCGCTCCCAAGCGCGGGCCGCGCTGCGAGCGTCTGACAGCGCCTTCCGGGCGCCGGCATGACTCTGGCTGAAGGTGTGCTCCCACCTACCCGGATAGCGGTGCCGCCGCCACGCCACCCCTGCCAGCATGCCAACGCAGATGATCAACCCAAGAACCATGACGCGCTCCGTCCCCTTCCTGCGCCTTGTGAATCTGTTCTACCGGCATCTGCACCCGTTACTGCCGAGTTCTGGCAAAGGGTCAGAAACCCCACGGGATGGAGCCCCGCGCACGGGGACGGGATGAGAGGTGGTCCGATGTTCATACGACCGGGCACGGCGGAGAGACTCCCTCGAACCGTGACGTTGCACCGAGGCGCGCCACCCCTTACGGGGCATCATGCCTGTGGGGTCTTCGACCTGCGTCTAACGCTGGAGGAGCGGTTTTGTCAGAGGGGGCTCGCGGGGCAACCCAGAGACTTGCTGGTCAGCGTGCTGCGCTATGCCACAAACGACGGGACCGTACAGGGGTCCTGCGGGGTCGCAATCTTCGTGGCCCAGTCTCAACGGCGATGGCACACCGATGGCACTCATGCCGCCGTTGTGAGTCTCCCTGTCACACCGAAGGGTGTCGGATACTCACTGCGCTGCGCAGGGAGCGACGTTGGTCGCCCCATACGTGAGGTTTGATCGCATTTTCCTGCTCCGGCAAGGCGCGGTTCCTCAGTCCTTGGTGGGGACGTCGAGGGCGGTCCCGTACAGGCGCGAGACCCGGAGCAGGATGGTAACGCGCCGGTCAGGCAGCGGCTGCTCGCCAGGGGCCGCCTCGTCGGCCGGATCCGCGATCTCCGCCTCTCCCTCCGCCACGGCGAACGACCAGATGTCCGGGCCGCTGACATGCAGTGAGGCGTGCGGGTCGCGGCGCAACTGGCGGACCTTGAGGCGGTCGGCGGTGGAGGAGACCCTCAGGACGCGCTCCTCGGCGTTCCAGTCGTAGAGGACGGTCGACAGGTGCGGGTGGCCGGTGCTCCTGACGCTCGCGAGTACGCCGAACTGCTGCTGGCTCAACAGCTGGGAGAGCTCCTGGTCGGTGAGCACTCGGGGGGCCGGGCCGTCGTTCTGGGTGTTGCCGGTGGTGGTCTCAGTGGCGGTGTGCTCGCTCATGTCGGTCAGCCTTTCGGTGGTTGGGGTGGGGCGGGAGGTCAGGTCGGACAGCTGCGGCGTTGATGGCGAGCTGGCTCACCGGCGGCTGGCGAGGCGCGCGATGGCGCGGAGTCGAATGCGGCAAACGTGTGGTCTGCCCCGCCAGTTGTCACAACAGGGAGACCGTAGCAGATGGGTTTGTTGCAGACTATCTGGTTCGGCCTCATTCAAGGGCAGGGGTCGCCGTCGTCGACCAGTCGGTTCAGGGCTCACCAGTCGGCCAAGACTGCGCAGGAAATGCCACGTCCATGAGACTGAGCGGCTGTACCGTCGATCTGAGACGGCGGAAGAACCGCTGGTCAGCGTGCGGCCTGTGCCTCGCGCGGCGAGGCCCTACAGCTTCCAAGGCTAGGCAGCCCCGGCCGGTGATCGCAGGCGCCTGCGGCTCGCCCGGTGACGCGGAGTTCGTACGCCGTTCGACGCAGCGTGGTTGGCGACGTCGGCGACGGTGGAGCCGAGGAGCACGGCGGCCTGATCGCCGGCGCGGGCCCAGCAGCGAGTAGCAACTGCCCCGAGCCTCTCAGCTCCCCGGTGGATGCCCGAAGCCGGAGGTGTGCGTACCGCTCATGCGGGGGGGGCGCGAGGACCACTGCACGGGCAGCCCGCTTGGCCTTGGCCCAGCGACGAGGATGTTCAGTGGGGTGGGCGGGAACGTGGCTGGGCCCCGACCCGGGGGGAGGGAGTCGGGGCCCAGCTGAGCCGCGAGCCGTGGCCGGCGGCGGGATGTGCCGGTTCAGCGGTGGCGGAGGGTGTCCTTGACGTCTTCCTTGGCCTGGCGGGCGTTGCCCTTGGCCTGGCCGGCGTGTCCTTCGGCGGTCATCCGCTCGTTGCCGAGTGCCCGGCCCGTCTTCTCCTTGGCCTTGCCCTTGGCCTGCTCGGCCTGTGCCTTGGCCTTCTCGGTGCCCGACATGGGGACCTCCTCGTGTAGTACCGGATTGGTCGTGACCACCGCCTGCTCACGATTGCGAGGCCCAAACCCCGCGGGGCTCGGCGACGCCGAAAGGCGGCCAGTCGGCCCGAGGCGCGCCCCGGCGATAAAAGCAGCCGGCGGGAGTGGGGAGCCGAGCGCGTCTTATGCCCGCCTGCATTGAATAAGAAACAAATAAGGATCGTATGCATGGGCGAGGGGTGGTGGGGCATCCGGTGTTTCGGAGGTCTATAACTATGTTTCCCCTGCTTCTTGTTCTTCTGCTCGCTCTGATCCTTTTCGGTGCCGGTTTCGCGGTGAAGATTCTCTGGTGGGTCGCGATCGCCGTCCTGGTGATCTGGCTGATCGGCTTCGTTGCCCGGCCCAAGAACAGCAGCGGCCGCTGGTACCGCTGGTAGGGCTGCTTCTGGCGTAGTTCAAGGCCGGCGTGAAGGTGGCCGTCCACCCCCGACCGAAGGGGTGTGGGCGGCCACCGCCATGTTGGGAGTCGGTTCTGCTCCTGCTTTCCGGTGAAGTCGGATGCTGCGGGTAGCCGTATGCGGGCCGGGGCGGTGGCCGTGACGCAGCAGGGAACCTGCTCACCTCCATAGAACGGCGGCCGTCCCGGCCCGAACCGGAAAGAGGCGGACGTGCAGCGCCGCGGCATCAGGGCAGTCGGAGTCCAGGCCTGAACGCGAGTTCCACCGCATACGCGATCTGCCCCCGACCGCGTAGCCGAGATGCATTTCTCGTTCCTGGACCCGGCTCTGCGGGAAATCGACGCCCACGTTGAGCAGTACTGGAACAAGCTCACCTCCCTGTCCCGCACCGCGACGGCGAGCGCGAACACAGGTAGAAGCCGGGCGCCTCTCGCGGTCCGTCACCGAGTCGTGCCGACAGCGCCTCATCGCAGTCAACGGGGCGACCGACCAGCAGGGCGCGGACGTCCGGGGCGAGTATCGACCACTGCTTGGGGCAGACGAGACCTCATGCACGGACAACATGCGCGTCCCACGAGCACTCTGTTCGGCCCAGTCACCACAGCCCGGACACCGCCAACGGCCCACGGCCGCCCCAAGCACTCACGCCGAGGTCTGCTCACCGGCCGCCTCCGCCGCCGGTTCCTCGCCTACCGGTCGGTCCAGTTCCTGTCCACGCACATCCCGGGCCTCTCCGGGCCAGGTGATGAATGCCTGCTGCTCGTCCATGTCCGTCAGGTTGTCGGCCAGGTGCACTACCGGATCTGCACCGACTGTGCCCAGGGCGTCATCACAGCTCTCACCCTCGATGAGCGCTTCCTCGGCAGCGGCCTGGGCACCCGGGCGCTTTCGCACCTGCGGTCTCGCCACCCGGGACTCGCGTGGCGCAGCACGCTGAGCATGCGCACCACACGCGACCTCCTGCGCCGGATGCGCATTCCCACCGTCATGGCCGACACGCTCTGCGCCCATGGGCCGGCCGCCGCCTGACCGACACCCGCCGACGTCTGGAACGGCCCCTCGAGCAGGCGCTCCCGCGGGAGCCCTGCGTAAGGCAGCCGCCCCCTGGCCACCGGTCGCATCCCGAAGACGGTATCCGGCAGACGGAACGGCCTTCCGATGGTGCGAGCGAACCGGCGGACAGCGGAGGCCGAGGCCGGCAAACGTGCGCAGCAGTGCGGCGACGGTGCCATCCTCGGCAAGGAACCCGGCCTCGGCTGCGATGACCGGGCAATATCCCAGCCAGGAGCCGGTCCTCCAACCGCCAGCACCGCTTTCACGGCATCCGCCACAGCTGGAACGGACGGCAGCTGGGACACCCCGCCGGCGGCAGCACTGCGCAGCTCGTCCCAAGCAGCCGCTGCAGCCTTCGACCCACTCGGCATACCGGAGACCGAAAGAGCCCTGTGGGTGTCTGTATCGAGCCGCGCTCGACATTCCGCACGAGCCTGCCGAACTTGCCCCTGGCTGTTGTACGAGCACCGCCGGGCCCGCGTCTCCCGCTTGGACGAGCTCATCTACTTCCAGCGGGCGCTGCTCAACCCTGGTGCAGCTGCGAAGGGTTTCTCGAGGATTGCCCTGTCCGCCTTAGCCGCGCGGCAGGTGTTCCCACATTCCTGACCACGGAGTTCCGGAAGCGAAGGCGGAGGCTGTGCTTCATGCCCGCGACGGGAGGCCGATCCGTCTGAGCCCGGTGCGCGGCGCGAGGCCCCGGCGGTCGGCGCGAACTGTGTTCTGACCGGGGGCGCGTGGTGGAGCTATTACGACGAGACCGAGGTCCGCTCGGCCTCCGGTCTCGACATCGACCACATGGTCCCGCTCAAGGAGGCCTGGGGGTCCGGCGCCTGGGAGTGGACGGCCCAGCGCCGGGAGGCCTACGCGAACGACCAGAACGCCGCGGTCTCGCTGATTGCGGTCACGCCCGCTCCAACCGGGCCAAGGCGGACAAGGACCCGGCGCAGTGGATGCCGCCGGCGCCCAGTGCCCGCTGCCGGTACGCCACCGAGTGGACCGCGACGAAGCTGCGCTGGAATCTGAGCGTGGACCCCGCGGAGGCCGGCGCCCTCCAGGCGCTCGCCGCCGAGTGCCCGGACGCGATCGTCCAGTTCGAGCCCGCCGAGTAGGACGAAGGATCGCCGTCTGCGGCTCGGGGGATCCCGCAGACGGCGACGCCGCCCGCCCCGCCTGCTCACAGGATCACAGCTCAAACCATTGCATTCGAGGGTGAAAGGGTGTGTATGACTGTGAAGTGTGGGGGTAGGCGGGTGCCGAGCGGACCGGGGCCGCTCACGGGCCCGCGGATTCCCCCCTTCCCGCAGGGGCCCGACCGGGTGGAGGACTGGCCCGCACCAGTGGTGTTGTGCGGGCCAGTCTCCCCGAAGCGGGGAAACCGCGGCGTGCTGCGTCTCGAGGGCCGGTCCCGCGCACGTGCGAAGGGACGCGGGACCGGCTGCGGACGCCCGTCCTGTGGGAGTCATGGCGACCGTACAACGCACCTGTTGCAGTGCGCAGGTTCTGATCCGCCGTCAGTGGCCCGCCGGCAGACCGTGTCTCGGCGCGTGGCCTCGTACGGCTGGTCCGCAGGAAGACCGGCTGGGCGAAGACCCGGCGGAACGCCGAGACGGCGGGCGTGGGCCCGGTCGCCACGGAGGCCTCAGGAGCCGCACCGCGCCCCGGACACTCTTGGACGACCGTGGCCTGTTCACAGTCCGTCGGCTTCGCGCAGGAGGCGCAGCGCGAGAGGTTTGGCGGCCCACCGCGGCTCTATCGTTGCGGTGACCGGGCGGAAGGCTCGCACCGGCTCGGAATCGAAGGGGAGCACGTGCGGGACGGTGTGGCAGTCAGTGCGATGGACCGGCTCGAGGAGTACCGACGAGAGCTGACCGGGTACTGCTACCGGATGCTGGGGTCGTACGCCGAGGCCGAGGACGCCGTACAGGAGACAATGGTCCGGGCCTGGCGGAACATCGACCGGTTCGAGGGTCGCTCGTCGCTGCGGTCATGGGTGTACCGCATCGCCACGAACGTCTGTCTGGACGCCCTGGCCTCTGGCAGGCGGCGGGCCCTGCCCATGGACCTGTCCGGACCCAGCGACGGCAACACCGCGCCGGCGCCTGCGGCGGAGGCCGGACTCTGGGTGGAACCCTGCCCGAGCGGAGATCCCGAGGCGTCCGCGACGACGGGCGAGTCGGTCCGGCTGGCGTTCGTCGCCGCGCTCCAGCACCT
>NZ_LIVV01000026.1:0-2500 GCF_001905825.1 Streptomyces sp. CB02009
CTTCAGAACTAACACAGTGGACGCGAGCAACTGAGGACAAGCCCTCGGCCTATTAGTACCGGTCAGCTCCACCCATTACTGGGCTTCCACATCCGGCCTATCAACCCAGTCGTCTACTGGGAGCCTTACCCTCTCAAGGAGGTGGGAATACTCATCTCGAAGCAGGCTTCCCGCTTAGATGCTTTCAGCGGTTATCCCTCCCGAACGTAGCCAACCAGCCATGCCCTTGGCAGGACAACTGGCACACCAGAGGTTCGTCCGTCCCGGTCCTCTCGTACTAGGGACAGCCCTTCTCAATATTCCTACGCGCGCAGCGGATAGGGACCGAACTGTCTCACGACGTTCTAAACCCAGCTCGCGTACCGCTTTAATGGGCGAACAGCCCAACCCTTGGGACCGACTCCAGCCCCAGGATGCGACGAGCCGACATCGAGGTGCCAAACCATCCCGTCGATATGGACTCTTGGGGAAGATCAGCCTGTTATCCCCGGGGTACCTTTTATCCGTTGAGCGACGGCGCTTCCACAAGCCACCGCCGGATCACTAGTCCCGACTTTCGTCCCTGCTCGACCCGTCGGTCTCACAGTCAAGCTCCCTTGTGCACTTACACTCAACACCTGATTGCCAACCAGGCTGAGGGAACCTTTGGGCGCCTCCGTTACCCTTTGGGAGGCAACCGCCCCAGTTAAACTACCCATCAGACACTGTCCCTGATCCGGATCACGGACCGAGGTTAGACATCCAGCACGACCAGAGTGGTATTTCAACGGCGACTCCACCATGACTGGCGTCACGGCTTCAAAGTCTCCCACCTATCCTACACAAGCCGAACCGAACACCAATATCAAACTGTAGTAAAGGTCCCGGGGTCTTTCCGTCCTGCTGCGCGAAACGAGCATCTTTACTCGTAGTGCAATTTCACCGGGCCTATGGTTGAGACAGTCGAGAAGTCGTTACGCCATTCGTGCAGGTCGGAACTTACCCGACAAGGAATTTCGCTACCTTAGGATGGTTATAGTTACCACCGCCGTTTACTGGCGCTTAAGTTCTCAGCTTCGCCCTGTCGAAACAGAGCTAACCGGTCCCCTTAACGTTCCAGCACCGGGCAGGCGTCAGTCCGTATACATCGCCTTACGGCTTCGCACGGACCTGTGTTTTTAGTAAACAGTCGCTTCTCGCTGGTCTCTGCGGCCACCCCCAGCTCAGGAGGAAAACTCCATCACCAGGCGTGGCCCCCCTTCTCCCGAAGTTACGGGGGCATTTTGCCGAGTTCCTTAACCATAGTTCACCCGAACGCCTCGGTATTCTCTACCTGACCACCTGAGTCGGTTTAGGGTACGGGCCGCCATGAAACTCGCTAGAGGCTTTTCTCGACAGCATAGGATCATCCACTTCACCACAATCGGCTCGGCATCAGGTCTCAGCCTTAATGTGTGACGGATTTGCCTATCACACGGCCTACACCCTTACCCCGGGACTACCACCGCCCGGGCTGGACTACCTTCCTGCGTCACCCCATCGCTTACCTACTACCACCTTGGGTCGACGGCTCCACCACTTTCCATTCCCCGAAGGGTCCGGAACGGCTTCACGGCCTTAGCATTAATGGGCTCGATATTGGGCGTTTCAAAGCGGGTACCGGAATATCAACCGGTTGTCCATCGACTACGCCTGTCGGCCTCGCCTTAGGTCCCGACTTACCCTGGGCAGATCAGCTTGACCCAGGAACCCTTAGTCAATCGGCGCACACGTTTCTCACGTGTGTATCGCTACTCATGCCTGCATTCTCACTCGTGAACCGTCCACAACTCGCTTCCGCGGCTGCTTCACCCGGCACACGACGCTCCCCTACCCATCACAGCGGGCGTTGGCCCTATTGCTGCAATGACACGACTTCGGCGGTACGCTTGAGCCCCGCTACATTGTCGGCGCGGAATCACTTGACCAGTGAGCTATTACGCACTCTTTCAAGGGTGGCTGCTTCTAAGCCAACCTCCTGGTTGTCTCTGCGACTCCACATCCTTTCCCACTTAGCGTACGCTTAGGGGCCTTAGTCGATGCTCTGGGCTGTTTCCCTCTCGACCATGGAGCTTATCCCCCACAGTCTCACTGCCGTGCTCTCACTTACCGGCATTCGGAGTTTGGCTAAGGTCAGTAACCCGGTAGGGCCCATCGCCTATCCAGTGCTCTACCTCCGGCAAGAAACACACGACGCTGCACCTAAATGCATTTCGGGGAGAACCAGCTATCACGGAGTTTGATTGGCCTTTCACCCCTAACCACAGGTCATCCCCCAGGTTTTCAACCCTGGTGGGTTCGGTCCTCCACGAAGTCTTACCTCCGCTTCAACCTGCCCATGGCTAGATCACTCCGCTTCGGGTCTTGAGCGCGCTACTGAATCGCCCTATTCGGACTCGCTTTCGCTACGGCTTCCCCACACGGGTTAACCTCGCAACGCACCGCAAACTCGCAGGCTCATTCTTCAAAAGGCACGCAGTCA
>NZ_LIVV01000027.1 GCF_001905825.1 Streptomyces sp. CB02009
CGGGTCGAGGTCGAGGGCGGCGACCAGGAGCTCAAGCAGGACATCGAGTTCGTCAAGGTCCGGCTGGGCGGTGCCTTCGAGGTGAAGGCCGGCGCGGTGCACGTGGTGCCGTTCGGTCTGGAGATCCCGTGGGAGACGCCGGTGACCTCGGTCTCGGGGCAGCAGCTGCGCGGGATGAACATCGGTGTGACCACCGAGCTGGAGATCGCCCGCGCGGTGGACTCCGGTGATCTGGACCCGGTCAACGTGCACCCGCTGCCGGCGCAGCAGGCGATCCTCGACGCGTTCCTCCAGCTGGGCTTCCGCTTCAAGAGCGCGGACATGGAGCGCGGGCACATCCGGGGGACGCGGCAGAAGCTGCCCTTCTACCAGGAGATCGAGTTCTTCGCGCCGCAGCAGTACCGGGGGCTGAACCAGGTCGAGGTCAGCTTCGTCGCGGACGACCGCGAGATGGACGTCGTTCTGGAGATGGACAAGAAGCCGGGTCTGTTCGGTGAGGGCAGCGACTCGTTCCGCGCGTTCAAGGTCGGTCTGCACGACTTCCACGCCACCGACTGGGCGGCTTACCTGAACCAGTGGCTCGCCGAGGTCGGCGGCCGTCGCAACTGGCTCTAGGCTCGGGCCCGTAAAGGCTGCCGAGGCAGTACGGGCGATACGGAGGTTCGACGTGTCCGAGGGCAAGAGGGCGCCGCTCCCGCATGACTTCCATCCGGAGGTGGCGGCGTTCACCGTGGTGAGCGACGACATCGCGCCGGGCGGAGTCCTGAAGGACGCGCAGGTGTACGCGGCGGGGAACACCTCGCCGCAGCTGCGCTGGGAGGGGTTCCCGGCGGAGACGAAGAGCTTCGCCGTCACCTGCTTCGATCCGGACGCGCCGACGGGCAGCGGGTTCTGGCACTGGGTGCTGTTCGACATCCCGGTGTCGGTGACCGAGCTGCCCGCCGGTGCGGGGTCGGGGTCGTTCGAGGGGCTGCCGGCCGGGGCCGTGCACGTCCGGAACGACTACGGCTCGAAGGACTTCGGCGGTGCCGCTCCCCCGGCGGGGGAAGAGCACCGGTACGTGTTCACGGTGTACGCGGTGGACAGCGAGAAGCTCGGTCCTGACGGTGACGTGTCGCCGGCGGTGGTCGGGTTCAACCTGCGGTTCCACACGCTGGGGCGTGCCCAGTTGGTCGGCGAGTACGCGGCTCCCGCGGCGGTCTGATCGTTCGTTTGTTGTTTGCCCGCTTCTGGTCTTGGAGAGATCAGAAGCGGGCATCTTTTGTTGCGCGGGAAATATTGCGTTGTCCGACCCCGGCCGGCCCGGCCATCGTTGATCCAGGCCCCACCGCCCCGCTCCGGGGCCGGGCCTGCACACGGGAGGTGGGCACAATGCGGGACACGCTGGTACTCAACGCGAGCTTCGAGCCGCTGTCGACGGTCTCTCTCAACCGTGCGGTGGTGCTTGTCCTGACGGACAAGGCCGTCGTCGAGCACGCCCATCCCGAGCTGCGGGTCCGAGGTGCGGCCGTGGATCTTCCGGTGCCGCGGGTGATCAGGCTCTGCCGCTACGTCCGGGTGCCGTTCCGAAGACAGGCACCGTGGTCGAGGAGGGGGGTGCTGGTACGGGACCAGCACCGGTGCGCGTACTGCGGGCGGCGGGCGACGACGGTCGACCACGTGGTGCCGCGGGCCCAGGGCGGTGGGGACAGCTGGCTGAACACGGTCGCCTCCTGTGCCGAGGACAACCACCGCAAGGCGGCCAGGACGCCGGAGCAGGCGGGGATGCCGCTGCTGTTCCAGCCGTTCGAGCCGACACCGGCGGACGCGATGCTGCTGGCGATGCGGGCGAGCGAGCGGTCGGAGCTGCCGGACTGGCTGGCGAAGGCTGCCGCGTAGCCCTGTCTCGTACGGAAGGGCCCGCCTCCCCCGGCGTGGGGAGGCGGGCCCTTCCGCCGCTCCCGGCGGACGGGGCTAACGGAGCGTCAGCTGCAGGATGGCGATGACGCCGACGGCGATGATCACTCCGCGCAGCACGGTGGGCGGCAGCTTGCGGCCGACCTTGGCGCCGATCTGGCCGCCGATGGTGGAGCCGACGGCGATGAGCAGGACGGCTGTCCAGTCGAACTCGGCGACGAAGAGGAAGAAGACGGCGGCGACGCCGTTGACGAGGGCGCCGAGGATGTTCTTGACGGCGTTGATCCGCTGCAGGGTGTCGTGGAGCAGCAGGCCCATCAGGGAGAGGTAGAGCACGCCCTGGGCGGCGCCGAAGTATCCGCCGTACATGCTGGCGAGGAGGAGGCCGACGAGGAGGGCGGGGCCGCCGTCGGGGTGGGCCTCGGTGCCGGTCTGTTCGCGGCGGCGCTTGACGGCGGCGGCGATCCGGGGCTGGAGGACGACCAGGACGAGCGCGAGGCCGATGAGGACCGGGACGATCGCGTCGAAGGCGTCGGACGGCAGTGCGAGGAGCAGGATCGCGCCGATCAGGCCGCCGACGAGGGCGGCGGCGCCGAGACGGATGATCCGGTGCTTCTGGCCCTTGAGTTCGGCCCGGTAGCCGATGGCTCCGCTGATGGAGCCGGGGACGAGTCCGAGGGCGTTGGAGACGTTCGCGGTGATCGGGGGGAGTCCGGTCGCGAGGAGGACCGGGAACGTGATGAGCGTTCCCGATCCGACGATGGTGTTGATGGTGCCGGCGCCGATGCCGGCGGCGAAGACTGCCAGGGCTTCCCAGATGGACAACGCCATCTCCTTACATGGTCAGTGAGTCGCCTCCCCGCCCTGACGTCGTCGGGGTCGAGGGGCTCGCACCGATCATGCACGAGGATTACGTGTACGTGTCAGTCAACCGAGGGTTCGTCTCGCCTTTCGGGCGAGGGGATCTTGGTGTTGAAGCCGGGGACGTTGCCGTCCTTGTTGCCGAAGGCGCCCGAGAGGCCCTTGAGCGCGTCGCCGATCTCGCTGGGCACGATCCAGAGCTTGTTGGCGTCGCCCTCGGCGATCTTCGGGAGCATCTGGAGGTACTGGTAGGAGAGCAGCTTCTGGTCCGGGTCGCCGGCGTGGATGGCCTCGAAGACCGTGCGGACGGCCTGGGCCTCGCCCTCGGCGCGCAGGGCCGCGGCCTTGGACTCGCCCTCGGCGCGCAGGATCGCGGACTGCTTCTCGCCCTCCGCGGTGAGGATGGCGGACTGACGGGTGCCCTCGGCGGTGAGGATCGCGGCGCGCTTGTCGCGCTCGGCGCGCATCTGCTTCTCCATCGAGTCCTGGATGGAGGTCGGCGGCTCGATCGCCTTGAGCTCGACGCGGTTGACGCGGATGCCCCACTTGCCGGTGGCCTCGTCGAGGACGCCGCGGAGCGCCGCGTTGATCTCCTCGCGGGAGGTCAGGGTCCGCTCCAGGTCCATGCCGCCGATGATGTTGCGCAGGGTGGTGACGGTGAGCTGCTCGATCGCCTGGATGTAGCTGGCGACCTCGTAGGTCGCGGCCCTCGCGTCGGTCACCTGGTAGTAGATGACCGTGTCGATGTTGACGACGAGGTTGTCCTGGGTGATCACCGGCTGCGGCGGGAACGGGACGACCTGCTCGCGCAGGTCGATCCGGTTGCGGATCGAGTCGATGAACGGGACGACGATGTTCAGCCCCGCGTTGAGGGTGCGGGTGTAGCGGCCGAAGCGCTCCACGATCGCCGCACTCGCCTGCGGAATGACCTGAATCGTCTTGATCAGGGCGATGAAGACGAGCACCACCAGAATGATCAGGACGATGATGACTGCTGACATCGTGTTCCCCGTGCCCTTCGCTGCCGGTTGACTGCCGGGTTGCTTTCGATGATCGAGTTTCCCAGACGGCGGAGCGTCATGGGCGAGGTTCGGTCACATGACCACGGCGGTCGCCCCGTCGATGTCCACCACGTCGACCTGCGCGCCCGGTTCGAAGGTCTGGTCGGAGTCGAGCGCGCGGGCGGACCAGATCTCGCCCGCGAGCTTGATGCGGCCGCCGCCGCTCGCGTCGACCCGTTCCAGGACCACGGCCTGACGTCCCTTCAGGGCGTCGATGCCGGAGGCGTGTTGGGGCCTGCCGTCGCGATGCCGGGCGGCGATCGGGCGTACCACCGCGATCAGCGCCACCGAGACGACGACGAAGACCAGTACTTGGGCGACGACGCCGAAGCCGAGCGCGGCGGTCACCGCCCCCGCGACCGCTCCGACGGAGAACATGCCGAATTCAGGCATCGCGGTCAGGACCAGCGGAATGCCGAGCCCCACCGCGCCGATCAGCCACCAGACCCATGCGTCGATGTCCACATGGTCATGGTAGGGCGGTGGGGTCCTCCGGGACAGGGCGCGGGCGGCTGTGCGGGACGCCGGCGCTACGTCCGCTACTTCAGGGGCAGGCCGTGGGCGGTCCAGCGGTCGCCGACGCGCTCGACGACGAGCGGCAGGCCGAAGCAGTGCGAGAGGTTGCGGGAGGTCAGCTCCATCTCCACGGGGCCGGCCGCGAGCACCTTGCCCTGACGGATCATCAGGACGTGGGTGAAGCCGGGCGCGATCTCCTCGACGTGGTGGGTGACCATGATCATGGAGGGGGCGTACGGGTCGCGGGCGAGGCGGCCGAGACGGCGGACGAGGTCCTCGCGGCCGCCGAGGTCGAGGCCGGCGGCGGGCTCGTCGAGGAGGAGGAGCTCGGGGTCGGTCATCATCGCGCGGGCGATCAGGGTGCGCTTGCGCTCGCCCTCGGAGAGGGTGCCGAACCTCCGGTCCAGGTAGTCGTTCATGCCGAGGCGGTCGAGGAAGGCCTTGGCGCGCTCCTCGTCGACCGGGTCGTAGTCCTCGTGCCAGGTGGCGGTCATGCCGTACGCGGCGGTGAGGACGGTCTCCAGGACGGTCTGGCGCTTGGGGAGCTTCTCCGCCATGGCGATGCCGGCCATGCCAATGCGGGGACGGAGCTCGAACACGTCGGTGCCGACGCCGCCGAGCCGCTCGC
>NZ_LIVV01000028.1:0-610 GCF_001905825.1 Streptomyces sp. CB02009
CGAGGAGGCCCTGCGCCGCTGGATCGACGCGGCCTCGCTCGTCCGGGGACAGCCCGAGGGCGGCACCGTGGTCGTGGTCGCCGAGCCGACGCTCCGGCCCGTCCAGGCCCTCGTCCGCTGGGACCCGGTCGGACACGCGCAGCGCGAGCTGGCCGAACGGGCCGAGCTGGGCTTTCCGCCGGTCTCCCGGATGGCCGCGGTCACGGGTCCGCCGGAGGCCGTCGAAGGCCTGCTCGCGTCGGCGGGGCTGCCCGCCGACGCCGAGGTGCTGGGCCCGGTGCCGCTGCCGGTGGTCCGCCCCGGGGGCCCCCGGCGACCGGGCGATCCGCCGCCGGGCGAGCAGTGGGAGCGGGCCCTGGTCCGGGTCCCGCCGGGCAGCGGCGCGGCGCTGGCGACCGCGCTGAAGCAGGCCAGGGCGGCGCGGATGACACGGGGCGGCGGAGACCCGGTGCGGATCCGGGTGGACCCGCCGGACATCGGCTGACGGGTCGCGGCCCCGTGGCCGTCCCGCCGGCCGGCCTGCCGCCGCTGCGGGAGGCCGAGCGGGCGGGCGGGCGGAGCCCGGGGGCCGGCCGCGCCCGGGCCTGGCGCGGGCGGGAGCTCCGGGGTC
>NZ_LIVV01000028.1:724-4570 GCF_001905825.1 Streptomyces sp. CB02009
GGGTCTGCCTCGGGCGGGTGCTCCGGGGTCTGGCTTTGGTGGGCGCCCCGACTCCGGCTCGCGCGGGCGCGCCGGGGTGTGCCCTGGGTGGGTGCCTCGGGTCCGGCTCGGGCGGTGGCTCCGGGGTCTGTCTCGGGTGGGTGCCTCGGGTCCGGCTTCGGCGGGAGCCCCGGGGTCTGTCTCGGGCGGGTGCCCCGGGTCTGGCCTTGGCGGGCGTCCTGGGTCCGGTTCGCGCGGGCGACGCATGGGACGGCCGTCCGCCCCCGGTGGGGACGGACGGCCGTACGGCGTGCGCGGGTCAGCCGTTGCGGGGGCCGGGGAAGGCCGACGTCCGCGGCTCCTCGCGGAGGGAGGCGCTGCCCGAGGTCGGCTGCGGGGGCATCGAGCGGGCGGCGGGCACCGTGGGGAGCGTGCGGGGCGCGCTCGGCTCCACGATCGGGTCCTGGTCGATGCCGACGCCCGGCTGGGGGGCGCGCCGGGCACCGTAACGGCGGTGGACCGCCTGCTTGGTGACACCGAGGGCGGAGCCCACCGCGTCCCAGGAGAACCCGAGCGAGCGGTCGAAGTCGACGGCGGCGGTCACCAGCGTCTCGACGCTGTCCCGCAGTTCCTGGGCGAGACGGACGGTGGGGGCGGGGGCCCGCCCGTAGACGACGAAGCCCGTGGACGGGCCGGAGCGGCGAGGGCGGTAGACATTGCCCAGCTGGGCCGTGAGCGTGCGCAGTGCGTCCACCTGCCGCCGGACCCGCTCGATGTCCCGCACCAGCAGGTGCAGACTCGCCCGAGCCTGGGCGTCGTGGGTGGCGTGGTCGGCCATGTGAAAGCCTCTCGAACCGGCATGTAGGGGAAGGGCCGCAGGGGGGAACGGCGACCCGATTCGGTCAATCTCTCTTGACCAACGCGCCACCCGGGGTTGGGTCACGCTGCGGGGGCGTACACGCATATGCGCGGGGCGCTCGTCCTTCCGTACGCCCCCTCCGTCAGCGGCGCCGGGCCCCCGGCGCCCAGGAGCCGCAGGCGCCCTAGACTGGTGCGCTGCCCGTAAAGCCCCCGGAGAGACAGGCAGTCGCCACTCATGAAGCTCGTCTTCGCAGGCACCCCCGAGGTCGCCGTTCCCGCCCTGGACGCCCTGCTCGCCTCCGGCCGGCACGAGGTGGCCGCCGTCGTCACCCGGCCGGACGCCCCGGCGGGCCGCGGCCGGCGGCTCGTCGCCAGCCCGGTGGCCCAGCGGGCGGAGGAGGCCGGGATCGAGGTCCTGAAGCCGGCCAGGCCCCGCGACGAGGACTTCCTCGCCCGGCTGCGGGAGATCGCCCCCGACTGCTGCCCGGTCGTCGCCTACGGCGCCCTGCTGCCCAAGGTCGCCCTCGACATCCCCGCCCGGGGCTGGGTCAACCTGCACTTCTCGCTGCTGCCGGCCTGGCGCGGCGCCGCGCCCGTGCAGCACTCGCTGATGGCGGGCGACGAGGTGACCGGCGCGTCCACCTTCCTCATCGAGGAGGGCCTGGACTCGGGACCGGTCTACGGCGTGGTCACCGAGGACATCCGGCCGACCGACACCAGCGGCGACCTGCTCACCCGGCTCGCGTTCGCGGGCGCAGGGCTGCTCGCCGCGACCATGGACGGCATCGAGGACGGCGCGCTCCAGGCCGTTCCGCAGCCCGTCGAGGGGATCACCCTCGCCCCGAAGATCCAGGTCGAGGACGCCCACGTCGATTTCGCCGCCCCCGCGCTGCGGGTGGACCGGGTGGTCCGCGGCTGCACCCCGGCCCCCGGCGCCTGGACCGTCTTCCGGGGCGAGCGCCTCAAGCTGATCCAGGTCACGCCGCTGCCCGACCGCACCGACCTGGCCCCGGGGCAGCTCGCCGCGGGCAAGAACAACGTGTACGCCGGCACCGGCTCGTACGCCGTCGAGCTCCTCTGGGTGCAGCCCCAGGGCAAGAAGCCGATGAAGGCCGCCGACTGGGCGCGCGGCGTGCGCATCGCACCGGGCGAGACACTCGGGGCCTGAGGCCTGAGGCCTGAGGCCTGGGGCCTGGGGCCTTCTCGGGCGCCCGGGCCCGGTGTCACTGGTGCGCCCGGGCGCCACGGGTCCCCGGGCCCTGGGGCGCCGAGCGGAGCCGCCCTCTCTCAGGGGCTGGAGCGGGGTGGCGCGCGGCGGACGTAGGCTTGGGGGGTTCGACCTCGTCATTTCGTCACGCGGAGCACCTTTGAGCGAGCAGGCACGTCGCCGTCCCCACAAGCCCTACCGGCGGCCCCAGAAGGACCCCGTCCGGATGCTCGCCTTCGAGGCGCTGAGGGCGGTGGACGAGCGGGACGCCTACGCGAACCTGGTGCTGCCGCCGCTCCTCAAGAAGGCCCGCGAGGGCGGGAACTTCGACGGCCGGGACGCGGCGCTCGCGACCGAGCTGGTCTACGGCACGCTGCGCCGCCAGGGCACGTACGACGCCATCATCGCCGCCTGCATCGACCGGCCGCTGCGCGAGGTCGACCCGCCCGTCCTCGACGTGCTCGCGCTCGGCGCCCACCAGCTGCTCGGCACCCGGATCCCCACCCACGCCGCCGTCTCCGCCAGCGTCGAGCTGGCGCGGGTCGTGCTCGGCGACGGGCGGGCCAAGTTCGTGAACGCCGTGCTGCGGAAGATCTCGCAGCAGGACCTCGACGCCTGGGTGGCGCAGGTCGCCCCGCCGTACGACGCGGACCCCGAGGACCACCTCGCCGTCGTCCACTCGCACCCCCGCTGGGTCGTCTCGGCGCTCTGGGACTCCCTCGGCGGCGGTCGCGCCGGCATCGAGGACCTCCTGGAGGCCGACAACGAGCGTCCCGAGGTCACCCTCGTCGCCCGTCCCGGCCGGTCCACCACCGACGAGCTCGCCGAGGCCACCGAGACCCTGCCGGGCCGCTGGTCGCCGTACGCCGTCCGGATGGCCGAGGGCGGCGAGCCGGGCGCCATCGAGGCGGTCAAGGACGGCCGGGCCGGGGTCCAGGACGAGGGCAGCCAGCTCGTCGCGATCGCCCTCGCCAACGCGCCGCTCGACGGCCCCGACGCCCGCTGGCTCGACGGCTGCGCGGGCCCCGGCGGCAAGGCCGCGCTCCTGGCGGCCCTGGCCTCCGAGCGGGGTGCCGCCCTGCTCGCCTCCGAGAAGCAGCCGCACCGCGCGCGGCTGGTCGAGCGCGCCCTCGCCGGCAACCCCGGCCCGTACCAGGTGATCGCCGCCGACGGCACCCGCCCGCCGTGGCGTCCCGGCTCCTTCGACCGGGTGCTCATGGACGTGCCCTGCTCGGGTCTCGGCGCGCTGCGCCGTCGCCCGGAGGCCCGCTGGCGGCGCCGCCCCGAGGACCTGGACGGCTTCGCGCCGCTCCAGCGCGCCCTGCTGACGGAGGCGCTCGGCGCGGTCCGGGTCGGCGGTGTCGTGGGGTACGCGACCTGCTCGCCGCACCTCGCCGAGACCCGGGTGGTCGTCGACGACGTCCTGAAGAAGGTCGGCGGCGCCGAGCTGGTCGACGCCCGTCCGCTGCTGCCGGGCGTACCGGCGCTCGGTGACGGCCCGGACCTCCAGCTCTGGCCGCATCTGCACGGTACGGACGCCATGTATCTGGCGCTGATCCGCCGCACGGCGTGACCCCGCGGTCCTCGGACCCTTCGATCACCTGACCGTAATCTCCCGGTCTGCTCCGGTCCCGGCTCGTCGGTTCGCACCGAAAATGGTCTGGACCGCATCCGAAACCGCTCGGCGGCAAAGAAGTACCCAAGAACGTGGGAGGCTTGGCTCATGGCGCAGATCAACCCCAGCATTCTGTCCGCGGACTTCGCCCGGCTCGCCGATGAGGCGAAGGCCGTCGACGGGG
>NZ_LIVV01000029.1 GCF_001905825.1 Streptomyces sp. CB02009
CCCGCGGAGCGGGTACCACATCGCTGCGCGATGTGCAAGCGAACACCCGCGCTGCGCGCGGGTGTTCGCGCTCCCGCTTCGCGGGAGCGCTGGCGGGGCGCTGCGCGCCCCGCTCATCCCGACTGCTGCGCAGTTGGGATGATGCTCCGTCCGCTGCGCTCCCGGAGCTGCGGGACTTCGTCCCGCTGCCAGGCTTCCGCTTCGCTCCAGCCTGGCGAGGCGGGTCCGCTGCGCTCCCCCGCCTGACGGTCCTTCCGGCTGCGCCTTCAGGACCTTGGGGCCCGCTATCGCGGGCCTGGCTGGCTACAGAGGAGCCCGGGGTGGTTATTCGATGTGTCCGGTGGTGGGGTCCACCTGCTTCAAGAAGTCCCGGGCTGACGACTGTAGTTCCGGCTCGCTCAAGGCTCTGGCCGGCCGCACGGCCGAAGTGAAGCCGTATCCGGGGTTGGGGCCTGACAGCCAGGTGAAGTCGTATGTACCCAACTCGTCGGGCCACTCGGTGACCTCGAACGCTTCCCCGTCGACCATCAGTCTCAACCGTCGTGCGCTGCGTCTGTCCATGACCGGCCAGTATGCCGGGGTCCTGCCATCGCTCGTCGTGTCGGTGCTTCAGGAGAACCTGCGTCTCAAACTGATGCAGCGCCCCGCCCAAAGCGGGCGTGACTGGGGCCTGGCTGGCTTGTGAGCAGGGTGACGGGTTCTCAGGCGTGAGCGTGACTGCGGGTGCTCGGCAGCTTGTGCGGAGCAGCGTGGTGGACGGGCCGGCCTGTGGCGGGAACGGTGAGACGCCGCAGGGACAGGCTCGCGGTGACGAGCAGTGCGGTGAAGACGGCCAGGAGGAGGACGGATACCCACATCTGCCGGCTCCCTGGGGCCTGCCAGCCGGTCAAGGCTGCGGATCCCGTCCACAGCAGGATGGCTGCAGCGTAGAAGGAGCGGATGCGGCGTAGTTGCCGCACGGCCCGCAGGAACTGGATGCGTTCGGTCTTCGGTGCCATGCGGCATCGTGTACCCCGATGCGCGATGCCTATCGGAGTCACAGGGGTTTTTGTGAGGGGCTCTGGTCGAGTGGTCTCGTGAGTCTGCATCTAGATGTGATGCAGCATGTAGCATTGGCGTAAAGAAGGGGCACACGGTAGTGGGGGTTGGGGGCGTATCGGCCTTGGTTGGTTAAGTCTGTCGCCCGTCCGCTACCTGACGGTCACGGCTCAGCAAGACCGGTGGCGAGGGGATGGGTGCTATGGGTTCCGATGTGCTGGGGTCCAGCTCCTGGCCTGAGGTGGAGCCGTGGACGCCGGCGCATCAGGCCGTGGAGATGAGTGAGTACGAGACCCTCTCGATGCTCCTGGACGCTGGGGCGGACCCGGACGAGGTGTGCTTCGGGCTCACGTTGCTGACTCACGCGATCGACTCAGAGGGGGACGGTCACCTGCAGTCGGGGCATCCCCTGCACGCGGCCAGCACGGCGATCGTGCTGGCTTACGGTGCCGACCCGCACTGGCCGGCTGTCAGCGGGAAGACTCCGCTGCAGATGGCCGAGAGCTACGACCACGAGCCGGCCAAGCGGCTGCTCCAGCGCTTTCTCGCACCGGCGGAAGCTCCAGGGAGCGCGTGTGGAAGTGATCGCGGGCCTTTCGCTGAGGTGGAGTCGTGGACGCCGGTGCACCGGGCTGTGGAGATGAGTGACTACGAGACTCTCACCGTGCTCCTGGACTCGGGGGCCGATCCGGACGCGGTGTGCTTCGGGCACACGCTGCTGACTCACGCGATCGGCCTGCAAGGCGGCGGCCACGTGCAGAGGAACTACGCGCTGAACACGGCCTCCACGGCGATCCTGCTGGCTTACGGTGCTGACCCACGCCTGTCGGCCATCGACGGCGAGACTCCCCTGCAGATCGCCGAGTACTACCGCCACGAACCGATCAGACGGCTGCTCCAGCGCTTCCTCGCCCTCACCCCGGCCGGCCCCCCAGGGAGCGCGCGTGACAGATGATCGCGGGTATTCGCCCATCGGCCCGGACTCCGCTTACAGCGACGCCTCGATCTACGTGGACGCGGAGGCCGCCCCGCGGGTCCTGGGCTGGCTTCGAGACGCCCTCGGCCAACAAGGAGGACGGTGCGGAGCTGACCGTCGGGCCGGTGCGCGTGTACGGCGCGCCCAACGGCTACAACACCGGCCGACACGCCCACCCCTGCGACTTCCTTCAGTGGCCGACCGTGCTGGAGTGCCAGGCGCCTGCGGAGTCGGAGCCTGGTGCGGTGGCGGCCGCGGTCACGATCGTGCTGAAGACACTGTGGTGCGGGGGGTGGAAGGCCGTGGCGGCATGCGACTTCGAAGGTGAACTGCCCGCACGCGGTGGGAGCGAGCGCTACCCCTTGCCGTCCCCCTCTGAGGGTCTGTCGCAGGTAAGGATGGGGCGTTGGAAGAGCCTGCTGGTGCGGGGTGGAAAGAAGAAAAGGAATTCCGCGTGATTCAGCTCCGAGAACACCAAGCGGACCAGAAGAAGGCATTCCGGGAATGGGTGGGATTCCCTGTAAGATCATTTGTTCCCGCTGAGGGAGCCCGGGCCATGGGAGTGTCTGCGACAGGCTCCGGGAAAACGATCACGACCGCCGCAAGCGCTCTGGAGTGCTTCCCGGACGGGCGGATCCTCGTCATGGTCCCCACTCTGGATCTGATCGTGCAGAGCGCCCAGTCCTGGCGCCGGGTCGGGCACCGGGAACCGATGGTCGCGGTCTGCTCGGTGAACAAGGACGAGGTCCTGGAGCAGCTCGGGGTGCGCACGACCACGAATCCGATCCAGCTCGCCCTGTGGGCCGGGAGTGGGCCGGTGGTTGTGTTCGCCACGTACGCCTCTCTCGTGGACCGGGAGGACCCTTCCGATGTCTCTGGTCGTGGGACTGTTCCTGGGCCGTTGGAGTCGGCTCTGGCGGGCGGGGAGCGGTTGTACGGGCAGCGGATGGCCCCGTTTGACCTGGCCATTCTGGATGAGGGGCACATGACAGCCGGGGATTTGGGTCGGCCGTGGGCGGCGATCCACGACCAGTCCCGGATCCCTGTCGACTTCCGGCTCTACCTCACCGCCACCCCGCGGATCCTGGCCGCGCCCCGGCCGCAGCGCGGGCGGGACGGCCGGGAGCTGGTCATCGCGTCGATGGAGGACGACTCCCGCACCTACGGCACCCGGATTTTTGATCTTGGGCTGGCGGAGGCGGTGGAACGCTCGATCCTCGCCGGGTTCGAGATCGACGTGCTCGAGATCCGCGACCCCGACCCGATCATAGGGCTGTCCGAGGACGCGCTGCGCGGCCGGCGCATGGCCCTGCTCCAGGCCGCACTGCTCGAGCACGCGGCGCAGCGGAATCTGCACACCACCATGGTGTTCCACCAGCGGGTCGAGGAGGCCGCGGCGTTCGCCGGGCAGATGCCGGCGACGGCCTCCGAGCTGTACGCCGCTGAGGCGTCCGCGGCGGCGCTGGCCGAGGCCGAGGAGCTGCCCGCGTCGTCGATCGACGCAGAGTTGTACGAGCTCGAGGAGGGCCGTCACGTGCCGCCGGAGCGGGTGTGGGCGGACTGGCTGTGCGGGGACCATCCCATCGCGCACCGGCGGGCGGTGATCCACCGGTTCGCCAACGGCATCGACGCCGAGAACCGGCGGGTGCACCGGGCGTTCCTCTCCTCGGTACGCGCCCTCGGGGTCGGGGTCGACATCACCGGGCTGCGCGGGGTCGAGGCCGTGTGCATCGTCGGCTCGCGCAGCTCCCAGGTCGACATCGTCCAGAACATCGGACGTGCCCTGCGCCCGAATCCCGACGGCAGTGTGAAGACGGCGCGGATCGTCATCCCCGTCTTCCTGCAGCCCGGGGAAGACCC
>NZ_LIVV01000003.1:0-140987 GCF_001905825.1 Streptomyces sp. CB02009
GAGTAGGACGCCGCCGAACACCCGCCCTTTTAGCTCAGTCGGTAGAGCGTCTCCATGGTAAGGAGAAGGTCAACGGTTCGATTCCGTTAAAGGGCTCCGAAGTAAGAAGGCCCCCGCCTCTGGCGGGGGCCTTCTTGCGTTTCCGGGGCCGGGCGGGACGAAGGGACGGACGGACGGCGATCCCCCTGGGGGGATCGCCGGCGTCGTCAGCGGTCGTCCGGTTCGCGGAGGCGCATGGCCAGGATGGCCATGTCGTCGGAGGCAGGGGCCTGGGCGAAGCGTTCCACCGCGCGGAGCACCCGGGAGGCGACCGCACCGGCCGTCAGTCCCGTACAGGTCTTGAGGACTTCGGCGAGGCCGTCGTCGCCCAGCATGCGGGTGCCCTCGCGGCGTTCCGTCACGCCGTCCGTGACGCAGAGGAGGACGTCGCCCGGGTCGAGCGTGATGGTCTCCTCGTACAGTTCGAGGTCTTCCATCACACCGAGGAGGGGCTGCGGCTCGGCCGCGGAGGTGACCGTGCCGTCCGGGCGGAGGCGCAGGGGGAGCGGGTGGCCGGCGCAGACGACCTTGAGGATCGCGGAGCCGTCCTCCTGGGGGCGCATCTCGCCGTACAGGAGGGTGAGGAAGCGGCTGCGGGCGCCCTCGTCGAGGATCGCCGCGTTCAGGCGTTCCAGGACGGCCGGGCCGCCGAAGCCCTCGCGGGCCAGCAGACGGAGGGCGTGGCGGGCCAGGCCGGTGACGGCGGCCGCCTCGGGTCCCGTACCGCAGACGTCGCCGATGGCGAAGCCGTAGGCGCCGTCGCGGATCGGGAAGAGGTCGTAGAAGTCGCCTCCGACCTCGTTGCCCTCGCCGGCCGCGCGGTAGATGACGTCGACCTCGACCCCGGGGATGTGGGGGAGGCCGGGCGGGAGGAGGCTGCGCTGCAGGGACTGGCTGATCGCCACGCGCTCCGAGTACAGCCGGGCGTTGTCCAGGGCCAGGGCGGCCCGGCGCGAGAGGTCCTCGGCGAGCTCCAGGATCTCCTGGCGGAAGTGGTCCTCCGAGGGACGGCCCAGGGTCAGCATGCCGATGACCCGGTTGCGGGCGACCAGCGGCAGGACGACCGTCTCGCCCGCGACCGCGCTCGCGGTCGCCAGGGTGGTGTCGATGCCGGAGGAGAGCGGGCTCGTGGGGTGGTCGAGGGCGCGGACCGAGGCGCTCAAGGCCGCGCGGTGGGCGGCGTCGCCCGGTGCGGTCCAGACGCGGGCGCCGGGGGTCGGCACCGGGTCGGGCGGGGAGATGGAGGACAGCAGGTCCTTGAGGCCGTCGATGCGGTCCTCGTCCTCGTGGAGCACGTACGAGAGGTACGGGTCGGAGGACTGGTCGGCGATCGTGTAGACCGCGCACCAGGTGGCGAGGGTCGGGACCGTCATCTGGGCCATCAGGGCCAGGGTCTGGTCCCGGTCGAGCGTGCCCGCGAGCAGGTCGGAGGCCTCGACGAGGAAGCTGAGGGAGCCGCGGCGGAGGCGTTCCAGTTCGCCGAGGCGGGCGGACTCGACGGCCAGGGCGATGCGGTCGGCGGCGAACTGGAGGCGGAGGGCCTCCTCGTTCGAGTAGCGGTTCGCGGCCTCGGCGGCCACGCCGAGCGAGCCGGTGAGCCGGCCCTCTACCTTGAGGGGGACGGTGACGACCGAGCGCATGCCGGTGCCTTCGAGGAGGGGTACGGCGCCGGGAACGGCGGCCAGGTCCTCGTGCACGGCGGGCATGCGGGCGGAGCCGTAGCGGCTGGCGCCGGTCTCCACGGGGACGCGGGCGAAGCGCTGGCGGGCTGCCGGGAGGCCGGTGGTCGCCCGTACCTCGAGTTCCGTCTCGTCGTCCGTGGCGAGGAGCAGGAAGGCGGCGTCGCCGTCGAGCATGTCGCGGGCGCGTTCGACCGTGCGCTGGAGCAGGCCGTCGAGGTCGTCGGGGGCCGGGGAGCCGATGAAGACCTCGAAGGGGTCGGCGGCGCGGCTCTCGGAGCCCGGCTCGGAGGCGGGGCGCTGCGGGGTCTGCAGGATCGCGCGCTCGTGCTCGCGCACCAGGAGGCAGACGGTGGAGGGCTCGCCCTCGGCGTCGCGGACGCGGAGGTGGGCGGCGTAGACGGGGATGACGCGGCCGTCGGCGCAGCGGATGCCGTAGCTGCCCTCCCAGCGGGAGAGGCGGAGTGCCTCGGCGAGGCCGGTGCCGATGCCGGGGGTGTGGGGCCAGGCCGCGAGGTCGCCCAGGGGTTTGCCGGTGACCTGCTCGGAGGCGTATCCGAAGAGTTCCTCCGCGTCGTCGTTCCAGGCGGAGACGGCGCCGGCGCGGTCGATCTGGACGACGGCGACGCGGGCGCGGCTGTCGGTGACCGGGAGGAGCGCGTCGGGCAGGACGGGGCCCGCGGAGCGGGTGCCGACCGGGCGCTGGGCGAGGTCGAGGTGGAACCAGACGTGCTTGCGCGTCGGCGTGTAGTCGACGCCCCAGCGGTGGGCGAGGGCGGCGCAGAGCAGCAGGCCGCGGCCGTTCTCCCGGTCGGGGCTGCCGAGGGTGCGGCCGCTCTGGACGGGGATCTCGCGCTCGGGGTACCGGTCGGCGACCTCGACGCGGATGCTGTCGTCGGAGCGGAGGCAGAGCACCTCGGCCGCGGTGCCGGCGTGGATGACGGCGTTGGTGACGAGCTCGCTGGTCAGGACGACGGCGTCGTCGACGAGCTCGGGGTGTCCCCAGCCCTGGAGGGTGTCCCGGACGAAGGCGCGGGCGGCCGCGACGGACCGCCCGACGGGCTCGAAGCTGGCAGTCGCCCGCGCGGTGATCACAGAACTCCT
This sequence comes from Streptomyces sp. CB02009, assembly GCF_001905825.1. GTDB lineage: Bacteria > Actinomycetota > Actinomycetes > Streptomycetales > Streptomycetaceae > Streptomyces. Next base: position 2,823 of record NZ_LIVV01000003.1, read on the forward strand.
CGTACGCGTCTCGACGCCCGGCTCTGCCATGCTCGGTCTGTCCCTCCCGCTGCCCGGTGGTCGTACGCGCACCACGCCGCCCCTGCCGGGCGGACCGGGGCGGTTGGACAGTCGGAAGCCAGGTTACTTACCTTCACCGTCCGAGCGGATGCCGGTCATCGCTGAATCCGTCCCCAGGGGGTAGGGACGGATGTGCGAAGCTGCCGAACTGTTATCGCCTGGTTCGGTGGCGGTGAAACACTGGGCAGGCTACCGGCGAAAGCCGGAGCGGAACGGTCGACCCCTTTCGGGAGGGACACGGTGGAACCTGGCACGGCAGCGCGGCGCGGCGGAGGCAGCGGTACGCGCGCGAGGGGCGGGCGTTCCCGTGGGGGGACGGTGCAGGTGGACGCGGCGGCGCTGGAGCGGCTGCTCGCCGCACTGGTGTCCATGCGGGACGGAAACCTCCGCAGGCGGCTCACGGTGTCCGGCGACGGGGTCATGGCGGAGATCTCCGCCGTGTTCAACGAGGTCGCGGACCGGCAGATGCACGTGACGGGAGAGCTGTCCCGGGTCCGCCGCGTGGTGGGTCGCGAGGGCAAGCTGTCCGAGCGCCTGGAGGCGGGGGCCGGTGAGGGGGCGTGGGCGGCGGCGATCGAGGCCGCGAACGCCCTCGTCGACGATCTGGCCCGGCCGGTGTCCGAGGTGGGACGGGTGCTCTCGGCGGTCGCCGAGGGTGATCTGGACCAGCGGATGGACCTGCGTTCGGAGGGTGCCGACGGGGCGGTGAGGCCGCTGCGCGGGGAGTTCCTGAAGGTCGCCCGTACCGCGAACAACCTCGTCGACCAGCTGTCGGTGTTCGCCTCCGAGGTGACCAGGGTCGCCGTCGAGGTGGGTACGGACGGCAAGCTGGGCGGCCAGGCGCAGGTGCGCGGGGTGTCCGGTTCGTGGAAGGACCTCACGGACTCGGTCAACACGATGGCGAACCGGCTGACGGCCCAGGTGCGGGACATCGCGCTGGTGACGACGGCGGTCGCGGACGGTGACCTGTCGCAGAAGGTCACGGCGAACGTGGCCGGCGAGATGCTGGAGCTGAAGAACACCGTCAACCGGATGGTCGATCAGCTGTCGTCGTTCTCCTCCGAGGTGACCCGGGTCGCCCGTGAGGTGGGTACGGAGGGCGAGCTCGGCGGTCAGGCAGAGGTGGCCGGGGTCGCCGGTGTGTGGAAGGACCTCACGGACTCCGTCAACACGATGGCGGGCAACCTGACCAACCAGGTGCGCGGTATCGCGGAGGTCACCACGGCGGTCGCCAACGGTGACCTGTCGCAGAAGGTGCGGGTGTCGGCGCGCGGTGAGATCGCGCAGCTGGCGGACACCATCAACCAGATGACGAAGACCCTGCGGATCTTCGCCGACGAGGTGACCCGGGTGTCGGGCGAGGTCGGCGCCGAGGGCCTGCTCGGTGGGCAGGCGCAGGTGCCGGGGGCGGCGGGGACGTGGAAGGACCTCACGGACTCGGTCAACACCGTCTTCCGGAACATCACTACGCAGGTGCGTGACATCGCGCAGGTGACGACGGCGGTGGCCAACGGCGACCTGTCGCAGAAGGTCACCGTGGACGTGGCCGGCGAGATGCTGGAGCTGAAGAACACCGTCAACACGATGGTGGACCAGCTGTCGGCCTTCGGTTCCGAGGTGACCCGGGTGGCCCGGGAGGTCGGTGTCGAGGGTCTGCTCGGCGGCCAGGCCGAGGTGAAGGGTGCGGCGGGGACGTGGAAGGACCTCACCGATTCGGTGAACACGGCCTTCCGGAACCTGACGGGTCAGGTGCGTGACATCGCGCAGGTGACGACGGCGGTGGCCAACGGCGACCTGTCGCAGAAGGTCACCGTGGACGTGGCCGGCGAGATGCTGGAGCTGAAGAACACCGTCAACACGATGGTGTCGCAGCTGTCGTCGTTCGCGGACCAGGTGACGCGGATGGCGCGGGACGTGGGCACCGAGGGCCGTCTGGGCGGCCAGGCGCGGGTGGACGGCGTGTCGGGGCGCTGGCGGGAGCTCACCGACTCGGTGAACTTCATGGCCGGGAACCTGACGTCGCAGGTGCGGCAGATCGCGCAGGTGACGACGGCGGTGGCGCGGGGCGACCTGTCGCAGAAGATCGACGTGGACGCGCGCGGCGAGATCCTGGAGCTGAAGAACACCATCAACACGATGGTCGACCAGCTCTCCGCGTTCGCGGACCAGGTGACCCGGGTGGCCCGTGAGGTGGGCACCGACGGGCGTCTCGGCGGGCAGGCGCAGGTGCCGGGTGTGGCCGGTGTGTGGCGTGATCTGACGGATTCGGTGAACGGCATGGCCGGAAACCTGACGACGCAGGTCCGCAACATCGCTCAGGTCGCCACGGCGGTGGCGCGCGGTGACCTGTCGCAGAAGATCGACGTGGACGCGCGCGGCGAGATCCTGGAGCTGAAGAACACCCTCAACACGATGGTGGACCAGCTGTCGAACTTCGCCGAGCAGGTGACGCGGGTGGCCCGCGAGGTGGGCACCGAGGGCATCCTGGGCGGTCAGGCCGAGGTGCAGGGGGTCTCCGGCACCTGGAAGGACCTCACCCAGTCCGTGAACTTCATGGCGAACAACCTCACCATCCAGGTGCGGAACATCGCCGAGGTCACCACGGCGGTCGCCAAGGGCGACCTGTCGAAGAAGATCACCGTCGACGCCCGGGGCGAGATCCTGGAGCTGGTGACGACCGTCAACACCATGGTGGACCAGCTGTCGAACTTCGCCGACGAGGTCACCCGCGTGGCCCGCGAGGTGGGCACGGAGGGCATCCTGGGCGGTCAGGCGCGGGTCCGGGGCGTCACCGGCACCTGGAAGGACCTGAGCGACAACGTCAACCTGATGGCCAACAACCTGACGAGCCAGGTGCGGAACATCTCGCGGGTCTCGGCGGCCGTCGCCAACGGCGATCTGACGAAGAAGGTGACGGTCGAGGCGCGCGGCGAGGTCGCCGAGCTCGCCGACACCGTCAACACCATGGTGACGACCCTGTCGTCGTTCGCCGACGAGGTCACCCGCGTGGCCCGTGAGGTGGGTACGGAGGGCGAGCTGGGCGGCCAGGCCCGGGTGCCGGGCGTCTCGGGCACCTGGAAGGACCTGACCGAGTCGGTGAACTCGATGGCCTCCAACCTCACCGGTCAGGTGCGCCAGATCGCGGCCGTCACCACGGCCATCGCCAAGGGCGACCTCACCAAGAAGATCGACATCGACGCGCGCGGCGAGATCCAGGAGCTGAAGAGCACCATCAACACGATGGTCGACCAGCTGTCGAACTTCGCCGAGGAGGTCACGCGCGTGGCCCGTGAGGTGGGTACGGACGGGCAGCTGGGCGGTCAGGCCCGGGTGCGTGACGTGGACGGCACCTGGCGGGACCTGACGGAGTCCGTGAACGAGATGGCCGGGAACCTGACCCGGCAGGTGCGGGCGATCGCCGCCGTCGCCACGGCGGTGACGCGGGGCGACCTGAACCTGAAGATCGACGGTGTCGACGCGGCGGGCGAGATCCAGGCCCTCCAGGAGAACATCAACACCATGATCGCCAACCTGCGTGACACCACCCTCGCCAACGAGGAGCAGGACTGGCTGAAGGGCAACCTGGCCCGTATCTCCGGCCTCATGCAGGGCCGGCGGGACCTGGACGACGTCGCCTCGCTCATCATGAGCGAGCTGACGCCGGTGGTCTCGGCCCAGCACGGTGCCTTCTTCGTGGCGATGCCGACCGGCTCCGCCCACAGCGACGCCGAACTCGTCGGTGAGGGAGAGGGCTCGTACGAGCTGCGGATGCGCGGGAGTTACGGCTACTCCGCCGGGTCCATGCCGACCTCGTTCCGGCCCGGCGAGACGCTCATCGGGACGGCGGCCGAGGAGAAGCGGACCATCCAGGTCAACGTTCCGCCCGGCTATCTGAAGATCTCCTCCGGGCTCGGGGAGGCCTCTCCGGCGCATGTGATCGTGCTTCCGGTGCTCTTCGAGGGCAAGGTGCTCGGTGTGATCGAGCTGGCCTCCTTCCAGCCGTTCACGCAGATCCAGCGGGACTTCCTCAACCAGCTCGCCGAGCTGATCGCCACCACGGTCAACACGATCAGCGTCAACACCAAGACCGAGGTGCTGCTCCAGCAGTCGCAGGAGCTCACCGAGCAGCTCAAGGAGCGTTCGGCGGAGCTGGAGCACCGGCAGAAGGAACTCCAGGGCTCCAACGCCGAACTGGAGGAGAAGGCCGAGCTGCTCGCCCGGCAGAACCGCGACATCGAGGTGAAGAACACCGAGATCGAGGAGGCCCGGCAGGTCCTGGAGGAGCGGGCCGAACAGCTCGCCGTCTCCATGCGGTACAAGTCCGAGTTCCTGGCGAACATGTCGCACGAGCTGCGCACCCCGCTCAACTCGCTGCTGATCCTGGCCAAGTTGCTCGCGGACAACGCCGAGACCAATCTGACGCCGAAGCAGGTCGAGTTCGCTGAGACCATCCACGGTGCCGGTTCGGACCTGCTCCAGCTGATCAACGACATCCTCGACCTGTCGAAGGTCGAGGCGGGCAAGATGGACGTGTCGCCGACCCGGATCGCGCTGGTCCAGCTCGTCGACTACGTGGAGGCGACGTTCCGGCCGCTCACGGCGGAGAAGGGGCTCGACTTCTCGGTGCGGGTCTCGCCCGAGCTGCCGGCCACGCTCCACACCGACGAGCAGCGGCTGCTCCAGGTGCTCCGCAACCTCCTCTCCAACGCGGTGAAGTTCACCGACACGGGAGCGGTGGAGCTGGTGATCCGGCCCGCCGGGGCGGATGTGCCGCAGTCGATCCGCGAACAGCTCCTGGAGGCCGGTTCGCTGCGCGATCCGGAGGCCGATCTGATCGCCTTCTCCGTCACGGACACCGGGATCGGGATCGCGGCGAGCAAGATGCGGGTCATCTTCGAGGCGTTCAAGCAGGCGGACGGCACGACCAGCCGGAAGTACGGCGGTACGGGTCTGGGGCTCTCGATCAGCCGGGAGATCGCGCGGCTGCTCGGCGGCGAGATCTTCGCGGCGAGCGAGCCGGGCCGGGGCTCGACGTTCACCCTCTATCTGCCGCTGAACCCGACGGAGCTGCCGGCCGGCTACGGGCAGGGGGCGGCCGACGACCCGCAGCAGGGCGTCGAGGAGGGGGCCGCCGGGGCCGCCGGGGCCGTTCATCCGTTCCCGCACTTCCCGCCGCCGCCGGTGCGGACGGAGGCGCGGTCCGGGGCGGGCGCACTCTTCCGGCACCGGCGGAAGGCGGCCGCGGAGGCGACCGGGGCGCGGACGGCGTCGCCGGGGCAGTCCGGGCAGCAGATCGCCGTCGACCGGGCGGAGCAGGAGGTGGAGGCCGAGCCGCGCCGCACGTTCGGCTTCTCCGGCGAGAAGGTGCTCATCGTCGACGACGACATCCGCAACGTCTTCGCGCTGACCAGCGTCCTGGAGCAGCACGGACTCGCGGTGCTGTACGCGGAGAACGGGCGGGAGGGCATCGAAGTCCTGGAGCAGCACGACGATGTGACGATCGTCCTGATGGACATCATGATGCCGGAGATGGACGGATACGCGACGACGACCGCGATCCGGCGCATGCCGCAGTTCGCGGGGCTGCCGATCATCGCGCTGACGGCGAAGGCGATGAAGGGCGACCGGGAGAAGGCGATCGAGTCCGGCGCCTCGGACTATGTGACCAAGCCGGTCGATCCCGACCACCTGCTGTCCGTGATGGAGCAGTGGATGCAGGGGGAGTGACGCGGGCGGGGCCCGTGGCGCGGGGGAGTGCCCCCGCGCCACGGGTGTGCCGCGGGTCCGGCGACCGGGCGCGGCCCGGGCCTCGCGCCCGTCGTCGACGGGCTGTCGCCAGGGGGTGTGAGAGGCCGGGATACGGGGAACCTTCTGGTCTCCCACCGCGTTTCAGGTACGTGCACAGTGACATCGCGGTGACAGGGTGTGGCGACGGGCGGGGTGCGGCTACGATGACCGGCACAAGGACGGACGGCGTTAGGGAGTCGTCTTCTGGGGCGGCGCCCGGTGCTTCCCCCGGTTCGGGGAGCCGGGGAGAGACGTTGCCGGGGCGAGGAGGACGGGGCATGGTGCAGAAGGCCAAGATCCTCCTGGTCGATGACCGGCCGGAGAATCTGCTGGCGCTGGAGGCCATTCTCTCCGCGCTCGATCAGACGCTGGTGCGGGCATCGTCCGGGGAGGAAGCGCTCAAGGCGCTGTTGACGGACGACTTCGCGGTCATCCTGCTCGACGTGCAGATGCCGGGCATGGACGGCTTCGAGACCGCCGCGCACATCAAGCGGCGGGAGCGGACCCGGGACATCCCGATCATCTTCCTCACCGCCATCAACCACGGCCCCCACCACACGTTCCGTGGGTACGCGGCCGGGGCGGTCGACTACATCTCGAAGCCGTTCGACCCGTGGGTGCTGCGCGCCAAGGTCTCGGTCTTCGTCGAGCTGTACATGAAGAACTGCAAGCTGCGCGAGCAGGCAGCGCTGCTGCGGCTCCAGCTGGAGGGCGGCGGCGAGGCCGGTCACGGCAAGGAGGCTGCGGGTCTGCTCGCCGAGCTCTCGGCCCGTCTCGCGGCCGTCGAGGAGCAGGCGGAGGCGCTGTCCAAGCAGCTCGACGACGACTCCGCCGACGCGGCGGCCGTCGCCACGGCCGCGCATCTGGAGCGCAAGCTCACCGGGTTGCGCCGGGCCCTGGACGCGCTGGAGCCGGGCACGGGCGCCGCGCCGTCGCTGCCGGCCCAGGGCTGACGCACCGTCACCAGGGTGCCGGATGCCCGGCGTCCCGCGTGATGCGGCGTCAGCTTCGCGGCGCGGTGGGAGCGACACGAACGGGTGAGGCGGACAGCAGGTCGTCACACCGGTAACCTCGGCATCATGGCTTCACGTACGTCCGGCAAGGGTTCCCAGGGCACGGCGGGCACCGCAAAGCCGCGCGCCGGCCGTACGACGGGCGCCGCGAAGAAAGCGGCACCCGCGAAGTCCCCCGCGAAGCCGCCCGCCAAGAAGGCGGCGGCCAAGAAGGCCGCGCCCGCCAAGCGTGCACCCGCGCGGAAGACTGCGGCGAAGAAGGCGGCTCCGCGCCCCGCGCCGTCCCCCACCGGGGGCGTCTACCGGCTCGCGCGCGGCGCCTGGCTCGGTCTCGCGCACGGCGTGGGGGCGGTGTTCCGGGGGATAGGGCGCGGCGCCAAGGGCCTCGACCCGGCCCATCGCAAGGACGGGCTCGCCCTGCTGCTCCTCGGCCTCGCGCTGATCGTCGCCGCGGGCACCTGGTCCAACCTCCGCGGCCCCGTCGGCGACCTCGTCGAGATGCTGGTCACCGGTTCCTTCGGGCGGCTCGACCTGCTCGTTCCGCTGCTGCTCGGCGCGATCGGCGTGCGGCTCATCCTCTTCCCGGAGAGGCCCGAGGCCAACGGCCGGATCAGCATCGGCCTCTCCGCCCTCGTCATCGGCATCCTCGGCCAGGTCCACATCGCCTGCGGCTCACCCGGCCGCGGCGACGGCAGCGAGGCCATGCAGGACGCCGGCGGCCTCATCGGCTGGGCGGCGTCCCAGCCGCTCGTCTTCATGATGGGCGAGGTCCTCGCCGTCCCCATGCTGGTCCTGCTCACGCTCTTCGGACTGCTCGTCGTCACCGCCACGCCGGTCAACGCGATCCCGCAGCGGCTGCGTGCCCTCGGCGCCAGGCTCGGCATCGTCGAGCCCGCCCACGACCCCGCGGAGGACCAGCCCGAGGGCCGCGGAGGCCCCGCCGGGGAGTACGACGAGTACGACGAGGAGTGGCGCGAGGCCCGGCCGCAGCCCCGCGCCGCCCGGCCCGCGCGCCGCCGCGGCCCCGTGGACCCCTACGACGTGGAGCGGGCCGAGGCCGAGATGCTCGACCGGCGCGGCCGGTCGGCCCGCCATTCCTCCCCCGAGCCCGCCTTCGACCACGGCCTCGATCCGGTGGACGTCGCCGCGGCCGCGGCCGCCGCGCTCGACGGCGCGGTGCTCAACGGCATGCCGCCCTCCCCGATCGTCGCCGACCTCACCAGGGACGTCACCGCCGACCGCAAGGCCGCCGTGGACGCCGCCGCGAAGGCGGCGGCCAAGGCCGCGGAGAAGGCGGCTCCGGCCGCTCCCGTACCGCCGGCCCGTGGCGGGGACCCGCGGTCCGGCGGAGGCGTACCGGACCTGACCAAGCCGGCGCCCGAGCCGACCGATCTGCCGCCCCGGGCCGAGCAGCTCCAGCTGGCCGGCGACATCACGTACTCCCTGCCCTCGCTCGACCTCCTGGAGCGGGGCGGGCCCGGCAAGACGCGCAGCGCCGCCAACGACGCCGTGGTGGACTCGCTCTCCAACGTCTTCACCGAGTTCAAGGTCGACGCCGCGGTCACCGGCTTCACCCGGGGACCGACGGTCACGCGGTACGAGGTCGAGCTCGGCCCCGCCGTGAAGGTCGAGAAGATCACGGCCCTGACCAAGAACATCGCGTACGCCGTGGCCTCCCCGGACGTACGGATCATCTCGCCGATCCCCGGCAAGTCCGCGGTCGGCATCGAGATCCCCAACAGCGACCGGGAGATGGTCAACCTCGGCGACGTCCTGCGGCTCGCCGCCGCGGCGGAGGACGACCATCCGATGCTCGTGGCGCTCGGCAAGAACGTCGAGGGCGGCTACGAGATGGCCAACCTGGCGAAGATGCCGCACGTCCTGGTCGCCGGTGCCACCGGCTCGGGAAAGTCCTCCTGCATCAACTGCCTGATCACTTCGATCATGATAAGAGCGACCCCCGAGGACGTCCGGATGGTCCTCGTCGACCCCAAGCGGGTCGAGCTCACCGCGTACGAGGGCATCCCGCACCTCATCACCCCGATCATCACCAACCCCAAGCGGGCCGCCGAGGCCCTCCAGTGGGTGGTGAAGGAGATGGACCTCCGGTACGACGACCTGGCGGCCTTCGGCTACCGGCACATCGACGACTTCAACCAGGCGATCCGGGACGGCAAGATCAAGCTGCCCGAGGGCAGCGAGCGGGAGCTCAACCCGTACCCGTACCTGCTCGTCATCGTCGACGAGCTCGCCGACCTGATGATGGTGGCGCCGCGGGACGTCGAGGACTCGATCGTCCGCATCACGCAGCTCGCGCGCGCCGCCGGCATCCACCTGGTGCTCGCCACCCAGCGGCCGTCCGTCGACGTCGTCACCGGCCTCATCAAGGCCAACGTGCCCTCCCGGCTCGCGTTCGCGACCTCCTCGCTCGCCGACAGCCGGGTCATCCTCGACCAGCCGGGCGCCGAGAAGCTCATCGGAAAGGGTGACGGACTGTTCCTGCCGATGGGTGCCAACAAGCCCGTCCGCATGCAGGGCGCCTTCGTCACCGAGCACGAGGTCGCGGCCGTCGTGCAGCACTGCAAGGACCAGATGACCCCGGTCTTCCGGGAGGACGTCACCGTCGGGACCCGGCAGAAGAAGGAGATCGACGAGGACATCGGCGACGACCTCGACCTGCTGTGCCAGGCCGCCGAGCTGGTCGTCTCCACGCAGTTCGGCTCCACGTCGATGCTCCAGCGGAAGCTGCGCGTCGGTTTCGCGAAGGCCGGGCGGCTGATGGACCTCATGGAGTCGCGGAACATCGTCGGGCCGAGCGAGGGCTCCAAGGCACGCGACGTGCTGGTCAAGCCCGACGAGTTGGACGCGGTGCTGGACGTGATCCGGGGGCAGTCGGGGGAGTAGCCCGGAGCGCGTAGCCCGATCGGAGCAGGGCGTGGCGCCGGCCGGAGTGCGCGGGTGGGGAGCGGGTACGCGATCGAGACCGGGTCGAGACTCACTCGTAAGGGAAGGGAGGGCAACCGTTTCCCCTGGCCGTACGTCAAGTTGAGCGGAGGGACAGAAGGATGTCCCAGCCTCATGGCGTACAAACAGCACCCGCCCGGTTGCCCCACCCTTTCGTACCACCCATAGACTGAACGTCCAGCAGGTGGCTACACGCTCGAAAGGCGCTCTCGTGTCCATCGGCAACTCCCCCGAAGACGACCGGATCTTCCCGGCAGACGACCGGGACTCGATCGGTCGCGCTCTCCAGCAGACCCGCATCGCCGCCGGTCTCACCGTCGAAGAGGTCAGTGCCTCCACCCGTGTCCGGATTCCGATCGTCCAGGCGATCGAGGAGGACGACTTCTCCCGCTGCGGCGGCGACGTCTACGCCCGCGGCCACATCCGCACGCTCGCGCGTGCCGTCGGCCTCGATCCGGCCCCGCTGATCGAGCAGTACGACGCCGAGCACGGCGGCCGCCCCGCGCCCACCCCCGCCGCCCCGCTGTTCGAGGCGGAACGCATCCGCCCCGAGCCGCGCCGGCCCAACTGGACCGCCGCGATGGTCGCGGCCATCGTCGCCGTCGTCGGTTTCGTCGGCTTCACGATGTTCAACGGCAACGAGGCGCCCAAGGGCACCACCGCCGCGGACGGCGGACCGGCGCCCGCGCCGGAGAAGGCCACGTCCGCCGGCAAGCCGAAGCCGGTCAAGCCCGCGCCGCCGAAGCCCACCGAGAGCGCGATCGCCGCGGTCCCGCAGGACAAGGTGACGGTGAAGATGACCGCCACCGACGGCAAGAGCTGGATCTCGGCGAAGGACGCCAACGGCAAGCTGCTCTTCGACGGCCTCCTCATGGACGGCGAGTCCAAGACCTTCCAGGACGACGAGCGCGTCGACCTGGTCCTCGGCAACGCCGGAGCGATCGAGCTCTACGTGAACGGCAAGAAGATCGACGACAAGTTCGAATCCGGCCAGGTCGAGCGGCTGACCTACACCAAGGGCGACCCCGAGGCCGGCTGAGCCGCCCCTCCAGGCCCCTGATGTGGCCCCTGTCGCGCAGGTGAACCCTGCGCGACGGGGGAACGGCCGGGACGAAGTAGTCTTGAGTCCATGCCCGAACGCCGTACCGTCGCCCTTGTCACTCTTGGCTGCGCCCGTAACGAGGTGGACTCGGAGGAGCTCGCAGGCCGCTTGGCAGCGGACGGCTGGGAGCTCGTCGAGAACGCCGAGGACGCGGATGTCGCCGTCGTCAACACCTGTGGATTCGTCGAAGCCGCCAAGAAGGACTCCGTCGACGCCCTCCTCGAAGCCAATGATCTGAAGGACCACGGCCGCACCCAGGCCGTGGTCGCCGTCGGCTGCATGGCCGAGCGCTACGGCAAGGAACTCGCCGAGGCCCTCCCGGAAGCCGACGGCGTCCTGGGCTTCGACGACTACTCCGACATCTCCAACCGCCTCCAGACCATCCTCAGCGGTGGCAGTGTCGAGGCGCACACCCCGCGTGACCGGCGCAAGCTGCTGCCGCTCTCGCCGGTGGAGCGCCAGGCGGCCGCCGCCGCGGTCGCCCTCCCCGGCCACGGCGCCGTGGACGCGCCCGCTCCCGCCGCCCCGGCCACCGCGCCCGAGGACGTGCCGAGCGACCTGCCGGAGGGCCTCGCGCCCGCCTCCGGGCCGCGCGCCCCGCTCCGCCGGCGCCTGGACGCCAGCCCCGTCGCCTCCGTGAAGCTGGCCTCCGGCTGCGACCGTCGCTGCTCCTTCTGCGCCATCCCCTCCTTCCGCGGCTCCTTCGTCTCGCGCCGTCCCTCGGACGTGCTGAACGAGACGCGCTGGCTCGCCGAGCAGGGTGTGAAGGAGGTCATGCTGGTCTCCGAGAACAACACCTCGTACGGCAAGGACCTCGGCGACATCCGGCTCCTGGAGAGCCTGCTGCCCGAGCTCGCCGCGGTCGACGGCATCGAGCGCGTCCGCGTCAGCTACCTCCAGCCCGCCGAGATGCGCCCCGGCCTGATCGACGTCCTCACGTCGACCGACAAGGTCGTGCCGTACTTCGACCTGTCCTTCCAGCACAGCGCGCCCGACGTGCTGCGGGCCATGCGCCGCTTCGGCGACACCGACCGGTTCCTGGAGCTCCTGGAGACCATCCGGAGCAAGGCCCCGACCGCCGGCGCCCGCTCCAACTTCATCGTCGGCTTCCCCGGCGAGACCGAGGCCGACTTCGCCGAGCTGGAACGCTTCGTCACCCACGCCCGGCTCGACGCCATCGGCGTCTTCGGATACTCCGACGAGGACGGCACCGAGGCCGCCACGTACGAGCACAAGCTCGACCAGGACGTCGTCGACGCCCGCCTCGCCCACCTCTCCCGGCTCGCCGAGGAGCTCACCGCGCAGCGCGCGGAGGAGCGGATCGGAGAGACCCTTGAAGTGCTCGTCGAGTCCGTGGACGAGGAGGACGGCGTGATCGGCCGTGCCGCCCACCAGGCGCCCGAGACCGATGGGCAGGTGGTCCTCACCACAGCCGCCGGTACGAGCCCCGACCTGGCCCCGGGCCGTATGGTCGTGGCGAAGGTCGTCGGCACGGAGGGCGTCGACCTGGTGGCCGAGTGTCTTTTCGAGGAGGCAGGCAGATGACCGGAGTCCCGGCATCCGCGACGGGCGGGACCGGTAGGCCGGCGCCCCGCGGCAAGCTGGGCACGGCGGCCGTCAACCAGGCCAGCCTGTGGAACATCGCCAACATCCTGACCATGATCCGGCTCGTGCTCGTGCCGGCCTTCGTGCTGCTGCTCTTCCAGGACGGTGGCCACGACCCCGCATGGCGGGCCTGGGCCTGGGCGGCGTTCGCCGTCGCCATGATCACGGACGTCTTCGACGGGCACCTCGCCCGTGCGTACAACCTGGTCACGGACTTCGGGAAGATCGCCGACCCGATCGCCGACAAGGCGATCATGGCGGCCGGACTCGTCTCGCTGTCCCTGCTCGGGGACCTGCCCTGGTGGGTGACCGGCGTCATCCTGGCCCGCGAGCTGGGGATCACCCTCATGCGGTTCTGGGTGATCCGCCACGGGGTCATCCCGGCCAGCCGCGGCGGCAAGATGAAGACGCTCGCCCAGGGCACGGCGGTCGGCATGTACGTGCTGATGCTCACCGGGCCGCTCGCCACCCTGCGCTTCTGGGTGATGGCGGTGGCCGTGGTGCTGACGGTCGTCACCGGACTGGACTACGTCCGCCAGGCGGTCGTGCTGCGCCGCAAGGGGCTCGCCGCCGAGCGGGCCGCCGCGCGGCCGGAGACGGCGACGCGATGACCGAGGCCGCCCGGGTGCTGGCGCTGCTCGCGGAGCGTGGTCACACGCTCGCCGCGGCGGAGTCGCTCACGGGCGGACTGGTGGCCGCGGAGCTCACCGGGGTGCCCGGTGCCTCGGTCTCCTTCCGGGGGGCCGTCACGGCCTACGCCACGGACCTCAAGCAGGAGCTGCTCGGCGTCGACGCGGGCCTGCTCGCCGAGTGCGGAGCGGTGGATCCCGAGGTCGCGCTGCAGATGGCGGCCGGTGCGCGGGCCCGGCTCGGCGCCGACTGGGGGATCTCGACGACCGGGGTGGCCGGTCCCGATCCGCAGGACGGACAGCCGGTCGGAACCGTCTACGTGGCGGTCGCGGGACCCGCCGCGACGGGCGCCCGCGCCGGGAAAGTGGTCTCGTTGAGATTGAACGGCGACCGCGCGGACATCCGTAGAGAGAGTGTGCGGAGCGTGCTGGAACTGCTCCTTGAGGAACTCTCGGGAAATGCGCGGGCACAGGATACGGAACACAACGGGGGGGATTGATGTTTGCAGCCCTGAGTGAACACGACATCGCTCCCCGCACGGCCGCAGCGCGAGGCGGTACGGTGGGGCGTGAAGGATGCGGCTACGCGGTCCGAGGAGGGAGCCACCGATGATTCTGCTCCGTCGCCTGTTGGGTGACGTGCTGCGTCGGCAGCGCCAGCGCCAAGGCCGTACTCTGCGCGAAGTCTCCTCGTCCGCCCGAGTCTCGCTCGGCTATCTCTCCGAGGTGGAGCGGGGGCAGAAGGAGGCTTCCTCCGAACTGCTCTCCGCGATCTGCGACGCGCTGGACGTACGGATGTCCGAGCTCATGCGTGAAGTGAGCGACGAGCTGTCACTGGCCGAACTGGCCGAGTCGGCAGCGGCGAGCGAACCGGTGCCGACGCCGGTACGCCCGATGCTCAATTCGGTGTCGGTGACCTCGGTGGGCCGCGTGCCCACCGAGCGGGTGACCATCAAGGCGCCCGCGGAAGCGGTGGACGTCGTCGCCGCCTAGTCATCGCCGTACGAAGCGATACGGGTCGAGCCCCGGTCCGCGCCCCTCAGGGGGCGCCGGCCGGGGCTTTTCCCATGCCTCCGCGAGGTCGCGGGGAACTGTCCGAGATGCCGGTTTCTGGTGCCGCGTGCCATGGTGGGGGGAACGTACGACTGGGCCGTGTGCGCCGGGTTTGCCTCCGGTGCGCCCTCCCGCAGGGTGATCCTGCCGGTCTAGCGTCGACGGCAGGAGGCGGCCATGGTACGGCGACGGGTGCCGCCGGCGACGCTCGCGCTGGTCGCGATCGGGCTGGCGGCCGGAGGGCTCTGGTGGTGGGCGGTGCTGCGCCTGCTCCTGGTGCCGGGGGAGACCGGCGCGGTCGAGGGGGCGGTGGCCGCGGGAGGCTGGGGGCTGAGCCTGCTGCCGGTGCACGTGGCCGCCTCGTCGGGACGGCCGGGCGCCCTCGCCCGGCGGATCACCAGGGCATCGCGACGCCGCCGTTGGGGCGCAGGATCTGGCCTGTCGTGAACGCGGACGCGTCGGAGGCGAGGTGCAGGACGGCGTGCGCGATGTCCTCCGCCTCCCCGACCCTGCCCAGCGGTGAACGGCGGATCATCGCGGCCTCCGCCTGCTCCTGGGCGGCCGGCTCGTGCCGGTCCGTCATGGGGGTGCGGATCCAGCCCGGGGCGACGGCGTTGACCCGGATGCCGTGCCGGCCCGCCTCCGTCGCCAGCGTCTTCGTCAGCTGGACGACGGCCGCCTTGGTGACGCTGTAGCAGAGCAGGCCGGGGCCGGCGGTGTCCATCGCGCCCGAGGCCATCGTGATGATCGAGCCGGGGACGCCGGCCGCGATCATCGAGCGGGCCGCCTCCTGGCAGGCGTAGAGCACGCCCTTGAAATTGACGGCGAGGACGCGGTCCAGGTCCTCGTCGCGGGTCTCCAGGACCGAGCTCGTGTGCATGATCCCGGCGATGGCCGCCATGACGTGGAGGGGGCCGGCCGCGCGGACGGCGGCGGCGACGGCGGCGCGGTCGGTGACGTCCAGGGGGTGCGCGTGCGCGGTGCCGCCCGCCCGGGCGACGAGGGTCACCGTCTCCTTGAGGCCGGGCTCGTCGCGGTCCGCGCAGTGCACGGCGGCACCCGCCTGGGCCAGGAGGACGGCGGTGGCGCGGCCGATGCCGCTCGCGGCCCCGGTGACGAAGGCCGTGCGATGGGTGAGGTCGTAGGCGCGGAGGGGCGTCGTCATGGTCGGACCGTACGACTGGATCTGACGGACCGTCAATTGGTGGGTTCGGCTGGATCTGCTGGAGCGGTTGGTTGTGGTGGATCTGCTTGCCGTGGTGGATGTGGTTGTTCTGCCGGTTCTGGTGCCGGAGGGGTGTCGGTGGGGCCGCGCTGGCAGCCGGGGCACCAGTACGTGACGCGGTCGCCCAGCTCCGCCTTGCGGATCGGGGCCCCGCAGCGGAGGCAGGGACGCCCCGCGCGGCCGTAGACGTGCAGCGGGGTGCCCGGGCGGCGGGTGGTCGTGGTGCGGCGGTCGGGGCGCTCCTTGTTCGCGTCCAGGAGGCGGTGGGCGGTCGCGACCAGGCGGGCGGGGACGTCGGTGTCGAGGTCCCCGACCGGGAGCCAGGGCGTCACACCGGCCAGGAAGGCCAGCTCCGACTTGTACACGTTGCCGATGCCGGCCAGGTTCCGCTGGTCGAGCAGGGCCTCGCCGAGTGTGCGGGTGGGGTCCGCCGTCAGCCGCCGGGTCGCCTCCCCTGCGGCCGTCGCCCCCCAGTCGGGGCCCAGCAGATCCGGGCCCAGATGGCCCACCACGTCCGGCTCGTCCGCGGTGCGGATCAGCTCCAGCACGGGGAGCCGGTAGCCGTACGCGGTGTGGTCGGCGTTTCCGAGGATCGCCCGGATCTGGTGCTCCGGGCCGCCGTGCGGGCGCGCCCCGGTGGCGTACACGCGCCAGGCGCCGTCCATCCGCAGGTGGGAGTGGAGAGTGAGGCCGCCCTCGATGCGGGCGAGGAGGTGCTTGCCGCGAGGGGTGACGTCGAGGAGCGTCCGGCCGGTCAGGTCGGCGGTGGCGAAACGGGGGACTCGGAGGTCCGCGCGGGTCAGCGGCCGGCCTGCCAGGGCGGTGTGGAGGCGGTGGGCGGTCTGCCAGACGGTGTCTCCTTCGGGCACGGTTCCATGATGCCGGGTGGGCGGGTTGGGTGGGGGGTGCCGGTGCCGGTGCCGGTGCCGATGCCGGTGCCGTGCCGAGGTCGGGTGCTGGTGCTGGTGCTGGTGCTGGGCGCCGTGCCGTGGCCGGGTGCCGGCGCGCGCGTCAGGTCGGGGGCGGGTGCGGGTGAGCCGTTTACGCGCGGAGGCGGAGGCCTCTCGGGGTAGCGACGAAGCCCGCCTTCTCCAGGGGGGCCGCCAGGGGGGACGTCAGGGACGTGGCGCCGTTGACGCGCTCCACCGTGACCGTGCCCAGGGTGCCCGACTTCGCGGAGGTCGCCAGGGCTTCCGCCGCTGCCTTCAGGGACGGGTCGTCCGGGTCCGTCGGCCAGCACAGGAGCGTCTTGCCTCCGCGCTCCATGTACAGCGTGAGCTCGCCGTCGACCAGGACCACCAGGGCGCCCGCCTTGCGCCCCGGCTTGTGGCCGGCGCCGGTCGGGGGCTCGGGCCAGGACAGGGCCGCTCCGTAGGCGTTCGCCGGGTCGGCCGCCGCGAGGACCAGCGCGCGCGGGCCCGCCGCCGCCTCCGCGCCGCGGTCGCGGGCTGTCGACGCGGCCCGGAGGCGGTCCACCGCCCCGTCCATCGCGAACTGGGCCGCGCCGAGCCCCTCGACGACATAGCCGCGCCGGGCCTGCCCGCTGTCCTCGAAGGCCGCCAGGATCCGGTACGTGGCGGAGAAGCCGCCCTCCACCCCCTCGGCCGCCACCGCGCCGCGGGTGACCACGCCGTGCCGGTCGAGGAGGGTGCGGGCGAGGGCGTGCGCCCGGTGGGTCGGTTCCGGCTCCGGAGGGGGGAGCAGGGACCAGCGCCCGGAGACCGTGGGCGGGCCGGTGCGGGAGGCTGTGCGGGCGGCCGCGGTCAGCGTGCCGTACCGGCCGCGCGGGACCGTGCGGCGCGCGCGGTGCGCGGTGGAGCCGGCCGTACGGCCCGAGCCGAGGAGCGCGCGCAGCGGGGCCAGGGTGTCGTTGGTCAGGCGGCCGGACCAGGCCAGGTCCCAGAGGGCGTCCGCCAGCTGCGGGTCGGTGGCGTCCGGGTGGGTGGTGGCCCGGATCTGGTCGGCGATCTGCCGGAAGAACAGGCCGTACCCGCCGGAGAGGGCCGTCAGCACCGACTCGTGCAGCGCGGACAGCTCCAGGGGGTGCGGCTGCGGAAGGAGCAGCGGTGCCGCGTCCGCCAGGTACAGCGAGACCCAGCCGTCCTTGCCGGGCAGCGCGCCGGCGCCCGCCCAGACGACCTCGCCGGTGGTCGTCAGCTCGTCCAGGAGCGCGGGGGAGTAGTCGCGGACCCGGGACGGCAGGATCAGCTTCTCCAGGGCGGAGGCGGGCACGGGTGCGCCCTGGAGCTGCTCGATGGCGCGGGCGAGGCCGTCGATGCCTCGGAGGCTGTTGCTGCCCAGGTGCTGCCATTGCGGCAGGAAGGTGGCGAGCGCCGCCGGGGGAACCGGCTCCAGCTCATGGCGCAGCGCGGCGAGGGAGCGGCGGCGCAGTCGGCGCAGGACGGTGGCGTCGCACCACTCCTGGCCGATGCCGGAGGGGTGGAACTCGCCCTGGACGACGCGGCCCGAGGCGGCGAGCCGCTGGAGGGCGCCGTCGGTGACGGCCGCGCCGAGACCGAAGCGGGCGGCGGCCTGGGACGAGGTGAAGGGGCCGTGCGTCCGCGCGTACCGCGCGAGGAGGTCGCCCAGCGGGTCCTTCACCGGCTCGGTGAAGGCCTCCGGTACGCCGACGGGCAGGGCCGTGCCCAGGGCGTCCCGCAGCCGGCCGGCGTCCTCGACGGCCGCCCAGTGCTCCCGGCCGCCTATCCGCACCTGGATCGCCCGGCGCGCCGCCCCGAGCTCGGGCGCCCAGCCCGCCTCGGCGCCGCGCTCGGCCAGCTCGGCGTCGGTCAGCGGGCCCAGCACGCGCAGCAGGTCGGCGACGCCCTCCTCGTCCTTGACGCGGCGGTCGTCCGCCAGCCACTGGAGCTCCCGCTCCAGCTCCGTCAGGACGTCGGGGTCGAGCAGCTCGCGCAGCTCCGCCTGACCGAGCAGCTCGGCGAGCAGCCGGGAGTCCAGGGAGAGCGCGGCCGCCCGCCGCTCGGCGAGCGGGGAGTCGCCCTCGTACAGGAACTGCGCCACGTACCCGAAGAGGAGTGAGCGGGCGAACGGGGACGGTTCGGGGGTGGTGACCTCGACCAGGCGGACCCGGCGGGCCTCGATGTCCCCCATCAGCTCCGTCAGACCGGGGAGGTCGAAGACGTCCTGGAGGCACTCGCGGACGGCTTCGAGGACGATCGGGAACGAGCCGAACTCGCTCGCCACCTGGAGGAGCTGGGCGGCGCGCTGGCGCTGCTGCCAGAGCGGGGTGCGCTTGCCGGGGTTGCGCTTGGGCAGCAGCAGGGCGCGCGCGGCGCACTCGCGGAACCGGGACGCGAACAGCGCGGAGCCGCCGACCTGGTCGGTGACGATCTGACCGATCTCGCCCTTGTCGAACAGGGCGTCGGCCGCGCCGACGGGCGCCTTGTCGGCGTCGAACGCCGTGTCGAGGTGCCGTCCGGGGTCGACCGGTTCGTGGTCGAGGAGGTCCAGGCCCATGTCCAGGCCCATCAGGTCGGCGTCCGGGAGGCGCAGCACGATCCCGTCGTCCGCGTGCATCACCTGCGCGTCCATGCCGTACCGCTCGGTGAGCCGCGCGCCGAGCGCCAGCGCCCACGGGGCGTGCACCTGGGCGCCGAACGGCGAGTGGATGACGACCCGCCAGTCGCCGAGCTCGTCCCGGAAGCGCTCGACCAGGATCGTCCGGTCGTCGGGCACGTGGCCGCAGGCCTCGCGCTGCTCCTTGAGATACGCCAGGACGTTGTCCGCGGCCCAGGCGTCCAGGCCGGCGGCGAACAGCCGCAGCCGCCCGTCCTCCTCCGACAGGGCGCCGACCTCGCGGAGGAACGCGCCCACCGCCCGGCCCAGTTCGAGCGGCCGGCCCAGCTGGTCGCCCTTCCAGAAGGGCAGCCTGCCCGGCACCCCGGGCGCCGGTGTGACGAGCACCCGGTCCCGGGTGATGTCCTCGATCCGCCACGACGTGGTGCCGAGGGTGAACACGTCGCCGACCCGGGACTCGTACACCATCTCCTCGTCGAGCTCGCCGACCCTGCCCCCGCCCTTCTTGGGGTCGGAGCCGACGAGGAACACTCCGAAGAGGCCCCGGTCGGGGATCGTGCCGCCCGAGGTGACGGCGAGCCGCTGCGCGCCCGGCCGTCCCGTGACCGTGCCCGCGACCCGGTCCCAGACCACGCGCGGGCGCAGCTCGGCGAAGGCGTCCGACGGATAGCGGCCGGCGAGCATGTCGAGGACGCCCGTGAACGCCGACTCGGGCAGCGAGGCGAACGGCGCCGCCCGGCGCACCAGGGCGAGCAGGTCGTCCACCTGCCAGGTGTCGAGCGCGACGACGGCCACCAGCTGCTGGGCCAGGACGTCCAGCGGGTTGGCGGGGATCCGCAGGGACTCGATCGCGCCCGCGCGCATCCGCTCGGTGACCACGGCCGCCTGCACGAGGTCGCCGCGGTACTTGGGGAAGACCACACCCGTCGACACGGCGCCGACCTGGTGTCCTGCGCGGCCCACGCGCTGGAGCCCGGAGGCCACCGAGGGCGGCGACTCGACCTGCACGACCAGGTCGACCGCGCCCATGTCGATGCCCAGCTCCAGGCTGGACGTGGCCACCACGGCGGGCAGCCGGCCCGCCTTGAGGTCTTCCTCCACCTGGGCCCGCTGCTCCTTCGACACCGAGCCGTGGTGGGCGCGGGCGAGCAGCGGCGGGGCGCCCTGGGCGGCGCCGGACTGGGCCATGATCTCGGCCGGCGGAGACCCCTCGGGCAGGGGTTCGCCGGTGGCCCGCTCGTACGCGATCTCGTTCAGCCGGTTGCACAGGCGCTCGGCGAGCCGGCGGGAGTTGGCGAACACGATCGTGGACCGGTGGGCCTGGACGAGGTCGGCGATCCGCTCCTCGACCTGCGGCCAGATCGACGGCTTGTCGCCGCCGTCCTTCCCCTCGGAGGCGGGGGAGCCCCCCAGCTCGCCCATGTCCTCGACGGGGACGACGACGGAGAGGTCGAACTCCTTGCCCGAACGCGGCTGCACGATCTCCACGGCACGCCCTGGCGACAGGTACCGGGCCACCTCGTCCACCGGGCGGACCGTGGCCGACAGGCCGATCCGGCGCGCGGGGCGCGGCAGCAGCTCGTCGAGGCGCTCCAGGGAGAGGGCCAGGTGCGCGCCGCGCTTGGTGCCCGCGACCGCGTGGACCTCGTCGAGGATGACCGTCTCCACCCCCGCGAGGGCCTCGCGGGCGGCGGAGGTCAGCATCAGGAACAGCGACTCGGGTGTGGTGATCAGGATGTCCGGCGGGCGGGTCGCGAGCGACCGGCGCTCGGCCGGCGGGGTGTCGCCGGAGCGGATGCCGACCCGGATGTCCGGCTCGGGAATCCCGAGCCGCACCGACTCCTGCCGGATTCCGGTCAGCGGCGACCGCAGGTTCCGCTCGACGTCCACGGCGAGGGCCTTGAGCGGCGACACGTACAGCACACGGCAGCGCTTCTTCGGCTCGGCCGGCGCCGGAGCGGAGGCGAGCCGGTCGAGGGAGGCGAGGAAGGCGGCCAGGGTCTTGCCGGAGCCGGTCGGAGCGACGACGAGCACGTCGGAACCCGCCCCGATGGCGGTCCAGGCGCCCTCCTGCGCCGCCGTGGGCGCGGTGAAGGCCCCGGTGAACCAGCTGCGGGTCGCGGGGGAGAACGAGTCGAGCGCGGACCTGACCATGCCCCCCATCGTGCACCCCGGCACTGACAACCGCTCGGACCTGGGGATATCCGGACCGGGATGTCCGCACGCACCGCGGCGGGTCCCCCGGGCCTGCCGCAGAATGGAGACATGGCGAGCGGGGAGCGGGCACGGTACTGGCAGTACTCCGAGCTGCCCGGGGTCGACCTGCTGCACGCCCACTACATCCACAAGGCCTTCGCCCGGCACACCCACGAGACCTTCGTCTTCGCCGCGATCACCGAGGGCGTCGAGGCCTTCCACTACCGCGACGACCTCGTCCACGCGGGCCCCGGACAGATCGCCCTGGTGAACCCCGACACCCCGCACACCGGGCACGCGGGCGTGCCCGAGGGCTGGACGTACCGGACGATCTACCCCGACGCGGAGATCGTGCGGGCCATCGCCGCCGACACCCTCGCCCTGCGCGGCTCCGTCGGCTTCACCTCACCCGTCGTGGACGACCCGTACGCCGCCCGGCTCATCGTCGGCGTCCACCGGGCCGCCGAGGAGGGCAACGCCCTCGCGGCCGACAGCCTGCTCCGGCTGGTCACCGCCCGGATGCTGCGCAGCCACGGCGGGATCGTCGCCCCGCTCCCGCCCCGCTCGGCCGGCGCCCGGAACGCGGCACGCGCGCGTGCCGTCCTGGAGGACCGCATGACCGAGCCGCCGACCCTGGAGCGGCTCGCCACGGACCTCGGCACCAGCCCCTTCGCCCTCCTCCGGGCCTTCCGGGACGCGTACGGCATGCCGCCGCACACCTGGCTGACCGACGCGCGCGTACGCCGGGCCAGACAGCTGCTCGACACGGGGACGCCGCCGGCGGAGGCGGCCGCGGCCGTCGGCTTCACCGACCAGTCGCACCTCCACCGGCACTTCACCCGCAGCGTCGGGGTGCCGCCGGGGGCGTACCAGCGCGCAAGAACGTACAAGACCGGGCCGCCGGAGCTGCCGTAGCGTCCCTGACGTGGCAGAACAGACAGCACCTCCCGTCATACGCGACGGCGCACCGACCAAACCCGACGCGGCCGTCGTCCGCGACGCCCTCGGGGTCGGCGTCGCCGTCGGGCTCTCCGGCTTCGCCTTCGGCGTCACCTCGGCGGGCTCCGGACTCAGCGTCCTGCAGACCTGTGTCCTCAGCCTGCTCGTCTTCACCGGCGCCTCGCAGTTCGCCCTGGTCGGAGCGCTCGCCGCGGGCGGCAACCCCTTCACGGCAGCCGCCGGGGCCTTCTTCCTCGGCACCAGGAACGCCTTCTACGGGCTGCGGCTCTCCCAGCTGCTCGCCGTGCCGAAGGCCGTCAGGCCGTTCGCCGCGCACTGGGTGATCGACGAGACCACGGCCGTCTCCCTCGCGCAGCCGACCCGCCGGGCCGCCCGCATCGGCTTCACCGTCACCGGACTCACGCTCTACGTCCTGTGGAACGCCACCACCCTCCTCGGGGCGCTCGGCGCCGAGGCCATCGGCGACACCGCGGCCTGGGGGCTCGACGCGGCCGGACCGGCCGTCTTCCTGGCCCTGCTCGCGCCCATGCTGAAGTCCGCGACCGAGCGGGCCACCGCCGCCATCGCCGTCCTGCTGGGCCTCGGGCTGCTGCCCGTGCTGCCCGCCGGCGTCCCGGTCCTCGCGGCCGCCCTCGCCGCGCCCCTGGTGCTCTGGTTCCAGGGCCGCCGGATGGGCCCCGCCGGACGAGAGAAGGACTCCCGATGAACGTCTGGATCGCGATCGCCCTGACCGCCGCCGGGTGCTACCTGGTGAAGCTGGTGGGCCTGCTCGTACCCGCCGGAGCCCTGGAGCGCCCGCTCGTCCAGCGGCTCGCCGCCCTGCTCCCCGTGGCGCTGCTCGCCGCCCTCACCGCGCAGCAGACGTTCGGCGCGGGCGGCACCGTCGTCCTGGACGCCCGCGCCGCCGGCCTCGCGGCGGCGGCGGTCGCCCTCGTCCTGCGCGCGCCGTTCCTGGTCGTGGTGGGCGCGGCCGTCGCCGTGACGGCGGGTGTGCGGGCGCTCGGCTGGTGACCTCGGGCGGGAGCGGCTCCGGCCGGGGGCACGCCCCGGCCGGGGCGTGCCCGGCACCTGAAGGGCCTGCCCGCCGCGGCCCGTGCCCGGAGCCTGAGGGGCCTGCCCGCCGCCGCCCGCGCTCGGCGTCCGAGAGGCCTGCCCGCCGCGCGCGGCCCGTGCCTGCCCGCCTCCCGAGGTCATTCGATCGGGCGGCCGTGGGCGCGGAGCGTGCGGAGGGCTTCGACCGTGATCATCGGTCGGCATTCCAGCGCCGTGCCGGGGGCCCAGGTGCGCCAGCGGATCGGCCAGCCGCCGTCCTCCTGCTGGTCGGCCGCGAGCCGGTCGAGCGAGCGGGTCATCTCCGCCTCCGTGAACCAGCGGGTCGCCAGCGAGTCCGGCACGCGCGCGTAGTCGTGCGGGAAATGCAGCTCCCCCGGCGCGTACCCGTCCGCCACCGGGTAGTCCTCCTCCCGGTCCGGGTCCAGGACGGCGAGCCGCTGCTCCCGGACCATCCGGCCGAGGCGGTCGGCGGCGGCCTCCGCACGCGCGCGGTCCGGGGCCCCGTCGAGGAAGGCGACGGCCGCCTGCACCTCGTACGGATGGGACTTCTCCAGGGACTCCACCGCCGACCAGCAGAACTCCGTCGCCCGGAAGAGCCACGCGTGCCAGACCTGGTTGCGGTGCAGCACCCCGACCACCGGGCCGGTCGTGAGCAGCGCGCTCGGCGGTGAGTCGACGACCGGGACGAACGGTGCGGAGGGGTAGCCGCGCTGCGACGGGTGGATCGCCGGCAGCGCGCCCTCGTGGGTGGACACGTCCGTGAGGTAGCGGCAGATCCGCTCCACGCGCAGCCCGCCGCAGCGGCCGATGGAGTCCAGCACCCGCAGCGCGTGCGCGGTGTGCAGGGGCTGGCTGACCGGCCCGCGGAGATCGGGTTCGAGCGCGTGGCCGTAGCCGCCGTCGTCGTTGAGGTACGCCGCGAGGGCCGTCTCCACCTGATCCGCGCCACCGCGCAGGAAGTGGTAGGCGAACCGGCGCTGTTCCAGGACGCGGGCCGTCAGCCAGACGAAGTGCTCGGCGCGGGCCAAGGGGGTCGCTGACGGGGAGGAGAGTGGTTTTTCGGCCATGCTCCGAACCGTAGGGCGGAAAGTCGCGGTGACAAGGGCTACGGAGCGGTCTGCACTCTTGGGAGCGTGATACTGGGGTCATGCGGTTGACGATTTTCTGGGAACGGATGGCGGACCACTTCGGTGCGTCGTACGCCGAGTCCTTCGCGCGTGACCACGTGATGGCCGAGCTCGGGGGCCGGACGGTGCACGAGGCGCTGGATTCCGGCTGGGAGGCCAAGGACGTGTGGCGGGCCGTCTGCGCGGCCGTCGACGTACCCGCCGACAAGCGCTGACGGCGGCGGTCACCGCGGGTCACCGAGGGGGATGTGGGGGGTCCGGGGTGGAATGTCCGCGCGGTGCGCGAGACTGGCGGGGTGGCTCCTCCGACTGACGACATCGACGGCTCCGATGGCACCGACAGCACCGATAGCACTGACGTCTCCGACAGCTCTGACGGCTCTGACAGCACCGACCTGACCGCATCGACGGATCCGACCGCCCCGAGTGGGTCGGACGGACCGGCCGGATCCGCCGGCCCCGTCGAGGCGGCGGGTGGCAGAGGCGGTGACGGCGGCCCCGCGGCCGTGTCCGTCGCCGGGGCGGCCCGGATGCCGCGGTGGCTGCCGCGGGCGATCGTCCTGGCCCTCGCGCTCTACTCCGTGTTCCTCCTCGGCAGCTGGGCCTTCCACCAGCTGGTCGGCCTCCTCGTCAACATCCTGCTCGCCTTCTTCCTCGCCCTCGCCATCGAACCGGCGGTCGGGCGCATGGCGGCGCGCGGGATGCGCCGGGGGCTCGCCACCTTCCTCGTGTCCTTCGCCGTCCTGATCTTCAGCATCGGCTTCGTCGTCCTCCTGGGGTCGATGCTCGCCGGCCAGATCGTGGACATGGTCGAGAACTTCCCCCAGTACCTCGACTCGCTGATCAACTGGATCAACCAGACCTTCCACACGGACCTGTCGCGGGTCGAGGTGCAGGACAGCGTCCTGAGCTCCGACTGGCTGCAGAAGTACGTCCAGAACAGCGCGTCGGGCGTCCTCGACGTCTCCGCCACCGTCCTCGGCGGCCTGTTCCGGCTGCTGACGATCTTCCTGTTCGCGTTCTACTTCGCTGCCGACGGGCCCCGGCTGCGGCGCGCGCTCTGCTCCGTCCTGCCGCCCGCCCGGCAGACCGAGGTGCTGCGGGCCTGGGAGATCGCGGTCGACAAGACCGGCGGCTACCTGTACTCGCGCGGACTCATGGCCCTCATCTCCGGTGTCGCGCACTTCGTGCTCTTCGAGATCCTCGGGGTGCCGTACGCGCCCGCGCTCGCGGTGTGGGTCGGCCTGGTCTCGCAGTTCATCCCGACCATCGGCACGTATCTGGCGGGCGCGCTGCCGATGCTGATCGCCTTCACCGTGAACCCCTGGTACGCGCTGTGGGTGCTCGGTTTCGTCGTGGTGTACCAGCAGTTCGAGAACTACCTGCTCCAGCCGAAGCTCACGTCGAAGACGGTGGACATCCATCCGGCGGTGGCCTTCGGTTCGGTCATCGCGGGGACGGCGCTGCTCGGCGTCGTCGGCGCGCTGATCGCCATCCCGGCCGTGGCCACCCTCCAGGCCTTCCTCGGCGCCTATGTGAAGCGGTACGACGTGACGGACGACCCGCGCGTCCACGGTCACCGGCGGTACGGGGAGGCCGTGGTCGCCCGGTTGCAGAAGGCCCTTCACCACAAGAAGGAGAAGGAGAGGGCGGCCGCCGAGGATTCTTCGGCCGAGTAGTCCGGGCGGGAGCGGTCCGGGCGGGAGTAGCCAGGGCCTGGGTTCCGGGAGCGAGCGGCTCGGGCCCGGGCGTCAGGGCCCGGGGACTCCTGAACCCGCGCCTCAGAGGTACGACGGCCCGGTGACCCGGTGCCGGAAGGTGTGCCAGATCCACGCCTGGACCGCCACGAGCAGGGGCGTCACGACCAGCAGGGCGGGCACGAGCAGGGCGAGCGTGACGGGGGACGCCGCCCGGTCGGTCAGCGGCAGCGCGGTGCCCGCCCAGAGCGGCAGCCCGCCCATCAGGACCGCGGTGAGCGCGAAGGACTGCCAGGGGCGCCCGGCGCGTCCGACGAGCCTGCGGGCCCGCTCGTACGGCAGTCCCGTGAGCCGGAGGGTGACGAAACCGAGCCCGTGCGCGGCGAACAGCGCGGCCACGGCGAGCGCGGTGAGCAGGGCCGTCGCGCCGGTCGCGGGTGTGTAGGGGCGCCCGGTGAGCAGGGCCGCGAGCAGCCACCCCCAGGACAGGGCGACGGTCCAGCTCCCGCAGGTCACCGCCGTGTCGCAGCCGGCTCGCCAGCGCGGCCCCGGACCGCGGCCGCGGGACCAGAGGCCCGCGTCGCGGACGATCCAGCCGGTCAGCAGCGCCACGAAGACCGGGAACTGGCCGCTCAGGAGCTCGCCTTCGAGGGTGGGGAAACAGCCGACGAGGACGCCGGCGGTGGCCACCAGCCAGACCTCGTTGCCCAGGAAGAACGGGGCGAAGGAGGCGAGGACCAGCCGCCGCTCGCGGTCGCTCCGGCCGAGCCAGGGCATGAGCATGCCGGTGCCGATGTCCGCTCCCGCGAGGACGAACCAGCCCGCCGCGAAGAAGGCGAGCAGGGCGATGGCCAGGGTCTCCACGGGGCTCCTCGGGCTTTCCTGGGGGCGGGACGGGGTGAGGTCAGTGAGGTGAGGTGAGGTGAGAGGAAGGGAGGGGAAGTGAGGGGAAGGGGGATGCGGACGGTTCAGTAGCGGGGGGCCGGGAGGTTGTCGGCCGGGTCGGGGGTTCCGCCTGCGCCGCCGTTCCCGCCCGCGCCGCCGTTCCCGCCTGCGCCGCCGTTCCCGCCCCGCTCTCCGTCCCCGCCCCCGGTGGGCCGTTCGTCGTGGCCGAGGCCGGCGTCGACCGGGCCCCGGCGGGCGTGGCGGGTGAGGAGCCAGGCGTTGAGGGCGGCGAGCAGGACGAAGACCGTGGTGAAGACGGCGAGGGAGAGGCGCATCGTGCCGGGGGAGAGGTCCGAGACCGCGTCCTCCGTCCTCAGCAGTCCGTAGACGACCCAGGGCTGCCGTCCGGACTCCCGGAACACCCAGCCGCTGAGCATCGCGATGTACGGCAGGGGGACCGCCGCCATCAGGACGAGATGCCACGGGCGGAACCGGAAGACGGCCTTCCTGAAGGCGGCCAGGACCACCCCGGCGAAGCACAGGTACATCATCAGCGCGAAGCAGATCAGCATCACCAGCGCGCCGCCCCGGGTCCACGCCTCCGACGGCACGTAGTCACCGGGCCCGAAACGTTCCGTCAGCTCTGCCTGGACCCGCGCGATCTCGGCGGTCTTCCCCTTGAACACGGCGGACTTCATCGGCTGGAAGGCGTCGAGGACGGCCAACTGCACCCCGCCGAACACGGCGGTCACCATCAGCGCGGGCGCCGAGAGGAACACCCCGATCCGCAGGCTGCGGCCGAAGAACTCCCACTCCGGGGTGCGACGGAACAGGTGGTACGCGCTCACCCCGGCCATGAAGAACCCCGCGGTGAGCAGCGCGCCCGCCACGACGTGACCGAAGGCGAGCAGCGCGGAGGGGTTGGTCAGCACCGCGACCGGGTCGTCGAGGACGAGCTCGCCGTTCTCGGAGCCGTACCCCACGGGGTGGTTGAGGAAGCCGTTGGAGACGAGGATCCAGTACGCCGAGACGTAGGCGGTCAGGACGACGATCCAGATCGCCGCCAGGTGGGCCCAGCGGTTGAGCCGGTTCCAGCCGAAGATCCACAGGCCGAGGAAGGTCGACTCGACGAAGAACGCCACGATCGTCTCGACGGCGAGCGAGGCCCCGAGGATGTTGCCCGCCTCGTGGGTGAGCCCGCTCCACGCCATGCCGAACTGGAACTCCATCACCAGACCGGTGACGATGCCGACCGCGTAGTTGATCACGTACAGCTGGCCCCAGAACCGCACCATGCGCGCGTCCAGCGGCTTCCGGCTGAACGTGGCCCGTGTCTGGAGCACGGCCACGACCGTCGCGAGCCCCAGGGTGAGGGCGACGAAGAGGAAGTGGCCGCCCGCCGTGAGGGCGAACTGCAGCCGCGCGAGATCGAGTACGTCCTGGTTCACCCGATCAGCGTCGGCGTACGGTCAGGGGCCCGGCGTCACCCCCGGGTGGACAGTGGCCGTACCCCGGTGGTTGTGCCCGCCCACGCGCGCGTACCCCCTGAGTTGTGCCGGGCGGTTCCCGCCGGCGAGGCTCGGGGTGCCGCGGCCGAGCCGGCCGGCCCTCCGTCAGGCAAGCCAGCCCGGCGTGATCATCCCCGACTCGTACGCCAGGATCACCAGCTGCGCGCGGTCCCGGACGGCCAGCTTGGTCATGATCCTGCTGACGTGGGTCTTCGCGGTCGCGGGGGACAGGACGAGGCGGCCGGCGATCTCGTCGTTCGAGAGCCCGGCGCCCACCAGACCGAGGACCTCGCGCTCCCGCTCGGTGAGGGCGTTGAGCCGGGGACTCGGATCCGGCTGCCGGTCGGCCCGGCCCGCGAACTCGGCGATCAGACGGCGCGTCACGGCCGGGGCGATCAGGGCGTCGCCGCGCGCCACGACCCGTACCGCGTGCAGCAGCTCCATCGGCTCGGTGTCCTTCACCAGGAAGCCCGACGCGCCCGCGCGGAGCGCCCCGTACACATGGTCGTCCGCGTCGAAGGTGGTCAGGATGACTACCCGTACCCCTTCGAGCCGTTCGTCGGAGGTGATGCGGCGAGTGGCCTCGAGGCCGTCGAGGACCGGCATGCGGATGTCCATCAGGACCACGTCCGGGCGCAGTTCGCGGGCGAGCGCGATCGCCCGCTCCCCGTCCCCGGCCTCCCCGACGACCTGGAGGTCCTCCTCGTCGGAGAGGATCGACCGGAAGCCGGCCCGGACCAGGGTCTGGTCGTCGGCGAGCACGACACGGATCATCGGGGGTCCCTCTCGGACGCGTCGCTGTCGGACGCGGTGGGTGCGGGTGTGGTGGGTCTGAGGTTGGGCTTGGCTGTACCGGGGCCCGCCGCGCCTGGCTCGGTCGTGCCCGGGTCGGTCGAGCCCGGGTCGGTCGAGCCCGGGTCGGTCGTGCCGGGTCGGGAGAGCGGCAGTCGGGCGGCCACCAGGAATCCGCCGTCGTCGCCGTTCCGGGCGGTCAGTTCGCCGCCGAACGCGCGGGCCCGCTCGGCCATGCCCCGGATTCCGCTGCCGAGGGGGCGACCTTCCGGCGCGCCCTCGCCGTCGTCCGCGATACGCAACCGCACCGCGTCCGTGCCCCAGTCGAGGGTGATGCGGACGGTCCTCGCGCCCGCGTGGCGGGTGACGTTCGTCAGTGACTCCTGCACGATCCGGTACGCGGCGAGGTCGACGGGCGGCGGAAGGGGCACGGGCGTGCCCGTGACGTCCGTACGGACATCGAGACCGGCGCTCCGCGCGCGTGCCGCGAGATCGCCAAGGAGCGCGAGACCCGAGGCCGACGGGGCCGTGGGAGTCGGCTCGTCGGCGCCGCGCAGCACCCTGAGGGTGGCCCGCAGCTCGCGCAGCGCGTCCTTGCTGGTGGCCTTCACCGCCTCCAGGGCCTCGGTGGCGGTGGCGAGCCCGGCCTCCGGGGCGGGCCCCTTGCCGAGGCGGTGGAGCGCGGCACCCGACTGGACGTTGATCAGCGAGATGCTGTGGCCGAGCACGTCGTGCACCTCCCGGGCGATCCGCAGCCGCTCCTCGGTGGCACTCTGCCGGGCCCTGGCCTCTTGCTCCCGCTCGGCGGCCAGTGCCCGCTGCTCCACCTCGTGCAGATAGGCGATCCGGGTGCGCTGGGCCCGGCCCACGGCGACGAGGCTGATCAGCCAGCCGGCCAGCATGACGAGCGAGGTGTCGTCGATCTGCCGGTGCCCCGGCCGCTGCCGGATCTCGCCGAGTCCGACCGCGAGGAGGGTGACCGCGGCCAGTGCGACGGCTGCGGCGAAGCGGCCCTCCGCGGCGGTCGTGTACAGCGCCAGCGCGAAGACGATCATCAGCGGGCCGTCCTGGGCGGACAGCGGGTAGTAGACGACGCAGGCCAGCAGGGTGACGACGGAGACGGCGACCGGGTGCAGCCGCCGGAAGTACAGGGCTCCGCACCCGATCAGGATGAGCACCCAGCCGAGCACCGTACGCAGGGCGGGCTCGCTCGCGTACCGCGCGGAGACGAGCGTCCAGACGGCGACGACGAGCAGGACGACACCCGCCACGACGGCATCGGCGGCCCGCGGCGAAAGACGCCCGCCGCCCGGGGAACGGAGGGGGAGGGGCATGCGTCGAAGGATAGGCGGGGGACGGTTCGTGGGGCGGCGGCGGTAGCGGCGGTGTGCGGGCCGGGGGGCTCGGCGGGCGTGGACGGCGTGGACGGCTTGGAGGGCTCGGGGGGGGGCTTCGATGATGTTCGGGTACTCGGACGAGTGGTGGGCGTTGCTGTTCGTTCCTGTGGTGCTGTGGGTGCCGTTCGGGCCCTTCGTCATGGGAGGCATGGGGGTGTGGTGCGCCCGGCGGCCCGGGTGGTGGCCGCGGGTGTGGTCGGTGCTGCTGCCGCTGGTGCCGGTCGCGGTCTCGGCGGTGGCGATCATCCTGCCCGTGGACAGCTGGGACGACCCCCGGCACGGCGAGGACGTGCTCGGTTACCTCCTCGTGTACGTCCTGGGGATCACCGTGCTGCCCTGGCTGCTGGGGTACGGGATCACCCGGGTGGTTCGGGCGGTGCGGAGTCCTAGGCGGTCATGAGGGGGTTGGGCACCGGGAGGTAGTGGGGTGCGGTGCCCTCCGCGCGGAGCCAGCGGGAGAGCAGATTGGCCTTGCCGGGGACGGTGGGGGAGTCGAGCAGAGTCTTGACGTCGGGGAGCGAGGGCAGCCGGCCACCGCGCGCGAACTCGGCGCGGGCCATCGCCCAGAGCGCGGGGGCGGAACCCGGGAAGCGGTGGGCGAGGGCGCCGGCGATCTCGGAGAGGTTGTTGACGAGGAGGCAGTAGACGAGCCTCCGCCAGGCCGCCGTACGGGGCATCTCGGGGATCGTCTTGGCGCCCTCCGCGTCGCGGAACACGGACCGGACGGGGGTGCCGTGGGAGTCCACGGCGATAAGGGTGTTCTGCAGATGGCACTCCACGACGACGCCGAAGCGGGCGAACGCCTCCGGGACCGGCGCCACGACGCACCGCAGGTACGCCGCCCACCAGGGCCGGGGATCGGCGATCTGGTCGAGGGGGTTCCCCGGGAAGCCTCCGCGAGCGCGGCGGTCAGCACGGCGGTCGAGCCGGGGGCCAGATGCCGGTCGAGACCGTCCCGTACGAGGACGGCGCAGGTCTCGAAGAGGCCGTCCACTGTGCGGTAGCCCCGGTCGCTGAGCCAGGACGCCGGGCCGTCCATGGCGGCGAAGGCGGCGGCGACGACGGGGTCGGTGCGGCGGACCTGGAGCAGTTCGTGGCGTCGCATCCGGCGGATGCTTGGCCGACGCGCGACCGCCTGGCCGGCGCCCGGGCTCCTCAGCGGGCGGGTGACTCCCCGACCGACGCCACTTCGGCGTGCTCGGCGTGCTCGCTGTGCTCTGCGGCCTCGGTGGCGCTGTAGGAGGAGGCGAAGGTGAACGCCCGCGGTGACGGGCCGTTCGCCCGCAGGTCCGCCAGCCGCTCCAGGGCCTCGGTGACGCTCGGGACGTGCCCTGCGGGGACCCACCACAGCACCAGGTGCGACTCGACGTGCCGGGCGAACCAATCGCGGCGCCGCCGCATCACCTCCAGGTGCCCGCTGCGGTACGCGAAGTCCCACAGGGCCTCCTGGGTCTCCCAGACCGACAGGTTGACGATGACGTCCTCGCCCGCGGGGCGCAGGGCGGTGGCGTCGGTCGCGCCGTCCTCCACCAGCCGCCACACGAAGCCGGGGGTGCCGTCGGCAGCGGCGTTGACCGGGTCGAGCTGCTCGACGAACGGCGCCAGGCGCGGGTCGTCGAGAGGGTGGAGGAGCGTGGCGACGTTGAGCTGGGCGAGGTGGGCGGCGGCGTGCGGGGATGCGGTCATGGCCTCATCCCAGCATGGCGTCGATTTCTATGTCAATGAATGTTGTTTTTAGAAGTCTCGACCACGACGCAGCACTCGCCCGGCCGGGCGTCCATGCGGGCGCGTACGGCGCCGTCCGCACCCAGGAGGCCCTCCAGGAGTGCGAGGTTCATGCCGCAGACGAGGGGCGGGAAGCGTTCGGCGACGGCATGGAAGGGGCAGTTGCGCATGCGCAGGGTCGGGGTCGCGTTGGCTGCGTCCTCGGCGCGCGCGGCGTCCTCGTCGTGCCCGGGATGGTCGGCGTGCTCGGCGGCTTCCAGGTGCGGCTCGTAGCCGCGTGCCGCCAGCGTCCTCATGGCCTCGTCCAGGTCGCCGCAGGGCGGCGCGGAGTCGCGCAGCTCCTCGCCCCGGCGGCGCGCGGCCGCGAACAGTCCGGCGTCGAGCCCGGCCTGCTCGGCGGCCTCGGCGAGCAGCTCGGCGGCGGTGCGGTAGTCGCGGGCCGGCAGGGACACCGATCGCTCGGCACGCGCCCGCGTGTAGACCTTGGCGGGGCGGCCGGCGCCCGGCCCCGAGCGGCCCGTCAGGCGGCGGCTGCCGCTCTCCAGGAGCCCGGCGCCGGCCAGTTTGTCCAGGTGGTGCGCGGCGAGCGTCCGCGCCACCCCGATGGCCTCGGCGGCCTCGTTGCGCCCGACCTCGCGGCCCTGTGCCACCACGTACTCGTACAGGCGGCGCCGTACCGGGTCCTGCAGCATGGCGATAGCGTCGATGTCCTGCGTGTCCTCCATCCGGTCATTCTAGGAACAACGCGGATTGGAGATAGAAGCCGGACGGAAGGGCGCGCGGGGCGGCTACGACCCCCCGGAGTCGGAGTCGGAGTCGGAGTCGGAGTCGGGTTCGGTGTCGGGGCCGGGGTCTAGATCTGGGGCCGGCTCACGGTCCGCGCCAGATGTTGGCGAAGGCGGTGTTCTCGATGGTCCGCCTCTGGCGTACGGCTTCGAGTTCCATCACCGCGTCGTGGACGACGGCGACCACGGTCGTGACCGCCTCGTCGCCGAGGTCGGACTCTTCGCCGAGGCCGGACTTCTCGTCGGGGCGTCCGCTGTCGATGCCCACGGCTGAGGCGAGGGCTGCCAGGACGGGTTCGTTCTCCTCCCAGCGGTCGGCGGCCCGGCGGGTCGCGGGCGTGTCGGCCGGTTCCACGTGCTCCGGCCCGAAGGGCAGCAGGCCGCTCCGCTTCCGCTTCAGTTCGCCGGCGCCCTCCAGCGCGGTCCGGTACGCGGCCGAGAGCTCGCGGCCCCGGCGCCACAGCCAGTCCTCGACGAGCTCGTACGGCTCCTCGCGGGAGAGCGCCGCCGCGGCCTCGCCGAGGAGCCGGTCGTCCGGCGTCGACGGCTCGCCCGGCACGATGCGGTCGTCGTCCACCGTGACGGCCCCGGCGCCGAGGAGGTCGATCAGCTCGGCTCCCGCGAGTGCGAGCGACAGGTCCCCCTGGCCCACGGAACGCTCCGGCCTCGGGTCCATGGCGATGATGAACAGGTCTTTCGCCGTGGTCATGAAGGCTCCCCTCGGAACATCGACAAAGGTGCGTGCGCCCGCCCTCGTCCGGCCCGGCCCGGCCCTGTCCGGACCGGTCGGGTGCGAGGCGGCTGCCACGATCAGTATCGCCCCCGGCCCGCACCTCCGAAGCCCCGCCGCGGGGAGGGGAGTTCCGCCCGGCGGTCGTCGGGTGAGGGGGCGGGCGGGTCGAGGGCCCGGGCGAACCCGCCGCTCCCCCCACCCGCGACGGGACGGTGGCGAAGGGACCGCCGCCGTGTCGCGACACGGCGGCGTGTCACCCGCGAGTGTGCTTGACACTGAAATCGAACATCCATTCTCATGGAAGCCCGGCCCTTGGAATCTCGGGCTTCCCGCCGAGTTGTCCACAGGCTGGAGGGGACGTCGGGGCCCATTGTCAGTGGCAGGGGTTAGCGTCTTTCACATGAAGCGATCGACTCAAGCAAACCGGGTGGAACCCATGGCAGGAACCGACCGCGAGAAGGCGCTCGACGCCGCGCTCGCACAGATTGAACGCCAATTCGGCAAGGGCGCCGTGATGCGCATGGGCGACCGCACCCAGGAGCCGATCGAGGTGATCCCGACCGGATCGACCGCCCTCGACATCGCCCTCGGTGTCGGCGGCCTGCCGCGCGGCCGTGTCGTGGAGGTCTACGGCCCGGAGTCCTCCGGCAAGACGACCCTGACCCTGCACGCGGTGGCCAACGCGCAGAAGGCCGGCGGCCAGGTGGCGTTCGTGGACGCCGAGCACGCCCTCGACCCCGAGTACGCCAAGAAGCTCGGCGTCGACATCGACAACCTCATCCTGTCCCAGCCGGACAACGGCGAGCAGGCCCTCGAGATCGTCGACATGCTGGTCCGCTCCGGCGCGCTCGACCTGATCGTCATCGACTCCGTCGCCGCGCTCGTCCCGCGCGCGGAGATCGAGGGCGAGATGGGCGACTCCCACGTCGGTCTCCAGGCCCGACTGATGAGCCAGGCGCTCCGGAAGATCACCAGTGCGCTCAACCAGTCCAAGACCACCGCGATCTTCATCAACCAGCTCCGCGAGAAGATCGGCGTCATGTTCGGCTCGCCGGAGACCACGACCGGTGGCCGCGCCCTGAAGTTCTACGCCTCGGTGCGCCTCGACATCCGCCGCATCGAGACCCTCAAGGACGGCACGGACGCGGTCGGCAACCGTACGCGCGTCAAGGTCGTCAAGAACAAGGTCGCGCCCCCCTTCAAGCAGGCCGAGTTCGACATCCTCTACGGCCAGGGCATCAGCCGTGAGGGCGGTCTGATCGACATGGGCGTGGAGCACGGCTTCGTCCGCAAGGCCGGTGCCTGGTACACGTACGAGGGCGACCAGCTCGGCCAGGGCAAGGAGAACGCCCGCAACTTCCTGAAGGACAACCCCGACCTCGCCGACGAGATCGAGAAGAAGATCAAGGAGAAGCTGGGCGTCGGCGTCCGGCCCGAGGCCGCCACGGCCGAGACGGCGACGGACGCGGCCGCCGCCGCGGACACCGCCGGCACGGACGACGCCGCCAAGAGCGTCCCGGCACCCGCGAGCAAGACCGCGAAGGCGACCAAGGCCACCGCGGCCAAGAGCTGAACCAGTGACCGGTCGCACCGAATGGCCGGGTGACAGTCCCGACTCGTCGAGGGCCGAGAAGGAGCTGTCACCCCAGGACCCGGCTGAGCGGGCGCGGGCGATCTGCCTGCGCCTGCTCACCGGGAACCCCCGCACGCGCAAGCAGCTCGCCGACGCACTGCGCAAGCGGGAGATCCCCGACGAGGTGGCCGAGGAGGTCCTCTCCCGCTTCGAGGACGTCGGGCTGATCGACGACGCCGCTTTCGCGGGGGCCTGGGTGGAGTCCCGCCACCACGGCCGGGGGCTCGCCCGCCGGGCCCTCGCCCGCGAGCTGCGGACCAAGGGCGTCGAGCCGGCGCTCATCCAGGAGGCGGTGGAGCAGCTCGACTCCGACCAGGAGGAGGCCACCGCGCGGGAGCTCGTCGCCCGCAAGCTGCGCGCCACCCGCGGTCTCGACCGCGACCGGCGCCTGAGACGGCTCGCCGGGATGCTCGCCCGCAAGGGCTATCCCGAGGGCATGGCCCTCCGCGTCGTCCGCCAGGCGCTGGAGGCCGAGGGCGAGGACACGGACGGGCTCGACGAGTCCTTCTGATCCCCGGGGGAGATCAGAAGGACGCGTCCCGTCCGGGCTCAGCCCGCTGTCGTCGGCAGCAGGACCGGGAGGCCCGCCGCCTTCCAGGCCTGGAAGCCGCCGATCAGATCGGTCGCCCGGTGCAGGCCCAGGCGGCGCAGGGACTCGGCCGCGAGGGAGGAGGCGTAGCCCTCGTTGCAGAGCACCACCACCAGCAGGTCGTGGCCGGTCGCCTCGGGGGCGCGGTGGCTGCCCTGCGGGTCCAGCCGCCAT
Organism: Streptomyces sp. CB02009; assembly: GCF_001905825.1. Taxonomy (GTDB): domain Bacteria; phylum Actinomycetota; class Actinomycetes; order Streptomycetales; family Streptomycetaceae; genus Streptomyces. The sequence goes on from NZ_LIVV01000003.1 coordinate 39,052, forward strand.
TCGAGTTCGTTGCGCTCCACCACCAGCGCGCCCGGGATCAGACCGTCCCGCTCGCGCAGGGCCGCGTAGCGGGTGTCGACCAGGAGCGCCTCGCCGGCCTCGTACGCCTCGTAGGCGGTACGCGGCTCGATCCGGTCGAGGCCGGACCTGACCTGCTCCAGGAGCTCGTCGATGCCGACGCGGTCGCGGTCGTTGTCGCCGTCGATGTTGCTCACTGCCAGTCCTCCGGGCGTTCGACCTGCTCGAGACGGAGTACCGCTCCCGTCCGGCTGAAGCGGCGGATCAGCGGGAGCGGCGGGTAGTAGGCGTGCACCGAGACGGCGTGGGTGTCGGGCGACTCGTTGAGCACCTCGTGCACATGGTGTCGGCCGAAGGCACGGCCGCTGCCCTCCCCGAGCCGACGGGAGCGGTCGAGGCCGTCGGCCAGTTCCAGGGTCTTCCAGCCGCTCGCCGGCAGCCGGACCGCCAGCGCGTTCTCGGTGAGGGTGCCGCGCGCGGTGGCGAAGGCGCCCAGCGACTCGGCGTGGTCGTGCCAGCCGGTGCCCGTGCCGGGCGGCCAGCCGATGAGCCAGGCCTCGCTGCCGCCGGGGCCTTCGAGGCGTACCCAGGTGCGGCCCTCGGGGTCGAGCGGCAGGGAGTCGACCAGCTCCCGGTCCGCCGCCGTACGGCGGACGAAGTCGAGCAGATCGGCCGCCGTCGGGGCGCCGGAGGGCGGGGCGGCGTGCGCGCCGGAGGAGTCGGCGGAGGCGCCCGCCGAGACGTCGGGGGACGCGTCGGCGGAAGCGCTCAGGGGGCGTGCGGGGGCGGGGTGGGACACGGGTGACCGTCCTGGGTTCGCTGAGAGCGCGCGACGGCAGCACGGCACACGGACGTACCGGGAGGTACGGCGATGGCGGGGCGCGCGCGGGGAAGGGGCGAGATCAGCAGGACGGGCGACACACGCAGCCCGCATAGCGGACGAGGTCCATATGGACCCTCCGCCACAGGCGCACATCGGTGTCGGTCACGCTCCGGAGTACACCATGTGCGCCGAGGGGAATCAATGCATGTCCGCTGTGCGGTCACTCCCCGTGGACACTCCGGCGGCCCCCACCTTCGCCGCGGCCTTCTTTCCGGACTTCGCGCCCGCCTTCCCGCCCGCCTTCCCGCCCGCCTTCGCGCCCGCCTTCGTCCCGGCCTTCGAACCGGTCTCCGGCTCGTCCTCCGGGACGTCCTCGGGGTCGTCGGCCGGCGAGCCGCCGCGGGCCGCGTCCGCCGCCGCGTACAGCTCCTTCGGGTGGACCCCGGCGAAGGCCGCGACGAGATGCCCGTCGGGCCGTACCAGCAGGACGGCGTGGGCGGGGGCGCCCGGGTAGGCCTCCGCGACCAGGACCTCGGCCTTCGCCGGGAGGGCGGCGACCGCCTCCTCCAGCCGCGGCATCACCCCGGCACCGCGCCAGTGCCGCCGGTCCCACACCCCGGTGCCGGGGGCGACCAGGAGGACGAGGAGGCGGCCCTGACCCAACCGGTCCCGGAGCCGTACGGTCGTGCCGTCCGGGGCGGTCACGCGGACGTCCTCGACCGGGGCGCCCTCCGGGGTGCCGACCGGGGTCCGGCCCTCGGTGTACGGAGGCGCGAGGGGGGAGTGGGGGTACGCCGGGGGCGCGCCGAGCGGGCCGCGCCCCACATGGCCGTCGGTGAGGAGGGCGTCATGACCGCGCGCCGCCCCCGGAAGGTACGTCCGCAGGCCGCCGCCGCCCCGCAGCACCGGCAGTGACTGGTCGGCGCCGCGCAGCCGGTGGGCGACGGCCGCGCGCCGCTCGCTCTGGTAGCTGTCGAGGAGCCGCTCGGAGGCTCCGTGGTGCCAGGTGTGGGCGAGTTTCCAGGCGAGGTTGTCGACGTCCCGCAGGCCCTCGTCGAGGCCCTGGGTGCCGACCGCGCCCAGCAGGTGCGCCGCGTCCCCGGCGAGGAGGACGCGGTCGACCCGCCAGCGCCGGGCGAGCCGGTGGTGGAGGGTGTGGACGCCGGTGTCGATGAGTTCGTACGGAGGAGTCACGCCGTCGCACCAGCCGGCCAGCGTCTCGCGGATCCGGGCGATCAGCGCGTCGGGGGTGACGAGGTCGCCCCGGGGCGGCAGCAGCCAGTCGATCCGCCAGACCCCGTCGGGCAGCGGGCGGGCGGTGATCTCGTCGGCGGCGCCGCGCCATGGCGGCTGACGGTGCAGCAGGGCCTCGCCGGGCCACGGGAGTTCGGTGCGGAGCGCGGCGACCGCGTGCCGTTCCACGGCCGTACGGCCCGGGAAGCGGATGCCGAGGAGCTTGCGTACGGTCGAGCGGGCGCCGTCGCAGCCGACGAGGTGGCTGCCGCGCCACCAGGTGCCCGCCGGGCCCCGGGTGTGGGCGACGACGCCGTCGCGGTCCTGCTCGATGGTGTCGAGGCGGGCCTCGGGGACGAGCCGGATCAGCTTCTGGTGGGAGATGGCGGCCCGCAGCCCGCGGGCGAGGGCGTGCTGCGGGATGTGCAGCGGCGCGGCCGGGGCGGAGGGCGCGGCGGGGTCCTCGGACCACTCCTCCGTGCCGCCGAGTCCCAGGTCGAGGGTGAGGTGGCGGACCAGCTGGCGGCGGCGCATGCCGCGCCAGCCGACCCAGCGGACACCCTCGTCACGGAGGGTGGTGCAGCCGAGCCGCTCGACCATCGCGGCCATGTCGGCGCGCAGCACGACACTGCGCGCGGGGCGTGGTTCGTCCTTGCCCGCGCCCTCGTCGAGGACGACGCTGGGCACGCCCTGCGCGGCGAGCGCGAGGGAGAGCGCGAGGCCGACCGGCCCCGCGCCCACGATGATCACCGGGTCCACGGCGCGGCTCCTGAAGGCCGGAAAGTCATGGGGGCAGCACATCTGAGTGTGGCACGAGCCCGGTGCTTGATCACAGACCGTATGCAACCCACTGAGGGTGCTTGCGTCAAGCGACGGGGTGGGCGCGGTGCGGCTGACCTGAAGTCAGTACCGCTCCGGCCCACCCCTGTTGTCCCACGGACCCCTGGCGGGGTCAGGCGCCGCTGACGGCGTCGCTCTTCACCTCGGCCGGTCCGCCCTGCGCGGGGATGGCCGGCCCGGCGGACTTCTTGCCCTGGCGCAGGCGCTTCTCCAGGCGTCCGGCGAGGGCGGTGACGATCGCGTTGAGGGCGATGTAGATCAGCGCGATGACGGTGAAGGTGGCGATCGTGTTGGCGCCGTAGTTGGCGGTGATCTGCCGGTTCTGGCTGAGCAGCTCCGTGAAGCCGAGCAGCGCGCCGCCGAGCGCCGTGTCCTTGACGATCACGACGAGCTGGCTGACCAGGGCGGGGAGCATGACGGTGACGGCCTGCGGGAGCAGGACGTACATCATGGTCTGGCCCTTGCGCATGCCGAGCGCCTCGGCCGCGTCGCCCTGGCCGCGCGGCAGCGAGAGCACACCGGCCCGGACGATCTCGGCGATCACCGAGGCGTTGTAGAGCACGAGGCCGGTGACGACCGCGTAGAGCGGGCGGAAGTCGGAGCTGACGGTCGTGAACTCCCGGTAGAGGGCGTTCGCGAACACCATCAGGAGCAGCACCGGGATGGCGCGGAAGAACTCCACGACGGCGCCGACGGGGACCCGCACCCAGCGGTGGTCGGAGAGCCGGCCGATGCCGAGGAGGGCACCGAGCGGCAGCGCGATCAGGATCGCGAGGCCGGCCGCCTTGAGGGTCTCCGTCAGACCGGGCAGCAGATAGGTCGTCCAGACCCGGGAGTCGGTGACGAACGGACTCCACTTGTCGGCGGCCAGCTGGTTCTTGTCGTTGAGGGCCGCCAGGACCCACCACGCCGCCAGGGCGAGGACCGCGAGGAACCCNTCGTGAAGAGCAGGTTGCGCCGCTTGGCACGCGGTCCGGGGGTGTCGTACAGGACGGAGCTCATCGCTTCACCGCCAGTCGCTTGGCCGCCCAGCCGAAGAACAGGCCGGTCGGAAGGGTGAGGACGATGAAGCCGAAGGCGAAGACGGCGAAGACGGCGAAGAGCGCGTCGGCCTCGTTCTCGATCATCTCCCTCATCAGGAGGGCCGCTTCGGCGGCGCCGATGGCCGCCGCCACGGTGGTGTTCTTCGTGAGGGCGATGAGGACGTTGGCGAGTGGGGCCACCGCCGCGCGGAACGCCTGGGGGAGGACCACCAGGGTCAGGACCTGGAAGAAGCTCAGCCCCAGCGCACGGGCGGCCTCGGCCTGCCCGGCCGGCACGGTGTTGATGCCCGAGCGCAGCGCCTCGCAGACGAAGGTGCCGGTGTAGGCGATGAGTCCGAGGATCGCGAGCCGGAAGCCGATGTCCTCGGAGCGGTCCGCGCCGAGCGTGATCCCGAGCGTCTGGTCGAGGCCGAACGAGCAGGCCACGATGACGACGGTCAGCGGGGTGTTCCGGACGAGGTTCACGTACGTGGTGCCGAAGCCCCGCATGAGGGGTACCGGGCTGACTCGCATGGCGGCGAGGGCGGTGCCCCAGATCAGGGAGCCGATCGCCGAGTAGAGGGCGAGCTTCGCCGTCACCCAGAAGGCGCCGAGCAGGTCGTACTGCCCGGAATCAAGAAAGTCGAACACGATGCCCCGCGCTCTCCCCTGGTGGTCGGTCGGTGTGGAGGCCGGTGCGTGGGCAGCGGCCGGTGCCGGTGTGACGGCCGCCGCCGAGCGGGGCGGCCGTCATGGACCGGGCGGGGTGGTTCAGCCGGCGATCTTCGGCGCGGGGTCGTTCTTGTAGCCCGAGGGACCGAAGTGCTGCTTCACGAGCTTGTCCCAGGTGCCGTCGGAGACCAGCTTCTCCAGGGCCTTGTTGATCTTGCCCTTGAGCTCGCTGTCGCCCTTCTTGAGGCCGATGCCGTAGTTCTCGTCGCTCATGGAGAGACCGGCGAGCTTGAACTTGCCCTGGTGCTCCTTCTGCGAGGCGTAGCCCGCGAGGATGGAGGCGTCCGTGGTCAGGGCGTCGACCCGCTTGTTCTCCAGGCCGGTCAGGCACTCGGAGTAGCCGCCGAGCTGCTGGAGGTCGGCCTTGGGGGCGAGCTTCTCCTTGACGTTCTGCGCGGAGGTCGAGCCGGTGACCGAGCAGAGCTTCTTGGAGTTGAGGTCGTCGACCTTGGTGATCGAGGAGTCGTCGGCGCGCACCAGCAGGTCCTGGTGGGTCACGAAGTACGGACCGGCGAAGTCGACCTCCTTGAGGCGCTTCTCGTTGATCGAGTAGCTGGCGACGACGAACTTCACGTCACCGTTCTTGATCAGGTTCTCGCGCTCGGCGCTCGGCGCCTGCTTCCAGTTGATCTTGTCCTCGGCGAAGCCGAGCTCCTTGGCGACGTACTTGGCGACGTCGACGTCGAAGCCGGCGTACGTGCCGTCCGGGGTCTTCAGGCCGAGGCCCGGCTGGTCGAACTTGATGCCGATGGTGATCTTGTCACCGTTGCTGCCCGAGTCCGACCCGGTGCCACAGGCGGTGGCGGTCAGCGCGAGGACGACGGCGGCCGCGGCGGCGGCAGGGGTGCGACGAAGCTTCATCGAGGAATGTCCCTTGGTCTAGAAGTGAGTTGGGAAGGATAGGCCCGAACTCGTTCAGTGGTGAAGGATCTTGGAGAGGAAGTCCTTGGCCCGGTCACTGCGCGGGTTGCTGAAGAACTCCTCGGGCGTCGCCTGCTCGACGATGCGGCCGTCCGCCATGAAGACGACCCGGTTGGCGGCGGAGCGCGCGAAGCCCATCTCGTGGGTCACGACGACCATCGTCATGCCGTCCCGCGCCAGTTGCTGCATGACCTCGAGGACCTCGTTGATCATCTCGGGGTCGAGCGCGGAGGTCGGCTCGTCGAACAGCATGACCTTCGGGCCCATCGCCAGCGCGCGGGCGATCGCCACACGCTGCTGCTGGCCGCCGGACAGCTGCGCCGGGTACTTGTCCGCCTGGCTGCCGACCCCGACCCGGTCGAGCAGGGCGCGGGCCTTCTCCTCGGCGGCCTTCTTCTCCGTCTTCCGGACCTTGATCTGGCCCAGCATCACGTTCTCGAGCACCGTCTTGTGCGCGAAGAGGTTGAACGACTGGAAGACCATGCCGACGTCGGAACGCAGGCGCGCGAGCTCCCTGCCCTCCGCCGGCAGCGGCTTGCCGTCGATGGTGATGGTGCCGGAGTCGACGCTCTCCAGCCGGTTGATCGTGCGGCACAGCGTCGACTTGCCGGACCCGGAGGGTCCGATGACGACCACGACTTCGCCGCGGCTGATCGTCAGATCGATGTCCTGGAGGACATGCAGTGCGCCGAAGTGCTTGTTCACGCCGGACAGTACGACCAGGTCGCCGTCCGTGGCGCGGGGGGTGTCCTCGAGACCCTTGGACACTGACTCTCCGCTCATCGGGCTCTAGCTCCGTCCTCCTCGGTTGGGGAGGACACTAGAGACCCGATGTGACGACCGTCATCAGATCTGAGCGGAAATTGAGGATAACGATCCGGCCGCAACCGGACACAGTGTGTGAAGGGGGCACCCCGGGCCGTACCGGCTGCATAACGGAAACGCCGCCGTCACCGGGGGACACTTGACTGTGACACCGATCATCGGTGTTCATGCCTTGGTACCACCTGGTACACAGAGAACCGATATCGGGACCGCGACCACGGAGGAGGTACGTATGCGACTGCTGCTCGTCGAGGACGACGATCATGTCGCCGCCGCCCTCTCCGCGATCCTCGCCAAGCACGGCTTCACGGTGACCCACGCCCGCAACGGTGAGGAGGCGCTCCAGGCCGTGCTGCCCACGGCACAGGGCGAGCGTCCCTCGTACGGGGTGATCCTGCTCGACCTCGGTCTGCCCGACCAGGACGGCTACCAGGTCTGCGGCCGCATCCGGAAGCTCACCACCACCCCGGTGATCATGGTGACCGCGCGCGGCGACGTACGCTCCCGGATCCACGGGCTCAACCTCGGCGCCGACGACTACGTCGTCAAGCCGTACGACCCCGGCGAGCTCCTCGCCCGGATCCACGCCGTCAGCCGGCGCAACGCCGGCCCGGAGGAGACCACGGGCGGCGGCGCGGCCGCCGACGGGACCCAGCTGCGACTCGGCCCGGTCACCATCGAGCTGCCCACCCGCCGGGTCAGCGTCGACGGCGAGAGCGTGCCCCTCACCCGCAAGGAGTTCGACCTCCTCGCGCTCCTCGCGCAGCGCCCCGGAGTCGTCTTCCGCCGCGAACAGATCATCAGCGAGGTCTGGCGCACCAGTTGGGAGGGGACCGGCCGCACCCTGGAGGTGCACGTCGCCTCCCTGCGCTCCAAGCTCCGGATGCCCGCCCTGATCGAGACCGTGCGGGGCGTCGGCTACCGCCTGGTCGCCCCCGCCGTATAACCGTCGGACGGCCCCTCCGTGCGCACCCGCCTCCTTCCGCTGCTCATCGTGCTGATGGCCGGCGTCCTGCTCGCCCTCGGCTTCCCGCTGGCCGCCAGCCTCGCCGCCTCCGAGCAGCAGCGCGTCGTCGTCGACCGCCTCGACGACGCCGCCCGGTTCGCCGCGCTCGCCCAGTTCGTCAGCCCGACCAGCCCCGGCACCGACGAGCGCAGCACCACGCTCGGCGGTGAACTCGCCAGCTACCACGACGTGTACGACATCCGTGCCGGGATCTTCTACCGCGACAACCAGTCCATGGCCGCCGCCCCCGAGGACTGGGTGGTCCCCTACGAAGGGGAGGGCCGCCGCGCCTTCAACGAGTCGCTGCTCGGCCGCCGCAGCCACGACCCGCCCCAGGTGTGGCCCTGGCAGGCCCACGCCCGGCTGATCATCGCCTCGCCGGTCGTCCGCGACGGCGACGTCGTCGCGGTCGTCGTCACCGACTCGCCGACCGGGCAGCTCCGCATGCGCATCCTGCGCGGCTGGCTGCTGATCTTCGCGGGCGAGTCCCTGGCCATGCTGGTCGCCGTCGGCGCCGCGTTCCGGCTCACCGGCTGGGTCCTGCGGCCGGTCCGCGTCCTCGACTCCGTCACCCACGACATCGCCACCGGCCGGATGAACTCCCGGGTCGCCGCGACCGGCGGACCGCCCGAGCTCCGCCGTCTCGCGCTCTCGTTCAACGAGATGGCCGACAACGTCGAGGAGGCGCTCGAACAGCAGCGGGCCTTCGTCGCCGACGCCTCCCACCAGCTGCGCAACCCGCTGGCCGCGCTGCTCCTGCGGATCGAGCTGCTCGCCATGGAGCTCCCCGAGGGGAACGAGGAGATCGCCTCCGTACGGACCGAGGGCAAGCGCCTCTCGCAGGTCCTCGACGACCTCCTCGACCTGGCGCTCGCCGAACACACGGCGGCCGAGCTGCGGCTCACCGACGTGGGCGCGCTCACCGCCGAGCGGGTCGCGTCCTGGCGGCCGGTCGCCGACGACAAGGGCGTCGTGCTCACCGGGGAGTGCGGGGCGGTCACGGCCTGGGCGGACCCGGTGGCGCTCTCCAGCGCGCTGGACGCGGTGATCGACAACGCGCTGAAGTTCACCCCGGCCGGGGAGGAGGTCACCGTGACGGCCAAGGTCCAGCCCGGCGGGGAGAGCGTCGCCGTGGTGGTGGCCGACCACGGGCCCGGTCTCACGGACGAGGAGCTGGGCCGGGTCGGCGACCGCTTCTGGCGCGCGGGCCGGCACCAGAACGTCAAGGGCTCGGGCCTCGGCCTCTCGATCACCCGCGTCCTGCTCACGGCGGGCGGCGGCGGCATCGCGTTCGCGCCGAACGAGCCCCACGGACTGCGCGTGACGGTCACCGTGCCGCGGAACCGGCCGGTGGCACGACCGGGGGACCGGTGGACGCCGGAGGAGCGGTGGACGCCGGAGGGGCGGTAGGACGGCGGGGCGGTAGGGCGGGGAGCGGGCGGGGCAGTTCCACGGCGAGTGGTCAGGCCCAGGCCGGTCAGGGGCGGGGCCCGTTCGGGAGGCTCAGGGCTTTACCGAGCGGTAGTAGCGGCGCGCTCCGTCGTGGAGGGTCAGCGGCTCGGTGTAGACGGCGGTCCTGAGGTCCACCAGCTGGGCCGGGTGGACCTTGCGGCCGATCCGGTCCCGGCTCCCGATCACCGTACGCGTGAAGCCCTCGACCAGGTCGTCGTCGGCCTCCTCGGTGGTGACCAGCAGGTTCGCCACCGCGAGCGTCTCTATCTGCCGGCCGTCCTGCGCCTTGGAGTACGCGTCGGCCGGGATCACCGCGGACCGGTAGTGGCGGGTCGAGCCGCCGACGTCGTGGAGCCGGTCGACGAGGGCCGCGTCGAGCGGCAGCAGCCGGACCGGGAAGCGTTCGGACAGCGTCTGCACCGGCAGCGTGGGCAGGCCGCCCGACCAGAAGAAGGCGTCAAGCTCGCCCCGCTCCAGGAGGTCCGGCATGGTGTCGATGCCCGCCGAGACCGGCACGATGTCCCGGTCAGGGGTGAGGCCCGCCGCCGCGAGGACCCGGTCGGCGACCAGCCGTACGCCGGACCTGTTCTGGCCGACGCCGACCCGGAGGCCGCGCAGGTCCTGCACCTTCTGCAGCGAGGAGCCCTTGCGCACCACGATCTGCACGTAGTCGTCGTAGAGCCGGGCGCAGCCCCGCAGCCGCTCCCAGCCGGGCCTGCGCTCCCGCTGGTACTGGGCGACGGCGTCGGCCGTCGCGACGGTGAAGTCGGCCTCGCCGGTGGCCACCCGCTGCACGTTCTGCTGGGAGCCCTCGCTCTCCTTCAGCGTTATCGACACCTCGGGCAGGTCCTCCGAGAGGTCCTGCTTGAGGAGGTCCCCGTACCGCTGGTAGACGCCGGTGGAGACGCCCGTGCTGAAGGTGACCGAGCCGCTCGGAACAGGGGAACCGAAGGGCATCAGCCACCACACCAGCACCCCGCACACCGCGAGCAGCGCGGTCGCGCCCGCCAGGACACGGCGGCGGGCGGCACGGGAGAGGGAGGCGAACATGCACGCGATCCTGCCAGGCCGCGGGCGTGTCTGGCCAGGTTCGATCGGGTGAGGGCCCCTGGCCGGAGCCGGAGTGGTCCCTCACCCGCCGGGGGCGGAGCGCGAGCGTCCGGTACGCGGCCCGGGCGTCCGGTACGGAGCGTGAGTAGCCGGTACGAAGCGTGAGCGGCCGGTACGGAGCGGGGGCGGCCCGCGTGCGGCCGCGCGGGCCCGGCGGGGGGTCCGCGCGGCCGTGCCGCTCAGTAGGCGAAGGCGGACTTGCCCGTCACGGTGGTGGCGACGTGGGTGATGCCACTGTTGGGCGGCAGCGCCGTCACCGTCGAGGTCCCGGTCGTACCGCTCGTCGTACCGTCGCCGAGCTGGGCGGCCGCGTTGGCACCCCAGCCGATCACCGAACCGTCGTCCAGCGCGGCCACGGTGAAGTCCGCGCCGCCCGAGATGCTCTGGACGCCCTTGAGGTGGTCCAGGACGACCGGGGTGGTGCGGTTGGCGTTCGTGCCGTCGCCGAGCTGCCGGTCGGTGTTCTTGCCCCAGCCGGCCAGGCTGCCGTCGTCGAGGACGGCGAAGCCGGACGCGGAGGTGGCGAAGACTCTGGCCACGGCGTCGAGGTAGGCGACGTCCACCGGCTTGCTGCTGTCGGCGGTGGAGTCGTTGCCGAGCTGGCCCTCGGCGCCCTTGCCCCAGGACTTGACCACGCCGTCGGCGGTGAGCGCGAGGACGTGGTCGCAGCCGACGGCCACCGACTCGACGTCGACCAGGTCGGGCACCTTCTGCGGGGTCTCGCGGGTCGTGTTGTTGCCGGTGCCCAGGCGCCCGTTGTCGCCCTTGCCCCAGGTCCAGACCGTGCCGTCCTGCCGGAGGGCCACGCTGAAGTCGCAGCCCGCGCCGACGTCCTTGACCTTGTCCAGGCTCTGTACGGGGATCGGGGCCCGGTACGGGTTGGTGGTGTCCTGGCCGGTGCCGAGCTGCTTGGAGGCGTTGCTGCCCCAGGCGAGGACCCGGCCACCCTTGACGGCGAGGGCGTGGTTGAGGCCCGCGGAGACTTCGCTCACGCCGGAGAGTCCGGCGACGGTCGCGGGGAAGGACTGGGCGACGAGGGTGCCGTTGCCCAGCTGGCCGGTGGCGTTGGAGCCCCAGCTCTTCACGGTGCCGTCCTTGAGGAGGGCGACGGCGAAGGGGTTGGCGGCCGCCGCGGCACCGCCGCCGCCTCCGGAGAGCTCGCGCACGTCGTCGCGGGTGATGCCGAGGACGGCCGCGGGGGTCTGCTGGGCCAGGACGCTGCCGTTGCCGAGCTGGCCCTGGGTGTTCTCGCCCCAGGCGCGCACCCAGGGGTCGGTGCCGGCGGAGGCGGGGAGGGTGGAGGCGGTGAGGGCCGCGAGGGACAGCGCGGCGAGGAGGGTGAGACGCAGGGGTGGGGTCATCTGCGTGCCTTTCGATGCGTGAGGGTCGTGGGAGTGTGCGTGAGCTGCCCGAGTCGTCGGAGTCACCCGAGTCACCTGAGTCGTCGGAGTGGTCCGGGTCACCTGGGTCGTCGGAGTCGCCCGAGTCGTCGGGAGCCGTCGGAGCTCAGTAGGCGTAGCTGGACTTGTTCGCGACCGAGGCGGCGACGCGGGTGATGCCGCTGCCGGCCGGCAGGGCCGTGACCGGGGTGGGGGACGAGTCGGTCGTGCCGTTGCCGAGCTGGCCGTTGCTGTTGTTGCCCCAGGCGAGGACGGACTGGTCGGAGCGGACGGCGAGGGTGTGCTGCCAGCCGCCGGCCATGTCCTGGACGTCGCTCAGGCCGGGGACGGGAACGGGTGTGGTCCGGGGGACGGTGCTGCCGTCGCCGAGCTGGCCCTGGCCGTTCCAGCCCCAGGCGCGCACGGTGCCGTCGTCGAGCACCGCGTAGCTCTGGTAGGCGCCCGCGAAGATCTTGGTGACGCCGTCCAGATGCTGTACGTCGACGGGCACCCTGCGGTGCTCGGTGCTGTCGTCGCCGAGCTGGCCGTTGGTGTTGTGGCCCCAGGCCTTCACCGTGCCCCCGGCCGTCAGGGCGAGGGTGTGGAGGCAGCCGGCGGTGACGGCCACGACGTCGTCGAGGCCGGGCACCTTCTGCGGCGTGTTCCGGTCGGCGTCGCCGCCGTTGCCGAGCTGGCCGAACTGGTTCCTGCCCCAGGTCCAGACGGTGCCGTCCTCCCGGAGGGCGACGGAGTGCTCGCAGCCGCCCGAGACGTCCTTGACCTTGGTCAGGCTCTGGACGGCGACGGGGCGGGTCGCCGGGCCGGACGCGTCGGGGGTGGTGAGGCCGTTGCCGAGCTGCCCGTAGGCGTTGGTGCCCCAGGCGAGGACGCGTCCGCCGCGTACCGCGAGGGCGAACGGCCCGCCCGCCGCGGCGATCGAGGACACCCCGGAGAGTCCGGCGACCGCCGCGGGGAAGCCCCGCTGCGTGGTGGTGCCGTCGCCGAGCTGGCCCGAGGTGTTGCCGCCCCAGGACAGGACCGTGCCGTCGCCGAGGAGGGCGAGGGCGAAGGAGAGGTTGCTGTTGAAGCCTCCGGCGGAGAGCTCGCGGACGTCGCCGCGGGCCACTCCGGGGACGGAGCCCGGGGTCGTCTGGTCGAGCGTGGTGCCGTTGCCGAGCTGGGACCCGATGTTCAGCCCCCAGGACCGTACCCACGGATCACGCGGTTCGGCCTGCACGGGTGTCGGTGCGGCCGCCAGGGCGGTCAGTGCGACGGCCGCGGCGAGCGCGGTCCGTACGGACGACGGGTACGACATGCCGTTCACCGGCCTCAGTACGCGTACGTCGTGTTGCCGCCCAGCGAGACGGCCACCGCCTTGATCGCCGAACCCTCGTTGAGGATCTTCACCGACTCGTAGCGGGCGACCGTCGTGCCGTTGCCGAGCTGGCCCTCGCCGTTGTGGCCCCAGGTGAAGACCTCGTCGGCCGTGACGGCGACGCCGTGCCGGGCGCCGGCCGCGAGGTGCTGGACGCCTTCCAGGCGGGGGATCTCGACGGGTGCGGTGCGGTTGGTGCGGGAGACGTTGGAGTCGAAGGCCTCGTCACCCTCCAGGAGCTGGCCGTACTGGTTGTTGCCCCAGCCCCAGACGTGGCTGTCGCTCGTCTTGACGTAGTTGTGGAAGGCGCCGGCCTCGATGTCGGAGACGCCCTCGATCCAGTCCACGTCGACGGGGAGCGTGGCGGACTTGGTGGAGGAGTTGCCGAGCTGGCCGTAGAGGTTGTAGCCCCAGGCCTTGACGGTGTCGTCGGCGGTCAGCGCGAGCGCGTGGTGGCAGCCGGCGTCGACCTCGACGATGTTCTCCAGACCGAGCACCTGCCGGGGTACGGAGCTGGTGGCGCGGTTTCCGGTGCCGAGCTGGCCGTGGATGCCGCGGCCCCAGGCGTACACCTTGCCGTTCTCCAGGAGCGCGAGGCTGAAGTCGCAGCCGGCCGAGATCTGCTTGACCTTGGGCATGCCCTGGACGCGGTCGGGGACCGTACGGCTGTCGCCGGTGCGGTTGTTGCCGAGCTGGCCGTAGGAGTTGTCGCCCCAGGAGTACACCTGGCCGCCGGTGTCGAGGGCGAGGCCGTGCTTCCCGCCGGCGGCGACGTCCTTGATCTGGGTGAGGCGGGGGACGGTGGTGGGCACGGCCTGGTTGGTGTTGCCGCCGTTGCCGAGCTGCCCCGAGGAGTTGTGGCCCCAGGACTTGACCGTCTTGTCGGTGCGGGCGAGGGCGAACGAGTCGGCGGACGAGGTGCCCCCGGCCGACATCTGGTCGACGTCCCCACGGAAGAGGCTGGTGACCGAGGACGGGCTGAGGCTGTCGGCGAGGGTGCCGTTGCCGAGCTGGCCGGTGCGGCCCGCACCCCAGCTGAGCACAGTCGGGTTGCCCTCGTTGGCGTGCACCGCGGGGGCGAGGGCCGGTACGGCGGTGAGGGCCGCCGAGGCGAGGGCGGCGGCGGCGAGGCGCCGGGCGCGCGCTGTGGTGCGCGAGGGACTGCGTCGTGAACGGGACATGGCTCTGCTCTCCTTCGACGGGGACATACGGGAGCGCGGCGCCCGGCCGATGGCGTCCGCCGGGGGCGGGGTCGCGCACGGGCCGGTCGCGGGTCATGCGAACACGTCGTGCCGAGGCCTCGGGCATGGGGTGACCACGGCCTCGTGCGGCGGCCGGGACGGGCCGCCGGGCACATCAGCAGACTGACCGAAAACGATCACCAGGGCGCGCTGGAGCGGCCGAAACACCCGTTTGTCGGCCCTCCGTTCGGGGCCGCGTCGCGGGGGCGCATTCACCCCCGCCGCGAACGGCGAGCGGGGCGCGGACGGCGCCCCTGGCGGGCGGCCGAACGGCGGCGGCCGGGTGAGTGAGAAGCCCCGCCGGACACGCGCGCCCGCTCGTGCGTCCCTCCCGCCGAATCCCTACGAACGGGTGGACCACCGGCCCGGGGTACGGGTCCGCCGGCACCCGGGATCCGGCCTTTCGGAGCGGCCCCGTGCGCGCTCCGCCGAAGTGGTGAGCGGCCTCCGGGGTGCGCGCCGCGCCGTGTGTCCTGCCGGGGTGCCGAGGCCCCGACGGTTAGCGTCTGGAAGCGCTCGGTGATCTTGAGGGCAGTCCCCTGTCCGCCCCTGGCGTCCCCAGCCGAGCCCACCAAATCACCCCTGTCCCAAGGGAGTTCCCATGCCCGTGTGCAAGACGTCGGTACGCAGCCTGCTGCGGTCCGCAGTCCTCGTCGCCGCCCTCGCCCTTCCCGTCGCCGGCCCCCTCGCCCCCGTCGCGTACGGCGCCGAGTGCCAGCCCGACGACCAGGAGTGCAAGGACAAGGAGGGCAACGCCGAAGCGGCCAAGAAGATCGAGGGCGACCAGAAGAAGACCCAGGAGGCGGCCGCCAAGGCCGGCAAGGACATCGAGGCGGCGGGCAAGAAGCTGGAGGAGTGCCCGCCCGGCTCGGCCTCCTGCATGGAGAAGCTGGCCGGCAAGGGCGGCCGCGAGGAGGACGGCTTCAAGGACATGGGCGCGACCCTCTCCGCCTATGAGCCGGAGCCCTCCGACAACGCGGCGAAGACCGTCGAGACCACCTGCGACGCCTTCCCCGCCTCGCTGCCGCAGGGCTCGACCGACCCGGGGCAGTCCCCCTTCCCGGCCTCCCAGCTCTGCTCCCTGCTCGGCCCCTGACGCGGCCCGGCCCACCCCTGGCCGGCCCGTTCCGCCGTCCTGCCTCGGCCGGCCCGTTCTGCCGTCCTCCCCTCGGCCGGCCCGTGCAGCTGTCCTACCCCCGGCCGGCCCGTTCCGCCGTCCCACGCTTGATCCGCTCCTCTCTCCCCCCAGTCAGTCCCCTGTCCCTCGTCCCGAAGGGTTCCTTCGTCATGTCCTCGCGCCGTCCCTGCGCCGTCCCGCCCCTGGCCCGCCCCCTCACCCTCGTCCTGAGTCTGGGACTCACCGCACCCCTCGCCCTGCTCGCCCCGCCCGCCGCCGCCGGCTCCGTCGAGGAGGGGCCGGGCGAGACGCCGGTCGCCCGCGCCGTCACCGCGGACGGCCGCGCCGCGAAGATCGCCGACGTCCTGGAGTACTGCGGGACCAAGCGCACGGCCTGCTCGTTCACGATCGACCCGAAGCAGGACCGCGAGTACGCGACCGCCGTCAAGTCCCTCGGCAACGCCGTCGTCAACTGCACCGTCAGCGACATGGGCGTCGACCGGGCCGTCACCCTCAAGACCAGCAGCACCGACAACATCGGCGGCGAGATCTCCGGGAAGATCACCGCCGAGGGCACGGTCACCGCCTCCGGCGAGGTCACCACCAACCTCAGCAACGAGATCAACAGCAACCACAAGATGCCCAACCTGAAGGACGGGCCCACCTCCGAGATCGGCACGAAGACCAATGTCGCGGGCGGCGCGAAGGTGGCCGGCTCGCTGAGCGCCAAACTCGCCTTCGAGGCCGCCTTCAAGGCCACGTACTCCAAGTCCTGGACGATCGAGAACACCGAGTCGACCACCTACAAGACCACCGTGAAGCCCTACGACATGCTGGTCTTCGGCGCGAGCGCCGCCATGCGGCGCGTCGTCGGGAGCCTCGTCGCGGACAACGGGAAGAAGATCCTCGGCGTGGTGGTGGACAGCCCCTCGATGGTCAACACCAGTTCCTTCGTGGCCCAGACGTACGCCGTCCCCGACAAGCTCTGCGGCCGCAAGCGCCCCGTCGGGGACACCCAGCCCGACGGGGACAACAGCCCCACCGGGCCCGGCCTCCGCACCGCGGCACGGGAGGTGCCCGCCGCGCGGGCCGTGCCGCCGGGCGCCGATCCCAAGCGCGAAGTCGTCCTGCCGTCCCACGCCCACTGACCCGGAGGAGTACCCCGCCATGAACCGCTCCGTCCCGGCACTCACCGTCCTCGGGGCCGCAGGACTGCTGCTGCCTCTCGTCCCCCTGTCCTCCCTCTCTCCCTTCTCGTCCCTCGCCTCGGCGGCCGTCGCCGAGCAGGCCGTCCCCGTCCTCAACGGCGACTTCGCCGACCCCGTGATGAAGGGCGACGGCCCCACGACCGTCGGCATCGACCACTGGACCGGCCTCAACCAGCGCTACTCGCCCACCGCTTCGGGCCGCACCGACGGCTCGCACGGCGTCGCCCTCCAGAAGGACGGCAACACCCTCCAGCAGCGGCTGCGCGGAGTCCGCGCGGGGGCCAGGGTCACCGTGAGGTACGAGGACAGCCCCGCCGTCTCCAAGGAGTGCACCGGAGAACAGGTCGTCGCGGGCCAGCCCTATGCCGTCGTCGGCTCAGGCGGCCCGGTGCAGGAGCTCACCACCGCCGGCGACCCCGACCGGGTGAAGGGCACTCCGGGCAAGGGACGTTGGACCGGCCGCGGCTACGTCTTCACCGCGAGCGAGAACGATCCGCTGCTCACCTTCAGCTCACGCGTCACCGACTCCCGCACGCATGTGACCTGTTCGCCGATGATCGCCCGCATCCGCGCGGTCGAGGTGCCGCCGGCCGTCGACAAGACCGTGAGCAAGACCGCGCTCGGAACCTCGGAGGCGTACAAGGGCAACGAACGCGAGAGCACCCTCCACAACGCCGCCGCCGCGTGCAACGGCGAGAACGCCTGCACCTTCCGGCCCGACACCCGCACCTCCTTCCGCTACTACGACCGCGCGCGGATCGTCGGCGAGGCCTTCGTCAACTGCACCCGGAACGCGCTGGAGCACTCCCGGCTCCTCTCGTACTCCGAGCGCGCGCACGACAGCGTCTCCCAGACCTACGCCGACGCCGGTCTCGCGCTCAACGAGGTGGCCAGGCTGCCCACGTCGGGCGACCGGACGGAGGACGAGAAGCGCCTCAAGGAGCGGCCGATGGCCGCCCAGTTCGCCCTCGCGTACGAGAAGGTCTGGCAGCGGCCCTGGCAGTGGTTCAGCAGCGACCAGCGCACGGTCGTGGAGAAGATCCAGCCCGGTGAGGTGAGCTGGGTCGAGATGCAGCCGAGCCGCGAGCGGGTCGAGGGCTGGTTCGTGAGCAAGAAGGACGACTACCGGCTGCACGCCGTCGTCGACGGGCCCTCACGGGCCGTGCCCGACCGGCTGCTCCAGCGCACCGGCCCCATGTCGGAGACCGAGAAGCAGCGCTGCGCGGCCGCCCGGCCCATGACCACCACCCCGGTCGGCGCGGACGCGCCCGCGAGCTCCAGCGACAAGGGCCTCCTCAAGAGCCCGGCGTCGAGGGCCGCGGACGTCCGGGCCGGGATCCGGAGCGTGCCGCTGGACTGACGCGAACCGGTACGCGTGACCGGACCGATGCGAGCGCGCGCCGCCTCACCCCGCCACGGCGGTGAGGCGGCGCAGCACCTCGTCCCTGCCCAGCGCCCGGGCCACGGCGAACAGGTCGGGGCTGCGGGTGGCGCCGGTGAGCGCCACCCGGACCACGTTCGCGACCTCGCTGGGCGGGCCCGCCCAGCGCGCCGGGTCCCGCCGCCAGGAGGCCGTGTCGGGGGCGTAGCCCTGCCGCTCCGCCAGCGCGCGGAGCGCGCCGTACCACTCCTCCGGCGTGGCGGTCCCACCTCCCACGGTGGGATCGGCGGCGAACGTGGCGGCGAACTCGCCGGCGATCCGCCGCACGAGCGCCGGGGCCAGGCCGCCGTAGCGGTCGTCGTCGGCCGCCGGGGGCGGGCCGAAGAGCTCCGCGAAGAAGAAGCCGTAGCGGTCGCGGAAGCAGGACCAGCGGTCCAGGTCCTTCCGGGCGGGCGCGCCCTCCGGCCGGCCGGCCGCCACCGCGGCGAGGGCGAGACCCCGCCGCCGGGCGAGGACGGACCCGAGCTCCGGGTCGTACTCCTCGGCCCAGGCGAGGAGCTGGCCGTACAGCTCGTCGGGGCTGAGCGAGGCGATGAACTCCCGGCTCAGCGAGTGCAGTTTGGGCAGGTCGAGCAGCGGTCCCGAGGGGCGCATGCCGTCGAGCCGGACGGGCGCGGCGAGCGCCTCGGCCGTGGGGACGTCCATGAGCCGGATGTTGGCGAGACCCCGCAGATAGTGCTGGACCGCGGCCGGCGGGTACCCGGCGGCCAGGTAGTAGTCCACCGAGGCCTCGGGGTCCTTGCGCTTGCTGAGCTTGCGCCGCGAGGGCCCCTCGGCCTTCATCAGCGGCGCCAGATGCGCGTACGCCGGCGGGTCGAAGCCGAGTGCCGCGTGGAGCTGCAGATGCACCGGCGTCGAGGACAGCCACTCCTCGCCGCGCACCACCAGCGACACCCGCATCAGATGGTCGTCCACGACATGGGCGAAGTGGTAGGTGGGCAGCGGGAGTTCCTCCTGAGAGGACTTGAGCAGCACGATGTCGTTGCCGTTGTCCTGCATGGTGACGGCGGCGCGGATCCGGTCCGTGAACCGGACCCGGCCGGGGAACTCGTACGGGCAGCGGAACCGCACGACGTACGGCTCGCCGGCCGCCGTCCGGCGGGCCGCCTCCTCCGGCGCCAGCGTCCGGCAGGGCGCCCACCGGCCGTAGTAGCCGATCGGCGAGCGGCCCGCGCGCTGCTCCTCCGCACTGGCGGCCAGCCGCTCCTTGTCGCAGAAGCAGGGGTACGCGCGGTCCCGCCGCAGCAGTTCGCGCACATGGCTGAGGTAGACGTCCCGGCGCTCCGACTGGAGGTACGGGCCCCACTCCCCGGCACCGGTCGCCCCGCCCTCGTCGGGGGCGAGCCCGAAGGCCGCGAGCAGCCGGGTGAACTCCTGCGCGGCACCGGCCACTTCGCGTGACCGGTCGGTGTCCTCGACGCGCAGCACATGCACACCACCCGACTGGTGGGCCAGGGCGCGCGCCACGGCCGCCGTGTAGAGGCCGCCGATGTGCAGATGCCCGGTGGGGCTCGGGGCGAAGCGCGTCACCTCGGCGCCCTCCGGCAGGGCGCGCGGCCGGAAACGGCGCTCCCAGTCGGCCGGTTCCGGGAGATCGGGCGGGAACATCGCGTTGATGACGGACAGGTCGAGCACGGTGGACTCCCTCCTGGGGTTCCTCGATCGATCCACCGTAGGCCGGTGACCGGCCGATTCGAGACGGGCGGCGGCGCGAGGCTGCGGGACTCCGAACCCACTTCGGCGCTGCGGGCCCCGAGCGGCGCACACGGTCAGTAGCGTCCTGAGGACCGATCCGTACGCCACGGACGGACACGGAACAGAAAGGGGTGTGATGGGCGGCACGCGCGCGGTGGCCCTGCTCGCGCTCGGCTCCTTCGCCATGGGGACCGACGCCTACGCGATGGCGGGACTGCTCCCGGACATCGGCGCCGACCTGCGGGTCTCCGTCTCCCTCGCCGGGCAGTCCGTGACCGCCTTCACCCTCTGCTACGCCCTGGCCGCACCGCTGTTCTCGGCCGTCCTGGCCCGCTGGGGAACCCGCACGGTCCTGGTGACCGCGCTCGTGGTCTTCGTCCTCGCCAACGCCGGGACGGCACTGACCGGTTCGTATGCCGGACTCCTCGGCACCCGGGCCCTGGCCGGGGCCGGGGCGGGCCTCTTCACCCCGGCGGCGGCCACCGCCGCCGTCGCCCTCGTACCCCCCGAGCGGCGCGGCCGGGCCCTCGGCCTGGTGCTCGGCGGAATGAGCGCGGGGACGGTCCTCGGCGTACCGCTCGGACTGCTGGTGGCCGCCGGATCGGGCTGGCGCAGCGCCCTCTGGCTGATCACCGGCCTCGGCGTGGTGGCCCTGGCCGGGGTGGGCGCCGCCCTGCCGCCGGTACGCGGCGCCGCGGCGCCCTCGCTGCGGGCCCGGTTCGGCGCCCTGGCCCGGCCCCGGGTCGCCGTGGTCGTCGCCGTCACCTTCACCCAGACCGTCGCCAGCCTCGGGCTCTACACCTATCTGGAACCGGTGCTCCACCGCGTCGCCGACATCGGCAGCGCCGTGCCGTACCTCTGGGTCTGGGGCATCGGCGGGGTCTGCGGCAGCCTCCTCGCCGGGACCCTCGTCGACCGGACGGGGCGGCCCGCCCTGCTCGCGGTCGCCCTGCTCGGCACCCTCGGCGGCGCCCTGGCCCTGCTGCCGTGGACCGGAACCGTGCCCGGCCTCGTCCTGCTGCCCCTGATCCTGTGGGGCGCCGTCGGCTGGGCCTTCGTCGTACCCCAGCAGCACCGCCTGCTCGCGCGGGAGGGCGAGGGAGGAGCCGCGGCCGTCGGCCTCAACAGCTCCGCCACCTATCTCGGCGGCGCCGTCGGCTCCGCGCTCGGCGGCCTCGCCCTCGCCCACGGGCTCGACGCCCGCTGGCTCCCGCTCCCCGCCGCCGGGGTCGCGCTCGCGGGAGTCCTCTTCCACCTCACCGCGGTGCGCGCGCTCGCCGGGCGCGAGGCCGCGGCCGGACCGCCTGGCGCCGCGACCGACCGGCGTGATGCCGGGGCGGAACTGCGGGGCACCGGCACCGACCGACGTGACGCGGCCACCGAGCCGCGCGACGCCGCGACCGACCCATGTGACAAGGACGGGACCGGAGCCGCGGGCGCGACCGCGGCCGAGGCCCTGGAAAGGAACACGCCATGAAATTCGGCGTCAATCTGCCCAACTACGGGCCCGAGGCCACCCCCGACGCCCTCGCCGACTGGGCGCTGCGGGTCGAGTCGATGGGCTACCACTACGCGATGGTCTCCGACCACGTCGCGCTCACCCCGGACGTCCAGCACCTCTTCCCCGCCCCGTTCTACGACCCCTTCACGACCCTCGCCTGGCTCGCGGGCGTCACCAGGACCGTCGGGCTCGGGACGACGGTGACGATCCTCCCGTACCGGCATCCCGTGCACACCGCCCGCGTCGCCGCCAACATCGACCGGTTCAGCAACGGCCGGCTCGTCTTCGGCGCCGCCGCCGGCTGGGCCGCCCGGGAGTTCGCCGTCCTCGACGTCCCGTACCGCAAGCGCGGGGCGATCAGCGACGAGTACCTCGCCGCGATCAAGGCCTGCTGGGCGACCGAGGTGGCCTCCTTCGACGGCGCCCACGTCTCCTTCCGGGAGGTGCACACCGGGCCGCTGCCCGTGCAACGACCAGGCCCGCCCGTCTGGGTCGGCGGCCACAGCTACGGCGCGCTCCGCAGGGCCGTCCGGCTCGGCGACGCCTGGCACCCCACGTCCGTCTCCGGCGACTGGCTCCTCGGCGTCGGGCTGCCCGCGCTCCGCCTGGTCGCAGAGGAGCACGAGCGGCCCGTCCCCGACCTCTGCCCCCGGATCAAACTCCGTGTCACCTCCCGGCCGCTCGGGCCCGGGCGGCTGCTCGGCGAGGGCACCCAGGCGCAGATCGCCGACGACCTCGGACTCCTCCAGGACCTGGGCGCGCGGGCCGTCGTCCTCGACCCCACCTACCCGGGCGACCGGCGCGAGGCGGGGCGCACCGCGCGCGACCTCGACGTCCTGGAGACACTGGCCAAGGAGGTCATCGACGTGGACGCCGGCTGCGTACGATGACCGAACGGCGGCAGCGGGAGGGGGTGCGCGACGTGACCGATCCGGACCTGCGGAAGCTGCGCGTGCTGAGGGAACTCAGCGAGCGCGGCACCGTCAGCGCGGCCGCCCAGGCCCTGCACCTCACCCCGCAGGCCGTATCGCAGCAGATCAGCGCGCTGGGACGGGAGTTGGGCGTTCCGCTCACCGAGCCGTCCGGACGCCGGCTGCGGCTCACCGGGGCCGCGCGGATCGTGCTGCGGCACGCCGAGGCCGTCTTCACCCAGGTCGAGCACATGCGCGCGGAACTCGCCGCCCACCAGAGCGGCGAGCGGGGCGAGGTGGCCGTCGCCGGGTTCTCCACCACCCTCTCGGCGCTCATCCTGCCCGCCGTGGCCCGGCTGCGGGAGACCCGGCCGCTGCTGCGGACCTCGCTGGCCGAGGTCGATCCGCCGGAGAGCTTCTCGCTGCTGCAGCGCGGGGAGGCGGACGTCGTCATCTCCGCGGACACGACCCGGCCCCCGGCGGACTCCGGCGGCTCGGGGAACCCGGGAGGCCCGGGGAACTCGGGGAGCCCGGGAAGCCCGGGGAGTCCGGAGCCTTCCGGAGGCGGGGAGCGGCGCCTCGGCGGACCGGGGGACGGCGGCCCGCCCGGCGGTCCTTCCGGCCATCGTTCCGGCAACCGCTCCGACAGTCGGCCCGAGGGGCGTTCCGAGGGGCGCTTCGACGGGCGGTTCCACCGGGTCGTGCTCTGCGACGACCCCTTCGACATCGCCCTGCCCGCCGGTCACCGGCTCCTCGACAGCGAACGGCTGCTCCTCGCCGACCTGGCCGACGAGACCTGGATCTTCGCCACGACCGGCCTCTGTCACGACATCGGCGTCGCCGCGTGTACGGCGGCCGGCTTCACCCCGCAGGCCTCCCACGCCATCGGCGACTGGGACGCCACGCTCGCGGCGGTGCGGCTCGGCCTCGGGGTCGCGCTCGTGCCGCGGCTCGCCAAGCCGGTCCCGCGACCCGAGGTGACGATCCGCCCGTTCAGCGAGCGGGCGCCCTCGCGGACGGTCTTCGCGGCCGTACGCGAGGGCAGCCAGACATCCCCCGAGATCGCCGCCGTCCTCGACGCGCTGCGGACGGCGGCCAGGGCGGCCGTCGCCGGCTGAGCGGGCATCGCGGGCGGCGCCTGAGCGGGCATCGCGGGCGGCGCCTGACGCGCCGCTCCGACCTGCGGGAACGCGATTCGCCACGGCTCGTGGACGGTACCGTCCAGCAGACGTTGCTGGACCCGCCCGACCGCCGGTGCGAGGCTCGATCCCGTACCGCGGAGAGCTCCGCGCGTCCTCTCACCCTTCTTTTCCAACTCCTTGCCGAGCCCTGTCTGCCTTCGGAGAGCGGGAACACCCATGTCCAAAGCCACCTACACGCGGCTGGCCGCGCTGAGCCTCATCTGGGGCTCCGTCTTCCTGTGGATCAAGATCGCCGGGTACGGCTTCTCACCCGTGCAGATGGTCCTGATCCGGCTCGCCCTCGGGGCCGTCGTCATCCTCGCCATCGGCTACGCCAAGGGGCTGCGGCTCCCCAAGGAGGCCGCCACCTGGGGCCATCTGACCGTGGCCGCGCTGCTCGGCAACGCCATCCCGTGGACCCTCTACGCCGAGGGGGAGATCGACGGATCGAGCAGCGTCGCCGCGGTCGTCAACGGCAGCGCCCCGATCTGGACCCTGGCCGCCGCCCTGCTGCTCGGCCAGGAGAAGCGGGTCTCCGGCTTCAAGGCCGGCGGCGTGCTGCTCGGCCTCGGCGGCACCGCGCTCATCGCCTCGCCCTGGAACTCCACCTCGGCCGGGACCGGTTGGAGCATCCTCTGCTTCGTCCTCGGCTCCATCAGCTTCGGCGCGAGCTTCGCGTACATGGGCAAGTACCTGGTGGGCAGGGGCATTCCGCCGCTGATGCTCGCGGGCGGACAGCTCGGCGCGGCCACCGTCCTCCTGCTGGTCGCCTTCCCCTTCCTGGGGCTCCAGACCATCACCTGGCGCACCGACTCGGTGGTCTCCGTCCTCGTCCTCGGCGTGGTCTGCACCGGCTTCGCCGCGCTGCTCAACTTCGAGCTGATCATCAAGGACGGGCCCACCGTGGCCTCCACGGTCACCTATCTGATGACCGCCGTGGCCGTCGTCCTGGGCGCCGTCGTCCTCGACGAACCCCTCGGCTGGACCGTGTGGCTCGGGGCGGTCGCGGTGCTCGCGGCCACGGGGCTGCTCCGGCGTAAGCCCCGCCCGGCACCCGAACCGGCGCCCGAGGCCGCCCCCGTACCGACGGCAGCGGCGGCCGATTAGCCGCCCCATTCCCCCAGGAAATGCCGGGCCGCCGCCCGCAACATTGTGTTCATTCATGGGGCGGGTGATGGGTGGTAGCGTCACGAGTGGAAACACCCGGCCTTTATGGGGGAGTCGTACGTGGCTTTTGTGGTCGAACTCGTTTTCCGTGGCAATGAGACGGACCGGTTGAGTTTCGGAGAGGCTCACCGGACCTATTGGAAAAGGATGGCCGCGCGCGGCATCCTGCTCGGCGGCGGACCCTGGCGGGACGGTACCGGGGAACTCCTGGTCTGTGAGGCCAGGGACCGCGGCACCCTCTTACGGGTCCTGTACGCCGACCCCTACGCCCAGGCGCAGGTCGTCGGAGAGTTACGGGTCCGAGAATGGAACGCGGTCATGGGGCACGTGGTGCTCGCCGGTCTGGAGCGGTCCACCGGTGGTGCCGGGACCCATGAGCGAATACGCGGGGGCGTCACTGCGCCCGCCCCGCCGGCCGTCCGACCGGTGGCCGCCGTACGCGAGGAGGTCGCCGTCCGTGAGGAACTGACCGCCCACGAGCGGCGCATCGCCACCATGATGCTCGACGGCCTGACCAACAAGCAGATCGCCGAATCGTTCACGGTCTCGACCCGGGCCGTGGAACTGCACATCACGCGCATCTATCGCAAGCTCGACATTCGTCGGCGTGCCCAACTGGCCGCCGCCATCGACCGGTTCGAGGCAGCGCTGGCCTGCTGACCCGTCCGCAGCGCGGGTCCCGTCCGGTACCCGTTCCCGTTCCCGTACGTCTCCGCTTGGGGGAGTTCGCCATGCCGCTTGTCGAGATCACCGTTCCCGAGGGCACCCTCTCCGAGGCCGCCGCGGAGGTCCTGCAGCAGCAGGTCGCCGACTCCGTGCTGACGGCCATGGAGCTGCCCCGTACCGACTTCTTCGCCGCCGCCACCTGGGTCTACGTCCGTGAGGCCGCCAAGGGGTTCGCGACCACCGGGGCCGGCACCGCCCCGGGCGTCCTCGTCGTGGTCACGCCCCTGGAGGGCTTCCTGACCCCCGAGCGCAACGAAGCGCTCTCGGCCGAGGTCACCCGGCACGTCCAGGAGGCCACCACGCCCGACACCGTCGTCTGGCTCGTGGTGAACGAGATACCCGAGGGGAACTGGGCCGTGAACGGCGGGCTGACCCGACGGGCGAAGATCGACGAATTCGTCGCGGAGGCCGCCAGGGCCCACTGAATTCCGTTTCCGTTTCTTCTTTCGTCTCGCATTTCGGACGCATCGGCGCCGCACCGTATTCACGGTGCGGCGCCCTCGTTTTCCCGGGTGATGAATCCGGCCACGGGTGCGGAATCCCGTATCGATGTGCGGTCCGTTCCGCTCGTACGGTGATGTCAATGGCACCGACGGATGGGAGTGACTCGTTCATGGCTCTGCATTCGGCGCCGCGACTCGGTGTGGTGGTTCCTTCGGGAAACGCCGCGGCCGAACCCGAGATCGGCAGCCTCGTCAGCCCCGCATTCAATGTCCACACCTCACGCTTCCCTGTCCTTCCCGGAAAAGACCTCCGCGGCCGGCTCGAGAAGTACAACGACGTGCTCCCCGACGTGCTGGGGAATTTCGGTGGCCTGCGTCTCGACGCGGCCGTCGTCTCCTGCACCGGCTCGCACTACCTCCTCACGCCGGACGGCGACCGGGCCCTCTGCGCGGAGCTCTCCGAGCGCGTGGGAGCCCCCGTACGGTCGGCGGCGCTCGCCATCCTCGACACGGCGCGCGCGGTGGGCGCCGAGCGGCTCGTCCTGATCTCGCCGTACGAGCCCTGGCTCACCGAACTGTCCCACGCCTACTGGGAGTCGGCGGGTCTCACCGTCGACCGGGTGGTCAAGATCCGGGCCGGCGCCCGCTTCTCCCCGTACGACGTGACCACCGAGGAGCTCGTCGCGCAGGTGCGTGAGGCCGAACTCCCCGAGGACGCGGCACTGCTGTTCACCGGAACCGGCATGTTCACCTTCGACGCGCTCGCCGAGCTCGGCCGGGACAGCGGACACACCCTGCTGACCTCCAACCTGGCGAGTGCCTGGTGGGCCCGGGACACCCTCGGCCTGCCGGCCGAAGGGCCGGACGCGCACCCGCTGCTGCGCCGGCTCGCCGAGCGGACCGGCACGAGGGCCGGCGCGCCGGGGCCCGGCCGCGATGCCGCCGAGCCCGGTCGCGGTGCCGAGCCCAGCCGCGATGCCGAGCCCGGTCGCGGTGCCCTGCCCGGCCGTGATGCCGCCGTGGCCGTGTCGTGAGCGGCGATACCGTCTCCCGCGAGCCGGTCGCCGTCGTCGGCGCCGGGCCCGTGGGACTGACCGCCGCGCTCGTCCTCGCCCGGTCCGGTGTCCGCGTCACGCTCCTGGAGTCCCGGGAGACGCTGGCCACCGAGTCCCGCGCGTCCACCTTCCACCCCTCCACCCTCGACCTCCTCGACGAGCTCGGCGTCGCCGCAGCGCTGCGCCGCCAGGGCCGTACCGTCGACCGCGTCCAATGGCGCGACCTGGACGGCTTCGTCCACGCCGAGCTGGACTACTCCCTGCTCGCCGGGCACACCGGCCACCCGTACCGGCTCCATGTCGAACAGGCCCGGCTCACCCCGCTGCTGCTCGCCGAGCTGACGGCCACCGGTCTCGCCGACATCCGCTTCGGCACCACCGTCACCGGGGCCGACCACATCGGCGGCGGAGGAACCGGCGGCGGAGGAGCCGGCGGTGCGACCGGCGGACGGACCGGCGGTGAGACAGGCGGAGGCGGCGGGGTGCGGCTGCGCACCGAGGACGCGGCGGGGCGGGTCACCGTCACCCGCCACCCGTACGTCCTGGCGGCCGACGGCAGCCGCAGCACGCTCCGCGCGCTCGCCGGGCTCCCCGGCACCGCCGAGGAGTACCCGGACTACGCGCTCCGCGTGGTCACCGGGACGCCGCTGGACGAGCTGGTTCCCGGGCTCGCCCCGCTGTCCTACGTCCGCGACACCCGGGCCTCGTTCAGCGCCCTGGGCATGCCCGACCACTGGCGGCTGATCTTCCGGATCCCGCGCGGCACGGACCGCGACGCCGTCCTCGCGCCCGAAGCCGTCCGGGTCAGGGTCGAGCAGGCCCTGCCGGGCGCCGCGGGGAAGGCCGTCCGGATCGACGACGCCCACACCTACCGCCTCGCGCGGTTCCTGCTGCCCCGCTACCGGGCCGGCCGGGTGCTGTTCGCCGGGGACGCGGCCCATCTGACGTCCACCGCCGGCGGCCTGAACATGAACTGCGGGATCCACGACGCCGTGGAGACCGGCCGGGCCCTCGCCTCCGTCCTGCGGGGCGACGCCCCCGGCGAGACGGCCCTCGACACCGCCCTCGAACGGCGCAGGTCGGTCGTCGAGACCGCGGTCATCCCGCGCAGCGAGGCCCGCACGGCCGGACTGGACAGCGCGGCCGAACTCCCGGCCCGGCTCGCCTCCTTGAGGCGCACCGCCGCCGACCCGCGCTCGGCCGTCGACTACCTGCTCAAGGCATCACTTCTCGACGTCGCACCACGACCACTGAAAGGTGACGCACATGCGGATCTGGTTTCACAAGCACACCGTTGAGGGACGCCTGCCGCTGCTCGACCAGTGGTACCGCGAACACCTCGACGCGATCGCCGCACCCGGCACCACCATCGACATCAAGACCCTGCCGGCCGACACCTACCCCGACGCCACACCGTTCGGGCTCGTCGGCCACCACTCCGCCCAGGTGCTCTTCAGCCGCCACTTCTCCGAGTCCGCGCTCGTCGCGGAGCGGGAGGGCTACGACGCCTGGGTGATCGCCGCAGGCCAGGACCCCGGCCTGCGTGACGCCCGCCATCTCGCCTCCATCCCGACCCTCGGCTACGGCGAGACGGCCTTCTTCCTCTCGGCGCTCACCGGGCAGCGCTTCGGCGTCCTCGGCTTCATGCCGCCCCTGGAGGAGCCGATCCGCGCCAACATCCGGCAGTACCGCCTGGAGTCCTCGCTCAGCTCGTACGAGGTCGTGCCCGGCGGCTGGGACTCCGTGCACCGGTCCCTGGAAGGCGACTTCGACCAGTTCGTCGAGGTGTACTCGGCGGCCGCCGAACGCGCCGCACGGGCCGGAGCCGAGGTCATCATCCCCGCCGAGGGCATCCCCAACGAGATCCTCTGGCACCTCGGGATCCACGAACTGCACGGCCTGCCCGTCGTCGACCCGGCGGGACTCGCCGTCAAGCTCGCCGAAACCCTGGTCCAGCTCGGTGAGTTGAAGCTCTTCCAGCGCAGCGGGCACGGCTACTGGTTCAGCCGCCCCGACGAGCCCGTCGCCAAGCACCTGGAGCAGGTGTTCCTCGGCGAGGCCCTCTAGGAGATGCCGTGTCCGCCGCCCTGTGCGCCCCCCTCGCCCCGTCCGCGCCCGCCGCTCCGCCTCCGCACCGCGTCCGGTCCGCGCACCGCGCCCCGTCTCCGCACGGCGCTCCGTCCGCGCCCGCCGCTCCGCCTCCGCACGCCGCCACGCCCTCCAAGGAGTCACGCTCATGACGTACGACGCCTACGGCCGCAACACCGCGGCCACCGACCCCGCCGCCCCTTACTACCGCCCCCGCCGGCTGCGCCGCACGCCCGCGCTGCGCCGGTTCGCCGCCGAGACCCGCGTCGGCCCCGCCAACCTCGTCCAGCCCCTCTTCCTCCGCGAGGGCCTCGCCGAGGCACGGGAGATCCCCTCCATGCCCGGCGTGTTCCAGCACACCCGTGACACCCTCCGCAAGGCCGCCGCCGAAGCGGTCGCCAACGGGGTCGGCGGCCTCATCCTCTTCGGCATCCCCGAGCACAAGGACCCCACCGGCACCGGCGCGGTCGACCCGGACGGCATCCTCCAGGTCGCCCTCCGCGACGTCGTCGCCGAGGTCGGCGACTCCACGGTGATCATCGGCGACATCAACCTCGACGAGTACACCGACCACGGCCACACCGGAGTCCTGGACGCGAACGGCGACGTCGACAACGACGCCAGCATCGAGCTGTACGCGCAGGCCGCCGTCGTCCAGGCCGACGCGGGCGCCCAGATCGTCGCCCCCAGCGGCATGATGGACGGACAGGTCCGCCGCATCCGCGAGGCGCTCGACCGGGCGGGCCACCAGTCCGTGGCGATCCTCGGCTACTCCGCCAAGTACGCCTCGCACTTCTACGGCCCCTTCCGCGACGCCGTCGAGTCCACCCTGCGCGGCGACCGCAAGGGCTACCAGCAGTTCCCCGGCAACATCCGCGAGTCCCTCCTGGAGGTCTCGCTGGACGTGGCCGAGGGCGCCGACCTGGTGATGGTGAAGCCCGCGCTCGCCTACCTCGACATCGTCCGGCTCATCGCCGACCACGTGCAGGTGCCCGTCGCCGCCTACCAGGTCTCCGGCGAGTACTCCATGGTCGAGGCGGCCGCCGCCAAGGGCTGGATCGACCGCGACCAGGTCGTCCGCGAGAGCCTCGCCTCCATCCACCGCGCGGGCGCCACGCAGATCATCACCTACTGGGCCTCCGAGTTCGCCCAGACGCTGGACCGGTGACCCGGTGAGCCCGTCCTCCACCATGCTGGTCCTCGGCATCAGCCATGCCAGCGCCCCGCTCGACCTCCTGGAGAGACTCGCCGGCACCGACCGGCCCGCCGAGGACCTCGTCTCCGACGTCACCTCCGTCGACGGCATCGACGCCGCCGTCGTCGTCTCCACCTGCAACCGCCTGGAGATCTACGCCGAGACCCGCGGCGGCACCGCCGGCTTCGGGGACGCGGGCGAACCGGCGGCCGCCGGCGAACTGAACGGCCTCGGCAGGCTGTTCGCCGAGCACACCGGGGTCGACCACGAGGAGATCGCCCCGCACCTCTACAGCCACCACGCCGACGGAGCCGTACGCCATCTGTTCGCGGTGGCGTCCGGACTCGAATCGGTCGTGGTCGGCGAGGACCAGATCCTCGGGCAGGTGAAGCTGGGCCTCGAACGCTCCCAGCGGCTCGACCGCACCGGCCGGGTCCTCGCCAAGGCCGTGCAGACCGCCCTGCGGGTCGGCAAACGGGCCCGCAACGAGACCGGTCTCAACGAGGCGGGCCGCTCGCTCGCCACCGCCGGACTCGGCTTCTTCGAGCGCCGGGTCGGCTCCCTGCACGGCAAGACCGCCCTGGTCATCGGCGCCGGAGCCTTCGCCGGGGTCGTCGTCGCCGCGCTGCGCCGCTCCGGCCTCGACCGGGTCCACGTCGCCAACCGCACCCCGGAGAAGGCGCAGCGGCTCGCCGAGACCACCGGCGGCGTCGGGTACGACCTGACGGACCTGCCGAAACTGCTCACCGAGGTGGACGTGGTCGTCGGCGCCACCGCCGCCACCGGCCACCTCGTCTCCGCCCGGGACGTCGAGGAGGCGCTCGCCGCCCGGGACGGCCGCGAGCTGTTCCTGCTCGACCTGTCCCTTCCGCACAACATCGCGCCCGGCGCGGCCGACCTGCCCGGCGTCACCTTCGTCGACCTCCGCCGGATCGCGGAGGAGGGCCAGGAGGACGAGATCTCGGCGGCCAGCGTCCAGGCCGCGCACGAGCTGATCGACGCGGAGGTCGAGCAGTTCCGCACCGGACTGCGGCTCGCCGGCGCCAAGCCGGTCCTCACCGCGCTCCGGACCGCCGCCACCGAGGCCGCCGACGTCGAACTCAACCGTCTCGCACGCCGGCTGGACGGCATCGAAGGCGTCGACGGCACGGTGCGGCGGGAGATCGACCGCAGCGTACGGCGGATCGTCGACAAGGCCCTGCACCAGCCCACCGTCCTGGTGCGGGAGCTCGCGGCCGACCCCGACGGCGCCCGGCACATCGCCGCCTTCACCCGCCTCTTCGCGGCGGCGGAGGCCGAGGACGGCGCCGGCGCCCCACAGCAGGCGCAACAAGCACAGCAGGCACAGCACGCGCAGAACGACCCGAACGCACAGAACGAGACGAAGATCGAGGCCATCGCATGAGTGACATCTCGGCTCTCTGGGAAGCCGAATCCATCGCCGTCATCGGCGCCAGCGAGCGCCCCGGCGCCCTGGGCCGCAAGCCGCTCGACTACCTCCTCCGGTACGGCTACAAGGGCCGCATCCTGCCGGTCAACCCGCGCTCCCCGGAGATCCTCGGAGTCCCCGCGTACCCCAGCGTGAAGGACGCCCCCGGCCCCGTCGACCTCGCCCTGATCATGGTCTCCGCCGAACGGGTCGCCGGCGCCGTCGACGACTGCGTGGCCGCCGGCGTCAAGCTCGCCGTCATCGCCTCCTCCGGCTTCGCCGAGACCGGTGAGGAGGGCGCCCGGCTCCAGGACGAGATCGTCGCCAAGGCCCGCGCCGGAGGCCTGCGGATCATCGGCCCCAACTGCATCGGTGCCGTCGGGTACGAGAACCGCGTCCTCGCCACCTTCAGCCCCCTCTTCGGCGCCGAGTCCGTGCCCTTCGAGCCCGGCACCCTCGCCTTCGTCAGCCAGAGCGGCGCGCTCGGCTTCGGGGCCGCCAGCCTCGCCCTGGAGCGGGGCCTGCGCCCCGGCTGGGTCGTCAGCACCGGCAACGACGCCGACGTCACCGCCCTCGAAGTCCTCCGCGAACTCGCCGCCGTCCCCGAAGTCACCGGTCTGCTCGGGTACCTGGAGGACACCCCGGACATCGGGACCCTCCGCGAACTGGCCGGCTCCGGCAAGCCCGTCGCCCTGCTCAAGTCGGGCCGCACCGAGGCCGGCGGCCGGGCCGCCGCCTCGCACACCGGCGCCCTCGCCACCGACGACCGCGTCCTGGACGCGGCCCTGCGCGGCCTCGGCATCGTCCGTGTCGACGACATCGACGAACTCCTCGACGTGGCACGGGTCTTCGAGTCCGAGCGGCGCCCCACCGGGAACCGGGTCGCCGTGGTCACCACCTCCGGCGGCTCCGGCATCCTCGCCGCCGACGCCGTCGAGGCCCACGGCCTCGAACTCAGCGCCCTGGAACCGCGCAGCAAGGAGGCGCTCGCCGAGATCGTCCCCGCCTTCGGGGCCATCGACAACCCCGTCGACATCACGGCCACGGTCCTCAGCGACCCCTCGCTCTTCGACCGCTCCCTCGACGTCCTGATCGCCGACGACACCGTCGACATCATCGTCGCCGCCTTCTGCGTGATGGCCGGACCCGATGTCGAGAAGGCCGTCAACGCCCTCTCCCGCGCGGCCGAGAAGGGCGGCAAGCCCATCCTCGTCGCCCGCACCGGCGCCGACTTCCTCGCCCCCGACGCCCCGCGCGACCTGCGCGAGGCCGGGCTCCCCGAGTACCCCACGCCGGCCCGCGCCCTGCGCGCCGCCGCCGCCCTCTGGGAGGTCAGCCGCCCCCGTACCCTGCCGGACGCCCCGCGCCCCGGGACCGTGCCGGGCCCCGGTGCCGGGGCCACCGAACCCGAGCTGAAGCGGCTGCTCGCCGAGGCCGGGATCTCGGTGCCCCAGGGCCGTATCGCCGAGGACGCCGAGGACGCCGTGCGCGCCGTCACCGAGGTCGGGGGTACGGCCGTGCTCAAGGCCGTCGTGCCGGGCCTGCTCCACAAGACGGAGGCCGGGGGAGTGGAGATCGGCGTCACCGCCGACACCGCGCCCGAGGTCCACGCCCGCCTCGCCGCCCTCGGCGGACAGGTGCTCGTCGAGGAACTGATCGACCGGGAGGGCGAGGGCGTCGAGCTGATCGTCGGCGTCCACACCACCGACCTGGGCCCGGTGCTCACCGCCGGCCTCGGCGGGATCTTCACCGAGGTCCTGGACGACGTCGGCCACCGGCTCCTGCCGCTCGCCCCCGGTGAGGGGGCCGACCTCCTCGCCGGGCTGCGCGGCGCGAAGATACTCGGCGGGGCGCGCGGGCGTACCGCCGTGGACATCGATGCCGCCGCCGAACTCCTCCACAAGATCGGTGCGTTGGTGCAGGACTGGCCCACCGGCTTCGCCCTGGACCTGAACCCCGTCCGCGTCCTGCCGAAGGGCGCCGTCGTCCTCGACGCGGCCCTCGGTTTCGACGCCCCCGAGGAGGCCGGGCGATGAGCGGCGCAGGGACCGCGAGCCGAGCGCTCTTCGAGCGGGCCCGCCGGGTCACCCCCGGCGGCGTCAACTCCCCGGTGCGCGCCTTCGGGGCCGTCGGCGGCACCCCGCCGTTCATGGCCTCGGCCCAGGGCCCGTACCTCACGGACGCCGACGGCAACGAGTACGTCGACCTGATCTGCTCCTGGGGTCCGATGATCCTGGGCCACCGGCACCCGGCCGTCGTCGAGGCGGTCGGCCGGGCCCTGTCGCTCGGCACGTCGTTCGGAGCGCCGTCCACCGGGGAGGTCGAGCTCGCCGAGGAGATCGTCGAGCGGGTCGCCCCGGTCGAGCAGGTCCGCCTCGTCAGCTCCGGCACCGAGGCGACGATGTCGGCGATCCGGCTCGCCCGCGGCTTCACCGGGCGCGGCAAGATCGTGAAGTTCGCCGGCTGCTACCACGGCCACGTGGACGCGCTCCTCGCCTCGGCCGGCTCCGGTCTCGCGACCTTCGCGCTCCCCGACACACCGGGCGTCACCGGAGCACAGGCGAGCGACACCATCGTCCTGCCGTACAACGACCTGGCCTCCGTCGAGAAGGTCTTCGCCGAGATCGGCGACGAGATCGCCGCCGTGATCACGGAGGCCGCGCCCGGCAACATGGGGGCCGTCCCGCCGTTGCCCGGCTTCAACGCGGGCCTGAAGGAGATCACGTCACGGCACGGGGCGCTCTTCGTCTCCGACGAGGTGATGACCGGCTTCCGGGCCAGCCGCGCCGGCTGGTACGGACGGGACGGCGTGGCCCCGGACCTGCTGACCTTCGGCAAGGTCATGGGCGGCGGCTTCCCGGCGGCGGCCTTCGGCGGTCGCGCCGACGTGATGGCCCACCTGGCCCCGGCCGGACCCGTCTACCAGGCGGGCACGCTCTCGGGGAACCCGGTCGCCACCGCCGCCGGCCTCGCCACGCTCCGGCACAGCACCCCCGAGGTGTACGAGCGGCTCGACGAGGTCTCGGCGACGCTCGGCCGCGAGGTCTCGGCGGCGCTGGCCAAGGAGGGCGTGGCGCACCGGGTCCAGTACTCCGGCACGATGTTCTCGGTCTTCTTCACCGAGGACGAGGTCGTCGACTTCGACGGCGTCCGCGCCACGGAGTCGTACCGGTACACGCCCTTCTTCCACGAGCTCCTGCGCCGCGGCGTCTACCTGCCGCCGTCGCCCTTCGAGGCCTGGTTCGTCTCGGCCTCGCACGACGACCGGGCGGTGAGCCGGGTGGTCGAGGCACTGCCCGCGGCGGCCGCGGCGGCAGCGGCCGCGAGGCCCTGACACCGGGGCCGCGGAGGAGAGACGAGGAAGGCCCCCGTGGCAGGACCACGGGGGCCTTCCCCTTTCCCCTCCGTACGGATCCCTCCGTACGGATACGCGTCGGAGCCGATCCGCGGCGACCGCGGATCGGCTCTCCTCCGTACGGACGGGAAGGGGGCTACGGGGCGAGGTTCACCCGTACCTCCACGTTCCCCCGGACCGCCTTCGAGTACGGGCAGCGCCCGTGCGCCGCGTCGGCCAGGCGACGGGCCTCGTCGGCGTCCAGTCCGGGGAGTTCGACGGTGAGGACGACCGACAGGTGGAACCCGCTGTCCTCCTTGTGGAGGGCCACCTCGGCGACGACCGTGTCGTCCGCCAGCGCGACCTTGGACTCCCGCGCGGAGACCCGGAGCGCGCTGTGGAAGCAGGCGGCGTAGCCGGCGGCGAAGAGCTGCTCGGGGTTGGTCGCGGTGCCGGATCCGCCCACGGCCTTGGGACTCGACAGCGGAAGGTCGAGCAGCCCGTCGGAGGAGCGCACGGCGCCGTTGCGCCCGTCTCCGGTGGAGGTGACCTCGGCGGTGTAGACGACGGCCATTTCGTCATGCCTTTCGACTTCGGGAAAGGGGGAATTCCCCCAGTCTCGGGCGCCGCCGAATTCCGGACGCTACGGATGTCCGCAGTCCCCTGACCCGCCCTCCGGAATAGCGTGGAAAGCATCACAGACCTTTGGACACGAGGGAGTTGGCCATGGCCGGACCGCTGACCGGAGTGCGCGTACTGGAATTCGCGGGCTCGGCACCGACGGCGTTCGTCGGAACCGTCCTCGCGGGGCTCGGCGCCGACGTCGTACGGGTCGACCGGGCGCCCGGGAAGGCCGCCGGCCCCGACGAGCCGCGCCCGGCGGAGAACCCGCTCTCCCGCGGCCGCCGTTCGGTCGCCCTGGACCTCAAGAGCCCCGAGGGCGTCGAACAGGCCCTGTCGCTCGCCGAGCACGCCGACATCCTCGTCGAGGGCTTCCGTCCCGGCGTCGCCGACCGGCTCGGCATCGGGCCGGAGGCGGCGCACGCCCGCAACCCGCGCCTCGTGTACGGACGGGTCAGCGGCTGGGGCCAGCAGGGCGAGTGGGCCGGCCGCGCCGCCCACGACCTGGCGGTCCTGGCCCTGACCGGGGCCCTCGACGTCGACCCGGTCACCGGTGACCCGGTGCTGCCGCCGACCGCGTACCTCTCCAGCTTCGCCGGCGGCGCCAACGCCCATGTGCAGGGGCTGCTCGCCGCGCTCCACGAGCGGGAGCGCTCGGGCCGGGGCCAGGTCGTCGACACCGCGCTCGCCGACGGCGCCGCCCTGATCTCCACGCTGATCCACCAGTGGCGCGAGGTCCCCGGCAACCACACCGTCACCGACGCCCCGCACTACTCGCTCTACCGGGCCGCCGACGGCCACCACCTCGCGGTCGCCGCCATCGAACCCCGGCTCTACCAGAACCTCCTGGAGCAGCTGGGCCTCACGGACGCCGGCACCCGCCCCGAGGACAGCGGCCTCCCGGACCGCTCCGACCCGGCGGCCTGGCCCGCGCTCCGCGAGCTGATCGCGGCCCGGTTCGCGACCCGGGACCGCGACCACTGGGTCAAGCTCTTCGACGCCGTGGACGCGGGAGTCGCTCCGGTCCTCACAGCCGCGGAAGCCGCCGCGCACCACCAACTCGCGGCCCGCGGGGCCTTCGTGGCGATCGGGGACAGCGCCGTCCGCCAGCCCGCCCCGCCCTCCCGCTTCGACCGCACCCCCGCGGCGGCCCCGGGCCGCGCCCCCTTGCCGGGCGAGCACACGGAGGAGGTCCTCGCCGAGTGGCGGGGGTGATCCGGCCGGGCTCCGGGCGACCGTCCGGATCACCCGGCCGGTCGCCCGCTACCGCCGGTGTTCCCCCGCCGCTGCCCCCACCGGCACCGGCACCGGCGGGCGCGGCGGCCGGTCCGCGTCGGAGCGGGCCGCGTGCCGGCCCCGCGACGCCGGGCCGAGTCCGCCCGGCCACCAGTTCCACCGGCCGAGGGCCGTCATCAGGGCCGGCAGGACGAAGATCCGGATCACCACCGCGTCGAGCAGGATCGCCGCCGCCAGGCCGACGCCCAGCTGCTTGAACTCCACCATGCTGAGCGTCCCGAAGACGGCGAACACCGCCACCATGACGATCGCCGCGCCGGTGACGACGCCGGCGGAGCGGGTGATGCCCTCGCGGACGGCGTCGCGGACGCCGGCGCCGTCGAGGGCCGCCTCGCGGATCCGGCTCACGACGAACACGTGGTAGTCCATCGAGAGTCCGAAGAGGACCACGAAGAGGAAGAGCGGGAGCCAGGAGACGACCGCCCCCGAGCTGTGGAAGTCGAGCAGGCCCTCGGCCCAGGTGTGCTGGAAGACCGCGACGAGGACGCCGAACGAGGCGGCCGCGGACAGCAGGTTCAGGAGGATCGCGGAGAGCGCCACGGCGAGGGAGCGGAAGATCGCGGCCATGGTGACGAAGGTCAGCAGCAGGACGAAGCCGACCACCCACGGCATCCGGTCCTTCAGATGGCCGGTGAAGTCGACCCCCTGGGCCACCTTGCCGCCGACCGCGCCCTCGGCGCCCCGGACGGGTGCGAGCGCCTCGGGCACCCAGGCCCGCAGCAGGGCGAGCGACGCGCGCGCCCCGTCGCTCCTCGGCGAGTGCGGGGTGCCGACGGCGACGGTGTGCACGCGCCTGTCGGCCGACGCGCGGATCGCGGGCGCCAGGTCGTGCGCGAACAGCCGCTCATCCTCGGCACGGTTCAGCAGGCTCCTGAGCGCGGCCTCGACCTCGTCGGCCCGCTCGGCGGGGGCCCGCACGGCCACCTGGTGGACGGTGCCCTTGCCGGGGAACGCGGCGGTGAGCCGGTCCATGGCGCGGACGACCGGGATGTCGCGCGACAGATCGTCGGAGCCGGGCTGCTTCAGGCGCAGGTCGAGGGCGGGCAGGGCGAGGACGAGCAGGGCGCCGACGGAGACCGCGAGCGTGAGCGCGGGCCGTACGAGCGCGGGGCGCAGGAGCACGGGCCAGAGCCGGGACCCGGAGGAGGAGCGCAGGGTGAGCCGCCACAGGAACGGCACCCTGGGCCGGTCGACCCAGCGGCCGAGCTTGGCCAGGAGCGCGGGGAGCACGGTCAGCGACGCCAGGACGGCGACGGCCACGACGATGATCGACCCGGTGGCCAGCGAGGCGAACGTGGCCTCCTGGGCGAGGTAGAGGCCGGCCATCGAGACGATGACGGTCGTACCGGAGACGACGACCGTGTGCCCCGAGGTCTCGGCGGCGATCTCGATGGCATCCAGGTGCGAGGCGCCCTTGCGCCGTTCCTCACGCTCCCGCTTGAGGTGGAAGAGGGAGTAGTCGACACCGACGGCCATGCCCATGAGCAGGATGACGTTGCTGACGGCGCTGGTCTCGGGCAGTACGTGCGAGGCGAGGGCCGACAGGCCGATCGCGGCACCGACGCAGGACAGGGCGAGCAGCACCGGCACACCGGCGGCGATGATCGCGCCGAAGACGACGAGCAGGATCAGCAGGGTCAGCGGAAGGCTGATCAGCTCGGCCTTCCTGAAGTCCTCGCCGAGGGTCTCGCCGAGCCCCTTGGCGGTGGATCCGGTGCCGATCTGGTCGATCGTCAGGCCCTCGTGGGCCCTCTCGGTGGCCGCGCTCGCGTCGAGCAGCGGCTGGACCCGGGTGTCGGCGTCCTCCGTGTCGCCCCGCATGGTCACCGGGAGCAGCAGCGCCGTGCCGTCGGGGGAGGGGAGGGCGGAGCCGACGCTCTCCACCTCGGGCAGGGCCCTCATCCTTCCGGCGAGCTCCGCGGCGGCCTTCCGCGCGGTGGCGGTGTCGAGCCGTCCGCCGCCGGCGGCGGTGATGAGGACGTTCTCCTCGGGTTTCTCGGTGAAGCGCCCCGAGGCCGTGATCCGGCCGGCGCGGCCGGACTCGCCGACCCCCGACTCCGCGTCGCTGATCCGCTGCGTTCCGGCGGCCCCGCCGAGCAGGAGGCAGAGCGCGACGAAGACGACCCAGAGGCCGATGGCGGACCACGGGTGCGTGGCACTCCATCGAGCGATCCGTACCGTCGCCGGTTTCCTTCGCATGGGCGGTTCCCTCCCGTTGGCTTCGCGTCTGCGCGACGGGAGAAACGCTATTCAGGGGAGAACGACGGGAGTACGAGGTAAACCCGTGCGGTTTCCCGTAATGCGGGGCGGGAATTCCGGGCGGGAGGCGCGCGGTTCGACGGCGCGCGCATTCCGGCGGCGCGTGTGTCGTCGTACGGCTACGACTCCAGATAGCGGAGCACCGCGAGGATCCGCCGGCTGTAGCCCGTCGTGTGGGTCAGCTCCAGCTTGTCGAAGACGGTGTTGAGGTTCTTCTCCACCGAACTCAGCGAGATGTGCAGCTTCTTCGCGATGGCCGCGTTCGTGTGCCCCTCCGCGAGCGCCTCCAGGACCGTCCGCTCCCTCGGCGTCAGCCGCGCGAGCGGATCCCCGTGGGTGGTCCGGACGACCAGCTGCCGTACGACCTCCGGGTCGATGACGGCCCCGCCGGCGTGGATCCGTTCCAGCGCGTCGAGGAACTCCTCGACCTGGGCCACCCGGTCCTTGAGGAGGTAGCCGACCCGTTCGGCGTTGGACGCGAGGAGCTTGGCCGCGTACGAGCGCTCGACGTGCTGCGACAGCACCAGCACGCCCACCTCCGGCCGGCGCTCACGGATCTCGACGGCCGCCCGCAGCCCCTCGTCGGTATGGGTCGGGGGCATCCGGATGTCGACGACGACGGCGTCAGGCCGCCGCTCCTCGACCTCCGTGAGCAGCGTCTCCGCGTCCCCGAGCGCCGCCAGGACCTCGTGGCCCTCCTCGGCGAGCAGCCTGACCAGGCCCTCACGCAGCAGGGTCGAGTCCTCGGCAAGGATTACGCGCACGGCAGCTCCGCGGTGATGGTGGTCGGTCCCCCGAGGGGGCTGTGGACGTGCAGCACGCCGTCGAGCGCGGCCACCCGGCTGCGCAGTCCGGTCAGCCCGCTGCCTTTCTCGCTCGCGCCCCCGGTGCCGTCGTCCTCGATCCGTACGGTGAGCCGTGCTCCGTCGAGGGCCACGGTCACCGCGATCTCCGAGGCCGAGGAGTGCTTGGCCGCGTTCGTCACGGACTCCGACACCACGAAGTAGGCGGCCGTCTCGACCGGCCGGGGCAGCGGCGCGGCGACCTCGTACCGGGTCCGCAACGGGATGCCGCTCCGTTCGGCGACTCCGCCGATCGCCTCTTCGAGCCCGAGGCTGTCGAGCGCCGACGGGTACACCCGCCAGGCCACCTCGCGCAGTTCGGTCAGCATGCCCTGCGCCTCCTGGTGGGCCTGGAGCAGCAGCGCCTCGGCCTGCTCGGGGCGGCGGCCCCTGCGGGCCCGCCCGATCAGCATGGCGAGCGCCACCAGGCGCTGCTGCAGCCCGTCATGGAGGTCGCGCTCGATGCGCCGGCGCTCGGCGTCCACGGCCTCGACGACGGCGGCCCGGCTGGCGGCGAGTTCGTCGATCCGGCGCCGGAGGAGCTCCCCCTCGGAGGGACCGAAGCACGCGCGGGCGGTGCGGGCGTCGAGCGCGGCCAGCGAGAACAGGCCCTGGACGTCGAGGAAGAGCAGCACGCCGCCGAGCAGGACCTGGGTGAGCAGTTCGTCCCAGTCGAGAGTGCCCCGCCCCGCGCCGTACGCCAGGATTCCGGCCAGGACGGCGCCGAAGACGAGCAGCGCGATGACGACCGCGCAGAGCAGCCCCGTGGAACTGCGGACGGCGAGGTAGCGCAGGACCTTCCGGTCCGAGGCCTCGTAGTGCGCGGGGAAGAGATCGCCGAAGAAGGCGGAGCGGCGGACCCGTTCGACCGCGACCAGGCGCCGGGCGCCGGCCGTCAGGACCCCCAGCGCGCCGGCGCGGGTGCGCGGCCGGAGCAGGAACGGGCCCAGGGCCGTACCGACCGTCAGGAAGTAGAGGGCGCCGAGCAGCGCGGTCGCGCAGCCGGCGAGGGTGCCGAGACCGCGGCGGGCTGAGGACGGGACGGACGCACGGGTGGCGGGTCCGTCCCCACCCGCGGTGTTCCCGGCCGTCGCCGGCTCCCCGTCCCCGTGCACGGGGCCCGAGACTAGTGCGCCCGCACCACCCGGGCAAGATCGTCGGGGCGGTGCGGGAGGCGGTGCCGTACCGGTGGGGCGGGAGCCCCGGGTCATGAGGCGCGCCGGTGCCGGTCGGCCCGGCCGCGACCGCGCAGCCGGACCGCCACGTAGGCCGCGACGGCGACGGCGACCATGCCGAGGACCGCCTTCGACAGGACACCCACGTAGGTCTCCACGACGTCCCAGCGGTCGCCCAGCCAGTAGCCGGCCATCACGAGCACGCTGTTCCAGATGAGGCTGCCGAGCGTGGTGAGCAGGACGAAGAGCGGCAGCGGCATCCGCTCGACACCGGCCGGAACCGAGATCAGGCTCCGGAAGATCGGCACCATCCGCCCGAGGAACACGGCCTTGGTGCCGTGCCGGGCGAACCACTCCTCCGTACGGACCAGGTCCGAGGACTTCACCAGGGGCAGCTTCCGCCAGAGCGCGTGCATCCGGTCCCGGCCGAAGAGCACCCCGATCCAGTAGAGCGCCACCGCTCCCACCACGGAGCCGAGCGTCGTCCAGAACAGCGCCGAGGCCAGGCTCAGCACTCCCTGACCGGCGGCGAATCCGGTGAGCGGCAGGATCACCTCGCTGGGCAGCGGCGGGAAGAGGTTCTCCAGGGCGATGGCGAGGCCGGCTCCGGGGCCGCCCATCGTGTCGACGAGGTCGGCGGCCCAGCCGGCGACGCCGTCGGCGGGCTGCTGGGCGACCGCCGTGGTCGTGAGGTCGAGCTGCATGACGGGACTCCAAGCCGGCCGGGAGGATGCGGGGCGGATGCCCCGCTCTTCTCCCACGACCCTAGGAAACGCAGCTCAGCGCCGGTATGAGGGATCCCACCCATCCCGGTCCGGTTCTCCGTACGCCCGACCCTGCGGAAAACCGCAGGGTCAGGCGTGCGGCCCGGCCCGCGACGGACGGCCGGCGCCGGGGGGCGACTCCCGGCCCGGTCCCGCTCCGCCTCCGGCTCCCGGTCCGGCCGGAGGCTCTCCGGGGACCGCCTACCCTTGGACGCATGACGAGCAGCAGCGACCGGAGCACCGCAGTGAGCGTTGACGGCACCAAGACCTATGAGATCCGCACCTACGGGTGCCAGATGAACGTCCACGACTCCGAGCGGCTCTCCGGTCTGCTGGAAGAGGCGGGTTACGTCCAGGCCCCCAAGGGCTCCGACGGGGACGCCGACGTCGTCGTCTTCAACACCTGCGCGGTCCGCGAGAACGCCGACAACAAGCTGTACGGCAACCTCGGCCGGCTCGCCCCGCGGAAGACCACGCGCCCCGGCATGCAGATCGCCGTCGGCGGCTGCCTCGCGCAGAAGGACCGCGACACCATCGTCGAGAAGGCCCCCTGGGTCGACGTGGTCTTCGGCACGCACAACATCGGCAAGCTGCCCGTCCTCCTGGAGCGCGCCCGCGTGCAGGAGGAGGCGCAGATCGAGATCGCCGAGTCGCTCGAGGCCTTCCCCTCGACGCTGCCGACCCGCCGCGAGTCCGCCTACGCCGCCTGGGTCTCGATCTCCGTCGGCTGCAACAACACCTGCACCTTCTGCATCGTCCCGGCCCTGCGCGGCAAGGAGGAGGACCGCCGTCCCGGCGACATCCTCGCCGAGATCGAGGCGCTGGTCGCCGAGGGCGTCTCCGAGATCACCCTGCTCGGCCAGAACGTCAACGCGTACGGCTCCGACCTCGGCGACCGCGAGGCCTTCTCCAAGCTGCTGCGCGCCTGCGGGCAGATCGAGGGCCTGGAGCGGGTCCGCTTCACCTCCCCGCACCCCCGCGACTTCACCGACGACGTGATCGCGGCGATGGCCGAGACGCCGAACGTGATGCCGCAGCTCCACATGCCGATGCAGTCCGGCTCGGACTCGATCCTCCGGGCGATGCGCCGCTCCTACCGGCAGGAGCGTTTCCTCGGGATCATCGAGAAGGTCCGCGCGGCCATCCCGCACGCCGCCATCTCCACCGACATCATCGTGGGCTTCCCCGGCGAGACCGAGGAGGACTTCGAGCAGACCATGCACGCCGTGCGCGAGGCCCGCTTCGCGAACGCCTTCACCTTCCAGTACTCCAAGCGCCCCGGAACCCCGGCCGCCGACATGGAGGGCCAGATCCCCAAGGAGGTCGTCCAGGAGCGCTACATGCGCCTGGTCGCGCTCCAGGAGGAGATCTCCTGGGAGGAGAACAAGAAGCAGGTGGGCCGCACCCTGGACGTCATGGTCGCGGAGGGCGAGGGCCGCAAGGACGGCGCCACCGACCGGCTCTCGGGCCGCGCCCCCGACAACCGGCTCGTCCACTTCACCAAGCCGGCCGAGGACGTCCGCCCCGGCGACGTCGTGACCGTCGAGATCACCTACGCCGCCCCGCACCACCTGCTCGCCGAGGGCCCCGTCGCGGCGGTGCGCCGCACCCGCGCCGGCGACGCCTGGGAGAAGCGCACCACCGCGGCCGCGGCGAAGCCGGCGGGCGTGCTGCTCGGGCTGCCGGGGATCGGGGTCCCGGAGCCGCTCCCGGCGGCCGCGGTCCCGGCCTGCGGGAGCCACTGACACCCGATCGCACCTGTGGGGGGAATGCATGGAGAAGTGGATCGTCTACGCGCAGTACGGGTCGGGTGACTCCTACTTCACCGAGGTGCTCGCCCGGGTGTCCGGCACCCGGGACGACGCCCGGGAGGCGCTGCTCGGCGTCACCAGGACGTACCGCGCGCCGCTGCGGGAGAAGTGGCGCGAGGTCTACCGCATGCCGGGCGGCGACAGCTACCTGGTGATCGTCAAGGGCGCGGTGACGCTGACCGAGATCACGATGGGCATCGCCGAACTGGTCCACGACTCGAAGGCGGAGTCGCCCGAGTAGCGGCGCGCCGGGTCGGAGGACGGGCGGAAAGGCCCGGGTGCCGGGATGGACGGCGGGTCGGAGGGGCCCCGGGGTGCGCGGACGCACGGCGGGTCGGAGGGGCCTGGGGTACGGGGACGCACGCACTGGGGGTCCGAGGGCCCAGGTGCCGGGATGGACGGCGGGTCGGAGGGGCGCCTGGGGTGCGGGGACGCATTGCGGGCCGGAAGGCCCGGGTGCCGGGCGCTCCGGCGCCCGGTCCCGCGGGGCGGGGAACCGGGCCTCGCGGGGTGGGGCGCAGTAGGCTGCCGATCATGCTTGTCGCCGCCGCCGTCTGCCCCTGCCCGCCGCTCCTCGTGCCCGAGGTCGCGACCGGCGCCGCCCCCGAGCTGGACGCCGCGCGGGCGGCCTGTACGGATGCCCTCGGGCTGCTCGCCGCGGCGCGCCCCGACCGGCTGTACGTCGTCGGCCCGGCCGGCGAGGGCGCCCACGGCGTCTTCCCCGCGGGTTCGACCGGCACGTTCGCGGGCTTCGGCGTCGACCTCTCCGTACGGCTCGGCGACGACGGGGGACGACCGGCCGGCGACGACGGGGGCCGGCCGGCCGCCGACCGCCCCCTGCCCGTCTCCCTCGCCGTCGGCGCCTGGCTCCTCGGCCGGGCCGGGTGGGCCGACGCGCCGATCGAGGGCCTGGCCGTCGACGGGACGGCGACGCCGGACGTCTGCGCCGGGATCGGCCGCGGCCTCGCCGACTCGGCCGAGCGGGTCGCCCTCCTGGTGATGGGCGACGGCAGCGCCTGCCGGACCGTGAAGGCCCCGGGCTACCTCGACGAGCGGGCCGCCGGCTTCGACGCGGAGGCCGCCCGCGCCCTCGGCACGGCCGACGCCGCCGCACTCCTCGCCCTGGAACCCGAGCTCGCGTACGAGCTGAAGGCGGCCGGCCGCGCCCCCTGGCAGGTCCTCGCGGGCGCCGCGCAGGGCGCGGACCTCGACGGGCGGCTGCTCTTCGAGGACGCCCCGTACGGCGTGGGGTACTTCGTGGCCGCCTGGTCCTGAGGCCCCGGCACACAGACCTGAGGCCCCGGCACACGGACGCGCGGAAACGGCGGACGGCCGCGGAGCGAGGTGCTCCGCGGCCGTCCGCCGTATCAGAGGGGCTGCCGGGTGACGCCGGACGTCAGGCGCTCGGCGGCGGGGTCGTGCCGCCGCCACTGCCGGGCGCGGGGTCGCTGCCGGGAGTGGGACCGGTGCCGCCGGT
The DNA here is from genome assembly GCF_001905825.1 of Streptomyces sp. CB02009. Taxonomy (GTDB): domain Bacteria; phylum Actinomycetota; class Actinomycetes; order Streptomycetales; family Streptomycetaceae; genus Streptomyces. The sequence continues at coordinate 83,765 of NZ_LIVV01000003.1, forward strand.
GCCGGCGGTGCCGGGGAAGGGGCCGGTCGCCGGGCCGGTCCCGGGGGCGCCCCCGCTGCCCGGCGTGGCTTCGTCCTTGTGACCGATCCGGTCCAGTGCGTCCTTGGCCTTGTCCGTACCGGAATGGATCTTGTCGCTGTACTTGCCCTTGGTCTTCTCGTCGACCAGCTTCGCGGCCTTCTCGATGCCGTGATCGATCTTGCCGCCGTGCTGCTGAGCGAGATCGGCGACCTTGTCCTTGGCAGGGGCGAGCTTTGCCTTCAGCGAATCCAGGAGACCCATGGGGCACCTTCCCTCCGAGGACCCCCGAGGAGTCCCTCTTCCGTGTGCTGCCTACTGACGGGCGCCTTCGCCGGCCTCGTTGTCCGCGGCGGCCTCTGCGGACTGCTGCTTCGGGATCTCCACGACGTCCACGACGTCCACGACGTCCACGACCTCCACGGTCTCCGAGGCGACCGCTCCGGTGCCCACGTCGTCCGCGTCGACGCCGTCCGGCGCCGCGCTCACGGCCTTCGCCGCGTCGGCCGCGGATCCGGTCAGGGCCCCGGTGACGTCCGTCACGGTCTCCGTCCCGGCCTCCGTCCCGGACTCGGTCTCCGTGCCGCCGTCCGCAGCCGGAACGACGGCCTCGGTCCCCGTCTCCTCCGACGACACCGCGGCCGCATCCTTCTTCTTACGGCGAAACAATGCAAAAACGCCCATATTCACTCCATAGCGTACTCGGATGGGAGGGATTCCGTGATGATCGACAGCCGGAACCTCGCAACAGGAAACGAAGCCGGATGGGCGCCGTCACGTAGCTCGTTCGGGGACGGGCCGTGAGGTTTGCGAGACTGGTGCGGTGAGAAGCGCAGCTCCCGCCCCGCGGGTCATCGCCGTCGTCGGCCCCACGGCGGCCGGAAAGTCCGATCTGGGTGTGTTCCTGGCCCAGCAGCTCGGGGGCGAGGTCGTCAACGCAGACTCGATGCAGCTCTACCGGGGGATGGACATCGGGACCGCCAAACTGACACCGGAGGAACGCGGCGGCGTTCCGCACCACCTCCTCGACATCTGGGACGTGACCGAGGCCGCCAGCGTCGCCGAGTACCAGCGGCTCGCCCGCGCCGAGATCGACCGGCTGCTCGCCGCCGGCCGCACCCCCGTCCTCGTCGGCGGCTCCGGCCTGTACGTACGGGGTGCCGTCGACGCCCTCGAGTTCCCCGGCACCGACCCCGCCGTCCGGGCCCGTCTCGAGGCCGAGCTCGACGAGCGCGGCCCCGGCGTCCTGCACGCCCGGCTCGCCGAGGCGGACCCCGAGGCGGCCCGCGCGATCCTGTCCAGCAACGGGCGCCGGATCGTCCGCGCCCTCGAGGTGATCGAGATCACCGGCAAGCCCTTCACCGCGAACCTGCCGGGACCCGACTCCGTCTACGACACGGTGCAGATCGGTGTCGACGTGGGCCGCCCCGAGCTCGACGAGCGGATCACCACGCGCGTGGACCGGATGTGGGAGGCCGGCCTCGTCGACGAGGTGCGCACCCTGGAGGCCCAGGGCCTGCGCGAGGGGCGCACCGCGGCCCGCGCCCTCGGCTACCAGCAGGTCCTCGCCGCGCTCGCGGGCGAGTGCACCGAGGACGAGGCCCGCGCCGAGACCGTGCGCGCCACCAAGCGCTTCGCCCGACGCCAGGACTCGTGGTTCCGCCGGGACCCGCGGGTCCACTGGCTCAGCGGAGCCGCCGATCACCGGGGGGAACTCCCGGGGCAGGCGCTCTCGTTGGTCGAACGAGCGGTTACAGCCTGATCACGTGATGGCATCGGGACGCCCTGCCCGTCATTTCGGCGGTCGGGAGCGTGCCATCATCGAGCATCGATCGACCAAGTGGAGTCCGAGTGGGGAGGGCGCGTGGCGATGGAGGCCGGCCCTCGCGACAGAGAACAGCACGAATCGGCGCTCGGTGACCCGACGGGTGACACACCGGGCCTTCCGACCGGCGACCTGCCGGTCGGTGCCGCCCCGGGGCTGACCCCGGACGGCCCCGACGACGCGGTGGGCACCGCCGTCGAGGTGGACGCCGACGAGGTCGAGGTCGAGCTGCGTCCGCAGCGCCGGCTGAGGATCTGGCAGCTCGCCCCGATCGTCGGTCTCGCGGCCGTCGGCTCGCTGATGTTCGCGTTCCCGCTCGCCTTCGGCTCGGGGGACGGCGGCGCCGTCCTCGCCATGCTCGGTCTGCTGATCAGCTTCTGCGCGGCGGGCTGGGGCATGATGGCCGCCCGCAAGGTCGGCTACACCTGGCCGGGTCTCCCGCAGCGCGGCTCCGGGGAGCGCCCGAACTGGCGCTACCTCGCGCTCTACGTGACAACGATCGCAGCGCTGGTCGCCCTCGCCGTCTGGCGCGTCGCCCGCCTGCGCTGACCGTACGGGCCGGTCGTCCGGCGGGTCCCGCCGACCGGCCCGTGGACGACCGGGCGGCCCGTCGGGACCACCCCGTACAGTTGATCTCGTGACCAGCGCGCAGACCCCCGCACTCCCGCCCCTCCGGTTCCTCAAGGGCCACGGCACCGAGAACGACTTCGTGATCGTCCCCGACGCGGAGAACGCCGTGGACCTGCCCCCCGCCGCCGTCGCGCGCCTCTGCGACCGACGGGCCGGCATCGGCGGCGACGGGCTGCTGCACGTCGTGCGCAGCGCCGCCCACCCCGAGGCCCGGCACATGGCGGACGAGGCCGAGTGGTTCATGGACTACCGGAACGCCGACGGCTCGGTCGCCGAGATGTGCGGCAACGGGGTCCGGGTCTTCGCCCGCTACCTGGAGCACGCCGGGCACGTCACCGCCGGCGAGGTCGCGGTGGCCACCCGCGGCGGGATCAAGCGCGTCCACCTCGACAAGGACGGCTCCGTCACCGTCGCCATGGGGCGCGCGGTCCTCCCCGAGGCCGGCGTCACCGTCACCGTCGACGGCCGCAGCTGGCCCGCGCGCAACGTGAACATGGGCAATCCGCACGCGGTCGCGTTCGTCGAGGACCTCGACCACGCGGGCAACCTGTTCACCGAGCCGCCGTACACGCCGGCCGCGGTCTACCCGGACGGGGTGAACATCGAGTTCGTCGCCGACCGGGGCCCCCGCCACGTCGCCATGCGGGTCCACGAGCGCGGCGCCGCCGAGACCCGTTCCTGCGGCACGGGCGCGTGCGCCGTCGCCGTCGCCACCGCCCGCCGGGACGGCGCCGACCCCGCCGCGAGCGGCACCCCCGTCACGTACACCGTCGACGTGCTCGGCGGCACGCTGGTCATCACCGAGCACCCCGACGGGCAGATCGACATGACGGGCCCCGCCGTGATCGTCGCCGAGGGCACCGTCGATCCCGCCTGGCTCGGCTGAGGCCGGGCGGGCGCGGGGGCGCGGAGCCGAAGGACGCGGCAGAGCCGTACGGCGCGGCGGATTCGAAGGAAGCGACGGAATCGAAACAGTCAACGACTGATTTGTCGCTCGAATGGGTGATCCGTTTCACGCTGAGCGAGAGGGCGACTGCGCCACGTGGTGGGGTCGGTAGCATCAAGCACCGGCCCCCCGGGCACGCCTGGCCCGCCCACCGCCGGTCGACGTTGCCGGAGGTGCCCCATGAGCGCAGAGGCCACCAACCCTGTGAGCGCGGCGGAAGCCGCCGTCACCGAAACGACCGCCCGCAGACGCGGACGCGCCCGCATCGACCTGCGCCGGATCGGCCGCGCCGCGCTGCTCGGCGCCACCGCAGGACCGGCCCCGCGCGACCGGCTGCCCGACGCGATCAGCCATGTCGCCGAGGCGCACCGCGCCCACCATCCCGAGGCGGACCTCTCGGTGCTGCGCCGGGCGTACGTCCTCGCGGAGTCCTCGCACCGCGGCCAGTTCCGCAAGAGCGGCGAGCCGTACATCACCCACCCGCTCGCGGTGACCCTGATCCTCGCCGAACTCGGCGCGGAGACCACCACCCTGACCGCGTCCCTCCTCCACGACACCGTCGAGGACACGGAGGTGACGCTCGACCAGGTGCACCGGGAGTTCGGCGAGGAGGTCGCCTACCTCGTCGACGGCGTCACCAAGGTGGAGAAGATCGACTACGGCGCCGCCGCCGAGCCGGAGACCTTCCGCAAGATGCTGGTCGCGACCGGCAACGACGTCCGGGTGATGTCGATCAAGCTGGCCGACCGGCTCCACAACATGCGCACGCTCGGGGTGATGCGCCCCGAGAAACAGGCGAGGATCGCCAAGGTCACCCGGGACGTCCTCATCCCGCTGGCCGAACGGCTCGGCGTCCAGGCCCTCAAGACGGAGCTGGAGGACCTGGTCTTCGCCATCCTCCACCCCGAGGAGTACGAGAACACCCGCGCGCTCATCGCCGGGAACCCGCACGCGGGCGACGCGCTCGGCGCCGTCGCCGAACAGGTCTCCGCGGTCCTCCGCGAGGCGGGCATCGGCGCCGAAGTCCACGTCCGCCCCCGGCACTTCGTCTCCGTCCACCGCGTCCGCCTCAAGCGCGGCGAACTGCGCGGCTGCGACTTCGGGCGGCTCCTCGTCCTGGTCTCCGAGGACGCCGACTGCTACGCGGTCCTCGGCGAGCTGCACACCTGCTTCACCCCGGTGGTCTCCGAGTTCAAGGACTTCATCGCGGCCCCCAAGTTCAACCTGTACCAGTCCCTGCACACCGCCGTCGCGGCCCCCGACGGCGCCGTGGCCGAGGTCCTCATCCGCACCCACCGCATGCACACGGTCGCGGAGGCGGGGGTCGTCGCCCTCGGCAACCCGCACGTGGGGCAGGAGACGACCGGGCAGCCGGGCGGCGGCCCGGACGGAGAGGGCCAGGCCGCCGCGGCCCCCTCGGCGCCGGCGAGTACCGGCCGCCAGGGAACCGCCACTCCGCGGGACGCCGCCGCACACTCCACCACTGGCGCACACGTCGCATCGGGTACCCACGCCACATCGGGTACCCACGCCGCATCGGCCGCATCAGCCACATCGCCCGCATCAGGCGCTCCAGGCCCGTCCGAAGCACCGGCCACACCTGACACCCTCCCCGCCTCCGCCCCCACGTCCGCCTCGGCCTCCGTTTCCGCGGCCGCCGCGACCCTCGCCACCGCCCCCGTCGACACCCCGGCCGCGGAGGACGGTGAACGCGTCGACCCCACCCGCCCCGGCTGGCTCTCCCGCCTCCTCGACTGGCAGCAGGCCGCCCCCGACCCGGACACGTTCTGGACCTCGCTCCGGGCCGACCTCGCCGAGGACGACGAGATCACCGTCTTCCGTGCCGACGGCAGCGCCCCCGGCACGATCAGCCTCCCCGCCGGAGCCAGCTGCGTCGACGCCGCCTACGCCCAGCACGGCGAAGCCGCCCACGGCTGTCTCGGCGCGCGCGTCAACGGGCGCCTCGCCCCCCTCAGCACCGTCCTCGGCGACGGGGACACCGTCCAGCTGCTGCTCGCCCAGGACGCCGTCTCCGGCCCGTCCCCCGAGTGGCTCGACCACGCCCGTACCCCCGCGGCCCGGATCGCGATCACCGGCTGGCTCCAGGCCCATCCGGAGAGCGCCGCGCCACCCGTGGCCACGAGCGGCTCCCGGCCCCAGTCCGGCGTCACCGCCGACCACCGCTCCGGTGCGGAGCTCCACGCCGACCTGGAGGGCGAGCCCCGCACCTCCGTCCGTCCGGCCGGCTGCTGCACCCCCGTACCCCCGGACAAGATCACCGGCTTCCGGGTCCGCGGCGGCTCCGTCACCGTCCACCGGAACGGCTGCGCGGCCGTCGACACCATGCGCCTGCTCGGCCGCGAACCCGTCACCGTCCGCTGGGGCGACACCACCCAGGGCCGGGTCACCCTCGTCGCGGAGTCCTTCGGACGGCCAGGTCTCCTCGCCGACCTCACCGAGGCCATCGCCGTCGCCGGGGCCGCCGTCGTCTCCGCGACCGTCGAGCCGCCCAGCGAGCAGCGGGTCCGCCACACGTACACCCTCCACCTGCCCGACGTGGCCCGGCTCGCCGCCCTCATGCGGGCCATGCGGGACGTGCCCGGGGTGTACGACGTGAGCCGCGCCCGGCACCGCTCCCCGAGGCCCCGCAGGGCCTGAGGCGCCAGCCCAGACCCGGGCGGTGTCCGTGGGGCCGACCCGGGTCGTGTCCGTGGGACGACCCGGGCCGTGTCCGTGGGACCGACCCGTGTCCCCCTTCGAGTGGCGGGCGAGCGCGCCGCCCGGGGGAGCGGGCGCGGCCCTGGTAGCCGTAGGGCCATTCCTCCGGAAAGGCCTGGCCCATGCCGCTCGTCCGAACGCCCCTGCCCCGCGCGCGGTGGCTCCGCTCCGCCGTCCTGGTCGCCGCATCGGCCGGGCTCGTCGCCGCCGCGCTGCCCGCCCCGGCGCCGCTCGGCATCGGGGACCCGCTCTTCCCCCACCTCGGCAATCCCGGGTACGACGTCCTCGCGTACACCGTCGATCTCACCTACCCCGGGGTCAACACCGCTCCGCTGGCCGCCGTGACCCGGATCGACGCGCTCGCCACCGACGACCTGGAGCGGTTCAACCTCGACTTCACCCACGGCACGGTCTCCGCCGTCACCGTCGACGGTCTGGCCGCCACGTACGTCACCAGCGGCGAGGACCTGGTCGTCACCCCCGCCGTGCCGGTCGACGAGGGCGAGTCGATCGCCATCACCGTCACCCACACCAGCGACCCGAGCGGTCCGGCCGACACCGGCGGCTGGGTCCGTACCGGCGACGGTCTCGCCATGGCCAACCAGGCCGACGCCGCCCACCGGGTCTTCCCGTCCAACGACCACCCGTCGGACAAGGCGTACTTCACCTTCCGCGTGACCGCCCCCAGCGAGTTGACCGCCGTCGCCAACGGGCTGCCCACCGGCCGGGTCACCCGGGGCGGCACGACGACGTGGACGTACCGCACCAGCCACCCCATGGCCACCGAGCTCGCCCAGGTGTCCATCGGCCGCTCCACCGTCGTGCACCGGGCCGGCCCCCACGGCCTGCCCGTACGCGACGTGGTGCGCACCGCCGACCGGGAGCTGCTGGAGCCCTGGCTCCGCAGGACCCCCGGGCACCTGGAGTGGATGGAGCGGAAGGTCGGCCGGTACCCCTTCGAGACGTACGGGGTGCTCGTCGCGGACGCCACCACGGGCTTCGAGCTGGAGACCCAGACCCTGTCCCTGTTCGAGCGCCGCCTCTTCACCCAGCCTGCCTACCCGGAGTGGTACGTCGACTCGGTCATGGTGCACGAGCTGGCCCACCAGTGGTTCGGCGACAGCGTCTCGCCGCGGACCTGGTCCGACCTCTGGCTCAACGAGGGGCACGCCAGCTGGTACGAGGCGCTGTACGCCGAGGAGACCGCGGGCAAGTCCCTGGAGCGGCGTATGAAGGCCGCCTACGCCGCCTCCGACGGGTGGCGGGCCGACGGCGGCCCGCCGGCCGCCCCCGAGCCGCCCTCGCCCGGCCACAAGATCAGTCTCTTCCGGCCCGTGGTCTACGACGGCAGCGCCCTCGTCCTGTACGCGCTCCGCCAGGAGATCGGCACCGAGGCCTTCGAGCGCCTGGAGCGGCGCTGGGTCGCCGACCACCGGGACGGCACCGCCACCACCGCCGACTTCGTCGCGCTGGCCGGTGAGATCGCCGGACGCGACCTCACCGCCTTCTTCCGCGGCTGGCTCTACGAGGCGAAGACCCCGGCGATGCCCGGCCACCCGGACTGGCGCAGCAGCCCGGCCGGGGCGGCGCGGACCGCCCCGAAAGCCGGCGGATGACCGCTCTCCCCGGGCCCCCGGATCACCGGCCCGGGGCCGTGATCCGGGGGCCCGGAGTCCGGGGCCGGGTCGACCGGCACGAAACCTGAGTGACGGCCCGGGACCCGGCTGACGGGCCCGCGACCCGGCCGGCACCACGGGGCCGAAACCCGGGTGACGGGTCCCGCCGGGGCGTGTCACCATCTTCAGGTCGGCGACGCGGCCGACGGACCGGGAATCTTCCCGTTCCCTCACGCGTTGTGACGGCATAAGACTCATCGCTCCAGGGCGCGCCGACACCGGTGCCGCTGTGGAAGCACTCGACGTAAGGATCCAATGACCTCCTCTTCTTCCCCTTCCCAGGACGAGCAGAGCTTCGCGGAGACGAGCCGTACCGAGAGCCTTCGGGCCGATGCCCTGATGGAAGAGGACGTCGCCTGGAGCCACGAGATCGACGGAGAGCGGGACGGCGACCAGTTCGACCGTTCCGAGCGAGCGGCCCTGCGCCGTGTCGTCGGCCTCTCCACCGAGCTCGAGGACGTCACCGAGGTCGAGTACCGCCAGCTGCGCCTCGAGCGCGTCGTGCTGGTCGGTGTCTGGACCTCCGGGACCGTCCAGGACGCGGAGAACTCCCTCGCGGAACTCGCGGCCCTCGCCGAGACGGCGGGCGCCCTCGTGCTCGACGGCGTCATCCAGCGCCGCGACAAGCCGGACCCGGCGACCTTCATCGGCTCGGGCAAGGCGCGCGAACTGCGCGACATCGTGGTCGAGACCGGTGCCGACACCGTCGTCTGCGACGGCGAGCTCAGCCCCGGCCAGCTCATCGCCCTCGAAGACGTCGTCAAGGTCAAGGTGGTCGACCGGACCGCCCTGATCCTCGACATCTTCGCCCAGCACGCCAAGTCCCGAGAGGGCAAGGCGCAGGTCGCTCTCGCGCAGATGCAGTACATGCTGCCGCGCCTGCGCGGCTGGGGTCAGTCGCTCTCCCGTCAGATGGGTGGCGGCGGCGGTGGCGGCATGGCCACCCGTGGTCCCGGTGAGACCAAGATCGAGACCGACCGGCGCCGTATCCGCGAGAAGATGGCGAAGATGCGCCGGGAGATCGCGGAGATGAAGACCGGCCGTGACATCAAGCGGCAGGAGCGGCGCCGCAACAAGGTGCCGTCGGTCGCCATCGCCGGATACACGAACGCCGGCAAGTCCTCCCTGCTCAACCGCCTCACCGGCGCGGGCGTGCTCGTGGAGAACGCGCTGTTCGCCACGCTCGACCCGACCGTCCGCCGGGCCGAGACGCCCACCGGCCGGGTCTACACCCTGGCCGACACCGTCGGCTTCGTCCGGCACCTGCCGCACCACCTGGTCGAGGCGTTCCGCTCCACCATGGAGGAGGTCGGCGACTCCGACCTCATCCTGCACGTGGTGGACGGCTCGCACCCGGCGCCGGAGGAGCAGCTGGCCGCCGTGCGCGAGGTCTTCCGGGACGTCGGCGCGGTGAACGTGCCGGAGATCGTCGTCATCAACAAGGCGGACGCGGCGGACCCGCTGGTGCTCCAGCGACTGCTGCGGATGGAGAAGCACTCCATCGTGGTCTCGGCCCGTTCGGGCCAGGGCATGCAGGAACTGCTCGCGCTCATCGACTCCGAGCTGCCGCGCCCGCAGGTCGAGCTCGAAGCCCTCGTGCCGTACACGCAGGGCGGACTCGTCTCGCGGGTGCACGCCGAGGGCGAGGTCGAGTCCGAGGAGCACACCCCGGAGGGCACCCTGCTGAAGGCCCGGGTGCACGAGGAACTGGCGGCGATGCTCGCGCCGTACGTTCCCGCCGCGCACTGACCCGACGTACGCCGCAGGCCACGGCCTGACGTACGACGGAGTGCGCGGCCGACGCACGACGAAGGCGCCGGCCTCCTCCCGCGAGGGAGGGGACCGGCGCCTTCTGCCGTGCCGATGGCCCCGTCACGACGGTCCTGTCACCGCGGTCCTGTCACGACTGTGTGATGAGGACTGTGTGGTGAGGACTGTGTCGGGAGGGACGGCTCAGCGTGCGTACTTCTTGCTGACCATCTCGTGGGCCGCCTTCGCTCCCCGGCCCAGCTGCGGTCCGGCGAGCCAGCCGTTGCTGCCGGCCGGGCCGATCGAGGTGTTCGACACGAGCGCCGTCTTCCCGTTCGGCAGCACGCGGAACCAGCCGCCGCCAGACGAACCCGCGGTCATCGTGCAGCCGATCCGGTACATCACCGGGGTGGCGGGCGCCGTGGTCATGCGCGTCGCCCGGTCCAGGCACTTGTGCATGATCACGCCGTTGTACGGGGCGGCCTGCGGGTATCCCCAGGCGCCGATCGTGCCGGACTGCGCGGGCGCGGGGGCGGAGAAGTCGACCGGCAGCGCGGCGCCGACGGTCTCCTCCAGCGACTTGCCGCCCCGCTGGGGCTGCACGTGCAGGACGGCGTAGTCGTACGGCCATGCCTGGTTCGTGCCACCCGACTTGATCCACTCGCCCGAGGTCACGGCCCAGTCGGCCCAGTACTGGCCGTAGGGGTAGATCTCGTGCGGCTGCGCGTTGTTGAGCGCCGCGGGGGACTTGCCCAGGTCGTTGAAGGCCGGGACGAAGGTGATGTTGCGGTACCAGCCGCCCTTCGTGCCCGCGTGGACGCAGTGGCCGGCCGTCCAGACCAAGTTCGACTTACCGGGCCGGCGGGGGTCCTTCACGATGGTGCCGGAGCAGACCATGTGGCCCTGCGGCGAGTCGAAGAAGATCTTCCCGACCGGGGCCGCGTTGCGGTGGTACGGGGTCTTCTCGCGCTGCGCCTTGACGGGGCGGGGCGTCGGGTCGGTGCCGCCGCCTCCGGCCTGCGCGGTGATCGTGGGGTCGGGGCTCTTGGCGGACTGCATCCGCGCCGGGTCCCAGAGCCCGTCGATGACCGGGTTGACGAAGTCCTCGGCCTCACGCAGCCAGGTGTCCGTGTCCCAGTTCTTCCACTCGCCGTCCTTCCACTTGTCCAGGTCGACGCCGTGCTTCTTCAGCTTGTCGGCGAGGTCCTTGGTGAGGTCGGCGCCACCGTCTCCGGTGGCCGCGTCGTCGGTGCCCGACGCGGAACTGCTCGCTCCGGCAACCGGCTTGTCGGCCGCCGGGGTCTCGGTGGGGCCGCAGGCCGTGGCGGTCAGCGCGAGCGCGGTGACCAGGCCGAGAGCGGCGGGTAGGAGTCGTACGGAACGCATGTGGTGAATTCCCCCTGAGATGATTCCCGCGTCCGGGGAGCGGCCGTGGTTCCGGCGCGTTCCCGTCTTGACATGGCTTGGCATTGCCATGGACGCGTCACTTGCGGTGCACAGTATGCCGGTTGGGCGAACCGCCGGGCGAAGGGCCCGGATCCCGGACCAGGGGCTCCCCGTGTCCGGGTGAAGCCCCTGGGGCGGGCACAGAGAGAGGCGAGGCCCCGAGGGCCCCGCCTCACACTCCGCGCCTACTGCCCGGCGTACTTCTTGCTGACCTCGTCGAACATGGCCTTGGCCTCGGGACCGAAGCGCGGCCCCGCGAGCCAACCGGCCGTCGACGGGCCGATCGAGGTGTTCGACACCAGCGCCGGCTTGCCGTCACTGCCCTGGGCGACCCAGCCGCCACCGGAGGAACCACCGGTCATGCTGCAACCGATGCGGTACATCGTCGGCTGCTCCGCCTTCAGGGACAGCCGGCCCGGCTTGTCCTCGCACTGGAACATCCGCTGGCCGTCGAACGGCGGAGCCGCCGGGTACCCGGTCGCCTTCATGGCCGCGATCTTCGGCACCGCCGGGGCGTTGAAGTTCACGGGAAGCGCCGAACCGACTGTCTCCTCCAGGGACTTGGTCGTGCCGCCCTTCTCCGGGGTCACCTTGATGACCGCGAAGTCGTAGGGCGCGCCCGCACCGCCCGTGGAGGCACCCTCGGCGATCCACTGGTCCGAGGTCTTGACCCAGTCGGCCCACCACACGCCGTACGGCGCGATCTGCTCCCGCGAGGCCTTCTCCAGGTCGGCGGTCGACAGCGCGGCGTCGTTGTACGAGGGCACGAAGGCGATGTTGCGGTACCAGCCGCCCTTCTTGCCCTTGTGGACGCAGTGGCCGGCCGTCCACACCATGTTCGACTTGCCGGGGTGCGCCGGGTCCTGCACGACCGTGGCCGAGCAGACCATCGAGCCCTCGGGGCCGTCGAAGAAGACCTTCCCGGACTCCGGGGCGTTGCTGTGGTACTTCGCCGAAACGGGCTTCGCCCGCACGACGGCCGGCGTCGGGTCGGTCACGCCCTCGTCACCCGAGATGTCCTCCTCCTCGACCGGCTTATCGGGGCGCTCGGCGTCCCGCATCCGGTCCGGGTCCCAGAGGTCCTCGATGATCGGGTTGACGAAGTCCTTGGCCTCACGCAGCCACTTGTCGCGGTCCCAGTTCCTCCACTCGCCGTCCCGCCACTTGTCGACGTCGATTCCGTGCTCCTTCAGGCGGTCCTTCAGGTCCGCCGGAATCTTGATCTTGTCGGCCGGGTTCTGGGCGGTCGCGGAAGCGCTGGGCTTGTCTCCCGCGTTCTCCTCGCTCGGTCCGCAGGCCGTAACGGTGAGCGTCAGCGCCGCGACGGCGGAAGCCGCCGTCAGCAGCGGACGAATCGATCGCATCTCGTGATCCCCCTGGGACTACGTCAACTTGTGCATGGACAGCGGCCGCGCCCGTACGGGTGCGGCCGACGGCCCCCACTATGCCGGTGCCGGAGGGGACGGTACGCGGCCGGTCGGCGGTTCCGGTCATGGTTCCGTCGTTGCCGTGCCGTGATCCGGGACACGCCAAGTTCTTGGCTCCGGCCCGTGATCCCGGGCAGTTCGCGTCGTTGGTACGTACGGGGGACACAACGGTGGCGTTCAGGGCGGCCCTTGCGGCGGCTCCACGGCGTCCCGATGTGCAACGCAACTGTTACAGCGGGAGGACACCGAGCCGTGGCCGTGACCGAATCAGCTCCGGCCGTCCCACCGGCCGCGCGGACGCAGACCAGGACGCCCGACGGGCCGGTCACCGGAACGCCCGCCGACGCCGCCACAGGGACGCACACCCCGACACCCCGGGACACCGCGCCGCCCCAGGACACTGCGCTGCCCCGGGGCGGCGCGACGATCCGGGACACCGCGACTGTGCCGATCCGGGACGGCGCGAACCCGGGGTCTTCGGACCGAGGGCCCGCGGTCCGAGGGCCCTCGGACCGGGCGGCTCCGGCTCAAGGAGTCGCGGCTCAAGGGGGTGCGGCACCGGAGGCTGCAGCTCAGGGGGCGGCGGACCGCGCTGCTCCCGCCCAGGGGTCCGGGGGCCGCGCGGCTCCCGCCCAGGGGCCTGCGGAGCAGGGCGGTGGCGGCGGGTACGAAGGCATCCTGCGCCGCCAGTCCCTGCGGGAGTCCGCCGCCCGCACCTACGCCCGCTCCCTCCCCATCGTCCCCGTGCGGGCACGAGGGCTGACCATCGAGGGCGCCGACGGCCGCCGCTACCTGGACTGCCTGTCGGGTGCCGGAACGCTCGCCCTCGGCCACAACCACCCCGTGGTCCTGGAAGCCGTCAAGAAGGTCCTCGACTCCGGGGCCCCGCTCCATGTCCTCGACCTCGCCACCCCGGTCAAGGACGCCTTCACCTCCGAGCTGTTCGCCACGCTGCCGGGCGAACTCGCCGACAACGCCCGCATCCAGTTCTGCGGACCGGCCGGCACGGACGCCGTCGAGGCGGCCCTCAAACTGGTCCGCACCGCCACCGGACGCAGCGGCCTCCTCGCCTTCACCGGCGCCTATCACGGCATGACCTCCGGCGCCCTCGACGCCTCGGGCGGAGCGACCGACGTCCGCGTCACCCGGCTCCCGTACCCCCACTCGTACCGCTGCCCCTACGGCGTCGGCGGCGCCCGCGGCGCCCAACTCGCCGCCCGCTGGACCGAGAACCTCCTCGACGACCCCAAGAGCGGCGTCACCACCCCCGCCGGAATGATCCTGGAAGCCGTCCAGGGCGAGGGCGGGGTCATCCCCGCGCCCGACGACTGGATGCGCCGGATGCGCCGCATCACCGCCGACCGCTCCATTCCGCTCGTCGTCGACGAGGTCCAGACCGGCGTCGGCCGCACCGGCGCCTTCTGGGCCGTCGAGCACAGCGGCGTCGTGCCCGACGTGATGGTCCTCTCCAAGGCCATCGGCGGCTCCCTCCCCCTCGCCGTCATCGTCTACCGGTCCGAACTCGACGCCTGGGAACCCGGCGCCCACGCCGGCACCTTCCGCGGCAACCAGCTCGCCATGGCCGCCGGCACGGCCACCCTCGCGTACGTCCGTGAGAACGGACTCGCCGAGCGGGCCGGCACCCTCGGCGCCCGCCTCATCGGCCGGCTCCGCGGCCTCGCCGCCGCCCATCCCTGCGTCGGCGACGTCCGCGGCCGGGGACTCATGATCGGCGTCGAGCTCGTCGACCCCGACGCGGCGGGACCTGACGACCCCGTGCCGCCCGCCGCCCCCGCCCTGGCGCTCGCCGTCCAACAGGAGTGCCTCGCCCGCGGACTCATCGTCGAACTCGGCGGCCGCCACTCCGCCGTGGTCAGGCTCCTGCCCCCGCTCACGATCACTGACGAGCAGGCCACCGCCGTCCTGGACCGCTTCGCCGACGCCCTCGCCGCGGCCGAACGGGCCCACATCCCCCAGCTGCCCGCCGCCCGCAGGCCCACGGCCCCCCGGACCGTCCCCGGGCCGTCCCACTGACCCGGGCCGTCCCGGCCCCGTCCCCCAAGGAAGCCCCCGTGAACGCCACGCCCCCCTCCCCGGCACCTGAGACCGAGGCCGCCCTCGCCGTCGATCACCTCACCTCCCAGGTCCTCGCCTCCACGCCACGGGACGCCTCCCTGCTGACCACGGAGCCTCTCGCCCCCGAGGGACGGACCCCCATGGAACCCTCCACCCAGTTCCTCACCACCACCCCCCTCACCAACCCCGAACCGTGCACCACGAACCCAGGCTCCGCGCCCCCGGGCAGCACGGCCCCCGGCGCCACGGCCCTTGGCTCCACAGCCGCCGGCGCCCATGCCTCGGGCAGCAGCACGGCCCGCGGCGTCACTGCCGTCGGCAGTACGGCCGCCGGCTCCACGGCGGTCGGGGCCGCCGCCCCCGACACCCCTGGCCCTGGCGCCACGGAGCCCGCTGCCACGGAGCCTGCCGCCGCCGCTGCCCGAGCAGCAGCCGCCACAGCCCGCCCCGCCGATGCCACGGTCCCGCGCCAGCACATCGGCCCCTACGACCCCCGACCGCACCGCACGACCACGGGCACCGCCCCGCTGAGCGACCAGCACCCCCAGCCGAACCGCCCCGCCGGCGCCACCACCTCGCTGGGCGCCCCGGCCCCGGACCCGCACCACCCGGCCGGCGCCGACCCCCTGGACGACCCGGATCCGCAGCGCGCCGCCGACGCGGCCGCCGTCGAGAACCTCCTCCGCTGCTGGGTCCGCGAGACGAACCTGCCGGCCCCCGGCTCCACCACCCTGCGCATCCCCCTCGATGCCAGCGGCACCGCCCTCCTCGTCCCCGTCCGCTACTGGTCACCCACCGGCTGGCACCGCTTCGGCGCCCCCGTCCTCGAAGGCCTCCCGGCCACGGCCCCCACCGTCGACGCCGTGACCGTCGCCGCTCTGCTCAGCCGGGAGAGCGGCCGCCCCGAAGCCACCGAACTCGTCGGCAGGGTCGCCGACTCGGCCCGCCGTACCGCCGACTTCCTCATCGAGCGCCGCCGCTCGCCCCAACCGCACCCGGACGCCGACCTCTTCCTCGCCGCCGAGCAGTCCCTGCTCCTCGGCCACCCCCTCCACCCCACGCCCAAGAGCCGCGAAGGCCTCTCCGACGCCGAGGCCCGGCTCTACTCACCCGAACTCCACGGCTCCTTCCCCCTCCACTGGCTGGCCGTCGACTCCTCGCTCCTGGCCTCCGACTCCGGCTGGACCGAACAGGGCCGCCCCGTCAGCGCCGAGCAACTCGCCATCGGCCTCGCCGAAGGGCTCACGCTCCCCGCCGGGACCGCGCCCCTGCCGGTTCACCCCTGGCAGGCCCGAGAGCTGCTGCACCGCTCCGACATCCGCGCCCTCGTCGACGCCGGCCTCCTCCACGACCTCGGTCTCCACGGCAGCCCCTGGCACCCCACCTCCTCCGTCCGTACCGTGCACCGCCCGGGTGCCCGGGCCATGCTCAAGCTCTCCCTCGGCCTGCGCATCACCAACTCGCGACGCGAGAACCTCCGCAAGGAACTCCACCGCGGCGTCGAGGTCCACCGCCTGCTCCGCACCGGCCTCGTCGACGCATGGCAGGCCGCCCACCCGGGCTTCGACATCGTGCGCGACCCCGCGTGGCTCGCCGTCGACACCCCGGACGGCGCCCCCGTCCCCGGCCTCGACCTCATGATTCGCCACAACCCCTTCGGGCCCGGCGACGACGCCGTCTGCATCGCGTCGCTCACCGCCCCCCGGCCCTGGCCGGGAACGGGCGCCATGCGCTCCCGCCTCGCCGACGTCATCAGCCGCCTCGCCGCCCGCACCGGCCGTCCCACCACGGCCGTCGCCGCCGAGTGGTTCCTCCGCTACCTCGACCAGGTCGTCCGCCCCGTCCTCTGGCTCGACGGACACGCCGGCATCGCCCTGGAGGCCCACCAGCAGAACACCCTGGTGCTCCTCGACCCCGATGGCTGGCCGGTCGGCGGACGCTACCGCGACAACCAGGGCTACTACTTCCGCGAGTCCCACCGGAGCGAGCTGGAGAGCCGCCTTCCCGGTATCGGCGCGGCCAGCGACACCTTCGTCTCCGACCAGGTCACCGACGAGCGCTTCGCCTACTACCTCGGCATCAACAACGTCCTCGGCCTGATCGGCGCCTTCGGCTCCCAGCACCTCGCCGACGAGCGCGTCCTGCTCGCGGCCTTCCGCAGCTTCCTCACCTCCTCGACCAGCCTCGGCTCACCCCTCCCGCACCGCCTCCTGGAAGCCGCGACCCTCCGCAGCAAGGCCAACCTCCTCACCCGCCTGCACGGCATGGACGAACTCGTCGGCCCCGTCGACACCCAGTCCGTCTACGTCACCGTCACCAACCCCCTCCGCGCCTGAGCCCGCCTTCGGAGAACCCACGCACCGACCGCACCGCCGAGAGGAGAGCGACACCGTGTCACCCACCCGCCCACCGGCCGACCCGCCCGGTGACGACACCCTCGATCTGAGACTCGACGAACTCGTCACCCTCCTCGAAGGCGGTCACCTCGACGCCGAACCCCTCGATGCCGAACCTCTCGGCACCGAGCCCCTCGGCGCCGACCCTCTCGACGGCGACCTGCTGGACTCCGTCGCCTCCTGGAACCCGGTCCACACCGCCGCCGGCGTCTTCCAACTCGTCCCCGTGCGGCTCGACCGCGACCTCGGGCTCGTCGCCCGATGGATGAACGACCCCGCCGTCGCGGCCTTCTGGGAACTGGCCGGACCCGAGACCGTGACCGCCGAGCACATCCGTACCCAACTCGACGGCGACGGCCGCAGCGTCCCCTGCCTCGGAGTCCTCGACGCCACGCCCATGAGCTACTTCGAGATCTACCGCGCCGACCTCGACCCGCTCGCCCGGCACTACCCGGCGCGGCCCCACGACACCGGTATCCATCTGCTGATCGGAGGCGTCACCGACCGGGGCCGCGGCGTCGGCAGCACACTGCTGCGCGCCGTCGCCGATCTCGTCCTCGACCACCGTCCCCGCTGCACCCGCGTCGTCGCCGAACCCGACATCCGTAACACCCCCTCCGTCTCAGCCTTCCTCAGCGGCGGCTTCCGCTTCGCGGCGGAAGTCGACCTCCCTGACAAGCGAGCGGCGCTCATGATGCGTGACCGCGCCCTCCGTCACGCTCTGTGAACAACCCTCTGTCTTCTATACACCGCTCGACCCACAGCGGTTCCCACTCCGAGGAGTCCTCGTGTCGATGTCCCCTGCACCCCACGACTCCGCACAGCCCACCCCCGCCACCACAGCTCCCGCCCCTGTCGCCGGGGCCGCACCGGTGCCGGCACCCGCCGTCGCACCGACGCCGCCCGCCGTCGAACCGGCGTCGGCTCCCACGCCAGCCTCCGCCGCCGCACTGACGCCGGCTCCCGCCCTGCCCGCGCCCCCCGAACTCCTGTCACCGCCCGAGCTGAACGCCGCCGCCTGGACCAGGGCCTCCTCCCGGCTCCTCGCCAAGGCCCTTGCCGAGTTCGCCTACGAGGAGATCGTCGAACCCGCTCCCGTGGAGAACGAACGGGACCTCCACACCCTGCGGCTCGACGACGGCACCACCCTCGCCTTCCGCGCCCGCCGAGGCGCCTACGGCAGCTGGTCCGTCGCCGCCGACTCGATCACCCACGAGGGCCGGCCCATGACCGACGCCCTCGACTTCCTGGTCCGCGCCCGCCGCCTCCTCCAGCTCGACGGCGCCACCCTCGGCCACCTCATCCGCGAGCTCTCCGCCACCCTCGCCGCCGACGCCCGCCTCGACCACACCGCCCTCTCCGCCGCGCGGCTCGCCGACCTCTCCTACGCCGAGCTCGAAGGGCACCAGACCGGCCACCCCTGGCTCGTCCTCAACAAGGGCCGCATCGGTTTCTCCGCTACCGACGCCGCCCTCTGGGCACCGGAGGCCCGCCGCGCCACCCGGCTGCCGTGGATCGCCGTCAGCAACCGCCTGGCCGCCTACCGGGGCGTGTCCGGGCTCTCCACCCCCGACCGCCTCTACGCCCAGGAACTCGACCCCGGGGTCCACGCCGCGTTCCGCGCCGAACTGACCGCCCGAGGACACGAACCCGACGGCTATCTCCTGCTGCCCGTGCACCCTTGGCAGTGGGACGAGATCCTGCTTCCGCTCTACGCCCCGGCCATCGCCGCCGGGACCGTCGTCCCGCTCTCCGCGGACGGAGACCTCCGGCTGCCGCAGCAGTCGGTCCGCACCTTCCTCAACACCAGCCGTCCCGACCGGCACACCGTCAAACTCCCGCTGTCCGTGCTCAACACCCTCGTCTGGCGCGGTCTGCCCACCGAACGTACCCTCGCCGCCCCGGCCGTCACCGCCTGGGTCCACGGCCTCCGCGAGGCCGACCCCTTTCTGCGGGACGAATGCGGGGTGATCCTCCTCGGCGAGGTCGCCTCCGTCACCGTCGAGCACCCCCTGTACGACCGGCTGCCCGAAGTCCCGTACCAGTACAAGGAACTCCTCGGAGCCATCTGGCGCGAACCGCTGCGCCTGCCCCCGGGCGAGCGGGCCCGCACCCTCGCCTCCCTCCTGCACACCGACCCGCAGGGACGGGCCTTCGTCGCCGAACTCGTCGAGCGCTCCGGACTCGCTCCGGCCGTCTGGCTGCAGCACCTCTTCGCCGCGCTGCTGCCCCCGCTGCTGCACTTCCTCTACCGCTACGGCACGGTCTTCTCCCCGCACGGCGAGAACGCCATCGTCGTCTACGACGGGGAGGACGTCCCCGTACGCCTGGCGATCAAGGACTTCGTCGACGACGTGAACATCAGCGCCCAGCCGCTCCCCGAGCACGACACCCTGCCGGACGACGTGCGCGCCGTCCTGCTGACCGAGGAGCCCGACTTCCTCGTCCAGTTCATCCATTCGGGGCTCTTCGTCGGCGTCTTCCGCTATCTGGCACCGCTCTGCGAGGAGCAACTCGATGTGCCGGAGGCGGACTTCTGGTCCCTCGTTCGCGCGGAGATCCTGCGTCACCAGGCGCGCTTCCCCGAGCTGAAGGAACGGTTCGAGCTCTTCGACCTCCTCACCCCCCGGATCGAGCGGCTCTGCCTCAACCGCAACCGTCTGCACCTGGACGGCTACCGGGACCGCCCCGAGCGGCCCCATGCGGCCGTCCACGGCACCGTGCCCAACCCGCTCGCGTGACGCGCGCGCGTGCCTCGCTGTCAGTGGCGCCCCGTAGGCTGGACGGGCTATGACGAAGCCATCCCTCCCCGACCTCCTCCACGCCGCCGTCACCGCCGTCGGCGGCACGGAGCGGCCCGGCCAGGTCACCATGGCCGAGGCCGTGGCCGAGGCCATCGACGACAACTCCCACCTCCTCGTCCAGGCCGGCACCGGCACGGGCAAGTCGCTCGGCTACCTGGTGCCGGCGCTGGCCCAGGGCGAGCGGGTGGTGGTGGCCACGGCCACCCTGGCGCTCCAGCGCCAGCTCGTCGAGCGTGACCTCCCGCGCACGGTCGACGCGCTGCATCCGCAGCTGCGCCGCCGCCCCCAGTTCGCCATGCTCAAGGGCCGCTCGAACTACCTCTGTCTGCACCGGCTCCACGAAGGGGTCCCGCAGGACGAGGAGGAGGGCCTCTTCGACCCGTTCGAGGCGGCCGCGCCCAGCAGCAAGCTGGGCCAGGACCTGATGCGGCTCCGGGACTGGTCGGACGAGACGGAGACCGGCGACCGGGACGACCTGACGCCCGGTGTCTCCGACAAGGCCTGGGCCCAGGTCTCGGTCTCCTCCCGCGAATGCCTCGGCGCGAGCAAGTGCGCCTACGGCCCCGAGTGCTTCGCCGAGTCGGCCCGCGAGCGGGCCAAGCTCGCCGATGTCGTCGTCACCAACCACGCCCTCCTCGCGATCGACGCCATCGAGGGTGCCCCGGTGCTCCCGCAGCACGAGGTCCTGATCGTCGACGAGGCCCACGAGCTGGTCTCCCGGGTCACCGGGGTCGCCACGGGCGAGCTCACCCCCGGCCAGGTCAACCGCGCCGTGCGGCGGTCCTCGAAGCTGGTCGACGAGAAGGTCGCCGACCAGCTGCAGACCGCGGCCGAGGGCTTCGAGCGGGTCATGGAGCTGGCCCTGCCGGGCCGTCTGGAGGAGATCCCGGAGGACCTCGCGTACGCCCTGATGGCGCTGCGCGACGCCGCCCGCGCCGTGATCACGGCGCTGGGCTCCACCCGCGACCGGTCCGTGCAGGACGAGGACGCGGTGCGGAAGCAGGCCATGGCCTCCGTGGAGACCGTCCACGGTGTGGCGGAGCGGATCACCCAAGGCTCGGAGTACGACGTCGTCTGGTACGAGCGGCACGACCGTTTCGGAGCCTCGGTGCGGGTCGCGCCGCTCACCGTCTCGGGTCTGCTGCGCGAGAAGCTGTTCACGGAGCGGTCCGTGGTGCTGGCCTCGGCGACGCTCAAGCTGGGCGGCGACTTCAACGGCGTCGGTGCGTCGCTGGGGCTCGCTCCGGAGGGCACCACGGGTGACGACCTGCCGGTCTGGAAGGGGCTCGACGTCGGCTCCCCGTTCGACTACCCCCGGCAGGGCATTCTCTACGTCGCGAAGCACCTCTCCCGTCCCGCGCGGGACGGGGACCGAGGCGACATGCTCGACGAGCTGACCGAGCTGATGCAGGCGGCCGGCGGGCGGACCCTGGGTCTGTTCTCCTCGATGCGCGCGGCGCAGCAGGCGGCGGAGGAGCTGCGGGTCCGGGTCCCGGAGCTCCCGATCCTGCTCCAGGGTGAGGACACCCTCGGCGAGCTGATCAAGAACTTCGCGGCCGATCCGAAGACCTGTCTTTTCGGCACGCTGTCGCTCTGGCAGGGCGTGGACGTCCCGGGGGCCAGCTGCCAGCTGGTCGTCATGGACAAGATCCCGTTCCCGCGCCCGGACGATCCGCTGATGAGCGCCCGGCAGAAGGCCGTCGAGGAGGCCGGGGGCAACGGCTTCATGGCGGTCGCGGCGACCCACGCCGCCCTGCTCATGGCGCAGGGCGCGGGTCGGCTCGTACGGGCCACGGGGGATCGGGGTGTCGTGGCGGTTCTCGACCCCCGGTTGGCGACGGCACGGTACGGCAGCTATCTGAAGGCCTCGCTGCCCGACTTCTGGTACACGACCGACCGCAACCAGGTGCGGAAGTCGCTGGCGGCCATCGATGCCGCCTCGAAGGCGGCGGATGCCTGAGGTCCCACCCTGCCGATCCCCGGCGCACCGGGGCTCGGCAGGACACGGCAGGGCCCCGGGACCGGCGCAGTGGGTCCCGGGGCCCGGTCAGAGCCGGCGGGCTGGGTCAGACCCGCCGAAGCACCGCCACGACCTTCCCGAGGATGGTCGCTTCGTCACCGGGGATGGGCTGGTACGCCGCGTTGTGCGGGAGCAGCCAGACGTGACCGTCCTCGCGCTTGAAGCGCTTGACCGTGGCCTCGCCGTCCAGCATCGCCGCGACGATGTCGCCGTTCTCCGCGACGGGCTGACGGCGGACGGTGACCCAGTCGCCGTCACAGATGGCGGCCTCGATCATCGAGTCGCCGACGACCTTGAGGACGAACAGCTCGCCGTCGCCGACCAGCTGCCGGGGGAGGGGGAAGACGTCCTCGACGGACTCCTCGGCGAGGATCGGGCCACCGGCCGCGATCCGGCCGACCAGCGGTACGTACGACGCGGCGGGCTTGCCCGTGGTGTCCGTCGGCTGGGTGCTCGGCTGGTCGGAGCCGCGCACCTCGTACGCCCGGGGGCGGTGCGGGTCCCGGCGCAGGAAGCCCTTGCGCTCCAGCGCCATGAGCTGGTGCGCCACCGAGGACGTGCTGGACAGGCCGACGGCCTGGCCGATCTCGCGCATCGACGGCGGGTAGCCGCGCCGCTGGACCGAGTCGCGGATGACTTCGATGACCCTGCGCTGCCGGTCGGTGAGACCGGAGCTGTCGGCTCGGATGCCTGGAGGTCGCCCGGGGAGGGCGCGGGCAGGTCGCCCGGGCTCCTCACCGTTCATGCTTGTGTCGTTCATGGCGTGCACCGGCTCGAGTCGGCCCTGGGAGCGGTCCTGGGCGGTGATGGCGGCACTGTCTGCGGTGGTGGTCACGTCGGCGGCCCCTCTCGAATGGTCTCCCTGGCTGGCACAACGGTAGTGGCTTTCGAAAGGTTGCGCCAAACACACGTTCGAGTGAAAATTCGCAGATTGCCTTACGCGTATACGCATGCGGGTGTATGTACGCTCTCGCGCCGCCGCCCTGACGCGGACGTCACGGTAGCCTTCGCGGCTGGGCCGCGCGCGGTGCACCCTCCCAGTGTCGCATTCGGAAGGGCTGAATCGCGGGAGCGGACGCCTCGCGACACGCGGAACGTCCGGAATCGCCGCCAACCCAAGATCTAGTGGTTGGATGGCATCGGCCACCCAGGGGTAGTGGTCCCCGGTCTGCCGGGGCCGCGCGCATCGCCTATGCTGGTGGTCGCTTCGCAGGGCCTTGACGGGCCGGTGAGGCTTGTCAGTCGTGCCGTGAGAAGGGTCGAAACCAATGCACTGCCCCTTCTGCAGGCACCCCGACAGCCGCGTCGTCGACAGTCGCACCACCGACGACGGGACGTCGATCCGGCGTCGTCGCCAGTGCCCCGACTGCTCCCGTCGTTTCACGACGGTGGAGACCTGCTCGCTCATGGTGGTGAAGCGCTCCGGCGTCACCGAGCCCTTCAGCCGCAACAAGGTCATCTCCGGCGTGCGCAAGGCGTGCCAGGGGCGACCGGTCACCGAGGACGCCCTCGCCAAGCTCGGCCAGCGGGTCGAGGAGGCGGTGCGCGCCACCGGCAGCGCCGAGCTGACCACCCACGACGTGGGCCTGGCCATCCTCGGCCCCCTGCAGGAGCTCGACCTCGTCGCGTACCTGCGCTTCGCGTCCGTGTACAAGGCCTTCGACAGCCTCGAAGACTTCGAGGCCGCCATCGCGGAACTCCGCGTGCGGCCTCCCGCTGAGAACGACGGGACCGGTGTGACCCCCGAGGTCCCCGTTCCCGCCACCGCCGCCGACTGATCGGCGGGCCGGGCCCACGCAGGCCCGGCGACCGGCCGCCGTGCGGCCCTGCAGACGTGCCCCGAGCGACCCCCGCGGCGCTTGTGGCAGCAGTACAGAACGACGTACAGAAGACGGTGCCCTGGGACTATCTGGGCGCCAAAGTGTGTTTTGCCCGTATATGGGAGGCGGCATGACAGAGACGGCGAGCGGTCCGGCACGTGGTTCTCGTTCCAAGGGAGCGAAGGCGACGAGCAAGGGCCTGCGTATCGAGCGCATCCACACCACCCCCGGCGTGCATCCGTACGACGAGGTGGCGTGGGAGCGCCGTGACGTCGTCATGACCAACTGGCGCGACGGCTCGATCAACTTCGAGCAGCGTGGCGTCGAGTTCCCCGACTTCTGGTCGGTGAACGCGGTCAACATCGTCACCAGCAAGTACTTCCGGGGGGCCGTCGGCACCCCGCAGCGCGAGACCGGTCTCAAGCAGCTCATCGACCGGATCGTGAAGACGTACACGAAGGCCGGCGAGGAGTACGGCTACTTCGCCTCGCCCGCCGACACCGAGATCTTCGAGCACGAGCTGGCGTACGCCCTCCTGCACCAGATCTTCAGCTTCAACTCGCCGGTCTGGTTCAACGTCGGCACGCCGCAGCCCCAGCAGGTCTCCGCCTGCTTCATCCTGGCCGTCGACGACTCCATGGAGTCCATCCTCGACTGGTACAAGGAAGAGGGCATGATCTTCAAGGGCGGCTCCGGCGCCGGCCTGAACCTCTCCCGCATCCGCTCCTCCAAGGAGCTGCTCTCCTCCGGCGGCAACGCCTCCGGCCCGGTCTCGTTCATGCGGGGCGCCGACGCCTCCGCCGGAACGATCAAGTCGGGCGGCGCGACCCGCCGCGCGGCCAAGATGGTCATCCTCGACGTCGACCACCCCGACATCGAGGACTTCATCGAGACCAAGGTCAAGGAGGAGGAGAAGATCCGCGCCCTCCGTGACGCGGGCTTCGACATGGACCTGGGCGGCGACGACATCACGTCCGTCCAGTACCAGAACGCCAACAACTCCGTCCGCGTGAACGACACGTTCATGAAGGCCGTCGAGTCCGGCGGGAAGTTCGGCCTCACCTCCCGGATGACCGGCGAGGTCATCGAGGAGGTCGACGCCAAGTCGCTCTTCCGCAAGATGGCCGAGGCCGCCTGGGCCTGCGCCGACCCGGGCATCCAGTACGACGACACGATCAACCACTGGCACACCTGCCCCGAGTCCGGCCGTATCAACGGCTCGAACCCGTGCAGCGAGTACATGCACCTGGACAACACGTCCTGCAACCTCGCCTCGCTGAACCTGATGAAGTTCCTCAAGGACGACGGCAAGGGCAACCAGGCCTTCGAGGTCGAGCGCTTCGCCAAGGTCGTCGAGCTCGTCATCACCGCGATGGACATCTCCATCTGCTTCGCCGACTTCCCCACCGAGAAGATCGGCGAGAACACCCGCGCCTACCGCCAGCTCGGCATCGGCTACGCCAACCTCGGCGCCCTGCTGATGGCGACCGGCCACGCGTACGACTCCGACGGCGGCCGCGCCCTCGCCGGTGCCATCACCTCCCTGATGACCGGTACCTCGTACCGGCGCTCCGCCGAGCTCGCCGCGGTCGTCGGCGCGTACGACGGCTACGCCCGCAACGCCGAGCCGCACCAGCGCGTCATGCAGCAGCACGCCGACGAGAACACCAAGGCCGTCCGCGTGGACGACCTGGACTCGCCGATCTGGGCCGCCGCCACGGAGGCCTGGCAGGACGTGATCCGCCTCGGCGCCAAGAACGGCTTCCGCAACGCCCAGGCCTCGGTCATCGCCCCGACCGGCACCATCGGTCTCGCGATGTCCTGCGACACCACCGGCCTCGAGCCCGACCTCGCCCTGGTCAAGTTCAAGAAGCTCGTCGGCGGCGGCTCGATGCAGATCGTCAACGGCACCGTCCCGCAGGCCCTGCGCCGCCTGGGCTACCAGGAGGAGCAGATCGAGGCGATCGTCGCCCACATCGCCGAGAACGGCAACGTGATCGACGCCCCCGGTCTGAAGACCGAGCACTACGAGGTCTTCGACTGCGCCATGGGCGAGCGCTCCATCTCCGCGATGGGTCACGTCCGCATGATGGCCGCCATCCAGCCGTGGATCTCGGGCGCCCTCTCCAAGACCGTGAACCTGCCGGAGACGGCCACGGTCGAGGACGTCGAAGAGGTCTACTTCGAGGCCTGGAAGATGGGCGTCAAGGCGCTCGCGATCTACCGCGACAACTGCAAGGTCGGCCAGCCCCTCTCCGCCAAGAAGAAGGAAGAGGAGAAGACCGAGGTCACCGCGAAGACCGAGGCGACGATCCGCGAGGCCGTCGAGAAGGTCGTCGAGTACCGCCCGGTCCGCAAGCGTCTGCCCAAGGGCCGCCCGGGGATCACCACCTCCTTCACCGTCGGCGGCGCCGAGGGTTACATGACCGCCAACTCCTACCCGGACGACGGTCTCGGCGAGGTCTTCCTCAAGATGTCCAAGCAGGGTTCGACGCTCGCCGGCATGATGGACGCCTTCTCCATCGCCGTCTCCGTCGGTCTGCAGTACGGCGTCCCGCTGGAGACGTACGTCTCGAAGTTCACCAACATGCGCTTCGAGCCGGCCGGCATGACGGACGACCCGGACGTGCGGATGGCGCAGTCGATCGTCGACTACATCTTCCGCCGCCTGGCGCTGGACTTCCTGCCCTTCGAGACCCGCTCCGCGCTCGGCATCCACTCGGCCGAGGAGCGTCAGCGCCACCTGGACACCGGCTCGTACGAGCAGTCCGTGGAGGACGAGGTCGACGTCGAGGCGCTGGCCCAGTCCGCGCCCCGCGCCCAGGAGCTGAAGGCCGTCGCGGCCCCGGCCCCGAAGATCGAGGTCCCGGCCCCGAAGCAGGCGCACACCTCGGCCGAGCTCGTCGAGATGCAGCTCGGCATCAGTGCCGACGCCCCGCTCTGCTTCTCCTGCGGGACGAAGATGCAGCGCGCCGGCTCCTGCTACATCTGCGAGGGCTGCGGCTCGACCAGCGGCTGCAGCTGACATCGTGTAGGTGCTTCATGAAGGGGACCGGCCTCGTGCCGGTCCCCTTTGCCGTGCCCGAGAGCTTCGGCGTGTCCGGGAGTCGTGCCCGTGTCAGGGAGCGCGCTTCGGGCTTCCCGCGCGTACGGAGCCCTCAGGCGCGCAGGGAACCCAGCACGGTGCCGAACACCTGGGGGTCGGCGTCGAAGCCCTGGCTGATCGGGCGGTACGACCAGCCGTCGGCGCCGTCCCGGGTGAACTCCACGACCGTCGCCGCGAGGGCGTCCGGCACATCGGCGAAGTCGTGGACCAGCAGGTCCGTGTAGCCCTCGCGGACGCGTATGCCCGTGTTCGCCACGTCACCGAAGGACCGCCGTCCACCGCCCTGCTGTATGGCGACGCCGACCACCACGCGCGCGTACCGCGGTGCCAGGCGGTCGAGCTCCAGGGTCATGGCCTCGTCGTAGCCGAAGCCCTGGCCCGTACGGCTGTCCCGGTGGAGCGTGATCGTGCCGTCGGGGGACCGGCTGCCGAAGTGCACCAGCTGGACCGGGGCCCCGTGCGGGTCGTCCGCGTCGAAGACGCCGGCGACGATGTCCAGGTCGTGGGCCGGCGCGCCGCTCGGGGCAGGGTCCCACTTGAGCGTCACCTCGACCCGGCCCACCCCTTTGTTGAGTCCGCTCATGGTGCTTCCCCTCTCCGCGTACGCCCCCGCGCACGCCTCGCGTCGAACCGCCCACCCGCTCAAAAGCCCTTGGTCGTGGGCCGATTGCCCATGGTGTCATGGGGCTACGACAGTGGGCCCGGGGGTTGAGGGGGAGATCGGTTTGTGGAGTGGTGAGGAGCTGGATCTCGATGCATATCTGGCTCGAATCGGATACGACACCGAACGGGACGGGGAACTCGTCCCCGATCTGCGGACACTGACCGCCCTTCACCGGGCGCACGTCCGAGCGGTGCCCTTCGAGAACCTCGACGTCGCACTGGGGCGACCGGTGCCGCTGGATCTGAAGAGCCTGCAGGCCAAGCTCGTCGAGCGGCGCCGCGGGGGCTACTGCTACGAGCAGAACTCCCTGTTCGCCGCCGCGCTCGAACGGATCGGCTTCACGGTGACGGCGCGCGGGGCGCGGAACCGCTCACGGGGCGCGGCGCTGCCGCCCGTCACGCACGCGCTGCTCGTCGTGGCGGTCGAGGGCGAACAGTGGCTCGCCGACGTGGGGTTCGGCTGGCAGGGACCGCTGGAGCCGGTGCCCCTGCGGGACGGTGCGCGCGTGGAGCAGAGCGGCTGGACGTTCGGGATCGTCGTGGAGGACGAGGGCATCCATGTCCTGCGGTCCCTGCGCCCGCAGGGGTGGGCCGATCTGTACGCTTTCTCCCCGCAGACCCTCTACCCCGGTGACTTCACCGTCATGAACCACTACAGCTCCAGCCATCCGCAGTCGCGTTTCCTCGGGCAGGTCGTGGCGCAGTGGCCCGGGGAGGACGAGCGCCGGGCGCTGGTGCGCGACAGGCTGTCGACGGTGCGGACGGACGGCGTCGTCGAGGAACGTGTCGTCCCCGCGGACGAGTTGATCGCGACCCTGGAGAGCCGGTTCGGGATCGAACTGGACGACGAGGAGCGCACGGGACTCGAGCGCATACATCCGGCGCGATCTTGACGGGGCCTGCCGGGGCTTTCGGAGCCGTCGGGGTCTGCCGGGGCCGCCGGGGTCTGCCAAGGTCTGCCGGGGCGGTCTCCGGGACCGTACGATGGCGCGGTGCTGGTCAAGTGGATTCGCTGCACCGTGATGGACCGTCGAGGGTTCGAGCGGGGGCAGCGGAAATGGGCGGGGCTGCTCGGTGAGCCGGGATTCCGGGGACAGGGCGGCGGGTGGAGCCGGGCTCGGCCGGACGTCGCCCATGTCTTCGGCTTCTGGGAGAGCCGGGCCTTCTACGACTCGTTCATGGCGCGTTCGCATGATCGCCTGGCGGCCGCGCAGATGGGCACGTACAAGGACATCCAGGTCAAGCTGTTCGACCACCGCTTCGACGTGAAGACCGGGTTCGAGCCGAAGTTCTCCGACGCCGACGTGGCCAGGGTGGCGCACTGCCGTGTCCATGAGGACCGCGCCGAGCACTTCGCGCTGATGCAGGAGAAGGTGTGGAACCCGGCGATGGCCGGGTCCCCCGGCATGCTGCGGGGGCTGTTCGGCGAGGCGCCGGGCAGTGAGTTCCTGGTGCTGTCGATGTGGCAGTCCGCCGCCGAGCACGGGAAGTACCGGGTGGAGCGGATCGAGCGGCTCGGACTCCGGGCCAAGACCGCGGCCGACGTGGCGGCACTGGCCGGGGACGTGGTGCAGCTCGAGTCGGCCTGGACGGTCTGAGCGGGCCGGGAAAGGGCTATACCGGGGCGTACGCGCCCGCCTCCACCCCCGCCAGAACCGCGCGTGCCGCCTGGTCCGCGAGCGCGCTGTCGATCGGTTCGCGGGTGATGAAGAGGCGCAGGAACAGGGGAGCGGAGACCGCCCGGACGACCGCGCCCGGATCGGTGCCCCGTGGTGCCTGACCGCGGGTGACGGCCCGGGTGACGACGACCTCGCAGCGCCGGAAGCGCTCGGCGTAGAAGGCGTGCAGCGCCTCCGCCGCCCGCGGGGACTGGAACGCGGCTCCGATGAACGCGGTGGGGGCCGCGCCGCCTGCGGGATCGCCGAAGGCGTCGACGACCTCGTGCGCGAGTGCGCGCAGATCTCCGGAGAGGCTCCCGGTGTCCGGTGGCGTCCAGGCGTCCTCGTTCGCCAGGTCGAGCGCGTCGGCGAGAAGGCCTTCGACGCTGCCCCAACGGCGGTAGAGCGTCGTCTTGTGGACGCCCGAGTGCTCCGCGACGTACTCCACGGTCAGGGCGGGATAGCCGTGCTCGGTCAGGCCGGTCAGGACGGCGTCGCGGACGGCCGCCCGGGTGCGGGCGGTGCGGCCGCCGGGGCGCGCGCTGCCGGGTGCCGGGGCCGGGGGCTCCTCGATCGAGTCGTTCAATTGCTACTCCCGTTGCGTTAGTGGTCCGAGTCTGCCACACTCGGCTTAACGCAATCGAAGTTGCGTTTGTCGTCCACTCTTGGAGGCGCCCTTGCCTACTCAGATCTCACTGCACGACGTCACCGTGTCCCGCGGCGAACGACTGCTCCTCGACCAGGTCTCGCTCTCCGTGCGCCCCGGGGAGCGGATCGGGATCGTGGGGGAGAACGGCGCGGGGAAGTCGACTCTGCTGCGTCTCCTCGCCGGGGCGGAGCAGCCCGACGAGGGCGGTGTCGTCACCGTCGCCGACGGCGGTCTGCGGATGCTCGCCCAGACGCCCGGACTGCCTCCCGGCGCCACCGTCGGCGACGCGATCGACGCCGCGCTCACCGAGGTCCGCGCCATGGAGCGGCGGCTGCGCGCACTCGAAACCCGACTCGACGCGGCGGACGAGGAGGAGCTCGACGCCTACGGCGAGCTCCTCACCGCCTACGAACTGCGCGGCGGATACGAGGCGGACGCCCGGGTCGACAAGGCGCTGTACGGACTCGGCCTCGCCGGTACGGGTCGCGAGCGGATACTCGGCAGCCTCTCCGGCGGCGAGCTGGCCCGGCTCGGCATCGCCTGCGCGGTCGCGGCCGGCCCCGAGGTGCTCCTGCTCGACGAACCCACCAACCACCTCGACGCACAGGCGCTCGACTGGCTGGAGGGCGCCCTCCTCGCGCACCGCGGGACCGTCGTGGTCGTCTCCCACGACCGGACCTTCCTGGAGCGCGTCGCCACCGCGATCGTCGAGGTGGACGCCGACCGGCGTGCACTCGTGCGGTACGGAGACGGATACGCCGGCTACCGAGCGGCACGAGCGGCCGCTCGGCGCCGCTGGGAGGAGGCCTACCAGGAGTGGTGCGAGGAGACGGCGCGGCTGGAGGTGTACGTCGCGACCACGGCGCACGGGGTCGCACCCGGGAGGGAGATGAAGGACAACAACAAGATGGCCTTCGACCGGGCGGCCGGCCGCGTCCAGGCCTCGGTCTCGGGGCGTGTCCGCAATGCCCGGGAGCGACTGGGACGACTCCGTGAGGAGCCCGTCCCCGAGCCGCCTCAGCCCCTCTCCTTCTCGGCCCGGCCCCTGGCGGCCGGAGCCGAGGGAGCGTTGGTCACCTTGACCGGAGTGCGGGTCGCCGACCGTCTCTCGGTGGACACGCTCACCGTGCGGGCGGGGGAGCGGCTGCTCGTCCACGGGGGAAACGGTGCGGGGAAGTCCACCCTGCTGCGGGTCATGGCAGGGACGGTCGACCCCGACGCCGGGGACGTCCGGCGCGCCGGGCGGATCGGGTACCTGGCCCAGGACATCACGGTCCGGCGCCCGGAGGAGCGGCTGCTGGCCTGCTTCGGACGCGGACTCGCCCTCGCCGAGGACGAGCGGGCCGAACTGCTCCTGTCGTACGGACTGTTCCGCCCGGCCGACCTCACCGTGCCGGTCGGCGGTCTCTCCGCGGGCCAGCTCCGCCGGCTGGCGCTCGCCCGCCTGCTGGCCAGGCCCGCCGACCTCCTCCTGCTCGACGAGCCGGGCAATCACCTGGCCCTGGGGCTGGTGGAAGAGCTGGAAGCGGCCCTGGAGCAGTGGACCGGAGCCCTGGTGGTGGTCTCGCACGACCGTGCGCTGCGCCATCGCTTCACCGGGCACATACGCCGGATGGACTCCGGACGCCTCCTCGGTTGAGCCCGCCCAGGGCGGGCGATCTAGGGTCGAGGTATGGCACGACCGCGGCGCATCGTCCTCGTACGGCATGGAGAGTCCGAGGGCAATGTCGATGACACGGTGTACGAACGGGAGCCCGACCACGCCCTGCGGCTCACGGAGACCGGGTGGCGACAGGCGGAGGCGACGGGGGAGCGGCTGCGGGAACTGTTCGGGGACGAGGCGGTGAGCGTCTACGTCTCGCCGTACCGCCGCACCCATGAGACCCTCCGCGCCTTCCGGCTGCCTCCGGAGCAGGTCAGGGTGCGGGAGGAGCCCCGACTGCGGGAACAGGACTGGGGCAATTGGCAGGAGCGGGAGGACGTACGCCTGCAGAAGGCCTACCGGGACGCGTACGGGCACTTCTTCTACCGCTTCGCCCAGGGTGAGTCGGGGGCGGACGTGTACGACCGGGTCGGATCGTTCCTGGAGAGCCTCTACCGCAGTTTCGAGGCGCCCGACCATCCGCCCAACGTCCTGATCGTCACCCACGGACTGACCATGCGGCTGTTCTGCATGCGCTGGTTCCACTGGACGGTCGCGGACTTCGAGTCGCTGTCGAATCCGGGCAACGCCGAGACCCGCATGCTCCTGCTCGACGCGGACGGGCGGTACCGACTGGACAGGCCGTTCGAACGCTGGCGTACCCCGGAACCGTACGGCCCTACCGGATAGAGTGGCAGACCGATGACCGCTGACTCCTCATTCGACCGGCGCTTCGACCGCGCCCTGGCCAGCCTGCGCGGGCTGTCCGTGGGAGACGCCCTGGGCTCCCAGTTCTTCGTACCCGCCAACTACCCCCTGCTGAAGCGGCGCGAGCTGCCCGACGGTCCCTGGCAGTGGACCGACGACACCGAGATGGCCTGCTCCGTCCTGGCCGTCCTCGCGCGCCACGAACGGATCGACCAGGACGCCCTGGCCATGTCCTTCGCCCAGCACCACGACTTCGACCGGGGTTACGGCCCCGCGGTCAACCGCATGCTCCGGCTCATCCGCGAGGGGGGCGACTGGCGGGAGCTGGCCGCCGCGCTCTTCCAGGGGCAGGGCTCCTGGGGCAACGGTGCCGCGATGCGGATCGCGCCGCTCGGAGCCTGGTACGCGGACGACCCGGAGCAGGCGACGCACCAGGCCGAGATCTCCGCCTATCCGACCCACCAGCACCGTGAGGCCGTGGTGGGTGCCATGGCCGTCGCCGCGGCGGCCGCCCTGGCGGCCGACCCGGCCGGGCCGCCCACTCCGGAGGCGCTGCTCGACGGAGTCATCGCCCTGGTGCCGCGCAGTGCGGTCGGGGCCGGACTGCGCCGGGCGCGCGACATGCTCGACTACGGTGACGCGGGCACGGTCGCCGCCGTCCTCGGCAGCGGCCGGCGGACGAGCGCGCACGACACGGTTCCGTTCGCCCTGTGGTCGGCGGCCCGCGGCCTCGGTGACTTCGAGCGGGTGTTCTGGACGACCGCCCAGGTCGGAGGCGACGTCGACACGACCTGTGCCATCGCCGGCGGTGTGGTGGCCGCGGCGGCGACCGGTACGCCGCCTGCCGAGTGGCTGCGGCAGACCGAGGAACTGCCGGAGTGGGTTCCGGCAGAGACGGCCTGAACCGACACGATGGCCCCTGAGTCCCGGGAGGGGCTCAGGGGCCATCGGCGCGTTCTCAGGCCACCGGCCCGGCGGCCTCCGCCCGTCCGCTGAGGGCCTCCAGGTCGCTCTTGCGGACCCGGATCACCAGGACGGCCGTCACCAGCGCGATCAGCACCATCCCGACGGCGGCCGTGAAGGCCGACGAGATGCCCGAGGTCAGCACCTCGTGGCCCCAGGGCGCGGGCAGCTCCTTCGTCCTCATCGCCTCGGCCTGCTGCTCGGGCGTCGCGTTCGCGAGGAAGGCGGGCATCTGCTTCTCGCCCTCCTCCCGGCTCGCCGTGCCGAAGATCGTGACCAGGATGGACAGGCCCAGCGACCCGCCGACCTGCTGCGTGGCGTTGAGCAGGCCCGACGCGGCTCCCGCCTCGTGCTGGGCCACCCCGGAGACGGC
The DNA here is from genome assembly GCF_001905825.1 of Streptomyces sp. CB02009. Classification (GTDB taxonomy): domain Bacteria; phylum Actinomycetota; class Actinomycetes; order Streptomycetales; family Streptomycetaceae; genus Streptomyces. The sequence continues at coordinate 117,078 of NZ_LIVV01000003.1, forward strand.
CGTGAGCGTGAGCGTCACGAAGTTGAGGCCCATGCCGAAGCCGAACAGGATCATCGGGCCGAGGACACCGCTCGCGTAACTGCTGTCCGAGCTGATGAACGTCAGCCAGAACAGGCCCGCGCCGGTGATCGCCGCACCGCTCACCATGAACGGCTTGGGGCCGAGGACCGGCAGCAGCCGCTGGGCCAGCCCCGCTCCGGCCCCGATCGCGAAGGTCACGGGAAGGAAGGCGAGTCCGGACTGGATCGGGGTGTAGCCGAGGACGTTCTGGACCCAGAGCACGATGAAGAAGAACATGCCGAACATGGCGGCCGCCAGGCTGAGCATGATGACGTACGTGCCCGAGCGGTTGCGGTCCGCGAACATCCGGAGCGGGGTGATCGGTTCCTTCGCGCGGGACTCCACGACCGCGAAGGCGACCAGAAGGATGACCGCCGAGACGAAGGACCCGATGGTCAGCGCGTCCTCCCAGCCCTTCTCGGACGCACGGATGAACCCGTAGACCAGTGCCGCCATACCGAGCGTCGAGGTCGCGGCTCCCGCGATGTCGAACCGGCCGGGGTGACGCTCGGACTCCGCGATGTAGCGCGGGGTCAGGAAGGCGATCAGCAGACCGATCGGGACGTTCACGAAGAGGACCCACCGCCAGTCCAGCCACTCCGTGAGGACGCCGCCGGCGAGCAGGCCGATCGCACCGCCACCCGCGGAGACGGCGGCGAACACGCCGAACGCCCGGTTGCGTTCCGGCCCTTCCGGGAACGTCGTGGTGATCAGCGCGAGCGAGGTGGGCGAGGCGATGGCACCGCCGACACCCTGCAGGGCCCGTGCGGCGAGCAGCTGCCAGGGCTCCTGGGCGAAGCCGCCGAGCAGCGAGGCGAAGGTGAAGAGCAGGATGCCGGCCATGAACACCCGGCGGCGCCCCAGGATGTCCCCGGCCCGTCCGCCGAGGAGCAGCAGGCCGCCGAAGGTGAGCGTGTAGGCGCTGAGCACCCACGACAGGTCGGTGGTCGAGAAGGAGAGCGCGTCCTGGATGTGCGGCAGGGCGATGTTCACGATCGTGGCGTCGAGGACGACCATCAGCTGGCAGGCGGCGATGACCGTCAAGGCGATACCCGGCCGTCCTCCGGCGCGAGCGGGGCCGTCCTTGGTCTGTGTGTCGACCGGAGAAGTTGTCACTATGGATCCCCCACGGAAGAATTAGTGAACGCACCCGTTCACTGTTCATCACGGTAGTGAGTCCCCCGCAGTGAACGCAACCGTTCACTGCGCGCTGCCGACGACATGACACCGCCTCAACGGAGAGATCCTGATGGTTACTTCGCGCTCCACGGCCGCCGCCCGGCCGGCAGGGGTGGTACTGCGACGCCGCGGCCCCGTACTCGAACGCGCCATCCTGGAGGCCGCGCTCGAACAGCTGAGCAGCGTCGGCTGGAACGGCCTCACCATGGAAGGTGTCGCGGTCGGCGCGCAGACGGGCAAAGCGGCGGTGTACCGGCGATGGCCCTCGAAGGAAGACCTCGTCGCCGACGCGCTCCAGGCCGGACTCCCGGCCCTCGACGAGGCTCCGGATCTGGGGAGTGTGCGCGAGGAGCTGTACGAGCTGTGCCGCCGCGTCCGGGACGTCATGTACTCCAAGCCCGGTTTCGCCCTGCGTGCCGTCCTTCACGAATGCGATGCCGAGGCCGCCGAGAGGTTCCACGGACTGATCGTCACCGGGGTCGTCGAGCCTTCGGCCCGACTCTTCCGGGACGTGCTGCGCCGGGGAATCGCAAGGGGTGAGGTGCGTGCGGATGCGAACAATGACCTGGTGGTCGACGTCGTACCGGCGATGATGATGTATCGCTCGAAGGTGTGCGCAAGCGAATGGCCAGACCGAGAGATCGCCGATCTGATCGACCGGATCATGGTGCCGCTCCTGCGCGCCTGACCGGGGCCGGGCGGCCTCCGAGGGGTGATGCGCAGGGGCCCGGGAGCGTGCTCCGGCGACCTCTCGGGCCCCTGGCGGGAATCCGGGTATCGCACCCGGCACCAAGCGGCGTAACCTGTCAGGCGCCATGCCGTACGAACCACCCACCCACACCGTCGAGCGATCGCTCCGAGCCACCACCGGCGCCAAGATCGTTGCCGGAGTCGACGAGGTCGGACGCGGGGCGTGGGCAGGTCCCGTGACCGTGTGCGCCGCCGTCACCGGACTGCGCCGGGCGCCCGAAGGCCTCACCGACTCCAAACTGCTCACCCCCAAGCGCCGTACCGCGCTCGCCGCGGAACTGGAGCAGTGGGTCACGGCGTACGCCCTGGGCGACGCCTCTCCGCAGGAGATAGACGAGCTCGGCATGACCGCCGCGCTGCGGCTCGCCGCCGTCCGGGCCCTGGAAGGCCTCCCCGTCCGGCCCGACGCGGTGATCCTCGACGGCAAGCACGACTACCTCGGCAGCCCCTGGCAGGTCCGTACGGTGATCAAGGGCGACCAGTCCTGCATCGCCGTGGCGGCCGCCTCCGTGATCGCCAAGGTCCGGCGGGACGCCGCCATGGCGGAGCTGGGCGTCGACGGCGAGGACTGCGCCGCGTACGCCTTCGGTGCCAACGCGGGCTACCCTTCGCCCGTCCACAAAGCGGCGCTCGAAGAGCTGGGGCCCACCCCGTACCACCGTCTCTCCTGGTCGTACCTGGACGCGATGCCCAGGTGGCGCCACCTCAAAAAGGTCCGCCTCTCCGCGGAGGCGGTCGCTCTGGAAAGCGGGGGCCAACTCGGCTTCGACTTCTGAACTTCGGTCGCGGGACCCTGCTCAAGGGCCTCCCATGCGTCCGGGGCGCACCTGTGCGCCCACCCGCCGGTGCCCCGCGCAGCGGCGTTTGATAGACATCCACCCATGCCTCTCATCCCCGAGGAGCCTCAGATTCACGAGAGCGCCCAGGGTCCCCGCGCCACCGCGGCCGCCGGCCGCCCCGCGTCGACCCCCCGTCCCGTACCCGGCCCGCGCACCGCGGCCACACCGCGTCCCGGACGCCCCGTTCCCGGCCCCGCCAGGCCCGCGGCGCCGCGCCCGCACCCCGTTCCGGGGCCGTCTCCGGCGACCACCCCGGAGAATCGTTCCGACCAGGGATCCACACCGCAGCTCCAGCTGATCCCGGCCCCTGTCGACGGCGCACTCGACGCCGCCGAAGAGGCCCTGGACCTGCTCCTGGAGAGCGGCCGCGCGCCGGGCGAGGTCCTGGTGCTCACCACCGGTGACCCGCACCCGTGGGCCACGCACGAGCTGACCTTCGGCGAGGCCGCCTACTGGGCCCAGCAGGACACCGGTGACGACGTGTTCTTCGCGGACGCCACCGCCGTGGAGCGGGCGACGGCTCGCCCCGTGGTGATCGTCGCCGTCAACGGCGGAGACGACACGGCGGCAGCCAAGGCCCTGCCGTCGGCCATGGCCCGTGCCGGAGCCCTGCTCGTCGTCTGCGGTGACCCGCAGCGCGTCACCGCGCTCCTCGGAGCGGGCGCCGGAGTCTGACCGACTGCCCTCCGCCGGACCGTGAAGGTCCGGCGGGGCCGACGTCGTCCGCGATCAGCGCGCGGCGGCCCGGCGCAGGGGCTCCGTCGCACCGCTCGCGGTCCTCGGAGTCAGCCGGCCGAGCTCGGCCGGCCCCTCGCCGAGCGGCAGGGGGATCGAGTCGGAGCTCGGACGACGGCCGCCCCGGCCCTCACCGAGCACCTGCCAGCCCGCTCGGGTCAGCGTGATGTACGCGCCGCAGCGGAGTCCGTGCAGGGTGCAGGCGTCCCGGAGCCCCCACATCCAGGCTCCGTCCTCCTCGGTCCAGCGCTCGTCGCCCTCGCGGCAGTACATCAGTACCGCGGTCCGCACCGGGGTGCGCCTGCGGAGGTCGTGCGGAATGACCCGCCGCAGATGCGCGAGCAGCGCGTTGCGGAACTCCCAGCCGTCCGTCGGAGTGGAACGACGGACGAACGAGGCGCTGGCGGCGATCCGTTCCTCGTGGTCCAGGATCGCGAGGACCGCCATCGAAGGCGTGGGCGTGTGGCGGGAGTGCAGTCCGCCGACGACCTCCCGCGGACTGCGCAGCAGGGGGATCCCCGCCGCGGACCACTCCGCCGGTTCGAGTATCCGAGCGAGGCGGTTGGCGGACTCGGACGACGATCTGAGCGAGGCGGCTGTGGGCGGAGCGAATCCGAGGGTCACGGTCCTCCCTTCGGATACGCGCCCGCTAGGCGGGCAAGGTCGGGTGAGGGCGCACCACAGCACAGCCCTTCCGGACCCCAGGCGGGTTGTGCGAGGCGGTTTCCCAATTCTTGCTGGCCCGTGGGCGAGCGGCAACGAGCAATTGAAGCCGCTGACGGGATTGCGTCGGTATGCCTTTCATATCCCTGCCCAGTTGCCCATTGTTCACTCCCTGTTCGCCCTCCCGTTTCACCCCTGGACGGCAAGTACCAGCGGATACACCCCTTCCGCTCCGGCCCGCCGCAGCAGCCGGGCCGCCACCGCCAAGGTCCAACCGCTGTCGGACAGATCGTCGACGAGGAGCACCGGCCCGCCCGCCGCGGCCAGCTGCTCGCCCAGTTCGGCGGAGACCGTCAGGGTGCGCTGCAACCCCACCACCCGCTGGGCGCTGTTGGTCCGGGACAGTCGTACGTCCTCCGCCTCGGGCGCGTACTCCACCGCTCCGAGCAGGGGCATCCTGCCGATCTCCGCGATCCGCTGTCCGAGTGAACCCACCAGCCGGGGCCTCCGATGCGAGGCGACCGTGACCACACCGGCCGGCCGGGCAGGCGCGTCGGGCGCCCCGGAGGCCCAACCGCCGGGCCCCTTCGCCCAGTCGGCCAGTACGTGCACCACCGCCTGCACGACGTCGTCCGGAACCTGACCATCGGCTGCGCTGTCGGCGAGCAGCGGACGCAGCCGGTTGCCCCAGCCGATGTCCGAGAGCCGCCCCAGGGCCCGGCCGCCGAAAGCCTGCTCGCCCGCCGGGATACGCCCCTTCAGGTCGACCCCGACGGCCGCCAGCCCGGTCGGCCACATCTTCCGGGGCTCGACCTCCACGCCCGGGCGGCCCAGCTCGCCCTTGGCCGCGTCGAGCGCGGCATCGGAGACCTTCGGATCGAACCGGCTCCCCGCGCAGTTGTCGCAGCGACCGCACGGCGCGGCCTCCTCGTCGTCCAACTGGCGGCGCAGGAACTCCATCCGGCACCCCGGCGAGGAGGCGTAGTCGCGCATCGCCTGCTGCTCGGCCTCCCGCTGCCGAGCCACCCAGGCGTACCGCTCGGTGTCGTACACCCAGGGACGGCCCGTGCTTTCCCACCCGCCCTTCACCCGTCGCACCGCGCCGTCCACGTCGAGGACCTTGAGCATGGTCTCCAGACGGGTCCTGCGCAGCTCCACCAAGGGCTCCAGCGCGGGCAGGGACAAGGGCCTGCCCGCCTGGGCGAGCACGTCGATCGTGCGGCGCACCTGCTCCTCCGGCGGGAACGCGACCGAGGCGAAGTAGCGCCAGATCGCCTCGTCCTCCTGCCCGGGCAGCAGCAGCACCTCGGCGTGCTCCACACCTCGCCCGGCACGGCCGACCTGCTGGTAGTACGCGATCGGGGAGGACGGCGACCCGAGGTGCACCACGAAGCCCAGGTCGGGCTTGTCGAAGCCCATGCCAAGGGCGGAGGTCGCCACGAGGGCCTTGACCCGGTTGGCCTGGAGATCGTCCTCCGCCTGCTGCCGGTCGGCGTTCTCCGTGCGGCCCGTGTACGAGGAGACCGTGTGCCCGCACTGGCGCAGATAGGCCGTGACCTCGTCCGCCGCGGCGACCGTCAGGGTGTAGATGATGCCGGAACCGGGCAGCTCGCCGAGGTGGTCGGCCAGCCAGGCCAGCCGGTGGGCCGCGTCCGGCAGCCGGACCACGCCGAGGCTCAGGCTCTCCCGGTCCAGCGCGCCGCGCAGGACGAGGGCGTCCGTGCCCGCGCCCGTGCCGAGCTGCTCGGCCACGTCCGCCGTCACCCGGGCGTTCGCCGTGGCCGTGGTGGCGAGCACCGGAACCCCGGACGGCAGGTCCGCCAGCATCGTCCGCAGCCGGCGGTAGTCGGGCCGGAAGTCGTGCCCCCAGTCCGAGATGCAGTGCGCCTCGTCGACCACGAGCAGCCCGGTGGCGGCAGCGAGCCGGGGGAGCACCTGGTCGCGAAAGTCCGGATTGTTGAGCCGCTCGGGGCTCACCAGGAGCACGTCCACCTCGCCGGCGGCCACCTCCTCCTGGACCGTTTCCCACTCCTCCGTGTTCGACGAGTTGATCGTCCGGGCGCGGATGCCCGCCCGAGCGGCCGCCTCCACCTGGTTCCGCATCAGCGCGAGCAGTGGGGAGACGATCACGGTCGGGCCGCTGCCGCGCTCGCGGAGCAGGGAGGTCGCCACGAAGTACACGGCCGACTTTCCCCAGCCCGTCCGCTGCACCACCAAGGCCCGGCGCCGGTCGGCGACCAAGGCCTCGATGGCCCGCCACTGGTCCTCGCGCAGTCTCGCCGTGCCGGTCGGGTCCGAGACGAGACGGGCGAGTACGGCATCGGCGGCGGTCCGGAGCGCGGCGCGGTCTTCCAGGGGGTCTGCGTGGGTCATGACTCCATGCAACCCGATGCCTCGGACATCGCGCGAACGAGCGCCGAACCTGTGGACAACTCGACAGGTCGACGGAAGCCCCGTTCCGGGAGTTATCCACAGGGGTTTCGGATTTCGGGAGATCACGAGACCGTCCTGACCATGAACGCGAATCACCACGAATCAAGCGACCTCACCCGTCCCCGGATCACCCTGCGCGGCCCGGCGGAACTGGCCGACGCCCTGCCGTTCGTGCTGGGCTTCCACCCCACCGACTCCGTCGTCCTGGTCGCCCTCCACGGCGAGCACGGCCGCTTCGGAGGGCGCGTCAGGCTGGGCATTCCCCGCTCGCCCCGCGAATGGGCGTCCACCGCCGACCACCTCGCCGAATGCCTCGTCGAAGGGGGCGAAAGGAGCGGCTCCCGACCCGACGGCATCGTCGTCTTCCTCTGCCAGGACCCCGCGGCAGGCGAGACGGGCCGCAGGGTCATGGAGCGGCTGCGCCCCTTCGCCCAGCGGCTGCGCACGGCGTGCGGCGCCCTCGACATCCCGGTCTACGAAGCCTTGTGCATCTCCGACGGTCTCTACTTCTCCTACTGCTGCCCCGACGCCCGCTGCTGCCCGCCCGACGGCACCCCGCTGGCCCTCAGCGGGACGACGGTGATGGCGGCGACCGCGGCGTACGCCGGCGTCCAGGTACGGGGGTCCCTGCGGGACATGGAGCGCCGCTTCCAGCCGTCCGGCGGACCCCGGGAGGAGGAGCAGCGCACGGCACTCGACGCGAGCGCCGCCGAGATCGTCCCCCGGATCCTGGAGAGCGCCGAGGAAGAGGGCCGGGCGGAGGTGCGCGAGACGACACTGCGCCTGGCGCGGGCGGTCCTCCGCCGGTTCGTCAACCCGAAGGGTGAAGCCGGGCGGGCCGACCGGACCGGCGCCGCGACCGCGCAGAGGACTTCCGGCGCGAGCGTGGCGAGCACCGCCGAGAGCGACGCTGCAGACGACGCCCTGGTGGGCACCGGCGAAGCGGCCGCGCTGATCCTCGGCCTCCAGGACCGGGCCACCCGGGACCGTGCCGCCGAATGGATGGAGGGCTGGGAGGGCACCGCCGCCCTGCGCCTCTGGCGCGTACTCGCCACGCGCTGCGTCGCCCCCTACCAGGAGCACGCCGCCGCACCGCTCACCCTCGCGGGCTGGACGGCCTGGTCCACCGGCGACGAGCCGACCGCCCGGGTCGCCCTCGGACTCGCCCTCGACATCGACCCCGAATACGTCTTCGCCCGGCTGCTGCACCAGGCGTGCAACGAAGGCCTCGACCCCGAATCGCTCCGCTCCTGTCTGCGGACGGAGCGGGACAGCCGGCTCGCCTCCGACCAGGCTGCTTCGGGCCCGTCCCCGCGGGTCCGGACGCGTGTCGCGCGCCCGCAGAGCAGTCGGCAGACCCTGAGGAAGCCCGGTCGTCGGACCGGTGGAGCGGAGCGCCGTTCCTCGGCCGGCGTCCGGCCGGGCGGGCCCGCCGCGAGCAAGCCGGGGAGCGGGAGCCCGAGGCACGGTGGGCACCGCGGCACCAGGAGCGGTCGATGACGACCGTGACCCGGCCGCCCGTCGGCGCGTTCAGCTCTCTGGCGGAGTCGTCCGAACCGTCCCGCCGACACCGCGCCGGCCGTCCGGTCCGCACAGAGAGCACCCCGTACCCGCCATGGCCCCCAGTCCTGTCCCGGCCCCCGGCCGCCCCACCGGACCCCCGACCGGCCACGTGCCCGGACGCCCCGCCGGGCGCCCCACCGGGACCGCCGCCGGAACCGGCGGTGCCCCGCCGCGTGCGGCCCGGCCGACGGAGCTTCCGTCGGTGCACGACGCGCTTCTCTGCGTGGCCCTGCCCGCCCTCGCGGTCTGCGCCGAGCACGGCCAGCTCACCGGCGAGGGACCCGAGGGCGTGTACGCGGCGGGGCGACGGCTCCTCTCCCGCTGCGTCCTGCGGGTGGCGGGGCGCGAGCCGGTCGCCCTCCAGGGCCGAATGGCCGCCGCGGACCGGGCGCTGTTCCTCGGCGCCCTCCGGGTCCCCGGGGACATGGGACCCGACCCCGGACTCACGGTCGAACGCACACGAAGCGCCGACGGCAGCGAGCGGATCACCCTGCGCAGCGCCGTCGCCCGCCCCCTCCGGCTCCCCGTGGAAATCGCTCTGGGGTCGGATCTCGCGGACCTGGGCGCGGTGGCGTCCGGCAGGCCAGGACCTGAACTCACCGCGAGCGTCCACGGCACCGGCCTGCGCTGGACCGGCGACGGCGGACGATCCGTCACCGTCACGGCTGACCCGCCGCCGATGGACGCCCTGGCGGCGGCGGGCGTCCTCCGATGGGAGGCCGAACTGCCTCCCGGGGGCGCGTTCACTGTCCGGTTGCGGGTACGCGACGGCTCGTCGGGCCGCCCCACCGGTTCCCCGGGAGGTGCCGGGCGGCCCGGAGGCCACGTCCTCGCCGAAGCCCTCGCCGAGGGCGACGACCCGCGCCCCGGGGAACTGCTGCGCGCGTCCGTCGAGGACCTGCGGGCCCTGCTCCAGCGCGACCCGGCGCACCCGGCGGACGTCCACCTCGCCGCAGGCGTCCCCTGGCGCTGCGGACCCGTCACCGCCGAGGCGCTCTGGGCGGCCCGGATGGCTCTGCCTCTCGGCACCCGGCTCGCCGTCACCACCTTGCGCGCCCTCGGGCGCACCCAGCTCTCCGGCGACGGACCCGAGTCCGGCCGCATCCCGGGGCCCCTCAGGGACGCCGGCCCGCACCTGCCGCCCCGCTGCACCGGCATCGAGGCCACCCTCGCCTACCCGGTCGTGCTCGCCGAGGCCCGCCGTTGGGGGCTGCCGGCGGCGGACCTGGAAGAGCTGCTCCCCGTGGCGGAGCGCTGCCTCGACTGGCTGCGCAGGGCGGCCGGCGCGAGCGGGCTCGTGCCGGACCCGGGGCCCGCCGGGCCCTGGCGCGCCGAGACACAGGCGCACGCGCATCGCGCGGCGCTGCTCGGAGCGGATCTGCTCGACGCCTGCGCCAGGCCCGGGGGAGACGCGCTGCGCGAGGCGGCGGGGAAGCTGCGCGAGCGCTTCCGGCGGGAGTTCTGGCTCGACGACCGGGCCGGTGGCCGGCCCGCCGTCGCCCGTGGGCCGGACGGGCGGGCCTGGCCCCAGCTGGGTGGCTGGGCGGCGCATCTGCTCGACACGGGGCTGCTCGGCGGCGGCCGCCTCGCCCAGGGGCTGCTGGACAGGACGGAGACCGAACAGGTGGCGAGACTGCTCGGAACCCCTGCCCTGGACTCCGGCTGGGGGCTGCGCGGCCTGGGAGCCAAGGAGCCCGGCCACAACCCCTTCGGCCACCGCGGGGGTGCGGTGCGGGTGCACGAGACAGCGGTCGCCGTGGCAGGGCTCGCCGCCCTCGGCCACGAGAAGGAGGCCGCCTCCCTGCTCCGTGGGCTGCTCGACGCGGCGGAGGCCTTCGCGTACCGGCTGCCCGAGATGTACGCGGGGGAGCAGCGCACTGCGGGCGGGCGGCCGGTGCCGCACCCCGCCGCGTGCCGACCGGCGGCCGTCGGGGCCGCCGGAGCGGTCCACGCGCTGCTCGCCCTCGTCGGTGTCCGGCCGGACACGCCGGGCCGGTCCGTGTCGACGCATCCCCTGCGGTCCGCGCCGCTCGGAGCGATCCGGTTCTCGGGGATCGTCGTCGCGGGCGAGCCGTTCGCCGTGCGGGTCGGCAGGCTCGGTCTCGGTATGGTCGAGGAGGCCGCTGAGGGCCTTCAACTGGGGGTGTGACGGGATGCCGGGCACGGACACGACGGAAGCCTCGCGACAGGCCGCGGAAGTCGGCGCGGATGCTCCCGAGGGGCGTGCTTATCGTCAGGAAGACGACTATGATCGCGGCATGCCTCCCTACGACCCGTCGGCCTTTCCCCCCTTCGCCGTGACCGTCGACCTGGTCGTGCTCACCGTGCGCCGCCACGCGCTCTGCACCCTGGTCGTACGGCGGGGAGAGGAGCCGTACCGGGGGCGTTGGGCGCTGCCCGGCGGCTTCGTGCGCGAGGACGAGGACCTGAGCGGTGCCGCCGCGCGTGAGCTGGTCGAGGAGACGGGCCTCTGCGCCCACGATCCCGCCGCCCCGCCGCCCGTACCGAGCAACGGCGCGCACCTGGAGCAGCTGGCGACGTACGGGGCGCCCGACCGTGACCCCCGTATGCGAGTGGTCAGCGTCGCGCACCTGGCGCTCGCCCCGGACCTTCCCGCACCGCGGGCCGGCGGCGACGCGAACAGCGCCCGCTGGGCGCCCGTCGAGGAACTGCTCGGCGAGGACGTGCTCGCCGGGACGGCGGAGGCTGGAACCGCCCTTGGCGCGGGCGGTGCCGAGGGCTCGGGCGACGAGGCCGGGGGCGGTGGTGACGGGAAGGAAGGCGGTCCGGTGGCGCTGGCCTTCGACCATGCCCGGATCCTCGCCGACGGGGTGGAGCGCGCCCGCTCCAAGATCGAGTACTCCTCTCTTGCCACGGCCTTCTGCCCGCCGGAGTTCACGGTCGGGGAGCTGCGCCGCGTCTACGAGGCCGTGTGGGGTGTGGCCCTGGATCCGCGCAACTTCCACCGGAAGGTGACCGGCACGCCCGGCTTCCTCGTTCCGGCCGGGGGCACCACGACCCGTCAGGGCGGGCGCCCCGCCCAGCTCTTCAGGGCAGGTGGGGCCACCCTCCTCAACCCGCCCATGCTGCGCCCCGAGGTCTGACGGGCCGGGGTTTCCGCCGCTCCTGAATGCCAACCCTGCGCCGAAAGTCCGAAATGTAGCGTTATCTTGCTGCGGTAGCGCCGCCCTGCCGCGGAGCGGTGTCACCTACCGCGAGAGAAGCGATGCTCCAGGCAATCGGACTGACCAGCACTCCCCGCCGCGATCGCCCGCCCGCCGTGGACGATCTGACCTTCGAGGCCCGGCCGGGTGCCGTGACCGCTCTCCTCGGTACCGCGGGCTCCGGCAAGACCACCGCGCTCCGGCTCATGCTCGAACTCGAGCCGGGCCGCGGGATCACCTACTTCCGGGGCCGGCCGCTGCACCGCATCGCCCACCCCCCGCGCGAGGTCGGCGTCCTCCTCGGCGACATCCCCGGACATCCCTCCCGCACACTCCGGGGCCAGCTGCGGATGCTCTGCGCCGCCACCGGGGTTCCCGCCTCACGAGCCGGGGAACTCGTCCGGGCCGTCGGTCTCGACGGCCTGGAGCGCCGGCGGATCGGCACTCTGCCGGTCGGGGCGGATCGCCGACTCGGCCTCGCCTCCGCCCTGTTGGGCGACCCCCACACCCTGCTGCTCGACGAACCGGCCGCCGGTCTCTCCCCGTCCGAGAGCACCTGGCTGTACGAACTGATCCGGGCGCACGCGGGCGACGGCGGAACCGTGCTGTACACCACGACGGACCCCAAGGACGCGGTCCGCAACGCCGACCGGGTCGTCACGCTCGACGGTGGGCGGCTCGTCGCCGACCAGGACGTCACCGAGTTCGCCCGGACCCGGCTGCGCCCCCGGGTCGCCGTCCGCACCCCGCAGGCGGCACGGCTCGCCGCGGTCGTGACCCAGGAGGCCAGGGCCGGCCGGCGGTCGGTCGAGGTCGTCGCAGAAGGCGGCAACCGGCTGTCCGTCTACGGGAGCGACTGCGCGGCCGTCGGCGACACGGCGTTCCGTCACGGCGTACCGATCCACCGGCTGGCCGCCGAGATCGGTGAGACCGCCGACGCCTCGCCTGCTCTGCGTCCCCCGGCGGGAGGGGCGCGCACGGAGCCGGGCTCCGGGCGGCAGGCCGGACCCGGTGGCCTCGGGTCGAGTGTCCCCGCGCCCGGTGCGCCCGTGCCAGGCGCTCCCGTGCCCAGACCCTCCGCGTCCGGCGCCCCGGTACTCAGACCCTCCGTGTCCGGTGACCTCGCTGCCGGGGAGGGGGGTGCGGCCAGGAAGCCCGCTCGCTCGCCGCTGCGCCCTTTGCGGTACGAGGTCCACCGCCTGCTGGGAGTGCCGTCCACCCCGCTCGTCGTGGCGGCCGTCCTGCTCGGCTCCGTGACCCTCGCCCTGCTCCTAGGGCGGGGCGGGAGCGCCGCGCTGCCCGCGGTCCTGGCCGGCTGGCCCGCGCTCTCGCCGCTGCCGCCTGCGGCACTCGGGGCCGGACTGCTCGGCGCGTTCTCCTTCGGTGAGGAGTACCGCTATCCCGCGCTCACCACGGGCCGGGGGGCCGTGCCGCGCAGGCCGGGCCTGCTGCTGGCGAAACTGGCCGTGGCGGCGGCCGTCGCCCTGACGCTCGGGGCGGCCGTGGTCGTGGTGGACCTTCAGGTGCTGCGGCTCGTCTACGGCGGAGAGTTGATCTCCGTACCGAGGAACTGGCCCACGCTCTGTGCGAGTTGGCTGGGGCTGGTCGTCGGCTGCTCCTGGGCCGGAGTCCTCGGTGCCGGGGTCTTCCGGGCCGCGGCGGCCGGCGTGGCGGCGGTCCTCGCGGTACCGGTCGCCTTCGTCCCGCTGCTCCAGAAGGTGCTGACCGGGCCCGCGGTGCGATCGGCCGCCGGACTCCCCGCACGGCTCCGGGAGTTCGCCGGTCCGCAGTGGTCCCCGGCGGTGGACCGCTGGCTGGCGGGAGGGCTGAGGGTGCTCGGGCAGCCCGCGGGGGTGGCTCTCTCCCTGACGTTGACAGGGTTGCTCTGCGCCTATGTGTTCACCGGCCTTCGCCGCAAGGCGCGTTGGTGATCACTTTCGGATTGAAAGATTCCGGTTGGCGGTCAACTCCCTTGATAAGTGACCGCTATGTCCGATAAATCGTCAATTGTGTAGGAGGCGCCGATCACCCTTTCGTGTGCTTTTCACCAAAGACCTCAAGGGTCACGGAAGCAGCGCCGACAAAGGATGCGTGAGTACCCTTGCGCACACCATGATGACCGCCGCCCGCTCCGTCGACTCCGGCCTCGGCACCCCGGGCGATCTCGACCGCTACCCCTACGCGGAGGCGCCCGCCGCCGGCCGTGTGGGCCCGCCCTCCTGGGAGGGGGTGGACACCGACCTGGGCCGCGTCGGCCGCCGGAGCTCCGGCAACCGGGGGCGCGGACTGCACGGCCAGCTCGTCCAGCAGCTCGGGCAGATGATCGTCTCCGGCGATCTCGGGGCCGACCGCCCGCTCGTCCCCGAGGAGATCGGCCAGCGGTTCGAGGTCTCGCGCACCGTCGTCCGCGAGTCGCTGCGCGTGCTCGAGGCCAAGGGGCTCGTCAGCGCCCGCCCGAACGTCGGCACCCGCGTCAGGCCCGTCAGCGACTGGAACCTCCTCGACCCCGACATCATCGAGTGGCGCGCCTTCGGCCCGCAGCGCGACGACCAGCGCCGTGAGCTGAACGAGCTGCGCTGGACGATCGAGCCGCTGGCCGCCCGCCTCGCCGCCGGGCACGGGCGCGAGGACGTGCAGCAGCGCCTCGCCGACATGGTCGAGATCATGGGGCACGCGTTCGCCCAGGGGGACGGCATCACGTTCTCCCGCGCCGACACCGAGTTCCACTCGCTCCTCATCCAGCTCGCCGGCAACCGGATGCTGGAGCACCTCTCCGGCATCGTCGGCTCGGCGCTCCAGGTGTCCGGCGGGCCCGCCACGGGCTGCGACCGCCCGAGCGAGGCCTGCCTCGCGCACCACGCGCGGATCGTGGACGCGCTCGCCACGGGTGACGCCCTCGGCGCGGAGACGGCCATGCGGGCCCTGCTCACGGTCCACCCCGAGGTGGAGCGGGTCGTCCCCGCCCCCCGCGAACACTGACCCGCGGGCCGTGGCCGGGAGCATGGAGGCGCGGACAGGGCGCGCCGCCGGGTCCGAGCGGCGCCCGGGGAGCCCGGAAGGGTGTTCCCGGGCGGCGCCAGGATTGCGGCGGGGTGAATGTACGCTGATATATCCCTCTGCGTTCATTTGTCGCACATGAGGTGTGACTCGGGCCACGAAGATTGGGCGTAACACTCCTCCGAGCCGTGCGATGACCTAAGAGGTGACAGCCGAGGAAGGAATACAGCAGCCGATGGAGGCGCTGTGCAGTTCCCCGGTCCAGCCCGCGCCGTCGGCACATTCCCCGTCGACGGTCGTCGGCTCCAGCCCCATCCAGGGCGGGGCCGGAAGCCGTTTCCATCGTTCCGAGAGGTTGTTCGTGTCGGCCAGCACATCCCGTACGCTCCCGCCGGAGATCGCCGAGTCCGAGTCTGTGATGGCGCTCATCGAGCGGGGAAAGGCTGATGGGCAGATCGCCGGCGATGACGTGCGTCGGGCCTTCGAGGCTGACCAGATTCCGCCAACCCAGTGGAAGAATGTTCTGCGCAGCCTCAATCAGATCCTCGAGGAAGAGGGTGTGACGCTGATGGTCAGTGCAGCGGAGTCGCCGAAGCGCGCCCGCAAGAGCGTCGCCGCGAAGAGCCCGGCCAAGCGCACCGCCACCAAGACCGTCACCGCCAGGACGACCGTGACGAAGACGACCGTCACGGCCGCCACGGCCTCCGCGGCAGAGGGCGACGACCCGGCCGACGAGGCCGGATCCGCCGCCAAGAAGGCGGCCGCGAAGAAGACCGTCGCCAAGAAGACGGTGGCCAAGAAGACCGTCGCCAAGAAGACGGCGGCCAAGAAGACCACGTCCAAGAAGGACGCCGACGAAGCCGTCGAGGGCGAAGAGCTGCTCGAGGACGTCGCGCCCGGCAAGGGCGAGGAAGAAGAGACCGAGGGCGAGAGCAAGGGCTTCGTCCTGTCCGACGAGGACGAGGACGACGCTCCGGCGCAGCAGGTCGCCGTCGCCGGTGCCACCGCCGACCCGGTCAAGGACTACCTGAAGCAGATCGGCAAGGTCCCGCTCCTCAACGCCGAGCAGGAGGTCGAGCTCGCCAAGCGCATCGAGGCCGGCCTGTTCGCCGAGGACAAGCTCGCGAACTCGGACAAGCTCGCGCCGAAGCTCAAGCGCGAGCTGGAGATCATCGCCGAGGACGGCCGCCGGGCCAAGAACCACCTCCTGGAGGCCAACCTCCGTCTGGTGGTCTCGCTGGCCAAGCGCTACACCGGCCGCGGCATGCTCTTCCTGGACCTGATCCAGGAGGGCAACCTGGGTCTGATCCGCGCGGTCGAGAAGTTCGACTACACCAAGGGCTACAAGTTCTCCACGTACGCCACCTGGTGGATCCGTCAGGCGATCACCCGCGCCATGGCCGACCAGGCCCGCACCATCCGTATCCCGGTGCACATGGTCGAGGTCATCAACAAGCTCGCGCGTGTGCAGCGTCAGATGCTCCAGGACCTGGGCCGCGAGCCCACCCCGGAGGAGCTGGCCAAGGAGCTCGACATGACCCCTGAGAAGGTCATCGAGGTCCAGAAGTACGGCCGTGAGCCGATCTCCCTCCACACCCCGCTGGGTGAAGACGGCGACAGCGAGTTCGGCGACCTGATCGAGGACTCCGAGGCGGTCGTTCCGGCCGACGCGGTGAGCTTCACGCTCCTCCAGGAGCAGCTGCACTCGGTGCTCGACACGCTCTCCGAGCGTGAGGCCGGCGTCGTCTCGATGCGCTTCGGTCTCACCGACGGCCAGCCGAAGACGCTGGACGAGATCGGCAAGGTCTACGGCGTGACCCGCGAGCGGATCCGTCAGATCGAGTCGAAGACCATGTCGAAGCTGCGCCACCCGTCGCGCTCGCAGGTGCTGCGCGACTACCTCGACTGATCCGTACCTCGCGGGTCCGTGAGAGCGACGGACGCGAGGCAGGAGCGGTACGCGGAAGGGCCCGGTTCCCCGAGGGGGAGCCGGGCCCTCCGGCTGTGCGCGGGGTGCACCGCGCGGTGGTGTGCTGGACTCTGGGTGAAGCGACATCACCGGAGAGTCAGGAGGCTCCATGCGTGGTTCCCTCACCCGAGCATTGACCGGTGCTCTGGGCCTGATCGCGGCGGCGGCGGGACAGCTGGCCACCGCCGTACCCGTGGCCGCCGACAGCGTCGTGGTGGGCGGCCGGCAGGCCCAGATCACGGACGCGCCCTGGGTCGTGGCGCTGTCCAGCCGTGACCGGTTCGGGGGTACGCGTGCGGGGCAGTTCTGCGGGGGCGTGCTCGTGGCGCCGACCAAGGTCCTCACGGCGGCCCACTGCCTGGGGCGCGAGGTGCTCGGCGGCGAGCCGTGGGAGGTGCGCGACTTCGTGGTCATCGCGGGCCGCGCCGCGCTGCGCGGCGAGGGCGGGCAGGAGGTGCGGATCTCGGACACCTGGATCAACCCCGACTACGACCCGACGACGAACTCGGGCGACCTCGCTGTGCTGACGCTGGTGAACGCGCTGCCGCAGTCGTACGTCATCGGTGTCGCCCGCGCGGGCGACACGGCGTACGCGCCCGGTACGGAGGCGGACGTCTACGGCTGGGGCGACACGACCGGCCGCGGGTCCTATGCCTCCACGCTGCGCACGGCGCCAGTCCAGGTGCTGCCGGACAGCGCGTGCGAGCGGGCGTACCCGGGAGGCTTCGGCGTCCCCTACCGGCGCGAGACGATGCTGTGCGCGGGCGACCCGCGCGGCGGCAAGGACGCGTGCCAGGGCGACAGCGGAGGCCCGCTCGTGGCGAAGGGGCTTCTCGTCGGCCTGGTGTCCTGGGGCAGCGGCTGCGGGCAGGCGGAGAACCCGGGGGTCTACACCCGCGTCTCGGCTGTGCTGCCGGAGAGCTTCTGAGCAACGGCGGACCGTGGCGGTACGAGAACGGGCGGCCACCCCCCTCGGAACGCGGGGGTGGCCGCCCGTTGTCCGGTCATCGGCCGGATCTGGGCTCGTCGTGGATGCGAGGCGTCAGTGGTCGTCGCCCTGCGTGCGGGCCGGCACGTCCGTCAGGCGGTCCGTCTCATCCTGTATCTCAACGGCGATCTTCTTGAGTTCCGGCTCGAACTTACGTCCGTGGTGGGCGCAGAAGAGCAAGTCACCTCCGCTGGTCAGGACGACACGCAGGTAAGCCTGGGCGCCGCAGCGGTCGCAACGGTCAGCGGCCGTCAGGGGGCTCGCGGGGGTCAGAACAGTAGTCACGTCGCCTCTTCTCTAGCTCGACGAGCTGTCGTACCAGGGTCAACATCCAACCAGGCCGAAAACGTTCCCGCTCGCGGCTTTTCCTTCAAACTTCTTCGCAGGTGGCTGTCTGCTGCCGGTTGGCGGCGAATGAGCCGTATTGCGTCGCTCTACGGATTTCGCGTTGCTTGTGTAGGTCAGTCCTCCCGGCGTGGTTGCCGGTTGTTGATGAGGACGTGCCCGGAGCCTAAATGGTTCATGCGCGGAAGGGAACGTGATGTTCGCGTCACCCCATCGAGGGATCGAACATCCATACGACTCTGGACTAGCATGAGGATTCGGGGAGGGTGGCGTAACAACGGCTCTACCAGGCATCGGTACCCTCTGACGGGTGACCGACGCCGGGCCTTACCCCACTGGGCCAGATTTCAAATTCAGCGAGGAGCGAACCGCGTGACCGCCGAAACGTCCGTGCCGTCCAGTGCGCTGCTGACCGCAGACCGTGACGCTTCCAACTACACCGCGCGGCACCTGCTCGTACTCGAAGGGCTCGAAGCGGTCCGCAAGCGCCCCGGTATGTACATCGGGTCCACCGACAGCCGCGGCCTGATGCACTGCATCTGGGAGATCATCGACAACTCCGTCGACGAGGCCCTCGGGGGCTACTGCGACCACATCGAGGTGATCCTCCACGAGGACGGCTCCGTCGAGGTCCAGGACAACGGCCGGGGCATCCCGGTCGACGTGGAGCCGAAGACCGGACTCTCCGGAGTCGAGGTCGTCATGACCAAGCTGCACGCCGGCGGAAAGTTCGGCGGCGGGTCGTACGCCGCCTCCGGCGGTCTGCACGGCGTCGGCGCCTCCGTGGTCAACGCCCTGTCGGCCCGCCTCGACGTCGAGGTCGACCGGAACAGCGCCACGCACACGATCAGCTTCCGCCGGGGCGTGCCGGGCATCTTCACCGAGCAGGGCCCCGACAGCCCCTTCGACCCGGGCAACGGCCTGCGCAAGGGCAAGCGCGTCCCCAAGACCCGCACCGGCACGCGCGTGCGCTACTGGGCGGACCGGCAGATCTTCCTCAAGGACGCCAAGCTCTCCCTGGAGACGCTGCACCAGCGCGCCCGGCAGACCGCCTTCCTCGTGCCCGGCCTCACCATCGTCGTCCGCGACGAGCGGGACCTGGCGGGGGTCGGCAAGAGCGAGGAGACCTTCCGCTTCGACGGGGGCATCAGCGAGTTCTGCGAGTACCTCGCGCAGGACAAGGCCGTCTGCGACATCCAGCGCCTCACCGGCCAGGGCACCTTCAAGGAGACCGTCCCGGTCC
Source organism: Streptomyces sp. CB02009 (assembly GCF_001905825.1). Lineage (GTDB taxonomy): Bacteria > Actinomycetota > Actinomycetes > Streptomycetales > Streptomycetaceae > Streptomyces. The sequence goes on from NZ_LIVV01000003.1 coordinate 136,006, forward strand.
TCGACGAGCGTGGCCACATGACCCCGACCGAGGTCACCCGTGAGCTCGCCGTGGACGTCGCCCTGCGCTGGGGCACCGGCTACGACAGCACGGTCAAGTCCTTCGTCAACATCATCGCCACGCCCAAGGGCGGCACCCACGTCTCGGGCTTCGAGCAGGCCGTCACCAAGACGGTGAACGAGGTGCTGCGCTCCTCGAAGATGCTGCGCGTCGCAGAGGACGACATCGTCAAGGACGACGCTCTGGAAGGGCTCACGGCCGTCGTGACGGTCCGCCTCGCCGAGCCGCAGTTCGAGGGGCAGACCAAGGAGGTCCTCGGTACGTCCGCGGCCCGCCGGATCGTGGCGAACGTGGTCGCCAAGGAGCTCAAGGCCTTCCTCACCTCGACCAAGCGGGACGCCAAGGCGCAGGCCCGTGCCGTCCTGGACAAGGCCGTCGCCGCCGCACGGACCCGCATCGCCGCCCGCCAGCACAAGGAGGCGCAGCGCCGGAAGACCGCGCTGGAGTCCTCCTCACTGCCGGCGAAGCTGGCCGACTGCCGCAGCGACGACGTGGAGCGCAGCGAGCTCTTCATCGTCGAGGGCGACTCGGCCCTCGGTACGGCCAAGCTCGCCCGCAACAGCGAGTTCCAGGCCCTCCTGCCGATCCGCGGCAAGATCCTCAACGTCCAGAAGTCGTCCGTCTCGGACATGCTGAAGAACGCCGAGTGCGGCGCGATCATCCAGGTCATAGGAGCGGGCTCGGGCCGCACCTTCGACATCGACGCGGCCCGCTACGGGAAGATCGTCCTCCTGGTCGACGCCGACGTCGACGGCGCCCACATCCGCTGCCTGCTGCTCACGCTCTTCCAGCGCTACATGCGGCCGATGGTGGAGGCCGGGCGGGTCTTCGCCGCCGTGCCCCCGCTGCACCGGATCGAGCTCGTCCAGCCCAAGAAGGGCCAGGACAAGTACGTCTACACGTACTCGGACAACGAGCTGCGCCAGACCCTGCTGGAGTACCAGCGCAAGGGGGTCCGCTACAAGGACTCCATCCAGCGCTACAAGGGGCTGGGCGAGATGGACGCCGACCAGCTCGCGGAGACCACGATGGACCCGCGTCACCGCACCCTGCGCCGGATCAACATCGGCGACCTGGACGCGGCGGAGCAGGTCTTCGACCTGCTCATGGGCAACGACGTGGCGCCCCGCAAGGAGTTCATCACCGGCTCCGCGGCGACCCTCGACCGCTCGCGGATCGACGCCTGAGGCACTCCACCCGTGGGTGGAGCCACACGCTCCACCCACAGGCCGATCACACGGCCCTCGACTCTCCGTAGCATCGACATGACGGAGGGGGACGGGCATGGACGAGAAGCGCGAACGGGCGGACACGAGGACCGGTACGGCCCAGGAAGGCTCCTGGCGCTCCTGGCCCTCACGGGAGGCACTCACCCGGCTGGGAGTGCCCCGGGGCCGGATCGTCCTGGACTACAGCATGATCACGGCCCTGAGTGTCTGGGTGCTCGCCGGCTGCTACACCTCGGGAGGGTTCGAGGGCTGGTACGCACCGCTGCCGCCCCTCGGCTACGGGCTCTGTGTGGCGGCGGCGCTCGGTTACCACCACACCACCCTCGATCACCGGGCCGCGGCCTCGCTGGGGCTGCTCGGGGTGATAGCCCTGGGCGGTCTCGGGGCCTACGCGGCCGGGGCACCGACGCCGGCGACCGTCCTGTGGATAGTCGTCTGCATCATGGCGATGGAACGGCTGCCGCTGCCCTTGGGACTGGCCACCGTGGCCGTGCTCGTTCCCGGCTTCGTGGAGGCGGACGAGACCGGGATCCTGGGCGCCTGCCTCACGACCGGGGCCGTGCTGCTCGCGGGCTACTCGCTCCGGCTGGACGCCCACGCCCGCGGGGCGGGTTTCCAGCTCCTCGCCCAGGAGCGGCTCGCCCGGGAGGCCGAGGCCGCGTCCGCCGCGCTGGCCGAGAGAGCCAGGATCGCCCGCGAGATACACGACGTGCTGGCCCACAGCCTCTCCGCCCAGATGGTGCACCTGGAGGTCGCACGGCTCCAGATCGAGGCGGGAGCGGACCGGAGCGAGGTCCTCAAGCTCGTCACCTCCGCCCGCTCCATGGCGAGAGAGGGGCTCGCGGAGACCCGGCACGCGCTGTCGGCGCTGCGCGGGGACATGGTGCCCGTCGAGGAGTACCTGCAGGAGCTGGCCCGGGAGGACCGCGCCGAGGTCGATGTCAGCGGAGAGCGCCGGAACCTGCCGGCCGAGGCGTCCCAGGCGGTGCGACGGGTCGCGCAGGAGGCTCTGACGAACGTGCGCAAGCACGCACCCGGCGCGCGGACCAGGATCCGGCTCGCCTACGAGGCCGATGAGATCTCCCTGGAGATACGTGACTCCGGGCCGCCTCCGACGGCCGAGGGCGGGGGAGAGGGGCTCGGGCTGGGCTCGTCCGGCTCCGGGTACGGACTGCTCGGGATGAGGGAGCGGGCCGAACTGCTCGGCGGCAGCCTGGACGCGGGGCCGGACGGGCCGGGGTTCACCGTGCGTCTGCGGGTGCCGGCATGAGCGCCGAGGAGAGGGCCGTGGGGCTGCCCCGGCCGGAGGACGTCGACGCGTGCGAGGGGGCTCGGGCGGTGCGGGTGGTGGTCGCCGACGATCAGGCCGTGGTGCGTGAGGGGATCGTGATGCTGCTCGGGCTGCTTGCCGGGGTCGAGGTCGTCGGGTCCGCCCGGGACGGGGAGGAAGCGGTCGCGCTGACCGCCGAACTCGCGCCCGACGTGGTCCTGATGGACCTGCGCATGCCGCGCTGCGACGGTGTCGAGGCCACCCGCCGGATCCGGGAGCGGCACCCCGGGACGGAGGTCGTGGTGCTCACCACCTACGCCGACGACGCCTCGCTGTTCCCGGCGCTGCGGGCCGGGGCCCGCGGGTACCTGACCAAGGACGCGAGCGGGGAGGAGATCGTGCGGGCCCTGCGGGACGTGACCGACGGGCGGGCGGGGCTTTCTCCCAGCGTGCAGCGGCGGTTGCTGGAGCAGTTGGTGGAGCGGGGGGCGAGCGCCGAGAGGGCGGGGCCGTCGGGTGGGACCGGACCGGGGGCGGAGGGTTCCGCGACGGCGTCGCTGGCGTCGGCGTCGGCGACTGCCGGGCCGGTGGTTCCGGGGGCCGACGGGCTCACCGAGCGGGAGACGGAGGTGCTCGTACTCGTCGCCGACGGGCTCTCCAACCAGGAGATCGCCGGGCGGCTGGGGATCTCCACCGCCACCGTGAAGACGCATATCAACAATCTTTTCGCCAAGACGGGGGTGCGCGACCGGGCGCAGGCCGTGCGGTACGCATATCAGCACGGTCTGGTCAGGCCACCTGGGAGGAGAGTCACCTGATGGTGTGAACACCGGGAGGAGAAGAGTCCGGGATGTTCCCGCTCTGTCCATCCTTGGGCACGCGGCCGAAACGGTTCGCTTGACAAGGAGAGTTGGCCGGTGGAGCAGGTGGACAAGCAGGAAGGGCTCGACGCTTCGGCGGTGCCGTTCGACGACCCCTGGTACGACGCGACGGCCGTCGGCGGGGACGAGCGGGCGGGGGCCGGGGCGCCCGGTGGCGGCGGACCCGACGCGGTGCCGCGACAGCGGGTCCACAGCGCGGCGGAGATCTATCTGGAAGTGCAGCGGAGCCCGGCGTTCCAGGAGGTGCGCAGCCGCTACCGCCGGTTCGTCTTCCCGGCCGCTCTCGCGTTCCTCCTCTGGTACCTCGCCTACGTCGTGGCGGCGACCGCCGCTCCCGGACTCATGGCGCGGCCGGTCGTCGGGGTGGTGAACGTGGCGATGGTGGCGGGGCTCGGGCAGTTCCTCACCACCTTCCTGCTGACCTGGGCGTACGCGCGCCACGCGCGGCTGCGCAGGGACCGGGCCGCGCTCGACCTGCGCTGGGACACCCAGGAGATGACCCGAGGGGTGGCCCAGCCGTGACCGCGAACCACCAGACCCTGGCGCTCGTGCTGTTCAGCGTCTTCATCGCCGTCACCCTGGGGATCACCACCTGGGTGAGCCGCAACCGGCGTGGTTCGGCAGAGGAGTTCTACGCCGGGGGCAGGCTGTTCTCGCCCCTGGAGAACGGGTTCGCCATCGCCGGCGACTACATGTCCGCCGCCTCGTTCCTCGGCATCTCCGGGCTGATCGCCCTCTACGGCTACGACGGCATGCTGTACTCCGTCGGATTCCTGGTCGCCTGGCTGGTCGTGCTGCTGCTGGTGGCCGAACTGGTCCGCAACTGCGGGCGGTTCACCCTGGCCGATGTGGTCGCCGCGCGGATGGCGGAGCGCCCGGTGCGGATCGCCGCGGGCACGTCCTCGGTGGCGGTCTCCGTGCTGTACCTCGTGGCCCAGATGGTGGGCGCCGGAAGCCTGGTCGCGCTGCTGCTCGGCGGCACCAGCGAGGCGGCCCGCTCCTGGACGGTGATCGGCGTCGGCGCGCTGATGGTGATCTACGTGTCGCTCGGCGGCATGCGGGCCACCACCTGGATCCAGATCGTCAAGGCGGTCCTGCTCATGGCGGGCACGATCGCGCTCACCGTCCTGGTCCTGCTGCGGTTCCACGGCGATGTGGACAACCTGCTCTCCACGGCGGCCGAACGCAGTGGCCACGGACTGGACTTCCTCGCCCCCGGGCTCCGTTACGGCGGCGACTGGACGGCCCGCCTCGACTTCATCAGCCTCGGCCTCGCCCTGGTGCTCGGCACGGCGGGGCTGCCCCACATCCTGTCGCGCTTCTACACCGTGCCGACCGCCCGGGCCGCCCGTCGCTCGGTCGTCTGGTCCATCGGACTCATCGGCAGCTTCTACCTGATGACCATCGTGCTGGGCTTCGGAGCGGCCGCCCTGATCGGCCCTGACGAGGTCCGCGCGTCCAACGCCTCCGGGAACACGGCTGTACCGCTGCTCGCCCTCGACCTCGGTGGAGGCGCGGGCTCCACGGGCGGCACCGTGCTCT
>NZ_LIVV01000003.1:141031-230900 GCF_001905825.1 Streptomyces sp. CB02009
CGCGATCGTCGCGGCCGTCGCCTTCGCGACGATCCTCGCCGTCGTCGCGGGGATCACCCTGGCCTCCTCCGCCTCCGTCGCCCACGACCTGTACGCCTCGCTGCGCCGCCGGCACGCGAAGCAGTACAGCGAGGTGACCGTGGCCCGGATCGCCGCCGCGGGGATCGGCGCGGCCGCGATCGGCCTGGGGCTGCTCGCCCGCGACCTCAACGTGGCCTTCCTCGTCGGGCTGGCCTTCGCGGTCGCGGCCTCCGCCAACCTGCCGGTGCTGCTCTACTCGCTGTTCTGGCGGAGGTTCACCACGCGCGGCGCGGTCTGGTCGGTGTACGGCGGTCTGATCCCGGCGGTGGTGCTGGTCCTGGTCTCGCCGGTGGTCTCCGGGAGCCCCGAATCGCTGTTCCCCGGTGTCGACTTCCATCTCTTCCCGTTGCAGAACCCGGGAGCGGTCTCCATTCCGCTGGGCTTCCTCGCCGGATGGATCGGGACCGTGACGTCGGCCGAGCCGCCCGACGAGGCGCGCCATGCCGAGGCCGAGGTCCGGTCGCTCACCGGCGCCGGCGCCGCCTGACGAAGCAGGGGATCCGGGCCTCCGTCCGGCGCCGCCCGACGAAGCCCCGGGAGCCGGGCCTCTGCGGTCTCCCTGGCCTCCGCGGGCCTCCGCGGCCCCCCCCGGGCCTCCCTGGCCTCCGCGGGGCTCAGCCGGTGGTCGGCGAGGTCGCCCAGGCGTAGCGGTGCTCCGGGCGGCCCGTCTCGCCGTACCGGAGGGAGAGGCGGACCCTTCCGGTGCGTTCGAGGAGCTTGAGGTAGCGCTGTGCGGTCTGGCGGCTGACGCCGGCCCGCTCGGCGATCTCCTGGGCGGACAGCGGCCCACCGGAGGCGAGCAGCACCTGGCGGACCAGCTCGGCCGTGGTGGGGGAGTGGCCCTTCGGCAGGTCCGGGGCCACGGAGCCCGCCGAGAGGACCCCGAAGATCCGGTCCACCTCGGCCTGCTCCGCCTCGCCGCCGCTCTCCAGGGTGCGGCGGAGCGTCGCGTACGCCTCCAGCTTGGCGCGGAGACCGGCGAAGTTGAACGGCTTGACCAGGTACTGGAGGGCTCCGTGCCGCATCGCCGCCTGCACGGTGGCCACGTCCCGCGCCGCCGTCACCATGATCACGTCGCACTGGTGGCCGCGCGCGCGGAGCTCCCGTACGGCGGCCAGCCCGTTCTCGTCGGGAAGGTAGTGGTCCAGGAGGATCAGGTCCACCGGCCGCTCGTCCAGGGCGGCGAGCGCCTCGGCGGTGGAGTGGGCGGTGGCGGCGACGCGGAAGCCGGGCACCTTGGTGACGTAGGCGGCGTTGATCCGGGCGACCAGCACGTCGTCGTCGACGACCAGGACGTCGATCATCGGGCCTCCTCGACGGGCTCCGGATCCGGCCCCCGGAGGGCCGGGTCCGCTGCGGCTTCCGGGCCCCGGAGGGCCGCCTCCGCTGCGGCTTCCGGGCCCCGGGCAGCCGTGTCCGCCGCGGATTCCGGCCCCGCGGCCGGCACGTCCGGTACCGGGTCCGGTTCGGTCAGGGCGTCCGGGAGGACGACCGTGAACTCCGCGCCGCCGTCGAGACCGTCGGCGACCCGCGCGGTGCCGCCCCGGCGCTCGGCCAGCCGGCGGACCAGGGGGAGACCGAGGCCGCGCTTTCCGTGCGAGGGAAGAGCCTTCGTGGACCAGCCCTCGGTGAAGATCAGCTCGCGGCGCTCCTCGGGAACGCCCGGACCGCTGTCCGCGACCCGCAGCACGACCGTACGCCCCTCGGCGCGGAACGAGACGTCGATACGGGCGCCCGGGGTGCCCGCGACGGCGTCCAGGGCGTTGTCGACCAGATTGCCGACGACGGTGACCAGCTCGCGCGGGTCGACGAGCAGGTCCGGCAGCAGCGAGTCGGGGGTGAGCCGCAGCGAGGCGCCCCGCTCGGCGGAGACGGTCGCCTTGCCGACCAGGAGCGCCGCGAGCAGCGGATCGTGGACCTTCTCCGTGACCTGCTCGGCGGTGGCCCGGTGCACGCCGACCACCTCGGTGACGAACTCGACCGCCTCCTCGTGCATCTCCAGTTCCAGGAGCCCCAGGAGGGTGTGCATTCGGTTGGCGTGCTCGTGGTCCTGGGCGCGCAGGGCGTCGATCAGACCCCGCGTGGAGTCCAGCTCGCGCCCGAGCCGCTCCAGCTCGGTGCGGTCACGGAGGGTCGCCACGGCGCCGCCGTCGTCCGTCGGCATCCGGTTGGCGATGAGCACCCGGTGCCCGCGGACGGTCAGCAGGTCCTCGCCCGTCACCCGGCCCGCCAGGACGTCGGCGGTACGGCCCCGGCCGAGGACCTCGTCGAGCGGCCGGCCGGCCGCCTCGGGGCCGAGGCCCAGGAGCCGCTGCGCCTCGTCGTTCATGAGCCGGACGGACCCGTTGCGGTCCAGGGCCACGACCCCCTCGCGGATACCGTGCAGCATGGCCTCGCGTTCGGCGAGGAGCGCCGAGATGTCGGAGAAGGCCAGGTCGTGGGTCTGCCGCTGAAGGCGCCGGGAGATCAGGTAGGCGGCCAGGGCACCGGCCGCGAGCGCCCCGCCCGCGTAGGCGAGGAGGCCAGGGATCGCCGCGAGGAGCCGGTCGCGGACGCTGTCGTACTCGATGCCGACCGAGACCGCGCCGACGATGCGCCCGTCCGCGTCCCGCAGCGGCGTCTTGCCGCGCGCCGAGCGGCCCAGGGTGCCGCTGTCGATCTCCATCACCTTGCGCCCGGCGAGGACGTCGGTCGGATCGGTGGAGACGCGCCTGCCGATCGCGGCGGGATCGGTGTGCGACCAGCGCACCCCGCGCGTGTCCATGACGACGACGTACTCGGCGCCGGTGGAGGTCCGGATCCGCTCGGCCTCCGTCTGCACCGGCCCCCGCGCCGACGGCTGCGTACCCGTGAGGTCCGCGGCCAGCCGGGGGGATGCCGTGGTCCCCGCGATCGCCAGGGCCCGCCGCATGGCCTGGTCGTCCAGCTGGGCGCTGAGCGGGGCCAGGAAGAGCCCGGTGGCGAGGACCGTGACACCGGTCGCGATGGCCAGCTGCATCAGCAGGACCTGCGAGAACACCCGCTGCGGCCAGCCGAACCGCCGACGGCGCGCACGCGGGCGCGGAGGGCTGGTCTGTGCGGGGCTCATGCCGGAAACCGTAAGCGGCCACGCCCCGGGACCGGAAATGGCGCCGGCACGGGTGTCCGTGCGGAAACCTATTCTGGGGATCCCACAGCCGTGGGACCCGAAGGAACCGGAGGCACGTCCCTTGACCACGCAGCAGATCCCCGTCGTCGTCCTGGCCGGGTTTCTCGGGGCGGGGAAGACCACGCTCCTGAACCATCTGCTGCGCAGCTCCCGGGGGACCCGCATCGGCGTCATGGTGAACGACTTCGGCGACATCGGCATCGACGCGATGAGAATCGCCGGGCAGGTCGGCTCCACCGTCTCCCTCGGCAACGGCTGCCTGTGCTGCGCCGTCGACGCGAGCGAGCTCGACGAGTACCTGGAGGTCCTCACCCGCCCCGAGTCCCGGCTCGATGTGATCGTGATCGAGGCGAGCGGCCTTGCCGAGCCGCAGGAACTGGTCCGCATGGTCCTCGCCAGCGAGAACGAGCGGATCGTGTACGGCGGGCTCGTCCAGGTCGTCGACGCGGCCGAGTTCTCCGCGACCCGGGAGCGGCACCCCGAGACCGACCGGCACCTGACGATCGCCGACCTCGTGGTCGTGAACAAGACCGACCGGGTCTCCGACGCCGAGCTGCTCGCCGTCCACGAGACGGTGGGGGGTCTCGCCGGGAAGGCCGTGGTCGTGGGCACCACGCACGGGCGGATCGACCCGGAGCTGCTCTTCGACCGGGTCGTCCCCGAAGGGGAGATCGAGGGGCAGATGTCGATCGAGGACATCCTGTACGGGACGGAGGACGGCGACGGCGACCCGCGGGCCCACCCCCACGCGTCCTACGAGACCGTCTCCCTGACCGCCGCCGGACCGCTCCACCCGCGCCGGCTGATGGCCTTCCTCGACGCGCGGCCCGAGGGGCTCTACCGGATCAAGGGCTTCGTCGACTTCGGCGCCGCCGATCCCGACAACCGCTACGCCGTGCACGCGGTGGGCCGTTTCCTGCGCTTCTACCCCGAGCGGTGGCCCGAGGGCGAGGAGCGGCTCACCCAGCTCGTCCTGATCGGGTCCGGCGTCGACGCGGCCGGTCTGCGCAAGGAGCTGGCGCAGTGCGAGCAGAACGGGCCGCAGGACACCCCCGACGAGCCGAGCATGTGGGGTGTCCTGCGGTACGTGCAACGGACGGAGGACGAGCCCGCCTGACCTGACCTGACCTGACCTGACCTGACCTGACCTGACCTGACCGGACCGCGACACGCGGCGGGCGAGGGTCCTTCACTCGGGGAGGGGCGGGTCCCTCCGTGGCCCGGTATGGCAAGAGACCCCGTGCGAGCGGCGGTTGCCGGTTGCGCGGGGTCTCTCTCGGGGTTCGGTTCGGTCAGGAGGCCGGGCTTGCCACCACGTCCACAGGGCGGGCGAGCGGGGTGCCCGAGCCGTCGCGGCGGGGGTCGACGTCCGGGAGCTCCACCGGGGTGCCGGTCTTCTGCGCGGCGCGGGCCGGGGTGGTGCCCGCCCAGGCCAGGATCAGGACGTCCTCGCCCTTCAGGAAGCGCTGGCAGCGGACGCCGCCGGTCGCGCGTCCCTTGCGCGGGTACTGGTCGAAGGGCGTCAGCTTCGCCGACGTACCCGCCGAGGAGTCGAGCGTGCCCGTGGAGCCCGCGACGGTGAAGACGACGGCGTCCGCCGCCGGGTCGACCGCCGTGAACGAGAGCACGTCCGCGCCGTCCGCCAGCTTGACGCCCGCCATACCGCCGGCCGGCCGGCCCTGGGGCCGTACCTGCGCGGCCGGGTAGCGCAGGAGCTGGGCGTCGGAGGTGATGAAGACCAGGTCCTCCTCGCCCGTCCGCAGCTCGGTCGCGCCGACGATCCGGTCGCCCTCCTTGAGGGTGATGACCTCCAGCTCGTCCTTGTTCGCCGGGTAGTCCGGGACCACGCGCTTCACCACGCCCTGCAGGGTGCCCAGGGCGAGCCCCGGCGAGCCCTCGTCGAGCGTGGTCAGGCAGACCACGGTCTCGTCCGCCTCCAGGGAGAGGAACTCGGACAGCGGCGCGCCGCCCGCCAGGTTCGGCGCGGACGCGGTGTCCGGGAGCTGCGGCAGGTCGATCACCGCGATCCGGAGCAGCCGGCCGGACGAGGTCACCGCGCCGATGTCACCGCGCTGGGTGGCGGCCACCGCCGACAGGATCACGTCGTGCTTGACGCGGGTGGCGTCCGGGTCGACCGGCGGCAGCTCCGCCCTCGCCGTACGGGCCAGCAGCCCGGTCGAGGAGAGCAGCACGCGGCACGGGTCGTCCGCGACCTCCAGGGAGACGGCCGCGACGGGCGCGCCCGCCGACTCGAGCAGGACCGTGCGCCGGTCCGTGGCGAACTTCTTCGCGATCGCGGCCAGTTCCGCCGAGACCAGCTTCCGTAGCTCCGCGTCGGAGTCGAGGATCCCGGTCAGCTCGTCGATCTCGCCGTTGAGCCGGTTCTGCTCGGTCTCCAGCTCGATCCGGTCGAACTTGGTGAGGCGGCGCAGCGGGGTGTCCAGGATGTACTGCGTCTGGATCTCGCTGAGCGAGAAGCGCTCGATCAGGCGCTCCTTGGCCTGCGCCGAGTTCTCGCTCTCCCGGATCAGCCGGATGACCTCGTCGATGTCGAGCAGGGCGACGAGCAGGCCCTCCACCAGGTGGAGCCGGTCGCGCTTCTTGGTGCGGCGGAACTCGGAGCGGCGCCGGACGACCTCGAAGCGGTGGTCGAGGTAGACCTCCAGGAGCTCCTTGAGGCCGAGCGTCAGCGGCTGGCCGTCCACCAGCGCCACGTTGTTGATGCCGAAGGACTCCTCCATCGGCGTCAGCTTGTAGAGCTGCTCCAGGACGGCCTCGGGCACGAAGCCGTTCTTGATCTCGATGACCAGGCGCAGACCGTGGCTGCGGTCGGTCAGGTCCTTGACGTCCGCGATGCCCTGGAGCTTCTTGGAGCCGACCAGGTCCTTGATCTTGGAGATGACCTTCTCGGGGCCGACCGTGAACGGCAGCTCGGTCACGACGATGCCCTTGCGGCGCGCCGTCACCGTCTCCACGCTGGTCGTGGCGCGGATCTTGAACGAGCCGCGGCCCGACTCGTACGCGTCCTTGATGCCGGAGAGGCCGACGATCCGGCCGCCGGTCGGCAGGTCGGGTCCGGGCACGAAGCGCATCAGCGTCTCGAGGTCGGCGCCCGGGTGGCGGATCAGGTGGCGGGCGGCCGCGATCACCTCGCCGAGGTTGTGCGGGGGCATGTTGGTCGCCATGCCGACCGCGATGCCCGACGCGCCGTTGACCAGCAGGTTCGGGTAGGCGGCGGGCAGTGCCACCGGCTCCTGCTCCTGGCCGTCGTAGTTCGGCGAGAAGTCGACCGTGTCCTCGTCGATGGACTCGGTCATGAGCAGGGCGGCCGGGGCCATCCGGGACTCGGTGTACCGCATGGCGGCCGGCGGGTCGTCGTTGCCCAGGGAACCGAAGTTGCCGTGGCCGTCGACCAGGGGGAGCCGCATGGAGAAGGGCTGTGCCATGCGGACCATGGCGTCGTAGATCGACGCGTCGCCGTGCGGGTGGAGCTTGCCCATCACCTCGCCGACGACTCGGGCGCACTTGACGAAGCCCCGGTCGGGCCGGAGCCCCATCTCGTTCATCTGGAAGACGATGCGTCGCTGGACGGGCTTCATGCCGTCACGGGCGTCCGGGAGGGCACGCGAATAGATCACCGAGTACGCGTACTCGAGGAAGGAGCCCTGCATCTCGTCGACAACGTCGATGTCGAGGATTCGCTCCTCGAACGCGTCGTCCGGCGGCGGTGTCTTCGTGCTGCGGCGGGCCATCGCGGCTGCGGCTCCTTCACCAACATGGTTGATCTGACGCGGACCATTGTGGACCGTGCCACCGACAACGCCGACCGCGACCCGGAAGAGGGACATCTCCCGGGGGCGGGAACTTCGCCAGGTGTCGGCGCGCTTGCATACAGTGGCAGGACTTTTTCACATCGCGATCGAAGGGACGTACATGCCCATGGGTCACACGGCCACGGCCGAGGCCGGCTCCGGCGGCCTGACAGCGACCGAGCACCGGTTGGCGAACGGCCTGCGCGTGGTGCTCTCGGAGGACCACCTGACCCCGGTCGCCGCGGTCTGCCTCTGGTACGACGTCGGCTCGCGGCACGAGGTCCCGGGCCGCACGGGCCTCGCCCACCTCTTCGAGCACCTGATGTTCCAGGGCTCGAAGCAGGTCCACGGCAACGGGCACTTCGAGCTCGTGCAGGGTGCGGGCGGTTCGCTCAACGGCACGACGAGCTTCGAGCGCACCAACTACTTCGAGACCATGCCCACCCACCAGCTGGAGCTCGCGCTCTGGCTGGAGGCCGACCGCATGGGCTCGCTGCTCGCCGCCCTCGACGACGAGTCCATGGAGAACCAGCGGGACGTCGTCAAGAACGAGCGCCGCCAGCGCTACGACAACGTGCCGTACGGCACGGCCTTCGAGAAGCTGACCGCCCTGGCCTACCCGGAGGGGCACCCGTACCACCACACGCCGATCGGGTCGATGGCCGACCTGGACGCGGCCACCCTGGAGGACGCGCGGAGCTTCTTCCGCACGTACTACGCCCCGAACAACGCCGTGCTGTCGATCGTCGGGGACATCGACCCGGAGCAGACCCTCGCCTGGGTCGAGAAGTACTTCGGCTCCATCCCCGGCCACGACGGCAAGCCCGCACCGCGCTCCGGCGACCTGCCCGAGGTCATCGGCGAGCAGCTGCGCGAGGTCGTCGAGGAGGAGGTCCCGGCCCGCGCGCTGATGGCCGCCTACCGGCTGCCGCACGACGGCACGCGCGCGTGCGACGCCGCCGACCTGGCCCTGACGGTCCTCGGCGGCGGCGAGTCCTCCCGGCTGCACAACCGCCTGGTCCGCCGCGACCGCACGGCCGTCGCCGCCGGCTTCGGCATGCTGCGGCTCGCGGGCGCGCCCTCGCTCGGCTGGCTGGACGTCAAGACCTCCGGCGGGGTCGAGGTCCCGCAGATCGAGGCGGCCGTCGACGAGGAGCTCGCCCGGTTCGCCGCCGAGGGCCCCACGCCCGAGGAGATGGAGCGCGCGCAGGCCCAGTTGGAGCGCGAGTGGCTCGACCGGCTCGGCACCGTCGCGGGCCGCGCCGACGAACTGTGCCGGTTCGCGGTGCTGTTCGGCGACCCGCAGCTCGCGCTGACCGCCGTCGACCGCGTCCTGGCGATCACCGCCGACGAGGTGCGGGAGGTCGCCGCGGCCACGCTGCGCCCCGACAACCGCGCGGTGCTGGTCTACGAGCCGCTGGCGGCCGAACAGAGCGAGAGCGCCGACGGCGACGACGAGGAAGAGGGAGCGGACCAGTGACCGACGCCGCCGCGTCTTTGACGAGCATGGACTTCCACCCGCAGCCGACGCCCGGCACCGCCCGGCCCTGGGCCTTCCCGGCCCCGGACCGCGGCGCCCTGGACAACGGCCTGACGGTGCTCACCAGCCACCGCCCCGGCCAGCAGGTCGTGGCCGTGGAGATCTTCCTGCCGGCCCCGCTCGACGCCGAGCCCGCCGGTCTCGACGGTGTCGCGACCATCATGGCCCGCGCGCTCTTCGAGGGCACGGACCAGCAGAGCGCCGAGGACTTCGCGGCCGAGCTGGAGCGCTGCGGCGCCACGCTCGACGCGTACGCCGACCACCCGGGCGTACGGGTCTCCCTGGAGGTTCCCGTCTCCCGGCTGCCCAAGGCGCTCGGCCTCGTCTCCGAGGCCCTGATCGCGCCGGCGTTCCTCGAGACCGAGGTCGAGCGCCTGGTGCGCAACCGCCTCGACGAGATCCCGCACGAGACGGCCAACCCGGCCCGCCGCGCCGCCAAGCAGCTCTCCAAGGAGCTGTTCCCGGCCGGGGCCCGGATGTCCCGGCCGCGCCAGGGCACCGAGGAGACCGTCGAGGCGATCGACGCCGCCGCGGTCCGCGCCTTCTACGAGGCGTACGTCCGGCCCGCCACGGCCACCGCCGTGGTCGTCGGCGACCTCACGGGGGTCGACCTGGACAAGGTCCTCGCCGAGACCCTGGGCGCCTGGACCGGCGAGTCCGCCGAGCCGCTCCCGATGCCGCCGATCACCGCCGACGACACCGGACGGGTCGTCATCGTGGACCGTCCCGGCGCCGTCCAGACCCAGTTGCTGATCGGCCGGGTCGGACCCGACCGCCACGACAGCGTCTGGCCGGCCCAGGTCCTGGGCACGTACTGCCTCGGCGGCACCCTCACCTCGCGGCTCGACCGGGTCCTGCGCGAGGAGAAGGGCTACACGTACGGCGTGCGGGCCTTCGGGCAGGTGCTCCGCTCGGACGGCCGGGGGAACGGTGCCTCGCTGCTCGCCATCAGCGGTTCCGTGGACACGCCCAACACCGGCCCGGCGCTTGACGACCTGTGGAAGGTGCTGCGGACGCTGGCCGCCGAGGGTCTCACCGACGCCGAGCGGGAGACGGCCGTGCAGAACCTGGTGGGGGTCGCGCCGCTCAAGTACGAGACCGCCGCATCGGTCGCGGGGACGCTCTCCGACCAGGTCGAGCAGCACCTCCCGGACGACTACCAGGCCCAGTTGTACGCCCGGCTGGCCGAGACGGGCACGGTCGAGGCGACCGCGGCCGTGGTCAGCGCCTTCCCGGTGGACCGTCTCGTCACCGTGCTCGTCGGCGACGCGTCGGAGATCGCGGAGCCGGTGCGCGCGCTCGGGATCGGTGAAGTGACCGTCGTGACCGGCTGATTCACGCCGCCTTCACGGCATGGGAGGACCTCGACGGCATGGTTCGTCGGGGTCCTCCTCTTTGTCCGTATTGGGAACATGGTGACTGTATGCCTTGTGGCATGTCTTACAAATTGCTTGTCCGGTTGGTGATTGAAAGACGATCCGCATAGCGTCAGGCCGTCTGTTCGTCAGTTGCACGTGCCGCACCCGCGGCATCGGACAGACATCGCCGAGTCCCCGTCAGGCGCGAGCCTGGGGAGCCGGGGACCCACACGCAGTCCCTGGGGTGAATCGGGCGCCTTCGTCTCGTACGGAGGGGCCCGTAGGAGACCTTCCTGCTCCGAACCCGTCAGCTAACCCGGTAGGCGAGAGGGAAGGAAAGGATCAGCCCCTACATGGCGTTCACCCGTGCCACCGGGAAGCATCGTGCTCCGAGCCGGATGGCGCGCCGCGGCGCGGGCATCGCCGGCGTAGCGACGCTCGCCACCACCGGCGTCATCGGAACCCTCGCTTCCCCGGCGCTCGCCGCCGACACGGACACCCGCTCGCCCGAGGACACCGGCCTCATCAAGGTGATCACCGAGGACTCGCTGGCCGAGCGGATCGACGCCCAGGCCGCCGCCCAGGAGCAGGAGGCCTTCGAGGTCGCCGCCAAGGCGAAGGCCAAGGCCGAGGCGAAGCGCAAGGCCGAGGCCCGCGCCAAGGAGATCCGCGAGGCGGAGCAGCGTGCGGCCCGTGAGGCCGAGCGCCGCCGCCTGGCCTCCTTCCAGCTGCCCGTCGAGGGCACGTACGTGTCCACCGGCTACAAGACCGGCGGCTCGCTCTGGTCCTCCGGCAGCCACTCCGGCATCGACTTCCACGCCGCCTACGGCAGCAACGTCGTCTCCGTCGGCTCGGGCACCGTCGTCGAGGCCGGCTGGGGCGGCGCGTACGGCAACAACATCGTCATCCGGATGAACGACGGCACGTACACCCAGTACGGTCACCTCTCCTCCATCGGGGTCTACGTCGGCCAGACCGTCGAGCCCGGTGAGCGGATCGCCATCTCGGGCTCGACCGGGAACTCGACCGGCCCGCACCTCCACTTCGAGGCGCGGACGACGGCCGAGTACGGCTCCGACATCAACCCGGTCTCGTACCTGCGCGCCCGCGGCGTCAACGTCTGACCCGGGGCGGTCCCAGGGAGCCCCTCACGCAGGACCGGCGGTTCCGCTGCCGCCCCCCCCCGCATCGCAAAAGCCCCGGCTCGTACAGAGCCGGGGCTTTTCGTCGGTCGCGGGACATCGATATTCCGCCGGGGCATCGGAAATTCCGGCGTGCTGCAATAGAGTCGCAGATCGGGCGCAGAACAGGCGTCGTCGTAATTGACTCGCGCAGACCAAAGGCGGAGGTCGGACATGCGCATTCCCGCGCACTCGGTATGCACGGCGATCCGGGACGACATCGTCTCCGGCGTCTTCGAGCGGGGCGGCCGGCTGACCGAGGACCAGCTGGCCCGCCGGTACGGGGTGTCCCGCGTCCCGGTCCGCGAGGCCCTGCGCACCCTGGAGTCCGAGGGCTTCGTCGTCTCCCGCCGCCACGCCGGGGCGCATGTCTCCGAGCCCACCGAGCAGGAGGCCGCCGATCTGCTCGACATGCGGGCGCTGCTCGAACCGCTGGGGGCGGC
Organism: Streptomyces sp. CB02009; assembly: GCF_001905825.1. Taxonomy (GTDB): domain Bacteria; phylum Actinomycetota; class Actinomycetes; order Streptomycetales; family Streptomycetaceae; genus Streptomyces. The sequence continues at coordinate 152,595 of NZ_LIVV01000003.1, forward strand.
CCGCGCCGCCCAGCGGCGCACGGAGGCTCATCTCAAGGTGCTGCGCGGCCTGGTCAGGCTGGGGCAGGAGCGGGCCAGGCGCGGGCAGGGCGACGATCTGCGCTCGCTCGGCGGCTGGTTCCACGAGACGCTCGCGCAGGCCTCCGGCAGCCCGGCCCTGACGGCGCTGCTGACCCAGCTGCGGCACAAGATCGCCTGGATGTACACCGTCGACCAGCCCGAGCGGCCGGTGGAGGCCTGGGCCGAGCACGGCGCGATCGTGGACGCCGTGGCGCGCGGTGACGCCGAGCGGGCGCGGACGCTGACCGCGCTGCACGCGGAGCGCTCGCAGTCGCTGCACCGCCTCAAGCGGCCTGACCGCGGCCGTGTGAGGGTTTCGCAACACGCAGTCAACACGGCGAGTTCCCAGAATTAACGCGCGCATCGTATACATGGAATAGGAATTCGACGCCGCTGCTTCGTGCTGCCCTGAAAGAGGGCCGTGCCGCCCGGAAAGAGGGGGCTGCGGAAAAGCGAATGGCCGTGGCCGCCGAAATTCCGGCGGCCACGGCCATTCGCCGTGCGAAGGGGGTCGACCCGGATCAGACGGTCTCGGGAAGCTCGTCCAGGCCCTCGGCGACCAGCTTCGCCAGGCGGTCCAGAGCGGCCTCGGCGCCGTCGGCCTCCGAAGCGAGGACGATCTCCTCGCCGCCCTGCGCGCCCAGGCCGAGCACCGCGAGCATGGAGGCGGCGTTCACCGGGGTGCCGTCGGACTTGGCGATCGTCACCGGAACGCCGGAAGCCGTGGCGGCACGGACGAAGATGGACGCGGGGCGGGCGTGGAGGCCCTCGGCCCAGCCGACGTTGACGCGGCGCTCAGCCATGGTGTTGCCCTTCAAGTCTCAAGCGGGTTGTCTAGACCAGTCTCTCACGGGATGCTGCGTGCTCGCGCCGACCTTCGGCCCGGATCGGACCGCCCTTCGGCCCTCCCTCGCCGTGCCCGGCGTGCTCCCTACCTTGCACGGCGGACCCCCGCCGCGCGAGCGGTGCCGCTCCCGTGTCGCGGCGCGTGCGTCCGCCGTACCGCGCCCCTCGCCCTCGCCGTGACGCGCCCCTCGCCCTCGCCGTGACGAGACCTGTGCCGTGACCCGTGCCGTGACCCGTGACGCGGCCCGTGCCCCCACCGTGCGGCGGTCGTAGGCTGACCCCATGCAGAGCGCGTCGGACCAGCTGCCGGAGCACGACTACCCCGACCACTGGGAAGCGGACGTGGTGCTCCGCGACGGCGGCACCGCGCGCATCCGGCCCATCACGGCCGACGACGCCGACCGCCTCGTCAGCTTCTACGAGCAGGTCTCGGACGAGTCGAAGTACTACCGCTTCTTCGCCCCCTACCCGCGGCTGTCCGCCAAGGACGTGCACCGCTTCACCCACCACGACTTCGTGGACCGGGTCGGCCTCGCGGCGACCGTCGGCGGCGAGTTCATCGCCACCGTGCGCTACGACCGCATCAACGACCGGGGCCTGCCCGCCTCCGCCCCGGCCGACGAGGCCGAGGTCGCCTTCCTCGTCCAGGACGCCCACCAGGGGCGCGGCGTCGCCTCCGCCCTGCTCGAACACATCGCGGCCGTCGCGCGCGAGCGGGACATCCGGCGCTTCGCCGCCGAGGTGCTCCCCGCCAACAACAAGATGATCAAGGTGTTCACCGACGCGGGCTACACCCAGAAGCGCAGCTTCGAGGACGGGGCCGTCCGGCTCCACCTCGACCTCGAACCCACCGACCGCTCCCTGGCCGTGCAGCGCGCGCGGGAGCAGCGGGCCGAGGCCCGCTCCGTGCAGCGCCTCCTCACCCCCCGGTCCGTCGCCGTCGTCGGCGCCGGGCGCGCACCGGGCGGCGTCGGCCGGACGGTCCTCCGCAACCTCCTCGCCGCCGGGTACACCGGACGCGTGTACGCGGTCAACGCCTCGCTCGCCGGGAACGGCGGCCCCGTCGCGTTCGACGGCGTCCCCGCCCACCCCTCCGTCGCGGCCATCGGCGAACCCGTCGACCTCGCGATCGTCGCCGTCCCCGCCGAACGGGTGCCGGAGGTCGTCGCCGACTGCGGCGAGCACGGCGTCCAGGGTCTGGTCGTCCTCTCCGCCGGATACGCCGAGAGCGGGGCCGACGGGCGCGAGCGGCAGCGCCAGCTGGTCCGGCAGGCCCGCTCGTACGGCATGAGGATCATCGGCCCGAACGCCTTCGGGATCATCAACACCGCCGCCGACGTCCGGCTCAACGCCTCCCTCGCCCCGCAGACGCCCGCCGCCGGGCGGATCGGGCTCTTCACCCAGTCCGGCGCCATCGGCATCGCCCTCCTCGCCGGACTCCACCGGCGGGGCGCCGGGCTCTCCTCCTTCATCTCGGCCGGCAACCGCGCCGACGTCTCCGGCAACGACTTCCTCCAGCACTGGTACGACGACCCCGGCACGGATGTCGTCCTGCTCTACCTGGAGTCGATCGGCAACCCCCGGAAGTTCACCCGGCTCGCGCGCCGCACCGCCGCCGTCAAGCCGGTCGTCGTCGTCAAGGGCGCCCGGCACAGCGGCAGCGCGCCGCCCGGACACCGCGTGCCGGTCACCCGCATCCCGCACGCCACGGTCTCCGCGCTCCTCCGCCAGGCCGGCGTCATCCGCGTCGACACCGTCACCGAGCTGGTGGACGCCGGAGTGCTGCTCGCCGCCCAGCCACTGCCCGCCGGTCCCCGGGTCGCGATCCTCGGCAACTCCGAGTCCCTCGGCCTGCTCACGTACGACGCCTGCCTGACGGAGGGGCTGCGCCCGCTGCGGCCGCTCGACCTCACGACGGCCGCGGAACCCGCGGACTTCCGGGACGCCCTCGTGGCGGCCCTCGCGGACGAGACCTCCGACGCGGTCGTGGTGAACGCGATCCCGTGGGTCGGGGAGAACGGCGCCACCGAGTTCGGCGACGGAGAGGTGCTCGCCGCCTCCCTCCGCGAGGCCGTCGCCTCCGCCCAGGCCCCCACGAAGCCGGTGGTCGTCGTCCACGTGGAGATGGGCGGCCTCGCGGAGGCCCTCGCCGTCGCCACGAGCACCCGCCCGACGGCACCGGGCCGGGGTGCGGCCGCCGCCCCGGGATCCCGGCCGACCGGACTCCCGGCCGCACCGGGGACCGGGACCGCCGGGCCCGGGACCGCCGGGATCGCGACCGTCCCCGGAACCGACTCCGTGGGCCCGGGGGAGAGCCCCGTCCCCGGAACGGCCGACGCGGGGCCGAACGGCGCCGTGCCCGCCTCCGCCGGGTCGGGCTCCGCCGTGTCAGCCCCCGCCCCCGCACCCGCGTCCGGTGCCGGGGCCGTCGGAGACGGCGACGCCGACCCGGGGTCCGCGCCCGTCCCCGGCCCGCCCGCCACCATCCCCTCCTACCCCGCCGCCGAGCGGGCCGTGCGGGCCTTGGCCGAGGCCGTGCGGTACGGGCAGTGGCGGCGCCAGGCCGCCGAACCCGGACGGGTGCCCGAGTACGAGGACATCGACGAGGCCGGGGCCGCCGCGCTCATCGAGCGGGTGCTCGGCGGCGACGGCGCCGACCCGCGCGGTGTGACCCTCGACACCGCGCAGGCGGGGGAGCTGCTCGCCCGCTACGGCATCGCCGTCCTGCCCACGCTGCCCGCGCCCACCCCCGACGCCGCCGTCGCGGCCGCCGGCCGGCTCGGCTACCCGGTCGCCCTCAAGACGACCGCGCCCCACCTCCGCCACCGCCCCGACCTCGGGGGCGTACGGCTCGATCTGGCGTCCGAGGAACAGCTCCGCACGGCCTACGCCGAGCTGACCGAGGTCCTCGGCAAGCCCGAGGAGCTCCTGCCGGTCGTCCAGACGATGGTGCCCCGGGGGGTCGACACCGTCGTCCGCTCCGCCATCGACCCGGCCGTCGGCGCGGTCCTCTCCTTCGGTCTCGCGGGCGCCGCGTCCGAGCTGCTCGGCGACACGGCCCACCGGCTGGTGCCGGCCACCGACCGGGACGTCGCCGACCTGGTCCGCTCCCTCCGCACCGCCCCGCTGCTGTTCGGCTGGCGCGGCTCCGCCCCCGTCGACACACCGGCCCTCGAGGAGGTGCTGCTCCGGGTCTCCCGGCTGGTCGACGACCACCCCGAGGTGGTCGCCGTCTCCCTGGAGCCGGTGGTCGTGGCAGCGCGCGGACTGTCCGTCCTCGGCGCCACCGTGCGGCTGGCCCCGCCGCCGCCCCGTACCGACCTCGGCCCGCGCAGCCTGCCGAGCTACTGAAGGGCCTGAGAGGGGCCCGCAGCCCCGTAGGATGGAGTCCATGGCGAAGACCGGTACGACGACCCAGGGGCTGCGCGCGGCGATCGAGCGCAGCGGCTACTACCCGGCCCTCGTGGCCGAGGCGGTGGAGGCCGCCGTCGGCGGCGAGGCCGTCGCGTCGTACGTCGTGCACCAGGAGACCACGTTCGACGCCAACGAGGTCCGGCGCCACGTCACCGTCCTCGTCCTGACGCCGCACCGCTTCATCGTCAGCCACACCGACGAGCAGGCCGCCGACACCAGCTCCCCGACGCCGTACGCCACGACGTCCACCGAGTCCGTGAAGCTCGACCGGATCTCGTCGGTCGTCGTCAGCCGTGTCGTCGCCAACCCGGAGTCGTACACCCCCGGCACACTGCCCCGCGAGGTGGTCCTCACCATCGGCTGGGGCGCCGTCTCCCGCATCGACCTGGAGCCCGCCGCCTGCGGCGACGCCAACTGCGACGCCGACCACGGCTACACGGGCAACGCCACCGCCGACGACCTCAGCCTCCGGGTGAGCGAGGCCGGGGACGGCCCGGACACCGTCCGGCAGACCCTCGTCTTCGCCCAGGCCCTGTCCGAAGCCATCGCGGCCACCGCCGCCCCCACGCGCTGATGGTGCAGCCGACCGCCGTGACCCACGGCTGGCCCGACGACCCGGTTCCGCTCGCCCCGGACACCGCGCCGGTCCCCGAGTACACCTTCGGCTCCCTCGGCGACCTGCTGCCGACGCTCGTCGCCGGTCAGGGCGTGCCCGGGTACGAGGCCCGGATCGCCGAGCTCTCCCCGGCCGACCGGAACTGCGTCTTCCTGATCGACGGACTCGGCTGGGAGCAGATCAAGGCCCACCCGGACGAGGCCCCGTACCTGACCTCGCTCCTCGGCTCCTCGCGCGGGGGCACCGGCCGCCCGATCACCGCCGGCTTCCCCGCCACCACGGCGACCTCGCTCGCCTCCGTCGGCACCGGCCGCTACCCCGGTACGCACGGACTGCCCGGCTACACCGTGCGCAACCCCGAGACCGGCGAGCTGATGAACCAGCTGCGCTGGAAGCCGTGGACCTCGCCGCGTGTCTGGCAGCCGTACCCCACCGTCTTCCGGCTCGCCCACGAGGCCGGGATCCACACCGCGCAGGTGTCCTCCCCGATCTTCGAGCAGACCCCGCTCACCAAGGTCGCGCTGAGCGGCGGAACGTTCCACGGGCGGCTCTCCGGCGAGGAGCGGATGGACTTCGCCGCCGAGCAGCTCGGCGCGGGCGACCGCTCGCTGGTCTACACGTACTACAGCGAACTCGACGGCGCCGGACACCGCTTCGGCATGGACTCCGACGCCTGGCGCGGCCAGCTGATGTTCGTCGACCGGCTCGTGCAGCGGCTCGCCGAGCAGCTGCCGCCCCGCTCGGCGCTGTACGTCACGGCCGACCACGGCATGGTCGACATCCCCTTCGACGACCAGCACCGCATCGACTTCGACGAGGACTGGGAGCTCCGCGCGGGCGTCGCCCTCCTCGGCGGCGAAGGACGCGCCCGGCACGTCTACGCCGTGCCCGGAGCCGAGGCGGACGTCCTCACCTGCTGGCGCGAGGTGGTCGGCGAGCAGTTCTGGGTCGCGAGCCGCGACGAGGCGATCTCGCTCGGCTGGTTCGGGGACGAGATCGACGAGCGCGTGTACGGGCGGATCGGCGACGTCGTCGTCGCGGCCCACGACGACGTGGCGATCACCGCCTCCGTGAACGAGCCCCACGAGTCCGCGATGGCCGGCATGCACGGGTCCATGACCCCCGCGGAGCAGCTCGTCCCGCTGCTCGAAGTCCGCTCCTGAACCCGCCGGGACTCCGGACCCCCGGACGCGCCCCGGCACCCCGCCCCCTCCACGACCCGAAAGGTCCCCGTCCCGTCATGCCCGAGCTGGTCTTCTTCTCCGGAACCATGGACTGCGGGAAGAGCACCCTGGCACTCCAGATCGCCCACAACCGTGACGCGCGAGGGCTCCAGGGCGTGATCTTCACCCGTGACGACCGGGCGGGCGAGGGCAAGCTCTCCTCGCGGCTCGGCCTGGTGACGGAGGCGGTCGAGGCGCCGCAGGGCATGGACCTCTACGCGTACCTCGTCGCCCAGCTCTCCCAGGGCGGCAAGGCCGACTACGTGATCGTCGACGAGGCGCAGTTCCTCGCCCCGGAGCAGATCGACCAGCTCGCCCGGGTCGTCGACGATCTCGGTCTCGACGTCTTCGCCTTCGGCATCACCACCGACTTCAGGACCAAGCTCTTCCCCGGCTCGCAGCGGCTCATCGAGCTCGCGGACCGCATCGAGCAGCTCCAGGTCGAGGCCCTGTGCTGGTGCGGCGCCCGCGCCACGCACAACGCCCGCACGGTGGGCGGCGAGATGGTCGTCGAGGGCGAGCAGGTCGTCGTCGGCGACGTGAACCGCCCGGCCGAGGAGATCGGTTACGAGGTGCTGTGCCGGCGCCACCACCGGCGCCGCATGACCTCCGCCGCGGCCCGGGCGGGGGCCCTCTCCCCGGACGTGCTGCCGGTCAACGGCTGAGCCTCCGCGGGTCCCGGCCCGTACGGCGGGACCGGAGCGGGAGGGAAACGGTATCGGGGCGATCGACTCTGGCGGAGTAGTTCTCTGCAGGAGGAGTCTTTCGATGAAACATCCCCCGGACCGCATCGACGTGGCCGAGGGCCTGCGCCACATCCTTCAGGAGCTGTCCGCCATCGAGCGGTCGGTCGAGGGTGAACGCGCGGGCCTGCCGGATGCCCGTACGGACGGAGAGGGGTCCTGGGACGGGCCCGAGTTCACCGTCGAGACCGTCAGCGACAACAGCATGCACACCGTGGTGGACATCAGGGCGCTGCGCGACCCCGGCCAGCCCCCGCCCGACCGCGCCTCCGGTCCCGGGGAGGAGGAGGTCGCCGCGCTGCGCGCGACCGTGCGCGCGCTGCTCGATCTCGCGGACATCGGATCCGGGCGGGTGTGCACCACCGTGGTCCTCACTGAGCGGGGTCCACGGGTGGTCAGTTGCCGGCTGGGCGGCGGCGCGACCGTGTTCGCGCGGGAGCCGGGGGCGGGGGCGCCGGGCTGAGAGGGGCCGCCGGGGGTGTCCCCGGCGGGCCGTGCGGGATTCCGCAGGAGGGTTGTACCCGGGCTGACCTGGCGTTCCCGGGTGCGTTCCCGTGCCGTACCGGAGGGCGGTATCGGCTCGGGAACGGTCCGGGAACGGGTCACCGGAAAGTACGTGGTGTCGGGAAGCAGAACCGGAGAAAACCACGTAAAGGGGATATGGCCATGGGACGCAAGTCGACTGGATTCGCCGGGATCGTCGTCGCCGCCGCTCTCGCCCTCGGGCTCGGGGCCACGGTGCAGGCGGGTCACGAGCAGAGCCGGCCGGTCGGCGTCCAGGTCCAGGCCGACGACCAGGGCCCGACGGTGATCGGCAAGGGCGGCGTCGTCCAGGCCGGTGCGACGGACGACCAGGGTCCGACCGTCATCAAGCCCCGGGTCGTTCAGGCCGGTGCCACCGACGATCAGGGTCCGACCGTCATCAAGCCCCGGGTCGTCCAGGCCGGTGCGACCGACGACCAGGGTCCGACGGTGATCGGTAAGGGCGGGGTCGTTCAGGCCGGTGCGACCGACGACCAGGGTCCCACCGTCATCAAGCCCCGGGTCGTTCAGGCGGGTGCCACCGACGACCAGGGCCCCACCGTGATCGGCAAGGGCGTGCCCGCGGCCGGCGGCCCGAGCGTCTTCGCCGCCTGATTCCCGCTCGCAGGCCTCAGTCTCCTGGGCCGCCCGCCCCGTAGGCCGCAGCACCGCAAGCCGCCCACCGCGTAAGTCGGCCGCCCCCGTCGCGTCAGCTGCGACGGCGTTCCGCGGGAACGCCCATCTCGCCGAACAGCTCCTCCGCCGCACGCTCGTTGCGCGCCGCCTCCTCCGAGAGGCCGAGGGCGGACTGGGCGCGGGCCATGCCGGACAGGGCGTAGGCCATCTCGATGCGGAAGTCGAGGGAGTGCGCCACCTCGTGGGCGCTCTCGTGCAGGCCGAGCGCCGCCACGTACTCCTTGCGCTTGTAGAGATAGCGGCCGACGGTGTTCTCGACCTTGGCCCGGCGCAGTGGAGAAACGTTTGGCCCGATGGTTTCCATGGCCCGGTCCGCGTACCGGACGGCCTGCTCGTCCCGGCCGAGCCGCTGGGCGACCTCCGCGAGCAGCGCGAGGGCGAGCGCCACCTGCCCCGGGTCGCTGTTCTCGGTGCACAGGGCCCGCGCCCGCGCGAGGCAGGTGTCGGCGGCCTCGTTGTCGCCGAGGCAGGCATGGGCGAACGCCAGGTCCGTGAAGGCCACCAACTTGTTCTCGTGCTGGCCCAGTTCGTCGCAGAGCGCGATCGCCCGACGGGCCGCCGACGCCGCCTCCTCGTGCCGCCCCCACTGCTCGTACAGGGTGCTGAGCAGGGTGAGGCTCTCCGCCTCCGCGCGGCTGGCGCCCAGCTCCCGCTGGTGCGCGATCGACTTCTCCAGATGGGACAGCGCCTGCGGGAACCGGCCGAGCAGACTGTTCAGCTGGCCGAGGGCGCCCTCGCTGTGGGCCAGCGTCTGCACGTCCCCCAGCCGTTCGGCGACGTCACGGCCCTCCGTGGCCACCTCGATCCCCTCGGCGAAGCGGCCCAGCTTCCAGCAGGCCACGCCCAGGTTGGACAGGCTCACCCCCAGCAGCGGCAGCTCGCCCAGCCGGCGCGCGGCCGCCACCGCCAGGAGCCCCATCGAGCGGAACTCCTCCAACTGGCCCCGCGCACTGAGCTGGAAGGCCAGATTGCGGCTCAGGAACACGGTGTGGCGATCGTGCCCGAGCCGGTCGGCCAGACCCACCGCGCCGAGGAGCGACCCCTGCTCCCGCGTGAACCACTGCTCGGCCTGCTCGCTCTCCGGGAACCGCGGAAGCCGCGTGCGCCACTCGTCCGCGTCCTCCACCTCCGCCACCTCGGTGGGAATGCGGCGCCGGCCCGGGAACATCACCTGGCAGGCCGACTCCGTCGCCGCCAGGTAGTAGTCGAGCAGACGGCGCGTCGACGCGGAGTCGTCCTCCTCCGTCGCCGCCGACCGCAGGCTCTGCGCGAAACTGCGCACCAGGTCGTGGAAGGTGTACAGGCCGATCTCGGGCTGCTGCAGCAGATGGACGTCCAGGAGGAGTTCGAGGATGTCCTCGGCGTCGGCCGGATCGGCCTCCAGGAGCGAGGCCGCCGCGTACACGTCGAGATCGCCGCCGGGATGCAGCGCCAGACTGCGGAACGCGGTCCGGCAGTCCTGATCCAGGGCCTGGTACGACAGACGCAGGGTGGCGGCGACGCTGCGCTGCCCCGAACTCAGCTCGTCCAGCCGGCGCGTCTCGTCCCGCAGCCGGTCGGCCAGGTAACGCAGCGTCCAGCGCGGTCTGTTGCGCAGCCGGGCGGTCGCGATCCGCAGCGCCAGCGGAAGATGGCCGCACAGCCGGGCCAGCTCGGCCGCCGCCTCCGGCTCCGCCGCGTACCGCCGCTCGCCCAGCGTCTCCGCCATCAGCGCCGCGCACTCCGCCGGCGACATCACGTCGATCGAGATCCACTGCGCCGAGTCGAGGTCCACCAGCCGGGCCCGGCTCGTCACCAGGACCAGGCAGCCGGGCGTCGTCGGCAGCAGCGGTCGTACGCCGTCGGCGTCGGCGGCGTTGTCGAGGAGGAGCAGCAGCCGCTTCCCGGTGACGGTCGACCGCCACAGCGCGGTACGGCCCGCGAGGTCCTCCGGGATGCGCGCGCCCGGCACGCCCAGGGCGCGTAGCAGGCTGTCGAGCGCCCCGCCGGCGGTCACCGGCTGCTCGCCGGGGGTGTATCCGCGCAGGTCGATGTAGAGCTGGCCGTCGGGGAACTCGGAGGCCAGCGAGTGCGCCGCGTGCACGGCGAGGGAGGTCTTGCCGCTGCCGCCCATGCCGTCCAGGGCCACGATCCGGGAATGCCGCGCGCAGTCCCGGCCGGCCGAGTCGAGCAGCTCCCGCAGTTCGTCGCCGCGCCCGGTGAAGTCGGCCAGGTCGTACGGCAGGGTGCACGGCGCCTCGGTGGGGGCCGTCTGCGGAGCGGCGACCGGGGCCGCGACGGGCGGGGGAGCGGGGGCGGCCAGCTCCGGGCTGTCGCGCAGGATCCCCTCGTACACCTTGGTCAGCCGGGGGCCCGGGTCGACGCCCAGCTCCTCCACCAGGAGCTCGCGGACCCGGCTGTACTCCTCCAGGGCCTCCGCCTGCCGGCCCGAGCGGTACAGGGCGAGCATCAGCTGCGCCCGCAGCGACTCGTGCAGGGGATGCGCCTGCACCAGATCCCGCAGATCGACGACGAGCTCCGCCGTCTCGCCGAGACCGAGCCGCAGATCGAAGAGCTGCTCCGCCGCGGCGAGTCTGCGCTCCTCGAGCGCGGTGGCCGCCGCCTCGATCACCGGGCCGCCCGCCCCCGACAGGATCGGTCCCCGCCAGAGGCCGAGGGCGCGGCGCAGGGATTCCACCGCGTCGACCGCCCGGCCCTCGCCCGGGGCGTCCCGGGCCGATTTCACAAGATTCCCGAACTCCGTCAGGTCCAGCTGCTCCGGAGCGAGCACCACCCGGTATCCGGGGCCGTCGGTGACGATGACCTCGCTGCCCGCGGGGATGCGCCGACGCAGATCCGCGACCGCCTTGCGGACCTGGTGCGAGGCGGTCGCCGGCGGGTCCTCGGCCCAGGCCGACTCCACGAGCCGGCCGATCGTCAGCACCCGTCCCGGCTCCAGGAGCAGCGTCCCGAGCACGCGTTCCTGGATGAGGCCCCCCAGCCTCAGCCGGGAACCGTCGGCCCAGCCCTCGAGGGGGCCCAGCACGTTGAATCTCAGCGATTGCTCCTCGGCAGCGGTCATTGCCGCGAGCACCCCCCCAGGTCTCCCGCCCGCGCCCTCGGCGCCGGTGTTTGCGGATCCTAGCCCGTTCCCGTGACCCCCGGGAACGAGGCGGTACGGGATCGGTAAGCGGTGCGGCCACCGTATGACCCACGAGGCCGACTCCTTCACGGCCCTCGCGACTGAGGACCCCCCATGCAGCAAGGAGACTGGTCATGACCGAACAGGCATCGCCGGACGGGCTCGCCGAGCAGCTGCGGGCGGCACGGCAGTGGGCCGGGATCACGCAGGAGCAACTGGCCGGGCTGTCGACCGTCAGCGTCCGGGCCATCCGTGATCTGGAGCAGGGGCGGGTGCGGCACCCGCGCCGCGAGACGCTCCGGCTGCTCGCCGGCGCCATGCGGCTGAGCGACGCCCGCCGCGCCGCCCTGGAGCTGGCCGTCGAGGGGGCGGAGGCCGGCACGGTGATGCGCGAGGCGTACGGCGCCGAACTGGCGCCGCCGCCCCAGCCGTTGCGCAGACTCGTCGGCCGCGCCGAGGAACTCCGCGTCCTGACCGGCCTGCTGGCCACCGAGCACGAGCGGCTCCTCAGCGTGGTGGGCCTGGCCGGGGTGGGCAAGACCCGACTGGCCCAGGAGGCGGCCCTGCTGCTCCACGGCCGCGACCGGACCCCCGTCGTCTGGGTCGACATGAACGAGACCGCGCCGTCGGCGGCCGGGCCCACCGGGACCCGCAGCCCGCGGTCCGCGCTGACGGGCTGGGCCCGCTCGGTCGCCCTCGGCGGCCGCGGCCTGGACGAACTCGCCTCCGTGATACGCGGCCGGGCCACCCTGCTCGTCCTCGACGGCCACGACACCGGCCCCCACCTCACGCCCCCGCTCCTGGAACTGCTGCACGTCTGCGAGCGGCTCAAGGTCCTGATCACCACCCGCGAGCCGCACCGCACCCCGGGCAACCGGATGCTGCCGCTCGGCCCGCTGCCCGTACCCGACCCGGAACCGGGGGAGTCCCCGAGCGGGCCGGAGACGCCCGGCGCCTCCCTGACCGCCGGCCAGCCCGCCGTCGAACTCATGCTGTCGTACGTCGGTCACATGCGCCCCGACCTGATGCCCGGCGACTCGCTGGTGCGCACGGTCGCCGGGATCAGCCGGGCCCTCGACGGTGTCCCGCGGGCGATGGAGGCAGCCGCCTCCTGGCTGCTGCTGCGCTCTCCCGCGGAGCTGCTGCGGATCGCCCGGACCGCGCCGCTCGACGTCGTGGACGACGTGACCGCCGCGGACACCGGCGGCGACGCGGGCGGCGAGGGGCTCGCCGCGCTGCTCGCGGCGGCCGTGGGCCGGCTCGACGACGGGCCCGCGGCGCTGCTCGGCGACCTGAGCCTCCTTCCCGACGGCTGGAGCGCCGACCAGGCCGCCGCCGGCCTGTCCGCGACGCCGGCCGCCGTGGTGCGCGACGTCCACGCGCTGATGCTGCGCGGCCTCGTGCGGCGCCTTCCCGGCGAGGAGGACGGAGCGCCCCGGTTCGGGGTGCTCAACCTGGTGCGGCAGCTCGCCGCCGAACGCGCCGCCTCGCTCGTACCGGCGACGGCCCTCGTCACCACCTGAGCGGACCCGGCGCCCCCGCTTCCCCTTCCCGCCCCTCCGCTGCCTCCCCTCCCGCTCCTCCCCTTCCTCCCGTTGCTTCCTCCTCCTCCTCCCCTTCCCCTGCTGCTTTCTCTTCCCCTTCCCCTTCCCCTTCTTCGAAGAAAGGCCCGTCCGCCATGCGCAACCTGATCTCGCTCGCCGACCTGAAGCCCGAGCAGCTCGCCCGTATCGTCGCCCGCGCCGTCGAGTTCGGCACCGGCGGCGTCGACGACAAGCCGCTGGCCGGACGCCAGGTCGGTGTCTACTTCCGCAAGTCGTCCACCCGGACCCGGACCTCGTTCTGGAGCGGTGCCACCCGGCTGGGCGCCGACGTCATCACCTTCGGCCCCGACGAACTCCAGCTGACCACCGGCGAGACCGTGGAGGACACCAGCCGCGTCCTCGGCCAGTACCTCGACGCGCTCGTCGTCCGCACCAACGGCGACGTGGCGGAGATGCGCCGCCTCGGCGGCAGCCCGGACCTCGCCGTGGTGAACGCACTGAGCCTCGACGAGCACCCGACCCAGGCGATCGCCGATCTGACCACGCTCGCCGAGCACTTCGGGAAGCTCGCCGGGCTCCACGTACTCGTCGTCGGCGAGGGCAACAGCTCCGGCGCGGCGCTCGCACTCGCCGGCGCGCTCACCCCCGGGCTGCGGATCACCCTGCTCAGCCCCGAGGGGTACGAGGTGCCCAAGAGCACCATGGACCTCGTCGACGAACTGAGCGGCGGCGACCACCAGGTGCGCCGGATCACCGACCCGGCCGAGGTCGAGGGCCCCGTCGACGCGGTCTACACGAGCCGCTGGCAGACCATGGGCGTGCCGAAGGCGGACCCGGACTGGCTGACGGCGTTCGAGGGCTTCGCCATCGACCGCGCGTTCTTCGAGCGGTACAGCGGCCCCGACACCGTCTTCCTGCACGACCTGCCCGCCGTGCGCGGCCAGGAGGTCACCGACGAGGTCCTCGACGGTGAGCGCAGCCTCGCGTGGCGGCAGGCCCACCACAAGATGACCGCGGCGATGGCCGTACTGGAGTGGTGCGTGGTCGGCGAGAACTGACCGGCACACGCCGGAAACGGACGGGGGCGGCGTCGGTACGGGTTCGTGGAACCCGTTACCGACGCCGCCCCCGCGTGTGGGCGACGGTCGTCAGCCGCCCATCGCGGCGACCACCGAACGGGGCCGCAGATCCGTCCAGTTGGCCTCGATGTACTCGGCGCACTCCTGCTTGCTGCCCTCCTCGCGGACCAGCTGCCAGCCCTCCGGGCGGCGGATCCGGGCGGGCCACAGCGAGTGCTGGCCCTCGTCGTTGGCCAGGACGACGAAACGGCCGTCGGCGTCGTCGAACGGATTGGTTGCCATGGCTTCACCTCTGTGGGTTCCGTGGAACGGGGATCCGGTGCCGCACCGGTGCCTCGACGCTACGAGACGGTGCCCGCCGGTTCGGGCAGCCGGGGCGGCAGTTGGGCGGCAGGCCGCCCGGGCCTCGTACGCGCCGGCCGGCCCCGTGCCCGGGCTCCTACACGAGGACGCGGGACACCTCGTTGGCGCGCGTGACGGCGATGCCGGTGGCGACCGCGGCGGCCCGCACCGAGCCGAGCGCCTCGCGCAGCAGCTCCGTGCGCAGCTGCGGCTGGTCCGCCAGCTCCGGCCGGTCGGCGTCGATCAACTGCACCGCCGCCTCCAGTAGGGCGAACGTGGCCTCGCCCAGGGGCTCGTGGCGGTCGGCATCGGTCATGACGTCGCGCAGGGCCGCGGCCAGTTCCGCGGCGGGGGCGATCTGGGACATGGGTCCACTCCTCAGGTTTCTCGGACGCGCGTGCTCCCGCGTTCCGCTCCGGCCGACGGGGCTTCGGAGCGGCGGATTTCGACTGTAGGGCGGGTCGGAAGGGCGGCGGCGACAGGCACCGGCAACTGCCGCCCGGCTGCCGCCCGGGGCGCCGGTCGGCGGGGTCAGGCGTTCCTACGATCGATGCCGAAGGGATGTTCCGAGCGATCCAGGACCTCCTTCTCCCACTTGTCATCCCACGATGTGGACGAAGAAGTGATGATGCAGACTGCGGAATGGGCGTCCCCGGAGCGATCCGGGCCGCTGGACGTCGTTGTCACCGGACTGCCGTCCGATGCGCACACCTGGAACCTCGTATTCATTCAGCTGCTGATCGAGGACCTGGGACACCACGTCATCAACCTGGGCCCGTGCGTCCCCCAGGACGAGATCGTCGAATCCTGCGGCAAGTACCAGCCCGACCTGCTCGTGGTCAGCACCGTCAACGGCCACGGCTTCCAGGACGCCGACCAGCTCATCCGGGCGATCCGCTCGCGCTGGGAGCTGGCCGGACTGCCCGCCGTCATCGGCGGCAAGCTGGGCGTCCTCGGCGCCGAGCAGCGGGCCGGGCACGACCGCCGGCTCCGTGAGGCGGGCTTCGACGCGGTGTTCCAGGACGACCCGGAGGACGGTCAGGACGCGGGCCTCGGCGCCTTCGAGGCGTTCATCGCCCGCCTGGACGCCGAGCGCGCCCCGGCCGCCGGCCGCGTCCCCGTCGGCCGCGTCCCCGGCGACCCCGCCGATCTCGCCCCGGTGGCCTCCGCCGCCTCCCTCGAAGGGGTGGCAGGGTGACGTCCACGTCCTTCGGCCGGTTCGTGGCCGCGGCCCACGCCAGGGGCGCCCTCGTCGTCCAGCCCCGCATGGGCTTCTCCGAGCCCACCCGGATGCGGACCGGGCTCGCGGCCACCAAGGCCGCCACGGACGCCGTCGCCGGCACCCTCACCATCGACAGCTACACCAGGGTCTGCGACGAGCCCTCCGCCGTCCGCGCCCTGAGCGACGGCATCCCGCTCAACGGCTACCCGATCACCTCCTACAGCCCGGGCACCTCGCACTGGGTCCTGGACGGACTCGCGGACGACACCTTCCCCGTCCAGGTCCGGCACGGCTCGGCACGGCCCCAGCGGATCGTCGCCGCGCTCGCCAGGCTCGGCCTCACCGCGACGGAGGGCGGCCCCGTCTCGTACTGCCTGCCCTACGGACGCACCCCGCTGGAGGACTCCGTCCGCAACTGGGACGAGACCTGCCGGCAGCTGGCCGCCCTGCGCGCCGACGGCGCGGAACCCCACCTGGAGAGCTTCGGCGGCTGCATGCTCGGCCAGCTCTGCCCGCCGGGACTGCTCGTGGCCATCAGCGCCCTGGAAGGGGTCTTCTTCCACCGGGCCGGACTGCGGTCCGTCTCGCTCAGCTACGCCCAGCAGACCAACCCCGAGCAGGACCGGCAGGCGGTCCGCGCGCTGCGCCGGCTCGCGGCCGAACTCCTGCCGGACACCGACTGGCACGTCGTCGTCTACACCTACATGGGCGTCTACCCGAGGACCACGCGCGGCGCCCACGCCCTCCTCGCGGACTCCGCCGAGCTCGCGGTCCGGGCCGGCGGGCAGCGGCTCATCGTGAAGACCGCGGCCGAGGCCCACCGCATCCCGACCGTCGCCGAGAACGTCCGGGCCCTGCGCATCGCGACGGAGGCGGCCCGCCGGGCCGCCGCGACCTCGGGCGCCGACAACGGCGAGGGCGGGGACGACGAGACGGGCAACCCCGTCTACGCGGAGGCCCGCGCCCTCGTGGACGCCGTACTCGACCTGCACACCGACCTCGGCAGCGCGCTCCTGAAGGCCTTCGAGCGCGGCTACCTGGATGTCCCGTACTGCCTGCACCCCGACAACGCCGGCCGCTCCCGCAGCCACATCGACGCTGCGGGCCGCCTGACCTGGTCGAACATCGGGGCCATGCCCATCGGCCGGGTCGCCGGACGCAGCGGCGCCCGGCTCACCGCGACCGGACTGCACGACGCGCTGACCTTCGTACAGCGCCGTTACGACCACCTCGACACCCGCACCGAGGACGTCGGCCCCCTCCCCGTCGACGCCCCTCTCCTCCAGGAGGTATGACCATGACCGTCACCATCGCCGAGGCCGTGGACGAGGCGCTCCTGCCGTTCCCGGCGTCGCCCGACGCGCATCTCACCGATCCGCTGACCCGGGCCACCCTGCGCGTGCAGAGCCACATGCTCGCCGCGACCCGCGCCTTCCTGACCGGCCAGGGCTTCCAGGAGCTGCTGCCGCCCATCATCGGCCCGGTCACCGACCCCGGCATCCGCGGCTCCAAGCAGGTGGACGTCGACTTCTACGGCCACAAGTACAAGATGATGACGAGCGCGATCCTCTACAAGCAGGCCTCGCTCCTCGCCTTCGACAAGATCTTCTACATCGCGCCCAACGTCCGGCTGGAGCCCCTGGAGACGGCCGTCACGCACCGGCACCTCGCCGAGTTCCACCAGATCGACGTCGAGATACGCGACGCCCGCCGCGAGGACGCGATGGACCTCGCCGAGCGGCTCGTCACCCATGTCGTCGCCGAGGTCGTCTCCCACATGCCGGCCGAACTCGACGTGCTCGGCCGGGACGCCGACGCCCTGCGCCGGATCTTCGCGGACGCCTTCGGCCGCGTCGGCCACCAGCAGGCCACCGCCGAGCTCATCGGCCTCGGCCACCCCCAGGACCCGGCCGCCGAGATCGACTGGCAGGGCGAGGAGATCGTCTCCTCCCGCGCCGACCGCCCCTTCTTCATCACCGACTACCCCAAGGGCTCCCGCGGCTTCTACGACAAGGAGAACGCCGAACAGCCCGGCGTCCTGCGGAACTTCGACCTCATCGCCCCCGAGGGCTACGGCGAACTCGCCAGCGGCAGCGAGCGGGAGCACGACTACGCCACCCTCGTCACCCGCATGCGGGAGACCGGCGAGAACCCCGCCAAGTACGGCTGGTACCTGGACCTGGCCCGCCGCGGCATCCCCGCCAGCTCCGGCTTCGGCATCGGCCTGGAGCGCTTCACCCGCTACGTCACCGGCCGGCAGGCCGCCTGGCAGGCCAGCGCCTACCCGAAGCTCCCCGGGGTGGTGTCGGCGTGAGCACCGCACTCGTCGCGGACGGCTTCCCCGAGGAGCAGGTCCGGCAGCGCGCCCGGCACGGCGCCGGGGCGGTCTTCCCCGCCGAGGCGGGCTACGGCACCGGACTGCTCGGCGCCGTTCCCGCCCCGTCGCCGGAGCGGACCGGGTACGACCCGGAGGACGTCCTGGAACGGATCCGGATCGTGCCGCCCGTCTTCATGCCCGAGCGGCTGAAGAAGCTCATCGACCTCGCCCGCGAGCCGCTCTACAGCGACGTCGCGCTCGACACCGTCATCGGCGGGTTCAGCAGCCGGCTGCCGCTGTACGTGTCGGCCTTCGGGTCCACCCGGGTCGCCAGCCACGACCTCGGCGAGGCCGCGGGCCGGCAGGCCGGAGCGCTCGGCATCCCGCTGGTCATCGGCGAGAACGTCGTCCCCGTCAACGGCTACCGCAGCGCGGGCGAGGCGGGCGCCTCCCCGCTGCTCGGCCGGATCGCCGCCTACGCCGCGGCGGCCGACGACGAGCACGGCGGCGTCGTCGTCCAGCAGTCCACCGAGGACGCCGACGCCGAGGTGTGGAACCTCGTCTACAGCGACCCCGTCACGGAACCCCTCCTCGCCACCGGCCGCCTCGCCTTCGAGCTCAAGGTCGGCCAGGGCGCCAAGCCCGGCCTCGGCGGACTCACCCTCCTCGACCGGGAGACCGCGGGCCAGGTCTCCGAGCAGTACTCCCTCGACGAGGTGTTCGGCGCCGGCAGCGACCAGGTGCTCCGGGTCGCCAGCCCCGGCACCTTCACCGAGGAGATCCTGCGCCAGCAGATCCGCCTCATGCGCAACAACTTCCCCCGGGCCCGCGTGTGGGTGAAGCTCCACCCCGGCCGGGACGTGGCCCACGCCGCGGCCACCGCCTGGGCGGCCGGCGCGGACTCCGTCACCGTCGACGGCGCGGAGGGCGGCACCGCCTGGGCCCCCACCGGCTTCCTCGGCCACGTCGGCCTGCCGCTCGCCGACTGCCTGCGCCGGGTCGGACCCACCGACCACTGCCTCCTCGCCAGCGGACGCATGTGGGAGGGCACCCGCGCCGTCAAGGCCCTCGCCCTCGGCGCCCGCGCCGTCGGCCTCGGCCGCGCCGCACTGCTCGCCGTCGACGAGGACCGCGAGGCGGGCCTGACCCGGCTCGTCGAAGCCCTCGCCCTCGAACTGCGGATGCTGACCAGCGCGGTCGGTAAGTACCACGTGAACGGCCTGGATCCGGAGGACCTGCTCCTGCCGGACCGGTGGGAGCGGCCCCCGGCCGCCCCCGGCGCCGCCTAGCCCGCCTCAGCACCACCAACGCGATTCCCAGTCGTGGCCGT
This sequence comes from Streptomyces sp. CB02009, assembly GCF_001905825.1. Classification (GTDB taxonomy): domain Bacteria; phylum Actinomycetota; class Actinomycetes; order Streptomycetales; family Streptomycetaceae; genus Streptomyces. The sequence goes on from NZ_LIVV01000003.1 coordinate 171,670, forward strand.
ACGGGATGTCCGGCACGCCGCGAGACCCGTACCCGCCCGAACCTTCGAGAATGGTGTCGAGAAGATGTCTCACCAGCACTCCGTCCAGGCTCCCGCCGTCGACATCGACGCGTACAACAGCACCGCCGTGCGGCTCCCCGAGGGCGCCCTGCACGAGTTGTTCGCCGCCCAGGCCGCACGGACGCCGGACGCCGTGGCGCTGGTGTGCGGGGAACGCGAACTCAGCTACCGCGGGCTGGAATCGGCCGCCACCGCCCTGGCCCACCGCCTGCGGGACCGGGGCGTGCGCTCCGGCGACGCCGTCGGCCTCTTCCAGGACCGCTCCCTCGACTACGTCGTCGCGATGCTCGCCGTGCTCAAGGCGGGCGGCGCCTACGTGCCGCTGGACCCGCGCCAGCCGGAGGACCGGCGGGCGTTCATCCTCGCCGACACCGGGGCCGTGCTCCTCCTCACCGACCGCGACGAGCCGGAGCTGGCCTTCGCCGGCGACCTGCCGGTGCTGAGGCCGGCGGCGGACGTGACGGTTACGGAGCGGGACGACCTGCCTCCTCTCGACGTGGCCGTGCATCCGGACGCGTTGGCGTACGTGATGTACACGTCGGGTTCGAGTGGTGTGCCGAAGGGTGTGGCGAACACCCATCGGAACGTCGTGGAGCTGGCGTTGGATCCGTGGTGGGGTGCGGGTTCCGGTGAGGGTGCGGGTGCGGGTGCGGGTGCGGGTGCGGGTGCGGGTGCGGGGGAGCGGCACCGGCGGGTGCTCGCGTACTCGCCGCTGGCCTTCGACTCGTCGACGTACGAGCTGTGGGTGCCGCTGCTGAGCGGGGGGACGGCGGTGGTGCTGAGCGCGCCGAAGGTGGACATCGGCGAGCTGGCGCGGGAGATCGCCGGGCAGGGCATCACCGCGGTGTACTTCACGACGGCCCTCTTCGACGCGATGGCCTCGGAGGCGGTCGAGTCGCTCGCCGGGCTCGCGGAGATCTGGACCGGAGGCGACGTGCTCTCCGCGCCGGCCCTCCAGCGGGTCCTGGACTCCTGCCCGGACACGTCGGTGGTGCACGCGTACGGTCCGACGGAGTCGACGGTGTTCTGCAGCTACCAGGCCTTCGAGCCCGGTGAGCGGGTGGTGGAGCGTCTGCACCTCGGGGTGCCGATGGCCAACACCCGGATGTACGTGCTCGACGAGGAACTGCGGCACGTCCTCCCCGGGACCGTGGGCGAGCTGTACGTCGCCGGCAGCCATCTGGCCCGCGGGTACGTGGGCCGCCCGGCGCTGAGCGCGGAGCGGTTCGTGGCGGACCCGTTCGGGCCGGCCGGTGAGCGGATGTACCGGACGGGCGACCTGGCCCGGTGGAACGAGTTCGGCGAGATCGTCTTCGAGGGGCGTGCGGACCAGCAGGTGAAGCTGCGCGGCTTCCGCATCGAGCTGGGGGAGATCGAGACCGCGCTCCTGGCCCACGAGTCGGTCGCGCAGGCCGCGGTCATCGTGCGGGAGGACCGGCCCGGCGACAAGCGACTCGTCGCCTACGTCGTCCCCGCCCTCGACGCCCGCGTCGACACCGAGGCCCTCCACGGCCACAGCGCCGATCGCCTCGCCGAGTACATGGTCCCCTCCGCGTTCGTCGCGCTCGCCGAACTCCCCCTGACCGCCAACGGCAAGCTCGACCGCCGCGCCCTGCCCCAGCCCGTGCTGGGCGGCGAGGGCGACGGTCGGGCCCCGCGCAACCCCGTCGAGGAGGTGCTGTGCGGCCTGTTCGCCGACGCCCTCGGCGAGCCCGCCGTCTCCATCGACGACGACTTCTTCCGCCTCGGCGGGCACTCCCTCCTCGCCACCCGCCTGGTGGGCCGGGTCCGCACCGCCCTCGCCACCGAACTCTCCCTCCGCGACTTCTTCCTGTACCCGACCGTCGCCGGACTCGCCCGGCTGATCGCGGCCGGCGCCGGGCAGGCCCCGCGCCCCGCGCTCACCGCCGCCGGCCGGTCCGACGACGACCTCCCGCTCTCCGCCGCCCAGCGCCGCCTCTGGTTCCTCGACCAGATGGAGGGCCCCTCGGCCACGTACAACATCCCCCTCGCCGTACGCCTCACCGGCGCCGTCGACCCGGAGTTGCTGCGGCAGGCGCTCGGGGACGTGATGGCCCGCCACGAGGTCCTCCGCACCACCTACCCGGTGCACGAGGGCGAGCCGCGCCAGCACATCGCCGACCCCGAGCGGATCACCGTGCCGCTCGCCGTCGCCACCGTCACCGACGACGAGCTGCCCGCCCGGCTCGCCGAGGAGACCGCGCACCTCTTCGACCTCGCCACCGAACTCCCCCTGCACGCCGTGCTGCTCGACCTGGCGCCGACCCGGAGCGTGCTCGTCCTCGTCGTGCACCACATCGCCTCCGACGGCTGGTCCCACACACCCCTCATGCGGGACCTCGGTGCCGCCTACACCGCCCGCGCCCAGGGCGCGGCGCCCGAGTGGGAGCCGCTGCCGGCCCAGTACGCCGACTACTCCCTCTGGCAGCGCGAGCTGCTCGCCGACCACGAGGAGGCCCAGCTAGCCCACTGGCGGGAGGCGCTCGACCGGCTGCCCACCGAGGTCACCCTGCCCACCAGCCGGCCCCGGCCGGTCGTGGCCTCCTACCGCGGCGCCACCCACACCGTGCACTGCCCGGCGGAGACCCACCAGGCGCTCAGCACCCTCGCGAGGGAGCACGGCGTCACCCTCTTCATGGTGGCGCAGGCGGCCACGGTGGCCCTCCTGTCCCGTTCCGGGGCGGGCACCGACATCCCCCTCGGCTCGCTCGTCGCCGGGCGGACCGACGAGGCCCTGGAGGACCTGGTCGGGTTCTTCGTCAACACCCTCGTCCTGCGCACCGACGCCTCCGGCGACCCGACCTTCCGCGAACTCCTCGACCGGGTCCGGGAGACCGACCTCGGAGCCTGGGCGCACCAGGACCTGCCGTTCGACCGGCTCGTGGAGACCCTCAACCCCGAGCGCTCGGCCGCCCGCCACCCGCTCTTCCAGGTCATGCTCACCCTCGCCGAGGCCGCCGAGGCCACACCCGCGCTGCCGGGCGTCCGTGCCGAGACCAGCCAACTGAGCGCGGGCATCGCCAAGTTCGACCTCACCGTCAACTTCTACGAGCACCGCGACCGTCTCGGCCACCCCCACGGCCTCGACATCGTCCTCGAGTACGCCACCGACCTGTACGACCCCGACACCGTCGAGGCGGCCGGAGAACGGCTGGCCCGGGTCCTGGACGCCGTCATCGCCGACCCGGACGTCAAGGTCGCCGACATCGAACTGCTCTCCTCCGCCCAGCGCCACGCGCTGCTCGCCGACTACAACGACACCGCCGCACGGCTTCCCGAGGGCGCGCTGCACGAGGTGTTCGCCGTCCAGGCCGCACGGACGCCGGACGCCGTGGCGCTGGTGTGCGGGGAGCACGAGACGACGTACCGCGACCTCGACCGCGCGTCGGACGCGTTCGCCGCCCGGCTCGCCGCGCACGGGGTCCGGCCCGGTGGTGCCGTGGGCCTCTTCCTCGACCGCTCGGCGGAGTTCGTGGTCGCGGCCCTCGCCGTGCTGAAGGCGGGCGGTGCCTATGTGCCGCTGGACCCGCGCCAGCCGGAGGAGCGGCTCGCGTTCATCCTCGCCGACACGGGAGCGCCGCTCCTCGTCACCGACCGCCCCGCCCAGGACGTCGGGTTCGCCCGGGACCTGGACACGCTGCCGGCTCCCGACCTGCGGGCCCTCCTCGCGGAGACGGATGTCCCGGCTCCCGAACCGGCCGTGCATCCGGACCAGTTGGCCTACGTGATGTACACGTCGGGTTCGAGTGGTGTGCCGAAGGGTGTGGCGAACACGCATCGGAACGTCGTGGAGCTGGCGTTGGATCCGTGGTGGCGTTCGGGTTCGGGTTCTGGTTCGGGGGAGCGGCACCGGCGGGTGCTCGCGTATTCGCCGCTGGCCTTCGACTCATCCACGTACGAGTTGTGGGTGCCGCTGCTGAGCGGGGGCACGGCGGTGGTGCTGAGCGCGCCGAAGGTGGACATCGGCGAGCTGGCGCGGACGATCGTGGAGCAGCAGATCTCGGCGGTCTACTTCACCACCGCGCTCTTCGACGCGATGGCCTCGGAGGCGGTCGACTCGCTCGCCGGGCTCGCGGAGATCTGGACCGGAGGCGACGTCCTGTCCGCCCCGGCGCTGCGCCGGGTGCTCGACTCCTGCCCGGACACCTCCGTGGTGCACGCGTACGGCCCGACGGAGTCGACGGTGTTCTGCAGCTACCAGGCCTTCGGTCCTGCCGAGCGGGTGGTGGAGCGTCTCCACCTGGGCGTGCCGATGGCCAACACCCGGATGTACGTGCTCGACGAGGGGCTGCGGCCGGTCGTCCCCGGGGTGGTCGGCGAGCTGTATGTCGCCGGCAGCCATCTGGCCCGCGGTTATGTGGGTCGGCCGGCGCTGAGCGCGGAGCGGTTCGTGGCGGATCCGTTCGGTCCGGCGGGTGAGCGGATGTACCGGACGGGCGACCTGGCCCGGTGGAACGAGTTCGGCGAGATCGTCTTCGAGGGGCGTGCGGACCAGCAGGTGAAGCTTCGCGGCTTCCGCATCGAGCTGGGGGAGATCGAGACCGCGCTCCTGGCCCACGAGTCGGTCGCGCAGGCCGCGGTGATCGTGCGGGAGGACCGGCCCGGCGACAAGCGCCTCGTCGCCTACGTCGTCCCCGCGCCGGGAAACCGCGTCGACACCGACAGCCTGCGACGCCACGCCGCGCAGCGGCTCGCCGAGTACATGGTCCCCGCCGCCTTCGTCGAGCTCGACGTCCTTCCCCTGACCGCCAACGGCAAGCTCGACCGCCGCGCCCTGCCCGCGCCCAGGCTCGGCACGGGACCCGGCGGCCGGCAGGGCCGCACCCCCGTCGAGGAAGTGCTGTGCGGTCTCTTCGCCGACGCGCTCGGGCTGCCCGCCGTCTCCATCGACGACGACTTCTTCCGCCTCGGCGGGCACTCCCTGCTCGGTACGCGGCTGGTCAGCCGCATCCGGCACACGCTGGGGGCGCAGGTGTCCGTCCGCGACCTCTTCCGCTGCCCCTCCGTCGCCGGATTCGCCGAGTACCTCGCCGACCCCGGTGCCGACGGGCAGGGGCGGCGGCCGGCCCTCGTGGCGGGCGAACGGCCCGAGCGGGTACCGCTGTCCGCCGCCCAGCGCCGCCTCTGGTTCCTGGCCCAGATGGAGGGCGCGTCGGCGACCTACAACATCCCCCTCGCCGTACGCCTCACCGGCGACCTCGACGCCGACGCGCTGCGGCTGGCCCTGTCCGACGTCGTCGGGCGCCACGAGGCGCTGCGGACGGTCTTCCCCGCCGAGCAGGGCACGCCCCACCAGGTGGTCGTCCCGGCCGCCGGGGCGCAGCTCGACCTGCCGGTCATCCCGGCGACCCGCGACGCACTCCCCGCGGTCCTGCGCGACCTGTCCGCCACGACCTTCGACCTGGCCCGCGAACTGCCCGTCCGCGCCGACCTGGTGCGGATCGCGGAAGACGAGCACGTGCTGCTCCTCGTGACCCACCACATCGCCTCCGACGGCTGGTCCAACACGCCCCTCATGCGGGACCTCGGCGCCGCCTACACGGCCCGCGTCGAGGGAGCCGCGCCCGAGTGGGAGGCGCTGCCCGTCCAGTACGCCGACTACGCCCTCTGGCAGCAGGCCCTGCTCGCCGCCGACGAGGAGCGGCAGCTCGACCACTGGCGCAAGGCGCTCGACCGGCTCCCGGAGGAGGTGACGCTGCCCGCCGACCGGGCCCGGCCGGCCACCGCCTCGTACCGGGGCGCCTCCCTCACCGTCCAGTGCCCCGCGGACCTGCACACCGCGCTCACCCGGCTCGCCCGCGAGAACGGCACGACGCTCTTCATGGTGGCGCAGGCGGCCACCGCGGTCCTCCTCTCGCGGTCCGGCGCCGGCGCGGACATCCCGCTCGGCTCGCCGGTCGCCGGCCGGACCGACGAGGCCCTCGAAGACCTGGTCGGCTTCTTCGTGAACACGCTGGTGCTGCGCACCGACGTCAGCGGCAACCCGACCTTCCGCGAGCTCCTGGAGCGGGTCCGGGCCACCGACCTGGCCGCCTGGGCGCACCAGGACGTGCCCTTCGACCGGCTCGTGGAGACCCTCAACCCCGAGCGCTCCGCGGCCCGCCACCCCCTCTTCCAGGTCATGCTCTCGGTCACGGACGCGGCCGGTCCCGTGCCGCAACTTCCGGGACTGCGGGCCGAGTCGGAGTTCACGGCGCTCGACATCGCCAAGTTCGACCTCACGTTCACCTTCCACGAGCACCGGACGGCCGACGGCGGCCCGGCCGGCCTGGGCATCACCGTCGAGTACGCCACCGACCTCTACGAGGCGGCCAGCGTCTCGGCCGTCACCGGGCGGCTGGTCCGGCTCCTCGAAGCGGCGGCCGGCGCACCCGACGTCCCGATCGGGGACCTCGACGTCCTGGCGGCCGACGAGCGCGCCCAGCTCCTCGACACCTGGCACGGCCCGGCGCAGTCCCGCCCCGCCGCCTCGCTGCCGCAGCTGTTCGCCGCGCAGGCGGCCCGTACGCCGGACGCCGTCGCCGTCACGTGCGGCGGAGAGCGGCTGACGTACGCCGACCTCGACCGGCGTGCCAACCGGCTGGCCCACCGGCTGATCGCCGAGGGTGTACGCCCCGGATCGCGGGTGGTCCTCTTCCTGGAACGCTCCCTGGAAGCCGTCGTGGCGATCCTCGCCGTGGTGAAGGCGGGCGCGGTGTACGTACCGCTCGACACCCGCTACCCGGCGGACCGCATCGAACTGATCGTGCGGATGTCCGGCGGAAGCCTGTTCCTCACCGACCGGGACATCGCCGACCTCGAACTCCCGGCGGACGCACAGATCATGACGCTCACTCAGGCGGTGGCGCAGGATCTGCCCGACACCGCCCCCGAGGTCGACGTCCACCCCGAGCAGCTCGCCTACGCGATGTTCACCTCCGGCTCGACGGGCGTGCCGAAGGGCGTCGCCGTCACCCACCGCAACATCACCGAGCTGGCCGCCGACACCCGGTTCACCGGCGACGCCCACCGCCGCGTCCTGCTGCACTCGCCGCTCGCCTTCGACGCCACGACGTACGAGCTGTGGGCGCCCCTGCTCTCCGGCGGCACCCTCGTGGTGGCCCCGCCCGGCCTGCTCGACACGGCGGCGCTCGCCTCGGTCCTGGCGGCGGAGTCGATCACCGGTCTGTGGCTGACGGTGGGTCTGTTCCGGCTGGTGGCCGAGGAGGACCCGGGTGCGTTCGCGGGGCTGGGGGAGGTGTGGACGGGCGGCGACGTGGTGCCGCCGGAGGCGGTGCGCCGGGTGATGGACGCCTGCCCGAACCTGACCGTGGTCAACGCGTATGGCCCGACGGAGACGACGACGTTCGCCACCTCCCACGAGATCCACCGGCCGTTCGACTACGACGGCGCGCTGCCCATCGGCCGCCCCATCGACAACACCCGCCTGTACGTCCTCGACGAGCACCTCGGTCTGCTGCCCGCCGGCGTCCAGGGCGAGCTGTACATCGCGGGCACGGGCCTCGCCCAGGGCTACCTCGACCGGCCGGCGCTCACCGCCGAGCGGTTCGTCGCCGACCCGTACGGACCGCCGGGCTCACGGATGTACCGCACCGGCGACCTGGTGCGCTGGTCGCGGCAGGGCGAGATCGAGTACCTGGGGCGGGCGGACCAGCAGGTGAAGCTGCGCGGCTTCCGCATCGAGCCCGGGGAGATCGAGTCCGCCCTCGTCGCCCACGACTCCGTGGCCCAGGCCGCCGTGATCGTCCGCGAGGACCGCCCCGGCGACAAGCGGCTCGTCGCCTACCTCGTCGGCCACGGCGGCACCGCCCCGGACCCCGACGCGCTCCGCGCCCACGCCGACGGACTCCTGCCCGACTACATGGTCCCGTCCGCCTTCGTGGCCCTGGACGCCCTGCCGCTGACCTCCAACGGCAAGCTGGACCGCCGCGCCCTGCCCGAACCCGCCGCCACGCCCGTCAGCAGCGGACGGCAGCCGCGCAACCCGCGCGAGGAAGTCCTGTGCGGCCTCTTCGCCGACGTCCTCGGCGTCCCCGCCGTCACCATCGACGACGACTTCTTCCGCCTCGGCGGGCACTCGCTGCTCGCCACCCGGCTGATCAGCCGGATCCGCACCGCCCTCGGGGCCGAACTCCCGGTCCCCACCCTCTTCGAGAACCCGAACGTGGCCGCCCTGGCCGAGCGACTCGACCGCGCCGAGACCGCGCGACCCAAGCTGCGGCCGATGCGCCGGATGGGAGCCTCCCAGTGATTCCCCTGTCATACGCCCAGCAGCGCCTGTGGTTCCTCGCCCAGCTCGAGGGCCCGTCGGCGACCTACAACATCCCGCTGGCCCTCCGCCTCACCGGCACCCTCGACACCGAGGCGCTGACCCTGGCCCTCGGCGACGTGATCGCCCGGCACGAGAGCCTGCGCACCGTCTACCCGGAGCGCGACGGCACGCCGTACCAGGAGATACGCGAGGCCCGGGACGTACGGATCGACCTGCCCGTCCGCACCGCGACGGAGGAGACCCTCGCGGACGTCCTCGCCGCCGAGTCGGCCCATGTCTTCGACCTGGCCGTCGACCTGCCGGTGGAGGCGCGACTGATCCGCCTCGTGCAGGAGGCCGGGCAGGGTGACGCGGTCGCCGCCGCGGGTGCCGGTCCCGATGCCGCCGCCGTCGCCGGTGCGGCCGACGCCGACGAGCACGTCCTGCTCGTCGTCATGCACCACATCGCCTCCGACGGCTGGTCCGTCGCCCCGCTGCTCCGCGACCTCGCCCACGCCTACCGGGCCCGCGTCGCCGGGCGCGCCCCCGAGCAGGACCCCCTGGAGATCCAGTACGCCGACTACACCCTCTGGCAGCACGAACTGCTCGGCGAGGCCGACGCGGAGGACAGCGTCATGGCGCGGCAGATCGCCTACTGGCGCGAGCGGCTGGCCGGACTCCCCGCCGAGGCCACCCTCCCGGCGGACCGGCCGCGCCCCGCCGTCGCCTCCTACCGCGGCGACACCCGCACCCTCCACTGCCCGCCCGCCACCCACGCGGCACTCCTCGACCTGGCGCGGGGGAGCGGCGCCACCCTCTTCATGGCGGCGCAGGCGGCGCTCGCGACCGTGCTCGCCGCCTCCGGCGCCGGGACCGACGTCCCCGTCGGCTCCCCGGTCGCGGGCCGCACCGACGAGGCGCTCGACGACCTCGTGGGCTTCTTCGTGAACACCCTGGTGCTGCGCACCGACGTCAGCGGGGACCCGACGTTCCGCGAGCTCCTGGAGCGGGTCCGGGCCACCGACCTGGCCGCCTGGGCGCACCAGGACCTGCCCTTCGACCGGCTCGTCGAGGCCCTCAACCCCGAGCGGACCGGCGACCGGCACCCCCTCTTCCAGGTGATGCTGACCCTGGTGCAGGCGGGAGCGGCCGCGTCGGGCACCTCGTCCGCCGGCGCCGACTTCCCAGGCCTCAGGACGCGGGCCGAGTACTCGCCCACCAGCACCGCCAAGTTCGACCTCACCGTCGGATTCGACGAGCACCTCACCGAGGACGGCCGCCCGGGCGGGCTCGACATCACCGCCGAGTACGCCACCGACCTGTACGACCCCGAGACCGTCGAGGCGCTGCTCGCCCGGCTCGGCCGGCTGCTCGCCGAGGCCGTCGCCCACCCCGACACGCCCCTGTCCGGGCTCGACCTGCTCGACGCGGCCGAGCGCACCCTGCTCCTGGACACCTGGACGGGCCGCGCCACGCCCGTACCGGACGCCTCCCTCGCGGCCCTCTTCGCCGAGCAGGCCGCCCGCACCCCGGACGCGGTGGCCCTCACCCAGGCCGGCCGCAGCTACACGTACGCCGAGGTGGACGCCCTCACCAACCGCTTCGCGCACCGCCTCGGCGCGCTCGGCGTGGGCCCAGAGACCGTCGTCGCCGTCCTCATGGAACGCTCGGTCGACCTGGTCCTGTCCCTGCTCGCCATCACCAAGGCCGGCGGTGTGTACGCCCCGCTCAACGCCGTCGACCCGGCCTCCCGGCTCTCCCTCATCCTCGCGGACACCGCCGCCCCCGTCCTGCTCGTCGACCCGGCGCTCGCCGACCACGAGATCCTCACCGAGGCGACCGGCGTCCGGATCGTCCTGGTCGACGGGCTCGACCGGGACGCGGAGCTCGCCGCCCACCCGGAGACCGCCCCCGAGGTCGCCACCCACCCCGACCAGTGGCTGTACGTGATGTTCACCTCGGGCTCGACGGGCGTGCCGAAGGGCGTCGCCGTCACCCACCGCAACGTCGCCGAACTCGCCCTCGACCACCGCTGGACCCGGCCCGCCCACGCGCGCGTGCTGTTCCACTCCCCGCACACCTTCGACGCCACGACCTACGAGCTGTGGGCGCCCCTGCTGACGGGCGGCAGCGTGGCGGTCGCCCCGCCGGGTGTCCTCGACACGGCGGCGCTCGCCTCGGTCCTGGCGGCGGAGTCGATCACCGGTCTGTGGCTGACGGTGGGGCTGTTCCGGCTGGTGGCCGAGGAGGACCCGGGTGCGTTCGCGGGGCTCGGGGAGGTGTGGACGGGCGGCGACGTGGTGCCGCCGGAGGCGGTGCGCCGGGTGATGGACGCCTGCCCGCACCTGGCCGTGGTCAACGGCTACGGTCCGACGGAGACGACGACGTTCGCGACCTCCCACCCGGTCCGCAGGCCCTTCGACTACGACGGCGCGCTGCCCATCGGGCGGCCCCTCGACAACACCCGCCTGTACGTCCTCGACGACCACCTCGGCCTGGTCGCCCCCGGAGTCCCCGGCGAGCTGTACATCGCGGGCGCCGGACTCGCCCGCGGCTATCTGGGCCGCCCGGCCCAGACCGCCGAGCGGTTCGTCGCGGACCCGTACGGCTCCGCCGCCGGCTCGCGGATGTACCGGACCGGCGACCTGGTGCGCTGGTCGCGGGAGGGCGAGATCGAGTACCTGGGGCGTGCGGACCAGCAGGTGAAGCTGCGCGGTTTCCGCATCGAGCCCGGGGAGATCGAGTCCGCCCTCGTCGCCCACGACTCCGTGGCCCAGGCCGCCGTCATCGTCCGCGAGGACCGGCCGGGGGACAAGCGGCTCGTCGCCTATGTCGTCGGCAACGGCGCCAACGGCCACGGCGGTAGCGGCAAGGCCGGCAACGGCGGAAGCGGCGGTAGCGGCCACGTCGGCAACGGCGGCCACGCCGGCGACTCCGGTACCGCGAACGGCGACGTCGACACCGCGGCCCTGCGGCGGCACGCCGTCGACGCCCTGCCCGAGTACATGGTGCCGTCCGCCTTCGTCGTCCTGGACGCCCTGCCGCTGACCGGCAACGGCAAGCTCGACCGCCGCGCCCTGCCGCGGCCCGTGCTCAGCGGAGAGAGCGACGGGCGGGCCCCGCGGAACCCCGTCGAGGAGGTGCTGTGCGGCCTCTTCGCCGACATCCTCGGCCGGGCCTCCGTCACCGTCGACGACCACTTCCTGCGGCTCGGCGGCCACTCCCTGCTCGCCACCCGGCTGGTCAGCCGGATCCGCGCCGCCCTCGGCACGCGGATCACCGTGCGCGACATCTTCCAGCACCCCACCGTGGCCCAGCTCGCCGAGCTGGTCGCGGCGGCGAGCGGAGAGCCGGTCCGCCCCGCACTGACGGTCCAGGACCGCCCCGAACGGGTGCCGCTCTCCTCGGCGCAGCAACGCCTGTGGTTCCTCGACCAGTTGGAAGGCCCTTCGGCCACCTACAACATCCCGCTGGCCGTGCGGCTCACGGGCAGCCTCGACACCGACGCCCTGCGTCTCGCCCTCAACGACGTCGTCGTACGCCACGAATCCCTGCGGACCGTCTTCCGGACCGCCGACGGCGAAGCCCATCAGCACATCCTCGCCGCCGACGGGATCGACGTCCCCCTGGCGACGGCGCGGGCGACGGAGGAGGACCTCCCGGAGCTGCTCGCCGACGAGAGCGCCAAGGTCTTCGACCTCACCAGCGAACTGCCCATCCGAGCAGCTCTGTTCACGCTGGGGGACGCGGAGCACGTCCTCATGGTCGTCACCCACCACATCGCCTCCGACGGCTGGTCGAACGCCCCCTTCTTCGCCGACCTCGGCCGCGCCTACGAGGCCCGCGGCGCGGGCGCCGCGCCCGACTGGGCGCCGCTCCCGGTCCAGTACGCCGACTACACGCTGTGGCAGCGTGATCTGCTCGGCGCCGAACAGATTCCCCAACTCGATCACTGGCGCCAGGCGTTGGCGGGCCTCCCCGAGGAGGCCACCTTGCCGGCGGACCGGCCGCGGCCGGCTGTCGCCTCCTACCAGGGCGCCACCCTCACCGTGTCCTGCCCCGCCCCGGTCCACCGGGCGCTGACCGGGCTCGCACGGGAGACCGGCACCACCGCGTTCATGGTGGCCCAGGCCGCCGTGGCCACCGTGCTCTCGCGGTGCGGTGCCGGCACAGATGTCCCGATCGGTTCGCCGGTCGCGGGGCGGACGGATCAGGCTCTCGATGATCTCGTGGGCTTTTTCGTCAATACGTTGGTTCTGCGTACGGATGTGGGTGGTGATCCCACCTTCCGTGAGGTGTTGGGCCGGGTGCGGGAAACGGATCTTTCCGCGTGGGCTCATCAGGACCTTCCGTTCGACCGGCTCGTCGAGGTGCTCAATCCGGAGCGTTCGGCGTCTCGGCATCCGTTGTTCCAGGTGATGCTCACCGTGGGTGACACGGCGGTGGGCGCACCTGGACTCGGTGATCTGCAGGCGGAGTTCGTTGCTCCGGAGTTGCGGATCGCCAAGTTCGATCTGACGTTCGCGTTCGGTGAGCGGCGTGCGGCCGACGGGAGTCCGGACGGGCTCGACATCACCGTCGAGTACGCCACCGACCTCTACGAGCGCTCCACGGCCGAGGCCGTCGCGCACCGCCTCACCCGCCTCCTGACCGACGCGGCGACCGACCCCGACCGGCCGGTCTCCCGGCTGGCGCTGCTCAGCGAGGAGGAGGACCGGCGGCTGACCGACTGGTCGGGACCGGCCACCGACGCGCCCCGCCTGGGCCTTGACGGTCTGTTCGCGGGTCAGGCGGCGCGGTCGCCCGAGGCGACGGCCCTGGTCTTCGAGGACCAGGTGGTGTCGTACGGGGAGTTGGACGTCTGGTCGAACCGGCTGGCCCGTCACCTGACGGGCCGGGGTGTGCGTCCCGGTGACCTGGTGGCTGTGCATGTGGAGCGTTCGCCGCAGATGGTGGCCGCGCTGCTGGCGGTACTGAAGGCGGGCGCCGGGTACACGATGCTGGACCCGCTGTTCCCCGTCGAGCGGCTGAACGGTGTCCTCAAGCAGGTGGCGCCGGCCGCTCTCGTCACCCAGTCGCACCTGTCGACGCTGTCCACGGAGGCGGTGGTCGTCGATCTGACGGCCGAGATCGCCGAGGTGAGCGGGCTGTCGGGCGCGGCGGTGGAGACGGGCGGGTCGCCGGAGTCGGTGGCGTGTGTGATGTTCACGTCGGGTTCGACGGGTCTGCCGAAGGGCGTGATGGCTTCACATCGTGCGCTGGCCGCGACGTTCGTCGGTCCGGACTACCTGGCCTTCGGTCCGGAGCAGACGTTCCTTCAGTGCTCGCCGGTGTCGTGGGACGCCTTCGCGCTGGAGGTCTTCGGTCCGCTGCTGCACGGCGGTGTGTGCGTCCTCCAGCCCGGCCAGCACACCGACCCGTTCCTGATCGCGGAACTGGTGGAACAGCACCAGGTCACCACGCTCCAGATGTCCGCGAGCCTCTTCAACCACATGCTCGACGAGTACCCGGCGGTCTTCAGGGGGATCCGCGAGGCCATGACGGCGGGCGAGGCCGCCTCACCCGCGCACGTCACCCGCGCGCTCACCGACCACCCGCAGCTGCATCTCCTGAACGGGTACGGTCCGGCGGAGAGCATGGGGTTCACGACGGTGTTCGTGATCGAGCCGGGGGTGGCCGCGGGTGCGGCGAGCATTCCGGTGGGTGGTCCGCTGTCCGGCAAGCACGCCTATGTCCTGGACGTGAACCTGGAGCTGGTCGCTCCCGGCGTACCGGGGGAGTTGTACGTCGCCGGGCACGGTCTCGCCCACGGTTACATCGGCCAGTCGGCGCTGACGGCGGACCGTTTCGTCGCCAATCCCTACGGTCCCGCCGGGGCGCGGATGTATCGGACGGGCGACCTGGCCCGGTGGAACAAGCAGGGTGCTCTGGAGTACCTGGGCCGTGGCGACGAGCAGATCAAGCTGCGCGGCTTCCGTATCGAGCCTGGCGAGATCGAAGCCGCCCTGATGGCCCATGGTTCGGTTGTGCAGGCCGCGGCGGTGGTGCGGGAGGACCGGCCCGGGGACAAGCGTCTGGTCGCGTACGTGGTCGGCGAGGCGGCGCCGGAGGAACTGCGCCGGCACGTCGCCGCCCGTCTGCCCGAGCACCTCGTACCCTCGGCCTTCGTCGTCCTGGACGCCCTGCCCCGTACCGTCAACGGCAAGCTCGACCGCCGGGCCCTCCCGGCTCCCGACGACGCCACCGCCTCCGAGGGCGGGCGAGCGCCCCGCAACCCGGCCGAGGAGATCCTCTGCGGGCTGTTCGCCGACAACCTCGGACTCGAATCCGTCAGCATCGACGACAACTTCTTCCACCGCGGCGGCCACTCCCTCCGCGCCACCAAGCTCACCTCCAGGATCCGCGACGCCTTCGGTGTGCGGCTCGGCGTGCGGGAGATCTTCCAGCACCCGACCGTCGCGAGGCTCGCCGAGCTGATCGCGGTGAGCGGCGGCGCCGAGGAGGAGCGCCCCGCGCTGGTGGCGGGGGAGCGGCCCGAGCGGCTCCCGCTGTCCTCCGCCCAGCAACGGCTGTGGTTCCTCGACCAGTTGGAAGGGCCCTCGCCCACGTACAACATTCCACTGGCCGTACGGCTCACCGGCGGCATCGACGTCGAGGCCCTGCGTCTCGCGCTCGTCGACGTCGTCGCGCGCCATGAATCCCTTCGGACCTCCTTCCCCTCCGAGGGTGGCTCGCCGCACCAGGCGATCCGCTCTCTCGCGGCGACCGACCTCGCGCTCCCGGTGACCCCGGTGACGGAGGAGTCGCTGCCCCAGGTGCTGGCCGGACTGTCCGGCACCACGTTCGACCTCTCCACGGATCTGCCCATCCGCGCGGACCTGCTGGAGCTGTCCCCCGGGAAGCACGTGCTTCTGGTGGTGATGCACCACATCGCCTCCGACGGCTGGTCGAACGGCCCGCTCCTGCGGGACCTCGCCACGGCGTACACGGCCCGCGGCGCGGGAGTAGCGCCCGACTGGGCGCCGCTCCCGGTCCAGTACGCCGACTACACCCTGTGGCAGCGGAGTCTCCTCGCCATCGATGAGGAGCGCCAAGTCGCCTTCTGGCGGCAGCAGTTGGCCGAGCTGCCCGAGGAGGCGACACTGCCCGCGGACCGGCCCCGGCCGGCCGTCGCCTCCTATCGCGGGGCCACCCACAAGGTGACCGCCCCCGCCCACACGCACGCTGCCCTGACCGGGCTGGCGCGCGAGACCGGAACCACCCTGTTCATGGTCGCTCAGGCCGCTGTCGCCACCCTCCTGTCACGGTGCGGTGCCGGCAGTGACGTCCCGATCGGTTCGCCGGTCGCGGGGCGGACGGATCAGGCTCTCGATGATCTCGTGGGCTTTTTCGTCAATACGTTGGTTCTGCGTACGGATGTGGGTGGTGATCCCACCTTCCGTGAGGTGTTGGGCCGGGTGCGGGAAACGGATCTTTCCGCGTGGGCTCATCAGGACCTTCCGTTCGACCGGCTCGTCGAGGTGCTCAATCCGGAGCGTTCGGCGTCTCGGCATCCGTTGTTCCAGGTGATGCTCACCGTGGGTGACACGGCGGTGGGCGCACCTGGACTCGGTGATCTGCAGGCGGAGTTCGTTGCTCCGGAGTTGCGGATCGCCAAGTTCGATCTGACGTTCGCGTTCGGTGAGCGGCGTGCGGCAGACGGGAGTCCGGACGGGCTCGACATCATCGTCGAGTACGCCACCGACCTCTACGGCCCCGAAACGATCACGCGTCTGCTCGACCGCATGCTGCTGCTCCTGGAGTCCGCCGCCACCGAACCCGACGCCCGCGTCGGCGCGATGGAGCTCCTCCAGGAGGACGAGCGGCAGCAGCTCACCGCGTGGGCCGGCGCACGGACCGACGGTCCGGAACTCGGCCTTGACGGTCTGTTCGCGGGTCAGGCGGCGCGGTCGCCCGAGGCGACGGCCCTGGTCTTCGAGGACCAGGTGGTGTCGTACGGGGAGCTGGACGTCTGGTCGAACCGGCTGGCCCGTCACCTGACGGGCCGGGGTGTGCGTCCCGGTGACCTGGTGGCTGTGCATGTGGAGCGTTCGCCGCAGATGGTGGCCGCGCTGCTGGCGGTACTGAAGGCGGGCGCCGGGTACACGATGCTCGACCCGCTGTTCCCCGTCGAGCGGTTGAACGGGGTGGTGGAGCAGGTCGCTCCCGCCGCCCTCGTCACCCAGTCGCACCTGCCACAGCTCGCCACGGAGGCGGCGGTCGTCGACCTCACGACCGAGGTCACCGAGGTCAGCGGGCTCTCCGGAGCCGCCGTGGAGACGGGCGGATCTCCTGAATCCGTCGCGTGTGTGATGTTCACGTCGGGTTCGACGGGTCTGCCGAAGGGCGTGATGGCCTCGCACCGTGCGCTGGCCGCGACGTTCGTCGGCCCGGACTACCTGGCCTTCGGTCCGGAGCAGACGTTCCTGCAGTGCTCGCCGGTGTCGTGGGACGCCTTCGCGCTCGAAGTCTTCGGCCCGCTGCTGCACGGCGGTGTGTGCGTCCTCCAGCCCGGCCAGCACACCGACCCCCATCTGATCGCCGAACTGGTCGAGCGGCACCAGGTCACCTCCCTGCAGATGTCGGCGAGCCTCTTCAACCACATGCTCGACGACCACCCCCAGACCTTCTCCCACGTCAAGGAGGCCATGACCGCCGGTGAAGCGGCGTCCCCGACCCACACGGCCAGGGCTCTGGCCGACCACCCGGAGCTGCACCTGCTCAACGGTTACGGTCCGGCGGAGAGCATGGGGTTCACGACGGTGTTCGTGATCGAGCCGGGGGTGGCCGCGGGTGCGGCGAGCATTCCGGTGGGTGGTCCGCTGGCCGGCAAGCACGCCTATGTCCTGGACGCGAACCTGGAGCTGGTCGCTCCCGGCGTACCGGGGGAGTTGTACGTCGCCGGGCATGGTCTCGCCCACGGTTACATCGGCCAGTCGGCGCTCACAGCCGACCGTTTCGTCGCCAACCCCTACGGTCCCGCCGGGGCGCGGATGTACCGCACGGGTGACCTGGCCCGCTGGAACAAGCAGGGTGCCCTGGAGTACCTCGGGCGTGGTGACGAGCAGATCAAGCTGCGCGGTTTCCGTATCGAGCCCGGTGAGATCGAGGCCGCCCTGATGGCCCACGGCTCGGTGGTGCAGGCTGCCGCGGTGGTACGGGAGGACCGGCCCGGGGACAAGCGTCTGGTCGCGTACGTGGTCGGCGAGGCGGCGCCGGAGGAACTGCGCCGGCACGTGGCCGCCCGTCTGCCCGAGCACCTGGTGCCCTCCACCTTCGTCGTCCTGGACGCCCTGCCCCGAACGGTCAACGGCAAGCTCGACCGCCGGGCCCTCCCGGCCCCCGACGACACCACCGCCTCCGAGGGCGGACGAGCACCGCGCAACCCGGCCGAGGAGATCCTCTGCGGACTCTTCGCCGACAACCTCGGACTCGAATCCGTCAGCATCGACGACAACTTCTTCCACCGCGGCGGCCACTCCCTCCGCGCCACCCGTCTCATCAGCCGCATCCGCGCCGTCTGGGACACCCGCATCACCATCAGCGACCTGTTCCGGAGTCCCACGCCGGCCCTCCTCGCCGAGCAGATCGCCGCCGGCAGCGGCGACGACCCCCTCGGCACCGTGCTGCCCATCCGGGCCGTCACGGAGACGGACTCCGGTGAACCGCCCCTGTTCTGCGTCCACGCCGTGTCCGGGGTGAGCTGGGGGTACGCCGGTCTGCTGCCCCACCTCGACCAAGACCGGCCGGTCGTCGCGCTCCAGGCCCGCCGGCTCGGCGGCCCGCATGACGCGCCGTCTTCCATCGAGGAGATGGCCGCCGACTACCTCGCCGAGATCCGCAGGATCCAGCCGCACGGCCCGTACCACCTGCTCGGCTGGTCCTTCGGCGGTCTGGTCGCCCACGCCGTGGCGGCCGGGCTGGAGGCGGCGGGGGAGGACGTGGCCCTGCTGGCCCTGCTCGACTCCTACCCCCTGCCCGACGGGTTCCGCGCGCCGGAGATCGACGGCCGGCACGTGCTGACCGCCCTGCTCGGCTCCGCCGGTGAGACGGTGGAGGTGAGCTGCGCGGACACGACGCCGGACATCGGCGAACTCGCCGACGCGCTGCGCCGGTCGGACCCCGTGCTCGGCGCCCTCGAACACCCGCAGGCGGCGGCCGTGGTGGCGGCCACCCTCGACAACCTGCGGATGCGGTACCGGTACGTGCCGGACGTCCGGTTCGGCGGCGACGCGCTGTTCTTCGACGCCACCGGCACTCCGGCAGCCTCGTCGGGGTCCGAGGCCTGGGCCCCGTACGTGACCGGACGGGTCGAGGAGTTCGCCGTCGACTGCGAGCACGCCCGGATGACCGAGGCGGAGCCGCTGCGGGAGATCGGACAGGTCCTGGCCAGGCACCTCAGGCCGGCCCGTACCGCACGCATCTGAACACCCGCACCGCCCGCATCCGAGCACCCGCGCGACCAGGGGCCCGTACGGCAGCACCACCGCCGTACGGGCCCCGGCGCGTCCGGCTTCGCACGGGCACGGCGCGTCCGGCTTCGCACGGGCACGGCGCGTCCGGCTTCGCACGGGCGCGGCGCACGTCCCTACGGCCCCCGGCGCGTCCCCCGTCGGCCGGCCGGGCACCGAACTGCCCGCATACTGCCGCCCGACCAGCCGGATCCGGGCCCCCGCGCTGCCTAGCGTGTGGATGTCCGCACGATCGGCCAGGCCCTGTGAGTGGTGCGGTCCGGCCCCCAGAGGAAGTCAAGGACATGGTGGATCATTCCGGTTGGCGGGTCGGCGTCGCCTCGGCCCCCATACATCACGGCGAAATTCTCCAGGGCGTCTTTCCGCACCAGGGCCAGCTCACCCGGGGACTGGTCACCCTGCCGTGCACCGTTTACACCACCCGGGCCTCGTTCATCCCCGCGCGGGGCGAGGAGCTGACCGTCCACCCGACGTGGAAGACCAAGGCGCGACGGGCCGCCCAGCTCACCGCCGAGGCCTGCCTCCCGCCCGGGGAGGGCCCGGTCGGCGGGCATCTCGAACTCACCGGCGACGTGCCGCTCTGCCGCGGCTTCGGCTCCTCCACGAGCGACGTCCTGGCCGCGGTCTGGGCCGTCCAGGACGCCCTGGTGTCCCCGCTGCCGCCCGAGGAGATCGCCAGGATCGCGGTACGGGCCGAGACGGCGTCCGACTCCCTGATGTTCAACGAGAGTTCGGTGCTGTTCGCGCAGCGCGAGGGCAAGGTCATCGAGGACTTCGGGTACCGCATGCCGGCCGTCCGGGTCCTCGGCTTCGGCTCGCGGCCCGAGAACGAGGGCAAGGGCGTCGACACACTGGCCTTCCCGCCCGCCGAGTACGGCACGGCCGAACTCGAACTCTTCGCCGAACTCCAGGTGATGCTGCGCGAGGCCATCCACACCAAGGACGTCGCCCTCGTCGGCGCCGTCGCCACCGCCAGCACCGACATCAACCAGCGGCACCTGCCCATCCCCCGCCTCGACGGCCTGCGCTCCATCGTGCGCGAGACCGGCGCCCTCGGCATCCAGGCCGCGCACAGCGGGGACATCGCCGGGCTCCTCTACGACCGCGACGACCCCGAGGTCGACGCCCGCACCGAGCACGCCCAGCGACTGCTGCACAACATCGGCATCCACGAGCAGTGGATCTTCACGACGGGTGACTGACATGACTACGACCACGATCGCGGGCGTCGGCAGGCTGCACGACTCGGTGGTGGACGCCACCGAACTGCCCCGCATCATCCAGGTGACCGACAACCTCTACGCGGCGGCCTTCAGCCTGATGAAGCTGCTGCCCGCGCGCTACATCATCGACCGGGCCGAGGCCGCCGGACTGCTGCGGCCCGGCAGCCGGGTCATCGAGACCTCCTCCGGCACCTTCGCGCTCGGCCTGGCGATGGTGTGCCGGCTGCGCGGCTACGACCTGACCATCGTCGGCGACTCCGCCATCGACCGCGACCTGCGCAACCGGCTGGAGATGCTGGGCGCCACCGTCGAGATCGTCGAGTACGCCGGGCAGAGCGGCGGCATCCAGGGCGCCCGCCTCGCCCGCGTCGAGGAACTGCGCAGCCTCCACCCCGACAGCTTCGTACCCGGCCAGTACGACAACCCCGACAACCCCGGCGCGTACGCCGTGGTCGCCGACCTCATCGGGGAGACCGTCGGCTCCGTCGACTGCCTGGTGGGCCCGGTCGGTTCCGGCGGCTCCACCGGCGGCCTCGCCGCCGCCCTGCGCCCCGCCGACCCGGCGCTGCACCTCGTCGGGGTGGACACCCACGGCTCGATCATCTTCGGCTCGCCCGACGGCCCGCGCACCCTGCGCGGCCTCGGCAGCAGCATCCACCCGGGCAACGTGCGCCACAGCGCCTACGACGAGGTGCACTGGGTCACCGCGCCCGAGGCCTTCCACGCCACCCACGAACTCTTCCGCAACCACGGGCTGTTCATGGGCCCCACCAGCGGCGCCTCCTTCCAGGTCGCCTCCTGGTGGGCCGCGCGCAACCCGGACAGCAAGGTCGTCATGGTGCTGCCCGACGAGGGCTACCGCTACCAGTCCACCGTCTACCACGCCGAGTGGCTGCGCGAGCAGGGCATCGAGCCGGCGCCGGCCCCCGGCGGCCCGGTCACCGTCGACCACCCGCTGGACGCCCCGTCCTCGTGGACCCGTCTGGTGTGGGCCCGCCGGGGCTTCGACGACGTGATGACCCCGGAGGTCGCCGCCCTCGGCGACGTACTGCCCCGTGAGGTCGCCGACCTCGGTGACCCGACGACGCCGGAGGTCCGGTCGTGACCGCCCCGCTGCTGCTCCTCGTCGAGTCCAACACCACCGGCACGGGACGCCAGTTCGCCGCGCGGGCCCGCGACCTCGGAGTCGTTCCCGTCCTCCTGAGCGCCGATCCCGCCCGCTACCCGTACGCCGCCGAGGACGGGCTGCGCACCGTCGTCGTGGACACCGCGGACGACGACGCCCTGTGGTTCGCCGTGACGGGCCTCGCCGCCGCCGCGCCGGTCGCCGGGGTGCTCTCCAGCTCCGAGTACTACGTCGCCACCGCCGCGGCCCTCGCCGCGCGCCTCGGGCTTCCCGGCCCGTCCGCCGACGCCGTCCGCGCCGTCCGCGACAAGGCCGCGCAGCGCCGCACCCTCGCCGAGGCCGGGGTGCCCGTGCCCCGCTTCTCGGTCGCAGGCGACGTCGCCGAGGCGATCGCCGCCGCCCAGTGGCTCGGCGGCCCGGTCGTCGTCAAGCCGGTGCAGGGGTCGGGCAGCCTGGGCGTACGCCTGTGCCGCGACCGGGACGAGGTGGCCGACCACGCGAAGGGCCTGCTGGCCGCCACCGTCAACGAACGCGGTCTGCGCACCCCGGGCGTGGTCCTCGTCGAGCAGTACCTGACCGGGCGCGAGTTCTCGGTGGAGGTCTTCGGAGAGGAGGCCGTCGTCACGGTCGCCAAACACGTCGGCGCGCCCCCGGTGTTCGTCGAGACGGGACACGACGTGCCGGCCGTCCTGCCCGCCGCGCAGGCCGCCGCGCTCGTGGACACGGCCGTACGCGCCGTCGGGGCGCTCGGCCTGGGCTGGGGCGCGGCCCACGTCGAGCTCCGCCTCGACGGCGACGTCGCCCGCGTCATCGAGGTCAACCCCCGGCTGGCCGGCGGCATGATCCCGGAGCTCGTGCGCCGGGCCCGCGGCGTCGACCTGGTCGGCGCCCAGGTGCGGGCGGCGCTCGGCGAGCCCGTCGACCTCGCCGGTACGCCGGACGCCGCGGGCGCGGCCTCCATCCGCTTCCTGACGGCCGGCGCCGACAGCGTCGTCGCGGACGTCGCCGCCGCGGAGGCGGCGGCCCGCGCCGTGCCCGGTGTCGTCGACACCGCCCTCTACCGCCCGGCCGGAACCGCGGTCGCACCGGCCGAGGACTTCCGCGGACGGGTGGGCCATGTGATCGCCGCAGGTGCGGCTCCGGAGGCGTCGGCCGAGGCCGCCGAGACCGCGCTCACGCGGGGACTGGCCACGGCGCTGACCCCGGTGACGCCCGCGACCGTGACGCCCGCGACGGCGACGCCTGCGACGGAGATTTCCGCGACGGCGCCGACCGCTGCGACCGCGACCCCCGAGACGGTGTCCGCTCCGGTGACGGCGCGCGCGTCCGTACGGGAGGTGGTGCCGGCATGAGCGGCACGCAGGAGGCGGGCGTCCACACCGGGCGGCTCCGCACCGGGCTCGACCCGCGCGCCCACCGCATCGTCTACGACCAGTACCGCGCCGAGGACGGCGACCCGGTCGGCGACGAACTACGGCTGATCAGCGAGGTCGACCGGGCCCACCTGGTGATGCTCGCCGAACGCGGCATCGTCGACACGAGCCGCGCCGCGGCCCTCCTCGACACCGTCGACGCCCTCCGCGCCGAGGACTTCGCCCCCGTGCGGACCCGCCCCATGCCGCGCGGTCTGTACCTGGCGTACGAGGGCTGGCTCGTCGACCGGCTCGGCCAGGAGACCGGCGGGGTGCTGCACACCGGGCGCTCCCGCAACGACCTCAACGCCACCACCGTACGGCTGAAGGTGCGCGCCCCCTACGGGCGGCTCCTCGACGAAACGGCCGAGCTGGCGCGGGTCCTGCTCGACAAGGGGGAGGAGTACCGGGACGTCACCATGCCCGCGTACACCCACGGCCAGCCGGCCGTGCCCATCAGCTACGGCCACTACCTGACCGGGGTCGCGGGCGGGGTGCTCCGCGCGCTCGCCGGACTGCTCGACGCCGGGCGGGAGATCGACGTCAACCCGCTCGGCGCGGGCGCCGTCGGCGGCACGTCCGTGCCGGTGGACCCGGCCCGCACCGCGGACCTCCTCGGCTTCACCGCCGCCGTGCCCAACTCGGTCGACGCGGTCGCGTCACGCGACTTCGTGCTGCGCATGCTCTCCGCCGCCGCCGTCCTCGGCGTCCTCATGGCCCGGGTGGCCCGCGACCTGACCTGGTGGACGACGGAGGAGTTCGGGCTGCTCCGGATGGCCGACGACCTGGTCGGCTCCAGCTCGATGATGCCGCAGAAGCGCAACCCCTTCCTGCTCGAACACATCCAGGGCCGCTCGACCGCCGCCCTCGCCGGCTTCACCGGCGCCGCGGCGGCCATGTCCACCGCCGGCTACACCAACGCCATCGCCGTCGGCACCGAGGCCGCCCGCCATCTGTGGCCCGGTCTCGCCGACACCACCCAGGCCGTGACACTGCTCCGGCTCGTCGTCGACGGGGCGGAACCCGACCGCGACCGGATGCGCGAGCGCGCCCGGGAGGGCTTCACCTCGGCGACCTACCTCGCCGAACGCCTCGTCGTCGACGGCATCCCCTTCCGCACCGCCCACCACCTGGTCGGCGAGACCGTCCTCGGCGCCCTCGACAGCGGTACGCCGCTGTCCGACGCGGCCCGCGCCCATCCCGGCGTGGCCGCGGCCGCCGCCGGATACCCGGCCGACTGGCTCGACCCGGAGACGGTGGCCGCCGCCTGCGCCCACGGCGGCGGACCCGGCGGCACCGGACCCGCCGACGCCCTGGCCCGGGCACGGGCCGAACTCGCCGAGCTCACCGCCGATTCGGCGGGCCGCCGGGCCCGCTGGGACGACGCCGCCGAGCGCCTGTCGGCCGAGGCCGCCAAGCTGGTGGCCGTCGCGTCCGACGGCGTGCGGTCCGACGAGCCCGTCGCGTCCGACGGCGTGCCGCCCGACGCGGCCGCGGCGAGGGCGGTGGCCACCCGATGAACGCGCGGCGCCGGGACGGGCTGCTCCGGCAGCGCGACTTCCGGCTCCTGTGGGCCGGGGAGACCACCAGCCGCTTCGGCAGCAACGTCACCGGTGTCGCCATGCCGCTGGTGGCCGTGGTCACCCTCGACGCGAGCACCTTCTGGGTGAGCGCCCTGGCCGCCGCCGCCTGGCTGCCGTGGCTCTTCCTCGGGCTGCCCGCGGGCGCCTGGGTGGACCGGCTGCCGCGCCGCCCGCTGATGGTGGCCTGCAACGTGGCCTCCCTGGTGCTCCTGCTCAGCGTTCCGGCCGCCGCCTGGCTCGATGTGCTGACCATGACGCAGCTGCTCCTGGTCGCCCTGCTCACCGGGGTCGCGAACGTCTTCTTCTCCATCGCGTACCGGGTGTACGTGCCGTTCGTCGTCCCCCGCGAGCACCTCACCGAGGCCAACGCCAAGCTCCAGGGCAGCGAATCGGCCGCGCAGCTCGCCGGGCTCGGCGGCGGCGGTGCCCTGGCGGGCGCGTTCGGAGCGGTCGCCGGTCTCGTCGCCAACGCCGCGACCTTCCTGGTCGCCACCCTGTGCCTGCTCGGCATCCGCGCCAGGGAACCGGTGCCGGAGCGCCCCGAACGGCCCCAGGCCCTGCGCAAGGACGTCACCGAGGGGCTGCGGCACACCGTGCGCGACCCCTATCTGCGCGTCCTGACCACCTACGGCACCGTCACCAACCTGCTGCTCACCGGCTACCAGGCCATCCTCACCGTGTTCCTCGTGCGGGAACTCCACGTAGGCGAGGCCATGGTGGGCTGGCTGCTGGCCGGCAGCAGCGTGGGCGGCCTGCTCGGCGCCGTCGTCGCCACCCCCGTGGCACGCCGCTTCGGCACCGCCCGGGGCATGCTGCTCTGCAAGTTCGCCACGGCCCCGTTCGGGCTGCTCATCCCGCTGGCCGAACCGGGCTGGCGGGTCGTCCTGCTGCCCGTCGGCGGCGCCATGCTCGCCCTGGGCGTCGTGTCCGCCAACGTCATCCAGGGCGCGTTCCGCCAGCAGTACTGCCCGCCGCAGCTGCTCGGCCGCATCACCGCGAGCGTCTCCGTCGCCAACTTCGGCGCCATTCCGATCGGTTCGCTGCTCGGCGGCGTACTCGGCGGGGTGCTCGGGCTGCGCCCCGCGCTGTGGCTGCTCACCGCCGGCCTCGCGGTCAGCTCCGTACTGCTGCTCGCCGGCCCGCTGCGGGCCCGCCGGGACCTACCCACCGAACCGCCCGCGGAGTCCACTGAGTCCGCAGAGTCCGCCAAGGCCGCCGAGCCGGGAGGCCCACCCGAGCCGGGAGGCCCACCCGAGCCGGCGGACCCGTCCGCCCCGTCCTCCGACCCGGCCGACCCGTCCGACCGGCGGGCCCTCAGGTACGCCGTTCCCGAACAAGGCTGATCCGTCCCGACGGCCACCCGCGTCCGCGCATCCGTCATCGAACAGGAGGGGTCCCGTGAGTGATCCCAGAAGCGGTCCCCGGAGTTCCGCGAGCGGCACCCTGCTGCTCGCCCCCCTGCCACCGCCGCGTGCTCTGCCACGACCAGGCTCCCTGGACCTGTGGCTGCTCAGGGTCTCCGACGCCCGGGGCACCGGCCTCGACGCCGGTGTCCTGGACGCCACCGAGCGGCAGCGCGCCGCGGGTCTGGCGCACGCGGAGGACCGGGTCCGCTTCACCGCCGCCCATCTGGCGCTGCGCCGGCTGCTCGGCACGTACCTCGACACGCTTCCGCAGGACATCCGTTACGGCCGGGAGACCTGCCCCTGCTGCGGTGGTCCGCACGGGCGGCCGACCGTCCTGGGCGCCTCGCGCGGGCTGCACTTCTCGCTCTCCCACCGCGGGGACCTCGTCCTCGTCGGGACGGCGGTGGCGCCCATCGGCGTGGACGTCGACCTGGTCGCCGACCCGGGCGGCGCCGCCGAACTCGCCGCCATGCTGCACCCCGCCGAACAGCGCGAGATCGAGGCGCTGCCACCCCCGCGCCGCCCCAGGGCACTGGCCCGGCTGTGGACCCGCAAGGAGGCCTACCTCAAGGGGCTCGGCACCGGTCTCGGCCGTGACCCGGCGGCCGACTACGTGGGTTCGGGCAGCCCCGACGGAGCGCTGCCGCCCGCGGGCTGGACCCTGCTCGACATCCCCGTCGACCGCGGCTACGCGGCGGCGGTGGCCGTCCACGGCGAGCTGACCACGCCGTCGCCCCGGGTGAACCGCCTGTCGGAGCGGGACATCAGGGGAGACCCGCCACCGGGCCGCGGGTGAGCGGCCGCGGCCCCGACAGTACGCGGAAGGTCCCCGGACAGATCGTCCGGGGACCTTCCGCGTACCGCTCGACAGCCGCTGACCCGAGGTCAGCCGGCCACCGCGATCCATTCGTCGAGCTGCTCCTGCGTGGTGGCCGGATCGGCCACCAGCTCGGCCAGCTCGTCGTCGGCGTGGTGGCGGGTCGAGACGGCGGGGCAGCGTGCGCACGCGGCCACCCCGGTCTGCTTCCACCACTGGCACCGCGCCCTGAGGTGACACCGCGGGACGGGACCGTCCTCCTGCGCCGCGGGCCGGGAGAGCACCCGCTCCACGAGCGTGCAGTCGCCGCCCCTGCGGTTGACGCAGTCGCTGACGCAGTGCGACGCGAACCGCAGGACGCGTCGGGGCTCGACGCCCTGAGGAATCTCGCCGAGCACCTCGGCCGCCGGTACGGGATCGGCCAGGTACACCACCCGCCCGTCCTGCCCGGACCGCACGCCCAGGACGACGGATTCCGGCGCGTGCGCCTCTCCGCTGGGGCACCAGGTCTGCGAGGAGCCGTCCTCGCCCACGGTGGTCACCTCCGCCTCAGCAGGTGCCGGACTGGGTGCCGGCGACCTGCGTCACCCGGCCGCCGACGCTCTGGCTCAGCCCCTGCTCCCCGGCCTGCTCCTCCTGGGCGACGGCGAGCCGGATGCTGTCCTTGAGCTGGGCCGCCGAGGTGATGCGCTCGGCCGGGCCGGTCTCCGCCGCGCCCGCCGCACCGGCACCGGCGACGACGAGCCCTGCGGCCAGCAGTGCGGCGGCACCGGCCGCGGCCACCTTACGGGTCGGGTTCTCCATGGCGTACTCCTCCTCCTGGTATGGGAGTTGCGAGCGTAGGCCGGTGGAGAGCCATGGCCGGAACGTTGCGGCGGCAGTTGACCGGCGGTTACGGCTCCGAGGGCGGTGCCGGTGGGAGCAGCGCCTCTGCCAGCCGGTCGAGGGCGGCGGCGCTCGGGGCGGCGGTGCCCGTGAGGGTGCCGACGAGCGCCTGGGCGAGGACGGTCGCCGTGCCGATCCGGCCGTCCTCCCGCTCGTCGCCGGTGACCTTGCCGATCACCGCGTCCCGTACCGCCGGGGAGGTGTCGGAGTCCCCGAAGAGGTCGGGGAACGACAGCGCCATCATGCAGACGCCCACGTTGGCGGAGAGGATCGCGCGCCCCGCGAGCTCCGGGGGCGTCCGGAGCCGCCCGGCGTCACGGCAGCGCTCCACCGCCTTCAGGAGGATGGCCTGCGCCTCCGTGACGGCCCCCGGCCTGGTGTCGCCTGAGGGCGTGAACATCAGCCGGTAGAGGTGCGGGTTGCGGAGCGCGAAGGCGACGTGGCTGTCCCAGGCCGTCCGCAGGTCCGCCACCGGGTCGTCGGTGAGCGGGTTCTTCCGCTTCTCGGCCAGGAAGCGTTCGAAGCCGATGTCGGCGACCGCCGTGAGCAGGCCCTGCTTGTCGCCGAACTGCCGGTAGATCTCGGGCATGCCGACCTTCGCCCGGTCGCAGATGGCGCGGGTCGAGATCGCGAGGGCGTCCTTGGTGGCGAGGAGTTCCTCGGTGGCTTCCAGGATGCGCGCGCGTGCGGTCGACATGGCTCCCACGATAACAGCGCTAACAGTTCTCTGTAATCGTTGCTTACGAGCTGTGTTAGCGTTGAAAACAGTCCGGGGGGTCGGCGCCGCCCTCCGGGCCGCCCGACCGTTCGCAACGAGAGAGCTGGTGTTCCCCCATGAACCGTTCGACGTTCCGCCGCGTCGCCGCAGGGGCCGTGGCGGCCACCGCGGGCGTGAGCCTCCTCGCCGCCTGTGGAGGGGAGGACGCGGCCGGCGCCGCGCGGCCGTTCACCGTCACGCACGTCGGCGGGCCGACCACGATCCTGGAGATCGGCGGCCTGCGCCTCCTGCTCGACCCGACCTTCGACCCGCCGAAGACGTACAAGAGCGGTCTGGAGAAGCTCCGGGGACCCGCCCTCGGCATCGACGGCCTCGGCACGATCGACGCCGTCCTGCTCTCGCACGACCAGCACGACGACAACCTCGACGACTCGGGCCGCGCCCTGCTCGACGACATACCCGTCGTGCTCTCCACGCCCGGCGCGCGCAAGCGCCTCGGCGACCACGTCACCGCCCTGAGGAGCTGGGAGTCCCGGGAGCTGAAGACCGCCGGCGGCACCGTCGAGGTCACCGCCGTGCCCGCCCTGCACGGCCCCGACGGCGTCGACCGCGGCGCGGACGGCGAGGTCACCGGCTTCGTCCTCAGCGGCGAGGGCGTCCCCACCACCTACGTCTCCGGTGACAACGCCTCGGTCGCGGTGGCCGAGGAGGTCGGCGACCGCGTCAGGAAGGACATCGGCCCCGTCGACACCGTCGTCCTCTTCGCCGGAGCCGCCCGCACCCCCGCGATCCTCGACAACGCGCCCCTGACCCTGACCTCCGCGAACGCCGCCCTCGTCGCGAAGCACCTCGCCCCCCGCAAGGTCGTCCCGGTGCACACCGACAGCTGGAACATCTACTCCGAGGACACGCGGTCCCTCGTGAAGGCCTTCGAGGCCCAGGGGATCGAGGGCACGCTCGTCGACCTCGCGCCGGACGGCACCCCGAAGAACCTCTCCTGAACCCGTCCCCTCCCTCCGCCTCCCGCTCCCGCACTCCTGACGAAACCCCCTGACGAACCCCTGACGAAACCCCCGACGAAAGGAACCGCCATGACCGCCTCCACCACCCTCCGTGATGTGATCGGCCTTCCCCAGGACCTGCCCCGCCTGGGCGAGTCGGCGCTGATCATGATCGACTTTCAGAACACCTACCGCACCGGCGTCATGCGGCTCGACGGCGCCGAGCGGGCCCTGGCCGCCGGCGCGCGTCTGCTCGCCGCCGCCCGTGCCGCGGGGGCGCCCGTCGTGCACGTCGTCAACGACGGCGGCGAGGGCACCCCTTACGACATCCGGGCCGAGATCGGCGCGATCAGCGAGGAAGTCGCCCCGATCGAGGGCGAGAAGGTCGTCGTCAAGCAGTTCCCCGACGCCTTCCACGCCACCGACCTCGAAGCGGTCCTGAAGGACCTCGGCGTCACCGGCGACCTGGTCGTCGCCGGGTTCATGACGCACATGTGCGTCCTCTTCACCGCGCAGGGCGCCTTCCACCGCGGCTACCGCCCGACCGTGGTCGCCGAGGCCACCGCGACCCGCTCCCTGGCCGCCCCCGACGGCACCGTCACGTCGGCGGACGCGCTCCAGGCCGCGAGCCTCACGACGGTCACCGACCTCTTCGGCACGGTGGCCCGCGCGGTCGACGAACTCGTCGCCTAGTGGTGGCCCGCGCGGTCGACGAGCTCGTCGCCTAGCGATCCCCCGGCCGGGCGAGGGGGGCAGCCCCGACCGGGCGGCCCCGGGGCGGCCCCCGCCCGTCCCCTCCCACGCCCGTCGGGCCCGGGGCACCGGGAGTTCACCCGAGGTGTACCGGAACACCGCCTGATGATCGGTTACGGGTCGCCCGACTCGGCGGTAATGGCGGTCGGCCCGTGACGGATCATCCGGGCGCCCCTGATTCCGTACACCCCCTGGAGGACGTGTGCCCCCCGCCGCCGAGACCGTGCTCGACGAGGTCGACGGCGAGGAGGGGAAGGGGGGCCCGACGCGTGCGCCGGGCTCCCCGCGGCGCCGGCCGCTCTCCCCGGCCGTCGCCGGGCCCGTCGCGGCCGCCCTGCTCACCGCCGTCCTGCTCGCCCTCGCCACCCGGCTCTCGCGCAGCTACCCCTTCGGCCCGGTGACCAGGAACATCGTCGACCTGGGCCAGCAGTACCTGCCGTTCCACGCGTACTGGCGCTCGTTCCTCCTCGGCGAGACCCACGGAGACGCCTTCCTCAACTGGAACTCGGGCTTCGGCGCCGGCTTCCTCGGCGACATCGGCACGTACCTGAGCAGCCCCTTCGACCTGCTCGTCGTGCTCTTCCCGGCCGACCGCGTCGAACTCGCCCTGTACGTCGTCACCGCGGTCAAGATCACCGCGGCCGGGGCGGCGATGGCGCTGCTGCTCCTGCGGATGCGACCCGGCCCCTGGCCGGTCGCCGCCGTGCTCGGCAGCGCGTACGCCCTCTCGGGCTGGACCTTCGACCTCGGTGCCACCGTCCCGATGTGGCTCGACGGACTCGTCGCCTTCCCGCTGCTCTGCCTGGTCGGCGAGTGGGCCCGCACCGGGCGCCGCCCCGTCCTCGGCCCCGTCGTGGTCGCCCTGGCCTGGACCGCCAACTTCTACACGGCCTACATGGCCACCATCGGCGCCGCCGTCGTCCTCCTCGTCCGGCTCCTCACCGCCGCGGAGACGGCCGGCGCACGGCAGCGCCTCGCGGGCGCGCTGCGCGCCGCGCGGGGCGTCCTCATCGGCATCGGCCTCGCCGCACCGCTCGTCGTGGTCGTCTTCCTCGGCACCAAGGCCGCCGACCCCACCCCGGAGTCCACCTTCGCGCCCGCCGCGTTCACGGAACTCCTCGCCAGGTTCCTGCCGGCCACCGCCAGCCTCGCGAGCCCGGCCCTCTTCATCGGCACGCCCGCGCTCGTGCTCGCCCTCACCCTGCCCTTCAACGGGGCCGTCGCCCCGCGCGTCCGGGCCGGCTGGTCGGCCGCCGTCGTCCTGGTGACGCTCTCCCTCCAGTGGGAGCCCACCCATCTGCTCTGGCACGCGGGCGCCTCGCCCAACGGCGGCCCGTACCGGCAGGCCTTCGTCCTGTGCGGGCTGCTGATCGCCGCCGGCTGGTTCTCTGCCGCCCGCGGCGTGCCGCGCCCGACCGCGCTCCTCGCGGGCGGCGCCCTGCTCGGGCTCCTCGCGTGGGCGGCCCACGGCAGCATCGACATCGACCGCTGGACCTATCCGGCCCTCGGTGTGGCCGCGGTCCTCGCCCTCGCCGCCGCCATGGCGGCCCTCGCGCACCGCCGCGGGACGGCGGCCGCCGAACCTCCGGCGCCCTCATCCGCCTCCGCCCGGGGACCGCGGACCACCGCGCGCCTCCTGCCCGTCCTCGCCGTCGTGCTCCTCGTCGCCGCGCAGGCCGGCGAGGCGGCCGTCAGCGGGAAGCGGATCGTGGAGCAGCAGCGCGACGAGGTCGCCTGGTCGCCCCGGATCGGGCCCTGGCACACCGCCGTGGCCGAGGAGGTGGCCCGCGCGGACGCCTGGCCCCAGCACCGGACCGAACCGGGAGAGGTCCCCGGCGGCAACGACGTCCTGATCGTCGGCGGTCAGGGGGCCGACTACTACAGCAGCCTCACCTCCGAGGTCACCTCCCGCACCCTCGCCTCCCTGGGCTTCGGCTACTACGCCAAGGGCCGCCACCCGGTCACCCTCGACAACCCGGTCACCGACGCCCTGTTCTCCATCGGCACCCGGGTCCGCTCGGTGCCCTCCGCACCGGTGCGCCAGGACGCGCTGCCCCGGGCGACGGTGACCGTCGCCACCACGCCCGTCCCGCCGCTGGTCACCGTCCGTCCGGCGAAGCGGCCGGCCACCCACCCCGGGGACTCCGCGTTCGCCGAGCAGGAACGGCTCCTCGGCGCCGACGTCTACGAGCTGCCGGCCGTCGAGCGTGCCGGACTGACCGTCAGCGCCCGCTGCCCGGCGGGCTCCCAGGCCTGGTTCTGGGCCCCCGAGTACCGCGGCGGCGCGACCCTCGCGGGGGAGCCGCGCGTGGACTTCGAGGGCAAGCCGCCCGCCGTCCGGGCCCCCATGCGGGCCCTCGGCACCGTGCCCGGCTCCGGCGAGGTACGGATCGAGCTGAGCCCCGAGCGCCCGGTCCGGCTGCCCCGCCAACCGGTCGGCTGCCTGGTCCGGGCCCGGCTCGACTCCGCCGTGCGGCAGCTGACCGCCACCGGCGCCACCGAGGTGCGCGCCACCGGACACACCGTCACGGCCGCACTGCCCCCCGGCAGCACCGGGACCGCGGTGCTCGCCGCCCCCCGCATCTCCGGCTGGCGCTGTGCCGCCGGTGACGCGGAGCCGCGCCCCGCGCGCGCGTACCGGGGTCTCGTCGCGATCCCGCTCGACGGCCGGGCGCACACGGTCACCTGCTCGTACCGCCCGCCGGGCATCAAGCTCGGCGGCGCCGCCGGTCTGACCGCCCTCCTCGCCCTGATCGCCACGGGCGTCCTCCACCGACGGGCCGGGCGGCGTGCGGAACGGCCGGCGGAAGCACCCGCCGTCGCGTGAAAGTGCTTCCGCGCGGACTTTCCACGGGAGACGCCAAGAGTTCACCCGGAGTGCACACGCGGATCGTTCGCCGGGAAAAGTGGAGCGTTACCGTTCCCGCCGTAGCGGCGTTTAACTGTTCGATTCAGTATGGGGATTACGAGTGCCGAAACTGTCCGTCGTCGTACCGTTCCACAACGTCGGGGCCTATGCGCCCGACACCCTGCGCAGTCTCGCGAACAACGCGGATCCGGAATTCGAGTTCCTGCTGGTCGACGACTGCTCGACGGACGACACCCCGGAGATCCTCGACCGGTGGCGCGACCGGCTGCCGAACGCGACGGTCATCCGGCACGAGACGAACAGCGGCGTCGCCCAGGCGCGCAACACGGGAATCGACGCTGCGCGCGGGGACCACATCACCTTCCTCGACGGCGACGACTGGTACGCGCCCGGCCACCTCAAGGCCATGGTGGCCGGGATGGAGCAGCTGGACTGCGACTTCGCCCGTACCGACCACGTCCTCTCGGAAGGCCGCAAGCGGAACATCCGCTATGCCCCCGCCAAGCGCCGCGACACCGTGCTCGACCCGCGTGACGGAATCTCGCCCGCCAGCATGGTGACGATGGTGGACTATCCCTTCGTCCCCTTCGGAATTTACAGCTCCCGTCTCTTCCAGAACGGCGAATCCCGTTTCGAGACGTCCCTGAGAACGGCCGAGGACCGCCTCTGGGTCTGGCGCCTCCACCTCAAGGCGCGCACCTTCGCGGCACTTTCCCTGCACGGCGTCTTCTACCGCCGGGGCGTCACCACCTCGCTCACCCAGATCACCGACAACCGGCAGCTGGACTTCATTCCCTCGTACGACACCCTGCTCGCCGACGTCTCCCGCGACCCGGAGGCTGACCGGTTCCTCCCCAAGGCGGTCCGCACCTACTGCGCGATGATCGCCTTCCACATGGGCAAGGTCGGCACGTACGAGCCCGCCGTCGCCGAGCGGCTCCGCGCCGAGGTGCGCGACGCGCTGCACCGGATGCCGCAGCAGGTCCTCGAAGAGACCCTCTCCACCATGGACACCCCCCGCAGCACCCTCCTCCGGAGCCTGCGCGACACCGTAAGGACCGCCTGACCCATGGCCCCCGCCCCCGCCGCCGACCAGGCACCTGTGCCCGCCCCGGCCACCGACGGCCGACCGGTCCAGATCTTCCAGGTGTCCACCCTGTACGGCGCCGCCACCCTCGCGGCCTCGCTGGACGCCGGCCAGTTCGGCCCCCGCGCGGAGCACCGCCGGCTCCTGCTGATCTCGCGCAACGCCGAGATCCCGGAGACCGCGCCGCGCATGGAGGCGATGACCGGCTACGCGCGGATCGCCGCCCGTTTCGACGGCGTCCTCGACTGGAACGAGACCATCCACCCGTACCACCCGGCCGCCTGGGCCCCCCGGCCCGAGGACGCCCCGCTCTGGCAGCGGGTGATGCGCACCGCGTGGGACCTCGGCACCGTCCCGGTGGAGCTGGTCGTCGAATCCATCCAGGTCAACCCCGCCAAGGCACTGGCCGGCTGCTTCCCCGAGAGCGCCCTCCACGTCTACGCCGACGGCCTCATGAGCTACGGCCCGACCCGCAACGACCTCGCGCAGTCGATCGCCTGCCGCATCCGGCGGGTCCTCCACCTCGACCTGGTGCCGGGCCTGCGCCCCCTCCTCCTGAGCGAGTACGGCGTGGAGCCGGAGCTGGTCCCCGACGACGCGTTCCGCGCGGTCCTCGCGGAGATCGCCGAGGAGGCGGCCGACGACCCCGAGACCGTCCGGGCGGCCGCGGCCGAGCCCACGGCCCTGATGCTCGGCCAGTACCTGGCCGCCCTCAACCTCCTCACCGCCGAGGAGGAGGAGGAACTGCACGTACGGATGCTCCGCGGCGCCACCGCCGCCGGACACCGCTCGGTGGTCTTCAAGCCGCACCCGTCCGCGCCCGCCGGCTACTCGGCGGCGCTGCGGGAGGAGGCGAAGCGGTCCGGCGTGCGGCTCACCGTCCTCGACGGGCCGCTGCTCGCCGAGACCTTCTACGAGCGGTGCCGGCCCCGGCTCGTCGTCGGCTGCTTCTCGACCGCGATGTTCACCGCCGCCGTCTACTACGGGGTCCCCGTCGCGCGCGTGGGCACGGCCGAGGTCCTCGGACGGCTCACGCCCTTCGAGAACAGCAACCGGATCCCGCTCACCGTCGTCGACCACCTGGTCGCGGACCTGGAGCAGGGCGAGGAGCCCGCGGTTCCCGGAGCCGCGCCGGACTCGCTCACTCCGCTCGTCCGCGCCGTCGGCTACTGCATGCGGCACAAGAGCCACCCCGGGATGCGCGAGGAGGCCGCCCGTTTCCTGGCCGAGCACCACGCCGACCCCGGCATCGCGCACCACTTCGACGGCGAGCGGCTGACCCTGCTCGGCCTGCCGGGCGGCACGGAGACGCCGACGCGGGGCGGCGGCGTGCCGTCACGGCTCCGCCGGAGTCTCGCCAGGTCCCGACAGAGCTGATCCCCGGCCCGCTCCACGGCCCGGACCAGGCCGGTCCACCGGGTCGGGGCCGCCGCGTCACCTGTGCGGGCGGCGGCCTCCCCGGCTCATGCCTCGGGGGACCTGACGAGAGTGAAGACAGCGCCCTCCGGGTCCGTCACCAGGGCCGTCCGCCCCGCCGTGGCGTCGCGCGGCGGACGCAGCACATGACCGCCGAGCCGCAGCACGAGGCGGGCGGCCGCGTCGGTGTCGGCGACCTCGAAGTACGTCATCCAGTGCGGGCCCCGGTCCCGGGGGAGCGCGTTGCCGACGCCGTGCAGCGACGCCACCGGGAGTCCGTCCAGCAGGAGCGTGGCGTAGTCGTGGTCGGCGGACACGACCGGTTCCACCTCGAAGCCGAAGACCGTCCGGTAGAACTTGCCGATCGACGTCTCGAAGGTGAGGAGCTCGTTCCACACGGGGGTCCCGGGCGGTCCCGCCGTCGCCGTGCCGTGGTGCGCCTCCGCCTGCCAGACGCCGAAGACCGCGCCCACCGGGTCGGAGCAGACGGCCATCCGGCCCGCCTCGCCCGCGTCCAGCGGACCCACGGCCACGGTGCCGCCGCAGCAGCGGATGCTCTCGGCGGTCTCGTCGGCGTCGGCGGTGGCCAGGTAGGGCGTCCAGGCGATCGGCAGATGCCGGTCGGGCGGCAGCTGGCCGATGCCGGCCACCTCCATGCCGTCGAGCAGCGCGCGCACATACGGTCCGAGATGCTGCGGACCGGGCTCGAACTCCCATCCGAAGAGCGCGTGGTAGAACTCCTGCGTGGCGTCAAGCCCGTGCACCATCAAGCTCACCCAGCAGGGTGTGCCGGGTGTGCGCCGAGTCGCCTCGGTCATCGTGACTCTCTCCTCGGACCATCGTCGTGCCCGTGTCCCCGTCCGATGGTGTCACCGACGGGGCCGTGGCGCGTCCCGGTCGCACCAAAGAGTGGCGCGAACCCGCCGCGACGACGCGGGGAGGACGCCGGGTTCGTCCCCCGCGGCCGCGCGGCTGCGCGAGGATGGCACCCATGAACCCCATCATCGTCGTAAGCGAACTGCTGAGCGAGTCGGCCGGGGCCCGGCCGCCGGTTCTCCTGGACGTCCGCTGGACGCTGGGCGGCCCGCCCGGACGCCCGGCGTACGAGGCCGGACACCTCCCCGGCGCGGTCTACGTCGACCTGGACACGGAGCTGGCGGGCGCGCCCGGGGACGGCGGCCGCCACCCGCTGCCCGACCCGGAGGCCTTCGGGGCCACGATGCGCCGGGCGGGTGTCTCCGCGGACACTCCGGTCGTCGTCTACGACGGCGGTCTCGGCTGGGCCGCGGCCCGTGCCTGGTGGCTGCTCCGCTGGGCAGGCCACCAGGACGTCCGGGTCCTGGACGGCGGTCTCGCGGCCTGGACGGGGGAGCTCACGGAGAAGGTGCCCACGCCGGAGCCGGGCGACTTCCGGCCGCGGCCGGGCGCGCTCGGGCTGCTCGACGCCGACGGGGCGGCGGCGCTCGCCCGCGCGGGGCTGCTCCTGGACGCGCGCGCCGCCGAGCGGTACCGCGGGGACGTGGAGCCGATCGACCGGGTCGGTGGTCACATCCCCGGAGCGGTCTCGGCCCCGACGACCGAGAACGTCGACGCGGAGGGACGCTTTCTGGCCGCCGACACCCTGCGGGACCGCTTCACCTCGCTCGGCGCCGCCGAGGGGACCCCGGTCGCGGTCTACTGCGGCTCGGGCGTCTCCGGCGCGCACGAGGTCCTCGCGCTGGAGATCGCGGGCATCCCGGCCGCGCTCTACGCGGGTTCGTGGTCCGAGTGGTCCGCCGACCCCGCCCGCCCGGTGGCCACGGGCCCGGACCCGCAGTAGTCCGGGCCCACCGAACCGGCAGGATCCACTGAACCGGCAGGATCCACCGAACCGGCGGACGCCACCGTCAGAGGCCACCGGCGACAGGCCCCGGCGCGCCGGACACCCGTGACAGGCCCCGGCGCCCGGCACCCGCACGGCTTCTCCGTGCGGGGCCTCCCCGCTGGGGCTCCCGCGTACCGGGGCTCGCGCCCACCGGCTCTCCGCCCACGGGTCCGCCCACCGGGCTCCTCGCCCACGGGTCCGCCCGCAGGGGGCTCCCCGCCCACGGGTCCGGCCACCCGGCTCCCCGCCCACGGAAGAGGGCCCGCGCCGAATCGGCGCGGGCCCTCTCCTCGTACGGTCGAGGCCGTCAGTCCTGCTTCTTCCTGCGGGTGCCGAAGACGATCTCGTCCCAGCTCGGCACCGCCGCGCGGCGGCCCGGGCGGACGCCGTCCGCCTCGGCCTGCCGGTCGGTGGTGCCGGTGAGCCGGTCCCGGTGGCCCGAGACCGCGCGGGGCATCAGGACGTCGGCGTACGCGGAACCGGCGCCCGCCGAAGCGGCGGGGGCCGGCGGCTCCTCCGCCTCGGCCTCTTCCAGGGGCTCCGACGAGTCCGGCTGCTCGGGTACGACCATGTCGCCACGGAAGCTCGGCACGGCCTCCAGGAGGCTCGTGAGCGAGTCCCGCTCGTCCTCCGCCTCGGCGGACGCGGACGCCCGCTCCAGCTGACGGTCGGACCGGTCGATCTGGCGGTCCAGGGCGCGGTCGAGCGGCCTGTCCCGGGGCAGTCGGGCGATCCGCGGCACGAACGGGAAGCTCGGCTCCGGCGCCGCGGCGATCGTGTCGTCCGTCTCGCCGATCAGGGCGCGGGCCTCGTCGTCCACGGCCTGGACGAGCCGCCTGGGCGGGTCGTACGTCCAACTGGCCGTGTGGACCTCGCCGGCGACCCGGTAGACGAGCAGCACCTCCCAGGTGCCGTCGTCCCGGCGCCAGGAGTCCCACTGCACGGTGTCCTTCTCGGCGCCGCGCAGCAGCAGCCGCTCCTGCACCGCCTCGCCGAGCTGGGGGCCGCTGTTCTCGCCCGGCCTGCGGACCGGGGTCTTGCGGGCCCGCTCCGCCATGAAGGCGCGCTCGGCGAGCACGGGGCCCTCGAAGCGGCGCACGCGGTCGACGGGGATCCCGGCCATCTGGGCGACCTCCTCCGCGGAGGCACCGGCTCGTATCCGTGCCTGGATGTCGCGGGGGCGGAGGTGGCTCTCCACCTCGATCTCGATCTGGCCGAGGCGCGCACGGTCGTTGCGCACGGCGGCGCGAAGCCGCTCGTCGATCGGAAGTGTGTACTCCGTGCTGTCAGCAGCCTTCAGCACCAGTCGTGTGCCGTCGTTGGAGACGGCCACGACACGCAGTTCGGGCATGGGGACCTCCCGGGTGGTGCCTGCCGACGTCACGTGCGTCGCTGCTTCCGCTAGTCGAGTGTGGCCTGCCCGGGTGCAGCCTGCCACTACCTTGCCGAGTTGCCCGGCGTGTCGGGCGTGGACCCTGGGGCGCCGTTATGACACGGTGACCTGTTGGCTACCCGGAGTGACAGGCGGTCACT
This sequence comes from Streptomyces sp. CB02009, assembly GCF_001905825.1. Lineage (GTDB taxonomy): Bacteria > Actinomycetota > Actinomycetes > Streptomycetales > Streptomycetaceae > Streptomyces. The sequence continues at coordinate 210,206 of NZ_LIVV01000003.1, forward strand.
CTGTGCAGTCGGTTCCCGTGCGATGCCGCCGCGCCGCCGGTCGAGCGCCGTGTCCGGCCCCCTCCCCTTGATCCCGGGCACCCGTGAAGGCGTCCGGACCCAGGGTTCGTCAATGTACTCCATTCGGGCCACCTGGGTGGACCGGCGCGCCGCCCAACTTTGCGGGCGGTACGGGAGTTGAGTGTCCGCGATCTTCCCCCTTACGTGTCGCTCTTCACAGAAAGAGCAGAAATGGAACTATTCCCTTCGCCCATTTGTCCCTTCTGGGTGCAAGGCGAACGGATGAGCCACCAGGGGCTGGATCAGGGGTTGGAGATGCGTCACAGGCCGGACACCGACACGGACGAGCGGGAGGAGACGGACGGCGGAAGGAGAAGGATCGACCTGAGCGTGGCCCAGGTCTCGGGCAGCGCCCTGGCCGCGGTCATCGCCGCCAAACTCGCCTCCACCCTCGGCGTGTACGGCACGATCCTCGGCGCCGGTGTGATCAGTGTCATCGCCACCTGCGGCGGTCCGCTCTTCCAGCACCTCTTCCGGCGCACCGGCGAGCAGGTCCGCGACGCGACGGTCGCCGCCAAGCCGAAGGCCCGTCAGGTACCGCTCGTCCCGGTGCCGGGGGATGACCACACCCTGATGCTGGGCACGGTCCGGGCACCCGCCCCGTACGCCGACGAGCCCGACGGGGAGTTCGGCGCGGCGACCACCCACGGCACCCGGGTCCGCGGCTGGAAGCGCCCGGCGATCGCCGCCGCGCTCGTCTTCGGCGTCACCATGGGCGGCATCACCGCCTACGAACTCGTCTCGGGGCAGGACTTCAGCGGCAAGCAGGGCACCACCACGTTCGGGTCCGTCGTCAGCGGCGGTGGCGGTACGGACCGGGAGGCGCCGCCCGCCGGGGACGAGGTCCCCTCGACCGCGCCCTCCGGACCCACCGACGGCACCAGGCGGCCCGGCGACGGCGCCGGCAGCCCCTCGACCGGCGCCACCCCGACCCCCGGCGACCAGGGCGGCGGGCAGGGCACGGCCACTCCCTCGCCCGAGCCGACGCCCTCCGGGTCGACCGGCGGCGAGCCGACGCCCACCCCGACGCCGACGGCTCCGACGACGGAACCGACCGTCCCGACCGAGGAGCCGACCACCGGGACGGCCACGCCGGGGACCCCGTCGGCCCCGACCCCGGCGGGAGCCGGGGACGGAGCCGTCACGGGAGCCGAGTGACCGTCAGTCGCCCAGGACCCGGCGCAGGTAGTCGTTGGCGAAGAGCCGGTCCGGGTCGAGCCGGTCACGCAGCGCCGTGAACTCGGCGAAGCGCGGGTAGACCCCGGAGAAGTAGGCGGCGTCACGGGTGTGCACCTTGCCCCAGTGGGGGCGGCCCCCGTGCGCCGTCATGATGCGCTCCACCGCCGTGAAGTACGCGCGGTGGGGCGTCCCCTTGTAGAGGTGGACGGCGATGTACGCCGTCTCCCGGCCCGAGGCGGTGGACAGCGCGATGTCGTCGGCCGGGGCCGTCCGTACCTCCACAGGGAAGCTCACCTTGAGCGGCGAGCGCTCGACCATCGCCTTGAGCTCGCGCAGCGCGGCCACCGCCGCCTCTCGCGGAAGCGCGTACTCCATCTCCAGGAAGCGCACCCGGCGCGGCGAGGTGAAGACCTTGTACGGGATGTCGGTGTACGTACGGGCCGACAGCGCCCGGCTGGAGAGCTTGGCGATCGAGGGGATGACCGGCGGCACCGCCCGGCCCAGCGAGCACGCCACCTGGAAGAGCCCGTTGGAGAGCAGCTCGTCCTCCACCCAGCCGCTGACCCGGCCGGGAGGAGCGGCGGGGCCCGCGCTGCGGTTGTTGCGCTTGGTGTTGCAGTTGTCCGTGTGGGGGAACCAGTAGAACTCGAAGTGCTCGTTCTCCGCGTGCAGCGCGTCGAACTCCGAGGTGACCCGGTCGAAGGTCATCGGCTCCTCGCGCGCGGTGAGCAGGAAGACCGGCTCGACCGCGAAGGTGATCGCCGTGACCACGCCGAGGGCGCCGAGTCCGATCCGGGCGGCGGCGAAGACCTCCGGGTTCTCCTTCTCCGAACAGGTGAGCAGTTCGCCCGCGGCGGTCACCAGCTCCAGCTCGCGGATCTGCGCGGCGATCGAGGCGGAGTCGCGGCCCGTGCCGTGCGTCCCGGTGGAGGTGGCGCCGGCGACGGTCTGCTCCATGATGTCGCCCATGTTCGTGAGCGACAGGCCCTCGCGGGCCAGCGCCACGTTGAGCCGCTTGAGCGGGGTGCCCGACTCGACCGTCACGGTCATCGACTCGCGGTCGATCCGCCGGATCCCGGTCAGCAGACCCGGCCGGATGAGGACGCCGTCGGTGGCCGCGATCGAGGTGAAGGAGTGGCCGGTGCCGACCGTCTTCACCCGCAGCCCGTCCTCGGCCGCCCGGCGCACCGCCTCGGCGAGCTCCTCGGCCGAGGCCGGGCTCACCTCCCGCACGGGGCGGGAGGTGACGTTCCCCGCCCAGTTACGCCACGGGTTGTCCGCCGTCCTGACGCTGCCCGACCCCGCTGTTGTCGTCCCGCTCACGCTGCCCCTCCCGGTTAGGCGCCGGCCTGCGCAGCCGGCGGTGTCCGAGGAGACCCACCGCGACCGCGAGCGCGCCCGAGACGACGGGCACCACGTACCCCGCCTCGGCCCCCGACGCGTCGACCACCCAGCCGGCGGCCGAGGAGCCGAGCGCCACACCGATCGCGAGGCCAGTACCCGTCCAGGTCATGCCCTCGGTCAGCTTGGTGCGCGGTACGTGCGCTTCGACGAGGGCCATGGTGGTCACCATCGTCGGTGCGATGGACAGGCCCGCGACAAAGAGCGCCACGGCCAGCAACGGCAAGTTCCCGGCCAGTAGGAGGGGGATCATACTCACGGCCATCGCGCAGATGCCCAGGAGCCAGCGCCGTGACGGGTCGCTCTTGAGGTGGAGCAGGCCGAAGACGGCGCCGGCCAGGCCGGAACCCAGCGCGTAGACGGCCAGGACGAGACTGGCGGCGGCCTTGTGGCCCTGCTCCTCGGCGAAGGCCACGGTCACCACGTCGACCGAGCCGAAGATGGCACCGGTGGCGACGAAGGCGAGGGCCAGCACCTGGAGGCCGGGGGAGCGGAGCGCGGAGCCGGTCTTGCCGCCCTGGTGGGGGTGCGGGACCGGCTCGGTGGCGCGCTGCGAGGTCAGCCAGAAGACGCCGATGGTGAGGAACACTCCGGCGAACAGCGGACCGGCCTCGGGGAACCAGGTCGTCGACAGGCCGATCGAGAGGATCGGCCCGAAGATGAAGCACACCTCGTCGACGATCGACTCCCAGGAGTACGCCGTGTGCAGGCGCCGCTCGTCGCCCCGGTAGATCTCCGCCCAGCGGGCCCGGGTCATCGCGCCGACGCTCGGCACGCAGCCGATGACGGCCGTGAACACGAAGAGCGTCCAGTCGGGGGCCTGCTGCTGCACGCAGAGGAGGAGGCCTGCGGCGGCGACCAGCGAGACCAGGGTCACCGGACGGAGCACCCGGCGCTGACCGTGCCGGTCGACGAGCCGGGAGACCAGCGGGCCGAGGACGGCGGCGGACATCGCGAGCGCCGCCGAGAGGGCGCCGGCGAGCCCGTACCGGCCGGTGACCTGCGAGATCATGGTCACGATGCCGATGCCCATCATGGACAGCGGCATCCTGCCGAGGAAGCCGGCGACGGAGAACGACGCGGTGCCGGGCGCCTTGAAGAGCGCGCGGTAGGGACTGGCCAAGAGGTTCTCCGGATCTCCGTGCTTCGGAGCTGGCTCCGCACGACGACTCAACACGTGTAATTAATAGCTAAAGCCTACGGTGTTGAAGTCGATGGGTCATCCCCCTTTTTCGGCCGGGCCCGGGACGGGCCCTCCAGGTGAGCCCGCCGGTCGGACGCCGTCGGACGGGCCGCGCCGTGCCCCGCCGCGGGCGGGTGGGAGGATCGGTGCCATGTCCGATCAGCACGATCCCGCCCCGTACGACGCCCTGCTGCTGCTCTCGTTCGGCGGCCCCGAGGGCCCGGACGACGTGGTCCCGTTCCTGGAGAACGTGACGCGCGGCCGAGGCATCCCGAAGGAACGGCTCAAGGAAGTGGGGCAGCACTACTTCCTCTTCGGCGGCGTCTCCCCGATCAACGACCAGAACCGCGCGCTCCTCGACGCGCTGCGGACGGACTTCGCCGACGCCGGCCTCGACCTTCCCGTCCACTGGGGAAACCGGAACTGGGCCCCGTACCTCACCGACACCCTCCGCGAGATGATCACCGACGGCCGACGCCATATCGCCGTCCTCACGACCAGCGCGTACGCCTCCTACTCCGGCTGCCGCCAGTACCGCGAGAACCTCGCCGACGCGCTCGCCACCCTCGAGGCGGAGGGGCTCCCGCTGCCCCGGGTCGACAAGCTCCGGCACTACTTCAACCACCCCGGCTTCGTCGAGCCCATGGTCGAGGGCGTCCTCGCCTCCCTCGCCGAACTCGACCCGTCCGTCCGCGCCGGCGCCCACCTCGCCTTCACCACCCACTCCATCCCCGACTCCGCCGCCGACTCCTCGGGACCGGTCACGGAGCACGGCGACGGCGGCGCCTACGTCCGCCAGCACCTCGACGTCGCCCGGCTGATCGCCGACGCCGTCCGCGAGCGCACCGGGGACGACCACCCCTGGGAGCTCGTCTACCAGTCCCGCAGCGGAGCCCCCCACATCCCGTGGCTCGAACCCGACATCTGCGACCACTTGGAGGCGCTGCACGGCGCCGGGGCGCCCGCGGCCGTCATGGTCCCCATCGGCTTCGTCTCCGACCACATGGAGGTCCTCTACGACCTCGACACCGAGGCCACGGCCAAGGCCGCCGAACTCGGCCTGCCCGTCCGGCGCTCGGCCACCGTCGGCGCCGACCCGCGCTTCGCCGCCGCCGTCCGCGAGCTCCTCCTGGAGCGGGCCGCGCACGAGCGGGGGACCCGCGCCGAGCGGTGCGCGCTGGGCGCCCTCGGCCCCTCCCACGACCTGTGCCCGATCGGCTGCTGCCCGGCCAGGGCGGAGCGCCCGGCGGCGGCCGGCGCCGACAGCCCGTACGCGTGAGGAACCCCGTGACCGAGATGGCCGACGACGTGACCGAAGGGACCGACGTGACCGACCCGCTGCTCACCGAACTGCTCGACCTCGCCCTGGAGGCCGCACGGCGGGCCGGAGCGCTGCTGCGCGACGGCAGGCCGGACGACCTGGCCGTGGCCAAGACCAAGTCGAGCCCCATCGACGTCGTCACCGAGATGGACATCGCCGCCGAGAAGCTGATCACCGGCTTCCTCGCCGACCACCGGCCGCAGGACGGGTTCCTGGGCGAGGAGGGCGCGTCGAGCCCCGGCACCAGCGGCGTCCGCTGGGTGATCGACCCGCTCGACGGCACCGTGAACTACCTCTACGGACTCCCCACCTGGGCGGTCTCGATCGCCGCCGAACGGGACGGCGAGACCGTGGTCGGCGTCGTCGAGGCCCCGATGCGCGGCGAGACCTACCGGGCGGTCCTCGGCGGGGGCGCCCACGCGGAGGGCGGGGCGTACCCGGACGAGCGGCGCCTCGCCGTCCGGCCCTCGCCCCCGCTCGACCAGGCGCTCCTCGGCACCGGCTTCGGATACGTCCAGGCCCGGCGGGCCCACCAGGCCGACGTCGCCCAGAGGGTGATCCCGCGCGTCCGCGACATCCGGCGCGGCGGCTCCGCGGCCATCGACCTCTGCGACGTCGCCGCCGGCCGCCTCGACGCCTACTACGAACGGGGCCTCAACCCCTGGGACCTCGCCGCGGGCGCCCTGATCGCCCGCGAGGCGGGCGCGCTGACCGGCGGCCGCCCCGGGGAGCCGGCGTCCGGAGAACTGGCCCTGGCGGCCCCTCCGGGCCTCTTCGAGCCCCTCCAGGAGATCCTGGAGGACCTGGGCGCCTGGCACGACTGACGGACGCGCGAGGGCCCCGGTGCCGGGAACGGCGCCGGGGCCCTCGCACGTGTACGGGTCGAGCGGTCGGGTCAGACGGCCTGCGCGGCAACCTCCACGCCGTGCTCGGCGGCCAGCCGGTGCAGGTCCTCCAGCTCCGCCTGCTCCACCTCCGCCAGGTAGTCGTCGCCCGTCTCACGAGCCCGCGTGAGGTCCGTCTGCGTGGTCCTGATGCGGTGCAGCAGGCCTGCGGTGAAAGCGTCCATCGAGCGCCCCCTCGTCATGGGTCCGGTGGCACGGGGGTGTGCCGAGGGTGGGTGGATCACACACTGCGGCCTCTGGGGGACAGAGAGCGGTAGGTGGCGCGCCACATACAGGGCGTGATCACGGGGTGTGCAGTCGTCCTCCCCAACCCCTTCCTCAGAGAAACCTCAACTGGCCCGTGAATCCGGTGAATTCTTCGATCAGGGCCCCGCGCCCCGCCCCGCGCCCCCGTTCTCCACCGGCCCTCCCGGGGCCCCGCACCGCCGTCTTACAGCCGGTTTACGCGCGTACGGGGCAGGATGGACACGCACAGTCAGTGCTCAGGTCTACAGCCGGTCCGCCTCCTGGACCACAGCTCGAACGGGAAGGATGTACGACGTGCGCGTACTCGTCGTCGAGGACGAGCAGCTGCTCGCCGATGCGGTGGCCACCGGACTGCGCCGGGAGGCCATGGCCGTCGACGTCGTGTACGACGGCGCCGCGGCCCTGGAGCGCGTCGGGGTGAACGACTACGACGTCGTCGTCCTCGACCGCGACCTTCCCCTCGTCCACGGTGACGACGTCTGCCGCAAGATCGTGGAGCTGGGCATGCCCACCCGCGTCCTGATGCTTACCGCCTCCGGCGACGTCAGCGACCGGGTCGAGGGCCTGGAGCTCGGGGCGGACGACTACCTCCCCAAGCCCTTCGCCTTCACCGAGCTCACCGCGCGGGTGCGCGCGCTCGGCCGGCGGACCAGCGTGCCGCTGCCGCCCGTCCTGGAGCGCGCCGGCATCAAGCTCGACCCGAACCGCCGCGAGGTCTTCCGCGACGGCAAGGAGGTCCAGCTGGCGCCGAAGGAGTTCGCCGTCCTGGAGGTCCTCATGCGCAGCGAGGGCGCCGTCGTCTCGGCCGAGCAGCTCCTGGAGAAGGCCTGGGACGAGAACACCGACCCGTTCACCAACGTCGTCCGCGTCACCGTCATGACCCTGCGCCGCAAGCTCGGCGAACCGCCCGTCATCGTGACGGTCCCCGGCTCCGGGTACCGGATCTGAACCCGATGCCCACCACCTCCGTACCCCACCCCCACGCGCCCCCGAAGCCGGCCTGGGACCCCCGGGACCCGGTCAGGCCCCTGCTGCGCCCGACCATCCGGATACGTCTCACGCTGCTGTACGGCGGGATGTTCCTGATCGCGGGCATCCTGCTGCTGTCGATCATCTACCTCTTCACCGCGCAGGCGCTCACCCACAGCGTGTCCGAGCTGCCCTTCAAGGTCGTCCAGGGCCAGGTCCAGCCGACCACCTCCTGGTGCGAGCTGCCCGCGCAGGGCACCGGGGAGCAGCTCAACCAGGCGGTCTCCGTCTGCCTCCGCTACCAGAGCGACCAGGCGCTCGAGGACCTCCTGCGCCGCTCGCTCTTCGCCCTGCTCGGACTGAGCATCATCGCCTTCGCCTTCGGCTACGCCATGGCGGGGCGGGTGCTCTCGCCGCTCGGCCGGATCACCAGGACCGCCCGCCAGGTGGCCGGCTCCGACCTGTCCCGGCGGATCGAGCTGGACGGCCCGGACGACGAGCTCAAGGAGCTCGCCGACACCTTCGACGAGATGCTGGAGCGCCTGGAGCGGGCCTTCACCGCCCAGCAGCGCTTCGTCGCGAACGCCTCGCACGAGCTGCGGACCCCGCTCGCGATCAACCGCACGCTCCTGGAGGTGCACCTCTCGGACCCGGGCGCGCCGGTGGAGCTCCAGCAGCTCGGCAAGACGCTGCTGGCCACCAACGAGCGCAGCGAGCAGCTCGTCGAGGGGCTGCTGCTGCTCGCCCGGAGCGACAACCAGATCATCGAGCGCAAGCCCGTCGACCTCGCCGAGGTCGCCGAGCGGGGCGTGGACCAGGTGCACGCGGAGGCGGCGGCCAAGGGCGTCGAGATCCGGGGCGAGCGCGAGCCGGCGGTCGTGCAGGGCAACGGCGTCCTGCTGGAGCGGATCACGCTGAACCTGCTCCAGAACGCCGTCCGGTACAACGTGGCGGAGGGAGGCTGGGTGGAGGTGACGACGGCGACCGAGCGCGGCCAGGCGGTCCTGACCGTCTCGAACACCGGCCCGGTGGTTCCCGCGTACGAGATCGACAACATCTTCGAGCCGTTCCGGCGGCTCCGGCAGGAGCGGACCGGCAGCGACAAGGGAGTCGGCCTCGGCCTGTCGATCGCGCGCTCCGTGGCGCGCGCCCACGGCGGCCGTATCATCGCGGAGCCCCGCGAGGGCGGCGGTCTCGTGATGCGCGTCACTCTGCCGATCTGACACACTGCACGAGCCGACCCGGTTCCGTTCGCTTTGCGCGGAATTCCGTGGGCCCGATTCTGAGACGCTCATGTGTGATCGATCACAGGAGAAGGTGTCCGGACATCCACTCTCCGTAACGGAGAAATCCCCGTGAAAACCCGGAAAAGTCCGGGTTTCCCGGGCCCGGATTGACGGGAAGTACACGGGGTGGCGCCTGCGGGCGGTGCCCCCAGGACCGTGTACGGTCCGGTTCGCCACCCGAAGCCGATCACTCGCGAGAGGACGGAACGGGTGTCGATTGAGTAACAGACCTTGATGTGAGGCAAAATCTCCGCCTCAGGTCGGGCACAAGTCCGACCTCTCACGCGTTACGTGCGCTGGAGACACCGCAACCACCCAGAGGGGGAGAGCGACATGGCAACGGATTACGACACCCCACGCAAGACCGACGACGACGTCGATTCGGACAGCCTTGAGGAACTGAAGGCCCGCCGGAACGACAAGTCGACCTCGACCGTCGACGTCGACGAGTTCGAGGCAGCCGAAGGCCTGGAGCTTCCCGGCGCCGACCTCTCGAACGAGGAGCTGGCCGTCCGGGTCCTGCCCAAGCAGGCCGACGAGTTCACCTGCATGAGCTGCTTCCTCGTGCACCACCGCAGCCAGCTGGCCAGGGAGAAGAACGGCCAGCCCATCTGCCGCGACTGCGACTGAGACCCTCGGTCGTGGCAGGCGACACACCGTCCCGGAAGCGGCGTCTACGGCTCCCCGGGAGCCCGAAGACGTACAAGGGCGGCTCAGGCCCGGCAGAGGGCGCCCAGGAGGCCCCTGAAGCCGAGCACGCCGCCTCCCCGCCCTCCCTCGGCGTACGTGACGACGAGCGGGGCCACCCGGCCTCGCTCGAGGCCGTCACCGAGCCGGACCCGGCGCGGCTGCCGGCGGAGCGGGAAGCGGGACGGAGCGACGCGCTGGACGAAGCGGGGAACGACGGGACGCGGCAGGACGGCCGTTTCGGCGCCGTCAGGCGGCTCGCCAATCCCGCGCGCGCCCAGCTCGACAGAATCAAGATCGACTCCGACCGGATCGACGCCGTCCGGCGCGGCGTCGCGCAGGGCGTCCGCCAGGGCGTGAAGCGCGGCGGAGACAGCGCCAAGGCCGGCATCGGCCATCTGGCCGACCGGCTGATCGACCTCGCCCCGCGGATCCCCGTCCGCGATCTGGCGACCCTGCGCAAGCAGTTTCCCGGGCTCGGCCCCGAGGAGCTCGCCGACAAACTCGTCGCGGGTGCGGCGAACGCGAGCTCGACCGTGGGCGCCAGCATCGGTGCCGCCGCCATGCTCCCCGTACCCCCGGCCATGCCGGCGGAACTCGCGGCGGAGATCACCGGCGTCGCCGCCGTGGAACTCAAACTCATCGCCGAACTGCACGAGGTCTACGGGCTGAGGCCCCCCGGCCGGCTCACCCAGCGTTCGGCGGCCTATCTGACCTCCTGGGCCGAGGAGCGGGGCATCGACCCCACCAAGCCCACCACGGTCAACGCGGCGCTCGGCGGACAGCTCAAGCGCGAGCTGCGCCAGCAGATCATGAAGCGCATGGTGCGCAACCTGCCGAACCTCACGCCCTTCATGGTCGGCGCGGCGGTCGGCGCGGTCATGAACCGCCGCGACACCAAGAAGCTCGCGAGCCACATCCGCAAGGACCTGCGGAACCGCCAGGTCCCCTGGGACGCGCTCAGGGAGCTGCCCCCGCTGGAGCAGCCGGAGAACCCGAAGGAGCTCGGCTTCTAGCCGGCCCTCCCGGGCCCTCCCCGGTCCACCCCGGCCCGCTCAGTCCTGGGCGTCCGCGCGGACGGCGTCCAGAGCCGCCACCAGCTCCTCCGGCTCACGGCTCGACAGGTACACGTACGGCGTCGGGTCCGACGGGTCCGTCACCTCGATCCGCACCGCCCGGGACACATAGCCGCGCATCAGCATGAACGCGCGCGGGTCGGCCTTGTACGTGCGCCACGCGCGCGCCTCCTCCGCGTCGAGCGCCTCCGCCCTGCCCAGCGCCGAGACCGGAATCCGCGCGTCGCCCGCCACGAGCGAACCGGCCACCACCCGGATCCGGGCGGAGCCGTACGAGGAGACCGCCGCACCGGCGAGCACCGCCACCACGATCAGGCCGCCCAGCATCGGGACCGTGCCCATCGGAACCATGATCAGGCCGCCGGAGAGACCGAACAGACCCGCGATCAACCACCAGGAGCGGGGCGCCGTCAGCCGCTCGTCGAAGAGCGGTGCGGCGGAGGTCGCGGGCGAGGGGGCGGGGGACGATGCGGAAGGCTGCATACGTCCAAGCTTGGCACGGCGCGACCTGCGCCCATCCGCGCGGGTAAGGTCTGCGCCTGTGACTGGAACATCTGCCGCCCTCACCCCGCCGGCCGACGCCATACCGCCGGTACGCCACCCCGACGCGCCGGCCCCCGGCGAGCTGCTCGGTTCGCACTACGAGTACTGCTTCGGCTGCGGCGGCGGGCAGTCCCACGGCCTCCACCTGGAGGCGCGCGCGGGCGAGGGCGTGACCGTCACCGCCGAGTTCACGGTGACCCCCGACCACCAGGGCGCCCCCGGCCTCGCGCACGGCGGCGTGCTCGCCACCGCGCTCGACGAGACCCTCGGCTCCCTGAACTGGCTGCTGCGGGTCATCGCCGTGACCGGACGGCTCGAGACCGACTTCGTCCGGCCCGTCCCGGTGGGCACCGTGCTCCACCTGGAGGCCGCCGTCACCGCCGTCCGCGGCCGCAAGATCTTCTCGACCGCCGTCGGCCGGATCGGCGGGCCCGAGGGCCCCGTCGCCGTCCGTGCCGAGGCACTCTTCATAGAGGTCAAGGTCGAGCACTTCATCGACAACGGCCGCCCGGAGGAGATCCAGGCCGCCATGTCCGACCCCGACCAGGTCCGGCGCGCCCGCGCCTTCGAGGTGAACCCCTGATGAGCAACCCTGTCGACGTACTGATCCGGCGTGTGGACCCGGACGTGCCGATCCCGGCCTACGGCCACCCCGGTGACGCCGGGGCGGACCTGGTCACCACCGAGGCCGCCGTGCTGGCCCCGGGGGAGCGCGCCGTGCTGCCCACCGGGATCTCCATCGCGCTCCCGGACGGGTACGCGGCCTTCGTGCACCCGCGCTCCGGACTCGCCGCCCGCTGCGGAGTGGCACTCGTGAATGCCCCGGGGACGGTGGATGCCGGGTACCGTGGAGAGATCAAGGTGATCGTGGTCAATCTCGACCCGCGCGAGAGCGTGCGGTTCGAACGATTCGATCGGATTGCCCAACTTGTCGTCCAACAGGTCGAGAAGGTGCGCTTCCACGAGGTGGCGGAACTTCCCGGCTCGGCGCGGGCCGAGGGGGGCTTCGGGTCCACCGGCGGTCATGCCGCCGTGGACGGCACAGCGGGTGGGAATCGATACGCTTCGGTCGTATCCGACCGGGAAGGACAGTGACGTGTTCGGACGTCGCAAGAAGAGCGGTGCCGCAGAGGACGCGGCGGGCGAGGCCGAGCAGGTCGTCGACGCGGTGGACGGCGAGGACGCGGACGACGCGGCCCCGCGCCGTGTGAACCTTCCGCCGGCGCCCAGGCCCGACGGACCCTGGGACATCTCCGAGGTCAGCAAGCCCGAGGACGGCCGTGTCGACCTGGGCGGCGTCTTCGTCCCCGGGGTCGAGGGCATGGAGCTGCGGGTGGAGGTGGCGGGCGACGCGATCGTCGCGGCCACCGTCGTCCTGCGGGACAGCGCCGTGCAGCTGCAGGCCTTCGCCGCCCCCAAGAACGAGGGCATCTGGGGCGAGGTCCGCGACGAGATCGCCACGGGCATCGTCCAGCAGGGCGGGGTCATCGACGAGGTCGAGGGCCCGCTGGGCTGGGAGCTGCGCGCGCAGGTCCCCGTACAGCTGCCGGACGGCAACCGCGGTGTGCAGCTGGTCCGCTTCGTGGGTGTCGACGGACCCCGCTGGTTCCTGCGCGGAGTGATCTCCGGGCAGGGCGCGGTCCAGCCCGAGGCCGCCGGCCTCCTGGAGCAGATCGTCCGGGACACCGTGGTCGTCCGCGGGGACGGCCCGATGGCCCCGCGCGACCCGATCGTCCTCAAGCTGCCGAACGACGCGCAGATGGTGCCGGACGGCGTGCAGCAGGAGGAGCAGGAGAACTCCCGCTTCTCCGGCGGCATGGGTCAGCTCCAGCGCGGTCCGGAGATCTCCGAGATCCGCTAGTCCGCCGCGCCGACCGGTGACGGTCACCGGCGGACCCCCGGGCCCGCCGGGCATCACCCTGGGCCGATGGGCCCGCCGGGCACCAGCCTGGACCGATGGGCCGCTTTCCGTACGACACGTACGGGAAGCGGCCCATCGGTCGTTTTCCACAGGTTCCGCCCGCCGGCTCTGGCCCTGGGACCCGGCCGCGGACCATACTGGCGGGCACATGTTCGAGGAGGGGGAGCCCAGGGTGAGTGAGAGCAGCACGCGGTCCGCGACGGCCGTCGCCGAGGACCCGGCCGGCCCGCCGATGGTCCGCGTGGAGGACCTGCGCCGTTCGTACGGCACCGGGGAAGCGGCCGTCCACGCCCTGCGCGGGGTCTCCTTCGACATCCCGCGCGGCGAGCTCGTCGCCCTGAAGGGCCGCTCGGGCTCCGGCAAGACGACGCTGCTCAACCTGGTCGGCGGACTCGACAGCGCGGACGGCGGCTCGATCGTCATCGACGGCGTCGACCTCGCCACCCTCGGTGAGAACGGGCTCCTGGAGCTGCGCCGCGACCGGATCGGCTTCATCTTCCAGTCCTTCGGACTGCTCCCGATCCTCTCCGCAGCCGAGAACGTGGGCGTACCCATGCGGCTGCGCAAGGCCGACCCGAAGGAGCGCGAGGAGCGGGTGGCCCTCCTCCTCGGCCTGGTGGGCCTCGCCGACCACGCGAACCAGCGGCCCGGTGAGCTCTCCGGCGGGCAGCAGCAGCGCGTCGCCATCGCCCGCGCCCTCGCCAACAAGCCGGCGCTGCTCATCGCCGACGAGCCGACGGGCCAGCTGGACCAGGAGACCGGCCTCGCCGTCATGCAGCTGCTGCGCGCGGTGGTGCGCAGCGAGGGCTGCACGGCCCTGGTCGCCACCCACGACCCGCAGCTCCTGGGCCTCGCCGACCGGGTCCTCGAACTCAGCGACGGCGAGATCATCGAGCACTGACCCGGCACGGCCGGTCCCCACCGCGGAGGCCGGCGCGGTCCCGACATCAGAAACACGTCAAGACCGCTCCGGCCCGCTCCATGCGTGCGGAATGTCCGATTGGCTGGACGTATGGTCGTCGCATGGGACGCGGCAAGCTTCGGATCTACCTCGGCGCTGCGCCGGGCGTCGGCAAGACCTACGCGATGCTCTCCGAGGGGCACCGGCGGGTGGAGCGCGGCACCGACTGCGTCGTGGCGTTCGTCGAGCACCACGGACGGCCGCGCACCGAGGTCATGCTGCACGGCCTGGAGCAGGTGCCGCGCCGCACCCTGGAGTACCGGGGCAGCACCTTCACCGAGATGGACATCGACGCCGTCCTGGAGCGGCGCCCCGCCGTCGCGCTCGTCGACGAGCTCGCCCACACCAACGTGCCCGGATCCCGCAACCCCAAGCGGTGGCAGGACGTCGCCGAACTGCTCGCGGCCGGCATCGACGTCATATCGACCGTCAACATCCAGCACCTGGAGTCGCTGGGCGACGTGGTCGAGGCGATCACCGGCGTACGGCAGCGGGAGACCGTCCCCGACGAGGTGGTGCGCCGGGCCGACCAGATCGAGCTGGTCGACATGTCCCCGGAGGCCCTGCGGCGCAGGATGGCCCACGGCAACGTCTACACCTCGGACAAGGTCGACGCGGCCCTCTCCAACTACTTCCGCCCCGGCAACCTCACCGCCCTGCGCGAGCTGGCCCTGCTCTGGACCGCCGACCGGGTCGACGAGTACCTCCAGCAGTACCGGGGCGAGCACAACATCCGCTCCCCCTGGCAGGCCCGCGAGCGCATCGTCGTCGGCCTGACCGGCGGACCCGAGGGCCGCACCCTCATACGGCGCGCCACCCGACTGGCCGAGAAGGGCGCGGGAGGCGAGGTCCTCGCCGTCTACATCGCCCGCAGCGACGGCCTCACCGCCGCCTCGCCCAAGGAGCTCGCCGTCCAGCGCACCCTCGTCGAGGACCTGGGCGGAACGTTCCACCACGTCATCGGCGACGACATCCCCTCGGCGCTCCTGGAATTCGCCCGGGGGGTCAACGCGAGCCAGATCGTCCTCGGCTCCAGCCGCCGCCGCACCTGGCAGTACATGCTCGGCCCCGGCGTCGGCCAGACCGTCGCCCGCGACTCGGGGCCCGACCTCGACGTCCACATCGTCACCCACGGAGAGGTCGCCAAGGGCCGCGGCCTCCCGGTCGCCCGCGGGGCCCGCCTCGGCCGCTCCCGCATCATCGGCGGCTGGGCCGTCGGCGTCGCCGGCCCCCTCCTCCTCGCCCTGCTGCTCACCCATGTCGACGCCGACCTCGGTCTCGCCAACGACATGCTGCTCTTCCTGGCCCTCACCGTCGCGGCGGCCCTGCTCGGCGGGTTCCTGCCGGCGCTCGCCTCCGCGGCGGCCGGCTCCCTCCTCCTCAACTGGTTCTTCACCCCGCCCGTCCACCGGCTCACCATCGCCGACCCCAAGAACATCGTGGCGATCGCCGTCTTCCTCGGCGTCGCCATGTCGGTCGCCTCCGTCGTCGACCTGGCCGCCCGCCGCACCCACCAGGCCGCCCGGCTGCGCGCCGAGTCCGAGGTGCTCTCCTACCTCGCCGGGAGCGTACTGCGGGGCGAGACGAGCCTCGACGCCCTCCTCGAACGGGTCCGCGAGACCTTCTCCATGGAGTCCGTCGCCCTCCTGGAGCGGGCGGACGACGTCGAGCCCTGGACCCGGGCCGCGAGCGTCGGCCCCCACCCGGCGGCCCGGCCCGAGGACGCGGACGTGGACATGCCGGTCGGCGACCACCTGGCCCTGGCCCTGTCCGGCCGGGTGCTGCCCGCCGAGGACCGGCGCGTCCTCGGCGCCTTCGCCGCCCAGGCCGCGGTCGTCCTCGACCGCCAGCGGCTGGTGGGCGAGGCCGAGCAGGCCCGCAAGCAGGCCGAGGGCAACAAGATCCGCACCTCCCTGCTCGCGGCCGTCAGCCACGACCTGCGGACCCCGCTCGCCGGCATCAAGGCCTCCGTCTCCTCCCTCCGCTCCGACGACGTCGAATGGTCCGAGCAGGACCGCGCCGAATTCCTGGAGGGCATCGAGGCCGGCGCCGACCGCCTCGACCACCTCGTCGGCAACCTCCTCGACATGTCCCGCCTCCAGACCGGCACCGTCACCCCGCTGATCCGTACCGTCGACCTCGACGAGGTCGTCCCGATGGCCCTCGGGGGAGTGCCCGACGGCAGCGCCGAGCTCGACATCCCCGAGACGCTGCCCATGGTCGAGGTCGACAAGGGCCTCCTGGAGCGGGCCGTCGCCAACATCGTCGAGAACGCCGTGAAGTACAGCCCCGAGGGCGTGCCCGTGGCCGTCGCCGCCAGCACCCTCGGCGACCGCGTCGAACTCCGGGTGGTGGACCGCGGCCCCGGCGTCCCCGACGAGGCCAAGGACGGCATCTTCGAGCCCTTCCAGCGCTTCGGGGACGCCCCGCGCGGCTCCGGCGTCGGCCTGGGGCTCGCGGTCGCCCGCGGCTTCGTCGAGGCCATGGGAGGGACGCTCGGCGCCGAGGACACCCCCGGCGGCGGTCTGACGATGGTGCTCACCCTCAGGGCCGCGCGGGGCGGACCGCCGACGACGGCCCCCGACCTGCCGGCACACGCCGTGACCTGACGACCCGACCCGCCCAGGCCGTCCGGAACCACGGACCGCCCAGGCCGTCCGGAACCACGGACCGCCCAGGCCGTCCGGAACCACGTCCCGCGTCGGGTCCCGAAGCGCACCACCCGCCCCAGCCCGCCCCGCAGCACCACCCGAGTCCGTCCGCCCCCGAGCGCACCACCCGCCCCCTCCCGAGGCGCGCGCCGTTCGCTCCCGTACCCCGCGCGCCGCCCCCTCCGCTCCCGTACTGTCTTGCTCCCGCCCGCACGGGCGACCGAAGAAGGAAGGCCCACCTCCATGACCCGGGTTCTCGTGGTCGACGACGAGCCTCAGATCGTCCGCGCCCTGGTGATCAACCTCAAGGCGCGGAAGTACGAGGTCGACGCCGCGCCCGACGGTGCCACCGCCCTCCGGCTCGCCGCCGACCGCCACCCCGACGTCGTCGTCCTCGACCTCGGCCTGCCCGACATGGACGGCGTCGAGGTCATCAAGGGCCTGCGCGGTTGGACCCGGGTGCCGATCCTGGTCCTCTCGGCCCGCCAGACCTCCGACGAGAAGGTCGAGGCGCTCGACGCCGGCGCCGACGACTACGTCACCAAGCCCTTCGGCATGGACGAGCTGCTCGCCCGGCTGCGCGCCGCCGTGCGCCGCGCCGAGCCCGTCGGCGGCGTCGAGGACGGTGTCGTGGTCGTCGAGACCGAGGGCTTCACCGTCGACCTCGCGGCGAAGAAGGTCCACCGGGACGGCCGGGACGTCCGGCTCACCCCCACCGAGTGGCACCTGCTCGAAGTCCTGGTCCGCAACAGCGGGCGCCTGGTCAGCCAGAAGCAGCTGCTCCAGGAGGTCTGGGGACCCTCGTACGGCACCGAGACCAACTACCTCCGGGTGTACATGGCGCAGCTCCGCCGCAAGCTGGAGAGCGACCCCTCGCACCCCCGGCACTTCGTCACCGAACCGGGCATGGGCTACCGCTTCGAACGCTGAACCAGCACCCGTCCGCGGGCAGGGCCCGGTGACGGCGGTGGCCGGTAGGCTTTCTGTATGAGTGCTGCACCACGTACAGAGAAGCCGGCCGGTAGATTCCGCCGGATGCTCGACCGGCTCTCCTCCTCGCCGGAGGACCTGGAGTCGGAGGAGCTCCAGGAGGACGCCGAGGCGTCGGGGTGCACGCGTATCTGCGACTGCTCCGACCGCCAGATAGTCAAGGTGACTGGTACCTTGCGCACGGTCACGCTGCGTCCCCGGGCCGGTGTGCCCGCGCTGGAGGCCGAACTCTTCGACGGCACGGCACCGCTCGACGTCGTGTGGCTCGGCCGGCGCTCCATCGTGGGCATCGAACCGGGCCGCAAGCTGATCGCCTCCGGCCGGATCTCCATGAGCCACGGCCGGCGGGTCCTCTTCAACCCCAAATACGAGCTCCGACCGCTCGGACAGGAGTAGCCGGTGACGTCCCTCGACAAGCCGACCACCACGGACCAGGACGCCCAGGCATCGAAGGAGGTCACCGAGGCCGCGCTGTTCGAGGCCTTCGGCGGCCTGCGGGGCATGGTCGAGACGGTCGTCCCGGGCCTGTTGTTCGTCACGATCTTCACGATCAACAAGAACCTGCAGATCTCGGCGATCGCCGCCCTCGCGGTCTCGCTGGTCCTGGTCGCCGTCCGGCTCATCCGGCGGGACACCGTCAAGCACGCGTTCAGCGGCGTCTTCGGCGTCGCCTTCGGTGTCGTCTTCGCGATGATGACGGGCAACGCCAAGGACTTCTACCTGCCGGGCATGCTGTACACCCTGGGCCTCGCCCTCGCGTACATCGTGACCGCGATCGCCGGGGTCCCGCTGATCGGCCTCATCCTGGGCCCGGTCTTCAAGGAGAACCTCTCCTGGCGGACCCGCAACCCGGGCCGGAAGAAGGCGTACACGAAGGCGAGCTGGGCCTGGGGCCTGATCCTGCTCGGCAAGTGCGCGATCCTCTTCCCGATGTACTGGTGGGCCGACACGACCAAGTTCGGCTGGGTGCTCGTCGCGCTGAAGATCCCGCCGTTCCTGCTCGCGGTCTACCTCACCTGGGTGTTCCTCGCGAAGGCTCCGCCGCCGATCGACGTCTTCGCCGAGATGGAGGCCGAGGAGCGCGCCGAGAAGGAGCGCAAGGCGGCCGCCGCCGCGGCGCGGACCCACCCGGAGGCCTGA
Organism: Streptomyces sp. CB02009; assembly: GCF_001905825.1. Classification (GTDB taxonomy): domain Bacteria; phylum Actinomycetota; class Actinomycetes; order Streptomycetales; family Streptomycetaceae; genus Streptomyces. Next base: position 228,725 of record NZ_LIVV01000003.1, read on the forward strand.
GACGGCACGCGGAAGGGCCCGGACCTGACGAACAGGTCCGGGCCCTTCCGCGTACGACCGGCTATCGGCTACCAGCTACCGGCTTCCGGCGCTCAGGACTCCGTCGGCTCGCGGCGGACCTGCAGCAGGTCCTCCAGCTGCTCCTCGCGGGCCTGCGCGGCCACGAACAGCAGCTCGTCACCGGCCTCCAGGGTCTCCTCGGGGCTCGGCGTCAGCACCCGCGAACCGCGGATGATCGTCACGAGCGAGGTGTCCTGCGGCCAGGCCACGTCCCCGACCGCGGTGCCGGCGACCGCCGACTCCGGCGGGAGCGTCAGCTCGACCAGGTTCGCGTCGCCGTGGCTGAAGCGCAGCAGCCGGACGAGGTCGCCGACGCTCACCGCCTCCTCCACCAGGGCCGACATGAGGCGCGGGGTCGAGACGGCCACGTCCACGCCCCAGGCCTCGTTGAACAGCCACTCGTTCTTCGGGTTGTTCACCCGGGCGACGACCCTCGGCACGCCGTACTCGGTCTTGGCGAGCAAAGAGACGACCAGGTTCACCTTGTCGTCGCCGGTCGCCGCGATCACCACGTTGCAGCGCTGGAGCGCCGCCTCGTCGAGCGAGGTGATCTCACAGGCGTCGGCGAGCAGCCACTCCGCCTGCGGCACCCGCTCCACCGAGATGGCGGTCGGCGCCTTGTCGATGAGCAGGACCTCGTGACCGTTCTCCAGGAGCTCGCCCGCGATGGAACGGCCCACCGCACCCGCGCCCGCAATAGCGACACGCATCAGTGACCGCCCTCCTCGGGACCCTCGGCGAAGGCCTCCTCGACCTTCGCGATCTCGTCCGTACGCATCATCACGTGCACCAGATCGCCTTCCTGGAGCACCGTCTGCGAGGTGGGCAGAATCGCTTCGCCCAGCCGCGTGAGGAAGGCGACACGCACACCGGTCTCCTCCTGGAGCCGACTCACCTTGTGGCCGATCCAGGCCGGGGAGGTGTGCACCTCCGCGAGCTGCACGCCGCCGCTCGGGTCCCGCCACAGCGGCTCCGCGCCCGAGGGCAGCAGCCGGCGCAGCATCTGGTCGGCGGTCCAGCGGACCGTCGCGACCGTCGGGATGCCGAGGCGCTGGTAGACCTCGGCGCGCCGCGGGTCGTAGATCCGCGCCGCCACGTTCTCGATGCCGAACATCTCGCGGGCGACCCGCGCCGCGATGATGTTCGAGTTGTCGCCGCTGCTCACCGCGGCGAAGGCGCCCGCGTCCTCGATGCCGGCCTCACGCAGCGTGTCCTGGTCGAAGCCCACGCCCGTGACGCGCCGACCGCCGAAACCCGACCCCAGACGACGGAAGGCCGTCGGGTCCTGGTCCACGACCGCGACGGTGTGCCCCTGCTGCTCCAGGGTCTGCGCGAGAGCGGCTCCCACTCGCCCGCAGCCCATGATGACGATGTGCACGTCCCCTTACCCCGCACTCCTGATCGCCTTGCTGACCTGCGAAAACACCCTGCTCACAACTTTCCTCACCCGATGCGCCCGGGTCGCGGCGGGCAACACCCTGCCGGGTCACCCGGTCCGAGCTTAAGCGGCAACGCTGGCCGGGACCGCATCCGAGGTGGTACTCAGGGAGATTCCGTGCCTATCGGGGGTGCCGGTGCGCATGGCTGTTTTCGAACGCTTACGATCCTCTCCGTGTCCAAACTGACCGACCTTCCCAAACGGATCCTGATCGGGCGGGCCCTGCGCAGCGACAAGCTCGGAGAGACCCTGCTCTCCAAGCGGATCGCGCTCCCCGTCTTCGCCTCCGACCCGCTGTCCTCGGTGGCGTACGCACCGGGCGAGGTGCTGCTCGTTCTGTCCGTGGCCGGTCTGTCGGCCTACCACTTCAGCCCGTGGATCGCCCTCGCGGTCGTCGTCCTGATGTTCACGGTCGTCGCCTCGTACCGGCAGAACGTCCACGCGTACCCGAGCGGCGGCGGCGACTACGAGGTCGCCAACACCAACCTCGGGCCGAAGGCCGGACTGACCGTCGCGAGCGCCCTGCTCGTCGACTACGTCCTGACCGTCGCCGTGTCGATCTCCTCGGGCATCGAGAACCTCGGCTCGGCGATCCCCTTCGTCGTCGAGCACAAGGTGGCCTGCGCGGTCGGCGTGATCGTGCTGCTCACCGTGATGAACCTGCGCGGAGTGAAGGAG
>NZ_LIVV01000003.1:230955-809130 GCF_001905825.1 Streptomyces sp. CB02009
CCCGACGTACGTCTTCGTCGCCGGCGTCTTCATCATGATCGCCTGGGGCGCGTACAAGGGGATCGTCCTCGACGAGACCATGAAGGCGCCCACCGCCGACTACGAGATCAAGCCGGAGCACCAGGGGCTGGCCGGCTTCGCGCTCGTCTTCCTGCTGCTGCGCGCGTTCTCCTCCGGCTGTGCCGCGCTCACCGGCGTCGAGGCCATCTCCAACGGTGTCCCCGCCTTCCGCAAGCCGAAGTCGAAGAACGCCGCCACCACGCTCGCCCTCATGGGCGGCCTGGCCGTCACCATGTTCTGCGGCATCATCTTCCTGGCCATGGCCACCGATGTCCGGATGGCCGAGAAGCCCGCCGAGGACCTGCTGGTCAACGGCGTCCCGGTCGGCGCGGGCTACGTCCAGGACCCGGTGATCTCCCAGGTCGCGGCCGCCGTCTTCGGCGACGGAACGTTCTTCTTCGTGCTCCTCGCCGCGGCCACCGCGCTCGTCCTCTTCCTCGCCGCCAACACCGCGTACAACGGCTTCCCGCTCCTCGGCTCGATCCTCGCCCAGGACCGCTACCTGCCGCGCCAGCTGCACACCCGCGGCGACCGCCTCACCTTCTCCAACGGCATCGTGCTCCTCGCCGGCGCCGCCGCCCTCCTCGTCTGGGTCTACGGAGCCGACTCGACCCGGCTGATCCAGCTGTACATCGTCGGCGTCTTCGTCTCCTTCACCCTCAGCCAGATCGGCATGGTCCGGCACTGGAACCGGCACCTGACGACCGAGCGCGACCCGGCCAAGCGCCGCCACATGATCCGCTCCCGCGCGATCAACGCCTTCGGCGCCTTCTTCACCGGCCTCGTCCTCGTGGTCGTCCTCGCCACCAAGTTCACCCACGGCGCCTGGGTCGCCCTGCTCGGCATGGTGATCTTCTACGGGACGATGTCCGCGATCCGCCGGCACTACGACTCGGTCGCGGCCGAGATCGCCGCCGCCGAGGAACGCCCCGACGAGTACGTACGCCCCTCCCGGGTCCGCTCCATCGTCCTCGTCTCCAAGCTCCACAAGCCCACCCTCCGCGCCCTGGCCTACGCCAAGCTCATGCACGCGAACGAGCTCGAGGCGCTGACCGTCAACGTCGACCCGGTCGAGACGAAGGCGCTCAGGGAGGAGTGGGAGCGGCGCGGCATCAACGTCCCGCTCAAGATCCTCGACTCGCCGTACCGCGAGATCACCCGCCCGGTGATCGAGTACGTCAAGAGCATCCGCCGCGAGAGCCCCCGCGACGCCGTCTCCGTCTACATCCCGGAGTACGTCGTCGGGCACTGGTACGAGCACCTGCTCCACAACCAGTCCGCACTCCGCCTCAAGGGCAGGCTGCTCTTCACCCCCGGCGTCATGGTGACCTCGGTCCCGTACCAGCTCCAGTCCTCCGAGGCCGCGAAGAAGCGGGCCCGGAAGCGCCAGGAGTGGAACGCGCCGGGCTCGGTCCGCCGCGGCCCCGTCGAGAAGGGCCACAAGGAACCGGCGGGGAAGAGCCACTAGGGCCGCCGGGAACCACAGGCTGCAGAGAACATCTCAAAAAGAACAACTAGACTGGTGGGCTGCCGTCCAAACGGCAGCCCACCATCGCGTCCCCTTGGAGCTTCCCCGCCATGCAGAACACCCCTGTTTCGTCGTTGGTCGGGGAAGAGTACGAGGTCGAGGTCGGTCCGGTCGCGCACGGCGGCCACTGCATCGCCCGCACCGAGGCGGGCCGCGTCCTCTTCGTACGCCACGCGCTGCCCGGCGAGCGGGTCGTCGCCCGCGTCACCGAGGGCGAGGAGACCTCCCGCTTCCTGCGCGCGGACGCGGTCACGATCCTCGACCCCTCCAAGGACCGCGTCGAGGCCCCCTGCCCCTTCGCGGGCCCGGGCAAGTGCGGCGGCTGCGACTGGCAGCACGCCAAGCCCGGCGCCCAGCGCCGCCTCAAGGGCGAGGTCATCGCCGAGCAGCTGCTGCGGCTCGCCGGCCTGACCCCCGAGGAAGCCGGCTGGGACGGCACGGTCATGCCGGCCGAGGGCGACAAGCTCCCGCAGGGCGAGGTCCCGCAGTGGCGGACCCGCGTCCAGTACGCGATCGACGCGGACGGCAACGCCGGCCTGCGCAAGCACCGCTCGCACGACGTCGAGGTGATCGACCACTGCATGATCGCGGCACCGGGCGTCTCGGAACTGGGCGTCGAGAAGCAGGACTGGCCGAACATGGCCTCGGTCGAGGCCATCGCCGCCTCCGGCTCGAACGACCGCCAGGTCATCCTGACCCCGAAGCCCGGCGGCCGCCTCCCGCTGGTCGAGCTGGACAAGCCGGTCTCCGTCCTCCGCGTCGACGAGAAGGACGGCGGGGTCCACCGCGTCCACGGCCGCGCCTTCGTCCGCGAGCGCGCCGACGACCGCACCTACCGCGTCGGCAACGGCGGCTTCTGGCAGGTCCACCCGAAGGCCGCGCAGACCCTCATGCTCGCCGTCATGCAGGGCCTCACCCCCCGCAAGGGCGAGACGGCCCTCGACCTCTACTGCGGCGTCGGCCTCTTCGCGGGCGCCATCGCCGACCGCGTCGGCGACCAGGGCGCGGTCCTCGGCATCGAGTCCGGCAAGCGCGCGGTGGAGGACGCCCGCCACAACCTGGCCGGCTTCCCGCGCGTCCGCGTCGAACAGGGCAAGGTCGAGGCGGTCCTCCCGCGCACGGGCATCACGGAGGTCGACCTCATCGTCCTGGACCCCCCGCGCGCCGGCGCCGGCAAGCAGACCGTCCACCACCTCGCCGGCCTCGGCGCCCGCCGCATCGCCTACGTGGCCTGCGACCCGGCAGCCCTGGCCCGAGACCTGGCGTACTTCGCGGAACGCGGCTACAAGGTCCGGACGCTGAGGGCGTTCGACCTCTTCCCGATGACGCACCACGTGGAGTGCGTGGCGATCCTTGAGCCCGCCTCAAAGGGCTCCTGACCTGCTGTTTCTCCGGATGTGCGTTATGGGCATTACGTGCGTTAGGTGTGATATCTCGACGCATGTTCGACGCACGTGACGCACGTTTGACGCACGGACGGCGCGGTTCCTGATGGGTCGTCATGCAGGCTTGATGGCCACCGAGTGGAGCCCTCAACTGTCTGGTCTTAGGCACTTGAGGTGGCTGGGGCACTGGCTGCTGAGCTGTCGGCTGCCCCAGCCCCACCTGTCTCTCGGTAGTGACTGTCCGTGAGGGCAAGGTGGGAGTCCGGTCCGTGTTGAGTCAGGGGCCGTATGGGCTCCAGTGCCCGAGAAAGGGCCTGAGATCGTCGGCTCGCGGTTCGGGGACGTCGGGCAACCGGGGCGGTGTGTTCAGAGGGTCGAGGCCCTCCACGCGGGCTGCTGCCCAGTCGATCCATGTTTCGGCTTCGGTTCTGGTCTGGCCTGGGGGCATGTTCTCGACCCTGGTGCGTACGGCGCTCACGTACTCCGTCAGTCGGGTGGCGTGGCGCCATGCCGCTTCCTGCGCCTCGAAGTGCCTGACGCGATAAGCCTCGGCGTACTGGACGCGTGCTTCGTCCATGGCGGCTTCCCAGCGGATGCGCTTCTGGCGGGCCGCTTCGATCTCGTCGAGGCGTCTGCGTTCGGCGGCTTCGCCGCGAAGCGTGACCTCCTGCGCGATTTCGGCGAGCTGGTCTTCGAGGGAGCGTGCGGGGGTGTCGGCCCATTCGCTCGCCCGGTGCGGCTGGCCGCCGCTGAGGACGAAGCGGAGGCGTTCGGACGGGGTGTAGTCGAAGCGGGGGATCCTGATCCAGGAGTTTTTCTTGGCCTCGGCGAGTTCCTTCTCGGTGGCGACGTGCTCAGCCCGGTCTTGCTCCTGGAGGACGAGGAACTGCACGGTCTGGCCCTGCGCGGTGATGGTGAAGTGGGGAGACCCCCTGCGGCGCCGATGCGGCGGAGGCGCGAAGCCGGTCTGCCCTGCCCACTGGAGTGTCCTGCGTTTTCGGTGGCGGTGACCAGCGCATGGATAAGCCTGAGGGCGCGCCCTTGGACCGGCTTGGTCAGGCCCAGCGGCTGGGGTTCGCTCTGCATGGCCCGGACCACGGTGTGCGGCCGCGTGAGCCGGGAGGGAACGGGGACGGGTTCGAGGACGGCGAGGCGCCAGGCGGGGATGTCGACGAGTTGGATCTCGTACCCGCCACGGCACCAGCCCCCGTACAGCTTTTTCGCCTCCGGGACCCTTCCGGACCTGCGTGCCGCGGCGACGCGGGACGGCCATTTCTCCAAGCCCGGACCGCTGCCGCTCTTGACGATCCTGCCGCCGGCCTCCGCGAGCTCGTGTAGCAGCTGCTCCGTGAATGTCACGCGAGGCCGTGGGGGAGGGCTTGGCTTCCGCCCGGCGGCCGGAGTCTCCAGGGCTCGGGTGGACTGGGGCCGTGAAGCGGCGGCCTGGGTCTTCTGCGGGCGTGATCCGCGGGGAGGGTACGTGCCGTGCGCCAGATAGTGCTGGCCGGCGCTCGTCAGGGCGACGCTCCACTGCCCACCCTTCCGGGAGACCGTGACCAGGCCCCGGTTCTGCAGAGCCTGACAGGTGGTCTTGTAGGAACTGGTCGCCCAGACACCGGCAGGGCACCCGGCCCCCACCCACTGCAGCACCGACAGCTGCTGCTCATTGACCTGCCGTTGCAATGGCCCGCCTTCGACTCGAAGCGATCTGCAACGGCGGCATGCTGTCAGTTCCATTGGTCAGCGACTGGCGATTCGAAACAATTCGCTCGAATGAGCGAGGCCTTGAGATTGTCATTGTGTGGGTGTACTGGATGTCAGCGCGGGCGGCGTTCTTTGTTGTCACCGCCAGTTCGCCTCCGTGAGCTGCGCGCGAGAAGGCCAGTGGCTTGAGTCCGGCCTTCAGTCACTGAGCTTCGCCCGCAAGTGTTCGTTCTCCTTCTCCAGGCTCCTAACGCGTTCGCTGAGCCTCTCCCCGGATGGCGGCATCGTGGAGAACATCGGCGCCCCGTTCCCCTTCGAGAAGCCCTACTGGGCGGGTAGCCATCCTGTGGAGTTCGACCCGGAGCGGGACGAGGAGCCGTACGCGCTGCCCTTCCACTCCTCGGACCTGGGCAACGAAGCCCTGAGAGCCTTCTTCAGCTTCCTTCTGGAAGGTAGGCCCGCCCCCGACGACGTCGATCCTGACGGGGTGCCACTGTTCGGTTTCCGCCTGTTCGCCGTCAGCAATGAGCCGAGCGACTGGCACAGCCCAGACAACGGCGAGGCGTCTGGGATAGGTTGGCGATTCACGTCTGCAAGGGGGGCGACGGTGACCGGTCTTGCTCCGGACGTCAAGTTCATCGCGGAAGGAATGATCCGCGGTTCCATGGGGCTTCTCGACACGATGCGGGGAGCGCGCGACACGGCTATCGCCCTGGGCCATGAACTGGCACGGCAACACGGGATGGCAGGGGACGACGAGGCCGGGCGAGCCTTTGCCAAGGTGTACGTTTCGGCAGCCTCCGCGACGCTCGACAAGATGGGCTTCAGCTCGTACGTCCTGGGCGAGACGAGCAAGGGTCTGATGCGTAACGCCCGCGAGTTCATGGCTGAGGAGAGCCGCCAGGTGGCCGCGTTCCTCGGGCGGCAGACCGACCTCACGGCAGGAATGGGCGACCCTGGCGCGGACTGCACCGAGAACTACCTCGGGCTGGGCCGGGAGCTCCCCGAAGTGGTGGGGGAGACCGCCTGGTACGAGCAGTACGTCCCCAGCGGCGGCAGCGACCGCTTCCGCGGTTCGCCGGAGAAGATCCGGGACGTCGCCGGCTCCTGGCGTCACGCCGGGGTACTCATGCAGCGCTTCCTGGAGGACGCACAGGCATACTCCCTCACCGCGAGCAAGGCTCACTCCGGTGAGGCCGCTGATGCCTTCCAGACGTACGTCAAGCACAGTGTCGGCCTCACCTGCCCGCCGGCGAAGGCGGAGGACGGCGAGCCGCTGGTGACGAACCTCGTCGCAGCCTGCACGCAGATCGCGAAGGCATGCGACCGGTACGCCGAGCATGTAGAGGCCGCCAAGGGGAAGATCGCTCAGCACAAGCTGGACCTTCTTGCGGTCGACATGCCTTGGGACCAGCCGATTTTTGGGGGCAACGGGTACGACGGCGGGTTGCTCGACGCCGTACTCGGAGACTCTTGGATTCGGGACCTCGGCTCAGTGGGGCACGCACTGGACTCCTCCGCCGCACGCATCACGCTTCCCGTTGCCGATCCGCCGACGGCGCCCGTCATCCCCGGATTTCCGTTCCTGCCGCCCCTCGTACCTGCGCCGGCGCCCGTGCCGGTTGCGCTCGCGTCGTACACGGGACAGGTGCCGGCGCTCGCCCCGATGGGCAATAAGGTCGACCCCTCAATCCCCTCCGCCGACCCGATTCCGCCGACGCCGGGTACAACGCGCCTGCTCACAGCGGCGGAGCAGCAGCAGTTCCGCGCATGGATGAACGGTCTCCAGACCGGTGGCTTCGCGGGAGGCGGCGGCCCGCTGGATCCGGACAACGCCTACCAGCTCCGTGTGTCCGGCTATCCCGAGCGGGAGGTGCCGTTGCTCGGCAGCAGACGCGGACTGATGGTGGACGGCATCCGCCCTCTCGACGGGTATCTCGTCGAGGCGAAGCACGTACGGGACCCGGACTGCACGAACAAGAGTTTCCGCACCCTCGACCGGGTCGAGGAAGCATTGACGAAGCCCGTCAAGGTGAACAAGCAGGGGAAGATCGGTTTCGACCCCGTCGTCGACTCCATGTACGCGGGCGACGAGAGGGAACTCGTGCGCTACAAGCAGGCCATGGCCAACCCCGCCAACAGCGAGATCAGGGGTCTGGAGATCGTGACGAACGGACAGGACAACGCCGCCTACTGGCAGTCCATGATGGCGATGACAGGCACGCCCGGCTCGACGCGGTACGTCCCCTGAGCGCAAGGAAGACCATGGCCACGGAACGAAACATCCGGACGAACTTCGCCTTCTATCCTCCCGAGGGGAAGGGCGGAGCCTGGCACGCCACACTGCAGACCCTGGAGCGGGCGCTGCGCGAGGCGTTTCCCGATCCCACCATCGGGCACCGGCGGTCCGGCATCCACGAGATGACCGTGCTGGACTTCGAGATCGAGTTGGCGCCGGACGTGTGGGTGGACGGTACCGCGGCCATCACCGAGCCCGACTACGCCTACATCACCCTCACCGATGTGACGGCGGACGAAGCCGGCACCTTCGCCGTCTGGCTGCGCGACTCCTTCGCTCCGGCGCCCGACCTCGTGCGCTTCGCCAGCAGCCTCGCCATGGCGAACGGCGAGGACACCCCTTCGCCGCTGCCAGTCGAAGGGAGCCGCGAAGACATCGGTGACCTGCTGCGCCGGCACCTCGACGCATTCGACTACTGACGGGCGGCCAATCAGGGGGATCGTCGCCTGTGTGACGTTGCCCGTCGCACTGATCGGCCGATGCAACGTAGCACCGCAGTTTGACTCAGGTACCTCCTGCCGAGCCCAGGAGCGGGCCGGGCTCGAAGAGGCCGCCGGCGGATGCAACGCAGGCCGCTCCGCCTCTGCCCGAGGCGACTTGTGCTGACACTGTCGGCGGGTAACCGCAGCGCGCCGCATCTCATTGGGTCAGCGCTGCCCACAACCGCGCGTCGGGCGCGCGCCGAGCTCTACGTAGAGTGCGAGCTGAGCATCTGCCTACGGGCATGGACGAGCTTCGTTCTCCAGGTAGTCCATGACCACTTGGTGCGCCCGCCACCCGTCGGGGTTCGGTGGTGATGCCCGTGACACCCCCGCTCCTCCAGTCGCGATCAGAACACGCCGGGTAGCCGCTGACCGGCGTGACGTCGACCCTCACCTAAAACAAAAATTGCATGCTGCAGTAGGTGCACGACCCTGTGGCTGTTCAGTAAGGACAAGAGGACGAGGGACCGGTGGGGCCGCAGATCCAGGGTGGGAGAGACTCTCTTTGTGGATGGGCGGCAACTGGGTGCGCGTACTGGAGGGTTGGCGCGCAGACTCACGGACGAGAACATCGACCTGATCTGTTCCCTTTTCACCAGCTGGCGCGGAATTTCCTCCGACGAGGACTGCCATGAGCCCCGAGATGTGAGCTGGTGTCGCTCGGTGCGCCAGGACGACATCGCGCGACGCGGATACGACCTGGGCCCGGGTAGCTACGTGCAGACACCGTTCGCAGCTCTCGGTCCCGCAGGGGCCGAGGGGCAGCACCAGTTCGCGAAGGACGCGCTGTACGAGCACTTCGATCACACCGCGCGCATCAGCCAACGGCTTCGACACGTGTTGGGGACGGAGGATGGGTCATGGTGAGGCAATGAACCGGAGGGAAGAACTCGGAGACTTCGAGTCGGCCAGGTGGGTCACCAGAGAGCTGGCTGACATGCCTGGAGTGGAGTCGGTGACCTATGGCGTAGTGCGTCCCGGTAGTCATGATCCGGCGGGAGTCCCCATGGTCCGTGCCCGCGACGTCGTGGAGGGGGCGGTCGACGACAGCGATCTCGCAAAGATCTCCCCCACCGTGGATCTAAAGAACCGTCGGACGGCGCTGCGGATGGACGATCTTCTTGTCGTGCTGGTCGGAAGGATCAGGGACACGGCAGTTGCAGCCCCGCGGCACGAGGGCTGGAACGTAGCCCGATCCGTCGCCGTCATCCGGTTCACCCCGGCCGGACTGAACCACGGCATCAACACGTGGATACGCTGGTGGCTCGGCGCACCGGAAACCCGTGAGCTGCTCCGAGCGGGCTCCGCGGGTGCAGAGCACGCGACACTTCCTCTCGGCGATCTCAAGCAGCTTCCCGTCGCGTTGCCGCCGCGCCTCCTTCGTACGCGGATCCTGCGCACCATGGACCTTGCGGAACGGAAAATTGCCCTCAACAGCCGGATCGTGGAGTGCGCGACGGAACTCGCGGATGCGCACTTCAGCCGCCTTACCCAGGAGGGCGGCCACGCCCGGCGGCCAGGTGTGGCGGTCGCCGATGTGGCTCGGGTGATCGGCGGGGCTCCCCGGTCCGCCCCGGTCGAGGGTGCGGCAGCCCTCGCGTGGGCATCGCCGAGGGAAGTGCTGAACAGCACGGCAGCTCACCTGGAGCGAACAACGGAGATCACGTGGGCACCTGTTGAGGCGGTCTGCCCTCCCGGGACACTGCTGGTTGCGCCCAGGCCGGGTGAAGTGAGGACGGTGGCAGCCGCGATCCCCGTCGTCCCGGGGCGTGGCATGCTGGCGATTCGCACCGACGATGAGGCGGACCGGATGTGGCTCTTGCACGAGCTGCGCTCCAGGAGCGGGGATCTGGTCACCGCAGTGCAAGGAGAGCAAGCGCGGGCGATGAGCCGGAAGAAGTTCGCGGTGTTTCCCCTGTTCTGGCCGGCCGGGGAGGTGCGGGAGCGATTCGCCCGTATCGTGACCCCCCTCCACGATCGGAGCCTCGCCGCGCTCAGGGAAAGCCGAGCGCTCCAGGATCTGGTCGTGTCGGAGATGACCATGAGTCCGGGTGGTGAGAGGTGAGGGACGCCCCGGCAACCGGCAAGCAGCCGATGGCAGCCGTCGACCTGCTGCGGAAGGCCGTGGACATCCTGCGCGGCACCGTGGACGAGGCGGACTACAAGAGCATCGTTCTGACGTTGCTGTACCTCCATGTGCTGTCCTCGGAATTCGAGCAGTGGGACCCCCTTTCTGAGCGCGTCCGGAATCCTGACCAGGATCCCGTGGCAGTGCTCGATGAGATGATTGACGCCGTAAGGCGCACCCGTCGCGATTTCGCCGAGGCGATTCCATCTGCAAGTGAACTCATCGGGGGTCTAGAACGCCGGCGCATCACGGAACTCTTCACGATCCTCGAAGACAGCCAGGGCGCCGCGGTGTACGAGGACCTTCTCGCTGAGTTCGCCCGCTTCGAAGGGAGGAAGGGCGGAGAGTTCCACACTCCGAGGAGTGTGGCGCGACGCCTCGTTGAGGCGTTGCAGCCACAGCAAGGGCGGGTGTACGACCCATGCTGTGGCTCTGGCGGGATGCTGGTGCAGGCGGCAAGGTTCGCGGCGGAGCATGGGGGAGATCAGGCCGCCGATCTCGCCTGCTACGGGCAGGAAATCAACGTCCAGAGTTGGCGGCTGGGGCGGATGAACATCGACATGCATGGACGACTCCCGGTGGAGTTGGGCTGCGCCGACACGCTCGCCCGGGACCTGTAGCCGTCGCTCAAGGCGGACGTCGTGCTGGCCAACCCGCCTTTCAACATGTCCCATTGGGCGCGCCGACCGTCGGATCCGCGCTGGCGCTACGGCACTCCACCGTCTACCAACGCAAACTTCGCCTGGTTGCAACACGCGGTCGACAAGTTGAGCGATCGTGGTAGCGCAGGCGTCGTGTTGGCGAACGGTTCGGTGTCGTCGAAGCAGATGGGCGAAGGCGAGATCCGCACGGCGATGGTGGAGGACGATGTGATCGCGTGCATCGTGGCGCTACCCGCCCAGCTGTTCAACTCCACCCCGATCCCGGCCTGCGTTTGGATTCTGACAAAAGACAAGTCGTCGCAGGGCTCGCGTGGGCTGACTGATCGACGGGGCCAGACGCTGTTCATCGATGCACGTGCCATGGGTGAGTTGGCCGGTCGGTCACATCGTCTGCTGACGAGTGAGGAGTTGTCCGAGATCGCCGGTGTCTACCGCGCCTGGCGCGGCACCGGACGCCGTGGGGAGGAGTACAAGGACGTGCCGGGCCTCTGTCGGACCGCAGGGCTCGAGGAAATCCGGGAGAAGCGACACATCCTCACACCCGGACGGTACGTCGGCGCAGCGGATGTCGATCGGAAGCGATGCGGAGGCCGGCCCGACGATCGCCTGGAGGCGCTGACCAGGGAGTTGGTTGAACTCCTGGATAGATCGGATCACCTGACGGAAAGGTTACGCAGGCACCTGGACGCCTGAGCCACTCCACCTCGATGACGCCCCCAGGAACGAGCTGGGTGCTCCGTGCGAGGAAATGGCGGGCTGCCCCGGGGGCGGCGCACTGGAAAGGGCCTCGACAAGGCGACTTTCGCCATGTGTGCCCACACGCTGAACGGCTCGAACTACGATGGAGGCGGGGGGACTCGGGGTCCTGATGTGCGCGGCGGCGTCCGGAGCGTCAGCATGTCGTGTGAGCTCCTCTGACGACCGACCTCTTTCGCAGTTCGCCAGGAGCGCAACGTGCCGTACACGGCCGAGATCAGCCGCAGCAATCCGACGAGCATCATCTTCCTCGTCGATCAGTCGACGTCTATGAGCGACCCGATCGGCGGTGAAGTCCCGCAGCAGAAGGCTGATGTCGTCGCCGACGCCATCAACCGACTCCTCACCGAGCTCTCGGTCAAGTGCGCCAAGGAGGAAGGCGTACGAGACTACTTCCATGTCGCCGTCATCGGCTACGGGGCCACCGTCGGCTCGGCGTTCGCGGGCTCGCTCGCAGGTCGCGACATCGTTCCCCTCAGTGAGGTGGCGGACAATCCGGCCCGCGTGGACGAGCGCAGCAAGAAGGTGCCCGACGGAGCCGGGGGCCTGGTCGAGACCACTGTCAACTTCCCGTTGTGGATGGACCCGGTCGCCCACGGCGGTACCCCGATGAACCGTGCTCTGCAGTACGCGGAGAGCCTCGTCTCCGGCTGGACCGAGCGCTACCCGGCCGGCTTCCCCCCGATCGTCATCAACCTGACGGACGGCGAGTCCACCGACGGCGACCCCACGGCGGCCGCCGACGCCATCATTTCACACGCCACGGCCGATGGTGCGGCCCTGCTGTTCAACCTGCACGTCTCCGCCGCAGGCGGATCACCGACCGCGTTCCCCGACACCGCCGACGGTCTCCCGGACAGTTATGCCCGCACCCTCTTCTCCATGTCGAGCCCCCTGCCCAGCCACATGCGTTCGTACGCCGCCTCGCAGGGGCAGAGGGTCAGCGAGACCACCCGCGGCTTCGTCTACAACGCGGACATCACCACGGTCGTCCAGTTCCTCGACATCGGCACCCGCGCCACCGAACTTCGGTGACGCGCCCACCCTCCTGCGTGTACGTCACACATCTCGTAGCCTCCAAGTCCGGGAGCACGGAGGCGGAATGCGAGGACGCCGTCGCCGTGCTGCCGATCCGGTCACACGATGACATGCTGCGGGAACCGCTCACCGCGGCAGTCTGTGACGGGGCGACGGAGAGCGCTCTGGCCAAGGACTGGGCTCGGCTGCTTTCGCGCGTGGCAGTCGAATGCGCCATGGAACAGCCGGACGTGCTGGCCGGCGGGCCCGCCTTCGAGGAATTCGCTGCGTCTGCCGTGGCTCAGTGGGACCCCTGGCTCGCGCAGTACACGCAGGCGCGAGTCGCGGAAGGGCGCCCATTGAAGTGGTACGAGCACACCAAGCTCGCCGAAGGCGCCTACGCGACACTGCTCACTCTGCGAATCGACCCGGTCCCCAGCACTGAAGCAGGTACCGACATCGAGGCGCCCGAACCGGCATGGCAGTGGCGTGCCGCCGCTCTGGGGGACAGCTGTCTGTTCCACTTGCGTGACGACCGGCTCGTGGAGGCGTTCCCGGTGACGGCTGCCGAGGAGTTCGGCACGGTCCCTGACCTCTTCGGCAGCCGTAACCGTGATGTGGGGCTGCTGGCGCGCCGTACTCGGTTCACCGAAGGCCGGTCCCTGCCCGGTGACCGGTTGTTCCTGATGACGGACGCGTTGGCTGCGTGGTTTCTGTCGACGTCCGACCGTGACATCGCCGTACGTCAGTTGCTGGAGTTCTCCGGACCGGACGACCTGGGCGCGTTCATGGAGTGGCTGGACGGTCTTCGGGAGTCGCGGCAGTTGCGCAACGACGATGTGGCGATCGTACGGGTCGACTTCGAAGGGCGGTGAACGTGAGCTCGACCACTGCTCCGCAGTTTCCCAGTGGTGCCGCCTATGCAGAAGCGCTGCAGCACACGCATCTCTGTTTCCGGCATCCAGAACTCAGGGGTGCCCTACCCGAGTTGACAAAGCTCGGTCTGCCCCGCGCCATCTCGGGAGCCTTCGCCAGTGTGTTCTCCCTGACCTCTGGCACATCGGGGCAGCGGTACGCGGTCAAGTGCTTCACTCGCCATGTTCCCGACCAAGAGCGTCGCTACCAGGCCATCAGCGCTCGACTCGCGCAGCTGGACCCGGCCGAGCTCTCCCAACCGTGGAAACTCGGATTCGAGTACCTGCCCGACGCGATCAGCGTCGGCCAGGATCGCTATCCGGTCCTGAAGATGGAGTGGATAGACGCCGTCACTCTGTCTTCCTGGCTCGACGACAACCACACGGACCGCTTTGCCGTCGCTCGTCTGGCCGACCGGTTCGAGGCATTGACCCGTGATCTGTCCGTACATGAGATCGCCCACGGTGATCTCCAGCACGGCAACCTGCTCGTCGCGAGCGACGACACGTTCCGCCTGGTCGACTATGACGGCATGTACGTGCCGGGGCTGGCCGGCTTGGGGGGCACCGAGCGCGGCCACCGTAACTACCAGTCGCCCATGCGCGGGAACGACGACTTCGGGGCGACACTGGACCGGTTCTCGACGTGGGTCATCTTCCTGTCGCTCAAGGCGGTCGCCGCCGACCCCGCATTGTGGAACCGGCTCCATGAACCGAAGGGCGAGTCTCTTCTTCTCACCGAGGACGACTTCAAGAGCCCAGCAGGCTCCACGGGACTGCGGACGCTCCTCGCCCATCAGGACCGGACGGTGAGCGGTCTCGCAGACCAGGTGAGATCCCTGGCCTTCCAGCCGCTGGACCTGTTGCCGCCGCTGGCTCACGCGGTCCTTCCCTCGCAGCGGGCTTCCGCCACGTCACCCATCCCGGCGTCGCCCACCCCCACAGCGGCGCCCGGTGCGGGCGGACTGCCCGGCTGGATGTCGGGACACGTCTCCCCGCCGGCGCCTCAGGCGGTTGCGCCCACCGTCTCCCCGGACTGTTTTCGCAGCCGGACGCTGCTCGATGTCGTCACGGCCGTGCTCTGGCCTTTCGCGCTGGCCGCGGCCGTCCTGCTGGTCGTCCTCGGATTCCCGACGCCACTGATCGATGGCTTGGCACCCATCGCCCTCGCTGCTGCTCCCGTCGTCCTGGCCGCTGTCGCCACCGCATTCGCCCGGAGCCGTCGTGTGGAGCGGGCACAGTCACGGGAGGCCCTGGCCACCCTGACGAATGAGCTGAACCGACTTGAGAACCCGGTGAAGGCAGCGGAGAAGCTACGCAAGGACCAGGCGAAGTTCGACGCGGCGCAGGCCGACCGGAATGCCGCCTACCCGCGAGCGCAGGACAAGCTCACTGCCCACTACCACGGTGAGCTCAAGGAGGCCGAGAAACGCAAGATCCGCAAACAGCGCGACATCGACAAGAAGATCGACGGACTCGCGGAAGAACTCCGGACCGCCTTGGCCAAGGCGCTCGTCGACAAGCGGGCCGCGTTCGTCCGGGATCAGCTCCGTCGCCGCCTGATCGCGAAATCCCCGCCGCACGGCATCGGGCCGAAGCTCGTCGCCCGTCTTGCCGCGATGGGCGTCACGACCGCAGCCGACTTCACGGGATACCGTCCCGTGCAGAACAGCGCCTACAACAACACGAGCGCCGTCATCGTGCTGAGTGGCGGCCGCTTGATCCATGTTCCGGGTATCGGTGAAGCTAAGGCCAGGACCCTCGACGAATGGCGGAAGCACGTGCTCGCGTCGGCCGTCGCCAGACAGCCCGCCGCCCTCGACGCTGGGGAGAGAAGGTCGATCGAGCAGGGCAATGCCCGTCGCCGGGAGCAGCTCACCGTTCAGCGCAGGGCCGTGGAGTCCGAAGCGGATGCCATGCGCGAACAGGCACGGAAGCGGCTGGAGGACAGTCAGGCGCGGCTGGCTCGGGAGAACACCGCGGCAGGCGACCGAGCCCGGCAACAGCGGCAGGAGTTCAGCCGCCGTACGGTCGCCCTCCAGCAGAACAGCGACCTCCACGGAACCTTGAGCGCCGCGGTGGAGGATGCCAAGCTCCGGCAACGCGGGCTGTCGTACCGGCGCTATCTACACTTCCTCTACACCGGTTGCTGAGCCCGCGCCGTCTTCGCCGCCAGCCCTGCGGATCCATGGAGCGCAGCAGCTCAAGAAGGCCTTGAGCCGGGCGCAGTTGGTCATCCGTGACGGGGTCGGGGCGGAAGTGCATCAGGCTGTTGCGGAAGTTCCGGCACTCCTCCAGCGCGGAGAGGAAACGCTGCTGACCGTCAGGTCGGAGTCAGTGATCAGGCCGCACACCTTGTGGTCGTGATCGCGTACGAGTACTTAGCCAGACTTCTGGATGGTCACGATCCAGTCGAGCAGGTCGTCGGACCGGTCGGCTTCCTGCGCCCGGACCGTCGCGGCCGCGAGATCGGCCTGGGGATCGGCCATGCGGGCGAGCCCGATGGACTCCCAGCTGATCACTCCGCGCAGCCGTCCGTCCGTATCGAGCACGGGCAGCTGGCTGTAGTCACGCAGCACCATGAGCGTCATTGCGGTCCCGAGGCTGTCCCCGACCCGTACGGACTCGGGCATGCGATTGGCCGAATCGAGGTTGCTCACCCGGTACGCGACAGTCCGCGCCCGGGCGTCCTCGTCAGCCAGGTGCCCGGCGGCGTCCGCCGCGCTCTGGACTACGGCCGAGAGGCTGGTTGTGACGGTGAGCCGGGTGACGGCACTCGTCCCTGCCTCGTCCGGCTCGGCGCCGCCTGCCAGAACCGCGATCTGGCTCTCGAGGCTGCCTTCCATGAAGGGCGGTACGGTGACGAGCCCGCGGGCGTCCAGGTCGCCTTGACGGCCACTTCTCCAACTCCGGGCCACTGCCGCTCCTTGACGAGTCGGCCACCCGCCTCCGTGAGTTCCTGCACCAGATGCTCTGCGAAGGTCACGCGAGGCCGTGGAGGAGGACTGGGCATTCGCTTAGCTGCCGGATTTCCTGTGCTCGGGTGGGCGGCGTTTGCGGAGTGGCGGCCTGGGCCTTCTGCGTGCGAGACCTGCGGGGAAGGTAGGTGCCGTGCGCCAGGTGATACTGGCCAGCGGTCGTCCGGGCGACGCTCCACCGGCCGCCCTTCGGGAGACCGTGACCAGGCCCCGGTTCTGCAGTGCCTGACATGGGGTCTTGTAGGAGCTGGTCTCCCAGACGTCAGTAGGGCACCCGGCTGCCACCCACTCAAGGACCGCAAGCTGACGTTCATTGACTGGCCGTTCCAATGGTCTGCCCTCGACTTATGGCTGTCGCGACGGGGTGGATGGTGTCAGTGATCGTGGTGCAGGGCAGGTCCCGCGTGGAGGGTTCACCTGAAGCAGTATCCGAAGTCGCCGTGCCCCCGGCAGAAATTGAACCTGCGCATACAGCTCTGGACGTCGTCGCGACTTCCGATGGTTTCCCAGGGCAGCGGGTGCAGGGGTGCACGCTCGGGTTTCGAACCGAACGAGTGGGCGGTCGGGGTGCGTGCGGCTGAGTGTCTCCGACCGCCGGGAACGCGGCGGCCCCCGGTAACCGTAGAGTCGTATGCCGGTCGAGTGCCGAGTGCGCCCGAGGGTGTACGTGACTGTGGGGCGTTATTTCCGGCCGGGGGTCCATTTCATGCCGAGTCGGTAGGCGCGGGAGATCACGTCTTGGACTCCGGGACCATCCGCAGGGGTGAACCAGCGCACCTCGCGTCCGATGACGAGTTCGCCCTTCTGTCGCTTGATGAGGGCGATGGCACAGGCGTGCGCCTGCGGTGGGCAGTCGTCCAGAGCCACCCGGAAGCGGTCGCCGCGGTCGGAGGTCAGAGTCACCACCGCGTCGAGGCCGCGGAAGTCGCCGGACCCTTCGTAGATGTAGACGAAGAGCAGGAGTTTCTGGAATTCGGCCTGGTGGTCCAGGTTGATGACCAAGTTCTCTCCCGTCTCCCGGGCCCCGGTCCGGTCGTCCGTGTCGAGCGCGACGTAGGGGAATCGGTCCACTGCGCCGAAGGCGTTGCCCAGCGCCTGCACCACGGTTTTGGAGCCGTCGGTGCAGCGGATCATGCAGCCGAGGTCGAGATCCACCGTCCTGGCCGTGGCCGACCGCAGCGACGCGCGGATCCGGCCGAGCAGACCACGTGTCTGGCCGGCCGCCCTCTGTGCGGCGGCCTGCGGCGAGGTCCAGTTGAGGTTGACCTTGATCATTCCCGAGGTCACGCCGTGCTTGTCCAGGGAGACCGTGGGCGAGGCCTTCGTCAGGTTCACGGTGGCGGGCTTGGTCATGCGGCACCTTTCGGGGAAGGT
This sequence comes from Streptomyces sp. CB02009, assembly GCF_001905825.1. Taxonomy (GTDB): domain Bacteria; phylum Actinomycetota; class Actinomycetes; order Streptomycetales; family Streptomycetaceae; genus Streptomyces. The sequence continues at coordinate 248,243 of NZ_LIVV01000003.1, forward strand.
CCGGGGAGCCGGGGTGGGCGACGACCATACCGGTGGGGCGCGAGGCGCCGCAGAGCATCGGTGGTTGACGGCCTGACGCGAGGATGGGGCCCGCGGGCCGGGCGGCCGTTAATGTGAGGGCTGTTGGCGGGGTCCGAGCCGGAGTGGAGCGCGGAGAGGCGTGGACGGTCTTACGGAAGCGAAGCTGAGGGCGCTGGCCGGGGAGCGTTCGTTCGAGCGTGGACTCGCTTATGTCGACGAAGTGTCCGGGGTCGAGTTCGGTGACGGCTGGATCAGGGCGTCGGTACGCGGCACGGAACGGTACGAGGTGGAGCTGCTCCTGCGCGGGCGCAGAAAGCCGGCGGGCGCGTGCGATTGCCCGTACGGCCAGGAGGGCAACTTCTGCAAGCGCCTGGTCGCGCTCGGTCTGACGGTGATCGCTCAGGATGCCGACCTGCCTCGCCGGCGGAAGGCTGCCCGGGACCGGACCCGAGGCCTCGACGCCTGGCTGACCGGCATGTCACGGGACGATCTGCTCGCTCTTGTACGGGAAGAGATGGCCGAGGACCGGAACCTGCGGAAGCGTCTGGAACTGCGGGCGGCGAGCGCCCGCGGCGACGTGGCCGGGATCCGTTCCCGTATCCGCGAGTTGCTCGACAGCGGCCCTTTTGCCCGGTACGGCTACGTCGAGTACGCGGACGCTCACGCCTATGCCGACCAGGCCGCGCAGGCGGTCGACGCGATCCGGTCGGTGACGGCCTCCGGTCGGGCGGCCGACTCGATCGCCCTGGCCCGGGAGGCGATCGGGATGCTGGCCGCTGCGGTCGAAAGCGTCGATGACTCCGACGGCCGATTCGGCGAGATCGGCGCCGGCCTGGCCGCTGCCCACCACGAGACCTGCCGCGCGGCCGGCCCCGACCTGGTGGAACTCGCGCACTGGCTGGTGACCCACGCTCTGGACGACGCGGCCGACCTGACGGACATCGACCCGCTCGACTACGAGGACTTGCTCGGCGAGCAAGGGATGGCAGCCCTGCGCCGGTACGCGGTCGAGGCATGGCAGACGAACCGTACGGGCTGGGCCGAGAAGCACCTGATGCAGCGCCTCGCGAAGTCGGGGCGGGACATCGACACGGTGATCGCCGTACACGCCGCCGACCTCGCGCCGAACGGTCACACCCATCTGCTTATCGCCCGCGAACTCGACGCCGCCGGTCGCCCCGTCGAAGCCCTGGAATGGGCCGAGCGCGGCATCCGGGAGACCGAGGACCTCGCCACTGTCGACACCGCCCTGATCGACCACCTCGCCGACCGCTACACCCGGACCGACCGGCCCGCCGACACCGTCACCCTGCGCCGGGACCACTTCGCGGCCCGCCGCACGCTGCTCACCTACCAGCAGCTGCGTGCCGCGGCCATCGCCGCCGCGTGCTGGCCGACCGAGCGCGAGAAGGCGCTGGCACGTCTCCGCGACGATGCCGCACGGGCGGACACGCGCGGTGACCGGGTCCTCGTCGACGTCCTGCTGGACGACAAGGACATCGACGCCGCCTGGCGGACAGCCGACGAGCACGGTGCCCACGACGGCCAGTGGCTCACCCTCGCCGACCGGTCCCGCCCCACCCGCCCCGCGGACGCCCTCGCCGTCTACCTCCGCCTGGCCGCCCGCCTCACCCGTGAGACCGGCAACCGAGCCTATGAACAGCTCGTCAGCCTGCTCCTGGGCATCCGCGACAGCCACCGCCGCCTCGGCACACCGGACGACTTCACCGCTTACGTCACCGACCTGCGCGCCGCCCAAAAGCGCAAGCGGAACCTGATGCGGCTGATGGACGACCACGGCCTGTCCGGCGCGTGACGACAACCGTCGCGCCGATGGGAGCCTCCCGGGAAGCCGGTACAGGACGACAGGGGACCTGCATAGACTGCCTCCCGGTCCGAGTAGGTCCACCACATGGAATCGTGGGGTGCGGACCACAAGGGGGAGGCGTGACACCGTGGAACCACTGAGGGACGACGACCCGAGGGAGATCGGGGGGTTCGCCCTCGTGTGCCGGATCGGCTCCGGCGGCATGGGACAGGTGTTCCTGGGGGAGTCCGCGGCCGGCCACCAGGCCGCGGTGAAGGTCATCAAGCCTTCCGTGCTCGACGAGGACACCCGGGCGCGTTTCCTGTCCGAGGTGGAGAGCCTGCGCACCGTCTACGGGCCCTTCGTCGCGGCCTTCGTCGGCGCCGATGCGAACGCCGATCAGCCCTGGCTCGCGGTCGAGTACGTCCCCGGTCCCGATCTGCGCACCCTGGTCGCCGGTCAGGCGCCCCTGCCCCTCGCCGAGACCGCCAGCCTCGGGGCGCTGCTGGCCGAGGGCCTCGGCACGGTCCACGAGGCAGGGCTGCTCCACCGCGACCTGAAGCCGCAGAACATCCTGCTCTCCCCCTACGGCCCCAAGGTGATCGACTTCGGTCTCGCCGTGCTCGCGGAACGCCGCACCGCCCTGACGGCCACCGGCTTCGTCGTCGGCAGCGTGCTCTGCATGCCTCCGGAGCAGGCCCGGGGCGAGCAACAGCTGGACCGGTCCGCCGACGTGTACGCGCTGGGCGCGGTGCTGCTCTTCGCCGCGACCGGGCACTACCCGTACGAGGGACCGACGTGGCAGGCCGTCGCCCTCAGGATCGAGGACCCGGCGACACCTCCCGATCTGACGGACGCCCCACCGGAACTCGTGCCGCTGATCACGGACATGCTGGCACTGGATCCGGATGCCAGGCCGGCACTGCCCGACGTCACCGAGCGGCTGGTGCGCGTCATCCATGAACAGGGTCTGACCGCCCTCCAGGCCAAGCGGCGCCTCGCAGCCCTGACGCCTGAGATCAGTGTGCCCCAGCTTCCCGCGCCGACTCCTGAACCTCCGGCGGGAGCCGACGCACCCGCCTACACCCCCGCCGTCATCGACCAGGCGGCGGCCGAGGACGACGAACAGGCGGGTCCGGCCGGTCTCGCAGGGGCCGGGCAGCACGCCTCGGAGGGAGAGCCCGACGCGGATGATCCGGACGACGGGGCCTCCGCCCTCCCGGAGTCCTCGCCCGCGCAGGCGGAGACCCGTCCGCGCCCGCGAGGCGGGACGACCGCCGTCCGGCCCTCCGCGCCCTTGAGGATCGCCGAGCGGATCCGTGCCGGTTACGCCCGCGAGGCCCGCTTCTGAGCAGGCGCGGCCCCCGTGCCCGATCTCGTACGTCCCGCTTCCTCCCCGTGACAAACTTGCGGAGGCGAGAGCGACGACACACGCGAGACGAAGGGGCCGTGAGTGACCGACCAGGGGGCGACGCAGGAGGGGACCCGGTTCCCGCCGGGCGCGCAGATCCTCGTACGGGACGAGGAGTGGCTGGTCCGCAACACCACCACGACCGATCACGACGGGGAGAGGATCGAGGCGATCGGTGTCTCCGAGTTCGTGCGGGACGAGGAGGCCGTCTTCTTCAGCGGCATCGACACCGTGGAGCTCCTGGACCCGGAGAAGACCGTCCTCGTACCCGACACCTCCTCCTACTTCCGGCGCAGCCGCCTGTTCCTCGAGGCCGTCCTGCGCAAGACGCCGCTGCCCCAGTCGGAGCGGGGCCTCGCCCTCGCCGACCGCTTCCTCCTTGACCCGCTCGTCTACCAGCAGCGCCCGGCCGAACTCGCCCTGTCCATGCGCAACCTCCGCCCCCGGGTCCTCATCGCCGACGTCGTCGGTCTCGGAAAGACCCTGGAGATCGGCCTGACCCTTGCCGAGCTCATCCGGCGAGGCCGGGGCGAGCGCATCCTGGTCGTGACCCCCCAGAGCATCCTGGAGCAGTTCCAGCACGAGCTGTGGACGCGTTTCTCCATCCCGCTGGTACGGCTCGACTCGCTCGGCGTCCAGCGTGTCCAGCGCGAGCTGCCGGCCGGGCGGAACCCGTTCACGCACTACAAGCGCGTGATCATCTCCGTGGACACCCTCAAGAACATCGGCCAGTACCGGCACCACCTGGAGCGGATCCGCTGGGACGCCGTCGTCATCGACGAGTCCCACAACCTGATCAACCCCGGCAGCCAGCGCCGCGCCCTCGCCGAGATCCTCGCGCCGCGCACGGACGCCCTGCTGCTCGCCAGCGCCACCCCGCACAACGGCGACAAGCGGTCCTTCGCCGACCTGATCTCCCTGCTCGACCCAGCCGCCATCGCCGACCGCGACCACTACGACCCGGCGGAGGACCTCGGCCACCTCTTCATCCGGCGCACCAAGATCAGCCCCGAGGTCCGTGACGAGATGGGCACCGAATGGCCGGACCGGGGCCCCACCGTCTCCCTCCACTGCGAGGCCACCGAGGCGGAGGAGCGGGTCTTCGCCGAACTGGCCGAGCACTGGATCCCCGCCCCGCCGACGAGTACGGAGTTCGGCACCGCGGGTCAGGACCCCGTCTCGGTCGCCGTCGAGCCTGTCTTCGCCTACAACCTGCTCAAGACGTTCCTGTCCTCGCACGTCGCCCTGGGCGAGACGGTCGCGAACCGCATCGCCTCCCTCACGGACCGGGTCCGCAAGGCAGAGGAGAAGGGGCTGCGGCCCGACCCCGCCCTCGCCACCGAGCAGGCCGCCCTCGCCCGTCTCCGGGAGATCGTCTCCGGCATGGGCGACGGCACCGCGCCCGGCGACTCCGCCAAGCTCGACGCCCTCGTCGCCCAGCTCAAGGCGATCGGTGTCGGCCCCCGCTCCACCACGCGGGCCGTGGTCTTCTCCGAACGCGTCCGCACACTGACGTGGCTCGCCGAGGTCGTTCCCGCCCGTCTTGGTTTCCCGGTCGGGGCGGACGGTACGTCGAAGGCCGTGGCCGTGATGCACGGCGGCCTCAGCGACGAGGAGCAGGGCAAGGTCCTCGAGGCGTTCGGCCTCGCCGACACCCCCGTGCGGCTGCTGTTCACCGGAGACGTGGCCTCCGAGGGCGTCAACCTGCACCGCCAGTGCCACCACCTCGTCCACTACGACATCCCGTGGTCCCTGATCCGCATCGAGCAGCGCAACGGCCGTATCGACCGGTACGGGCAGAAGCACGAGCCCCGGTTCCACGCCTTGATCCTCACCTCGGCCGTCCCCGGCGCCAAGGACGACCGCACGGTCGCCGAGAAGCTGCTCCTGCGGGAGGAGGAGGCGCACAAGCTGGACGGCACGGCCGAGGCCGTCTCCGGTCTCTACCGGGCCGAGGAGGAGGAGCGCCGACTGATCAAGGAACTGGTCAGGGGCGGCACGGTCGAGGAGTTCCTGGACTCCGCCCCCGCCGACGACACGGCACTCGCCGACCTGTTCGGCCAGGTGGACACGATCACCGAGCAGGAGCTGCCCGCCCGCGCCGAGCTGATCTCTCTCTTCGACGGCGACACCGCCGACTTCGTCGCCACCGCCCTCGACGAGGTGTACGAGGAGCGCGCCGAGGACCAGATCGCCCTGTCGTCCGGCACCGACACCCAGGGCGGGGCCTACTTCTCCCTCTCCCCGGCCCTGGCGCCCGACCTGCTCCACCGCCTCAAGGCCCTGCCGCCCTCCTACCTCAGGGAACAGCACGTCGCCGAACGGATGCTGGTCACCTTCGACCGGGCCCTCGCGCAGCGCAAGCTCACCGAGGCCAGGGACAGCAGCACCACGATGTGGCCGGACGTCTCCTTCCTGACCGACATCCATCCGGTGGTCGAGTGGTTGACGGACAAGGTCCTGGTCGAGTTCGGCCGGCAGGAGGCACCGGTCATCAGCACGCCCCACGTCGACGGCCCGGTCTTCCTCGTCCAGGGCATCCACTCCAACGCCCTCGGCCGCCCGACCGTGGTCCGCTGGATGGCCGTGACCGGTATCCGGCCCGACGGCACCGGCACGCCCGAGGTACGCCCCATGGCCGACGCGCTGCGCGACGCGAAGGTCGGCCCGAGGCTCGCCCGCACCGGAGGCCCGGGGGACCTGGCCCGGCTCCAGACCCTCGTCCCGGCCGCCGTCACCGCCGCCCGGCACCACCTGGACGCGGGCAGGGCCGCGTGGGAGGAGCAGATCAGCGGGCCGCTCGCCGCCTACCGCGACCATGTCGCCCGGTGGCGTGCCGACTCCCTGCTCCCCGGCGTCACCGGCCGCCGCGAGCGCCTCGTCGAGGAGACCGCCGACGAACTGGCCCGTCTCCTCGACCAACTCCAGACCACCGGGCGCCCGCTCCTGCGGGTCCTCGCCGTCCTGGACCGCCCCGGCACCCCGGACCCCTCCGGAGACGAGGCGGTCGCACCCGCGGCGGTCGCCCAGGACCCGGCCCCCGCATCCGACGCCGCCCACCCGTCCGACACCCAGGCGGAGAACTGACGTGACGTACGACTCGCTGGTCAACCACGGCGACTACCTCTCGCCGCACTACCTCGCCGAGGTCCTCCCCAAGGACCTCAAGGCGAAGGACGGCCTCCTCACCCGCTGGGCGGCCTTCGAGGAGACCGAACGCCGCCGCCACGCCGACGCCGTCGCCGACGCCGCCCGCCAGGGCCTCGGCCCCGACTCCGTCCCGCCGCGCGTCCGCACCCCCCGCGAGGGCCTGCGCGCCCTGTACGGCTCCTACTTCGCGGGCCGCGCCGCGCTCGCCGAGGACACGGCGGCGCTCGCAGAGCCCGACGCGCTCGAACCCGAAGGGTGGCGAAAGCGCTACACCGAGAGCCACCTCGACACCCTCCGTGCGCTCGGCTACACCGACGCCCACGAGCAGACCGTGACCGTCCACCGCGCCGACCGCGAGTACGCCGTCGAGGTCCTCCACGCCGAACCCGGTCTGTACGCGGTCGCCTGCGGCTGGACCACCGAACCCGACGCAGCCCTCGACCCGGACGGCGCCGGCCGCCTGCTCCACCCGGTGGAGACGGAGACGTCGGCGCCGGACCTGCTGGACGCGAAGGCCCTCACCGACTTCCTCTTCACCTGCGACGCACCTCCGCGCCACGTCCTGCTGCTCGTCGGCGGCGTCGTCGTCCTCGCCGACCGACTCGCCTGGCCCGAGGGCCGCTATCTGTCCGCCGACCTCGACGCGGCCCTGCACCGCCGCGACGACCGCCACGGCGGCGAACTCGACATCCTGGCAGCGCTGTTCGGCGCCGACGCGCTGCGCGTCCCCGCCGAGGGCGGCACCGCCCCGCTCGCCGCCTTCCTCGACCGGTCCTCCAAGCACGCCGTCGGTGTCTCGACCGAACTCCGCGAGGGCCTGCGCCTGAGCGTCGAGTGGATCGCCAACGAGGTCCTGGACCGCCTGCGCGAACCGGAGAACGGCGTCACCCCCGCCGACCTGGACGACCCGGCCCGCCTCGCCAAGGAACTCAGCCGCGAGTCGCTGCGCTACCTGTACCGCATCCTGTTCCTGTTGTACGCGGAAGCCAGCCCCGCCCTCGGCATCCTGCCCTCCGACTACCCCGAGTACGAGCAGGGCTACGGCCTCCAGCGCCTCGGCGACCTCGTCCTGCGCGACCTCGTCGGCGAGCGCTCCCGGAAGGGCTTCCACCTGTACGAGTCGCTCGATCTGCTCTTCGAGAAGGTCGAGAAGGGCCACCGCCGCTACGGCACCGAGCCCGAGGACCTCGCGGCGGAGGCGGCGGCCCGGGAGGCGACGGAGGCCGAGAACGAGGCGGCGAGGCTGCTCGCCGACGGCGAGATCACCCAGGCCGAGTACACCGAGCGGGTCCGCGAGGCCGACCGCGCCCGCCGCGCCGCCGCCCGCAGCACGAGCGCGGGCCTGCGCTTCGAGGCCCTGCGCTCCGAGCTGTTCACCAAGGAGGCCGTCCGTCTCATCTCGGACGACCAGATCGAGAACCCGGAATACAGGGGCGGAGTAGTAGAGAAGCGCCGCCCCTTCCTGGACACCCGGCTGCGCAACGAGACCCTGCATAAGGTGCTGCGCCGCCTGATGCTCACCAAGGGCAGGGGGCGCGAGCGCGGTGGCTTCATCTCGTACGCCCAGCTCGGCATCAACCAGCTCGGCGCGGTGTACGAGGGCCTGATGTCCTACACCGGCTTCATCGCGGAGGAGGAGCTGTACGAGGTCGCCAAGGGCGGCGACCCGTCGGGCGGCAGCTGGATGATCCCCGCATCCCGGGCCGGGGACTACGACGACGCCCTCTTCGTCAAGCGGACGAACGAGGAGACGGGCCGCCTGGAGCGGGTGCCCCACCCCAAGGACTCGTTCGTCTACCGCCTGGCCGGCCGCGACCGCCAGACCTCCGCCTCCTACTACACCCCGAAGTCCCTCACCGAGGTCACGGTCGAGCTGGCCCTCAGGCACCGCCTCGACCAGGACGGCACCACCCCGGCGAAGGAACTCCTGGAGTGGAAGATCTGCGAACCGGCCCTCGGTTCCGGCGCGTTCCTCAACGAGGCCATCGACCAGGTGGCCGCCGAGTACCTGCGGCGCCGGGAACGCGAGCTGGGCCGTCGGATCGACCCCGAACTGCGGCAGGTCGAGCTCCAGAAGGCCAAGGCGTACATCGCCCTGCACAACGCCTACGGCGTGGACCTCAACGCCACGGCGGTGGAGCTCGCCGAGGTCTCCCTGTGGCTCAACTCCATGCACCCGGGCATGCGGGCCCCCTGGTTCGGCCTCCACCTGCGGCGCGGCAACTCGCTGATCGGCGCGGGCCGCAAGGTCTACGGGGCGGACGTCCTGCCCGGCGGTGGATGGCTGGCCAAGAAGAACACCCTCCCGCCGAAGGACCTGCCGTTCCGTGACGGGCCGCTGCCCGACGGTGCGGTGCACCAGTTCCTGCTGCCCGCGATCGGCTGGGGCGCGGTCGCCGGGGAGCCGGAGGCGAAGAAGCTCGCCGAGGACGAGGCCAAGGCGCTGGGCCAGTGGCGCAAGGGCGTCCAGAAGGCCCCGAAGGGCCCGAAGCCGTTCCAGGAGCGCGGCGACGAGACCGCCGAGGCCCGGCAGAAGCGCTACGACCGCTGGCGCAAGGCCGCCGACAAGACCGAGCTGGGCCGCCTCCAGGGCGTGGCCCGGCGCGCCGAGTTCCTGTGGTCGCTGGTCGCGACCCGCCTCGAACTCTCCGAACGGGCGGTGTCCCGCCGCGTCGACGTGTGGGGCGCGGACTGGCTGGAGCAGTCCACGGAGGCGGAGGACAAGCAGAAGGTCCTCGATGACCTGACCCGGCACGGCACGCCGTACTGGCGGCTGAAGACCGTCATGGACGCCTGGTGCGCGCTGTGGTTCTGGCCGCTGGACAAGACCGGCCTGCTCGACGGCACGGCTCCGGAGTACGTGGCGGGCGGCGCCCTCGTGGATGAGTCGTCGGTTCCGGGAATGCTGCGCGGAGGGCCGGTGGAGCCTGCCGCCCCGGTCACGTCGGTGGCGCCCGTGGAGCCGCCGTCCGGCCCCGCGCCCGGAGACCAGCTGTGGCGGACGGCCGGCCTGTTCGACGACCCGGACGGGGAGCAGGAGGAGCTGGGCGAGGGCCTGGGCGCCGGGGCGTCTGCGCGGGCCGTCCCTGCCGCCCGCAAGGCGGTGAGCCGCGCCCCGGAGCGGACGACGGTCCCGCTCCAGAGCCTCGGCGACTGGCTGGACTTCCTGGAGAGCCTGCTGGGCCGGGTCGACATGCCTGAGCAGTCGCTGCTCTCGGGCATCGAGAACCTCAGCCCCGACGAGGCGCTGGGACTCCTCGCCGACGTGGAGGACCGCCTGGAGGGCTTCCTCGGCATGCGCCCGGCGACGCAGCTGCCGTTCCGCTACCCGTGGCTGAACACGGTCGAGGACATCGCGGGCACCACGGAGAAGGACATAAAGGCGGAGGACGGCCACGGCTTCTTCCACTGGGAGCTGCACTTCGCGCATGTGTTCCGGGGAGCGGGGGGCGGGTTCGACCTTCAGGTGGGGAACCCGCCTTGGGTGCGGCCGAGGTGGGAGGAGAATCCGGTTCTCGCCGAGTACGAACCGTGGTTCATGCTCACTGAGCAATCGACCCAAATCGAGCGGATGCGGCGGCGTGAGCAGTTGTTGGAGTCGCCGCGCGCCCGCGCATATTTTCTCGCCGAACTCGCTTCAACCAGCGGCCTAGGCAAGATGCTCGGCTCGGGTCCGGTCTACCCCCTGCTCACGGGCACCCAACCAGACCTGTACCGGGCATTCATGTGCAGGACGTGGCACCACACAGCACGTACCGGCTCCGTTGGCTTGATCCACCCAGACACCCATTTCAGCGGTGATAAGGAAGGGCGGTTGCGTGAAGCTGCCTACTCCAGGCTGCGCGTTCACGGCGACTTCGTGAACGCGGGTAACCGCTTCTTCCCCCCACCTGTCGGCCGGTCCAGCCACTTTGGTGTGCACATTTATGGGCAGGAAGGCGAGATCGGCTTCGACCATCTGTCCTGGCTCTTCTCCGTGGACGCCTTGCGCCTGTCGGCAGACGACGAAGGGACGGGGTCCGACCCTGGAGTCCGCTACGGCGACAGCTGGGACGAACGCCCACATCGCAAGCGGATTGTCCATGTGGACGAGGCTGTGCTTGCCCGCTGGCAGAAGCTCACAGGCGATGACGCCCAATCAGTACGTCAAACACGGTTGCTGTCCCCGGTGAGTACTGCGGAAGCTCAGGCGATCGAGGCGCTAGCGGACTACGTGCTCCGGCTCGCAGAGTACGAGCCGCAAATCAGCAGTGGCTACCACGAAACGAATGACAGAGCGGCTGGCATTTTTGACTACAATGTGCCAGATAGTGCAGGCATGGTCCGGCGCCCGGTCGGCTGGTCAGAGGTGATCCTCAAGGGTCCACAGATCGGCCTGGCCAACCCGATGTTCAAGCAGCCGAGCCAGGGTGCAGGTGAGGTGCTTGGTCTTAACCCCATGACGCTGGCGGACGACGCCGTGCCCGAGACCAGCTACGCATACGTCGCGAAGCCTGAGGCGTACCGCGCACAACTGGACGTGTGGAGCGATGGCAGGACGTTGGAGCAGCTCAAGGCGTCACAGTGTGAAGTGAACCGGGCCCGGAACGTCGCAGCCAGGCGGTTCGAAGTGATGCCGTCGAGCGTCACTGAGGAGCAGATTGAGGCGGAGCTGCTGCGGCGGTTGCGGAGGCCCTACACCGAGTTCTACCGGATGGCGTGGCGGGAAATGATCGCGCCCGATACGGAACGTAGCCTCTATGTCGCGCTGCTTCCACCGAAAGTAGCGCACGTGCTCCTTCTGCAAAGCGCCACCGTGGGTAGTAGCCGTCTCACGGCACTGACTGCGGGTTTCTGGGCTGGCCTACCAATGGACTATCTACTCCGGACCACTGGTGTGGGTCACTTGCAGAAGGCGCCGGCCCGGCGACTTCCAGCGCCTCACGCAGAGCACCCCCTGGCTGCCGCCCTTCTTCTGCGTACTCTCCGCCTCAACTGCCTCACTAACGCCTACGCGGACCTGTGGGAGGAGCTCTACGATCGCACCTGGCCCGCCTACGAGCCCTGGGCGTGCGACTGGCCCGAGCTGCAACCGCTCCACACAGTCGGTCCAGTGTGGACGCGGAACACCCCGCTACGCACCGAGCGGGCACGGCGGGCAGCCCTGGTGGAGATCGACGCTCTCGTCGCGGTCTGGCTCGGCGTGAGCGCCGACGCCCTCGTCGCCATGTACAAGGCCCGATTCCCGATCATGCAGGACTTCGATGCCGTGACCTGGTTCGACTCCAAGGAGCGCAAGATCGCGGGGAACCGCTACACCTACGGCTTCGGCCAGACCAAGGAGCACTACGAGCACTTCCTGGCCTACCAACGGAAGGAGCGGCCCGAGCCCCCCGAGGGCTACACCGCACCCTTCTACAAGGCGAACCGCGAAGAGGAGATGCGCGCGGCGCACGCGTACTTCTCCGCGCGACTCCAGGAAGCCGTCGACAAGGGGAAGTGGACGCCTCCCACGGTGTGAACGCGAGTGCCACGCGCCGGACGAGTCCGGCGCGTGGCACTCGCGTGAGGGTCAGACCTGGGCGGCGTACGTGACAAAGTCGTCCCACGCGGCGGGGGAGAGGGCGAGTTCGGGGCTCCGCTGGTCCTTGGAGTCGCGGACGTGGATCGCCTGCGTGCCCATGGCCACCTCGACGCAGTCGTCACCCTGCGAGCCGCTGTAACTGCTCTTGAACCAGGCCAGTTCGGACGTGCTCATAGCGCTCCTCGCAATCGCTTCAGCAGGCTCAGCGAGTCCTCAGGGGTCAGAGCCTGCGAGCGCAGTTTCGCATACCGCTGCTGAAGGAGGCTGATCTCCTTCGGGTCGGCGATCAGCCGTCCATTCTGCTGTCCCTCTGAGTAGGCGAACCACTGGTTCTCCGGCGTCTCGGCCAGCCGCATCGGCCCGTCCAGCCCCGCATGCGTCGGCCTCCGCGTAGGCATCACCTGAAACTCCACGTTCCAGTTCCGCTCGACCAACCCCACCAAGTGATCGAGCAGTTCTCGCGTCACCGCCTCCCCGCCCGTCCACCGCTCCAGCACCGCCTGCTCCACGATGAAGCTGAACGCCGTCGGCGGCTTCCGCGTCACCGCCAGCAGCTCCTGCCTCGCCAGCCGTGCCGCGATCCGCTGTTCCAGCTCCTCCGGGTCCGGCAACGGCGGCACGTCCAGCGAGACCGCTCGCGCGTACGCCTCCGTCTGCAACAGGCCAGGGACCACCCGGCATTCGTACGTGTACAGACTGATCGCCGTCGCCTCCAGCCGCGCCCACTGCCGGAACCAGCTCGCAAGGCCCGCCTGCCGGGACAGGTGCGGCGCCGCCTTCCGCAGCGCGCCCGTGCCGCCGAGCACCGGTTCGGCGCGCTCCACGAAGTCGCGGTCCGGCATGCGCCGGCCCTGTTCGACCGAGGCGACCGTGTGCTTGGAGTAGCCGATCAGGGTGCCGAACTCCTCGCGGCTCAGGCCCGTGTGCTCGCGTAAGGCCTGGACGACCGCGCCGAAGGTGCGCAGACTGTCCGACGCCCCCGGTTCCGCGCCGCCCGCCGCCGCCCCCGTACCGCCGTCCGTGCTCTCGTAGGCCACCGCCGGACACCTCCCGTGCCACCTGCCGCCGTACCGCTTCAACCCCGGTCATCGTCACGTACGGTCACGCGTACTGTCCACCGAACGTGCGCGTACGCTGACTCGGCGTACGCGCTGCGGCCCTGGTGAACCCACCCCACCCAAAGGCACCTTGGGCCTATGACAGCACCGTCCACCCCCACCGCCCACGCGGCACCCGTCACCGTACGTGTGTTCACCCAGCGTTTCAGCTCCACCCCGCGCGGCGCCCGGCTCGCCCGCCGGCTCGCGCTGCACCAGCTCGACACCTGGGGCGTGCCGCACGGCAGCCCGGCGTCCGACACCGCCGCCCTGCTCGTCGCCGAACTCGCCGCCAACGCCGTCACGCACGGCCGCGTGCCCGGCCGTGACTTCGAGCTCGCCGTGAAGTTCCTCGGCAGGACCCTGCGCGTCGAGGTCTCCGACACCCGGGGCGAGCGGCGTCCCCCCGGCCCCGGAACGTCCCGCCCCGCACCCCGGCCCCTCTCCGAGGACGGCCGGGGCCTGCTCCTGGTCGAAGCGCTCGCCGACCGGTGGGACGTGCTCGACCGCGTCCCCGTCGGCAAGACCGTCGTCGCCGAGCTGGACCTGACACACTGACCGCCGCCGGCCGGACACCCCGGGGAGGCATCGGGCGGTCGCGCTGACAGCCCCCGGCACCGTCTATAGGCTGAGCCTGGCACGGCATCGGGCTGTGGCGGACGGCGGAGGGTGACGGGCGGTATGGCGGAGGCCGAGGACGGCGGGCACGGCCGGGGCGCCGAAGGAAGCCGCTCGTCGGCCCCCCGGGGCTACGCCGGGGCCGAGGACGTCGACCAGCCGGACTCGCTCCTCCTGCCACTGGGCTCGCCCCTCGAAATCGGATCCGACGGCCGTCCGACCGGCGTCGAGCTGGAGCTCCCCGCCGACGAGGAGGACGAGGAGCACGGCGAGTACCGGGACGTGGACGGGATCTCCGCCCCGTTCCGGCCGGAGGACATCAGGATCCAGACCGAGACGACCACGCCGGAACTGCTCCTGTCCCGTCTGGAGCAGGGCATGCTCGACCTGGCGCCGGACTTCCAGCGTCGCTCCGGCATCTGGAGCGACCGTGCGCAGAGTCGGCTGATCGAGTCGCTGCTCCTCCGCATCCCGATCTCCAACTTCCACATGGCGTACGGCGACGAGGACACATGGGCCGTAGTGGACGGCGTCCAGCGGCTCACCGCCATCGCCCGGTTCATGAAGCCCGAGCTCACCGACCTGGGGCCGTTGACCCTCCGGGGCGTGGACTACCTCTGGCAGCTCGACGGCAGTACCTACCAGGACCTCAGCGGACGGATGAAGCTGCGCCTGCGGGAGACCCAGCTCACCGTCCACATCATGCAGCAGGGCACCCCGGAGGCGGTCAAGTACAACGTCTTCTCCCGGATCAACACCGGCGGTGTGCCGCTGAAGCCGCAGGAACTGCGGCACGCGCTGGTGAGCGGGCCGGTCCGGACCTTCCTCGCCGACCTGGCCGAGGACCCGGCCTTCGGAGAGGCCACCCGGTGGAGCGTGTCCGACGAACGGATGGCCGACCGGGAGATGGTGTTGCGCTTCCTCGCCTTCCGTCTGACCAATCCGGCCGCGCACACCGAGAAGGACTTCGACAAGTTCCTCATCGACTCCATGTACCAGATCAACACCATCGGTCAGGAGCGGCGGGCGCAGCTGGCACGCGAGTTCCGGATGGCCATGTGGTGCGCGCGGGATCTGTTCGGCGAGCACGCCTTCCGCAAGTGGCGGGGCGGGAAGCGCAGTTCTCCAGCCGTCAACAAGGCCCTCTTCGAGACGATCTCCGTCCATCTTGCGCTTCTTGATGATCACGAGCGGAGACGGCTGGTAGCGTCGCGGGCGAAGGTGCACGACCGCTTCGTCGAGCTCATGGACGACTGGGACTTCGACCGGTCGATCTCCGTGGGCACCGGGGATCCGGCGAGGATCCGCACCCGATTCCAGGAAGTGGCACGACTGTTCCGAGGGGTGGCCGAACAGTGATCGACCGATTGACGCTGCACAATTACAAGGCGTTCCAACACGCGGAGATCCCCCTCGGCCCGCTGACCCTCCTCACCGGTCTCAACTCGTCCGGCAAGAGCAGCGTCCTCCAGTCCCTCGCGCTGCTCCGCCAGTCGTACGAGTCCGGTGATCTTGCGTTCTCCTCGCTGCTGCCGCAAGCACGTCAGGCCGGGCTCCGCACGAGCGTCGCCAACCAGGGCTTCCTGCTCAACGGCGAACTCGTCGGCCTGGGCACCGGAGAGGACGTCCTCCACGAGGACTTCACGGAGGAAGAACCCCGGATCAGCCTCGCTGTGGACGAGGGGCCCTACCACTACGGGTGGACCACCGAGTACGAGGCCGAGCAGAACCTCCTGCCCCTGCTCGACGTCGACCTTCCCGACCTCTCCGAGGGCGGACGGGAGCGACCGACCGGGCCGGCGGCCGTGACCCCGGCGTTCTTCACCGCGCCCTTCCAGTACCTGCACGCCGACCGGATCTCGCCCGCCGAGTTCTACCCGCGCGACCACCAGGTGGCGATCGGCCGGGGCTTCCTCGGCGTACATGGCGAGCACACGGTCAACTTCCTGCGCCACCATCGCGAGGACACTGTCCCCGCCGGCCCCCTGCGCCACCCGAAAGCCGCGTCCGACGATCTGATCGACCAGACCGCCGCCTGGATGGGCGACCTGTGCCCGGGTGTGGACATCCAGGCCGAGGCCATCAAGGGCGCGGACGTCGTGAGCCTCTCGTACGGATTCCGGGGCGCTGCCGGAGCCACGAAACGCCGCCGCCCCACCAACGTCGGCTTCGGCCTCACCTACGTCCTGCCCATCGTCGTCGCCTGCGTGAGCGCCCGTCCCGGTTCCCTGATCCTCCTGGAGAACCCGGAGGCGCACCTGCACCCGCAGGGCCAGACCCAGATGGCCACGCTCGCCGCCTCGGCCGCGGCGCAGGGCGCCCAGGTGATCATGGAGACGCACAGCGACCACGTCATCAACGGGGTGCGCCTCGCCGTCAAGCAGGGGCGGCTCGCGCCCGGTCAGACGGTGTTCCACTACTTCCGGGGCGACGGCACCGGTGTGAACTTCGTCAGTCCCCGCGTAGACGAGGACGGCATGCTCGACCAGTGGCCCTCGGGCTTCTTCGACGAGCTGGAGAACACGCTCGACCAGCTCATCGGCTGACATGCCCGCCTGGGGAGGCGGGGCGCACACCATCGCGGAGGGGGAGACGTGCCGCAGCTGTTCCTGAACGAGACGTCCTGCGAGACGACGGCCGACCCGGATCGGGTCAACCGTGCCATGACGGAGTTGGTGAGGGCCATCGTCGCGGTCGCGAGGGTGGACCGGCCCGGAACGGTGCTCGTCGCCCGCGAGCCCGTGAACGCCTTACGGCTGGCGAAGGACCACC
Organism: Streptomyces sp. CB02009; assembly: GCF_001905825.1. Lineage (GTDB taxonomy): Bacteria > Actinomycetota > Actinomycetes > Streptomycetales > Streptomycetaceae > Streptomyces. The sequence continues at coordinate 264,682 of NZ_LIVV01000003.1, forward strand.
CCATCGCCAAGTGGGTCGGCAGCCCCGGGGCCAAGGAACTGTGGCAGCGGCTGCTGCTCATGCAGACCAAGTACCCGCACGAGGACGCCTACCCCGACGGGGAGACCTTCTCCGACATCGCCTACAGCCACGAGGGCGTACCGGTGACCGGACTCGGCGCCGCGCACCTCATGGGCGGTGCCGGCGTGTCCCTGCCGCTGGAACCCTGTTGGGACACGGACCGGGTCACCCTCGCACGGGAGGAACTGCTCGACGAGGAGGACGGCGGATCCGCGATCACCTCCGTCGAGGTCCCGCACGCCGCCACCCGCGAGCACGTCGACACGCACCTGCCCTGGATCCACGAGGAGACGCAGGCCGCCCTGCGCGACGGCCTGAGCGGCATCCGTACCGGTGCCGAGTTGTGGGAACAGTGCCCGGAGCTCTTTCTGCACCTGCGCTTCCTGCCACACGTCGAAAAGCAGATGCGCGAACTGAAGCAGTACTGGGTCCACCCCGTCCGCAAGCGGCTCGCGGAGATGGACCGGGCGGTTCAGCTCTGGCAGCCCGGGACCGAATTCGACGAGCCGCAGTGGGGCTCCTTCGTGACACCGGAACACGCGACGCGCAAGCGTGACTACTGCAAGTTCACCGACCTCGACGGCACGCAGCAGTACTTCGACACCCATCTGCGCTTCACGCCCGGCGCGGGACGGCTGCACTTCCGGTTCCTGAAGGACACCCGCAGGGTTCACATCGCCCACATCGGACACAAGCTCGGCGCGTGAGGTGCCCGGAGCCCGCACGGCCGCTCCGGCTAACGTAGACCGGTGACCGGCCACTCACCGGCTCCACCAGCACCATCCGCACCAAGGAGGAACCGCGCGTGCGTCCCACCCTCGCCGCCGACCAGGTACGGGCCAGTCTGAGCCAGTACCTCGCGACGACGTACGCGCTGGCCGACGAGTCCACCCGCCGCGCCCTGGAGGGCTTCCTAGGCGACGCCGAGGACGGCATCTTCCGCGGCCCCTACCTCCGCGTCCGCACGCCGTTCAGGACCGCCGAGGGCGAGGACTGGAAGCGGCACCTGGCCTGGCACCCGAACCTCACCCCGTACCGCCATCAGGAGCGCGCCTGGGAGCGGCTGTCCACCCTGCACGGCCCGGCGCGGCCCACCCTCGTCACCACCGGAACCGGATCGGGCAAGACCGAGTCGTTCCTGGTCCCGGTCCTCGACCACTGCCTCCGGGAGCGCGAGGCCGGCCGGGAGGGCGTCAAGGCGATCCTGCTCTACCCCATGAACGCCCTCGCCACCGACCAGGCCCACCGGATCGGCAAGCGTCTCGACGACCCGAAGGACACCCGGCTGCGCGACGCCGGCGTGCGGGCCGCGCTCTACATCGGTGACAAGCCGTCGCAGGAGTTCAAGCAGGCCAACCCGGCGATCGCCGTCGACCGGGACGAGATCCGCCGCACCCGGCCGGACATCCTGATCACCAACTACAAGATGCTCGACCTGCTCCTCCAGCGGCCCGAGGACCAGCGGCTGTGGCAGGACTCCCCGCTCGCGTACGTCGTGCTCGACGAGTTCCACACCTACGACGGCGCCCAGGGCACGGACGTCGCCATGCTGCTGCGCCGCCTCGGATCGGTCACCGGCCTGGCCGAACCCGGCCGGCCCCTGGGACCGGTCTGCCCCGTCGCCACCTCCGCCACCCTCGGCGAGAGCGGTCCCGACGACAGCGGTTCCGCGGCGGCCAGGCGGGGCGAGGCAGGGCGACCCGGCATGCTGGAGGTCGCCGAGCAGGTCTTCGGCGTGCCGTTCCCGCCCGACGCGGTCGTCGGCGAGGACCGCCGCTCGGTGAAGGACTTCACCGGCAAGAGCGACTTCTCCCTGCCGTTCCCCTCGCCCCAGGAGGTCGACGCCCTCGGCGACCCCACCCGCGACCCGGGCGTCATGGACGACCTCATCGCGGCCTTCACGGGCCTGAGCGGACCCACCCCCGAGGAACTCGGAGCCGTCCTGCGCCGGCACCGGCTCACCTCCGCCGTCCTGGAGATCCTCGACGGCACCCCCAGGACCCTCGCCGAGATCACCGAGGTGCTGCCCCGCTACGCCTACCACTGGGGCATGGCCGTACAGCAGCGGCCGGGCCTCGCCGCCCGTGCTCTCGCCCGCTACCTCGCCCTCCTGTCGTACGCCCGCGACCCGGAGCACCCCGGGCGGCCCCTGCTGTCCGTCGAGATCCACCACTGGGTCCGCTCCGTCTCCCGTGTGCTGCGCGGCATCAGCGCCGCACGCGCCGAGTTCCGCTGGGACGACGAACGGGTGACCTCCGGCGGCGCGCTGGCCCGCGCGGGCCGGACCTCCGAGGCCAGGCCGTCCCCGTACGACGGGGAAGGCCCGTCCGTGCCGCTCGACGCCGCCGGGCAGGCCCCCGCCCCGGCCGACGACAGCGCGCCGCCGCCGGCCCAGGTCTTCCTGCCCGCCGTGTTCTGCCGGGAATGCGGACGCTCCGGCTGGGCCGCGTACTCGCCGGAGGTCGACCCGACCCACCTCGACCTGAACGCCACGAAGATCCGCCGGGCCTCCGTCGGCCGCGATAAGCGCCGGGTGCGCAACATGATCGCCGCGACCCCCCGGGAGGTGCACGAGGCCGCCTTCGCCGCCGGACCGGACCGCCGGCGCGGCGGTCCCGCCGTCATGGTCCTGGAAGGCACGGGAGGACAGCTCCGGCCGCTCGCGCCCGAAATCGATTTCACCGCCCCCGAGGACGGCGACGGAACGAGCAGGCCCAAACCCCTGCACAACGCCGCCTTCGTCCACGCCGACCTCGACGGTGACCGGGCGGCCGAACGCGACCAGTGCCCGGCCTGCCGCACCTTCAACTCCATCCGTTACCTCGGCACCGGCCTCGCCGCGCTCGCCGCCGCCGCCGTCACCCAGCTCTTCACCAGCGGTGAACTGGACAAGAACCTGGGAGAGGACAAGACCCTCCTCTTCAACGACTCCGTCCAGGACGCCGCCCACCGCGCCGGATACGTCGCCAGCCGCTCGTACACCTTCTCCCTGCGCGCCCTGCTCGCCAGCCGCATCGGCGAGGACGAACCGGTCACCCTGAACGACCTCGCCGCCGACCTCATCGCGGACGTCGTCGACAGCAAGGCGGTGCAGGCCGCCGTCATCCCGCCGGACCTCCACCTCGTCCGGGGCGTGGACACACTGCTCTCCGGACGCAGCCGCGGGTCCCGCGCCACCTGGGAACTGATCGCGCAACGCCTGGCGTTCGCCACCGTCATGGAGTTCGGCCTCCGCTCCCGGCAGGGCCGCACCCTGGAACTCACCCGCACCGTCGCCGCCGACGTGCCCCTCCAGGACCCGGATGCCGTCGCCGACCTCGTACGGGAGACCCTCCTCACCACCCCCGGAGAGATCGCGCTGCCCGACGGCTCGGCGCCCGGACCCGACCGGTACACCGGATTCGTGCGGGGGCTGCTGGAGCGGATGCGGATCCGCGGAGCCGTCCGGCACGCCTGGCTGGACCCCTGGCTGGACCAGGCCGGCGTGCGCCGGTGGGCCATCTGGGGCGGGCGGGAGACCGGGATGCCGGCCTTCCCCCGCGGCGTCTCCGCCCCCGCCTTCCTGCTGGGCGCGCCCAAACAGGGCAGCGAGGACTTCGACGTCCTCACCGGCCGGCTCGGCTGGTACCAGGACTGGGCCGTGCGCTCCCTCGGACTGCGCCCCGAGGCGGCCGGGGTCTTCCTGACCCGGCTGCTGCCCGCGCTCGCCGACACGGGCGTCGTCTCCGCGCGCACGGCACTCGACGGCGCCACCCGTGTCTACGGACTCCAGCCCGGCCACATCCAGGTCCGGGCCCTCGCCGACGACACGCTGCCCGACGCCACCGCGCACTGCCCCCGGTGCTTCTGGGAACAGACCATCCACCCCGACCTCGCCGACCAGTGGCACGGGCAGCCGTGCCCCCGCTACCGGTGCGGCGGCACCCTCGGCACCGGACGCGACCTCGACAGCGGACTGCGGCAGCGGGACTTCACGGACGACTTCTACCGCCGCATGTACCGCGAGGCCGGCGTCTTCACCATCAACACCGCCGAGCACACCGGCACCCTCAGCCGCGCCAAGCGGGAGGCGGTGGAGAAGGCGTTCCGCGAGGGCACCCGCGTCCACTACGCCAACCCGCAGGTGCTGTCCTGCACCCCCACCCTCGAACTCGGCATCGACATCGGCGACCTGTCGGCCGTCGTCCTCGCCTCGCTGCCGAAGGGACCGGCCAACTACATCCAGCGGGTGGGCCGGGCGGGGCGCTCCACCGGCAACGCCTACCTGCTCACCATGGTCGACCGCGGTCCCCGCGACCGCTACTACCTCGAAGACCCCCGGCTCATGATCGCCGGAGAGGTCTTGCCCCCCGGCTGCTACCTGTCCGCAGCCGAGATCCTGCGACGCCAGTACCTGGCCCACCTCCTCGACCTCGCCGGCGCCGGACGGCTGACCGCTCCCGACGGGACACCCCTGCGGCCCCTGCCCGGACGCGCCACCGAACTGTTCGGCACCTCGGCCTGGCAGGTCGAGTTCGCCGAAGCCGCGCTCGCCACCGGCGCACGGCTCGTGCAGGGCTTCCTCGACCTGTTCCCTCCCTACGACGAGAGCCGGGGCACCGGAGTCAGCCCCCAGGCCCGCGCCGCCCTCGTCACGTACGCGACCGACCCCGGCGAGGACGGACTCGGTGCCGCCCTCGACACCGCGTGCAGGCGCTGGGAGGACCGCCGCGCCGAACTCCAGCGCCGGACCGAAGCCATCGACCGGGCCCACGGGCTGCTCGTCGCAGGCGATCCCGACCACGAGCGGCAGGGACGTGAACTGCGGGCCGAGCGCCGGGACGTGGCACGCGTGTCCCGGGAGATCAGCCGCACCACCGCACACGGGGCCCTCGTCGACCTCGGCCTGCTGCCGAACTACAGCCTGATCGACTCGACCACCGAGCTGGAGGCCACGCTCACCTGGACGGAGAAGGCCGCCGACGAGGCCCGCACCAACCACAGCAAGACCCTGCGCCACAGCCGCCCCGCCCGCCTCGCCCTCTCCGAGTTCGCCCCCGGCAACCACTACTACGTCCAGGGATACAAGCACCGCGTCACCGGCCTCGACATCGGCAGCCTCGGACGCCCGGCCTGGCTCTGGTGGCGCGTCTGCCCCGACTGCGGCCACATCCGCACCCACCGCGCCGAAGGCGATCCCTCCCCGTGCCCCCGCTGCCGGTCCGCGGCCATCGGCGACATCGGCTGCCTGCACAAGGTCCTCGTACCGCGCCGCGTCACCTCCCGCGACGAACGCGACGACGTCCGCGTACGCGACGACAGCGACGAGCGCGAGAGGCGGCACTACACGATCGTCCCGGCCGTCGACATCGACGCGCGCGACATCGAACAGGCATGGAAGCACGAACACGCCACCTTCGGATGGGAGTTCACCCGCCAGGCGCGGATCCGGCACATCAACGTCGGAGCCACGCGCGTCGACGGCGGCACCGACTCCACCTTCGCCGGGCAGGAGGTCCGCCTCAACCCGTTCTGGGTCTGCGACGCGTGCGGCTTCGCCGACCCGGACGGTGGCCCCACCGCCTACGACGCCTCCGACGCGACGGCCCACGCCCGGTACCACCGGCCCTGGTGCCCCCGGCGCCGGGCAGCAGCCGACATCGCGCGGCGAGGAGAACGAGTGCTGCTCGCCCACGAGCTGCGCACCGACGCCCTGCGCATCCTCATCCCGGCCGTCACCGCCCACACCAAGGAACGGCTCGCGTCCTTCAAGGCGCTGCTGCTGGCAGGGATCGCCCGCAGCTACGGCGGCGACCCCGACCACCTCGCGGTCGTTACCGACTCCATGCCCGAGGAAGGCGGCGAGAGCCCACTCCGCCGCCACTTCCTCGTCCTGTACGACACGCTGCCCGGTGGCACCGGGTACCTGCACCGCCTCGCCGGCCGCGACGGTCTGCGGGGCGTCCTGGAGGACGCACGGCAGGTGATCGAGACCTGCGTGTGCGGGGGCGAGGGGCGGCCCGCCTGCCACCGCTGTCTGCTCCGCCACGTCACCGACGGCGAGTACGAGCTCGTGAGCCGCGAGCACGCCCTCGACATGCTCGGCGAGCTGTTCGGCCGCACGGCGGACCGCTGGAGCACCGAACCGGTGGCCACCACCCGGGACATCACTCTTGTGCACCAGGTGGAAAGCGAGCTGGAGGCCCTCTTCCGGCGCGGGCTGCTGGAATGGGCCGACCGCATGGACGACGTCAGCGTCCGCACCGCGCTCACCGCCGACGGCACCAGGGACACCAACCTGCGCTTCACCGCGCCCGACGGGACCGTCCGCGGCTGGGAGATGGAGACCCAGACACCGCTCGGCTTCACCCGGCCGGACGTGGTCTTCCGCAGCACCGACGACGACCGCAGGGTGGCCGTCTACCTCGACGGCTACCGCTACCACGCGAGCCCCGGTCACCTCACCGCCGAGGAGGACGCGGCGAAGCGCACCCGGCTGCGCGCCGACGGGTGGCAGGTCTTCCAGCTCACCTGGGACGACGTACAGGCCTGGACGGGACGTTCCGTACCGCAGGCCGACCCGGTGTGGAAGCCGTACCCGAACACCGCGCAGAAGACGGCCATGGACGTCCATCGGCGCATGCACGCGGGCGACACCCGCGACCTGACGCGCCTGGTGTGGGCCAACCCGGTCGAGACGCTGATCGGATACCTCACCGACCCGGACCCGGAGGCCTGGCGGCGCCGCGTCCAGAGCGCCCTCGCCGGCTTCGCGGCCGTCTCGGCGACCAGCCGGGCGCTGGCCGACGGCGCGGAGACCGGGCGCAGGATCAGTGAGGCGCTGCACGGGCGACGGCTGGCGGGAGGGCAGGGAGCGGTCCAGGTCATGGCGACCCGGGACGCCTCGGGATGCCCGCTCACCATCGCGCTCGATCTGCGCAGGGGGCAGAGCGGAGCGGTCTGGTCGGCGCTGACCGTCCTCGACGACAGCCCCGACACGGTCGCGTCCGACGAGACCGCCCATCGCAGGCGCTGGCAGGCGTGGCTCTACTGGAGCAACCTGATCCAGTTCCTCGACGCGGGGGAGGGCGACGGGGTCCAGCTCACGACCGGCATGCTGCCCGGATTCGACCCGGCCGAACTGGCGGTCACCGGCGGAGCCGGATGGCTCACCTCCCAGCGGCGCGCGCACGCGCCGGCACCGGAGGCCCCCGGGCCGTCGGTGGACCGACAGGGGCCTGCGGCCGCCGCGCTCGTCCGTGATCCCGGCTGGGACGAGGTCATCGAGTTCCTCGTCGAGGAGCCGGGGCTCGACGCGCTCGCCGGAGCGCTCGCCGACCGGGGCGTTTCCGCTCCCGAGGCGGGCTACGAGCTGGGAGCAGCCGCCTGGCCCGCCGAACTCGCCTGGCCCGCCCAGCGGGTGGGCGTCGTCCTCGCACACCGCCCGGATCCCGGGAGCAGCCGGGACATCGATGCGGAACAACGGGACGCGGCCTACCGCGACGCGGGCTGGCAGGTTCGCACCGCGACGGAATGGGATGCCGACGAACTCGCCACGCTGGCGCGAGGTGACGCGGACGGAACCACGAACGACCACGGGGAGAACGAGCGATGACGGTCACCAGCACGCCGCGGACAGGCGTGACCCTGCGCCTGCTCGACAAGGCGGACAAGGAGATCGTCAAGCTGGACCGCGCGGTCCTCGGGGCGTTCTACAAGTTCCAGCACGACTTCCGCCGCAATCCCGACGCCGGCGGGTTCCGCCTTAAGCAGCTGGAGGGCCACGACCGCCTCTGGTCGGCGCGTGTCAACCGGGAGTGGCGGGCGCTGATGATCCGCCTCGACGGTGACGACTGGCTGCTCGTCTCGGTCAAGCACCGCGGGCATGTCCACAAGAACCTGGACCGGTTCAACTACGGCATCAACCACATCACCGGCGCCATCGAGTACGTCGACCTCCAGGTCGTCGAGGAGAGCCTGCTGCGCCGCGGTCTCACACCGCCCGCGGCGCCCGCGCTCGTGTCGGCGCCGCCCTCGGCTCCCGCCCCTGAACCGGTCGGATCGCAGCCGCCGGAGGAGCCGCTCTTCGGCGCCTACACCGACCGGCAGCTCGCGGACCTCGGCGTCACCGAGCCCCTCATCCCCATCGTCCGGAAGCTCACCACGGACGACGAACTGCTCGGCCTCGCCGAGTACGCGCCTCGCCACACCGGGGAGGTCCTCCTCCGGCTGCGCGACGGCGTCCCCTACGAAGAGGTCATGGAGCAGGTGACCGCGCCCGTCGCGGTGGCCGAGCCCGAGCGGAACCTCGACGCCGACGACTGGCAGGCGGCCGTCGACCGCTCCCAGACCGTGGTGATCACCGATGACGAATCCCTCCAGAGCATCCTGGAGGAGGGCGACTTCGGCCGCTGGAAGATCTTCCTTCACCCCACCCAGGAGAAACTGGTCCGACGGCGGTACTCCGGTCCCACCCGGGTCGGCGGCGGGCCGGGAACCGGCAAGACGATCGTGGCCCTCCATCGCGTCTGTCATCTGGTGGGCCAGCTTCCCCCCGGTCACACCAAGCCCGTCCTCCTCACCACCTTCAACCGGAACCTCGCCGCGGACCTGCGGGCCAGGCTGCTCTCCCTCGGCGGACCCGACCTCCTGGCGCGCGTCGACATCGCCCATGTCGACCAGCTCGCCACCCGCATCGTCAGCGAAGCCGACCCGGGCAACGCGAAACGGCGGGTCGACGACACGTCGGCCCTACGCGAGTGGCGGGAACTGCTGGTGGAGACCGGGGAGACCCGCTGGAACGCCGAGTTCCTCAGCGACGAGTGGAACCAGGTCATCCTCGGCCAGGCCGTGACCTCCCGGAGCGACTACTTCACCGCTCGCCGAGCGGGGCGGGGCCGCAGTGTCACCCGCGCCGAACGCGCCGGCATCTGGCAGCTGGCCGAGCGCTTCACCCAACGACTGGAGACCAAGGGTCTGGAGACCCACCGCCAGGTCGCCGAGCGGGCCGCACGACTGGAGATGGCGCGCAAGTCCCGCATCGACCGGCGTGCGGAGGAACGCGACGAGCGGGGCGGCCTGCACAACCTCCATTTCGAGGCCGGCTCCGGGGCCTGGCTGCGCTACCGATACCGGCACATCGTGGTCGACGAGGCGCAGGATCTCAGTGCCGCCCACTGGAAGATGCTGCGCGCCATGGTGCCGTCCGAGCCCGACGACATCTTCCTCGTCGGAGACACGCACCAGCGGATCTACGACAACCAGGTCACCCTCGGCAGCCTCGGCGTCCACATCCGCGGCAGGTCCTCCCGGCTGACCCTCAGCTACCGCACGACCCGGGAGATCCTGCGTGACGCCATCCGGGTCCTGGGCGACGCCGACTACGACGACCTCGACGGTGACACCGACACGCTCGCCGGCTACCGCTCTGTCCTCCACGGCGAGGAACCCTCGCTCCGCGGAGCACGGAGCTGGGACGAGGAGATGGACCTCGTCGTGGAGCAGTTGCGGGCCTGGCACGACGTGCCCCGGGAGGCCATGGCGATCTGCGTCCCGACCAACGACATGGTCACCCAGCTCGCCGACCGACTCGCGCGCAGCGGGATCACACCTTCGGAGATCACCCAGGACGGGCCGCGGGGCGACCAAGGCGTCCACATCGGCACTATGTACCGCTTCAAGGGACTGGAATACCGCTGCCTGATCATCGCCGGAGCGGCCGAGGGGCTTGTACCCCGGGCCTCTGTCGACGCCTGGGAGCACACGGATCCGAGCCGCCACCGGCGAGAACTGCACCGCGCCCGGTCGCTGCTCTTCGTCGCGGCGACCCGCGCCCGCGACGCGCTCGCCATCACCTGGCACGGCGAGCCGAGCCGCTTCCTCGCACCTCTTGTCCCACCCAGGTGAGCGGAAGCCCCACCTCCTCGCTTCAGGGGTTGGGCAGGTCGGCGGCGTCGAAGCGGCGCATCAGGGACGGCTGACCGCGGCGGCCGCGCACGGGGCGCCGCCCGGTCCTCGAAAGCACCGCTGGTTCCCTTGCGGGAGTGGATCTCGCGCAGGTGGGTGAGCAGGGCTACCGCGAGGGCGTACGGGTTGGCCTTCTTCTCCACGATCGCCGGTCGCTGTCCTGCTGTGCCCGCTCGACGCGCTGCACGATATCGCCACCGAGTCGAAGAGAGGCCCTGACGGCAGGCCACCGGCCCCCACTACGCGGCGCCGGCCGTGACCCCCGGGTGTGAGATGACTCGGTGCGGGCCACCGGCGCGGATTCCGGTAAGTACCCCGCCGCCACTCGCCTGACGAGGAGCGGACTGACGGCCCCACGCGTTCACCGTGGGGCCCCGAGCCTGCCGGGAAAGGCGTCAGACGGCTGGGTCGTGATCCACGAGCTTCAGGAGCTTGAGCAACCCGCCCGTAGCGGCCAGAGCCGCGGCATCCTCAGCAGGCGCGTCCACCGCCCAGTGGGCAAGGTCGTTGCGGTAGTCCCGCACGGTGGCCAGCCGCCGACTGATGTCCTGTTGCTCGAAGGGCCACCGCAGTTTGTTCCAGCAGCGGGCGTCCTCCACCAGGAAGACGTACTGGCCGAGGCTGAGATGCTGACCGCGCTCCATCGTCCTGCGGATCTCCCTCGGCAGCTCGTCGGTGGAAAAGTGCCTGATCAGGCGGCGCAGCCGCCGTTCCAGCTCCTCCAAGAGAATGAACGGTTCGATGCGCTGCTTCAGCTGCCCTGCGAGGTCGGTCGAGGTCAGAATCCCGATCACCGCGTTTTCGCCATCCACGATGATTGTGAAGCCACTCTGCTGGATGCGGTCCATCCGGTCGAAAAGGGCATGTTCCACCCGAGCGGTCTCGGGATGCGGATCCAGGGCGTTGGCCACCGTGGCAGTCCTGCCGCCCAGCTGCGCCCTTGCGATTCCCTCCCAGGTGACGACCCCACGTAGCACGTTGTTGTGGTCTACGACCGGAAGCTGGGAGAAGTCGCTCTCGATCATCGGGGTGATCACCTGGCTCAGCGCATCGCCCATCCGGACCGTCACAACCTCACGAACGAAGGGAAGGTTGCCGATCCGCCAGGTCAGATCACGGTCACGCGGGCCATCGACTTTCGAATGCGCCTGCTGCTCGTCCCCTCGGACCTGATCATGGATGCCTTCCCCAAGGCCGGTGAATCCTGCCGCGGACACGGTGACGAGGCCGTCCAACTGCACGTCGTTGAAGTGAGGATCCACCCGGAGACCGAGCTCCGCGAGGTTCTGGTCCACCAAGTCGATGACGTCGGAGGTTCGCCGCTTCCACCCCCACAAGCCGATCAGGTCACGGGCGGTCAACTGCCTGGTGCCGCTTTCCCGGACATCGCTCACCAAGTCCTGCGGGCCGTTGGGTGGCTCGCCGTCACCCACGTAGCCCGGGTCGGTACCCGTCTCTGCGAGAGCCTGCACGCGTACCGCGGCGTCGCGCCGACTCAACTCGCTGACCGTGAGGAAGGCCCCCATGCTGTCCCGCAGATCACCCCGAACAGCAGCTCGCTCCAGGGCCGGGCGTACCCAGTCCGTCCTCCTCACGTGTCGGAAGTCAGGCGGCGCCGCGGCCCGGTACTCGTACGGTCCGGTCAGCAGGCCCAAAGCCACGACCGACAGATGCTTGCGTGGCATGACGACGTAGTCGCCGATCTCCATTGCGATGAAGCGCCAGAGCTGGCGCTTCCAGTTATCGATGGTGCCAACCGCCTCACCGGGGTACGCCTTGGCCAGCAGATCACCGATGTTCGTCGGATGAAGAGCAGTCGCTGAGGTCGCCGAGCTCCTCCCAGCCCACGATCGCCAGCCCCTCGGAGAGCGCGGCCTGCTCCCGTTCCCCTGACTGTCCACCCCGTACTGTCCAGGCCCGCACCATGCCCGCCCCCTCGTCAACCATCCAGATGCGCACCCGAGTGTTCCGGGTCAGCGGACTCGGTACAAGCGAGATCACAGTCCAGACGTCCCCACATGAGCCGTACCGAGAGGCGTCCAGCCGATTGGGGCATCGCCGACGGGCGATGCCCCAGGGGAACTCGATGCCGGGAGACCGTCTACGGAAGGCGCGACTCCCGCCGCTCGGGGACTTGCGGGGAGCTCGACACGAGGTGCACTGCGAGATTCCGCGAGGGAGGCGGTCTCCGTATGTGTGCCCCGTTCCGAGCCCTCATCGGCACTTCGGCCGGACGGCTGCAGCAGCAGTCAGACCTTGATGACAGTGGCGGTACCGCCCCATTGGAGGCGAGCCTGGGAGTCCCTGCGGATGCTGCGGCGTGCGTCGAGAGTCGCACGTAGCGCTCGTAGCGCCCGTAATGCACGTTGATCTTGAGTCTGGTTTGTGTGCCACGTAAGCCGCTGAGCTGCGGTTTTCTTTAACCTGTTCTTGACTCCACATCTTCCCGATGACCCACCATGTCGAGTGCGTGGCGATCCTGGAGCCGGTGAAGAAGGACGCCTGAGCCGGGGGATTCGGCCGGCAGGGCCGCGGCGGCGGTGGAGCGCCGGTCGGACAAGGGGTCGCTCCACCGGCCGCCGTCACGGGGCCGCCCGCGGTGGGTGTGTCACCACCGGACCGGCAGTTCCCGCCTTCCGCGGATCAGCATTCCCGGGAGCCACTCCCCGGGTTCCCCGTTCGCGGCCAGGTCCGGGCAGCGCTCCAGGAGGGTGCGCAGTGCGACCTCGCCCTCGAGGCGGGCGAGGGGGGCGCCCAGGCAGAAGTGGATGCCGTGCCCGAAGGAGAGGTTGCTCCGGGCGTCGCTGCGCCGTACGTCGAAGCGCTCCGGGTCGGGGAAGCGCTCCGGGTCGTGGTCCGCGCCGGCCATGGCGATCAGCACGATGGCACCGCGCGGCACCTGGACGCCGCCGATCTCGGTGTCCTCCAGGGCGATGCGCGGCGTGGTGGTCGCCACCGGCCCGTCGTAGCGGAGCGTCTCCTCCACCAGTCCTGCCGCGAGGCCCGGCGGATCGGCCAGGACGGCCGCCAGCTGGTCGGGGTGGTCGAAGAGCGCGCGCACCGCGTTGCCGATGGTGTTGACCGTCGTCTCGTGCCCGGCGACGAGCAGCAGGAAGGCCAGTGAGACCAGCTCCTCCTCGGTGAGCCGGTCGCCGCCCTCGTCGACCGTGTGGACGAGGGCGCTGAGCAGGTCCTCCCCGGGGTTCTCCCGCTTCGCGGCGATGAGGCCGGCGAGATACGGCATGATCTGCTCGTACGCCTCCTTCTCCGCCTCGGGGCTGGTGGGCGCGAGGGTCTCGTTCGACCAGGCGTGGAAGGAAGCGCGGTCCAGGTTAGGGACGCCGAGCAGTTCGGCGATGACGATCATGGGGAGCGGGGAGGCGAACGCCTCGATGATCTCGGCACTGCGTGCTCCGTCCGCCGTCATGGCGTCCAGCAGCTCGTCGGTGATCTCCTGGACGCGCTGCCGCATCCCCTCGACGCGCCGGGCCGTGAACTCCTGCGACACGAGCTTCCGCAGCCGGGTGTGGTGGGGCGGGTCGCTCATCAGCATGTTGGAGTTGCCGAGCATGTTCAGGGCGTACGGCGGCTCCCAGCCGGGCTGCCGGTAGTCGCGCTGCCAGTCCCGGCTGAGGTGCGGGGAGCCGAAGGCCTCGCGCGCGGCCTCGTACCCGACCACGAGCCACACCAGCCCCCTGTCGGGCGTGATCACCTGGTGCACCGGACCGCGCTCGCGCAGCCGCGCGAAGGCGGTGTACGGGTCGGCGACGAAGTCGGGGCTGAGCGAGGCGAGTAACTCGACCCCGTCGGGGATGTCGAGTCCTTCGTTCCTGTCGGGCATCGCGGGATCGGCGGCGGATATCTCGGTATCGGTCACGACGGAATTCCCTTCCCTCAGGCCCGGGTTACCGACCCCCGCCGGCCACTCCGAGCACGGCGGCCGACTCTAATCCCGCACCACCACCCGCACAACTGCCTTCTGGTCGCACGTTCACCGAACCGACAATGAACATCAACGGAATTCACATACCCGATCCGCATATGAGGGTGCGTCGGCGACGCGTCCGCTCGGTCGGGCCGACTCCGGCCCGCACCTCGACGTGGGGATCCGCCGCGTCGCCCCCGCTGTCCGAAGCGAGACAGGTCAACTGCCGTGATTCTGGCCGGATGTCATCGGCGATTGCTTCCTTATGCACCAGTTCCTGCGCACGTCCCTGCTGTCCCGTCGGTGTCAAGGTCGCACCTGGCCTGAACTCGGCCTGATTTCAAGCCAATTGAAAATCGGTCACACCCTCCGCTCTGAGCGAACGGCCTCTCAACTGCCGCTGGAGGGGCGCGGAGTGCGTGTTAGCTTCGTTAAGCGCGAGGGGGCGAGTGGAGTGCCGCTTCCGGCTCTCATCGGTCGGATAGCAGCTGAACGGACTCGGTGCAGGCCCTTTAGCGGACAAGCAACGACAGAGGAGTGGAATCGCATGAGCTCTCGGCAGTTTCCTCTCGAAGCAGGCCAGATGATGCCCTATGCCCGCGGCGGCGCCGGTGAGGGAGTCGGCGTGGACGCGGTGTACAACCGCCTTCTCGAGGACCGCATCATTTTCCTCGGCAAGGAAGTCGACGACGACATCGCCAACCGCATCACCGCGCAGATGCTGATGCTCGCCGCGGATCCGACCCGAGACATCTACTTGTACATCCACTCGCCGGGCGGCTCGGTCACCGCCGGCATGGCGGTCTACGACACCATGCAGTACATCAAGAACGACGTCGTGACCATTGCCATGGGATTCTGTGCCTCCATGGGCCAGTTCCTTCTCACCGCGGGTGCGAAGGGAAAGCGGTTCGCATTGCCGCACACGAAGATCCTCATGCACCAGCCTTCGGCCGGTTTCGCCGGCTCGGCCTCGGACATCAAGATCTACGTGGACCAGCTGGTCCGCACCAAGCGGGAAATGGCTGAGCTCATCGCACAGCACTCCGGCCAGGACGCCGACACCATCACCCGTGACTCCGACCGGGACCGCTGGTTCACCGCCCAGGAGGCCAAGGAATACGGCCTGATCGACGAGGTGATGACGGCGGAGCACCCGGGCCTCGGCGCCGTCGGCTAGTCCTCCGCCCCACGGGCAAGCACATCCAATCACCTCGGGAGGACCACGCATGGCGAGCAATTCCATGCCCGCATCAGCCTCGCCCTCGTTCGGGTCCGGTCACTTAGGACCGGAAAGCCGATATGTCGTTCCGCGTTTCGTGGAACGTACGTCGCAGGGCACCAGGGAATACGACCCGTACGCGAAACTCTTCGAGGAGCGCGTCATCTTCCTCGGAACCCCGGTCGACGATGTCGTGGCGAACGACATCATGGCCCAGCTCCTGTGCCTCGAGTCGCAGGACCCTGAACGGGACATCTCTCTCTACATCAACTCGCCCGGCGGCGACCTCACTCCGCTCACCGCCGTCTACGACACCATGCAGTTCGTGCGGCCCGACATCCAGACGGTCTGTCTCGGTCAGGCCAACTCGGTCGCGGCCGTGATCCTGGCGGCGGGCACCCCCGGGAAGCGTCTGGCGCTGCCGAGCGCCCGGATCCTCCTCCAGCAGCCGCACAGCGACGGAACCCAGGGCCAGGTGTCCGACCTGGAGATCCAGGGCAGAGAGGTCCAGCGCCAGCGGGAGCTGATCGAACGGCTTCTCGCCAAGCACACCGGTCGGGACGTCGCGCAGATCAACAAGGACGTCGACCGGGCCCAGGTCCTCACCGCCGATCAGGCGCTGGAGTTCGGACTCGTCGACAAGGTGATCGCTCCGCGCACCATCGCCGGTGTGCGTTGACGCGGCAGGACGCGGCGGCCTGAGCCTCGACCGCGAAGAACGCGGGCCCGGGAGGGTGCGGACGTCGAGGCGTACTCTCCGTTCCTCCTCCTGACGCCCGTCTCCGTCCCACGAGTCGGCGTCTCCGGCTCATGAGGCGAGCGGCACGGGCCGGACCCGGCCTTCGGACGGCCGTCGTCGGTGATCGTCACGATCGTGCCGACGGCGGCCGTTACTCCATGTCGGTGACGGGGTGCGACCGGGGTGTACTCCATGCCAGTGACGTGCCGGGGCCGGGATCGGCGACCTGCCGGCCATCAGTGCACGTCAGAGACGTACGGGCGTACCTCGGTCGGCCCTGTCGGCCCGATCGTCCCGGCGCGGAGGCCGCTACAGTCCGTTCGCATGATCACGGTTACCACCCGCTCGGTCGCCTACCCGGCCGACGGTCTGACGATGATCGGGCACCTGGCGCTCCCGGCCGGCGCCGACCGCCGGCCCGCGGTTCTGGTCGGGCCCGAGGGGACCGGACTCAACGACTTCCAGCGCCGCAGGGCCGACGCCCTGGCCGAGCTGGGGTACGTGGCGTTCGCCTTCGACATCCACGGTGGAAAGTGGTTCACCGACCCCGACGAGATGATGGCCCGGTGCATGCCCCTGCTCGCGGATCCCGACCGGATGCGCGAGATCGGCCACGCGGCGCTCGACGTGGTGCGAGCCGAACCGCGCACCGATCCCGACCGGATCGCCGTCATCGGCTACGGCACCGGGGGCGCCATCGGGCTGGAACTCGGGCGCGACGGGGTCGACCTCCGCGCCATCGGGACGGTCAACGCCCTGACCACGGGCCGCCCGGGCGAGGCGGCGCGCATCCGCTGCCCTGTGTGGGCGGCGGTCGGATCGGAGGACCCCATCATGCCGCCCGCCCAACGGGACGCCTTCGCCGCCGAGATACTGGCCGCGGGAGTCGACTGGCGCCTCGTGGTCTACGGCGGTGCCCTGCACGCCTTCCACCACCCTCCGGTCGACCAGCGTGTGCGCCCCGGAGTGGGCCACCACCCTCAGCACGCGCGACGTGCCTGGAACGACATCGTCGGTCTGCTCGACGAGTGTCTCCCCGTCGCAGGCTGACGCTTCCAGGTGGGCCGGTTCCGGGCCGTGAACCGGCGGCCTCCTGCACCGCGGCCGGCCGGGCCAGGCACCTGCCTGGCCCGGCCGGTGTCACGTCACGACCCGCTTCGTGAAGGCGGCCCTTCGAACCGGAGCACCGATTCGACGGTGCGGCGCAGTGAGCGGGCCGCCGGCGCCGCCGCGTACGAGAGCCGGAAGAGCATCAGCTCGGACTCGTCCGGCTTGCGGGGGACGACGGCGGTGAACCTCGCGCGCAGCGTGCGCAGAACGTCGGTGTCGGCGGCGTCGAGTCCGGACTCGCCGGCACCCTCCACCCGGGGGAACAGGTAGAGCAGCGACGTGTGCGGCTGGAATCCCAGGCCCAGGGACGTGGCGGTGAGCCAGAGCCGCTGCAGGGCACGGCCGCCCTCGGCGAAGGCCCGAGGGCCCTTGCCCGGGACGGTGAGGCAGCCGACGGCCGACGAGGCGGCCAGCGACTTTCCCGCACTCTCCTCGAAGGCCTTGCCGCCGCCGATCCGGCGGACGAAGGCCAGACCGGACCACTGCCGCGCCAGACGGACGCCCGCGAGGTCGACGTCGTCGAACCCCAGCGTGGCGACGTCGATGCCGTCCCGCGTGCGCCGTGCCTCCTCGGGGTCCCAGCGCAACTCGCCCATCATGTCCCGGTGCAGCTCGGGGGAGAGCATTCGCAGCCGGTCGCCCGCCCCCAGGACCCGGCCCAGCTCGTCCAGCTGATCGCGTGCGGTGACGAGGTGGAGTCGGGCGCCGCTCGCGGTGGCGCAGTCCTCCAGAGCCGCCGCGTGCGACGCGAGGAGCGGGCGAGCGGGCCCGGGGTTGCGGTTGGTGGCGCGGTGCTCGACCCAGTCGAACAGCGCGGGGCGCGGGACGTCGGCCGCGCCGGAGAAGGTGAGCCGGCAGACCAGGCCCGGGTCGGCCGGGGTGGGGAAGTACCGCACCTGGCAGTCCCAGCCGGCGGCCTGGGCCGCGAGGTGCATGTTCTCCACCGCCGCGCCGATGGCCAGATGGGTGGCGCAGCCTTCGAAGTCGAGCATGGTCCGGGGCTGCAGGTCGTCGACCCGGCAGTCCAGGGCCCCGTCGTGGGCGACGAACCGCCAGGGCTGGCTGTTGCCGCCGGACGGCGCCTGGATGCCGTGGGCGACCAGGCGGCGGATGCCTTCCTCACCCAGGGTGGCGCCGGCGTCGCCGGGCGGCGGCGGCAGGAGGAGGGGAGCGGAGGCCACGTCCGTGGCCGGTTCGGGTGTGGGTTCCGCCGGTGGCAGAGCGGTCTCCGCGCCCTCCTGGATCAGGGTGCCGGGATCGACGAAGTACCGTCCCGAGGCATGGAACTGGCCGAGGAGGAGACGTCGGGCGGTGTCCGTCACCAGCGCGGCGCCCAGGCTGACGCCCGAGGCGAGCTGCGGCCAGGAGGAGATTGTCTTGCCCGTCTCGACGAGGGAGGAGACCAGCCGCTCGGAGGGCGCGTCCTGACCGAGGATGCGCAGCAGGTGCGGAAGCTTCTCGCGGGTCGACATCGCCTTGACCCCGGCGGCCCCTACCCCCTGCAGAAGGCCGTGCAGAAGGGGCCGCTCGGGTTCGAGGTCGAACCGCTCCACATCCAGCATGCCGCGCTCGTTGGTCTCCATCAGGACGGGGATGCCGAGAGCACGGGCACGTTCACGGACGTGCACCTTGAGGAACATGTCGTCGCACTCCTCGACGAGGAGGTCGGCGCGGCCACCGCCCGCCAGGAAGACGTCGGTGTTCTCCTCGGTCAGTCCTTCCGGCCAGACGCTGATGTCGAGGTAGGGGTCGATCTCGTACATCTGCCGGGCGGCGATGACGACTTTGGGCAGGCCGACGTCGGCGACCGAGGCGCGGAGCCGGTTGAGGTTGGAGAGGGAGAGGCGGTCGAAGTCGGCGAGCCGGAACCGGTCGCCCACGCCCTCCTGGGCGAGGGTGACCGCGCTCGCGGCGCCCACGGAGAGGCCGACCACGGCCACGGTCTTCCGCGAGAGGAGCTCCTGCTCCTCCGCGGTGATCTTGTAGCGGTTGCGGGACTGGCGGAGCTCGCGGTGCTCGGCCGCCGGCAGGACGTGGACGAGCTGCCGCGACCAGGCGTACCACGCCCAGGTGCCGTACTCCGCCGGGGGCCTGCCGCCGAGGTGGTCGGCGACCGCGGCCGCCAACTCCCCGGTATCGGGATGCCAGTCGGGTCGCCGGGCGGAGAGGAGCTCTTCCAGCTGCTCGGCGCACGTGTCGTGGACGGAGTCGACGGCACCGCTGTCGAGCAGCTCGGTCAGGGCCGCGCGTTGCTCGGGCTCTACGGGTGCGTACAGCGTCGGCTGCCATGGAGCGGTGTCGCCGGCGGGCCGGGTGAGGGTGCCCAGTCGTGCTTCCAGGTTCATCGCGCGCCTAACGTGCGTTGCCGAGGGATGCCGAGGCGGTGGAGTGCCCGAGGCCGAGTTCCTCGGCGACGGCACGGACCACGTCGGTGGGGACACAGGGGGCTTCGTCCAGGGCGCGGTCCAGCAGGACCGCCGACCGGGTCAGTCGCTCCTCGCGATGACGTATGGACTCTGCCCTGTTGACGGAGTAGTACGCCGTGATGCCCGGGAACGGGCGGTCGTGCAGGGGGCGGTCGTGCCGGAACCGCATACCGCACCGTTCGTACCCCTTGATGCGCTCGGTGGGTCCGCTGCCGCAGATCACGGTCGCCCCCAGTCGCTGGGCCGCCACGACGGAGGAGAAGCACAGCAGGGAGGCGAGGTTGCGGCCCCTCCAGTCGTGATCCACCCAGATGCCGCAGATCTCGGCCACCGACTCGCCGGCGGCGACCTCTTCCGCCACGGTGTCGTTGAAGTCCTGGCTCGCGAGGTGGATCTCGGAGGGCAGCTGGCCCGCCGCCTTCCGGTGGATGCGGATGCCGCCGACGAGCCGCTCGCCCTCGTCGTCCGCCGCCTCGGCGAAGACGGCGAGGTAGCTCAACGGGTCGCGAATGGTGCGCGGGTCGGTGCTTCCGTACTTCGTCAGCGTCTCGTAGCCGGGTGCGGAGTAGGCGCGCTGCTGGGCTTCGAGATAGGAGTCGTAGGCGGGATCGTCGAACTGTGCGTCCATTAACCGCATGTACATCGTGTGTCCTCTTGATTCCTCGTGGGACGGGTCGGGACGGGATGGGTCGGTCGGGTCGCGTCGCGTCGGAATGGATGGGACCGGATCCGGTTCACGGCGGATGTGGCTGCGGACGGCAGCGAGAAATGCGGACGCCCCATGGCCGGCCGGAAAACTCTCTGGTCTTCTTCGGCGCCGTGCGTCTCGCAGCGCGAGACGTATTCCGGAGCGGATCCTCGACCCTAAACGATGAATAGGGTGCAGCGGCTCCGATGATCTGTCCGATTTGGAAAGATGATCCGGCTACCTGCCGCTCTATCCAAGGAACGATTTTCAGCCCCTTGATCGCTCAGGTCGCGGCCGGGATCGGTGCTCCGTCGGCCAAGAATGGTGGGGTGCGGGGGCAGAAACGTTCGATTCGCGCCATCGGTAGGGGGCTTGGCGGCGTTAATGGTCTTGTGCGGTTCTCGGGTTTGGTGTTGCCTCGTGGTGCATCGCGGCCTGTTCGGATTCGCCATTCGGGCAGGACGCGTCAACGGGGAGGAAGATTTCGATGATGCAGGTGAAGGCGATGGTCTAGCCCCGCCCACTTGGCGCCGCGCCCCCGGGGCGGGGTACGGCGCGCTGCGGGGATCGCGCTTCCACTACCTGCCTCAATGCCGTCAATCGGTTAAACCGGACGTTGTTGGATTTCGCCACGACACGAAACGGCCGAGGGTGCACGCCCGAGGCTCGTAGCACCGTGAAGGAGATCACCATGACCGCACCGTCACCGACCGCCCTGGACGAGCTGTGGAAACTGGTGTACACCAGTTTTCGGTTCCCGTTCCTGCACGCCGCACTGCGCCTGAAGTTATTCGCTCTGCTCAAGGAGCAGCCGGGTGCCACTCGCGAAGAGATAACCCGGGCGCTTGAGTTGGAGGAACGCGCGGGGCACGTGCTGTTGCTGGGATGCAGCGCATTCGAGCTCGTACGCAAGGAAGGCGATGGTTACCACAACACCGCCGCGACCGACATTCTCGCGGGCGATCCGGACGAATTCATGCCGGTCATCGTCCGCTACACCCATGAGATGCTGTACCGCCCGATGGGCTGGCTCTACGAATCACTCGTGGAGAACGACAACGTGGGTCTCGACCGCGAGCTGCTGGCCGGCTCGTCGGCGACCACGCTCTACGAGCTGCTCGGCGAGGACAAGAACCTCGAAAAGGTCTTCACCGCCATGATGGAGCACCAGAGCCGTTCGGTGGTCGAGGACTTCGTCAACTCCGTGGACTTCTCCTCCTATCAGCACGTCCTGGACGTGGGCGGCGGCACGGGAACGAATGCCATCGCTTTCGCCAAGCGGTGGCCGCACCTCCAGGCGACCATTCTCGAACTCCCCAACGTGGCGAAGATGGCGGAGGAGCAGATCGCCGAGGCGGGTCTCGTCGACCGCGTCCACGCGGTCGGAGCCGATATCTGGCAGGAGGAGTTCCCCACCTCCCACGACTGCGTCGTCTTCTCCCGATTCCTCGAGATCTGGTCGCCGGAGCAGGTCCGCGAGCTCTTCGCGAAGACCTACCGGGCGCTGAAGCCGGGAGGGCACCTGGTGATCGTCGCCTGCGCCCAGGACGACGACGAGACCGGACCCGCCCACGCCGCGTTCATGTCGGCGTACGTGCACACGATCGCGTCGCCCGACGGCCGCATCTACACGCCGCAGGACTTCGAGCAGTGGTACACCGAAGCGGGGTTCGAGCCGATGGACCGGCAGTACCCCGGTCGGTTCGACGTCATCCTGCGCGCCCGCAAGCCCGAGGCCGGCTGAGTCGTCCCGCGGTCCAGGGCGCTCGCCGTGCCGTCCCGGTGAGGGCGCCCGCGCCGGACCGTGCGGCGCATCCGCCGCACGGTCCCTGTCCGGTGCCCTCCTCGCGGGCCGCCGCGATCCCGCCTGCCCGATCCGCGGCGGCGCCCCGGCATGGGAAAGACCGAACAATCCACTATGCGGAGCTTGAATGAAATCGCCTGACAAACTGGCCGTAGTCACCGGTGGAACCAAGGGAATCGGTCTCGAGTTCAGCCGCCGGCTCACTCGGATGGGATACCGGGTGGTCGCGACGTTTCGCAGCGACGAGGACGCGGCGAACCAGGCCGCCAAGGAGATGAAGAAGGGGCTCTCGGTCATCCGGTCCGACGTGTCGGATCCCGATGACGTGGCGCGGCTCGCCGACCTGGTGCGTACCGGTCACGGGACTCCCGAGGTGCTGGTCAACAACGCCGGTCTCAACATCGACCGGCCGGTGCTCGAGATCTCCGACACGGACTGGCGCCAGGTGCTGGACACCAATCTCTCGGGGCCCTTCTATATGACCCGGGCATTTGCCCCGCACATGATCGAGGCCGGCGGCGGTTCCATCGTCAACATCGGTGCGACCACGGCGATCCGCCCCCGGCTGAACGGTGCCAACTACTGCTCGAGCAAAGCGGGGCTGCTGCACCTGACCAAGTGCCTCGCCATGGAGCTGGCCCCCAGCATCCGGGTCAACTGCCTCATCCCCGGAATGATCGACACGGAGGAGATGCGGACCCGGTACCGCGTCGCCGAGCCGGAGTACAGGAACGCGCTCCTGGACGAGATTCCGCAGCGGAGGATCGGCTCCACCGAAGAGATGGCGGACGCCCTGGAGTTCCTGGTGGGAGCGGGAGCCTCCTACGTGACGGGCCAGAAGCTCATCGTCGACGGCGGCCAGTTCATGTGGTAGCGGCCCCGCTGTCGGCACCGGCAGTCAGCCCGGCTGACGGCCAGGCCGTCGGCCCGGGTTCGTACATCAATCCCTGACGTGAGAAACCACAGAGAAGGAGAAGGTCATGCGACCGCGCCTTGAACGCTACCAGGAGTTCCTCGAGCAGGAGTACCGCTCCGGTTTCACGAAGTTCGACGAGTACGACATCTCCGGGATAACGGATGACCTCGCGAAGAAGATGTCGAGCGGTCACTTCACCCGCATCGTCTTCAGCGGCATGGGCTGCTCGGCCATCGTGTCGGACGTGATCAAGGTCTTCTTCAACTCGATCAAGAGCGACCTCGAAGTACATGTCTTCAACGACTACGACTTCGAGTACCTGATACCGCGCTCGGTGATCGAGGACGACCGGACACTCGTCATCCTGAGCTCCTACAGCGGCCACTCCAACGAGCCCGTCCGGGCCTTCCACACGCTGAGCCCGATGCACGACCGGGTGCTGCTGCTCACCTCGGGCGGCCGGCTCGGCGAGCTGGGGGAGGAGCACGGCGTGTCCATCGCGCGCTGGACCCTGAGCAAGCCGGACCGCGAGTACCCGCTGTTCCACGTCGGCCAGTACTTCTCGATCCTGGTCGACATGTTCCTGAAGCTCGGGCTCCTGGAAGAGGACCACGGTCCGGAAGTCCGCGCCCTGGCCCGGACCTTGGAGACCGACTTCACGCCTGCCCTGCGTGAGCTGGCCGCCGACGCCGCTGTCCGGAGCGAGGACTCCAACATCATCATGCTCGGCTCGCCCAAGTGGCACGAGAGCCTGCTGAAGCTCGCGAAGATGCACTTCAACGAGATCGCCATGGTGCCCGCGACGCGGAACTACTTCCACGAGTTCTGCCACAGCGAGGTGGCCACCCTCTCGGATCCCGTGCGCCGTCACAGCATCCTCGTCTTCTCCGACCCGGAGGAGGACGACTACACCCGCGCCAAGCGCGAGAACCTGGTGGCGCTGCTCACCGCGCCGATCCCGCAGAACGCGAACGTCACGGTGACCCAGATCGAACTCGACCAGCCGACCTTCATGCGCCAGTACTTCACCGCTCTGGAGTTCGTCCAGTACCTGACCCTGGACCTCGGAAAGGCGCGGGAGACCGCGTCGCGGAACCTCATCTCGGAGGCGGCGGGAAACCCCTGGTACCACGGCACCACGATCGACGCGGAGAACGCCGGCTGACGCGGTCGCGCAGCCCAGGGATCGAAAGCGGAAGCCGACGAAAATGGAGCGATCGTGAATGTACGGGGGCGCAGCACGCTCACGGCCTACCAGCAGGACATCTGGGCGGCGAACTCTCTCTTCCCTGATCTCCCGCAGTTCAACTGTTTCATCGCCGACCGGTTCACCGGCGACGTCGACGTCGATCTGCTCAAGGAGTGCTTACGCCGGGCGGCAGACCGCCACGACGCGTTCCAGCTCCGGATCGACCCCGAGGACGGGACGCCGAGCCAGTGGGCCGAGCACGAGACGTTCGACATCCCGACGATCGACCTCTCGGGAACCGCAGCGCCGCGTGCCGCCTGCGAGGCGTGGATCAAGGACGCGTTCGACGTCCCGTTCGAGGTGGAACGCCGTCGGCTGTTCACGATCGCCGTGCTCAAGGAGGGCGAGGACACCGTCCACGCCTACGTCAAGGTGCATCACATCGTCGCGGACGCCTGGGGCCTGAACCTGTTCATGTCCCAGGTGCGCGCCGAGTACGACCAGGTACGGCGGACCGGGAGGTTCGACGACCGGCCCGTACCGTCCTACCTGGACTTCGCCGAGGAGGAGCGCCGCTACCGGGGCTCGGCCGGCCACGAGGAGGACCGCGCGTTCTTCCAGGAGCAGTTGAAGGACGTCGCACCCGCCTTCTTCCACCGCACCGCGCCGGCCGGATCCCGCGGAAGCGCCCGCCACAGCTTCCGGATCGAGCGCTCTCTCATCGAACGCATGCGTGAGCACGGTCATTCGGTCTTCGCGTTCGTCGCGAGCGCCTTCTCCGTGTACCTCTCCCGGATCCACGGCAGCGACGAGATCGTCCTGGGCGTCCCGCTGATGAACCGGACCACCGACGGGCAGAAGCGGACCGTCGGGCACTTCGCCAACACGCTGCCCCTGCGGGTGAACCCGCGCCAGGACCTCTCCATGAGCGAACTCGTCGCCGAGGTGCGGTCCGCCACCCGGGCGCTCAAGCCCCACGAGCGGTTCTCCCTGGGCGACCTGCTGCGCGCGGTGCCGCTCGGGAACGCCGGCCGCAAGCGGCTCTTCGACACCACCATCGCCTACCTGCGCTGGCCGAGCCCGGCCGAGGTGCAGGGCACCACGTACGAGACCGTCGTACAGGCCCGGGCCCATGACGACGACGTCCTGGCGGTCGTCGTGAACGAACTGGACGACGTCGGCGACGTGCTGGTCGACATGGACTACGCCCTCGACGTCTTCGACGCGGACTTCCCCATCGAGTCGGTGGCCGCCCACCTGGAGGCGATCCTCAAGGGGGCGCTCGACCGGCCGGACCGTCCCCTGTCGGAGATCTCCATGGTCGGCGCCGCGGAGCGCGCCGCCCTGCTCGCGGTCGGCAGCGGTCCGGTGACCGACTTCACGCAGGACTCCACGATCCACGCCCTCTTCGAGCAGCAGGCGGACAGGACGCCGGACGCGGTCGCCGTCATGGCGGAGGACCCCGCCGACTCCCTCACCTTCGCCCAGCTGGACGCCTGGGCGAACCACGTCGCACACCAGTTGCGGGGCGACGGCGTGGCCACCGGCGACCGGGTGGCCGTGGCGGTGGAACGCGGCCCACAGCTCGTCGTCGCCGTCCTGGGGGCGCTCAAGGCGGGCGCCGCGTACGTTCCGGTCGACCCGAGCCATCCCGCGGAACGGATCAGGTTCCTGCTGACCGACAGCGGTGCCGCATCCGTCCTGCTCGGCACCACCGTGCCGGAACGGCTGGTGGGCGGCGCCGTACCCGTGCGCCGCCTGGAAGCCGCCCCGAGCACCCCGCCCCCGCCGCTCGTCCCCGCCGCCGGCCCGCGCGATCTCGCGTACGTCATCTACACCTCGGGGTCCACCGGGCAGCCCAAGGGCGTGCAGGTCGAGCACCGCTCCG
The DNA here is from genome assembly GCF_001905825.1 of Streptomyces sp. CB02009. Taxonomy (GTDB): domain Bacteria; phylum Actinomycetota; class Actinomycetes; order Streptomycetales; family Streptomycetaceae; genus Streptomyces. The sequence continues at coordinate 290,594 of NZ_LIVV01000003.1, forward strand.
TGGTCAATCGGCTGGAGTGGATGCAGCGCGGCTATCCGGTCGGCTCCGGCGACGTCCTGCTGCAGAAGACACCGGCGACCTTCGACGTCTCCGTGTGGGAGCTGTTCTGGTGGTCGATCACCGGTGCCGGACTCGCGCTCCTCCCGCCCCGGGGCGAACGCGATCCCCGCGTCATCCTCACGACGATGCGGGCGCACCGGGTGAGCGTGGCCCATTTCGTGCCCTCGATGCTCGGCCCCTTCCTCGACCTGCTCGAAGAGGATCCGGCGCTGCGGGACGGGATCACCTCCCTGCGCCTGGTCTTCTGCAGCGGTGAGGCGCTGACGCCCGCACACGTGCACCGGTTCCACCAGGTCTTCGCGGCGGCCGGCACCGCGGCACCACGGCTCGTCAACCTCTACGGTCCGACCGAGGGGACGGTCGACGTCACGTACCACGACTGCCCGGCGGACCCGGACGGCGAACCGCGCCGCGTACCGATCGGACGGCCGATCGACAACATCCGGCTCTACGTGGTCGGTGCGCACGGAGACCTCCAGCCCGCCGGAGTCGCCGGGGAGCTCTTCCTCTCGGGCGTGGGCGTGGCACGCGGCTACCTGGGCCGGCCCGACCTGGACGCCGCGGCGTTCGTCGACGACCCCTTCACTCCCGGCGAGCGGATGTACCGCACCGGGGACCGCGCGCGATGGCTCGCCGACGGCACCCTTGAGTACCTGGGCAGGCTCGACGACCAGGTCAAGATCCGCGGGAACCGGGTGGAACTCGGCGAGGTCCGCAACCACCTGACGGCCCTCGCCGGCGTCAGGGACGCCCTCGTGGTGGACCGGACCACCCCCTCCCGTGGCGCCCATCTCGTCGGCTACTACGTGGCCGACGAGGGAGAGCCGCTCCCCGATCTCCGGACGCAACTCCTGTTGTCACTACCGGAGTTCATGGTGCCCGCCTTCTTCGTACGGATCGACTCGATCCCCCTCACCGCGAACGGGAAGGCCGACCGCGGCAGGCTGCCCGCCCCCGCCGTCGAAGCGGACGCCGCGGCCGCGGCACCCGCCAACGAGATCGAGGCGAAGATCGCGGCGGCCTGGGCGTCCGTGCTGGGAACCGAGGAGATCGGCGTCGACCAGGACTACTACTCCCTGGGCGGCGACTCGATCCTGATGCTCCGCATCCAGGCCGAGGCCCGCCGCGCGGGCATCCACTTCACCCTCGCCGACATGGTCCGCAACCCGACCGTGGCGGCCCTCGCCGCCCACGCGACCACATCGTCACCGGACGCGCCGGATGCACCGCTGGAGCCGTTCGCGCTCGTGTCCGGAGTCGACCGCGCCCGACTGGCGGACCTGGCGGACGCCTACCCGGCGACCCGGCTGCACCTCGGCCTGCTCTACCACAGCAGGGAGCACGAGAGGACGGCCGTCTACCACGACGTCTTCCGCTACTCCCTCAGGACGGCCTGGAACGAGAAGGCGTTCCGCAGCGCCTTCGACGACCTGGTGCGACGCCACCCCGTGATGCGCTCCGCCTTCGACCTCGGCGGATACTCCGAGCCCCTGCAGCTCGTCCACCGGGAGGCCCCCGGCGGGCTGGAGATCGCGGACCTGCGGAACCTGGGCGACCAGGAGGCACAGGCCGAGATCGACCGGCACATCGAGGAGCGCAGGTACCACGCGTACCAACTGGACAGGCCGCCGCTCTACCTCTTCCGCGCGCACGTCCTGAACGACGACACCCTGGAGCTGGTGTTCAGCTTCCACCACGCCATCCTGGACGGCTGGAGCGTCGCCACCCTCGTACGCGAACTGCTGCAGGACTACCTCCACCACTCCGGCCGGCCCGTCGCAGCCGTGCCGTCCGGACCACTGCCGTCGCCCGCCCTGCACGTACGCGAGGAACGGCGGGCCCTCGCCTCCGACGCGGCCAGGCGGTACTGGCAACGACTCCTCACCGGCGTCGAACTGGCCCAGATCGACGGGCTCAGGCCCCACGAGCCCGCGGGCGACGACGGCGTCATCCACCACCAGGTGGAACTGCCCGACGGCCTCGGCACGCGGCTCCGCCACCTGGCGCGCACCCACGGCCTGCCCGTCAAGTCCCTGCTGCTCGCCGCCCACTGCCTGACCCTGCGGCTCTACTCCGACACCCCGGACATCACCACCGGCCTCGTCACCGGCGGACGGCCGGAGGAGGCCGACGCCGAGCGGATCACCGGGCTCTTCCTCGAGACGCTGCCGCTGCGCCTCGACACCCGGCCGCGCAGCTGGATCGACGCGGCGCGCGAGGTGTACCAGCAGGAGCAGGACAGCCACCCCCACCGCCGCTACCCGCTCAGCGCGATCCAGGAGGACCGCGGCGGCGACGTCGTCTTCGAGACGGCCTTCAACTACGTCAACCCGCACGTCCTCAGCTCCCTCTTCGAGGGCACCGACATGGAGCTGACCGCCCTCAGGACGTGGGAGGAGACGAACTTCAAGATCCTGGTGAACGCGGTCACCGACCCGGTGGACGAACGCCTCTGGCTGCGCATGGACTGCGACGGGAGCACCTTCACCGCCTCGCAGGTGGAGAGCATCGGGCAGACGTACCTGGCCATCCTCCGGCAGATGACCGAACACCCCGACGAGGCAGCCGACTTCGCCTTCCTGAGCGTCCCGCCGAACCGGGCGGCACCGCGCAGCGGCGCCGAGGCCCGTACCCCCGGGGAGCCTCCCCTGAACGTCGTACGGCGCATCGACGAGCACGTCGCGGCCACCCCGGACGCGATCGCGGTCTCCTGCGGCACACGGCAGTGGACGTACGCCCGGCTCGACGAGGCGGCGCACCGCGTCGCCCAGGGCCTGATCGCCGCCGGAGCACGGCACGGCTCGACCGTCGGCATCGCCATGGACCGCTCTCCCGAGACACTGGCCGCCGTCCTCGGCGTCGGGAAGGCGGGAGCCACCTGCGTCCCGCTCGACGTGAGCTATCCGCCGGCCAGGCTCGCGGCGATGGTCGCACAGGCCGATCCGGTACGGATCCTCACGCACGAGGCGCACGCGCACCTCTTCGAGGACTCCTCCCGGCTGCTGTACGTCGCCGACCTGCTCGCCGCGGAGCCGGCGCCCGGGAGCGAGCGGGAACTGCCCGACATCACCGGTGAGACCGTCGCCTACCTGCTCTTCACCTCCGGATCCAGCGGCGAACCCAAGGGAGTCGAACTCCCGCACCGCGTGCTCGCCAACTACCAGGAGTGGCAGATCCCCTCGGCCAGCGGAGCGGCCGGAGGCAAGACCCTCCAGTTCGCCCCGCTCAGCTTCGACGTGGCGTTCCAGGAGATCTACTCCACGCTGTGCGGCGGCGGCACCCTGCAACTGCTCGCCGAGGACGAGCGGAAGGACATGCCGGCCCTGCTGCGGCTCCTGGACCGCGAGGAGGTGGAACGCGTCTTCATGCCCTACGTCGCGCTCCAGCAGCTCGCGGAGACCTCCCAGGCGCTGGGCATCCGCCCCGCCGCCCTGCGGGTGGTCATCTCCTCCGGGGAGCAGCTGAGGATCACCGACGAGATCCGCCGGTTCTGCGCGGCGCGGCCGGACACGGTCCTGGAGAACCAGTACGGACCCACCGAGACCCACCTGCTGACCCATCACACGATGACCGGCGACCCGGCCCTCTTCCCCGACCTGCCGCCCGTCGGCGTGCCCGTGGACGGCATCGAGCTGCACCTGCTCGACGGCCTCATGCGGCCGGTGCCGCCGGGCGCCAAGGGCGAGATCTACATCGGAGGAGTGTGCCTGGCCCACGGCTACCGCAACCGCCCCGACCTGACCGAGCAGCGGTTCGTACCGGACCCGTCCGGTGAGCCCGGAGCCCGCCTGTACCGCACGGGAGACCTGGCCAGGGTCATGCCCGACGGCAACCTCATCTGGCTCGGCCGCGCCGACTCCCAGGTGAAGGTACGCGGCTTCCGGGTCGAGCTGGCCGAGGTGGAACTCGCGATCGGCAAGATCGCCGAGGAGCAGGCCGCGTCCGGCATCCGCGAGGCGGCGGTGGTGTCCCGGCGACGGGAGAGCGGAGACGCGTTCCTCGCGGCCTTCCTCGTCGGCGACAGCGACGCCGTGGACCTGCACGAGGTGCGCGGCCGGCTGCGCGCGGTGCTGCCGGACTACATGATGCCCGCGCACCTGGAGTGGCTCCCGAGCCTGCCCCTGACCCCCAGCGGCAAGCGGGACGACGCGCTGCTGCGCCGCATGCCGCTCGCCGTGCCGTCGTCCGACGCCACCCCGCCCGCCGACGAGCACGAGAGGGCACTGGTGGGCATCCTCGCGGAACTCCTCGAACTGCCCACAGTGGGCGTGCGGGACAACTTCTTCGACGTCGGAGGCACCTCGCTGACCGCGATGCGGCTGGTGATGACCATCGAGAAGCGCTACGGGGTCAACGTCCCGCTCTCCGCGTTCGTCGCCGCCCCGACCGTCGCCGGCCTGGCACGGCACCTGCGGGGCAGCGGCTCCGCGGCCCGGTTCGACCCGGTCGTGCCGATCCGCACCGAGGGAGACAAGCCGCCGCTGTTCCTGGTCCACCCGCTGGGCGGCCATGTGCTGTGCTACGTACGCCTCGCCCGCCACCTGCCGCAGGACCAGCCGGTCTACGCGCTCCAGGCGTCCGGCACCGTGGCGGGCACCGAGCCCCTCGACTCGATCCCCGAGATGGCGGCGGGCTACCTGGAAGCCGTGCGGCGCGTGTGCCCCGAAGGGCCGTACGTGATCGGAGGGTGGTCCTTCGGAGGCTTCATCGCCTTCGAGATGGCGCGACAGCTCCGGCACAGCGACCCGGACGCGCTGCACGCCGCCGTACTGATCGACCCGATCGCCGTCAAGCAGGGCGAGCTGCCCGACGTCGCCGACCACTCGCTCCTGGAGTGGTTCTTCTGGGAGCTGCTGTGGATGGAACGCGGCGGCACCGCACCGGTGGTCTCGCTGCCGGACGGCCTGGAGGAGGAGGCGAAGTTCGACTTCATCGTCGAACACGCCACCCGGGCGGGAGTCCTGCCGGCGGGCAGCTCGCGCACCACCGTGCGCCGCCTGTTCGAGATGTTCAGGGCGCACTGGCGGGCGATCCTCACCTACCGGCCCGAGCCGGTCGACGGGGACGTGGCGCTGCTCCGCGCGACCTCCGAACTGCCGGAGATCCTCCGGCCGATGCACGGGGCCGCGCAGAGCCTGCACACGGACCCCACCAACGGCTGGGGCGCCCTGACCACGGGACGCGTCCAGGTGGTCGACGTCCCCGGCGACCACCTGGTGCTCCTGGAGGAACCGCACGTGAGCGTCGTCGCCGAGAAGGTGGTCGAGGTGATGACGGCCGGCCGACCGGGCCGGAGGCCGACGACGAAGAGGAGTGGGAAATGACGCAGCATCCCCCGCGCAAGGCTCTGGTCGTCGGAGCGGGCATCGGCGGCCTCGCCGCCGCCGCGGCACTGCGCCGCGCAGGCGTCGAGGTGCAGGTCTTCGAGCGGGCGCCCGAGCTGCGGCCGGGCACCACGGCGGTGTCGTTGATGTGCAACGCGGTCCTGGCGCTGCGCAGCCTCGACATCGACATCGCCCCGGGGCTCGACAAGCGCGCCGAGGTCTTCGACGAGCTCAAGTTCCTCACCCGGCGCGGCCGTCCGATCAGGGCCCTGCCGTTCAGGGAGGTCTCGGACCGGCTGGGGGCCTCGAACTACGCCGTCCACCGGGCCGACCTCCAGCAGACCCTGCTGGACGCGCTCGGTGACGAGAGCGTCATCGAGTTCGGGGCCGCGGCGGCCGGGTTCGTCAGCGGCGAGGACGGGGTCGAGGTCGCCTTCGAGGACGGCAGGACCGCCTCGGGCGACTTCCTGATCGGGGCGGACGGCTTCAACTCGGCGATCCGCAGGCAGGTGGCGGACCCCGCCGCCGACGAACCGCGGCCCGGGAACTACGCCTGCTGGCTGGCCACGGTGCCCTTCTCGCACCGGCGGATGACCAAGGGCTACGCGGCGCACTACTGGGGGCGCGGACAGCGCTTCGGCCTCGCCGACATAGGCCGCGGCCGCGCCTACTGGTGGGCGACGAAGAACGTGCCCCCGGGGGCCTCCGGACACCTGCGGCGCGGCAAGGAGGGCCTCGAGGGCCTCTTCGCCGGCTGGGCCGACGAGGTGCGGGAGGCGATCCGCACCACGCCCGAGGAGTCGATCGTCCGCATCACCGCCCAGGACCGCCCGTTCCTCCAGCGCTGGGGCACCGGCCGTACGACCCTGCTCGGCGACGCGGCCCACCCGATGCTCGTGAGTCTGGGCCAGGGCGCGGCGCTGGCCATCGAGGACGCGGTCGTCCTCGCCCAGCACCTGCGCGCGACGGCGGACCCCGTCGCGGCCCTGCGCGGCTACGAGGACGAGCGCCGGCCGCGGACGGAGGGACTGGTCGCCGCGGCCCGCGCGTTGAGCGAGAACGAGCAGCTGGAGGCCTTCTTCCCCGCCCTGGCGCGCGATCTCTACTTCCGGTTCGTACCGCTGTCCAAGCTCACCGGTCCGAACGACGCGGTCCTCACCTGGCCGCCGCTGGGCTGACGCACCGCACGACCGCTGGCGCACGACCGCTGACGGACGTTCGCTGACGGACGACCCGCGGGTGGGCGCACGCGCGCCCACCCGCGGGGAGCGCCCGTCTCCGCACTCTTCGTAGGAGCACGTCATGGACCTGTCCCGTCAGCCGGACGACCTCGACCCGCGGCCGGTCGCCCTCATCACCCCCGAGGGCCTGCCGGTCGACCACCCGCGGTTCGACGTCACGCTGTCGTCCGAGGAACTGACCGAACTGTACGAATGGATGGTCGTCACCCGCGCCGTGGACGCGGAGTTCGTCAACCTCCAGCGGCAGGGCCAGCTGGCCCTGTACCCCTCGTGCAGGGGCCAGGAAGCGGCCCAGGTCGGCTGCGCCGCCGCCCTGCGCCACGACGACTGGCTCTTCCCCCAGTACCGCGAGCTCGGCCTGTTCCTGATGCGCGGGATTCCCGCCTCCGCGGTCGGCGCGGTGTGGCGCGGGACCTGGCACGGCGGCTGGGGCTTCCCCGAGCACGCCTGCGCGGCGATGTCCATCCCCATCGGCACGCACGCCCTGCACGCCGTCGGCGCGGCCATGGCGGCGCCCAGGCTCGGCGAGGACTCCCTGACCGTCGCCTTCATCGGGGACGGCGCGACGAGCGAGGGGGACGTGCACGAGGCGCTGAACTTCGCCGCCGTGAAGGCGGCGCCGTGTGTGTTCTACATCCAGAACAACCAGTGGGCGATCTCCGTGCCCCTCTCCGAGCAGACACGGGCGCCCTCCCTCGCGCACAAGGCCGTCGGTTACGGCATGCCGGGCATCAGGGTCGACGGAAACGACGTCCTCGCCTGCCGGGCGGTGACCGAACAGGCCGCCGCCCGGGCGAGGGCGGGCGGCGGACCGACCCTCATCGAGGCGGTCACCTACCGGCTCGCTCCGCACACCACCTCCGACGACCCGACGCGGTACCGCACCCAGGACGAGGTCGACCACTGGGAGCGCCTCGACCCGATACCCCGCTACCGGCGCTACCTCGCCCACCGGGGCCTGTGGCACGAGGAGGCCGAGGACCGTGCGCGGGACAGGGCGGCCCGGATGTGCGCCGAACTGCGGGACGGCGTGTTCGACGCCCCCGACGTGCCGCCCACCGAGTTGTTCGCCCACGTACTGCGCGAGCCGACGAAGGACCTGCTCGAGCAGTCAGGACAGCTGCTCGCCGAACTGTCCCGGAAGGAGTGACCGTGGCGGCGACCATGGTGGAAGCGATCAACACGGCGCTGCGCGAGGCCATGGCCGAGGACGAGCGCGTCGTCGTCTTCGGCCAGGACGTGGCCCGCCAGGGCGGGGTCTTCCGGGTGACCGAGGGCCTCGCCGAGCGGTTCGGCCCCCAGCGCTGCTTCGACACACCGCTCGCCGAGTCGGCGATCGTCGGAGTGGCCCTGGGCATGGCGATGCGGGGACTGCGCCCCGTGCCCGAGATCCAGTTCGACGGGTTCACCTATCCCGCGCTGGACCAGATCGTCAGCCACCTGGCCAAGTACCGCAACCGCACCCGCGGCGCGCTCTCGGTGCCGGTGACCCTGCGCGTCCCGTCCTTCGGCGGCATCGGCGCGGTCGAGCACCACTCGGAGTCCACCGAGACGTTCTGGGCGCACACGGCGGGACTGCGGGTGGTGACGCCCGCGACGGCCGCGGACGCCCACGTCCTGCTCCGGCAGTCCATCGACTGCGACGACCCGGTGATCTTCCTGGAGCCCAAGCGGCGCTACTGGCAGAGCGGTGACGAGACGGCCGAGGTGCCGGCGGCGGGCCTGGAGCGGGCGCTGGTCCGCCGCAGCGGTACGGACGTCACGGTGGTCGCGTACGGCGGCACCGTCGGCACCGCGCTGGAGGCCGCGGAGACCGCCCGGCGCGAGCACGGCTGGGAGCTGGAAGTGGTCGACCTGCGCTCCCTGGCCCCCCTCGACTTCCCGACGATCGCCGCCTCGGTGTCCCGCACCGGGCGCTGCGTCGTCCTGCACGAGGGCCCGCGCACCCTGGGACTGGGAGCGGAGATCGCGGCCAGGGTGCAGGAGGAACTGTTCTGGGACCTGGAGGCCCCCGTGCTGCGGGTCACCGGATTCGACACCCCGTACCCGCCCGCACGATGGGAGAAGGCATGGCTTCCGGGCGTCGACCGGCTGCTCGACGGCATCGACCGGTCCTTCGGGTACAGCCATGACTGACGCCGTGGACCGCACGATCCGGGAGTTCCTCGTACCCGACCTGGGCGAGGGGCTGCTCGACGCGACCGTCGTCGCCTGGCTGGTGGCGCCGGGGGACACCGTCGCCGTCAACCAGCCGCTGTGCGTCCTGGAGACGGCCAAGGCGGAGGTGGAGATCCCGTCCCCGTACGCCGGGACCGTCGTGGAACGGCGCGGCGAGCCGGGCGAGACCCTGCCGGTGGGCACCCCGCTGATCCTCGTCGACACCGGGGCGCCGACGGCCACCGGAAGGGCGCCGGGCATCGCCGAGGGCCCGGTCCCGGGCGTGAACCCGGCCGTGCACCGGGATCCGGCCGGGCCCCCGGACCCGGCCGCGCACCGGGACCCGGGGGCGAGCCCGGCCGCGGCGGCGGGCGCCGTGCCCGGCACGGCCGTCGACGCGCAGGGCGCCGACCGGACCGGCGCCGACCGGACCGGCGCCGACCGGACCGGCGCAGACTCGGGACCGGTGCTCGTCGGATACGGCACGGGCGCGGGGGTGGGCGCGGGGGCGGACACCGGCCGGCGCGCGGTCCGCAGACGCCCCGCTCCCCGCCGTACGCCGTCCGCCGCGCCGACCGACACGGGGCGCCCCCGCGCCAAGCCGCCCGTACGGCATCTCGCCCGCACGCTCGGGGTGGACCTGGCGGCGCTGGGCGCCGGCTCGGGTCCGGAGGGCACCATCACCCGCACGGACGTCCACGCGGCGGCGGCTTCGCTCGCGGCGGGGGCCGCCGGGGACGGCGGGAGCGCATCCGGGACCCGTTCGATCCCCGTGCGCGGCATCCGGGCACGCACGGCGGCGCACATGGAGCGGGCACGCCGGGAGATCCCGGACGCCCACTGCTCCCTCACCGTCGACTTCTCCCGCCTGCTCGCCCTGCGCGACAGGCTGCGCGCGCGGGAAGCCGAGAGCGCCGCCACGCCCTTCGCCCTCCTGCTGAGGCTCCTGACGCTGACCCTGCGCGAACACCCCAGGCTCAACGCCACGTACGTCCAGGACGGCCCCGAGGTCCGTACGTACGACGCGGTGCACCTGGGCATCGGCACGGCCACACCGCGCGGCCTGGTCGTGCCCGTGGTGCGCGACGCCCAGGACCTGTCGACCGTGCGGCTCGCCCGAGAGCTGGCGCGGCTGGCGGACGGGGCGCGCACGGGCGCGCTCACGCCCCGCGAGCTGACCGGCTCCACCTTCACGGTCTCCAACTTCGGCGCGCTGGGCCTGGACGAGGGCGTGCCGGTCGTCAACCACCCCGAGGCGGCGATCCTCGGCGTGGGGTCCATCCGCCCCCGCCCGCACGTCGTGGACGGCGACCGGCTCGTCGTACGGCCCACCGCGAAGCTCACCTGCGCGTTCGACCACCGGGTGTGCGACGGCGCAGAGGCCGCGGCCTTCCTCACCGCGCTGGGCGCGCTCGTGGAGGACCCCGACACCCTCCTGTTGAGCCTGTAGAAGCCGGTGCGCGGCCGTTCCGCGATCCGTGACGACATCACCCACCCACCTAAGGACCGCCGAAGACCATGGACCATCGCCTCACCCCCGAGCACGAGGAACTCCGCCGTACCGTCGAGGCGTTCGCGCACGATGTCGTGGCGCCGAAGATCGGCGACTATTACGAGCGGCACGAGTTCCCGTACGAGATCGTCCGTGAGATGGGCCGTATGGGCCTGTTCGGGCTGCCGTTCCCCGAGGAGTACGGCGGTATGGGCGGTGACTATCTGGCGCTCGGGATCGCGCTGGAGGAGCTGGCCCGGGTGGACTCCTCGGTGGCGATCACGCTGGAGGCGGGGGTGTCGCTCGGTGCGATGCCGGTCTACCTCTTCGGTACGGATGAGCAGAAGCGGGAGTGGCTGCCGAGGTTGTGCGCGGGTGAGGTGCTGGGTGCGTTCGGTCTGACGGAGCCGGGTGCCGGTTCGGACGCGGGCGGCACGCGGACGACGGCGGTGCGGGACGGCGACCACTGGGTGATCAACGGTTCGAAGTGTTTCATCACCAACTCCGGTACGGACATCACGGGTCTGGTGACGGTCACGGCGGTGACGGGCCGCAAGCCGGACGGCCGGCCGCTGATCTCGTCGATCATCGTGCCGTCCGGGACTCCCGGGTTCACTGTGGCCGCGCCGTATTCGAAGGTGGGCTGGAACGCGTCGGACACGCGTGAGCTGTCGTTCGACGACGTGCGGGTCCCGGTGGAGAACCTGCTGGGCGAGGAGGGCCGCGGGTACGCGCAGTTCCTGCGGATCCTGGACGAGGGCCGGGTGGCGATCGCGGCGCTGGCGACGGGTCTGGCGCAGGGCTGTGTCGACGAGTCGGTGAAGTACGCGAAGGAACGTCACGCCTTCGGCCGGCCGATCGGTGACAACCAGGCCATCCAGTTCAAGATCGCCGACATGGAGATGCGGGCGCACATGGCGCGGATCGGCTGGCGGGACGCGGCCTCGCGGCTGGTGCTCGGCGAGACGTTCAAGAAGGAGGCGGCGATCGCGAAGCTGTACTCCTCGACGGTGGCCGTGGACAACGCGCGTGAGGCGACCCAGATCCACGGCGGCTACGGCTTCATGAACGAGTACCCGGTGGCCCGGATGTGGCGCGACTCCAAGATCCTGGAGATCGGCGAGGGCACCAGCGAGGTCCAGCGCATGCTGATCGCGCGGGAGTTGGGCCTCCAGGCCTGAGCGCTCACCCGCACGCTCAGGCCGGGACACCGGGGTGGCGATAGCCGCAGGTTGGTCCGTCCCGAATCGCCCCTGGCGTCGGTTCACTTGGCGAGCCGCAGCGCCTAGGCTGCTCGGGGTTCGGCAGGTTCGAGTGTTTCGAGTGTTTCGGGTGTGAGGTGGGGACGATGTGGCCGCGGGTCGACGGGATGCGGGCCATGGAGCTGGGGGCTCCCGGGGGCATGAGGGACGAGTTGAACGCGCTCGTTCTGGCGGGGGTCAAGCGGGCCACGACCGGGCTGCTCGGTGAGTACGCCGCGGAGGACGAGAGTCTGGAGCACGTCGGTGAGCGGCTGGCTCTGCTGGACAACCAGGGCCTGGCCGTCGCGACTCTGGAGATCACCGGTGTCGAGGTGACGTCCTTCGGCGAGGTGACGTGGGAGCACGCCGCGGCCGAGGGCGAGGGCGATGCCGATCTCGACGCGTGGCGGGCCGTGCACCGGCGTTTCTGGAGCGATGAGGGAAACCCGGTGGAGAGCGACACCCCGGTCGTGTGTCTGGCCTTCGAGGTCACGGACAGGGCTTCCGCCTCCCTCTGACCGCCGGGGTCGCGACGGCGCTCAGTGCCTCGGCGGGTCGTTCAGCAGGTCTCTGGCCCACGACGCCCGGCGGGTGCCCGCCGGGTACGGCAGGGAGTCCGCCGACGACTCGGCCCCGGCCAGTTCGCTCGCGCCCTCCGGCGTCCGCCCGAGCAGGGTGAGGGACGTTCCGAGGGCGATCCGCGCCTCCACCTCGGCGAGGCGTTCCCCGGTCCGCTCGGCGCGTGCCACCTCGGCCCGCGCGAGCCGCTGCGCGGTGCCGGGCCGTCCCGACAGGAGTTCCGCCCAGGCCGCCAGGACCGGGGCGTCGTCCGCGTGTCCGTCCAGGGCGCGCAGCGCGTCGTCCGGGCGGCGCGCGGAGAGCGCCAGTTCGACGCGCGCGGTGCGCGCCTCGTGCTCCGCCTGCCGGTCCCCGAGCGCGGTGGCGACCTCTTCCGCGCGGTCCACGCAGGCCGCCGCCTGCTCGGTCTCGCCCAGGACGACCCGTACGCGCGCCATCGTCGCGAGGGCGTGCGGGAGGCACCAGGCGTCGTACGCCTCGGCGCCCGACACGGCCCGCTCGGCCAGGGTCCTGGCCGGTTCGGGTTCTTCGAGCAGCAGGCGCAGCTCGGCGAGGTTGGCCAGCTCGAAGGCGGCGGCGACGGGATCCCCCGACTGCTCGGCGAGGGCGAGTGCCCGGGTCCCGATGCGGACGGCCTCGCGCAGCCGGCCGGCCCTCCGCGCGTTCTCGCGCAGGGTCGAGAGGACCGAGCCGAGCAGCGTCGGGTCCCCGTAGGCCTCGGCCGGTGCCAGCGCCTGGTCGCCCGCCGCGCGCGCCTGGTCGAGGCGGCCGGCGAGCCCCAGGCTGGCGGCCTGCAGTGCGAAGGCGCGGGCCGTCAGCCCCTGTCCGCGGGTCCCCGGCACCTCGCGGGCGGCCGTGAGGGCGTGCCGCGCGGCCTCGGCTCCCGCCGCGTACCGGCCCTGGACGCAGCGGACCACGGCCAGGGCGAGGAAGTGGCCGGCGGCCGGTTCCGGCGCGGTGTCCGCGGTCACCGGGTGCGCGCGCAGCATGCGGCGGCCGGAACCGGGGGCGCGTGTCTTGGCGAGGGCTTCGGCGAGCAGGGCGGCGGCGAGCACTGCGTCGTCGTGGTCGCCGCGCCGCTCGAACTCGGCCAGGGCGAGCCGGAGCGCCTCCGCGGCCTCCTCGAAGTGGCCCATTCTGCGCAGGACATGGCTGTGCGCGAGCCGGGCGCGGGCGGCGTCGACGTCGAGCCGGGCGACGAGGTCGCGGTAGTAGCGGTCGGCGGTGTCGTTCGCGTACAGCGCGGCGGCGCGTTCGGCGGCGCGGCGCAGGTAGGCGGCCGCGCGCGCGTCGTCGGCACGGGCGAAGTGCGAGGCGAGCGCGTCGACGGCGTCGGGGCGACGGCGCAGGACCGCCTGGGCGAACGCGGCGTGCAGCCCGCGGCGGCGGACCGCGGACAGCTGCTCGTAGCAGGTGAGGCGGACCAGCGGGTGCCGGAAGGCCACCCCCGCCTCGGGCCGTCCGGCCACCACCACCTGCCGTTCGTCGACGAGGGAGGCGGCGATGGCGCGTTCCAGGGCGTCGGCCGCCGCCGCGCCGGACACCGGCGGGTGCAGCCCGTGTGCGGCCACGTCGAGGAGTTCGGTCAGCGCCGCCTCCCCGCCGGCCGCCGAGAGCGCCTCGACGACGCGGCGCGTGTCCGTGTCGAGCCGCAGGAGCCGGTCGGCCACCAGCTCGCGCACCCCTTCGGGGGCAACGTTGTCAGAGGGCTCGTCCGGCAGGCCGCGGGCGAGCTCCAGGGCGAACAGCGGGTTGCCGAGCGAGAGCTCCCACACCCGGCGGGCCCGTTCCTCGTCCGCCGCGTCCACGGCCGCGTCGGCTGCCGCGTCGCGCCCCCCTGCCACCGTCGCGTCGCGTTCCCCGTCCACCGTCGCGTCGCCTGCGACGCCGCGCCACGCGTCCACGGCCGCGTCGCGCACCACCGCCAGACACGCCTCCTTGTCGAGGCGCCCCAACTCCTCGCGTACGGCGAGGCGCTGGCGCGTCAGCGAGGCCATGACCGAGCGGCGCGGGTCGCCTTCGGGGAGCTCCTCCTCCCGGTACGTCACCAGGAACCGCAGCGCCGTCCGGCGCTCCGCGGCCCGCCGGGCCAGATGGCCGAGCAGCTGGTACGAGCCGGTGTCGGCCGCGTGCAGATCGTCCAGGACCACCAGCACCGGGCGCCCCGCGGCCAGGTCGCCGAGCAGGGCCGCGCCGGCCCGGAAGAGCCGGTCCCGCTCCTCCTCGGGGCTGCGCTCGCCGTCGGCCCGTACCCGCCCCAGCGACGGCAGGAACGCGGCCAGTTCGGGATGGTCGGCGCCCACCCGGGCGCGTTCCGCCGCGTCCCACTCGGCCAGCCAGCCGTCCAGTGCCTCGGCGAACGCGCCGTACGGGGTGTGCCCCTCGGCGTCGTGTCCGCCGCCCCACAGCACGGCCGTTCCGGAGCGCGCGGCCCGACGTGCCGCCTCGCGGGCCAGGCTGGTCTTGCCGACGCCCGCCTCGCCGGTGAGCAGCGTCACCGGTGGCCCGCCGGCGCCGAGCAGCCGGGCGAGCACCTCGTCGCGGCCGCGCAGCGGCGCGGCGGCCGGGGTCCGCAGCGCCACCGGCAGCGACGGTGGGGACAGCGCGGGCGCGGGGGTGTCGGTGAGCGCCGTCCGGTGCAGCCGCTCCGTCTCGGGCCCCGGCCGCACCCCCAGTTCGGCGTCGAGGGCCTCCCGGCACAGGTGGTACTGGCGTACCGCGAGCCGCCGCAGGCCCCGGCGCAGGAACGATTCCATCAGGATCCGGTGGGCGGCCTCCTCGGCCGGGTTCGCCGTGAGGATCTGCTCGACCGTGGCGGCCGCCGCCGGGTGCGCGTCGGCCGCGAGCTGGGCCGTGGCGAGCGCGAGCAGGACCCGTTCCCTGAGCCCGGAGAGCCGGTCCCGGCGGCTCGCGGCCCACGGCGCGTACCGGTCCTCGGGGAGCAGCTCGCCGGTGAACCGCCCCGCCGCGTCGGCGAGCGCGGCGGCGTCCCCGCCGGCCAGCGCGGCCAGTGCCGTCTCCTCCGCGTGGTCGGTGTCGATCCACACGGTCGCCGGGTCGAGCAGCAGCAGTGAGCCGTCGGACACCAGGTAGGAGGAGGCGGCGCGCGGGGCCAGTTCCGGTTCGAGGGCGTGGCGCGCGGCGTGCAGGGCGACGCGGAGGCTGCGCAGTGCGGCCTGCGGATCGGCGTCGGGCCAGCAGACGTCCACGGCCTGGTCCCGGTGGAGGCGGTGGCCGGGGGTGACGGCGAGCAGTTTGACCAGGGCGCGGGCGCCGGGCCTCGGCCAGCGTTCGGCGAGCGCGGGGCCGTGGTCGCGGGTGGCGCGAAACCCGCCGAAAAGGTGCAGCCGAAGCAGTGGAGCGGAAGGTTCCGTCCGGTTGGCCTGTCGTCCGCTCATGAGGGCGCCACTGTAACCGAGCATGCCGAGGGCCCCGGGTGGAGTACCGGGGCCCCCGGGCGGAGTACCCGAGGGCCCCCGGGCGGTGTACCCGGGGGCCCTGGGATCAGCCGGTCACGTCGGCGGGAGCTCAGGAGAGCTTGTACGTGGTGACCTGGTGGATGCCGTTGTCGGTGACGAAGTACCCGCCGCCGAACAGGGCGGCCGCACGGTCCCGTCCGTGGTCGTCGCTGTTGAGGGTGAGCACCTCGTCGACACCGTCGCCGTCGAGGTCGCCCGCGAAGTGGTTGCGGGCGCCGGCGAGGGCGCCGATGCTGCCCACGGACGGGGCCCAGGAGTCCTCGGAGTCGAGGATGCTCGGGTCCCAGAGGTACAGGCCGCCCTCGGCGCCGGCGCCCAGCAGCGGTCGCCCGCCCGGACCGGTCAGGAAGCCGCCGCCGTACGACTGCGGTGTGACGAACTGCGTGGTGTCGTCGCCGTTCGCCCGGTAGCGCCGGAACGACGCCGTACCGCCCTCGTACAGCGCTCCGTCCTTGGCGAAGTAGCTGTTGTGCGTCCACAGGCCGCCCGCGAGCCCGGAGTGCAGCACCTCGCCGGTGCGGCCGTCGCGGATCTCGAAGAAGTTCTGCGGGCTGAGCGCGGCGGTGTCCCACTTGATGGGCGCGGTGACGGCCCACAGGTAGACCACCGCGTGCCCGTCGGCGTACGGGATCTCCGCGGAGGCGAAGACGCCCTCGTTGGGGATGACGGTGCGGATGCCGCCGACCGCCGTCTCGGGTGCCTTCGGGGCCACGGACCAGCGGACCTTGCCGGTGGCCGCGTTCAGCGCGACCGCGTTCGTCACCGGTGCTTCCAGGTCGAACGCGCCCAGGCTCGCGTACGAGGCGTACACCCGGCCGTCGTTCACCGACGGGTCGGCGAAGCGCACGTCGCCCGCGTCGGCGGGGGCGCGGTACGTCCACAGGGCGTGGCCGTCGCCGTGGTAGGCGCGCAGGGCGTCCGTCGGCACGAGGAGGTCGAGCTCGCCGTCGCCGTTCAGGTCGGCCAGCGTCGTCGAGCGGACGAACTGGCCCTCGGGGGCCTCGATGGTGGCCAGCGTCCTGCCGGTCCTGCCGTCGAGGACGACGGTCGCGGTGTCGGCAGCGACGACGATCTCGGTCCTGCCGTCGCCGTCGACGTCACCGGTCTCGATGTCGTGGACCGCGCCGGGGACGGTGGCCCGCCACAGCCTCCGCGGTGTGCCTCCGTCGGCCAGCGACGGGCCCGAGTAGGCCCACACGCCGTTCGACGAACCGCCCATGATCAGGTCGGACGCGCCGTCCTTGTCCAGGTCGGCGCCCTTGGCGTAGGCGATGTCGCCCTGCAGCGGCGCGACGCTCTCGGCCTTGCCGTTGCCCAGCTTGAAGGTGCGGACGTTCTGCCCCTGGTCGACGATCCGCACGTGCGTGCCCCGGGCGTCGGTGTGGACGTCCTGGTACATCGGCGCGGCGGCGACGCCCTTCGACTGCCACTTCACCGCGCCCTTGCCGGAGAACACGGTCAGCGAGGCGTAGCGCAGGCCGCCGCGGTTCTCGGCGTCGTCCATGGCGCGGTCGTCCTGGGCGGAGGTGATCAGGGAGCCGTCGGCCACCCGCAGACCCCAGACGCTGGGGCCGTCCTTGCCGTTGCCGGCGTTCCGCTTGACCGTGCTCGACCACAGGACCTCGCCCGCGTCGGTGCCGTCGACCACGCGGACGGTACTGGCGTTGATCCACAGGTTCTCGTCGAGCGAGGACTCCGCGACGGCGTACTCGGCACCCGCCTTCGCGCCGAGGTCGCCGACGGTCAGGGCGGTCGGAACCACGTTCTCGCGGCTGTCCAGCGTCGCGCGCAGACCGGCCTTCAGGTCGTACGCGGCGACCTCGTAGCGCACGGCGTCGGTGGCGTCCGCCTGCTCGATCGCGACGAGCCGCTTGCGGTCGGTGTCCACCCGCAGCTGACGGGCGTACAGCATGCTGTCGGTCTGCCAGGTCACCGAGCCGTCCGCGGTGTCGAGCACGAGGACCCGGCCGCGGGCGGCGACACCGGTGCCCTTGGCGAGGTTCCAGGACACGGCGACCCTGCCCTTGCCCAGGTCCTGGATGTCCCCCCAGTTGGCGCGCCGGGCCTCCCCGGTGTCGTACGTCCACGTCCGCGCGGGTGTCAGCGTGCCGTCGGCTGCGGCGGAGAAGCGGATGCCGGTCAGGGTCAGGGTGGCGGTCGCCGGCACCTTGGGGTCGCCGCTCATCCGGGGCGCGTCGGCGACCAGCAGCGTGCCGTCGACGATCTTGACCAGGGAGGCGCGGTTGTACAGCTTCGACCACAGTGTCCGGCCGGTCTTTCCGTCGAGGACGGTGACGAAGGTGCCGGTGTTCAGCGTCGAGCCCGGCACGGTGAACGGGCGCGGGTAGGGGTTCGTGCCGACCTGTGCGGAGAACACCACGTCGGGGGTGCCGTCGCCGGTCAGGTCACCCGTGGAGTAGCCGGAGTCGGAGGTGGCCGAGAACGGCGAGACCGCGTTGTAGCCCATCAGGATCTGCGCCGGGTACGGCTCCACCCGCCAGACCTGGGTCGGCTTGACCTGCCAGTCGGTGAAGAACGAGCTGCTCGTGCGGGCCCACGTCTCGCCGTCGTCGGCGGCGTGACGCTGCACGTACCCCATGCTGTTGAAGGTGAAGTACTCGCCCCTGGTGCCGAGGGGCACCGTGGCGCCCATGCCGCGCACGCCTTCCAGCGTGGACTTCGCGGTCATGGTGACCTTGGTGGTCGGGTCGACGGCGGCCGTGGACGCGCCGGCCGGCCCGGCGCCCGGCTCCGCACCGGCTCCGCCGTCGGCCGCGGCCTCCGGGGAGCGCTCGGACTCCGGGGCGACCGTGTGGTCCGCGGCCGCGCCCTCGTACGGGTCGAGTGCGGCGTGGGCGGCCAGCGCCTCGGCCTCGGTGCTGCTCAGCCGCATCGCCGTGCCGCTGTCGTCGGCGGCCTGGGCGAGCGGGGCGAGGCTCAGGGACAGACCCGCCGCGACCAGGGCGGAGGCGAGCCGAAGGCCCCGCCGCGAGAGGTGGGTTCTCATCACTTGGCTCCCTGCGAGAAGCGGACGGCGGTGCCCGCGGTGAGGACGGGCTGGTTGTAGGCGTACTGGAGGGCGTCGGCGCCGGACTGGTCGGCGATGCCGACGGTGGCGCCCGCGCCCTTGTCCGCGACCGACTTGTACTGGAGGGTCACCGCGCCGGTGGCCTCGTCGAAGACGATCTCGAAGGTGGAGCGGCCCGATGTGCCGTCGGCGTAGGCGGCGTCGTTCCAGACGACGGCGAACCTGCGGTTGCCGGTGGTGCCGGTGGTGGCGGTCTGCACGGAGGACTTCCGGTCCAGCGTCAGGTCGTCCCACAGCGGGGCGATGACGCCCTTGACGCCGTTCGCGCCGGTCGTCGGCAGCGCGGTGTTGCTGTAGTCGCCGACGCGCGGGGAGAGGAAGTTGAGCAGGCCGTCGGTCGTGACCGAGGCGGAGGTGTACGAGACGCCGTAGTGCTTCACCGGGAACGGCAGGGTGATCCTGGCCGAGTCCTCGTCACCGGTGAGCGCGACCTTCTTGGAGCCGGCGATCCAGGAGTACGCCGCCGGGGCGCAGCCGGTGCCCGAGCGGTCGGTGCGGTTCGGGACCCGGACGTTCTGGGTGAGGTCCGAGGAGCCGACGGCGGCGGTGCCGGTGTGGACCCCGTTGCACAGGACCGGCGCGGCGGGCTTCACGGTCAGGCCGTAGGAGCCCTCGGCGACCTTGGCGAAGGTGTACCGGCCCTGGGCGTCGGTGGTGACGGCGGCGAGCGGCGAGCCGTTCAGCTCGACCGTCGCGCCGGGGAGGGCCTTGCCGGCGACGTCGAGGACGGTGCCGGTGACCTGGTGCGAGGGAACCGGGGTCAGCGCGATGTCCTGGGTGAAGGCCTGCCGGTCGGCGAGCGTCACTCCCTTGGCGGAGCCGGTCGCGTAGCCGTAGCCGGTGAACGTGAACGCGTAGGTGCCGGCGGGCAGCGGCAGACGGTACGACCCGTCTGCGGCGGTGGTGACCGAACGGACCGAACCGGCGGCGTCGGTGGACTTCACGGTGACGTTCGCCAGGGCGGCACCGGTCGCCGTGTCGGAGACCCGGCCGGTGACGGTCGCCGCGGTGTGCGGGGCCCGCTCGACGGAGGCGAGGATGTCGAGCTTGCCCTCGCCCCAGACGTTGTTCCTGCCGGAGGTGCCGCCGCAGTGCGTGTCGTCGACGTCGCGGGCGCCCTCGTCGAGGACCTTGCGCGTCTCGTCGATGTCGCCGATCAGCGACGGGGCCGCCGACCACAGCAGCGCGACCGCGCCGGCGACGTGCGGCGTCGCCATCGACGTACCGTTGATGGTGTTGTACGACGATCCGGGCCAGGTCGAGCGGATGTCGACACCCGGAGCCGAGACGTTCGGCTTCATCGAGCCGTCGACCAGGGAAGGACCGAAGCCGGAGAACTTCGCGATCTTCCCGGAGGCGTCGTACGCGCCCACACCGTAGGCCGGGGCCTGCGCGCCGGGCGCGCGGGTGGTGGAGCAGGTCGTGCCGTCACCGTCGTTGCCGGCGGCGAACGCTTCGAAGATGCCCGCGGCGTTCCACGCCTCGACGATGTCCTGGTAGAACGTCGTGTTCCCGCCGCCCCAGGAGTTGTTGACGATGTTCGGCGCGAGGTCCGGGCGCGGGTTCTGGCCGTTGTGGTCCGTCGGCGCGAGGATCCACTCGCCGGCGGCGAGGAGCGACCCGTCCGAGCAGGAGGACGACTCGCAGCCCTTGGCGGCGATCCACCGGGCGTTCGGCGCGACGCCGATGCCGTTCGCGCCGGCCATCGTGCCCATGGTGTGGGTGCCGTGCCCGTTGTTGTCGCAGGGGATGCCACCGGTGCCGCACTGACCGGTCGGGTCGTACCAGTTGTAGTCGTGCGTGAAGGTGCCGTCGCCGTCGTTGCCGCGGTAGTTGGCGACGAGATCCGGATGGTCGAACTGCACGCCCGAGTCGACGTTGGCGATGACGATGCCCTCACCGCGGTCGTCGTACTGGTTCCAGACGTCATCGGCGTTGATGTCGGCGATGCCCCACTCAGGGGCGGCGGCCACGGTGCCGGCGCCGGACGACGAGGCGGCACGCGACGCGGTGACCCGGCCGTCGGCGGCCTCGACGCCGTCGAGCGCGTAGTGCTGCTCCTTGACGATCGAGGCGACGTCCGGGCGCTTCGCGAGCCGCTTCACGAGGTCCTGGCCGCCGCGCACCTTGACGGCGTTCGCGATCCAGTACTCCTCGTGCCCGACCTTCTCCCGGTCGAGGAAGGCCGTCAGCGGACGCTGGCTGGACGCGGCGTGCGCGCGCAGCTCCTGGTAGGCGGCCTTCGCCTTCGCCGCGTGCGTCTTCTGCCTCTTGGCGCCGGACAGATCGGCCTGGTCCTTCAGTACGACGAAGAACGAGGCCTCACCGCCCTCGTCGACGGCGTCCAGCAGGGCGGAGTCCACCGCGGCGGTCGGTGCGGCGGTCGGTGCGGCGCCCGCCGCCGCGGCGGGCGGGCCGGTCAGCACGGCGGCGGCGACCAGAGCGGCCGCCGTCCAGGCGGCGGATCTGCGCAGGGGCGATCGTGGCAGGTGCATCGGGGTGCTCCTCCGGGAAGGTTCGGGGAGCCCGGACGCTAGAGAGCCGCCGTTACTCGGGAATTACAGCGCTCGATCCGGCTGCCCGGCCCGCACGGGAACGCCTGCCGGGCCGCCTGCCGGGGCACCGGCTGGGCACGGGGACGCCGTGTGCCCCGTGTCCCGGAAACGGCAACAAAGATTGTTCTGGTTTCGGGTGGGCCGCACCCTGGCGGCGGAGGTGATCGCCATGACCGGCGCCCACAAGGAGAACAGTGTCCGAACCTCGTACGACGTGATCGTCATAGGCGGCGGGGCGGGTGGGCTCAATGCCGCGCTCGTGCTCGCGCGGGCGCGGCGCAGTGTCGCCGTCGTCGACGCCGGGGAGCCCCGCAACGCCCCTTCGGCGCACATGCACAGCTTCCTCTCCCGCGACGGAGTGTCGCCGCTGACCGTGCTCGAGACCGGGCGGGCCGAGATCGCGCGCTACGGAGCCGCGCGGATCGAGGGGCGCGTCGACCAGGTCGAGGCGCGCGACGAGGGGGGCTTCGTCGTACGGCTCGACGGCGGTGCCTCGCTCGACGCGCGGCACGTCGTGCTGGCCACCGGGCTGCACGACCAGCTGCCCGAGATCCCCGGCGTCCGGGCGCTGTGGGGTGGGGACGTGCACTTCTGCCCCTACTGCCACGGCTACGAGGTGCGCGACCGGCGGATCGTCGTGCTCGGGGTCCATCCGGCCTCCGCCGGACAGGCGCTGCTGCTGCGGCAGTGGTCGCCCGACGTCGTCTACGTGACCCACGACCGGCCCCTCGACGACGACGAGCGGGAGCGCATGGACGCCCGCGGGGTCGAGGTGGTCGAGGGGACCGTCGCCACGCTGCTCAGCAAGGACGGGCGCCTGCACGCCGTCGAGCTCACCGACGGGCGCACCGTCGACTGCGCCGGCGTCTTCCTCTTCCCGAAGATGAGCCCGAACGACTCCGCCTTCGACGGGCTCGGCTGCGAGCGCGACGAGCAGGGCTGGCTGGTCACCGACCGCGCCGGGCGCACCAGTCGCCCCGGCCTCTGGGCCGTCGGCAACGTGGTGGACCCGCGGGCCCAGGCCGTCACCGCGGCCGGCATGGGAGCCGCGGCCGCGTTCGCGCTCAACCACGACCTGGTGGACGAGGAGACCCAGCGGGACCTCCTGGCCCATCGGGCCTCCCGGAGCGAAGGGGCCGTTCCCGCCGCCTGATTCCGGCCCGGCCCTCCGTCGTTCCGGCGTTCGCCCCCGCGACGCCTCCCCCTCCTCGCCCGTCTCCGGCTCAGTCGCCGGAGGCGGGCGTTCGGCCTGTCGGCCTGGCGCGGATGTGCATGCGCTCGCCCTGGCGTCCGAAGAGGCTGAGCACCTCGACCGAGCCCTGACCCGTGCTGCCGAACCAGTGCGGCAGCCGGGTGTCGAACTCGGCGACCTCGCCCGGGTCCAGCACGATGTCGTGGTCGGCCAGCACGAGCCGGAGCCGTCCGGAGAGCACGTACAGCCACTCGTATCCCTCGTGGGTGCACAGCTCCGGGGTGTCGCGGCTCGCGGGGAGGACCATCTTGTAGCTCTGCAGGGGGCCCGGCTGCCGGGTCAGCGGCAGCACCGTGTTGCCGTTCACCGCGTGCGGCTTGAGCCGGACCCTGGGGTCGCCCACGTCGGGGGCGCCGACCAGTTCGTCGATCGGGACCTGGTGGGCCTGGGCGATGGGCAGCAGCAGTTCCAGGCTGGGGCGGCGCTGGCCGGCCTCCAGGCGCGAGAGGGTGCTCTTGGAGATTCCGGTGACCTCCGACAGGGCGGCGAGGGTGACACCGCGGGCGGTGCGCAACCGCTTCAGTCGGGGACCGACGGCGGACAGGGCCTGGGCGATGGACGAGGGCTGCTCCACCTCGTCATTACATGCACTCGTTCCGCAATTTGCAAAGAGAGGTGCTGTTTTCGGACGGATGCGAGGCCGATCCCGGCGCCCGCCGGCGTGCGGCCCGTCCGTGGCACGTGTGCGCCGCGTCCGTGGCACGCGCGCGCCCCGTCCGTCGCGCGCCGGGGGGTGGGGCGCGCGACGGACGGGGCGGGTCCTGCGTCAGAGGTCCTGCGTCAGAGGGCCTGGGCCAGGAGGCCTCGCGTCAGGGGGCCGCGTCAGAGGCCCAGCGAGCGGCCGATCAGTTCCTTCATCACCTCCGTCGTCCCGCCGTAGATGGTCTGCACCCGGCTGTTGGCCCACTCGCGGGAGATCGCGCTCTCCTTGAGGTAGCCGAAACCGCCGTGGATCTGGAGGCACCGGTTGGCGATGTCCACCTGGAGTTCGGTCGTCCACCACTTCACCTTCGCGGCGTCCGTCACCGACAGGCGGCCCGCGTCGAGTTCCGTGACGCAGTGGTCGAGGAAAACCTGGGCGATCGTCAGTTCCGTGTCCATCGTGGCGAGTTGGAAGCGGTTGTGCTGGAAGGTGCCGATCGGCTGTCCGAAGGCCTCGCGGGTCTTCGCGTACGCGAGCGTGTCGGCGAGCATCCGTTCGGCCGCTCCCACCGCCACGGTCGCGATGCTGAGCCGCTCCCGGGGCAGGCCCGCCATCATGTAGGCGAGGCCGGCGTTCTCCTTGCCGATCAGGTTCTCGGCCGGAACCCGGCAGTCGTCGAAGAACAGCTCGCAGGTGTCGCTGGCGTGCCAGCCGAGCTTCTCCATGCGCCGCCCGCGGGTCAGACCGGGCGTGCCGCGCTCCACCACCAGCAGGCTGATGCCCTGGGCGCCGCGGTCGGGGGCGGTCTTCGCCGCGACCACGACGACGTCGGCGTTCTCGCCGTTGGTGATGAAGGTCTTCTGCCCGTTGAGGACGTACGCGTCCCCGTCCCGTACCGCGGTCGTACGGATGTCGGCGACGTTGGAACCGGCGTCCGGCTCGCTCATGGCGATGGCCGCGATCAGCTCGCCCGCGCACAGTCCGGGCAGCCAGCGTTTGCGCTGGTCCTCGGTGGTCCGCTCGGCGAGGTACGTGGCGATGACGTCGTTGTGCGCCACGAAGCCGGGCGCGGTCGCCCGGGCCCACATGATCTCCCGCTGGAACACCGCCGGATAGCGGTAGTCGGGCTCGCCGCCTCCGCCGTACGCCGGGTCGACGCCGATGCCGAGGAGTCCGGCCCGGCCCGCCGCCCGCCACACCGAGCGGTCGACGATGCCCTCCTGCTCCCAGCGGGCGTGGTGCGGCACGACCTCGCGCTGGAGGAACTCCCGGCAGGTCTCCCGGAACTGCTCGTGCTCCGGCCCGTGTCCCGGCCGTGGTCCGTTCGCGCTCCGCGCCATGGCTCAGCCCCTCCCGGTGTCGGTGTCGGTGTCGCTGTCGGTTCCGGTGTCCGTGCCGTCGCCGATGACCGCCAGCGTCTCCTTCGGGTGCTGGACCGCGGCGAAGTGGCCGCCCTCGATCTCCACCCGGCGGACCGGGGCGGTGCTGTGCGCCGACCACGGCCACACCCGCTCCGGCGGGGCGTGCACGTCCTCGCGCGCCGCGATCAGGGTGAGCGGGAAGTCCACCCGCAGGCCCGCCGCCTCCCGGGCGAACTCCGCCCGTACGCAGTCGTCCTCGCGGAGCATCCGCAGCAGGATCCGGCTCATCGTCGGTTCGGCGAGCACCGCGGCCGGAGTCCCGCCGTCGGCCGCCGTGCGGGCGAGGAGCTCGTCGTCGGGGACGGCGGCGAGCAGGGCCCCCGGCCGCTGGAGCGCCGGCGGCACCGCCCCCGAGAGCACCGAGCGCACCGGCGCCAGACCGGTCTGCCGGGCGACGTGCTCGGCCACCGCGAGGCTCATCGTGGCGCCGAAGCTGTGCCCGAACGTCGCCCAGCGCAGCCCGGGGGACCGCTCGCGCTCGGCGAGCAGATCGGCCGCCACCTGCTCGGCCATGGCCCGTACGAGACCGTGGTAGTTGACGGCCTTGCGCTCCTGGCGGCGCGCGCCGCGGCCGGGCGCGTCCACGCCCCGGATCCGCAGCCGCGGCTCGCCGAGGTTCTGCCAGCCGCGGTAGACCTGCGAGGTCGCCCCGGCGTGGGGGAAGCAGTAGAGCCGCACCGGAGGGCTCGTGACAGGGTGCACGGTCATTCCTTCATGCTCCGGGCCAGCTTCTCGGCCAGCATCAGGGTGGTCAGATTGGTGGGGGCGCTGGGGATGACGGGGAAGAGCGAGGCGTCGGCGATCCGCAGGTTCTCGGTGCCGTGCACCCGGCCCTCCTGGTCGGCGACGGCGTACGGGTCGGAGTCCGGGCCCATCCGGCACGAACCGGCCGCGTGCCAGCCGGGGTTCATGATGTGCCGGACCCCGCTGCGCAGGACGCCGTCGTTGGCGACCATCCGGTCGCTCCAGAACTGCGTCCGCGTCAGCCGGGCGGACAGGCCGGGGGAGCGGAGGAAGCCCCAGGCCCTGCGGACGCCGTGGCAGAGCCGGTCGATGTCCTCGGGGTCGGTCCCGAGGCCGAGTTCGATGACGGGGGAGGCGAGCGGGTCGGCGCTGTCGAGGAAGACCCGGCCGCGGGAGCGGGGGCGCAGCAGCATCACGGACATGCCGACGACCAGGGGCCAGCCGAGCCGGTCGACGAAGCCGGGGATGGTGTGGCTCTCCACGTTGTTGAGGAGCCCCATCTGGACGTCGACGTCGTCGTCGAAGCCGCTGCTCATGCGGGCCGCCACCTGGCGCCAGGGCAGGCCCGGCGTACACACGCCGTCGGCCGGCCGGGACCAGATGACGACGGACGGGTGGTCGACCAGGTCGCGGCCCACGCCGGGCAGGTCGGCGACCGGGTCGATGCCGAGGACGCCGAGCAGGGCCGCGTCGCCGACGCCGGAGCGCTGGAGGATCACGGGGGTGCCGACGGCTCCGGCGGCGAGGATCACGTGCCGGGCGCGGACGGTGTCGAGCCGCCCGTCCCGCTCGGTCTCCACGCCGACGGCACGGTTCCGGTCCTTCGGGTCGAACAGCACCCGGGTGACCCGTACGCCGGGACGGACGTGGAGCCGGGGCCGGTCGCGGGCGTCGGTGAGGAAGGCGGTGGCGGCGTCGATGCGCTCGCCGTCGACCGTGTTGCCGGGGATCGGGCCGATGCCGGCCTCCTCACCGGAGTTGAGGTCGGGGAGGTCGGTGACGCCCTGGCGGTTGCACTCCTCCCAGAAGGCGGCGTCCAGGGGGTGGACCCGTTCGCGCGGGGTCCGGCGGATCGGGAGCGGGCCGCTGTCGCCGTGCGCCGGGCGGTCGCGGTAGTCGGCGTCGTTCTCGACGGCCCGGTAGAACGGGAGCACCTTCTCCCAGGACCAGTCGGGGTTGCCCTGCGCCGCCCAGGCGGCGAAGTCGCGGGGCAGCCCGCGCAGGGCGATGGCGCCGTTGACGGCGGAGCCGCCGCCGACGACCTTGCCGAGCTGGTAGGGGAAGCGCTCCCAGAGGGCGCGGGCCGGGGTCCCGGTGCCGTCGCCGCCCTTGAGCAGGTCCTCCAGGCGGCCGCTGCTGCGGAGGTTGGCCCGGTAGTCCCAGTTGAACCCGGCGAGGACGAGCCGGCCGGCGTCGGCCAGCGGATGGGCGCGGTCGCGGGGGACCGGCTGGTCGGGCCCGGCCTCCAGGAGCAGGACGGAGCCGGAGTCGCGGGCGGCCAGCCGCGCGGCGACGAGCGCGCCGGCGGAGCCGCCGCCGACGACGACGTGGTCCCACTCGGCCACGGCGGGGTCCTGGGCCGGACCAGGCGTCGTGGTCATGCCGCGGACTCCTCTGACTCCTCGGACCCCTCGGGTCCGACGGGCTGTTCGAGGGCTGCGGCCGCCGACTCCGCCGCCGGGGCGATCAGTTCGGCGAAGGACGAGATCGACGCGTTCATGAAGAGGCCCTCGACCATCTCCTGCTCCATGTCCGCCTCGATGCCGAACTCGGCGCGCAGCACCGTGAGCAGACCGACCGCGTGCAGCGAGTCGCCGCCGATGTCGAAGAAGCCCTCCTCGACACCGAAGTCGCCGTGGCCGAGCTGCTGCGACCAGAGCGCGAAGAGCCGCTCCTCGATCCGGCCGCGCGGGGCGACCCGGGACCCGGAGGTCTCGGCCTCGTCGTTCCACGGCGTGGGCAGCGCCTTGTGGTCGATCTTCCCGTTGGTGGTCAGCGGCAGGGTCTCCAGGGTGAGGAAGCGGCTGGGCACCATGTAGCCGGGCAGGGCGGCGGCGAGCGCCTCGCGCAGCTCGGCAGGGTCGGGCACGGCGCCCGCCTCCGGCACCACGTACGCCGCGATCTGCCGCTGTCCGGTACGGGCGTGGGCGGGCGCGGTGACGAGGGCGGTGCGCACCTCGGGCCGGCGCAGCAGCGCGGCCTCGATCTCGCCGAGCTCGACGCGATAGCCGTTGATCTTCACCTGGAAGTCCTCGCGGCCGAGGATCTCGATGTCGCCGCCGGGCAGGTAGCGGCCGAGGTCGCCGGTCCGGTAGATCCGCTCCCCGGTGACCGGGTGGACCGGGAAGCGTTCGGCGGTGCGCTCGGGGTCGCCGAGGTAGCCCTGGGCCACGCCGGTGCCGCCGATGTGGATCTCGCCGGTGACCCCGACGGGCGACGGCTCCTGCCACTGGTTGAGGACGTGCATGGTCTGGTTGGCGAGCGGCTTGCCGTACGGGATGCTCGACCACTCCGGCCGGACGTCCTCGACGGGGTGGTGGATCGACCAGATGGAGCCCTCCGTGGCGCCGCCGAGGCTGATCACCCGCATCGCCGGGAGCTTCTCGCGGATCCGGGCCGGCAGGTCGACCGGGATCCAGTCGCCGCTGAGCAGGGCGAGGCGGAGCCGGCAGCCGCGGGGCACCGGACCGTCGCCGAGGGCGTCGATCCACATCCGCATGGGCGCGGGCACGCTGTTCCAGATGGTCACCCCGTAGCGCCCGACGAGCTGGGACCAGTGGGCGAGGTCGTTGCCGCGCGCGGGGTCCGGGACGACGACGGTGCCGCCGGCGCCGAGCACGCCGAAGAGGTCGTACACGGACAGGTCGAAGCCGGCCGGGGCGAGGGCCAGGGTGCGGTCGTCCGGGCCGACGCCGAAGCGGCGGTTGATGTCCTGGACGGTGTTGGCGGCGCTGCGATGGGTGATCATCACGCCTTTGGGCTCACCGGTGGAGCCCGAGGTGAAGATGACGTACGCGAGGTCGTCGGGCCCCTGGCGGCGCCCCGGCGACCACGCCGGGGAGGCCAGGGTCTCCGGGTCCTCGGGGGTCAGCACGGTCACGCCGTCCGGCCAGGGGAGCGACGCGCGCAGTTCGGGGTCGGTCACCACCGCCCGCACCGAGCAGCGGGCCAGCAGCTTCAGCCGCCGCTCCTCCGGCAGTTCGGGGTCGACGGCCACGTAGGCGGCGCCGGTGTGCAGGACGCCGAGCAGCGCGGCGAACTGGGCGGCACCGGGCCGCATCGACACGGCGACGATCTCGTTCGGGGTCGCGCCGGGGGTGCGGAGCAGCCGGTGGGCGATCCGGTGGGCGGACTCGGTGAGCTGCCGGTACGTGGTCTCGGTGCCGGGCGTGATCACCGCGGGCGCGTCGGGGCTGCGCAGGGCCGCCTCGGCGACCAGCTCGTGCAGGAGCGCGGCCGGGATGTCCTGGTCGGTGGCGTTGGCCAGGGCGCGCTCCTCGGCCTCCGCCGCCGGCAGCGGCACGATGCCGCGGGTGGCGTCCCAGAGCGCGGGCTCGTCGACGAGGCGGTCGAGCAGCGTGGTGTACGCCGCGAACATGGCCTCCAGGGTGCCGGCGGGGAACAGGCCCTCGACGGCGTTCCAGTTGACCGACAGCGTGCCGTCGAGCTCCAGGATCTGGTTCTCCAGCCACACCTGCGGCGTACGGCTGTGGTCGTGGACCAGCGGCCCGAAGGACTCCAGGCGGCCGGCGCCGGGCGCGCCGCTCCCGCCGGCCCCGGCCCCGAGGGTGCTGGAGAAGACCACGGGCAGCGACGCCCGGCCGTCGTCCCGGCGGCGGGCCAGGTCGCGCAGCACCCGGATGCCGCCGTGCGGGTGCGCCAGGTCCTCCAGCAGGCGCTGCTCCAGGTCGCGGGCCCGCCGGACGAAGCTCTCCTCGGGCCGGCCGCCGACGGCGAGCAGGCTCGGGTCGAGGAAGTTCCCGATGACGTCCTCGACCCGCGGGTGCAGGCCGAGCCGGTGGAACTGGGTGACGGTGAGGGTGAACTCCTGGCGCCGCGACCAGGTGCGCAGGACCTCGGCGTAGGCGGCGAGCAGCATGCCGGACGCGGTCACGCCGTGCCGCTCGGCCGCCGCCCGCAGGGCCGCCCAGCGCTCCGGGGAGAGCCGTGCCCGGTGCCGTACGAAGTGGGGGGTGCCGAGCTGCTCCGGCGCGGCGGCCAGGGGCAGTTCGGGCGCGCCCGGCAGGCTGTCCAGGCGGTCCGCCCAGTACGCGGCGGACTCCCGGCCCAGGGCGTCCCCGCGCAGCTCCTCCCGGGCGAGGACGTAGTCGCGGAACGAGACCTCCGGCGGTTCGGGCCGCCACGCCGGGTCGTCGTAACATCGGCGCCACTCGTCCATGAGCCGGTACAGCCCGCGCATGTCGAGGAACAGCAGGTCCACGGCGACATGGAGGCGCAGCCGGTCGTCGTCGAGCCGGGTGGCCCGGACGTCGAGGAGCGAGGTGCGGTCCAACGGCATGACCTGGTCGGTGAGTTCGGCACGTATGCGGTCCAGCTCCGCGGTCCGTTCGGATGCGGGCCGGCCGCGCAGGTCCGTGACGGGGAGGGGGTACGGGGCCACCTCGGCCGCGGGGACGACGCGCTGGGTCTGGTCGGTGCCGGCCACCGTGCGCAGGGCCTCATGGCGGGCGATCACGGTGCGCAGGGCCTCGGCGAGCCGGGCGGGGTCGAGGGCGGGACAGTCGAACTCCAGGTAGTACTGGCTGGAGATGCCGCCCAGTTCGAGCCCCTTGTGGCGGCCGATCAGATACGCCTGCTGGATGTCGGTCAGCGGGAAGGGTTCGTGCCGGTGCTCCGGCCGCGGCTTGAGCTCGAGGAGCCGGTCCTCGTCCAGGCGGGGGTGACCGGCACCGCCGCGCAGCCTTGCGAAGAGATCCTCCATCGTCGTCCGTCCCTTTTCCTCGGATGCCCTGCCGGGCTTTCGGATGCCGGGCCCGGTTCTTCGGATACGCTGCCGGGCCTTCGAATTCCCTTGCGAGAGCCGACGTTATGCAGCGGGGGCAAACGGCCTCAATACGGTGGGACCGTAGGGACGACCGAAGGATTTCGGGACCGCTGGACTTCTACTGGACCGGCCCAGGACCCGCTCTGGACCGCCCCGTCGATCCCCTTGACCTGCGGCGGGACGGCGGCGACATCATCGGCTCATGGGAATTCGAAACTCCCCGGAACCGACCGGGAAACGCATACTCATCGGTGCCACGGGATCCATCGCCGTGACCCGGCTGCCGGCGTATGTCGAGGCGATGCGCCGGCAGATCGAGGGCAGCACGTTCACCGTTCTGCTGACGCACACCGCGACCTCGTTCATTTCCCCGGAGAGCGTCGCGCTCTTCGCCGAGAGGGTGGTGAGCGGAGAATCCCCGGCGGACTGGCCGACCGACAAGCCCTCCCGGCTCGCCGCCGACCACGACATCCTCGCGGTGCTGCCGGCCACCGCCCACACCCTCGCCTCCGCGGCCGCCGGCGCCGCGCCGAACCGGCTGCTCACGGTCGCCCTGTCGGTGGACTACCCGGTGGTCCACTTCCCGGTGATGGGCGCGAAGATGTGGCACAAGGCGGCCGTGCAGCGGAACATCGCACGGATCCGCGAGGACGGCGGCCTCGTCAACGAGCCGGAGTGGCACGACGGTTTCGACCCGACGACGGGAACGGTCAGCCGGCATCCTGCGCTGCCCTCGCCGGAGACCGTGGCGACGGTGATCGAGGACCTCCTGGCCAAGGGGCGCACGCTGTCCTGAGGCCCGGGCCCCGGGGCCCCGCGTGCGGATCCCCGGGGCCCGGGCCCCGGCCCCGGCCGGCCCCCGCGCCCCGGCCGCTCCCCGCACGCGGATCAGGGCCCCGCCGTGACCGGCGGGGCCCTGATCCGTGCCTGCGTCCTGCCGTACCGCCGCGCCCCGCGGGGGACGGGGCGCGGTGGCCGGCTACTCGGCGACCGCCGTGGCCTCGATCTCGATGAGGAAGTCGGGCTCGGCGAGGGTGGCCACCCCGACCAGGGTGGTCGGCTTCACGACGTCGGCACCGATCCGGGCGGCCGCGCGCTCGGCGCCCGCGGTGACCGCCTCCCACTTGTCGAGCGACCAGTCCTTCGCGTAGATCGTCAGCTTCACGACGTCCTCGAAGCTCGCGCCGGCCGCCTCCAGACCGGCGGCGATGTTCAGGTAGACCTGCTCGGTCTGCGCCGCCAGGTCGCCGGTGCCGACCGGCTCGCCGTCCGCGGTGCGCGGGGTCTGGCCGCTCAGGAAGATGACGCGGCTTCCGGTGCCGACGGCCAGCTGGTGCCAGCCGTACGGCTTGGTGAGGCTGGGCGGGTCGATGTTCTCGACAGCCATGGGGTGTCCTTTCGGGTGGGACCGATCACGGTGGACGGGTGCGGGATCGCGCCGGTGGTCAGCGGTGCTCGCGGCAGGTCGCGTAGTACTTGCGCAGCAGGCTGACCAGCTCGGGGTCGAAGCGGGAGGCGAAGAGCAGCTCGGCCGGAGGGGTGAACTCGGGGTCGAGCTCGTCGGCCCAGGCGAGGGTGGCCGGGCGCAGGTCCATCTCGATCCACTGGTGCCACTCGACCGGGATCGTCCAGTCCTGCTCGTACCCGATGCCCATCTGGTGGTCGATGAGGAGGTCGACGATCTCCTCGCGGGTCCCGGTCCGGTACGGCTGCCGCAGCGGGGTGAAGCGGTCCAGGTCGGCCTGCGGCTCCTCGCCGAGGATGCGGGCCGCGAAGTCCTGGGCGAGCAGCGGCGACAGGTGCAGTCCGTCGCGGTAGGTGCCGGTCATGATGGTCAGGCCCTGCATGCCGCCGTCGCCCAGCAGCGGGAAGCCGTCCATGGACACGGGCCGGTTGCCGACCTGGACCTTGGTGACCTCGCTGTTCCAGAGGTTGCGGCGGACCTGGCGGTGGGCGCACTGCAGCAGGAAGACCAGGTCGCGCATCTCGGGGGTGTCGCGGGGCTCGACGGCGATGACGTTGGTGGCGCCGACGTAGACGTGGCCGTCGCCGCGGGGCACCACGTGCAGGCCGCACGCGAAGGAGCGGTTCGGCGTGCGGATGACGCTGTCCGGGCTCGTGCCGTCCTGGGTCCTGATCAGCGAGGAGACTCCGTAACCGCTGACCAGCCGGGGGATGCGGGGGCCGACGGGCAGGCTGTCGAGGAGTTCCTGGGTGCGGGCCCCGGCGGCCAGGGTGACGTGGTCGGCGGAGATCGTGCGGCCGGAGGCGAGGACGACGCCGGTGACCCGCTCGCCGCGGTACTCGACGCGGGTGGCGAACTCGGGGACGAGCGTGGCACCGGCCCGGACGGCGGCCGCTTCGAGCCGCTCCAGGAGGGCGGCGGCGTTGACCGCGTGCTCGCCCGGTATGTGGAAGGCCTTCAGCGGGCGGGAGATGGGCTCGGCGTCCACCCAGTCGAGGTCGGAGGGCTCCACGTCCTCGAAGGGCTCTTCGTAGCGGGTGAGCTCGGCGCGGATGGCGTTGTAGTTGGCGTCGTCGATCTCGGCGGTGCCGATGGTGTTGAGGACGACGGTGGTGCCCTGCGCGGTCCTGACCGGCGCGCCCTCCGTCTGCTCCTCCAGCTCCTCCAGCCACGGACCCCACAACTCGGTCGCCCTGATGCCGAGTTCGAGCTTGTGGCGACCGTGCTCGGTGGCCAGCAGCGAGGTGGTGACCTCGCCGAAACAGCCGAGCATGGCGCCGGCCGCGGCCGATCCCGCCCAGGGCCGGTGGGGTTGGCCGAGGACGGCGACGCGCTGTCCGCGGCGCGCCAGGACCCAGGCGAGCGACAGTCCCAGGACTCCGTTGCCGGCGATGACGATGTCGTAGCCGGTACCGTCCGCGTCTGCGTTCCTGTTGGCGTTCATCAATGTCCAATCTCCCGGGGCGCTGTCAGGTCGCCCCGATGGGTGTGGGTGGGTCGATTGCGTCGGAACTGCTGGTGCGAGTGGTGCGAGTGGGGCCTCGGTGCCGGTCAGCCCCGGTGGGCGGGCTGGGCGGGCCGTGAAGGCTGCGCGGAGTGCGCGCGCTGAGCGAAGCGGTCAGCGGAGCCGGAACTCGTAGAGGGTGAAGTCCATGTGGACGATGCCGCGCTCGTCGGTGTGCGCCCTGACCGCCGGGGAGTCGCCGAACTCGGCGGCGGGCAGCTCGACGGACTCGGTGCGGATCCGCTTGCCCTCGAACCCGGCCTCGTCGGCGGCGCGCAGCATCTTGAACGGGTTGCCCATGGCCTCGCTGGTGCCCAGGTAGACGCGGCCGTCGGCGGCCAGATGGCGCACCACGTCGCGGAAGAACCGGTTCACCAGCCCGTACCCGGGGTCGAACACCGCGCGCTCGATGTGCCCCGCGTACGGGCGGTCGGCGGGCGCCTCGATGAACGGGGTGTTCCAGAACACCGTGTCGAGCTGCTCCTCGGGGTCGAGGGCGTCGAAGAGGTCGCTGGTCAGCGCGGTGAACCGGTCGCTCACCCCGTGCCGTTCGGCGTTCCGCCGGGCGTTCTCCACGGCGGCCGGATTGATGTCGGTGGCGAGCACCCGCGCGGCCCCGTGCTGCGCCGCCAGCACCGCGGCGACACCGGCGCCGCAGCCCAGTTCGAGGAAGCGGTCGCCCCGCTCGTACGGCACCCAGGAGGCGAACAGGCCGGGGCCGGGGTCCGTATAGGGCGGGAACACCTCGGGCAGCAGGTCCCACTCCCTGCCGAGCAGCGAGAAGGTCGACTGCGTGGGGCGGTCGGGGCTCTGGATCTGTGACACGACCCAGGTGCCGAGTTCGTAGCCCAGCTCGTTGTCCATGAGGTCCTCCCTGTGGGGGAGCCGGCGGAGAGCCCCCGGGGGAGGAGCTCTCCGCGGCTACCGGTGGTGGTGTGTCATGACGTCACATCAGTTGTCTACGACCGCCGGGGCGTTCGTGGCGACGGGCGCGTCCGGGTTCGCCGCGGCGTGCGCGGATCCGGCCTCGCGGGCGGCCCGGTTGCGGGCCATCGCGCGCTCGACCAGGACGACCGGGATGGTGAGCACGGCGAGTCCCGCGCCCAGCCACGGGATCGAGGTGAGACCGGCACCTGCGCCGAGCGCCACGCCCGCGAGGACGGGGACCACGCTGATGCCGAGCTGGAACATGGAGACGGCGGTGGCACCGGCGAGCGTCGGCGCGCCCGAGGCCACGGTGAACACCCGCCCGTAGACGGCAGGGTTGAGGACGAAGCCGGCGACGCCCAGGAGCAGGACCAGGGGGACGACGGCCACGGCGTAGTCGGCGAGGAGCGCGAGCAGCACGGAGCAGACGAGGATGCCGCCGGCCCCGATGAGCAGGGCGTGGTGGGGGCGTCCGTCGGCGATCCGGCCGCCGATCGAGAGGCCGATGAAGGCTCCGATGCCGAAGAGGACGAGGATGGCGGGCACCCACACGGAGTCGACACCGGTGACGTCCGTGAGGAAGGCCGCGAGGTAGTTGTACGAGATCATGTACGCGGCGGTGCTGAGCAGGGTCGCGGCGTACACCACCCACAGCTGCGGCTGCCGCATCGTCCGCAGCTCGCGCTTCACGCTGGGCTCCTGCGCCGCCTTGGTGGCGGGCACGGCGACGATCGTGGCGATCGCGCTCAGCACGGTCAGCGCGACCACCGCCCAGAAGCCGCCCTGCCAGCCGGTGAAGTGGCTGAGGAAGGCGCCGGCCGGGCCGCCCGCGACCATCGCGATGCTGAGGCCGCTGACCACCACGCCGGAGGCCCGGGCGGTGCGGTCGGGGGTGACGAGGGAGATCGCGGTGACCGCGGCGACCGCCCAGAACCCGGCGTACGCCAGGCCGATCAGGAAGCGGGTGACGAGCAGCACCGTGAAGTCGTCGGTCAGCAGGCCGACGGCCACCCCGGCGGCGAACACGGCCTGCGAGATCACCAGGGTCGTACGGCGCGGCCAGCGCAGGGTCAGCACCGCCAGCGGCGGGCCGCCG
The DNA here is from genome assembly GCF_001905825.1 of Streptomyces sp. CB02009. GTDB lineage: Bacteria > Actinomycetota > Actinomycetes > Streptomycetales > Streptomycetaceae > Streptomyces. The sequence continues at coordinate 325,867 of NZ_LIVV01000003.1, forward strand.
ATCACGACACCGATGGCGAAGGCCGAGATGAGGGCACCCGCGGACGACAGCGAGATGTCGAGGTCGTCGGCGATGTCCGGGAGGACACCGGCGAGCAGGAACTCGGCGCTGCCCATCGCGAACAGGCTGAACGCGAGCAGGTAGACGGCGAGCGGCAGCCTGCCGTTGGCCTTCGGGGCGGTGGCTTCCTGGGATTCGGTCCGGAGGCTCATCGGTGACCGCCTTCCGGCTGCGTGGCGGCGGCGGGGTGCGGGGTCTGGGCGACGCGCGAGGTCGGGGCGACCTGCGGGACGGTGGTCGGGCGCGGGGTGGCGGCGGGGCGCGGGGGGACGCGTCGCACAGCCCCGGGGGTGGCCAAACGCATGAGCGGACTCCTCGTTCTGACGGTTCGGGCGTACGGATCAGGGCGGGTGCGCGCCGGTCTGCCGGCCTCGGCGGTCCGCCGGATCGTGGTGATCACCAGTGACGCCCATGCTGGAACCGGGCTCCGCGGACGGACAACATTTGTTGCCGATACCGGGACGCGGCGGGGGCCGGTCGGCCGGTGGATCACTCCTCACCGGGTACGCCCTCGCCCCAGCCCCACTTCTTGATGGTGGTGCGACGGGTGGGGCCGACGTCCGGCTGGGAGTTGGCCATCGCGCGGCGCGAGCCGAACTCGATGTAGCCGACGAAGGCGGAGCGGAACTCGGCGTCCTCGGGCAGCCCGACCTCGTCCATCGCCGTCAGCATCAGCTCCACCCAGCGGGCCCGCTGCTCGGGCTTGATGGCCCGGCCCCGGTGGCGGGAGACCATGTGGGGGTAGCCGCCGTGCTGCTCGGTGTAGTGCGTCGGCCCGCCGAGCACCTCGCCGAGGAAGGTCGCGACGTGCTGGGGGTGGTCGTCGTCCATGTGCGCGAAGAGCGGGGCGAGGACCTCGTCCTTGCGGACACGGGCGTAGAACGCCTCGGTGAGCCGCTCCAGCGCCTCGGTGCCGCCGATCCATTCGTAGAGGGTGGGTACCTGGTTCTGCTGGGCCTCGTCCTGCGCCTCGTCCTGCGCCGGGGCCTGCGCCTGGTCCTGGTGCTGGTCCGTCACTGTGTCGCCTCTCTCGGGTGTCTCGTGCGGTGGGGTCGAGGTGGTGGTGGGTGGGGGGTCGGGGGCCGGGAGTCGCGGTGGGCCCGGGGCCGGGGCGTCAGGCCGCGTAGAGGTCGAAGGTCGGTGTCGGACGGCCGCCGTGGGCCGGGGTGTCCAGGCGCGGATCGACCGAGAGCATCGCCTGGTGCAGCCGCTGGAGCTGCGGGGCGGGCTCGAGACCCAGCTCCTCGACGAGTCGGCGTCTGAGACCGCGGTAGAGCTGGAGGGCCTCGGACTGCCGGCCGGCGCGGTAGAACGCCACCATCGCCTGGGCGTGCAGCCGTTCGTTGGCGGGGTGGAGGCGGGTCAGCTCGACGAGTTCGGCGAGGAGTTCGCCGTGCAGACCGAGGCGCAGTTCGGCGTCGAGCCGGCGTTCGGTCGCGAGCAGCCGGCTCTCCTCCAGGCGCGCCGCGTGGATCCGCAGCGCGGCCCCGGCCCGTACGTCCACCAGGGCCGGTCCCGTCCACAGGGCGAGGGCCTCGCGGAGCAACCGGGCGGCGCGGGCGCTGTCGCCGTCGGCGAAGGCGGTGTGCCCGGCCTGCGCGGCGCGCTGGAAGGCGAAGGCGTCGACGTTCTCCTCGGCGATCCGCAGGAGGTAGCCGTCGTGACCCGTGGCCAGCAGATCCCGGGCCCGGGCCGGACCGGTCGCCCCGGCCTTCCCGACCGCGATCCCCGTCGGCCCGGCTGCCCCGGCCTTCCCGACCGCGACCCCCGCCGGCTCGACCGCCCCGGCCCCTGCCGCCCCGGTGGGGCCCTCCGGCCCGTACGGGCCGCCGAGGGCCGCCGCCAGTGCCCGGCGCAGCCGCAGGATGTAGGTCTGCAGGGTGCTGTGCGCGCTGCTCGGGGGCAGCGGGCCCCAGAGTTCCTCCTTGAGGACGGCCACCGGGACGGGCCGGCCGGGGTGGAGCGCGAGGAGCGCGAGGACCTGTCGCGTCTTCGCCGCACTCGGGACGACCGGAACTCCGTCCGTCTCGGCGTGCAGCGGGCCAAGAATCCGTATCCTCACGCGTCCTCCGTCCGTCACCGGGCGCCGCCCGACCGGTCCCTTTCCGAAGCGGCTGTTCTGGGAAGGAACGTAGGAGCGCGGGGGTGGGGGCCTCAATACGGTGGGACCGTAGGGCTGACCGAAGAATCTGCGGAGGGGGAGTCCCTACGGGTGACGGGCAGGAGTATGGATTCCGTGCATGCCGAAGCCCCCGAGGGCGAGCGGCGCGCGCTTCGGGGGCATTACGGGAACCGCTGGACTGCTAATCTCCTTAGTTAATTCGTTCGCCTTTCCTTTTCGTGTCCGCTTTTCGCCAAGGTGACAAATTCCCCGGCCGGATTCAGGCGGATTCGAGGGGCCGGCACAACCGCGCGGTGTGCACCGTCACGGCGGTCAGATAGAAGGCGTCGGGACGCCAGAGGACACCGGTGCAGGCGTCCCCGTCGAGGAGCTGCTCCACGGTGAGCCGGTCCACCAGGTCGAGGCGCTCACCGACGTCGGCGAGCAGCCCGTGCAGCCGGGTGTGGAGATGCCGGCGCACCGGTACGTCGAGCGGGGCCGGGAACTCGATGAGGAACGTACGGGTCCCGGCGGGCACGAGTCCCGCCGAGGCCAGCAGGCAGGGCCAGTCCTCGACGACGGAGGTGGCGCCGGGGAGCCGGGACCGCCGGGCGGTGACCTGCTCCTCGACGGCGGCGTCCAGGCGCGCCTGGAGCCCGGGGCGGCCGATGCCGATGTCCCGGGGCAGGAAGCGCGGCGGGAGGCCCCGCTCGGCGACGGCGAGCAGCCCGCCGGGCCGCAGCGCGGAGGCCAGGCTGCGCAGGGCGGCCTGCTGGTCGCCGAGGTGGCGGCAGACGTTCCCGGTCCAGATCAGGTCGACGGGACCCGACCGGGCGAACTCCTCGGGTCGTTCCGCCTGCTGCGTGGTGATCCGGTCGGCCAGCCCGTGCTCGGCGGCCCGGGCCTCGGCCCGGGCGAGCAGTGCGGCCGACCGGTCCACGGCGAGCACCCGGGCCTGCGGGAAGGCCTCGGCGAGGGCGCGGGAGGCCACGCCCGGGCCGCTGCCGACGTCGAGGATCCGGCGGACGGCCGCCGTGGCCCGGTCCGCGGGACCGAGCAGCCCGTGCAGCCAGTGGGCCGCCTCGGCCAGGAAGTCGGCGTGCAGTTCGGCCTCCTGCTCGGCGGGGTGCTCGGCGCGGTCCTCCGCCCGGTCCTCCGCGCGGTCCTCCGCCCGGTCCTCCGCGCGGTCCTCCGACCGGTCCTCCGCGCGGTCCTCCGCGTCGTACTCGGCTCCCGGGTCGCCCGCGGGTACGTCCGCGGCGCCGAGGGCGTCACCGGCGAGGCCTCCGGTGCCATGCGTGGGTGTCATACGGTCACCTCCGCCGGCCAGGATGGGGACGCCGGGGACACCGGACAACTCTTGTTGCCGGTTCCGGGACCGACCGCCGGATCGTACGGACGGGAACCGGCCGGTACGCGGGAAGGTCCGCCGCCTGCGGCGCGCGACGCGCGGACCCGCGGGCGCATCAGGTCCCGGCTGAAGGTGTCGAGCAGCTCCCACCGGGCGGTCAGCGGGAAGTAGTGGCCGCCGGGGACCGTGTCCACCCGCAGGGACCGCCGGGTGCACCGGCGCCACGCGGCCAGATCGGCCCCGCCGACACTCCGGTCCTCGCTGCCGCCCATGGCGGTGACCGGGCAGTGCACGACATGGCGGGGGTCGCGCCGGTACGCCTCCAGGACGGCGAGGTCGGCACGGAGCGCGGGCAGTACCCGGGGCGCCCGCGACGGGTCCAGGGCGCCCGGGGGGATCCGGCCCCGCCGCCCGAGCCGGCGCAGCAGCTCGGCGTCGGGCAGCTGGGAGACGGCGTGCTCCGGGGCCGGCCGGTACGGGACGCCGGCCCCGGAGACGTACAGCCGCTCGGCCACCGCGTCGTACTGCCACTCCAGGCGGGCGGCGATCTCGTACGCGAGGAGGGCGCCGAAGCCGTGCCCGTAGAGGGCGAAGGGGCGGTCACGCATGCGGGCCACGTACGGCAGGATCTCGGCGAGCAGCGGTTCGAGCCGGCCGCAGGGGCGGCGGCGCGGATGGCGGCCGCGGCCGGGCAGTTCGACGGGGGTGACGACCACCGAGGTCCCGAGGGCCTCGGCCCAGGGCAGGTAGACCCCCGCCGAGGCGCCCTCGAAGGGGAGGCAGAACAGCCGCACCGACGTGTCGCCGCTCATCGGGCCACCGGTCCCCGGGGCCGTACGCGGGGGAGCGGACCGCCCGGCGCGACAGGGCCGGGTGAAGTGGCACCAGGTGAAGCAGGACCAGGCGGAACAGGACCAGGTGAAGCAGGGCCCGGTTGTCCCGCGCCCGCTGACGCCGCGCCCGCTGACGCCCCGCCCGGTAGCGCCACGCCTGGTAGCGCCGCGACCGCCGCCCCGCGCGGGATGCCGCCGCGCAGCAGGACCGCGTACGCCTCGGCCGCCTCCTCCAGGATCCGGAGCCCCGCACGCCGGTCCATCAGCGCGCGGGCGTACCGCCAGGCGAAGGTCCAGTCGCGGTCGGAGCGCCGGATGAGCGTGGCGCACATCAGCGGGGCCCGGTCGAGGGGGAGTCCGGTGGCGGACTCCCCGGCGAGGCGTTCGGCGAGCCGGGTGTCCTGCACCTCGGCCCGGGTGGCCCGCCAGTCCACGATCTGCAGTCGGAAGCGGGCCTCGGGCCGCAGCGTGCGGCGCAGCAGGCCGTCCGGCCCGCGGTGGAGCGCGGTGCGGGGCAGGGGCGTTCCGTCCAGGACGGACTGCCACGCCTGCTCGTACACGTACGGCACGACTCCGCGCAGGGACATGACGAACTGTTCGGTGCGGAGCTCCTCGCTGATCGCGGACACGCGGTACCGCTCCCTCCATCAGATTCACGCCAATTGGCCGGTGGTGAACTCACGGATCGGGGCAACCGCTTTTCGGGCTGTTCACTGGTCACCGCCCCACATCGGTGCCGACCGTACCCGTGCGGTCCCCATTCACCTCAATACGGGGCCACCGAAGCAATGGCCGAAGGAATACGTTCGGAATCCGTGCGGTGAGCTCCGCTGTACAAATATCGCGGCCCCCGTGTTAGCGTCGGGATCCTCGGAGGTGTGGGCCGTTCACCGGTGTTCGGGGGATCGGCGTGGAGGAGTTCGACCGGTCTCCACGTCGTCTGAAGAAGGCATTTCCAGCACGACGGCGACGGTTCGGGCCATGACCTGAAAAGGGCCTTGACGGCGCCGGCTCCACAGCTTTTCCGCAAGGCCTCCCCCTGCCGAAGTGGCGATCTCGTCCGAGTCATTCCACTGTTCGGCAGGGAGGTGTGGGGCGGTGCCCAAGGAGCTGTTCGGCAGGAGCGAGGAATCGAAGACCATCACCGAGATACTGGACGCCGCGAGAGCGGGTGCGGGCGCCGTCGCCCTCGTGGAGGGCATCATCGGCACCGGCAAGACCTCGCTGCTGCGCTGGGCCGAGGAGACGGCCCGCGACCGGGGCATGACCGTCCTCTCCGCCACCGCCTCCCCGGCCGAGCAGCGTTTCCCCCTCGGGGTCGTGCACCAGCTGCTCGGGACGCTGCCGGAGACCGCGGACGGCTGGGACCGCACCTTCGCCGCCTACGGCGCACCGCACGGCGACGGCCGGGCCGAGCCCGACTACCCGCTCCTCGCGGAGCTGTGCGCGAGCGTCGGGCGGGCCGCCCGGCGCACCCCGATCCTGCTGACCGTCGACAGCGTCCAGCACGTCGACTGCCCGTCGCTGCTGTGGCTGGGCTTCCTGAGCCGCCGCCTGGAGAACCTCCCCGTCGTCCTGCTGGCCACCAAACGCTGCGGCGAACCGGCCAGCGACCAGCACCTTCTGGTCGAGTTCATGGAGGGGCTGCGCCCCGACCGCCACATCCATCTGAGCGACCTCAGCCCGAGCGCGGCGCTCGATCTGGCCACGTCGCTCTGCGGCCACGGCCACGGTCACGAGGCCGTGGACGCGCTGGTCGCAGGCACCGGCGGGAACCCGTACCTGCTGACCGAGCAGATACGGACGGGCCCGACGGGCCGCTCCGGTCCCCTCCTCCCCGCCGGCACGGGCCACCTCGGGGGGCCGACGGGGCTCCCAGGTCTGCCAGGTCTGCCGGGGCTACCTGGGATGCCGGGTCTGCCGGGTCTGCCGGGGCGTTCCGGTCACCCGGCGTCTCCGGGGTACGCCACTTCTCCCGGGCACCCCACGGGTCCCCGGCACCTCACTCGTCCCGCGGACTCCGCCGAGGCGCGCCCCGGCCGGACGCCGGGCGGCCCGCCGGACGAGCGGCTGGGGCTCCAGGCCGTCAAGGAGCGCATCCTGTGCATGCTGCGGCGCATCGACCCGTACGGCCTGGAGATCGCCCGCGCCGCGAGTATCCTCTGCGGTCCGGTGGACGCCGCCCTGCTCGCGGACCTCTGCGGCCTCCCCACCGAGGACGCGTGTCGATGTATCAGCAGACTCACGGAATCCGGACTGCTCTGTCCCCATGACATGAAGTTCCGCCACCCCCTCCTCGCGGGGCTGCTCTACCAGGACATCCCGTGCGCCGAGCGCGCCGAACTGCACCGGCTCGCCGCCCGCAGGATGCGGCACCGCGGCGATCCGGGCGAGGACGTCGCCGCCCATCTGCTGCGCTCCCACCGCCTGGACGAACCCTGGATGGCGCAACTCCTCATGGAGGTCGCCCAGGGCGTGGTCGAGCACGACCCGGCGGGCGCCCGCCGGCTGGTCGAGAAGGCCGTCCTGCACGGTGTGCCCGAGGGGCACGAGGACCGGGCGGAGACCCTGCGGATCCAGGCCCTCAGCGGCCTCGACCTGCCCGCCGCGGCACGCGCCCTGACCGCGCACACCTCCACCGTCACCGCGCCCGCCGAAAGGTTCCGGCACGCGCTGCTGCTCTCCGATCTCCGGCTGCGCCTGGACGACACCGCCGGAGCGCTGGAGGTCCTAGAGGAGGCCCGGCGGGAGACGGCGGGCACCCTCGACCCGACCTCCGCGGCCCGACTGCGCGAGGCGATGGCGCAGGTACGGTTCCACGACGGCGGCCGCCCCGAGGCCGGCGCCCACGGGTCCGGTGCCCACGGGTCCGACGCCCACGGGGCGGGCGCCCATGGGTCCGACGCCCACGGGCCGGGCGCCCACGGGTCCGGTGCCCACGGGGCGGGGAGCCCCGAAGGCGGCGGCACGCCCGGCGACGCGGGTCACCCCTCCCGCCACGGGCGTCACCCCGGCGAGGAGGACCGGCTGTTGCGGGTGCTGCTCCTGCGTACGGCCGCCGGCGACTCGGCGGCCGCGGCGCGGCGGATCGCCGACCGGCTGCTGTCCGTGCCCCGCGCCCCGTACGGCTCCGCCCGCTGGTACCAGGCGCTGCTCGCCCAACTGTGGGCGGGCGACGCGGAGGAGGCCCGGCGGCACATCGACACCGAGGTCGGACTCGCCCGCACCGACGGCAGCACGACCCGGATCGCCGAGGCGCTGGCCGTCCGCGGACTGGTGCAGCTGCACCGCGGGCAGCTGGCCCGGGCCGAGGACGACGCCCGCGAGGCGCTCGACCTGCTCACCCGGATCCGCGCCGGCCGGTTCCACGTGGGGCCGCTCGCCCTCAGCGTGCTCATCGACGTCGCCCTGGAACGGGACGACGTCGCCGCGGCGGGGGCCCTCCTCGACGCCGCCCCGCCGCTCCCCGGCGACCGGCCGGTCACCTGGTGGCGGCTGCACCTGCTGCACAGCGCCGGACGGGCCCTCGGCCGGCTCGGCGAGGCGCGGCGCGGTCTGGTGCTGCTGGCCCACTGCGAGGAGGAGCTGGGCCGCCGTGGCATCGTCAACCCGGCGGTCCTGCCCTGGCGTTCCACCCGCGCGGGCCTCCAGCTGGCCCGGCGCAACGTGGCCGCGGCCCGCCGTGCCGCCCAGGAGGAGACCGTGCTCGCCCACCGCTGGGCCGCCCCCTTCGCGCTGGGCCGGGCGCTGGTCGCCGAGGCGGCGGCGACCTCGGGCCGCGAGGCACTGCGGCTCGCGGACCGGGCCGTGGAACTCCTCGAACCCAGCCCGGCGCCCCTGCTGTTCGCCCACGCCCTGTACGCGGCCGGGCGCGCCCACCGGCAGAGCGGCACGCCCCGCCGGTCCCGCGAACTGCTCCACCGCGCCAACGAGGTCGGCATCTCGCTGGGCGCCGAAGGCCTGGTCGAGGCGGTGCAGCGGGAGCTGCGGGACGCGGGCGGCCGCCCCGACCCGCGCAAGGACTCGACGGAGTCGCTGCTCACCCCCACGGAGCGGCAGGTCTCCGAACTGGCCGCCCGCGGCATGAGCAACCGTGACATCGCGCGGCTGCTCCAGGTGAGCCTGCGGAACGTCGAGTCCCATCTCACCCACTCGTACCGGAAGTTGCGCATCAGCGGCCGGCACGAGCTGGCCCGCTTCTTCCCCGCCGACGAACCCCCGGAACCGGCACAGGTCCTCCTCTACCAGCACCGGGCCGCCCTCACCCCGACCGCCAACCCCTAGTCGCCGGCCCCGCCCTGGAAACCCCGGCCCCGGCCCCGGGCCCCTGGGAACCCCGGGCCCTGGGCCCCCGGCGACCGTCGCCCTAGGGCTCGATCAGGCCCACCCGGATCGCGTACCGGGTCAACTCCAGGCGGTCGCGCATGCCGAGCTTCTGGAGGAGGTTGGCGCGATGGCGTTCCACCGTCTTCGGGCTGATGACGAGGAGGTCGCCGATCTCCTTGGAGCTGTGCCCCTCCGCGACCAGCTTGAGGATCTCCTCCTCGCGCTCCGTGACGGCCTTGTCCGGCAGGGGCCTGCCCTGCTCGGCCCGGTCGAGGTAGGTGCGGATCAGGGCGGTCTCCGCGCCGGGGTAGATGAAGGGCTCGTCGCGGACCGCCGCCCGGCAGGCCTCCACCAGGTCGCGGTCCGCCACCGACTTCAGGACGTAGCCGCTCGCGCCGGCCTTCAGGGCCTCGAAGAAGTACTGCTCGTTGTCGTACATCGTGAGGATCAGGATCCTCAGCTCCGGCTGGAGGCGGCTGAGTTCGCGGGCCGCCTGGAGGCCGGTCATGCGCGGCATCGAGATGTCGAGGACGGCGAGGTCGACGGCCTCGGAGCGGGCCAGGGCCACCGCCTCCGCGCCGTCCGCCGCCTCCGCGACGACCGTCAGGTCCGGCTCCGCGTCCAGGATCAGCCGCACTCCGCCGCGGACCAGCGCGTGGTCGTCCGCGAGGAGGATCCGGGTGGGGGCCGGGGGTGCCGGGGCCGTGGGAGGTGTGGGGGCCGTCATGGCGTCGCCTTACCGCTCGAAGTGCTCAAGTGGACTTCCGTACCGCCGTCTTCGCCTTCGCGGATCGTCAGCTCCGCGCCGATCAGCAGGGCCCGCTCCCGCATGCCGCTGAGGCCCGCGCCGTCCGGCGCCCGGCCGATCCCCCGGCCGTCGTCCTTGACCAGGAGACCGACCCTTCCGCGGGGCAGCCGGCGCAGCCGCAGGTCCACCCGGGTCGCGGCCGCGTGGCGGGCCGTGTTGGTGAGTCCCTCCTGCGCCACGCGGTAGAGCACCAGCTCGGTCGCGTCGTCGAGCTTCGGGAGGCCCGACTCGATGCGGGCCCGTACCGTCAGGCCCGGTGTCGAGAACTCCGAGGCCAGCGATCTGAGCGCGCTGTGCAGCCCCAGCTCCTCCAGCACCCCGGGGCGCAGCCGGCGCGCGATGCGGCGGATCTCGTCCAGGCTCGCCCGGGTCGTCTCCTGCGCCTGGTGGAGTTCGGTGCGAAGCTCCTCCGGAGCGTGGTTCGCGGCGTGCTTCAGCTGGAGCAGCACCGCCGTGAGGGTCTGCCCCACCTCGTCGTGCAGCTCCTGCGCGATCCGCCGCCGCTCCTCCTCCTGCGCCGAGAGGACCCGGGCGGTGCTCACGGCCCGCTCGGCCTCCAGCCGGTCGAGCATCGTGTTGAACGTACGCGTCAGGTCGGCGAGCTCCCCGCGCCCCGCCACCGCCGCACGCCGCCCCGGCCTCAGCAGGTCCGCGGTCCGCATCGCCCGGGTGAGGCGCTGGAGCGGCGCCAGGCCGAACCGCAGCAGGAACGCGTTCGCGAGGAGCATCGCGACGAGACCCGCCCCGAGCACGAGCGCCTCGCCCAGGAGGACGGGTGTGGAGACGGTGACCGGGCCCAGCAGCAGGAGGACGGCGACGACCAGCACCGAGGCGTTGAGAAGGAAGATGCGCCAGTACAGCGACACGTGTGCGTCTCTCTCCCTTTGCCTGCTCCGAGCCTCTGACCTGCGGCGGGATCCATGTCCCCGCTTCATCCTGACCAGTTTCCCGCGGCTTGTCCATCCGTGCCGACACCCATGTTCCGTGCCTCCCGGCGGGTGGCACGATGGCCCCCGACCACCGACCTGATCACCCCTTGACACGACGACGGAAGGGACGGGCCCTTGCCTGCTCCGCGGATGAGAACGACACCCCTGCCCGGCATAGGCGTCCAGTACGACCTCACCACCCGGGAGCACCGCCAGCTGTCGGTCATCGCGCACCGCGACGGAACCCGGACCGTGAACGTCTACCGGGGCGACGACCCCGACGCCTGCGCCCAGTCGCTCCACCTCACCGAGGCCGAGACCGCCTCGCTGATCGACGCGCTGCTCCCCGCGCACCACAGCCCCAACGTCCTGCACACCACCGACCTGGGGCTCGTCGCCGAACGCATCGAGCTGTCGGCCCACTCGTACTGGAACGGGCGCCTGCTCGGCGAGACGCGGATGCGCACCGACGCGGGCGCCTCCATCGTCGCGGTACTGCGCCGCTCCGGGGCCGTACCGTCCCCGACGCCCGCCTTCCGGTTCGCCGGCGGCGACACCCTCATCGTCATCGGCACCCGCGAGGGCGTCGACGCGGCCGCCGCGATCCTCGGTCGGGAGTGAGGGCGGCGTGCACTCCGCGGTCTTCCTGATCGAATTCGGCGCCATCATCCTCGGTCTCGGCCTGCTCGGGCGGCTCGCCGGCCGGTTCAGCTTCTCCCCGATACCCCTCTACCTCCTCGCCGGGCTCGCCTTCGGCAAGGGCGGCCTGCTGCCGCTCGGCACCAGTGAGGAGTTCGTCGCCATCGGCGCCGAGATCGGGGTGATCCTGCTGCTCCTGATGCTCGGCCTGGAGTACACGGCGAGCGACCTCGTCTCCAACCTCAAGACCCAGTACCCGGCCGGACTCGTCGACTTCGCCCTCAACGCCCTGCCCGGCGCCGCCGCGGCGCTGCTCCTCGGGTGGGGTCCTGTCGCCGCCGTCGTCCTGGCGGGCGTCACGTGGATCTCGTCGTCCGGCGTCATCGCCAAGGTCCTCGGGGACCTCGGGCGCCTCGGCAACCGCGAGACACCGGTCATCCTCAGCATCCTGGTCCTCGAAGACCTCGCGATGGCCGTCTACCTGCCCATCATCACGGCCCTGCTCGCCGGGGTCGGTCTGGCGGCGGGCAGCGCCACGCTCGCCATCGCCCTGGGCGTGGCCGGCGCCGTGCTCTTCGTCGCCGTCCGCTACGGACGGCTGATCTCGCGGTTCGTCTCCAGCGACGACCCGGAGAAGCTGCTGCTCGTCGTCCTCGGCCTGACGCTGCTCGTCGCCGGTGTCGCCCAGCAGCTGCAGGTCTCCGCGGCCGTCGGCGCGTTCCTCGTCGGCATCGCCCTCTCCGGGGAGGTCGCCGACGGAGCGCACGCCCTGCTGAGCCCCCTGCGCGACCTCTTCGCCGCGGTGTTCTTCGTCTTCTTCGGGCTGCACACCGACCCCGCGAGCATCCCGCCGGTGATCCTGCCGGCGTTCGCCCTGGCCGTCGTCACCGCCCTGACCAAGATCGCCACCGGTCACTGGGCCGCGCGACGCGCCGGCATCGGGGTCAAGGGGCGCTGGCGGGCGGGCGGCACGCTGGTAGCGCGCGGCGAGTTCTCCATCGTCATCGCGGGCCTCGCCGTCACGGCCGGGGTGCAGCCCCAGCTCGGGCCCTTCGCCACGGCGTATGTGCTCATCCTGGTGGTGATCGGGCCGCTGACCGCCCGCTACACGGAGCCGATCGCCGGGTACCTCCTCCGAGGGCGGCGGAAGCCGACGCCCTCGGACGAGATGACCGTGCGGGAGCAGCGGACGGGACCCGAGCCCGTGCGCGTGCCCGAGCCCGGATCCACCTCCGACCGCGTGTGAACGCGGGGCCCGTCCGGGCCGGACCGCTCAGCCCGCGATCTCGATCGATTCCCCCTGCGGCGCGGTCCGCTCCACCGGCTGACTGCCCGGCTGCTTCTGCGTGATGCCCTGGAGCAACTGCGCCAGGTCCACGCCGGTCGTGGAGGACAGGAGCTCCATGCCCTGGGCGACGTTGTCCGCGACCGTACGGGACAGCCGGCTCGCCCCGTCGGTGGAGATGACCGTCATCTTCTCGACGGCCGACAGCGGCTCGGACGCCTTGGCCACGACCTGGGGCAGGACCTCGACGAGCATCTGGAGGACGGCCGCGTCCCCGTACTGGGCGTAGGCGTCGGCCTTCTTCTGCATGGCCTCGGCCTCGGCGGAGCCCTTCGCGGCGATCGCCGCGGCCTGGGCCTCGCCCTCGATGCGTACGGCGTCGGCGAGGGCCGCGCGGTGGGCCTTCTCGCCCTCACCGGTGAGCCTGGCGCGCTGGGCGTCCGCCTCGGCCTCCTTGACCAGGGCGATACGGCGGGCCTCGGCCTCCTGCTCGGCCTGGTAGCGGGCCGCGTCGGCGGGCTTGCGGACCTGGGTGTCGAGCTGCCGGTCGGTCAGCTCGGCCTGGCGCGCGGCCACCTTCTCCTGCTCGGTCAGGATGTCCTGCTGGCGCGCGGCCTCGGCGAGCGGGCCCGCGGCGTTCGCCTGGGCGGCGGCCTCGTCCGTCTGGGCCTTGATCTCGGCCTGCTTCAGGTAGAGGGTCCGCTGCGCGATGGCGATCTCCTCCTCCGCCTTCAGCCTCGCCTGCTCGGCGGCGCGCCGCGCGACGGCCTCGGCGATGTCCGCCTCCTGCTTGGCGCGGGCGGCCTCGGGGCGGCCGAGGTCCTCCAGGTACGAGCCCTCGGTGGTGATGTCCTGGATCTGGAAGGCGTCGAGGACCAGGCCCTGACCGGAGAGGCTGGCCTCCGCCTCCTCGGCGACCTGACCGGCGAACGCGGCCCGGTCCCGGATGATGTCCTCGACCGACATCCGGCCCACGATGGACCGCAGGGCGCCCGACAGCACCTCCTGGGTGAAGCCGACGATGCCGTTCTGCTGCATCAGGAACCGCTGCGCGGCCGCGCGGATCGAGTCCTCGGTGCCGCCGACCTTGACGATCGCGACGCCTTCGAGGTTGGCCTTCACCCCGCGCAGGGTGACCGCGCCGCGCACCGCGACGGGGATGTGCCGGCTGGACAGGTCGAGCGTGAACTTCTGCTGCACGAACGGGACGACGAACACACCGCCGCCGACCACGACCTTCTGGCCGCTGTTGTCGGTGAACACCCGCCCCGTGGCCGGATCGGTGGCCTTCTTGCCGCGCCGGCCGGTGATGATGAAGGCCTCGCTGGGGCCGGCCACCTTGTAGCGCGTGACGACGACGAGGCCGAGCAGGACGACGAGGACGACTATTCCCACGACAGCGGTCAGGACAGGGCTCATGAAGAAATCCCTTCGAACGAGGTGAGTGAACCGAGTGCATCGGTTGAAGTGGACAAGAGACACGGGAGGGGGACGAGAGGAACAAGCGGGCTTGAGTCAAAGAGAAAGCGGCGGATCGGGGGCGGCGCGGTGGTGGGCGTCGGCGCGGCGCTGTTTCAGCGCTCCACGGGGCGGACCGCGACCGATGTCGCCGACAGCACCGACTCCACCCACACCTCGGCGCCCCGCTCGACCGGCGCGGCCGCCTTCGCCGCGTACTTCACCGGCTGGCCCGCCAGATACAGCAGCACCTCGCCGTAGCCCCCGGCCGGAATCGCCGTGACGACCGCCCCCGACGTGCCCGTCAGGTCCTCGCCCCGCGGTGCGGGCGCGTCGCCGTCCCTGAGCAGCGCCCGGCTGAACCGCCAGGTCGCCCAGCCGGCCAGGGCCCCTGCGGCGATCCCCGTGAGGGTCGCGACGACCGTCCCGGCGCCGGCCGCGCCCGTCGCGAGGGCGCCGGTGAATCCGAGTGCCGACACGAATCCGGCGATCACCGGGAGCGAGAGGAATCCGTCGAGGAATCCGTCGAGACCGCCGCCGACGCTTTCCAGGACGCCGTCGAAGACGAGGGAGAGCGCCAGGACGATCAGCCCCGCGATGCCGAATCCCAGAAACCATTCCATGTGCCGATCCCCCCTGATTCCCAGCGATCCTCCGCTATTCCTGAATTGTTCCATGTAAGGAGGGTGTAGGACATGGGTGCCAGCACCCATTGATCGCTTGGAGCGGCCCGGCCGTTCAGTACGATGGGCTGCTGTTCTTACGCGGAGGAGGGTGTCGTGGCGGACCGGAGCGAGGGCGGAGCGGAGCCCTCCGCGCGCAGGCGGGGGCAGGGCGAACTGGAGTCCCAGGTGCTCGCCGTGCTGCGCGAGGCGTCCGAGCCCGTGCCCGTGGCGTGGGTGAGGGAACGGCTCGGCGGCGGTCTCGCCTACACCACCGTCATCACCATCCTCACCCGCCTCCGGGCGAAGGGCGCCGTCGAGCGCGAGCGCGCCGGCCGCTCCTTCCGGTGGACGGCGGTCGCCGACGAGGCCGGGCTCGCCGCCCTGCGGATGCGGAAGGTGCTGGACGCGGAGGCTGACCGGCAGGCGGTCCTCGCCAGTTTCGTCACCGGCCTCTCGCCGAACGAAGAGCGACTTCTCCGTGAACTGCTCTCCAAGGCCGCGGAGGAGGAGGAAGGCTAGCCGTCATGGGAGTCTTCGTCTTCCTTCCCCTGGTCCTCCCGCTCACCGCCTGGCCGGTCGCCCGCCTCGCCGAGCAGCGGCTCCACCCCCGTACCGCGACGCGGCTGCTGGCCGTCGTCGCCGGTGTCTCCGCCGTGTGCAGCACCCTCTGCCTCGGCCTGCTCATGATCGTGGGCACCGCGCAACTCCCCGGCAACCCGCTCCCCGACAGCTGGTCGGACCCCGATGTGCGCGCGGCCCTGCCGTACGACGAGATCGCGGGCCGCGCGGCCATCCCGGCGCTGCTCGCCGTGCTGGTCTCGTGCGGTGCGGCGGCCTGGCGGCAGGTGCGGGTGCGGCGCCGGGTCGTGGCGGCCCTGGCCGGGCTGCCGCAGACGCCCGTCGCGGTGCTGCCGGACCGCACGCCGTACGCGTACGCGGTGCCCGGCGGCGCGGTACGGGGAGGGGCGCGGGTCACGGGCCGCCCCAAGGCGCGGGGCCACGGCCGCCCCAAGGCGCGGGGCGGGGGCCGGGGCCGGGTCGTGGTCAGCACGGGGATGCTCGCGGGTCTCGCCCCCGCCGAACGGCGGGCGCTCTTCGCCCACGAGCGGGCCCATCTGGCCGCGCGTCACCACCGGCACCTCCTGACGGTCCATCTCGCGGCGCGCGCCAACCCGTTCCTGCGGCCGCTGCGTACCGCCGTCTCCTACACCGCAGAGCGCTGGGCCGACGAGGAGGCGGCCGCCGAGGTCGGCAGCCGCCGCTCCGTCGCCCGCGCGATCGGCAAGGCGGCCCTCCTCGCGCCCCGCGCTCCGGCCGCCGCGCTCCCCGCCCTGACGGGCGGGGACGCCGGCCCGGTGCCCCGACGGGTCGCGGCCCTGATGCGCCCCGCTCCGGCGGGCCGTGCGTGGCCGCCGGTCGGCACGGCCGTGGGCCTCGCCGTCTGGTGCGCCGCCTGCGGCGCGACCGTGTCCGCCCTGTCCTCGGCGAACTCGGCGGTCACGCTCTATCTGGTGCTGCGGGCGGCCGCCTCGCCGATGTAGCCGCGGGAGCCCCGGTCAGAGGTCGAACTCGTGCGGCGGCAGGTCCAGGGTGAAGCAGGCCTCGCGGACCACGGCCTGCTCGGTCTTGTCGAAGTCGCCGTCGGCGCCGCCGATGACGATGCCGATCTGGATGACGGCCCGCGCCTCGGCCGGCTTCTTCTTCGCCTTGGCGATCTCCTGGAGCACGCTCACCTTGCCGAAGTCGAAGTCGGCCGTCAGCTTGTTCAGGTTGTCGTCGAAGCGGCGCTGCAGGTCGAGCGCGTCGAAGTTCTGCAGGACCTCGTTGGTCGAGATCAGCTGGGCGACCCGGCGGCGCTCGGCGGGGTCGATCGTCCCGTCGGCGGCGGCGACCAGCGCGCACATGGCCATGCTCGCGTCCCGGAACGCGCCGCTCTTCAGGTCGTTCTTCTTCGCCACCAGCTGGGTCTGCATCGTCGATGCGGATTCCCTGATGCGGTCCCACAGGGCCATGAGCTCTCCAGACGTCGATTACTTCTACGGTCTTGTAGAACGTAGCAGGAGGACGCGGAGTTCCCGGGAACCGTCACACGCCGACGAGCTGGAGCGAGGCCCACAGCGCCACCGTCGAGGCGACGAGAGCGGCCGGAACCGTCAGGAGACCGAGGCGGGTGAACTCGCCGAGGGCGACGGGGTGGTCGTGCTCGTGGGCGATGCGCCGCCAGAGGAGGGTGGCGAGGGAGCCGGCGTACGTGAGGTTGGGCCCGATGTTCACCCCCAGCAGGACCGCGAGCACCGCGCCGGGCCCCGAGGCCGCGGCGAGCGGGACCAGGGCGAGGGTCGCCGGGAGGTTGTTGATCAGGTTGGCCAGGACCGCGGCCACGGCGGCGATCCCGAGCAGGGCCGGCAGCGAGGTGCCGTCGGGGAGGACATGGCCGAGCGCGGAGCCGAGCCCGTTGTCGACGACGGCCCGGACGACGATCCCCAGCGCCAGGACGAACGCCAGGAACGGCAGCGCCGCCGAACCGGCGAGCGCGCGCGGAGTCGTGCTGCGGCGCACCAGCGCCCGTACGGCGAGCACGGCGGCGCCCGCCGCGGCCGCCCACGCCGGATCCACGCCGACGGCCGAGGCGAGGGCGAAACCGCCCAGGGTTCCGGCCACGGTCAGCAGCGCGAAGAGGGGGACGGCCACGGGGGCCGGGGGATCGGTGGGGGTGGCCTCGGCGGCCAGGTCACGCGCGAAGAACCGGCGGAAGACGCCGTACTCGACGGCGATCGCGGCCAGCCACGGGAGCAGCATCAGCAGCGCGAACCGGGTGAAACCGAGCCCGGTGGCCGTGAACGCGAGCAGGTTCGTGAGGTTCGAGACCGGCAGGAGCAGCGAGGCCGTGTTCGACAGATGGGCGCTCGCGTAGGCATGGGGCCCGGGCCGGGCCCCCATCCGGGCGGCCGTCACGAAGACCACCGGGGTCAGCAGGACGACCGTCGCGTCGAGGCTCAGGACGGCGGTGATCAGCGAGGCGAGGCCGAAGACGGCGCCGAGCAGCCGCTGCGGGCGCCGGCGGGACCAGCGGGCCATCCAGGTGCCGCAGGCGTGGAAGAGCCCCTCGTCGTCGCAGAGCTTGGCCAGGACGAGGACGGCCGCCAGGAAGCCGATCACGGGACCGAGGCGCTCCGCCTCCTCGCGTACCGCTTCGGGGGTGATCGCGCCCACGGCGAGCACGGCGCCGGCGGCGGGAACGGCGAAGACCGCCTCGGGCAGGCGGAACGGGCGGACGACGGCGCAGATCAGCACCACGGCCAGGGCGAGCAAGGAGACGGACGGAGCGAGCATGCATTCGATGATGCGGGTCGGCCGGAACCGCTCGTCAGGGGGGGTGGCCGGCGGGGCCCTCCGCGGCCCGCTCCCGGGCCGGACGTCCACCGCCCCGGAGAAACGTGACATTGTACGATGCACCCCCGTGACTTCTCGGAGGACGCACGATGGGTGACCTGAAACAGTACGGCCTCGTCAGGGCCCAGGAGCGGCTCCGCGACCAGGTCGGGCACGCGCTCCGCGCGGCCCTGATCGCCGGGGAGCTGCGCCCCGGCCAGGTCTACTCGGCCCCCGGACTCGCGAGCGACCTCGGCGTCTCCGCGACCCCGGTCCGCGAGGCCATGCTGGACCTGGCCCGGGAGGGCCTGGTCGAGCCCGTCCGCAACAAGGGGTTCCGGATCACCGAGGTCAGCGAGCGGGACCTCGACCAGTTCACCGAGCTCCGCACCCTCATCGAGGTGCCCACCGTCGGACGCGTCACGAGGAACGCCGACCGGGAGCGGCTGGAGGAGCTGCGCCCCGTCGCCGAGGAGATCGTCTCGTGCGCCCGGAAGCACGACCTCATCGGCTATCTGGAGGCGGACCGCCGCTTCCACCTCGCGCTGCTCGCGCTCTCCGGCAACGACCGGCTGGTCGAGACGGTGGGGGACCTGCGCAAGCGCTCCCGGCTCTACGGTCTGACCGGTCTGGACGAGGCGGGCAAACTCGTCTCCTCCGCCGAGGAGCACATCGAACTCCTCGACCTGATGATCGCCGGAGACGCGCGCGGCGCCGAGGCGTGCATGCGGCGCCACCTCGGACACGTGCGGTCGCTGTGGGCCGAGGGCCGCGACGAACCGGTCGGACGCCGGGGATAGCGGGTCGGGCGCCGGGGACAGGGGTCGGGCGACGAGGACAGCCGGCCGAGGGCCGCGACGAACCGGTCGGGCGGCACTCCTCCCGCGCTCTCAACGGGCCGTCCGGTGACCGGAGTTCGGACAACCCGGATGACCTGGACAGCCCTGTCGGCCTCTATATGCTGACAGCATGCTCTCCGCCGCCGAGCCCGCACCCGCCGCCCCGTCCGCCGCCGCTCCCACGCCGCCCACCGCCTCCCGGCTGGCCGGCGTCGGCGCCTCGCCGGTACGGGAGATCCTGGCGCTGACCGCACGGCCCGAGGTGATCTCCTTCGCCGGTGGCCTGCCCGCCCCCGAGCTGTTCGACGTCGCGGGCATCCGGGCGGCGTACGACAGCGTCCTCGCGGAGAACCCGCAGTACGCCCTCCAGTACTCGACGACCGAGGGCGACCCGGAGCTGCGGACCGCGATCGCGGCCCGGCTGGCCGCGCGCGGACTCCCCACCGGCCCCGACGACCTGCTCATCACGACGGGCTCGCAGCAGGCGCTCACGCTCCTCACCACCGCGCTCGTCGAGCCGGGCGCCGTCGTGCTCGTCGAGGACCCCTGTTACCTCGCCGCCCTCCAGACCTTCGGCTTCGCCGGTGCCCGGGTCGTTCCGGTGCCCACCGACGACGACGGCATCGTCCCGGAGGCCCTGGAGGAGATCGCGGCCCGCGAGAAGCCGACCCTCCTCTACCTCGTGCCCACCTTCCAGAACCCCACGGGCCGCACCCTTCCCGCCGAGCGTCGTACCGCCGTCGCCAGGGCCGCCGCGCGGATCGGGTTCTGGATCGTCGAGGACGATCCGTACGGCGAGCTGCGGTACGAGGGCGAGCGCGTCCCCTGGATCGCCACCGACCCCGAGGCCGCCGACCGCACCGTGCTGCTCGGCTCCTTCTCCAAGGTGATGGCCCCCGGCCTCCGGCTCGGCTACCTGCGCGCCCCCGCCGCTCTCCGGCGTGCCTCCGTGATCGCCAAGCAGGCCGCCGACCTGCACACCTCGACCATCGACCAGGCCGCCGCCGCGCGGTACCTGCGCGACAGCGATCTCGACGCGCACGTCGCGGTGATCCGGGCCGCCTACCAGGAGCGCAGGGACGCCATGCTCGAAGGCCTGCCGGCCGCGCTGCCCGAGGGCAGCCGGTGGAACCGGCCGGAGGGCGGCATGTTCATCTGGGCGACCCTGCCCGCGGGCCACGACGCGACGGCGCTGCTGAAGACGGCGGTCGGCCACGAGGTGGCGTACGTGCCGGGGGCGCCGTTCTTCTGCGGCGAGCCCGACCCGGGAGCGATGCGGCTGTCGTTCACCACGCACTCGGCCGACGAGATCAGGGAGGGCCTGCACAGGCTGGCCAAGAGCCTCGGCAGATAGCGCTCCCGCCCGCCCCGAGCCCCGTGGCCCATGCCCCGGGCCTCGCGGCCCGCGGCCCGTACCTCGGTGGCTCGTATCCCGTCGGCCCGCGCCCCGTCGACTCACGCCCCGTCGGCGGGCCGGGTGAAGCGGTCGCTCTGCTCCCCTCGGAGCCGGCCGGGCGGAAGCCTGCGGCCGTAGGCCACCAGCAGGAGGTCTTGGGCGCTGCCGGAGACGGGGCTGCCGGAGCCGTACGACCAGTCGAGGTCGTCGGCGCACAACCGCACCCCGTCGAGGTCGGCGCCGAAGAACCTCAGACCGCTGGGCCGGATCTGGTCCAGCAGGATCCGCAGCCGGTCCTCGGGAACGCACCGGTCGAGGCCGAGGCCGAGGGCGACGGTGACGTCCAGGCCGTGCACCACGTCGTGACCGAGTGCCGCCGCGAACCCGCCGACGGGCGGCGTCCACGGGTGGCCGGCGTTCTCCCGCAGGAACGCGGCGAGCGCGGTGGTGGAATGGGCGGCCGCGTCGCGGCGCGCGACCCGGTCGGTCATGCGGTGGAGGTTCCCGCGCGCCCGTACCAGCGCGCCGAGCGTCGCGGGCAGCGAGAGCCGGAACCCCATCGACATGTGCGCCGCGACCTCGCGGACCCGCCACCCCGCGCACAGGCTGGGCTCGTTCCACTGCGCGGTCGACAGGCCGTCGAACAGGTCGGCCAGTTCCCGGCGTTCGGCCGCGATGGCGGCCCTGATCTCGGTGCTGTTCCTCGTGCGGGCCGTGGCTCTCTCCATGGGACCCACCCTGCGGCCCAGCGGGTGATAAGGCCAATAGATGGTTCTGCTGCGACCTAGAATCAACGCTTATGGAGCTTCGTCAGCTGCGGTACCTCGTCTCCGTCGTAGAGGAGGGCGGCTTCACCCGGGCCGCGGCCCGGCTGCATCTGGCCCAGCCCGGCCTCAGCGCCCAGATCCGCCAGCTGGAGAAGGAGTTGGGGCAGCCGCTGCTCGACCGCTCCGGCCGCTCGGTGACCCCGACCGAGGTCGGCCGGGCCGTCCTGCCCTACGCCCGCGCCGCACTGGCCGCCGCGGACGCGGTCCGGCAGACGGTGGACGCGTACACGGGGCTGCTGCGCGGCCGGGTCACACTGGGGCTGGTGTCCGGCGCCTCCGGGCACGTCTTCGACATCGCCGGCCTCCTCGCGGACTTCCACGCGGACCACCCGTCGGTGGAGGTGGCCCTCACCGAGGACACCACCGAACGCATGCAGGCCGCGCTCCTGGCCGGCGAGCTCGACATCGCCCTCCTCGGGACGGCGGCGGAGGAGCCACCGCCGGGAGCGGCCTTCCAGATGGTGATCGACGTGCCCCTGGTCGCCGTCGTCGCGCCCGGCGATCCGCTGCTCGGACACGTCGACGGCACGACCGTCCCGCTCGGCGCGCTGCGTGACCGGCCGCTGATCTGCCTGCCACGCGGCACGGGGGTGCGCGCGGCGCTCGAACGGGGCTGCGCGCAGGCGGGATTCCGGCCCCGGGTCACCTTCGAGGCGGCGACCCCGGACGTGCCGGCGCGGCTCGCCGCGCGAGGCCTCGGCGTCGCCGTACTGCCCGCCGGGGAGGACGGGGCACCCTCCGACGGAGGGCTTCGCACCCTGCGGATCGTCGAACCCGAGATGCGGGGCCGCCTCGCCCTCGCCTGGCAGGCCACCGGCCCTTCGAGCCCCGCGGCCCGGGTCCTCCTCGACCGCCTGCGGGAGGCCCTCCCCACGCCGCGCCCCGTCGAGGCGGTGCCCGGTCGGCCCTGACGGTCGGTCCCGGCCCGGAGGAGATCCGCGCCCGCTGCGGCTCGCCCGCGTCCGTCCCGGGCCGTCGGTCCCGGCCCGGGAGGAAGCCCGCGCTCCGGGACTTCAGTCCCGGCCCGGGAAGAAGTCGGCGCTCTGGACGTACTCCATGGCCTTGATGAACTCCGGGTCGCCGAGACGCCGTTCCATCTCCTCCGGGCCCACCTCCTCCACGCGGGTGTGGATCCAGTACAGGTTGCCCAGCGGGTCGCGCACGCGTCCGACCCGGTCGCCGAAGAACAGATGGGTGACCCCGGTGACCGAGGTGCCGCCGGCCGCGACGGCCCGCCGGTGCACGGCGTCGGCGTCGTCCACGTACAGACGGAGGAAGCCGGGGGTGGCCGGCCACTCCGGTCGCGCGTCGAACATCATCACCACCGAGTCGCCGATCCTGACCTCGGCGTGCTGGACGCTTCCGTCCTCGCCGGTCAGGCACGAGAGCTCCTCCGCGCCGAAGGCCTCCCTGAGGAACGCGATGAGCCGCACGGTGTCGCGCGAGATGATCCACGGCGTCACCGTGTGGTAGCCCTGGGGAACGGAGTTGACGGACATCTGGCTGCCTCCTGGGATGCGAGTACCTCCGTGCGAAGACGATCCTGGACCCGATATAGGTCGCTTCACGGCCTAGAAGACCAGGCTCGCCGGGTGACGGGGCCCGGCACCCCCGCCCGGCCATCACCTCGTGTCGTTGTTGGGCCGAACGGGTGAGGAGCGGGAGGATGTGCCCATGAGTAGGTACGAGAGGTACGACGTCACCGACGAGCAGTGGGAGGGCCTCGCCCAGGTCGTGCCCCTGCGCGGCCGTGACGAATGGCCGTCCAGGGTCGACCACCGCACGATCCCCGAGCAGTACGAATCCGCCGAGCAGCGCCGTATGGTCGTGCTCCGCGTGCAGGTGTTCGCCGACGCCCGTGAGGTCGCCGAGTACCTCATCGCCCAGATCCCGGTGCTCCTCGACCTGACGAGCGCCGACACCGAGGTCGCCAAGCGCATCCTCGACTTCAGCAGCGGTGTGGTCTTCGGTCTCGGCAGCGGGATGCACCGCGTCGACCGGAACGTCTTCCTGCTGGCCCCGGCCGGTACGGAGGTCGAGGGCTCGGAAGGCGAGGACGAGGAGGGTGTCGTGGGCGGCCGGACCGCCGGCGTCCCCCGATCGTAGGAAGGTCATCTAGCCGTAACGGTTCGTCAGGGAACGGACTGCGTACGGTCCGGGCATGGACCTCACCGGTGGCTTCAGGCTCGACCACTCCTCCTCCACGGCTGCCCCTTCCCGCCGCACTCCTTCCCGGGGCGCGTCCGCCACTGGCACCTCCGCCACCGGCGCCCCCGCCGTCGGTGCGCCGGCCGGTGGTGCCCCCGCGGTCGGCGCGCCGGCCATCGGTGCCCCCGGCATCGGCGCACCGGCCGGCGGGTCTCCCTCGACCGGTGCGCCGTCCGTCGGTGCCTCCTCCGTCGAGGCCGCGCCGCGGCTGCCGCCGCAGGGCGGGGCCGGGCGGAGGGCCGAGAAGGCGCCTGCCGGCGGGGGCCTTCGGGCGCGGCCCGTCGACGGGGGCGGCGGTGGGCGGCTCCGGGCCCGGCCCGCCGTCACCGAGCTGCGGTTGTCCGCGTTCGCCGGCCACCGCTCCGCCGCGCACGCCCTGGGGCCGGTCACCCTCTTCACCGGTCCCAGCGGCAGCGGGAAGTCCACCACCCTGAGGGCGTACGAGGCCCTCGCCCGGCTCTGCGCGGGCGACACCCTCGGCGAGGTGTTCCCCGACGCGGCCGACTGCGTCCCCGAGCGGGCCCGGCCCGACGCCCAGGGCCGGCGGGGCTTCCGTCTGGGGTGCACGGTCGACGGACCCGAGGGCCCGGTCCACCTGGACCTCGCCGTCCAGGCCGAACCGCGGCTCCGCATCGTCGGCGAACGGCTGACCGGCCGCGGCCGCACCCTGCTCGCCACCGCGCTGCGCGACCCGGGTCGCCCCACCGTCCAGGCCGAGTGGCACACGGCGGGCGCCACCCCCGTCACCCGGGCGCCCTTCCCCGACGACCTCCTCGGCACGGCCCTGCTGCCGCTGCGGGTCGCCGGCAAGACCCGCGGGCAGCTGGAGGTGCTGGCCGCCGCCGAGCAGGTGGTGGTCGGGCTGCGGTCCGCCTTCGCCTGCGACCCCCGGCCCGAGCGGATGCGCGCTCCCGTGCCGCCGGGCGAGGGCCGGCTGCGGCGCGGCTGCGGCAACCTCGCCGAGGTCCTCCACCGCACCCACACCGACTGCCCGCGCCGGCACCACCGCCTCGCGGCCGTGGCGGCGGCGGGCTGCGCGGGACCCGTCACCGGGCTCGGCGTGCAGGAACTCCCGGAGGGCACCGTCCGGGCCGTACTGGAGAGGGGCGACCGGCCCGCGACCCCGCTCGCCCGGCTCGGGGACGGCGAGCTGCGCTATCTCGCGCTCGCGCTGACCCTGCTCACGGGCCCCGGCGTCCTGGAGATGGACCGGATCGCCGAGGTGCCCGAGGCCATGCAGTCCCTGACGCTGCTCGCCGACGGCCTCGACCGCGGGCTCGACGAGCGCCAGGTCGGCGAACTGCTCGGGCTCGCCGCGGGCATCGCCGCCGACGGACACATCAGGGTCGCCGGCACCGTCGGGGC
Source organism: Streptomyces sp. CB02009 (assembly GCF_001905825.1). Taxonomy (GTDB): domain Bacteria; phylum Actinomycetota; class Actinomycetes; order Streptomycetales; family Streptomycetaceae; genus Streptomyces. The sequence goes on from NZ_LIVV01000003.1 coordinate 350,329, forward strand.
GCGCGCCGCGGCGCAGGCGCGCCGGACGCCCGGGGTGACGGTGGTGGACCTGAGCAAGTGACGGACCTGGTGGTAGACCTGGGCGGGTGACGGACAACGACGTAGCGGGACTGCAGCGCAGACTGGCCGAGTTCGCGGCCGCCCGGGACTGGCAGCCCTACCACACGCCCAAGAACCTGGCGGCGGCGCTCAGCGTGGAGGCGGCCGAACTCCTGGAGATCTTCCAGTGGTCGACCCCCGAGCAGGCGGAGCGGGTGATGGAGGACCCGGAGTCGGCGCACCGGGTCGCCGACGAGGTGGCGGACGTGCTCGCCTACCTCCTCCAGTTCTGCGAGGTGCTCGGGATCGATCCGCTGGCCGCCCTCGCGGCCAAGATCGACCGGAACGAGCTCCGATTTCCCCCGCGGAGGCGGGGCGGAGCGCGCGGCGAAGGGGGTGGGGAAGGGGATCCGAGCGAAGATCGTCACTCTTCGGAGTGATCGACTTTTCCCCGTCGAGCCTCCTGTCCACAGATTTCCGAATTCCCCTGGTGTTGGGGCTCAGGCCGCCTCACTCTGGGTAATGGAGTGAGTGGGCAGATAAGTCGTACGAACGGGGGCGGCGTTGATGGAAGCGGAACGACTCGTCGCGCTTGGCCGGCACGCGCTGGCGGAGAGCGGATCGGCACAGGACATCGTGGCGGAGGCCTGGCAGGCGCAGGCCCTCGCCCAGGCGATAGGGAACCATCTCGCACTCTGCGGGCCGCAGGAACTGCGCGGCGAGGCAAGGGGGCTGAGCGAGATCGGGGAGTACCCGGCGTGGGGTGCCGGTGGGCCGCGTGCGGCCCGGTTGTCAGAGGTGGCGGAACCCCGCGGGGCGTTGACCGCGCTCGGCGAGCTGCTGGGCGAAGTGGGCATCGCGCTGGTCGGGGTCGCCTGCGCCACCGACGACGAGGGGCTCTACTGGCAGTGCATCGAGGCCATCGACGCCGCCGACGAGTCGAGTGACCGGGTCCGCGGGATGCTGCGGCGGCTCGCCGTGCGGGACGGGGAGCGGGCCCGCCCTCCCGACGCCGCCCGGGGGCGCGCGGGCCCCGGACGGGGCCGGGGGTGAACGGCGCGGGGCGCGGTCCGCTCGGCACGGCGTACCCGGGGCCGGAGCCAGGTCTGCCTGGTTCGCCCGGCCCGCTCCGCTCCGGTCCGGTGGGGATCGTCCTGCTCTGGTCCGTGTTCCTGGTGCTCGGCCTGTTCGGGGCGGGGGCGGGGGCGGCGGCGGGAGGAGCGGGGCTCCGGCGGCCGGCTCTGATGTCGGAGCTGGTGTGGGTGCTAGGGCCGGTGCCGGTCGGACATCGGCTGCTCCGGAAGGTGCCGGTCGGGCGCGGACTGTTCGGGGAGGAGCCGGTCGGACGTGGACTGGAGGTCGGCGTCCAGCTGGTTGAGGTCGGCCGAGAGCGCCGCCATCAGTTCCTCCATCTGCTGAAGCAGGCCCTTGGGGGCGCCGTTGCCCTTCTGTTCGGGCACGGACCGCGGCGCCGGCTGTTCGGGAACGACCTGCTCAGGGGCGGCTTCCTGGGACATGGGGGTCTCCTCGGCCCGGACCCCGCCGGCGAGGACGGGGCCACGAGAGAGAGCGGCGCACCGGCAGCGGCCGCCGGCGCGCGGGCCGGGCGGTCCGGCTCCGCCCGAGCCAACGACGGGTGCCGGGCCCCGGTCACTGGCCTGGGCGGACGCGGCCCGCCCGGGGGCCGGATATTCACCCGACCGAGCCGGGGCGCGTGAGGGGCTGACGGAGAGGTTGACACGCACCCGACGGTGCAGGATGGAGGCATGGATCTCCGTATCTTCACCGAACCCCAGCAGGGGGCCGACTACGACACCCTCCTCAGGGTGGCACGGGCCACCGAGGAGCTCGGATTCGACGCCTTCTTCCGTTCCGACCATTACCTCAGCATGGGCTCCGCCGACGGGCTGCCCGGACCCACCGACGCCTGGATCACCCTGGCGGGGCTCGCCCGGGAGACCAAGCGGATCCGTCTCGGCACCCTGATGACGGCCGGCACCTTCCGGCTCCCCGGTGTCCTGGCCATCCAGGTCGCCCAGGTGGACCGGATGTCCGGCGGCCGGGTCGAACTCGGCCTCGGCGCGGGCTGGTTCGAGGAGGAGCACAAGGCCTACGGCATTCCGTTCCCGAAGGAGAAGTTCGGCCGCCTCGAGGAGCAGCTGGCGATCGTCACCGGTCTGTGGGAGACCGAGATCGGCAAGACCTTCAGCTACGAGGGGGAGTTCTACCGGCTCAGCGACTCCCCGGCGCTGCCCAAGCCCGCTCAGGACAGGATCCCGGTCCTGATCGGCGGCCACGGCGCGAGCCGCACGCCGCGGCTGGCCGCGCGGTACGCGGACGAGTTCAACATCCCGTTCGCGTCGATCGCGGACAGCGAGCGGCAGTTCGGCCGGGTCAGGGCCGCGGCCGAGGAGGCCGGGCGGGCACCCGACGACCTGGTGTACTCCAACGCCCTGGTCGTCTGCGTCGGCAAGGACGACGCGGAGGTTGCCCGCCGGGCCGCCGCCATCGGGCGGGACGTGGACGAGCTGAAGGCGAACGGCCTGGCGGGTTCTCCCGCCGAGGTCGTCGACAAGCTCGGGCGCTACGCGGCGATCGGGTCCTCCCGCGTCTACCTCCAGGTCCTCGACCTGGACGACCTGGACCACCTGGAGCTGATCTCGGCGCGGGTCCAGTCGCAGCTGGGATGAGCGGGGCGATCCGATGAAACCGGTCCGTACGCTCGCCGAAGCCCTCGGGGCGGGGGCCCTCGTCCTCGACGGCGGGCTGTCCAACCAGCTGGAGGCGCAGGGCTGCGACCTCTCGGACGCGCTCTGGTCCGCGCGGCTCCTGGCCGACGGGCCCGAGCAGATCGAGGCGGCCCACGCGGCGTACGTACGGGCCGGTGCACGGGTGCTCATCACCTCCAGCTACCAGGCCACCTTCGAGGGTTTCGCCCGGCGGGGCGTGGACCGGGAGGCGGCGGCGCGGCTGCTCGCGCGGAGCGTGGAACTCGCCCGGGCCGCGGCCGTGGAAGTGGGGGAGGAGGTGTGGGTCGCCGGGTCCGTGGGGCCGTACGGCGCGATGCTCGCGGACGGGAGCGAGTACCGGGGACGGTACGGGCTGTCCGTACGGGAGCTGGAGGCGTTCCACCGGCCACGCATCGAGGCGCTGGCGGCGGCGGAGCCGGACGTGCTGGCGCTGGAGACCGTTCCGGACGCGACCGAGGCGGAGGCGCTGCTGCGGGCGGTCGAGGGCTGCGGGGTGCCGGTGTGGCTCTCGTACACGGTCGAGGGCGGGCGGACCCGGGCCGGGCAGGACCTGGCGGAGGCCTTCGCGGTCGCCGCGGGGAACGACCGGGTCGTCGCCGTCGGGGTCAACTGCTGCGAGCCCGCGGAGGCGGGCCCCGCCGTGGAGCTCGCCGTCGCCGTGACCGGGAAGCCGGCCGTGGTCTACCCCAACAGCGGGGAGCGGTGGGACGCCCGTGCGCGGGGCTGGCGCGGCGGCGTCGCCTTCGACCCGGCCCGGGCCGCCGACTGGGCCACGGCGGGCGCCCGGCTGATCGGGGGCTGCTGCCGGGTCGGCCCGGCCACCATCTCCGCCCTGGCCGCGGACGCCGGCGGGGGCGCGGGCTGAGGGCGCCCCGCACCCCGCGCCTCACCGTCGGCGCGGCCCCCGGGACCCGGCCGCCGTCGGCACGGCCCCGGACCAGGCCGGCGCGGCCCCCGGGACCTGCCGCCGCCGACACGGCTCCCGGAACCGTCCACCGCCCCCGCGGGGTCCTGGCGCGCGGGAAAATGCCTGGTGGGGAGGGGAAGCGGCGAACCATACTCGGAAGTGTGTTCCTGACGATCAGTACGACCGGCAACCCGGAGCGTCCCGCGACCGATCTCGGCTTCCTGCTGCACAAGCATCCCGAGCGGGCGCAGACGTTCTCGACCTCGCACGGCACGGCGCACGTCCTCTACCCCGAGGCGAGCGCCGAGCGGTGCACGGCGGCACTTCTCCTGGAGGTGGACCCCGTGGCGCTGGTGCGCCGCGGCAAGGGCAAGGGCCGGGGCGGCGCCCCGGACTCCGCGCTCGCCCAGTACGTGAACGACCGGCCCTACGCGGCGTCCTCGCTGCTCGCCGTCGCGCTCGCGAAGGTCTTCAAGACGGCGCTGCACGGCGTCTGCCAGGCGATGCCCGAGCGGGCCGCGGCGGCGTTGCCGCTGCGTGTCGAGGTGCCCGCGCTGCCCGCGAAGGGCGGCGCCGAGCTGGTGCGCAGGCTGTTCGGGCCGCTGGGCTGGGACACCGTGGACGCCGAGCCGGTCGCCCTGGACGAGCGGTTCCCCGAGTGGGGCGCCTCCCGCTATGTGCGGCTGGTGCTGGAGGGCGAGCTGCGGCTCGCGGACGCCCTCAACCACCTCTACGTCCTGCTGCCCGTGCTCGACGACGCCAAGCACTACTGGGTCGCGCCCGACGAGGTCGAGAAGCTGCTGCGCGCCGGTGACGGCTGGCTCGCCGGTCACCCCGAGCGGACGCTGATCACGGCACGCTACCTGTCCCGCCGCCGGGGCCTGACGCGTGAGGCGGACGAGCGGCTCGAACTGGTGCGGCTCGCCGAGGCCGACGGCCTGGACGTCGACGACGTCGACAACGCGGTCGACGAGTCGACCGACACCGAGGAGCGGCCCGTGCCGCTCGCCGAGCAGCGCCGGGCGGCGATCCTCGCCGCCCTGGAGCGGGCCGAGGCGAGCCGGGTCCTCGACCTCGGGTGTGGTCAGGGCCAGTTGGTGCAGGCGTTGCTGAAGAACCCCCGGTTCACCGAGGTCGTCGGTGTCGACGTGTCCGTCCGCGCCCTGACCATCGCCGCGCGACGGCTGCGGCTGGAGCGGATGGGGGAGCGGCAGGCGGCCCGGGTGACGCTGATGCAGGGCTCGCTCGCGTACACCGACAAGCGGCTGACCGGCTACGACGCGGCGGTGCTCAGCGAGGTCGTCGAGCACCTGGACCTGCCGAGGCTGCCGGCCCTGGAGTACGCGGTGTTCGGCTCGGCACGGCCGCGCACGGTCCTCGTGACCACACCGAACGTCGAGTACAACGTGCGCTGGGAGTCGCTGCCGGCCGGACACGTCCGGCACAGTGACCACCGCTTCGAATGGACCCGGGAGGAGTTCCGGAGCTGGGCGTCCTCGGTCGCCGAGCGGTACGGGTACGGCGTCGGGTTCACCCCCGTCGGCCCGGACGACCCCGAGGTCGGACCGCCCACCCAGATGGCCGTCTTCACCCGGAACCAGGACCAGGGCCAGGACCGGAACCAGGACCGGAACCAGGACCAGAAGCAGGGCCGGAAGCAGAAGCAGACCACGGACCCGACCGCCGCGAAGGAGGAACAGGCATGACCACCGAGACCGTGAACCCGGCCGACACCACCCCGGCCCGCACCCTGCCCGTCACCGACCTGTCCCTCGTGGTCCTGGTCGGCGCCACCGGCTCCGGCAAGTCCACCTTCGCCCGGCGCCACTTCAAGCCGACCGAGATCGTCTCCTCCGACTTCTGCCGGGGGCTCGTCGCCGACGACGAGAACGACCAGTCAGCGAGCAAGGACGCCTTCGACGTCCTGCACTACATCGTGGGCAAGCGCCTCGCGGCAGGCCGGCTCGCCGTCGTCGACGCGACCAACGTGCAGCCGGAGGCGCGGCGTCAGCTCGTCCAGCTGGCCCGCTCGTACGACGTGCTGCCCCTCGCGATCGTCCTCGACCTGCCCGAGGAGGTGTGCCGCAGCAGGAACGCGGCGCGTCCCGACCGCGCGGACATGCCGGCGCACGTCATCCAGCGCCACCGCCGCGAGCTGCGCCGCTCGCTGCGCGGACTGGAGCGCGAGGGCTTCCGCAAGGTGCACGTCCTGAAGTCAGTCGAGGAGGTCGACGCGGCCCAGGTCGTCCTGGAGCGCCGCTTCAACGACCTGCGGCACCTCACCGGCCCCTTCGACATCATCGGTGACATCCACGGCTGCCGTTCCGAGCTGGAGACCCTGCTCGCGAAGCTCGGCTACGTCGACGGGCACCACCCCGAGGGCCGTACGGCGGTGTTCGTCGGTGACCTCGTCGACCGGGGCCCCGACTCGCCGGGCGTCCTGCGCCGGGTGATGGCGATGGTCGCCGCGGGCGACGCCCTGTGCGTCCCCGGCAACCACGAGAACAAGCTGGGCCGCTGGCTCAAGGGCCGGAAGGTCCAGGAGACCCACGGACTCGCCGAGACCATCGAGCAGCTGGGGCACGAGAGCGAGGAGTTCCGGGCCGAGGTCGGGCGGTTCATCGAGGGACTCGTCAGCCACTACGTGCTCGACGGGGGCGACCTCGTCGTCTGCCACGCGGGTCTGCCGGAGAAGTACCACGGCCGGACCTCGGGGCGGGTGCGCTCGCACGCGCTGTACGGGGACACCACCGGCGAGACCGACGAGTTCGGGCTGCCGGTGCGCTACCCGTGGGCCGAGGAGTACCGGGGGCGGGCCACCGTCGTGTACGGCCACACCCCCGTGCCGAACACCTCCTGGATCAACAACACCCTCTGCCTCGACACCGGAGCGGTCTTCGGCGGGAAGATGACCGCCCTGCGCTGGCCCGAGCGCGAGCTCGTCGACGTACCGGCCGAGCGCGTCTGGTACGAGCCGGCCAAGCCGCTCGCGGCCGAGGCGCCCGGCGGGCACCAGGGGCGCCCCCTGGACCTGGCGGACGTGCACGGCCGGCGGATCGTCGAGACCCGGCACCTGGGCAACGTCGCCGTGCGCGAGGAGAACGCGGCGGCCGCCCTGGAGGTGATGAGCCGGTTCGCGGTCGACCCGCGGCTGCTCACCTATCTGCCGCCGACGATGGCGCCCACCGCCACGTCGAAGGAGGAGGGCTATCTGGAGCACCCGGCCGAGGCCTTCGCCCAGTACCGGGCGGACGGCGTCGAACGGGTGGTGTGCGAGGAGAAGCACATGGGCTCCCGGGCGGTGGCCCTGGTCTGCCGGGACGCCGACGCGGCCCGTGAGCGCTTCGGTGTGGACGCCGAAGGGGCCACCGGTGCGCTGCACACCCGCACCGGACGGCCGTTCTTCGACGATCCCGCCGTCACCGAGCAGGTTCTCGACCGGCTGCGGACGGCGATCGGCGCCGCCGGGCTCTGGGACGAGCTCGACACGGACTGGCTGCTGCTCGACGGCGAACTGATGCCGTGGTCGCTGAAGTCGGCCGGGCTGCTCCGCGCGCAGTACGCGGCGGTCGGAGCGGCCTCGGGCGCGGTCTTCCCCGGAGCCGTCGCGGCGCTCGAACAGGCGGTGGCGCGCGGGGTCGAGGGGATCGACGGGCTGCTCGCGAAGCAGCGGGAGCGGGCGGTGGACGCGGCGGCGTTCACCGAGGCGTACCGGAGGTACTGCTGGCCGACCGAGGGCCTCGACGGGGTGCGGTTCGCGCCGTTCCAGCTCCTGGGGGCGCGCGGGCGCTCGCTCGCGGCCGTCCCGCACGACGAGCAGCTCGCCTGGCTCGACCGGCTCGTGGAGCACGACCCGACCGGGCTGCTCCAGGTCACCCGGCGGCTCGTCGTCGACACGGGCGACGGGGCGTCGGTCCTGGCCGGTGTCGACTGGTGGCTGGACATGACCGGAGCCGGTGGCGAGGGCATGGTCGTCAAGCCGCTGGCCGCACTCGTCCGCGACGGCAAGGGCCGGCTCGGTCAGCCGGGCGTCAAGGTGCGCGGCCGGGAGTACCTGCGCATCATCTACGGCCCCGAGTACACCCGGCCGGAGAACCTGGAGCGGCTGCGGCAGCGCTTCCTCGGCCACAAGCGGTCGCTGGCCCTGCGCGAGTACGCACTCGGCCTGGAAGCCCTCGACCGCCTCGCCGAGGGGGAGCCGCTGTGGCGGGTCCACGAGGCGGTGTTCGCGGTCCTGGCCCTGGAATCGGAGCCGGTGGACCCGAGGCTGTGAGTCGCTGACGGATCGTGAGGCCCCGCGGAGACGACACCGCGGGGCCTCACGGCAGCGGGCGGCCGCGCCGTGCGGACCTGTGACCGCGCGGCCCCGCGGCAGCGGCCCGGTCAGACCGTGCCGCCCTGCGGCTGCGAGTCCCCACGGCAGCGGCCCGGCCGCGTCGTGCGGACCTGGTGCTGTGCGACCCCGCGGCAGCGGGCCCCGCGTCCCGGATGCCCTCGTGGAGATCACCACCCCTTCGGACGGGTGGGGCTCCGCGAGGGCTTCTTCGTGGGTGCGCCCCCGTCTCCGCAGGGCCTTCGCACGGTCTTCGCGAGGTCTCCGCCCGGCCCCGCCGGGGGGCGCAGGGGCGCCGGGTGCGGCGCTCCCCTGCGCCCCCCGTGCCCGTTGACGCGTTTCTTCCGCACCCTCTAGCGTTCTTCACCCCATGACGTGACACAGCGTCAACAGTGTGGCGAGACAAGTCACTTGGGGTGGAAACACGCACACGAATACGCCGGTCGACCATCGGCGGGCCGGTCTTCCCCGGAGGGCCCGAGAGCGGTACGGGGGTGAGCGCGCGGTGAGTCTCTTCGGCCAGGACCGCTCCTTCCTCCACGCCCTCCCGGCGGCCGACCGGCGGTCCCTGATCGCCGAGGGCGCCCGGCGCGTCTACGAACCCGGGGAGGTGATGATCCGCGAACGCGACACCACCGCCTACGTCCTCGCGCTCCTCTCCGGCTGGTCCGTCGTCTCCGTGGGCACCGAGCGCGGCTCGCGGCTCATCCTCGCCCTCCGGGGCGCCGGCGAGGTGGTGGGCGACCTCGCGGCCGTCGACCGGCGCCCGCGCAGCGCCAGCGTCACCGCGCTCGGCAGGGTGGAGGCGGTGGCGATCTCCGGCGACCGGTTCCGGGGCTTCCTCGCCGCCCGGCCGCACGCCACCTCGCTGATCATGCGCCAGCTCGCGACCCGGCTGCGGAGCGCCGACGTGGAGCGCCGCGCGCTCGCCTCCGAAACGGTCCTCCAGCGCCTCGCGGCCCGTCTCGTCGAGCTGGCCGAGCGCGCGGGGCGGCGGGCCGAGGCCGGGACCGTACTCGAACTTCCGCTGCCGCAGCACGACCTGGCGGCGGCCATCGGAGCGACCCGGGAGGCGGTGGCCAAGGCCCTGCGCCTGCTGCGGGAGCAGGACGTGGTCCGCACCGCGAACCGCACCGTCATCGTCATCGACATGCGGGTCCTGGTGCTGCTCGCGGAGGGGCGCGCGCGCCCCGGCGGAGAACCGGCGGACGAATCTCCGCCGGGTGTGTAAACGGCTACATCGCCGGTCGCGGAACGCGGCCAGTCTGGACACGCACCACCACGGCACCAACGGCACCGGGGCAGCACACAGGGAGTCCGAGAGTGAGCAGTGCGGGAGTGAGCGGGGAAGTGGGCGGCGAGGCGTGCGGCATCCACCGGTTCGTCGTCTTCGGCGACATCTGTGGCTCCGGGACGCTCGACCTGGCCGAGAAGAAGCACCAGCGGGCGGCGATGTACGCCGCCTTCGACGACGCGTACAGCTCCGTCGGCGTCGAACCCGGGACCTTCCACCAGGAGGACCGGGGGGACGGCATCCTGGTCGCCCTGCGTCCCGACGTGCCGCCGACCCTCATGGTCGGCCGGTGGATCGACACGCTGTACGAGAGCCTGCGCGCCCACAACCAGGGCCGCGTCCGGCCGCTGCGGCTGCGGATCGGGATGAACGCGGGGCTCGTGACCCAGGACCGGCACGGGCTCGTCGGGCGTGCGGTGGACCTCGCCGCGCGGCTCTGCGACAGCCCCCCGGCCAAGCGGATCATGAACGAGACCCCGGAGATCGACCTCGTGGTCGTCGTCTCGGACTGGCTGTACGGGAACGTGGTCGCCGACGGCGGGCGGTACGTCGAGCCGGACCACTACCGGTCGGCCCGCATCCGGTCCAAGGAGACCGACGAGGCCGCCTGGTTCCACGTGCCGCGCAGGCCCGCGCCGCCGTTGATCGGGCGCGACGGGGAACTGCCGCCGGAGGGGGAGCCGGCGCCCGAGGGGGAGCCGGCGGCCGCGGGGGAGCGGCCGCCGGCGGGGGCGGCCCGGACCGGCGTTGGGCCGTCGCGGGGGGACGGCCCAACGCCCCGGCCCGTGGGCGGGAACCGTGAGTACCACGTCGGGGGCGACCTCCTCGACATCCACGGCAACACGATCCACGGCGGGTTCACCGGAATCCGCAAGGGCTCGACCAAGGGCTCCGGTGACTCGGTCACGGACCCTGACCCGGACCCGCGGCCCGGTTCCGGTCCGCGTTCCGGTTCGGGTGCCGGCGCGAGTTCCGGTAAGGCCTCCGGGGCGGGTGAGCCGGAGTGAGCGACGAGGACGACGCGCCGGAGGGCGGCTCCTCGGACGCCGGGAACGGCCACGGCGACCGGGCCGACGCGCCCGACCGGGGCGGCGACCGCGGCGACCGGGGCTCGGACCGGGGCGGCGGCGACCGCGGCGGCCGGGGTTCCGACCGGAACTCGGACCGGGGCTCGGACCGCGGCGGTGAGCGGGGCGACCGGGACAGGGGCCGCGACCGGGACCGCGACCGGGAGGGCGGGTCCGAGCGGGGGGACGGCACCGAACAGCCCCGCGAGCCGAGCGTCTTCGCGGCCGCCGACCGGGGCCCCCTCGGCGGCGAGAGCGACACCGGCGGCGCCGCCACGGCACGGCGGGCCGTCCGGACCTGGGCGGGCGGCGCCGCCGACCGCACCACCACCATCCACGGCGACGGCACCGTCTTCGAGGGCAACCAGATCTTCGCCCTGTACGGCTCCGAACGCACCGCCCACTTCGTCCAGGGACCCGTCCCGCCCGAGACGCTCGACCACCTGGGCCGGGTGTACTGCGCCACCTCCGGCTACCGTCGGATGCGGGACCGGCTCCGCGACCACCGGGTCCTCGTCCTGTGCGGCGAACCCGGCAGCGGCCGCAAGGCCACCGCCCTCGCCCTCCTCGACGAACTGACCGGCGGCAAGGTCTTCCGGCTCGACCCGCGCCACGGCGTCGACGAGATCACCGAGGAGGCCCTCCAGGAGAGCGGCGGCCACCTCCTGGAACTGCTCACCGAGGACGTGCGCGAGGCGGAGGGCGAACCGCGCGCCGCGCGGTCCGGCAGGGGCGACCACACCGCCGCCCGCCGGCCCGTCACCCGGCTCTCCGAACTGCACCTGGACCGCTTCGGCGATCTGCTGCGCGGCAGGGACGCGTACGGGGTCGTCCTCGTCGAGAACGGCGAGCTCGCCGACCGGCTCCTGCGCGGCCGGTACGGCATGTACTGCCCGCCGCCGCCGGCCGACGAGGTCCTCCACCGCCACCTCTGGAACCAGCTGCGCGCCGAGTCCGACCAGGCCCTCGGCGCCGCCCGGGCGCGCGGCGCGCGGCGGGACGTCGTCGAGGCCCTCGGCCTGGAGGAGCTGCGGCCCCGCGAGGCGGCGCGGCTCGCCGACCACCTCGCCCGGCACTGGCGCGGCGAGGTGACGGACGAGGAACTCCTCGCCGAATGCGCCTCCTTCGTACGCTCCCAGGCGCGCGAGTGGTTCGCGGGCGCCGACCGTCCGGGCGCCGTCCCCGAGGCCCTCCCGGCCCTCAACGCCGGAGCGTTCCGTATCGCCGTCGCCGTCTTCAACGGCTCCGCCTACAGCCTCGCCGCCGAGGCCGCCGAACTCCTCGCCTGGGAACTCGCGGTCACCCTCGACCCCGAACACCCGCCGGGCCGCCGTCTGTTCGGCACGCACGCCGAGCACCGGCCGGTGCAGGCGCGGGCCGTCCTGGAGGACGGCGAGCTCGACCTCGGCCCGGCCAAGGTGCCCGTGCGGGCCGTCCGCTTCCAGGGCGAGGCGCTCGCCGGAGCCGTACTCGGCGAGATCTGGCACGGCTACCACAACGTCCGCGGTCCGGTGGCCCGCTGGCTGCGCTCGCTGTGCGACGACGCGCGCCCCGAGGTGTGGGTACGGGCCTCCATCGCGGCCGGTGTCCTCTGCTCCTGGGACTGGATCCACGGCTTCCGCGAGCTGGTGGTGCCGCTCGCCGTGACCGACGACCCGGTCGCCCGCATGGCGGCCGCCACCGCGCTCGCCGAGTCCGCGCGCGACCCGCGCGTCCGGCCCGCCGTCGCCGACGTCCTCAAGAACTGGGCCGCGTCCGACGACGAGATGCTCGTCTGGACCGCGCTGCTCGCCCACGGCTACGTGCTGGCCGCCGGTGACGTCTCCGGTTCCCTCGACGCGATCGCCCGGGTCGTCAGGGCCCGCGAGGCGACCGACGTCGACGTCCTCGTGCCCGCCTCGTTCAGCGTGGCGCGGCTGCTCGCCTGCGGCGAACCCGCGCCCGTGCTCCGACGGCTCCGGCAGTGGCTCGAGGACGGCCGGCTCAACCTCGCCAACCTTGTCCACCTCGCCGTCATCCGCACCCTGAGCACCCGGACCACCCATCTGTGGGGGCTGCGGGAGGTCCCGGAACTGGACGGGCACGCGGCCCGCCCGCTCATGGTCGCGCTGCTCGCGACCCGGCCCGAGCTCGCGCCCGAACTGGCCGCGCTGCTGCGGTCCACCCTCACCACCGCCCGCTCGGGGGAGCCGGCCCTCGAGGCGCTCGGCGGGATGCTCCGCCGGGCCGCGAAGGACCCCGAGTCGCTCGGGCTCGTCTGCGGCCTCCTGCCGCGCCTCGCGGTGGACCGGCGCGACCGGGACCGGCTCAGGGGCCTGCTCAACGAACTGGTCCGGGACCGTGACCGGCCCCTGGACAGAGGCGCGGCGCGCCGGATGTGGGACGCCGTGACGGAAGGAGCGAACCGATGACCGGCCCCGAGCAGGACAGGAACCCCCGGCCCGACGAGCGGCCGCGCTGGGTCGACCGGGACCGGGACGACCGCGGCCGCGGCGGCAGGGGGCCTGACGAGCGGGCCCGCGACGACCGGGGCAGGGCCGGGCAGGCCCGCGACGAGCGGGCACGGGACGGCCGTGACCGGGACGACCGGGAGCGGCAGGGCCGCGCGGGGCAGCCCGGCGACGGGCAGCGCGGCGGTGGACGGCCGTACGGCGACCGGCGGAACGACGGGCAGCGGTACGACAGGCAGAACGGCGGTGGCCGGCCCGCCGGCGGCCGGGACGAGGACGAGGACCTGGACATGGACCCGGACGAGGAGCTGGACCGGGAGCGGCGGCAGCGGCAGGACGGGGGGCGGGCCCCGGGCCGTGGCGGGCGCTGGAGCGGGGACGGCGGCGGATCCGGTGCGGGGTCGCGGTCAGGGGATCGGCCGCGCGGGCCGCTGATCGGTGAGTACGCGCCCCCGTTCCGCCGCAGGACCGGCAAGGTCGCGGCCGTGCTCCTCTACCGCAACGGCGGCCACCGGGTGGTCTGGCCGGACCGCGTCGAGGACGTCAACAAGCCGTTGCTGGGCTCCGCGTACACCGTCTTCGAGGTACAGCTCGGGCGCAACGTGACCGAGTTCAGGCTCCAGTTGCCGGCCGCCGGGGACGGCGTCTTCTTCGAGGCCGTCGCCAGGGTCCAGTGGGTGGTGACCGACCCCCACCTCGTCGTCCGCGAACAGGTCGAGGACGTCGCCGAGCTGCTGCACGACGAACTGCTCGACGCGCTGCGCAGGATCTCCCGGCGGTTCCGCATCACAGAGGCGCAGCGCGCCGACGAGGCCGTACGCGAGGAACTGAGGGCCGGCCGCCTCCGGTTCGGCGCGGACATCGGGCTGCGCACCCGCGTCCACGTCTTCGTCGACCTCGACGACTCCGTCAAGGCCGAGGTCTCGCGCCGGGACCGGGTCGGCGTCACCATGGAGGCCGACGAGCGCGTCGCCGAGGCCGAGCGGCGCAGGGAGGCCGCCGACCGGGCCCTGGTCGCCGACCGCGCCCGCGAGATGGAGGCCCTCTTCCGGCGCGGCGACCTCGCGCAGATCGCCCACCACATGGCGATGCACCCCGACAAGCAGTGGGAGATCCGCACCCAGCTCCAGCGCGAGCGGCGCGAGGGCCAGGAGGACTACCTGGCCGTCTTCAACCGGCTCCTCGACACCGGCGTCCTGGAACGGCACGACATCGGCGAGCAGATGTACCAGGTGCTCATGTACCTGCGGACGCAGACCGGCACCGTCCTCGACGGCATCACCAACCGGGTGCTCAACCCCTCGGGCAACCCCCCGCCGCACCGCCTCGCCCTGGAGGACGCGGTGCCGGAGCCGAACCGCCCCGACTGGTACGAGGAGCAGGACCACAGGGACGCCCCGGCCGCCGGCGGGCCGCGCGTCTACGAGCCGACCCGCGTCGAGTCCGGCTCCGAGCGGGAACGGGAGCGGGGCCGGGCGCGGGAGAGGGGCCGCGACGGCGACGACCGCGAGCGCGCCCGCTCGCGGGACCGGCACGACGACCGCTACGACGACGGGCACGACCGGTACGAGGACGGCGACCCGTACCGGCGGAGCGACGCCTACGAGCGCAACGACCGGTACGACCGCGACGACCCCTACGACAGGGAGGGCCGCGACCGCACCCGGCGGCCGACCCGCCCGGCCCGGCCCAGCGCCGAGTTCAACGACTGGGACGACGAATGACCACCGCGCCGGGGCGCGGCCAGGACTCGCCGGGCGCGGCACCCGCCGCGGGAGCCTCCGCGCCGGACCCGGTGCCGGAGCACGCGCCCGCGCCCGCTCCGGCTCCCGGAGCCGCACCTGGGCTTGCACCCGTCCCCGCGCCCGTACATGCGTCCGCGCCCGCACCCGCCCCCGCACCAGCAACAGCGCCCCCACCCGTACCCACCCCCACGCCCCCACCCGTACCAGCCGAGGAGCTCCGCTTCATGGCCGAACGGCTGCTCGCCACCGTCCGGGAGGACATCGGCCGGGCCGACACCAAGGCCGCGATCCTGCTCTCCGGCGCCCTCGCCTTCCTCGCGGTCGTCTTCTCCGGCGACCGCGCCCTCCCCGGCTCGGGACCCGGGCTCGTCCTCCTGCTCCTCGCGGGCGCGCTCTGGACGGCCGGTGTCCTGATGCTCGTCTCGGTGGTGCTGCCCCGCACCCGGATCGGGGCCGACCGCACGTTCCTGCGCGAGCTGACGGGCGGACCGTCGGTGGCCGCGCTGCGCGAGCGGCTGGCCGCGCCCGGCGCGGACGCCACCGGCTGGCTCCTCGAACAGGCCAGCGTGCACGGCCTCGTGCTCGCGGCGAAGTACCGGTGGCTGCGCCTGGGCGTGTCCGCGCTCGCGCTCGGCGCCCTTCTGGCCCTCTTCAGCGAACTGTGGTGAGAGAGAACATGCAGTGGACCCACAAGGGGAGCGCCCTGCTCCTCGCCGGAGCGCTCCTCGCGCTCGCCGGCCCGCCCGCGGCGACCACCGCCGCGGGCGCGCCCGGCGTCTCCGGGGCGCGGGCGGTCCCCCGTACCGCTCCCGCAGCCCCCGCCGCGCCCGCCGACCCCGTCGAAGGGCCCGATCCCCTCGACTTCGCCGTCGTCGTCGACCAGTCGGCGAGCCTCGCCGACGAGGACCTGGCGCGCGAGACCGAGGCGGCGGCGCTGCTCGTCCAGGGCGAGATATCGGAGCGCTCCCGGGCGGCCGTCATCGGCTTCGGCAGCTCGGAGAAGCGCGGCCAGTCGCCCGTGCGTGATCTCTGCCAGCTCACCGTCGCCGACGCGGCGGGCCGCGAGCGGCTCAGCGACTGCGTGCAGGAGCTGGGGCGCCGCGACACCGCCCGGATGGGCCCCGGCACCGACTTCCCGGCCGCGATCCGGCAGGCCGTCACCCGCCTCACGCAGGCCGCGGCCCGGCCCGGCACCGGTGGTGCCGGGAAGCCCGGCCCGCCCAAGGTCGTCTTCCTGCTCACCGACGGCAAGCTCGACGTCGCCGACAGCCCCGAGTACGGCACCGACCGGGAGAGCCGCCAGTCCAACGGCGCGAAGCGGCTCGTCGAGGAACTCGCCCGCGCCCGGGCGGCCGGCGTCCAGATCTGGCCCCTCGGCTTCGGCGGCGAGATCGACCGCGCCAGCCTCACCACGATGGCCGAGGGCGGCTACCGCGGCGCCTGCTCCGAGATCCCCGGCTCCGTCCCGCGCATGCGGGTCGTCGACACGTCCGCCGAGATCGACAAGGCACTTCAGGAGACCTTCGCGGCCGCCCGCTGCGCCCGGATCGCCCACGGCACCGTCGGCAAGCCGCCCGCCGACCTGACCGTCACCATCCCGCCGATCGCCACCGACGGCTCGCTCACGGTCGCCAAGCACGACCCCGAGGTGCAGGTCACCTACTACGATCCGGCCGGCCGCAAGGTCCCCGTCCGGGGTGAGTTCGACGGCTCCTCCTTCGAGGTCAGCGGGCAGAACGGCCCGGTCGAGGCACTGCGGGTGAAGAACCCGCTGCCCGGCGCCTGGCGGGTGCACATCGAGGCGCCGCCCGGCCACGGCGGGCGCGAGGTCGCTGTCCGGGCCCTCTGGCAGGGTCGGCTGCGCTCCGCCGTCGTCCTCGACCCGGCCTCCCCGCGTGCCGGCGAGAAGGTCAAGGTCGAGGTGCAGATGCAGACCCGGCGCGGGGTCGTGATCACCGACCCGCGCCAGCTGGCCGACCTCTCGGTGGCGGCCGACCTGAGCGGCGAGGGCTTCGAACCCGTCACCTTCCGGCTCGCCGACGACGGCAAGGCCCCCGACGCCAAGGCCGGCGACGTCCGGTTCACCGGCACGCTCACCGTCCCGGCGGGCGCCACCGGCGCCCTGGAGCTCGTCACACGCATGGAGGCGCCCGGGATCACCTCCGACCGGCGCCCGCTGCACGCCGTCGTCGCCCAGGGCGCACCGCTCGTGACCGCCGCCCTCACCGTCGACAGCGACACCGTGCACCCCGGGGCCACCGTCCGCGGCACCCTCGACGTCACCAACAACGACTCCGTGCCGCACACCCTGCGGCTGGCACTCGCGGACCAGACCCCGGGCGCCGAACTCGTCGTCGGCCCGGCGACCGTCACGGCCCCGCCGAACGCCGGCACCCGGTTCCCCTTCACCGTCACCGTCGGCAAGGGCACGCCCTACGGCGCGCTCGGCGGCCAGGTCACCGTCGTGGACACCTCGGACGGCGACCGCACCCTGCGGGGCGCGCTCCTGAACGTCCGGGTGGTGGAGCCGCCGACGTGGTGGGAGGTCTGGTGGAAGGCCGTGGTCGGCGGGGCCGTTCTCGTCCTCCTCGCGGGCACCTTCGTCGGCATCCGGCTGCTCTTCCGGCGCCGCCGCCGCGACCTCACCGGTGTCACGCTCGAACTCTGCCAGGAAGGGCGGTCGCTCGACTCGCTGACGGTCCGCCGCGATCAGAGCCCCGGCGGTGTCTTCGCCTTCACCGTCGACGAACCGTACGGGGCGCCGCCCACGCTCCGCCGCGTTCCCGGCGGCGGCTCCTCCGCCCATGTGCTGCGCCGCACCGGCGCCGGCGAGCTGCTGCTGCGGCCCCGCGGCGGCGCGCAGGTCCCGGTGCGGACCGGCGAGCCGGCCGGGCTCGGCGACCACGAGCTGGTCGTCCGGGGCGGACGACCCGCGCCGAGCGGCGGACGCCCGGCACCGGCCGGCGGCCGGCGCACCTCGTGGATCCGTCCCCCTCGCCGTACCGGAGGAGGTTCCGGGGGCGGGTCCGCGGGTGGCGGCGCGGGCGACCCCGGGACCGGTTCCGGCCGCCTCACCGGGACGGGCTCGGACGGTTCCCCGGACGCGAACGCATACGACGGCAACTTCTGAACGGGTCCCGAGGAGAACGACATGAAGATCTATCAGCCCATGCTCTTCGTCGGGCTCGGCGGCACGGGCGGACGCATCGGCAGCGAACTCGAACGCAGCCTGCGCCGGGAGCTGTGCGGCCCCGACGGCACCGACCTGGTCGACGGCGGCCGCCGCCTGCCCTTCCAGCTGCCCGACTGCCTCCAGTTCGTCTACGCGGACTTCAGCGAGGCCGAGCTGCTCGGCTACCCGCAGTTCAAGGCGAAGGGCGCCGAGGGCGCCGCCTTCGCCCGCACCTCCCGGATCGTCCGCGACCTGCTGCCCACCGACTTCGACTCCTCGCCCGAGGTGACGCGCATGCTGCGCGTCTCCGTCCCCGAGGAGACCCGGCTCTGGCTGCCGCCGAAGGCCCGCGAGCCCCGCGTCGCCCCGCTGAACAGCGGGGCGGGACAGCTGCCGACCGTCGGACGCTCCGCGCTCTTCGCGACCCTCCGCTCCGGGCTCGAACCGGTCCTCCGCCAGCTCCGCGAGGCGATCGGGTCCATCGGGCAGGCCGCGGGCGACCTGCGGAGGGTCGGCGGCGGCAAGATCCGGGGCTGCGACGTGTTCGTCGCCTTCTCCGTCGCCGGCGGCACCGGGGCCGGCATCTTCTACGACTTCATCCACCTCATCGGGCACGAGTTCCGCAACGCCCGGGTGCCCGGGGTGAAGATCTACCCGCTCGTCGTCATGCCCTCCGCCTTCCCGCCCGAGGCCGGCGGCGGACGCGAGGCGGAACTCAACTCCGCCCGCGCCCTCGTGGACCTCTCGCGGCTCGTCGACGACCAGAACGTCCCCGACGCCGTCGACCAGGTCGGCGACGTCGAGGACCGCGGGCGGCTCAGCGTCACGTACCCCGGCGACGGCGTCGTCGCGCTGCGTCCCGCCACCATGCAGACCGCCTTCCTCTTCTCCAAGCCCTCCGTCATCAACAGCGAGGACCTGCGGCGCTCCATCGCCGCCATGGTGATGTCGCTGATCGGCACCGACCTCGGCCAGGACAGCGGCTCGGCGACCCGCGCAGAGGAGGACTACCAGTCCTTCGCCGCCAGCTTCATCAACAAGGCCGTGGAACGCTCCACCCCGGCCCGTACGGGCATCGGCTACCGGGGCATGTCCACCAGCCTCGCCGCCGCCCTCACCGTCCCCGTCGACGACCTCGCCGAGATCGTCGCCGCCCGGCTCCTCGCCCAGGCCGTACGCGGCATGACCGAGCGGGCCCGGCGACCCGACCGCGAGGGGCAGAACCACGTCAGGGAGCTGTTCAACCGCTCCGGCATCGGCCGCCTCTGGACCCGGGACGCCCCGGACGTCCCCCTGCCCGAGCAGCTCCCCCGGGGGAAGACGAAGATCACGCAGGAGCTGCGGAACCGGCTCGGCGACATGGAGGAGTCCCTGCGCCGCCTCGACACCGGTCTCGCCCGCGAGATCCCGCGCCTCACCGAGGACTTCAGGCCGAGCGCGGGCGTCCGTGAACTCCTCGGCGCCATGGACCCGTTCCAGATCAAGGTCATCCTGACGGGCCTGCCGGGCCACCCCGACCGGGTGGCGAGGGAAGGCTTCACCGGCATGATCGACAACCGGCGGAACGAACCCGAACGGCCTCCTAACGTCCACACCGCCGCCCCCCACATCCCTCCGATCAAGGGCCCCGTCGGCGGCGTCGTACCGGCCCGGTGGAGCGACCCCGACGTCCAGGACGCGCTCTCCGCCCAGCAGGCCTGGTACCAGTGGCGGGCCCGGACCCTCTGGCACCACGGCTGGCAGAACGGCGAGGCCCAGTGGCGGCCCTCCCTGAACAAGGCGAGCTCCGAGGTGGCCGAACTCGTCAAGGCGCTCCGCGACCACGAACAGGACGAGGGCAAGGCCTTCGCCGACAGCCGCCGCGACCTCTACCGCGACGACCGCGCGGGCATCGCCTATCTGCTGCCCCCGCAGAACACGCTGCGCGCCTTCTACGACGACGTCGTCGACCGGCTCGCCCAGAGCGAGGGCCTGCCCGAGGGCGCCGACGCCGCGGGCCTGCTCGGCCGGATCGTCGGCCCCGAGGACTGGCGACGGGCCCTCGACTCGGTCCGCCGGTCGTCCGGCGCGGCGGTGAAGGAGATCAAGCAGGTCGTCGAGCGGCGGGTCAAGCGGCTCTTCGGCGAGGCCAACGAGGACGCCTTCGCCCGCCCCCTGCTGCCCTCCATGGAACTGCTGCTCCGGGCCGCCGCGGGCGACGAGACCGCGGAGGCGAAGGTCGACCCGCGCTGGCTCGACCAGTTCCGCTCCCGGCTCGCCGGGCTCATCCCGGTGGGCTTCGTCCCGGACGGCAGCGGACCGCTCAAGATCCTCATCGTGCATCCGGCCAGCGAGTCCGACGGACGCGCCCGCGAGTACCTGGAGCAGGCGCTCAACCTGCCCTCCCGGGTGACGCCGGAGAGCCGGGCCGGCGACACCGACTCCATCACCGTCGTCTTCTTCCGCAGCGGCATGAACCTCACCGACATCTCCGAGGTCCGCAACGTCCTCAGCCTCTGGTCGGAGGCCCGGGACTCGGCCGGCGAGGACGACTTCCTGCACTGGCGCCAGCGGCTCGGCTACGAGGACGACTGGCTGGTCTCCACCGAGCACGACCGGCAGCGCATCCTGCACCGGCTGCTCTGCGCCATGTGGAACGGACACATCGACACCGAGGGCCCGGTCGGCTCGCCCCACCGGGTCCGCATCCGGCTGCAGGACGGCGAGTCCGCGACCATGTCCCTGCGTCTCGAGGACTTCGACGGCTCGCTCACCAGCTGGGCGGGGCTGCTGCGCGCGTACGAGCGGTGGGCGCTGCTCGACGAGGGACAGATCATCGAGCAGTTCTGCGAACGCCTCATGCAGGCCCTGCCCAAGGGCCTCGCGCAGGTTCCGGCGCCGCCGTCGGCGCTCTTCACCCACTTCGTGGAGCAGGTCGCGCCGCGACAGCTCGCCCTGATCGACGCACTCGTCTCGGAGTACGGGGAGTACGGCGACTCCGAGGTCGAATGGATCGCCCCGTTGCGGCACTTCTGGGAGGTCACCTTCCCCGGCGCCCTCGACATGCGCTTCCCGAGGTCGGCCCGCGCCACCCGCTCGAACCTGCGGGCACTGTACGAACGGCACGCGCCGCGGGCCGGCACGGTACCGGGCCAGGGCCGGGGCCCGGGCGCCGGCCCGGGGGAGGCCCGGCGGGACCGCTCGTACGAGAACGGAGCCCGTCCGGCGTACGAGAACAGCCCCACCGGGCAGGGGCACAGCCCCACCGGGCAGGGGAACAGGCCCCGCTCCGGGTACGGGAACCGCCCCCGGCCCGAGTACGGGAGCGAGCCCCGGCCCGGGTACGGGAACCGCCCCCGACCCGAGTACGGGACCGGCGCCGTGCCCGATCCCCGTACCGCCTACGGGGACGGGGACATCCCGGGCCCGGGACCCGCGGCGCAGCCGCCCCGGCGGAACTCCGCCTTCGAGGACGACTGGGAGCGGGAACCGGAGCCCGACTTCGGCCCTGACTTCGGTTCTGAATCCGGTTCCGGCTACAGCCCTGAATTCGGTCCCGACTTCGGTCCCGAGTGCGGAGCCGACTTCGGTCCCGACTTCCCCGACGAGCCCTACCGCCGCGACCGGGCCGGGGAGGCGGAGTGAGCGCGCGCGTTCTTCCCGAACGGCCGCTGCCCGGCCACGCCGTCTGCCTCGACCTGCGGACGGCGGGGCCGTACGACCCCGACGCCGTCGTACGCGCCGCCCTCGACGCCCCGCAGCCCGGCGGCGAGCGCCGCTTCCTCGTCCTCGACGAGGCCGACCGGCTCGTCTCCCACCAGCTGCTGTACGAGCGGCTCTCGTCCTACGGGCCCGCCCGCGTCGTCTGCCTGGCCGTCGGGGTCCGGGGCGAGCGGAGCGTACGCCGCACCCTCACCCTCCGCCCGCCCGCGGCCGGCGTCCTGTGGGTGTTCGACTCGACGGAGGAAGGCGTCCCCGCCGAGGCCGTGCTGCGTCCGCTCGTCGACGTCCTGTCCACTCCCGAGGTCTTCGACGCGGTGCTGCGCGCGCTCGGCGAGGTGGTGCACGGCGTCGCCGTACCCGCCGTGCGCGTCCTGGAGCACGACCTCACCGACGAGGCGAGGGCGCGCGCCTGGCGGCAGGCGGTGGAAGGGCTCACCGGACCGGAGGTCCCGGCCGGCACCGCCTCGGCCGAGCAGGTGCCGCCCGCGCTCGCGCTGCTGCTCGACGAGGGCCTGCCGCGCTCGCTCGCCGACCACCGCTGGCTGCCCGCCCAGGGCCGGGCCGGGCTGCGGCTCGCCGGCTGCGACGAGGCCGTCCAGGACGCCGTCGACGGCTACCACCGGGTGCGCGGCGCGGCCGGACTCCTCACGGGGGCCGGTCGCACGGTCGACCTGCCGGGGGACATCGAGCGGGTGACGGGGGAGCTGGAACGGTTCCGGACCGCCGTCGCGGACGCGTTCGCCGCCGCGGGCGGCAGCAGGCTCACCGTCGAGCACCGGGGAGTGCTGCGGGACCGGGGCATCGAACTGCCCGAGATGCCACGGGAGATCTCCCGCGCCGGGATCGTCCCCGCCCTGCGCGACCACACCCACGAACTGATCGGCAAGGGGCTGCCGCTGCGGTCCGTCGCGGCCCGGCTCGGCGCGCTCTCCGCACGCACCGCGCCCGTCGGCAGCGCCTCCCGGCTGGCCAGGCTGGACGCGATCTGCGGGCCGGAGCGGCTGCGGCGGCTCGGTGGCCGGTACCCGTTCACCGCCGGCGGTCCGCGGCCGGTCGCCTTCGCCGTGACCGGCCTCCTGGCCCTGCTCGCGGGGGTCTGGCCGGTCCTCGGCTGGGTCCTCGGACCGGCCGTCGGGGTGCTCGCCGCCGGGCTCGCCCATCTGATGCTGCGCCGCAGGCCGAACCGTTCGCCGGACGGCCGGATCGACGGCGGCGGTGCCACGGGGGCGGCGCCCCGGCTCTTCGGCGGAGTGCTCGGCGGTCTCGTCGGCGCGGGCCTCGGACAGTTCCTCGGCCTGCCGCCCTGGGCGGGGGCCGTGGCCCTCGCGGTCTCCCTGACGGCGGTCTTCCTCCTCGCGCTGCGCGACTGGAGCCGGGCCGTGGACGACTGGTGGGCCCGCGCCGACCCGGAGGACGCCTGGCGGATCCTGCGCGAGGTCCAGGGCCTGGTGGTCACGACCGCCGTGCACGACTGGCTCTTCGCCGAGGTGCGCCACCACTGCTCGGCGGGCGCGGGCGCGGTGGCCCGACTGCTCCGCGGCCTCGCGGACACGGCCGACGCGCACGGCCGGGGGCCGTCGCACGCGAAGGGACCGGGGTACGCGTACGGGCCGTCGGCCGACTCCGCCGGGAGGGCGGAGGGAGGACCCCGGAGGGGGTCCGCCGGGCCGCCGGAACCGGACGGCGTTACCTCGTCGTGGACGTGGGAGGACTGGGGGGACGGCGGCGCGGACGACGTCTGGTCGGACATGGACGAGGAACCCCCGCCGCCGGCACGGGCCGCCGCCCCGCCGGCCGGCGGATCCCCGTACGCCTCGGACCCGTTCGGGGCCGCCGATGCGTTCGGACCCGCCGAGGCGTTCGGCGCCGCAGACCCGTTCGGACCCTCCGGTCCGGTCGGCGCCCCGGGGCCGTACAGGTCGTCCGCGCCCTCCGAACGGGACCCCGCCCTCGCCGACGGCGGGGCCGCCTGGGCCGGACCGGGGGGCGGCCCAGGGCCAGACCCCGCGCCCGCGTGGCTGGAGCGGCGCTACGGCGACGGCGGCCCCCTGCTCGTCGACACGCTCGTCGGCGACCTGGTCGCCGGGACCCTCCTGATCCTCGACCGGTCCTGGGCGGGCATCGAGCGCGACCCCGGGGCCGTGGTGTCCGCGGTCCACGAGGAGCGCATCGCCGAGCTCCTCGACGACACCCGGGTGCGCCTGGAGCGCGACGTCGCCGCCTCGCCGCCGCCCCGCCACGACGGCCTTCGCGACCAGGACGCGCTGGCCGGCCTCGGAGCCCTCACCGACCGCTCCGACCGGCCCGACGCCGCCCGGCTCACCGGCGTCGCCCCCGACGCGGTGGCCCGGCTGGTCCTCGCCGAGGACGACCCCGCCCGCACGGTCGCGCTCTGCGGCCCGGAGCACATGCGCCTGCTCTCCCACGACCCCCTCGCCGCCCGGCAGGTCCGGTTCGTCCCGGAGGCGATGCGGCGCGGGGCCGCGGGCGACGACATCTGGCGCGGCATCGCCGAGGACGTCGTATGGACCGGTGCGGGACGCCACGCCGGGATCCTCCGTCTCGTACCCCTGCGCGCGGACGTCGTGCACACCGTCCGCGCCGAGGAGGCGGGAGAACCGTGACCGACCCGAACCATCCGAACCAACCGAACCATCCGAACGACCGGCGCGACCCGGACCGGCCCGAGGACCGGGACCGATCCGCGGGCCCCGGCGACCGCGGCCAGGACGCCGGCCCGGGCGGGCCCATCGGCCCGGACCACCCCGACCATCTGAGCCGGCCGAGCCCGCCGCCCCATCCGTACTACCAGGAACTGGAGTTCCTCACCCCCAGGGAGGCGCAGAGCCGCTTCGTCGTGCGGTACGGGGAGGACCACAGGCCCCCCGGACGCCCCGGCTTCCTCGCGCGCCGGGCGGTCCTGGGGGCCGGTGGCGTGCCCGTCGTCCAGTACCGGCTCGCCTCGTCCGCCCAGGGCGACCGCCAGGCGTACGGCCTCCTGGAGCGGGAGGTGGCGGCCTCCGTCGCCCTCGAACGGCGGTACGGCGGCGACCGGTTCGTCGGCATCCTCACCCGGATCGTCGGCTTCGACCTGACCGCCGCCGAACCCTTCGTGCTCTACCGGCCGCCGAGCGGGCGGCCGCTCTCCGAGTGGGCTGGGCGGCTCGGCGCCGAGGACCAGGAGCGGATCACCGGCCAACTCGCCATGGCCGTACGCCTGCTGGGAGACGTGGGACTCGTCCACCGGGCGATCACACCCGAGAACGTCCGGTGGGACGGCGCCCGCGTACGACTCTGCGAGCCGTACGCGGCGCTGCGCGCCGGAGAGGCACGCGCCCCCTTCGGCACGGCTCCCTGGGCCTCGCCCGAGCAGCGCACCGGGCGCGGCACCGTCGACCCGCGCGACGACCTGTGGTCCGTCGCCGAACTCGCCTACTACCTGCTCTCCGGCCGCCCCGACCGCGGGGAGGGCCCGCCCGCGGACCTCGCCGACTACCGGCGCCTCGCCGCCCTCCAGCACAGCGGTCTCTTTTCCCCGCACGCGACGGAACGGCCGCACCCGGCCGAGCTGTTGAGGCTCCTGTACGTGCCCGACCCGCTCGTCTCGGGGGCCGAGGCCGTCGACGTCCTCGAACCGCTCCGCGCCCAGTACGACGCGCAGCTCGCCAGGAAGCGCGCGCTGACCGGAGGGAGCAGGCCGGGCGCCGGTCCGGCCGACGGGGCCCCGGAGGCTCCCGCCCCGGATCCGCGCCCGTCGCGCCCCTCCCTGATCAGCAAGATCTTCGGAGGCGGCGAACCGCCCCGCGCCGCGGCACCCCGCCCCGCCGCCCCACCCGCCGCCGAACCGCCCCGCCCGCCCGCCGGGCCCTCCGCACTCGTCCAGGCGCCGCCGTCGGGCAGCCGGATGTGCCCGCACTGCCTGCTCCCCGTCGAGTACGACGAACGCCTGCTCGTCACCATCGACGCCAAGGGAAACCGCGTCCCGCTGGACCTCAGGGCCGACCGCCGGCCCGCCCACATCGCGGACGCCCTGCGCAAGGCGTACCACCTGTGCCCGCACACGGTGGACGGCGACGAGGGCCACGAACTGCCCCTGCCCTACCTCGTCAACGGCGAGCCGCTCTCCATCGCGCTCGTCGGCAGCTCCTCCGTCGGCAAGACCCACCTGCTCGCCGCCATGCTGGGCGAGGTCGAACTCGGCGGCCTCGAACCGTACGGACTGAAGTGCCTGCCGCTCAACCCCGAGGCCCACCGCGCCTATCTGCGCGAACGCGTCCAGAGCCTGCAGCAGGGAAGGCAGTTGGGCCGCACCGGGCAGCAGACGTTCGCCCGGTTCGCCGACGGGCTGCTCGTCTCGGCGGGCGGCGCCACGCCCCGGCCCGTCGTCTTCTTCGACCTCGCGGGCGAGGACCTCGCCCAGGACAGCGAGGTCGGCCGCTTCCTCATGGGCGTCGACGCCTTCATCTTCGTCCTCGACCCGCTCCGCGCGCTCCGGCTGCCCTCCCTCGAACCGGTACGGGAGCAGAGCGGACTGCGGCTGCGCGAACTCGGCGACGAGGCCTTCGCCACCGTGCTCAACCGGATCCCCCGCCGGAGCGGCGGACTCGTCGCCGCCCCCGCCGCGCTCGCCGTCAACAAGAGCGACCTGGTGCGCTTCGAACCGGTCGTCGACCGCTGGCTCGGCCGGGCCCTGCCGGCCCGCCACGACCCCGCCGCGGTACGGGCCGAGAGCCGGGACGCGTACGCCTTCCTGGCCCATGGGGCGAGCCCCGCCTGGCTCAAGCCGTTCGACGACTGCGCCGACTGCACCCTGCACTTCGTCGCCGCCACCGGTGGGCAGGCGCGCGGCGACCGATTTCCGCACGGGGCCCGGCCGCGCCGGGTCCTCGCGCCGCTGCTGTCGCTCTTCGCCCTGTGCGGGCTGCTGCCCGGGGCGGAACCCGCGGGACCTATGGAGGGGATCGACCGATGACACGGTCGGAGAACGAGGTCGACCAGATCGTGTTCCGCTGGGACAGCGAGAACCTCACCGGCAGCACCGGCTTCGGACCGGTGGCCTGGTCCGGGCCCCGGGAGGAGGCCGAGAACCTCTTCAGGATGTCCGGGCCCGTACTGCGCGCCAGCGGCGACGAGACCCGGCCCGCGCTGATCCGGCTCCAGCGGCGCTCGGAGGTGATGCTCATCCACCGCAGGCCGTTCACGGACGCCGACGGCCGCACGTCCGTGCTCTGCCACGCGCTCGTCGGCTCACCCGGACTCCTCGAACCCGCCACCTGCCTCGGACTCCACGCCTGGAACTGGGAGGGAGCGGCCATGGACGGAGCCCGGGTCCGCGGCCAGCTGCCGGTGATCCCCGAACGGGTCCTCGTCCCCGCGACCGGCCACGGACAGGGGGAGCTCGACAGCGCACTGGAGCGCGCATCCGAGGAACTCACGGGAATGGTCGCGGAGTTGCTGCGCCACCAGGACGAACGCTTCACCGTCCTGGACGAACGCGGCGACACCGCGGGCCTCGTGCTCTGGGGACTGCACAGCATGTTCGGCGCGCTCACCGGCCGCCGGTGGACCTTCGCCACCCATGACACCGCCGAACTCAGCGCGCTCCGCTTCGTTTTCGTCGGACGCTGGTCGGGCGCGGCGAGCCGCAACACCGACCGGCGCCGCGTCGACCCGCGCGAGCGCGTCGGCGACCGGGCGGAGGAGATCGCGGACCGGCTCGTCCGCCACCACCTCAGGGGCGTAGCCGAGGGCAAGGAGTACGCGGTCGGCAGCGCCCTGCACGAGGCCTCCTCCGCCCGCGGCACCTCGCTCCTGGAGACGGCCGTCCGGGCCCTCGACGCCCTCGACCGCCGCAGTCCCGGCGGGCCCGCGCCCGCCCCGGAGGCCGCCGGCCGGGCCGCGTGGCCCCCGGCCCCGGTGGCACCCCGCGCCGAGCCGCCGGCACCGCCCGCCCCGGAGACCCGGAGGACGCCGGGCCGGAAGTGGGGATGGGGCCTGGGGGGCAGGGCCGGCGACGACGCCCGGACGACGGAGGGCGGCACGGCGGCCGACCGGCCGGGGGCCGGTGACGCGGCCGCCGAAGAGAACCCCCGAGGAGCGGGCCGCCCCGGTCCGTACGAGAGCCCCGACGAGTGGTTCCGCCCGGACCCGCCGGCGCGGGAGCCGGCGGCGCCGGCCGGTCCCGGGGCCCCGACGTCGCCCCGCGACGGCACGGCGACGTCCCAGAACGGCGCGACGGCACCGGCCCGCCGACCGGACCCGGCCCGTCCGGCGCCGGACACCACCCCGTACCGCACCCCGCGCCCGCCGCGGCAGCAGCCGGAGCGACACCTCCCGACGCACCCGACGCCGGAGCAGGACTCCTCCTTCAAGCCCGGCCCGGCGCCGGATCAGGACTCCTCCCGCCCCGCTTCCCCGCCCCGCCCGGCTTCCCCGCCCGACGCGGACCGCCGCTCGCCCCGCCCGGCCGCCGAGCCGGACACGTACCGCACTTCCCGCCCGGCTGCCGAGCCGGACACGTACCGCACGCCCCGCCCGGCGCCCGACCGGGACACGCACCGCACTCCCCGCCCGACCCCGGAGACCGATTCCTACCGCCGGCCCCGCCCGGACCCCGCGACCCCGGACCCCGCGACCCCGAACCCCGCGACCCCGGACCCCGCGACCCCGGACCCCGACCCTTACCACCCGGCCCCGGAGCCCGAGCCGTACGGGCGTGACGCCCTCGATCGCGAGCCGCACCCCGTCCCCTCTGCCCGCCCAGGCCGACCCGACAGCCCCGTCCGACCCGACAGCCCCGTCCGACCCGACAGCCCCGTCCGACCCGACCGCCCCGGCCAGCCCGACCGACCCGCCGCCCCGCCGGCCGGGGACCGGTCCCGGGCCGCCGACGTCCCCCCGACCCGCCCCGATCTGTCCAAGGGGCCCGCCGAGTCAGGCGTCCGTTCCTCCCCGGCGGCGGGTCCCGACGCGTACCCCCGTCCCGCTCTCCCCCTCGTCGCGCCCGTCTGGACCGGACCCCGGGCGACCGCGGGGCGTGCCTGGGCCGCCGTGCGGGGCCGAGGACGCGAGCAGGAGGCCGAGACCGGCCTCCTGCACAAGTTGCCCGCCGCGCGCACGGTGGACGAGGCGCGCGAGCTCGTCGAGCGCGGCGGCAACCGTGAGCTGCTGGACTCGCTGCGCCGCCCGCAGGCGTACGTCGTCCTCACCCTCCTCCTCGGCGAGGCCGCCCGGCGTCTGCCGTCCTGGGACCATCCGCTGTGCCGGGAGCTGTGCGAGGTGGCCATCGGCAAGGAGTTCTGGGCCGTCGCTCCGCCGGGTGCCGCCGCCGATCCGTCCGACCCGCCGGACGAGCAGCGCGCGGCCAACGCCGCCGAGCTGCACCGCTGGGCGGTCCGCCCGCTCCTCGCGGGCGGCGACGCCCCGGTCGGCACCGTGGGGGAGCTGCTCGCGCGGCTCCGTACGAGCGAGGTGCCGTCCGCCCGCGAGACCTTCTGGCTGATCGTCGACGACGAGCGCCCCGGCCTGCCGGAAGCGGTCTGGCTGACCCTCCTCAAGGACGCGTACGGCGTGCCCCGCACGGCGCGCCGCCCCGCGCCGGTCGCACCCGGGGCGGTCGCCGGCCACCCGGACGATCCCGGCAACGGCTACACCCGCCGCTTCCTGCGCCGCGCGGGGCTGCTGATCGGCGGGATGGTGGCGGCGATCCTCCTGCTCGTCGCCGTACGGGCGTGGTTCGGCTGACCGGGGCGAGGGCCGGAGCCGGAGCCGGGACCGGGACCGGGACCGATACGGAGACCGGGGACGCCGCCGGCCCCGTGACGCGTCCCGGCCCCGCCTGTCCCGAAACACGGGCCACGGGCGCCCCGCTCCGTCAGGATGGGCGCATGGGATTCCACGTCGATTCCGAGACCGGGCGGCTGCGCCGCGTCATCCTGCACCGGCCCGATCTGGAGCTGAAGCGGCTGACCCCCACCAACAAGGACGCCCTGCTCTTCGACGACGTGCTCTGGGTGCGCAGGGCCCGGCAGGAGCACGACGGCTTCGCGGACGTCCTGCGGGACCGGGGCGTCGAGGTCCACCTCTTCGGGGACCTCCTGGGCGAGTCCCTCGACGTGCCCGCCGCACGCGCGCTGGTGCTCGACCGGGTCTTCGACGAGAAGGAGTACGGACCGCTCGCCGCCGACCACCTCCGGGACGCGTTCGACTCGCTGGACGCGGGCGCGCTGGCCGAGGTGCTCATCGGCGGGATGACGAAGCGGGAGTTCCTGGCGGCGCACCGGGAGCCGACCTCGGTCCGCTTCCACGCCATGGACCTGGACGACTTCGTCCTCGGCCCGCTGCCGAACCACATCTTCACCCGGGACACCTCGGCCTGGATCTACGACGGCGTCTCGATCAACGCGATGCGCTGGCCGGCCCGGCAGCGCGAGACCGTGCACTTCGAGGCGATCTACAAGCACCATCCGCTGTTCACGGGGGCCGACGCGGGCCCCTTCCACCACTGGTCGGAGGGGCAGGCCGACTACCCGTCGACGATCGAGGGCGGGGACGTGCTCGTCATCGGCAACGGCGCCGTGCTGATCGGGATGAGCGAGCGGACGACGCCGCAGGCGGTGGAGATGCTGGCCCGGGGCCTGTTCGCGGCGGGTTCGGCGCGCACGATCGTCGCGCTCGACATGCCGAAGCGGCGCGCGTTCATGCACCTGGACACGGTGATGACGATGGTCGACCAGGACACGTTCACGCAGTACGCGGGGCTCGGGATGCTCCGCTCGTACACGATCGAACCGGGGGACGAGGGCCAGCCGCTGCGGGTGACCGACCATCCGCCGGAGCAGATGCACACCGCCATCGCGGCGGCGCTCGGCCTCCCGGACATCCGGGTCCTGACGGCCACGCAGGACGTGCACGCGGCCGAGCGCGAGCAGTGGGACGACGGCTGCAACGTGCTCGCGGTGGAGCCGGGCGTGGTCGTCGCGTACGAGCGGAACGTCACGACCAACACCCATCTGCGGAAGCAGGGCATCGAGGTGATCGAGATCCCCGGCAGCGAGCTCGGCCGGGGGAGGGGCGGCCCGCGCTGTATGAGCTGTCCCGTGGAGCGGGACGCCGCCTGACGGCCTCCCGGCGGACCCGTACCGGACGCGTACCGGAACCGGACCCGGGACCGGAACCGCCCCGGAGGGGCAGCCGGGGTGCGGGCGGACAAGGCCAGGGGGCCGGGCTGTATATAAATGTTGAAGTGCGTATACACTTCCAGGGTCCCTGATCGTCGTCCCCCGATCGCCGACCCCTCGACCGTACCCACAGGAGCGCGTCCCATGGCCACAGACCTCATCGGCCGCCACTTCCTCAAGGAGCTGGACTTCACCGCCGAGGAGTTCCGCGGCCTGATCGCGCTCGCCGCCGAACTCAAGGCCGCCAAGAAGGCGGGCGCCGAGGTGCAGCGGCTGCGCGGCCGGAACATCGCGCTGATCTTCGAGAAGACCTCGACCCGCACCCGCTGCGCCTTCGAGGTCGCCGCCGCCGATCAGGGGGCCACCACCACCTACCTGGACCCGGCCGGCTCCCAGATGGGTCACAAGGAGTCGGTCAAGGACACCGCCCGCGTCCTCGGCCGGATGTTCGACGGCATCGAGTACCGGGGTGACGGCCAGGCCATCGTCGAGGAACTCGCCACCTTCGCCGGCGTCCCCGTGTTCAACGGCCTGACCGACGACTGGCACCCCACCCAGATGCTCGCCGACGTGCTCACCATGACCGAGCACACGGACAAGCCGCTGGACGGGATCTCCTTCGCCTACCTCGGCGACGCCCGCTTCAACATGGGCAACTCCTACCTGGTCACCGGCGCCCTGCTCGGCATGGACGTCCGGATCGTCGCCCCGCGCGCGTACTGGCCGGCCAGGAGGATCGTCGCCGCCGCCCGCGAGCTCGCCGAGACCAGCGGGGCCACGGTCACCCTCACCGAGGACGTCGCCGAGGGGGTCCGGGGCGCCGACTTCGTGGCCACCGACGTCTGGGTCTCCATGGGCGAGCCCAAGGAGGTCTGGGACGAGCGGATCGCCGCCCTCTCCCCGTACTCCGTGACGATGGACGTGCTGCGCGCCACCGGGAAGCCCGACGTCAGGTTCCTGCACTGTCTGCCGGCCTTCCACGACCTCGGGACGGACGTCGGGCGGGACATCCACGCCCGGCACGGACTCACCGAGCTGGAGGTCTCCGACGAGGTCTTCGAGTCGGCGCACTCGGTCGTCTTCGACGAGGCGGAGAACCGGATGCACACGATCAAGGCGGTCCTGGTCGCGACGATGGCGGGCGGTCCGCTGCCCACGGCGATCCCCGCGGTGATCCCCACGGTGCTTCCGACGGCATAGCTTTACGCCCGATTGGGTGGATATACGCGGTGCGGTTTACGATCGCACCCTTACAGGGGGTTCGGGCCTGCGTGCCCGAACCCCCTGACGCGTGCCCCCGAGAGATGAGAACCACCGCATGACCCCGTCCGCCTCGCGGATCAAGACCCCGCAGCAGCTCCTCGCCGAATCCGGCGCCGACCTCGAAGGCCACGGCCTCAAGCGCACCATGGGCCTCTTCCAGCTCGTGTGCTTCGGCGTCGGCGCGATCGTCGGCACCGGCATCTTCGTCGGCCTCTCCGACAGCGTCGCCGAGGCGGGGCCCGCGGTGGTGATCTCCTTCGTCCTCGCCGCGGTCACCTGCGTCTTCACCGCCTTCTCCTTCGCGGAGCTGGGCGGCGCGATCCCGGTCTCCGGCTCCTCGTACTCCTTCGCGTACGCGAGCCTCGGCGAACGGGCCGCGTTCCTCGTCGGCTGGTGCCTGCTCCTGGAGTACGGCGTCTCGGTCTCCGCGGTCGCCGTCGGCTGGAGCCAGTACCTCAACGAACTGCTCGAAAGCCTCACCGGCTGGCAGCTCCCGGCCGCGCTCTCCGCGGGACCCGGTGAGGGCGGGGTCGTCAACGTGCCCGCCGTCGTCGTGATCGCGCTTGCCGCCACCCTCCTGGTGCGCGGAGTCAGGGAGAGCGCGCGGGCGACCGCCGCCATGGCGATCCTCAAGATCGGCATCCTGATCGTCTTCTGCGCCGTCGGCTTCTCGGCGTTCCGGGCCGGCCACCTCTCGCCGTTCGCCGAGAACGGCATGGCCGGGATCACCGCGGGCGCCTCGGTGGCCTTCTTCTCGTACATCGGCTTCGACGCGATCACCACGGCCGGCGAGGAGGTCAAGAATCCGCGGCGGAACATCCCCCTCGCGATCCTCATCTGCATCGGGCTCGTCACCCTGCTCTACTGCGCCGTCGCGCTCTCCGCGATCGGGGCCCTCGGCGCCGAGGCCGTGGCCGACCAGCCGGCCGCGCTCTCGCTGGTCGTCGACCAGGTCACCGGATCGTCGGTCGGCGGTGGGATCATCGCGTTCGGCGCGGTCGTCGCGATCGCGTCCGTCGTCCTCGCCGTGATGTACGGGCAGACCCGGATCCTGATGTCGATGTCCCGCGACGGTCTCGTGCCCCGCGTCTTCGAACGCGTCTCGCCCAGGTCCGCCACGCCGGTGGCCAACACCTGGATCGTCGCGGCGGTCTTCGCCGTACCGGCGGCGTTCGCCTCGCTCGACGTGGTCGTCAACCTGACCACCATCGGCACGCTCGCCGTCATGGCGGTCGTCAATCTCGCGGTGATGGTGCTGCGGCGCCGGAACCCCGAGCTGCCGCGCTCGTTCCGGGTGCCGCTCTTCCCCCTGAGCCCGATCCTCGGCATCGGGTTCTGCCTCTACCTGATGTGGGGCACGGGCTGGACGACCTGGCTGCAGTTCGCCGGATTCCTGGTCGTCGGGACGCTGGTGTACGCCGGCTACGGGCGCCGCCACTCGCGGCTGGTCACGGCTCCGAGCGAGGGCGCTGCGCCGGTATCCCCGGCAGAGTGAACCAGACCGCCTTGCCGTGCTCGGTGGGGCGGTGGCCGCAGTCGCTGCTGAGGGCCCGGATGAGCAGCAGGCCCCGGCCGTGCTCCTGCCACGGGTCCACCTCCCCCGGCGCGGGGCAGACGAGCCCGCCCGCGCGGGCGGGCTCGGCGTCGTGGACCTCGATCTGACAGCCGCCTGGCGTGGCGAGCAGTTCGACGACCAGGTCGATGGGGCCGAGGCCCGCGGTGTGCTCGACGGCGTTGGCGACGAGCTCGGCGGTGAGCAGCTCCGCGGTGTCGCGGTCGGGGCGGCCGCCGGTCTCGGGGTCGAGGTCGGTGAGGGCGGTACGGATCAGGGCGCGGGCGATCGGCACGGCGGCCGTGGTGTGCGGCAGCCGGACGCGCCACGAGGCGGCGGGCCCGGTCGGACCGGCTGGCGCGGGTGGACCGGCGGACGCGGTCGGACCCGCGGGCCCGGGCGGGCCGTCGGACGGGCCGTCGGCGGGGCCGGTGGCTTCGGGCATGGGGGCAGGCTCCCTTCACCGAGTGGGGGTGGGCGAGTGGGGTGGAGGCGTCCCGAGACGTCCTGGTTTCAACCTTACGAGGCGCAATCCGGTTCTCCAGAGGCGCCCCTCCCTGATCGGTGGGGACCTCCGTCATGGGCTGCCGGGGACCTTGTGCGGGGCACCGTCGTTCCTCCCTTATCGCGTACTCGTGACGATGGTCACAGGAGAGTGATACCCTCCGAACGGAGGAAGGAGGCCGTTCCGGATGAGCCCCTTTACCGGCTCCACGCCCCGCACGGCACGCTGGCACCATCTGCGCGTCGACATCGACCGGGGTGTCGCCACCGTCACGCTGGCCCGACCCGAGAAACTCAACGCCCTCACCTTCGGCGCCTACGCCGATCTGCGCGACCTCCTCGCCGAGCTCTCCCGCGAGCGGTCCGTCCGCGCGCTCGTCCTCGACGGCGAGGGCCGCGGGTTCTGCTCCGGCGGCGACGTCGACGAGATCATCGGCGCCACGCTCGCGCTCGACACCGCCCAGCTCCTCGACTTCAACCGGATGACCGGCCAGGTCGTCCGGGCCCTCCGGGAGTGCCCCTTCCCGGTCGTCGCCGCCCTCCACGGGGTCGCGGCGGGCGCCGGGGCCGTCCTCGCCCTCGCCGCCGACTTCCGGATCGCCGACCCCACGACCCGCTTCGCGTTCCTCTTCACCCGGGTCGGCCTCTCCGGCGGCGACATGGGCGCGGCGTACCTGCTGCCCCGGGTCGTCGGCCTCGGCCACGCCACCCGGCTCCTCATGCTCGGCGAGCCCGTCCTGGCCCCCGAGGCCGAGCGCATCGGCCTGCTCTCCGAGCTCACCGAGGAGGGCGGGGCGGGGGAGCGGGCCGCCGAACTCGCCCGCCGCCTGGCCGACGGCCCGGCACTCGCCCTCGCCCAGACGAAGGCGCTGCTCACCTCCGAACTCGACATGCCGCTGGCCGCCTCGATCGAACTGGACGCGGCCACCCAGGCCCTCCTGATGAACGGCGAGGACTACGCCGAGTTCCACGCCGCCTTCACGGAGAAGCGCGCCCCGAAATGGCGGGGGTGCTGAGGATGCGGGCCCCGGCCCAGGCCCCCGACCCGGCCCAGGCCTCCGACCCGGCCCAGGCCCCCGACCCGGCCCAGGCCGCCGCCCCCGCCCTCTCCCGTATCGCCGTCATCGGTGGCGGACCCGGCGGGCTCTACGCCGCCGCGCTCCTCAAGCGGCTCGACCCCGCCCGTGAGGTCACCGTCTGGGAGCGGAACGCCCCCTCCGACACCTTCGGCTTCGGCGTCGTCCTCTCCGACGAGACCCTCGGAGGCATCCGGGAGGCCGATCCCGTCGTCTACGAGGCGCTCGGCCGCGACATGGTCCGCTGGGACGACATCGACGTCGTCCACCGGGGCCACCGCACCACCTCCACGGGCCACGGCTTCGCCGCCCTCGGCCGCCGCCGGCTCCTGGAGATCCTCCACGCCCGCTGCGCCGACCTGGGCGTACGGCTCCGCTTCCGCACCGAGGCCCCGCCCGCCGAGGTCCTCGCCGCCGACCACGACCTGGTGGTCGCCGCCGACGGCGTCCACAGCCGCACCCGCGAGGCCCACGCGGCCCACTTCCGCCCCAGCGTCACCACCCACCGCTGCCGCTACATCTGGCTCGCCGCGGACTTCGCCTTCGACGCCTTCCGCTTCGAGATCGCGGAGACCGAGTACGGCGTGATGCAGCTCCACGCCTACCCCTACGAGGCCGGTGCCTCCACCGTCATCGTCGAGATGCGCGAGGAGGTCTGGCGGGCCGCCGGGTTCGACGAACTCGACGAGGCGGAGTCCACCGTCCGCTGCGCGAAGATCTTCGCCGAGGCGCTCGGCGGCCGGGAGCTGCGCTCCCACCGCTCCGCCTGGACCGCCTTCCGCACGGTCGTCAACGCGCGCTGGTCGTACGGCACCACCGTGCTCATCGGCGACGCCGCCCACACCGCGCACTTCTCCATCGGCTCCGGCACCAAACTGGCCGTCGAGGACGCCCTGGCCCTCGCCCACAGCCTCCGCGACCACCCCACCACCGGCGAGGCCCTCGCCGCCTACGAGGCCGAGCGCCGTCCCGTCGTCGCGTCCACCCAGCGTGCCGCCGCCGCCAGCCTCCAGTGGTTCGAGGAGCTCGCGGGCCACGTCGACCGGCCGCCCCGGCGCTTCGCCTTCGACCTGCTCACCCGCAGCCGCCGCGTCACCCACGCCAACCTGCGGCTCCGCGACCCGGCCTTCGCCACCACCGTCGAACGGGACTTCGGATGCCCGCCCGGCACCCCGCCGATGTTCACGCCCTTCCGGCTCCGCGGCCTGACCCTGCGCAACCGGATCGTCGTCTCCCCGATGGACATGTACGTCGCAGAGGACGGCGTCCCCGGCGACTTCCACCTCGTCCACCTGGGCTCCAGGGCCCTCGGCGGCCCCGGACTCGTCATGACCGAGATGGTCTGCGTCAGCCCGGAGGGCCGGATCACCCCCGGCTGCGCCGGACTGTGGACCGACGGCCAGGCGGCCGCCTGGAGCCGGATCACGGACTTCGTCCACGCGCGGGCCCCCGGCACCGCGATCGGCGTCCAGCTCGGCCACTCCGGTCGCAAGGGCTCCACCCGCCGCATGTGGGAGGGCATCGACCAGCCCCTGCCCGAGGGCAACTGGCCGCTCGTCGCCGCCTCGCCCCTCCCGTACCGCCCCGGCCTCAACCAGACCCCGCGGGCCCTCGACCGCGCCGGACTCGCCTCCGTGCGCGAGGAGTTCACGGCCGCCGCCCGCCGCGCCGCGCACGCCGGCTTCGACCTCCTCGAACTGCACTGCGCCCACGGCTACCTGCTCTCCGGTTTCCTCTCCCCGCTCACCAACCACCGCACCGACGGCTACGGCGGCGACCTGGCCGGCCGGCTCCGCTTCCCCCTCGAAGTCTTCGACGCCGTGCGGGAGGCGTGGCCGGAGGACCGCCCCATGACCGTCCGCATCTCGGCCACCGACTGGGCCGAGGGCGGGACGACCGGCGAGGACGCGGTCGCCGTCGCCCGCGCCTTCAGGGAGCACGGCGCCGACGCGATCGACGTCTCCACCGGCCAGGTCGTCCCCGACGAGACCCCCGCCTACGGCCGCTCCTATCAGACCCCGTACGCCGACCGGATACGCAACGCGACCGGCGTCCCCGTGATCGCGGTCGGCGCGATCTCCTCCTGGGACGACGTCAACTCCCTGCTCCTGGCCGGCCGTGCCGACCTGTGCGCGCTCGCCCGCCCCCACCTCTACGACCCGAACTGGACCCTGCACGCCGCCGCCGAACAGGGCTACGAGGGACCGGCGGCGCCCTGGCCGGCCCCGTACCGCGCGGGCAACCGCCCGCCCCCGACCGGCCGCCGGGGCTGAGCGGCGCCCCCGGACCGGTGTCCGTGGACGCCCGCGTATGCGGGGGCGACGCGCGAGCATGGTCCGCGCACCACCCGCTGCTCTTGAATGGGGACATGACAGAGCAGCGGGGTGGGAAGGGTGCCGGGGCGGTCCTCGGCGCGGCGACGGTGGCGACCGGACTGGTCGCGGGGGTGTGGTTCGCGTACGTGTGCTCGGTGATGCCGGCGCTGGCGCGCAGCGACGACCGGGTCTATGTCGAAGTGATGCGGAACATCAACGAGGTGATCCAGAACCCGCTCTTCTTCACCCCGTTCTTCGGCGCGACGATCCTCGCGGCGGTCGCCGCCTGGCAGCACCGCGCCACCCGGGCGCGGACCTGGACGCTCGCCGCGCTCGTGCTCTCCGTGGCGGTCTTCCTGGTCACCTCGGCGGCGAACGTACCCCTGAACGACGCGCTCGCCGCGGCCGGGGACCCCACGGCCGCCCGCGCGGCCTTCGAGGGGCCCTGGGTGGCCTGGAACCTGGTCCGGGCGATCCTGACCACGGCGGGCTTCGCCTGCCTGCTCCGGGCCCTGGCGGTACGGTCCCGGCCCCGGGCCCAGCCCGTACGGTCCCGGGCCCAGCCCGCACGGTCCCGGGCCTAGCCCCCGGTCCCGGCCCCGGACAGGAACGGGCGGACGAACTCCGCGCCGCGGTCCCGCAGCAGCTCGTGCAGGGCCGTGAAGACCTCGGCCGAGCGCCGCCCCGGCCAGTCGTCGGGCAGGAGCTCGGCGGGGAGCACCGGGTCGGCGTACGGCAGCCGGCGCCAGGAGTCCAGAACGAGCAGGTAGTCCCGGTAGGCCGCCTCCGCGTCCCCCGGGGCGGCCGTGTCCCCCGGGGCGTCGGCGCCCGTCGGGGCCGCCCGCCAGGCCCGCAGTACCGGCTCGTGGGCTGCCAGGAAGTCCTCGTGGAGCCGCGCGATGGCCGGCAGGTCCCACCAGCGGGCGACCGCCCCGGCCGTCGCCGCGTACCCCAGGTGGTCGCCCCGGAAGAGGTCCACGTAAGGGGAGAGCTCCAGGCGCTCCAGGGCGTTCCGGGTCTCGTCGTACAGCCGCGCGGGTGCGATCCAGACGCCGGGAGCGGCCGTGCCGAAGCCCAGGCGGGCGAGCCGCGAACGCAGCAGGTGCCGCTTGTGGCGCTCGGCCTCGGGCACGGAGAAGACGGCCAGGACCCAGCCCTCGGAGAGCTTGGGCTCGGTACGGGCGTAGATGCGGCGGTCGCCGTCGTCCAGGAGCCTGCGGGCGTCGTCCGAGAGGGCGTATCCGGCGGCCCCGTCGGCCGTCCGGCCCGGCAGCAGCAGTCCGCGCCGCTTCAGACGCGACACCGAGGAACGCACCGAGGGCGCGTCCACCCCGAGGACCGCGAGCAGCCGGATGAGCGCGGCCACCGGCATCGGCGACCCGTCGGGCGTACGGCCGTACGCGCCGTAGAGGGAGACGATCAGGGATCGGGGGGTGTGCTGCTCGGCCACGTGATCACTTTAGAGGGTGGCGCGCCGGTCGGGCCGGGTCGGGCGGGGGAGCCGGGCCGGGGGAGTCCCGGAGGGCCGGCCAGGGGCGGCCGGCCCTCCGGGGCCTGGCCGGCCGTCATGCCGGCGCGCGCAGCCGGAAGCGCTGGAGCTTTCCCGTGGGGGTGCGGGGCAGCGCGTCCAGGAAGACGATCTCGCGGGGCGACTTGTACGGGGCGAGCCGGGCGCGGACGAAGGCCCGCAGCGCGGCGGCGGTGCCCGCGTCGCGCGGCACCCCGTCGCGTACCACCGTGTAGGCGACGACGACCTGCCCGCGCAGCTCGTCGGGGCGGCCCACGACCGCCGTCTCCACCACGTCGGGGTGGTCGAGGAGCACCTCCTCGACCTGGGGTCCCGCGATGTTGTACCCGGCCGAGATGATCATGTCGTCGGCGCGTGAGACATAGCGGAAGTAGCCGTCGGGCTCACGGACGTACGTGTCGCCCGTGACGTTCCAGCCCTCCCGCACGTACTCCGTCTGCCGGGGATCGGCCAGATAGCGGCAGCCGACCGGGCCGCGCACCGCGAGCAGCCCCTCCTCGCCGTCCGGGACGTCCTGGCCCGCCCGGTCGACGACCCTGGCCTGCCAGCCGGGGACGGGGCGGCCGGTGGCGCCGGGGCGTATGTCGCCGTCGGCGGCGGAGATGAAGATGTGCAGGAGTTCGGTGGCGCCGATGCCGTTGATCAGGCGGAGCCCGGTGCGGGCGTACCAGGCCTTCCAGGTGGTCTCCGGCAGGTTCTCCCCGGCCGAGACGCAGCGCCGCAGGGAGCCCAGGTCGGGGGCGGTCCCCTGGGTGAGCTCGTCGAGCATGACCCGGTAGGCCGTCGGGGCGGTGAAGAGCACCGAGACCCTGTGCCGCTCGATCGCGGCGAGCAGCTGCTTGGGTCCTGCCTGTTCGAGGAGGACCGCGCTCGCCCCGGCCCGCAGGGGGAAGACGACGAGCGCGCCGAGGCCGAACGTGAAGGCGAGCGGCGGCGAACCGGCGAAGACGTCGTCGGGCAGCGGGCGCAGGACGTGCGCGGAGAACGTGTCGGCGATGGCCAGGACGTCCCGGTGGAAGTGGACGCAGCCCTTGGGCCGCCCGGTCGTGCCGGAGGTGAAGGCGATGAGGGCCACGTCGTCGGCGGCCGTCTCCACCGCCGGGTACGGGCCGGGGCGGCGGGCCGCGAGGCTGATCAGGTCGTCCGGGCCCTCCCCGCCGAAGGGGGTGACGCGGAGCCCGGGTATCGCGGCCGCGAGGAGCTCGTCGAGGCTGTGGACGTCGCAGAGGGCGTGGGTGCAGCGGGCGGCGTCGGCCATCGTGGCCAGCTCGGGGGCGCGCTGCTGGGCGAGGACGGTGACGGCGACCGCGCCGGCCTTCATCACGGCGAGCCAGCAGGCGGCCAGCCAGGGGGTGGTGGGGCCGCGCAGGAGGACCCGGTTGCCGGGCCGCACCTTCAGGTCGGAGGTGAGGACATGGGCGATGCGGTCGACCCGGTCCTGGAGCTCTCCGTAGGTCCAGACGCCGCCGTCGCCGTCGTGGAAGGCGGGCCGGTCGGCGCCGAACCGCTCGGCCGTGCGGTCGAGGAGCTCGGCGCCGCAGTTGAGCCGCTCGGGGTACGCCAGCTCAGGGAGGTCGAAGAGGAGTCGCGGCCACCGGTCCGGCGGAGGCAGCCGGTCGCGGGAGAAGGTGTCGAGGTGGGCCGAGGGTGTCAGCTCCATGAGTCCGTCCCCCTGTCGTGGTGGGGTCGACCGTCGCCCCACGAGCGTATCGTGTTGGTGACGGCAGTCAACGGTTCGCGACAAGGGTGCGTGAGAGCGCCCTCACGAAGGCACCGGACGGCGCGCGGACGCCGCACGGCGCAGGGACGCACGCGCCGGGCGGCACAGGCACGCCGCCCGGTGCGGGGACGAAGACGCCCGAGGGCGTCAGAGAGGGCCCACATGCCCGCATTCTCGCTCGATCCGGCACAGACCACCTGGTGTGCGGAGCTCCGCACCCTCGCCGCCGACCACCTGAAGCCCCTCGCCGACAAGGGCGAACCGGGCCGGGTCAACCGCCCCCTCGTGGCCGCCCTCGGCGAGCTCGGCCTCCTCGCCCGGCTCTTCGACGCGGGCGCCCTCGAACTCTGCCTCCTGCGCGAATCCCTCGCCCGGACCTGCACCGAGGCCGAGACCGCCCTCGCCCTCCAGGGCCTCGGCACCCACCCCGTCGCCGCCTTCGGCACCCCCGCGCAGCGCGCCCGCTGGCTCCCCGAGGCCACCGCGGGACGCGCCGTCGCCGCCTTCGCGCTCTCCGAGCCGGGCGCCGGCTCCGACGCCGCCGCACTGGCCCTGGAGGCCCGCCCCGACGGAGCCGGCGGCTGGCGCCTGTACGGCGAGAAGCGCTGGATCTCCAACGCCCCCGAGGCCGACTTCGCCACCGTCTTCGCCCGCACCACCCCGGACGCCGGAGCCCGCGGCGTCACCGCCTTCCTCGTCCCCGCCGGCCGGCCCGGACTCGGCGGCGAGGCCCTCGACATGCTCGCCCCGCACGCCCTCGGCACCCTCACCTTCGACGGTGTCCCCGTCGGCCCCGACGACCTGCTCGGCGAACCCGACCGGGGCTTCCGGGTCGCCATGAACACCCTCAACCTCTTCCGCCCCAGCGTCGGGGCCTTCGCCGTCGGCATGGCCCAGGCAGCCCTGGACGCGACCCTCGCCCACACCGCCGACCGCCCCGCCTTCGGCGGACACCTCGCCGACCTCCAGTCCGTCGCGCACCGGATCGCCGAGATGGCCACCCGCACCGAGGCCGCCCGCCTCCTCGTCTACGCGGCGGCCACCGCGTACGACGACGGCGACCCGGACGTCCCCCGGCGCTCCGCCATGGCGAAGCTCCTCGCCACCGAGACCGCCCAGTTCGTCGTCGACTCCGCCGTCCAACTCCACGGCGCCCGCGCCCTCCAGCGCGGCCACCTCCTCGAACACCTCTACCGCGAGGTCAGGGCGCCCCGCATCTACGAAGGGGCGACCGAGGTCCAGCGCACGATCATCGCCAAGGAGCTGTACGCGTCCCACCGACGGTCCCACTCCCGCCAGGAGGAGCCGGCCCCATGAGCCTGCACCGGCACAACCCCGCCGAACTCGCCCCGCCCACCGGCTTCTCCCACGCCGTCACCGCCACCGGTACCCGGCTGGTCTTCCTCGCCGGACAGACCGCACTCGACAGCGAGGGCGCGGTGGTGGGGGACACCCTGGCCGAGCAGTTCACCACCGCGCTCGCCAACCTGCTCACCGCGCTGCGCCATGCCGGCGGCACTCCGGCCGACCTCGCCCGCGTCACCGTCTACACCACCGACGTCGACGACTACCGTGCACACGCACCGGAACTCGGCCGCATCTGGCGGCGGTTGGCGGGCCGCGACTATCCGGCGATGGCCGTGATCGGAGTCGTACGGCTCTGGGACGAGCAGGCCCGGGTGGAGCTGGACGGCTTCGCGGTCCTGGACGAACCGTCCCCCCATTGATCAACTGGTCACCCGGGTGGGCCGGGCTTAATGTCGAAAGGTGGACTGACCGGCCCACGGACCCGTCAGGTGAGGGCGCGATGCGCCATGAACTGCCATGAGTAGAACCCCCGAGCCGAAGGCTCCGACGGCGACCGCCCCTCGCAGGGGCGGCAAGGACGGCAAGGGCATCGCCCTGTTCGTGATCGCCTCGTGTCAGCTGATGGTGGTCCTCGACATCACCATCGTGAACATCGCGCTTCCCCACATCCAGACCGCGCTGGACTTCTCCACCACCAGCCTGTCGTGGGTCGTCAACGCCTACACCCTGACCTTCGGCGGTCTGCTCCTGCTGGGCGGACGCGCCGGCGACATCCTGGGCCGGCGGCGGGTGTTCATCTTCGGCGTGCTGCTCTTCGGACTGGCCTCACTGTTCTGCGGACTCGCCCAGAGCGAGTGGCAACTCCTCGCGGCCCGCGCCCTCCAGGGCGTCGGCGGCGCGATCGCCTCCCCGACCTCGCTCTCCCTGATCACCACCACGTTCGACGAAGGCCCGGAGCGCAACCGGGCCTTCGGCGTCTTCGCGGGCGTCTCGGCCGGCGGCGGCGCGATCGGCCTGGTGGCGGGCGGCATGCTCGTCCAATGGCTCGACTGGCGCTGGATCTTCTTCGTCAACGTGCCGATCGCGCTGGTCATCGCCTTCCTCACGCCGCGGCACGTCAAGGAGTCCGAGCGGCACCCCGGCCACTTCGACCTCGCCGGCGCGCTCACCTCCACGCTCGGCATGGTGGCCCTGGTGTACGGGTTCATCCGCGCCGCCCAGGAGGGCTGGAGCGATCCGTACACGATCGGCTCGTTCGTCGCGGCGGTCGTCCTCCTGGCCACGTTCATCCTGATCGAGCGGCGCTCCCAGCAGCCCATCACGCCGCTGCACATGTTCGCCGACCGCAACCGCTCGGGCACCTACGTCATCATGCTCTGCCTGGCGGCGGCCATCTTCGGGATGTTCTTCTTCCTCACCCTGTTCGTCCAACAGGTGCTCGGCTTCAGCCCCCTGGCGACAGGACTCGCGTTCCTGCCGGTCAGCGCGATCATCGGGGTCGGTGCCGCCCTCACATCCAACCTGCTGCCCCGGTACGGCCCGAAACCCTTCATGGTGGTGGGTTCGGTGCTCGCCGCCGCGGGTCTCTCCTGGCTGACCCTGACCGACATCGACTCCACGTACCTCGGCAGCATCCTCGGACCGATCCTCGTCTTCGGCCTCGGCATGGGCCTGATGTTCGTCTCCCTGACCATCATGGCGCTGTCCAACGTCGAACCCCAGGAGTCGGGCGCCGCGTCCGGACTGCTCAACGCCATGCAGCAGGTGGGCGGTTCGCTGGGCCTGTCGATCCTGGTGACGGTCTTCGGCACGGCCAGCCGCAACGAGGCGGACACCCAGGTCCCCGCGTTCCTCTCCCAGGCGACCCCGCTGGAGAAGGCCGAGTTCGCCCGTACCGGCCAACTCCCCGCCCCCTGGGGCGACCAGGTGCTGACCTCCGGCGTCTCCGCGGGCTTCGTCACCGCGGCGATCTTCGCCGTGGTCGGGGCGCTGGTGGCCCTCTTCGTGATCCAGGTCCGCCAGTCGGACATCGACCGCCTCAAGGGCGGGGTGGGGCCGGGAGTGGGCGCCTGAGCGTCTGGGGGCCTGAGCATCTGAGGGCCTGAGCGATCCCGGCCGGACCCGGCCCGCTGCGCCGAGCGGCAGCCCCTAGGGCCCCGACTCGAACCCGGCGCGCTTGTAGGTGCGCATCAGTACGGCGACCTCCGCCGACGTGACGCCGTCGAGCGACCCGAGGACGCGCGCGGTGAAGTCGTGCAGATCCCGGGTGGAGCGGTGGCTCGAGTAGCCGAGCAGGGCCGTCGTGCCGGTCGTGACCACGAGGTGGCGGACGGCCGGCTCCTCGGCCAGCCGACGGATCGCGGCATCCAGGCGGGCGTGCCCGACGGCCAGCCGGAACCGCGCCTCGACGGGGTAGCCGAGCACCTCGGGCTCCGCGTGCAGCCGCAGGTGCAGGACGTGCGAGTCCATCAGCCGCCCCAGCCGGCGGCGCGCGGTCGTCTCGCCGACCCGGAGCTCGCGCGCCAGCCGGGTGGTGGACATCCGGGCGTCGCGGTGCAGGAGCGCGACCAGCCGCCGGTCGAGTTCGTCCACCACCGGCGGCTCGGGCAGGGGTCTGCCCTCAATGGCGTGCCGGCGTACGTCCGTGGGCTCGTCGTCGTAGGGGGCCCAGTCGCTGGTGGTGAGCAGCAGCCGCAGCACCACCGAGGAGTGGATGTCGACCACACCGTCGAGCCTGCCGAGCCCCGCGTCGACGAGGGTGAGCAGGGCGTCGTGGTCCGGCACGATCAGCTCGGCGAAGACGTCGAGCG
This sequence comes from Streptomyces sp. CB02009, assembly GCF_001905825.1. Classification (GTDB taxonomy): domain Bacteria; phylum Actinomycetota; class Actinomycetes; order Streptomycetales; family Streptomycetaceae; genus Streptomyces. Next base: position 395,043 of record NZ_LIVV01000003.1, read on the forward strand.
CGCCGGTGGCGACCTCCACGGACCGCGCCTCGGGCCGCCGGGCGAGGGCCAGGGCGGTGTCGTGCACACGGCCGGGGGCGCAGCGTACGGCCACCTCGGCGGTGACCCCCTCGCCGAGGTACTCGGGGACGAGGGCCGCGGTGAACCCCACCGCCCCGGTCGCGGTCATCCGGTCGAGCCGCCGCGCGGCGGTGCGCTCGTGGACCCCGGCCGTGGCGGCCACCTCGGAGAACGGCGCGCGCGGGTCGCGGTGGAGCGCCCGCAGCACGGCGTGGTCCAGGGCGTCGAGAGCGCCGGGCCGTGAGGGCGGCTCGGTCGGCATCGGAAGACCTCCTGGGGGAGCGGGCGGGGAGCGGACGGGAGGGCGGGCGGAGGAGCGGACGGGAGGGCGGGCGGGGGAGCGGACGGGCGTGCGGGGCGGCGGAGTGGGCGGTGTGCGGAGCCGGACCCTACGGTGCGGGCCCGGAGGGTCGCGAGGCCGTGTCGGAGGAGGGCCGTCAAGGGGCGGGCCGTGCCTGTATCCGCCGATCGATCCCCGCCGAATGACGCCTTCACCCGATTGTGAGGCGCACTCTTGCCGGATTGCCCGTCGGCTGGGGACATTGTGGTGCGGATTTCGCCATGTGGCCGCCGGGCCGACGACCGGACGCCGACCGGCTTCTCCGCCCGCCGCCCGCGCTCCCCGCGCTCCCGGCACTCCCCGCCAGGCCCCCGGGCCCCTTCCCCCCGAACAGGTGGTACGTATGACGGACACCGACACCCTGCGTACGCCAAGAGCGTCGCGGGCCGTCCGCGCGACCCCCGGCGCCGCTGTGATCGCCTCCGTCGCACTGGTCGAGCTGTCCAGCGGCATCACCCAGGGCTTCCTCTCCCCGCTGCTCAAGGGCCTCACGGAGACCCTCCGGGTCACCGCCGCGGAGCTGAACTGGATCAGCATCGCCAACCTGCTCGCCTCCGTCGCCTTCACCCCGGTCCTGTCCCGGATGGGCGACCTCTACGGCCACCGGCGCATCCTGCGCTGGAACCTCGCGATCGTGCTGCTCGGCTCCGTCCTGGTCGGCTTCAGCCGCTCCTTCGGCGTCCTGCTCGCCGGCCAGATCCTGCAAGGCGCGTTCGCGGGCTTCTTCCCGCTGCTCGTCGGCATCCTCCGCAACCGCGGCGGCGCCCGCGGCAAGGACGGCGACGGGGAGTCGCGCCGCGGCATCAGCTTCATGGTCGCCGCGCTCGTCGCCGGCATCGCGGTCGGCCTGGTCGCCAGCGGCTTCGTGGCCCGTACCGTCGACAGCCCCACCGCCGCCCTCTGGGTCCCCACCGCGGCCGTCGGCCTCGCCCTGGCCGTCACCTGGCCGCTGCTGCCCGAGTCCGCGGCGCGCCCCGGCGGACGGATCGACTGGGCGGGCGGGATCCTCCTGTGCGTGGGCCTCGTCGCGATCATGCTCGGTCTCGGCATGGGCGGACTGCCCGGCTGGGAGTGGACCTCGCCGCGCACCCTCGGCTGCCTCGTCGGCGGCGCGCTGGTCACCGCCCTGTGGGTCCGCGTCGAGCTGCGGGTCGCGGAGCCGATGATCGACGTCCGGATGTTCCGGCGCCGGAACGTCGTCACCGTCTCCCTGGTGACCGTGACCTTCACCGTCCCGATGATCGGCCTCCAGGTCGCCAACCCCGTCTTCATGGGCACCGGTCCCGAGCACGGCTACGGACTGGGCCTCGACCCCTTCGCCACCGGCCTGGCCATGCTCCCCAACATGCTCGCCATCGCCGCCGGAGCCCTGGCCGCGCCCAAGGTCGCCGCGGCGGTCTCCGACCGCCTCACCCTGTGCGCCGGCTCCCTGCTCATGGCCGCCGGCTACCTCGCCTCCCTCGCGTGGCACGGCTCGATGCCGCTGTTCCTCACCGGCACCGCCGTCGCCGGACTCGGCATCGGCTTCCTCCAGCACTCCACCCGTACCCTCGCCGTCGAGTCCGTCCCGCACGACCGGACGTCGGTCGGCTCGGGAATCAACGAACTCCTCATCAACGTCGGCGGCTCCGTCGGCGCCGCGATCGTCCTCACCGTCTTCGCCGCCCGCACCCCGGCCGGCGAGACGCTGCCCGAACTCGGCGCCTACACCACCTCCTGGACGATCTGCGCGGTCGTCTCCCTGGCGGGCGCCGCGCTCGCCCTCCTCTACCGCACGCCGAAGGACCGCGAGGCCCGCTCATGACCACCACCGCGACCGCCGCCCTCGACCTGCTGCGCGCCCGCACCCGCGACACCGTGACCCGTCGGCAGGACGAGCTCCTCGCCCTCAGCCACCAGCTGCACGCCGACCCCGAACTCGCCTACGAGGAACACCGCGCCGCACGCCGCATCACCGACCTGGCCGAAGCGGCCGGCTTCGACGTCACCCGCGGGGTGTGCGACCTGCCGACGGCGTTCACCGCCACCGCGGGCAGCGGCGACCTCGTCATCGGGATCTGCGCGGAGTACGACGCGCTGCCGGGCATCGGCCACGCCTGCGGGCACAACGTCAACGGCGCCGCCTCCGTCACCGCGGCCCTCGCGCTCGCGCCGCTGGCCGACGAGCTCGGCATCACCGTGAAGCTCCTGGGGACCCCGGCGGAGGAGTCCGGTGGCGGCAAGGTCGACATGCTGCGCGGCGGCGCGTTCGACGACGTCGCCGCGGCGATGATGGTGCACGCCGCGCCCTCGGACTCCGTCGGCATGAGCTCGCTGGCCATCAGCAGCTGGCAGGTCGGCTACACGGGCCGCGCGGCGCACGCCGCCGCCATGCCCGAGCGGGGCGTCAACGCCGCCGACGCGATGATGATCGCGCAGGTCGCCATCGCCGCCTACCGCCAGCAGATGCGTCCCGGAGCGGTGGTCTCGGGTGTCGTCACCCGGGGCGGCGAAGCGGCCAACGTCATCCCGGCCCGCACCACCGCCGACTACGACTGCCGTGCGGTCACCCACGAGGAACTTCGCGAGCTCCAGGCCCGCGTCCGCGCCTGCTTCGAGGCCGGCGCCCTCGCCACCGGCGCGGAACTGGCCCTGGAGGCCGTGGGCAACGACTACGCCGACCTCCGCCAGGACCTCGCCATGGGCCGCTCGTACCTCACCGCAGTCCGCGCGCTGGGCCGCGACGCGAAGGCCGAGGACCCCTCGATCCGCGGCGGCTCCACCGACATGGGCAACGTCTCGCACCACGTGCCGACCATCCACCCCATGATCGGCTACGACTGCGGCGACACGATCATGCACAACCCCGAGTTCACCCGCTACGGCACGACCCCGCAGGCCGACCGCGCGGTCCTCGACGGCGGCCTGGCGATGGCCTGGACGGCCCTGGACCTGGCCACCGACCCCGACCACCGCACGACTCTCCTGACCCGCCTCAAGACCCGCGCCCCGTACCAGGAACCGGCCACCCCGACGGCCTCCTGACACCCCGGCACACCCCGACACACTCCGGCACACCCCTGCACCCCACGCCCGCGACACCCCGACACCCCGGCGCCCCCGCCCCCCGACACCCCTGACACCCCGCCCCTCCTCGACACCCCACGCGAAAGGCCCCCTCGCTCCTGTGGAGCGAGGGGGCCTCGGGGCTTCCAGACGTCGGTTCCTAGATGTCCCGGAAGATCTCGATCTGCGCGCCGATCGAGTTCAGCCGCTCCGCCAGGTCCTCGTACCCCCGGTTGATGACGTACACGTTCCGGAGGACCGACGTGCCCTCGGCGGCCATCATCGCGAGGAGGACGACCACCGCCGGGCGCAGGGCCGGCGGGCACATCATCTCGGCGGCGCGCCAGCGGGTGGGGCCCTCCACCAGGACGCGGTGGGGGTCGAGGAGCTGGAGGCGGCCGCCGAGGCGGTTGAGGTCCGTGAGGTAGATGGCCCGGTTGTCGTAGACCCAGTCGTGGATCAGCGTCTTGCCCTGCGCCGTGGCCGCGATCGCCGCGAAGAAGGGGACGTTGTCGATGTTCAGGCCCGGGAACGGCATCGGGTGGATCTTGTCGATCGGCGCCTCCAGCTTGGAGGGGCGGACCGTCAGGTCGACCAGACGCGTGCGGCCGTTGTCCGCCGGGTACTCGGCCGAGCGGTCCTGGTCGAGGCCCATCTCCTCCAGGACCGCGAGCTCGATCTCCATGAACTCGATCGGGACCCGGCGGATGGTCAGTTCGGACTCCGTGACGACCGCCGCGGCCAGCAGGCTCATCGCCTCGACCGGGTCCTCGGAGGGGGAGTAGTCGACGTCGACGTCGATCTGCGGCACGCCGTGCACGGTGAGGGTGGTGGTGCCGATGCCGTCCACCCGTACGCCCAGGGCCTCCAGGAAGAAGCACAGGTCCTGGACCATGTAGTTGGAGGAGGCGTTGCGGATGACGGTCACGCCGTCGTGGCGGGCGGCCGCGAGCAGGGCGTTCTCGGTCACGGTGTCGCCGCGCTCGGTCAGCACGATCGGGCGGTCGGGGGAGACGGAGCGCTCGACCTGGGCGTGGTAGATGCCCTCGGTGGCGGTGATGTCGAGGCCGAAGCGGCGCAGCGCGATCATGTGCGGCTCGATCGTGCGCGTACCGAGGTCGCAGCCGCCGGCGTAGGGCAGCTTGAAGCGGTCCATGCGGTGCAGGAGCGGGCCGAGGAACATGATGATCGAGCGGGTGCGGATCGCGGCCTCGGCGTCCATCGAGTCCATGTCCAGCTCGGCCGGCGGCACGATCTCCAGGTCGACGCCGTCGTTCACCCAGCGGGTCCGCACCCCGATGGAGTTGAGCACCTCCAGGAGCCGGAAGACCTCCTCGATGCGGGCGACCCGGCGCAGGACGGTGCGGCCCTTGTTGAGGAGGGAGGCGCAGAGCAGCGCGACGCAGGCGTTCTTGCTCGTCTTGACGTCGATGGCGCCCGAGAGCCGGCGGCGGCCGACGACCCTGAGGTGCATGGGTCCCGCGTAACCCAGGGACACGATCTCGCTGTCGAGGGCCTCGCCGATCCGGGCGATCATCTCAAGGCTGATGTTCTGGTTGCCGCGCTCGATCCGGTTGACGGCGCTCTGGCTCGTGGCCAGCGCGTCGGCGAGCTGCGTCTGCGTCCAGCCGCGGTGCTGCCGGGCGTCACGGATGAGCTTGCCGATGCGTACGAGGTAGTCGTCTGCCATGGCGTCACGTTATCTCAGATATGAGATGGTGCTTGCTGTTGGGGTAGGCCATCAGGGTGACAGGCTGTGCGCGGTGGGGTGACGCGGCTCGTACAGGGGGAGTTCGGTGCCGCTCGGCAGCCGTACGGCGGCGAGCAGGCCCCAGCCCTGGTCGGTGATGGCGCGTGAGATCTCCGCGCCCCGGTCCTCGAGGTCCTTCAGGGTCGCGGTGAGGTCGTCGCACATCAGGTAGAGCTCGTGCTTCGGCTCCTCCGACGTCGGGTGGACGGCGACCTCGGCCGGCGGCAGCTTGAAGATGAGCCAGCCGCGCCCGGCGTCCACGTGCGGGAAGCCCGCGACGTCCTTGAGGAAGGCCCGGTCGGCCTCCGCGTCCCGCGTGTAGAGAATCACGTGCGCGCCACTGAACATGTCCCGATCGTCGGCCGCCCGTACGGCCGCGGCAATTCGTCCGCGGCCGTACGGGCGGCTCCGGCGCGCGGGCTCGGTGCGCCGCGCCCGGGGGGGTAGGGGTGCGGGCTCGGTGCGCCGCGCCCGAGCGGAGGACGCGCGGGCTCAGTGCGCCGCGCAGCCGCACGCCCGGTGCCGGCCGCCGTGCACCGCCGCGTACGTCGAGGGCCGCGGCGCGGACGCCGCGCGGGCCAGCCCCGCGGAGGCCGAGCGCCCCGAGGCCGACTCCGCGTCGTGGACCACACGGCCCCCGACCAGGGTGAGCCGCACCGCGGTGTCGCTGATGTCCGCGACCGGACACCTCATGACATCCCGGTCGAGGACCAGGAGATCGGCGGCGCGTCCCTCCCGGATCGTCCCCGTCTCCCCGTCCATCCGCAGCTGCCAGGCCGTGCCGTACGTGTGCATCCGCAGCGTCGACGTGCGGCTGAGGCCCTCCAGCTCGCGGTGGAGCGGGCCCTCGCCGTGCGCCCCCTGCCGGTCGATCGCGGTCCGGATCTGGTTCCACACCTGGAGCGCGTCCACCGGCCAGTCGGAGCCGCCCGAGAGCACCGCGCCGTGGCGTTCGAGGGAGCGCGCCGGGTACATCCACCGGTGCCGCTCGGGCCCGATGTACGGCAGCAGCGCCTCCATCGTCCAGGTGTCCGCGGACGCCCACTGCAGCTGCATGCAGGCCGCCACGCCCAGTTGGGCGAAGCGCCGCAGGTCGGCCGGGTCCACCAGCTGGAGATGGGCGACGGCGTTGCGCGGGTCGCGCAGCCCGGTGGCGCGGCGGGCGTACGCGTACCCGTCGAGCGCCGTCCGTACGGCCCGGTCGCCCAGGCCGTGGGCGTGCATCTGCCAGCCGGCCCGGTTGAAGACGGCCGACAGACGTCCGTAATCCTGCGCCGACACGTACAGTTCGCCCCGGTTGGCGGTGGTACGTCCCTCTCCGTCCAGATACGGCGCGAGGAGCGCCGCCGTCTGCGCGGGGTACTCGATCACCCCGTCGAGGAACACCTTGATCATCCCGAAGCGCAGTCCCCGCACGTCGCCGAACTCCCGGCGCAGCCCCCGGGCGTACGCGAGCGCCGCCGCCGGGTCCTTCGCCTGGTCCGGGTCGAGCCGGATCGCCGGGACGATCCGCTGGGGCAGCTTCCCAGCCGCCGCGAGCGCCCGGTACGTGCTGAGCTCCCCGCGCCCGACCAGGGCGTCCATCATCGTGGTGACCCCCGAGGCCGCCGCCTGCGCGAGCACCCGCGCGCAGGCCGCGACCAGCTCGGCCTCGCTCGGCTCCGGGATGTGCCGGGTCACCAGCGGCTGGGCGTCGTCCTTGAGGACACCGGTCGGCCGGCCGTCCGCGCCCTTCACGATCTTCCCGCCCACCGGGTCCGGGGTGGCTGCCGTGATGCCGGCGATCTCCAGCGCGCGGCCGTTGACCCAGATGTTGTGGCCGTCGCCGCCGACCAGCGCGACCGGACGGCGGGTGGGCAGGGCGTCGAGCAGCGAGTGGTGGGGGAGCGAGCCCTGCGGCAGCAGGCCGATCGGGTTCCAGTCCTCCACCACGAGCCAGCCGTCCGGCTCCTGCCCGGGGCTGTCCTTCAGGAAGCCGGTCAGGATCGCGAGCAGCTCCTCCCGCGTCGTCTCCGCCCCTTCGAGGGAGGGCCGGAGGGAGCGGCTGCCCGCGCCCAGCGGGTGGACGTGGCCGTCGTGGATGCCGCTCATCACGGTCGCGCCGCGCGCGTCGACGACCTCGGTGTCCCGGCCGACGAGGCGGCGCAGTTCGCCGCCCCGCCCGGTCGCCAGGATCCGGCCGTCGCGGCCGACGGCCACGGCCTCGACGGGGCGGCCGCCGGACCGGCCGGTGAACACCCGGGCGTTGTGCACGACCAGCGCGGCCGACCGGGGGCGCGAGCCCGCCGCCGCGGGGCCGCCGGAGACCCCGACGAGACCCGCCGCGCCGGCGGCCGCGAGGACGGTGCGCCGGCTCAGGGAAGAAGTCATGACCACTCCAAACGTTGGCTGTGGCCGGACGCTCGCTGATTAACGTCGTAACCAGTACCCTCCCCGGACCGCGAAATCCGTACGATGGCGCGCATGTCAGGGCCCACCCTCACCGACATCGCCCGTGCCGCGGAGGTGTCCACCGCCACCGTGTCCCACGCGCTCAACGGCACGGGCCGGCTCGGTGAGTCCACCCGGCGCCGGGTCCGCGAGGTGGCGGCGGCCCTCGGCTACGGCTCGCGCCGGACGCCCCTCAGCAGGACCGGGACGCTCGGCCTCGCCGTCACCACCTACGCGGGCGCGCCCTGGAACTACCTCGAGGTCCCCTACTTCTCCCGCCTGCTGACCTCCGCCGCGGCCACCGCGCACGCCCTCGGCTACGCGCTGACGGTCCTGCCCGCGGCGCGCGGCGGCGAGACCCTGTGGCACACCCTGACCGTCGACGGCATGCTCCTGCTCGACAGCCCCGAGGACGACCGGGTGCTGCGCGCCCTGCGGGCCCGGGGCATCCCCGTGGTCTTCGACGGCCGGCCGACCGACCCGCACCCCGACGACGTCTGGGTGGACAACGACCACGCCGCGACCACCCGCGAGGTCCTCGACCACCTGGCGGCCGCCGGTGCGCGCCGGATCGCCCTGCACGCCGGGTACGGCCGCGAGTACTACACCGGCGCCGTGACGCGGGCGTACGAGGGATGGTGCCGGGAGCGCGGCCGGGAGCCGTCGGTGGTCGCCTTCGACCCGGCGGACGGGCCGGGCCACGCGTTCGACCGGGTGTTCTCCGAGCGGTCCTGCGACGCCGTCCACTCCCTCTACGACCCCGGCGGCCGGCAGGTCCTGGCCGTGGCGGCCCGGCACGGTCTGCGGATCCCCGACGACCTGCTGCTCGTCTGCGCCAGCGAGGATCCGGCGTATGCCGAGCACGACCCTCCGGTGAGCACGGTGACGCTGCGGCCCGAGACCATCGCGGAGACGGCGGTCACGACCCTGGCGGCCCGGCTCGACCCGGCCCTGCCCGCCCCCGCGCCGGGCGGGCTGACGGTCCCGGCCCTGCTGTGTCCGCGCGCGTCGACCCGCCGGGGGAGCGGGTGAGGGCGGCGGTGGCTTCCGGGCCGTCCGCCGTGCGTCCGGGGTCGCCCGGGGGACGGGCGTCAGGATGACGCCCGTCACAGGCATGCCGGGCATGACCGTGCGGCGGGGATGCACTAGAGTTATCTCGACATCGAGATAACTGCTTACGGCGCACCGCGGCCGCCCACCCGGTAAGGGTTACCTAACTAAGCCTTACCTTAGCGGATCGGCGAGGGAGTCGTGGCGGCAGCATGGCGGTAATACGCGCACATTGATGAAGGAGACTGTCGTGTCGGCGAACAGCTTCGACGCCCGCAGCACGCTGCGCGTGGGCGACGAGTCGTACGAGATCTTCAAGCTGGACAAGGTCGAGGGCTCCGCGCGCCTCCCTTACAGCCTGAAGGTCCTCCTGGAGAACCTGCTCCGCACCGAGGACGGCGCGAACATCACCGCCGACCACATCCGGGCCCTCGGGAACTGGGACTCGCAGGCCCAGCCGAGCCAGGAGATCCAGTTCACGCCGGCCCGCGTGATCATGCAGGACTTCACCGGCGTCCCCTGTGTCGTCGACCTCGCCACCATGCGTGAGGCCGTCGCGGCGCTCGGCGGCGACCCGGCGAAGATCAACCCGCTCTCCCCGGCCGAGATGGTCATCGACCACTCCGTCATCGCCGACAAGTTCGGCACGAACTCCGCCTTCGCGGAGAACGTCGAGCTGGAGTACGGCCGCAACAAGGAGCGCTACCAGTTCCTGCGCTGGGGCCAGACCGCCTTCGACGACTTCAAGGTCGTCCCCCCGGGCACCGGCATCGTCCACCAGGTGAACATCGAGCACCTGGCCCGCACGGTCATGGTCCGCAACGGCCAGGCGTACCCCGACACCCTCGTCGGCACCGACTCCCACACCACCATGGTCAACGGCCTCGGTGTGCTCGGCTGGGGCGTCGGCGGCATCGAGGCCGAGGCCGCGATGCTCGGTCAGCCGGTCTCCATGCTCATCCCGCGCGTCGTCGGCTTCAAGCTGACCGGTGAGCTCCCGGCCGGCACCACCGCCACCGACCTGGTCCTCACGATCACCGAGATGCTGCGCAAGCACGGCGTCGTCGGCAAGTTCGTCGAGTTCTACGGTGAGGGCGTCGCCGCCACCTCCCTCGCGAACCGCGCCACCATCGGCAACATGTCGCCGGAGTTCGGCTCCACCGCCGCCGTCTTCCCGATCGACGGCGAGACGCTGAACTACCTCAAGCTGACCGGCCGCTCCGCGCAGCAGGTCGCGCTCGTCGAGGCGTACGCCAAGGAGCAGGGCCTCTGGCTCGACCCGGCCGCCGAGCCCGACTTCTCCGAGAAGCTGGAGCTCGACCTCTCCACGGTCGTCCCCTCCATCGCCGGCCCGAAGCGCCCGCAGGACCGCATCGTCCTCGCGAACGCCGCCGCGCAGTTCGCCCAGGACGTGCGCAACTACGTCTCCACCGACGACGAGGCGGGCAAGGAGTCCTTCCCGGCCTCCGACGCCCCGGCCGTCTCCAACGGCGTCCCGTCGAACCCGGTCGAGGTGACCGCCCCCGACGGCACCACCTACACGATCGACCACGGCGCCGTCACCGTCGCCGCGATCACCTCCTGCACCAACACGTCGAACCCGTACGTGATGGTCGCCGCCGCGCTCGTCGCGAAGAAGGCCACCGAGAAGGGCCTGACCCGCAAGCCGTGGGTCAAGACCACCCTCGCCCCGGGCTCGAAGGTCGTCACCGACTACTTCGACAAGGCGGGCCTCACCCCGTACCTCGACAAGGTCGGCTTCAACCTCGTCGGCTACGGCTGCACCACCTGCATCGGCAACTCCGGCCCGCTGCCGGAGGAGGTCTCCAAGGCCGTCAACGAGCACGACCTCGCCGTGACCTCGGTGCTCTCGGGCAACCGCAACTTCGAGGGTCGCATCAACCCCGACGTCAAGATGAACTACCTGGCCTCCCCGCCGCTGGTCGTCGCGTACGCCCTCGCGGGCTCCATGAAGGTGGACATCACCAAGGACGCCCTCGGCGTCGACCAGGACGGCAAGCCCGTCTACCTGGCCGACATCTGGCCGACGGAGGCCGAGGTCAACGACGTCGTCGCCAACGCCATCGGCGAGGACATGTTCAACAAGTCCTACCAGGACGTCTTCGCGGGCGACGCCCAGTGGCAGGCGCTGTCGATCCCGACCGGCAACACCTTCGAGTGGGACGCCGAGTCCACCTACGTCCGGAAGCCCCCGTACTTCGAGGGCATGACGATGGAGACCACCCCGGTCACCGACATCACCGGCGCCCGCGTCCTGGCCAAGCTGGGCGACTCGGTCACCACCGACCACATCTCCCCGGCCGGCGCCATCAAGGCCGACACCCCGGCCGGCAAGTACCTCACCGAGCACGGTGTGGAGCGTCGTGACTTCAACTCCTACGGCTCGCGCCGTGGCAACCACGAGGTCATGATCCGCGGCACCTTCGCCAACATCCGCCTGCGCAACCAGATCGCGCCGGGCACCGAGGGCGGCTTCACCCGCGACTTCACCGTCGAGGGCGCGCCGGTGTCGTTCATCTACGACGCCTCGCAGAACTACCAGGCCGCCGGCACCCCGCTGGTCATCCTGGGCGGCAAGGAGTACGGCTCCGGCTCGTCCCGCGACTGGGCCGCCAAGGGCACCGCGCTCCTCGGCGTCAAGGCCGTCATCACCGAGTCGTACGAGCGCATCCACCGCTCGAACCTCATCGGCATGGGCGTCCTGCCGCTCCAGTTCCCGGCCGGCCAGTCGGCCGACTCGCTCGGCCTGACCGGCGAGGAGACCTTCTCCATCGCGGGCGTCACGGAGCTGAACGAGGGCACCACGCCGAGCACGGTCAAGGTCACCACCGACACCGGTGTCGAGTTCGACGCGGTCGTCCGCATCGACACCCCCGGTGAGGCGGACTACTACCGCAACGGCGGCATCATGCAGTACGTGCTCCGCAACCTGATCCGCGGCTGACACCGGCGCCGGATCCGGTCGTACGGGAAAGGGCCCCGCTCCTCGGAAGAGGAGCGGGGCCCTTTCGCTGTGCCCGGGTCGATCAGAACAGGGCGCCGAAGCCGTTCCAGCCCGACGTGCCGATCTTCATGCGGGACGGGAAGGGGTTGGTCGAGTTGCCCGCGCCCTTGTACAGCCACAGCGCGCCGGCGCTGTCGCGGGCCACGAGGTCCGCACGGCGGTCACCGGTGAGGTCACCGGGGGAGAAGATGTGGTTGTACATGTTCCAGCCGCTGCCGACGCGGGTGCGGCTGGTGAAGGGGGACCGGTAGTTGCCGGTGCCCTTGTAGAGCCACAGGACACCGCTGCGGTCGCGCGCGACCAGGTCGGCGCGGCCGTCGCCGGTCACGTCGCCCTTGCCCGCGATCTGGGTGTACGCGTCCCAGCCGGAGCCGACGCGGTAGCGCTGCGTCAGGGACGCGTTGCCGTTGCCCAGGTAGTGCCAGAGCACACCGGCGCCGTCGCGGGCCAGGATGTCGTCCGGGGCGCCACCGCCGGTGTTGCCGGCCGAGATGACCCGGTTGTAGGCGTTCCAGCCGCCACCGAGGTCGCGGACCGGGCCGTCGCTGGCGAAGTGCAGGCGACCGGTGCGGTTGACGGCGTACCAGCCGTCGGCGTGGTACCAGCCGTCGGCGTCGGGCCGCGCGTCGGTGTCCGCCTGGGTGAAGTTCTTGTAACCCACCCAGTTCCAGCCCTGACGCCCGGCGATGCGCTGGATGGCGCCGCCGCCGACGGGGGTGTAACCGATGATGTCGCCGTTGGTGTGCCAGCCGTAGAGGTTGTTGAGCGCGGCGCCGGAGGCGGCCGTCGCGGAGGCCGCGGAGGCCGACGCGCGGTCCGACTGCGCGGCGCCGGCCACCCGGTCCACCTTCGGAGCGGAGGGGGCCTTGGTCGCCGGGCCCGGCTCCGCCGCGACCGCGGCGGTCGAGGTACCGACGAGGGCGGCGGCGATCGCCGCGACCGCGACACGGGACAGGAGGCCCGAGCGGTTCAGGCCGGAAGAGTTGGCCACGTAGTACTCCACAGGAGAGAGGGACAAGTAAACGCCGCCGGGCGCTCGAACGTACGCACGAGGTCGGCGGTCCCCCTATGATCCCCGGTCGCCCTCACAGGATCCTTACTTTTCCGGGGGTCTGTGACACAACTGTTTCGATGCCGACCGTATGTCCGCTTTGCTGGTCGGTGTCCGTGTAACGCCCTCGATCGCCCTCTCAAGGGCCTCCACTACGGCGCGGCCTGAGTCACTGTCAAGGGCATGAGTGGACGAGTGGTTGGACGAAACGCCGCAGATCCAGCGTGCTTATCCCGGAGGTCTCAACTCGGGAAAGATGGCCGTAGAAACCTGCTTTCGATCTTGCTCAGGCGAAGGGAAGTGGACTATACCTGTCGGCGTCCAGCCAGTCGGTTCCACACACGACGGCCCGACGCCTGCACGACCCGGCTGCAAATGACCGCGGTGGCGGGGCCCTTCGCCTGTGGCGAGTGAGTACGGGCGACCGGTACACCGCCTGAGTCCTGAATGAAGGCGAGGACTTGAGCATGGGATCCACCTCCGCTCAGACCAATGAGGGCCTTGGCCGTCGCGATCTGATCAAGCGTTCCGCCGCGATCGGTCTGATCTCGGTGCCGACCATGGGCTTCCTCTCCGCTTGCGCGAGCAGCAGCGGCGACGGAAACGCAAAGGTCGAGAAGGGGACGAAGTCCGACAAGAACCCGCTCGGGGTGAACGAGTCGGCACCGCTCGATTTCGTCCTCTTCGACGGCGGATTCGGACAGCAGTACGCCAAGGACGCGATCAAGGTCTACGAGGGGAATTACCCCAAGGCCAAGGTCAAGTTCACGCCCACCCAGAAGATCACCACCGAGCTCCAGCCGCGCTTCAACGGCGGCAACCCGCCGGACCTGATCGACAACTCGGGTGCCGAGCAGATGGACATGGGCGTCCTCGTCGGCCAGAAGCAGCTCGCCGACCTCACCGCCCTCCTGGACGCGGCCTCCGTCGACGACCCGAACAAGAAGGTCCGCGACACCCTGCGGCCCGGCATCATCGAGATGGGCCAGTTCGACGGCGCCCCCGTCTGGGTCCTCTACTACGCCTACACCGTCTACGGCGTCTGGTACTCGCAGAAGCTGCTCGACTCGCTCGACGCGAAGTACCCCGAGACCTGGGACGAGATGCTGGCCGTCTGCGAGAAGGCCAAGAAGAAGGGCATCGCGGGCTGGACGTACGCGGGCAAGCACCCGTACTACCTCCCCTTCTCGCTCTACCCGATGATCGGCAAGGTCGGCGGCCGCGAGGTCCTGGACGCCATCGACAACCTGGAGCCGAAGGCCTGGGAGCACCCCGCGGTCAAGGCCTGTTTCGAGGCCTACTACGAGCTCTACCGCAAGGGCTACATCCTCAAGGGCACCCCCGGCCTCGACCACATCCAGTCGCAGACCGCCTGGACCGAGGGCAAGGCGCTGTTCATCCCGAACGGCTCCTGGGTCGAGAACGAGGCCGCGAAGACCATGCCGGCCGACTTCAACCTGGCCGTCTCCGCCCCGAGCGGCATCGACGCCTCCGACAAGATGCCCTTCGGCACCATGTGGGCGTCCGGCGGCGAGCCGTTCATCGTCCCGGCCAAGGCGGCCAACCCCGAGGGCGGCATGGAGCAGCTGCGCATCATGCTCAGCGAGGCCTCGTCCAAGAACTTCACGCAGTCCGTGAAGTCCCTCTCCGCCTTCAACGGCGGCACCGACGGCATCGAGCTGACGCCGGGCCTCAAGTCCGGCGTCGCGGCCCTGGAGAAGGCCGGCCAGAACGTGGTCAACCCGCGCCTCCAGGACTGGTACGTCGCCCTCCAGAAGGAGAAGATCGGCGTGGCGGGCATCGGCGAGATGATGGCCGGCCGCGCGACCCCGGCCGAGACGATCAAGAAGATCCAGAAGTTCGCCGACGAGGCGGCCAAGGACTCCTCGATCAAGCACTACAAGCACCAGTGAGCAGTGCCGGGGCCCCTTCCCGCCGACCGGGAGCGGGCCCCGGCCCCTTGGCGCGCGGCACCCGCGGCGCGCCCCCGCGGGAAGATCGGGGTCGGTAGGAATGCAGCACGGCAAGTACCGTTTCATCGTGGGGTTCCTGGCGGCACCCCTCGCGCTCTACGCGCTCTTCGTCATCTGGCCGTTCATCCAGTCCATCTACTACTCGCTCACGGACTGGAGCGGACTGAGCCCCGAATTCGGGTTCGTCGGATTCGACAACTACAGCAGAATGCTGGACGACGAGATCTTCTGGAAATCGCTCCAGCACAGTCTGACCCTCGCGGTGGTGCTTCCGCTCGTGACCGTCGGGCTCGCGCTGTTCTTCGCGTTCATGCTCAATGTCGGCGGTCGGCGCCGTCGCGGAGCGGCCATCGCCGGTGTGCGCGGTTCAGCCTTCTACAAGATCGTGTACTTCTTCCCGCAGGTGCTGTCGATCGCCATCGTCGCGCTGCTCTTCCAGTTCGCCTACAACCCGAACAGCGGAGCCATCAATTCCGCTCTGAAGCTGGTGGGCCTCGGCAGTATTCAGCCGGACTGGCTGGGGGATCCGAAGCTCGCCCTCATCTGCGTCATGGCCGTTCTCGTCTGGTCCACGGTCGGCTTCTTCGTCGTCCTCTTCTCGGCCGGCATGGCGTCCATTCCGAGGGACTTCTACGAGGCGGCGCTGCTCGACGGCGCCAACCGCTTCACGACCTTCTTCAAGATCACCCTGCCGCTGCTCTGGGACACCGTGCAGTCCGGCTGGATCTACATGGGCATCCTGGCGCTCGGCGCGGAGTCCTTCGCCGTCGTCCAGATCATGACCGTCGGCCCCAACGGCGGCGGGCCCGACTACTCCACCATCGTCCTTCCGCTGTACGTGTACCAGAAGGCGTTCCGGGACGGTCAGGCCGCCTACGCAACGACCATCGGTGTCGCGCTCCTTCTCGTCACCCTGGCCTTCGCGGCCGTCGTGATGAAGCTGGGCCGGCGCGAGCGGCTGGAGTTCTGATGAAGACGACCGACACTGCAACCCCCGGCGTCGAGACCCCGGGCCCCTCGGGGGGCTCGGGCCCCATGGTCACCAAGACGGTGGCGCCCGCGCCCCGCAAGGACTCCAAGAGCGAGGGCGGGGTCCTCAACGTCTTCTCGCACGGCGTCCTGATCATCTGGGCGATCATGGTGGTCATGCCGCTGCTCTGGGCGGTCATGACCTCGTTCAAGACCGACCGGGCGATCTTCACCTCCCCGTGGTCGCTGCCCGACACGCTGCACTTCGAGAACTGGTCGCGCGCCTGGTCCCAGGCGCACATGAGCGACTACTTCATGAACACGATCGTGGTGGTCGGCGGCTCGCTCATCGGCACGCTGCTCCTCGGCTCGATGGCGGCGTACGTGCTGGCCCGCTTCGACTTCCCCGGGAACCGCTTCATCTACTTCCTCTTCATCGGAGGGATGAGCTTCCCGATCATCCTGGCGCTGGTGCCGCTCTTCTACGTCATGCAGAACATGGCCCTGCTCAACACCCCGCACGGCCTGATCCTCGTCTACATCGCGTACTCGCTGCCCTTCACCGTCTTCTTCCTCACGGCCTTCTTCCGCACGCTGCCGACCTCGGTGGCGGAAGCGGCCTTCGTGGACGGCGCGTCGCACACCAGGACCTTCTTCCAGGTCATGCTGCCGATGGCGAAGCCGGGCCTCATCAGCGTCGGCATCTTCAACTTCCTCGGCCAGTGGAACCAGTACCTGCTGCCCACCGTGCTCAACACCGAGCAGGACCAGAAGGTGCTCTCCCAGGGCCTGGTCCAGCTCGCCACGAGCCAGGGCTACAAGGGCGACTGGTCGGGCCTCTTCGCCGGACTGGTGATGGCGATGCTCCCGGTGCTCGCCGCGTACATCATCTTCCAGCGGCAGGTGGTGGCCGGCCTGACCGCCGGCGCCGTGAAGTAACCCCGGTACCGCAGTCCCCAGGGCCCCCGGCGCACCCGCGCCGGGGGCCCCGCGCGTGGTGTGACACAGACGCTCCGCCACTCAAGGTCTTGACGGGGGGCAAGCCGAAAGCGTCCCCTTAGAGTTCACATGTTGGAGAAAACGGTGGGAGTGAGTGAGTCGATGGAGACTCCGGGGTCGCAGACGTCTCTGCACAGGGCCAATCTCGAACGGGTCGTCCGGGCGGTGCGCATGGCCGGCTCGCTCACCCAGGCGGAGATCGCCCGGGCGACGGGACTGTCCGCCGCGACGGTCTCCAACATCGTCCGGGAGCTGAAGGACGGCGGCACCGTCGACGTCACGCCCACCTCGGCGGGCGGCCGCCGGGCCCGCAGCGTCTCGCTCTCCGGTGACGCCGGCATCGTGATCGGCGTGGACTTCGGCCACACCCACCTCCGGGTCGCCGTCGGCAACCTGGCCCACCAGGTGCTCGCCGAGGAGTCGGAGCCGCTCGACGTGGACGCCTCCGCCGCCGAGGGCTTCGACCGGGCGGAGCACCTGGTCAACCGGCTGATCGAGGCCACCGGGATCGGCCGGGACAAGGTCATCGGCGTCGGACTCGGCGTCCCGGGCCCCATCGACGTCTCCTCCGGGACCCTCGGCTCGACCTCGATCCTGCCGGGCTGGAGCGGGATCAACCCCGCGGAGGAGCTCTCCGGCCGCCTCGGCGTCCCCGTGCACGTCGACAACGACGCCAACCTCGGCGCCCTCGGCGAACTCGTCTGGGGCAGCGGGCGGGGCGTCAAGGACCTGGCGTACATCAAGGTGGCGAGCGGCGTCGGCGCCGGCCTCGTCATCGACGGGCGGGTCTACCGGGGCCCCGGCGGCACCGCGGGCGAGATCGGGCACATCACGCTCGACGAGTCGGGCCCGGTCTGCCGCTGCGGCAACCGCGGCTGCCTGGAGACCTTCACGGCCGCCCGGTACGTGCTGCCGCTGCTCCAGCCCGGTCACGGCCCCGATCTGACCATGGAACGGGTCGTCCAGCTGGCCCGCGAGGGCGACCCCGGCTGCCGCCGGGTGATCGCGGACGTCGGGCGGCACATCGGCAGCGGCATCGCCAACCTCTGCAATCTCCTGAACCCGAGCCGGGTGGTGCTCGGCGGCGACCTGGCGGAGGCCGGGGAGCTGGTCCTGACGCCCATCAGGGACTCCGTCTCGCGGTACGCGATCCCCAGTGCCGCCAGGCAGCTCTCGCTGGCTCAGGGGGCCTTGGGAGGCCGCGCGGAGGTGCTCGGCGCGCTGGCCCTCGTACTGAGCGAAATGGGCGATTCGACCCTGTTGGAGAGCGCGCTGCCGACGGCTGCTCCGGCCTCACGCCTTGCGTTCACTTAGATAACGAACACCACCGTTGTCATCTCGTTAAGAATTTACTTCTTGACGGCAACCGTGCGGCCGAGTTGACTTCGGGACACCTCGGCCGCAACGTCGCGGCCTCGTCAGGGAGGCAACCCCAAATGAACGCAGTGACGCGTCGCGCCGTCATAGCCACGGCCGCGGTGTCGATGGCCCTCTCGCTCGCCGCCTGTGGCCAGGCCGGCGGCGACGACAGCGGTGACAAGGGCAGCTCGACCAAGATCGGCCTGCTCCTTCCGGAGAACAAGACCTCGCGCTACGAGGCCCTGGACAAGCCCCAGTTCGAGAAGGCCGTCAAGGCCGCGTGCGGCGACTGCGAGGTCGTGTACAACAACGCGGTCTCCGACGTCGTCAAGCAGAAGCAGCAGTTCGACCAGCTGATCGCCGACGGCATCAAGGTCATCGCGCTCGACCCGGTCGACGCCACCAAGGCCGAGGGCTGGGTCACCGAGGCCAAGGCCAAGGGCGTCAAGGTCGTCGCGTACGACCGCGCGGTCAAGGGCGCCGACGCCTACGTCAGCCACGACAACAACAAGGTCGGCGAGCTCCAGGGCCAGGCGCTCCTCGCCGCCCTCGGCGGCAAGGCCGCCTCCGCCAACGTCGTGATGATCAACGGCGACGAGAAGGACCCGAACGCCGCCCTGTTCAAGAAGGGCGCCCACACCGCGCTCGACGGCAAGGTCGGCAAGATCGCCTACGAGGCCTCCGGCGAGTGGGACCCGAAGGTCGCCGGCGAGAAGATGTCCGCCGCGATCTCCTCGGTCGGCAAGGACAAGATCGGCGCGGTCTACTCGGCCAACGACGGCATGGCCGGTGGCATCGTCACCTCCCTCGAGAACGCCGGCATCAAGGGCATTCCGGTGGGCGGCCAGGACGCCGAGGTCGCGGGCATCCAGCGCATCATCGCCGGCACCCAGACCTTCACCATCTACAAGTCGCCGCTCCAGCTGGCCCCCGAGGCCGCCAAGTTCGCGGTGAACCTGCTCCAGGGCAAGGAGCTCGGCGCCCAGGGCGCGACCGACGGCGTGCCGTCGACGCTGTTCCCGCCGGTCGTCGTCGACAAGACCAACATCCAGACCACGGTGATCAAGGACGGCATCTACAAGGCCGCCGACCTCTGCACCTCGGACCTGGCCGCCAAGTGCACGGAACTGGGCATCAAGTAACCCCTGAGCCGAGCCCGCCGGGCCCCCCGAGGGCCCGGCGTCACGGATCCCGACACCGGCCCGCGTACAGAGGCTGAAGCCCCGGACACGGGGTGGAGAGCCCCGCCGAGGGTGAAGCCCCCGCCAGAGGGCGCAGCCCCCGCCGACCGCCCGGCCCCTGTCGGCACGATCCGTCCCCCCGCCCGTCCGGCCCCCGGCCGACCCAGACCCCGCTGTCGGTCCGGGGGCCGGACGAGCTTCACCCCCCCTTGAACTTTGGCGCTGCACCGGCGGCGCGACATGCCGCCGCCCGCGGGCGGCGAAGGAGTTGGTTCACGTGTCCCAGACGCAGGCGCCCGTGCTGGCGTTGCGCGGGATCTTCAAGCGCTTCGGAGCGGTTCAGGTCCTCTCCGGTGTCGATCTCGAAGTCCACGCAGGAGAGGTCGTCGCGCTCGTCGGCGACAACGGAGCGGGCAAGTCCACGCTGGTCAAGACGATCGCCGGTGTCCACCCGATCGACGAGGGCGTCATCGAGTGGGAGGGCGAGCAGGTCGAGATCCAGCGCCCGCACGACTCCCAGAACCTCGGTGTCGCGACCGTCTACCAGGACCTCGCGCTCTGCGACAACCTCGACGTCGTCGCCAACCTGTTCCTCGGCCGCGAGATCAAGAAGGGCGGCGTCCTCGACGAGGTCGCCATGGAGAAGCGGGCCAAGGACCTGCTCTCCACGCTCTCGATCCGCATCCCCAGCGTCCGCATCCCGGTCGCCGCGCTCTCCGGCGGTCAGCGCCAGGTCGTCGCCATCGCGCGCGCCCTGGTCGGCGACCCCAAGATCGTGATCCTCGACGAGCCGACCGCCGCCCTCGGCGTCGAGCAGACCGCCCAGGTCCTCGACCTGGTCGAGCGGCTGCGCGAGCAGGGCCTCGGCGTCATCCTCATCAGCCACAACATGGCCGACGTGAAGGCCGTGGCCGACACCGTGGCCGTCCTGCGCCTGGGCCGCAACAACGGCACCTTCTCGGTCGCCACCACCACGCACGAAGAGATCATCGCCGCGATCACCGGTGCCACGGACAACGCCGTGACCCGCCGTCAGGCCCGCAACGCGGAGGTAGCGAAGTGAGCAACACCCCTCCCACCGCGAGCGAAGAGGCCGCGGTGCCCGAGCCCCGTACCCCCGACGAGACGGTCCCGGTGACCGAGGCCCCGGCCGCCGCCGCGATCCCCGCCGTCGACCCCCGCCTGCTCGTGCGCGAGCAGGGCTTCAAGGGCTACGTCGAGGAGTTCAAGCGCAAGATCCGCTCCGGTGAGATCGGCTCGCTGCCCGTCGTCGTCGGCCTGATCGTCATCGGCATCGTCTTCCAGGCGCTCACCGGCAACTTCATCACCTCGTACAACCTCGACCAGATCACGCTGTACGCGGTCGGCCCCGGCATCATGGCCGTCGGCATCGTCTTCGTGCTGCTGCTCGGCGAGATCGACCTCGCCGTCGGCTCCGTGGCGGGTCTGGCCGGCTCGGTCTGGGGCGTCCTCGGCACCGACATGCCGGACGGCCTCGCGATCCTCCTCGGCATCCTCTCCGGCACCCTTCTCGGCGCCTTCCACGGTCTGGTCTTCGCCAAGATCGGCGTGCCCGCCTTCGTCGTCACCCTCGCGGGCTTCCTCGGCTGGGCCGGCCTCCAGACCTGGGTGATGGGCGACAAGTCCACCATCCCCACCCCGATCGGCAGCTTCGTCGCCGACCTCACCAAGTACTACTTCTCCGACGTCGCCGCCGCCTACGGCCTCGCCGTGGCCGTCGTCGCCGCCTTCTACCTCGCCCAGCTGCGCGACGCCCGCCGCCGCAAGGCCGCCGAGCTGCCGCACCGCCCGCAGAGCGAGATCATCCTGCGCACCGCCGTCCTCGCGGTCCTGGTCCTCGTCGCCGCGTACGGCTTCAACCAGGAGCAGGGCCTGCCGCTCTCCCTGGTGATCTTCCTGGTCATCCTGCTCGTCACCGACTTCGTGCTGCGCCGCACCACGTACGGCCGCCAGGTCTTCGCCGTCGGCGGCGGCATCGAGGCCGCCCGCCGCGCCGGCATCAACGTCTCCTGGATCCGGATCTCGGTCTTCATGATCTCCGGCACCATGGGCGCCGTCGGCGGTCTGTTCCTCGCCTCCGCGACCGGCGGCGCCGACCGCTCCCTCGGCGGCGGCAACCAGCTCATGATGTGCATCGCCGCCGCGGTCATCGGCGGAACGTCCCTGTTCGGCGGACGCGGCAAGGTCTGGTCGGCGCTCCTCGGCATCCTGGTCATCCAGTCGATCGTCCAGGGCCTCAACCAGATGAACCTGTCCTCGAACGCGATCCAGTACATGATCACCGGAGCGGTCCTGCTCATCGCCGTGATCATCGACTCGGTCTCCCGCAAGACGCAGAAGACGGCGGGACGCGCCTAGGGACCCCGTCCCGCGCGCGTAACGCTCGCCACACCGCCCGGCGCCGTGAAACCGGCGCCGGGCACTGCTGCGTCCGGAGCAGTGCCCGGATCCCCGGGGACCCGTACGGATCAACGCGCAAAGCCGTACAGATCAGCGACATGTAGGCCTTGAGGGTGACGCCTCACCCCCCGGCCCGATGCCCACGATCCAAGACGGAACATTAGACTCGACAAATCGGCAAGCTCGACCAGCTCAAACGCAAGGAGGCACGGGTGGCTCTGCTGACCCGTATCAGGGGACCGCGAGATCTGGACCGGCTCTCCCCGGAACAGCTGGATCAGCTGGCCGACGAGATCAGGACGTTCCTCGTGGACGCCGTCTCCAAGACCGGCGGGCACCTCGGGCCCAACCTCGGCGTGGTCGAGCTGACCATCGCCCTGCACCGCGTGTTCGACTCCCCGAAGGACAAGGTCCTCTGGGACACCGGCCACCAGAGCTACGTCCACAAGCTGCTCACGGGCCGCCAGGACTTCTCGAAGCTCAAGATGAAGGGCGGCCTCTCCGGCTACCCCTCGCAGGCCGAGTCCGAGCACGACGTCATCGAGAACTCGCACGCCTCGACGGTCCTCGGCTGGGCCGACGGCCTCGCCAAGGCGAACGAGGTTCTGAAGAAGGACGACCACGTCGTCGCCGTCATCGGCGACGGGGCCCTCACGGGCGGCATGGCCTGGGAGGCGCTGAACAACATCGCCGCCGCCAAGGACCGCCCGCTCGTCATCGTCGTCAACGACAACGAGCGCTCCTACGCGCCCACCATCGGCGGCCTCGCCAACCACCTGGCCACCCTGCGCACCACCGACGGCTACGAGCGCTTCCTCGCCCGCGGCAAGGACATCCTGGAGCGCACCCCCGTCGTCGGGAAGCCGCTCTACGAGACCCTGCACGGCGCCAAGAAGGGCCTCAAGGACTTCATCGCCCCGCAGGGCATGTTCGAAGACCTCGGCCTCAAGTACGTCGGCCCCATCGACGGCCACGACATCGAGGCCCTGGAGTCCGCCCTGACGCGCGCCAAGCGCTTCGGCGGCCCCGTGATCGTCCACTGCCTCACCGAGAAGGGCCGCGGCTACCAGCCGGCCCTCCAGGACGAGGCCGACCGCTTCCACGCCGTCGGCAAGATCCACCCCGAC
Organism: Streptomyces sp. CB02009; assembly: GCF_001905825.1. Classification (GTDB taxonomy): domain Bacteria; phylum Actinomycetota; class Actinomycetes; order Streptomycetales; family Streptomycetaceae; genus Streptomyces. The sequence continues at coordinate 417,823 of NZ_LIVV01000003.1, forward strand.
ACCGGCCTGCCGATCTCCTCGTCCGGCGCGGACTGGACCGGCGTCTTCGCCGAGGAGATGGTCGCGCTCGGCAAGGAGCGCGCGGACATCGTCGCCATCACCGCGGCCATGCTCCAGCCCGTCGGTCTCGACAAGTTCGCGAAGGCCTTCCCCGAGCGGGTCTTCGACGTCGGCATCGCCGAGCAGCACGCCGCGGTCTCCGCCGCGGGCCTCGCCACCGGCGGCCTGCACCCGGTCTTCGCGGTCTACGCGACCTTCCTCAACCGCGCCTTCGACCAGGTCCTGATGGACGTGGCCCTGCACAAGTGCGGCGTCACCTTCGTCCTGGACCGGGCCGGCGTCACCGGCACCGACGGCGCCTCCCACAACGGCATGTGGGACATGTCGATCCTCCAGGTCGTCCCCGGCCTGCGGCTCGCCGCCCCCCGAGACGCCGACCAGGTCCGCGCCCAGCTGCGCGAGGCCGTCGAGGTCACCGACGCCCCCACCGTGGTCCGCTTCTCCAAGGGCGCCGTCGGCCCCGCCGTACCCGCCCTGCGCCGCGTCGGCGGCATGGACGTGCTCCGCGAGCCCGGCTCGGACCGGCCGGACGTCCTCCTGGTCTCCGTGGGCGCCCTGGCGCCCATGTGCCTGGAGATCGCCGACCTGCTCGACAACCACGGCATCTCCACCACGGTCGTCGACCCCCGCTGGGTCAAGCCCGTCGACGAGGCCCTCGCCCCGCTCGCCGAGCGCCACCGGGTCGTCGTCACCGTCGAGGACAACAGCCGCGTCGGCGGTGTCGGCTCGGCCGTCGCCCAGGCGCTCCGCGACGCCGGGGTGGACGTTCCGCTGCGTGACTTCGGCATCCCGCCGCGCTTCCTGGACCACGCCTCCCGCGGCGAGGTCCTGGCCGAGATCGGTCTGACCGCCCCGGACATCGCGCGGCAGGTCACCGGTCTGGTCTCGCGTCTCGACGGCAGGTTCGAGAGCAGCGCGCAGGCCGTGGAGCCCGCCCGCGACTGACGGTCGCCGTCACCCGCTGTCACCCAGGGGCCGATCGGTTCACTCTTCGGAGTGCCGATCGGCCCTTTCGCGTGCATTCTGACCACAGGGCGGGCAGCCCCATGGCAGGGAGGTACGACGAGTGAGTACGGACCAGCAGCCACGCGCCAACAACGGCGTCTTCCGGACCAAGACGGTCGAGCAGTCGATCCGCGACACGGAGGAACCGGAGCACGCGCTCAAGAAATCCCTGTCCGCATGGGATCTGATGGTGTTCGGCGTCGGCGTCATCATCGGCACCGGCATCTTCGTCCTGACCGGCAAGGTCGCCAAGGAGAACGCGGGCCCGGCCACCGCCCTCGCCTTCGTCGCCGCGGGCATCGTCTGCGCCCTCGCCGCCCTGTGCTACGCCGAGTTCGCCTCCACGGTGCCGGTGGCCGGATCGGCGTACACCTTCGCGTACGCCTCGATCGGCGAGCTGCCCGCCTGGATCATCGGCTGGGACCTCGTCCTGGAGTTCGCCCTGGGCACGGCGGTGGTCGCCGTCGGCTGGTCGGGCTACGTCCGCTCGCTCATGGACAACATCGACTGGCACCTGCCCGCGGCGCTCGAAGGGCCGGACGTGCCGGGCGGCACCTTCGACATCCTGGCCTTCCTCCTGGTCCTGGTGCTGACCGTCGTCCTCGTCCTCGGCATGAAGCTCTCCGCCCGGATCACCGCGCTCGTCGTGGCGATCAAGGTGACCGTGGTGATGATCGTGATCGTCGCCGGCCTGTTCTTCATCGTCGGCGACAACTACAAGCCGTTCATCCCGCCGGCCGTCACCCCCGAGGGCGGCGGCTCCAGCTGGGACTCCCCGATGGTCCAGCTGATCTTCGGCTACGAGCCCACGAACTTCGGCGTCATGGGCATCTTCACCGCCGCCTCGGTCGTCTTCTTCGCCTTCATCGGCTTCGACGTGGTGGCCACCGCGGCCGAGGAGACCAAGCTGCCCCAGCGGGACATGCCCCGCGGCATCCTCGGCTCGCTCTTCATCTGCACCGTGCTCTACGTGGCCGTGGCGCTGGTCGTGACCGGTATGCAGCACTACACGGAGCTGTCGGTGAGCGCCCCGCTCGCCGACGCCTTCAAGGCCGCCGGTCATCCCTTCTACGCGGGCGTGATCAGCTTCGGCGCCGCCGTCGGCCTCACCACGGTCTGCCTGATCCTGCTGCTCGGCCAGACCCGGGTGTTCTTCGCGATGAGCCGCGACGGCCTCCTGCCGCGCTTCTTCTCCAAGACGCACCCGCGCTTCAAGACCCCGTACCGGCCGACCATCCTGCTCGGTGTGATCATCGCCATCGTCGCCGGCTTCACCAGCATCAACGAACTCGCGACCCTGGTGAACATCGGCACCCTCTTCGCCTTCGTCGTCGTCGCGTTCGGCGTCATCGTGCTCCGCCGCACCCGCCCCGACCTGCCGCGCGCCTTCCGCACCCCCTGGGTGCCCGCGCTGCCGATCCTCTCCATCGCCGCCTCGTTCTGGCTGATGCTGAACCTGCCCGGCGAGACCTGGTTCCGGTTCGCGGTCTGGATGGTCATCGGCATCGTCGTGTACTTCCTGTACGGGCGCAGTCACAGCCGGCTCGGGCAGGCAGGCCAGGCCGCGAAGTACTGAGGCGGGCCCCGGGGCCGTGATTCCGCAGGCGCGGAAGGGACCGTTCGGAAGGACGACTACAGTCGGTTCGTACCCGAACTCCTTCCGACCGACCGGAGTGCTGGATCCCCCCATGGCTAATCGTTCCCAGGCCCCCACCGCCGCCTCCTCCACCGCCCCCCTGCTCCAGGGGGCCTGGCTGACCCGAGGGGCGGAGGGCCGGTTCAGCGCCTATCTGCCCCGGGACGGAGAGGTGGTGCGCTGGACCGAGGAGCCCGACGGGAAGTGGAGCGGACCCGTGTCGCTGGGCGGCCCCGGCCCCTCCGGCGGACTCACCCCCTTCCTCGCCGTCGGCCAGGGTGCCGACCGCTACGTCCACCTCGTCGGCCTGCGGCCCACGGACAGCGCCGACGACCACGTGGAGCTGGTGCACTGCGTCCAGTTCCAGACCGGCCGCCCCGCGGCCGCCTGGCGCTCCCTCGGGCACTCCAACGGCAAGGGGCCGTGGACCGGCAACCCCGCCGTCGCGGTGGACGGCCAGGGCCGCGTGTACGCCTTCATGCGCAACGGCGGCGGCGGACTCAGCGTCCGGGCCCAGAAGGACGCCGGCGGCTGGCACCCCTGGTGGGACCTGATGGGCTCGAAGACCGACCCCTCGCCGGTCGCGGTCACCAACGGCTCCGGCTTCGTCGAGCTGTACAGCTCGCACGCCAAGGGCCTCGTCCGCTACGTGCAGCGCGAGTCCGGCGCCAAGCCGATCCGCGAGGAGCTGCTCCCGGCGTCGGTGACCATGGGCACCCTGGCGGCCACGACCGGCCCCTCCGGGCACGTCACGCTCTTCTACCTCGACCTGGACGGGCAGGTCCGCGCCTGGTCGCCGGAGCGCTCCCTGGAGCCGACCGTGCTCGGCAAGGCCGTCGGCACCGGACGGCTCGCCGTCACCCGCTGCCTCATCGACGGCTTCGACTGCACGGTCCTCGCCCAGCAGTCCGCCGACGGCCGGCTCGCCCTCGGGGCCTACCCGAGCGAGCAGGAGACCGAGGGCATCGAGTGGTCGGAGACCGGGGAGCGGCACGCCGACCTCGCCGCCGTCCTCACCCGCGGCCTCGACGGCCGCCTGGTCGCGATGGCCCGGGTCGGCGCGGGCGCCCCGATCACCACCCGCCAGAAGGCGTCGGCGGAGGGTCTGCTCCTGGAGGGCTGGCGCTCCATAGGGTGACGCCCCGAGAGGGGTTCCCCGGGCCCGCCCGGGGACTCCCGAGGAGCACCCGCGTACGACGCGGTACGCGCGCACGGGAACGGCCCCGGCACCTTCTCCAGGTGCCGGGGCCGTTCGCGTACGCCCTGGGGCGCGAGGCCGGGTGTTACGCCGGGACGCTCGCCACGCCCTGCGCGAGGAAACGCTTGCCGTTGACGCGCTCGGAGACGCCCTCACGGTCCAGGTACGGCGTGATGCCGCCCAGGTGGAAGGGCCAGCCCGCACCGGTGATCAGGCAGAGGTCGATGTCCTGCGCCTCGGCGACGACACCCTCCTCCAGCATCAGGCCGATCTCCTGCGCCACCGCGTCCAGGACGCGGTCGCGGACCTGCTCCTCGGTCAGGACGGACTCGCCCTGGACGAGGAGGGCGGCGACCTCCGGGTCGAGCTCCGGCTTGAAGCCGTTCTCGGCGTTGTAGACGTAGAAGCCGCGCTTGCCGGCCTCGACGACACGCTTGAGGTTCGGCGAGACGGTGAAGCGCTCCGGGAAGGAACGGTTCAGGGTCTCGGAGACGTGCAGACCGATCGCCGGGCCGACGAGCTCCAGGAGGACCAGCGGCGACATCGGCAGGCCGAGGGGCTCGATGGCCTTCTCGGCGGTCTCGACCGAGGTGCCCTCGTCGATGACGTTCTGGATCTCGCCCATGAAGCGGGTCAGGATGCGGTTCACGACGAACGCCGGGGCGTCCTTGGTGAGGACCGCGGTCTTCTTCAGCTTCTTGGCGACACCGAACGCGGTGGCCAGCGAGGCATCGTCGGTCTTCTCGCCGCGGACGATCTCCAGGAGCGGGAGGATCGCGACCGGGTTGAAGAAGTGGAAGCCGACCACGCGCTCCGGGTGCTGGAGCTTGGAGGCCATCTCCGACACCGAGAGCGAGGAGGTGTTGGTGGCGAGGATCGCGTGCGCCGGGGCGACCGCCTCGACCTCGGCGAACACCTTCTGCTTGACGGACATCTCCTCGAACACGGCCTCGATGATGAAGTCCGCGTCCGCGAAGCCCTCGGCCTTGTCCAGGACACCGGAGACCAGGCCCTTGAGGCGGTTGGCCTTGTCCTGGTTGATGCGGCCCTTGCCGAGCAGCTTCTCGATCTCGGCGTGGACGTAGCCCACACCCTTGTCGACGCGCTCCTGGTCGATGTCGGTCAGGACGACCGGCACCTCGAGGCGGCGCAGGAAGAGCAGGGCGAGCTGGGAGGCCATCAGGCCGGCGCCGACGACACCGACCTTGGTGACCGGGCGGGCCAGCGACTTGTCCGGCGCGCCGGCGGGGCGCTTGCCGCGCTTCTGCACCAGGTTGAAGGCGTAGATGCCGGAGCGGAGCTCGCCGCCCATGATCAGGTCCGCGAGGGCCTGGTCCTCGGCGTCGAAGCCCTTCTGCAGGTCGCCGTCCTTGGCGGCCTCGATGATGTCGAGGGCGCGGTAGGCGGCCGGCGCGGCGCCGTGGACCTTGGAGTCGGCCACGAGACGGCCCTTGGCGACGGCCTGGTCCCAGGCCTCGCCGCGGTCGATCGCGGGGCGCTCGACGGTCACGGAGCCGTTCAGGACGGAGGCCGTCCAGATGAGCGACTGCTCCAGGAAGTCGGCGCCCTCGAACAGCGCGTCGGCGATGCCGAGCTCGAAGACCTGCTTGCCCTTGAGCTGGCGGTTCTGGTTCAGCGAGTTCTCGATGATGACCGAGACGGCCTTCTCGGCACCGATCAGGTTCGGCAGGATGGCGCAGCCGCCCCAGCCGGGCACCAGGCCGAGGAAGACCTCGGGCAGCGAGAAGGCCGGCAGGGCCTTCGACACGGTGCGGTAGGTGCAGTGCAGACCGACCTCGACGCCGCCGCCCATGGCCGCGCCGTTGTAGTACGCGAAGGTCGGGACGGCCAGCGCGGACAGGCGCTTGAAGACGTCGTGGCCGCCCTTGCCGATGGCCAGCGCCTCGTCGTGCTTCTTCAGCAGCTCGACGCCCTTGAGGTCGGCGCCGACGGCGAAGATGAACGGCTTGCCGGTGATGCCGACGCCGGTGATGTCACCGCTCGCGGCCTCGGCCTCGACCTGGTCGATCGCCGCGTTCAGGTTGGCGAGCGACTGCGGGCCGAAGGTGGTCGGCTTGGTGTGGTCGAAGCCGTTGTCCAGCGTGATCAGGGCGAACCGGCCCGCACCCGCGGGCAGTTCGAAGTGCCGTACGTGGGCGCTCGTGACGACCTCGTCGGGGAAGAGCTCCGCGGCGCCCTTCAGAAGCTCGGCGGTGGTGCTCACTTGCCCTCCCAGTGGGGGTTTTCCCAGATGACCGTGGCGCCCATGCCGAAGCCGACGCACATCGTGTTGAGGCCGTAGCGGACCTGCGGGTTCTCCTCGAACTGGCGGGCCAGCTGCGTCATCAGACGGACGCCGGAGGAGGCGAGCGGGTGACCGTAGGCGATGGCGCCGCCGTACTGGTTGACGCGGGCGTCGTCGTCGGCGATGCCGTAGTGCTCCAGGAAGGCGAGGACCTGGACCGCGAAGGCCTCGTTGATCTCGAAGAGGTCGATGTCCTCGATGGACAGACCGGCCTTCGCGAGGGCCTTCTCGGTCGCCGGGATCGGGCCGTAGCCCATGACCTCGGGCTCGACGCCGGCGAAGGCGTACGAGACGAGGCGCATCTTCACCGGGAGGTCGTTCTCGCGGGCGAAGTCCTCGGAGGCGATGATCGAGGCGGTGGCGCCGTCGTTGAGACCGGCCGCGTTGCCCGCGGTGACGTTGCCGTGGACGCGGAACGGCGTCTTCAGGCCGGCCAGCGACTCCAGGGTGGTGCCCGGGCGCATCGGCTCGTCGGCGGTGACCAGGCCCCAGCCGGTCTCACCGGTGGAGGCGTCGGTGCGGCGGACCGAGATCGGCACCAGGTCCTGCTGGATCTTGCCGTCGGCGTACGCCTTGGCGGCCTTCTCCTGCGAGCGCACGGCGTACTCGTCGGCGCGCTGCTTGGTGATGCTCGGGTAGCGGTCGTGCAGGTTCTCGGCGGTCATGCCCATGAAGAGGGCGGACTCGTCGACGAGCTTCTCGCTCACGAACCGGGGGTTCGGGTCGACGCCCTCACCCATGGGGTGGCGGCCCATGTGCTCGACGCCACCGGCGATGACGGCGTCGTACGCGCCGAAGGCGATCGAACCGGCGACGCTCGTGACGGCCGTGAGCGCGCCGGCGCACATGCGGTCGATGGAGTAGCCCGGCACCGACTGCGGCAGCCCGGCGAGAATGCCCGCCGTGCGGCCGAGGGTCAGACCCTGGTCGCCGATCTGCGTGGTCGCGGCGATGGCGACCTCGTCGATCTGCGCGGGGTCGAGGCCCGGGTTGCGGCGCAGCAGCTCCCGGATGGCCTTGACGACGAGATCGTCGGCGCGGGTCTCGTGGTAGATGCCCTTCGGGCCCGCCTTGCCGAACGGGGTGCGGACGCCGTCGACGAAGACGACGTCCCTGACGGTACGAGGCACGATGGCTCTCCTCCAGGGTGCGGGATGGCACTGCTGCGGCACACGCCTAAGCGTGCGCTTGCTTCCCCCATGCTACTTGTGGGTAACCAAGCTGCCCAGCCCCTGGGGCCCAAGCGGCGAAGGTCACACCCCGAAGCCTGCCGGACATGACGGAGCCCCCGGCGCATTTCGGCATGCCGGGGGCTCACGCCGGACGGCGTACGGGCTCACGCGGTCGCCGTCAGCGCCTTCACCAGGAGCGGGGTCACCAGTTCGACCTGCCAGGGGCGGGCGCCGTGGCCCGTCAGGGCGGCGGCGACGCCGGTCGCGTCGCCGGGGGTCGGCGGCTCCCAGCAGACGCGGCGGACCGTGTCCGGGGTGATCAGGTTCTCCTGCGGCAGGTTCAGCTCCTCCGCGAGGGCCGAGACCGCCGCGCGCGCCGCCGACAGGCGGGCCGCCGCGACCGGGTCCTTGTCGGCCCAGGCACGCGGCGGGGGCGGGCCGGCCACCTGCTGGCCCGGCTGGGGCAGCTCGCTCTCGGGCAGGGCGCGGGCGCGGTCGACGGCAGCCTGCCACTGCTCCAGCTGGCGGCGGCCCATCCGGTGGCCGTAGCCGGGCAGCGCCATGAGCGCGGTCACGTTCACCGGCACCGCGAGCGACGCCTCCACGATCGCCGCGTCGCTCAGCACCTTGCCGGGGGACACGTCCCGCCGCTGGGCGACCTTGTCACGGGCCGTCCACAGCTCCCGTACGACCGCCATCTGGCGACGGCGCCGCACCTTGTGCATGCCGGAGGTGCGCCGCCAAGGGTCCTTGCGGGGCGGGGCGGGCGGGGCCGAGGCGATCGCGTCGAACTCCTGGTGCGCCCATTCGAGCTTGCCCTGCCGGTCGAGCTCCTTCTCCAGGGCGTCCCGCAGGTCGACGAGGAGTTCCACGTCCAGGGCCGCGTACCGCAGCCAGGGCTCGGGCAGCGGTCGGGTGGACCAGTCCACGGCGGAGTGGCCCTTCTCCAGGGCGTAGCCGAGGACGGACTCCACCATCGCGCCGAGGCCGACGCGCGGGAAGCCCGCGAGCCGCCCGGCGAGCTCGGTGTCGAAGAGCGAGGTGGGCAGCATGCCTATGTCGCGCAGGCACGGCAGGTCCTGGGTCGCGGCGTGCAGGATCCACTCGGTGCCGGCGAGCGCTTCGCCGAGTCCGGAGAGGTCCGGGCAGCCGACCGGGTCGACGAGCGCGGTCCCCGCGCCCTCGCGGCGCAGCTGGACGAGATAGGCGCGCTGGCCGTACCGGTAGCCGGAGGCGCGCTCGGCGTCCACGGCCACGGGGCCGCGGCCGGCCGCGAAGGCGGCGATCACCTCGGCGAGGGCGTCCTCGGTCTCGACGACGGGCGGAATCCCCTCGCGGGGCTCCAGCAACGGGATCGGAAGCCCATTCGCAGGGACATCGTCGTCCGGGGGGCCGCCCCCGGTGGTGCGCAGTGCTGTGTCTGCTGCGGTCTCTTGGGCGTCGGTCACCTGTCAAGGGTATCGGTGAACGGCAGGCGCCTGTCGACGGAACGTTCCGTCGACAGGCGCCTGCTTCGTGTCGAGCGCTCCGTCAGTGGATGATCCCCGTCCGCAGGGCCACCGCGACCATGCCGGCGCGGTCGCCGGTGCCCAGCTTGCGGGCGATCCGGGCGAGGTGGCTCTTCACGGTGAGGGCCGAGAGGCCCATGGAGACGCCGATCGCCTTGTTCGACTGGCCCTCCGCGACGAGCCGGAGCACCTCGACCTCGCGGCCGGAGAGCTCGCGGTAGCCGCCCGGGTGGCTCGGGGCACCCGGGGGGCGGCGGTGGCCGAGCCGCGCGGCCGCGGCGCCGATGGGGGCGGCGCCGGGTCGGGTGGGGTGGCCGATGTTCGTACGGGTGCCGGTGACGACGTAGCCCTTCACGCCGCCCGCCAGGGCGTTGCGCACGGCGCCGATGTCGTCCGCAGCCGAGAGGGCGAGGCCGTTGGGCCAGCCCGCGGCGCGGGTCTCGGACAGCAGGGTCAGGCCGCTGCCGTCGGGCAGGTGGACGTCGGCAACGCAGATGTCGCGCGGGTTGCCGACGCGGGGACGTGCCTCCGCGATGGAAGAAGCCTCGATCACGTCGCGTACTCCGAGGGCCCACAGGTGGCGGGTCACGGTGGAGCGGACGCGCGGGTCGGCCACGACGACCATGGCCGTCGGCTTGTTCGGGCGGTAGGCGACCAGGCTTGCGGGCTGCTCGAGGAGAACGGACACCAGGCCTCCTGGGGGGAAGGGTGCGGGACGGAGCCGGCTCGGGGAAGAAGCCGGGGGCGAACCCGTGCTGTGAAGGGGTCACTGGTTCCTTCGGCAGCTGGGCCGCCCGCCTTTAGGGAAAGATCACGATTTGGTGAGTAACAATTAGGGCAATTCGGACGCGTGATCGATCATCCTACGAGCAGGCCCCCCTGCGTCACCCCTGAGGGGGAGTACCGGAGCCGACGTTCGGACACTCCGCAGGTTGGCTTGATCCCGTCCCTCAGACCTGCTGCGGCCCCCGCCGCTGGGGCAGCGAGACGATCCCCGCGCCCGAGACCGTCCCCGTCGCACCCGTCGCCGGATCGGCCGGGGCGGGCGGCAGCCCCGCGATCTGGCAGAGCAGATCGCACCAGGCCGCCAGGTGCGCCCCGGTGTCCGGCACTCCGCCCAGGCCCTCGCGCGGCGTCCAGGACGCGCGGATCTCGATCTGCGTCGCCGGTCTGCGGTCCGCGAGACCGCCGAAGTAGTGCGAGCCCGCCATCGTCACGGTGCCGCTCGCCTCCCCGTACGCGAGCCCCCGGGCCTCCAGGGCCCCGGTCAGCCAGGACCAGCACACCTCGGGCAGCAGCGGATCCGCCGCCATCTCCGGCTCCAGCTCCGCCCGGACGAGCGTCACGAGGCGGAACGTGCCCTTCCAGGCCTCGTGGCCGTCGGGATCGTGCAGCAGCACCAGCCGGCCGTCCGCGAGGTCCTCCTCGCCGTCCACGACGGCCGCCTCCACCGCGTACGCGTACGGGGCGAGGCGCTGCGGGGGCCTCGTCGGGTCGATCTCGATCTCGGGCCGCAGCCGCGCCGAGCGCAGTGCCTCCACCGCCCGGCGGAACACGGGGGGTACCGGGTTCGCCTCCGTACTGTCCGCCGTTTCGTCCGTCCCTCGATCGCCGTCGGAATGATCGGAAAAATGTCCCTGAGCCGCAGCCATGCGGGGAAGAGTAGGCGGAACGGGGCCTCTGTGCAGGGAGGACACCCGGCCCGGACGAGCGGCTTCCCGCCACATGCGAAGATTCTGGGCGTGAGTGCCAACGACAGCCCGCAGGGCCAGCAGACGAAGCAGCAGTCGCGGACGCACGACTCCGCGTTCCTCAAGGCATGCCGGCGCGAGCCCGTGCCGCACACCCCTGTCTGGTTCATGCGGCAGGCCGGGCGCTCGCTCCCCGAGTACCTGAAGGTGCGCGAGGGCATCCCCATGCTCGAGTCCTGCATGCGGCCCGAGCTGGTCACCGAGATCACCCTCCAGCCGGTCCGCCGCCACAAGGTCGACGCCGCGATCTACTTCAGCGACATCGTCGTCCCCCTCAAGGCCATCGGCCTCGACCTCGACATCAAGCCCGGCGTCGGCCCGGTCGTCGCCGACCCGATCCGCACCCGCGCCGACCTGGACCGACTGCGCGACCTGACCCCCGAGGACGTCCACTACGTCACCGAGGCCATCGGGATGCTCACCGAGGAGCTGGGCGACACCCCGCTCATCGGCTTCGCCGGCGCGCCTTTCACCCTCGCGAGCTACCTCGTCGAGGGCGGTCCCTCGCGCAGCCACGAGCGCACCAAGGCGATGATGTACGGCGACCCGCAGCTCTGGGCCGACCTGCTCGACCGCCTCGCCGAGATCACCTCGGCCTTCCTCAAGGTCCAGATCGAGGCCGGCGCCTCCGCCGTCCAGCTCTTCGACTCCTGGGTCGGCGCCCTCGCCCCGGCCGACTACCGGCGCTCGGTGATGCCGGCCTCCGTCAAGGTGTTCGACGCGGTCGCCGGGTACGGCGTCCCGCGCATCCACTTCGGCGTCGGTACGGGCGAGCTGCTCGGCCTCATGGGCGAGGCCGGCGCGGACGTCGTCGGCGTCGACTGGCGCGTCCCGCTCGACGAGGCCGCCCGCCGCGTCGGCCCCGGCAAGGCCCTCCAGGGCAACCTGGACCCGGCCGTGCTGTTTGCCGGGCGCGAGGTGGTCGAGGCCAAGACGGACGAGGTCCTGGCCGCCGCGAAGAACCTCGAGGGGCACGTCTTCAACCTGGGCCACGGCGTCATGCCGTCGATGGACCCGGACGCCCTGTCGCAGCTCGTCGAGTACGTCCACACCAGGACGGCCGTCTGACACGCCGGCGACACCGTCCGACGGCCGCCGGGGGAGACCCCGGCGGCCGTCGTGCTGTCGGCCGTGTCCTTCGGTCGCGCCGTCAGCCGCGCCAACTGCCGCGCCGTCGGCCGCACCGACCGCCGCGCCGTCAGCCGCTCCGACCGCCGCGCCGTGTCGTCAGCCCGCCGCGCGGACCGCCGCCGTCGCCTTGCGGGCCGCGATCAGCACCGGGTCCCACACCGGCGAGAACGGCGGCGCGTACCCCAGGTCCAGGGCCGTCATCCGTTCCACCGTCATCCCCGCCGTCAGCGCCACGGCCGCGACGTCCACCCGCTTCGCCGCCCCCTCCCGGCCCACGATCTGCACCCCGAGCAGCCGGCCGGTGCGCCGCTCCGCCAGCATCTTCACCGTCATCGGCGCGGCCCCCGGGTAGTACCCGGCCCGGCTCGTCGACTCCACGGTCACCGTCACGTACCGCAGCCCCACCTCCCGCGCGTCCTTCTCCCGGAGGCCGGTCCTGGCGATCTCCAGATCGCAGACCTTGGACACCGCCGTGCCCACCACCCCGGGGAACGTCGCGTAGTCGCCGCCGACGTTGGACCCGATGACCTGGCCGTGCTTGTTCGCGTGCGTCCCCAGCGGCATGTACCGCTCGCGGCCCGAGACCAGGTCGAGGACCTCCACGCAGTCACCGCCCGCCCAGATGCCCTCGTGGCCGCGGACCCGCATCGCGAGGTCGGTGAGCAGCCCGCCGTGCGCCCCCAGGGGCAGGCCCGCGGCGCGGGCGAGCGAGGTCTCCGGCACCACGCCCATGCCCAGGACGACCACGTCCGCCGGGTACTCGGCCCGGTCCGTCGCCACCGCCCTGACCCGGCCGTCCTCTCCGGTGAGGATCTTCGTGACCTCCGCCGACGCGACCGTCGTGATGCCCAGGCCGTCCATCGCCCGGTGCACCAGGCGGCCCATGTCCGGGTCCAGGGTCGCCATCGGCTGCTCGCCCCGGTGCAGGACCGTCACCTGGTGGCCGCGGTTGAGGAGCGCCTCGGCCATCTCGACGCCGATGTAGCCCGCGCCGACCACGACCGCCCGCCGCCCCGGCGTCGCGTCGAGCGAGTCGAGCAGCGCCTGTCCGTCGTCCAGGGTCTGCACCCCGTGCACGCCGGGGGCGTCGATCCCCGGCAGCGCCGGCCGCTTGGGCCGGGCGCCCGTCGCGACCACCAGCTTGTCGAAGTCCGTCCAGGTCTCCGTACCGGCCTCCAGGTCCCGGGCGAGGACCCGGCGGCCGGGCACGTCGATCGCCGTCACCTCCGTCCGCATCCGCAGGTCGATGGCGCGCGCCCGGTGTTCCTCGGGGGAGCGCGCGATCAGCTCGTCGCGCGTGCCGACGTCGCCGCCGACCCAGTACGGGATGCCGCAGGCCGAGTACGAGGAGAAGTGGCCGCGTTCGAACGCGACGATCTCCAGCTCCTCCGGCGCCTTCAGCCTGCGTGCCTGCGACGCGGCGGACATCCCCGCCGCGTCGCCCCCGATCACCACCAGTCGTTCAGTCATGGGGACAGCGTATTTTTCCGAGCTCACTCGTCGGGCGTCTCCGGGGGTACGGGGGCTCCCGCGGCGTTCCGGCGGGCGGCGGGGACGGCGGCCGGGGGCTCCGGCGGGGCCGTCGGGCGGGCGTTCGCGCGCCCGGCGCGGCGGGGGCGGACGACATGGCGCCACACGAGGTAGCCGATCAGGGCCACGGCCAGCCACGGCGCCAGGGCCGCGAGCACGACGACGGCCCAGGAGACCGCGCCGACCAGGGCGTTCCAGCCGCCGCTCAGGGCGTCACCGAAACCGGGGCGGCCGTCGTCCTCGTCCTCCTCGGCCCGCGGCTTCTCCTTCTGCGACAGCTCCAGGGTGATCGTCGCCAGCGACGTCCTGTCCCGCAGGGAGGACTGCTGGGCGAGGAGAGACTCCAGGTCCGCCTGGCGGCGGCTGAGTTCGCCCTCCAGGGTCACCACGTCGGTCAGCTTCTCGGCCCGCTCCATCAGGGCCCGCACCCGCGCCACGCTCGCGCGCTGGGTGGCGATCCGGCTCTCCACGTCCACCACCTGCTCGGTGACGTCCTTGGCGTCGGCCTTGCGGGCCAGCAGCTTCCCCGTGCCGGCGAGTTCGGTGAGGACGGAGTCGTACCGCTCCTGCGGCACCCGCAGGACGACGCGGGAGGTGACGTACCCGTCGTCGAGCCGCTCCGTCGACTCGTTCTCGACGCGTCCGCCCGCGCCGGCCGTCACGTCGCGGGCCGTGACCAGGGCCTTGGTCACATCGCCGACCTCCACCGAGAGCGAGGCCGTGCGGATGACGTGCTGTTGCGCGGCGGCCTTCGACGGCGCGGCCGAGGGCGCGGCCGAGGCCTGCTCGCCGCCCGATCCCGCGTAGCCGTCGGCGGCTCCCCGCTCCGCCGCGCCCTTGGCGTCCGCGGGCGCCTCCGCGCTCAGGTCCCGCTTGGAGTCCCCGGCCGTGCCGCCGGCTCCGCAGCCGGTCAGCACCAGTGCCGCGGTGAGCAGGGCCGCGCCCGCCACCGCCCGTGTTCTCGCCGTCGTACGTGAGCTCCGCATCGAAGTCCCCCCAGGGGTGGTAGGTGTCGCCGGTTCGACGTACCGGCCCACCGATCGGGTTGCCCTCCGGCGGTAGCGATGCGGTCACGGTCCGGCCTCGGAACGGGAGCGTGCCGGAACGGGAGCGGGCCGGAGGGAGCCTCGGATCCGGAGCCGATGGGCGATTTGAGAGAGTGGTCCCATGAACGCGGACACCACGGGACACCACGCCGGGCCTCATGTCGTCGTCGCGGGAGGCGGTATCGCCGGACTCGCCGCCGCCCACCGGCTGGCCGTCGCCGGCCACCGGGTGACCCTGCTCGAAGCGGGCCCGCGGCTCGGCGGCAAGCTCCTCGCCGGGGAGATCGCGGGCGCCCCCGTGGACCTCGGCGCCGAGTCGCTCCTCGCCCGCCGTCCCGAGGCGGTCGCCCTGGCCCGGGCCGTCGGCCTCGGGGAGCGCCTCCAGGCCCCCGGGACGACCACCGCGTCCGTCTGGTCCCGGGGCGAGCTCGTCCCCATGCCCAAGGGCCACGTCATGGGCGTCCCCGGCGACGCCCGCGCCGTCGAGGGCCTGCTCTCCGCCGAGGGCGTGCGCCGGATCGGCCTCGACGCCGAACTGCCCCCGACCGAGATCGGCGACGACATCGCGATCGGCGCGTACGTCGCCGCCCGGATGGGCCACGAGGTCGTCGACCGGCTCGTGGAACCCCTGCTCGGCGGGGTGTACGCCGGTGACGCCTACCGCATCTCGATGAAGGCCGCCGTCCCCGCCCTCTTCGAGGCCGCCCGCACCCGGCCCACGCTCGGCGACGCCGTCCGCGCCGTCCAGCAGGCCGGGGCCGCCGTCCCCGCCGACGCGGCGGGCGCCGCCACCGGGCTCGGCGGCTCCGTCTTCCTCGGCATCGACGGCGGCGTCGGCACCCTGCCCGGTGCCGTCGCCGACGCGGTCCGCGCCGCCGGCGGCGAGATCCTCACCGAGGCCCCCGTGACCGGGCTCCGGCGCACCGGGGCCACCGGCTGGCAGGTCGTGAGCGGCGACCGGGTCCTCACCGCCGACGCCGTCGTCCTCGCCACCCCCGCCGGACCGGCCGCCGCGCTGCTCGCCCCGCACGCGCCCACCGCCTCCGCCGAGCTCGACGCGATCGAGTACGCCTCCATGGCCCTGGTCACGCTGGCCTTCCGCCGCACCGACATGCCCGCCCTGGCGGGCTCGGGGTTCCTCGTGCCGCCCGTCGACGGCCACACGATCAAGGCCTCCACCTTCTCCTCGCAGAAGTGGCGGTGGGTCACCGACCGGGCCCCGGACCTGTTCGTGCTGCGGACCTCCGTCGGCCGCCACGGCGAGGAGGAGCAGGTCCACCGCGAGGACGCCGACCTCGTCGCCGCCTCGCTCAAGGACCTCGCCGCCGCGACCGGGCTCGCCGCCCGGCCCGTCGCCACCGCCGTCACCCGCTGGACGGGCGGCCTGCCGCAGTACCCGGTCGGCCACCTCGCCCGGGTCGCCCGGGTCCGCGAGGCCGTCGCGGCCCTCCCCGGACTGCGTGTCGCGGGCGCCGCGTACGACGGTGTCGGCATCCCCGCCTGCATCGCGTCGGCCCATCGCGCGGCCGACGAGATCATCGCCACGTCGAAAAGGGCCGACCCCGGTGCGGGGCACTCCCTGTGACGGGCGAGAATAGGCGTATGAGTGCGCCCGAAAAGATCCCGAACGCCGGTAAGAAGGCGAAGGACCTCAACGAGGTCATCCGCTACACCCTGTGGTCTGTCTTCAAGCTGCGCGACGTTCTCCCCGAGGACCGCGGCGGCTTCGCCGACGAGGTCCAGGAGCTGTTCGACCAGCTCGCGGCCAAGGACATCACCGTCCGCGGCACGTACGACCTCTCCGGTCTGCGCGCCGACGCCGACGTGATGATCTGGTGGCACGCCGAGACGAGCGACGAGCTCCAGGAGGCGTACAACCTCTTCCGCCGCACCCGCCTGGGCCGCGCCCTGGAGCCGGTCTGGTCGAACATGGCGCTGCACCGCCCCGCCGAGTTCAACAAGTCGCACATCCCGGCCTTCCTGGCCGACGAGAACCCGCGCGACTACGTCTCGGTCTACCCCTTCGTGCGCTCCTACGACTGGTACCTGCTGCCGGACGAGGACCGCCGCCGGATGCTCGCGGACCACGGCAAGATGGCCCGCGGCTACCCGGACGTCCGTGCCAACACGGTCGCCTCCTTCTCCCTCGGCGACTACGAGTGGCTCCTCGCCTTCGAGGCCGACGAGCTGCACCGCATCGTGGACCTCATGCGTCACCTGCGCGCCTCCGAGGCGCGGATGCACGTCCGCGAAGAGGTCCCGTTCTACACCGGCCGTCGCAAGAGCGTCGCCGAGCTGGTGGCGGGCCTGGCCTGACGGCCGTACGAAAACCTGGTGGTGGCCCGGCTTCCGGCCGGGCGTGCCACCCCTCGACCCGGAAGATCAGACGGCAGGCGTGACCATGGCCTGCCCGTCCAGCGACACCGGGTCCGGCTCCGGGTGCGGCGCGCATGACGCGCGCCGCACCGGCGTCATTTCCGGGACCTTTCCGGCTCTCAGCCCCGCCCGCGCAGCGCCGCCCGGAGCTCCGGCTCCAGGACCGCGGGTCCGCGCGTCGCGAGGGCCGTCAGGGGATCGGTGGCCGAGAGCGAGGCGAGCAGCCGCTGCCCGGCCGGCGAGGCCCAGCGGGTGTGCGGGTACACCTCGATCCGCCCGATCAGCAGGCAGAGCCCCGACGCGAGCAGCGGCAGCGCGAAACCGGCGAGGACCGGGGCCCGCTCGTCGGCCGGCACGAGCAGCGCGGACACCGTCCCGAGGGCCAGGCTGAGCAGGAGGCCGGCCCGTACCGCCCGAAGCCCGGCGGCGACCTCCCGCCGGCCCACGGCGGGCACGGCGAGCCCCCGGGCCACCAGCCGCTCCGCGAGCAGGTGGACGGACTCGGCGGCGGCGACCAGCGGACGTACGGCGGGGACCGGCGCCTGACCCTGAGGGCCCAGGGCGCCGATCACGGCCCGCTCCAGCGGGTCCGCCGCGCAGGCGTCGGCGTCCACGACCGTCGCCCAGCCGGTGCGGGCGAGCAGCAGCCGCCGCTCCCGGTGCATGGACACGAGGGTGAGATCGGTGACCCGCAGCGGTCCGCCGGCGAGGTAGGCCGCCTCGCCGACGGTGAGCTCGGGCGCGTCCGCCGCGGGCACGCCGCCGTGCGCGGGCGCGGCCGCCGCGAGCGTCGCCCGGCACAGCCGCGCGCAGCCGACGCCGGCCACCACGCACGCCACGAGCAGCAACGGAAGCCAGACCATGACCGAGTTGTACGGGAGGCGGGGCGGGCCCGCCACCCGAACGGGTGATCAGCTGCTGGAGCTGGAACACGAGCTCCCGCTGGAACTGGAGCTGGAGCAGGAACTCCCACTGGAACTGGAGCAGGAACTCCCACTGGAACTGGAGCACGAGCTGCCGCCCCCGCCGCAGCTGGAGCCGCCCCCGGAACAGGCGCCGGAGGAGCACGACGACCCGGAGCCGCCGCCCGAGCAGGAGCTTCCGCCCCCGCCACCTCCGCCGCCGCACGCGCTGGTCCCCGCACACCACACGGTGGCCGCGGCGAAGTCGTCGTCCGCGCCCGAGGTGTCGTAGCGGTGCTGCGCCGCGGAACGCCGTCCGCCGCGTCCACGCCGGGGCTGCGGATGGATCCGTGCGGCGGCCGCCAGCTGCTCCCGCAGCACCGGATCGGGCAGCGCACGGAGCCCGTGCAGGGCCACCAGCAGGCCGGCGTCCGCGAGATGGGCGTGGGCCCGCCCGTACGCCCCCACCGCGCGCCGCCCGGCCGGGGTGATCTGCCGGGCCGTCAGCGACCCGCAGACGAGGGCGGTGACCATGGTGGCGAGCAGGATCGGCAGCACCTTGAAGATGAACGGGACCGGCATCCCCGCGTCGGTGTCCAGGGTCGCGAAGCCCACGACCGTGAGGACGATCGACACCGGGAAGAGCACGAAGGTCGTGACGGCGGCCACGCCGCACCACCGGGCCGTGGAGCGCCGGGTCGCCGGGTCGACGACGAGCCCGCGCACCGCGAGCCCGTCACCGGTCTCCTGGACCGCCGGGTGCCGCATCACGGTCATCCGCAGGTGGTGCAGGGCCCCGTGCGGGGCGGCGGCGTGCGCCTCGAACACGGCCCGCTCCACCGGGTCGTGCGCGACGGGGCGGACGACGGCCACGATGCCGGGGCCGCCGACCGCCAGCCTGCCGTCGGCCTGGAGGGCAGTCAGGGCGGTGTCGACGACCCTGGCGGGCCCGCCGTTGAGGAAGGCGGCCTCGTACCGGTCGTGGACCGGTCCGCCGGGTCCCCCGCGGGTCCGGACGACCCGGGTGACGAGCACCGCGATGACGGTGACGCCGGCGAGGTAGTAGAGGGTGACCAGGGTGTTCACGAGCACCTCACTTCCGTACCAGTGCGTGGCGGGCGGCCCGCACGAACCGGGTGGCGCGGCCCGGCGGCCGGCTGCCCGAACGGTCCTGCCACCACTCCGTGAGCCGCCGCCGCGCCGCCGGATCCTCCGGCCGCCCGGCGACGAGGAGGTGCTCGGCGAAGTCCAGCGCGTCACGGCGGTAGCCGCCGGTCATGGGCCGGGACCTGGCGTACGCGAGGAACGCCTTCCGGTAGCCCGCGCCCAGGATCTCGGGGAGCTCCGGCGCCACCTTCGCGACGACCCCGGCCCGCTTGGCCGCGAGCGCCCGGCTCTGCACGCCGAGCCGCCGGCTGTCGAAGCCCTCGGGCACGGGCGTCCCGGCGACGAGCGCGGACAGCAGAGCGGCCTGGGCGACGGCGACGCGCTGCCGGGCGCCGGGCGCGGGCGCGGTCTCCGGTTCGGGGGCCTCGGGTGCCTCCGGGGCGACCCCGGGCATCGGCCCGCCGGAGACCCTGGCCCCGGCCCCGATGAGCAGCGTCGCCCGGGACGCGGTCCTCGACGACGGGGCGCCGTGCTGGTGGGCCGCGCCCCGCCCCGCCGCCGCGGCGGAACGCGCGCCCGCGGCGGTGACCGTCCGGCGGATCGCCCGCAGCTCGTCGGCCAGCTCCTCCGCGGGCGGGAAGTCGTCGTCCCGCTCCAGCAGCACGCCCGGCGGCGCGACCCGCGAGGCGAGGTCCGCCAGGACGTCGAGGACCGCGCCGGGCACCGGATGCGCGTGGGTGTCGTGCCAGACCCCGTCCCGCTCGACACCCCCCGCGACGTGCACGTACGCGATCGCCTCCACCGGCAGCTCCGACAGGGCCCGCGCGGGGTCCTCGCCCCGGTTGACGTGGTTGGTGTGCAGGTTGGCGACGTCGATCAGGAGCCGTACCCCCGTACGCTCCACCAGCTCCGCCAGGAAGCGTCCCTCCGACATCTCCTCGCCGGGCCACGAGACGAGCGCGGCGATGTTCTCCAGGGCGAGCGGCACGGGCAGCGCGTCCTGCGCGATCCGCACGTTCTCGCAGAGCACGTCGAGCGCGTCCCAGGTCCTGGGTACGGGAAGCAGGTGACCCGCTTCGAGCTGCGGGGTCGCGGTGAGCGGCCCCCCGGCCCGGACGAACGCGATGTGTTCCGTGACCAGCGGCGCCCCCAGCGCCACCGCCTTCTCGCCGAGCGCGGCGAGCCGCGCCGGGTCGGGGCGGTCCGCGCCCCCGAGCCCCAGCGAGACGCCGTGCGGCACGACGGTGACGCCGCGCTCGCGCAGCCGCGTCAGGGAGTCGGGCAGATGGTCGGCGCAGATGTTCTCCGCGACGACCTCCACCCAGTCGATTCCGGACAGCCCCTCCACCGCGTCAGCGATCTCGGGACGCCAGCCGATGCCGATGCCGAGTTCCGTCATGTCCCCCTCCTTCGGTCCTCAGTCACCCACGTGATGGCCCCGGCGGGAGCGTTCGAACCCCGGGAGGGTCACGTTCAGAGGTTGATTTGAGGTTCCGTTCGGTCACGGCGGACGGAGGGGGTGCCGGGCGGTGACGGCTACGGCCGCGGCAGCCGCAGCCCCGGGGCGAACCGGTCGCTGCCCTCGGCCACCACGGTGGGGCCGGGGGCGATCTCCGTGAAGCCCGCGTCCCGGACCAGCGGGAGACCGCTCGCCGTCAGGGCGGGCCACTCCCCGGCCGTCGCGGTGCGGACCGCCAGCGGGAAGCCCGCCTCGTGCCAGGCCTTCCGGTCGGCGTCCCCCATCGCCCACCACAGCAGCTGCGCCCCGTGCCCGGCCTGGGCCATCGTCTTGCCCGCCGACATCTCGAGCTCCGGGTTGATCCACAGCACCACCGCGCCCTCGGGCACGGGGCCGGGCGCGGCCGGGTCGTCGAGGTCGGTGCCCGAGACCTGGAGCTTGGCCAGTTCCTTGGGCCAGCCGTCGAGCGGGACCGGAGGGAAGACCCGCACCTCCGACTCCAGGCCGTCGACCGTGATCCCCGGGAGCGCGCCCGCCCGCCGCCATTCCGCGCCGCGCGCCCGGCGCACCACCTTGCGGATCCTGGCGTCCTGCCAGTCGGTCATGGCCTGTGCCCACTCGCCCTCGCCGAGCGAGCGGTCGTCCGTGAGGATCTCCAGGACGGCGCGCGCGGCGGTCTCCAGGGCGTCGGTACGGGACGGCGGCGCGTCCCGTTCGATCCGTACGACCAACGGCAGGACGAACTGGGGCTTCTCATCACGAAGATCGGTCTCATTGCTGCTCACCGGGCAATTCTGCCACTGCCGCCACAAGCGCCTCTTGGAGGAATGAGCAGTTCCGGGCCAGGATGCCCCTCATGAAGAGTGATCTTTTCACCGGCGAACACCTCGCCGAGACCGCAGATTTTCCGGGGATGACCCTCCAGAACGCCAAATCCGTCAAATACACCGTCAACGGGGAGATGCACGCCCGCCAGGGCTCCATGATCGCCTTCCGCGGCGATCTCCGGTTCGAGCGCAAGGGCCAGGGCATCGGCGGCCTGCTCAAGCGGGCCGTCACCGGCGAGGGCCTGGCCCTGATGGCCGTGCGCGGCCAGGGCGAGGCGTGGTTCGCGCACGAGGCGCAGAACTGCTTCATCGTCGAGATCGAGCAGGGCGACGCGTTCTCGGTCAACGGCCGCAACGTGCTCTGCTTCGACGCCACCCTCCACTACGAGATCAAGACCGTGAAGGGCGCCGGCATGACCGGCGGCGGCCTCTTCAACTCCGTCTTCTCCGGCTACGGCAAGGTCGCCCTCATGTGCGAGGGCAGCCCCATCGTCATCCCCGTCACGCCGCAGGCCCCGGTGTTCGTCGACACCGACGCCGTGGTCGGCTGGAGCGAGCAGCTGCACACCTCGCTGCACCGCTCGCAGTCCGTCGGCTCGATGATCCGCGGCGGCTCGGGCGAGGCGGTGCAGCTGAAGCTGGAGGGCCAGGGCTTCGTGGTCGTCCGGCCCAGCGAGCTGACCCCGCAGAAGACCTCGAATTGAGGCTGGAGCGGGTCGGGCGGCGGCACGGCCTCCGGGGCGCGTGGATCCTCCGCGAGGTGGACCTCGACCTGCCCGCCGGGAGCCTCGTCCGGATCGTCGGCGCGAACGGCACCGGGAAGTCGACCCTGCTCCGGCTCGTCGCCGGTGTCGACGCGCCCACCACGGGACGCGTCACGGGCCGCCCGCCCCGCACGGCGTACGTCCCCGAACGCTTCCCGGCCGCGCTGCCCTTCACGGCCGCGGACTACCTGGTCCACCTGGGGCGGATCCAGGGGCTCGGCACGGCGGCCGCGCGGGCCGGGGCGGGGGAGTGGCTGGAGCGCTTCGGGGCCGGCGAGCACGCCCGTACCCCGATGGCGGAGCTCTCCAAGGGCACCAGCCAGAAGGTCGCCGTGGCCCAGGCCTTCCTCGCCGACCCGTCGCTCCTGGTCCTCGACGAGGCCTGGACCGGCCTCGACACGGGCGCGCGTGCGGAGCTGGACGCGGTGGTCCGCTCACGCCGGGCGGCGGGCGGAACGGTCGTCTTCGTCGACCACGACCCGCGCCGGCTGGAGGGGGAGCCGTCCGCGGTGTACGAGGTGCGGGAGGGACGGGTCGGCGAGACCGGACATCCCGTCGCCCCGGCTCCGGGCCTGACGGCTGCGCCCCCGGGCCTGACCTCCGGGGCCTCGGGTCCGGTCGCCCCGGCTCCGGGTCCCGTCGCCCCGGCTCCGGGCCCGACGGCTGCGCCCCCGGGCCTGACCTCCGGGGCCTCGGGCTCCGCCGACCCCGCCCCGGGTCCGGTCCGCGCGGGTGGCGGGTCGGGGCCGCGGGTGCGGATCACCGTCTCGGGCGGTCCGCACGCCCTCCCGCCCCCGGAACGACTGCCCGGCGGCCCCGTCGTCGCACCCGGGCCCGACGGCGACGGCACCCTCGTCCTCACCGTCGACGCCGACCGGTCCGACGCCCTGCTGAGCGCGCTCCTCGCCGCCTCCTGGCACATCCACCACCTCGCCCCCGAAGGCGTACGCGTATGACGGCGCTCCTGCGCTACCAGACCGGCCTGCTGCTCCGCTCGCAGCGCTGGCTCGCCCCGCTCCTCCTGTACGCGGCCCTCCTCGCCGTCGGCGTCGACGCGGGCGAGCCCGTCCTCGGCGCGCTCGGACTCACGGCCGCCGGGCTGCTCCCCGTCACCGCCTGGTCGGTCCGGATCTGCGTCACGCAGGAGCCGTCCGCCGCACGGAACGTCGTCGCGGCCGCGGCCGGGCGGAGCCGCGCGCACCTCGCCGCGCTGGTCACCGGGGCGGGTCTGCCCGCCCTCGTCGGGGCGGTCGCGGTCCTCGCGGTGACGGCGACCGGCGACCGGCGCGGTGTGACCGCGCCCGCCGCCGTGACCACGGGCCTCCTGGCGGTGCTGGCCTGCGCCCTGACGGGCGCCGCCGTCGGCGCGCTGGCGTCGCGCCCCTTCGTCCGGGCGCCCGGCTGGTCCGTCGCGGCCCTCGTCCTGGGCTCGTTGCTCGCCCTGGTGACCACCGGCTCACCGGCGAAGCACGCGATGACGGCCCTGATCACCGGCGCCCGCACGGCGACCGCCGACCCGCCGTGGCTCGCCTGCGGGGGCGCGGTGCTCCTCGCGGCGGCGTGCACGGCCCTCGCGTGCCGGGCCACGGCACGCCTGGAGTGAGTACGCTCGAAGACATGAACGACACGACCGAGTCCACTGCGTCCACGTCGTACACGTCGTACTGCGCCCCCCGGGAGTCCGGCGGTCCGAAGCCCGCACCGGCCGCCGAGGGCCCCTTCGCCGCCTGTGTGCTGTGCCAGGAGGCGACCGAGTACCCGGAGACCACGAAGGGCATCACCCTGTGCCCGGTCTGCGAGTGGCGCGAGGCGGAGCGGACGGCCTGCTCGGGCTAGGCCCGACCTAGAGGGGGCCGCGCATCAGTTCCGAGACCTTCACGAAGCGGTAGCCGCGGGCGCGGAGTTCCGGGACGATGCGCCGGATCGCCTGCTCCGTGACCGGGGCCGCGCTGCGTGTGCAGTGCATGACCACCAGGGAGCCCGGCTTCACCCCGTCGAGCACCTGCTCCGCCACCGCGTCCGCGTCCTGCGCGAAGGCGTCGCCGCTGACCACGTCCCACTGGACCGCCGTCACCCCGGCCGGGGCGAGCGCGCGGAGGGACGCGTCGTCGTAGCAGCCGCCGGGGAAGCGGAAGTACGGGACGACGTTCACCGCCCCGGCGTCGCGGAACGCGTCGAAGGCCCGCTGGACGTCGTCCGCCATGTCGGGAGCGGAGACGGTCGGCAGGCCGTAGCAGGGGGACGCGAAGGCGTAGTGGCTGTAGGAGTGGTTGGCGATCTCGAAGCGCGGGTCGCGGCCGATGGACTTCGCCTGGTCCGGGTACTCCTCCGCCCAGCGGCCCGTCATGAACACGGTCGCGTCCACCCCGAGCCGGCGCAGGGTCTCGATGAGCCGCGGATTGTCGAAACGCTCGCCCTGCGCGGCCCGGGGCCCCTGATCGGCCGTCATGTCGGCGTCGAAGGTGAGCGCGACGACCTTCTCCGTGCCCTTCGCCCGGTGCGTGTACACGGGGGTGAGGCCGCCGGGCCCCGGCGCCATGGTGGGCGGCGCGGCGGGCGGGCGCGCCGGCTTGGGACCGGCCGCCGGGGCGCTCGTCCGGGGCGACGGGGCGGTGGCGGCCGGTTCCTTCGCCGGCGGGGCCGGGGGAGTGTCGACCGCTTCCCGGCCGCAGCCGACGAGGACGGCGCCCAGAAGACCGAGCGCCGCCAGGTTTCGTACAGAAGTGTTCACGACCGGAAGTTAACCGATCAAAGTGGCTCAGGCGTGCAACCCGGCGACGGCAGCGCCCCGTGCCGCTCACGTGGCCAGCAGCCGCCTGCGGCTCTCCTCCACGTCGAAGTCACCCGGCGGGTACGCCGGGTCCAGCGCCTCCAGGTGTTCGAGCAGCAGCTTGCTGATCGCCCAGTTCCGATACCACTTGCGGTCCGCCGGGACCAGGTACCAGGGCGCCGCCTCCGTCGTGCAGCGCTTCAGGGCGACCGCGTACGCCTGCTGGTACGCCGGCCACACCGCGCGCTCCTCGATGTCGCCCACGTTGAACTTCCAGTGCTTCTCCGGGTTGTCCAGGCGCTCCAGCAGACGGGCGCGCTGTTCCTCGTACGAGAGGTGCAGGAAGACCTTCACGACCGTCACGCCGTCGTCGGCGAGGGTCTTCTCGAACCGGTTGATCTGGCCGTAACGGCGGTTCAGCTGCGTGGGCGCGACCAGCTCCCGCACCCGGGCGATCAGCACGTCCTCGTAGTGCGAGCGGTCGAAGATGCCGATCTCGCCCGGACGGGGGAGCGCCTTCATGATCCGCCACAGGAACGGGTGGCTCTGCTCCTCCGGCGTCGGGGCCTTGAAGGCGCGGATGCGGCAGCCGGAGGGGTTGAACAGGCCGATGACGTGCTTGACCGTCCCGCCCTTGCCGCTGGTGTCCATCCCCTGGAGGACCAGGAGCACCCGCCGGCGGTCACCGGCCGTGCTTGCCGCGTAGAGGCGTTCCTGCAGGTCGGCGAGGCGGGGTGCGAGGGCGGCGGTGGCGGCGAGACCGGCCGCCTTGTCGGCGGGGCCGCCCGGGGTCGCCGAGGCGTCGTACGCGGCGAGGTCGACGCGCTCGCCCCCGGGGACGCGGAGCAGCTCCCGGAGGGAGGCCTCCCGGTGCTTCCGCTTCCTCCCGCCGTCCCTCTTCTCCCCGTCCTTCTTCCCGCCGTCCTTCTTCCCGTCCTTCTTCGCCATCGCGTGCCCTTCCGCCGCGCCGCACGTCCGTCGTCCCCCCGATCCTGCGACGGAACCCGGCCGCCCGCGAGTGCGCGCGACCGGGTGCGGTCCTCAGCTCAGCACCACGGGCCGGTCACCGCGAACGTCGTCCCCGGCGTGTAGCAGTTGACGTACATGGTTCCCCGGTCGGGCGAGAAGGTGACGCCCGCGAACTCGCCCCACTCCGGGGCCTCGGGCGTGCCGATGTTCTGCGCGCCCCGCGCGAGCGCGTACACCTCGCCCCGCTCGCTCACCCCGAAGACGTGCTGCGCCCCGTCGCCGTCCTCGCAGACCATCAGGCCGCCGCTCGGCGCCAGGCAGATGTTGTCCGGCGACTCGCCGGGCAGCTGGATGTCGGTGTCCGGGCCGAAGACGACGACGAGGGTGAGCCGGCGCCGGTGCGGCTCGTACTTCCAGACCTGGCCGAAGTGCGTCGCGCCGGAACCGTCGTTCACGCGCGCGAAGGAGGACACGAAGTACACGGCCCGGCCGCCCCAGTAGCAGCCCTCCAGCTTCTGGGCGTGCGTGATGCCCTTGGGGCCGAAGTCCTGCAGCCTGATGGGGGTCTGCGCCGCCTGCGGGTCCGGTACGGGGACCCACTCGATCCCCTCGAAGCGGGTGCCGGCCTCCTGGATCACCGAGAGGTCGGGGACGCCCGGCACCCGCATGGCCTCCAGGGCGCCGCCCGCGCGCAGCGAGCCCGTGCCGCCGAGCGGCCGGTGGGGGAGGAAGCGGTAGAAGAGGCCGAAGGGGCGCTCGAAGGCGTCCTCCGTCTCGTAGACGATGCCGCTCGCCGGGTCGATCGCGATCGCCTCGTGCTGGAAGCGGCCCATCGCGGTGAGCGGTACGGCGCCGGTGCGGCGCGGGTCGGCCCCGTCGACCTCGAAGATGAAGCCGTGGTCCTTGGTGTAGCCGTTCGTCCCGGCCCTGTCCTCGGTCTCCTCGCAGGTCAGCCAGGTGCGCCAGGGGGTGGGCCCGCCCGCGCAGTTGACGGCCGTGCCGGCGATGGCGACCCGCTCGCCGAGGACGTTGTTCCGACCGTCGAGTTCCAGCGCCGTACAGCCGCCCTTGCCGGCCGGGTCGTACGTCAGGCCGGGGACGGTCGGGACGCCGATCCTGCCGGTGACCCGGTTCTCGTGGTTGCGGACGAGGTGCACCCGGCCGCGGCGGCCGGCGAAGGCCCCCATGCCGTCGGGATTGCTGGGGACGAGGCCCTCGCCGGAGCGGAGCGGATCGCCCTGCCGGGAGAGGACCTTGTAGCGGAAGCCGGCCGGCAGGTCGAGCAGGCCCTCGGGGTCGGGGACCAGGGGGCCGTAGCCGGCCCGTCCCGTGTGGCCGCCGGGTGCGGCGCTCGCGCTGCCGGCGAAGAGTTCGGAGAGGGAGCCGGTGAAGGCGATCCCGGCGGCGGTGGCGCCGGTGCGGGAGAGGATCTGACGTCGTGTTGCGGACATGAGGCAACCCACTTTTCCTGTTGGCGGACAGGCGTGTGATGTGACGTGTGACCCGCATGTGTGTATCACGCGGTGTGGTGACACGTGAACATGCGGGCCACAAGTTCCTCATGTGGCGCCAGGGGGCGCCTTGTCGATCAGGCCGGGCTCGCGGCGCCGAGCTGAGGCGGCGTCAGGCCAGCTCGGCCGTGAGGGTGATCGTCGTGCCGGTGAGCGCCTGGCTGACCGGGCAGTTCTTCTTCGCGTCCTCGGCCAGCGCCTGGAACTGGTCCGCGTCCAGGCCGGGGACCTCGCCGCGCACGGTCAGGTGGATGCCGGTGATGCCCTCGCCCGGCTGGAAGGTGACGTCGGCCTTGGTCTCCAGGCGGGTGGGCGGGTTGCCCGCCTTCGCCAGGCCGTTGGAGAAGGCCATGGAGAAGCAGGAGGAGTGCGCGGCCGCGATGAGCTCCTCGGGGCTCGTCTTCCCGTTGGGCTCCTCGGAGCGGGCCGGCCAGGAGACGTCGTACGAGCCGAGACCGGAGGAGTCGAGCGTGACGACACCCGAGCCCTTGAGGAGGTCGCCCTGCCAGACGGTGTGGGCGTGACGCACGGTGGCCATGGTGGATCCCTTTCGATCGGGTACGGCCACCAACCTACTGCGCGACCAGCCCCTTGGCGTCGCGGGCGAGCGCGGTGAGCCGGGAGATCGCCCGGAAGTACTTCTTGCGGTACCCGCCGTTCAGCATCTCGTCGCTGAACAGCCGGTCGAACGGCAGTCCGGAGGCGAGCACGGGTATCTCGCGGTCGTACAGCCGGTCGGCCAGGACGACGAGCCGCAGGGCCGTCGACTGGTCCGGGACGGGCTGGACGTCGGTGAGGCAGACCGCGGTGAGGTCGTCGGTGAGCGCGCCGTACCGGCTCGGGTGGACCCTGGCCAGGTGCTCGAGCAGGTGCGGGAAGTCGTCGAGGGAGGCGCCCGCCGTCGCGTACGCGGTCTCCGTGACGACCTGGTCGGAGTACGGGGACGGCGCCTCGGGCAGCCCGCGGTGGCGGTAGTCCTCGCCGTCGATCCGCAGCGGCCGGAAGTGGGCCGAGAGGCCCTGGATCTCGCGCAGGAAGTCGGCGGCGGCGAACCGGCCCTCGCCGAGCTTGCCGGGGAGCGTGTTGGAGGTGGCGGCGAGCGCCACGCCCGATGCGACCAGCTTGCCGAGCAGGCTGGAGACGAGGACGGTGTCGCCCGGGTCGTCGAGCTCGAACTCGTCGATGCAGAGGAGGCGGTGCCCGCTGAGGGTCTTCACGGTCTGCTGGAAGCCCAGCGCGCCGACCAGGTTGGTCAGCTCGACGAACGTGCCGAACGCCTTCAGCGCGGGCTCGGCGGGGGTCGCGTGCCAGAGCGAGGCGAGCAGGTGGGTCTTGCCGACGCCGTACCCGCCGTCCAGGTACACCCCGCGCGGCCCGGTGGGGGCGGCCGGCTTCCGGGCGAACCAGCGGCGCTTCCCGGCGCCCGAGGCGTGCGCTCCGCCCAGGCCCTCGGCGAAGGTGCTCAGCGCCTTGACGGCGTCCGTCTGGCTCGGCTGGTTCGGGTCGGGGAGGTACGTGTCGAACCGCACGGAGTCGAAGCGCGGCGGCGGCACCATCTCCGCGACGAGCCGGTCGGCGGGGACGTGGGGCTCTCGGGAGCAGAGCGAGAGCGGGGCCGCTGAGGTGGATGCGGCTTCGGAGGGGGCACGGGTCGACACAGTTCCCCACTGTAAGCGCCATGTCAGACTCGGAGGATGCGACGCCTGTTCCCTGTGACGGACATGACAGCCCACGCGACCGAGGCGGGAGACCGGGAATGGTCGCTCGACGAGCTCGCCGACGCCTACGCGTACCCGGAGCTCCCCGAGGGGGAGGGCGCCTGGCTGCGGGCCAACATGGTCTCCTCGCTCGACGGGGCGGGGCAGCACGACGGGCGCTCCCAGCCGCTCTCCTCGGAGACCGACATGCGGATCTTCGGCACCCTGCGGGCCCTCGCGGACGTGGTCGTCGTCGGTGCGGAAACGGTACGCCTGGAGGGCTACCGCCCGGCACGCGCGCGTGAGGCCTTCGCGGCCCGCCGTGCCGCCGCCGAGCAGGGCCCGGCCCCGGTGATCGCCGTGGTCAGCGCCTCGCTGAAGCTGGACTTCTCGCTCCCGCTCTTCACCGAGCCGCTGGTGCCGACCCTGGTCCTCACCGGCGCCGCCGCGCCCGCCGAGCGGGTGCGGGCCGCGCGGGAGGCGGGCGTCGAGGTGCTGGTGGCGGGCGACGGCGCCGGGGTGGACCCGGTCCGTGCCAAGGCGGTGCTCGCGGAGCGCGGGCTCCGGCGGCAGCTGACCGAGGGCGGGCCCCGGCTGCTCGGCCAGTTCGTGGCCGCGGAGGTCCTCGACGAGCTGTGCCTGGCGGTCTCGCCGACGATGACCGCGGGGGACGCCCAGAGGATCGCCGGGGGGCCCGCGGTGGCCGTGCCGACACGCTTCGCCGTGGCGTCGCTGCTGGAGCAGGACGGCTTCCTCTTCACCCGCTACCGTCGGATCTGACAATCGGCGGAATTTGTCGTTCCGCTTAGCGTCCGCTGGGCACACTTACTGTCGCAGACCCCGTGCGGGCACGGGGAAGGATGGTTTCCGCAGAAGGGCTCCTGAGGTGTTCACAAGCGTTCTGATGATCGAGAAGCCCCTGACGTCCGTCGACGTGGAATTCGTCACCACCCTGCACGGCGACGAGGGCGTGTCCTTCATCGTTCTGATGCAGCCCCGTGGTGACCAGGCCGATGTACTGCTGCGTGCCATCGACGACGTGGCCATGGGCGAACTGAAGGAAGCGACCCGCGAGGGCGACGAACCGGAGGGCAAGGAGGCCAGGCGCCCCGCCGAGCTGGCCCTGGAGCACTCGCTCCGGGCGCTGAGAGACGCCGGCTGCGAAGCGGTCGGACAGGTCGTCGAGGACCACCCGCTCACCAAGATGAAGGCGGTGGTGGAGGAGTCGGAGGCGGACGAGGTCATCGTGCTGACCGCCCCGCACTACGTGGAGGAGTTCTTCCACCGCGACTGGGCCTCCCGGGCCCGCCACAAGGTCGGAGTCCCCGTCCTCAAGCTCTTCGCCCACAGCGAGGAGGCGGCCGAGTAGCCGCACGGCGTCCCCGTCCGCGCCCCGTGCAGGGGGCGCGGACACGGGCCCGCCACGGCCGGCCCGCCACGCACCGGGCCCCGTCGCTCCCGCCGGCCCGCCACGCACCGGGCCCCGTCGCTCCCGCCGGGCCCACCCGGCCGGAGCCACTAGGCTGGGGTCTTCCACGCTCGACGCACCCCGGGGAGAGATCCGCATGGCACCCGCCATCCCTGCCGCCATGGAACGGCCGCACTTCATCGGCATCGGCGGTGCCGGAATGTCGGGCATCGCGAAGATCCTCGCCCAGCGCGGCGCCAAGGTCGCCGGCAGCGACGCCAAGGACTCCGCGACCGCCCAGTCGCTGCGGGCCCTCGGCGCCACCGTGCACATCGGGCACGCCGCCGAGCACCTCGCCGACGACGCCTCCGCCGTCGTCGTCTCCAGCGCCATCCGCGCCGACAACCCCGAGCTGGCCCGCGCCGCCGAGCTCGGCATCCCCGTCGTCCACCGCTCCGACGCGCTCGCCTCCCTCATGGACGGCCTGCGCGCGATCGCCGTCGCCGGCACGCACGGCAAGACGACGACCACCTCGATGCTGGCCGTCGCGCTCACCGAGCTCGGCCTCGACCCCTCGTACGCCATCGGCGGCGACCTCGCGGGTCCCGGCACCAACGCGCTGCACGGCGACGGCGAGGTCTTCGTCGCCGAGGCCGACGAGAGCGACCGCAGCTTCCAGAAGTACGACCCCGAGGTCGCGATCGTCCTCAACGTCGAGCTGGACCACCACGCGAACTACGCCTCCATGGACGAGATCTACGAGTCCTTCGAGGCCTTCACGGCCAAGATCCGCCCCGGCGGCACCCTGGTCGTCGGCGAGCACGCGGGCGCCCGCGAACTGGCCCGCCGGGTCGCGGACCGCGACGGCCTGCGCATCGTCACGGTCGGTGAGACCGAGGACTCCGACGCCCGCATCCTGAAGATCGTCCCGAACGGGATGAAGAGCGAGGTCACCGTCGCCCTCGACGGCGTCGAGCACACCTTCACCGTCTCCGTCCCCGGCCGCCACTACGCCCACAACGCCGCCGCGGCCCTCGCCGCCGGCGCCCGCGTCGGCATCGACCCGGCCGAGCTCGCCCAGGCCCTCACCGCGTACACCGGCGTCGGCCGCCGCCTCCAGCTCAAGGGCGAGGCGAACGGCGTCCAGGTCATCGACTCCTACGCGCACCACCCCACCGAGATGACCGCCGACCTGGAGGCCATGCGCGGCGCCGCCGGGGCCTCCCGCCTCCTGGTCGTCTTCCAGCCGCACCTCTTCTCCCGCACGCAGGAGCTCGGCAAGGAGATGGGCGACGCGCTGGCCCTCGCCGACGCGTCCGTCGTCCTCGACATCTACCCGGCCCGCGAGGACCCGATCCCGGGCATCACCAGCGAGCTGATCATCGCCGCGGCGCGGCAGGCGGGCGCCGACGTGACGCCCGTCCACGACAAGACGACGGTTCCGCAGGTCGTGGCGGGAATGGCCGGACCCGGTGATCTCGTTCTCACCATGGGCGCGGGCGACGTCACGGACCTCGGCCCGCTGATCCTGGACCACCTGTCGAAGTAGCAGAGGGAGCGAGCTCATGGCGTACGACGTCGAGAAGCCGGACGAGCAGTGGCGTGCGGAGCTGACCCCGGCGGAGTACCAGGTGCTGCGCCAGGCGGGCACCGAGCCCGCGTTCCGCGGCGAGTACACGGACACCACCACCACGGGCGTGTACTCCTGCCGGGCCTGCGGCGCGGAGCTGTTCACGTCGAACGAGAAGTTCGAGTCGCACTGCGGGTGGCCGTCCTTCTTCGACCCGAAGGACAGCTCCGCCGTCGAGCTGATCGAGGACCGCTCCCACGGCATGGTCCGCACCGAGGTCCGCTGCTCCCGCTGCGGCTCCCACCTGGGCCATGTCTTCGAGGGCGAGGGCTACCCCACCCCGACGGACCAGCGGTACTGCATCAACTCGATCTCGCTGCGCCTGGAGCCCGCCGAGAGCTGAGCCGTCCTCCCGATCACGAGCCGAACCGTCCCCCCGATCGGGGGGACACGGTGGGCGGACTTCCCTAGGGTGTGCGGAGACACAGGGGGAGACCGCATGGCACGCAGACAGTTACCGACGCTTCCGACCTACCGCAAGGACGCGGTGACCCGGCAGCTGTGCGCACACGTCCACCTCGACGAGCACTTCGCCCGCGAGGTGGACACCGAGCTCACCGCGGACCGGATGACGGCACTGGGACTCCCCCTCGGGATCCACCTGATCGCCCTCGCCCGCCACGCGCGGGCGGCGGTGCGCCGCCACGAGCGGCGCGACCGCCTCCTCTCCCGCCTCTTCCTCGCCCTCTGGGCCGGCCTCGCCGCCCTGGTGTGGGGCCTGGTGAGCGGCACCGCCGTCGGCCTGTGGGCGGGCGGCGCACTGGTGCTCGGCTCCCTCGCCGGCGCCTGGTGGGCGGTCCACGCCGCCCTGTCGGCGGCCTGGAGCGCGGCCCAGGACGTGTACTGGGGCACCGAACGCCCCGAGACCCTCGCCGAGCCCGTCGAGCGGACGGCCGAGGACCGGCTCCGGGCCCTCGCCAAGGCCAACGTGGTGCCGTACACCGCCTCCGCCGCCCGCACCCACCCCTTCGTCGGCAGCGGCACGAAGATCAAGGACGTCGTCTGGCAGCCCATCGACGTCTCGCGGCCCGCCGAGGACCCGGCGAACCCCGGACGCAAGCTGACCATCGTCCCCTTCGACGCCGTGGACCTGCACACCTACGTCGCCAAGGAGATGGCGAAGATCGCGGGCCTCGAAGGGCTCCGCGCCCGCAACCGGCTCTACGTGTCCGGCGACCACGTCCCGCTCCTCGCCCACGAGCTCCTCGAGGAACCGCAGGGCCGGCCGCGCGCCCAGATCGACACCGACCTCGTACGGACCGGACTGCTCAGCCCCGGCGCCGGGATGCGGACGTTCCTCAGCCTGGAGCGGGTCAGCGACGGCGGACGGGTGATCGTGACCATGCAGCTGCGGGCCCGGCTGCACCATCCCAGCCTCTCCTGGGAGGTGCTGGTCTTCGTCATCCCGCCCGTCGACGACGTCTACCACCGCGTCGGGGCCCTGCCGTTCCGCGGCTTCGAGCGGACCTGGAAACTGCTCACCACCACCCGCCGCGCCTGCTGGCCCGCACTGCGGGGAGCCTGGGGGCGCAACTCCGGACGGCGTACCGTCGACCGGGCCAGGGCCCGTGAACTCCGCCACTGGCGCAGGGAGATCTCCGAGCGGCAGCTCGTCTTCGACCACGGGGCGACGGGGAGCATCCGGGAGCGGATCTCCTCCTGGGACCAGATGCTGCACAACGACCGCGCCGACTCCCGGGACTACCTGCACCGGCTCCAGAGCGGCGTCCTCACCGCCACCGAGCGGTTCCTCAAGGACCACCAGGTGGACACCAGTTCGTACGAGCAGGCGGTGCAGGTGATCAGCACCCAGACGTACAACATCTCGGGCGACATCCACGGCAGCAACGTCGGCAACCACGGCGTCGTCAACCAGCACGGACCGGGCGGACAGCAGGGCGCGCCGTCCCCGCACGGCCAGGCCACCCCCTGAACGAGAGGAAACGCATGAACACGTACAACTTCCACGGCCAGGT
The DNA here is from genome assembly GCF_001905825.1 of Streptomyces sp. CB02009. Classification (GTDB taxonomy): domain Bacteria; phylum Actinomycetota; class Actinomycetes; order Streptomycetales; family Streptomycetaceae; genus Streptomyces. Next base: position 451,561 of record NZ_LIVV01000003.1, read on the forward strand.
GTCCGGGAGCAACATCGGGGACAACGGCCGGGTGGAGATCCACCAGTACGGCACGGACCCGGCCAGCGCCGTGGCGATGGCGGCCCGGCTCGTCCAGTGGCTCCGCGAGCAGGAGACGGCCGCGAGCGCCGTCGCCCAGGCCGAGGCGGTGCACGGCGAACTCGTGACCGCCGAGCGCGAGGGCCGCCCCGCCGACCAGGGCCGCATCCGGTCGGCGCTCACCGCCATCGAGCCGTACGTGACCGTCGGCAGCGGCGGTCTCGCCCTGGTCCAGGGGATCGCCGGCATCGTCGGCATGTGATCCCCTGGCGGGCCGCCCGGACGGCGCGCGCTAGCGGGCGCGTACCTCCGCCTTCGCTCCGCCGTCCAGTTCGAGGGCGAGCCCGGACCGCAGCGGCACCGTCTGGCCGGGGACGACCTGCTGGGTGGTGCCGTCGGAGCGGGTGCCCGTCCAGGCCGTGGCGGACCGGTTGGCGAGGCCGTAGCGGCCCGGCTTCTGCGGATGCTCCACGAGCTCGGCCACCAGGCTCTCCTCCGAGTAGTCGTGCCGCGAGGGCTCGGGGCTCAGGTGGTGCCGGTGGATCCGCGCGGACCTGCCGAGCATGATGTGCCGCTCCGCCCTCGGCGGCGGGGTGGTCACGACGAGCCGGGGCGGCAGGACGAGGGTGCTGCGGCAGCCGTCCTTCCAGCAGGTGCCGGGCCTGGCCGAGCCCGGCTCCGTCATGTTCTCCCGGCCGCAGCTCGCGCACTCCACCACGGCGTCACGGACGGCCCGCAGCGCGTCCCGCCACTGCGACTCGCGCACCCGGGCCGACGGCTCGCGCAGACCGACCGTGAAGTTCTGCACGAACAGCGCCTGCACGGACGGCGGGACCAGCGGCCACAGGGCGAGCACGGTGGAGTGCTCGACGGGGTCCGGCCGGTTGTCCGTGTACTGCGGGTCGAACACGAACAGCGGCTCGCGGCCGTACAGCTTGCGCTCCGCGTTCTCGTCCAGGCAGTGGATGGCCAGCTCGCGGGCGCCCTTGAGCGGGTGGTGGTTCATCAGGAACATGAACAGCAGGACCGACAGCGAGTGCAGGTCGCTCTGGGTCCCCGGCTGGGCGCCCGGGTCCCCGCGGACCAGCTCGGGCGCCATGAATCCCATGGTCCCGGAGATCCCGCTCTGGTCGCCCTCCACCACCGCGTTGTCGTTGTCGCAGACCAGGACCTCGCCGGTGGCCGGGTCGAAGAAGATGTTGCCCCAGGAGATGTCCCGGTACGCGATGCCCTTGGAGTGCAGCGCCTGGTACGCCTCGACCGTGTACAGGCAGGCGGTGAGCAGGGCCCGGAAGGACGTGCTCACGGTCCGCCGGAACAGCTCGGGCAGACCGCGGAAGCGGTCGGGCCGCACGTCCATCAGATAGCCGAACCGGTCGGCTCCCGCGCTCACGAAGGCCGTGGGCCACAGGAACCTGTCGTCGTCGAAGTCACGGGTCACCAGGTCCTCCACGACCCGGCGCTGCTGCGGGGTCGCGCTGTCCGGGTAGTACCACTTGAGGGCCTTGACGCTGCCGTCGGGCAGGGAGACCCGGTACACCTCGCCCTGGCCGCCTGAGCCGAGCAGGCGGTCGACGACGATCGTCTGCCCGCCGTCCGTGGTCAGCGAGTCTCCGCTGTCGAGCATGCCGCTCATGGTCGTTCTCTCTCCTCGCAGTAGGGGATCCGCGGGTCCACAGGGCCGCTTTCCTGGCCCTGGCCCTCCGCGGCGTCGTCCCGGCTCTCGTCGGCGGCCTCGCCCCGCGCTTCCACGGAGGCTCCGGCACTCTCGCCCCCGGGGTCCGCGGAGGCTTCGGCGCCCTCCTCCGTCGCTGCCGCGGGCTCGCCTGCGGCCTCGTCCTGCGCCTCCGCCGGCGCTTCGGCGGCCCCGACGGCGGTCCCGACGGCGGTCCCGACGGTGGTCCCGTCGGCGGTGCCGCCGTCGGCACGGCGGGCCAGCACCAGGGTGGTGTCGTCGCCCGAGTGCCGGGACGCCTCGGCCAGCCACCCGGGGATGTCCTCGGAGACACCGGGCACGCCCCGCTCGGTCAGCCGCCGGTGCAGTCCGGCCGCGAACTCGGTGAAGCCCTCGTCCGAGACGAAGCTCTTCGACAGGCCGTCCGTGGACAGGGCCACCAGCCGGGGAGCCCGTGCCGGATCGGGCAGCGGCTCCCAGTGCACACGGACCGACCGCCATGCGTTGCGCATGCACAACGAGGCGGTCTCGTCCCCGAGTTCGGCCCGGGCGGGGGCGAGCGGCAGCCGGACCTCGCCGTCGCCGTCCACCACGGTCAGCTCGCCGTCGCCCAACTGCCAGGCGACGAAGAGGTCCGGGGTGAGGACCGCGCCGATCAGCGTCGACCCGTACAGCCGCAGGATCGGCCCCGGGGACTTCGGGTCCTCGTCCGGGGTGGGATCACGCTCCCAGTGGCGGAGGACCTCGCTCTGCCAGTCCCTGACCAGCCGCTCCGGCAGGCCGATCCGGGCGTAGTCGCGCAGCCTCCCGCGCCAGCCGGCCCGGTCGCGGTCGGCCACCGACGTCACGAACTCGCGTGCGCGGTTGGCGAAGAGGTCCGTCGCGTAGTGCGCTCCGACGTGGCTCCGCGGGTAGGAGGCCGAGCCGTGCCCGTCCGCGACGGTGAGGATCAGCGGATCCCGGGCGGTGCCGGCGCCCTGGACCAGGCACCGGTCCTGGTTCCGCGCCTTGTTGACGCCCTGGATGCTCTCGTGGAAGGTCTCCCAGGCCGGTGGGGCGCTCACCACACGTCGTCTTCGTCGTCGTCGGCGAGGACGGGCGGCGCGTACGGCGCGGCCTTGACGGTGGGGTCGGTCGATCCGGCCACCGGCTGCGAGGCCGCCTTGACGGCCGCCGTCGAGGCCCAGCGGATGGCGGCCGCCAGCTGCTTGGGGCTGTTCGCGTCGAGCGGGCGCAGCTCCGGATTGGCTAGGAACTCCTGGAGCACGCTGCGGTCGGCGTCGGAACCGATCGCGATGGCGACCCGGACCGCCTTGCGGCCCCACGGGGTGGCCTCGATCGCCTTGAGCCCGGCGCGCCAGTCGTCCGTCGGCACGCCGTCCGAGACCAGGGCGATCACCGGCTTGAGGGCCCGCTCGGGCATCGGCGGGGTACGCAGCTCCCCGGCCACCAGCTGGAGGGCCTCGCCCAGGTTGGTCGTGCCGTCGGGCTGCACGTCCTGCCAGGTGAAGTCGTCCACCGGGACGGGGTCCTTGTGGTGCCAGCGGGCGGTGGTGGAGAAGGTGATCGTGCGCAGCAGCAGCTGGGCGGCCGGGTTGTCGTGCGCCACCGAGCGCATCTCCGGGATCGCCTCCCGGATCGCGTAGTTCAGCTGCCCGATCTTCTCGCCGAGCATCGAGTACGAGCAGTCGAGCAGCCAGATGAAGTGCACCGGGCGGTTCGCCATGGGGCCGCCGGGGATCTCGGTCACGAGAATCCTCCTGAGGGTGGGTGGGGTGGGAATCGGACGAAGGAAGCCAATGAAGGCAAGGAAGCGAAGGAGGGACGGGGAGGGGAGGTCCGGCAGAGCGGTGGCGCGGCCGGGGGCCGGGTCTCCTGCCTGCGGGCGGTCACCGCTCCTCCCACAGCAGCCGCACCTCCTCGACGACGCCGGGCAGCGCGTACACGACGCCGTACGCGGCCGCCCCGAACACGAGGACGCAGGCCGTCACGAACAGCGCCATGACCGCCTTGCGGGACCGCGCCACGCGCGGGGTCACCACCGTCATCCCTGTCGAACCCCCTGCTTCCTCGTGTCGGTGCGGCGTCCCTGGCGGGGGACCGGTCCCCGCGACTCGACCAGTGCGGCGACCCGCAGTCCCGAGCGGGCGAGCAGCCAGAGGACCGGCTCCGCCGCCCGCCGCCGCTCGCTGTCCAGGGCTCCGGTGCCGGTGGCCGCAGAGGCGCTGACCGCCCAGAAGCCGGTCGCCTTGAAATCGTGGGTGAAGCCGCGGACGAGCCCGCCGAGGCCGATGGCGCCGAGCCATTCGTCGACCCGGGCCCCCGGAGCGGGCAGCGCCTCGATGCGGTCGAGCACGTCCCGCTTGGTGACCACCACGGCCACGGGGAGGTCGCCGCGGCCGCCGGTCAGCGCGGCGAGTTCGCCGGTGAGCCCCTGGTAGGTGTCGACGGGCCCCTGGGCCGCCGGGCGGGCCCCGTCGGCGAGGGTGTCGTCGGCGCCGTGCAGGGCGCGCCGTACCGTACGGTCGGCCAGCACGTCGACGACGAAGAGGACGCCGTCGGCGTGCGCGAGGTACTGCTGTTCACGGACCCGGTCGGCCTGCTCCAGGGACTCGCCCATGGGGTCGTAGAGGTACAGCAGGCGCCGTCGCCGTCCCCGGCCGACCAGGATCATCCAGGCCCGCTGGTCGCCCTGCGTCTTGTTGGCCCAGTCGTTCCGGTCGAGCTGCCGGTCCAGCGCCTCGCCGTCCTGCTGGTCGGCGTCCGAGGCGAACTCCATGGTGAGGTTCCCGCGCTCCGACCAGGAGCGCAGCCCCGCCACGACGGCCGCGACGAGCATCGTCTTGCCCGAGGAGGAACCGCCGATCAGCGGGACGTGGACCACCCGCGTGGTCCCCACCGACGGCGGCAGAGGCCGTGCGCAGGAGGGACATTCGGCCGGTGTCCGGCCGCGGCCCGAGAGGAGCGAGGAGGGGAGCCGGGCGCCGCACCGGCAGGCGTGCCGGAACACTCCGTGCCGCCCGGGCCGCAGCGCCGTGTGGACCGCGCGGCACTGCGGGCACGGGTGGGCGGCCAGCGGGAAGGGACGGTGGCAGCGCGGGTGCGGGCAGACCGTGCGTACGCCGCGCAGCAGCAGCCAGACCCGCTCGGCGCCCCGTACGACGGCGACGGTCAGCCACCAGGACGCCCACACGAGGGCGACGAGGGCGCAGAACACGACGAGCACGAGGGTGTGCAGGGCGGTGGCCAGCAGTGCGGCGGCGGTCGCGCCGACCGCGGTGCCCGGCGCCACGAGCCGCATGACCAGGCGGGTGAAGGCGTTCGCGCCCCGCCGGTTCGTGCCCGGCCGCCGGCCCAGGAAGAGCCGCCCGGCGACGGTGGCCATCCAGTGCGACCGCCACAGCGTCCACAGCGCCCGGTAGGAGCGGCCGACGGCGCCGCCCGTGTCGATCCAGGACTGCGCGGGCCAGTACGACGGGTGGGCGGGTTCCGTACCGATCGTGAGGACCCGGCTGTCCGCCCGTCCAGCCCGGAAGGGGCCGAGTGCCCGTCCCGCGCTCCGGCCGGCGGTGGCCAGGAAGACCCAGAACGCGTAGGCGACGCAGACCAGCAGGGCCGTCGCGGCCCAGAACGCCACGAGCGCGTCGATGACCGTCCCGGTGAGATCGTCCCCCGTCATGCCGGCCACCTCCTCGTCGCGGAATCGTCTGCCGGTACTCCTGCCGGTGCTCCGGCCGTGTCGCCCGCAGCCCGTTCATCCGTCGCCGGTGTGTCGGTCGTCGGCTCCCCCGACATCCGTCCTCGCGCCGTCATCGGCCCTGCTTCCCCTCGGGCGGTGCGACATCGCCCCGCCAGGGGGACGAGGGCGTCGCCGGTTTGCGCCCGCGCCGCCGGAAGAGCCGGCCGATACCGCCCGCGGGCCGGTTCCACTCCTGGAACTCGGCCGCGCGGTTCGCCGACGCCCGACCGACGGCCTGCTCGACCGAGAAGACCTCCCCGTCGGTGAAGCCCTGCACGACCGGGCGCAGCACCTCGTCGAGGAGCGCCCGGCGCGTCAGGTCCCACCGGGGGCTCGCCCCGGCGTGGGAGGTCCAGTCGACGAAGCAGTCCGCCACACGGCCGGGATTCCCGCGCAGCACGTTGCGGAAGACCGGCGTACGGGCCGCCGAGGCGTAGGCGTCGATGAGCTCGCCGTCGTCGCTGCGGGCCAGCTCCCCGAGTTCACCGCCCGGTCGCTCCGGGCCCACGAGACGTCGGGCCAGCGCGGCCGTGGCGCGGTTCCGGACGTTCGGGCGCGTGGAGTCGGCGAGCGCCCGGACCCGGGCCGTCCAGCCGTGCGCGGCGGGGTCGGCCCCGCTCGTCCGTTCCTCCATGTCGTGGACGAGCGACAGCATCCTCAGGTCGTCCAGGACCGAACGCCCGACGGCGTCGGGCGCGGCGGCCAGCAGCTGCCGGGCGAGCAGCGGGGCCTCCTTGTCGTCGGCGGGCGCGTCGACGGCGGCGGTCACCAGGTGGTCCCAGGTGCCGGCGTCGATGTGCGGCCGGGCTCCGGTCTCGTGGAGGAGCTGGGACGCCTCGGCCGCCGTCGGCGCGCGGTCGTCCCAGACCAGCGCGAAGGCCGTGCGCAGCACGAGGGGGTTCGCGAGGTGCGGCACCTCGGCGATCCGGAGCAGTTTGTGCAGTTCGCCGTTGCGTTCGCGGACCCATGCCTGCTCCCGCTCGCGGTCCCGTACCGTGGTCCCGCCGGCGGCCCGTCCGCCGGCCTGTTCGGCGCTCGCCGGGGTTCCGGGCCGGAGCGCCGGGGCCGCCGCGCACATCCGCAGGTGGGGCAGCGTCCCGGGCGGCCCGTCGACCGGGAGCCGGGCGTCCCGCAGGGCGCGGGCGACGCCCGGCGGGTCGTCGGCCGCCCGGTCCTCCAGGAGGACGGAGACCCGGTCGCGCAGGGCGTCGGACTCGGTGAGCGCGTCCCGCACCGCCTCCGTGGTGGCGGTGCCGGGCCGGCTGAGGAGGCCGTCGCGGAACCGCTCGGCGAGGTCGACCGTCAGGTCGCCGTACGCCACGTCGAGCAGCCGGGCCACCCGCAGCAGTTCGACGACCCGGACCAGCGGGGTGAGCGGGTCCCGGAGCACCCGGCGCAGCTCCTCGCCGGACTCGGCGGCCAGGTCGCTCCGGTACGGCTCGGGCAGCGCCTCGGGCGGCAGCGGCGGAAGCTGCGCCCCGCCGCCTACGGCCCGGCTGACGAGCCGCGCGGTGAGCGGCGCCGTCAGCGCGGCGGGGACGCTGCCGTGCAGTGCGGCCAGGAGGTCGGCCAGGGCGTCCGAGGGGAGTTCGGGCGCGCCGGGGGCGCTGTCGCAGACGGCCTTGAGGAAGCCGGTGAGCGTCGGCTCGTCCAGGGCGCCGCGGTGGGCGCGTACCCAGGCGACCGCGTCGGCCCGGGTGTCCTCGGGGACCGGGATGCCGCGCGCCAGGGCGAGCGCGGCCAGCGGACCCGACGCGAACGGCTCCGCGCCGGCCGTCTGGGCGGCCTGCCGGATCAGCCCGTACGCGTCGGCGGCCCAGACGGCCGCCGCGAGGCGTGCCCAGGCGTCGGCCACCGGCGGCGGGGCAGCCGAGGGATCGGAGCAGTCGTGCACGCTGTACCGGTGCGGCTGCCCGGACACGGACCTGACGTCCTCCGGGCGGACGCCGATGATCTGCTGGCGGGCCTGCTGCGGGCGCCGGGTGTACGTGGTGAACGTCAGGCCGCGGGCGAACGCGTGGGGCAGCGCGGCGTTCGCCAGCATCACCCAGTGGGCGACCCGCCGGGTGTCCTCCTCGGCCAGGACGATCTGCGGGGCGTGCGGGGACTCGGCGAGGCGCCGCAGATCGGCCAGCACGGCCGCGAGCCGGGGCTGCCGTTCGGCGGCGAACGCCGCGAGCTCCGCCTGGAGTCCGGCCGAGTGCACCGGCGTGAAGGCGTCGAGCGGCGGCGGTGTGCCCTCCTCGGGGGAGTGGTCCGCCCACTGCGGGGCGCCCCACGCGGCGATCGGCGGCAGGTCGCCGGGCAGCCGGTCGCCGGCCGTCAGGTGGACGGCGTGGGCGTGGAAGTTCCCCCACCGTCCGCTGTAGTCGGCGCCCGTGTACACGGTGCGGCTGAGGAGTCCGCTGCCGTCGGAGAGCCTGGTGTAGCTGAACATCTCGGGGAACAGGGCGAGGTCCGAGGGCGTGGGACGCGACGGGGCGTCCCGGGGCGGCTCGTACCCGACGAGCTGTTCGGCCTCGCGGAGCACGGACGACGGGACGCCAGGCGTGACCGCGGTGAACCGGAAGCCGGAGCCGTCCGGTCCGGGCGGCGCCGACGTGTAGTGCATCTGGGGCAGGCTCATGCCGGGGACTCCCCCTTGGGGCCGCCGTCGCGCGGCGGTTTGGCGACCGGGATCAGGCCGCGCCGTCCGAGGAGCCACAGGATCGGGTCCTCGACGCGCAGGGGCTGGGGTCCGGACTTGGGCGCGTCGGCGGGGGCCTCGGCGGGCGGCGGGGAGCCGAGCGCGGACAGGCCGAAGAGGGACACCGTGGAGAAGTCCCTCTCCAGCTGCCGCCAGAGCGCCCCCGAGTCCCAGCCCTCCATCAGCGACCTGATCTCCTCGTGGACGGCGAGCCGGTCGGCCTCGTCGAACCGGCCGCCGGAGTGCGGGGTGTTGCGCAGCAGCGGGGAGTGCGGGTCGACCAGCGAGCGCAGGGTGTCCGTCTTGGTGACGGCGACGGCGAGCGGTGTGTCCACCCGGCCGCGCGAGCCGCCCCTGCGGTGCGAGCGCAGCTGGGTGGCGACGTCGGCGGCGATCTGCAGGGCCGGGGTCTCGCGGGAGGGCAGCGGCGGCCCGCCTCCCTCGGGCAGCGCGTCCCGCACCGCCCCCATCTGCAGCGGGTCGACGAGCAGGACGATGCCGTCGGCCGCGCTCAGGTACTGGGTGTAGCGGGTCATGGACTCGGCCGACTTGAGGTCCTCGCCGGCCGCGTCGAAGAAGACGAGCGCCGTGTGCCGGCTGCCCTGGCGGCCCTGCCTCGGCAGGCTCAGCCGGTAGAGCAGCGGGTCGTTGAACCCGGTCGCGGCGGGCCGGGTCGCGCCGGGCAGCCGCAGCCGCTCGTACAGGTCCTCCGCCATCTCGCGGTCACGGTTCTGGCTCTCGTCGCCCATCGCGGCGAGCGCCGCCCCGTACGCCTGCCCGACCCGGTGCCTCAACTCGTTCACGAGGACCGACACGTAGGTGCTCTTGCCGGACGCCTTCGCGCCGATGAGGGCGATGATCCGGCTGTCCTGGGCGCAGTAGTCGCTGGGCAGGTCGCTGTGGCAGGCCGCGCACACCCGCACCGGCGTGGCCACTCCGCAGCGCGGGCACTCGGCGCGCCCGCCGCCTCCGCCGCGCAGCCGGACGAGCCCGCCGGGCGCGGCGAACACCGGACCCCTCATGTACGCGGCGGGCGGCGCCGCGGCGCCCGTGAAGCTCGCCCATAGGTCGTCCCGTTCGGGGTCGCAGGGGGTGCCCCCGCGCAGTCCGGTACGGGACATGAGACAGCGGTACGGGAGGCGCGAGGCCTGGGAACGGTCGAAGCAGTACGGGCAGATCACCGTCGTCATGTCAGCGCACCACCAGGGTCGAGAGGGCGGGTTCTTCGAGGCGTACGGAGCCGGCGTGCCGGCCGGCCAGGAACGCACGCAGGGCATAGGGCGGCCGGAGCGGTCCGGCGGGCAGTTCACGGACCGTGCGCGGCGAGGCGGCCAGCTCCGCCCCGGTCAGCCGGACGAGGACGTCACCGTCCTCGGGGTGCCGGGGGCGCGCGGTGGCGGCGTCGCCGGCGCGGCCGACGAGCACGAGGTCGGGGAGGCCGGGGTGGTCGGAAGGGTCGGGGAGGTCGGAGGGGTCGGGGAGGCCGGAGCGGGACGCGGTGTCCGGCGTGCCCGCTCCGTCGGGGTCGGGGGAGGAGCCGGGGAGGCCCGCCCCCGCAGCCGCCCCCACCCCTGTCACCGTCACCTCGACCGCCTCGGCCGTCGCCCTGCGCGCGAGCCCCCGGCGCCGGGTCACCAGCCGGAACGAGACGACGACATCGCCGGGGAGGTCGAGCACGGCGGGGGCCCGCCGGACGACGACGGTCGGCTCGGTGGCTCCTGCGGTCGGGTCCGCGGCTCCGGCGGCGTCCACGGCGGGCGCCGCGGCCGCGGAGTCCTGCGGGGGCGGCCCGCCGGGCCGCTCGTGGCGGGAGGCGGCGCGCACCCCGATCCGGACGGCGGCCGGACCGATCGGCAGCCGCAGCCCCTCCCGGAGGTACCGGGAGCGGCTGACCCGGGAGCGGTCCCGGGCGCCCGCCTGCTCCCACTCGACCTCCACCGACCCTGCGTCGGACGGCCAGTCGAAGACGAGCCGCACCTGTCCGTCGTGCTCGCGCAGTCCCCGGAGGCCGGTCACCGGCGCCGGGATGTCGACGCGGACGGCGGGGCCGACGACGGCCCGTTCCCCGCGCACGGCGACCGCGACGACCCGCCCGCTGAAGGCGGAGGGCGGGGCCACCGGGTGGGCGGTGCCGTACACGGCCCAGGGGAGCGCGGCCGGCAGGGCGTCGGTGGGCAGACCGGTGCCTTCGGGCGGCGCCCCCGCCGGGTCGCTCCAGGTCACGAGGCGCACTTCGGCGCCGTCCGCACCGGCGCCGGCGAAGCGGACACCTCCCTCGGGGTCCGGTTCGGCGGTGAGCGCGGTGACCGCCTCCGGCCACGCGTGGACGACACCGGCGGCCCGCGCCCCGGCGGACTCCACCTCGCGGCCCTCGGGAGAGGAGTGGTGGCAGACGACGCGGACGAGGTAGGAGCCGGGGCGGAGTCCGGTGAAGGTGTACGTGTCCTCGTGTGCGCCCGCGTCGTGACGCGCGAGCACCTTCCCGCCGGGCTCCGGGCCGTCGGCGGCGTGCAGGAGGACCGTCGCACGGGCGGTGCCGGGCGGGAGGTTCCAGCGGGCCGTGAGCCGCGCGGGCGCGTCGGTGACGGTGAGGTCCTCGGCGTCGGGGGCGACCAGAAGCGGCGCCGAGACCAGCGGCGGGCCGTCGGGGACGCCGTCGAGCAGCGGGAACACCGCGTACCGCACCAGGGTTCCGCGCCGGGCGCCGTGGTCGACGGCCGTCCCCCGGGCGCCGGGCGCCGGGGAGGTCACGGGGACGACGGCCGGCCGGTCCGTGCCGCGGGTGAGGCGGACCGCGCGCCAGCTCCGTCCGTCCGGCACCGGCCACGCGAGGAGGACCCGGTCACCGGAGAGCCGGGCCGTCAGCGGGGCGGCCTCGGGGCGCCGGGGGCGCTCCAGCATGATCAGGCCGCGTGTCGCCGTGTCGTCGTCGGCGGCTGTCCGGAGGGCGTCGAGGTAGTGCGTACGGGCCGGTTCCGTGTCCTGGGCGGCACGTGCGGCGGCGAGGGAGCGGTCGCAGCGGCCGAGGCGGCGGCCCAGCCGGGAGGCGAGGTGCGCGAGCGCCGGGTCGGCGCGGACGACGGCGGGGCCCACCGCGTCGAGGGCTCGTGCCGCGGCCCGTAACCGGCGCTGCTGCCAGAGCCCGCCGAGGGACTCGGCGGCCTTGCGCTGCCGTGCGTCGAGGACGGGCAGGGCGGCGACGGCCAGTTCGAGGAGGGCCGCCTCGGCCGGATCGAGCCCGGAGGCCTTCCGCCGGAATCCCGACTCCTGAAGGAGTCCGATCAGTTGGTGGAGCAGAACGCGCCGCAGGGCGGACGCGTCGCGGGTCTGGATGTCGGCGAGGAGCCTCAGGAGGGGTCCCCGCGACGGGTTCGCGTCGGCGAGGGCACGCAGTCGGGCCGCACCGAGGTGGTGGCGCCTGTTCCCGACGCACAGGAAGAGGCCGTCCAGGACGGACAGCGTCTCACGGTCCCCGACCAGAATCTCTCCGAAGTGCGCCAGCCCGGCGGCGTACTGAAGGCGCATCAGCTCGCCGTACTCGGGCGCGATCGGGGCGAGGGGTAAGGAGCCCAGTGCGCCGGGCAGCCCCAAGCCTTCTCCGAACCCCCGTCGCATCCCCGTCCCTCGTGCAAGATCGTCCGGCTACCCGCCGGGGGTACATCTCAGCAGAAGTCGTGGCGCTGTGCAGGGAGTTTCGGTCTATTACCGCATGCGCCGGGATGGCTACGCAGCGTGCCGGCACGGTTCGTCGTGGCTGGTCGAGGGCGTGGCGGCCCTACCGCGGAGGTCGCCGCGGACGGCTCCCTGACGCCCCGCAAGGACAAGCCCGTTCTGCGCCCGGCCGCGCGGGACAACTACGATCATCCGTGGATCAAGGTGAGGAGCCTCCTTTGCCCCATCTCAGAGTTCCGGCGGACGTCGACGCCTGGTTCGCCGAATACGGCTGGTCTCCCGGCCGGAACGTGGCCGAGCAGGCTTCGGCGTTCGCAGAGGAGGCCGTCGAGGAGAGCCGGAAGCGCGGGTTCCCGGTCGTGCCGTTCCCCGCCGCGACGGACTTCCTCGCCGAGCACGTCGGGCTCCGGGTGATGCACGACGTCCAGCGTGACGACTACGTCGACTTCAGGACCGCTCCCGTCTGGGGCCATCTCTTCGAGGACATGGCGGAGCTGAGCCGCAGGCTGGACGTGCGGCTTTTCCCGATCGGCTGGGACTCCACGGACGGTGAGGTGTACGTCATCGACGAGCGGGGCCGGTTCTTCTGCATGCACCACACCGGCGACTACTTCATGGGAACCGGCAAGCACGAGGCGATGATCGGCCTCTACCGGTTTCCCATGCGGGACGCGGAGGACTTCTACGTCGTCTGAACCGATCAGTGGACGGAGAAGCCGCCGTCCACGAAGAGGGACTGGCCCGTGACGTACGCGGACGAGGTGCTCGCCAGGAAGACGGCCGCGCCCGCGAAGTCCTCGGCGAGGCCGTTGCGGCCGACCATCGTGCGGGCCGCCAGCGCGGCCACCTTCTCCGGGTCGGAGGAGAGCCGCTCGTTGAGCGGGGTCATCACGAAGCCCGGGACCAGGGTGTTGACCGTGACGCCGTACGGGGACCAGGCCTCCGCCTGTGAACGGGCCAGGGACTCCAGGGCGCCCTTGGACACCCCGTACGCGCCGCTCTGCACGAACGCGCGGTGCGCCTGCTGGGACGTGATGTGGATGATCCGCCCGAAGCCGCGCTCGGCCATGCCGGGACCGAAGCGCCGACCGAGCAGGAAGGGCGCCTCCAGGTTCACCGTCATGGTGGTGTCCCAGACCTCGTCGGAGAGGTCGTTCAGCGGGGGACGGAGGTTGATGCCGGCCGAGTTGACCAGGATGTCCGGCTCGCCGAACACCGCGGCCGCTTCCTCGGCTCCCGCCTTGATGCCCGCACGGGTGCTCAGGTCGGCGCTCACCCAGGAGGCCCGGCAGCCGTCGGCCGTCAGCTCGTCGACGGCCGCGACGAGCTCCGCCTCCTTGCGCGCGATCACCACGACGCTGGCCCCGGCCCGGGCGAGGGCCCCGGCGATGGCCCGACCGATGCCGGAACTGCCGCCGGTGACGAGGGCGGTGCGGCCGTCGAGGGAGAAGAGGTCGGAGAGGTAACCGCCGGGCGTCGTGCTCATCTGGTCTGTGCTCCTCGCGTCGTGCGTGTACCAGCCCGTCCGCGTGCGGTGGAGGGCGGGTACACGCATCCTGACACAGGGGTTCTCAGGCCAGACGGGCGAGGAACTCCGTCCAGGTGGCGGGGGCCAGCGTGAGCTGAGGACCCTCGGGTCGCTTGGAGTCGCGGACGTGGACGGTGGAGGGACAGGTGGCGATCTCGACGCAGTCGCCGTCGCCACCGCTGCTGTAGCTGGACTTGTGCCAGGCGAGGGCGACTTCTACGCAGTTGTCGCCGTCACCGCTGCTGTAGCTGCTCTTGAACCAGGCCAGTTCAGTGGTGCTCATAGCGCTCCTCGGATCTCCCGCAACAGACTCACGGACTCCTCAGGGGACAGAGCCTGTGCTCGCATCCTGGCATATCGCTGCTGGAGGATGCTGACCACTTTGGGGTCGGAGATGAGTTGGCCGGTGCCCTGCCCCTCGCTGTACGCGTACCAGGCGTTTTCCTCGGTCTCCAGGAGACACAAGGGGCCACCGAGACCCGCGTGGTACCCGCGGGACTGCGCCATGATCTGGATGTCGATGTTGCGCCGCTTATTGAGTTCGATGATGCGGTCGATCTGCTCACGCATGACCTCCGGGGCGGCCACCTGGCGACGCAGCGCGTGCTCCTCGATGATGAAGCTGTAGATCGTCTCCCGGCGCTCCGTGAGAATGCTCGCTCGCTCCACGCGCGTGACCAGGTTCGACTCGATCTTGTCCTCGCTCATCGCCGGGATTTGCTCCTCGAAGAGCGTCCGGGCGTACGCGGGCGTCTGGAACAGGCCCGGGACGAGCCGGTTCTCGTAGGTGTACAGAGTCACCGCTAGGGGCTCCAGTTCCGCCCACCCCTCGAACCACTTCGCCAGCCCCGCCCTCCGGGTCAGGTGCTTGGCCGCCGCCCGGATCACCCCGAACGCATCCAACCGCTCCTCCGCGCGGTCCACGAACTCCTTCGACGGCAGGCGTCGACCCTGTTCGATCGAGGCGATCATCGGGACCGAGTAGCCCACCTGCGGGGCGAACTGTTCCTGGGTCAGGCTCGCGCGTTTGCGGAGAACCTTGACCACCTCCCCGAAAGCCTTCAGGCTCTCCGACGTCTCCGGTTCGCTGCCCTTCGGAACCTCGTCCGTCACCCCGCCACCTCCGTACCCGTGTGCTCGCGCTGAACGGAACAAGGCTCACTGATAGTTACGAGTACAGTCCAGAGTGTGAACCCGTACGCTGCGCAGCGTACGGGTTTCTGAGCTGGTAACTACTGTCGGGCGGCGTCACATTGGCCCCATGACCTCCCCCGCAACCCGCGAAGCGCCCGTCACCGTACGTGTGTTCACCCAGCGCTTCAGCTCGACCCCGCGCGGCGCGCGTCTCGCCCGTCGGCTTGCCCTCCACCAGCTCGACCGCTGGAAGATTCCCTACGGCTCCGAGACCTCCGACACCGTCGCGCTTCTCGTCGCCGAACTCGCCGCCAACGCCGTCACCCACGGCCGGCTGCCCGGGCGCGACTTCGAGCTGACGCTCACGTACGCGCCCGGGCTGCAGCTGCGGATCGACGTCTCCGACACCCGGGGCGAACGCCGGCCGTCCGCCGCCGTCCCCGGTCTCCTCGACGAGGGCGGCCGCGGTCTGCTCCTCGTCGATGCGCTGGCGTCCCGGTGGTCGGTGCTCGACCGCGTGCCGGTCGGGAAGACCGTGCGGGCCGAGCTCGAGCTCGGCTCCTGACGTACCTTGATCGGCAAGGAACAACCGGAGGAGGCGCGCGACTTGGACGTTCAGGCGAAGGCAGGCGAGGGGGGCCTGGGGCCGCGGGTGGCCGTCGGGTTCGCGCTGGTGCTCACGCTGGTGCTGGGGGCTCTGTCGGGGCTCGTGATGTATCCGGCGGCCCAGCACCTGCGCTCTCTCCAGGACGGGCCGCAGGCCGACGCGACGCTCGTGGCCGCCGGCTCGGGATGCTTCCTGGGGGGATGCAAGGTCAGGTTCGAGGCCGAAGGGCGGACCGTGGTGGCGAACCTCCCTGTGGGGAGCGGCCACGGGGACGACCTGGCCGGTGAACGTCTGACCGTCCGGTACCGGGAGGGCGATCCGCAGGTGGTCGCTTCCCAGGACGACGTCGGTGGCGGTGGACCGGCCCTGCTCACCGTCCTGTTTGGTGCCAGTGCCGTGCTGTTCCTGCTGGCGCTGGTGTGGTCGACGGTCACCCTGCGGCGGCAGCGGCGCGCGGAGGCCGTCCAGCCTGCCGTTCCCGTCTGAGCGGGTGTCCGGTCCGTGGGGTCGCCACGGACCGGACACCCCTCACTCAGCCGGCCTGGCCCCGCGGCGCCGGAGCGTAACCCGCCGGGCGGGTCGTGAAGGTGCCCCGGCCCTGGGTGCGGCCGCGCAGGCGGGACGCGTAGCCGAAGAGCTCGGCCAGCGGCACCGTCGCCTCCACCACCGCCGTACCGGAGCGGGTCGTCTGGTCGGTCACCCGGCCGCGGCGGGCCGCGAGGTCGCCGAGGACCGCGCCGACGGACTCCGCGGGGACGGTGACCGTCACGTCGGCCACCGGCTCCAGGAGCGTCATCTCGCTCGCGCGGAGGGCCTCGCGCAGCGCGAACCGGCCCGCCGTGCGGAACGCCATCTCCGAGGAGTCCTTCGGATGCGTGGCGCCGTCCGTGAGCGTGACCCTGACACCCGTCACCGGGTGGCCGCCGAGGGGGCCCTCGACGAGCGCGTCCCGGCAGCCGGCCTCGACCGCGCGGACGTACTCCTGCGGGACCCGGCCGCCCGTGACGGTCGACGCGAACGCGAACTCCGCCTCCTCGGTGTCCGCGAGCGGTTCGACGTCGATGACGACATGGGCGAACTGGCCCGCGCCACCGTCCTGTTTGACATGGCGGTGGAGCAGCCCGGTGACGCCCTTCGCCACCGTCTCCCGGTACGCGACCTGCGGACGGCCGACCGTGACCTCGAGGCCCCGGTCGCGCCGCAGCTTCTCCACCGCGACCTCCAGGTGCAGTTCGCCCAGACCCGACAGGACGGTCTGGCCCGTCTCCGGGTCGGTCCGCACGACCAGCGACGGGTCCTCCTCGGAGAGCCGGGCGAGGGCCGTCGCCAGACGGCCGGTGTCCGTGCTGCGGCGGGCCTCGACCGCCACCGAGACCACCGGGTCGGCGGTCGTCGGCGGTTCGAGGACGACCGGCGCGTCCTGGGCGCACAGGGTCGCCCCGGCGCGGACGCCCTTGGGGCCCACGACGGCGACGATGTCCCCGGCGCGCGCCGTGTCGACCTCGGTCGCCCGGTCGGCCTGGACCCGCAGGATGCGGGCGATCCGCTCGGTGCGGCCGCCGACGGCGTCGAGCACGGTGTCCCCCTTCCCGATCGTGCCCGCGTAGACGCGGACGTAGGTCATGCGGCCGGTGGCCGTCGCGCTCACCTTGAACGCGAGCGCGGTGAACGGCGCCTCCGGGTCGGCCGGCACCTCGCCGCGGACCGGAGGCATGTCGGACGGCGCCGGGAGGTACGCGACGACGGCGTCGAGCAGGGGCTCGACCCCGCGGTTGCGGTACGCGGAGCCGCAGAGCACGACCACGGCCTCGCCGCTGAGGGTGAGGTCGCGGAGCGCGCCCGTGAGGGTCTCCGCCGAGAGCGCGCCCTCGCCGCAGAACTCCTCCAGGGCACCCGGATGCAGCTCCGCGACGGTCTCCTCCAGGAGTCGCCTGCGGTGCCGGGCCTCGTCGCGGAGCTCGTCGGGGACCGGCCGGTCGGTGTACGCGTCGGCGCCGTCGGCCCACACGTACGCCCGCATCCCGACCAGGTCCACGACGCCGGTGAAGCCGTCCTCGCGCCCGATGGGCAGCTGGACGGGCAGCGGCACGGTGCCGAGGCGGGTGCGGATCGACTCGACGGCGCTGTCGAGCTCCGCGCCCGCGCGGTCCAGCTTGTTGACGAACGCGATGCGCGGGACGCCGTGCCGGTCCGCCTGCCGCCACACCGTCTCGCTCTGCGGTTCGACACCCGCGACGGCGTCGAAGACGGCCACGGCGCCGTCGAGGACGCGCAGGGAGCGCTCGACCTCGTCGGAGAAGTCGACGTGCCCCGGGGTGTCGATGAGGTTGATCCGGTGCCCGGCCCAGTCGCAGCTGACGGCCGCCGCGAAGATCGTGATGCCGCGGTCGCGCTCCTGCGGGTCGAAGTCGGTGACGGTGGTGCCGTCGTGGACCTCGCCGCGCTTGTGGGTGGCGCCGGTGAGGTACAGGAACCGCTCGGTGACGGTGGTCTTGCCGGCGTCGACGTGGGCCAGGATGCCGAGGTTGCGGACGCGGTCGACGGGGTGGGTACGCACGGTGTCGTGCCTTTCGCTGCTGCGGGATGGAGCCGGGGCAGCGCGATTCCCGTACGCGGGGCCGTCAGAGGGACGGCGGAGGCGTCACGGGTCGGCGATGGCGGGCGCGCAGCCGCCACCGGCCGGAGGGAGAGGCGAGGATCACGTCGTACCGGGCACGGGCGGACGACACGGCGGCGGCGTTACGGCAACGCACGGTCGTCTCCCCTCGGTCGGACGTCTGACGGTGCATCGGTCGATGCGCCGCGAGACGTGAGTGTAGGGAGGGGGAGGGGGACACGACAGTTGTTTTTCCGGGGGGTCGGGGCTGCGGGCGATGCGCCTAGCCCTTCGCTCGTGTCGCCAACTACCGGCCAGCAAAGGCTAATTGGCTGTATCTCGTCTGCCTCGTGACGCGCCCCGGGCGCTTAATGGTGCTCCCGCACGGTGCGGGTGGGAGTGACGAGGACATGGGGGACGACCTATGGCTGTCGCAGGAAGCGCAGGGGGGCCGCCGCCGGGTCCGCCGCCCACACCGCCCTCCGGTCCGCCGCCCGCACCGCCGCCGGGTCCTGCATCCGGTCCGCCGCCGGAGCCACCGGACTCGCCGGAGCTGGATCTCCGCAACCGGCGCGTCCTGCGCCTCTTCGTCAGTCGCCGGATGCTGTGGGTGGGTACGGCGGCCTTCCCGCTGCACAACATCACCCGCGTCGAGGCGTACAAGCAACAGCCCGACCGGGGAGCGGCCGTCCTGCGCTTCCTCAAATGGTTCGCCGTGGCCGTGGTGGTCTACGCCGTGATCAGTGCGGGCGGCAGGGTCAGTGCCGGGGAGGGCAACCCGGTCGTGATCCTTGTCCTGATCGTGCTGGCCGTCTATCTGCTCAGGGAGCTGTTCGAGAAGCCGAAGCCGGTGCTGGACATCGAGATGTCCAGCGGTTCCACCGTGTCCGTGACCCTGCCGAGCGTGGACGAACTCCGGCACATCGCCGGGCTGATCGCCCGCGCGATCGACAACCCGGCAGCCGAGTTCAGCACGGTCGTCCAGCAGATCACCAGCAACACGAACAACTACGGCCCGGTCATCACCATGAACGGCGGCCGGAACAACAGGGGGATCAGCCTGTGAGCGGCGACACGACGAACAACTACGGCCCCGTGGTCCACATGAACGACGGCCAGGGCAACGTCGGCATCAACTACGGCACCGTCGGCGGCGCACCGGACGACCGGCTCCGCGCCGCCGTCGAGGAGCTCACCCGCCTCCTCCAGGGCCTGCGCCCCCACCTCACCCCGGAACAGGCGCGGACCGTCGACGAGGCACTCCCCGAGCTCACCCCCGACCGCGCCGCCCTGCGGCAGCGCGGCCTCGTCCTGGCGTCGGTCGCGCAGATCGCCGCCGCCGTCGGCACCGTGGGCCAGCCCGTCGTGGACGCGGTCGGACAGCTGATCGCGCTGCTCGGCTGACGCCCCAGGCCCGTACTGCCTGCTTCTAGGCCTGCTCGGCCGGGTCCGCCGGCTGGAGCAGGTCCCAGCGGTTCCCGTACAGGTCCTCGAAGACGGCGACGGAGCCGTAGGGCTCGTGCCGCGGCTCCTCCAGGAACTTGACGCCCGCCTCCACCATCCGTGCGTGGTCGCGGGCAAAGTCCTCGGTGTGGAGGAAGAAGCCGACCCGGCCGCCCGTCTGGTTGCCGACGGAGGCCTCCTCGTCGTCGTTCTTGGCACGGGCCAGGAGCAGGCCCGCGTTCCCGAGCCCGCCGACCCCGGCCGCACCGCGCGGGCGGACGACGACCCAGCGGCTGCCGCCGCCCCGGTCGGTGTCCTCGACCAGGTCGAAGCCGAGGGCGTCGGTGTAGAAGGCGATGGCCTCGTCGTAGTCACGGACGACAAGGGTCACAAGTGCGATGGACGGCATTACCCCAACGTAATACGTGGAAGCGGCAGGAATCTACCCGCGTCAACCCGTGTCGACGCCGGCGCGACCCTTGTCGGGGGAGGGTCCGAACGAGGGTCCGGAGAGGGCCGGGCGAGGGTCGGGGCGGGGTCGAGACGGGGCCGGGGCAGGTCCGAGGGGCCGGGGCCCCGAGGCCGCGGGCGCACCTTGGGGCGGGGTGGTGCGGGCCGGGACAGAGGTAGGTCCGGCGGCCGGCCCAGGAGGCAGCGGGCGGCGCCCTGGGCCGGGGTGGGGTCGGAGGCGGACCCCGAAGCCGCGGGCGCACCCTGGGCCGGGTCCGCGCCCGGTGCGAGAATGCCCCGCATGGACGCGCAGCAGTTCGACCGCCTCGCCGCCCGGGCGCGGGCCCTCGCCGAGCGCCCCGCGGGCGGCCACCCGCCCCGCCGCATCCTCGGGCTGGCCGGCGCGCCCGGTGCCGGGAAGTCCACGCTCGCCGCCCGGCTCGTCGCCCGCCTCGACGGGCTCGCCGTCCTCGTGCCCATGGACGGCTTCCACCTCGCCCAGGCCGAACTGGAACGCCTCGGCCGGGCGGGCAGGAAGGGTGCGCCCGACACCTTCGACGCCGCCGGATACCTCGCGCTCCTCGCCCGGCTGCGCGCCCCCGCCCCCGGCACCACGGTCTACGCCCCCGCCTTCGACCGCGCCCTGGAAGAGCCGGTCGCCGGGGCGATACCCGTCGGCCCCGCAATCCCGCTGGTCGTCACCGAGGGCAATTACCTGCTGCACGACGAGGGTGCCTGGGCCGGAGTGCTGCCGCTGCTCGACGAGGCCTGGTACCTCGACCTGGACGCCCGGCTCCGCGTCCCCCGGCTCGTCGAGCGCCATGTCCGCTTCGGCAAGGACCGGGCCCGCGCCGAACGCTGGGTCCAGGACTCGGACGAGGCGAACGCCCGCCTGGTCGCCCGCGGCCGCGACCGCGCCCACCTCGTGGTCCCGATGACCTGAGGTCGTACCCGTACCCGTACCCGTGACCGCCCTGCCGCGTGTGAGGCGGCCTCGCGCCCGTCAGCCCGCCGCGTGCCGCCCCGCCGCCGCCGCGAGCGCCCGGATCAGCGGGTGCGGGCGGGTGCCGTCGCCGGCCAGTTCCGGCTGGAAGAGGGTCGCCAGGAAGAAGGGGTGCGAGGGGACTTCGGCGATGCGGATGCCGCCCTCCTCGTCCGCGCCCGTGAACCGCATGCCGTGCGCCCGCAGGGTGTCCAGGTGGCGGCTGTCGGGGCCGTAGTCGCAGTGGTAGCGCTCGGTGGTCCGCTCCGCGCCGAGGGCCCGCTCGGCCAGCGAGCCCGGCGTGACCCGTACGACCCCCTCGTGGCCCACCAGCGAGCAGGCCAGCGGGGCGATGAGCAGGTCGCCCTCGTCCGCCGACGGGTCGTTCTCGGCGTGCGCCGCGCCCGTCAGGCCGCAGACGTCTCGCGCGAACTCCAGGAGCGCGTGCTGGAATCCGCCGCAGGTGCCGAGGAACGGGATGCCGTCCTCGCGGGCCGTGCGGATCGCGGCGAGCGCCCCCGCCTCGCTCGCGTACGGACTCCCCGGCAGCACCCACACCGCGTCGAAGCCCTTCACCGCGCCGGGCGTCTCCGCGTCCCCGGTCGGGATCCAGTAGGCGTCGAGGGCGAGGCCGTCGCGCTCGGCGAGGGCGTCGAGGAGGACGGGGATCCGGACGTGCGAGCGGACGTGCGGCGAGCGGTCGCCGACCAGGGCGATCCGAGGGGTGTGAGGGAGGGGGTGCGTGCTGTTCATGGGGACCATCCTTGGCGCCGCCGCCCGTTCACGTCCAACGATGATCACTGCACTGGCCATCACGAACGCTTATACCGGCCTGGATAGGGTGGCCGTATGACCACCGATCAGGAACAGCCCGACTGGGAGCACCGCGTCGCCGCCCTCTGGGAGCGGCTCGACACCTACGAGCCGGCCGACTTCCGCGCCCGTGTCACCGCCCTCGCCGCCGAGCTCCCCGAGGACGACCCGGCCGCCCTCTTCGAACGCGGCGCCGCCCACGACTCCACCGGAGAACCGGAGGAGGCCGTGCGCCTCTACCGGCGGGCCCTCGACCAGGGACTCACCGGACTGCGCCGCCGACGGGCCGTCATCCAGCTCGCGAGCAGCCTGCGCAACCTCGGCCGCCCCGACCGCAGCGTCGAACTCCTCACCGCCGAGCGCGCGATCCCCGCCGCCGAGCTCGACGCCGACGAGACCGCGCTCTCCGGCGCCGTCGACGCCTTCCTCGCCCTCGCCCTCGCCGACACCGGCCGCGACCGCGAGGCCGCCGCCCTCGCCCTCGGCGCCCTCGCCCCCCTGCTGCCCCGCTACAACCGCTCCCTCGCCCACTACGCGCGGGCCCTCCTCACCGCCCCCGACGGATCCTGACGCGCCCGGCGCCCACCCCCATGGACCCGCACCTCCTCCGTACGTACGTCACCGTCGCCCGGCTCGCCTCCTTCTCCGAGGCGGCCCGCGAGCTGGGCTACACCCAGTCCGCCGTCTCCCAGCACATCGCCGCCCTGGAGGCCGACCTCGCGCTGCCGCTGCTCACCCGCAGGCCGGTCGCCCCGACCCCGGCCGGGGAACGGCTCCTCGAACACGCCGGGGCGCTGCTGCTCCGGCTCGACGCGGCCCGCGCCGACCTCGACCGGTTCGCGGCCGCGCCCCGCGCCACCCTGAGCGTCGCCGCCTCCCCGCTCGCCCTGCACGCCCGCACCCTCCCCGCGCTGCCGGCCACCGGAGTCACCCTGCGGGCCCTGCCCCGCGAGGCGGTGCCCGCCGCCGTCGCCACCGGCGAGGCCGACGCCGGGCTCGTCGACGGCATCGCCGCCCCCAGCGACCCGCTCCGGCTGCCCGACGTCGCCCCGCTCGCCGCGACCGGCGTCGCCGAGGCGCCGCTCGCCGTCGTCCTGCCCGCGAGCCATCCGCTCGCCGGCCGCTCCGGCCTCCGCCTCGACGACCTCGTCGACGCCCGCTGGCTCGACGCGCCCGCCGCCGGGCTGCCCCTCGACGGGCTGCGGGGCGCCCACGGCGCGCCGGCCGGGCGTGGCTTCCGTACCGCCCTGCGCTACGAGGGCACCGACACCCGCACCCTCGCCGCGCTGGCCGCCGCCGGCCACGGCCTCGCCCTGCTGCCCGCACCGGCCGCGGCGGACGTCCCCGGCGCCGTCGCCGTCCCCCTGACCGCGCCCCGGCTCGTGCACCGCACCGAACTCCTCCTCCCGGCCGGCGCCCCGACCGAACCCGGTGGTCCGGCGGCCGAGTTCACCCGACGGCTCAAGAGCTGACACCGGCAGTCGCTACCCTGTGCGCAACGGCGACGGAAGGCGGGCGGGCGTGGGGTGGCTGCGACGAGGACCCAGGCGGGACGGCGACGACGCACCGAGGGACCCCGGGTTCGCGTACTTCTCGCAGCGTGAGGCCGCGCTCTTCCGCGGCCGCGTCCGGGAGACCTTCGCCGAGCTCGGCCTGGAGGTCAGCGTCTACGCCGACCACGTCGTCGACGACAAGGGCCGCCGCTTCGGCCTCGGCAACCTCGCCGCCGTCTGCCACCAGGACCGGCGCGGCCCCCGCGTCTGGCCCGGCATGATCGACCGCCACATCGGCCTGGTCGTCCGCGCCATGGACGGCCCGTCCGCGCTCGACACCCTGCCGCCCGAGCAGATCCGCTCGCAGCTCTACCCCCGGGTCGTCAGCGGTGACGGCATCGACGCGGCGGCCTTCGGGTACGCGCGGACCGTCGCCCCCGGCCTGTACGAGATCCTCGCCCTCGACCTGCCCGAGAGCGTCATGATGCTCACCGACGACGCCCTCGAACGCCTCGGGGACCACGCCCAGCTGCGCGACCGCGCCCTGCGCAACCTGCGCGGGCTGCCCGTCGAGGAGCACGAGACCGTCCGCGACGCCGACGGCATGTGCTTCGAGATCATCCTCGGCGACTCCTTCTACACCGCGAGCCGCGTCCTCGACCTGGACGGCGTCGTGCGGCGGGTCACCGGCCTGCCCATAGGAGAGCACGGCGCGCTGGTCGCGATGCCGTTCCGGCACCAGCTCGCCTTCCACCCCATCCGCGACACCTCGATCATCCCGGCCCTCGGCGCGATGGCCTCCTTCGCCGCCTCCGGGTACGAGGACACGCCGGGCGCCATCAGCCCGTACGTCTTCTGGTGGCGCGGCGGCACCCTCACCCAGCTCAGCGAGCACGACGAGGAGCGGGGGGACCTGAGGATCGTCGTCGGCGACGACTTCCAGGAACTCCTGGAACGGCTCATCGCCCAGGGCCCCGACCTCCGCTGAGCGGTCGCGGCCCCGGTCGCCGCCCGGCAGGATGCTGTACGTCCAGGTTGCAGCGGAGCCGCGAAGGAGACCCCATGTCGAGCACCCCCGCCCCCGGAGCGGCCGAGGAGCGCGGCGAGACCCCCGTCCCGTTCACCGCGGACGACTACCGGGCCCGGCTGGCCCGCGCCGCCGAGTCCGCCGCCGACGCCGGACTCGCGGGCGTGATCGTCGCCCCGGGCCCCGACCTCGTCTACCTCACCGGCTACCAGCCCACCGCGATCACCGAACGGCTCACCGCCCTCGTCGTCGCCCCCGGACGGGAACCGGTCCTCGTCGTCCCCACCCTGGAGGCCCCCGACGCCGAGAAGGCCGCCGGGGCCGCCGCGCTCACCCTGCGGGACTGGACCGACGGCAAGGACCCCTACGCCGTCACCGCGCCGCTCCTCGACGCCGGCGGCAGGTTCGGCGTCAGCGACAACGCCTGGGCCATGCACCTCCTCGGCCTCCAGAAGGCCCTCCCGGGGACCTCGTACGTCTCCCTCACCGAGGCACTGCCGATGCTCCGCGGCGTCAAGGACGCCCACGAGCTGGCCCGGATCGCGGCCGCCGGGGCCGCCGCCGACCGGGCGTACGGCGAGATCCTGAAGGTCCGGTTCGCCGGCCGCAGGGAGACCGACGTCGCCGCCGACCTCGCCGCGCTGCTGCTGCGCTTCGGGCACTCGCAGGTCGACTTCACCGTCGTCGGCTCCGGCCCCAACGGCGCCAACCCCCACCACGAGGCCGGCGACCGGGTCATCGAGCGCGGCGACATGGTGGTCCTCGACTTCGGCGGCCTCAAGCACGGGTACGGCTCCGACACCACCCGCACCGTCCACGTCGGCGAACCCACCGAAGAGGAGCGCCGCGTCCACGACCTCGTACGGGAGGCCCAGCAGGCCGGCTTCGAGGCGGTACGGCCCGGGGTCGCCTGCCAGGAGGTCGACCGGGCGGCCCGCAAGGTCATCACGGACGCCGGATACGGCGAGTACTTCATCCACCGCACCGGGCACGGCATCGGCGTCACCACCCACGAGCCGCCGTACATGATCGAGGGCGAGGAGCTCCCGATCGTGCCGGGCATGTGCTTCTCCATCGAGCCCGGCGTCTACCTGCCCGGTCGCTTCGGCGTCCGGATCGAGGACATCGTCACGGCGACCGAGGACGGTGCGGGGCACCGCTTCAACAACACCCCGCACGAGATGGCCCTCGTGGACTGACCGTCGGCAGCCGGCAGCCGGCAGCCGGCCGTCAGCCGTCAGCCGTCCGTCAGGACGACGGCCGACTCGCCGGGGAGCCGCAGGACCCCGTCCCCCGACGGGGAGTCGACCGGCTCCCACGCCGCGAGGACCTGGTCGCGGCCGTTGGAGCCGAGCGGGATCACCGCCGGCTCCTTGCCCAGGTTGACCGCCACCCGCAGGACCCCGCGCCGGAAGACCAGCCAGCGGGCCTCCTCGTCGAAGGCCGCCTTCACCCCCGCCAGGTCCGGGTCCGTCAGGTCGGGCAGGGTGCGGCGCAGCGCGATGAGCTGCCGGTACCAGGCGAGCAGCCGCTTGTGCGGGTCCCGCTCGCGCTCGGCCCGGTCGAGGACCGAACGGTCACGGGTGGCGGCCTCCTGCGGGTCGGGGACCTCGTTCTCGTCCCAGCCGTGCTCCGCGAACTCCCGCCGCCTGCCCCGCCGTACGGCCTCCGCGAGCTCCGGGTCCGTGTGGTCGGTGAAGTACTGCCAGGGCGTGGTCGCCCCCCACTCCTCGCCCATGAAGAGCATCGGCACCGAGGGGCCGGTGAGGACGAGCGTCGCCGCGCAGGCCAGCAGACCGGGGGAGAGGGAGGCCGAAAGGCGGTCGCCCAGGGCCCGGTTGCCGATCTGGTCGTGGGTCTGCGCGTACCCGAGGAAGCGGTGGGCGGGGGTGCGCTCCCGGTCCACCGGCCGCCCGTGGCGGCGGCCCCGGAACGCCGAGTACGTGCCGTCGTGGAAGAAGACGTGGGTGAGGGTCTTCGCGAGCGCGGCCATCGGGGCGCGCGCGAAGTCCGCGTAGTAGCCCTGGGACTCGCCGGTCAGGGCGGTGTGCAGGGAGTGGTGGAAGTCGTCGTTCCACTGGGCGTGGATCCCGATGCCGCCGAGCGCGCGCGGGGCGGTCGTGCGCGGGTCGGCGAGGTCGGACTCGGCGATCAGGAAGTGCGGGCGGCCCTGCTCCCCCGCCAGTTCGTCGACGGCCGCCGACAGCTCCTCCAGGAACGTCAGGGCCCGGGTGTCGGCGAGCGCGTGCACGGCGTCGAGCCGCAGCCCGTCGATCCGGTAGTCCCGCAGCCAGGCGAGCGCGCTGCCCCGGAAGTACGCCCGGACCTCGTCGGAGCCGGGGGCGTCCAGGTTCACCGCGGCGCCCCAGGGCGTGTGGTGGGTCTCGGTGAAGTACGGTCCGAAGAAGGGGAGATGGTTGCCGTCGGGTCCCAGGTGGTTGTGCACCACGTCCAGGACCACGCCCATGCCGAGCCCGTGCGCCGCGTCCACGAACCGCTTCAGCGCCTCGGGGCCGCCGTACGGCTCGTGCACCGCCCACGGCGCCACCCCGTCGTACCCCCAGCCCCGCACCCCGGGGAACGGACACAGCGGCATCAGCTCCACATGGGTGACTCCGAGGCCCGCGAGCTCCCCGAGGCGCGCGGCCGCCGCGTCCAGGGTCCCCTCCGGGGTGAAGGTGCCGAGGTGCAGCTCGTACAGGACGGAGCTGCGGAGCCGCAGCTTCGGGGACTCGTTCCGCCAGGCGTACGCGGAGTGGTCGACGACCGCGCTCAGCCCGTCGGGCCCGTCGGGCTGGCGCCGGGAGCACGGGTCGGGCAGCACGTGCCCCCCGTCGAGCGAGAAGCCGTACCGGTCGCCGTCCTCGGCGGGTACGACCCCCGTCCACCAGCCGTCGCGCTCCGCGTCCCGCTCCAGGGGATGCGCGGAGCCGTTCAGCTCCAGCGTCACCCGGTCACGGGCGTTCGGCGCCCACACCTCGAAGAGCACGGAAATCCCCTCGTCGACGGACCAGCCGCTGCACGACTGACTACCGCGACCATCCTGGCAGTCAGGACCCCGCCACGCCCGGTGTGTCCCACACGTAGTTGATCGCACGCTCGAAGGTGACGTAGCCCGCGCGGGCGAAAGACGCCGCCATCGGCACGTTGCCCAGGTCCGTCGCCGCCCGGATCCGGGGGACGTCGGTGGCGGCCAGGACGCGTGTGCCCTCCGCCAGGATGTCGTCGATGGAGCCGTGGCCGCGGTGGGCGGGCAGCACGCCGATGTACGCGATCGTGTGGTGGTAGTTGTTCCGCGCGGGGACGACGAAGCCGACCGGCTCGCCGGTCTCCGGCAGCTGGGCCACCTGCCACCACTCCCGCGGCGAGGAGTAGTGCGCGAGCTCCTCGTCGTAGTGCAGCTCCGCGGCCTCGCGGGCCGACAGGCCGGAGGCGAGATCGGCCTGCCCGTGCGCGTCGAGCGTGCCCTCCATGACCGGGGTCATCAGCGTGACGAGGTCCTCGCGGTCCCGCACCGGGCGGAACTCCAGCCGGCCCTTCGGCTCCGGTACGGGGGTGCCGGGCCGCCACTCCAGGCGCAGCCGCTCGACGATCGGGCGGGCCCCGGTGGCGACCAGGACGCCGAAGACGGACTCCAGGAGCGACCGGGTCTCCGGCACCTCGCGCCAGTCCGCCGGCATGAAGCGGCCGAACTCCGGGGGCCGCGTGCCCTCCGGGACCACGGCGGCCGTGGCGGTCTCCAGGAGCCGCAGGCCGATCTCGGCGCGCTCCTCCTCCGGCAGCTCCGGGGCGAGGTCGAAGAAGTCGAGCGCCTGCGGGGCGGCGCCGGCCGTGCCGGTCCACCAGGAGAGCCGGCCGAGGAGCCGGTCGCCGTCGAGGGCGACCCACATCCATCCGGGGACGCGGCGGCCGGTGGCGAGGTCGTCGGCGAGCTCGTGGTCGAGCGAGTAGCTGAGGCGGAGGAACAGGTCGAGTTCCCCGGGTCCGGCGAGCGGCCGGATGACGAGGCCGCGCGCGGCGGCGGTGCCGGGCGCGGCGGTGGCGCTGGTCGTGCTGGTGGTGCCGGTCGTGCTGGTGGTGCTCGAAGAAGACGAGGTCACGTCGTGTTTCCCCCTGGGGATACGGGCTGTGGAGACGGCAGACCGTAACAGCGATCACCGCTGGAGGGGTATGGGGTTTCCCCGCCGGGAGGCCCTTCTGGACACTGCGGGCCCGACGGACCGACAATCACAGATGTGACGACCCCTTTCGAGCTTCCGGCGAACACCCCTCGGCTGACCGACGCCGAGCGGGACCGCGCGCTGGTGCTGCTCCGTGAGGGTGCCGCCCAGGGCCGCCTCTCGCACGACACGTTCGTCTACCGGATGGAGCGCGTGCTCCAGGCCCGGCGCCCCGACGAACTCGCCCTGCTCACCGCCGACCTGAGGACCGAGGGCACGTGGACCCGCCGAGTGGTGGGCGCGGTCGAGCGGATGTCCGCGTTCACGGCCAGGCTGGGACGCGCGTGGTCCGCGGAGCGCCTGCCGAAACTCCTGCTGCCCGTGCCGGGCCCGCACCCCCTGCGCATCGGCCGCGACCCGGTCAACGGCCTCCGCCTCAGCCACGAGACGGCCTCCCGGCTGCACGCCGAACTGTCGATGCAGAGCGGCATGTGGATCCTCCGCGACCTCGGCTCGACGAACGGCACGACGGTCAACGGCCGCCGGGTCATGGGAGCGGTCGTCGTCAGATCGGGCGACGTGGTCGGCTTCGGCCAGATGTCGTTCCGCCTGTCGCACGGGTAGGCCCGGCGCGCCGCGCGCTCCTTCCGACCGTCTCGGCAGTGTTCACCCGTTCGGCGGTATGCGGCGGGCGGTGCGGTGCGGGCGGTGGTGGGCTGGGGGGACGCGCGCCACGATCGCCGGCCGCGGGACCCACCGCCGATCGACAGGGGGCGCGATGAGCCACGAGCAGAACCGCGAGCCGGGCCGGGGCATAGGAGGCGAGCGGCCGGAGGCGTCGGGCGGGGACCCCTGGACCCGGCTGCCGTCCATGGCGCCGGCGACGCCCCCGGTCGGCGGCCGGGCGGCGGAGGGCGTGAGCGCGGTGGTGCCCGGTGGCCTCGCGCCGCTCGCCGCGCCCGTGCGGACCGCGCCCGGCGGCGGGCTCGCGCCCGGGGGCCGGGTCGTCGCGCCGAGTCCCCTCGACCCCGGTGCCTCGCGCGACCCCCACGGAATCCACCGCACCCTGCGCGAGGACTTCCCGCTCACCTACGACCCGCTGCTGCGGGCCTGGGTGCTCAGCCGGTACGCGGACGTGGCCACCGCCCTCACCGACAGCCGTTTCACGCACGGGCACCGGCCCGGCGACCCGCCGTGCGCGCGGGCCCACGTCGATGTCGACGTGGCGGCCCTCCGGTCGGTCACCGAGCGGACGGCGTACGTCCTGGCCCGCCGGATCGCCGAGCGGCCCCAGGCCGACCTGGTCGCCGACTTGTGCCACTGGCTGCCCGCCGGAACCGTCGCGGCCGCCGTGGGCGTGCCCTACCGGGACATGATGCGGCTCGTGCGCGGCCGGGCCGCGGGAGCCCTCGCCGGTGAGTGCGGCGGGCAGATCGCCGTACGGGAGAAGGCCCTCGCCTCCTTTCTCGGCAACGTCCTGGCGGACCCGGACCAGGTCGCCGCCCTGCGCGACGCCCCCGCGGGCCTGGTGGGCCGGGCCTGGGCGGAGTCGCTGCGCCGTGACCCGCCCGTGCAGATCGCCGTGCGCCGTACCGCCGCCGAAGTCCCGGTCAGCGGCGGCGTCCTGCCCGCCGGCGCGTCCGTCGCGCTGCTCGTCGGCTCGGCCGGCCGCGACCCCGAGCGGTTCCGCGAGCCCGACCGCTTCGACCCGTTCCGCGACGACCCGGGGCAGCTCACCTACGGCAGCGGCTTCTGCCCGGCGGTGGTCCTGGCCGGCCTGGAGGCCGAGTACGCGCTGCGGGCGCTGTTCACGGCCATGCCCCGGCTCCGCTTCGCCGACGGGTTCCGGCCGGTGTGGACGGGCCTCATCACGCGGGCGCCGCGGAGCCTGATCGTCCGCCCCGGGGGCTGATCGCGGGGTGGGGGAGGCGCTCGCCCGCCGCTGCTAGGGTGACGTGTGCTCGTCAAAGAGCGCCTTTTTCTGTACCACTTTCAACGGGGATTCAAACGTGAAGATGCGTCATATTCGCGCGATCGCTGTCTTCGGCATCGCGGTCGTCGCCCTGACCGGTGCCCGCGGCTCGCACGGCGGCAGCTGCGGCGGCAGCAGCTCCGGCGGTTCGAGCAGCAGCAACCACAACAGCGACAACGACAGCACCTCCGGTGGCACCTCCGGCGGCTCCCTCCCCGGCGGCTCCAGCAGCGCCGACAAGGCGATCCGCGACGTGACCATCAACGAGTGCAAGTTCGACCCGGCGACCAAGAACCTGGTCGCCCGCGTCACCGTGAAGAACGACGGCGTGCTCGACTACGACTACACCGTCACCATGAAGTTCAAGGGCGACGCGGGCGGCACCGCGGTCCCCGCGAGCGCCACCAAGACCGCGATCAAGGTCGCGGCGGGCGCCTCCGTGAGCGCCGAACTCGCCACCTCCTACCCCGGGACCGGCGACGGCTCCGAGTACACCAAGTGCGAGGTCTCGCGAGCCTCCCGCTCCTGACCGGCCGAAGCCTCCGAGGGGCCCCGGGGCTCATCCCCGGGGCCCCTCGGCGCTCAGCCCCTCAGTCGTGCAGACGCGCGAGCAGCGCCACCGGCCGCTCCGCGAACAGCTCCGCCAGTTTCAGCTCCGTCGCCGGACCTCCGGTGAACTCCCTGACACCGTCCAGGACATCGGCCCAGCGTCCCTCCGGCAGGACCAGTTCCGTGTCCTGCCAGCCGCCCGCCTCCCAGAGCCGCAGTGGGAGCCGGGTGACGGCGGTGATCACCTCGTCGGAGCGGCTGAAGGCCAGGCAGTGGGCGGCCGTCGGACCCTCGGCCGTCAGCGGCGCGTACGTGTCCCGGTCCCCGAAGGCCGCGGGGCGCTCGCGCCGCAGCCGCAGCGCCGCCCGTACCAGGGCCGTGTGGTCGTCGTCCGCGCCGACCGTGAACGGGGCCCGGTTGTCCGGGTCCACCAGGGCCCGGTACTCCCGCTCCGTGTTCTGGTACAGCTCCGGCACCCCCGGCATCGTCAGCTGGATGAGCAGCGCGCCCAGCGCGTGCGCCCGGATGTGCGGCTCCAGCGCGAAGGCCGCCTCCGAGGCCGCCCGGAGCGGGATCCGGCCGGGCCCGGCCGCCGCGAACTCCTCCACCGCCCGCTCGTACTCCGTGTCGGGCTCCGTCCAGCTGGTCCGGAGCCCCGCCTCCCGTACGGACTTGAGGATCGCCGGGCCGAGCCGGTCGGCGGCGGGGGTGCCGAAGCCGAAGGCGGTCTGCCAGGCCGTCCAGGCCACGTGCGGGTCCGGCGCCGGCACTCCCGCGACCTCGCCGAGGAGGTCCGCCCACACCTGCGGGCACTGGGAGAGGACCGCGATCGCGGCCCGGACGTCGGCGCTGCGCTTGGTGTCGTGGGTGGACAGGACGGTGCCGGTGCCCGGCCAGTCCCGTGAGATCCGCCGGCAGTACGCGTGGAACTCGTCCACCGGCACCGCCGGGCGTCCCGCGTCTCCGCCCACCTCGTTCGCCGAGAGCAGCGGGGTGTACCGGTAGAACGCGGTGTCCTCCACGGACTTGGCCCGCAGCGCCGACGAGGTCTGCGCGAACCGGGTCCGGAACGCCAGGTGTTCGGGCCCGGCGCCGAGCAGGCCGAGTGCCAGGTCGCGTACGACGTCGACCGCCGCGGCCTCCTCGGGCACCGCGAAGGCCGCCTTCGCGCCGCGCGCCGCCTCCGGCGTCAGCACCTGCTCGCCGCCGGTCCGGTAGGGGCGGTAGACCGGGACCCGGACGAGGAGTTCGCGGACGGCGGTGCGCAGCGCCCAGGGCGCGTGGTCGCGCAGGGCGGGGTCGGCGGCGCAGATCCGCTCCGCGATCCGGGTCAGGACCGCCGTCTCGGCGGCCAGGTCGTGCCTGACCACCTCGTACGCCGCGCGCCGCTCCGTCGCCTCCCAGTGGCCGCCCCTGTCGCCGGCCCGGCAGACGAACTCCCGGTACAGGTCCGTCAGCTCATGGGCGCCGACCGGATCGGTGAACACCCCGTCGACGTGCCGCAGGGCGTCGTACCCGGTGGTGCCGGCGACCGGCCAGGCGGCGGGCAGCGTCTCAGGACCGGTGAGGATCTTCTCGACCACCGTCCAGCAGTGCCCACCGGTCGCCCCGGCGAGCCGCTCCAGGTACCCCTGGGGGTCGGCGAGTCCGTCCGGGTGGTCGATCCGCAGCCCCTCGACCACCCCGTCCCGGACCAGCTCCACGATCTTCGCGTGGGTCGCCGCGAACACCTCGGGGTCCTCGACCCGGACCCCGATCAGGTCCGAGATCGTGAAGAAGCGCCGGTAGTTGAGCTCGGTGCGGGCGAGCCGCCACCAGCCGAGCCGGTACCACTGGGCATCCAGCAGCTCGTCCAGCGGCAGCCCCTCCGTGCCGGGCCGCAGCGGGAAGTCCTGGCCGTCCAGATGCAGCGACCCGTCCGCGACCCGCAGCCGGTCCCGTACCTCCGGGAGCCGCGCGGGCAGCACCGGGAGCAGCAGCCGGCCGTCCCCGGCGGTCCGGTCGATGTCGAACCAGCGGGCGTACGGCGAGTCGGGACCGTCGCGGAGCACGGCGCGCAGCGCGTGGTTGTGCCGGGCGGAGGCCGCCATGTGGTTGGGCACCAGGTCGACGACGAGGCCGAGGCCGTGCGCCCGCGCGGTCGCGGCGAGGGCCCGCAGCCCCTCCTCGCCGCCGAGCTCGGCGCGCACGGACCGGTGGTCGGTGACGTCGTACCCGTGGGTCGAGCCGGGAACCGCCTCCAGGACGGGGGAGAGGTGGAGGTGCGAGACCCCGAGGCCCGCGAGGTGCGGCACGGCCCGCTCGGCCGCCGCGAACGGGAAGTCCGGCTGGAGCTGGAGCCGGTAGGTGGCGGCCGGCAGCGCGGCCGGGGAGGAGGCGGAACGGGACGGGACGGAGGGCGGACCGGACGGGAGGGAGGTCATGCGAACGTACGTACCCCGCGGGAGGGCTTCTGTGTCATCGCCTCATGCACCCGTTCGTGTGCATCGCGTTACGTTCGCCCGATGCTCCGGATGTATCGCGACACGCTCTCCCTGCTCGGCCCGGCCCTGCCCGTCGTCTCCTTCCTCGGCCGGCTGCCCACCGCCATGTGCCAGCTGGGCAGCCTGCTCCTGGTCGCCGAGACGAGCGGTTCCCTCGCCACGGCCGGTCTCGCGGGCGGCGCGCTCGCGGCGGGGCAGACGGTCGGCGGGCCGGTCGTCGGACGGCTCACCGACCGGCACGGCCAGCGCGGGGTCGTGCTCACGGCCTCCCTCGCCAACGCCGTCGCCGTCACCGGCCTGGTCCTCGCCGCGCTCGCCCACGCCCCCACGGCCTGGCTGATGGTGCTCGGCGGGCTCGCCGGGGCGACCGTCCCCCAGGTCGGGCCGCTCGCCCGGGCCCGCTCGGTGGCCCTCGCCCGCCGCTCCGGCGCCGACGACCGGACCGTCGGCACGGTGCTCTCCTTCGAGGGCACCCTCGACGAGGTGTCCTTCGTCCTCGGCCCGGCGTTCGTCGGCCTCGCCGCCGCCCTCGCCCACCCGGCGGCCGCGCTCCTCCTGGCGTCCCTCCTGCTCGCGGTCTTCGGCACGGCGTTCGCCCTCCACCCGACGGCGCGGGCCACCCTTCCGGAGCCGTCGGCGTCCACCCGAACGGGCGCCTCCGAACGGACGCGGCTGCCGGGATCGGCGTACGCCCTGCGCGGCACGATGGCCCTCCAGGGCGCCATGTTCGGCGCCTCCCAGGCCGGGATCACCGCGCTCACCGAGGAGCTCGGCGCGCCCGCCCAGGCCGGTCTCGTCTACGCGGCGATGGGCGTGATGAGCGCCGCCGTCGGCCTCTCCATGGCGGCGGTGCCCGCGCGGATCGGTCTCACGGCCCGCTGGCGCGCGGCGACCGCGGCGCTGGTCGTCCTCTCCGTGCCGCTGCTGTTCGTCGGCTCCCTCGGCGCCCTGTACGCGGTCGTCGTCGTCCTCGGCGCCGCCTACGCCCCGCACCTGATCACCGTCTTCGGGCTCACCGAGCGGACCGTGCCGGCCGCCCGGCTCGCCGAGTCCATGGCCTTCCTCACCAGCGGTGTCGTGGCCGGCCAGGCCCTCGCCCTGGCCGTCTCCGGCCGGCTCGCCGAAGGCCACGGCGCCCCCGCCGCCTTCGCGGTGGCGGTGGGGGCGGCCGTGGCCTGCGCGCTGCTGTCCTGGACGGTCCGGGCGGCGGCGCCCGGTCCCGTACGGGAACTCAGGCCGGCCGGCGCAGAACGGTCAGGCTGAGCGGCGCGAGGGTCACCCGCTCGCCGCCCACCAGCTCCGGGCCCTCCTGCGGCGGCATGCCCTCCGGGTCGGAGGTGTCCACCACCGTGCGCCAGCGGGTCCCGTGGCTGTCGGGGACCGCGAACTCCAGCTCCTTCGACGAGGCGTTGAACATCAGCAGGAAGGAGTCGTCGGCGATCCGCTCGCCCTGGGTGCCCGGCTCCGAGATGGCGTTGCCGTTGAGGAAGACGGTGAGCGCCTGGGCGTGCGCCGCCTGCCAGTCCCGGGACGTCATCTCCTCGCCCTCGGGCGTGAACCAGGCGATGTCGGTGAGCTCGTCGTGGGTGCCCTCCACCGGCCGCCCGTGGAAGAAGCGGCGGCGCCGGAAGACCGGATGGTCCCGGCGCAGCCGCACCATCGCCCGGGTGAAGCGGAGCAGCGTGGCCTCCGCCTCGCTGTTCTCCTTCGGCCAGCGCACCCAGGACACCTCGTTGTCCTGGCAGTACGCGTTGTTGTTGCCGCCCTGGGTGCGTCCGAACTCGTCGCCGTGGCTGAGCATCGGCACGCCCTGCGAAAGCATGAGGGTGGCAAGGAAGTTGCGGCTCTGGCGGGCGCGCAGCTCGGCGATCCCGACGTCCTCGCTCTCGCCCTCGACGCCGCAGTTCCAGGACCGGTTGTGGCTCTCGCCGTCCCGGTTGCCCTCGCCGTTCGCCTCGTTGTGCTTGTCGTTGTACGAGACGAGGTCCCGCAGCGTGAAGCCGTCGTGGCAGGTCACGAAGTTGACCGAGGCGAGCGGCCGCCGCCCGTCGTCCTGGTAGAGGTCGGAGGAGCCGGTCAGGCGGGAGGCGAACTCGGCGAGGGTGCGCGGCTCTCCCCGCCACAGGTCCCTTACGCAGTCCCGGTACTTGCCGTTCCACTCGGTCCACAGCGGCGGGAAGTTGCCCACCTGGTAGCCGCCCTCGCCGACGTCCCAGGGCTCGGCGATCAGCTTCACCTGGCTGACCACCGGGTCCTGCTGCACCAGGTCGAAGAACGAGGACAGCCGGTCCACCTCGTGGAACTGGCGGGCCAGGGTGGCCGCCAGGTCGAAGCGGAAGCCGTCCACGTGCATCTCGGTCACCCAGTACCGCAGGCTGTCCATGATGAGCTGGAGCACGTGCGGGGAGCGCATGAGCAGCGAGTTCCCCGTGCCGGTGGTGTCCATGTAGTAGCGGGGGTCGTCGGCGAGCCGGTAGTACGAGGGGTTGTCCAGGCCCCGCATGGAGAGCGTGGGGCCCAGGTGGTTGCCCTCGGCGGTGTGGTTGTAGACCACGTCGAGGATGACCTCGATGCCCGCCTGGTGCAGGGCCCGCACCGCCGACTTGAACTCCAGGACCTGCTGGCCCCGGTCGCCCCAGGACGCGTACGCGTTGTGCGGGGCGAAGAAGCCGATCGTGTTGTAGCCCCAGTAGTTGGAGAGTCCCGCGTCGACCAGGCGGTGGTCGTTCACGAACTGGTGGACGGGCATCAGTTCGAGCGCGGTCACGCCCAGTTCCTTCAGGTGCCCGATGACCGACGGGTGGGCGAGGCCCGCGTACGTCCCGCGCAGCTCCTCCGGGAGGTCCGGATGGAGCATCGTCAGGCCCTTCACATGGGCCTCGTAGATCACCGTGTGGTGGTACTCGGTGCGCGGCCGCCGGTCGTCGCCCCAGTCGAAGTACGGGTTGACCACGACCGAGGTCATCGTGTGCGGACCCGAGTCCAGGTCGTTGCGCGCGTCCGGCTTCCCGAAGGGATAGCCGTACACCGCCTCGCCCCACTTCACCTGCCCCGACACCGCGCGCGCGTAGGGGTCGAGGAGCAGCTTCGCCGCGTTGCAGCGGAGCCCTTGCTCCGGGGCGTACGGGCCGTGCACCCGGAACCCGTACCGCTGACCGGGCATCACGCCCGGCAGATAGGCGTGCCGCACGAACGCGTCGGTCTCGCGCAGCTCCACCGCCGTCTCCGAGCCGTCGTCGTGGAGCAGACACAGCTCGATCCTGTGGGCGGCCTCCGAGAAGACCGCGAAGTTGGTTCCCGCTCCGTCATAGGTGGCGCCCAAGGGGTACGCCTGTCCCGGCCAGACCTGCATGGATACGACTCTTCCTCTTCTGTCCGGGTTTTATAGCTGTTCTTCGGCCGAATCCTGCCCGAAAGAGGCGCAACCTCCTAGGACTTCGCCCCGTCCTACCGGGTGACCGCGGTCCTGGAGGGGGAATGAGGGGGAAGTGTGTACGAAATAGCGCGTCGCCACCTGGGGAAGGTGGTGGCCGGAGCGGCCATGGCGGTGACGGGAACCGCCGTCGCGGTCGCGATCGGAATGCCGGGGGTCTCCGGGGCGGAGGCTCCGCCGGGGACGGTGAGCGGTAGCACGCTCGGAGGCACCGCCGGTCCGGCCGGCGGGGGCGGAACGGGTGGGCCGGCGGACGGCGCCGGC
The DNA here is from genome assembly GCF_001905825.1 of Streptomyces sp. CB02009. GTDB lineage: Bacteria > Actinomycetota > Actinomycetes > Streptomycetales > Streptomycetaceae > Streptomyces. Next base: position 488,306 of record NZ_LIVV01000003.1, read on the forward strand.
GCGGCGGAGTCCGGAGCCGGCGCGCAGGCGCGGGGCACCGCGCCCCCGCCGGCGACCGTGGCCCCCGCGGCGGCCGAGGGGGAGAAGGGCGTGGGCAGCGACCCGCTCACCGACGACGAGCTCGCCCGGGCCGAGACGCTCGCGCTGACCCCGTCCGGCGCCGCCGCCCAGCAGAACGTCGAGGGCGGCCGGGGACCCCAGCACCTGGGCACCGGCCTCGCCGACCCGCTGCCGGGGGACGGCACGCGCCGCGCCGAGGTCCGCTTCTACGACTACGGGCGGGACGAGCTCATCACCCGGACCGTCAACCTCGCCACGGGGAAGGTCGAGAAGTCCGTCGCGCAGCGCGGTGTCCAGCCCTCCGCCCACCCCGAGGAGCTGCGCGAGGCCCTGGAGCTGATCCTCGCGAGCCCCCTCGGCAAGGGCGTCAAGGAGGACTACAAGGACGCCACCGGCAAGGAGCTCACCTCCACCGGTCAGTTGTGGTTCAACGGCGACCTCTACCGCCCCTACCGCGAGGCGAACGTGCCCGCACCCCTGACCCGTTGCGGCGAGCACCGCTGCGTACGGCTCGTCACCAAGGTCCTCAACGGGGCCTGGATCGACACCCGCGACCTGATCGTCGACCTCTCCGCGAGGACCGTCACCCGCGTCGGCTGACCACCGCCGCCGGTCCTCTCCCGCCGCCCCTCGCGGGCGGCGGGCCGACCTCCGTACGAGGGAGTACGTTCCCATGCCCACCCCGCACAGCCCGTCCACGCCGCACAGCTCCACCCGGCGCACGCGGCGCACCCGCGGCGCCGTCCTGACCGCGGCCGTCCTGCTCGGCACCGCGACCGCCGCCACCGCCCCGGCGACCGGGGCCACCGCGGCCCCCGCGCCCGCGCCGACGCGCAACCCCGCGGTGCCGCCGCCGTCCCCGACGCGCCCGTCCGTCACGCCCGAGGCCGACTGCTCCGACGCCTACCGCATCACGCAGAAGCTCGACGGCGGTGCCACCTGGCGCATGTGCTGGCGCTACGACACCGACGCCGGGCTCACGCTCGACAAGGTGACCTACCAGCCGCCCGGCGCGGCCGCCCCCGTCAAGGTCCTCAGCAGCGCCCGGCTCGCCCAGATCCACGTGCCCTACGACGACGGGGTCGCCGAGTACGACGACCTCACCGGTGCCGGCTTCGGCTGGGGCCTGCAGAACCTCAAGCCGGCCGAGTGCCCCGGCGGCACCCTCACCACGGTCAAGGTGCCCGAGGTGGGCCAGATCAAGGGCCTGTGCACCACCACGCGGGCGCGCGGCCACGCCTACCGGATGGCCAGCGACAGCGGGAGCAAGGTGTACCAGGCGCAGGCCAAGGACCTGCTCGTCTACACGGTGAACAAGGTCGGCTGGTACGAGTACATTTCCGAATGGCGGTTCTCCGCCGACGGCACCATCGGCGCCAACGTCGGTGCCACCGGCAGCCTCTCGCCCGTCGACTACAACGCCACCGACGGCCGCGGCTGGCCCATCGGCAAGGGCTCCCGCGCCTACGCCACCAGCCACGCCCACAACGTCTTCTGGAAGCTCGACTTCGGCCTCGACGGCTCCACCAAGGACCGGATCGAGCAGTTCGACTCCACCGTCACCGCGCCCGCCCCGGGCGGCGGCGGACCGACCGTGAAGACCGTGCGCACCCCGGTCACCAAGGAGCTCGCCGGCGACGCGAAGAACATGCGCTGGTGGCGGGTGGTCAGCGGGACCGGCAAGAACGCCGACGGCCACGCCCGCTCGTACGAGATCGTCCCCGGCCACACCGACACCCACGCCGGACGCGGCTTCACCAAGCACGACGTGTACTTCACGCAGTCGCGCGCCTGCGAGAAGTTCGCGAGCAACAACATCGGCGGCTGTGCCCCCAACGCCGGTGACAGCGTGGACAAGTGGGTCAACGGCGAGACGCTGACCAAGCCGTCGGTCTGGGTCAACATCGGGTTCCACCACATCGCCCGGGACGAGGACCAGCAGCCCATGCCGGTCCACTGGCAGGGCTTCCAGCTCGCCCCCCGGGACGTAACCGCTATGAATCCGCTCACTCCGTCCGATCTCGCCTCCGGGAACGGGCAGCCCGATCTGGGGAGTTGAGGAAGGAGCCTGACGATCCTGCTGCACCGCCTCCCGCTCGCGGAGTACCCTTCCTTGATCGTTGTCGGACCGGTCGACACGGGCGTCCAGGAGCAGAAGGCGGTGCGCGGGTGAGCTCGGGAGGTCTGGAGCTGCCCCCAGGGGATCCGGGTCAGGAGAAGGGTCCCGCCGGCCCCGCCGAGGCCCCGCCGGGCGCCGTCGCGCCGCCCGGCGCCGTGCCGCCCGGCACGGTCACCGTCGCCCGGCCCGTGGAGATAGGGGCCGAGCTCGACTGGGACGCCGAGGCCTGGAGCGAGGTCCGCACCCGCGCCCAGCGCGCCGGGCGGGCCTATATCTGGCTGAACCTCGTCGAGCAGCGGCTGCGCGCCGTGGTCGCCGCCGTCCTGCGGCCCGTGTACGAGCCCGTGCACGGCGAGGAGTGGGTGGTGGCCGCGGCGGGCCCGGCGGGCCAGGAGTGGGTGCAGCGGGCGGTCGCCGTGCGCGAGGTGTCGCGCCGCAAGGGCTATCTGCTCGACCCGGCCGACGACAACGTCCTCAGCTTCCTGACGCTGCCGCAGCTGCGCGAGCTGATGGTGCAGCACTGGCCCTGCTTCGAGCCCTACTTCGACGACCGGCGCGAGGTCGAGCTCGCCCTGGACGAGCTGGAGGTCACGCGCAACGTGGTCTCCCGCAACCGGGCGCTCTCCCTGACCGTCCTCGCCCAGTCGGAACGGGCCTCGGCCCGCATCCTGGAGATCCTCGGCAGCGGTGCCGGGGTGCCCTCCGCCGACCGGCTGCCGGTGGACGCGGTCGAGGACCTCGTCGGGGACCGGTACGCGGACGTGGTCTCCGTCCACCCCGACCGGGTCCGGCTCCAGCGGCAGCTGCCGGCCGAGGACCTCTTCGGCGGGGCCCGCCGCCTCGACGCCACCGGCATAGGTCTCAATCTGCTCGTGCAGAACTTCTCGGGGCGCCGGATGGTCCGCCTCGCCGAGTCCGGCTGCCGGACCCGGCTCCTCTTCCTCAACCCCGCGAGCAGCGCGGTGAAGCGCCGCGAGCGCGAACTGGGCCTCAAGAAGGGCGAGCTGAGCCGCTCGGTGGAGATGAACATCCTCCACATGCGCCGGGTCCGCTCCAAGCTCCGCGACCCGGGCGCCTTCCAGATCCACGTCTTCGACGAGACGCCCCGGTTCACCGCCTATCTGGTGGACGGCGACGGGCCGGACGGGGTCGGCGTCGTGCAGTCCTATCTGCGCCGGGCCCGGGGCATGGAGGCGCCGGTGCTCGTCCTGCGCGGCGGCGGGCGGAACGTGGTGCGGCACGGACAGGGCATCCGTGACGGCGATCACGGACTTTTCGAGACATACCGGGAGGAATTCGAGTCCGTCTGGCTCGACTCACGGCCCGTCTCCTGACGCTGCGACGGGGGAGGCCGGAGGTGTTGTCAGTGGCGCGTGCGAGGGTGGTCAGCACCACGGGGGAGATCACGTAAGGAGGACCCGATGGCTTGGCACGGCGAGACGCTGGTCGGCTTCGACCTGGAGACGACCGGCACCGAACCACTGGAGGCCCGGATCGTGACGGCCTCGATCATCGAGGTCGACGGCGGGGGACACGTCACACACCGGCGGGACTGGCTCGCCGACCCGGGCATCCGCATCCCGGAACAGGCCTCCGCGATCCACGGCATCAGCAACGAGCGGGCGGCCGCCGAGGGCCGGCCGGTGCGCGAGGTCGCCGACGAGATCGCGAAGACCCTCGCCGCGTACTGGGAGGACGGCGTCCCTGTCGTCGCGTACAACGCCTCCTTCGACCTGACGCTGCTCTCCGCCGAGCTGCGCCGGCACGGACTGCCCTCGCTCAGCGAGCGGCTCGGCGGCGTCCCCATCGGACCCGTCGTCGATCCGTACACCATCGACCGGGCCGTCGACCGCTACCGGCGCGGCAAGCGGAACCTGGAAGCCGTCTGCGGGGAGTACGGGGTGGTGCTCGAAGCAGCCCACCAGGCCGCGGCCGACGCGCTCGCCGCCGTCCGGGTCGCCGTCGCGATAGCCGAGCGGCACCGGCAGGTCGCCGAGCTCGACCCGGCCGAGCTCCATGAGCGCCAGATCGGCTGGTACCGCGCCTGGGCCGAGAACTTCCAGGACTTCCTGCGCCGCAAGGGCGACGCGGAGGCGGTCGTCGACTCCACGTGGCCCCTGCGCGAGGCGGTCGCGGCGGCGGTCTAGCAGCGACGCGTCAGGAGTTCTCCTTGAGGAAGGAGAGCAGCAGGTCGTTCACCCGCTCCGGCCGGTCCAGCGGGAACCAGTGGCCGGCGTCCTCCACGCGCTCGTAGCGCCAGGGACCGGAGACGTGCGCGCCGGTCTCCACCATCTGCCGCTCGTCGAGGAAGCGGTCGCCGGTGGACCAGACGCCCATGACCGGGACGGACAGCGGGGGAAGCACCGGGGGCTCGCCCAGCTGGGTCTCGACGGACAGCCCCGACCGGTAGATCTGGAGGGCGGCGGTCAGCCCGCCCGGAGCGCGCAACGGCTCCAGGACGGCCTCCGCCTCCGCGTGGTCGTCCAGCATCTCGCGCAGCCGCGCGAAGTCCTCGCGGGACAGCCACTCCTCGGCGAGCCCCTCGTGCTGGAACATCGTCAGGTGCCACAGGCGCTGCCGCTGCTCCCAGCCCGCGGCGAGGACCGCCGCGACGTTGCCCACCGACATGAGCGTCGCGCTCGCCACCCGGTCGGGCACGACCTGCGCGATGCCCTGCGCGAGCCCCGAGCCCCAGTCGTGGCCGACCACATGGAACCGGTCGATCTCCAGCCGGGCCAGCAGCTCCAGCAGGTCGCCGACGTGCTTGGCCGGGTGGTACGCCTCCGGACCGCCCTCCGGACGGTCCGAGGCGCCGAAGCCCCGCAGCGTCGGGGCGACCGTCCTGAACCCGGCCGCCCGCAGCGCCGGGATCTGATGACGCCACAGACGGTGGCTGTCAGGGAAGCCGTGCACGAGCAGGACGGCGGGTCCCTCGCCGCCCACCTCGACGTCGAGCGTCACCTCGGTCAGTTCCACGCGCATCCCAACACCCCGTTCTCGGCAGCCGGTTCGGTCAGGACCACATGATGTCAGAACGGGTACCAGCGGACCTCGGGGTCGCCGTCCCGCAGCGAGGCCACCCGACGCTCGAATTCGGCCAGAGCCTTCGGGTTCGTCGGCGCGTGCTGCGCCACCCACGCACAGCTCGCGGTCTCCCGCGCCCCGCGCAGCACCGCGCATCCCTCCCACTCCCGCACGTCCCAGCCGTACGCCCCGGTGAAGGCCTCGTAGGCGGCCGGGTCCAGGCCGTACCGGTCCCGGGAGAGCGCGAGCACCACGAGGTCGTGCTCCCGCAGATCAGAGGAGAAGGTCTCCAGGTCCACCAGGACCGGGCCGTCGGGGCCGACATGGACGTTCCGGGGGAGCGCGTCGCCGTGGATCGGGCCCGGCGTCAGGTGCGGCGTCAGCGCGGCCGCCGCCGGGGCGAAGGCATCGCGCCGCTCCCGCAGGAACGCCGCGTCCGCCGGATCGATCGCGTCGCCCGCGAGCCGCAGCCACCGCTCGACACCGCCGAGCAGCTCACGGCGCGGCAGCGTGAAGGCCGCCGGCTCCGGCAGCGCGTGGATCCGCCGGAGCAGCGGCGCCAGGTCACGCGGCTCCGCGGGCCGCACCGCCTCGGGCAGCCGGTGCCAGAAGGTGAGCGGGTGCCCCTCGACCAGCCGCGGCTTCTCCTCGGCGGCCCGTACCGCCGGGACCTCCGCGTCGGCCAGCCAGGCGGCCAGTGCCAGCTCCCGCTCCGCCCGCTCGAACAGCTCGGCGTCCCGGCCCACCTTCACGGCGAGATCGCCCACCGCGAAGACCGCGTTCTCCCCGAGGGCCAGCAGCGTCGCCTCGGCGACCGGCACCCCCGCCGCCGCCAGGATCTCCCGCGCCCGCGCCTCGTCCATCGACCTCTCCCTACCTGTGTGATTGAGCCAAAGTCTCCCATCCACGCAGCTCACCGCGCAGATCGCCTTGACCGGCCCCCGGGGCGTCAGCACCATGGCGGGGTTCCCGCGGCGGTACGGGCCCCCCGGCCCGGGCCCGGGGAAAGGCGGACGGGGGTCGAATCGGTGAGCTCGCTGACCGCGACGAAGCGGCCGGGCCGGACGCGCACACCGCGCGCCGCCCACCGGACACGCCCGCGCGGCCCCGATGTCGGCGCCTGGTTCCTGGTCCTCCCCGCGCTGCTGCCGATCCTGGTCCTCAGCGTCGGCCCGCTGCTCTACGGCATCGCGCTCGCCTTCACGGACGCCCAGTCGGGCCGCACCCGGACGACCGGCTGGGTGGGCACGCTCAACTTCCAGGACCTGCTGCACGACACCCTGTTCTGGGACTCGTTCCGCATCGGCGCGGTCTGGGCCGTCGGGGTCACCGTCCCCCAGTTCCTGCTCGCCCTCGGCCTCGCCCTCCTGCTCGACCAGAAGCTCCGCTTCCGCTGGCTGGCACGGGCCCTCGCGATCGTTCCCTGGGCGATGCCCGAGGTCGTCGTCGGCATCATGTGGCGGCTCGTCTACAACCCCGACGCCGGCATCCTCAACGAGACGCTCAGGAACCTGGGCCTCGGCGACGGCCGCGACTGGCTCTCCGACCTCGCCACCGCGCTCCCCGCCGTCGTCCTCGTCGGCGTCTGGGCCGGGATGCCGCAGACCACCGTCGCCCTGCTCGCCGGGCTCCAGAACACCCCGCACGAACTCCACGAGGCCGCCGCGCTCGACGGCGCCGGGGCCTGGCGCCGCTTCCGCGTCGTCACCTGGCCCGCGCTCCGGCCGGTCGCCCTCGCCATCACCGCCCTCAACCTGATCTGGAACTTCAACTCCTTCGCCCTGGTCTATGTGCTGACCAGCGGCGGACCGGGCGGCCGGACCCGGCTCCCGATGCTCTTCGCCTACGAAGAGGCCTTCCGCTACGGGCAGTTCGGTTACGCCGCCGCGATGGGCTGCGTGATGGTCGCCGCGGTCTCGGTGCTCATCGCCCTCTCCCTCGTACGACGGCTGAAAGGGGACCAGGACCGGTGAGCGCCCTCCGGACGAGCAGAGCCGCGCGATGCGGCCAGTACGCGGCCCTCCTCGCGTACCTGGTCTTCCTCGCCTTCCCCTTCCTGTGGCTGGTCTCCACCGCCTTCAAGCCCGCCCCCGAGCTCGCCTCGCTGCATCCCACCTGGATCCCCGAGGACCCCACGCTCGCCAACTTCCGGCAGGCCTTCGACGAGCAGCCGCTGCTCAGGGCCGCCGGGAACAGCCTGGTCGCCGCGGTCTCCGCCGCCGTGATCGCGGTGGCCGTCGCGACCCCGCTGGCCTATGTGACGGCCCGCCACCGGGGCAGGCTCGCCTCGGCCGCGACCGGCTGGGTGGTGATCAGCCAGGCGTTCCCCTTCGTCCTCGTGATCATCCCGCTCTTCCTGGTCCTCAAGAACCTGCACCTCGTCAACAGCGTCCTCGGCCTCGTCCTGGTCTACGTCGTCTGGTCGCTGCCCTTCGCCCTCTGGATGCTGACGGGATACGTCCGGGCGGTCCCCGCCGAACTGGAGGAGGCCGCCGCCGTCGACGGCGCGGGCCGGCTCCGCACCCTCGTCTCGGTCACCGCCCCGCTGCTCGTCCCCGGCATCGTCGCCACCACCCTCTTCGCCTTCGTCACCGCCTGGAACGAGTTCTTCTTCGCGCTCGTCCTGCTCAAGACCCCGGAGAAGCAGACCCTGCCGGTCGTCCTCACCCACTTCCTCGGCGCCGAGGGCGTCGCCGACCTCGGCCCGCTGGCCGCCGCGGCCTTCCTCGCGACCCTGCCCTCGCTCGTCGTCTTCGGCCTTCTCCAGCGACGGATCACCGGCGGGACGCTGGCCGGGGCGGTGAAGTCATGAGACGACGGCTCCTCACCCTCACCGCCGCGTTCGCCCTGCTCGTCACCGGCTGCACGGCGGGGGACGACGCTCCCGAGGACGGGGTCGTACGGCTCCGCTTTCAGTCCCTCGCCTGGCAGAAGGAGTCCGTCGACGCCAACCGGCAGCTGGTGGCGGAGTGGAACGCCGGCCACCCCGACGTCCAGATCGACTACGTCCAGGGCAGCTGGGACTCCGTCCACGACCAGCTCCTCACCTCCTTCGAGGGCGGCGAGGCGCCCGACATCATCCACGACGCCTCCGACGACCTCGCCGACTTCGCCTACGGCGGCGACCTCGCCGACCTCCGCCCGCTGCTGCCCGAACGGCTCCGCGCCGACATCCCCGCCCGCAGCTGGGAGACCACCACCTTCGGCGAGGGGATCTACGGCGTGCCGTTCCTCCAGGAACCGCGCGTGATCATCGCCAACCGGAAGATCCTCGAATCCTCCGGCGTCCGCCTCCCCACCCCCGAGGCGCCCTGGACCTGGACCGAGTTCCGCCGGATCACCCAGGACCTCACCCGCACCATGGGCCCCGGCCGGTACGCCGTCGCATGGCCGCTCAAGGAACCCGTCTCCGTCAGCCTCAACCTGGGCCTCTCGGCGGGCGGACAGCTCTTCCACCGGGAGGCCGACGGCCGGGTGGCCATCCGCTTCACCGAGGCCGACGCCGTCGTCCCCGGCACCCTCCACGACCAGGTCGTCACCGACCGCACCGCCCCGCGCACCACGCTCGGCAGCGGCGGCTCCGACACCCTCCCCGGCTTCTTCGCCGGCCGGTACGCCATGGTCCCGCTGGGCTTCGCCTACCGCCAGCAGATCGCCCAGCAGGCCCCCGAGGGCTTCGAGTGGACGGTCCTGCCCGCCCCCGCCGGCGAGGCCGGGCTCGCCCAGGGCGTCTCGCCGCAGACCCTGTCGATCGCCGAGGACAGTCCGTACAAGAAGGAGGCCGCCGCGTTCCTCGACTTCTTCCTGCGCCCGGAGAACATGGTGCGGCTCGCGCGCGGCGACTGGATGCTGCCCACCGGAACGACCGCGCTCGCCGACCCCTCGCTCCACACCGCCAGGGACGGCTGGGCGACCGGGGCCGCGGTGGCCGAGCAGCTGCGCCCCGCGCCCGCGCAGTCGGTGCGCGGCTACCCGGAGTGGAAGGACAAGGTGGCGACGCCCGCCTTCCAGGAGTACTACAGCGGCGCCATCGACGGCGCCGAGCTGCGCAGGCGCCTGGTGACGGACGGCAACCGGGTACTCGCCCGCTATCAGCGCAAATGACAGGTTCACCAGGGGTTCGCCATTACGAAAGTTTGTTGAATAAGTCACAGATGGGTGAAGGGTCTTCTCGCGGATCCCCTTGATCGGACAGTGTTCGAACCGGCCACCGCGCCGCCCCCCACGAGGCGCGGTGGCCCGCCTAGATTTGAGCCATGACGAAGAAGACGTACGCGGCCCTGCTCCGCGGCATCAACGTGAGCGGACACCGCAAGGTCCCCATGGCGGAGCTCCGGCCCCTCGTCGAGGGACTCGGGCACACCGGCGTCCGCACCTACCTGCAGAGCGGGAACGCCGTCTTCACCACCGAGTCCGGCGCCGGGGAGGACGAGCTCGCCACCGCGCTCGAGGACGCGATCGAGGAGCGGTTCGGATTCCGCGTCGACTGCCTCGTCCGCGGCGCCGACTACCTGGCGGCGGTGGCCGAAGCCTGCCCCTTCCCGGCCGCCGAGCTCGAAGGCAAGCAGCTCCACGCCGTCTACTACTCCGGGCCCGTGGACCCCGAGCGCTTCGCCTCGATCGACCGCGAGGCCTATCTCCCCGAGGACTTCGCCCTCGGCGACCGGGTGCTCTACCTCTACGTGCCCGACGGCCTGGGGAGGTCCAGGCTGGGCGACGTGGTCTCCCGGCCGGCCGTCGTGAAGGGGCTCGTCGCCACCGCCCGGAACTGGAACACCGTGCTGAAGCTCATCGAGATGACCCGGCAGGACTGACCACCAAGTGGCCCACTCCCGACAGGTGTGATTGGACCACGAGGGCAGGCCACCGGGTGGCTAGATTCCTTCGTATGACGCACACCGAGACCGCGCCCCGCCCCGTCGTCGACTTCTACTTCGACCCCGCCTGCCCCTTCGCCTGGATCACCTCCCGCTGGATCCTGGAGGTCGAGCGCGAGCGGGACATCGACCTCCGCTTCAAGGTCATGAGCCTGTACCTGCACAACGAGGGCAACACCCTCCCGGACTGGTACCGCGCACTCGTCGACGCCTCGATCGGACCGGTCAGAGTCGCCGCGGCCGCCGCCGAGCGGCACGGCGAGGAGATCCTGCGCCCGCTCTACACCGCCTACGGAACCCGCATCCACGAGCAGAAGCGGCAGGACTTCGACGCGGTCGTCGCCGAGGCGCTCGCCGAACTCGGCCTGCCCGCGGAACTCGCCGGAGCCGCCGACGACCAGGCGTACGACGAGGCCGTCCGCCGCAGCCACGACGCCGGCAAGGACCGCGACGCCGACGCCTACGTCGGCACCCCCACGATCCACGTCGACGGCACCGTGTGGTTCGGCCCGGTGCTGCGCGCCGTCCCCCGCGGCGAGCGCGCGGCCGAACTCTTCGACAGCTTCCGGGTCCTCGCCGGCCACCCGGACCTCTTCGAACTGAAGCGCACCCGTACGGGCGGCCTCGACTTCAGCTAGCGGGCGCCCGGCGGAACACGGCGGAGGCCTGCCTCCCGGCGAGCGGAAGACAGGCCCCGGGCGGGACCGGCGCCGTCGGGCGCCGTTCACCGCGGATCACGCTCTTACCTGGCGAAGCCGTAGTCCAGCAGCTTCTTCACGTCGGTCGCCCGGTTCGCCTCGCTCGGAGAGGCGAGCACCGCGCCGATGACCGTCTTGCTGCCGCGGGTGGCCGCGAAGACGAGGCAGTACTTGGCCTGCGGACCCGAACCGGTCTTCAGGCCGATCGCGCCGCTGTAGGTGCTCAGAAGCTTGTTCGTGTTGCTCCACGACATGTACCGGTAGCCACCGGTCTTCGTGGTCACCTTCTGCTTCGTGGACTTCGTCTTGACCACGGTACGGAACGTGGAGTTCTTCATCGCACTGCTCGCGAGCTTCGTCAGATCGCGGGGAGTCGAGTAGTTGCTCCCATTGCTTATTCCGTCGAACGAGTCGAAGTGGGTGTTGCGCATGCCGAGGTTGCGGGCCTCGGTGTTCATCTTGCCGATGAACGACTTGATCCGGGCGGCCCGCGTGGTGCCGGTGCCGAACTTGTCGGCCAGCGCGTAGGCCGCGTCGCAGCCCGACGGCAGCATGAGGCCGTAGAGCAGCTGGCGGACCGTCACCTTGTCGCCGACGATCAGCCGGGCGGACGAGGCGTTCTTGGAGACGATGTAGTCGCTGTAGGCCTTCTGGACGGTGACCTTGGCGTCGAGGTTCAGACCGCGCTGAGCCAGGACCACCTTCGCGGTCATGATCTTCGTGGTCGAACCGGTCGACCGACGGGTGTCGGCGGCCTTCCCGAACAGCGTGGTGCCCGTCCCGTTGTTCATGACGAAGCCGCCCGCGGCGGTGATCGACGGGGTGGGCGGCGCGGCGTACGCCTGGCCGGTGAAGAGACCGCCGGCCAGTACGGCCGAGGCCGTGATCGTGACGGTCACGGCTCTGCGTACGCCGAGTGTCGAAGTGATCAAAGTCTTCTGCCCTTGGTAGGAACCGATGTCGTCCGGGCCCGCAAAGACCCGGCGCACAGAAGACGCACGAGAGGGGCCGATGGATGCACGGCACGGGCATGAAGTTGCTCGCATCCGTCGACCGGCCGAATTGTCGGACAGGTTCCCCGCGGTGACTCAGGCCGAGTGGGCCACGGCGCCGCGGGCCGCGTGGGCGGCGGCGTCGTGGCGTTCGAGGAGCAGCCGGGCCAATTCCGGGGAGGGGCCCAGCACATCCGCCAGGACGTCCGCCTCCGCCGCGCCCGCCGCGATCCGGTCCGGGAGACGTCCGGGGGCGATGACGTAGGGGGCGACGGCCACCCGGCGGACGCCCGGCTCGGCCCGCAGGGCGCGCACGGCGTCCTCCGTGCGCGGCAGGGATGCGGAGGCGAACGCGGGCCGCACGGAGCACCAACCGGTGCGCCTCAGCTCCCGCGCCGTTTCTGCGATCACCGCGATCGCCTCCGGGTCGGTGGAGCCCGCCGAGGCCAGGACGACCCCGGTCGCGCTCTTGTCGCCGGGCGTGAGCCCGGCCTCGTACAGCCGCCGCTCCACCGCTTCGATGAGCAGCGGAGAGGGTCCGAGGACCTCCGCCTGGCGGATCCGCAGGGACGGCGGGGCCTGGCGGAGTACGGCGGGGATGTCGGCCTTCGCGTGGAAGGCCCGGGTCAGCAGCAGCGGCAGCGCCACCACGTCCCGTACGCCGTCGGCGGCGAGCCGGTCGAGCACTCCCCGCACCGACGGCAGGTTGAAGTCGAGGAACGCCGTCTCCACCCGCAGCCCCGGCCGCAGCGCACCGGCCCGGCGCACCAGCGCCTGGACGGTCGCCGCGTGCCGCGGGTCGCGGCTGCCGTGGGCGATCACGAGGAGGACGGTTCGGTTCATGGGGGATCGGCTCACTTCACCAGCAGGCCGCGGCTGCGGAGCACCCAGCGCTCCAGCGGGCTGAAGATCAGCAGGTCGATGGCGATGCCGACGATCAGGATCAGCAGGATCGCCAGGAACACGCCGGGCAGGTCGATGTTGTTCCGGCCGTTCTCCAGCAACTGGCCCAGGCCCAGGCCCAGGTCGGGGGAGGAGGCGATGATCTCGGCGGCCATCAGCGAACGCCAGGAGAAGGCCCAGCCCTGCTTGAGACCGGCCAGGTAGCCGGGCAGCGCCGCCGGAAGGGTCACGTGCCAGGTGCCCCGCAAGCCGGTGGCGCCCATGGTGCGGCCGGCCCGAAGGAACAGCGGCGGGACCTGGTCCACACCGGACACCAGGCCGTTGGCGATGGACGGGACGGCGCCCAGCAGGATCACCGTGAACATCATCGCGTCGTTCAGGCCGAACCAGAGCACGGCCGGCGGCACCCACGCCACCGAGGGCAGTGACTGCAGACCCGACAGGATCGGGCCGATCGCGGCGCGCACGAACTTCACCCGGGCGACGAGCAGGCCCAGCGGGGTGCCGATGGCCAGGGCCAGCAGGAAGCCCGCGAGGCCCCGGGACACGCTGGTCCAGATGACCTCGAGCAGGGTGCCCTGCAGCCACATGTCGGTCAGACCGTCCCACACCGCGGACGGCGCGGGCAGTTTGGTCTCCTCGGTGATCTTCGCGGAGACGAGGATCTGCCAGACGGCGAGGACCAGGACGACGGCGAGGGTGGGCGGGAAGACCTTCTTGAGCAGGACCTCCCGGACCGGGGTGCGGCGGATCTCGACCGCGTCCAGGGCGTCGAGTCCGGCCTCCAGACCGGCGAGGTCGTCCTTCTTGACCGTCGCGGCGGTGTCAGTGCTGGCCATGGCGGCGGATCTCCCCACGCAGGTGTTCAGTGATCTCAAGGGACAGCTCGGCCACGTCCGCGTCCTCGATGCGGCGCGGCTGCTCGATGCCCACGGTCCATTCCTTCGCGACCCGGCCGGGCCGGGAGGAGAGGAGGACCACCCGCTGCGCGAGGCGGACGGCCTCGCGCACGTTGTGGGTGACGAACAGGACCGAGAGGTTCGTCTCCTCCCAGATGCGGGTGAGCTCGCCGTGCAGCACGTCACGGGTGATGGCGTCCAGCGCCGCGAACGGCTCGTCCATCAGCAGCAGCTGGCTGTCCTGGGCCAGCGCCCGGGCGAGGGCCACGCGCTGCCGCATGCCGCCGGACAGCTCGTGCACCCGCTTGCCGTACGCGCCGCCGAGCCGGACCAGTTCGAGCAGCCGCTCGGCCTCGGTCCTGCGCTCGGCCTTGGCCACCCCGCGCAGCCGCAGGGCCAGTTCGATGTTCTTGCCCGCGGTCAGCCACGGGAAGAGGGCGTGCTCCTGGAACATCAGGGCCGGCCGGCCGCTCGGGGTCTCGATGGACCCCTGGGTCGGCCGGTCGAGTCCCGCGACCAGGTTCAGCAGGGTGGACTTGCCGCACCCCGAGGCCCCCAGGATGGTGACGAACTCGCCGGGCGCGACGTCGAGACTGACGTCGTCCAGGACGAGCTGGGTACCGGCCGGGCCGGAGAAGGACTTCGAGACGTGCTCGATCCGGGCGGCGTGCGTCTGCTCCGCTACGGTGCCCTCGGCAGCCTTGGCGAACGTCGTGGCCATGGTCGTCACCTCCTGGGGGTTACGGATTCGCGGTCTGTGCGTCGGCTCGGCGCGGTTACTTGACGCCGAGACCGGCGTCGGAGACCTCGGGCTCGCCGGCGGCCTTCAGCACCTTGTTGAGGAGCTTCAGGTCGTAGATGCCGGACAGCTCGGGCTGCTTGATCAGCTGGGCCTTCACCGCCCACTCGGACTGGGTCTTGAGCGTCGCGGCCAGCGGGTCGTTGGTGATCGCGATGCTCGGCCACGCCGGGTCGATGACCTTGGCGTCCAGTGCCTTGCCACCGAGGGACTTCAGCGCCGCGTTGGCGGACGCCTTCGCCTTGTCCGGGTTGGCGTTGATCCACGCGTTGGTCTTCACCGTGCCCGTCAGCACGGCCTCGACCACGTCCGGGTGCTCCGTGAGGAACTTCTGCGACACGATGATGTTCGTGATCACGAACTTCTTGTCGGGCCACAGGGACGTCTCGTCGAGGAGGACCTTGCCACCCTGGGAGACGAGCTTGGAGGCGGTCGGCTCGGGCACCCAGGCGCCGTCGATGGAGCCGGACTTGAAGGCGTCCGGGGTCACCTTGTTGTCCGTGCGGACGACGGAGACGTCACCCTTGCCGGACTCCGGGTCGACCTTCCAGCCCTTCTCCGCGATCCAGTTGAGGAGCGCGACGTCCTGCGTGTTCCCCTTCTGGGGGGTGGCGATCCGCTTGCCCTTGAGGTCGTCCAGGGTCTTGATCTTGTCCGGGTTCACGACCAGCTTGACGCCGCCGGAGGCGGAGCCGGAGATGATCCGCAGGTTCGAGCCCTTGGACTTGACGTACGCGTTGATGGACGGCGAGGGGCCGATGAAGCCGATGTCCAGGGAGCCGCCGTTGAGCGCCTCGATCTCGGACGGGCCGGCGTTGAAGGTCTGCGGCTTCAGCGTGGTGCCGCCCAGCTCCTTCTGGATCAGGCCGTCCTGGACGCCGATCAGCGCGGTCGCGTGGGTGAGGTTGGGGAAGTACCCGAGCCGTACGGTGTCGGCGGAGAGCTTCTTGCCCTCGGCGGCCACCTTCTTCTCGTCGTTCTTGGTGTCGGAGCCGTAGCCGCAGGAGGCGAGCGCGCCGATCAGCAGCGGCAGAGCGGCGGCGGCGGCGAGGCCGCGGCGCAGGGTGGTACGGGTGGTGGCAGGCACGGGAGGTTGTCCCCTCGATTCAGCGTCTTCGAAGTCTTCGTCTATGTCGTTCGGGGTGGTGCGGGTGGAGCGGGGTCGCGCCGCGGGTGCGGAGCATCGAGGTCAGCACGCACATCGTGCGACGCCTCCCATGCCTGCGCCGAGGGCGCCGGAGCCCACCCGGCCGCCTTCCTTCGCGAAGGTCGCGTAGACGTTCTCGCTCATGTCAGAAGTCCCATCCCTCTGCTTCTTCGGCGGTCTCGACGCTCGCGACGGCCTTGGCGGTGGCGAAGGACTCGCCCGCCATGCCCGCCGCGAGCGTGGTGCCGTCAGCCGGGTCGATCAGCAGGAACGAACCGGTGCGGCGCGAGTCGGCGTACGCGTCGAGCGCGAGCGGCTCGGCGGTGCGCACCACGACCCGGCCGATGTCGTTGGCGACCAGCTGGCCCGGGGTCGGGTGCTGCGAGAGGTCGTCCAGGGTCAGCCGCGAAGGGATCTCCTTGACGATCGCCTTGACCGTGCGGGTGGTGTGCTTCAGCAGCACCCGCTGGCCGACGGCGAGCGGGTGGTCCGCCACGTGGCACACGGTCGCCTCGATGTCCTGCGTGGTCGGCGGGGCGTCACCGCTCGGGGCGAGCAGGTCGCCGCGCGAGATGTCGATGTCGTCGGCGAGCCGGATGGTGACCGACTGCGGCGCCCAGGCGATGTCCACGGCCTCGCCCAGCGCGTCGATCCCGGTGATCGTGGAGGTCTTCCCCGACGGCAGGACGGTGATCTGCTCGCCGACCCGGAAGGCACCGGCCGCGATCTGGCCGGCGTAGCCCCGGTAGTCGGGGTGCTCGGCGGTCTGCGGGCGGATCACGTACTGCACGGGGAACCGCGCGTGGCAGGCCGTCAGGTCGTGGCTGACCGGGACGGTCTCCAGGTGCTCCAGGACCGTCGGGCCGCCGTACCAGTCCATGTTCGCGGACGGCTCCACGACGTTGTCGCCGGCCAGCGCCGAGATCGGGATCGCGGTGATCTCCGGGACGCCGAGCTCGGAGGCGTACGTCGTGAACTCCTCGGCGATGGCGGCGAAGACGGGCTCCCGGTACTCGACCAGGTCCATCTTGTTCACGGCCAGGACCACGTGCGGCACGCGGAGCAGCGCGGCGACGGCCGCGTGCCGGCGGGTCTGCTCGACCACGCCGTTGCGGGCGTCGACGAGGACCACGGCGAGCTCGGCGGTGGAGGCGCCGGTCACCATGTTCCGGGTGTACTGCACGTGCCCGGGGGTGTCGGCGAGGATGAAGCGGCGGCGGGGCGTCGCGAAGTAGCGGTAGGCCACGTCGATGGTGATGCCCTGCTCGCGCTCGGCCCGCAGGCCGTCGGTGAGGAGCGCCAGGTCGGGAGCCTCCTGGCCGCGGGAGCGCGAGGCGTGCTCCACGGCCTCCAGCTGGTCGACCAGGACCGACTTGGAGTCGTGGAGGAGCCGGCCCACCAGGGTGGACTTGCCGTCGTCGACGGATCCGGCGGTGGCGAAGCGCAGCAGGGTGGTGGCCGCCAGCTGCTCGGTCAGCTGCTCGGTGGACGTGCTCATTAGAAGTACCCTTCGCGCTTGCGGTCTTCCATCGCGGCCTCGGACATCTTGTCGTCGGCGCGGGTCGCGCCCCGCTCGGTGAGCCGGGAGGCGGCGATCTCGGCGATGACGGCGTCCAGCGTGGTGGCGTCGGAGTCGACGGCGCCGGTGCAGGACATGTCGCCGACGGTGCGGTAGCGGATCAGCCGCGTCTGCGTGGTCTCGGACTCCTTCGGGCCGCCCCAGTCGCCGGCCGTCAGCCACATGCCGCTGCGGGCGAACACCTCGCGCTCGTGGGCGAAGTAGATCTCGGGCAGCTCGATCTTCTCGCGCTGGATGTACTGCCAGACGTCCAGCTCGGTCCAGTTGGACAGCGGGAAGACGCGGACGTGCTCGCCGGGGGCGTGCCGGCCGTTGTAGAGCTGCCACAGCTCCGGGCGCTGGCGGCGCGGGTCCCACTGCGAGAACTCGTCGCGCAGCGAGAACACCCGCTCTTTGGCGCGGGCCTTCTCCTCGTCGCGGCGGCCGCCGCCGAAGACGGCGTCGAAGCGGTGCTGCTGGATCGCCTCGGTGAGGGGGACGGTCTGCAGCGGGTTGCGGGTGCCGTCGGGCCGCTCGCGCAGCTTTCCGGCGTCGATGTACTCCTGCACGGAGGCGACGTGCAGCCGCAGGCCGTGCTTGGCGACGGTGCGGTCGCGGTACTCCAGGACCTCGGGGAAGTTGTGCCCGGTGTCGACGTGCAGGAGCGTGAAGGGGATCGCCGCGGGGGCGAACGCCTTCAGCGCCAGGTGCAGCATGACGATGGAGTCCTTGCCGCCGGAGAAGAGGATCACCGGCCGCTCGAACTCGCCCGCCACCTCACGGAAGATGTGGACGGCCTCGGACTCCAGGGAGTCCAGGTGCGACAGCGCGAACGGGCTGGCGGTGCTGTCGTGAACATGAGCGACGGTGGTCACAGCAGACCCCTCTCGGTGAGCAGCGCGTGGAGCTGCGCCGCGGACTCCTGCACGGTCTGGGTGTGGGACTCGATCCGCAGATCCGGGTCGCGCGGCTCGTCGTACGGGTCGTCGACACCGGTGAGGCCGCTGATCTCGCCCGCCTTCTGCTTGGCGTAGAGGCCCTTCACGTCGCGTACGGAGCAGACGTCCACCGGAGTGGCGACGTGCACCTCGACGTAGGGGGTGCCCTCGGACGCGTGGCGCTTGCGGACCGCCTCGCGGCTGTCCTCGTACGGGGCGATGACGGGGACGAGGGCCTTCACGCCGTTGGAGGCGAGCAGCTCGGCGACGAACCCGATCCGCTGCACGTTGGTGTGCCGGTCCTCGCGGCTGAAGCCGAGGCCCGCGGAGAGGAACTCGCGGATCTCGTCGCCGTCGAGCACCTCGACCCGGTGGCCCTCCTCGCGGAGCCGGCCGGCCAGTTCGTACGCGATGGTGGTCTTGCCGGCGCTCGGCAGGCCGGTGAGCCAGATGGTGGCACCCGTCACGTGCTTCTCCTGAACTTCCTGAGTGTCCGTCATCCGTGCAGCCCGCATTCGGTCTTGCCGCGACCCGCCCAGCGGCCGGCGCGGGCGTCCTCGCCCTCCAGCACGCGGCGGGTGCAGGGGGCGCAGCCGACGGAGGCGTAGCCGTCCATCAGGAGCGGGTTGGTGAGGACGCCGTGCTCGGTGACGTACGCGTCGACGTCGTCCTGCGTCCAGCGGGCGATGGGGGAGACCTTGACCTTGCGGCGCTTCTCGTCCCAGCCGACGACCGGGGTGTTCGCCCGGGTCGGGGACTCGTCGCGGCGCAGCCCCGTCGCCCAGGCGCCGTACCGGGTCAGGCCCTCTTCGAGGGGCTTGACCTTGCGCAGCG
The DNA here is from genome assembly GCF_001905825.1 of Streptomyces sp. CB02009. GTDB lineage: Bacteria > Actinomycetota > Actinomycetes > Streptomycetales > Streptomycetaceae > Streptomyces. Next base: position 507,154 of record NZ_LIVV01000003.1, read on the forward strand.
CGCAGCACAGGTCGGGGTCGCGGTCGTGGAGCTCAGGACCGTACTCCGCGTCCTGCTCGGCCACCGTCTGACGCGGGGTCAGGGTGAGGACGCGGACGTCCATGACGGCGTCCACGGCGTCACGGGTGCCGATGGTCTCCTCGAAGTGGTAGCCGGTGTCGAGGAAGACGACGTCCACGCCGGGCCGGACCCGCGAGGCGAGGTGGGCGACGACCGCGTCCTCCATGGAGGAGGTGACGCAGAAGCCCTCGCCGAAGGTGTCCACGGCCCAGCGGAGGATCTCCAGGGCGGAGGCGTCCTCCAGATCGCGGCCGGCCTGCTCGGCGAGTGCCTTGAGGTCGGCCGCTGTGGCGTCCTGAGTGAGCGTCATATCTCTTTCCCTCCAGGGGTGTTGCCTGAAGTACCGGGGGCGAGCAGCCCCAGGAACTTCAACTGGAAGGCTCGGCTGCACGCGGCGCATTCCCAGGCGCCGTGGCCCTGCTCGTGGGGACGCAGGTCCTCGTCGCCGCAGTAGGGGCAGTGGAACGGTGCGGCACGCTCGCTCATGAGAGGGACTCCTCCGAGGCGCGGGCGGTCCAGGTCGCGAAGCGCTCGCCGGTCTCGCGCTCCGCCTGGAAGCGCTTGAGGACCCGCTCCACGTAGTCGGGGAGCTCGGCCGCGGTGACCTTGAGGCCGCGGACCTTGCGGCCGAAGCCGGCCTCCAGGCCGAGCGCGCCGCCCAGGTGCACCTGGTAGCCCTCGACGCGGTTGCCCTCGTCGTCCAGGACCAGCTGGCCCTTGAGGCCGATGTCCGCGACCTGGATGCGGGCGCAGGCGTTCGGGCAGCCGTTGATGTTGATCGTCAGCGGCTCGTCGAACTCCGGGATGCGGCGCTCCAGTTCGTCGATGAGCGAGGCGCCGCGCGCCTTGGTCTCGACGATCGCGAGCTTGCAGAACTCGATGCCGGTGCAGGCCATCGTGCCGCGTCGGAATGGGGTGGGGTTCACCCGCAGGTCGAGGGCCTCCAGCGCGGCGACCGCCGAGTCGAGCTGTGCCTCCTCGACGTCGAGGAGGATCATCTTCTGGTCCGCGGTGGTGCGCAGCCGGCCGGAGCCGTGCTGCTCGGCCAGGCCGGCGATCTTGGTGAGCGTGGCGCCGTCGACCCGGCCCACCCGCGGGGCGAAGCCGATGTAGAACCGGCCGTCCTTCTGCTGGTGCACACCCATGTGGTCGCGCCACTGGCCGGCGGGCTGCTCGGGAGCGGGGCCGTCGGTCAGCTTGCGCTCGAGGTACTCGTCCTCCAGGACCTGGCGAAACTTCTCCGGGCCCCAGTCGGCGACGAGGAACTTCAGGCGGGCGCGGTTGCGCAGCCGCCGGTAGCCGTAGTCGCGGAAGATCGAGATGACGCCCTCGTAGATGTCCGGGACCTCGTCGAGGGAGACCCAGGCGCCGAGGCGGACGCCCAGCTTGGGGTTGGTGGAGAGGCCGCCGCCGACCCAGACGTCGAAGCCGGGGCCGTGCTCCGGGTGGTCCACGCCGACGAAGGCGATGTCGTTGATCTCGTGCGCCACGTCGAGCTGCGGCGAGCCGGAGATCGCGGACTTGAACTTGCGGGGCAGGTTGGAGAAGTCCTTGTTGCCGACGATCCGGCGGTAGATCTCGTCGATCGCGGGCGTGCCGTCGATGATCTCGTCGGCCGCGATGCCGGCCACCGGGGAGCCGAGGATGACACGCGGGGTGTCGCCGCAGGCCTCGGTGGTGGACAGGCCGACCGCCTCCAGGCGGTTCCAGATCTCGGGGACGTCCTCGATCCGGATCCAGTGGTACTGGACGTTCTGCCGGTCCGTGATGTCCGCGGTGCCCCGGGCGAACTCCTCAGAGATCTCGCCGATCACCCGGAGCTGCTCGGTGGTCAGCCGGCCGCCGTCGATACGGACGCGGAGCATGAAGTACTCGTCGTCCAGCTCCTCCGGCTCCAGGACACCCGTCTTGGTGCCGTCCAGACCCTGCTTGCGCTGGGTGTAGAGGCCCCACCAGCGCATGCGTCCGCGCAGGTCGTTGGGGTCGATGGAGTCGAATCCGCGCTTCGAGTAGACCGTCTCAATACGTGTCCGTACGTTGAGACCGTCGTCGTCCTTCTTGAACTGCTCATTGCCGTTCAGGGGGGTGAAGTGCCCCACGGCCCACTGACCCTCGCCACGGTGGCGCCCGGTCTTGCGGCGTGCGGCGGCGGGAGTGGGGTTTTCCGGGGTGGCGGCCATGGCGTCTTGTCCTTCGGGACTGCGAGAGGGCGGCTCTGACCTGCACACTGGCGCTCAGGTCGGAGGGTGGCGCGTCAGTGCGCAGCAGGGTCGGGCAGAGTCGTGCTGAAAAGTGATCGCGGCGGTGCTGGTTCTCTCAGCGCGCCGGACAGATGGCGCTGGACATGCGGCCCAGGTCGACGTGCCGCCGACTCACCAAGGCAATTCCAGTTCCAGACATGACGGAAGCGTGTCATGGGACTTTGGACCCAGTCCAGCATCGTCCAGAATATGGACGTAGTCGTCTCGCTTCATGAGATGGTGTGGTCTGGGTCACGCGAAAGGGGCCCTGATCAGGGCCCCTTCACGGGTCTCCGCCGGCGTCAGGCGTGGGCGCCCGGCCAGGGACCGGGGGTCTCGGACTCGTCGACCTCCTCCACCTTGGTGTCGAAGAGCCGGAAGCCGCGGCGCTCGTAGTTGGCCATCGCGTGCGGGCCGTCGAGCGAGCAGGTGTGCAGCCAGACGCGCCGCGTCGCCTCCCGCCCGGGCCAGCGCTCGGCCAGGTCCCAGGCCCGGGCCACCCCGTACGACAGCAGGTGACCGCCGATCCGGCGCCCCCGGAAGGCCGGGATCAGACCGAAGTAGACGATCTCCACGACGCCGTCGTCCTGCGGGTCCAGCTCGACGTAGCCGGCCGGGGTCCCCTTGTCGTACGCCACCCAGATCTCGGCGCCCGGCTTCTCGACGATCTCCTGCCACTGCTTGTACGTCAGCGACAGCCGGTCGTTCCAGCGGATGTCGCCGCCGACCGCCGTGTAGAGGAAGCGGCTGTACTCCGGCGACGGGACCGCGGCCCGCGCGATCGCGATGTCGTCGCCCTCCGGGGCGGGGGAGGGACGCAGATCGGACGGCGAGGTCTGTTCGAGGGACCAGGTGGTGAGAGTGATGCGCATGGGTTCATGGCATCACGAGCCGGTTCGGCGGGGCGACCGGGGGGGCCGGGCGACGGGACCCCCGCTCCGGGGTGTCCGCATGCTGGACAGCGAGGGCCGGAAAGGGACCGCGCGCCCCGGATGCCCATCCCGCCCAGCCCGACCCCGCCGCGCCCGGCTCCGCCCGGCCGCGCCCCGGCCGGCCCCGTTCCGCCCTGCCCGCGCGCTACGCGTTCGTGCCGGTGCGGGGTCCCCGTACCGCCGGCGCCAGGGAGTGGGGCAGCAGGTCCGCCGGGCGTTCCGGGCGGAGGACCTCCACCGCGACCTCCTCGCTGAAGCGGTACGGGCGGTGCGCCAGGACCCCGGCCAGGTTCCGTCGCACCCGGGACATCTCCGCCCGTACGGTCACCGTCCGCGTACGGTCCCCGAACACGTCGTCCGCCAGCTCCGCCGCCGTCCGGCCGTCCCGGTGCATCGCCAGGACGTAGAGGAGCTCCGCGTGCCGGGGGCTCAGTTCCTGCTGCCAGCTGCCCGCCGCGCCCGAGACGGACACCGTCCAGCGGCGCGGCCTGCTCAGGTCGAGGACCACCCGGCTCGCCGCCGCCGTGCCCGGCTCCTCCGCCGGCGTCTCCTCCTCGACCCGCAGCAGCCAGCCGCCCGGCAGCGGCTCCACCGCGCACACGCCGAGCGAGGGCAGCCACATCCGGCCGGACCGGAAGGACTTCGGCAGCGTGATCCGGTCCACCGGCGCGAGCCCGGTCACCGCCGCCGTCCAGCCGTGGGTGTCCACCGCGACGGCCCGGCCGCCCACCCGGCACAGGATCGGCGCGGCCACCGCCCGCAGCCGCTCGACCGAGCCGCGGTGCCGCTCCCGCATCTCCGCCTCGGCGAGCTGGGCCACCGAACCGACCAGGGCCAGCATCGCCGGATGGAAGCTGGACGCGGGTCCGCTCACGTCGACGATGCCGAGCAGCCGCCGGTCGCGCGGGTCGTGCACGGGCGCGGCGGCACAGGTCCAGTTGTGGAGCGCCTGGACGTAGTGCTCGGCGGAGTGCACCTGGACCGCCCGGCCCATGGCGAGGGCGGTGCCGACCGCGTTCGTCCCGGTGGTGCGCTCGGTCCAGGCCGCGCCCTCCTCCAGGCAGATGCCGTTCGCCTGCCGCATCACCGACAGGTTCCCCTGCCGCCACAGCACCCGGCCGTGCTCGTCGGTGACCACCATGATCTGGAGGGAGGTGTCGGCGATGCCGGCGAGGCCGCCGCTGAGCGTCTGCATGACCTCGGAGAGGAGCGTGGTCCTGCGCCGCTCCTCCAGCTCGTCGGGCTGCAGCAGCACGGTGCTCGTACCCTGGTCGGGGTCGAGCCCCAGCCGGGCCATCCGCTGCCAGGACGCGTCGATCACCGGGCGGGGCGCGATCGGGGGCGTTCGGCCGGCGAGCGTCTCCTCGCGGACCCGGTGGAGCAGCCGGGTGGCCTGGGCGGCGTCCATGGCGGCGAGGCGCTTCATGTCGAGCTGCGTGTTCTTCATCGGTCTCTCCCAGCCGCCCGGGGTGCTGTATCGGTTCTGCACGGGGCAGATGTCCGGAGTGTCGGTCCCCATCGTGCCGTTCGGAACCGTCCGGCGAGGCCCGGTTCGGGTAATCCTGCAACCCTTTGCAACTCTGGTCGCCGGCCCGCCCCGTGGGTGAAGCTGGTGCGAGCGGCGGGTGGTGCCGTGTCGGCGCAGCACCACCCCCGCTTTTCCGCGCGTGCCGACCCCTGTGGTCCACCCCTGGCACGCGCGGCGAACTTCCCCCGGACGTGCGTCAGTCGCCCCGGACCTCCACCCGTGCCCGCTCCACGAGCGTCCGCAGGTCCAGCGTGTGCGGCAGCGTCCCGAAGGCCGCGCCCCCGTCCCCGCCCAGCCGCGCCGCGCAGAACGCGTCCGCGACCTCCGGCGGTGCCCACCGCACCAGGAGCGCCCCCTGGAGGACCAGCGCGAGCCGCTCCGCGATCCGCCGCGCCCGCGCCTCGATCCCGTCCAGGTCCGCCAGTTCGACGAGCAGCCCGCGGATCGCCCGGTCGAGCCGGTGGTCCGCTCCCCGCGCCGCCCCGACCTCCCGCAGGAAGGCGTCCAGCGCGGCGGGCTCCGTCCGCAGCGCCCGGACCACGTCGAGCGCCTGGACGTTCCCCGAGCCCTCCCAGACCGAGTTGAGCGGCGACTCCCGCAGCAGCCGGGGCATCCCGGACTCCTCCACGTACCCGTTGCCGCCCAGGCACTCCAGCGCCTCCGCCACCATCGGCGTGCACCGCTTCGTGACCCAGTACTTCGCCGCCGGAACGGCGATACGGAGCAGGGCCCGCTCACGCTCGGCGTGGTCGCCGCCCCCGGAGCCGCCGGCGCGATCGGTTGCGGTGGCGCCTTCGGCTGCGTCGTAGGCCGCTGCGAGGCGCATCGCGAGCACCGTCGCCGCCTCCGACTCCAGGGCCAGATCCGCGAGGACGTTCCGCATCAGCGGCTTCTCGATCAGCGGCCCGCCGAAGGCCTCCCGGTACGCGCAGTGGTGCACGGCCTGCGCCGCCGCCTGCCGCATCAGCGCCGCCGAACCCAGGACGCAGTCGAGCCGGGTCGCCGCCACCATGCCCATGATCGCGCGGAGCCCCCGGCCCTCCTCGCCGACCCGGCGCGCCCACGTGGTGCCGTCGAACTCCACCTCGGCGGAGGCGTTCGAGCGGTTGCCCAGCTTGTCCTTCAGGCGCTGGATCGCGAACGCGTTGCGCGAGCCGTCCGCGAGCACCCGCGGCACCAGGAAGCAGCTGAGCCCCGCCGGAGCCTGCGCGAGGACCAGGAAGGCGTCCGACATCGGCGCCGAACAGAACCACTTGTGCCCCGTCAGGACGTACTCCCCGTCGGCCGCCAGCGGGCGCGCCTCCGTCGTGTTCGCCCGGACGTCACTGCCGCCCTGCTTCTCCGTCATCGCCATCCCGAGCAGGACGCCCGGCTTCTCCGCGACCGGACGGAGCTCCCGCTCGTACACGTGCGAGGTCGCCGCCGGCTCCCACACCTCGGCGACCTCCGGCTCGGTGCGCAGCGCGGGCACGGCGGCGTGCGTCATCGACACCGGACAGCCGTGCCCCGCCTCCGCCTGCGACACCACCAGGAACCCGGCGGCCCGGCGCACATGGCCGCCCGGCCTGCCCCAGGCGTCCGTCAGCCCCGCGCCCACCGACTTGCCGAGGAGCCGGTGCCAGGCCGGATCGAAGTCCACCTCGTCGATCCGGTGCCCGTACCGGTCGTGGGTCCGCAGCCGCGGCGGGTTGGCGTTCGCCCGCTCGCCCCACTCCCGTACCTGGGCCGAACCGGCCGCACGGCCGAGCACCGAGAGGTCCTCGCGGGCCTCCGCCAGGAGCTCCGGCGCGAGGTGGCGTTCCACGGCCTCCGTGAGGACGGGATCGGTCATGAAGACGTCGTACCCGACCAGGGGCGGAGCCTGGTTGGTCACGGTGTGGGTGCTCGCTGCCATGCCGATACGGTAAGCAGGTGCAGGCAGCAAGCGAAACACCCGAACGGCCCGAGCGGCGGCCCTGGAGCAGGCTCCACCGCGCGCGCGTCCTCTACCGCAACGTCTCGAAGCGGAAGATGGTCTGGCTGCTCCTCAAGGACACCGTCAACTCGTGCATCGAGTACCGGATCCTCGGCCTCGCCGCCGAGGCGGCGTTCTTCACCCTGCTGTCGCTGCCGCCGCTGCTCCTCGGCCTGATCGCCCTCCTGGGCTACGCCGACGACTGGACCAACACGGACACCGTCGCGAGCATCCAGGAGAACATCCTGCGCGCCGCCGGAACGGTCCTCTCCGACCGGGGCGTGGAGGACATCGCCAAGCCCATCCTGGACGACGTGACCCAGGGCAAACGGCCCGACCTGATCTCCCTGGGCTTCGCCATCGCCCTCTGGTCCGGTTCCCGCGCGGTGAACGTCTTCATCGACACCATCACCGTCATGTACGGGCTCGACGGCCACCGCGGCATCGTGAAGACCCGCCTCCTGGCCTTCCTGCTCTACCTCGTGGCCCTGCTCATCGGAGCGGTCGTGCTGCCGCTCGCGGTCGTCGGCCCCGACCGGGTCGTCGAACTCGTCCCCTGGGGCACCGAGGTCGTCGCCGTCCTCTACTGGCCGGCCGTCATCCTGCTCTCCATCGCCTTCCTCACCACGCTCTACCACGTGTCCGTGCCCGTCAGATCGCCCTGGATCGAGGACATCCCGGGCGCCCTCGTGGCCCTCGGGATGTGGATCCTCGGCAGCTTCCTGCTGCGCATCTACCTCACCAGCCAGGTCGAGGGACCGACGATCTACGGCTCCCTCGCCGCCCCCATCGCCGTCCTCCTCTGGATCGGCATCTCGGCCTTCGCCGTCCTGGTCGGCGCCGCCGTGAACGCGGCCATCGACCGCGTCTGGCCCTCCGTCGCCACCGCCGCGGCCCGCGAGGCCAACGACCGGGCCCGGGCCATCCAGGCGGCCGAACTCGTCGCACGCGTGCGCGCGGAGGCGGAGGACGTCGACGAGGACGACCCGGACATGCCGTCCGAGTTCCCCGAGCGCTGGTCCCGGTTCCTGCCCCCGGACGACGTGAAGGCCCGCCTCCACTCCGGCTGGGAGAAGGACTGACCGCTCCGACCGGGCATAGCGTGGAGGGATGTACGAGGAACGCCCCGCCCTGCTCGACGGAGCCGTCCTGTGGACCCGGACCGCCGGCCCCGCCGCGGACGGCGTCCGGCCCGTCCTGCCCGACGGCTGCATGGACCTGATCTGGGCCGACGGACACCTCCTCGTCGCCGGACCCGACACCCGCGCGCACGTACCGGGGGAGTCCGCCGCACGGTACGCGGGAGTCCGCTTCGCCCCCGGCGACGCGCCCGGCTTCCTCGGCGTCCCGGCCCATGAGCTCCGCGACCGGCGCGTCGCCCTCGGCGCGCTGTGGGGCGAGGCCGAGGCGCGGCGGCTCGGCGAGCGGATCACCGAGGCCCCCGACCCCGCCGCGGCCCTGGACGAGGTCGTACGGCGCAGGGCCGCGGACGCCCCCGCGCCCGACCCGCTGCTCCGGGCCGTCGCGGACCGCCTCGCGGCCGGGCGGGCGGTCGCCGAGACGGCCGACGCGGTCGGCCTCGGCGCCCGGCAGCTCCACCGGCGCTCCCTCGACGCCTTCGGCTACGGCCCCAAGACCCTCGCCAGGATCCTCCGGCTCCAGCGGGCCCTCGCGCTCGTGCTGTCCGGGGTGCCGTACGCGGAGGCGGCCGTCCGGGCGGGCTGCGCCGACCAGGCCCATCTCGCACGTGAGACCAGGGCGCTGGCCGGCACGACCCTCGGGGCCTACGTGGCGTCCGTGGCGGAGCCGGCCGCGTCGGCGAACAGCGAGACGCCCGAGCCGTCCGGGTCGAGGACCACGGCGTAGCGCTGCCCCCAGACCGCGTCCCAGGGCTTCAGATGCCCCCGGTACCCGGCGGCGAGCAGCTCCTCGTACACCGAGTCCACGGCGTCCGGCGTCGCGCACCGGAAGGCGAGCTCGATCCGGTTGCCGCCCTCGGGCCGCTTCCAGCCGGGGTCGAAGGACCGCACGACGTCCTCCGTGTCCCAGGCGATCCGCAGTCCGCCGGGCAGCGCGGCCTCCACGTGCGGGGCGGACTCGGCCCCGTCCGGGATCTCCAGGCCGAGACGGCGGTAGAAGGCGAGCGAGGCGGCCATGTCGGAGACGACGACGCCGATGAGGTCGAGGCGGGGGGTGAGGTCGGGTGCTGTGTCCATGGGGGCACGGTAGGCAGGCCGCCCTCCGCCGGTCTTGTACGAATCGGACGCGCCGCGGCCGAGGGCCGGCGAGGCGACCTCCGGCGGATCGTCCGTCGGGATCCGGCCACTCCTCGTCGAGATCCGCCCGACTGGCCTGATTAATATGACTTTCCCGTCCCGCTGCTCACGGTCGCCGAGGCCGCCCCACCGCGGGGCCCCTCCTCCCGTCCGCGCCCCCGGGGCGCCGGCGCGACACCGCAAGGCGGCACCAGATGCGTGTACTCCTCGTCGAGGACGAGACCGACCTCCGTGAGCTCATCGAGGCCGGTCTGAAGGACGCCGGGTACGCCGTCGACGCGGTCGCCGACTGGCCCCCCGCGGACTACCTGCTCGACCTCACGGAGTACGACTGCGTGGTCCTGGACCGGATGGTCCCCTCCGGCGACACCCTGCGCGCGCTCGACGGCCGCCGCCGCGCGGGCTGGTCCACGCCGGTCCTCTGCCTGACCGCCCTCCACGCCCTGCCCGACCGGGTGGAGGGCTTCCGCGCGGGGGCCGACGACTACCTCGCCAAGCCCTTCGCCATGGTCGAACTGGTCATGCGCGTCGGCAGCCTCACCCGACGCGCCCCGGGCCGGCTGCCCGTCCACCTGGCGCACGCGGACATCGAGCTGGACGCGGCCCGCCGGGAGGTCCGCCGGGGCGGCGTCCTCCTCTCGCTGACGCCCAAGGAGTACGCCGTCCTGCACCACCTCCTGGTCCACCGCGAGCACGTCGTCACCCGTACCGCGCTCGTGGAGCACTGCTGGGACGAGATGGCCGACCCGGTGTCCAACGTGGTCGACGCCGTGATGGCCGGACTCCGCCGCAAGCTCGGCTCGCCGCAGCCGATCAGGACCGTCCGGGGCCACGGATTCCTGCTCGGCGGTCCGAGCGGGGACGGCGCGTGACCGACCGGGACCGCGCCGCCGGGCCGCGCCGCCGACTCCGTCGTCTGCAACGGCGGCTCACCCTCGCGTACACGCTCACCACCCTGGTCGGGGTGAGCGTGCTCTCCTGGCTGGTGATCCACACGGACGGCCGCTCCTGGCGGAACGCGGAGTTCGACGAGATGCTCCGGCACGCGGCGGTCAGCACCTCGCTGATCTACTACACGGATGCGGGCGTCCAGCTCGACGGCCTCCGCGATGACGAGTCCACGCGAGGCCGCCACCAGGTCTTCGTCCTGCTGAGCCGGACGAGGATCGGCACGCCGGCGAAGGGGGTGGCGGACGGGGCGGGGAAGGACACGACGGGGAGCACGGCCGCCGGACGGGCCACCGCTTCGACTCGCCCGGCAGGCGCCGCGGGCCCTCGCCCCGTGGGTGCCGCCGGTCCGGCCGGGCCCGGTGGGCTCGACCGGGTCTTCACCTCCGGGAGCCGCTCCGTCCCCGTCCCCGACGAACGGATCGCCGCCCTGGCCCGTACCGCCATGGACGAGGACGTCACGGTGCGGGAGGAGGTCCCGGCGGGGGACCGGACCGCCTACGCCGTGGCGCGGCCGTTCTACCACGACGAGACCCAGGAGACGACCGGCGCCGTCGTCGTCATCGGCGACCCGGGACTGCGGATGGCCGAACACACCCGCCTGACGTACGCGGTCCTCACCGGCTCCGGGCTCCTGACCCTGCTCGCCGCCTTCACCGGCCACCTCCTCTCGGGGCGCAGCCTGCGGCCCGCGTGGCAGGCGCTCGAAGCCCAGGAGCGGCTGCTCGCCGACGCCGCGCACGAACTGCGCACCCCGGTGGCGATCATGCGGAGCTCGATGGACGTCGCGGGGACCGACCCGAGGAACCTGCCCACCCATCTGCCGCGGATCCGGCGGGCCACCGACCGGCTGACCGATGTCGTGGAGAACGTCCTGACACGGGGGCGGCTCCAGGACTCCGCGGCCTCGTTCAGCCCGGTGCCGCTCCGTCTCGACCAGCTGGTGGAGGACGCGTGCGGGGAACTGCCGCCCGGTCGGCTCACGCTCACTCTGCGGCTCGACGAGTCGGTCGTGGACGCCGATCCCGCCCTGACGCGCGTAGCCGTGCGGAACCTCCTGGACAACGCGCTGCGCCACGGGCGCACGCCGGGCGATCCGCACGGGGGGGCGGAGATCGACGTCAGCGTGCGGGGGCACACGGTGTCGGTGGCGGACCGGGGGCCGGGCGTGGCGGCCGAGGAACTGCCCGAGCTGACCGAACGCTTCCGTTCGCGCGGGGGCGGCTCGGGGATCGGCCTGTCGCTGGTCCGGGAGATCGCCGCGGCGCACGGGGGAACGCTCACCGCACGTCCGAGGCCCGGGGGAGGGGCGGCTTTCCTGCTCGCGCTCGGACCGGCGGGGCAGGCCCGGCACGCGCGGGCGGGCACCTCATGAATTCCTCACGATCGAACGAGGAGGCTACGGACATCCTTTCCCCCCTCGTGCTGGAGAACGTGTGCCGAAGCATGCCCCCACCCCGTTCCGCCGCAGGAAGTCGACGCGGGCGGCGCTCGCCGCGGGCGTCGTCGCGGCGCTCGGCGCCGGTGTCCTGTTCACCCAGGCCAACGCGTCGTCGGGCGACACGCGGCCGCGCACCGCGCGGAACGCGACGACCCCCGCCACGGCCGAGCCGACGCCCCCGGCCGAGGCCGGGCCGACCACCGCTCCGAAGCCGTCGGCTCCCGCGAAGGCGAAGCCGACCACCGCTCCGAAGCCGACCACCACTCGGCGGGCGGGCACCACTCCCAAGGCGACGACCGCTCCGAAGGCCACCGCCCCGCCCGGGCCGACGACCGCGAAGGTGACGCCGCCCACCGCGAACGCGCCGTTCGACTACCAGATCGGCAGCCCCTACAGCCCGCCGAAGAACGTCCAGGTCGTCTCCCGCGACCGTACGGCGAAGCCCGCCGCCGGGCTCTACACCATCTGCTACGTCAACGCCTTCCAGACCCAGCCGGACGCGCTGGACTGGTGGGAGAAGAACCACCGGGACCTGCTGCTCCGTGACGGCTCCGGGACGCCCGTGCAGGACGAGGACTGGGGCGAGGTGCTCCTCGACACCTCGACCGCGGGCAAGCGCGAGCGGCTGGCGAAGATCGTCGGCGGATGGATCGACGGCTGCGCGAAGAGCGGCTTCCAGGCGGTGGAGCCCGACAACCTCGACTCGTACGAGCGCTCGGGCGACCGGCTGACGAAGCAGCACAACGCGGCGTTCGCCCGGCTCCTGGCCCAGCGGGCGCACGCCGCAGGACTCGCCATCGGCCAGAAGAACACGACGGAGCTGCTGCCGGAGCGCAGGACGATCGGCTTCGACTTCGCGGTGGCCGAGGAGTGCGGCCAGTACGAGGAGTGCGAGGCGTACGCGGCGGCGTACGCGAACCGCGTCTACGTCATCGAGTACACCGACACCGGCTACAGCAGGGCGTGCTCGGGCTGGGGCGGCAGGCTCTCGGTCGTCCAGCGCGACCTCGACGTGAGCGCCCCGGGCGGCTCGTACCGCTACCGCGCCTGCTGACCTCCCACGGGACCCCGGCGGGGACGGCCGACCGCCCCCGCCGGCATCCCGGCGAGAAAACCGGTGGCGCCCGCCGAAGCGGTGCGGCTACGGTGTCCCCGAGATCGCGAAGATCCACGCGAGAAGACTGATCAGGAGGTGTGACCGATGGCTGTCGTCACGACGGGCCTTGCCCTCACGCAGAAGTTCATCCACACCACCTCCGTGGCCACCGGCTGACCTCACCTTTCTGACACGCAGCGCCGGGGCCACCCCTGTGAAGGGTCCCCCTTGTCTTTCCCGCTTTCCCCCATCACCTCTTCCTTCTCCTCCTCCTCGCTCGACGCCCACGGCTGGGACTCCGGCTGGGCCGAGGCCTTCGCTCCGCACGCCGCCCAGGGACTCGTCCCCGGCCGGGTGATCCGGGTCGACCGCGGCCAGTGCGACGTCGCCACCGCCGAGGGGATCGTGCGCGCCGACACGGCGTTCGTGACCCCGCACGACCCGCTCCGGGTCATCTGCACCGGCGACTGGGCCGCCATCGACCCCGAGGGCGCCGGCGACCCCCGCTACGTACGGGCGTGCCTGCCGCGCCGTACGGCCTTCGCGCGCTCCACCTCGTCCAAGCGGTCCGAGGGGCAGATCCTCGCCGCCAACGTCGACCACGCCGTCATCACCGTCTCGCTCGCCGTCGAGCTCGACCTCGGCCGCATCGAGCGCTTCCTCGCCCTCGCCTGGGAGTCCGGCGCCCAGCCGACCGTCGTCCTCAGCAAGGCGGACCTCGTGCCCGACCCCGTCGGGCTCTCCTACCTCGTCGAGGACGTCGAGACCGTCGCCCCCGGCGTCCAGGTCGTGCCCCTGAGCTCGACCACCGGGGAGGGCCTCGACGTGCTGTCCGCCGTGGTCGCGGGCGGTACGACCGTGCTGCTCGGCGTCTCCGGCGCCGGGAAGTCGACCCTGGCCAACGCCCTCGTCGGCGAGGACGTCATGGACGTCCAGGCGGCCCGGGACATCGACGGCAAGGGCCGGCACACCACCACCACCCGCAACCTCTTCGTCCTCCCCACCGGGGGAGTCCTCATCGACACGCCCGGACTGCGCGGAGTCGGCCTCTGGGACGCGGAGACCGGCGTCGGCCAGGTCTTCTCGGAGATCGAGGAACTGGCGGCGGACTGCCGCTTCCACGACTGCGCCCACGAGTCGGAGCCCGGCTGCGCCGTGGCCGCCGCCATCGAGGACGGCTCACTGCCGGTGCGCCGCCTGGAGAGCTACCGCAAGCTGCTCCGGGAGAACCAGCGGATCGTGGCCAAGACCGACGCCCGCCTGCGCAGCGAGATCCTCAAGGACTGGAAGCGCAAGGGCGCCGAGGGCCGCCACGCCATGGAGATGAAGCGCGGACGCGTCCGGTAGCGGGCGCGGAGGGCTGGACTAGCGGGGTGCGGGGTGCGGGGTGCGGTCCTCGGCCGGGTGCGGGCCTCGGCCCGGGTGCCCTCCCCGCTCCCGCGAACGTCGTGTCCGAAAACCGCGAGCCGGGGGTCGTCGGCCGTCGCACACTGGGAGACGTGAAGGACGACGACACCCGCTACGAGGCGGTCAGCAGCCGGGACGCGCGGTTCGACGGAGAGTTCTTCTTCGCCGTCCGCACCACCGGCATCTACTGCCGTCCCAGCTGCCCCGCCGTCACCCCGAAACGGCAGAACGTCGCGTTCTTCCCGACGGCCGCCGCCGCCCAGGGCCACGGTTTCCGGGCCTGCCGCCGCTGCCGCCCCGACGCCGTGCCCGGCTCCGCCGCCTGGGACGTACGGGCCGATGTCGTCGGGCGCGCGATGCGGATGATCGGCGACGGCGTCGTCGACCGCGAGGGCGTCCCCGGCCTGGCCGGGCGCCTCGGCTACAGCACCCGGCAGGTGCAGCGCCAGCTCACCGCCGAGCTCGGCGCCGGACCCGTCGCGCTCGCCCGCGCCCAGCGGGCGCACACCGCGCGGCTGCTCCTCCAGACCACCGGGCTGCCGGTGACCGAGATCGCCTTCGCGGCCGGCTTCGCCAGCGTCCGCCAGTTCAACGAGACGATCCGCGCCGTCTACGCCCGCACCCCCAGCGCGCTGCGCGCCGAGGCGGGCAGCGGAGCCGGGGCCCGTACCGCGCTCGCCGCCGGGGTGCCGCTGCGGCTCGCCCACCGCGGTCCCTACGCGGCCGGCGAGGTCTTCGACCTGCTCGCGGCCGAGGCCGTGCCCCACGTGGAGGAGGTCGTCGGAGCCGCCGGCACCCGCACCTACCGGCGCACCCTCCGCCTCCCGTACGGCACCGGGATCGTCTCCGTCGACGAGCGGTCCGCCGGGCGCTGGCTGGAGGCCCGGATCCATCTCACCGAGCTGCGCGACCTGACCACCGCCGTGCACCGGCTGCGCCGCCTCTTCGACCTGGACGCCGACCCGTACGCCGTCGCCGAGCGCCTCGGCGCGGCGCCCGGGCTCGCCGCTGAGGTGGCCGCCCGGCCCGGCGTACGGTCCCCGGGGACGGCCGAGCCGGAGGAGTTCGCGCTGCGGACCCTGCTCGGCGCGGAGGAGTCCGTCCGGGTCGTCGAGGCGCACGGCACCCCGCTGGCCACCGGCTGCGGCAGCCTCACCCGCCTCTTCCCGGAGCCCGGGGCGCTCACCGGCCACCCCGTCGCCGGCCCGCTGGCCCGCGCGCTCGCCGACGGAGCCGTACGCCTCGACCCCGGCGCCGACCGCGACGAGGCCGAGGCCGCCCTCCGCGCCGTCCCCGGAGTGACCGCCGAGGCCGCCGCCCTCATTCGGATGCGCGCCCTCGGCGACCCCGACGTCCCCCCGGCGGGCGTCCCGGCCACGGAGGAGTGGCGGCCCTGGCGCTCCTACGCAGCCCGCTACCTCAGGACTCCGCTCCGGGGAGCTCCTCCAGGCCCCAGCTGTGGATCCGGCGCGGACGGATCCGGATCACCTCCTCGCTGAAGTGCGCGCCCAGCGCGTGCGGGCCCACCAGGAGCTCCGCCTCGCCCCGGATCTCCACGCCCCGCACCCGCCAGGGGCGGACGCTCGCGAGATCGTCCACGACCAGCGCCACCTTCGGGTTCGCCCGAAGATTGCGCCACTTCTTCGTACGGCCCATCGCGAGGCCGCCCACCAGGACCGTGCCGTCCTCCTGCGGGAAGAAGCCCACCGGATTGACCTGCGGCTGACCGGAAGGGTCGACCGTGGCCATCCGCGCGAGCTGCCGGCCGCCCGTGAGATAGGCCCGTTCCGCCGCGCTGAAGCCCTCGAAATCCCTCATGCCACCAGCATCCCGCTCCCGGACCCCGGGCGGATCGGCGTGGGGCCCCAGCGCGCCTCCCCCTTCCGTCCTAGGACTCAGCCCCAGAGCACCGCGCCCGCCCACGCCCCCACGACGAGCAGGCAGGCGAACAGCTCCACGAGGACGCTCGTGCCGGCCGCCCGCATCACCGTCCTGGTGGCCGCCCCGGCCTGGCCGTGGCCGCCCAGCCGGAGGCGTTCCGAGAGGTAGATCCCGCCGACGAAGCCGGGGATCGCGCCGATCACCGGCACCAGGACGAAGCCCAGGAGGGCGCCCACGCCGGCGTACGTCACCATCCGCCGGGTGATGCCCACGCCCCGGAAGCGGCGGGGCGGCAGCTGCCAGACGACCACCTGGGTGAGCAGCAGCAGACCGGTCGTGGAGGCGAGCAGGATCCAGGCGAGGTCGGTCCGCTCGTGCAGGGACCACCAGAGCATCGCGGCCCACACCAGCCACGTCCCCGGCACGCCGGGGGCCAGCACTCCGAACACGCCGAGCAACATCACCGTCGCGACCATCAGGAGCTGCCACACACCCACGCGCCCAGGGTCCCCCACAACCGGCGTCCGCGCAGGTCGCGGCGGGCATCCGGGTACGGCGGCCCGTTCGGCCGAACGTCACCGCCGGGGGCTCCGGCCCGTTCAGCCCGTTCAGCCCGTGCGCCGGGGCTCGGGACGTGTGACCCGCTCAGCCGCGTGCCACGGGCCGGAGGCTCCGGCCCTTCAGCCGCGCGCCACCCAGCCCTTCTCGTACGCGTGCCAGCCCAGCTGCAGCCGGGTCGTCACCCCGGTCAGCTCCATCAGGCCCTTCACCCGGCGCTGCACCGTCCGGAGCCCCAGGTCCAGCTGCTTCGCCACGCTCGCGTCCGTCATCCCGGCGAGCAGCAGCGACAGGATCTCCAGGTCCATGACGTCCGGACCCGGTGCCTCGTCCTCGGTGATCTGCGCGCCCGCCCCGAGTCTCAGCGGCAGCGCGTCCCGCCACACCGACTCGAACAGGCCCATCAGCGATTCCAGCAGCCCGCTCGCGTGCACGACGATCGCCGCCGGTTCCGCGCCCCGCCCGGTCAGCGGCACCATCGCCAGGTTCCCGTCGGCGACCACCAGCTTCGTCGGCACCCGGTCGGCGACCCGGATCCGCTCCTCACGGCTGAGCGCCGCCGAGAGTTCGAGCAGCCCGGACGGGAGCGTCAGCACGTCGCGCTCGATCACCACCCGGTAGCGCACCCCCCGCCCGGCGGCCTGCTCCTCCGCGTCGTTCTCCATGCCCGACACCGCGATCGGCTTGCCCGTCACCAGCGCGCAGACCTCCTCCTGCGCGCCCAGCTGGAGCTGGAGGAACCGGTGGGTGACGGCGCTCGCGCCGGTCACCACCTCCACCAGGTCGTGCACGGCCGCCTCCGTGGCCTCCGCCCGGTACTCCTCGGCCAGCAGCGCCGCCGCCAGCTCCGCCTGCTCCAGCTCGTGGCGCTGCTGGGTCAGGAGGGCGCCCAGGGCCACCCCGGGCGGCGCCGCCACCCACCGTCCGGTCCTCGCCGAGGACTGCGCGGCGAGGCCCTGCGACTCCAGGCGGCGCAGCGCCCGCTCGGTGTCCGGTTCGGGCAGCGCGAGCCGGTGCGCCAGGTCGGTCACCTCGGCCGCGCCCAGCGCGACCAGCGCCCGGTACGCGGACTCCTGGCGCTCGTCGAGTCCTATCGCTCCCAGCATGGATGCCCCACCCCTCGCCCCACCTGCGGTGGTGCGCCCCGGATCTTCCCAGGACATTCACCGGAGGCATTCGTTCCGTTGGTGACCTGGCGGGAAACGGCCACGGCGTATTCCCGCCTCGCCCATCATCCCTGTACCGCCCTCACCTCTGCCAATGTGGCGCCACCGCAGCACCAACAGCCTCCGGAGACGGGTGCCTTGTGCCCTTTTTCCGGAATCAGATGGGGAGAGCGATGCGTCCGATTTCGCGTACGGCCCTGGGGGCGGCGACCGCCGCCGTCCTGGCCGTCACCGCGGTCGCGCCGTCCGTGGCGAACGAGCCGCAGGACGACACGGCCGGCAAGCGACCGCTGGTGGGGAGCGAGGCCGCGGCCCGCGCCGGGGACCGTCCCGTCACGGTGACCCTGGTCACCGGGGACCGCGTCGTGGTCGCCCGCGACGCCGACGGCAACCCCTCCGCCACGGCCCTGCCGCGCGAGGACGGCACCGTCCCCCTGGTCCAGACCCGCCGCTCCGGCCAGGACCTGTACGTCTACCCCGAAGGCGCCACCGCCGCGCTCGCCGCGGGCCGCGTCGACCAGGAGCTCTTCAACGTCACCGGCCTCGTCCGGCAGGGCTACGACGACGCCGCCAGCACGACGCTGCCCCTCATCGCGGTCTACGGCTCCGACCTCGCCCGCTCCGTCCCCGCCGCCCCGCGCGGCGCCCGGCGCGGCCAGGTCCTCAGGACCGTCGACGGCGTCGCGCTCACGGCGGAGAAGAAGCAGGCCGCCACGTTCTGGGCCGAGGTGAACACCCCCACGGCCCGCTCCGCCTCCGGAATCACGA
The DNA here is from genome assembly GCF_001905825.1 of Streptomyces sp. CB02009. Lineage (GTDB taxonomy): Bacteria > Actinomycetota > Actinomycetes > Streptomycetales > Streptomycetaceae > Streptomyces. Next base: position 525,409 of record NZ_LIVV01000003.1, read on the forward strand.
AGCTCTGGCTCGACCGCAAGGTGCAGGCCACCCTGGAGCGCTCGACGAAGCAGGTCCACGCCCCCGAGGCCTGGGCCGCCGGCTACGACGGCACCGGCACCAAGGTCGCCGTCCTCGACACCGGCGCCGACGCCGAGCACCCCGACCTCAAGGGCCGGATCGCCGCCTCGGAGAACTTCACCGACTCCGACAGCACCGACGACCGCCAGGGCCACGGCACCCACACCCTCTCCACCGTCGGCGGCTCCGGCGCCGCGAGCGACGGCAGGAAGAAGGGCGTCGCGCCCGGCGCCGACCTCCTCAACGGCAAGGTCCTCAACGACTCCGGCTCCGGCGCCGCGTCCTGGATCATCGCGGGCATGGAATGGGCCGTCGCCCAGGGCGCCGATGTCGTCTCCATGAGCCTCGGCAGCCCCGAACCCACCGACTGCACCGACCCGATGAGCCTCGCGGCCGAGGAACTCGCCCGTAACGAGGGCACGTTGTTCGTCGTCGCCGCCGGAAACTCCGGTCCCACCCTCAACACGGTCTCCTCGCCCGGCTGCGCGCCCAGCGTGCTCACCGTCGGCGCCACCGACCGCGACGACTCCACCGCGTACTTCTCCAGCCGCGGCCCGACGATCGTCAACCACACCCTCAAGCCCGAGATAGCCGCCCCCGGCGTCGCCATCTCCGCCGCCGCGGCCGGCGGCCGCGGCGTGTACGCCTACCAGTCCATGTCCGGTACGTCGATGGCCACCCCGCACGTCGCGGGCGGCGCCGCCATCGTCAAGCAGCGCCACCCCGACTGGACCGCGCAGCAGGTCAAGGCCGCGCTCGTGGCCTCCGCCGAGAGCTCCGTCCCCGGCGACGTCCGCGAGGTCGGCGGCGGCCGCCTCGACGTCAAGGCCGCGATCGACCAGACGGTCCTCGGCTCGCCCGCCGTCCAGGGCGGCACCTACAACTGGCCGCAGGACAGGACCGACCGCACCACGGTCTCCGTCCCGTACACCAACACCTCCGGCGCCCCGGTCGCCCTGAACCTGGCCGTCGAGAAGGTCACCGGCAACGACGGCTCCCGGGTCGGGAGTTCGGTCGCCCGCCTGGGCAGGCGCACCGTCACCGTCCCGGCCGGTGCCACCGTCCAGGTCCCGCTGGAGCTCGACCCCACGGCCCGCCTCGACCGCGCCCAGTACGGCGACGTCACCGGCCGCGTGGTCGCCACCGGCCGGGGCGGCATCCATGTCTCCACCCCGTTCTCGCTCTACGTCGAGCCCGAAACGGTCACCCTGCGCGTCAAGTTGATCGACCGTCAGGGCAAGCCGGCCGCGGGAGCCTCGTCCCTCGACGTCATCGGCACCGATGTCGCCAGTGGCGAGCGCCGCTTCAACGACGGCGCCACCGACCAGGTCTACCGCGTGCGCCCCGGCAGCTACTTCCTCTCCTCCTTCGTCACCACCCCCGACGCGGGTGAGGGCGCCACGCTGAACGACTCGCTCAGCTACCTCGGCCGCCCGCAGGTCGAGGTCAAGAAGGACACCACCGTCGTCCTCGACGCCCGCAGGGCCCACAAGCTGTCGGTCGCGACCGACAAGGACTCCGAGGCCCGCGGCACCACCCTCGCGTTCGCCCGCTCGTGGGACGACTTCTGGCTGCACGCCGGCACCGCCGCCGGCGGGCGCACCATCCGCAGCTACTACGCCTCCGTCGAAGGCGCCGCCACCGAGGGCGACTTCGAGTTCGGCAGCTACTGGCGCACCGCCGCCCCGCTGATCTCCTCGCTCCGGACCACCGACGGCCTGACCCTGCACCCGGTCACCGCCTCGACCGGATCCGACAACCTCGACGGCACCGGCACCGCCGGTCTCGTGGACGCCGGCACCGGCACCCCCGAGGAGCTCCAGGCCGCCGGCGTCCAGGGCCGTATCGCCCTGGTCCGCTTCCCCGACACCTCCAACTCGGCCCTGACCGTGGCCCGCAACGCCAAGGCCGCGGGCGCGGTCGCCGTCCTCGCCCACCGCACCGGCCCCGGCCGCTGGTACCCCTCGGGCGGCTTCGCCGGGGCCGGCTTCCCGGTCCTCGCCGTCGACTCCACCGAGGGCGCGGCCCTGCTCGGCAAGCTCGCCACCCGTGAGGTCGCCCTCTCCTGGAAGGCCACCGCCAAGAGCCCGTACCTCTACAACCTCGCCTTCCCCGAGAAGGGGTCGATCCGCGGCGACAGGAACTACCGGGTCCGGGACGCGCAGCTCGGCCGCACCGAGTCCACCTACCGCGCCATGGGCCTCGCCAACGACTTCATCGACTTCGGCGGAGCCTCCCGCCCCGACGGCACCTCCGTCTCCTTCGGCGACCTCGCGACGGTCCCCGCCCCGGGCACCCGCACCGAGTACTACACCGCCGGTGACACCAGCTGGGACCGGATGCTGTCCTCCAGCTTCCCGTTCGGCGAGTACATGATCGGCACCCCGCACACGTACAAGGCCGGCGAGCGGCGCACCGAGCGGTGGTACGACGGGGTCGTCGCCCCCACCGCCCCGCGCGACAGCACCGGCAAGCCGGTCCTCGTCGCGGAGCGCCAGGGCGACTACATCGGCTTCTCCGCCGCGATCTGGGGCGACACCGCCCACCACGGCGAGGCCGGTTCCTTCGGGGACATCGGCAACCTCCGCCTCAGCCGCGACGGCGAGCTCATCGGCCAGAGCAGCTGGCCGTTCGGCGCCTTCCCGGTGCCCTCCGACGCGGGGACGTACACCCTCGAACAGAACGTCACGAAGATCGGGAGCAGGGTGTGGGCCCGCTCGAACTCCGTCAATTCGGTATGGAAATTCACCTCCAAGCTTGACGAGAGCGTCTATTCTCAAGGCATCCCGATTCTCTTCCCCCGGTACGACCTTCCGGAGGACGGACTCAAGACCCTTGCCGCGACCGACGGCCAGCACATCGGCCTCACCGCGACGGGTCACGCGGGCTACACTCCCGCGGCGCTCACCTCGGCCAAGCTCTCGTACTCCTACGACGGAGGCGAGACCTGGACCGAAGCGCAGGTCTCTCAGCAGGGCGGCCACTGGACCGCGACCGTGAACCACACGGGCGCGACCGGCCGGCAGGTCACCCTGAAGACCGAACTGACGGACGCCAACGGCAACTCCGTCACCCAGACCGTGGTCCGCGCCTACGACGTGCGCTGATCACGCCGGTCCGCCGGGCGTCCTTCCCGTGGGGGGTGGGGTCGCCCGGCGGACCACCCTTTCACCGCAACGGTTTTCCGGATGTCCCGTTTTCGGGCGCCCCCCGCGGTGGACAATAAGGGCATGACTCAGCAGGGGGACGACAACTGGTGGGACAAGCTGTACGACGAGTCGGCGCCGGACACGGCCCCGACGGCGTCGGGTGACACCCTCGACGACCACTTCACCACGGCGACCCGCGCCACCACGGGCCCGCCGGGTGCGCCTCCGGGCCCGGCGCCCGACCCGTGGGCCACGGCGGCCGTCCCGGTGCCGCCGCCGAAGGCCGCCGCGCCACCGAGCCCGCCCGCCGCACCACCCACGCCACCCGCCCCGCCCGCGCCGCCGGTGGCCGCCTCTCCGCCGGTGGCCCCGCCGCCGCCTCCGCCGCCCGGCCCCGCCGTACCCCTCGTGCCCGGACGGGCGCCCTGGGAGGCACGGCAGGAGGGCCCGCAGACCTTTCCCGCCCCGCCTCCGCCGCCTCCACCGGCCCCGCCCGTCGAGACACCCCCCGTCCGGGCGCAGACGCCCGGAAGCCCGGACGACCCCGAGGGGACCGGGACCGAGACCGGGTTCAGGACCGGGTCCGATCCCGAGTCCGGCTCCGCCTCCGGCTCGGGATCTGCCGGCGAGGCCCCGACCGACGGGCCCGACTCCCGCTCCGACTCACCATCCGACTCCGGCTCCGGCCTCACCGTCGAGGTCTCCGTGCCCCGGCCCCGCACCGGACACGTCGGGAGCCGGCCGCCCACCTACGAGCCCGAGCCGACCGCGCTGCCCGTCGCCCGGCCCGGAGAACTCGGCGAGCTGGTGTCCGACACCGTGCTCGACGGAGCCCGGTACGGCACCTGCACCCTGCGGGCCGCCTCCGTACGGGGCGACTCCGCCCGCTACCGGGGCGAACCCCGCCGCGACGCCCTCCTCACCGCCCGCTTCGGCCACGACGAGACCGCGCTCGTCCTCGTCGCCGTCGCCGCCGGCTCCCGCGCCGCCGAGGACGCCCATCTCGCCGCCGCCGACGCCTGCCGGTGGATCGCCGAGGCCGTCTGCCGCAGCCACGCCCGGCTCTCCGAGGACATCAGGTCCGGCCGCCGCGGCGACCTCAAGTCGGGACTGCACCGGCTCACCGACCGTACCTACGGCAAGCTCCGCACCCGCGCCGCCGAGCGCGGCCTCGCCCCCGACGAGTACACCGCGACCCTCCGCTGCCTGCTCGTCCCCGCCGACCCCGACTGCCGCACCCGGGTCTTCTTCGGCATCGGCGGCGGCGGTCTCTTCCGGCTCCGCGACGGCGCCTGGCAGGACATCGAACCGCTGCTGCCCGAGCCGGCCGCCGTCACCGGCGCCCCCGTCGTGGGCTTCGGCTCGCCGCCCCCGCAGGGCGTCGCCGCCGAGACCGAGGAGGGCGACCGGCTCACCATGGACCTCGGCATCACGACCGCGCCGGGACCGCTCGTCGAGGAACCCGTGCCGCCGCCCGCCGAGCCGTTCCGCTTCCGCGCGTCCGTCGCCCGCCCCGGCGACACCCTGCTCCTCGCCTCGCCCGGCCTCGCGGAGCCGATGCGCGGAGAGCCCGCCCTCGCCCGCGAGCTCGCCGCCCGCTGGGCCGACGCCGAGGCGCCCGGCCTGGCCGCGTTCCTCGCCGACACCCAGCTGAGGGTGACCGGATACGCCGACGACCGCACGGGGGTGGGCGTCTGGGAGGCGTAGGCCGTCTCTTTCGGATCTTGCCTGACCCGTGCCGCCCGGCACCGCACCTCGCCGCGTTGTCGAGGCACCCGAGTACGTCCAGTACGCGGGAGCCTCTCCGCCTTGCGATGTACGGCGCCGGACGACACGGGCTTGACCGGCAAGATCCGAAAGAGACGGCCTAGTCCACCGGGCGCAACCCGCCGGACCATGGGTTGATGGAGCCATGGCCAAACAGAACGTGGCGGAGCAGTTCGTCGACATCCTCGTCCGCGCGGGCGTCCGGCGCCTGTACGGCGTCGTCGGCGACAGCCTGAACCCGGTCGTCGACGCGATCCGCCGTACCCCCTCGCTCGACTGGATCCAGGTACGGCACGAGGAGACCGCGGCCTTCGCCGCCGGCGCCGAGGCCCAGATCACCGGGGGCCTCGCCGCCTGCGCCGGTTCCTGCGGCCCGGGGAACCTGCACCTGATCAACGGCCTGTACGACGCCCACCGCTCGATGGCCCCGGTCCTGGCGCTCGCCTCGCACATCCCGTCGAGCGAGATCGGTTTGGGCTACTTCCAGGAGACCCACCCCGACCAGCTGTTCCGCGAGTGCAGCCACTACAGCGAGCTCATCTCCAACCCGAAGCAGATGCCCCGGCTGCTCCACACCGCGATCCAGCACGCCGTCGGCCGCGGCGGCGTCAGCGTCGTCACGCTGCCCGGTGACATCGCCTCCCAGCCCGCCCCGGAGAAGGCGGTGGAGACCGCGCTCGTCACCTCCCGGCCGACCGTCCGCCCCGGGGACGCCGAGATCGACGCCCTGGTCCGGATGATCGACGAGGCCGACCGCGTGACGCTCTTCTGCGGCAGCGGCACGGCCGGCGCGCACGCCGAGGTGATGCAGTTCGCCGAGCGGATCAAGTCGCCCGTCGGCCACGCCCTGCGGGGCAAGGAGTGGATCCAGTACGACAACCCGTACGACGTCGGCATGAGCGGACTGCTCGGCTACGGCGCCGCGTACGAGGCCACCCACGCGTGCGATCTGCTGATCCTGCTCGGCACCGACTTCCCGTACAACGCCTTCCTGCCCGACGACGTCAGAATCGTCCAGGTGGACGTCAGGCCCGAGCACCTCGGCCGCCGCTCCCGGCTCGACCTGGCCGTCTGGGGCGACGTCCGGGAGACCCTGCGCTGTGTGACCCCCCGGGTCCGGGCGAAGACCGACCGGCGCTTCCTCGACAAGATGCTCAAGAAGCACGCCGACGCGCTCGAAGGCGTGATCAAGGCCTACACCCGCAAGGTCGAGAAGCACGTCCCGATCCACCCCGAGTACGCGGCCTCCCTGATCGACGAACTCGCCGACGCCGACGCCGTGTTCACGGTGGACACCGGGATGTGCAACGTCTGGGCGGCCCGCTACCTCAGCCCCAACGGACGGCGCAGGATCATCGGATCGTTCAGCCACGGATCGATGGCGAACGCGCTGCCGCAGGCCATCGGCGCCCAGTTCGCCGACCGGAACCGGCAGGTCGTCACGCTCTCCGGCGACGGCGGATTCTCCATGCTGATGGGCGACTTCCTCACCCTCGTGCAGTACGACCTGCCGGTGAAGGTGATCGTCTTCAACAACTCCTCGCTCGGCATGGTCGAGCTGGAGATGCTGGTCTCCGGGCTCCCCTCGTACGGGACGACGAACAAGAACCCGGACTTCGCGGCCATCGCCCGTGCCGCCGGGGCCTACGGCGTACGGGTCGAGAAGCCCCGGCATCTGGCGAGCGCCCTCAAGGAGGCCTTCAAGCACAAGGGCCCGGCGCTGGTGGACGTCGTCACCGACCCCAACGCCCTCTCCATCCCCCCGAAGATCAGCGCGGACATGGTGACCGGCTTCGCCCTCTCCGCCAGCAAGATCGTCCTCGACGGGGGCGTGGGCCGGATGGTCCAGATGGCCCGCTCCAACCTGCGCAACGTGCCCCGACCCTGAGGGAATGCGGGCGTTTCGGCGGGGCATGCATCCCCGTGAGCCTGTTCGACGCGATCTGTGGGTGGGGGATATGGCCGGGGAGGCACGACAGCCGACTCAACTGCTCAGAAAGGTGGGATGCGCGGATCTCACCGCAGTGCCGGAAGTACGGCACGCCCTGCGTGAACTGCTGCGGAAATGGGGCGGGCCGGGCGCGTCCGACGTCGCGGAACTCCTCACCAGCGAGCTGGTGACCAACGCCCTGATCCACACCGAGCACGGAGCCGTCGTGACGGCGACGGTCGTGCCCGAGCAGCTGAGGGTCGAGGTCCGCGACTTCGTCCCCGGTATCGCGCCACCGCCCGTACCGCCCGCCGACGACGGTACGCACGGCAGGGGACTGATCCTCGTCGAGGCCCTCGCCGACTCCTGGGGAGTCGAGAACCACGGGGTGGGCAAGGTGGTGTGGTTCGAACTGAACGGCGGGGCCGCCTGAGAGGCGGCCCCGCCGTTCTGCGGTGGACGGAACGGTCCGTTCAGCCGAACTGCTGCTCCAGGTCCTTGAGCTTGCGCTCCAGGGAGTCGAGACGGGGCAGCGTCTGGGTGTCGTCCTCCGCGGTGAGGTCCACCGTCCGGGAGTCGCCCGGGTGGAGCTCACGTCCTCCGACGGCTTGGAGGGAGGGCCGGGGTCGAAGCGGCAGTTGTCCCGGATCCGCTATGGCCGGTTCCGCGACGGCGGCCTGCACGGACGCCGACGCGGAACCGGAACCCGAGCTGCCGCCGGACCCCGCACCCGGACCCGTACCCGCGCCCGAGGGGGCGTTGAGCGCCGCCATCTCCACCTGGCGGCCGCCACCCCGGCCGAGCCCGAAGGCGCGGTGCTGGCGGTTGATCGCCTTCAGCCGTGCCCGGTCGAGCTTCACCTGGTCGCGCCGGCGGATCCGGTTCTGCTCCTTCTCCCGCCGGTCCTCTCGCACCTCGTCGACGGCCTCGTCCAGGGTCCGCACGCCCTCCAGCAGCATCAGCGACCAGGCGGCGAACGTCTCCCGCGGCGCCCTCATCCACCGCACGATCCGGATCTGCGGCAGCGGGCGGGGCACCAGGCCCTGCTCGCGCAGCGCGGCCCTGCGGGTCTGCTTGAGCGCCCGGTCGAAGAGGACCGCCGCCGAGAGGGACATGCCCGCGAAGAACTGCGGCGCGCCGTCGTGGCCCAGGCCGCGCGGAGCGTGCACCCAGTTGAACCAGGCCGCCGCGCCCGCGAACAGCCAGACGAGCAGCCGCGAGCCGAGGGCCGCGTCGCCGTGGCTGGCCTCGCGGACCGCGAGCACCGAGCAGAACATGGCGGCGCCGTCGAGGCCGAAGGGAACGAGGTACTCCCAGCCGCCGGTGAGGTTGAGGTTCTGCCGGCCGAAGCCGACGAGCCCGTGGAAGGACAGGGCCGCGGCGACCGCGGCACAGCAGAAGAGGAGGACGTAGGAAGCGGTGCCGTACACGGCCTCCTTGCGTCTGCGGCGCTCCTCGCTGCGTTCCCAGGAGTCCTCGGCCGCGGCCTGGTCACCGGCGCGCTTCCCGCGCGCGAGCACCGCCACCGCCGTCAGGACTCCGGCCACCATGACGCCGCCCGGAAGCAGCCAGTCCAGCGATATGTCGGTCAGTCTCATGCGGTGTCCCTTGCATCGCAGTAGGGCGTTTGGCGGCCCATACTGGCCGACCCCGTGGGGTGCTCAAGGGGTTTCCGGGCAAGAGCACGCCATCGGGGCGCCACGACCTACGAATAGGTGCGATCTGGTCGAACGTCCATGCAAGGAAAGGGAGTTGAGTTCGATTTACGCCACCCGTCCGGGTGGCGTAATCGCGGGGGAGCCTCAGGCGGTCGCCGTGAGCCGGCGGACCCGCTCGGCGTCGCACGTGCGCGGACAGGTGATGCAGGTGTCCTCGGGGCGCAGCGTGTAGAAGAAGCAGCAGGTCGCGCGGTCGCGCGTGGCGCGCGGGGCGCCGTCAGGCCCCTCGGTGCCGGTCAGTTCGCGGAACCCCGCCGCGCCGGCGTAGGGCTTGTACGGCTTGGCGGTGCCCGGCATCAGGAGGTCGAGCTCGGCCATCGCCCGCCGCTCCTCGTCGAACAGGGTGCCGATGTACCAGAGGCCCTCGACGATCTCGTCCGTGGCCATCCCCCACAGGGCGCGGCGGCCGCGCCGCATCCGCGAGCCGAAGCCGTCGAGGATCGCCTCGAAGTGCTCGGCGAGCGAGGCGCGCACCTCGGCCCGCAGCGCGTCCTCGTCGGGGACCACCCGGGCGCCGGGGAGGGACGCCGCGGGGTCGCCGGGCAGGCAGGCGAACTCCTCCACCCGGACGGCCATCCGCCCGAGCGCCCGCTGGAACGACACGTTCCGTGCGGGCAGCCGGGGCACCCTGCGGTCCAGGAACCAGGGAACGGTGACGAGGAGGCAGGCGGGCCAGGCGTACCGGTGCAGTCCGAAGCTGGCGACGACGTCGGGACGGGCCTGGGTGCCGTAGTCGCGCAGCACCTGCGCGTTGTCCCAGGCGAGGAAGGCGTCGAGGTCGGGGCCGCCGGCCGCGAGCTCGTCCGCGCCGACCCAGCCCGCGCCGCGCGGCAGCCGGTCGCCGTCGGCGTGTTCCTCTATCCGGAGATGGGGGAAGACCTCGGCGAGCCGGGCGTAGGCAGCCGCGACGGGCGAGGTCGGAGAGGCGGGCAACAGGGCGGGGACGGTCATGCGGACCACCGAATCGCGAGCGTTTGAAGGTTAGCCTTACCTTACCCGATTCGGAGTCGCCTCTCACCACCGGCCGCGACCCTCCGACCAGCGAGGCAGTCCTCACACCCCTGATGCCGGTCCGTTCGCCTATGGTGCACAGAGGACCCGCGCGACGCGAGCCGGGCCCGGCACGAGGCCGCAGGAGGACCCGGGTGGAGCAGGGCGCAGCGCGCGAGCGGGCGACGGAGAGACCGTCCCCGCCCTTCGGCGACGCCGCCCGGGGCCCGGAGGAAGCCGCCCGGGTGCCGGAACAGGCCCGCTCCGAGTCCGCCCGGGGCGAGCACACCCACGGCGAGCCGGCCGCCCCCGGCGCCGCCCCGGCTCCCGGTGCCGCCGCCGCCCCGGCTTCCGGCGTCGCCTCCGCCGCCGCTTCCGGCCCGGCTCCCGTTCCCGCGCGTGCCGCCGTGCCCGCGGCGCGTACCGCCCCCGCCGCCCGTGTCGTACGGCACTCCGTCCGCGGTCAGATCCTCGACGCGCTCCGCACCGCCCTCGTCGGCGGCGAGCTCGTGCCCGGCGAGGTGTACTCCGCCCCCGCCCTCGGCGAGCGGTTCGGCGTCTCGGCCACCCCGGTCCGCGAGGCCATGCAGCGCCTCGCCGTCGAGGGCGCCGTCGAGGTCGTGCCGAACCGCGGCTTCCGGGTCACCGAGCGGACCCCCCGCGAGCTCGCCGAACTCGCCGAGGTCCGCGCGCTCATCGAGGTCCCCGTCATGCTGCGGCTCGCCCGTACCGTGCCGGCCGGCCGCTGGGCCGAGCTCCGGCCGCTCGCCGAGGCGACCTCGACCGCCGCGGCCCGGGGCGACCGCGCCCACTACGCGGAGGCCGACCGGGCCTTCCACCGGGCGGTCCTCTCCCTCGCGGGGAACGAGCAGCTGCTCGCCGTCGCCGACGACCTCCACCGCCGCTCCCAGTGGCCCCTGATCAGCGCGCCCGTCGTGCGCCACGGTGTGCTCGTGGCCGACGCCGCCGAGCACACCGCCCTGCTCGACGCCCTGACGGCCCAGGACCTCACGGTCGTCGAAGCCCTCGTCCGCGAGCACTTCACCGGCTCGAACGCCTGACCGTCCGGCCCGCCAGGGTCGATGGTCATGCCAACCGGCGGAGTCGCGGGGGGAGTCGGGAACGCCCCTCCGGCGTCCTCCGGCTTCGGCGACGGCACGCTCACCGGCGGCGACCCCGACGCCTCACCGCGTCGCGTACCCGTCGACGCCCCAGGAAGACCGTCCCCGCGACGGGGCGGTCACAGGGGCCCCGCGCCCATTAAGGTCAAGGGCGACAGCCGCCCGTACCGCGTCGCCCGTGAGGTGCCCCATGCCGTCCGCGACCCCGTCCCCTGCGGACGGAGGCCGACCCGTCACCGGTACGGAGACCGAGGCCACCGCCCTGCTCGGCTGGCTCACCGATCCCGAGGCGCCGCGGCTCTGCCTCGTCACCGGCGCCCCCGGCAGCGGCAAGACGGCTCTGCTCGGCTGGTTCGCCAAGCACGGCCCGCGAGCCGGCCGGCCGCGCCGCCGCACGGCCCGGGTGCTCGTCCCGCTGGCCGGACAGAGCGCCCTCGGCGCGACCTGGACGATCGCCGACCGCCTCGGCGTGGTGGCGCGGTCGCCCGGCGACCTGGTGCACGCGCTCGCCACCAGCGAGGCCCGGCCCGCCGGCCGTGCCGTCCTCCTCCTCACCGATCTGCACGCCGCCGCCGAACCCGCCGCGCTCACCGATCTGATCGCCGAGCTCGCGGGGGTCGGCCGGGTCCGCCTGGTGGTCGAGGCCCGCAGCGGCACCCCGGCCCCCGCCGCCCTGCGCACCGACCGGCGGGTCGCCGTCGTGGACCTCGACGGCGAGGACGGAACCCCCGGCCACGGCGCCCCCGAGCGGGCCCGGCCGCTGCCGGACCTCTCCGACCCGGTCGGCGTCTGCACGGCCGACCCGCTGCTCGTCACCACGGCGTACGTCACGGGGGCGGCCGCCGCCGGACTCCCGGGCACGCTCGACGGCCCGGAGGTGCCCGGGCGCCCCGGTGAGAACGCCGCCGAGGACCACGGCGGTCTCCGCGCCGCCTGGATGCGGGCCGGCCAGTCCCTCTGCCGCGAACAGGCGCCCGCAGAAAGGGCGTTGGTGCTGCTGTCCGCGCTCGGCGACGGTGCCGACCCGCGACTGCGTCCCGCGCTCGCCGAACTCGCGGAGGGGTCGCCCTGGCGGCTCCGCTGGGCCCGGCACCGGGGCGACCTGACCCCGCCCTGGCCGGGTCCCGTCACGGTCCTCGGGGCGGCGGGCGGCCCGTTGGAGGGGACGCTGCTCGTCGGCGACCGCACCGGCGCCGTACGCCTGCTCCACGAGGCCGACGCGAGCCCGGCGGGCCGCCTCGCCCACACCGTGCCCGGCCGGGTCACCGCGCTCGCGCCCGCGCCCGACGGCACCGTGCTGCTCCTGGACGACCGGGGCCGGCTGCACACCGTACGGGGGACGACACCGCGGGCGCCGTATCTGGAGCGCCTCACGGAGGCGGTCTCGGCGACCCTGGCCCGTCACCCGGGAACGGCCCTCGCGGCGATCGCGGGCTCGGTCGTGGTGGGGGACAGGCTCGGCTCGGTGCACGCCTTCGGTCTGCGGGGCCTGCACCAGGCCGCCTCGCACAGCGGCCGGGTCACGGCGGTCGCGGCGGTGGACTCCGAGACGCCGTTCGTCTGCTCCGGCGGCGCCGACGGGACCGTCCGGCTCTGGACCCCGGGCCGCGATCCGCGCCCCGAGCCCCTCGCCGAACGGCCCTCGCCGGTGATCTCCCTGCACGCGACGGAGACCCCGCACGGTCCGCTGGTCGCCGTCGCCTGGGGCGACGGCCTCGTCGAACTCCACCGCCCGGAGGGCGGCCCGACGCTCTCGTTCCGCCCGGGCCCCCCGGTCCGCGCGGTCGCCGTCACGGGCGCCGGCTCCCTGCTCATCGGCACCGACGAGAGCCTGGTGTGTCTCACCCCGAGGCGCCCGTCCTCCTGAGCACGCACCGGCGGCGTGGCGTGCTGATGAGCCGTCACCAGTGTTTCGTGTGTTGGTACTTCACGTGGCGGGCTGCGGTGTCAGCTGGGCGGCGAGCCAGGTCGGCACGCCGCCCAGGAGGCGGAACAGGCGGCGGGCCTCGGCGCGCAGCCGCCCCGCCTCCGGTTCGGTCTCGGTGGTGGCGAGAGCGGTGAGGGCCGGGGCCGTACCGACCAGATAGCCCAACTCCTCGCGGATGCGCAGCGATTCGGCGAAGCCGTGCCGGGCCTCCGCCAACTCTCCCTCCCGAAGGGCGAGTCCGGCGAGGTGTCGCCAAGTGGAGGACAGCAGCAGCGAGTCGCCCTGCGCGGTGGCCCCGGCGTGCGCCCTGCGGTACGCGGCGCGGGCCGCCTGCGGGGAGTCGCCGAGGTTCTGCGCGATGAGCCCGCGCCGGAGGTCGAGCAGCGGCCGGCCCTCGTCGGACGGGGCGATGAGGGCGGCGGCCCGGCCCAGGGCCATGCGTGCCTCGTCGGCCCGGTCGCGTACCCCCAGAAGCGTCGACGCGTAGGCCAGATAGCCGCGTTCGCAGGCGGCGGCGCCGCGTTCCTCGTCGGTGCCGGCCACCGCCTCGGCCGCCCTGAGCGCGTCCTCCGCGTCGGCCCAGCCCTGTTCCGTGTAGAGGCAGCGCTCGATCAGCAGCGCGGCCCGTTCGAGTGCGGCGGCCGGTTCGGTCGCGTGGGGCGCGAGGAGCGCGGCCGCGTCCGTCCAGCAACCCCGGGAGCGGAGACGCCATATGGCGGTCTCCACGGGAGTCTCCTTGCCGTAGGCGAGGGACGGATCTCCGCCGCCCCCTGATTCGGAACCAGACATGGCGGTGTCCGCCACATTGCCCTCCCCGAGCGCGCCATTGAGCTGTTGAGTGAGACCCGCATCTCAGCACGAAGGGGAGTACGTGGCCAAGAGGTCAGGTGAAAGAATTCACAAGAGTTCGGCGGATCGGTGTACCGCTGTCCGGACCGTGGCCGAAAGGGCGTCGAAGCCCCGCCGGGCCCGCGATCAGGCCCCGGCGGGGCCCGCCGGCCGCCCCGGCCGACGGGCCCCCACCGGCCCTGACGTCACTCCGTCGGACTCGCCCGAAAGGGTGAATCCGCGGGGGATCCCCCGGGTCGTCCGATCAGCTCGTGTCAGCTCATCCGCAGGGCGAGGAAGAAGTCGAGCTTGTCCTCGAGACGGGACAGATCACGGCCCGTGAGCTGCTCGATCCGGCCCACCCGGTAGCGCAGCGTGTTCACGTGCAGGTGGAGCCTGGTCGCGCAGCGGGTCCAGGAGCCGTCGCAGTCGAGGAAGGCCTCCAGGGTCGGGATGAGCTCGGCCCGGTGCCGCCGGTCGTAGTCGCGCAGCGGGTCGAGCAGCCGGGCCGTGAAGGCGCGCCGCACGTCGTCCGGGACGAACGGCAGCAGCAGCACGTGCGAGGCCAGCTCGTGGTGGCCCGCGGCGCAGACCCGCCCCGGACGGGCCGCGGCGACCCGGCGGGCGTGCCGGGCCTCCTCCAGAGCCCCCCGCAGCCCCTCCGCCGAGTGCACGGCGGCGCTGACCCCGAGGGTCAGCCGCCCGTCGTCGGCCAGGCCGGCCGACAGCGGAGCGCGTACGGCCGCGAGCAGCGCGTCCGCGTGCAGGCCCAGCGCGGTCGCCGGGCTCTCGTCCTCGCTGTCCGGCAGCGGACCCGCGGCCAGCGGGACCAGCGCGATGGCCTCGTCACCGCTGTGCGCCACGGCGATCCGGTCGGCGGACTCGGCGCCCACGGTCGCCGGGTCGACGAGGATCTCCTCCAGGAGCGCCTGGGCGACCGGTCCGGCGTCCACGGCGGGGCTCTGACCGGCCTCCTGCTCCCACTCGACTCTGGCGACGACCACCTGCCAGTGCGGGGCCGTACCGAGCCCCGGCAGCAGCACCGGGGCGGCCACCCGCAGCCTGGCCGCGATCTCGGCGGGCGCCGCGCCCGTCTGCACCAGCTCCAGGACCTCCTGGGCGAGCCGGCGCCGTACCGTACGGGCCGCGTCGCGCCGGTCCCGCTCGACGGCGATCAGCTGGGTGACGCCCTGGAGCAGGTCGAGCCGGGCGGCCGGCCAGTCGCCCGCGTCCGCCTCGACGGCGAGCAGCCAGTCCGACAGGACCGTCTCGCGGACGTCGCGGGAGGCGGGGGCGGCGCCCCGGCCGGTGTTGCGGATCGGAAAGAGGGAGTACGCCGTTCCGCCCGTGCTCAGCCGGTGCGGGCCGCGCCGTCCGGTCCGGGTGGCGGCCAGGTGCTCACCGGCGAGGGTGGCGGCGAGCGGGGCAGGGAGGGGCTCGCCCGCCCCCGCGATCTGGCGGCCGGTGGGGGAGAGGACCCAGGCCCGCAGGTCCAGGTCGGAGCCGAGCAGGTCGAGGACCACCTCGGGTCCGCCGCCGGCGGGTCCCGAGGTCATGAGCCGCCGGTGCCGGTCGACGACGGCCGCCAGGTCCCCGGCCCGCTCGCCGGAGACCTGTCGAACAACGTGTTCGGTGATCGTCGCGAACGCAACGGTCTCGTTCACCGCGAACAGCGGCAGACGATGGCGTGAACACGCCTCTACGAGATCGTCGGGGATGTCGCCGAGCTCGGCCTCGCCCGCCGCCAGGGCGGCGACCCCGGCCGAGGCCAGGATCCGTACGAAGGGCTCCGCGTCGGCCTGCTCCCGCAGCCAGGCGAGGCCGGTCAGCACCAGCTCGCCGCCGGACAGGTACCGGCTGGGGTCCTTGAGGTCCGTCGTCATCACGCCGCGGACGGTGCGGTCCAGCTCGTCCTCGCCGCCGAGCAGGCGCAGCCCGAGCGCGTCGTTCTCCAGCAGTGCGCGCAGCCGCATCGTGTCGCCGCCGTTCCTTCGTCAGTGGGTGGTGGGGTTGTCGCGTTGTCGACGGTGGCGTGGGGCCACCGTTTCCAGGGGAAAACGGCGAGGTAACTGTTCCCCGCCTTTCGTTCGAATCTACAAGACGACGACGGGACCCAGCCAACTCCTTCATGTTTTCGGTGACTGCACCCGGGCGAGCGTCGGCTTGTGTACTAGGCCACACACCGCGTTAACAGCACATGAACGTGAAGTCGAGGACCCGGCCGTCCCCCCGGAACCCCTGCGCACGACCCCCGATCACCAGAATCACTAGAAGAGAGCCACCATGGACTTCCTTCGCCCCGCCAGCTGGGAGGAGGCGCTCGCCGCCAAGGCAGAGCACCCCACGGCCGTGCCCCTTTCGGGTGGCACGGACGTCATGGTCGAGATCAATTTCGACCACCGGCGGCCCGAGTACCTCCTGGACCTGAACCGCATCGAGCTGCTGCGTGAGTGGGAGGTCGGCGAGGAGAACGTCCGCCTCGGCGCCGCCGTTCCGTACACCCAGATCATGGAGAACCTCCGTGCCGAGCTGCCGGGCCTCGCGCTCGCCTCGCACACGGTCGCCTCCCCGCAGATCCGCAACCGCGGCGGCGTCGGGGGCAACCTCGGCACCGCGTCGCCCGCCGGCGACGCCCACCCGGCCCTGCTCGCCGCGGGCGCCGAGGTCGAGGTCGAGTCGGTGCGCGGCAACCGGTTCATTCCGATCGACGAGTTCTACACGGGCGTGAAGCGCAACGCGCTGCAGCCCGACGAGCTCATCAAGACCGTCCACATCAAGAAGGCGGACGGCCCCCAGCAGTACTCCAAGGTCGGCACCCGCAACGCGATGGTCATCGCGGTCTGCGCCTTCGGCCTGGCCCTGCACCCGGAGACCCGGACCGTGCGCACCGGCATCGGCTCCGCCGCGCCGACCCCGATCCGCGCCAAGGAGGCCGAGGCCTTCCTGAACGCGGCTCTGGAGGAGGGCGGCTTCTGGGACAACGGCAAGATCATCACCCCGTCGATCGCGAAGCAGTTCGCCGACCTCTGCTCGGGCGCCGCCAACCCGATCGACGATGTCCGAGGCACCGCCAAGTACCGCCGCCACGCCGTCGGAATCATGGCCCGCCGCCAGCTCGGCTGGACCTGGGAGCAGTACCGCGGCACCGGCCGCACGCTTGAGGGAGCTGCATAACCATGCGCGTCAATTTCACGGTCAACGGACGTCCGCAGGAAGCCGACGACGTCTGGGAGGGCGAGTCCCTCCTCTACGTCCTGCGTGAGCGGATGGGCCTGCCCGGCTCCAAGAACGCCTGCGAGCAGGGCGAGTGCGGTTCCTGCACGGTCCGCCTCGACGGAGTGCCGGTCTGTTCCTGCCTCGTCGCGGCCGGACAGGTCGAGGGCCGCGAGGTCGTCACCGTCGAGGGCCTCGCCGAGTTCGCCAAGGAGCGTTCCGAGCACGCCGGTTGCGCCTCCGGCGCCTGCGGCACCTCGCTCGACGCCGCCAAGAAGTGGGAAGCCAAGCCCGGTCAGGACTCGCAGACCGGCGAGGGCGTCGAACTCTCCCCGATCCAGCAGGCGTTCATCGACGCCGGCGCCGTCCAGTGCGGCTTCTGCACCCCCGGTCTGCTGATCGCCGCCGACGAGCTCCTGGAGCGGCAGAGCGACCCGTCCGACCAGGACATCCGTGAGGCCCTCTCCGGCAACCTCTGCCGCTGCACGGGCTACGAGAAGATCCTCGACGCGGTCCGCCTGGCGGCCGCCCGTCAGGGAGAGGCGGTCTGACCATGGCGCAGAACACGCGCACCGTTCCGGCGGGCACGCCGACCAACGTCACCCAGAAGCACACCAAGGGCGGCATCGGCGAGTCCACCCTCCGCCCCGACGGCACGCTCAAGGTCACCGGCGAGTTCGCGTACTCCTCGGACATGTGGCACGAGGACATGCTCTGGGGCCAGACGCTCCGCTCCACCGTCGCGCACGCCGAGATCGTCTCCATCGACATCTCCGAGGCGCTCGCGATGTCCGGCGTGTACGCCGTCCTCACGTACGACGACCTGCCGACCGAGATGAAGAACTACGGTCTGGAGATCCAGGACACCCCCGTCCTGGCGCACGGCCGGGTACGCCACCACGGCGAGCCGGTGGCCCTGATCGCCGCCGACCACCCGGAGACCGCCCGCCGCGCGGCCGCCAAGGTCAAGATCGAGTACAGGGAGCTGCCGGTCGTCACCGACGAGGCCTCCGCCCTCGCCGACGACGCCCCGCTGATCCACGAGGGCCGCGACGACCACCACATCGGTCACGTCCCGCACCCGAACATCGTGCACCGGCAGCCGATCATCCGCGGCAACGTGGAGGAGGCCCGCAAGCGCGCCGACGTCATCGTCGAGGGCGAGTACGTCTTCGGCATGCAGGACCAGGCCTTCCTCGGCCCGGAGTCCGGCCTGGCCGTGCCGTCCGAGGACGGCGGTGTCGACCTCTACGTCGCCACCCAGTGGCTGCACTCGGACCTCAAGCAGATCGCCCCCGTCCTCGGCCTGCCCGAGGAGAAGGTCCGCATGACGCTCTCCGGCGTCGGCGGTGCCTTCGGCGGCCGCGAGGACCTGTCGATGCAGATCCACGCCTGCCTCCTGGCGCTCCGCACCGGCAAGCCGGTCAAGATCGTCTACAACCGCTTCGAGTCCTTCTTCGGCCACGTGCACCGCCACCCGGCGAAGCTGCACTACGAGCACGGCGCCACCAAGGACGGCAAGCTCACCCACCTCAAGGCCCGGATCGTCCTCGACGGCGGCGCCTACGCCTCGGCCTCCCCGGCCGTCGTCGGCAACGCCTCCTCGCTCGGCGCCGGCCCGTACGTCGTCGACGACGTCGAGATCGAGGCCGTCGCGCTCTACACCAACAACCCGCCCTGCGGCGCCATGCGCGGCTTCGGCGCGGTCCAGGCGTGCTTCGCGTACGAGGCGCAGATGGACAAGCTCGCGGCCAAGCTCGGCATGGACCCGGTGGAGTTCCGCCGGATGAACGCCATGGAGCAGGGCACGATCATGCCGACCGGCCAGGTCGTGGACTCCCCGGCCCCGGTCTCCGAGCTGCTGCGCCGGGTCAAGGCCCGCCCGCTCCCGCCGGAGCAGCAGTGGCTCGCCGCCGGTGAGCAGGCGGACGTCCGCGCGCTGCCGGGCGGTCTGTCGAACACCACGCACGGCGAGGGCGTCGTCCGCGGTGTCGGCTACGCCGTCGGCATCAAGAACGTCGGCTTCTCCGAGGGCTTCGACGACTACTCCACCGCCCGCGTGCGCCTGGAGGTCATCAACGGCGAGCCCGTCGCGATGGTCCACACGGCCATGGCGGAGGTCGGCCAGGGCGGTGTCACCGTCCACGCCCAGATCGCCCGCACGGAGCTGGGTGTCACCCAGGTGACCATCCACCCGGCCGACACCCAGGTCGGATCCGCCGGCTCGACGTCCGCCTCCCGGCAGACGTACATGACCGGCGGCGCGGTGAAGAACACCTGCGAGAAGGTGCGCGAGACCGTCCTGGAGATCGGCCGCCGCAAGTTCGGCTCGTACCACCCCGCGTGGGCCACCGCCGAACTGCTCCTGGAGAACGGCAAGGTCGTCACCGACGGCGGCGAGGTCCTCGCGGACCTGGCCGACCTCCTGGAGGGCGAGGCCGTGGACCAGGAGCACGAGTTCCGGCACCGCCCGACCGTCCCGTTCGACCTGGTCACCGGTCAGGGCGACGGCCACGTCCAGTACACCTTCGCCGCGCACCGCGCGGTGGTGGAGGTGGACACCGAGCTCGGCCTCGTGAAGGTCATCGAGCTCGCGACCGCCCAGGACGTCGGCAAGGCGCTCAACATGCTCTCCGTCGTCGGCCAGATCCAGGGTGGCACCACCCAGGGCCTGGGCGTCGCGGTGATGGAAGAGATCATCGTGGACCCGAAGACCGCGAAGGTGCGCAACCCCTCCTTCACGGACTACCTCATCCCGACGATCCTCGACACGCCGACCATCCCGGTCGACGTACTCGAACTGGCCGACCCCAACGCGCCGTACGGCCTGCGGGGACTCGGCGAGGCCCCGACCCTGTCGTCCACCCCGGCCGTCCTCGCGGCGATCCGGGCCGCGACGGGCCTGGAGCTCAACAAGACGCCGGTCCGCCCCGAGGCGCTCACCGGCACCCTCTAGGACTCTCCGGGCGGTACGTGCCTCCCAGGGAACGTCACACTTCCCCAGCCCGTACCGCCCGGAGTAACCCCCAGCAACACCCCGCAGTACCAGCAACACCCCGCAGTAGTCGCAGTACCAGCAATACCCGCAGTACCGATTCACCGCAGTGCCGATTCACCCCGTTCGCCTCGGGCCGTCCCCCGGGTCGTGCAGCCCACGCAGCATCCCAAATCCCGCAACTTCAGCAGATCAGAAGTCCTTCGAAGTCTGACGCGGGTGCCCCTTTGAACCTTGGGAGTAGGCCCCATGACCCAGTCGTCTGTGGAGCCCAAGACCGCTTCGGAGGACGCGGGCTCCGGCTCGAACGTCCCCGCCGGCCGCTCTTGGCTCGACCGGTACTTTCACATCTCGGAGAGAGGATCCACCGTCGCGACGGAGATCCGCGGCGGCGTCACCACCTTCATGGCGATGGCGTACATTCTCCTGCTCAACCCCCTGATCCTCGGCGGCAAGGATGTGGACGGCAACGTCCTCAGCCAGCCCGCCCTCATCACCGCGACCGCGCTCGCCGCCGCCGTGACCACCCTGCTGATGGGCTTCTGGGGCAAGGTCCCGCTCGCCCTCGCAGCCGGTCTCAGCGTCTCCGGCGTGCTGTCCTCGCAGGTCATCGCCGTGATGACTTGGCCGCAGGCCATGGCCATGTGTGTGGCCTACGGTGTGGTGATCTGTCTCCTGGTGGTCACCGGCCTCCGCGAGATGATCATGAACGCGATCCCGCTGGCGATCAAGCACGCGATCACCATCGGCATCGGCCTCTTCATCGCGCTGATCGGCTTCGTCAAGGCCGGCTTCGTCCACGAGAACCCCTCTCCCGGGGGTGGGCCGGTCGTCCTCGGCCCGGCCGGTGAGCTGGCCGGCTGGCCGGTCCTCATCTTCGCCTTCACGCTGCTGCTGATCTTCGCGCTCCAGGCCCGCAACGTGCCCGGCGCCATCCTGATCGGCATCGTGGCGGGCACGGTCATCGCCGCCATCGTCAACGCCGTCGGCGACCTGCCGGCCAAGGCCTGGTTCTCCGGCCCGCCGGAGCTCAACGGCAGCGCGGTCTCCACGCCGGACTTCTCGCTCATCGGCGAGGTGTCGTTCAGCGGCTGGGGCGACGTCGGCTACATCACGATCACGATGATCATCTTCACGCTGGTGCTCGCCGGCTTCTTCGACGCCATGGCCACGATCATCGGCGTCGGCTCCGAGGCCAAGCTCGCGGACTCCCAGGGCCGGATGCCCGGCCTCTCCAAGGCGCTGTTCATCGACGGTGCCGGCGGTGTCATCGGCGGCGGCGTCGGCGGCTCCGGCCAGACCGTCTTCGTCGAGTCGGCCACCGGCGTCGGCGAGGGTGCCCGCACGGGTCTCTCCTCCGTCGTCACCGGCGCGTTCTTCGCGGCCTGCCTCTTCTTCACCCCGATCACCGCGATCGTGCCGGCCGAGGTGGCCTCCGCCGCCCTGGTCGTCATCGGCGCGATGATGATGCAGAACGCCAAGCACGTCGACTGGAGCGACCGCTCCGTCGCGATCCCGGTGTTCCTCACCGTGGTCCTGATGCCGTTCACGTACACCATCACCACGGGTGTCGCGGCCGGTGTCATCTCCTACACCGTCATCAAGACGGCGCAGGGCAAGGCACGCGAAGTGGGCGCCTTCATGTGGGGCCTGACCGCGATCTTCATCGTGTTCTTCGCGATCCATCCGATCGAGAGCTGGCTGGGCGTCAGCTGACGCCCGTACCGTCGCCCTCCACACACATATCGAGGAGTTCGAGATGCTGGACATCGCCGAAGAGCTGCACCGGTGGGTCGAGCAGGGACGCGATTTCGCCGTCGCCACGGTCGTGGCGGTCGGCGGGAGCGCGCCCCGGCAGCCGGGTGCCGCACTCGCCGTCGACAGCGACGGCACGGCGATCGGCTCGGTCTCCGGCGGGTGTGTGGAGGGCGCGGTCTACGACCTGTGCCAGCAGGCCATCGAGGACGGGAAGACCGTCGTCGAGCGCTTCGGCTACAGCGACGAGGACGCCTTCGCGGTCGGTCTGACCTGCGGCGGCATCATCGACATCCTCGTCACCCCGGTCCGCGGCGGGGTCTTCCCCGCCGCGCTGGCCGCCGCCACCTCGGGGGAGGCGGCGGCCCTGGCCCGGATCGTCTCCGGCCCCGAGGACCTGATGGGACGGGCCATCCTGGTCCGCCCCGACGGCTCGTACGACGGGAAGCTCGGCGGCCACCCGGAGCTGGACCGCACCGCGGCGGGCGAGGCCCGCGCGATGCTCGACGCGGGCCGCACCGGCACGGTGGAGATAGGCGAGGACGGCAGCCGCTGCGGACAGCCGCTGACCCTGCTCGTCGAGTCCTCGGTCCCGGCCCCCCGCATGATCGTCTTCGGCGCCATCGACTTCGCCGCCGCCCTGGTCCGGGTCGGCAAGTTCCTCGGCTACCACGTCACCGTGTGCGACGCGCGGCCCGTCTTCGCGACGCCGGCCCGCTTCCCCGAGGCCGACGAGATCGTCGTCGAATGGCCCCACCGCTACCTGGAATCCACGGAGGTGGACGGCCGCACGGTGCTCTGCGTCCTGACCCACGACGCCAAGTTCGACGTGCCGCTGCTCCGGGCGGCCCTCAGGCTTCCCGTCGCCTACGTCGGCGCGATGGGCTCCCGCCGCACCCACGAGGACCGCAACAAGCGCCTCCGCGAGGTCGGCGTCACCGAACTCGAACTCGCCCGCCTGCGCTCCCCGATCGGCCTCGACCTCGGCGCCCGTACGCCGGAGGAGACCGCCCTGTCGATCGGCGCGGAGATCGTCGCCAACCGCCGGGGCGGCACGGGCCTC
Source organism: Streptomyces sp. CB02009 (assembly GCF_001905825.1). Classification (GTDB taxonomy): domain Bacteria; phylum Actinomycetota; class Actinomycetes; order Streptomycetales; family Streptomycetaceae; genus Streptomyces. The sequence continues at coordinate 547,925 of NZ_LIVV01000003.1, forward strand.
TCCCTCACGGGCGCCCACACCCCGATCCACCACGACGGCCCCCGCGCGCCCGCCGGGCGCATAGGCTCCGTCGCCTAGCCGGAGCCACGGACTCCGCGGCCCGGCGCACGGTGACACGGCGGCAGGCCGGTCATCCCGGGTTCGCCGGGCGAGGTCCCCGACGGGAGGCGCGCGGTCAGTGCGCCTCCCGGTCCCGTACGGTCGACGCCCAGGCCGGCTGCTCCTCGACCGTCTCCGTCTCGGCCCGGCGGCCGCCCCGGGCGAAGAAGTCCGCGAGCGGCAGGATCGCCGCGCCGACCGTGACCGCATCGGGGCCGAGGGTGCCCATGCCGATGGCGACGCGGGCCGCCGGGTAGGTGAGCGCGTACTCCTTCGCGTAGCCGGAGACGGTTTCGAGGAAGCGGGTGCCGAGCTGGAGGCCGGCCCAGCCGCCGACCAGGATGCGCTCGGGCTGGAAGAGGTTGATGAGGTCGGCGAATCCGGCGCCCAGGTACTCGGCGGTCTCCGCCAGGACGGCGAGCGCCGTGGCGTCCGGCTCGGTTCGCGGCGCCGTCCCGGGGTCCGCTCCCGGCTCCGTCCCGGGACCCGTCCCAGGAGCCGTGCCGGGTTCGGCCGGGTAGGCCGCGGCCAGCATCGCCGTCAGTGCCGTCTCCTCGTCCGCGCCGGCCGGGGGCACCCCGCCGGCCTCCCGCCACCGCTCCAGGAGGGCCTCCGCCCCGGCGTACGCCTCCAGGCAGCCCTGGGCTCCGCAGCGGCAGCGGCGCCCCCGCACCCGTACCGTCAGATGGCCCCACTCGATCGCCCGGCCCGGTCCCATCGGGTCGTCGACCACGCACGCGCCGACGCCCGAACCGAACAGGACCACGACCGCGCTGCGCGCGCCCCGGCCGGCCCCGAACCACATCTCGGCCTGGCCGAGGGTCTTGGCGCCGTTGTCGATCCAGTACGGCACCGAGGCCGGAAGTTCCACGCTCTCCCGCAGCAGCCGCTCCAGGGGGACCGCGTCCCAGCCGATGGTCTGGCCGTGCACGACCGCGCCGTCCTCGGCGGTGCGGGCGACGATGCCGGGCACGCCGACCCCGACGCCGAGGAGCCGCTCGGCGGGCACGCCCGCGGTCCGCATCACCTCCGCGATGCCCTCCCGGAGGTGGTCGACGACGACCCCGACCTCGTACCGGTCGTGAGGGTCCGCGCTGTCGACGGCCAACGGGCGTTCGGTGCGCGCGAGTTCGGTGAGGGTGAGGTCGAAGAGCTCGATCCTGATCCGGGTCTCGCCGACGTCGACACCGATCATGCAGCCGCTGTCGGGGGAGACCCGGAGCAGCGTACGGGGGCGTCCGCCGGCCGAGTCGACGCTGCCCGCCTCCTCGACGAGGCCCTCCGCGACGAGCTCCGCGACCACGTTGCTGACGGAGCCCGAGCTGAGACCGGTGGCCGGGCCGAGCGAGAAGCGGCTCAGCGGCCCGTCGAAGTAGAGGCGCTGAAGGACGGCGGTGCGGTTCTCGCGTCGCAGATCCCGCACGGTGCGGCCGTTCCGCATGGTCACTTGGGCCCCCAGGTGAAGTAGTCCTGACCGCAACATACCGCTGCCGGGACCACGGGCGCGCTCTTCTCTTGAGCTTTAACTCACATCCTGAAATAAGCCTCCGGAGCGTTCAGGACCTGAACACGGGCTCAGGCCCTGCGAAGGCCGCTGAGGAGCAGCTCGGCCAGCTGCTCGTACGCCTCGGCGTCGGCGAGGCCGGTCGCCGCGGCCAGCTGGCGGCGCTGGATGCGGACCATCACCGAGGAGATGACGTCGGCCGCGAAGGTCACGTGGACCTCGCGGAAGGCGCCGGCCCGGACGCCCTCCTCGATCAGCTGCTGGACCCGGCCCGCCGCCGCGCGTGTGTTGCGCTCGTACACCTCTGCGGCCGGCTCGAAGGCCGCGACGTCGTCGAAGAACTGCGGCGAGACCGGCGCCAGCTCGGCCGAGACCGCCCGCAGATAGGCGGCCAGCCGCTCGGCGGGGTCGCTCGCGGCGGCCAGGACCGCCTCGACCCGGGCCGTCGCGCGCCGGAAGAAGTGCACGACCGCCGCCCGGACCAGCTGCTCCTTGCTGCCGGCCAGGCCGTACAGCGTCCGCTTCGAGCAGCGCAGGCGGGCGGCCAGGTCGTCGAGCGTCAGCCGGGCGAAACCCTCGCCGACCAGGAGGGCGACGAGCTCCTCGAAGAGGGCGGAGCGGCGCGCCGCTCCGCGGCCCGTCAGCTTCAGGGCGTCGGCGGCTGAGGTCTCGATCACCTGGTCAGTATTCCAGGCCGGCGGTCCGAGGGGGGTTGTGGGTGCAACCATCTGCGCTACTCTAAGCGGTACTGCAGTACCATCCCCAGTACCACTTTGCGCGCCGCTGGAGTCGCCATGGATGTCGACCGCCTGCTTCCCACCCCCGAGGCAGCGGACCTCATCGCCCTCACCCGGGAGATCGCCGACAAGGAGCTCTCTCCGCTGGTGGACGAGCACGAGGCCGCCGAGAAGTACCCCGAAGGGCTGTTCGCCACCCTCGGCGAGGCCGGGCTGCTCGGACTCCCGTACCCGGAGGAGTACGGCGGCGGAGGTCAGCCGTACGAGGTCTACCTGCAGGTTCTCGAGGAGCTCGCCGCCCGGTGGGCGGCCGTCGCCGTCGCCACCAGCGTCCACACCCTCGCCTGCCACCCGCTCCACACCTTCGGCACCGCCGAGCAGAAGGAGCGGTGGCTGCCCGAGATGCTGGAGGGCCGCACCATCGGCGGCTACAGCCTCTCCGAACCGCAGGCCGGCTCCGACGCGGCCGCCCTCGCCTGCAAGGCCGAGCGGCAGGACGACGGCAGCGGGTACCGCATCACCGGCACCAAGGCGTGGATCACCCACGGCGGCCGGGCCGACTTCTACGCGCTCTTCGCCAGGACCGCCCCCGGCAGCCACGGCATCTCCTGCTTCCTCGCCCCCGGCGCCGCCGACGGTCTCAGCTTCGGCGCCCCCGAGCGCAAGATGGGCCTCCAGGCCGTCCCGACCACCTCCGCCTACTGGGACGGCGCGCTCCTCGACGCCGACCGGCTCGTCGGCGACGAGGGCCAGGGCCTCCAGATCGCCTTCAGTGCCCTCGACAGCGGCCGCCTCGGCATCGCCGCCTGCGCCACGGGCCTCGCCCAGGCCGCCCTCGACGCCGCCGTGGCGTACGCCAACGAGCGCACGACCTTCGGCCGCCGGATCATCGACCACCAGGGCCTCGGCTTCCTCCTCGCCGACATGGCCGCCGCCGTCGACGCCGCCCGCGCCACCTACCTGGACGCGGCCCGCCGCCGCGACCTCGGCCGCCCCTTCAGCCGCCAGGCCAGCGCGGCCAAGCTCATCGCCACCGACACGGCCATGAAGGTCACGACGGACGCGGTCCAGGTCCTCGGCGGCTACGGCTACACGCGCGACTTCCCGGTCGAGCGCTACATGCGCGAAGCCAAGATCACCCAGATCTTCGAGGGCACCAACCAGATCCAGCGCCTCGTGATCAGCCGGGGGCTCGCCCAGCCGTGACGGAGCTCCGCCGACCCGCCCCGGGGGCGCTTCCGGCGCGAGCGCCGGGAGCACTCCCGAGGAGGTCGGCGATCTCCGTGAGGCCGTGCCGGACGGCGTGGTCGAGGGCCGTGTCGCCGTGCGGGTCGCGGATTCCGGGGTCGGCGCCCGCCGCCAGGAGGAGGGCGACGACGTCCTGGTGCGCGCGGCCGCCCGTACCGAGGATCACGGCCTCCAGGAGGGCCGTCCAGCCCAGCCGGTTGACGTGGTCCACGTCGACGGCCGTCTCCGCGAGGACGGCCCGGACGTAGGCCACGTGGCCCCGCTCGGCCGCCGGGATCAGGGCCGTACCGCCGTAGCGGTTCGTGAGACCCAGGTCCGGGCCCGCCGGGAGCAGGGTCCGCATCATGGCGACGCCGCCCGTGACGCCGGTGACCAGCCAGGGGCTGTCGCACCGGTCGTCCTGGGCGTTCGGGTCCGCGCCCGCGGCGAGGAGGACGCGGGCGGTGTCGACGTGGTCGTGCCGGGCCGCGTGCAGCAGCGGGGTGCGGCGGCGCCGGTCCAGGGCCCCGACCCGGGCGCCCGCGGTGAGGGCCGCGCGGACGGCCGGGGTGTCACCCCGCGCGGCGGCCGCCAGGAGGGTGTCGTCGAGCGCGTTCATGGGGGCCTTCCTCGTACGAGCGCGGGTGCGGGCGCCGGACCGCGGCGGTTACCGCGGTGGTTACTTGCCGAGGGCGGCGACGCCGGCCTGGGCGAACTTCTCGTCGAGGTCGCCCGAGGGGGCGCCCGCGACGCCGATGCCGGCGATGGGCGCGCCCTTGGCGGTCACGGGGGCGCCGCCGGCGAGGAAGAGGGTGCCGGGGATGTCCTTGAGGTGGGGGGCCTGGGCGAGGCGGCCGGAGAGGACGGAGGTCGGGGCGTTCCAGGAGACGGCGGTGAAGGCCTTCTTCTCGGCCGACTCGTAGGACTGCGGGCCCGCGCCGTCGCCGCGGAGGGTGACGAGGGTGTTGCCGTTGCGGTCGACGACGGCGACGGAGACGCGCTGGTTCTCCTTCTCGGCGGCGTCGAGCGTCGCCTGCGCGGCCTTCGTCGCGGCATCGATCGTCAGGTGCGTCGACCGCGTGGTGTTCTTGTTCTTGGCGTCCGCCGCCGAGACCGCGGCGGCGGGGGCGGCCGCCGTGTCCTCACCGGTCGCGCTGGCCGAGTAGGCACCGAAGCCACCGAGGGCGAGCGCGGCGACGACCGCGCCACCGGTGACGAGACGGGTGCGCGAGGTCTTCTTCACGTGCTTCATGGGATCTGCTCCAGTGAACTCGGGGGACAGCGGGGGCCGTCGGTGCTCCGCGGCCCGCTTCTCCTCCATCCTGGAGCCGTCCCCCGCCCCCTCCGGTCGTCGTCCCGGCTGCCCGCGGCGCCCGCAACGGTGGACCCCGGGGTCATCCGATCGGTTGACCCCCCGGGCCGCCCGTACCCCGCGGCCGCCGGTCCGCGGGACCGGGCCGAAGCCCCTCCGGCCGCGAGGAGTTCCACGACGGCGTCGTTTCCGCGATCACCTTCGGACGGCCCTCCCGGTTCCGCTTCCGGGGGCGCGGCCTGCGGTTCTATGGTGGGCGGCGCAGATCGCGCGGACCGCGCGGTCCCCCGCGGGCACGCGCCCGATCCGGCGGCCAACCCGGCGGCAGGGTCGCACCCGCACGACACGCACGAGGAGTTCCATGGACATCGCCGGCTCCGCCGCTCTCGTCACCGGTGCCGCTTCCGGTCTCGGCGCCGCCACCGCCGCGGCGCTCGCCGCCCGGGGCGCCACGGTCTACGGACTCGACCTGGACACGGCCGTGGCCGCTGCCGGGCAGCAGCCCGAGGGCGTCCGGCTGCTCGCCGCGGACGTCACCGACGAGCAGCAGGTCCGCGAGGCCCTCGCGGCGATCGACGCCGACGGCGCCGAGCTGCGGATCGCCGTGAACTGCGCCGGCATTGCGCCCTCGGCCCGCATCCTGGGCCGCAAGGGACCGCACGACCTCGACCTGTTCCGGGCCGTCGTCGGCGTCAACCTGATCGGCACGTTCAACGTGATGCGGCTCGCCGCCGAGGCCATCGCCCGGCACGAGCCCGACGAGCACGGACAGCGCGGTCTGGTCGTCAACACCGCCTCGAGCGCGGCCTTCGAGGGCCAGGTCGGCCAGATCGCCTACGCCGCCTCCAAGGCGGGCGTCGCCGGTATGACGGTCACCGCCGCCCGCGACCTGGCGCAGTTCGGCATCAGGGTCGTCACCGTCGCCCCCGGGATCGTCGACACCCCGATGATGGCCGGATTCGGGGAGGACGTCCGGGCCGGTCTCGCCGCCAGCGTCACCTTCCCGCAGCGGCTCGCGCGCCCGGAGGAGTACGCCCGCCTGGTGACGATGATCGCCGAGCACGACTACCTCAACGGCGAGACGATCCGCATGGACGGCGCCCTCCGGATGAGCGCCCGCTGAGCCCTGGCGCACCCGCCTCCGGGCCTCCGTACCCTCGCTACAGCACTCGGTGCCGGGTCGTTCCGGCACCTAGTGCCGCGTGGTGGCCTTCCGGGTGTTAGGTTCGGGCCATGGGAACAGCCGGATCAGCGTCGACGAACTCCACGAAGCCCGCGATGCGGGACTCCCTCATCGCCGCGGCCTTCCAGCTCTTTCTCGAGCGGGGCTACGAGCAGACCACGGTCGACGACATCGTCACCCTCGCGGGCGTCGGGCGTCGGTCCTTCTTCCGGTACTTCCCGTCGAAGGAGGACGTGGTCTTCCCCGACCACGAGCAGTGCCTCGCCGACATGACCCGCTTCCTCGCGGCGAGCGCCGACTCCGACGACCCCATGGTCCGGGTCTGCGGCGCCGCCCGGCTCGTCATGCGGATGTACGCCGAGAACCCGACCTTCTCCGTGCATCGCTACCGGCTCACCCGCGAGGTGACCGGGCTGCGCACGTACGAGCTGTCGGTGGTCTGGCGGTACGAGAAGACCCTGGGCGACTACCTGCGCACCCGCTGGGCCGACCGCAGGGACGGCACCCTGCGGGCCAACGTGGCCGCGGCGGCCGTGGTCGCCGCCCACAACCACGCCCTGCGGCACTGGCTCCGCTCCGGAGGCGAGGGCGACCCGCTGGCGGAGGTGGACAGCGCCCTGGAGTTCGTCCGCGGCACCTGGAGCCCCGACGCGGTCGCGGCCGCGCCGGCCGAGGAGGCCGAGGACGTGGTCGTGGTGATCACGAAGCGGTCCACCCCCATGTGGCGCGTGGTGCGCGAGGTGGAGTCGAGCCTCGGCGAGAGCTGAGAGCCGCCCCAGGGATCGCGGTATCTCTAATTCAGGGAACTCAGGTCTTTATTTGATGGCACTCAGTGCCATATCTTTGCTCCATGCACGGTCGAGCCGCCGAGTGCGAGGAGAAGGCATCGTGTTCCACACGGGACTGAGGAGCGGGACCGCCGTCCAGGCCGCCGAGGAGGCGGGCCCCGACGCCGAGCTCTACTTCCAGCGCTGCCGCTGGTGCCACACCACGACGTTCCAGCGACTGCTCTGTCCGACCTGCGGGTCGACCGATCTCAACCCCGAACTCAGCGAGGGCGAGGGCGTGATCTCCGTACGGCGCGGGGTCGCCGCCGCCGATGCCGACCTCTGGCCGGTGTACATGACGGAGGGCTTCACCGTCCGCTGCCGGGTCGACGGGCCGCTGCACGCGGTGCGCCCCGGCGTCCGGGTCAAGGTCGCCTCCGGGGTCGGCGTGACCGGTCGCAGGCCGGTCGTCCGGCTCTGCGAGGAGGTCCCCCTCGACGGGTGGATCTGACCCGCCGGACCGTCGCGCGGGACAGACGGAAGGGGCGGGTGGTGGCACAGAGTGCCACCACCCGCCCCTTCCGCGTCATCCGGTGCGGACGGGTCAGCGGGCGCCGATCTCGTCCGTCAGCTGCGGCAGCACCTCGAAGAGGTCGCCGACCACGCCGTAGTCCACCAGGTCGAAGATCGGGGCCTCGGGGTCCTTGTTGACCGCGACGATCGTCTTCGACGTCTGCATGCCGGCCCGGTGCTGGATCGCGCCGGAAATGCCCGCCGCGACGTACAGCTGCGGCGAGACCTGCTTGCCGGTCTGGCCGACCTGGTTGGAGTGCGGGTACCAGCCGGCGTCCACCGCGGCGCGCGAGGCGCCGACGGCCGCACCGAGCGAGTCGGCCAGCTTCTCGACGACCGCGAAGCCCTCGGCCGCGCCGACACCCCGGCCACCCGAGACCACGATCGCGGACTCGGTCAGCTCCGGGCGGCCGGTGGAGACGCGCGGGGTGCGCGCGACGACCCTGGCGGCGTTGCCGGTGAAGGAGACGGTGACGTTCTCGACCGTGCCGGCGGCCGAAGAGGCCTCCGGAGCGGCGGAGTTCGGCTTGACCGTGATGACCGGCACGCCGTGCGTGACCGTCGAGCGCACCTGGTACGAGGCGGCGAAGACGGACTGCGTGGCGACCGGGCCGGTCTCGCCGGCCTCCAGCTCCACGGCGTCGGTGATCAGACCGGAGCCGAGGCGGAGCGCGACACGGGCCGCGATCTCCTTGCCCTCGCCGGAGGAGGTCACCAGGACGGCGGCCGCCCCCTTCTCCTTCGCGAGCTGGGTGAGCGCGTCGACCTTCGGCACGACGAGCTGCTCGGTGAACTCGGCGCCGTCCGCGACGTACACGGTCGCGGCGCCGTACTCGCCGGCGGTGGCGGCGATCGAGGCCGCGGCCTCGCCGGCGCCGAGCACGACCGCCGAGGGCTCGCCGATGCGGCGGGCCAGGGTCAGCAGTTCGAGGGCCGGCTTGCGGACCGCACCGTCGGCGTGGTCCACGAGAACCAGGATCTCAGCCATGATTCGTTGCTCCTGTGGGGTGTCAGGCTGACGGTCGGTCAGATGAACTTCTGGGTGGCGAGGAAGGCGGCCAGCTGCTTGCCGCCGTCGCCCTCGTCCGTGACGATCGTGCCCTTGGTGCGGGCCGGCCGCGCGGCCACCGCGTCGACGAGGGTCCACGCCCCGGCGAGGCCCACCTCGTCGGCGTCGATGTCCAGGTCGTCCAGGTCCAGCTCCTGGACCGGCTTCTTCTTGGCCGCCATGATCCCCTTGAAGGAGGGGTAGCGGGCCTCGCCGGACTGGTCGGTCACCGAGACGACCGCCGGCAGCGGGGCCTCCAGGAGCTCGGTGGCGGCGTCGCCGTCGCGACGGCCCTTCACGAGACCGTCCTCGACGGAGAGCTCCGACAGCAGGGTGACCTGCGGCAGGCTCAGCCGCTCGGCGAGCAGCGCCGGCAGCACGCCCATGGTGCCGTCGGTCGAGGCCATGCCGCAGACGACCAGGTCGAAGCCGGTCTTCTCCAGGGCCTTGGCGAGGATCGCCGAGGTGGCGATCACGTCGGAGCCGTGGATGTCCTCGTCGTTGACGTGGACGGCCTTGTCGGCGCCCATCGACAGCGCCTTGCGCAGCGCGTCCTTGGCGTCGTCCGGGCCGACCGTGACGACGGTGACCTCGGCGTCGTCGGACTCCTCGGAGATCCGCAGGGCCTGCTCGACGGCGTACTCGTCGAGCTCCGACAGCAGGCCGTCGACCTCGTCGCGGTCGACCGTCAGGTCGTCGGCGAAACCGCGGTCGCCGGTCGCGTCGGGTACGTACTTCACACAGACAGCGATCCTCAGGGTCACGGCCTGGCTCCTTTCAAGTGACTGACGATTAAGGGAGGTTGCGGGCCATGACGATGCGCTGGACCTGGTTGGTGCCCTCGTAGATCTGGGTGATCTTGGCGTCGCGCATCATGCGCTCGACGGGGTAGTCGCGGGTGTAGCCGTAGCCGCCGAGGAGCTGGACGGCGTCGGTGGTGACCTCCATGGCGACGTCGGAGGCGAAGCACTTGGCGGCGGCGCCGAAGAAGGTGAGGTCCTCCTTGTCGCCTCCGGCGGAGACGCGCTCGGACTTCGCGGCGGCGGCGTAGGTGAGCTGGCGGGCCGCTTCGAGCTTCATGGCCATGTCGGCGAGCATGAACTGGACGCCCTGGAAGTCGGCGATGGGCTTGCCGAACTGCTTGCGCTCGGTGACGTAGCCCTTGGCGTAGTCCAGGGCGCCCTGGGCGATGCCGATGGCCTGGGCGGCGATGGTGATGCGGGTGTGGTCGAGGGTCTTCATCGCGGTGGCGAAGCCGGTGCCCTCGGCGCCGATCATGCGGCTCGCGGGGATGCGGACGTTGTCGAGGTAGACCTCGCGGGTCGGGGAGCCCTTGATGCCGAGCTTCTTCTCCGGGGCGCCGAAGGACACGCCCTCGTCGGACTTCTCCACGACGAAGGCGGAGATGCCCTTGGAGCGCTTGTCGGGGTCGGTGACGGCCATCACGGTGTAGTACTCGGAGACGCCGGCGTTGGTGATCCACCGCTTGACGCCGTTGAGGACCCAGAAGTCGCCGTCGCGCACGGCGCGGGTCTTCATCCCGGCCGCGTCCGAGCCCGCGTCGGGCTCCGAGAGGGCGTAGGAGAACATCGCGTCGCCCTTGGCCAGCGGGCCGAGGTACTTGTGCTTGAGTTCCTCGGAGCCGGACAGGATCACCGGCAGCGAGCCCAGCTTGTTGACCGCCGGGATCAGCGAGGACGAACCGCACGCACGGGCGACCTCCTCGATCACGATCACCGTGGCGAGCGCGTCCGCGCCCGCGCCGCCGTAGGCCTCCGGCACGTGCACCGCGTGCAGGTCGTTGGCGACCAGCGCGTCCAGGGCCTCCTGCGGGAACCGGCCCTCCTCGTCCACCGCCGCGGCGAACGGCACGATCTTCGCCTCCGCGAGCGCACGCACCGACTCCCGGAGCATGTCGTGCTCCTCGGAGGGCCGATACAGGTCGAAGTCCTTGCCCATGATGTGGAGCTCCCCTAGACGCTTGTGGCACTGAGTACCCTCAGCAAAACACACTCAGTGCCATGACGCCAGAGCGCCCCGACGCTGATCTGCGTCGGGGCGCTCAGGGGACCGGTTGGTCGGTTTTCTTAACCAGACGTGTCCGCGAGGTTTCCTTCCCCCCTCTTGAGCCGCTGAAGGTCGTACTCGGCGGCCAGCCGTCGGGCGCGCTCCTCGGTCATCTCGAGCGTGGTCAGCAGGGCCGGGGTACAGATCGTCGGCAGCACGTGGCGAAGCAGCACCAGAACGCGATGGGTAAGGTCTTTGCGATCGCACAGGATCTGGGACATCGTCTGGATGCCCGCGAAGGCGCCCGAGAACAGCTCGGCCGTGTCCGTCACGTCGACATGGACGAGGAGCTCGCCGCGGGCCTTCGCCACCGTCAGGACCTCCGAGACCTGATCGATCCAGGCCTTGAACGGAGCCGCCCGGTCGACCCCGGTGGCGCCGCTGTCGAGGGCCAGCGCGACACTCGCCCGCACCAGCGCGTCACGCTGCAGCCGGTGGGCGAGCAGGAAGCCCTGGTCCACCAGCTCCTGGAGCTTCACGGGCTGCGGCGTGAGGGGTTCGTCGAGCATCTGGGCGTCGAGCACGCCGAGGGCCAGATCTTCCTTGGAAGCAAAGTGGAAATACAGAGCCCCCTTGGTCACCCCGGCGCGCACCAAGATCTCCCCGATGGTCGTGCGCTCGTAGCCACGCTCCGCGAAGACGGCCGCGGCCGACTCCAGGATCGCCCGCCGGGTTCGGATTGCACGCGCTTGCTGTGCCAAGGCGCCTCCTGCTGTATCGCTGACTGTGCTCGACGTGTGACGTGAAGCATTGAAAAGAAAACCGCGCTGTACGTATTCTATTGAGGGCGGGTCTGCCGCCCAGGGGTGCGCGGGGACGCGAGGGGGAACCATGGATCAGAACCGCCGAGGAGCGACGACGCACGTCCCCGGGGAGTTCGTCCACCGAGCGGACCCCGCCGACATCTTTCCCACCGGCTGGACGCAGCGGGGAGAGAACCGATTCTCCGTCTCTGCTCACTGGCCCGCCTCACATCCCTTCTTCTCTCCGGTGGCCGGGGACCGGCACGACCCCGTTCTGGTGGCCGAGACGATACGCCAGGCCACCATGCTCGTCGCTCATGCGGAATTGGGGGTACCCGTGGACGACCAGTTCGTCATGTGGGACCTCCATTTCGCCGCCGACCCCGCGGCCCTCGCCGTCAACGGCCTCCCGTCGAACGTCACCGTGGACATCCACTTCCCCGAACTGGGCACCCGCCGGGGCCGTGCCAGGAACCTGCCCACTCTCGTGCGGCTCACCCGGGGCGGCCGCCCGCTCGCCACCGGCGGCGGCCTCGCCGGGTACACCTCGGCCGCCGCCTACCGACGCCTCCGCGGCGACCGGATGGCGGCGCTCGGCAGACCCGTCCCCCTGGTCCAGGGGGTCGCTCCGCATCTGGTGGGCCGCCGCCGCCCGCAGGACGTCGTCCTCGGCCCGGGCACCCGGGCCGGCCAGTGGCGGCTGAGGGTCGACACCGACCACTCCACGCTCTTCCGGCGCCAGAACGACCACGCGCCCGGGATGATGCTCCTCGAAGCCGCCCGGCAGGCCGCGACGATGACGACCGGCGGTGTGTTCCTCCCCACCGCCGTGAACGTCTCCTTCGAGCGCTACGCCGAACTCGACAGCCCCTGCTGGATCGAGGCCGAGGTCGTGCCCACCCCCGACCGCTCGACGACCGCGGTCCGGGTCACGGGCCGGCAGGAGGGCGCGCCGGTCTTCGTGTGTACGCTCACCTCCCCGTCCCCGGACCTCGCGGTGGCCGGAGCCGGCCTCGACGGCCGGCTGGCAGGCTGAACCGGAACGGAACGATGGGCCCTCGCATTCTGATCACCGGCGCGACCGGATTCATCGGCGCCCGGGTGGCGTCCGCGGCGGCGACGGCGGAGGAGCCCGCGCATGTCCGTCTGCTCGCCCGTACGCCGGCGGCCGTCCCGGTGGAGTTCTCGGGACCGGGGAGGGAGACCGTCCCCGGCGACCTCAGGGATCCCGTCTCGCTCCGTCGCGCCTGCGCGGGGACCGACGTCCTGATCCACTGCGCCTCGGCGATCGGCGGCGACGCGGCGACGGCCCGCGCGGTCAACGACGAGGGCACCCGCGCCCTGGTGGACGCGGCCGCGGCGGCCGGGGTGACCCGGATCGTCTCGCTGAGCACCGCGTCCGTCCACGGCCGCGGCCCCTTCCGGGCCGCCGCCCCCGGCACCCTGCCGTCGGCGCCGGTCTCGGCGACGAGCCGCACCCGGGCGGCGGGCGACCGGCACGTCATGGACGCCGGCGGGACCGTCCTGCGGCCCCATCTCGTCTACGGGTCGGGGGACCGGCAGGTGATCCCCGGACTGGTCCGGCTCCTCGGCGCCCTGCCCGGCCCCCTCGACGGGGGCACCTCGCTGCACTCCCTGATCGACGTCGACAGCCTGGCGGGCGCCCTGCTCGGCGCCGCGCTCTCGCCGGCGACCGAGCCGGGCGCGTACTACGTCCAGCACCCCGACCCGGTCCCGGTCGGGGAACTGCTCGCGGCCGGCGAGGAACTGCTCGCCCGACGGACCGGGACGGTCCGGGGCGCGGGGGTGGACGTCGCCGCCGCCCGTGCGCTGTTCGCCGCGGTCCCCTTCGCGCAGCACCACCTGGACATGCTCGCCACCGACCACTGGTTCGCGGACGACCGCCCCTGGCGGGAGCTCGGCTGCGACCCGGGGCCGGGCTTCACCGAGGGCTTCGCGCGCCACCTCCCGTGGTACCGCGGCCTCCTCGACCACTCCTGAACAGCTCGACCACTCCTGAACAGAAGGAAGGCGCCACCGACATGTCCGCGTTGGCCGGCAGGACCGCGATCGTCACAGGGGCGAGCCGAGGCATCGGAAGAGGCATCGCCCAGCGGCTGGCCCGGGACGGAGCCCTGGTGGCCGTCCACTACGGCAGCAACGAGGAGGCCGCCCGCGAGACGGTGGGGCTCATCGAGGAACGGGGCGGCCGGGCCTTCGCGTTCCGCGCGGACCTCGAGGCACCCGACGCCGTCGACACCTTCTACGCCGGACTGGACGCGGGTCTCGCGGAGCGCGGCGAGGACCCCGGGTTCGACATCCTCGTGAACAACGCCGCCGCCAGCGGTTCGGGCCGCATCCAGCAGCTCACCCCCGAGGTGTTCGACCGGCTGTTCACCATCAACGTGAAGGCCCCGCTCTTCCTCGTCCAGCGGGGCCTCGACCGGCTGCGGGACGGCGGGCGGATCGTCAACATCTCCTCGGCCGTGACGAAGCACGCCTTCCCCGACTCGGTCACCTACGCGATGACCAAGGGTGCCGTCGACACCATGACCCTCGCCCTCGCGAAACAGCTGGGGCCACGGGGGATCACGGTCAACGCCGTGGCCCCCGGCTACATCGCGACGGACATGAACGCGCGGCGCCGGGCGACCCCGGAGGCGAGCGCGGCCCTGGCGGCGCTCTCGGTCTTCAACCGCCTCGGGGCGCCGGACGACATCGCGGACGTGGTCGGCTTCCTCGTCTCCGACGACGCGCGCTGGATCACCGGCCAGTACGTGGACGCCACGGGAGGGACCGCGCTCTGAATCAGCCCACCGGAGCACGCGCGGCGGGAACGGCCCGACTGCCCGCCGGTTCCAGGCCGGCGAGTGCTCCGGGGGCGGCCAGCACCGGCAGGAGCGTGCGCCACAGTCCGGTGACGGTGCCGGGGGACAGCCACTCGCCGTTCTCCCGGCACAGTGCCTCCAGACCCACGGTGGCGGCCACCACCGTGCGCACCAGGTCCTGCTGACCGCCGTGGCCGGTGGCGAGCAGGCCCTCGTCGGCCGCCTCCGCGAGCCGCTGCTGGACGCAGCTCTGCCATTCCTGGCGCAGATTCAGATCCGTACGGCAGCCCCGGGAGCAGCTGAGCCGGTACCCCGCGCGGACGACGACGTCGTCACGGAGCAGCCGGGCCAGGGAGTGCGTGGTGTCGACGAGGTTCTGCAGCGCGTCGGACTCCTGCCGGTACACGGTCCGGGCCGTCCTGCGCAGGGCCGTGGACGCCTCGTGCTCGACGGCTGCGGCCACCGCGGGCTTGTTCTCGAAGTGGAAGTGGAGCGCACCGGGGCTCACCCCCGCGCCCGTGCTGATCGCCGACAGCTTGGCCAGGGTGTAGCCGTGCTGGTCGAACTCCCTGGCCGCAGACGTGATCAGCGCCTCGCGGGTCCGCGCGGCCCGCTCTTGTTTGGTCACCCGTGGCTCCCGTAGCACCGTGCGTCGCGGTGGCACCGGCGTGCCCGCCCCGTCGCGCCGTTCCGTTCGACGAATCAAAACCGACTGCTTGGTATTGTACGGGCTTTGCGTATGTCTCTGAGCGCTTCGACGCGGCTGGGTGACCGGGAGGCCTCCTGGAGGGGTACGGAACGCTTACGGGTGAGGCGAGTTGAAGGGAGACCGAAGGCGCGGGCGGGTGCCCCCTGTTCCATGGTCGATCCCAACCCGCAAACCGGGCAACAGGTTTGTCGCCCCCTCAGAAGAGGCCTGGCCGCTCCCCGGCGTACCCCTCTGCCGTGCTTCGCCCCATGGCCGGCGACGACGGACACCCCCGGCACCGGCACGTGCGCGCCGGGGGTGCGGGCGGGTTACAACCCGGGGCCGTTGTACGCGCCGCGGTGCGGCTTGGCGGTCGCGGACACCGGGTTCCCCCAGTAGTCGCGGCCCCCGCTGCCGCTGATCACGGAGCCGTTGTTCAGCGCCGGCGACGTGGAGCGGAGCCGGTACCCGTCGGCGGAGGCCAGCGAGTCGCCGCCCGTACCGGGGTTCACGAAGTGCGGGTCGCCCACGATGCCGTTGGCGGTCGGCCTCGGCACGCCCTGGAAGACGTTCCAGAGCCAGGAGATCCCCGCGGCCGTCGGCAGCCGGGAGTCGGTCGTGCCCACCCAGATGTTGTTCTCGACGACGCTCTCGTCGGGCAGGGTGATGCTGAACTTCTTGTCCGTGCAGTAGAGGACGTTGTTGTACATGCGCAGCGCGGACCGGCCCGCGCTGACGCTGCTCATCCGGCAGTCGTTCTCGGAGACGTTGTAGCGGATGACCTGCTGGGCACCGCCGATGGTGCCGCACCCGTCGCAGTCGAGGAAGAAGCCGCCGATGTTGTCGCGGCTGAAGTTGTACTGGATCAGACAGGTGCCGGTGTTGCCCCAGTCGCAGTCGAAGGCCTGGCTGTCGGCCACGGACATCCTGGTGATCCCGTACACCGCGTTGTACTGGATGGTCGGGTTGTGGTCGCCGAGCACCCAGACGCCGGCGAAGTTGCCGCCGGAGAAGGGGTAGACGCCGTTGCCGACGCCGGAGGCGTTGTTGTACTGGATCAGGGGCGCGTCGGCGTAGCTCGCGATGATGCCGTCGCCCCCGACGTCCTTGACGACGTTGTGCTCGATGAGGACGCCGGAGCCCTTGACCGCCAGGGCGCCGACGCGGATCTTGAGGCCGCCCCCGCCGGTGTTGGAGATCTGGTTGTGGTGGACGCGGACGTCGTGGAGGGTCGAGCCGGTGCCGCTCGCCCCCGTGACGATCCCGGCGGACTGGACGAAGTCCTCGGTGGTCGGGCTGTTCTTGCTCGTCTGGCCTGCGACACGGTCGACGACCAGGTTCCCGATGTCGAAGCCGCGGTGCGCCTTCCCGTCGGTCGCGGAGATCCGCAGTCCGGTACGGCGGGCGAGGGAGGCGGCGGGGTTCGTCAGCTTCAGTTCGCTGATCCGCCAGTGGTCCTGATCGGTCAGGGAGACGGCGTCCGGTGCGCCGCCGCCGTCGATCACGGGCAGCGCGCCGGTGCCGTAACGCGTCAGTGTGATGGGGGCGGTTGCGGTGCCGCTGCCCCGGGGGGCGAGGGACCCGGTGCAGAGGGTGCCGGACGCGAAGGCGAGGGTGTCCCCGGCCGCGTACGTCCGCCCGTTGGCCTGGGCGATGCTGTTCAGCGGCGAGGCCTGGCTGCCGTCGCCGGCGGCCGGGCGCGAACAGTCCACGTAGGTGGTGCTCCCGGCGGCCGAGGCGGGCGCGGTGGGGAGGACGACGCTGCCGGCGAGGGCGAGCGCGACGGCGATGAGCCCGCCGACCGTCGCACGCCGCCCCGGGAATGCCTCCATGGTCATGACGCGACACCTTTCTCGAGGTCTGGTGCCGCCAGAAGCTAGGTGCGGCCGATGAGCGAGTCAATGCAGAAGTGTCGAATGATCGAATATCGATCAGGATGCGGTTGATTGGTCGACTTCGGGGCCGGAGCGGTCCTTCCCCGTCGGGCGGGGGTGTGCGGGGAGGCGGCCTCCAGGGGGAGCTTCGTGGAGGCTCCGGGAGCGCTCCGGGGGGGGCGGCTCGGGACGGCTCCGGGGGACGGCTCGGGGTGGTGCCCGGTGGCTACAGTGGGGGCACGATGACACGTTTCCGCGAGAGCGTTCGGTCCCTGCTGCGCGAGCAGGTGCTCGACGCCGCCCACGGCCTCGTCGCCGCCGACGGCTGGAGCGGGCTGCGCATGACCTCCATCGCGCGCGCCGCCGGTATCAGCCGCCAGACCCTCTACAACGAGTTCGGCTCGAAGGAGGCCATCGGCAAGGCCCTGGTCCAGCGCGAACTGGAGGGCTTCCTGCTCGGCATCCAGGGTGAACTCGACGCACATCGCGGCGAGTTGGAGGCGGCTGCCGCCGCCGGGGTGGGCTACACGCTCCAGCAGGCCGTGGATAATCCCCTCGTCAAGGGCGTCCTGCTCGCGGACCGCGGCGGCGAGGACGACCTCCTCGCCTACCTCACGACCCGCCCGGAACCGGTCTTCGGGACGGCGATGGCGATGCTCGACGCCTACGCGGTCGAGGCCTGGCCCGATGTGGACGACGAGTCCCGCGGACTCGCGGTCGAGACGATCGTGCGGCTCACCGTCAGTCACATCGTCCAGCCGGTGGCGTCACCGGAGGAGTCGGCGCGGCGCATCGCCGCGATCACGGCGAGGATCGCGTACCCGGGCGTCAGCGGCCGACGAGCCTGACAGGTCTACGGGTCTGACGGGCCCGACGGGTCTGGCGCGTCCGACGGAAGGCGTGAAGAGGCCCGGTGGCGGACACGGGGGATCTCCGACACCGGGCCTCAGTTGAAAACTGTACTAGACCCGGGTGAGTGGTCTGCACCACCCGGGTCGGGTTCCCCCGCCGACGGGCGGGGAGCGGCCGCGCGGGGTACAAGTCCCCTGAGGCGCGGATGCGGGTCGACCGGGGTTCTCACCCCTCCGCCGCGCCCCCCGTGACGACGACGAGGAGGCCGCCGTGGGAGGCAGAAGCAAGGGGTTCGTGCAGTCCTTCAACCGTGCCGGCGGATACGGGTTCGTGGTTCCCGTGGACTCCGAGGACCAGGTGTACTTCAGTGCCGAGGACATCGAGGGCGAGGGCCGCACCCTTTCCGAGGGGCAGCAGGTCTCCTTCGTCCTGGTGCTCGGCGACGGCCGCTTCGAGGCGAAGGAACTGCGCGTCTGACGGACGGGCCGGGCCTGGGTGCTCCGGCCCCGCTCGGCCCGGCCGGCACCCGGGCCGGGCCCGCACCCGGGCCCGGGGCGGTGTGGGGCGTCGGTGGTCTCCGGGTGCGGCCGCGCGGCCGTCTCCGCCTGCCTACGATGGGCCCATGTCTGAGCGCGTAGATCCCGCGGCCCCGGCCGCGTCCCGGCCGCACGAGCGGACGCCGGGGGCGCTCGAACTCTCGGCGGCGGCGGAGGTGTTCGGCCTGCTCTCCGACCCGACCCGGCTGCACCTGGTCTGGCTGCTCACCCGCGGCGAGGCCGATGTGACCGCCCTGACGGAGGCCTGCGGGGCCGCGCGCCCCGCCGTCAGCCAGCACCTGGCCAAACTGCGGCTCGCCGGACTCGTGCAGTCCCGCAAGGACGGGCGCCGGGTCGTGTACGCGATGCCGGACGGGCATCTGAAGCGGCTCGTGGTCGAGGCGATCAGCCGCGCCGACCACGAGGTGAGCGGCGAGCCCTGGCACGACTGAGGGCCGCCCGCCCGCACCCCACCCGGCGTCAACATGTGCGCAAGTATGCACATGTCCGCTACGTTGGTGAGGTCCACAGTCCGCCGTGGCCGACCGGGGCGTCCTCATGCTGTCCGTGCTGCGCAACCCCACCTACCGCCGCCTCTTCTGCGCCCAGGTCGTCGCCCTCACCGGCACCGGCCTGGCGACCGTGGCCCTGAGCCTCCTCGCGTACGACCTGGCGGGCGCGAACGCCGCCGCCGTCCTCGGTACGGCCCTCGCCGTCAAGATGGCCGCGTACGTCGTCCTCGCCCCGCTCGTCGGCGCCCTCGCCGACCGCGTCCCCCGGCGGGCGCTGCTCGTCGCCATGGACCTGGCGCGCGCGGCGGTCGTGCTCGCGCTGCCGTTCGTCAGCCGGGTCTGGCAGGTGTACGTCCTGATCCTGCTGCTCCAGGCCGCCTCGGCCGCCTTCACACCGGCCTTCCAGGCGACGATCCCGCAGGTACTGCCCGACGAACGCGACTACACCGGCGCCCTGTCGCTCGCCCGGCTCGCCTACGACTTGGAGAGCCTGGCGAGCCCGGTGCTCGCCGCCGCACTCCTTACGGCCGTCCCGTACGCCTGGCTCTTCGCCGGCACGGCCGCGGGGTTCGTCGCCTCCGCGCTCCTGGTGCGCACGACGACCCTGCCGGACCCGGACCCGGACCCGGCACCCGACCTGCACCCGGACTCGGACCTTGCCCCGTACCCGGCACCCGACCCGGACGGCGGTCCCGGCGCAGCCCCGGACGCCGGCCACCCTCCGGTCCCCGGCCACGCCCCGACCCCCGGCCACGCCCCGGTCTCCAGCCCCGCTCTGTGCCCGGGCCCGGACCCGAAGCACATCGGTAGCGCGGCCGGCGCGGCCCCCCGCCCCGGTGCGTACGCCGGGGCGGTCTCCGGGATCCGGCTCGTTCTGGCGGCCCCGCGCCTGCGCGCCCTCCTCGCCCTCGACCTGGCCGTCGCGGCCGCCGGGGCCGTCGTCCTCGTCGACACCGTGATCCTCGTCCGCGACACCCTCGGCCGTCCCGCCGGGGACGTCCCCCTCGCCCTCGGCGCGTACGGCGCGGGCTCGATGGCGGCGGCCCTGCTGCTGCCACGCCTCCTGGAACGCGCCGGCGACCGCGCGGTCATGGTGCGGGCCGCCTTCCTGCTGCCCGGGGCCGTGGGGCTGCTCGCCCTGGGCCTCGCGCTCCCGCCCGGGGCCTGGTCCTGGCCCGCCCTGCTCGCGCTCTGGCTGGTCACCGGCGCCGCGGGCTCGGCCGTGCTCACCCCGGGCGGCCGGGTGGTGCGCGGCTCCGTCCGGAGCCGCGACCTGCCGGCCGCCTTCGCCGCCCGGTTCTCCCTCTCGCACGCCTGCTGGCTGCTCACCTACCCGCTCGCCGGCCTGCTCGCCGCGACGGCCGGCCCTGCGGCCTCGGCGGCGGTGCTGACCGCCGTGGCCCTCGCGGGGGCCACGGGCGCGGCGTGCCTGTGGCCGCGCGAGGACCCGGCCGCCGGCCGGCGGACACCCGCCCCCGCCTCCCGCGAACGGGGCAGCCGCGTCTCCGGGCCGTCCAGGACCACGTCGAGCCCCTAGCCGGAACGCCTCGTCCCGGCTACTCGCCCGGCTCCGGCGGCAGCGCGTCCATGAACGAGCTCACCGAGAACACCGCGCGCCCCGGTCCGGCCGGCCCGTACCCGGGCGGCGCCGTCAGGCCGTACTCCTGCAGCGTCGCCGTGTATGCCTCGAGCAGCCGCAGGTGGTACTCCAGCGGCGCCCCGTCCGGGTTCTCCCGGCCCAGCGGGGTCGTCGGCTCCGGGCACCAGGTGGTGAACCGGGGCGTGATCCCGCGCGACATGAAGAACCGCAGGCCCTCCCGGGTCGAGGCGATCGCCTCGTCGACCGTCAGGAAGCCGGAGGGCTTGGCCATCTCGACGCCCGCGACGAAGTTCGGGATGACGTTGCGCGGCCCGAAGACCTCGGCGGAGTCCAGGATCCGGCGGTGCCACTCGTCCCGGCCGATGTAGCGCTCCTTGCCGGGGCAGTACAGCTCGAACAGCCGGCGGTCCCACACCTCGTAGTTCGGGTGGTAGATCCGGATGCCGTAGTCGTGGAACCGCTGCACGTCCTCCTTCGGCAGCGCCTGCGCGACGACCTTGCCGATCCAGCGGCCGGGGAACCGCTCCTCGATCGCGCGGGCGTACTGCCCGTAGAAGTCGGCCTCGTCCTTCCCGCCGACCTGGGACGTGACCGCCCCGCCCGTGAGGGTGTACGCGGTGGAGGTGCGGGCCGTGTCGTGGCGGTCGATGATCTCCAGCGCCTCCAGGACCTCGTCGACCGGCTTCACCCCGGTGTAGGGGCGGCCCGCCGCCTTGTGCTGGCGCCAGTTGTGGTTGATGTCGCAGTACTGGCACTCCTCCTTGGCGCCGAAGTACTGGCAGACCCGGAAGACCGTCAGATAGATCAGGTACCCCCACTGGATCGTCGGCGCGACCTCCATCACGGACTTGCCGTTCGCCAGCGGGTGCCGGTA
Organism: Streptomyces sp. CB02009; assembly: GCF_001905825.1. Taxonomy (GTDB): domain Bacteria; phylum Actinomycetota; class Actinomycetes; order Streptomycetales; family Streptomycetaceae; genus Streptomyces. The sequence goes on from NZ_LIVV01000003.1 coordinate 568,949, forward strand.
GTACTCCGGCATCGGCGGCAGACCGACGTCGGCGATCCTGACGCCGTCGAGGAACAGCGCGAGCGCCCCGTCGCCGTCCGGCGCCACCCGGTAGGGGGACGACGGGTTGACCCGGACGGACACCACCGTGCGGCGGAGCCCGTACGGCCCGCCCGTGAGCACGATCTCCTCCGGCGGGCGGTTCAGCGCCGCCTCGCCGAGCTCCGGCAGCGTGCGGTGGTCGAAGGAGAAGATGAAGTACGACTTCGGCTTCACCTCGCCGCCCTCGTTCCCGCTCAGCGCGGACGGGTCGAAGGCGAGCCCGCCGCGCAGCAGGTCCTCCTTGAACACGGCCTCCGCGGGGACTCCGGGGAAGCGGTCCATGAGGGATTCGACGACGGCGGTACGGGTCGGGGCGGCGCTGGACACAGGCGGATCTCCAGGTGAGGGACGACGGGAGCCGACACACCTCACGCTACGCGCGCGTACGCCGGTCCCGTCGACCGGGACCCGCCCGGCGGCCGGGGGGAAGGGCGGCCGCGTACCCCCGGCCATCTGCCGTCCGTGAAGCCCGCCGTACGTCACACCGGCGAGAGGGTCTGACGGCGCGATGGGAACGGGAACGCCGACGCGGTGGGAACGGGAACGCCGACGGGGCGGCGCCCTCCGACTTCCGGTCGGGGGGCGCCGCCCTCGGGCGGTCCGCATCAGAGGCTGCGGGCGGTGATGTCGCCGTAGGAGGTGGTGGCGTGGAGGGTCAGGGCAGGGCTGCCGGTGTTGGCGAGGGCGTTGTGGACCCGTCCGTAGCCGGTGCCGGCGTCGAGGGTGGCGGAGACGCCGCGTGCGGCGCCGACCGCGATGTCGCCCGCCTGGGTGTGCAGGACGACGGTGCCGCCCTTGGCCTCGGCGACGCGGAGGTCGCCCTTCTGGGTGCGGAGCTCGGCGGAACCGCCCAGCCGGCCGACCGTGATGTCGCCGGCGAGCAGGCCGAGGTGGGCGCTCGCCGCCTCGTCGAGCTTGACCGGACCCTGCGCGGCCTCGAAGACGACGTCCCCGAGCCGGCCGACGCCCCGGAGTTCGGCGGCGGCGGCCTTCGCCTCGACCCGGGAGCCGGCCGGGAGCTGGACCGTCACCTCGACCGATCCGGAGTCGCCCAGGATCTTGTTCTTCGCGGGGGCGGAGGCGATCCGCAGGACACCGTCGGCGAACTCGACCGTGACCTGCTCGGCGGCCTTCACATCGGCGCTCTTGGCGGCGTTCACGGGGCGGATGTCGACGGTCGCGTCGGCGCGGTCGGCGGCGATGAGCTGGATGCGGCCGGCCGTGATGTCGAGGACGGCGGCGATGGCGGCGGTGGTGGCGAACTTCTGCATGGTGCTGCTCCTTCGTCCTGGTGGGCCGCCCTTGCGGTGACCCGCTGTTTCCGATGAGGGAAAAGCTACGTTGCGTTCGTGGGTATGGCAACTGACTCGTTGTGTATGGGCCCTGTATTAGCAGGTCAGAGCCGGTAATTCATTGCAATGGGTCTGCGCTTAATGCAACGAGCGAGGCGAGTTGCGTTGCAATGGAGTGCCGGCGAACGCTATAGTGGGGTCCCCCAGAACCATGAAGGAGACCCGATGCCGGGCGGCAGACTCACCCAGCAGGAACGTCAGCAGATCGCGCTGGGACTGGCGGACGGCCTCGCCTACGCCGAGATCGCCCGGCGTCTCGACCGCCCGACCTCGACGGTCACGCGGGAGGTCATGCGCAACGGCGGCCCCACGGCCTACCGCTCCGACCTCGCCCACCGGGCCACCGAGCACCGGGCCCGCCGCAAGCAGGCCGCCACCCGGGACGCGACGGCGCCCGTGCGGGCCGACGGGCGCGACGCCGAAGCGGTGCGCGCGTTCGAGGAGGTCTTCACGACCGTCCTCATACAGTCGGGGACGCCCAGGATGATGGCCCGGGTGATGGCCTGTCTCTGCCTCACCGACTCGGGCAGCCTCACCGCGTCCGAGCTCGTCCAGCACCTCCAGGTCAGCCCGGCGTCCATCTCCAAGGCGATCGCGTTCCTCGACAGCCAGGGGCTCGTGCGCCGCGAGCGCGACGAGCGCCGTCGTGAGCGCTATGTCGTCGACGACGACATCTGGTACCAGTCGATGATCGCCAGCGCCCGGGCCGCCCTGCAGATCGTCGAGACCGCCCGTCAGGGCGTGGGCGTCCTCGGTTCCGACACGCCGGCCGGTGTCCGCCTGGAGGGCATCGCCCGCTTCCTCGAGTTCGTCTCCGAGAGCACCGCCAGGGCCGCGGAGCAGGCCCGCGGAATCCTCTCCGCGAAGCCCGCGACGCCGGATTCGGGGGCTCCGGCGCCCGCGACGACGCCGACGTAGACGACGACCCGGCCTACTCCTCCGTCACGTACACATGCTCGGAGGGCAGGCCCCGATCCAGATCCCCGTCACGGCGCTGACGTACCGGGCGCCGCACCGGTCGGAGGGGACGACGAGCTGGGTACCGGCCGCGTCGAGGTCCGCGCCGTCCATGCGGGTCGCGAGGAGCACGGGGGCGTTGCCGAAGTCGGCGTCGATCTCCGCCCACGACAGCACCGTGTGGTGGCCGTCGCCTCCGCTGACGGCGAGCAGGAACCGGGAGCGCTCCTTGCGGCGGGCGGGGTCGAAGTCCGGCCGGACGTGCCGGAGCACCTCGCGGAGCAGCGGCCCCTCGAAGGTGTGGTGCTGGGGGCCGGCGGTGGCGCAGTCGAAGACGACCTCGGCGCGGTGCTGCTCCCAGCCCGTCCGGAGGTCGGCGACGGTCAGACGGGCCGGCTGGGCCACCTCCCCCCACAGCGTGAACGCGGTGGACACGTCCGTCGGAGCTTCGTGCGCGGCGGGCGGAGCGCTGGGTCGACTCATCGGAATCCCCTTCGGACGGCCTGTGCGGGCGACTGCGCCCAGTGATACCCGACCGCCGGATCGAGGAACCGTGCATGCCAACTGAATCCCACGATTCAGCCGGTGATTGTGAGCTTTCTACGAGTTCCCTGTTCTCATTCTCCGGTCCAAGCTCTCAAGGAGGCGGCGGTCCCCACGCGGCCCCGTTCCCTGGTCCCCTTCCCCCGTCGTCCCGCCGGCGCCTCGACATGCTGAGGGAGGCCGGTCTCGTTACGCTGCGCAAGGAGAGGCCGAGCGAAGCGAGAAGCCCTGATGACGATCCCCCCGACCCCCATGGACACCGTCACCCTGGAGCGGCGCATCGCGGCCCGCCCCGAGACCGTCTTCGGCTTCCTCGACGACCGGGAGAAGTGGCTGTCGTGGATGGGCGCCGACGGCTCGTTCTCCTTCGAGCCGGGCGGCTCGTACCGCACCCGGGTCACCGGGCAGAGCGTCGCCTCCGGCCGTTTCATCACCGTCGACCCGCACCGCCGGGTCGTCTTCAGCTGGGGCTGGGAGTCCGGCCCCCTGCTCGTCCCGCCGGGCTCCAGCACGATCGAGATCACCCTCGCGCCCACCCCGGAAGGCACCCTCCTGCGCCTGATCCACAGCGGCCTGCCCTCCACGGAGGCCTGCGAGGCCCACGCGGAGAGCTGGCAGCACTACGTGGACCGGCTCGCGACCCGGGCCGAGGGCGGCGACCCCGGCCCGGACCCCTGGCTGCGGGACGGGCCGGAGAACGGGCGCGACCCCTCGGCGGGCTGAGCACCGGACACGGGCGCGGGGTCAGGCGGGGGCGCGGGTCAGGCGCCCACCGGAACCGGCGCGCGGCCCGGGGTCGCGGTGCCGAGTTCGCGGACCAGCCGGAGGCCGAGTCGCAGGTACGCGCCCAGGTCCGCGCGCGGGGCCCTGCGGACGAGCTGGCGGATCGCCTGCATCGCCTCCCAGGCGGAGGTGTGCGCCAGGGACCCGCCCCAGCTCTCCCCGAGACCGTCCGAGAGGTACGCGCTGAAGCCGAGCTGAAGGGCGCCCGCCCGGCGCCGCTCCTCCTCGTGCGCGTCAAGCGCCTGCACGAAGAATCGTTCCGCCTCTACGGGGGGAAGAGCGGAACCGATGATGCGCAGGTACGGCGCGACGAGCGACGCGACCTCGGGGCACTCCCCACCGGGAACGGCCGTGTCATGGAGGACGGGAGCGGCGGCGTGAGCGCGTGTCTGAGTCATGCACCTATCGATACGTCATCTGATCGCAGGAACGTCCGTGGCGCGCCCACGCACGGCACCGGTTCGCCCCACGGAGGCAGGGCGGACCAGGGCCCGGCATCCGACCCGGACCCGGCACCCCGCCCGTACCTCGCCCGTCACCCGGCCCGGCACCCCGCCCGGACCCGGCCCGGCACCGGGCCGGGTCCCCGGCCGCGGTCCCGCCCGCCGTCAGGCGCTGGTCAGGACGACGAGCTGCCTGGTCGCGCGGGTCATCGCCACATAGCGGTCGACCGCGCCCCCGATGCCCGCGCCGAACCGCTCCGGGTCCACGAGGACGACCAGGTCGAACTCCAGGCCCTTCGACAGACTCGGGGTGAGCGACTGCACGCGGGGCCTCGGCCGGAACCGGGGATCGCCGATGACGCACGCGGTCCCGTCCGCGTGGGCGTCGAGCCACTCGTCGAGGATCGCGTCCCGTTCCGTCACCGAGCCGTGGACGACGGGGAGACCGCTGCTGCGGACCGACGTCGGCACGTTCGCGTCGGGCAGCGCGGCCCTGATCGCCGGTTCGGCCTCCGCCATGACCTCCTCCGGCGTCCGGTAGTTGATGCCCAGCGACGCCACGGTGATCCGGTCGAGCCCGACCCGTTCCAGCCGCTCCTGCCACGACTCCGTGAAGCCGTCCCTCGCCTGCGCCCGGTCACCGACGACGGTGAAGCTCCGGGACGGGCAGCGGAGCAGCAGCATCTGCCACTCGGCGTCCGTCAGTTCCTGCGCCTCGTCCACCACGATGTGCGCGAACGGCCCGGCCAGCAGGTCGGGTTCGACGCCGGGCAGCGCGGCCTCGTCGACCAGGCTGTCCTTGAGGTCCTGCCCGCGCAGCATCGTCACCGCGCCCTCGCCGTCCACGTCGGCGGCGAGGACGTCGGCGATGACATCGGCCATGCGGGCCCGTTCGGCGGCGACGGTGGCCTGCTGCCGGCGCTTGCGCCGTGCCGCCTCCGGGTCGCCGAGCCGCTGCCGCGCCGCGTCCAGGAGCGGCAGGTCGGACACCGTCCAGGCCTGCGCGTCCGCCCGCTGGAGCGTCCGGACCTCCTCGCGGTCCAGCCACGGGGCGCACTTCCGCAGGTACGCGGGGACCGACCACAGGTCCCCGACCAGGTCGGTCGCCTCGAGCAGCGGCCACGCGCCGTGGAGCGCCCCGGCCACCTCCTCGTCCTGCCGCAGCGCCCGGCGGAACTCGTCCTCCGGGACCTCGTCGCCGAGCTTGCCCAGGAGGATCGAGCCCAGCTCCTCCCAGATCTGCTCACGGGCCTCGTTGTGCGGCGTCCCCGCCTCCGGCGCGTCGAACGCCTCGGCCCAGTCGCCGGCGGTGAGCGGGACATCGGCCCAGTCGGTCGACACCGTCGTCCCGCGGGTGGGCGGCTCCTCGTAGAAGCGGACGGCGGCCTCGATCGCCCGCACCATGCCGGCGGACGACTTCAGCCGCGCCACCCCGGGGTCGCGCTCGGTCGCCGCCCCGGCGCCCTCGGCGACGAGGTCCCGCACGGTGCAGGTCTGCACGCCCTCCTCGCCGAGGCTGGGGAGGACGTCGGCGACGTACGCCAGGTACGGCTGGTGCGGGCCGACGAACAGGACCCCGCCCCGACGGTGCCCGAGACGCGGGTCCGCGTACAGCAGGTGCGCGGAGCGGTGCAGCGCGACGACGGTCTTTCCCGTACCCGGTCCGCCGTCGACGACGAGGGTGCCCCGGGAGCCCGCCCGGATGATGGCGTCCTGGTCGGCCTGGATGGTGGCGAGCACGTCGCGCATCCGGGGCGAACGGCTGCCGCCCAGGCTGGCGATGAACGCGGACTGGTCGTCGAGTGCCGCGTGCTCGTCGAGGCCGTCGGCGGTGAACACCTCGTCCCAGTAGTCACTGATCCGGCCGCCGCTCCAGCGGTACCTGCGGCGGCTCGCAAGCCCCATCGGGCGGGCGTGCGTCGCCGCGAAGAAGGGCTCCGCCGCGGGCGAGCGCCAGTCGACGAGAAGACGACGGCCGGTGCTGTCGGTGAGGCCGAGACGCCCGACGTACACGGTCTCCGCGCCCTCGCCGCCGTCCACCCCCTCCGTACCCCGCGCGCCTTCCGCGGTGACGATGCGCCCGAGGCACAGGTCGAGGCCGAAGCGGCGCAGGGTGCGCAGGCGTCCGGTCAGCCGGTGGATCTCCGCGTCGCGGTCCATCGCCTCCCGCCCGGCGCCGCCGGGTGCCTTGCGTGTGGCGTCGAGCCGGTCGGACAGTTCGGCGATCGTCTCTTCGAGGCTCTTCGCGATGGCCGCGAAGTGCCGCTCGTCACCGGCGATGAGGGCCGGGTCCGTCTTGGGGGAGAGGCGGTCGGGAAGGTCGAAGGCACTGGTGCCGCGCGACGGGTCCACCGACGAAAGCACACGCACGAGGTGAGTCTCATTTCTGCAGGTCCGGGGGTGAGGAGAGTGATTCTGCGGTACGCCGGGGGCCTTGCCGCAAGCCCCCCTGTGCGCTATAAGTTGTAAGTGGCGAGAGGTGACTGCACCTTCTTGCCCTTTCTTTTGGGCAGATGCGGGCGGCATCGTTCCGGTGCTGCAATGACGTCATGGCCGAGACAGCGTCCCGCTCACGTGCTCCCGCCGTGAGCACCGACACCACCGACCTGATCGTCGTCGGGGGCGGTCCGGCGGGCTGCGCGGCCGCCCGTACGGCGGCCGGCGTGGGCATGCGCACGATCCTGATCGAGCCGGACGGGCTGTGCCGCACCCTCCATCGGATCCCGGCGCTGGACAACGTCCTCGGTGGCTGGACCGACGGCCGGGTACTCGCCGACTCCGTCGCGGCGGAGATCAGGGCCACGCGGCTGTGCCGACTCGAACTCGGCAGTCGCGTCACGGATGTTCACGCCGACGACGAACGGGTCACCGTCACCGTCACTGTCGTCGCCGACGCTGCCCACGCTGCCGACGCCGCCGACGTCACCGACACGCCGTGCGCGCCGGACACCCTCGGGAGCACGAAGACGATCACGGCCCCGTACGCGGTGATCGCCACCGGCGTGGCCCCCGTCCAGCCCGCCGACGCCGCCTGGATCACCGCCCCGCGCGAGCTGCGACTGCCCCCGCTCTGGCGGGCGGACGCGGCTTCCGGCGCGGCATCCCGCACGCTCCTCGTCCTGGGCGCAGACCGGCCGATCGGCACGTTCCTCCGCGCCCAGCCGGACACCGGTACCCGCCTCCTCGTCGCGTACCCCGGGGAGGACGCGTACAAGACCGAGGAGATCCGCGACGACCCGCGGGTCACCCTCCTCCCCGTCCGGCACGTGACGCTGACCCGCCACGGCCCGGACGGGGTGGCGGCGGAGCTGACGTGCCGGGACGGGCGGCGGCGTACGGTCACGGCGGACGTCGCGTACGCGAGCATCGGGAGCGCGCCCACCGCCCCGCGCGGCGGCCTCGTCCGGGGCGGGGACGGCTACTGCCGGCCGGCGGACCAGCACCCCCGACTGCTCGTGGCCGGTGACCTGCGCGCCGCCCGCTTCCAGCGGATCATGACCGCCATGGGCTCGGGCAGCGAGGCGGCGCTGAAGGCGTACTACACGTCTCTCACGTAGCCGTCCGCCACACAGCCGTCCGCCACATAGCCGTCCGCCACGCACCCGTCCCTCACGCGGCAGCCCGCCACTCGGCCCTCCGCCCCGCAGCAGCCCTAACGCGGGGACACGGAACCGTCGTAGACGTTCTCCGGCGTGATGACCGCCGTGACCGCCCGGGCGAGCAGGGTGGACGGCTCCTGCCCCCCGACCAGGGAGTCCGTGGTCACCATGAGGACCATGGTCGCCTTCTGCGAGGGCAGGTAGACCGTCACGGTCTCGTAGCCGGGGATGGAGCCGTTGTGCCCGATCCAGCCGTTGGCGTCGAAGATCCCGAGGCCGTAGCTCAGGCCGGGGAAGCCGGTCGGCAGCGTCCTGAGGCGCTGTGCCTGCGTCCCGGGGCTCAGCAGTTCGCCGGTGGCGACGACCTTCGCCCAGCGGCGCAGGTCGTGCAGGTTCGAGATCATCGCGCCGGCGGCCCACGCCCAGCTGGGGTTCCAGTCGGTGGCGTCCGCGGTCGTGCCGTCGAGCGTCTGGTCGGTGTAGCCGCGGGCGTGCGGCTCGGGGAACTCGGAGCCCTCGGGGAAGAGCGTGTGCCGCAGGCGGGCCGGGCGGAGCACCCGGCGCTCGATGACGTCCTCCAGTCGCTGACCGGTGACCTTCTCGATCACGAGGCCGAGGAGGACGAGGTTGCTGTTGGAGTACTGGAACTGCGCGCCGGGCGCGAAGGTGTTCTTGTGCCTGAAGCCGTACGCGAGCGATTCCCACGGGGTGAACGAGCGCTCCGGGTCGCTCAGCAGGTCGTGGACGAAGTCCTCGTCCGCGGTGTACGGGAACAGGCCGCTGCGCATCTCGGCGAGGTGACGCAAGGTGATCCGGTGGCCGTCGGGAACCCCGCGGACGTACCGGGCGATCGGGTCGTCGAGACCGATGCGGCCCTCGTCGACGAGCTTGAGCAGCGCGGTGACCGTGAAGGTCTTGGTCTCGCTGCCGATCCGGACGAAGGAGTCGGCGAACATCGGCGCGCGGGTGGTCTTGTCGGCGACGCCGGTGGCCCGGACGTAACTCCCCTTGCCGGGCATCCAGATCCCGACCACGACACCGGGGATGCCGGCCTGCTTGCGGACGTCCGCGATCGCCCTGTCGAGGCGGGCGGTCAGCTCGGGTCCCAGGCCGCCGGGGGGACAGTCCTCGTCACCGTGCCGGTCGACGGCGGCCGCGGCGTGGACGGGCGTGGCGGGAGTCGCCGCCATCGGCGCGAGCACGGAGGCCACGAGGACCGTCGCGGCGAACAATCGGCGATAGGGGGTACGTCGCATGTCGGCAGACCTCTTCCAGGGGCACGGTCAGGGCACGTCAGGGACCGCCACATCACCACCGCCACCCCGCGGTGCCGCCGCCCGCCCCGCCCCACCACCGGGCAAGTCCACTCGTTCGGCGCCACCTGGGTCACCGGGCCGGCCCTGGGGCCCGCGTCCGCTGCGGCGGCGCCCGACCGGAGGCGGCCCGCCCGGTGGGGAGGGAACTCGCCGGCGGCCCCGGATTCTCCCGGGATTCCGCCCCGGTGACAGGGCCTCGCCTGGCACGCTTGCCGACGTGACCTACGTCGTAACAGTGGACATGTGCCTGCCCGACGGTGCCGACGAGTTGGACGCGCTGCAACAGGTCGGCGCGTCCGCGCTCCTGGAGCACGGCTTCGACGCGGTGGAGGCGATCGAGGGGCCCGGCGGGGTCGAGGTCGACGTCCTGGAGACGATCGTCGCCGTCCACCCCCGCGGGTCGATCGTCAAGGTCTTCGTCCACGCCTCCTCCCTGGAGACCGCGGAGGACGCCGTCGGCTCCGTGGCCGCGGAGGTCCTCGAACGCTCCGAACTCCTCGCCGACTGGGTGGTCGAGAGCAGCGAGGTCAAACTGCACATCGATCTGACCCGCGAGAGCCTGGCGGCCGCCGACGGGCCGGACGCGCCGCCCAGCGACCTCCGGGCCCGCCGCGCCCGCCACACGGCCGGGACCGGCCCCGGCGACACCACGCACGCCGCCCCTTCCCACGACGGGGCCGACGACGAGAGCGCGGAGTACGACGAGAGCGTGGACGACGAGGAGAGCGCGGACGACGTGGAGCAGGCCGACCTGGAGGCCCAGATCCGGGCCCTGGCCCCGCGCCTGATCTCCTTCGACCCCCGGCCTCCGGAGGGCGGCGAGACGGCCGCCATCGGCTCCGAGGCCGCCGAACTGGCCGCCGGAGCCCTGGTCTACGCCGCGGAGGTCCTCATCGACGAGCTGTACGACGACGTCCAGACCCTCGCCGACGAGGAGACCAACGTCGCCGAGTGCCGGGCCGAACTCTGGCACCTCGCCGAGCTTCCGCCGCGCTACGGCCTCGCGTACGACGAACTCTTCGCGCGCCGCTTCCTCGTGACCGCGATAGCCCTCACCACCCGGTTCACCGACGGGAGCTTCCGCGAGCTCGGCTGCCTCGCGGAGGAGCTCGTACTGAAACTGCTTCTGCAGCAGGCGCACTCCACGCTCGACCTGTACGGGCTCCTCGGCGACGACGTCGCGGAGGCCCTCGGCCGCTTCGCCGACGAGGTGTACGAGGACACGGACTTCGAGTGGCTCTACGACGACGCGCGGGACGGCGCCGACGAGGACCCCGCCCTCGCCGGCGCGGGCATCACCCCGACGGCGATCGGCACCTGGTTCACGCCCTTCGACGACGACCGCTACGTCCACCCGTACGCCGTCGACGAGGAGACGGGCCCGCGGAGCACCCACGAGTGACCGGCGCTCAGGGGGACGCCCTCGGCCCGCTCACTCGATGGTGTGAACCTCGGGTGCGGGCCTCCGCGGCGCGCACCCGCGTGCGGGCGCGCGCTCCGGCGTTCGCGGCGAGGAACGGGCGCCGCGCGTGCGCCGGGCGACAGCGGCCGGATCCCTAGACTCCCCGCACATGTCGCTCTGGCTGCTCAATCAGTTCAGCACCTTCACCCTGGCCGTGGTCACCGTCGGCGGAACCGTCCTCGTGGCGGTGGCCGGCAGCGTGCTGCTGCGCCGCAGGCACCCCTCGCTCTCCGACGGAGAGCACAACGACATGGTCGGGGTGACCCTGGGCATGTTCGGTGCGATCTACGGGATCATCCTCGCCTTCGTCATCGTGACCCTCTGGACGCAGCTGGAGAGCACGCAGACCATCGTGGCCTCCGAGGCCACCGACGTCGCCCTCATCGCCCGCGACGCCGCCGCCTTCCCGCCCCCGGTCCGCGCCCGCGTCGACGAGGCTCTCAGCGGCTACGTCCACTCCGTCGTCGAGGTCCAGTGGCCCCGGATGCGGGAGGGGCAGCCGAGTTACGGGGCCACCGCGGAGAAGCTGCAGACCGTCTACGACGTCCTCCAGGCGTACGACCCGAAGACCCCCCGCGAGGAGGTCTTCTACGAGCAGGCCGTCAGCCACCTCAACGGCGTGGCCTCGCAGCGCCGGGCCCGCCTCACCATGGCCGAACAGGAACTGCCCCCGCTCCTCCAGGTCCTCGCCTTCGGCGGCGCCCTGGTCCTGATCCCGCTCACCTTCCTGTACGGCATGCGCAAGCTGCGGATCCAGCTCCTCTTCGTCGCCTCCGTCGCCGCTCTGATCGGCTTCAGCCTGCTCCTGGTCTTCGTCCTTGACCGGCCCTTCGCCGGAGAACTCAGCGTGAGCCCGGCCCCGTACACGGAGGGGGCCCTGGAGCGCTACTGGTAGCGGGTTCAGGCCGGTCCCGTGTGCAGGACGCGGAAGCGTCCGTGCGCCGCCGGATCCCGGTCGACGACCTGGACCGGCGGCCACGCCCACTGCCACACGCCGATGCCCGGCACGCGGGCGAGGCGGATCCGCCCGCGGGTGCCCTCGGTGTCGACGTGCGGCCAGGACCTCGCGATGCCCGCGCGGTCCGTGCCGTGGCGGCGCAGCAGGTCGGCGAGGACGGTGACGGTGTCGTAGCCCTCGAAGGCGACGAAGGAGGGTGCCTCGCCCAGTTGCTCGCGCAGGGCCCTCCCGACGCGGGTGCCGAGCGGGCCGAGGCGCTCGGGCAGGTAGCGCAGGAACGGGATCGCGGCGCCGTCGTCGCCGAGCGACGCCGCCCACGTGGCGAACTCCGGCTGCCCGGCCGGAGCGCCGATCAGGACCTCGGCGAGGCGCCGGTCGCCGCGGACGGCGCGGACGAGCGGCACGGCCGGATCCGGGTGGCCCACGAGCAGGAGGAGCGCGGTGGCGCGCTGCTCGACGAGCGCGTCGCACACGGCCGCGGGCGTGAGCACGGCCATGTCGAGCGGGACGACCGTGCCGCCGCGAGGAGCGAGGTGCTCCCGCAGGACGCGGGTCCCGGACGCCCAGTAGACGCTCGGCTGGGCGGCGACGGCGATCCGGCGGTGCCCCGCCGCCAGGAGGAAGTCCCCGTAGATCCGCCAGCCGTGGGACTGCGCGGGCGCGAGGCGCGCCACGAAGTCCGTCGGCTCGTCGGTGAGCGTGTCGAGGACGGCCGACGAGCAGAGGTACGGCAGGCCGAGCGCGGCGGCCCCGGCCGCGGCGGAGCGGGCGACGACGCTGTGGTACTCGCCGACGACAGCGGCCACGCCCAGGCCGGCCAGTTCCTCCACCGCCGCCGCGGCCCGCTGCGGATCGGCCGCGGTGTCCCGGACGACCAGTTCGAGCGGCCTTCCGCCGCGGGTGGCGGGGGTGCCGGGGGAGTCTGTGGTGCTGGCAGGGTCTGTGGTGCCGGGGGTGCGTGTGGTGCTGGCAGTGTCTGTGGTGCCGTTCGCGTCGATCCCGGCTGCCCCTCCGATCCCGCCGGCCTCGTTGACCTCACGGACGGCCAGTTCGAGTCCGGCGAGCAGGTGCCGGCCGGCTTCGACCCAGCCGGGCGGCGTCAGCGGAACGAGGGCTCCGATCCGGACGGACGGTCCGCCGGTCCGTGCTGATCCGGGCGTGGAGTGGGTGATCATGCCGGTCATTGCACCCGTCACCGCTGCCCCGGGCAAGCGATTATGCGAGGGCGGGACGCCGACCCGCCGCAGCGGTTCCGAGGAGCGGCGGCGGGTACGCTCGGCGATCATGACTGTCGCTCGTTCCCTCGCCCTGTTCGTGGTGGCCGCCCTCTTCGAGATCGGCGGCGCCTGGCTCGTCTGGCAGGGCATCCGCGAACACAAGGGCTGGGTCTGGATCGGCGCCGGGGTGATCGCCCTCGGGCTGTACGGGGTGGTGGCCACGCTCCAGTCCGACGACGACTTCGGGCGCGTCCTCGCCGCGTACGGCGGGATCTTCGTGGCCGGGTCGATCGCCTGGGGCATGGTCGCCGACGGCTACCGCCCCGACCGCTACGACGTCATCGGTGCGCTGGTCTGCCTCGCGGGCATGGCCGTCATCATGTACGCGCCGCGCGGCAACTGACCCCGGCCCTCGCCGCCCGGTACGGGGGACAGGGGGCGGGCGGGCGCGTCAGGGATCCGCCAGGGATCCGGCTCCCGGCGTCAGAGGACCGTCAGCGCCGCCCTCACACGCCACCTGCCGGGTCTTCCCTTGGACGCGACGAGCGTCGAGGGCTCAGACGCGACGAGCGTCGAGGGCTCAGACGCGACGAGCGTCGAGGGCTCAGAGGAAGGCGGGGACGGCGGAATGACGGTGCGAGGACGCGTCGTGGTGGGGACGAACGGATCTCTGGGGAGCCTGGCGGCCCTTCACGAGGCCGCGACCCAGGCCCGGGCGCGGGACGCGGAACTGGTGGTCGTCCTGGCCTGGCAACCGCCCGGCGGCGGCTCCGGCAGCCGGACCTCCTGCGGGCCCTCCGTACTCGCCGACTGCCGGGACGCGGCGGCCGCGCTCCTGCGCGTGACCCTCGAAGGCCTCGGCGCCTGTCGGCCCGGGGTGTCCCCGGCCGGCCGCCTGGTCCGGGGCACCCCCGGTGTCGCGCTCGTCGACACGGTCCACGATCCCGGCGACCTCCTCGTCGTCGGCACCGGCTCGCGCGGGCTGCTGCTCCGGATGCTGCGCCCCTCGGTGGCCCGCCACTGCCTGGCGCACGCCCCCTGCCCGGTTCTCGCGGTGCCGCCCTGCCCGCTCCAGGCCGACCTGGAGCGCCTGGAGCGCCGGGACGGACTCGCGGAGGACGGATGGCGCGGTCTCCTTGCGGGCCCCCGTTCGGCGTTCCCGCCGCGGCCGCGCGGCCGGTTCCTGCCGCAGGGCTCAGGGCATGGCGCGGACGATGACGAGTGAGCCCTCGTACGTCGGCCGGGTGCGCAGGTCGCCGAAGCGCTCGTCCCAGGTGCCGGACGTCAGGTCGTGGCGCAGGGCGCGGTCGAAGCGCTCGCGGACGCCGTCGTCGACGAAACTCCAGGCCGAGCAGGCCTGACGGGCCGCCGGGTCGAGGAGCATCTCGGGGCGCCCGTAGTACGCCTCGTTGAAGTCGTCGGTGCAGTCGAGCGGGACCGGTACGGCGTCGACCGCGCACGATCCGCCGAGCGCGGCCGCGATCTCGTCGACCGGCGGGTAGCGGTCGGCTTCCGTGTCGAGGACCTCGGGCGCGTAGTCGTACAGCCAGAAGTCCCGCACCGCCGCCGGGTCGCAGGTGAGGACCACGACGGGGCCGCGGGTCACCCGGCGGACCTCCCGGAGACCGGCGGCCGCGTCGCTCCACTGGTGCAGGCTGAACAGGGTCATCGCGGCGTCGAACTCCCCGTCGGCGAACGGCAGGTCCTCGGCGACCGCGTCGACGGCCCGGGTGAGGCGGGGCGGTCGCCGGGCGCGCATCGACGCGGACGGCTCGACGGCCGTCACGGCGTCGGCGACGTTCTCGTAGGACCCGGCTCCCGCACCGACGTTGAGCACGCTGCGGGCTCCGCCCAGGGCGTCGGCGACGAACTTGGCGACGCGTTCGTCCGGCCTGCGGCTGCCTGCCCAGCCGGATCCGATCGTGCCGTAGTCGACTGCGGCGGCGCCGCCGTCGTGCGTACGTGCCTTCATGTGCCATACCTCGCCTCGTGAGCAGGAACAGCGGGGCAGGGAGGAACGAGGGCGTCGGTGTCTTCGCCCGGCCGCTGCCGCTCCGCCAGTCGCTCGACCCATCCTGCAGGTGCTGGCCCGATCCCACAATTGATTCGCGAATGCTTGGTTGATCGCCCGTATCGGCACGCAAATGTGATGTGGAGGATTGGATGTACCGACAGCGCCGACGCGGCTGGCGGTGCGCGGTGTCGACGTCACTGCTGCTGCGGTCGTCGGCGGCGATCAGTCGCGGCGCTCGGCCCGGGCCAGGAAATGCCCTGCGGCGTCCTCGTACTCTGCCAGGTGCCAGCCCGTCGACTGCAGGGCGGGGCGGAGGTTGTGCTCGGCCAGCAGGTCGTCGGGGTCGAGAGGGCGGTGGTGGCGGGCCGCCCGCTCGGCGCGTCCGGAGGGGTGGAAGAGGAGCAGCACGGCGTACGGGGTGCTGACGCGGGCCCATTCGAGGAGCGTGGTGCGGGGGTGGGGGAGGTGGTCCAGGAGGCCCGCCGAGAAGATCCCGTCCACGGAACGACGGGGCAGCGGAAGCCGGTTGCAGTCGGCCGCGAGGAGCCGGCCGTGACGGGTCCGGCCGTGCCGGGCGGCCGAGGCCGGCATGGCCGGCGTGACGTCGATCCCCAGCACGCGGCCGGCCTGCCCGACCTGGGCCCGCAGCGCGGGCATGGCGCGCCCGGTGCCGCATCCGAGGTCCAGCGCCAGGCCGCCCGGCCGCAGCCGCATCCGGGCGACGGCGGACTCGTAGGCGGGTGCCTGGTAGGCGAAGCGGCCCTCCCAGTCGTCGGCGCGGCGGGTGAAGAAGGCCCGGGTCGCGGTGTGTTCGGCCCGGGCGGCCACGAGGGCGGCCCACCGGCGCAGCAGCCGCTCACCCCACGGGCCGAGCGCGGCCCCGGCGCCGGCCAGGAAACGCACGCCCCAGGCGCCGGATCCCAGGCGGAACGCCTGCTCCGGGTGTCCCGCGCACGTGGCCAGGACGACGGCGTCGGCGGGGAGGGGGAGCGCGTCACCGGCCGGTAGCCGGTCCGGGGGCGGGCTTCCGATGCCGGCGAGCAGCGGGTCCGCCTCCGAGGCGGGGGTGAGCGCCACCGGGCAGCCTGGATCGGCGGAGACGGAGGCTGCGGTGAAGGTAGACGTGAGGGAGGGGGCGACGCCGGACACGGTGGCGGTTCCCGTCAGCAGCCGTGTGCCCGTTCCGAGCGCCAGGACGGGCACGTCCGCCGCGAGGGCTTCCCGGAGCAGGGCGTGTTCTGCGGCGGCCGGGGACGACGGCGGTACGGAGAGGACGAGGAGGCCCTGGACATCCCTCAGGTCCGCGGGCAGGCCGCCACCGTCCGCGGTGACGTGCCGGACGGCCAGGCCGGCTTCGGCCAGCACCTTGCCGACATCGGCCGGCGCTCCCGTCGGCGAGTGCCTCCCCATGACCACGACCGTCATCAAGCGCCCCTCGTATGCGGGCCGGTCCGGGCATCCTGCGCGCCGAACACCGCGGACAGCGCGCAGGACCCCTCCTGGCCCGGTTGTTCCCGACGGCGAGAGCCACTCCGTCGCCGGGGCCGGTGGGAGCAGTGAATCAGTCGTCGACCCAGCGTGACGACTGGATACAGACACAGAAACCGGCCTCGATGGCCGAGGTCGATACAGTCGATCATCCAAGAGGTGAGAGGTCCCCTCTGGATCACATCTGCAAGGTGCCCTGCCGGTCTTATCTTGCGGATGCGGAATCGTGGGGATCTGCGCGTGCGGGGGATGTGGCTTCCTCCGACGGGTGGGGGGTCCGATGTGGAGCATTCCCAGAATCCTTCGCCCGGAGGCTCTCAGAAGCCGTTCCGTCGGTATCTTTCAGCACGTATCCGCCACCCGATTCCCCACCTTGAGCGTGCAGTTGTGGATGGCGTCCGTCTTCGGGCAGGAGTTCCGTCATGAACCTTCGTGCGTCACGTGCCGCCGTCGCCGCGGTCGCGGCTTTGTCCCTCTCGCTCCTCGCCGGCTGCGCGGGAGACACGGACGCGAAGGGCGCCGCGGTGAAGGAGTCCGCTGCGCCGGGCTCGAAGTCCCCGGGCGCCGCGTCGAGTTCCGCGACGGGCGGCGCCGCCGTTCCTCTGAAGCCCGGTGAAGTGCGGGTGACCGGCCAGGTGGACAAGCCCTTCACCGTGACCCTCGCCGCGCTGCGCTCCCGCCCCCAGGTCTCCGTGAAGGTGGAGTACGGCAGCGCCAAGGGCCTCCAGAAGCACACCTACCAGGGAGTCCTGCTGTACGACGTGCTCAAGGAGGCGCAGCCGCGCTTCGACGAGTCGAAGAAGAACGGTCAGCTCCGCGGCGTCGTCGCGGCGACCGGCGGCGGCGACTACCGGGCCGTCCTGGGCTGGGCGGAGCTCGACCCCGGGTTCGCCAAGTCCCGTGTCCTGCTGGCCGTTTCGGAGGACGGCCGGCCCTTCGGCGACGCGGCCGGGCCGCGGCTCGTCGTGCCGCAGGACACGCGGGGCGGCCGGTACGTCTCCGAGCTGAACCAGCTCTGGATCGGCACCGTGGACGGAATCGTCGACGGCGCCGCCGGGACGTCCGGTGCCGGGAGCTGACGAGCGCCCCGGGGCGGCGGGCGGCGAGGGGCCCGGCTCCCGTGCGCACGCCCCAGCCGGTCGGCCCCCGCGCGTCTCGCGCCGGGCGCTCTTCGGTTCGGCCGCCGGTGGCCTCACGGTGGTTGCCGGGGGCGCCGCCGCGGCGGCCCTGCGGAGCGGCGACGACCGAAGTATCGCACCCGCGACCATCCCTTTCCACGGCCTCCATCAAGCGGGCATCCTGACGCCTCGTCAGAGTCAGGTGCGCCTTGCCGCGTTCGACCTCGGGGCCCGAACGGATCGGGGCCGCGCCGCGGCCCTGCTGCTGCGGTGGACGGCGGCGGCCGAGCGGCTGACCCGGGGCGAGTCCCCCGATCCACGGAACGAACCGCCCGGCTCCCGCGCCGCCGAGACCGGAGTGCTCGCCGGGACCGGTCCGGCCCGTCTCACCGTCACCTTCGGTCTCGGCCCCGGCTTCTTCGACCGGCCGGGACTGACGCGGCACCGCCCCGCGGCCCTCGCGCCCCTCCCCGCCTTCCCCGACGACCGGCTGGACCCGGCCCGCAGCTCCGGGCACCTGCTGGTGCAGATCGGCGCCGACGACTCCTTCGTCGCCGCGCACGTCCTGCGCACCCTGCAGCGGCTGGCCCAGGGCGAGGCCCGACTGCGCTGGACCATGACCGGGTTCACAGCCGCCGACGGGCGACGCAACCTGATGGGGCAGATCGACGGCACCAACAACCCGGACCCGCGCCGTGCCCTGCTGTCGGCACCGGGGGTTCCGGCGTGGCTCGTGGGTGGTTCGTACGTCGTGATCCGACGCATCCGGATGCTGCTCGACCACTGGGACACCCTTCCGGCGGCGCACCGCGAACAGGCCCTCGGGCGGAGGGCCGCCGACGGGGCACCGCTGAGCGGCGGTGACGAGCGGACGCCCGTAGACCTGGCGGCGGTCCGCCCGGACGGGGTTCCGATGGTCGCCGCCAACGCCCATGTACGGCTGGCCGCTCCGGCCGCCGACGCGGGCGACGGTGCCGTCATGTTCCGCCGCGGCTGGTCGTACCACGACGGCGTCCGGGCGGACGGCACCCCCGACGCCGGGCTGCTGTTCCTCGCCTGGCAGCGGGACCCCCGGACCGCCTTCGTCCCCGTCCAGCGGCGACTCGCTCGCGGGGACGCGCTGTCCCGGTACCTGGTGCACGAGGCGTCCGCGGTGTTCGCGGTACCCGGCGGCGTCAGCCCCGGAGAATACGTCGCACAGGGGCTCATGGAGGGGTGAGCGGGATGTCGGGGCACCGGGGGAATCGGCCCCGGGGAGGGCGCGGAATGCGCGACCCGAAGAATGCGGGGAATCTGCGGAAGAGACTCAAGTCGCAGGTCAGGAGGGCAGAATGGCCTGCGGAAGCGGTGTTTCCGGCCCTTCGTCGGATACGCGAGGAGAATGCGCCCATTCGGCTGGTGAATGCGACGCGACTCCTCTGGCGGAATTTCCCTTCCGGTACGGTCGGCCATGACGCAGGTCACAGAAGTGACAACTGTTCCGTTTCCGGCTTTGCGAGGCGCTTTCCCCATGACCCTGTCCATTCGTAACCAGCTCCCCGGCACCGTCACGTCCGTCACCGCCGGTGAGGCGATGGCGTCGGTGAAGGTGCGCCTCGCCGGTGGCCAGGACATCACCGCCGCGATCACGGCCGACGCCGTCAAGGACCTCGGCCTGGCCGAGGGTTCGGCGGTCAAGGCGCTCGTGAAGTCGACCGAGGTCGCCCTCGCGACCGGCCCGGTGGAGGGCATCTCCATCCGCAACCAGCTCGCCGGATCCGTCACCGAGGTGGCGACCGGTGGCGCCATGGGCTCGGTGAAGGTCTCCGTGGAGGGCGGCGAGCTCACCGCCGCGATCACCAAGGACGCCGTCGAGGACCTGGGCCTGAACGCCGGAACCTCCGTCGTCGCGCTGATCAAGTCGACCGAGATCTCCCTCGCCTCCGCCTGACGGCTCACACCCCCCACGCACCGGGTGTGAACCGATCGGTGCGCGAGGGACATCGGGCCCGCGGCGAGCGGAAACACCGGGAGCCGACCGTCGGGACCATGCCGCACCTCCCTCGTACCGCCCCGGTCGCCCCTCGCACCGCCCCGGTGGCCACGCGTACCGCCCCGGCGGCCGCGCCCGCCCTGCCCGTCCCGCCTCCGCCGCCCGCGGCGGGACCATCGACGACCCCGGCCCGCACGGTGTCGTGGGAGAGGGCCCGGGCCAGGGCGCACGGCGCCGCGCGACCCCCGGCCGGCCGGTCGGTGCCCCTGCGTGAGGCCGCCGGTCGCACACTCGCCGAGGACCTGCGCGCCCGCCATCCCCTCCCGGCCTTCGACACGGCGGCCATGGACGGATTCGCCGTCGCCGGCGGACCGGGACCGTGGACCGTGCGAGGGGCCGTCCGGGTGGGGGCGCCGTGGCCGGGCCGACTCGGGCCCGGCGACTGCGTGGAGATCTCCACCGGCGCGTGCGTCCCGCCGGGAGCCCACGCCGTGCTGCCCCTGGAAGGTGCGTCGGTCTCCGGTCACCGGGTGGCCGGAGACGTACAACTCCCCGGCCGCCACGTCCGGAAGGCAGGCGAGGACGCCGGGGCGGGGGAGTGCCTGGCCCCCGCCGGAACCCTGGTCGGCCCGGCGCTGACCGGGCTGGCCGCGGCCTGCGGACATGACGCGCTGACCGTGCGGCCCCGGCCCCGGGTCGCCGTCCTCGTCACGGGCGACGAACTGCACCACGCGGGCGTCCCGGCGGCGGGGCGCGTCCGGGACGCGCTCGGGCCGCTGCTGCCCGGCCTGATCGACCTACTCGGCGGTGAGAACGTCGCGTTGCGGCACATACCGGACCGTCCCGCCGGGCGCCTGGCGGAGGAGCTCGACCGTCTCGGCGGCGCGGAGGTCGTCGTGGTGACCGGTTCCACCTCGGTCGGCGTCACCGACCGGCTGCGGCGTGCGCTCGCCGACAGAGGCGCCCGCCTGGTCGTCGACACGGTCGCCTGCCGGCCGGGGCACCCGATGCTGCTCGCCGAACTGCCCACCACCCGCTGGCTGGTGGGACTGCCCGGCAACCCGTACGCCGCTCTCGTCGCCGCCCGTACCCTCCTCGGCCCGCTCCTCGCGGGGCTGTCGGGGCAGGCCCTCGGACCCCTTCCCCGGATGCCGGTACGGGGACGGGTCCGGGCCGCGCCCGGGCTCACCCGTGTGGTGCCCGTGTCCTGGGCCGGCGGTGACGTCAGGATCGTCGAAGGACATCGCGCGGCGTTCCTGCGCGGTGCGGCGGTGGGCGACGCGCTGGCCGCGATCGGCCCGGAATGGGCGGAGGGCGACCTCGCGCCGCTGCTGCTTCCGTGAGCGCGGTCAGAGGGGACCCGGCGTCCCTGCGCGGAGGGTCCGCGCGTGTCGACCGGCCCCGGACCCCTCGCACGCGCCCCGTCACAGCGGCACGATCGTCGCCTCCGTCGCCTTCACGCTCGTCCAGACTCGCACCCCGTCGGCGAGGCCGAGTTCGGCCGCCGACTGCGGTGTGATCTCGGCGACGAGGTCGGGGGCCCGGTCGGAGGTGATCAGGACCCGGAGCCGGCTGCCGCTCGCCGTGATCTCGCGAACGGTGCCGGGCCAGACGTTGCGGGGGCTGCCCTCGGGCCTCTCGCGGTGGACGGACACCGCCTCCGGCGCGACGATCGCGAGCGCGGGCGTGCCGGCCGGCGGCGGGTCGGTGGCGACCAGGGTGCCGCCGCCGGACAGAGCGAGGCCCTCCGGGGTCGCCGTGCCCGGCCAGGCGTTGCGGCCGAGCATCCGGGCGACCCAGGGGGAGCGGGGGTGCCGGGTGACCTCGACGGGGGTCGCGTCCTGGAGGGCCCTGCCCTCGTCGAGGACGAGGACACGGTCGGCGAGCGACACCGCCTCGACCGGGTCGTGGGTGACGATCAGGCACACGCCGCCGAAGCCGGCGAGGTGGGTGCGCAGGGTGTGGCGGACATGGGCGCGGGTCGTCTGGTCGAGCGCGGCGAGCGGTTCGTCGAGGACGAGGAGCCGCGGCCGGGCGGCCAGCGCCCGGGCCAGGGCCACGCGCTGGGCCTGCCCGCCGGAGAGCTGGGTCGGCCTGCGATGGGCGAGCGGGCCGACCCCGAGCCGGTCGAGCCAGGTCCGCGCCTCGCGCCGGGCCTCGGCCCGCGCGACACCCTGGGCACGGAGTCCGTACGCCGTGTTGGCGAGGGCGCTCATGTGCGGGAACAGCGCGCCGTCCTGGGGAACCCAGGCGACATGCCGCCGGTGCGGGGGCAGAGCGGTGACGTCCTCGCCGCCGAGCCTCAGGTCGGCGTGGGCGCGCGGGGTGAGGCCGAGGAGGGCGCGGAGCAGTGTGGTCTTCCCGGCGCCGTTGGGTCCGACGACGGCGATGGTGGTGCCGGGGTCGGCGTCCAGGGTGAGCCGGGTGAAGCCGGTGACGTCGGCGTGCAGTGCCCAGCGCTCGGTGTCCTCCGCCGCGGCGGGCGCGAACGGATCCCCCGACGCCGACGCCGATGCCGATGCCGATGCCGATGCCGATGCCGACGCCGACGCCGATTCCGGTCCGGCCGACTCCGCAGGTCCGGACTCCGCAGGTCCGGGGCCCGTAGCTCCGGATTCCGCGGGCCCGGGTTCCGAGAGCCCCGAGTCGGAGGGCCCGGTGTCCGATGCCCCGGCTTCCGGGGCGGGGCGGGGGCGGCGGTCCGAGGGCGTTCCCGTCCAGCGGCCGCGCAGGGCGATCAGGACGCCCATGGCGATGGCGAGGAGCAGGAGCGAGACGGAGGTCGCGGCCTCGGGCTCGTCCTGGAGCAGCAGGTAGACCTGGAGCGGCAGCGTCTGCGTCGTGCCCGGCAGGTTCCCCGCGAAGGTGATCGTGGCGCCGAACTCGCCCAGCGCCCGCGCCCAGGTGAGGGCCGCGCCCGCGATCAGGCCCGGCGCGACCATCGGCAGCGTGACGGTGAAGAAGACCCGTACCGGCGAGGCGCCGAGCGAGGCCGCCGTCTCCTCGTACCGAGGCCGCAGCCCGCCGAGCGCGCCCTCCAGGCTGATGACGAGGAACGGCATCGCGACGAATGTGGCCGCGATCACCGCCCCCGACGTGTGGAAGGGGAAGACGATGCCGAAGGTGCTCTCGAGCCAGGGGCCGAGGAGCCCGCGCCGGCCGAAGGCGAGCAGCAGCGCCACACCGCCGACCGTCGGCGGCAGCACCATCGGCAGCAGGACGAGGGAGCGGACGAGCGCGTTGCCGGGGAACGGCACGCGGGCCAGCAGCCAGGCGAGCGGCACACCGAGCAGCAGGGACAGTCCCAGCGCCCAGAACGACACGACGAGGGAGAGCTTCAGCGCCTCGACCGTGCCCGGTGAGCGCAGGTGGTCGGCGAGTTCGCCCCACTCCGTGCGGACGAGGATGCCGAGCAGCGGCAGGGTCAGGAACGCCACGGCCAGGAGCGCGGGCAGCGCGAGAGCCAGGGGCGGCCGATTGCCTGCCGTGCGTACGCCTGCTCGTTTCATCATCGACCCCGAAGACATGAGGGAGGAGGGCTGTCCGTTCCCCCGGGACGGACAGCCCTCGCGATCTGGTGATCCCGGACGGTTACGGCTTCTGGAAGCCGGCGTCCTGGAGGATCTTCTGGCCTTCCGGCGAGGAAAGCCAGGCGACGAACGCGGCGGCCGCCTCGGCGTTCTTGGAGTCCTTGATCGTGGCGGCCGGGTACTTCGCGATGGCGTTCTGGTCGTCGGGGATCTCGACGGCGTCGACCTTGTCGGCGGCGCTCGCGGCGTCCGTCTTGTAGACCAGGCCGGCGTCGGCCTCGCCGAGCTCGACCTTGCTGAGGACGGCGCGCACGTTGGGCTCCTGGGAGACCGGCTTCACCGTGACCTTCTGGGCGTCCAGGATCTGCTTGCTGTACTTGCCGGCCGGGACCTCGGGGGCGGCGAGGACGACCTTGAGCTTGGTGTCGGCGAGGTCCTTGAGGTCGTCGACCTTGAAGGGGTTGCCCTCGCCGGTGGCGATGACGAGCCGGTTCTTCGCGATGATCGCGGGGGTGCCGGTGTCGGCCTTCACCTTGTCCATGCTCTTGGTGTCGGCGGTGACCAGGACGTCGGCGGGCGAGCCCTGCGAGACCTGCGCGACGAGCTCCTGGGAGCCGGCGAAGGAGAAGGTGAGCTTCGTGCCCGGGTGGGACTTCTCGTACGCCGCGCCGGCGGTCTTGAAGACGTCGGTGAGCGAGGCGGCGGCGAGGACGGTCAGGTTCGCCGCGGGCGCGCCGCTCGTGGAGCCGGTGGCGGAGGCGGACGCCGAGCCGGAGGGGCCGGCGGTGTCCTTCTTGGTGTCGTCGCTGTTCCCGCAGGCCGCGAGCGGCACCAGCAGCGCGGCGGTGAGCGCGGCGGCGGCGGTACGGCGTCTGGCGGGGGTGAGGGTGAGGGACATGAGGGTCTTGACTCCTTGATGGGAACGGAAGGGGTGGCGGGAGGCGGCCGCGCCGACGGCCGTGGTGCTCGGTGGTGCGTGAGGGGTGGTCAGGTGCGGTCGATGTGCACGCTGGTCGACTTCACGCGGGCGGTGGCCTGCATGCCGACTTCCAGTCCCAGTTCCTCCACGGCCTCACGGGTGAGGAGGGAGACAAGCCGGTGCGGACCGGCCTGGAGGGTGACCTGGGCCGCGACGTCGCCGAGCTTGATCGCCGTGACGATCCCGGGGAACGCGTTGCGCGCCGAGGTGTACGAGGCGTCGTCGTCGTAGCCCTGCGCGATCTCCACGGAGAACTCCGCGAGCGACTTCCCGTCGATGACACGCCGACCGCTCTCGTCGCGGTGGGTCGCCACCCTGCCCGCGTCCGCCCAGCGCCGCGCCGTGTCCGGGCTGACGCCCAGCAGACGAGCGGCCTGCCCGATCGTGTAGGACTGCATATGCGACACCGTAGGCCGTGCTCGATCTCATCTGCAACAACGTCGTGGGACTCTCCATTGCGAATGAGAGGGGGCTTGGAGGAAGTGACGAGAGGGGTCGCCGGTGTCAGCCGCTGATACGGCGGTCTCAGGTCCCGGACCTCGCCTGTCGGTCGAGGGCGAGCCAGACGCGGTCGCGGGTCACCGGCAGCTCGGTGAAGCGGATGCCCGTGGCGTCGCGCAGGGCGTTGGCGAACGCCGGGCCGACCGGGTTGAACGGGCTCTCGCTCATGGACTTCGCCCCGAGCGGGCCGATCGCGTCGGACGTCTCCGTGAAGTGGACCTCGGTACGGGGGACGTCCGCGTACTGGGGAAGCCGGTAGCGGCGGAACGCGGCCGTGGTGACCTCGCCGCGCTCGTCGAGCCGTACGGTCTCGAAGAGGGTCGCGCCCAGCGCCTGGGCGACTCCGCCCTCCACCTGGCCGCGGCACTGCATCGGGTTCATGACCTTGCCGGCGTCGGCGGCGTGCACGCTGCGCAGGATGCGGATCTCGCCGGAGCCGGGGTCGACCGCGACGCGGAACCACTGGGAGTTGAAGGCCACCGAGCGCGGCGACCCGCCCCAGTGCCCGTCGGCCGCCAGCTCCTCCGCCGCGCCGAGCGCGTGCCCCGCCTCGTACAGCTCCTTCAGGGTCACCGTACGGCCCGCGCAGTCGACGGACTCGGCGCCGAGCACGCACAGGTGGCGGGCCGTGCCGGTGTGGCGGGCGGCGAGGGTCCGCAGCCGTTCGGCGAGGGAGGTCGCGGCGAGCAGGACGGCCTTGCCGGCGACGACGGTGCCTGCGGAGCCGAAGGCGCCGGTGTCGTGGCGGACGACGTCGGTGTCGGACTGGCGGACGGTGAGGCGGTCCTCGGTGGTGTGGAGGGCCCCCGCGGTGATCTGCTTGTGGACGGTGGTCGTGCCGTTGCCGAACTCGGCGGTGCCGACGGCGATGTCGTACGTGCCGTCCTCCAGGAGCGAGACGCGGGCGTCGGCGTAGTGGCCGCCGGGCGGCCCGGTGGCGATCATCGCCATCGCGCTGCCCTGGCCGACCAGCCAGCCCTCCGGTGCCTCCTCGGCGCTGCGGTCCTCGGCCAGGGCCTTCCGGACGACCGACAGGCACTGGTCGAGGCCGTAGGAGGCGATGTACAGGTCCTCCTCCTCGCCGATCGGGCTGTGCATGCCCTCGCCGGGCCCGATGATGTTCTTCTCCCGGAGGACGAGGGGGTCCATGTCGAGGAGACGGGCCAGTTCATCCATGACGGACTCGACGGCGAAGGTGACCTGGCCGAGGCCGTAGCCGCGGAAGGCGCCCGCCGGGACCGCGTTGGTGTAGACGGAGAAGGCGTCGACCTTCTTGTGCGGGGCGCTGTAGACGGCGAAGGACTCGCCGACGCTGTGGAACATCACCGCGGGGCCGTGGTTGCCGTACGCGCCGGTGTTGGACACGACCCGCATCTGCACGGCGGTCAGCGTCCCGTCGGCGCGGGCGCCCACCTTGATGCCGATGGTGAACGGGTGCCGGGTGGTGGCTCCGTAGAACTGCTCGGCCCGGGTGTACTCCAGCTTCACCGGCCGGCGCAGCTTCAGCGCCGCCAGCGTCACGATGTCCTCGGTGAGCATCTCCTGCTTGCCGCCGAAACCGCCGCCGACCCGGCCGGCGACCACCCGCACCTCGTCCTCCGGCAGGCCGTACAGCGCGCACAGGGCACGCCGGGTCAGGAACGGCGTCTGGGTGGAGGAACGCACGGTGAGGCGCTCGCCCGTGCCGGCCCCCTCGCCGTCCTTCGGCTCGAAGTAGGCGACGCAGCCGTGCGTCTCCAGACTGGCGTGCTGCACGCGCTGGGTGCGGAAGGTCTCCTCGTACACGACGTCGGCCTCGGCGAAGCCCTGCTCGACGGAGCCGATCTCGCCGTGGACCTCGCCGGCGACGTTGTTCTCGACCCGGGCGATCCGCACCTCCGGTCCCTTGCCGGCGTGCAGGACGGGGGCGCCGGGGCGCATCGCCTCCTCCGGGTCGGTGACGTAAGGGAGTTCCTCGTACGTCACCTCGACGCGGCGGCAGCCCTCCTCGGCTGCCTGCTCGCTGTCGGCGACGACGGCCGCCACCCGCTGCCCCACGTACCGGACGACGTCGTCCAGGACCCGGGTGTCGTCGGGATCCTCGGTGGGGTGCTCGTGCCGTGCGGAGGAGTACAGGGTCGCCGGGGCGTCCTCATGGGTCAGTACGGCGTGGACGCCGGGGACCCTGAGCGCGGCCGAGGTGTCGATCGCGAGGATCCGGGCGTGCGGGTGCGGGGAGCGCAGCAGCTTCATGTGGAGGAGGCCCGGCACCTCGACGTCGAAGGTGTAGCGGGCGGTGCCGGTCACGACCTGCGGTCCGGCCGGGGCGGCCACGTTGCGGCCCACCGCCTGTCCCGCGCACGGCCGTTCGGTGTGCTTCACGCCCCGGACGGCGTCCTCGATCGCCCGGTAGCCGGTGCAGCGGCAGATGTTGCCCTTGAAGGCGCGGGGCAGGTCGTCGAGCTTGCCGTCGTCGTGCGCGGCACCCCGCTCGTCCTCCAGCGCGGCGGTCGTCATCAGGAACCCGGCGGTGCAGAAGCCGCACTGGTACCCCTGCGCGTCGAGGAACTTCTGCTGTACGGGGTGGAGTTCGCCGTCGCGCGAGGCGAGGCCCTCCACCGTGGTGACGGCCCGCCCCCCGGCCCGTACCGCCGGGTAGACGCAGCTGTGCACGGGAGCCCCGTCGACATGGACCGTGCAGGCCCCGCAGTCGCCGGCGTCGCAGCCCTTCTTCACGCCGAACCAGCCGCGCTCGCGCAGATAGGTGCGCAGACACTGGCCGGAGCGCGGCTCGGCGTCGAACGGGCGGCCGTTGACCTGGATCTCGAAGCTCATCGGGCACCTTCCTCGGAGCCGTGGGGGGTGGTGGGCGCGGTCAGTTCGCGGCGGACCTCCTCGGCGAGGCGCAGGCCCATGTGCCGCCGCCACTCGGGCAGTCCGTGGATGTCGTCGAACCACTCGGGCCCGGACACCGCGCCGTCGATCGTGGTCCGGAGGTGCTCCGCGGTGGGCGGCAGCGGGAACCAGAACCGGAACGGACGGGCGGTGGCCGCGGTCACCGTCACGGCGAGCGAGCCGTCCACCGGGTCGAGCGCCCCGATCACCAGGGCTCCGGACCGGCCGAGTCCGTACAACGACGCCTGCCGGAAGGCCGTACGGCACTCCAGCGCGCGCCCGGGCAGCGTCACCGAGCGCAGCAGCTCCCCGTCCGCGAGGTCCTTGACGCCCGCGCCCCGGACGAAGTCGGCCACCTTCACCTCGCGCGTGGAGCCGTCCTGCGCCTGGAGCAGGCAGCTGCCGTCCAGCGCGGCGGTGAGCGAGATCATCGGCCCGGCCGGGAGGCCGTTGCAGAGGTTCCCGCCGACGGTGGCCATGTTCCAGATCTTGAACGAGGCCAGGAAGGCCCGGCAGCACTGCTCGAAGAGCGGTGCGGCGGGGGAGTCGAGGGAGCGCCGCCCGAAGCGGGACAGCTGGGTGATCGTGCACGTCGCGGAGATCTCCAGCGAGCCGTCCGGGTGGCGCGTGAGCGGCTCCCAGCCCATCCGGCTCAGGTCGACCAGCCGTCGCAGATGGGGTTGGGGCTCGGAGAACAGGTACGTCCCGCCCCCCAGCCACGCGTCCCCGGGGCGCCAGGGCTCACGCAGGCGCGCGTCCCTCACGTCCGTGATCGTGTTCAGGTCCATCCCCACCACTGCCTTCCGACCGGTGCCTTCAGGCCAGTGAAGCCCGGCGGACACCTGCCGCACGACTGGACGGGAACCCGGAAAACATCCACCTCCCGTCCTCCGCCACTGGATGATCAACCAAGAACGGTTCCCCGCCTTCACCTTGGCATCTACGATGCATCGACTCGTATTCGCCTCGTGAATGTGAGAGCGGGCCACTCCCGCGACCGCGCAAGGAGCCACGCATGCACGTCGACCACCTCCTCCGGCTCGACCGTCTGGACCTCTCCCTCGTCTGGGGCGAGGAGTCGCTCCTCGGCCAGGAGATCGCCGGGGTCACCGCGACCGACCTGGAGGACCCGGAGCGCTTCCTCCAGCCCGGCGAGGTCGTGCTGAGCGGACTCGTGTGGTGGACCCCGGACGGCACACCCGCCAAGACCGACCACTTCGTGTCGGCCCTGCGCCGGGCGGGCGCGGTGGCCCTCCTCGCCGGCGAGGAGACCCACGGGCACGTGCCCCGCGAACTCGCCGACGCCTGCCGCAGGCACCGCGTCGCCCTGATCGCCGTGCCCCCGCACACCAGCTTCCGGGCCATCACCGAAGCCGTGTACCTGCGGCAGTGGGGCGAACTCAGCCGCCGCCCCACCGGGCACCACGCCCTCCCGGAGAACGTCCGCCTGGACCTCGACCGCGCCCTGGAGACCGGCGCGACGGCCGGCGAGCTGCTCGACCGGGCCTTCGCCCATCTCGGCTCGCCCGCCTGTCACCTGCTCACCGCCAGCGGCCGCACCGTCACCCGCACCGGGGCCGCCGCGGAACTCCCCGCAGCGGCGGCCGTGGAGGCCCTGCGCGGCGGGCGGGGCACGACGCTGCGCGTCGAGGCCGAGGGCACGGACTTCGACACCTGGTACCTGCACCTGCCCGAGGAGGGCCAGGTGCCCCCGCGGGTCCTCCACGAGATATCCGAACTCCTGGGCCGCCACCGGCGCCGCCAGGACCAGCACCGGGCCGCACGCGGCCCCGCCGCCGCCCGGCTGGTGGAGGCCATCGGCGCCCTGCGCGCCGACACCGACCACCTGCGGGGCGTGCTGGCCGCCTGCGGCCTGGGCGACCGGCCGGCCTACACGGTGGTCGTCGCCTCCCTCGAACCGCACGGCGACGCCGGCGCCGACGGCATCGCCGCGCTCACCGAGGCACTCGGCCATCTGACGTCCGTCGCGTTCGCCGTCGCCCCGTGCGCCGGGGCCGAGGTGGCGGCCGTCCTCGCCCACGAGGCCGACACCGCCGACGGCGGCGCCGACGCCACGAGGGACCGGCTACGGGAGGTCTGGCCCCTGGTGCAGGCCTGCCGCCCCGCGAGCAGCTGGCAGGCCGGTCTGAGCACGCCCGTCACCGCACCGGGGGAGCTCAACGCCGCGCTGACCCAGGCCCGTTACGCCCTCGCCGCGGCCCGCACCACGACCCGTCCGGCACCGCGGGTCGCCGGCCTGCACGACCTGGACGGCCTCGCCCTGCTCCTGGGCGGCATCCCCGACGCCGTACGCGAGGTCTACCGCGAGACGGTCCTCGGACCCCTGCTGGACGGCGGGCGGTCGGGGTCCATGCTCCTGGACACCCTGGAGGTCTTCCTGGCGCACGACTGCTCCTGGACCCGGACCGCCGAGGCCCTCCACATCCACGTCAACACGGTCCACTACCGCGTCGAACGCATCGAGGTCCTCACCGGCCGGGACCTGTCCCGCCTCGACGACCGGGTGGACCTGAGCGCCGCGCTCCTCTGCCGCTGACCCCGACCGCGGCCGTCACGGCAGGTCGATGTGCACGCTGGTCGACTTCACCCGCGCGGTCACCGTGACCCCGACGTCGAGCCCCAGCTCCCGGACCGCCTCGCAGGTCACCAGGGACACCAGCCGGTGCGGTCCGCACTGCACCTCGACCTGCGCGGCCACGTCGTCGCTGCGCACCCCGGTGACGATCCCCACGAAGGAGTTCCGCACCGAGGTCGACACCTCGTCCTCGGGGACGGCCTGCAGCCCGGCCCCGCGCTCCTGCGCGAAGCGGGCGAGCCCCACCCCGTCGATCACCCGGTTGCCCGAACCGTCCCGGTCCATGCGCAGCCGACCGCCGTCCGCCCACCGGCGAACGGTCTCCGAACTCACTCCGAGCAGCCGCGCGGCCTGCCCAATGCTGTACGACGGCACACCCGCACTCTAGGTCACACCGGGGCCTCCGCGTCCCGGGCGTCGCCCAGTAGGTTCGGGGCATGACGACACCCCTGGCCGGCAGTGCCTTCGACTCGCTCCTCCTCGACGCCGTCTCCGACCAGGAGGCGCTGCGCCGGGTCTACGAACTCCCCAGGGACGCGGCCGTACGGAAGCAGATGACCGCGCTCACCGAGCAGACGAAGCGGTTGATCGGATGCTCGTCGCTCGTCCTGGTCGCCAGCGCGGACGCCGACGGCAACTGCGACGTCTCCCCGCGCGGGGGGCCCGCCGGGTTCGTCGCCGTCCTGGACGAGCGGGCGGTGGCGATACCGGACGCGACGGGCAACAAGCGCCTGGACACCCTGCAGAACGTCATCGCCACGGGCCGGGCCGGGCTGCTGTTCGTCGTCCCGGGGCGCACCACGACGCTCAGGGTGAACGGCCGGGCCTGCGTCTCCACCCGTCCGGAGCTGCTCGCGCAGCTGACCGCGGTGGGCAAGCCGCCGGCCAGCGCGCTGGTGGTGTCGGTCGAGGAGGTGTACCCGCACTGCCCCAAGTCGTTTCTGCGCAGCGGGGCCTGGAAGCCGGAGCAGTGGCTGCCGGCGGACGCCCAGCCGACCTCGGCCGAGGTGACACTCGCCCAGCTGCGGATGCCGGAGCTGACGATCGCCGACATCGAGCGGGCGGAGGAGGACTCGCTCAGGTACCGCTACGAGTGACGGGCCGCGGCGGGTGGTCCCGCCGCGGCCCGTTGCCCGGGTCAGGGGTGTGCGTCGGAGCCCGACGGCGCTTCATGAGCGTCGCGGGCCGGTGGTCTGCCCGCCCGCAGCTCCCGCCGCCGTGCGCGCAGCGCGGTGCGTTCCTCCGCGCGGCGGCGCCGCCAGGCACGCCGTCGCCCGCGCGTGACGACGAGGAGAACGGCCAGGACGAGGAGGCCGCCGACGGCGAGGGCGGCGATGAGCCAGGGGAAGAAGGTCAGCCGGACCGAGTTGCTGTCCACCGTCTTCGCCGCGCCGCCGGGAACCGTGGCGGTCACCGAGGCGGTGACCGTCCGGCGGCCGAGAGCGGGCAGGTCGGCCACGCGGCCGGTGAGGGTGGCGCTGCCGCCGGGGATCACGTAGATCCCTGTGGGAGTGAGCGGGACGGTACGCGGGGAGCCGCCGCCGGTGATGCGCAGCGTCCCGGCGAAGGTGTAGAGGACGTTGCCCGTGTTGCGTACGGTCACGGTGAACTCCTCGCCGCCGCCCGCGGACCGGTGCCCCAGTTCCGTGAGGGAGACCTGCAGGTCGGCGGTGCCGGGAACGGTGAGCTCGACGAGCCGGGCGATACGGGTCTCGGTGTTCAACCCGCCGCTGACCGCGGGCGTGCGCAGCGCGGTGACCAGGCTGCCGAGATAGCTGCCGGGCGGAGTGCCGGCGGGGACCGCGAGGGAGAAGCGGACCGTGGCACGGCTCTTCGGCCGCACGGTGACCGCGGCCTCGGAGTCCAGCTTCAGCCAGGCCCCGACCCCGGCCATCCGCTGGCCCTCCTGCGCGGGCGCCAGGCCGCCGCCGGCCGCGTGGGCGACATCGGCGGCGTAGACGTGGAAGGTCCGGGCCTCGTCGCTCTCGTTGTAGATGACGGCGGAGTCCTCGATCCGGGCGCCCGCCTTCAGCGCGTACCCGAAGTGCCCGCCGGTCAGCGTCGTCAGACCGTAGAGCCCGGCCCGCACGCCGAACGGAGCCTTCGCGGCGGACTCCGGCGGGGCGGGCGAGGGCCCGGCGGCCGACGCTGCCCGCGCGCCCGGCGCCAGAGCGAGCACGAGGCCCGTGAGGAGGAGGCACCACAGGGCGGGGGACCGCACCCGGTGGGTGGCGGTGGCGCCGCCCCGGGCGCGCGGACAGCCGTTCACGGGATCAGCCGGTGATCGTGTACTGGAGGGTGCCGCTGTACGAGCCGGGGACCGTCTCCGCGGGGATGTTCCACTGCGCCGTCGACCCTTCGTGGGCGAAGACACCGCGGGTGCCGCCGTCGCCGGTCGCCATCGTCACGGCCGGGGAGAGGCTGGTGCCCGGCTGCGGGTCGGCGCCCGTCGGGAACTGGCCGCCCGAGCCGGGCTTGGCGATGCCGGTCCACTGGCCGCCGGTCCCGTTGAGGGATCGGCCGGTCGTGACCAGCAGGTTGCCCCACCCGATGGTGTCCTTGCCGCTGACCAGGTCCGTGGTGGCGACGGTCACCGACCAAGGGGCCTTGGTGGAGAGGGCGTTGGTGTACGTGAGGGTGCCGAGTCCGGCCGGGGCGCCGACCTCTCCGGGGGTCAGCGTGCCGAAGTTGACGGTCGGCAGGTTCACCTCCATCGACAGGACACCGGGCGTCCTGGCGACCTGGACCGCCATGGCCTGGGCCGTGCCCTTCGGCTTCGAGGTGTTCAGCAGCACCTGCGCCGCGACGCCCGCGGCGGCGGTGGAGGCGGCCGCCAGGTCGGGCCGGCCGTCGGCGTTCAGGTCTCCGACGGCGTACGCGCCGTTGGCGCCGGCCTTCGTGTCGTACACCGGGCCGGCGTTGCGGAAGGTGCCCGTGCCGTCGCCGAGGAGGACGGTGGGCTGGTTGTCGGGGCCGTTGTTGGTGACCAGGTCCGGCTTGCCGTCCGAGTCGACGTCGGTCAGGGCCACGCCTTCGAGGGCACTGCCGCCGACCGGGTGGGCGACCGGGGCGCCGAAGCCTCCGGCGCCGTCGCCCAGGAAGACGGTGACGGTCCGGTCGGTGTGCGCCACGGCCACGTCCGGCGTGCCGTCGCCGTTCACGTCGCCCAGGGCGACGGCCCGGCCGAGGGAGACGCTGTCGGCGAAGCGGGTGGCCGGGCCGAGACGGCCCTTGCCGTCACCGAGGAGGACGGAGATGTCGGACGTCCCCGCGTTCACGGTGACCACGTCGAGCCTGCCGTCGCCGTTCACGTCCCCGGTCTTCAGGCCGGAAGGACGCAGCTGACCTGCCGAGTAGGCGCTGGGGCGGCCGCCCCCGACGTAGTAGTTGCTCGCGGTGCCCAGCGCGCCGGTGCCGTCGTTGGTCCACACCGAGACGTTGTCGCCGTTGGCGTTGGACGTCAGCACGTCGGGCCTGGCGTCACCGTTCAGGTCGGCGACCGCGATGTCCACGGGGAACAGGGCGTCCGTCGACGGGTTGACGAGGGTCGGCGCGGCGTAGGAGGTGGCCGGGGCGAAGCCGCCCTTGCCGTCACCGAGCAGCTCGACGACGCTGCCCATGCCCTCCGTGCCGTGCTGCGTGGGCTGCTTGGTCAGGGCCGCGGCGACGACCGCGTCCAGCCGGCCGTCACCGTTGAGGTCGGCGAGGGCGACCGCCGTCGGGAAGACGCCGGTGTCCAGCTTGAACGAGGCACCGGGACCGAAGCCGCCCTTGCCGTCGCCGAGTGCGGCCACCAAGGTGTTCGACCCCTTGACCGGGGTGACGAGGTCGGCCTTGCCGTCGCCGTTCAGATCGCCGAGCGCCGGAGCGGTCCCCTTTCCGGAACCCGCGGGCAGCGGAACGGCAGTCGCCCCGCCGAAGGAGACGCCGGGATCCGGCGCGGCCTGGGCGGCCGGCGCCAGACACAGCCCGGCCACGAGCGCGGCGGCGGACCCGAGCACGAGCCCGGCTCCGCGCGGTGTGGAAGTCTTCAACGTACCTGCCCCTTGAGCATGTCGAGGCACGCCGACGGGAGGAGTCGACCTGCGGTGGTGTGAGGGGGGTCGATTGCAGTCAACACCGCAGCGCAGGCAAAGATCAGTGGACGTCCCACCAGTTCCGGGCCCCACTCCACAGGCCGGCCCTGGTGGTTCGTACGGCGGGCATGCGCTTGGCTACAGCCAGTCCTTCTTCTTGAAGACCACGTAGAGGCTCACGCACACCACCGCCATCAGCAGCACCGCGAACGGATACCCGCCCGCCCAGTGCAGCTCCGGCATGTTGTCGAAGTTCATGCCGTAGATCGTGCCGACCAGGGTGGGGGCGAAGAGGATGGCGGCCCAGGCGGAGATCTTCTTGAAGTTGTCGCCCCCAACGGGCTGACCTGCGCAAGCAGCTACTTCACTGGTGCTGGCCTGCGGCTTTGCTCATTTCCAGCACTTTCACGGTGTCGGCGTTTTGTGCGGTCGACTCTCCCCAGCCGCTCCCCAACGGGCGTGCGTGCTCCCCAGATTCTCCCCAGACGCCGCCTGTGAGGGTAGGTGTTCCTGAACTCGGGGACAGGGGCTGCGGGACCTCCGGAGCGCACCGTGAGTCGAGGTAAGGATGACTGTCCGCTCCTGGGCGTGGCGCCGAGGGTGGGTGATGCTCTGCTCTTGTGCGGACGGAGTGTGACAGCGCTGACGATCCGCGCGAGTTGGAGCCAGGCGGCCATCAACAATCACAAAATGGGGAAAGTGCCACAGGAAACCCACGCCTCGGCATAGTCTGCAGGAGTTACCGCAGGCAGGCCGGGTGGTCTGCAATGCGGCGGAGGTGCCATGGGTGGGGACCCGCATGTGTCAGCAGCGGCCGACGATCACGGACGAACGGGGGTACCCGATCCGTACGGTGACCACGCTCTGCTGACCCCGGCCATGACGAAAGGCCATGACGCCGTACCTGGCGGTGAACGACATCTGCTGTCGCGCTATCTCGAAGCGGTGGTTGCCGCCCGCCAGGCACCCGTGCACACCGCTGTCGCCTTCAACGCCGTGTACTTCGGTTACGACGTCGCCGGCGACGGATACGGGGGCAGCCCGCTACGGCTCGACGACTTCCCTGTGATCACGCTCGGGGGGCGCGCCCCCGTACTCCCGGTCGGTGCCATGGTGTGCGTGGCTACGGGATCGGACCCGCTCTATGCGGAGATCGTCCACCGCGAGGGCGCACACCCGGAGGTGGGGGCCCTCGGGGACGTACCGGCTTGGGTGTCCGGGGCACCTGTCGGGGCCGTGGGCCCGGGCAGGCCGGCGATCGGCGAGGCTCTCCGCCGAAGGGAGCTCCTGGTCCCGGATCTCCATGCCTTCGGCCCGGCGCTGAGCCTTTCACCGGCCCAGCTCCATCGCTTACGCGCACGCCGCCGCTGGATCAACGAGGACGGGCACGTCGTCGTCGACGTCTCCTACCCGTCCCCGGAGGCGGCTCGGTACGACGACCTGACGGCCTACGCGGACCACCTCCTGACCACGGCGCGGGAGCAACTGCTCAGCCCCTACGTTCCCGTGTCCCTTGCCGAACTTGTCGGCGCTACGGGCGATGAGGAACTGCGAGCGGGTCTGCTCGGTCTGCTGGACACGGTGCGGGGAGTCCTCGGCTCCAGTGCCACCCTGCGCACGTGGGGCCACTACGCCGTGACCCGAGCCTCCCTCGCGGAGTGCTGGGGCGATACCGGCCCATTGGGAGGCAACGACCTCAGGTCCCTCGCCGCAGCGGTGGAACACGCGGCCGTTCCGTCGAGGCGGCGCCACGGGCTCGCCACGCCGGTCACGGTGTACACCGCGGTGGGACCGCGGCTTCGCCAGTTCCCCGGTGCGATCGAACTGCTCAGGGGAGTGGGATACGCCGCAGCGGTCTGCCGGGCGAATTTGACACTCGCCGACGTCGTCCGAGGCGACAGCGACCAAGGCCTGTTCGAGAACAGTTCC
The DNA here is from genome assembly GCF_001905825.1 of Streptomyces sp. CB02009. Taxonomy (GTDB): domain Bacteria; phylum Actinomycetota; class Actinomycetes; order Streptomycetales; family Streptomycetaceae; genus Streptomyces. Next base: position 604,737 of record NZ_LIVV01000003.1, read on the forward strand.
CGGATCACGCTCGACGACGCCTTCGAGAGCGGGGGAGTCTGGCGCTCTCATCACCCTGGCGATGCGGAGGTGCCCAGAGACCCCCTGCTCCCCGCCGGGCGTGGCTGGGCGTCGACGCTTCCCGAACAGCAGGAGCCGGAAGCGCAGATCGATCCGGTCGACCTGCCACTCGCCGACGATGCTTTCCTCGGCCTCGGCGAACTCCTGCGGAACGACGCGAAGGAGGTCGCCTGGCGGTCGCCACTGCGCCTGGCACATCTCATCGACGGCTGGTTCCCCCTGCACCCGCACGTCGCACGCGAGCTCCGCCGGTCCCACGGCCCACGCCTCGCGACACGCCTCCAACTCGACCATCCGGGCCAGACACTGACCGCACAGGAGGCGACTCAGGACGTCTCCGCCGAACTCGATGACGAATCAGGCCGTTTGACGGGAATCCACTGGCCCCACGACTTCTTCCCCGGCTTGATGCTGGAGCTGCGCTGGCTCCGCGCCGAAACAGTGATTCGCGTCGCCACGACCCCGCTCACGGATCCGGTCCACGTCGACGACCGCATGATCGGGCACCGCTACGACCCCCGGGTGCTCACCAGGGAGGGAGCCCCGGGCAGCGATCGCCACGGCGACAGCGCGGTCGGTCTCGGCCCCCGGCAGCTGGTGATGCGCACCGTACGCCGCTGCGGGCTCCTGACCCTGGACGGCCATGCCCTACTGGACCGTTCGGTCCTGCCGAGTGCGGTATACGGGCGTCGACCGGCACGGTCCCAGGCCGTCGCTCTGGAGACGGCCATCGCGGAACTGTTGGCTGTGCGACTCCTGGAGCCGGCCCTCGGCAGCCGGGATGCCTGGGGCCAACCGCACTACCCGGCGCGCGACGGACAGCCGGCCATCCCGCTCATCGGCTACCGCCCTGCACGACGAAGGGTGATACGCCCATGGGGCAGCACGGAATCCGACGGCCCAGGCCTGCTCGCCCTTCAATTCGTCGCCGGTCACTTGAGGCGCCTCCGGCCGGGCTGCTCGCCCAGTGAGGTGCAGCGAACGGCCTTCCGCGAACACTGCCGCAGGCTCGGCAAGGCGGACGGCTGGGAACTGCCCCACGGCTACACGTTCGTCACCGAGCACACACGCGGCCACTGACCGCGAACCCACCCCTCCGCCCCTCTTCCCGCCGTCCTGTTCCTCCTTCCCGGCTCCTCGGCGTCGAGCGAGCCGACCTCCACAGACCAGCAGCAGAAACGGAGTAGGCGTACATGCACGACCGCTACCGCGTGATCACGGGGCCGCCGATGTCCCCGCCGACGGCCTCGGCCGAAGACCTCGAAGGTCTGGCCGCCGCGCTCAACGCCTTGGACCATCCGGTCGGCGCCGCTCTGAACGAGCTCACGGTCGACATGGTGGAACTCGCCTTCAACTCTCTGCCGCCCAGAGACCGGCAGAAGTTGCTCGGCGGCCTGGGTATCCGCATGGCGGCCCCTCGACGGGCAGGCAGGGCACTGTGCCAGGACGTTCTCTCGCGGCTGCGGCGCGACGCTCGGCAGCACACCTGTAGCTGCGGTATCAGGGACCTCACGCCCACCGTGCTGGACCAGCTCGTTGACGTCGCCTTCGCCCAGAACGGAAAGAGCGTCTCGGAGCCCGTTTCTCGATGGGGCGCGACGCTGCTCCGGGCCGCGGTGTTCGCTTGGTGCAACGCCTCCGTCGCCGACGCTTACCTTCTCGCCTGGGCGGCCGACCAGGACTGGTTCACTGAGACTGCTGACGAGGAGGAGTCCGTACGCCTGGCCGCCGTAGCCAATGAGGCTCGGTCCGTCCTATCCGCATACCCGGACTTCGACGGCGTACGGGACGGCGCCGAGCGGCTGTCCGCGAGTGGCGGGAAGAGGAACCCGGTCGTCGCCGCTGACGGCCCGGGCAGGAAGGCTGCCGCTGTCGAGGGCGCCGCGCCGGAGTGCGGCGCCCCGCACGAGGTGCCCGCGATCGTGTCCGAAGACGCCCGTGCCGAGTGGGGAACGGGCCCGGAGGAGGCCTGCCGGCAGCTGGAGTCAGCTCTCACGGGGGCACGGCGAGCCGCGGAGAACGTCACCGGCGCAGTCGCGGACGGTCGTCCGCCGCATGACGAGGACCTGGCCGCGCTTGGCGCGCTGGGCGCCGCTTTCGACAGCGCCGACACCGTGTTTCGCGCGGCGGGGATGGACGGGGTGCCCCGCCGTCTGGAGGACATGGCGGAGGCCGCACGCGAGTACCAGGAGGTACGCGACCTCGACCACCAGGCACGCGAGACCCTGCGGGAACTGCTGGATGTCGCAGGTCTGCCGGACACCCCTGCCGACTTCGCGGCCGAAGCCGTGCGGGGAGCGAGCCGCCGTCTGCTGGACGCGGCGGTGTGGGACCAGACGCAACGCCAGGAGAGCACCGCACTCGCTGACCTGGCACGACTGATCCGTGAGGGACGACAGTCGTACGCAGCGACGGAGATCCTGGCCCTCCAGGACCGGGTGGTGCGGGTGTTGCCCGCGTGTGCCATGGCGATGGTCATGGCCCATGATCTGGTGCTGTCCCAGCCGGACGAGGCCGTCGCGGAATCGGGCGGCCCGGGCGCCCCCGAAGGCGACGCCGATGGAGTCGAGGAGCCCGCCGTCGACGACACAGCCACCGAGCGCGGTGAGCGGGTCGTCGAGGAGAAGGACGACAGTCCGTCCGAGGTGCCGCATGGCCGTGCCGCCGACGGACCCCCGCCCCACACCGCACCCGAACCGGAAGCCCCGGCCCTGACGCCTACGGCCGGTTCGCTCGACACCAACGACGTACCGGCCGCGACCCTCACCGACGTGCCGACGGCACCCGCCGAGGTCCCGGAAGCGGACCTCCCTGCCGCGCCCGAACCCGCCTCCACCGCGTCGCGCGGCGAGGACGCTCCGCCCGTGGAGCCGGCCCTGGAGGCCCTCGCCCCCGCCACCGAGGAGACGTCCGACGAGGCGGCGACGGAGCGGGTCCTGACGCGGCTGGTCGTGGAGCGGCGCTTCGGACTTGCCCACCACGTAGCGAGTGCCGCCGGTCATCCCGAACAGCAGGTGACGGTGCTCCGCCTGGCCGGTGCCGCCGGGCTGCTGACGTCCGGTGACAGCCAGGGAGCTCGGCTGATCGCCGACCTGCTCCAACGGTACGGCGGGCACTCCGGCCGAGACGCGGAAGGCAGCGAACTCCTTCTCCTGCCCGCCCTGCTTCGTACGGCGTTGATCACCGGGGACCATCTGGCGGGCGCCCAGCTGAAGGCTCTGGCGCCCAGGCTGCCGGAACGGCTGGCGGAGACCGCGACTGCGGTCGCCGACCGCACCCTCAGCGGCGCACTGATGATGGCCTCGCCGCTGGTGGTCAGCGCCGACGTCTCGGGGGCGGAGGCACGGCTGCGGGAGTTGCTGGAGCAGTGCCGTGCCCTGCTCGTGCCGCCGAGGCTTCGGTTCGCTCGGGCAACGGAGATCGCGAAGCGCTGGCTGTCCGACGACGGGCTGCTCGGAACGCTGCTCATGACCGTGGCCGGAGACCACCGGGACGGGGTGACCGAGGTGCGTGAGCAGGCCGACCGCCTGTCAAAGTTGCCCGAGGTCAGCAACGAGATCGATCGCATGGACCGCAAGCACCGCTCGCCCAGCGGCAAGCCGCTCCAGGGCTCCGGGCGGCAAGACCTGGTGCATCTCGTGGAACGAGCCGTCAGCCTGGCCAAGGAGTGGTGTCTCGCCGTCGACACCATCCGCCGTGGTGACCGCTCCGACGGCAACCGGGCGGTCAAGGAGATCTCCTCCCTGCGCCGCTCCCTGCTGGAGAGCAGGGAGGACGCGCTGGGCGAACTGGAGCAGTTGGAGCGGGGCTCGGTCGCGGTCAAGGCCGCGACGGCCTGGGCCGCTCGCGCCTCGATGGAGGAGCTGTTTGCCCTGCTGACCGATGGCACGACGACAACGCGTCCCGACGGTCCGGTGGACCCCGAACTCGTCCTGGATGCAGAGCTGCTGAAGGTGTGTGACCGCCGCGGCGAGCGGCCTTCGCTCGACCTGCTGTTGGCCGCTGTCGACCGGAGCTGGGAGGACGGGCTCGCCGAGCGGATCGCCCACGATGCCTTCGGCGCGGCCTGTACGCTCGTCGAGCTGGCGGAACGAGGGCTGCTGCCTGGTGCCCGGGTCGGGGACTTCACTCCACCCGCGGTGGCCGAGATTGATGCTCAGGTGGCCGTCCGGCGCGCTGAGCTGCGCGGGAATCACGACGACCTCGTCGCCGAGCTGCACCGCGCGCAGGCCGATGGCGCCGTGACCGACGACCAGGATCTCCGCGTCCAGGAACTCCTCGCCGATGCGAAGGACCGGCTCGACGGCACCGAAACGTACGACCTGGTGGACGTACGACGAGCACTCGACACCGTACGGGGCGACCTGCCCGCCTTCCGGCAGCAGGCCGCCGACCGAATCCGGGCCCGGCTCGATGCCCTCGACCCCACCGAGGAGCAGCGCGCGCAGGTTCTGCGGCACCTGGACACCGGTGGCCTGGCAACGGCCGCCGACCTGGTCTACTTCCTGGAGATCGGCGAGGACGTCCCGGAGATCGACGGTGGCGAGTCCCACCTGACGGAGTTCTTCCCTGCTGTGCCGGACGGGCTGCCCAAGGGTGTCGACCGTGCCCTAGTCGACCTCGTCCGCTCCGGCGGGACACACCCGGACATTCCTATCCTGGACTACAGCGCGCTCTCGACCGACGAGGCGGCCTTGGCGGCCGACGTCCTCGACGAGTGGCGGGTGCTGGGGGCGACCGAGCCGAAGGACCGGCTCGACGTGTCCGCGAGGCGGCAGCTGCCGCCGCTCCTCAAACTCCTCGGCTACGAGGCCAAGAGCGCCAGGCCGCTCGACGAGCGGTCCCCGCACCTGCGCCGACGCGAGTACCGCCTCTTCGAAGCGACCGAGGTGGAGATCAACGGCAGGGCGAAGGCTCCCGCGTTCGGCTCGCAGATCCGGGAGCAGGGCGGCAGCCTTCGCGTACTGATGGTCTGGGGCCGCCCGCCGGCCAAGGTCGTCATGAGCCTGGCGGAGCGCGACAACAGCGGAGCGAGCCTCCTCGTCCTCTACTTCGGGACGCTGGGCCGCGAGGCGCGCGGTGAACTCGCCGTCGGCTCCGGCCGACTGCAGCCGATGCTGGTCGTGGACGACGCCGCGCTGGCCTACCTCGCGGCGCGGGGCAACCGCCAGGTCAGCACTGCCACGCAGACTCTGCTGCCATTCTCCGGCGTCAACCCGTACATCCGAGAGAAGCGCGGCCGGATCGGCGGCGAGATGTTCTACGGCCGTGACGCCGAGCGCAAGAGCGTCCTGGACCGGCACGGCACGCAGGTCATCTTCGGTGGTCGGGGGCTCGGCAAGTCCGCCCTGCTCAGTGATGCCGGGGAACGGTTCGAGGAACAGCGTCCCGGCTATCAGCTCGCGGTGTATGTGAACCTCGACCAGGAGAACATCGGCAAGGGCAGCTCGCTGGGACCGGAGGCGCTGTGGAGCGTCCTCGACCGGGAGCTCCGGGCGGCCGAGGTGCTGAGCGGGCAGCCGAGCCGCCGGTCGCGGCAGGACATCTCCGATCGGGTCCGCGCTGGCATCCGGGCCTGGCTCGACGGGGACTCCCGTAGGCGTCTGCTGGTCCTGCTCGACGAGTGCGACCAGTTCTTCGAGGCGGACGCTCCCCGCTTCGACCAGACCAAGAAGCTCAAGGGCCTCGGTTCCGACACCAAGGATCGCGCCAAAGTCGTCTTTGCCGGTCTGCACTCCGTGCAGCGCTTCTCCAAGCTCGCCAGCAACGGCCCGTTCGGCCACCTTGCGCAGACCCCGAAGGTGATCGGTCCACTCGCCCCCCAGTCCGCCGCCGAACTGCTGGTCGACCCGATGCGGGCGCTCGGATTCGAGTTCCAGGACATGGATCTCGTCAACCGGGTGCTCGGATACTGCTCGTACCAGCCTTTCCTGCTCCAGATGTTCGGCCACCGGCTGGTCGAGGTGATGCACCGCAAGCGAGCGCGGCGGGGAGCCGAGGGGCCTCCGTACTCGGTCGAGATCGCCGACATCGAGGTCGTGGAGTCGGACACCGGGCTCAGGGACGGCATCTCGGCGGCGTTCAAGGACACCCTGAGCCTCGACCACCGCTACGACGTGATCGCCAACGTGCTTGCCTTTCACGCGCGCCATCGCGGCCTTGAGGTGCGGCTGAGCGACGCCGAACTGCGCGAGGAGTGCGAGACGTTCTGGCGCAAGGGCTTCGAACAGCTCGACACCGAGGGATTCCGCGCTTACCTCTCCGAGATGGTGGGCCTCGGCGTGCTCGCACCCAACCACGACGGGCAGGGCTGGCATCTGAGGGGTCCGAACGCCCTGCGCATGATCGGCACCTCCCACGAGGTGGACGCCCGTCTACTCAGGGCCGAACACGACTGCGAGCTCCAGGAGAGCATCGTGCAGGAGGGTCGTCCTGAGCTGCTCGACGGCCGGCCGGCTCCGCTCACCATCACCCAGCTCGACGACCTCCTCGGCGAGCGGTCCAACCAGACGAGGGTCGTCCTCGGCACCACGGCGACGGGTGTCGGCGACGTCGGCGACACTCTCCGTGAGATTGCCGGGCGCATCGCCGACTGGGTGCTGCCGCCTGTCGGTAAGCCCAGCGTCTACAAGCAGGAACTCACAGGAGGACGCCCTCGGGAACGACGCGTGGTCATCAGCGACTTCGCCCGCTACCCGGACGCCCGGCCCGAGGCCCCTCGGCAGGCTGTCGACCTGGCCGAGACGCTGCTGCCCGCCACGCCGGGGGTGACCCGTGCGGTGGTTGTCGTCACCGATCCCACCCAGCTGGGCCTGTGGCGGCGCCTGCTGATGAGCACCGAACTCACCTCGGCCGCCCCCGTGGTGCTGCGCCGGCATGACCGTCGCAGTCTGCGCGGCTGGGCCCAGCGGGTCGAGAAGTTCCACACGGAGGACCGCCTGGCCCGTCTCCACGAGCTGACCGGAGGTTGGCCGATCCTGGTCGATCGGGCCCACCGCCTCCACGGCGAACTGGGTGATCCTGACGCGGTGCTGCACCGTCTGGCCGATCTGTGCGCGGATCGGACCGAGGCTCGTGCTTTTGCCGAGGCGACCGGCGTGTATGCGGACCCGCTGCTCGTGACGGGCTACCGGTCTCTCGTCGAGGAGTTCATGGAGAGCCCGTTCGACCTGGAGAGTGCGGTGACCGCTGTGGCGTTCCGGAACGAGGACGAAGACGAGGCCCGCTGGATCGTGACCTGTCTTGATGCCCTCCAGGCGTTCGAAGCCCAGGGCAACCAGTTGTGTCTGGAGCCGCTGCTTCGGAGGTGCGTGATGCTCCAGGAGTGATGCCGAGGCAACAGCGGGCTTCTGCCCGGCGGTTCCGGTAGGGGCGGCCCTCGCCGGCCGAGACGACTGGCTGCCTTGCCGGGGGCGACTTCAATGTGCCGCGGTTGACGAGAAGGGCGAAGAGGAGACCCCGTCTTGAAGGGGGTCTCCTCTGACAGAGCTGTCGCCGCGGCGCGAGATGGTCTCTGAATGAATATCGGTCGAGACGTGCGGCCAAGTACTTAGAAGACATTTGGTGGGTGGAGGAGAGGGGTAGCTCGTACCTGTGCGAACGTGCCCAAGGGCCTGCCGTGCCCCGGAACTTCGGGCGATTTCGGGACGGCGAAGGAGTGGCGGCCCAGGAGGCCGCCGCCGTCATTTGCCTGGCACAAGTTCCAAGAGGCGACCCACACGGTGCCAGCCGCCGACGAGGATGGCTGCCAGTACGGAGCATCCGACAATAAGCCAGGGTCGCAGGTCGTCGTTCACTCCCAGTGCGGGGAGTACCGAAGAAGCTCCGACTGCGGCCGTCATGGCGGCGATGATGACCACAGCCACATGCGCGGACTCCCGCAGCGCGGTGCGAGCCGCAGAGGCGGGGGTGGCCTCCGATAGGCTGCTTCTGGCAGTAGGGCCCCGATACGGCCCTCTGCAGAGCGTTCCGCGACCATGGCCAGCATTGCTCCGAGCCGTGGCAGTGCGTTATCCGGCTCTGCGTCGATTCTCAGGGCTTCGGCTCGCAGGGCTCCGGCAACCAGCGCCGCGTGTGAGCGCGCAGCCGCACGCCTGACTGATCTGCGAGGGATCGTCCCTGCGTGGCGATGAGCACGAAGGATGGCATCCTCTGCAGCCCTGAGGCCCCAGTCGAGGTCCCGAAGCTGTGAGGCACGGTCTCCTGGTGGTTGTCTGTACGCCGCCGCGCAAAGGTTCAGGGCGTCCAAGGCTCGCATCGTCGCCCGGTGGCGGAAGATGGCCCCTCGTGCCATCCGGCGTTCCATCAGCCACCACATTGGCACTATCAGGGGCGTGGACACTACGACCACGAAGACGAGGCTGCCCCAGCCATGTGCGGGTTGATTCGCGACCTCAGGGCGAAGCTGCCACAGAACGTAATTCGCCGCCCGTGCAGTGGAGTCGGCGCCGACGGCTTGTGCCAAGTCATGGAGGAGGACCACCGACGGCTTGATCATCTTCAAGCCCATCAGCCCGGCGAAGAGGGCCACGGCCATTGACCCGTATGGCGCTGTCTCGAGCGTCATACGGGTGTCCCGTAATGCTCTGCGGGTGTGCGGCAAGGATCTTTCAGTCACGCGAAGAGTTTGAAGCGAGGCCCTGAGATCGCCTACCCGCGTGCGGATCACCCGCTGGTTGACGCCGAGACGCCAGGACTTGATCTTTGATCGTGCTTGCGAGACGTACGGAGATATCAGTGCTGTGGTCGTGCGTGCCAGGCTCAAAGCACCCCTTCCTCGGTACCGATGGACTGATAGTGCCCGGGGCGCGCGACTGCTGTGTCTCGTCTAGAAAAGGATCTTCGCCTGGGCTAAGGGCTGTCCCGTAAATGATCTACAAGTCGTCTCAGGCATGGTTGGCCGCAGTGTGGCCTGCTGATCTACCCGGCGAGTGCGAGGGTTGTGCATCCGGGCGATGCCGAGCATGGCGTGGTGGACGCCGTCGCCCTTCAAGCGGCAGTCGTGGAGGATCTTCCCGGTCTTCATGCGAGCGAAGACGTGCTCGACGCGGGCCCGGACCTGCTTGTGGCACTTGTTGTGGTCCTCCTTCCAGTCCGGGAGTTCACTCTGGCCGCGCTTGCGACGGTGCGGGATGACCAGACCGGTGCCCGGGTACCCGCCGTCGGCGATCGTGAGGGTCTTGCCGACGGCGGCCTTGGCGCCGGACTCCTCCCACGCCTTGCAGTCGTTGCGGTTCCCGGCGAGCGGCCGGCCGACCACGACGACCAAGCGGGTGTCGGTGTCGATGACGACCTGGTGGTTGGTGGAGTACCGATGGTTCTTCGACCGCTCGGCGATGGCGTGGTCACGGGTAGGGACCAACGTGCCGTCCACGATGAGCACGGCATCCTTGGCGAACCGTTTGCTGGACTGGAGCCCGAACATCGGCCCCAGGTGGTCAATGATCCGATCCGCTGCCGACTTCGAGATCCCGAACAGCGGGGCGAGCTGGCGCATGGTCAGGTTCGTCGCCAGTACGCGGTGACCAGCAAGGTCCGGTCTTCCAATGAAAGGCTCCACGGCCGGCCCTTGCGGACCGAGTTCGCACCTGCGCGACGCAGCACCGTCACCAGCTTCCCGAAGGCACGCGGGCTCAGCCCAGAGAACGGCGCTATCCAGGACGGCTCCGACGCCGTGATCACACCAGCCACATCGAGATCATCTCGCCCATGCGACCACTTCTGCTCAGGCCCGTGGTCGAGAATCCTGCCATGAGCGAAGGTGACCGCTACGAGGCATCCACACGTACATTCCTTGCATGCGCAGCCGAAGTGGCTCGCCTGCTGGATGTTGAGGCTGCGGCCGACGTGTCTGAAGACCGACGTGCGCGGCACCTGGCCGGAGCCGCGCGAAGGCCATTGCTGGAACGCGCCACCATGTCTGAGGAGTTCTTCGATCCGCTGATGGCTGCTGCTGTCTACGACCCGGACCCAAGCTTCTGCCGCTGGTCGTCGAGCCGGCGCTCTACGCATTCGGACGCCGCAGGGTCATGACAGCATTGCTCGGCTATCTCCGCACGGGCATAACCGCGGAGCAAGCAGGTGCCCGGCGCGCCTGGTACTGCGCACATCTGCCACTACGCGCTGACCGGTCCCCGGCCTACGCGCCCAGCGGAAGTCGCGAACCGGTCCTGGATGAAGTGGACGACGTGGTGAACCAGTGGCGGAAGTCGTCCAGCACCCAGCAGGGTGATCACAGTTCCTCAGAGAGCCACCGGGGCTCTCGTCGGCCGTTCTCCTGAGCTGCGACACTCTGCGCGTGAGTTATCCCGCGACAGACCAGCTGTCCTCCGCCGAACGCGCCTTCATGATCAACGCCACCGAGATCGACATTCTCCCCGGTGTTTTGGGTGACCTCGACGAGCCGCTGGTCTCAGGGCCTGCCCCGGCTCTCGTGCCGATCCTCCTTCCCCTCGTCGACAGAGGATGGATCGAAGTGTGCCGGCTCGTTCCCTGGACAGCGCCGGATGGCACTCTCGGAGAGCAGCCCGGGCCCACTATCCTGAAGCAGGATCTTCCCGCCGTTCTGGCGGACGCTGAGAACTGGGAGTACCCGCCATCCGGCACGTGTCTGGGGTGCCTCACTCTGACCCTCACCGAAGCGGGACAGGGGCCCCCGCTGACACGCAGCCTTAACGGCCCCCCTCCGCTCTCTGGAAGGTCCTCCGCGACAGCCGCCTCAAGGACGAAGGCGCTCTGTGAAGCCGCAATGTCCGACCCCGCTCGTAGGCTTGTCAGTGTTGGGTCAGGAGCAGGGAGGGGTTCATGGCAAAGCAGTTGACGCCCGGACAGCGGCTCGGTCTGATCAGCAGGTGGAGGAATCCGCCTGGCCCCTCGGAACAGGACCGCCTGGAGCGCGCCGAGCGCATGGTGAAGGAAGCGGTGCGCCAGCACGAACCGTTCCAGAGCCTCGACATCACGGTGGCGGCGAAGGGCTCGTACCCCAACAAGACCAACGTCCGCGGCGACAGCGACGTGGACATCATGGTGAAGCTCAACGAACCCTTCCACACCGACGGCATGGCGGCGTGGTGGTTCGGCCAACCTGCCCGCTACACGGGGCCGTGGACCAAGGACAAGCTCCGGCAAGAGGTCCACGCCGCGCTCACCGGCCGCTTCGGGCCCGTGGACGCGGACCACAACCTCGCCTTCTACATCCCTGAGGTCGCTGGCAGCCGTCCGAGCATCGACGTGGTGCCATGCTTCAAATGGGTGGTGTACGACCCGACGGCTCCAGGCGGTCAGCACGAGGGGAGCGTCGTCTACGGGCGTAACGGCAAGAAGGTCATCAACTGGCCGGAGCTCCAACTCGCCAACGGCCGGGCGAAGAACACCAACACCAAGCTCCGGTACAAGTTCGTGGTACGAGTGCTGAAGAATGTGGAGAACGACTTGGCGGCAGAGGGCGTGATCAAGTCGCTGCCGTCGTACTTCTCCGAGTGCCTGATCTATAACGTGCCGGACCACGTCTTCCTCGCCGGCGACTTCGACGATGCAGTCCGCGCGAGCCTGCAAGAGGTCTACCGGCAGCTCACAAGCTGGCTCGGCCCTCAGCGGATGCGTGAACCGAACGGGATGAAGAAGGTCTTCGGCGAAGGCCAGAAGTGGGGCGAGAAGGACGCACGGAACCTGATCGAGTCCGCATGGCACTACCTCAACTTCGAGGGCTGAGGATGAACACCGCCAGCACCATCCGAACCGGCGCAACTATCGCCGCCACCCTCTACACGGTAGTCCTGCTCGTCCTGGGCCTGTACCCCTCCGAGTTCCGGTACCTCTTCGCGTACATCCCGGCTGTCGTCGGCTACGGCGTGCTCGTCTTCGACAAGTGGGCCTGGCACTGGCCCGTCATCCACCGCCTCACCGGCCAGCCCTGGGTTACTGGGACCTGGCGTGTGACCCTCCGTCCGAGCCCGGACAGCCACATCCCCGAAGGGGGAAACCGAGGCCCTATCACCACGTACATGACGATCGAGCAGACCTTCTGGAGCGTGCACGCCACCCTCCGCACGAAAGAGAGCACATCGCGGTCGAGCAACGCGACCATCGGCGCTCCCGAGAACTCCGGGACCGCCGAGATCGGGTTCCTCTACGACAACACACCCCGTGTGGAGCACCAGCACCGCAGCCCCCGGCACGAGGGAGCCTGCCGCATCGCGGTGACGGGCCTCAAGCCCACGGCGGCCACCGGGCACTACTACACCAGCCGGTTCACGGCCGGCGACATGGACTTCACTTTGCTCAACCGCTCCACCGGCTACGGCACCTTCGCCGAAGTGCAGGCCGCCGACCTGGACCACCCCGCTAGCTGACCGTAGGTACCACCGCCTCCAGGCACGCGGGGCCCCGTCCGGTCGAGTGACACCCGCAGGTCGCCGTGCCGCCCGGACATGCCATGCGGAGTGGTCGTGCCCGGTGCTCAAACCGCGGAGTCCGCCGGGACGACGGTGGGCACGCGGCGAAGCCCGTAGAGCGGGTACGAATCGGCAGCGCCGATTTGTCCGGGTAGGTCGACAGTGCCGACTCACGTGAAGCCTGCATCGATGAGCGCCCACGAGTAGACTCCAGGCTTGACCTAGGAACTCGCGTTTTTGCAGGGCTACTTAAGGGCAGAGGGGGACACTTGCACATCAGGTGTTCGAGTGGGGCCATGCATCGCATGGCCCCCAGGACGGGGGTCTCGGGTGAGTAGTCAGACACCGGCGCCCGAGGCGCCAGAAGGCGGTGCCCCCCAGGCCGACGAGGCTGATAGTTCCACCTCACACAGTGGCCACGCCACGATCACGGTGACCTCCACCGACGTGGCTTCCAACACCATCACCGCAACAAACGGCACGATAACGGCCACTAGCCCAAGCACCGCACACGACCCTTGGATGAAAGTCCTTCACTGGGCATTCTTCAGTGTCATCTTCGCCGTGTTGCCCATCGCAGCCGGATACCTCATCGATGCCACACGCCAGGGCGACCGATCATTCTCCGATCTCATCAGCCACGGTGAACTCTATATCGTCTCGGCCGGCTTGACTGCTGCCGCAGTTGGGCAGTCGTTCATGAAGAAGAACTCCAAACACCGGTTTCTCCACGCCATTCTGACGTTTACGAACATCGGCCTGTTCTTCCTCACGTCATTCCTGTACGCCGACGCGGTGGCACCGAATGCCGCGAACAACCCCGAGGTACGTCGCGATGTCATGGCGGAGCTCTCGCTGTGGTTCTTTGCGATCACCCTCATCACTACGGGCGCCAGTACCGTGCTTGCTGAGGTGGAAGAGTGACTGAGGCTATCGACGTTCTCGCTGTGGCTGGTGCCGTTGTTGGTTCACTTTTGGCCGCAACGTTTGCCATCTTCACCCTGCGCATTGCTAGCCGGTCCCGCCATGCTGCGGAGGAAGCCCGCGCCTCGGCTGTTCAAAGGACGAACATCACGATTGAAGGGAACGGGCGCGTAATCAGTATCTCTGATGCCCAACTCCTGACTCGCGAGCAGTTGGCCGAGCTGAGGCGCATCATCGAGAACGAGATGCCACCGGCGTCATCGGGCCAGGAGCTCGGCAGCCCCAGCATCCCCACTCCGCGCACGGACGCGCCGTCAGGCGAGAAGTTGCCTGGAACCTGACGACCGGGCCGGGAAGGAGCCTAACGAGCTCGTGCACGTAAGCGGTGAGACGTCGAGCCACGGATGGTCGATCATGGTGGGGTGGTGGGGACCGTGACTCGTGCAGCGATCGTCAGCAGCCGTCGGATCACGGGCCTGTCGGCCGATGTGATCGCTGAACTCGTCGCGGACCTCGGCCCGTTATGGCATGAGCGTCACCAGGCAAAGCTGGCCTCCCGGCTGCGGCAGCGGGGTGTGGGAGCCGGCGCGAAGCACCGGCTGGTGTTCGTCGACCGGCTCCTGGCCACGCTCGTCCATCTCCGTCACGGGGTCACCCATGACGTGCTGGCCTGCTGGTTCGGCGTGGACCGCTCCACCATCACCCGGGCCATCGGCGAAGTGCGGCCCCTGCTCGCCGAGCGGGGGTGCACGATCAGCCCCGGCGTCCGGCTGCGGACCCTGGCCGAGGTCGTCGACCACCTCGGCGCCGGCGAACAGACCGGGATCATCGACGGCACCGAGATCCGGGTCCGCCGTCCGGCCGCCGGACGCAAGGACCGGGACACCTTCATCTCCGGGAAGAACAAGCAGAACGCCGTCAAGACCATGGTGGTCACTGACAGCGAGGGCCGCGTGCTGTGGTGCAGCCCGACCGAGCCCGGCAGCTGCGCGGACATCACCCACGCCCGTCAGTTAGGGCTGGTCAAGCTCCTGGCCGACGGCCCCGTAGTCGAGATTCTTGCCGATGCCGGCTACCAGGGCCTCGGCGCTCAGACCGGCGGACGCGTGGTCACACCACCGCACCGCAAGTTCAAGAAGAACGCCCCGGACTGGTACGAGGAGATGTACGAGCGCCAGCGCAAGGCACACTCATCACGCCGCATCCGGGTCGAGCACGGTATCGCCCATCTGAAGAACTGGCGGGCTTTGGCCCGCCACCTCGGCAGCCGCGAGCACATCAGTGACACCGTCCAGGCCGTCGCCAGCCTGCTGTCCCACCAGCAGACCGCGGACCTGAACCCACGACGACAGAGGTGAGCACCAGGTCTGCCGGAGCCCTCGACGTCTCACCGCTTACCGTGCACGAGCTCGTTGGGCGCGGACGCTGGCAACTGTGGAGGAGTCGAGGCTGGATGAAGGTCGGCCACGCTGTATCGGGACCCTAGCCGCACCCCCGTAGTCGGGCAGAGCGACAGCGATCCACTCCGGCCGCCCCGGCGCTGGCAGGGAGCAGTTCCTCTGCGCAGGGTGACGTGCCGACGCGGGGACGCACTCGATCGTGATTCGGCATCGCCTCCTTGTCGAGTCAGTCTGGCGCACTCAGATGGGCAGAGCGTGTACGTCACCTTGGGAGCTCGTGACGTACATGAAGCCATCACTGATTGCGGGGGAGCCTTGGGGGTCCGGACTCACAAGAAGGTCGTGCGATCGGACCCTTCGGCCTGTCGGGAGCTTCCAGCCGGTCACCTTCGCGGCGCGGTCTGCCGTAAACAAGGTGTCACCCGCAATGAACGGTTGGTGGAGGAGGAGGCCCTCAGTCTTCTTAGCCCATAGGTGGGCTTTCGTCCTCGTGTCGAGAGCTACGAGCCGTCTGTCTGCGCCGCCGAAGATCAATGTCCCATCTGCGACGACCGGCGCCGAGGCGAGACGGGTATTAGTGTCGAACGACCAAATGAGTTGTCCGCTCTCAGGGGCCAACGCCACGATGCTCTGAGGCGCTGAGGGTCCGTTCGGCTGTACGACCGCGTATACGCCTTGGTCCGTTACTGCCCAATTCGGTGACAGAGGCGCGTCGGTTATGTACGACCAGGCCTCACGTCCCTTGGAGACGGCTACTATGCGATCGGCGCCATGGCCTGTGGTAGCGCCCGACACCTGAGAATCCCTAGCCATGAACAACACGTATCCGGCGGCGGCCTGGGGTCTGGACACGATAGTGAGCTTGTTTATGGGAAGAGACCATAGGGGCCTGAGTGTCGACGGATCGAAGGCGTACAAGCTGCCATTCTGTGCCGGCGCGTACAGTACGTCCTTCGAAACGCTCAATAGTCCGTCACGGACCAGTATTGGATGAGACGCGCGGGGCTTTCCGGTCCGTAGATCGACCGCATATAGACGTCCGTCTTTTCCGGGAAAGTAGGCGTTGTCCCTGTAGAGGGCAGGGCTGCCGGAGTACCTCATCTTGATCAGGCCACGCCGCTGCCGAGACTCGGGATCCATCACATGCAGCCTGTATGCCTCATGTACCACCAACAGGCCGTCGGACAGGACGGGCTGCTGAGCGGGGCCGGAGGCGGCACGGGTCTGCCAGGGCTCGGGCTTGTGCTGCGACTTGGTCCCAGCGGACCTACGGCTCTGGCCGTCCGCGCGGTCTGAGGACCGCTGCTTCCGTTTCTTCCGAACCTTGGCCAGCGCGATGTCGTACTGTATCTCGCCACCCATGCGAGGGTTTTGCGCAGCCCCTTCCTGGTGAAGACGCTCACAGGCATACCGATAGAGCTCTTGGAGAGTGACGAAGCCGTCGCCATTGAGATCGGCGGCACCGCTGGAAATGCCCTCGATGAGCATCCCTGTGAAGAGGGACGGCGCGGGCGTATCAGCATCAGGGTGATGCCCTTCCCAAGTCCTCTGCGACCTGGTGCCAGCAGTGATGACGACGCGACCGTGGCCGGCCAGCGCCTCCTCGAATCTCGCCGATTCGTCGCTCTTCGCCCCTGGGAGGAAGAGACCGCTGTAGCAGCAGTCCAGGATCACGACGATGCTTCGTGCGCGGCATTCCTCCATGACATCGTGGATGTAAGCTGCGGAGATCGTCGTATAGGCGGGCCGCTCGGGGTCTGTCTGACGGATGGCGAAATGCAGCTTGTCGTTACGGCTCAGGATCCCATGGCAAGAGAGGTACAGGAGGCGTACGTCGTCGCCCCAAGCGGTGAGGAAGAACTCGGCAATCGCCCGTTCGAGTGTGGATCGATCCGCGTCGATGAGCGTCTGGACCTCGAATGCACCGATCTCGGGGTCACGGAGGAGCGTATCCAGGCGAGTGCAGTCCACCTCAGGTGAGCGGAGCGCTGGCAGTTCCGGATGGTCGTATGTCCCCGTCCCGATGAGCAGGGCTCCACGGTTTCCGTTGCCGAACGATTGCGTGGTCATATTCGTCAGGTCTGCTCGGAGGGACCTTCTTCGGGCTGGCGCTCGGCTGGGACCTCGCGGTGAGCGAGGAACTGGTCGATCAAACATTCCCGCTCAGCAGTTGAGGCGTCACTCAGCTCGATCACGCGTCCCTCCAACTCCACCTTGATGCCGCGCACAGGCCGGTTCTTCAGCCAGGTGTGGGCGAGAAGGAGAGCTTGACGCAGGGCAAAGGACGCGGCCGTGACGACAACCGACCCGGCGGCGATCAGCTCGCCGCTCTTGGCCCCGTTCGAGATTCCTCCTGCGGAACGCCCCGACCGTACGTCCACTACGTCCAGCTCTTCGAGAGCACGGCGCAACTGGCTTCCTAGCCGCAGCAACTCGTCATCGTCCGAGTCAGCAAGCCCTAGAATTTCCAACCGTGCGATCTTGTGCATAGTCCCACCCCACTGTCAGCGTTCTGTGCGCACGACACTTTACGGGGAGATTCGGCTGGGCCGGGGCAGACGTCGGGACTGAGGTCGACAGCCTTCTCTCGTTACGCACACGGGAGTCGGATCGGCATTTGCGGTCGTCGAGGTGCACCATCCATCAAGTGGAGGACCATCGCTTGCGGTGTCCTGTGCAGGCTTGCCAGCTTCTGACCCACCGGAGGGTCGTCCCGGACGGGAGCCTGCTGCTCGGTCTCTACTCATTTCCTGCGACGGGAGCTTTGCGGGTGCACCGATCCGGGAAGGTTCAGGGGCGTCCGAAAGCCAGTGCACGGAACGCGTCGCGTGCGATGGCAAGTGGTTCGCGATCGCGGGTGAAGTAGAGCCTGTTGGTGAGGAGAGTTGCCCAGCGCTGTTGCTTCGGGCTGATCCACATCCCGGTGCCGGTGAAGCCGTAGTGGACCCAGATGCCCTCGCGTAGTTCCGTGCCAGGTGCGGGATGCCAGAAGAGGCCGCGGGCGGGTACGAGTTCGCCGGTCCGGATGCGGAGGGAGTCTGCGATCCAGGTCGGGCCGAAGGCGGCCTGAGTCGGGGCGAGCATGTGCTGGAGGAAGCGGCTGAGGTCGGCGAGGGTGGAGAAGGCGCCGGCGATGCCGCAGGTGCCGCCGAGGAGACGGGCGGAGAAGTCGTGGGCGGTTCCCTTGAGGTGGGTGCCGGTTTTCTCGTCGAGTTCGGTGGGGGCGCAGCGGACGATCATGTCTGCGGGCAGGGGGCCGAAGCGGGTCTCGGCCATGCTGAGGGGGGCCCAGATCCGGCTTGCGGCCAGGTTGTCGAGGGGTTGGCTGGTGAGGTACTCGGCCAGGTAGCCGAGGACCAGGGCGGCTCGGTCGGTGTATTCGACGGCCTCACTGGGGGCTCGGTGGAGGGCCTCGTGGAGGACGCCGTCGCGGATGTCCTGGCGGTCGGTGCCGTACAGGTTCTTGAGGTTGGCGCGTAGAGGTAGGCCGGCAGTGTGGGTCAGAAGCTCATGGGTGGTGACCTGGGCGAGCGGGTGGCCGGTGACCTCGGGCCAGAAGGTGCCGAGTGGGGTGTGGAGCTGGAGCTTGCCCCCTTCGACGAGGGTGCCGATGACGGCCCACACGGCGACGATCTTGGTGAGGCTGGCGATGTCGAAGACGGTGTCGAGCCGCATCGGCTCGTCGGGACGGGTCGGGTCGAGGAGGCCGACCGCCCCGCTCGCCGTCGTACCGGAGGCGTTGCCGACGGCCCAGACGGCTCCCGGGTAGACCCGGTCGCGGACGCCGTCCTGGAGGAGCTGCTCAATGTGCGGGATGTCGAGCGTCATGGTGTTCCGATCGTAGTGAGACGGCCGGCCCTGGTGGGGGTGCGCCACGGGTGATCAGGCGAGTCGCCTGCCGAGGTCGGCAAGGGCTTTGGCGGTGGCGCTTAGAGGGAAGCGGGCCGCGTTGGTGGCGCCGGCCGCGCGGAGCGCCGGCAAGAGGCCGGGGCTGGTGCGGAGGCGGTCGAGTTCGCGGGCGACGGCGTGCGGGTCGGCGAAGTCTGTGGCGAGACCGGTGCCGCCCAGTGCCTCGGTGAGGCCGGGCACGGGTTGGTAGAGGACGGGGAGTCCGCATGCCTGGGCTTCGAGCGCCACGAGGCCCATGGCCTCCAGTGTCGTGGAGGGCATCACCAGGACGTCGTGGTCGGCGAAGGTCCTCCAGAGCTGTGGTCGGCGTAGCCAGCCGAGGTAGTGGATGTGTACTCCGCGCTGGTGGAGACGGGGGCGCAGGGCGTGGAACTCGGCTCGGGGTGCGGCGATGGACAGCTCGGCGGACTGAGTGAGCGGGAGGGCTGAGAGGAGGGTGTCGAAGCCCTTCTCGGGGGTGAGGCGGCCGGCGTACAGAATTCGCAGGTGGCTGGAGGGCTGGTTTCGGCGCCGTGGAGGAGGGGTGGCGATGAGGTGGTCGGGGATGCCCCAGGGGATCTTCTCGATCTTGCGGCGTCTGGTGTCGGGGGCAAGAAGAAGTAGCCGGTCCGCCATTGCGCCGGTCGGCACCACGATCGCGTCGGCGGCCCAGGCTGCCTCGCGCAGGGTGGCCAGCTGTTCGGGGTGTGTTTCGGCGAAGAGAAGGTCGGTTCCGTGGACCAGGGCGATCCGAGGGAGCTTCGGGAAGGCTCTGAGCAGGGCCGGTGTGGCGCCGAAGGCCAGGTGCTGCAGATGCAGGACGCCGGCCTCGCCCGGATCCGCCCCTTCGGCCAGGACTCGCTGGAGGGTGGCGACGTAGCGGCGGAAGGCGTACCCCGTCAGGCACTTTCCCGGCGCCTGCACCAGCCCCAGCCCCGCTGGCACGGGCGGCCGCAGGCCCCTGCGCTCGGGCGCGAGCATGAAGGCCCGGGCGGGCAGGAGGGGAACATGGCCGGTGTACAGGTCCAGGAAGAGCTCGACGCTTCCGCCGGGGCTCGGGAACGGCAGGTCGAGGGCCGTGACGACGGTGGGGTTCACGCGGGGCCTCCCGGGTTCTCCTCGTAGAGGCGGGATGTCTCGATGCCCTGGCTGGCCCGGTACTTCAGGCCGTGATTCTGGTAGCTGGCCGTGGCACCGAGGGCCTGGAGGAAGACCAACTTGCCGAACGTCATGCGCGGGTAGACCCGGACCGGCCGGCTCGCCCGGATCTCCAGCGTCCATCGGATGGCGTGGCCCTGGTGCCCGAGGGGAGCGGACACGTGGACCCAGATGCCGAGCGCGCCGATCGTCCGGTCGCCGTTGAGTAACTGTGCGTACGCCTCCGAGCCGGTCCGCTCGTACGTCGTCCCCAGGTAAAGGACCTCCGGCCGCAGCACGTACCCGGACTCGGGGATCGGCACCTCCTGGAATTCGATCGGCCTCGCCGCGTCCAAGGAGCCGTCGTGAAAGCGCAGGGTGGCGCCGAGACGCCAGTCGTAGGCGTTGGGGGAGAACCTCCGCGGCTCGTACGGCTCGATGGTGATCTCACCGGCGGCTCTGGCGGCAGCGATGGCGGGGCCGGTGAGGATCACGAGGTCACCAACCCAGGGGCTGCCAGGTCGCGCCAGTAGGCGGACGGCTGGGGGCCGGCGGAGGCCTGGTACTTGCCCGCGTACAGGGCGACGGGCCCGACCGACACGAAGAACATGATCTGGCCGATCCGCATGCCCGGGTACACGCGCAGTGGCCGGATCGGGGAGAGCATGAGCGTCCACTGGCCGTGGAAACCAATGTCCCCGATGGGAGCGGTGATCTCGACGAAAAGGCCGAGGCGACCGACCGATGAGCGGCCGAAGAGGAGCGGGACGAAAGTGTCCGAGCCGACCTCCTCGATGGTGTGGCCGAGATAGAGCTGGCCGGGCTGGAGCTCGAAGCCGTCCGGGCCGATCTCGACCGGCTCGGTGAGGTTCGGACGGTGGGCGTCCAGCGTGTCCGAGGCGTAGGTGAGCAGGGTGCCGCCGAGGCGGACGTTGTAGCTGTTCGGGTTGACCTGGGTTGCCTCGAACGGGGAGATGCGGATGCGGCCGTCGTTCGTGGCCTGCGTGATCTCGGGGCCGGTGAGGATCATCGGGGGTCTCCGTCGGTGAGAGTGTGCCGGACGGCCTGGGCGAGGCGCAGTCCGGCTTGCCGGGTTCGGCCGCCGAGGTAGGCGGTGGCGAGGTAGCCGGTGGTCAGCACGGTCGGCACGTGGGTAGGCAAGGGATGTGGCGCGGACACGATCGGGCCGGCCTGCTCGGTGAGGCGGGCCAAGAGAGCGTCTGGGGCAGTCGCGAGTTCGTCGGGGACGTGGGCGTGGACGAGTTCGTTGTCGAACGGCTCGATGGCCAGGAGGTCCCCCTGGGAGACGGCGGTCCCGAGCCGAGTGGCACGGAGAGCGGTCTCATTCAGGACGACGACTTCAGCTCCCAGCCCGCCGTGGAGGCGTTCGACGAGCTCCTTGAGCAGGGCACGGCGGTCCAGCGGACTGTTCCGATAAGGAAGCCGTAGCGGCCCGAGCGACGTCTGCAGCTCATTCCGACAGGAGGCGATGGAGCCCCGCAGCGAGGCGAGTTCGTCGGGAAGCTCCGCCGTCGGCGGGAAGTCGGCCACCTGGGCGGCCCAGCCGGTGCCCAGGGGTTGGGCAAGCGCGTACCCGGCCGCCAGCTCCCGCCCCTTGAGGAACAGCGTGTCCCCGACGTGCACGGGCTCGGGCTGTTCGCTGTGGCAGTGCCCGGCGAGGACCACGTCGAGGAACGGGCAGGACTCGGCCAGCTTGAGGTCCTCGTCGAACCCGGAGTGGCTGAGCACGACCCACGAGTCGGCCTCGTTGTGGTGGGCCAGCATCAGCTCTCGCAGGGCCCGGACCGGCTCGACGACTCGGTGGCCGGCCCGCTGTTCGGCCGGGATGGCGTTGAACGCCTGGGGGCCGATGATGCCAGTGACCGCCACTCGTCGCATGCCGATGCGTACCAGCTGCACCGGGTGGAAGAGCGGCTTGCTGGTGCGGTCGTCGACGGCGTTCACGCACACGGTGATGTGGTGGAGCTCGGGCTCGAAGTGGTGAGCCCAGCCGTGGTTGCCCGGGGCGATCGCGTCGTAAAGACGGACGAGGACGTCGCGTTCGATCCGCCCGTGGCCGAGCCGGTAGTAGCCGGTGCCCTCGAAGAAGTCTCCGCAGTCCACGACGAGGCTGTCGTGCCGCGCTGCGTGCAGATGCGCGAGCATCGGTACGGCGCTGTCGAAGGCAGAGTGGAAGTCGGTCGTGGCGATGATCCGCTGGAGGCGCCTCGTGGCGGTCACGGGGTGACCTCACAGATGTCGGCCCCCAGGGCGAGGAGCTTGCCGGGGAGGTCGGCGTGCCCGCGGCGCAGTTGATCGACTCCGCCGAGCGTGGTGACGCCTCGTGCCGTGAGCCCGGCGACCATCAGAGCGGAGCCGGTTCGGATGTCGGTGGCCTCGACTCCGGCTCCGGTCAGGCGCTGCGGGCCGGTGAGCCGGCACTCGGTGGAGGAGACTTCTGTGATGGTGGCGCCCAGTCGGACGAGCTGAGGGATGAGATTGCCGTGGCGCCCGGGATTGATCGGGTCAGAGAAGAGGTGAGTGCCCGGGAAGCCGAGGGCCAGGGCGAGAAGCGGCGGCTCGAAATCGGCGTCCAGGCCGCCGGGAGCGAGGGTGGCCAGCCCTCGAAGAGACCGGCCGGTCGGCCGGGTCTCCTGACCGTGCACTACGAGCGCCCCGGACTCCTCGGCCGTAGGAATGCCCATCTTGTGCAGAGCAACGATCAGCGGCGTGACGTCAGGGGCGTGGACGCCGTCGATCCGTGCTGTTCCGCCGGTCGCGGCCACGGCGCAGGCCAGGGTTCCGGCCTCGATTTTGTCCCCCGGAACCTTCCAGACGGCGGCGTCCGCCGAGACGGACGACGGCGGGACGATCGTGAGGACGCGCTCGCCGGAACGGCACTCGTAGCCCACCGATGCCAGGGCGTTCAGGACACAGAGGACCTCCGGCGAGAGGTTCGGCTGCCCGAGACGCAGCGGAGTACCCGCGGCCACGGCCCGCAGGATCGCGACGACGGTCGCTCCTCGCGATCGGAACGGCAGCACCAAGGACACGGTGCCCCTGACAGGCTTGCCGGCCTCGACGACGTACCCCTTGTCGTCCACCCGGACCCGGTCACCGAAGGTCTCATAAACCTTGAAGTGCTGCTCCATGCCTCGGTCGCCGATCCGGCAACCTCCCGGCCAGGGAAGCCGGGCCCTGCCGTGCAGCGCGAGCAGGGCGGGGACCAGGTAGTACGAGGCCCGGATACTGGACGCCTGCTCGCCCAGGCCGTCGAGCGGTGGGGTGGAGCCGGCGGGCAGGACCAGTGAGGTGCGTCCGTCGCCGACTGGCTGCGCCGTGTTCCAGCCGGCCTGCCGCAACAGGTCCAGCAGGATCTGGACGTCGGAGCTGGCGGGGACGTTGCCGAGTTGCACGGGACGGAGGAGGGTTGCCGCGGCGGCGATCAGCGGAAGCGCGGCGTTCTTGGAGCCGTCGACGGCCACGGCGCCGGCGAGGGGCCGACCGGGCCGGATCGCGATCACCTGGGCCGTGACGGCGGGGACGCGGGTGCTCACGTGTAACTCCTCTGTACGGGAAGGGGTGAGGCGGCCAATGCCGCGGCGGGCGAGGGCTCGGCCATGTCGATCTCGGCCCAGCAGGTTTTGCCGGAGTCCGTGGACGTCGTTCCGAAGCGGTCGGCAAGTACGCCGACGAGGAAGAGGCCGCGTCCGCCCTCGCTGTCGTCCTCCGGCAGCGTCGGGGCGGGCAACGCGGGGCCTCGGTCATGGACCTCCATTCGCAACACCGCGCTGGACAGCCGGACGGCGACGGGGATCGGGCGGTGCTCGGAGAACCGGATCGCGTTCGTTGCGAGTTCGCTGAACACCACCTCGGCCGTGTGGACGACGTCGGAATCCGGGGATGTCTCCGCCCAGTCCTGGACGGTGTCCCGCACATGCCGACGTGCCGTGGTCACGGCGGCTGGCGTCGGCAGAACGGAGAACGTGATCTGGTGCGCTTCCACGAGCGGCCTCCAGGAGTGGGATCGGCCACCCCAAGAAACCGTGGAGCGCGAGGCGTTCGCGATGGCCTGTGCCCGTGGTGCATCGGCTATGCAGAAGCTGCATGGCTGCCCCGTACGGCTCGCATACGCTCGCCCGCACGGGCATGCTCGACATGGACGGAAGGGCATGGATGGCCGACGTGAAGACCGAAGCCGAGAAGATCGGCGAGACGATCAAGCGCGCCCGCCAACTCAGCGGACGCTCGCAGAAGGATGTCGCTGCCGCTCTGGGCTACCACCAGTCCAAGCTCAGCCGCCTGGAAGGCGGACGCGGCACGGACGACATCCGCGTCTTACGCGTCGTCGCCGCCGAACTCCGCATTCCGCCACACCTCCTCGGCCTGAGCGACGCCGACGCGTCCGCCGCACCCCACCCCGACGATCCCGAGACAGAAGACATGCGCCGCCGCACCTTCCTGGCCGCGAGCATCGCCTCCCTCACGACCTCGGCCACGCCCGCCACCGCCGCCCATGACGACCTCGTCCGCGCACTCCTCCCCGGCCCCAGAGCCGCCACTGCCTCTTCGTGGAACGGAGAGATCCAGCCCCTGCGGGACAGACTCACCACCGCCCGCCGCCTCTTCTGCACCTGCGACTACGCGGAGCTGGAGGCGATGCTGCCCGGTCTCATCACCGATCTGCGGGAGGCGGCCGGTGACCACCGCAACGCCGAGGAGACGGCCGCGCTTCTGGCCACCGCATACCGGACTTCCACGAGTCTGCTGCTCAAGCAGGGAGACCAGGGAAACGCCTGGTTGGCGGTGGGACGCTCCATGGCAGAGGCCGAGCGCTCCGGCGATCCCGTCGTCCTCGCCTCCAGCGTCCGCCTCCACGCTCACGTCCTGACCCGTGAGAAGCACACCGCCCAGGCCGCCACCCTGGTCCGTCACACCGCGGGGCAGCTTGCCGGCTCCTACGATCGGCACTCGCCCCAGTACCTTGCCGCCGTCGGCCTACTGCTCCTGCGGGGAGCGACCGCGGCCAGCCGCGGCGGCGACCGCGCCGCCACCCGTGAGTTCCTCGACGAGGCACGGGAGGTCGCCCGGTACGTTGCACTCGACCAGCCCGACGCCTGGGCCAACTTCAGCCCGACCAACGTCGCGATCCACGCCGTCAGCGCCTCGGTGTCCTTCGGCGACGCCGGCATCGCACTGAATGCGGCGGCTCCCCTCATGCGCCGGCACATCCCCGCCCCCGAACGCAGAGCAGCGCTCTGGGTCGAAGCCGCCCGTGCCTACAGCCAGCAGGGCCGCCTCGCCGAGGGCTACCAGGCCCTCCGCATCGCCGAGACCTGCGCCGCCCAGGACGTTCGCCGCCCAGCCGTCCGCGACCTGGTCGCCGACATGGCCGCCCGGGACCGACGACGTACCCTGCCCGAGCTCCACCACTTCAGCCGCCGACTGGGAGTCCCCGCGTGACCGCACAGCCGTTCCTGTACGTCGTCGTCTGCGCCGCCGGCATCGCGGGCGACGTCCACAAGCTGATCACCGCGGCGCAGAAGGAGGGCTGGGGCGTCGGCGTCATAGCCACCCCCCAGGGGCTCGGCTTCCTTGACGCGGAAGCGATCGAGGCCCAGACCGGGTACCCGATCCGCTCGGCCTGGCGCAGACCAGGCGACTCCCGCCCGCTCCCGCCCGCCAGCGCCATCGCCGTCGCGCCGGCCACGTTCAACACCGTCAACAAGTGGGCCGCCGGAATCGCCGACACCCTTGCCTTGGGCATCCTGTGCGAGGCATACGGGATGGGCATCCCGACGGCCGTGCTGCCGTACGTGAACGCCGCCATGGCCGCCCATCCGGCGTACGGCCGGAGTCTGGACCAGCTGCGGGAGATGGGCGTCCGGGTCGGGTCCTACGAACCGCACCGGCCCAAGGCGGGTGGGGGAGCGGAGCGCTTCCGGTGGGAGGAGGCGCTTTCGTTGCTGTCTCGGGACGCCTGCCGCTGACAAGGTGAGGCGTGCGGACGGTCGATTGTGCTGGTGTGGGCTGGGGCCGCCTCTGACACGAACGGCGGCCGGGGATGATCCCGGCCGCCGTTGTGCTGTGCGAGGTTCCCAGGTGAGCCCACCGTCGGGTGGATCGCGGGCTGTGGGCTCAGGTGCCTGGGGCTGGTGTCACTGCTTGTGGGGGACGAACCCGTTCATCACGTAGGCGAGGCGCTCGATGTCGGAGGGGCCTTCCTGGGGCCGGTCGGTGAGCACGTTGCCGAGCGTGAAGTCCTCGTCGGGCTGGTCGTCGTACGGGGCCAGAACGATGTTCAGTCCGGCGGTTCCTACCTTCTTCTGGATCTCGGTGTCGATGAGGAGACGGACCTCGAGGATTGCTTCGAGCTCGTCCCGGTTGGCCAGGAGGACGGTGGCCTGTTCCTCGTCGGTGAAGGGTCGGCCGTCGTAGTGGGAGAAGGTGCCGGTGTCGGGATGGAGCCGGAAGTCGGTGTCGATGAGCAGGGTGAAGATGTCGGCGCGGAGGTAGGTATCGGTTTCGGGCAAGGGTGTTCTCCTCACATGGTGGGGTGGGTGCTGATAGGTCCATGGTGCGGAGATTCGCCGGTTAGGCTAACCGGCGCTTATGCGCTATCTTTCCGCCGCGCTTCATGAGGTAGGGCTTCCGGCTCCCTCCATGAGGCTGCCTTGGCGAGGGGCGTGGTGAGGTTGCGGCCGGTGGTTTCGGTGACGGCCAGGGCGTTGAACTCGCCTCATTGAGAAGAATGTTGGAAATGCAGCCCTACACGTGCCGCCGTCCGCGGGGCCTCCTCCGGGGAACGCTGCATCGGCTGCAGTCCGCCCTCGCCGCCGCTCCGTGGTCCAGCACCCCCCGGTGCTGGACTGCTCCCGCCACCCCTGGGACGGGACTGGCCAAGGCGCGCTTCCCCGACGGGGAAGAGTGTCTTGGCCGATAACTTGCTCCGCTCGGGGGTGGGGTGGTGGAGGAAGTGGTGCTCGCTCCAGGGGGTCTCCGGGAGAGCTGCTGGTGTGGCCTAGGCAGCGGTGGCGTTGGCCTGGTTTCGGTCGAGCTCCGCTTGGAGTAGGTCCTTGGCCCGCTCCAACCGTGCGCGGCCTCCGGGTCTGAGGCCCTTGCCACGAATGGCCGTCTCCATGTGGCGGCGTGAGACGCGGTTGTCACGGCCCACGGGAGCGGTGCGCCCGATCTCGATCACCTGCTCCCACGTGGCCGTTGGTGGCTGGTCGCCACGTTCGGCGGACGAGTTCTCCGGCTGAGCCACTTGCTCGGCGGATGCATCGTCTGCCTCGGCCACATCCTCGTCCGACGGTGGTTCGTTTGTGGCTGTTGCTGCGCCACGTTCGGGAGGGGCGGCCACCGCGATGCGGCGGGCGTCTTCCAGCAGCGCTGCGTGCGTGGGGCGGCGCTGGACGAGGAGGTAGAGGTGGACGGCGCCGGCGAGGGCGAGTGGGGCTATGGCGGAGATGACGCCGACGGTGAGGTCGTCGAGGGCAAGTCCGCCTGGGCGGCTCTGCTGGTTGAGGCGTACGGCGTGGAGGACGTTGGCCCAGATGCTGGTGGCGGTGGCGATGCCGACCAGAGCCGAGACGTATAGGCGGGCCCGCAGAGGGGAGTTGCGCAGGACGAGGAGGGCGGCGATGCCGATGGCGATGAAGCCGTCGATTACGAGAGGGAAGGCGTAGGTGAGCAGCCGGTGGATGTGGCTGGCGGCGGCCATCTGACGCAGGGCGTCGTACGAGAGGGCGAAGGCGGCCAGGGCGAGGAGGGCCACGCCGGTTCGGATCAGGACGGGCAGGGCGGCGGGAGTCGCGGCAGTGCTGGGTGAAGGCAAGGGGAATGGGCTCCGTGAGGTAGGGGGAGTGGGGGCGGCCGTAGCGGGTGGGACCCGTTGCGACTCGTCGCATGCCTGGTCAGAGCAGGTACGGGTCAGGGTGGCGATGTCGGGTCGACTCGTTGCGGGCCGGTGACCCGTCCCGGCTCTGACCTGCGCGGCGACGGGTGGGGACGGGTCGTGTCGGGTCAGGCGCTGGTGGCGGGTGCCGTCAGGGCCATCGGCTCGGCGGCCGGTGCGGGCTCGGGGCAGTAGCGGGCCCAGGCGTCGGTGAACTGCAGGCGGGTGAAGCCCTTGGCCTGGAGGCCGTCGGGGAAGCGGCGGTTGGCCGAGCGGATGCCGTAGTCGTTCAGCAGGATCTGCAGGCCGCGCGGTGTGAGGCCCTTGTCGCTGTACTCGGGCCAGGGCGACTCGGCGTCCTCGTTCAGGATGCCGAGCAGGCGGCCGGTACGGATCACTACCGGATTTCCTTCGGAGGCGAAGGCACGGCGGATGTCGGCGAGGAGCCGGATGTTCAGGGCGCTGTGGTCCTGGTCCTGTTCGGCCTCGTGACTCGTCATCGCCAAGCAGGCGGCGCGTGCGGCCTCGGGCCAGGTGCCGCCGGCGAGGTCGGCGACGGCGATCAGAGGCTCCCACGTGTCGGCGGCCCGGTCCTCCACCGGCATCTTCGGCGTGAGGTCCATCGCGGTTGCGTGGAGCGGGACCAGCCAGGCCACGAGCCGGTCCCGCACGGCGTGCAGGGCAGGGGTGTCCCGTACGGTGCGGAACTCGGCGACTTTCTCGCCCGGCCGACGGCGCCGCATCCGGATCACGACCGACCGGTCCATGATCGTGTCGGGAAGGTCGCCGATGCCGGCGAGGGCCGCCATGGCGAAGGTCGGGAACTTCGACACCTCGTGGTTCGGGCCGGAGACCCGCAGAGTTGGGCGGTTGCGCTGGTGGCCAGCGTTGAGGAGGCCGCGCATCTCCTCGTTCTTCTCCGCCACCTTCGCCGACCCGAAGAGGGTGTCGGCCTCGTCGACGAGCAGAGTCGGTGGGTTGTCGGTGATCGACCGGAACACCGCGGCCGGTGAGGCATTGACCGTGATCAGCGGGTCGTGGACGGTCTCGGTGACCACGTCCAGCAGGCGGGACTTCCCGCATCGCTTCGCAGGACCGACGACCGCGAGACGTGGGGCGTGCTGCCACGCCGTCTGGAGGTGCGTGGCCGCCACCCACAGCGTCACGGCTGTCAGTGCGTCTTCGCTCGGCAGCACTACGTACCGCCGGAACTGCGCGCGCAGGTCTGAGAGCACCAGTTCGCCCTCGGAGGGCACTGCGGGTTGGGGCCGAGATGTGGCCGGCTGGCCGGGGATGGCGACCTGCGGCCAGGCCGGCTGAGCGTCGTCAGGGGAAGGTATGGGCATGGGGGTGGCGGCTTCCAAGGGGCGGCTCCTTCGGCGGTCGCGTCGAGAGACCGCATGGGGAATTGGGGGGGGTCCGGCGGGGCCGGTGTGCGTGGCCAACACAGCCACACCCGGCGCGTGAAGTCCAGCTTTAGCACTGGAATTCGTTACAGGTTGCGTGTTCCCTGTGTCGACGGTCCGGCAACTATAGGGGTGAAATCCCGGTTGTCGAAATCCACGCCGAAAATCGCCACGCCATCCGCATCGCCCACAGCAGACAGGGAAACTCTTCCCGCGCTGGCGATCCGCAAGCTACAACACCACGCATGCCGCCACGCCCCCTCGAAATCGGACCCGCCGGACATGCCGCGGCCCAGGCCATCGAACGCACCCGCACGGCCCGCGGATACTCCCAGCGCCAGCTCGCCGCGCGCGTCACCGCACTCGGGCGGCCCATGACCTTCACCGCGCTCTCCCGCATCGAACGCACCGTCCGACGCTGCGACATCGACGACCTCGTCGCCATCGCGGCCGCCCTCGGAACTGCGCCCCAAGCTCTCCTCGCCGACACCTGTACACCCTCAGGGGTGGCCGGAGGGGGCGCAACATAGCCGACGATCCCCGGTTAGCCTAACCGGGGATTCTCCGGATCATTGGTCGTCCCGGAACGCCTTTCCATCGATGCGTGCCGAATCGTCCTGTACTCCGACTTAAGGAATCTCGCTTGTCCGTCGTCACCCCTATTTCATCTCCCGGTACGTCCGTAGTCGGAGACCTCCGCGCAATCGATAGAGCTTTTCTCGGAGTGAAGGAAGCAGCGGCATATCTTGGCATTTCGCCGCGCACGTTGTACGTGTGGCGACACCGTCGGCAGGGGCCGCCGAGCTTCCGACTGGGAACCCGCGGACGAGTGACGTACCGGCTCGATGACCTCGACGCGTGGGTGCGTGAGCAGGAGCGGGCGGACTCCCGCTCCAACCCCCTCCTGAACCCCGCGAACGCGGTGCCGCAGCGCCGTGCCAACTACACGGCCACCGCCTGACCCTCCGCCTGGCAGGTGACTGCCGAACCCCTACCTACGAGGAGATACTTGGCCGGCTACATCGAGGACCGCTGGATCAACAAGAAGAAGGACCCCGTCACCGGCAAGCGGGAACGCACCGCCCGCTACGGGAAGGGCACTCGGTACCGCGTCGCCGGGATCCCCGGCGTCCGGGACATGTCGTTCGACGTCCTGGAGGACGCCAAGGCGTGGCTGCGGCGCGCCGGCACCGACAGCGAACGCGGAGAGTTCGTCGACCCGCGCGACGGATCCATCACCGTCGCCGACTACGTCACCCGCTACTGGAAGGTGGGTGTGCGGGGTGCGCCGGGCACGGTCAAGCGGATCGACGAGCGCGTAAGGCTCCATGTCCTGCCCCATCTCGGTGAGGTGGCGCTCAGGGACGTGTCCGCAACCGTCCTGCGCGGCTACATAGCCACCCTGGAAGGCGAATGCGCACCCCGGTATGCCCGGCAGATCCTCACCTCCCTCTCGAACATCTTCGAGACGGCGATCGACGACAGGCGGCTCGTCCGCAACCCCATGCGCGCCAAGTCGGTGCGCTGGCCCAAGGCGCCCGACGATCAGCGGGAGGCATGGCCCCTGGAGACTGCGCAGCGTGTACGGGACGTCATCAACCCGCGCTACCGGATCGCTGTGGTCGTCGCCCTTGGATGCGGCCTACGCCAAGGCGAGGTCTTCGGCCTCTCACCGCAGGACGTCGACTTCGAGCGTGGCGTCATCCGCGTGCGACGGCAGGTTCAACTGCTGAATGGGCGCTTGTACTTCACCTTGCCCAAGGGTGGGAAGACCCGCGTCGTCGACATGCCCCGCTCGGTCGCCGCAGAGCTGGCCGCCTACTTCCTGCAGTGTCCGGCCGTGGAGGTTGAGCTGCCTTGGGGCGGTCCGGAGCCCGAGCGGGAGCGGCGAGCATTCCCGCTCGTCCTGACCACGACGTACGGGAACGCCATCCGGGCGAACATCTTCAACGTCGAGGTGTGGAAGCCCGCGCTCGCGAAAGCCGGGGTCATCCCCATGCGGGAGAAGGGCGCGAGCTGGAAGGCGTCCCGCAAGGACGGCTTCCACATACTCCGGCATACGTACGCCTCGATCATCCTCGAAGCCGGAGAGTCCGTGGTCACTCTCGCCCGATGGCTCGGCCACTCCAGCCCGACCATCACCCTCGACCACTACGCCCACTTCATGCCTGAGGCAGGCGGCAAGGGCAGGGCCGCCGTCGACGCGCTGCTCGGCGTGGTCCCCGAGTACGTCCCGGAGAACCTCACCTTGGCATGAGCCAGCGGGGGCACAGCACACGCTGTGCCCCCGTCGTCGTTGGGCTGCCTGCCGGATTCAGCCGGTGAGGCTTTTGCGGCGGACCCGCATGCCGTACTTCGTTCCCTCAGGTCCGTCGCTGCTGCCCCAGCCGACGCTCGTGGCGACGTCCCATCCCCTCTGCGCTTTCATCTGGGCCGCGAAGGTCCGGAGGTCGTGGATCGTGCAGCCGCAGTCCAGCGAGACATCGATGCTCAGGTACGGGCTGCGGGGGTTGTCGTTTCCGTACGAGGTTTCCTCCCACCGCACCTCGTGGACGTGCTCCTTGAGGCCGGTCCGCACCTCGTCGTGCTTGATGCCGTGGGCCTTGGCGTACTCGTCCAGGTCGTCGATGACGAACAAGTGGCTGGACCACTCGCCGGGCCAGACCGCGAAGAGCCGCGAGCTGCCGGCCAGAGCGCGTTCGTAGGTGGCCAGGTCTGCCCCGTGTGTCACTCTGCCGTCTTCGTGGACCTCGATGTAGCACGTCGTACGTGAGGTGTACGGGAAGTCCTTCCCCGCAGCCGCTGCACTCCTCGGTTCCAACCGGCCCTCCTGTGTGCGATGCCCTGCGCGGAAGCCAACAGCATCCAGGGAGCGGCCCGCAGGGCTTCGCCCGACACTCTCGGTGACCGCTGACCGTCAACCTTACTGTGGGGCCGTTCCCGTGGTCGCCGCAGGCATGCAAGCAAGGGGCAGCAGGCGTTCACTCCCCGGCGTCGCGCATTCTCCCCAGATTCTCCCCAGGGGTGCGGAACGCCCTCTTCCAGGCGTTCGCGTCTGTGAAGGAGATCGGGGCGTGGTGGGGTTTTGCTACAGCCAGTCCTTCCGCTTGAAGACCACGTACAGACTCGTGCACACCGCCGCCATCAGCACCACTGCGAAGGGGTAGCCCCCCGCCCAGTGCAGCTCCGGCATGTTGTCGAAGTTCATCCCGTAGATCGTTCCCACGAGTGTGGGTGCAAACAGAATCGCCGCCCACGAGGAGATCTTCTTGATCTCCTCGTTCTGCTCGAAGCCCGCCTCCGCCAACGCCCGCATCTCCGCGTTCTGTTGCTGGGTGACCAAGGTCGCGTTGACGGTGAGGATGTCCGCGAGTGCCTGGCGGAAGCCGTCGACGCGTTCGCTGGTGTGGGTGACATGGTCCGCCACGTCGCGGAGGTAGCGCTGGAGTTCCTCGTCCGTGCCGTACTTGGCGAATCCAGCCATCAGGCCGTGCAGCATGCCGACCAGGGGGCGGGTGGCGCGCTGGAACTCGACCATTTCCCGGGAGAGTTCGTAGATGCGGCGGGAGACCGCCGGGTCGCCGCCGAAGACCTCCGTCTCGATCTCGTCGATGTCGTTCTGCACGCCCGCCACCACCGGCGCGTAGCCGTCGACCACCGCGTCGAGGATCGCGTACAGGACCGCCTCCGGGCCCAGGGCGAGCAGTTCCGGGTCCTTCTCCATGCGGCGGCGGACCGTGGAGAGGTCCGGTGCGGCGCCGTGGCGGACCGTGATCAGGAAGTCCGGGCCCACGAAGATGTGCAGCTCGCCGAACTCGACCTCCTCCTGCGCGTCCAGGTAGCGGGCCGCCCGGAGGACCACGAAGAGCGTGTCGCCGTACCGCTCCAGCTTGGGGCGCTGATGGGCCTCCAGCGCGTCCTCGACCGCCAGTTCGTGGAGGTCGAACTCGGCTGCCAGGGAGTGCAGTTCCTCCTCCGTGGGGCGATGGAGGCCGATCCACGCCATGCCGTCCGGGTGCTCGCGCAGCTGCCGGAAGGTCTCCGCGAGCGTCGCCGGGGACGAGACGCGGCGACCGTCCCGGTACAGGCTCGCCTGCACCACGCTCCGCCGCTCCTCCTCCGCCGTGTCCGCCGCCTCCGGGGTGGCGTTCGTCGGCGGCTCCGCCTGGGGGCGGCGCCAGGCCTGGCGTGGGCGGCGGTCGGACATCTCGTGCACCTCCTGAGTCTCCGGGAGAGATATGAAGGATATATGGGGTTAGTTTCGGGTGAATGGGATGGATCGGCGTGCATTCCGTCTTGTGGTCGCGGTCCGATCCGGCCTTGCGGACCGTATCTGTCCGCAAGGCCGGATAGCGTGCCGCCATGGCCCTCAAGACGACCCACCCCGTGCTCGGTGCCCGCGCCCTGAACCGTGCCACCCTCGACCGCCAGCTGCTCCTCCGCCCCGCCTCCCTGGGCGTCGCGGAGGCCGTCGAGCACCTTCTCGGGCTGCAGGCGCAGAACACCAAGCCCCCGTACTACGCGCTCGCCGCCCGCCTCGACGGATTCCGCCCCGAGCAGCTCTCCGCGCTCATAGAGTCCCGCGACGTCGCCCGTATCGTCACCATGCGGTCCACCGTGCACACCCACACCGCCCGCGACGCGGTCGCCCTGCGCGGGCTCGCGCAGGGCGGGGCCATCGACCGCGAGCTCGCCATGTTCGTGTCCCGCGGGGGTCTCGACGGCGTCGACCTCGACCGGCTCGCCGACCTCGCCCGCGCGCTCGTCGCCGAGCGGCCCCGCACCCCGAAGGAGCTGCGCGAAGAGCTGCTTCCCGAGTGGCCCGACGCGGACCCGCAGTCGCTCTCCGTCGCCGCCCGCTGCCTCCTTCCGATGGTCCAGGTGACCCCGCGCGGCCTCTGGGGGCGCGGTGGCCAGGTCGCGCTCACCACGACCGATCAGTGGTTCGGCGATCTCGCGGGCGATGCCGCAGGCGATCCCGCCGAGGATCCGGCCGGCGGCGCCGCCGATCTCGACGCGACCGTGCTCCGCTACCTCGGCGCCTTCGGACCCGCCTCCGTCAAGGACATGCAGACCTGGTGCGGCCTCACCAGGCTCGGCCCCGTCTTCGAGCGGCTGCGTCCCGGGCTCCTCGTCTTCCAGGACGAGCGCGGCACCGAACTCTTCGACCTGCCCGACGCGCCCCGCCCGGACGAGGACACCCCGGCACCGCCGCGCTTCCTCCCCGAGTTCGACAACCTGCTGCTGTCGCACGCGGACCGCAGCCGTGTCGTGCCGGCCGAGGCGAAGGGCCGCACCTGGACCGGGAACCAGGCCCACCGCGTCTTCCTCCTCGA
The DNA here is from genome assembly GCF_001905825.1 of Streptomyces sp. CB02009. Classification (GTDB taxonomy): domain Bacteria; phylum Actinomycetota; class Actinomycetes; order Streptomycetales; family Streptomycetaceae; genus Streptomyces. Next base: position 639,177 of record NZ_LIVV01000003.1, read on the forward strand.
CGGCTTCCTCGCCGGGCTCTGGCGCCTCGACGAGGGCAAGGACCGCACCACCCTCACGGTGGAGCCCTTCGCGCACGTGACGCGCGCCCAGCGCGCGGCGCTCACCGCCGAGGCCGAGCGGACGCTCCGGCTCATGACGCCGTCGGACATCCCGTACGAGATCGTCCATGCGGAGTGACGGCGTAGACGGCCGGGGGACGGGCGCGCGATCCGTCGCCGCCGCCCTCGGCGCGGCCGGCTGGTACACGGGGCGTGACATCGGCGCGCGGCTGCCCGGGCTCCTGGCGCTCGTCGTCGACCGGTTCGCCGAGGAAGGGCACCCCGTCGAGGCCTTCCGGGCCGCCCAGGACTTCGTCCGGGAATTCGGCGGTCTGCGCCTGGTGATTCCGGGAACGCCGCCCGACGCCGTCGCGTTCACTCCGCACTGGATCTACGAGGAGAGCGGCGAGGACGTCGCCGAACTCGCCCGGAACCTGGGCAGGAGGCTGTTCCCCGTCGGATACGAGGCGTTCGACGGGGCGATGGTGCTCATCGACGACACCGGACGCTTCTTCCTCCTGCACCACACCGGGCCCTACTTCCTGGGCCCGACCTCGCACGAGGCCATCAGCTGCCTGCTGTACGGGCCCCAGCGGGAGGCGCGGGACTTCTTCGCCTGACACCCCGGCCGCGGCACCCCAGCCTCCCGGTGCTCCTAGGACAACCCCCGGCACCCCTACGGCAGCGCCCCCGCCCTCCGCGCCGCCACCACCGCCTCCAGGCGGGTGTGCGCGCCCAGTTTGCGCATCGCCGAGCGCAGATAGCCCTTGACCGTCTCCGGGCGCAGGCCGAGGCGGGTCGCCGCCGTCGCGTTCGTCGCGCCCGAGGCCACCGCCGCCAGGACGTCCGTCTCCCGGGGGGTCAGTGCCACTCCCGGCAGGTCGCGAGGCGCCCCCGAGGCCGTCTCCAGGCGGCCGCAGACCGCGAGCAGGCGCTCCCGCAGCGCCGGGTCCAGGACCTGCGGGGCCAGTTCGCGCAGCTCCCCGTACGCCTGGCGGACCTCCTCCCAGGACGGTCCGGGAGCGGGGGGCGTGTCGAGGCGGCCGACCTCGTCCCGTACGGCCAGCGCCTGCTCCACGTCACGGGCCGCCGCGACCGCCGCGTCGAAGACCCGCTCGCCGATCGGCAGGGCGTCGCGCAGTGCCCCGTACAGGACACCGCGTACCTTGCGGCGTACGACGACGGGCACCGCGATCACCGAGCGCAGCCCCTCCGCCGCGACCGGGCCGTCGTACTCGTGGGTGATGTGCCGGGCCGAGGGGTAGTCCGTGACCGCGCACGGCCGCGACAGGGCCAGGCACTTGCCGCCGAGGCCCGAGCCGGTCGAGATCGTCAGGCCGTGCAGCGCGGGCGTCACCGCCCCGCAGGTCTCGCCGATCCGCATCGCCCGCCCGTCCTGGAGCAGCCCGCCGAAGACCACGGGCAGCCCGCTGCCCCGGCGCAGCCGCAGCAGCGCCGCGCGCAGCTCGGTCGTTTCCCTCTGCTCGGGCACGGGACCACTCCTTCACCCCCGAACGGGGGTAGTGAGACCTGGGTCACTGATTACACGATGTCCGGGACGGGTCCCGCAACGAGGAGGACGTATGACGGCACAGGGCGCGACCGGTGCGACGGAGAGGTTCCGGGCCGCCCGGGACTTCCTGCTCCAGCACCGCGAGGACTACGGGGCGGCCTACGAGGGCTTCGCCTGGCCCCGGGCCGACCGGTTCAACTGGGCGCTCGAATGGTTCGACGTCATCGCCGAGGGCAACGACCGGACCGCGCTCCACCTCGTCGAGGAGGACGGCTCCGAGACCAAGGTGTCCTTCGCCGAGATGTCCGCGCGCTCCAACCGCGTCGCGAACTGGCTGCGTGCCCAGGGCGTCCGCCCCGGCGACCGGATCATCGTGATGCTGGGCAACCAGGTCGAGCTGTGGGAGACCGTGCTCGCCGCCATGAAGCTGCGCGCCGTCGTCATCCCCGCCACCCCGCTCCTCGGCCCCGCCGACCTCCGCGACCGCGTCGACCGGGGCCGCGCCCGGCACGTCGTCGTGCGTGCCGAGGACGCGGCCAAGTTCGACGACGTCCCGGGGGAGTACACCCGGATCGCGGTCGGCGGCGACGGGGTGAGCTGGCTGGGGTACGAGCACGCCGCCCGCGAGTCCGAGGTGTTCGAGCCCGAGGGCGTCACCCTCGCCGACGACACCCTCATGCTGTACTTCACCTCGGGCACGACCGCCCGTCCCAAGCTGGTCGAGCACACCCACACCTCGTACCCGGTCGGGCACCTCTCGACGATGTACTGGATCGGGCTCAAGCCCGGCGACGTGCACCTCAACATCTCCTCGCCGGGCTGGGCCAAGCACGCCTGGTCCAACCTCTTCGCCCCGTGGAACGCCGAGGCGACCGTCTTCATCCACAACTACACGCGCTTCGACCCGGCCCGGCTGATGGACGAGATGGAGCGCAACGGCGTCACCAGCTTCTGCGCCCCGCCGACCGTGTGGCGGATGCTGGTCCAGGCCGACCTGAGCCGGCTGAAGACCCCGCCGCGCGAGGTCGTCGCCGCCGGCGAACCGCTCAACCCCGAGGTCATCGAGTCCGTACGGCGCGCCTGGGGCGTCACCATCCGGGACGGCTTCGGCCAGACCGAGACCGCCGTCCAGGTCTCCAACAGCCCCGGCCAGCGTCTCAAGGAGGGCTCCATGGGCCGCCCGAGCCCCGGCTTCCGGGTCACCCTCGTCGATCCGGCGAGCGGGCGGGCGGACGTGGCGGAGGGCGAGATCTGCCTCGACCTGTCCACCCACCCGGTGGGCCTGATGACCGGGTACCACGGAGACCCGGAGCGCACGGCGGAGGCGATGGCCGGCGGGTACTACCGCACCGGTGACATCGGCTCCCGGGACGCCGAGGGGTACATCACCTACATCGGACGCGCCGACGACGTCTTCAAGGCGTCCGACTACAAGATCAGCCCCTTCGAGCTGGAGAGCGCGCTCCTGGAGCACGAGGCCGTGGCCGAGGCCGCCGTCGTCCCCGCCCCCGATCCGCTGCGGCTCGCCGTCCCCAAGGCCTACGTCGTCCTCGCGGCCGGCTGGGAGCCCGACGCGGAGACCGCGAAGGCCCTCTTCGCCCACTCGCGCGCGGTCCTCGCCCCGTACAAGCGGGTCCGGCGCATCGAGTTCGCCGAACTGCCCAAGACCGTCTCCGGCAAGATCCGGCGGGTGGAGCTGCGCCGACTGACCGCCGAGGGCGGCGGCAGGGAATTCCTGGAAGGGGACCTCGCATGACCACGTCCGGCACCGCCGCGCCCACCGAACTCTCCTACGCCCACGGGGTGTCGGAGACCCCGCTGCTCGGCGACACCATCGGCGCCAACCTCGACCGGGCCGTCGCCGCCTGGCCGGACCGGGAGGCGCTCGTCGACGTGCCCACCGGACGCCGCTGGACGTACGCGCAGTTCGGCGCCGACGTCGACCGGCTGGCCGGGTCCCTGCTCGGCAGCGGGGTGCGGAAGGGCGACCGGGTCGGCATCTGGGCGGTCAACTGCGCCGAGTGGGTCCTCGTGCAGTACGCCACCGCCCGGATCGGCGCGGTCATGGTCACCATCAACCCCGCCTACCGGCCCCACGAGTTGGCGTACGTCCTCAACCAGGCCGGGATCACCCTGCTCTTCGCCTCGCTCGCGCACAAGACCAGCGACTACCGGTCCATGGTCGATCAAGTGCGGTCCGAATGCCCGGAGTTGCGCGAGGCCGTCTACTTCGGCGACCCGGGCTGGGACGCGTTCCTCGCCCGTACGCCGGGAGAGCTGCGCCCCGAGCCGCTCTCCTGCGACGAGCCCGTCAACATCCAGTACACCTCGGGGACCACGGGCTTCCCCAAGGGGGCCACGCTCTCCCACCACAACATCCTCAACAACGGTTACTTCGTGGGCGAGATGATCGCCTACTCGGAGCAGGACCGCATCTGCCTCCCGGTGCCCTTCTACCACTGCTTCGGCATGGTCATGGGGAACCTGGCCGCCACCTCGCACGGGGCCTGCATGGTGATCCCCGCGCCCTCCTTCGACCCGGCCGCCACCCTCCGGGCCGTGCAGGAGGAGCGCTGCACCTCGCTCTACGGGGTGCCCACGATGTTCATCGCCGAGCTGAACCTCCCCGACTTCGCCGGCTTCGACCTGTCGAGCCTGCGCACCGGCATCATGGCCGGATCGCCGTGCCCGGTGGAGGTGATGAAGCGGGTCGTCGCCGAGATGAACATGGCGGAGGTGTCGATCTGCTACGGCATGACCGAGACCTCGCCGGTCTCCACGCAGACCCGCCGCGACGACGACCTGGAGCGCCGCACGGGCACGGTCGGCCGGGTCATGCCGCACGTCGAGGTGAAGGTCGTCGACCCGGCGACCGGCCTCACCGTCGGGCGCGGCACCGCGGGCGAGCTGTGCACCCGCGGCTACAGCGTGATGCTCGGGTACTGGGACGAGCCGGAGAAGACCGCCGACGTGATCGACTCCGGCCGCTGGATGCACACCGGCGACCTGGCGGTGATCCGCGAGGACGGCTACGTCCAGATCGTCGGCCGCATCAAGGACATGATCATCCGCGGTGGCGAGAACGTGTACCCGCGCGAGATCGAGGAGTTCCTCTACGGGTACCCGAAGATCGCCGACGTGCAGGTCGTGGGCGTGCCCGACGAGCGCTACGGCGAGGAGATCCTCGCCTGCGTCATCCCCCGCGACCCGGCCGACCCGCCCACCCTGGAGGACGTCACCGCCTTCTGCCGCGACCGGCTCGCCCACTACAAGATCCCGCGCCGGGTGGAGATCCTCACCGAGTTCCCGATGACGGTGAGCGGCAAGGTACGGAAGGTGGAACTGAGGCAGCGGTACGGGGACGGGGGCGGCGGACCCGCGTGAACCCGGGCCCGGCCGGGCCGCCCGGCGGCCGCCCACCGCCCGGCGGTCCGGCCGCCTAGCCGCTCTGCCGGGCCTCCAGGGACTCCGGAGCGCCCGCGCCCGCCGGAGCGGGGTCCACCTCCCGGCGCATGCACACCCGGGGCCAGACCGAGAGCCCGTGGGCCGCCTCCGCGCGGCTGATGGCGCGCAGGCCCTCCGTGAGCGCCGGGTCGGAGTCGGCGAGCGGACGGAAGCCGAGCCGCGCGTAGTACGGCGCGTTCCACGGCACCTCGGCGAACGTCGTCAGGGTCAGCGACGCCAGGCCCTGCTCCCCGGCGGCCGCCGCCAGGTGCTCGATCAGGGCCCGGCCGACGCCCCGGCGGGCCGCGTCCGGATGCACCGACACCTGCTCGATGTGGGCGGAGCCGTCGACCGTGTCCGTCAGCAGGTACGCGACCGGGCGGTCGGCGGCGTCCACCGCCACCCACGCCCGGCCCGCACACCGATAGGACTCCAGGACGTCCAGGGGCAGCGGGTCGTCGTCGGCGATCGCCGCCATGCCGAGCGTGCGGAACGGCTCGCCCGCCGCCCGTTCGATGTCCTGGAGCAGCGGGAGTTCGGCCGGAGCGGCCGCTCTGATGCGCATACGACAGTATGGCGCGGCCTCACCCCGTACCGTCGCCCGGAACCGGACCCCTTTCCTGCGGAGGCCGGTTCCCGTCCACGTCGCCCGGCCGGTCGAGCAGCCCGCCGTCCCGCGAGAAGTGGGGGAGGAACAGCGCGAGCGCCGGATCGCCGTACAGCGCCACGTACAGCTGGACGAGCCGTCCGTCCGTCACCTCACGCCGATGCGCCGGCAGCGGGTACCGCTCCCGCAGCCCGGCGAGGAGCCGCCGCGCCGCCCGGGTCGCGTGCGGCAGCCGCAGCAGCACCGCTGCCGCGAGCAGGACGGGCAGGGCCCCGGCCGCCAGCGCCCCGGCCAGGCCCGTACCGCTCGCCTCCGTCGCGTACGCCCCCACCGCCACGGTCAGCGGTACGCAACCGAGCAGCGCCCTGGCCGCCCACAGCCGTGTCGTCGGCCGCAGCAGCCCCGCCCCCCGCAGCTCGTGGCCGAGCGCGTCCACCGCCCGCCGTGCCTCGGGGCGCAGCGTGAGGTCACGCAGGGCGAACGCCCGGTGGAGCGCCCCGTGCACCCCGAGCTGGACGGGGTCCCGGGTGCGGCCGGGGCCGCCGTTGGCCCGAATCGTATGTTTGCGACCCGCCGCGACCGCCCCGCGCTGGTGCAGTGCCACCAGGGCCACGGTGACGGCCGCCCGTCGCCCGCCCCGCAGCAGCGCGAGCGCCTGCGGCGGTGGCACGTCGTCCGGACGCGGCCCTTCGCTTTCCTTGCTGCGGCTTCGCAACAACGCGACGGCGAGGAGCAGTTGACCGCAGGCCGCTCCTATGAACCACCACATCCCCGTCGGCATGACGCCCACCCCCCGAGGGTGTTGTGCCCGGGAGAGCGTGATCGTCACGCGTGAATGGCCGGTTTCGGATGCCGAGGTGTTGTGGGCATCGCGTGCGCCGCGCTCAGACGGCGCCCGCGGCCAGGTCGTCGGCGGCGCCGTTCACCGGCTGCGGGGTGCCGGTCAGGTCCAGCACGAAGAGCGGGAGCCCGATCTCGGCGGCCCGCGAACGGGCCTCCGGGGTGTAGCCCGCGAGCGAGAAGAACACGCTCACGGAGGAGCCGCTCAGCCCGTTCAGCCAGAGGCACTCGACGGCCCGGAGCCCGGTGGGCCGGGTGCTCGGGTCGACCTGTGCGACCAGGCCGGGCGCCCGCAGGTCCACGCCGGACGCGGGACGCTCCTCGGGCTGGACCACGTCCCGGAACCCCAGCCAGCGCAGATACCCGGCGGCCGCGGCGACCGCGTCCCGGGCGGTCCGGATGGTCAGCGGCCGGAAGTCCCCGCGCACCGGGGCCGGACGAGGGGCGGTGGGCGGCAGCGGTATGTGGAGGGGGTAGCGCTCGGCGAACGTGCGGGGCCCGCCCGGACGGGGCGGGTCGGCGGGCCGCCGGTGGGAAGCGGGCCCCGGTACGGCTCCGGGGGCGTCGGAGGCCGGACCGGATGTCCCTCCGGGGGCGCCGGGGGCCGGGCCGGACATCCCTCCGGGGGCGCCGGGGGCCGGGCCGGATGTCCCTCCGGGGGCGCCGGGGGCCGGGCCGGATGCCGCTCCGGGGGCCGTGCTCGCGGGTCCGGGACCCGTACCGAACCACGCCGAGCCGGGCTCGACGGGCTGGGGGTCGTCCGTGCCGGGGGAGGCGTCGGCACGGGGCGACGGGCGGTCGTCCGCGGAGATCGCGTCGGAAGGTGACGGACCGAACGGATCGGACGGACCGGACGGACCGATGGCCCCGGAGGGGCCGGACGCCTCGGACGCTCCGGACGGCTCGACGGGCTCGGTCGGGCCGGCCGGGCCGACCGAGCCGGACCAGGACAAGTGCGGCGAGGGCGAAACCCGGCCGCCGCCGATCGCTCCCCGCTCCGCAGCGCCCGTACCGGGACCCAGACCCGTACCCCGACCCGGACCCGGATCCGTACCTGGACCCGGACGTGGATCCGTACCTGGATCCACGTCCCCGCCCGTACCCGTGCCCGGACGCGACCCCGCACCCGCACTCACGCCCGGACGCGTACCCGAGCCCGTGACCCCGTCCGTGTCCCTGTTCCCGGCCGTGGCCGATCGGTCCGCGCCCGCTTCCGGCCACGGTCCGGTGGCTCCTCCGGAGCCTTCCGCGGGCCCGCCGGTCCTCGGGGTCCCCGACTCCACCGCCCGCACCGGTACCCGCAGGACCGTCCCGCACGTGCAGCCCGTCTCCGGGTGGGGCCAGTCGTCCTCGCGGCCGCAGGCTCCGCAGCGGACGGTGACCCACTCGTCCGTCCAGTTCCGGTGCGTGATGCGTTCCGCCGGCACGCCCGTGGCGAGGGGCGGCGCCACCGGGCTGCCGCACGCGCAGGGGAAGACGGGTGCCGCGTACGCCTGCGTGCGCAGGCATTCCGGGCAGCGCACCGGTACCGACTCGCCCACAACCAACCCCCTGTCGTTCCGTCCCATCGTCCACCCATCGGACGCCTCGGGGGGAGGTGTTCGGCCACTTCCGTGATCCCGCCGGTCGGACTTCTCTTGACGGCTCTCAGGACCCCGACCTACATTGCTTCCGTATAGCAGAACAGTATTTCCGCATTACGGAAACAAGCCGCTCCGGGCTCCCGAGCCGACCGGTGGGCTTGGATCCGCCCGGCCGAAGCAGGAGCACTCCCATGCCTCGTATGACCGCCGCCGCAGCGGCCGTTGAGATCCTCAAGCGCGAAGGCGTCACCACCGCGTTCGGCGTGCCCGGCGCGGCGATCAACCCCTTCTACCGCGAGCTCAAGAACGTCGGCGGCATCGGCCACACGCTGGCCCGCCACGTCGAGGGCGCGTCCCACATGGCCGAGGGCTACACCCGCGCCAAGGCCGGCAACATCGGTGTCTGCATCGGCACCTCCGGCCCCGCCGGCACCGACATGATCACCGGCCTGTACTCGGCGATCGCCGACTCGATCCCGATCCTGTGCATCACCGGCCAGGCTCCGGTCTCGAAGCTCCACAAGGAGGACTTCCAGGCCGTCGACATCGCCTCCATCGCCAAGCCGGTGACCAAGGCCGCGACGACCGTCCTGGAGGCCGCGCAGGTCCCCGGCGTCTTCCAGCAGGCCTTCCACCTGATGCGCTCCGGCCGTCCCGGCCCGGTCCTCATCGACCTGCCGATCGACGTCCAGCTGACCGAGATCGAGTTCGACCCGGAGACGTACGAGCCGCTGCCGGTCTACAAGCCGCGCGCCACCCGCGCCCAGGCCGAGAAGGCGCTGAGCTTCCTCCTGGAGGCCGAGCGCCCGCTGATCGTCGCCGGCGGCGGCATCATCAACGCCGACGCCACCGACCTGCTGGTCGAGTTCGCCGAGCTCACCGGCATCCCGGTCATCTCCACCCTGATGGGCTGGGGCACCATCCCGGACGACCACGAGCTGGCCGCCGGCATGGTCGGCGTCCAGACGGCGCACCGCTACGGCAACGCGACCTTCCTGGAGTCCGACACCGTCATCGGCATCGGCAACCGCTGGGCCAACCGCCACACCGGTTACAACCTGGACGCCTACACCAAGGGCCGGAAGTTCGTCCACGTCGACATCGAGCCCACGCAGCTCGGCAAGATCTTCGCCCCGGACTACGGCATCGCCTCCGACGCCAAGGCCGCGCTGGAGCTCTTCATCGAGATCGCCAAGGAGTGGAAGGCCGCCGGCCGGCTCCCGGACTTCTCCGCCTGGGCCGCCTCCGCGCAGGAGCGCAAGGCGACGCTGCAGCGCCGTACGCACTTCGACAACATCCCCCTGAAGCCGCAGCGCGTCTACGAGGAGATGAACAAGGCCTTCGGCCCGGAGACCCGGTACGTCACCACCATCGGCCTCTCGCAGATCGCCGCGGCCCAGTTCCTGCACGTCTACAAGCCGCGCCACTGGATCAACTGCGGCCAGGCCGGCCCGCTCGGCTGGACCATCCCGGCCGCCATCGGCGCCGCCACCGCGCAGCCGGACACCCCGGTCGTCGCCCTCTCCGGCGACTACGACTTCCAGTTCATGATCGAGGAGCTGGCGGTCGCCGCCCAGCACAAGGTCCCCTACGTCCACGTCCTCGTGAACAACGCCTACCTCGGCCTGATCCGTCAGGCGCAGGGCGGCCTGGGCATCAACTTCGAGGTCAACCTCGAGTTCGAGAACATCAACACCCCGGAGATCGGCGTCTACGGCGTCGACCACGTCAAGGTCGCCGAGGGCCTGGGCGTCAAGGCGATCCGCGTCACCGACCCCGACAAGCTGGGCGAGGCGTTCGAGGAGGCCAAGAAGCTGGCCGTCGAGCACCAGGTCCCGGTCGTCGTCGAGGCCATCCTGGAGCGCATCACCAACATCGCGATGAGCAAGACGGTCGACATGAGCGACGTCACCGAGTTCGAGGAGCTGGCCACCGAGCCCGGCCACGCGCCGACCGCGATCAAGGCCCTCACGGTCTGATCGTCCCCCTCGTCAGAGGGACCGACCCCCGCCCCGAGGAGCACCGGGGCGGGGGTCTCCCGCGTGTCCGCGCTGCGCCCGCACCAGCACGGCGCCCGCCTCCGTCCACTCGTACAGCACCGAGCGGCCCGCCCGTCCCCGCCGTACGAGTCCGGCGTCGAGCAGCACCTTCAGATGCCGTCCCACCGAGCCGAGCCCCTGCCCGGTCAGCGCCACCAACTGGCTGGTGGACAGCGGCGATCCGAGACGGACGAGCACACCCGCCCGCGCCGGTCCGAGCAGGGTCGCGAGCGCCTCGGGCACGACCGGCCCCGCCGTATCCGCCAGAACTCCCGCGCAGGGATAGACGATCGCGCTCCGCTCCGACCCCTCCCACGACACCCAGCCGGTGGCCGGCGTCACCGGGACCAGCAGCAGTCTCCCCCTCTCCAGGGAACGCGCGGGATAGTCACGGGTGTTGACCTGGAGTCGGCCGTCGCCGAGCCAGCGCGTCCGGCCCGGGATCAGTTCGTCGAGCGCCGCCGCCCAGCCCTCCCGGCTCAACCGTGCCGTCCGTGCCGTCACATCGGCCTGAAGGACGCGCCGCCGCCGCGCCCATTCCGGCAGCACCGTCTCCCGCCACACCCAGCCGAGCACGCCCGCGAGCCGCTGCGGCAGGTCGCGCGCCGAGCGCAGCGGCTCCGGCACCGGGCCGCCGATCGCCACGGCCAACTGGGCCACCGCGTCCGTCGGTTCGGTCGCGAGGACGGCCTCGACCTCCTCCTCGAAGCTCCGCTCGCGGTCACCCGAAGGGGTGGGAGTGAGGAAGTCCGCGTTCCAGGTGGGCCCGATGGCCGCCCGTACCAGCAGCGCGTCGAGCGGCTCGGCCGCGAGCCGCTCCCGGTACGCGGCCAGATGCCGGTCGAGCCAGCCGCGCTCGCCCGGGTGCGTCATCGCCCCCGCGTGCAGGGTCTTGAGCGAGGCGACCGTCTCGGCGAGCGGTGAGAGGACGAACCCGCTTCCCGCCAGGGTGTCCGCACCGATCCGCCACCAGCCCATGTTTCGCCTCCCCGCGAAACATTACCGGCGGCCGGGGCGCTCCCCGAGACTCCCCGCATGCCCCGCTACCGCGACCTCTTCCGTACCCCCGAGTTCACCCCGCTCTTCCTCACCGGGGCCGTCCACACCGCCGCGCAGACGGTCGCCGGGCTCGGGCTCGCCACGCTCGTGTTCCGCGCCACCGGCTCCCCGCTCCTCTCCGCGCTCGCCCTCTTCGGGCCCTCCCTCGCCCAGCTGATCGGCGCGACCACCCTGCTCTCGGCCGCCGACCGGCTGCCGCCGCGCGCCGCGATCTCCGGGATCGCGCTCTGCTTCGCCCTCGGCACCGCGCTCCTCGCGGTTCCCGGCCTGCCGACCTGGGCGGTCTTCGCCGTCCTGCTCGTCGAGGGGCTCGCCGCCTCGCTCGGCGGCGGCGTGCGCCACGGCCTCCTGAACGAGATCCTCGCCCGCGAGGACTTCCTCCTCGGCCGCTCGGTGACGAACATGGCCGTCGGCGTCTGCCAGATCGGCGGCTTCGCGACCGGCGGCCTCCTCATCGCCCTGTTCTCGCCGCGGGGCACGGTCCTCGTGGGCGCCGGCCTCTACCTCGCCGCGGCGCTCCTCGCCCGCCTCGGCCTCGGGGCCCGCCCGCCCCGTGCCGCCGGCCGCGCCTCGGTCGGCGAGACCTGGCGCACCAACCGGCGGCTGCTGTCCTCGCCCGCGCGCCGCCGCGCCTACCTGGCCCTCTGGATCCCCAACGGGCTGATCGTGGGCTGCGAGTCGCTCTTCGTGCCGTACGACCCCGAGCGCGCCGGGCTCCTCTTCGCCTGCGCCGCGCTCGGGATGCTGGCCGGCGACACCGTCGTCGGCCGCTTCCTGCCGGCCCGGCTGCGCGGGCCGATCCGCTTCCCGCTCCAGGCGCTGCTCGCGGCCCCGTTCCCGGTGTTCCTCCTGGACCCGGCCCTGCCGCTCGCGCTCCTCGCGGTGACGGTCTCGGCGAGCGGGTACGCGGCGAGCCTCCTGCACCAGGAGCGGCTGATGGCCCTGGTGCCGGAAGAGCTGAGCGGTCACGCCCTCGGCCTCCACACCTCGGGGATGCTCGCGCTCCAGGGGGTGAGCGCGGCGCTCGCCGGCGCCCTCGCCCAGTACACGTCACCGCGCACGGGGATGGCGCTCCTCGCCCTCGCGTCGCTGACCGTGACGTACGCGCTGGCACGGGCCGAGGCGAGGGCGCAGGGGCCTACTCCGGTGCCGCCGAGCGGATCACGACCGTCTCCTCGCACGGACCGTCGGCGAACAGCTTGAGCGCCTCCACCTCGTCCTTGTCGGCCGACAGGCCCCAGCGCAGCTTGGTGGACACCCACTCGCCGACGTAGCGGCAGTACCGGGCGGCGTCCGCGGGGACCCACTCGGCGGGGTCCCGGCCCGCCTTGTCCTGCCGGCTGCGGGCGGTGACGGCGACGAGGGTCGCGGTCGCGCCCTGGTCGTTCGCGAACCGCTCGCGCCGGGACGCGGTCCAGCCGGACGCCCCGGACTCCCAGGCCTCGCCCAGCGGGACGAGGTGGTCGACCTGGAGGGCGGCCGGGTCGGTGACGCTCTGGCCGTCGTAGTACGAGGTCCAGCGGCCCCCGGTCAGCGCGCAGCCGGTCCCGGCGGTGGGCGCGTCGACGGCTTCGGCGAGCAGGACCTCGGAGCGGGTGTCGCAGCCGTCGGTGGCGTCGAGGCCGGCGTTCCAGTGCGGGAACGCGGCCGCCGTGAAGCCGTCCGGGGCCTCCGACGCCTCGGTGAGCTCGGCGAGCGCGTCGGGCAGCATCACGACGTTCGCCGAGAGGGCGGGGGAGGTGACGGCGAGCGGGGACAGGATGAGGGCGAGCGGGGTGAGCCCGCGCACCAGGTTCTTGATCATGTACGAGTGGATAGCGCCGGCGACCGGGCACGGAGGCCCCGAACCGCGGTGCGCTCCTCCGAGCGGGTGCGGATCTTCACCGCAGAAACGATGCGCTGGCCGACGGCGGGCGCACAGAGTGCCTCGGCCCGCGCGTACGGGCGCCGGCCGGCCCGCGCACGCAAGAAGAGCGCGCAACCAGGGACCGTAAACCTGGTTGCGCGCTCTCCGGCTTGTGCCCGCCCGACGGCACGAGGCTGGCGCGACAGGACGTTCGCGCCGCCGGGCGGAGTCTCGGGTGGTGCCATGACCCCTCGGGAGGGGTCCGTCCGGGGGAGTCCCCCGGGAAGGGGCGTTGGGACCGCGGCGGTGCCGACGGGCGGCCGGTACTCCTCTTCTTTCAGGTCAAGAAGGGGGATCGGCGCCCTTACCACCGCACTGGCTCGGCGCCGCCGCGGTCCTCACGCTTGTCCGGATCACCGGCCACCCCTCATCCGGGTCGGCGATCCGGACCACGTACGGCACTGACCTCCCGTCAGGTGCCGTACGCAGTCTGGGTGCTGTCGGCCGTCAGTCCTGGCGCAGGGCTTCGACGGCCTCGGCCACGCGCTTGCCGTAGTCCGCGTCGGCGGCGGCGAAGTGCGCGAGGTTCTTCTCGATGACGTCCTCGCGGGACACCTGGGACAGACCGCCGGCGATGTTGGCGACCAGACGCTTCTTCTCGTCCTCGGACATCAGGCGGAAGAGCTCGCCGGCCTGGAAGAAGTCGTCGTCCTTGGTGTGCTGCGGCGCCTCGTGGGTGCCGGTCCAGCCGTGGATCGCGAGCGGGGCGGAGAGCGCCGCGTCGGTCTGGGCCGGGCCCTGGTAGGAGTTGGGCTCGTAGTTCTTGTCGTGGCGCGAGCCCTGGCGGGTGGCCATGGCGCCGTCCCGGCCGTAGTTCTCCGCGACGGTCGCCTTCGGCGCGTTCACCGCGAGCTGGGTGTGGTTGACACCGAGGCGGTAGCGGTGGGCGTCCGCGTAGGCGAAGAGGCGGCCCTGGAGCATCTTGTCCGGCGAGGGGCCGATGCCCGGGACGAAGTTGTTCGGGGAGAACGCGGCCTGCTCGACCTCGGCGAAGACGTTGTCCGGGTTGCGGTCGAGGACCAGGCGGCCCACGCGCTGCAGCGGGTAGTCGCTGTGCGGCCACACCTTGGTGAGGTCGAAGGGGTTGAAGCGGTAGTCGGCGGCCTCGGCGGCCGGCATCATCTGGACGTACAGGGTCCAGGACGGGTTCACACCGCGCTCGATCGCCTGCAGCAGGTCGGTCTGGTGCGAGTTCGCGTCCTTGCCGACGAGCTCGGCGGCCTGGTCGGCGGAGAGCGAGCGGATGCCCTGGTTCGTCTTGAAGTGGTACTTGACGAAGAAGGCCTCGCCCGCCTCGTTGGTCCACTGGTAGGTGTGCGAGCCGTAGCCGTTCATGTGACGGTACGAGGCCGGGATGCCGCGGTCGCCCATGAGCCAGGTGATCTGGTGGGTGGCCTCGGGGGCGTGGGCCCAGAAGTCCCAGACGTTGTCCGCCTCCTGCTTGCCCGTGAAGGGGTCGCGCTTCTGGGAGTGGATGAAGTCGGGGAACTTGATCGGGTCCTTGATGAAGAACACCGGGGTGTTGTTGCCGACGAGGTCGTAGTTGCCCTCTTCGGTGTAGAACTTCAGCGCGAAGCCGCGCGGGTCGCGGACGGCGTCCGCGCCACCGAGCGAGTCGGCCACGGTGGAGAAGCGGATGAAGGTCTCGGTCTTCTTGCCGACCTCACCGAGGAAGTTCGCCTTGGTGTACGAGGTGACGTCGTCGGTCACCTCGAAGTAGCCGTACGCACCGGAGCCGCGGGCGTGCACCACACGCTCCGGGATCCGCTCACGGTTGAAGCGCGCGAGCTTCTCCAGCAGGTGCTGGTCCTGGAGGAGGAGAGGGCCACCGACGCCGGCGGTGGCGGAGTTCTGGTTGTCGGCGACGGGGGCGCCGGACTCGGTCGTAAGCACGCGCTTCGACATCGTGACCTTCCGTACGGGAGCTCTGCTGACGGTGCGAGGAGCGTAAATTCGGCTCGAACGTGACGTCAACAGTTTGTTGAAAATGAAGTGTGGTGTTCCGGTCGGCGGCGGCGCCTGGGCGCGACAGGACAGTTGTCAGCGCCGCCGCCGACCGGAAATCTGGGGCCCCCGCAGGCGGGGGCGCTGGATCAGACCTGCTGGCCGGAGAGGCGCTCGACGGCGCGCAGCAGGGCCGAGTGGTCCAGGCCGCCGTCACCCTGGGCGCGCAGCGAGGCCACGAGCTGGGCGACGACCGCGCCGACCGGGAGGGCGGCACCGACGTTGCGGGCGGCGTCGGTGACGATGCCCATGTCCTTGTGGTGCAGGTCGATCCGGAAGCCGGGCTTGAAGTCCCGGTTCAGGAAGTTGTCCTTCTTGCGGGTCAGCACGGTCGAGCCGGCCAGACCGCCGTTGAGGACGTCGAGGGCGGCCTGGAGGTCCACACCGGACTTCTCCAGGAAGACGACGGCCTCGGCGCAGGCCTGGATGTTGACCGCGACGATCAGCTGGTTGGCGGCCTTCACCGTCTGGCCGGAGCCGTGCGGGCCGCAGAGGACGATCGTCTTGCCGAGGGCCTCGAGGATCGGGAGGGCCTCGTCGAAGTCGGCCTTCTCGCCACCGACCATGATCGAGAGCACCGCCTCGATGGCGCCGGCCTCGCCGCCGGAGACGGGCGCGTCGATGACGCGGATGCCCTTCTCCTTGGCATTCTTCGCCAGGTCGACCGAGGTCTGCGGGGTGATCGACGACATGTCGACGATCAGCGCGCCCTGCTTCGCGTTCTCCAGGATGCCGTCCGGGCCGTAGGCGATGGCCTCGACCTGCGGGGAGGCGGGCACCATCGTGACGATGACGTCGGCGTCCTTGACGGCCTCGGCGATCGAGGCGGCGGAGGTGCCGCCGGCCTTGGCGAGCCGGTCCAGCTTGTCCTGCTCGAGGGTGAAGCCGGCGACCGAGTAGCCGGCCTTCAGCAGGTTCTCGGACATGGGGGAGCCCATGATGCCGAGGCCGATCCAAGCGATCTTGGGAAGAGTGCTCATGGTGAGGGTGCCTCTCAAAACAAGGTGGTACGGGGAGGGGGCCTGCGTCAGCGAGCCGGGCGAGCCTCGACGGGCAGCCACTCGAAGGAAGCGGCGGCGTCGGCGGCCTTGTACTCCAGGCCGATCCAGCCGTCGTAGCCGGCCTTCTTCAGCTCGTCGAGGAGCTGCTCGAGCGGCAGGTCGCCGGTGCCCGGCGCGCCGCGGCCCGGGTTGTCCGCGATCTGGACGTGGCCGGTCTTGGCCGCGTACTCCGCGATGACCTGGCTGACGTTCTCGCCGTTCATCGACAGGTGGTAGATGTCGAGGAGGAACTTGGCGTTGCCGAGCCCGGTCGCCGCGTTGACCTTGTCGATGACCTCGATCGCGGAGGGGGCGCTCACCAGCGGGTAGAGCGGCGACTCCGGCTTGTTCAGGGTCTCGACGAGGAGGATCGCGCCGATCCGGTCGGCCGCGCGGGCGGCCAGGACCAGGTTCTCCAGGGCGAGGGCGTCCTGGATCTGCGGGTCGACGCCCTCGACGCGGTTGCCGTAGAGCGCGTTGAGCGCCTTGCAGCCGACCGAGGCGGCGAAGTCCGCGGCCACCTCGATGTTGGCGCGGAAGCGGTCCGACTCGTCCCCGGGTACGGAGAGGGCTCCGCGGTCCGGGCCGGGGAGCTGCCCGGCGTAGAAGTTCAGGCCCACCAGCTGGGTGCCGGCGTCCTCAAGAGCCTCCTTGAGGGCGTCGAGCTCGCTCTGCTCGGGGGTGGCGGTGTCGATCCAGGGCCACCACAGCTCGACCGCGGTGAAGCCCGCCGCGGCGGCGGCCGCGGGGCGCTCCAGGAGCGGGAGTTCCGTGAAGAGGATCGACAGGTTCACATCGAAGCGCTGGTCCGTGTATCCCATGAGGGGCGGCGCTCCTTCCGTATCGCGGAAGTAAGTTTCTGTCTGACGGAATGTTGCAAGGCGGGGGAGCTGCTTGTCAAGAGGTCGCCGCAGGTCCGGGGCTCCCGTGGACGGGAGCGGGGCCGTAGCGTGGGGCCATGGTGCGTTTGAGAGTGGAGTTCACGACCGAGCCGTTCGACCTCGACGAGGCGCCGGCGCACGCGGTCGTGGCCCGTGAGGTCATCCAGTCGGCAGAGCTCGACGCGGTCGACGTCGGCCCCTTCGGCAACACGGCGGAAGGCGGTGCCGACGAGGTGCTCACCGCCGTCGACGCGCTGCTGCGCGAGTCGCTCGCGGCCGGGGCCACCCGTGTCTCGCTCCAGGTCAATGTGATCGGGGAGGGCGAGAAGTGAACGAGCACCCGCTGGTCACCGCCGTCAAGCCGCTGGTCGACGCCATGGGCGCCGAGCTGCTCGTCCCCGCGCAGGCGGAGGCCGACGACGTCGTCCTGTCCTGGGAGGGCGAGGACGTGCTCGCGGTACGGCTGCCGCAGCTGTCCGAATCCCTCGACCACATCCTCGTGGCGATGGAGCGGCGGCACGGGATGCCGCTGGCCGAACTGGACCGCAAGGCCAAGCAGGAGGTCGTCCGCCTTCTGGAGGCGCGCGGGGCCTTCGCCGTACGCCATGGAGTGGAGACGGTGGCGGGTGCACTCGGTGTCAGCCGCTTCACCGTGTACAACTACCTCAACCGGGAGACCGCCCTGAACAGGGAAAAGGCCGCCAAGGGCGAGTAGTTGATCATGTGTGGCCACAAGCCGTCGTCCGGATGTCGGGACGACGGCTTTTGTGTGGCCGAGTTTTCAACAAAGTGTTGACGTTGTGTTGCGGAGGGCGTTAGCTATCCGCAGCCCGTCCGACGCACAGCGAAAAACAGCCACGGAGGCTTCCCGTGACTTCAGGTACGACACCGGGCCTCACCCGGTTCAACACCTCCGCGGACAGCGAGGCCCTCGCCGCGCTCCACGAGGTGTGTTCCAGTTCGGCGTGGGGGAGCAAGATTCTCGCCCAGCGCCCGTACACCACCGCCGAAGCTCTCTTCCTCGCCAGCGACGCCGCCATGGCCGAGCTGACCGCCGAGGACCTGGCCGAGGCGATGGCGGGGCACCCGCCGATCGGTCGTCCGAAGGCCGGGGACCCGACCTCCTCCCGTGAACAGAGCGGGATGGCCGGCGCCTCCGCGGAGCTCAAGGCCGAGATGCTCGAACTCAACCTGGCCTACCAGGACACGTTCGGACACGTCTTCCTCATCTGCGCCACCGGCCTGACCGGCGAGCAGATGCGCGACGCGCTCCGGCAGCGGATCGGCAACTCGCCCGAGGCGGAGCGGGAGATCGTCCGCACCGAACTGGGCAAGATCAACCGCATCCGGCTGACCCGTCTCGTAGAGACCTCCGAGGAAGAGAGCTCCGCATGAGCACCGACACCACGGCCTCGGTGTCCACACACATCCTGGACACCAGCATCGGCCGCCCCGCCGAGGGCGTCGCCATCACGCTCGCGGCCCGCAGCGGCTTCGACGCGGAGTGGGTCGCGCTCGGCGGTTCCGCCACCGACGCGGACGGGCGCTGCAAGGACCTGCCGGCGCTGCCGGAGGGCACCACCCACGTACGCCTCGACTTCGAGGTCGAGACGTACTTCTCCAAGAAGCAAGCCGAGGCGCAGCAGGACGCCCCCCGCGTAAGGGACAGCGGTGCGTTCTTCCCGGAGGTGGCGATCACGTTCGCCGTCACGCCGGGCGAGCACTATCACGTACCGCTGCTGCTCAACCCGTTCGGCTACTCCGTATACCGAGGGAGCTAGCAGACATGCCCACGATTCTCGGCCAGAACCAGTACGGCAAAGCAGAGAACCGCGTCGTCAAGATCACGCGGGACGGCGACACCCACCACATCAAGGACCTGAACGTCTCCGTCGCCCTCTCCGGCGACCTCGACGACGTCCACCTCACCGGCTCCAACGCCAACTGCCTCCCCACCGACACGACGAAGAACACCGTCTTCGCGTTCGCCAAGGAGTACGGCATCGAGTCCGCCGAGCAGTTCGGCATCCACCTCGCCCGCCACTTCGTGACGAGCCAGGAGCCGATCAAGAAGGCGCGCATCCGGATCGAGGAGTACTCCTGGGAGCGCATCGCGTCCTCCGAGGCCAACTCCAAGTTCATCGGCGCCGACGAGGTCAACCACTCCTTCGCCCGCAAGGGCCAGGAGACCCGCGTCACCCAGATCACCTACGACGGCGCGAACTGGGAGGTCATCTCCGGCCTCAAGGACCTCGTGGTCATGAACTCCACCAACTCGGAGTTCTGGGGCTACATCAAGGACCAGTACACGACGCTCCAGGAGGCGTACGACCGCATCCTGGCCACGCAGGTGTCCGCCCGCTGGCGGTTCAACTGGACCGACGACGAGCAGCGCATGCCCAACTGGGAGCGGTCCTACGAGCAGACCAAGAAGCACATGCTCGAGGCCTTCTCGGAGACGTACTCGTACTCCCTCCAGCAGACGCTGTACCAGATGGCCACGCGCATCATCAACCACCGCTCGGAGATCGACGAAGTCCGCTTCTCGCTCCCGAACAAGCACCACTTCCTGGTCGACCTCGAGCCCTTCGGCCTCAAGAACGACAACGAGGTCTACTACGCCGCCGACCGCATGTACGGCCTCATCGAGGCCACCGTCCTCCGGGACGGAGCCACGGCGCAGATCCCGGTCGACATGACCAACCTCTAAGCGGCGTCCGCGTGACCGGCCCCCGCCCGCCCGCAGTCGGGCGGGGGCCGCGCCGGACCGGAGGGAATCTCATGGCACAGCCAGCAAAGGGGCCGGCACCCGCCGAAGGCCCGTGTTCCACCCTGCCGGGCACGACCGACCAGGTCCACCCGGTGGACGAAAAGCTCCCCGCCTCGCGGCTCGTCCCCGCGGCACTCCAGCACATCGCCGCCATGTACGCGGGCGTCGTCACCCCTCCGCTCATCATCGGGCAGGCGGTCGGCCTGGACGCCGCCGGAATGACCCGGCTCATCGCCGCCAGCCTGCTCATCGCCGGCTGCGCCACCATCCTGCAGACGCTCGGCGTCCGGAACTTCGCCGGCAACCGGCTCCCGTTCGTCAACGCGGCCTCCTCCGCCGGCATCGCGCCGATGCTCGCCATCGCCGAGACCAGCGCCCCCGGCCACCAACTCCCCGCCATCTACGGTGCAGTGATGGTCGCCGGAGTGTTCTGCCTCGCCGTCGGCCCCTTCTTCGGCAGGCTCCTGCGCTTCTTCCCGCCGCTCGTCACCGGCGTCGTCATCACCCTCATCGGGGTGACCCTGATGCCCGTCCCCGTCGGCTGGGCGCAGGGCGGCGACCGGACCGCCGCCGACTTCGGCGCCATGAAGTACCTGGCACTCGCCGGCTTCACCCTCGTCGTCATCCTGCTCTTCCAGCGCTTCGGCAAGGGCTTCGTCAAGCAGATCGCCCTGCTGCTCGGCCTCTTCATCGGCACCCTCGCCGCGATCCCCTTCGGGATGGCCGACTTCACCGCCCTGCGCGAGGCGCCCGTCGCGGCCCTGCCCGCCCCCTTCGCCTTCGGCGCCCCCGAGTTCCAGCCCGCCGCGATCCTCTCCCTGTGCATCGTGATGCTGGTCCTGATGACCGAGTCCAGCGCCGGCATGCTCGCCCTCGGCGAGATCTGCGACCGCCGCAGCGACGGCCGGACCATCACCCGCGGACTGCGCACCGACGGCATCGCCACCCTGGTCGGCCCCGTCTTCGGCGGCTTCCCGACCTCGGCCTTCGCCCAGAACGTCGGCGTCGTCTCGCTGACCCGGGTGCGCTCCCGGTACGTGGTCGCCGTCGCCGGCGGCGCCCTGCTGGTCCTCGGCGCCTTCCCGGTCCTCGGCGCCGTCGTCTCCATGGTCCCGATGCCCGTCCTCGGCGGCGCCGGTATCGTGCTCTTCGGTTCGATCGCGGTCAGCGGCATCCGCACCCTCTCGGAAGCCGGACTCGACGACAGCTCCAACATCATCCTGGTGGCCGTCGCGCTCGGAGCGGGCATCATCCCGCTCGCCGCTCCCACTTTCTACGCCGACTTCCCCGCCTGGGCGCAGACCGTGCTCGGCTCCGGCATCAGCGCCGGCGCGCTCGTCGCCGTCCTGCTGAATCTGTTCTTCCACCATCTCGGCACCCGGAGCCGTCGCACGGCTCCGGCACTCAAATCCTCCTAGGGTCCTGCCGTGCCCACACCACCCCCGAGGAATGAAGGAAGCACCGCCATGGCAGCACCTTCGGCAGCCCAGCGCATCGTCATCGAGAACGCGGCGATCGCGACCGTCGACGCGAACGACACCGAGTACGCCTCCGGCTACCTCGTCGTCGCGGACAACAAGATCGAGTCCATCGGCGCCGGCAAGGCTCCCGAGGGCCTGGAGAACGTGGTCCGGCGCATCGACGCCACCGGCCATCTCGTCACGCCCGGTCTCGTCAACACCCACCACCACTTCTACCAGTGGATCACCCGGGGCCTGGCGACCGACCACAACCTCTTCAACTGGCTCGTCGCCCTCTACCCGACCTGGGCGCGGATCGACGAGCAGATGGTGCGCGCCGCGGCGCAGGGCTCGCTGGCCATGATGGCCCGCGGCGGTGTCACCACCGCCATGGACCACCACTACGTGTACCCGGTGAACTCCGGCGACCTGTCCGGTGCCATCATCGGCGCCGCCTCCGACATGGGCGTCCGCTTCACCCTCGCCCGCGGTTCCATGGACCGCAGCGAGAAGGACGGCGGCCTGCCGCCGGACTTCGCCGTCGAGACCACCGAGGGCGCGCTCGCCGCGACCGAGGAGACGGTGAAGAAGTACCACGACGCCTCCTTCGACGCGATGACCCAGGTCGCCGTCGCCCCCTGCTCGCCCTTCTCGATCTCCACCGAACTCCTCCGGGAGGGCGCCGCGCTCGGCCGCCGCCTCGGTGTGCGCATGCACACCCACGGCTCGGAGACCGTGGAGGAGGAGAAGTTCTGCCACGAGCTGTTCGGCATGGGCCCGACGGACTACTTCGAGTCCACCGGCTTCCTCGGCGAGGACGTGTGGATGGCGCACTGCGTCCACATGAACGACTCCGACATCGCGGCCTTCGCCCGCACCAAGACCGGTGTGGCGCACTGCCCCTCGTCCAACGCGCGTCTCGCCGCCGGCATCGCCCGCGTCCCCGACATGCTGAAGGCGGGCGTACCCGTCGGCCTCGGCGTCGACGGCACCGCCTCCAACGAGTCCGGCGAGCTCCACACCGAGCTGCGCAACGCGCTCCTCATCAACCGGCTCGGCGCCCACCGCGAGGCCGCGCTCAACGCCCGCCAGGCCCTGCGCCTCGGCACCTACGGCGGCGCCCAGGTCCTCGGCCGCGCCGACAACATCGGCTCCCTCGAGGCCGGCAAGCTCGCCGACTTCGTCCTGTGGAAGATCGACGGCCTCGGCCACTCCACCATCGCCGACCCGGTCACCGCCATCGTCTTCGGCGCGGCGGCCCCGGTCACCGCCTCCTTCGTCAACGGCAAGCAGATCGTCGAGAACAACCGACTGCTCACCGTCGACGAGGACACCATCGCGCGCGACGCGCGCGCGGAGGCCCAGCGTCTGGCCCGCATCGCGGCCCAGGCCTGATCCTCCCCACGGAGTCCGACCGAGGGGGACGGCCCTCGGTCGGTCGCCGCGGACCCGAGCGGGGTCCGCGGCAGCCCGACCGGGAGGTGCCGTACGCAGAAGACGTACGGCGCCTCCCGGGACGGTGATGTCCGCCCGCACCCCCACCGGGCGCCCGTCCCCGCGTCGCAGACTCCCCTCGCGCGCACCGCACCTCCGCCGTACCCCGCAACGAGCCGCACCTCCTGCACCCCGCACCGCATCGCACCACCTCCCTGAACCCCGCGTCACCGCCGACGCGTAACCGACCGGAGGAACCGCCGTGGCCGCCAAGCCCCAGGTTCGCAATGCACAAGACGCAGGCTCCGCCGCCGACGACCGCGAGACTCATCCGGTCGACGAGACGCTGCCCCCACTGAAGATGCTCACCAGCGGCCTCCAGCATGTGGCCGCCATGTACGCCGGGGTCGTCGCCCCGCCCCTGATCGTCGGAGCGGCCGTCGGCCTCTCCGGCACCGAACTCACCTTCCTGACCGGCGCCAGCCTCTTCACCGCGGGGCTCGCGACCTTCCTCCAGACGCTCGGGGTCTGGAAGATCGGCGCCCGGCTCCCCTTCGTCAACGGCGTCACCTTCGCCGGTGTCGCACCGATGCTCGCCATCGTCGACACCACCGACGACAAGGCCGACGCGCTCCCCGTGATCTTCGGCGCGATCATCGTCGCCGGACTTCTCGGCTTCCTCGCCGCCCCCTGGTTCTCCCGGCTCGTGCGGTTCTTCCCGCCAGTCGTCACCGGCACCGTGATCACCCTCATAGGCGTCTCCCTCCTCCCGGTCGCCTTCGGCTGGGCGCAAGGGCCCAATCCCGCCGCCGAGGACTACGGTTCGACCACGTTCCTCACGCTCGCCGGCATCACGCTCGTCGTCGTCCTCCTGCTCCGCCGCTTCACCCGCGGCTTCGTCAAGCAGATCGCGGTCCTCCTGGGCCTCGTCATCGGCACCCTCATCGCCATACCGTTCGGCGTCACCGACTTCTCCCCGGTGACCGAGGCGGACATCGTCGGCTTCCCGACGCCGTTCCACTTCGGCGGCCCGCAGTTCGCCCTCGCCGCGATCATCTCGATGTGCGTGGTCATGCTGGTCTCCATGACGGAGTCGACCGCCGACATGCTGGCCCTCGGCGAGATCGTCGAACGGCCCGCCGACGAGAAGACCATCGCGGCCGGACTGCGCGCCGACACCCTCGGCTCCGCGCTCAGCCCGCTCTTCAACGGCTTCATGTGCAGCGCCTTCGCGCAGAACATCGGCCTGGTCGCCATGACCCGGATCCGCAGCCGCTTCGTCGTCGCCTGCGGTGGCGGCTTCCTGGTCCTGATGGGCCTCTCCCCGGTCGCCGCCTCGCTGATCTCGGTCGTCCCCCGGCCGGTGCTCGGCGGCGCGGGTGTCGTCCTCTTCGGCTCGGTCGCCGCCAGCGGCATCCAGACCCTGGTCAAGGCCGGTCTCGAGAAGGACAACAACGTCCTCATCGTGGCCGTCTCCCTGGCCGTCGGCATCATCCCGATCACCGCGCCGGAGTTCTACCACGCCTTCCCGGAGACGGCGAAGATCATCCTGGACTCGGGCATCTCGACCGGCTGCGTCGCGGCCGTCCTGCTCAACGTGGTCTTCAACCACCTGGGCCGGGGCCGGGACGACGACGACGTCACCGCACCGATGGAGCCCGGCGACGAGATCTCCGGCAGCCGCACGGCGAAGGCGGCGCACGTCCACTGAACCCGCCCGCCGCTCCACCCCACGCCCCGGTCCCCGCGCACGCCGCGGGGCCCGGGGCCGTGGTGCTGATCAACCCCAACACCTCCACCGCCACGACCGCGATGATGACCGCCCTCGCCCGGCGCGCCCTGGGCGACGCCTTCCCCGTCCGCGGCGTGACGGTGACCCGGGGCCCGCGCATGCTCACCGACCCCGCCGCACTGGCTGCCGCGGCCCCGGAGGTCGTCGCCGCGGGCCTGCGCGCCGCGGCCGCCGGCGACTGCGCCGCCCTCCTCGTCGGCGCCTTCGGCGATCCGGGCGCGGAGCTGCTGCGCGCGGCCACCGACGTGCCCGTCATGGGCCTGGGCGAGGCGGCCCTCAGGGAAGCGGCCGCCGGCGGAACCCCCTTCGGCATCGCCACCACGACACCGCTCCTGGCCGACGCCATCGCGGCCCGTGTGACGGCCCTCGGCCTCGCCGACCGGTACACGGGCCTCCGCCTGACGGCGGGCGACCCTGAACACCTCTCCGCCCGACCGGAGCTGCTCCTCGACGCGCTGGAGCACGCGGTCCGCGCGTGCGTGGACCGGGACGGAGCCCGGGCGGTCGTCATCGGCGGCGGCCCGCTGGGCGACGCGGCGGAGGAACTGCGCACCCGCTGCGCCGTGAGGATCGTGGCCCCGATCCCGGCGGCGTGCGGGGCGCTGGTACGCGCGCTGCAACGGTGATGCCCGACGGGCGGCCCGTCCGGCCCCCGATGCCGCGGACGCCACCGGCCCACGCTCCGGCACACCCGACCACGGCCCCCGGCCGAGGAGCCACCGGCCCGACGCCGACGCGGGCGCCCCGCGGCGGTCCCGCTTTCCCGACGGCCATGGAGGCGCCCCGCGACGGCCCCGCTCACCGTTCCACCGCGGCCCTGCGGCGGCACTCCTGAGCCAGCGTCGGATACGCCTCGCCGATCGCCTCGTACAGCCGTCGCCGCAGCAGCCGCTCGGCCTCGCCGCGGCCGGTCTCGCCGTACAGGCCGTCGAGCAGCGCCTCGTACCGCGCGAGCGCGTGGCGCAGGTAGCTCACCTGCCACCGTACGAGCGCGCCGGCCTGAGCTCCCCCTCCCGGTGGCGTCCCGGGACTCCGCGCGCCCAGGAGCTGCCGGTGCCGGACAGCCCGGCGCTCCAGCTCAGGACCGGGCAGCCGGGGAACCTCGATCGGCTCCGCCCGGATCGCGGCCAGGACGGCGGTGCGGCGCCGCCCGGCGTAGGCCGCCGCGGCCGCGGAGCGGGCCGGTGAGAGCGCCGACGTCTCGGCGAACTCGGGTGTCCGCTCGACCGTCTCGACCCGCGCCAGGAGGTAGAGCCGCAGTGGCGTGGGGGACCAGCGGCGCGGGTCGCGGCCCTGCACGTCGGGCGTGCCGAGCAGCTCCCGCACCATCGTGTCGGTCCAGCCCCGCCGCCGTACCCCGGCGTGGCTCACATAGGTCGTACGGTCCGTCATGATTCCCCCAGATCCGATTACGGAGAGTGATGTTTTCAGTGAAGCGCACGCCACTGACAACGCCCCCTTGTCGAGTCCGGCCCGACTGTGCGATATAGGTCTGGACCTTTCCGACGGACGGAGGCCGGCCCGTGCAACGACCGCTCGCCGCAAGCCTGTTGACTGCCCTCGCGCTGACGCTCGGCCTTGCCGGCTGCTCCGGCGCCGTCGCTCCCGAGGCCGAGGACACCCGCGCCCCCACCGTCCCCTCCGGTGTCACCGCGACGGCGGGCAGCGCCACCACGGTCCATGTGATGTGGAGCGCGGCCACCGACGACCGGGCCGTCAGCGGCTACGCGGTCTACCGCGAGGGCCGCAAGGTCAAGGACCTCCCCGCCACCACCCTGATGACCGACGTCGTCGGCCTCGCCCCCGCCACCCTCCACCGCTTCACCGTCCGGGCCAGGGACGCCGCAGGCAACGTCTCGCCCCCCAGCGCCACCGTCACCGCGACCACCCTCCGTGCCGCCGCCGAGGACCGCACGCCCCCCACCACGCCGGCCGCGCTCCGCGCCACCTCCGACGGCAGCCGCGCCGTGACCCTCCGCTGGTCCGCGGCCAAGGACGACACCGAGGTCACCGCGTACGACGTCTACCAGGCCGACACCCGCATCCACACCGTGCCCGGCACCGCCACCACCGCGCACGTCACGGGCCTGCGCCCCGGCACCGCCTACGCGTTCACCGTCCGTGCCCGCGACGCCGCCGAGAACTCCTCCCCGGACAGCACCCCCGCCGACCTCACCACGGCCCCGTCCCCCGGCGCGCCCGCGAACACCGCCCCCACCCGCCTCACCGTGACGGCGGCCAAGGGCGAGATCACCGTCACCTGGACCCCGCCGGACACGGGCGCCCCGGTGACCCACCACGAACTCCACCTCAACGGAAGGTTCGCCACCACCATCATCTGGGGCACCGCCCCGCCCCCCGGCCGCGCCGGTTACACCTTCCCGGTCCAGGACCCCCCGGGCACCCGTTACACCGTCACCCTCCGTGCCAAACTCCCGGACGGGACCTGGGGCGACCTCTCGGCACCCCGGACGGTGGTGGTCCGCTGACGGCACGCCCGGAACCGCAATCGGGATCGCAATCGGATCGGAATCGGGACCGCGGCGCCCCGGCCCCGCCGCCGCCCGCCACGCCCCCCTGCGTCGTACGTCCGATTCGTCCCCCGCCGAACTACCCTGGAAGCGTGGCCGAGACCGTTCTCACCAACACCGGGCTCGACAGCTTCCTCGACGGAGCACCCGAGCGCCGCGATCCCGATTTCGTGCGTGCCGCCGAGGCGGTGCTGGGTCTCCTCGCCCTCCGGGGGGCCGACCGGGAGTCAGGGGTGCCCGAGCCGACACCCGGACTCGTACGGCGGCTGCTCGTCGAGGACCTGCCGACCTTCGTGTACGCGCCGCCCAGGGCCCTCGCGGCCTATCCCGCCGTCCTCGGCAGGCTCGCGGCGCGCTTCGACGGGGGCCGGGGCGAGCAGGTCGCCGGCACCGTCCGGGAGGCGGCCGGTGACTTCGAACGGGCGATGACCGACCCGGGGAACCTGACCTGGCACCGCTGGTACGCCTCGCTCCTGCGCGCCTGCGGCGCCGACCTCGCCGACCCGGAGGACGTACGGCGCCGGCTCGCCGCACTCGACGGGGCGCCGCTGCCCGACGGGGTGCACCGGGCCGACCTCATGGGCCGTACGGCCCTCGCCGACGTCCTGCTCGCCGAGGCCCTCACACGCGCGTACGTACGGGACGCCGAGGCCCCGCCCGCCGCCGGACCGCTGCTCACCGACCACGACGTCGCGACCGGCATCGGGCAGGTGGCCGCCGCGCTCCAGGACCGGTGGACCGCCGCCGGGCTCGCCGAGCAGCTCGCCGGACCGTACGCGCGCTTCGCGCCGGGGCCCGACGACTTCCCCCACCTCGTCCTGGCCGACGCCCTCCTGGACGAGCACCTCGACCACTACGGCGACATCGGCGTCCCCGTACCCCCGCCGCCCGCGGTCGAGGCGGGGGCGGTCGAGGAGGACGCGAACACCCTCATCGCCGCCGTCGAGGAGCTGTCCGAGGAGGAGTTCGAGCCCTACGGGGGCGAGGCTCCGCATCTGCTGTACGTGGTCTACCGGAGCGGCTGCTCGGCCGAGTCCGTCTCCCGCAAGGCCGCCGAGTACGAGGACTGGACCGTCGATCCGGCCGTGGAGGACCTGCCCGTGGCCGTTCCGGCGGCGGTGCCGGACGGGGCGTTCACGTCCTCGCACCTCGTCCCGCCCGTCGCCGAACTCGTACGGCTGCTCGGCACGGCCGACCTGACGGAGACCGACCGGGCCCGGCTCGAAGGCCCGGCCCGCGACCTCGCCGCCGTCGTCGACCGACTCGCCGGCACCGGCCTGGTCTTCCGCTCAGGCGACGCCTTCGGACTCACCCCGCGCGGCGCCGGTGTCGTCCGCTATCTCCTCGGCGTACGCGGGATCGCCGCCCCCGACGCCGCCGAGGCCGCGGCGTGGCCGGCCGCCGAGGCGGTGGCCGCCGCCGTGGGCTGGCCGACCTGCGTGGCCTCGCGGGTGCTCGCCGACTGGCTCCACGCGCGCGGGGACACCGCCGACGCCTGGTCCCGGCTGCTCGCCACCCTCGGCACCGTCCACGCGGGCACCACGGACGCCGCCGCCACCCGCGGGCTCTTCACCGTCCTCGACACCGCCGCCGCCCCGCCCGAGGCCCTGCGTTCCGCCCTCCGCGACCCCGTCATCGGCGCGTACGCCCATCAGGCCCTCCGCGCGCGCGGCGAGCCCTCGGACCTGATCCAGGTGGGGATCTCGGCGCGGGCGCTGTTCGTGCTCGACGCGCTGCCCGCGAAGAAGGGCCCGCTGGAGTCCCGCAGGGCCGCCTTCGACACGGCGGCCGCCGCCTGGCCGGGTGGTTCCGCCGCCCTGGTCCGGGCGATGCGGGCGGCGGACCGGCACGAGGCCGAGCGGGTCCTCGGCCCGCTCGGCCTGGCGCCCTAGCAGGCGCTGCGACGCCTGCCCCGCTCGGCCGCTACCCGGCCGTGAGGTACATCGCCGACGGACCCGAACCCGCCGTGTTGCGGCAGCTGTGGTTGCCCGTCGGGCGGGCGTGGACCAGGGCCAGGCAGCGGCCCAGGGCCTGCTGGCCGTAGGCGTTGGGGTGCATGGACTCCTGGACGAGCCC
The DNA here is from genome assembly GCF_001905825.1 of Streptomyces sp. CB02009. Classification (GTDB taxonomy): domain Bacteria; phylum Actinomycetota; class Actinomycetes; order Streptomycetales; family Streptomycetaceae; genus Streptomyces. The sequence goes on from NZ_LIVV01000003.1 coordinate 668,195, forward strand.
CTGCGTGCTCTGGCTGTCGATCCAGCGCGCCCACTCGCTCGTCGTCCCCGACGCCGGCGCCGTCGACGTCACCTGACGGCTCGCCTTCGCGCAGACCTCACGCCCCTGGAGCGCGTCCCGCAGGTCCATGAACTGCACGCCCTTGGCGGTCGCGACGCCCTTCAGGCGGTTGGCGAGCTGCGGGACGAGGGAGTCGCGGGCCCAGTCGGCGTCGGCGTTCCAGAACGGGCAGCCGCCGGTGTTCGTACGGGTCCACCCGCTCTCGCCGTACCGGTTCTCGGCGGCCCGGGGGATGGGGGAGGGGTAGGACTGCAGGACGATCCGGTAGTCGGACGAGGCGTATCCGGCGCCCGTCATCACGGCCCGGATCTCGTCGACCGAGCGGCCGACGTCCGCCATCACGCCGTCGATCCGGGCGTCGACCTCGGCCTGCTGGTCGTCGTGGCAGTACGAGTACCAGACGATGTAGTCCTTGGCGCAGGTGGCGATGATGTCGGCGAAGCCGAGGTCGTTGCCGCCGATGGAGAGGGCGATCAGCTCCACGTCGTACGAGGCGGCGACGGCCCCGAGCTGGTCGGCCTGCGGGGCCTCGCCCTTGTAGGGCTGACCGCCCTGCGAGGCACGGAAGACGTTGTCGGTCGTCGCGCCCGAGCAGGCCAGGTTGACCAGGGAGCTCGCGAGCGGTCCCGCGCTCTTCACCTCCGCGGTGTCCGAGCGGTGGCAGCCGCCCGCGGTGGCGCCGTACACCCGGGACGGGTCGTAACCGCTGCCCGTCCAGGCCCGGTCGGTGCCGTTGCGGTTGCCCGAGTTGGTGAGGCTGTTGCCCAGCCAGCGGCCGGCCTCCCCGGAGATGTAGCTGTCGCCCATGGCGACGACGGCGGTGGGGCCCGTGCCGGGGGCGGCCTGGGCGGGAGGGGCGGCGACGGAGGCGAGCCCGGCGGCGGTACACAGTGCCAGGAGTGCGCGCAGCGCACGGTGGGGCGACGAAGGCATGGCTGTGCTCCTGCGGTACGCAGTGACGTGGGGGACAGCCGCCGGCCGGTGGCATGGCGGAATCTGTCACCCACTGGCTTGTTACCGCTAGGTAGCTGCATATCTCGGTTGCGTCACGTCCCCTGTGCTCCCACAGGAACGGCGACAGGGCCCCGTCTCCGGTGCTGTGCGACACCGGGAACGAAGCCCTGCTCCAAGCTGTCCGACCGACTGTGCGGGCCGTCGGGTCAGCCGTGCTGCTGCGGGATCAGCCGACCAGCTGCTCGTACGCGGGAAGCGTCAGGAAGTCCGCGTAGTCGGCGTCGAGGGAGACGTGCAGGAGCAGGTCGTGCGCCTGCTGCCACTTGCCGGCCGCGAAGGCCTCCTCGCCGATCTCCTCGCGGATCGCGGCCAGCTCCTCGGCGGCGACCTTGCGGGCCAGCTCCGGAGTGGCCTTCACCGTCTCCCCGGCGTGCTCGAATTCGACACCGGCGTTGATCCACTGCCAGATCTGCGAGCGCGAGATCTCGGCGGTGGCCGCGTCCTCCATCAGGTTGAAGATGGCGACGGCGCCGAGGCCGCGGAGCCAGGCCTCGATGTAGCGGGTGCCGACCTGCACGGCGCTGACCAGGCCCTCGTACGTGGGCCTGGCGTCGAGGGAGTCGATGGCGATCAGGTCGCCGGCGGCGACGGAGACGTCCTCGCGGAGGCGGTCCTTCTGGTTCGGCTTCTCGCCGAGGACGGCGTCGAAGGAGGCCATCGCGATCGGGACCAGGTCGGGGTGGGCGACCCAGGAACCGTCGAAGCCGTCGCCGGCCTCGCGGTCCTTGTCGGCCTTGACCTTCTCGAACGCGACCTTGTTGACCTCGGCGTCCTTGCGGGACGGGATGAATGCCGCCATGCCGCCGATCGCGTGCGCGCCGCGCTTGTGGCAGGTGCGCACCAGGAGCTCGGTGTACGCGCGCATGAACGGGGCCGTCATCGTGACCGCGTTGCGGTCCGGAAGGACGAACTTGGCGCCGCCGTCACGGAAGTTCTTGACGATGGAGAACAGGTAGTCCCAGCGGCCCGCGTTCAACCCGGCGGCGTGGTCGCGGAGTTCGTAGAGGATCTCCTCCATCTCGTACGCGGCCGTGATGGTCTCGATGAGGACCGTGGCGCGGACGGTGCCCTGCGGGATGCCGACGTAGTCCTGGGCGAAGACGAAGATCTCGTTCCAGAGGCGGGCCTCCAGGTGCGACTCCGTCTTCGGCAGGTAGAAGTACGGGCCCTTGCCGAGGTCGATCAGCCGCTGGGCGTTGTGGAAGAAGTAGAGACCGAAGTCGACGAGCGCGCCGGGGACCGGGCGGCCGTCGAAGGTGAGGTGACGCTCCTCCAGGTGCCAGCCGCGGGGCCGCATGACGACCGTCGCCAGCTCGCCGGCCGGCTTCAGCGCGTACGACTTGCCCGAGCGAGGGTCCGTGAAGTCGATCTTCCGGGTGTACGCGTCGATCAGGTTGACCTGACCCAGGACCACGTTCTCCCAGGTCGGCGCGGAGGCGTCCTCGAAGTCGGCGAGCCAGACCTTCGCGCCGGAGTTGAGCGCGTTGATCGTCATCTTGCGGTCGGTCGGGCCGGTGATCTCGACACGGCGGTCGTTCAGGGCCGCCGGGGCCGGCGCGACCTTCCAGGAGTCGTCGGCGCGGATCGCGGCGGTCTCCGGCAGGAAGTCAAGGGTGGACGTGCGGGCGATCTCGGCGCGACGCTCCGCTCGGCGGGCGAGGAGCTCGTCCCGGCGCGGAGTGAACCGCCGGTGCAGTTCGGCGACGAAGGCCAGGGCGGCCTCGGTGAGCACCTCTTCCTGACGCGGCAGGGGCTCGGCATCGACGACGGCCAGGGGGGACGGCGCTGGTGCGGACATGAACTGTCACTTCCTTCAGCGGACTTCACGGGGCGGTGCCAGACGGCCGCCGGGCGTCGCGGGACGGCACGCAGTGCCGCAGGCGCCGAGATACGGCCGCAAGCGCCTTCTGAACGAAAGGCGCTTCTGAACAGTGGATACTAGTTTCCTCATGGTGGAAGTTCAATGGTTTGTTGATGTCGAGATTCTCCGCGTCGACAGACCATGGCGCTGGGTGCCACGCCCTTCACTCCAAGTGCGCCAGATCCCCCTCGGTGTCGATGTCATAGGGCTCGGCCACATCCGAACAGTCCACCGGGGTGATCGCATCCCGGTGCGCCGCCAGATAGTCCCGCGCGCCCCGGTCGCCCACCGCGAGCTCGGCGATCCCCGCCCAGTGCCCCGCGCCGAACAGCACCGGATGCCCCCGCTGCCCGTCGTACGAGGCGGCCGCCAGCGAATCCCGCGAGACGTACGCCGCCCGGACCCGGGCCACCGCCTCCGCCCCGATCCCCGGCTGGTCGACCAGCAGCACCAGCGCCGCGTCCACCCCGCGCGGATCGGCGGCCAGCGAGTCGAGCCCCGCCCGCAGCGAGGACCCCATGCCCTCGGCCCACCGCAGGTTCTCCACGAGCACGCACCCGGGCAGCTCCGCCCGCTCCCGCACGACCCCGGCCGACGCGCCCAGCACCACGTGCACCACCTCGCACCCGGCCGCGCGCAGCACCCCCACGGCGTACTCGACGAGCGGCCGCCCCCGATGCGTCAGCAGCGCCTTGGGCCGCCCGCCGAGCCGCCGCCCGCCGCCCGCGGCGAGCAGCAGTCCGGCGACGAGGGGCGTGTGGACATCCGTTCGGTCATGCGCAGTTGTCATGGGGACTGCATACCTCATCAGGCGGAATCACACGGTCGCCTGAATTACCCGGGCGAAGGGTGGCGCGGCGGGGTGGCGAAGGAGTTAACTGACCCGCAACTCACGGCGCCCGACCACCGCCCGGGGGTCGGCTCGGAGCGCTGCTCCGGGTGCTCGGAGTTCGGAGTATGGAGTTCTGCGCACAGTGTCGTGCGAGGGGGAGAACCATGTTGCGAAGCGTGGGGCAGAGGCGAGTGACCGGCGAGGGCGTGGACCCGAGGGTGGCCGAACTGCGGTCCGCCGTGTCCCGGCTCCGACGCGAACTGGCAGCCCACCGAGTCGAGTTCGCCGACCGGGGCATCGCCGAGGACGAACTCGCCGCGCTCGACGCGATGGCGCTCAGCGGCGCCCCCGAAGTACGGCGGCTGCGCCGCTCGCTGCTCCTCGTCGCGGGATCGGTCGGGTCCGTCAGCGCGCTCTCGGAGGGACTCGCCGGCGTCCGCCGGGCGGTGGAACTCTTCGGGCCGCCGACGCCCCGGGGGCCGGTCGACTGAGGGGTCCGCGCTAGCGCCTGATCAGGCGGCGGGCCGTCGCCGCCGCCACCGCCGCCGTGCGGGAGTCCACGCCCAGCTTCGCGAAGACATGCACCAGATGGGACTTCACCGTCGCCTGGCTCAGGAACAGCACCTTGCTGATCTGCTGGTTCGACAGGCCCTCGCCCACCAGCTGGAGCACCTCCAGCTCGCGCTTGGTCAGCGCCTCGGCCGGGGTCCGCATCCGGTCCATCAGCCGGTGCGCCACCGCGGGGGCGAGGGCCGACTGCCCGGCCGCCGCCGTACGGACCGCCGCCGCCAGCTCCTCCGGCGGAGCGTCCTTCAGGAGGTAGCCGGAGGCGCCCGCCTCCACCGCCGCCAGGATGTCCGCGTCCGTGTCGTACGTCGTCAGGACCAGCACCCGCGGCCCGCCGGACACCGCCGTGATCGCTGCCGTCGCCTCCGAACCGTGCATCCCGGAGCCGAACTGCAGGTCCATCAGGACCACGTCCACACCCCCGGCCGCGGCCAGCTCCACCGCCCGCTCGGCCGTCGCCGCCTCCGCGACGACGGCGAAGTCCGGCTCCGTGTCCAGGACCGCGCGCAGGCCCGCCCGTACGACCGGGTGGTCGTCGGCCAGCAGAAGACGGATGGTCATGCTCTTCACGCTCCAGCGGGGAGGGGGAGGGACACGGCGACGGCCGTGCCCTGGCCGGGGGCGGACTCGACGGTGAACGTGCCGCCCAGCGACTCCGCGCGCGAGCGCATCGCCGGAAGCCCGAAACCGCCGTCGGAGGAGGGCCGCACGGCGCCGGGGTCGAACCCCGCGCCGTCGTCGACCACGTCCAGGGTCACCGAGGCGTCCATGAACGACAGGGTGATCTCCACGCGCGACGCGCCCGCGTGCCGCACCGTGTTCGCGACCGCCGACTGGGCGATCCGCAGCAGCGCCACCTCGTAGGGGGTCGGCAGCTCGACCGGCGTACCGCTGACGGAGAAGCGGACCCGCGGCCCCGCCCCCGGCTCGCACAGGCGCTCCAGGGCGGCCGCCAGGGAGCCGTGCTCCAGGTCCGGCGGCGACAGCGCCCGGACGAACCGCCTGGCCTCCGCCAGGTTGTCCTGGGCCTCCTGCCGGGCCCGGTCGATGTGGCCCGCGGCGGCGGAGCCCGGCGGCAGCGCCCGCTCGGCCGCGCGGAGCAGCAGCTGGATCGAGGACAGGCCCTGCGCGAGCGTGTCGTGGATCTCGCGGGCGAGCCGTTCCCGCTCGGCGAGCGTCCCCGCGTGCCGCTCCGCCGCCGCCAGCTCGGCCCGCGTCTCGATCAGCTCCTCGATGAGCCGTCGCCGCCGCTCGCTCTCCCGGTACAGCGCGTGGTAGCCCAGGACCGTCGCCACCGCGACCGCCGCGCCGAGCAGCGGCCCGATGAAGACCCCGGGATTGAGCGCGGCGCCGTGCCCCACGTACGAGAGGATCGCCGCGAACGCCGTCAGCCCGACCGCCGGCAGCGACCAGCGCACGGGCAGCAGGTGCAGCTGGAGGAAGTAGAGCGGGAAGGCCACCCAGAGCGCCTCCGGGGTCAGCCACAGCATCGCGAACCAGCACGCGCCCAGGACGCCCAGCCACACCGCGGCGGCCCGCTGCGAGTCCCGTACGGACGGCAGGTACGACCCGGCGGCGTAGACGGCGCCCGTCACCACCGCGAGCACCGTCCCGGCGACCGAGTCGGCCCGCACCGCGGCGAGGACCAGCAGGCCCGCCATCAGCAGGTGCAGACAGAGGCGCAGCGCGCGCAGGACGGGCGTGAGGGGCCGCTGGGTGGGATGGAGGGAGGCGGCGGAAAGCTCGGTGGGGCGGGCGGGGGAGCGGGGAGCGCGGTGGAGGGGGGAGCGGGGAGCGGCGGGGAGGGAGGAGTGGGGATCCATGTTCCCTCCAGCGTAGACAGCGGCAGACAATCCGGGCTCAACCGAAAGTTTGATGCCGGAGCCATCCGTGGCGCGATGCCCCCCGGGCACCTCGCCGACCACTCTGGTCAGCATGTTCGTCGCATGGAGAGACCTCCGATTCGCCAAGGGGCGGTTCGCGCTCATGGGCACCGTGATCGTGCTGATCACCCTGCTCGTGGGCCTGCTGTCCGGACTGACCGCCGGCCTGGCGCGGGAGAACATCTCCGCGATCACCGGCCTGCCCGCCGACCGGCTCGCCTTCGCGGCGCCGCCGTCCGGGCAGTCGGTCTCCTTCACCAACTCGACGGTCACCGAGAAGCAGTGGGGCGAGTGGGCCGAACGGCCCGGGGTGACGGCGGCCTCGCCGCTCGGCATCCGTACGCTCAACGGCGCCGCCGGGGACCGCACCGCCGCCGTCTCCGCCTTCGGTACGGAACCGGAGGGCGGGCTCGCACCCGTGGCGCCCGCCTCCGGCAAGGCCGTGCTCTCGGAGTCGGCGGCCGAGGAACTGGGCGTCGCCGTCGGCGACCCCGTCCGCCTCGGCCCCCTGGAGCTGACCGTCGCGGCGGTCGCGGGCGACGCCTCGTACAGTCACACGCCGGTCGTGTGGACGACCCTCGACGACTGGCAGCGGTTCGGCCACAGCGGCACCACCACGGAGGAGCAGGCCACCGTCGTCGCGCTCCGCGGGGCCGGGGGGACCGACTGGGGCGCCGGCGACAAGGCCGCCGGCACCGAGGCGAGGACCGTCGACGAGGCCCTCACCGCCATAGGGTCCTACCAGGCGGAGAACGGCTCGCTCCAGCTGATGCGCGGCTTCCTCTTCGCCATCTCGGCCCTCGTCATAGGAGCCTTCTTCACCGTCTGGACCATCCAGCGCAGCGGCGACGTGGCCGTCCTGAAGGCCCTCGGCGCCTCGACGCCGTACCTGCTCAAGGACGCCCTCGGGCAGGCGGTCCTGATGCTCACCGCGGGCACGCTGCTCGGGACCGGGCTCGCGGTCGCCGTCGGGGCGCTGGTCAGCGGCGGGAACGTGCCGTTCGTCCTCGAACCGCTGACCGTCCTCGCGCCGGCCGCCGTGATGGTCGTCCTCGGAGCCCTCGGGGCGGCGCTGTCCATCCGGCGGATCACCGCCGTCGATCCCCTCACCGCGCTCGGGAGTGCCCGATGAGTCTCGTCCTCGATGCCGTCACCCTCACCTACCCGGACGGCGACGGCCGGCTGACCGCGCTCGACGCGGTCTCCCTCACCGTCCCCGCCGGCTCCCTCACGGCCGTCGTCGGACCCTCGGGCTCCGGCAAGTCCAGCCTCCTCGCCGTCGCCGCGACGCTGGTGACACCGGACAGCGGGAGGGTCGTCGTCGACGGTACGGAGACGGGGGGACTGGACGCGGCAGGGCGGGCGGCGCTGCGGCGGGAGCGGATCGGGATCGTGTTCCAGCAGCCGAACCTGCTGCCCTCGCTCACCGCGGCCGAACAGCTCCAGGTGATGGCGCACGTCTCGGGACGGCCGGCGAAGACGGCGCGCGGCAGGGCCCTGGCACTGCTCGACGCGGTCGGCCTCGCGGACCTGGCCGGGCGCAGGCCGCACCAGCTGTCCGGGGGCCAGCGGCAGCGGGTCAACATCGCCAGGGCGCTGATGAACGAGCCGGCGGTCCTGCTCGTCGACGAGCCGACGAGCGCGCTGGACCACGAACGGGGGGCGGCGGTGATGGAGCTGCTGGCGGGGCTGACGGTGGGGAGGGGGACGGCGACGGTGCTGGTGACGCATGACAGGGGGCATGCGGGGCGGGCGGACCGGGTGGTGGAGGTCAGGGACGGCCACCTGTCGACCCCGATCCCGGCCTGACCCTCCCTCTCGCCGGGAGCCGCGCCGCTTGCGGGGAGCCACGCCCGGTCGCAGCCTGCGGCTTGGCAGGAACCTTGCCGTGGTCGCGCCCACCCCCGTTGTGGGCATCTGTTCCGCTGGGGCGGAACGGGTGGGCACAACGGAACGGCGCCCCTTGCCGGGCCTAGGCTTCCGCGCCCTGACCCGCACCCCGACTGTGGCGCACTGGTGGTGCGGGTCCAGGCACAAGGGGCGGAGGCGCCGCAGAGGGCGCCGTCCCGTGTGCCCACCCGTCCCGCCCCAGCGGGACGATTGCCCACACGGCGGTGGGCAAGCGGCTCGGCAGAGGCGACGCGCTCCGTCAGGTGCCCACCCGTCCCGCCCCAACACAGGCGGTGGGTGGCGGGGGCAGCCGCAGGGCGCAGACCGCAGGGGCCGCGCGCGGATCGCGCCGCGACGGGGCGGGAGGTCGCGTGCACGCGTGGAGGCGTCCGTTCGGCCGGGCGCACACGTACAGCGGCGGCGGGTCCGGACCGTAGCCCCGTGCCGGCGGTGCGGTGGTCGCCCCGCCGCGGGGGAACGGGCCCCCGGTGGATCCGGGACCTAGTCCAGGTGCCGGCCCTGCAGGCCAAGCCCCGGCCCTGCAGGGCCAAGGTCCGACCCCTAGGGCTACGCGCCCCCGTTGGCCGTCGTGTTCGCCAGTGCCGCCGACAGTTCCCGCGCCACCTCCTGGAGGATCGGCACGATCTTCTCCGTCGCCGCCTCCGTCACCCGCCCCGCCGGGCCCGAGATCGAGATCGCCGCGGCCGTCGGGGAGTCCGGGACCGAGACGGCGAGGCAGCGGACTCCTATCTCCTGCTCGTTGTCGTCGACCGCGTACCCCGTCTCGCGGACCGCGACGAGCGCGTCGAGGAAGCCGTCCGGCGTCGTGATGGTCTTCTCGGTCGCCGCCGGCATGCCGGTGCGGGCGAGCAGCGCGCGGACCTCCTCCGCCGGGGTGTGCGCGAGCAGCGCCTTGCCGACGCCCGTCGAGTGCGGCAGCACCCGCCGGCCGACCTCGGTGAACATCCGCATCGAGTGCTTGGACGGCACCTGCGCCACGTACACGATCTCGTCGCCGTCGAGCAGCGCCATGTTCGCCGTCTCGCCGGTCTCCTCGACGAGCCGCGCCAGGTAGGGGCGGGCCCAGGTGCCGAGGAGGCGGGAGGCGGACTCGCCGAGCCGGATGAGGCGGGGGCCGAGCGCGTACCGGCGGTTGGGCTGCTGGCGCACGTACCCGCAGGCGACCAGGGTGCGCATCAGGCGGTGGATGGTGGGGAGCGGGAGTCCGCTGCTGGCGGAGAGCTCGCTCAGCCCGACCTCGCCCCCGGCGTCGGCCATCCGCTCGAGGAGGTCGAAGGCACGCTCAAGGGACTGGACGCCCCCGCTCGCGGCGGGCTTGGCGGCGTCGGTGGTGCTGGCGCTGGACGTCGGCACGTCAACGGTCCTTTCGGGGCAGGCGGGCAAGGCAGCAGCCTACCGGCCCATTGGCCGGGGTACATGGTCCTGGTGGCGGCGTCCGCGCCGGTCAGGGCGTGTTTGTCCGGTGTCGGCGACGGCCCGGAGCCGTCCGGGTCGCTCCCGGCTGTACGGAGCTACGTTCTACTGTACGGAATTTGCATTTCACTTGGTGGAAACATCCAAGTGGCCCACGGCGCCGCCCGGCATCCTCGCCGATGCTGGAAGTGTGCCCTTGACGACATGTCGTCCGGAAGTGAAGACTCCTTCAACAGTTCGTTGAATTTTTTTCTTGAAGCACTGGAAGAGGGGTACGGGTGGACGTCAACCTGGTCCTGCGCTCGACGCGTGTCATCACCCCCGAGGGGACACGCCCGGCGTCGATCGCCGTCTCCGGAGGGACGATCGCGGCCGTGCTGCCGTACGACGCCGAGGTACCCGCCGGTGCCCGGCTCGAGGACGTCGGCGACGACGTCGTCCTGCCGGGACTCGTCGACACCCACGTGCACGTGAACGACCCCGGCCGCACCGAGTGGGAGGGCTTCTGGACCGCCACCCGCGCGGCCGCCGCCGGCGGCATCACCACCCTCCTCGACATGCCCCTCAACTCGCTGCCGCCCACCACCACCGTGGAGAACCTGCGCGTCAAGCAGGAGGTCGCCCGCGCCAAGGCCCACGTCGACGTCGGCTTCTGGGGCGGCGCCCTGCCCGACAACGTCAAGGACCTGCGCCCACTCCACGACGCCGGTGTCTTCGGCTTCAAGTGCTTCCTGTCGCCGTCCGGCGTGGAGGAGTTCCCCGAGCTCGACCAGGAGCAGCTGGCGACCTCGCTCGCCGAGATCTCCGGCTTCGACGGCCTGATGATCGTGCACGCCGAGGACCCCCACCACCTCGCCGCCGCGCCCCAGCGCTCCGGCGAGGCGTACGCCGACTTCCTCGCCTCGCGCCCCCGCGACGCGGAGAACACGGCGATCGAGAACCTGATCAACCAGGCCCGCCGGCTCAACGCCCGCGTCCACGTCCTGCACCTCTCCTCCTCGGACGCGCTGCCCGTCCTCGCCGCCGCCAAGGCCGAGGGCGTCAAGGTCACCGTCGAGTCCTGCCCGCACTTCCTCACGCTCACCGCCGAGGAGATCCCGGACGGCGCCACCGAGTTCAAGTGCTGCCCGCCCATCCGCGAGGCCGTCAACCAGGACGCGCTGTGGCAGGGGCTCGCGGACGGCACGATCGACTGCATCGTCTCCGACCACTCCCCGTCGACGACCGACCTCAAGACGCCCGACTTCGCGTCCGCCTGGGGCGGCATCTCCTCCCTCCAGCTCGGCCTCCCCGCCATCTGGACCGAGGCCCGCCGCCGCGGCTTCGACCTGACGGACGTCGTCCGCTGGATGTCGGAGGGCCCGGCCCGGCTCGCCGGCCTCACCCGCAAGGGCGCCATCGAGGCCGGCCGCGACGCCGACTTCGCCGTCCTCGACCCCGAGGCCACCTTCACCGTCGATCCGGCGGAGCTCCAGCACCGCAACCGGATCACCGCCTACGCGGGCAAGACCCTCAACGGCGTCGTCACCTCCACCTGGCTGCGCGGAGAGCGGATCGCCGACCACGGCACCCTCGCCGAGCCCTCCGGCCGCCTCCTCGAAAGGAACAACTGACCCGTGAGCACCGGCATACCCTCCTTCACCGGCGACGCCAGCCCTTACGGCGGTGGTGACCCCTACGCCGACTACCGGACGGCCGACTTCCCCTTCACCCAGTACGCCGACCTCGCCGACCGGCGCCTCGGCGCGGGCGTGATCGCCGCCAACGACGAGTTCTTCGCCGAGCGCGAGAACCTGCTCAAGCCCGAGGCGGCCGAGTTCGACCCCGAGCACTTCGGCCACAAGGGCAAGATCATGGACGGCTGGGAGACCCGCCGCCGCCGCGGCGTCTCCGCCCAGCAGCCGCACCCCACCGAGGACGACCACGACTGGGCCCTCGTACGGCTCGGCGCGCCCGGCGTCGTCCGCGGCATCGTCCTCGACACCGCCCACTTCCGCGGCAACTACCCGCAGGCCGTCTCCGTCGAGGCCGCCTCCGTCCCCGGCTCGCCCTCGCCCGAGGAGCTCCTCGCCGACGACGTGAAGTGGACGGTGCTCGTCCCGCGCACCGCCGTCGGCGGCCACGCCGCCAACGGCTTCGCCGTCGACGTCGAGCAGCGCTTCACCCACCTCCGCGTCAACCAGCACCCCGACGGCGGCATCGCCCGCCTCCGCGTGTACGGCGAGGTCGCCCCCGACCCGCAGTGGCTCGGCGTGCTCGGCACCTTCGACCTCGCGGCCCTGGAGAACGGCGGCCAGGTCGAGGACGCCTCCGACCGCTTCTACTCCCCGGCCACCAACACCATCCAGCCCGGCCGCTCCCGCAAGATGGACGACGGCTGGGAGACCCGCCGCCGCCGCGACAAGGGCAACGACTGGATCCGCTACCAGCTCGTCGCCGAGTCCGAGATCCGCGCCGTCGAGATCGACACCGCGTACCTCAAGGGCAACAGCGCCGGCTGGGCCGCGCTCTCCGTCGCGGCCGAGGGCTCCGAGGAGTGGACCGAGATCCTGCCCCGGACCCGCCTCCAGCCCGACACCAACCACCGCTTCGTGCTCGACACCCCGGCGGTCGGCTCCCGCGTGCGGATCGACATCTACCCGGACGGCGGCATCTCCCGCCTCCGCCTCTTCGGCTCCCTCACGGACGCCGGTACGGCCCGTCTGACCGCCCGCCACCAGGAACTGGGCGGCTGACCACAGCCCGTACGCACCAGCGGGCCGGGGCACGCCCCCGGGCCCGCCCCATGAACTGGGCGGGTACGACACCCCGCCCGGCCCGCGAGGGCGCAGCGGCACGACAGCACCGCTGCGCTCTCGCGAATCACGCACCCCCCTTTCTGAGGGCTCGGTTCGCCTCCGGGCGCCCGGAGCCGGGCTCACGGCCCCGACCGTGCTCGACCCCCTCGTTCCTCGGGGGCCTCCGCGCGCTCGGGGCCGTTCCCCCGGCGGCGCCCTTCGGCTCACTCGCCGGTCCTAGGGGCGGGCGTTTTGGACCGGCCTCCTCCAGGCGGGCGCCCAGCGCCGGCCCGGTCCAGCCGAACGCAGGCGCGTCACGCCGCGTGCCCGCCGTCCACCGAGAACTCCGCGCCCGTCACGTACCGCCCCTCCGGCCCCGCCAGGAACGCCACCATCGCGGCCACCTCGTCCGGAGTGCCGAAGCGGCCCAGGGCCGTCAGCGCCGTCTGGCCCTCCGCGTACGGGCCGTCCGCCGGGTTCATGTCGGTGTCGACGGGGCCCGGGTGGACGAGGTTCGCCGTGATGCCGCGGCCGCCCAGATCCCGCGCGAGGCCCTTCGTCAGGCCGATCAGCGCCGTCTTGCTCAGCGCGTACAGCACCCCGCCGGGGCCCGGTACGCGCTGCGTCATGCAGCTGCCGACGGTGACGATCCTGCCGCCCTCCGGCAGCCGCCCGGCCGCCGCCTGCGCGGCGAGGAAGGCCGCCCGGACGTTCACGGCGAGGACCCGGTCCACGTCCGTGAGCGCCAGGGACTCCAGCGGGCCGAGGACCCCGATGCCCGCGTTGTTCACCAGGACGTCGAGCCGGCCCAGGGCGTCCGCCGCCCAGTGCACCGCGCCCGCCGCGTCCCCGGCGTCGGCCGCGTCGGCCCGCAGGGGCAGTGCCTTCCGGCCGGTCGCCTCGATGCGCGCCGCCACCTCCTTGGCGCGCGCCTCGTCCTGGACGTAGGTGAAGGCGACGTCGGCGCCCTCCCTGGCGAGCCGTACGGCCGTGGCCGCGCCGATCCCGCGGCTGCCGCCCGTCACCAGAACCGCCGTGCCGTGCATCGTGGACATCCCGAACCTCCGTGGAAGAAGCCATAAGTGGTTGCGGGTTCAATGAAACTCGCGAGGGTGTCCCGGCGCTGGCATGAATCGGACGCCGACCCGGCCACCGATGAGTTCCGCCCGGCGGCACGGTCTGAACTGCCGAGACACGATGGACCGGAGACGAAAGGGCACCACCATGGCCACGCTCAGCCTCACCCAGTTCCTCACCCTCGACGGCGTCCACCAGGCCCCGGGCGGCCCGGAGGAGGACCCCAGCGACGGCTTCACGCACGGCGGCTGGTCCGTGCCGTTCGGGGACGAGGACTTCGGACGGTTCATGGAGGGGGTCTTCACCCGGCCGGCCGCCTTCCTCCTCGGCCGCCGTACGTACGAGATCTTCGCCGGGTACTGGCCGAAGCAGACGGACCCCGCCGACCCGATCGCCACGAAGCTCAACGCACTCCCCAAGTACGTCGCCACCACCACCCTCGACTCCGCCGACTGGGCCGGGACCACCGTGCTCCGCGGGGACGTCGTCGAGGAGGTCAGGGCGCTCAAGGAGCGCACCGACGGGGAGATCCAGATGCACGGCAGCGGCGGTCTCGCCCGGACCCTGCTCGACCACGACCTGATCGACACCCTGCACCTGCTCGTCTTCCCGGTGGTCCTCGGCACCGGCCGGCGCCTCTTCGCCGACGGAGTGCGCCCCACCGCCTTCCGGCTGACCGACGCGCGCACCACCGGCGCCGGCGTCGCCCTCACCACGTACGAGCGCGCGGGCCGCCCCGAGTACGGCAGCTACGCCTGACCGGCCGGGCCGCCACGCGTCGGGTCGCCACGTGTCGGGCTGCCGCACCCGGGCCGTCACGTGTCGGGCTGCCGCGTCCAGGCCACCGCGCGTCGGGTCGCCGCGCGCCGGGCCGCGCATTCGGCCGTTGCCGACCCGGCCGTTGCCCACCGCGCCGCCGCCCACCCCCGTCCGCCGCCCCGAAAGATGTAGCCACCACAGGCCCGTCCCGGTACGGTGATCGCTCCATGTGCGAGCCGTCGAAGTCTCCACCCCACCCCGAGCGTTGGAGATACGGCCGCCATGTCAGCTTCGTCGTCGATCGCCGCCCCCGTGCCCCTCGGTGCCCCGCGCCGCGCCTGGCTCACCGACCTGCCCGTCCTGCTCGTCGCCGTCGTCTGGGGCGCCAGCTATCTCGCGGCCAAGGGCATCACCACCACCCACACCGTCATCGCCGTCCTCGTGCTGCGGTTCGCGGTGGTGCTGCCCGTCCTGGTCGTCGCCGGACGGGCCAGGCTCCGGGCCCTGAGCGCCGCCCAGTGGCGCGGCGCCGGGATCCTCGGACTGATCCTCAGCGGGATCTTCCTCCTGGAGACCTACGGCGTCGTCCACACCTCCGCCACCAACGCGGGTCTGATCATCAGCCTCACCATGATCTTCACCCCGCTCGCCGAGGCCGCCGTCACCCGGGTCCGCCCGCCCCGCGCCTTCCTCGGCGCCGCCGCGCTCTCCGTCCTCGGCGTCGTGCTCCTCACCCAGGGCGGGGGCTTCACCACCCCGTCGCTCGGCGACCTGCTCATGCTGCTCGCCGCCCTCGCCCGTACCGTCCACGTCCTGGCGATGTCCCGGATCAAGGCCGTCCGGTCGGCCGACTCGCTCTCCCTCACCACCGTCCAGCTGGGCTCCGCCGTCGCCGTCTTCGCCGTCATCGCGGCCTTCCCCGGCACCGGCGCCTCGCCCTGGGCGGTGGCGCTCGACTTCGGCCCGCGCGAGTGGGCCGGGCTGGTCTTCCTCTCCGTCTTCTGCACGCTCTTCGCGTTCTTCGTGCAGATGTGGGCGGTCCGCCGCACGTCCCCGTCCCGGGTCAGCCTCCTCCTCGGTACGGAACCGCTCTGGGCCGCCGCCGCGGGCATCGCCCTCGCCGGCGACCGCCCCGGTGTCCTCGGCATCGCGGGCGCCATCCTCGTGCTCGCGGGCACCAGTTGGGGTCGCCGTGCCGCCGACGACGAGGCCCGGTAGGTTCTTCGATCATGCGTTCACTGGTGTACGACAACGAGTTCCGCGCCAAGGCCCGGCGCACCCAGGGCTGGGGCCTCGGCCTCTTCACCATCGCCGCTCTGCTCTGGGTCTGGTTCGGCGTCCTGCTGCTGACCCCCTACGAGGACGCCGACGGCGGCGGCAGCCCCTGCCCCGCCCTGCTCACCAGCGACTACGTCCACGACAAGGAGTGCGTCGAGAGCCGGGACTGGCCCGGCATGCTCGCCCTCCTCGGCGGTTCCGTCCCGTTCGCCGTGGTCGGCGGCGCCCTCTACACGAGCGGCTCCGTCTCGCACCGGATGGCCGAGCACCTCGCCGAGGTGACCCGGCTCGACACGACGAGCGTCTGAGCCCCGGCGGGCGGCGCGGTCAGGACTTCGCCACCCGCTGCGACGCGATCACGAGGACCAGGCCGAGCACCGCGATCACGATGTTGGCGAACAGCTCGCGGCCCTCCAGGAACCACACGTTCTCCGTGAGGAACCGGGTCGCGCCGAGCAGCCGGAACCAGCCGTCCGTCAGCTCGCGCACCACCCCGGCCGCACCGAGGAGAGCGAGCAGGGAACCGGCGACCTCCAGAAACCTCTTCATGAAGTGATCATGGCGGGGCCGGAAGACCGGCCGCGTCCGCCACCGGTCCACGGGCACCGCTACCGAAGTATCGACCTCCGCGACTTCGGTAGCGGCCCGGCCGTCCGATGCCCCGCGCGCCGCCCCCCGCTGCGTACATTGCCGGTATGACTCGCACGGACCGGCAGCTCTGGCTGCTCCCCTCCCACCTGGTCACCTCAGGGGGGAACGGGGAGAGCCGGCCCCGCCGTACCGTCCGCGACTGGATCGTGGACACCTCGCTCTTCCTTCTCGCCGCCTTCGTCGGCCTCCTCGCCGCCGACGCCAGCGCGGAGTACACGAGCGAGGCCGTCACCCTCGTCGACCAGCTCCTCGGCGCCGCCGCCTGCTGCGCCCTCTGGCTGCGCCGCCGCTGGCCCGCCGGGCTCGCGATCGGCCTCGCGCTGCTCAACACCGTGGCCCCGGTCGCCGCCGGCGCCCTCCTCGCGGGCCTCTTCAGCGTCGCCGTACGCAGACCGTTCCGCGAGGTCGCCGCGATCGGCGCGCTCGCCGTCGCCACCTCCACCGCGCAGGCCTTCATCCGGCCCGACCCCACCACCAACACCGGGCTCTCCATCGCCCTCGGTTTCACCCTCATCCTGCTCGTCACCGCCTGGGGCATGCTCGTCCGCTCCCGCCGCCAGCTCGTCGAGGCCCTGCGGGAGCGCGCCCGCCGCGCCGAGGCCGAGGCCGAGCTGCGCGCCGCCCAGGCCCAGCGGCTCGCCCGCGAGGCGATCGCCCGCGAGATGCACGACGTCCTCGCCCACCGCCTCACCCTGCTCAGCGTGCACGCCGGAGCCCTGGAGTTCCGGCCCGACGCCCCGCCCGAGCAGGTCGCCCGCGCCGCGGGCGTCATCCGCGACAGCGCCCACGAGGCCCTCCAGGACCTCCGCGAGATCATCGGCGTGCTGCGCGCCCCCGGCGAGAACGGCGACGGGGGCGACCGGCCGCAGCCCACCCTCGCCACCCTCGGCGCGCTGATCGAGGAGTCCCGCGAGGCCGGGGCCGACGTCGTCCTCGACACCACCGTGGACGAACCGGCCGCCGTGCCCGCCGCCACCGGCCGCACCGTCTACCGCATCGCCCAGGAAGGCCTCACCAACGCCCGCAAGCACGCCCCCGGCACCACGGTCACCGTCACCGTGCGCGGCCGCCCCGGCGAGGGTCTCACCGTCGACGTCCGCAACCCGGCACCCGCCGGACCGGTCCCGCCCGTCCCCGGCTCCGGCCAGGGCCTGATTGGCCTCACCGAACGCGCCGCGCTCGCCGGTGGCCGGATGGAGCACGGACCCGCCCCCGACGGAGGTTTCTCCCTCCACGCCTGGCTACCGTGGCCCTCATGACCATCCGGCTGCTCATCGTCGACGACGACCCCCTGGTCCGCGCGGGCCTCACCTTCATGCTCGGCGGCGCCGAGGACCTGCAGATCGTCGGCGAGGGCGCCGACGGCCGCGAGGTGCCCGAACTCGTCGCCCGGTACGCCCCCGACGTCGTCCTCATGGACATCCGCATGCCGCACGTGGACGGCCTCACCGCCACCGAGCGGCTGCGCGCCGAGCCCGGCGCCCCCGAGGTCGTCGTCCTCACCACCTTCCACGCCGACGAGCAGGTGCTGCGCGCCCTGCGGGCCGGTGCGGCCGGCTTCGTCCTCAAGGACACGCCGCCCGCCGAGATCGTCGCCGCCGTCCGCCGGGTCGCCGCCGGTGACCCGGTGCTGTCCCCGGCCGTCACCCGCCAGCTCATGACGCACGTCGCCGGACAGCCGGAGCAGTCCCCGCGCACCTCGGCCGCCGGACGCCTCACCGAACTCGCCGACCGCGAGCGGGAGGTGGCCGTCGCCGTCGGCCGCGGCCTGTCCAACGCGGAGATCGCCGCCGAGCTGTACATGAGCGTGCCCACGGTCAAGACCCATGTCTCGCGGGTCCTCGCCAAACTCGGCCTCAACAACCGCGTCCAGATCGCCCTCCTCGTCCACGACGCGGGCCTCCTGTCCGCAGGAGAGGACGAGGACGGCCGGAACTGATCACTTCGGCCCTGTCGCCTTCGGATAGTCTGCGTCGATGTCCGTCATCGAACTGGGGGAGTACGGCGCGGACTTCACCGCGCACCCGTACCCCTACTACGCGAAGTTCCGCGAGAACGGCCCCGTCCACGAGGTGCGGATGCCCGACGGCTTCCAGTTCTGGCTGGTCGTCGGGCACGAGGAGGGCCGTGCGGCGCTCGCCGACCCCCGGCTCGCCAAGTCCCCGCACGTGATCGGGGTACGGCCGCCGGAGGAGGACATCATCGGCGTCCACCTCCTCTCGGCCGACGCGCCCGACCACACCCGGCTGCGCCGCCTGGTCACGGGCGAGTTCACCGGCCGCCGGGTGGAAGCCCTGCGGCCCCGCATCGAGCGGCTCACCACGGAGCTCGTCGACGCGATGGAACCGGCGGGCCGGGCCGACCTCGTCGACGCCTTCGCGTACCCGCTGCCGATCACCGTGATCTGCGAGCTCCTCGGCGTCCCCTCGGCGGACCGCGACACCTTCCGCCGCTGGTCGACGGAGCTGGTCAGCCCCACCGGCGAGGAGGACTTCGGCCGGAGCATGGTGGACTTCGGCGCCTACCTCGACGAGCTCATCGAGGACAAGCGGGCCGCGGGCCCGGCCGACGACCTGCTCTCCGGTCTGATCGCCTCCCGCGCCGAGGACGGCGACCGGCTCTCCGGGCCCGAACTCCGGGCCATGGCCTATCTGCTGCTCATCGCGGGCCACGAGACCACCGTCAACCTGATCGCCAACACCGTCCGCAACCTGCTCACCCATCCCGATCAGCTCGCCGCCCTGCGCGCCGACCCGGGCCTCCTGGACGGGACGATCGAGGAGTCCCTGCGGTTCGACGGTCCGGTGGAGACCAGTACCTTCCGGTTCAGCCGGGAGCCCGTCACCCTCGGCGGCACCGAGATCCCGGCGGGCCGGCACGTCCTCGTCGCCATCGGGGCGCTCGACCGCGACCCGGCCCGGTTCCCCGAACCCGACCGCTTCGACATCCGCCGGGACACCCGGGGCCATCTGGCGTTCGGGCACGGCATCCACTACTGCCTGGGCGCCCCGCTCGCGCGGCTGGAGGGCCGGATCGCGCTCCGGACCCTCCTCGACCGCTTCCCCGGCCTGGAACTCGACCCCGAGGGCGAGCCCTGGGAGTGGCTCCCCGGCCTCCTGATGCGCGGAGTCCGGCACCTTCCGGTCCGGTGGTGACACCCGCCGGTCCGGCGCCCGCGCCGAGGGGCCGCTAGCCGATGTCGTCCACCCGTACCGGTCGCCGCTCCCGCCGCGAGCGCTCGCACGCCTCGGCGATCCGCAGCGCCGCCAGGGCCTCCCGCCCGTCGCACGGGTTGGGCGCCTCGCCGCGGACCAGCCGTACGAAGGCGCCGAGCTCCGCCTCGTACGCGGGGGCGAACCGCTCGAGGAAGCCGCTCCAGGGCTTGCCCGGCGGCGCCGGCGCCCAGGGCTCCACCGAGGTGAGCGGCGTGCGGTCGTCCAGGCCCACCGCGATCTGGTCCAGCTCGCCCGCCAGCTCCATGCGGACGTCGTACCCGGCGCCGTTGCACCGGGTCGCCGTCGCCGTGACCAGTGTGCCGTCGTCCAGGGTGAGCAGCGCGGCGGCCGTGGACACGTCCCCCGTCTCCCGGAACATCGCGGGACCGGCGTCCGAGCCCGTCGCGTACACCTCCACGACCTCCCGCCCGGTCACCCAGCGCACGATGTCGAAGTCGTGCACCAGGCAGTCCCGGAAGAGACCCCCGGAGAGGGGGAGGTACGCGGCCGGCGGCGGCGCCGGGTCCGAGGTCGCCGCCCGCACGGTGTGCAGCCGGCCGAGCCGCCCCGCGCGGACCGCCTCACGCGCCGCCCGGTACCCCGGGTCGAAGCGCCGCATGAAGCCGAGCTGGAGCTCCGTGCCCGCCTCGGCCACCGCCGAGAGCGCGGTCGCCGTCCCCGGCACGTCCAGGGCGATCGGCTTCTCGCAGAAGGCCGGGAGCCCGGCGCCCGCCGCGCGGGCGATCAGCTCCGCGTGCGCCGCCGTCGCCGAGGCGATCACGACGGCGTCCAGGGCGTGCGCGAACAGCGCCGTGACGTCCGGCGCGGCCTCCGCGCCGAGCGCCCCCGCGACCCCGGCCGCCCGCGAGGCGTCCGCATCCGCCACGACCAGCGACTCGACCTCCGGGTGGCGGGCCAGCACACCCGCGTGGAAGCTCCCGATCCGGCCCGTACCGATGAGTCCGATGCGCATGGCCCCACCGTGGAACGGTCCGCCCCCGGTGTCAAGGATTTGTCAGGACAACCGGACGTCACGACTTCCCGTCATCAGCGCCCCGGGCTACGCTCCCCCCGTGTCCAAGCAGTCAGGCTCCGCCCTGCCCCCGCTCTCCGTGGACCGCACCAGCCCGGTCCCGCTCTACTTCCAGCTGGCCCAGCAACTGGAGAGCGCCGTGGAGAACGGCACGCTGACCCCGGGCACCCTCCTCGGCAACGAGATCGACCTCGCCACCCGCCTCGGCCTCTCCCGCCCCACCGTCCGCCAGGCCATCCAGACCCTCGTGGACAAGGGCCTCCTGGTCCGACGCCGGGGGGTCGGCACCCAGGTCGTGCACAGCACGGTCCGCCGCCCGCTGGAGCTGAGCAGCCTGTACGACGACCTGGACGCCGCCGGACAGCTCCCCGCCACCCGGGTCCTGGTCAACCGCCTCGAACCCGCCACCGGCCCGGTCGCCGCCGCCCTCCGCGTCCCCGAGGGCAGCGAGGTCGTCTACCTCGAACGGCTCCGTACCGCGCACGGCGAACCCATGGCGTATCTGCGCAACCACCTGCCCGCCGGGCTTCTCGGCCCCGGCGAGCCGGACACCGCCCGTCTGGAGACCACCGGCCTCTACCGGATGCTCCGCTCCGCCGCGCTCACCCTGCACAGCGCGCGCCAGGCCGTCGGCGCCCGCGCCGCGACCGCCGCCGAGGCCGCGCTGCTCGACGAGGAGGAGGGCGCGCCGCTGCTGACGATGGAGCGCGTCACCCTCGACGACACCGGCCGCGCCGTGGAGCACGGCTCCCATCTCTACCGGGCCGACCGCTACTCCTTCGAGTTCCAGCTGATGGTCCGTCCGTAGGCCGTACCCCACCGGCCCGAGAGCCGGACACCGGCCCCCTGGCGAGCGCCACGCCCCGCATGACCGATACTGCAATGCACGACTGCAACGCACGCAAAGGACACAAAGGAGGGCACGGCCTCGTGACCAGGCTTCGGACAGGAGGGGTACGCGCCGCAGTCGGCGCCGTGCTCGCGCTCGCGCTCACCGGGGCGCTCGCCGGGTGCAGCAGCACCGGCGGAAAGCGGGCGGAGGACGCCCGCAAGGCCGCCGAGGCCCAGGGCAGGGCGGCCGTCGACACCCCCCGCTGGACCTTCGCCATGGTGACCCACTCGGGTGACGGCGACACCTTCTGGGACATCGTCCAGAAGGGCGCCAAGCAGGCCGCCGCCAAGGACAACATCAACTTCCTCTACGCCCACAGCGACGAGGCGCAGCAGCAGGCGCAGCTGATCGACTCGTACGTCGCCAAGGGCGTCGACGGTCTGATCGTCACGCTCGCGAAGCCCGACGCGATGAAGGCCGCCGTCGAGAAGGCCGTCAAGGCCGGCATCCCGGTGATCACCGTGAACTCGGGCGCCGAGCAGTCCAAGGCGTACGGGGCGCTCACCCACATCGGCCAGGACGAGACCGTCGCCGGCGAGGCCGTCGGCGAGGAACTCGACAAGCGGGGGAAGAAGAAGGCCCTCTGCGTCCTGCACGAGCAGGGCAACGTCGGTCACGAGCAGCGCTGCGCCGGCACGAGGAAGACCTTCGACGGCGAACTGGTCAACCTCTACGTCGACGGCACCAACATGCCGGACGTCAAGGCCTCCATCGAGGCCAAGCTCCAGTCCGACAAGGACGTCGACGCCGTCGTCACCCTCGGCGCCCCCTTCGCCGACGCCGCCGTCCAGGCCGCCAGGAGCGCCGGGAGCAAGGCCGAGATCGACACCTTCGACCTCAACGCCAAGGTCGCCGCCTCCCTCCAGGCCGGCACGCTCGGCTTCGCCGTCGACCAGCAGCCCTACCTCCAGGGCTACGAGGCCGTCGACCTGCTCTGGCTCTACCGCTACAACGCCAACGTCCTCGGCGGCGGCAAGCCGGTCCTCACCGGCCCGCAGGTCATCACCAAGGACGACGCCGCGAAGCTCGTCGAGTACGCCGAGCGGGGCACCCGATGAGCTCCACCGCCCCACCGTCCGACGGACTCGACCACGTCGACGAACGGCTGCTGCGCACCACCCCGCTGAAGAAGCTGCTGGGCCGCCCCGAGCTCGGCTCGGTCGTGGGCGCGATCGCCGTCTTCGTCTTCTTCTCCCTCACCGCCGACAGCTTCCTGAACCCGGCGAGCCTCGGCACCGTGCTCTACGCCGCCTCCACGCTCGGCATCATGGCGGTCCCCGTCGCGCTGCTCATGATCGGCGGCGAGTTCGACCTGTCCGCGGGCGTCCTGGTCACCAGCTCGGCCCTGGTCTCGTCGATGTTCAGCTACCAGATGACGGCGAACGTCTGGGTCGGCGTCGGCGTCTCGCTGCTCGTCACCCTGGCGATCGGCGCGTTCAACGGCTTCATGCTGACCCGTACGAAGCTGCCCAGCTTCATCATCACGCTCGGCACCTTCCTCATGCTGACCGGGCTGAACCTCGGCCTCACCAAGCTGATCAGCGGCACCGTATCCACCAAGAGCATCGCCGACATGGAGGGCTTCTCCTCCGCCCGCAAGCTCTTCGCCTCGCAGCTGACCATCGGCGGCGTCGAGTTCAAGGTCACCATCCTGTGGTGGTTCGGCCTGGTCGCGCTCGCCACCTGGATCCTGCTCCGCACCCGCTTCGGCAACTGGATCTTCGCGGTCGGCGGCGGCGCCGACGCGGCCCGCGCCGTCGGCGTCCCGGTCTACCGGACGAAGATCGGCCTCTATCTGGGCGTGGCGTTCTGCGCCTGGATCTCCGGCCAGCACCTGCTCTTCTCCTTCGACGTCGTCCAGTCGGGCGAGGGCGTCGGCAACGAGCTGATCTTCATCATCGCCGCCGTCATCGGCGGCTGCCTGATCACCGGCGGATACGGCTCCGCCATCGGCTCGGCGATCGGCGCCCTGATCTTCGGCATGACGAGCAAGGGCATCGTGTACGCCGAGTGGAACCCGGACTGGTTCAAGTTCTTCCTGGGAGCGATGCTCCTCCTCGCGACCCTGCTGAACGCCTGGATCCGCAAGCGTGTGGAGGCCACCAAGTGACGACGGCCACGAAGACCGGGCCCGCTCCGCTCGTCGAGCTCGACGACGTCAGCAAGTACTACGGCAACATCCGCGCCCTCGAAGGGGTCTCCCTGGAGGTCCGCGCCGGCGAGATCTCCTGCGTCCTCGGCGACAACGGCGCCGGCAAGTCCACCCTCATCAAGATCGTCGCCGGGCTCCACCAGCACGACGCGGGGACCTTCCGCGTCGAGGGCGAGGAGGTCACCCTCGCCAACCCGCGCGACGCCCTCGACCGGGGCATCGCCACCGTCTACCAGGACCTCGCCGTCGTCCCGCTCATGCCGGTCTGGCGGAACTTCTTCCTCGGCTCCGAGCCCACCAGGGGCTCCGGCCCCTTCAAGCGGCTCGACGTCGACCTGATGCGGACCACCACCCGCGAGGCGCTGCTCCGCATGGGCATCGACCTGCGCGACGTCGACCAGCCCATCGGCACCCTCTCCGGCGGCGAGCGGCAGTGCGTGGCCATCGCCAGGGCCGTCCACTTCGGCGCGAAGGTCCTCGTCCTCGACGAGCCGACCGCCGCGCTCGGCGTCAAGCAGTCCGGCGTCGTCCTGAAGTACGTGGCCGCCGCCCGCGACCAGGGCCTCGGCGTGGTTCTCATCACCCACAACCCGCACCACGCGTACCTGGTCGGCGACCGTTTCGTGCTGCTCAAGCGGGGCGTCATGGCCGGCAGCCACACCAAGGGCTCCGTCACGCTCGACGAGTTGACCCGGCAGATGGCCGGCGGCACCGAGCTGGAGGACCTGCGGCACGAGCTGGAGCGGCCGACCGGGACGTGACGGACGCGGCCGCGATCGAACGGCCCCTTGACACCTCACCTGGCAGAATCGGAGCCGATGAGTACCTACCGTGACCTCGCCCACCGGGGATCGGCCCGGGGCACCGTGCTGCGGACCGTCGGCTCCCGCGAGCGGCGCTCCCATCTGACGGCGCCGCGGGTGCCGACCGTCGGCATCGACATCGGCGGTACGAAGGTGATGGCCGGCGTCGTGGACGCCGACGGCAACATCCTGGAGAAGCTCCGCACGGAGACCCCGGACAAGTCCAAGAGCGCCAAGGTCGTCGAGGACACCATCGTCGAGCTGGTCCTGGACCTCTCCGACCGGCACGACGTGCACGCCGTCGGCATCGGCGCGGCCGGCTGGGTCGACGCCGAGCGTGCCACCGTGCTCTTCGCCCCGCACCTCGCCTGGCGCAACGAGCCCCTCAAGGACGCCCTCCAGAGCCGCCTCGCCGTCCCCGTCATGGTGGACAACGACGCCAACACCGCCGCCTGGGCCGAGTGGCGCTTCGGCGCCGGACGCGGCGAGGACCACCTCGTCATGATCACCCTCGGCACCGGCATCGGCGGCGCCATCCTGGAGGACGGCCAGGTCAAGCGCGGCAAGTTCGGGGTGGCCGGCGAGTTCGGCCATATGCAGGTCGTCCCCGGCGGCCACCGCTGCCCCTGCGGCAACCGCGGCTGCTGGGAGCAGTACAGCTCCGGCAACGCCCTGGTCCGCGAGGCCCGTGAGCTGGCCGCCGCCGACTCCCCGGTCGCGTACGGGCTCATCGAACGCGTCAAGGGCAACGTCCCCGAGATCACCGGACCGCTCATCACCGAGCTCGCCCGCGAGGGCGACGCCATGTGCGTCGAGCTGTTCCAGGACATCGGACAGTGGCTCGGCGTCGGCATCGCCAACCTCGCCGCCGCCCTCGACCCCTCCTGCTTCGTCATCGGCGGTGGCGTCTCGGCCGCCGACGACCTGCTCATCGGCCCCGCCAGGGACTCCTTCCGCCGCCATCTCACCGGCCGCGGCTACCGTCCCGAGGCCCGTATCACCCGCGCCCAGCTCGGCCCCGAGGCGGGCATGGTCGGCGCCGCCGACCTCGCCCGGCTCGTCGCCCGCCGCTTCCGCCGCGCCAACCGGCGCCGGGTGGAGCGGTACGAACGGTACGAGCGCTACGCCCAGGCCCTGCGCAGCGGGACCTCGGGCCGGGCCGCCCGTATCCCCGAGGACCCGCCTTCATGACCCTGCCCCACCAGTCCACCCCGCCGCGCGACACCGGGGGCAAGCTCCCCGAGGACCGCCGGCACATGATCCGCCGCCGCTGGCTGACCGCCGTCATCATCGTCCTGCTCGTCGGCATCCCGGCCGGCTACCTCGTCATCTCCGCGGGCCAGAGCCGCGACAGCGGCCGCGACAAGGAGCGCGAGTCCTCGGCGGCGGGCCTCCAGGACAACTGGCCCTCGCTGATGAAGCGCCGGATCTTCGAGGTCCCGATCCCCGCCGGGGCGTGGGGCGTCGCCTACTACGAGACGAGCAACTGGAAGACCAGCCGGCTGTACGTGCAGTTCACGACGACCGCCGCGGGCCTGGACGCCTTCCTCGCCGAGTCCGGCACGAGCCGCGCCGCCCTCACCCCGGGCCGGATCACGGTCGGCGACCGTGACGCGGACATCGCGGGCTGGCGCTTCGTCGAGGGCATGACCTGGGCGGGCACGACGGTGAAACGCGAGGAACCCCGCCCGGCGACCGACCTGACGGTCGACCTCACGGAGCCGGCGTTCCCGCGGGTGTACGCGGTCTCGACGACGAGCCCCTGACGGGGCCGCCGGCCGTCAGGCGTTCTTCTCCATGCCCGGCCGCAGCCGGGCCAGCAGCTCGTAGAGGGTGGTGCTCTCGGCCGCGTCGAGGGTGTCGAGGGCGCCGCTGGTGGCCTGCATCTCCTCGCGGACGCGGCGGATGACGTCCCGGCCCTCGTCGGTGGCCACCACGTTCTTGACGCGGCGGTCGGAGGCGTCGGGCTCGCGGCGGACCAGGGAGCGGGCCTCCAGCCGGTCGATGATGCCGGTGACGTTGGACGCGTCGCACACGAGCAGGGTGGCGAGGGCGCGCATCGGCAGGGGGCCGTTGAGCTGGGCGAGGACCTTCGCCTGGGTGGAGGTCAGACCGTGGTGGGCGGCGGCCGCCGCGAAGTCCCGCCACTGGGCCGTGCCGATGGCGGCGAGGAGCTCCATGAGCTGGAGCCTGGTGGGGGTCTCGGTCGTCGCGCTCATGGGGCGAGCGTACTCAGAACACTTGACATTATCAATTGTTTACTTGACCACCTCAAGTATCCGGGTCTACCTTCGGGCAAGTACTTGATGACATCAAACATCGATGATCTGAAGCTCCCGTGTCACCGGAAAAGGCCCTCCCTGCCATGAGTCATGCCCCCACACCGCCCGCCGCCGACGCCCGGCGCGAGACGGTCATCGTCTTCGCCCTGAGTCTCGCCGCCATGGTCGTCTCGATGATGCAGACCCTGCCGGTCCCGATCCTCGGCCTCATCCGTACCGACCTCGGCACCTCCACGGCCAACGTCAGCTGGGTGACCACCGCCACCCTGCTCTCCGCCGCCGTCTTCACCCCGCTGCTCGGCCGCTTCGGCGACCAGCACGGCAAGAAGCCCACGCTCGTCGCCGTCCTCGGTGTCATGGTCGCCGGCTCCGTCGTCGCCGCCCTCGCCACCTCGCTGCCCCTGCTGATCCTCGGCCGCGTCCTCCAGGGCGCCGCCACCGCGATCTTCCCGCTCGCCCTCTCCGTCCTGCGCGAGGAGGTCAGGCCGCAGCGACTGCCCGGCGCCATGTCCCTGGTCAGCGGCACCCTCGCGTTCGGCAGCGGCCTCGCGCTCGTCGCCACCGGCCTGCTCACCTCCGGCTCCGACGCCGACTACCGCAGCGCCTTCTGGATGGCGACCGGCTTCGCCGCCCTCGCCCTGCTCGCGGTCGTGTTCCTCGTCCCCGCGACCCGCCACAAGACCGGCGGCCGCACCGACTTCCTCGGTGCGCTGACCCTCGGCATCACGCTGCTGCTGCTCCTGCTGCCCATCTCGCAGGGCCACGAGTGGGGCTGGGCCTCGGCCCGGACGCTCGGCAGCTTCGCCGGCGCCGCCGTCATGGCGGTCGTCTGGGTCCTCGTGGAGCGGAAGGTCCGCGAACCGCTCGTCGACATGAAGATGTTCGTCCACCGCCCGGTGCTCATGGCCAACCTGGCCGGCATCCTCGTCGGCTTCGGCATGTTCGCGAACTTCCTGGGGGTCTCCTACCTCGTCCAGATGCCCGAGGCCCTCACCGGCTACGGCTTCGACGCGTCCATCCTGCGCGCCTCCGTGGAGTTCCTGCTGCCCGGCGCGATCGTCTCGCTGCTCGCCTCCCCGATCGGCGGCCAGCTGGTCCGCCACCGCGGACCGCGCACGGCCCTCGCCCTGGCCGCGGGCCTCGGCGCCGTGGGCTTCGCCTGGCTCGCCCTCGGCCACGGCCACACGGCCTCGGTGATCGGGGCCGGGATCGTCGTCGGCGCGGCCGTCAGCTTCGGTTACGCGGCCATGCCCGCCGTCATCATGTCGAGCGTCCCGCACCACCAGAGCGGCATCGCCAACGGCATCAACTCCATCTCCCGCTCCACGGGCAGCGCGATCGGCAGTGCGGTCGTCACCACGATCCTCGCCTCGCAGACCATCGAGCACCTCCCGGCCGGTGTCCCGCCGCTGCCGGCGGAGTCGGGCTTCACCCTCACCTTCTGGATCGGCGCCACGGCGTTCGCCCTGGTCGCGCTCATCGCCGGGCTCGGTCTGCGGGGGCGCCCGGCGGCCCGCCCGGCTGCGGTGACGCCGTCGGCCGCCCAGGTCCCCGCTCCCGAGGAGGCGGCGGTCTCCTCCTAGTCGGGTCCGCTGCGCCGGAGCGGCGCTCGGAGTCCGGTCGGCACCCTGGGTGCCGACCGCCTCACCGAGCGTCGCTCCGGCGAATCTTCACATCGTGCAAGAGGAGGGTGTTCTTCCCTTTGCGGTGTCTCTCGACTTGGCGGCCGCGCCCTCGGCGGTTGGGGCCGCTATGTCCTCTTGTGTTCCGCCGGGGCGGCGGAGGGCCGATTTTGTTACTCGATCCTGCGGAGAACCTGTGGTGATCTCCTGGCGATCTGTCAAATAGATCGAAACGCCCCTCGATTCGGTGATGAATCCGTGTGCCGCGGCACGTCAACTCGGTTGGCCGGGAAACCCGTTCGCGTGCTTACATCTGCACATCGCGGCCGCCGTCAGAACGGTGCTTGATTCCGGCCGGGGTAAGAACATTCACACGAACACGAATTGAAGGGTGCGCACACATGCGTAACGACATCGAGACCCGTGAGATCGCCGACGCCGAGCTTGACGCCGTTTCCGGCGGCCTCGCCATCTCCGGTGGCCTCGCCGGCGCCGTGGTCGGCGACGTCAGCACCGTCCTCGGCACCGTGACCTCGCTCCAGACCGTCCAGGGCGTGCAGGCCCTGCCGGGCGTCGTCACGGGCCTCGCCGGTGTCAACGTCGGTGTCGCCGGTCTCTGAGCGGCCCGTCCGTGAACCCCGGAACGCATGTCCGTTCCGGGGTTCACGGCTGCCCTTCCCGCCCGGCGCGGGCGGGCTTCCGCCGGTCAATTCGGCAGCCCGTGAAGAATGCAGTCGAAGGAAGGGTCCGTGCAGTTCCGTCAGAAGGCGCTTTCCAAGCTGCAATCGCCCGAAGAGCTCGACCTGCCGGTAAGGTTCGCGCGCCCGCAGGGGCGGCTCGTGCTCGCGGTCACCGTCGCCGTGATGGCCGCCGCGACTTTCTGGGCATTCACCGGATCCGTGTCCTCCAAACTGAGCGCACCCGGAATTCTCACCCGTGCCGAGGGCAGCTACCTCCTGCAGAGCCCGTTCGCCGGACAGGTCACCGCCGTCCACGCCGAGGAGGGCCAACTGGTCGCCCCGGACGCGCGCCTGCTCACGGTCCGGACGCCCCAGGGCGACCGGGACGTCCGCGCGGTCGAGGGAGGGCGGGTCACGGCCCTTCTCGCCAAGACCGGTCTCGTCGTCACCACCGGCGCCGACGTGGCGACCGTGGAACGCGTGAAGTCCCCGGACGACCCGCTGGTCGCCCTGCTCTACGTGCCCGGCGGCAGCGGCGCGGCGATCCCCGTCGGCGCCCAGGTCGACCTCGGTGTCCAGTCCGCGCCCCAGCAGCGGTTCGGCGTGCTCCGCGGCCGGGTCAAGGCGGTCGGCCGCGCCCCCCAGACGACGGCGCAGATCAGCGGCTTCCTCGGCGACAGCAGGCTCGCCGCGCAGTTCACCCGGCACGGCGACCCCGTCGCGGTGCTCGTCCAGCTGGAGCGCTCGGCCGCCACGCCGTCCGGCTACCGGTGGTCCTCGGCCGAAGGACCCCCGTACGCCGTCGACTCCACGACGCCCGTCACCGGAACCGTCCACCTCACCGCGCAGCGCCCCGTCGACTGGCTGCTCCCGTGACCGCGTCGTCCGACACGACTCCTCAGCCCGATTGGCCGCTCCCGTGACCGCGTCGCCCGACACGACCCAGACCCCGCAGCTCCCGGCCGCCGGCCACCGGCGGCACCGACCCGCGCCGCAGAGCGCCGGCAGGCGCCGCCGCCCCGAGCCGGCCGGCCGGAGCCCCCGGCGCCGCAGGCCCGTCCCGAAGGGCCGTACGCCCCGACCCGTCCGTACCCCCACCGTGCTGCAGATGGAGGCGGTGGAGTGCGGCGCCGCCGCGCTCGCCATGGTGCTCGGCCACTTCGGCCGGTTCGTCGCCCTGGAGGAGCTCCGCATCGCCTGCGGCGTCTCCCGCGACGGCTCCCGCGCCAGCAACCTCCTGAAGGCGGCCCGCAGTTACGGCCTGAAGGCCAAGGGCATGCAGATGGACCTGGCCGCGCTCGCCGGAGTGCGACCGCCGGCCGTCCTCTTCTGGGAGTTCAACCACTACGTCGTCTACGAGGGCATCGGGCGCCGCCTCGGCCGCCGAGGCGTCCACATCAACGACCCGGCCAAGGGCCGGCGCTTCGTCCCCATGGACGAGTTCGACACCAGCTTCACCGGCGTCGTGCTCACCTTCGAGCCCGGCGAGGGCTTCCGCCGCACCGGTCGGAAGCCCGGTGTCCTGGGCGCGATGCCCGCCCGGCTGCGCGGCACCTCGGGGACCCTGCTCGCCGCCGTGCTCGCCAGCCTCCTCCTCGTCGTGGTCGGCGCGGCGATCCCCGCGCTGAGCCGCACGTACATCGACATGTTCCTGATCGGCGAGCAGACCTCGCTGCTCGGCGTCCTCTTCGCGTCGATGGCGGCGGCCCTGCTGCTCACGGCGGTGCTCACCCTCCTCCAGCAGTCCAACCTGCTGCGCGGCCGCATCATCTCCTCCACGCTCGGCAGCGCCCGCTTCCTGCGGCACCTGCTCCGCCTTCCCGTCGCCTTCTTCTCCCAGCGCAACCCGGCCGACCTGGTCCAGCGCCTGCAGTCCAACGACGCGGTCGCCGAGGCCCTGGCACGGGACCTCGCCGCCGCGGGCGTGGACGCGGTCGTGGTGGTCCTCTACGCGGTGCTGCTCTGGACGTACGACCCGCAGCTGACGGTCGTCGGCATCGGCATCGCCCTGCTCAACGTCGCCGCCATGCGGATCGTGATCCACGTGAGGGCCACCGACACCCAGAAACTCCGTGCCGAGAGCGCCCGGCTGACCAACACCTCGTACAGCGGTCTGCAGCTCATCGAGACGATGAAGGCCACCGGCGGCGAGGACGGCTTCTTCCGCCGCTGGGCCGGCCAGCACGCCGTCACCCTCGACGTGCAGCAGCGGCTCGGCGTCCCCAGTATGTGGCTGGCGATCGTCGCCCCGACACTCGCCGCGCTGAACAGCGCGCTGATCCTGCTGATCGGCGGTCTCCGCGCGGTGGAGGGGCACCTGTCGGTCGGCCTGCTCGTCGCCTTCCAGGCCCTCATCACCAGCTTCACCACACCGATCACCCGCCTCAACGGCGTGGCTGGCCGCATCCAGGACTTCGCGGCCGACGTCGCCCGGCTCAAGGACGTCGAGAACTTCCCCGTCGACCCGGTCTACTCGCGGCGCGAGCCGCCCGCCGCCACCCGCCGCCTCAAGGGGCACGTGGTGCTCGACGGCATCACCTTCGGCTACAGCCCGCTCGACGCCCCGCTCCTGAAGGACTTCTCGCTCACGGTCGGCCCCGGGCAGCAGGTCGCGCTCGTCGGCGGCTCGGGGAGCGGCAAGTCCACCGTGTCGCGGCTGATCTCCGGGCTCTACGCCCCCTGGGAGGGCGCGGTCCGCATCGACGGCATGCGGCTGGAGGACATCCCGCGCGGCGCGCTCGCCGCCTCCGTCTCCTTCGTCGACCAGGACGTCTTCCTCTTCGAGGGGACCGTCCGCGACAACGTCGCCCTCTGGGACCCCTCGATCCCCGACGAGGCCGTCGTGGCCGCCCTCGAGGACGCCGCCGTGTACGAGGTGATCGCGCGCCGCCCCGGCGGCATCCACAGCCGGGTGGAGCAGGACGGCCGCAACTTCTCCGGCGGCCAGCGCCAACGCCTGGAGATCGCACGGGCGTTGGTGCGCCGGCCCAGCGTCATGGTCCTCGACGAGGTGACCAGCGCCCTGGACGCGGCGACCGAGCGTCTCGTCATCGACAACCTGCGGCGCCGGGGCTGTGCCTGCGTGGTCATCGCCCACCGGCTGAGCACCGTCCGCGACAGCGACGAGATCGTCGTCCTGGAGCGGGGCACCGTGGTCGAGCGCGGCCGGCACGAGCACCTGCTCGCGGCGCGGGGCGCGTACGCCGACCTGGTCAAGGAGCACTGAGGTGACGTCCCCCCACCCCGCACCCGTCGCCGTGGACCCCGTCGTGGCCGCCCTCGGCGGGCTCGGCACGCCCCTCGACTGCACGGGCATGCGCAGCCTGTCGCTGGAGGGGCCGCTCGTGCTGTGGCTCGTCGTCGAGGGCGAGCTCGACCTGTTCGCGACCGACGCGGCACAGGAGGGCAACTGGCACTTCCTGGGCCGGCTCGCCCCGGGCACGCTGCTGCTCGGCCCGGCGGAGGGCCCCGGCCACACGCTGATCGGCCGCCCTCTGCAGGGCTGCCTCCTGCGCCGCGTCGAACTGCGCGAGCTGCAGCCGTACGGGCCGGAGGCGTACGGATCGGAGGCGTACGGACCGGAGGCGTACGGACGACCGGGGCAGTACGGGCCGGGGCAGTACGGTGTCGCCCAGGTGCCGCTGAGCCCCCTGGAGAACGCCTTCGCCCTCGGCATCGGACGCGGTCTGCGCGTCCTCTACCAGGCGCCGCTCGAGAGCCGCGCCACCGCCGGGCCGGGCGCGGCCGACGACGACGTGCTGTGGATGCAGATCGCCCCGGGCAGCGTCCGGTACGGCGCCGTGTACGAAGGGTACGAGGGGTACGACACCGCCGCCGCGCTTCTCGTCGACGGGGCGATGTGGCAGGGCATGGTCGACCAGCAGTACCGGCTGCTGTACGCCCTGGACCACTGGATCGAGCAGGCCGAGCGTGCCCACGAGGACCGCACGGCGGCCGGCATCGAGGCCGGTGAGGCCGCCCGCACCCAGGCCGACCAGGCCCTGCTCGCCTCCATCGGCCGCCCCGGTGGCCGGTCGCGTGGGGCGGCCGGCCGAGGCGGGGGCGACGACGCGGCGTTCGCCGTGTGCCGGCTGGTCGCCCGCGAGGCGGGCATCACCCTGACGCAGCCGGTCGGGACCGGAGCCGACGCCGGACGGACCGACCCCGTGGAACGCATCGCGGTCGCCTCACGGATCCGCACCCGGCCCGTCAGCCTCCACGGCCGCTGGTGGCGCGAGAACAGCGGCCCCCTGGTGGGACGGCGGGAGGACGACGGCTCACCGGTCGCCCTGCTGTGGCGGCGCGGCGGGTACGTGGCCGTCGACCCCGCCACCGGCACCCGGGAGCGGGTGGGCGCCGCCGAAGAGGGCACCTTCGAGCCGGGCGCCGTCATGTTCTACCGCCCGCTGCCCGACGGGCGGCCGGGGCTGCCCGGGCTGCTGCGGCTGCTCCGTTTCAGTCTGCGGGGGACCGGCGCCGACCTGCGCGGCCTCCTCGTGGGCGGTCTGGTCGCGGTCGGCCTCGGCGCGCTCGTCCCCCTCGCCACCGGCAAGGTCCTCGGCGAGTACGTGCCGCGTGCCGAGGACAGCCTCATCGTGCAGACGGCGCTCGCGCTCGTCGCGGCCGCTGTCGTCTCGGCCGCCTTCATGCTGCTGCAGAACATCGCGATCCTGCGGGTGGAGGGCCGCGTCGAGGCGACCCTGCAACCGGCCGTCTGGGACCGGCTGCTGAGGCTGCCGGTGACGTTCTTCGCCGGTCGCTCCACCGGGGAGCTGGCGAGCGCGGCCATGGGCGTCAGCGCCATCCGCAGCGTGCTCTCCGGCATCGGCTCGATCTGTCTGCAGGCGAGCACCGTCGGCACGGTGAACCTGGTCCTGCTGCTCTTCTACAGCGTGCCCCTGGCCCTGGTCGCGCTCGCCATGCTGTGCGTCATCGCGGCTCTCTTCCTGGGGCTCGGACTGTGGCAGCTGCGGTACCAGCGGCGGCTGCTCGTCCTCGGCAACAGGCTCAACAACCAGGCCTTCCAGACCCTGCGCGGACTGCCCAAGCTGCGTGTGGCCGCCGCCGAGAGCTTCGCCTACGCCGCCTGGGCGCGGGAGTTCGCCCGCACCCGGGAGCTCCAGCAGCGGATCGGCCGGATCAAGAACGCCCTCACCGTCCTCAACGCGGTCTGCCCGCCGCTGTGCATGCTGGTGATGTTCATGCTGCTCGCGGGACCGGCCCGGGGCAGCATGTCCGCCGCCGAGTTCCTCACCTTCAGCACGGCCGTGACGATCCTGCTGTCCTCGGTCACCCAGCTCACCGGCGCGCTGATCTCGGCCGCCGCCGTGCAGCCGATGTTCGAGCAGATCGGCCCGGTCTTCCGGGAGCCCCCGGAGGTGCGCGGCTCCAGCACCCGGCCGGGGGTGCTGAGCGGGGCGGTCGAGGCGAAGAACCTGTCGTACCGGTACGCCGAGGACGGCCCGCTCGTCCTGGACGACGTGTCGGTCCGGATGGAGCCCGGCGAGTTCGTGGCGATCGTCGGGGCCAGCGGCTGCGGCAAGTCGACCCTGCTCCGGCTGCTCATCGGCTTCGACAGGCCGGCCGCGGGCAGTGTGCTGTACGACGGCCAGGACCTGGCGGCGCTCGACCGGGCGGCGGTGCGCCGGCAGTGCGGTGTCGTCCTGCAGAACGCGCAGCCGTTCTCCGGCTCGATCCTCGACTGCATCCGCGGCGCGGAGCCGTACACGCCGGAGGAGGCCTGGGAGGCCGCTGCCATGGCCGGTCTGGCCGAGGACATCAAGGCCATGCCCATGGGCATGCACACCATGCTGTCCGACGGCGGCGGCACGGTCTCCGGCGGTCAGCGCCAGCGGCTGATGATCGCCCAGGCCCTCATCCGCAAGCCGCGTGTCCTCTTCCTCGACGAGGCCACCAGTGCCCTGGACAACGAGGCCCAGCGCGTCGTCATCGAGTCCACCCGTACGCTGCGTGCCACCCGTGTCGTGATCGCCCACCGGCTGTCCACGATCATGGACGCCGACCGGGTGATCGTCATGGCGGAGGGCCGGGTCGCCCAGCAGGGGCCGCCCGCCGAACTCCTCGCCGACACGAGCGGTCCGTTCCACGCGCTCGTACGCCGCCAGCTCGGCTGACGGGCGGCCCGCGCGGAGCCGCGGAGAGGGCGCCTGCCGGAATCCGAGCCTCCCTGAAGCAAAAGCCGGAATGCCTCGACGGAAGGGCTTTCGATCGGGGAAGCTGTCCCCAACAGGCCTGCATATAGGCGCAGTTGAGCAGTTTCCGCACCATTACGGGGGAGAAGATGACAAGCCTCACGAACCGATGGCTCGCGCGCGCGGCAGCGGTGGCGGCCGCGGCCTTACTCGTCACCGGCGGAACGGCCGGCGTCACGTTCGCCAGCGAGGCGGACCGCGCGGGCATCGTCGCCGACACCTGGCTGCCCACCGTCGACATCGCCTCGAACTTCAGCGTGGTCGCGACCACGCATCCGGACACCGTGGGCTGCAACGGCTACAACGTGGTGGGGACGGGGACCGCCACCGGCAAGCCGGTCGGCAGCGCCACCTGGTCCCAGACCGAGGTGGTCTGTCTCGCGACCATACCCGGCAAGTACGACATCAAGGGGACGCTGACGCTCACCGAGGCGGACGGCGACAAGCTCAACTTCAGCTACGCGCTCACCGCGCCGGTGTCGACGGCCACCCTGGTCTACCCGACCGGCACGTTCAAGATCACCGGCGGTACCGGCAACTACGCGATGGTCGCCGGCAGCGGCAAGATGAACGCCCGGGTCAACCTCCTCGATCACGACCACGTCAGCGCCACCCTGGTGGGGGACATCCAGTACCTGGGCTGACCCGACGCACCGGCCCCGGCCGGGCGGGCGTGGGTGACGGCGCGCTGCCGCCACCCACGCCCGCCGCCGTTCGCGAAATCCCCGCCACCCTCCCTCTCCCGCAGCACCCTCAGAGCCGTCACCCAGCGTCGGAGCCGGCTCCGCCCCAGGGGCAGGCTCCGCCCTTCTGACGGCGCGACCTCCAAGGAGCCGCACCATGAAGAGCACGATGCAGGACCGCGAACTGCTCGTCCGCGACCTCCTCACCCACGGGCAACGCGTGTACGCGGACAGCCGGGTGGTCCGATGTGCCGACGCGCGGATCGTACGGTCCTTACAGACCTTCGCCGACATCGCGGCCCAGGCCGAGTAACTGGCTTCCGCACTGACGGGGTTGGGGGTACGGATCGGCGAGCGCGTCGCCACGCTCGCCTGGAACACCCCCGAGCACCTGGTCGCCTATCTCGCCGTACCGAGCATGGGGGCCGTACTGCACACGCTCAACCTCCGTCTCCACCCGGACCAGTTGGGCTACGTCGTCGAGCACGCCGAGGACTCCGTCCTCCTGGTCGACTCGACCCTCCAGGACATGCTCACCCCGCTGCGGGACCGGCTCGGCAGCGTACGGCACGTGGTCGTCATCGGCGGCGCGCCGGAGGCCGACCTGCCCGGACACATCGCCGTGCACCGCTGGGACGACCTCATCGCGGCCGAACGGCCCGGCTACGACTGGCCCGACCTCGACGAGCGGGACGCGGCCGCCCTCTGCTACACCACCGGCACCACCGGGGACCCCAAGGGCGTGGCCTACAGCCACCGCTCGATCACCCTGCACACCCTCGGGGTCTCGGGCGGCTCCGGCTTCGCCATGCACGACGGCGACCGCGTCCTGCCGATCGTGCCGATGTTCCACGCCAACGCCTGGGGCTGGCCGTACTCCGCCTGGCTCGCCGGTTCCGACCTGATCATGAACGGCCGGCAGCTGCACACCCCGGACCTGGTCCGCATCATCAACGAGGAGCGGCCCACCGCGGTGGCCGCGATCTGCACGATCTGGAACGCCCTGGTCCACCACGGCGAGCGGCACCCGCTGGACCTCAGCAGCGTTCGGCTCGCGGGCTGCGGCGGCGCGACCCCGCCGCGCGCCCTGCTGCAGCAGCTCAAGGACCGCTACGGTGTCCGCCTCGTACAGGGCTGGGGACTCACCGAGACCAGCCCCCTCGCCACCTTCGCGGTCCCCCCGTACGGCACCCCGGACGAGGAGGAGGTCGGCTGGCTGGCCAAGAGCGGCCGGGTGATGCCCTACGTCGACGTGCGGCTGATCGCCGAGGACGGCACCGAACAGCCCTGGGACGGCACCTCGGTGGGCGAACTGGAGCTGCGCGGACCCTGGGTCACCGGCTCGTACCACAACACCCCCGACTCCCCGGAGAAGTTCCACGACGGCTGGCTGCGCACCGGCGACCTCGGCGTGATCGAGCCGGGCGGCTGGGTGGTGGTGAGCGACCGCCTCAAGGACGGCATCAAGAGCGGCGGCGAGTGGATCTCCACCATCGAGCTGGAGAACGCGATCATCGAGCACCCCGCGGTCCTCGAAGCGGCCGTGGTCGGCGTGCCCGACCCGCGCTGGGAGGAACGCCCGCTCGTCTGCGTGTCGTTGGTGCCGGGAGCCGAGACCGACGGGGACGAGCTGCGGGAGTTCCTGACCGGCAGGGTGGCGCGCTGGTGGGTGCCGGAGCGCTGGTCGTTCGTGGACGCGGTCCCCAAGACCAGCGTCGGCAAGTACGACAAGCGGGCCGTACGGACCCTGTACGCGCAAGGGGCGCTGGACGTCTGGGTCCCGACCCCCGGCGACTCCGACGCGCAGACGCCCACGGGGCCCGGGGCGCCCGGGGAGTGAACGGGGGAGCGGCACTCCGCGGGTGAACGGAGGCGCGGCACCCCGGTGGTGAACGGAGGAGCGGGGGAGCGGCGCTCCGGGACCGTACGGCGCGGCGCGCCCCGGGCGGTCCCGGAGAGCACCAGGACCGCCCGGGGCGCCGCTCCCGGCCCCGTGAACGGCCTCAGGCCGCCAGCCGGTCCGCCGTCTCCGCCAGCAGCTCCCGCTGCCGGTCGGCGTCGAGTCCCAGCTCCCGGACCAGCCGGAGCGTCAGCACCAGCCGGGCCTGGATCGTCGTCTCGGGGTCCGGGTGCTCACCGCCGGGCACCGAGCCCTCGTCGAGCCCGGCCGTGACCAGGCCTTCGAGGAACACGGGGTCGAAGTCCTCCGCGCCGGCGTCCAGCGAGCCGAGGACCTCCGCGACGTACCCGCTGACCTCCCGCGGCGTGGCCCCCTGCGGGAAGCGCCGGCGGGCGGCGATCCCGAAGGCGACGCCGACCGCCTCGCCGTACCGCGGTCCGGTGGGGTCGAGAGCGGCCGACTTCTGGGCGAAGCCGATGAAGTCGAACGCCAGCAGCGCCCCGAGCACATCGAGTTCGGTGGAGGTGGCACTGGTCATGACGCCTGGCCTTCCGTCGTGGGCGGAGTGGTCGTGGTGGCCCTGCTCCGGGCGGTGGCGACGAGCGCCGTCGCGACGTGCTCGGCGTCGTGCCCGACGAAGCCGATCAGCGCCGAGCCGCGGGTCCGCATCCGGTACAGCCCCAGGTAGTGGCTGCCGGGCACGGCTCCCGCGCCCTCGGTGTGCCGGGGCTGCCCGTCGACGTCGAGCATCTCGGGGTCGAGCCAGCTCCAGTCGGTGCGGAAGCCCGTCGCCCAGATCACCGTGGACGGCTTGAGGCGTTCGCCGTCCGCGACGAGGAGCTCGGCGCCCTCGGCCGCGACGACGCGGCCCGCGGTCCGGATCGCGCCCGCCGCGACCAGTTCGGGCACCCGGTCGCCGACGACCGGGTCGGGCGCCTGCATGCTCACGGGCAGACGCATCACCCCGAGGACGCTCATCCACCAGAACATGTCCCGGCCGACGACCGTCTGCGGCAGGGGCGGTGACACGGCCTCGCCGCAGCTCAGCACCACGTCGTGGGTCGCGGACAGCTCCGCGGCGATCTGCCGGCCGGAGTTGCCGTCACCCACGACCACCACGGTCCCCGGCGCCAGCCGCGCGGGGCTCCGGTACTCGCTGGTGTGCAGGGTGGCCACGTCCGGGCTCAGCGCGGCGGCGAACTCCGGAAGACGGGGTATGCCGAACGCCCCGGTCGCGATCACGACCTGCCCCGCCCGGCACTCGCCGCGCGTCGTGCGCAGCAGATAGCCGTCACCGTCCCTGCGTACCGACAGCACCCGGTGGTCCGGCAGCACCGGCAGGTCGAACCGCTCGGCGTAGTCCCGCAGGTACGCCGCCACCTCGTCCTTGCCGGGGTAGTGCCGTCCGTCGCCGGGGAAGGGCAGGCCCGGCAGTCCGGAGAACTGCGCGGAGGTGAACAGCGTCAGCGAGTCCCAGCGGCGCTCCCACGTCTCGCCGACCTCGCTGCCCGCGTCGAGCAGCACGCACTCCACACCGGCCTGCCGGAGGTGGTACCCGACGGCGAGCCCGGACTGGCCCGCTCCGACGACGGCGACCGGCACGGCGGCCGGCAGCGTGCTCGTCCGCCCACCGGCCTGCCGCCGCACCGGGTCGGCCTGATCAATTCCCATACCGATCGTCCTCATCTCATGGACCGGGCCCCTGGAACCCGAGGGCCCGGTCCGGGGTGGATCGGCCGGGCCGCCGGAGGGGCGGCCCGGCCGGGTCGGTTCAGTGGGCGCCGAGAGCCCGGCTCAGCTCGCCCGCGAGGACCCGCAGCCGCTCACCGCGCATCACCGTGTAGTGGTCGCCGGGGACGTCGACGAGGGCGGCGTCGCCGGGGAAGTACTCCATCCAGCGGGACGCGGTGTCGACGGACGCGCCGCCGTCCGCCGCCCGCAGCGACAGCACACGCCCGGCGAAGGAGCGGGGCGCGTACCGCAGCAGAGCACGGTAGTTGCTCTGGAACCGGCCGACGATGGAGCTCAGCGTGTCGAGGTCGATGTCCTCGGACAGCGCCCCGGCCGCACGCGCCTCGGCGTGCAGCACCTCCACCGGCGGACGGCCGTCGAACGCCTCGGCCGGCAGCTCCCACGCCACCCCGGCGAGGCCCGCCAGATCCCGGGCGAACCAGGACAGCAGCACCTCGTCGGAGACCGGCGCGCCCTCGGCCGGGCCGGGTCGCTCCATCAGGTCGACCACGGCGAGCAGTTCGACCTCGGCTCCCGCCGCGGTGAGCTGGGCCGCCATCTCCAGGGCGATCACACCGCCCATCGACCAGCCGCCGACGCGGTACGGGCCCTCGGGCAGCGCCTCGCGGACCGCGGCGACGTAGTGGGCGGCCATGTCCTCCACGCTGAGCAGCTCCGTGTCCGGCAGCTGCAGCGCGTAGAACGGCTGGTCGTGGCCCAGCAGTTCGGCGAGCTCCGCGTAGCAGAGCACGTCACCGCCGACCGGGTGCACGAACACCAGCGGAGTCCGCCAGCCCGTGGTGCGTACCGGGACGAGGGCCCTGCGGCCGTCCTCGGCGCTGCCCGCCTCCCGGACCGCCTGGGCCAGCAGCTCGATCGTCGGCCGGGCGAACAGGGTGGAGAGCGGCAGGCTGCGGCCCAGACCGCGGGCGATCCTGGCCATCAGCCGCACCGCCAGCAGAGAGTCCCCGCCGAGGTCGAAGAAGCTCGCGGTCACCCCGATCTCGGTGACGCCGAAGAACTCCGCCCAGATCTCCGCGAGTCGGTGTTCCACCGCGTCGCGGGGGGCGACGAAGCCAGCGCCCTCGGCGGCGACCTCGTCGGGAGCGGGCAGCGCCGCCCGGTTGACCTTGCCGTTGTCGCTGAGCGGCAGCTCGTCCAGGACCAGGATGCGCTGCGGCACCAGGTGCTGCGGGACCACCTTGCGCAGCGACTCGGTGATCCGCTGCTCGGTGTCGTCGCGCCCGTCGTCGAGGACCACGTACGCGATCAGCCGCTTGGGCCCGTGCTGCTCGCCCGCCGCGACGACCGCGGCGGCCCGTACGCCCTCGCACTGGGTGAGAGCGGCCTCCACCTCGCCCAGTTCGATGCGGTAGCCCTGGATCTTGACCTGCGAGTCCTGGCGGCCGAGGAACTCGATGGTGCCGTCGGGCAGGTAGCGTCCCAGGTCGCCGGTGCGGTAGAGCCGCTCACCGGTGACCGGGTGGCGCAGGAAGGCGGCGCTGGTCTTGGCCTCGTCGTTCAGATAGCCGCGGGCCAGGCCGACCCCGGCGATGTAGAGGTCGCCGGGGACCCACACGGGGCACGGTCGCATCGCGCCGTCGAGCACGTGGAACCGCTGGTTGCGCATCGCCTTGCCGTAGGGAATGCTCACGCAGTCCTCGGTGACCTCCCCGATGGGGTGCAGGATCGACCAGATCGACGCCTCGGTGGCGCCGCCGAGGCTCCACAGCTCGGCATCATCGAGGAGCAGCCGGATCCGGCCCGGCAGGTTCACCGGGATCCAGTCCCCGCTCATCATGACCAGCCGCAGCGGCAGCCCGGTGAGCCGGTTCGCGAGGGCGTGCTCGGTGAACATCTCCATCAGCGCGGGCACGCTGTTCCAGATCGTCACCCCGTGCTCGGTGACGAGCTCCGCCCAGCGGGCGGGCTCGCGGTGCGCCGACGGCTCGGGCAGCACCAGGGCGCCGCCCGCCGAGAGCAGTCCGAAGACGTCGTAGACCGACAGGTCGAAGTGCATCGCGGACAGGCCGAGCGCCCGGTCCGCCGCGGTGACGCGATAGCGCTCGTTGATGTCCACGATCGTGTTCAGGGCCGCGCCGTGCTCGATCATCACGCCCTTGGGCAGCCCGGTGGAGCCCGAAGTGAAGATCACATAGGCGAGGTCGGTGGGCTTGGCGCCGGACGGCCCGAGAGGCTCGAGCTCGCCGAACGGCTCCCGGCCCGCGCCGTCGCCCTGCCCTGCGGCCCCTCCACCGGCCTCGCCATCGGCCCTTCCATCGGCCTCTTCGCCGGCCGTCTCGCCGGCCTTCTCGTCGGTCCGCACCACGGTCCTGG
This sequence comes from Streptomyces sp. CB02009, assembly GCF_001905825.1. Lineage (GTDB taxonomy): Bacteria > Actinomycetota > Actinomycetes > Streptomycetales > Streptomycetaceae > Streptomyces. Next base: position 709,820 of record NZ_LIVV01000003.1, read on the forward strand.
CCACGTCCCGCGGCCAGTCGGCGCTGTCGTCCACCCACGGCTGGGTGACCACCTGGCTGATCCCGGCGCTGTCGAGCAGCACACGCAGCCGCTCGGCGGGCACCCGGGCGTCGATCGGCACGTACGCCGCACCCGCCCGCAGGATGCCGAGGGCCGCGACGACCTGCTCCCAGCCCTTGTCCATGACGATGCCGACCAGGTCGCCGGGTCCGGCCCCCAGCGCGCGCAGCCGGTGGCCCACCTGGTGGGACCTCCGCTCGAGATCCGCGTATGTCAGGGTCAGCGACTTCGTGACGACCGCCGGAGCGTCGGGCGTCTCCGCCGCCCGGGCGAGCACGGCGTCGTGCAGCAGCCCGTCGGGCACCGGCCCGTCGGTGGCGTTGGCCTCGGCCCGTACGTCCAGGTCGGCGGCCGGCGCGAGGGCGGGCCTCGGCCGCTGCCAGGCCGCCGCGTCGCGGGACAGGTCGCGCAGCGTCCGCTGGTACGCGGCGAACATCGCGTCGACGCAGCCCGCCGGGAACAGCTCCTCGATCACATCCCAGTTCAGGAGCAGCTCACCCGCCTCCTCGACCGCCTGGTGGTCCAGCCACACCTGCGGGGTGCGGACCGAACTGCTCACCTGACGGCCGTTCTCACCGATCCCGGCGAGGTGCCGCACGACTCCGCCGCGCTCGGCGTCCTGCTGGTCGGCCAGGTTCACCAGGCTGGTGAAGACGACCGGCGCGGCGGCCCGCACCGAGGCGCCCCGCGCCCGGTTCAGCTCCCGGAGCACCTGCACACCGCTGACCTGGCTGTGCTCCATGTCGCTCCACAGCCGGCTCTGCACCGCGGAGGCGCGGGTGGCGAACGAGTCGGTCGCCGTGTCCCTGATCTCCAGCATCAGGGTCGTGGAGAACTGGCCGATGACGTCGTCGACCTGCGGGTGCAGCGGCAGCCGGTTGAAGTAGAGCAGGTTCAGGCAGAAGTCGGGACTGGCACTCCACTCCGCGATGACCTGCGCGTACGCGGTGCACAGGGCCGCCGACGGGCTGACCCCGGCCGCGGCCGCGTGCTGCTTGAACCGGTCCCAGTCCTCCTTGGCCAGCGTCGCGCCACGGTGGTTGAACACCGGCCGCTCCAGGCTGGACGGGGCTACCGCCAGGGGGAGTTGGGGAGCGGGCGGCAGGGTGTCGAGCCGGTCACGCCAGTAGGCGAGCGCACGGTCGTACTCGGGTCCGGCCTCCAGGGCGCGGGCCTCCCTGACGTAGTCCCGGTAGCGCAGCCGCAGTTCGGGCAACGTCTCACCGCAGTAGTGCGCCGCCCACTCCTTGAACAGGATCGACGTGCTGAAACCGTCGATGATCAGCGCGTCGAAGCCGGCGTGCAGCCGGATCACCCGCTCGTCGACACGGGTCACCCGCACGTCGAACAGCGGCCAGCGCGTCGTGTCGAAGACCTGGTGCCGCATCTCCTCGTGCACGGCGACCAGTTCGGCCTCGCGCTCGGCCGGGTCCAGGGCGGAGGCGTCGGTCTCCCGGATCACATAGGCCGGGACGTCACGCCGGATCCGCTGCTCGCCCTCGGTGGTGAACACCGCGCGCAGCATGTCGTGGCGCTCGATCATCGCCCGGAAGGACGCGCCGAGCCGCTCCAGATCCACGTTCTCCAGGTCGATCTCGATCTGGAAGTACGTGGAGGTGTTGCCGAGTTCGAAGGCGTCGCCGCGTCCCACGAGGTAGGCCTGCTGGAGGTCGGTCAGACCGAACGGCGCGTACTGATCGGAGTCGTCCGCGGCCACGACGGCATCGCCGCCGGCCTCTGCCGCCTCCGCACCCTCCTGGCTCTCCGTACCGGAGCCGAGAGCGGCCAGTATGTCGTCGGCGAGGTCCTCGGCGCAGCGGCCTTCGAGGAACGCCGCCATCGGCAGCAGGACGTCGAACTCCTTGTTCAGCGACGTCCGGATCTTCATCGCGATCAGCGAGTCCAGCCCGAGGGCCTGCAGCGACTGCCGGGCGTCGAGCCGGGCCGCCGCCGTCCCGAGGGCCCGGGCGACGGTCCGGGTCACGAAGGCCCGCACCGCGTCGGGCTCCACGACGGGCGTCGCCCCGGCGGCCTCCTCCGAAGCCGCCGCGGTGACGACAGCGGGGGCCACGGCGCCCGGGCGCGCCTCGGGCGCCGGAGCCGGAGCCGGAGGCCGCACGGCCGCGGGTCCGTGGTGCGCCGCCGGTGCCTGGGCCGACTCCGGGGCCGCCACTGTTTCCGGGACCGTCACCGACTCCGGGTTCGCCATCGACTCAGGGGCCGGCATCGACCGGGCCAGGGCGGGGGCGAACCGTACGCCGTCGGCCTCGGCCACCAGCCGGCCGTTCGCCGACACGAGCCGGATACGTGCCCGGGCGCCGCCTTCGAACAGCTCGGCATGACATCGCAGCCCGTCCTGGGGGCCGCCGCGGTCGTAGTGGACGAAGCGTTCGAGACCGACGGGCACGAGCGCCGGACCGTCCGCGGGGAAGCAGGCCAGCGCGGTCTGGAACATCGCGTCGACGAGCCCGGGGTGGATCACGTACGCCTCGGCCTCGCCGGACACCGCGGACCGGATCTCGGCCGTGGCCTCCTCGCGGCCGAGCCTGATCCGCTCCACCCAGCGCGCGGCGGAACCCAGGTACAGCGCACGCTGCCACAGCAGCCGGTACAGCTCGTCGCCGGACAGCTCACGGCCCGACCCGCCCGCCGCGAGCGCCACCGTCGGCGCGGCCGCCGCCCCCGACCATGCCCGCGCCTGCGCGTGCAATTGCCAGCCACCGCCCGAATCCTGCGCGTGGAAGCTGAACCGGTCGTCGTTCAAGACGAGTTGAGCAGCGCGCCCGACGCCGGCCGGAGCGAGCGCCAGATCCACGGGCAGCTCCAGGTCCTGAACGGACACGGGCCCCGGGCCGGCGAGTGAGGTGACCGCCTCGATCAGCGTCTCCACGAACACTCCGGCGCTGACCACCGGCCGCCCGCCGACCACGAAGTCGCCGAGGCAGGGGTGCGCCGACGGGTCGAGCGGCGGCGAGAACTGCGCCTGTGCGAGGGGCGAGGACGGAAGCCGTACGCCCAGCAGGCCTGCCGACTCGGCGGCGGGCACCGCCGGGAGGGACGGGCCCGGCTCCACGGAAGGGGCTTCGGGCGCGAGCCAGTAATGCTGACGCTGGAAGGGGTAGGAGGGGAGCTCGGTGGAGTGGGTCCGGTAGGGCTGGAGGAGCGTGGGCCAGTCGATGGTGGCGCCGTGGGTCCATGCTTCGGCGGCGGAGTGGATGAAGCGTTCGAGGCTGCCGTTGTTGCGGTGGAGGGTGCCGATGGCGGCGCCGGTGTCGTCGAGGGTTTCGGTGATGCCGGAGATGAGCACCGGATGTGCGCTGACTTCGATGAAGAGGACGTCGGGGGCGGCGAGTTGTGTGACGGTGTCGGCGAGGCGGACTTTGCTGCGGAGGTTGCGGAACCAGTAGTCGGCGTCGAGTGCGCTGGTGTCGAGGATGCCGCCGGTGACGGTGGAGTGGAAGGCGATCTTGCCTGTGCGGGGTGCGACGTCTTGGAGGGCGGTGGCGAGGGTGTCGTGGATGTCGTCGACGTGTGCGGAGTGGGAGGCGTAGTCGACGGGGATGCGGCGTGCCCAGATTCCGGTGGTGTCGCAGTGGGTGAGGAGTGCGTCGAGGGCGTGGGGTGTGCCGGCGACGACGGTGGAGGTGGGGCCGTTGACGGCGGCGACGGTGAGTTGTCCGGGCCAGGTGGTGAGGATGTCTTCGGCTTGGGTTTCGGGGATGCTGAGCCAGGCCATGCCGCCGCCTCCGGAGAGGGCGCGGAGGGCTTGGGAGCGGAGGGCGACGATGCGGGCGCCGTCCTGGATGGTGAGTCCGTCTGCGACGACGGCGGCGGCGATCTCGCCTTGGGAGTGGCCGATGACGGCTGTGGGGTGGATGCCGTGGCTGCGCCAGAGTGCGGCGAGGGCGATCATCATGGCCCAGGAGGCGGGCTGGACGACGTCGACGCGGTCGAGGCCGGGGGCGTCGGGTTGGCCGCGTAGGACTGCGGTGAGGGACCAGTCGACGAAGGGTGCGAGGGCTGCCTCGCACTCGGCGATGGTCTGGGCGAAGACGGGCGAGGAATCGAGCAGCTCGACGGCCATCCCGGCCCACTGCGACCCCTGCCCCGGGAACACGAACACGACAGGAGCACCCGAGGCGCGCCCCGGCTTCGCGCCGGAGACCGCCGCGGTGACGGCGTCGACCTCGCGGGAGGCGAGTGCGTCGAGACCGGCGAGGAGTCCGTCGCGGCCGTCGGTGCCGGGGATCATGGCGCGGGACTCGAAGGCGGACCGGTTCGCGGCCAGGGAGAACGCCACGTCGGCCGGGCGGAGTTCGGGCCGTGCGCGGACGTGCTCGGCGAGTCGGCCGGCGGCGTCGGCGAGTGCGTCGGCGGACCGTGCCGACACCATCCACGGCAGACCGTCGCCGGGGCGCGCGGTCTCGGTCGCTTCCTCGGTGGCCGGTTCAGTTGTGGGTGCTTCGGCGAGGATGACGTGGGCGTTGGTGCCGCTGATGCCGAAGGACGACACTCCCGCCCGCCGGACCTTTCCTTCGGTGGCGGGCCAGGCGCGGGCCTCGGTGAGGACCTCGACGCCGCCGGATTCCCAGTCGACGAGTTCGGTGGGCTTGCTGACGTTGAGCGAGGCGGGGACTTCGCCGTGGCGCAGGGCCATGACCATTTTGATGACGCCGCCGACGCCGGCGGCGGCCTGGGCGTGTCCGAGGTTGGACTTGAGAGACCCCAGCATCAGGGGTCGGTCGTTGTCGCGTGCGCTGCCGTAGGTGGCCAGAAGGGCCTGTGCCTCGATGGGGTCGCCGAGGACGGTTCCGGTGCCGTGCGCCTCGACCGCGTCGACACCGGAGAAGGAGACTCCGGCGTCCTGGACCGCGGCGCGGATGACGCGCTCCTGCGCCGGGCCGCTGGGGGCGGTGAGCCCGTTCGACGCGCCGTCCTGGTTCACAGCCGTACCCGCGACGACAGCGAGAACCTCATGGCCCAGGCGGCGGGCGTCCGACAGACGCTCCACCACGAGCACACCGACGCCCTCGGCCCAGGCGGTGCCGTCCGCGTCCGCCGAGAACGACTTGATGCGGCCGTCCGCCGCGAGCCCGCGCTGACGCGAGAACTCGATGAACGTGTGGGGCGTGGACATGACCGCGGCGCCACCGGCGAGGGCGAGCGAGCACTCGCCGGACCGCAGGGCCCGCACGGCGAGATGCAGCGCCACCAGGGACGACGAGCACGCCGTGTCCACCGTCAGAGCCTGACCCTGCAGGCCCAGGGTGTACGCGACTCGGCCGGTGGCGACGCTGCCGGCCGTGCCGGTGAGGAAGTGGCCCTCGGCCTCCTCCGGGAGCCGGCCGCCACCGCCGTAGTCGTGGTACATGATGCCGGCGAACACGCCCGTGTCGCTGCCGTGCAGCGTTCCGGGCGCGATCCCCGCCCGCTCCAGGGCCTCCCACGACACCTCCAGGAGCAGCCGCTGCTGCGGGTCCATCGCCAGCGCCTCACGCGGCGAGATCCCGAAGAACCCGGGGTCGAACTCGCCGGCCTCGTGGAGGAATCCGCCACGTCGCACGTACGACGTACCCGAGTGGTCCGGGTCCGGGTGGTAGAGGGCGTCGAGGTCCCAGCCGCGGTCGGTCGGGAAGTCCGAGATGACGTCACGCTGTTCTGCGACGACCTGCCACAGTCCCTCGGGGGAGTCCACCCCTCCCGGGAAGCGGCAGCCCATGCCGACGATCACGATCGGGTCGTCGTCCGTACGCGGTGCGACGGCGACGACGGGCTGCGGGGCGGCCCGCTCGGCCCGCTCCCGTGCGAGCGCGAGCGTGACGTCGACGACGGCCGCCGGTGTCGGGTGGTCGAAGACGAGGGTCGCCGGAAGGCGCAGTCCGGTCGCGGAGTTGAGGCGGTTCCGCAGCTGCACGGCGAGCAGCGAGTCGACGCCGAAGCTCTTGAACGGCTGGTCCGGGTCGATCCCGTCCGCCGAGTCGCGGCCGATGACCGCGGCGAGGTGGGTGCGGACGAGGTCGAGCAGCAGTCGGCGGCCCTCCTCCTCGGACAGCCGGCCGAGCTTGCGGCGCAGACCGGACTCCCCGGGGCGTCGCTGCGGGATCCGGACCAGCGAGCGCAGCACCGGGGACAGGGTCCCGTCGAGTGCGTCGGAGCGCAGCGCGGCCGGGTCGAGCCTGGCCGGTACGAGGAGTGCCGCGTCGTCGCCGAGTGCCCGGTCGAGGAGTTCGAGGCCCTGCTCGTTGGAGAGCGGGGCGATGCCGCGGGTCGACAGAGTGCTGTCGTCCAAGTGGCCGGTGAGCCCTGTCCGTTCGGCCCACAGCCCCCAGGCGAGCGAGGTCGCGGGGAGACCGGAGGACCGGCGGCGGGCGGCGAGTGCGTCGAGGAAGACGTTGCCGGCGGCGTAGTTGGCCTGGCCCGGGTTGCCGAGCACGCCCGCGACGGAGGAGAAGAGGACGAACGCCGCGAGGTCCTGGCCGGCGGTGAGCTCGTCGAGGTGTGCGGCGGCGTCCACCTTGGGGCGGAGCACCGCGGCGAGCCGGTCAGGAGTCAGCGACTCGACCACGCCGTCGTCGAGGAGGCCCGCGGTGTGGACGACGGCGGTGAGCCGTACGCCGTCGAGGAGCTGTGCGAGCGCGTCGCGGTCGGCGGTGTCGCAGGCGGCCAGAGTGACGTCCGCACCCAACCCACGCAACTCTTCGGCGAGTTCCCCGGCACCCGGGGCGTCGGGCCCGCGCCGGCTGACGAGGAGCAGTCGGCGGGCACCGTGTTCGGTGACCAGGTGTCGTGCGACCGAGGCGCCGAGGACGCCGGTTCCGCCGGTGATGAGCACCGAGCCGTCCGGGTCGAGCGGCGCGGCACCGGCCAGGTCGGCGACGGCGGTGTGACGGACGAGCCGGGGGACGAGGACCGTGCCCTCGCGCAGGGCGAGCTGCGGCTCGGCCAGTACGGCCCCGGGAACGGCGTCGACGTCGTACGCCGCGTCCGCGTCGGTGTCCAGCAGGGAGAAGCGGTCGGGGTGCTCGGACTGAGCGGTCCTGATCAGGCCCCACACGGTGGCCTGGTCGGGGTTCGTGACATCGGGCCCGGCGGCCCCGTCGGTCAGGACGAGGAGTCGGGAGCCGGAGAAGCGGGGTTCGGCCAGCCATTCCTGGACCAGGGCCAGCGCCCAACCCGCCGCGCGGTGCGCGTGCCCGGCGAGGCCGGCCCCTGTGCTGTCGGAGTCCTGCGCCGAGCCCGGACATCGTACGGCGACGAGCTGCGGCACGGGATCCGGCACCTCGGCCAGATCGGCGACCAGGCACACGTCGACGTCGGTCGCGGTGGCCTGGACAGGCTGCCACTCCAGACGGAACAGCGCGTCCGTGCCGCGCGCGGCCGACAGGTCGGCGGTGAACGGCCGCATCGTGACGGACTCCGCTGACAGGACGGGCTTGCCCGTGCCGTCGCTGACGCGCAGGCTCACCCCGTCCTCGCCCTTGGCGCTGAGCCACACCCGCAGGGCGTCCGCGCCCTCGGTGTGGCGCGTGACTCCGGACCAGGAGAACGGCAGGACCGTACCGCCGTCCTCGCGCAGCAGACCCACGGCGTGCAGAGCGGCGTCCAGCACGGCCGGGTGGACGCCGAAGGAGGCGGCGTCGAGACCGGCGGGCAGGCTCACCTCGGCGAAGACGTCACGGCCGCCGCGCCAGGCGGCGCGCAGGCCCTGGAAGGAGGGGCCGTAGTCGTAGCCGGCTTCGGAGAGCGTGTCGTAGCGGGTGTCGACGTCGATCTCGTGAGCGCCCGGCGGCGGCCACTCGGCGAGGTCGAAGTCCGCCGTCTCGTCCTCGATGTCGAGCAGGGCCGCGGCGTGCCGCGTCCACGGAACTCCCGCCTCGGCGTCCTGCGGCCGCGAGTGCACGGCCAGCTCCCGCTGACCGTCCGCGTTCGGCGGCTCGACGGTCACCCGGAGCTGCACGGCCTCGTCCGGCGGCAGCACCAGGGGTGCCTGGAGGGTGAGTTCGGAGAGCCTCCGCCAGCCCATCCGGGCGCCCACGGCCATCGACAGTTCGAGGAACGCGGTACCGGGCAGCAGGACCGTGCCGTGCACGGTGTGATCGGCGAGCCACGGCTGGGTGTCGAGGCCGAGCCGCCCCGTGTACACCAGCCGGTCCTCCTCGACGAGCTCGACCACGGCGCCCAGCAACGGGTGCCCTGCCGAGTTCAGGCCGAGTCCCCGGGCGTCCGTCGCGGCCGGCTCGGGCTCCAGCCAGAAGTGCTGACGCTGGAAGGGGTAGGACGGCAGCTCCACCGTACGGGCCCGGTAGGGCTCCAGGAGCGTCGTCCAGTCGGCGATGACGCCGTGGGTCCATGCTTCGGCGGCGGAGTGGATGAAGCGTTCGAGGCTGCCGTTGTTGCGGTGGAGGGTGCCGATGGCGGCGCCGGTGTCGTCGAGGGTCTCGGTGATGCCCGAGATGAGCACCGGATGCGCGCTGACTTCGATGAAGACGACGTCAGGTGCGGCGAGTTGTGTGATGACGTCTGCGAGGCGGACTTTGCTGCGGAGGTTGCGGAACCAGTAGTCGGCGTCGAGTGCGCTGGTGTCGAGGATGCCGCCGGTGACGGTGGAGTGGAAGGCGATGCGTCCGGACTTGGGCGCGATGTGTTTGAGTTGGATAGCGAGGGTGTCGTGGATGTCGTCGACGTGTGCGGAGTGGGAGGCGTAGTCGACGGGGATGCGGCGTGCCCAGATTCCGTTGGTGTCGCAGTGGGTGAGGAGTGCGTCGAGGGCGTGGGGTGTGCCGGCGACGACGGTGGAGGTGGGGCCGTTGACGGCGGCGACGGTGAGTTGTCCGGGCCAGGTGGTGAGGATGTCTTCGGCTTGGGTTTCGGGGATGCTGAGCCAGGCCATGCCGCCGCCTCCGGAGAGGGCGCGGAGGGCTTGGGAGCGGAGGGCGATGATGCGGGCGCCGTCCTGGAGGGTGAGTCCGTCTGCGACGACGGCGGCGGCGATCTCGCCTTGGGAGTGGCCGATGACGGCTGTGGGGTGGATGCCGTGGCTGCGCCAGAGTGCGGCGAGGGCGATCATCATGGCCCAGGAGGCGGGTTGGACGATGTCGACGCGGTCGAGGCCGGGGGCGTCGGGTTGGCCGCGTAGGACGGCGGTGAGGGACCAGTCGACGAAGGGTGCGAGGGCTGCCTCGCAGTCGGCGATGGTCTGGGCGAAGACGGGCGAGGAATCGAGCAGCTCGACGGCCATCCCGGCCCACTGCGACCCCTGCCCCGGGAACACGAACACGGCACGGGAAGAGGGCACGCCGTTCTCACCCTCGACCTCGCGGGAGGCGAGTGCGTCGAGACCGGCGAGGAGTCCGTCGCAACCTTCAGTGCCGGGGATCATGGCGCGGGACTCGAAGGCGGACCGGTTCGCGGCCAGGGAGAACGCCACGTCGGCCGGGCGCAGTTCGGGCCGTGCGCGGACGTGCTCTGCCAGTCGGCCGGCGGCCTCGGCGAGTGCGTCGGTGGATCGTGCCGACACCATCCACGGCAGGGCGTCGCCGGGACGCGCTGTTTCGGTCGTGTCCTCGGTGACCGGTTCCGTTGTGGGTGCTTCGGCGAGGATGACGTGGGCGTTGGTGCCGCTGATGCCGAAGGAGGAGACGCCGGCGCGTCGTGTGTGGTCCTCGGTGGCGGGCCACGGCTGGGGCTCGGTGAGGACCTGGACGCCGCCGGATTCCCAGTCGACGAGTTCGGTGGGCTTGCTGACGTTCAGGGAGGCGGGCAGTTCATGGTGGTGCAGCGCCATGACCATCTTGATGACGCCGCCGACGCCGGCGGCGGCTTGGGCGTGACCGAGGTTCGACTTGAGGGAGCCCAGCATCAGGGGCTGACCACCGTCGCGTGCGCTGCCGTAGGTGGCGAGGAGGGCCTGCGCTTCGATGGGGTCGCCGAGGACGGTTCCGGTGCCGTGGGCCTCGACCGCGTCCACTCCGGAGAAGGAGACTCCGGCGTCCTGGACGGCGGCACGGATCACGCGCTCCTGCGCGGGGCCGCTGGGAGCGGTGAGTCCATTGGAGGCGCCGTCCTGGTTGACGGCGGTACCGGCGACGACGGCGAGGATCTTGTGCCCGAGGCGGCGGGCGTCCGACAGACGCTCCACGACGAGGACGCCTACGCCTTCGGCCCATGCGGTGCCGTCGGCGTCGGCGGAGAAGGACTTGCAGCGGCCGTCGGTGGCGAGTCCGCGCTGACGCGAGAACTCGACGAAGATGCCGGGCGTGGACATGATCGTCACGCCGCCCGCGAGAGCGAGCGAGCACTCGCCGGACCGCAGGGCCTGTACGGCCAGATGCAGTGCCACCAGGGACGACGAGCACGCCGTGTCCACCGTGAGCGCGGGTCCCTGCAGGCCGAGGGTGTACGCGACCCGGCCCGAGGCGACGCTCGACGTGGTGCCCGTCAGGCCGAACCCGGCGGAACTGGCCGCGGCCTCACCGAGTCGCGGACCGTACTCCTGCGCGATCGCGCCCAGGAACACGCCAGTCGATGTCCCGTGCAGCGTTCCGGGTGCGATCCCCGCCCGCTCCAGGGCCTCCCACGACACCTCCAGGAGCAGCCGCTGCTGCGGGTCCATCGCCAGCGCCTCACGGGGGGCGATCCCGAAGAACGCGGGGTCGAACTCGCCCGCACCGCTCAGGAACCCGCCGTCGCGCACATAGGACGTGCCGGCGTGGTCCGGGTCCGGGTGGTAGAGACCGTCGAGGTCCCAGCCGCGGTCGGTCGGGAGTCCGGAGATGACGTCGCGCTGCTCGGCGACGACCTGCCACAGCGCCTCGGGGGAGTCCACCCCGCCCGGGAAGCGGCAGCCCATGCCGACGATCACGATGGGGTCGTTGGTGCCGGCCTCCAGCTCCCGGACCCGCTGACGGGACTGGTGGAGGTCGACGGTGAGGCGCTTGAGGTATTCGACGAGTTTGTCGTTGTCCGGTGTTGTCATGGCGATGATGCCCCCGTAGGCGTCGTGAAGCTGTGCGTGTGCGCGGTGCGGGCGCGGCACGCCCGGGGGATGAGTCCGGGTGTGCCGCGCGCGGCGAACAGGACGGGCGGACCGGGGTCCGGGGCCGTGCGGTGCGCGGGTGGAGTTGTGGTCGGAGCGGGGATCGGTGTCAGAGTTCGGAGTCGATGAACGCGAGGAGCTCGTCGACCGAGGCCGACTCGACCCGTGCGGCCAGATCCGTGTCGTGGGCCGGGGTCCGCTGAGCCGGTACGCGGGCCGCCAGGGCCTGCAGGCGTTGGACGATCTCGTCTCTGACGTCGTCCTGGGTGTCGTCCGGCAGGTCGGCGAGCGCCGCCTCGAGGCCGTCGAGTGCGACCAGTCCGGGTACGGCCGTCGAGTCGCCGGAGGAGTCCGGTTCCGTCTCGGCCGGAGCGAGTTCGGTGTGCAGATGGGCCACGACCGCGATCGGCGTGGGGTAGTTGAAGAGGAAGGTGGCAGGCAGTCGCAGATCGGCGCTGGTCTGCAGCCTGTTGCGGAGTTCCACGAGCGTCAGCGAATCGCAGCCCATGTCCTTGAAGGACCGGTCGGCGGGAATGCCGGATGCGGAGGAACGGCCGAGCACGGCGGCGGTCTGCACCCGGACGAGGTCCAGGAGCAGTTCCTCCCGCTCGGCCGGGGCCAGAGCGGCGAGCCGGTCGCGCAGTGCGGCGGTCGTCGGGGCTGTGGCGGCCGCCGTCTGGGCCGGCCGAGGTGCGGCCGGTGCCAGGTCCCGCAGCACGGAGGGCAGTTGGGTGCCTAGCGCACCGAGCGTGGTGCGGTCGAGCGGAGCCGGGACGAGCGCGGCGGTGTCCATGCGCAGTGCCGCGTCGAGCAGGGCCAGGCCCTCCGTCCGGTCGATCGGAGCGAGGCCGGTCCGGGCGAGCCGAACCCGGTCGGCCTCGGACAGGGACCCCGCCATTCCGGCGGCGCCCGGTCGTCCCGCGCTGTCCGCCCACATGCCCCAGGCGAGGGAGAGCGCGGGGAGGTGCTGGGCCCTGCGGTGCTGGGCCAGGGCATCGAGGTAGGCGTTGGCCGCCGCGTAGTTGCCCTGCCCGGCGCCGCCGACGACACCCATGACGGAGGAGAAGAGGACGAAGGCCGCGAGGTCGTGGTCCGCGGTCAGCTCGTGCAGATTGCGGGCCGCGACCGCCTTGGGGGCGAGCACCGTGTCGAGGCGCCCCGGGTCGAGCGCGGTGATCACGCCGTCGTCGAGCACCCCCGCCGCATGGACGACGGCGGTGAGCCGTACGCCGTCGAGGAGACGGGCGAGCGCGTCGCGGTCCGCGGTGTCACAGGCGGCGAGTGTCACCTGCGCACCCGACTCGGTCAGCTCGGCGGCCAGTTCCCGGGCGTCCGGCGCGTCGGGGCCCCGGCGGCTGACGAGTAGCAGTCGGCGGGCGCCGTGCTCGGTGACCAGGTGCCGCGAGACGAGTCCGCCGAGGGCGCCGGTGGCACCGGTGACCAGGACCGTACCGTCCGGGTCGAGGGCCGCGGGCAGGGTGAGGACCACCTTGCCGATGTGCCGGGCCTGACTGACGTACCGGAACGCCTCCGGTGCCCGGCGCACGTCCCAGGTGCTGACCGGCAGGGGAGCGAGCGCCCCCGAGGACAGCAACCGCAGGACGTCCGTGAGCAGTTCGGCGATCCGCTCCGTCGGCTCCTGCAGCAGGTCGAAGAAGCCGTAGTCCACACCGGGGTGGTCGGCCGTCACCTGCTCCGGGTCGCGCAGATCGGTCTTCCCCATCTCCACGAAGCGGCCGCCGCGCGGCAGCAGCCTCAGGGAGGCGTCGATGAACTCACCGGCGAGCGAGTTCAGTACGACGTCCATGCCGCGGCCTTCGGTGGCCGCGCCGAACGCGGACTCGAAGTCCAGGGTGCGGGACGACGCCAGGTGCGCGCCTTCCAGGCCGAGGGGGCGCAGGGCGTCCCACTTGCCTGGGCCCGCCGTGCCGTACACCTCCGCACCGAGGTGCCGGGCGAGCTGGACGGCGGCCATGCCGACACCGCCGGCGGCGGCGTGGATCAGGACGCGCTCGCCCGCCGTCAGGCCGGCGAGGCCGACCAGGGCGTGGTAGGCGGTGAGGAACACGATGGGCGCGGACGCCGCCTGGGCGAAGGTCCAGTCGGCGGGCATGACGGCGACCCGCCGGTGGTCGGCGACGACCACCGGGCCGAACGCCCCGGAGAACAGGCCCATGACCCGGTCGCCGACGTCGAGACCGGTGACACCGGGTCCGACCTCGGTGATGACACCGGCCCCTTCGAGGCCGAGCAGACCGGGATCGCCGGGGTAGAGGCCGAGGGTGTTGAGGACGTCGCGGAAGTTGACGCCCGCGGCGCGCACGGCGACGCGTACCTCGCCGTCGGCCAGCGGGGCCAGGGCCTCCGGGCAGGGTTCGAGAGCCAGGTGGTCCAGGGTCCCGCGGTCGCGGACCCCGAGCCGCCAGGCGGCGCCGGCCGGGGGAACGAGCGAGCCGTCGGCCGTGGCCCGGCCGAGCATCGGAACGAACAACTCCTGGCCGCGTACGGCGAGCTGGTGCTCCACCGCGACGAGCGGCAGGGCCGTACGGCAGTCGGCGGCCGACTCCACGTCGAGGAGTCCGACGCGTCCGGGGTTCTCGGTCTGGGCCGAGCGGGCCAGACCCCACACGGCGGCGAGGTCGGGGTCCACGTCGGCGTCCGCCGTCGTGGCCACGGCGCCCCGGGTGACGAGCACCAGCCTGGAGTCGGCGAGCCGGTCGTCGGCCAGCCACTCCTGGAGCAGGGCGAGCGCACGGTGCACGGCGGGCCGGGAGCCGGCCCCCGCCCCGTCGGCGCGCTCACCGGGCCCGGCGGCGGCAGCGGTGTCCCCGAGGTCCGCGAGCGGCGCGAAGACCATGGCGGGAACGGGAAGCCCCGCGTCCAGGGCCCGGCCCAGGGCCGCGAGGTTGGCGTGGAGTGCGCCGACGCCCAATTCGGCGGCGCCGAGCGCGACGGCCGACGGCGCCGGTTCCCGGTCCCTGGTGGCCGGGATCCAGTCCAGCCGGTGGAGGGACCGCGGGACGGCCACCTCGTCGCTCACCGGGCGCAGGACCAGCTCCTCGACCTCGGCGACCACCGCGCGGGCCTCGTCCAGCAGGGTCAGCGACACCGTGTCCGGCCCGGTGGTGGTGATGACCGCACGGGCGGAACGGACACCGGGCTGACGAACCGTCACCCCGTGCCAGGAGAAGGGCAGAAGGCGCCGGTTACCGTCGTCCAGGGCTGCCATGACGAGGGGGTGCAGAGCCGCGTCGAGCAGCGCCGGGTGCAGCCCGTACGAGGCGGCGTCGGTGACGGACGGCGGCAGCGCGACCTCGGCGACGAGGTCCTCGCCGTGCCGCCACGCGGCGCGCAGGCCCTGGAAGACGGGACCGTAGGCGTACCCCGCGGCGGCCAGCTCGTCGTAGCAGCCGTCGAGGGCCGGCGGTCCGCCCTCGGTGGCGGGCGGGCCCGCCGTGGTCGCGGGGGATCCGTCCAGCGGTGCGAGGGCGCCGGTGGCGTGCAGGGTCCACGGCTCGACGGCGCCGTCCGGCGTCTCGGTCCGGGCGTGCACGGTCAGCGCCCGCTGACCGTCGTCGCCGGGTGCGGCCACGACGAGCTGCACCTCGGTGCGGCCCTCCTCGGGGATCACCAGCGGGGCGAGCAGGGTGAGTTCGGCGACCCGCGGCGCACCGGTCTCCGAACCGGCGCGGGCGGCGAGTTCGAGGAACGCGGTGCCGGGCAGCAGGACCGAGCCGAGGACGGCGTGGTCGGCCAGCCAGGGGTGCGTACGGCGGCTCAGACGGGCGGTCAGGACGGCCTGCCCGGACTCGGCGAGTTCCACGGCGGTGCCGAGCATCGGGTGACCGGCCGCGCTGTCGCCACCGCGTGCGGTCAGCCAGTACCGCTCCCGCTGGAAGGCGTACGTGGGCAGCCCCGGCGTCGGTCCCGGGCCGAACACGGCCTCCCAGTCCGGGCCGCGGCCACGGACGTGCAGGCTGCCGAGCGCGCCGGCCAGGGTGCGCTGCTCGGACCTGCCGCGGCGCAGCACGGGAACGAACGCCAGCGCGTCGTCGTCGAGGCAGTCCCGGCCCAGCGCCGACAGCACGCCGTCAGGCCCGAGTTCGAGGAAGGTCCGCATCCCGAGGCCGTGGAGCGCCGCCAGGCCGTCGGACATCCGTACTTCCCGGCGGATTTGCCGCACCCAGTAGTCGGCGGTGACGTCGACGGGCCCGCCGGTGACGGTGGACACCATGGCGATACGCGGCTCCGCGTACGCGACTCCCGCGGTCACGGCCGCGAACGCGTCGAGCATCCCGTCCATGCGGTGCGAGTGGAAGGCGTGGCTGACGACGAGCCTGCGCGTCTTGCGGCCCGCGGCCGCGAACGCCTCGGCGACCTGCTCGACGGCCTCGTCGTCGCCGGAGACGACGACGGCCAGGGGGCCGTTGACGGCGGCGATGCTCACCGCGTGCTCGCGGCCTTCGAGGAGCGGGAGGACCTCCTCCCGCGACGCCTGGACGGCCAGCATCGCGCCACCGGCCGGAAGAGCCTGCATGAGCCGGCCGCGCGCGGCGACCAGGGCGCAGGCGTCCGGCAGGGTGAGGATCCCGGCGACATGGGCGGCGGCGAACTCGCCGATGGAATGGCCGAGTACGGCGTCCGGAGCCAGGCCCCGGTGTTCGAGGAGCCGGAACAGCGCCACCTGGAGGGCGAAGAGGGCGCACTGGGTGTTCTCGGTCCGGTTGAGCGCCTCGGCGTCCTCGAACATCACCTCGCGGATCGGCGGAGTGCCGGGGACCGAGGCGCGGCAGGCGTCGAGCTCCGCGCACACCGCGTCGAGGGCGGCGGCGAACACCGGCTCGCTCGCGTACAACTCGCTTCCCATCCCGACGCGTTGGCTGCCCTGCCCGGTGAAGAGGTAGGCGAGACCGTCGTCGGGGCGTGCCGTGCCGAGCGTCAGCGCGGAGTGCGGCTCGCCGCGGCCGAGCGCGGCCAGGGCCGCGACGGCCTCGGAGCGGTCCTCGGCGGTGACGGCCGCGCGGTGGTCGAGCGCGGTACGGGTGGTGCCCAGGGCGCGGCCGAGGTCACGGTCGGACACCTCGTCGGTGGTGCCGAGGGCATCGAGAGCGCCGACGAGCGCGGTGGCCTGGGCGCGCAGCGCCGCCTCGGTACGGCCGGACAGCACCCACAGCGGCGCGGAGTCGTCGTGTCCGGAGCCGGCTCCGGACACGACCGGTTCTGTCGTGGGTGCTTCGGCGAGGATGACGTGGGCGTTGGTGCCGCTGATGCCGAAGGAGGAGACGCCGGCGCGTCGTGTGTGGTCCTCGGTGGCGGGCCACGGCTGGGGCTCGGTGAGGACCTGGACGCCGCCGGATTCCCAGTCGACGAGTTCGGTGGGCTTGCCGACGTTGAGCGAGGCGGGGACTTCGCCGTGGCGCAGGGCCATGACCATCTTGATGACGCCGCCGACGCCGGCGGCGGCCTGGGCGTGACCCAGATTGGACTTCAACGAGCCCAGCATCAGGGGCTGACCACTGTCGCGCCCGCTGCCGTAGGTGGCGAGGAGGGCTTGTGCCTCGATGGGGTCGCCGAGGACGGTGCCGGTGCCGTGGGCCTCGACCGCGTCCACTCCGGAGAAGGAGACCCCGGCGTCCTGGACGGCGGCACGAATGACGCGCTCCTGCGCGGGGCCGCTGGGAGCGGTGAGTCCGTTGGACGCGCCGTCCTGGTTGACGGCCGTACCCGCGACGACGGCGAGGACCTCATGGCCCAGCCGGCGGGCGTCGGAGAGTCGCTCCACGACGAGCACACCGACTCCCTCGGCCCATGCGGTGCCGTCGGCGTCGGCGGCGAAGGACTTGCAGCGTCCGTCGGTGGCGAGTCCGCGCTGACGCGAGAACTCGACGAAGATGCCAGGCGTGGACATGATCGTCACACCGCCCGCGAGGGCGAGTGAGCACTCGCCGGACCGCAGGGCCTGTACGGCGAGGTGCAAGGCGACGAGGGACGACGAGCACGCCGTGTCGACCGTGAGCGCGGGTCCCTGCAGGCCCAGGGTGTACGCGACCCGGCCCGAGGCGACGCTCGACGTGGTGCCCGTCAGGCCGAACCCGGCCGCACCCGCACCCGCCTCACCGAGCCGCGGACCGTACTCCTGGGCCATGACACCGGCGAACACGCCTGCCTGGGTGCCGCGCAGCGAGTCCGGGGCGATGCCGGCCCGCTCCAGGGCCTCCCAGCACGTTTCGAGGAAGGCACGCTGCTGCGGGTCCATCGCCAGAGCCTCGCGCGGCGAGATGCCGAACAGCTCGGCGTCGAACTCCGCCGCGCCCTCCAGGAAGCCGCCGTTGCGCACGTAGGTGGTGCCCACATGGGCGGGGTCGGGGTGGTGGAGGGCGTCGAGGTCCCAGCCCCGGTCGGTGGGGAATCCGGAGATGACGTCGCGCTGCTCGGCGACGACCTGCCACAGCGCCTCGGGGGAGTCCACCCCGCCCGGGAAGCGGCAGCCCATGCCGACGATCACGATCGGGTCGTCGTCCTGGTCGGCCCGCTCCCCGGGTGCCGCCGTGTCCTGCCGGCCGTCGGCCAGCACCGCGGCCAGGGCGGCGGGGCTGGGGTGGTCGTACACCACGGTGGTGGGGAGCTTGCGCCCGGTGGCGGCGACGAGCCGGTTGCGCAGCTCGACGACCGTCACCGAGTCGATGCCCAGTTCCTTGAACGTCCGCCGCGGCTCGATCTCGGCGGCGGAGTCGTAGCGGAGTACGGCGGCGGTGTGCGCCCGCACCAGCTCAAGGGCGGCAGGGCCGGTCAGCGAACGGGCCGGCTCGGTGTCCGTCGCGAGCGCGCCGTCCTCCGGGAGCTCCGGTGCCCGGGAGGAGCCCGTCCCGGCCGGCGCGGTGCCGGCGGGCGGCAGCGCGCGGGAGGTGTCGGCCTGCCCGGCGACCCAGTGGCGGCGCCGCTGGAAGGCGTACGTCGGAAGCTCGGCGCGGGTGCCGCCGGAGGGCAGGACGGTGGACCAGTCGACGTCCGCGCCGTGGCAGAACGCCTCGCCGAAGGCGAGCAGCAGACGCTGCGGGCCGCCTTCGTCGCGGCGCAGGGTGCCCAGCGCGGCGACCGGCAGGTCCGCGGCCTCCGCGGTCTGCTGGACGGCGAGCGCGAGCACCGGGTGCGGGCTCATCTCGATGAACAGCTCGTGTCCCGCGTCGAGCAGCGCGCGTACGGTCGGCTCGAACCGCACGGGCTCCCGCAGGTTGCGGTACCAGTAGTCCACGTCGAGCTCGGACCCGTCGAGCGCCGTGGCGGTCACGGTCGAGTGCAGCGGCACGCTTCCGGCGCGCGGTGCGATTCCGGCGAGCTCGGCCGGCAGCGTGTCGCGCACGGTGTCGACGTGCGGGCTGTGCGAGGCGTACGCGACCGGCACGCGGCGGGTGCGGACGTCCTCGCCGTACCGGGCGGCCAGCGCGTCGAGGGCGTCCCCGTCACCGGCGACCACGGTCATGCCGGGCGAGTTGACGGCCGCCACGCTCAACCCCGGGTACGCCGCGAGGTCTTCGCGCACCCGGTCGGCGGGCAGCGACACGGTGAGCATCCCGCCGCCGCGCCCGGCCAGCGCGCCGAGGGCGGAGCTCCGTACGGCGACGAGCCGGGCCGCGTCGTCCAGGGACAGGGCGCCGCTGACGGTGGCGGCGGCGATCTCGCCCTGCGAGTGGCCGACGACCGCGGCCGGTTCGACGCCCGCCGCGCGCCACAGCGCGGCCAGGCCGACCATCACGGCCCACAGCGCGGGCTGCACGACGTCGTCGCGGTCGAGGGCGGGTGCTCCGGGGCGGCCGCGCAGGACATCGGTCAGCGACCAGTCGCGGTAGGGGCGCAGCGCGCGCTCGCAGTCCTCGACGACCTCGGCGAAGACGGGCGCGCTGTCGAGGAGTTCGGCGGCCATGCCGGCCCACTGCGACCCCTGGCCGGGGAAGACGAACACGGCCTCGCGGACGGCCTGGTGGGTGCTGCCCCGCACCGCGGCCCGGTCCACGCCGGCGTCGGCGACCGCGTCCAGGGCGGCCAGCAGGTCCTTCCGGCCGGTGCCGACCAGGACGGCCCGGTGGCTGAAGACGGTCCGGTCGTGGGCGAGGGCCCGGGCGATCTCGGCGGCATCCGCTTCCGGGTGCACGGCGAGGAATTCACGTAAGCGGACGGCTTGGGCGCGCAGTGCTGTGTCGCCGCGCCCGGACAGCACCCAGGCAAGGGATTCGGAACGGTCCGAATCACCCCGCTTCCGCGGCCTGTCGGGTTCGTTCCCGGCGGCGGCGGAGGAGGTGTCCTTCGGCCAGGATCCGAGCACCAGGTGGCAATTGGTTCCACCCATTCCGACCGATGTCACGCCGGCGACGAGCGGCCCGTCGGGATGCGGCCACGGTCCGGTCTCGGTGGCGGCGGTGAGCCGGAGATCGGCGAAAGGAATCTGCGGATTCGGGGTCTCGTAGTTGAGGGTCGGTACGAGTTCCCGTTCGGCGAGGCAGAGAATCGTCTTGACAAGCCCCGCGATGCCCGATGCGCCTTCGAGGTGGCCGATATTGGTCTTGACGGACCCGAGCCTGAGGGGGTTCTCCGAAGATCGGGACGAGGCGAAGACAGCGCCCAGAGCGGCTGCTTCGACGGGGTCGCCGACCCGGGTGCCCGATCCGTGTATTTCTACGTACTGTGCTTGTTCCAGCGGTATTCGCGCGTTGTCCCAGGCATCGCGTATGACGCGTTCCTGGGCTTTCGCATTCGGGGTGGGAAGGGTGTCGCTCGCGCCGTCGCTGCCGACGGCCCCGCCGTGCAGCACGCAGTGGATCCGGTCCCCGTCGGCGAGGGCCCGGCTGAGGAGTTTCAGCGCCACCACTCCGCCGCCCTCGCCCCGGACGTAGCCGTTCGCGCGGGCGTCGAGTGCGTAACATCGCCCGTCGGGCGAGAGGCTTCCGAAGGCGGCCAGGGCGTGGGTGCTCTCCGGCGCGAGGTTGAGGTTGACGCCGCCGGCCAAGGCCGTGACGGACTCGCCGCGGCGCAGGCTCTCGCAGGCCAGATGCACCGCGACCAGCGCGGACGACTGCGCGGTGTCGACCACCATGCTGGGGCCCCGGAGCCCGAGGGCGTACGAGACCCGGTTGGCGATGATGCCCCGGTGCAGTCCGGTCACGGTGTGCGCGGAGGTGGCGTCGGGCCCGGCGGCGTGCGTGACGGCCGTGTAGTCGTCGGCGATCGCGCCCATGAAGACGCCGGTGGCGGTCTCGGCGAGCGTGGCCGGGACGATGCCGGAGTCCTCCAGCGCCTCCCAGGCGAGTTCGAGGACGAGTCGCTGCTGCGGGTCCATCGCGGCTGCTTCACGCGGAGAAATGCCGAAGAACTCGGCATCGAACGTGTCGACCCTGGGCAGAAATCCACCGGGACGCGGTGATCCGTCGCTCATGGAGGCCAGATGTGCGCGATCAGCGGGCGGCTCTGCTATGGCATCCCGGCCGTTCCTGAGAAGATCCCAGAATTCGGCGGGATTCGCCCCGCCGGGAAAGCGGCAGGAAAGTCCGACGACGGCGACCGCCTGGTCGTCGATCCCCTCCTGCACCTGCTGTGACGGTCCATCCTGGACCTTTGGTAACCGCTTTTCCGCCGCACCGCCTGAAAGGCCCTGTACCGCGCTGTCTGATGCTGGCGTTGCTGCCGACTGAATTTGGGCATGGCGGATCATGATGTTCCTGCTCCCCCCGTGAAGCACGATCAACGGCACGGCCGACTCGGCGGCCCAGCCTGAGTCAATCTCGATTTGGACCCTAGCATCGAGTGGGCACTCCGTAAACCAAAGGCCAGACGCGCGAGTTGGTTCAGGAATCAATATGCCGGTAATACGGGGGGACCGGCATGGAGGACCCGTCTCGCGTAGCCGCGCAGTTAACCGCGCGGAAACAGCGCGTACCCGTGCGGCACACGCTTTCTCGCCCCGGAAGGCTTATTCCGTCGCAGAACGACGGGCCTTCCGGTGGACCGTGCCTTCCGGCCCGGCGGCCTCACCCAGGTCGGCCGACAAGGATGAGAACCAGCCGGACCGGAAGCCCGGAAACCCTGAACCAGGGGTCACGGGGATACCGGCGTGCCCGAGGCCTTCGCCGCCGGGTCCGCCTTGGTGAGGGTGCAGACGCCGTCCACGCACTGGCGCTCCAGCCGGCCGCGCGAGATCGTCTGAGCCAGGCCGACCATCCAGCAGGTGGGGCAGCCGCGGAAGGCGATCAGGGCGAGCGGGGCCGCGAGCAGCGTGGCCGGACCGGCGACGGGCACCATGGCGATCGAGCCGATGATCAGCCCGAAGCCGATGGCGCCGCGCGCCAGGTGGCGCGGAACGGACTTGCTGGCGAAGTTCATGTCGTTCGCCGGGGCCTTCGTGGTGACCCGGATCTGGTCGCCCTGCGCGGGCTTCACGATGTTCACGGTCGTGACTCTCCTCCGACGGGTGGTCGTTGGCTCGATCAAGCCGCCTGGTCGGTGGCCTGCTCGGGTGCTTGGTCGATCGCTTCCAGTGACTGGCGCACGGTCGCGCGCGCTCGGTGCAGCCGGGACTTCATCGCGGCCGTGCTCAGACCGAGGGAATGAGCGACGGTCCTTCCGGGCAGGCCCTGGATGTCGCGCATGATCAGGACCTGCCGCTGGTCGCGGGGCAGCGCGCCGACCGCGGCCGCGATCCGCTCCACTTCCAGCCGGTGCAGTACCGCTTCCTCGGCGGACGGCTCCGCGGACGCCTCCGGCTCGACCGGCGGCTCGTCGTTGCGGTGAACGAGGAAGCGCACCTGCCGGAGGCATTCGTTGCGGACGATCCGGAACATCCACGAGGCGAGCGCGCCGGTCGCCCGCAGGGTGCCGATCTTCCGGTAGAGGATGATCAGCGCCTCCTGCGCGGCGTCCTCGGCGTCCTGGGGCGAAGCGCACAGCGACTTGGCGAACTTGCGCACATGGGGCTGCGATTCCATGACGACGGTGGTGAGCGACGTGACGTCGCCGTCCTGAGCGGCCTTGATCAGCCGCTCGTCCGGCCAGGAGAAACGTGGGTTCATGTGCTACTCATACCCGGCGGGCTCCACGCGCGCGGACACTCGTCAGCTTCGGCTCTTGTAGCGCCGCATGAGGTGCCAGCTGCACGCGCCCACGAGCAGGACTCCGATGACGACGAGGGCGGTGACCATGGTGTTCCTCCTGTTGTTCCGCCGGCGCGTTCGGCCGGTACACACATAAGAGACGGCGACCCCCCGAGAGGATTCAGCTCCGGCAGAAGTTTTTTCCGCCGTGCGTCGCCCGGGGGGCCGCCAGGGGGTCGTCGGGTGGCTCGCAGGAGTCAGCTGCCCGTGCGTCGTGCCAGGTCGGAGCCTTGCGCCGGGGTCCGGAGGAGGGCTACCAGGAGGACTTGGTGACGCCGGGAAGGAAGCCCGCGTGCGCCTGCTGCCGGGTGCGGACGCGGGAGAGCCCGAACCTCCGCAGGTAGCCGCGGGGCCGGCCGTCGACGCTGTCGCGGTTGCGGACCCGGGTGGCGCTGGCGTCGCGCGGCTGCCGGTCCAGTTCCTGCCGCGCGGCCAGACGCTGCTCCGCGGTCGACGACGCGCGCCGGAGGATCTCCGTCAACTCGGCCCGCCTGGCGGCGTACCGCTCGACGGTCTCCTTGCGCCGCTCGTTCCGTGCGATCTTGCTCCGCTTCGCCATCAGACCTTCCCTCCACGCGCCCGGATCCGGGCCACGGCCGCCTCGATGCCGATCGAGTCCACCGTCCTGATCGCCCGCGCGCTCAGGGTCAGCCGGACGGTGCGGCCCTCGCCGGGCAGCCAGTAGCGCTTGTGCTGGATGTTCGGGTCGAAGCGGCGCGAGGTGCGCCGGTGGGAGTGGGAGATCGCGTTGCCGAAGCCGGGCTCGGCGCCGGTCAGCTGGCAGTGGGCGGACATGAGTGACCTGCCTCTCTCGGTGGCCGTCGCCGACCACCCTTTATTGGAAATGAAAACCGTTGCCATATACTAGCCTCATGGCACGCAACGAACTCCGCCCCGTCATCAAGCTCCGCTCCACCGCGGGCACCGGCTTCACCTACGTCACCCGCAAGAACCGTCGCAACGACCCCGACCGGCTGGTGCTGCGCAAGTACGACCCGACGGCCCGCCGTCACGTCGACTTCCGCGAAGAGCGCTGAGCGCACTCCGCCGTACAGAGCGGCCATCACCCGCTCGCACCCGCTCATACCCGCACGCAGCCGCACAGAAGGAAGGTCCTGCCATGAAGCCCGGCATCCACCCCGCCTACGGCCCCGTCGTCTTCCGCGACACCGCCTCGGGCTCCGCGTTCCTGACGCGCTCCACCCTCACCAGCGAGAAGACGATCGAATGGGAGGACGGGCGGACGTACCCCGTCGTCGACGTCGAGATCTCCTCGGTCAGCCACCCCTTCTACACGGGCACCGCCCGTGTGATGGACACCGCCGGACGCGTCGAGCGCTTCGAGCGCCGCTACGGGGCCCGCTGATGCCGCGGGATTCCCGGCTGCCCGTCGTGATCGTCGCCGGGATCCACTCGGACGCCCGCAAGGAGGTCGTCGACCGCCTCCTGCGGGCCGTCCCCGGCAGCGTCGCCCTCCACCATGACCTGACGGACGCGCCGGGCGGCACGGTGCGCCGCCTCGTCCGCGACGCGCACGGACTCCTGTCCGAGGACGGGACGCCCCTCGTCAACGACTGCGCGTGCTGCGCGCTGCGCGAGGACCTCGTACCGGAACTGGAACGCCTGGCCGGCGCCGGCCTCACCCGGCTCGCCGTGGTCGAACTCTGGGACTCCGTCGAGCCCAGGACGATGGCCGAGGTCGTCGCCGCCCACGCCGGGGACGGCCTGGCCCTCACCAACGTGATCACCGCGGTGGACCCGGCCCTCGTGCTGCCGTACCTCGGCAACGGCGACGACCTGGCCGACGTCGGCCTGGCCGCCGCCCCCACCGACCGGCGCACCGTCGGCGACACGTTCGCCCGTCAGCTGGAGTACGCGCCCGTCCTCGCGCTCGTCGACTCGGAGGCGGCCGACGACGAGGACCGTGCGCTGCTCGCCCAGTTGCATCCCACCGCACGCCGGGTGGCGGCCGGCTCGGGCGAGCTGGCCGAGGCCGCCTTCGCGGCCCACGCCCGCTTCGACGTCGAGGCCGCCGCGGCGGCGCAGCATCCCGCGTGCGCGCTGCTGCCGCAGGACGCGGACGACGCCGGTGTCACGACACTCGTCTGGCACCGCCGACGCCCCTTCCACCCCGAGCGCCTGTACGCGGCGCTGGAGGACCTGTGCTGCGCCGCCGCGCGCAGCCGCGGCCGGTTCTGGCTGGCCGACCGTCCCGACACCCTGCTGGCCTGGGACGCCGCGGGCGGTGCGCTGTGCGTCGAGAGCGCCGGTCCCTGGCTCGCGTCCCTGCCGGACGCCGCCTGGGAGCTGGTCCCGCCGATGCGCCGGGCCGCGGCAGCCCTGGACTGGCACCCCGAGCACGGCGACTGCTGCCAGCACCTCGTCTTCACCTCGCCGGGCCTCGATCGCGACGGACTGGAACGTCTCCTCGAGTCCTGCCTGCTCACGGACGAGGAGTACGCGGCGGGGCCGGACGGCTGGCGGCACCTGCCCGCCGCCTTCGACTCCCTCCTCGACGCCGCCTGACCCTGCGCCGCCTGACCCTGAACCGACCGACCTGCCCCCCCGACCTGAACCGCCCGACCCGGAAGGACACCCCCCATGGCCCGCCGCCAGGAACCCCGCAAGCCGCTGAAGTCCCGGCCCAATCCGCTCGAGGCCGCCGGGATCACGTACATCGACTACAAGGACACCGACCTGCTCCGGACGTTCGTCTCGGACCGCGGCAAGATCCGCAGCCGCCGCGTCACCCGGGTCACCGCCCAGCAGCAGCGGCAGCTCGCCGCCGCCGTCAAGAACGCCCGGGAGATGGCCCTGCTGCCGTACGCCGGCCGGTGAGATCCGGGAGGGGAGCCGGGAGGGAGAGGGGGGTCGGGGAGGGGCAGAAGAGGGGAGCCCGTCCGCCGGTACGGCTCGTGGAGCGCCCGATGGTCACGTTCCGTCATCCCTCTGCTCCATTCGGCAGGCGCCGTTCATGCCCCGCAGTGAGTACGGCCCCCGACCGGATCAACCCCGGAGGCCGTGCGTGGTGCTCCGACCAGGGGGAACAGAGACTCGCGGCATGACATCCGCCACTCATCGGCGCCCGGCGCGCCCTCGGAGACGTACCGCCGCCCTCGGGCTCGCGTACGCCGTGTCCCTCGTCGCGGTCCCCGCGCTCATGCTCGGTCCGAGCGCGTCCGTCGCGCTCGCGGCCCCCCTCCCCGGAGGCCTCGGCCCCTGCGTCCCCGGGGACTGCCCGGACGAGTTCCCCGAGATCGACAACGGCGCCATCGCCGGACGCGACGCCGCGATCAACATCTTCGTCGGCGACGACTTCCTCGTTCGGGGGCGCGCGGCCGAGGCCGAGGGGCGGGTCGTGGTCCTGGACGACTTCGACCAGAACAAGGACGCGGCCGCCGGCGGTACGTACAACCTCGGCATCGTCGGCGTCGGATCCCGCGTCCCGCCGCCCGACGGCTCGGACTTCCTCACCACCGGCGGAGGCGTCACCGTCGCCACGGGCCAGACCCTCGACACGAAGGGCGGCATCGTGGCGGAGCAGGGCATCGTCCGTCACGCGGGCCCCGTCTCGGGCACGGTGACCGGCACCCTGGTCGAGGACGCGAACGCCGTCGCGCCGTACGCCGGACTGCGCGACCAGCTCACCGCCGCGAGCCAGTGCTACGCCCGGGTCGACGGCCGGCCGAGGACGCCCACCGGCACGGCGGTGCACCAGAGCGGCCAGACGCTCTTCACCGGTGACGGGACCTCTGCGCTCCAGGTGTTCAACGTCGACTTCGACATGCAGAGCCCGACCGGCGGCCAGGAGGGGATCGTCTTCGCGAACATCCCCGACACCGCGACGGTCCTCGTCAACGTCACGGGCGACGCCCGGAAGCTCACCACCTACAGCGGCGGCATCGACGACGACACCGACCCGCTCAACTCCTACCGCGAGCGCCTGCTCTGGAACTTCCCGGACGCCACCACGGTGGACCTCGCCGGCACCGGACAGTTCCAGGGCAGCTTCCTCATCGGCAACCAGGCGTCGAGCACGACCGTCACCCTGCCCGGCATCAACGGCCGCTTCTTCACCACGGGTTCCCTCACCCACACCAGCGCGGCATCGGGCGGCGGCGGCCAGGAGTTCCACGCCTACCCGTTCAACGGCGACCTTCCGAACTGCGACGGGACCAACACGGTCACCGGCGAGGTGCGGGTCCTGAAGACGGACGCGGCGTCCGGCGCGGTGCTCCCGGGCGCGACCTTCCAGCTGTGGGAGGAGACGAACGGCGTTCCGGGTCTGCAGACGACCGGAGCGGACCCCGACACCTCGGTCGGCGCGCCCTGCACGACGGGTGCGGACGGCGTGTGCGAGCGCACGGTGGAGACGGGGACGTACTACTGGCAGGAGACGGACGCCCCTGACGGGTACGACCTGCCGGCCCAGCCCGTGTTCGGCCCCCTGGTGCTGACCGAGGACAACGCGGAGGCGGGGGTCCAGGTCACCGCTTCCAACACGCGTACCACGGCGACGACCGGCGAGGTGCGGGTCCTGAAGACGGACGCGGCGTCCGGCGCGGTGCTCCCGGGCGCGACCTTCCAGCTGTGGGAGGAGACCAACGGCGTGCCCGGACTGCAGACCTCCGGGACGAACACCGACACGCAGGTGGGAGCCGCGTGCACGACGGGCGCGGACGGCGTGTGCGAGCGGACGGTGGAGACGGGGACGTACTACTGGCGGGAGACCGATGCCCCTGACGGGTACGACCTGCCGGCCCAGCCCGTGTTCGGCCCCCTGGTGCTGACCGAGGCCAACGCGGCGGCGGGCGTGTCCGTCACCGCGGCCAACAGCCGCACGCCGGTGGAGCCCGGCACCGGCTCGGTCCGGCTGCTCAAGTCCGACGCGGACAGCGGCCTGCCGCTGCGCGGCGCGACCTTCGAGCTGTGGGAGGAGACCAACGGGACCACCGGTCTGCAGACGGGCGGCACCGACCCCGACACCCGCGTCGGGACGCCCTGCACCACGACCGCGGCGGGGCTCTGCTCCTTCGGCGAGCTGGACAACGGCTCGTACTACCTGAGGGAGACCGCCGTCCCCGACGGCTACGTGCTGCCCGCCGACCCGGTCACGGGCCCCTACGTCATCGACGACGACCACAAGCTCGTGGTGGCCCGGCTGGACAACAGCCGAGCCGACGACCCCTGTGAGCACGGGGGCTACGGCGACGAAGGGTACGGCGACGAGGGCTACGGCGAGCAGGGATACGGCGACTCGGGCTACGGCTCGTGCCGTCGCGGCATGAGCCGCACCGGCACCGCCTGAGTACCGACGAGGCGCACCGGCACCCCCTGAGTGCCGACGAGCCGAGCCGCGCCCACCGTCCCGAGTGACGGTGGGCGCGGCGCTGCGTGCGGGCGCTCCTCCGCGTGTGCGGGGCGGGCAGGCAGGGCGCACGAGGGTGTCCTCACCCGTTCGTCCCGCCCTGCGTGGCCCGAACCGTGCGCGCGGGATTGGCTGGGCGCACATCGCGAGGAGGCACCCGTGCCGGACGACGAGAATCAGAACGAACTGGCCGCGCTGCGCGCGCGGGTCGCCGCGCTGGAGAGCGAGGCGGCCGCCCGGCCCGCTCCCCGCCATCGCGGCCGCTCGTTCCTGGCCGCCGTGCTGATCGTGATCGGCTGCCTCCTCGTTCCGCTGGGCATCGTCGCCGCGTGGACCTCCGACATCGTCGGGGACACCGACCGGTACGTCTCCACGGTCGCCCCGCTCGCCTCGGACGCCGACGTGCAGGCGGCGGTCGCCAACCGGGTCACCGGCGCGGTGATGGAGCACATCGACCTGGAGTCCCTCCTGGAGGGGGTCGCCCCCGAGCAGCGTCCGCTGCTCGCCAAGGCGCTGGGGAAGCTCGGCGGCTCGCTGGAGAGCGCGGTCAGCAGCTTCGTCCACGACAAGGCGCAGGACGTCGTCGCGTCGGACGCCTTCGAGACGGTCTGGACCGATGCCAACCGGGCCGTCCACACCTCCGTCGTCCGGGCCCTGACGGGCAGCGGGGACGGAGCCGTACAGATCAACAACGACACCGTGACGGTCGACCTCGCGCCCGTGATCGAACGGGTCAAGGAGCGGCTGGTCGACTCGGGGCTCACCGTGGCCGGCAAGATCCCCGAGATCCACACCGACTTCACGGTGGTCAAGTCCGAGGACATCGGCAAGGTCAAGACCGGCTTCCGCCTGCTCCAGGTGATGGGGCTGTGGCTGCCGGTGCTGGCGGTGCTGCTGGTGGTCGCGGGAGTCCTGCTCTCCACCCATCGCCGTCGCACCGTGATCGCCTCGGCGATCGGTGTCGCCGTCGCGGCCCTGGTCCTCGGCATCGCGCTGACCGTGTTCCGCACGGTCTACCTCAACGCGCTGCCCGACACGGTCTCCCAGCCCGCCGCCGGGTCCGTCTACGACGCGCTGATCCACTTCCTGCGCACCACGGTCCGCATGGTGGTGACACTCGGCCTCGTGGTCGCCCTCGCCGCCTGGCTCACCGGCCCCAGCCGCCCCGCCGTCGTCGTCCGCCGCATGTGGAACTCCGGCATCGACGCGACCCGTGCCGCGGCGGACCGGGCCGGTCTGCGGACGGGCCCGGTCGGCCCCTTCGTCCGCCGGTACCGGACGTGGATCACCTGGATCCTGGTGGCCCTGGCCGTCCTCGTGTACGTCCTGTGGGACCACCCCACCGGCTGGGTGGTCGTCGGCCTCGCGCTCGCCCTGCTGTTCGTCTTCGCCGTGGTCCGGTTCCTCGGGGCGGAGCCCGCGGACGCCGACGAGGAAGCGTCCGTCCGGACGTAGGGCGGGCCGGATGCCGAGAGGGGGCGGCGGCCTGACGGGGCGCTGGGCGGCCCGGTTCCGGGGCCTGCGAGCGCGGGCCGAGGAGCGGCTGCCCGTCCTGACCGAGATCGCGAGCCGGCTGCTGGGCGGGACCCTGCTGGACGCGGGGACCCGGCTCGCGGCCCAGGCCTTCCTGGCCGCCGTACCGCTGCTGTTCGCCGTGGCGGCGTTCGCCCCCGCCTCCGTACGGGACCAGCTGCGGGACTCCCTGCGCGCCATGTTCGGGCTGAGCGGGCGCTCAGACGTCGAGCTGCAGCAGGTCCTGGGCGGTTCCGGCGACGAGGAACTGCGCGACACGACCGGTGCGATCGGCCTGGTCATCGCGCTGGCCTCCGCCACCAGCTTCAGCCGGGCCATGGCGCGGGTCTGCGAGCGGGCCTGGGCGCTGCCCAAGGCCAAGACGCGGGTCGCGGCCTGGCGGTGGGTGGTGTGGCTGCTCGCGCTGCTCGTGGTGGTCCTCGTGCAGGGCCCGCTGCGGGACGGCTTCGGCGCGGGCCTCTGGCTCGGGGTGCCGTTGTTCTTCCTGGTGAGCGTGGGCATCTGGATGTGGACCCAGCACCTGCTGCTGGCCAAGCGCGTGCCATGGCTGCCGCTGCTCCCCGGCGCGATCCTGGCGGCCGCGGCGACGAGCGCCCTGGCACTGACGGCCCGGCTGTACATGCCCGCCGCGCTCAACAAGGCGCTCGGGGAGTACGGCTCCCTCGGCCTCGTCCTGACGATGCTGTCCTGGCTGATCGTGGTGTGCGCGTCGATCACCTTCGCGTTCACCATCGGAGCGGTGCTGGCGCAGGAGCCGCCCCTGAGCCACCACCTCGGGCCGAGGACCTACGTGACGGAAGGGGCGGACGCGACGGACGAGGCGGACGGTTCCGTGGACGGGCCGACGGACGCGACGACGGCCTCCGGGTCGGAGCCGGACCGCTGACGCCGCGCACGGCTCACCGCTGTGTGCGGCTCACCGCTCCGCGCGACTCACCGCTGGGCGCGGCGCCGGGCGATGAACAGGCCGAGGAGCATGCCCACGAGCAGGGTGACGGTGAGGACGATCCACAGCGGAAGCGTGACCGTCGGGATCCAGAGCCTGACGGTGATCGAACCGGTGTTGGCCGCGATGAACCAGATGGCCAGGGCGGCGAGGACCACGAAAGCGATGGTGCGCACACGCATGTCCCGCCCCTTGACCGTCAAGGTCGAGGGCTCATGCGGCGTACCTGCGGTTTTCTGGCGCATAGGTCCCATTATCGACCGATAGTGGCGTCCGGTCGATCGGACCGCGCGTCACACCTGCTCAGCCCGCCCGGAGCGGCCGATAGGGTGAACCGCGCCAGGGGTCGGAGCCAGAAGTCGTACGGGGTGGGGAATGCCGAAGCACCGGTTGTCCAGAAGAGGTCGCTACATCGCCTGGGCGGCGACGGGAGCCGTCGTCGTGGCCGGCGCCGGCATCGCGGCGCAGACCTCCATGGCGGCCCCCGCGTGGCCGGCGCAGAAGACCTACACGGGCCGGGCGTTCGACGCCTGCACGGCGCCCTCGCCCACCGCGATGAAGGCGTGGAAGAAGGACGCGTACTACGGCGGCGTCGCCGTCTACGTCGGCGGCAAGAACCGCGGCTGCGCCCAGCCCAACCTGACGAAGTCCTGGGTGAAGTCGATGGACACCCTCGGCTGGCGCGTCATCCCCCTCTACGTCGGAGCCCAGCCGCCCTGCCAGAAGAGCCGGAACAAGGAGCGGTTCACCGCGGCCACGGCCGCCTCGGTCGGGGTGAGCAACGCCAACGACGCCGTCGCCAAGGCGGCGGCGCTCGGCATGAAGGCCGGCAGCCCGATCTACCTCAACATGGAGTCGTACGACATCGCCGACAAGGCGTGCAACGACGCCACCCTGACCTACGTGCGCTCCTTCACCAAGACCCTGCGCGCCAAGACCTACCGCGCCGGCCTCTACGGGTTCAGCAGCTCGAGCGCCAAGGCGGTCGCCACCGCGAAGAACCGCACCGACCTGCCGGGAAACCTCTGGTACGCGCTGTGGAACGGCCAGGAGACCACCACCAGGGACTGGCCCTGGGACCCGAAGCTGTACACCGACCACAGCCGCGGCCACCAGTACAAGGCCAACAGCAGGGAGACCCGCGGCGGCCACACCATCACCGTCGACCGCAACGCCTGGGACGCCCCGGTCGCCATCATCGGCTGACCTGCGCGGACCGGCACAGCCGTGCCCCCGGTCGAGGGGGCGGCCGTGAGAGATGAGAGGGTCTAGCGGGTGAGCGAGACATCACCGAACACCCTGCAATACCGCGTCGACGGCCGGGAAGAGGCTCCCGTCCTCGTCCTGGGCCCCTCTCTGGGCACCACATGGCACATGTGGGACCGGCAGATACCGGAGCTCACCCGGGACTGGCGGGTCGTCCGCTTCGACCTCCCCGGGCACGGCGGGGCTCCCGCGGAACCCTTCACCTCCGTCGCCGAGCTCGGCGACCGGCTCCTCGCCACCCTCGACTCGATCGGCGTCCAGCGCTTCGGGTACGCCGGCTGCTCCCTCGGCGGGGCCGTCGGCCTCGACCTGGCCCTGCGCGCGCCGCACCGGGTCGCCTCCCTCGCGCTGGTCGCCACCTCGCCCCGGTTCGGCAGCGCCGACGAGTTCCGCCAGCGGGGCGTCATCGTCCGGGCCAACGGCCTGGAGCCGATGGCCCGCACCGCGCCCGAGCAGTGGTTCACCTCGGTGTTCTCCGGCGCGCAGCCCGCGATCGTGGACTGGGCCGTGCAGATGGTCCGGACGACCGACCCCGCCTGCTACATCGCCGCGTGCGAGGCCCTCGCCGTCTTCGACGTACGGGAGGCCCTCGACCGGATCGCGATCCCGGCGCTCGTCCTCGTCGGCTCGGAGGACCAGGTCACCGGCCCCGCCGAGGCCCGCACCCTGGTGGCGGGGATCGCCGACGCCCGGCTCGCCGTCGTCCCCGGCGCCTCGCACCTCGCGCCCGTCGAGCAGCCCGCCGCCGTCACCGACCTGCTCATCGAGCACTTCGCCGGTACGGCCCCGGACTCCAGCGGCACCCTGACCGTGCCGCCGCTGCCCGCGGCCCCGGCGGCTCCCGCCGCCGAGCCGGTCCCGGACGCCGAGCCGGCCGAGGCGGGCCGCCCCGACCCGTACGAGAAGGGACTCGGGCTGCGGCGCGAGGTCCTCGGCGACGCCCACGTGGACCAGGCGCTCGCCCACGACGCCGACGGCGCCTTCCAGGACCTCGTCACCCGTTACGCCTGGGGCGAGGTGTGGAGCCGGGACGGCCTCGACCGGCGCACCCGGAGCGTCGTCACCCTCACGGCCCTCATCGCCGGAGGACACCGGGAGGCCCTCGCCGACCACACCCGCGCGGCCCTCCGCAACGGCCTGTCCGCCGAGGAACTCCGCGAGATCGTGCTCCACGCGGGCGTGTACTGCGGCTTCCCCGCCGCCGAGACCGCTCTGCGCGTGATCGCCCGGGTCGTCGAGGAGGAGACGACCCCTCCGGCGTAGCCTGGGCCTGTGAAGCTGACGAAGAAGTCCCACGCGTGCGTGCGGCTGGAGAAGGACGGGCGGACGCTCGTCCTGGACCCCGGCATGTTCACCGAGGAGGACGCGGTCATCGGGGCCGACGCCCTGCTCGTGACGCACGAGCACCCCGACCACTTCGACGAGGGACGCCTGCGGGCCGCCCTCGAAGCCGACCCGGCTGTCGAGATCTGGACGCTGCGCAGCGTCGCCGACCAGCTCTCGGCGGCCTTCCCGGGCCGTGTGCACACCGTCGGGCACGGCGACACGTTCACCGCCGCCGGGTTCGACGTCCAGGTGCACGGCGAGCTGCACGCCGTGATCCACCCCGACATCCCGCGCATCACCAACGTCGGCTACCTCGTCGACGGCGGCGCCGTCTTCCACCCCGGAGACGCGCTCACCGTGCCCGACCACCCGGTGGACACGCTGCTGCTGCCCGTCATGGCCCCGTGGAACAAGATCTCCGAGGTCATCGACTACGTCCGCGAGGTCGGGCCGCGCCGGGCGTACGACATCCACGACGCCCTGCTCACGGACCTCGCCCGGCCCATCTACGACCGTCAGATCGGCGCGCTCGGCGGCACCGACCACCAGCGGCTCGCCCCCGGCGCCTCCGCCGAGCTCTGAGCCCGCCCGCGCCGCTGTTCGACGAGGGGCGGGCGGGACGCCGGGCGCCCCGGGGCGCCCGGGCCCGGCACG
Source organism: Streptomyces sp. CB02009 (assembly GCF_001905825.1). GTDB lineage: Bacteria > Actinomycetota > Actinomycetes > Streptomycetales > Streptomycetaceae > Streptomyces. Next base: position 743,146 of record NZ_LIVV01000003.1, read on the forward strand.
GCGCCGATTGTCGGACCCCGCACGTAGGCTTGCGCACATGCGCATCGCCACCTGGAACGTCAATTCGATCACCGCCCGGCTGCCCCGACTCCTCGCCTGGCTGGAGAGCAGCGGCACGGACGTGCTGTGCATCCAGGAGACCAAGTGCACCGCCGAGCAGTTCCCCACCGAGGAGCTGCGCGCCCTCGGATACGAGTCCGTGGTCAACGCCACGGGCCGGTGGAACGGCGTGGCCCTGGTCTCCCGAGTCGGCCTCGCGGACGTGGTCACGGGCCTGCCCGGCGGCCCGGAGTACGACGGGGTCGAGGAGCCCCGGGCGATCTCCGCGACCTGCGGCCCGGTCCGCGTCTGGTCGGTGTACGTGCCGAACGGCCGGGAGGTCGAGCACGAGCACTACGCCTACAAGCTGCGCTGGCTCGAGGCGCTGAAGGCTGCCGTCGCGGAGGACGCCGCGGGGGACCGGCCCTTCGCGGTCCTCGGCGACTACAACATCGCGCCGACCGACGACGACGTCTGGGACCGGGCGGCCTTCGAGGGCCTGACGCACGTGACGGAGCCCGAGCGGGCCGCGCTCGCCGGCCTCCGCGAGACCGGTCTGGCGGACGTCGTCCCGCGCCCCCTCAAGTACGACCACCCCTTCACGTACTGGGACTACCGCCAGCTCTGCTTCCCGAAGAACCGGGGCATGCGCATCGACCTGGTCTACGGCAACAAGCCCTTCGCCGAGGCCGTCACGGACAGCTATGTGGACCGCGAGGAGCGCAAGGGCAAGGGCGCGTCCGACCACGCGCCCGTCGTGGTCGACCTCGACGTGTAGCGGATCCCGGACCCACCCGGCGGCGGAACGATCTCCGCGCGCCGGGTGGTCGACGGGGAGGTGACGGTGCGAGGCTGTTCGGATGAACATTCCATTCCTGGACACCTGGCGCAAGCGGCATGAGCCCGAGTCGGCCGACTCCCCGCTGGCCGCGGCCTTCGACCGTGACCCCGACGGCGTGGCCGAGCTGCTCGCCGAGTGCGAACTGCTGCGCGCCCGTGTCGCGCAGTCCGGGGTGGCCCTCGACGACACCCCGCGCTCCCTGCAGGAACTCGACCAGCTGCCGCCCCGCTGGCGCGACGACCCGGAGGAGCTGCCCTGGGTCGGGAACGACGCGGGGCTCTACCTCGGCACCGTGATCGTGCGGAACGTGCCGGGCGCGCGCTGGCAGGTCCGGCCCGGCGGCGGCCCCGTGGTGCGACTCGCCTCCGGCCGGGAGATCCAGGTCGTCGAGGCCGGTCTCGACTGGGCGGTGACGGGCTCGCCGGAGCTCTCCCAGATGTACGCCGAGGCCGCCGAGTACTGAGTCCGCGGCCTCGCCCAAGCCGGTCCCGCACCCTGTTCCCGCCACCCTTCCGCAGTAAATACGGCTTATTCGGGTTTCATGCGTGTCGGGCGTGAAGTCCCTTTTCTGGTGGATAGTTTGCGCTGACTCGACACCGCTGAGAAATGGGGCAGGGCAGCGTATGGCCGTCGTCGATCCGCTGATCGAACTGCGTGGCGTCAACAAGCACTACGGCACGTTGCACGTCCTCCAGTCCATCGATCTCACCGTCGGCCGCGGGGAGGTGGTCGTCGTCATCGGCCCGTCCGGATCGGGAAAGTCCACCCTCTGCCGGGCGATGAACCGCCTGGAGACCGTGGAGTCCGGCGAGATCGTCATCGACGGACAGCCCCTCCCCGAGGAGGGCAAGGCGCTCGCCCGGCTGCGCGCCGAGGTCGGCATGGTCTTCCAGTCCTTCAACCTCTTCGCGCACAAGACCGTCCTCGCCAACGTCTCCCTCGCGCAGATCAAGGTCCGCAAGCGCAAGAAGGAGGAGGCCGACCGGCGTTCACGCGAACTCCTCGACCGGGTCGGACTCGCCGCGCACGCCGACAAGTACCCCGCCCAGCTCTCCGGCGGCCAGCAGCAGCGCGTGGCCATCGCCCGCGCCCTCGCCATGGACCCCAAGGTGCTCCTCTTCGACGAGCCGACCTCGGCCCTCGACCCCGAGATGATCAACGAGGTCCTGGAGGTCATGCAGCAACTCGCCCACGAGGGGATGACGATGGTGGTCGTCACCCACGAGATGGGCTTCGCCCGCTCCGCCGCCAACCGGGTCGTCTTCATGGCCGACGGGAAGATCGTCGAGGACCGCGCTCCGGAGGACTTCTTCACCGCTCCGCGCAGCGAGCGCGCCAAGGACTTCCTGTCCAAGATCCTCAAGCACTGAGCGGGTGGGAAGCATGCAGCGTACGCACCACCCGCACCGCACCCCGGCCGTGCTCGCCGCCCTGCTCGCCCTGGCCGCGGCGCTCGCCGGCTGCGGCAGGGAGGGCAGCCCGCCCGTCAAGGGCCCTCAGCCCGACCAACTCCCCGTCTACCAGGTCCAGTCCGGCTTCACCCTGCCTGACTCCAGCACCTGGACCCGGGCGAAGAAGCGCGGACATCTCGTCGTCGGCGCCAAGGAGGACCAGCCGTACATGGGCGAGAGGGACCCGGCCACCGGACGCTACTCCGGCTTCGACATCGAGATCGCCAAGATGATGGCGGCCTCCCTCGGCTTCGACCCGGCCGGCATCGACTTCCGCACGATCGCCTCGGCCAACCGCGAAACCGCCCTGCAGAACGGGCAGATCGACTACTACGTCGGCACCTACACCATCAACGACAACCGCAAGAAGCTCGTCGGCTTCGCCGGGCCCTACTACATGGCCGGCCAGTCCCTCCTGGTCCGCACCGACGAGAACGACATCGACGGCCCGCAGGACCTGGCCGGCAAGCGCGTCTGCTCGGCCGCCGGATCCACCCCGTACCAGCGCATCGAGAAGGACTACCCGAAGGCCGAACTCGTCGCCTACGACACGTACTCCGCCTGTGTGGACAACCTGCTGACGTACCAGGTCGACGCGGTCACCACCGACGACACGATCCTCATGGGCTACGCCGCCAAGGTCCCGGACGAACTCAAGGTCGTCGGGAAACCGTTCTCGAAGGAGCCGTACGGCATCGGTGTCCCGCGCGGTGACAACGCCCTGCGCTTCGCCCTGGACGACGCGCTCGCCGCCCACGAGAAGAACGGCGACTGGAAGAAGGCCTACGACGCCACCCTCGGACTCTCCGGGGTCCCCGCCCCGACACCGCCGCCCATCGACCGCTACCCGGCGAGCTGACGAGAGGAGCCTCCCGACATGGACGTCCTGACAGACAACTTCCGGCTCTACGCCGAGGGATTCCTCGGCACCGTCGAACTCACCGTCTACTCCTCGGCGCTGGCGCTCGTCCTGGGCTTCGTCATGGCCTCGTTCCGGGTCGCTCCCGTGGGATCCTTCCGGGTCTTCGGCACGGTCTGGGTCACCGTCCTGCGCAACACCCCGCTGACCCTGCTGTTCTTCGCCGTCATGCTGGGCCTGCCCCGGTTCGGACTCGTGCTGCCCTTCCAGCTGTTCGCGGTCCTCGCGCTCGGCTGCTACACCTCGGCCTTCATCTGCGAGGTGCTGCGCTCCGGCATCAACACGGTGCCGCGCGGCCAGGGCGAGGCCGCCCGCAGCCTGGGGATGAGCTTCACCCAGTCCCTCGGCACCGTCGTCCTGCCCCAGGCCTTCCGTACGGTCATCCCGCCGATCGGCTCCACGCTGATCGCCCTCGCCAAGAACTCGGCCATCGCCGGAGCGTTCAGCGTCACCGAACTCCTCGGCACCTACAAGACCTTGAGCGAGCTCGGCTACAACATCGTCTGGACCTTCGTCTGGATCGCCGTCGGATACCTCATCATCACCCTCACCATCAGCGCCCTCTTCCACGTCCTCGAGAAGCGCTGGGGAGTCGCCCGATGAACGATTCCACCGCCCTCTACGACATCCCCGGGCCGCACGCCCGAAGGCGCCACCTCCTCTACGGCGTCGCGTCCACCGTGGTGATCCTCGCGCTGGCCGGCTGGATCCTCTACCTCCTCTTCGACAACGACCAGTTCACCTCCACCAAGTGGTCGCCCTTCCTCTACAAGGGCATCCAGGAGCTGCTGCTCGAAGGACTCGGCAACACCCTCAAGGCCTTCGCCTACGCCTCGGTGCTGTCGCTCGTCCTGGGCGCGGTCCTCGCCACCGGACGCCTCTCCGACCACCGGGTGCTCCGCTGGATCTCGACCCTGCTCGTCGAGTTCTTCCGCGCGATGCCGGTCCTCGTGATGATCTTCTTCATCTTCGTGGCGCTCAAGGTGCAGGCCCTGCCCGCCCTCGTCGCGGGCCTGACCCTCTACAACGGCTCCGTCCTCGCGGAGGTCTTCCGCACCGGCGTCCACTCCGTGGAGCGCGGGCAGGGCGAGGCGGCGTCCGCCCTCGGCATGCGCAAGACGCAGGTCATGACCTACGTCCTGGTGCCGCAGGCGGTCCGTGCCATGCTTCCGGCCATCATCAGCCAGCTGGTGGTCGCCCTCAAGGACACCTCGCTCGGCTTCCTCATCACCTACGAGGAGTTCCTCCACGCGGGCAAACTGATCGCCTCCAACCTGGACTACGACCTGCCGTTCATCCCGGTCGTCCTGGTGATCTCGCCGATCTACATCGGGATGTGCATGCTCCTCTCCTGGTTCGCCACCTGGGTGGCCCGCAGAGAACGCCGCAACCCGAAGACGAAGGCCGTGGACACCGACCCGGCCGAACCAGAGACGCTGCTGCCGGGACCGCAGTAGCGAGCGAGGGCCGCACCCGCCCGGCAGCAGCCGGTGATCACTCCTTCCGCAGCGGTACCGACACGTACGACGGGTCGGCCGAGGGGGAGGAGAAGGTCAGCTGCGCGCCGGTCGGGTTGTGCTCGATGTAGAGCGGGTCGACGGTGTCGACGACCAGTGCGAGCCTGTGCCCCGCCGGGACGTCGTACGCCGTGGAGAACAGCTCCAGATCGACGCCGAACGCCTGGCCCGGGGTCCGGTCGTGGAAGGTGTACGGGGCGTTGCTGACGAGCTTGCCGACGCCGAGCGGACCCACGTCGTAGAGGTACGCGACGAGCGTGCCGCTCTCCTCGGTGGACGTGACGGTGGTGTGCACCTTCACCGTGCCGCGCACCCGCTGCGGGGTGTCGTACCGCTCCGACTGCCAGACGCCGGCGAAGGCGCGGGGGAGGAGGGGGACGGAGACGACGGGCGGCGTGCGGAGGAACTGGTCCAGGGCGTTGGTGAGCAGGGTGATGCCGCCGTTGGCGCCGGAGTCGACGTTCGCCCAGACCCGCTGGGTACCGCCGAGGGCGAACTTCCGCTGGTCGGCGTGGACGGACTTCCAGTCGGGGTATCCCTCGTAGCCGCCGGTGGAGCGGGACTTGAGCTGGACCGGCTGCTCGCGGTCGATGCCGTTGTCGGCGCCCTTGAGGTAGCGGTCGAACCAGCGGTGGGCGCTGGTCCAGGTGTCGTTGGGCAGGCCGAACAGGCCGGTGGCCTCGGCGGTGGCGTGGTCGCCGGGGCGGAACTCCAGCCGCTTGGGGCCGGTGAGCTTCTCGAAGAAGCTCGCGTACTGGTTGGGCGGGAAGATGGTGTCGCCCCAGGCGTTGCCGAGCATGATCGCGGCGCCGTTGGCGTTGATCCGGTCCAGCTGCTCGACGGGGGAGCGCTTGCGGCCCCAGGCGATCATGTCCTCCTCCTTGTCCAGGTTGGAGGAGAGGAAGTCGCCCAGGATCTGCTTGAGTTCGGGACCGGGGCGGCCGGTGAGGTAGCCCGCGCCCCCGAGCAGGGCGGCGGCCTGGAGGTGCTGGGTGCGGCCGCTGTAGATGGACTCGATGAGGTCGGCCCAGCCGCTGAGCGCGGCGACGGCCTTGATCCGCGGGTCGTGGGCGGCGGCGAGCAGGCTGATCCCGGCGCCGTACGAGACGCCCGCCATGCCGATGTGGGCGGGGTCTGCGGCGGTGTTGGCCAGCGCCCAGTCGATCACCTTGGAGGCGTCGGCGATGTCCTTGGGGCCCGCGGTCTCGATCTCGCCGCCGGACTGCCAGAAGCCCCGCGAGTTGTAACTCACCACGATGTAACCGGAGTCGGCGAGCAGCTTGGCCTGGACGAGGTACTCGACCTGGGGCATGGCCCAGCTCGTCGGCAGCACGATCAGGGGGTGGCGGGCGGTGTCGGTGGATCCGGCGGGGGTCACGACGTTCGCCTTGAGGACGGTGCCGCCCTCCCCGGCGATGTCGACGAAGCGGATGCCGGTGCCGCCGGTCTCCGCGGCCTGGGCGGCGGGCGCGAGCCCGAGGGCCGCCCCGGCCACGAGGGCGGCCGAGGCGGCGAGGGCCAGGGGTGTGCGTCGCACGGGTCACTCCTCACTGGGGTACTGCTGGGGAGGCAGTACGGGGCACTGATGGGGGGGCAGTGAAAGTGACCCGACGGTAACCGTGACGCCTTACCCGTGGTAACCGGTCGGTAAGTTACGTGCGGGTAACGATTGATGGCCGAGTGGCGCCTTCCCGGAGCGCCACGGCCTCCGCGAAGTCCGCGTGGGCCTCCCCGTAGCGGTCGGCGGCGGCCAGGAACATGGCGCGGTCGGTCAGGGCCCCGGCGGTCGCCTCCGACGCCCCGGGAAGGCGCCGGGCGAGCGCCACACCCTGGTCGAAGAGCGGGCGGAGCGGCTCGTGGATCCGCCGGGTGCGCTGCTCCTGGAGGACCGCGGAGCGCCGGACCAGCCGGTGGTGCGCCTCCATCGCCTCGGGGAGCCGGCCGTCCCCGGTCAGCTCGGCGACCCGGGCTTCCAGGGCGGGGATCTCACCCAGGTAGGACTCCCTCGCATCGGGCGACCAGTCGCGGAAGTCGGCGCCGAGGGGCGGCCGGGGCGCCTCCCGGGTGGCGGCCGGCTCGGCCGCCCGGCCCGACAGGGCGAACAGGGCGGACCACCAGGAGAGGGCGTTGCTCCGGCGGCTGGGCTCGCCCGTCTCCGCCAGCCGGGTGAGCAGCCGGAGGGCCTCCCGCCGGTCCGCTCCGGCCTCCTCCGGCCGACCGCAGGCGTCGAGCATCCCCGAGCGGTGGACGAGCAGCCACACCAGGTTGGCCAGGGCGGTCGCCCCGGCGTCCGTCTCGCTCCGGGTGAGGTCCACGAGCTCCGAGAAGGGCTCCGGCGCCTCCTCGTGCCGGCCGGCCGCGGCCAGCTCCGCCGCCCACCCGACCGCGGTCGAGAAGTCGCCCGTCGGCCGGCCCGGTCGGGCACTCCTGGCGAGGACGTCCCCCGCCTCGCCGTGGCGTCCCTCCTCGGCGAGCATCATCGCCAGCGGATGCTGCCCGTGTCCGGGGGCCCGCACGTGCCCCCGATCGAAGGCGAGCCGCCCCGCCTCCGCCATCTCCTCGCACACCGCGAAGGCCTCGCCGCGCCGGCCGACGGTGAGCGACGTGCGCCGGTACGCGTCCAGGACGCCGCAGAGCGCGTGCGCCCTGTTCGGTTCGTCGGCGCCGATGCGCCGGGCCGCGTCCGCGGCCTCCGCGTGGAGGGCGAGCCGCTGCTCCATGCCGCCGCGGCCCTCGACCTCGTACCCGTACGAGACCAACGCCTCGGCCAGCTTGGGCAGATAGGACGCCGGGCTGACCCGTGCGAGTACCCGGTACGCCTGGACCTCCTGCGCGAGGCTCGGCCGGCCGGATCCGAGCAGCATCGTCCGTGCCTGCAGCACCGCATCGTGATCGATCTTCTCGGAGTGATTCATGACGGCGATTCTGGGATCCGGAGGAGGGGCCGGACAAGGCTGTCGAAGTGTGCGATCAGTCCTACGAAAACCGCCTCTGACCTGTCATGATGGAAACGTCTTCACCCCTGACCTGGAGGCGTGGTGCACGAGTCGAGCGGCGTACCGGACGTCTTCGACCCACGGATCCACGCGGCCGGGATCCCGCACGACCGCTTCCGCGCCCTGCGCGACCGCACGCCCGTCGCCTGGCAGCGGGAGCCCCAGATCCTCGGCTGGCCCGCGGGTCCCGGGTTCTGGGCCGTCACCCGGCACGCCGACGTCGTGCGGGTGCTGAAGGACCCGGACACCTACTCGTCCTGCCTCGGCGCCACCCAGATCCGCGACCCCGACCCCACCGATCTGCCCTTCATCCGTCGCATGATGCTCAATCAGGACCCTCCGGGACACCACCGGCTGAGGCGCCTCGTCAGCCGGGCCTTCACCCCCGGCCGGATCGAGCGGTTCGAAGCCACCGCGCGCGAGCGGGCCCGGGAGCTGCTCGCCGGGGCGGTCGACGGCGGGGGCGAGGTGGACCTCGTCCGGTCCGTCACCGACGACTACGCCCTGCTCAACCTCACCGATCTGCTCGGCGTGCCCCCGAGCGACCGCGGGCTGCTGCACACCTGGACCGAGCGGGTCATCGCGTACCAGGACCCCGACGAGCCACCCGTCCTCGACGACGGGGGCCGGCCCGTCAACCCGCGCTCACCGGCGATGCTCGCCGACATGTTCGGCTACGCGCAGGAACTCGCCGCCCACAAGCGGACGCACCCAGCCGACGACGTGATGAGCGTGCTCGCCGCGTCCGAACTCGCCGACGCAGAGCTGGAGATGTTCTTCTTCCTGCTGACCGTCGCCGGGAACGACACGGTCCGCAGCGCCGCCCCCGGCGGCCTGCTCGCCCTCGCCGAACACCCGGACGAGCAACGGAGGTGGTGGACCGGCGGAGTCGGCACCGACACCGCCGTGGACGAACTCCTGCGCGTGCACCCGCCCGTGCTCTCCTTCCGGCGCACGGCCGCCGTCGACACCGCGCTCGCCGGGCAGCCGATCCGCCGCGGCGACAAGGTCGTCGTCTTCCACGCCTCCGCCAACCATGACGAGCGCGCCTTCCCCGACCCGCACCGACTCGACCTCGGACGGACCCCGAACCCCCACGTGTCCTTCGGCGACGGCCCGCACGTCTGCCTCGGCGCGCACTTCGCCCGGCTTCAGCTCCGCGTGCTCCACGAGGAGGTGCGCCGGGCCTGCGGCGGTCTCGAACTCGCCGGAGAGCCCCGGCGGCTCGTCTCCAACTTCATCAACGGCCTCAAGACGCTGCCGGTGCGACTACGGGAACCGATCGCGCCGCCCGCGTGACATCGGCCACCAGCTCCACCACATCGGGTCCGTACGCCTGCGAGTTGACGACCTTGAGCAGCACCACGAACGAACCGGAGCGGTGCAGGCGCGCCAACTCCTGGTAGTGCCGGGCGAGATAGCGGGTCGCCGCCTGGTTGGTGATGGCCCGCTGCCCGCAGAAGAGGAACACCGGCCGACCGCCCTCCCCGGCCGTGAGCCGGGCGAGGATCACGTACTCGCTGACCCCCGGGTCCGACGGGTAGCGCTCCCCGCCGATCAGGAACGCCCCGCGGTCCGCGCTCGGCTCGACCTCGACGTTCACCTCGATGCCCGGGAGCAGCGTTGCCAGATGGGCGGCCATCCGCCGGTTCGAGTAGGGGCCGCCGACGCAGAACTCCGTCCGGTCGCCGAACCCCTGGTGGGTCTGATCGTGCGAGAGGATCCTGGCCTGCGCCCCGCAGTCCTTGATCAGTGCGGACAGTTCGAGGAGGGCGAACACGTCGAACCGGTGGACCGAGCGGTCGCCGCCCGACTCCCTGTTCACCACGAGCAGGCACTCCGAGTTCCCCGGCAGGCCGAAGAACTCCTGCTTGCGGCGGAGCCTCCGCCGCCAGAGGTACGTGCGGCCCAGCCAGCCGAGCGACGCGCTGACCCCCGTCGCGAGCACCCCGAGCACGATGTTGCGCAGGTCTTCGTCCATGGGCGCGCATGCTAGCGGGGAAACGGCCTTCTGTTCGAGGCGGTCCTGACGGGAGGGGCCGGGGGAAGTTACGCTGCGCGGACGGTCCTTGACTGGAGGTAGGGAATGCGTCGTTCCGTCGCCGGGAAGGTCTCCGCACTCGCCGTCGCGGCGACAGTGCTCTCGATGGGCGCCGCCGCCCCGCCCCCGGCCCCACCGGCCGCACCGCCACCGCCCGTCAAGGAACCCGTCGCCGTCGGCTACGGCGGCGCGGTCGCCAGCGTCGACGCCGACGCCTCGGCCGCCGGCGTCGAGGTGCTCCGCAAGGGCGGGAACGCCGTGGACGCCGCCGTCGCCGTCGCCGCCGCGCTCGGCGTCACCGAGCCCTACTCGGCGGGCATCGGAGGCGGCGGCTACTTCGTCTACTACGACGCGAGGAGCCGTACGGTCCACACCGTCGACGGACGCGAGACCGCGCCACGCTCGGCCGACGCGAACCTCTTCGTGGAGAACGGCGCGCCGATCCCCTTCGAGGAGGGGATGACCAGCGGGCGCGGCGTCGGCACCCCCGGCACCCCGGCGACCTGGAAGGCCGCCCTCGACGCCTGGGGCAGCAAGCGGCTCGGCACCCTGCTCGAACCCGCCGAACGGCTCGCCCGCGAGGGCTTCACCGTCGACTCCACCTTCCGCGCGCAGACCGCCGGCAACGAGGCGCGCTTCCGCGACTTCCCCGCCAGCTCCGAACTGTTCCTGCCGGGTGGGCAGTTGCCCGTGGTCGGCTCGGTCTTCAAGAACCCCGACCTGGCCCGGACGTACGAGAAGCTCGGGCGCGAGGGCGTCGGCGCGCTCTACCGGGGTCCGCTCGCCCGGGACATCGTGAACACCGTCCGGACGCCTCCGGTCCGCGAGGGAGCCACCCGGAAGGTCCGCTCCGGTGATCTGACGGAGCGTGACCTCGCCGCGTACCGCACCGTGTTCCGCAAGCCCACCAAGGTCGCGTACCGAGGCCTCGACGTCTACGGCATGCCCCCGTCCTCCTCCGGCGGCACGAGCGTCGGCGAGGCCCTCAACATCCTGGAGGGCACCGACCTCGCGAGCGCCTCCCCGGCCCGCTATCTGCACCGCTTCATCGAGTCGAGCCGCATCGCCTTCGCCGACCGGGGCCGCTGGGTCGGCGACCCCGCCTTCGAGTCCGTGCCGACCCGCGGGCTGCTCTCCCAGCGGTACGCCGACTCGCGCGCCTGCCTGATCCGGGACGACGCCGCCCTGACCAGCCCCCTCGCTCCCGGCGACCCGAACAGCCCGGTGCCGTGCGCGAGCGGCGGCACGGCCGCGCCGACCACGTACGAGGGGGAGAACACCACCCACCTCACGGTGTCCGACAAGTGGGGCAACGTCGTCGCCTACACCCTCACCATCGAGTCCACCGGCGGCAGCGGGATCACCGTGCCCGGCCGGGGCTTCCTGCTCAACAACGAGCTGACCGACTTCTCCTTCGCCCCGGCGAACCCGGCCGTGCACGACCCGAACCTGCCCGGCCCGGGCAAGCGCCCGCGCTCCTCCATCTCGCCGACGATCGTCCTCGACGGACACGACCGGCCGGTCCTCGCCCTCGGGTCGCCCGGCGGCGCGACCATCATCACGACGGTCCTCCAGACCCTCACCGGGGTGGTCGACCGGGGGCTGCCGCTCGTCGACGCGATCGCCGCGCCGCGCGCCAGCCAGCGCAACCAGGCCACCACCGAACTCGAACCCGGCCTGTGGAACAGCCCGGTCAGGGCGGAACTCGAAGCCATCGGGCACGGCTTCCGGCAGAACCCGGAGATCGGCGCGGCGACCGGCGTCCAGCGGCTGCCGGACGGCCGCTGGGTCGCCGCCGCCGAGACCGTCCGCAGGGGCGGCGGGTCGGCGATGGTGGTCAGGCCGGCGGGGAAGTAGCGGCGGGAGGGGGCGCAGCCGGGCCCACCCGCCCGCACCCTGGCCCATCCGGGCCGCACCCTGGCCCAGCCGGGTGCGGGCGGGAGGGGCCCACCCGGGCCCACCGCGGCGCACCCGCGTGCGGGCGGGAGGGACGCACCCGGGCCCACCCCGGCCCACCCGGGTGCCCCCTCCGCGTCCTACAGCGCTGTCAGTACCCGCGGGCCCTCGTCCGTGATCGCCACCGTGTGCTCCGCGTGCGCGGCGCGCGAGCCGTCGAGCGTGCGGATGGTCCAGCCGTCACGCGCCGTGTAGTGGTCGTCGGTGCCGCCCCCGATCAGCATCGGCTCGATCGCGAGCACCATCCCGTGGCGCAGCTTCATGCCCCGGCCCGGTCGTCCCTCGTTGGGGACGCCCGGGTCCTCGTGCATCGTGCGGCCGATGCCGTGGCCGCCGAAGCCGTCCGGGATGCCGAACCCGGCGGCGCGGCACACCCGGCCGATCGCGTGCGCGATGTCGCCGATGCGGTTGCCGACGACGGCGGCCGCGATGCCCGCCTCCAGGGCCTCCTCCGCCGCGTCGATCAGGCGGGAGTCCTCCGGCCGGGCCGGGCCGACCGTGAAGCTGACGGCCGAGTCGCCCGCCCAGCCGCCGAGCAGGGCCCCGCAGTCGGCCGAGACCAGGTCGCCCGCGGCGAGCCGGGTGTCGTCCGGGATGCCGTGGACGATCGCGTCGTTCACGGAGACGCACACGACCGCGGGGAACGGCACCGGTGCCCACTCCGGGCGGTAGCCCAGGAAGGGCGATCCGGCGCCCGCTTCGGCGAGGACCTCCCGCGCGGCCCGGTCGAGGTCGGTCAGCGGCACGCCGGGCGCCGCCTTCTCCCGTACGGCGGCGAGGGCGCGGGCCACCACCCGCCCCGCCTCACGCATCGCGGCCAGGTTCTCGTTCGTCTTGATCTCCACCATGCCAATTACTATACCGGTATTAGTATGGCCTCATGGTGCGCACACCCCTGACCCCCGAAGAGCGCGAGCGCGGCGAGCGCCTCGGCCTGTTCCTGCGCGAAGCGCGCGGCGAGCGGTCGATGGTGGAGATCGCCGCCGCCGCGGGCCTGTCCGCCGAGACCCTCCGCAAGATCGAGACGGGCCGGGCCCCGACCCCGGCGTTCTTCACCGTCGCGGCCCTCGCCCGGGTCCTCGGCCTCTCCATGGACGAGCTGGTCGTCCGCTGCGCGCTCGCGCCCGTCTGACGGGCCGGGCCCCGGGCTGCGCGGGAATTCGGTGGCGCGGCGGACCGGCGCGGACGATCATGCGACGCATGAGCGACGAACCCACGCGATGGACCACGGCGACCGTCTACCCCGACATGTGGGCGGACCCCGACGACGACCCCCGCAACAACAACGGGGGTCCGGCCTCCGAGGGTGAACTGGCGACCCTCCAGGACGGTCTGCGGGACTTCCGGCTGACGCTCCTGATGAAGTGCGAGGGGCTGGACGCGGAGCAGCTCGCCCGCCGGTCGGTCCCGCCGTCGACGATGTCGCTGCTCGGCCTGGTCCGGCACCTCGCCGAGGTGGAGCGTGACTGGCGCAACTGGATCAGCGACGGTGAACCGCTGCCGAAGCTGTACGGCGCGAGGGACGCGGACTTCGACGGCGCCGTCGCCGAACAGGGCGTGGTCGACGCCGCGTTCGCCGACCTGGAGCGCGAGCAGGCGGCGCTCGACGCCGAGCTGGCCGAGTTCCCCGACCTGGGCGCACGGGTGGGGAAGGACGAGATCGCGATCCGGGAGCTGCTGGTGCACCGGATCGACGAGTACGCCCGCCACTGCGGCCACGCCGACCTGCTGCGCGAGTGTGTCGACGGCCGGGTCGGCCAGTGACGGGCCCCGCCCGGGAGGCCCTGCCCCGCGCCTCCCGGCCGGCCCCGGCATAGGCTCGCGGGCATGATGCCCGAAGAGCTGCGGCGCGGCCGCTACGTCAGCCTGACCACCTACCGCAAGAACGGCACGGGGGTCGCCACACCCGTCTGGTACGCGGTCGACGGCGACGAGCTGTACGTCTGGACCCGCACGGACTCCTGGAAGGTCAAGCGGCTCCGGAACGATCAGAGGGTCGAGGTCGCCGTCTGCGACCTGCGCGGCAACGTCGCCGAGGGCGCTGAGCGCTTCGCGGGCGAGGGCCGGCTGGTGACGGGGGAGGAGCTGCGCCGGATCCGGGGGCTGCTCTCGCGCAAGTACACCTGGCAGTACTGGCTGACCGACGTCCCCGCCATGCTCGCCCGGCGCGGGAAGCGCCCGCACACCGGGATCGTCGTACGACTCGGGTGAGCGGCGACAGGGCACGCGCAGGAAAACGGTCCGTAGTCGTCCCGTAACACGACTGCGGTCCAATACCCGCGGACCGGAAGGTTCCAGTCGACGGCGGGGCAGGTGCGAATCGCATGACGGTGTTTCAACTCCCGGTGGAAGTGGCCACGTTCAGACACTGGCTGGCGGACCTCGCGCGCCGCATCCCGCCGTACGGCGGCTGGTACGGAGTCTTCGCCGAACGCGACCCGGACGGGCTGCGGGCCTGCTTCGCCGGGACGGAGATCCTGCCCTGGGACATCGTCGAGTCCCTGCTCCAGGACGCCGGCGAAGCGGACGGGGGCTCGTTCGCCCTCCGGGGCAGGACGCTGTACGCGGCGGCCACCGGCGCCCACGACCGCCGCCCCGGCGCGGCCGGGACGCTCACCGAACGCCGCGCGCTCATGGAACGCGAACGCCGCTACGCCGAGTCCCGCGCCCGCGAACTGGGCGCCCTGCTCCGCGTGACCCCGGCCCCGGGTCCCGACGACACGGCGCGCCTGGAGCACGACCTGGCCTGGGCGCGCGACGACCACACACGGGCGACGGCCCGGGTCGCCGACCTGACGGCCCGGCTCGCACGGCTGGGGGAGCGGGGCGAGGGAGCGGCGGCGCCGGAGCCGCCGCAGGCGAAGGCCGGACGCCGCCCGCGCGGGGCGCGCTACGCCTGGCTGGACAGCGCGGCCGAGGACCAGGGTCCGGTGGCCGCGCCCGCACCCGTTCCCGTACTGCCCGCCGGGGGAGCGGCGCCTCGCGGGGCCCGGTTCGGCGGCGCGCCGCAGTCCGCCGGGGCCGCGGCGCCGAGCGGCGCCGACCCGGCCGCGCTGTCCGAGGCCGACGCCGTCGAGGCGGGCCGCGCCGCCGCCAACGCGGTGTACGCGCTCCAGCGGCTCCGCGCCCAGGGCCGCAGCGGCGAGGCCTACGCCCTGCTCTGCGAGGCGCTCAACGGGCCGCCCGCCCGGCTGCCCGCCCTCGCCGGGGAACTGCACCGGGCCGGTCTCGGCGCGGACTGGTCCATCCTGCTCTGGGAGGCGGCCTCGCTGCCGCCCGGCCGGCTCGCCGCCGTCGCCGGCGTGCTCGCCGACGCGGGCCGGCCCGCCGACTGCGATCAGCTCCTCCGCCAGGGCGTGGCCCGCCCCGTCGAGGAGCTCGCCGGGGCGTGCGCCGCGCTGCGCGCCGAGGGTCACCACCGCGAGGCCCACGCCCTGCTCACCGCGTTCGTCCGGGTCCGCGCTCCGGAGGACGCGGCCCGTCTGGCGGCCGAGGACCCGCGAGGCCTCACGCCCCAACTCCTCGAAGCGGCCCGAGCGGTGTCCGCGGCCCGCGAGCGCGATCTGCTGCACGCCCTCCGCGTGGCGGGCCTCGCGGGCATGTGAACCGGCGGGCCGGGCAGGTTCCGGGGGGCCGGAACGGCCGGCGATCCGCTCCTCCCGCGGTCCGGAATCCCACCCCGTACGGGCAGGCCCGCGCCGGTACGTCTCCGTCATGCCGGGACGTGCCGGTACGTGTCGGTACGTGTCCGACGTGGACCACTCGGGTATGAAACATGATCGACCCCGCCGCTTCCCGGCGGCGGTCTTGCTCCGAGGTGTGACGGGGCTTACGTTCTCCTCCTACGCATCGCGTCTACGTGCGTAGAGGCTCTCTGACGCCGTGCCGAAGGAGCAGATCATGACCGACGTCGTACGCGCCGCACTCGTCCAGGCGACCTGGACCGGCGACACCGAATCCATGATCGCGAAACACGAGGAGTACGCCCGGGAGGCCGCCCGCCAGGGCGCCAAGGTGATCGGCTTCCAGGAGGTGTTCAACGCCCCCTACTTCTGCCAGGTCCAGGAGCCCGAGCACTACCGGTGGGCCGAGCCCGTCCCCGACGGCCCCACCGTCAGCCGGATGCGCGACCTCGCCCGGGAGACCGGGATGGTGATCGTGGTGCCCGTCTTCGAGGTCGAGAGCGAGGGCTTCTACTACAACACCGCCGCCGTGATCGACGCCGACGGCAGCTACCTCGGCAAGTACCGCAAGCACCACATCCCCCAGGTCAAGGGCTTCTGGGAGAAGTACTACTTCCGCCCGGGGAACGCCGGCTGGCCGGTCTTCGACACCGCCGTCGGCCGGGTCGGCGTCTACATCTGCTACGACCGGCACTTCCCCGAGGGCTGGCGCCAACTCGGACTCAACGGAGCCCAGTTGGTCTACAACCCCTCGGCCACCCACCGCGGCCTCTCCTCCTACCTCTGGCAGCTGGAGCAGCCCGCCGCGGCCGTCGCCAACGAGTACTTCGTCGCCGCCATCAACCGCGTCGGCATCGAGGAGTACGGCGACAACGACTTCTACGGCACGAGCTACTTCGTCGACCCGCGCGGGCGGTTCGTCGGCGACGTCGCCTCCGACAAGACCGAGGAACTCCTGGTCCGCGACCTCGACTTCGGTCTCATCGAGGAGGTCCGCCAGCAATGGGCCTTCTACCGGGACCGGCGCCCCGACGCGTACGACGGGCTGGTGCAGCCGTGAGCGGCCTCTACGACCGGCACAAGGCCGTCATCCCCGACTGGGTCGCCCTCTACTACAAGGACCCCCTCGAGATCACCCACGGCGAGGGCCGCCACGTCTGGGACGCCGACGGACGCCGGTACCTCGACTTCTTCGGCGGCATCCTCACCACCATGACCGCCCACGCCCTGCCCGAGGTCACCAAGGCCGTCGCCGAGCAGGCCGGGCGGATCATCCACTCCTCGACGCTCTACCTCAACCGCCCGATGGTGGAGCTCGCCGAGCGGATCGCCGGCCTCTCCGGCATCCCGGACGCCCGCGTCTTCTTCACCACCTCCGGCACCGAGGCCAACGACACGGCGCTGCTCCTCGCGACCGCGTACCGGCGGTCGAACCAGATCCTCGCCATGCGGAACAGCTACCACGGCCGCTCGTTCTCCACCGTCGGCATCACCGGCAACCGCGCCTGGTCGCCCACCAGCCTCTCGCCGCTGCAGACCCTGTACGTCCACGGCGGCGTCCGTACCCGCGGCCCGTACGCCCAGTACACCGACGCGCAGTTCATCGAGGCCTGCGTCGCCGACCTCGAGGACCTCCTCGGCCACACCCGGGACGTCGCCGCCCTCATCGCCGAACCCGTCCAGGGCGTCGGCGGCTTCACCGCCCCGCCCGACGGCCTGTACGCCGCCTTCCGCCGGGTCCTCGACCGGCACGGCATCCTGTGGATCTCCGACGAGGTGCAGACCGGCTGGGGCCGCACCGGCGAGCACTTCTGGGGCTGGCAGGCGCACGGCCAGGCCGGGCCGCCCGACATCCTCACCTTCGCCAAGGGCATCGGCAACGGCATGTCCGTCGGCGGAGTCGTCGCCCGCGCCGACGTCATGAACTGCGTCGACGCCAACTCCATCTCCACCTTCGGCGGTTCACCCATCACCATGGCCGCCGGCCTCGCCAACCTCTCGTACCTCCTGGAGCACGACCTCCAGGGCAACGCGCGCCGGGTCGGCGGTCTGCTCATCGAGCGGATCCGGGCCGCCTGCGCCGGAGTCGATGCGGTACGGGAGGTCCGCGGCCGCGGACTCATGATCGGCATCGAGCTGACCGAGCCGGGCACCGAGCGGGCGAACCCGGACGCGGCAGCCACCGTCCTGGAGGCCGCCCGTGAGAACGGCCTCCTGATCGGCAAGGGCGGCGGCCACAACACCAGCATCCTGCGCATCGCGCCCCCGCTCTCCCTCACCGTCGCCGAGGCGGAGGAGGGCGCGGCGATGCTCGAAGCGGCCCTGCGAGAGCTGTAGCCGCCGCGCCCCGCGCACCCGGGGCCACCGCGTCCCGGAGAGGGCCCCCGCGCCCCCGCCGTACCGGGACGACACGGTCCCGCCGTACCGAGAGCCACACCGTCCCGCCGTATCGCGATCGGCCCGCCGCATCGAGCAGGGAGAGTCCCGTGAGCATCCGAACCGTCATCCGGGGCGGCCTCGTCGTCACCGCCGCCGACGAACTCCACGCCGACGTGCTGATCGAGGACGGCCGCGTGGTCGCCCTCGCGGCCCACGGCTCCGACGCGGCGGCCGCCTGGACCGCCGAGCGGACGATCGACGCCACCGACCGTTACGTGCTCCCCGGTGGCGTCGACGCCCACACCCACATGGAGCTGCCCTTCGGCGGCACCTTCGCCTCCGACACCTTCGAGACCGGCACCCGCGCCGCCGCCTGGGGCGGCACCACCACCATCGTCGACTTCGCCGTCCAGAGCGTCGGCCACAGCCTGCGCGAGGGACTCGACGCCTGGTACGCCAAGGCCGACGGCAACTGCGCGATCGACTACGCGTTCCACATGATCCTCTCCGACGTCAACGAGCACACGCTCAAGGAGATGGACCGGCTCGTGCAGGAGGGCATCACCTCCTTCAAGCTCTTCATGGCCTACCCCGGCGTCTTCTACAGCGACGACGGCAAGATCCTCCGGGCCATGCAGCGCTCCGCCGACAACGGCGGGCTGATCATGATGCACGCGGAGAACGGCATCGCCATCGACGTCCTCGTCGAGCAGGCCCTCGCCCGCGGCGAGACCGACCCCCGCTACCACGGGGAGGTCCGCAAGGCGCTCCTGGAGGCGGAGGCCACCCACCGGGCGATCCAGCTCGCCCGGGTGGCGGGAGCGCCGCTGTACGTCGTGCACGTCTCGGCCGAGGAGGCGGTCGCCGAGATCGCCACCGCCCGCGACAAGGGGCTGCCCGTCTTCGGCGAGACCTGTCCCCAGTACCTGTTCCTCTCCACCGACAACCTCGCGGAGCCGGGCTTCGAGGGCGCGAAGTACGTGTGCAGCACCCCGCTCCGGCCCAAGGAGCACCAGGCGGCGCTCTGGCGCGGACTGCGCACCAACGACCTCCAGGTGGTCTCCACCGACCACTGCCCGTTCTGCTTCGTCGGACAGAAGGACCTCGGCCGCGGCGACTTCTCCAAGATCCCCAACGGGCTGCCCGGGGTGGAGAACCGCATGGACCTGCTCCACCAGGCCGTCGTCGACGGGCACATCTCGCGGCGCCGCTGGATCGAGATCGCCTGCGCGACACCGGCCCGCATGTTCGGCCTGTACCCGCAGAAGGGCACGATCGCCCCGGGCGCGGACGCCGACGTCGTGATCTACGACCCGCACACCGTCCAGACCCTGTCCGCCGAGACCCACCACATGAACGTCGACTACTCGGCGTACGAGGGGAGGACGGTCACCGGCCAGGTCGAGACCGTCCTCTCACGGGGCGAGGTCGTCATCGACCAGCGCAAGTACGTCGGCCACGCCGGTCACGGCACCTTCGTGCCGCGTTCCACCTGCCAGTACCTGAACTAGGAGAGCGACGTTGGATTTTGGACTCGTCCTGCAGACCGACCCGCCGGCGTCGCAGGTCGTCAGCCTGATGCGCCGCGCGGAACGCAACGGCTTCCGCTACGGCTGGACCTTCGACTCCGCCGTCCTGTGGCAGGAACCCTTCGTCATCTACAGCCAGATCCTCGAACACACCACCAGGCTCCACGTCGGACCGATGGTGACCAACCCGGGGACCCGTACGTGGGAGGTGACCGCCTCCACCTTCGCCACCCTCAACGACATGTTCGGCAACCGGACCGTCTGCGGCATCGGCCGCGGCGACTCCGCCATGCGCGTCGCCGGCCGCGCGCCGAACACCCTGGCCCGGCTCGGCGAGGCCATCGACGTCATCCGCGACCTCGCCGAAGGACGGGAGGCACAGGTCGACGGCAACCCGATCCGCATCCCGTGGATCAAGGACGGGAAACTTCCCGTCTGGATGGCGGCGTACGGGCCCAAGGCGCTCGCGCTGGCCGGACAGAAGGCCGACGGCTTCATCCTCCAGCTCGCCGACCCGTTCCTCACCGAGTGGATGGTCAAGGCCGTCCGCCAGGCCGCCGCGGACGCCGGCCGCGACCCGGACGCGCTCACCATCTGCGTGGCGGCGCCCGCCTACGTCACCGCCGACGACTCCCCGGAAGCCCTGGCGCACGCCCGCGAGCAGTGCCGCTGGTTCGGCGGCATGGTCGGCAACCACGTCGCCGACCTGGTCGCCAAGTACGGCGAGCACTCCGGCATGGTCCCGGAGGAGCTCACCGCGTACATCAAGGACCGGCACGGCTACGACTACGCGCACCACGGCCGGTCCGGGAACCCCGACACCCGGTTCGTCCCCGACGAGATCGTCGACCGCTTCTGCCTGCTCGGCCCGGCCGGGGCCCACATCGAGAAGCTGCGGAGGCTGCGGGAGATGGGCGTGGACCAGTTCGCCGTGTACGCCATGCACGACGCCAAGGAGACGACGATCGACGCCTACGGCTCCGAGGTCGTCCCCGCCTTCAGCTGACACCCCCGGGGCGCGGGGCCCGGCCGCCCGCCACGCGGCCGGGTCCCGCCTCCTGGACCCCGCGACCCCGCGACCCCCTGAATCCTCAGCACGTCGTCGCGTTCACGATGGATACGATCGGCCGATGAACGCCACCGTCCTGCTCGCGGCCCCCGCGACGCCGACCGCGCCCGCTCTCCTCCTCCGGTCCTGGCGGGCCGACGACGTGGCGGAGCTCGTCGAGGCGTACCGCGATCCCGCCCTGCGGCGCTGGGCGGTCGCGCCGATCGGGACCGAGGACGAAGGGCTGGCGTGGGTGCGGGCCCAGGAGGCGGCGTGGGAGGCCGGTGGGCGACTCGCGTTCGCCGTCGTGGAGGAGCCGCCCGGCGGGGAACCCCGGCGGCTGGCGGGCGGCGTCGTGCTCAAGGGCGTCGCGCCCGGCACGCCGTCCGCAGAGGTGGGCTACTGGACGGCGGCACGCACCCGTGGGCGAGGGGTGGCTCCCCGGGCCCTGGAAGCCCTCACCGCCTGGGCGTTCGACTCCTTCCGTGCCGACGGCCTGGAGCGCCTCGAACTCCTCCACCAGGCCGACAACACGGCCTCCTGCCGCGTCGCGCAGAAGTGCGGCTACGCGTTCGACAGGACCCTCCCGGCAGCGCCGCCCGCCTTCCCGCTCGACGGCCATCTCCACGTACGGGAACGGCCGTAGACGCCCGGGGCCGTCCGACGGGGTGACGGGGGTCTACCCGCGTCGCACGCCGAGTGGAAGAATCGGTCCCCCACTCCTTGGCTGCAAGTGGTCCTTGACAGACCGCGACGGAGCCGATCCGGCATGGCACCCCTCGCCCCTCCCGGGGCGACACCTCGTTCCGTCCTCCCCGCCGAACGAAGGGTTCCTCCGTATGACCGCGACCATCCCCCCGGAGAGATCCGCAGGCCCCTCCGAACCCGCCGCACCCGGCGGACGCGTCGAGCTCGCCCCCGGCACCACCCCCGACGACCCCCGCTTCGTCAACGAGGACCTGCTCCCCGTCCCCGTCGCCCAACGCCGCTGGACCACCTACAACTTCGCCGCCCTCTGGGTCGGCATGGCCCACAACATCCCGTCCTGGCTGCTCGCCTCCGGTCTCGTCGCCCTCGGCATGGACTGGAAGCAGGCGGTGCTCACCATCGCCCTCGCCAACGTCGTGGTCCTGCTGCCGATGCTGCTCACCGGGCACGCCGGCCCCAAGTACGGCATCCCCTTCCCCGTCCTCGCCCGCGCCTCCTTCGGGCTGCGCGGAGCGAACCTGCCCGCCCTCGTCCGGGCCGGCGTCGCCTGCGCCTGGTTCGGCATCCAGACCTGGATCGGAGGCCAGGGCATCTTCGTCCTGCTCGACAAGGCCTTCGGCGGCGGCTGGGCGGACGCGTCGAGGATCGGCGGCCAGCCCTGGACCCTCTGGCTCTGCTTCGCCCTGTTCTGGGCCCTCGAACTCGCCATCATCTACCGCGGGATGGAGGCCCTGCGCCGCTTCGAGAACTGGGCCGCGCCCTTCGTCATCGTCGGCGCGCTCGTCCTCCTCGGCTGGATCGCGTACCAGGCGGGCGGCCTCGGCCCGCTGCTCGACCAGCCGTCGAAGCTCGGCTGGGGCGCCGACTTCTGGCCGGTCTTCTTCCCCGCCCTCATGGGCATGATCGCCTTCTGGGCGACGCTCAGCCTCAACATCCCCGACTTCACCCGCTTCGGCGCCGGCCAGCGCTCACAGGTCCTCGGCCAGTCCCTCGGACTCCCCACCACCATGACCCTGTTCGCGCTGCTCTCGGTGCTCGTCACCTCCGGCTCGCAGGCCGTGTACGGGGCTCCCGTCTGGGACCCGGTGGCCCTCGCCGCCAAGACCGACAACGTCTTCGGACTGCTCTTCGCCCTGGTGACGGTGCTCGTCGCCACCCTCTCGGTGAACATCGCGGCGAACGTCGTCTCCCCGGCGTACGACCTCGCCAACCTCGCCCCGAAACGGATCGACTTCCGCAAGGGCGCGCTGATCACCGGAGTCGTCGGCGTGCTCATCATGCCGTGGAAGCTCACCGCCACCCCCGAGCTGTACATCTTCACCTGGCTGGGCCTGGTCGGCGGCCTCCTCGGCACGGTCGCGGGCATCCTGATCGCCGACTACTGGCTCGTCCGCCGCACCGTCCTCGACCTGCCGGGGCTCTACCGGGCCGACGGCCCCTACTGGTACCGGGGCGGCTGGAACCCGGCGGCCGTGCTCGCCTTCCTGGTCGGCGGTGTCCTCGCCGTCGGCGGCTCCCACTCGGCCCCGGGCACCGGACCCTTCCCCGAGGACGGGCTGATCCCCTTCCTGAAACCCCTGTCCGACTACGGCTGGGCCGTCGGCCTCGCCGCCTCGCTGCTCCTCTACACCGCCCTCATGAGGCGCGCGGCGGCCGGCCGGTCGTCCGCTCGATCCAGCTGAGATAGGAGCGCACGCGGGTGTTCACGGCGGGAGTGTCGGTGGCGCACTCCTTGCCGTAGGACACCAGACCGACGACGTACGGCCGTCCCCGCACCACCCGCACCAGGGGGCCTCCGGAGTCGTACTGGCAGGTGTCGCGCCCGGGGGCGTACGTGCAGATCTGAGTGGGGGCGATCTGCGTCATGCCCCGGCTCGCGCAGGCCGGGTTGCTCATCGTGGAGAGGGCCACGGTCCGCAGCACGTCGGAGGTGCGCCCGCCGAACGAGGTGGTGCCCCAGCCCGGCACCTCGACCTGGGTGCCGTCGACACCACCGGGAGCGGACGCGGCGGGCAGTGCGACCGGGCGCACGTCGCGGTTGAGGGCGAGCGGCTCGGCGAGCTCGACCAGGGCGATGTCGTTCCGCTGCGTGCCGGGGTCGTAGTCCGGGTGCGGGACGAAGCGCGCGGGCGGGGCCAGGACCGCGTGGGGGCTGTCGGACCCGGTCGTCAGGTCGTGGTCGCCCAGCAGGACGCCCACCCGGGTGGGATCGCTGTACGAGCCCGTCAGGCAGTGGGCGGCGGTGAGGACGTACCGGTCGCCGATCAGCGCCCCGCCGCACATCACCCGCCGTTCGAGGACGTCCACGAGTCCCGCCATGAAGGGGTACTGGTGGGGTCGCGCCTCCTGCCCGCCGACCACCGCGTGCGCGGGCGGCGCGATCCCGAGGGGGCCTGCCGTGAGCAGTGCGCCCGCGACCGCCGCGAGGAACCTCTTCGCCCGTGCCACCTGATCTCCGTACCGTCGACGCCGTGTTCCGGGCCGTCGGCGTGCTGAGACGTTTCCGCACGTCCACCGCACGCCGCGCCGACCCGTACGGGCTCAACGACGCGGGCCGGATACGGTCACCTGCCCGCGGGGCCGGACCGGTGACCGCGGGCGGCGCGGCCCTGGCGAGTGGGTGCGACCGGCCGACTCAGCGGGCGGCGTCCGGGGCCCAGCCGGGGACGTGCGTCGCCGCGGCCGCTTCCCAGGCCGGGACGCCGCCGGGGAACGGCCAGGCCACGGTGCGGTCGTACCCGCTGACGATCGCGGTCAGGTCGTCGGCGAGAGCGCGGCTCCGGTGCGCGATCCGCGACGCGGCGAGCGGCCCCTCCAGAGCGGCGACCCGCTTCTCGTACTCCTCCACCGGACGGGCGGAGAGGAGCGCCACGGCCGCGGGGTCCACGACCGCCCGCGAAAGTATCAGCACCTCCGGGCGCCCGCCCTCCGCGAGCACCGCCGTCAGGCGGTCGTGGCCGTCGAGCACCACGGGGGAGTGGAGCCCGCTGATCCACCAGGCGAACACCGGAGGCAGGACACCCTCCCGGTACTGCCGGCGGTACGCCTTCACCCGCGGCGCCTCCGGGGCCGACAGGGCCCGCAGCGGCAGCAGGTCGCGCGCGTCCTCCTCCGGATCCCCGTATCCGAACCAGGTCAGATGCCCCCGGTCCGGGTCGTGGGCCAGGAGCTTGGGCCAGTTGACGGCCTTGAACCACCGGTGGACGTCGGGGAGAAGCAGCCAGTCGCCCGCGTGGAGCGGCCCCTCGGCGGCCCCGCGCAGCTCCGCCTCCGCGTGCGCGGCCCAGCGTTGCCGCCACTCCGTCGAACCGGGCGCCCCGAACTCCGCCACCGCACGCGCCCGTTCGGCCCTGAGCGCGGCGAGCGGGGAGACGTACCGGCCGGTGCGCGCGTAGTGCAGGCCGCGGTGGGTGGCCCGCTGCCGGGCGAAGAGCACGGGGGCGGCACCCTGCATCAGCACCAGCCGGCGCCCGTCGGCGCACTCCACCCGCAACCCCGGCTTCACCGGCCCCTCGACACGCATGCCGCCACCCTACGCAGCACTCCCGCCCGCGCGGCGCGTGCCCGTCGGCGCCCCGAGCCCGGAGTCACGGCGGAGCCCCCGAGCCCTGCCGGGAACCCCGACTGCGCCCCCGGGCCCCGGAGTCACGGTGGCGCCCCGGAGTTACGGCTGCGCCCCCGAGTCCGGCCCGGAGCCCCAACTACGCCCCCGAACCCTTGAGTCACGGCCGCGCCCCCGCGCCGCAGAGTCACCGGCGGCACCTCCGGCCCGGCCCTTCCCGGAGCCCCGACTACGCCCCCGGGCCCCGGAGTCACGCCCGCGCCCCCGGTCGCCGCCTCGCCGCTACGGCACCCGCCCCGTCCACTCCGCCGTCCCGAACTTCGTCTCCGCGAGCTCCTTCGCCCGCGTCAGCTCGTCCTCCGTGACCCGGCCCTCCGACAGGCCGTACCGGCTCCGGAAGGAGGCGATCATCCGCTCGATCACCGTCTCGCGCGGCAGACCGGTCTGCCGCCGCAGCGGGTCCACCCGCTTCTTCGCGCTTTTCGTGCCCTTGTCGGAGAGCTTCTCGCGGCCGATCCGCAGCACCTCCGTCATCCGGTCGGCGTCGATGTCGTACGCCATCGTCACGTGGTGGAGGACCGCCCCGTGGCCGGTCACCATCCGCTTCTGCGCCGCGCCCGCGATCTTGCCCGCGTCCGTCGCGATGTCGTTGAGCGGCTGGTACCAGGCGCGGATGCCCATGTCGCCGAGCGCACCGAGCACCCAGTCGTCGAGGTACGCGTAGCTGTCGGTGAAGGAGAGGCCCTGCACGAGGGCGTCGGGAACGGAGAGCGAGTACGTGATCGTGTTGCCGGGCTCGATGAACATGGCCCCGCCGCCGCTGATCCGGCGCACCACCTGGACGCCGTGCCGCGCGGCCGCCTCCGGGTCGACCTCGTTGCGGAGGGACTGGAAGCTGCCGATGACCACCGCGGGGGCGCCCCACTCCCAGACCCGCAGGGTCGGCGGTCTGCGGCCCGCGGCCACCTCGGCCGTGATGACCTCGTCGAGCGCCATGTGCAGGGCGGGGGACTGCGGCGGCTCGTGGATCAGCTGCCAGTCGTAGTCGGTCCAGTCCGTGGCGTGGGCGAGCGCCCGGCGGACCGCGACCCCGACGCCCTCCGCGGTCAGCCCGAACATCTGCGTCCCCAGCGGCAGTGCCGCGTCGATCCGCGCCGCGAGCCCGGACGCGTCGGTGTCGACCGGCGCGCCCTCCAGGGCGCGGTCGATCGCCAGGATCGCCTCGTCCGGTTCGAGGAAGAAGTCGCCCGCGACCCGGACGTTCCGCAGGACCCCGTCCTCGGCGTCGAGGTCGACGACCACCAGCTTGCCGCCGGGCACCTTGTACTCACCGTGGTACGCGCCGTGCACGGAACCCTCCCTGTACGTAAGGGGTGAACTCGGCCAAAGGGTACTCCCCGGGGAAACGGAGGGTGACAAATCCGCCGGTCCGGTTGTCAGCGCCCCGTGCTTAGCTGGACGCATGAGTGAAGAGTTCCTTGACCTTGTCCTGGCCGGCCGTACGACCGAGGTGGAGGAGGCGGTCCGCAAGGCGGCCGCCGCCGAGATCATGCCGCGCTTCCGGCAGCTCGCCGCCGACGACATCGTCGAGAAGAACGGTCCGCACGACCTGGTCACGGTCGCCGACCGGGCCGCCGAGGCCCACCTCACGGAATCCCTGACCGCCCTGCTCCCCGGCTCGGTGGTGGTCGGCGAGGAGGCGGTCCACGCCGACCCCGCCGTCTACGACGCCCTGCGCGGCGACGCCCCCGTCTGGATCGTCGACCCCGTCGACGGGACCCGCCAGTTCGTCCACGGCGACCCCGGCTTCTGCACCCTCGTCGCGCTGGCCCGGCACGGAGAGCTGCTCGCCTCCTGGACGTACGCACCCGCCCTCGACGAGTTCGCCGTGGCCGTACGGGGCCGCGGTGCCACGCTCAACGGGCAGCCGCTGCACGCCGGTTCACCCGCTCCCGGCGAGGTCCTCGAGGTCGCCACCTCGCACCCCGACTACACCACCCCCGACCAGAAGCGGGCCCTGCTCGGCCTGGCGGCCGAGGGCGTCGCCCCCCGGCCCTGCGGCTCCGCCGGGCTGGAGTACCTGGCCGTGGCGCGCGGCGCGCTCGCCGCCACGGCGTTCTCCTGGGAGTACGCCTGGGACCACGCGGCCGGGCTGCTCCTCGTCACCGAGGCGGGCGGGACGCACACCACCGTCGCGGGCGAGCCCTTCCGGATCACCGGCGGGAACGCGCTGCCGTTCACCGCGGCCCGGGACGCGGCCACCGCCGACCGGATCCTCACCCTCCTCAGGGGCCGGTGAGGGCGCCGGAACCACCGGCCTATCCTGGGAGCCCTGGTCATCGGCTGACGAAGGAGTCCGAAGGTGTCGAAGGTGACGTCGATGCTCGATGCCGTCGTCGTGGGGGCGGGACCCAACGGACTGACCGCCGCCGTCGAACTGGCCCGCCGCGGCTTCTCGGTGGCCGTCTTCGAGGCGAAGCCGACCGTCGGCGGCGGCGCCAGGACCGAGGAGCTCACCCTCCCCGGCTTCCGCCACGACCCCTGCTCCGCGGTGCACCCCCTCGGGGCCGGCTCGCCGGTCTTCGGGACGATGCCCCTGAAGCGGTACGGACTCGACTGGCTCCACCCCGAACTGCCCATGGCCCACCCGTGGGACGACGGCACCGCCGCCGTCCTCGCCCGCTCGGTCGCCGAGACCGCCGCCTCCTTCGGGCCGCGCGACGCGGGCGCGTACCGCAGGCTCGTCGCCCCCTTCGCCGGCAAGTGGGACACCCTCGCACGGGACTTCATGCAGCTGCCGCTCACGGCGCTGCCCCGCGACCCGGTCACCCTGGCCCGCTTCGGCCTCGCCGGACTGCCGCCGTCCACCTGGCTGATGCGCCGCTTCCGGGACGAGAAGGCGCGCGGGCTGTTCGCCGGGCTCGTCGCCCATGTCATGGCCCCGCTCGGCGGGTTCGCCACCGGCGCCGTCGGCCTGGTCTTCGCGCTCGCCGCCCACGCCGGCGGCTGGCCCGTCCCCCGGGGCGGCTCGCAGTCGATCTCCGACGCCCTCACCGCGTACCTCAAGGACCTCGGCGGCGCCGTCCACACCGACTTCGAGGTCAAGCGGCTCGACGACCTGCCGCCCGCCCGCGCCTACGTCTTCGACACCTCGCCGCGGGCCCTCGCCCGGATCGCCGGCTTCGGCGGCCACTACGACCACTACCGGTACGGCGCCGCCGCGTTCAAGATCGACTACGCCCTGGACGGCCCCGTCCCGTGGACCGCCGAGGCGGCCCGGCGCGCCGGAACCGTGCAGATCGGCCCCACCGCCGGCGAGATCGACACCGCCCTGCGCCAGGCGTCCACCGGCACCGCGCCCGACGCGCCCTTCCTCATCACCGCCCAGCCCAGCGTCGTCGACCCCTCCCGCGCCCCCGAGGGCAAGCACGTGTTCTGGGCGTACGGCCATGTGCCGAACGGCTGGCAGGGCGACCTCACCGACGCCGTCGAGCGCCAGATCGAGCGCTTCGCCCCCGGCTTCCGCGACCGCGTCCTGGCCCGCGCCACCGCGGGACCGTCCCAACTCGCCGAGCGCAACGCCAACTACATCGGCGGCGACATCGCCTGCGGCGCCGCCTCCGGCCTCCAGCTCGTGCTCCGCCCCACGCTCTCGCTCCGCCCCTACGCCACCCCGCACCCGGCGGTCTTCCTCTGCTCCTCCGCGACCCCGCCAGGACCCGGCGTGCACGGCATGTCCGGGCATAACGCCGCGAAGGCCGTCTGGCGCCTGCTGCGCGCCTCCGCCCGGGAAAATTAGACTGCCCGCATGGCGAAGTACTTCGACGTGCACCCCGACAACCCCCAGCCGCGCACCATCGGCACGGTGGCAGACAGCATCCGGAACGGAGCGCTCGTCGCGTACCCGACCGACTCCTGCTACGCGCTGGGCAGCCGACTCGGATCCAAGGACGGCATCAGCCGCATCCGGACGATCCGCGACCTCGACGACCGGCATCACTTCACGCTCATGTGCCAGAACTTCGCCCAGCTGGGCCAGCTCGTGCACATCGACAACGACGTCTTCCGCGCGGTCAAGGCGGCGACCCCCGGCCCGTACACCTTCATCCTGCCCGCGACGAAAGAGGTGCCCCGGGCGCTCCTCCACCCCAAGAAGAAGACCGTCGGCGTCCGCATCCCCGACCACGTCGTCACCCAGGCCCTCCTCGCAGAGCTCGGCGAACCCCTGCTCTCCAGCACGCTGCTGCTGCCCGACGAGGCGGAGCCGCTGACGCAGGGCTGGGAGATCAAGGAGCGGCTCGACCACCTGGTGGACGCGGTCCTCGACTCCGGAGACTGCGGAACCGAACCCACCACCGTGGTCGACTTCTCCAGCGGCGAGCCCGAGATCCTGCGCCGCGGCGCGGGGGACACCACACGGTTCGAGTAGCGGACCCCGCCGGGGCGCGTCACCGCCGCGGGCGGGCCACGCCCCGGGAAGCGGCCCTTACGGCACGGACCGCGACCACCGTACGGTCGGGTGGGCAGCCGCCCGCCCGACCGACGGAGGACCGAGCCACGTGATCGTCATCGCTCATGTCAGCGACATCCATGTCGACCTGAAGCAGCGCAGTGCCGACCGCACCCGCGCGGTCATGCGCCACCTGGAGGAACTGCCGTACGACCTGGCGGCCGTCGTCGTCACCGGCGACCTCGCCGACCACGCGACCCCGGACGAGTACGCCCTCGTGCGGGAGCTGCTGACCTCCCGTCACCCGCTCCTCGCCTGCCCCGGGAACCACGACGACCGGGCCGCCCTCCGGAAGGTCCTCCACCCCGAGGCGACCGGCACGCGTCCGTACGCCCCCGTCAACCAGGTGCTCAGGGGCGAGGGCTTCGTGATCGCCCTCTGCGACTCGTCCGTGCCCGGCCGGCACGACGGATTCCTGGAGGACGAGACCCTGGAGTGGCTGGACGGCGTCCTCGACGCCACCCCGCGCGACACACCCGTCCTCGTGGGCTTCCACCACCCGCCGGTCCCGCTGCACACCCCGTACGTGGACGGGATCCGGCAGTTCGGCGAGGAGCGGCTCGCCGCGCTCGCCGACCGGCACCCGCACCTGACCGCCTTCCTCGCGGGCCACGTCCACACCGCGGCCGCCACCACCTTCGCCGGGCGCCCGCTGCTCGTCGCCCCCGGCGTCGTCTCCTCGATCCGCCTCCCCTGGGAGCGGCCGGTGACGCATCCGCACCTCCACCTCGACCAGCCGCCCGCGCTCGCCTTCCACGTCCTGGGGGACGACGGCAGGCTGACCACCCACTTCCGGTCGGTGGTGGTCTGACCGCGCTCACGGCCTCCCGACCGGCCTCTCGACCGACCGGCCTACTGCCTCCCGACCGGCCGCGCGCCGGCCGCGCGCCTGGTGTGGGGCCGCCCCGGGCGCGGGGCCGCCCGTTCGGGGCCGGACCTCGGGCGCGGTGACGTCCATGTCGTTTTCTCGCCAGCCCGCGAGCCGTCCGTGCCCGATCCTGGACTCATGCACACCGACACCGAGCGCTGCGTGCGGGCCGTCCAGTCGAAGGACGCCCGCTTCGACGGCGTGTTCTTCACCGCCGTCCGCACCACCCGGATCTACTGCCGGCCCAGCTGCCCGGTCGTCCCGCCCAAGCCCGAGAACATGGAGTTCCACGCCAGCGCCGCCTCCTGCCAGCGCGCCGGGTTCCGCGCCTGCAAGCGGTGCCGGCCCGACACCAGCCCCGGCTCGCCCGAGTGGAACGTCCGCGCCGACGCCGTCGCCCGCGCCGTACGCCTCATCCAGGACGGCGTCGTCGACCGGGAGGGCGTCCCCGGGCTCGCCCGGCGGCTCGGCTGGTCCACCCGCCAGATCGAGCGGCAGCTCCTCGCCGAGCTAGGCGCGGGACCCCTCGCACTCGCCCGCGCCCAGCGCGCCCAGACCGCCCGGGTCCTCATCGAGACGACCCCGATGCCGCTCGGCGAAGTCGCCTTCGCGGCCGGTTTCGCCTCGATCCGCACCTTCAACGACACCGTCCGCGAGGTCTTCGCCCTCACCCCCGGCGAGCTCCGCGCCCGCGCCGCCCGCCCCGCCGCCGACCGCACACCCACCCCCGGGGTGATCAGCCTCCGGCTGCCGTTCCGCACCCCGCTGGAACCCTCCAACCTCTTCGGCCACCTCGCCGCCACCGCCGTACCCGGCGTGGAGGAGTGGCGCGACGGCGCCTACCGCCGGACCCTCTCCCTCCCGTACGGGCACGGCATCGTCGCCCTGGCGCCGCGCGCCGACCACATCGCCTGCCGGCTCTCCCTCACCGACCCCCGCGACCTCACCCAGGCCATCAGCCGCTGCCGCCGGCTCCTCGACCTCGACGCCGACCCCGTCGCCGTCGACGAGCGGCTGCGCGCCGACCCGCGGCTCGCGCCGATCGTCGACGCCGCCCCCGGCCGCCGGGTGCCCGGAACCGTCGACCCCGCCGAGTTCGCCGTCCGGGCCGTCCTCGGCCAGCAGGTGTCCACCGCCGCCGCCCGCACCCACGCCGCCCGGCTCGTCACCGCGCACGGCACCCCCGTCGACGACCCCGAGGGCGGCCTCACCCGCCTCTTCCCGGGTCCCGGGGCACTCGCCGCCCTCGACCCCGAGACCCTGGCCCTGCCCCGCAGCCGCCGCACCACCCTGCTCACCCTGGTCCGGGCGCTCGCCGACGGCTCCCTGACCCTCGGCCCCGCCGACGACCGCGAGGAGACCCGCGCGCGGCTGCTCGCCCTGCCCGGTTTCGGCCCCTGGACCACCGAGATCATCGCCATGCGCGCCCTCGGCGACCCGGACGCCTTCCTCCCCGGCGACCTGGGCGTCCGCCGCGCCGCCGAGGGACTCGGCCTCCCCGGCACTCCGGCCGCCCTCACCGCCCGCGCGACGCACTGGCGGCCCTGGCGCGCGTACGCCGTCCAGTACCTCTGGGCGACCGACGACCACCCGATCAACCACCTGCCCGCGTAAAGGACCGTGAGGACCCCTCCCATGCCCGCCATCCAGCACACCGTCGTGGACAGCCCGTACGACCCGCTGACCCTCGTCGCCGTCGACGGCGTCCTCAGCCGCGTCCACATGACCGGCCAGCGCCACCGCCCCCCTGAGGAGACCTTCGGCGAGCCCGACCCGCGCCCCTTCGGGGAGGCGATCCGCCAGCTCGACGCCTACTTCGCGGGCGAACTCACCGCGTTCGAGCTGCCGTTGAACCTGATCGGCACCCCGTTCCAGCTGCGGGTCTGGGAGGGGCTCCTGCGCATTCCGTACGGGGAGACCCGGACGTACGGCGAACTCGCCGAGGAGCTCGGCAACCCCGGCGCCTCGCGGGCCGTGGGCCTCGCCAACGGCAAGAACCCCGTCAGCATCATCGTCCCCTGCCACCGGGTGGTCGGAGCGAGCGGCAGCCTCACCGGCTACGGCGGCGGGCTGGACCGCAAGCAGCGGCTGCTCGCCTTCGAGTCGGGCACGGCGGCACCGGCCGCGCTCTTCTAGCGGAGCCGGCCGAACCTCTGGCGCAGCCGGCCGCGCCTCCAGCGGCGCCGGTCGAGCGCCTAGCGGAGCCGTTCGAGGAGCGCCGGCAGCGCCGTGCCGATCGGCTCGCGCACGACCTCGTCGGCGACGGGGTCGTACGGGGTGGGCTCGGCGTTCACGATGATCAGCCGGGCGCCGTGCTCCGCCGCGATCCCCGCGAGGGAGGCCGCAGGCTGGACCTGGAGGCTGCTGCCGACCACGACGAACACCTCGGTGGCCTTGGCGATCGACATGGCGTCGCCGAGCACCACCGGATCGAGCCGCTGCCCGAACATCACCGTCGCCGACTTCAGGATCCCGCCGCACGCCCGGCACGCCGGATCGTCCTCGCCGGCCCGCACCCGGTCGAGCGCCTCCTCCATCCCCGAGCGCGCGTGGCAGGCCGTGCACACCACCGACCGTGCCGAGCCGTGGAGTTCGAGGACCTTCCGCGCGGACACCCCGGCGGCCTGGTGCAGTCCGTCCACGTTCTGCGTGATCACCCGCAGCGGGTTGCGGCTCGTCCGCTCGTACGCGGCGATCGCGAGGTGCGCGGCGTTCGGCTCGGCGCTCAGCACCGGCCCGTCGAGACGCATCCGCCACGAGCGGCGGCGGATCTCCGGATCGGCCATGTACGGCCCGTACGTGACGAGCCGCTCGGCCTCGGGGTCCTTCCGCCACACGCCGTTCGGCCCCCGGTAGTCGGGGATGCCCGAGTCGGTGGAGACACCGGCGCCACTGAGGATCGCGACCATCGTCATACGACGAGCCTAGGCACCACCGAACTGCTCCCGCGAGCGGGTTTCCCGGTGCTAGGTTCCCGGCATGGCCAAGGTGAACATCGGTCTCGACGCCGAACTCGTCGTGGAAGTCATGGTCCTGGCCGGCATCGGCAACCCCCAGGACGCCGTCGAGGCGGTGGTCCGCGACTACATCGCCCGCGGCCACCGCACGGAGGCCCGCGCCGTCAGCAGGGACGAGGCCGTGCGCACCGGCGAGGCCGTCCAGCCGGAGCCACCCCAGGGCTGACGGGGGTCAGGCGGACTCGGCCAACCGCACGGTCCGCTCCGCCAGTTCACGGATCCCGACGCCGTCGGAGCCGAAGACGGCGCTGCGGACCCGGTCCCGCAGCGGCTCCGACCACTGCGGAGGGACGGCCGCCGCCCCGTTCCGCGGTGCGGTCCCCGTGCGAGCCGTCCCCGGGTGTCGTGCCCATACCTCCGGTGTACCGAACCGGGTGGCCGCCCGCGCGCCGGAGCGGCTTCCGATCGGCCCCGGCGGGCCCGGGTCAGCCTCGTGGTGGACTGGTGCTTTCCGGCGGATCCGGGTCCGGGTCCGTGCGCGCCTTCGCCGCCCGTCGCGCCCGCTGCGGGGAATCGCCGCCCTGCTCCGTCATCGCCTCGCCGACCAGTGTCCGCACCGCGTCCCGCAGACCGTGCAGGGCATGGTGCCGGGCGGGGCCCGCGCCGGGATCCTCGCGCAGCTCCTTCAGGAGCGCCCAGCACAGCACCAGCATCACCATCACGAACGGCAGCGCCACCAGGATCGTCGCCGTCTGGAGCGACTTCAGACCGCCCACCACGAGCAGCACCGCCGCCACGGCGGCCATCAGGACGCCCCAGGCCACCACGAGCCAGGTCGGCGGATGGAGCGAGCCCCGGCTGGTCAGCGACCCCATGACCAGCGAGGCCGAGTCCGCGCTGGTGATGAAGTACGTCATCACCAGCAGCATCGCCACCACCGAGGTCACCGTGCCGATCGGCAGTGCCTCCAGCATCGCGAACAGCGACGCCTCTGCCCCGTCCCTCATCGCCGTCGCCAGGTCCGCCGCGCCCGTCGACTCCAGCCGGATCGCCGTACCGCCCATCACGCAGAACCAGACCACCGTCGCCCCGGACGGCACGAGCAGCACGCCCATCAGGAACTCCCGGATCGTGCGGCCGCGCGAGATCCGCGCGATGAAGGTGCCGACGAACGGCGCCCAGGAAAGCCACCACGCCCAGTAGAAGATCGTCCACGCCCCGAGCCACGCACGGTCCGTGAACGCGCCCGTACGGCTCGCCATCGGCAGCAGCTCGTGGAGGTAGCCGCCGACGGAGGCGGGGATGGTGTCCAGGATGTAGACGGTCGGGCCGAGCAGGAAGACGAACAGCATCAGACAGCCCGCGAGCACGATGTTGATCGTGGACAGCCACTTCACGCCCTTGTGGAGGCCCGAGAAGGCCGACAGGACGAAGGCGCCGGAGAGCGACACGATGATGATCAGCTGGGTGGCCGTCGAGTTCTCCACGCCCATCGTCAGGTTCAGGCCCTCGGCCACCTGGAGGGCGCCGAGCCCCAGGCTCGTCGCCGTGCCGAACACCGTCGCGAACACCGCGAGCAGATCGATCGCCCTGCCCTGCCAGGAACCCGCCCGACGGGCCCCGATCACCGGCACGAACGCCGAGCTCAGCCGGTTGCCGCGGCCCTTGCGGAAACCCGCGTACGCCAGGGCGAGGCCGGCGATGCCGTAGATCGCCCAGGGGGTCAGCGTCCAGTGGAAGAACGAGTACTCCAGAGCCGTCCGGGCCGCGGGCCCGGTCCCCGCCGGGACACCCGTCGCCGGAGGCGGGCTCAGGAAGTGCGTGAGCGGCTCCCCGACCCCGTAGAACATCAGACCGATGCCCATGCCCGCGCTGAACATCATCGCGATCCACGCCAGGTTCGTGAACTCGGGCTCCGAGTCGTCCGCACCCAGCCTGATCCGGCCGAAGCGGCTCAGCGCGATCACCACGCACAGCACCAGGAACGTGTCCGCCGCGACCACGAACAGCCAGGCGAAGTTGTCGAGCACCCACCGCAGGGCCGAGGACGAGGCACGGTCGAAGGAGGCCTCGCCGAGGGCCGCCCAGGCGACCACGGCGACCACCGCGGCCATCCCGATCCCGATGACCGTGCCGTCGGGCGCGTGCCGTTCCTGCTGGTCCTGCGGGGCCCGGTCGATCGGTTCCGTCCTCATGCGACCCCACTATGGTGCGAAATATCAGGCGATCCGGGGGTGGCACGCCGTCCGGCGGTACGGATAGGGTCGGCCTCGGCGCGACTGCACGTTCGAAAGCAAGGGATGCAAGGTGACGGACGGGGCAGCAACTCAGGTCGCTCACGTGCTCGTGGCGGCCGACAAGTTCAAGGGCTCGCTCACGGCCGTGCAGGTCGCGGAGCGGGTCACAGCAGGTCTGCGACGGGTGATCCCGGAGCTCACGGTGGAGACCCTGCCCGTCGCGGACGGCGGCGACGGCACCGTCGCGGCGGCCGTCGCGGCCGGGTTCGAACGCCGTGAGGTCCAGGTGACGGGGCCGCTCGGCGAGCAGGTCACCGCCGCGTTCGCGCTGCGCGGGACCACCGCGGTCGTCGAGATGGCCGAGGCCTCCGGGCTCCAGCTCCTCCCGGCCGGTGTCTTCGCGCCGCTGACCGCGACGACGTACGGCTCCGGCGAACTGCTCCGGGCCGCGCTCGACGCCGGCGCGACCACCCTCGTCTTCGGCGTCGGCGGCAGCGCCACCACCGACGGCGGCGCCGGCATGCTCGCCGCGCTCGGCGCCCGCTTCCTCGACGCGTCCGGCGCGCCCGTGGGCCCCGGCGGCGCGCCTCTCGCCGACCTCGCCACCGCCGACCTCAGCGGCCTCGACCCCCGCTTCGCCTCGGTCGACCTGATCCTCGCGAGCGACGTCGACAACCCGCTCACCGGGCCGAAGGGCGCCCCCGCGGTCTACGGGCCGCAGAAGGGCGCCACGCCCGACGACGTCCGGACCCTGGACGCGGCCCTCGCCCACTTCGCCACCGTCCTGGAGAAGGCCGTCGGCCCCAAGGCGGCCGAGGCGGCCGTCGCCCCCGGCGCCGGCGGCGCGGGCGGCATCGGCTACGGCGCGCTCATCCTCGGCGCGAGCTTCCGGCCCGGCATCGAGCTGATGCTGGAGGTCCTCGGCTTCGCCCCCGCCCTGTCGCGGGCGACCCTCGTCATCACGGGCGAGGGCTCCCTCGACGAGCAGACCCTGCACGGCAAGGCGCCGGCGGGCGTCGCGGCGGCGGCGCGCGCGGCGGGCAAGGAGGTCGTCGCGGTCTGCGGCCGGCTGGCACTGCCGCCGGAGGCGTTGGGCGCGGCGGGGATCCGGCGGGCGTACGCCCTCTCGGCGCTGGAGCCGGACCCGGCGAAGTCCATGGCCAACGCGGGCCCGCTCCTGGAAGAAGCCTCGGCGAACATCGCCCGCGACTTCCTGAAGTAACCCCAGCAGCACCCTCGTTGTGGGCATCTGTTCCGCTGGGGCGGAACGGGTGGGCACAACGGAACGGCGCCTGTTGCCGGGCCTAGGCTTCCGCGCCTGGACCCGCACCACACGTGCGGTGCGCAGTCGGGTGCGGGTCCAGGCACAAGGGGCGGAGGCGCCGCCGAGGGCGCCGTCCCGTGTGCCCACCCGTCCCGCCCCAGCGGGACGATTGCCCACACGGGGGTGGGTGGCGGGTTGCGGCCCGCGCGCCCACAGCGGGTGCGGCCCGCACGGTGGGGTCGCGGGCGCAGCCTGTGCGGCGGGTGGCAGGCGCGGTCGCGGTCCGCAGGGCCCGGGCGGGCGGCGGGCGAGGCACAACGTGGCGGCGCGGTCCGCAGGGCCACGGGGGAGGCGGCAGGCGCAGCCCCCGCGCGGAGCGTGTCGGGACCCTAGCCCGGGGACGTCAAGCGGAAGGCGTCCAGTGCCAGGGTCATCTCCGTGAGGTCCCGCGGCCGGGACAGCGACCGGGCCGTCAGTTGTTCCAGGCGCCGCAGCCGGTTGAAGACCGTGTTCCGGTGGCAGTAGAGCCGGCCCGCGGCCCGCCCCGCCGACCCCTCGCACTCCAGCCACGCGTCCAGCGTCTCCAGGAGCACCGCCCGGTCCGCCGGGTCCAGTTCGAGCAGCCCGCCCAGGACGTCCGCGACCAGCAGGCTCGCCACCTCCGGCTGGGCCACCACCAGCGCGCCCGCCATCCGCCGGTCGAGCCGTACGATCTCGCGGCTCCCCGGCGGGCAGGTCCGCAGCGCCAGCTCGGCGAGCCGCCGTGCCCGGCCCAGTTCGGTCAGGCCCACCACGACCGGACTGATCCCTCCGGGGCCCGGGCACCGCCCGTCGAGGAGTTCCGACAGCGCGTCCAGACCGGTGTCCCCGGCGAGCGCCACCACCCCCAGCTCGCAGTCGGCCCCCATCCGCCACAGGAACCGGACGCCCTCGCCCTGCACCTGCCGGTGGAACAGCTCCCGCTCCTCCCGCCGGTCGTAGCGCAGCACGACCACCGCGTACCGGCCCTGCTCGGGCAGGTCGAGGCCCGCCGCCGCCCGCGCCACCAGCTCCGGCGAGCGCCGGCCCTGGAGCAGTGCGTCGAGGAGCGCCTGGAGCTGCTCGTCGGTACGGCGGCGCAGTTCGAGCTCGGTCGTCCGGTACGCCTCCGACGCCGTGTCCGCCTGCGCGTCCACCGCCGACCACACGGTCGTCGCCGACTGCATCAGCGCCGCCAGCTGCGCCGTGTCCGTCCCCGCGCCCTCGATCAGGGCGTCCCAGACGAGGTGCCCGGCGTGCCGGTAGGCGTGCACGACCAGTTCGAGCGGCATGCCCTGCGCGGCCCGCCGCCGGCCCATCTCGTCCGCGTGCTCCAGGTCCCGCCGGGGCGAGCTGCGGGGCGCCGAGATCATCTCGATCCCGATGCGTATCGCCTCCTCGGCCTCCTGCCAGTGCTGGTCGTACGGGAGGATCCGCCCGTAGGCGGGCTCGTACGCGTGGAGTTCCCTCAGATGCTCGTCCACCAGCTCCGGCACCCGCTGAAGAAGCGCCGTGCACGCCTGCGCGAGCACCTTCCAGTCGTCGCCGGTCCGCCGTCTGCGCCGTCCCATGCCCGGAGGATCCACCGCCCCGGCCCCCTCCGCACAGCCCTGACGCGCAGCGTTGTGCGCATGCACAGCCCTTCGGCGCGCCCGCTGGTCACCGGCAGCGATTCGGCCGCGGGCCGTGGACGCGCGGTCCGGCCCGGTGCTGGGGTGAGCGCCATCGAACGGCCGAGTAACAAGAAACGGCCGGGAACACCGGAAAAGGGGAACCATGGGAGGTACCGCACCCGCCCTCGAGGTGACGGACCTGACGGCGGGATACGGACCGGTACACGCGTTGCGGCAGGTGTCGCTGACCGTGCCGGCGGGTGAGGTCGTCACCGTCCTCGGGGCCAACGGGGCCGGCAAGTCGACGCTGCTGCGGGCGGTCTCGCGCACCCTCCGGTTCCACGGCGGCGCCGTGGTGTCCGGCACGGTGAGCCGCGACGGCCGGCCCCTCGACGGCCTGCCGCCCGACCGCGTCGTCGCGGCCGGCGTCTCCCAGGTGCCCGAGGGCCGCCAGGTCTTCGCCCGGATGACCGTCGAGGACAACCTGCGCGCCGGGGCGCTCGGCAGCCGCGGCGGACGGTCGGCCAGGGCCGCCTCGCTCCGCCGGGTCCACGAGCTCTTCCCGGTGCTCGCGGAGCGGGCCCGCCAGCCCGCCGGGCTGCTCTCCGGCGGCGAACAGCAGATGCTGGCCGTCGGCCGCGCCCTGATGGCCTCGCCCGGCCTGCTCCTGCTCGACGAGCCCTCGCTCGGGCTCGCCCCGCTGATGGCGGCCCGGATCGCGGACGCCGTCCGGGAGATCAACGCCCAGGGCACCGCGGTGCTGCTCGTCGAGCAGAACGCGGCGCTCGCCCTGCGGCTCGCCTCCCGCGCCTACGTCCTGGAGGTCGGCGAGGTCACCCTCTCGGGCCCGGCCGACGAACTCGCCGCCTCCGACGAGGTGCGCCGCCGCTACCTGGGCGTGGTCGACGAGGACGCCGCCGCCGACGCGGCCCGCGCCCGCGCCACGCACCCGGTCCTGTCCCGCTGGGAGGAAGCCCGATGACCGCGCCTCTCCCGCAGCCCCCGACGCTGCCCGAGCCCGCTGCCCCCGCCCCCGACGTCCCCGCCCTCGAAGTCCGCGACCTCACCGTCCGCTTCGCCGGCCTCACCGCCCTCGACGCCGTCGGCTTCACCGTCCGGCCCGGCACCGTGCACGCCCTCATCGGACCCAACGGCGCCGGGAAGTCCACCTGCTTCAACGTCCTGTCCGGTGTCTACCGGGCCACCGAGGGCTCCGTCCGCCTCGGCCCGCACGAGCTGACCGCCCTGCCCCCGCACCGGATCGCGGACCTCGGCGTCGGCCGGATCTTCCAGAACCTGGCCCTGCCGCCCCGCGCCACCGTCGAGGACAGCCTGATGCTCGGCCGCCACCGGCTGACCCGCACGGGCTTCGTCGCCGCCGGGCTCCGCCTCCCGTCCGCCGCCCGCGAGGAGGCGCGCCACCGCGCCCGGGTCCGGGAGATCGCCGCCTTCGTCGGTCTGGAGCAGCAGCTCGCGCGGCCGGCGGGCTCGCTCCCGTACGGGCAGCAGAAGCTGGCCGAACTGGCCCGCGCCCTCTGCATGGAGCCGAAGCTGCTGCTCCTCGACGAGCCCGTCGCCGGGATGACCGCCGACGAGCGGCGCCGCACCGCGTCGGTCATCGCCGGGGTCCGCGACAGCCTCGGGATCTCGGTGCTCCTCGTCGAGCACGACATGGGCCTGGTGATGCGGCTCGCCGACTCCGTCACCGTCCTCGACTTCGGCCGCCGGATCGCGGACGGGGCACCCGCCGACGTCCAGAACGACCCGGCGGTCGTCCGCGCCTACCTCGGAGAGGAGTCCGCCGCGTGAGCACCTTCGCCGAGTTCCTGATCAACGGCATCTCACTGGGCTCGATCTACGCCCTCATCGCCCTCGGTTTCGTGGTCATCTTCCGGGCCACCGAGGTCGTCAACTTCGCCCATGCCTCCCTCCTCCTCGCCGGCGGCTACGTCACCGCCGTCCTGCACGACGAGATCGGCTTCTGGCCCGCCCTGCTCGCCGGCATCGCGGGCGCGGCGGTGGTCGGCGCGGCCGTCGAGTTCTTCGTGATGCGCCGCCACCGGGGCTCCGACCACAGCGTCCTCGCCATCGTCACCATCGGCGTCGACATCCTCCTCGCCACCGAGCTGACCCGCCGGATCGGCACCGACATCCTCGCCCTCGGCGATCCGTGGGGGGACGCCGTCGTGACCGTCGGCGGGGTCACCGTCGCGGAGACCCGGATCGCCGCGCTGCTGGCGGCGGCCCTCCTCATCACCGCGTTCCTGCTCGCCTTCCGGTACACCTCCTGGGGCGTCGCCATGCGGGCGGCCGCCGAGAACCAGGAGACCGCCGCCCTCATGGGCATCCGGCTCGGCCGGGTCTCGATCGGCGCCTGGGCGGTCGCCGGCGGTCTCGCCGCCGTCGCCGCGCTCTTCCTCACCGTCTTCCCGACCCCGGGACTCGAACGGGCCACCTCGCTCGCCGCGCTCAAGGCCTTCCCGGCCGCCATCCTCGGTGGCCTCGACTCCACCACGGGCGCCCTCGTCGGCGGGCTCCTCGTCGGCGTCACCGAGTCCCTCGCCACCGGCTACCAGAGCGACCTGGCGTTCCTCGGCCGGGGGATCGGCGACCTGGCCCCGTATCTCGTCATGGTCGCGGTGCTCCTGATCCGCCCGGCCGGACTCTTCGGCACGAAGGAGCTCGCCCGTGTCTGAGACTCTCGCCCGGAGCGGCCTGCGGGTCGGCAGCCCCGCGGTGTACGGCGGGGCCGCCGCCTGCCTCGTCCTCCTCGTCCTGCCCTTCTACCTGGACCGGTTCTGGCTCCAGGCCGGCCTGTTCGCGATGGCCGCCGCCATCGGCGCGATCGGCATCAACCTGCTGACCGGCGCCACCGGACAGCTCTCGATGGGACACGCCTTCTTCCTCGCCGTCGGCGCCTACGGCTACTGCGCCTTCGCCGGGGACGGCACCGACGGGCTCGCCGGACTCGGCCTGCCCGGCTGGCTCGCCGCCGTCCTCGCCGTCGCCCTCTCGGGCCTGACCGGCGGGGTGTTCAGCCCGATCGCGGGGCGGCTGCGGGGCGCGTACCTGGGCATCGCCACCCTCGCGCTGATCTTCATCGGGCAGCACGTGCTCTTCAACGCCCATGACCTCACGGGCGGCTTCAACGGTCGCGCGGTCCCGCCGCTCACCCTCTTCGGGCTGACCTTCGACGACACCGAACTCCTCGTCGCCCAGGTGCCGTTCGGGGCGGTGGAGAAGCTCTGGTACCTCGGTCTCGTGCTGCTCCTCGGCGGGGTGCTCTTCGCCCGCGGCGTCCTCCGGGGCCGCCCCGGACGGGCGATGAACGCCATCCGCGACCACCGGATCGCCGCCGGAGTGATGGGCATCCCGGTCGCCCGCTACCGCGGCGCCGTCTTCGTCCTGTCCTCCATGTACGCGGGCCTCGCGGGCGTCCTGCTCGCCCTGGTCTTCCAGCGCACGGTGCCGGAGTACTTCGGCATGGCGCTCTCCCTCGAGTACCTCGCCATGATCGTCATCGGCGGTCTCGGCTCGGTCGCGGGAGCGGTCGCCGGAGGCGTCTTCGTCTCGCTCCTGCCCCAGATCCTGAACCGCTACAGCGACGCGCTGCCGCTG
Source organism: Streptomyces sp. CB02009 (assembly GCF_001905825.1). Lineage (GTDB taxonomy): Bacteria > Actinomycetota > Actinomycetes > Streptomycetales > Streptomycetaceae > Streptomyces. The sequence goes on from NZ_LIVV01000003.1 coordinate 784,900, forward strand.
GTCTCCGCCCCGGGAACGGGCGGCATCGCACCGGGGGAGGCCGCGCGCTACCTGTACGGCGCCGCCGTCGTCGCGGTGGTCCTGTTCCTGCCCGGAGGCCTGGCCCGGCTGGCCGCCCGAAGGCCCGGAAGAGCCGGAAGCACCGGCACCCCCAAGACCCCCATGCACACCCCGAACACCCCGAACACCCCCAACACCCCGCCCACCACCTAACCCTCAGGGGAGGCACGATGAACCACCGACGACAGGCCGTGCGGGGCCTGGCCGCCGCGCTCGCCGCACTGGTCGCCCTCACCGCCGCCGGATGCAGCTCGAAGGCTAAGACCGGCGACGGCAAGCAGACCGGCGCGGGCGGGGTGAAGACCGGCGAGGGCGTCACCGACAAGACGATCTCGCTCGGCGCGCTCACCGACATGACCGGCGTGTACGCCACCCTCGGCAAGAGCGTCACCCAGGCCCAGCAGCTGTACGTGAAGCAGGTCAACGCCGCCGGCGGGATCTGCGGCCGGCAGCTGGAGCTGACGGTCCGCGACCACGGCTACGACCCGCAGAAGGCTCTCGCCGCCTACACCGAACTGGAGCCGAAGGTCGTCGGCTTCACCCAGTTCATCGGCTCCCCGTTCGTCGCCGCCGTCAAGCCCCGGGTGGACGTCAAGGACAAGGGCCTCGTCCTCCCGCAGGCCTGGTCGGCCTCGCTGCTCGGCTCCCCGTACATCCGGGTCCTGGGCGCCACGTACGACGTCGAGACCATCAACGCCGTCGACTTCCTCCTCAAGGAGAAGGGCCTGAAGTCGGGTGACAAGCTCGGCCACGTCTACTTCGAGGGCGACTACGGCGAGAACGCCCTCAAGGGCTCGAAGTACGCGGCGGAGAAGGCCGGACTCACGGTCGTCGAGCAGAAGATCAAGCCCACCGACAACGACATGTCGGCGCAGGTCGCGGCGCTCAAGCAGGCCGGGGTCAAGGCCGTCGTCATCAGTGCCGGCCCCCGCCAGGCCGCCTCCCTCGTCGGGGTCGCCGCCGCCACCGGCCTCCGGGTCCCCGTCGTCGGCAACAACTCCGCCTTCGCGCCGCAGCTCCTCGGCACCCAGGCCGGTCCCGCCCTGGAGAAGATGTACTGGTTCGCCTCCCCGAGCCTCCCCATCGGCGCGGACACCCCGACCGCGAAGAAGCTCGTCGCGGACTATCAGGCCGCCTACCCGGGCGACTCCCTCGACAACGGCATCGTCGCCGGCTGGACCGCGGCGAGCGTCTTCGGCGAGGCCCTGAAGAAGGCATGCGCGAGCAAGGACCTCACCCGTGACGGCGTCGACAAGGCGCTCCTGACGCTGACGTCCTACGACGCCGGCTTCGGGATGAGCCACAACCTCGGCGACCCCAAGGCCCCGTCGTCCCGGGAGTCCGTCATCATCCAGCCCGACAAGAAGGTCCCCGGCGGCATGCGCACCGTCCGGCAGCCCTTCGTCGCGGACGCCGCGACGTCGTACACCCCGTAAGGGGGGCCGGCTGGATCAGCCCGGGTCCCGGTCCGCGAAGCCCGTCCGCCAGGACGGGTGGGCCGGGGCCCAGCCCAGGGCCCGGGCCCTGGCGTTCACCGCGCCCCGGGCCCAGGCCGCCCCGCCGTCGCTCCGCGCCGGGGCCGGCACCTCCAGGGCCTCGGCGAGCACCGGCAGCCAGATGTGGCCGGGCGCGGGCTCGTCGTCCACCACGTTGTACGCGCCCGAGGGCCACGTCAGAGCCCGCACGGCCGCCTCGGCCGCGTCGGCCACGTGCACGAAGGAGCTCACCGCGTCGTCTGCCGCCGTGCTCCCGAGGAACCGGGCCGCCGGGTCCCCGGCGGCCACGGCGCCGCCCGGGGCGTACCAGGTGCCGGGGCCGTAGAGGATCCCGTACCGCAGCACGACCGCCTCGGGGAGCTCGGCGACCGTCTCCTCCAAGGCCCGCACCCCGGCGACGATCCGCGACCTGGGCGGCTCGTCCGTCGGGTCGAGCGGTACGGACTCGTCGGCGGGCCCGTCGCCGGGGGCGTACGCCCAGCTGATCGACTGCGCGACGATCCGGCCGACGCCGGCCCCCCGCGCCGCGTCCACCAGGTTCCGGGTGCCCTCGACCCGTACGCGGTTGTTCGCGTTCCCGTCCGCCGCGCCCAGGTCCGTGAGCTGATGGACCACGGCGTCCGGCGCCGCCTCGGCCACCGCGCGGCGGACCGCCCCGGCGTCCAGCACGTCCACGGGGCGCGGACCGCGCCGGGACAGGCCCACGACCTCGTGGCCGGCCGCTTCCAGACGCGGCACGAGCTGACGGCCGACGGCGCCCGTGGCGCCCGCTACCAGTACACGCATGAGCCCAGGGTAGAAGATCTTCACGTCCCCGAAACATCGCGGTGTGAAGCTCGGGCCCATGACCGCACGCATCGAGGAGAACCGCTCCCACGCCCGCCTCCCTGACCTGCTGGCCGCCTACCACCTGGCCAACCAGGCCGAGAAGGGGACGGCGGTGGAGGCGGTCGCCCAGCTCCCCGCCGTATACCGTGCCGAGGCCGAGGACCCGGCCGGCGCCTTCGCCGCCGACACGGTGCTGCTCGCCACCCCGCCCGGTGAGGACCTCCCGGCCGGCTGCGTCGTCCTCAAGGCCCCGTACGAGGGCCGGGCGCCCGAGATCAAGCGGCTCTGGGTCGCGCCGGAGGCCCGGCGGCAGGGCCTCGCGAAGGCTCTCATGGCCGAGGCCCTGCGGCGGGCGGCGGCCTCCGGCGCCGGGGCCGTACGCCTCACCGTCTGGAACTGGCGGGAGGAGCCCCTGGCCCTCTACCGAGCCCTGGGCTTCGAGACGGTCGCCTCCTGGGACGAGCGGCCCGACCTCCTGTGCCTGGAGAAGCCCTTCGACGCCATCGAGCGCCTCACCTCCGACGCCGTCCGCGCGCACGCCTCCGACGGTCTCGCCGCGCTGCTCCTCGACGCCGTGGACTCGGGCGCCTCCGTCGGCTTCCTGGCGTCCCTCACGGCCTCCGAGGCGGCCGCCTGGTGGACGCGCGTCGCCGAGGAGGCCGCCGGCGGGGTACGGGACGTCTGGGCGGCCCACGGCCCCGACGGGAGCCTCACCGGCGTCGTCACCCTGGTCCGCGGCGGCGCGGCCAACGGCGCGCACCGCGGCGAGATCGCCCGCCTCCTGGTGCACCGCTCGGCCCGCGGCAGAGGCCTCGGCCGGCGGCTGCTCGCCACGGCCGAGGCCCACGCCGCGGCCACCGGCCTCGGCCTGCTCGTCCTGGACACCCAGACCGACAGCCCGGCCGAGCGCCTCTACCGGGGCACGGGCTGGACGGCCGCCGGCACGATCCCGGACTTCGCCGCCGACCCGGCGGGCGTCCTGAGGGCGACCACGCTCTACTACAAGCGCCTCGGCTAGCCCGGGGGGACGGGAAGGGCCCCGGAGGCGATCGCCTCCGGGGCCCTTCCCGTCTGTACGTGTCCTGCGCTACGGCAGCTGAGCCGCCCGCGCCTCCCGGCTCTCACGCCGGTTGCCGCGGAAGGTGTTCACCCGGCGGGCCGTCGCGAAGAGGGGGATCACGGCGCCCATCACGACCTGGAGCGCGCACCCGGTCTGGAGCAGGAACTGCCCGCCCGGAGCGTCGAAGGCCCAGGCCGCCAGCATGCCCATCGCGCCGACGATCCAGCTGAGCATCGCCACCGCGAGGATGCCGCGCGGCTTGGGGTACTCGACCCGGCTCACCATCAGCCAGGCGACACCGATGATCGCGAGCAGCGTCGGGATGAACGGCAGCTCGAGCAGCACGATCGAGACCACCGTCAGCGCGCCGAAGGGGCTCGGCATGCCCTGGAACATGCCGTCCTTCATGGTCACGCAGGAGAATCTCGCCAGCCGCAGCACCACCGCGAGCAGCACCACGATCGCGGCGACCGCCGAGACCTTCTGCTGCGCGCCCGGCGTGACCATGCCGTACACGAGTACGAAGTAGGCAGGGGCCAGACCGAAGCTGATCAGGTCCGAGAGGTTGTCGAGCTCGGCGCCCATCGGGGAGGAGCGCAGCTTGCGCGCCACGATGCCGTCGAACAGGTCGAAGATCGCCGCGGCCAGCATCAGGATCACGGCGGTGGCGGCGCTGTTGCGCGCCATACCGGTCTCCGTGCTGCCCGTGAGGTGCGGGATGAGGATGCCCGTGGTGGTGAAGTACACCGCCATGAACCCGCACGTGGCGTTACCGAGCGTGAGGGCGTCCGCTATGGACAGCCTCAACGACAGCGGCATCTCCTCGGCCTCTTCGGACCCTTCCGCGTCGGTGCCGGCGACCCAGTCGGCGGCCCGTGTGTCGGGATCAATCACGGTCAATGCGAGTCACCCCCGCTGTGGTGGCCTGGCCGACCTCGACGGCGACCTCGACACCCTCGGGGAGGTAGATGTCGACGCGCGAGCCGAAGCGGATCAGACCGATGCGGTCACCCTGCTCGACCTTGGTCCCCTGCGGGATGTACGGCACGATGCGCCGGGCGACGGCGCCCGCGATCTGCACCATCTCGATGTCGCCGAGCTCGGTGTCGAAGTGCCAGACAACGCGCTCGTTGTTCTCGCTCTCCTTGTTGAACGCCGGGACGAACCCGCCGGGAACGTGCTCCACGGACGTCACGGTGCCGGCCAGCGGCGCGCGGTTGACGTGGACGTTCAGCGGGCTCATGAAGATGGCGACCCGGGTGCGCCCGTCCTTCCACGGCATGATGCTCTGCACCACACCGTCGGCGGGGGAGATGACCCGGCCCTGAGCGATCTCACGCTCGGGGTCGCGGAAGAACCACAGCATGCCGGCCGCGAGCGCGGTGGTCGGCACGGCGATGGCCGCGGCCCGCCTCGACTTGCGCGCGCGCACGAGGCTGAGCGCCGCGGTGGCGACGGTCGGCAGAAGCCACGGCGATGCTCCGCGCGCAATGCGTACGCCCGTGAGGCTGTCGCGGTGTGCAGAGGTTTGGCTGTGGGGCATGGATGACCTTCGTAGCGGATGATGCCGCACTGGCAACGGGGGACGGCGGCTTTCCCTCGATGCTATCGGTTGCGGGGCGCAACTGGGTAAGCCAGGAACCGAGTCGACGGCCGGAAGACGAACACAGGGTGTGATCTTCTTCGCGGCCGAAACGACTCAAAACCGACACTCAACCCTGGAATCGGTACTCCTCGAGCAGCCGACGACCAATGATCATTTTCTGGATCTCGGCGGTACCTTCACCGATGAGCAGCATCGGCGCCTCGCGGTAGAGGCGCTCGATCTCGTACTCCTTGGAGAACCCGTAGCCGCCGTGGATGCGGAAGGCATCCTCGACGACCTCCTTGCAGTATTCGGAGGCGAGGTACTTCGCCATCCCTGCTTCGAGGTCGTTTCGTTCCCCGGAGTCCTTTTTGCGTGCTGCGTTCACCATCATCGCATGAGCGGCCTCGACCTTGGTAGCCATCTCGGCCAGCTTGAACTGAATCGCCTGGTGCTGGGCGATCGCCTTGCCGAAAGTGTGACGTTGCTGGGCATACGAGACACCGAGTTCGAAAGCACGCTGAGCGACGCCGCAACCACGGGCCGCCACGTTGACGCGGCCGACCTCGACGCCGTCCATCATTTGGTAAAACCCTCGGCCGGTGACGCCGCCGAGGACCCGATTGGCCGGAATGCGCAGTCCGTCCATGATGAGCTCGGTCGTGTCGACGCCCTTGTAGCCCATCTTGTCGATCTTCCCGGGGATGGTGAGGCCGGGGCGGACCTCTCCGAAGCCGGGCTCCTTCTCGACCAGGAAGGTCGTCATCGACTTGTGGGGGGCGGTGCCCTCCGGGTGTCCTTCGTCACTCCGGACGAGAACGGCGACCAGCGTGGACGTTCCGCCGTTGGTCAGCCACATCTTCTGGCCGTTCAGGACGTACTCGTCGCCGTCCTTCACCGCCTTCGACGTGATCGCCGACACGTCCGAGCCGAGGCCCGGCTCCGACATCGAGAACGCGCCGCGCGTCTCGCCGGCCGCCATCCGCGGAAGGAAGTAGTCCTTCTGCTCCTGGGTGCCGTGCTGCTTCAGCATGTACGCCACGATGAAGTGCGTGTTGATGATGCCGGAGACCGACATCCAGCCACGTGCGATCTCCTCCACGCACAGCGCGTAGGTGAGGAGCGACTCACCCAGACCCCCGTACTCCTCGGGGATCATCAGACCGAAGAGGCCGAGCTCCTTGAGCCCGTCGACGATCTGCTGGGGGTACTCGTCGCGGTGCTCCAGCTCGGTGGCGACCGGGATGATCTCCTTGTCGACGAACTCCCGGACGGTCTTGAGGATCTCCTGCTGGACGTCCGTGAGCCCGGCGGTCTGGGCGAGTCGGGCCATGGCTACTTCTCCGTCTTCTTGGCGGGCTCGATCAGCTCGGGGCGGCCGGGCTGCTCGCCGCCGCGCTCCTTGATGTACGTCTCGGTGGGGACCATCACCTTGCGGCGGAAGACGCACACGAGGGTGCCGTCCTGCTTGTAGCCCTTGGTCTCGACGTAGACGATGCCGCGGTCGTTCTTCGACCTCGAAGGGGTCTTGTCGAGGACCGTGGTCTCGCCGTAGATCGTGTCGCCGTGGAAGGTCGGCGCCACGTGCCGCAGGGACTCGATCTCCAGGTTGGCGATGGCCTTGCCGGAGACGTCCGGCACGGACATGCCGAGCAGCAGCGAGTAGATGTAGTTGCCCACGACGACGTTCTTGCCGAAATCCGTCGTGTTCTCGGCGTAGTTCACATCCATGTGCAGCGGATGGTGGTTCATCGTCAGCAGACAGAAGAGGTGGTCGTCGTACTCCGTGACCGTCTTCCCGGGCCAGTGCTTGTACACGGCACCGACTTCGAACTCTTCGTAGGTGCGGCCGAACTGCATCGGGATCAGGCCTCCGGGATCTCGAACTTGCTGGTGCGCTGCATGCCGGCGGCGCGGCCCTTGCCGGAGATGACCAGGGCCATCTTGCGGGAGGCCTCGTCGATCATCTCGTCGCCGAGCATCGCGGAGCCCTTCTTCCCGCCGGCCTCGGACGTGTAGTAGTCGTACGCGTCGAGGATCAGCTCGGCGTGGTCGTAGTCCTCCTGCGAGGGCGAGAAGATCTCGTTCGCGGCGGCGACCTGGTCCGGGTGCAGCACCCACTTGCCGTCGAAACCGAGGGCGGCGGCGCGCCGCGCGACGGCCTTGTAACCCTCCTGGTTGCGGATCTGGAGGTACGGGCCGTCGATCGCCTGGAGGTTGTTGGCGCGGGCGGCCATCAGGATGCTCATCAGGATGTGGTGGTACGCGTCCGCCGGGTAGCCGGGCGGCTGCTCGCCCACGACCAGCGACTTCATGTTGATGGAGGCCATGAAGTCGGCCGGGCCGAAGATGATCGTCTCGACGCGCTGGGAGGCCTGCGCGATGGCATTGACGTTGTTCAGGCCCTGGGCGTTCTCGATCTGCGCCTCGATGCCGATCTTGCCGACCTCGAAGCCCATCGTCTTCTCGATCTGGGTCAGCAGGAGGTCGAGCGCCACGATCTGCTGGGCGTCCTGGACCTTCGGCAGCATGATGCAGTCGAGGTTCTGGCCGGCGCCCTCGACGACGGTCACGACGTCACGGTACGTCCAGTGGGTCGTCCAGTCGTTGACGCGGACGACGCGGGTCTTGCCGGTCCAGTCGCCCTCGTTCAGGAACTTCACGATGGTGTGCCGGGCCTCGGGCTTGGCCAGCGGGGCGCACGCGTCCTCCAGGTCCAGGAAGACCTGGTCGGCGGCGAGGCCCTGGGCCTTCTCCAGGAAGCGCGGGTTGGAACCGGGGACCGCCAGGCAGGAGCGGCGCGGACGCAGGCGGTTCACGGGGCTGGTCATGCGGGGACCTCCGTACTTTCAAGGGGGTGGAGCTTGTTCGCTGTCCGGATCTCGTCGACGATACGTCCGATGATCTCCGTGATACCGAAGTCCTTCGGTGTGAAGACGGCGGCCACACCCGCACGCTTCAGTTCTGCGGCGTCGGCGTTCGGGATGATCCCGCCGACGATGACCGGCACGTCGGCCGCGCCCGCCTCGCGGAGGCGGTCGAGGACGTCCGGCACCAGCTCGGCGTGCGAGCCGGAGAGGATCGACAGGCCCACGCAGTGCACGTCCTCCGCGAGGGCCGCGTTCACGATCTGCTCGGGCGTCAGCCGGATGCCCTGGTAGACCACCTCGAAACCGGCGTCACGCGCGCGTACCGCGATCTGCTCGGCCCCGTTGGAGTGCCCGTCCAGGCCCGGCTTGCCGACGAGCAGCCGCAGCCGCCCGACGCCCATCTCCTCGGCGGTCCGCGCCACCTTGTCCCGTACCAGGGCCAGCGGCGTGCCCGCCTCGGCCGTCACGGCGACCGGGGCAGAGGACACGCCCGTCGGGGCGCGGAACTCGCCGAAGACGTCCCGCAGCGCCCAGGACCACTCCCCGGTCGTGACGCCCGCACGCGCGCACTCCAGGGTGGCGGCGAAGAGGTTGCCGTCACCGGCAGCCGTCGCCTTCAGCGTCGCCAGGGATTCCTGGGCGCGGGTCTCGTCGCGGTTGTCGCGCCACTCGTGCAGGGCCGCGACCACCCGCGCCTCGTTCGCCGGGTCCACCGTCATGATGGCGGTGTCCAGGTCGGCGGTGAGGGGGTTCTCCTCGGTCGCCTGGAAGATGTTGACGCCGATGATCTTCTCGTCGCCGGCCTCGATCCGGGCGCGCCGCTCGGCGTGCGAGGAGACGAGCTGCGACTTGAGGTAGCCGGACTCGACGGCGGCCATCGCGCCGCCCATCTCCTGGATCCGCTCGATCTCGGCCAGGCACTCCTCGACGAGCGAGTCGACCTTGGCCTCGATGACGTGCGAGCCGGCGAAGATGTCCTCGTACTCCAGGAGGTCGGACTCGTGGGCCAGGACCTGCTGGATGCGGAGCGACCACTGCTGGTCCCACGGCCGGGGCAGACCGAGCGCCTCGTTCCAGGCGGGCAGCTGCACGGCACGCGCGCGGGCGTCCTTGGAGAGGGTGACGGCCAGCATCTCCAGGACGATCCGCTGGACGTTGTTCTCCGGCTGGGCCTCGGTCAAGCCGAGCGAGTTGACCTGCACGCCGTAGCGGAACCGGCGCTGCTTCTCGTTCTCGATGCCGTACCGCTCGCGGGTGACCTTGTCCCAGATGCGGCCGAAGGCCCGCATCTTGCACATCTCCTCGATGAAGCGGACGCCCGCGTTCACGAAGAAGGAGATGCGGGCCACGACCTCGCCCTTGCGGTCCTCCGGGACCTGGCCCGAGGCGAACACCGCGTCGAGCACGGCGATCGCGGTGGACATGGCGTACGAGATCTCCTGGACCGGGGTGGCCCCGGCCTCCTGCAGGTGGTAGCTGCAGATGTTGATCGGGTTCCACTTCGGGATGTTGTTCACCGTGTAGGTGATCATGTCCGTCGTGAGGCGGAGGGAGGGGCCGGGCGGGAAGACGTGCGTCCCGCGCGACAGGTACTCCTTCACGATGTCGTTCTGGGTGGTGCCCTGGAGCCGGGTGATGTCCGCACCCTGCTCCTCGGCGACCACCTGGTAGAGCGCCAGGAGCCACATCGCCGTGGCGTTGATGGTCATCGAGGTGTTCATCTGGTCCAGGGGGATGTCCTGGAACAGCCGGCGCATGTCACCGAGGTGCGAGACGGGGACGCCGACCCGGCCGACCTCGCCGCGGGCGAGGATGTGGTCGGGGTCGTAGCCCGTCTGCGTCGGCAGGTCGAACGCGACCGAGAGGCCGGTCTGACCCTTGGCGAGGTTGCGCCGGTACAGCTCGTTGGACGCCTCGGCGGTCGAGTGACCGGCGTACGTCCGCATGAGCCACGGCCGGTCCTTCTGGCGCTCAGTCATCTATGGTCCCGGGCTCAGATGTTGCGGAAGCGGTTGATGGCGTCGATGTGCTGGGCGCGCAGCTCCGGGTTGCGGACGCCGAGGCCCTCCTCGGGCGCGAGCGCCAGGACGCCGACCTTGCCCTGGTGCAGGTTGCGGTGGACGTCGTAGGCGGCCTGGCCGGTCTCCTCCAGGGAGTAGACCTTCGACAGGGTGGGGTGGATCTTGCCCTTGGCGATCAGGCGGTTGGCCTCCCACGCCTCGCGGTAGTTGGCGAAGTGCGAGCCGATGATGCGCTTGAGCGACATCCACAGGTAGCGGTTGTCGTACTCGTGCATGTAGCCCGAGGTGGAGGCGCAGGTGGTGATGGTGCCGCCCTTGCGGGTGACGTAGACGCTGGCGCCGAAGGTCTCGCGGCCGGGGTGCTCGAAGACGATGTCGATGTCCTCGCCGCCGGTGAGCTCGCGGATGCGCTTGCCGAAGCGCTTCCACTCCTTCGGGTCCTGGGTCTGCTCGTCCTTCCAGAACTTGTAGCCCTCGGCGTTGCGGTCGATGACCGCGTCGGCGCCCATCGCCCGGCAGATGTCGGCCTTCTCGGGGGAGGAGACGACACAGATCGGGTTGGCGCCGCCGGCCAGGGCGAACTGCGTGGCGTACGAGCCGAGGCCGCCGCTCGCGCCCCAGATGAGGACGTTGTCGCCCTGCTTCATGCCGGCGCCGTTGCGGGAGACCAGCTGGCGGTACGCGGTGGAGTTGACGAGGCCCGGGGAGGCCGCCTCCTCCCAGCTCAGGTGGTCGGGCTTCGGCATCAGCTGGTTCGACTTGACCAGCGCGATCTCCGCCAGGCCGCCGAAGTTGGTCTCGAAGCCCCAGATGCGCTGCTCGGGGTCGAGCATCGTGTCGTTGTGGCCGTCCGAGGACTCCAGCTCGACCGAGAGGCAGTGGGCGACGACCTCGTCACCGGGCTTCCACGAGTTCACGCCGGGGCCGGTGCGGAGCACGACGCCCGCGAGGTCGGAGCCGATGACGTGGTACGGCAGGTCGTGGCGCTTGCTGAGGTCGCTCAGCCGGCCGTAGCGCTCCAGGAAGCCGAAGGTCGAGACGGGCTCGAAGATCGAGGTCCAGACCGAGTTGTAGTTCACGGAGCTGGCCATGACGGCGACCAGGGCCTCGCCCGGGCCGAGCTCGGGCACCGGCACGTTGTCGAGGTGGAGCGACGTGCGCGGGTCCTTGTCACGGCTGGCGAGCCCGGCGAACATCTCCGCCTCGTCCTTGTGGACGGTGATGGCGCGGTACGACTCGGGGAGCGGGATGTTCGCGAAGTCGGCGGACGTGGAGTCCGAGGACTGGATCGCGTCCAGGATGTCCTTCACGGGGTTGCCTCCGGCGGTGCGGCGTCCTGAGGGGTGGACGCGCTGAGGGGTTACGTCTGGGGCTGCTGCTGTGGAGGTGTGCCGTCGGTTCGGCGGGGTGGTGCGGGCTGCGCCTGGTGGGCGCGGTGGGTGCCTGTGACGCAGGCGTCCGGGCGCACGATCACGATTGCTTGTGGGGACAGCCGGCGCACGAGGAGACCTCTGCGCGCCGGCCGCCCGGACACCTTCAACGTATGGCACGCCGTGTCACGTGACAAGGCACTGCGTGCCAACAATTTCACTCATATGCAATCTGCCGGTCACATGTGAGCGATGATCGATCGAATCGCAGGTCAAAACGGGCGAAGGCCGCCCCGGAGAGGGGCGGCCTTCGTCGTGCGGAGGGGGCGGGTCGGGGGTCAGCCCCGCGTCAGCGCCTGCTGGATCGTGCGCATGACCTCGTCGAGCGGGGCGTCCGTCCGTGCCACGGCGATCACCACGTCACCCGTGGTGGAGGCCCGGACGGCCGGGGCCGGCTCTGCGGTCCCCTGGGAGGACGGGGAAGGGGCCGGACGGCCCGCGCCTATGCCCGAGCCGAAGGTCTCCCGGACGATCGCGAAGGCGTGGTCCAGCTGCGTCTCCACGTCGCCCTGCCCGCCCGCCCGCAGCCAGCGGCGCAGGACGTGGTTGTGGGCCGTGACCACCGCGGAGGCGGCGACCTCGGCGAGCAGCGGGTCGTCGTTCCCGTCGTGGTGGTCGCGCTCGTCGAAGTGGCCGAGCAGATAGCGGGTGAACAGCCGCTCGTAGCGGGCCACCGAGGCGATCTCCCGCTCCCGGAGGGTCGGCACCTCGCGGGTGAGCCGGTAGCGCTCCACGGAGACGGCGGGGGAGCCCGCGTACATCTTCATGACTTCCTTGATGCCCCGGCACACCGTGTCGAGCGGGTGCTCGTGCGGCGGGGCCGCGTTCAGCACTGCCTCCGCCCGCACCAGGGTGTCGTCGTGATCAGGGAAGATCGCCTCTTCCTTGGAGCGGAAGTGCCGGAAGAACGTGCGCCGCGCGACCCCGGCCCGGGCGGCGATCTCGTCGACCGTCGTGGCCTCGTACCCCTTGCTCGCGAAGAGCTCCATCGCCGCCGTGGCGAGCTCCCGGCGCATCTTGAGCCGCTGCGCGGCGGCACGGGTGCCCGCCGCGCTCTCCGGAGCGTCGGACGGGGACGTGGCACGGGGTGTCTTCGCGGCCTTGGGCATGGTCCGAACGTACTGCATCGGAGGGGGAGTGTGCCCAGGTGGGGGCGGGGAGCCCCCCGGGACACCGGAGGTGCCCGGAGGGCTCAGCAGACCGCCCCAGCCGGCCGCTCGCGGCTCAGCGTCGGGCATATTCGCGGAAGCCGCGCCCCGTCTTGCGGCCCAGGCAGCCCGCCGCCACGAGGTGCTCCAGGAGCGGGGCCGGGGCCAGGCCCGGGTCCCGGAACTCGCGGTGCAGCACCTGCTCGATCGCGAGGGACACGTCCAGGCCGACCACGTCGAGCAGCTCGAACGGGCCCATCGGGTAGCCGCCGCCCAGCTTCATCGCGGCGTCGATGTCGTCCAGGGTCGCGTAGTGCTCCTCGACCATCTTGATCGCGTTGTTCAGGTACGGGAAGAGCAGCGCGTTCACGATGAAACCGGCCCGGTCGCCGCAGTCCACCGGGTGCTTGCGGATCTTCGTGGTGACCTCGCGGACGGTCGCGTGGACGTCGTCGCCGGTCAGCACCGTGCGGACGATCTCGACCAGCTTCATGGCCGGCGCCGGGTTGAAGAAGTGCATCCCGATGACGTCCTGCGGGCGCGAGGTGGCGCGGGCACAGGCCACGACCGGCAGCGAGGAGGTCGTGGTGGCCAGCACCGCGCCCGGCTTGCAGATCTTGTCGAGCCGCGCGAACAGCTCCTGCTTGACCTCCAGGTCCTCGGCGACCGCCTCCAGGGCCAGGTCGACGTCGGCGAAGGCGTCCAGCGTGCCGGCCGGGGTGATCAGGGCCAGCGTCGCGTCGCGCGCCTCGCCCGTCATCCGGCCCTTGTCGACGGAGCGGGCCAGCGACTTGGCGATCCGGGCCTTCGCGGTGTCCGCCTTCTCCTGGGAGCGGGCGGCGAGCACGACCTGGTACCCGGCCTTCGCGAAGACCTCGGCGATGCCGGAGGCCATGGTGCCCGAGCCGGCGACGCCGACCGAGCGGACCTCACGGCCGCCGACGGCCTCGGCGGCGCCCAGTGGGGTCAGCGCGTCCCGGACGACCTCGCCGGAGCCCGGCGCCTCGTAGGTGTAGAAACCGCGGCCCGACTTGCGGCCGGTCAGGCCCGCCTCGCTGAGCTGCTTGAGGATCGGGGCCGGGGCGTGCAGCCGGTCGTGGGAGTCCGCGTACATGGCCTCCAGGACCGTACGGGCCGTGTCGACGCCGATCAGGTCGAGCAGCGCCAGCGGGCCCATCGGCAGACCGCAGCCCAGCTTCATCGCCGCGTCGATGTCCTCGCGGGAGGCGTACTTGGCCTCGTACATGGCGGCGGCCTGGTTCAGGTAGCCGAAGAGGAGCCCGTCCGCGATGAAACCCGCCCGGTCGCCGACCGCCACCGGCTCCTTGCCCAGGTCGAGGGCGAGCCGGGTGACGGCGTCGACGGCCCGCGGGTCGGTCAGCACCGAGGAGACCACCTCGACCAGCTTCATCGCCTGGACCGGGGTGAAGAAGTGCAGGCCGAGGACCCGCTCGGGGTGCGCCGAGTCGGCGGCGAGCCGGGTGACGGAGAGCGCGTTCGTGCCGGTGGCGACGATCGTGCCGGGCCGGACGATGCCGTCGAGGGCCCGGAACACCTCCTGCTTCGCCTCGTACGACTCGGGCACGACCTCGATGACGAGGTCGGCCTCGGCGGCCGCCTGGAGGTCGGAGAAGGTACGGAAGCGGGCCAGGACGTCCTGCCGCTCCTCCTCGGTGATCCGCTCGCGGGCCACCGCTCGGGCGGTGGAGGCCTCCAGGGCGGCGACGGCCTGGGCGGCGGCGGTGTCGCTGATGTCGATGCCGATGACCTCGCGGCCGGCGCGGACGAGGACATCGGCGATACCGGTGCCCATGGTGCCGAGGCCGACGACGGCGATGGTGGAGAGAGGGGTGTCCATCAGGGGACTCCTGAGAGGAAGAGTGACGACTGAGGGCAGTGCGCGCACGAGAGGGCGCGGGAAAGAGCGAGGGCTCTGCCCGGAGAAAGGGCGATGCCCTGGAGGAAAGGGGCGACGGACTCTGTCCCGGAGCCACGTCGAAACTGCCGAACCGACCGACACCCACAACGGCTGCGTCACCAGGCCGTTGTGAGAAGCGGGGGGTGACCCGCTCACGTGAGACTAACCGGCGGGTAACGAGCGCGCCAGTCCCGGGAAGTTGAGGAAAATGTGATCTGAATCGCGGATAGGCTCGGATTCATGGAATACGCCGAGGATCCGGAATTCTGCTCGATGATCGATCGATTGCGGGATGAGATCGAGAATGACTCCGAATCCGTTCCTGCGGCATTCGAACAGCTCGCGGAAACCACCGATCCCGAGGAACTGCACCATGTCCTCACCGCCCCGGGGCAGCCCCTCTGGGCCCGCGAGATCGCGGCCTACGCGCTGGGCGTCACCGGCGACCGCCGCGCCTTCGAGGCGCTGGTGCTCCTCCTCAACCACCGCGACCCGGAGCGCTGCGTCACCGCCGCCCACGCCCTCACCCGGCTCGGCGACCCCCGTACCGCCCGCGCGGCCGCCGCCCTCGCCACCAACGAGCTCCGCGTCGCCTACGCCCTGCTGCCGATCCGGCTGCTCGCCGCCCTCCGCGCCCCCGAGTCCGTACCGGCGCTGATCACCGTCCTCGAACGGCGCCTGCCCGCCGACGACCCCCACTGGCGGGTCGGTCTCGCCTGCGTCGAGGGCCTGGGCGCCCTCGGCGACCTCCGTGCCCGCCCCGCTCTGGAGGCCGCGCTCCCGCACCCCCGGCTCGGCGCCGCGGCGCAGGCGTCACTGGGCCGACTCGGCACCACCCACTGAGCGGAGCGCCGGGCGGGCCGTACCGTCGGCCCCGGCCGCCGGACTCCGCTCCGGCACCAGCGCGAACGCCTCGATCTCCACGAGAAGTTCCGGGCGGACGAGCGCCGACACCTGGACCGCCGAGCTCGCCGGCAGCGGAGCCCCCGCGAAATGGGCGTCCCTGGCCTCCCGCACGGCCGGGAGGTGGGCGACGTCCGTGACGAAGTACGTCAGCTTCACCACGTCCCGGAAACCGGCGCCCGCCGCCGCGAGGCAGCGCCCCAGGTTCGCGAAGACCTGACGGGCCTGCGCCACCGCGTCGCCCTCCCCGACCACCGCGCCCGAGGCGTCGAACGCGCACTGGCCGGATATCGCGACGAAGCGGCCCGTCCCCCACACGACATGGCTGTACTGCGGGCTGGCGGCGATCCCGTCGGGAGCGGGCACGTGGGTCAGGTGGCTCGTCATGCCCCACATCCTCGCCCACGGCACTGACAGCGCCCGCACCCCGGGGGAGGTGCGGGCGTGGCCGGCGTACGCGGCCGGGGAACGTCAGTGCACGTGGCCGAGGAACCCGTGCAGCGCGCCGCCCGCGGACTCGGCCGCGGTCGGGGCGGTCCGGGTCGCCGGCTCGGGCTCCGGCTCCGGCAGCGCCGCGCAGGCCGCGTCCACCTCGGCGTCGCCCTCGGCGCGCGGGACCTCGCCGGTGGCGAGGTAGGTGGACAGGTGCTCGTCCATGCACGCGTTCCCGCCGAGGGTCACGCCGTGGTTCCCGCCGCCCTCCTCCACGACCAGGCTGGAGCCCCGCATCAGCCGGTGCAGGGCGACCCCGCCCTCGTACGGGGTCGCCGCGTCGTCCGTGGCCTGGAGGATGAGGACCGGCGGCACCTCGTCGTTGCTGACGTCCGGCGGCGTCAGCGACTCCACCGGCCAGAACGCGCACGGCGCGTTGTACCAGGCGTTGTTCCAGGTGGAGAAGGGCGCCTTGGCGTGCACGTCCCAGTTGTCCTTGCGCCAGACGCTCCAGTCGCGGGGCCACGCCGCGTCCCTGCACTGCACGCTCGTGTAGACCGAGTAGCCGTTGTCGGCGGCCGCGTCGGCCTCGCCGTACCGCTCGTACGCCTCCGTGAGCGGCACCGCGTTCGCGTCGTTGACGTAGGCGGAGAACGCCTTCGCCAGCCGGGGCCAGTAGCCGTTGTAGTACCCGCCGGGCAGGTAGGTGTCCTCCAGCTCGCCCGGTCCGACCTTCCCGCCGGCCGGCTTGGCGCGCAGCGCGTCGCGCATCCGGTACCAGGCCGCCTCGACGGCGGCCGGGTCGGCGCCCAGCTTGTACACGGAGTCCTGCCGGGCGACCCAGGCCATGAAGTCCTTGTGCCGGGTGTCGAAGGCGTAGTCCTGCGCGATGTTGTCCTCGTACCAGACGCCGTGCGGATTCACGACGGAGTCCAGCGCCATCCGCCGCACCCGGTCCGGGTACAGCCGCGCGTACACGGCCCCCAGGTAGGTGCCGTACGAGTAGCCGAGGTAGTTGATCTTCTGGGCGCCGAGCGCGCGCCGGATGACGTCCATGTCCCGGGCGGTGCTCACGGTGTCGATGTACGGCAGCACGTCCGCGTACTTCCTGCCGCAGGCCGAGGCGAAGGCCTGCGCCCGCTCGATCGCGAGCCGCTCGGCGGCGGCGTCGCCCGGCACCGAGTCGGGGCGCACCGGGGCGAAGTGGCCGGGTCTGCAGTCGAGGGCGGGCTCGCTCTTGCCGACCCCGCGCGGGTCGAAGCCGATCACGTCGTACTCGGCGGCCACCTTGGCGGGCAGCGAGGCCGCCACGTAGCCGGCCATGCCGCGGCCGCTGCCGCCGGGCCCGCCCGGGTTCACGAGCAGCGGCCCCTGGAAGGTCTTCGCGGTGTGCGGGATCCGGGTGAGGGCGAGCGTGACGGTCCGGCCGGCCGGGTCGTCGTGGTTGAGCGGCACCCTGAGGGTGGCGCACTGGAGCTTCGGGTAGGCCTCGGTGGCACAGCCGGTCCAGGCGAGCGTGGGCACGGGGCGGGGGGCCGGTTCACCGGCGCCCGCGGGGGCGGCGGGCAGGACGGTGACCGTCCCGGCGACCAGCGCTCCTGCGGCGATCAGCATTCCTGCGCGTGGGGTCATAGGGCGTTTGTGTCCCGAACCGGCGTGGAGGGGACCTGTTTCACTCAGAGTTGACCCGAACGGAGGCGGATCCGACGGCGTGTCAGCTCAGCGGTCCGATGATCGCAGGAGCGCCCTCAGAGGAGGGTGAGCTGCTCGGGGGCGGCCGCGAGGGACGGTTCCTCCGGCACGGGGATCCGGCGCGGCGCACCCCGGTGCGCGGGTCCGATGCCGAACTCGGCGGCCAGTTCGTGCACCTGACGGGTGATCCGGCGCTGGTACCACGTGGGCGCGTACGCCCCGTCCGCGTACATCCGCTCGTACCGCCCCACCAGGCCGGGGTGGTGGCGCAGCAGCCACTGCATGAACCACTCGCGGGCGCCCGGCCGCAGATGCAGCACGAGCGGGGTGACGGAACTCGCCCCGGCCTCGGCGATCGCGCGGACCGTGTCGCGGAGCTGCTCGGGCCGGTCGCCGAGGAAGGGCACCACGGGTGCCATCAGGACCCCGCAGTCGATGCCGTGCGCGCCGAGCGTCCGGACCACGTCGAGGCGTCGCTCCGGGGACGGGGTGCCGGGCTCGATCGTGCGCCACAGCTCCTGGTCGGTGAAGCCGACGGAGACGGAGATGCCGACCTCGGTGACCCGGGCGGCCTGGGTGAGCAGCTCCAGGTCCCGCAGGATCAGCGTGCCCTTGGTGAGGATCGAGAAGGGGTTGGCGCGGTCGCGCAGGGCGGTGAGGATGCCCGGCATCAGGCCGTACCGGCCCTCGGCCCGCTGGTAGCAGTCGACGTTGGTGCCCATCGCGATGTGCGCGCCCTGCCAGCGGGCTGAGGAGAGCTGGCGGGCCAGGAGCTCCGGGGCGTTGGTCTTGACGACGATCTGGGAGTCGAAGCCGAGCCCGGTGTCGAGGTCGAGATAGCTGTGGGTCTTGCGGGCGAAGCAGTAGACGCACGCGTGCGTGCACCCCCGGTAGGGGTTGACCGTCCACTCGAACGGCATCCGGGAGGCGCCGGGCACCCGGTTGAGGATCGAGCGGGCCCGCACCTCGTGGAAGGTGATGCCGCGGAACTCGGGGGTGTCGAAGGTCCGGGTGGTCACCGCGTCCGTGCCGAACAGGGCGATGTCGGCGGGAGCGGCGGGGGTGTCGCCCAGATTGTCCCAGCGCACGGGCGCCTCCTCGATGGCTCTGCGTCGACCGTTCGCTCAGAATAGAACACCTGTTCCCTTGATCGTTGCAACCCGGATTTCGCGCGCCGGAGCCCACGTGGTTCTCTAGGCCCACACCCCTGAGGAACCACGAGCTGGAGGAAGTCAATGGCGCAGGTCGAGGCCACCACGGAACGGATCATCGCCGCCGACGCGGAGACGGTGTTCGACGCGCTGGCCGACTACAGCGGCACGCGCGCGAAGCTGCTCCCCGAGCACTTCAGCGAGTACGAGGTGCGCGAGGGCGGCGACGGCGAGGGCACCCTCGTCCACTGGAAGCTGCAGGCCACGAGCAAGCGCGTCCGTGACTGCCTCCTGGAGGTCACCGAGCCCACCGACGGGCAGCTCGTCGAGAAGGACCGCAACTCCTCCATGGTCACCACCTGGCTCGTGACCCCCGCGGGCGAGGGCAAGTCCCGCGCCGTCGTCACCACGGTCTGGGACGGCGCCGGCGGCGTCGGCGGCTTCTTCGAGCGCACCTTCGCCCCCAAGGGCCTCGGCCGTATCTACGACGCCGTCCTCGCGAAGCTGGCGGACGAGGTCGAGAAGTAACGCCCGGAGCGTTCACCGATTCGAGTGGATCGCCCGCGCCCCCGTAACGGCGCCCCCTGCGCGCCGGGGGCGCGGGCCCCCTTGTAAACGCGCTGATGAGCGACCCAAGTGCGCCGTACCGCAGGGCCGTTCGGACCTCCGGACGCCACTGACCTCCCGTACCGCCCGACTTGCTCCCCCTTCGTGCCCAATGCGAAGAATGGCGCGGCGCAGACGCCGTGACGAGGGGAGCAGATACGTGGGTGCGATCACGATCGCGAAATCCGCCGAGGACGGACAGGTGCCGGCGGACCCGGGGAGCGCGGCACCGCTCACCGCGGACGGCCCGCCCGGCGACCCCGCCCCACCGCCCCACCCCGTCGGAGCCGACCACCTCGACCCCCGCCGCGTCCGGCTCGTCTTCTGCGGCCTGATGCTCGCGCTGCTCCTCGCCGCGCTCGAGCAGATGATCGTCGCCACCGCCCTGCCGAAGATCGTCGGCGAACTCCAGGGCCTCGACCGGATGTCCTGGGCGATCACCGCCTATCTGCTGACCGCCACCATCGGCCTGCCGGTCTACGGAAAGCTCGGCGACCTCCTCGGCCGCAAGGGCGTCTTCCTCTTCGCCATCGTCGTCTTCGTCATCGGCTCGGGACTCGCCGGCTGGTCCCGCAGCATGGACGAGCTCATCGCCTTCCGCGCCGTCCAGGGCATCGGCGCCGGCGGCCTGATGATCGGCGTCCAGGCGATCATCGCCGACATCGTCCCCGCCCGGGAACGCGGCCGGTACATGGGCCTGATCGGCGCCGCCTTCGGCCTCGCCTCCGTCGCCGGCCCCCTGCTCGGCGGCTTCTTCACCGACCACGTCTCCTGGCGCTGGTGCTTCTACTTCAACGTGCCCTTCGGACTCGTCACCCTCGCCGTCGTCGCCGTCGTCCTCAAACTCCCCAAGCCCGCGGCACGCGCCCGCTTCGACGTCCTCGGCGCCCTCCTCCTCGCCGCCGCCTCCACCTGCCTGGTCCTGCTCACCAGCTGGGGCGGCACCGAGTACGCCTGGGACTCCCGCGTCGTCATCGCCCTCGCCTGCGGCGCCGCCGGAACCACCCTGCTCTTCCTGGTCGTCGAGCACCACGCGCCCGAACCCCTCATCCCGCTCCGGCTGTTCCGCGACTCCGTCTTCACCGTGACCGCCCTCGTCGGCGCCGTCGTCGGCATCGCGCTCTTCGGCGCCGCCAGCTACCTCCCCAGCTTCCTGCAGATGGTCGAGGGCGCCACCGCCACCGAGTCCGGCCTCCTGATGCTCCCCCTCATGGGCGGCATCGTCATCGCCTCCGTCGTCTCCGGCCAGCTCATCAGCCGCACCGGCCACTACAAGATCTACCCGCTGCTCGGCGGCGCCTTCTCCGTCCTCGGCATGTGGCTGCTCTCCCGCATGGACGCCGACACCCCGAGGCTCCAGCACAGCCTCTGGCAGGCCGTGCTCGGCACCGGCATCGGCCTCGTCATGCCCGTGCTCGTCCTCGCCGTGCAGAACTCCGTACGCCCCGGTGACCTCGGCACCGCCACCAGCGCCCACACCTACTTCCGCCAGATCGGCGGCAGCGTCGGCGCCGCCGTCTTCGGCACCCTCTTCGCCTCCCGGCTCGACGACGCCCTCGGCGACCGGCTCGCCGGCGTTCTCGCCGGCGGCACGACCTCCCTGCCGCCCGCCGAGTCCATCACCCCGCAGACGGTGCACACCCTGCCGCCCGCCGTACGCGACGCCTACATCCAGGCGTACGCGGACGCGATGCCGCGCATCTTCCTCTACCTCGTGCCGGTGCTCGTGCTCGGCCTCGTCCTCGCCTTCTTCCTCAAGGAGAAACCGCTGGTGACCCACCACAGCCCCACCACCGAGGCCACCGGAGCCGACGAGTTCGGCGGCGTCCAGGCCGTCCCGCACGCCCGGCACGCCGCCCCCGCGTCCGCCCCCCTCGCCGCCCCGCACTCCGGGCTCCCCGTCTGCGGCACCGTCCAGCACCACGACGGCAGCCGCGTCCCCCGGGCCGCCCTCACCCTCATCGACGTCCAGGGCCGCCAGGTCGGCCGGGGCGCCAGCGGCGAGGACGGGCGGTACGCGCTGAGCGTCCCCGGCAGCGGCGCGTACGTCCTCATCGCCGCGGCCGGCGGACACCAGCCCCAGGCCGTCTCCGTCACCGTCGGCGACCGGCCGGTCGAACTCGACGTCGTCCTCGGCGGCGCCGGCCGGCTCGCCGGCAGCGTCGTCACCGCCGACGGGACACCCGTACGGGACGCGGCCGTCACCCTCACCGACGTCCGCGGCGAGGTCGTCGCCTCCACCCGCAGCGGACGCGAGGGCGGATACGTCATCACCGAGCTGGTCGCCGGCGAGTACACGCTCGCCGCCAGCGCCCCCGCCTTCCGGCCCGCCGCGCTCCCCGTCAGCGTCCAGGCATCCCGCGAGACCCGCCAGGACATCGAACTCGCCGGCGGGGCGGTGCTGCGCGGCACCGTGCGGGCGGGCGGCGGCCGCCCCGTCGAGGACGCCCGGGTCACCCTGCTCGACGCCGCGGGGAACGTCGTCGACACCCTCACCACCGGCGCGGACGGCACCTTCCGCTTCGTGGACCTGTCCTCCGGCGAGTACACCGTCATCGCCGCCGGGTACCCGCCCGTCGCGACCGTCCTCCAGGTGGCCGGCGGCGGCCGCACCGAGCGCGACCTCCAGCTCGGCCACCAGGACTGAGGAGCGCCCTCCGGAGTCAGGAGGCGGTCGTCGCCCTGCGCAGCGTGCTGATGCAGGAGCTGATCGCCTCCTGGAGCGCTTCGAGGCGCTGGAGCATGTCGTCCTCGAAGATCTCCTCCTCCAGGACCTCGTCGAGCGTCAGCTCCTCGAAGACCTTCGTCGCCTTCTGCAGGCTGCTGTAGAACTTCGTCCGCCGCTCCTGGACCCGCAGCGCCGGGTCCTCCTCGACCGCCTTCGCGACCAGGCCCTTGACCGTGTCGTACGCCTCACCGGCCCACTCGCCCGCCTCCTCGGAGTCGTCGAGCTCGTCGAGGAGCGACAGATGCCGCTCGGCCTCGGCCCGCAGCTCGGCCGGCGCCTCCACGGTCTGCCCCGCCGGCGTCCTGATCTGGCCGTTCTCGACGATCTGGCGCACGTACCCGATGCGGTCGGCGGCCTTCGCCTCGCTCGCCACGGCCTTCTTCAGATCGTCGGTACGCGCGATGGCGCGGGCCATCTCGGTCTGAAGGGCCGGGTCCTCCTTCATCCGGTCGAGCAGCGCGCCGCGCGCCGCGTCCGCCGTGCCCGGGTCGGCCAGGATCGCGGCCCGCAGCGCCGTCGGGTTCTCGGCGACCTCCAGGGCCTTCGTCGGCCGGATGCCCTCCGCCTCGGCCGCCGCGCTGATCGCCTGGCCGCGCACGGACGAGGCGCTGTTGCGCGAGGTGTAGTACGAGAGCCAGACGTCGGCGTCGGGCAGCTCGATGTCCGCGCCGGGAACAAGCACCTCGAACTGCGGGACGAGACCGTCGTCGGCCGCCATGTCCCAGGCCTTGTAGTAGCGCATGACCCGCTCCGGCGAGCACCCCGCGAGCGCGGCGAACGCCTTCGCCGAGACCTTCGTCGCGGCCGTCCCCTCGGCGGCCTGCCCGCCGGGACGGACGCTGCGCGCCACCTTGAGCGCGAAGGTCCAGCCGCCGGTGCGGGCGTAGACCCCGAAGTCCTGGGCGTCACGGACGACGACGGGGTCGAGGTCGGCGGTGTCGGGCGCCTCAGCCGGCTCTGCGGCGTCCGCCACCGGCTCTGCGGTGTCCTCCGACGGCTCGGGTTCCGACAGCTCGGGGGCGTCCGCGGCGGGGTCCTCGGCCAGGTCTCGGTCGTCCGCTCCGGTGGCGGGTTCCGGGACGGTCGCGCCCTGAGGAGCGTCGGCGGGGGCCTGGCGCTCGGCCTGGGGGGCGGTCTCGAGCTGGGGGAGCGTGACGGTCACCGACGAGTCTCCTGGGATGCGGGGGACGGATGCTTGCAAAGCAGCCTATACGTCCCCCTGGAACGAGAGCGCTCCTCTTCGCCGGTCGTCGACCGCACGCGAGTACGACCCGAGGCCCAGGGCTCGGGCCGCCACGAGATCGTCCGGTGTGTCGATGTCCAGACGAGCGCCCGGCACCTCCGCCACGTCCAGCTCCACCGCCCCGCTCGCCGCGTGGCGCTGCCGCGAGGCCCCCTCGAAGCGAGGCGTCAGGAGAGTGGGGACCCGGGCCGTGAGAACGGTGGTGCCGATGCCCGTGTGATCGGTGAGGAAGGCCCGCCGGTGACCGGCCGCGGCGTCGAGCACCCTGGTGAGCTCCTCGGGACGGAGCGCGGGAAGATCGGCCGTGAGGACGGCGACCGCCCGGGCGCCCCGGACCGAGGCCCGGGCCGCACCGGCCCGGACGGCGGAGTTCAGCCCGCGCGGGGAGAGCTCCTCGACGCACTCGGCACCGCGCTCCCGGGCCAGGTCGCGGGCCGACGGGTCGGCGGTCACGACGACGATCCGCGAGACCTCCGGCGTACGGGAGACCGACCGCAGCGTGTCGAGGAAGAAGGCGCGGGCCCAGTCGGTCCGGCTGTCACCGGCCCAGGCGGCCAGCCGGCTCTTGGCGAAGGGGAACGGCTTGACGGGAAGCAGCACGGTCCAGCCACCGCTCGTGCTCATCCGTCAGCCTCCCAGCAACGGCAGGAGTTCCGGCAGATGTCCGTCGGAGGCGCGTCCCGTGCGCTGTCGTTCTTCCGGTACGTCGCCGTAGAGGGTCGTCCGGGGCTTCGCCGGGCGGCCTGCCGCTTCGGCGATGGCTTCGAGGTCGTGGATGGACCGGTAGGAGCCGTAACTCGATCCGGCCATGCGGGAGATGGTCTCTTCCATGAGGGTTCCGCCGAGGTCGTTGGCGCCGGAGCGGAGCATTTCGGCGGCGCCTTCGGTGCCGAGTTTGACCCAGCTGGTCTGGATGTTGGGGATGTGGGGGTGGAGGAGGAGGCGTGCCATGGCGATGACGGCGCGGTTGTCGCGTGGGGTGGGGCCGGGGCGGGCGATGCCGGCGAGGTAGACGGGTGCGTTGGTGTGGATGAAGGGGAGGGTGACAAACTCGGTGAAT
>NZ_LIVV01000030.1:0-496 GCF_001905825.1 Streptomyces sp. CB02009
CGACCCGGCCGCCGCCGTCGCCTCGCTGAGGGCCCGCGCGGAGGCCGTGACGGCCTCCGCGCCGTGGGCGTGTGGCCACTGAGCCTCCGTCTGATGAACGCGGTCCGTCGGGCCGCCGACAGGACTGATCAAGGCTCGCCACATCTGACAGGATGGACAGCGAGTCCAGAGTGTGAACGACAGCGGTACGCGAACAGCGGTACATGAACGTCGGTACGTGAACAGCGGTACGTGAACAGGTGAGGAGATCGCGGTGGCGGGTATGTCGGCGGGACGGTCAGCCCTGCGGATGGGCCCCGCGGAGCTGGTGCAGGCGGCGGCCATGGCCCGCCGCTTCTACCTCGAGGGCAAGTCCAAGATCCAGATCGCCGAGGAGTTCGGCGTGAGCCGCTTCAAGGTGGCCCGGGTCCTGGAGACCGCCCTGGAGCGCGATCTCGTGCGCATCGAGATCCGCGTGCCGGCCGAGCTGGACGCCGAGCGCTCCGACGCGCTCCGT
>NZ_LIVV01000030.1:934-1345 GCF_001905825.1 Streptomyces sp. CB02009
GCCTGTGTCTCCATCGGCTCCTGGGAGCCGGGCATCTCGACCGTCCACGACATGCTCTCCGACGAGGAGCGCGCCCACTACGCCTCGCTCGGCGTCGCCGCCGAGATGTCCGCGCACCTCTTCGACGCCGAGGGGCGCAGGGTCGGCCGCGACCTGGGCGAGCGCTGCATCACCGTCGAGGCGGACCGGCTGCGCCGGATCCCCGAGGTCGTCGCCATCGCGGGCGGCCAGCGCAAGGCGGCGGCGATCGGCGCGGTGCTCCGCTCCGGTCTGGTCACCAGCCTGGTCACCGACCGCGCCGCGGCGGACTACCTGCTCACCGAGTCCAGCCCGGGGACGCACCCGGCGCTCGACCGGACGGACCCGGACGGCGTCTGAACGAGGGCGCCGTCGGCCGGGCCGACGGCGCCG
>NZ_LIVV01000030.1:1421-1773 GCF_001905825.1 Streptomyces sp. CB02009
CACGACCACCACCCCCACCGCCGAGGCCGCCGCGCCCACCGGAACCTCCGGGCTCCCCACCGTGCGCGCCGCCGACCTGCCGCCCGAGGCGCGCAAGACCCTCGGCCTGATCGCCCGCGGCGGCCCCTACCCGTACGCCAAGGACGGCGCCGTCTTCTCCAACTTCGAGCGGATCCTGCCCCGCCAGCCACGCGGCTACTACCGCGAGTACACCGTGCGGACCCCCGGTGAACGCGACCGCGGCGCGCGCCGGATCGTCACCGGGCGGAACGGCGAGATCTACTGGACCGACGACCACTACGAGAGCTTCCGGGAGGTGGTCACCGATGAGGATTGACGACCCCGTCGTCCT
>NZ_LIVV01000030.1:1901-2627 GCF_001905825.1 Streptomyces sp. CB02009
CTCGCCCTGCCCGAGTGGTTCGGCCGGAACTGGGACGCCCTGGCCGACTGCCTCACCGATCTGCCCGGGCCGGTCACCCTCGTCGTCACCGGCTGGCGGCAGTACGCGACGGCGCACCCGCGCGAGTGGCGGACCGCCCAGGACGTCTTCGCCGCAGCCGTGGACCAGCGCCCCACCCGCCTCATGGTCCTCGTCGCCCTGGGAACAGCCTTCGGAGGATCCGACGAAACCGCTGCCGCAAGCCTCGGATGATTCGCCCGGGGCTGGTATGCGTACAGGCGTGGGACAATGAACTACGTGCTTTTTCCCCTGGCTGAAATGCCTAGGGGCCGATCCGAACGACTGGGATGTCAGCACGTGCGTTTCCTCAATGACGTCAAGCCGCCCTACGACCTGACGTACGACGATGTGTTCATGGTGCCGAGCCGCTCGGCCGTCGGTTCCCGCCAGGCGGTGGACCTCTCCTCGCCGGACGGAACCGGGACCACGATCCCGCTGGTCGTGGCCAACATGACCGCCATCGCCGGTCGCCGTATGGCCGAGACCGTCGCCCGCAGGGGCGGACTGGTCGTCATCCCGCAGGACATCCCGATCGAGGTCGTCACCGACGTCATCTCGTGGGTCAAGAGCCGTCACCACGTGCTCGACACCCCGATCGTCCTCGCCCCCCACCAGACCGTCGCCGACGCGCTCTCGCTGCTGCCCAAGCGGGCGCACGACGCCGCC
>NZ_LIVV01000030.1:2808-3459 GCF_001905825.1 Streptomyces sp. CB02009
ACGCCAACCGCCGCTACGCGCCGGCCGTGGACAAGGACGGCCGCCTGGTCGGCATCCTGACCCGTAGGGGCGCGCTCCGCGCGACCCTGTACACCCCGGCCACCGACGCCGACGGCAAGCTGCGCATCGCGGCCGCCGTCGGCATCAACGGGGACTTCACGGGCAAGGCCAAGCAGCTGCTCGACGCGGGCGTCGACACGCTCGTCATCGACACGGCGCACGGCCACCAGGAGTCGATGATCGCGGCGATCAAGGCCGTGCGCGCCCTCGACCCGCAGGTCCCGATCGTCGCCGGCAACATCGTCGCCGCCGAGGGTGTCCGCGACCTCATCGAGGCCGGCGCGGACATCATCAAGGTCGGCGTGGGCCCCGGCGCCATGTGCACCACGCGCATGATGACCGGCGTCGGCCGCCCGCAGTTCTCCGCCGTCCTGGAGTGCGCCGCCGAGGCCAAGAAGTTCGGCAAGCACGTCTGGGCCGACGGCGGCGTCCGGCACCCGCGCGATGTCGCCATGGCGCTCGCCGCCGGCGCGTCCAACGTGATGATCGGCTCCTGGTTCGCCGGGACGTACGAGTCCCCGGGCGACCTCCAGCACACCGCCGACGGCCGCCCGTACAAGGAGTCCTTCGGCATGGCCTCGGCCCGCGCCG
>NZ_LIVV01000030.1:3543-3812 GCF_001905825.1 Streptomyces sp. CB02009
GTTCGAGGAGAAGGCCGTGATCGGCATCCAGTCCGCCGCGGGCTACGCCGAGGGCAAGCCGCTGCACGCCAGCTGGAGCTAGTCCCGTCACGTGGTGACATGAGCGGGCCCCCGGGAAACTCCTCCCGGGGGCCCGCTGTCGTCCCGTACGGTCGCCGCATGGACCC
This sequence comes from Streptomyces sp. CB02009, assembly GCF_001905825.1. Classification (GTDB taxonomy): domain Bacteria; phylum Actinomycetota; class Actinomycetes; order Streptomycetales; family Streptomycetaceae; genus Streptomyces. The sequence continues at coordinate 3,711 of NZ_LIVV01000030.1, forward strand.
TGCCCACCGTGCCGACCCTGTGGCCCCTCCGGAGATCCGGCCCTGCCGCGCCGCCGACCTGCCCCTGCTCGACCGCCACCTCCCCGCGCCCGGGGCGCCGAC
>NZ_LIVV01000031.1 GCF_001905825.1 Streptomyces sp. CB02009
ACGGAGGCGGCGGCGCTGACCGGCACCGCGAAGCTGTACCGCCCGGCCGGGGACGACATCACGTTCTCCTTCGACGCGCATCTGGCGGAGAAGGACCGGCAGGATCCGATGAAGGCCACCGGCACGTTCCGCTTCAGCCACTACAAGGGCGACTGGGGCGGCTACGCCAAGGTGAAGGTCGACTGCCTGACCACGGGCGGGAAGGTGGCCGTCGTGTCGGGTGTCGTCGTCGAGACGGACGTGAAGGAGTTCCGCAAGGCGCGGGTGGGCGTCACGGTGCACGACACCCCCGGCGGCGACCGGCTCGGCTACACCTGGATGACCGCCGACCCGCAGAAGGACAAGGTGCCGCCGTGCCTCAGCGGCGCGCCGTTCGAGAAGGTCGAGAAGGGGACGGGCGACTTCAAGGTCGTGCCCTGGGAGTTCGTCTACCCCACCGAGTAGGCGCCCCACCGGGGTGGACGGGGCCACTCGACCGAGCGGACCGCCCCGCGGGGGTGGGCGGGCGAAGGCCGGTGCGGGAACCACGGCCCGCACCGGCCCGACCGCCGGCGTCCCCGCGGGGTCGCGTACGCGGGGTTAAGCGGGCGACCCCGAGGAGAAGCGCCGCAGGAGCGGCGACAGCACCAGGACGGACTTGGTGCGCTCCACGAAGGGCTCGCCCGCGATCCGCTCCAGGACCCGCTCGAAGTGGCGCATGTCCGAGGCGAAGACCTGGACGACGGCGTCCGCGTCACCGGTGACGGTCGACGCGGACACCACCTCGGGGTACCGCTCCAGACCTCGCCTGATGTCGTCCGGCGAGGTGTTGTGGCGACAGTAGATCTCGACGAAGCCCTCGGTCTCCCAGCCGAGCGCCGCCGGGTCCACCCGTACGGTGAATCCGGTGATGGCACCCTCGGCCCTGAGCCGGTCCACACGCCGCTTCACGGCGGGGGCGGAGAGTCCGACGAGCGAGCCGATGTCGGCGTAACTGCGGCGGGCGTCTTCCGCGAGGGCGTGGACGATGCGTTCGTCGAGGTCGTTGAGTCGCACTACGGGTGGATCACTTCTCTGCTGAGGTCCCAGCCACGGCCGGCACGGAGGCCAGTCGGGAGCGGCGCATGCCGTACAGGAAGTAGAACACGAGGCCCGCGGCCATCCAGCAACCGAAGACCACCCAGGTGACCGCGTCGAGGCTGAACATGTTGTACACGCAGAACAGGAAGCCCAGGATCGGGAAGGTCCAGCCGAGCGGCACGCGGAACGTGCGGTCCATGGTCGGGCGGGTGCGGCGCAGCACGATCACCGCGATGTTGACCAGGGCGAAGGCGAACAGGGTGCCGATGCTGGTGGCGTCGACGAGCTTGCCCAGCGGGATGACCGAGGCGAGGGCGCCGCAGAACAGCGACACGAGGACGGTGTTCACCCGCGGGGTGCCGGTCTTGGCGTTGACCTTGCCGAAGACCTTGGGGACGAGGCCGTCGCGGGACATCGCGAAGAGCACGCGGGTCTGGCCGTAGAGGACGGTGAGGACGACGCTGGCGATCGAGATGACGGCGCCGGCGGCGAGCAGGGTGCCCCAGAACTTCTGACCGCTGACGTCGTTCATGATCGCGGCGAGAGTGGCCTCGGAGCCGTCGAAGTCCTTCCAGTTCCACGCGCCGACCGCGACGGCCGCGACCAGGACGTAGAGCACGGTGACGATGAGCAGCGAGAGCATGATCGCGCGGGGCAGGTCGCGCTTCGGGTCCTTCGCCTCCTCGCCGGCGGTGGAGGCGGCGTCGAAGCCGATGTACGAGAAGAAGAGGCTCGCTCCGGCGGCGCTGACGCCGGCCATGCCGAGCGGCATGAAGTCGGCGTAGTTGCCGGACTTGAAGCCCATGAAGCCGATGGCGCAGAAGAGCACCAGCGCGGCGATCTTCACGAAGACCATGATGGTGTTGACGACGGCGGACTCGCGGGCGCCGCCGAGCAGGAAGACCATCGCGAGCAGGACGACGATCAGGCCGGGCAGGTTGATGAAACCGCCCTCGCCCGGGGCGGAGGAGAGCGCGTCGGGGATGGTGACCCCGATCGTTCCGTCGAGCAGCTCGTTGAGGTACTCGCCCCAGCCGACCGCCACGGCGGCGACCGAGACGCCGTACTCCAGGACCAGGCACCAGCCGCAGACCCAGGCGACGAGTTCACCCATCGTTGCGTAAGCGTACGAGTAGGAAGAACCCGCGACCGGTATGGAGCCGGCCAGCTCGGCGTACGAGAGGGCGGAGAAGAGCGCCGTGAGGCCGGCGATGACGAAGGCGAGGGTGACTGCGGGGCCGGCCTTCGGAACGGCGTCGCCGAGCACGACGAAGATGCCGGTGCCGAGCGTGGCACCGATGCTGATCATGGTCAGCTGCCACATCGAGAGCGAGCGGCGGAGATTGCCACCCTCGCCCTGCCCACCCTCTGCGACCAGCTGTTCCACCGGCTTGCGCCGGGTCAGTGCGCCGAGAGCGGAGGTCTTGCGGGTGGTCGATTCCTCGACCGGCGGGGCTGCGCCATGGTCCAGCACTGCGGAGGCTCCTTATCGCTGCCTGTCGTCGTGACGGGGGACCGCAGCGGTACGCGGGCATGCCGAAGAAGGCCCACGGGGGAGGGGAACCGCCGAGCAGGCGGTCCCCGCCACTCCTGGTACGAGGCATGAGCCTAAGGGGCGGAGGTTCGCACTCGTAATGCAGGGTTGTTGCGCACTGCCGAATGATCATTGCGCGCTCGGGTCGCAGACGGGGAAACATTGCGCTCCCCCGCATGAATCCACACATTGGGGGTGTGAACCGGGCTCCCGCGAGCATTGACTCCTCATGCCCCGTGACCCACGCTGCGAGCCCACGACGACCCCCGGATCGGAGGCAGAGGTGGGCTGGCTCGACCCGACGCCCTTCCTGCGCGGTACGGCCTGGCTGGACGGGAACCGGCCGGTCCGCGCCGACCCCGACGACCTGGAACGGCTGCCGTGGGACATCGCCGAGCGGGCCGCGCTGCCCATCGGCGTACGGGTGGAGTTCACCGCCGCTCCCGGCACGCGCGCGGTGCGGCTGCGCTACCGGGCGGCCGTCCCCGGGCCCGACGACCCGCTCGCCGGACTCCGCCACTGCTTCGCCCTCTGGAGCGGTACGCGGCTCGTCGGCGAGGCCTGCGCCGCCCCGGCCTCCGAGGCCACCGTCACGCTCCCGCTGCCCCCGGGCGGCGGTGTCTTCACCGTGCACCTCCCGGAGGGCCAGGCGCCGGTGCCGCTCGCCCTGCGGGCCATCGGCGGGGCGCTCTCCCCCGCCCCCGCGCAGCCCCGCTGGCTGGTCCACGGCGACTCGATCACCGAGGGCTGGTGGTCGACCCGCCCGGCCCACTCCTGGCCCGCCACGGCGGGCCGGCTCCTCGGCCTGGACACGGTCAACCTCGGGTACGCGGGCGGGGCGCGCGGCGAACTCCCGCTCGCCGAGCACCTGGCGCGGCTCCCCGGCGAGGTGATCACCCTCGCGTTCGGCACCAACTGCTGGTCCACGGTGCCCGCGACGGCCGACTGGCTCTACGCCACCGTCCGGGCCTTCGTGGGCCTCGTCCGGCGCGGCCACCCGGACACTCCGCTGATGATCGTCTCGCCGGTGCTGCGCCCGGCGGCCGAGCACACCCGCAACGCCCTCGGAGCGACCCTCACGGAGCTGCGCAGGGCCATGGAGCGGGCCGGCCGGGACCTGGCGGCCGAGGGCGACGCACGGCTCCTGGTCCTCCCGGGGCGGCCGCTGCTCGGCCCG
>NZ_LIVV01000032.1 GCF_001905825.1 Streptomyces sp. CB02009
GCCGAGGAGAAGCAGGTCGTGCCGGTGCACTGACGCACCGACCGGCAGACACCTCGAAGGGCGCCCCGTTCCGTACCCACGGAACGGGGCGAGCCTGTCTGACAGCGGCCTGCGGCTCGGCTCGGTCGCTGTATCACGACCGCGACAATCTCGAACGCCCGCACGATAAGACGCGGTTGTTCTTTTTGGCCGGTTCTGACGCGTGCAAGGTAGGTGCCTTGGGCATTTAACGCTCTGGCCATCGACGGAACCAGCGCATCTCGAGGTGTCTCATGACAGAAGCCATTGCCTTTCCCCAGACCCGCAGCTGTCCGTACCATCCCCCCACCGCGTACCAGGCGTTACGCGAAGCCCGGCCGCTTTCGCGTGTGAGCCTCTTCGACGGCCGCTCGGTGTGGGTGGTGACCGGGCACGCCGAGGCGCGTGCGCTGCTGTCCGACCAGCGGCTGTCCGCGGACCGGGAGAACGCCGCGTTCCCCGTCACCAGTGTGCGTTTCGCCGGCCTGGCCAATCGCAGAACGGCTCTGGTCGGTCTGGACGACCCCGAGCATAACGTCCAGCGCCGGATGCTGATTCCTGGTTTCTCGCTGAAGCGGACGGCCGCCCTGCGCCCTCGCATCCAGCAGACCGTGGACCAGCTGATAGACAACATGGTGGCCAAGGGGCAGGGGGCGGAACTCGTCAGCGCCTTCGCACTGCCCGTACCGTCCTCCGTGATATGCGCGCTGCTCGGGGTGCCCTATGAGGATCACGACTACTTCGAGGAGCTGTCCCGACGTCTGCTGCGCGGGCCGACAGCCGCCGACGTCGGCGACGCGCGAGACCGACTCCAGGCCTACCTGGAGACACTGATCCGGTGCAAGCGCGTGGAGCCGGGTGATGGTCTGCTGGACGAGCTGATCGCCCTGCGGTTGGAGACCGGTGAAATCAATGTCCAGGAACTCGTCGAGATATCCCTGGTCCTGCTGGTCGCGGGGCACGAGACCACGGCCAACATGATCTCCCTCGGTACGTTCACCCTGCTGCGACACCCGGATCAGCTCGCCGAGCTGCAGACTGATCCCTCCCTGCTGTCCGCAGCAGTCGAGGAGCTCATGCGCTTCCTGTCGATCGCCGATGGAGTGCTGCGGGTGGCGGCCGAGGACATCGAGGTCGCGGGAGAGGTCATCGCCAAGGACGAGGGGGTCGTCTTCGCGACGTCCGTCATCAACCGCGACGCGCACGTCTACCCCGAGCCCGACACACTCGACTGGCACCGTTCGGCCCGCCATCACGTGGCGTTCGGCTTCGGAGTCCACCAGTGCCTGGGGCAGAACCTGGCCCGCGCCGAGATGGAGATCGCGCTGGGCACCTTGTTCGCCCGCCTGCCGGGGCTGCGGCTCGCCGCGCCGGCCGAGGAGATCCCGTACAAACCGGGGGACACGCTTCAGGGAATGGTCGAGCTCCCGGTCACGTGGTGAGCGGGGCGGGCCCCACGGGTGGGGCGGGCGCTTTACAGATCGCGATCAACCGGGAGCGGTGCATAGGGGCGGGGCAGTGCGCTCTGACCGCGCCCGCGGTGTTCGCGCAGGACGACGACGGGCTCAGCGAACTGGTATCGGACCGAGTAGACGGCGACGGCGGCGCTCTCGTACAGGAGGCGGCGCGTGCCTGCCCGGTGGCAGCGATCGCCGTACAGAAGGTCTGACCTCTGGAATCCGCGTCCGGTTGGTGTTCCCGTCGTATCCGGGCGCCTTGCCGAACAGGCCGCGCTCACGACGCTTGGCGCCCCTCTCCCAAGCTCGGTGAGCAGGGGCGCCCCAGGCCACCTTGTCGTCGGTCGGCATGCTCCCGCACTCCTTCGAGGACGGGAGGTGCCGTCACCACCGTGCCTCGCTCCTCTGCCTCGCGGTGCCAGCACCAGATGCCGCTCCCTGAACCGGCCGAATCGGCAACCCCCAGGCTGCCGCCTGCGGGCCGTGCTCGTCACCGGTTGCGGGATCATCGTCCGCGTGGAGGACGTCGAGCACGTCGCGGATGTGGCCAGTGCTGCGTACGAGGTGGCACCTGTCGGAGGTGTGCGAGGGGTCGCCCGGCCATGCCTAGTCGCTGAGCATGCGGAACTTCGTGCGCTAAAGGAGGTGGCCGCGAACCCGTGGCTGACGGTTCATTGGACCCGTCAGCCACTCGCTGTCAACGATCCTTCGCCGACACGTGAGCGTCCCTGCTGGGATGTGACGGCGCACCTTGCCATTGGGATCGCCGGCCAACAGGTCGATTCTCCATCCGGCTTCTTCCGGGTCCAGAATGAACAATGTGCGCCAAGCTTCCGCCCTTACTCGCGCCTTGGAGTGTGCGGCGAACTCCATCACCCGCGAGATGTCATCCAGATCTCCCAGATCAGCCAGACCACCCAGCGCACCGATAGCGATCGGATCGGGTACGGATTTGAGCGCCAAGGCTTCGCGGTACACCTGCGGCGCGATATCTGTGTAACCGCGGGCACACATAGAGGCGCGAGCATGGTAGCGAATTCCAGCATCTGGATCGAGCATCGCCAGACGCAGATGAACCTCACCGTGCGACCCACGAGCCCTGGCCCGCAGGGCCCGTAGTCGTATCCGGGAACTGCCGTTGTTCTCGAGACACGGGAGTAGCGTGTTCTGCTCGGCGGATGTCAGTCGCGACGACGTAGCCAGGCGGGCGGCCCCACTGCCATAGGGCTTGGTCGGGAGTTGCGAAAGCAGTCTGGACAGCTGCGACCGGCTCAACATGCGCGAGCCTCCGCAGACGGCAGGCCCGTACGAGGGAATCGCTCGACCTGGCACCCTGCCACAACGCTTCTCTCCCTGAGCGGAAGAGGAGATCTTCTACCGCGGTCACCAAGTGACCAGCCCTACGGCGTTTCTTCAACCTTTCAAGGAGTGGCAGCAGAGGAACGAGAAGCTCCACGTGCTCGGCCCCCAGACGTGCGGTCACCACAGCCTGCGCGTAGTCCCGTACTTTCTCTACCGGGTCGTTGAGACGCAGCAAGAGGAAAGGGATCGGAAACGACTCTGGGGCATCAGCGAGTCTGACGACTCCGGCTTCCCTCAGGTAACCGGAGCGATCGAACGACATCAAGGCCGCGACCGCGAGAACGTGCCGGTCGGGCACGGCGCCGTCCAGTGCCCGATCGCCCAGCAAGGAAGTCAACCCCAGCGAGCGGAAACTGTAGCGCTGGGCACGATAGTCCGATTCCAGGCACATCAGCTCAGACGGTGTCGCCCTTCGCAACAGACTGTCCAAACGACGCGCCGCCAGGGCAGGCTTGTCGGCCCAGGAGAGCGCCACTTGAAAACATCCCCTAGAAGCCATGTGCGACCACCCTCAGTTCTTGCCATTTCCCGAACTTTGCTCTCGACGACGACTGGTCCTGTCGGCTCCGCAACCTGCCTTGCTCGGTGGGAACGGCTTTCTTCCTCTGTTGGTCGCGGAGACCTCCAGGAATTCTGGGCCTGCCGCATGCTGCGATCGTGTCTTAGGGTGACCTAAGTGTCG
>NZ_LIVV01000033.1 GCF_001905825.1 Streptomyces sp. CB02009
GGTACGGGGCGAGGGCGCCCCGGCGGAGCTCGCGGTCCGCTGCCTGCGCGAACTGATGGGCGGGACGAGGCTGCTGAACCCGGACGTCCCGGACGTCAGCGGAGGGGGGCCGGCGGCCGGCCCACGAGGACGTCGCTGAACCCGGACGTCAGCGGAGGGCCGGACGTCAGCGCAGGGTCAACGACCGGCCCATGAGGACGTCGCTGAACCCGGAACGTCAGCGCAGGCCCGGACATCAGCGCAGGGTCAGCGACCGGCCCATGAGGACGTCGTCCACGTACTCCCCGGCCAGGAACATCTCCCCCGGCAGCACGCCCTCCACCGCGAAGCCCTCGGAGGCGTAGAGCGCGCGGGCCGGGGCGTTGTGGCCGAGCACCCGCAGGGTCATGCGGACGGCGCCGTCCGCCCGCGCCTTGTCCATCGCGGCCCGCAACAGCGCCCGGCCCACGCCGTGCCCCCGCGCGGTCTCGGCCACCACGAGCCCCTGGATCTGCCGCACATGGGCGGTGGCCGCGAGCCGGGTCGGCGGCACCACCCGGATGTAGCCGACGACCTCCTCCTCGCGGACGGCGAGGAGGTAGTCCCCGGGGATGTGGCGCTCGTCGAAGAAGGGCTCGTACGGCGGCTCCGGGGCGGGCAGCACCGCGTGCAGGGGCGACCAGGCGGCCCGGTCGAGCTCGGCGAGTGCGGCGTCGTCCGCTCGTTCGGCGGTACGTATCAGGGTCTCCGGCACGATCATGACCGCCACTGTGCCACGCGCCCGCCCGGGAGGGCAGGATGGTGCCCATGCAGCGTTCCGCACCTCGCAAGCGCGTCGCCGTCACCGGCGCCTCCGGGCTCATCGGCTCCGCCCTCGTCCGCTCCCTGCGCGCCGACGGCCACGACGTCGTCCGGCTCGTCCGCCGGCCGGCCCGGACCGCCGACGAGGTCGAATGGGACCCGAAGCGGCTGTACGTGGACGCCGCCGGGCTCGTCGGCGTGGACTCCGTCGTGCATCTGGCCGGCGCCGGAGTCGGCGAACGCCGCTGGACCGAGGCGTACAAGCAGGAGATCCGCGACAGCCGCGTCCTCGGCACGACGGCGATCGCCCAGGCCGTCGCCTCCCTCGCGGAGCCGCCCGAGAGCCTGGTGTGCGGCACCGCGCTCGGCTGGTACGGGGACACCGGCAGCCGCGCCGTCGACGAGAGCGCCCCGGCGGGCACGGGCTTCCTGCCCGAGGTCTGCGTGGAGTGGGAGGCCGCTGCGGCCCCCGCGGAGGAGGCCGGCATCCGGGTCGCCTACGCCCGTACGGGCCTGGTGGTGGCGCGCGAGGGAGGGGCGTGGGGACGGCTGTTCCCGGTCTTCCGGGCCGGACTCGGCGGCCGGATGGGAGACGGCCGCCAGTACTGGTCGTTCATCTCCCTCCACGACGAGGTGGCCGCCCTGCGCCATCTCGTGGACACCCCGGAGCTCTCGGGCCCGGTGAACCTGACCGCCCCCGAACCCGTCACCAACCGCGAGGTGACCGCGGCGATGGGCCGGGTCCTGCACCGGCCGACGCTCTTCACCGTGCCCGCGCCCGCGCTGAAGCTGGTGCTCGGGGACTTCGCGCAGGATGTGCTGGGCAGTCAGCGGGTGCTGCCGGGCAGGCTGTTGGAGACCGGGTTCGACTTCGCTTTCCCGACGATCGACGACTCGATCAGGGCCGCCGCGCACTGACCTCCGCGCCGCGCGCCCCCTCCTTCGCTCCCCCTCCGTGCTCCCCCGTGCCACGCGCACCCCGGTGCGCGCGGCTGGCACCCGTGGGAGCGCTGCCTAGGCTCGACGAGAACGGCGAACTCGGGCATTCCGGAGGCCGGTTGGGGGCATAGGCCTCCCACTGGCCGCGCCGACCTGGGGAGGGGCACGTGCTCAACAGCGCAGACAGCGCAAGGACCGCACAGCGTACGAACGCCGACAGCGACGTCGATGTCGACCTCGGCACCGCGCACACCGTGGACATCGGCACCGCGCACACCGTCGAGGTCGGCAGCGCGCACACCGTCGAGGTCGGCAGCGCGCACACCGTTGACGTCGACGTCGAGGTCGACGTCGTCATCGTGGGAGCCGGGGTCGCGGGACTCGCCGCGGCCCGCCGGCTGACCGACGCCGGACTCACCGCGGTCGTCCTGGAGGCGGAACCCCGCATCGGGGGCCGGATGGCGACCGAGGCCGTCGACGGCTTCCTGCTCGACCGGGTGGGACCGCTGCTCACCCTGTCGTACGAGGAACTCCGGGCCGTCCCGGGGCTCGACGGCCTGGCGTTGCGGCCGTTCGCCCCCGGGGTGCTCGTGCACAGCGACGGCCGGTACGCGCGGTGGGGCGCCCCGCACCCGCGCCGGACGGCCGGCGCGGCCCGGAGCGCGGGGCACCGGAGCGTGGGGGGAGCGTTCAGCGTGGCGCGCGCCCTCGCGAGCGCCCCCCGGCATCCGGCCGCCTCGCTCGACCAGGCGCGGCTCGGCGCGTCCCTCGTCCGGCTCGCGGCGACCCCGGCCCAGCGGATCCTGGCCCGCCCCGAGCGGACCGCGCGCGAGGCACTGACCTCGCGGCTGCCCGCCAGGACCGTCCAGGGCGTCCTGCGGCCGCTGCTCGCGGCGCTCCTCGGCGACCCGGACCTCGGCATGTCGAGCCGCCGCGCGGACCAGGCGCTGCGCGCCTTCGCCCGGGGCCGGCTCGCGGTGCCCGAGGGCGGGGCGGCCGCGCTCCCGGAGCGGCTCGCGGCGGCGCTGCCGCCCGGCACGGTACGGACCGGGGTCCGGGTCACGGAGGCGTCGATCTCCCGGGTGACGACGGCGGAGCACGGGGTGTTCCGGTGCCGGTCGGTCGTGCTCGCGACGGGGGCGCGGACGGCCGCCGAGCTGCTGCCCGGGCTTCGCACGCCCGCCTTCCACGCCGTGACGGTGCTGCACCACACGGCGCCGGTGGCGCCGACGGCCGACCCGGCGCTGCTCCTGGAGGCCGACCCGGGCGGGCCGGTGGCCCACACGGCGGTGATGAGCGCGGTGGACCCCGGGCGGGCGCCCGAGGGCCGGACGCTGATCACCTCGACGGTGCTCGGGACGCCGCCGGACGACACGGAGCGACGGGTCCGCAAGCACCTCGCGACGCTGTACGGCACGTCGACGGACGAATGGGAACTGCTGGCCCTGCGTCACACGCCGGACGCGGTCCCGTCGATGCCGCCACCGCACGACGCGCACCGCCCGGTCCGCCTGCTCGCGGGCCTGTACGTCTGCGGCGACCACCGCGCGACGAGCACCCTCCAGGGCGCCCTGGCCTCGGGCCAGCGGGCGGCGACGTCGCTG
>NZ_LIVV01000034.1:0-443 GCF_001905825.1 Streptomyces sp. CB02009
CCTCGACGACGAGGCCGCCCCGGTTCCGGATGAGCAGCGGGATCGCCGTGTGGGAGGTGATGGCGTGCGTCCGCACCCCGAGTTCCAGCATCCGCAGGCCGCCGGCGAGGTCGCTCTCCCAGGTCCTGTCGCCGAAGACGAGGAGGTGCTCGCCGCCCCACACGTCGTTCACGAGGACGTCGAGCCGGCCGCGCTCCCGGTCGATCCGGTCGATCAGCGCCTTCACCTGGTCGACCTCCAGGTGGTCGGTGGGGACGGCGATGCCCTCGCCGCCGGCGGCCGTCACCAGTTCGGCGGTCTCCTCGATGGTCTCGGTGGCCCGGCCGACCTCGCTGAGCTTCTCGCGGGTGGTCCGCCCCGTGACGTACACCGTCGCCCCGGCCGCGCCGAGCTGGACGGCGATGCCGCGTCCGGCGCCGCGGGTGGCTCCGGCGACCAGGCAG
>NZ_LIVV01000034.1:825-1401 GCF_001905825.1 Streptomyces sp. CB02009
ACCTGCTCGTGGAACGGCTGACCCGGCTGGACCCCGACTCCGTGCTCGACTACGCACGCCATTTCGAGGCCCGCTACAACCGCGCCTACCTGTGGGATCTGTGGGGTGCGGCGGCTGTGCTCTTCGACGGGGCCGGCGACGAGACCTTCGACTCGTTCCGCTGCTGGCTCATCGGCCAGGGCCGCGAGGTGTACGAGGGCGCGGTGCACGATCCCGACGCGCTCGCGGAGCTGCTCGGCGACTTCGACGTGGAGATCGACGGGGACGGCGAGGAGATCGGCTTCGCCGCGGACGAGGCGTACGAGCAGCTGACCGGCGCGGAGACCCCGGACCTGGGCATTCCGATGCCGGGCGGGGAGCCGCTGGGAGCCCCCTTCGACCTGGAGGACGACAAGGTCCTCGCGGTCCGCTTCCCCCGGCTGTGGGAGCGCTTCGGGACGACGTAGCGCGTGGCACGGCGACCCCCGGGGCCGGGCCCCGGGGGTCGTCGTGGTGGTCGTCGTGGGGCCGTGCCGCGCGTACTTCGCCGGCCGGGGGTCCGACGGTCAGAAGTGCGTGCCGCCGTCGATGCGGACC
>NZ_LIVV01000034.1:1724-1993 GCF_001905825.1 Streptomyces sp. CB02009
TCGGCGGCGAGCGCGTGGGTCATGGACTGGATGCCGCCCTTGCTGGCCGCGTAGGCCGCCATGTAGGGGTGCGCGAACATCGCCGAGGTGGAGGAGAAGTTCACGACGGCGGAGCCCTCGCCCTCCAGGAGCGCGGGGATCGACTCGCGGATCACCAGGAACGTGCCGGTGAGGTTGATCCGGATCACCTGCTCGAAGGAGTCGAGGCTCGTCTCGCGGGTGTGCGAGGAACGCAGGATGCCGGCCGCGTTGACCAGGACGTCCAGGCC
>NZ_LIVV01000034.1:2105-2523 GCF_001905825.1 Streptomyces sp. CB02009
CGCGCGGCGTCCTTCGTAACGGGTCAGCTGGTTCATGGCGGCAACCTCTCGATGTCGAGCTTCCGGGAATCCTGCTTCCGGGACGTCGGGGTTCCCGGGGATGCCGCCACCGTACGCCCAAGTGGCACGATTTGCCACAGCTGCACGGTATGCACCGACGGCAGTCGCGGGCGTACGCTTCGTACGGTGAGCACCAAGCACGAGGGCGCCACGCCCCCCACCCCGACGCTGACGGAGCGCCGCAAGGCCGCGACCCAGCTGGACATCGCGCGCGCCGCCGCCGAGCTCTTCACCGAGCGCGGCCCCGACGGCACCACGGCCGAGGACATCGCCCTGCGGGCCGGGGTCGCGCTGCGCACCTTCTACCGGTACTTCCGCTCCAAGCAGGACGCCGTGGCCCCGCTCCTCGCGGGCGGCG
>NZ_LIVV01000035.1 GCF_001905825.1 Streptomyces sp. CB02009
CTCTGCAGGCATGCAAGCTTGGCGTAATCATGGTCATAGCTGTTTCCTGTGTGAAATTGTTATCCGCTCACAATTCCACACAACATACGAGCCGGAAGCATAAAGTGTAAAGCCTGGGGTGCCTAATGAGTGAGCTAACTCACATTAATTGCGTTGCGCTCACTGCCCGCTTTCCAGTCGGGAAACCTGTCGTGCCAGCTGCATTAATGAATCGGCCAACGCGCGGGGAGAGGCGGTTTGCGTATTGGGCGCTCTTCCGCTTCCTCGCTCACTGACTCGCTGCGCTCGGTCGTTCGGCTGCGGCGAGCGGTATCAGCTCACTCAAAGGCGGTAATACGGTTATCCACAGAATCAGGGGATAACGCAGGAAAGAACATGTGAGCAAAAGGCCAGCAAAAGGCCAGGAACCGTAAAAAGGCCGCGTTGCTGGCGTTTTTCCATAGGCTCCGCCCCCCTGACGAGCATCACAAAAATCGACGCTCAAGTCAGAGGTGGCGAAACCCGACAGGACTATAAAGATACCAGGCGTTTCCCCCTGGAAGCTCCCTCGTGCGCTCTCCTGTTCCGACCCTGCCGCTTACCGGATACCTGTCCGCCTTTCTCCCTTCGGGAAGCGTGGCGCTTTCTCATAGCTCACGCTGTAGGTATCTCAGTTCGGTGTAGGTCGTTCGCTCCAAGCTGGGCTGTGTGCACGAACCCCCCGTTCAGCCCGACCGCTGCGCCTTATCCGGTAACTATCGTCTTGAGTCCAACCCGGTAAGACACGACTTATCGCCACTGGCAGCAGCCACTGGTAACAGGATTAGCAGAGCGAGGTATGTAGGCGGTGCTACAGAGTTCTTGAAGTGGTGGCCTAACTACGGCTACACTAGAAGAACAGTATTTGGTATCTGCGCTCTGCTGAAGCCAGTTACCTTCGGAAAAAGAGTTGGTAGCTCTTGATCCGGCAAACAAACCACCGCTGGTAGCGGTGGTTTTTTTGTTTGCAAGCAGCAGATTACGCGCAGAAAAAAAGGATCTCAAGAAGATCCTTTGATCTTTTCTACGGGGTCTGACGCTCAGTGGAACGAAAACTCACGTTAAGGGATTTTGGTCATGAGATTATCAAAAAGGATCTTCACCTAGATCCTTTTAAATTAAAAATGAAGTTTTAAATCAATCTAAAGTATATATGAGTAAACTTGGTCTGACAGTTACCAATGCTTAATCAGTGAGGCACCTATCTCAGCGATCTGTCTATTTCGTTCATCCATAGTTGCCTGACTCCCCGTCGTGTAGATAACTACGATACGGGAGGGCTTACCATCTGGCCCCAGTGCTGCAATGATACCGCGAGACCCACGCTCACCGGCTCCAGATTTATCAGCAATAAACCAGCCAGCCGGAAGGGCCGAGCGCAGAAGTGGTCCTGCAACTTTATCCGCCTCCATCCAGTCTATTAATTGTTGCCGGGAAGCTAGAGTAAGTAGTTCGCCAGTTAATAGTTTGCGCAACGTTGTTGCCATTGCTACAGGCATCGTGGTGTCACGCTCGTCGTTTGGTATGGCTTCATTCAGCTCCGGTTCCCAACGATCAAGGCGAGTTACATGATCCCCCATGTTGTGCAAAAAAGCGGTTAGCTCCTTCGGTCCTCCGATCGTTGTCAGAAGTAAGTTGGCCGCAGTGTTATCACTCATGGTTATGGCAGCACTGCATAATTCTCTTACTGTCATGCCATCCGTAAGATGCTTTTCTGTGACTGGTGAGTACTCAACCAAGTCATTCTGAGAATAGTGTATGCGGCGACCGAGTTGCTCTTGCCCGGCGTCAATACGGGATAATACCGCGCCACATAGCAGAACTTTAAAAGTGCTCATCATTGGAAAACGTTCTTCGGGGCGAAAACTCTCAAGGATCTTACCGCTGTTGAGATCCAGTTCGATGTAACCCACTCGTGCACCCAACTGATCTTCAGCATCTTTTACTTTCACCAGCGTTTCTGGGTGAGCAAAAACAGGAAGGCAAAATGCCGCAAAAAAGGGAATAAGGGCGACACGGAAATGTTGAATACTCATACTCTTCCTTTTTCAAT
>NZ_LIVV01000004.1:0-495637 GCF_001905825.1 Streptomyces sp. CB02009
GTTTCCGACTCTATCAGATCCTTTCGGCGTCTGATTCCCAGTCAGCGGGATTTGTCTTTCCGGCTGTTGGGCCGTTCCGACGAGTGAGACTTTAGCGGATTCCCTGCCTCCGACGCTAATCGGGGGCTGCGTTCGGGTTTCGAACGCGGATTCCTCATTTCGCAAAAGCGCACGGAAAGCAGAACGGCACGGCAAAGCACCATCAGCTTCTGTGGATCTTGCGGGATGGCTGTCCGGGGCCGACCGGGGTCGGTGCTCACGTCGGACAACTCGGAGAACCTTACGGATCCGTCAATCCCGTGTCAACCCCGGTCCTCGGGCGTACGCTCTGCGCATGACTACGCGTGCGCACACCACCCAGTGGTGGGCCGCCTGACGGCGGCCCACCACTCGCGCATGCAGCAAGCGGCCGCCGATCCGGCGGCCGTTCGCGTATCCCCCTCCGGGAGCCGGCCGTCGGGTCGGCGCTCAGGAGAAGAGGGAGAACGAACGCGATGACGAGGATCTTCAGCGGGGTCAAGCCGACCGGGCATCTGACGCTGGGCAACTACCTCGGGGCCGTACGGCAGTGGGTCGAGGTCGACCAGTACAAGGCGGAGGCGCTGTTCAGCGTCGTCGATCTGCACGCGCTGACCGTGGAGCACGATCCGGCGCGGGTGCGGAGGCTCAGCCGTCAGGCGGCCACGCTCCTGCTCGCGGCGGGGCTCGATCCGAAGCGGTGCACCTTGTTCGTACAGAGTCATGTGGACGAGCACGCGCTGCTGTCGTACCTGCTCGAGTGCACCGCCACGGACGGCGAGCTGCGGCGGATGATCCAGTACAAGGAGAAGAGCGTCCAGGCGCGGGCCGCCGGTGAGGGCGTGCGGCTGTCGCTGCTGACGTATCCGGTGCTGATGGCGGCGGACATCCTGGCCTACGGGACCGACGAGGTGCCGGTGGGTGAGGACCAGACGCAGCACGTGGAGCTCACCCGGGACCTGGCGGTGCGGTTCAACCAGCGGTACGGCCACACGTTCACGGTGCCGCGGGCGACGCGGCCGGCGGTGGCGGCGCGGGTCATGGACCTTCAGGACCCCACGTCGAAGATGGGGAAGTCGCACGCGAACGGGGCCGGGATCGTCTATCTGCTCGACGACGCGGAGACCGTGCGGCGGAAGATCATGCGGGCCGTGACCGACAGCGGGCGGGACGTGGAGTACGACCGGGAGGGCAGGCCGGGGGTCGCGAACCTCCTCGATCTGCTGGCCGCCTCGACGGGTGGGAACCCCGAGGCGCTGGCCGGTGTATATGAAACGTACGGATCGTTGAAGAAGGACACGGCGGACGCGGTCGTCGAGCTGCTGAGGCCCCTGCGGGAGCGGCATGCCGAGCTCGCGGCGGACCCCGGCCATGTGGATCAGGTGCTACGGGACGGGGCCGTGCGGGCCCGGGAGACGGCGCGGCCCGTGGTGGATCGGGCCTATCGGGCGATCGGGTTGTTGCCCGCCGGGTGACGGAACGCGTTGCGATAGTCGCGCGGGCTGGTGGCGAGGTGCGAGGCGAAGTGCTGGCGCATCGTGACCTCGCTGCCGAAGCCCGCGCGGCGGGCCACCTCGGGGAGGGGATGGTCGGTGAGTTCGAGGAGTTTCTGGGCGGCGGCGACGCGCTGGGTGATGAGCCAGTGCAGGGGGGTGGTTCCGGTGGTGGCCTGGAAGTGGCGGGCGAAGGAGCGGGGTGACATGCCGGCGCGGGCGGCCAGGCTCGCGACGGTGTGGGGCTCGTCGAGGTGGGCGAGGGCGTGGGCGCGGATGTCGGCGAGGGCGTCGGCGTCGCGGTCCGCGCGGGGGGTGGGGTGCTCGATGAACTGGGCCTGGGTGCCGGTGCGGAAGGGGGCGGTGACCATCGCGCGGGCGATGGCGGCGGCTGCCTCGGCTCCGTGGGCGGTGCGGACGAGATGGAGGCAGAGGTCGATGCCGGCGGCGGTGCCGGCGGAGGTCCAGACGCCGGTGTCCTCGACGAAGAGGGCGTCGGGTTCGACCTGGATCGCGGGGTGGCGTTCGGCGAGCGTCGTGGCCAGGTGCCAGTGGGTGACGGCGCGGCGGCCGTCGAGGAGTCCGGCGCGGGCGAGGACGAACGCGCCGGCGCAGAGCGAAGCGACCGGGGTGCCCGCGGTGTGGGCGCGGCGGAGGGCGTCGAGCACCGGGGTCGGGACGTCGGTGTCGGGGTCCTCGATGCCGGGGACCAGGACGAGGTCGGTAGGGGTGAGGTCGTCGAGCCAGTCGAGCGGGCGGTCGGGGGTGAGGGAGAGACCGCCGCGCAGGGGGATGGGGGTGGCCGGGTCGGTGGCCGGCCTGCGGAGTTCGAAGGGCGGGACGCCGCGGAGGGTGCGGTCGCTGCCCCAGACCTCGGTGATGACGGAGACGTCGAAGGCGCGGATGCCCGGGAAGGAGAGGAGGGCGATGCGCTGGGGGCGGGGCGCGGAGGGCTGCGGCACGGACGGCATGGGTGGCAGTAAATCATCGATCGCTGTCATTCAACCCTCTGGGAGAGGGGTGCGGGCGACGGCAGGATCGTGGGCATGGAGATCGCGGAGAACGCAGCGCTGGTTGTCATCGACGTACAGAAGGGCTTCGAGGAGGAGTTCTGGGGGAAGCGGAACAACCCGGCCGCCGAGGGGAACATCGCGGCACTGATCGACCTGTGGCAGGAGACGGGGCGGCCGGTCGCGTTCGTGCGGCACGACTCGGTGGAGGGTTCGCGGTCGCCGCTGCGGGTGGGGTACGAGGGGAACGCGTTCAAGGACTTCGTCGAGGAGCGGCGCGGGAAGGGCGGTGGCCCTGAGCTGCTGGTGACGAAGACCGTGAACTCGGCCTTCTACGGGCAGCCGTCGCTGGACGGGTGGCTCACCGGGCTCGACGTGGTGCAGATCGTGATCGTCGGGATCCAGACGAACATGTGCAACGAGACCACCGCGCGGATGGGCGGGAACCTCGGGTACGAGGTGGTGTTCCCGCTGGACGCGATGCACACGTTCGATCTGGAGGGGCCGTTCGGCTGGTCGCGGAGCGCGGACGAGCTGTCGCAGGCGACGGCCGTGTCCCTGCACGGGGGGCGGTTCGCCACGGTGGTGACGACGGAGGAGGTCGTGAAGGGGGCGTCCGTCGGGGTCCGGTGACCCCGGGGGTCAGCTGTTGCCGGAGGCGAGTTCGCGGCTGCGGTCGCGGGCGGCTTCGAGGGCGGCGATGAGGGCCGCGCGGACGCCGTGGTTCTCCAGCTCGCGGATGGCGCTGATGGTGGTGCCGGCCGGGGAGGTGACGGCCTCGCGGAGCTTGACGGGGTGTTCGCCGCTGTCGCGGAGCATCACGGCGGCGCCGATGGCGGCCTGGACGATCAGGTCGTGGGCCTGGGCGCGGGGCAGGCCGAGGAGGATGCCGGCGTCGGTCATGGCCTCGACGAGGAAGTAGAAGTAGGCCGGGCCGGAACCGGAGAGGGCGGTGGCCGCGTCCTGCTGGGACTCGGGGACGCGGAGGGTCTTGCCGACGCCGCCGAAGATCTCCTCGGTGTGGGCGAGGTGCGCGGGGGTGGCGTGGCTGCCGGCGGAGATGACGGACATGCCTTCGTCGACCAGGACGGGGGTGTTGGGCATGACGCGGACGACCGGGGTGCCGGTGGTGAGGCGCTCCTCGATGAAGGAGGTGGGGATGCCGGCGGCGGCGCTGATGACGAGGCGGTCGGCGGTGACGTGGGGGGCCAGCTCGTCGAGCAGCCGGCCCATGTCCTGGGGCTTGACGGCCAGGATGAGGGTGTCGGCGCGCTTGGCGGCCTCGGCGTTGGTGACGGTCTCGACGCCGTAGCGGGCGCGGAGTTCCTCGGCGCGTTCGGAGCGGCGGGCGGTGACCAGGAGGTTCGCGGGGCGCCAGCCGGCGCGGATCATGCCGCTGAGGAGCGCTTCACCGATCTTGCCGGTGCCGAGGACTGCGACGGTCTGGGTCATGGCTCTGTTCACCTCGCCGGAGGGGGGTACGTGTGGTCATCCTTTCACCGGCGGGCCGGGTGGTGTGCGGGTGTCCGAGGGGCGGTCACGCGGTGCGACGGCGGAGGGTGGCGGCGCCGAGGCCGAGGACGAGGACGGCGCAGCCCGCGACGACGAGGGCGTCGCGGACGAAGTCGCCGGTGACGTCGGGGTGCCGGAGGACCTGGTTCATGCCGTCGACGGCGTACGACATGGGCAGGACGTCGGAGATCGCTTCTAGGGCGGGGGCCATGCGGTCGCGTGGAGTGAAGAGTCCGCAGAGGAGCAGCTGGGGGAAGATCACGGCCGGCATGAACTGGACGGCCTGGAACTCGGAGGCGGCGAAGGCGGAGACGAAGAGGCCGAGGGCGGTGCCGAGGAGGGCGTCGAGGAGGGCGACCAGGAGGAGGAGCCAGGGGGAGCCGATGACGTCGAGGCCGAGGAACCGGACGGCGAGGCCGGTGGCGAGGGCCGACTGGACGACGGCGAGGAGGCCGAAGGCGAGGGCGTAGCCGGCGATGAGGTCGGCCTTGCCGAGGGGCATGGCGAGGAGGCGTTCGAGGGTGCCGGAGGTGCGTTCGCGGAGGGTCGCGATGGAGGTCACCAGGAACATCGTGATGAGCGGGAAGATGCCGAGGAGTGAGGCGCCGATGTTGTCGAAGGTGCCCGGGCTTCCGTCGAAGACGAACCGCAGCAGGAAGAGCATCACGCAGGGGACGAGGAGCATCAGGGCGATCGAGCGCGGGTCGTGGCGGAGCTGACGCAGGACGCGGGCGGCGGTGGCGAGGGTGCGGGCGGGGCTCATGACCGGGGCTCCTCGTGGGCGGCTCGGGCGGCTGCGGCGTCGACGAGGCGGAGGAAGGCCTCTTCGACGGTGGCGGTGTCGTTGCGGTGGCGGAGGGCCTCGGGGGTGTCGTCGGCGAGGATCTCGCCCTCGCGCATGAGGAGGAGGCGGTGGCAGCGTTCGGCCTCGTCCATCACGTGGGAGGAGACGAGGAGGGTGGTGCCGCGGTCGGCGGCGATCTGGTGGAAGAGGTTCCACAGGTCGCGGCGGAGGACGGGGTCGAGGCCGACGGTGGGTTCGTCGAGGACGAGGAGTTCCGGGGTGCCGAGGAGGGCGACCGCGAGGGAGACGCGGCTGCGCTGGCCGCCGGAGAGGCGGCCGGCGAGGGAGTCGGCGTGCGAGGAGAGGTCGACGTCGTCGATGGCCCGGTCGACGGTGGCGCGGCGTTCCTGGCGGTGGGCGCGGCCGGGGAAGAGGACGGCGGCGAAGTAGTCGAGGTTCTGCCGGACGGTGAGGTCGTCGTAGACGGAGGGGGCCTGGGTGACGTAGCCGATGCGGGAGCGGAGGGTGGGGTCGCCGGCGGGGTGGCCGAGGACCCGCAGGGTGCCGCCGACGTGGGCCTGGGTGCCGACGATCGCGCGCATCAGGGTGGTCTTGCCGCAGCCCGAGGGGCCGAGGAGGCCGGTGATGCGGCCGGCGTGGACGGTGAAGTCGAGGCCGTGCAGGACGGTGCGGTCGCCTCGGACGGTGGTGAGTCCCTGTGCGGCGATGGCCGCGGCGGGCGGTTCGGCCGGGGGTGGCACGGGGGTGGTGGTGTCGGGCCTGGCCGCGGCCTGGTCGGCGGCCTCACCCACCGGGTAATTCATCATGCGATGAATAGTCCTCCCGGTGGTCCCGGCCGTCAAGCACCCGAAGGCGGGCTCCGGCGGTCGGTCGCGACCGGCCGGGAGGGCAGGACGAAGCCCCCGCGCCCGGCCCCCGGCAGGCATGACGAAGCCCCCGCGAGAAGGGATCTCGCGGGGGCTGTCGCCGACCGGCTGCGCCTGAGTGGGCCGCCTACTTGCGCTTGGGCTTCTTGCGGGCGGCCGGGTTGCCCGTACGGGTGCCGCGGCGCTTCTCGTACTGGGCAAGGGCCGTGTCGTACTCGGCGCGGCGGAGCCGCTCGCCCGGCGCCTCGACGAAGCAGCGGACGCAGTAGGCGAGGAGGGAGCCGATGAAGCCGATCGCCTTGAGGCTGCGCAGCGACTCCTCGCGGGCCGGGTCGGTGGGCCTGCGGCCGAAGCCCTCCCAGGTCTTGCGGAAGGCGATGGCGCTGCAGACCGCGAACATGAGGACGACCAGCATGTTGACGATGCCGCCGACAGCCGCGATCTCCAGGCCCTCGTAGGCGAAGCGCAGCACGAAGCAGGCCGCGACGGCGGCGGCCAGCGAGCCGACGGCCAGACCGACGCGGCGCAGCGTGTAGGCGCCGCTGTGGTCGACCCAGGTCGTGCCGAAGAAACGGATCTCTTCGGGCTGGGGCCCGGCAGGAGTCCTCCCGCCGGTCGGGCCGCCGGCCGGGCCGCCGGTGGTGCTGGGGGTCTGCTCTTCGTCGCTCACACTGTCGATTATCACCGGGGCGACGGAGGAGGGCCTCAGGCGCAGCGCGGTGCGACGAACCCGTCGCTGCCCGTGCGGACGTAGGCGTCGGAGATGTACTCGCCGGGCGCGATGTTGTCCCAGATCTTCGTGGTGCCGTACGGGCCGCTGATCCACTCGCCGTACTTCTGGCAGGAGATCGCCACAGTGGCGCCGAGCGGCAGTGCCCGGACGATCGGGTACTGGGTGCTCGGGCCCGAGCGCACGTTCACCCGGTAGCCGGGCGCGACCGTGTAGCGGGCGGCCGTGGCCGCCGTCGTCATCGTCTTGTTCTCGTCCGTGTCCATGGTGTTCTCCCCCTTGGCGCAAAAGCGCTCCGCCGAGTTTCACTCTCCGCGACGCGCAGGCTAGCAAGCCCCGCCGACTTCGTGGGGGCCATGGACTAGGCTCCGTCGGGTTCGCGCGGGTGCGCGCGAGTGACGGGGAACCACACGGGGGTGGGCGATGCCGCCGTTGCGCAATACCGGTGCCGACCGGAATGCGGAGCAGCCCGAGTACGCGGGCGACTACCGCCTCCAGGCATGTCTGGGCGCCGGCGGCATGGGCGTCGTGCACCTCGCCGCCTCCGCCTCCGGGCTGCGGCTCGCGGTCAAGGTCGTGCACGCACGGTATGCGGAGGACCCCGAGTTCAGGGCGCGTTTCCGCCAGGAGGTCGCGGCCGCCCGCCGGGTCAGCGGGGCCTTCACCGCGCCGGTCGTCGACGCCGACCCCGATGCCGTACGCCCCTGGATGGCCACCCTCTACGTCCCCGGGCCCACCCTCGCCGACCAGGTGAAGCGGAACGGCCCGCTGGCCCCGGCCGAGCTGCGCCGGCTCACCGCCGGGCTCGCCGAGGCCCTGCGCGACATCCACCGCGCGGGTGTCGTCCACCGCGACCTCAAGCCCAGCAACGTCCTGCTCACCGACACCGGCCCCAAGGTCATCGACTTCGGCATCTCGCGGCCGGTCGACAGCGATCTGCACACCGAGACGGGCAAGCTCATCGGCTCGCCGCCGTTCATGGCGCCCGAGCAGTTCCAGCGGCCGCGCGAGGTCGGCGCCGCAGCGGACGTCTTCGCGCTCGGCTCGGTCCTCGTCCACGCGGCCACCGGGCACGGCCCGTTCGACTCCGACAGCCCGTACATCGTGGCGTACCAGGTCGTCCACGACGAGCCCGATCTGTCGGGAGTACCGGCGGAGCTGGCGCCGCTCGTCGCGCGCTGCCTCGCCAAGGAGCCCGGCGAGCGCCCGACCCCGGACCAGATCATGTCGGCGCTGCTGCCTCCCTCGTACGCGGCGGAGGCCTTCATACCGGCGCAGCGGCGCCGGCCCGCGCTGCCGCACGGCGGGGAGCGTGCCCACGGCGAGCCCGGCCCCGCGCCCGCGTGGGACGCGGACACGCCCGTACGGGCGCCCGCGCCGGTCCCGCCCCGCCGCGGGCCGCGCCTCGGCCGGGTGCGGCTCAGGCCGCGCCTCACGCTCGCCGTGGCCGCCGCGCTCGCGCTCACCGGGGCCGGTGTGTACGCGGCCATGAGCTCCCCGGCCGGCGGCGGATCCGAGCCCCCCTCCCGCCCCGACGAGGTGGCCACCGCCTTCACCGGCTGGCACACCACCCTCCAGATGCACGGCCCCACCGCCGCGCCCGCGTGCACCCACGGCGGCGGCGCGCTGTACTGCGCGGCCCGCGGTGTCGGCCTCGCCCGGCTCGACCCCGTCACGGGGAAGGTCGTCTGGTCGCGCACCGGGCCCGTCGAGGCGGAGTCGCCGGTCGCCCCCTTCCTCCTCGGGGACGGCCTGGTCGGCGCGGCCGCCCCCGCCGACCCGCTGCGGGCCCACGCGGCCGCCGACGGCACCCCGGGCTGGACCGCCGGACCGTCGAAGCCCCCCGAGCTGTACGCGCCGGCCGGCTCCGCCGTCGTCCTGACCGACGGCCGGGGCGGGGTGCGGGCCGTCGGCAGCGTCGACGGGAAGGAGCTGTGGAGGCACGGACTGAAGGGCTTCACGACCCCGCGCCCGGGACCGTACGACGCCCCGTCCGGTCTGCTCACCGTCTCCGAGACCTCGGCCGACGGGACGCACACGCGCGTGGCCGCGATCGACCCCAGGACCGGCGAGCAGGCCTGGCAGCGGAACATGGCGGGCGACCTCGACCCGCTCGGTCGCACCGGCGACGGCGCGCTGATCCTCGCCGGCCGGTACCAGGCGTCGCTGTTCGACCGGCTGGTCGTCCTCGACCCCGGCGGCGGCCACGGAAGCGGCTCCGGCGGCTCGGTGCGCGAGCTGCCCCTGCCCCACCGGCTCGACGTCCGGGGTGTCGCCGTGCGGGGCACGGTCGTCCACCTCCTCGAAGCGGACGGGCACCTCACCGCCTTCGACACCGCGGCCCCCAAGGGGCGGGTGCTGTGGGAGCTGGAGACGGGCGCGGGGAACGTGTCCACGCCGGTCATGGGCCCCGGCGACCGGCTCTACTTCTCCGCCCAGGACGGGCGGCTGCTCGCCGTCGACACCGTGCGCGGGGCGCTGGTCGGCCAGACCAGGCCGCGGCTGCTCAACGGTCGGCTCGAGTACGCGCCCCTGGTGCCGCCGCCGGTGGTCGCGGGTGACCGGGTGTTCGGGACGGCTCCGGACGGATCGGTGTTCGCGGTGGACGCGCGCGACCCCGCCGCCTGGTGAACCCGGACCGACGCGGAACGGCGGGGAACGGGCGTCTCCGCCCGCTCCCCGCCGTCCCGGGTGCTGCCGTGCAGGCCGCCCGGTCCTGAGTGCAGGTCCTGAGTGCCGGTCCTGCCGTCCGGTCCCGCCGTCTCAGGTCCTAGAGCGTCCCGCCACGCCGGTGTCAGCCCAGCTTCGAGACGTCCCTGACCGCGCCCTTGTCGGCGCTCGTCGCCATCGCCGCGTACGCGCGCAGCGCCGCCGACACCTTGCGCTGCCGGTTCTTCGGCTCGTACACGCCGTTCAGCGCCTCGCGGCGGGCGGCCAGCGTGTCCTCGTCGACGAGGAGCTCGATGGAGCGGTTCGGGATGTCGATGCGGATCCGGTCGCCGTCCTCGACGAGGGCGATCGTGCCGCCCGAGGCCGCCTCCGGCGACGCGTGGCCGATGGACAGGCCGGACGTGCCGCCCGAGAAGCGTCCGTCGGTGACCAGCGCACAGGTCTTGCCCAGGCCGCGCCCCTTGAGGAAGGAGGTCGGGTAGAGCATCTCCTGCATGCCGGGGCCGCCGCGCGGGCCCTCGTAGCGGATGACGACCACGTCGCCGTCCGTGACCTGCTTGTTGAGGATCTTCTCGACGGCCTCGTCCTGCGACTCGCAGACCACGGCCGGGCCCTCGAAGGTCCAGATCGACTCGTCGACGCCGGCCGTCTTCACGACGCACCCGTCGGCGGCGAGGTTGCCGTGCAGCACGGCGAGGCCGCCGTCCTTGGAGTACGCGTGGGCCGCGTCGCGGATGCAGCCGCCGGCCGCGTCCACGTCGAGCGCCTCCCAGCGCTCGGACTGCGAGAAGGCGGTCGCCGAGCGCACGCAGCCGGGGGCCGCGTGCCACATCTCGACGGACTCGTCGGTCGGGGAGCCGCCGCGCACGTCCCAGGCGTCCAGCCACTCCTTGATGGAGCGGGAGTGGACGGAGTGGACGTCCTCGTTGAGGAGACCGGCGCGGTAGAGCTCGCCGAGGATGGCCGGGATGCCGCCCGCCCGGTGCACGTCCTCCATGTAGTACGTGCGGTCCTTGGCGACGTTCGGGGCGACCTTGGCCAGGCAGGGCACCCGGCGCGAGACCTCGTCCATGTCCGTCAGGCCGTAGTCGAGCTCGGCCTCCTGGGCGGCGGCGAGCAGGTGCAGGATCGTGTTGGTCGAGCCGCCCATGGCGATGTCGAGGGCCATGGCGTTCTCGAAGGCCGCGCGGGTCGCGATCGAGCGCGGCAGGACGGAGGCGTCGTCCTCGTCGTAGTAGCGACGGGTGATGTCGACGACCGTGCGGGCCGCGTTCTCGTACAGCGCCTTGCGGCCGGTGTGGGTGGCGAGCAGCGAGCCGTTGCCCGGCAGGGAGAGGCCGATGGCCTCGGTCAGGCAGTTCATCGAGTTGGCGGTGAACATGCCGGAACAGGAGCCGCAGGTCGGGCAGGCGTTCTCCTCGATGCGGGCGATGTCCTCGTCCGAGATCTTCGGGTTCACCGCGTCGGAGATCGCGTCGACCAGGTCGAGCGTGCGGACCGTGCCGTCGACCAGGGTCGCCCGGCCGGACTCCATCGGGCCGCCGGAGACGAAGACCGTCGGGATGTTGAGGCGCAGGGCGGCCATCAGCATGCCGGGGGTGATCTTGTCGCAGTTGGAGATGCAGATCAGGGCGTCGGCGCAGTGGGCCTCGACCATGTACTCCACGCTGTCCGCGATCAGGTCGCGGGAGGGCAGCGAGTAGAGCATGCCGCCGTGGCCCATGGCGATGCCGTCGTCGACGGCGATCGTGTTGAACTCGCGCGGGATGGCGCCGGCGGCCGTGATGGCCTCCGAGACGATCCGGCCGACGGGCTGCAGATGGGTGTGGCCCGGGACGAACTCCGTGAAGGAGTTGGCGACCGCGATGATCGGCTTCCGGCCGATGTCCGCGCCGGGTACACCGGAGGCGCGCATAAGGGCGCGTGCGCCCGCCATGTTGCGGCCGTGGGTGACTGTGCGGGACCTCAGCTCGGGCATCGTCGCTCGCTCCTCAGTGATGGGGGTGCTTGCTTTCGAGCGTACGCCGACGGACCAAGATCTGGACAGCGCGTCCGTATGGCGGACATGCTGTTCAGCTTTCGGTCATCGGCCGCCCGGTGGGGCTCAGGGGGTGTCTTGTCGATCAGGCCGGATCAGGGAGCGGGGTCTGGTGCGTGCGATCGCAAGGCGGAGGAGGGAGTCAACGCGGAGCGTTGGTGACCGACGACAACGCGGCGAGCGTGCGTGCCAGACCCCGCGAGCCCGGCCTGATCGACAAGACACCCCCTAGGCCTCCGTCAGGTAGCGCTGGAGGGTCGGGGCGACCATGGCCACGATCTCCTCCGGGTCCACCGAGGCCATCGGCTCGACCTGGATCACATACCGCAGGATCGCGATCCCGATCATGTGGGAGGCGGCGAGTTCCGCGCGGAACCTGGGGTCCGGTACGTCGAGCTCGTCCGCGATCCGCTCCAGGAGCCGCCGCAGGACGAAGGTCCTGAGCACCTTGGCCGCCGCCTCGTGGGTGAGCGCGGAGCGGACGATCGCGAGGAGCGGGGCGCGGCTGACCGGGTTCTCCCAGACGCCGATGAAGAAGCGGGCGAGGCGTTCGCCGATGGTCTCGCGGGGGCCGCCGACGATGGCCGGGACGACCGTGGCGGGCTCGAAGGAGACCTCGATCGCCGCGGCGAAGACCTCGTCCTTCGTGCCGAAGTAGTGGTGGACGAGGGCCGCGTCGACGCCTGCCGCCTTGGCGATGCCGCGGACCGAGGTCTTGTCGTAGCCGCGCTCCGCGAACTGGGCGCGGGCCGCCTCCAGGATCCGCTCCCGCGCGCCCGGCCCGCTCTCCTCCTCGGTACGGGACGGGCGGCCGCGCCTGCGGGGGGCCGGTTCGGTCACGGGCGGGGCACCCGGGAGGGACGGGTGGCCGCGGAGGCGAGGTGGAGCCGGGTGAAGGCCAGGGCCTCGGCGAGGTCGGCCTCGCGTTCGGCGGCTGACATCGCGCGGCGGGTGTTGACCTCGATGACGACGTGGCCGTCGAAGCCGGTGCGCGCGAGGCGCTCCAGGAGCTCGGCGCAGGGCTGCGTGCCGCGCCCCGGGACCAGGTGCTCGTCCTTGGCGGAGCCCTTGCCGTCGGCGAGGTGGACGTGGCCGAGCCGGTCGCCCATGCGGTCGATCATCGCGAGGGCGTCGGTGCGGGCGGTCGCGGTGTGCGAGAGGTCGACGGTGAAGTGCCGGTAGTCGTCCTTGGTGACGTCCCACTCGGGGGCGTACGCGAGCATCTCGCGGTCCTTGTACCGCCACGGGTACATGTTCTCGACGGCGAACCGCACGTCGGTCTCGTCCGCCATCCGCCAGATGCCGGTGACGAAGTCCTTGGCGTACTGGCGCTGCCAGCGGAACGGCGGGTGCACGACGACCGTCGACGCGCCGAGGCTCTCGGCCGCGGCCCGGGCGCGCTGGAGCTTGACCCACGGGTCGGTGGACCAGACGCGCTGGGTGATGAGGAGGCAGGGGGCGTGCACGGCCAGGATCGGGACCTGGTGGTAGTCGGAGAGCCGGCGCAGTGCCTCGACGTCCTGGCTGACCGGATCGGTCCACACCATGACCTCGACACCGTCGTAACCGAGGCGCGCGGCGATCTCGAAGGCCGTCGCCGTCGACTCCGGATAGACCGAGGCCGTCGACAGGGCGACCTTCGCATCCGGGATGCGCACCACTGGTTCTGCCACGGAGACAGGGTACGGGGCCCGTCGGGGGGCCGGGGGGTGGTTCCGGTCACGCCCGGCCGGGGCACGCGGGCGTGCGCGGGGGTGCGGACGGCGCGCGTGACGGGGGCTTTGGTGGAGGGCTGTGAGCGGGGGGCCATGACGGGGGCTTTCCTGCCTGTGCGGACCGAGGGGGCTTCGCGTACGCCCCGCCTGTCGGCCCCGGCCCTCGTGCGCCCTACGCCCCCCGTGTGCGCGTCTACGCCTCCGGCAGGTGGTCCAGGCGGCGCAGGATGACGCCCTCGCGCAGGGCCCAGGGGCAGATCTCCAGCTCCTCCACGCCGAGGAGGTCCATCGCGCCCTCCGCCACCATGGCGCCCGCGAGGAGCTGTCCGGCGCGGCCCTCCGAGACGCCCGGCAGGGCGGAGCGCTCGGGAACGGTCATGCCGGCGAGGCGCGGCACCCACTCCTCCAGGGACGCGCGGGTCAGGATCCGCTCGACGTACAGGCCCTCCCCCGAGCCGGGGGCGCCGGCGATCCTCGCCAGCTGCTTGAAGGTCTTGGAGGTCGCCACGACGTGGTCGGGCCGGCCGGCGCGGCTGAACTCGCCGACCGTACGGGCGATCTGCGCGCGCACATGGCGGCGGAGCGCCTTGACGTCGGCCGCGTCGGCCGGGTCGCCCGGCAGCCAGCCGGCGGTCAGCCGTCCCGCGCCGAGCGGCAGGGAGACCGCCGTGTCGGGGTCCTCGTCGATGCCGTACGCGACTTCGAGGGAGCCGCCCCCGATGTCGAGGAGGAGCAGCTTGCCCGCGGACCAGCCGAACCAGCGGCGGGCCGCGAGGAAGGTGAGCCGGGCCTCCTCCTCGCCGGTGAGGACCTGGAGGTCGACGCCCGTCTCGTCCTTCACGCGCGCGAGGACGGCGTCCGCGTTGGTCGCCTCGCGGACGGCGGAGGTCGCGAACGGGAGCACCTCCTCGCAGCCCTTGTCCTCGGCGGCGAGCAGCGCGTCCCGGACGGTCGCGATGAGCCGCTCGACGCCGAAGGGCGCGATCGCGCCCTTCTCGTCGAGAAGTTCGGCGAGCCGCAGCTCCGCCTTGTGGGAATGGGCGGGCAGCGGCCGGGCGCCGGGGTGGGCGTCCACCACCAGGAAGTGCACCGTGTTCGAACCGACGTCGAGGACTCCGAGTCTCATGGGCGGAACGCTACTGCGCCGACCCGCATACGCTTGGACTTGTGCCAAAGACGAAAAAGGCGAAACCGGGCAAAGACAGTGCGGTCAAGAGCGCCAAGAAGCGGGGCAGGGACGTGGAGCCGGACGAGAAGGGCCTGGACTTCGCGCGCGCGTGGGTCGAGTTTCCCGACCCGGCCGACGAGGAGCAGATCTTCCGCTGCGACCTGACCTGGCTGACCTCGCGCTGGTCGTGCGTCTTCGGCAGCGGCTGCCAGGGCATCCAGGCGGGGCGGGCCGACGACGGCTGCTGCACGCTGGGCGCGCACTTCTCCGACGAGGACGACGAGAAGCGGGTCGCGACGCACGTGGCGCGCCTCACGCCGGAGCTGTGGCAGTTCCACGACGTCGGTACGGAGTCGGGCTGGACCCAGCTCGACGAGGACGGCGACCGGCAGACCCGGCGCTGGGAGGGCTCCTGCATCTTCCAGAACCGTCCGGGGTTCGCGGGCGGCGCGGGCTGCTCGCTGCACATCCTGGCCCTGAAGGAGGGCAAGGAGCCGCTGGAGACGAAGCCGGACGTCTGCTGGCAGCTGCCGGTGCGGCGCACGTACGACTGGATCGAGCGGCCCGACGACACGAAGGTCCTCCAGGTGTCGATCGGTGAGTACGACCGGCGGGGCTGGGGTCCGGGCGGTCACGACCTGCACTGGTGGTGCACGTCGGCGACGTCGGCGCACGGGGCCGGGGAGCCGGTCTACGTCACGTATCGGCCCGAGCTCACCGAGATGATGGGCCAGGAGGCGTACGAGGTCCTGGTCGGGCTGTGCGAGGCGCGTCTCTCCTCGCAGCTGCCGCTGGTGGCACCGCACCCGGCCGACCCGAAGGGCTAGCTCACCGAAGGGCCGGTGCTTCGAAGGGCCGGTGTCGCGAAGGGCCGGTGCCTCGCTCGAAGCGCCGGTGCCGGCCCGGGTTCCCGTCTGGTGCCGGCCCGGGGGCCTCTGGCCGTGCCGGGCCCGACTCGCGCCAGGCTCCCCCGCCCCCTCCCTCCGCCCTGTTCAGGACGACGAGGGCGGGGGTGGTTCCTCGGTCGTCGGGGGCGGGGTGGTCGGTTCCGTCGGGCCCGGGTCGGTCGTCGGAGGCGGCTCCTCCGTGGTCGGCGGCGGGGTCGTCGGCTCCGTGGTCGGCGGGCTCGTCGGCGGGTCGGTCGGCTCGGTCGTCGGAGGCGGCTCCTCCGTGGTCGGCGGCGGGGTCGTCGGCTCCGTCGTGGGCGGGCTCGTCGGCGGGGTGGTGGGCTCGGTCGTGGTCGGCGGGGGTGTCACCGGGTCGACGACGACCGGCGGCGGCGCGGTCTCCCCGCGTCCGTCGATCCTGACCACCGCACCGGAGGGGTTCACCCCGATCCGGGCGCTCCACGCACCCCCCGGTTCACGGCCGTGGTCGACGCGGACGGTGACGGTGATCGTCTCGCCCGGGCGGAGGGTGCCGGAGGCCCGGCTCACGTACAGCCAGGGCGCGTCCGTCCACAGCGACCAGTCGACGGGGGAACCGCCGGAGGCGGTGAGCGTGAGCAGGGTCAGGTCGCCGTGGCCGCGTGCGGAGACCGTGATCCAGCCGGCACCGGGTTCCCCCGGTGCGCCGGGGCCCGAGGGGCCGGTGGGGCCGCCGGGGCTGAGCACCTCGACGGAGACGTCGGGGGCGCGG
Source organism: Streptomyces sp. CB02009 (assembly GCF_001905825.1). GTDB lineage: Bacteria > Actinomycetota > Actinomycetes > Streptomycetales > Streptomycetaceae > Streptomyces. The sequence continues at coordinate 15,664 of NZ_LIVV01000004.1, forward strand.
CTGCCGCGGGTGAAGCGGGGCTCGGGGGTGGTGCGGGCGTTGCCCGCGTTCTCGTAGTGGTCGTACGGGCGTCCGTCGGGGCCGTCCGGTTCGTCCGCCTCGCGCGCGCTGATCCGGGATCCGTCGCGGGCGCCGGTGTCGGCGACCGGGGTGCCCCGGTAGGAGGTCCACAGGGCGAGGACGGGCGCGGCGACCACGGCCGCGACGACGGTGGTCGTCACCGCGCGGGCCCGCAGCCGGTCGCGGCGGGCCACATGGTCCTTGGGGTCCATCGGGAAGCCGGTGGGCGAGAAGCGCGGGGCGCCGGCACGCGCGCGGGGGACGTGCAGCATCGCCATGTACGCGGCGGCCCTGGGCGCCTCGACGAGCGGCAGCCGGGCCTGCGGCAGCGCGGCGGCGCCGGGCCAGGGGCCGGCGGCGCCCACGCGCTCGGCGGCCTTCCGGCAGCGGGGGCAGTCGTCGACGTGCCGGACGAGTTCCGCGCGCAGGGCGGCCGACAGCAGGACCTGGTGGTCGCCGGTGAGCCGGGCCACGGTGGGGCAGCTGCCCGTCTCGACGACGGCGAGGGCGGCGCGGGTGCGCTCGACCTCGCAGCCGGCGGTGGCGAGGAGCTCGCGGGCGGCGAGCGGGTCGAGGGAGAGCACGGCGGCGACCTGCCGGTGGCTGAGGCCGTGCCGTACGGCCAGCTCCAGGGCCTCGCGCTGCTCGGGTGTGGTGCCGGCGGCCTCGGGCCAGGCGAGCCGGGCGAGTTCGGTGCGGCGCCGCTCGGCGGTCTCCTCCGGGACCCGGGGCGGCTCGGGGGCGGTGACGGCGGGGCGCCCGGTGTGGGCGCCCTGGCGTCGGCGGCGCTGCTCGCCGAGGCTGCGCAGGCACGCCCAGCGGGCGAGGGCGTACAGCCAGGCCGTGCGGCCGTCCTCGTCCGAGGGGCAGCGGCCGTGGTGGCGCTCGGCGACGGCGAGGACGTCGCCGAGGACGGCGGTGGCCGTGTCGTGGTCGCAGAGCACGGAGAGGCAGTACGTGAAGAGGCCGTCGAGGGCGGCCTCGTACCGGGCGGGGGGCCTCCGGCCGAGCGTGCGCGGTCCCTGGTCCGTGGCGCGGTGCGCCGCCCGGTGTGCGCCGGTGGTGCGTGCGGGGGAGTCCAGCCTGCTGCTCGTCACCGGTCGACCGTAGGCAGCGCGGGGGGCGCTTTTCGTACCGGTTGCGTTCTTCTCATTCTTACGGGTGAAGGTATCGCTCGAAAGGGGACAGGAATCTGACATTCCGAGGGCCTGTGGAGACCCGGCGTCGGCTGTCGGTGGGTGCCGCTACGGTGGCGACATGGCTGCCCGTACGAAATCGACCAAGGACCGGCCGTCCTACCGCTGCACCGAGTGCGGCTGGCAGACGGCCAAGTGGCTCGGCCGCTGCCCCGAGTGCCAGGCCTGGGGGACGGTCGAGGAGTACGGCGCGCCCGCCGTCCGGACGACCGCGGCCGGCCGGGTCTCCACCGCCGCGCTCCCCATCGGGCAGGTCGACGGACGGCAGGCGACCGCCCGCTCGACCGGCGTCGACGAGCTGGACCGGGTCCTCGGCGGAGGCCTGGTGCCCGGCGCCGTCGTGCTGCTCGCGGGCGAACCGGGCGTCGGCAAGTCCACGCTCCTGCTCGACGTGGCGGCCAAGGCGGCCAGCGACGAGCACCGCACGCTCTACGTCACCGGCGAGGAGTCCGCGAGCCAGGTGCGGCTGCGCGCCGACCGGATCAACGCCCTCAGCGACCATCTGTACCTCGCCGCCGAGACCGACCTGTCGGCCGTCCTCGGGCACCTCGACGCCGTGAAGCCCTCGCTGCTGATCATGGACTCGGTGCAGACCGTCGCCTCCCCCGAGATCGACGGCGCGCCCGGCGGCATGGCCCAGGTGCGCGAGGTCGCGGGCGCGCTCATCCGCGCCTCCAAGGAGCGCGGCATGTCCACGCTGCTCGTCGGCCACGTCACGAAGGACGGGGCGATCGCCGGTCCCCGGCTCCTGGAGCACCTGGTCGACGTCGTGCTGAGCTTCGAGGGCGACCGGCACGCGCGCCTGCGGCTGGTCCGGGGCGTGAAGAACCGGTACGGGGCGACCGACGAGGTCGGCTGCTTCGAACTCCACGACGAGGGCATCACGGGCCTCGCCGACCCCTCCGGGCTCTTCCTGACCCGGCGTGACGTGGCCGTGCCGGGCACCTGCCTGACGGTCACCCTGGAGGGCCGCCGCCCGCTGGTCGCCGAGGTCCAGTCGCTGACCGTGGACAGCCAGATCCCGTCCCCGCGCCGGACCGTCTCCGGTCTGGAGACCTCCCGGGTCTCGATGATGCTGGCGGTCCTGGAGCAGCGCGGCCGGATCAGCGCGCTGGGCAAGCGGGACATCTACAGCGCGACCGTGGGCGGCGTGAAGCTCACCGAGCCCGCCGCCGACCTGGCGATCGCGCTCGCGCTCGCCTCCGCGGCGAGCGACACCCCGCTGCCGAAGAACCTGGTGGCGATCGGCGAGGTCGGCCTCGCCGGCGAGGTCCGGCGGGTGACCGGCGTCCAGCGCCGGCTCGCCGAGGCGCACCGGCTGGGCTTCACGCACGCGCTGGTCCCCTCGGACCCGGGCAAGGTGCCGGCCGGCATGAAGGTGACGGAGGTCGCGGACATGGGCGACGCGCTGCGGGTGCTCCCGCGCGGCCGCCGCGCGAAGGCGCCGGAGGGTGCGGAGAAGTAGCCGGGGCGGCGAAGCGGTGGACATGGTGGCGGCTCGGGCGGGTGGCTCGGCCCCTCCTCGGAGGGTCCGGCCGGAGGGACCCGGAGCGGTCGACGCCGAATGTTCACACCGAGCGGACGGTTCGCTCCGTACGCTTCGCAAAGACGCGGAGGGTTAGGTCCGTGTCGGGGCGGGGACGCCTTTCGGACCACCGCGATCGGTCGGGGGCGGAGGGCGGCGGGGTGGTGTCGCTAGACTTTGCCCTGGTCTCGCCCATCCGTACGAGCCGGAGGAGTGCAGTGGCAGCCAAGGACGGGGCAGCAGCTCCTGGAAAGTCCGGCGCGGGCTCCGGCAACGAAGCGCTGATGCGCGCCGCGCTGAGCGCCGTCGCGCCCGGCACCGCGCTGCGTGACGGCCTGGAGCGGATCCTCCGCGGCAACACGGGCGGTCTCATCGTGCTGGGCCTCGACAAGACGGTCGACTCGATGTGCACCGGCGGTTTCGTGCTGGACGTCGAGTTCGCCGCCACGCGCCTGCGCGAGCTGTGCAAGCTCGACGGCGCGCTCGTCCTCGACAAGGACATCACCAAGATCCACCGGGCGGGCGTCCAGCTCGTTCCCGACGCCTCGATCCCCACCGACGAGACCGGCACCCGGCACCGCACGGCGGACCGGGTCTCCAAGCAGTGCAACTTCCCGGTCGTCTCCGTCTCCCAGTCGATGCGGCTGATCGCGCTGTACGTGGACGGTGAGCGCCGGGTCCTGGAGGAGTCGGCCGCGATCCTGTCCCGGGCGAACCAGGCGCTCGCGACCCTGGAGCGGTACAAGCTCCGGCTCGACGAGGTGGCCGGCACGCTCTCCGCGCTGGAGATCGAGGACCTGGTCACGGTCAGGGACGTCACCGCCGTCGCGCAGCGGCTCGAGATGGTCCGCCGGATCGCCACCGAGATCGCCGAGTACGTGGTCGAGCTCGGCACGGACGGACGGCTCCTCTCGCTCCAGCTGGACGAGCTGATCGCGGGCGTGGAGCCGGAGCGCGAGCTGGTCATCCGGGACTACGTGCCGGAGCCGACGGCGAAGCGCTCGCGGACGGTCGCGGAGGCGCTCACCGAGCTGGACGCGCTGACCCACACCGAGCTGCTCGAACTTCCGGTCGTGGCGCGGGCCCTGGGCTACAGCGGCTCGCCCGAGACCCTGGACTCCGCCGTCTCGCCGCGCGGCTACCGGCTCCTCGCCAAGGTGCCGCGGCTGCCGGGCGCCATCATCGAGCGGCTCGTGGAGCACTTCGGCGGGCTGCAGAAGCTGCTCGCGGCCAGTGTCGACGACCTCCAGACCGTGGACGGCGTCGGCGAGGCCCGCGCCCGCAGCGTGCGCGAGGGCCTGTCCCGGCTGGCGGAGTCCTCGATCCTGGAGCGGTACGTCTAGGACGTACCGCCGAAGGCCCGGGACGTACCGCCGATCGCCCGGAAACGTACCGGCGATGGCCCGGGACGTACGGCCGTAGGCCCGGAACGTACGGCCGTAGGCCCGGGACGTACGGTCCCGCGAGCCGCGGACGCCTTCCTCCCGGCCCGTCCTCACCGAGGGCCGGACGGGCCCCGAGGCCTTTCCTCCCGGCCGGTTCTCGCCAACGACCGGCCGGCCCGGAGGCCCTCCTCCCGGCCCGTTCAGTCCTTGGCGAGCGTGAACGACGCCGCGAGCACCTTCGCGCCCGGCATCGTCGCCTCCACGAGGTAGGTGCCGGGGGCCGCCTGGCCCGCCGGGGCGGTGGCGCACTGCGGGGCGCTGCGCCCGCGGTCCCACTCCACGGTGTGGGTGACGGTGGCGCCCGCGGGGACGCGCAGCAGGACCGGGTCTCCGGGGCGCGGGCAGTCCGCGGAGGACCAGACCTCGTCGTCCTGCCGGTCGCTGATCGTCAGAACGGCGGCGCGGGGTCCGAAGTCGGCCTTGCAGGCGGCCTTCGAGGTGTTCCTGGCCACGAGGTGGAAGCGGGGCTTCTCCCCCGCCTCATAGCTGACCTTGGCGCTGCGGAGCGTCAACTGCAGTGCTCCGGCAGGGCAGTTCGGGAGCGGGGAGTCGGCCGGGACCTGCTGTCCCGCACCGGTGCCCGCGCCTCCGTCGCCGCCCGCGCCGTCGGTGTCGCCGTTCTTGCCGCCGCCGTCGGTTCCGGCGGCCGTCCCCGCGTCCGCGCCGGCGTCGCCCGATCCCGGGTCCGTGCCGGAGCCGGCCGAGTCGCCCGCTCCCGCGGTGCCGCCGGTGGTGTCACCGCTGTCGCCGGAGCCGCCGGAGTCGCCCGACTCGTCGCGTCCGCCCGGCTGTTGGCTGATCGCGTCCCCGGTGCCCGAGGGGCCCGGAGTGATCGAGGGAGGGGAGGAGGAAGCGCCGTTGGCCCCGTCGTTCGCCTTCTTCCCACCTCCGCCGCCGGAGGTCAGGGCCCAGACGGCGAGGAGCGCGAGAACCGCCACCAGGCACGCCGCCACCGCCCTCCGTCGCCAGTAGATGGTGGAGGGAAGCGGCCCGACCGGATTGCGCAAAGATCCCACGACCGAACCTTACGAGAGATCGGGCCCAACTCCCGCCCCACCCGCCGCCCGAGACATCAAGTTTTGCCGATGATCACATCCGTCGGTTCCGGGAACTTTTCCCGGAACGGTGCTCCGGAGCGCGCTCGGCCCCACCCGAAACCGGCGGGAACCGGAGCGAATCGCGAACACCCCCACTTTCGTCGGGGGTCGCTCTGGCCGTTGGCCCGGGGCGACGCACTCCGGATTCCGGTTAGCGTCTTTCACCATGAACACCCTCCTCGACCTCTCCGACCGGCTCTATCTCGATGTCGCCGACTTCGCCCACGCGACCCCCCACTGGTTCCAGTGGCTCGCCGAGGTCTGGACCGAGGCCGGACTCCTCTTGTTCGGCGCGCTGTTCCTGGCCGGCTGGTGGCGCTCCCGCGAAGGATCGAGCCGGACGATGGCGCTCGCGCTGCTCGCCCCGCTCGCCACGGCGTTCGGGTACGTGCTGAGCGAGTCGCTGAAGTCGCTGGTCGACGAGGACCGTCCGTGCCGTGCCGTCCTCGGAGCGCCCGACTCGCTCATCACGTGCCCGCCGTACGGCGACTGGTCCTTCCCCAGCAACCACTCGGCCATCGCCGGCGCGGCCGCGATCGCGCTGGCCCTCTCCTGGCGCGGGATGGCCTGGCTGACCGTGCCGATGGCGCTCCTCATGGCGTTCTCCCGGGTCTTCGTCGGCGTGCACTACCCGCACGACGTGACCGTCGGTCTGCTCCTCGGCGGTCTGGTCGCCTTCCTCGTCATGCGGGCGGCGGTGCGGCCGGTGGGCGCCCTGGTTGAGACGGCCCGGTCGAGCCGGAGCTCCGCCGTGGTCTGGTGCGCGGGGCGCGGGCCCCGGGCTCACGCCCCCGCGCGCGCCGAGGACACTCCGCGCGCCCGCCACGGCGCGTACTGATCACGTCGGGGACGTGCCAGGATCGGAGGTGCCATGACTTCCATCGACGCTCCTCTCACGCCTGCCGCCCCCGCCGCCGCCGAAGCCCGCGGGGCCCTGGACGACGCCGAGGTCCCCGCGGCCTCCGCGGCCTTCGAGGCCCCCGCCCTTCCCGCGCCCCCCGCCGAGCTGCACGGGCCCGTCCTCGCCTGGTTCGACCGGCACGCCCGCGACCTGCCCTGGCGCCACCCCGAGGCCGGGGCCTGGGGTGTCATGGTCAGCGAGTTCATGCTCCAGCAGACGCCCGTCGTCCGGGTGCTCCCGGTGTACGAGCAGTGGCTCGCGCGCTGGCCGCGCCCCGCCGACCTGGCCGCCGACGCCCCCGGTGAGGCGGTCCGCGCCTGGGGCCGGCTCGGCTATCCCCGCCGGGCCCTGCGGCTGCACGCGGCGGCCGTGGCCATAAAGGAACGGCACGGCGGCGACGTACCGCGCGATCACGGGCAGCTGCTCGCGCTGCCCGGCATCGGCGAGTACACGGCGGCCGCGGTGGCCTCCTTCGCGTACGGGCAGCGGCACGCCGTCCTGGACACCAATGTGCGCCGGGTCTTCGCCCGGGCGGCGACGGGCGTCCAGTACCCGCCGAACGCGACGACGGCCGCGGAGCGCCGGCTCGCCCGCGCGCTGCTGCCGGCGGACGAGGCGACGGCCTCGCGCTGGGCCGCCGCCTCGATGGAGCTGGGCGCGCTCGTGTGCACGGCGAAGAACGAGGACTGCGGGCGCTGCCCGATCTCCGGGCAGTGCGCCTGGCGGCTCGCGGGGAAGCCCGCGCACGACGGCCCGCCGCGCCGCGGCCAGACGTACGCCGGGACCGACCGGCAGGTCCGGGGCCGGCTCCTGGCGGTGCTGCGGGAGTCGACCGAACCGGTGGCGCAGGCGGTCCTGGACCAGGTCTGGGACGAGCCGGTGCAGCGGGCCAGGGCCCTGGACAGCCTGGTCGCCGACGGCCTGGTCGAACCCCTGGACGACGGGCTCTACCGGCTGCCCGTGGCCTGAGCCGGACGCCTCCCGCCCCTCGCCCCGCTGTTACACAACCGATGGGTAGCCGTGCGTCCACCGACGGCTGCCCCGCACAGCCCCGTGACAACCGCTCCGTAGCGTCATCGACGACACGAGGAACGAAGCAGGTCACGGGGTTCGGAGGCGGTTCGGATGAGGCATGGCGAGGTGCTCGATTTCGAGGAGTACGTACGCACGCGGCAGGACGCGCTGCTGCGCAGTGCACGTCGTCTCGTGGCCGACCCCGTCGACGCCCAGGACCTCCTGCAGACGGCGCTCGCCCGGACCTACGGCCGCTGGGACGGCATCGCCGACAAGTCCCTGGCCGACGCCTACCTCCGCCGGGTCATGATCAACACCCGCACCGAGTGGTGGCGCTCCCGCAAGCTCGAAGAGGTGCCCACCGAGCAGCTGCCCGACGCCTGCGTCGACGACCCGACCGAGCAGCACGCCGACCGGGCCCTCCTCATGGACATCCTGAAGGTCCTCGCGCCGAAGCAGCGCAGCGTCGTCGTCCTGCGGCACTGGGAACAGATGAGCACCGAGGAGACGGCGGCGGCGCTCGGCATGTCGACCGGTACGGTGAAGTCGACGCTCCACCGGGCGCTCGCCCGGCTCCGCCAGGAGCTGGAGAGCCGCGATCTCGACGCCCGCGCCCTGGGGCGGACCGGAGAGCGGACGAGCGTACGAGGCGACGAACGGGGGCGGGAGCGGTGCGCGGCCTAGACGGCGAAGCCGACGGCAGAAGACACGACGGCAGAGGACACGACGGCAGAGGACACGACGCCGAAGGCGACAGCGGCGGCGGCCCCGGCGGCGACGACCGGTACGGAACCGGGCGTCGCCGCCGGCGCCGTACCGCCAAGGCGGCGAGCATCACGGCGACGGCCGGGCTCGTCGCCGTCGGGCTGTCCATGGCCGCCTGCTCCACCGGCGGCACCGGCTCCCGGGACGAGGGAGCGGCCGCCACCAGGGACGTGGCCGCGGCGCCCACCCCCTCGCCCTCGGCCGAAGGCGACCTCCGGTCCGCCGAGCGGGTGGACCCGATCGAGCTGCTCAAGGCCGATCCGAAGATCGAGGACCGGTTCAAGACCGATCTGAAGCCCTGTGTCGCGGACGCGTACCCGGTCGACGCCTCGTACGGGAACCTCACGAACTCGCCCGCGCCCGACGTCGTCGTCAACGTGATGACCTGCGGTGACGCCGTCGGCATCGGCACGTACGTCTACCGCAAGCAGAGCGACCGGTACGAGAACGTGTTCATGGCGGAGGACGCCGCCGTCTACGCCACGATCGACCGGGGCGAGCTCGTCGTCACCAAGCAGGTCTACGCGAAGGGCGACCCGGTCGCGTACCCCTCGGGCGAGGACGTGATCACGTACCGCTGGTCGGGGAACAGGTTCACCCAGCACGACTGGGTGCACAACGACTACAGCCGGGCCGTCGGCGACGGCGAGGCCGTCGAGCCCGAGCCGAGCGAGCCCCCCGCCAACTGAGCCGCATCCCCCACCCGCTGGCGGCATCCCCCACCCGCAGGCCGCATCCCCCCACCCGCAGAGAGACCCGAAGGGCACGCACGATGGCCGAGACCCATGTCCTGTTCGTCGAGGACGACGACGTCATCCGTGAAGCCACCCAGCTCGCCCTCGAGCGGGACGGCTTCCGGGTCACGGCCATGCCCGACGGACTCTCCGGCCTCGACGCCTTCCGGGCCCAGCGGCCGGACATCGCCCTGCTCGACGTGATGCTGCCGGGCATGGACGGGGTCAGCCTCTGCCGCCGCATCCGCGACGAGTCGACGGTGCCGGTGATCATGCTGTCGGCGCGCGCCGACTCGATCGACGTCGTCCTCGGTCTGGAGGCCGGGGCCGACGACTACGTCACCAAGCCCTTCGACGGCGCGGTGCTCATGGCCCGGATCCGGGCCGTCCTCCGCCGCTTCGGACACGCGGGCGGTCCCGGCGCCGGTGAGCGCGGGGAGGACGGGCCGGACGACGGCGGCCTCCTCGCCTTCGGCGATCTGGAGGTCGACACCGACGGCATGGAGGTCCGCAAGGGCGGGGCCCCGGTCGCGCTGACGCCGACCGAGATGCGGCTGCTGCTGGAGTTCTCGTCGGCGCCGGGCACCGTGCTGTCCCGCGACAAGCTCCTGGAGCGGGTCTGGGACTACGGCTGGGGCGGCGACACCCGGGTCGTGGACGTCCACGTCCAGCGGCTGCGGGCCAAGATCGGCCAGGACAGGATCGAGACGGTCCGCGGCTTCGGCTACAAGCTCAAGAGCTAGGGCGGCATGATCCACACGACACCCTCCGAGACGGGCACGTACCGGTGAAGCCGTTCCCCCTCCGCACCGGCGTCCGCTGGAAGATCGCCGTGGCCATCGCGGCGGTCGGTGCGCTGATCGCGGTCACCCTGAGCATCGTCGTGCACAACGCCGCCCGGATCTCGATGCTCGACAACGCGCGCGAGGTGCAGATGGAGCGGCTGCTCTTCGCGCAGCGGATGTACGAGACGTCGAAGCCGAAGGAACCGCGCTTCGGCACCAAGATCAACGATCCGTCCCTGCCCGGCCAGCTCGACCAGCTGATGCGGGACAAGCGGCGCGGCACCTTCGTGCAGGAGCACCGGCACGGCGGGCCGCCCGACGTGTGGGCGGCGGTGCCGCTCGCCAACGGCGACGTGCTCTCGCTGCACATCCCGTTCGCCGACCGCAGCGCGACGATCATGAACGATCTGGACCGCGCCCTGGTCATCGGCTCGGTCTCGGTGGTCTTCGGCGGCTGCGCCCTCGGCGTGCTCATCGGCGGCCAGCTCTCGCGGCGGCTGCGGAAGGCCGCCGTCGCAGCCGGCCGGGTCGCCCAGGGGAACACCGACGTCCGGGTCAGGGAGGCCGTCGGCGGGGTCGTACGGGACGAGACCGACGACCTGGCGTGGGCGGTCGACGCCCTCACCGACGCCCTCAACGAGCGGATCGAGGCCGAGCGGCGGGTCACCGCGGACATCGCACACGAACTGCGCACCCCGGTGACCGGGCTGCTCACGGCGGCCGAGCTGCTGCCGCCGGGGCGTCCGACCGAGCTGGTACGGGACCGGGCGCAGGCGATGCGGACGCTGGTCGAGGACGTCCTCGAGGTGGCCAGGCTCGACAGCGCCTCGGAGCGGGCGGAGCTCCAGGAGATCGCGCTCGGGGAGTTCGTGGAGCGGCGGGTGCGGGCGCTCGATCCCGAGGTGCTCGTCCGGGTCGTCCACGACTCCTGGGTGAACACCGACCCGCGGCGCCTGGAGCGCGTCCTCGGCAATCTCCTGGCCAACGCCGCCAAGCACGGCAAGCCGCCGGTGGAGGTCACCGTCGAGGGCCGGGTCGTCCGGGTCCGCGACCACGGTCCCGGTTTCCCCGAGGCGCTGCTCAGGGACGGCCCGAGCCGGTTCCGCACGGGCACGAGCGACCGCGCGGGCCAGGGCCACGGCCTGGGCCTGACGATCGCGTCCGGCCAGGCGCGGGTCCTGGGCGCGCGGCTGACCTTCCGGAACGTGGCCTCCGAGGCGGCGCCGAACGGGGTGGGCGGGGCGATCGCGGTGCTGTGGCTGCCGGACCACGCGCCGACGAGCACGGGCAGCTTCCCGATCCTGCGGCCGTCCGACTGAGCGGCACGCGCGCGGGGCTGCGGTGCGCGTGTGCCGGCGGTGGGCTGCGGCGGGGGTACGACGGCGGGTGCAGGACGACGGCGGGTGTACGACGGCAGGGGTACGACGACGGCGGGCGTACGACGGCGCGCATACGGCGGTGGGGCCGGTCCCGAGTCAGGACCGGCCCCACCGCCGTACGCGCACGCGCACCTCTCACGAGGTGATGATCAGACCGTCTCGGCGACCTTCACCTTGTCGTCGCCCTCGGCGGCCTTCGGGGCCGCCGCAGGGCCGGCGCCGCGGAGCGCCACCTCCTTGACGAAGAAGGCGAGGGCCAGGCCGAGGACGGAGACCGCGGCGGCGACCAGGAAGGCGCCGTGCGTGCCCGTCGAGACCGCGTGCTGGTAGGCCTCGCGGAGCGCCTCCGGCAGCTTGGCCAGGCTGGCCGCGTCGAGCTGGGCCGTCCGCTCGGTGAGGCCGGATCCGCCGCGCGCCGCCATCTCGTCCTGGACGCGGCTCGTGAAGAGCGCGCCCATGATCGCGACGCCGAAGGAGGAGCCGAGCGTCCGGAAGAGGGTCGTGGACGACGAGGCGACGCCCATGTCCTTCATCTCGACGCTGTTCTGGGCGACCAGCATGGTGATCTGCATCAGGAAGCCCATGCCGGCGCCGAGGACCGCCATGTAGACGCCGGAGACCAGCCGCGAGGTGTCCGTGTCCATCGTGGAGAGCAGGAAGAGACCGACGGTCATGAGCGCGCCGCCCACGATCGGGAAGATCTTGTACTTGCCGGTGCTGGTGGTGAAGCGGCCGACGACCAGCGAGATGACCATCATCGACAGCAGCATCGGCAGGAGCAGCAGGCCGGAGTTGGTCGCCGAGGCGCCCTGGACGGACTGCTGGAAGATCGGCAGGTAGAGGACCGCGCCGAACATCACGAAGCCGGTGATGAAGCCGATCAGGGACATCAGCGTGAAGTTGCGGCTGCGGAAGATGTGCAGCGGCATGATCGGGTCGCTCGCGCGGGTCTCCACCCGGAGGAAGGCGGCGAGCGAGAGCGCTCCGCCGACCGCGAGGCCGACGATGGTGGCCGAGCCCCAGGCGTACTCCGTACCGCCCCAGGTGGTGACCAGGACGATGGCGGTGATGCCGACGGTCAGCAGCGCGGCGCCGAGGAAGTCGATCCGGGTGCCGGTGGCGCGCTTCTTCTTCGGCAGGTGCAGAACGGTGGTGACCATGGCCAGGGCGACGGCGCCCAGCGGCAGGTTGATGTAGAAGGACCAGCGCCAGCCCCAGTGGTCGGTGATGGTGCCGCCGACCAGCGGTCCGCCGATCATGGCGAGGGCCATCACGCCGGCCATCATGCCCTGGTACTTCCCGCGCTCGCGGGGCGGGATGAGGTCGCCGATGATCGCCATCACGCCGACCATGAGACCGCCGGCGCCGAGGCCCTGGATCGTCCGGAAGCCGATGAGCTGGCCCATGTCCTGGGCCATGCCGCTGAGCGCCGAACCGATCAGGAAGATCACGATCGAGGTGAGGAAGACGCCCTTGCGGCCGAACATGTCGCCGACCTTGCCCCAGAGGGGGGTCGAGGCGGCGGTGGCCAGGGTGTAGGCGGTGACGACCCAGGAGAGGTGCTCCAGGCCGCCGAGCTCGCCGACGATGGTCGGCATCGCGGTGCCGATGATCATGTTGTCCAGCATCGCGAGGAGCATCGCGATCATCAGGGCGAGCAGGACGACGCGGACGCTGCGTGGCTGCGGTTCCATCTCCCCCTGCGCCGGTGTCGCTGTTGCTTGCGTCGTCATGTTCTTCCCTTACTTGCCGCCCGGCTAGTTACTACACTGGGGACGGTAGACCTGTAACTTGCCGGTCGTCAAGTAAGTTCTTTGGAAAGTGGAGGGCAGTCATGGCCCGAGGCAACACCCGCCAGCGCATCCAGGACGTGGCCCTCGATCTCTTCGCCGAGCAGGGCTACGAGAAGACCTCCCTGCGCGAGATCGCGGAACGCCTCGACGTCACGAAGGCGGCGCTCTACTACCACTTCAAGACCAAGGAAGACATCCTCGTCGGGATCTTCGAGGACCTGACCCGGCCCATGGACGAGCTGATCGCCTGGGCCGAGGAGCAGCCCCGGACCCTGGAGACCCGGCAGGAGGTGCTGCGCCGCTACCAGGTGGCCCTGCGCGCCGCGGCCCCGCTCTTCCGCTTCATGCAGGAGAACCAGGCGACGGTCCGCGAGCTGAGCGTCGGCCTCACCTTCAAGGAGCGGATGCTCGCGCTGACCGCGCTGATCCAGGAGCCGGACTTCGCGACGGTGGACCAGGTGCGCTGCGTCAGCGCGATCTTCACGCTGCACGCCGGCACGTTCTTCATGCAGAACATCGAGGGCGACCCCGAGGAGAAGCACAGGGCCACCCTCGAGGTCGCCCTCGATCTCCTCAATCAGGCCCACCGGGCCTCATGAGGTCTGCTGTTCTCGCTGCTCAGCCTGTCCGTACGGCTCAGATGGAGACGCCGTGGGACCGCAGGAAGGCGGCCGGGTTCACGGCGGAGCCGTAGTTCGGGGTCGTGCGGATCTCGAAGTGCAGGTGGGGGCCGGAGGAGTTGCCGGTGTTGCCCGAGAGGGCGATCTGCTGACCGACGAGGACCTTCTGGCCGATGTGCACCTTGATCTTCGACAGGTGGGCGTACTGCGAGTACGTGCCGTTGGCGTGCTTGACGACGATCGCGTTGCCGTACGCGGGGCCGTCGCCGCCGCCGTTCGGGCCGGCCTTCACGACGGTGCCGGAGCCGGCGACCTTGACCGGGGTGCCGACCGGAACGGCGAAGTCCTGGCCGGAGTGCTTGTGGGCCCACATGGCGCCGCCCTGGTTGTAGCTGGCGCTCAGCGTGTATCCGGCGACCGGCTTGACCCAGGACGCGGCCTTCTTGGCGGCGACGGGCTTCACGGTGACGGCCTTCTTGACCGCGGCCTGCTTGACGGCCGTGGCCTTCGCGGCGGCGGCCTTCACCTGGGCGGCCACGTGCGCCTGGGCGTCGGCCTGGGCGGCGACGGCGGCGGACGCGGTGAGCGCGACCGGGGCGGTGACGGCCTTGCCCTCGGCGGCGAAGGCGGACCCAGCTCCGGTCACCATCGTCGCTCCCAGGCCGGCGGCGGCAAGAGCGACGACGGTGACACGGGCGGCGGGGTTCATGCGCTTCGACATACGGGGGAAACCTCCGGGAAGTACGGGACCCGACGCGAACGGTGCGCTGCGTCGGGCTTGCTCATCCTTGGTAACCCGGACCCCCATCCAGCCCAAAACACCCCATCTACGACATCAGGTCGTAGCGATCTCCGGGGAAGTTCAGCTCTTGACGGCCCGCCGAGCCGCCTTCGAAATCGGACATACCGGCACAAGAGAACCGGTTTATCTGCATGTCACGGGGCACCGGAACCGCGCAAAACGCCGTCCGGCGTCCGGTTCGGGACCCTCGGGGACCAAGGTCCCGACGGTTCAGCCCTGAACGTCCCGAATCGGCACCAAAGGTCGCCACTATTCCGGTTAGTACCCCTCGAAACCCCTGTGCGCCTTGTCACCAGGCACCGGCCGCCAATGGGACCTGGGTCACGCGACCGAGCCGTCCGGAAGGCCGTCCCGCACTACGCCGACGGCTTCGGGGACCCACGGGGGGACACACAGGGAACCGGCACTCATCGACACACGCCCAGCCTCGGCCGCGATCGACCCGATCCTGAAGAAACTGCTGGTCAGCGAGGGTCCGGGGGCGGGCCTCACCGAGGAAAACCGCATATGAGCTGACCGCCCCGCCCCTCCCCCGCTACGTTCACCGTCATGACCGACATCGAGCTCGCCGACGCCATCGAGTCCGTACGCGATCAACTCGTCGAGGCGGCCGGCCGCGCCACCGGCAAGCCCGTCGCCTTCGAGGTGGGCGACATCGAAATGGAGTTCACGATCGAGCTCCGCAAGGAGGTGAAGGGCGGGGCCAAGGTCAAGGCCTGGGTCGTCGAGGCCGGGGCCGACGCCTCCCGCGCCCGGGGCGACACCCATCGCGTCTCCTTCACCCTCAAGCCGCGGAACGCCACGACGAACGGGCCCTGGCTCGTCGGCGACGACGAAGCGGGCGACACCTCCGCGTTCGGCGACACCTCCGCGTCGGCCGACACCTCCGCGTTCCCCGACGCCTCCGGCCAGGGATCCGGGCCCGGCTCCGCCGGCGGGCCCGCGCGTTGACCATGCCCCTGCCGAGCCCCTCCGTACGCCTCCCCGTCGTCGTCCACTCCGAGCAGCACGGACAGCAGGGCAGCGGTGTCCTGCTCACCGCCGACACCGTCCTCACCTGCGCGCACGTGCTGGGCAACGCCTATACGGCCTGGGTGGCCGTACCCGGCCGCGCCGAGCGCGTCCTCTGCCAGGTGATCTGGTCGGACCAGCGGCTCGACGCCGCGCTCCTCGAGGCTCCGGAGAGCCTGGTCCTGCCTCGCGGCAACCAGTACCGGGCCAGGATCAGCCTCCTCGCCACCGACCGGCCCGTGCCCGACTGCGAGATCCTCGGCTACCCGCGGGTGCAGCGGTACGGCAACGGGCGCGTCGAGAGCGACCAGTACCGGGGCACGCTCCTCCCCCTCGCCGGACTCGTCCGGCGCACGATGGTCGTCGAGCTCGACGCGCCCCCGGCCACCGAACCCACCGACGGGAGCTCGCCCCTCGCCGGCCTCTCGGGCGGCCCCGTCGTCGCGGGCGACGGGCTGCTCGGCATCGTCCGCGAGATCCCGCGCGGCCGGGGCCACCGACGGGTCGAGTGCGTGCCCCTGCGCGCCATCGCCGCCGACGCCGACTTCCTCGTCGCCTTCACCCAGGCCACCGGCCGGGGCTTCCCCTCACTCACCGCCCTCACCCGGCACAGCTCGGCCGACTCCCCGTACGAGCAGGAGTACGGGGAGGCCGTCGGCGCCGCCTACCGCCGCACGCGGGTCTTCGGCCTCGACGAGCTCGGCAGGCGCGCGGCCGAGTGGGACCTGCACACCGCGTACCTGTCCCTGGAGGCCGCGTCGAAGGACCTGGACACGGCGCCCGTCCCCCGCCGCGTCGACGAGCTCCTGGCCTCCCGTCCCCGCGTCCTCCTCCGCGGTGACGCGGGCGCCGGCAAGACCACCCTGGTCTGGTGGCTCGCCGCCCATGCCGCCGCCGGCACGCTCGGTCCGCAGCTCGCCGAGCTGAACGGCCTCGTCCCCCTGGTCGTCCCGCTCCGGGCGCTCCGGGGCCGGGGTTCCCGGTTCCCCTCGCCGGCCGAGCTCTCCGGAGCGGCGGGCCTGATGGTCGACTCCCCGCCCGAAGGCTGGGCCGGCCGGGTCCTGTCCGGCGGACGGGCACTGCTGCTGGTCGACGGCCTCGACGAGGTACCCCACGAGGACCGGGAGGCGGCACACGCCTGGCTCTCGGGGCTCCTCGCCCGCTTCCCCCGGACACGCTGCGTGGCGACCGTACGGCCGCTCGCCGTGGAGCCCGAGTGGCTGGCCGGCGACGGCTTCGAGGAGCTGACCCTGCTGCCCATGCGCGACCAGGACATCCAGGCCTTCGTCACCGCCTGGCACGACGCCGCACGCCTCGACGGCGAGGACTCCGAGTCGCTGACCGGACTCGAACAGGATCTGCTCCAGCAGTTCCGGCACAACCCGACGCTCTCCGACCTGGCCCGCACCCCGCTCCTCTGCGCGGTCATCTGCGCGCTCCACCGATTACGGGACGGCTTCCTGCCGGAGACCCGCTGGGCGCTGTACGACTCGGCCCTGCAGATGCTCCTCGGCGCCCGCGACGACCGGCGCCGTATCGACGCTCCCGACGGCATCCGGATGTCGGTGGAGGAGCACCGGCAGCTCCTGCAGCGGCTGGCGGCCTGGCTGGTCCGGGGCGGCCAGACCGAGTTCACCCGGGAGCAGGCGCTGCACCGGCTGAACCGCGCTCTGCCGGGGATGCCGCAGGTCGCCGCACAGGGGACCCCCGAAGAGATCCTCACGCATCTGCTCAACCGCAGCGGCTTGCTCCAGGAGCGGACGGACGACGTCTTCCAGTTCGCACACCGCACGTTCCAGGACTTCCTCGCCGCGAAGGAGTTCGTGGAGGACGACCTCGTGGTGGAGCTCCTGGGCCATGCGCGGGAAGAGCAGTGGCACGACGTCCTGCTGCTCGCGGCCGGCCACTGCTCGCGCCGCGAGCTTCCCGCCCTCGTCGAGGGTCTGCTCACGGCGGCGGGCTCGACCACGTCGGACCGGGACCTGCGCACCACGCTGTACGTCCTCGCGGCGCTGTGCGCCCAGCACGCGGCGTGGCTGTCCGAACCCGTTCGCGACCGCGTCAGGGACGGGGTGGCATCGGTGCTGCCGCCCCGGAGCCCGGAACAGGTGTCCGAGCTGGCCCGGCTCGGCCCCTACGTCCTGCCGCTGCTGCCCGGCCCCCACCCCGACGGCCGGTTCGACGAGCACGTGATCGAGGTGATCTGCGCGGTCGGAGGTGCGGAGGCCGTCCCGTACGCCCGCGGTTTCGTCGCTTCGCAGTTCGCCTACCGGCTGGCCTTCCGCTGGCGCTCCTTCCCTCTCGCGGACTACGCCCGCGAGGTCCTGGCCCGCCTCGATTTCGCCACGACCCCTCTGCCCGTCTCGACCCGGGCCGAACTCGCCCACCTGGAGCTGCTCGGCCGCGTCGCGCACGTGGGCTTCTTCGGGGACTTCACCGGCGAGGAACTCGCCCGGGCCGTCGACTGTGTGCGTCCCGACCGGGTCGAGATCTTCAGCAGCACCGTCCTGGACGGGGTGGAGTGGCTCCGGGACTGCGCCGTGAGGCCACGGAGCCTCACCGTCAAGGACTGCCCCGGCGTGACCAGTCTGCTCCCGCTCACCGAGCTGGAGGGCCTCGAGGTCATCCAGCTCCAGGAACTGGTCCTGAGGCCCGCCGACGTGCACGCCCTCGTCGCCATGCCGGGGCTGCGGATCCTCAGCCTCCCCGCCGTCCCGAACGGCCGGCCCGACGCGCTCGACCTGGTGACCCTGCGGGCGTCGCGGCCCGACCTCGACCTGCGGACCCTCTGAGGAACGCATGAAAGGGGCGGCCCCGGAACCGTTCAGGTTCCGGGGCCGCCCCCTACCGCTCAGTCGCGCGGAACGCCTACGCGTCCTTCGACAGGTTCGGGCCCGTGCCGCCCGTCGCCTCGATCGGCGGGGCGTCCGGCAGAGCCGTCTTCTCCTCGCCGCGGAAGGTGAAGGTGCGCTCGTCGCCCTCGCCCTCCGTGTCCACGACCACGATGTGACCGGGGCGCAGCTCGCCGAAGAGGATCTTCTCCGAGAGCGAGTCCTCGATCTCGCGCTGGATCGTCCGGCGCAGCGGCCGGGCGCCCATCACGGGGTCGTAGCCCTTCTTGGCGAGCAGCTCCTTCGCGGACTGGGAGAGCTCGATGCCCATGTCCCGGTCCTTGAGGCGCTCGTCGACGCGGCCGATCATCAGGTCGACGATCTGGAGGATGTCCTCCTGCGTCAGCTGCGGGAAGACGATGATGTCGTCCACACGGTTGAGGAACTCCGGGCGGAAGTGCTGCTTCAGCTCGTCGCTGACCTTGGCCTTCATCCGCTCGTAGTTGGACTTCGTGTCGCCCTGGGCGGCGAAGCCCAGGTTGAAGCCCTTCGAGATGTCCCTGGTCCCGAGGTTGGTCGTCATGATGATGACCGTGTTCTTGAAGTCCACGACCCGGCCCTGGGAGTCGGTCAGGCGACCGTCCTCCAGGATCTGGAGAAGGGAATTGAAGATATCGGGGTGGGCCTTCTCGACCTCGTCGAAGAGGACGACGGAGAACGGCTTGCGGCGCACCTTCTCGGTGAGCTGGCCGCCCTCTTCGTAGCCGACGTATCCGGGCGGCGAACCGAAGAGACGGGAAACCGTGTGCTTCTCGCTGAACTCCGACATGTCGAGGGAGATCATCGCGTCCTCGTCGCCGAAGAGGAATTCGGCGAGCGCCTTCGAAAGCTCGGTCTTACCGACACCGGACGGACCGGCGAAGATGAACGAGCCACCGGGGCGCTTCGGGTCCTTCAGACCGGCACGCGTACGGCGGATGGCCCGCGAGAGGCCGATGACGGCGTCCTTCTGCCCGATGACGCGCTTGTGGAGCTCGTCCTCCATGCGGAGCAGGCGGCTGGACTCCTCCTCGGTCAGCTTGAAGACCGGGATGCCCGTGGCGGTCGCGAGGACCTCGGCGATCAGATCGCCGTCGACCTCGGCCACGACGTCCATGTCGCCGGCCTTCCACTCCTTCTCGCGCTTGGCCTTCGCGGCGAGGAGCTGCTTCTCCTTGTCGCGGAGCGAGGCGGCCTTCTCGAAGTCCTGCGAGTCGATCGCGGACTCCTTGTCGCGGCGGACGCCGGCGATCTTCTCGTCGAACTCGCGGAGGTCCGGCGGCGCGGTCATCCGGCGGATGCGCATCCGGGAGCCGGCCTCGTCGATCAGGTCGATCGCCTTGTCCGGGAGGAAGCGGTCCGAGATGTACCGGTCGGCCAGGGTCGCGGCCTGGACGAGGGCCTCGTCGGTGATGGAGACCCGGTGGTGGGCCTCGTACCGGTCGCGCAGACCCTTGAGGATCTCGATGGTGTGCGGCAGCGACGGCTCGGCGACCTGGATGGGCTGGAAGCGGCGCTCGAGGGCCGCGTCCTTCTCCAGGTACTTCCGGTACTCGTCCAGGGTGGTCGCACCGATGGTCTGGAGCTCACCGCGGGCCAGCATCGGCTTGAGGATGCTGGCGGCGTCGATCGCGCCCTCGGCGGCACCCGCACCCACGAGGGTGTGGAGCTCGTCGATGAACAGGATGATGTCGCCGCGGGTGCGGATCTCCTTGAGGACCTTCTTCAGGCGCTCCTCGAAGTCACCGCGGTAGCGGGAGCCGGCGACCAGCGCGCCGAGGTCGAGGGTGTAGAGGTGCTTGTCCTTGAGGGTCTCGGGCACCTCGCCCTTGACGATGGCCTGCGCCAGGCCCTCGACGACGGCGGTCTTGCCGACGCCGGGCTCGCCGATGAGGACCGGGTTGTTCTTGGTGCGGCGGGACAGCACCTGCATGACCCGCTCGATCTCCTTCTCGCGCCCGATGACCGGGTCGAGCTTGGATTCGCGGGCCGCCTGGGTGAGGTTGCGGCCGAACTGGTCGAGGACCAGGGACGTCGAGGGGGTGCCCTCGGCAGGACCGCCGGCCGTGGCGGCTTCCTTGCCCTGGTAGCCGGAGAGCAGCTGGATGACCTGCTGCCGCACCCGGTTGAGGTCGGCGCCCAGCTTCACGAGGACCTGGGCGGCGACGCCCTCGCCCTCGCGGATCAGGCCGAGCAGGATGTGCTCGGTGCCGATGTAGTTGTGGCCGAGCTGGAGGGCCTCACGGAGCGAGAGCTCCAGGACCTTCTTGGCGCGAGGGGTGAAGGGGATGTGCCCGGACGGGGCCTGCTGGCCCTGGCCGATGATCTCCTCCACCTGCTGGCGGACCGCCTCGAGCGAAATCCCGAGGCTCTCCAGGGCCTTAGCGGCGACACCCTCACCCTCGTGGA
Organism: Streptomyces sp. CB02009; assembly: GCF_001905825.1. Lineage (GTDB taxonomy): Bacteria > Actinomycetota > Actinomycetes > Streptomycetales > Streptomycetaceae > Streptomyces. The sequence goes on from NZ_LIVV01000004.1 coordinate 36,070, forward strand.
TAAGGCCCAGAAGGATGTGCTCGGTGCCGATGTAGTTGTGGTTGAGCATCCGGGCTTCTTCCTGAGCCAGGACGACAACCCGCCGCGCGCGGTCGGTGAACCTCTCGAACATCGTTAATCGCTCCTCAGAGCGGTCAGTCAGTTAGGGGTCGATCCCCTCCCTGTCCTTCCGCAGCTTAGTCCCGCAAGCGGGGACCGCTCATTCCAACTGCCGACATCCGTCCGGATCACCCCCTCTTCCGCGGGGAGACCTGCTGCCGAACAGCCGACAAATGCTCCAACCCGATGGTGCGAGACGATGTTCCCGCAGGCCAAGTAGTTACCCGCGCCATCAGTACGCCGATGGCGAACGTGAGACGCCGAAGCCAGCGAGTCGCCCCTCTCCACTAGGAATGTCTTACCCGTAAGGACGGACAGTCCATGCGGCGCACCCCGGTTCCCTCCGCTACCAGCGAACACCCTTGCGCTGCCGAATGCACTCGTACGCCCCATCCCGGACACCTTGCGCGTTCGGAGGGGGACCGTGCGTCACCGGGAAGGGGGGTTCGGGCCGCCGCCGCACCCTCTCGGGCGTAACCGACGCACCCCTCCGGGAGTTCCCCGGGCATGCCCTTCACCGTCCCGCTTCCCCGCACGCCCGCCGACGGCGGTCTCGCACGGTGGTACGAGCACGAGCTCGGCTGGGCGACCGTGGCGGGGCCGCCGGTGCAGCTGGTCACCGGAGTGCGCTTCGACGTCCTGGAGCTGCCCGCGACGGCCGGCCGCGTCGTCCTGCGCAGGATGGGCCCGGCGACGGGACCGGTGGCCCTGCTGGGGCGCCGCATGCGGCTGCTCGTGGCCGCGGGGAGCGCGGAGGAGCTTCCGGGACTGCTCGACTGGCTCGAATGGGGCGGGATCTCGCTGGACCTCGCCGCGCTGGGCACCGACGGCCGGATGACCGCGCCCCTCCCCCCGGGGCGGAGCGGATCCGGCGCGCCGGGCGCCGCCGTGTGGCTGCGGGCCCCGGCACCGGGCCGCGAGGTCGAGTCCTCGCTGCCGGCGCTGCGGTCCGCGCCCTGGGGTGAGGGGACCGCCCCGTGCTTGGTGCGTCTCGTGGCCGCCGCCGCAGCGGAGTGCCACCGGGTGCGGCTGCTGAGTGCCCGGGCCCGGGGGCCGGTGGCTCAGCAGCTGCCGCCTCAGCGGTTCGCGTCCTCGTAGGCAGCCTTGATGTCGGCGGGAACGCGACCGCGGTCGTTCACGTTCATGCCGTTCTCCTTGGCCCACGCGCGGATCTTCGCGGTGTCCTGGCTGCCCGTCGCCACGGCGCGGCCCTTGCCGCGTCCACCGGTGGTACGGCCACCGGTACGACGGCCACTCGTGGTGTACGGCTCGAGCAGGCCACGGAGCTTTTCCGCGTTGGCGGTGGTGAGGTCGATCTCGTAGGTCTTGCCGTCCAGCGCGAACGTCACGGTCTCGTCCGCCTCGACGCCGTCGAGGTCGTCGACAAGAAGGACCTGAACCTTCTGTGCCACCGGATTTCCTTTCATCGAAAATGCAGTACGCGGAAAGGAAACCGCTTTTCCCGGAAAAACACAAACCCCTGGCAGAGGTTCAGAACCTCGGCAACGCGGGAAACGTGCGCGATTCGGACATAGGGTTCCGCCGGGGTTCCCCGCGGGGTTCCCTCCGGCGTTCCGCGGCGTTCCTCGTCACAGGTGCAGAAGCATCCGGCTGTTGCCCAAGGTGTTCGGCTTCACTCGTTCGAGACCGAGGAACTCGGCGACTCCCTCGTCATAGGAACGGAGGAGCTCGCTGTAGACATCTCCGTCGACCGGGGTCTCACCGATCTCGACGAAGCCGTGCTTCGCGAAGAAGTCGACTTCGAAGGTCAGGCAGAATACCCGCCGCACCCCGAGCCATCGGGCGGTGTGCAACAACTTGTCCAGCACCTGATGTCCTACGCCGGCGCCCTTGAAGTCGGCATCGACGGCGAGAGTGCGGACTTCCGCGAGGTCTTCCCACATCACATGGAGAGCGCCGCAGCCGACGACGGTGGCGTCCTCGTCGCGTTCCGCCACCCAGAACTCCTGGATGGACTCGTAAAGGGTGACGGTCGCCTTGTCGAGCAGGATCCCGCGCTGGACGAAGGGATCGACGAGACGGCGGACCGCGGCGACATCTCCGGTACGCGCCCTGCGTACGGTGACGGCTTTGGCGGAGGCCGCGGAGGCGGCCGGGGAAGCGGACGGCGACATGGGGGGACGCTATCGCCCCCGGGGCGCGGTTATCGCTCCTGGTCCCCGGTTCCCGCGGTTCCTCCGCCCGTCCCGGTTCCCTCTTCGGGCGCGGCGGGGGCGGGAGCGGGAAGCGGGTTGTCGCGCTGGACGATACGGATGGCGTCGTTCAGGGCCTCTCGCTGGTCCTGCGACATCATCCCGAAGAAGGCGACGAGGGCGGCGGCCGGGTTGTCGCTCTGGGCCCATCCCTCGTTCATCAGCGCGGCCGCGTATGCGGCGCGGGTGGAGACCGCCGTATATCGATAGGCGCGGCCTTCGACTTCTCTGCGGACCCAGCCCTTCTGATGGAGATTGTCCATGACGGTCATGACGGTGGTGTAGGCGATGGACCGTTCCTGCTGAAGGTCCTCGAGAACTTCCCGGACGGTCACCGGGCGGTTCCATTGCCAGACGCGCGTCATGACGGCGTCTTCGAGCTCTCCCAAAGGACGGGGCACAACGTCACTTTAGTGCGCAAAGAGTCGATAACAGGCGATTGAAGGAAGGAAACGCAACAAAAAGGACGTACGACCTCGAAGGGTCGTACGTCCCGGGTGCCGCGGCGGTCCGTGCGGGCGGTCAGTCCTTGTCGGACGACTGGCGCACGGCCTCGGCGCGGGCGATCGCGGCGTCCACGATCGCGTCCTCCTTGGCCTTGTTCGGCCCGCCCTGGCTCTTGATGATGATGGCCACGATGCCGAAGAAGAACACGGCCATCACGACGGGGGGCACGAGCGCGGATACGTAGTCCATGGCGACCAGACTAGCTATCCGGCGACCCGCTCCTCCGGCGGGGGCGGCGGTACGGGCCTCCGGCGCGGCGGGAAGACCTCGGACGGCTTGGGCACCGGGCGCTCGGCCGGGGGCGGCGTCGGCGTCGGCTTGGGCTTGTCGGCCGCGGCGCGCCCGCCGGGGAGCGCGAGCAGCCGGGCCCGGGAGACCGAGGTGGCGGCCGCGGGGGTGGCGGTGGCCTGGGAGACCCGGGCCAGGCGCGCGCGCACCGAGCGCTCGGCGAGGATCTGGCAGCGGGCGAGCAGCGCGGCGGCCGCGGGGTTGCGGCGCAGCGCGCGCAGGGCGGCGAGGTCGTCGGCCGCGGGGTCGTACCCGGCGGCGAGGGCGTCCTGGAGGAGCTCCAGATAGCCGCTGAGCGACCCGGGCAGCGCCTCGCGGTAGCGGGCCAGGTCGTCGAGGAGGAAGGCGCGCAGTCGGCCGGCCTCACGTACGGCCTCGTCCACGGATTCGGCCAGGAGCAGCGCGTCCTGGACGTCCTCGTCCTGGAGGGGGGCGGGGTGGAGGGCGACGGCGAGGGCACGGCGGAGCACACGCAGCTCGTCCGCGCTGAACGCCATGCCGCCGCGGGATCCGTATGGCGTGGGCATGGGCCGACGATACGCGCTAATCGGACAATTTCCCCTTAGCGATCATCCCGGCGCGCCGATGTCGCCCGGGCGCGCCAGGGGCCGGCGGCCAGGGCCAGGGCCGGGGGCCAAGCCCTGGCCGGGGCCGGGACCGGGCGCCGGTCAGAGCCGGGACCCGGGGCCCGGGCCGGGGTGGGCCCTGGCGGCCCCGGGGTCACATGCGGGAGACGTTGCGCTCGTAGACCAGGCGCAGGCCGATCAGGGTCAGCCAGGGCTCGTGCTCGTCGATCTCCTTCGAGTCGGCGAGGACCATCGGCGCCAGGCCTCCGGTCGCGATCACGGTCACGTCCGACGGGTCGCCCGCGGGGCCGACGAGCTCCCGCTTCATGCGGGCGACGACGCCGTCGACCTGGCCCGCGTACCCGTAGACGATGCCGGACTGCATCGCCTCGACCGTGTTCTTGCCGATGACGCTCCGCGGCCGGGCCAGCTCGATCTTGCGGAGCATGGCGCCCTTGACCCCGAGCGCCTCGACCGAGATCTCGATGCCCGGCGCGATCGCCCCGCCCGCGTACTCGCCGCGCGCGGTGATCGCGTCGTACGTCGTCGCCGTGCCGAAGTCGACGACGATCGCCGGGCCGCCGTAGAGCTCGACGGCGGCGACCGCGTTGATCACGCGGTCCGCGCCGACCTCCTTGGGGTTGTCCGTGAGGACCGGGACGCCCGTCTTGACGCCGGGCTCCACCAGGACCGCCGGAACGTCCCCGTAGTACCGCCGGGTGACCTCGCGCAGCTCGTGCAGCACCGAGGGGACCGTCGCGCAGATGGCGATCCCCTCGATGCCGTCGCTCAGCTCGACGCCGAGCAGCGGGTGCATGCCCATGAGGCCCTGGAGCAGGACCGCCATCTCGTCGGCGGTGCGGCTCGGATCGGTGGAGATCCGCCAGTGCTCGACGATCTCGTCACCGTCGAAGAGACCGAGGACCGTGTGCGTGTTGCCGACGTCGATGGTGAGCAGCATCAGGCCCGCACCTCGCGCAGGTCGAGGCCGATGTCGAGGATCGGGGAGGAGTGGGTGAGGCCGCCGACCGCCAGGTAGTCCACGCCGGTCGCGGCGTACGCGCCCGCGTTGTCCAGGGTGAGCCGGCCCGAGGACTCCAGGACGGCGCGGCCCGCGACGAGGGCGACGGCCTCCTCGGTCTCCGCCGGGGTGAAGTTGTCGAGCAGGATCAGGTCGGCGCCCGCGTCCAGGACCTCGCGGACCTGGTGCATCGTGTCGACCTCGACCTCGATGGGCAGCTCGGGGAACAGCTCGCGGACGGCCTTGAAGGCCTCGGCGACGCCGCCGGCCGCCACCACGTGGTTGTCCTTCACCAGGGCCGCGTCGGAGAGCGACATGCGGTGGTTGACGCCGCCGCCGCAGCGGACCGCGTACTTCTCCAGGGCGCGCAGCCCCGGCGTCGTCTTGCGGGTGTCGCGGACCTTGGCCTTCGTGCCCTCCAGGGCGTCCGCCCACGCGCGCGTGGCGGTGGCGATGCCGGAGAGGCGGCACAGGATGTTGAGCGCGCTGCGCTCGCCGGTGAGCAGGTCGCGGGTACGGGCGGTGGCGCTGAGGAGCACCTGACCGGCCTCGACGCGCTCGCCGTCCTCGACGTGCCGCTCGACCTCGAACTCGTCGTCGCAGACGATCGACAGCACGGCCTCGGCCACGCGCAGACCGGCCACGACACCGGCCTCGCGGGCGGTGAAGTCGGCGGTGGCGACGGCGTCCTCGGGGACGGTCGCCACGGTCGTCACGTCGACGCCGCCGTCGAGGTCCTCGGCGATCGCGAGGTGGGCGATGTCCTCGACCTGCACGGGGTCGAGGCCGGCGTCCGCGAGGAGCTCGGCGAGCGCGGGGTCGAGCCCGCACTCGAACTCCTCGCCGCCGCCACCGCAGCCGCAGCCGTCGCCGCAGCCACCGGCCTCCTCGTCGGACGAGACCGAGTTGATCTGGATGAGAGGGACGTCCACGGGCTTCGGACGGGCTTCCTCGGGCGTGGTCACTTACGGCTCCCTGGGGGCTTCGGAGGTGGGGGGGAAGTCATGCGTGCCGGTCGTCCGGACGTCGAGGGTCCGCTCCGGGGTGAGGCGTACGACGAGGTGCCGGCGCCATTCCGTGTCCTCGCGGTCCGGGTGGTCCTCACGCCAGTGGCAGCCGCGGGTCTCCTCGCGGCGGCGGGCGGCGGCGACCAGGACCCGGGAGACGCAGAGCAGGTTCGTGGTCTCCCAGGAGTCCACGCCCGGCTCGCCCGCCTTGGTGTCGTCGGTGCCGCCGGCGACGGCATCGCTGTGCAGTGCGTCGAGGGCCTCCGCGGCCTCCCGCAGGCTGGCCTCGGAGCGCAGCACGCCGGCGCCGGCCGTCATGATCCGCTGGATACGGGTCCGGGCGCCGGCCACGGGCAGCGGCAGGGTCACCGGGGTCGCGGGCGGCACCGGGGCGCCCGCCGCGCGGGGGGCGGCGGCGATGACGTCGTCGGCGATCCGCTCGGCGAAGACGAGCCCTTCGAGGAGCGAGTTCGAGGCGAGCCGGTTGGCGCCGTGGACACCCGTGCAGGCCACCTCGCCGCAGGCGTACAGGCCCGGGACGGTCGTCCGGCCCCGCAGGTCGGTGCGGACGCCGCCGGAGGCGTAGTGGGCGGCCGGGGCGACCGGGATCGGCTCCGTGACGGGGTCGATGCCGTGCGAGCGGCAGGCCGCGAGGATCGTGGGGAAGCGCTCCTCCCACATCTCGGCGCCGAAGTGGCGGGCGTCGAGGTACATGTTCTCGGTGCCGTGCTCCTGCATGCGGCGGGTGATCGCCTTGGCGACGATGTCCCGGGGCGCCAGCTCGGCCAGCTCGTGCTGCCCGACCATGAAACGGACCCCGTCGGCGTCGACCAGGTGGGCGCCCTCGCCCCGTACCGCCTCGGAGACCAGCGGCTGCTGGCCCTCGGAACCGGCGCCGAGGAAGAGCACCGTGGGGTGGAACTGGACGAACTCCAGGTCGGAGACCTCGGCCCCGGCGCGGAGCGCGAGCGCGACGCCGTCGCCGGTGGAGACCGCCGGGTTGGTGGTGGCGGAGAAGACCTGGCCCATGCCGCCGGTGGCGAGGACCACCGCGGGCGCGTGGACGGCGCCGACGCCGTCGTGCTGGCCCTCGCCCATCACGTGCAGGGTCACGCCCGCCGTACGGCCCTCGGCGTCCGTCAGCAGGTCCAGGACGAGGGCGTGCTCGATGGTGCGCACGCCCCGGTCCCGTATCGCCTCGACGAGCGCGCGGGAGATCTCGGCGCCGGTCGCGTCCCCGCCCGCGTGCGCGATGCGACGGCGGTGGTGGCCGCCCTCGCGGGTCAGCGCGATCTCGCCGTCGGCGGTCTTGTCGAAGTCGGCGCCGGTCGCGATCAGCCGGCGGACGGCGTCGGGGCCCTCGGTGACGAGGACGCGGACGGCCCGCTCGTCGCAGAGCCCGGCGCCGGCGACCAGGGTGTCGTCGAGGTGCTGCTCGGGGGTGTCGCCCTCGCCGAGGGCGGCGGCGATGCCGCCCTGGGCCCAGCGGGTGGAGCCGTCGTCGAGGCGGGCCTTGGTGACGACGACCGTACGGAGCCCGGCGGCGGTGCAGCGCAGGGCGGCGGTGAGGCCGGCGACTCCGGAGCCGACCACGACGACGTCGGCGTCGATGTCCCAGCCGGGGGCGGGGGCGTGCAGCCGTATTCCGGTCACTGGGTGGCTCCGAACGTGGTGGACATGGTGGCTCCGAGAAGGAGGGGGGTGTTGTCGATCAGCCGGGTGGCGCCCACGCGCGCGGCGACGGCGAGGATCGCCTCCCCGTCGTGGTCGTCGGCGACCTCGGTGAAGTCGGCCGGGTCGACGAGGGCCAGGTAGTCGAGGACGAGCGGCGGCTCGGCCCTCGACGCGTCGTCGAGCACCGTCCGGGCCGCGGCCCGGACGGCACCGGCGCCGCAGCCCTCGGCGGCCTGCGCGACGGCGTGGGCGTCGGCGGCGGCCCGTGCCTCGCCGAGCCTGGAGAGGGCCTCGGCCCGGTCCTGGGTGCCGGGCAGGGCCGCGGCACGCGCGCGCAGCGCCTCCTGGGCGGCGAGCCGGTCACGCGCGGCGAACAGCGCGCCCGACAGCGCGAGGGCCGTCCGGCGCTCGTCGGCCGACAGGTAGCGGTTGCGGCTGGAGAGGGCGAGGCCGTCCGGCTCGCGGACCGTCGGCACGCCGACGATCTCGACCGGGAAGTTCAGGTCGCGGGCCATCCGGCGGATCAGGGCCAGCTGCTGGGCGTCCTTCTGGCCGAAGAAGGCCAGGTCGGGCGCGGTGAGGTGGAGCAGCTTGGCGACGACGGTGAGCATCCCGTCGAAATGGCCGGGCCGGGAGGCGCCTTCGAGGAGCTCGCCCATGGGGCCGGCGGTGATCCGGACCTGGGGCTCCCCGCCCGGGTAGACCTCGTCGACGGAGGGCGCGAAGACGGCGCTCGCGCCCGCCCCGAAGGCCACCTCCAGGTCGGCTTCGAGGGTGCGGGGGTAGCGGTCGAGGTCCTCGCCCGCGCCGAACTGGAGCGGGTTGACGAAGACGGTGACGACGACGAAGCCCTGGTCGCCGACGCGCTCGCGCGCGGCCCTGACCAGGGAGGCGTGGCCTTCGTGGAGGGCGCCCATGGTCATGACGACGGCGTTGCGCCCGGGGGTCCCGAAGCGGGCCGCGGCGTCGCTGAGGTCCTCGGCCGTGCGCAGGAGTCCGGCCGGCTGGTGGCGGACGGGCCGGGCGCTCGCGGCGCGGTCACGGGCGGACAGGCTCATCGGTCGTCTCCTTGCGGCCCGTCGGCGGCTCCGGTGGTGCCGGTCGCGCCCGCCGAGGGGTCGGCGAGCACGCCCAGCAGGTCCTCGGCCAGCTCGGGCTTGAGCAGGCCGTGCGCGAGCGCGCGGTCGGCGGTCGTGCGGGCCATCGCCAGGTAGCCGGAGACCGTGCCGGGAGCGTGCTTGCGCAGCTCGGCGACGTGGGCGGCGACCGTGCCGGCGTCCCCGCGCGCGACGGGGCCGGTGAGGGCCGCGTCGCCGGACCGCAGCGCGTTGTCCAGGGCGGCGCCGAGGAGCGGGCCCAGCATCCGGTCGGGGGCGGCGACCCCGGCCTTGTGGAGCAGCTCCATCGACTGGGCCACCAGGGTGACCAGGTGGTTCGCGCCGAGCGCCAGGGCCGCGTGGTAGAGCGGGCGGGCGTCCTCGGCGATCCACTCGGGCTCGCCGCCCATCTCGATCACCAGGGCCTCGGCCGCCAGCCTCAGCTCCTCCGGCGCGGTGACCCCGAAGGAGCAGCCGGCCAGGCGCTGGACGTCGACGGGGGTGCCGGTGAAGGTCATCGCGGGGTGCAGGGCGAGCGGCAGGGCGCCCGCCCGCCGGACGGGGTCGAGGACCCGGGCCCCGTACCGCCCGGAGGTGTGCACGATCAGCTGACCCGGCCGTACGGCTCCGGTGTCGGCGAGGCCCTCGACCAGACCGGGCAGCGCGTCGTCCGGCACGGTGAGGAGGACCAGGTCGGCGAGGGCGAGGACGCGCGCGGGCTCCACGACGGGGACGTCGGGCAGGAACTCCGCGGCGCGGCGCCGGGAGGCGTCGGAGACCGCGGAGACGGCGACGGGGCGGTGTCCGGCGAGCCGGAGGGCGGCGGCGAGGGCGGGGCCCACGCGGCCGGCGCCGACGACTCCGACGGTGAGCCGGGCGGGTCGGTCCTCGGCTCGGGGCTCTGGCGCTGCTGGTGCGTTCACGGTGGGGACGGCCTTCCGTTCCAGTCCTCGGCGGGTACCGGACGATTTCTGGTCATGCTACGCCAGCGTTTCGCGCTGCTCCGTGGCTGTCCACAGGGTGTGGGCGGTGGTGTGATGATCGGTCCATGAATCCTGTGGAACCTGTGGACCCTGTGGACGAGGAAGCGGCCCGGCTCCACCGGGCGAAGGTCTGGGGCGGCGCCGAGCGCACCCTGTGGCGCACCCAGGTGGACGGCACGGTGGGCGCGCGGCTGCGTGAACTCGCCGACTGGACCGAGTCCTCCGGCCACGGCGAGGGGCCGCTCGACATCTACGGGGACGGGCTCGTCGAGGAGCTGGAGCGGCGCGTCGCCGAGGAGCTCGGCCTCCCCGCCGCGGTGTTCTTCCCCACCGGCACGATGGCGCAGCAGGTGGCCCTGCGCTGCTGGGCCGGGCGGACCGGCAGCCCCGTCGTCGCCCTCCACCCGCTTGCCCACCCCGAGGTCCACGAGAGTGGCGCGTTCGGCGCCGTCTCCGGGCTCCGTACCGTCCACCCGACCGACGCGCCCCGGCTGCCGACGGCCGAGGAGGTACGGGACCACCCGGAGCCGTTCGGGACGCTGATGCTGGAGCTTCCGCTGCGGGACGCCGGCTTCGTGCTGCCCTCCTGGGAGGAGCTGACCGCGGTGGTGGAGGCGGCCCGCGAGCGGGACGCCGTGGTCCACTTCGACGGGGCGCGGCTCTGGGAGTGCACGACGCATTTCGGCCGGACGCTCGCGGAGATCGCGGGGCTCGCCGACAGCGTCTACCTCTCGTTCTACAAGTCGCTCGGCGGGCATTCCGGCGCCGTGCTCGCCGGGCCTGAGGACGTCATGGCCGAGGCGAGGGTGTGGCGGCACCGCTACGGGGGCCAGGTCTTCCAGCAGTACCCGGCAGCCCTGTCCGCGCTCCGGGGGCTGGCCGGGGAGCTGCCGCGGCTGCCCTCGTACGTGGCCCACGCGCGCGTGGTGGCCGCCGCGGTGCGGGAGGCGCTCACGGAGGCGGGCACCGGGTGGTTCCGGGTCCACCCCGAGACCCCGCACACCCACCAGTTCCAGGTCTGGCTGCCGTACGACGCCGAGAGGCTGACGGCGGCGTCCCTCGCCCAGACCGAGGCCACCGGCACGCTCCTCTTCCGCCGCTGGTCCGCTCCGGGCGCGGGCGGCCCGCCCGGGGTCGCCGTGACGGAGCTGACGGTGGCGGGACCGGGTCTGGAGTGGACGGCGGAGGACGTGAAGGCGGCGGTACGGGAGTTCCTGACCCGGCTGGACTGAGGGCCGGGTCCCGGGTCCGTGCGGGTGCACGGGGTTGAGGGGGCGCGGGGCCCGGGGTCCGGGGCGTGCGGGCTTCAGGGTGCGCGGGCGTGCGGGCTCACGGCGTGCGCGGGCGCAGGCGGCGGCGCAGGGCGGACCGCAGACCGCCCCGCGCCGGGCGTCCCGCCAGGACCCGCTCGAAGCGGCGCCGGTCGCGGACCGACCGCAGGACGGCGACGTCGTGGGTGCCGGGCGCCGGCGGCATCGGCTCCCCGAGCCGGGCGGCGCGGTACGTGTCGAAGAGGTACTGATGCAGCGCGTTCATATCCTCACCGTGGGCCCGGCCCCGGGCACCTGGCGCGCCGTTTGACGGCTCCCGTCAAACGGCGGTCCCGGGCCCGCCGTCACGTCGATTGACGGCCCTCGTCAAACGTCGCGACACCTCCCCCGCCCCACCCCGCACCATGGTGGGGTGAGTGTGACCATCGACATCACCGGACTGCCGCGCGAGCGGATCGTGTTCTGCCCCTCGCCGCTGGCGGAGCTGGGCGCCGCCCTGCACGCCCTCGCCGAGCCCGCCCACCACGCCAGACTCCACGCCTGGACCGCCACGACGGCCGCCGCGCTCAAGCCCGAGCTCGCGGACCGGCTGCACGAGGCCGACTTCATGTGGCGGTCCACCCGCTCCGACTTCCTGCTGCCCGCCCAGCCCCGCGCGACCCTCGCCGAGGAGCTGGACGACCTCGACCGCATGGACGACGAGAAGTTCGTGGGCTCGGCCCTGGAGATCTCCTGCGCCAGCCGCTACTCGTACGGCGCCCGCTCGCCGCTCGTCGACGAGCGGATGCGGCGGCGCGCGCTCGAACTGGCCACCGCGCGCGGACCGCGCCAGTCCGCGTTCGTGGAGCGGATGCTCGCCGACCCGCCCGGTACGCGCGCGTGGATCCGGCGGCTCATGGAGGACTGCGACGAGGCCTTCTTCGCCGACACCTGGCGCCGCGTCCGGGTCCAGCTCTCCGCCGACGCCCGCCACAAGACGGAGCTGATGCGCCGCAAGGGCCTGGCCGAGGCCGTCGCCGACGCGTCCTCCGCGATGGTCCTGGAGGAGGACGAGGCGGGCTCCCGGATCGTCGTCGACAAGCTGGTCCAGGGCCGCACCCACGCCGAGGGCACGGGCGTGACGTTCCTGCCGACCGCCTTCGGCTGGCCGCACCTCTTCGCGCTGCACGCCCCCGGCTGGCAGCCGGTGATCCAGTACCCGGTGCCCGCCCGCGACCTCGGCGGCGGCGCCCCCGTCGACACGGTCAAGCTGCGCATGGAGGCGGTCGCCCACCCGATGCGGATGCGGCTGAGCCGCAGTCTCGCCCGGGGGGCGTACTCGACGAGCGAGCTGGCCGACACGTACGGCATCAGCGCCCCCGAGGTCTCCCGGCACCTCGCGGTCATGAAGAAGGCCGGTCTGATCACCACCCAGCGGCGCGGCCGCTACGTGCTGCACCAGCTGGACGTCGCGGTCGTCGCCCGCCTGGGCAGCGACTTCCTGGAGAGCGTGCTCCGCTAGGGAGCGGCCCGGCCTGACTTCAGCGGCCCTGCCGGACCTCGGCGGCTCCGCCCGTCTGCAGCGGCTCTGGCCGTCCTCAGCGACTCCGCCCGTCCGCGGCGGCTCCGCCGGGCCTCAGTCGAAGCGGAGGTGGGAGAGGCCCACCCGGATCCGCCGCAGCCGGTGCCGCAGCGGCCCGTCCGTGTTCGGCTCGGGCCGCAGGCCGGCCAGTTCCGCGACCCGGTCGGCCGCCGCCGGGACCGTCAGCCGGTCCGTACGGAGGTGGTGGGCGAACTCGGGGGCCGCCAGGCGGTCCAGGCACTCGTCCAGCTTGGCCACGGCGAAGCTCTCCCGCTTCAGCCCCCGCCCGAGGCCCCGCTCCGCCAGCCGCCGCAGGACCGTCTCCCGCTCGGCGAGCAGCGCGACGTGGCAGACCCGGTCCGCACCGTGGTCCGCGCGCAGCCGGCCGACGATCTCGGCGAAGTACCCCGGGTCGGTGAGCGTCATCGGCACGATCACGGGCCCGTGCCCGTGCTCCCGCAGGGCCAGGTCGAGGACCTCGTGCACACCCCGCCGCCAGGCCCGCAGGTCCTGGAAGTCACCTCTGAGCGCGGGCGGCAGCGTCCGGTGCAGCCCGAAGCCGATGTGCTCGGGGTCGCACACCACGCTGCCCGGCAGCCGGCGCCGGAGCTCGTACGCGGTCTGCGTCTTGCCCCCGCCGAAGGGACCGTTGATCCACAGCAGCATCGAGGCGCCCTCCCCCGCTCAGTTCGCCGCGCCGCCGCCCGCCCGGACCAGGCCCGTCTCGTACGCGAGGACGACGACCTGGACCCGGTCGCGCAGGCCCAGCTTGGTCAGGATGCGGCCCACGTGGGTCTTCACCGTCGCCTCGGAGAGGACGAGCCGGGCGGCGATCTCGCCGTTCGACAGTCCCTGCGCGACCAGCATCATCACCTCGCGCTCCCGGTCGGTGAGCCGCCCCAGCTCCTTGTGCTCGGGCTCCTTGCCCGACGACGGCAGCATCGGCGAGAAGCGGTCGAGGAGCCGCCGGGTGGTCGAGGGCGCCACCACCGCGTCACCGCTGTGCACCGAGCGGATCGCACCGAGCAGCTCCGCCGGCGGCACGTCCTTCAGCATGAAGCCGCTCGCCCCCGCCTTCAGCCCCGAGAAGGCGTACTCGTCGAGGTCGAACGTGGTCAGGATCAGCACCTTCGGCGCGTCCGGCTGGGAGCAGATCCGCCGGGTCGTCTCCACCCCGTCGAGCTTGGGCATGCGCACGTCCATCAGCACGACGTCGACCGCCGTCGAGCGCAGCACCTCCAGCGCCTCGACCCCGTCGCCGGCCTCCGCCACGACCTCCATGTCGGGCTGGGCGGCCAGCACCATGCGGAAGCCGGTGCGCAGCAGCACCTGGTCGTCGACAAGCATCACGCGGATGGACATCAGATTCCTTCGGGGTCGTCAGTGAGCGGGCTTGAGAGGGAGCAGGGCGCTGATCCGGAAGCCTCCACCGGGACGCGGGCCCGCGTCCAGCGTGCCGCCGACCATGCCGACCCGCTCCCGCATGCCGATCAGACCGTGGCCCCGGCCGTCGGCGCCCCCGTCCTCGTACATCTCCTGCGGCGCTCCCCGCCCGTCGTCCTCGACGAGCAGTCCGAGGCCGTCGTCGAAGTACACCAGCCGGACGCTGGCACCGACGTCAGGACCGCCGTGCTTGCGCGAGTTGGTGAGCGCCTCCTGCACGATCCGGTACGCGGTGAGCTCGACGCCGCTGGGCAGCGGGCGCGGGCTCCCCTCGATCGCGAAGTCCACGGTCAGACCGGCCCCCCGCACCTGCTCGACCAGGTCCTCGATCTGCTTCACGTCGGGCTGCGGCACGTACTCCCCGGCCTCCTGGTGCTCACCGGTCCGCAGGATGCCGAGCAGCCTGCGCATCTCGGCGAGCGCCTGCCGGCCGGTCGTGGAGATGGTGTCCAGGGCCTGCTTGGCGGTCTCCGGGGAGGAGTCCATGACGTACGCGGCGCCGTCGGCCTGCACCACCATCACCGACACGTTGTGCGCGACGACGTCGTGCAGCTCGCGGGCGATCCGGGCCCGCTCGGCGGCGACCGCGACCTTGGCCTGGGCCTCGCGCTCCTGCTCCAGGCGGGAGGCCCGCTCCTCCAGCTGCGCGAAGTAGGCGCGGCGGGTGCGGAGCGAGTCGCCGAGCACCCAGGCGAGCGCGAACGGCACGGTCATGATGATCGTGAAGAAGATCTGGGCCGCGCCCGACTGCGGGCCTTCCACCGGCCATCTCAGCTGCGAGAGCGTCGCGGCGGAGAGTCCGCCGGCCAGTGCGAGCCGCGACGCCCAGCGGGGTCCGTCGTGCACGGCGACCGTGTAGATGATCACGAGCATGGCGAAGTCGGCCACGAACGGTGTGATGCCGAAGGCGAGCTGCGCCAGGCCGAGGCCGACCGAGAGGACCAGCATCTTCTCCGGGGCGCGCCGCCGCAGGGCCACGACCAGGGCGAAGAGCAGACCGACGAGGGCGTACCCGACGGGGTGGCCCTCCACCGAGCCGGTGCCCGCCGACACCACCCACAGCATGGAGAACCCCAGGAGGACGACCGCCCAGAAGGTGTCGACGCCCGTCGGGTGTCTGCGGATGAAGTCGTAGAGGCGCTGCACGTCACCCAGAGTAGGGAAGGGAGATAGGTGAGGGATCAACCGTGGGGTCGATCCTTGGCGAGGAGCCCGTACTCCCCGAGGTGGAGACTGGGGCGCGTGACGGATGAGACGTGTCAGTGGCAGGGGTGGCGGCAGGCCACGGAACGGGCGCTGTACGGCCCCGGGGGCTTCTATCTGCGGCCCGAGGGACCGGCGGGGCACTTCCGCACCTCGGTGCACGCCTCCCCGCTCTTCGCCGCCGCCGTGGCACGGCTGCTCGCCGAGGTCGCGGAGGAGCTGGGGACGTCCGAGATCGACTTCGTCGACGTGGGCGCGGGGCGGGGGGAACTGCTCACGGGCGTACTCACGGCGATCGGGGGCGGCGCCGGGGCCCCCGGCGGGCACCCGGGCGGCGGGACGGGGAGGCACTCGGGCGGTGGCGCGGGCGGTCGGACGGGCGGTGGCACGGGCGGCGTCCCGGGCGGCCTGACGGTACGGGCGTACGCCGTCGAGCGCGCGGCCCGGCCCGCCGGGCTCGATCCCCGGATCGAGTGGACCGACCGGCTGCCCCGGGGCGTGCGGGGGCTGGTCTTCGCGAACGAGTGGCTCGACAACGTGCCCGTGGACGTCGCCGAGGCGGACGCCGGGGGCACGGCCCGGTACGTGGAGGTCCGCGCGGACGGCACGGAGCGGCTCGGCGAGGCCGTCTCCGGCGCGGACGCGGAGTGGCTGGCCCGCTGGTGGCCGCTGCGGGAGCCGGGCGCGCGGGCCGAGATCGGCCGGCCGCGCGACGAGGCCTGGGCGTCGGCGGTGGCCTCGCTGTCGGCGGGCCGCGCGGTGGCCGTGGACTACGGGCACGTACGCGGGGCCCGACCGCCCTTCGGCTCGCTGACCGGCTTCCGGGCGGGCCGCGAGGTCCCGCCGGTGCCGGACGGCAGCTGCGACCTGACGGCGCACGTGGCGCTGGACGCGTGCGCCGCGGCGACCGGCGACGCCGACGGTGGTGCTGGTGGTGCCGGGGGCGCCGCTGGTGCCGCTGGTGCCGCTGGTGCCGGGGGCGCCGCTGGTGCCGCTGGTGCCGGTGGTGCCGCTGGTGCCGACCTGACCGGCAGCAGCGGCAGCAGCAACGGTGAGGACGGACCGCGTCGGGTCGAGCTGGTCACGCAGCGGGAGGCGCTCGGGCGGCTCGGGGTGTCCGGCGGGCGCCCGCCGCTCTCGCTCGCCTCGACCGATCCCGTCGCGTACGTCCGTGCCCTCTCCTCCGCCGGGGAGGCCGCCGAGCTCACCGCCCGCGGCGGTCTCGGCGACTTCCTCTGGCTGACCCGGCGGGTCCCGGGCGGGGCGACGAGGCCTCCGGGGCAGGGGGGATACTGACCGCATGACGGAGACGACGGTCGGCATCGGCGGCGCGGCGGAGAGCACCGACATGGTGCTGAACATCGGGCCGCAGCACCCCTCGACCCACGGTGTGCTCCGGCTCCGGCTCGTGCTCGACGGCGAGGTCGTGCGGCAGGCCGAGCCGGTGATCGGCTACATGCACCGCGGTGCCGAGAAGCTCTTCGAGGCGCGGGACTACCGGCAGATCATCATGCTGGCCAACCGCCACGACTGGCTCTCCGCCTTCTCGAACGAGCTCGGCGTGGTCATGGCCGTCGAGCGGATGCTGGGCATGGAGGTCCCGGAGCGCGCGGTGTGGACCCGTACGCTCCTCGCCGAGCTGAACCGGGTCCTCAACCATCTGATGTTTCTCGGCTCGTACCCCCTCGAACTGGGCGGTATCACCCCGGTCTTCCACGCCTTCCGGGAGCGGGAGGAGCTCCAGGCCGTGATGGAGGAGGTCTCCGGCGGCCGGATGCACTACATGTTCAACCGGGTCGGGGGCCTCAAGGAGGACCTGCCCGCCGGCTGGCTGGGCCGGGCCCGCCAGGCGGTCGCCGACGTCCGCTCGCGGATGGACGTGTACGACCGGCTCGTCCTCGGCAACGAGATCTTCCGCGGCCGTACGCGGGGGGTCGGCGTGCTGTCCCCGGCGGCGGTGCACGCGTACGGCGTGTCGGGGCCCATCGCCCGCGCCTCGGGCGTCGACTTCGACCTGCGTCGCGACGAGCCGTACCTGGCCTACGGGGAGCTCCAGGACACCCTGCGGGTCGCGGTGCGCGAGGAGGGCGACTGCCTGGCCCGGTTCGAGTGCCTGCTGGAGCAGACGCACAACTCCCTGGACCTCGCGGACGCCTGCCTGGACCGGATGGCGGAGCTGCCGCCGGGGCCGATCAACCAGCGGCTGCCGAAGGTGCTCAAGGCGCCGGAGGGCCACACGTACGCGTGGACCGAGAACCCGCTCGGTGTGAACGGCTACTACCTGGTGTCGAAGGGCGAGAAGACCCCGTACCGGCTGAAGCTGCGCTCGGCGTCGTTCAACAACATCCAGGCGCTGGTGGAACTGCTGCCGGGGACGCTGGTCGCGGACATGGTGGCGATCCTGGGCTCGCTGTTCTTCGTCGTCGGCGACATCGACAAGTAGCGGGGAGCCGGCCCGGACTCCTGCCCCGGGGTCAGCGCTCCCGGCGCATCACGACGTACTCCCGCTCCTCCTTGCCGGGACGGCGCCGGTCGGCCACCGCCCAGCCCCAGCGGGCGTACCGGTCCGTCAGTTCCGGTACGTCGAGGGTCATGAGGAGGGCGGGACCGGGCTTCGCGGCGGCGAGCAGGGCGTCGTGGAGACCGCGGCCGATGCCGCGTCCCTGGTGACCGGGGGCGACGACGAGTTCGGCGAGTTCGAAGGCGGTCTCGGCGCCGGTCAGGACGGTGTCGGTCCAGCCGGCCGCGAATCCGAGCAGGGCGCCGTCGGCGTCGAGCGCGACCACCGCGGTGAAGTCGTCCCTCCGCGCGGCCGAGTCGAGCAGCCGGTCCACGGTGCGCACGGCGCCGAGCGGCGGCTCGTGCCAGGGAGCGCCGCAGAAGGCCTGGGCGCTCAGGGCGAGCAGTTCGTCGCGGTGCCCGGCGGCCTCGCCGGCCGGGAGCCCGGCGAGGCGGTACGTCACGAGTTGACCGCTCCGCGCAGTTCGGCCACGTCGAGCTGCTCGGTCTCGTCGTGCGCCGTCAGGTCGATGACCTGGCCCACCGCCTGCCCCTGCGCCGTCGTCCGCCCGGGCACGAGCGGGCTCCCCTGCGTCCCCGTGGGGCCGACCGGCGTGAGCAGCGGGGCGCCGAGCGCCGCCTGCGTCGCCAGGGCCTCTTCGAGGACTTCCTCGCCCACGACGTCGGCGAGGTCCGTGTGCTGCACCGCCTCGATCGCGGCCGCCGCCTTCTGCGTACCGAAGAAGTCGAAGCCGCCCTCGGGCCGCGGGACGGGCCTGCGGGCCGCGTACGGGACGATCGCGGACGCCGTCGGCACCGCCGGGACCTTCGTGGCCGCGGACGGGAGGGCGAGGGCGGAGGCGGCCGGTCGGCTGTGCTCGGTTCCGGCGGCCGCCGCGTGCTTCCCCTGCGGCTCCTCCGTCTCACGGGCCCGCTCGGCGAGGTCGCGCGCGCGGGCGGCCTCGGTGGTGCGGCGGGCCTGCTGGGCCGCGGCGTTGCGCGGGAGGTCGCGCAGCGCCTGGGCGGCGCGGCGGTAGGCCTCGGGCGTGGGCGCGGAGCCCCCGGCGGGCAGCGCTTTGACGTCGCCGGCCGCACCGGAGGCCGGGCCGGTCGCCGACTCCAGCGCCAGGACGCGGGCGCCCTCCAGGGCGCTGGCGCGCTCGGTCTCGGCCGTGGCGTACCGGCGGAGCAGGTCGGCGTGCTCGCCGCGGAGCCCGGCCAGCTCCACCCGCTTGGCGCGGAGCTTGGTGTCGAGCCGGGAGCGGAGCGCGCGGGCCTCTTCGAGGTCGGCCTCGAGCTCGGCGACCCGCTCCTCGGACTTCCACTGGTCGGCGGTGCGGGCCCGGTCGAGCTCGGCGACCCGCAGTCCGGCGCTCCGGTCCCAACTGCGCATGAGGACGGCACCGGTGACGGCGGCGGCCGCCGCGGCGGCCGCGAGCAGCCGTACGGCGATCAGGTCACCGGGCAGCCAGGCGGCCGCGGCGCACACGACCGCGGCGCCGGCGACCGCGGAGGGCGGCAGCAGCTTGTGCAGAGGCGGGGAATGGCGGTGGCGTCCACGTGGCATGGCCTGAAATTTACCGTGCGTAGGCGCCGTGTGGGGCGTCGGCCCGGCAATCTCTTGGCCACTTCTCGCCACCAGAAGTGGATATCCACCGTTCCGGTTCCGTTTCGGGCCGACGACCCCCGCCCGATGCCTACTTGTTGAGCAGCCCCTTCGTCTCCAGATACTCCTTGGCCACGTCCTCCGGCTTCGCCCGCTCGGCATCGACCTTGCGGTTGAGTTCGGCGAGATCCGCTGTGGTCAGCACCTTGGTGATCTTGTCCAGGGCGGCGGCTATCTCGGGAGAACCGGCATCCTTGGCGTTGACCACGGGCAGCACGTTGTCGGCGTTCTGCAGCTTCTTGTCGTCGTCCAGGAAGACCAGGCCGTAACTGTCGACCGTGGCGTCCGTGGTGGTCGTCAGGACCAGCTGGTCCACCCCGTCCTTCACCGCCTGCTTGGCCTGCGGGGTGCCGACGCCCTTGGGGTCGATCCCGGTCACGTCGATCCCGTACGTCTTCTTCAGACCGGGCGCGCAGAACGGCCGCACCGCGCATTCGTCACCGGCGGCGATCTTCACCTTCAGCTTCGAAGCACCGAGATCGGAAAGCGTCTTCAGCTTGTTCTTCTCGGCGAATTCCTTCGTCACCGCGAACGCGTTCTGATCGACCGCCTCACCGACCGCGAGCACCTTCAGACCGCGCGGTTCGGCGAGCTTCCGCAGCGCCTCGACCGTGGCCGCCGCGTCACCCGAGGCGACCGGCTTGTCCTCGGGCGCCTTCGGCCCGTTCACCTTCGCGTTGAGGAATTCCGCGATGGTCGCCGCGTATTCGGGGACGACGTCGATCTCGCCGTTCTCCAGCGAGGGCTCGTACAGCTCGCGATTCTTCACCGTGGTGATGGATACGGAGTATCCGGCGTCCCGCAGCGACTGGGCGTACAGCTCGGCGAGCACCTTGGCCTCGGTGAAGGCCGCCGCGCCGACGACCAGCGAGCCCTTCTCCGCGCCGCCGGACTTCCCGGCGTCCCCGGAGCCTCCCGAGCCCTTCTTCTTGCCCTCCTCCAGGCTGTCGCCGCCGCACGCGGCCAGCGCGACGGTCAGTGCCGCCGTCCCCAGCAGCGCGCCCGCGATACGCGAGACCCTGTTCACGAGATCACCCATCCCCACTCAGCTCTTGCCCAGTTGATCGAATCGTTGGTCGAGCCGTCGCCCGAAGCGTGGAAAGAGGAGCCGGTCCACGCCCACCAGGACGCCCTCCACCAGGAGGGCGAGGAGGGCCACGAGGACCGCGCCCGCGACGACCTGCGCCGTGTCGTACGTGGCGAAGCCGGCCGTGATGATCCGGCCCAGGCCGCCCTGGCCGACCATCGCCGCGACCGTCGCCGTGGCCACCACCTGCACCGCCGCCGAGCGCACCCCGGTCATCACCACCGGCCTGGCCAGCGGCAGTTCGACCTGCCGGAACAGCTGCGCGCCGGTCATCCCCATGCCCCGCGCGGCCCGTACCGCGGCCGGATCCACCTCCCGCACCCCCACGTACGCGTTGGTGAGGAGCGGGGGTATCGCGAACAGCACGAGGGCCACGACGGTCGGCACGTATCCGGCGTTCCGCAGGGGGGACACCATGAACAGGGCGAGGACCGCGAAGACCGGGATCGCCCGCCCCACGTTCGACACGTTCACCGCGAGGGCGCCGCCCCTGCCGAGGTGGCCCAGCCAGAGGCCCAGCGGCAGCGCGAGCGCCGCGGCGATCAGCAGCGCCGCCCCGCTCACGTACACGTGCTCGGCGAGCCGCTGTCCGACGCCCTCCTCGCCCGTCCAGTGCGCGCCGGTGGTGAGCCAGCCCCAGGCATCCGTCACTACGCCCATCTCACCCACCTCCCGGCGCGGTCCGTATCCGGGTCCACGGCGTCAGGAGCCGCTGGAGTCCCAGGAGCAACAGGTCGGCGGCGACGGCGAGCAGCACGCACAGCACCGAGGCGGCGAGCATCTGCGCCTTGAAGAAGGTGGGCAGCGCGTCCTCGATGAGATTGCCGAGGCCGCCGCGGCCGACCACCGAACCGACCGTCGTCAGCGCGATGGTGGAGACCGTCGCCATCCGTATCCCCGCCATCAGCACCGGCAGCGCCAGCGGAAGTTCGACCTGCCACAGCAGGCGCAGCGAGCCGTACCCCATGCCCCGGGCGGCCTCCCGGGTCTCGGCGGGCACGGCGGCGAGACCCGCCAGCGTGTTCCGCACGAGGATCGTCAGCGCGTACAGCACGAGGCCGGTGACCACGAGCGCCGACGAGAGCCCGAACAGGGGCAGCAGCAGGGAGAACATGGCGAGCGACGGCACCGTGTAGAGCAGGGTGGTCAGTCCGAGGACGGGGCCCGCGAAGCGGGGCCTGGCCCGGACGAGCAGCGCGAGGGGCACGGCGACGGCGAGCGCGATCAGCACCGACACGACCGTGATTCCCACATGCTGGAGCGTGGCGTCGGTCAACTCCTGGGAGCGGGTGCGCAGGTACTCACCGCAGATCCAGTCGTTCGTGACCAGACAGTTCGGTGCGCTCATCCGTCCCTCCCCCCGGGTCGCCGATCTTCCGAACGCATGTCTGACGACCCTAACCCCCGGCACCGACAAACCCCGAGACCCGCCACAATGCGGCAACACGCCCTTCACACACCCCCGGCGTCCAGGGGCCAGAATGGGGAACCATGATCCGGTTCGAGCACGTGACCAAGCGGTATCCGGACGGCACCACCGCCGTCGACGACCTCTCGTTCGAGGTGGCGGAGGGCGAACTCGTCACCCTGGTCGGGCCGTCCGGCTGCGGCAAGACGACCACGATGATGATGGTGAACCGGCTCGTCGAGCCGACCTCGGGCCGCGTCCTCGTCGACGGCGAGGACATCGCCGGCGTCGACCCCGTCGCCCTGCGCCGCAAGATCGGCTACGTCATCCAGCAGGTCGGGCTCTTCCCCCACCGCACGGTCCTCGACAACACCGCGACCGTCCCCGCCCTCCTCGGCTGGAAGAAGGCGGCGGCACGCGCGCGTGCCGCCGAACTCCTCGACCTCGTCGGCCTCGACCCGGCCGTCTACGGCTCCCGCTACCCCGCGCAGCTCTCCGGTGGCCAGCGCCAGCGCGTCGGCGTGGCCCGCGCCCTCGCCGCCGACCCGCCGGTCCTCCTCATGGACGAGCCGTTCGGCGCGGTCGACCCGGTGGTCCGCGAGCGCCTGCAGAACGAGTTCCTCGCCCTGCAGGCCACCGTCCGCAAGACCGTCCTCCTCGTCACCCACGACATCGAGGAGGCCGTCCGCATGGGCGACCGCATGGCGGTCTACGGGCAGGGCCGCATCGAGCAGTTCGACGCGCCCGCGACCGTCCTGGGCGCCCCCGCCACCCCGTACGTGGCGGACTTCGTCGGCAACGACCGCGGCCTGAAGCGGCTCGCGGTCACGCCCGTCACGGAGGCCGACCTCGACCCCGTACCGGCGGCAGGCCCCGACGCGGCAGGTCCCGCGGCGACCGGTCCGACGGCGACCGGTTCCACAACGACCGGTCCCGCGGCGACGGACAAGGCCGGCAGCCGCGACGGCGCCCCCGACCCCGTCCCGCTCGGGACCTCGCTCAAGGACGCCCTCGCCGTGCTCCTCCAGCACGACACGGGCCGGCTCACCGTCACCGGCGAGGACGGCCGGCCGCTCGGCGTCCTCACCCCGGAGGGCGTCCACCGCGCCCTGCGCCGGGCGTCGGCCTCCGCCCCGACCCCGGCTCCCTGAGCCCGGCCCGGGCTCAGGTGGCGCTGAGCTTGCCGCTCATCCAGACCAGACCCGGCGGGATCTCGCGGTTCCACGTGTTGAAGTTGTGGCCGCCGCTCTCCAGCGTGATCGACGAGACCTTCGCCGGGCTCTTCACCTTCTTGATGAAGTCGAGCGTGCCCCGGCGGTTGCCCTCGCCCTGCTTCGACGTCGTCACCAGGAACGACGACCGGCCCTGCGGCCGGTGGTCCAGGCTCCACAGCAGGTCGCCCCGCTTGCGCAGGCTGTCGTCCCCGTGGAAGAGGTCACCGGTCGTCACGTCCTCCGCCGCCCGGTAGTACGCGGAGAACCCCGCCCCGGCGGCGAACCGGTCGGGGTGGTGCAGGGCGATCTTCAGCGCGCAGTACCCGCCGGTGGAGTTCCCCATGAAGCCCCAGTTCCGGGGCTTCGTGCCCACCCGGTACGTCTCCGAGACCGCCTTCGGCAGGTCCTCCGCGAAGAAGGTCTCCGTCTGCGGGCCGCCCGGGATGTCCACGCACTCGGTGTCCCGCGGCGGCGCCACCGTCGGACGGAGCATCACCAGGATCATCGGCTGCATCCGGCCCTCCTTCGCCTGGAGGTAGGCCGTCTTCGGGTACTTCAGCCCTTTGATCAGGTTCTCCGCCGTGCCCGGGTACCCCGTCAGGACCACCGAGGCCGGGAAGGTGCGCTGGGCGTACTTCGGCTGGAAGTACTCCGGCGGGAGGTACACGTAGGCCGGCGAGACGATCCCGGACCGCTCCCCCGCCACCACGACCTTCTGTATCTGGCCCGCCGTCGCCGGACGGCCGCCGCCCGGCACGTCGAGCCCCTGCCTGCCCACCACCCTGAGGTCCTTCGAACCGGCCCCGTGGTCGACGACCACCCCCATGTCCTGCTCCTGCCCGAACAGGTCGGCCCACGAGCCGTAGAAGAGGAAGGAACGGTTCGCCGCCAGGCCCACCGCGGCGAACAGCGCCAGCTGCGTCACCAGCAGCAGCCCGATCCGCCCCACCACCGCCCGCCAGCCGCGCCGCGCCAGCCGGGGCCAGAACCAGACCGTGACGAGGAACAGCGCCACGGCGAGGACGACCGCCACCACGAGGACTTTGTTGCTGGTGAGACCCATGGGACGACCGAGCCTTCTTTCTGAGAATTTCCTGTGCACCGATGAACCCGACTCCGCACGGCTCCGTCCTAGAAGGCGCACCAACCGGAACGGCCCGCCGAACGCGCCGCAGGGCCCGACCGGAGTCAAGGACCCTTCGCAGGACCACGGGAAGCACGGGAAGCCATGTCTGTGACAGTAGATGGGGACAAATCAGGATTGGTTCCGGTTCGAGTACGCCGGATTCTCCGCGGCCCCCGCCCCGAGAAGGTCCCCGCGCTCGTCGGCACCGCCTGCACCCTGATCGGCCTCATCGACATCGCCGCAGGCGTCTTCCCCCGCTTCCGCGCCAGCCGGATGCACGCCGTGGCCGAAGTCCTCCCCGGCACCCTCGGCCCCCTCTCCGCCGCCCTCTCCCTCAGCGCCGGCGTCCTCCTGCTGCTCCTCGCCCACGGCCTCAAGCGCCACAAGCGCCGCGCCTGGCGCGCCGCCGTCGTCCTCCTCCCCCTCGGCGCCGCCGCCCAGTTCGTCTGGCGCCACTCCGTCCTCGGCGCCCTCCTCTCCCTCGTACTCCTCACCCTCCTCCTGCGCCACCGCGGCGAGTTCGCCGCCCTGCCCGACCCGCGCAGCCGCTGGCGCGCACTCGCCAACTTCGTCGTCATGGGCGCCGGCTCCATCGCCCTCGGCCTCGTCATCGTCAGCGCCCACCCGCGCCGCGTCATCGGCAGCCCCAGCCTCGCCGACCGCCTCGAACACGTCCTGTACGGACTCTTCGGCGTCGAAGGCCCCGTCGGCTACAGCAACGGCGTCGACTGGACCGTCGGCTACTCCCTCGGCGCCCTCGGCATGCTCACCGCCCTCACCACCATCTACCTCGCCTTCCGCCCCGAGCACCCCGCGGCCCGCCTCACCGACGAGGACGAGATCCGCCTGCGCGCCCTCCTCGACCAGCACGGCGGCCGCGACTCCCTCGGCCACTTCGCGCTCCGCAGCGACAAGGGCGTCGTCTTCTCCCCCAGCGGCAAGGCCGCCGTCTGCTACCGCGTCGTCTCCGGCGTCATGCTCGCCAGCGGCGACCCCATCGGCGACGTCGAAGCCTGGCCCGGCGCCATCGAACGCTTCATGGACGAGGCCAAGGCCCACTCCTGGACCCCCGCCGTCATGGGCTGCTCCGAGACCGGCGGCCAGGTCTGGACCCGCGAGACCGGCCTCGACGCCCTCGAACTCGGCGACGAGGCGGTCGTCGACGTCGCGGATTTCTCCCTCTCCGGACGGGCCATGCGCAACGTCCGCCAGATGGTCAAGCGCATCGAACGCAACGGCTACACCACCCGCGTCCGCCGCGTCCGTGACCTCGACGACGCCGAACTCGAACAGGTCCGCCGCGCCGCCGCCGACTGGCGCGGCACCGACACCGAACGCGGCTTCTCCATGGCCCTCGGCCGCATCGGCGCCCCCGGCGACGGCGACGCCGTCATAGCGACCGCCCACAAGACCGACACCGACGACACCCCCGACTCCGCCTACGGCGACCTCAAGGCGATCATCCACTTCGTCCCCTGGGGCCCGGACGGCATGTCCCTCGAACTCATGCGCCGCGACCGCTCCGCCGACCCCGGCATGAACGAGCTCCTCATCGTCGCCGCCCTCCAGGCCTCCACCGGCCTCGGCATCGCGCGCGTGTCCCTCAACTTCGCCATGTTCCGCTCGGCCCTCGCCCGCGGCGAGAAGATCGGCGCGGGCCCCGTCCTCCGCGTCTGGCGCGGACTCCTCGTCTTCCTCTCCCGCTGGTTCCAGATCGAGTCGCTGTACAAGTTCAACGCCAAGTTCCGGCCCCGCTGGGAACCCCGCTTCGTCGTCTACCGCAAGAGCCGCGACCTCCCCCGCATCGGCTTCGCCGCCATGCAGGCCGAAGGCTTCGTGAACCTCGCACTGCCCCGCCCCTTCACCCGCAGGCGCCCCGCCCCGGCCCCCCGCCCCTGCGCCCACATCGTCGCCACCCCCGCCGAGCGCGAGGTCCGAGCGGCCTGACCGCACCCCTGGGCCCTACGCTGGACACATGAGTACGACGATCGACCGGGGCACCGCCCGAGGCCTGCCGGAGTGGGACCGCTGCGCGGTCATGGGCGTGGTCAACGTGACCCCCGACTCCTTCTCCGACGGCGGCCGCTGGTTCGACACCACGGCCGCCGTCAAACACGGCCTCGACCTCGTCGCCGAAGGCGCCGACCTCGTCGACGTCGGCGGCGAGTCCACCCGCCCCGGCGCCAGCCGCGTCGACGAGGAGGAAGAACTCCGCCGCGTCGTCCCCGTCGTCCGCGGCCTCGCCGCCGAAGGCGTCACCGTCTCCGTCGACACCATGCGCGCCCGCGTCGCCGCCCGCGCCGTCGAAGCCGGCGCCCTCCTCGTCAACGACGTCAGCGGCGGCCTCGCCGACCCCGGCATGGTCCCCGCCGTCGCCGCCGCCGAGGTCCCCTTCGTCGTCATGCACTGGCGCGGATTCAGCCAGGACATGAACAGCCTCGCCGTGTACGACGACGTCGTCACCGAGGTCGTCGGCGAACTCCGCACCCGCCTCGAAGCCGTCATCGACGGCGGCGTCGACCCCGAGCGCATCGTCGTCGACCCCGGCCTCGGCTTCGCCAAGCTCGCCCCCCACGACCTGGCCCTCGTCGCCCACCTCCCCGAACTCCGCGCCCTCGGCCGCCCCCTCCTCGTCGCCGCCTCCCGCAAGCGGTTCCTCGGCCACGTCCTCGCCCGCGAGGGCGCCGCACCCCCGCCCGCGCGCGAACGCGACGCCGCCACCGCCGCCGTCTCCGCCCTCGCCGCCCACGCGGGCGCGTGGGCCGTCCGCGTCCACGAGGTCCGGGCCACCGCCGACGCCGTCCGCGTCGCCCGCGCCGTCGAGGGAGCCGCGTGAGCCGCAGCGCCGACGAGGCGGCCGTCGAAGCCGCCAACACCGCCTTCTACGAGGCGATGGAGACCGGCGACTTCGAAGGCGTCTCCGCCCTCTGGCTCGACGACGGAGCCACCCCCATCACCTGCGTCCACCCCGGCTGGCCCGTCCTCACCGGCCGCGGCGAGGTACTCCGCTCGTACGCCCTGATCATGGCGAACACCGAGTACATCCAGTTCTTCCTCACCGACCTCAAGATCTCCCTCGCCGACGGCACCGCCGTCGTCACCTGCACCGAGAACATCCTCAGCGGCGGCCCCGCCGAGGACGGCGCCGAACTCGGCCCCCTCGTCGGACAGCTCGTCGTCGCCACCAATGTGTTCCGCCACACACCCGACGGCTGGCGCATCTGGTCCCACCACGCCTCCCCCGTCCTCACGGACACCGAGGAAACACCGGACGAGGAGCCCGGCGGCGACACCCCGTGACCACCCCGCCACCCGCCCCGGGGACCCGCCCACGGCCCCCGCAGGCAAGCCCTGTCGGTCCCCGCAGGTAGATTCGATGCTGGACACCCGGCCGTCCGCACCCGGCTGCGTGGCCACCGAACTACGACAGCAGGAGTGATTCGCGTGGATCGTGTCGCGCTGCGCGGCCTCAAGGCCCGGGGCCACCACGGCGTCTTCCCCAAGGAGCGCGAGGAGGGCCAGACCTTCATCGTGGACCTGGTCCTCGGCCTGGACACCCGCCCGGCGGCCGCCGACGACGACCTGGCGAAGACCGTGCACTACGGGATCGTCGCCGAAGAGGTCGTCGACGTCGTCCAGGGCGAGCCCGTCGACCTCATCGAAACGCTCGCCGAGCGCATCGCCCAGCAATGCCTCAGCCACACCGGGGTACAAGAGGTGGAGGTCGTCGTCCACAAACCGGACGCGCCCATCACCGTGCCGTTCGACGACGTGACCATCACGATCACCCGGAGCCGACGATGAAGCCGATGCAGAGCGATCCCACCGTCCAGCCCGTACCGGCCTCCGTCGTCGCCACCGTCGACGCCGCCGACTCGACGCTGTCCAACCCCCGCTGGGCCGTCGTGGCCCTCGGCGCCAACCTCGGCAACCGCCTGGAGACCCTCCAGGGGGCCGTCGACGCCCTCGCGGACACCCCCGGCCTCCGGGTCAAAGCCGTCTCCCCCGTGTACGAGACGGAGCCCTGGGGCGTCGAGCCCGACAGCCAGCCCTCGTACTTCAACGCCGTCGCGCTCGTGAAGACGACCCTGCCGCCCTCCTCCCTCCTGGAGCGCGCCCACGCCGTCGAGGAGGCCTTCCACCGCGTCCGCGAGGAGCACTGGGGCGCCCGCACCATCGACGTCGACATCGTCGCCTATGCCGACGTGGTCTCCGACGACCCCGTCCTCACCCTGCCGCACCCCCGCGCCCACCAGCGCGCCTTCGTCCTCGCCCCCTGGCACGACGTGGACCCCGAGGCACAGCTGCCCGGCCGCGGCACCATCGCCGCCCTCCTCGCCTCACTCGGCGACGAAGGCATCGCCCGCCGCGCCGACCTGGAACTCCGTCTGCCCGAGTAGTCGTTACGCTTCGTGGCAGACCGCACAGCGGAGCACGACCGACGACCAGGAGAAGGACACCCGGTGAAACAACTGCGGCTGAAGGTGCTCGCCGGACTGTTCCTCGTGGCCGGCATCCTCTCCTGGGGCGCCGCACGGCTCTGGGAAGCGGTCGGCACCCTGCCCAGCGTGCCGATCGCGGCGCCCATCGTCCTCACCGTGATCGCGGCCGTCCTCACCGCGACCGCCCTCTCCCTGCGCGCCCGCCTCAAGGCCCAGCGCGAGCGGCGCCCCGGCGCCAAGGGCGTCGAACCCCTGATGGCGGCCCGCGCGGTGGTCTTCGGCCAGGCGAGCGCCCTGGTGGCCGCCCTCGTCGCCGGCATGTACGGCGGCACGGGCGTCTTCCTCCTCGGCTCCCTCGACGTCCCGGCCCGCCGCGACCAGGCCCTCTACGCGGCCTTCTCGGTAGCGGCGGGCATCGCCGTCATCGCGGCCGCCCTCTTCCTGGAGCGCGTCTGCCGCCTCCCGGAGGACGACGACGAGAACGGCCCGGGCAAGGCCCGGGTCTAGCTCCCCGTCCGGCCGGAAGACCGGCGCTCAGCGGCAGAGCGCGTCGATGCCCTCCGAGAAACCCGCGAACTCGGCCTGCGCCTCCCCGACGATCTCCCGAGCACCCCGGCGCGGCGTCGTCGCGAACCGCCCGGCCAGCTCGGCCAGGTCCGCGTCCGGGCGCGGCTCCCGCTCCACGTACAGAGCGGCCTCCATCGGCCCGTAGCCGTCGGCGAGCACCCACAGGAAGTCGGACAGGTTCCCGGCGACGACACCGCGCTCGCCCTCCGACCCCATGAACACCACGGGCTGCTCGGCAAGCGGCTGCCCGGGCCGCACACACCAGATCGCCGCGAGACCGCCGGTCCCGTCCTGCCCGAAGACGCGGTAGTCACCGCCGTCGAGCGCGTGGTTGCCGGTCCAGTGCCGGAGCCAGTCGGTGGTCTCCTCGGCGGAGTCGAAGGCGTTGTACGGCTCGAAGTCGACGCCCTCGCCCTCGTCGCCGTAGTCGAACTCGACCCGGGCGACGGCGGCCAACGCGTCAGGAAAGCGGCGGTCGCCGCCGAACGTCTCGATCATGGCCGCAGGCTAGCCGCCCCCACTGACACCACCGGCCGCCGACCCCGCACCGGGGCCCGGCCCGTACCCCATACCGGTCCCCCTTGATCAGCGATCCACTCCACTGATCGGGGACGGTATGGAGCAAGGGGGACAGCCCGCTGCTAACGGGCCAATATCAGGGACATGGCCTCAGCACGGGTAGTAGCGTCACGAAGTTGACCACGTACCGCCGAGGTCGTCGTCTTGGCGCCCGGCTTGCGGATGCCCCGTACCGACATGCACATGTGCTCGGCCTCGATCACGACGATCGCGCCGCGCGCCTCGAGAATCCGCATCAGCGAATCGGCGATCTGCGTCGTCAGGCGCTCCTGGACCTGCGGGCGCCGTGCGAAGACGTCGACGAGACGCGCCAGCTTCGACAGGCCCGTGATCTTGCCGGTCTCCGCCGGTATGTAGCCCACATGGGCCACGCCGTGGAACGGGAGCAAATGATGTTCGCAGAAGCTAACGAGTTCGATGTCCTTCACGAGCACCATCTCATCGTGCCCGAGATCGAAAGTCGTGGTCAGGACATCCTCGGGCTCCTGGCGCATCCCGGCCAGCAGTTCGCGATACGCACGCGCAACGCGCGCAGGCGTCTTCTGCAGACCCTCGCGGTCCGGGTCCTCGCCGACCGCGATGAGGAGCTCGCGTACGGCTGCCTCGGCGCGCTTCTCGTCGAACTCGCCGATCGTGCCCTCGCCGTCCAGCGTCACCGGGTCGGTCATCTCTGTGCCTCGTTCCGTCTGACTGATGTGCGCGAAATGCCGCGCCCCCACAGGCTAAAACCTGTGGGGGCGCGGCAGCCATTCCGGGGGTGCGGGACGGTCAGTCCTCCGGGGTGTCCACCGGGGCGATCTCGATGCCCTTCGTGGTGTCGACCGCGGGGGCCGCCGAGCCGTTCGCCGTGTTCGTCAGGGCGAGCTCCTTGGGGGAGAGCACCGGCGGACGCGTGGACGGGGTACGGCGGGAGGAGCCGGTCCAGGCCGGGCGGGCCGGGCGCTTGGTGATGGCGGTGAAGATCTCGGCGATCTCCTCCTTGCCCAGCGTCTCCTTCTCCAGGAGGGCGAGGACCAGGTTGTCGAGGACGTCGCGGTTCTCGACGAGGATCTCCCAGGCCTCGTTGTGCGCGGTCTCGATGAGCTTCTTGACCTCTTCGTCGACCAGCGCCGCGACCTCTTCCGAGTAGTCGCGCTGGTGCGCCATCTCTCGGCCGAGGAAGGGTTCGGTGTTGTCGCCACCGAACTTGATCGCGCCGAGCCGCTCGGTCATGCCGTACTGGGTGACCATCGCGCGGGCCGTGGCCGTGGCCTTCTCGATGTCGTTGGCGGCGCCGGTGGTCGGGTCGTGGAAGACCAGTTCCTCCGCCGCACGGCCGCCCAGCATGTAGGCCAGCTGGTCGAGCATCTCGTTGCGGGTGGTCGAGTACTTGTCCTCGTCCGGCAGGACCATCGTGTAGCCCAGGGCGCGGCCGCGGGACAGGATGGTGATCTTGTGGACGGGGTCGGAGTTCGGCGAGGCCGCCGCGACGAGGGCGTGGCCGCCCTCGTGGTACGCGGTGATCTTCTTCTCCTTGTCCGACATGATCCGGGTCCGCTTCTGCGGGCCCGCGACCACTCGGTCGATCGCCTCGTCCAGTGCCGCGTTGTCGATCAGCTTCTGGTCGCTGCGGGCGGTGAGGAGCGCCGCCTCGTTGAGGACGTTGGAGAGGTCCGCGCCGGTGAAGCCGGGGGTGCGTCGGGCGACGGCGCCGAGGTCGACGTCCGGTGCGACCGGCTTGCCCTTCTGGTGGACCTTGAGGATCTCCAGACGGCCCTGCATGTCCGGACGGTCGACGGCGATCTGCCGGTCGAAGCGGCCGGGGCGCAGGAGGGCGGGGTCGAGGATGTCGGGGCGGTTCGTGGCGGCGATCAGGATGACGCCGCCCTTCACGTCGAAGCCGTCCATCTCGACGAGCAGCTGGTTGAGGGTCTGCTCGCGCTCGTCGTGGCCGCCGCCGAGGCCGGCGCCGCGGTGGCGTCCGACCGCGTCGATCTCGTCGACGAAGACGATGGCGGGCGCGTTGGCCTTGGCCTGCTCGAAGAGGTCGCGGACTCGGGAGGCGCCGACGCCGACGAACATCTCGACGAAGTCGGAGCCGGAGATCGAGTAGAACGGGACCCCGGCCTCGCCGGCGACGGCGCGCGCGAGGAGCGTCTTGCCGGTTCCGGGCGGGCCGTAGAGCAGGACGCCCTTGGGGATCTTGGCGCCGACGGCCTGGAACTTGGCCGGCTCCTGGAGGAACTCCTTGATCTCGTGGAGTTCCTCGACGGCCTCGTCCGAGCCCGCGACGTCGGCGAAGGTGGTCTTCGGCGTGTCCTTGGTGATGAGCTTCGCCTTGGACTTGCCGAACTGCATGACGCGGGAGCCGCCGCCCTGCATCTGGTTCATCAGGAAGAGGAAGACGACCACGATGAGGACGAAGGGGAGGAGGGAGAGCAGGATCGAGACGAAGGGCGACTGCTTCGTCGGGGAGACGGTGTAGCCCTTCTCGATCTGCCCGGCCTCGAACTTCTCCTGCAGCTTGTCCGCGACGTCGACGCCCTGGGAGCCGATGTAGCTGGCCTGGACCTTGCTGCTGTTGTCGATCTTCTGACCGTCGACGAGCTCGATCTTGATGATCTGCTCGTCACCGGTGGTGACCTTTGCCTGCTTGACCTGGTTCTTGTCGATCGCCTGGACGACCTTGCCGGTGTCCACCGTCTTGTAGCCCTCGGACGAGCCGACGACCTGCATCAGCACGACCACGGCGAGGACGGCCAGCACGATCCACATGACCGGCCCACGGAAGTATCGCTTCACGTCCATCCATACGGAGCGAGAACGCCCCGTCCCTCCTGCCCGTAGGAAAATGCTGCTGTGAGAGCTGCTGTGTGAAAAAGCTGTTCTTCGGACGGTACCTCAGCATCGTCGCCCGCGACCGCCTTCCCGTGGTTCAACGGGGGGAAGGCGGTGCGGGTTCCCCGAACGGCGCCGGCGTTCAGCCGCCGTAGACGTGCGGGGCGAGCGTGCCGACGAACGGAAGGTTCCGGTACTTCTCGGCGTAGTCGAGGCCGTAGCCGACGACGAACTCGTTGGGGATGTCGAAACCGATCCACTTGACGTCGATCGCGACCTTGGCGGCCTCGGGCTTGCGGAGGAGCGTGCACACCTCGAGGGAGGCGGGCTCGCGCGAGCCGAGGTTCGACAGCAGCCAGGACAGCGTCAGGCCGGAGTCGATGATGTCCTCGACGATCAGGACGTGCTTGCCCTTGATGTCGGTGTCGAGGTCCTTGAGGATTCTGACGACGCCCGAGGACTGGGTGCCGGCGCCGTAGGAGGACACGGCCATCCAGTCCATGGTGACGGGGGTGGAAAGGGCGCGAGCCAGATCCGCCATCACCATCACGGCGCCCTTGAGGACGCCGACGATGAGCAGGTCCTTGCCCGCGTATTCCGCGTCGATCTTCGCGGCCAGCTCTGCCAGCTTGGCGTCGATCTCTTCCTTGGTGATGAGCACCGACTGGAGGTCGGTGCCCATGTCCTTCTCGTTCACCCGGGTCACTTTCGTTGCAGCGTGCGTCAGCCTTGCCGGATGACCAGTCTGCCACCCTGGCGGCGGGCTTCGACGCGGCCGGGCAGGTTGATGGCCCCTTGGCCGCGCCAGCCGGTGATGAGCCGGTCGACTTCTTCGATGTGGCGGGCGAAGAGGGAGCCGGCGGGTGCGCCCTCGGCGATGACGGCGCGGCGCAGGACGCGGCGGCGTACGGCGGGGGGCAGTCCGTAGAGCTTGGCGCACTCCAGGGTGCCCGCCTCGTCGCGTACGCGGGTCTCGGCGTCGGCGGCCCAGGTGTCGAGGGCATCGGCGTCGTCGCGGGAGAGCTGGGCCGTTCGGGCGAGGGCTTCGACGACGCCCTTGCCGAGGGCCTTCTCGAGGGCGGGGAGGCCCTCGTGGCGGAGCCTGGAGCGGGTGTAGGCGGGGTCGCTGTTGTGGGGGTCGTCCCAGACGGCGAGTTCCTGTGCGACGCAGGCCTTGCGCACGGTCTGGCGGTCGAGCTGGAGGAAGGGGCGCCGGTAGCGGCCGGAGGCGCCGGAGATCGCGGCCATGCCGGAGAGCGAGCGGATGCCGGAGCCGCGGGCGAGCCCGAGCAGGACGGTTTCCGCTTGGTCGTCGCGGGTGTGGCCGAGGAGGATCGCGGCGGCTCCGTGCCGTTCGGCGGCGGCGTCGAGGGCCGCGTAGCGCGCGTCGCGCGCGGCGGCCTCGGGTCCTCCTTCGCGGCCGACGGTGACGGCGACGGCCTCGGAGGGGGTGAGGCCGAGGGCGGTCATGCGCGCGACGACCTCGCCCGCGCGGGTGTCGGAGCCGTCCTGGAGTCCGTGGTCGACGGTGATGCCGCCGGCGCGCACGGGAAGCTTGCGGGCCTCGAAGGCGAGGGCGGAGGCGAGCGCCATGGAGTCGGCGCCTCCGGAGCAGGCGACGAGCACGAGGGGGGTGTGTGCGTCGCGTGCGGGGGCGGGGTCGGTCTGGTGCTCGGTGAGAACGTCGTGGAGTACGCGGCGGACCGCCAGGCGTATCGCCGCGACCGCAGGATGGGGACCCATGTCCGGTGCCCTTCGTGAATGGGGTGGGGTGCCTCGGTCGGAGTCTTAACGGTCGGAAAGGGGGGTTCGGTCACTCAGAGTGCGTCGATGGTGACAGAAACCCGGCCGTTACCCGAGCATTGCACGCCTCACCCCATGCCCAGGGTCCCTCGGATGGGTGATTGGTGGGGCGTTCCGACGTGTTCCTGTGCCGTGTGCCGCACCTGTCTCACGAGTCTGCCTTACGGTGCACCCTCGCGATCCAGTCGGCGGGGGCGGCGATCTCGGTCTTGGTGGGGAGCGTGTTGGGCGAGGTCCAGACGCGGTTGAAGCCGTCCATGCCGACCTGGTCGACGACGGCGCGGACGAAGCGCTCGCCGTCGCGGTACTGGCGGAGCTTGGCGTCGAGGCCGAGGAGCTTGCGCAGGGCGAGGTCGAGGCGGGAGGCGCCGCGGGCGCGGCGCTGCTGGAACTTCTCGCGGATCTCGGCGACGGAGGGCACGACCTGGGGTCCGACGCCGTCCATGACGTAGTCGGCGTGGCCTTCGAGGAGGGACATGACGGCGGTGAGGCGGCCGAGGATCTCGCGCTGTTCGGGGGTCTGGACGAGTTCGACGAGGGAGGGGGCGGGTTCGCCCTCCTCGCCCTCGGGGCGGCCGCCGGCGAGGGTCTGGGCGGCTTCGCGGAGGCGTTCGACGACGGTGCCGGGGTCGACGTCGGTGGCGGCGAGGAACGACTGGATTTCGCCCTGGAGGTGGTCGCGGAGCCAGGGGACGGCGGTGAACTGGGTGCGGTGGGTCTCCTCGTGGAGGCAGACCCAGAGCCGGAAGTCGTGCGGGGAGACTTCGAGTTCGCGTTCGACGTGGACGATGTTGGGCGCGACGAGGAGGAGGCGTCCGCCGCCGTTGGCGCCGGCGGGGAGGTCGCGGGTGGCGGGGGCGAAGGTCTCGTACTGGCCGAGGATGCGGGAGGCGAGGAACGACAGGAGCATGCCGAGTTCGACGCCGGTGACCTTGCCGCCGACGGCGCCGAGGACGGCGTTGCCGGGGGTGGTGGAGCGGCGGTCCTGCATCTTGCCGAGGAGCGGGTTGAGGAGTTCGCGGAAGCCGGCGACGTTGGCCTTGATCCAGCCGGCCCGGTCGACGACGAGGACGGGCGTGTCGTGGAGCTCCATGCCCTCGGGGATCATCCGGGTGTAGGCCCGGACGTGTTCCTCCGAGGCTTTGGCGTGCTTGCGGAGTTCGGCGACGACCTCGCGTGCCTCGTCGCGGCTGACTTCGGGTCCGGGCCGCACGAGGCGGGTCGCGGTCGCGACCGCGAGGTTCCAGTCGACCATCCCGGATGTGCCTGCGCCACCGATGCTCGTCATGCGTCAACCGTACGGTCTCGAAGGCTGTTCGGGGTGGGTTCGGGACGGCTTCCGTGCGGGTCCGGGCGGTGTCGTCGCCGTGCCGGGGGGTGGTCAGTGCTGTGCGGCGAGGGCGGCGGAGAGGCGGTCGAGGGCGGGTTGCGCCTCGTACGGGGAGAGGGTGCTGCCGGCGAGGAACGCGAAGGCGAGGAGGCGTCCGTCGGCGGTGACGACGGTTCCGGCGAGGGTGTTGACGCCCGTCAGGGTGCCGGTCTTGGCGCGGACGAGTCCGGCGCCCTCGGTGGCGGGTGCGGTGTCGAAGCGGCCGGCGAGGGTGCCGGTGAAGCCGCCGACGGGCAGTCCGGTGAGGAGGGGGCGCAGGGCGGGGCGGGCGGGGTCGGCCGCTCGGGTGAGGAGTCCGGTGAGGAGGGCGGCGGAGACGCGGTCGCGGCGGTCGAGTCCGCTGCCGTCGGCGAAGCGGGCGCCGGCGACGGGGAGGCCGAGGCGGGCGAGTTCCCCGCGGACGGCCTGGGCGGCGCCGTCGAAGCTCGCGGGCTTCTTGCGGGCGAGGGCGGTCTGCCGGGCGAGGGCTTCGGCGAGGTCGTTGTCGCTGTGGGTGAGGGTGCGTTCGACGAGGTCGGCGAGGGGGGCGGAGTACGTGCGGGCGAGGGGGGCCGCCTCGGGGGTGCGGCCGGGGGCCGGGGTGCCGGTGATCTCGACGCCGGCTGCGGCGAGGTGGCCGGCGAAGGCGGTGGCGGTGTCGCCCGCGGGGTCGGCGGTGCGGGGCGCGGGGCCGCTCTCGCTGTCGTCGAGTCGTCCTTCGTCGGTCATGAGGGCGACGACGGGGGCGAGGTTCTCGTTGGGGCCGATGGGGTGGACCGGGGGGCCCTGGTAGAGGCTCGTGTCGTAGGCGAGGCGTACGGAGGTGTGGCCGCGGGCGGTGAGGGCGCGGGCGGTGTCGGCCGCGAGGGCCTTGAGGCGGGCCGGGTCGAGCGTGGGGTCGCCGCCGCCGGTGAGGGTGACGGTGCGGCCGTCGGGGGCGGCGGTGACGGTGGTGGCGATGCGGTGGTCGGGGCCGAGGGCGGAGAGCGCGGCCGCGGTGGTGGCGATCTTGACCGTGGACGCGGGGGTCATGGGGGTGCCGGCCCCCTCGCCGTACAGCTGCCGGCCGGTGGCGGTGTCGACGACGGAGGCGGTGCGCAGGGGGCCGAGCCCGGGGTCGGCGAGGAGCGGTACGAGGAGGGCGGCGAGGTCCGCGGGGCGGGTGGCGGGCGCCGGGGCGTGCAGGGCGGTGAGGACGCCGGGGGCGCTCGGGGCGGGTGCGGGGCGCTCGGGCGGGGCGGGTGCGGGGGGCGGGGCGTGACGTGCGCCACCCGTCGCCGGGGCGGCGGCGCGGGCCCGCTCGGCCGTACGCTGGCCCGAGTCCCACGGACCGGCCGCGGTCACCGCCACGGCGGCCAGGGCCAGTCCGAGGGCGGCGGAGCCCGCCGTGAGCTGCCACATCCTCGGCTCGGGCATTGCTGACCAGCCCCTTTCGCGATCACACACCTGCGTGAGGGACACTTAATCACCGCGCGTCGTCGCGAGCATTCAGTTGTGTTGATTCAGGAGGAGCCACCCGTGGAGTTCGACGTTCTCATCGAGATCCCCAAGGGATCGCGTAACAAGTACGAGGTCGACCACGAGACGGGTCGCATCCGTCTGGACCGTCGTCTGTTCACGTCGACGGCCTACCCGACCGACTACGGCTACGTCGAGAACACCCTGGGTGAGGACGGCGACCCGCTGGACGCGCTCGTCATCCTCGACGAGCCCACCTTCCCGGGCTGCCTGATCAAGTGCCGCGCGATCGGCATGTTCCGCATGACGGACGAGGCGGGCGGCGACGACAAGCTGCTGTGCGTCCCGGCCACGGACCCGCGCATGGAGCACCTGCGGGACATCCACCACGTCGCGGAGTTCGACCGCCTGGAGATCCAGCACTTCTTCGAGGTCTACAAGGACCTGGAGCCGGGCAAGTCGGTCGAGGGCGCGGACTGGGTCGGTCGCGCCGAGGCCGAGGAAGAGATCGAGAAGTCGTACGCGCGTGCCAAGGAGCAGGGCGGCCACTGAGCCTGTTCTGTTCTGAGCGTGTGAAGGCGGTGCACCCGTTGGGTGCACCGCCTTTCGCACATCCGTCGCACGCTCATACTGGAATCTACGGTTCCCGGGAAAGTGAGGCGGACAGAGTGGTGGCGGAGCCGGACGGCTCGAAGAACGGTCCGGGAGGGGTTCCGGAGGACCGGAAGCCCCAGTCGGACGAGGCACGGAGCGCGTTCGCGCCGCCGGTCGGGGTGGAGCAGCCCGCGCCGCCGGAGGAGGAGCATCCGACCTCCGAGTTCGCCCTTCCGCCGGGGCTGACGGCGGAGCCGCCGGCCGAGCAGGAGGGTTCGGCGTTCGCGCCGCCCGCCACGTACTCGGCCAAGAACTCGCCGCCCGCGTTCACCCCGGCGTACGGGGTGCCCCTGGTGCGGCTCTCGCAGAACGCGCCGTGGCAGGACCGGATGCGGACCATGCTGCGGCTGCCGGTGGGTGAGCGGCCGGTGCCCGAGGCGGCGCGCAAGGAGGACGAGAGCGGTCCCTCGGTGCCGCGCGTGCTCGACCTGAC
Organism: Streptomyces sp. CB02009; assembly: GCF_001905825.1. Lineage (GTDB taxonomy): Bacteria > Actinomycetota > Actinomycetes > Streptomycetales > Streptomycetaceae > Streptomyces. Next base: position 74,125 of record NZ_LIVV01000004.1, read on the forward strand.
CCTGCGTATCGGCGAGCTGCTGCTCGCGGGCGGGGAGGGCGCGGAGGACGTCGAGGCGGCGATGTTCGCGATCTGCCGCTCGTACGGTCTGGACCGGGTCGAGCCGACGGTGACGTTCACCCTGTTGTCCGTCACGTACCAGCCGTCGCTGGTGGACGATCCGATCACGGCGAACCGGACGGTACGGCGCCGGGGCACGGACTACACGCGGCTCGCGGCGGTGTACACGCTGCTCGCGGACATCAACGCGCGGGCGCACGAGGTGACGCCCGAGGAGGCCTACGGGCGGCTCGCGGAGATACGGCGCAACCGGCACCCGTACCCCGGCTGGGTCCTGACGGCGGCGGCGGGTGTGCTCGCCGGCGCGGCCTCGGTGCTGCTGGGCGGCGGTGCGACGGTGTTCTTCGTGGCGGCGCTCGGCGCGGTGCTCGGCGACCGGCTGGCGTGGCTGTTCGCGGGGCGCGGCATGCCGGAGTTCTACCAGTTCCTGGTGGCGGCGATGCCGCCGGCGGCGATGGGCGTGCTCCTGACGATGCTGCATGCGGATCTGCGGCCGTCGGCGGTGATCACCGGTGGCCTGTTCGCGCTGATCCCGGGGCGGGCGCTGGTGGCGGCGGTGCAGGACGGTCTGACCGGCTTCTACATCACGGCCTCGGCCCGGCTCCTGGAGGTCGCGTACTTCTTCGTCGCGATCGTGGTGGGCGTGCTGTCGGTGCTCTACATCGCCGTGCAGTTCGACGCGCAGCTGAACCCGGAGGGGAAGCTGGAGGCGGTGGAGCGGCCGGTGACGCAGATCCTGGCGTCGATGGTGCTGTGCGCGACCTTCGCGATCCTGTTGCAGCAGTCGCGGGCGACGGTGCTCTTCGCGACCCTGAACGGCGGGGTGGCGTGGGTGATCTACGCGTCGATAGCGGTGACCGCCAACGGGTCGACGGTCATGGCGACGGCGGTGGCGGCGGGTCTGGTGGGCCTCTTCGGGCAGCTGATCGCCCGTTACGAGCACACCTCGTCGCTGCCGTACGTGACGGCGGCGATCGGCCCGCTGCTGCCCGGTTCGGCGACGTACTTCGGGGTGCTCGCGATCGCGCAGAACAACCTGGACCAGGGCTTCGCCTCGCTGGCGAAGGCGGCGGCCCTCGCGCTGGCGATCGCGATCGGGGTGAACCTGGGAGGCGAGCTGGCCCGCCTCTTCATGCAGGCGCCCGGCGCCGCGGCGGCCCGCCGCGCGGCCAAGCGGACGAGGGGCTTCTAGGGCGCGCGTACGGGGGCCCGGGGGCGGCGCGCGGACCGGGACGGCACAGAGGATGAGAAAGGGCCCCGCACGGTGTGCGGGGCCCTTTCGGCGCTTCGGGGGGCGGGGTCAGCGCTTGGCGTGCCGGCCGCGGGGCGGGTTGGGGGTGCCGGGGGCGTCGTGGTCACCGGGGGTGTGGTCGCCCTTGGCCTGCTCCTTCTTCGACTGGGAGCGGGACCTCAGGACCTCGATCACGATCGGCACGACGGAGATCAGGACGATCCCGACGAGGATCATCTCGATGTGCTGGTGCACGAAGTCGATCTTGCCGAGGAGGGCGCCGAGGATGGTCACACCCGCGCCCCACAGGACGCCGCCGATGATGTTGTACGTGATGAACAGGCGGTAGTTCATGCGGCTGACGCCGGCGATGATCGGCGTGAACGTGCGCACGATGGGGACGAAGCGGGCCAGGATCAGCGACTTCGGGCCGTGCTTCTCGAAGAACTCGTGCGCCTTCTCGACGTTCTCCTGCTTGAAGAGCTTCGAGTCGGGGCGCTTGAAGAGGGCCGGGCCGACCTTGCGCCCGAAGAGGTATCCGACCTGGTCGCCGAGGACGGCCGCGGCCACGATCAGCGTGCACATCAGCCACAGCGGCATGTCCAGCTTGCCGGTCGTGATCAGCAGGCCGGTGGTGAAGAGCAGCGAGTCGCCGGGCAGGAAGAACCCGATCAGGAGGCCGGACTCGGCGAAGACAATGGCCAGGACACCGATCGGACCAAAGGTCTGGATCAGATAATCCGGGTCCAACCAGCTCGGTCCGAGGGCAAGCGTGTTCACGGGTTCCGGGCTCCTGCGGTCAAGGGGGCATGGGGGCATGGGGGACGGCTGGCCCCAAGCTATCAACGTGGACCGAACCCGACCGGTTCCACCTGGCGCCCACAGGATGCGGAGAGGGCCCGCTCCCCGGAGGCTGTGGGCCAGGAGGTGTATGCCGATGGGCATCGAGGAGTACGGAGGCGGCCAGGGGTCGCACCCCGACGTACTGGTCGTGACGACGAACGACGTGCCGGGCTTCGAGATCCGGCAGGTGATCGGTGAGGTCTTCGGGCTCACCGTCCGCTCCCGCCATCTGGGCAGCCAGATCGGCGCGGGCCTCAAGTCGATGGTCGGCGGGGAGCTGAAGGGTCTGACGAAGACCCTCGTGCAGACCCGGAACCAGGCCATGGAACGGCTGGTGGAGCAGGCGCGGGCGCGCGGCGCGAACGCCGTGCTGATGTTCCGCTTCGACGTGACGGACGCGGCGGACGTGGGCACGGAGGTGTGCGCGTACGGCACGGCGGTGGTGATCGCCCCGCGCGCCTGACCCTGCGACCCGTCCCCCTTGCTGCCCGGCCCCCGGGGCTCATGCCCCGGGGCCGGGCCTCGGCCGGTTCGGGCGTCGGCGGCCCCGGGCCTGACGCGGTGTGAGGTGCACGTCCGTTCGACCCGAATTTCGGGATGTTGTGCGGCATTTGCTCACTTATGGTGGGTCGGTGGCCACCGATCATGCTCCGCCCCCTCCCCCCGCCGACGCGACCCCGCTGCGGATCCTGCTCCCCCAGGTGCTGCCCGCGCTCGTGGTCGGCGTCGCGGCGAGCCTGCTGCTCCTCGGGATCGAGGCCCTCGCGGATCAGCTCCAGGACGTCCTCTGGCACGACCTGCCGGGTGCGCTCGGCATCGGCGACTACTCCTCCCTCTGGATCATCAGCATGCTCACGGCGTCCGGCATCGCCGTGGGCCTCGTCGTCTGGAAGGTCCCCGGGCACGCCGGGCCCGACCCGGCCTCCCTGGGCCTCGGCGGCGCGCCGCTCGCCCCCGGGGTCGTACCGAGCCTGCTGCTCGCGGCCACGCTCACGCTCGCCGGCGGCGTCAGTCTCGGACCCGAGAACCCGATCATCGAGGCCAACATCGCCCTCGCCTACTGGGTGGGCCGCAGGATGGCCCCCGCCGTGCCGGGCGCCTTCTGGGTCGGCCTCGCCTCGGCCGCCACCATCGGCGCCCTCTTCGGCACCCCGGTGGCCGCCGCCCTCGTCATCTCCGAGGCCCTCGTCGGCCAGCCGGGCCGCGGCTCGCTCTGGGACCGGCTCTTCGCCCCGCTCGTCGCCGCCGGCGCCGGGTCCATGACCACCCAGCTGCTGGCCGACCCCACCTTCGACATGGGGCTCCCGCCCCTCACCGACCCCGGCTGGAGCGACCTGCTCGCCGCCCTGGTGATCGCCTCCGCCGCGGCCGTCTTCGGGCTCGCCGCCTGCTACCTCTTCCCCCATGTCCACGCCGCGTTCGGACGTCTGCGCCACCCCATGCTGATGCTGCCCGTCGGCGGCCTCGTCCTCGGCCTCCTGGGCGCCGCCGGCGGACAGATGACCCTCTTCAAGGGCCTGGACGAGGTCAAGGAGCTCTCCGCCTCGGTCGGCAGCTGGTCCTCCGGCGAGCTCGCCAAGATGGCCGTGATCAAACTCCTCGCCCTCCTCGTCGCCGCCTCCTGCGGCTTCCGGGGCGGCCGGATCTTCCCCGCCGTGTTCATCGGCGCCGCGTTCGGGCTACTCGCCCAGGCCCTCGTCCCCGAGGTCCACCCGGCGGTCGCCGTCTCCGCCGGCGTCCTCGGCGTCCTGCTCGCCACCACCCGGCAGGGCTGGATCAGCCTCTTCGTCGCCGCCGTCGTCGCCTCCTCGGCCTCGATGCTCGCCCTGCTCTGCCTGGCCTCCCTCCCCGCCTGGCTGATCGTCACCGGCCGCCCCCAGCTCGAACTCGACGCCCAGGGCAAGTCCCTGCACTGACCCCCGCCCCTCGGGGGAGCCTCCCCACCGGACAGAAGGAGTCCCCCATGCCGCTCCACAAGGGTCCTGCCGCCTCCCCCGCCGAGCCCGCCCGCCGGCTCTCCCTCAACCCGTTCTTCGGGGAGGCCGCCAACCCGGTCGGCGGCATGACCGAGGCCCCGCCCCACCACCGGCTGCCCGACGGCCCCCTTCCCCCGGCGAGCGCCTACCAGCTCGTCCACGACGAGCTGATGCTCGACGGCAACTCCCGGCTCAACCTCGCCACCTTCGTCACCACCTGGATGGAGCCCCAGGCGGGCGTCCTGATGGCCGAGTGCCGCGACAAGAACATGATCGACAAGGACGAGTACCCGCGCACCGCCGAACTGGAGCGCCGCTGCGTCGCCATGCTCGCCCAGCTGTGGCACGCCCCGGACCCGGCCGCCGCCGTCGGCTGCTCCACCACCGGCTCCAGCGAGGCCTGCATGCTCGCCGGCATGGCCCTGAAGCGCCGCTGGACCAAGCGGAACGCCGACCGCTACCCCGGCACCGCCCGCCCCAACCTCGTCATGGGCGTCAACGTCCAGGTCTGCTGGGAGAAGTTCTGCAACTTCTGGGAGGTCGAGGCCCGGCTCGTCCCCATGGAGGGCGACCGCTTCCACCTCGACGCGGAGACCGCCGCCGCGCTCTGCGACGAGAACACCATCGGTGTCGTCGCCGTCCTCGGCTCGACCTTCGACGGCTCCTACGAACCCGTCGCCGAGATCTGCGCCGCCCTCGACGCCCTCCAGGAACGCACCGGCCTCGACATCCCCGTCCATGTCGACGGCGCCTCCGGCGCCATGGTCGCCCCCTTCGTCGACGACGACCTGGTCTGGGACTTCCGGCTCCCCCGCGTCTCCTCGATCAACACCTCCGGTCACAAATACGGCCTGGTCTACCCGGGCGTCGGCTGGGCCCTGTGGCGCTCTCCCGAGGAACTCCCCGAGGAACTCGTCTTCCGCGTCAACTACCTGGGCGGCGACATGCCCACCTTCGCCCTCAACTTCTCCCGGCCGGGCGCCCAGGTCGTCGCGCAGTACTACACCTTCCTGAGGCTCGGCCGGGAGGGCTACCGGGCGGTGCAGCAGACCTCCCGCGACATCGCCCGCGGCCTCGCCGAACGGATCGAGGCCATGGGCGACTTCCAGCTCCTCACCCACGGCAACGAACTGCCCGTCTTCGCCTTCACCACCGCCCCCGACGTCACCTCCTTCAACGTCTTCGACGTCTCCCGGCGGCTGCGCGAACAGGGCTGGCTGGTCCCCGCCTACACCTTCCCCGCCAACCGCGAGGATCTGTCCGTGCTGCGCGTGGTCTGCCGCAACGGGTTCTCCGCCGACCTCGCCGGACTCCTCATCGAGGATCTGGTCCGGCTGCTGCCCGAACTGCGGAGCCAGTCCCAGCCCTTCACCCAGGACACGAGCGCGGCGACCTCCTTCCACCACTAGGGGATGTCCTGCCGGCCGGGCCGGGCGGCACTCTGACCCGTCAGTCGCCGACCGCGTCGTCGCAGGCCAGCCGGAACTCCGACCAGCGCACCCCGTCCGCGGTCAGCGCGTACGCGCAGCGCGACCCCTCCCGCAGCAGGCCCAGCGGGGTGCGGCGGGTGTGGTGCGTCCCCTCGCCGAGCCCGACGAACGTGCGGCCGCCGTCCACGCTCTCGTATCCCGAGAGCTCCGCCCCGATGCCCACCCGGCCACCGGGACCCGGCACCGGCAGGCCGAGCAGGCTGCGGGGCTGCTCGCTCGGCCCCGTCGTCCACATCCGCTGCCAGGTCCGCCCGCCGTCCACCGAACGGTGCAGCGCCCGCATCGGGTTCTTGACGGGCTCACCGCCCACCAGTTCGCCCATCTCCGCCGCGTACACCGCGTCCCTGCCCACCGCCACCGCCGTGTGCCACCCGGGGCTCGTGACGGGACTCGGCAGCCGGCTCACCGTCCAGCCGCGCCCCCCGTCCCGGGAGACGGCGACCGCCGCCCGCCCCGACAGCGGGTCCGTGCCCGACACCCACCAGGACCCGTCGGGCTCCGGCTGCTCCTGGGGCCGGGGATGCGCCCCCAGGAGGGGAGCCCGGGCCAGCGCCCGGCGCCGCCCGTCCTGCGGCGAGACCACCACGATCCGCTCCCGCTCGCAGTCGTCGGGCAGGGCATCGGGGGGCTCGGCGCAGTCGGTGCCGAGCACCGCCCCCTCGGGTATCTCCGGGGTCGTCCCGACCGTGCGCCGGTCGCCCGCCCGCCAGGTGCGCCCGCCGTCCCCGGTGAACCAGGTCCGCGAGCCCGGCCCGGCACTGCCCTCCTCGACGAGCGCCCGGCCTGGGCCGAGGGGCAGCAGGTTCGCCGATATGCCGTCCGTCCCCAGGACCCGCGGCAGCGGGGACCGCCGCAGCACCCATTTCTCCGCCCCGGCGTCCCGCACGGCCACGTGCTGCCGGCAGAAGCCGTTCTCCGGGGCCGCCGGGTCGCTCACGCACGAGGCGAGCAGCGCGAACCCGCTGCCGTCCCGCGCGAAGCCCAGACTGTGCGCCCAGCCGGGCAGCCCCGGAGCGGACGGAATCCGGGGCGGCGCCCCGAACAGCCCCGGATCCGGGCGCGCCACCGGCCCCTCGCCGCCCCCTCCCGAAGCACCCGGAGCGGACGGAACACCCGAAGCCCCCGTAGCACCGGGGCCGGCCGAAGCCCCCTGGCTCCCGGAGGCCCCCGGGCTCCTCGAACCGCCCGGGTCCACCGCCGGCTTCGACCCCGAACACCCGCTCAACACCACCAGCACCAGCGCCACGACGGCGCCGGCCGCTCCTCCCACGGGCCTGCGCATCGCACGTCCCCCTGTCCTCCCTCGGGCGGTCCGCGGTGAACCGCTGCTTTCAATACACCGCTCACCGCCCTCGGGTTCCCACCTCCGCGCCGCCGGTTCCCGGCTACTTCCCGAGCCGCCCGAACTTCCGTACCGCCAGCGGGAAGAAGACCGCGAGCAGCACCAGCGGCCACACCACCGCCGCCCAGACGTGCCCCGGCTCGCCGCCCGGGTTCCCGAAGAGGTCACGGACCGCCGTCGCGGTCGCCGACATCGGGTTCCACTCCACGAACGTGCCGAGCCAGCCCGGCATCGAGTCCGGCGACGCGAACGCGTTGGAGAGGAAGCCGATGGGCCAGACCAGGATCTGCACCGCCTGCACCAGCTCGGCGCGCCCCGCGACCAGCGCGAGGAAGATCCCGATCCACAGCATCGCGAACCGCAGCAGGAGCAGCAGCCCCAGCGCCCCGAGGGTGCTGCCGAGGCCGCCGTTCGCCCGCCAGCCGATCGCGTACCCGACGCCGACCATCACGAGCAGTCCCAGCGCCGACTGGAGCATGTCGGCGGCCGACCGCCCCACGAGCACCGCGCCGTCGGCCATCGGCATCGCCCGGAACCGGTCGATGACCCCCTTGTTCAGGTCCTGCGTCACCGCCGTCATGGTGCCTTCGAGCCCGAAGACCATGGTCAGCGTGAGCATTCCGGGCACCAGGAAGTCGACGTAGTCGCCGTCGACGCTCCGCCCGCCGCCGACCAGGTAGCCGAACATCAGCAGCATCATCACCGGGAACACGAGCCCGACCAGGACCTGCACCGGCTGTCGCGCCCAGTGCGCCAGCTCCCGGCGGGTCATCGTCCAGCAGTCGCTCACCACGTACGCGGCACTCATGCCGTCACCTCCCTCTCCCGACCCCCGACAGAACCGCCCGCCGCACCCGACCCACCTGAAGCACCCGAAGCACCCGAAGCACCCGGGGCATCCGACGCCTCCGACCCGTCCGACCCGTCCGACGGCCCCGTCAGACGCAGGAAGACCTCGTCCAGCGTCGGCCGCCGCAGGGCGATGTCCTCCGCGTCGATCCCGGCCGCCCCCAGCACCCGCACGGTCTCGGTGAGCGAGGCCATCCGGTCCGCCACCGGCGCGCTCAGCAGCCTCCGGTCGGCGTCCACGCTCACCTCGGCCCGCGGCACGGGCAGCAGCCCGGCCGCCTCGTCGAGCCGCGCCGCGTCCCGTACGACCACGTCGATGCGGTCGGCGCCGACGCGCGCCTTGAGTTCGTCGGCCGTGCCGTCCGCCACGACCCGCCCCTGGTCCACGACCGAGATCCGGTCGGCGAGCTGGTCGGCCTCCTCCAGGTACTGCGTGGTCAGCAGCACCGTGGTGCCTCCGCCGACGAGCGAACGCACGGACTCCCAGACCTCGCCACGCCCGCGTGGGTCGAGCCCCGTCGTCGGCTCGTCGAGGAAGAGCACCTCCGGCTCCGTGATCAGCGAGGCGGCCAGGTCGAGCCGCCGCCGCATACCGCCGCTGAACTGCTTGACCGGCTTGCGGCCGGTGTCGGTGAGGCCGAAGCGCTCCAGGAGCTCGTCGGCCCGCACGCCCGCGTGCCGCGCGCCCAGGTGGTGGAGCCGGCCGAACATCTCCAGGTTCTGCCGGCCGCCCAGCTCCTCGTCGAGGGCCGCGTGCTGCCCGAGCAGCCCGATCCGCCGCCGTACCTCCCGGGCCTCGGTCCGTACGTCGTGGCCCGCCACCCGCACCAGGCCCTCGTCGTGCCGGAGGAGGGTCGCGAGAATCCGTACGGTCGTCGTCTTGCCCGCGCCGTTGGGCCCGAGCAGGCCGTGGACCGTGCCGCGCCGGACCGTGAGGTCGAGCCCGGCCAGGGCGTCCTTCTCGCCGTACCGCTTGCGCGCGCCTTCCACGAGGATCGCGTCCCCAGTCGCCGCCATGTCGATTCCTCCAGAAATCTTTGTAGTCAAACTTGACCAGTCGCCACCGACGGAGCAACGTATGCCCTTCCGGCGGGTTAGTCAAACTTGATTAGTGGATTGCCTCGGTCGATCCGGCGGTGCCGATCGACCCGTGCGCGCGATCAGGTCGCGAAGGGGTTCTCCTCGCCCTCCGCCAGCACGCCCACGAAGGGATCGCCCTCGCCCGCGAACACGTACGCCCCGCCCTCGATCCGCTCGATCAGACCGAGCGTCCACTCCTTGCCGGCGTCCGCCGAGTGGACCCACATGTGCATGATCTCGCCGATGTGCCCGAGCTGGCCGGGGCCGCCCTCCGGCGTGTAGTACTCCGTGACCGCGGTCCGCCACTCGTCGAGCGCCCGCACCCGCTCCCGCAGCAGCTCCGCGGCCTCCGCCCGGGGCAGGTCCACGATGAAGCCGATGCCCGCCGACAGGACGTCCATCTTCTGGTCGTACGTGGTCAGCGCCTCGCGCAGCAGGGCGTAGTACTCCTCGACGCCGCTCGCCGTCAGCTCGTACTCGACGCGCGGCGGCCCGCCCACCGCGCTCGGCGCCACCTCGTGCGCGTGCAGCAGTCCCTGCTTCGCCATCTGCTTCAGCGCGTGGTAGATCGAGCCGGGCTTGGCGTGGGACCACTCGTGCGCGCCCCAGAACTCCAGGTCGTTGCGGACCTGGTAGCCGTGGGCGCGGCCGTGCTGCTTGACCGCGCCCAGGACGAGAAGACGGATCGCCGACATCCCACGTACCTCCTAGTCAATTTTGACCAGGGTACGCGCGCGGGGTCACCGCCCCTGCTCCGCCGCGATCAGCTCGAAGGAGCCCTTGCCGTCCAGGGACTCGCGGATGACGTCGGCGTGCCCGGCGTGCCGGCCGGCCTCCTGCACCAGGTGGAGGAGCATCCAGCGGACCGAGACCCGGCCGTCCTCGGGGAACCAGGGCGCCTTGGGCAGCGGGAACGTGTCGTCCAGGCTCGGCACCGAGCGGATGTACTCCTCGGTCTCCTTCGCCACCCCGGCCCAGAACTCCACGATCTCGGGGATCGTCTCCCCGCCCACGAGCCGGAAGCCCTCGTCCCAGGTCTCCTGGGAGCGCTGCCGCTCGTTCGGCTGCTGCTGGGCCAGCCGGAGCCAGTTCAGCTCGACCTCGGCGACGTGCTTGAGCAGCCCGGAGAGGCTGAGCTCGCTGGCGCTGGGGCGACTCGCCGCCTGCTCCTCGGTGAGACCGAGGAGCGAGCGGCGGATCGCGGCACGCTGGGCCTCGACGAAGTTGAGGAGCGCGCCGCGCTCGTCGCCGTGGGCCTCCGTGGGAACCAGAGCCACCATGATGTCCGCCTTCCGTAGCTGAACCTTCTCGACACCGACCACGCTACGGAGGCTTGCGGACAGGGAGTGTCCTCAAGTGGCGACGGGATCAGAAGGGGAAGCGGCTCCGGCCGTGCTGGATCGAGATCCACTTCTGGGTGGTGAAGCTCTCCACCATGGCCTCGCCGTTGAGCCGCCCGACGCCCGAGTGCTTCTCGCCGCCGAAGGGCACGATCGGCTCGTCGTGCACGGTGCCGTCGTTGATGTGGATCATGCCGGTGTGGATGCGCTTGGCGATGCGCACGCCGCGCTCGACGTTCCCCGTGTGGACGGCGCCGCTGAGCCCGTAGGGGGTGTCGTTGGCGATCCGTACGGCCTCGTCCTCGCCGTCGAACGGGACGATCAGAGCGACCGGGCCGAAGATCTCCTGGCCGAGGACGGGGGCGTCCGGGGCGAAGCCGGTGAGGACGGACGGGGAGACGAGGTTGCCGTCGACCGTGCCGTGCAGGAGCGCCGTGGCCCCGGCCTCGACCGTCTGGTCGACGAGCGAGGAGACGGCCTCGGCCTGCTGGGAGTTGATGAGCGGACCGATGTGGGTGGCCGGGTCGGCGGGGTCGCCGACGCGCAGGGTCTTCACCTTCGCCACGAACTTCTCGGTGAACTCCTCCTCCACCGTGCGGTCGACCAGGATGCGGTTGGCGGCCATGCAGACCTGTCCCTGGTGCACGAAGCGGCTGAAGACGGCGGCGTCGACCGCGTAGTCCACGTCGGCGTCGTCGAGCACGATCAGGGCGCTGTTGCCGCCCAGTTCGAGGACGGCGTGCTTGAAGTTCTGCGCGCAGACCGTGGCGACGTGGCGGCCGACCTTGTCGGAGCCGGTGAAGGAGATGACCTTCGGCACGGGGTGGGTGAGGAGCGCGTCGCCGATCTCGGCGATGTCGGTGACGACGACGTTCAGCAGACCGGCCGGCAGACCGGCCTCCTCCAGGACCTTGGCGACGAGGGTGCCGCCGCAGATCGGGGTGTTCTGGTGCGGCTTGAGGACGACGGCGTTGCCGAGGGCCAGCGCGGGCGCGACCGACTTGATCGACAGGAGGAAGGGGAAGTTGAAGGGGGAGATGACACCGACGACGCCGACCGGGACGCGGTAGACGCGGTTCTCCTTGCCGTCGACCGGGGACGGCAGGATGCGTCCCTCGGGGCGCAGCGCCAGCTGCACCGCCTCGCGGAGGAACTCCTTGGCGAGGTGCAGCTCGAAGGCCGCCTTGAGGCGGGTGCCGCCGAGCTCGGCGACGATCGTCTCGGCGATCTCCTCCTCGCGGTCCTCGACGATCCGCAGCGCCCGCTCGAAGACGAGCCGGCGGGTGTACGGGTTGGTCTCGGCCCACTCGGCCTGGGCGCGCTCCGCGGCGCGGTACGCGCGGTCGACCTCACCGGCGGTGGCGACGGTGATCGAGGCGAGCTTCTCCCCCGTGTAGGGGTTGAAGTCGATGATGTCCCACGAGCCGCTGCCGGGCTTCCACTCGCCGTCGATGTACTGATGGGCCAGGTCGGTGAAGTGCGACATGGATCGAGACCCCTCTACCCGCTCTACTTCCGCACGGATGACAGAAGTGACGTCGAAACGCCGAAACGTCGGAACTGATGTCACGTCATCGTACTGATGTGTCAGATGAGTTGGAGGAGTCCTCGAAGAAGGTCACGGCTTTCGGCCGGATCCGGCCCTTCCTTCTGCAGTCGCTCCATCACGCGCTGGTACTGGGCGACCTCCTCGCGCTTGTCGAGGTAGAGGGCGCTGGTGAGCTGCTCCAGGTAGACGATGTCGGAGAGGTCCGACTCGGGGAAGCTCAGCATCGTGAAGGCGCCGCTCTCGCCGGCGTGCCCGCCGAAGCTGAAGGGCATGATCTGGAGCGTGACGCCGGGGTGTTCGGAGATCTCGATCAGATGCCTCAACTGGCCCCGCATGACGTCCCGGTCGCCGTAGGGGCGGCGCAGCGCGGCCTCGTCGAGGACGGCGTGGAACTGCGGGGCGCGCTCGGAGACGAGGACCTTCTGCCGTTCGAGGCGGAGGGCGACGCGGCGGTCGATCTCGGCGGCGGGGGCGTCGGGCATGCCCCGGGTGACGACGGCCTGGGCGTACGCCTCGGTCTGCAACAGGCCGTGCACGAACTGCACTTCGTAGACGCGGATGAGGGAGGCGGCGCCCTCCAGGCCGATGTACGTCTGGAACCAGCCCGGCAGGACGTCGCCGAAGCTGTGCCACCACCCGGCGACGTTGGCCTCGCGGGCGAGCCCGAGGAGCGAGCCGCGCTCGGCCTCGTCCCCGACCCCGTACAGCGTGAGCAGATCCTCGACGTCCCTGGCCTTGAAGCTCACCCGTCCCAACTCCATACGGCTGATCTTGGATTCGGACGCGCGGATCGAGTAACCGGCCGCCTCGCGGGTGATCCCGCGGGACTCGCGCAACCGCCTCAGCTGTGAGCCCAGCAGGATGCGCCGCACCACACTCCCGCTCGCTCCGCCCGATTCGCCTGCGGTCACGGCTCCCAGCCTCCCCTTACGGTGTCGAGCCCCCGTCGAGCCCCGGATTCTGCCACCAAACGCTTCAGCGCGTACACATTCGATTACGGAAAGACGGCGAGTTCCGGGCAGTCGCGGAAAGTTCGCCTCCCGCGGCGGACGACTTATGCACAGATTAGGCACGGGGACGGACAGGTCCGGCGCGTGCACGTGCATCTGCCCTTGCATCCAGTGGACGCATTCGGAACCATGGACCCCGCGCAGCCGCGTACTCGTTCGTGTTGTCGTGTTGTCGCACCACAGTCGCGATTCCCGGGAGTGCCTCGCATGGGGACGAATGGATCGACCGTGCTCGAGCCGTTACGGCAGGGCCTTCCGCCGATCGATCCCGGCGCCGTCTCCACCTCCGCCTCGTGCGCGCTGCCCGCGCGGTACGAAGCCGTGCGGGGAGCCCGGAAGTTCACCAGCGCGACGCTCGACCGCTGGCAGCTGACCGAGCGCTTCGACGACGTGGCCCTGGTCGTCTCCGAGCTCGTCACCAACGCGCTGCGCCACGCGGTGCCCGCCGACGCGCCCCAGGAAGAAGGCCAGAACCCACCGGTTCGCCTGCATTTGATGCGCTGGTCCTCGCGCCTGGTGTGCGCCGTGCGCGACCCCAGCAAGGAGAGCCCGGAGGCGCGCGGCGGCGAGGAGGACTTCGCCGCCGAGTCGGGACGCGGACTGTTCCTGGTGGACTCGTTCAGCGACAGCTGGGGGTGGCATCCGCTCGCCGGCACGCTGCGGGGCAAGGTGGTGTGGGCGCTGTTCCGGATCGGTCCGGAGTAGCCGCGCCGCACCGCGCACCGTACGTACGGAGGAAAGGGGAAGGGCCCCGGCCGCATCGGCCGGGGCCCTTCTTCTTCTCGCGCGCCCACGCGGGGTCGCGCTCACACCAGGTGGTCGAACTCGCCGTCCTTGACGCCGAGGAGGAGCGCCTCTATCTCCGCCGGCGTGTAGACGAGGGCGGGGCCTTCGGGGTGGCGCGAGTTGCGTACGGCAACGTTTCCCCCCGGCAGTTTGGCGAACTCCACGCAGGATCCCTGGGAGTTGCTGTGTCTGCTCTTCTGCCACACGACGCCTCGCAGCTCCGTGGCCGCCATGCCGTTGTACGCGCGATGCGCATGATGCACTGGAAGCTCCCCGAGTTGCTAGGTGCAGGTGTCAACTTCCTCGGATCATAGCTGTGTTCATATGCCCATGCATGAGCAGATGCACGTGCACGGGGGGTGGCGTAGCGGCTACGCGACAGAGCGTGCCACCTGCGCGTACGGCGCCGCGCCCCGCCTCACCCTACGGGTCGCGTCCCCGCTCAGGAGGGACCGCTCCTGGGGATCAGGGGCAGCTCGGAGAGGAGCTTTCCCGACCGGTCGTACAGCGCCGTGCCGACCTCGCCCATTCCCGGCCCCGTGTGCACGTACCAGACGCCCCAGCCCGGCCTGCCCGGCAGTTCGAGCAGGGTGGCGACGGCCGTGCGGCCCTCGGCGTTCCTCAGCTCGACGCGGCCCGCCGCACGGGTCCCGTAGTAGAGCCCCGAGTGGAAGGCCCCCTTCGGGCCGCCCTCGCTCTGATGGCTCACGCCCGGCTCCGCCACGTCGACGTTGCCGTCGGTGACGCTGCGGGTGTTCTCGTAACCGTCCGGCCCGACCCAGTGCTTGCCCTCCGCCGTCAGCCAGACCTGCCAGCCCTTCCCGGCGTTCACCCGCTCGCCGGAGGCCACGGTCCTGATCGGGGTCGGGTCCGGCGTAGGCGGCGCGTCGCTGGTGCGGACGGACGGCGCCGAGGTCGGGACGACGGTCGGCGGGACGGCGACGGGGGCCGGTCCCGGGGCCGCCGGCGACGGGCGTACGGGGGTCAGGGTGACGACGACGGCCACCACGGACGTCGCGACCGCCAGCACCGAGAGAGTCGACAGCACGGTCGTTCGGCGCCGTCGCCGCGCCCGGCCCGCACGCCGGACGGCCTCCAGCGGGAGCGGGCCCGGGGTGACGTCCGAGGCGGCCCGCGCGAACACCGCGTGCAGGTCGGGCCGCGGGGGGCCTTGCGGGCCGGGCCGGGGCGCGCGTCGCGGGTCGGGCTGGGGGTCGGGGGGTGTCGTCGGCCGTGCGGGGGTCATCGTCGGGCTCCGGTCGGGGCGGGGAGAGTCGGGGCGGGGACGGTGACGAGCCCCGGGTGGGCGCGGAGCGCGGCCAGACCTCGCCGGGCGTGGGTCTTGACCGTGCCGATCGAGCAGTTGAGCACGCTCGCGATCTCCAGCTCGGTCAGATCCTCCCAGTAGCGGAGCACCATGACCGCACGCTGGCGGACGGTCAGATCAGCTAACGCGGCGAGGAGCGCCGTGCGTTGCTCGACCGCCTCCGCGTGACCCGCGGAGGTGTGGCGCAGCGACTCCGGCAGGACCGGCGTCAGGAGGTGGACGACCCGCTTCCGGCGGACCCTGCTGAGGTTGTTGTTGATCAGCGCCCGGCGCACATAGAGGTCGATCTCCCCGCGCGGAACCCGCCGCCACCGCGCGTACACCTTGGCCAGCGTCGTCTGCACCAGGTCCTCGGCCTCGTGGAAGTCCCCAGTCAGGAGCTGGGCCGTACGCACCAGACGCGGCCAGGCGGCGACGGCGAACTCGGTGAAGCCGTCGTCGTCGGAGGTCCCGGTCGTCCTGGTGATCCCGGTGGTCTCAGTCGCCCTGATGGTCCCGGTCGCCCCGGCAGTCCCGGCGGTCGAGGTCGTCCCAGCGGTCCCGGCGGTCCCGGCGCCCGTCCCGGCCTCGGCGACGCGGGTGAGCTCGGCGACCTCGGTGACGGACTCGTGCGGCACGGTGTCGGACCTCGCGATCGGTCGGTGGGCGGTGGCTCGACGGAGCCGTGGAGCGGATGAGGTGAGGCGGCGGGGCCCGCCCCGTGCCGGGCCCCGCCACGTTTCTGCCCGGGTCAGCCGCGGCCGGCCGGGAAGTCGAAGCCCGGGAGCTCGGCCAGGGGCCTGCCCGCGCGGTCGTAGAGAGTGACGCCGAGGCTGCTGCCGCCGTTCCCGTCCGCCGGGCCGGTGTGGGCGTACCAGACGCCCCAGTCGGGGCGGCCGGGCAGGGCGATGAGGGTGGCGACGGTCTTGTGGCCCTCGTCGTCGCTGAGTTCGACGCGGCCGGCCTTGCGGGTCCCGTAGTAGAGGCCGGAGTGGAAGACGCCGGTCGCGTCGCCCTCGCTCTGGTGGCTCACGCCGGGCTCGGAGCGGTCGATGTTGCCGTCGACGACGCTGCGGAAGTTCTCGTAGCCGTCCGGGCCCGTCCAGTGCTTGCCGTCGCGGGTCAGCCACACGGTGAAACCCCCGCCGGCGTCCACCCGCCGGCCCGGACGGACGGTACGGACCGGCTTCGCGGCGGGCGCGGCGGACACGGCGGCCTTGGCCGGGGTCACCTTCGCGGGCTCGGCCCGGACAGCGGTACCGGCCGCCGGGGAAGCGGTGGAGTCCGGGGAGCCCGGGGAAGCGGCGGCGGCCGTGGAGGCGGTGGAGGTCTCGGTGGGCGCTCCGACGGCCGACGGTGCCGCGACCGCCACGGCGGCCACGACGCCGGCCGCCGCCAGCCAGTACTTCTTCATGCGGGTGCTCCTGGGATGGATGTCGGTGGAGGACCGCGTCCGTCCGCGCCCTCTTCCCCTACCAACTCCTCCCGGCCCCGCGCCGGATGACATGCTCGCGAAATTCGTACGGGACGACTCCCCGCCGCCACGACCCGCGCTGTGCCGCCCGGTGCGGCCCACCGTGCCGCCCACGCCGCGGCCCGCCCTGCGGCCCGCCCGACATCCCGCCGTGCGGGAGGGACGGCCGGTCGCTACCGCGCACGCGCCCGCGTGGAGTCCGTCAGCGCCGTCGTGACCTCGTCCAGGGCCTCCAGGAGGAGGACCGCGCCCTTGTGCAGCAGGAAGTGGTCCGGTGCGTCGTCGGCCCACGCGTCCACCGTCTCGCGCAGCTCGTCCCAGCCGGGTGCCCTGCGCTCCCGTACGTCCTTGGCGCCCCGTTCCGTCGCCCGCCGCAGGGACTCCGCGAGGGTCGCCGCGGCGGGCACGGGCGGGGCGCCGGGCTCCGGCAGGTGCGCCTCCATGAGCATCGCCACCCGCCCGAACTCCGCGAGCGCGTGGTCGGCCTGTTCGGTCGCCGCGTGCGAGAGGCCCCGGTGCCGCACGGGCTCGTGCGTGGCCCGCTCCACGGCCTCCTGCCAGGCGACGCGGGCCGCGCGGGTGTTCAGGAGCGCCTCACGGACATCGGGGCTGCCGGGACCGAGCGGATCGGCGTACCGCGCGATGACGACCGCCCCGTACCCGCCGACGGACGCCAGCCAGTCCGCGAGCCGGCCGCGCAGCCGGGGCGTCTCCCAGGCCGGGTAGACGGCGTACGCCAGCATGGCGAGGATCCCGCCGAGCAGGGTCAGCGTCACCCGGTCCCGTACGGTCTGGCCGACGCCGACGCCCTCCATGCCGAGCAGGAAGACCACGTACGCGGCGACGAAGACCTGGCTGACGGCATACCCCGTCCGGATGAACAGGTACATCCCGAAGGCGCACACGACCGCGAGCCCGGCCGACAGGTACACGCCCGGGTGGGCCGACTGCACGACGGCCGTCGCCAGGGCCACCCCGACGAGGGTGCCGCCGAACCGCGCCACCGACCGCGCGTACGTCTGCGAGAAGTCCGGGCGCATCACCATCACCGAGGCCATCGGCGCCCAGTAGCCGTGTCCGAGGGGGAGCGCCGTGCCCAGCAGGTAGCCGGCGGCCGTGACCGCCGAGACCCGGAGCGCGTGGCGCATGACCGGCGAGTCCCGGCGCAGCTCGGCACGGACCTGCGCCGCGACGATCGGGGTCAGCCGGACGAGGGTGGGGCGCTCCCGGGGTGTGGCGCCGTGGCCCGAGGTCTCCGTCCTGGGATCGGCCGTGTCGACGACGTCGCCGAGCAGCGCCGTGAGGCGGATGGCGGCGCGGCGGGGCGGGCCGTGCAGGATCGACAGGGTGTCCGGGGAGTGGAGGGTGGCGACGGCGGGTGCGGGGAGGGTGACCGGTTCGCCGTGCCGGATCGCGTGCGCGGCGGCGTCCAGGACGGTGCCTGCCGCCCCGAGCAGCTCCCGCACGCGCTCGCGTGCCGCGCCCTCCTCCGGGACGCCGACGGCCGGGTCGGCGAGGGAGGCGAGGACCGGGCGGATGCGCTCGGCGAGGCCGCGGGCGCCGTGCAGCTCCGCCGGGCGGCGACGGGCCTGGGCGGGTGTCACGGCGGCCGCGCTGCGGGCGGTCATGAGGGGCAGGGGGTCGAACGGCGCGACCGGGTCGTGGCGCAGGCGGCGGGCGTAGTCCCCCTCCGCGGCGAGCGCGTCCGCGAGGGCGTCGCGCTGGGCGCCCCAGGGGCGCACCGGGAGGAGGACGACCAGACCGGCCTGGACGACACCGCCCGCGAAGATCATGGCCGCGTGGCCGGCGGCGGTGGCGACGGAGGTGGGGAGGGTGACGGTCACCAGCATGATCGCCACGTTGGAGGAGGCGATCATGCCGGCGGTGGGCCCCGCGGCCCAGGCGAGGCCCGAGAGGAAGGTCCAGAGCACCAGCAGGGCCAGGAAGAAGACCTCCTCGGTGCCGACGAGATAGCCGAGGAAGGTCGACAGGGCGAGGCTGGCGCCGGAGGCGAGGGCGAGGGTGGGGCGGGGGCGCCAGGAGCGCTGGAAGGTCGCGATGGCGGCCTGGAAGGCGCCGAACGCGGAGGAGGCGGCGACGGCGGGGCCGAAGACGGCGAGCGAGAAGCCCACCACGAGGGCGAGCCCGAGGGCGGCGCGGGCGGCGATGACGGGGGCGAGCCGCCGCCGCTCGACGGTGAGCCCGGAGCGGGCGGTCTCCTTCAACGCCCGGAGCCAGCTCATGCCCCGAGCGTATCCGTGACCGGACATAACGACCCATTCCACCCGCGCATGGGATTCTGTGTGCATGACGTCCGATGTCACGGCCGCCGACTGGGCCGTGCGGCAGGTCGCCTCCGTCCGGGACGACCCGGCCGGGCGGATGGCCCTGATGGAGCGGTGCTACTACGGCCCGTTCGGCACGGCGCCCCAGCACCTGCCGTTCCGCCGGGCGGCGATGTCCTTCATGCGCTGGCAGCTGCGGCGGGGCGTGCTCCAGCCGGGCTTCGCCGACCGGCCCGGCAGCCCGTGGTGGCGCGCCGTGAACGAGCGCATCCTGCGGGACGGCTGCGAGGCCGTGGGGCTGAGCGGAGGGCTTCCCGGGCGGACCTCGTCCCCCTCGGTCCACCACTGGCTGTCCTTCGTCCACTACCCCACCGCCCGCGCCTGGTACCGGGCGCACAACGGGAGCGTCGTCGCCGGCTACCTCGACCACCGCGACCTCGCGCAGGCCGAGACCGAGGCCGAACGGTTCTTCATGAACGTCGTCCTCTGCCGCGTGCTCTACTCCCACGCCCTCGTCGCCGCACCAGGCCTCTCGCTCGGCCCGCTGCGCCCGCTCGCGCCGTTCCTCGGGGACCCGAGGCTGGGCATGGCCGGGGTCTTCCTCCAGCTGTCCCGCGTGCTCCCCGACGAGTACCCGCTCCGCGACGGCGTGCGGACCTATCTGCGCGGCGAGGTCGGCTTCGGCCGCCTCGTCGACTTCGGCGTGATCGTGCCGCGCCTCCAGCAGCTGTACGAGTGGTCGGCCCACGAACTCGCGGCGCCCGGCCTGCTCGACTGCGTCCGCGACGGCTCCCTGGTCTACGCCTGGGCGTACGAGGACCGGAACGTCTGGAAGCCCCCGGACACGTTCGCGATCCGTCTGGCCCACCGGGCGCTGCCACCCGAGGGGCGGGCCGGGCGGCGACGCTGACCCGCGCCGGCCGGCCGACGACGCCGACGCGCGCCGTCAGGTCCTTGGCGCGCACGCTCAGGCCCCCGCCCCCGCCGCCGCCCCGCGCCCGCCGGATCGGCCCGTGGGTGGAGCCACACCCGTCCTCAGCGCCCCGGCCTGGTACGGCCGTCCCCGACCCCCCGCCGCTCCGGCCCGAGCCCCGCCCGGTCCGCAGCCGAGGCGCCGTGCGTCCAGCCCTCCTCGTCCCAGGCCGCACGCACGCGCGTGGCGCGGGTTTCCGGGAAGAGTTCGTCCGTGCGGGTGGTGACCGCCAGGTCCCGGGAGGCGAGGGCGGGCAGCAGGGTCGGGGCCTCGGACGCCACGCGGCGGGACGTCGCCGCGAGACGGGCGCCGAGCCGGTTCGCGTACGCCAGCAGGAACGACTGCCGGAAGGACTTCGTGCGCTTGCGGCCGCCCGCCCGCTGCTCCGCCTCCGCCCGCGTCATCGCCGCCGTCCCCTGCACGAGCAGCGACGTGTACAGCAGCTCCACCGGGTCGAGGTCCGCCTCGAAGCCGACCACCGTCGAGAAGCCGTACGCCTCGTTCCACACCGCCCGGCAGTGGTTCGCCGTCGCGACCGCGTCGAGCAGGATCGCCTTCGCCTGCTCGTACGGCGGCTCCACCCCGATCCGGACCGCGCCCGGCGTCTCCGGCGACGGCGCCCCCGCCGCGAGCGTCGCCTCGTCCAGGCTGTGCCGCGCCATCAGCTCCTGCGCCTTGGCCGTGAGCGCCTCCGCCTCCTCCGGGTACCCCGTCGCCTCCGCCTTCGCGAGCAGCGCCCGGATCCGGGTCAGCATCCGCGGTTCCCCGGCCGTCGCCGGCGGCAGCGCCTCCCCCGGCACCGGGCCGACCGCGTCGAGCCTCGGCAGCCGCACCAGGAGCCGGTACAGCTCCAGGACCGTCGTCGCGTACGAGAAGCGGTCCGTCGGCCGTCCGGGCGACGGGTCCAGCTCGTCGAGCTGGGCACGCCAGCGGTGCGGCAGCGTGTCGTAGCGGGCCGTCTCGGTCAGGACCAGGCCGGTCAGGATCCGGAGGTGCGCGTCGGAGAGGTCGCGGCGGGCGATGCGTACGAGGTCCGCGGGCTGCCAGCCCCGTCCCCACAGGGTCCGTACGAACTCCTCGCCGCGCCGGCCCAGTTCCGGGTCGGCGGCCCGGTCGGCGGCCAGCAGCGACGCCGCCGTGTCGAGGGAGCCGTCGTCGCTCGCGTACAGCGCCTCGAAGGCCCGGTCGACCGTGCCGCCGGTGCCGGTGCTGCTGCCGGTGCCGGTGTTGCCTGTGCGGCCGCCGTTTCCAGAGCCGCCCGCGCTGCCCGTGCTGCCCGTGTTGCTCGTGTTGCCCGTGTTGCTCGTGCTCACGCCGTCCTCGTGTCCCATGCCTCGCGCGACCGGGCGATCACCGAGCGGTGGTCGAGCGACCAGTCGACGAGCTGCTTGATCAGGTGGGTCATGCTGCGCCCGGTCTCCGTCAGCGCGTACTCCACCTGCGGCGGTGTCGTCGGATACACCGTCCGCGAGACGAGTCCGTCGCGTTCGAGACGGCGCAGCGTCAGGGTCAGCATCCGCTGCGAGATCCCGGTGACGAGCCGCTGCAGCTCCCTGAACCGCCGTGGTCCCGAAGCGAGTTCGACGACCACGTGCACGGTCCACTTGTCGCCGAGCCGGTCCTGGACGTCCCGCACCCCGCAGTCCTCCGCGCAGCTCACCAGGGGTTCGGTGGTTACCTCCGTGTGCCCCTCGGACATCGATGTGCCTCCTTACGCGATCCGCCCCGTCCCACCACGATGGTCTCAGCCACCACGTCCTCACCACGTTCCCAGGGGGAAGCATGCTGCTCGTCACCGGTGTCTCCGGAGCCCTCGGCTCACTCGTGGCCGACCGGCTCGCGGGCCGGCCGGACGTCGCCCTCGGCACGCGCGCGGGGCTGCCCGGCACCCGCCGCCTCGACTTCGACGCGCCCGGGACGCTGCCGGAGGCCTTCGCCGGGGTGGAGACGCTGCTGCTCGTCTCCGCCGGCTACGGGGAGGACGACACGGTCGTGGCCCGTCACGAGGCCGCGATATCGGCCGCGGAGGCGGCGGGCGTGCGCCACGTCGTCTACACCAGCCTCTCCGGCGACGGCGACCACCTCGCCTACGCGCTCGCCCACCGCTGGACCGAGCGACGCCTGCGGAGCTCCGCCAGCGTCGACTGGACGATCCTCCGGAACGGCCTCTACGCCGAGTTCCTGACCTGGATCGCCGCGCCCGACGCCGAGAACCGGATCACCGGCCCGCTCGGCGGGGGCCGCCTCGCCGCCGTCGCCCGCGCGGACCTCGCCGACATCGCCGTCTCGGTCGCGACGGCCCCGGCCGCCCACCGGAACCGGGTGTACGAGCTCGTCGGCGAGCGCGCCCTCGGCGGCGCCGACCTGGCGGAGGCCCTGGGCGCCACGTACGCCCCCGGCACGCTCGCCGACGCCCGCGCCGCGATCGCCGCGTCCGGCGCGGTGCCGTTCCAGGTGCCGATGCTGGCGAGCACGTACTCGGCGATCGCCCACGGCTTCATGGACGGTACGGGGGTGGCGAGCGACCTGCGGACGCTGCTGGGCGGCCGCGAGCCGCTGGACGCGCTCGACGTGTACGTGAAGGCCGTACGGGAGGGTTAGACCCGGCCCGGGGGTAGGGCCAGGCATACCCCCCGGACGCCCGCCAGTGGTCGTGATCGGCGGCGGCGGAAACGGTTCGCTTGAGCCATGACCCCGACGCTCTCGAACACCCCCGCGGCGGCCTCGCCCACGACCTCCGCCACGACCTCCGCGACGACCTCCGCGACGAGCCCCGCCACAGCTTCCGCGACGAGCCCCGCCACGGCCTCCACCACGGCCTCCGCGACGGCCTCCACCGCCGCTTCCACCAGCGCCGTACGGCTCCGCGGGCTCACCCGGCACCACCGGGACGTCCGCGCCCTCGACGGCGTCGACCTCGACTTCGGCGCCGGGACCTTCACCGCCGTCATGGGCCCCTCGGGCTCCGGCAAGTCCACCCTGCTCCAGTGCGCGGCCGGGCTCGACCGGCCCACCTCCGGGCGGGTGGAGGTCGGCGGGGTCTCCCTGGAAGGGCTGAGCGAGCGGCGGCTGACCCTGCTGCGGCGGGACCGGATCGGTTTCGTCTTCCAGTCCTTCAACCTGCTGCCCGCGCTCACGGCCGCGCAGAACGTCGCCCTGCCCCTCCGGCTGGCCGGCCGCCGCCCGTCCCGCACCGAGGTCCGGGAGGCGCTGGCCCGCGTCGGGCTCGCGGGGCGGGAGCGGCACCGGCCGGGCGAGTTGTCGGGCGGTCAGCAGCAACGGGTGGCGATCGCACGGGCGTTGATCACCAGGCCGGCCGTCCTCTTCGGCGACGAGCCGACCGGCGCGCTCGACTCGACGACGAGCCGCGAGGTGCTCGACATGCTGCGGGAGCTGGTCGACCGGGACGGTCAGACGATCGTCATGGTGACCCACGACCCGGTGGCGGCGGCCCGCGCGGACCGGGTGGTGTTCCTGGTCGACGGGCGGGTGGCGGGCGGGCTGGAGGCACCGACCGTGGAGACGGTCGCGGCGCGGATGACCACGCTGGAGACGGTCGCGGCGCGGAACACCACGCCGGAAGCGGACGCGGTCACCGCCACAGCCGCCGCCACGGCCACCGCCGCCGCCCCGCTCCCGGTGACCACCGCCACGGCCACGGCCACGGCCACGGCCACGGCCACCGGGAGCGTCCCGTGCTGACCGTCGTCCTCTCCGGCCTCCGGGCCCGCTGGGCCTCCTTCCTCGGCGGGTTCGTCGCCCTCGCGCTCGGCGTGGGGCTGCTCGCCACCCTGGGCCTCGGCCTGTCCGCGACCCTGCACGCGCCCGAGCGGCCTCCGCAGCGGTTCGCCTCCTCGCCCGTCGTGGTGCAGGGCCAGGACCGGCTGACTCTGGACGTACGGCGCGGACCCGGGACCGCGTCCGTGGCACAGCGGCTCGACCGTCCACAGCCTGTGGACAGTGAACTGCTCCGCGAGCTGGAGGCCCGCTGGCCCGTCACGCCCTCCGGCGGCCCCGACGCCGTCGGCGTCGCCGCCCCCGCCGCCGAGGTCCGCGCCCTCGTGGGCGATCGTGCCCAGGTCCTCACCGGTGACGAACGGCGGCGCGCCGACCCCGACCACGACCGTGACGCCGACGCGCTCGTCGGCGTCAACGTCCTCCTCGGCACCTCCGGCGGCGTCACCGCCTTCGTCTCCGTCTTCGTGGTCGCCTCCACCTTCGCCTTCGCCGTCGCCCTGCGCCGCCGCGAGTTCGGGCTGCTCAGGACCGCCGGAGCCACCCCCGGGCAGATCCGCCGGCTCCTCCTCGCCGAGGCCGCGGCGCTCGGCGTCCTCGCCTCCGCCGCCGGGTGCGCGCTCGGCGCGGCCGGAGCGCCGCTGCTGGCCAGGGCCCTCGTCGACGGCGGCCTCGCGCCCGCGTGGTTCACGGTCGGCGGCCCGGCCTGGCCCTTCCACGCCGCGTTCTGGACGGGTGTGGCGGTCGCCCTGGCCGGGGCGGTCGCCGCGTCCCGGCGGGCCGGGAAGGTCGGCCCGACGGCCGCGCTCCGCGAGGCGGACGTCGACGCCGACGCCCTGCCCCTCGGCCGGGCCCTGCTCGGTACGGGACTGCTCCTGGCCGGCCTGGGGCTCCTGGTGTGGACGTACGCCACGGACCCGTCCGCGCTGCTCAAGCGGAAGACGTACACGACCCTCCCGATGCTCCTGATCACCGGAATCGCCCTGCTCTCCCCGCTCCTGGTCCGGCCGGCGGCCCGGCTCCTGAGGCTGCGGGGGGCCGTGGGGACGCTGGTGCGGGAGAACAGCGCCGCCTCGGTCCGCCGTACGGCCGCCGTCGCCGCCCCCGTCCTCGTGACCGTGGCGCTCGCCGGGACGCTCTTCGGGTCGGCGGCGAGCGTCACGCGCGCGAAGGGCGCCGAGGGGCGCGAGCAGACGGTCGCCGAGTACGTCGTGTCAGGTCCGGCCCTGCGGCCGGTGACGGCGCCCGCCGGGGCCGTCGTCTCCCCCACGGGGCCGACCTCGGTCTTCGTACGGGACGGGGACGCGGCCGTCGTGAAGTACGGGGCGCGGGCGGTCACCGACCCCGCGGCCTTCGCCGAGCTCTCCCGGCTGCCCGTGGTCGCCGGCGATCCGCGGGACCTCGACGACCGGTCGATCGTCGTCAACGAGGAGTTCGAGCGGCGCGGGGTGGGCGAGACCGTCGAGGTCTGGCGGGCGGACGGGACCGGTCCGGTACGGCTCCGGATCGCGGCCGTCCTCGCGCTGGGGACCGGCGACAACGGCCCGTACGTCACCCGGGCGAACGCCCCCGGCTCCGTCCCCGACCGGATCGACGCCCGCGGCGGCGGTACGGCAGCGGTGCGGGCCCTGGAGGCGAGCGGCGGCACCGTCAGGACGGCCGGCGCGTGGGCCGAGGCCGCCCGCCCGTCGAACGGCAGCCCGCAGGCCCGGCTCGGCATGGTCCTGGTCCTTGGCATCGCCCTCGTCTACACGGTGATCGGCCTCGCCAACACCCTGCTCATGGCGACCTCCGTACGCGGCGGGGAACTGGCCTCCCTCCGGCTCGCCGGGGCCACCCGGGCCCAGATCCTGCGGGTGGTGACGGGCGAGGCGACCCTCGCCGTGGCGATCGGCACCCTGCTGGGCCTCGCGGTGACCGCGCTGGTCCTCGGCGCCCTGGGAGCGGGCCTCGCCGCCCTCTCCGCCCCGGTGGCCCTGGCCCTCCCGTGGGGCACGGTCGGCGCGGCGGCGGGCGTGTGCGCGGCGGTCGCGATCGCCGCGTCGGCCCTCCCCGCGTGGCGCCTGACGCGCTGAGCGGCGATGGTGGGACGGACGGGGCGGTGACCGGGGTCGGAGCCGGGTCACCGCCCCGTCCACCCACGCCCGCGTCCCGGACGCTCGACGCACCCGACGACGTACCGGCTGAGCGTCTTCGCCCCTCACCCGGCCCCCGAGGAGCCCCCTGCCGCTCCGGTCCCTCCTCCGGACGAGCCGGAGGAGAGGGGGCACCGGCCCTGAGCAGGGCAGGACAAGAGGCCCGGAACGGGAAGGAGGCCGGGACGCACCCCCGTGCCGCCCCGTCCTCCTCCGCCCCGGGCCCGGCTCAGGCCCCGCCCCCCTCCGCCCCGGGCCCGGCTCAGGCCCCGCCCCCCTCCACTCCCGCCGCCATGGACGCGGACTTCGCCGCCCTCCACTCCGGGGCGAGGACCGACCAGACCTCCTCGTCGTGGCGCCGGCCCCGGTAGGGGTAACTGCCCCTGAGGACCGCGTCCCTGCTCATGCCGAGGCGGCGGGCCACCGCGATGCTCGGCTCGTTGTCGGAGGACACCACCCACTCCACCCGATGGATCCCGCGCACCTCGATCGCCCAGTCGATGAGCGTCCGGGCCGCCCGGGTCACCAGACCCCTGCCGACGGCCGCCGGCTCCAGCCAGCAGCCCGCCTCGGCCGTGCCGTTCGCCGCGTCCAGCTGCCGGAGGATCACCGCGCCGACGAGGGTGCCGTCGGACCAGATGCCGTGGATGCGCCCCGAGTCGGCGGCGGCCTTCTCCGCGTAGAGCCGGAGGAACGCCCGGCTCGACTCCAGGTCGGCGACGACGTCGGGAAGGCCGTTGCGCGCGCCGATGAAAGCGCGCCCCCGGTCCATGTGCGCCAGGAACTCCTCCGCCTGCCACGGTTCGAGCGGACGCAGCTCCGCGCCGTCGTCTCCCAGGGGTATCGCGTACATCGTCGTCGCCTTCCGGGTCGGGACCGCCGCTCACGGCGGAGGAACCGCCCCACCCTCCCCCACCGCACACCCGGAGTCACGGGAGTTACGGGAGCTGCAAGGGGCCACGCGAGCCCCAGCGATCAGGAGCCCCGGGAATCGGGCGATCAGGGGATCGGGGATCAGGGGATCAGGGGATCAGGATCAACTTCCCGCGCACGTGCCCCGATTCGCTCAGCTCCTGCACCCGCGCCGCCTCCTTCAGGGGAAGCGTGTCGGCGAGCCGGACCGTGAGGGTCCCGGCCGCCGCCCCGCGCGCGTGGGCGGTGAGTCCGGCCCGTACGGCCTCGGGGTCGCCCAGGGAACCGGAGAACACGATTCCGTACTTCTCCGCCTCCACGTCCGCGATCGTCACGATCCGCTCCTTCCGCTCCTTCCGCTCCTTCCGCTCCTTCCGCTCCTTCGCGGCCGCCTCCCCGCCGGGCCCGCCCCCGCCGAGGAGTTCGATCGCGACCGGCAGCACCCCGTGCCCGGCCGCGTCGAAGACCGCGTCGACGCCGTCCGGGGCGGCGGCCCGCACCCGGTCGGCCAGGCCGTCCCCGTACGCCACCGGGATCGCGCCGAGTTCGCGCAGGTAGGCGTGGTTCGACTCGGACGCGCTGCCGACCACGGTCACCCCGGCGGCGACGGCGAGCTGGACGCCGACCGAGCCGACGACCCCGGCGGCGCCGTGCAGGAACAGCGTCTCGCCGGCCCGTACGCCGAGCAGGTCGAGGACCCGCTGCGCCGTCTCCCCGGCCACCGGGAGGCTCGCCGCGGTCTCCCAGGACAGTCCGGCCGGCTTCGGCACGATGATGTCGGCGATCGCGTACTCGGCGTAGGCGCCGGTCTTCGTCCAGCCGAGGACCTCGTCGCCGACCGCCAGACCGGTCACGCCCTCACCGAGCCGGTCGACGGTGCCGGCGAACTCCAGGCCCGGGACGGCGGGGAAGGTCGTGGGGTAGAACTCCTCGACCCAGCCGTAACGGCGCTTCCAGTCCACCGGGTTGACCCCGACGGCCGCCACCTTGACGCGGACCTCGCCGGGGCCGGGCTCCGGCACGGCGGCACCCGCCGTGTGACGCAGCACCTCGGGACCGCCGAACTGCTCGTACACGATCGCTTCCATCTCAGCCTCCACAGCCGCCCGTTCACTTCGACGGGTCCCAGCCTGCGACCACGACCGCCTCCTCCCCGCCCTCCCAACGGCCAGTCCCACCTGGCCGAAAGACCGGCCGTCCCCCACCCCTCCCCGCGTACGCTCGCCCCCATGGACGCGCACACGCTGACCACCGCGTACGAGATCATCCGGCAGCCCCTCGGGGAGATCCTCCCCAAGGTCTCGGCGGCCCTCGCCCCGCTCGTCCCGCACGTGGACGCGGCCGAACTCTCCACCCACTGCGCCCACTCCCCCTTCAAGGCACTCGGCGGTACGGAGCTGCTCACCGCCTCCGAACTGGCGCCGCTGCTCACGGCCGGTGTCCCCGGAAGCCCCTGGCAGGGCGTGGCCGTGATCGGCGGCCTGGAGCGCGAGGTCGTCGCCGTCACCAGCCACGCGACCGTGCGCGGGGCGGTCCTCGTACTCGTACGGGAGGACGGCAGCGAGCCGGCCGGCGAGGCCGAACTCGCCGTGGCGCAGGCCCTGTGGGACCTGGTGGCGAGCCACTTCGACCGGTTCGCGACGGAGGCCCTGCCGGGGGCCCTGGCCCGGTCCCGGGCGGCGGCCGACACCCGGGCGCGGGTGATCGCGGAGCTGACCGCGACCCATTCCGCGGCCCTCTCCGGAGTGCTCGGCGTACTGCGCAGCCGGGCCCTGGACGACACGACGGCCCGGGCCACCGCGACCGACCTGGCCGCGTCGGCGCTGATCGAGATGAGGGCGGCGCAGCGGCGGGACCGGGCACTCGCGGAGGAGCCCGCCCAGGACGCCTTCGAACGGCTCGCCGCCGAACTCCGGCCGATGCTGCGGCACAGCCAGGTCAGGCTCGACCTGGGCGCGCCCGACTCCGACCGTACGCTCGCGGCGGACGTGGCGCACAGCGCGCGGGCGATCGTCCGGTCCCTGCTCCTGATCGTCCTCGAACAGGACGCGGTGCACCGGATCCACGTCGGCTGGCAGCTCACCGAACACGAGCTGCGGGTCGCGGTACGGGACGACGGGGCGGGCGCGCTCGCCCCCTGCGACCTGGGCGCGGGCACGATCAAGGACCGGCTCGACGTGCTCGGCGGGCGGCTCGACATGGACCCGGTACCGGGCTGGGGCACGACGATCACGGCGGTGATCCCGCTGGCGGCCCCGGCCGCGCCGGTCGAGGCGGCGCACCCGCTGACCGGCCTCGGCGGGCGGGAGGTGGAGGTCCTGCGGCACCTGGCCCTCGGCCACCGCAACCGGCGTATCGCGGAGGAGCTGCACATCAGCGAGTCGACGGTGAAGTTCCACGTGGCCAACATCCTGAACAAGCTGGGCGTCGACTCCCGTGGAGAGGCGGCGGCCCTCTTCCACGCGGCGGCGTGACACCGCCCCCTTCCCGCCCGGCGGCGTGACACCGCCCCCTTCCCTCCCCGGGCGTGGGCGGGGAGGGCCCCGCGGAGGGGCCCCGCGAGGGGCGGCGCGGCGGAGACCGGGGGTGTCAGTGGCGGGTGCCAGACTCGCACCCATGACCGAGCGGTGGGCCCTCGCAGCCGAAGCCGAGGGAGACGGCGCGCTGCTCGTCCCCCTCGGTCCCGACGGCCTGCCCGCCGGACAGGTGCTGCGCGAGCCGGACCTCGTCGCGGCCGTGCGGGCCAGACCCGAGGTCGCCCGCTGGGTGTGGCGGTCGACGGCCGAGGTGTACCCCCGCCTGCTGGCCGCCGGCGTGCGGGTCGAGCGGTGCTACGACATGGAGGACGCCGAGCAGTTGCTCTTGGGCCACGAGGGGCGGCTCGGCGAGCCCCGTTCCGCGGCGGCGGCCTGGGCGCGCCTGCGGAACGCCCCGGTGCCGCCCGATCCCCCGCAGCGCGGCGCCGAGCCCGGTTCGCAGGACTCGCTGTTCGAGCCGCGCCCCGTCGTCTCCGTCCCCTTCGACGGGCTCCTCGCGGTCTACGCGGAGCAGCTGCGCCGCCACGACCGGGCGGAGCACCCGGGCAGGATGCGGCTGCTCACGGCCGCCGAGTCGGCGGGGATGCTGGTGGCCGCGGAGATGCACCGGGCGGGACTGCCGTGGCGGGCGGACGTGCACCGGGACCTGCTGCACGAGCTGCTCGGCGAGCGGTACGCGGGCGGGGGCGAGCCGCGCCGCCTCGCGGAGCTCGCGGACGAGGTGTCGGCGGCCCTCGGGCGCCGGGTCCGGCCGGACCTGCCCGCCGATGTGGTGAAGGCCTTCGCGCAGGCCGGGGTGCGGCTGAGGTCGACCCGCCGCTGGGAGCTGGAGGAGCTCGACCACCCGGCGGTGAAGCCGTTGATCGCGTACAAGAAGCTGTACCGGATCTGGACGGCGCACGGCTGGTCGTGGCTCCAGGACTGGGTGCGGGACGGCCGTTTCCGGCCGGAGTACCTGCCCGGGGGCACGGTCAGCGGGCGCTGGACGACCAACGGCGGCGGGGCCCTGCAGATCCCCAAGGTGATCCGGCGCGCCGTGGTCGCGGACGAGGGCTGGCGCCTCGTCGTGGCCGACGCCGACCAGATGGAGCCGCGCGTGCTCGCCGCGATCTCCCGGGACCCGGGCCTGATGGAGGTCGCGGGGCACCCCGACGACCTGTACACCCGGCTCTCCGACCGGGCCTTCTCCGGCGATCGCGACCACGCCAAGATCGCGCTCCTGGGCGCGATCTACGGGCAGACCAGCGGCGACGGCCTGAAGAACCTGGCGGCGTTGCGGCGCCGCTTCCCGCGCGCGGTGGCCTATGTCGACGAGGCGGCGAAGGCGGGCGAGGAAGGCCGGCTCGTACGGACCTGGCTGGGCAGGACCAGCCCGCGGGCGGTCGGCTCGGGCGGGGACGAGGAGGCGGGCCTGCCGCAGGAGGGCGGCGAACCGGCGTCGGAAGAAGGGGAGTTCACTCCCGGCTACGCCTCAGGGAACGCGCGGGCGCGGGGCCGGTTCACCCGTAACTTCGTGGTGCAGGGCAGCGCGGCCGACTGGGCGCTGCTGATGCTGGCGGCGCTGCGGCGCTCGCTCGCGGGGATGCGGGCGGAGCTGGTGTTCTTCCAGCACGACGAGGTGATCGTGCACTGCCCGGCGGAGGAGGCGGAGACGGTCACGGCGGCGATCCGGGCGGCGGGGGACGAGGCGGGCCGGATCGCCTTCGGGGACACGCCGGTGCGGTTCCCGTTCACGGTGGCCACGGTGGAGCGGTACGCGGACGCGAAGTGACCGACGCGAAGTAACCGCGGGGAAAGGCGGACGGGCCCCGCACGCCTGCGCGCGCGGGGCCCGTCACCTGTCCGGCCGGTGCTTCGGCGGGGGCAACTTCAGCGGGGAGCCACTTCAGCGGGAAGCTACTTCAGCGGGAGCTTCTGCCACTTCGCGCTCAGAGCGATCGCCTTCAGCTGCTGCATCGTCAGCGCGGGCTCGGCGCGGGTGGCCGCCTCGTGCTGGGTGCCGGCGTTGAAGGCGGACACGACGACCCGGAAGCCCTCCGGGGTCATGGTGTCGGCGGTCCACCAGACGACGCCCTCGCCGCCCTTCTCGCCCGGCTGCTGGGTGAGCTTGACCCTGCGGCCGTCGGGGAGCGTGGTGACCTCGCCGCTGCCGAAGAGGTCGCCGGCCACGTCCGACATGTTCGGCTGGACGTTGATCTGGACGAGGCTCTTCCCCTTGCCGTCGTCGACGACCACGTAGGCGTACTGGCCTTCGCCGCCCTGGTCGGTGACCTTCAGGTCCTTGGGCAGGAGGGAGCGCAGGGTGGACCGGACGGCGTCTCCGCTCGGCTCCACGTGCCGCGGAGGCGTGTCCTGACCGTCCGGTCCACCCTTGCCGGTACCACTGCCCTGGCCGCCCGCGCCGCCGGACATGTCCACGTTCTGGGGCAGCTTCGCGGTCAGTCGGCGCCAGGCGGGGGCCGTGACGAGTTCCTTGAGCTGGGTGAGGGTGAAGGGCGGGTTCTCACGGCTGATCGGAGCGCCCTTCTCGGCGGCGGCGTTGTACTCGCTCGCGTCGATCAGGAAGCCGTCCTGCGTGAGCAGGACCGCACGCCACTGCTTGGTCTCCTCGCGCTTGTCCGGGTACTCGTACCCCTGGAGGATCATGATCCGGGATCCGTCCGCCTCCTTGCCCTCCACGCAGCGGTCGTAGGGGACGGCGACCTTGTCCGGGCAGGACACCTGGTCCTCGCCCGCCTCGCCGTTGCCTGCACGGAAGAGGCCGACGCTGACGGCGGCCTTGCCGTTCCCGTCGTCGAAGACGCCGGCGACGGACTGGCCCGTGCCGTCGAGGTCGTCGAACTGCCATGCCCCGTCCGGGGTGTTGGACTTGAGAGCGGCGGCGAGGTCCTTGACGGGAATCGTCGCCTCGCCCGGCTTCTGCCGGCCGGGGACCGGGTCGGTGGTGGCGGTGGGCCTGGGCGGCGCCGCCACGGAGCTGTTCGGCGCGTCGGCGCCGAGCGGCAGCAGCGAGCCGCCGTACGCACCGCCGACGCCGACGGCGACGAGCGCGAGGACGCCTCCGGTCATCGCGAGACGACGACGGAACAGGCGCCGCCTGCCGCGCCGGAGTCCGCCCTCGACCAGCTCGCGCCGGTCGTCGGCGGCGAAGCCGTCGCCGGTGCGGCGCAGGATCGCGCCGAGCTCGTCCTCGAACCCTTCGTGCTGGGGGCCTTCGTTCTGTGGCATGTCGAATTCACCGTCTCCGGTCAGTGGCGGGGGGACGCCTGGGGTGGCGGGGGGGGGAAGCCTGGGGCGGCGGAGGGAGCGTGGGTGGAAGTCCCGTGGGACGGAAGCCCCTCGGGAGGAGAGCCCCGCGGGGGCGGGGCCGGGGCCGGCGGGGGTCGGGCGGCCGGCGGGGTCGGGGCGGTCGGCGGTCAGCGCGCGGCGAACTCGGTGATGCTGCCGCCGAGTCGTTCACGCAGCTTCGCGAGGGCGCGTACGGAGCGGGTCCGTACCGCGGCGGAGCTGACGTGCAGGGCGTCGGCGGTCTCCTCGATGCTGCGGTCCTCCCAGTACCGCAGCACCACGACCGCCCGGTCCTTGGGTGCGAGCCCGGCCAGCGCGTCGAGGAGCGCGATCCGCAGCGCCGGGTCCTCGCCGTTGTCGGGAGCCCGGTCGGGGAGCTCGCCGAGGGGACGCTCGGTGGCCGACCTGCGCCGCTGGTGGCTGAGGAACGTGCGGACGAGCACGGTCTGGGCGTACGCGGCGGGGTTCCCTATCCGGGCGATGCGGCCCCACAGGGCGTACATCCTGCCGAGTGTCTCCTGGGTGAGGTCCTCGGCGAGGTGGGTGTCCCCGCTGGTCAGCAGGCATGCCGAGCGGAACAGCGGGCCCGTGCGTGCGGCGGCGAACTCCAGGAACTCGTCCGCGCGGGACTTTCTCATGCCCCTCCTTTCCCTCGCGGTCACGTGGCGTGGTCGCCGTACACCTCATTGACGCGACGGGGAGGGGCGAATGTTTCAGCGACTTCGAGGGAATCTGGCGGCGTCTTCGCCGAGTACGTCCAAAAGGGCGGAAAAGGGGTAATCCTGGAGTATGAACACTCTCAGCGCAGCCCAGACCCTGGCCGCGGGAGTCTGGCAGTCAGGCCTCGGACAGGTGCTCGGCGGCATCGTCCTCGTAGCCGTACTGATCGCGGCGTTCTGGCTGGGCACCCGGATCCGCAACCGCGAATCCAGTCCTCCCAAGCCGGACGAGCAGCCCCACCGGCCGGACGACGGCAGCCTGCCGGGCGAGACGTCCGGATACCGCAGGCCCACCGAGATGCCGCAGACGGACGGCGAACACCGGCTCATGCCCTACCAGCTCAAGGACGGCTCCGAAGCGTCGCCCGACCCGCCGACCGAGGAGAAACGCAAGTGGGGCGGGATCTCCAGCGGAGGCTTCGGCAGCGGCGGCACGGGCCACGGCGACTGACCCCCTCCCGCCCGACGGAGGCCGTGCCCCGTGGATGAGAACGCTGTCCCCGCAACGCTCCCGGGAGCTCTCCCGGGAGCTCTCCCCGCAACTCCCTTCGAGGAGCTCCGACCCCGCCTGCGGGCCGTCGCGTACCGCCTCCTCGGCACCTCGGAGGAGGCGGTCGAGGCGGTGGAGGACGTCCGGAGGACCTGGCCGGCCCGGCGCCCGCCGATCGCCCCGGGCCCGGTTCCGGCCCCGTACGACCCCACCGACGCCGTCGCCCGCGCCTGCCTGGACCGGCTCCGCTCCCGCGAGACCCACCGCGAACACCCCTGGGACCCGTGGGACCCCTGGGCCTCTGGCCTGCCGAACCACCGGAGCGAGCCCGAGCAGAACCACCGGAGCGGGGCCGAGGAGAACCACCGGAGCGGGCCCGAGGACGACCCCCGGAGCGAGCCCGGGGAGAACCACCGGAGCGGCCCCGAACCACCGCCCCCGTCGACGGCCCTCGACGGACTGACGCCGCCCGAACGGCTCGCGTACGTCCTGCACGACGAGTTCTCCGTCCCGTACGAGCGGATCGCCCCGGTCCTGGAACGCACCCCCGCCGCCACCCGCCAGCTCGCGGGCCGCGCCCGCTACCGGCTGCGGGAGGCCGAGGAGATGCCGGAGGCGGACCTGCCGCGCCAGCGGGACGTCGTCGCCGCCTTCCTGGCGGCCGCGCGGAGCGGAGACGCCGCCGCCGTGCGCGCGCTCCTCGACCCCGACGTGGTGCTGCGGGCCGACGCCGCGGCGGAGCGGACCGGGGTGACGGCCGCACACGGGCCCGGGGCGGTCGCCGAGGCGCTCGCCCACCGGGCGAGCGCGGCCCGAAAAGCCCTGGTGGACGGGGCGGCGGGGCTGGCCTGGCCGGCCGAGGGCGACCCCGTGCTCGTGTTCGCCTTCACCGTCCTGGAGAACCGGATCACGGCGATCGACGCCCTGGCGGACGCGGACCACCTGGGCCGCCTGAGGCTCCAGCTCTGAGCCCCCACCGCACTCCGGCCGCCCTCGCGGGCCCGCGGGACATCAGCCCGTGACCCCCGGCCGGCCACCACGGGCCCCGGGACGCCACCGCTGCACTGCCACCGGCCGCTCCCCCCGGGTCACTCGCCGCCGAGGACGCGCCCCGCGCGGGACGCCACATGGGGCGGCGGTACGACGTCGGCGGGCAGCACGGGATCGGTGACCGGCTCGCCGAAGGTCGTGACCACGGGCAGCACCCCGGCCCACAGCCCGAGCGCCGCGTCCTCGGAATCGCCGTCGTCCGGCGGGCCGCCGCGGGTCTTCACGGAGGCCTCGGTCAGGTCGAGGGCGAGCACGGCGGTCGCCGCGAGTTCCTTGCGGCTGGGCTGCCGCACGTACTCCCACTGCCCCGGGGAGCTCTGCTCGGTGAGCGCCCGCAGGCCCCGCAGCTTCTCGTCCGGGTCGGTCACGAGGCGCGGGACGCCGTAGATCATCGCGCAGCGGTAGTTCACCCCGTGCTCGAAGACGGAACGGGCCAGGACCAGTCCGTCGACGTGGGTGACGGTGACGCAGACAGTGGCGTCGGGCGCCTGCACGAGGCTGCGGCTAGCGACGGACCCGTGCAGGTACAGCTGGTCGCCCTCGACGCCGTACGCGGTGGGCACCACCATCGTCGTCCCGTCGACGGGGACGCCGAGATGGCAGAGGAAGCCGGCCGCGAGCACGGCGTCCAGATCGGCCCGCCGATGGCTGCCCTTCTCCCGCATCCGCCGCAACCGGGTCCGCTCGGTGACGGGCAGCGCCTCGTCCCCACCGGCCGTGTCCGTTCCGCCGCTCATGCTTCCCCCCGAGTACCTCGCCCGACGCAAAGGATCTTCCGGAGTTCTACGGCCTCCGGCCCCCGCCCCGCCACCCCCGCCCACCTGTCGGAACGGACGGCGCCCGGCGGATCCGGGGCGCGGCCGGGCCGCCCTCCCAAGACCCCCGTCCGGGCATGAAAAAGCCCCAGGTCACGGCGAGTGAGTCCTGGGGCTGATC
This sequence comes from Streptomyces sp. CB02009, assembly GCF_001905825.1. Classification (GTDB taxonomy): domain Bacteria; phylum Actinomycetota; class Actinomycetes; order Streptomycetales; family Streptomycetaceae; genus Streptomyces. Next base: position 109,521 of record NZ_LIVV01000004.1, read on the forward strand.
CGAGCCGCCTTCGGGATTCGAACCCGAGACCTACGCATTACGAGTGCGTTGCTCTGGCCAACTGAGCTAAGGCGGCACGCCGTCCGAACCCATGGTGGGTGCAGCAGCGACGCCAAGTCTACACAGTTTCCGGGAGTGCTCCGACCACCCCCGGAAAGGGCCTATGAGCAGCGCTTTCCTTCGGCGGGAGGGGTGCCGTCGAGGAGGTAGGTGTTGATCGCCGTGTCGACGCAGTCGCTGCCCCGGCCGTACGCGGTGTGGCCGTCGCCCTCGTAGGTGAGGAGGGTGCCGGAGGACAGCTGGCCGGCCAGGGACCGGGCCCACTTGTACGGGGTGGCCGGGTCTCGGGTGGTGCCGACGACCAGGATCGGGGCGGCGCCCTCGGCGGTGATCCGGTGCGGGCCGCCGGTGGGCGGGGTCGGCCAGGAGGTGCAGTTGAGGGCCGCCCAGGCGAGGCCCCTGCCGAAGACCGGGGAGGCCTTCTCGAAGGACGGGACTGCCTTCGCCGCGTCGGCGGGGCCCCGGTAGGCGGCCGGCAGGTCGAGGCAGTTCACGGCCGCGTTGGCGAACATCAGGTTGGCGTACGTGCCGTCCGCCTCCCGCTCGTAGTAGCTGTCGGCCAGCGCCAGGAGGCCCGAGCCCTCGCCGCCGATCGCCTGCGTGAGGGCCTCCCGCAGCTGGGGCCAGGCGCCCTCGTCGTACATCGCCGCGATCACGCCCGTGGTGGCGAGGGACTCGCCGAGCGCCCGGCTCTCGCCGGTGGGCACCGGCTTCGCGTCCACGTCGCGGAAGAACTTCTTCAGCGCCTCGCCCGCCGCCTCGACCGACCCCGTGCCCAGCGGGCAGTCCGGCTTGGTCACGCAGTCCGCGGCGAAGGCCCGGAACGAGGTCTCGAAGCCGGCGGTCTGGTCGCGGTTGAGGTCGATCGCCGGCAGCGACGGGTCCATCGCCCCGTCGAGGACGAGGCGGCCCACCCGGTCCGGGAACAGCTCGGCGTACGTGGCACCGAGGAACGTGCCGTACGAGGCCCCCACGTAGGTGAGCTTCTCGTCGCCGAGCACCGCCCGCAGGATGTCCATGTCACGGGCGGTCTCGACCGTGGAGACGTGCGGCAGGATCTCCCGCGACTTCTTCGCGCAGCCCGCCGAGAAGTCCTTGAAGGCGGCGCTCAGCGCGTTGACCTCAGCGGCGTCGTCGGGGGTCTGGTCGACCTGCGTGAACCTGTCCATCTGGGGGCCCGTCAGACACTCGACCGGTTCACTGCGCGCGACTCCGCGCGGGTCGACGGCCACCATGTCGTAGCGGGCGCGGACGGGTGCGGGGTAGCCGACGCCCGCGTACCCCTGGAGGTAGCCGACGGCGGAGCCGCCGGGGCCGCCCGGGTTGACCAGGAGCGAACCGAGCCGCTTGCCGGGGCCGGTCGCCCCGACCCGCGAGACCGCCAGGTCGATCTGCTCCCCGTCCGGCTTCGCGTAGTCCAGCGGGGCCCGCAGGGTCGCGCACTGGAAGCCCGTGACACCGCAGTCGCGCCAGGTCAGCTTCTGCCCGTAGAACTTCTTCAGCGCCGCGGACGAGGCGGCGGGCGACGAGGACGGCGAGGCCTGCCGCGCGGCCGCCGTGGTGCGGGACGCCGCCGCGTCGCTTCCGCCCGAGCAGCCGGAGAGGATCAGTCCGGCGGCCGCGAGGGCCGTGGCGGACGTACGGAGCAAGCGCCTGGAGTCCATTCCCGGAGCGTATCCGGAGCGGTACGCACCGTGTCCAATCGGACTCCGCGCCCCGGCCTGTCGACCACGTCCGGCACCGGGCCGACGGCTCGTCCCCGGACCGCCGGCTCGTCCCCGGACCGCCTCGCCTCCGGGCCGCCGGCTCGCCTCCGGACCGGTTCGTCTCCGGACCGCCGGCTCGTCTCCGGCCTCCGGACCGGCTCGTCTCCGGAACCGCCTAGTCCCGCAGCGCCAAGGTCATCGCCTCCATCGCGAGCAGCGGCGCCACCTGCCGTTCGAGGGCCTCGCGGCAGGCCAGGACGGCCTCGATGCGGCGCAGGGTGCGCTCCGGCGTGGTGTCGTGGGCGATCCGCTCGATCGCGTCCCGCACGTCCGTGTTGGCGAGGGCCGTGCGCGAGCGGAGCTGGAGCGCCAGGACATCGCGGTAGAAGCCGGTGAGTTCGGTGAGAGCGAGGTCCAGGCTGTCGATCTGCGTCCGCTTCTTGCGCCGCTTCTGGTCCGCTTCCAGGTCCTTCATCACACCGGCCGTGCCGCGCGGCAGCCGCCCGCCGGGGCCCACGCCGAGAGCGGCCTTCAGCTCCTCGGTCTCCCGGGCGTCGGTCTCCTCCGCCACCTGGTTGGCGTCCTCCGTCGCCGTGTCGATCAGCTCCTGGGCGGCCTTGAGGCAACCGCCGACGTCGTGGACCCGCAGGGGCACCTTGAGGACGGCGGCCCTGCGCGCTCGGGCCCGCTCGTCGGTGGCGAGCCGCCGGGCCCGGTCGATGTGGCCCTGGGTGGCCCGGGCGGCGGCGTGGGCCGTCTCCGGTTCGATGCCGTCACGCCGTACGAGCACGTCGGCGACGGCCTCCACCGGGGGCGTCCGGAGGTTCAGGTGGCGGCACCGGGAGCGGATCGTGGGCAGCACGTCCTCGATCGAGGGCGCGCAGAGCAGCCAGACGGTGCGCGGAGCGGGTTCCTCCACGGCCTTCAGGACCGCGTTGGCCGACTTCTCGTTCAACCGCTCGGCGTCTGCCACGAGGATGACCTGCCAGCGGCCGTTCGCGGGCGCGGTGTACGACTTGCGGACGGTGTCGCGCATGTCCTCGACCCTGACCACGGCACCGACGGCGGCGACCGTGGTGATGTCGGCGTGGGTGCCGACCAGGGCCGTGTGGCAGCCGGTGCAGAACCCGCAGCCCGGCGCCCCGCCGAGCGCCCGGTCGGGGCTCACGCACTGCAGCGCGGCGGCGAACGCCCGCGCGGCGGTCTCCACTCCGGACCCCGGCGGGCCGGTGAACAGCCAGGCGTGGGTCATCGTCGAGGCCTCGGGGTCGGGCTCCCCGGCGGCATGGGCGGTCACGAGCGCGTCGGCGTCCCGCGCGGCCGCGGCGAGCTGCTCCTCGACCTTCGCCTGTCCGACCAGGTCGTCCCATACGGCCATGTCTGCCCCTCCTCAGGTACGCCCTCCATTGTGGGGCAGTCCTCTGACAGCACCCGCCGCGCGACGGGGCGGGCGGCGGCGCGACGGGGCGGGCCTCCCTGTCGCGACGGGTCACGCCTCCCTGTCGCGGCGGGTCAGCCACAGGCCGGCGGCGGAGCCGAGCAGGACCGTGCCGGTGGCGACGCTCGCCGCCACGTGGGCGGCGCCGGTCAGGTCGGCGACGGTGTTGACGTAGGCGTTGCCGAGGACGCTCGCCGTGAGCAGCAGCCAGAACAGGACACGCATCGGATCTCCAGGGAGGAAAGAGGAGCAGACAGGATCGATCAAAGGTGCGTGGAGGGGGCTCGGAAGCGGCCGGGTCCCTCCGCATTCGATCTTCGTTGTCCCGGCCCGCCCGCACAGCGGAGCCCGCCCCCGGACCGATGGTGGTGCCTGCTCCACCGCACCTCTCGGGTCCGCCCGCATAACCTGGCGGGTATGCGCGACGCGATCAGGGAATCCGGCCGGGCGTCGCTCCATCTCCTGAGCGGGGCCGCGATCGCGCTCCTCTGCTACCTGATGGTCGGCGTCGCCCTCTTCACGGCCTTCCTCACCGCCACCGTGATCGGCGCGGGCGTGCTCCCCGAGAGCGTGCTGCTGCTGCGCCGGCTGGCCGGCTGGGAGCGCCGCCGGACCGCCGCCCGCACCGGGACGCCCGTCCCGGAGGCGTATCTGCCGCTCGAAGGCCCCCTCCCCGCGCGCGTGCGGACCGCCGTCACCGATCCGGGCACGGGGCGGGACCTGGTCTGGGCGGCCGCGCAGCTGCTGTACGGCATGGGGGTCTGGTTCGCCTCCCTGGTGCTGTGGGCGCCCGCGCTGCTGGTCGACGGTGTGGTGACCGGGCTCGCGGGGCGGCGGCCGGTGGCACTGCCGCTGATCGGACGGCTCGCCGACCTGGGGGCCGAGTGGTCGCGCGCGCTGCTCACGCCGACCCCCGCGGCCGCGCGGGCCGCCGCGCTCGCCGCCCGGGTCGAGGAGCTGACGGCCACCCGGGCCGGCGCGATCGCCGCGCACGGCGCCGAGCTGCGCCGGATCGAGCGCGATCTGCACGACGGCACACAGGCCCGGCTCGTGGCGCTCTCCATGCGGATCGGTCTGGCCAAGCGGGCGTACGACTCCGATCCCGTGGCCGCGCGGAAGCTCCTCGACGACGCGCAGACCCAGGCCGAGGAGGCACTGGCCGAGCTGCGGCACGTGGTGCGCGGCATCCACCCGCCGATCCTCACCGACCGGGGGCTGAGCGGGGCGGTGCGGGCCCTCGCCGCGAGCAGCGGCCTGGAGGTGGAGGTGTCCGTGACGGGCCTGGCCGACCACGCGCCCGGCGACGGTCCGGAGCACGCCGACGACCGCCGGGCGGCCGCCCCCCGCGCCCCCGCCGCCGTCGAGGCCGCCGCCTACTTCGTGGTCGCCGAGGCCCTCACCAACGCCGCCAAGCACAGCGGAGCCACCCGCGCCTCCGTCGCCCTCGTCCGCGAACCGACCGCTCTTCGCGCGCGCGTGGCGGACGAGGGACGGGGCGGGGCCGAGGCCGGCGAGAGCGGCGGCTCCGGGCTCCTCGGCATGCGCCGCCGGGTCGCCGCGCTCGACGGCACCGTACGACTGACCAGCCCCGAAGGGGGCCCGACCGTGATCGAAGTGGAGCTTCCGTGCGTGTGGTGATCGCCGAGGACAACGCCCTCCTGCGGGAGGGCCTCGTGCTGCTGCTGACCTCGTCCGGCCATGAGGTCGCCGGGGTCGCGGCGACCGGCCCCGAGGTCCTGCCGCTGCTCCTGGAGCACCGCCCGGACGTGGCCGTCCTCGACGTGCGGATGCCCCCCGGCTTCCGCGACGAGGGGCTGCGGGCGGCGCTCGCGGCCCGCGAGGAACTGCCGGACCTTCCGGTGCTCGTGCTCTCCCAGTACGTGGAGGAGACGTACGCCGCCGAGCTCCTGGGCGGCGGCGCGCGGGGCGTCGGCTACCTCCTGAAGGACCGGGTGGGCCGGGTGGACGAGTTCCTCGACGCCCTGGAACGGGTCGCCGCCGGTGGTACGGCCCTGGACCCCGAGGTCGTCACCGAGCTGCTCTCCCGCCGCCGCGACGACCCGCTGGACTCGCTCACCCCCCGGGAGCGCGAGGTCCTCGAACTGATGGCGCAGGGGCACGACAACGGCACGATCGCCCGCTCGATGGTGGTCACCGAGCGGGCCGTGCACAAGCACATCGGCAATGTCTTCCTGAAGCTCGGCCTGCCGCCGACCGACAGCGGCGGCCACCGCCGGGTGCTGGCCGTCCTCGCCTACCTCGACGCCTGAGCCCGGCCGGGGACGCCGCCGACTCGGCCCGCGGGTCAGGTCGGCCGCCGCCGCGAGGGCAGGAACACCCCCGCCACCACCGTGACCACCACCGCGCCCGCGATCAGGGCCGCCTGCTCGGGCGGCAGGTACGGCAGCCCGCCCGTGAGGGCCCAGGCGAAGGCGGTCAGCGGCAGTGCGGCCACCACGACGCCGACGAGCAGTCCTGCGGCGGTCAGGAACCCCGCCTCCAGGCCGAGCATCCGGCGCAGCTGCCCGGCCGACGCGCCCACCTGGCCGAGGAGGTGGAGTTCGCCGCGCCGTCCCGCGCCGATGAGGGTGAGGGTGCTGAGGACGGAGAGGAGGGTGAGGCCGCCGATCGCGGAGACGATCACGGCCGAGACGATGCTCTGGAGCGCGGCACCCGGCGGACTCACCTGCTCGGGCGCCACGGGGGGACCCGCGGCCGCCTTCGCCGTGGACGCCAGGACGCGCGCGGGGTACGGATCGCTCATGTGCGGGGCCAGTTCGGCCTTCGGGAGCAGGAACTCGCCGAGCGCGAGCGAGCGTTCGTACACCGCCACCACCCGAAGCCGCTTCGGGGTGCCGTCCCCGAGCCGGAGGTCCACCGTCGAACCGGGGCGTACGTCCAGCGAGTCGGCCATGTCCGAGCCGACCGCGACCGTGCCCGTACGGGCGAGTCCGGTCAGGTCGCCCGTGACGGCCCCGGGGTCGAGCGTGCCCGTCAGGCCCGCCGCGTCCACGCCGAGCACCGGAAGCCGGTCGAGGCGCGGCGCACCGGCCTCCGTCCGGGCCAGGACGACCGTCGAACGCAGGACGTCCGTGGCCGCGTCGACCCCCGGCAGCCGCCGCACCCGCTCCGCCGTCGTCCCGGTGAGCGCGAGGTCGGCGGTCGTCGCCGCCTTCGCCTGCTCGTCGGCGGCCCGCCCCATGGTCGTGCCCGCCGAGAGCTGCACGAGCGCGAAGGCGGTGACGAGGACGACCGGTACGAGCGCCGCCCCGAGGCGCCGCGAGTGGGCGCTCGCACCCGCGGCGGTGAGCCGTCCTGGCGCACCGCCGAACCGGCGGAACGGCAGGTCAAGGACCTTCATCGCCGCCCCGGCGATCCAGGGGCCGAGGACCGCGCACCCGGCGACCAGGGTCACCGTGGCCGCCCCGGCGGCGGCGCCTGCGGCCTCGCCGCCCTGGGCGGTGGCGGTGACGGCCGACGCGACGCCCAGCAGGAGCAGCCCGGCCCCGACGGCCCGCCGCACACCGCCCTTCCCCGGCCGCCGGGGCCGGCGGGCGGCGAACAGGACGACGAGCCGGGTGATCCCCACGACCACGGCCGCGACCACCAGGGAGGCGGCGAACAGCCAGGGCGGGGAGGGGAGTTCAAGGCCCTCGGGAACGACTCCCGCCCGGGTCCGCAGCGCCGACCACAGCCCGAGGAACACCGGTACGGCCACGACCGCGCCGCACAGCGCCGCGAGCCCCGCCACCCGGGTCACCTCCCGGCCGGCCGCCGCCCGCACCTGACGGGCCGTCGCACCGATCGAGAGCAGCAACTCCCGCTCACCGGAACGCTGCTGGAGCGCCTGGGCGACGAGCGAGGCCAGTACGAGCACGGCGACGAGCACGACGGTCCCGGAGATCGCCGCGAGGAGCTGGAGGAGCTCCATGCGCGCGGGCGCCGCGGCGAGGTGTTCGGGCCCGCCCCGGCCGTCGCCGGTGAACGCCCGGAGCGGCTGCCCCGAGGCGGTGTCCTTCAGTCCGGCCTCGTCGAGGGCCGCCCGCACGCGCGCGTGGAGGGTGTCCACGGGTACGCCGGGTTCGGCGAGCACGCCGACGGCGTCGACGGTGCCGGGGTGCCCGGCGAGCCTCCGCGCCTCGGCCGCCGTGACGTACAGGGCGGCGGGCCCGTCGGCGAGGCCGACGACCTTCCGTCCGGCGACGGTGTCCCCGATCCGCGCCCCGGCGGCGGAGCCCATGACGGCCTCGCCCGCGCCGCGCGGCGCGCGCCCGTCGACCAGCCGGTGGGGGGCCAGCCGAGCGGCCTCCCAGGACCGCCCGCCGTAGGCCTTCGGGGCCGGCTGGGCGCCCGTGGCCAGCTCCCGTACGACGAAGGTGTGGTCGGGCACGGCGGCCCGGACCCCCGGGACCGTCCGCAGCACGTCGACGGTCGCGCTCGGGATCCGTACCCGCTCGGTCAGGCCCGCCGACTGCGTCTGCGGCTCGCTCCCCCACGGCTTCGTCGTCCAGCGGACCTCCTGGTCACCGGCGACGACGACGGGCGCGGCGGCGTACCGCTCCACGCGCGCGTGGCCGAGGGCCGCCGAGCCGGCGGCGAGGGCCAGGGCGCCGAGCAGCACGGAGGTGACGGCGACGGCGGCGAACACGGCGGCCCAGGCCTTGCGGTGCGCCCGCAGGGAGCGGGCGGCGAGCAGCCGGACGGCGGGGTTCCCGAGCGGCTTCACCGGGCCACCGCCGTTCGGCGGAACGAGTGGCCGGCGTGAGCGGCCGGCGTGGCGTGAGCGGCCGGTGTGGCGTGAGCGGCCGGTGTGGCGTGCCCGCCCGGAAAGTGCGCGCCCTGAAGGTGCGCGCCCGCCATCTCCCGTACCCCCAGCATCTCCCGTACTCCCGACTCGTCCGGGCGGTCGAGGCGTCCGGCGAGCCTGCCCCGGTCGAGGAACACGGCCTCGTCCGTCCAGGCGGCCGCCACCGGGTCGTGGGTGACGAGGACGACGGTGGTCCCCCGCTCGTCGACCGCGCGCCGCAGCAGGGCGAGGACGCCGGCCGCCGTGACCGGGTCGAGGGCGGCGGTCGGCTCGTCGGCGAAGACGACCTCGGGTTCGTTGACCAGGGCGCGGGCGATGGCCACCCGCTGGCGCTGGCCGCCGGACAGGTTCTCCGGCCTGTCCCCGGCCCGGTCCGCGAGGCCGACGGCCGCGAGACCGGCGAGGGCGCGGGCGTCGAGCTCCCGGCCCTCCCGGGCTCCGGCGAGGAGCAGCGGCAGGGTGACGTTCTCGCGCACGTCGAGGGCGGAGACGAGGTTCAGCGACTGGAAGACGAAGCCGATCCGGTCGCGGCGGAGCCGGGTGAGCCCGGCCGCCTTCAGCGTGGCGAGGTCGGTGCCCCCGATCCGTACCGTTCCGGCCGTCGGCCGTTCGAGTCCCGCGGCGCACCGCAGCAGGGTGGACTTGCCGGAACCGGAGGGGCCCATCACGGCCACGAACCGGCCGCGCGCCACCGTCAGGCTCACCCCGTCGAGCGCGGGGGCCCCGCGCCCGTACGTCCGGCCCACCCCGTCGAGGGCGAGGGCCGCGTCCAGGGCGCGGGCGGCACCGCTCTCCGTCACTGCAGTCGTCGTCATACCGACAACGCTAGAAAAGTGCAGGTCAGCGGGGTATGGGGCTGGCTGCCCGAGAGGGGGTGGAGCTAGCTCCACCCCCTCTGCTCCCTCCCCCGTCCGGGGAGCGGGTCAGCGGCGGCGCCGCGGGCCCTCGTCCTCGTCGTCGTGCGGGCCGAACAGCTCGTCCGCGAGCGTCGGCAGATCGTCGAGCGGGGTCTCCTCCGCCCAGTCGGAGCGGCGGCGGGGCCGGCCGTTCTCGTCGAGCTGGGGCAGCTCGCGGGTCCGGTCGTTCGCGCCCTGCGGCTGCTGCCGGGCGGACCCGGCGTCCCGGAAGATGCCCTGCGGCACCCGGTCGACCGGGTCGGACGGCGGGGTGTCCCGGACGGACGGGGTGTCCCGGACGGCAGGCAGGACGGCGGTCTCCTCGGCGTCCCGCACGGGCCGCAGGACGGCGGTCTCGTCGGCCGCGCGCTCCTCGATCCGGGGCAGGACACTGGTCTCCGCCTCCGGCTTCGTGGTCCGCACGATCGGCGTGGCGACGGTGACCTCCTCGGGCGACACGGTCGGCGCGTCCGGCTCGGCGGCCGGCTTCCCGTCCCGCGCCCCGGCAGAGGTCCCTGCAGACGTCCCTGCCGACGCCCCGGCCGAGGTCCGGCCCCGCGCCCCGGCCCGCGTCGTGCTCGGCTCCGCGATCCGCGGATCCGGCTTCACGATCGGGGTCGCCTGGGTGACCTCGTTGGCCGAGAGCTCGACGGCCGCGGCCTCGGCGGCCCGCGCGGCCCGCACGGCGGCGGCCTCCGCCTCGGCCTCTGCCTTCTCCCGCGCGGCCTTCGCGTCGGCGGCGGCCTTCGCCTCCGCCGCTGCCTTCCTCTCGGCGGCGGCCCGCTCGGCGGAGGCCTTGGCCGCCTCGGCGCGGAGGGCCGCGGCGGCTTCCGCGGCGGCGCGCTCGGCAGCGGCGCGCTCCGCCGCCGCCTTGGCCGCGGCCTCGGCAGCGGTCTTCTCGGCGGCGGCCTTCGCCGCGGCCTCCTCCGCCGCCTTCGCGGCAGCCGCGGCCTCGGCCATCCGGCGGGCCTCCTCCGCGCGGAGCAGGGCCTCCTCCGCCTTGCGCTGCTTCTCCAGGCGGCGTTCCTCCGCCTCGGCCCGCAGCCGGGCCTCCTCCTCGGCCTCCTTGCGGAGCCGCTCCTCTTCCTCCTTGCGGGCCTTCTCCTCGGCCGCGAGGCGCCTGCGCTCCTCCTCGGCGGCGACGCGGGCCTCCTCGGCCTTGCGCCGGGCCTCCTCGGCCTGGCGCTCGGCCTCCAGGCGGCGCGCCTCCTCCTCCTCGCGGCGCTTGCGCTCCTCCTCCTCGGCGCGGAGCTTGGCGAGCTGCTCCTGGCGCTCGCGCTCCAGGCGCTCCTCCTCGGCCTTGCGGGCGGCCTCCTCCTCGGCGCGGCGGCGGGCCTCCTCCTCGGCCTTCCGGCGGGCCTCCTCGACGGCCTTCACCTCGGCCTCGGAGAGCGGCAGCATCCGGTCGAGCCGGTGGCGTACGACGGTGGTGACGGCCTCGGGCTCCTGCCCGGCGTCGACGACGAGGTAGCGGCTGGGGTCGGCGGCCGCGAGGGCGAGGAATCCGGCCCGTACGCGCGCGTGGAACTCCGGCGGCTCGGACTCCAGGCGGTCGGGCGCCTCGGTGAACCGTTCCCGCGCGGTCTCGGGGGAGACGTCGAGGACCACGGTCAGGTGCGGGACGAGCCCGTCGGTCGCCCAGCGCGAGATCCGGGCGATCTCGGTCGGTGAGAGGTCTCGGCCCGCGCCCTGGTAGGCGACGGACGAGTCGATGTAGCGGTCGGAGAGGACGATCGCGCCCCGCTCCAGGGCCGGCCGGACCAAGGAGTCGACGTGCTCGGCGCGGTCGGCGGCGTACAGCAGGGCCTCGGCGCGGTTCGAGAGCCCCGCCGACGACACGTCGAGGAGGATCGAGCGGAGCCGCTTGCCGATGGGGGTGGCGCCGGGCTCGCGGGTGACGACGACCTCGTGGCCCTTGGCCCTGATCCACTCGGCGAGCGCCTGGACCTGGGTGGACTTGCCGGCGCCGTCGCCGCCCTCCAGGGCGATGAAGAAGCCGGTCGGGGAAGGCGCCTGCACCGGGTCGGAGCCGCGCACCGCGTCGCGCAGGTCGCGGCGGAGCGGGACGCCCGCCCGGTCGTCGGTCTTCGCCAGGACGAGCGCGGCGACCGGCAGCAGCAGGGCGCCGATCAGGGCGAGCGTGAAGGCGGCGCCGCCGTGCTCGAAGACGAAGGTCCCCGAGTCGGAGGCGAGCCGGTGCGGTCCGATCGCGGCCGCGAGCAGCGGCGCGGCGAGCGCGCCGATCGCCATGCCGACGCGGGCGGTGGCCTGGAGGTGCTCGGTGGTGCGGGCCCTGCGGGGCTCCTCGGTCTCCTGGTCGACGAGGGTGTGCCCGGTGTTCGCGGCGACTCCGGCGGCGTAGCCGGCGAGGACGGAGAGGAGCAGCACGGTCGCCGTGTCCGGCACCAGGCCCATCGCGATCAGCGCGACGCCGGTGACGGCGGTCACGAGCGCGAGCAGCCGGCGCCGGGACAGGACGGGCAGAACCGAGCGGGCGGTGCGGATGCCGACGGCGGTGCCGCCGCTCAGCGCGAGGACGAGCAGCGCGTACGTGACGGGCCCGCCGCCCAGGTCGTAGGCGTGGAGTACGGCGACGGAGGCGGCCGCGGCGATGGCTCCGGCGACGGTGGCGCAGGTGAGGACGAGCAGCGAGAGGGCTCCGGTACGGCCCTTCTCGGCGCCTCCCTCGGCGCCCTTGTCGGTCGGCCGGCGCAGTCCCTCCAGGGGCGAGCGGGGCCGGGGGGTCTCCCCGCCGGGCAGCGCCATCGCGTACAGGACGGTGACGGAGGCGGCGAACAGACCGGCGGCCACGTACGAGCCGAGGGCGGCCTGGTGCAGCGAGAACCAGTCGATTCCGGCGCCGAGCAGGTTGCCGATCAGGGTGGCGACGAGCAGGACGGCGGCGGCGACCGGGACGGCGAGGAAGGTGGTGCGCTGGGAGAGCCGGCGCAGCGCGCCGAGGTGGTCGGGCAGCGGCCGTACGACCCCGCCCTCGATCGGCGGGGCGGGCAGCAGCGCGGGCGCGGCGCCCTCCCGGCTGACCGTCCAGAGCCGCTCGGCCGCGCCGGTGACGAAGACGGTGCCGAGCAGGTACCAGAGGGCGTTGCCGGGGGTCCAGTCGATCCACAGCGGTGCGATGACGAGCAGCGCGATCCGGACGCCGTCGGCGCCGATCATGGTCCAGCGCCGGTCGAGCGCGCCGCCGGGTCCGGTGAGGGCGGTCAGCGGACCGAGGAGGACGGCTCCGAAGAGGACCGAGGCGAGCAGCCGGGCGCCGACGACGGCGGCCACGGCGAACGCGGCGCCCCGTTCGCCCCCGCCGAGCGCACCCTCGGTCACCGCGGCCTGGAGGCCGAGGAGGACGAGCACGAGGAGGGCGAGCGCGTCGCCGGTGCTGCCGACGAAGTGGGCGCTCCACAACCTGCGCAGTGGCTGGTGGCGCAAGAGGGCGCGTACGGCACGCTCCCTGGAATCCGCGACGAGTGCGGCGTCGGAATCGCCGAGGCGGTCTGGCTGCTCTGCTCGCGTCATCCGTCCACCCTATCCGGACGGCCTTGCTCCCCGTGGCCTCCGCCCGAACATCCGGACGAGCCTGTGACAGGACGTACACACGAACGAAAAAGCGGGGGTGGAGGCGATCGCCTCCACCCCCGCCGGAACGTTCGTCCGCGGACCGGCTACTCCGGCTTCGCGGCCGCCGTCTTCTTCGCGGCGGTCGTCTTCTTGGCCGTCGTCGTCTTCTTGGCGGCCGTCTTCTTGGCGGTCGTCGTCTTCTTCGCCGCGGTCTTCGTGGCGGTCTTCTTCGCGGTGGTCGCCTTCTTGGCCGGGGCCTTCTTGGCGGTCTTCTTCGCCGGTCCCTTGGCGCGCTTCTCCGCGAGGAGCTCGTAACCGCGCTCCGGCGTGATGTCCTCCACGCTGTCGCCGGTGCGCAGGGTGGCGTTGGTCTCGCCGTCCGTCACGTACGGGCCGAAGCGGCCGTCCTTGACGACCACGGGCTTCTCGCTGACCGGGTCGGTGCCCAGCTCCTTCAGCGGCGGCTTGGCCGCCGCCCGGCCCCGCTGCTTCGGCTGGGCGTAGATCGCGAGCGCCTCTTCGAGGGTGATCGTGAAGAGCTGCGCCTCCTCGGTGAGCGACCGCGAGTCCGTGCCCTTCTTCAGGTACGGGCCGTAGCGGCCGTTCTGCGCGGTGATCTCGACGCCCTCGGCGTCCGCGCCGACGATCCTGGGCAGGGACATCAGCCGGAGCGCGTCCTCCAGGGTGACGGTGTCGAGGGACATCGACTTGAAGAGGGAGGCGGTACGCGGCTTCACCGCGTTCTTGCCGGTCTTCGGGGTGCCCTCGGGCAGGATCTCCGTGACGTACGGGCCGTAACGGCCGTCCTTCGCGACGATCTGGTTGCCGCTGACCGGGTCGGCGCCCAGCTCGAAGTCGCCGCTCGGCTTGGCGAGCAGTTCCTCGGCGAGCTCGACGGTCAGCTCGTCGGGTGCGAGCTCCTCGGGGACGTCGGCGCGCTGGTGGCCCTCGGCCTCCTTCTCGCCGCGCTCGACGTAGGGGCCGTAGCGGCCGACGCGGAGCACGATGTCGTTGCCGACGGGGAAGGAGGAGATCTCGCGGGCGTCGATCGCCCCGAGGTCGGTGACGAGTTCCTTGAGGCCGCCGAGGTGGTCCCCGTCGCCGTTGCCGGCGTCCGCGGCGCCGCCGGAGGCGGCCGTACCGGCCTCGCCCTCGCCGAAGTAGAAACGCTTCAGCCACGGCACGGACTGGGCCTCGCCCCGCGCGATGCGGTCGAGGTCGTCCTCCATCCGGGCGGTGAAGTCGTAGTCGACGAGCCGCCCGAAGTGCTTCTCCAGCAGGTTGACGACGGCGAAGCTCAGGAAGGACGGCACGAGGGCCGTGCCCTTCTTGAAGACGTAGCCGCGGTCGAGGATCGTGCCGATGATCGACGCGTACGTCGACGGGCGGCCGATCTCGCGCTCTTCCAGCTCCTTGACCAGCGAGGCCTCGGTGTAGCGGGCCGGCGGCTTGGTCGCGTGGCCGTCGACGGTGATCTCGTCGGCGGTCAGCGCGTCGCCCTCGGCGACCTGGGGCAGGCGCCGCTCGCGGTCGTCGAGCTCCGCGTTCGGGTCGTCGGCGCCCTCGACGTACGCCTTCATGAAGCCGTGGAAGGTGATCGTCTTGCCGGAGGCGCTGAACTCGGCGTCGCGGCCGTCGGCGGCCCGGCCGCCGATCTTCACGGTGACCGAGTTTCCGGTGGCGTCCTTCATCTGGGAGGCGACGGTCCGCTTCCAGATGAGCTCGTACAGCCGGAACTGGTCGCCGGTCAGACCGGTCTCCGCCGGAGTGCGGAAACGATCACCCGAAGGACGGATCGCCTCGTGCGCCTCCTGCGCGTTCTTGACCTTGCCCGCGTAGACGCGCGGCTTCTCCGGCAGGTAGTCGGCGCCGTAGAGCTGCGTGACCTGCGCGCGCGCCGCCGAGACGGCGGTGTCGGAGAGGATCGTGGAGTCCGTACGCATGTAGGTGATGAAGCCGTTCTCGTACAGCTTCTGCGCCACCTGCATGGTCGCCTTCGCACCGAAGCCCAGCTTGCGGCTCGCCTCCTGCTGGAGGGTGGTGGTGCGGAAGGGCGCGTACGGGGAGCGGCGGTACGGCTTCGACTCGACCGAGCGCACCGCGAACGCGGTGTCGGCGAGCGCGGCGGCCAGGGCGCGGGCGTTCGCCTCGTCCAGGTGGAGGACGCTCTCGCTCTTCAGCCGGCCGTCGGCGCCGAAGTCACGGCCCTGCGCGACCCGCTTGCCGTCGACCGCCGCCAGGCGTGCGACCAGCTGCGACGGGTCGGACGCGTCACCGGTGCGGCCGGTGGCGAAGGTGCCGGTGAGGTCCCAGTACTCGGCGGAACGGAAGGCGATGCGCTCGCGCTCCCGCTCGACGACGAGGCGGGTGGCCACCGACTGGACGCGGCCCGCCGACAGCTTCGGCATGACCTTCTTCCACAGGACCGGCGAGACCTCGTAGCCGTAGAGGCGGTCGAGGATGCGGCGGGTCTCCTGGGCGTCGACCATGCGCTGGTTCAGCTCGCGCGGGTTGGCGACGGCCTCGCGGATCGCGTCCTTGGTGATCTCGTGGAAGACCATCCGGTGGACCGGGACCTTGGGCTTCAGGACTTCCTGGAGGTGCCACGCGATGGCCTCGCCCTCGCGGTCCTCATCGGTGGCGAGGAAGAGCTCGTCGGATTCGGCGAGGAGCTCCTTGAGCTTCCTGACCTGCGCCTTCTTGTCGGCGTTGACGACATAGATGGGCTGGAAGTCGTGCTCGACGTCGACGCCGAGGCGGCGCACCTCACCGGTGTACTTCTCGGGCACCTCCGCGGCGCCGCTGGGGAGGTCTCGGATGTGCCCGACGCTCGCCTCGACGACGTAGCCGGGGCCCAGGTAGCCCTTGATCGTCTTCGCCTTGGCAGGCGACTCGACGATGACGAGTCGGCGGCCGCCGTGTGCGGCTTCGCTGGTCGGGGACAACTTCGCTCTTCTCTCCGGATCGACACTCTCTGGCACGTACGGCGCTGGCACGCACGGCAGCGGCACGGACGGTGACGCTCCCGTCGCTGCGGAGTGTGACGGTACAACCCGCCCCCGTGTCAAACGGCGAAAGCCCGCAACGGCCACTCGAACGGTAACCCGAGTCCTGGCATTCCTGCCGCCCGGACTCCCGGTCGGGCGGGGCGCGACAGGATCAGGAGAGGACCGGCGAGGGGGTCAGAGGCGGCCGAAGCACCAGACGCCGAGGGCGAGGAAGGCGGCGCCGGAGAGGCTCGTCAGCGCGACGGCGGCGCGCGGGGCGACCCCGTGGGCGACGGGCTCGCCGTGCAGTGTCCGCACGGTGGTCCACAGCAGCAGCGCGCCTCCGAACAGCGTGAACGCCGCCCCCGCGAAGATCGCCGGCCCGCTCTCCATGCCCGTACCCCGTTCCGTTCACGTGCGGTGTTGGTCTCCCGCTGCCGAGGCTGACACCTCCCGGCGTCGTGGGCGCGAATTCCGGGTGAACGACGCGGAGCATCCCGTACGGTTTCACGAAGATGGCCGGTAGTGACCCACCCGTCACTTCGCGCAAAGCTCCTGCTTCCCGGGCTGCCCGGGCCGCCCTCACGTCTCCTCCGTCACATCGTGTCGAGGGTGGCCCGGCGACGGCTGCCCCGCTCGAAGACACCGAGCAGGACGACGGCGAGCAGCCCCCAGCCGGCGCCCACGGCGAGCTCGGCCCCGAGCAGCGAACCGTCCAGACCGCCCCCGGCGGTCAGCCCGCGCGCCGCGTCCGCCGCGTGCGTGAGCTGCAGCAGCTCCCCGGCGGCCCGCATCCACCCCGGCAGCGTCTCCCGGGGCACGGCCGCGCCGGTCAGCAGGAGCAGTACGGAACTGGCCACGTTCGACACCAGGAACACGTCGCGGAAGCGGAGCCCGAGCGCGCCGAGCGCGAGCCCGAACGCCGAGCAGGCACCGGCCGCGACGAGCAGCACGAGACCGAGACCGGGCAGCGCCCCGGCGGGCACCGGCAGCCCGAGGACGAGCGAGGCGGCGGTGAGCACGAAGGCGCTGACGAGCAGCCCGTTGAGCACGTACGGCAGGGCGCGCCCGGTCCACAGCGGGACCCGGTGCCGGGGCGAGAGCAGGACCGCGCCGAACGTGCCGTACCGGCGCTCGTTGACGACGGCCATCGTGCCGCCGTACACACAGGAGGCGGAAGCCGCGAGGACGGCGTTCCCCACGAGGTGGAAGCGGTCGTCGGCGACCCCCAGTTCACGCCCCGGGTAGACGAAGAAGAAGACCTGGAGGAGCGGCCCGACCAGCAGGGTTCCGATGAACTTCGGCGGGGTCGTCCAGTTGAAGAGGGCCCGGTAGGAGATCGCCCCGCCGACGACGACGAGCCGCGCGGTGCCGAGGAAACGGAACATGGTTGTCGTGCCACGCCGTTGGGCCCGAGGAGCCCGAACAGTTCCCCCGGCGCCACGTCGAACGTGACGCCGCGGACGGCCTCGGTCTCAGTCTCGGTCTTCCGGGACTTCGGCCACCCGGTCCTGCCGGTGAAGGTGCGGCGCAGCGCGTCCGCCTCGATTGCGAGCATGCGCGGGACGGTAGGAGCCCGGGGAGGGCCGCGGCCATCGATTCGGAACGCCCCGAATCCTCGCGCCGCCTCCGGCCGGCCCGTCGTCAGGCCGCGGCCGCCGCCGCGAGGGCGCCCTCGCCGGCGAGCAGCGCGAGCAGGGAACGCCCGGTGTCCGTCAGCTGGTAGTACACCGAGCGCCCGACCCGGTGGCGGGTCACGACGCCCGCCTCCGCGAGCACCGACAGGTGCTCGGAGACCGTGCTGGGCGCGAGGCCCAGGCGGTCGGCGAGACCCGCCGTGGTCAGCGGACCGCCCAACTCGCGCAGGACCGCCGCCCGGCCGCGTCCGAGCATCAGCCCCAGCCGGTCCTCGGCGACGGGCTCGGGCGGCTCGCGCAGGGCGCCCGCGCCCCGGGCCTGGAAGCTGAGCGCGAACACCTCGGGGTCGTCCGTCGAGTACAGCCGGCAGCCCTCGGCGAAGACCAGCGGCACGAGGACGAGACGCCGCTCGCCGGGCGCGTACTCCGCGTCGACGTACTTGGTCAGTTCGAGCACGGGCGGCTGCCACCGCCCCCGCGCCTCCAGGCCGGTGAACAGCGCGTCGACGCCCTCGGTCCGAACGTCCTGGCGCGGACGGGCACTTCGTCCTCGACGAGCCGTCGCATCGTCGGCCAGTACGGCTCGACCGCGCCCTCCCAGTAGGCCGCGTACGCGTCGGCGAGCGCCGCGCAGGCGGCCTCCGGGTCCTTCAGATAGGGCCGCAGGAAGGGCGCGTCGGCCATGCCGGGGTAGCAGACGGCGACCTGGTCGCGGACGAACTCCGGGTCGGTGGCCCGCAGCGCGGCGAGCTCCTCGTGGACGTGGACCGTGCCGAACGGCCGGGGCAGCAGGAAGTCCGAGACCGTGTACCGCCCTTCCGCGAACAGGTCCCACAGCGGCCTGAGCCGGTCGTCCTCGCGCCACACTCCCCCAGACTTCGTCCGGGGGTGCCCCCACCCGCCGCCTGCCCGACCCACTCCTGGTACGGCCAGGAGGGGTGGCGGCGCGGCAGCGCGAGGTGGATCGAGCAGAACGCGTCCCGCAGCGGGCTGATCGCGATCCGGGTCGCCCCGAGCGAGGCCTCGTCCAGCTCGATCCGTATCAAGCGCCGTCCCCTCCCGAGGCGGGCGCGCCGTCCCCGTCCCCTACGGGCAGCAGGAAGCCCTCCTCCACGAGCAGCCGGATCGCCTGCGGGGTGCGGTCCCGCAGTATCACCGGGTCCTCGCCCATCAGCTGCCCGATCGCGTCGAGGATGCGCCCCGCGCTGAGGGTGCCGTCGCAGACCCCGGCGAACCCGGCGCCGACGTGGTCGACCCGGGTGGCGCGGCGCATGCCCCGGTTCTGCCGGAGCACGACGTGCTCCGGGTCCTCGGCGCCGGGGAGTCCGACCTGCTCCTGCACGACCTCGGGCGCGAGCGTGAACCGGTCGGCGAGGAGGGCCGCGTCGTCATGGGAGCGGAGGTAGTCCTGGCGCTCGAAGTGGGCGCGGACCGTGGGGCCGAGGGGCTGCTCGACGGGGTGCGGCCACTCCTCGACGACGATCGACGGCTCGACGGCGCCGGACGCCACGGCCTCGTTCCGCCGGACCGTGATCCAGCCGAAGCCCACCGCACGCGTCTTGCGGGCCTCGAACTCGTCGAGCCAGCGCCCGTAGGCCTCGCCGTACGCGTCCGGGTCGCCGCGGTGGTCGCCGCTGTCGCGCAGCCACAGCTCGGCGTACTGGGTGACGTCCTGGACCTCGCGCTGCACGATCCAGGCGTCGCAGCCCGCGGGCACCCAGGACCGCAGCCGGTCCTGCCACTCCTCGCCCTCGACGTGCTGCCAGTTGGCGAGGAACTGGGCGTACCCGCCGTCGTTCAGCCGGTCGCCCGCCTGCTGCACGAGGGTGCGGCAGAGGTCGTCGCCGCCCATCCCGCCGTCCCGGTAGGTGAGCCGGGCGCCGGGGGAGATCACGAACGGCGGGTTGGAGACGATCAGGTCGTACGTGTCCCCGTCGACCGGCTCGAACAGCGAGCCGGTCAGCAGCTCGGCCTCCCGGGCCCCGGAGAGCGCGAGGGTGAGCCGTGTGAAGTCCAGGGCGCGCGGGTTGAGGTCGGTGGCCGTGACCAGGGTGGCGTGCTGGGCGGCGTGCAGCGCCTGGATGCCGGAGCCGGTGCCGAGGTCGAGCGCGGAGGACACCGGCGTACGCACCGTGATCCCGGCGAGGGTGGTGGAGGCACCGCCGACGCCGAGGACGACCCCTTCGTCCTTCCTGCCGATCCCGCCGGCTCCGCCGACGGCGCAGCCCAGGTCGGAGACGATGAACCAGTCCTCGCCGTCGGGCCCGCCGTAGGGCCGGACGTCGACCGTGGCGGAGACGGTGTCGTCCTCGCGGACCACCCAGCCGTCGGCGAGGGCCTCGTCGAGCGGGAGCGCGGCGGCGGCCCGCTCGTGTCCGACGCCCTGCTGGAGCAGGAAGAGCCGGACGAGGGTCTCCAGCGGGGAGTCGCCGCGGGTGGCGCGCAGCGCGGGCACGGTCTCGCTGCGCGCGAGCGCGGCGTAGGCCGGGGCGCCGAGC
Organism: Streptomyces sp. CB02009; assembly: GCF_001905825.1. GTDB lineage: Bacteria > Actinomycetota > Actinomycetes > Streptomycetales > Streptomycetaceae > Streptomyces. Next base: position 129,123 of record NZ_LIVV01000004.1, read on the forward strand.
AGTTCGAGGAGTCCGTCGGCGGTGAAGTCGGCGGCGAGCAGCGTCTCGCGCAGACGGGCGGCGTGCGCGGGCACCGGGAGGCGGGGGGGCAGGCTGGTCGTACTCACCGCTCCATTGTGACCGCCGCCACCGACAACCGGGCGGCCGACCCGGCGGCGGGCGTCGAGCGACCGGCGGACGACGGACGACGACCCGGCGGCGTGCGGCGGATCGCCGCTGCCACCGGGCCGGGCGGGGCACCTGGCGGAGGTCCCCGTCGGGCCGCCGCGGCCGGAGGTCCCGGGCGGGACGAGGGCGGCGGGACGGCCCGAGTGGGACGACGCGAGGGGGACGGCCCCGGCGGCACGGCCGCGAGCGGACGCCCGAGTGGGACGCCCCCCCGGCGGGACGGCTAGGAGCGGGACGACCCCGGGCGCGCGGCCCGAAGGGGATGCCCCCCGCGGGGCTACTCCTCGGTCTTGGCCGAAGCGCTCGGCTTGGCCGGCTTGGCCGAGGCCTTGTCGGAGGTGCCGGAGCCGGAGGCGGTGGAGCCGGGCTGCGGGGACGCCGAGCCGGAGGTCTTCGGCGAGGCCGACGCCGTGGGCTTCTGGCAGCCGGGCTGCTTGGCCATCGCCTGGCCCAGCTCGCCCTCCTCCAGCTTGGACAGGGCGTTCTGGTCCATCTTCTCGATCCTGGTCAGACCGTCCGCGACGCCCTGGAGGCCGTCCGCGAACTTCTGCTGGTTCGTCGGGTCCAGCGCGTCGACCTGCTTCTTGAGGCCCTCGTAGGCCACCGCGGTCGCGTTGAGCTCCTTGATCGCGTCCTGCTGGACCGTCTGGCCGTTCTCGACGGGCGGGGCTCCGGCGCTCTCGACGGCCTTGGCCAACGCCCGGTCGGCGTCGGCGATGTCCTGGAACGCCTTCGAGTCGGCCGCCTGGATCTCCGCGGGCTTGCTGTCCGCCGCCGTCGAGATGATGATCTGGTGGGCGTCGGCCCGCTTCTGGATCTGGGGCTTGGCCTGGTCGCAGAACGTCTTCGCCCAGTCGTCCACCTTGTTGCCCTCGTCGTCGCTGCAACCGGACAGCGCGAGCACGAGTACCGCGCCGCCGGACAGTGCGGCCGCAAGCTTCTTGTTCACCGGATCGGTCCCTTCCAAGGCTCTCGGCCCCGGAACATACACGCCGAACGGGCTACTTCCACCTTTCGTGCGACCGATTCATCCCGTATTGCAGTCTTTTGACCCAAGGGAGAGACCTCTCACGCGCCCCCGACGCGCCCGGGAATGAGACGGACACCACGCGTCGAGCCGGTCCTGACACCGCGTCCCGAGCCCGAACGGACGGCGCGGACGGACAGTCCGACCGGGCCCGCTCGGAGCCCGCTCTGAGCCGCTCGGACACCACGTCAGGACACCGTCACGGAACGCCTCTTGGAGACCCGCACGGCGGCGATGACGACGATCAGCGCGACCCCCGCGACCGCCGCACGGAGCCCCGCGCTGGCGTCGCCCCCGTAGCTGAACCGCACGACCGCGGGGGCGATGAGCAGCGCCACCAGGTTCATCACCTTCAGGAGCGGGTTGATCGCCGGTCCTGCCGTGTCCTTGAACGGGTCGCCGACGGTGTCCCCGATGACGGTCGCCTCGTGCGCCTCACTGCCCTTGCCCCCGTGGTTCCCGTCCTCGACGAGCTTCTTCGCGTTGTCCCAGGCGCCACCGGAGTTGGCGAGGAAGACGGCCATCAGGGCCCCCGTGCCGATCGCGCCGGCGAGGTACGCCCCGAGCGCGCCGACGCCCAGCGCGAAGCCGACCGCGATCGGGGCCATCACCGCGAGCAGTCCGGGCGTGGCGAGTTCGCGCAGCGCGTCCTTGGTGCAGATGTCGACGACCCGTCCGTACTCCGGCTTCTCGGTGAAGTTCATGATCCCGGGGTGCTCGCGGAACTGCCGCCGCACCTCGTAGACCACCGATCCCGCCGACCGCGACACGGCGTTGATCGCGAGCCCCGAGAAGAGGAACACGACCGCCGCGCCGAGGATGAGGCCGAAGAGGTTGTTGGGCTGGGAGATGTCCATCGAGAGGGTCAGCTCGTCGGCCTTCGCGCCGACCTCGGCGACCGAGGTGGCGATCGCGTCCCGGTACGAGCCGAACAGCGCCGCGGCCGCCAGGACGGCGGTGGCGATGGCGATGCCCTTGGTGATGGCCTTCGTCGTGTTGCCGACGGCGTCCAGATCGGTGAGGACCTGGGCCCCCGCCCCCCGTACGTCCCCGGACATCTCCGCGATGCCCTGGGCGTTGTCGGCGACCGGGCCGAAGGTGTCCATGGCGACGATCACGCCGACGGTGGTGAGCAGCCCCGTACCGGCGAGGGCGACCGCGAACAGCGCGAGCATGATCGAGGAGCCGCCGAGCAGGAACGCCCCGTACACGGTGAGGCCGATCAGGAGCGCCGTGTAGACCGCGGACTCCATGCCCAGGGCCACGCCCGCGAGGACGACGGTCGCGGGGCCGGTGAGGGAGGACTCGCCGACGTCCCTGACCGGCCGGCGGCTCGTCTCCGTGAAGTAGCCGGTGAGCTGCTGGATGAGCGCGGCGAGCACGATCCCGAGGGCGACGGCGACCAGGGCGAGCACGCGCGGATCCCCGGCGCGCTCGCGGATGCCCGGCTCGGTGACGCCCTCGAGCGCGGCGTAGGAGGAGGGCAGGTACAGGAAGGCCGCGGCGGCGACTCCGGCGAGCGAGATCACGGCGGAGACGAGGAATCCGCGGTTGATCGCGCTCATCCCGCCACGGTCGGAGCGTCGCGGGGAGACGGCGAAGATGCCGATGACCGCGGTGATCACGCCGATCGCGGGCACGATCAGCGGGAACGCCAGGCCGTGGTCGCCGAAGGCCGCCATGCCGAGGATGAGCGCGGCGACCAGGGTGACGGCGTACGACTCGAAGAGGTCGGCCGCCATGCCCGCGCAGTCGCCGACGTTGTCGCCCACGTTGTCGGCGATGGTGGCCGCGTTGCGCGGATCGTCCTCCGGGATGCCCTGCTCGACCTTGCCGACCAGGTCGGCGCCGACGTCGGCGGCCTTGGTGAAGATGCCGCCGCCCACCCGCATGAACATGGCGATGAGCGCGGCGCCGAGGCCGAATCCCTCCAGGACCTTGGGCGCGTCGGCGGCGTAGACGAGCACGACGCACACGGCCCCGAGCAGTCCGAGGCCCACCGTGCACATGCCGACGACCCCGCCGGTACGGAACGCGATCCGGGTGGCCCGGTGGGCCACCTCCGTCAGGTTCCTCCGGGGTTCGCCCTCGGCCGGCGTGGCCTCCCGGGCGGCCGCGGCGACCCGCACGTTGGCCCGTACGGCGAGCCGCATGCCGATGTACCCGGTGAGCACCGAGAAGAGCGCCCCCACCAGGAAGAAGAGGGAACGTCCGGCGCGCTGCGACCAGTTGTCCGCGGGCAGCAGCATCAGCAGGAAGAACACGGCGACCGCGAAGACGGCGAGGGTCCGCAGCTGCCGTGCGAGGTAGGCGTTGGCCCCCTCCTGCACGGCGGCGGCGATCTCCCTCATCCGCTCGGTGCCCTCACCGGCCCTGAGCACTTGGCGGACGAGGAGCCGCGCGACGACCAGCGCGGCGAGGGCGACGGCGCCGACGGCGTACACGATCGTCCGGTTCCCGCTCGTGAGCACCGCCGCGGCGAGAGATGTGGGGTACATGGGGACGGATCATAGGGAGACATACCGGTACACACGGGGATGCCGGAAACCCCCGCGCGGATGCACCAATCAGGGGGCGGCCTCCGACACGGGCCGCACGGGCGCAACGAGAAGAGGCCCTGCGGGGCAGGGCCTCTTCTCGTTGCGCTTCATGGCTCCGTACGGGTCAGGACAGGATGTCCGCCGAGTTCACCGGCCAGCTCATCCGGATGGTGCCGCCGTCCTCGCCGGCGCTCACCTCGACATCGTCGACGAGCCCGCGGATCACCGCGAGCCCCATCTCGTCCTCACCGTCGGCGTCGTCGAATTCCTCGGCCGGGGCCGCGTCCCGCGCGCCGGGGACACCGACGGCATCGGCCGCCGCGACCCCCGCACCCGGGACCTCGTCGCCGACCTCGATGGAGAAGGTCTTCTCCTCCTCGGTCAGCACGACCCTGATGGGCGTCGTCACGTCGTTGCTGCGGTGCAGCCCGACGGCACGCGAACACGCCTCGCCGACGGCGAGGCGCACCTCGTCGAGGACCGCCTCGTCCACCCCGGCCCGGCGCGCGACCGCGGCCGCCACCAGGCGGGCCGTACGGACGTGCTCGGGCTGAGCGCTGAAGCGGAGTTCAACGGTGGCCATACGAACCCCCTGGGCTCAGTCGACGGCGTTGACGGCCTCGTCGACCGAGGTGTGGATCGGGAACACCTTGGTGAGACCCGTGATCCGGAAAATCTTCAGAATGCGCTCCTGGTTGCAGACCAGACGCAGCGAGCCCTCATGGGCACGAACGCGCTTCAGGCCGCCGACGAGCACACCGAGGCCGGTGGAGTCGAGGAAGTCCACGCCCTCCATGTCGACAACCAGGTGGTAGCTGCCGTCATTCACCAACTCGACCAACTGCTCGCGCAGCTTGGGCGCGGTATACACATCAATCTCGCCACCGACCTCGACGACCGTACGGTCGCCACCAGCGCCGGACACATTGCGAGTCGACAGGGACAGGTCCACGGATCCTCCAGCACCTTGCTATCGAACGATCGTTCCCACTGGGTCTCCCGGGCGGGAGTCAGGGAACTGATCGCCAGCCGCGATGGCATTCAATCACTTACCAGCAGCCATGCACGACGCCTTGGAAGCATTGTCCGTCATGGCAGTGACACACTCGGTGCCGATGGCCAAGAATCAGCGCCCCCGTGGACCGGCCGGAGACATGGGCAGCCGCCCCTCTCCCGGCATGGTCCTCGACCGGCTCACCTCGGGCGAGAGCCGGGCCGCGCGCATCACTCATACGGAGCACATGCCCGCCCGGGAGGGTCGTCATGCAGTCTGGCCGCATCGCATCCGCCCGGAGGTGATCGCGGCGATCGAGGCGGCTGGCATCGAGCACCCCTGGGCGCACCAGGCGGAGGCCGCCGAGCACGCCCTGGACGGCGAGAACGTGGTGATCGCCACCGGCACCGCCTCCGGCAAGTCGCTCGCCTACCTCGCCCCGGTCCTGAGCACCCTCCTGGACGGCTCGGAGGCCCCGAACGGCCGCGGGACCACCGCCCTGTACCTCTCGCCCACCAAGGCCCTCGCCGCCGACCAGCGGCGCGCCGTCCGGGAACTGGCCGCCCCGCTCGGCAACCGGATCCGCCCCGCCGTCTACGACGGCGACACGCCCGTCGAGGAACGCGAGTGGGTCCGCCAGTACGCGAACCACGTGCTGACCAACCCCGACATGCTCCACCGGGGCATACTCCCCTCCCACCCCAGGTGGGCCTCCTTCCTGCGCTCCCTGCGCTACGTCGTGATCGACGAGTGCCACACCTACCGGGGCGTCTTCGGCTCCCACGTCGCCCAGGTGCTCCGGCGACTGCGCCGGATCTGCGCCCGGTACGGCTCCGAGCCGGTCTTCCTCCTCGCCTCCGCCACCTCCGCCGAACCCGCCCTCGCCGCCGGCCGCCTCACCGGCCTGCCGGTCACCGAGGTCTCCGACGACGCCTCCCCGCGCGGCGAGCTGGTCTTCGCCCTGTGGGAGCCGCCGCTGACCGAGCTGCACGGCGAGCGCGGCGCGCCGGTGCGCCGCACGGCCACCGCGGAGACCGCGGACCTGCTGACCGACCTGACCCGCCAGGGCGTCCGCTCGGTCGCCTTCGTACGCTCCCGGCGCGGCGCCGAGCTGATCTCGGTGATCGCCCAGGAACGCCTCGCCGAGACCGACCGCGCCCTCGCCCGCCGGGTCGCCGCCTACCGCGGCGGCTACCTGCCCGAGGAGCGCCGGGCCCTGGAGCGGGCCCTGCACTCCGGCGAGCTCCTCGGCCTGGCCGCCACGACCGCCCTGGAGCTGGGCGTGGACGTCTCGGGCCTGGACGCGGTCCTGATCGCCGGCTACCCGGGCACCCGGGCCTCCCTGTGGCAGCAGGCGGGCCGCGCCGGCCGCTCGGGCGAGGGCGCCCTGGCGATCCTGATCGCCCGCGACGACCCGCTGGACACCTTCCTGGTCCACCACCCGGAGGCGATCTTCGACCAGCCGGTCGAGTCGACCGTCCTCGACCCCGACAACCCGTACGTCCTCGCCCCCCATCTCTGCGCGGCCGCCGCCGAGCTCCCCCTGACCGAGGCGGACCTGGCCCTCTTCGGCCCGGCCGTCCCCGACCTGCTGCCCCAGCTGGAGGGCGCGGGACTGCTGCGCCGCCGCTCCACCGGCTGGTACTGGACCCGCCGCGAGCGGGCCGCCGACCTCACGGACATCCGGGGCGGTGGCGGCAGCCCCGTCAGGATCGTGGAGTCCGGCACCGGCCGGCTGCTCGGCACCGTGGACGAGGCCGCCTCCCACGCGGCCGTCCACGAGGGCGCCGTCCACCTCCACCAGGGCCGCACCTACCTGGTGCGGGAGCTCGACCTCAAGGACTCCGTGGCGCTCGTGGAGGAGGCGGTCCCGCCGTACTCCACCACCGCCCGCGACACCACCTCCATCGCCGTCCTGGACACCGAGACCGAGATCCCCTGGGGAGCCGGCCGCCTCTGCTACGGCTCCGTCGAGGTCACCAACCAGGTCGTCTCCTTCCTGCGCCGCCGTCTGATCACGGGCGAGGTGCTCGGCGAGACCAAGCTCGACCTGCCGCCCCGCACCCTGCGGACCCGGGCCGTGTGGTGGACGGTCACGGAGGACCAGCTGGACGCCGCCCGGATCACCCCCGAGACCCTCGGGGGCGCCCTGCACGCCGCCGAGCACGCCTCCATCGGCATGCTGCCGCTCTTCGCCACCTGCGACCGCTGGGACATCGGCGGAGTCTCCGTACCGCTCCACCCGGACACCCTGCTGCCCACCGTCTTCGTGTACGATGGCCATCCGGGCGGCGCGGGCTTCGCCGAGCGCGCCTTCCACACGGCCCGCGCCTGGCTGACGGCCACCCGGGAGGCCATCGCCTCCTGCGAGTGCGAGGCGGGCTGCCCGTCCTGCATCCAGTCCCCGAAGTGCGGCAACGGCAACGACCCCCTGCACAAGCGCGGCGCGGTCCGCCTCCTCACGGAGATCCTCCGCGAGGCCCCGAAGCAGCCCCCGACTGCGCCGGAGACACCGGAGGCGCCGGAGGCACCGGAGGCACCGGAGAAGCCTCGGACGCCTGGGACGCCGCCGGTGGAGGCTCCTGAGGTCCCGCCCGGGACCTGACCTCCGGCCGGTAGGGGCCGCGCACGACCCGGGCGGTCACCTCCGCGAGCTCGCCCCCCACCGCACAGCCCACCAGCTCGGCGCCCTGTGCGGCGGCCACCCGGGTGGCCGCCGCACAGGCCTCGGCCTCGCCCCACAGCGCCCGGTCGGCGGCGGCGAGCGCCGCCAGGTCCGCCGCGCCACCGGCCCGGTGCCTGGCCGCCACCGCCTGCCCGAGCGCGAGCACCGCCCCGAACACCACGCACAGCGCGCAGGCCGCGAACGCCGCCCACACGGTCGCCGCGCCCCGGTCCCGGCCGCGCGCCCCGGCCGTCACAACGGGCCTCCGCTCTCCGGGGCGCCCGGTGCCGGGCCGCCGATCGTGAGGTCCTCCGCAAGCGCCGCGGCCTCCGCCCGCAGGGTCAGGCCCATGCCCCCGGGCCCCGGCGCCGGGGCCTCCACCGTCACCCGCCACAGCTCCCCCGACCGCGTCACCGCGACCCGGGCGCCCTCGGGCGCGGCGGCCCGCGCGGCCGACTCGGCGGAGCCCGCGGGCTCGGCGCGGGCCGCGACCCGTGCCCCGGCCCGCGCCGCGTCCACACAGCGGATCTGCGCGGCGGCCGCCGCCAGCGCCCAGAGCAGGGTGACCGTGAAGAGGGCGAGGACAGGCAGCACCAGCGCCGCCTCCACGGTCACGAAACCCCGGTCAGAACGGCGCATCGAGAGCCTTGCCGATCATCGACTCCAGCGCTCCCGAGACCGTCTCGCTGGTCACGATCTTGTACAGGACCGCGGCGAACCCGGCCGCCGCGATCGTCCCCACCGCGTACTCGGACGTGGTCATCCCCTCGTCCCGGCGCGCCGCTTCCCGCCGCGCCCGCCACCAACGACCCATCGCCGCCTTGACTCCCATGCCGACCTCCTCGATCCGTCGTTCTCTTCGTGCTCTTCGTGCTCTTCGTGCTCTTCGTGCTCTGCTCGCCGTGCCGTTCATCCGTCCAGAAGCCCCGTCGCCAGGCCGATCACCACCGGGGCCACCCCCACCGCCAGGAAGGCCGGCAGGAAACAGAGCCCCACGGGCCCGCTGATCAGCACCTGCGCCCGGCGCGCACGTGCTGCGGCGGTCCGGGCGCCGGCCGACCGCAGCGCGGCCGCGTGCCGGGCCACGGCCTCCGCCGCGGGTGCGCCCGAGGACCCGGCCCGTTCCATGCAGCGCGCGAGGCCCGAGGCGCCCGGTATCGCGCCGAACCTGCGCCACACCTCGGCCGGTTCGCCGCCGAGCCGCAGTTCGGCCGCCGTCCGGCTCAGTCGCTCGCCCAGCGCGCCGCCGAGGGACCGGCCGACGGCCTCCGCCGCCTCCCCGGGCCCGGCTCCGGCCGAGGCACAGGCCGCCAGCAGGTCGGCGGCCAGCGGAAGATGCCGCACCGCGTCGTCCTCGGCCTCCGTCGGCGCGGCGGCCCTGCCCGCCGCGCCGCGCCTGACGGCCGCGGCCACCAGCGCGGCCGCCACCAGGCCTCCGAACACCCCGAACAGCACCCAGCCCAGCCCGGCCGCCCCGAGAGGCGCCACGCCGTACCCCGCCCAACGCGGCAGCCCGGCAAGCCCCCTCGGTGGTCTCGCGCCCGAGGCCGAGGCCTGCGTCGAGGCCTGCGTCAGGGCCGGCGTCCGGGCCGGTGCCGCGGCCAGCAGCAGGTGACGCAGCCTCCGCCGCATCCCTCGCGCCCTCCGCCGGCACACCAGCTCCCGCACCCCCTGCTCGCAGCAGACCACCGCCACGGCCACCACCGCGGCCGCCTGCACGGCCCCGCTCACGCCCGCTCCCCTCCTCGGACGATCCGCGCGGCCCACCACAGCCCGGCCGCTTCCAGTGCCCCGCCGACGACGAGGCAGCCCAGGCCCGCGGGCGTGTGCAGCAGGACCCGCAGCGGGTCCGCGCCCAGAGCCGCGCCGAGGGCGACACCGGCGAGCGGCAGCACCGCGAGGACGGCCACCGTCGCCCAGGCGCCGGCGAGTTCGGCGCGCAGCCGCTCGCGCTGCTCGCGATGGTCCCGGAGGGCCGCTTCGAGCCGGTCGAGCCCGGCGGCCAGACCCGCGCCGCCGTCCACGGCCACCTGCCAGCACGCCGCCATGCCCGCGAGCCCGTCGGCGCCGTCCTGCCCGGCCGCTCTCCGCAGGGCCTCCGGCACGTCCCCGCCGAACCGGGCGGCCGCGAGCACCGCCACCTCCTCTTCGCCGAGCGCGCCCGTCTCACGGGCCGCGAAGGCCAGGGCCTGCGCGGGCTGCCAACCGGCCCTCAACTCCCCCACGACGGCCCCGCACAGGGCCACCACCTGCTCGGCCCGCGCCTCGCGCTCCCTCCGGCGCCCGGCCTCCCGCAGCCGCCGCCCGACGAGCGGCACCGCGAGGGCCCCCGCCACCAGCGGCAGCGGTGACGCACCGAGCACCGCGACGACTCCCGCCGCCGGCAGGCACAGCCAGGCCCTCCGCCCCCGCAGCACGGCCCACCAGCGCGCGGCCACCGCCGACCACATCACGGGGCCGCCTGCCACTCCCGGGAGCCCGGCGCCCGCACCGGCGAGCAGCATTCGCGCCCGGCCCGTGACGCGCCTCCGCTCGACTGCCTCCCACAGCGCCACGACCGCGCAGACCGTCAACGCCGCCTGGGCCACGTCCCGTACGGACAACCCCGTCGTGCTCACGCTCCCCCTCCGATCAGCGACCTCAGCCGCTCCCAGCCCCGCTCCCGCACGAACCCGGCCGCGTCCCACCGCAGCGCGGGAACGGTCCGCACCAGGCCGTCCCGGTCCCGCTCCAGGACGTGCGCCTCGGCGATCCGCCGCCGTCCGTCCCGGTCCCGCGCCAGATGGAGCACGACGGACAGACCGGCCCCCAACTGGCTGTGCAGGGCGGCCCGGTCGAGCCCGGCCGCCGTCCCCAGGGCTTCGAGACGCGCCGGCACGTCCGCCGCGGTGTTGGCGTGGACCGTGCCCGAGCCGCCCTCGTGGCCGGTGTTGAGAGCGGCGAGCAGATCGACCGCCTCGCCGCCCCGGACCTCGCCGACCACCAGCCGGTCCGGCCGCATCCGCAGCGCCTGCCGGACCAGGTCCCGCAGGGTCACCAGCCCGGCACCCTCCTGATTCGCGGGCCGCGCCTCCAGGCGCACCACGTGCGGATGGTCGGGCCGCAGCTCCGCCGAGTCCTCGGCGAGGACGATCCGCTCCCGCTCCCCCACCAGGCCGAGGAGGGAGGCGAGCAGTGTGGTCTTCCCCGTCCCCGTGCCACCGCTGACCAGGTACGACACCCGGGCGTCGATGAGCGCGCGCAGGATGGGGGCGCCGCCCGGCGGCACCGTGCCCGCCGCCGCGAGCTCCTCCAGGGTGAAGGCGCGCGGGCGGACCACCCGGAGCGACAGGCAGGTCGAACCGACCGCCACCGGTGGCAGCACCGCGTGCATGCGGGTGCCGTCGGGCAGTCGCGCGTCCACCCAGGGCCTGGCGTCGTCGAGCCGGCGCCCTGCCACCGCCGCGAGCCGCTGGGCGAGCCTGCGCACGGCGGCGGCGTCGGTGAAGGACACCGGGGCCCGCTCCAGACCGGCGCCCCGGTCCACCCACACCCGGTCGGGAGCCGAGACCAGGACGTCGGTGACGGCCGGGTCGGCGAGCAGCGGTTCGAGCGGCCCTGTGCCGATCAGCTCGCACCTCAACTCTTCCGCCGCACCGAGCACTTCCGTGTCGCCGAGCAGGCGCCCCTGCGCCCTCAGCGCCGCCGCGACCCGCGCCGGGGTGGGCTCGGAGCCGCTTGCCGCGAGCCGCTGCCGCACCGCGTCGAGCAGCCCCGCGCCGCCGCCGGCCGCGCCCCCGGTCACACCGCACCGCCAGGGGCGAGGGCGCTCGCCCAGAAGGCGTCGCAGAACCGTCCGAGGGGGCCGCGGGGCTCGGCACCCGGCGGCACGCCCGCGTCCTGGTCGGCCACGATCCCTGGGTCGTAAGGAAGTTCACCGGCGAGCGGCAGCCGCAGCGCGTCGGCGACCCACCGCTCGTCGAGCCCGGCCGCGTACGGTCCGCGGACCACGGCCCGCAGGTCGCGCACGTCCATGGAGAGGGTGGACGCCACCCGGTGCGCGGCCGCGACGGCCCTCAACTCGCCTGGCACGACGAGCAGTCCGAGATCGAGCTGGGCCAGGGCCTCGACGGCCGCCACGTCGGCCGCGCGCGGCAGGTCGACCACGACGACCCCGCCCCGGCGGCGGGCCGCGGCGAGCACGGACCGGACGGCCTCGGCCGGCACCGACGCCGCGGGCTCCCTGCCCCAGCTGAGCACCCGGACGCCCCGCACGGACGGCAGGGACTCCTCCAGGGCGCCCCCGGCCAGCCGGCCCTTCGAGGCCGCGAAGTCGGGCCATCGTCTGCCCTGCTCGCGCTCGCCGCCGAGCAACACGTCGAGGCCCCCGCCCAGGGGGTCGCCGTCGACGAGCAGGGTGCGGCGCCCGGAGCGCGCGGCGGCCAGGGCCAGGCCGCAGGCCAGGGTGGAGGCGCCCGCGCCGCCTCGGCCGCCGACGACCCCGATGGTGACGGCCTGTCGGCCCACGCCCTCGGCCGCGTCGGCGATGCGGTCGACGAGGAGTCCCTCGGCGTCCGGCAGCCGCAGGACGCACTCGGCCCCGATCTCGACGGCGAGCCGCCACACCTCCGCGTCGTCCCGGTCGCGCCCGACGAGGACGGTCCCCGGGCGGCGCGCAGCTCCCCGGCATCGCGCCGCGCTGTCGTCGCCGACCAGGACGAGCGGTGGATCGGTCCAGCTCGCCCGCCGCTCCGGCACCCGGTGGTGCACCTCGGGTTCGACACCGGCCGCCGCGCACAGCCGCAGGAGGTCGTCGAGCAGTCCGAGGTCCTCCGTGACGATCAACGGCCCGGTGCGGCGCTGCTCCTGGCCGCCCGGCCCGTCCGGACCGCTCGGCACCGGGGCCCGATCCGCCCCGCCCGGCGCCGAGGTCCGCCTCGCACCCCTGCCCCCGGAAGTCCTGGATGCCTCCATGGCACACACCCCTCTCGCGATTCCTGCCGTTCGCGAACTTCGCGACAGGAATCACCGTGGGGCCGTACCGGAAATCCTGGGGATCTCGCCGAAAAACTGTGGATATCCGAAGCCCTGTGAATATCTTCGTCACCCCTCCGGGGGCTGCCCGGAACGCATCCTGCCGGTTACTGTGAGTGATGAATCGAGGGCCCGGCAGAGCGCTGGGACGATGTCCGGCCGACGGCCGGGAGGGAGGAGGCGGACGATGTCCCAGAGCACCGAAACGGCTCCGGACATGCGACGACCCCCGCCGGGGGGGAGAGCGGGGGTCGTCTCTCCGGCCGACTCGGGGGGGGAGGAGCCGGACCGGGTTAGCACGGTCGCGAACGATCCGTGACTTCCATGGTGTACCCGAGAGCCTTCTCAGGCAAACCCACGCGCCCCAGCGTACGCCGAATGGCGGGCACCTATGCTCAGGCTTGTGGAAAACCACTCCTTGCCGCGCACAGCCGCCTTCTTTGACCTGGACAAGACGGTCATTGCGAAGTCCTCGACGCTGACCTTCAGCAAGTCCTTCTACCGGGGCGGACTGATCAGCCGCCGCGCCGCCCTGCGGACGGCCTACATCCAGTTCGTCTTCCTGGCAGGTGGGGCCGATCACGACCAGATGGAGCGGATGCGCGAATACCTTTCCGCGCTCTGCAAAGGCTGGAACGTGGCCCAGGTGAAGGAGCTCGTCGCCGAGACCCTTCACGACCTGATCGACCCGATCATCTACGACGAGGCCGCCTCCCTCATCGAGGAGCACCACGCCGCCGGCCGCGACGTCGTGATCGTCTCGACCTCCGGCGCCGAGGTCGTCGAGCCGATCGGCGAGATGCTCGGCGCCGACCGGGTCGTCGCCACCCGGATGGTGGTCGGCGAGGACGGCTGCTTCACCGGCGAGGTGGAGTACTACGCCTACGGGCCGACGAAGGCCGAGGCCGTCCGGGAGCTCGCGGAGTCCGAGGGCTACGACCTCTCGCGCTGCTACGCGTACAGCGACTCGGCGACCGACATCCCCATGCTGGAGGCCGTCGGCCACCCGTACGCGGTCAATCCGGACCGGGCGCTGCGCCGTGAGGCCGTGGCGCGGGAATGGCCGGTTCTCGCCTTCGAGAAGCCGGTACGGCTCAAGCAGCGGCTGCCCGAATTCCGTATGCCGCCCCGCCCCACGCTCGTGGCCGCGGCGGCGGTGGGCGCGGCGGCCGTGGGGGCCGGACTCGTCTGGTACGCCGCCCGGCGTCGGCAGGCCGCGCTCGCCCATCGGCTCACGGACGGCTTTGCCCGAATTTGAGCAATGCGCAGAGAAGTGGAGCCAGCACTTTCGCTTCCACCCCGACAGGAGTAGAAAGGAATCAGGCCCGCGAGACCGAGGACATCCGAGAGGATCACCTGTTGAGCATGAAGGCCCCACGGACCTAGCACAGAAACCGAGCACCCACGCGACGTCGACCCGTCGATTACGGGCCAGCCGCACCAGGCCACGGGCAAAGTTCCCGGCCTGATGGGCACTTATTCGAGGACGCATGGTAACTGGGTGGACGTGCCAGCGGCGGTACCTGAACTGGTGCCGCCGCAACCCGTTCCGGGCCCCGCGAGGGGCCCGGATTCGTTAGGTCAGGGTCGGGATCGCTCCCGCAGACCGCGCCGCCGGTTCAGGCCGCGCCGCGCTGGAGGGCCTCGCACACGGCCGTCGACTCGCGGACACCGAGTTCGACCGAGCGTCCGCAGTGCGCGATCCAGCCGCCCACGCCCTCCGGCGTCCCGGACAGGTAGCCCTCGAAGGCGGCGAGGTACGCGGCCCGTCCCTGCTCCGCGTGACCGACCTCCGCCGGGCAGATCGCCTTGGGGTCGAGGCCGCTGCCGACCAGCGCGATCCGCTCCGCCGCCCGCGCGACCAGTCCGTTGTACGAGGTGAAGGGGCGCAGCGCGAGCAGCTCGCCGTGGACCACGGCGGCCGTCACGAGCGCGGGGGCCTCGCCGCCCGCGACGATCAGCTCCGCCAGGCCGTCGAGTCGTCCGCCGACCTCGGCGGGCGTCGGGAGCGGGACCGTGACCAGCGGTTCGTCGACCGTCTCGCCGTCCAGCCGGGGCCGGCCCACCGAGGTGCCCGGGTCGCCCGCGGCGACCAGGTGGAGCCGGGCGAGGACCCGCAGCGGCGACTGGCGCCAGATGGAGAGCAGCTGACCGGCCTCCGCGCCGAGGCGCAGCGCGGCGCCGACCGTGCGGGCCTCCGCGTCGGCGCTGAAGTCGGTGCGGCGGCGGACCTCTTCCAGGGCCCAGTCGGCGCCGGAGAGCGCGGCCGAGCCGCGCGCCCCGCGCAGGGCCGCCTCGGAGGAGATCTCGTTGCTGCGGCGGCGCATCACACGGTGGCCGTAGACCCGGTCGACGGCCTTGCGTACGGAGTCCACCGCGTCGGCGACGCCCGGCAGGGAGCCGAGGGCGGCCAAGGGGTCAGAGGCGTGCGTACTCATAAGTAGGGAGGCTACGCGCCCGTGCGGCCCGCCCCACGATGGAGTGGTCTTCTTCACGCATCCCGACCACGCGGCGCGTTCATACCACTACCCTAGGTGAACATGAAGATCGCTTTCGTGGGGAAGGGCGGCAGCGGCAAGACCACGCTGTCCTCGCTCTTCATCCGCCACCTCGCCGCCAACGAAGCCCCGGTCGTAGCCGTCGACGCCGACATCAACCAGCACCTGGGCGCCGCGCTCGGCCTGCCCGACGAGGACGCCGCCGCGCTGCCCGCGATGGGCGCGCATCTGCCGCTCATCAAGGAGTACCTGCGGGGAAGCAACCCGCGGATCGTCTCCGCCGACACGATGATCAAGACGACTCCGCCCGGGGAGGGGTCGCGGCTGCTGCGGGTCCGCGAGGAGAACCCGGTCTACGAGGCCTGCGCGCGGACGGTGCCGCTCGACGACGGCGACATCCGCCTCATGGCGACCGGCCCCTTCACCGAGTCGGACCTCGGGGTGTCCTGCTACCACTCGAAGGTCGGCGCGGTGGAGCTCTGCCTGAACCACCTGGTGGACGGCGCCGACGAGTACGTGGTGGTCGACATGACCGCCGGCTCGGACTCCTTCGCCTCCGGGCTCTTCACCCGCTTCGACATGACGTTCCTGGTCGCCGAGCCGACCCGCAAGGGCGTCTCGGTCTACCGCCAGTACAAGGAGTACGCGCGGGACTTCGGCGTCGCGCTGAAGGTCGTCGGCAACAAGGTGCAGGGCCAGGACGACCTGGACTTCCTGCGCGCGGAGGTCGGCGACGACCTGCTCGTGACGGTGGGCCACTCGGACTGGGTCCGCGCCATGGAGAAGGGCCGCCCGCCCCGCTTCGAGCTCCTGGAGGCGGACAACCGGATGTCCCTCCAGGCGCTCCAGGACGCGGCGGACGACTCGTACGCCGACCGCGACTGGGACCGCTACACCCGCCAGATGGTCCACTTCCACCTGCGCAACGCGGAGAGCTGGGGCAACGCCAAGACGGGGGCCGACCTGGCTGCCCAGGTCGACCCCGACTTCGTCCTCGGCGAGCCGATGACCGCGCAGCTCGGCTGACCGCACCCGGCGGCCGACGGCCGGCGGACGGCCGGCGGACGGAGTCCGGCGCAGCGCCACGAAGCCCGTGAGGCGCCCCGGCGCCGAGCGGCGCGAGGGGGCGAAGAGAGAGGGGCCCGGGGCCGACCTGGCTGCGCAGGTCGACCCCGACTTCGTCCTCGCCGAGAGCCTCGGCGTCGTTCAGCCCGTCTGCCGCCCGTCGTCGGGGCGGGCGGCGGCCGGGGCGCCGGCGGCCGTGGCGGGGGCGGCCGGGACCTTCGCCGGCTGGGGGGCGA
Organism: Streptomyces sp. CB02009; assembly: GCF_001905825.1. Taxonomy (GTDB): domain Bacteria; phylum Actinomycetota; class Actinomycetes; order Streptomycetales; family Streptomycetaceae; genus Streptomyces. The sequence goes on from NZ_LIVV01000004.1 coordinate 145,329, forward strand.
GGAAGGCCTTCCAGCCGGCCGCCGGGGCCTCGCCGACCTTCAGGGTGCGCATCTTGGCGATGACGTCCGGGTCCTGGGCGTCGAGCCAGTCGGCGAGCTGCCGGAAGGACACGCACTTCACGTCCTTCTGGACGCAGACCGTGGCGATGGTCTCCTCGATGGCCCGCATGTACACGCCACCGTTCCAGGACTCGAAGTGGTTGCCGATGATGAGCGGCGCCCGGTTGCCCCGGTAGGAGCGCTCGAAGGCCTGCACCAGGCCGTCCCGCATCTGGTCGCCCCAGCGCTCGCGCTGGGACGGGTCGCCCTGGGTCGTGCCCGGGGACTGGTTGACCATGAAGTTGTAGTCCATGGACAGCGTCTGGAAGGCGCGGCCCGGGACCGGCACGAGCTGGAGGGACAGGTCCCACAGGCCCAGGTCCTTCTTGGGCCAGATGTGGTCGTTGACGCCGCTCGTGTCGTAGCGGAAGCCCAGCTGCGCCGCCGCCTGGACGAAGTTCGTCCGGCCTTCGAGGCAGGGGGTGCGGGCGCCGACGAGCTCCTTGTCGTAGTCGAAGGGCAGCGGCTGCTCGGCGCGCAGCCCCGAGTTGGTCTTCCAGTTCTTGACGAAGGACTTCGCCTGCCTGATCTCGCTCTTCCACTCCTCGACGGACCAGGTGCCGACGCCGCCCTCGGCCCCGCAGAAGTGCCCGTTGAAGTGGGTGCCGATCTCGTTGCCCTCCTGCCACGCGCCGCGAAGTTCGCGGACGGTGGCGCGGATGCCCTCGGTGTCGTTGAAGCCGATGTCGGAGCGCCCGGCACTGTGCTGCGGCGGGTCGTAGAGCTCCCGCTTCTCCTCGGGCAGCAGGTACACGCCGCTGAGGAAGTACGTCATGGTGGCGTCGTACTTCTTGCCGACCTCGCGGAAGTGGGAGAAGAGCTTCTGGCTGTCCTCGCCTGCGCCGTCCCAGGAGAAGACGACGAACTGCGGCGGGGTCTCGCCCGGCTTGAGGCGCTGCCAGACGGGCTGGTGGGGCTGGGCGCCGGTGAAGGCGGTGGAGCCGTCGCCGATCAGCCGGACCGCGTTCGGCGGGGCGGCGGCGGGCTCCTTCTTGGCGCCCGCACCGCCGGGCGCGCTCTTCGTGGCGGTTCCGTCGGAGCCCGAGCAGCCGGCGAGGCCGCCGATCAGGGCGACGGCGAGGGCACCGGCGGCGAGCGCCTTCCTCTGGGCAGTGGTCCTTCTCCCGGCGGCTGTCATGCGCGCACCTCTCCTCGGTTCCGTACGAGCGGCGTCAACGTCGCACCGCGACAGCCGGAGAGATGAAACGACAAGCGGTATTTCGTTCGCCCTTCACCGGAACCGGTGAATCGTTGCCCTGTTTGCCCCGAAAATAATGCCGGAGACTTTACCCTCCATTACGATTCGATTACCGAGCGTTGATCCTCGCCTGGCGGGGATCCCGCCTTGCCGCCGCAACGCATCCCGCCGCTGCACGCCGTGACCCACGGCCGCGAGCCCCCCACGTTCGTCCCGCACGAACCGCGACCGCGCCGCCCCGGAGGAGACGGGAATGACCCTCTGCACCCCTGCCCGCACGCCCAACCGACCCCGCGTCCAGCGGCCGCACAGCCCGCCGGAGCGGCCGCGCCGCTTCCGTGTCGCCGGCGTCGACCTGTCGGCGTCCATCGCCGTCTTCCTGATCGCGCTGCCGCTCTCGCTCGGCATCGCGCTCGCCACCGGAGCCCCGCTCCAGTCCGGCCTGGTCGCCGCCGCCGTCGGCGGTCTGGTCGCCGGCCGCTTCGGCGGCTCCCCGCTCCAGGTCAGCGGCCCCGCCGCCGGCCTCACCGTGGTCACCGCCGAGCTGATCCAGCTGTACGGCTGGCGCACCACCTGCGCCATCACGGTGCTCGCGGGCCTCGCCCAGCTCGGGCTCTCCGTCCTCCGGGTGGCCCGCTCGGCCCTCGCCGTCTCGCCCGCGATCGTGCACGGCATGCTCGGCGGCATCGGCGTCACCATCGCCCTCGCCCAGCTCCACATCGTGCTCGGCAGCACCCCGCAGAGCTCCGCCGTCGACAACTTCCTGGGACTGCCCGCCCAGTTGGCGCACATCCACCCGGCGGCCCTCGGCATCAGCGCCCTCACCGTCGTCGTGCTGCTGTGCTGGCCCCGGCTGCCCGGCCGGGCGGGGAAGCTCCTTCGCAAGGTCCCGGCCGCGCTCGTCGCGGTGGCGGGGGCGACCGCGGTGGCGACGCTCGCCGGACTCACCGTCCCGCGCGTCGACCTGCCCTCCTGGAGCAGCCACGCGCTGCCCGGTCTGCCCGAGGGCCCGGTGCTCGGCATCGCGGCCGGCGTGCTGACGATCACCCTGGTCACCAGCGTGCAGTCGCTGCTGTCCGCCGTCGCGGTCGACAAGCTGGTCGCCGCCCGCCCGGACGGCGGCTTCGGCATCCCGCGCACCGCCCTCGACCGCGAACTCGCCGGCCAGGGCGCCGCCAACGTGGTCTCCGGGGCGCTCGGCGGGCTGCCGGTGGCCGGCGTCGCGGTCCGCAGCGTCGCGAACGTCTCGGCGGGCGCGGTGAGCCGCGCCTCCACCATGCTGCACGGTCTGTGGATCGTGCTCGCGGCCCTGCTGCTCGTGCCCGTGCTCGACCTGATCCCGCTGCCCGCGCTCGCCGCCCTGGTCATGGTGGTCGGCATCCAGATGGTGAGCATCACCCACATCCGCACCGTCACCCGGCACCGCGAGGTCGTGGTCTACGCGGTGACGCTTTCCGGCGTCGTCCTCGTCGGCATCCTGGAGGGCGTCGCCCTCGGCATCGCCGTGGCCATCGCGGTCGCCATGCAGCGGCTCGCCCGCACGCGGATCACCCGGGAGGAGCGGGACGGACGGCAATTGCTGCACGTCCGGGGCCAGCTGACCTTCCTCGCGGTGCCCCGGCTCAGCCGGGCCCTGCACCAACTGCCCAGGGGATCGGACGTCGTGGTGGAGCTCGACGGCTCCTTCATGGACCACGCCGCCTACGAGACCCTCAGCGACTGGACCGCGGGGCACCTGGCCCACGGCGGGACCGTCGAGACCACCGGCCCCTCCGGTACGAGGATCGCCGAGTCCACCCCCTCGGACGTCGCCGCGCACGCCTGCTGCCGGCCCTGGACGCCGTGGCACAACCACCAGTGCGGCGAGCAGCCGGTCGAGCGAGCCGACGAGGCCGTGGAGGCCCCTCGGACGACGGGTCTGAAGCTGGCCAGCGGCATCGGCAAGTTCCAGCGGAACACGGCCCCGCTGGTCCGGGACGAGCTCGCGCGGCTCGCCCGGGAGGGCCAGACCCCCTCGCAGCTCTTCCTGACCTGCGCCGACTCCCGCCTCGTCACGAGCATGATCACGTCGAGCGGCCCCGGTGACCTGTTCACCGTGCGGAACGTCGGGAACCTCGTCCCGCTGCCGGGCGAGGAGAGCGACGACTCGGTGGCGGCGGCGATCGAGTACGCGGTGGATGTGCTGCAGGTCGAGTCGATCACCGTCTGCGGCCATTCGGGCTGCGGCGCGATGCAGGCCCTGCTCAACGCGGGCCCGGACGACCCGCCGACCCCGCTCCGCCGCTGGCTGCGCCACGGCCGGCCCAGCCTGGAGCGGATGGTGAGCAGGAGACACGCCTGGGCCCGGATCTCCGGGAGGCTTCCGGCGGACGCCGTCGAGCAGCTCTGTCTGACCAACGTGGTCCAGCAGCTGGAGCACCTGCGGGCGTACGAGCCGGTGGCGCGGCGGCTCGCCGAGGGCACGCTCTCGCTGCACGGCGTGTACTTCCACGTGGGCGAGGCGCAGGCGTACCTCCTCTCCGGGACGGACGAGGTGCACTCGTACGACGACGTCTTCACCCAGGTCATGCCGACGGAGCCCCGGGAGGCGGCGACAGCGTCCTGACCGCGCACAGGTCGGCGCCGTCCCGACCGCGGCCGGGGCGCGCGTCCTGAACCTTTCGCCCGCCCGGTCCGTGAGACTGTGTGGCCCCTTCTCCCACCGCTCGGGAGGAGGGGCCCCCGCACGCCGTACGACTCACAGGTCTAAACCAATTGCCCGGAGGCTCTTGTCACCCGGGCCTTCGACTGATGAGGTATGACGCGGGACACATACGCACAGAGGACGCCCTGGGAAAGGGAGATGTCGTGAGCAACGAAAGCCTGGCCAATCTGCTTCGGGAAGAGCGTCGATTTTCGCCGCCCGCCGAGCTGGCCGCGCACGCCAACGTGACGGCGGAGGCGTACGAGCAGGCCAAGGCGGACAGGCTGGGCTTCTGGGCCGAGCAGGCCAAGCGCCTGACCTGGGCCACCGAGCCGACCGAGACCCTCGACTGGTCGAACCCGCCGTTCGCCAAGTGGTTCGCGGACGGCGAGCTGAACGTCGCGTACAACTGCGTCGACCGGCACGTCGAGGCCGGCCACGGCGACCGGGTCGCCATCCACTTCGAGGGCGAGCCGGGCGACAGCCGCGCGATCACCTACGCCGAGCTCAAGGACGAGGTCTCCAAGGCGGCCAACGCCCTGACCGAGCTGGGCGTCCGCAAGGGCGACCGCGTCGCCGTCTACCTGCCGATGATCCCCGAGGCGGCCATCACGATGCTGGCCTGCGCCCGCGTCGGCGCCGCCCACTCGGTGGTCTTCGGCGGCTTCTCGGCCGACGCCGTGGCCTCCCGCATCCAGGACGCCGACGCCAAGCTGGTCGTCACCGCCGACGGCGGCTACCGCCGCGGCAAGCCGAGCGCCCTCAAGCCGGCCATCGACGAGGCCGTCGCCAAGTGCCCGCAGGTCGAGCACGTCCTCGTGGTCCGCCGCACGGGCCAGGACACGGCGTTCACCGAGGGCCGCGACGTGTGGTGGGACGACATCGTCGCCCGCCAGTCCGCGGAGCACACCCCGGAGGCCTTCGAGGCGGAGCACCCGCTCTTCATCCTCTACACCTCGGGCACCACGGGGAAGCCGAAGGGCATCCTGCACACCTCCGGCGGCTACCTCACCCAGGCCGCGTACACCCACCACGCCGTCTTCGACCTCAAGCCGGAGACCGACGTCTACTGGTGCACCGCCGACATCGGCTGGGTCACCGGGCACTCGTACATCGTCTACGGCCCGCTGGCCAACGGCGCGACGCAGGTCATGTACGAGGGCACCCCTGACACCCCGCACCAGGGGCGGTTCTGGGAGATCGTGCAGAAGTACGGCGTCACCATCCTCTACACGGCGCCGACCGCGATCCGAACGTTCATGAAGTGGGGCGACGACATCCCCGCCAAGTTCGACCTGTCGAGCCTCCGGGTGCTCGGCTCGGTCGGCGAGCCGATCAACCCCGAGGCCTGGGTCTGGTACCGCGAGCACATCGGCGCGGGCAGGACCCCGATCGTGGACACCTGGTGGCAGACCGAGACCGGCGCGATGATGATCTCGCCGCTGCCGGGCGTCACCGAGACCAAGCCGGGCTCCGCCCAGCGCCCGCTGCCGGGCATCTCCGCCACCGTCGTCGACGACGAGGCCAACGAGGTGCCGAACGGCGGCGGCGGCTACCTGGTCCTCACCGAGCCGTGGCCGTCGATGCTCCGCACCATCTGGGGCGACGACCAGCGCTACATCGACACGTACTGGTCCCGCTTCGAGGGCAAGTACTTCGCCGGCGACGGGGCCAAGAAGGACGAGGACGGCGACATCTGGCTGCTCGGCCGGGTCGACGACGTCATGCTCGTCTCCGGGCACAACATCTCGACCACCGAGGTCGAGTCGGCCCTCGTCTCGCACCCGGCCGTCGCAGAGGCGGCCGTGGTCGGCGCCGCCGACGAGACCACCGGTCAGGCGATCGTCGCCTTCGTCATCCTGCGCGGTACGGCCAGCGAGGACGACAGCCTGGTCGCCGAGCTGCGCAACCACGTCGGCGCGACCCTCGGCCCGATCGCCAAGCCGAAGCGCGTCCTGCCGGTGGCGGAGCTGCCGAAGACCCGCTCGGGCAAGATCATGCGCCGTCTGCTGCGCGACGTGGCGGAGAACCGCGAGCTGGGCGACGTCACGACGCTGACCGACTCCTCGGTCATGTCGCTCATCCAGACCCAGCTGCCGTCGGCCTCCAGCGAGGACTGAGCCCGGCCGTAGGGCGCGGACACCGCGCCCGTACTCGGCGAGACGCCCGCCCCGATCCTTCGGGGCGGGCGTTTCGCTTGCCCGCCCCCGAAGGGACGAAAGGCGCAGATGTCCCTAAAGTGAATCTCGCCGGACCCAACCCACGCTCGTTAGGTAACGTAAGCATCGCGTCAACGACGCGACAAGAAAACCTAGGTGCGCCGGGAAGTCTGGTCGGCATGTGCTCAGTCCTGCCCACCCGACCGGAGGTTCTCCCCCGTGGCCGCGCCCGCACCCACCGACCGCAAGTTCCTCGGCCGTCTCTCCCTGCCCGAGCGCCAGTACCTCACCGACGCCCTGCGCACCGAGACCGTCGGTGGTGTCCTGCTCCTCGTCGCCGCCGTCGCCGCCCTCGTCTGGGCCAACACCCTGAGCGGCAGCTACGAGGCCGTCAGCGACTTCCACATAGGCCCCGCGGCCCTCGGCCTCGACCTCTCGATCCAGCACTGGGCGGCCGACGGCCTCCTCGCGGTCTTCTTCTTCGTCGCCGGCATCGAGCTCAAGCGCGAACTCGTCGCGGGCGAACTGCGCGACCCCAGGGCCGCCGCGCTGCCCGTCATCGCCGCCCTCTGCGGCATGGCCGCGCCCGCCCTCGTCTACGCCCTGGTCAACACCGTCGGCAACGGCTCGATGGACGGCTGGGCCGTCCCCACCGCCACCGACATCGCCTTCGCGCTCGCCGTCCTCGCCGTGATCGGCACCTCGCTGCCGTCCGCGCTGCGGGCCTTCCTGCTCACCCTCGCCGTCGTCGACGACCTCTTCGCGATCCTGATCATCGCGGTCTTCTTCACCAGCGACCTGAACTTCGCCGCGCTCGGCGGCGCCTTCGCCGGACTCCTCCTCTTCTGGCTGCTGCTCCGCAAGGAGGTCCGCGGCTGGTACGTGTACGTGCCGCTGGCCCTGGTCATCTGGGGCCTGATGTACAACAGCGGCGTCCACGCCACCATCGCCGGTGTCGCCATGGGCCTGATGCTCCGCTGCACCACCCGGGAGGGCGAGAAGCACTCCCCCGGCGAGCACATCGAGCACCTCGTCCGCCCGCTCTCGGCCGGCCTCGCCGTCCCGCTGTTCGCGCTCTTCTCGGCCGGCGTGAGCATCTCCGGCGGCGCGATCCGCGACGTCTTCACCCAGCCCGTCACCCTCGGCGTCGTCCTCGGTCTCGTCGTCGGCAAGGCGGTCGGCATCTTCGGCGGCACCTGGCTCGCCGCCCGCTTCACCCGCGCGGAGCTCAACCCCGACCTGACCTGGCCGGACGTCTTCGCCGTGGCCACCCTCGCCGGTATCGGCTTCACCGTCTCGCTGCTCATCGGCGAGCTCGCCTTCGCCGGCGACGAGGCCCTCACCGACGAGGTGAAGGCCGCGGTCCTCATCGGCTCGCTCGTCGCGGCCGTCCTCGCCTCCGTCCTGCTGAAACTCCGGGTCCGGAGGTACCAGGCCCTGGTCTCCGCCGAGGAGCGCGACGACGACCAGGACGGCATCCCCGACATCTACGAGGAGCACGACCCGGCGTACCACCTGCGGATGGCCGAGATCTACGAGAAGAAGGCCGCGGAACACCGTCAGCGCGCCCAACTGGCGGGGGCACCGCGCGACGGGGCCGACCGTCCGGCATGATCTGAGTCGGACCGCGTAGAAGAGAACTCGGACCGCAGAAGAGAAGAGGGAGCAGCGATGAGCGACCCGTACGACGGCACCGAGCGCAGCCTCGGCCAGCTGGTCGCCTCGGCGACCGCCGAGATGTCCGCGCTGGTGCACGACGAGCTCGCCCTGGCCAAGGCCGAGATCAGGCAGGACGTCAAGCGCGGTGTGATCGGGAGCGCGGCCGGGATCACGGCCGCGGTCGTGCTGCTGTTCTCGCTGCCGATGCTGAGCTTCGCGCTCGCGTACGCCATCAACACCTGGACCGGCGGGCACAACGGCAACGGGGGCTGGAACCTCGTCTGGTGCTTCCTGCTGTCCTTCGCGGCGAACGTGCTGCTCGCGGTGCTGCTCGGCGTGATCGCGTACGCCAAGTTCAAGAAGGTCAAGCCGCCGGAGAAGTCGATCGCGTCGGCCAAGCAGACGGCCGCGGTGATCTCCACCGTCAAGCCGCACCCGCGCCCGGAGCCCGCCAAGGCACTGGACAAGGCGCTGGACAAGGCTCCCGCTGTGGCACGCTCGTCGGTATGACCCTCCCCGAGAGCAGCAACGGCGGGCCCGTCCGGCTCGACGGGCCGTGGACCCATCGCGATGTGGCCGCCAACGGTGCCCGCTTCCACATCGCCGAGATGGGCGACGGCCCGCTGGTGCTGCTCCTGCACGGCTTCCCGCAGTTCTGGTGGACCTGGCGCCATCAGCTGCCCCTGCTCGCCGAGGCCGGTTTCCGGGCCGTCGCGATGGACCTGCGCGGGGTCGGCGGCAGCGACCGCACCCCCCGGGGTTACGACCCCGCCAACCTGGCCCTCGACGTCACCGGTGTCATCCGCTCACTGGGCGAGCCGGACGCGGCGCTCGTCGGGCACGACCTGGGCGGCTACCTCGCCTGGACTGCGGCCGTCATGCGGCCCAAGCTGGTGCGCCGGCTGGTGGTCTCCTCGATGCCGCACCCGCGCCGCTGGCGTTCGGCGATGCTCTCCGACTTCGCCCAGTCGCGGGCCGGTTCGCACATCTGGGGCTTCCAGCGGCCGTGGCTGCCGGAGCGTCAGCTCGTCGCGGACGACGCGGCGCTGGTGGGCGAGCTGATCCGGGACTGGTCGGGGCCGCGGCCGGTCCGCGCCTCCGAGGAGCAGGCGATCGAGGTGTACCGGCGGGCGATGCTGGTCCCGTCGACGGCGCACTGCTCGATCGAGCCGTACCGCTGGATGGTGCGGTCGCTGGCCCGCCCGGACGGCATCCAGTTCAACCGGCGCATGAAGCGGCCGGTGCGGGTGCCGACCCTGCATCTGCACGGCTCCCTGGACCCGGTGATGCGGACCCGCAGCGCCGCGGGATCGGGCGAGTACGTGGAGGCGCCGTACCGCTGGCGGCTCTTCGACGGGCTCGGCCACTTCCCGCACGAGGAGGACCCGGTCGCCTTCTCGACGGAGCTCGTCAACTGGCTGAAGGACCCCGAGCCCGACCGCTGACGGGGTCTCGCCGGGCCCCGGACCGGGCCCGAGCCCGATCGCTGACGGCCCCTCTGGCCGCCCCGGTGCGTACAGACTTCCTTCGAACGGCCATGTGCCTCGCGCATACTCCAATTGGCGGGCCCCGGGGCGGTTACCGACCTTGGGGCACGGGCAGACGTCGAAGTATGGGCTGGACGCACGACTACGGTGACACGACAGCACGCAACCGCCGCTCGGCCGCCGGGCCGGGCTCCCGCGAGGGGGCCGGACCGCCGGACCCGGGCGGTGCGCACGCCGCGCAGGGGGTGGGGATCTCACGCATCCTCCGCCGCCGGGCCCGCTGGGTCTCGGCCAGGCTGAGGCATCCCCGCGACACCCCGTAACAACACTCCTGACAGCGCCGGGGACCCCGCACGGGGTCCCCGGCGTCACAGCGCGCAGGCCTGGGTGTCGACCTGCTGGTTCGCGGTCCTGCCGCGCTCGATGTCCTCGCGGATCTCGTCGACGGTCAGGGCGTAGCCGGTGTTCGCGTCGTCCAGCGAGCGGGCGAAGATCACGCCGGAGACCTCGCCGTCGACGGTGAGCAGCGGGCCGCCGGAGTTGCCCTGGCGGACCGTCGTGTACAGCGAGTACACGTCCCTGCGCACCTCGCCCCGGCGGTAGATGTCGGGCCCGTCCGCGTTGATGCGGCCGCGCACGCGCGCCGAGCGGACGTCGTACGAGCCGTTCTCCGGGAATCCGGCGACGATCGCGCTGTCGCCGCTGCGGGCGTCCTCGTCGGTGAAGGTCAGCGGCGTGGCCCGGAGGTCCGGCACGTCCAGGACGGCGATGTCGCGCTGCCAGTCGTAGAGGACGACCTTGGCGTCGTAGAGCCTGCCCTCGCCGCCTATCTGGACGGTCGGCTCGTCGACGCCGCCGACGACGTGGGCGTTGGTCATGATGCGGCGGTCGGCGAAGACGAATCCGGTGCCTTCGAGGACCTTGCCGCAGCTCTGCGCGGTGCCGACGACCTTCACGATGGAGCGCTGGGCGCGGGCGGCGACCGGGCTCTGGGTGAGCTCCGGGTCGGGGGGCATGACCGGGGTGATCGGCTCGTTGGCGAAGGGGCTGAAGACCGGCGGGAAGCCGCTGCGGGCGAGGGTGGAGCTGAAGTCGTCGAACCAGCCGGACGCCTGAGCGGGCATCACCTGCTCGACGCCGAGCAGCACCTTGGAGTTGCGTACCTCCTTGCCCAGGGTGGGCATGGTGGTACGGGCGAGGCCCGAGCCGATCAGCCAGGCCACGAGCAGCATCGCGACGACGTTGACCAGGGCGCCGCCGGTGGCGTCGAGGGCGCGGGCGGGCGACCAGGTGATGTGCCGGCGCAGCTTGTTGCCCAGGTGGGTGGTGAAGGCCTGGCCGACGGAGGCGCAGATGATCACCACCATCACGAAGACGACCGTCGCCGTGGTCGAGACCTCGCTGTTGTCGGTGAGCCGGTCCCAGAGGATCGGCAGCAGCAGGACGGCGACGAGGCCGCCGCCGAGGAAGCCGATCACGGACAGGATGCCGACCACGAATCCCTGGCGGTAGCCGATGATCGCGAACCAGACGGCGGCGAGCAGCAGCAGGATGTCCAGCACGTTCACCGTCAATTGCCTCGCAGATTCGTTTCCGGTCGCCGGGGATCAGCCGTTCCGCCGGGGTTCAGCCTGTCATGAGCGCCAGTCGAGCGGGACCTGTCTCGACCGGTCCCAGGCCCGCTCCCAGCCGGAGAAGTGGAGCAGTCTGTCGATCACTCCGGCGGTGAAACCCCAGACCAGAGCGGATGCGACCAGGAACGCGGGGCCCTGGTGGCCGCTCGGGTGGACCGCGGTGGCGCGGTTCGCCGGGTCCGTGAGATCGGCCACGGGCACGGTGAAGACCCGGGCGGTCTCGCCGGGGTCGACCACGCCGACGGGGCTGGGGGCGCGCCACCAGCCGAGGACCGGGGTGACGACGAAGCCGCTGACCGGGATGTAGAGCTGGGGCAGGACGGCGAAGAGCTGGACGCCGGCCGGGTCGAGGCCGGTCTCCTCCTGGGCCTCGCGCAGCGCGGCGCGCAGCAGCCCGCCGTCGGCGGGGGCGCCGTCCGCGGGGTCGAGGGCGCCGCCGGGGAAGGAGGGCTGTCCCGCGTGCGAGCGGAGGCTGCCGGCCCGCTCCATGAGCAGCAGCTCGGGGCCGCGGTCGCCCTCGCCGAAGAGGACGAGGACGGCGGACTGGCGTCCGGCGCCGCTCGCGGGCGGCAGGAAGCGGCTCAGCTGCTCGGGCTCGACCGTGCGGGCGGCCCGGTCGACGGGCTCGAGCCAGTCGGGCAGTCCGTCCCTGCTGAGCAGCCCGCCGGTGCCGGGCCCGTGGATCTCTTCGTCAGTGCGCGTCATAGGCACCCCCGAGTTTCACAACGCGATCGATGGACGGGTTCGTTCCCTCGGGAGACCCCCGGTGGGGCTCCCGTGCGGGCTCCGCGGGGGAGCCCTCCCGGGCGGGGCCGGACAACGGGTCCCAGCCTTCGCTCGCGCCCAGTGGGGGCGCCGGGCGGCCCGGGTAGCCGGGCGGCGGGTCGAGCCGCTGGCCGGGGAGGCCGCCCATCTCGTACTTGAGCAGCTTCCTCGCCTTCTCGGGATCGGTCTCGCCCTCCCCGTACGACGGGCAGAGGTGGGTGATGGGGCATGCCCCGCAGGCCGGCTTGCGGGCGTGGCAGATGCGGCGGCCGTGGAAGATCACCCGGTGCGAGAGCATCGTCCACTCGCTCTTCGGGAAGATCGTGGCGATCTCGGCCTCGATCTTCACGGGGTCGTCGGACTCGGTCCACCGCCAGCGCCGGGCGAGCCGCATGAAATGGGTGTCGACGGTGATGCCGGGGACCCCGAAGGCGTTGCCCAGGACGACGAAGGCGGTCTTGCGGCCGACGCCGGGGAGCTTGACGAGGTCGTCGAGGCGGCCGGGGACCTCGCCGCCGAAGTCGTCCCGGAGGGCGGCGGCGAGACCCATGATCGACTTGGTCTTGGCGCGGAAGAAGCCGGTGGGGCGGATGAGCTCCTCGACCTCCTCGGGCACGGCGGCGGCGAGGTCCTCCGGGGTGGGGTACTTCGCGAAGAGGGCCGGGGTGGTCTGGTTGACCCGCAGGTCGGTGGTCTGCGCCGAGAGGACCGTGGCGACGAGCAGTTCGAAGGGGTTGCGGAAGTCGAGCTCCGGATGGGCGTACGGGAAGACCTCGGCGAGCTCGCGGTTGATCCGGCGGGCCCGCCGGACCATCGCGAGGCGCGACTCGGGCTTGGCGGGCTTGGCGGCTTTGGCGGAGCTCGCGGGCTCGGTGGGCTTGGCGGCCTTGGTGGAGCTCGCGGGCTCGGTGGCCTTGGTCGCCTTGGCAGCCTTGGTCGCCTTGGTCGCCTTGGTGGCCTTGGTGGCCTTCCGGGGCTCGGCCGCCTTCACGGGCTTGGCCGCCCCGGCTGCCTCGGCCGCGGGCTTCGCAGGCTCGGCGGCCTTCCGATTTGCGGCTTTCGCACGTTTCGACACGCCGTGTTCGCCCACAGCGGAATTACCTTCGGCCGACACTCTTTCAGCCCCCTTGGCCTGCGCTCTCACCGGCGAGTTGGACACCCGGCCAGCCTAGGGGCCGCCACCGACATCCGCCCCGGGCGTGGCCGATCAGCGCCCAATCGGGCCCCTGACGTACGGACGAGCGACTCGGTACGTCAAACTTGTTGTGATTGATCGCACGGTTTTGTACGTCCGGCATCATGGGACGCAGGTCCCTGAGCAGGTCGACAGTATGGAGAGAACTCGTGGACGACGTTCTGCGGCGCGCCCCGCTCTTCGCGGCGCTCGATGACGAGCAGGCTGCCGAGCTGCGCGCCTCGATGAGTGAGGCGACGCTCGCCCGTGGCGACGCGCTCTTCCACGAGGGCGACCCCGGCGACCGCCTGTACGTGGTCACCGAGGGCAAGGTGAAGCTGCACCGCACCTCCCCCGACGGCCGGGAGAACATGCTGGCCGTCCTCGGCCCCGGCGAGCTGATCGGTGAGCTGTCGCTCTTCGACCCGGGCCCGCGCACCGCCACCGCCACCGCGCTGACCGAGGTCAAGCTGCTCGGTCTGGGCCACGGCGACCTCCAGCCCTGGCTGAACGCGCGCCCCGAGGTGGCCACCGCGCTGCTGCGCGCCGTAGCCCGCCGGCTGCGCAAGACCAACGACCAGATGTCCGACCTGGTCTTCTCCGACGTCCCGGGCCGTGTGGCCCGCGCGCTCCTCGACCTGTCGCGCCGCTTCGGCGTGCAGTCGGAGGAGGGCATCCACGTCGTCCACGACCTCACCCAGGAGGAGCTGGCCCAGCTGGTCGGCGCCTCCCGCGAGACGGTCAACAAGGCGCTCGCCGACTTCGCCCAGCGCGGCTGGCTGCGCCTGGAGGCCCGCGCCGTGATCCTGCTGGACGTGGAGCGCCTCGCGAAGCGCTCGCGCTAGTCGTCGCACGCGAAGGGCCGCCCCGGCCGACCGGCCGGGGCGGCCCTTCGCGTGTGCCCGCCGGGCGGGCCGGCCGTCAGCGCTTCGAGCCGTCCACGATCACCGGCGCCGAGGAGCCGTTGGCGCAGGGCACGGTGTAGATCGGGTTCTTCGCCGCGGCGTCCTTGAACGCGTCGATGCACTGGTTCATCAGGACCCGGTCCGTCAGCGAGTCGTTGAGGATCTTGTTGGCGCGGGCGATGCCCTCCGCCTCGATCCGGCGGCGGTCGGCCTCGGCCTTGGCGGTGCGGGCGGCCTCGGTGGCGCGCTCGGTGGCCTGCTGCTGCTGGATCTTCCGGTCGATCTGGGCCTGGAGCGAGTCCGAGGGCTTCACGTTGCGCAGGTTGACCGTGGTCACGTCGATCCCGCGCGGCGCCAGGCGCTCCTTGATCAGGGAGCCGATCTCGGCGTTGATCTTCTCGCGGTCGGAGGCGTAGCCCTGCTCGCTGGTGTAGCGGGCGAAGACGTTGCGGACGATCTCCCGGCTGTCCGGGTAGACGAGGCGCTGCTGGATGGCGTCCTCGCTGCCCGCGAGCTTGTAGAGCTCCACGGACTTGGTCGGGACGACGGCCCACTTCACGGTGACCTCGGCGTACATGACACCGCCCTGCGAGGACCGGACCTCGACCACGTCCTTGTCGGAGAGGTTGAGGTCGACCGGGCGGGTCGAGAAGGTCGTGACGTCGGTGAACGGCGACTTCACGTGCATGCCGGAGGTCATGGGCGAGCCGACCTTGCCGAAGGCGACCGGGACGCCGACCTCGTACGCGCTGATCACGTACGTCATGCTCACGATCAGCGAGAAGACACCGGCCAGGACGGCTCCGAGGGCGCCGAACTTCAGCCCCTTGGAGTCATTGGCTCTGCCGACGAAAAAGAGCACCACTGCGGCTATGACCAGCAGGATGGCGATGACGAACACGGGCGTTCCCCCCGAAAGCTACGGCCAGAAGTAAGCGGAGCGTAAAGCACAGGTCAAGACGACCGACGCGCCGGGGTCCCGCGCGGTTCCGGATCGTGACAACTCCGCGCCGCCGATCGTGACAACTCCGCGCCGCCCCTCAGACCAGGCCGCGCTCCCTCAGGTACTCCAGCTGCGCCCGTACGGACAGCTCGGCCGCCGGCCACAGCGAGCGGTCCACGTCCGCGTACACGTGGGAGACGACGTCCGCGGCCGTCCGGTGGCCGTTCTCCACCGCCGTCTCCACCTGGGCCAGCCGGCTCGCCCGGTGCGCCAGATAGAACTCCACGGCCCCCTGCGCGTCCTCCAGGACCGGTCCGTGCCCCGGCAGGACCGTGTGCACCCCGTCGTCGACGGTGAGCGAGCGCAGCCGCCGCAGCGAGTCCAGGTAGTCGCCGAGGCGCCCGTCCGGATGGGCCACCATCGTCGTCCCGCGCCCCAGGATCGTGTCGCCCGTCAGGACGGCCCGGTCGGCCGGCAGGTGGAAGGAGAGCGAGTCGGAGGTGTGGCCGGGCGTCGGGACGACCCGCAGCTCGAGACCGCCGACCGCCACCACGTCCCCCGCGCCGAGCCCCTCGTCGCCGAGCCGCAGCGCCGGGTCGAGGGCCCGCACGGCCGTCCCGGTCAGCTCGGCGAAGAGCCCGGCGCCCTCGGCGTGGTCCGGGTGCCCGTGGGTCAGCAGCGTGAGCGCGACCCGCTTGCCGAGCTTCTCGGCGGTGCCGATCACCTGCCGCAGATGGCTCTCGTCGAGCGGCCCCGGGTCGACGACCACGGCGAGGTCGGAGCCCGGCTCGGAGAGCAGCCAGGTGTTGGTGCCGTCGAGGGTCATCGCGGACGGGTTCGGCGCGAGGACGTTCACGGCGCGCTCGGTCGCGGGCCCGGAGACCACGAGTCCGCGGGGCTGGCCGGGCAGGGCGGCGGCGTCGCTCATCGGTCGCCTCCCATCGGGATGATCTTCGTGAACTCCTCGTGGCCCGGCCAGCTCAGGACCAGCTCCTCGCCGTCCAGACGCGCCTGCGCGAGCACCGGGGTCATGTCCTGCTCCCGCGCCCCCGCGAGGGCCTCGGCGGCCGTGCCGTACGGCTCCAGGGTGCGCAGGGTCGAGATCGTCGGCGGCATCATCGTCAGCTCGCCCCGGTCGTAGCCCGCGGCGGCGTCCGCCGGACGGATCCAGACGGTCCGGTCGGCCTCGGTGGAGGCGTTCCTGGTGCGCTGCCCGGCCGGCAGGGCGGCCACGAAGAACCAGGTGTCGTACCGGCGCTGCTCGAACTCCGGCGTGATCCAGCGGGCCCAGGCGCCGAGCAGGTCGGAGCGGACGACGAGCCCGCGCCGGTCCAGGAAGTCGGCGAAGGACAGCTCCCGGGCGACGAGCGCCTCCCGGTCCCGCTCCCAGTCCGCGCCCGTCGTGTCACCGACGACCTCGTCGCCGGTCTCCCCGGCGAGCAGGACGCCCGCCTCCTCGTACGTCTCGCGGACGGCGGCGCAGACCACGGCCTGGGCCTGCGCGGGCTCGTCGAGGCCGAGCCGGGCCGCCCAGGTCTCCAGGGAGGGCCCCGCCCAGCGCACCGGGTGCTCGTCGCGCGGGTCGACCCCGCCGCCGGGGTAGGCGTACGCGCCGCCGGCGAAGGCCATCGAGGCGCGGCGGCGCAGCATGTGGACGTCGGGACCGGCGGCCCCGTCCCGCAGCAGCAGGACGGTGGCGGCGCGCCGCGGGGTCACCGGGGTGAGCTCACCGGCGGCGAGGGCGCGGATGCGGTCGGGCCACTCGGGCGGGTACCACTGACCATTCGACATGGCCGGATGCTATGCGCAAGTACATGAATGCACGAGAGCCGGTTCCCGCCGGGTGGACCCTTGCGGGCCCGCCCGGCGGAACCGGCTCCGTGGCAGGTGCGGACGGCCGTGGGCGGAGGCTCAGGCCTCGACCAGCTCGACCTGGACCTCGACCTCGACGGGGGCGTCGAGCGGCAGCACGGTCACGCCGACGGCGCTGCGGGCGTGCACGCCCTTGTCGCCCAGGACCGCGCCGAGCAGCTCGCTGGCGCCGTTGATGACGCCCGGCTGCCCGGTGAAGTCGGCGGCCGAGGCGACGAAGCCGACGACCTTCACGACCCGCTTGATCCGGTCGAGGTCGCCGGCGACCGACTTCACGGCCGCGAGGGCGTTCAGCGCGCAGGTCGCGGCGAGCTTCTTGGCCTCCTCGGCGGTGACCTCGGCGCCGACCTTGCCGGTCAGCTGGAGTTCGCCGCCGACCATCGGGAGCTGGCCCGAGGTGTAGACGTACACGCCCGACTGCACGGCCGGCTGGTAGGCGGCCAGCGGCGGCACCACGGCGGGCAGGGTCAGGCCGAGTTCGGCGAGCTTCGCCTCGACCTTCCCGCTCACGACTTGGCCCGCTTCAGGTAGGCCACGAGCTGCTCGGGGTTGTTCGGCCCGGGCACGACCTGGACGAGCTCCCAGCCGTCCTCGCCCCAGGTGTCCAGAATCTGCTTGGTCGCGTGCACCAGAAGCGGCACCGTGACGTACTCCCACTTGGTCATGGGCCCGACTGTATCCGCTGTCGCGGGACGGCTCTCCGAGGCTGCCCTGAAGCCGCCCCCCGGGGGCTTCTCAGGGGCGGCCTCCTGATTGGGCGCGGCCGCCAGTGGTTAGGCTCGACAGCGTGAGCAGGCTCCAGGTCGTCAGCGGCAAGGGCGGTACCGGTAAGACGACGGTCGCCGCCGCCCTCGCGCTCGCCCTCGCGACGGAGGGCAAGCGCACCCTTCTCGTCGAGGTCGAAGGCAGACAGGGCATCGCACAGCTCTTCGAGACGGAGGCCCTTCCGTACGAGGAACGCAAGATCGCCGTCGCCCCGGGCGGCGGGGAGGTGTACGCGCTGGCGATCGACGCCGAGCGCGCGCTCCTCGACTACCTCCAGATGTTCTACAAACTGGGGACCGCGGGGCGGGCCCTGAAGAAGCTCGGCGCGATCGACTTCGCGACGACGATAGCGCCGGGCGTACGGGACGTCCTGCTGACCGGCAAGGCGTGCGAGGCGGTCCGGCGGCGCGAGAAGCACGGCGGCCACACCTACGACCACGTGGTCATGGACGCGCCACCCACCGGCCGCATCACCCGCTTCCTCAACGTCAACGACGAGGTGGCCGGCCTGGCGAGGATCGGCCCGATACACAACCAGGCGCAGGCCGTCATGCGGGTCCTCAAGTCCCCCGAGACGGCCGTGCACCTGGTGACCCTCCTGGAGGAGATGCCGGTCCAGGAGACCGCGGACGGCATCGCGGAGCTCCGCGCGGCCGAACTGCCGGTGGGGCGGGTCGTGGTGAACATGGTCCGGCCGCACGTCCTCGACGAGGCGGCGGTACGGGCCGCGTCCGGCGACCACCGGGACGCGATCGCCAGGACGCTGGCCTCCGTGGGCGTCACGGGCGGGACGACGCTCGTCGAGCCGCTCCTGGAGCAGGCGTCCGAGCACGCCCGGCGGGTGGAGCTGGAGCGGGCCCAGCGCGCGGTCCTGGACGGCATCGGCGTCCCCTCGTACGAGCTCCCGTTCCTGGGGGACGGGGCGGACATCGCGGGGCTCTACCGACTGGCGAAGGAACTGCGGAAGCAAGGGGTGGGCGCGTGACGGAGAAGTCCCCCGGCCGCGGCACGGCCCCGGCCACGACCCCCGACGGCCGCGGCCCGGCACCGGCACCGGCACAGGCCACGACCCACGACGGCCACGACCCGGCACCCGACGGGCGCGACGGCCGCGAGGGCCGCGGCCCGGCCCCCGAGGCGCACGGGCTCGACGCCGTTCCCGTCCTGGAGCTCGACCCGCTGATCGACGACCTCGGCACCCGCATCATCGTCTGCTGCGGCGCGGGCGGCGTCGGCAAGACGACGACGGCGGCGGCGCTCGGCGTGCGGGCGGCGGAGCGCGGCCGCCGGGTCGTCGTCCTCACCATCGACCCGGCCCGCCGGCTCGCCCAGTCGATGGGCATCGACTCCCTCGACAACACCCCGCGCAAGGTCGACGGGATCAAGGGCTCCGACGGCGGCGAACTCCACGCGATGATGCTGGACATGAAGCGGACCTTCGACGAGATCGTCGAGGCGCACGCGGAGCCCGACCGGGCGCGGGCGATCCTGGAGAACCCCTTCTACCAGTCTCTTTCGGCCGGATTCGCCGGTACGCAGGAGTACATGGCGATGGAGAAGCTGGGCCAGCTCAGGGCGCGCGACGAGTGGGACCTGATCGTCGTGGACACCCCGCCGTCCCGCTCCGCGCTGGACTTCCTGGACGCGCCGAAGCGGCTCGGGTCCTTCCTCGACGGGAAGTTCATCAAGCTGCTCATGGCGCCGGCGAAGGTCGGCGGCCGGGCCGGCATGAAGTTCCTGAACGTCGGCATGTCGATGATGACGGGGACCCTCGGCAAGCTGCTGGGGGGTCAGTTCCTCAAGGACGTGCAGACGTTCGTGGCGGCGATGGACACGATGTTCGGCGGTTTCCGGACCCGGGCCGACGCCACGTACAAGCTGCTCCAGGCCCCGGGCACGGCTTTCCTCGTGGTGGCCACGCCGGAGCGGGACGCGCTGCGGGAGGCCGCGTACTTCGTGGAGCGGCTGGCCGCCGAGGAGATGCCGCTGGCGGGTCTCGTCCTCAACCGTGTGCACGGCAGCGCCGCCGCCCGGCTCTCGGCCGAGCGGGCGCGGGCCGCGGCGGAAAATCTTGACGAGCGGCGCATTGTGGATCAGGGGGCCGGGAAGACTGAGCGAGGTGGCTCCCCGGCCACCGAGCCCGAGCACGAGCCGTCAGATCTCGCCACCGCCGCCACCCCCGCACCTCCCGTACCCCAGGCTGCCCCCACAGCCGACCCGGCACAGGAATCAGCTGGAGACGCCGCAGAGCACACCGATCACGGAGACGACTCCGACGTACGACATCTCACCGCGGGACTTCTGCGCCTGCATGCCGAGCGCATGCGGGTGCTCGCGCGTGAGCAGCGCACGCGTGACCGCTTCACCGCGCTTCACCCCGAGGTGGCGGTGACCGAAGTGGCGGCCCTGCCCGGCGATGTCCACGACCTCGCCGGGCTGCGGGCCATCGGCGACCGGCTCACGGCCGGGCGGTGATCCCCGTCGTACGGACCCCTGTCGGGGCCCGGCCCCTCGGGGGCCGCCCCGTCGGGGGCCGGCCCACCGCGGTCTAGCCGACCGCGGCGTACGCCTCGTACGTCGCGTCGTCCTCGATCGCCACGGGCAGCAGGCCCGCTCCCCGCTCGTACTCCGTGCGCGCGGTCTCCAGGAGACGGCGCCACGACGTGACGGTCGGCCTGCGGCGCAGCAGGGCGCGTCGCTCGCGCTCCGTCATGCCGCCCCACACACCGAACTCCACGCGGTTGTCGAGGGCGTCGGCGAGGCACTCGGTCCGCACCGGGCATCCGGTGCACACCGCCTTTGCCCTGTTCTGTGCCGCTCCCTGCACGAAAAGTTCATCCGGATCGGTAGTGCGGCAGGCCGCCTGCGCACTCCAGTCAGCTACCCAGCCCATACCGGCGCCGTCCTCTCCCGAATCGAGGCTCCCCCACGGCGGCAGAGGCATATTCACCGCTGCCAGTTGGGACGTTACGGAAGGTGGGCACAGCGCAACACCCCCTTCGGGCCCAATCTTGGATGGCCCGAACGGACTATGCGTGCGCGTCAGATCACCCAGGGGAGTGATCGAAGGACATGCGTGAGATAGCGGACATATCACCTGGATACGCCCGTCTTCGACGGTTCCACTTCGGGCACCGTGTGACGCATGAGCCGGAATCGGACACGAGGTCCCCATGTTTCGGGGTCACGGGAATTCATGCCGAAGTCACACCCGGGTCTTGATGCCAGACCACACTGCTGTGACAGTTGGGAGCAGCTTAGGCCAAGGCATATACGTGTGTCCGGCGAATGAGAACGTAGGCTGCCCCCATGGCAAAGAAGCGCTCCGGCGGTGGTCTGACCGGGACCCAGCAGGCCGCCAAGTTCCTCGGTGTCAGTGTGCTCGCGGGAGCCGTGCTGGCGGGCATCGCCCTGCCCGCGGCCGGCGCACTGGGCCTGGCCGCGAAGGGCACGGTCGAGGGATTCGACGAGATCCCCTCCAACCTGAAGACCCCGCCGCTGAGTCAGCGCACCAAGATCCTCGACTCCGAGGGCGGCCTGATCGCCACGGTGTACTCGCGGGACCGGACGGTCGTCCCGCTCGACAAGATCTCCCCGTACATGCAGAAGGCGATCGTCGCGATCGAGGACGGCCGCTTCTACGAGCACGGGGCGATCGACCTCAAGGGCGTGCTGCGCGCGATCAACCGCAACGCGCAGTCGGGCGGGGTCTCGCAGGGCGCGTCCACCCTCACCCAGCAGTACGTGAAGAACGTCTTCGTCGAGGAGGCCGGTGACGACCCCGAGAAGGTCGCGCAGGCCACCCAGCAGACCATCGGCCGCAAGGTCCGCGAGCTGAAGTTCGCGATCCAGGTCGAGGAGGAGCTGGGCAAGAAGAAGATCCTGGAGAACTACCTCAACATCACGTTCTTCGGGCAGCAGGCGTACGGCATCGAGGCCGCCTCGCAGCGGTACTTCTCCAAGCGCGCCGCCGACCTCAGCCTCGGCGAGGCGGCGATGATGGCCGGCCTCGTCCAGTCGCCCAGCCGCTACGACCCGATCAACGACATCCAGGAAGCCACCAAGCGCCGCAACGTGGTCCTCCAGCGGATGGCCGACGTGAAGGACATCAGCCAGGCCGAGGCGGACGAGGCGAAGGCCGCTCCACTCAAGCTGAAGGTCAAGACGCCGAAGAACGGCTGCATCACCGCCGTCGACGGCGCCGGCTTCTTCTGCGACTACGTCCGCAAGACGATCCTCAACGACCCGGTGTTCGGCAAGACGGCCGAGGAGCGCACGAAGCTGTGGAACCTGGGCGGTCTCACCGTCAAGACCACGCTCGACCCGCGCGCGCAGGCCGCCGCCAACGAGGCCGCCGTCGCGAAGATCAACAAGGACGACCCGGTCGCCGCCTCGGTCGTGCAGGTCCAGCCCGGCAGCGGCAAGATCCTCTCGATGGGCCAGTCCCGCCCGTACGGCCTGGACCAGAAGCAGCACCAGACGACGCTGAACCTGGCCGTCGGCAGCAAGATGGGCGGCACGACGTACGGCTTCCAGGTCGGCTCGACCTTCAAGCCGATCACGGCCGCGGCGGCCCTGGAGAAGGGCCTGAGCCCGGCGCAGACCTTCGACACCCCCTGGAAGATCAACATCCCGGAGGGCGACTTCACCCGCTGCGACGGCAAGCCGGCCGGCTACCAGAACTGGGAGATCGGCAACGAGCTCAAGTCGGAGGAGGGCTCCTTCGACATGACCGGCGCCCTGGGCAAGTCCATCAACACGTACTTCGCCAAGCTGGAGCAGATGGCCGGCCTCTGCGAGACGATCACGATGGCCAAGAACGTCGGGTACGAGCGCGAGCTCGGCAAGAAGGTCAAGGAACTCCCCTCGATCACCCTCGGCGCGCAGGAGAGCACCCCGCTCGACATGGCGACCGTCTACGCGACCTTCGCCAACCGCGGCATGCACTGCACCCCGATCGCCATCGAGTCCGTCAAGGCCGCCAACGGCGACAAGCTCAACGTGCCGGACACCAAGTGCACCCGCGCGATGAGCGAGCGCACCGCCGACATGATCAACCAGATGCTGAAGGGCGTCGTCGAGGACGGCACGGGCACCAAGGCCGGCCTCAGCGACCGCGACAACGCGGGCAAGACCGGTACGACCAACGACCGCAAGGACGCCTGGTTCGTCGGCTACACCCCGAACCTCTCCACCGCGGTCTGGGTCGGCGACGACGTCGGCGAGAAGCAGTCGATGTACGACATCACCATCGGCGGCGTGACCTACGACAAGGTCTGCGGCGGCTGCCTCCCCGGCCCCATCTGGAAGATCGCGATGACCGGGGCGCTCAACGCCTCCGAGACTCCGGGCTTCGCCCCCATCGCCGTACCGCGGGCCGAGAAGCCCAAGGACCCGAAGGAAGGCGACGAGGGCCCGAACAAGCCGAACAAGCCCCGTAAGCCGCGCGACGGCAAGCCGGGCGACACCAAGCCCCCGGCCAACACGTTCCCGCCGATCACCCTGCCGGACGGCGTCATCGGCGGCGGCAACGGCCGCGGCGGAAACCGCTGACGCACCCGGACACGGAAGAGGGCGCCCCCACCTCGGTGGGGGCGCCCTCTTCGCTTCGGTCCGCTGCCGCGCAGCGCGGGGCTCGGCCGGCTGCCGCGCCCGGAGGTCGTCGGCCCGCTGCCGCGCCCGGAGGCTCAGCCCGCGAGGAGCTTCTTCACGGAGGCGGCGACCCGGCCGCCGTCGGCCTGCCCGGCCACCTTCGGGTTCACGATCTTCATGACGGCGCCCATGGCACGCGGGCCCTCGGCGCCCGCCGCCTTCGCCTCCGCGACGGCCGCGGCGACGATCCCGTCGAGCTCCTCGTCGTCGAGCTGCTTCGGCAGGTACGCGTCGAGGAGGATCCCCTCCGCCTTCTCCCGCTCGGCCGACTCCAGACGGCCGCCCTGGGCGAAGGCGTCCGCGGCCTCGCGGCGCTTCTTCGCCTCCTTGGCGATCACCTTCTGCACCTCGTCGTCGGAGAGTTCGCGCTTGGTCTTGCCCGCGACCTCCTCCTTGGTGATCGCGGTGATGGTCAGCCGCAGGGTCGAGGAGCGCAGTTCGTCGCGCTCCCGGATCGCGGCGTTGAGGTCGGCCTGGAGCTTCGCCTTCAGCGTGGTCATGGGGTCAAGTGTGGCAGGTGCGGCGCCCCGCCCGCCCGCGCATTTACGCCCGGAGGGTCTGCGACGATGGGGGGATGCGCGCACGGTACGGCATCCCCCTGAAGATCACGGCAGGCCTCACGGCCACGGCGGCCGCGGGAATCGTCTACGCGGCGGGCTTCGAGGCCCGCTCGTTCCGGCTCCGCCGCGTGACGGTCCCGGTGCTCCCGCCCGGCATGGCCGATCTGCGGGTCCTCCAGGTCTCCGACATCCACATGGTCAGCGGCCAGCGCAAGAAGCGCGCCTGGCTCCAGTCCCTCGCCGGGCTCCGCCCGGACTTCGTCGTCAACACCGGCGACAACCTCTCCGACCCGGAAGCGGTACCGGAGGTCCTCGACGCGCTCGGCCCGCTGATGGAGTTCCCGGGCGTGTACGTCTTCGGCTCCAACGACTACTACGGGCCCCGGCTCCGCAACCCCGGCCGCTACCTCCTGGAGCGGGCGCAGGGCCGGCACGGCCTCAACGGCAACAAGCCGGTGGTCGGCGCCGTCCACAACCCGTGGGAGGACATCAAGGACGGCTTCGACGCGGCCGGCTGGGTGGACCTCACCAACACCCGCGGCCGGCTCAAGCTCCCGCAGGCGGACCTCGCGTTCACCGGCGTCGACGACCCCCACATCAAGCGCGACCGGTACGAGCGGGTGGCCGGCGGCCCCGACGCGACGGCCGACTTCTCGGTGGGCGTGGTCCACGCCCCGTACCTGCGCGCGCTCGACGCCTTCACGGGCGACGGGTACGAGCTGCTCCTCGCCGGGCACACCCACGGCGGACAGCTGTGCATCCCCTTCTACGGGGCGCTCGTCACCAACTGCGACCTGGACACCGACCGGGTGAAGGGCCTCTCCACCCACACGGTGGGCGACCGCACGTCCTACCTCCACGTCTCGGCGGGCTGCGGCACCAGCCGCTACACCCCGGTCCGCTTCGCCTGCCCGCCCGAGGTCACCCTCCTCACGCTGACCGCCCGCGCCTGACGCCCGGCGGCGGGGGCGTGGCCGGACCGCATCCGACCTGCGCCGCGACCGCCGGGAAACCGGATTTCGCCTCAGCGCGCGCGTGGGCTAAAGTAATCGATGTCGCCGCGACGTGAACAACAGAGCAGCGACATCGGGGTGTAGCGCAGCTTGGCAGCGCGCTTCGTTCGGGACGAAGAGGTCGTGGGTTCAAATCCCGCCACCCCGACAGCCGTAAGACCAGTTCAGGGGCCTGATCCGAGACATCGGATCAGGCCCCTGAGTGGTTTCCGGGGTCATGGCGCCACCCGGGGATCCGGGGTCCACCGGATCCACCAGAGGTGGGCGCGTCGGTGGGCCGCCGCCCGTGGGGCGGGCGGCGGCCTGTGGGTCAGATGACCGGCGGGCGGCCCAGGCGGGTCATGTGGCGGACCGTGGACCAGCGCATCGGGTGGCGGGGGCCGCACGAGCGGCGGACGCCCTCCGCGAAGCCGGCGAACCAGGACGCGAGGCCCGGCAGCGAGCGGGTGCGGGCCAGCGTGAGGAGGGTCCAGACGCCCAGGTAGACGGGGACCAGCAGGGCCGGCAGGTTGCGCTTGGCGAGCCAGACGCGGTTGCGGGCCGTCATCCGGTAGTAGACGGCGTGCCGCGCCGGGCTGGTCTTCGGGTGCTGGAGGAGCAGTTTCGGCTCGTAGACGACCTTCCAGCCCGCGTCGAGGGCGCGCCAGGCCATGTCGGTCTCCTCGTGGGTGAAGAAGAAGTCCTCCGGCCAGCCGCCGATCTCGTCGAGCATCGCCATCGACAGGCCGTGGCCGCCGCCCAGGAAGGTCGTGACCTCGCCGCCGCGCATCGGGTCCTTCGCTCCGAGGCGCGGGACGTGGCGGCGCTGCGTCTCGCCCGTCTCGTCGGCGATGCGGAACGACACGACGCCCAGGGCGTCGTCCCCCTCGTACAGGTCGGCCAGCCGGCGGAAGACGTCCGTGTCGACGAGCAGGCCGTCGTCGTCGAGGTCCACCAGCACGTCGACGTCGCCGAACGCGCGCAGTGTCTCGATCGCGACGTTGCGGCCGCCGGACACCCCCCGGTTCTCGGGAAGTTCGACCCCGGTCACGCCCTCGGGAAGCTCCGGCAGGGTCCCGGTGCCGTTGCCGACGACCACGATCCGGGTGGCGGCCTCGTCCTGCGCCGCCACGGCGTCGAGCAGGGCCCGCAGCTCGTCGGGGCGCGTGCCCATCGTCAGTACCGCCACACCCACACGCGGTCGCGCCACGGCTCTCTCCGTTCCACGGTCACCGGCGTCCGCCGGCACTCATTTCCGGACTCACTCCGGTCCGCGATGCTAACCGGCCGACGCCACCCTCCGTTCACCCGAGCCTCGGTTGTCGTCCATCACCCCGCCCGTATCACCGGGGCGGGCGTGCCGGACGTGGGCTTCTTCACTCGGGTCGGCGGACGCCCCGGGGGGAGCGCGGCGAACGGCGCCGCCCGGCGGCTCTACGCTGGTTCCCTTCCGTCAAGTTGATCGATCGTCGAAGGGGTGGTCTCCAGGTGCTGGTCGCGGACCGATATCGGCTTCATGTGTGTATCGGCCGGGGCGGCATGGGCGAGGTGTGGCAGGCCACCGACGAGGTGCTCGGCCGGGACGTCGCCGTGAAGCTGATGCTGGCGCACGGGACCGACCCCTCCGCCGCCGACCGGTTCCGGCTGGAGGCGCAGACCGCCGCCCGGCTGAGCCACCCGCACGTGGTGGGCGTCTTCGACTTCGGCACCTGGGACGGAAAGCTGTTCCTCGTCATGGAGTTGGTGGAGGGCGACAGCCTCGCCGACAGCCCGTCCGATCCGCTGCTGCTGCCCGCCGAGCGGGTCGCCGTGGTCGCCGCGCACGCCGCCGCCGGACTCGCCGCCGCGCACCGGCAGGGTGTCGTGCACCGGGACATCAAGCCGGGCAACCTCCTGGTCGACGCCGACGGGACGGTGAAGCTCGCCGACTTCGGCATCGCCCGCTTCGTCGACGACCCCTCGGCGGCGCTCACCACGACGGGCCAGATCGTCGGCACGGGGCTCTACCTCGCCCCCGAGCGGGCACTCGGGCAGCCCGCCTCGCCCGCCTCCGACGTGTACTCGCTCGGCTGCGTGCTCTACCAACTCCTGACCGGTCGGCCGCCGTTCCGCGCGGACACCGCGACGGCCCTGCTGTACCAGCACATCGACACCGCCCCGGTGCCGCCCGGCCGGCTGGGGGTGGCGCTGCCGCCCGAGTTCGAGACGTATCTGCTGACCCTGCTGGCCAAGCAGCCGGAGCAGCGGCCGCCGGCGCAGGCCATCGCGGACTGGTTCTCCTCCGGCGCCTGGCGCGCCTACGCCGCACCCGCCCCGGCGCGGCACACCCCGCACCACACCCCCGGCCGCCCGTCGGGCGCCGCCACCCGCTCCGCCCCGATGCCGGGGACCGGCCAGCTGCCGGGATCGGGCCAGATGCCGGGATCGGGTCGCATACCCGGGGCCGGCCCGATGTCCGGCTCCGGGCCCCTGCCCGTACCGGCGCCGATGCCCGGGCAGGGCGCCCGAAGAGCCGCGCCCGCGCCGGCCCGCAGACCCTCCTCCGCCGGGGCGCCCGCCTCCCGGCGGCGTGAGCGGCCCGGCAGCAGCACCAGCGGGCTCGCGGAGCTCTCCCGGCGCCGCCCGCGCAAGACGGCCGCCGTCGCCGGTGTCATCGCCTTCGTGGTCTTCATGATCATCGGGATGGCCTGGCTCTCCTGACCCCCGGCTCCCGGCCCCGGCTCCTTGCCCCGGCCCCGTACGGCCACCAGTACCGCCCCGGGCGGCTCAGTACGGCCTCGGTGCCATCGTCCGGGGCTCCCCGTCCGCCGTCGCGAGGAGCCGGCAGCTCGGCTCGTCCGGCCCCGTGGAGGCCAGCACGGTCACCGTCACCGGCGGATCGGTCGGCAGCTCGACCGGGACCGGGACCGGCTGGTCGCCCTTGATCGCGGCATGGCCGGTCTCCTTGCCGTCGACGAGTACCTCGACGACGGACCGGTGCCCGGTCTGCACGGTCGCGGAGACCGAGTGCCCGAGGTGGTCGATGTGGAAGTGGTGCCGTCGGCTCATGGGGTGACCTCCGTACCTCCAGAGTAGGTACGGACCCCCGATCCCGCCGCTCCCGCGGCGCCCGGGAGGGGCTACGGCCGGAATGCGGCCCCGCCGCCCCGGTGGTCAGATGGACCGGTACGCCGATCAGCGCCCCCGCGGAACGGAGCCCCCCGCATGTCCGAGCGCCGGCCTCAGCGGCTCGCCCAGACGAGTGCGCCGAGCAGGATCAGGGTCCCCAGCGTCCCGAGGTTGACCACCTTGTACTGGAGGAAGACCGCGGCGAACTCGCGCATGGTCGCCGACGGCCAGAAGTAGGCGGCGGTCGGCGAGCCCACCACCTGCCCGTCCACACCCGCGCGGCGGGCCAGGATGGCGGCCCTGAAGGCGTGGAAGTTGTTGGTGACGATCACGCACGAGGAGCCCGGCCGGTCCCGCTCCATCAGCTCCCTGCTGAAGAGCATGTTCTCCTCGGTGGTGCGCGAGCGGTCCTCGCGCACCAGCGCGTCCTCCGGGAAGCCCCGCTCGACGAGGTAGTCGGCCATCGCGTGGGACTCGGGCAGCTCCTCGTCGGGCCCCTGGCCTCCCGAGACGATGAGGACGGGAGCGCTGTCGCGCCCCTCGTACGCCGCCAGCCTCGCGTGCACCTCGCGCCCCCGGTCCAGGCGGCTCGCGAGGAGCGGGGGCACCTTGCTGCCGCCGATCAGGCCGGAGCCGAGCACGACGACGTAGTCGGCGGAGCGGCGGAGCCGCATGCGGCCGTACAGGAAGGCGTAGCCCACGAAGCAGACGAAGAGGAAGGAGACGTACCCGAGGACGAGGAGGAGGGTGACGACGACTATCCGCAGGGCCCACGATTCGGTGGCGGCGGCCGTCACCGCCAGGACCATCACGCCGAACATGCCGAGGCCGGCGAGGAGCGACAGCAGGTTGGACGGGCTCCGGCCCTCCTTGCGGACCATCTTCACGCCGTTCGCGGTGAGCAGTCCCGCGAGGACGACCGGACCGATGCCCAGCACCAGCAGCCCGCCGACCATCACCGTCTCGGCGACACCGGCCGGGGCGTCCTCGACCCCGGCGAGCAGACCGATCCCGAAGAAGGTGACGGCGAGGCCGAGGAGCACGGCGTTGCCGAAACGGCGCCGGTCCCGCCGTACACCGAGCGCGAACAACAGCAGGAAGACCGCGGCGACGGCGAAGGCGTACGACATGACGGCATCGTAGGCGGGCCCCGGCTCAGGCCTCTCCCGCCAGCGCGAACAGTCCGCGCCGCGCGCCCTCCTCGTAGGCGTACCGGAGCTCCCTGCCGCCGAGCAGCAGCCGCAGCGCCCGTTCGCTCCTGGCCCGGGTCACCACGCAGAACTCCGCCGGCCGGTACGAGGTGTCGAAGACCGAGGTCCGTAACAGGTCGACCGCGCCCAGGAGATGGGCCGCCGCGTCCCGCCGGCCCGCCGACACCCTGACCTGGGCGAGGAGTTCCGCCGCACCGGCCGCGCCCGCCGCCGACCCCATGCGCAGATGCTCCCGGAGCGCCCGCCGGGCGTGCTCGGCGGCCCGCTCCAGATCCCCGTCCCAGGCCGCGAGCTCGGCACGGGCGATGGACGCCCAGGCCTCGGCGTGCAGGTCGCGGCCCCGCCGCGACCACCGGCTCTCCCGGTCCAGGTCGGCCCGGTCGAGGGCCTCCTGCGCGGCCTCCGGGTCCGTGCGGCACAGGGCGAGCGCGATGCCGGCCCAGCACGCGTGCCGGGTCGGGCCGAACTCCGGGTACTCCTCCATCAGCGCGAGAGCCTCCCGGAACTCCTCGGCCGCCGCGCGCGTGCGCCCCTGGTAGAGCGCGGTCGAGCCGCGCAGATGGGCGAGGAGCCCCAGGGCCCCGCCGTCCCCGTCCCGTACGGCCGCCGCCCAGGCCCGCACGAGGAGCGGATCGGCCTCCTCCGGGCGGCCCGACTCCAGCTCCAGGAACGCGGCGAGCCACAGGGCGCGGGCCGTCGGCTCGCCGCCGAGCAGGGCGAGGGCGTGCCGCAGCCGTGTCCGGCCCTCGGCGACCCGCCCGCAGACCACCCACAGGAACCAGAGCGAGACCGCGATCTCGACGGCGGTGCCCGCCTCGTCGTCCCGCGCGTGCGGCGCGGTCGTCGGGTCCATGGCGGCGGCAAGGTCGGGGAGTTCGCGCAGGGCGAGGTCGCGGGCGTCGAGCTGCCGGCCGCTCTGCCACCAGTCGGCGGCCCGCCGGGCGAGCGTCACGCACCACCGGCGGTGGCGCAGGAGGAGGTCCGGGCGGTCGCCGCGTTCGGTGAGCCGGCGGGCGCCCACGGCCCGCATCGGGTGCGGCATCCAGTAGCGGGGGACGTCGTCCTCGCCGGCGAACAGGTCGTCGACGGGAAGGAGGGCGAGCGGCACGAGCCGGTCGAGGACGGCGAGGACCGTTCTCGGGGGCAGCGTCCACGACGCGCAGACCTCCAGGACGGCGTCCCGGCCGAAGGTGCCCTCGAAGACGGACAGCCGCTCCCACAGGATCCGTTCGGCGGGCCCGCAGCGGTCGTATCCGCGCTCGGCGGCGGCGAGCTGGTCGGCGCTCACGGGCTCGCCCCACAGCAGCCGCTCCTCGACCAGGGGCGCGTCCCACGACGGCCGTTCCTCGCCCACGGGCGCGCCCCACGGCGGCCGCTCCTCGGCCGCGGCGCCCCACAGCGGCCGCTCCTCCGTCACGGGCGTGCCCCGGAGCGCCGGTTCCCCGCCCGCCGGGCTGCCCCGGAACGTCCGCTCCGCGGCCTCGGGTGGATCCTCGAACCCCATGCGCATCGCCCCCGTCCTCTCCCCGTGTGTGACGTGTGCCCGAGTCCATGGCGGACGACCGCCGTTGCGACTTGAATGAAATTGCCTCGGTTCACCATCCTGGGGCGCTCCGGAACCCACACCCACGGTTTGCCGGGGATCGACCAGGGAGGGAAATGACGACCGGGGAATCCGTCCTGGGAGAGGCCGATCTTTCGCTGATCCACGCACTGCAGATGGCCCCGCGCGCCAGCTGGACCCAGCTCTCGGCCGTGCTGGGGGCCAGTCCCGACACCCTCGCCCGGCGCTGGGAGCACCTCACGGCAGGGGGGTACGCCTGGAGTTCGCTGCTCGCCGCCCGCCACGGCGCGGACGAGATGCTCTACTCCTGGGTCGAGCTGGAGTGCGCCGCGGGCACCTCCGAGGCCATCGCGACCGAGGTCGCGGGCGACCGGCAGACCCTCGGCGTCCACCAGGTGACCGGTGACGCCGACCTCGTCCTGCTCGTGATCAGCCCCGACCTGTACGCCCTCGACGGCTACCTCGCCGGACGCGTGCGGCGGCTGCCCGGGGTGCTCCGGTGCCGCACCCAGGTCGTCACCCGGATGCACAACCGCCCGTACCGGTCCAGGATCGAGCAGCTCACCCCGGGCCAGGTCCAGCTCCTCACGGAACTCACGGGCGGGGACCGGCGGACGCGCGCGCGTGCCTTCCCCAACCTCAGCGCACTCGACCTCCGGCTGATCGCGGAGCTGTCGGGCGACGCCCGGCGCAGCGCCGCCGAACTGGCCCGGCAGTGCGCCACGAGCGAGTCGACGGTACGGCGGAGGCTGGACGTCCTCGCGGCGGGCGGCGCCCTCCACCACCACTGCCTGCCGGCTCCCCGCTTCTCCGGGCGTCCGATGTGGGCGATGGTCACCACCGACGTACCGCCCCTGGAGGTGCCGGCGACGGTGGCGGCGCTCGCCCGGCTGCCCCAGACCCGTCTGGTCACCTCGGTCACCGGCCCGCACAACCTGGCCGTCGCCATGTGGCTCCGTACGGTCGACGAACTGCACGAGGTCACGTCCGCGTTCGTACGGGCCGCCCCGGCGCTGCGGATCGCGGGCACCTCGCTCGCGCTGCGCACCCACAAGATAGGGGCGCAGGTCCTCGGCCCCGACGGGCGGCGGACGCACCACATCCGCCCCGACGCCCGCTGACACGCGGGTCGGGGCGTGGTCTGATGGCGGTATGGAGTTCGCCGTGTTCGTGACGCTGCCCGGTCTGGTCGTCCTGCTTCCGTGAGCGGCGGGCACGACGGGTCAGCGGGCACGACGGGTCGGCTGGCCGGACGGGTCGGCGGGTCCGACGGGTCGGCGGGTCCGACGGGTCAGCGGGTCGCCTTGATCGAGTACATCATCGGGATGCGGGGCCGGTCCGCCGGGAAGCGGTAATAGCCGTCCTCGTGCCGCTGGAGCGCGCCGTAGCGCGGGTACAGCGAGGCGTCGTGCTCGTGCAGGAACTCGATCCGCAGACCGGCCCTGGCGAGCGCCGTGACGACCTCGCCGACCGGGTGCACCCATTCCACGCTGCGGTTGTGGACGGTCGCGGCGTCGAGCTCGGCGTAGGTGCCCGGGCTGGTGTCCACCCAGGGGTCGCGGACGAAGTAGTCGTTCACGATCCGACTGCCGGTCTCGTCGTCGAGCGAGTCGGTGAGCGGATGGAACTCGGCCACGTAGAGGAAGCCGCCGGGGGCGACGAGGGAGGCGGCGGTCTCCGCCCAGCGCTCGATGTCGGGCAGCCAGTTCAGCGCGCCGCAGCCCGTGTAGACGATGTCGTACGCGCTGTCCGGGACGGCCTCCGCCGCGTCGTACACGTCGGCCGCGACGAAGGCCGCCCGGTCCTGCGTGAGGCCCAGGTCCGCGGCGAGCGAGCGGGCGGTCTCGACGGCCGGCTCGGAGAAGTCGAGGCCGACGACCTGCGAGGCGCCGTGGCGGGCCCAGGAGAGGGTGTCGAGACCGATGTGGCACTGCAGGTGCAGCAGCGAACGTCCGGTGACGTCGCCGACCTCCGCGAGCTCGAAGTCCCGCAGGGCGTCCCTGCCCGCGCGGAACGCGTCGAGGGCGTAGAAGTCGCTCGCGGCGTGGATCGGGACGCGCTCGTCCCAGCGGGCGCGGTTGACCTCGTGCCAGTCTTCGGGCGTCGGGGAGTACATGTCGGCGAGGTTATCCACAGGTTGAGGGTGACGCGACCCGATTGTCCGCCGCGCGGAGCATCATGGATGCCATGACTGAGAGCAAGAACTCCGAGCCCGACGGCGAGCTCACCGACCAGGCCCCCGCGTGGCAGCGGCGCTTCCGCGCGCCGCGCGTCTCCCTGCCCGAGTGGGCGGAGGAGGCCCCGGACCGCTCGCTCTTCGTGTCGAACGCGACGGGGACGTACGAGCTGTACGCCTGGGACCGGGCGAGCGGGGAGCAGCGCCAGGTCACGGACCGGCCGAACGGCACGACGGACGGCACCCTTTCGCCGGACGGCGCCTGGATCTGGTGGTTCGCGGACACCGACGGGGACGAGTTCGGGGTGTGGATGCGCCAGCCGTTCGCCGGCGGCGCCGACGAGCCGGCCGTGCCCGGCCTCGACCCCTCCTACCCGGCGGGGCTCGCCATCGGCCGGGACGGCACGGTCCTGGTGGGCCGCTCCACGGACGAGGACGGCTCGACGGTCCATCTCGTACGTCCCGGGGCCGCGGCCCCGGTCGAGATCTACCGGCACCGCGAGT
Organism: Streptomyces sp. CB02009; assembly: GCF_001905825.1. Lineage (GTDB taxonomy): Bacteria > Actinomycetota > Actinomycetes > Streptomycetales > Streptomycetaceae > Streptomyces. The sequence goes on from NZ_LIVV01000004.1 coordinate 178,439, forward strand.
CGGCCGGGGTCGGCGACCTGTCCTACGACGGGTCGCTGATCGCCGTCGAGCACACCGAGCACGGGGACGCGATGCACTCGGCGCTGCGGGTGCTGCGCTCCTCGGACGCGAGCGTGCTCGCCGAGCTCGACGACACCAAGGGCGGCACGGAGGAGCTGGGGCTCGCGGTCCTCGGCTTCGCGCCCGTGGCGGGGGACGGCCGGCTGCTCGTCGGGCACCAGCGGCGCGGCCGCTGGGAGCCGATGATCTGGGACGTGGCGGCGGGCACGGAGACCGATCTCCGGCTCGACCTGCCGGGCGACGTGTCGGCCGAGTGGTACCCCGACGGCTCGGGCCTGCTGATCGTGCACAGCTTCGAGGCCCGCAGCGAGCTGTGGCGGTACGAGATCGCGACCGGCGCCCTGGTCCGGGTGGAGACCCCGGCCGGATCGGTGTCGAGCGCGACCGCCCGGCCGGACGGCAGCGTCGAGTACCTGTGGTCCTCGGCCGCCGAGCCGCCGGTGGTGCGGTCCACGGCCGGCGGGGTCGTCCTCGACCCGCCCGGTCCCAAGGCCCCGCCGTCGGTGCCGGTGGAGGACGTGTGGGTGGAGGGACCGGGCGGCAGGGTCCACGCGCTCGTGCAGCGCCCGGCGGGCGAGGGGCCCTTCCCCACGGTCTTCGAGGTGCACGGCGGCCCCACCTGGCACGACAGCGACGCCTTCGCGTCGGGCCCGGCGGCCTGGGTGGACCACGGGTACGCGGTGGTGCGGGTCAACTACCGGGGCTCCACGGGGTACGGACGGGAGTGGACGGACGCGCTCAAGCACCGGGTCGGGCTGATCGAGCTGGAGGACATCGACGCGGTGCGCGCCTGGGCGGTGGCGAGCGGCCTCGCCGACCCGGCCCGGCTGGTGCTCTCCGGCGGCTCCTGGGGCGGCTATCTGACCCTCCTCGGCCTCGGCACGCAGCCGGAGGCCTGGGCCGTCGGGCTCGCGGCGGTCCCCGTCGCGGACTACGTCGCGGCGTACGAGGACGAGATGGAGGCCCTCAAGGCCCTGGACCGGACGCTGCTCGGCGGCTCCCCCGATGAGGTGCCCGAGCGGTACGCCGCCTCGTCGCCGCTGACGTACGTGGACGCGGTGAAGGCGCCGGTGCACATCTCGGCCGGCGTCAACGACCCGCGCTGCCCGATCCGCCAGATCGACAACTACATCGCCCGGCTCGAGGCCGGGGGCGCGGTCCACGAGGTGTACCGCTACGACGCGGGCCACGGCTCGCTGGTGGTGGAGGAGCGGATCAAGCAGGTGGGCCTGGACCTGGCGTTCGCCGCGAAGCACCTGGGGGGTGGTCCGGTGGCGGGCTGAGGCGGCGGGGGACCCGGGGGCCGGTCGAGGCGGCCGGGGACCCGGCCGACGGGGGGCCGGGGCCGCTTGCGTACCGTGGGGGGCGTGTACCGGTTCCTGAGAACGCCCCGCTGGTGGGGGATCAACGTCTTCGTCCTGCTGGCGATCCCGTTCTGCGTGTTCATGGGGACCTGGCAGCTGGGCAAGTTCGAGGATCGCGTCGACTCGCACGAGGCGGCCGAGAAGCGGCCCGCGGCGAGCACCCTGAAGGCCGAGCCGCTGGACTCCCTGCTCCCGGTGGACACGGAGACCTCGGGCCGGTCGGCCGAGGCGCGCGGACGGTTCGGGGAGCAGTTCCTCGTCCCGGACCGTGATCTGGACGGCCGGACCGGCAGCTACGTGCTGACGCTGCTGCGGACGGACGGGGGCAGGTCGCTCCCGGTGGTCCGCGGCTGGCTCCCCACGGGCGCGAAGGCCCCCTCCCCGCCGTCCGGCGAGGTCGTGGTCGTCGGCGCGCTCCAGGCCTCGGAGAACGGCGGCAGCAAGGGTGTCAGCCAGGCCGGCGGGCTGCCCGAGGGCCAGCTGGGGATGATCAGCGCGGCGTCCCTGGTGAACGTGGTCGCGGATGACGTCTACGACGCCTGGATCACCCTCGCCGACTCCCCCGCCGGGCTCACCCCGGTCCCGGCGGCGGCCGCCGCGGGCACCAGCCTGGACGCGAAGGCCTTCCAGAACCTCGGCTACACCGCGGAGTGGTTCGTCTTCGCCGGCTTCGTGCTCTTCATGTGGTTCCGGCTGGTCCGCCGTGAGGCGGAGGCGACCCGCGACGAGGCGCTGGGGCTGTAGAACCGGGGGCCGGGGGCCGGTCAGGAGCCGGCCAGGACCCCGGTCCGGTAGATCGTGCCCGCGCAGGCGTTCGGGATGGTCGCCGACGCCGAGGGGCCGCCCGGCTCCGCGACATGGCTGACCAGGACGCTGCCGTCCGCCGGTCCTTCCTCGTGGAGCAGCTGGGGCGCGGCCCCTGAGCCGGTGTCCGGGCCGGTGCCCGGGTCGGTGCCGGTCCCGCCGGAGCCCGTGCCCTCGCTGGGGTCGGGGGTGCCCGTGCCGTTGGTCGGGGTGTCGGTCGTCGGCGGCGTGGTCGGCGGCTCGGTCGGCGGCGCCACCGTCGGGGGCGGGGTGGTGGGTGTCGTCGGACAGGTCTCGCTCGGCACCCAGACGAACTTCACCTCGTAGGAGGCGTTCGGCTTCAGGGCCAGCCTGGAGAACTCCTGGGAGGGGTCGGGCAGTCCGCCGCCCCCGTCTCCCGAGGTGTGCCGGATCACCGAGATCCGCGCCGGGTCGGCGGCGCCGCGGGCCTCGAAGCCGACGATTCCGCTGCCTTCCACGATGCACACCCGGTCGGAGACGTTGGCGACGCGGAAGGTGCCGTAGACCTTGCCCTCGCCGTCGGGTGCGCCGGCTCCGGCCGAGCTGACGCCGAGCTGCCCGGCCGCGCACGCCGGGAAGGATCCGGGCCGGGCCTCCTGCGCCTCCCGCTGGATCGTGGAGGACACGCCGGGGCCGGGTCGCTCGGGCTTGCCCTCGGAGCCGTCGGCGGTGCCCTGGCTGGGCGACACGGTGCTCGCGGGGGGCGCGGCGCTCTGGCCGCCCTCGATGCCGGTCTCGGCGCCGGTGCCGCCCTGGGCCTCCTCGCCGTGGCCGGCGTTCACCGGGTTGCCGGCGGCGGTGACGCCGCCGGAGGAGGCGACGTGCACGAAGGCGGGTACGGCGGTGCCGATGAGGACCGCGGCGGCGGCGGCGCCGACGACGGCCTGCCGCTTGCGGGCGCGGCGTGCGGGTACGGCACGGCGCAGGTGCTCGAGCGCGCCGTGGGAGGGCTCCAGGCCGGACACGGCGCCCTGGAACAGCCGCCGCAGCGCGAGTTCGTCGTCCCCGTCGCCCTCGCCGGGGCCGGGCTCGATGTTCACCATGCGCTGTCCACTCAGGTCGTCACGTTCATCAGGGACGTCGTTCTCGACGCCGTCGCCGCCGTTGTCGACGCTGCCGCCGTTGTCGACGCTGCCGCCGCCGTTCTCAGCGTTCTCGGCGTTCTCGGCGTTCTCGGCGTTCTCGACGTCCTTGCCGGGTGCCTCGCTCACGACGTCGCTCCCATCGCGACGCGCAGCGACGCGATGCCCCGCGAACCGTACGCCTTCACCGAACCCAGGGATATCCCGAGCGCCTCGGCGACCTGCACCTCTGTCATGTCCGAGAAGTAGCGCAGGGCCAGCACCTCGCGCTGCCGGCGCTGGAGTCCGCGCATCGCCTTGATCAGGTCCTCGCGCTCCAGCTGGTCGTACGCGCCCTCCTCCGCGCTGGCCATGTCCGGCATCGGCTTGGACAGCAGCTTGAGTCCGAGGATGCGGCGGCGCAGCGCGGACCGGGAGAGGTTGACGACGGTCTGGCGCAGGTAGGCGAGGGTCTTCTCCGGCTCGCGGACCCGCTTGCGGGCGGAGTGGACCCGGATGAAGGCCTCCTGGACGACGTCCTCGCAGGAGGCGGTGTCGTCGAGGAGCAGGGCGGCGAGGCCGAGGAGCGACCGGTAGTGGGCACGGTAGGTCTCGGTCAGGTGGTCGACGGTCGTTCCGGCCGCCTGGGCGCCTTCGCCGCTGGTCCTGGGCGAGGGGATGCCGTCCACGGAGCTCGCGCGGGATCCGGTGGGCACGGGGGCGATCACCGGCATGCCGCCGAGCGCGCGCGGCCGGCGGTAGGGGACGACCGCGGTGCCGCGTACGGGAACCACCGCGGAGCCGCGGGCCGGAACGACCGCGGTGCCGCGTACGGGGACGACCGCCGTGCCCCGGGCGGGAACGACTGCCGTGCCGCGAGCGGGGACGACGGCGACGCTCCGCGCGGGGAGCACAGCGGTGCCCGCCCCGCGCGGCGGAGCGACGGTCGCGATGTCGAGTACGTCTGCCACGCATGTTGGACACGCTTCCCCCCGGCAGGGTTGTACGCGCACGCCACCCTTTTCGACGGCGAGTTGTTTGTCCTCATGCGTAACCGTTCTCCCCCGATGCCCCGCTTCACAGCGTGTTCCACGCCACATTGGTGAGTGCACGCAGAGACGCCTCCCACCCAACTACTGGTTGCAGCAAGGGGGAAGAGCATCGTCAGCCACGGCATCATCGCAGTTCAAGAGGTATCTGACGCCTAATTGCTCACAGGTCGTTCACAGATCCTACAAATACGTGACAACCGATTCCGCGATCTGGAGGGCGTTGAGGGCGGCTCCCTTGCGGAGGTTGTCGGCGCAGACGAAGAAATCGAGCGCCCGCTCGTCGTCCATGGAGCGCCGCACCCGTCCGACCCAGGCGGGATCGGTGCCGACGACATCGGCGGGGGTGGGGAAGTCGCCCGCAGCGGGGTCGTCGTACAGCACGACTCCGGGCGCGGTCGCGAGGATCTCGTGCGCGCGGTCGAGCGGCACGGGGCGCTCGAAGCGGGCGTGCACGGAGACGGAGTGCCCGGTGACGACGGGCACGCGCACACAGGTGGCGGCGACCCGCAGCGCCGGGAGCGCGAGGATCCGCCGGGTCTCGTCCCGTACCTGCTCCTCCTCCGACGAGGCTCCGTCGGCGCCCGCCGTGCCCGACCAGGGCAGGACGTTGAGCGCGAGGGGGCCGGGGAAGGGCCCGGTGTCCTCGCCGACGGCACGCCGTACGTCTCCGGGGTGGGTGCCCAGGTCACCGTCGCCGGCCACCAGGCCGAGCTGGGCGCGGAGCGCGTCGACGCCGGCCTGTCCGGCGCCGGCGCCGCTGGCGGCCTGCTGGGCGGTGACGACCAGTTCGGAGAGCCCGAACTCGGCGTGCAGGGCGCCCACGGCGACGACCAGCGCGAGAGTGGTGCTGCCGGGGCTGGCGACGATGCCGCGGGGGCGTACGCGCGCCGCGTGGGCGTTGGTCTCGGGGACCACGAGGGGGACGTCGGGGTCCGCGCGGAAGGCGGCGGAGGTGTCCACGACGACGGCGCCCTTGGTGACGGCGACGGGCGCCCAGCGGGCGGCCACCGTCTCGGGCACCAGGAAGAGCGCCAGGTCGACGCCTTCCAGGGCCTCCTCGTCGAGCGCGAGGATCTCGCACTCCTCCCCGCGCACGGCGGCCTTGCGGCCGGCCGAGCGCGGGGAGGCGAGGAGGCGTATGTCGCCCCAGACGTCCGCGTGGTGCGTGAGCATCTGGAGCATCACCGAGCCGACGGCTCCGGTCGCACCGACGACCGCGAGTGTCGGCTTCGGCGTCATCGGCCGGTGCCTCCGTAGACGACGGCCTCGTCCGAGTCGCTGTCCAGGCCGAAGGCGCTGTGGACGGCGCGCACGGCCTCGTTGACGTCGTCGGCGCGGGTGACGACCGAGATGCGGATCTCGGAGGTCGAGATCAGCTCGATGTTCACGCCCGCGTCGGAGAGCGCGCGGAAGAAGTCCGCGGTGACGCCCGGGTTGGTCTTCATCCCGGCGCCGACCAGGGAGATCTTGCCGATCTGGTCGTCGTAGCGCAGCGAGTCGAAGCCGATCGCGGTCTTCGCCTTCTCCAGGGCGTCGATGGCCTTGCGGCCCTCTGCCTTGGGGAGGGTGAAGGAGATGTCCGTGAGGCCGGTCGAGGCGGCGGACACGTTCTGCACGATCATGTCGATGTTGATCTCGGCGTCCGCGACGGCCCGGAAGATGGCCGCGGCCTCGCCCGGCTTGTCCGGCACGCCGACGACGGTGATCTTCGCCTCGGAGGTGTCGTGGGCGACGCCCGAGATGATGGCCTGCTCCACCTTGCGGTCCCCTTGCGGCTCGTTGCTGACCCAGGTCCCCTGCAGGCCCGAGAAGGACGAGCGGACGTGGATCGGGATGTTGTATCGGCGTGCGTACTCGACGCACCGGTGCAGGAGCACCTTGGACCCGGAGGCGGCGAGCTCCAGCATGTCCTCGAAGGAGATCCAGTCGATCTTCTTCGCCTTCTTCACCACGCGCGGGTCCGCCGTGAACACACCGTCGACGTCGGTGTAGATCTCGCAGACCTCGGCGTCCAGCGCGGCGGCCAGCGCCACGGCGGTGGTGTCGGAACCGCCACGGCCGAGCGTGGTGATGTCCTTCTTGTCCTGGGACACGCCCTGGAACCCGGCGACGATGGCGATGTTGCCCTCGTCGAGGGCGGTGCGGATCCGGCCCGGCGTGACATCGATGATGCGCGCCTTGTTGTGGACGGAGTCGGTGATGACACCTGCCTGGCTGCCGGTGAACGACTGGGCCTCGTGGCCCAGGTTTTTGATCGCCATGGCCAGCAGGGCCATGGAGATCCGCTCTCCGGCGGTCAGCAGCATGTCGAACTCACGCCCGGCAGGGATCGGGGATACCTGCTCGGCGAGATCGATCAGCTCGTCCGTCGTGTCGCCCATCGCGGAAACCACGACGACCACCTGGTGGCCGTTCTTCTTGGCGTCCACGATCCGCTTGGCGACGCGCTTGATGCCTTCGGCATCGGCAACGGAGGAGCCTCCGTACTTCTGCACGACAAGGCCCACGTGCGCTCCTCGCTCAGTGTGTGCCGCAGCCGGCGCTGCGATCGGCTCAGTCTAACGAGGGACCCGGAAACGCCACCGTGATATCGAATGGTGAGACGCGGTGCTCAGGGAGTGATCACGAGAGCTCCGCGAGGGCCTCCACCACGGTGACGGTCATCGGGTGGTGCTCACCGAGGGCGCGGAGGCAGACGGGCAGCAGCTCCCGGAAGTCCGCCTGTGCCCGCTCGGTCCGCCCGGCGGCCCCGTAGAGAGCGGCCAGGCTGATCCGCGCCATGAGGGTTTCCAGGTGGTCCTCACCGAGCACGACCGACAGCTGGGCCGCGCCGTGCGCGCCCGCCGCGATGGCGTCGGAGGTCCGGCGCGCGGACCGGTAGATCGCGGAGATCTCGACGAACGCCTGCAGGGTCTCCGTGTCCCCCTCGCCCAGGACGCGGATCATGTCCCCGATGACGCCCTCGTGGAGGACGACCGCCTCGTCGACGAGACCGGTCAGCTGATGGGCCTGCGCGAGGGTCCGCCGCGCCAGGAACACGATCCGGTCGTCGGCCCCGTACACCTCGGTCAGGCTCCGCACCACCTCGGCCGCGAGGCCGATCGCCTCCGTTCCCCGTCCCGACTCGGCGAGGACCACGATCATCGCGCCGCGCACCCCGACGGTGTACGGGTGCTCCGGGCCGAGCAGTCTCTCGGCGCCGGCCAGCGCCCGTTCGTGCATGGCGACCGCTTCCGCGGGCAGTCCGCTGAGCGTCAGGTAGACGCCCGCCGCCACCAGCGTCACGATCAGCGACTGATCGTCTTCCGCCCGGTGCGAGAACCGCAGGTACGCCTCGATGTGCGGCAGGAGACCGCGCCACGTCTCCCAGTGCGCCGGATCCATGCTGTCCGGCGGCAAGGCCCGGACCAGCGCCGCCTCCGCCGCCAGCCGGGCCTCCGCGATCAGCCCCGGCTCCCGGTGCGGGTCCTCCGGGTCCGCCCTCCGGGCCACCGTCTGCACCAGCCGGTGCACGGACACCGACCCGTCCTCGTGGAGCGTGATCATGCTGTGCGCGGCCAGTTCCCCCAGCGCCTCCCGTGTGCCGGGCGCCGACGGCAGGAGCGATGCCGGGATCCGGTCGGGTCCGAACCAGCCGAGCACCCGCAGGACCTCCCCCGCGTACGGGGCCGAGTCGGCGAGCCGGTCGAGCGTCACGCGCAGGGTCCGGGCGACGGCCTCCTCCGCGTTGCCGGGTCCGCCGCTCCGGCCCAGTTCCGCCAGGTACGCGAGCGGGGCCGTGGCCGTACGACCGCAGTACGCGGCGGCGATCTCGACGGCCAGCGGCAGCTGCCCGAGGGTCTCGCAGAGCCGCTCGGCGCCGGTGGTGTCGCGGGGCCCCGCGTGGGTGGCGACCCGGGTGAACAGCTCGACGGCGTCGGCGGCCGGAAGCACGGGCAGCGTGAGGACCCGCCCGATCCCGTACCAGCCGTCCGTCGTCCGGCTCGTGGCGACGACCCGCCCCCGGCCGCCGGCCCTGGCCAGCAGGCCCTCCACATCACGGGGCTCGGTGACGTTGTCGAGGACGAGCAGCCAGCCGTCGTGCGCCGACAGCCACTGCAACGCCCTTTCCCGCAGGGCCTCCTGCGGGAGTACGTCGATCAACTCCGGCTGCATCGCGGCGGCCAGGCGCGCGAGCCCCGCGTCGACGTCCGCCCGGCTCTCCGCGGTGATCCACCAGACGGGGTTGCGGTGCGCCGTCTGCCGCAGCGCCCAGCGGGCGGCCAGCGAGGACTTCCCCACCCCGCCGAGGCCGCAGATCACCACGGTCTCCGGCTCCCCGTCGAGCAGGGCGCTCTCGGCGCCGCGCCCCACGAAGTGGGCAGCCCTGCGCGGCACGTCGACCAGTCCCGGCGGACACCGCACCGGCCCGAGGCCCGAGGGCGGCAGCACGGTCACCCGGTCCCCGGTGTGCACCCAGCCGATGTCCCGGCCCGCCGCGACGGACCGCTCCCCCGAGGCCTCGACGCCCCCGCTCACGCGTCGCCCGTGGAGGCGCTCCCGATGTCCCCGCCGGCGGCGACGGACCGCTCGCCGGAGGCGGTGACGGGCCCGGAGGCGGGGCCGGGGCCGCCGCCGGTCGGCGGGGCGGTCGGGGCCGGCTGAGCGGGCAAAGTCTGAGAGGCCGGCGGGGTCTGCGGGGTGGACGAGGTCGGCGGGGTCCGCACGCCGTCGCCGGTGACGACCGTCCCGATGCTTCCGCCGGCGGCGACGGAGCGGGTGCCGGACGCCTCGACCGGGGCGGCCCGGCCGCCCTGCCCGAACTGCGCCCAGAGGGAGAGCCCGAGGCCCGCGACGGCGAGGACGACACCGGTGACGCTGGCGATCTGGTCGGCCGTGCCGAGGTCGACGAACGCGACGACGAGGAGGGCGGCGACGCCGACCGCGGCTACGCCGACGCCGCTCCTGAGGAGGGTCTGTGACCGGGCCGTTGCTGCCATGACCACATCATGGGGCAAGCAGTCGTCGGACGGGAGCGGTTCGCCGTTCCTCAGCTCTTGAGCGTCCGGATGCCCAGCGGTGCGCCGATCTCCTCCGCCATCACGCGGCCCGCCTCCTCGGCGAGGTCGTCCTCGGTGAGGTCCTCGTCCGTGTCGAGGCCGTCGAGGGCCGCGAGCGGCTGGTCGAGGCGGACGTGGGCGACGAGGGACTGGAGGGCGCGGAGGGTGGCCGAGGCGGTGGGGCCCCAGTTGGAGAAGTACGAGAACTGCCACCACCAGAGGGCCTCGCTGGTGCGGCCGGCGCGGTAGTGGGCCAGGCCGTGGCGGAGGTCGGCGACGATGTCGGCGAGGTTGTCGGAGATACGGGCCGGGACCGGGGCCTTGCGGGGCTCGTACGGGTCGAAGACCTCGGAGAACACGTCGACCGGTTCGAGGAGCACGGCGAAGCGCTCGCGCAGGTCGTCCATGTCGGGCTCCGGGCCCGTGTCCGTCTCGTACCGCTCGTCCGGGACGATGTCCTCGTGCGCGCCGAGCCGTCCGCCCGCGAGGAGCAGCTGCGAGATCTCCAGGAGCAGGAAGGGGACCGCGCTGTCCGGCTCGTCGCCCTTGGCGACCTCGGTGGTCGCCACGATGAAGCTCTCGATGGAGTCGGCGATCTGGACCGCGAAGTCGTCGGGGTTCTGCGTGATCGCGTGCAGCGTGGGGTCAGACATCGAGGAGCCTCCCTGAGAGCGCACCGGCCCGGTCGTCATACATCTAGCAGCCTCCGTCCCTCGAAGGCACGGCCGAGGGTCACCTCGTCGGCGTACTCGAGGTCGCCGCCGACCGGGAGCCCGCTCGCGAGCCGGGTCACCTTGAGTCCCATGGGCTTGATCATCCGCGCCAGGTACGTCGCGGTGGCCTCGCCCTCCAGGTTCGGGTCGGTCGCGAGGATCAGCTCGGTGACCGTGCCGTCGGCGAGCCGCGCGAGCAGCTCGCGGATGCGGAGGTCGTCCGGGCCGACGCCCTCGATCGGGCTGATCGCGCCGCCGAGGACGTGGTACCGCCCCCGGAACTCGCGGGTCCGCTCGATCGCGACGACGTCCTTCGGCTCCTCGACCACACAGATGACGGTCAGGTCGCGGCGCGGGTCCCGGCAGATGTTGCACTGCTCCTGCTGTGCCACGTTGCCGCAGACCGCGCAGAACCTGACCTTCTCCTTGACCTCCAGGAGCGCGTGCGCGAGACGCCGTACGTCGGTCGGCTCCGCCTGGAGGATGTGGAAGGCGATCCGCTGCGCGCTCTTGGGACCGACGCCGGGCAGCCTGCCCAGTTCGTCGATGAGGTCCTGAACCACGCCTTCGTACACGGAACGCCCTTTCAAGGGAGTGCTTGATTCTTACGGTAGTGGCTTAAAGCGAGGCTAAGAAGCCCACGGGAGGAGCGGCCCGGGAAGGCCGGCGCCCGGAAGGCCTCAGAAACCGAGGCCGGGCATGCCGCCCATGCCCTGGGCCAGCGGGCCGAGCTTGGCCTGCTGGAGCTGCTGCGCGTTGTCGTTGGCGGCCTGCACGGCGGCCACGATCAGGTCGGCGAGCGTCTCGGTGTCCTCCGGGTCGACCGCCTTGGGGTCGATGACCAGGCCGCGCAGCTCTCCGGAGCCGGTCACGGTCGCCTTGACCAGGCCGCCGCCCGCCTGTCCGTCGACCTCGGTCGCCGCCAGCTCCTGCTGGGCGCGGGCGAGGTCCTGCTGCATCTTCTGGGCCTGCTGGAGAAGCTGCTGCATGTTGGGCTGACCACCACCGGGAATCACGGTCACTCCTGAGGTTCGGTACGTCCGTATGTCGGTACGCCGAGCCTACGTGGTCCCCGGCCCCCCTGCTCCACCACTCTTTCGGGTGAGAAACCGCGGGCTCCTCTACCTGATCAAGACCCCCTTGCGGGCGGAAATCCTGGGATTCCGGGCCCGCCGCCCACCATTCGGCGGTAGGAAGGGCAGGCACCACGTGCACCGCACGTCACAGAAGGACACGAGTACTGAGCTGAACAGAGGAGTCCCCCGGTGAGCCAGCAGCCGGATATGCAGCCACCGGGGCCCCCCGGGGGAGACGTCCACCGCGATCTGACCGGTACGGCGTTCCCCCTGGGCGACTGGGGCGAGCCCGCCGAGCGGCTCGACGAGCTGTACCGCTGGGTGGAGTCCCATGCCCTGCGCACCGCCGAGTGGTACCTCTCCGACCGCGTCGGGAAGCGCCGCAGCGCCCGGATCCTGCGGATCGGCACGGCCGCCGGGGTGATCGCGGGCGCCGCGCTCCCGCTGCTCGACCTGACCGGCGTGGCGGAGGGCACCGCCGGCTGGGGCTACCTCTCGCTGCTGCTCGGTGCCGCCTGTCTGGCCTGCGACCGGTACTTCGGTCTGACGTCCGGCTGGATGCGGGACGTGGCGACGGCGCAGGCCGTGCAGCGGCGTCTGCAGGCCCTGCAGTTCGACTGGGCCTCGGAGAGCGTCCGGGAGGTCCTGGGCCCCACGGAGGGCACCGCCAGCGAGGCCGCCGAGCGCTGTCTGGGCGTGCTGCGCCGCTTCTCGGAGGACGTGACCGAGCTGGTGCGGGCGGAGACCGCGGACTGGATGGTCGAGTTCCGCTCGGGCCCGGCGCCGCTGGCGCTGCAGTCGGTCGGCGTGATGCCCGCGCGGGCCGAGAGCCATCACCCCTCGGGGCGTTTCCCGCTGCCTCCGGGCACCCGGCCGAACATGCCGCGGCAGCGGCCCCCGGAGGCCCGCTGACGCAGGCCTCCGGGGCCCTTCGGGGCCGTGGGCGCGGTGCGGCCGGCTCGGGCCGGGCGCGCGGAGCTCAGCTCAGGATGATCATCGATCCCTGGGCCAGGCTCCGGGTCGCCGCCGCGTGCAGCCCCAGCCACACGTGGCGCTCCCGGGCGAAGGGGCCGCCGTCCAGCGGAATCGGTACGGCCGGTTCCTCCAGGGTGGTCGGCCGCTCCGGGGGTACGGGGGGCGCCGGCGGGTTCGACGGGTCGATGCCGATCGAGGGCGCGACGAACTCCAGCTCGCGCAGCAGCCCGTACGAGGAGCCGAGCGGCCCGCCGCCCTCCAGGAGCTCGTCGCTGGCGAGCGGGACCGGGAAGTCGACCGGCACGTACGCGCCCGCGTGGTCGTAGTGCCACACCAGGTGCGACTGCTGGGCGGTCGCCTCGAACATCTCCAGGAGCTGTTCGTAGTCCCCGCCGAGCTCGCCGACCGGTTCGACCGGCAGTCCGCACATCTGGAGGAGGTAGGCGCGGCGCAGGAAGTGCAGGGCCTCGTAGTCGAAGCCGGCGATCGGGGCGACGTCGCCGGAGAGCCCCGGCATGTAGGCGTAGACGGGCACCGTCGGGAGACCGGCGGCGCTCAGTACGGCGTCGTACGCGGCGATCTCTTCGGCGAAGGGGTTGTCGGGGCTGTGGCACAGCACGTCGACGAGGGGGACCAGCCACAGGTCACAGGCCAAGGGAGGCTCGCTCTCCGTCAGTTGCGGGGGACGCTCGCAGGGCGTACGCCAGGCTTTTGCAGGGACGGCCAGGTTAGTCGGCGCCCCAGGACACCGCCCACCCGCTGAGGAACTGCCCGGGGAGGCCCGGCCTCAACCCGAACTCCGGCCCCGGCCCGCCGCGCCCCGCGCCTGGTGCACGCCGGCCGGCCCCGGCCTCAGCGGGCCCGCCGCTCCAGCCGGTCCGCCCATTCCATCGAGTGCGCGTTGTACTCCCGTACGACCGCGACGGCCGCCTGGGCGTCGCCGCGGGTGATGGCGTCGACCAGGTCGACGTGCCCGCTCCACAGCCAGCCGAGGACGTCCCGCTCGGATCGCAGGTAGGGGACGGAGAACACCCAGGCCTGGACGCGGAGCCGGTGGAGGAAGTCGGCGATGTACTCGTTGGCGGCGACCAGCCGGGCGAGTTCGCGCCAGTACCGGATGTCGTACCCGATGAGGATGTCGAGGTCGCCGGCGCGGGCGGCGCGGGCCGCGGCCTCGCCCCTGCGCCGGATGGAGACGAGGGCGACGCCGATCCCGAGGTCCGGTTCGGTGACGGCGGAGCGGGGCGGCACCATGGCGGCGTCGCGGCGGAAGATGCCGTCGACGACGAGCATCCGGGCCTCGACCATGCCCCGGTAGTCGTCGACCGAGTACTGGTGGACGCGGAAGCCGCGGTGCTGGTCGGAGTCGAGGAGGCCCTGCGCGCAGAGGTCGACGAGGGCTTCGCGGACCGGTGTCGCGGAGACGCCGTACTGGTCGGCGATCTGCTTGACGGTGAATTCCTCGCCGGGTTGGAGACGGCCCGCGAGCACCTCGTCACGCAGCGCGTCCGCGATCTGCTGTCGCAAGGTGTTGCGGGTGACAGCTCCGCTCGCGGGCATGGGTCGGCCCCCTCCGTCCGGCTCCGGACACCCTAGTCCAGACGGAAGGGGACGCCCCGTTTCGCGGTTACGCGGTGTGCTCGTCGGCCACGGTGAGGGCCGCGTCGAGGGCGGCGAGGCCCTCCTTGGCCTCCGCCTCGGTGACGTTGCAGGCGGGGACGGCGTGGGTGCGGTTCATGTTGACGAAGGGCCACAGGCCGTTCTTCTTCGCCGCGGCGCCGAAGGCGGCCATCGGCGCGTTGGCCTCGCCGGCCGCGTTGTACGGGACGAGCGGCTCGCGCGTCTCGCGGTTCTTGACCAGGTCGAGGGCCCAGAAGACGCCGAGGCCGCGGACCTCGCCGACGGACGGGTGGCGCTCGGCGAGCTCGCGCAGGCCGGGGCCGAGGACGTTCTCGCCGATGTGGGCGGCGTTCTCGACGACCTTCTCGTCCTCCATCACCTGGATGGTGGCGACGGCGGCGGCGCAGGCCAGCGGGTGACCGGAGTAGGTCAGTCCGCCCGGGTAGGGCCGCTTGTCGAAGGTGGCGGCGATCTTCTCGCTGATGGCGACGCCGCCGAGCGGCACGTAGCCGGAGTTCACGCCCTTGGCGAAGGTCATCAGGTCGGGCACGACGTCGAAGTGCTCGGCGGCGAACCACTTGCCGGTGCGGCCGAAGCCCGCCATGACCTCGTCGAGGACGAAGACGATGCCGTACTTGTCGCAGATCTCGCGGACGCCGGCGAGGTAGCCGGGCGGCGGGGTCATGATGCCGGCGGTGCCGGGCACGGTCTCCAGGATGATCGCGGCGATCGTCGCCGGACCCTCGAAGGCGATCGTGTCCTCCAGGTGCTGGAGGGCCCGCGCGCTCTCCTCCGCCTCGGTGGTGGCGTAGAAGGGCGAGCGGTAGAGGAACGGCGCCCAGAAGCGCACGACGCCGGCGGAGCCGTTGTCGGAGGCCCAGCGGCGCGGGTCACCGGTCAGGTTGATCGCGGTGGAGGTGGCGCCGTGGTACGAGCGGTAGGCGGAGAGCACCTTCGTACGGCCGGTGTGCAGCCGGGCCATGCGGACGGCGTTCTCGACGGCCTCGGCGCCGCCGTTGGTGAAGAAGATCTTGTCCAGGTCGCCCGGGGTGCGCTCGGCGATGAGGCGTGCGGCCTCGGAGCGGACGTCGATGGCGAAGGCGGGCGCGAAGGTGGTGAGCTTCGCGGCCTGCTCCTGGATGGCGGCGACCACACGGGGGTGCTGGTAGCCGATGTTGGTGTAGACGAGGCCGCTGGTGAAGTCCAGGTAGCGGTTGCCGTCGTAGTCCCAGAAGTACGAACCCTCGGCGCCGGCGACGGCGAGCGGGTCGATCAGGCCCTGGGCGGACCAGGAGTGGAACACGTGCGCGCGGTCGGCGGCCTTGACGGCGGCCCCGGCCTGGGGATCGGGTTCGATGACATGAGGGGTCATGGGGTCGAGGGTAAGGAACCGCAGGTAGGGCGGGCCATGGCCATCTTGTCCACCGAGACCGGGGCGGACGCGACACCTTGTTCCGTCATGCGGAATGCGCCTCGGAATCCGCCTCGGAATCCGCCTTGGCATCCCCTCGGCATCACCCCCCACCATTGACAGCGTGCTGTCGTCATGACAGTCTTCTGTCATCAGGGGAACCAAGGGATCGCCCACACCGACCAAGGGGTCAGCCATGGGAACGAACACCGCAGCGAAGACCGTCCACCTCGCCGTCTACGACACGCTCGCCGACTGGGAGACGGGCCACGCCACCGCCTGGCTCGCCCGCGCCGGCTACACGGTGAAGACGGTCGGCACGGTCGCCGGGGAACCCGTCACGACCCTCGGCGGCCTCCGGATCGTCCCGGACCTCGCGCTCGCCGACCTCCGCCCCGAGGACAGCGAGCTGCTGATCCTCCCGGGCGCCGAGACCTACGACGAGGGCGACGGGCTCGCCGCCTTCCCCGCCGCGGCCCGCGCCTTCCTCGACGCCGGGGTGCCGGTCGCCGCGATCTGCGGCGCCACCGCCGGGCTCGCCAAGGAGGGCCTGCTCGACGACCGCCCGCACACCAGCGCGGTCTCCTTCTACCTGGCCGCCACCGGCTACAAGGGCGGCGAGCACTACGTCGACGCGGACGCGGTGACCTCCGCGGGCGAGGCCGGGACCGGCGACCTGATCACGGCGGGCCCGACGGAGCCGGTCGCGTTCGCCCGCGAGATCTTCGCGGTCCTCGGGGCGTACGAGGGCAAGCGGGACGCCTGGTACCGCCTCTTCCACGACTCGGACCCGGCGGCGTTCGTCGAGCTGAACTCATGAGCCGCCCGCAGCAGGACGCCCTCTCGCGCACGGCCCTGGGCGTCTTCCGCCTCAACGGCCAGTTCCTCGCCGTCTCGGAGAAGCTGGCCGAGCCGGCGGGTCTGACCGCCGCGTGGTGGCAGGTCCTCGGAGCGGTCCTCCCCGAACCCCTCCCGGTCGCCGGGATCGCCCGGGCCATGGGCATCACCCGGCAGAGCGTCCAGCGGATCGCGGACCTGCTCGTCCGGGAGGGACTCGCGGCGTACGAGCCGAACCCGGCCCACCGCCGCGCCAAGCTCCTCACCCCGACCGGGGCGGGCCGGGCGGCCATCGCCCGCATCGACCCGGGCCACGCGGAGCTGGCGGCCGCGCTCGTCCGGGAGCTGGGCGGCCAGGAGGCGTTCGACGAGACGGTCCGGGTCCTGGACCGGCTGTCGGCGGCGCTGGAGGCGGTCGAGGCCGGTCACCGGTAGGCAGCCGACAGCGCTCAGAGCGGAAGGTCGTCGGGCAGCATCCGGAACGCCTTGTGCCGCCCGAGAGGGCGGACGGCACGGAAGTCGCGACGGTCGAGCGTGAGGATCGCGTCCGTGTCGTACTCGGCGGCCAGAGCGACGTTGACGGCATCGGCCAGGTCGAGGTCGAGCGCCGCATAGCGCAGCCGGACCATCTGGGCAGCGCCCAGATGGTCCTCGGTGATCTCCGGCATGGAGACGCGCCCCCGGCGCATCCAGTGCCGGATGTCGTCCACCGCGCTCAGCGCGGCTTCGCGGCCGATTTCACGCGTGGCCACATGGTCGAGCTCGGCCAGCAGCAGCGGGGACATCACGAGCAGCCCCGCCGCCTGGATCGCCTCGGTGGCGGCCGCGTTCTCGGGGTGGGTGGAATCGAGAGCGGCCAGCAGCCCGGAGGTGTCGGCCACGACGATGATCACGCAGCCGTCCCCGATTCGGTGTCCGCCTCGCGCCGGGCCGCGTCGGCCACGACATCGCGGACCTCGGCCTTGGCCAAGGTCCGGCCGCGCCCCTCGAACGTGCGCGAGAACAGAGGCTCGTCCCAGACCCGGTTGGCCATGGCCGCGAGGTGGATCCCCTGCCGGATGATCTCGGCCTCGCTTATGCCGCGACGCTTGGCGGCCTCCTTGATGATCGCCAGGTCCTCGGGGTCGGCGTACACGTTCGTGCGCTTCATGGACATGTACCAACCTTAACCCATGTACCAGAGTGATGTACGTGACCTCAGGACACGCCGTTGAACTGCTCGGTCACGGCGCTCCTCAGCAGCAGCGGGTGGACGAAGCGGTCCGGCGACGACGGCGGGAAGCGCCAGGACAGCGGCCAGGTCCTGCCCGTCAGCGCCGGCACCGGCACGTAGCTCACGTGGGCGGGTCCGGAGTTGAACCGGGTCACCCCGCGCGGCCACGCCTTCCGCGCCGTCGACCCCGGCGGCACCAGGAAGTAGACCCCGCGCCGCCCGTTCGCCTCGATCACGACCGGCCCCGGGTCGCCCCCGGTGAGGGCCTCCATCCGGTCGGCGAGCAGCCGCCCCTCGTCCCCGTCCACCCGAACGGCGTCGAATTGCACCCCCGCCTTACGGAGTTGGAATCCGGAAGCAGGAATCCAATCCACGTTTACGTCCCGATTCTCTTCATTCACGAGGACATGCTCCCGCGCCGACGCTAGCGTTTTCCACGACTGCGGCGGGCGCGTCGACAACCCCTTGACCTGCATCAACGCGCCTTGCGGGCAGTCGAATTCGGCGGGGAGCAGTTGAGACCGGTTGAGATCGGTTGAGTCCGAATGGGGAGCGGGAATGGCGCGAGCGGAGAACAAGGAATCGGTCGGCCCTGCGGCCAGGATGGCAGCGGCGGTGGCCAGGAAAACGCGACTGAAGAAGGGACTGACACAGGAACAGCTGGGCTCGCAGATGGGCTTCACGGGTGCGGCGATCAGTGCGATGGAACGGCTCATCCACCCGGTGAGCGACGAGATGCTCGTCCAGCTCGAACGCGTCCTGGGCGGCGGCACGGGCATCTTCGAGGAGATGCGGGAGCTCGTACGGCTGGAGAAGCTGCCGGAGCAGTTCCGCGGGTACGCGCCGATCGAGCAGAAGGCGGTGGCGCTGTGGCTGTACGCGAACCACGTCGTCCACGGGCTGTTCCAGACGGAGGCGTACGCGCGGGCGCTGATCGCGGGTGGCTACCCGGAGCCGACGCCGGAGCGCGTCGAGGAACTGGTGGTCGGCCGGATGGCACGGAAGGAGCTGTTCGACCGGAAGCAGGTGTGCGAGATCGAGCTGGTCCTCGACGAGTCGGTACTGCGGAGGCCGATCGGCGACGAGGAGGTCATGCGGGAGCAGTTGGCGCACTTGGCGGAGTGCACGCGGAGGAGGAACGTGAACCTTCAGGTGCTGCCGCTGGATGCGGGACTGGAGGGTGAGTACGTGGCCGACCGCGGGAACCTGACAGTCATCGAAACCACGGTCCACGACCACGTCACCTACCTGGAGATCCAGGGCGAGAGCCTGCTGATCACCGACCGGACGAAGGTCAGTACGCACCGGCAGCGGTATGCGAAGATCCGGGCACAGGCCCTGGATCCGCGCAGGTCGCTGGGTCTCATCGAGGAGTTGGCGGGAGTACAGAGATGAGCGACACCACCCTGCACTGGTTCAAGTCCAGCTACAGCGACAGCGGTGGCGGCGAGTGCGTCGAGGTCGCCACCTCCCCCCACGCCGTCCACCTCCGCGACTCCAAGCAGAGCGACGGGCCCACGTTCGCCGTGGAGCCCGTCGCCTGGAGCGTGTTCGTCGCGTGGCAGTAGCCGACTAGCAGGACAGGTTCGACCCCGCGGGGACGCCCAGGATCTGCGTGAACTGCTGGTACTTGGTGACCCGGCTCTGGACCTGGGCCGGGTTGCGGCCGTTGCACTCCAGGCTGCCGTTGATCGCCCAGATCGTCTGGCCGAAGCCGGCGCCGTTGACCATGGCGTTGTGCGCGGTCATCGTGCCGGGGCCGCTCTGGGTGTTCCAGTACCAGAGGCCGGTCATCATGGCGACGGCCGGGTCCTGCTCGACGCGCCAGGGGTTGTTCAGCAGGTCGATGCCGAGGGCGTCACCGGCGGCCTTGTAGTTGAAGTTCCAGGAGAGCTGGATCGGGCCGCGACCGTAGTAGGCGGCCTGGCCGGCCGGGCAGCCGTAGGACTGGCTGGTGTCGCAGTAGTGCGGGTAGTTCGCCGTGTTCTGCTCGACGATGTGGACGAGGCCGCCCGTCTCGTGGGAGACGTTCGCGAGGAAGGCCGCGGCCTCCTGCTTCTTCACCGTGTCGCTGCCGGTGTTGGCGAAGCCGGGGTACGACTTGAGGGCGGCGGTGAGGCCCGCGTACGTGTAGAAGGAGTTCCGGTTCGGGAACATCTGGTTGAACTGGGCCTCGGAGACCACGAATCCGGAGGTCGGCGGCGTGGTCGGCGGGGTGGTGGGCGGCGTGGTGGGTCCGCCGCCGCAGACGCCCTGATCGGCCCAGACGCCCCACTCGCCGGTCGTGCCGGGGGTCTCGTTCTGGGTCCACCACTTGGCGGACCAGTTGTGGCCGTTGTGCGAGGCCGTCATCCCGCCCGTGTAGACGGCGGAGGAGTTCCACGCGGCGGCGCAGGCGGCGGCCGCGCCGGCGGAGGCGGTGGGGAGGAGGAGGACGGCGAGGCCGACGGCCGTACAGAGCGCGGCCAGCGAGGTGACCAACTTACGCAGCATGCGTAACTTCCTTCCGGGTGGGGCCGGGTGGAGCCGGATGGGAAGCACAGCGAAGCGCGATTGGTCTGGACCTGTCAAGGTCTAGACCAGAAATCGTGACGGTCGGGATTCCGCTTACGCGGAGCGCAAAAGGCGGCCCCGGGCTCGGAGTTCCGAGCCCGGGGCCGCCGTCATACGGTCACCACGCAGGTGGGACGGGTACGACTAGAACAGGTTGTACTTCTGGAAGCCGCTGCCGGCCTTGACCGGCGCCTTGAACGGAGCCGAGGCGTTGCCCGTACCCAGGTACTTGAACAGGTCGCCGTTCGCCTTGCGGGCGAGCAGGTCGGCCTTGCCGTCGAGGTTGATGTCACCCGTCGACAGCACCCGGTCGTAGGTGTTCCAGCCGGAGCCGACCTTGGTGCGGCCGGTGAAGGGGGCCTTGTAGTTGCCCGTGCCCTTGTAGAGCCACAGGACACCCGTCTTGTCGCGGGCGACGACGTCGGGCTTGCCGTCACCGGTCAGGTCGCCCTGGCCGGCGATCTGGGTGTACGCGTTCCAGCCGCCACCGACCCGCACGCGGGGGGTGAGGGTGCCGTTCGGGTACGAGAGGTAGCTCCACAGCACACCGGTCTTGTCGACACCGAGCAGGTCGGCCTGCTTGGCACCGCCGACGTTGCCCGGCGAGAGGACCGTGGTGTAGATGTTCCAGCCGCGGCCGACGACGCTTCCGTCGATGTCGCCGCTGTCGGGCGAGTAGAAGTCCAGCCGCCCGTTCTTGTAGACGGTCCACTCGGCTTCGCCGTGGCCGTCGTTGTCGTTGTCCGCGACGATGATGTCGGCGACGTCGGCGACCTTGTCCAGCGGACCGATGGTGTCGATGTCGTTGCCGATGGGGAACCAGACCTGCAGTTCCTGGGTCGTCTTGTTGGCCCCGTACATCTCGAAGGTGGGCTGCACCGGCAGCTCCGTGCCGGCGGCGGAGGCCGTACCGGCCACCGTCGCGGTCGCGACCGCGACGGCCGTGGCGACGAGCGCGCCCTTGAGCGCACGACGACGTCGAAGGATGGTCATCAGGATTCCCCCCTGGGACTCTACGGCGGCGCGCCGCGCGCGCCGCTGATCTTGAAATCTTGCCACAGCTGTTCGAAATTTGGCGAAATCTTGAAGAGCCTGTGGGCAGGGCGTGAAGGTGCTCAAGGAGCCTGCGCCTAGAGCAGGTTGTAGATCTGGAAGCCGTGGCCGATCTTGACCGGCTTCTGGAACACGGCCGGGGCGCTCCCCGCGCCCGAGTACCGGAACAGGTCGCCGTTCGGCTTGCGCGCGATCAGGTCCGTGCGGCCGTCGGCGTCGAGGTCGCCGACCGACAGCAGCCGGTCGTAGACGTTCCAGCCGGAGCCGATCTTCGTACGGCCCGCGAAGGGGGCCTTGTAGTCGCCGGTGCCCCGGTAGAGCCACAGCACACCGGCCTTGTCGCGGGCGACGATGTCCGGCCTGCCGTCACCGGAGAGATCGCCCTGGCCCGCGACCTGGTCGTACTGGCCCCAGCCGCCGCCGACCCGGGTGCGCGCGGTGAGCGAGCCGTCCGGGTAGGCGAGGTACGACCACAGGACGCCGGTCTTGTCGACGCCGAGGAGGTCGGCCTCCGCGGCACCGCCGATGCTGCCCGGCGAGAGGACCGTGCGGTACGTGTTCCAGCCCTTGCCGACCTGCTTGGAGTGCCGCTGCATGTCCTCCGGGGACAGCCAGGTGTGCCAGAGGCTCCCGTCCTTGTGGAGGAACCAGGTGTCGTCCGCCCACCCGTCCTTGTCGTCGTCGACGTCGATCACGTCGGCGAGGTGGTCGTAGGAGATCTCGAGGTGGTGGCGGGGGCCGAAGCCGCCTTGCCGGTCGGGGAAGTAGAGGTAACCCTCGGTCGTCTGCTTGTGGACACCCATCATCGAGAAGGTGGGCGTCTGCACCGGGGCGTCCGCGGCGCCGGACGCCCCGGCGCGACGGTCGTCCCCGGCCCGGCGCTCGGCCGGGTTCCCGGCCTGGCGCTCCGCCACGGCGCCGGCACGCGCCCGGTCGGCGGCGGCCGGGTCGCCGGAGGCGAAGGCGGTGCCCGCGGTGGCGGCGAGGGCGATCGTGGCGGCGGTGGCGGCGAGGGCGCCGCGCAGGGCGCGCCGACGACGGACGTCGGTCATGAAGGTTCCCCCCTGGGATCCACTGGGCTGAGCTACGGGCTCGACGGCGGGCGCATGGTCTGTGGCGCCGCCGGAGGCCAGAAGCGTCTCACGAGGGTGCGACAAGGCCCGGACCAGGGGGCCCGGGTGCGACGAGGCCCGGACCAGGGGTCCGGGCCTCGTCCCCGTGCAACCGGGGGGTGACGCGCGAGGGAAGGGCCGTCCCTCAGATCAGGAGCACGATCCGCCCCGGCCGGTGACCGGCCTCCGCGCGGCGGTGGGCCTCGGCGACCTCCTCCAGCGGCATGACGTCGGCCACCCGGGTGATCAGCTCGCGGTCCGCCACCTTCTGCAGCGCGTCCTTCAGCCGGTCGGCGTCCGGGCGGGCGCGGACGGCCTCGACGCGGATGTTCCGCTCGGCGGGCGGAACCCGGTCGGGAGCGATCGCGACGAAGACGCCGTCGTCCTTCAGGAGCGGGAGGAGCTCCGCCCCGACGAGCGCCCCGTCGAAGATGCCGTCCACCGGCTCCGGGACCACCTCGGCCACCCGGGCGCGCACCTCCTCGGGGGTGCCGCGCGGGACGGCGTGGTCCGCTCCGAGGATCCTCAGTTCGCTCTCGTCGCCCTCGTGGGCGACGGCCACGACCCGCAGCCCGGCCGCATGGGCGTACTGGACCGCGAAGCGGCCCACCACGGCGCTCCCGCCGGTCACGAGCAGCGTCGACCCCACCGGCAGCCCGAGCCGGTCAAGGCCCTGCTGGGCGGTGTCGGAGGCCAGCGGGACGGACGCGGCCACGGTGAACTCCACGTCGTCCGGGATCACGGCCAGCCACTGCGGGTCGACCCAGATGACCTCGGCGTACGTGCCCTCGCCGGTCAGCAGCTCGTACCAGGGGATGTGGCCGGCCACCCGGGCCCCGGGCTCCATGCCGGGCGCCGGGTCCAGCAGCTTTCCCGCGAAGTCCGTGCCCAGCACGAACGGGGGCTTGAGATCGCCGACCGCGTCGGCGTACCGGCCGGCCCGGATCCGGATGTCCGCCTGGTTCACACCGGCGGCCTTGAGCCGCACCCGGACCATGCCCGGGACCGCTCCGGCCTCCGGCTCCGGCCGGCGGGCCATTCTGAGGACCTCGGGTCCGCCGTAGGCGGTCACTTCGACGACACGCATGGGGTTCTCCTCAGACTGAAGGCCCCCTCGTGGCCATTACACCCACGCTCCACAGCCCCGGCAACCTCTGTTGACCCGCCCGCGCAACGCCCGCCCGACGGAAGGACGAACTCCAGGCGGCGGGACGCGACGTACCCACCGGCACCGCACACACGTCCGTACCGTCGCGCGGGTGGACTGGCTTACCGCTGAGAACATCATCGCCGTGGTCACCGCACTGGCCGGTGTCCTCGTCTCGATCGCCGCCATCTGGGTCCAGTGGTGGGTCCCGCGCCGGCGCCGGATCGGCTACCGCGTCCAGCTCGACACCTCCATCGGCGCCGGCGCCGCCGCCAGCAGCGCCCTGACCGGCCCCGGCGCGACCGTGCGGCGCGGGTTCTTCGACACGACCCAGGAGCTGACCGACGCCACCATCGTCCTGCTCCGGATCGAGAACGACGGCGGCCTCGCCATCGGCGGCGACGACTACACGGACGGCGGCGGCACCGGGCTCACCGTGCGGTTCTCCCACCCGGACGGCACCGGCCCCGGCCGCCATCTGAAGGCCATCGTCGTGACCGCCCCCGGCCACCCCGGGCTCCTGACCCACTTCGACGCCGCCTGGCAGCCGACCATGGGCGCCGGCTCCATCCGGCTGCCCAAGGTGCCGCTCAACCGGGGCGCCCACTACAAGCTGCTCGTCCTGCTCACCGGTGGTCCCACGGGCGGCCCCGTCACCGTCGAGGGCACCCTCGACGACGGCGTCGTCCACGTCAACCACAGCACGACCCCCGACGACAAGGCACCCCTCTTCAGCCGGGTCGCACGGACCGTCACCCTCACCCTCACGCTCTGCATGATCGCCCTCGCCGTGATCATCGTCCGGGAGCGGACCCCGCCGCCGATCGGCTGCGCCGAAGGCAGTCTCACCGTCACCGGGTCGACCGCCTTCGCACCCGTCGTACGGGATCTCGCGAAGCAGTACGAGAAGGACTGCGAGGGCGCGACCGTGAGCGTGGAGGCGCACGGGTCGACCTCCGGGATACGGCGGCTGGCCGACGAGGGCGCGAAGAAGGCCAAGGGCTCCCCCTCGGTCGTCGCCCTGTCCGACGGGCGCAAGCCGGGCGGCTTCCCCGAACTGCGGGAGAGCATGGTCGCCGTCTCCCTCTACACCCTCGTCCTCAACGACGACGTGCCCGTGGACGACCTGACCCTGGACCAGATCCGGCGGATCTACCGGGGCGAGATCAGGAACTGGGGCGAGCTGGTGCCCGGCACCGACCTGCCGGTCCTGCTGGTCAGCCGGGACGCCAACTCCGGTACCAGGGAGGTGTTCCAGCGCCGGGTCCTCGGGCGCAACGAGCCCGCCAACTCCTCCCTGGACTGCCGGACCAGCAACGACCCCGAGTCGCGGGTCGTCCGCTGCGAACTCGACTCCACGGAACAGGTCCTGTCCACGGTGGCCAGACTGCCCGGCGCGATCGGCTACACCGAGGTGCGCGAGGGCACCGGCCTGAAGGGCCTGCACCGGGTGGCCATCGACGGCCGCCGACCGGTCCTGGCAGAACTGGGCGAGTCGAGCTACCCGTACCGGGAGATCGAGTACGCCTACACCTGGCGCGAGCCGGGGGCCGGTTCGCCGGCCGCCAGCTTCCTCGCCTATCTGCGCTGGGGCAGCGGCCAGGACATCATCCACGCCCACGGGCACCTGCCCTGCTCGACGCCGAAGGGGCTGAGGATCTGCGGGGAGGAGTGACCCGCGCGGCGGAGACGGGCACCCCTCGGTCCGGCACGCGAACGGTGGGGACTGCCGACCCACGGTCTGGCATGCTCTGACGACGTGGATCCTTTGAACGCGGAAGACCCGGTCAGCATCGGCCCGTTCCGCCTGCTCGGCCGCCTCGGGGTCGGAGGCATGGGCCGGGTGTTCCTCGCGCGTTCGGCCGGCGGGCGGACCGTCGCGGTGAAGGTCGTGCACGCCGAACTGGCCGCCCAGGAGGAGTTCCGGCGCCGGTTCGCCCGCGAGGTCGCCTCCCTGGAACGGGTCGGCGGCACGGGCACCGCACCCGTCCTCGGCTCGGACACCGCGGCCGACGCGCCCTGGGTGGCGATCGGCTACGTACCGGGGCCCTCGCTGCGGGCCGTGGTCGGCGACGAGTTCGGGCCGCTGCCGCCCGCGACCGTGAAGGCCCTGGCCTCCGGCCTCGCCCGCGCCCTCGTGCACATCCACGCCGCCGGGCTCGTGCACCGCGACCTCAAGCCCTCCAACGTCCTGCTCACCGTCGACGGGCCGCAGATCATCGACTTCGGCATCGCACGGGCCGTCGACACCGTCGCCGAAGGCGGCAACCTGACCACCACCGGCGCGGTCGTCGGCTCCCCCGGCTTCATGTCGCCCGAGCAGGTGCGGGGCGACCGGCTCACCCCCGCGTCGGACGTCTTCTGCCTCGGCTCGGTCCTCGCGTACGCGGCGACCGGGCGCTCCCCCTTCGGGACGGCGGACAGCGGCGTGCACGCGACCATGTTCCGGATCGCCCACGACGAGCCCGACCTGACGGATCTGGCGCCCGAGCTGACCGGGGTGATCCGCGCCTGCCTCGCCAAGGACCCGGCCGCGCGGCCCTCCGCCGCCGAGATCGCGGAGACGCTGCCGATCCCCGACCCCTGGCTCCCGGCGGACGTCCTGGCCCGGCTCGGCCGGCACGCGGCGCGGCTCCTGGAGGCGGAGACGGAGAGCCCGACGGGAACGGGGAGCGGGGACGCCCGTCCCGGCGGCGGCGCCCGTGGCGGAGCCGGTGGCGTCGTCCGCGCCGACGGTGACCCGGCGACGCCCGCTCCCCTCCCGTCCACCGCCGCCACGGCTCCCCAGCCCCGGGCCGGGCGCCCGCGCCGGACGGCCCTGGTCGCCGGACTCGCGGCCCTCGCCGTGGCGGCGGCGGCCACCCTCACATACGTCTTCCGGCCCGACCCGAACACCGGCATGGACGACCAGAAGAACCGGGCCCCGAGCGGCACCGGCAACGTCGCTGCCCGGCCCGCCGGCATCGTCCCGGCGGCGTTCCTCGGCGCCTGGGAGGGCGTCGTCCAGGGCTCCCAGGACCACCCGCGGGAGACCGCCCGGTTCGAGATCAGCCAGGGGGCGGCGGGCTCGAAGAACGCCGTCTACGTCCAGGTCGCGGAGAACCGCCTGTGCATGGGCCGCTCCCGGCTCGTCTCCGCCGACGAGGACAAGGTCGTCCTCGGCGAGTCCGACGTGACGACCAGCGTGCCCGCCCAGCGCTGCGTCCCCGCCGCCCACCAGACCCTGACACTGCGCTCCCCCGACGTCCTGGAGTGGACCTCGGGCACGGCCAGGGCCACCTTCCGCAAGGCCCCCACCGGCACCGAGGTCGTCCCCGCCCGCTTCCTCGGCCGCTGGACGCGCATCCCCGCCCCGGAGATCTACGGCGAGAACGACGACCGCTACACCTCGCAGGTGACGATCACCCAGGGCCCGGTCGGGTCCCCCGTGCTCAGCGTCCTCGACGGCTTTCCGCGCACCGTCGACGGCGTGCTCCTGGACGAGGACTGGTCCTGCGGCACCACGGCCGTCCTCGCCGGCGTCGGCAACCTGCTGATCGTCGGCCCCGCCACCCGGGACACCAACGCCTGGGACCGCGAATGCCAGGAGGGGCTCTCCCGCTACCTCCTCGTCGACAAGCTGAACGGCAAGGACCGGCTCCTCGTCTACCCGATGCTCGACGGCGAACCGAACGAGTACTACCGCTCCTAGGCGCCCGGCCGCCCGGTCCGCTCCGGCCGCCCTGCCCCCGCCTGCCCCGGCCGCCCGGTCCGCTCCGACGGCCCCGCCGCCGCCTCGGCGTACGCGCGGACCAGGGGGCGGGTGTCGTCCGCGCGGTGCGCGAGGACGAGGTGGCTGGGGCCGACGCCGTCGACGGGCCGGGTGACGACGCCGTCGCGGGCCAGGAGCGGGGCGTTGCCGGCCGCGACCAGGCAGATGCCGAGGCCGCCGACGAGAGCCTCGTACGTCTCGTCGGCGCTGGCGATCTCCGCGCCGATGACCGGCGGACGGCCGCCCCGTGAGTCCAGCGCCAGCCAGTGGTCCCGCAGTTCGGGTCCGGTGGCCGGCAGGGCGAGGAACGGTTCGTCGAGGAGGTCCGCGAAGTCGACGCGCTCGCGGGCGGCCAGCGGATGGCTCTCCGGGAGGGCGACGAGCCGGGGCTCGGCGGCCACGACGACCCAGCGGAAGCGCTCCGCCGCGGGCAGCGGCAGCCAGACGAACGCCACGTCGCTCGCGCCGTCGGCGAGTCCGGCCGTCGGGTCCTCCCACCCCACCTGGCGCAGCCTGAGCACGGCCTCCGGGTGGGCCTCGGTGAACCGGGAGCGGATCGCGGGCAGCAGCCCGCCGCGCCCGGGGCTGGTGGACATGCCGACGACGAGCGTGGACCGCTCGGCCGCGCGGGCCCGCCGCACGGCCCCGTCCGCCTCCGCCCAGGCGGCGAGCACGGCGCGGGCGTGCGGCAGCAGGGCCGTACCGACGGGGGTCAGGCGGACGCCGTGCCGGTCGCGGTCGAAGAGGGGGGCGCCGAGCTGCCGCTCCAGGGCCCGGATCTGCTTGCTGAGCGCGGGCTGGGAGACGTACAGCCGCTCGGCGGCACGGGTGAAGTGCAGTTCCTCGGCGACGGCGACGAAGTACCTCAGGTCCCGCCCGTGCACGTCCATGGTCATCACCATGGGCTATCACAGCAGGTCTTGGACCGGCAACGGCCCGGTGGCACAGGCTGGTCGGGACGGGAACGGGCACGAGGAAGAGGGATCCCCATGAACAAGGTCTGGCTGATCACGGGCGCCAACAGCGGATTCGGCCGCGCCTTCGCCGAGGCGGCGATCGCGGCCGGCGACGTCGTGGTCGCCGCGGCCCGCCGCACCGAGACCCTGGAGGACCTGGTCGCGGCCCACCCCGACCAGGTCGACCCGGTCGCCCTCGACGTCACCGACACGGCGGCCGTCGACCGGGTCGTCGCCGAGGTCGCCGGGCGCCACGGCCGCATCGACGTCCTCGTCAACAACGCGGGCCGCACGCACGTCGGTTCGGTCGAGGAGACCTCCGACGCCGAGCTGCGCTCCCTCTTCGACGTGCACGTCTTCGGCCCCGCGGCGCTGGCCCGCGCCGTCCTGCCCCACATGCGGGCCCGCCGCTCGGGCGCGATCGTGCAGCTCAGCAGTGTCGGCGGACAGATGTCGATGGCCGGCTTCGGTGCGTACAGCGCGACGAAGTTCGCCCTGGAGGGCCTCTCGGAGGCGCTCGCGGCGGAGGTACGGCCGCTGGGCATCGACGTCCTGATCGTCGAACCGGGCGCCTTCCGCACGAGCCTCTTCGGCAATCACAGCCTGAGCGGCGACGGCATCGCGGACTACACGGAGACGGTGGGCGCGACCCGCGCGTTCGTGGAGACGGGCGGGGGCCTGCAGGAGGGCGACCCGGCGAAGGCCGCGGCGGCGGTGCTGGCCGCGCTGGACGCGGACGAGACGCCGCTGCGGCTGGCCCTGGGGGACGACTCGATCGACACGATCCTGGGGCACCTGGACCAGGTCCGGGACGACCTCAGGACCTGGGAGAAGGTCGGCCGGGACACGAAGCTGACCGGCTGAGGGGCGTCGGGGCGTCGGGCTGTCGGGGCTCCGGGCCGTCGGGCCGTCGGGCCGTCGGGGCGTCGGGGCGTCGGGACGCCGGGGAAGAGCTCGGGGGCAGGCGTTCCGCGCACGGAACGCCTGCCCCCGACCCGTCCGCCTACAGGAACGAGTTGATCTCGATGGTCTCGGTGCGGCCGGGGCCGACGCCGATCGCGGAGATCGGTGCGCCCGACATCTCCTCCAGCGCCTTCACGTACGCCTGCGCGTTCTTCGGCAGGTCCGCGAAGGTCTTCGCCTTGGTGATGTCCTCGGACCAGCCCGGCAGCATCTCGTAGATCGGCTTCGCGTGGTGGAAGTCGGTCTGCGAGTACGGCAGCTCCTCGACGCGCTTGCCGTCGATCTCGTACGCGACGCAGACCGGGATCTGCTCCCAGCCCGTCAGCACGTCGAGCTTGGTGAGGAAGAAGTCCGTCAGGCCGTTGACCCGGGTCGCGTAGCGCGCGATGACCGCGTCGAACCAGCCGCAGCGGCGGTCACGGCCGGTGGTGACACCGCGCTCGCCGCCGATGCGGCGCAGCGCCTCGCCGTCCGCGTCGAAGAGCTCCGTCGGGAACGGGCCGGCGCCGACACGGGTCGTGTACGCCTTGAGGATGCCGATGACCCGGCTGATCTTCGTCGGGCCCACGCCGGCGCCGGTGCAGGCGCCGCCCGCGGTCGGGTTCGAGGAGGTGACGAAGGGGTACGTGCCGTGGTCGACGTCGAGCAGCGTGCCCTGGCCGCCCTCGAACAGGACGACCTTGTCCTCGTCGAGCGCGTTGTTCAGGATCAGCGTGGTGTCCGCGACGAACGGCTTGATCTGCTCCGCGTACTGGAGCATCTCCTCGACGATCTGCTCCGCGTCGATGGCCCGGCGGTTGTAGAGCTTGGCGAGCAGCTGGTTCTTGCCCTCCAGCGCCGCCTCGACCTTCTGGGTGAGGATCGACTCGTCGTACAGGTCCTGGACCCGGATGCCGACGCGGTTGATCTTGTCGGCGTAGGTCGGACCGATGCCGCGACCCGTGGTGCCGATCTTGCGCTTGCCGAGGAACCGTTCCGTCACCTTGTCGAGGGTGACGTTGTACGGGGTGATCAGGTGGGCGTTGCCGCTGATCAGGAGCTTCGACGTGTCGACGCCGCGCTCGTTCAGCCCACTCAGCTCGGAGAGCAGGACCGCCGGGTCGACGACGACACCGTTTCCGATCACCGGGGTACACCCCGGCGAGAGGATTCCGGAAGGGAGAAGATGCAGCGCGTACTTCTGGTCGCCGACGACGACGGTGTGGCCGGCGTTGTTGCCGCCCTGGTAGCGCACTACATAATCAACGGATCCACCGAGGAGGTCGGTGGCCTTTCCCTTGCCCTCGTCACCCCACTGAGCACCGAGCAGCACAAGTGCGGGCACAGGCGTACACCCCTTCCGGGTGGGGCATGTCCAAGGTCAGGGGGCGTACGCCGCCTCACCGGTGTGCCCCGGAATAGACGAAGCCCCTGGCGCAATAGCGCAAGGGGCTCTTGCACAAAGATGCTACCCGAGGAAGGACCGAGGTGTCGGATCACGACCAGCTGCTGGTCATCGTCGACCCGGTCGCCCGCCGAAGTGACGGCGAGTCCGTACGGATCGCGAAGGATGTCCTGTCCGCAGGCGCGACAGCGAAGATCTGCCTGCCGGACAGTCCGGAGGAATTCAACCGCGCCCTGGCCAGGCGCGGCTCCCGCCGCCCCGTGGTGCTCGGCGACGACCGCGCGCTGCTCCGCACGGTGGCCCTCCTCCACCGGGAACGGGAGCTCGCCGCCGGCGCCGTCTCCCTCGTCCCGATCGGCGCCCCGGGCGCCCTGGAACTCGCCCACGCACTCGGCGTGCCGCGCTCCACCCCGGCGGCCGCCCGCGCCGTCCTCGACGGGACCGTGCGCCGCCTCGACCTGCTGGTCGACGACAGCGACGGCGTCGTCCTGGGCGACCTCGAGGTGCCGGCCTCACCGGCCCTCGCCCCGGCGTCGGCGACCGTCTGGGGCACCTGCCGCTCCCTCGTCCGCACCCTGGTCCGCCCGGCCCCGACGGCCCTCGCGGTCCGCGCCCACCGGCTGCGGGTGGAGGCGGACGGGGTGCTGCTCACCGATGTCGACACCCCGCTGGAGAGCCTGACGGTCCGCTCGGTCGCCGGTGCCGCCGAGGTGGTCGTCCACCCCGCGGCCGCCCCGCCCCGGCACACGACCGCCCGCGTCCTGACCGTCTCGGGCCCGGACTTCCGGTACCGCGCGGACGGCCGCGTCTCGGGCCCGGTCCGCCGCCGGACCTGGACGGTCCTGGGGGAGGCGTGGGGGCTGACGCTGCCGCGGGGCTGACGCTGCCCCGGGGCTGACGCTGCCGAGGGTGCCGCCCTCTAGAGTGCCCGGATGGGTCGGGTGCCGTCCGGCGCCCCTGGGGGAGGGGGCTCTTCATGGCGCACGCGGCGGATCTTCCGGAGACGGTCCGGGCGCTGGACCGGTACCGGCGAAGAGCGGTCGAGCTGACGGTCTCGGGCATCGTGGTGATCGCCCTGGCCGTGGGGGTCGGGGCGATGTTCCCGGGGAACCGGACGGGCGACGTGGCTGCCCCGCTCGGCGGGCTCGGAGCGGTGGCCCTGATCGGCGGGCTCGGAGCGTGGCGGATCGAGCGGCGGATGCGGTACGTCCTGCGTGCCGGGTCCTGGTCGGCCCATGCCGCGGTCGCGGTGGAGCGGACCTGGTCGTCGGCGACCGTGGTCCTGAGCGCTCCGCGGCACGAGGAGGTCTGGCCGCTGACCGTGGTGGCGCTCCGGCACCGGTACGACGCCGTGCGGCCCGGCCCGCACGGCGTGCTCTGGTGGTGCGGCGATCCCCACGCGGGCGGGGTGCTGACCCCGCCCGGCGGCGGCGAGCTGATCTGGGCGAAGCCGGTGCGGGGAAGCGGCAGCCGGCTGAGGGTCGTCCGACGGGCGGAGGAGGCCGGTCTTCGGGGGCGCCCTGAGCCCTTGCAGCCCCGGCCGTCGGGCGAGCCCCGGCCGTCCGGCGAGCCCCGGCCGTCCGGACGGTCGCAGGGGGCCGGTCAGCCGCAGGGGGCCGGTCAGCCGCGGCCGACCCTGCGGCGGCGGGGGCGGCGGGGGCTGTGGCGCTGGGTCGCGGTCCTGGCAGCCGTCGCCCTCGGCCTCGGCATCTACGGCACGGAGGCCTCGGACAGCGACCCGCAGGTCGACCTCATCGTCCTGGACAAGCAGAGGAACGGCAGCTGCACGGTCGCCTGGCATGACCCCTTCGACGGCACCCGGCGGACCGGCCCGTACCGCTGCACCCAGGATCTGGACCCGTCCCTCGATGGCTGGGACACCGGGTTCGTCGTCTCGTACGGCCCCTGGAAGGGCGACCTGTACAACGCCGAATGGGAGGGCACCCCGGCGGGCACGGTGAACGAGGTCCTCGGCCTCGGCGGTGTCCTGGGGCTGCTCGTGGGCCTCGTCGGTGGCGGGGTCGCCTGGTGGCGGCGCCGGCCCGCGGCCCCGATCCCCCACGCGCACGCCGGCACCTCGGACTCGGCCGGCACCTCAGACTCCGCCGGCACCTCGGCCGTGAGCCTCTCCAAGTCGCCCCCGGCAAAGCCCGCGGCCTCCGCGCTGAGGTACGCACGGCTCGCCGCCATGGCCGAGCGGGACCCCCTCGTGCAGACCCGAACCGCTCGCCCGGAGCCGGACATACGCCGGGTGCCGTGGTGGCGGGTGCGGGCGCTGCGCCGGGCGTCCGGGCTGCCGGAGGTGCTGCTCGGCGCGGGCGCCTGCGCGGGCATGGCCGCGGTGATCCTGGCCGGACCCGACGGTTTCGCCGAGATCCAGTCGAGTGTGATGGGGGTGCTGGTGCTCGGCGGCACGCTCGCCTCCGGCTACCGCTTCCTGACCGGCGGGCGCCCCGCGGCCGTGGTGCTCGCCCGGGCCGCGCGGGCGCCCGTGCCCGTCCCCCGGCGGTACGTCCTGCTGCACGACCCGTACGGCGGCGCCCCGGTCCTGGCCGTCTTCCCGGTGGGGGACGGCGCGGACGACGTGCCCGAGGCCCTGCTCGTCCTCGCCTCCCCGGGGACGGGCAGGCACCCGTGGATCGGGCTCCCCTCCGCACCCACCGGCCAGGTGGAGCTGCGGGGCTGGCTGGACCGCGCGGCGAACGGGGCGCCGGTCGTGGTGGCCCGGATCGAGGACCGGGCGCTGTGGCCGCAGGAGCCGTACCTGGAGGCGGGCACGCCGGAGTTCGCCGATCTCGCCGACCGCCTCGCGGCGGCGGCGGGCCCGGAGCCCGTCCCTCAGGACCCGGCGCGCGACTCCTTGTAGGCCGCCCAGCGGTCCATGATCGCGAGCATCTCCCGCTGGAGGAACGCGAAGAACTCGGCCGTCTCGGCCGTCCGCGCGCCCGCCGCCGTCTCCGGGCCGAGCAGTTCGGAGCCCTCGCGGAGGACCTTCTCCCAGCGGACGAGGATCTGGTCGCGGCGGGTGAAGGTCTCGTACCAGAGCTCGTTGTGCAGGACGTACCGCTCGCGCCGGGTGCCGGGGTCGCGCTCGCGGCTGACCATGCCGACCTGGCTGAGGTAGCGGATCGCGCCGGAGACCGCCGCCGGGCTGATCTTCAGCTGCTCGGCGAGCTCGGCGGAGGTCATCGAGGCGCCCTCGGAGGCGAGGAGCGCCGCGAAGACGCGGGCGGCCATGCGCTGCATGCCGGCTTCCGTGAGTTCGGCGGCGAAGCGCTCCACGAAGCGGGACACGCCCTCCTCGTTGCCGTCCCTGCTCGCCTCGGTGGTCGTCATGCCGGTCATCGTCTCCCTCGTCCGCTCCGCCACCCCGACTTTATACGGTTCCTTAACTTCACAACTTTGTGAAATGAGCGTACGTTCTGAATCATGACGAAGGCAATCAGCATCGCCGGACTGCACAAGTCCTTCGGGCGGACCCACGCGCTCGACGGCCTCGACCTCGCCGTCGAGACCGGCGAGGGCCACGGCTTCCTCGGCCCCAACGGCGCCGGCAAGTCCACCACCATCCGGGTCCTCCTCGGCCTGCTCCGCGCCGACTCCGGCGGCGTCGCGCTGCTCGGCGGGGACCCCTGGCGGGACGCCGTCGCCCTGCACCGCCGGATCGCGTACGTCCCCGGCGACGTGACCCTGTGGCGCAACCTCTCCGGCGGCGAGGTCATCGACCTGTACGGAAGGCTCCGCGGGGGCCTGGACCGGGCGAAGCGCGCCGAGCTGATCGAGCGCTTCGAGCTCGACCCCACCAAGAAGGGCCGCACCTACTCCAAGGGCAACCGGCAGAAGGTCGCCCTGGTCGCGGCCTTCGCCTCCGACGTCGACCTGTACGTCCTCGACGAGCCGACCAGCGGCCTCGACCCGCTGATGGAGGAGGTCTTCCAGAGCTGCGTCCAGGAGGCCCGCGACCGCGGCCGGACCGTGCTCCTCTCCAGCCACATCCTCAGCGAGGTCGAGACCCTCTGCGACCGGGTCAGCATCGTCCGCAGGGGCCGGACCGTGGAGTCCGGTTCGCTCACCGAGCTGCGGCACCTGACCCGTACCAGCGTCACCGCCGAACTCGCCGCCGCGCCGAACGGCCTCGCCCACCTCCCCGGCGTCCACGACCTCGACGTCCAGGGCCTGCGGGTGAGGCTCCAGGTCGACACCGACAAGCTCGACGCCGTCCTGCGCTCCCTGACCGCCTCGGGCGTACGGAGCCTGACCAGCACCCCGCCCACCCTGGAGGAGCTGTTCCTCCGGCACTACGAGGACGAGCACCCCGCGAGCGGGGTGACCGCGCGATGAGCACCCCCGCCCGCACCCGCACCGGCACCACGGCCGGCCCCGTCACCGGCACCCCGGCCGGCCCCCTCACCGGCACCGGCGCCCTCACCCGGCTCGCCCTGCGCCGCGACCGGCTGACGATCCCGCTCTGGGCGCTCGTCACCGGCGGCCTCGTCGCCAGCGGCGCCGGCTCGCTCGAAGGCGTCTACGGCACGGCCGCCGCACGCGCCGAGGCCGCCGCCGCCATGACCGCCAACAGCTCGATGCGCGCGCTCTACGGACCGGTCTTCGACGACTCCCTCGGCGGGCTCGTCGCCTGGCGGTTCGGCACCTTCGCCGCCGTCCTCGCCGCCGTCGCGAGCCTGATCGTGGTCGTCCGGCACACCCGCGAGGAGGAGGAGACGGGCCGCCAGGAGATGCTCTCCGCCGGCGCGGTCGGCCGCCGGGCCCCGCTCACCGCCGCCCTCCTCGCCGCGCTCGTCGTCAACACCGCCGTCGCGCTGATCGTCACGGCGGGACTCGCCGGACAGGGCGCGGCCGGGGCGCTCGCCCTCGGCCTCGCCCTCGGCGGCACCGGCATGGTCTTCGCGGCCACGGCCGCGCTCGCCGCCCAGCTGACGGAGAGCGCCCGGCTCGCGAAGGGCCTGACGGGAGCCGCCGTCGGCCTCGCGTTCGTCCTGCGGGCGGCCGGCGACTCCGGCCGCTCCCCCGTGCTGACCTGGCTGTCGCCGATCGGCTGGGCGGAGAACGTCCGCGCCTTCGCCGGCGAACGCTGGTGGGTGCTCCTCCTGATCGCCGCGGCGGCCCTGGCCCAGACGGCGGCGGCGTACGCGCTGGCCGGCCGTCGCGACATCGGCGCGAGCTTCCTCGCGACCCGGCCGGGCCCCGCGGAGGGCGGTCTCGCGACGGCGGGCGCGCTCGCCTGGCGGCTCCAGCGGGGCACGCTGCTCGGCTGGTCGCTGGGGTTCCTGCTGGGCGGGCTCGTCTTCGGCGGGATGGTCGAGGGCGCGGCCGACATCGTCGGCGACAACGCGCAGGCCCGGCAGATCATCGAGCGGATGGGCGGCCGGAGCGCCCTCACCGACGCCTTCCTCGCCACGATGGTGTCCCTCTTCGGGATGGTCGCGGCCCTGTTCGCGGTCGGCTCGGTGCTGCGTCCGCACGGCGAGGAGACCTCGGGCCGCGCCGAACCGCTCCTCGCGAACGCCCTCGGCCGGATCCGCTGGGCGGCCGGCCACCTGCTGATCGCCTTCGGCGGCTCGGCCCTGATCCTGGCCCTCAGCGGCATCGGCCTCGCCCTCTCGTACGGCCGGGACGCGGGCCCGGTCCTGGGCGCGTCGCTCGCCCAGCTGCCGGCGGTGTGGACGCTGGCCGGGCTCGCGGTCCTCCTCTGGGGCGCGGCCCCGAGGGCGGCGACCGCCGCGTGGGGCGCGGCCGGCCTGTGCCTGGCCCTCGGCTGGATCGGCCCGGCGCTCGACCTGCCGCAGGCGGCCCTGAACCTCTCCCCGTTCGGCCACCTGCCGAAGCTCCCGGGCCCGGACACGGCCTGGACCCCGGTCCTGGCCCTGACCGCCTTGGCGGCGGCCCTGGTGGCGGCGGGGCTGGCGGGGCTGCGGCGGCGGGACGTGATCGGCTGAGGCGGACACGGACCGAGAGCACTGCTGCCGTGCCGGAGCGGTGCTCTCGGCCATGCCGGAGCGGTGCTCTCGGCCATGCCGGAGCGGTGCTCTCGGCCGTGCCGGAGCGGTGCTCGGCGCGGGTGCGGGCTCACACCTCCACGAGCAGTTCCTCGACGCCCCGGATCACGTACCCCGGCTTCCGCACGGGCTCCGCCGCGAGCCGCAGGTCCGGCGCCTGGCGGAGCAGCTCGCCGAAGACCGCGGTCAGTTCGAGGCGGGCGAGCGGGGCGCCGAGGCAGTAGTGGATGCCCGCCCCGAAGGTGACGTGCGGGTTGTCGGCCCGGGTGAGGTCGAGTGCGTCGGCCGTCGGGCCGAAGCGGGCCGGGTCGCGGTTGGCGGAGCCGAAGAGGAGGGCGACCTCGGAGCCGCGCGGGATGACCTGGCCGCCGATCTCGATGTCGTCGAGGACCCAGCGCTCGAACATCTGGAGCGGGGTGTCGTAGCGCAGAATTTCTTCCACAGCTGTGGACAACTTCCCGGGGTCCGGACGGACGCCGTGCTTCAGGAGGGTCCACCAGCCGGTGACCGTGGTGTTCACGGTGGCCTCGTGGCCCGCGTTCAGGAGCAGGACGCAGGTGGAGACCATCTCCTGCTCCGTCAGCTCCTCCACCCCGATCAGCGCCGAGATCAGATCGTCCCCCGGGCTCTTCCGCCGCCGCGCGATCAGCTCGCGCAGATAGTCCGAGAACTCGACGGAGGCCTCGACCGCCCGCCGGGCCGTCTCCTCCGAGGGGTTCAGCTCGAACATCCCGCAGATCGCCGCCGACCAGGGCCGCAGCCGCCCCCGCTCCTCGTCGTCCTCGGGAACGCCCAGCATCCGGGCGATCACCGCGACCGGCAGCGGCTCGGCGACCGCCGCCTGGAGGTCGCCGCCGCCCGCCGCCACCAGATCCCCCACCAGATCCGCGGCGAGCCGCCGTACCGTCGGCGCCAGGTTCTCGACGGTCCTCGGCGTGAACGCCTTCGACACCAGCCGCCGGATGCGGGCGTGGTCGGCCGCCTCCAGATCGAGCAGTCCGTGGTCGTTGAGCGTGTGGAACGGCTCGTACGCCGCGTCCGGAGCCTCCCGCCCGAACTCCTCGTGGCTGAAGCGGTGGGTGTACGTCCGGCCGAGCCGCCGGTCCCTGAGGAGCGCGGACACGTCCTCGTGGTGCGGGATCAGCCACTGGCGGGTCGGGCCGTGCCAGTGGGCGCGGCCCGCCGCCCGCAGCGCGGCGTAGGCGGGGTAAGGATCGGCGACGAACTCCGGGGAGAAGGGGTCGTAAACAGCCTCGGCAGCGTCCATGCCCGGACGCTACCCGCGCGCCCGGGCCATGATCCGCCGGACGGGCCCGCGCCCGGCCCATGATCCGCCGCACAGGCCCCGCGCGCCCCGGCCATGATCGGCAGGACAGGCTCTAGCCGCCGACGCGCACCAGGCCCGCCTCGTACGCGAACACCGCCGCCTGCGTCCGGTCCCGCAGCCCCAGCTTCACCAGGATGCGGCTCACATGGGTCTTGATGGTCGACTCGGCGACGACGAGGTGCTCGGCGATCTCGGAGTTCGACAGGCCCTGCGCGATCAGCACCAGGACCTCCGTCTCGCGCTCCGTCAGCTCCCCGATCTGCGCCATCGCCGGCGGGCGCGGAGAGCTCCCCGGCGCCTTCGCGAACTCGGTGATCAGCCGCCTGGTGACGGTCGGCGCGAGCAGCGCCTCGCCGGCCGCGACGACCCGCACCCCGTCGGCGAGCTGCCGGGCGGAGGCGTCCTTGAGGAGGAAGCCGGAGGCGCCGGCGCGCAGCGCCTGGTAGACGTACTCGTCGAGGTCGAAGGTGGTCAGGACGAGGACCTTCGCGTCCGCGTCGGCGGCGACGATCTCCCGGGTGGCGTCGATGCCGTTCAGCTCGGGCATCCGGATGTCCATGAGGACCACGTCGGGGTGGAGGGCGGCGACCTGGGAGACGGCCTCCCGGCCGTTGACGGCCTCGCCGACGACCTCGATGTCCGGCATCGCGCCGAGCAGCACCGAGAAGCCCTCGCGGACCATCATCTGGTCGTCGACGATCAGCACGCGGATCACTGGTCACTCTCCTCACGGCTCACGGGGACGAAGGCCGTCACCTCGTACCCACCGTCCTCGGTGGCCTCGGCCGTCATCTCCCCTCCGAGCATCGTCACACGCTCCCGCATGCCGGTGATGCCGTGGCCCGCGCCCGGCGAGGGCTTCACGAGGCCGCGGGCCGGACCGTTCGCGATGCGCAGGCCCAGACCGCCGAGGACATAGCTGACCTCGACCTTCGCGGCGGCGCCCGGCGCGTGCCGCAGCACGTTCGACAGGGCCTCCTGGACGATGCGGTACGCGGAGAGCTCGACGCCCTGCGGCAGCTCGCGCACGGCGCCGGTCACGGTCTTGTCGACGACGAGCCCGGCGTCCTGGACGTTGCGGACCAGCGAGTCGAGGTCGGCGAGGGTCGGCTGCGGGGCGTCGGGGGCCTCGTAGTCCTCGGCGCGGACGACACCGAGGATGCGGCGCAGCTCGGTGAGCGCGGCGACCGCGTTCTCGCGGATGGTGAGGAAGGCCTGCTCCAGCTCCGGCGGCGGGTTCTCGACCCGGTACGGGGCGGCCTCGGCCTGGATGGCGACGACCGACATGTGGTGGGCGACGACGTCGTGGAGCTCGCGGGCGATGGTGGTGCGCTCCTCCAGGAGGGTCCGCTTCGAGCGCTCCTGGGCGGTGACGGTCTGCTGGGCGGTGACCTCGCGGTCGGCCTGGCGGCGGACCTGGAGGACGGTCACGGCGAGGAGGACCAGGGCGGCGACGAAGAGCAGCGGGACGCTGTCGGAGCTGCGGCCCATCCCGAGGAACATCTCCGTGAAGAGGGAGAAGCCGGCCGTCACGAGCCACATCCACACCGAGGTGCGGGGCCGGGAGCGGGCCGCGACCACGCCGAGGACCACGAGGTGGGAGAAGAACGTGATGTGCGACCAGGGCCACCCGGCGACGTAGCCGCTGAGGTAGCCGATGACGGGCGCGGTGGCGAGCGAGGCCCAGAAGGCGAGGACCGGCCGCACCAGGGTGAGCAGCACGACCGCGGGCGGCGTGCAGACGACCATGAGCGTCAGCGGGGCGAAGCGGGTGTCGAACTCCTCGTAGCCCAGCGCGAAGGCGATCAGGGCGAAGAACGCGACGACGGCGTGCGGGAACAGCCCGAGGTGCGGCCGTATCGCCTTCGGCAGGAAGCGCGCCACCTTGGGGTTCACCTCGGCGGGCTGGAGCGGCCGGTAGGCCGACGCGTCGCGGAAGAGGTCCTGCCGCAGTCCGCCGAGGACGACCTGGACCAGGTGGAACTCGGGGGCGCGGCTCGTCTCGGGGGTCTGTGTCTGGGTCACGTCGACCACGGTACGGGCGGCGGGGAACCCGGTCGTCCCGCTCGATGCGGATCCTTCCGGGTCCCCCTTGAGGACTATGGCGTGTCCGGGGCGGGCCTCAGGACACGCTGCTGTACGCGCTGCCCTGGTACTTGAACAGGTCCGTCGTGCGCCGGTTGAACGGTACGGTGACGACTCCCGTGGAGCGGTTGTCGTTGAAGTCGTACGGATTGAAGGCGCGGCCGATGCTCATCGGCGAGCTCTTGGAGACGGGCGCGCCGGCACCGTCGTCCAGCGTCGCCTTCACCGCGACGGTGTACGCGCCGTTCGGCGCGTCCACCTCCCACAGGCTGCCCTCGTCCTGTTCCTCGAAGATCGGCTCCCAGGTGAAGGAGCTGCCGTTGGTCTTGTCGATCTCCGCCACGGCGGGGACGCCGACCCGGTCGATCGTGAGCGGGAAGACCGCCGTGCCCGTCTCCGCGACCTTGGTGAGCTTCGGGGTGCCGTCCGCCGCCGCCTCGACGCGGAACAGGCCGTCACCCTCGTCCCGCCCGCTGCCGGACAGCACCGCGCCGCCGTCGGGCAGGGGCACCGAGCCCGACGCTGTGATGCCGAGCTCGCGAGTCTCGCCGCTGGTCAGGGGGACGGCCTGGGCGGGCGTCCGGGGGGCGCCGTACGGAAGACCTCCCCTTCGCGGCAGCGGCCTCGACTCACCAGGCGAGTTGGGCGATCTCCTCCGCCACCACCGCGCACGCGTCCGCCGCCGGGTCGATCAGGGGGAAGTGGCCGACCTCCTCCAGGAGCGTCACGCCGACCGTCTCGCCCGCCTTCGAGGCCGCCTCGGCGTAGGCGTCGGCGACGGCGTACGGCACGTCGATGTCCGTGCGGCCCTGGACGACGGTGGTCGCGATGCCGGTCGGCAGCAGCAGAGCGGGGTCGGTGTGGGCCGCCCGCTCCTCGTACGCGGACGGGTCGCCGAGCAGTTCGGTGACCGCGCCGCCGCACACTCCCAGCTCGACCGCCCGTCCGAAGTGGGCGATGGGGGCGAGGGCGACGACCCCGCGCAGCTCGGGCGGGGCGGGCAGGCGCCAGGGGGAGCCGGCGGGCAGGACGTGCCGGGCGGCGGCCCAGAGGGCGAGCTGGCCGCCCGCCGAGTGGCCGGTGAGCACGATCCGGCCGGTGTCGGCCTGCGGCAGGTGGGCGGCGGCGAGTCCGGGCAGGGCGTCGAGCGCGGCCGCGACGTCGTCGAAGGTCTCGGGCCAGCGTCCGGCGACCGGGGCGGCACCACCCTGCCGGGGGATGTCGCTGCCGCGCCGGTACTCGACGTTCGCCACGGCGAAGCCGCGCCGGGCCAGGAAGTCCACGAACGGGGTCAGGTGCCGCCGGTCGTACGGCGCCCGCCACGCCCCGCCGTGCAGCGCGACGACGAGCGGCACCCGGTCGCCTCCGCCGCGCGGGGCGTAGAAGTCGACGACCTGGTCCGGGTGGTCGCCGTACGCGGCGGAGGCGTCCGGGGGGACGGCCGGGTGCGAGAGGGCCGACGCCTCTTCGGCGGCATCGCGCGCGGCGGGGTCCGGCATGCTGTTCCAACCTCTCGGATACGGGGCCGAATTGGCCTGACCTGCGGGGACGGTACCAGGAGCGGAGCCCCCGCAGGTCAGGCGATCATCGGACCGTACGAGACCGCGCGCGGCCGCGCGGAACCCGGTCGGGGCCTCAGCCGGGCAGGTCCGCCAGGACCTCCGCGAGCACCCGCGCCGCCCGCTCCGCGTCCGCGAAGCCGACGTACAGCGGGGTGAAGCCGAACCGCAGGATGTCGGGGCGGCGCAGATCGCCGACGACACCGCGCTTGATCAGCTCGGCCATGACGGCGGGCGCGTTCTCGCAGGCCAGCGCGGTCTGGCTGCCGCGCTCGTCGTGCGCGTCCGGCGTCACGGAGGTGACGCGGCCCTCCGGCACGTACGCCCGCACGCACTCCAGGAAGAAGTCCGTGAGCGCCAGGGACTTGGCCCGTACCTCCTCGATGGCGACGCCGTCCCAGACGTCGAGCGCCGCTTCGAGGGCCAGCATCGAGAGGATGTCGGGCGTCCCGACCCGGCCGCGTACGGCGCCTGCGGCCGCCTCGTACCCGGGGGTCATGGCGAACGGGTCGGTGTGCGAGTTCCAGCCGGGCAGCGGCGAGTCGAAGGCGGCCTGGTGGCGCTCGGCGACGTACAGGTAGGCCGGCGAACCGGGCCCGCCGTTCAGGTACTTGTACGTGCAGCCGACGGCCAGGTCGACCCCGTGCGCGTCCAGGCCGACCGGCAGGGCGCCCGCGCTGTGGCACAGGTCCCAGACGGCGAGCGCGCCCGCCGCGTGCAGCGCGGCGGTGATGCCGGGCAGGTCGTGGCGGCGGCCGCTGCGGTAGTCGACGTGGTTGACGAGCGCGGCGGCCGTCCGCGGGCCGGCCGCGGCGGCCATGGCGGCCGGGTCGACGGGCACGATCCGGTGACCCGTCATCCGCGCCGCGGACTCCGCGATGTACCCGTCCGTGGGAAAGGTCGTCGCGTCGACGAGGATCTCGTCGCGGTCGTCGGCGCTCAGCCGGGCCGCCGCGACGACCGCCTTGAAGACGTTCACGCTGGTCGAGTCGCCGACCACGATCTGTCCGGGAGCGGCGCCGACGATCGGGGCGATCCGGTCGCCGATCCGCTCGGGCGCGGTCCACCAGCCGGACTCGTCCCAGGAGCGGATGCGGAGCTCGCCCCACTCGCGGGTGATGACGTCGGCCATCCGGGCGGGGACGTGGGCGGGCAACGCGCCGAGGGAGTTGCCGTCGAGGTAGACGGTCCCGGCGTCGAGGGCGAACTTCTCGCGGTGCTTGCCGAGTTCGTCCGCGGTGTCCAGTTCCTGGGCCCGCTTCCGGAGGTCCGCCCGGTGGGCGTCCGCCTGCTGGAGTTCCGCCCGCCGGGCGTCTGCCTGCTCGAGGTCTGCCATGGCTTCAGTGTCAGACATGGCTGCGCGCCGTCCAGAGCTCCGGGAAGACGTTCTTCTGCGCCCGCTTCTCCAGCCAGGCCACGCCCGCCGAACCGCCGGTGCCGGTCTTCGAGCCCATCGCGCGGCGGGTCGCCACCAGGTGGTCGTTGCGCCATCGCCAGACCAGTTCGGCGACGTCGCTGAGCGCCTCGCCGAGCCGCACGAGTTCGCCGTTCTGGTCGGCGTCCGCGTAGATCCCGGCCCAGACCGCCTCGACCTCGGCCGAGGGCTCGTACCGCTGTCCGAGGTCGCGGCCGAGGACGGCGGCCGGGACGGGCAGGCCGCGGCGGGCGAGCAGCCCGAGGACCTCGTCGTACAGGCTCGGCTCGGTCAGCGCCTTCTCCAGCTCCGCGTGGACGCGGGGCGCGCCCCGGTGCGGGACGAGCATGGACGCGGACTTCTCGCCGAGCAGGAACTCCATCCGCCGGTACATCGCGGACTGGAAGCCGGAGCCCTCGCCGAGCGCGGCGCGGTAGGCGTTGAACTGGGCGGGGGTGAGCTGGGCGAGCGGCCGCCAGGAGTGGTTGAGGGCCTCCAGCTCGCGCACGGAGCGCTTGAGCGCGTCCATGGCGACGGGGACGCGGTCCTCGCGCAGGGCGCGGCTCGCGGTCTCCCACTCGTGGACGATCACCGTGAACCACAGCTCCATGACCTGGGTGGTGACCAGGAAGACCATCTCGCCGGGGTCGTCCGAGCGGAGGTGCTGGAGGTGGGTCAGGACGTCCGCCTGGACGTAGTCCTCGTACGGCGTCGTGCCGGCGAAGTCGAGGTTCGGGTCGTTGGCGACCGAACCGGCTCCGGAATCGGGAGAACCCGGGGAGAGTGACATTGCTGTCTCCTCGATACGAACTACCGGGTAGCGGTCTGCTCCACCGTGCGCACGGTCGTCCGTACGTCACGGGAGCCCCGGTCCCCTCGGGAGGCGGGCTTCGTCGCGCGCCGTCCCAAGCGCATCATGACACGATCGGCCCGGTGATGTAGCTCCCGTCTTCGTCATACGGAAATGCGTTCGACCGGCATCCGTCGAGGCCCTTGATCTGCTGCATCATCGCGGGCGCGGGCCTGCCCGGACCCGGGCAGCCCATGTGCTGCCGGATGCCGATCTCGTGCCCGACCTCGTGGTTGATGATCAGGTGCCGGTACTCGGCGGCCTCCCCCGCGAAGGTCGGCGAGCCCAGCATCCACCGTCTGAGGTTCACCACGACCCCGTCGGTGGTCTCGCAGTTCAGCTCGCCGCGGGTGTCCAGGCCCTGCTGCAGGCAGAGCGCGTCGGCCGTGTCGGGGGTGGCGATCCGGATGACGAAGTCGGCGTCCTCCGAGACCAGCTGGAAGCGGCCCCGGCCGTGCGCGGCCCAGCCGCGCGGATGCGCCAGGATCCGCTGGATCTCGGCGGCCGTGTCACGCGCCGACAGCGCGATGCCCTCCTCGACCTGGACCTGGTAGCGGCGCAGTTCGCCGCCCTCGCCGACGGGTGCGCCGGAGGCCTGCGCGGTGACGAACGTCCCGGCGCCGGACTTCGGCACGGTGGGCGGCTTCACCGGGACCGACGTCGGTTTCGGCGTGGGTGTCGGTGTCGGTTTCGGCGTCGCCTTCGGCGACGGGGGCGGGGTCGGTCGCACGGCCGGCGGCTTCGGTTTCGCCCGTGGGGGCCGGGGAGCGGGGGTGGTCGTCCTCGCTGCCGGGTTCTCGGTGGTCGCCGTCGGTACGGGGGCGGTGGCCGGGGCCGCCGTGACCTCGGCGGGCGGGCCCTCGAAGTGGGCGAGGGCGACTCCGGCGCCGAGCGCCGCCGTCATCAGGACCAGCGTCGGGAGGACGAGCCGCCGCCCGGACCCGCGCCCGGACCCGCGCCTCCTGGAGCCTGTTCGGCGCCGTCCTGCGGTCGTACCACGCTTGCCCACGACAGACTCCCCCCTCGGGTCCTGCGGTCCCGGGGATCGTACCGGGCGTTTCGAACGCCCTTTCCCCACGCGGGAGGAAAGGGCGTTCGGCAGGTACGGGGGGAGACGTCAGCCGAGCGTCTCCGCCGCGGTCTCCGAGGAGTCCCGCAGGAAGGTCGTGCAGCGCTCGAACTCGTCCTTCTCGCCGATCTCGCCGGCCGCGCGGGCGAGCGAGTGCAGGGCGCGCAGGAAGCCGCGGTTCGGCTCGTGCTCCCACGGCACCGGGCCGTGGCCCTTCCAGCCGTTGCGGCGCAGCGCGTCGAGGCCGCGGTGGTAGCCGGTACGGGCGTAGGCGTACGACTCGACGACCGAACCGCGCTCGTACGCGTCGTCCGCGAGCTGGGCCCAGGCGAGCGAGGAGGTCGGGTACTTGGCGGCGACTTCCGCCGGCGCCG
This sequence comes from Streptomyces sp. CB02009, assembly GCF_001905825.1. GTDB lineage: Bacteria > Actinomycetota > Actinomycetes > Streptomycetales > Streptomycetaceae > Streptomyces. The sequence continues at coordinate 223,299 of NZ_LIVV01000004.1, forward strand.
TCCCGTTCGCGAGCAGCTCGCGCGGACCCGGGTCGTCGGGCAGGTGGGTGGGGGCCGGTCCCCCCAGGAGGTTCTCATGCATGGCCATGGGGCCAGTCTGCCTCAGTCCCGCCCCCGGAAGGCCCCGTGGCGGGGAAGGACCGGCCCGGGGCGGGGGCCCCGGACGCCCTGCGGCCGGCCCCGCGGCGGGGAAGCACCGGTCCCAGGGCAGCGGCGAGGCAGGGGAGCACCGGCCGCGGGCACGCGGACGCCCCGCACGCCCCGCGGCGGCACCGGCTCCGCTCAGGCCGACGCGTCCCGCCGGCCCGGGTCGAGCGGCGGGGACGTCACCCCGCAGTGCACCTTGCACTCCGGGTGGCAGCCCGCCCGCGCGGGGGTCCGCATCGTCGTCCACGCCACCACCGCGCCCACCACCAGGATCCCCGCGCACATCGGCATCGCCCGCCGGAACGTCGACCCGAACTCCTCCGCCGAGCGGTACGCCTCCGGGCCCATCCCGGCGAGCATCGGCAGCGCGGCCACCGCGAGCAGCCCGGCCGCCCGCGCCGCCGCGTTGTTGATGCCGCTGGCCAGACCCGCCCGGGACACGTCCACCGACGCGAGCACCGTCGCGGTCAGCGGCGCGACCAGGGCCGTCATCCCGAGCCCGAGCACCAGCAGCGCCGGCAGCACGTCCCGTACGTACGAGGCGTCCTCGCCGACCCGCAGCATCAGGAGCATGCCCGCGGCGCACAGCAGCGGCCCCACCGTCAGCGGGATCCGGGGCCCGATCCGCTCCCCCAGCTCCCCGGACTTCGCCGAGAGCAGCAGCATCAGGACGGTCGTGGGCAGCAGGGCCGTACCGGCACCGAGCGCCGAGTAGCCGGCCACCACCTGGAGCTGGAGGGCGGCGAGGAAGAAGAAGCCGCCGAACGCGGCGTACACGCACAGCGTGACCAGGTTGACCGCGGTGAACATCCGGGACGCGAAGATCGACGGCGGCACCATCGCGCGTTCGCCGCGCCGCCGCTCCACGACCACGAACCAGGCCCCGACGAGGACCCCGGCCGCCCCGGCCCACCAGGCCTCGCCGATCAGCGCGTACGTCACGAGCGCGAGCGCCGCCGCCCCCAGGACCGCGCCGAGCACGTCGAAGCGACCGTGCGCGGTCTCGTCCCTCGATTCGGGGACGTGCCGCAGCGCGACGGGGACGCAGAGCGCGGCGAGCGGCACGTTCAGCAGGAACACCCACCGCCAGCCCGGCCCGTCCACCAGCCAGCCGCCCACGAACGGCCCGATCGCCGCCCCCACCCCGCCGAAACCGGACCACAGCCCGACCGCCCTGGCCCGGTCGTCCTCGTGGAAACTCGCCTGGATCAGCGCCAGGGACCCGGGGGTGAGCAGCGCCCCGCCCACGCCCTGGAGGGCGCGGGCGGCGATGAGCACCCCGGCGTTCGGGGCGAGGCCGCACAGGAGCGAGGCGAGCGCGAACCACACCACGCCGATCACGAAGACCCGGCGCCGTCCGAACCGGTCGCCGAGCGAGCCGCCGAGCAGGATCAGCCCGGCCAGGGTGAGCATGTAGGCGTTGACCGTCCACTGCAGAACGGCCAGGTCGGCGCCCAGGTCCTCGCCGATGTGCGGCAGCGCCACATTGACGACGGTGGAGTCGAGCAGCGCCATGCCGGAGCCGAGGACGGTCGTGAACACGATCCATCGCCCGGTCCTGGAGCCCATCCGCACGTCACGCTCGCCCATGCCAGCCATGGTCCTCGCGGAGGCCACCCTGTGCACCCCGGTGCGGGCGTCCGCCGCCCCCGGGACGTCCGTGTCAGGCGGTCCGCAGCCGTGCCGCCGCCCGGACCAGGGCGGCCGCGCCCCGCTGGGCCTTCTCCCGCCGGCAGCCCACGTTCAGCCGGACGAAGCCGGGCGTGCCGTACACCCCGCCCGGCATGATCGCGACCTTCTCGACGGTGATCAGCTCCTCCTGCAGCCGGGTCTCCTCGATGCCGAGGGGCCGCAGGTCGATCCAGGCGAGGTAACCCGCCTGCGGGGGTGACCAGCGAAGATCGGGAAGGCCCGCCGCGAGCTCCTCCCGGACCATGTCCATCGTGCCCGCCACATAGGCGCGCAGCTCGTCCAGCCAGGCCGCGCCGTGCCGGTACGCGGCGATGTGGGCGGTCAGCGAGAGCACGGCGGGCGAGGCGAGCCCCTCCCCGGTCTCCATCCGCCGGACGAAGGCCGCGCGCTCGTCGGGGTCGCCGATGATCCCGTACGAGCCGGAGAGCGCGGGGAAGTTGAACGCCTTGGTGGCCGAGGTGATCAGCGCCCAGCGCCGGCCCCGGCCCCGCTCGGCGATCCGGGTCCACGGGATGTGGCGGTGGCCCTCGGTGGTCAGGTCGGCGTGGATCTCGTCGCTGACGACGGCGGCGCCGTGGCGCTCGGCGAGCGCGGCGAACTCCCGGAGCTCGTCCTCCGTCCACACCCGGCCGGTCGGATTGTGCGGGGAGCAGAGCAGCAGGACCGTGCTGTCCGGCCGGGCCAGCTCCCGTTCGAGGGCTTCGGTGTCGTCGAGGGGGACGCCGCGCAGCTCGCGCCCGAGCCCCGTGACGGCCTTGCGGAAGCCGTCGTACGTGGGGGTGTGGACGACGACGCCGTCGCCGGGCTCGGTCCACATCCGCAGGAGCTGGGAGAGCTGGTTGAGCACGGAGGGCGCGTACACCAGGGAGTCCGGGTCGATCTCGGCCCCGTACCGGGTGGCGTACCAGTGGCGTATCGCCTCGCGGAACTCGCCGAGCCGCCAGTCGGTGTAGCCGAAGACCCCGTGCTCGACGCGGTCGCGCAGGGCCGCGAGGACCTCCGGCGGGGAGGCGAAGTCCATGTCGGAGATGGTGAAGGGGAGCAGGTCGGGGACGCCGAAGCGGTCCGCGATCCCGTCCCACTGGACCGACCAGGTCCCGCGGCGGTCGATCTCCCGGTCGAAGTCGTACGTCGTGGTCACCGCGGTCTCTCCTCCGGACATCGCTCTCCTCCTGACATGCCGAGGGCCCGGCACCCCCACGCCGGGGCGGGGGTGCCGGGCCGCTCGTCCAACGCCTGCCTCGGCGCTTACTTCAGCTTGGTGCCGGTCGAGCGCAGCGCCGCGCACGCCTCGGTCACGCGGACGGCCATGCCGGCCTCGGCCAGCTTGCCCCAGGTGCGGGGGTCGTAGGTGGACTTGACGCCGACCTCGCCGTCGACCTTCAGCACACCGTCGTAGTTCTTGAACATGTGGTTCGCCACCGGACGCGTGAAGGCGTACTGGGTGTCGGTGTCGAGGTTCATCTTCACGACGCCGTTCTCCAGGGCGGTCGCGATCTCCTCGGCCGTGGAGCCCGAGCCGCCGTGGAAGACGAAGTCGAACGGGGACGGCTTGCCGTACTTCTCGGCGACACCGGCCTGGAGGTCCTTGAGGAGCTCCGGGCGGAGGACGACGTTGCCCGGCTTGTAGACGCCGTGCACGTTGCCGAAGGAGGCGGCGAGCAGGTAGCGGCCCTTCTCGCCCAGGCCGAGGGCCTCGGCGGTGCGGAGCGCGTCGTCGACGGTGGTGTACAGCTCGTCGTTGATCTCGTGGCTGACGCCGTCCTCCTCGCCACCGGTCGGGGTGATCTCGACCTCAAGGATGATCTTGGCGGCGGCGGCCTTCGCGAGCAGCTCCTGGCCGATGGCCAGGTTGTCGGCGAGGGTCTCGGCGGAGCCGTCCCACATGTGCGACTGGAACAGCGGGTTCTCGCCCCGGGCGACGCGCTCGGCGGAGATGTCGAGCAGCGGACGGACATAGCCGTCCAGCTTGTCCTTCGGGCAGTGGTCGGTGTGCAGCGCGACCGTGATGTCGTACTTCGCGGCGACGATGTGCGCGAACTCGGCCAGGGCAACGGCGCCCGTGACCATGTCCTTGTTGTACTGGCCGCCCAGGAACTCGGCTCCGCCGGTCGAGATCTGGATGATGCCGTCGCTCTCGGCCTCCGCGAAGCCGCGCAGGGCGGCGTGCAGGGTCTGGGACGAAGTCACGTTGATGGCCGGGTAGGCGAACTTGCCTGCCTTCGCCCGGTCGAGCATCTCGTTGTAGACCTCGGGGGTTGCGATGGGCATTCGTCCGCTCCTTGTGATGTGCGGGGTGTGTGCGTTGCTGTCCCTGACCTGGGGGCGACGTCATCGTCGACGCCCATCCTTCCAGACTCTTCTCCGGGCTCCCACGGGCCCGGCACACCGAGGGGCGGGGTGTTTCACGTGAAACACCCCGCCCCTGGGTAAAAACGCAGGTCAGGACAGCAATCACCGATGTCCGGGACCTAAGTCACGACTTCGCGGCGGTTACGCCAGGTCGAGATCGGCCAGCTGGTAGCCCGTGAGGTACGCCAGACCCGCCCCGGCGATGGCCTCGGCGGCGCCCCGGTCGACGATCGTGGCCACGGCGACGACCTCGCCGCCGGCCTCGCGGACGGCCTCCACGGCGGTCAGCGGCGAGCCGCCGGTGGTCGAGGTGTCCTCGACCACCAGGCAGCGACGGCCCTTGACGTCCGTGCCCTCGATACGGCGCTGCATGCCGTGCGCCTTCTGCGCCTTCCGTACGACGAAGGCGTCGAGGCGCTGCCCGCGCGCGGCCGAGGCGTGCAGCATCGAGGTCGCGACCGGGTCGGCGCCCAGGGTCAGACCGCCGACGCAGTCGAAGTCCAGGTCGGCCGTCAGGTCGAGCATGACCTGACCCACCAGCGGCGCGGCCTCGCCGTCCAGCGTGATCCGGCGCAGGTCGATGTAGTAGTCGGCTTCCAGACCCGAGGAGAGGGTCACCTTGCCGTGCACCACGGCCTTGTCCTTGATCTGCTGGAGCAGCTCAGCGCGTACGTCAGTCATGCCCCGAGCTTAAAGGGCACTGCTCAGAGGCGGCGCCAGCGCCAGGTGCTCTCGACCTCCAGCGGATCGATCGGGGTGACCAGGCGGGGGTGGGTGTTGAGGCCGTTCGGCGGGCCGGACTGCGGCTCGACGCAGACGGCCTCCTCCTGCTCGTCGTAGATCACGACCCACTCGGCGCGGCTGGTGACCTTCAGCTCCAGCTCCTCCGGCCAGGTGAGGGTGACGTCGACGCCCTCGGGCATGCCGAAGCAGTCGTCCCAGGGGCCGGGGGTGCGGTCGATCCGGCGTCCGGTCGGGAGGTGGTCGTCACCGCGCTCCTCCTGCCAGGCCGGGGTGAAGTCGAGGCGCGCGTCCTGGCCGCCCCGGCCGAGGTTCCGCAGGAACCAGGGGTGCCAGCCGGCCTGGGCCGGGAAGGAGTCGTCGTAGGTCTCGACGCCGAAGCGGAGGGTGAGGGCGTCCTCGGCCAGCTCGAAGACCTGCGTGACCCGGCCCTGGTACGGCCACGGGTCACCCAGCTCACAGGTGAAGACCGCCTCGGTCGCGGAGGTCCTCGCGGTCTTCCACGCGAGGTCGCGGACGGTCCCGTGGATGGCGTGCGGGGGCGCGTTGACCGGCAGCTGATGGGTGGTGGCCCCGTTGCGGAAACGGCCGTTCCCGGTCCGTCCGCACCAGGGCACCATCGGGAAGGTGCCGAACCGCTCGCCCTGGCGCAGCAGCTCGGTGCCGCCGATGCGCAGGCTCTCGATCCGGCAGCCGTTCTCGGGGCTGATGGTCAACTCGGCGTCGCCCGCCGTCAGGTGCGTCTGCATGCTCACGCTCCGACCCTAATCGTGCCGACGGCGTCGGCGCAGTGCGCGGGAGCCGTGTCAGCGGCGGCGGCCCTGGCAGTAGCGCCGGCGCACGGCGCGGTGCTCCGGTCAGACGCGGCGACGCGCGCGGGCGGTGGTCCTGTCAGCGGCGGCGGCGCGCGGTGCCCGGTCAGCGGCGGCGGCGCAGTGCGCGGCTGACGACCACGGCGGAGGCGAGCGCGAGGGCCGCGGCCGGGGCGATCCAGCGCAGGGTGGCACCGGCGCTCGACGCCTCGGGCGCGGGCACCGGGGCGTACCGGCCGCGCGGCGGCGCGTGGTCGACCTCCTCGGCGCTGCGGCCGATCATGGTCCGGCGGGCGTGGGCGGCCTCGGCGGCCGGCTGCGGGGCGGGGAAGTCGATGGGCGTGGCGCCGAAGTCCTCGTCCAGGCGGGGGTCGAGGGAGGACGGCGGCACCGGCGCGTCGAAGACGGGGCTCCGGCGCGGCTCCTCGACACCGTCGTCGACGCCGTCGTCGTCGGAGTCGCCGACGGCGTCGGAGCGGTCGGAGCCCTCGGGGCCGTCGGAGGCGGGCTCGACGACGTCATCGGCAGCGGCGGCCGCCGCTCCCCCGGGAGCCGTTTCCGCGTCCGGCGCTTCCGGCACCCCCGGCTTCTCCGCCAGCGCCGCCAGTCCCTCCACGAACTTGTCGAGCAGCTTCGCGCCCGCCGTGGACCGGGCCTCGTCCGTCACCTCGGCGAGCCGGCCGGCCGCCGTCAGACCGCCGGTGAAGCTCAGGCTGGTGCCCTCGGCCACCGGAGTGAGGACGACGGTGAGCGACAGCTCCGCCGTGCCCTTGCCCCGGGCCTCGGTCCCGTGGCCCTCGTAGGTGATGGCACCGTCCCGCTCGACGACCTTCAGGGCGCCCCGGTAGGTGATGGTGTTGCCGCCGACCCGCACCTTGAGCCGGCCCGTCAGCGGACCGGCCTCCGCGTCGGCGTCGCGCTGGAGGCCGGGGACGCAGCGCACCACCCGGGCCGGGTCCGTGAGCGTCGCACGCAGAACCGCGGCCGGGACCGGGACGAACACCTCATGCTCCATGGAAGCCGAGCCTACTCAGACGGGGGCGCGGCGTCGCCCGTTCGGCACGGAACCCGGTTCCTTCACCCTCCGTACCGCGGGTGCACCAGCGTCGACGGGGGCGGTTCGGCGCCCCGGCCGCGCTCGGCGCGGCGCGCCGCGGCCTCCAGGGTGTGCTCGCCGAGCGAGCGCAGCCGGGGCACGTCGGGGGCGAGGCCGAGGGCGGGCGGGCGGCTGCCCCGTGCGGCCAGCAGGAAGCCCCAGTCACCGGGGCCCCGCCCCGTGCCGTCGGCGCGGTCGGCGCGGTCGGGTCCCGCGGTGAAGCCGGGAGTGCGGCCGCTCGCGCTGTAGGGGCGGGTCGCGAAGCCGGCCGCGCGCAGGGTGGCGTCCACGGTCCAGTAGACCCGGGGCCGGTCGTCGACGGACCCGGCGTGCACGGCGAACCGTCCGGAGGGGGTCAGGACCCGGGCCACCAGCCCGTAGAACTCCTGGGCGTACAGCTTGGTGCTGGGGGTGATTCCGGGGTCGGGCAGATCGGAGATCACCACGTCGTACCGTTCCTGCAGACGAGCGGTGGCGCCCCGGAGCCAGTGGAAGGCGTCCGCGTGGACCACCCGGACGCGCGGGTCGCGGAACGCCTGCCCGTTGAGCTTGGCGAGGGCCGGGTCCGTCCGGGCGAGGCGGACGACGCCCGGGTCGAGTTCGACGACGGTGACGGAGCGGACCCCGGGGTAGCGCAGGGCTTCGCGGGCGGCCATGCCGTCACCGCCGCCCACGATCAGCACGCGGGCGTGCGGGCCGTTCATCGCGGGGTGGACGAGGGCCTCGTGGTAGCGGTACTCGTCCCGTCCTGCGACCCGGAGGCGGCCGTCGAGGAACAGGTCGGGCGGGCCTTCGCGGCTCCCGGTCACGACGATCTCCTGGAGTTCGGTGTGGACGGCGACCCGCACCCGCTCCCCGTACACCGCCCGGCGAGCGGCCTGTTCGAAGTCGTCGACGAGCACGGTCGCCGTGGCGAGGACGGCGAGGACCGCCACGTTCACCGCGACGAGCAGGGCACGCGAGCGGGTGGTCAGGTCGCGGCGGAACACCCAGAGGACGAGGCCGCCGCCCGCCACGGCGTTGACCGCGCCGGTGACGAGGGCGCCGGTGAGCTGGCCGAGCCAGGGCAGCAGCAGGAAGGGGAAGGCGAGGCCGCCGACCAGGGCACCGACGTAGTCGGCGGCGAAGAGGTCGGCGACGGTGCCGGCGGCGTCGTCCTGCTCCCCGAGCGAGGCCTTCCGCCCGGACCGGCCCGACCGGTCACCCCGCTGTATGAGCGACATCAGCAGGGGGATCTCGGCGCCGATGAGCACCCCGATGGCGAGCGAGAACGCCACGAGGACGTACCGCGACTCGCCGAACCAGGCGAAGGCCGCGTACAGCACCATCGCCGAGGTGCCGCCGACGAGCGCGAGTCCGGCCTCGACCAGGCCGAAGCCGACGGCGGCGCGGCAGCGCAGCGCCTTGGCGAGGAGCGAGCCCACTCCCATGGCGAAGACCATGACGGAGAGCACCACGGAGGCCTGGGTGACCGAGTCGCCGATCAAGTAGGAGGCGAGCGCGACCAGTTCGAGCTCGTAGACCAGGCCGCAGGCGGCGCAGACGAAGACCACCGCGAGGACCGGGAACCGCACCGTCTCGCGCGACGGCTCGGGCCGCCGCACGGGCGCCCGCCGCACCCTCTTGGGTGGCATGGTCACGGTCGGCTCGATCATGGCCGTAACGCTACGTCACGACCAGGGCGCCCCCTGTCACCCACACGAGTGGACCTGGAGCGCCAGGAGGGCGTATCAGAGCGTGGCGGGCATACGCACGCCGATACGGGTCCTGGTGACCACCAACTGCCCCTCCTGCGGGTAGGCGTGCCAGGTGCGCCACCGCACCTGGCCCTCGTGGCGCTGCGCCAGCATCGCCGTGAAGGCGTGCGGGGAGCCGGGAAAGGTCCCCGCGAGCCCGTTGGGATGGTCGGCGACGAGCGCCAGCAGTTCCTGCGCCCGGCCCGCGAAGGAGCCGTGCGAGAGCGTCTCGACGCGGGCGGCGAATTCGTACTCCCATTCGCCGACACGCTTGGAGACGCCGAGCGGCAGCGGGGTGCTGCTGCCCGGCATGCAGGCGACGGTCTCCGAACAGCTGCGGCCCTCCTCTTCCAGGAGCACCTGGTGGGAAGCGCCGAGCAGCCTCAACTGCAGCTTGGCGCCGGAGAGTTCGAGGTCGAGCACGGCCAGGGCGGGCAGCGGCTCGCGCCCGAGGGCCCAGGCCAGATCGGCCGCGCGGGTATCGGTGTAGGAGGTCTTCAGGGTGGTGAGCATGGGTCGGCTCCGCAAACACGGTTTGACGGGTGGGCCGGGGGCGCCCCGGAGAAGGGTTCAACGGGAGTGGGGAATCGCCGACTCGGGTCCACACATGGTCCGAGGGCTGTCTCTGTCAGGAGCGAGAGAACCACGGACGCCGGACGACTCGCAGCGTTTTTACCCAACTTGCCGTGTTTTCCAACCCCTTCGGGGAACCCACAGTTCACTTGTTCAATCAGAACTGATCGACACGTCTGCTCTGATTGCCCACGTCACGTGCCACGCGCCTGCGGAGCCGTCAGCCACTCCGGTGCTCAGCTGGAGCCACCGCCGCAGCCGCCACCCCCGCCACCGCAGCTGGAGGACCCTCCGCAGGAGGAGCTGGAGCCGCCACCGCAGCCGCCGCCCCCACCGCCGTCGGCCCACGTGGTGCTGCCGCCGCTCGACCCCGAGCGCCGCCGCCGCCGCGGCGGCGCGCTGCGGAACGCACCGCGGAACATGCTGGCGAGCCACAGGAACACCGCGATGCCCAGAATGATGAAGACGATTTCCATCAGTACTACCCCCGTTCTCTTGTGCGAGGGAGATTCCCTCACGCGCGCGTCGTCAAAGCGCACTTGAGGAAGTCCAGAGCTTCGCCGCAGGATGGCCGTCATGACACGACCGCCGCTCAACCGCCACCTTGCCGAGTTCGGGACGACGATCTTCGCCGAGATGTCCCAGCTCGCCGCCAGGACCGGGGCCATCAACCTCGGCCAGGGCTTCCCCGACACCGACGGCCCCGAGGAGATCCGGGAGGCCGCGGTCCGCGCGCTGCGGGACGGACGCGGCAACCAGTACCCGCCCGGCACCGGCGTCCCCGAGCTGCGCGCGGCCATCGCCGACCACCAGCGGGACCGGTACGGCATCGACCTCGACCCCGACACGGAGGTGCTCGTCACCGCGGGCGCCACCGAGGCGATCGCGGCCTCGCTGCTCGCCCTCGTCGCACCGGGCGACGAGGTCATCGCCCTGGAGCCGTACTACGACTCGTACGCCGCCTGCATCGCGATGGCCGGCGGGACCCGGGTCCCCGTGACCCTCCGCCCGCACGACGGGGCCTACGGCCTCGACCTCGACGAACTGCGGGCCGCCGTCACCGACCGGACCCGGCTGATCCTCCTCAACACCCCGCACAACCCCACCGGCACCGTCCTCACCCGGGCCGAGCTGACCGCCGTCGCCGAGCTCGCGATCGAGCGGGACCTGCTCGTCGTCACGGACGAGGTGTACGAGCACCTGGTCTTCGACGACGCCGAGCACCTGCCGATCGCGAGCCTGCCGGGGATGCGGGAGCGCACGGTCACCATCGGCTCGGCCGGCAAGACGTTCTCGTTCACCGGCTGGAAGGTCGGCTGGATCACCGCGAGCCCCGAGCTGACCTCCGCGGTCCGCTCGGCCAAGCAGTTCCTCACGTACGTGTCCTCCGGCCCGTTCCAGTACGCGATCGCCGAGGCCCTGCGCCTCCCGGCCGCGTACTACGACACCCTCCGCGCGGAGCACGCCGCCAAGCGGGACCTGCTGAGCGAGGGCCTCGCCCAGGCGGGCTTCGCGGTCTACAAGCCCGCCGGCACCTACTTCGTCACCACCGACATCCGCCCCCTCGGCGCCGAGGACGGCTTCGCCTTCTGCCGCTCGCTGCCCGAGCGCGCCGGGGTCGTCGCCATCCCCAACGCCGTCTTCTACGACCACCGCGAGGCCGGCGCCCCCTTCGTCCGCTTCGCCTTCTGCAAGAAGACCGAGGTCCTGGAGGAGGCCGTCTCCCGCCTCAAGCACCTGTCCTGACACACCCGGCCGCGGCGGCGCGGACGCCCGAGAGCCCGGCCCCTCGGAAGGGGCCGGGCTCTCGGTGCGGTGCGGGGAGGCTCAGGCCTCTTCGTCGCCGGCGGCCTTGTCCTCGGGGGACTCCAGGCCGAACTGCTCGACGACCCACTTGTCGAACTCGATGGAGGCGCGGACCCAGCTGACCGTGGAGGACACGAAGTGCTCCAGGGCGACGCCGGTGCCGATCAGCATCTGGGCCTCACCGATGAGGCGGAGGGTGGCGGAGCCGTCCTCCTCCTCGTGCAGGTGGGTGTAGACCTTCGGCCACAGGGTGCGGCGGTTCCAGTCGTCGATCGCGTCGAGGATCTTGGCGCGGTCGTCGGCCGAGTGCGGGCGGTCGTAGAACGTCCGCACCGAGAAGACCTGCTGCTCGTCCTCTCCGCGGAACATGAAGTACGTGCGGAATTCCTCCCACGGCGCCGCGAGGTCACCCTCGTCGTCGATGACGTACTTCAGCTCCATCTGCTCGAGGAGCTGCTTGACGAGGTCCTGGTCGGGGACGACGGGGCCCGCCGGTCCTGCGGCCTGAGGCTGGGGCTGGCCCCCGAAATTCGGAATCGAGGACGGGTCGATGCTCACCGTGTATTTCCCTTCGTACGGATGTCGCCATCCTCCCCCATGCCGGGCGGTCTGTGGCAAGCCCTGCCTCCCGCGATCCGCTGCGGGCTGACAAGAACCGGTGCGCCCGGGGGAAGGCACCGCCGGGAAATGCGGGGAAACACGGGAAACAAGGGAAACGCGGAAAACGGAGAAACGAGGGGCGCCCGCGCCTCCGTGCGGGTCACGTACGGGGACGGTCACCGTCCTCGTACGTGCCGGAGCCCCCTCCGCCGCCCCGAGCGGCCGTGACGCCGCCCGGGGCGCTGAGGGCCGCCTAGCGGCCCGCCGGCCCCACGATCAGGCCGTCCTCGAAGCGGTCCACCCGGACCGTGTCACCGTCCTGGACCTCGCCCGCGAGGATCTCCTTGGCGAGCCGGTCGCCGATCGCCGTCTGGATGAGGCGGCGCAGCGGCCTGGCGCCGTACGCCGGGTCGTTGCCCTCCTCGGCGAGCCACTCCAGGGCCTCCGGGGTGACGTCCAGGGTGAGCCGCCGCTCGGCGAGCCGCCGGCCGAGCCGGTCGATCTGGAGCCGGGCGATCCGGCCCAGCTCGGCCCGGTCGAGGGCGGAGAAGACCACCAGGTCGTCGAGCCGGTTGAGGAACTCCGGCTTGAAACTGGCCCTGACGACATCGAGGACCTGCTGCCTCTTCACGTCCGCGGGGGTCAGCGGGTCGACCAGGTACTGGCTGCCCAGGTTCGACGTGAGGATCAGGATGGTGTTGCGGAAGTCCACCGTCCGGCCCTGCCCGTCGGTGAGCCGCCCGTCGTCCAGGACCTGGAGCAGGACGTCGAAGACCTCCGGGTGCGCCTTCTCCACCTCGTCGAGCAGGACCACGCTGTACGGGCGGCGGCGGACCGCCTCCGTGAGCTGGCCGCCCTCCTCGTACCCGACGTAGCCGGGAGGCGCGCCGACCAGCCGGGCGACGCTGTGCTTCTCGCCGTACTCCGACATGTCGATGCGGATCATGGCCCGCTCGTCGTCGAAGAGGAAGTCCGCGAGCGCCTTCGCCAGCTCCGTCTTGCCGACACCCGTGGGGCCGAGGAAGAGGAAGGAGCCGGTGGGGCGGTCGGGGTCGGCGATGCCCGCGCGGGTGCGGCGCACGGCGTCGGAGACGGCCTGGACGGCCTCGGACTGGCCGATCAGCCGCCGGCCGAGCTCGTCCTCCATGCGCAGCAGCTTCTGCGTCTCGCCCTCCAGGAGGCGGCCGGCGGGGATGCCGGTCCAGGCGCCGACGACGTCCGCGATGTCGTCGGGGCCGACCTCCTCCTTGACCATGGTGTCCTTGGCGGACTCCTGCTGGGCCTCGGCCTCGCTCGCCTCCTCCAGCTCCCGCTCCAGGGCCGGGATCTCCCCGTAGAGCAGCTTGGAGGCGGTGTCGAAGTCGCCGTCGCGCTGGGCGCGCTCGGCGCGGCCCCGGGTCTCGTCGAGGCGCTCCTTCAGCTCGCCGACCCGGTTGAGGGACTGCTTCTCGCGCTCCCAGCGGGCGGTCAGGCCGCGCAGCTCCTCCTCGCGGTCGGCGAGGTCGCGCCGCAGCTTCTCCAGGCGCTGCCTGCTGCCCGCGTCGGTCTCGTTCTTGAGGGCCAGCTCCTCCATGCGGAGCCGGTCGACCGAGCGCTGGAGCTCGTCGATCTCGACCGGCGAGGAGTCGATCTCCATGCGGAGCCGGCTCGCGGCCTCGTCGACGAGGTCGATCGCCTTGTCGGGGAGGAAGCGGGAGGTGATGTACCGGTCGGAGAGGGTCGCGGCGGCCACCAGCGCGGAGTCGTTGATCTGCACCTTGTGGTGGGCCTCGTACCGGCCCTTGAGGCCGCGGAGGATCGCGATGGTGTCCTCGACCGTGGGCTCGGCGACGAGGACCTGCTGGAAGCGGCGCTCCAGGGCGGGGTCCTTCTCGATCCGCTCGCGGTACTCGTCGAGGGTCGTCGCGCCGACCATGCGGAGCTCGCCGCGGGCCAGCATGGGCTTGAGCATGTTGCCCGCGTCCATGGCGGAGTCGCCGCCCGCGCCCGCGCCGACGACCGTGTGCAGCTCGTCGATGAAGGTGATGATCTGGCCGTCGCTCGCCTTGATCTCGGAGAGCACGGTCTTCAGGCGCTCCTCGAACTCGCCGCGGTACTTGGCGCCGGCGACCATCGCGCCGAGGTCGAGCGAGACCAGCCGCTTGTTCTTCAGCGACTCGGGTACGTCGCCCTTCACGATCCGCTGGGCGAGGCCCTCGACGACGGCGGTCTTGCCGACGCCGGGCTCACCGATGAGGACCGGGTTGTTCTTGGTGCGGCGGGACAGCACCTGCACGACGCGGCGGATCTCGTGGTCGCGGCCGATGACCGGGTCCAGCTTGCCCTCGCGCGCGGCGGCGGTGAAGTCCGTGCCGAACTTCTCCAGCGCCTTGTACTGCCCCTCCGGGTCGGGTGTGGTCACCCGGCGTCCTCCCCTGCTCTTCTCGAACGCGTCGAGCAGCTTCGAAGCGCTCGCGCCCTGCGCGTCGAGGATCTCACCGGCCTGGCCGCCCTTGGCCGCGATCGCGACGAGGAAGTGCTCGGTGGACAGGTAGTCGTCGCCGAGCTCCTTGGCCTGCCGGTCGGCGTCGGCGATCACGGCGAGGAACTCGCGGCTGGGCTGCGGGGGCGCGACCGTGGACCCGGTGACGCTCGGCAGGGCGGCGAGCAGCCGCTCCGCGCCGGAGCGCACGACGGCCTGGTCGGCGTCGACGGCGACGAGCAGGTCGGTGATGTTCTCGTTCTCCTGACCGGTGAGCAGCGCGAGCAGCAGGTGCGCGGGGGTCAGGTCGGCGTGCCCCTCGGACACGGCGCGGCTGCTGGCCGCGTTGATCGCGTCCCGGCTCCGGTTGGTCAGTTCGGCGTCCACGTGCGGTGCTCCTCCTGGGTTGCTTCGGGTCCTCTCCCTTTATGACTCCTCCAGGGTACACAAAGTTGAGTCGATCGCGCTCAAGGTGTCGAACGGAGCTCCGCCCCGGGTAGTTTCCGTGCATGGCGACCGATCCGAGGAACCCCTCCGACTCGTACCTCAGCTTCTGGCGCGAGTACCACATGTGCACCCTGACCACCCCGCGCCCGGACGGCACTCCGCACGTCGTGGCGGTGGGCGTCACCTACGACCCCGAGGGCGGATACGCCCGGGTCATCACCAACAAGCACAGCCGCAAGGTCGCCAACGTCCTGGCGGCGGGCGCGGACGGCGCGCGGGTGGCGGTCTGCCAGGTCGACAAGGGCCGCTGGGCCACCCTGGAGGGCGTCGCGCACATCCGTACCGAGCCGGAGGTCGTCGCGGACGCGGTGGGGCGCTACGCGGAGCGCTACGGGCGCACGCCGGCCGAGAACCCGGACCGGGTGGTCATCGAGATCGCCCTGACGCGGGCGATGGGACGCGCCTGAGGGAAGGGCCCCCGGCCGTACGGGGGCAGCACAGCGGCGCCATCGCGTTTCAGGTCCGCGATGGCGCCGCTGTGTGGGGGAAGTGCCGGAGCGATCTACAACGACGGGGGAATCGCTCAGGCACTGCGGGGGGTGGCGGTGATGGTCTCGGGCTCGATCAGCTGGTGGTCCCGCTGGTCGAGGTTGACGAAGATCATGCCGTACCGGATGGCACAGCGGATGGGCTGCGGGGCGCCGCGGGGACGGCGGAGGCAGCGGTAGGCGCGGACGTCCTCGTCCTGCTCCCGTGCCACCACGATCGGCTCTCCGAAGAGGGTGATCTTCAGCGCGTCGCCACGGTGGGGGATTGCCGTGGCGAGGTCGACGAAGTGCCACCCGGACCGGTAGGCCGAAGCCATCTCCCGGCGGAACCTGGGGTCGTCCGGCGGCACGGTCACGCCCCCGCACCCCTGGACGTGATCTCCCACGACGGTTCGTAGGGAGCGGCGCGTACGACGTCCCTGGGCGAGCTCTCCCACGAGGGTTCGCCGGGCCCGGCCACCACGTCGTGTGCCGGGGTGCTCTCCCACGAGGGCTCGTCCGGCCCTGCCACGGAATGCGCCGGGGTGCTCTCCCACGAGGGCTCGCCGACGGCGAGTGCGCCGAGAGCAGCCGCCGCAACGGCTATGGCGCTAAGTGCACGAACCATCCTGGTCATGGCCGATCTCCACCTCTTTTGATCACTACCTCCCCCCCGCGAGTAAGACGATGGCTCACTCCCGCCCCTTTCCACCAGCCAACCCGGGCATCATGTTCCTGTAATTCATGACCCTGAGGGGGGTGCAAATGAGGCGAGAATGCGACGAGTCCGGTCATAAGCACAGTCACGGTGAACTATGCGACGTGGGCAAGGAGCTCTATGCGAGTGCGCTCCGCACCGGCCGCATAGCCCGCGCGGACGCCGAAGCCGCCCCCTGCCTGAGGGAACTCTCCCTCCTGCACCCGGACCCGGACGACAGCCAGTGCCTGCGTCCCGTTCCGCCGTCGATCGCGCTCAACCAGCTCGTGCACCCCATCGAGCAGGAGATACAGGTCCGACGCCAGCACGCGATAGCCCTCGCGGACGCTTTCGAGCCGTTCATGGCGATCCACACCCAGGACCCCTCCGGCGCCCAGGCCATCACGGTCCTCGAAGGCCTCAGCGTCATCAACGCCGCCCTCGACCGCGCCATCAACGAGTGCACCGAGGAACTCCTCACCATCCAGCCCGGCAGCGGCCGCCGCCCCGAGACCCTCGAAGCCGCCCTGCGCCGCATGGAGCCGCTGCTCGACCGCGGCGTCCGGATGCGCACGCTCTACCAGCACACGGCACGCCACCATCCCGCCACGCTGGCCTACGTCGAACGCGTCGCGCCGTACGGGCTCGAACTGCGCACCCTCGAGGAGATCGTCGACCGGCTGATCATCGTCGACCGCAAGGTCGCCTTCGTTCCCGCGCGCAGCGACCGCCAGGTCGCCCTCGAACTCCGCCACGAGGGCCTCGTCCAGTACCTCGTCGGCGTCTTCGACCAGTTCTGGCTGCACGGCGTGCCGTGGGAGGACGAGATCCCGTACAGCCCCTCCGTGGACGGCATCGGCGGCGTCCAGCGCTCCATCGCCAAACTCCTCGTCGAGGGCCATGTCGACGAGGCCATCGCCCGCCGCCTCGGCATGAACGTGCGCACCTGCCGCGCCCACATCGCCAAGCTCGCCGCCGCCCTCGGCAGCGGCAGCCGGGCCCAGCTCGGCTACCTGATCGCGCAGTCGGGCATCCTCGAGGGAGACAACTGACCACCCAGACACCTGACCAGCGTCGAACGGGACAACTCACCGCCGTGTACGTACAGATCGACCTCGACGGGCCCGCCGGGACCCTTCGCGTCTCCGGGCACGACCTACCCACCGTGGAGCTCGTACGGGCCCCCGGGGCCCGCCCCGACACCCATACGCCGATCGGCACCCGCAAGCCCGCCCTGCTCGCCCTGACGGTGGCCGGGGAACCCGCCGTCATCAAGCCGGCCCGCGCCCGGCTGCTGCGCCGCTCCTACCGGGTGGACGTCCGCGTCGACGGCGTCCGCTACCGGCTCGTCCCCAGCTCGCACGTGGACAGCCAGCTGACCCGGAACGGGAAGGCGCTCGGCACCCTGGAGTCCCAGGGGGACGGCAAGGTGTACGCCGACTGGGACCCGGCCGCCTCCCCCACCCCGCTCGACCACGCCGTCGGCACCGCCCTCGCCGCCGCGTTCGGCACCGGGGCCGCGCCGTGGTGGGAGACGCTCGGCGACATCGTGGCGGAGCTCATCCCGTAGCCCGGCGGTCCCGTACACGCGGGAAGCCCCCTCCACGACCGTGGAAGGGGCTTCACGCGTCCAGGGGACGCCCGGCGCGGGGCCGGGCCGCCGGACGGGGGCCTACTCGCCGCGCTTCGGACGCCAGACCACCAGCGCGCTCGCCTGCTGCACATCCGTGTACGGCACCAGATCGCGCCGGTACGAGGCGTGCACCTGGGCCTCGCGCTGCCGCATCGCCGCCGCCGCGCCGTCGACGGCCGCCGACAGCTCCGCGATCCGGCTCTGCAGCGCCGCGACCTGGTTCTCCAGCTCGATGATGCGCTTGATCCCGGCCAGGTTGATGCCCTCGTCCTGCGACAGCTGCTGCACCTGGCGGAGCAGCTCGATGTCACGGGCCGAGTAGCGCCGGCCACGGCCCGCCGTGCGGTCCGGGGAGACCAGACCGAGGCGGTCGTACTGACGGAGGGTCTGCGGGTGCAGACCGGAGAGCTGGGCCGCCACCGAGATGACGTACACCGGCGACTCGTCGGTCAGTTCGTACGGATTGCGTCGGCGCCCGTCCACCGGGTCACGCTCCCTTCGCGGCCTGGAACAGCTCCGCCCGGGGGTCCTCGGAGGCGGTCGCCTCGCGATAGGTCTCCAGGGCGTCACGTGCCTTGTCGTCCAGCTCCTTCGGCACCGCGACCTCGACCGTCACGAGCAGGTCGCCGCGCGTGCCGTCCTTGCGGACCGCGCCCTTGCCCCGGGCGCGCATGGTCCGGCCGTTCGGAGTGCCCGCGGGCAGCTTGAGGGTGACCGCGGGGCCGCCGAGGGTCGGCACCTTGATCTCGCCGCCGAGCGCCGCCTCCGCGAAGGAGACCGGCACGGTGACGGTGAGGTTGTCGTCCTTGCGGCCGAAGACCGGGTGGGTGTCGACGTGCACCACGACGTACAGGTCGCCGTTCTGCCCGCCGCGCTCCCCCGGCGCTCCCTTGCCGCGCAACCGGATCTTCTGGTTGTCGGAGACACCGGCCGGGATGCGGACCTGCATGGTGCGGGAGGACTTGGCCCGGCCGCTGCCCTTGCAGACCTCGCAGGGGTTCTCGGCGATGAGGCCGCGGCCCTTGCAGTCCACACAGGGGTCGGTGAGCGAGAAGCCGCCGCCGCTGCCGCGCGAGACCTGTCCGGTGCCGACGCAGGTCGGGCACACCCGGGGCGTGCCGTTCTTGTCGCCGGTGCCCGAACACGCCGTGCACGGCTGCTGGCTGGACATCCGCAGCGGTACGGTCGCGCCCTCGATGGCCTCGGTGAAGCTGAGCGTCACCTCGGACTCGATGTCCTGGCCGCGCCGCGGCTGGGTGCGGGGGCCCGCACCGGCGCCGCGGTTGAACAGACCGCCGAAGACGTCCCCGATGCCGCCGCCACCGCCGCCGAAGCCGCCGCCCGCGCCGCCCTGGGTGCCTCCGAAGAGGTCACCCAGGTCGAAGTTGAACGAGCCGCCCGCCCCGGGGCCGCCGGCCCGGAAGCCGCCGTTCCCGAAGAGGGCGCGGGCCTCGTCGTACTCCTTGCGCTTCTTGGCGTCGCCGAGGATGTCGTTCGCCTCGGAGATCTCCTTGAAGCGCTCCTCGGCCTTGGCGTCGTTCTTGTTGGCGTCCGGGTGGTTCTCGCGGGCGAGCTTCCGGTACGCCTTCTTGATCTCGGCCTCGGTGGCGTCCTTGGGGACGCCGAGAACCTTGTAGTAGTCCTTCTCGACGAAGTCCTTCGTGCTCATCGACGTCCCTCCTTCCGGACTGCTCCGGGGTCTGTCACCGCTGTGCGGTCGGTCGCGCTACCCCTCCTCGGGGGCACCGCTCTCCTCGTCCGTGGACGACTTCGCGTCGTCCTTGGCCGGTGCCGCGCCCGGCTGGGGCTCGGCGACGGCCACGCGGGCGGGCCGGATGGTCCGCTCGCCGATCCGGTACCCCGGCTGCAGGATCGCCACGCACGTCGTCTCGGTGACGTCCGGCGCGTACGAGTGCATCAGGGCCTCGTGGATCGTCGGGTCGAAGGGCTCGCCCTCCTTGCCGAACTGCTGCAGACCCATCTTGGCGACGACGGTCTCCAGCGATTCGGCCACCGACTTGAACCCGCCCACGAGCTCGCCGTGGTCCCGGGCCCGGCCGACGTCGTCGAGCACCGGGAGCAGGTCGCTCAGGAGGCCCGCGACGGCGATCTCCTTGACCGTGACCCGGTCCCGCTCCACGCGGCGGCGGTAGTTCTGGTACTCGGCCTGGAGCCGCTGGAGGTCCGCGGTGCGCTCCTCGAGCGCCTTGCGGGCCTGGTCCAGCTGCGCCAGCAGAGCCACGTCAGTAGCGTCCCCGGCCGGGGCCGCCCCCTCCGCCTTGTCGGCGGAGGCGGCGGCAGCGGCGGTCTCGGGCTCCTCGGGCGTGCCGTCGGCGGGGACTTCGGGCTTCTCCTCGAAGCCCGGGGTCTCCTCAGACATCAGGCAGCGCCGCCCTTCGGCTTGTCCTCGTCCACGATCTCGGCGTCGACGACGTCGTCGTCGGCCTGAGCCTGCTGGCCGGCGCCGGCGTCGCCGCCCGCGGCCTGCGCGCCCTGGGCGTCGGCGTAGAGCGCCTGGCCGAGCTTCTGGGAGACGGCCGCGACCTTCTCGGTGGCGGTGCGGATCTCGGCGGTGTCCTCGCCCTTGAGCTTGTCCTTCAGCTCGACGAGCGCGGCCTCGACCTCGGCCTTGACGTCACCGGGGACCTTGTCCTCGTTGTCCTTGAGGAACTTCTCGGTCTGGTAGACGAGCTGCTCGCCCTGGTTGCGGGACTCGGCGGCCTCGCGGCGGCGGTGGTCCTCGTCCGCGTACTGCTCGGCCTCCTGGCGCATGCGGTCGACCTCGTCCTTCGGCAGCGAGGAGCCGCCGGTGACGGTCATCTTCTGCTCCTTGCCCGTGCCCAGGTCCTTCGCGGTCACGTGCATGATGCCGTTGGCGTCGATGTCGAAGGCGACCTCGATCTGCGGGACGCCACGCGGGGCCGGCGGCAGACCGGTCAGCTCGAACATGCCGAGCTTCTTGTTGTACGCCGCGATCTCGCGCTCGCCCTGGTAGACCTGGATCTGCACGGACGGCTGGTTGTCCTCGGCCGTCGTGAAGATCTCGGACCGCTTGGTCGGGATCGTGGTGTTGCGCTCGATGAGCTTGGTCATGATGCCGCCCTTGGTCTCGATGCCGAGGGACAGCGGGGTCACGTCGAGGAGCAGGACGTCCTTGACCTCACCCTTGAGGACACCGGCCTGGAGCGCGGCGCCGATGGCGACGACCTCGTCCGGGTTGACGCCCTTGTTGGCGTCCTGACCGCCGGTCAGCTCCTTGACGAGCTCGGCGACGGCCGGCATACGGGTCGAACCACCGACGAGAACGACGTGGTCGATCTCGGAGAGGTTGATGCCCGCGTCCTTGATGACGTTGTGGAACGGCACCTTGCAGCGGTCGAGCAGGTCCGAGGTCAGCTGCTGGAACTGGGCCCGGGTGAGCTTCTCGTCCAGGTGCAGCGGGCCCTCGGCGGAGGCCGTGATGTACGGCAGGTTGATGGAGGTCTCGGTCGAGGACGAGAGCTCGATCTTCGCCTTCTCCGCGGCCTCGCGGAGACGCTGGAGAGCCATCTTGTCCTTGGCCAGGTCCACGCCGTGGCCGTTCTGGAACTGCGTCACCAGGTAGTCGACGACGCGCTGGTCCCAGTCGTCGCCACCGAGGTGGTTGTCACCGTTGGTGGCCTTCACCTCGACGACGCCGTCGCCGATCTCCAGGAGGGACACGTCGAAGGTGCCGCCACCGAGGTCGAAGACGAGGATCGTCTGGTCGTCCTTGTCGAGGCCGTACGCGAGGGCGGCCGCGGTCGGCTCGTTGACGATGCGCAGGACGTTGAGGCCCGCGATCTCACCGGCCTCCTTGGTGGCCTGGCGCTCCGAGTCGTTGAAGTAGGCCGGAACGGTGATGACCGCGTCAACGACCTTCTCGCCCAGGTAGGCCTCGGCGTCGCGCTTCAGCTTCTGCAGGATGAAGGCGCTCATCTGCTGCGGGTTGAAGTTCTTGCCGTCGATCTCGATCTTCCAGTCGGTGCCCATGTGGCGCTTGACCGACCGGATGGTCCTGTCGACGTTGGTGACGGCCTGACGCTTGGCCACCTCGCCGACGAGCACCTCGCCGTTCTTCGCGAAGGCGACGACGGACGGCGTGGTCCTGGCGCCCTCGGCGTTGGTGATGACGGTGGGCTCGCCGCCTTCCAGAACGCTGACGACGGAGTTAGTCGTGCCCAGGTCGATGCCGACCGCACGTGCCATTTCGATTCCTCCAGCTGACGTACTTGAGTGGATCTGACTCAAGGATGCACGACGGGACGGACTGCGTCAACAGACCTGAGCGGAGGGGGCTCAACTCTTCGTCCTTTATCTCACTCATACGGATGCGGGCGCGCGTCGATCCCCGATCCGGCGCGGTGGCGCATGAGAGAGTTCGCTGGCCCCATGTCGGGCAAACCAGCCATATCCCACGAATATCCCATGATTCTCGTTCGTCGCTCGGAAGGGTGTGGGGAATGCTCGGAAGGTGCGGGGAATGACGGCCAAGCGCACGTTCGACATCGTGGGCGGGCTCGCCCTCCTGGTCGCCCTGTCCCCCCTGCTCGCCGCCGTCGCCCTCTCGGTCGCCCTCGGCTCGGCCACCCCCGGCCGGGGCGTGCTGCGCCGCCGCACGGTGGCGGGCCTGGAGGGGGAGCCCTTCACGATGCTGACCTTCCGCACGAAGAGCCCCCTGGCCGCGCTGCCGCTCCTCGTGCACGTCGTCGGCGGCCGGATGTCGCTGGTCGGACCGTGTCCGCTGACCCCGGGCCACCGCGAGTGCGCGGGCGAGGGACGCCGCCGGCTCTCCGTACGCCCCGGGCTGACCGGCCCGTGGCAGATCAGCGGACGGTCGGACCTGCCGTGGGAGGAGCGCGAGCTGCTCGACCTCCATTACGTGGACCACCACTGGCTGGGGATGGATCTCACGATCCTGGCGCGTACGCTTCCAGCAGTCCGCAGGCGTCGCGCGGCAAGGTTTGCCTGAGCGACACAGATCACCGCGAGCGCCGCTACAGCCCGGGGCCCCGAACGGGTAATCTCGGCACGGACTCCATAAGTTACCGCTTAGTAGGCCCGCCCGAGGAGCCCCTCATGCAACTCGCCGCGATCATCGTGTCGATCGCCATCACGGTGGTGGCCGTCGCGCTGTTCGGTCGTGCCACCGTGCAGATCTACCGGTTCGTGCGCCTCGGGCAGCCCGTGCCCGCCGGCACCCGCACCGGCGACCCCACCCAGCGCACCGTGACCCTGGTCAAGGAATTCCTCGGCCACACCCGGATGAACCGCTGGGGCATCGTCGGCTTCGCGCACTGGTTCGTGGCGGTGGGCTTCTTCTCGCTGCTCCTGACGATCGTCAACGCCTTCGGCCAGCTCTTCCAGGCCGACTGGCTGATCCCGATCATCGGCGACTGGCTGCCGTACGAGATCTTCACCGAGTTCCTCGGCCTGATGACGGTCCTGGGCATCGTGACCCTCATCGTGATCCGGCAGCTCAGCAAGCCCACCAAGGCGGGCCGCAAGTCCCGCTTCGCGGGCTCCAAGACCGGCCAGGCGTACTTCGTCGAGGCCGTCATCCTGATCGTCGGCCTCTGCATCATGACGCTGCGCGCCCTCGAAGGCGTCCAGCACCACGTGACCAGCTGGGAGCCCGGCTTCTTCGCCTCGTACCCGCTGATCGCGCTGCTCGACAACCTGGACCTGAGCACGATCCAGCACCTCACCTACTTCGTCGCGGCGCTCAAGATCGTCACGTCCTTCACCTGGATGATCACGGTCTCGCTCAACACGAACATGGGCGTCGCCTGGCACCGCTTCCTCGGCTTCCCGAACATCTGGTTCAAGCGGAACGCCGACGGCTCCACCGCGCTCGGCGCGCTCCAGCCGATGACGACGGCCGGCAAGGAGATCGACTGGGAGGACCCGGCCGAGGACGCCGTCTTCGGCGTCTCCCAGGTCGAGCAGTTCTCCTGGAAGGGCATCCTCGACTTCTCCACCTGCACCGAGTGCGGCCGCTGCCAGTCGCAGTGCCCCGCCTGGAACACCGGCAAGCCCCTCTCCCCCAAGCTCCTCATCATGTCGCTGCGCGACCACGCGCACGCCAAGGCGCCGTACCTGCTCGCCGGCGGCGGCAAGGACATGGAGGGCAACGAGAAGGCCACCGAGGAGCAGCTCAAGGACGTCCCCGCGTCGGCGATCGCCGAGGCCGAGCGCCCCCTCATCGGCACCGCCGAGGAGAACGGCGTCATCGACCCCGACGTCCTGTGGTCCTGCACCACCTGCGGCGCCTGCGTCGAGCAGTGCCCGGTCGACATCGAGCACATCGACCACATCGTCGACATGCGCCGCTACCAGGTGATGATCGAGTCCGCGTTCCCGTCCGAGGCGGGCACGATGCTCAAGAACCTGGAGAAGAAGGGCAACCCCTGGGGCCTGGCGAAGAAGCAGCGCGTCGAGTGGACCAAGGAGGTCGACTTCGAGGTCCCGATCGTCGGCAAGGACGTCGAGGACCTCTCGGAGTTCGACTACCTCTACTGGGTCGGCTGCGCCGGCGCCCTGGAGGACCGGGCCAAGAAGACCACCAAGGCCTTCGCGGAGCTGCTGCACATGGCGGGCGTCAAGTTCGCGATCATGGGCGGCGACGAGAAGTGCACCGGTGACTCCCCCCGCCGCCTGGGCAACGAGCCGCTGTTCCAGCAGCTCGCGCAGGAGAACGTCGCGATGCTGAACATGGCGTTCGGCGAGGATGACGAGGACGAGTCGACGAAGAAGCCGAAGTCGGCCAAGCGGATCGTCTCCACCTGCCCGCACTGCTTCAACACCATCGCCAACGAGTACCCGCAGCTCGGCGGCGAGTACGAGGTCATCCACCACACCCAGCTGCTCCAGCACCTCATCGACGAGGGCAAGCTGGTCCCGGTGACCCCGGTCGACGGCCTCATCACCTACCACGACCCGTGCTACCTGGGCCGTCACAACAAGGTCTACACGCCGCCGCGCGAGATCATGTCCGCCGTCCCCGGCCTGCGCCAGCAGGAGATGCACCGCCACAAGGAGCGCGGCTTCTGCTGCGGCGCCGGCGGTGCCCGGATGTGGATGGAGGAGCGGATCGGCAAGCGCATCAACAACGAGCGCGTCGAGGAGGCCCTGTCCCTCAACCCGGACATCGTCTCCACCGCCTGCCCGTTCTGCCTCGTCATGCTGACCGACTCGGTCAACGGCAAGAAGAACGAGGGCAAGGCCAAGGAGTCCGTCACGGTCGTGGACGTGGCCCAGCTGCTGCTCGAATCGGTGAAGACCCCGGTGGACCCGGAGCCGGAACCGGCCGAGGAGCCGGAGCCGGAACCGGCGAAGTAGCACCCGGTACACGAGAGAGGGCCGCCCCGCGCGTGAAGCGCGGGGCGGCCCTCTTCGTCGTGCGGGCCCCGGTCAGGCCTTCTGGGCGACGTACGTGCCGACGAGCCTGCCCTGGAAGTCGTAGACCCGGCTGCCGGCCCCCTGCCGCGGGGTGTCGACGGCGGTGAGCTCGTACCGGTGCTTCCCGGCGTCGACGAGCGTGTACGTCCAGCCGTGGTGGGCGGCGGCCGGATGCCTGAGGTCGAGGGAGCCGAGGGAGCGGCCGTTCTTCTGGGTGAGCTCGACGCGGGGGTGGCTGGTGCTCGTGAAGAACCGGGCCACGTTCCCGTCGGGCAGGGTGACCTTGGCGTCGGGGAGCCGCACGGTGTTCTTCTTCGCCTGGTGAGCGGGCTTGGGGACGGGCTTCGGGTCCGGCTTGGGCGTGGGCTTCGGGTCCGGCTTCGGCGCGGTCTCGACCCAGGAGCGCACGGTGCCGTCGGGCCTGAGGACGACGTGAAGGCCACCGTACGGACCGTCGTACTGGCCGGACGCGGGCCGGCCGCCGGTGCTGACGAGGGTGTCGATCAGGGAGCCGCCGGCGTAGATCTCGGCGGAGAAGCGGCCCGGCCCGTCCTGGTAGACCCGCGCGAGCGAGCCGCCGGCGAGGTCGACGTTCCGCCAGAAGACCGACTGGTCGCCACCAGCGGGGGCGGGGGCGGGGTCGGGGTCCGCGGCGAACGCTCCGGCGGCCGGCAGCAGGAGCGCGGCGACGGCCCCGGTGGCGACGGCGGCGGTACGGGCGGAACGACGGGTGACACGCATCGGAAGGACTCCTTGCTCGACTCGCTGACAGCTCCGAAGCTACGAGTACGACATTGAGGTGATACGTCGGTTTTGTAACGAGAGCCCGGCATATCCCCCTAGGGGATGTCACAGCTCAGTGGCAAGCGGCGGCCCGAGGAGCGCCCGTACGGCGGAAGCGGGTACGTTCAAGGACGTGGCTGGATTCAGGAACGGACGCGGCCGGGACAACCGCCCCCCGCACAATCAACCGCAGCAGGCGCCGTACGGGTACAACGCGGCCCCGCCGCCGCACCCGCAGCAGCAGCAGTGGCAACAGCAGCCACCGCAGGGGCAGCAGGGGCGCCAGGGCTCCCACGGGCAGCAGGGGCAGCACGGGCACCAGGGGCAGCAGCCCTACGGCGAGCCCGAGTACTTCGGCGACCCGTACGGCCAGCAGCAGCACCCGCACGCGGCGACGGCGAACAACCCGGGCCACACCCAGATGTTCAGCGTCGACGACCCCTACGGCGACGCCGCGACCCACCACGCCGGCGCCGCGCCCGTCCCGACGGGCCCCCGGCTCCCGTGGAAGGCGCTCCTGAGCGGCATCGTGCTGCGCCCCGCGGACACGTTCCTGCGGATGCGGGACCACGCCGTGTGGGGCCCCGCGCTGATCGTGACCTTCCTCTACGGGCTGCTCGCGATCTTCGGCTTCGACAAGGCGCGCGACGAGGCGATCAACGCGACCCTGTCGACGGCGATCCCGTACGTCCTGATGACCGCCCTCGGCTTCGTCGTCGGCGGACTGATCCTGGGCTCGGTGACGCACACGCTGGCGCGCCAGCTGGGCGGCGACGGGGCGTGGCAGCCGACGGTGGGCCTGTCCATGCTGATCATGTCGATCACGGACGCGCCGCGGCTCGTCTTCGCGCTCTTCCTGGGCGGCGAGAACGGCCTGGTCCAGGTGATCGGCTGGCTGACCTGGCTGGCGGCCGGAGCGCTCTTCACCATGATGGTGAGCCGCTCGCACGACCTGCCGTGGCCGAAGGCGCTGGGCGCGTCGGCGATCCAGCTGGTGGCGCTGCTGAGCCTGATCAAGCTGGGCACGCTGTAAGCGACGAGAACGAGGAAGGCCCCCGCCGTGAACGGCGGGGGCCTTCCTCAGGTTCGGACCGGAGGGTCAGGCGTCGAGGACCTGGCCCTCGCGCTTGACGACGGGCGGCTCGACCGACCAGGGGAAGTTGATCCACTCGTCGGTCTTCTTCCACACGTACTCGCACTTCACGAGGGAGTGGGACTTCTCGTAGATGACGGCGGAGCGGACCTCGGCGACGTGGTCGACACAGAAGTCGTGGACGAGCTTGAGGGTCTTGCCGGTGTCGGCGACGTCGTCGGTGATCAGCACCTTCTTGTCGCTGAAGTCGATCGCGTCGGGCACGGGCGCCAGCATGACCGGCATCTCCAGCGTGGTGCCCACACCGGTGTAGAACTCCACGTTCACGAGGTGGATGTTCTTGCAGTCCAGGGCGTAGGCCAGACCGCCGGCGACGAAGACGCCGCCGCGGGCGATCGACAGCACGATGTCGGGCTCGTAGCCGTCGTCGGCGATCGTCTGCGCCAGCTCACGGACGGCGCGCCCGAAACCCTCGTACGTCAGGTTCTCGCGTACTTCACTCATGCCTGCGACCGCCTCACACCTGGGTCCGATGGAAGTTCATGAACGAGCGGGAGGCCGTCGGGCCCCGCTGCCCCTGGTACCGGGAGCCGTACCGCTCGCTCCCGTACGGGAACTCGGCGGGCGAGCTCAGCCGGAACATGCACAGCTGCCCGATCTTCATCCCGGGCCACAGCTTGATCGGCAGGGTGGCGAGGTTCGACAGCTCCAGGGTCACGTGCCCGGAGAAACCGGGGTCGATGAACCCGGCGGTCGAGTGCGTCACGAGCCCGAGCCGCCCGAGGGAGCTCTTCCCCTCGAGACGCGACGCGATGTCGTCCGGGAGGGTGATGACCTCGTAGGTCGAGGCGAGCACGAACTCGCCGGGGTGGAGGATGAACGCCTCGTCACCCTCGGGCTCGACCTCACGGGTCAGGTCGAGCTGCTCGACGGCGGGGTCGATGTGGGGGTAGCGGTGGTTCTCGAACACCCGGAAGAAGCGGTCAAGCCTCACGTCGATGCTCGAGGGCTGCACCATGGATTCGTCGTACGGGTCGATGCGGACCCGTCCGGCGTCGATCTCTGCCCGGATGTCCTTGTCTGAGAGAAGCACGCCCCCACGATACGCAGAGGGCGCGGACCTGCCCCAATCGGCAGGTACCCGCGCCCCGGGCGCAGGTCAGCGACGCCCGGACTCCACCGGCACCGCATGCCGCAGCCGCGCGCAGCGCGGACACCGGATGAGCCGCCCTGGCCCGATCCGCCCGGCCCCGAGCTGCTGCAGCGGGAACGAAGCGGTACTGAACACATGCCCTTCGGCACAACGGACGACGGTGCGCTCCATCGGACCCATCAAGTCCCTTCCCCTACACATGTGCTGGACGGGAAGCCACATTAGGGGATCAACGGGACACCCTCCACGCGGCACTCCGCACCCGAAAAGGCGCAAGCTTCGCCGCAAGTGGCGCATGGGGTACAGTGTGCAACGATGCGGCACCGTTCACCGGCCCGCTGTGCGGATGTAGTTTAATGGTAGAACATGAGCTTCCCAAGCTTATAGCGCGGGTTCGATTCCCGTCATCCGCTCCACTGCAGAGCCCCAGGTCGAAGACCTGGGGCTTTTCTGTTCTCCAGGCCGGCCTGCCTCGTCTCGCGCTCCGCGACGTCGTCGAGGGTGCCGGAGGCCCGGGCCCGTGCTTCCGAAATGCTGCACTCAGGACGAGTCAATATCTATGACCGCGGGCCGAGAATTTACCGGGCCGTGCGGGGAGAGTATTTACCGCACCGCACGGAGAGCGATTGATCTCCGCACAGAAGCCGCCGCGACCTGCTACTGTCGATATCAGTTGCAGTTTTGGTACCCAAAGACTTCAAGCGTCTCCAGGCGGCCCCGCCGCGCAGGAGCGCTTTTTATTTCCGGTCATTTTCCGGGCAGGGCATCATCGCGGCGACACGGCATCCGTAGAGTGCGGACGCCGGTGTACTGCCCAAAGGAGATATGACATGGCTGCTGGCACCGTGAAGTGGTTCAACGCGGAAAAGGGCTTCGGCTTCATCGAGCAGGACGGTGGCGGCCCCGACGTGTTCGCCCACTACTCGAACATCGCCGCCCAGGGCTTCCGCGAGCTGCAGGAAGGCCAGAAGGTCACCTTCGACATCGCGCAGGGCCAGAAGGGCCCGACGGCCGAGAACATCGTTCCCGCCTGAAGCTGACGCATAGTTCGTAGCTGGGGCCCGCATCCCTCGGGGTGCGGGCCCCAGCTACAGGCATTTTCCGGCAGCGTTCTCCTCCGCGGGACGGCCGTCGTTCTCCGCCGCCCACGGACCCTCCGGGGACGCCTGCCCCTTCGAACCTGTGTCTTTCCGTCGTCCTGGATCCCGGGATACCGACGTCCGCCCGACGTCACTCCCCTTTCAGATTTCAGCACCTACGCCGACACAGAATCCATGCGAGCGAGATTCGCTTTCGCATTCCCTTCGGCCCGTTCTTCTGGTTCCCCGCGCCGCTCCACCGCTGCGGGAATTCCTTGATGACGTGCCGCATCAAGGAAGGTTCTGAATGAACCCCACACGTACGAACAGCCGCTCCTCCCGCAGCCGCCGCACCGGCGGCTCCGCTTTCGGCTCCACCGCCGCTCCCGTCCGGGCCGGTCGCTTCGGTTCGTCCGCCCCCAGCCGTTCCGGAGCCCCGAGCCGCTCGGGCGGCTACGGCCGTCGGCCCGCCGCGGTGCAGGGAGAGTTCGCCCTCCCGAAGACGATCACGCCCTCGCTGCCCCCCGTCGAGGCGTTCGGCGAACTCGACATGCCCAGGGAGCTCCTGGCCGCGCTCACCGCGCAGGGCGTGTCCGTGCCGTTCCCGATCCAGGGCGCGACCCTGCCGAACTCCCTCGTGGGCCGTGACGTGCTGGGCCGCGGCCGGACCGGCTCCGGCAAGACCCTCGCCTTCGGCCTGGCCCTCCTGGCCCGCACCGCCGGGCAGCGTGCCGAGCCCCGCCGGCCGATCGCCCTCGTCCTCGTCCCCACCCGCGAGTTGGCCCAGCAGGTGACCGACGCCCTCACGCCGTACGCACGCGCCGTCAGGCTGCGCCTGGCGACCGTGGTCGGCGGCATGCCCATCGGGCGCCAGGCCGGCGCCCTGCGCGGCGGTGCCGAGGTCGTCGTCGCCACCCCCGGACGCCTCAAGGACCTCATCGACCGAGGCGACTGCCGGCTGGACCAGGTCGCGATCACCGTCCTGGACGAGGCCGACCAGATGGCCGACATGGGCTTCATGCCCCAGGTCACCGCTCTCCTGGACCAGGTGCGGCCCGAGGGCCAGCGGATGCTGTTCTCCGCCACCCTGGACCGCAACGTCGACCTCCTGGTCCGCCGCTATCTCACCGACCCCGTCGTCCACTCCGTCGACCCCTCCCAGGGCGCGGTCACCACGATGGAACACCACCTCCTGCACGTGCACGGCGCCGACAAGCACCGGGTGACGACGGAGATCGCGGCGCGCGAGGGCCGGGTGATCATGTTCCTGGACACCAAGCACGCCGTGGACCGGCTCACCCAGGACCTCCTCGACAGCGGAGTCCGCGCCGCGGGGCTCCACGGCGGCAAGTCCCAGCCCCAGCGCACCCGCACCCTCGCCCAGTTCAAGACGGGCCACGTCACCGTCCTGGTGGCCACGAACGTCGCCGCCCGCGGCATCCACGTCGACAACCTCGACCTCGTCGTCAACGTGGACCCGCCGACCGACCACAAGGACTACCTCCACCGCGGCGGCCGCACCGCCCGCGCGGGTGAGTCCGGCAGCGTCGTCACCCTGGTCACCGCCAACCAGCGGCGCGGCCTGACCCGCCTCATGGCCACCGCCGGCATCGTGCCCCGGACCACCCAGGTCCGCTCCGGCGAGGAAGCGCTCCACCGGATCACCGGCGCCCGGACCCCCTCCGGCGTCCCCGTCGTCATCACCGCGCCGGCGGCCGAGCAGCGCAAGCGCGGCCCGGTGTCCCGCGGTCGGCGCAGCACCGCCTCGGCGGCCCGCCGCGCGAGGTCGCAGTCGGCCGGCGCGTGAGCCCGCGGCGGTCCCCCGTCGGCCAACGGCAGTCCGCCGTCGGCCCGGCGGTCCGCACGTCACGCGAAGAGGAATCCGACCCATCTCCGCAGGAGGCACAGTGACGCTGGTTCAGACGCAGCCCCGCTCGGCGAACGCCACCCCCGTGGACAGGAAGGTGGCCGACCCCACGGAAACGGCCGCACCGCGGGTCGGTGACGACATGACCGTGGAAGTGGCCCTGTCCGTCGTGATCAGTGCCCGCTCGGAGCATCTGCTCGTCTGTGACGACGACGGCCTGTGCACCCGGCTGGTCACCCGGGCCCAGCTCGCCGCCGTCCGTGACAGCAGCGCGTACACGGACCGCATCCGGCTGCGCGACATCCCCGGCGACCGCGGTCCGTTCACCTCACCCCCGCCTGAAACGACTCACTGCGACCGGTCCCTTCTCCTCTTCTCCCTGTGAGGCAGCATGCGTTGTGTCATCGCCCGGTTCCCGTTCGATCTGACCAAGAGCGGCGTCCTGGAATCCATGAAGGGCATCAAGCCCGAGCCGGTCACCGGCGAATCCGTGATCATCGGCCGCCGCTCCTACCCCGCCAAGCAGGTCGGCCAGGTCATCACCCGCCAGGACCGCCGCGACTTCAGCGCCGGCGAAGTCCTGAGGGCCATGGCCCGGCTCGGCTTCACCTGCCGCGAGCTTCCCGACGCCGACGTACCCGACCTCACCCCGGTCCAGCAGGCATCCGCGCTGCTCGGCACCCAGGTCGCCGTCTGACCGACGGGACCTGCGCGAGGCGTCACCGAAACAGCCGGAAGGGCCCGACCTGCAGACATGCAGGTCGGGCCCTTCCGCGTACCGACGGGTTTCCCCGGCGGCGCTGCGTCACAGGACTGTCTCCCCTCCCGACACACGAAAATCTATCTCGGCCAGAGTAGACATTCAGTGGTGCCGTGATTATGGTTTCTCTCGTAGCCCAGCGAGACAAGAGGGCCTGGCAGAGATGAACTGCCGGGCAGCAGTACCCGCTCGTGCAGTCGGCAGGGCGGTGCGGTGGTGGAGTTCCGAAGCCAGGGTTGTCGGCAGGACGGCGACGGGACTGACGACCGCACCGGGTGGCCCGCAGTGATCAGGGGCCGCCGTGCACGGGACCGCCTGTCATGGCAGCAGCGGTACCCGTGAGCGCAGTACCAGCAGTACGCAGTACCCGTTGGGAAGCAATTGATCACCGAGGGAAGAACGGAGGAGCCGAGCGCCATCAGGATCGCCCGGGCGGAACTCTTGAGCCCGGGTACCGCAGGACATCGATAGTGAGGTGGTCTCCGGTCAAGCAATCGCGATCCCCGCGTGCCCGACAGCGTCTCGGTCGGGTCGGCGGAAACAGAAGGCCGGTGCGGTATAAGGACCGGCAGATGGTGTAGTAGTTCCTTCGGGGCCCTGGCGCCAGTACGGCGCCAGGGCCCCTCAACGCGTTCACCAGAGAGGTGCAAGTGACAGCAGACGACTCCTTCGGCCGTCTCGACGACGACGACTACCCCGCCTACACGATGGGCCGGGCCGCCGAGATGGTCGGCACCACCCAGGGATTCCTGCGCGCCCTCGGTGAAGCACGCCTCATCACTCCGCTGCGCTCCGGCGGCGGCCACCGCCGCTACTCCCGCTACCAGCTGCGCATCGCCGCCCGCGCCCGGGAGCTGGTCGACCAGGGCACCCCCATCGAGGCCGCCTGCCGCATCATCATCCTCGAAGACCAGCTCGAAGAAGCCCAGCGCATCAACGCCGAGTACCGCCGCGCCGCCGAATCATCTCCCCCGCCGGCCTCGGAATGAGTCGAGTGGGCCCGTCGATACCGCCGGTGGCGGGAAGGATCTCGGCTGCCTGAGTGACGTCGTCGTGCGGCGACGTCCAGTCGGCCGTCCTCCCGCCGGTCCCCCAGCGTGCGCCGGGCCTCGTCGAGCGCCGTACCGGCGACCGCGTCCCTGTGTGGCACGCCCGGCCGTCGAGGCGCATCCTGGTGGCGAGATCGCCGGTGGCGGGCCGAGGCCCTCTACGCCATGGGGGCACCCGCCCGCTCCGAGACGGACGTCGAGACGAGCTTCGGCTCCACCCACGTCTACCGGTACGGCCCCTCGGACCCCGCCGCCGAGTCCCGGACCCCGATCGTCCTGATCCACGGCGCCGGCTACAGCTCGGCGATGTGGTACCCCGACACCCCCGGGCTCAGCCTCGACCGCCCCGTCTACGCCTTCGACACCCCCGGCGACGCCAACCGCAGCGTCCATCGCGAACCGATGTGGCAACCCGAGCGCGCAGCCCAATGGATGGACGAGGCCCTCGACGCCCTCGGCCTCGACCGGGTCCACCTCGTCGGCTCGTCCTACGGCGGCTGGCTCGTACTCAACCAGGCCCACCGGCAGCCCGGACGGCTCGCCTCGGTCACCGCCCTCGACCCCGGCGGCCTGGAGAAGGTCGGCCTGCGCTTCTTCGCCTGGGTCTTCGTGAGCCTGTTCGCGACGCTCGCCCCCGAGGCGCTGCGCCCCCGGCTCGCCAAGTGGCTGGACCAGCCGGTCATCGCCGTCCCCGAGATGCGCAAGTGGATCCAGCTCGGCGCCCGCGCGTACCGGATCCGCCGTCCCGCACCGCTGCCGCTGGCCGAGGACGCGCTGCGGTCCATCCGGACCCCGCTCTACGTCATCATGGGCAAGCACAGCCTGCTCGTGCACCCCAAGCGGCAGCTGGAACGCGTTCCGCGCCTCGTCCCCGGAGCCCGCGCCGAGATCATCACCGCGACGGGGCACGGCCCGCAGATCGACCACCCCGAT
Organism: Streptomyces sp. CB02009; assembly: GCF_001905825.1. Lineage (GTDB taxonomy): Bacteria > Actinomycetota > Actinomycetes > Streptomycetales > Streptomycetaceae > Streptomyces. The sequence continues at coordinate 256,755 of NZ_LIVV01000004.1, forward strand.
GTCGTCAACGCCCGGATGCTGTCCTTCATGAAGGACGTCGACTCCCTCGACCCCGCCGCGGCCGGCGCATAGGGACGCGAAACGGCTCTACCGCGGGCTGACGCCCGGCCCTCATACTGAGGCACTGGTTTCCGGGTGGGGGAGGCTTGGGTGTCGTCGGAGCGTGGTGTCGTACAGGTCCCGCACGCGTTACGTGTCACAGCGCGGGAGCACGGGCTGGGGGCACGCAAGGGGCTCGTGCGGAACGAGCCGAAGCGGTTTCCGTGGGGTGCGGTGCTGCCCGTGGGCGTGCTCGGGGTGTTCCTGGGGTGGCTGGCCGTGTCGTACGCGATCGAGGACCAACGGGAGCAGGGCGCCTGGTACTTCTCGCTTCCGCTGCTCGTTCTCGCGGCGATCCCGCTGGGGTTCGTCGGGTTCTTCCTCTCCGCCTGGCTGTTCCGGCCCCGGCCGCCCCAGATCTGGGTGGCCTGGTACGAGCACGGCGTCCTCCGGCACACCGACCGCGGGGAGACGGAGGCGTACACCTGGGACGAGATCGCCACTGTCACCCTGCAGGACATCAGGGTGACCAACGGGATCACCGGGGCCGGCACGCACCGGCTGACCATCGAAACCGCGCACGGTGCCGAGATCGTCGTGGGCGACGAGTTCGACGGGATCGTGCCCTTCGCCGAGGGCCTCGGCGACGCGTTCAGCCGTGCGCGGGTGCCGCGGGACGCCGCCCGGCTGGAAGCCGGTGAACGGATCGGCTTCGGCGTGGTCGGCATCGACCTCGCCGGCATCACACAGGGCGGCCGCCGCATCGGGTGGCAGGAGGTGGAACGGGTCGACGTGCGGCAGGGCGTCGTCGAGATCCGCCGTCGCGGCGACCGCACGCCGTGGACGACGCTCCCGGCCCCCGGCTTCCCCAACCTGGCCGTCTTCCTGACCCTCGCCGACGCCCTGCTGCGGCAGTACGAAGCCTGAGGCGCGTGCGTCCGTCCGCCGTCCGCCGTCCGCGTTACGGCGCCACCGGGACGGAGGCCCACCAGGTCGAGGGCGCCGCGACCGTGTACCCCAGGGACTCGTACAGCGGCCTGCCCAGCTTCGAGGCGGTGAGGGTGACCGGCACCTCCGCCAGGTGGGCGAGGGCGCCGAGCATGACGGCCCGCCCCACGCCGCGCGACCGGAAGGCGGGCGACGTACCGACCCAGTAGTGGCTGCCGATGCCGTCGTCCAGGACGCTGACGCCGGCTCCCGCGGGCACGCCGTCGCACAGGGCGACGAACACGTCCACGCCCGGCTGCTCGATCAGCGCCTCGGGGAACAGCTCGCCGGGGCGGTGGGGCGCGAACCCGTCCAGCTCGAAGCCCTCGATCACGATCCGCTCGGCCGCCTGGAGGTCCTCGGGCCGCCGCACCCGGATCACCTCCAGGGCCGGCCGGCCGACGGGCCCGGGCGGGCGCAGCATGACCGGCATCTGCCAGTTCCGCATGCCCAGGTGGCTCAGGTCGGTCGAGCTGAACGGATCCTCCACGTTCACCGGGCCCTTCGCCCCGCGGACCAGCGCGGCCACCTCGGCCAGTTCGGCCGGGTCGAGGTCGGGTTCCTGGATGAGGACCCGCAGGCCGGCCCGCTCGTCGCCGTCGACCGCGACGAATCCGCGGCGTCGGACGACCTCGTGCCCCCGGCACCGGCCGGTCGCGGTCCACAGGGCAGCGGAGTTACGGGCCTGACGCGTCGGCGCGTCGGCCGGGGACGGGGACGGGGACACGGGGGCGGGTCGGTCCTGGGACGTCGGTCTGGGTGTCATGACGCCTACGGTAGTGCGCAGTTGACCCCGCGTCCGGGCCACTTACGGGCGGTCCGACTGGGTCGCTTTCCGCCCTCCGCGCGCCTTCCACACTCGGTCCCGTCCGCCGGGCCGCCTTCCGCGATCGATCCCGGGCCCGCGCCCTCCGCCTGCCGCTCCGCCCCCAGGGCGCCTAGGATCGCGGGCATGGCGCTGATCATGAGTGACGTGGACCGGTTCGAGGCCGCCAGGCCCCGGCTCGAGGCCATCGCCTACCGGCTGCTCGGCTCGTCGAGCGAGGCGGAGGACGCCGTGCAGGAGACGTACCTGCGCTGGCAGGCGGCCGACGCCGGGAGGATCGAGGTACCCGAGGCCTGGCTGACCAAGGTCCTCACCAACCTCTGCCTCAACCAGCTGACTTCGGCACGCGCCCGGCGCGAGACGTACGTGGGGCGCTGGCTTCCCGAGCCGCTGCTCACCGGGGACCCGATGCTCGGCCCCGCCGACACCGCGGAGCAGCGCGAGTCGGTGTCGTACGCCGTCCTCGTCCTCCTGGAGCGCCTGTCCCCCAACGAGCGCGCGGTGTACGTGCTGCGGGAGGCCTTCGCGTACGCGCACCGGGAGATCGCCGAGATCCTGGACATCACCGAGACCTCCAGCCAGCAGATCTACCACCGCGCCAAGAAGCACGTCGCGGACGGCAGGGCCCGTACCGAGATCGACGAGGCCGCCGCCCGGCGGATCGTCGAGGAGTTCCTGGCCGCGGCGACCAGCGGCCGTACCGAACCCCTCATCCGCCTGCTCACCGAGGACGCCATCTCGGTCGGCGACGGCGGCGGCAAGGTCCCGGCCCGCGCGAAGGCGTTCGAGGGCGCGCTCGCGGTCGCCACGTTCATGCGCGGCCTGTTCAAGCCCAGCAAGGCCAAGCGGAACCTCGTCGGCGGCACCGCCGAGATCTACGCCGCCACCGCCAACGGCGGGCCCGCCATCGTGGCCGTCGTCGACGGCCGCGTCATCGGCATCACCTGCCTGGAGGTCGGCCCGGAGGGCATCGTGGCGCTCCGCAACCAGGTCAACCCCGACAAGCTCGTCCGCGCGACCGAGCTGTGGGCCGCCACCGACCACGGAGCGGGTCCTCTGCACCTCCTCTGACCCTCACAAAGGCGATCTGACACCCACCGGGCAGAGTGTGACTCAGGTCACATTCAGATCCTGTCAGGGAACGTGTCGCTGTCCGGTTCAAGGTGCGAAACCACGCCGGACAGCGGCGGACCCGCCCAGACAGGAGCACGGACATGGAGCACCGCATCGTCGTCCTCGGAGCCGGCTACACCGGTGCCGCCGCCGCCGGCCGCATCGCCAAGCGGCTGCACCGCGAGGGCGTCACCATCACCCTCGTCACCGCCGAACCCGACTTCGTCGAACGCGTCCGCCTGCACCAGCTCGCGGCCGGCCAGGACCTCAAGCCCCGGCCGTTCGACGAGATGTTCGCCGGCACGGGCGTGGAACTGAAGCTCGCGAAGGTCACCGCCGTGGACGTGGACCGCAAGACGGTGGCGGTCGCCGCCGCGACCGGCTCCGGGCGGGAGGAGCTGGCGTACGACACCCTCGTCTACGCCCTCGGGAGCGGCTGGAACGACGGCGGCGTCCCCGGCACCGCCGCGCACGCCCACGAGATCTCCAGCCGCCCCGGCGCCCTCCGCCTCCGGGACCGCCTGGCCGCCCTGGACGCCGGCGGGACGGTCGTCGTGGTCGGCGGCGGCCTGACCGGCCTGGAGGCCGCCACCGAGATCGCCGAGGCCCGCCCGGACCTCGCCGTCTCCCTGGCCGCCCGCGGCGGCCTCGGCGACTGGCTCTCCGAGAAGGGCCGGACCCACCTGCGGAAGGTGGTGGACAAGCTCGGCATCACGGTCCACGAACACGCGGCGGTCGAGGCCGTGGAAGCGGACCGTGTCGTCACCGCCGAGGGCCGGACCGTCCCCGCCGACGTCACCGTCTGGACCACCGGGTTCGCCGTCCACCCGATCGCCGGTGCCACCACCCTGGAGCTCGCCGACGACGGCCGGATCGTGGTCGACGGCACGATGCGCTCGGTCTCCCACCCGGACGTGTACGCCGTGGGCGACGCGGCGATGGCGCTCGGCCCCGGGGACAAGCCGCTGCGCATGTCCTGCGCCTCGGGCGTCCCCATGGCCTGGCAGGCCGCCGACGCGATCGCCGCCCGGCTCGCCGGCACCAAGGTCCCCCACATCTCCATCCGCTACGCCCAGCAGTGCGTCTCCCTCGGCCGCGGCGAGGCCCTGATCCAGTTCGTCACCGCCGACGACCGGGCGGTCGACAAGGCCTTGACCGGCCGCATGGCCGCCCGCTACAAGGAGCTGATCTGCAAGGCCGCGGCCTGGGGCGTCGCCAACCCGACCCTGGGCATGCCGTCCCGGCGCCACCGGGTCGTCGGGCAGGAGGCCCGGAACCCCGCGCCGGTCGAGGCAGCGGCCTGACCGCGCCGCCGAAGGTCTCGGAAACTCGAAGCCAGGTCGGCCCAGCAGGCCCCGCAGGCCTTGAAGGTGCATGTGTCCCAAGCCGTCGTGCCGCCGGTCGTCACCGCGAGAGCGAGGACGGCGGCGGCGACGGGGACGGCGACGGGGACGGCGACGGGGACGGCGACGGCGACGGGGGACAGACGGCGGTGTAGGTCCGGGCGAGCGCGTGGACCGTGTCCGCCATCGCCCGGCGCAGCTCCTCCGGCGCGACGACCTCCACGTCCGTGCCGAGCCTCAGCAGCTCCCCGCAGGCGTGCCCGGTGCTCTCGGTCGGTATGACGGCCTCGATCCAGCCGTCACCGCCCGCCACCTCGGTCACGGTGGCCTCGCAGGCTCTCGCCACCTCGGGCGGAACGTTGTCGGCCAGCCGCTCCCGCCCCCGCGGCGACAGCCGGATCGTGGCGGTGCCCGTGAAGCGACGCACATCGAAGTCGTCGAGGTACGAAGCCCAGTACTCCTCCAGGACGAAGTCCTCCGGCCGTTCGAATCGTTCGTCCCTCACCACCGTGTCCAGGATGCGGGCGATCCGAAAGGTGGCGGTCCTGCCGTCCACCCCTGCCACCAGGTACCAGGCGCCCGACTTGAGGACCAGGCCGTACGGGTGCAGCAGCCGCCGCACCTCCCGCGGTTCGCGCCAGCGGCGGTACCGCACGTCCACCGTCCGCCGGGCGAACACCGCGTCCACGAGCAGCGGCAGACACGGAGTCTCCTCGGCCTCCCGGTACCAGCCGGGAGCGTCCAGGTGGAACACCGCGTCGGCCCGCGTCGCCTCCTCCCGCAGGGCGGCCGGCAGTGCCGCCAGCAACTTCAGCCTCGCCGCCGCCACTTCCTCCGCGAGCCCCAGGTCGGCGGCGGGAGCGGGCAGCCCGGCGAGGAACAGCACCCTGGCCTCACTCTCGCTCAGTCCGGTGAGGTGGGTGCGGTAGCCGTCGAGCAGCCGATAGCCGCCGGAACGGCCCTGCTCGGCGTAGACCGGTACTCCGGAGGCCTGCAGGCGGTCGAGATCGCGGTACGCGGTCCGTACGGAGACCCCCAGCTCGGCGGCGAGACGCCGGGCCGACATCCGGCCCCGGGTCTGGAGCAGCAGCATCATCGACAGCAACCGGTCCGCGGGCATACGGGAATTCTGCTCCAGGCACCGAGAACACGGAGACAACGGGAACGCCCGGAGCGCCTGGAACCCCGCGAACACCGGAAACACCGCGAACACCGGCCGCGAAACACTGACAGACAGTGGCACGCCTCGGCCCTAGCGTCGGCCCGACCCCATCCGGCCCGTCCGGCCCATCCGGCCCATCCGGTCCGGTCGAAGACACCCCACCCAGGAGTCCGTCGTGCCCAACGCCCCCCGCACCGCCCCCGCCCGCCACCCCGCCGTGGTCGAACTGCGCCAGTACACCCTGCTCCCCGGGCGCCGGGACGAGCTCATCGAGCTGTTCGAGCGGGAGTTCGTCGAGTCCCAGGAGGCGACCGGGATGACCGTCCTCGGCCGGTTCCGGGACCTCGACGATCCCGACCGCTTCGTCTGGCTCCGCGGCTTCCCCGACATGGAGACCCGGCGTGAGGCCCTCTCCGCCTTCTACGGCGGGCCGGTCTGGGCGGCACACGGCCCCAGGGCCAACGCGACCATGGCCGACTCCGACGACGTCCTGCTGCTGCGCCCGCTGCCGGCCGCCACCACTGCACCCGACGTCGCCGCCTCACCCGACCCCTTCGTGGCCGTCGCGCTGTGGCACTTCCCGCCGGGAGACGGGGACGGCCCCGCGCTGATCCACGACCGTCTCGCCCCCATCCTGCGGGAGACGGGGCCCGCGCCCCTCGCCGTCCTCGTCACGGAGACCGCCGCCAACACCTTCCCCCGGCTCCCCGTCCGCACCGGGGAGAACGTGGTCGCCGTCATCACCTCGTACCCGGACGAACTCGCCCACCGCCGTCATCTCGCCGCCACGGCGGACCACCCGCGCGTACGGGACGAGATCCGACCGGCCGTCGAGCGGGCGCAGTCGGAGGCCCCGCTCGTCCTCCGTCTGACGCCCACGGACCGCTCGTGCTCCGCCTGAGCCCGTCCGCTGAGGGCCGACGTCGCGACCCTTCCGTCTCATTCCGTCCAGGGCTGGAGCTTCTCCGGGTTGCGGACCGCCCAGATGTGCGTGATCCGGTCGCCCTCGAAGCCGAACGCCGCCACCGTCACGGTCGTACCGCCGCGTCGGGCCACCAGGCCGGGGCGGCCGTTGACCGAGCGGACCTCGAGCGTCATGCCGGGTGCCATGTCGCCGATCGCCACGATGTAGCGGGCGATCTCGCCGGCCCCGGTGATCGGGCGGAGGGCCGCGCCGACCAGGCCGCCGCCGTCGACGACCACCGTGGCGTCCGGGTTGAGCAGGCCGACGAGGGCCGCGATGTCCTGGGCCTCCCATGCCTGCTTGAAGTCCTTGATGACGCGGGCCTGGAGACCGGTCGGCGGCTCCGGCTCCCGGGCCGCCCGGACGCGCCGGCGGGCCGACGAGGCCAGCTGCCGGCATGCCGCGGGCGTGCGGCCGACGATCGTGGCCAGTTCGGTGAACGGGTACCGGAAGACGTCGTGCAGGATGAACGCGACCCGCTCGGCCGGGGTCATGGATTCGAGGACGACGAGGAAGGCCATGTCGACCGACTCGTCGAGGGCGATCCGGTCGGCCGGGTCGCTCCCGCCGTCGCCAGGACGGCCGTTCAGCCACGCCGTCGTGTCGGGCAGGGGCTCCGGGATCCACTCCCCCACGTAGCGCTCGCGGCGCGCCCGCGCCGAGCCGAGGACGTCCAGGCAGATCCGGCCGACCACCGTCGTCAGCCAGGCGCCGGGCGCCCGGACGGCCTCCTGCTGCGGTCCGGACATCGCGTACCAGCGGGCGAAGGCCTCCTGAACGGCGTCCTCCGCCTCCGCGAGGGAGCCGAGCAGCCGGTAGGCGACATTGATCAACTGCGGGTACTCGCCCTCGGGGTGGGCGGACGCGGGCGTGAGCCCGCTCTCCGGTTCCGTACGACTGCCGCTCATGGTGGTGGTGTCCCCCTCTGTTCGATCCGCGCCCGCCGTGATCGGTGAGACGCGCATCACTCCGTAACCCCGGTACAGCGCCTCACATTCTCGCGGGCTGCGTCGTCGGACTGTCGAGAGAGCGACCGGCAGCGGAAGGACGGGATCACCATGGCCACGCGGACGACAGCGGGGACGGCGGGGACAGCGGCGTCGACGACGGGAGCGGACGGGGCAGGCGCAGGGGAATCGGCAGGGGCAGGGGTGGTCGCGGGGCGGGGCGGCGGCGGCCGGTTCACCGGGTTCGTGCGCGTCTCGATCGCCCTGCAGACGGCGGCCATCTTCTTCCAGGCCGTCACGGCCGGAATGGCGCTGACCTCGGAGGTCGGGTCGACCCTGCACGACCTCGGCTCCAAGGGCATGTACGCGATGTCGATGCTGTACCTGCTCGCCGCGGTCCTGGCGTGGCGGCCGGGCGGCGGCCCGGCCCGGCCCCCCCTCTACGCGACCGGGTTCCTGCTCCTCGGGACCCTGCAGGTGGTGATGGGCGTCTATCACGTGATGGCCGTCCATCTCCCCCTGGGCGTGCTGATGTTCGGCCTGAGCACGCTTGATCTGGGACGGGTCGTGCTCCAGCGGACGCGTCCGGCGGAAGCCCGTACCCGTGCCGATGCAGGTGCCGGAGCCGGAGTCGGAGCCGGAGCCGGTGCTGGTGTCCGTGCCCCTCGCTAGCCTCTGACCGAAGTGGCGTCCCCCGTAATGGAGTTGCTGACCGCCGCCGTCCTGGAAGCCGACTGAGCCCGGCCGGCACTCCACATTCGTCAGGAATCGAGAAGCGGGGGACTGGGCGCCCAACTAGCTTGTGGGCATGGACATCACCATTCACACCACGGTCCTCCCGCACGAGGATCCCGACGCCTCCCTCGCCTTCTACCGCGACGCCCTCGGCTTCGAGGTGCGCAGCGACGTCGGCCAGGGCAGGACCCGATGGATCACCGTCGGACCCGTCGGACAGCCCGGTACGTCGATCCTCCTCGCACCGCCCGGCGCCGACCCGGGCATCACCGAGGCCGAGCGGCGGACCATCGCCGAGATGATGGCCAAGGGCACGTACGGCTGGATCCTGCTCGCCACCCCCGACCTCGACGCCACCTTCGAGAAGATCCAGGCCGGGGACGTCGAGGTGGTCCAGGAGCCGACCGACCAGCCGTACGGCGTGCGGGACTGCGCCTTCCGCGACCCCGCGGGGAACCTCGTCCGCGTCCAGCAACTCCGCTGAAAGGACTCCCCTCATGTGTCATCCTGCGTGGATGAGCGCACTGACCGAGGCGCAGCGCCTGAGTGATCTGGCACGGCTGCGCCGCGTTCGCGACCGGATCGACCGGGAGTACGCACAGCCGCTGGACGTCGAGGCGCTCGCCCGCGGGGTGAACATGTCGGCCGGGCACCTCAGCCGCCAGTTCAAGCAGGCGTACGGCGAGGCGCCCTACTCCTACCTCATGACGCGGCGCATCGAGCGCGCCATGGCCCTGCTCCAGCGCGGCGAGCTCAGCGTCACCGACATCTGCTTCACGGTCGGCTGCTCCTCCCTCGGCACCTTCAGCACCCGCTTCACCGAGCTCGTCGGCGTATCCCCCAGCGTCTACCGGCGACGGGTCGCCGACGGCGAGGCCGGGCTGCCCTCGTGCGTCGCGAAGCAGGTCACCCGACCGGTCAGGAATCGAGAAGCACCGGCGACCGCCCCGCACCTAGCGTGAATCCCATGAACGCCATCGCCTCCGTCACCCTCGAGGTGGCCGACCTCCCGGCCGCCGACCGCTTCTACACCGCCGCCGGCCTCGGCGCCCATGTCCGCCTGCGGGCCTCCGACGCGCCGACCACCGGCTTCCGCGGCTTCTCCCTCTCCCTGACCGTGGACCGGCCGGCCGACGTCCGGCACTTCGTCGACGCGGCCCTCGCCGTCGGTGCCACCTCCCTCAAGCCCGCCTCGAAGTCCTTCTGGGGCTACGGCGGCGTCTTCCAGGCCCCGGACGGGACCATCTGGAAGGTCGCCACCTCGAACAAGAAGGACAACGGCCCGGCCACCGGCCGCGTCGAGTCCTTCGTCCTCCTGCTCGGGGCGGCGGACGTCGCCGCCAGCAAGGCGTTCTACGTCGAGCACGGCCTCACCGTCGGCAAGAGCTTCGGCCGCAAGTACGTCGAGTTCGCCGCGGCCGAGGGCAGCCCGGTCAAGCTCGCCCTGTACGGGCGCCGCGCCCTCGCGAAGGACGTCGGCGTCCCCGTCGACGGCGAGGGGTCCCACCGGATCGCGCTCGGCGGCGAGGGCACCGGTGCCTTCACCGACCCGGACGGGTTCACCTGGGAGCCCGCTTCCGTGGCCGCCGCGTCCTGACGCCGGAGGTCCGCAGCCCGTACGCCGGTAGCTCGTCGCCCGTACGCACCTGTAGCCCGTCGCCCGTAGGCCCCTGTAGCCCGTTCGCCGCACCCCGGTGGAGCGGCACCCCGTAGCCCGGTAGACCCGTAGCCCGTAGCTGCGTATCCCGCACCCCCGCAGACCCGTACCCCGGTAGATCCGCACCCCCGTACCCCGACCGGCCTTGTGAGAGGAACCCCCGTCATGTCGAACAGCACCGCCGCCCAGGGCAAGAGCAGCGCGAAGTACGACGGTTTCACCGAGGAGGAGCGCGACGCGATGAAGGAGCGCGCCACGGAGCTGAAGGGCACCGCTCGGCGCGGTTCGCGCGCGGCCAAGGCCGACGGGGAGGCCGATGCCCTGGCGAAGATCGCCGAGATGACGGACAACGACCGGGTGCTCGCCGAGCGGATCCACGCGATCGTCAAGGAGCACGCGCCGGGCCTGGCGCCGAAGACCTGGTACGGGATGCCCGCGTACGCCAAGGACGGCAAGGTCGTCTGCTTCTTCCAGAGCGCGCAGAAGTTCAAGAGCCGCTACGCCACGCTCGGCTTCAGCGACCTCGCCCAGCTCGACGAGGGCTCCCTGTGGGCGACCAGCTACGCCCTGACCGAGCTCACCGACGCCGACGAGGCCCGGATCGCCGCGCTCATCGCGCGGGCCGCCGGCTGATCCGCCGGGCGCGGGCGGTACACGGCCGGCGCGCGGCTCGGGCCGGGCGCGCCGGCCGTAGACGCGGGGAAATCTCCGAGATCGCCCCGTAAGAATTCGAAGCTACGCGCGGTGAAAATTTGTCATGTAAACACACGGGATGCGACAGGGCGAAATCTTCACCCCGCACGGTCCGCCCCGTCGTGCTACTGTCGATATCAGTTGCAGTTGTGGGTCCCGAACGTACGAGTGCCCTTCCGGTTTTCCGGCGCTGGGCACCCTTTTTCATTTCCGGGCTTTTTCCGGACGGGGCGATCATCGCAGCGACACGGAGCACACACTGTGTGCGCTCCGAGCACTGCCCCGAAGGAGAATTTGGTATGGCGACTGGCACCGTTAAGTGGTTCAACTCGGAAAAGGGCTTCGGCTTCATCGAGCAGGACGGTGGCGGCCCCGACGTCTTCGCCCACTACTCGAACATCGCCGCCTCCGGCTTCCGTGAGCTGCAGGAAGGCCAGAAGGTGAGCTTCGACATCGCGCAGGGCCAGAAGGGCCCGACCGCCGAGAACATCGTCCCCGCCTGACACCCGGCGCTGACGCGTAGCACAAGCTGACGAGCTGAGGCCCGCACCTTTGGGGTGCGGGCCTCAGCTCTTTGCCACCGTACTCTTCAGTACCCCTCATCGGCTGCGGGAATTTCCTGGCAGGCCCCCTCCTGGACCACTTCTGGACCACTTCTCCGCAGGAGTCACCATGCGCTGTGTCATCGCCCGCTTCCCGTTCGAGCTGACCAAAGCCGGCGTGATCGAATCCATGAAGGGCGTCAAGGCCGAGCCCGCCATCGGCGATGTCGTCGTCATCGGGCGGCGCCAGTTCCCCGTGAAGCAGGTCGGCGAGGTCGTCACCCGCCAGGACCGCCGCGACTTCAGCGCCGGCGAGGTCGTGCGGGCCATGACGAAGCTCGGTTTCACCTGCCTCACGGTCACCGCCGAGGAGCAGGCCTCGCCGTCCGAGACGACCTTCTGACCGGTCGGCGGGCTTCGGGACGGTCGACGGGCTCCGGGCCGGTCAGTGATCGAAGTAGCTGAAGTCGCCCACCGTCCAGGCGCTGACGTCCTCGAGGGCGACCCGGTACATGCCGCCGGTCTCCGGGATGCCCACCGTGCCCTGGAGGATCCGGGCGAGGTGGAAGTGCAGGTGGGTGGGCGGCCCGTCCGCGCGTTCGGAGGGGCTGAAGACCCCCGAGAACTCCCCCAGGCGGGCGGAGTCCGTCAGGACCTCCGACACCCGCTGTCGCCACAGGGCTTCCGGGGCCAGCCGACCCGTGAGGACCACACCCCCCGCGACCACCGTCATGGACATCTGATTGCTCTGCCCGGACTCCACCGTGGCGGCAATGTCAACGAGCAGCTCGTCAGGCTTCGACATGGAAGTCCATTCTAGGCGGCACTCCGGCCCCGTGGCCGTACCGCGTGAGGACCGCCGCCCGCTACAGCGGCGCGGTGTCGTCCGCCGGGAACGCCGGGCCGTGTCCCGGCACGATCACGTCGGCCGCGGCCAGGACGCGGAGGCGGGACTCCTTGAGGACCGTGTGGTCGGGGGCCACCGGGTCCTCCACCGGACCGTTCGGCCGCCACCACAGGTCGCCCACGAAGGCGACGACGCCCGTGTCGGTGCCGGCGAGGAGCGTGATGTCCTCGGGGCTGTGGCCGGGGGTACGGACCAGCCGCAGGGACGGGGCCAGCTCGTGGCCCTCCGCGTCGCGGTCGGTCCACTGGTCGTTCTCGTAGATCGCCTTGTGGTCGTGGACGCGGGCCCGGCCGAACAGGCCGACGTTCATGGTGTTGTCGGGGTGGTGGTGGCTGAGCACCACGTCGGTGACGTCGTCGGGTCCCAGGCCGAGTTCGGCGAGCGGGCCGAGGATCCGGTCGCGGCTCGCCACCATGCCGGGGTCGACGATCACGTGCCGGTCGCCGTCCCGCACGTACGAGACGGTGGCGGCGACCCCGGGGCCCGTGGAGAGCGTGTATCCGGTGGTCAGGATCGTGTAGGCGGCGGTGCGGGCGCTCGGTGCGTCGTGGTTCGTCATGTCCCCAAGTCTTCTGCGCGGCACGGATCTTCACGAGTGGCCGTGCTGCCATCCATCGCGGGAATCGTGCCATCACAGTATTCGGGGCTGTGCCCGCGTCCAGGGCCGGTTGTCGGCACCACCGCCGTCCGTGCCGCTTCCGGGCCCCGTGCCACACTCGGCCCCATGCCGCCCTTCGTCACCGTCGCCGCCTACGCCCCGCACGGGGTCGGCATGCTCGGCGCGGGCATCGTCTCCGAGGTGTTCGACGCCCGCGGCGGGGGCCTTCCGCTGTTCGACTTCGCGCTCTGCACCGACCGGCCGGGGAACGTCCGCACCGACGTCGGTCTGCCCCTCGTGGTCGAGCACGGTCTGGACCGGCTGGCTTCCGCAGACCTGGTGATCGCCCTGCCCTGGGCCGAGTTCCGTACGCCTCCCGGGCCCGAGGTGCTCGACGCGCTGACCGCCGCCCACGCGCGCGGGGCACTCGTCGCCGCCCACTGCGTCGGGGCGTTCGCGCTGGCCGCGGCCGGGCTGCTCGACGGGCGGCGGGCCACCACCCACTGGCGGTTCGCCGGACTCCTGGCCGAACGCCACCCGGACGTCACCGTCGAACCCGACGCCCTCTACGTCGACCAGGGCCCCCTCGTCACCGGCGCGGGCGCCGCCGCCGGGTTCGACCTCTGCCTGCACCTGCTGCGCCGGGAGTACGGGGCCACCACGGCCAACGCCATCGCCCGGGACCTGGTGCTGCCCTCCCACCGGGACGGCGGCCAGGCCCAGTACCTCGCCACGCCCGTACCCGAGGACAGCCGGGACGACCGGCTCACCGACGTCCTCGCCTGGGCCCGGGAGCATCTCCACGAGCCGCTGCCCGTCGCGGAGCTGGCCCGCCGGGCTCTGATGAGCCGCCGTTCCTTCGCCCGCCGGTTCGCCGCCTCCACGGGCACCACCCCGCACGCGTGGCTGCTCTCCCTGCGGCTGAGCCGGGCCGAGGAACTCCTGGAGACCACGGACCTGCCGGTCGAGGAGATCGCCCGCGCGGTCGGCTTCGGGAGCGCGGCGGTGCTGCGCGCCCAGTTCGTCCGCCGCCGCGGCGTCCCGCCCCGGTCGTACCGCCGTTCCTTCACCCGTACGCCCGTCGTCTGAGACCGGACCGGGCGGACCGGGCGGACCGGGCGGACCGGTCGGACCGGTCGGACCGGGCGTCCGGGGTTCAGACAAGTGCCGCGGCCGTCAGGGCCAGGGCCGAGCCGGCGAAGACCACCGTGTGGCGGACGTTCTGGAGGACGCGGGTCCAGGCGGGGAACGCGCCCTCGGCGGCCGCGAGGAAGGCGGGGACGTCGACCCGGAGGAGCTCGGGGTCGCCCTTGCGCCGGAAGGCGGCGCGGACGGACTTCACGGCACCGAGCTGGCTCTGCAGGATCGCGATGTTGGCGAGGAAGGCGATCGAGGAGAAGACCCAGGTGAGGGTGGTTCCCCAGGAGCTGCCCAGCAGGTTGAGGACGGCGGCGGTCAGCGACGCGGCGGCGAAGGCGCCGGGCGCCCACCACTCGTGGCCGCTCGCGTCGAAGCGGAGCCGGTTCTCCTCCAGGACGGCCGGGCGGACGCCCTGGCGGTCCAGCTCGGTGACGGCGGCGGCCTTCGCGACGGCGCCGAAGCGGTGGCGGAGGACCGGGATGCTGACGAAGGCGGCGGAGACGAGGATCTGACCGGCGGCGGCGAGGACGGTGAGGGTGTTCATGGTGGCGGGCTCCTTCAGGGCGATCAGGCGGGTTGGAGCGGGACTTCGTGGCTTCGTGGCTTCGTGGCTTCGTTCCGGATGACTTGCACTTAGTTCAAGTGGCGATGTCGAGAACTGTAGAGCCCACTTGAACTAAGTGCAAGAGCAGACTTGAACATTGTGCAACCGCGTCCGCGCTGACCTATCGTGAGCCCATGGCCCGCTCCACGCTCACCCGTGACCAGATCGTCCGCACCGCCGTCGAGCTCCTCGACTCCGACGGCCTCGAAGGCCTCAACATGCGCAGCCTCGGCCAGCGCCTCAACTCGGCCGCCACCGCCGTCTACTGGCACGTCAAGAACAAGGACGACCTGGTGACCCTCGCCGGAGACCTGGTCTGGGACGAGGTCCGGCTCCCCGACCTCGACGCCGTCGACTGGCGCACCGCCGCCGTCGCCATGGCCGGCGACCTGCACGCGATGTTCACCCGGCACCCCTGGCTCGTGCAGGCCTTCGCGACCCACCTCTTCCACGGCGAGGGCAAGGCCCGCCACGACGACCACAACCTCGCGGTGTACGAGGCCGCCGGGTTCGTGGGACCCGCGGCCGACCTGGCCGCCGCGTCCGTCTTCACGTACGTCCTCGGCAACGCCTCGTCCGCCGCCGCCACGGCCGCCCTGACCCGCCGGATCGAGCGCGACGGCGGTGACGCCGAGGAGGTGTTCGCCGCCACCATGAAGGAGGCCGTCGAGGTCGGCAGCCGGTTCCCGCGGCTGCGGAGCCGTATCGACGCGCTGGCCGCGAGCGACTACGCCGAGGCTCCCGACGACACGTTCGCGTTCGGGCTCGACGCCCTGCTCGACGGCCTGACGGCCCGACTGCCGGGCTGATGGCCTGCCGGGCCGACGGCCGGCCGGGACCGACGGGCTGATGGCCGGCCGGGACCGACGACGACGGTCGGCCGGGACCGACGGGCCCACGGGCTGACGGGCCCACGGGCTGACGGGCCCACGGGCTGACGGGCTGACGGGCTGACGGGCTGACGGGCTGACGGGCCCATGGGTGACGGGCCGGATCGACGCCCGCGCCCCCGCGCCCCCGCCCCCGTCGCCCGTCCGGACGCGCTCCGCTTGTGGAAGCCCTCCGCCCGATCGAGCTTGGGCTCATCGCGCGACCCCGAGGGAGGGCCCATGAGCAGCATCGACACGCCGGCCGACGTGCCCAAACCGCGGGCGGCGACGCGGCCCGCGCCCACCACCCTCACCTGGGTGACGCTCGCCCTGATGACCACCGCGTCGGTGGCGAGTCTGCGGGCCGCGCCCACCATGGCCGTCTACGGCCTGGCCTGCGTGTTCCTCTACCTCGTTCCGGCGATCGTGTTCCTGCTGCCGACCGCCCTGGTCTCCGCGGAACTCGCCTCCGGCTGGAACGGCGGCGTGTACCGGTGGGTCTCGGAGGGGCTGTCGAAACCGCTCGGGTTCCTGGCCGTGTGGTGCCAGTTCGCGATGACGATCTTCTACTACCCGAGCCTGCTCGGGTTCGTCGCGTCCACCATCGCCTTCATCATCGACCCGGCACTCGCCAACAGCGGCCCGTACACCGCGATCGTCATCGTGGTCCTCTACTGGACGGGCGTGTGGATCTCCTCGCGCGGCACGAAGGCCCTGGCCGGACTGGCCAGTTGGGGCCTGATCATCGGGACCCTGATCCCCGGCACCCTGCTGGTGGTCCTCGGCATGGTCTTCCTCGGCCAGGGCAACCCCTCGGCCGCCCCGATGACCGCCGCGAACCTCTTCCCGCAGTGGACGGGCCTCGCCAGCCTCGTCCTGATCGTCAACAACTTCCTGTCGTACTCCGGCATGGAGATGAACGCCGTGCACGTCTCCTCGCTCAAGGACCCGGCGAAGGAGTACCCCAAGTCGATGTTCCTGGCGATGGGCCTGGTGCTGCTGATCTTCATCCTGCCGGCGCTCGCCATCAGCTGGGTCGTCCCGTCCGACCAGCTCAGCCTCACGGCGGGCGTGATGCAGGCCTTCGACGCCTTCTTCGCCTACTTCAACATCGGCTGGCTCACCCCGATCGCCGCCGTCGCCCTGGTGTCCGCCTCCCTCGGCGGCATGCTCACCTGGCTCGCCGGCCCCTCGAAGGGCCTGCTGGAGATCTCCCGCCAGGAGGGCTACCTGCCGCCGTTCCTGCAGAAGCTGAACAAGAACGGCATCCAGCAGAACATCCTGGTCACCCAGGGCATCGTCACCACGGTCATCGCCCTCGGGTACGCGCTGATCCCGAACGTCTCCAGCGTCTACTGGATCTTCTCGGTCATCACCACACAGGTGTACCTGATCGTCTACCTGCTGATGTTCGCCGCGGCGATCCGGCTGCGGAAGACCCAGCCCGACCATCCCCGCGGCTACCGCGCGCCCGCCCTCGGCGTGCTGTGCGTCGTCGGCCTGCTCGCCTCGCTCGCCGCCCTGTGCATCGGCTTCATCCCGAGCTCGCAGTTCGGCAGCGGCAGCGTCTGGGTGTACGTCGCCATCGTCGGCGGCGGCCTCGTCATCCTGGGCCTGCTCATCCCGTGGGCCTTCCTGAAGTTCCGCAAGCCGAGCTGGAAGACGGCCCCGGACACCGCTGCGAGCGAGGGAGAGCAGGCATGAGCCCCACCCGGTTCGCCTCCGAGCACAAATGGGTCTACTGGGGCGCGATCGTGATCCTCGTCAGCCTCGTCATCACCGGCATCGTCCGGTACGAGGCGGTGAAGACGAACAACGAGACCGCGTCCAAGGCCAACCAGCTCAGGGACCAGCTGGTGAAGGCCGGGTACCCGGCGCCCGACACCGAGACCCTCGAACGGGTGCTGGGCACCGACGGCGGCCCGGTCTGCGACGACCCCGGCAGCGCCCTGAAGACGGCGCTGTGGAAGATCCAGCAGGGGAACGGGGCCACGGGCCCCGGGATGCGTCCCGTCATCACCGACTCCAAGGCCGTCGAGGTCGAGCGGATCGTCCTCCAGGTCTACTGCCCCGACGAGGTCGACGACTTCGAGGACTCCCTGAACGACCTCAAGACCGACGACACCGTCCGCCGCTGAGCCGCGGGGGCCGCAGGGACCCGGCGCGGTCTGGCTCCGGACGGCCGCCGACGGCGGGACTCGGTGCGGCCACGGGCCGGGGTCCGGGCGGCCACTCACGCGCCGGCCTCGGACGGCCACTCACGGACCGGACTCCGGACGGCCGCGGCCCGGGGCCGGTGGGGGCAGCCTCCACCGGACCCCGGCCTTGCGCGATCATGCCGTCATGAAGCTGCGTTGCGTCGTACTCGACGACTACCAGGGCGTCGCCCTGACCTCCGCCGACTGGAGCCCGCTCGCCGACCGCGTCGAGGTACGCGTCCTGCGCGAGCACCTCACCGACCGGGACGCGCTCGTCGCCGCCGTGGAGGACTGCGAGATCCTCGTCGTCATGCGGGAGCGGACCCCGGTCGACGCCGACCTCCTCGCCCGGCTCCCCCGGCTCCGGCTCCTCATCACCTCCGGGATGCGCAACGCCTCCGTCGACGTCGCCGCCGCACGCGCGCGCGGGATCACCGTCTGCGGCACGGCCAGCAGTTCCGAGCCGCCCACCGAACTCACCTGGGCGCTGCTCCTCGGTCTGGCCCGGCACGTACCGGCCGAGGCGCGGGCGCTGCGCGAGGGCGGGCCCTGGCAGTCCACCGTCGGCGCCGACCTCGCGGGCCGGACCCTCGGTCTCGTCGGTCTCGGCAAGATCGGCGCCCGGGTGGCCAGGATCGGTCTCGCCTTCGGGATGGACGTGCGCGCGTGGAGCCCGAACCTGACGGAGGAGCGGGCCGCGGAGCACGGCGTACGGTGCGCGAAGGACAAGCGGGAGCTGTTCGCCGACAGCGACTTCGTCTCGCTCCACATGGTCCTCTCGGACCGGACCCGGGGTCTGGTCGGGGAGCCCGAGCTACGGGCGATGCGCCCGCACGCGTACCTCGTCAACACCTCCCGGGCAGGGCTCGTCGACGGCGGCGCGCTGCTGCGGGCGCTGCGCGGGGGCTGGATCGCGGGGGCCGGGCTCGATGTCTTCGAGACGGAGCCGCTGCCCGCGGACGATCCGCTGCGGTCCCTCCCGAACGTGCTCGCGCTGCCGCACCTCGGGTATGTCACGGAGGGGAACTACGGGCGGTACTTCGGGCAGGCGGTGGAGGACATCGAGGCGTTCCTGGCGGGTGCGCCGGTACGGGAGCTGGGCTGATCCGCCGGATGAGCCGTGGGCGCCTGGGTGGCGGGGGCGTCCGGTGGAGTGCGGGTCTCCGCCGGACCCGGACTCCGCCGGGGCGTCCGGGTCTCCGCTCAATCGGTCCCGGCTGGGGTCCCGCCGGGCCGAGCGCCGCGGTCTAGGTCAGGCTCGTGCGGGCCAGTTCGACGAACTCCTCGTCCGTCAGGCCCAGTTCCCGGGCGTCCGACGCCGCCTCGCGGAGCCTGGAGACCAGGCGGGCCCGGTCGGGGGCGGTGGCGCCGGGGACGATGAGGGCGCCGCGACCCCGGCGGAGTTCGATCAGACCCTCCTCGCGGAGCCGCTGGTAGCCGCGGAGGACGGTGTGGACGTTGACGCCGAGGGAGTCGGCGAGCTCCCGGGCGGCCGGGAGCCGCTCGCCGGGCGCGGCCGAGCCGTCGGCGAGGGCGCCCCGGACACAGGCGGCGATCTGGTCGCCGAGGGGCACGGCGGAGGCCGGGTCGACACGGAAGAGCACGGTCAGACCTTCCCATGCCGTTCGGCGAGCGTGTTGAGGAGGGCGGCGGCGGTGTGCGCGTCGGGCACGGTCACCGCGAACTCGCGGCCGTTGTCCCGCCGTACGACGAGGGCCTCGCCGGAGTGCAGCACCACGCCCGTGCGGGAGGCCCGGACCCGGTAGCCCCAGCCGCCGTAGTCGGCGAGCACGGTGGCGGTGTCGAGGTCCCGGACGCTCGCGCCCGTGACCCCGTCGAGCGGCACGCGCACGCGTGGCCGGGAGACGAACGAGGGCCGGACGGTGACGCCGCGCCGGTCGACGGTGACCCGGACCCGGGCGAGGGCGAGCCCCGGTACGCCGATGACCAGGCCGAGCAGCGCGAGCAGGGCGCCGGGCCAGGGCGCGAGGACCAGGCCGACCGGGACGGCGACGAGGGCGAGCACCGCGAGGACGGTCAGCGGCCGTGAGGTGGTGGCGCGGGTCCAGCCGGCGACCTCGCTCGCGCCGAGCGTGAGCCGGGGCGCGTCGGGCTCGCCCGTGGGAGCCCCTGTCGCCTCCTCGGCCGGTACGAGGCGGGTCAGCGCCCAGCCCGCGAGGGCGCACAGGGCGGCGACCGCCGCGGCGACCGCCAGGTTGGTGAGCGGGGAGACGACCCGGGCCGGGTCGGCGGCGTCCAGGTTGTCCCGTACGAGGAGGACGAGCAGCGTGCCGGTGAATCCGGCCGTCGCCCACGCGCCCCAGAGCGCGCTACGGCGGACGAGGGCCGTCCAGCCGGCGCCGAACCCGACGAGCAGGGCGACGCTGATGACGAGGAACGCGGTGCGGCCGGTGAAGCCGTCGGCACGGTCGCCGCCGCCCCCGGAGAAGTGGGTGGCGAGCGTGTCGGGGATCCGGCCGCCCCAGACGGCGAGCACCGTCAGGTAGCCGACGAGAGTGAGGACGAACGGGAACGCGGCGAGCGCGCGAAGGCGGCGCGGGACGGACACGGCGGGTGTGGACGACATGGCTCGGTTCATGAGAAACCCTCCCTTGTTCGCATCAGCATAGAACAAGTTGTTCGCACTTCGCTAGAACAACTCGTCCTCCTCTCGGATGCGGTCGGTCCACGGCACGGCGGCGACGGCACGGGGCCACGGCTCGCGGCACCGCGGCAACGCCGAAGCGGCGGCGGCCGTGAAGGCCGCCGCCGCTTCGGAAGGGCTGATGCGGAGGGTGGGCCGGCCCGGCGGACGGGCCGACGCCGCAGGTCAGTTGGCCTTGTCGTCGAGGATCGCGCGCAGGGCCTCCGCGAACTCCGCCGGAGCACCCTGCTGGCCGAACTCGCCGCCCAGGAAGCCGCCGTGGTGGCTCGGGAAGACGGCGAGCGGGGTGCCGACGCCCTCGGCGACGGCGACCGCCGCGCGGGCGGCGAAGGTGCCCTCGGACTCCTTGCCCGCCGCGACGACGATCCGGGTCGGCGCGGCGCGCAGGGCGGTGAAGTCGGGGGCGTAGGAGGTGCAGCCGCGCATGTTCTGGCCGAGCAGCGGGTCGCCGCGCGAGCCGTCGTCCTCGGCCGGCAGGCCGAACGCGGCCGGGGACGGGGCGGGCTCCTCGGCCCAGTTCGCCGGGAACTCGCCCTGGCGGGAGGTCAGCGCCAGGAACTTGGCCATCGCCGGCCCCCAGCCGTCCCGCAGATACGTGGCGTGGACGTCCGCGCAGACCTCCAGGGCCGCCTCGCGGTCCGGGACGACCTGGGCGGTCGGCGGCTCGTGCGCGACCAGCGTGTGCACCAGGTCGCCGCGCCCTGCGACCAGCGCGAGGGCGTTGACCGCACCGCCGCTGCTCGCGAAGACGTCCACGGGGCCGGCGCCGAGCGCCTCGATCAGCCGGGCCAGGTCGTCGGCGTGCTCCTCGGGGAGCGTCTCCGTCGCGCCGTCGGTGCGCTCGCTGCGGGACACTCCGCGCGGGTCGTACGTCACGACGGTCCGGTCGGCGAAGTGGGAGGCGAGCGTGGTGAAGCCGGTGGCGTCCATCGGGGAGCCGATCATCAGGAGCGGACGCTCGTCGCCCCCGGTCCCGGACCCGGACCCGGTCCCGGGGCGTACGTCGTAGCGCAGGGTCGCGCCGGTGGTGTCCAGGACGCGGGTGTCGGTCTCGACCATGGTCAGCTCCTCGATGGTGGGCCGTGCGGGGTGTTCATGGGGGTAGACCCCCGACCCCGCCGGAACTCATCGGTCGCGCGCGCTTCGACTCACCCGCGGTGGCCTCCGGCCGTCATCCCGCGTCGCACTCGTGGTCGGCCGCGTCCACGACGACCCGGTCCAACAGGCCTCGCAGCAGGACCTGTTCGGCTTCGGTGAGGTCGCCGAAGAGCTCGCGCTCGGCCGCGCTCACGGCCGCGTCGACCCGGTCGAGGGCGGCCGCGCCCGCCTCGGTGATCTCCACGATGTGGCGGCGGCGGTCCGCCGGGTCGCGCCGCCGCTCGGCGAGCCCCTCCGACTCCAGCTCGTTGAGGATCGCGACCAGTTGGCTGGGATCGACCTCCATGGCGGCTGCCAGCTCGCGCTGGCTCATGGACCCGGGGGCGAGCTGCATCAGCGTCATCGCGTTCCTGGGGTGAAGTCCGGCGACCCCCAGGGCGGCACGGATGCGCGCGCCGGTGAGCTCGCCGCGGAAGGAGAGGAGGAAGCCGAGGCGGTCGGTCGGGAGAGCTGCCATGTCCTCCACCGTAGCAGCGGCCCTATTGTGGAGCGAGGGAAACCGTTGATACAGTTCCACGATTGAGGCACTCGGACCATTGGAGTACGTCCATGTTCATCGGCTATGCCGTCGTCGCCGCGCTGCTCGCCCTCGCGCTGTCGGCCTCGGCCTTCCTGACCTTCACCCGCAGCCCGCAGATCGTCGGCAACATGACCAAGCTCGACGTGCCGGAATCCTGGCTGCCGCGCCTCGCGACGCTGAAGGCGGCGGGCGCCCTCGGCCTGCTCGCGGGGCTCGCCGTGCCGGCACTGGGCGGGGCGGCGGCGATCGGCGTCACGCTCTACTTCATCGGCGCCCTGATCACCCACCTGCGCGTGAAGGACTACGAGGTGGCACCGGTCGTGGTCATCACCCTGCTCGCGATAGCCGCGCTGGTGCTGCGCACGGCCTCGGCCTGAGTTCCGGCCGGCAGTTCCCGACCACCCCCGGCCCAGCACCCCCAGCCGACCACTCCGGCCGACCACCCCGACCAACGAGACGGAACGTCTTGCGAAGGAGGCGCGCCTGCGGTACCGTCGACGACATGAGACGAGACGTATCGTCTCGATCTCACTCGATCTGTCGCCGACGCACAGGAGATCGCCCTTGTTCCGTGTCCAACTCAACGACGTCAGCAAGCGCTACGACGACCGGCACGTCCGGCACCGCACCGTGCTCGACCGGATCTCCCTCACCGTCCGCCCCGGCGAACGCCTCGGCGTCGTCGGCGACAACGGGTCGGGGAAGTCCACCCTCCTCCGGCTGCTCGCCGGCCTGGAGACCGCCGACAACGGCACGGTGACCGTCCACTCCCCCGGCGGCACCGGCCACCTCGCCCAGACCCTGGACCTGCCCCCGGCCGCGACCGTCGGCGACGCCGTCGACCATGCGCTCGCGGACGTACGGGAGCTGGAGCGGGCGATCCGCGCGGCCGAGGCCGAGCTCGCCGGGACCGGTGACCTCGCCGGGTACGCGGAGCTGCTCGCCGCCCACGAGGCGCGGGGCGGCGCCGGGGCCGACCGGCGGGTCGAGACCACGCTCCGGCGGCTCGGCGAACCCGGCCCGCTCGACCGGACCCGCCCCCTGGGCACCCTCTCGGGCGGACAGCGGTCCCGGCTCGCGCTCGCCGCCGTCCTCGCCGCCGAGCCCGAACTGCTGCTGCTCGACGAGCCGACCAACGACCTCGACGACGAGGCCGTGGCCTGGCTGGAGGAGCGGCTGCGCGCCCACCGGGGCACGGTCGTCGCCGTCTCCCACGACCGGGTCTTCCTCGACCGGGTCACCACCGCCGTCCTGGAGGTCGACGAGGACCGCCACACCGTCCGCCGCTACGGCAACGGCTACGGCGGCTACCTCGCCGGACGCGCCGCCGAGCGGGCCCGCCGACAGCGGGAGCACGAGGAGTGGAAGGACGAACTCGCCCGGTACAGGGCGCTCGCCGACACGAACATCGACCGGTTCTCGGCCATCCCGCGCAAGGCACCGGCCTCGTTCAGCGGAGCGGGCGCCTTCCGGGCCAGGGCACGGGCGCACGGGGCGATGAGCCGGATCCGGGCCGCCCGCGAGCGGCTCGCCCGGCTGACCACCACCCCGGTGCCGGCCCCGGCGGAACCGCTGCGGTTCCGCGCGGAGCTCCGTGGGGAGGGCGCGCCCGTCGACCTCGCCGGCGTCCGCGTGGACGGCCGGCTCCGGCTCGACGCCCTGCACCTCGACCCGGGCGAGCGGCTCCTGGTCACCGGGCCGAACGGCGCCGGGAAGAGCACCCTCCTGAAGGTGCTCGCGGGCGAACTCGCCCCGGACGCGGGCACGGTGAGGGCACCGGCCCGGGTGGGCACGCTGCGTCAGGAGACGGCCCCGCCCGCCGACCCCCGTACGGTGGGCGAGGCCTTCGGAGCGGACCGTACGGACGAGCTGCTCGCCCTCGGTCTCTTCTCCGCCGGGGACCTGACGACCCCGGTCCGGTACCTGTCGACAGGACAGCGCCGGAAACTCGAACTGGCGCGTCTCGTCACCGAACCGGCCGATCTGCTCCTCCTCGACGAGCCGACCAACCATCTGGCCCCGGCGCTCGTGGAGGAGATCGAAGCAGCGCTCGCGCAGTACCCGGGCACGCTGGTCGTGGTCACCCACGACCGGCGCCTCAGGGAGGGCTTCCGGGGCCGCCGCCTGGAACTGGCGCCGGCCCCCGCCCCGGTGAGGACCGCGAGGAGCTAGTCCTCGTCGGAGGAGCCCTCGAGGTCGCCCTCGGTCTCCAGGAACACCTGGCGCAGCGCGGCCAGGGTCTCCGCGTCCGGCTTCTCCCACATGCCGCGCGACTCGGCCTCCAGGAGGCGCTCCGCGATGCCGTGCAGGGCCCAGGGGTTGGCCTCCTTCAGGAAGGCCTGGTTCTCCGGGTCGAGGACGTACTCCTGGGTGAGCTTGTCGTACATCCAGTCGGCGACGACACCGGTCGTGGCGTCGTACCCGAAGAGGTAGTCGACGGTCGCCGCCAGCTCGAACGCGCCCTTGTAGCCGTGGCGGCGCATCGCCTCGATCCAGCGCGGGTTGACCACGCGGGCGCGGAAGACCCGAGAGGTCTCCTCGACGAGCGTCCGGGTGCGGACGGTCTCGGGGCGGGTCGAGTCGCCGATGTACGCCTCGGGGGCGGTGCCCTTGAGCGCGCGGACGGTCGCCACCATGCCGCCGTGGTACTGGAAGTAGTCGTCGGAGTCGGCGATGTCGTGCTCGCGGGTGTCGGTGTTCTTCGCGGCCACCGCGATCCGCTTGTACGCCGTCTCCATCTCCGCGCGCGCCGGGCGGCCTTCGAGCCCGCGCCCGTACGCGTAACCGCCCCACACCGTGTACACCTCGGCCAGGTCGGCGTCGGTGCGCCAGTCGCGGGAGTCGATCAGCTGGAGGATGCCCGCGCCGTACGTGCCCGGCCGGGAGCCGAAGATACGGGTGGTGGCGCGCCGCTCGTCGCCGTGCTCGGCGAGGTCGGCCTGCGCGTGCGCCCGGACGTGGTTGTCCTCCGCGGACTCGCCCTCCAGGCCCGCGACGAGCCGGACGGCGTCGTCGAGGAGGCCGATGACGTGCGGGAACGCGTCCCGGAAGAAGCCCGAGATGCGCAGGGTGACGTCGACGCGGGGGCGGCCGAGCTCGGCGAGCGGGATCGGCTCCAGGCCGTTCACCCGGCGCGAGGCCTCGTCCCACAGCGGGCGGACGCCCAGCAGGGCGAGGGCCTCGGCGACGTCGTCGCCGGCGGTGCGCATCGCGCTGGTGCCCCACAGGGAGAGGCCCACGGACGTCGGCCAGGCGCCCTTGTCGGTGCGGTAGCGCTGCAGGAGCGAGTCGGCGAGCGCCTGGCCGGTCTCCCAGGCCAGCCGGGACGGCACGGCCTTCGGGTCGACGGAGTAGAAGTTCCGGCCGGTCGGGAGGACGTTGACCAGGCCGCGCAGCGGCGAACCGGACGGGCCGGCCGGGACGAAGCCGCCGTTCAGGGCGTGCACGGCGTGGCCGAGCTCGTCGGTGGTGGCGGCCAGGCGCGGCACGACCTGCTCGCAGGCGAAGCGGAGCACGGCGTGCACCTCGGCGCCGTACGCGGCGGCGACCGCCGGCACCGCGTCCACGGACCAGTCCGCCGCCTCCATCGCCTCGACCAGTTCGCGGGCCTTCGCCTCCGCCTCGTCGGCGGTGGTGCGGGTCGCGGCGGACTCGTCGAGGCCGAGGGCCTCGCGCAGACCGGGCAGGGCCTGCGTGCCGCCCCAGATCTGGCGGGCGCGCAGGATGGAGAGGACCAGGTTGACCCGGGCCTCGCCCTGCGGGGCGCCGCCGAGGACGTGCAGGCCGTCGCGGATCTGGGCGTCCTTGACCTCGCACAGCCAGCCGTCGACGTGCAGCAGGAAGTCGTCGAAGCCGTCGTCCTCGGGACGCTGCTCGAGACCCAGGTCGTGGTCGAGCTTGGCCGCCTGGATCAGCGTCCAGATCTGGGCGCGGATCGCGGGCAGCTTCGCCGGGTCCATGGAGGAGATCTGCGCGTACTCGTCGAGCAGCTGCTCCAGGCGCGCGATGTCGCCGTAGGAGTCGGCGCGGGCCATCGGCGGCACCAGGTGGTCGACCAGGGTCGCGTGGACGCGCCGCTTGGCCTGGGTGCCCTCGCCCGGGTCGTTGACGAGGAACGGGTAGATGAGCGGGATGTCGCCGAGCGCGGCGTCGGGGCCGCAGGCGGCGGACAGGCCGGCGTTCTTGCCGGGCAGCCACTCCAGGTTGCCGTGCTTGCCGAGGTGCACCATGGCGTCGGCGCCGAAGCCGCCGTCCTCGGCGCGGGCGGCGATCCAGCGGTAGGCGGCCAGGTAGTGGTGGGACGGCGGGAGATCGGGGTCGTGGTAGATCGCGATCGGGTTCTCGCCGAAGCCGCGCGGCGGCTGGATGAGGACCAGCAGGTTCCCGCGGCGCAGCGCGGCGAGGACGATGTCGCCCTCCGGGTTGCGCGACCGGTCGAGGAACATCTCGCCGGGCGCCGGGCCCCAGTGCTCCTCGACGTGCGTCCGCAGCTCCTCGGGGAGGGTCGCGTACCAGCGCTTGTAGTCGGCGGCCGGGATGCGGACCGGGTTCTTGGCGAGCTGCTCCTCCGTCAGCCAGTCCTGGTCGTGGCCGCCGGCCTCGATGAGGGCGTAGATCAGCTCGTCGCCGTCGCCGGAGACCACGCCGGGGAGGTCGGCCTCGGGGCCGAAGTCGTATCCCTCGGCGATCAGCCGGCGCAGCAGCGAGACGGCGGAGGCGGGGGTGTCGAGGCCGACGGCGTTGCCGATGCGGGAGTGCTTCGTCGGGTACGCGGAGAGGACGAGCGCCAGCCTCTTCTCGGCGTTCGGGATGTGCCGGAGGCGGGCGTGCCGGACGGCGATCCCGGCGACGCGGGCCGCGCGCTCGGCGTCGGCGACGTACGCGGGCAGCCCGTCCTCGTCGATCTCCTTGAACGAGAACGGCACGGTGATGAGCCGGCCGTCGAACTCGGGGACGGCGACCTGGCTGGCGGAGTCCAGCGGGGAGAGGCCCTCGTCGTTCTCCTCCCAGGCGGCGCGCGAACCGGTCAGGCACAGGGCCTGCAGGATCGGCACGTCGAGCGCGGCCAGCGCGCCCGCGTCCCAGGCCTCCTCGTCGCCGCCGGCCTGCGCCTCCGCGGGCTTGGTGCCGCCCGCCGCGAGGACGGTGGTGACGATCGCGTCGGCGGTACGGAGGGAGTCGAGCAGCTCCGGCTCGGGGGCGCGCAGCGAGGCCACGTACAGCGGCAGGGCCCGGGCGCCGGCGTCCTCGATCGCCCCGCACAGCGCGTCGACGAAGCCGGTGTTCCCGCTCATGTGGTGGGCGCGGTAGTAGAGCACGGCGATGGTAGGGCCGGTGGTGGTGCGGGCGGTGCGCTCCAGCGGGCCCCAGGTGGGGGCGGCCGCCGGGGACTCGAAGCCGTGCCCGGTGAGCAGGACGGTGTCGGAGAGGAAGCGGGCCAGCTGCTCCAGGTTCGCGGGGCCGCCGTGCGCGAGGTAGGCGTGCGCCTCGGTGGCGACGCCGACGGGAACGGTGGACGCCTCCATCAGCTGCGCGTCGGGGGCCTGTTCGCCGCTGAGGACGACCACCGGCTTGCCGGCGGCGCGCACCGCGTCGAGGCCCTCCTCCCAGGAACGGAGGCCGCCGAGGAGCCGTACGACGACGAGCTCGGCCTCGGCGAGGAGGCCGGTGAGGTCGGCCAGGGGGAGCCGGGAGGGGTTGGCGAAGCGGTACTCCACCGGGCCGCCGGCCGCGCGGGCGCTGAGCAGGTCGGTGTCGGAGTGCGACAGCAGCAGAAGCATGGCGAGCGCAGGCCTTCCTCGGGGTTGTCCGCGCCCCGGGTGGTCAGATGGACGGCGGGAGTTCCTGACTCACCTGCCCGGGGCGTGCAGACGCACAGCCCGGGCCGGCTCACAGTGGCGGGACCGCGCCGGATTCTCACCGGGCTTCCTCCCCGGGGTCCTGGGACCCCATGCCGTCTGCATAGTAGATCGTGCGGTCGACGGGCCGGGGGGAGCCGGGGAGTCGACCGGATCACACTCGGTGGTCGGCCGGATCCCCGTCGGTATGCTCGCCGCCATGCCGCCCACCCCGCCCCCGACGCCCGAACCGGGCGAACGTCACATACGGGACCGAGGCGACGCGTGCCCCGGGGCGCTGCGCCTGCACTCCGCCGACGACGGTCGCCTCGCCCGACTCCGCCTGCCCGGAGGCCGTTTGACGTCTCGTCAGGTCGAGATCCTGGCGGACGCGACGGAGAACCTGGGCGACGGGCGGCTCAGCATCACCTCGCGCGGCAACGCCGAGCTGCGCGGTCTCGCCGACGACTGCGGGGCCGAGCTGGCGGCGCTCCTCGACGAGGCGGGCCTGCTGCCCTCCCCCACCCACGAACGCGTCCGCAACATCGTCGCCTCCCCCGCCTCCGGCCTCGACGGACTCGGCACCGCCGACGTGCAGTTGTGGGCCCGCGAGCTGGACACCCACCTGCGCTCCGCACCCTGGGCGGCGGCGCTCTCCGGCCGGTTCCTCTTCGTCCTCGACGACGGACGCGGTGACGTCGCCGGGCTCGGCGGGGATGTGACCTTGGTCGCAGTGGGCGGCGGCGAGGCCGAGCTGCACGTCGGCGGACGGGCCGTCCGGCTCGCGAGCTCCGACGCGCCGAGCGCGGCCCTGGCGGTGGCGGGCGGGTTCCTGGCCGCGGCGCGCAAGGCAGGAACCGGGGCCTGGCGGGTCCGGGAACTCCCCGAGGAGTACGCGGTGGACATGGCGGAGTCCGGGGTGACGGCGCGACCCGTGGCCGCACCGGAACTCCCCCAGGGCCCGCCGCCCGCCCCCGGCGTCCTCGGACCCGGCGCCCTCTCCGTGCTCGCCCCGCTCGGCCGGCTCACCGCCGCCCAGCTGCGGGCGCTGCTCCCCGCCGAGGAGGTCCGGCTCACGCCCTGGCGCGGGGTCGTCGTGGCCGGGACGGACCCCGGCCGGCTGCCGCTGCTCGACGCGGCCGGGCTGATCACCCGCCCCGACTCCCCCTGGGCCGGAGTCACCGCCTGCACCGGGCGGCCCGGCTGCGCCAAGTCCCTCGCCGACGTCCGCGCCGACGCCGCCCCCGGGTGCCCGGGGCACCCCGGACACCCCGGACACCTGGGAGACCCGGGGCAGCCCGAGCACTCCCGACGCCCGGGGCACCCCGGCCCCGCCGAGCGCCGCCCCGCCGCCCCGCTCCTCCCCGTGCACTTCTCCGGGTGCGAGCGCCGCTGCGGACACCCGCACGGCGCCTGGACCGACGTCCTCGCCACCGTCGGCGGCGACTACCTGGTGGACGGCGTCCCCACCCCCCGTACCGCCCTGCCCGAAGCCGTGACCGCGGCCCGCACGACGAGATGAGCGAGAGCAACAGGATGTTCGACTACGAGAAGGACGGGGCGGAGATCTACCGCCAGTCCTTTGCCACGATCCGCGCCGAGGCGGATCTGGCGGGCCTGCCCGCCGACGTCGCCCAGGTGGCGGTCCGGATGATCCACGCCTGCGGCATGACCGACCTCGTACGCGACATCGCCTGGTCGCCGCGGGTCGTCACGAACGCCCGCGCCGCCCTCCGGGCCGGCGCTCCGATCCTCTGCGACGCGCAGATGGTCGCGAGCGGGGTCACCCGTCGCCGGCTGCCCGCCGACAACGAGGTGGTCTGCACCCTCTCGGACCCGTCCGTGCCGGGCCTCGCCGCCGAACTCGGCACCACCCGCTCCGCCGCCGCCCTCGAACTGTGGCGGGACCGCCTCGAAGGCTCCGTCGTCGCCATCGGCAACGCGCCGACCGCGCTCTTCCACCTCCTGCAGATGGTCGCGGACGGGGCCGGAAGGCCCGCCGCCGTCCTCGGCATACCCGTCGGCTTCATCGGAGCCGCCGAGTCCAAGGACGCCCTGGCCGCGCAGGACCTGGGCCTCGACTACCTCGTCGTACGGGGCCGGCGCGGCGGCAGCGCCATGACGGCCGCCGCGATCAACGCGATCGCCCACGAAGCGGAGATTCAGAAGTGACCGGCAAGCTGTACGGCGTGGGGCTCGGCCCCGGCGACCCGAACCTGATGACGGTGGCCGCGGTGAAGGCCATCGCCGCCGCCGACGTGATCGCGTACCACTCGGCCCGCCACGGCCGGTCCATCGCGCGCTCGATCGCCGCGGAGCACCTCCGCGAGGACCACATCGAGGAGCGGCTGATGTACCCGCTCACGGTGGAGACCACGGACCACCCGGGCGGCTACCGGGGCGCCCTGAACGACTTCTACGAGGAGGCCGCGGCCCGCCTCGCCGCGCACCTCGACGCCGGCCGCACCGTCGCCGTCCTCGCCGAGGGCGACCCGCTGTTCTACGGCTCGTACCAGCACATGCACAAGCGGCTCGCTGACCGCTACGACACGACCGTCATCCCCGGTGTCACCTCGGTGTCCGCCGCCGCCGCCCGGCTCGGCGAGCCGCTGTGCGAGGCGGAGGAGGTCCTCACGATCATCCCCGGCACGCTGCCGGAGGACGAGCTGACGGCCCGGCTCGCGGGCACCGACTCGGCGGTCGTGATGAAGCTCGGCCGCACCTTCCCCACCGTGAAGCGGGCCCTGGAGCGGGCCGGCCGGCTCGACGACGCCCGGTACGTGGAGCGGGCGTTCATGGCCGGCGAGCGGACCGGGGACCTCGTGGACGTCGACCCCGGTTCCGTCCCGTACTTCTCCGTCGCCGTGCTGCCCTCCCGCATCGACCGCGAACCCGCCGTGCGCGAGCGGGGCGAGGTCGTCGTCGTCGGCACCGGCCCGGCCGGCGCGCCCTGGCTCACCCCCGAGTCGCGCGGCGCGCTCGTCAACGCCGACGTCCTCGTCGGCTACACCACCTACCTGGACCGGGTGCCGGTGCTGCGCCCCGGGCAGATCCGGCACGGCTCGGACAACAAGGTGGAGTCCGAGCGCGCCGAGTTCGCCCTCGACCTGGCCCGCCGCGGCCACCGGGTCGCGGTCGTCTCCGGCGGCGACCCGGGCGTCTTCGCGATGGCCACGGCCGTCCTGGAGGTCGCCTGCGAGCCGGAGTACGCGGACGTGCCCGTACGGGTCCTGCCGGGGGTGACCGCCGCCAACGCGGCCGCCGCCGCCGCGGGCGCCCCGCTCGGCCACGACTACGCGACGATCTCGCTCTCCGACCGGCTCAAGCCCTGGGACGTCATCGAGGCGCGGCTGCGTGCCGCGGCCGCCGCCGATCTGGTCCTCGCGCTCTACAACCCGGGCTCGAAGTCCCGTACCCACCAGGTGGCCGCCGCCCGCGACCTCCTGCTCGAACTCCGGTCGCCCGAGACCCCGGTGGTCGTCGCCCGCGACGTCGGCGGCCCCGAGCAGTCGGTCCGCGTGGTGACCCTGAAGACCCTGGAGCCGTCCGAGGTCGACATGCGCACCCTGCTGCTCGTCGGCTCCTCGCAGACGCGGGCGGTCGAGCGGGCCGACGGCCGGACGATCGCGTGGACGCCGCGCCGCTACGGGTAGGACGCGGCGGTCCCTACTGCCGGGTGAAGGTGCCGAGACCCGTCTCGTCCAGGTACTCGACGCGGACGGTCCTGCCGTCGGGGGAGAACGTCACGCCGGTGGGGCCGACGGCGTTCTCCCCGCGCGTCGGGAAGCTGAACGTGTCGCCGTCGTAGTGCGTGAGCCGGTACGACTGGGGCTCCGGCCCCAGCCGCAGGACCAGACCGCCGTTCTCCTCCACCACCGTCAGACGGCCGTAGTAGTCGCTGCTGTACGTGCCGGTGTAGGCGCTGTTCGCCCGCGCGGGCGTCGCGTCCGCCG
Source organism: Streptomyces sp. CB02009 (assembly GCF_001905825.1). Lineage (GTDB taxonomy): Bacteria > Actinomycetota > Actinomycetes > Streptomycetales > Streptomycetaceae > Streptomyces. Next base: position 288,212 of record NZ_LIVV01000004.1, read on the forward strand.
GCGTCCTCGCGAAGTCGGTGTCCGAGCGGCCGGCCTCCGCCTCCTGCTCGTACAGGGCGTTGACCAGCGGCAGCCAGTCCCTGCTCGGCTTCCCCTCCTGCGCGGTGTCGAAGAAGTCGAGGGCGACGGTGTCGGCGACGCCGACCGGGGCGCCGTTGGTGAGGACGACGATGCCGAGCTGCTCGCCCGGCAGCATCGTGACGTTGGTGTGCGCGCCGAGCGCGAACGCGCCGGTGTGGGAGAGGCGGAGCCGGCCCTCGTCGTCGTACGACACGTTCCAGCCGAGGCCGTAGAAGCCGGTCCGCGCGGCGGGGGCCCGGGCCGGGACGGCCACGGCCTCGGGGTGGTGGGTGAGGTCGAGGGCGTCCTCGGCGACGATCCGCTTCCCGTCGAGCGTGCCGTTGGCGAGCTGCAGCCGCAGCCAGACCGCCATGTCGCGGGCCGAGGAGCTGACGCCGCCGGCGGGGGACTGGGCGTCCGGGTCGCGGACGAACCGGGCCTTCCAGGTCCCGTCGGGCTGCTTGACGTGCCCGTGGGCCCGGTCGGGGTTCGAGACGAAGTCCTGGAAGCTGGAGCTGGTGTCGTTCATGCCGGCGGGCTTGTAGAGGGTGTCGTCGGCGAGCTTCTCCCAGGACACGCCCTTCTCGGCGGCGACGGCCTCGGCGGCCGCCGTCAGACCGAAGTTGGTGTAGGCGTAGCTGGCGCGGAACGGCGCGAGGGGCTCGTACCGCAGGTGGGACAGGATGTACTCCTGGTCGTAGCCGAGGTCTTCCAGCAGGTCGCCCGCGTGGTCGGGCAGGCCGCTGCGGTGCGAGAACAGGTCGGCCACGGTCACGTGGTCGGTCACCCACGGGTCCTTCAGCCGGAACTCGGGGAGTTCGGGGCCGACCGGCTTCTGCCAGCCGTCCACGCCGACCGCTCCGGAGACGACGGTGGAGGCGATCGGCTTCGACACGGACGCCAGTTGGAAGACGGTGTCGGCGTCGACCTGGCCCTCCTTGCCGACCTCGCGCACGCCGTACCCCTTGAGGTGGACGACCTCGCCCTTGTAGACGACGGCGACGGAGACCCCGGGCACCCCGGTCTTCCTCATCAGCGCCGCGACGCCGGGGTCGAGCCGGGCGACGGCCCGGTCGACGTCCGCCCGGTCGAGCAGGGGCGGCGGCTGGGCCGGGGGAGGCTCGGGTGTGGGGGTGGGGGTCGGCGTCGGCGTCGGCGAGGGGGCGGTGCCGGCGAGGGAGCCCAAGCCGAGCACGGCCGCGACCCCCGCTGTGACCAGCCATCGGACGGTAACCACGCTTCCATTGAACGCCCCGGGGAAGCCGCTGTCGCGCCGGGCGGACCGGGGCCGGCAATCCGCTGGTCCAGCGCCTGAACCGGCCGGTAGAGTCCGCATCCGGCGGTGCCCCCGGCCCCACCCGGACCGCCCGGCTCCCCCACGAGTCCGCACCCCGTCGCCTGTTCCCCGTAGGTCCGGAAAGGGCCCTTTCTCTGTGACGACTCGTAACCGGCTGAGCGCCCTGGCCACGACGGCCGCGCTCGCCGCCTCCGGCGGTCTGCTGACCGCCACCCCGGCCGCCGCGGCCGTGACCTGCGCCGCCCCGGTGTGGAAGGCGGAGTACTACGCCAACACCACGCTCACCGGCACGCCCAAGCTGACCACCTGCGACAGCGTCATCGCCGAGAACTACGGCACCGGCGACCCGGCGGGTGTCACGCTGCCCCGGGACAACTTCTCCGTCCGCTGGTCCGTCACCCGCGACTTCGGCTCCGGCGGCCCCTTCACGTTCACCGCCGAGGCGCAGGACGGCATCCGCGTCACCCTCGACGGCGTCCGGAAGATCGACCTGTGGAAGAACGTCTCCACCACCCAGAAGAAGACCGCCGCCGTGACCATCCCGGCGGGGCGCCACACGATCCACGTGTCCTACGCGACCTGGACGGGCGCCGCCAACGTCACGTTCGGCTACACCCCGAACACATCGGCCACCATCGACAGGATCCGCCCGCTCGCGCCGGCCGGCGCGTCCCTCGCGTACGACCGCGCGCTCAACAGGGCCACCGTGAAGTGGGCGGCCAACAAGGAGATGGACCTCGCCGGTTACCGGGTCTACCGGCGCCCGAGCACCTCCGCCACCTGGACGAAGGTCAGCGGCTCCACCGCCCTGGTCACCGGCACCTCGTACGTGAACTCCCCGCCGGCCACCGGCGAAAGGTTCCTCTACGAGCTCCGCGCCGTCGACCGGGCCGGCAACGAGTCCGCGGGCGGCACCGACCTGACCGTCACCAGCGTCGACCGTACGGCCCCGGCCGCGCCGACCGGTGTGACGGCGGACGACGGCACCCCCGGCGTCACGCTCACCTGGAAGCCCGTCGCGGGCGCGGCGAAGTACCAGGTGCACCGGCAGCGCAAGGGCACCGCGGACCCGGTCGCCCAGGTCGCCACCGGAGTCACCGGCACCACCTGGACGGACGCCGGCGCCGCCGAGCGGACCGCCTACACGTACTGGGTCTCGGCCGTCGACGCCGCCGGCAACGCCTCCGCCCGGACCGCCGTCACCGCCACGCACGACGACTGGACCGCCCCGGCGGCCGTCAAGGGCCTGACGGCCACCGCCCGGGAGGACGGCGTCCACCTCGCGTGGACGCCGAACACGGAGGGCGACCTCAAGCGGTACGAGGTCTTCAAGGCCACGCTGTGGGACGACGGCGAGGGCGGCACCGCCTGGGTCGCCCACCGCGTCGAGTACCTGCTGCCGACGGCCTCCTCGTACGTCCACAAGAGCGCGGCGGACGGCGAGACGGTGCTGTACGCGGTGATCGCCGTGGACACCGCGAACAACATGCTCTACATCCCCGACCCGGCCATCGACTGGGTCGAGGTCACGGAGCTGGGCACCCCGGACGAGGGCTGAGCCTCAGCGGACCGCTGAGCCTCGTCCTGACCGCTGAGCCTCACCCCGACCGCACCCAGGCGGCGGCCTCCTCCGGGGTCGCCGCCACCGGTACGCCCTCCGGGACCGGGGGGCGGCGGACCACGACGACCGGGACGCCCGCCCGGCGGGCCGCGGTCAGTTTCGGGGCGGTCGCCGCGCCGCCGCTGTCCTTCGTCACCAGGACGTCGATCCGGTGGCGGGCGAGGATCTCCCGCTCGCCGTCCAGGGTGAACGGGCCCCGGTCGAGGAGGATCTCCGTGCGGGCCGGCATCGGGGCCTCCGGCGCGTCCACCGAGCGGACCAGGAACCACTCCGGGCGGTCCGCGAAGGCCGCGAGGCCCATGCGGCCGGTCGTCAGGAAGACCCGGTCGCCGAGGCCGTCGAGGGCCCCGGCCGCCTCCTCCAGGGACGCCACGGAGCGCCAGTCGTCGCCCTCGCCCGGGACCCAGCCGGGGCGGCGCAGCGCCAGCAGGGGAACATGGGCGGTGGCGGCCGCCCGGGCCGCGTTGAAGCTGATCCGCTCGGCGAAGGGATGCGTGGCGTCGATGACCGCGTCCACGGCGTTGCCGCCGATCCACTCCACGAGCCCGTCGACGCCGCCGAACCCGCCGATCCGCACCTCGCCCTCGGGCAGCCGGGGGCTCGCCACCCGGCCCGCGAGGGAGCTGGTGACCCGGGCCTCGGCGTGCAGCAGTCCCGCCAGGGCGCGGGCCTCGGTGGTCCCCCCGAGAATGAGTATGTGCACAGGAGCCTCTTCGTGACTTCAGGCGGCGGGCGTGAGGCCCAACTCAAGCACACGGGTCTCCGCCCGGGGTGGACGACGGGTGCCTGCGCGACGGCGGCGACGACGGCCGCCTACACGGCGCTCCTGACCGGCGATTTCCCGGACCCGGTGACCATCACGCTGCCCAAGGGCCAGACGCCGTCGTTCGCGCTCACGGCGGAGTCCCTCGACGCGGCCGCCGGTACGGCCACGGCCGCCGTGACGAAGGACGCGGGCGACGACCCGGACGTCACGCACGGCGCCGTGATCCGCTCGACGGTACGGCTGCTGCCGCCCGGCTCGGGCGTCGTCTTCCGGGCCGGTGAGGGCGTCGGCACGGTCACCCTGCCCGGCCTGCCCCTGGAGGTCGGCGAGCCGGCGATCAACCCGGTGCCCCGGCAGCTGATGCGGGAGCACGTGGCCTCGGTCGCGGCCCGGCACGGCGCGGGCGGCGACGTCGAGATCACCGTCTCCGTCGACGACGGCGCCGAGATCGCCCGCTCCACCTGGAACCCCCGGATCGGCATCCTGGGCGGCCTGTCGATCCTCGGCACGACGGGGATCGTGGTCCCGTACTCGTGCTCGGCGTGGATCGACTCGATCCGCCGGGGCGTGGACGTGGCCCGCGCGGGCGGTCTGACGCACGTGGCGGGCTGCACGGGCTCGACGTCGGAGCGGACCGTCGCGGCCCTCTACGACCTTCCGGAGATCGCGCTCCTCGACATGGGCGACTTCGCGGGCGCGGTCCTGAAGTACGTCCGCCGCCACCCCGTCGACCGCCTCACGATCTGCGGCGGCTTCGCAAAGCTCTCCAAGCTGGCCGCCGGCCATCTGGACCTCCACTCGGCCCGCTCCCAGGTCGACAAGGGCTTCCTGGCGGAGCTGGCCCGCGCGGGCGGCGCGTCGGAGTCCCTCGCCGCGGAGATCGCCGGGGCGAACACGGGCCTGGCGGCCCTCCGCCTCTGCGAGGCCGCGCACGTCCCGCTGGGCGACCTGGTGGCCGCCCGGGCCCGCGACGAGGCCCTGGCGGTGCTGCGGGGCGCCCCGGTGGCGGTGGACGTGGTCTGCATCGACCGGGCGGGGACGGTGGTGGGACGGTCGACGGTGACGGGCCCGGGCGCGGGCGCGTAGCCGCCCTCCCGTCCCCTCCCGGTCAGGGCAGGGCGGGGCAGGTCAGGTCGGGTCGGGTCAGGCCGTCGGGTAGCCGATCTCCGTCACGTCCTCGGCGAGGTCCGCGAGCGTCACGTCCGGGTTGAGGGCCGCGACGACCTCCGCCGTCAGCGGGCGCAGGGCGAGGACGTGCCGGACCGCCTCGATGTCGACCGACCGCTCGTAGTAGTCCTCGGCGAACGCCACGTACGCCTCCGCCGACCGGTCCGTGAGGTGCTGGAAGAGACCCACGGAACCGTCCGGGTCCACACGGTCCTCCAGGTCCGTGAACTCCACCGGGCCCGTGTGCCAGGCCGTGTCCGCCGGCTCGCGCCACAGACAGGCGGTGGTCACGTGGACCCCGTCCTCGTCCGTGAAGGCGGGCTCCGTCAGGTACTCCCGGAACGCCTCCGGGACCCCGTCGATCACTCCGGGCCAGGTCACGCCGTCCGCGAGCGGCCCGAACGGGCTCATCGGCGACTCGTGGGCGAAGGCGCGCGCGAACACCCCGGCCGGGGAGAGGACGATCGTGTACTCGTCACCGGAACCGTTCTTCATCGAGGCCAGCTGCTCGGTCTCCGACCAGTGCGCGTCGAAGGAGTAGTACCGGCTCTCCCACTCCGGGCTCAGCACGGCCTCCACCATCGCGAGCCCCCGGCTGTGGTCGCGCAGTTCCTCGATGCCCGGCAGCGCCCGGGCCACGTCGTAGACAGTCACGTCTCCATGAGACCGCACGCCGCCGACAGCCGACATGCGGCCCCCGGATCACGAACCTAGGCTTACCAGCACATACCCCCCGGAACGAGAGGGAGCCCCATGGCCAAGCGAGGCAACAAGAGGCGCGCCCGCAAGAAGAAGAACGCGAACCACGGCAAGCGGCCCAACGCCTGACGCCCGACGCCGTCCACGCGCGGGGGCCCCGGGGATCGGACTCCCCGGGGCCCCGGCGTGTGCGCGCCCCGCCCGCGTCGGCGGACAGACGTCAGCAGGTGTGGCGGTCGCGCGCCGGGTCGTACAGGTGGCTGTCGCGGAACTCCGAGGCCGCCAGCGTGCGGCCGACCAGGATGACGGCCGTCTTCGTGATGCCGGCCTCCTTCAGCTGGGACGCGATGTCCTCGAGGGTGCCCCGCAGCACGATCTCGTCGGGGCGGCTGGCCATCGCCACGACCGCCGCCGGGCAGTCCGCGCCGTAGTGGGGGACGAGTTCGGCGACGACCCGGTCCACGTACCGCGCGGCCAGGTGCAGGACGAGCAGCGCGCCGCTGCGGCCCAGCGTCGCCAGGTCCTCGCCCTCCGGCATCGGCGTGGCCTGCTGCGCGACCCTGGTGAGGATCACCGTCTGGCCGACGGTCGGGACCGTGAGCTCCCGCTTCAGCGCGGCAGCGGCGGCGGCGAAGGCCGGGACGCCGGGGACGACCTCGTACGGGATGCCCGCCGCGTCCAGGCGCCGCATCTGCTCGGCCATCGCGCTGAACACCGACGGGTCGCCCGAGTGCAGCCGGGCCACGTCCTGGCCCGCCTCGTGGGCGGCGGCGATCTCGCCGACGATCTGGTCCAGGTCCATCCGGGCGGTGTCGACGAGCCGCGCCTCCGGCGGGCACTCGGCGAGCAGCTCGGTCGGGACGAGGGAGCCCGCGTACAGGCAGACCCCGCACTTCGCGAGCGTCCGCGCGCCGCGCACGGTGATCAGGTCGGCCGCGCCGGGACCCGCGCCGATGAAGTAGACGGTCATCGCTCTTCAGAACCTTTCGTTACGGACCACTGCGTGACCGGCATCGCCTGGCGCCAGCCGGTGAAGCCGCCGACGGGGACGGCGGCGGCCACGGCGAGCCGGACCAGTTCGCCGCCGTGGCGGCGGTAGCGGTCGGCGAGCAGCGCCTCGGACTCCAGCGTCACGGTGTTCGCGACGAGCCTGCCGCCGGTGGGCAGCGCGTCCCAGCAGGCGTCGAGGAGGCCGGGGGCGGTGAGGCCGCCGCCGATGAAGACCGCGTCGGGGGCGGGGAGGGCGGCGAGGCCCTGCGGGGCGGCGGCCGTCACCACCCGCAGGGCGGGCACGCCGAGGCGGTCGGCGTTCCGCGTGATCCGCGCCGCGCGCTCCTCCGACTTCTCGACCGCGACCGCCCGGCAGGAGCGGTGGGCCCGCATCCATTCGATGCCGATGGAGCCGGAGCCGCCGCCGATGTCCCAGAGGAGTTCGCCGGGCGCGGGCGCGAGGGCGGCGAGCGTGGCGGCGCGCACGTACCGCTTGGTGAGCTGGCCGTCGTGCTCGTACGCCTCGTCGGGCAGCCCCGGAACCGCGCCGAGCCGGAGGGTGCCGGGGTCCCGTGCGCAGTCGAGGGCGAGGACGTGCAGCGCGTCGGTCCGCTCGTACGGCCAGTCGGCGGCGGTCCCGTCGAGGACCTGCTCGCGGTCCCCGCCGAGCTGCTCCAGGACCCGGATCCTGGTGCCGCCCCAGCCGGTCTCCCGGAGCAGGGCCGCGACCCGCGCGGGAGTCCCGGGGCCTTCGCCGAGGACGAGGAGCCGGCGCCCGGGGTGGAGCGCGGCGGACAGCGCGGCGAGGGGGCGGGCGACGAGCGAGAGGGTCTCGACGGCCTCCAGGGGCCAGCCGAGGCGGGCGGCGGCGTACGAGACGGAGGACGGGTGCGGGTGGATCCGGAGGCGGTCGGCGCCGACGGTCTCGGCGAGGGTGCGGCCGATGCCGTAGAAGGAGGGGTCGCCGCTGGCGAGGACGGCGATCGTCCGGCCCTCGTGGGCGGCGAGCAGTCCGGGGACGGCGGGGCGGAGCGGGGAGGGCCAGGCGACGCGTTCGCCGGGGCAGTCGCCGCCGGGGAGGAGGTCGAGCTGGCGGGGGGCGCCGATCAGGACCTCGGCGGTCCGCAGGACGCGGCGGGAGCTCCCGGGGAGCCCGTCCCAGCCGTCCGCGCCGATTCCGACGACCGCTATCGCACCGTTCACCTGCGCGACTTTACGTGAGGGCCGCTTTCCGGCGGTACGTGGCGGGCCCCACTCGGGACCCGCCCGGGGCCCGGAATACACGGAGGGGTGGCACCGTTGAGCCGGATAGTTTAAGCTTCAACCACTAGCCGCGAGGCACCAGGAACGCGAGAGGTGAGCACGATGCAGTTCGGGATCTTCACCGTCGGGGACGTGACGACCGACCCCACCACCGGCCGCACGCCCACCGAGCACGAGCGGATCAAGAACACCGTCGCCATCGCGCTCAAGGCCGAGGAGGTCGGGCTCGACGTCTTCGCGACCGGTGAACACCACAACCCGCCGTTCGTGCCGTCCTCCCCCACCACCCTCCTCGGGCACATCGCCGCCCGCACGGAGAACCTGATCCTCTCCACCTCCACCACGCTGATCACCACCAACGACCCGGTGAAGATCGCCGAGGACTACGCGACGCTCCAGCACCTCGCCGACGGCCGCGTGGACCTGATGATGGGCCGCGGCAACACCGGCCCCGTCTACCCGTGGTTCGGCCAGGACATCCGGCAGGGCATCCCGCTCGCCATCGAGCACTACGCGCTCCTCCACAGGCTGTGGAGGGAGGACGTGGTCGACTGGGAGGGCAAGTTCCGCAGCGCCCTCCAGGGCTTCACGTCCACCCCGCGCCCGCTCGACGGCGTCCCGCCGTTCGTCTGGCACGGCTCCATCCGCTCCCCCGAGATCGCCGAGCAGGCCGCCTACTACGGCGACGGGTTCTTCGCGAACCACATCTTCTGGCCCAAGCAGCACACCGAGAAGATGGTCCGCCTCTACCGCCAGCGGTACGCCCACTACGGCCACGGCACCCCCGAGCAGGCGATCGTCGGCCTCGGCGGCCAGGTGTTCATGCGCAAGAACTCGCAGGACGCGGTACGGGAGTTCCGCCCGTACTTCGACAACGCGCCGGTCTACGGCCACGGCCCCTCCCTGGAGGAGTTCTCCCGGGAGACCCCGCTGACCGTCGGCTCGCCGCAGGAGGTCATCGAGCGCACCCTGTCCTTCCGCGACTACGTGGGCGACTACCAGCGCCAGCTGTTCCTGGTCGACCACGCCGGACTGCCGCTCAAGACCGTCCTGGAGCAGCTCGACATCCTCGGCGAGGAGGTCGTGCCGGTGCTGCGCAAGGAGTTCGCCAACCTGCGCCCGGCCGGCGTCCCGGACACCGCGCCGCTCCACCCCGCCGTCCTCACGTCCCGTACCGAGAAGGAGTCCTAAGCCATGCGCACCCTCAAGCTGGTCGCCGTCTCCGCAGGCCTCAGCTCGCCCTCCTCCACCCGGCTGCTCACCGACCGGCTCCTGCAGGCCGCGCGGTACCGGCTCGCCGAGCAGGAGTACGCGGTCGACGTCCAGGTGGTCGAACTGCGCGACCTGGCCGTGGACATCGCGAACAACTTCGTGACCGGCTTCCCCTCCGGGCGGCTCCAGGACGCGATCGACGCGGTGGCGGGGGCCGACGGGGTCATCGCGGTGACCCCGGTCTTCACCGCCTCGTACAGCGGTCTGTTCAAGTCGTTCTTCGACCTGGTCGACCCGGCCGCGCTGACCGGCACCCCGGTCCTCATCGGGGCGACCGGCGGCACCGCCCGGCACTCGCTCGTCCTGGATCACGCCCTGCGGCCGCTCTTCGCCTACCTGCGGGCCCTCGTCGTCCCGACCGCCGTCTACGCGGCGTCGGAGGACTGGGGCTCGGGCGCCGACGAGACCTCCCCGACGGGATGGGGCGAGGGGCTGCCCTCCCGGATCACCCGGGCCGGCCACGAGTTCGCGGACACGGTCGCGGCCCGGCCGTCCCGGCGGCTCGACGACGACGAGATCGTCCCGTTCGAGAAGCAGTTGGCCGACCTCCGCCTGGATTGACCTCTTTGTTACGTTGGAGGCGCATGGTTCAGATGTGCCGTACAACGAACGGAGTTCTGTGATGGCCGGCAGGATCGTGGTGGGCGTGGACGGATCGGAGCCTTCGCTGAAGGCGCTGAAGTGGGCGGCCGGGCAGGCCGCCCTGACCGGGGACTCCCTGCAGACGGTGATCAGCTGGGAGTACCCGGCCACCTGGGCGTCGCTCATGCCGGGCGTGCCGCCGGAGTTCGACCCCGAGCAGCTCGCGAAGCAGATCCTCGACGAGTCGATCGACCAGACCCTGAGCCCGCGGGAGGCCGCCGCCGTCGCCCGTACGGTCGTCGGCGGCAACGCCCCGCAGGCCCTGCTCGACGCGGCCAAGGGGGCGTCCCTGCTGGTCGTCGGCGACCGCGGCTACAGCGGCTTCAAGGCGGCCGTGCTGGGCTCGGTCTCCTCGCACGTCACCCAGCACGCGTCCTGCCCGGTGGTGGTCGTACGGGGCGAACCGGCGGACGCCTAGCCGCCGGGGGACGCCTGGTCGCCGGCCGCCGGGCCACGTGACCAGGCCCGGTCGGCGTACCTCAGGCGGGCACCACGTCCGCCACCACGCACGCCACGTTGTCCGGTCCGCCCCGCTCCCGCGCCAGGGCGACCAGGGCCTCCGCCGCCTCCTCCGGGCCGACGCCCGCGGCGAGCGCGCGGCGGATGTCGTCGGCCGGCGCGACCGCCGAAAGCCCGTCCGTGCACAGCAGGTAGCGGTCGCCCGGCCGCGTCTCGTGCACGCCGAGCTCCGGCTCGGGCGCCGCGTCCCCGCCGTCCAGCGCCTTCAGGAGCAGCGCCCGGTCGGGGCGGTCCGCCGCCTCGGCCGGGTCCAGTTCGCCCGCGTCGACGAGGGCCTGGACGACGGTGTGGTCACGGGTGAGGCGGACGAACGCGCCGTCCCGCAGCAGATACGCCCGCGAGTCGCCCACGTGCGCCAGCGCGAGGCGGCCACCGGTCCACACGACCGCCGTCAGGGTCGTACCCGACTCGGCGAGACCGGAGACCGCGCCGTCGGCCGCGCGCACCGCGTCCTCCAGGGCGTTGAGCACGTCCCCGGCGCGCGCCGAGGGGACCGGTGGCGGTACGGCCTCCAGGGCCCCGACCGCGGCCAGCGCGGCCCGTCCTCCCTCGGGGCCGTACCCGTCGGCGACGGCCAGCAGGTGCGGGCCCGCGTGGGCGGCGTCCTGCTGGGCGGCCCGGACGAGGCCGCGGTCGAGCCGTACGGCGGTCCGCAGGACGAAGGCCGGCCGCCCGGCCGTCCCGGCAGGCGCGACGCCCACCCCGTCCGCCGTCTCGCAGGCCGTCGCCCCGGTGGTCCCGCCGCTCACCCCGCCAGTCGCCCCATCGGCCGTCGCGTCGGCCCTCTCGTCGGTCATCTCGGTGGGTCCCTTCAGCCGGTCCACCAGGGAGGCCGCCAGATCCCGCCGCGCCGCGGTCTCCGACTCGACCCGCGCCCAGTAGCCGCGGATCGCGCGGGCCGCGCCCGAGGCGTCCGAGGCGTACAGCGCGCAGACCCGTCCCACCTCGGCGAGCGGCATGCCGATGCCCCGCAGCCAGGCGATCAGACGGGCCCGTTCGAGCTGTTCCTCCGCGTAGTAGCGGTAGCCGGTGAACGGGTCGACGCGGGCGGGGGGCAGCAGGCCGAGCTCGTCGTAGCGGCGCAGCGCCTTGGCGGAGAGCCGGGAGGCGCGGGCGAAGTCCCCGATGGTCAGCATCGGCCCGGACACCGCCGCGGGCCTGGGCTCTTCGTCGCGCACAGCTCGATTTTCCTCCCTGGACCGGGCCCTCCGCCCGGCACAGGCGATGCTGGGCCTTCCCCGCGGGGGAAGGTCAACCGACTGGCGGCGCACGCCGTGCGCCGTGCCGCGGCCCGGCGCACGATGCCCCCATGGACATCAAGCTGGAACTGATCGGCGTGCCCGTCACCGACATCGACCGGGCCAAGGCCTTCTACGAGCAGGTCGGCTTCCACGCCGACCACGACATCCCGGTCAGCGACGAGATCCGGTTCGTGCAGATGACCCCGCCGGGCTCGGCCTGTTCGATCGCCTTCGGCAAGAGCATCACGGAGATGGCCCCCGGCTCCCTGGACAACATGCAGGTCGTCGTCGCCGACATCGAGGAGGCCCACCGCGACCTCACCGAGCGCGGGATCACGGTCAGCGAGATCGCCGACATGCCGTGGGGGTCCTTCGTCTTCTTCGCCGACCCGGACGGCAACCGTTGGGCGGTCCAGCAGACCACCCCGCGCGGGAAGTAGCCGTCCGTCACTTGCGGTTGTAGAGCCGCATGGTGATCGCTCCGAAGACGATCACGAGCAGCGCCGACCAGCCCAGCGACCAGGCGATGTCGGCGGCCGGCCAGTTGCCCGCCATCAGTTCGCGCACCGCCGTCGCCAGGTGGGTCACCGGGCTGTTGTTGACGAAGGCCTGGAGCCAGCCCGGCATCGTCTTCGGGTCGACGAAGACGTTCGACAGGAACGTCAGCGGGAAGATCACCATCATCGAGACGCCCATGACGGACTTCTCGCTGCGCAGCAGCAGGCCGAACATGGTCCAGATCCACGAGAACGAGAACGAGAAGACCACGAGCAGCGCCACCCCGAGCAGCACGCCCACGATCCCGCCGTCCGGCCGGTAGCCGATGAGCATGCCGACGGTCAGCATCACGGCCGAGGCGATCAGATAGCGGACGACGTCGCCGAGGAGGTAGCCGACCATCGGCGCGGGCCGCCAGATCGGCAGGGTGCGGAAGCGGTCGAAGACGCCCTTCTCGATGTCGGTGTTGACCGAGATCCCGGTGTACATCGTGATCATCACGACGCTCATCACGAGGATGCCGGGCAGCAGGAACTGGATGTACGACGAGACGGAGCCGGCCAGCGCACCTCCGAAGAGGTACGTGTACATCAGCACCATCATGATCGGGAACGCCGTCACGTCGAACAGCTGCTCCGGCACGTGCTTGATCTTCAGCATGGCCCGCCAGCCGAAGGTCATCGAGGCGGAGAGCGCGCTGGGGCGCGGCGGGCGGGAGTGGCCCACGAGCAGCGCCGCGAGTTCGTCGGCCTTCGGGGCGACGAAGTCGAGCGTGTCGGTCGTCTGGGTGTCCTTGCCGGTGGTGACGGTCATGCCGCCGTTCCTTTCCTGTCCGTCAGTGCCAGGAAGACCTCGTCGAGGCTGGGCTGGCCCAGCGCGAAGTTGTCGACGGTGATCCCGGCCCCCGCCAGCTCCGCCAGGGCCCGCGCGGCCTGCTCGGCGGCGCCGAGGTCCGTGCCGTGGCCGTTGACGGTGGCGGTGAGCGCGACCGGGTCGGCGTCGAGCTGGACGGTGGCGTTCAGCGCGTCCACGAGGACCTGCCGGGCCTCGGGCCGCTGCTCCGGGTCCCGGAGGCGCACGTGCACGGAACCGGAGCCGACGGAGGCCTTCAGCTCGCCCTTCGTCCCCTCGGCGATCACCTTGCCGTGGTCGATGACGGCGATCCGGGAGGCCAGCTGGTCGGCCTCGTCCAGGTACTGGGTGGTCAGCAGGACGGTGGTGCCCTGGGCGACCACCGCGCGGATGATGTCCCAGACCTGGTTGCGGCTGCGCGGGTCGAGGCCGGTGGTCGGCTCGTCGAGGAACAGCAGGTCGGGGGTGTTGAGGATGGACGCGGCGATGTCGATGCGGCGCCGCATGCCGCCCGAGTAGTTCTTCACCTGCTTGTCGGCGGCCTCCGCGAGCCCGAACGCGGCGAGCAGCTGCGCGGAGCGCTCGCGGGCGGCGGGCCGGGTGTGGCCGAGCAGCCGGCCGAGCAGGACGAGGTTCTCGGTGCCGGTCAGGTCCTCGTCGACGGAGGCGTACTGCCCGGTGAGGCTCACCCGGCCCCGCACGGTGTCGGCGTCCTTGACGACGTCGCTGCCGAAGACGCGGGCCCGGCCGCCGTCGGGGCGGAGCAGCGTGGCGAGCATCTTGACGGCGGTGGTCTTGCCGGCGCCGTTCGGCCCGAGGACCCCGTACACGGTGCCGGTGGGCACGCGGAGGTCGATGCCGTCGACGGCGCGGTTGCTGCCGAAGACCTTGACCAGGCCCTCGGTCTCGATGGCGAGGTCGGTCATACCGTGGATCCTCCGGGGGAAGAGGGCGCGGAGCAGACGCGCGCGAAAGAGAGCGCTCCTCCCAGTCTCCGTCGGCCACCGCCGCACCGCCAGGCCGGCGGAGGCGTGTCCTCCGCGCGGCGGCCTCCCGAGCCCCTGGAGAACCCCCGTCCCCGGGACGATGCCGCCTCCCCCGCGCGGCGGAGGAGGAACGGTCTCCGGGGCGACGGCCGGGGGCGGGTCCCGGCGGGACGCTGGGACCATGATGAGAGTCAAGGCCCTTCCGGACGTGCCCCGTTGGGCCGTCCTCGCCGCCCATGCCGTTCCGCTCGTCACCCTCCCGTCGGGGCTGTGGCGGTTCGCGCTCGTCGCCGGGTTCCCGGTCACCCAGCACGCCGGCTGGAGGTCCATGGGCGTGGGGGAGTCCGTGTACGTCGTCTCCCTCAGCGTCGTGTCCGAGCTGCTGGCCTTCCTCACCCTGGGGCTCGTCCGCTCCTGGGGCGAGGTCTTCCCGCGGTGGATGCCGTTCCTCGGCGGGCGCCGGGTGAACCCGGCCGCCGCGACCGGCGCGGCCCTGGCCGGGGCGGCCGGGCTGTGCGCGATCGCCGCCTGGGGCGCCTACGCCGCGTACGCGGACCTGGGGCCCGGCATCCCCTCCACACCGGCGCAGGACGCCCTGCTGGCCGTCTGCTACGCGCCGCTCCTGGCCTGGCCTGTGCTGCTCGCGGCGGTGGCGGTCGCCTACCGCCGGCGCCGCCGCGACGGCGGGAGGGGTGCCGCCGGGGGCGGGAGCCGTCAGTACGGCGCCGGGTGTCCCTCGCCGTCCTCGTGGGTGTAGAAGAGGTAGTAGGCGGCGGCGCCGTTGAGCGCGCCGAAGGCCAGTCCGAGTCCGCTCGACGACAGGATGCTGGCGCCCGAGAGGCTGTAGAGGAAGCCCGCGGCGATGCCCGTCAGGGACCCCCAGGCGGCGGCCCGCGCCTCGCGGAACAGGGCGCGGCCGTAGCGGCGCAGGACGTAGATCCCGGCGCCGAGGACCAGGGCCGAGATCAGGCCGAGCCACAGCTGCCCCAGGGTGGTGGGTCCGCCCTGGCGGGCCACGGTCGCCGCGTAGAGGCCGTACAGGACACCGATGACGATCGGGGTGGCCAGGCCGTGCGTGCTGAACGGTTTCCGGACGGGTATCGCTGCGTGTGCGGCCATGGCAGGAGCTCCTTCGTCTCTCGCCCCCCTGCTGCTTCCCGCACCCTCAAGGGCACACCCGCGCCCGGCGCCCCGCAAGTGGATCAGGCGGAGGCCGGGCGCCGGGGTCGGGTGGCGCCGGGGTCAGGCGGCGGGGCGTACGGCGACCGCGTCGATCTCGAAGAGCATCCCGGGCAGCGCGAGCGCCGCGACGCCGCTGAGGGTCTGGGCCGGCAGCCGCTCGCCGAAGTGGGCGTGCAGGCCCTTGCCGAGGGCCTCCAGCTTGGCCATGTCGTGGTCGACGATGTACGAGCCGAGGCGGACGACGTGTTCGAGACCGAGGCCGACGCCTTCGAGGGCGAGCCTCAGGTTGACGAGCGAGAGCTCGACCTGGGCGGCGAAGTCGACGGGGACGGGCGCGCCGGACGCGTCGGAGGCGTACTGGCCGCCGATGAAGACCGGCTCACCCGGCGCGGAGACGGCGTGGCTGTAGCCGAAGGGGGTGGGGTCGTGGAGCGTGCCGGGGTTGGTGATGACCCGCTGGTCGGTGGTGGAGGGCTGGGCGGCCGTGGCGGGCTGGTCGGTGGTGGAGGGCTGGGCGGTCATGACGGGTCGTTCCTTCCGGAGAGTACGGCCACGGGGAACGCGGCCAGGGTCAGTGCGGCGCCCGCGAGGAGCACCGTGCCGAGGGAGTACGCGTCGACCAGGAACCCGCCGAGGAGGGCGCCGAGCGCGATCGCGAGGCAGAAGACGCTGACGTTGAGGCCGGTGGCGGTCTCGACGTCGTCGGGGGCGGCGGCCATGAACCAGGACTGGAGCGCGACCGAGACCCCGCCATAGGCGAGCCCCCAGAGCAGCAGCAGCCCGGCCCCGGCGATCGCCGAGCCGCCGAGGAGGAAGCCGGCGAGGAGGACGGTGCCGAGCGCGGCGGCGATGACCGCGAGCGTACGGCCCGGGGAGCGGGCGGCCCGGGAGCCGGCGAGGAAGTTCCCGGCGACCCCCGCGACGCCGTAGCCGAGGAGCAGGGCGCCGAGGAGCGAGCCGGAGATCCCGGAGCGGTCGGCGAGCAGCGGGCGGACGAAGGAGTACGCGAGGAAGTGCCCGGTGACGAGGGCGAGGGTGAGCAGCAGCCCGGCCCGCACGCGCCGGTTGCGGCGGGGCAGGGCGAGCAGGGTGCCCGAGCGTGTGGCGGGGGAGGTGGGGGAGGGCTCCGCGCCCGTCCCCGCACCCCTTCCCGGCAGGCGGGGCAGCAGCGTCCGGAGTGCGGCCGCCGCAAGCAGGGCGAGGAGCCCGGTGACCGCGAACGCCCAGCGCCAGCCTGCCCGTTCGGTCAGGAGAGTGCCCGCGGGGACGCCGAGGACCGAGGCCGCGGAGACGCCGCCGAAGATCACGGCGGTGGCCCGTCCCACGGCACCGGCGGGCACGAGCCGGGGCGCGAGGCCGCCGGCCAGGGCCCAGAAGCCGCCGATGGCGATGCCGAGCAGGACCCGGGCGGCGAGCACGACCGCGAGGTGTCCGGCGAGGGCCGAGACGAGGTTGGCGGCCGCGGCGAGGAGCAGGAGGCCCACCAGGAGCGCCCGGCGGTCGGCGCCGGCGGCGCGGACGGTGACGAGCGGTGCGGCGAGGGCCGCGACGAGGCCGGGCACGGTCACCATGAGGGCGGCGGTTCCCTCGGAGACGGCGAGGTCGGCGGCGGCCGGTGTGAGCAGTCCGACCGGCAGCAGTTCGGCGGTCATGACGGTGAAGATGCCGAGCGTCACGGCGGCGACGGCGGGCGGGCCCCCTCGCTCCGGACCTCGCTCAGTGCCTCCCGCCTTCCCTGCCCGACCCTTCCCTGCTCCACCCGCAATCTGGATATCTAACATCCAGAATTACCCCCTTCAGAAGCCCTCCCCCCACCGGGAGAGCGGCCGTGTCAGACGTTGGCGAACCAGCGGCGGATCCGTTCGGGCGCGGCCGGTGCCTGGAGTTCGGCCCGCGCCCGGACGTCGTCCAGGGTCTGGGCCATGAGCTCGCGGCGCCAGGCCAGGTCGGCCCGCCCCATGGCCCCGGCGATGGCGCACTCCGCGGCGTACGTCTCCGGAGCCCCCGCGCCGGGTCCCTGGCGGCGGATCTCGGTGCAGCGGAAGGCCTCGTCCGGGCCTTCGACGGCGGCGACGACGTCCATCAGCGTGATCCGGTCGAGGCCCCGGGCCAGCCGGAAGCCGCCCTTGGGCCCGGAGACCGAGGTGACGATCCCGGCGCGGGCGAGCGCTTGGAGCTGCTTGTTCAGATAGGCGTGGGGCAGCTCGTGGTAGGCCGCGAGACGCGCGGCGGTGACCGCCCGCTCTGACCCGATCCAGGCCAGGTTCAGGCAGCTGTGCAGTGCCCATTCCACGCCCTCGCTCATCTTCATGTCCTGGACCCTACATATCCAGAATAGAGAAGGCAAGCAACGAGCCGACGGAGAAGGCCCGTTCAGTCCTCCGCCCCCTCCGCCGCCAGAGCCGCCAGTCTCCCCAGCGCCTCGTCGAGCACCGCTCGCGGCGGGGACGCGAGTCCGACCCGGATCGCGTCCGGCGCCGCCCCCGCACCGTCCCGCCCGGCCACCGCGAAGGCGCCTCCCGGGGTGACCGCCACGCCCGCGCGTGCGGCGGCCGCCGCCGTGAAGGTCTCCGCCCGCCACGGCGCGGGAAGCTCCCACCAGCAGTAGTACGCGTACGGGGACGCCCGGACGGCCTGCCCGGCGAGCCGGCGCCGGACCAGGGCGTGCCGGGCCCGCGCGTCCGCCCGCTTGGCCGCGACCACCTCGGCGACCGTCCCGTCCCCGGTCCACCGGGTGGCGGCCGCGAGGGCGAGCCCGCCCGCCGTCCAGGCCCCGGAGCGCAGGGACTCCGCCACCGCCGCCCGGAGCCGCCCTGGGACGACGAGATAGCCGACGGTCAGACCGGGGGCGAGGCGCTTGGAGAGGCTGTCCACCAGGAGGACCCGCTCGGGGGCGTGCGCGGCGAGCGGCGCGGGCGCGTCCGGCACGAGGAAGGCCCAGGTGGTGTCCTCGACCGCCGTCAGGTCCAGATTCCTGAGCAGTTCGGCCAGTTCGGCCCGGCGCCCCTCGCCCGCGGTCGAGGAGAGCGGGTTGTGCAGGGTGGGCTGGAGGTAGACGGCGGCCAGCGGTGCCGCCCGGTGGGCTGCAGCGAGCGCCTCGGGCCGTACCCCCTCCTCGTCCAGGGCGAGCGGTACGAGCCGGATGCCGAGCGTCTCGGCCACCGCTTTGACCAGCGGATACGTGAGGGCCTCGACGCCCAGCCGGCCGCCGGCCGGAACGAGGGCGGAGAGGGCGGCGGCGATGGCCTGCCGGCCGTTCCCGGCGAAGAGCACGCTCTCGGGGTCGGGCGCCCAGCCGGGCCGGGCGAGCACCGCCGCCGCCGCGTCACGGGCCTCCGGGGTGCCCGTGGCGGCGGCCGGCCGGGAGACGGCCTCGGTCAGCACGTCGGACCGGGCGAGGGCCGCGAGGGCGCGGGCCATCAGCTCCGACTGCCCTTCGGCGGCGGGGTAGTTGAGCTGGAGGTCGACGGGCGCGGCACCGCTCGCCTCGGCGAGCGCGGGCCCCGGGAGCGGCGGCGCGGCCCGGACGAAGGTGCCGCGTCCGACCTCCCCGACGACGAGGCCGCGCCGGGCGAGCTCGCCGTACACGCGGATGGCCGTCGAGTTCGCGATGGCGTGCCGGCGGGCGAAGACGCGCTGCGGCGGCAGCCGGTCACCGGGGCGCAGCCGCCCGTCCCGTACGGCGGCCTCGACCCGGTCGGCGATCCTCCGGTACTCCTCCACGCCGCTCCCCACTCCTTCGCGAACCGATTGCACCGAGAGCAAAGATCTTATTGCACCGAGCAGTTGGGGCTGCCTAGCCTGCGGACATGCACGTCACCCGTACCCCCGACGCCGACATCCACTACGCGGACAGGGGCGAGGGCCCGGCCCTCCTCCTCGTCCACGGCCACCCCTTCGACCACACGATGTGGCAGCCCCAGCTCGACCACTTCTCCCGCACGCACCGCGTGATCGCCCCCGACCTGCGCGGTTACGGCGCGACACCGCTCGGCGCGCGGCCCGGCCCCACCGGCCTCAGCGTCTTCGCCGAGGACCTCGCGGCCCTCCTGGACGACCTGGGGATCCACGACTGCGTCCTCGCCGGCCTCTCCATGGGCGGCCAGATCGCCATGGAGCTCTACCGCCGCCACCCGCGGCGCGTCCGGGGCCTCGTCCTCGCCGACACCTTCCCCGCCGCCGAGACCGACGAGGGCAAGGCCGCCAGGAACGCCATGGCCGACCGGCTGGTCGCGGGCGGCGCGGAGGCCATGCGCGAATACGCCGACGAGGTCCTCGACCGGATGGTGGCCCCGTACAACACCCATGCCGCGCCGCACGTGCACCGCATGATGTGCGCGACCGACCCGGCCGGCGCGGCGGCCGCGCTGCGGGTCCGGGCGCAGCGCCCGGACTACCGGAAGACGCTGACGACGGTCCCGTTCCCCGCGCTCGTCGTGGTCGGCAGGGACGACTCGTACACCCCGGTCGCCGACGCGGAGGAGATGCACGCGCTCCTCCCCCACTCCACCCTCGCGGTGGTCGAACGGGCCGCGCACCTGCCGAACCTGGAGCGCCCCGACGCGTTCAACGCCGTACTGGAGGACTACCTCCGCTCACTCGTACGGCCCAGCTGAACGTTCGGAACGGTACGAACGCTCCGACGATGGGTCCATGAGCCAGAACACGGCACCACCGCGCAGACCCACGTCCTCCTCGGCCGCCGCCTGGGCGAGCGGCGGCACGCTCTTCGCGGGCGTCCTCATGCTCGTCACCGGCTTCATGGACGTCTTCCAGGGCATCGCAGGCATCGCCGAGGACGACGTGTACACCCGCGTCGGCGACTACGTCTTCAAGTTCAACCTCACCACCTGGGGCTGGATCCACCTGATCCTCGGCATCGTGGTCGCGATCGCCGGCTTCGGCATCCTCAAGGGAGCGGAGTGGGGCCGGGTCGCCGGTATCGCGCTCGCGTCCCTCAACATCCTCTTCCAGTTCATGTTCCTGCCGTACCAGCCGTGGTGGGCGCTGTTCTCGATGGCCATCTCGGTCTTCGTGATCTGGGCGCTCGCGACGGACGAGGCGTACGGCCGGGACGAGACGTTCTGAGGGGCGGGCGGACGATGAGACGCACCACGGCAGCGGCCCTGGCCCTGGCCGCCGGCACCGCGCTCACCCTCACGGCCACCGGGTGCGACACCGTCAAGGAGACCGCCGGCGACATCGTCTCCACCGCCACGGCGGCCGCGGCCTCGGCCGCGACGGAGAAGATGAACGAGGTCAAGGACGGGGTGAAGGCCACCGGCGACGTGAAGGCCGGGCCGACGAGCACCGACGGGGACCGGACGGTCGCCGAGATCACGGCGACCAACCCGAAGGACGCGAACGCCGACTACACGATCATGGTCACCTTCCGGGACGCCGACGGGAACTTCCTCGACTCGGTCGTCCTGAACATCGACGGAGTGGAACCCGGGAAGTCCAAGACCGGTACGGCGCGCAGCAATCGGACGCTCTCGGGCGAACCGACGGCGGAGATCGCGCAGGCCCTGCGACACTGACAGGGTGGAGCGAGTCCAGACCGCGGAGCACGGGGAGACGGCGGAACCCGTGAACAGCAGCCCCGCCGAAGCGACCCCGGAGCCGAACTCGGAGCCGGCCTCCGGGCCGCCGCCTCTCAGGCCCAGGCATCGCGTCACGGCCTGGGCCGGGGGGCTGCTCATGGTGGTCCCGGCCCTGATCGCGGCCTGCCGCGCCCTGGACACGGACGCCACGACCCCCGTCCCCCAACTCCTCTCGGTACTCCCCTGGCTGACGGTCCCCGCCGCCCTCGCCCTGCTCCTCGCCGCCGCGTCCCGGCGCCGGGCGCTGACCTTCGTGGCGGTCCTCGTCCTCGGCGCGACCGCCTGGAGCGCCGTGCCGTACATGCCGCAGGCCGTCATCCCGTACGGGCTGCCGCTGGCACGGGTGAAGGTCCTCGCGGCGAACGTCGAGTTCGGCCAGGGGACGGCGTCACTGGTCGACGTGGTGCGGCAGGAGCGCCCCCAGCTCGTGTTCGTGTCGGAATGCGATGCCGCCTGCCGGTCCACCCTCACCCGGACCTTCGCCGACGCGCTGCCCCACTACGCCGACGTCCGGGGAGAGGGATCGGTCGGCTCGATCCTCCTGAGCGCGTACCCGCTGACCGACTGGCGGATGATCCCGGCGGCCATGGGCATGCCCGGCGCGACGGCCGAGATCGCGGGCGTGCCGGTACGGCTCCAGCTGGCGCACCCGCTGCCGCCGGTGCCGGGGCAGGTGTCCCTGTGGAAGCGGGAACTGGGGCGGGTGGCGGACGCCGTCGCGGCGCAGCGCACCGGACCGATGCTGGTCGCGGGCGACTTCAACGCCTCGCAGGACCACGCGGCCTTCCGCGCGGTCCTCGCGGCGGGCGGACTCCAGGACGCGGCACGGCGGGCGGACCGGAGCCGCACGCCGACCTGGCCGATGGAGGGCCCGCCGCTGCCGCCGTTCGTCCAGATCGACCACGTCCTGGTGAGGGACTTCAGCGTCCGCGACGTCCGCTTCCTGGACCTCCCGGGCTCCGACCACCGGGCGGTCCTCGCCGATCTCGACCTGCGCGGGCCGCGCTGATCGGCGACGCTGGAGAGCATGGAGAACGAGGAGATCCTGGACGACATCGGCGCCCTCGTCGAGGAGGAACGCGCCCTGCGGCAGCGCACCGGCGGCCTCCTCCCCGAGGAACGCGCACGGCTGTCGGAACTGGAGGTCCGGCTCGACCAGTGCTGGGACCTGCTGCGGCAGCGGAGGGCGAAGGCGGAGTTCGGCGAGGACCCGGACACCGCGACGGTCCGCCCGGCCACGGAGGTCGAGTCCTACCGCAACTGACACCGCGCCGCCCACCCCGTTGTGGGCAGTCGTTCCGCTGGGGCGGAACGGGTGGGCACAACGGACGGCGCCCCTTGCCGGGCCCAGGCTTCCGCGCCCTGACCCGCACCCCGAGTGCGGTGCACGGGTGGTGCGGGTCCAGGCACAAGGGGCGGAGGCGCCGCCAGAGGGCGCCGTCCCGTGTGCCCGCCCGTCCCGCCCCAGCGGGACGATTGCCCACACGGGGCACGGGAGGCGGGGGCCTGGGGCGGCGCCGACAGTACGTTGGGCGCATGGCACGACCCGCAGGGCCCACCCGGCTCTCCCCGCCCGCCTGGCTCACCGCCGGCTTCAGGCCCGCGCCCACCCCCGTCCCCTGGGCCGCCGTCGGACGCGCCGCCGTCGCGCTGTCCGCGCCGCTCGCCGTCGGGCTGGCCGTCGGGCAGCCGGCCTACGGGGCGCTCGTGTCCATGGGCGCGCTCTCCGGCGTCATCGGCGACACTGCCGACGCCTACCGGATGCGGATCCTGAACATCGCCGTGCCGCAGCTCTTCGGCGCCGTCGGAGTCACCCTCGGAACCCTCGCCTTCGGCCACGGCTGGGTCGCCGTCGCCGTGCTCACCCTCGTCGCGCTCGTCTCCGGGATGATCTCCTCGATCGGTGCCGTCGCCTCCGTCTCCGGGCTGCTCCTGCTCCTCAACGCCGTCGTGGGAGCCGGGCTCCCCATGCCCGACCCGTGGTGGAAGGCGCCCCTGCTGCTCGGCCTCGGCGGGCTGTTCGTGCTCGCCCTGACCCTGCTCGGCTGGCCCCTCCGCCGCGCCGCGCCCGAGCGGGCCGCCGTCGCCGCGACGTACCGCTCCGTCGGCGAGCTGTACGAGGCCACCGGCACCCCCGCGTACGACGAGAAGCGGCAGGCCGTCACCGCCTCCCTCAACCAGTCCTACGACCTCGTCCTCGCCCGCCGGGCCCGCCAGCACGGCCGCGCGTCCTCCCTCGTCCGGCTGCTCGCTCAGCTGAACGCCGTCATCCCGCTGGTCGAGGCCGCCCCCGCCGCGCAGCTCCGCGCCCGGCTCCACGGCCCGCTGTCCGCCACGATCCCCGCGGCGGTGCGCGAACTCGCCGACGCCGTCGAGGACGAGGAGGGCCGCACCGGGGCACCCGTACTCGATCTGCCGACCCCGGAGCGGCCCGCCGAGAAGGCCGTCGACCACGCCCTGCGGTACGCCGCCGCCGTCGTCCACCGGACCGAGCCCGACGCCTCCAACGTCGACGACCGGCTCGGCCGCCCGGCCGCGCTCCGGGTCCGGGTCCGCCGGGCCGCCCGCGCCGTCCTGTTCTCCGAGGCGTCCTGGCGGTACGGGCTCCGGCTCGCCCTCTGCATCGGCCTCGCGCAGGCCCTCGTCTCGCTGATCCCCGTCCCCCGCTCCTACTGGGTCGCGCTCACCGTCACGTTCGTCATGAAGCCCGACTTCGGCTCGGTCTTCTCCCGCGCGGTGCTCCGCGCCTTCGGCACCGCCGCCGGGCTCCTCCTCGCCGCCCTCGTGCTCGCCGAAGTCCCCCGCGGCTGGTGGGACGTCCCCGTGATGTGCGTGCTCGCGGCCCTCATCCCGGCCTTCTCCGCCAAGGGGTACGCCTTCCAGACGGCGGCCATCACCCCGGTGATCCTGCTGCTCTCCGACACCCTCAACCAGCAGGGCTTCGGCCTCGTCATGCCCCGCCTGTACGACTCCCTCATCGGCTGCGGCATCGCGCTGATCGCCGGCTACCTCCTCTGGCCCGAGTCCTGGCACTCCCGGATCGGCGACCGGCTCGCGGACGCCGTCGCCGACACCGCCACCTATGTGGCCTGCGCGTTCGGCGGGCTGGAGGACCAGGGCCGGCGGCTGCGCGCCCGCCGAAAGCTCTACCGCGACCTGTCCACCGTCCGCTCCGAGTTCCAGCGGGCCCTCACCGAACCCCCGCCGACCGGGACCCGCGCCGCCGCCTGGTGGCCGCTCGTCGTGGCCGTCGAGCGGATCGTGGACGCCACGACCGCCGCCCGGATCCGGGTCAGCCACGGCGCCCCCGAACCCGACCCCGCCGAGGTCGCCGCCGTCGAACGGGAGCTGCGCGAACTCGCCCAGGGAATCCGCGCGTCGGACACCCTGGTCGAGGTCCGCAGCGAGCTTCCCGGCGACGAGAACGGAGTCCTCGCGCCGCTCCGCCAGGAGGTCAGCGCGGCCCGCGCCATCGCCGGTCCCGACCTGCGGTAAACCTTCCCCCGGGGGCGTACGGGAGGACTTACCGGCGGTCACGGAACGGAACCCTCCCCACCGCCGTTACCGGAAGCCATCCGGGCGACTACGATGCGCTCGATCTCACCCTGATCCGCGCCGGCCGCCGCCGGCAACCGGCCCGGTGGACGGGCCACTTCGTCCTGCCTCACCCCCCGCGCCCCGAGGACACCGCCATGCGCACCACGAACAGAGGGCTCCAGCCCAATGTCCTCGGCACCTTCGACACGATCGTGATGGCCGTCGCCGGCAGCGCCCCCGCCTACTCGATGGCCGCGACCACCGCCGTGCTCTTCGGCGCCGTCGGCTACGCGGGGCCCGCCGCGCTGCTGTACTGCGCGATACCGATGTTCGGCATCGTCCTCGCGTACGCCCGGCTCGGGCGGATCGACGTCAACGCCGGTGCCGGCTACTCCTGGGTGGGCCGCACCCTCCACCCGTTCCTCGGCTTCCTGTCCGGCTGGGCCCTCGTCTTCGCCGCCACCGTCTTCATGGTGGCGGGTTCGCTGCCCGCCGGGTCCCTCACGCTCGCCCTGTTCGACCAGGACCTCGCCGACAGCACCCCGCTCTCCGCGGCCGTCGGCGCCGGCTGGTTCCTGATGATGCTGCTCGTGGTCCTGGGCGGCGCCCGGCTGACCGTGCGCGCCCAGCTGATCATGTCCGGGGTCGAGATGCTGATCCTGGTCGGCTTCATCCTCGCGGCCGTCGCCCACCGCGGCCGGGCCACCGCCTTCGACTGGTCCTGGTTCGGCCTCGGCCACTTCGACGGCACCCAGGGCTTCGCCGCGGGCGCGCTGATCGCCGCGTTCTACTACTGGGGCTGGGACGTCACCAGCAACCTCAGCGAGGAGACCCGGAACAGCCGCCGCACCGCGGGACTCGCCGCGCTCGTCGGCGTCGGCTTCGTCTTCCTCCTCTTCGTCGCCGTCACCGTCGTCGTCAACGTCCTGCTGAGCGCGGAGGAGATCCGTACCGCGGGACCCAACGTCCTGGCCGTCATCGGCCAGCAGATCTGGCCCGGCGTCGGCGGCAAGCTCCTCGTCGTCGCCGTCCTGCTGTCCACGGTCGCCACCCTGGAGACCACCCTCCTCCAGGTCACCCGCTCGCTCTTCGCGATGGGCCGCGACCGGACCCTGCCGTCCGCGCTCGGCGCCGTGCACCGCCGCTGGAACACCCCGTGGGTCGCGATCGCCGCCGTCGGCGGCGCCGCCCTGGTCCTGTTCGCGGCCGCCGCGGCCGCCGGCTCGGTCCAGCAGATCCTCCGCGACGCGGTCTCCGCGATCGGGCTCCAGATCGCGTTCTACTACGGCCTCGCGGGCATCGCCGCCGCCGTCGCCTACAAGTCCGTCCTCCTGCGCTCCGTGAAGAACCTGCTGCTCGGCGGCGTCTGGCCGCTGCTCGGCTCCGCGTTCATGCTCTGGACCTTCGTCGAATCGCTCGGCGAGCTCTCCACCACCGCCCTCACGATCGGCCTCGGCGGCCTGCTCCTCGGGGTCGTCCCGCTCCTCGTCTACTGGCGCAAGGGCAGCGACTACTACCGCCCGGCCCGCCTGGACGCCGCCCGCGCGATGGCGGCCGCGGAGGGCTCGGGCCCGGCCACCCGGGCGCGGAGCGGAACCAGGGACAAGGGTTACGCAACGGATTTCTGATCCCGGCCGTCACCAAGAGCAGAGCCACGAGCACGGGAACACCAGCGAGTCACCACTTCTGACGGCAGCCGAACCCGAAGGAGGCCCCCGATGGCCGTACGCCGCCGCTCCGCGCGCTCGGCACGTCAGGAGCGCTTCGCGCCCGACTTCGACCCGGACTTCGGGGACCGCGCCCTGACCGAGGCGCGCCACGACATCGTCATCGGCCGCTGGCAGGGCGTACGGGACCTGCTCGCCGCCACCGGTGACCACTGGGCGCGCCGCACCCACCGGCTGCGGCTCCTCTCGCACGCGGCCGCGGGCAGCTCCACCGTGGAGACCTGGCGGGCCGCCGAACCGGGCAACCCCGACGCTGCCGTCCTCCGGGCGGCGACCGAGGTGGTCCGGGTCTTCGACGCGGCCATCGCGGCCGGCCGGGGCGCGGCCGTCGAGCGGGGCCGGATCGACGCCGCCGTCGACGCCTGCCGGGGCGCGGCCGAGGCGGCGCCCGCCGACCCGATGCCGTGGGTGTCGCTGCTCTCGGTGGCCAGGCTGTACGAGGGCGGGGTGCCGCGCCGCGAACTGCGGCACTGGTTCGACGAGTTGCGCCGCCGGGACCCGTACAACACGGAGGGGCACATCCAGGTGCTGCGCTACTGGTCGGCGCGGTGGCACGGCACGCACGGCAGCATGTACGACTTCGCGCGGGACGCGGCGGGGGTGGCGCCGCCCGGCTCCCCGCTGCCCGTCCTCGTGCAGGTGGCCCGGGTGGAGGAGTACCGGTACATCGCGGACGGGGCCCTCGGCCGGGGCCCGGTGCGCGGCTTCGACCAGCACTGGAAGCACGAGCTCGCGGTGACGGAGCTGCGGCGCACCCACGCGCGCTGGATCGGCGGCCGCGATCCGGCGGCGCCGGTGGCGCCCGAGGAGGTGGGCGACCTCAACTTCCTCGTGCACGCCGCCTGTTACGCGGGTCAGGTGGAGATCGCGCGGGAGCTCCTCGGGATGCTCGGCGCACGGGCGGCCTGGGTGCCGTGGGCGTACACGGGGGACCCCGAGGAGCAGTTCGTCCGGTTCAGGGAGGGCCTGGGGGTGGAGTGAGCGGGCACTCCACCCCCGGGGCCGCCTGTCAGGCGCCGATGTCGCCGCCGTCCGTGCGCCACACGGCGACGACCGACGGGCGGACGATCCGGCCGGGTCCGTCGGGCCACTCCGACTTCGGGTTCTCGACGGACGCGCCGTCGATCTCGCCCGGGTGCTGCACGGCCACCAGGACACGGCGGTCCTGGATGATCGGGCCGCAGGTCTCGGCGCCCTTCGGCACGGTCAGGAACTGCTTCAGCTCACCGCGGCGCTCGCCCTGCGTCGCGACGCCGAACAGGCCGTCGTGCGAGCCGAGCTGGGCGCCGTCCGTGGAGATCCACAGGTTGCCGTGCGGGTCGAAGGCCACGTTGTCGGGGCAGGAGATCGGGGAGACCTTCTCCTTCGGGTAGCCCGCGAAGTAGGTGGCCGGGTCGTTCGGGTCGCCGGCGACCAGGAAGAGGCGCCAGGCGAAGCCGTCCGAGGACGGGTCGTCCCAGTTCTCGGCGAGTTCGAGGATCTGCCCGTGCTTGTTGAGGTTGCGCGGGTTGGCCTCGTCGGCGCCGGCCTTGCCGGCCTTGCCGCGGTCGGTGTTGTTGGTGAGCGCGACGTAGACGCGACCGGTGCGCGGGGACGGCTCGACGTCCTCGGGGCGGTCCATCTTGGTGGCGCCGACCTTGTCACCGGCGAGGCGGGTGAAGACGTACACCTCCTCCGCGGTCATGCCGGGGACGTGCGAGACGTCGCCGGTGGCGAGCGGGATCCACACGCCGGTGCCGTCGAACTCGCCGTCGGCGGGGTGCTTGCCGGTGCCGTCGATCTCGGCGGCCGGGGAGTCGCCGGTCAGCTTGGCGACGTACAGCGTGCCCTCGTCGAGCAGCGTGAGGTTGTGCTCGCGGGCGGCCCGCGAGTTCCCCTTCTTCATCCGCTTGCTGGAGACGAACTTGTAGAAGTAGTCGAACCGCTCGTCGTCGCCCATGTAGACGACCGGACGGCCGTCGGCGGTCAGCCGGGGCTGCGCGGCCTCGTGCTTGAAGCGGCCGAGCGCGGTGCGCTTGCGCGGGGTGGAGTCGGGGTCGTACGGGTCGAGCTCGACGACCCAGCCGAAGCGGTGGACCTCGTTGGGCTCCTGCTTGAGGTCGAAGCGCTTGTCGAACCGCTCCCACTTGCGCTCGGTGGCACCGGTGCCGACGCCGTAGCGCTTGTCGGTGACGCTGGAGCCGTTGGCGAAGTACTGGTTGAAGTTCTCCTCGCCGTGGAGGGTGGTGCCCCACGGGGTGGTGCCGCCGGCGCAGTTGTTGAGCGTGCCCAGGACGGTACGGCCCCTGGGGTCGGCGGACGTCTTCAGCAGGCCGCTGCCGGCGGCGGGGCCGGTCACCTCGAACTCGCTCGTCGTGTGGAGGCGGCGGTTGAGGTGGTGCCGGGTGACCGGGGTGAGCTTGCCGGTACGGCGCTCCTCCTGGACGACCACGACGGACAGGCCGTGCGCGGCCCAGGCGATCTCGACCTGCTCGCGGGTCGGGTTCGCGGCGTCGTAGTTGCGGAACATCAGGACTTCGTCGGTGTACTCGTGGTTCGCGACGAGGACCTGGCGGTCGTGCTCCCCGCGCAGCGGCAGCAGGGAGAGGAAGTCGTTGTTGTAGCCGAACTGGCCGGCCTGGGCCCTCGCCGTCTGCTTCTCGGAGTCGAAGGCCGGGGCGCCGCGGAGGATGGGCTCGCCCCAGCGGATGACCACGTTCTGCGCGTAGCCGGAGGGGACGGTCACCTTGTCGGCGGTGTTGGGCGCGACGGGGGTGAAGCGGAGGCCGCGGGCGCCGTCGGCCCTGCCGGAGCCGTGGCCGTGTCCGTGGCCGTGCCCGAAGGTCTCCTGGCCGGCGACGGCCTCGGGCGCGTTGCCGATCGCGAGGGCACCGCCGGCGGCGGAGGCGACCGTCACGACGGCGGCGGCGCGGAGGGCCGAACGGCGGGAGAGCACACCGGCTATGACGTCGCCGGCGTACTCGTTGTCGCTGGTGTTGGGAACCTCGTGGAAGCAGGCGTCGCCGCAGCGGTAACGGCACGTGAGAGCGGAACGTCCGCCTCCGTGGGGGTTCGTGCTCAGCAGCGGCAGCAGTTTGCGCACTTCGTCCTCCTCCGGCGCACGCTGCGCCGACATGGTGTCGGGTAGACCTTCGGCGGCGACGCTATGTGCGCACATCTGCACAGGGACGGCGTCGGGGTGAACGACGAATGAATGCACGGCAACCGGGGGCGACCGGGTCGCGGAGGAGGGGAGGGGTGGCCGCTAACCTTACGTGTCCGCCCTGGCCAGGGATGAACGTCCCGAAACACCCAGTACGGACATTCACACGCACCCCACTCATGCGAAAGGGTTCGCCCATGGGTATTCGGAGCATGCTGCGCAAGGTGTTCGGCCGAGACCGCGAGGAATCCCCGGCAACCTCCGTCGTCCCGCCCCAGACGCGTGAGACCACGTCGACGGCGACGGCAACGGCGACGGCTTCGCCTTCGGAGCCGGAGCCGGTGCCGGTGCCGGTGGCGGTGACGGTGACGTCCGAGGAGCCGGTCGCGGCCGCGAGGGCCACGGCGTCGACCGGGACCACGGACACCTCGGAGGCGGTGGCCCGCCGGGCGGCGGACGACCTGGTGGCGGCGTCGTTCGACAACCCGCAGATCCCGCGGGCCCGGGCGAAGACCCCGTCGCCGACAGCGGAGAAGCCGATCGCGGAGACGGAGAAGCCGGTCGCCGAGGCGGACAAGCCCGTCACCGAGACGGAGAAGCTGGTCGCGGAGGCGGACAAGCCCGTCGCCGAGGCGGACAAGCCGGTTGCGAAGACGGACAAGCCGGTTGCCGCTGCCGCTGTCGCTGCCGTCGAGGAGACGCCGGCGGTCGAGGCGGAGGCGCCTGCCGCGGCTGCGGAGGCCGCGCCGGTCGAGACGCCCGTGGCTGAGGTGGAGGTGACGGCGAAGGCCGACGCACCCACCGCCGAGGTGGAGGCGTCGGTGAACGATGCGGAGGCGCCTGCCGCCGCCGCGGAGGCCGCGCCGGTCGAGACGCCCGTGGCTGAGGCGGAGGTGACGGCCGAGGCCGACGCGCCTGCCGACGCTGCGGAGCTCGCGCCGGTCGAGGCGCCTGCGGCGGACGCCGCCGCGACCGCCGAAGCCCCGGCGGAGCCCGAGGCTGCTGCCACTGCGCCCGAGGCGGAGATCGCGTCCACGGAGGCGGCCGAGCCGCAGGCCGTGGAGCCGGTGGAGGCACCGGTGGCCGAGGTGTCGGCGGAGCCGGAGGCCGAGGCCGTCGAGCCGGAACCGGCGGCGACCGCCGTCGAGGCGGAAGCAACCGCCGCCGTCGAGCCCGAGGTCGAGGCGACCACGGCTGCTGACGTCGAGGTCGAGGCGGAGGCGAGCGCGGCTGCCGAGGCCGAGCCGAGCACCGCCGCCGAGCCCGAGGCCGTTGCGGCCGTGGCCGCCGACACGGCGACGGAGCCGGAAGCCGCCGAGGAGCCGCAGACGGAGCAGGCCGAGCCCGAGGCTGCGGCCGAGCCGCAGGCCGACGAACCCGCCGCCGAAGCGACCGACGTCGTCGCCGACGCTCCCGCCCCCGAGGCTGAGCCCGCCCCGCAGGAGCAGGGCACCGAGCCCGAGGCCGCCGTCGTCGCCGACGACGCGACCCCGGCGGCGGAAGCCGCCGAGGAGCCGCAGACGGAGCAGGCCGAGCCCGAGGCTGCGGCTGAGCCGCAGGCGGAGCCCGAGGCCGCTGCGGCGGAGCCGGAGGCCGCCCCCGAGGCGCCCGCCCCGCAGCCCGCCTTCGCCGCCGCCACGGCCGGCGTCGCCGTCCCCGCGCACCTGGCCGACGCCCACGCCGCCGCCGCCGCGCAGCTGGAGGCGCAGGGGCTCGCCGGGGCACGGGCCGCCGTGTACCTCGTCGTCGACCGGTCCGGTTCGATGCGCGGGTACTTCAAGGACGGTTCCGTGCAGCGGCTCGCCGAGCAGGTGACCGCGCTCGCGGCGCACCTCGACGAGGACGCCACCGTCACGACCGTGTTCTTCTCGACGGACATCGACGGGACGGTCGAGCTGACCCCGGCCGGCCTCACGCCGACCCGTATCGACGAGGTCAACTCCACCCTCGGCCGCCTGGGCCGGACCAACTACCACCGCGCCGTGGAAGAGGTCCTCGCCCACCACGAGAAGGCCGACCCGACCCGTACCGCCCTGGTCGTCTTCCAGACCGACGGCGCGCCGGAGTCGAAGACCGCCGCCACCGCGGCCCTGGCCGAGGCGGCGGAGCGTCCGCTGCACTGGCGGTTCGTGGTCTGGGGCGAGGAGGACAACAAGGCCTTCGACTTCGTCCGGAAGCTCGACGGCACTCCTCGTACCGCCGCGTACTTCGCGGGCACGGCCCCGGCCGGGACCGCGCACGCGGCCTTCTACGCCGGCCTGCTCGCGGGTCTGGAGTTCTGAGGCTCACGCGAAGGAGTTCCACGGCGCGGGCCGGGTCCGGGATCTTCCCGGGCCCGGCCCGCGCGCGTGAGCCCCGCGCGCGTGAGCCCCGCGCGCGTGAGCCCCGCGCGCGTGAGCCCCACCGCACAAAGCCCCGCCACCAGTCCCCGCGGCGCGAACCCCCCGCCCGGACCCCGGCAGAATCCTTTTTCTCTTCCTGTGCGGCATTCGGGTGATATTCAGCATCCGCTGAGTTTCCCCGCCCCTAAGATCCACTCGTGACAGCAAGTCAACAGCCTTTACCCGCACCGGACATGACCCGTTCCGCCGACGTGGTCATCCTCGGCGCGGGCCCCGCCGGGCTGGTGCTCGGGAACCTCCTCCTCCGCAGCGGCGTCGACTGCGTCGTCCTGGAGCGGGCGAGCCGTGAGCACGTGCAGCAGCGGGCGCGGGCCGGTTTCCTCGCCCCGCACACCGCCCGTGTCCTCGCCCGGCACGGCCTCGACGAGGGGCTGCGCAAGCGCGGGCAGGAGCACGGCGTCTGCGAGTTCCGCACCGAGAGCGGACGGTTCCGCCTCGACTACGCCCGGCTCGGCACGGGCGAACCGCACACCGTCTATCCGCAGCACGACCTGGTCACCGATCTCGTCCGGCTCTTCCTCGGGGCCGGCGGGCGGATCCGCTTCGACACCGAGGCCCTCGACGTGACCGGCCTCGACGGCCCGCGCCCCTCGGTGGCCGTACGCGAGCCGGACGGCGGCACCGCGCACTGGCGGGCGCGGTACGTCGCCGCCTGCGACGGGCGGTACGGGGCGGGACGCCGCTCGCTGCCGCCCGGCGCGGTGCGGCACCACCACCGCGACCACGGGGTCACATGGCTGGGACTCCTCGCGGAGGCGCCCCCGAGCCTGGACGCCGTCGGATACGCCACGCACGCCCGGGGATTCGCGGGCCACATGGCGCGCTCGCCCGAGGTCACCCGCTACTACCTCCAGTGCCCGCGGGGCACCGTGCCGGACGACTGGCCCGACGAGCGGGTGTGGGACGAGCTCGACCTGCGGATGCGGGCCGAGGAGTTCGGGCCGCTGCGACGGGGCGGCATCCTGCAGCGGACGGTGGTCGACTTCGAGTCGGACGTCCTCGAACCGCTGCGCCACGGCCCCCTGTTCCTCGTCGGCGACGCCGCGAGCCTGCTGAGCCCCTCCGCCGCGAAGGGGGCCAACCTCGCCGTCCTCGAGGCGGAGCTCCTCGGCCGCGCCCTCGCCGACGACCTGCTGCACGGGGACTCCGCTGGACTCGACGCGTACTCGGAGCGGTGTCTCGCGCACATCTGGCGCGCGCAGGAGTTCTCGCACTGGATGATCCAGCTCCTGCACCGCGTGCCCGGCCCCGACGGCGGCACCTCCCCCTTCCAGGAGGGGCTGCGCCGCGCCCGTATGGAGGCGCTGCGGAACTCCCGGAGCCAGCAGGACTGGTTCGCCGAGAACTACGTCGGCGTCTGACCCCCGTCGTCCCTCCCGCCTTCATTCCCTCCCCCCACTCCCCCTCCCGTACGGCCGTGGAGAGCCCGGTCCCGCCCCCGGCGACCGTGGCTCCGCCCTGCCCTGCCTTGCCCTGCCCTGCCCTGCCCGCATTCCGCCGTCCCTTCCCCTCCCCGAAGGAACCCCCGCGATGACGACCACCACCCCGGCCCGCACCGATGTCGAGCGGCTGCGCGCCGCCGCCGATTTCGTACGGGAGCAGGAGACGCCCGACCTGTTGGCGCGCGTCCTGCCCGGACTCGACGGCCCCGAGCTGCGGGCGATGACCGAACGGTGCCGGTTCGCGCACGCCGCGCTGCTCGTCTCCCCGCCCGACGGACAGGCCCTCCGCACGCAGCTGGCCGCCGCCGGGCTGTCGCCGGACGGCGAGGCGCGGCCGAGCGTGGTGGTGCGGGACCGGCTGGCGGCACGGCACGGACGGGAGGCCGGAGAGCTGGACGTACGCATCCTCCGCCCGGCGGTGTACGGGCCGGGCGGCGAGCGGCGGGCGGTGGAGGTGTTCGTGCTGACCGATCCGGCGGGGTCGGCGGCGGACGTCGCCGCCGAGGAGCGGGCCGCCGACCGGGAGGCCCATCTGGCGTTCGACGTCGAGCGGCCGGACCCGCTGGTGCTGCGCGGGCTGCGGGCGGGCTTCCTGCGCCACGGAGCGGCGCCGGACGGCGGCGGCTACAACCCGCACGAGGACGGCACCGTCTTCTACTTCGCCGCGCCCGAGGAGACGAAGACGCCCTACCGGCGGGTGGAGCTGTACGCGCGCGGCGACCACCGGGACGTCCTGGCCGAGCACCTCGCCGGGCGGCCGTCCGCGCATCCGGCGGAAACGCTCCTTCGCCTGCTGACCGGGGCCTGGACCACACAGGCGCTGGCGGTGTGCGCGGAGCTGCGGCTGCCGGAGGCGATGAGCCCGTCCACCGCGCGCGGGGCCGGGGAGCTGGCACCCCTGGTCGGCGCCCGGACGGAGAACCTGGCGACGCTGCTCCGGTACCTCGCCATGGTGGGGGTGGTGGCCGAGGAGCCCGGCGCGCGGGGCACGTTCCGGCTGACGGAGGCGGGGCTGCTGCTGCGCGAGGACGCCGAGGGATCGGTGCGGGCGCTGGCGCTGATGTACGGCGGGCCGTTCTACGAGTCCTTCGCCCGGCTCGCGCACACCGTGCGGACGGGGGAGCCGGGCTTCGAGGACCGGTACGGCGAGAACCACTTCGACCACTTCGCACGCGACCCCGAGCTCGCCGCCCGGTTCGACCGGTCGATGACGGCGAGCGCCCCGATGTTCGACCCGCTGCCTCAGCACCCGGTCGTCGCGGCGGCCGCCGCCGCCGGCCGTACCGTCGTGGACATCGCCGGAGGCACCGGGGAGCTCCTCGGGCGTCTCCTCACCGCGCACCCCGCCCTGCGCGGGGTCCTCCTCGAACGCGCCCACGTGGTCGAGGCGGCCAGGACCCGGCTCGGCACCGTCGCGGAGCGGTGTGCCTTCGTGACCGGCGACTTCGCGGACGTGCCGCCGGACGGGGACGTGTACGTGCTCTCCCGGGTCCTGCACGACTGGGACGACGAGCGGTGCCGGGCGATCCTGCGCCACTGCGCGGCCGCGATGCCGCCGGAGGCCGACCTGCTGATCGTGGAGCGTCTGCTGCCCGTGGATCCCGCGCCCTCGCTGGCGACGGCCTGGGACCTCCACATGATGTGCAACACGGGAGGGCGGGAGCGGACGGCAGCCGGGTACGCCGGGCTGCTCGCCGACGCCGGGCTCACCCTCGTCGGCCACAGCCCGCTGCCCCTGGAGGCCCACGTGCTGCACGCCCGCCGGCTGTAGGGCGTCAGGAGGCGGTAGCGGTGCTGGTGGCGGCGGTGCTGCTGGTGACGGCGGCGGTCACCGGCAGGGCTTCACGGCGAGGCGGTGCCGGTGACGGCGGCGGCGGCGCTCACCGGCAGGGTCACCGTCACCACCAGGCCGCCGCCCTCCCCCGCGCCCCGGGCCACCGCCCGCACCCGCCCCCCGTGCGCCTCCGCGATCGACCGCACGATGGACAGGCCGAGCCCCGCGCCCGGCCCCATCCGGTCCCGCCCCTCGCCGCGCCGGAACGGTTCGAAGAGCCCGGCCACCTCGTCGGGCGGGACGACCGGCCCCGTGTTGGTCACCGTGAGCACCCCGCCCTCGGCCCGTACGCCGACGGTGCCGTCCGGCACGTTGTAGGCGACGGCGTTCGCGACGAGGTTCCGTACGAGCTGCCCGAGCAGCACCCGGCTGCCCCGTACGACCCCGCCGTCGGCCACGACCTCCGCGTCCGCCCACTCCTCCTCGGCGAGCTCCCCGAGCCGCACGTCCTCGCGTTCGGCGAGGCCCCGCTCGCTGCGGGCGAGCAGCAGCAGACCGTCGATGAGGCGTTCGCTGCGGCGGTTGGCGTCGAGGAGGACCTGCCGCACGTCGCAGCTGTCGGCCAGACCCACCTGGATCGCGGCGCGCTGGGTGGCGAGGGGGGTGCGGAGCTCGTGGGAGGCGTTGGCGATGAACCGGCGCTGGCTGTCGAAGGCGGTCTCCAGGCGGCCGAGCAGCGCGTCGATGGTGTCGCCGAGTTCCTTGAGCTCGTCGTCGGGTCCGGTGACGGCGATCCGGTCGTGCAGGTTGCGTTCGGAGAGGCGGGCGGCGCGGGCGGTCATCTCGTGCACGGGCCGGAGCACCCGTCCGGCGGTCCACCACCCGACGACGACGGCGCAGCAGGCCATGCCGAGCAGGGCGAGGGCCGACCACATGAGCATCTGCTCGGCGGCGGCGCGGCTGATGTCGTCCCCCAGCTCGTACGCCTCGACGACGGCGACCCCGTTCGTGACACCGCTCCCGGCACCGTCGGCGAGACCGTGGGCGCGGGCCACGATCGCGTCGGTCTCGTCGTCCGTGCCGGCGAGGACGAGCAGGTTCACGACGAGCAGCAGCACCGTCCCGAGGACCAGGAAGGCGCCCCCGTACACGAGCGCGATCCGGGTCCGGATCGTGGAGCCGGACCCCAGGTATCCCGCGTCGCCGCCCGGCCTCACAGCTGGTACCCCACGCCCTGCACCGTCCTGATCAGCGCCGGCTCGCCGAGCTTCGCCCGCAGCTTGCTCATGCAGACGCGTACGGCGCCGGTGAAGGGGTCGGCGTGCGCGTCCCAGGCACGGTCGAGGAGCTCCTCGGCGGAGACGGCCGCGCCGTCGGCCTCCAGGAGGATCTGGAGGACGGAGAACTCCTTGGGGGAGAGGTCGAGGTCCCTGCCGTCGCGGGCGGCGGTCCGCCGGACGGTGTCCACGCGGAGCCCGTGCCGCTCCAGGAGCGGGGGCAGGGCCGCGCGGGCGGACCGGCGGCGCAGGGCGCGGACCCGGGAGACCAGCTCGGGGAACTCGAAGGGCTTGCCGAGGTAGTCGTCGGCGCCGAGGTCGAGGCCGGTGACGCGGTCCTCGGTGGCGGTGGCGGCGGTCAGCATGAGGATGCGGGTCGGGGAGCCCTCGGCGAGGAGGCGGCGGGCGACGTCGTCGCCGTGGACGCGGGGGAGGTCGCGGTCGAGGACGAGGACGTCGTACGGGTGGAGCCCGAGGTGGTCGAGGGCGGCGTCGCCGCTGTGGACGGTGTCGACGGCGAAGCCCGCGCGCCGCAGACCGGTGGCGACGAGCTCGGCGAGGGGGCGTTCGTCCTCGGCTACCAGTACACGCATGGCCTCCATCCTCCTCGTGCCCGGCCCGTCGTCCGCCCCCGGGTTTATCGATGTGAGTGGATCTTCGTACGACCGTTAGGATTTCGACCATGGCGGCCACTGGATCCGAGAAGCAGGGGGCGAAGGCGTTCTACGTCACGACCCCCATTTACTACGTCAACGACGCTCCTCACCTGGGCCACGCCTATACGACCGTCGCAGGCGACGTGCTCACGCGCTGGCACCGTCAGCGCGGCGAGAAGGTGTGGTTCCTCACCGGCACGGACGAGCACGGTCAGAAGATCATGCGCACGGCCGAGGCGAACGACGTCACGCCCCAGGCCTGGTGCGACAAGCTCGTCGAGGAGGCGTGGAAGCCCCTCTGGGAGCACCTGAACATCGCGAACGACGACTTCATCCGCACCACGCAGAAGCGTCACACGGACCGCGTCCAGGAGTTCGTGCAGGACCTGTACGACAAGGACGAGATCTACAAGGGCGGCTACGAGGGCCCGTACTGCGTGGGCTGCGAGGAGTACAAGCTCCCCGGCGACCTCATCGAGGCCGAGGACGGCACCAAGCTGTGCGCCGTCCACAAGAAGCCGGTGGAGATCCTCAAGGAGGAGAACTACTTCTTCAAGCTGAGCGAGTACGGCCCGAAGCTCCTGGAGTTCTACGAGGCGAACCCGGGCTTCATCCAGCCGGAGTCGGCCCGCAACGAGGTCGTGAACTTCGTCAAGCAGGGCCTGGAGGACCTCTCCATCTCGCGCTCGACGTTCGACTGGGGCGTCCCGGTGCCGTGGGACGAGAAGCACGTCATCTACGTGTGGATCGACGCGCTGCTCAACTACGCGACGGCCGTCGGCTACAACGAGAACCCCGAGAAGTTCGACGAGACCTTCCCGGCGAACGTCCACCTCATCGGCAAGGACATCCTGCGCTTCCACGCGGTGATCTGGCCGGCGATGCTGATGGCGCAGGGCCTGCCCGTCCCGGGCCGGGTCGCGGCCAACGGCTGGCTGATGGTCGGCGGCGAGAAGATGTCGAAGTCGAACCTGACGGGCATCAAGCCGCAGGACCTGACCTCGCACTTCGGCGTGGACGCGTACCGCTGGTACTTCCTGCGGGCGATCGCGTTCGGCCAGGACGGCTCGTTCTCGTGGGAGGACTTCACGGCCCGCTACACGAGCGAGCTGGCGAACGACTACGGCAACCTGGCGTCCCGCGTCGCGGCCATGGTCGGCAAGTACTTCGACGGCGCGCTGCCGGCCTCGACGGCCGACGGCGACGCGGAGAAGGCGATCCACGAGGGCCTGGCCAAGGCCGTCGCGACGGCCGACGCCAAGATCGGCGAGGAGCTGGACTTCCAGGCCGGCATCCTGGCGATCTTCGACTTCGTGAAGCAGGTCAACGGCTACATCACGGAGCAGGAGCCGTGGAAGGTCGCGAAGGACGAGTCGGAGGAGGGCCGGGCCCGCCTGGCGACGATCCTCTACACGGCCGCCGAGTCCCTCCGCGCGGTCGCGGTCCTGCTGAACCCGATCATGCCGGAGACCTCGCAGGCGCTCTGGGAGTCCCTGGGCGCCGAGGCGTCCCTGGGCACCCTGGCCGCCC
This sequence comes from Streptomyces sp. CB02009, assembly GCF_001905825.1. GTDB lineage: Bacteria > Actinomycetota > Actinomycetes > Streptomycetales > Streptomycetaceae > Streptomyces. The sequence continues at coordinate 326,357 of NZ_LIVV01000004.1, forward strand.
AGCCGGTCCAGTCCTCCGCCACGTGGGGCCAGCTCCCCGCGGGCGCGACGGTGACGAAGGGCGCGGTGCTGTTCCCGCGCCTGGAGGAGCCGAAGAAGGACTGACGCAACGGCGAAGGCCGCCGTCCCCCTCTGCGGGGGGCGGCGGCCTTTTCGCTGCCCACGGTCACCAGGTCAGGGCGAGGGCGGCGACGGCGGGGGCCATGTAGACGAGCGGGAAGGGGGCGTGGCCGTAGGCGCGGGCGCGAAGCACGGTGATCACGGCCCCGGCGAAGTACAGGATCAGCCCGATCGCGGCGAGGGTCCCGACGACCGGCACGAAGAACCCGACGACGAGCCCGACGGCCCCGGCGGCTTTGGCGGCCCCGAGCCAGTTCCACCAGGCCTGCGGGACGCCGTACTGGGCGAGGGGCTCGACGACGAACTTCGCCCGGAAGAAGATCGAGGCTCCGGAGAACCCGGCCATGACCGCGGCGACGGCGGTGACGACGACAGCGGTGGTGGACATCTCGGTGAACATCGCGGGGCTCCTCGTCCGGTGAACGTCCGCCTCGACCGAGGCGGACACAGCACTGACGGAGCGGGGACGGGAAGTGTGACGGCCCGCGCGAAGAACTCTTCACACGTGTGGGTTACGGAGGCGGGATGGCGGGATCAGCCGGCCGTCGCGTACGAGACGAAGCCCGCCCAGGCACCGGGCACGAACGCCAGCTGCGGGCCGTCGAGGCACTTGGAGTCGCGGACGTGGACGGTGGCGGGGGTGGTGGCGACCTCGATGCAGGAGTCGCCCTCGCTGCCGCTGCTATAGCTGCTCTTGAACCAGACCAGTTCGGAGGCGTCCCCGACCGAGGTGTTGCGGATCATGTCTCTCCCAGCAGTTGCTCGATGAGGGCCGACGACTCACGGGGGGTGAGAGCCTGAGCCCGGATGATGCCATAGCGCAACTCCAGGATATGGAGCTGTTTCCGCTCGGTCACTGGCCGACCGTTGGCCACCACCGGCGAGCGCCCGACCACCGATCCGTCATCGAACTTCAACACCTCGATTCCGCCGTCCACTCCGGCGTGCTCCTCGCGGTCCAGCGGCATCACCTGAAGCTCGACGTTCCGCAACTGCCCCACCTCCAGCAGGCGCTCCAGTTGAGGACGCCGCAGACTCCGTCCGCCCAGCGGGCGGCGAAGTGTCCACTCCTCCAGAACGAAGCTGATCTCCGGGGCCGGGTCCCGCTGGAAGATGCTCTGCCGTGCCATCCGACCGGCCGCCATCCGCTCGACCTCGTCCTGCGTGTACGCCGGCCTCCTCATCATCAGCAGCCCACGCGCGTACTCCGGCGTCTGCAAGAGGCCGTGGATGTTCAGCGGGTCATAGAGCTGAATCTCGACCGCCTTGCCCTCCATCTTCGCCAACGCCCGCACCTTCTTCGGGTACCGGACCTTCGCCACGTCCTCCTTCATCGCCGAGAGCAGGCCGCCCGCCCCCAGTACCTCGTCCGCCTTGTCCAGGAACTCCGGACGGGGGATCCGCTTGCCGCTCTCGATCTTGTAAATGAGGTCCTCGCCGTAGCCGGTGGCCGTTCCCAGCTCGGCGGCCCGCATCCCCACCGACTCCCTCCGCAGCCTCAACTGCCGCCCTACGGTGGCGACCACGGCCACGCCCCAGTCGTCGTCCGGGTCGACCTCCCACCCCGGCTCGTCCGCCTCGGTCTTGAGCCGTTGTGCCGCACCATCCACCGACATACCGCACCCTTCCCTCGCCCCTTCGTGGCGCGACGCCCCTACCCGTGAAGAGGGTCCGGACAGCCCGGACAGCAGTGGACAAGCTCCGGACAGTGGCTCTACGCATCGACGTCGTCGCTGTTCACGGTAGCCAGGAGCGGCCACGCTCGGTGACGTGAATCAGCAGAACGTGACGCAAGTCCACACGCCCGCACGCCACTTCAGCGTGCTCCTGTCCCCCACGCCCCGAGGGGCACGTCTCGCCCGGCTGCTCGCCGTCGCGTGGATGCGGGACCACGACGTCCCGTACGGGCTGACGGAGTCGGCGACCCAGGTCGTCGCCGAACTGGCCGCGAACGCGGCGACGCACGGCCGGGTCGGCGGCCGGAGCTTCCGGCTGGCCCTGCTGTCACGGCCGGACACGCTACGGATCGAGGTGACGGACACGCGGGGCGAGGATCTCCCGCGCGCCCGACCACACCGCCCCGAGAGCGACTCGGGACGAGGACTGCTCCTGGTCGAGGCACTGGCCGACCGGTGGGGCGTCGCGCTCGGCCCCGTACCCCGGAAGACCGTATGGGCGGAACTCGACCTGCCACGCCCATGACCGCGTCTGACCTGCACAAAGGGCCTGGTCACCGGATCCCGTGATCTCGGTCGCCGGTCGGGTGGACGGCCTCCCAAAGAAACGACCACCGGGGGAAAGAAACCGAACCAAACCCCACCCCTCCTCCCCGTTCGGACCGGTCTCACTCGCGCGGGTGAATATGCCAACTCAGCTGGCTTTGGGGTGGGTTGCCTGATCTACGCTCTGCCCAACAGACCCGGACGCAGACATGCGTCGGCCCTCGCCGGGACGGCAATCCCAATGCGAGGGCCTGACCACCAAGGAAGAGAACAGCTTCCCGATGGATAAAGAAAACCGTAGCGCCCAGGCGCCCGCCCTGTCTGGTGACGGGGCCAAGAACCACCCTTCCCGGGGTACTTCCTGCGGAGTGGTGCACGAGAACACGCATCACTCCACTCACTTCACGGTGGTCGGCAACCACCTCGCGCAGCACGCGGACCTCTCGCTGACGGCGATCGGACTGGCGACGCACATCCAGTCGCTGCCGGCCGGATCGCCCGTGGACATCAGGTCGTTGGCCCGGCGCTTCCCGGAAGGCACCACGCGGATCGCCGCCGCCCTGCGCGAGCTGGAGGCCCACGGCTACCTGCGCCGCACCAAGGAACGCACGGCGGCCGGGCGGGTCGTGACCCGCACGGTCTCCTGCAACCGGCCCGGCCGCACGGGCGGCGGCCCCCGCCGCACGAGCGCCCCGTCGGCCCGTCCCACCAAGGGGGACGGCCCCCCTCCGAGGCCCGAGGCGGAACCTCCGCCACGACGGCGCGAGCAGCGCGAACCCCGCAGGCGGGCCGCCCTGCCGGCCGTACCGGAGCCCGTGTACCCGACGCCGGATCTCGTCCAGACGGCGATCGGCGTCCTCTCCGGCCTCCGCCGCACCGATCCGCGGCTGCTGATCTCCGCGACGGACGCCGAGCACCTCGCCCCGGGCGTCGCCGCCTGGCTCGAACGCGACCTCACCCCCGAGGACGTACACCGCGCGCTGACCACCGCCCTGCCACCGGAGCCCCTTCACCGCCCGGCAGCCCTGCTGGCCCACCGCCTGACGGCCCAGCTCCCACCCCTGCCACCGTTCCACGCGGAGAGACCGTCGGCGAGACACCCACTCCAGAACTGCGACACCTGCGACCGCGCCTACCGGGGCCCGGAACCGGGCACCTGCGGATCGTGCTCCGACCCGGCGGAATCAGAACCGCGTTCACTGCTTCTCTGAGCAGGCGGATGGCTCCCCAGAAGGCGGGGGCCCGAGCCCTGCCAATCCCCGGGACGCCCAACTGGTCTCGTGGAACACTCGGTTGAGACGTACCGAATCAAGGAGTCCACGGCATGACGAGCGGTGTCCCCGACGAGCCGGACGCGACAGCGTCCATCCCCGGCCAGCGCGTCCTCGACCGCCTGGACAAGGCGATCGGCGTCCAGAGCCCGCTCGTGCGCAAGAACATCGCCCGGGCGCGCCAGCGGAATCCGGAGGCGACGCCGGCGGAGGTCATCCGCAGTCTGGAACGGATGTATGTCAGCGCCCTGACGGGTACCGGCGCCGCCGTCGGGGGAGCCGCGGCCGCACCCGGGGTGGGCACGGGAGTCGCCTTGGCCCTGTCGGCGGGCGAAGCTCTTTCGTCTCTCGAGCTGAGCGCCCTCTTCGCGCTCTCGCTCGCGGAGGTCCACGGAGTGCCTGTCGACGAGCTCGAACGTCGCCGAACGATCGTGATGGGCATCATGCTGGGTGGCGGCGGCTCCGCGACCATCGGCAAGGTCGCCGAGCGCACGGGGCAGCACTGGGGTCGTCAGGTCGTCGCCAAGGTACCCGTCGAGACATTGCGCCAGATCAACAAGATCCTCGGCAAGAACTTCGTCACGAAGTACGGGACCAAGCAGGGAATCATCGTCCTCGGCCGAGTGGCGCCGTTCGGCATCGGCGCCGTGATCGGCGGTGGCGCCAACGCCGCCCTTGCGGCTCTGGCCGTGCGAGCCGGCCGTCGGGCGTTCGGCCCTCCCCCGACGACGTGGGAAGAGACGCCGACGTGGGCCGAGGACGAGGACGACGACTGATCCCGGGTGAACGGAAGGGGCCCGGAATCCACGAGGATTCCGGGCCCCTTCGGCCGCTCAAGGCGAGTGACTACCGCGCCGCGTCCGGGTGGACCGCGTCCGTGATGTCGACCGTCTTCTTCTCGACCGGCTTGCGGAGCTGGATGTTCAGCTCGCGCAGGCGGGACTCGTCCAGCTCCGTCGGGGCTCCCATCAGGAGGTCCTGGCCGTTGCCGTTGAGCGGGAAGGCGATGATCTCTCGGATGTTGGGCTCGTCCGCGAGGAGCATCACGATGCGGTCGACGCCCGGGGCGATGCCGCCGTGCGGCGGGGCGCCGTACTCGAAGGCGCGGAGCATGCCCGCGAACTCGTGCTCGACCGTCTCGCGCGAGTAGCCCGCGATCTCGAAGGCCTTGAACATGATCTCGGGCTCGTGGTTCCGGATCGCGCCGGAGGAGAGCTCGATGCCGTTGCAGACGATGTCGTACTGCCAGCCGAGGACGTCCAGCGGGTCCTGGGTCTCCAGGGCCTCCAGGCCGCCCTGCGGCATCGAGAAGGGGTTGTGCGAGAAGTCGATCTTGCCGGTCTCCTCGTCCTTCTCGTACATCGGGAAGTCCACGATCCACGCGAAGCGGAAGACGTTCTCCTCGAACTGGCCGGCGCGCTTGGCGGCCTCGACCCGGACCGGGCCCATGATCTTGGAGACCTCGTCGAACTCGCCCGCGCCGAAGAAGATCGCGTGGCCGGGCTCCAGGCCGAGGCGCTCGGTGAGGACCTTGACGTTCTCCTCGGTGAGGAACTTGGCGATCGGGCCGGTGAGGGCGTGGCCCTCGCCGACGCGGACCCAGGCCAGGCCCTTCGCGCCGAGGGAGACGGCGAAGTCGCCGAGCTGGTCGAAGAACTTGCGCGGCTGGTCGCCCGTGTTCGGGACGGCCAGGGCGCGGACGTGCTTGCCGGCGAAGGCCTTGAACTCCGAGGCCTCGAAGACGTCGGAGATGTCGACGAGTTCGAGGGAGGTGCGCAGGTCCGGCTTGTCGTTGCCGTACTTCAGCATCGACTCGCGGAACGGGATCCGCGGGAAGGGGGAGGTGACGTGGCGGCCGCCGCCGAACTCCTCGAAGAGCTCCGTCATGAGCTTCTCGATCGGCTGGAAGACGTCCTCCTGCTCGACGAAGCTCATCTCGACGTCGAGCTGGTAGAACTCGCCCGGCGAGCGGTCCGCGCGCGCGTCCTCGTCGCGGAAGCAGGGCGCGATCTGGAAGTAGCGGTCGAAGCCGGAGATCATCAGCAGCTGCTTGAACTGCTGCGGCGCCTGCGGCAGCGCGTAGAACTTGCCCGGGTTCAGACGGGACGGGACGACGAAGTCGCGGGCGCCCTCGGGGGAGGTCGCGGCGAGGATCGGGGTCGCCATCTCGTTGAAGCCGAGGGCCACCATCTTGGAGCGGATGGAGGCGATGACGGCGGAGCGCAACATGATGTTGCGGTGCATGCGCTCGCGGCGCAGGTCGAGGAAGCGGTACTCCAGGCGCCGCTCCTCGTTGACGCCGTCGTCGGCGTTGATGGTGAAGGGGATCTGCTTCGCGGCACCCAGGACCTCGACCGTGGCGGCCTCGATCTCGATCTCGCCGGTGGCGAGCTCCGGGTTGACGTTGTCCGCGCCGCGGGAGACGACCTTGCCGTCCACGCGGACGACGGTCTCCTTCGTCAGCTTGTCGAGGACCTCGGCGGCGGCGGTGCCGGGCCGGGCGACGAGCTGCGTGATGCCGTAGTGGTCGCGCAGATCGATGAAGAGGATGCCGCCCAGGTCGCGCCGATTGTGCAGCCAGCCGCTCAGCCGGACGTCGGTGCCGACGTCAGAGGCGCGGAGCTCGCCGCAGGTGTGGGACCTGTACCGATGCATCGTCGTTCATCCAGTCTTCGGGATCTGTGGTCGTGGGGCGCCGCCCTGTGGCCCCTGTCACAGATGTCACAGGACACGCGGGCAGACCCACCCAGAGTACCGGCCGGGCCAAGATCGGTTTTCGAATACGCTCAGTGGCGATCTGCTGTCCGATATTCATAAAGTGGGGCAATGCGCACCGAGGACGTCCTGGCCGCGATCGCGACCGGCCTGTGGCGCTGGGACAACGCGTCCGGGACCGTCTCGCTCGACGCCGAGGCCGCCCGGCTGCTCGGGCTGCCCGCGGAACCCGTCCGGCTCACCGAGGCGGCCGTGCGCTCGCGCTTCCACCCGGTCGACTGGAACGAGATCGACGGGGTCGTGAACCTCGCCGTCGCCGAGGGGACGCTCGCCGAGGCCCGGCTGCGGATCATGGACGGGAACGGCCGGGTGATCCGTACCGTACGGAGCAGGTCGAAGCCGCTCATCGAGGGCAACGACTACCAGCTGGTCGGCACCCTGCAGGAGGTCGCCGAGCAGCTGCCGGGGACCGCCGCGCGCACCCCGATCACGGGTGACTGGCGCAGGTCCCGCGAGGCGTTCCTCCTGGACGCCGGGCGGGCGCTCGCGGAGGCCCGGTCGACGGCCGAGGTGCTGCGGGTGGCCGCCTCCCTCTCGATGCCCGGGTTCTCGCCGGACGGGCTCGCGGTCTTCGGGGTGGCGGGCGACCGGCTGACGGTCATCGGCCACCACGGGCACGGCGAGGGCGACGAGGGCCCGTTCTCGTCGATGTCGCTCGACACGGACTACCCGGCGGCGGAGGCCGCGCGGACCGGCCGGGCGATCTATCTGCCGACCCCCGACGAGTACCTGCGCCGCTTCCCCGTGACCTGGCCGCTGGCGCAGCGCTTCGGCCGCCGTTCCTGGGCCTTCGTGCCGCTGGTCGTCGCCGGCCGCACGATGGGGGCCTGGATGGCGGCCTTCAAGCACCCGGTGGCCTTCACCCCCGACGAGCGGTCGGTGCTGACGACGGTCGCCCGGATGCTCGCCCAGGCCCTCGCACGCGCGGGCGTGGCCGAGTCCGAGCGCGAGCTGTCGCTCGGACTGCAGCGGACGATGATGCCGGTCCTCGGGCCCGGCATCCCCGGCATCCAGGTGGCCGCCCGGTACGTGCCGACCGGCGGCGGGCTCCAGGTCGGCGGCGACTGGTACGACATGATCCGGCTGCCCGGCGGCACCTCCCGCACCGGCGGTCGCGGCTCGGGGCGCATCGCCCTGGTGATCGGCGACGTCCAGGGCCACGACGTGCGGGCGGCGGGCCTGATGGGGCAGCTGCGGATCGCCCTGCGCGCGTACGCCTCCGAGGGCCACCGGCCGGACGCCGTCCTCTCCCGCGCCTCGCGCTTCCTGTACGGGATCACCGACGGCGACGACGGGGAGGGCGAGGCCGGTCCGCGCTTCGCCACCTGCCTCTACCTGGAGGTCGACCTGGAGAGCGGGACCGTCGACATCGCGCGGGCCGGGCATCCCGACCCGGCGGTGCGGATGAACGACGGAACGGTTCTCCTCAGACCCACCGCGGGCGGCCTGCCCCTCGGCATCGACCCCGACACCGACTACCCCACCACCCGGCTCACCCTGGAACCCGGCGAGACCCTGATGATCTGCACCGACGGCCTCCTGGAGACCGGCGGGCACGACCTCGACACCGGCTGGGAGCGGGTCCGCGCGCTCCTGGAGTCCCACGACGGCGAGGACCTGGAGGCGCTCGCCGACACCCTCGTGGAGGCCGTCCACGGCCCCGGCTCCCACTACACGACGGGGCCGCTCGCCGACCGCCGCGAGGACGACATCGCCGTGCTGCTGCTCTCCCGCCGGCCCGTCGGCACGCTCCCCGAGGCCCCGCGCCGCACCCTGATGACGATCGCGCAGGCCGAGCCGGAGCGGATCGCCGCGGCGCGCGAACAGGTACGGCAGCTGCTGCACGACTGGCGGGACGAGGACCAGCTGGACTCGGCGGTCCTCATGGTCTCCGAGATGGTCACCAACGTCCTCGTGCACACGGACGGGGACGCGCTCCTCGTCGCCGAGGTCGCCTGCGGGGAGAAGGCCCGGCGGCTGCGCGTCGAGGTCTCCGACGGAAGCGACGAACTGCCGCACAAGCGCCACCCGGGCGAGATGGCGTCGAGCGGGCGCGGCCTGGTCCTGATGGAGATGCTCGCGGACGCGTGGGGCGTCGACCCGCGCGGCGAGGGCAAGGCGATCTGGTTCGAGCTGAACGAACCGGAATCGGAACAGGGCTGCTGCGGCTGACCCGTGTGCGGCACGGGCGCGCTCGCGTACCGCCTCCGGTGTGCTGCGCTCGGCACGGGCCGCGCCGTGCTCGTGCGCCGCTCCCCTGTGCGGCGCAGACTGGTGTCGTACGGCCGTCCGGGGGAAACCGCTCGGCCGGGGGACCTTCGCCGGGGGGACCACGGAGCGCGCCATGGACACCCACAAGGTCGGCAGCGACACCACCGTGCTGGCCGACAGCCTCGAAGTCCCGGGCATCGGGCACCTGCCGATCAACGCCTATGTCGTCACCGCCACCGAGCCCGTCGTCGTCGACACCGGCGTCTCCCTCCCCGACCGTGACTTCGTCGCGGCGATCGGCGAGGTCGTCGACCCGGCCGACGTGCGCTGGATCTGGCTGACCCACCCCGACCGGGACCACACCGGCGGCCTCTTCGACCTCCTCGAAGCCGCCCCGGACGCACGGGTGGTCACGACGTTCCTCGGGGCCGGCGAGATGACCACCGAACGCCCGCTGCCCATGGACCGGGTGTACTTCCTCAATCCGGGGCAGTCCCTGGACGTCGGCGACCGCGCCCTGCACGCCTTCCGGCCGCCGCTCTTCGACAACCCCGCCACCGTCGGCCTCTACGACGACCGCACCCGTTTCTACTTCAGCTCCGACTGCTTCGGCGGGCCGATGCCGAGCGCGGAGGTCGCGGAGAGCGGGCACGCGAGCGACCTCAAGCCGGAGGACCTGCGGCAGGCGCAGCTGCTGTGGGCGACCATCGACAGCCCCTGGGCGCACCTCGTGGACCCGGAGAAGTACCGGGCGACGATCGAGCCGCTGCGGGAGATGGGCCCTGAGATCGTGCTGTGCACGCATCTGCCGCCGGCCGTGCGGATGCTGGACCGGATGATCGAGACGATCGCGATGGTCCCGGACTCCGACCCCTTCGTCGGCCCCGACCAGGCGGCCCTGGAGCAGCTCCTGGCCTCCTTCCAGCCAGGCGGCCCGGTGCCGGCCTAGCCGGCCCGGTGCCGACCCAGCCGACCCAGCCGGTGCGGACCCGGCCTGACCGGCCAGGTGCCGGCCCGGCCCGTGCGGGCCCGGACGGTGCCGGGCCCGCACCGCCACCGGTCAGGCGATGTCGGAGTAGGCGCTGCCCTCCCCGGGACCGTCGTAGAGCCGCGTGCTCACCCGCGTGAAGGGCGACTGCCAGTTGCCGGTGGCGCGGTAGAGGTAGGTGCCCTGGGGGCCGTAGCCGATCAGGTCCGGGCGGCCGTCGTTGTCCACGTCACCCGCGCCGACGAGCCGGCTGAACATGTTCCAGCCGCTGCCGACGCGGGTGCGCGGGGCGAAGGTGCCGTCGCCCTTGCCGAGGTACAGCCAGAGGACGCCGGCGGTGTCGCGGGCGACGAGGTCGCCTGCGGCGGCTCCCGCGATGTTGCCCACGGCGGTGATCTGGTTGTAGCCGCCCCAGCCGGAGCCGAGGCGCACCCGGGAGGCGTACGGCTTCGTCCAGTCGCCGGTGCCCTTGTAGAGCCACGCGACGCCGTCGGTGGCGGTGGCGACCAGGTCGGACCTGCCGTCGCCGGTGAGGTCGGAACCGCCCGTGATCTTGTCGTAGACGTTCCAGCCGCCGCCGACGCGCGCGCGAGGCGCGAAGGTGCCGTCGCCCTTGGCGAGGTAGGTCCACAGGTCGCCCTTGGCGTCGACCGCGACGAGGTCGCCGTGGGCGGCGCCGCCGATCTGCCCGACCGCCTCGATGTGCTTGTACGTCTGCCAGCCGCCGCCGACGGCCGACCGGCCGACCGAGGTGTACTGGCCGTCCACCGGCCCGTCGGACAGGTCGTCCCGCCACAGCGTGCCGGAGGAGTCCCGCGCGAGGAGGTCGGTCGATCCGTTGTCGTTGAAGTCGTGCGGGTTGGCCTGCCGGGTGACCTGGAACGTGCCGGAGGCGCGCGCGGCGCTGCCGATGCCGTGGGGGATGGCGACGAGCTGCCAGGTGTAGGCCCCGTTCGGAGCGGCGAGGCCGTCGATGGCGCCGTCCCACTCCATGACCGGGCGCGTGGAGCGGTCGACCGGACCGGGCAGGGTGATCTTCTTGCCGGTGGCCACGTGCGTCAGCGTCACCATGGCGAAGGCGGGGCGGGAGAGCGTCCACTCCCACCGCACCGGGGTCCCCGGCTGCTGGAGGTCGACCGCGGTGGGGACCTTCGTGTCCAGGACGGTGACGGCGAAGTCGCGGCCCGTGCTCGCGACCCGGGTCACCACGGGGACGCTGCCCTGGACGCCGTCGAACAGGCGGTAGAGACCGTCGGCGTCGTTCTTGACGCCCCGCACGTGCACGGCGCCGTCCGGGGCGTGGGCGACGCTGGAGAAGCGCTCCAGGAGTTCGTACGGCTGGGCGTCGGCCTTGAAGAGGTCCACGGCGTACAGCGGGGTGACCGAGTTCCCGGCCGCCTCGCCCGGGACGCCGTACAGCAGCACGTCACCGACGATGCCGACGATGACGGCCTTCTGGCTGAAGGTGTCGAGCTGGATCTCCTTGGGGAGCTTGCCGGCCCTGTCGACGATGATCCGGTTGCCCTCGGACCGGGCCTCGACCCGGGCGGAGTAGTCGAGGGTGAGGGCGCCCCCGGCGCCCGTCACGAGCTTTCCGGTGTCCCGCTCGTGCCGGAGGGACGTGCCGTGGACGAAGTCGACCAGGGCCAGCGAGTCCTGGTTACGGAACGTGGCTCCCGACGTGTACCGGGTGGTGACCAGGACGAGCGCGTCGTTGCCGGCGGACGCGACGACCTTGAAGCCCACGTGGTTGCCGTACCCGGAGAGCTGGATCTTCCTGGTGTGCTCGCCGTTCGGGGTGTACAGCCACAGGTCGTGGTAGCCCCCCGCCCGGGGGACCTGCACGAACAGGTCCCTGCCGACCACGCCGACCAGCTCGGCCCCGGCGGCGAACTCGGTGGCGAGGTCGACCGTGACGGGCGCGGCGGAGCCCGTCATGTCCCGGACGGTGATCGCGCCGCCGTTCTCGCCGGTGACGAGGAAGTCGGACCTGCTGTCGTGTCCGACGGTGGCGCCGCCGACCGGCTCCACCGAACCGTCCGCCTTCCGCCACTCCAGGACGGTCGCGCCGTCGGCGTCCTCGCGGGACGTCAGGTAGCCGGCGTCGCCGACGCTGACGATGTCGGTGTCGACCGGCAGCGTCGCCGTGTCGGCGGCCTCGGCGACGGCCGCGGGAACGACGGCGGCGGCCGGGACGGTGACGAGGACCCCCGTCACGGCCGTGACCGTGGACAGGGTGAGAAGCGCGGCGGCGAGCCGACGGCCGGAGGTGCGGTGCTTCACGCGTGCAGTGCCTTCCGAAGGTGGTGTCCTGAGGGAGCGGCGAGCGAGGCGTCCGCCCCTGCTTCGGTGCACGTGTCCCTGGGGACGCGGCGGTGAAGGCCGTGCGGGGGCCCGGTGTCGCGGTCTGCGACCGCGCGAGCTCTCCGGAGGCGGCGGGAACGGCACGTCTGCCCGCACGCACCGCCTGGTACGACTGCCGGGCCGTGCGAACGGTTGTACGGGGAATCGCGTCTTCCGCTGGTGGGCCGGTCCGGCCGCGGACACGTCAGTGCGGCGGAGGACTCCGCAGCGCCCCCGGAGGGTCGTCGGGGGCCTCGCGGGGAGCCCCGTACCGCGTCCGCAGTTCGCCGAGGATGCCCGTCGCCGCGGCGGTCAGCGGTACGGCGAGCAGCATGCCCAGGATGCCCGCGACGGAGGCTCCGGCCGTGATCGCCAGCATCACCGCGGCCGGGTGCATCTGGACGGTCCGGCTCTGCACCATCGGCTGCAGCAGGTAGCCCTCGATCATCTGGACGGCCAGGACGATGCCGAGCACCCACAGCGCGATGGCGAAGCCCCGGTCCGCGAGCGCGACGAGGACGGCGATCGCGCCGGAGAGGAAGGCGCCGAGGTAGGGGATGTACGCGGTGACGAAGACGAGCGCGGCGAGCCCCACCGCGCCGGGCACGTCGAGGACGACGAGGCCGAGTCCGATGAGGATCGCGTCGACGAGGGCGACGAAGGTCGTCCCGCGCATGAAGCCCTCGACGGCTTCGAAGGCGCGGCGCGCCATGGCCTCGACGAGGTCGCCGGTGGCGCGGGGGACGAGGGCGCGCAGGGCGCCGGCCGCGCGGTCCGAGTCCCGCAGGAAGAAGAAGATCAGGACCAGGGAGAGGGCGGCGGTGGCGAGCATCCCGCCGACGACGCTGAGGCCCGTGAGCACGCCCGACGCGGCTGTTCCGCCGAACTCCTTCAGGAGGCCCTCGGCGTTCTCGGCGAGGTCGTCGAGGGAGGTCCCGGCCGGGCCGAGGTGCTCGGCGATGTCGGCGGCGGCCTGCCGGAGCGAGGCGATGATCTGGTCGCCGGTCTCGATCAGCGCGGCGACGACGATGTACGTGGCTCCGCCGACGACGGCGAGGACGGCGACGACCGTGAGCGCGGCGGCGGACGACCTCCGGACCTTCATCCGGAGCAGGCGCCGGTAGAGGGGCCCGAGGAGCGCGGTGCCGAGGATCGCGAGCAGGACGGGGGTGACGACCGTCTCGAAGACCACGCACAGCCAGATGCCGACGGCGGCGACCCCGGCGGCCAGGAGCAGGACGACGCACCAGGCGGCGACCCGGCGGGCGGGTTCGGGAAGGAGCGGCGACGACGTCTGCACCCGACCACCGGACCACGCCCTCCGGCGTGTCGTCGCGCGCGGACGGACCGTACGGGTGACGGGGCGTCAGCGACGCGTCGTCTCCGGCTCACATCCGGCGTCCGGCGGACACCCACGCGCGCGTACGGGGCCGGGCGCGGCGCCCGACCCCGTACCGGGTCCTGCTGTCAGTCCTGCTGTTCCGGCTGCCAGTCCTGCCGTTCCTGCGTTCCTGCCTACTCGCCCATCCCGTGGACCGCCGGGATCGTGCCGAGGCGGCCCGCCTGGAAGTCCTCGAAGGCCTGGCGGAGTTCGGCCTGGGTGTTCATGACGAACGGGCCGTAGTGGGCCATCGGCTCACGGATCGGCTGCCCGCCGAGGAGCACGACCTCCAGGTCCGGGGTGTTCCCGTCCTGCTTCTCGTCGGCGCGGACGGTCAGCGAGCCGCCCTTGCCGAAGACGGCCGTCTGGCCGGTGTGCACCGGGCGACGCTCCGCGCCCACGCTGCCGCGGCCCGCCATGACGTACGCGAGGCCGTTGAAGTCCTCGCGCCACGGCAGGGTGATCTCGGCGCCCGGGCGCAGCGTCGCGTGGATCATCGTGATCGGGGTGTGGGTGATGCCCGGTCCGTCGTGGCCGTCGAGCTCGCCCGCGATGACGCGGAGCAGCGCGCCGCCGTCGGGGGAGGTGAGCAGCTGGACCTGGCCGCCGCGGATGTCCTGGTAGCGGGGGGCCATCATCTTGTCGCTGGCGGGCAGGTTCACCCACAGCTGGAGGCCGTGGAAGAGGCCGCCGCTGACGACGAGGGACTCCGGCGGCGCCTCGATGTGGAGGAGGCCGGAGCCGGCCGTCATCCACTGGGTGTCGCCGTTGGTGATGGTGCCGCCGCCGCCCTGGGAGTCCTGGTGGTCGAAGGTCCCGTCGATGATGTAGGTGACGGTCTCGAAGCCCCGGTGGGGGTGCCAGGGCGTGCCCTTGGGCTCTCCGGGCGCGTACTCCACCTCACCCATCTGGTCCATCATGATGAACGGGTCGAGGTACTGGTAGTTGATCCCCGCGAAGGCGCGGCGGACCGGGAAGCCCTCGCCCTCGAAGCCCGAGGGGGCCGTGGTCACGGCGAGCACCGGGCGGGGAGCGGCGTCGGCCTGGGCGGCCACGCGCGGCAGGGTGAGCGGGTTCTCGACAGTCACTGCGGGCATGACGGACCTCCTAGAGCGGCCTTCTCCGACCTTGTACGTCCACTTTAGTTGAACGCTGAACTTCTTGCCACCCACAACGCGGAACGCCCGGGAGTCATTCCTCCCGGGCGCTCTCCCCACGTCTAGGGGGTGTCTTGGGCCAAGCCTGCGTCAGCCGTACATCCTGCGCATCGCGAAGTCGACCATCTGCTCCACGGCCTTCGCGTCGAAGACCATCCGGTGGTCGCCCTCCATGTCCAGGACGAAGCCGTAGCCGGTCGGCAGCAGGTCGATCACCTCGGCGCCGGTGATCACGAAGTACTTCGACTCCTTGCCCGCGTACCGCCGCAGCTCCTTGAGCGAGGTGAACATCGGGATGACCGGCTGCTGGGTGTTGTGCAGGGCCAGGAAGCCGGGGTTGTCGCCGCGCGGGCAGTAGACCTTCGAGGTCGCGAAGATCTGCTGGAAGTCCTCGGGCGCGAGCGTGCCCGTCGTGAAGGCGCGGACCGCGTCGGCGAGGGAGGGCGGCGAGGGCTCCGGGTAGAGCGGGGGCTGCTGCCCGTACCCGCCCTGCATGCCGCCCTGCATTCCCCCCGGCATGCCGGCCTGCATCCCGCCCTGCTGCGGCGGGGCGTACTGCTGCTGGGCACCCGGATTCTGCTCGTAGCCGTACATGGGGCCAGCCTATCGACCCGAAGACGGTCGCAGCACGGGCCGTTGGGGAGTACGGCGACGGCGGCGGGCCCCCGCGCGGAAGGAGGGCGGGAGGAGGACGGGAGCGGAGTGCGGGGAGGAGCGCGGGGAAGGACCGCGAGGGAGGCCCGTGGCACATGCCCCGGGCCCTTTTTCTGCGGCCCGTGTCACAGATGGCCGGATAGGGGTTGCTCTTATTACCGGTGGGTAGCATCATCGTAGGGAAGCGTGGGCTACTCACCGGTAGTACGAGCAGGGCCACGCTCGCGTACCAGGACATCCTCCTCCCCGAGCCTTAACGGAGCCGTCGCCATGGGGCACTACAAGTCGAATCTCCGCGACATCGAGTTCAACCTCTTCGAGGTCCTCGGCCGCGACAAGGTGTACGGCTCCGGGCCGTTCGAGGAGATGGACGTCGAGACCGCGAAGAGCATCCTCGACGAGATCCGCCGCCTCGCCGAGAACGAGCTCGCGGAGTCCTTCACCGACGCCGACCGCAACCCGCCGGTCTTCGACCCGGAGACCAACACCGCCCCGGTGCCGGCCACCTTCAAGAAGTCGTACAACGCCTTCATGGAGTCCGAGTACTGGCGTCTGGGCATCCCCGAGGAGATCGGCGGCACCGTCTCCCCGCGCTCCCTGATCTGGGCGTACGCGGAGCTGCTGCTCGGCTCGAACCCGGCCATCTGGATGTACTCCTCCGGCCCGGCCTTCGCCGGCATCCTCTACAACGAGGGCAACGAGGCGCAGAAGAAGGTCGCGCAGATCGCCGTCGAGAAGCGCTGGGGCTCCACCATGGTGCTCACCGAGCCCGACGCGGGCTCGGACGTCGGCGCCGGCCGCACCAAGGCCACCCAGCAGGAGGACGGCTCCTG
Organism: Streptomyces sp. CB02009; assembly: GCF_001905825.1. Classification (GTDB taxonomy): domain Bacteria; phylum Actinomycetota; class Actinomycetes; order Streptomycetales; family Streptomycetaceae; genus Streptomyces. The sequence continues at coordinate 342,311 of NZ_LIVV01000004.1, forward strand.
GCACATCGAGGGCGTGAAGCGCTTCATCACGTCCGGTGAGCACGACATGGAGGAGAACATCCTCCACTACGTCCTCGCCCGCCCCGAGGGTGCCGGCCCCGGCACCAAGGGCCTCTCCCTCTTCCTCGTCCCGAAGTTCGAGTTCGACTGGGAGACCGGCGAGCTGGGCGAGCGCAACGGCGTCTACGCCACCAACGTCGAGCACAAGATGGGCCTCAAGGCCTCCAACACGTGCGAGATGACCTTCGGCGACCAGCACCCCGCCAAGGGCTGGCTGATCGGCGACAAGCACGACGGCATCCGCCAGATGTTCCTCATCATCGAGTTCGCCCGCATGATGGTCGGCACGAAGGCGATCTCCACCCTCTCCACGGGCTACCTCAACGCCCTGGAGTACGCCAAGGAGCGCGTCCAGGGCACCGACCTGGCGAACTTCATGGACAAGGCCGCGCCCAAGGTCACCATCACCCACCACCCCGACGTCCGCCGCTCGCTCATGACGCAGAAGGCGTACGCCGAGGGCATGCGCTCCCTCGTCCTCTACACGGCCTCCGTGCAGGACGAGATCGCGATCAAGGAAGCGGCCGGCGAGGACGCCAAGGCGCTGCACGGCCTGAACGACCTGCTGCTCCCGATCGTCAAGGGCTACGGCTCCGAGAAGGGCTACGAGCAGCTCGCGCAGTCGCTCCAGACCTTCGGCGGCTCCGGCTTCCTGCAGGAGTACCCGATCGAGCAGTACATCCGGGACGCCAAGATCGACACCCTCTACGAGGGCACCACGGCCATCCAGGGCCAGGACTTCTTCTTCCGCAAGATCGTCCGCGACCAGGGCGCGTCCCTGAACGCGCTGTCCGAGGAGATCAAGAAGTTCCTCGCGGTCGGCACCGGGGGCGAGGAGCTGGCCGGCGCCCGCGACGCGCTGGCCAAGGCCGCCGTCGACCTGGAGAGCATCGTCGGCACGATGATCACCGACCTCACCGCCACCGGCGAGGACGTCAAGAACATCTACAAGGTCGGCCTCAACACCACCCGCCTGCTGCTGGCCTCCGGCGACGTCGTCGTCGGGTACCTGCTGCTGCGCGGCGCGGCCGTCGCCGCCGAAAAGCTGGCCGCGGGCGCGGCGGGCAAGGACGTCTCCTTCTACCAGGGCAAGATCGCGGCCGCGAAGTTCTTCGCCGCCAACGTCCTGCCGGGCGTGAGCGCCGAGCGCGCCCTCGCCGAGGCCGTCGACGGCTCGCTGATGGACCTGGACGAGGCCGCGTTCTAGGACGCGCCCCCGTTCACACAGGCACGGCCCGTCCCCGGGGAGGGGGGCGGGCCGTTCCCTTGCGCGCGGGCGGGCGCCCTACCCGGGCGCCCTACCCGGTGCCCTACCCGGGGCGGCCGCCGAACTGCCAGTCGTGCACCTCGACCGCGGCGTACCCGTCCGGGGTCGGCAGGACACCGCGGGCCGCCTCCCGGTCCGGCGCCCTGACCAGCGCCGCCGTACCCAGCCAGGTGGCGCCGTCGTCGGAGAGCAGCGGCCCGTAGGCGATCAGGTCCCCCCGGTCCTCCCAGTCGGCCGGCGCCTCCAGGTCGACGGCCTCCGCCGCCGCCGTGGGCGCGCCGAGGCCGATCACCAGGAAGCGGTCGCCGCCGGTCCGGCCGCCGGGGTAGTCCCACATGGTGCGCCCGAGGACGTTGCGCCACCGGCGCAGCATCACGTCCCGGTAGGCGCCGGCCTGGTGGTTGGGCTCATCGAAGGCGAAGGCGCGGGCGGCGTCCGCGTCGGGGAGGTCGAGGACGTGCACGCTGCCGGTGAGCGTCTCGCCGTCCTCGCCGAAGGTCGGCCCCCGGGCGATCATCTTCTCGGCGTACCGGTCCATGTAGGCCAGGTGGGCCTCGTTCAACGCCTGGCGCAACGGCAGGGAGCCGGTCCGGTCCCGGTGGTAGCAGAGGAATTCCATGTCCGAAGGATCTCCTCGCGCGAGGGCGCGGGGCGAGCGATTTGCGGGGCCCCGTATTCGTATACCGGGCCCTGCGTAAGGTGGAACCCATGAGCAGCGCAGCCTCCCGTCCCACCGCAGGCCCCTTCGACCGCGGCCACACCGACGACCTCATGGCCTTCCTGACGGCCTCGCCCTCGCCGTACCACGCGGTCGCGAGCGCCGCCGAGCGGCTCGAGAAGGCCGGGTTCCGCCGCGTCGAGGAGACCGCCGCGTGGGACGCGACGAGCGGCGGCAAGTACGTGGTCCGCGGCGGCGCGATCATCGCCTGGTACGTGCCGGAGGGCGCCTCCGCCCACACCCCGTACCGGATCGTCGGCGCCCACACCGACTCCCCCAACCTGCGCGTCAAGCCGCAGCCCGACATGGGCGCGCACGGCTGGCGGCAGGTCGCGGTCGAGATCTACGGCGGCACCCTGCTCAACACCTGGCTCGACCGCGACCTCGGCCTCGCCGGGCGGCTCACCCTCCGCGACGGCAGCCACCACCTGGTCAACGTGGACCGGCCGCTGCTGCGCGTCCCGCAGCTCGCGATCCACCTCGACCGCGGCGTCAACGACGGCCTCAAGCTGGAGCGCCAGCGCCACATGCAGCCCATCTGGGGCATCGGCGAGGTCCACGAGGGCGACCTGATCTCCTTCGTCGCCGCCGAGGCCGGCGTCGACGCCGAGGACGTGAGCGGCTGGGACCTGATGGTGCACGCCGTCGACGCCCCCGCGTACCTCGGCCGCGACCGCGAGCTGCTCGCCGGGCCGCGCATGGACAACCTGCTGTCCGTGCACGCCGCCGTCGCCGCGCTCGCCTCCCTCGCGGGCCGCGACGACCTCCCGTACATCCCGGTCCTCGCCGCCTTCGACCACGAGGAGAACGGCTCCGAGGCCGACACCGGCGCCCAGGGCCCGCTCCTCGGCAACGTCCTGGAGCGTTCGGTGTACGCGCGCGGCGGCGCCTACGAGGACCGCGCCCGGGCCTTCGCCGGCACCGTCTGCCTCTCCTCCGACACCGGCCACGCCGTCCACCCGAACTACGCGGAGCGCCACGACCCGACGCACCACCCGCGCGTCAACGGCGGCCCGATCCTGAAGGTGAACGTCAACCAGCGGTACGCCACCGACGGCAGCGGCCGCGCGGTCTTCGCCGCCGCCTGCGAGAAGGCGGGCGTGCCGTGGCAGTCGTTCGTCTCCAACAACGACATGCCCTGCGGCACGACGATCGGCCCGATCACCGCCGCCCGCCACGGCATCAAGACGGTCGACATCGGCGTGGCGATCCTCTCCATGCACAGCGCCCGCGAACTCTGCGGCGCCGACGACCCCTACCTCCTGGCCAACGCGCTGGTCGCCTTCCTGGAGGGCTGAGGTCCGGCGGCCCCGGGCCGCGGGACGGCCCGGGCCGCGAAACATCCGCGAAAGGTCCCGCTTGGCAGGGTCGCCCCATGCATCGTCATGAGGGGCCCTCCCGGGGCAGGTTCATCGCGGGTGTCGGGGGAGCCGCCGTGCTCGCCGCGGCGGTGGCGGGAGTGCTGGTCGGCACGTACAACGACCGGCCGCCGTGGGGGACCGACATCTCCTACGAGGGCGGCTTCGTCATGGCGTCCCGGATCCGCGGGTACGACGTGGACGGCACGCGGACGAAGGCGCTGCTCGCCGGGGAGTGCGTGCTCATGGAGCGGCAGGGCATGGGCGGCGACCGGGCCGTGCACGACCCGGCCGCCTGGGTGGACGGGTGCCTGGACGCCGCCGCCGGGCGGCCGTCCAGGAACCAGGGTCTCGTCCGCTGACTACGCGTCCATACCGGCGAGGATCAGCGGCAGCCGGGACACGCCCGCCTCCGTGATCTTCACCGGGACGCCCCAGTCCTGCTGGTGGACGTGGCAGGCCGGGTACTCGTTCGCCGGGTCGTCGTCGCAGGACGCGGCCATCGCCGAGACGTGCAGGACGCCCTCGGTGAGCTCCGGGTTGAGGTCGAGCTCGCGGAAGAGGTCCGTGCCCGTGCCCTCGCCCGCGAGGAGCAGCTCCGGCGGGGTCGAGGAGACCAGGAGGCGGGTCGAGGGGCCGTACCGCTCGTCCAGCTTCTGGCCGTTGGGCGCCTGGAAGACCACGTCGAGCCGGAGGCGGCCGGGGGCGACCTCGGTGGCCTCGCGCCGGGTGCGGTGGGCGACGGCCTCGACCTGGACGGCCTCCTCGGGGAGGCGCAGCCGGGTCAGCCGGTGCCGGGCGGACTCGACGACCACGATGTCGCCGTCGACGAGGACCGCGTCGCTGGGCTCGCGCAGGTCCGTGGCGAGCGTCGTCACCTCGCCGGACGCCGGGTCGTAGCGGCGCAGGGCGTGGTTGTACGTGTCGGAGACCGCGACCGAGCCGTCCGGGAGCGCGGTCACGCCCAGCGGGTGCTGGAGCAGGGCCTGCCCGGCGGCGCCGTCGCGGTGGCCGAAGTCGAAGAGGCCGGTGCCGACGGCGGTGTGGACCACGCCCTCCGTGTCGACCCAGCGCAGGGCGCTGGTCTCGGAGTCGGCGACCCACAGCCGGTCCTCGGTGGCGGCGAGCCCGGAGGGCTGCGCGAACCAGGCCTCGGCGACGGGCCCGTCGACGAGCCCCTCGTTGGTGGTGCCGGCCGCGACCTCGACGGTCTTCGTGGCGGGGTCGTACGTCCACAGCTGGTGGACGCCGGCCATGGCGATCCACACCTTGCCCTGCCACCAGGCGACGTCCCACGGCGAGGACAGGTCGACGTCCAGAGCGGGCCCGGAGGTGGGGGAGCCCTGCCACCACTGCTTCCCGGTGCCGGCGATCCGCTCGATCGCGCCGGTCGCCGGGTCGAGGACGCGCAGGGCGTGGTTCACGGTGTCCGCGACCACGACCGTGCCGTCGGGGAGCTGCGCGAGGCCCTGCGGCTCCCGGAAGACGCCCTCGCCGATCCGGCGTACGACGGTCTCGCCGTCGGCGGCCAGCTCGACGAGCTGGTGCCGGGTGGTGTCGGAGACCAGGAAGTTCCCGGAGGGCAGCAGGATCGCCTTGCCGGGGAAGCGCAGATCGGTGGCGACGGGCTCGGGGGCCACGTACGGCCCGTCGCCGCGCCGCAGGGTCCCCTTGGCCTCGTGCTCGGCCTCCAGCTCCTCGACGAGGGTCCGGATCGCGTTGGCGTGTCCCTCACCGGCGTGCTGGGCGACGACATAGCCCTCGGGGTCGATCACGACGAGCGTCGGCCACGCGCGGACGGCGTACTGCTTCCAGGTCGCGAGCTCCGGGTCGTCGAGGACGGGGTGGTGCACCTCGTAGCGCTCGACGGCGTCGCCGACGGCCTGGTGCTCGGCCTCGTGCACGAACTTCGGCGAGTGCACGCCGACGATGACGAGCGTGTCGCGGTGCTTCTCCTCCAGGTCGCGCAGCTCGTCGAGCACATGCAGGCAGTTCACACAGCAGAACGTCCAGAAGTCGAGCAGAACGATCTTTCCCCGGAGGTCGGCGAGGGTCAGATCGTCCCCGCCCGTGTTCAGCCAGCCACCCTTGCCGATCAGCTCGGGGGCGCGGACACGGGCACGGCGGGACGCGGGCGCGGGAGTGGGCGCCGAAGCGGCATCGTTCATGGTTCAAGCTTGCCATCCGGGTGAGAGACCCCGGCCGCGCGGGCAGGCATAGCGCCGTGAAATATCTCGTGCGGGACAAGATCTTCGCGATCGGCGACGACTACTGGATCGAGGACGAGCAGGGCCGGCACGCCTTCCTCGTCGACGGCAAGGCGCTGCGCCTGCGCGACACCCTGGAGCTGAAGGACCCCGACGGCCACGTCCTGATCACCCTGCGGCAGAAGATGTTCAGCCTGCGGGACGCCATGACGATCGAGCGGGACGAGCGGCCGCTCGCGACCGTCCGCCGCAAACGGCTCTCGCTGCTGCGCAACCACTACCGGGTGACGCTGGTCGAGGGCACGGAGCTCGACGTCAGCGGCCGGATCCTGGACCGGGAGTTCACCGTCGAGTACGAGGGTGAACTGCTGGCCCACATCTCCCGGCAGTGGTTCCACGTCCGCGAGACGTACGCGGTGAACGTGGTCCGCGAGGACGCCGACGCCGCGCTGCTCGTCGCGGTCGCGGTCTGCGTGATCCGGATGGCCGAGCGGGAGCGGGAGGACTGACGCGGAGGACTGACGCGGAGGACTGACGCGGAGGACTGACGCGGAGGACTGACGCGGAGGCCGCCTAGGCGGCCTTCTCCAGCGCCAGATCCAGCGCCTGCTCCAGGTCCGCCCACAGGTCCTCGACGTGCTCGATGCCGATCGAGATCCTGACCGTGCCGGGGCCGATCCCCGCCGCGGCCAGGGCCGCCTCGTCGAGCTGGTGGTGGGAGGTGGAGGCCGGGTGCATCACCAGGGTCTTCACATCGCCGAGCGAGACGCTGAGGGAGGCGAGCCGGACCGCCTCGACGAAGGTGCGGCCCGCCTCCCGGCCGCCCGCCAGGTCCACCGAGACCACGCCGCCCCCGCCGGCGGGCAGCAGGCGCGCGGCGATCTCCCGGTCCGGGTGGTCGGCGAGGGCGGGGTGGCGTACGGCCGCCACCGCCGGGTGCGCGGCGAGCCGGGCCGCCAGGTCGGCGGCGCTCGCGCACTGGCGCTCCATGCGCAGGGAGAGGGTCTGCATGCCGCGCAGGGTGAGCCAGGCGGCGAACGGGTCGGTGGACGCGCCCTGTTCGACCGCGTGGTGGCGGATCCGCCCGTACAGCCCGGCGTCCTTGAAGACGGCGATCCCGCCGAGGACGTCGGCGTGCCCGGACAGGTACTTGGTCGCGGAGTGGATGACGATGTCGGCGCCGTGGTCGAGCGGCCGGAAGAGGAGCGGCGAGGCGAAGGTGTTGTCGACGGCGACCGGGACCCCCGCCCCGGCGGCGACGGCGGCGAGCGCGGGCACGTCGGAGACCCGGGTGGTCGGGTTGGCGATGGTCTCCAGGTAGAGCAGCCGGGTCTCGGGCCGCAGCGCCGCCCGGACCTCCTCCGGGTCGGTGCCGGAGACGTACGTGACGTCGACGCCCCAGCGGGTGGCGAGGTCGGTGAGCACCGCGTACGTGCCGCCGTAAAGGCAGGTCTGGGCGATGACGTGGCCGCCGCTGCCCAGCAGGCCGAGGAGGACGGCGTTCACCGCGCCCATGCCCGAGGCGAAGGAGACGCCGGCGGTGCCGCCTTCGAGGCGGGCGACGGCGTCCTCCAGGGTGCGGACGGTGGGGTTGCCGAGACGGCTGTAGAGGAAGGCGTCCGCGGAGGTGAAGGCGGTGGCGAGGGCGTCGGCCGACTCGAAGGCGAAGACATGGCCCTGGTGGAGCGGGACCCCGAGGGGCCTGCTGCCGGTGATCTCCACGTGCGGCGGGTGGACGGCGAGGGTCTCGGGGCGGGGAGACGGCGACGGCGAGGCCGTGGGGGAGGGCGCGGACGGGAGCGCGGGAGACGGCGCGGAGTCGGCGGGCGCGGGAGACGGGGAGTCGGTGCTCATGAACTCAGTCTGTGGACGGGGGGTTTGCCTTCCCAGGTCCAATCCCGGCAGATTGGTTCGGCCATGAAGCCAATCGGTCACTCCCCCCCACCCGCCGACCTCGTCTCGCGGCTGGGCCGCTGGTCCGCCGGCCGCGGGCCCCTCTACCTGCTGCTCGCGGCGCGGCTGCGCCGCCTGGTCGACGAGGGCGCGCTGCCCCCGGGCACCCTGCTGCCGCCCGACCGGCGGCTCGCGAAGGACCTGGCCGTCGGCCGTACGACGGTGGTCGCGGCCTACGACACCCTGCGCCAGGAGGGGCGGCTCGTCCGGCGGCAGGGCAGCGGGACCCGGGTCGCGCGCCCGGCGCTCGCGCCGGAGGCGCCCCGGGCGGGGGACGCGTCACAGGCGGGGGACGCGTCACGGGCGGGAGGCGCGCCCCGCGTGGCGGAGACGTCCAACCCGCTGTTCCTGCACCTCCTGGAGGCGCCGGACGACGTCATCCTGCTCAGCTGCGCCGCCCCCGCGGAGCCGCCGCCCGAGCTGGTGGACGCGTACCGCTCGCTCGTCCTGCCGGGCGGCGATCTCGGCTACCACCCGGCCGGTCTCGGCGTCCTGCGGGAGGCGGTGGCCGCGCGGTACGCGGAGCGGGGCGTGCCGACCGGGCCCGGCCAGATCCTCGTCACCACCGGTGCGCAGCAGGGGCTTTCGCTGCTCGCCCGGCTGCTGCTCGCGCCGGGGGACGGGGTGCTGGTGGAGGCGCCGACGTATCCGGGGGCGCTCGACCTGTTCCGGGAGGCCGCCGCCGTGCCGCTGCCGGTGGCGGTCGGGCCGGACGGGGTCGACGTGGCGGAGGCGGTACGGGTGATGGAACGCCACCGTCCCGCCCTGGCCTACGTGGTGGCCCGCTTCCAGAACCCCACCGGCACGGTGCTCCCGCCGCTCGCCGGACGCCGGCTCGTGGCGGCGGCGAACGCGCTGGGGGTGCCGCTCGTGGACGACGAGGTGCTCGACGACCTGGCGTTCGGCACCGCGCGGGAACCACGGCCCCTCTCCGCGTACGGCGAGGTGATCGCGGTCGGTTCGCTCAGCAAGGTCGTGTGGGGCGGGCTGCGGATCGGCTGGGTGCGCGGCCCGGCGCCGCTGATCGCCCGTCTCGCCCGGCTGAAGGCCCTGCACGACCTGGGCTGCGACGTGCCGTCCCAGCTGGTCGCGGCGCGGCTCCTCGCCGATTTCGCGCCCGTACGGGCCGCCCGGCTGCACGCCCTGCGCGCGGGTCACGCCCATCTGCGGGCCGAGCTCGCCCGACTGCTGCCGTCCTGGTCCTGCGCCCCGGCGACCGGTGGCCAGACCCTCTGGGTGCGGCTCCCGCACGGCGACGGCGTCTCCTTCGCCCAGGTCGCCCTCCGGCACGGGGTGGCCGTCCTGCCGGGCGCGACGACCGACGCCCTCGGCGGCAGCGTCCGGCAGCTGCGGCTGCACTTCCTGCTGCCGCGGGAGGTGCTCACGGAGGCGGTGCGGAGACTGGCGGCGGCCTGGGCGGAGTACGGGCCCGCCCCGGCGGGAGCGCCGGGCGCGGACCCGGGGTCCGGAAGGGTCGGGGAGACGGGCGCGGAGACGGGCGTGCGACCGGGTGCGTCGCTTCAGGGCATCACGCTCTGACCAGGGGGGAGGGATCCAGCCTTGCGTCTCGGGCCTCACCACGGAAACATACGATGCACCTGCAAAGTGATGATCATTCTTTCTCATGGGGGCGCAGCGGCATGGGTTTTGACGAGGACTGGGCCGGCATACGGTCCGGCGCGACCGAACAGGCCCCCGTCGGAACGCGGTTGAACCAGCTCGACGGCGGTGGCGGAGGCGGGGGCACCTCCGGTGGGCCGCCCAGCCTCGCTACCGCACCCGCAAAGAAGAAGGCCGCGGCAAACACCATCGAGAACGAGCTGGAACCGGACACGGCCAAGGCCGCCAAGGTCGCCGACGCCGCCACGACCGCCGCCGTCGGCGGCTTCGAGGGCTGGGCGACCGCGACGGGCCTGAAGACGGTCGAGACCACCTGGGACAGCCAGGTGAAGAACCTCCTCGCCCGCCTCGCCTCCGAGAAGACCGCCCTGCGGAGCACCGCGCTCACGTTCGGCCAGCAGGAGCTCGACAACCGGGCCCGTCTCGCCGGGGTCAGGCCGACCTCGCGCATCGAGCAGTACTGAGGGGGCGGACGTACATGCTGACGTACTCCGAGATCATGACGACCGACCTGGGCAAGCTGTCCACCACCGCCGACAAGTGGACGGAGATGGCGGGCGACCTGAAGAAGGTCGAGGAGCGCTACCGCGACAGCGTCGAGTCGCTGACGACCTCCCAGGCCTGGCTCGGCGAGAGCGCCACCGTCGCGCAGACCAACTTCGCGGCCACCCGCTACGAGTACCAGGCCGCCCAGACCCAGGCGAAGGCCACCGCGACGGTGCTGCGCAACGCCCACGAGCAGTTCACCGAGCTGAAGAAGCAGCTGGAGAACGCCCGCGCCGACGCCGTCAAGGCCGGGATGAAGGTGTCCGAGCAGGGCAGGGTCGCCTACGACTACGACCGGCTCTCGGCGAGCGAGCGCAGCGCCCTGCACCACGACCCGGACGGCGCCAAGAGCGTGCGGGAGGCCGAGACGGCCTGGACCGAGCACCTCGACGGCTGCGTCAAGGCCTTCGACCTCGCCGACCAGGACCTGAAGAAGGACCTGGAGGCCCTGGTCAAGGACGGCTACGGCAACAAGAACGACGGCACCCTCGGCACCGGGTTCAACGGTGACGCGGGGAAGGTCGCCGCGGCCGACGACAAGGCCAAGGACGACCGGATGAACCTGGCCTGGCTGAAGATGAAGGACGACGAGACGCTCGACGACTACGTCCAGCGGCTCCAGCGCGACGGCATCGCCAAGCTCACCGGCAACGAGAAACTGGCCGACCTGGTCGACAAGTTCACCAAGGGCACGATCACCGCCGGCGCCTTCGCCGGCGCCCTGACCGCGGCCGGCCTGTACTCGTACAAGCTGTCCAAGGCGATCCGGCCGCCGTTCGTCCACCCGACCGCGCCCGGCACGTTCCTGTCCAAGCACTTCAACATGCGGCTCGCGGGCGCGGCGCCCGGCAGCCTGCTCACCAAGATCCCGCCGGGTCTCGCGACCGCGCTGACCGGCTCGGACGAGGCCGCCATGCTCGGCGGATTCATGCGCAACGGCGCCTTCTTCATGCCGACCGCCGCCGAGGCCAACCTCCTGAAGGTCGCGCAGAACGGCGGTCTCGCCAACGCAGCCAAGGCGGCCGGCGTGCTGCGCGGCGCCGGTGTCGTCGGCGGCGTCGCGGCCACCGCGTACGGCATCGCCAACCTCACCACGTACAACACGGACATGATCAAGGCCGACCCGGCGAAGTTCGCCTCGGACCTCACCGGAACGGCCTTCAGCGCCTCGATGACGGCCCTGACCGTCGCCCCGACCCCGGTCACCCTCGGCCTCGCCGTCGGCACCGGCGTGGCCTACGGCGCCGCGCTGATCTGGGACAACCACGAGGCCATCGGGAAGGGTATCGAGCAGGCCGGGGACTGGATCGGCGACAAGGCGTCCGACGTGGGCTCCGACATCGCGAGCGGGGCGAAGAAGCTGGGCAGCGCCCTGAACCCCTTCGACTGACCCCGGCCGCGCGCCCCCGAGACCCCCCAGACCGAAGAGGAATCCGTTCATGCACACCCAGGTCAGCCCGTTCGAACTCCAGGCGTGGAAGGAGGGGGACCGGCACCGCTACAGCGCCGGCTGGAAGGGGGTCTCCCCGGAGTTCGGCGAGATCACGCTGACGGCGCCGCTCCCCCGCACCAGCCCCGAGTCGCTCGTCTCGGAGGTGCGCGGCGGGCTGCTCCCCGTGGCCTCGTTCGAGGCCCGCGGGATGCACGCCGAGGGGCTCAAGCTGCCGACCCTGAACCGGTCCACGCTGCGGGTCGGCGACCGGATGGTGTACGTGGAGCGGAACCGGCTCGGCGCCACGCTCGCCCAGCGCGCCCTGACCATGAAGTACGCGGGCGACCGGTACCGGCTCGCGGCGCTCGACAAGAACGCGTACGTCCTGACCCGCGAGCCCGACGACGAGGACCCGGGGGTCAGGATCACCGTCCGCGAGTCGGGGCGCGGCAGGAACCGGCGGCTCTCCGTGCGGGCCGAGGGCCGCGCGGAGGGCGGGGACCTGGCCCTGGCCCTGATCTTCGCGGGCGTCGACCGGTCGGCCCTGACCCGGATCGGCGCGGTGAAGGCGGGCATCTCCCGCGTGACCCACTTCTGGACCGAGGCGGCGTACTGATTCCGGCCCGGGCGTGCTCCGCCGCCCGGCCCGGGGCCGCCTCCCTCACACCCACCGCCGCGCCCGTCCCACGGAGCGCACCCGCCGCGCCCGCCCTGCATGCCCCACCTGCCCTACCTGCCGCACCCGCCCTACCCGCCCTACCCGAGTGAGCGACACATGCCTTCCTTCGACGTGACCCGATCCCGTTTCCGGCTGGCCGACGACGAGGTCTTCGTCCTCGCCCAGCTGGCGACCGGTCAGCCGGTCCCGGAGTCCATGGCGCCCGCAGAGGCGCGGCTCCGGGACGCCGGGCTCATCAGCGCGGCAGGGGAGCTGTCCACGCTCCTGCTGCCCCTGCTGCAGACCCTCGTGAACCCCACCGTGATCCTCTCCCTGGAGGCGGGCGGCCGGCAGGGCACCCTGCACCACGGGCTGCTCATCGGCGAGGACCACGTCGTCTGCCACGAGACCTGGCCGGGCGAGGAGGAGGCGGTCTACCGGCTCGTCGAGCCGCGGACCGTGGTGTGGACGCTGGCCGACCTGATCGCCCTGCGCCAGTCCGACACGTCGGGCGCCGGCCCGGCCGGGGAGCAGGTCGTCGAGACGACCGTCGGCGTCCTCGAAGCGGGCCTCCAGGCCCAGGAGAAGGCCGCGTCGACGCCCGGCGCGGACGAGCGGCAGCTGGTCGTCGAGGCGCTGCGGGCCACCGGGGCGGCGGAGGGCACCGCCACGCTGCTCGCACAGCTGATCGTGGAGGTGCGCTCCAGCTGGCGGATGACCGCGGCCTGGCAGGGCCACCAGGACGGGGAGGCCGGTGTACGGGCCCGCGTGGTCGCCGCCTGGGACTGCGGTCCGCTCGGCTACTGGCTGCGCGAGCTGCCCGCCGAGCCGGTGACCGAGGGCGAGGTGACGGCCGCCAGCCCGTTCCGGCTGCGCCGCGTCGCCCCGAAGCGGATCTGGCAGGAGCTGACCGGCCTGCTCCCGGACGAGTCGGAGATCGTCCGTCGCGAGGCCCCGCCGCAGGCGTAGCGGGCCGCGCAGCGGAGCTCGTACGAGAGAAGGCATCGGCCTCACACCCGGCCCCTGCGCCGACGGGGGCCGGGTGGGCGACGGGGGCCGGGTCAGGAGCCGCCCGGGCGACCGAAGCCCGGTCCGGAGCCGTCCCCGCGACGGAGGCCGGGTCCGGAGCCGCCCGCACGACCGGAGCCGCCCGTGCGACCGGGCCCGGTGTGCTCAGGCGCGCTTCGGCGGTGCGACGCCCAGGACCCGGTCCTTCAGCGCCGGGAACTGCTCGCGGGTCGTCGTGACCTTCGCCGGGTCCAGGACCACCCGGAGGATCTCCTCGTCCGGGCCCGCCTCGGCGAGGGTCTCGCCCCAGGGGTCGACGACGATCGAGTGACCGGCCTGCTCCACACCCGCGTGCGTGCCCGCCGTACCGCAGGCGAGGACGTACGCCTGGTTCTCGACGGCGCGGGCCCGGGCGAACAGGCTCCAGTGGGCGCGGCGGCGGGCCGGCCAGCCGGCCGGGACGACGAAGGCCTGCGCGCCCGCGTCGACGAGCCCGCGGAACAGCTCGGGGAAGCGCAGGTCGTAGCAGGTGCCGACGCCCACGGTGAGGTGCGGCAGGTCGACGGTGACCAGGTCCTCCCCTGCGGCCATCATCACCGCCTCGCCCTTGTCGAAGCCGAAGCGGTGGATCTTGCGGTAGGACGCGGCGAGTTCGCCGTCGGGGGAGAGGACCAGCGAGGTGTTGTACAGCGCCCCGCCCTCCGCCTCGACGAAGGAACCGGCGTGCAGCCAGACCCCGGCGTCGCGCGCGGCGGCGGCCATCGCGCGGTGGGTGGGGCCGTTCAGCGGCTCGGACTCGGCGGCGTAGGACTCGTACGCGAAGGCCCCCACGGGCCACAGTTCCGGCAGGACGACCAGGTCGGCGCGGCCGGATTCCTCCCGTACGAGACGGGCCACCCGGGCCCGTCGGGCGTCGACCGGTTCGTCCGGGTCTACCGCGATCTGGATCAGCGAGGCGCGCACACTACCACCGTCCTGGCATTCGAGCCGTCAACACCGGCCTACGATCGTCACACGAAAGCACTGCCGGGGTGCCTTCGGGCAGCGTAACTTAGCGTCCGAGCCTCCCACCCAGTCGTGTTTTCAGCCCGCGCACCGAAGAACCGCCGAGGGGTCCCGTGACCGTCCATCCCAGCCTCCAGAACTACGCCGACGCCTGGACCCACTCCATCGAGGCGATAGCCGAGCTGGTGCAGCCGCTCGTGGAGGGGGAGTGGAACCGGCCCACACCGTGCCCAGGCTGGTCGGTGCGGGACATCGTGTCGCATGTGATCGGCATGGAGACCGAGATGCTCGGCGACCCGCGCCCGATCCACTCGCTGCCGCGCGATCTCTACCACGTACGCAGCGACTTCGCGCGCTACATGGAGGTCCAGGTCGACGTGCGGCGGCACCACACCGCGCCGGAGATGACCTCGGAGCTGGAGTACATCCTGATCCGCCGGGCCCGGCAGCTCCGCAACGAGAACCGCTCCCCCGAGCACCTGATCCGCGCGCCCCTCGGCGCCGAGCAGTCCCTGGAACTGGCGTACCGGATGCGCGCCTTCGACGTGTGGGTGCACGAGCAGGACCTGCGGGTCGCGCTCGGCGTGCCGGGCAACCTGGACTCGGCGGGCGCCCATGTGACGCGCGACGTGCTCCTGGAGGCCCTGCCGAAGGTCATCGCCAAGGACGCGGGCGCGCCCGCCTCTTCGGCCGTCGTGGTCGACGTCAGCGGCCCGCTGGAGTTCCTGCGGACGGTACGGGTCGACGCGGAGGGCCGGGGTTCCATCGACGGCGCGCCCTCGCTGGGCCCCGCGGTGACGCTCGCGACGGACTGGGAGACGTTCGTGCGCCTCGCCTGCGGCCGGGTCCGGCCGGCCGATGTGGCCGACCGGGTCAAGACGGAGGGCGACGAGGCGCTGGCGCAGGCCATCCTCGACAACTTCGCGGTGACTCCTCGCTAGTTCGCCCCGCGGCGGTCCGCGGGACGGTACGTCCTGGACGGGCGGACGCCTAGACCGGTACGTGCACGGCCTCCACCCTGCTGGCGACGAGCCGCTCCCGTTCCCTGCGGTGGGTACGGGCCTTGAGGCGGAGGATCTGGACGACGCCCAGGGCCTCCAGGACGAAGACCGACGAGAACGCGATCCGGTAGTTGTCGCCGGTCGCGTCGAGCAGCACGCCCACGGCGAGCAGCGTCGTCATCGAGGCCACGAAACCGCCCATGTTGACGATGCCGGACGCGGTGCCCTGACGCTCCGGCGGGTTCGCCGGGCGGGCGAAGTCGAAGCCGATCATCGAGGCCGGTCCGCAGGCACCGAGGACCAGGCAGAGGGTGACGAGCAGCCACATCGGGGCGTGGTCCCCGGGGTACGCGAGGGTGGTCGCCCACAGCAGCGCGGTCGCGGCGACCGTGCCGAGGGCGAGCGGGGCGCGGGCCGTGTGGTGACGGGCGATGATCTGCCCGTACGCGAGGCCGACGACCATGTTCGACAGGACGACCAGGGTGAGCAGGGTCCCCGCGGTCGACCGGGACAGACCCTGTGCCTCGACCAGGTACGGCAGTCCCCACAGCAGCAGGAAGACCATCGCGGGGAACTGGGTGGTGAAGTGCACCCACATGCCGAGCCGCGTGCCGGGTTCCCGCCAGGACTCGGCGATCTGACGGCGCACGAAGGCGGCGCCCGCGTGGGTGGCGGGCTGCGGTGCGTAGCCCTCGGGGTGGTCCTTGAGGAAGAGCAGCAGCAGGACCAGGACGACGACACCGGCCAGGGAGCTGCCGACGAACGTGGTCGTCCAGCCGAGGCCGTGCAGGGCGCGGGCGATGAAGACGGTGGAGACCAGGTTGCCGGCCATGCCGAAGAGGGCGGCCACCTGCCCGATGAGCGGGCCGCGGCGGGCCGGGAACCAGCGGCTGCCGAGCCGCAGGACGCTGATGAAGGTCATGGCGTCGCCGCAGCCGAGCAGCGCCCGGGAGGCGAGCGCGGTGCCGTACGAGGGCGAGAGCGCGAAGCCCAGCTGGCCGAGGGTGAAGAGGACGACGCCGAGGGCGAGGACCTTCTTGGTGCCGAGCCGGTCGACCATGAGGCCGACGGGTATCTGCATGCCCGCGTAGACGAGCAGCTGGAGGATCGAGAAGGTGGAGAGCGCGGAGGCGTTGACGTCGAAGCGGTCGGCGGCGTCGAGTCCGGCGACCCCGAGGGACGTGCGGAAGATGACGGCGACGAAGTAGACGGCGACGCCGACGCCCCAGACGAGGGCGGCCCGGCGGCCGCCGGGCGGATCGCCGGGGAGGGTGACGGCGGAGCCGTAGCCGTTGCGGCCGCTCATCGGTCCTCGCCCCGGACCAGGACCTTGACCCAGCTGAGGTGCTGGCGGACGCAGTGCGCCGCGCCCTCGGCGTCGCCGGCTCTTATCCGGTCGAGGATCTCGGCGTGCTCGGTGATGTTCTTGGCGACGCGGTCGGGCTGGGACTGCATCACGGCCACGCCCATCCGCAGCTGGCGGTCGCGGAGCTGGTCGTAGAGGCGGGAGAGGATCTGGTTGCCGGCGTGCTGCACGATCTCGGCGTGGAAGCACCGGTCGGTGACCGCCACCTCGGCGAGGTCCCCGGCCGCGGCGCGCAGCTTCTGCTCCTCCAGGAGCTCCTCGAGGCGCTCCACGAGCGAGGCGGGCGCGGGCACGGCCCGGCGGACGGCGAACTCCTCGACGAGCAGCCGGGTCTCGACGACGTCGGCGATCTCCTGCGCGGAGACGGCGAGGACGAGGGCGCCCTTCTTCGGATAGAGCTTGAGCAGCCCTTCCATCTCCAGCTTGAGCAGCGCCTCACGGACCGGCGTCCGTGACACCCCCACGGCGAGGGCGAGTTCGCCCTCGGTGAGGAGGGTGCCCCCCTCGTAGCGCCGGTCGAGGACGGCCTGCTTGACGTGCATGTAGACACGGTCGGCTGCGGGGGGTGCGGATGCCATGCGTACAGCTTAGATACAACAAGGGTGCAAGGGCAGCCGTGTCCACGATGCGGAATCGGCTGCGGTGCGGGCGGAGGAGCCCCGGCGTGAAGCGGGTCGGGCACGGGCGGCTTCGACGATCTCCCTCACCTTCCGCGGGGTGGACCACGCTCGTGGTGGCTGTGGCGCGCGCCAGTCGGTCACCACAGCGAAACACCCGGCCGGGAGAGTGTCCTCCCCGGCCGGGTGTTTCACGTGAAACGTCGCAACTCAGGCTTTACGCCCAGCTGATCAGCCTCTTCGGCTGCTCCAGGATCGCGGCGACGTCCGCCAGGAACTTGGAGCCGAGCTCGCCGTCGACCAGGCGGTGGTCGAAGGAAAGGGCCAGCGTCGTGACCTGGCGCGGCTTCACCTTGCCCTTGTGGACCCACGGCTGGAGCTTGATCGCGCCGACCGCGAGGATCGCGGACTCGCCGGGGTTCAGGATGGGCGTACCGGTGTCGACGCCGAAGACGCCGACGTTGGTGATGGTGAAGGTGCCGCCCTGCATCGCCGCCGGGGTGGTCTTCCCGTCGCGGGCCGTGGAGATCAGCTCGCTCAGCGACGCAGAGAGCTCGGGCAGGGTCTGCGCGTGCGCGTCCTTGATGTTCGGCACGAGCAGACCGCGCGGGGTGGCCGCGGCGATGCCCAGGTTCACGTAGTGCTTGAGGACGATCTCCTGCGCCGCCTCGTCCCAGGCCGCGTTGATCTCCGGGTTGCGCCGGACGGCGACCAGGACGGCCTTGGCGATGAGGAGCAGCGGGTTGACCCGCAGGCCCGCCATGTCCGTACCGGACTTGAGCTCCTCGACCAGCTTCATCGTGCGCGTGATGTCGAAGGTCACGAACTCGGTGACGTGCGGGGCGGTGAACGCCGAGCCGACCATCGCCGCCGCCGTGGCCTTCCGTACGCCCTTGACGGGGACACGGGTCTCCCGGGCGTCGGCCGACACGGCGGGCGCGGCCTGCACGGCCGGCGCGGCCGCCGGAACGGCCACGGGCTCGGCGACGGGCGCCGGGGCCTCGACGGCCGGCGCGGGCGCCGGAGCGGCCGCCGCGTGGACGTCCTCACGGGTGATGATGCCGTCCGGGCCGGTCGGGGTGACCGTCGCCAGGTCGACGCCGAGGTCCTTCGCGAGCTTCCGGACCGGCGGCTTCGCCAGCGGTCGCCCGGCGCCCGGCCCGTGCCCGTTGAGCTGCTCCGGCACGGAGACCGGAACGGCGACGGGGACGGCGACGACGGCCGGAGCCGCCTGCGCCGGAGCGGCGGGAGCGGCCGGGACCGCGCCCTGCGCCGCCTTGCGCGGGCGCCGCTTGGTGGAGCTCGCGGCCACGCCGTAGCCGACGAGGACCGGCGTACGGCCCTGCGGCTCGGCCTCCTCCTCGACGGCCGGGGCGACCGGAGCGGGCGCCGCGGCCTGGACGACCGGAGCGGCCTCGGCCGCCGGCGCCTCGGGCGCGGCCCCGCCGCCGACGTTCACCGAGATGATGACCTGGCCGACGTCGACCGTGGTCCCCTCGGGGAAGCGCAGCTCGTGGACCGTGCCGTCGAACGGGATCGGCAGCTCGACCGCGGCCTTGGCCGTCTCGACCTCGCACACGACCTGGCCGTCCTCGACCGTGTCACCGGGCTGGACGTACCACTTGAGGATCTCGGCCTCGGTGAGGCCCTCGCCCACATCGGGCATCTTGAATTCGCGGATCGTCACGGTGCTCTCCTCAGTACGCCAGCGAGCGGTCGACGGCGTCGAGCACGCGATCGAGACCCGGCAGGTACTCCTCCTCCAGGCGCGCCGGCGGGTACGGCGCGTGGTAGCCGCCGACCCGCAGGACGGGGGCCTCCAGGTGGTAGAAGCAGCGCTCGGTGATCCGGGCGGCGATCTCCGCGCCGGCACCGTAGAAGACCGGGGCCTCGTGGACCACCACGAGGTGGCGGGTCTTCTCGACGGACCGCTGGATGGCGTCGAAGTCGATCGGGGACATCGAGCGGAGGTCCAGGACCTCGACCGACTTGCCCTCCTCCTGGGCGGCCGCGGCGGCCTCCAGGCAGACCTTCACCATCGGCCCGTACGCGGCGAGCGTCAGGTCGGTGCCCTCGCGGGCCACCCGGGCGTCGTGGAGCGCGCCGGGGATGGCCTCGGTGTCGACCTCGCTCTTGTCCCAGTAGCGCCGCTTGGGCTCGAAGAAGATGACCGGGTCGTCGCTCTGGATGGCCTGCTGGAGCATCCAGTAGGCGTCCGAGGAGTTGGACGGCGAGACGACCTTGAGGCCCGGTACGTGCGCGAAGAGCGCCTCGGGGGACTCGGAGTGGTGCTCGACCGCGCCGATGCCGCCGCCGTACGGGATGCGGATGACGACGGGCATCTTGACCTTGCCGAGCGCACGGGCGTGCATCTTGGCGAGCTGCGTGACGATCTGGTCGTACGCGGGGAAGACGAAACCGTCGAACTGGATCTCGACGACCGGGCGGTAGCCGCGCAGGGCCAGGCCGATCGCGGTGCCGACGATGCCGGACTCGGCGAGCGGCGAGTCGATGACCCGGTCCTCGCCGAAGTCCTTCTGCAGACCGTCGGTGACCCGGAAGACACCGCCGAGCTTGCCGACGTCCTCGCCCATGATGAGGACCTTGGGGTCGGTCTCCAGCGCCTTGCGGAGCGACTCGTTGAGCGCCTTGGCGAGCGGAAGCTTCTGTACAGCCATGGTTACTTGACCTCGCCATCCGCGAAGGACGCCTGGTAGGCGGCGAACTGCGCGCGCTCCTCGTCGACGAGCGCGTGCCCGTCCGCGTACACGTTCTCGAAGATCGCCATGTCGTCGGGGTCGGGCATGTTCCGCACGCCCTCGCGGACGCGCTTGCCGAGCGCCTCGCTCTCGGCCTCCAGAGCCTCGAAGAAGGCCTCGTCGGCGTGGCCCTCCCGCTCCAGGTACGCCTTGAGGCGCAGGATCGGGTCCTTGGCCTCCCAGGCCTCCCGCTCCTCGTCCCGGCGGTACTTCGTCGGGTCGTCGGAGGTGGTGTGGGCACCCATGCGGTAGGTGAAGGCCTCGACGAGGGTCGGGCCCTCGCCGCGGCGGGCGCGCTCCAGGGCGGAGCGGGTGACCGCGAGGCAGGCCAGGACGTCGTTGCCGTCGACCCGGACGCCGGGGAAGCCGAAGCCGCGGGCGCGCTGGTAGAGCGGGACGCGGGTCTGCTTCTCGGTGGGCTCGGAGATCGCCCACTGGTTGTTCTGGCAGAAGAACACGACGGGCGCGTTGTAGACCGCGGAGAAGGTGAACGCCTCGTTGACGTCGCCCTGGCTGGAGGCGCCGTCACCGAAGTAGGCGATCACGGCGGAATCCGCGCCGTCCTTGGCGATACCCATCGCATAACCCGTGGCGTGCAGGGTCTGGGAGCCGATGACGATCGTGTAGAGGTGGAAATTGTTGCTGTTGGGATCCCAGCCACCGTGGTTCACACCGCGGAACATTCCCAGCAGATTCGTCGGGTCGACACCGCGGACCCACGCGACACCGTGTTCGCGGTAGGTCGGAAAGACGTAGTCGTCATCCCGCAGCGCACGGCCGGAGCCGATCTGGGCGGCCTCCTGGCCGAGCAGCGACGCCCACAGGCCCAGCTCGCCCTGACGCTGCAGGGAGGTCGCCTCGGCGTCGAAGCGACGGGTGAGGACCATGTCGCGGTAGAGACCGCGCAGCTCCTCGGCGCTCAGGTCGATGTCGTAATCGGGGTGCTGGACGCGCTCTCCCTCGGGCGTCAGCAGCTGGACGAGCTCAGGCTCTGCGCTCTGCGCCGCCGGTGCCTTCTTCGCGCTTGCGGCGCTGGTGGTGCGCTTGGCGCCGCTGCTGCGTCGCGTCGTCTTGCGCGCGGCAGTGCTCTCCACGGTCACGTGCGTGCTCCTCCGTCGGTCCGGCCTCCGGGTTCGCCGGTAAGCCAGTGCGGCTCCGCCTTATCCGTACCCTTCGCACGGGGTGGGTGCGACGCGGCCGGAGTCGGGCGTGACAGGTGCTCCGGCGAACGCCGTCATAGGCACGTTACCCATAGTGCGGCATTCCTGCGAAACCCCACCTGACCTGCGATTTTGCTTGGATTTCCAAGTAAATCGAGAAAAGGGGGACTCGCTGCTGGTCAGCGCATGGACAACGGCCCGACGCCGTCGTCGGAACATCCGGCACGTTATCCCGCGCACCCCGGGCGCGGGAAGAGCCAATATGTGAGACTGGCAGCGTGCGCGAAGAAGGAAAAATCCGGGTATTTCTGCTGGACGACCATGAAGTCGTCCGGCGCGGCGTCCACGAGCTGCTCTCCGTGGAGGACGACATCGAGGTGGTCGGGGAGGCCGGGACGGCGGCGGACGCGCTGGTCAGGATCCCCGCGACCCGTCCCGACGTCGCCGTGCTCGACGTCCGGCTGCCGGACGGCAGCGGGGTCGAGGTGTGCCGGGAGATCCGTTCGCAGGACGAGGACATCAAGTGCCTGATGCTGACCTCGTACGCGGACGACGAGGCGCTCTTCGACGCGATCATGGCCGGAGCCTCGGGTTATGTCCTCAAGGCCATCCGCGGCAACGAACTCCTGAACGCGGTACGGGACGTGGCGGCCGGCAAGTCGCTGCTCGACCCGGTGGCCACCGCCCGCGTCCTGGAGCGGCTGCGCGACGGCAACAGTCCGAAGGGTGACGACAAGCTCGCCAGTCTGACGGAGCAGGAGCGCAAGATCCTGGACCTGATCGGCGAGGGCCTGACCAACCGGGTCATCGGCGAGCGCCTCCACCTCGCGGAGAAGACCATCAAGAACTATGTCTCCAGCCTGCTGTCGAAGCTGGGCATGGAGCGGCGCTCGCAGGCCGCCGCCTACGTGGCGCGGCTCCAGGCGGAGCGCCACTGACGCACGCCGGGGCCCCGGAGCGGGCCGCGCGCCGTCGGTGACGCCGGAACGGGCCGCGCCGCCGGTGAGGCCGGAGCGCGGCCGACCGCCCCGATTCGGGACCTACGTCCCCGCGAAACCGGGGCAGGGGCCCCTTTTCCGACACGGTGCCGGTGGCGGAGAGTGGATGCCATGTCCACCGACGAGATCCGCGCCATCGAGCTGCTCAGCCGTGTGTCGTACGGCCGGGTGGCGACGAGCATGCGGGCGATGCCGTTCGTCGCCCCCGCCCGCCACATCGTGGCCGACGGCCGCGTCCTGCTCCGGCTGCACCGGGGCCTCGGCTACCACCGCGCCTGCAACGGCAGCGTCGTCGCCTACGGTGCGGACAACTTCAGCTCCGGGTCCGCGAACCTCTGGTCCGTGCAGTTCACCGGCACCGCGGAGATCGTCGAGCCGACCGCGGAGGAGCTCGCGGAGTTCGGCACCGAGCCCGAGCTGGTGGACGGCGAGGCCTTCGACCCGGTTTACATGCGCATCGAACCGCAGTTCGTGACGGTGCACGCGCTCGACTACGCGAGCGAGACCCCGGGCACCCGGCCCGCCCCCCACTCCGTCCGGCGACACCTCCACCACGTAGCGTGATCTAACATCTGGTAAGTGCCGCGCTCATATGAACCGCCCACTCCACCGGCCGAACCGCCCGGCCCCCGGACCGGCGGTCGCCGACCGGGCGCCCACCGGTCCGCCGCCTCCCCACCCGCCGCACCGCTCGGCGCCCCACCCGCACCCCTCGGGGCCCCGCCCGCCCCGCCGGTCGGCGCCCTGCTCCGCCGCCACCGGTACGCCGGAGAACCCCTCTCCTGCGTGCCCGTCGCCGAAGGGCTCCTCAACCGCGGCTTCCGCCTCTCCACCACCCGCGGCACCTACTTCCTCAAACAGCACCTCGACGCGCCCACCGCCGATCGCGCCACCATCGCCCGGCAGCACCGCGCCACCCAGCGGCTGCACGCCCTCGGCCTGCCCGTCGCCCCGCCGCTGCCCGACACCACCGGCCGCACGGTCGCCGTCGTCGACGGCCACTGCTACGCCCTGCACCCCTGGATCGACGGCCGCCACCGCGACGGCGCCCAGCTCTCCCTGGGCTGCTCCCGGCGCCTCGGCACCCTCCTCGGCCAGGTCCACACCGCCCTGGACCGGGTCATGGAGCCCTCGGGGCCCGACGGGGCCGGCGCCACCGCCGGCGACGCCGTCTGCGCCAGCGCGGACCTCCTGGACACCTTCCGGGCCATCGACGAGCTGATCCGCCTGGCCCGCGCCCACCGCCCCCGCGACAGCTTCGACGCGCTCGCCGAGCACCGCCTCAGGGAACGCCGCCGGCTCCTCGCCCAGCACGCCCACCACCGCCCGCCGCCCGCCGCGGCCGCCGGCTGGGTGCACGGCGACTTCCACCCGCTGAACCTGCTCTACCGGGGCGCCGAGCCCGCCGCGATCATCGACTGGGACCGGCTCGGGGTCCGCCCGAGGGCCGAGGAGGCGGTCAGGGCCGCCGCCATCTTCTTCGTAAGGCCGGGGGGCGAGCTGGCCCTGGAGAAGGTCCGGGCGTACGCGCGCGCGTACCGGCGGGCGACCGGCGCCGACCGCGCCGAGCTGGCGGCGGCGGTGCGCCGGGTGTGGTGGGAGCGGCTCAACGACTTCTGGACCCTGCGCTGGCGCTACCAGCTGCACGACCGAAGGGCCGACCCGCAGTTTCCTGCGATGTCGGCCCTGGCGGTCTGGTGGACCCGCGAGTACGAGGCGGTGAGCGACGCGTTCGCGGGGTGAGGCGGCGTCCGGGCCGGGGGCCCGGGCCGAGCCCGGTCAGCCGGTCTCGGTGCCGTCCGTCGCCGGCGGGTCCGTGTTGCCGCCGCCCCCGGTCGGGTCGGTGGTCGTCTCGGTCGGCCCCGGGTCCGTGGGATCGGTCGGCGGATCCGTCGGCTCCGTCGGCTCGTCCGTGGGCTCCGTCGGCGGCGCGGTCGTCCTCGACGGCTCCGTCGTCGGCGGAGCCGTGGTCGGCGGCTGGGTCGTCGGCTGGTACGTGGTCGGCGGCGGCCACGGGTTCTGCGTGGCACCCCCGTCCGACGTGCCCGGGTCGGTCGACGGCTCCTCGGAGGGCTCCTCCGAGGGCGTCGGCTCCTGCGACTGCGTCGACGGGGCCGTGCTGACCGTCGGCGTCGGCGTGCGGCCCTTCTGGTTGCCCGGGTCGCCCGCCTTGTCCAGGGCGTAGGCGACACCGGCGACCACCGCGACCAGCGCGAGCGCGGCGAACAGCCAGATCTTGCCGCGGCGGCCGTTGCCCCCGGTGTGCGAGCCGTACGCGCCGTCCTGGCCGTAGCCGCCGGTCCCGCCCGTACCGCCGTCGTAGCCGCCGTACCCGCCGACGCCGCCGTCCTCCGGGTTCCGCGGCGGAAGGATCGGGCCCTGCGCGGTCTCGCCGTGCGTGGGGTGACCCATCGCGGTCGTCGCGGCCATGCCGCCGACCGGGGTGTGCCCGCCCTCGTGCGCCTCGACCGGCCCGGTGTTCCACGTGCCGGTGTGGCCGCCCTGCTGCTGGAGCATCTGCAGGCCGTACTGGATGAGGCCGCGCATCTCCTCGGCGCTCTGGAACCGGTCGTCCGGGTCCTTCGCGAGCGAGCGCATCACCAGACCGTCCAGCTCCGGCGGCACGGACTGCGTGACGTCGGACGGCGGGACCGGCGCGTCCTGGACGTGCTGGTACACGACGGACAGCGGGGTCTCACCGGTGAACGGGGGACGCAGCGCGAGGAGTTCGTAGAGGAGGCAGCCCGTCGCGTACAGGTCGGAGCGGTGGTCGACGGCCTTGCCGAGCGCCTGCTCCGGGGAGAGGTACTGAGGGGTGCCCATGACCATGCCGGTCTGGGTCATCGTCGACTGCGCGCCGTGCAGGGCGCGGGCGATGCCGAAGTCCATGACCTTCACGGCGCCGCCGTGGGTGATGATCACGTTCGCCGGCTTGATGTCGCGGTGCACGATGCCGTGCTGGTGCGAGTAGGCCAGCGCCTCCAGGACTCCGGAGACGATGATGAGGGCCTGCTCGGGCCCGGGGGCCTCGGCGCTGAGCAGCAGGTCGCGGATGGTGCGGCCCTCGACCAGCTCCATCACGATGTACGGCACGGGCCGGCCGGCCACGAGGTCCTCGCCGGAGTCGTAGACCGCGACGATGGCGTGGTGGTTGAGCCCTGCGACCGACTGCGCCTCACGCGTGAAGCGGGCCTTGGAGACCGGGTCCTCGGCGAGGTCGGCGCGCAGCAGCTTGACCGCGACCGTACGGCCGAGCCGTACGTCCTCGGCCGCGAAGACCTCCGCCATGCCGCCGCGCCCCAGGCGGTGCGTCAGGCGGTAGCGGCCGTCGCCGACGACCCCGCCGACGCCCCAGGACTCCGCCGACGAGTCGGGCACACCGCCGCCTGCTCCGGATTCGGGTGCCATCAGTCCTCGCCGTCGTCTGTCGTGCCGTGTCCAGTCGTCACGCTACAGGCTCCGTACGACACCACGGTCCGAGATGGACCGGCCATCCAACCCCTTCCACGTACACCTGTGCAAATTCGGCAGGATTCCTCCGCCCCCGCGGAAACGGTTCGGGGGACCTTCCTGTGCGGAGGGTCACGGAACGGGCACCTGGCTTGACGTGTCACTGCCCTCGGGCAGACTTGGCCAGGAAATTCCGGATCGACGCCGCCACGCGCGCGTATGGGGGAGCACAGATGAGCCAGGACGGCGCACAGGGCCGCTATGCGGGCGGTTCGGTCGCGGGCGGCCGGTACCAGCTGCGCGACCTTCTCGGCGAGGGCGGCATGGCGTCGGTCTACCTGGCCTACGACAGTGCGCTCGACCGCCAGGTCGCCATCAAGACGCTGCACACCGAGCTCGGCCGGGAGCAGTCCTTCCGCGAGCGCTTCCGCCGCGAGGCGCAGGCGGTCGCGAAGCTGTCGCACACCAACATCGTCTCGGTCTTCGACACCGGCGAGGACACCCTCGACGGCGCCGTCATGCCGTACATCGTCATGGAGTACGTGGAGGGGCAGCCGCTCGGCTCGGTCCTCGCCTCGGACATCCAGCAGTACGGCGCGATGCCGGCCGACAAGGCGCTGAAGGTCACGGCCGACGTGCTCGCCGCCCTCGAGGTCAGCCACGAGATGGGCCTGGTCCACCGCGACATCAAGCCCGGCAACGTGATGCAGACCAAGCGCGGCGTGGTCAAGGTCATGGACTTCGGCATCGCGCGGGCCATGCAGTCCGGCGTGACGTCGATGACGCAGACCGGCATGGTCGTCGGCACCCCTCAGTACCTCTCCCCCGAGCAGGCCCTCGGGCGCGCGGTGGACGCCCGCTCCGACCTCTACTCGGTCGGCATCATGCTCTTCCAGCTGCTGACCGGCCGGCTCCCCTTCGACGCCGACTCCCCGCTGGCCATCGCCTACGCGCACGTGCAGGAGGAGCCGGTCGCCCCGTCGACCGTCAACCGGGCCGTGACGCCGGCGATGGACGCCCTCGTCGCCCGCGCGCTGCGAAAGAACCCGAACGAGCGGTTCCCGAGCGCGGCCGCGATGCGCGACGAGTGCCTGCGGGTGCTCTCCGCCGGTCAGACCGGTGCCCCGGTGATCGTCGCCGGCGGCCCCGTCAGCAGCGGTGCGGGCGTCGGCTCCGCGGTCTTCCCGCCCGTCGGCCAGACCCCGCCGCCGGCCCCGCACTCCGCACCGCACGGGGTGCAGCACCCCTACCAGCCGCCGACGCCGCAGCCCGGACCGTACGGTCCGGCGACCCCGGCCCCCGCCTCTTCGTACGGCTACCCGCAGCAGGCGCCGACGCACGCTCCGGCGTACCAGACCCCGTCCCACGCCCCGCAGGCCTCGTACCAGGCGCCCACCCCCGCGCCGTACGCCCCGGTGCACACCCCCGCGCCCACCTCGACGGGCGGCGGCTCGCGGCGGAACACGCCGGTGATCGTGGGCGCGGCCGTCGTCGCCCTGCTCGCGATCGGCGGTCTGGTCGTCGCCCTGAACCTCGACAAGGGCGATGACCCCGAGGCCGGCGGCACCGGCGGCACGGGCACCCAGCAGAGCCAGACCGCGGCCCCCGGCCACAAGGGCCCGGACCTCACCAAGACGATCGACCCCAAGAAGTGCAGCCAGCCGACGGAGTCGAGCGACGACCCGGAGAAGTTCGAGGTCCCCAACTTCACGTACAAGAACATCCAGTCGGTGAAGGCCTGCGTCCAGGCCGCCGGCTGGAAGATCATGACGCAGACCCCGGTGGACGAGTCCACGTACGGCGAGGGCACGGTCCTGGAGCAGTACCCGCCGGCCGGCGAGGACATCACCGACAAGGACGCCGAGTTCACCCTGAAGATCTCGACGGGCAACCCGGGGCAGTAGGGCGGATCCGCCCCCGGTCCCACGACGGCGCGGACGCTTCCGCGCCGTCCGGACCCCTTCCTTACTCCTCCTGACGCCCCTTTACGTCCGCTGCACCCGCCCCGGATGCCGGAAGCGTCCCGACATGTGACGCTGAGTCCACTATCTCGTCGGCTCGGCACGGGAGGGGGTCACCCGGTGACTCCAGCACTCCGCAGGGCACGGGCGCGGGTCCTCGGACCCGCTCTCACCTGCGTGTTCGCCTGCGCGTGCGTCCTCTACGGGGAGCCGTTCGCCCACGGAGCCGAGGCGCCCGTCAGCTCGGTGGGGGCCACGGCCTCGACCGCGTCGTCCGGCCCCACGTCCGTCCCGCCGTCGCCCTCCCCGACGTCCACCGCCCCGTCGCCCTCCTCCGGCCCTCCCACCGCGACGGTCACGCCCTCCCCTTCCTCCTCCGCGCCCACCTCCCCGGGGCGGACCTGGGGTGCCGGCCCGCCCGCGCCCCCCGCGCCCGCCGCCACCGGCACCGGGGTGGCACCCCCCGCCGCGCCGAACGCCGAGCCCAGCGACGTCCCCTCGCCCGACGGCACCGCGTCGCTGGCGGGCCGTCCCGCGGGCGAGGGGAGGCCGAGGCCCGGACGCTTCGTGCCGCCGGCCGCCGACGACACGGCTCAGCCGGAGGACTCTCGTACCGAAACGGCAACAGACCAGGAGAGCTCCGAGGGCCCCGCGGCCGTCGGGCGGGAGGACGAGGGGGTACGCGAGGAGGAGGCCGCCGCGCCGGAGACGCCCCCCGCCAGCCGGCCGGGCGTCGCGCCGCGGATGGCGTCCGAATCCGCGGCGCCCCTCGTCGACCAGCGGATTCCCGTGCTCACGCTGGGAGTGGGGCTCGCCCTGATGGGTCTCGGGATCGGCTTCCTGGGGCTCCGGATGCGGCGCCGCTGAGCCCCTCGGCCCGCCCGGGTCCCCCTTGAGTCGGACCCGGCCCTTCCGTCTCAGGACGGTTGTCCGCGACGACATACCCGGTATACATACTGAGTATGTCGATCCGCCACGGGCTTCTCGCCCTCCTCGAACGCGGCCCTCGGTACGGCTCCCAGCTCCGTACGGAGTTCGAATCCCGCACCGGCTCCACCTGGCCGCTCAACGTGGGCCAGGTGTACACGACCCTCAACCGGCTCGAGCGCGACGGCATGGTCGCCCAGGGCGGCGAGGACGCGGCCGGGCACGCGCTCTACGCGATCACGGACAGCGGCCGCGCCGAACTCAGGACCTGGTTCGAGAAGCCGGTGGACCGCACCAGCCCCGCCCGCGACGAGCTGGCCATCAAGCTCGCCATGGCCGTGGGCGCCTCCGGCGTCGACATCCGCGACGTCATCCAGTCCCAGCGCCGGCACACCGTGAAGGCCATGCAGGACTACACCCGCCTCAAGGCCCAGGCGCTCATCGCCGTCGAGAGCGGCGGAGCCCGGGAGCGCGACGACGTCGCCTGGCTGCTCGTCCTGGAGCAGCTGATCTTCCAGACCGAGGCCGAGGCCCGCTGGCTCGACCACTGCGAGTCCCGGCTGATCCGCCTGTCGGCGACGGCCGCGGACACCGGGTCCGCCACCGCGACCACGACCAGGGCCGCCACCGGCGGCACTCCCGGAGGCACGGCCGGCGGCACCGCGGAGGCGCCGACCGCGACCGCCCCGACCGGCGCCGACACGGCGCCCACCCGAACCGCACCACCCGAGGCCGCGTCACCCGTGGCCGGGGCGCGCTGACCGCACGGTCGCGCCCCACCCGCACCGCTCGCGCCTCACCCGCCGTACGGCCCGCGCACACCGCCCGCCGTACCACTCCCGCGTCACCTTTCCACCGCTCGCTCCCGTACCCGGCCGACCGTCGGGTACGCCCAAGGGGGGACCCCTCATGTCCGCACAGCAGCCCGTGCTGCAACTCCAGAACCTGACCCGCGTCCATGGCGCGGGTGCCACCGAGGTGCATGCCCTGCGCGGCATCGACCTCGCCGTGTACCCGGGTGAACTCGTCGCCGTCATGGGCCCGTCCGGCTCCGGCAAGTCCACGCTCCTCACCATCGCCGGCGGCCTCGACACCCCCACCTCGGGCCGCGTGATCGTCGAGGACACCGACATCACCCAGGCGAGCGTCAAGGAGCTCGCGGCCCTGCGCCGCCGCAGCATCGGCTACGTCTTCCAGGACTACAACCTCATCCCCGCCCTCACCGCCGCCGAGAACGTGGCCCTGCCGCGCGAGCTGGACGGGACCTCCTCCCGCAAGGCGCGCGTCGAGGCCCTCAAGGCCCTGGAGGAGATGGGCCTCGGCCACCTCGCCGACCGCTTCCCGGACGAGATGTCCGGCGGCCAGCAGCAGCGTGTGGCCATCGCCCGCGCGCTCGTCGGCGACCGCCGGCTCGTCCTCGCCGACGAGCCGACCGGCGCCCTCGACTCCGAGACCGGCGAGTCCGTGCTCGCCCTGCTCCGCAGCCGCTGCGACGCCGGCGCCGCCGGCGTCCTCGTCACCCACGAGCCGCGGTTCGCGGCCTGGGCGGACCGGGTCGTGTTCCTCCGGGACGGCGCCATCGTCGACCAGACCGTGCGCAGCGAGGCCGATTCCCTGCTGTCGGGCCAGGTGGCTGAGGCGTGAAGACCTGGTTCCACTCCTGGCGGGCCGCGATCCGGATCGCCCGCCGCGACGCCTGGCGCTCCAAGGGCCGCAGCGCCCTCGTCCTGGCCATGATCGCCCTGCCGATCCTGGGCGTCAGCGCCCTCGATCTGACCTTCCGCAGCTCCGAGCTGTCCCCCGCCGAGCGGGCGGACCGCATGATCGGCGCGGCCGACGCCCAGTTCAAGGACCCGGGATTCGGCGGAGTGCCGATCTTCCAGGACCCGCTCGGCGAGATGAACACGCCGGCCAAGGACTACGAGAACACGACGTGGCCGAGCGGCCCCACCGATGTCCCCAAGACCTTCCCCGCGGGGTCCACGGTCCTCACGGACAGCTCCGGCTCGGCCAAGCTGACGACGAAGCACGGTCTGCTCGTCACCCAGGTGCGTGAGCTCAAGGCGGCCGATCCGATCGCCCAGGGCATCACGACCCTGCTGGAAGGGCGCTACCCGGAGAAGAACGACGAGGTCGTCGCGACCTCGAACTTCCTGGAGAGCAGCGGGCTGACGGTCGGCTCGACCCTTTCCGCACGCAATTTCGACCGCCCGTATCGGATCGTCGGCTCCTACGAGATTCCCGACGATCTGAAGGCCGTCCAGGTCAACGCGCTCCCCGGCGCCTTCCTCGCCCCGTACGCGAAGGCCGTCGAGAAGGCCGGCCTGCAGAAGCCCGACACCAGCACCACGTACCTGGTGCGCGCGTCCGGTGGTTTCACGTGGAACACGGTCAAGGAGCTCAACGCCAAGGGCGTGATCGTCACCTCGCGTGCCGTGATCCTCGACCCGCCGGCCGACTCCGAGGTCCCGCTCTACCAGAAGGAGAACTGGGGCAACTACGAGGCCGGCTCGGGGGCGAGGGCCGCCGAACTCGCCGCCATCGGCACCGTCGTCGGTCTGGCGATGCTGGAGATCTGCCTGCTCGCCGGACCCGCCTTCGCGGTCGGCGCCCGCCGCTCGCGCCGCCAGCTCGGTCTCGTCGGTGCCAACGGCGGCGCCCGCAGCCACGTCCGGGCCATCGTGCTGAGTGGCGGTCTGGTCATCGGCGTCGCCGCGGCGGTCACCGGCACGGTCCTCGCCCTGATCCTCACCAAGGCACTCCAGCCGTACCTGGAGGAGACTATGGGCCAGCGGTTCGGAGCCTTCGACATCCGGCCGCTCGAAACCCTCGGCATCGCGCTGCTCGCCGTGCTGACCGGCCTGCTCGCCGCCATCGTGCCGGCGATCACCGCCTCCCGGCAGACCGTCCTCGCCTCGCTCACCGGCCGGCGCGGCGTCCGCCGCAGCAGCCGGGTACTGCCCCTGATCGGCCTCACGGCCCTGCTGATCGGCGGCGCGATCGCGCTCTTCGGCTCCATGGTCACCCAGCAGTTCATCGTCGTGGCCGGTGGCTCGGCCATCGCCGAGCTGGGCGTCGTCGCCATGACCCCGGCCCTGGTGGGCCTCTTCGGCCGGGCCGGCCGCTGGCTGCCGCTGTCGCCGCGGCTCGCGCTACGGGACGCCGTGCGCAACCGGGGCCGTACGGCACCCGCCGTCGCCGCCGTCCTCGCCGCCGTCGCCGGTACGGTCGCCGTCTCCACGTACATGGCCAGCGACGAGGCCCAGCAGCGGGCCCAGTACACCGCCCAGATGCCGCACGGAACCGTCGCCGCGTTCGTCACCGAGGAGGGCGGCCGGGACGTTCCCGCGGTCCGCGACGCGATCCAGCGGTACGTCCCCGTCGACATCCGCGCGGACGTCGCCCGCGTCTCGGTCGGCAAGCCCAGCTGCCAGCCCTGGGACAGCGGCCCGGGCTGCGGCCGCTTCGAGGTCGTCGTGCCCCCGGCGAACGAGTGCCCCATGTACCGGACGCTCCCCGGCGGCGGAGACCCCTCGGAGAAGTACACGCCCGAGCAGCGACGGAAGATGCTCACCGACGACTGGCGGTGCAAGGAGGGCCGGAGCAGCGGGATGTACGTCGCCGACGGCGGGCTGCTCGTCGCCGACGCCTCACTCCTGAAGGTGCTCGGCCTCGACGACCCCGCGACCGTGAAGGCCCTCGACGAGGGCAAGCTCGTCAGCTTCAACCCCGTCAACATCGGCAAGGACGGCACGTTCGGGATCAAGCAGATCACCGACCTCGCCGCCGCCGACAAGGCCTCGGAGGCGGGCAGGCCCGCTCCCGGCAAGGTCGTCTCCCTGCCCGCCTACCAGGTGCCCGGGGACGAGAAGTCCTACGGCGTCCAGGCCCTGATCACCCCGGCCACCGCCAAGGCCGCCGGTCTCGCGACCGCACCGCTCGGCATCTACGCCAGCACCGACCGGCTGCCCGACACCGAGGCACGCCAGAAGCTCGACGGCGAGCTCACCAAGCTCGGCAGCGACGTCGACCTACGCGTGGAGGAAGGATTCGTCAACGCCAACAGCCTCATCCTGCTCTCGCTGGCGATCTTCGCGGGGCTCGTCACCATCGGCGCCGCGGGCATCGCCACCGGGCTCGCCCAGGCCGACGCCGAGGCCGACCTGAAGACGCTGGCCGCCGTGGGCGCCCCGCCGCGGGTCCGCCGGACCCTCAGCGGCTTCCAGTGCGGCGTCGTCGCCGCGATGGGCGTGCTCCTCGGCTCGGCCGCCGGAGTGCTCCCGGCGATGGGCCTCCGGCTCAACGAGGAGCGGCAGCAGATGCGCTGGCACGAGGAATCCGTCGCCCAGGGCTGGAGCGCGGCCTCGGACGCGCCGTACGTCCCGATCGTCATCCCCTGGGAGACCCTCGCCGGCCTGCTCGTCGCCGTACCCGTGGGTGCCGCGCTGCTCGCCGCCCTGGTGACCCGCTCGCGCGGCGCGCTGGCCCGGCGCGAGGCGACCTGACGGTCTTCGTTGTCGACCTGTGCCCCCGCACGAGGGTGGATCACCCTCGTGCGGGGGCACACCCCGTGGTGACGCACGTGTACGAGAGAATGGCGGCATGGAGATGCCGAGGAATGACAGGTCGCAGGAGAGCCCCCAGGTCCTCATCGTGGGACAGGACGGGATGGCGCTCGGCGGCACTCAGGGCGACGACGAACCCCGCGAGGTCCCGGTGACGGAAATGGTCGAGCAGCCTGCGAAGGTCATGCGGATCGGCAGCATGATCAAGCAGCTCCTGGAGGAAGTACGCGCGGCACCTCTCGACGAGGCCAGCCGGGTCAGGCTCAAGGACATCCACGCCAGCTCCGTGAAGGAGCTGGAGGACGGGCTCGCTCCCGAGCTCGTCGAGGAGCTGGAGCGGCTCTCCCTGCCGTTCACGGACGAGGCGATCCCCTCGGAGGCGGAGCTGCGCATCGCGCAGGCGCAGCTGGTGGGCTGGCTCGAGGGCCTCTTCCACGGCATCCAGACGGCGCTCTTCGCCCAGCAGATGGCGGCCCGCGCCCAGCTGGAGCAGATGCGCAGGGCGCTCCCGCCGGGTGCGTCGCACGACGATGACGACGACGACCGCGGCCCCGGCCACGCGGTCCGCTCGGGCCCGTACCTGTAGGCCACGGCGGAGTACGCATGCGTGAGGGGCCCGGCACTGGGTGTGCCGGGCCCCTCACGCGTCGTCCGCGACGGCGCCGCGGGCGAGGATCCGGGTCCGAACCCGGGGAATCGGGTCCGAACCCGAGGAATCGGGCCGGGTCAGCCCCGCGGGGTCACGAGCAGGACCTTGCCGACGTGGGTGCCGGACTCCAGCGCCCGATGGCCCTCGGCGGCGTCGTTCAGCGGCAGCGTCCGGTCGACGACCGGCCTGACCGTGCCCGCGCCGATCAGCGGCCAGACGTGCTCCCGTACGGCGGCCACGATCGCCGCCTTCTCCTCCGCCGGGCGGGCCCGCAGCGTCGTCGCCATGACCGCGGCGCGCTTCGCGAGCAGCGCCCCGAGGTTCAGCTCGCCCTTGACGCCGCCCTGGAGACCGATGACGACGAGCCGGCCGTTCACGGCCAGCGCCTTCACGTTCCGCTCCAGGTACTTCGCGCCGACGATGTCCAGGATGACGTCCGCACCCGCCCCGTCCGTCGCCTTGGCCAGCTCCTCGACGAAGTCCTGCTCGCGGTAGTCGATGAGGACGTCCGCGCCGAGCTCGGCGCAGCGCGCCAGCTTCTCGGGGCCACCGGCCGTGACCGCGACCCGCGCCCCGACCGCCTTCGCCAGCTGGATCGCCATCGTGCCGATGCCGCTCGCACCGCCGTGCACGAGCAGCGTCTCGCCGGGACGCAGGTGCGCGATCATGAAGATGTTGGACCAGACGGTGCAGGCGACCTCGGGGAGGGCCGCGGCCGTGGCCAGGTCGACGCCCTCCGGCACCGGGAGCAGCTGCCCCGCGGGGACGACGACCTTCTCCGCGTAACCGCCGCCGGCGAGCAGCGCGCAGACCTCGTCGCCGACGGCCCAGCCGGACACTCCGGGGCCGAGCGCGGCGATCCGGCCCGAGCACTCCAGGCCGGGGTACGGCGAGCTGCCCGGCGGCGGGTCGTAGAAGCCCTGGCGCTGGAGCAGGTCGGCGCGGTTGACCGCGCTCGCCGCCACCTCGACGAGGACCTCGCCCTCGCCGGGTACGGGATCGGGCACCTCGGCCCAGACGAGGGCCTCGGGGCCGCCGGGTTCCGGAATCGTGATCGCATACATGGCGGCGAGGCTACTCCCGGCACCGGCCGGGGCGCGGTGCTCCCGGCTCCGACGGCCGGGTTCGGTCCTCCGGGTTCGGTCCTCCGGGCTCAGGGGGTCCTGGCCCAGCCGGTCCGGACTCGGCAGGTCCGGACCCAGCCGGTCCGGACCGGCTCGGCCGGGGCCGGTCCGGACCGGCCCCGGCCGGATCAGTCCTCCGGCGGCGTCCTGAGCGGGGTGACCGGCACGGCCCGCACGATGGTGATGACCCGGTCGGTGAGCTGGAGCGGGCTGGCCGCGGGGTCGTCGTAACCGAGCAGCCGGTGGCCGCGGAGCACGCTCACGACCAGGTCACCCGTCTCCCGCACGCTCTTCCCGACCTCGCTCTTGGTCACCGGGCGCTCGACCAGGTCGAGACCGGAGCCCTGCTGGATGAGGTCCTCCATCACCGTGCCGGCGCTGGGGCTCAGCACCGAGAGGCCGAGCAGGCGCCCGGCGGCGCTGGCGCTGGTGATGACCGCGTCCGCGCCGGACTGGCGCAGCAGCGGCGCGTTCTCCTCCTCACGGACCGCGGCGACGATCTTCGCGCCCCGGTTGAGCTGCCGGGCCGTGAGGGTGACCAGGACGGCCGTGTCGTCGCGCTGGGTGGCGATGACGATCTGCCGGGCCCGCTGCACCTCGGCACGGAGCAGGACATCGCTGCGGGTCGCGTCGCCGACCACGCCGACGAAGCCGTCCGCGTTCGCCGTCTCGATCACCTTGTTGGAGGGATCGACGATGACGATCTGCTCCTTGCTGAGACCGGTCGCGCAGAGCGTCTGGATCGCGGACCGCCCCTTGGTGCCGAAGCCGACGATGACGGTGTGGTCGCGCAAGGTGGACCTCCAGCGGTTCAGCCGGAACTCCTCGCGGGTCCGCTCCGTGAGGACCTCGAGGGTGGTGCCGACCAGGATGATCAGAAACAGCACGCGCAGAGGCGTGATCAGCAGGATGTTGGTGAGCCGGGCCGAGTCGCTGTACGGGACGATGTCGCCGTATCCGGTGGTGGAGAGCGTGACGGTCGCGTAGTAGGCGCAGTCGAGGAAGTCGAGCGTCTCGTTGGCGTTGTCGTGGTAGCCCGAGCGGTCGACGTAGACGATGAGGACCGTCACGGCGAGCACGCCGAGGGCCATCAGGAGCCGCTTGCCGACCTGGCGCAGGGGCCGCTCGACCTCCCGGCGCGGCAGCTTGACCTGCGGGCCGGAGATCCGCTCCTCCGCGTGGCGGGCCATCACGTCACGACTGGGAAGTTTCACGTGAAACACGCTCCTTGGGCCGGTACGGCCCCCTCGGCCGCCGGCCAGGGAAGGTCGAGGACATCCAGCTCTTGCCCGGGGCGGGCGCCGCCGGGCGGGACGACGGCCAGGCCGTCGGCGGCGGCGATGCCCCGGAGCATGGCCGGTCCGTTGAATCGCAGGGGCACGGCGCGTCCACCACGGCGGACGACCGGGACGAGCCGTGTGTCGTACGGATGGCCGGGCACCTCGTCCCGCACGGGGACGCGGGGCGGGGCGGGCGCCGCTGCCGCGGCCCCGGTCAGCGCGGCCAGGAGCGGCTGCGCCAAGGTCAGAAGCCCGGAGACGGCCGCGAGCGGGTTGCCGGGAAGCCCGACGAGATGGCGGACGTGCGGGGGCTCGGCCCGGGCGGGCGCCGACGGCAGGGGCTCGGACCGGGCGGGCTCGGACCGGGCGGGCTCGGCCGCGAGGCGGGCGAGCAGCATCGGGTGACCGGGCCGGACCTTCACGCCGTCGACCAGGAGGGTCGCGCCGGCCTTGTCCAGGACGCCGTGGACGTGGTCCACGGGCCCGGCGGCGGTTCCGCCGGTCGTGAGGACCAGGTCGGCGGCGGAGCCGGTGACGGCCGCGTACAGCTCCTCGGCCTCGTCACCGATCCTGCGGGTGGCGAGGACGTCGGCGCCGAGCGCCGCGAGCCACGGGCCGAGCATGGGGCCGAGGGCGTCGCGGATCAGACCGTCGTGGGGGAGCCCCGTCGTGAGCAGCTCGTCGCCGAGGACCAGGATCTCGACCCGGGGGCGCGACGGTACGGGCAGCTCGTCGTAGCCGGCGGCCGCGGCGAGACCGAGCACGGCCGGCGTCACGACGGTGCCGGCGGGCAGCAGCTCGTCGCCGGTACGGCACTCCTGGCCCCGGGGCCGGATGTCCTGCCCCGGCACGACCTCGCGCAGGGCGTGCAGCACCGCGCGCCCGGCACGTGCGGGGTCGGCGGGGGCCGGCTCGGTGCGGGCGTGCTCGGCGCGGACGACGGCGGTGGTCCCGACCGGGACCCGGGCGCCGGTGGCGATCCGTACGGCCTCGCCGTCGGCCGCCTCGGCATCGGACGCCTGTCCGGCGAGGACGGCGCCCTCCGCGCGTACGGTCCAGGGGCCGGGACCCGCGACCGCCCAGCCGTCCATGGCGGAGGTGTCGAAGGGCGGCAGGTCGGTGAGGGCGAGCAGCGGCTCGGCCAGGACCTGGCCGAGCGCCTGCCCGAGGGGTACGCCGCGCGGCGCCCGGCCGGCCCGCGCGGAGGCCCCGGCGCGGGCGGCGGCGGCGCGGGCCTCGGGCCAGGCGGTGGCCCGGTGCGGCTGCCCGGCCCGCGCGTCGGCGGTTCCGGGGGCCACCGGAAGGGGCTCCTTCAGGGTCATCCCGCCTCGTCCTGCTCGGCGGCCCAGCGCTGGGCCAGCGCGGCGGCCTTGCGGGCGGCCTCGGCGACCGCCTCGGGGCCGCCCTCGGTGCCCGCGCGCGCCGCCGCGTACCCGACCAGGAAGGTGGTCAGGGGTGCGGCGGGGCGGGCCACTCCGTGGGCGGCGTCGCGGGCCAGATCGAGCAGGACGCCGGTGTCGACGTCCAGCTCGATGCCCAGTTCGTCCTTGACTGCGGTGATCCATTCATCCAGCACGGTCCCATGCTCCCTGATGCGGGCGCGGGCCGTGGCGATGTCCTTCCAGGTGTCGCAGTCGAAGGAGGCCAGCGGCCCGGCGGCGACCCGGGTCAGGCGCAGCGCACCGGTGAGCTGCCGCAGCGGGCCGCCGGCGAGCGTGCCGCGCTCCTCGGCGATCCGTGCCAACTCCCGCCGGAGCGGGGTGACTCGGTAGGCGGCGACGAGCGGCTGGTCCCGTCCCCCGGCGTCGGTGAGGAGCGCGGCCTCGGCGTCGGGGGCGTCGGCGAGCGCCCCGAGCAGCCGGTGGACGGTGTCCTCGTCGAGGAAGGGCAGGTCGGCGGAGAGGACGAGCAGGACGTCGGCCCCGCCGGCCCCGGCATCCCCGAGTCCGGTCCCGCCTCCGGCGCGGGCGCCCGCGCCGATCTCCCGTACTCCCGCGTCGAGGGCGGCGAGCGGCCCTCCGCCGGGCGGGTCCTCCCTGGTCCAGCGGACGGGGCGGACGGTCGGGCGGGCGTCGCCCACGACCACGGTCCGGTCCGCGCCGCGGCACGCGGCGAGGACCCGGTCGAGGAGCGCCCGGCCTCCGACCCGTACTCCGGGCTTGTCGGCACCGCCGAGTCGCTGGGCGGCGCCTCCGGCGAGCACGACGGCGTCATGTGGGGTGGTCACCCCAGCAGTATGGTCCGCCGCCCCTTCCCGCCGTCGGGCGCGTCTCCCTGGTGGGACGGCACGCACGGCGGAACAGACGGCGGAACAGGCGGCGGACGGGTCCGGAGGCCGGAGCCGGCGGCCGGCGGCCGGCGACTTGTCAGGTGGCCCGAGCGCGGCTCCGGAGGACGGCCGGGGCCCTGCCCGCCGGGACCGGGGCAGGTCCGTCACGCCGCGCAGCCCCGGCAGGACCGGGCAGGTCCCGCCGGGGCGTTCGGTGTCAGAGCGTGCGGAGCAGGACCGCGGGCTGCTCGACGCAGTCCGCCACGTACCGCAGGAACCCGCCCGCCGTACCGCCGTCGCAGACCCGGTGGTCGAAGGTGAGCGAGAGCTGCACCACCTGACGTACGGCCAGCTCGCCCTGGTGGACCCAGGGTTTCGGGATGATCCGGCCGACGCCGAGCATCGCCGCCTCGGGGTGGTTGATGATCGGCGTGGACCCGTCGACCCCGAACACCCCGTAGTTGTTCAGGGTGAACGTGCCGCCCGTCAGATCCGCCGGCGTGAGCGCCGACTCCCGTGCGGCCTCGGTCAGCCGGGCGAACTCCGCCGTCAGCGACTCGGCCGTCCGGGTCCCCGCGTCCTTCACCACGGGGACGACCAGGCCGCGTGGGGTCTGGGCGGCGAAGCCGAGATGCACGGCCGGCAGCCGGACGATCTCGCGGGCCGCCATGTCCACGGTGGAGTTGAGCTCGGGGAACCGCGCCAGGGCGTGGACGCAGATCCGGGCGAGGAGCGCGAGCAGGGAGATCTTCGGCCCGCCCGCCGCGTTCATCGCCGCCCGCGCGGCCATCAGCTCGGTCGCGTCGGCGTCCACCCAGCAGGTCGCGTCCGGGATCTCCGTACGGCTGCGGGACAGCTTGTCCGCCACCGCTCCGCGGACCCCGCGCAGCGGCACCCGCTCACCGGCCGTGGCGACCGCGGCGGACGGCGCCGCGGCGGGCACGGCGACCCGGGAGGGCGCGGCAGCCGGGGTGGGCGCGGCGGCGGGCCGCTCCAGGGCCGCGATGGCCAGCTCCACATCGGCGCGCAGGATCAGCCCCGCGGGCCCCGATCCGCGCACCTCGCGCAGATCGAGCCCCCGGTCCCTGGCCAGCTTCCGCACGAGCGGCGAGATGACCGGCACCGGGCCGTCGTGGGCCGGGACGGCCTCGGCGACGGGAGCCGGGGCGGCCACCGCGACCGGAGCCGCGACCGGGGCGGGTGCGGGGGCCTTCGCCACGGCGTGGCTCTCGTGCCGCACTCGGCGGCGCCGGGCGGCGGGCCCTGCCGTGCCGTACCCGACGAGCACGTTGCCCGAGTACTCGGACGACACGGCGGACTCGGCAGCGGTCTCCCCCACCGTGGGGGCGGCTCCGGGAGCCGCCTCCGCGAGCTCCTCCGGTGCGCCCGTGCCA
This sequence comes from Streptomyces sp. CB02009, assembly GCF_001905825.1. Classification (GTDB taxonomy): domain Bacteria; phylum Actinomycetota; class Actinomycetes; order Streptomycetales; family Streptomycetaceae; genus Streptomyces. Next base: position 381,663 of record NZ_LIVV01000004.1, read on the forward strand.
CCCACAGCGACCGTCAGAAGCGGCGCGCCGACGGGCAGTTCGGTGCCCTCCTCGCCGTACCGGGCGGTGACGACACCGCCGTACGGGCAGGGCACCTCGACCATGGCCTTGGCCGTCTCGACCTCGACGACCGGCTGGTCGATGGCGACGACGTCGCCGACCGCGACGAGCCAGCGGACGATCTCCGCCTCGGTGAGTCCCTCACCGAGGTCGGGCAGCTTGAACTCGAGCACCTGGGCCATCAGCTTCCCGCCTCCCACTGCAGTCGCGCCACCGCGTCCAGGACCCGGTCGACGCCCGGCAGATGGTGCCGTTCCAGCATCGGCGGCGGGTACGGGATGTCGAAGCCCGCGACCCGCAGCACCGGCGCCTCCAGGTGGTGGAAGCAGCGCTCGGTGACGCGCGCGGCGATCTCCGCGCCGGGCCCGCCGAAGCCCGTCGACTCGTGGACGACGACCGCGCGGCCGGTGCGCCGCACCGAGGCGCAGACCGTCTCGTCGTCGAAGGGGACGAGCGAGCGCAGGTCGACGACCTCCAGGTCCCAGCCCTCGGCCTGCGCGGCCTCCGCCGCCTCCAGGCAGACGGGCACGGAGGGACCGTAGGTGATCAGCGTGGCTCCGGTGCCCCGCCGTCGCACCACGGCCTTGCCGATCGGTTCCACGGCGGCGGGCGCCTCGGGGGACCAGTCGGACTTGGACCAGTAGAGCCGCTTGGGCTCCAGGAAGACCACCGGGTCGTCGGAGGCGATGGCCGCGCGGAGCAGCCCGTAGGCGTCCTCGACAGTGGCCGGGGTGACGACGTGGAGTCCCGGGGTGGCCATGTAGTAGGCCTCGGAGGAGTCGCTGTGGTGCTCGACGCCGCCGATCCCGCCGCCGTACGGGACGCGGATGACGATCGGCATCGGCATCGCGCCGCGCGTCCGGTTCCGCATCTTCGCCACGTGGGAGAGCAGCTGCTCGAAGGCCGGGTAGGCGAACGCGTCGAACTGCATCTCGACGACCGGCCGCAGGCCGTACATCGCCATGCCGACGGCCGCGCCGAGGATGCCGGCCTCGGCCAGCGGGGTGTCCGTGCAGCGGTCCTCGCCGAACTCCTTCGCGAGTCCGTCGGTGACCCGGAAGACCCCGCCGAGGGTGCCGACGTCCTCGCCCATCACGTGGACGGTCGGGTCCTCGGCCATCGCGTCGCGCATGGCGCGCTGCAGCGCCTGCGCCATCGTGGCGGGCTTGGCCTTCCCGGCCCCGCCGCCCTTACCGGCCTTCCCGGCGGTCCTGTCCGCCGTGGATCCGGTCGTCGCCGTCGTCATCACGCCTCACCCTCGGCTTCGAGCTCGGCGCGCAGCTGCGCCGCCTGTTCCCGCAGCTGCGTGGTCTGCTCCGCGTACACGTGCGAGAAGAGGTCCATCGGGTTCAGCACCGGGTCGGCGTTCATCCGCTCGCGCAGCTCCGCGGCCATCGTCTCGGCGGCCTCGGCCGCCGCGCGCCTGCCGTCCTCGTCGAGCAGGCCGCGCTCGGTCAGTTCCCGTTCGAGGATCAGGATCGGGTCGTGCGCCCGCCAGGTCTCGACCTCGCCGGCCGCGCGGTAGCGGGTGGCGTCGTCGGCGTTGGTGTGGGCGTCGATCCGGTACGTGATCGCCTCGACGAGGGTGGGGCCGCCGCCGCGCCGCGCTCGGGCCACGGCCTCGGTGAGCACCTGGTGCACGGCGACCGCGTCGTTGCCGTCGACGAGCCGGCCGGGCATCCCGTATCCGACGGCCTTGTGGGCCAGGGACGGGGCGGCGGTCTGCTTGGCGAGCGGCACGGAGATCGCGAAGCCGTTGTTCTGCACGAGGAAGACCACGGGGGCCTGCCAGACGGCCGCGAAGTTCAGCGCCTCGTGGAAGTCGCCCTCGCTGGTGCCGCCGTCGCCGACCATGGCGAGCGCGACGACGTCGTCGCCCTTGAGCCGGGCGGCGTGGGCGAGGCCCACCGCGTGCGGGAGCTGGGTGGCCAGCGGCGTGGAGAGCGGCGCGATGCGGTGCTCGTGCGGGTCGTACCCGGTGTGCCAGTCGCCGCGGAGCAGCGTCAGGGCCTGCACGGGGTCCAGGCCGCGGGCGACCGCGGCCAGGGTGTCCCGGTACGAGGGGAAGAGCCAGTCCCGCTCCTCCAGGGCGAGGGCGGCGGCGATCTCGCACGCCTCCTGGCCGTGGGTGGACGGGTACACGGCGAGCCTGCCCTGCTTGGTGAGGGCGGTGGCCTGGGTGTTGTACCGGCGGCCTCGGATCAGCTCCGCGTAGAGCCGGAGCAGCAGCGCGGGATCGGCGTCGGCCACGGCGTCCGTGCCGAGCACGCGCAGCGGCTCGGTGTCGGGCAGCAGCGGGGTGGGGTCGGTACGCGGCTGCCAGGCCGGCGGCGGGGTCGGCCGGTAGGCGGGAACGGCACCGGGCGGCTCTTGGACTGTCGAACTGCGCTGTTGCAACGAGTCCACCTCCTCGTGGGAGCGGGCATAAGACCCGAAGGCGGGTGGCGCGAGTGTGGCGCGCCTCACCTACCGATTGTTCGGTCGTGGAGGCATTTTGGCTACAGGCACCTTCAGCCTGTGGACAAACGGTTCTCCACAGCCTGGGATGAGTACAGGTCGTCCACCGGAGAGAGGCGGGGGCACATGGCGGATGAACAAATGGCCGTCGACCGGAGCGGGGCTCCGGACGACGACCCGGGCGGCGACCCGGGCGGCGCGCTCCGCGGGACCGGGAGCGAGGTGCCCGGCGAGGCCCTGAGCGCCCCGATCGGCACGCCGACGGGCGCCCTTCCGGCACGCCCGCTGGACGCGATCGACCGGGACATCCTGCGACTGCTGCAAACGGACGGTCGCGCCTCGGTACGCTCCGTCGCCGAGCGGGTGCACGTCTCCCGGGCCAACGCCTACGCGCGGATCAACCGGCTCATCGACGACGGGGTGATCCGCGGCTTCAGCGCGCGGGTCAACCACGAGCGGGCGGGCCACGGCGCCTCCGCCTACATCACGCTCAAGATCGTCCAGAACTCCTGGCGGACGGTCCGCGAGCAGCTCGGCGCGCTGCCGGGGGCCACGCACATCGCGCTGGTCAGCGGCGACTTCGACGTCCTGCTGCTGGTGCACACGCCGGACAACAGGACCCTGCGCGAGCTGGTGCTCACCCGGATCCAGGCGATCCCCGAGGTGCTGTCCACGCGCACGCTGCTGGTGTTCGAGGAGACGGACCTCAACACGGACCCGCACGCCTGACGACACGGGCCCCGAGACGGCGAAGGGCGGGGTCCCGGCACGGCGGAGGACGGCCCCGACGAGGGGCCGTCCTCCGCTCCACAGACTCGTGGGATCGTCGATCCAGGCCCGATGGACCCCTCAGGCCGTCTCAGGCCCTGAGGAACCGGCCGGGGCCCAAGCCGACCCGGCCCAACGCGCCCCCAGAGCCACCCGGCGGGGCCATTCCGGCCCCGGCGGCCTTCCCCAGGGCCCGGCCCCTCAGCGGGCCGTCCTGAGCCCGTCGAACGCCAGGCGCGCGACGGTCTCGGCGAGCTGCTCGCGCTCCGCCGTCGCGTCCGGATGCGGCCGGTACCACTCCACCAGCGAGTTGATCATTCCGAAGAGCAGCCGGGTCGCGAGCCGGATGTCCACATCGGCCCGCAGATCGCCCTCCTCGGCCGCCGCCTTCAGCAGATCGGCCACCTTGTGGTCGAACTCGCGCCGCCGCTCCATGGCCCACCGCTCGGTGCCGGTGTTGCCGCGCACCCGCAGCAGCAGCGTCACGTACGGCAGCTCCGCGATCAGCACCTCGACCGTGCGGCGCGTGACGTGCTCGACCCGCTCGACGGCCCGGCCCCGGCCGGCCTCCGGCTCGTCGAGGATCGCGAAGAGCCCGTCGAGCGCCCGGCTGACCGCCCGCCGCAGCAGCTCCTCCTTGCCGGACACATGGTGGTAGATCGACGACTTGGAGATCCCGGCCGCCTTGGAGAGGTGCTCCATGGACGTGCCGTCGTAGCCGCGCTCGTTGAAGACCCGCACGGCGACCGAGAGCAGCGTCTCGGGCGTGTAGGTGTCGCGTCTCGCGGTGGTCATCGGGAGTCCTCCGCGTCCTCGGCGTGCCCCCGGCGTGCCGTGCCCAGGCTCGGCGCGTACCGGCCCGTGGGGTAGCGGTCGTGCATCGCGTCGAGGAGGTCCCTCACGCGCGCGTGGCCCACGTTCCCGGCCCACTCCAGCGGGCCGGCCGGGTAGTTGACGCCGAGCCGCATGGCCGTGTCCACGTCCTCGGCGGTGGCGACACCGCGGTCGACGGCGTCGGCGGCGAGGTCGGCCAGCATGGCGACCGTGCGACCGACGATCATGCCGGGGACGTCGCCGATCACGGAGACCTGCTTACCGAGCGCCTGGAAGAGACCGACCGCCTCCGCGAGGGTCTCGTCCGAGGTCCCCTCCCGGGTGGAGAGCACGATCCGGGTCGCGCGCGCGTAGTCCAGCGCCAGGTCGAAGTAGACGATCTCGTCGGTGCCGTACTCGAAGGAGGTCTCTCCGTCGACGAGCAGGAGCCGGCCGCCGCCGGGCAGCTGGATGTACCCGTGGCCGCCCTTGCGCCGGACGGCGATCCCCGCCGCCTCGAAGAGCCCGATCAGCGGCTGGGCGGGCCCGAGGTCGCCCAGTACGGCGATCTTCTTCGGCGCCTCCGCCGGCGCCGCCGTGTGCGGCTCGGGCCGCTCGGCGCCCTCCGCGTACGAGAACCAGCCCTGGCCCGTCTTGCGGCCGAGGCGCCCCGACTCCACGAGCCGCCGCTGCGCGAGCGAGGGCGTGAACTTCGGGTCCTGGTGGAAGGACTCCCACACGGACCGGGTGACGGCCTCGTTCACGTCCTGGCCGATGAGGTCGGTCAGCTCGAACGGGCCCATCCTGAAGCCGCCGCACTCGCGCAGGGCCGCGTCGATGGTGGCCGGGTCGGCCGCGCCCTCCTCGAAGACCCGCAGCGCCTCCGCGTAGAAGGGGCGGGCGACCCGGTTCACGATGAAGCCGGGGGTGTCCGCACAGCGCACCGGGGTCTTGCCCCAGCCCTTCACCGTCTCGTACGCGCGCGTGGCGACGTCCGGCCCGGTGGCGAAGCCGCTGACGACCTCGACGAGGGGGAGCAGCGGCGCCGGGTTGAAGAAGTGCAGTCCGACGAAGCGGCCGGGCAGCCGCAGGCCCCCCGCGATGGCGGTGACGGAGAGCGAGGAGGTGTTGGTGGCGAGGACCGTGTCGTCGCCGACGACCTTCTCCAGGTCGGCGAAGAGCTGCTGCTTGACGGGCAGCAGTTCGACGATCGCCTCGACGACGAGCGCCGCGTCCGCGAGCTCCCCGAGGTCCCGGGCGGCGGACAGGCGTCCGACGGCCGCCGCGCGCGCGGTGGCGTCGAGACGCCCCTTCTCGACGAGGCGGTCGAGGCGCGCGGTGAGGGCGGCCACGGCCTCCTCCGCGCGGCCGGGGGCGCTGTCGTAGAGCCGCACGGGGTGGCCGGCGACCAGGGCGACCTGGGCGATGCCCTGGCCCATGGTGCCGGTGCCGACGACGGCGACGGTCCGGTCCCGCCCGACGGGGCCCGGGGCCCCTCCGGCGGCGGCTTCGGATGCTTCCACGGCGGCGGCAGGCCCACTGGCGGTCACGTCGTCGCTCCCCCTGACGGTCACGTTGGCGCTCATAGGAGTGATCCTCCCCGATGGGTTTTCCACAGGATCGACAGGCCCCCTTGTCCCGACCGATCGTTCGGTTACTCTAACTCCGTACGTGTCTCCCTGCCCAGCTCGACGAGGAGTTGGTCCACCCATGGCCACCGCTCTGCCGACCACCGACCGACTGGCCGAGAAGCACCGGTCCACGCTCGACCAGGCGCTCGACACCATCCGGACCCGCGCCTACTGGTCGCCGTATCCCGAGCACCCGAAGGCGTACGGGGAGGACGGCTCGCTCGACGCCGCGGCCGGCCTCGCCGCCCACCAGGCCCGGCTGAACACCCGCTTCGAGCTCGACCAGCCCGGCACGGACGGCTGGACCGGCGGCGAGACCTCGCCGTACGGCCCCGAGCTGGGCATCGAGTACCCGCACGCCGACATCGACGTCCTGCTCCCCGCGATGCGCGCGGGCACGGCTGCCTGGCGCGACGCCGGGGCCGAGACCCGCGCCCTGGTCTGCCTGGAGATCCTCGCCCGGATCTCCGCCCGCACCCACGAGTTCGCCCACGCCGTCATGCACACCAGTGGCCAGGCGTTCATGATGGCGTTCCAGGCCGGCGGCCCGCACGCCCAGGACCGCGGCCTCGAAGCCGTGGCGTACGCGTACGCGGAGCAGACCCGCACCCCCGCCGGCCGGGCCGACTGGTCCAAGCCGCAGGGCAAGCGCGACCCGCTCGAGCTGAGCAAGGAGTTCACCCCGGTCGGCCGCGGCATCGCCCTGGTCATCGGCTGCAACACCTTCCCCACGTGGAACGGCTACCCGGGCCTGTTCGCCTCCCTCGCCACCGGCAACCCGGTCCTGGTCAAGCCGCACCCGCGCGCGGTGCTCCCGCTCGCGCTGACCGTGAGCGTCGCCCGTGAGGTGCTCGCCGAGTCAGGCTTCGACCCGAACCTGGTCGCGCTCGCCGTCGAGCGTCCGGGCGAGGGGATCGCCAAGACCCTGGCCGTGCGCCCCGAGATCCGGATCATCGACTACACCGGCTCGACCGCCTTCGGCGACTGGCTGGAGGCCAACGCCCGCCAGGCGCAGGTCTACACGGAGAAGGCCGGCGTCAACACGGTGGTGGTCGACTCCACCGACGACTACAAGGGGATGCTCGCCAACCTGGCCTTCTCGCTGTCCCTCTACAGCGGCCAGATGTGCACCACCCCGCAGAACCTGCTGATCCCCCGCGACGGCATCACCACCGACCAGGGCCCCAAGTCGTACGACGAGGTCGTCGCCGACCTGGCCGCGGCGGTGGGCGGTCTGCTCGGCGACGACGCCCGGGCGAACGGTCTGCTGGGCGCCCTGGTCAACCCGGACGTGAAGGCGCGGCTCGAGGCCGCCGCCGGTCTCGGCGAGGTGGCGCTCGCCTCCCGCGAGGTCGTCAACCCGGAGTACCCGGACGCGGTGGTCCGCACGCCGGTCGTCGTGAAGCTGGACGGCTCCAAGCCGGACGCCCAGGCCGCGTACTTCTCGGAGTGCTTCGGCCCGGTCTCCTTCGCCGTCTCGGTGGACTCCACCGCCGACGCCCTGGAGCTGCTGCGGCGCACGGTCCGCGAGAAGGGCGCGATGACGGTCGGGGCCTACACGACCTCGGCGGACGTCGAGCGCGCGGTGGAGGAGGTCTGCCTGGAGGAGTCGGCGCAGCTGTCGCTGAACCTCACGGGCGGCGTCTATGTGAACCAGACCGCCGCGTTCTCCGACTTCCACGGCTCCGGCGGCAACCCCGCGGCGAACGCGGCCCTGTGCGACGGCGCCTTCGTCTCCAACCGCTTCCGGGTGGTGGAGGTCCGCCGCCAGGCCTGAGGCACACCCGCGTGGAGGCTCCCAGGGGCCTCCACGCGGGCCCTCCGGGGCCCGTCCTCCCGCGTGAGGGTGTCGACCTCCTCCGTGCGGGTTCTCGACCCTCCTCGGAGATCTCGGCTCCCAAGAGATCCGGACTCTAGGGAATCTCGATCTCCGCGTAGCGCTGGACCCATGCGTGCATGGCGATCGCGGCGGCAGCCCCCGCGTTGATCGACCGGGTCGAGCCGAACTGGGCGATCGAGCAGACCATCTCCACATGGGCGCGGGCCTCCTCGGTGAGCCCCGGGCCCTCCTGTCCGAAGAGCAGCACGCACCGGCGGGGCAGCACGGTCCGCTCCAGCGGTACGGCGCCCGGCAGGTTGTCGATGCCGATGACCGGGATGCCCTCGGCCGCCGCCCACGAGGTCAGCGACTCGGTGTCCGGGTGGTGCCGGACGTGCTGGTAGCGGTCGGTGACCATGGCGCCGCGCCGGTTCCACCGCCGCCGGCCCACGATGTGGACCTCCTTCGCCAGGAACGCGTTGGCGGTCCGTACCACCGAGCCGATGTTGAAGTCGTGGCCCCAGTTCTCCACGGCCACGTGGAAGTCGTGCCGCCGGGTGTCCAGGTCGGCGACGACCGCCTCCCGCGTCCAGTACCGGTAGCGGTCCACGACATTGCGCCGGTCGCCTTCGGCGAGCAGCTCGGGGTCGTACCGCTCGCCCTCGGGCCACGGCTCGGGGTGCGGGCCGACGCCGACCTCGGGGCCGAAACCCTCGTCGTACTGGACCGGCTCCGACGCCTCGGGCGCTGCCGTCTCTTCGGTGGTGCTCACCCGACGAGGGTACGGGGACCGTGCTCCTCACCCGTACGGCGCTGCTCGGGCACCGTCCCGGCGGGCGCCCGCCGCCACAGCCGGTCCCTGCCCCGGACGACCCGGGCTCCGAGCGCCACGAGGAACGCCGTCGGCAGGAACACCGCGTCGGCGGAGATCATCGCGAGCGAGAAGACCGGCAGCCCGAGGAGCACCGCGATCCCGGCGTGCTCCAGCATCATCGCGACGAGCAGGACGTTCTTGACCTTGCGGTGGAAGAGCGTGAACGGGAAGGCGACCTGCACGATCACCGTGCCGTAGGTCAGCAGCATCACCATGATCCCGCTGGTCCCGAGCAGCTCGGAGAGGGCGGGCCAGGGCGTGAAGTAGTCGAGGTTCAGCGGGTAGAACAGCGCGGTGCCGTCCTGCCAGCGCGAGCCCTGGATCTTGTACCAGCCGGCCGTGGCGTAGATCAGGCAGACCTCCGCCATGATCACGAACAGGGCGGCGTTGTGCGCGAGGTTCGCGAGGGCGTCGAGCAGGGTGCGCGGCTCCCCGGGCGCGAACCGGCACACCAGCCACCACAGGCCGTTCCCCAGCCACAGGACCCACAGCAGCACCGGCAGCCACCATTCGCCGGTGACCTGGCTGAACCAGGTGGTGGCGAGGAGGAAGCCGCCGAGCACCGTCCACAGGAGCGGGCCGACGCGGTCGTGGCGCGGGGGTTCGCCGGCCTTCGCGGCGCGGGCCTCGCGGGCGGCCCGCCGGGCGTCGAGGGACCACACCTGGGAGCAGCGGGTCAGCACGAGGTAGATCGCGGCGAGGTGGAGGACGTTGTCGCCGCCGTCGCCGACGAAGACGGACCGGTTCTGCAGCGAGAGCACGCCGGCCATGAAGACGACCGACACGGCGCGGGTGCGCCAGCCGAGCAGGAGCAGCACGGCCGAGAGCACGGCGAGCCCGTAGACGAGCTCGAACCAGAGCCGGCCGTCCGACCACATGAGCACGGTGAAGGAGCGGTTGTCGGCGATCAGCCGGCGGGCCATCTCCCAGGACCAGGGGCCGTCGGGTCCGTACAGCTCGTGCCGGAACGGCAGCTCGCGCAGCAGGAAGACCAGCCAGGTCAGCGAGAAGCCGATCCGAACGATCGCGGTCTGGTACGGGCCGAGGGCGCGGCCCGTGACGTTCTGGACGGCGCGGGCGAGCCGACGGTCGAAGGGCTCGCGGGCCCGGCCACGCGCGGGCGTGGGGGCGGCGGAAGCAGGGCGGGGGGTGGGAGTGCTCATCGGCCCGCCTCCGTGCGGCTTCTGTCGACCCCGGCGGGCCGGTCGGCGTCGGTGACCGGCCACCACGGGAAGTCGCGGTAGGAGGGGGCGGTGTCGTTCTTCTCGGTGCCCCACGCGGGCGCGGCGACCGCCCGGGTGACGGTGCGGAGCTGCACGCGCTCCGCGTCGCCGGACCGGTCCCCGAGGCGGAGCATCGCGATCCGGCGCATGTACTCCTCCGAGAGACGGCCGCGCATCCCGTTGGGGGTGTGGTCCTCGGAGTGCGAGTTCAGATAGAAGTCCACGGCCCGCCGGAGCTCGTTCTGCTGGGCGTGGCTGGGCATCGGGTTGTGCCGGATCGCCTCGGCGTCCTGGGCGGTGAGGTCGATCCAGCCGGTGGTGCGGCGGCTGCCGTCGGCGGCGACGAGTTCGGCCCGGACCTCGACGGAGACGTTCTGCTGGAGCGGGTTGGGCGCGAAGAGCTTCCAGTTCTGTTCGAACTCGGGATAGACCCAGTCGTCGACCGCCTGGCCGTGCCGCTTGGTCAGCGTGTTGGACGGGGCGACGTGCAGGAACACCATCGCCAGATGGACGCAGGCGAAGACCCCGACGACGGCGAGCGCCACGGCGAGGACGACCTGGTAAGGCATCGACAGGGCCATGATCCCGCCGCCCGCGCGTTCCGCAGCGGGCCGCACGTCCGAGCCGTCGCCCGACAGACCCGAGGGCTCCGGGGCGTCCGAGGGCTCCGTCGTCACCGGGTCCGACGGGCCCTGGTGCCCGGTGCCGGCCGGGGGCGTCGGACGGCCGTCGTCCGCGTCGGCGGCGCCTTTCTCGACGTACGCGTCCATCCCGCCCCGATCCCGATCGGCCCACCCCGGTTATCCACAGGGTTGACACCATACGGGCCGCCGACTCACCATTGAAGCTATTCAACCGAACGATCGGTCGGTAGGGAGTCCGATGACTGCAGTGACGTCAGGGACGGCAGAGACCACGGGCGCGCCCGGCGGGTCGGACGCGGCCATGGCGGCGGAGCAGGCCGCCTACGAGGCCGTGTTCGACGCCGCAGTGGCCGCCGACGAGCGGATCGAGCCGCGCGACTGGATGCCCGAGGCCTACCGCGCCTCGCTCGTCCGGCAGATCGCGCAGCACGCCCACTCCGAGATCATCGGCATGCAGCCGGAGGCGAACTGGATCACCCGCGCGCCCTCGCTGCGGCGCAAGGCGATCCTCATGGCCAAGGTCCAGGACGAGGCCGGCCACGGCCTGTACCTGTACAGCGCCGCGGAGACCCTCGGCACCAGCCGCGACGAGCTGCTCGACAAGCTCCACTCCGGCCGCCAGAAGTACTCCTCGATCTTCAACTACCCCACGCTGACCTGGGCCGACGTCGGCGCCATCGGCTGGCTGGTGGACGGCGCCGCGATCACCAACCAGGTCCCGCTCTGCCGCTGCTCCTACGGGCCGTACGCCCGCGCGATGGTCAGGGTCTGCAAGGAGGAGTCCTTCCACCAGCGCCAGGGGTACGAAGCCCTGCTCGCCCTCTCCCGCGGCACCGAGGCCCAGCACGCCATGGCGCAGGACGCCGTGGACCGCTGGTGGTGGCCCTCGCTGATGATGTTCGGCCCGCCGGACGACGAGTCCACCCACACCGCGCAGGCGATGGCCTGGAAGATCAAACGGCACTCCAACGACGAGCTGCGGCAGCGCTTCGTCGACATCGCCGTCCCCCAGGCCGAAGCCCTCGGACTCACCCTCCCCGACCCCGACCTCCGGTGGAACGAGGAGCGCGGGCACTACGACTTCGGCGCCATCGACTGGACCGAGTTCTGGGACGTCCTCAAGGGCAACGGCCCCTGCAACGAGCAGCGGATCAGCCGCCGGCGCCAGGCCCACGAGGACGGCGCCTGGGTCAGAGAGGCAGCGGCCGCCCACGCGGAGAAGCACCGCGTGGACAAGCACCGCGTGGACAAGCACCAGGCCGAGCAGCACCAGCACACCGCACAGCACGGGGAGGCACAGGCATGACGAGCGACAGCTGGCCGCTGTGGGAGGTGTTCGTGCGCTCCCGCCGCGGACTGTCCCACACCCACGCGGGCAGTCTCCACGCACCCGACGCGGAGATGGCCCTGCGGAACGCCCGCGACCTGTACACCCGCAGGAGCGAGGGCGTCTCGATCTGGGTCGTGCCCTCCGCGGAGATCACCGCCTCCTCGCCCGACGAGAAGGACCCGTTCTTCGAGCCCTCCGCCGACAAGCCCTACCGCCACCCGACGTTCTACGAGATCCCGGAGGGGGTGAAGCACCTGTGAGCACCACCCCGGCCACGAGCGGCGCCGCCGTGATCACCGGCGCCGCCCTCGCCCTCGGCGACGACGCCCTCGTCCTCTCCCACCGCCTGGGGGAGTGGGCGGGCTCCGCCCCCGTCCTGGAGGAGGAGGTCGCCCTGGCCAACATCGCACTCGACCTCCTCGGCCAGGCCCGCGTCCTGCTCTCCCTCGTCGGCGACGAGGACGAACTGGCCTACCTCCGCGAGGAGCGCTCCTTCCGGAACGCCCAACTGGTCGAGCAGCCGAACGGCGACTTCGCCCACACCATCGCCCGGCAGCTCTACTTCTCCACCTACCAGCGGCTTCTGTACGGGCAGCTGGCCTCCGGCGACGGCCCCTTCGCCGGCCTCGCGGCCAAGGCCGTCAAGGAGGTCGCCTACCACCAGGACCACGCCGAGCACTGGACGCTGCGCCTCGGCGACGGCACCGACGAGAGCCACCACCGCATGCGGCGGGCCTGCGACGCCCTCTGGCGGTACACGGGCGAACTGTTCCAGCCCGTCGAGGGGATCGACGTGGACCACGCGGCCATGGAGAGCGCCTGGCTGGCCTCGGTCACCGACGTCCTCGGCAGGGCCACGCTCACCGTCCCCGAAGGACCGCGCACCGGCGCCTGGGCCGCGGGTGCCGGACGGCAGGGACTGCACACCGAGCCGTTCGGACGGATGCTCGCGGAGATGCAGCACCTGCACCGCAGCCACCCGGGGGCGACATGGTGACCATGACGGCCCTGGAGGAGGAGCTGAGCCGGATCGCCGGCGCCGTCCTCGACCCCGAACTGCCCGTCCTCACCCTCGCGGAGCTCGGCGTCCTGCGCGGCGTCCACGTCACAGGACCCGGTCGGGTCGAGGTCGCCCTGACCCCGACGTACACCGGATGCCCCGCCGTCGAGACCATGTCCACGGACATCGAGCGCGCACTCCACGAGCACGGAGTGCCGGAGGTCTCCGTGGTCACCGTCCTCGCCCCCGCCTGGTCCACCGACGACATCAGCGAGGAAGGACGGCGCAAGCTCGCCGAGTTCGGCGTCGCACCCCCGCGCCCCCAGGGCCCGGCCGGCGGCCCGGTACCGCTGACCCTCGCGATCCGCTGCCCCCACTGCGGCTCCACCGACACCGAACTCCTCAGCCGCTTCTCCTCCACCGCGTGCAAGGCTCTGCGTCGCTGCACCGCCTGCCTCGAACCGTTCGACCACTTCAAGGAGCTGTGATGGAGTCCTCAGGCGCGGGCGCCCGGGCCGGCGGACGGGCCGGGTTCCACCCCCTCAGGGTGAGCGAGGTCGAGCAGCTCACGGACGACTCCGTGGCGGTCACCTTCGCCGTCCCGCCCGAGCTCCACGACACCTACCGGCACCTCCCCGGCCAGCACCTCGCCCTGCGCCGCACCGGCGAGCACGGCGAGGAGATCCGGCGCACCTACTCCATCTGCGCCCCCGCCACCCCGGCCGGCGAGGCCCCCGTCCTGCGCGTCGGCATCCGGCTCGTCGACGGCGGCGCCTTCTCGACGTACGCCCTCAAGGAGCTGGCCGCCGGCGACCTCGTCGAGGTCATGGAACCGATGGGCCGCTTCACGCTCACCCCGCGCCCCGGCCACTTCGCGGCCGTCGTCGGCGGCAGCGGCATCACCCCCGTCCTGTCGATCGCGGCCACCCTGCTCGCCCGCGAGCCCGAGGCCCGGTTCTGCCTGATCCGCAGCGACCGCACCGCCGCCTCCACGATGTTCCTCGACGAGGTCGCCGACCTGAAGGACCGCTACCCCGACCGCTTCCAGCTGGTCACCGTCCTCTCCCGGGAGGAGCAGCAGGCAGGTCTGCCGTCCGGCCGCCTCGACCGCGAGCGCCTCGCCGCGCTCCTGCCCTCGCTGCTGCCCGTCGGCGCCATCGACGGCTGGTTCCTCTGCGGCCCCTTCGGACTCGTCCAGGGCGCCGAGCAGGCCCTGCGCGGCGCCGGAGTCGACCGCGGACGGATCCACCAGGAGATCTTCCACGTCGACGACGGCTCCGCGCCCACCACGGTGCCCACCGCCGACACCCCCGCGCACGCCACGCTGACCGCGACCCTGCACGGCCGGTCCGGCACCTGGCCGGTGGACCGCGGCGAGACCCTCCTCGACACGGTGCTCCGCTCCCGCGCCGACGCCCCGTACGCCTGCAAGGGCGGAGTGTGCGGCACCTGCCGCGCCTTCCTCGTCGGCGGAGAGGTGCGGATGGACCGCAACTTCGCGCTGGAACCGGAGGAGACCGACGCCGGATACGTCCTGGCCTGCCAGTCCCACCCGGTCACACCGGACGTGGAGCTGGACTTCGACCGCTGACGCGCGAGGAACCGGCGCCACAGCCCTCCGGCCCGACTGTGGCGCCCCCATTCCCTTCCACTAGAACCTGTTCTATCTTGACGATCCGTCAGGACCAGCAGGGGCACAACGGGAGGGCAGAGCAGTGGACTTCACCTTCACCGAAGAGCAGCAGGCAGCCGTCGAGGCCGCCAAGGCGGTCTTCTCGGGCGTCACGCCCGACGCGGTACCGAGCCCCGCCCTCACCGCGGGCGCCGTCTCCGAGGACCTCGACCGACCGCTCTGGTCCCGCCTCGCCGCCGCCGACCTCCTCGGCCTCGTGGTGTCCCCGGAGCGCGGCGGCGCCGGACTCGACCCCGTCGCCCTCTGCCTCGTCCTGCGTGAATCGGCCCGCGTCCTGGCCCGCGTCCCCCTCCTGGAGACCAGCGCCGTCGCCCTGACCATCGAGGCCTACGCACCCCCGAAGACGGCCGCCGAACTGCTCCCCCGGGTGAGCCGCGGCGAACTCGTCCTCACCGCAGCCTCCCAGGGACGCACCGGCCACGACCCCGCCGAACGCGCCGTCACCGCCCGCCGCGACGGCACCGACTGGATCCTCGACGGCCTGCAGACCGCCGTCCCCTGGGCCCACGGCGCCGACATCATCGCCGTACCGGCCCACACCCCCGACGGCGCCACCGTCCTCGCCCTGCTGCCCCGCACACACGACGGACTGACCCTCACCGCCCAGTACTCCACCAGCGGCGAACTCCTCGCGGAACTACGCCTCGACGCCGTCCGCCTCGGCGGCACCGACGTCATCGACACCGAAGGCGCCTGGGACCGGCTGCGCGGACTCCTCACCACCGGCACCTGCGCGCTCGCCCTCGGCCTCGGCGAGGCCGTCCTCACCATGACGAGTCAATACACCGGAAAACGCGAACAGTTCGGCCACCCCGTCGCCACCTTCCAGGCCGTCGCCGTCCAGACCGCCGACCGCTACATCGACCTGCGCGCCATGGAGGTCACCCTCTGGCAGGCGGCATGGCGCCTGTCCAGCGGAGCCGAAGCGGCACTCCCCGCCGAAGGGGACATCGCCGTCGCGAAGATCTGGGCCTCCGAAGGCGTACGACGAGTGGTGCAGACCGCTCAGCACCTGCACGGCGGCTTCGGCGCCGACACCGACTACCCGCTGCACCGCTTCCACGCCTGGGCCAAACACCTGGAGCTGTCCCTCGGCCCCGCCGCGGCCCACGAGGACGCCCTGGGCGACCTGCTGGCCGCCCACCCCCTCGACTGAGCCCCGCCGGAACCGGTCGGGACGGCCGGAGGAACGTCAGAGAACGAAAGCCGGGCTTCCGGTACCCGCCACCATCGGGCGCCCGGCGCCGTCCCAGGCGAGCATGCCGCCCTCGACGTTCACCGCGTCGAAGCCCTGCTGCACCAGGTACTGGGTGACCTGCGCCGACCGGCCACCCACCCGGCACATCACATACGCGCGACCGCGCTCGGCCACCGCCTCGGTCACCTCACCGAAGCGGGCCACGAAGTCGCTCATCGGGACGTGCAGCGCACCCTCGACATGCCCGGCGGCCCACTCGTCGTCCTCCCTGACGTCCAGCACCAGGGCATCGGCCGGCACGGAAGCCGCGTCCACCGAGGGCAGAGGGGAGAAATTCATGGGACCGGCCTTCTCTCGATCAGTACCGCCCGAAGGGTCTCGAGCGCACGGAAAAACCTACTGCACCAGCCCGGCCAGCTCGCTCTCCCGCTCGGAGACCTGAGCGAGCAGCTGCTCGGCGATCTCCTCCAGGAGACGGTCCGGGTCCTCGGGCGCCATCCGCAGCATCGCGCCGATCGCGCTCTCCTCCAGCTCGCGCGCCAGCGTCGACAGCATGTCCTTGCGCTGCGCCAGCCATTCGAGGCGCGCGTACAGCTCCTCGCTCTCGCTGAGCCGCTCCTCGGCCGGCACGGGACCGGCCTCCCACTCGGCGGACAGCTCGCGCAGGACGGCCTCGTCGCCGCGGGCGTAGGCGGCGTTCACCCGCGTGATGAACTCCTCGCGCCGCTTCCGCTCGTCCTCCTCGCGGGCCAGGTCGGGGTGGGCCTTGCGGGCCAGCTCCCGGTAGAGCTTGCGGACCTCCTCGGTGGGCCGGACCCGCTTCGGCGGCCGCACCGGACGGTCGGTGAGCATGGCCTCGGCCTCGGGGGAGAAGCCGTCGGAGTCGATCCAGTCGTGGAACAGCTCGTCCACCCCGGGCATCGGCATGACCGCGGCCCGCGCCTCCTGCGCGCGCCGCAGATCCTCGGGATCACCGGTCCGCGCCGCCCGCGCCTCGGCGATCCGGGCGTCGAGCTCGTCGAGCCGCGCGTACATCGGGCCGAGCTTCTGGTGGTGCAGCCGGGAGAAGTTGTCCACCTCGACGCGGAAGGTCTCGACGGCGATCTCGAACTCGATGAGCGCCTGCTCGGCCACCCGCACGGCCCGCTCCAACCGCGCCTCGGGCCGCTCGTCCCGCTGCTGCCCGCCCAGCTCGTCCTGGGGCCGCTCGCTCTCGGGGCCCTCGTTCGCACCCTGGTGCACGCTCACGTCTACGCCCGCCCACGTCCTCGTTCCGGCTCGTCCCACCCAGCCTACGGTCCTTCCGGGGGGCCTCCCCCCTCCCCTCCCCCTCCCCACCCTCCCCCTCTGGCCCCGGACAGGGGCATCGAGCCGCCGCGTCTGGCCTCATCGCCCCGCGGCGGCGCGCCGACGCGGCCCGCGGTCTGCTCGGGGGTCGGTCAGACGCCCAGTTCCGCCGCTATCCGGCCGGCCCGGACGGCGGTGAGCAGGTCGGCGTGGTCGGCGGTGGTGCGGTCCGCGTAGGAGACGGCGAAGGCGGCGACGGCCTCGTCGAACTCCTCGTTCTTCCCGCAGTACCCGGCTATCAGGCGCGGGTCGGCGCTGTGGGCGTGGGCACGGGCGAGCAGGGCCCCGGTCATCCGGCCGTAGTCGTCGACCTGGTCCACGGTGAGTGCGGCGGGGTCGACGCTGCCCTTGCGGTTGCGGAACTGTCGGACCTGGAAGGGCCGCCCTTCCACCGTGGTCCATCCGAGCAGGATGTCGCTCACGACCTGTATGCGCTTCTGCCCGAGCACCACGCGCCGTCCCTCGTGGCCGGGGTCCGGAACGGCGAATCCGGCGGTCGGCAGATGGGGAAGCAGAGCGGACGGGCGTGCCTCCTTCACCTGCAGGACGAGCGCCTCGCCCCGGTGGTCGAGGAGGAGCACCACGTAGGAACGGGTGCCGACGCTGCCGGTGCCGACGACCCGGAAGGCGACGTCGTGGACGGCGTACCGCGCGAGGAGCGGCAGCCGGTCCTCGGACACGGTCTCCAGGTAGGGACCGAGGGAGGCGGCGACGGCGGCCGCCTCGGCGTCCGGGACCCTGCGCAGCACCGGGGGAGCGTCGACGAAGCGGCGGCCGCCGCCCTCGGCGTCGGTGACGGCCTCGGTGGAGCGGGCGGCGAACCGGGCGCTCGTGTTGTTCCGGGCCTTGGCGGAGACCCGTTCCAGGGTGCCGAGGAGGTCGCGGGCGTCGGTGTGGGAGACGAGCTCCTCGTCGGCGATGGCGTTCCACGCGTCGAGGGCGGGGAGGCGGGCCAGCAGCCGCATGGTGCGCCGGTAGGCGCCGACGGTGTCGAAGGCGGCGGCCCGGCACACGTCCTCGCTCGCCCCCACCTCCCGGCCGACGAGGACGAGGGACGTGGCGAGCCGCTTGAGGTCCCATTCCCAGGGGCCGACGACGGTCTCGTCGAAGTCGTTGAGGTCCATGACGAGCCGGCCGCGCGCGTCTCCGTAGAGCCCGAAGTTGGCCGCGTGGGCGTCGCCGCACAGCTGGGCGGCGATCCCGGTGACCGGGGTGCCGGCGAGGTCCTGGGCCATGAGCCCGGCCGCTCCGCGCAGGAAGGTGAAGGGGCTGGCCGCCATCCTGCCGGCCCGTATCGGTGCGAGTTCGGGGACGCGGTCCCGGTTCGACTCCTCGACGGCCCGGACGGCGTCGGGCCGGTCGGCGGCGAGGGCGGGCTGCTGGTGGGCGGAGCGCGGGACGCGCTCGCGCAGTGCCTTGCCTCGCGCCTTGGGCGAGGCCGCGGCGGTCCCGCCGCTGACGGCGGCCCGGCGGGCGAAGCCCCGCACGTGCGGCACGCGCCCGCCGTCCGAGCCGCTGTCCGGCCCGCCGTGCGGTGCTCCGTCCGTGCCGCGCTGTCCCGGCACGCCGACCTGGTCGTCGCCCATGGTCTGGCCTCCCCCGATACGAAAGTCCAACATCATCCGGCCTGAAGGTACCGCCGCACCCGAGCGGTCGTCTCCCCCTGTGGACAAGGGCCTGTGGACAACTCCTCGGCCGGTGGCCGACCCTGCTCCGTCTCCTCCTGCGTCGCGCCCTCCGCCCGCAGTGGGCGGCGGGCCGCGACCCGTTCCTGCAGCCCCGCTCCAGGCGGTCCAGCAGCCCTCCTCCAGGCGTCCAGCAGCCCTCCTCCAGCCCAGCCCAGGCCTCCTGCAGTCCCTGCTCCAGGCCCGCGCTACAGCCCCGCGTCGCGGGCGAGGAGTGCCGCCTGGACCCGGTTCTCGCAGTCCAGCTTGGCGAGGATCCGGCTCACATACGTCTTCACCGTGGCCTCGCTCATGTGCAGCCGCTTCCCCGCGTCCGCGTTGGAGAGCCCCTCGCCGAGGAGCGCGAGGACATCGCGCTCCTTCTCGCTCAGGCCCGCGACCCGCCCCCGTGCCTCCTCGGCACGGGCCGCCTCCCGGCCGGTGGCGAGCCGCTCCACCACATGGCGGGTCGCCGCCGGTGACAGATACGCGTCGCCCGCCGCGGCGGCCCGTACCGCACGGATCAGCTCAGCGGGTGCCGTGTCCTTCAGGAGGAACCCGGCACCCCCGTGCTCCAGGGTCCGCAGGACGTTGTCCCGCTCCCCGAAGGTCGTCAGGACGATCACCCGGGCCGCGGGCGCCGCCCGGCGCAGCTCCGGCAGCGCGGACAGGCCGTCGAGCACCGGCATCTGGATGTCGAGCAGCACCACGTCGGCGGCGTGCGCCCGGGCCGCGTCGACCGCCTCCCGGCCGTTGGCGGCCTCGGCGACGACCACGATCTCCGGGTCGGAGGTGAGGATCATGCGGATCCCGGCCCTGATCAGCGGCTCGTCGTCGGCGATCACCACCCTGATGGGCTGCCCTGCCACAGCTACTCCCCACGGCTCCGGTACGGGCGGGTCGGCGCTAGCGCGCCTCGACCTCGTACGACTTCTTCTCGATCAGCTTGCCGTCCTTGAAGCAGAACCGGAAAACGGGCTCCTTGTCGAAGGTGTCGCTGAACTCCGAGGACATCAGCACGAGACAGTCGGCGCCCTCCGGCTGCGCCGGTCCCTTTCCGCCGAGGCCGGCGGTGGCGATCGTGTCGCCGGACGGGAGTTGGCCGCGCACCTCCTTCTCCGACGCACCGACCTTCACCGCGTCGTACTGCGCGGGCTCGATCATCCCCTCCTTCACCGACCCCATCAGGAAGTAGAGACCGAAGCCCGCCGCCACCACCAGCAGGACGAGCGCGGCGAACGCGATCCCGCAGCCCAGCGCGATCGAACCGCCCGTGCTCCTGCCTCTTCCCCCACGCATCGCCATGGCCAGCTCCCGCTCCGTGAATGTCCAGTCGGCCGGTCCGACCACGACCGGACGACCATCACCCACGAGCGGTTTCGTGGTCTGCTGCCGGAAGTCGTCGGCCTCATCGACCAAAGGCGCTGCCTCGGCGAGGGGTGCCGCCCCGTAGGGCAGCATCCCGGCGACCCGGAACCCGCCGCCGTCGGCCGGACCCGCATGGCACATGCCGCCCACCAGCCGGGCCCGCTCGGCGAGACCGGTCAGTCCCTGCCCGCCGCTCACCACGTCCTTCGCGGGCTCGTCCGTGGGCCTCTCGTTGAGGACCTCGACGACGAAGGTGTCCGGCTCGTACCGCAGCTCGACACCGATCGCCGCCCCCGGCGCGTACTTGTAGGCGTTGGTGAGGGCCTCCTGCACGATCCGGTACGCGGCGTGGTCGGCGGCCGGAGCCAGTGACCGCTCCTCCCCCGAGCGTCTCAGGCCGACCGATGTTCCGGCCGTGCGCGCCGCCTCGACGAGTCCTTCGATGCCCGCGATCCCCCGCGCCGCGCGGCCCGTCTCGTCGCCGGACCGGCCAGGTGCCGCGGCCGCCGAACCGTCGGGTGCCTCGATGCCGTCGCGCAGGATTCCGACGACCTCGCGCAGCTCGTGCATCGCGGTCACCGACGCGTTCCGCAGGACGCCGACGACCTCGCGCTGGCGCTCGCTCAGATCCCGGTCCACTTCGAGGGCTCCGGTGTGGACGGCGATCAGGGCCAGTTGGTGGCCGAGGCTGTCGTGCATGTCCTGGGCGATCCGCTGCCGCTCGCGCAGCCGCGCCTGCCCGACCACCATGGTCCGCTCCCGCAGCAGTTGGGCGTTGCGCTCCTGGAGCGCGTGCAGCAGGGTCCGCCGCTGGGTCCAGTAGCGGTGGGCGAGGCCGGGGGCCAGCGTGGTGCCCAGGTAGTAGAGCGTGGCCGTGAGGGCGATGGGGAGCAGTCGGCCGCCTTCCCAGGGCCCGACGAGGCTCCCGCCGACGTTCAGGACGAAGGCGGCGATGAACGCGGCGAGCGCGCGGCCCGCCCCCGCGATGTACCGGCCGGAGGACCAGCCGACGACGAGCAGCAAGGGCCCGAACCCGGGCACGAAGGGCGTGAGTCCCGCGGTCAGGACGAGCACGCTCGCGGGAAGTCTGCGGCGCACCAGGGACAGCAGGGCGGACGCGGCGGCGACGGCGCCCAGCATCCAGCCCTCGCCGCCCAGGAGGTCCTCGGTCCCGGCGCCGAGCAGCGCGACGACCGCGGCGAGTGCCACCTCACCGGTGGTCCTGCGCCCCGACCACTGCCCCGGCACCGCGAACCACGCCCACCCGGCGGCGAGCGCGGCCCCGATCCCGTACGAACTCCGGGTCCCCGACTTCGACGTAACGTCCACGCTCGGCACCGTAGAGGGCGGCCCGGCCCCGGGGCGTCCCTCTTTCGTCGCACCCCTCGTCGACAAAAGTCGCGCCCCGGACGCCCGACGCCGATGAGTCCCACCACCACCGTGCGCCCGGTGTGACGTTGGTCATGGCACGCGGGAGGGGGCGGTCCCGAACTTGTGTAGAGTGGCATCACCGACGCGGGGTGGAGCAGCTCGGTAGCTCGCTGGGCTCATAACCCAGAGGTCGCAGGTTCAAATCCTGTCCCCGCTACGAAAGAGAGGGGCCCGGCTGATGCCGGGCCCCTTTCGCGTTCCTCCGCTTCGGCCCGGTGCGAGCTACCTCACACCCCGTCCGCTCGTCCCGCCCGAGGCCGATCCAGCTCGACACGTCATCAGGGGGCAGGGACAGGGAACAGGGGAAAACGAAACGGTCGGCATCGTGATCACGATGCCGACCGTTTCTTACTTGTGCGCGAGGGGGGAGTTGAACCCCCACGCCCTTTCGGGCACTGGAACCTGAATCCAGCGCGTCTGCCTATTCCGCCACCCGCGCATTGGGTGTGCTCCGGACTCTCTCACTTTGCGGTGCGAGCGCCTGGCGACATCAGAAGATTAGCACGTCGCAGACCGTGGATTCACATCCGTTGTTTGGCCTCCGCTCACGCAGACCAAGGTGAGGGAGGGACAGATGCGTGGAGGGGGGAAGGGGCGTGGGGACGGACGCGGAGGGAAGGGGAGACGGGAGGGAGGCAGAGAGATGAGGAAGAGGGAGAGGAGGGAGAAGACGGAAGGGTGGCAGGAAAGAGGGATGTATCACCCGGAACTGTCGAGGACCGTTCGCGATACGGCCCCGATGCAGCCCCGATCCACCCTCAGTGCCGGCCCGACCAGACGCGCACCCCGGCCCCAGCCGGCCCTACCAGACGCCCGCCCCGGCCCGAACCAGCCCGACCCGACCCTCATCCGCCACCGGATCGCCCCCGGATCGCCCCCCGCCCAGGCCCGGATCACCCCGGATCGCCCCGAACCACCCGCGAACCACCCACGAACCGGCCCCAGACCTCGCCCGAGCCCCCGCGCCCACAGCCGGGTGCGGGACACTGTCCACAGGCCGCCTCTACGATCCGTGGGGAAAGCTTGTGAGTGGTGACACTCGTCCACAGGGCAGAGAAGGGGAACCAGCCGATTTCCCGACGCGTGGATACGATCAGTAAGCAGTACCAGGACGACAACGACGGAGGAGGTGCCCCATGGGAGTCATGAAGCGTTTCGAGCAGCGTCTCGAAGGTCTGGTCAACGGCACCTTCGCCAAGGTCTTCAAGTCCGAGGTCCAGCCGGTCGAGATCGCGGGCGCACTCCAGCGGGAGTGCGACAACAACGCGCAGATCTGGAACCGCGAGCGGACCGTCGTCCCCAACGACTTCATCGTGGAGCTGAGCGCGCCGGACTACGAGCGCCTCAGCCCCTACTCGGGTCAGCTCGGCGACGAGCTCGCCGGCCTGGTCAGGGACTACGCGAAGCAGCAGCGGTACACCTTCATGGGACCGATCAAGGTCCACCTGGAGAAGGCCGAGGACCTCGACACCGGTCTGTACCGCGTCCGCAGCCGCACCCTGGCGTCGAGTACGTCACAGTCGCAGCCGCCCGCGGGCGGCCAGCAGCAGCCTCACCAGCAGCAGGGCCAGGGACAGGGCCGCGGCGGATACGGGTACCCCCCGGCCGGCGCCCCGCCCATGCCCGCCTCCCCGCCGCCCGGCGCTCCCGGCCACCGGCCGGCGGCCGCCGCCGCGGGCCGTCCCGCGGCCCCCGGCCCCGGTACGCACGGGGGAGCGGGCCCTCAGGTCCGCCGCTGGATCGAGATCAACGGCACCCGCCATCAGATCTCCCGCCCGACTCTGGTCCTCGGCCGCAGCACCGACGCGGACGTGAGGATCGACGATCCCGGCGTCTCCCGCCGGCACTGCGAGATCCGGACCGGAACGCCCTCGACGATCCAGGATCTGGGATCCACCAACGGCATCGTGGTGGACGGGCAGCACACCACCCGCGCTACGCTCCGCGACGGCTCGCGGATCGTCGTGGGCAGCACCACCATCGTTTACCGGCAAGCCGAAGGGTGAAGCGGGGGCAATGTCAGAGCTGACCCTGACGGTCATGCGGTTGGGTTTCCTGGCCGTTCTGTGGCTGTTCGTCATCGTGGCCGTGCAGGTCATCCGCAGCGACCTCTTCGGTACGCGGGTCACCCAGCGCGGTTCGCGGCGCCAGGAGGCGCGACCGCAACAGCAGCAGCAGGCGCGGCAGGCCGCCGCGCCTCCGCAGCAGCGCGGCCAGCAGACCGCGGGCGGTGGGCGGCAGCGCCGCGGCGCCCCGACCAAGCTGGTCGTGTCCGAAGGCACCCTCACCGGCACGACCGTCGCCCTCCAGGGGCAGACGATCACGCTGGGCCGGGCCCACGATTCGACGATCGTGCTGGACGACGACTACGCGTCCAGCAGGCACGCGAGGATCTACCCGGACCGGGACGGCCAGTGGATCGTCGAGGATCTCGGGTCCACGAACGGCACGTATCTCGACCGGACCCGCCTCACCACCGCCACACCCATTCCGCTGGGCGCGCCGATCCGCATCGGCAAGACCGTCATCGAGCTGCGGAAGTAGTGCTACATCATGAATAGGCGCGAGCGGAGCGAGCGAGTCGGGACGGTCCCCGCCACAGGCCGTGCCGGGCTCCCGACCGGAGCGACTGGAGCGACCGGCGTGACCGGAGCGACCGGAGGGTGGGCAGTGTGGGTCGAGACCGGCTGTACCCCGATGCAGCGTCGACAGGGCAGGTGCGCATGACTCTGTCCCTGCGATTCGCCGCGGGCTCGCACAAGGGCATGATCCGCGAGGGCAACGAGGATTCCGGCTACGCCGGCCCCCGGCTGCTCGCCATCGCCGACGGCATGGGCGGCCAGGCCGCCGGTGAGGTCGCCTCCTCCGAGGTGATCTCCACCCTCGTCACGCTCGACGACGACGTCCCCGGCTCCGACATCCTCACCTCGCTCGGTACGGCGGTGCAGCGCGCCAACGACCAGCTCCGGATGATGGTCGAGGAGGACCCGCAGCTCGAGGGCATGGGCACCACGCTCACCGCCCTGCTGTGGACCGGCCAGCGACTCGGTCTGGTGCACGTCGGCGACTCGCGCGCCTATCTGCTGCGCGACGGTGTGCTGACCCAGATCACCCAGGACCACACCTGGGTCCAGCGGCTCGTCGACGAGGGCCGGATCACCGAGGAAGAGGCCACCACCCACCCGCAGCGCTCGCTCCTCATGCGCGCGCTCGGCAGTGGCGACCACGTCGAACCCGATCTCTCCATCCGC
The DNA here is from genome assembly GCF_001905825.1 of Streptomyces sp. CB02009. Taxonomy (GTDB): domain Bacteria; phylum Actinomycetota; class Actinomycetes; order Streptomycetales; family Streptomycetaceae; genus Streptomyces. Next base: position 406,234 of record NZ_LIVV01000004.1, read on the forward strand.
GAGGTCCGGGCCGGCGACCGCTACCTGATCTGCTCCGACGGGCTGTCCGGCGTGGTCTCGCACCAGACGCTCGAGGACACCCTCGCCAGCTACCAGGGCCCGCAGGAGACCGTGCAGGAGCTGATCCAGCTCGCCCTGCGCGGCGGCGGCCCCGACAACATCACGGTGATCGTCGCCGACGTCCTGGACGTCGACGGCGGCGACACCCTCGCCGGCCACCTCAGCGACACCCCGGTCATCGTGGGCGCGGTCGCCGAGAACCAGGCCGCCCAGCTGAACGACGGCGGGGCGATGCAGACCCCGGCCGGCCGCGCCTCCGGACTCGGCCGCCCTGCCCCGCACCAGCAGCCGCCCGCCGGCGGGTTCGGCCCGCCCGGAAGCGGCGACGACCACGGCTACGGCGGAATGCCCCCGCAGGGCTCCTTCGAGTCGTACACCGAAGACGACTTCGTGAAGCCGCGCAAGGGCCGCAAGTGGCTGAAGCGCTCCTTCTTCCTGATCCTGGTCCTCGGGCTCATCGGCGGCGGGCTGTACGGCGGCTGGCGCTGGACGCAGACCCAGTACTTCGTCGGGTCCAAGGACCAGCACGTGGCGCTGTACCAGGGCATCAGCCAGGACCTGGCCTGGGTCTCGCTGTCGAAGGTCGAGAAGGACCACCCCGAGATCGAACTCAAGTACCTCCCCGCGTACCAGCAGAAGCAGGTCGAGGACACGATCACGGGCGGCAGCCTCGCCAAGGCCGAGACGAAGATCGCCGAGCTGGCCGTGCAGGCCTCGGCCTGCAAGAAGACCGCGGAGCGCCGCGCGGCCGCCGAGAAGGCGGCCGACCAGGCGAGCAAGCCGCCGGCCGAGACGCCGGACGGCCCCGCCACCCCTGACTCCAAGCCCACCACAGCCGCTCCGACCCCGGGTCCCACCCTCACCGCGGAGGAGCAGAAGCTCGCCTCGAACTGCGGCAAGCAGTAAGCACCCGTAGGGGGCCTTTCACCACCATGAGCGTTGTCACCAACACGACCACCATCGGCGCGATCGAAGCGCCGAGCCGCCGCAACACCGAGCTGGCGCTGCTGGCGTTCGCCGTCATCATCCCGGTGTTCGCCTACCTCAACGTGGGCCTGGCCATCGACGGCAAGGTCCCGGCCGGCATGCTCGGGTACGGGCTCGGGCTGGCGCTGCTCGCGGGCGTCGCGCACCTCGTGGTGCGGAAGTGGGCCCCGTACTCGGACCCGCTGCTGCTGCCCCTGGCGACCCTGCTCAACGGCATGGGCCTGGTGCTGATCTGGCGGCTGGACCAGTCGCCGCGGCTGATCGCCCTGGCGAAGCGCCAGTACGGCGCGTTCAGCGCGTCCGCACCGAACCAGATGATGTACTCCGCCATCGGCATCGCCATGTTCGTGGGCGTGCTGCTGCTCCTGAAGGACCACCGGGTCCTCCAGCGGTACACGTACATCTCCATGGTCGTGGCGCTCGTGCTGCTGCTGCTGCCGCTCGTCCCCGGCCTCGGCGCGGACGTCTTCGGTGCCAAGATCTGGATCCGCGTCGGCGGCTTCTCCATCCAGCCGGGCGAGTTCGCGAAGCTGGTCCTGGCGGTGTTCTTCTCCGGCTACCTGATGGTGAAGCGGGACGCCCTGGCGCTGGCCAGCCGCCGCTTCATGGGGCTCTACCTGCCCCGCGGGCGCGACCTGGGCCCGATCATCACGATCTGGGCGGTCAGCCTCCTCATCCTGGTCTTCGAGAACGACCTGGGTACGTCGCTGCTGTTCTTCGGCATGTTCGTGATCATGCTGTACGTGGCGACCGAGCGGACCAGCTGGATCGTCATGGGTCTGCTGATGGCCGTCGCCGGTGCCGTGATCGTCGGCTCCACGGCGAGCCACGTGCAGTCCCGAGTGGCGGCCTGGCTCGACCCGTTCGAGTGCCTGAAGACGGCGCCCCCCGGCACTAACATGGCGTACGCCTGTGACCAGATGACCCAGGTGCTGATGTCCTTCGGCTCCGGCGGCATCCTCGGCACCGGTCTCGGCCAGGGCAACTCCGACCTGATCCAGTTCGCCGCCAACTCCGACTTCATCTTCGCCACGGTCGGCGAGGAGCTCGGACTCGCCGGTGTGATGGTCTTCCTGCTCTTCTACGGGCTGATCGTCGAGCGCGGTATCCGCACCTCGCTCGCCGCCCGCGACCCCTTCGGCAAGCTGCTCGCGATGGGCCTCTCCGGCGCGTTCGCGCTCCAGATCTTCGTCGTCGCCGGCGGTGTGATGGGCCTCATCCCGCTCACCGGTATGACGATGCCGTTCCTCGCGTACGGCGGATCCTCCGTGATCGCCAACTGGGCCCTGATCGGCATCCTGATCCGGATCAGCGACACCGCGCGGCGCCCCGCGCCCGCGCCCGCCCCGTCCCCCGACGCCGAGATGACCCAGGTGGTCCGTCCGTGAACAAGCCGCTGCGCCGGGTCGCGATCTTCTGCGGCCTGCTCATCCTCGCCCTGCTCGTGCGCGACAACTGGCTCCAGTTCGTCCGTGCCGACGAGTTGAACGCCCACCCCAAGAACCGCCGGGTGCAGATCGAGCGCTACGCGAACGAGCGCGGCAACATCATCGTCGACGGCAAGCCGATCACCGGCTCGGTGGACTCCGGGGACGAGTACTTCACGTTCAAGCGCACCTATGTCGACGGCCCCATGTGGGCCCCCGTCACCGGTTACGCCTCGCAGGCCTACGACGCCAACCAGATCGAGAAGATCGAGGACGGCATCCTCACCGGCAACGACGACCGGCTCTTCTTCGACCGCACGCTCGCCATGTTCACTGGCGAGAAGAAGAAGGGCGGCGACGTCGTCACGACCCTCAACGGCGCCGCGCAGAAGGCCGCCTTCGAGGGACTGGGCAAGAAGACCGGCGCCGTCGTGGCCATCGAGCCGTCGACCGGCAAGATCCTCGCGCTCGCCTCCACCCCCTCGTACGACCCCTCCTCCTTCGCCGGCTACTCCGCCAAGGACGAGAAGGCCTGGGTGGCGCTGGAGCAGGACAAGAGCAAGCCGAAGCAGAACCGGGCGATCCGTGAGATCTACCCGCCGGGTTCCGTCTTCAAGGTCGTGACCGCCGCCGCCGCTCTGGAGAACGGCAAGGTCAAGGACATCGACGCGAAGACCGACACCCCCGAGGGCTGGAAGATCCCCCTCTCCAACCGGGAGATGATCAACCACGCCCGGGGCTGCGCCAACGCCAGCCTGAAGCGTGCCCTCGACATCTCCTGCAACTCGGTCTTCGCGAAGCTCGGCGACGACGTCGGCGTCGAGAAGATGAACGAGATGGCCGAGAAGTTCGGCTTCAACGCCGAGCAGTTCACCCCCGTCCGCTCCTCCGCCTCCGTCTACGACAAGAAGGCGGACCGCGGCGGCAACGCCCTCTCCTCCATCGGCCAGTTCAACACCGCGACCACCCCGCTCCAGATGGCGATGGTCACGGCGGCGATCGCCAACGACGGCAAGCTGATGAAGCCGTACATGATCGACGAGCTGCGCGCCCCCAACGTCGACCTGCTCAAGAAGACCGAGCCGGAGGAGATGAGCCGCCCGGTCTCGCAGGAGAACGCGCAGCTGCTCCAGCAGATGATGGAGAGCGTCGTCCAGAACGGCACCGGCGGCAACGCCGACCTGAACATGGACGGTGTCAAGGTCGGCGGCAAGACGGGTACGGCCCAGCACGGCGACAAGAACGCGAAGCGCCCGTACGCCTGGTTCATCTCGTACGCGAAGACCGCCGAGGGCTCCCCGGTCGCGGTCGCCGTGATCGTCGAGGACTCGGCGGGCACCTCGCGTGAGGACATCAGCGGTGGCGGCCTCGCCGCCCCGATCGCGAAGTCCGTGATGAAGGCGGTCCTGAAGACCCGGAGCTGACGTCCCAGCCCCGTTCATGCCAGGTACCGGTCAGGTATCAGCTACCGGCCCCGGGCGGATCGTCTTCCCGGGGCCGGTACCGTATCCGCGAACAGCACACACCGCCGGACCACCCATGGGTGCGGTCGGGACAGACGGAGAGGGCTGGATTAGCTATGGAAGAGCCGCGTCGCCTCGGCGGCCGGTACGAGCTGGGCTCGGTGCTCGGCCGTGGTGGCATGGCCGAGGTGTACCTCGCCCAGGACACCCGGCTCGGCCGCACCGTCGCCGTGAAGACGCTGCGGGCCGACCTGGCCCGTGATCCGTCCTTCCAGGCCCGGTTCCGCCGTGAGGCACAGTCCGCCGCCTCGCTGAACCATCCGGCGATCGTCGCGGTCTACGACACCGGCGAGGACTACGTCGACAACGTCTCCATCCCGTACATCGTGATGGAGTACGTCGACGGGTCGACCCTGCGTGAGCTGCTGCACTCCGGGCGCAAGCTGCTGCCCGAGCGCACCCTCGAGATGACGGTCGGCATCCTCCAGGCACTGGAGTACTCGCACCGCGCCGGCATCGTGCACCGCGACATCAAGCCGGCGAACGTCATGCTGACGCGCACCGGCCAGGTCAAGGTCATGGACTTCGGCATCGCGCGCGCCATGGGCGACGCCGGCATGACCATGACGCAGACCGCCGCGGTGATCGGCACGGCCCAGTACCTCTCCCCCGAGCAGGCCAAGGGCGAGCAGGTCGACGCCCGCTCCGACCTGTACTCCACGGGCTGCCTGCTCTACGAGCTCCTCACCGTCCGTCCCCCGTTCATCGGCGACTCCCCGGTCGCGGTCGCGTACCAGCACGTCCGCGAGGAGCCGCAGCCGCCGAGCAACTTCGACCACGAGATCACGCCCGAGATGGACGCCATCGTCCTCAAGGCGCTGGTCAAGGATCCCGACTACCGGTACCAGTCCGCCGACGAGATGCGCGCGGACATCGAGGCGTGCCTCGACGGTCAGCCGGTCGCGGCCGCCGCCGCGATGGGCATGGGGATGGGCATGGCGGGCGCCCCCTCGTACGGCGGGGGCTACGGCGGCTACCCGGAGGACCAGCCGACGACGGCGCTGCGCCAGGCCGACCCGGCGGGCCAGACGTCGATGCTGCCCCCGATCAACGCGGACGACGGCGGCTACGGCTACGACGACCGCCCGGACCGCCGCCGCGGCGGAGGCCAGAAGAAGTCGAACACCTCGACGATCCTGCTGGCCCTCGCGGGCATCCTGGTGCTCGTCGGCGCGATCTTCATCGGCGTCTCGCTGTTCGACAAGAAGGACGGCACCCGGCAGGTCGCCGTTCCGCAGCTGGTCGGCCAGACGGTCGCGGTGGCCACGGAACGGGCGACCAACGCGGAGGTGAAGGTCCAGGAGGCCGGCACCGAGCGCTGCGACCAGCCCAAGGGCGCCATCTGCCGTCAGGACCCCGCCGCAGACGGCACCACGAAGATCGACACCGGCGCCACGATCCAGGTGTACGTCTCCGAGGGCGCCCCGCTCGTGGAGGTTCCGGACGTCCAGGAGCAGTCCCAGGAGCGCGCCGAGCAGTCCCTGAAGGCCAAGGGCTTCAAGGTCAAGGTCGAGCAGCAGGAGTCCGACGAGGACCCCGGCACGGTCCTGCAGCAGAATCCGGACGGCGGCACCAAGGCGGAGACGAACTCCGAGGTGACGATCACCGTCGCCAAGCAGAAGCTGCTGCAGCTCCCCGACGTGAAGACGCGGAGCTACGACCAGGCCGTCCAGCAGCTGAACGGGGTCGGCTTCACGAACATCACCAAGGAGGACGTCGACTCCGACCAGCCCGCGGGCATCGTCGTCGACCAGACCCCCGGTGGTCCCTCGGACCAGTCCAAGGAGACCCAGATCACGCTGAAGGTCTCCAAGGGCCCGCAGCAGACCCAGGTTCCGATCCCGGGCGACCTGAACAACCGGCCCTTCAAGGACGTCAAGGCGCAGCTCGAGGCGCTCGGCCTGGTGGTCGTCCAGCAGGGTTCGGACAAGGAGGACGCCATGGTCTTCGGCACGAACCCGCCCGCGGGTACGCCGGTGAAGACCGGGGACAGCGTCACCGTCTTCACGGTGGGCGGCGGCGGCCAGGGCGGCGGCCAGGGCGGCAATCAGGGTGGCGGAGACAACAACGGTGGCATCGGCGGCATCTTCGACTGACGCCCCGGCGACCGTGCGGACGGTCGGACCGTTCGAAGGGGAGAGCCCCGGCATCCAGTGGATGCCGGGGCTCTCCCCTTGTTCGCGCCGGTCGCCGCGGCCGTGCCCGCGCGGATCGCCTCGGCCGTGCCCGCGCCGGTCGCCTCAGCGGAGTTCCGCCGGAGGCGTCCGGTCGCGGTCGACCTTCTCCGTGCGCACCAGTTCGCCCCAGACGATGTACCGGTAGTCGGAGGTGTACATGGGGGTGCAGGTGGTCAGGGTGATGAAGCGGCCGGGCTTCGTCTTCCCCGACTCCTCGGGGACGGGCTGGAGGACGTCCACGTTGTACTTCGTGGTCTCCGGCAGGGTCTTGTAGACCTTGTAGACGTACCAGGTGTCCTTGGACTCGAAGACGATCGGGTCGCCGTCCTTGAGCTTGTGGATGTTGTGGAACTTGGCGCCGTGTCCGTCCCGGTGCGCGGCGAGCGTGAAGTTGCCCTGCTTGTCCTGCGGGAGGGCGGACTTGATCGGGTCGGTGTAGTAGCCGGCGACGCCGTTGTTGAGGATGGCGCTCTCGGTGCCCTGCTTGACCAGCACCTCGCCGTTGCCCATCGCCGGCACGTGGAGGAAGCCGATGCCGTCCTTGGTGTCGAGCGCTCCGGGGCCGTCGGCCCAGCGGTCGCGGACCTGGGCGCCGTCCTGGTCGGCGGCGCGGTCGGCGAGGACGTTGGTCCACCACAGGGAGTAGACGACGAAGAGGCCGAGCACCAGGCCCGCCGTGATGAGGAGTTCGCCGAAGAAGCTGATGACTCCGGCGATCCGATTACGCACGCGTGCCACTAGGTCGTCCCGTCGTCCCGTCCGGAGGTGTGGGGTCTCAGCCTACGAGCGCTTTCGGCTTTCCCTGGCTGCGCGGGCGTTCCTCGACCAGCCTGCCCCACACGATCATGCGGTAGGTGCTGGTGAACTCGGGCGTGCAGGTGGTCAGGGTGATGAACCGGCCGGGCTCGGTGAAGCCGGAGCCCTTGGGCACGGGTTCGATCACGGAGACGTTCGAGGGCGCGGTCTGCGGGAGGATGCTCGCCATCTCGTAGGTGTAGTAGGCGGTGCGGGTCTCGACGACGATGGGGTCGCCGGGCTGGAGCCGGTTGATGTAGCGGAACGGCTCGCCGTGGGTGTTGCGGTGGCCGGCGACGGCGAAGTTGCCCTGCTTGTCGGAGGGCATGGCCGTCTTGAGGCTGCCTTCGGCGTAGTGGCCGACCATGCCCTTGTCGAGGACCTTCGCCTTGTTGATGCCCTCGGCGACCGGGACGACGACGTCGAGCTTGGGGATGTACATGATGGCGAAGCCCTCGCCGGGCTCGAACGCCCCCGGCTTGCTGTCGTCCCCCGCGCCGTCGTCGTTGGCCCAGGTGTCCTCGATCTGCTCCTTGGCCCGGTCCGTCTCCTGCCCGGCCAGCACGTTCGTCCACCACAACTGGTAGGTCACGAACAGCAGCATCACCACACCGAAGGTGATGAACAGCTCCCCGACCGCACGGCTGGCGATGACACCGACGCTGTCCTTGGCGGCGCGGGCGGCCCGCCGGGCCTCGACTCGGGAGAGCGGTGCGGCGGGCGGTGCGCCCCCCGGGGTGCCGGCCGTGGCGCCGCCCGGGGTGGCCGGCGGTCCGCCCCGGCGGCTCTTGCCCCGGCTGCCGCCCTTGGCGGCGCGGCGGCGTTCGGCGCGGCCGGGCCCGGGAAGGGGCTCGGGAGCGGAGCCGGCACCGGGACCGGTCCCGGTGCCGATCCCGGTGCCGGTCCCGGGAAGGGCCTCCACGGCCTCCAGAACGGCCGTGTCGTCCGAGGGGCGCCGACGGGAGGGCCGTGGGGCTCGTGGGGCCTCAGGGGCCTCGTACGGCTCGTACGGGGGCGTGTGGGCGTCCTGGCGGGGCGCTTCGGGGGTGGCGTCGTAGGCGGGCGCGTAGGGGGCCTCGTAGACGGGCTCGGGCTCGCGGTACGTCTGCGCGGGCTGCCCGTACGTCTGCGGGGGCTGTCCGTACGCCTGCGAGGGCTGCTGGTACGTCTGCGCGGGGTCCTGGTAGGGCTGTTGAGCCTGCTGGGGCTCGGGGTAGGCCGCCTGCTCGGGGTACGGGTACGGGGCCGGAGCCGGTTCCTGGTACGGCGAGGGGACCCCGTAGGGGTCCGCGGGTATCGGCTCGGGCTCCGGCTCGTTCGTGTCCCGGAACCACGGAGAGCCCGTCGTCACGCGACGGCCTTGCCCACCACCGGCGCGAGCCCCGCCGACCGTCCGACCGCCCCCTTGTCGCCGCACTGCTCCAGCCAGTTGGCGAGCATCAGGTGCCCGTGCTCGGTGAGGACCGACTCGGGGTGGAACTGGACTCCCTCGACGGGAAGTTCGCGGTGGCGCAGGCCCATGATGATGCCGTCCTCGGTCCGCGCGGTGACCTCGAGCTCGGCCGGCAGGGCGGCGGGCTCGGCGGCCAGCGAGTGGTAGCGGGTCGCGGTGAACGGCGAGGGCAGTCCGGCGAAGACGCCCTGCCCCTCGTGGGTGACGGGGGAGGTCTTGCCGTGCAGCAGCTCGGGCGCCCGGTCGACGACCCCGCCGTACGCCACGGCCATCGACTGCATGCCGAGGCAGACGCCGAAGACGGGCACGCCGGTGGCCGCGCAGTGCCGGACCATGTCGATGCAGACCCCGGCCTGTTCGGGCGCGCCGGGGCCGGGCGAGAGCAGGACGCCGTCGAAGCCGTCCTGGGCGTGGCTCAGCTCGACCTCGTCGTTGCGGAGGACTTCGCACTCCGCGCCGAGCTGGTAGAGGTACTGAACGAGGTTGAAGACGAAGCTGTCGTAGTTGTCGACGACGAGAATTCGCGCGCTCACTGGCCGTCCACCGTCACATCGTTGAACGGAAGCAGCGGCTCCGCCCAGGGGAACACGTACTGGAAGAGGGCGTACACGACCGCGAGCACCAGCACGATCGAGAGCAGCGCCCGCACCCACGCGTTGCCCGGCAGATGCCGCCAGATCCAGCCGTACATGACGTCGACCGCCCCTTCCGTTCGTTACGGGGACCAGAGTACGGGGCGAGGGGGCCGCGGGGGGTCAGCTGTCCAAAGCCTGTGGACGACCGTCGGCGACCGGCCGGGTGGCGTCGAGGTGCGCCCAGACCACGAGCCGGTGGCTGCTGCCCCACTCGGGTTCGCAGGTGGTGAGGGTGAGATAGCGGCCGGGCCCGTCGAACCCGGACTTCGCGGGGACGGGGTCGATGACGCCGACATCGGTGGGCACGGTCCGGTAGGGGGCGCGGTCGACGCGGTAGGTGAACCAGGTCGTCCCGTCGGTGAGGACGATCGCGTCGCCCTCGCGCAGCCGCGGGAAGTCCTTGAAGGGATCTCCGTAGGTGCGGCGGTGGCCGGCGACGGCGAAGTTCCCGGTCGCGCCGAGGCGGGCGGTCCCGGCGTAGTGGCCGAGCCCCTTCTTCAGGGTGCCGACCCCGGTGCCCTGGAGGACGGGCCACTTCCAGTCCTTGCCGAGTCGGGGGACGTACATGACGGCGATGCCCTTGCCGGGGGTGTACGGCACGGCTGCGGGGACGGCTCCGGGTGCGGGGGCGGCGGTCCGGACCGGGGTGGCGGTCCACTCGCGCTGGAGGGTGTCGATCTGGCCGGCGCTCGCGCTCGCGGCCTGGATCCCGGTCCAGTACAGGACGTACACGACGAAGAGGACGATCAGGGCGCCGACGGTGATGCACAGCTCGCTGAAGGTCCTCACGACGAGACGCAAGCGCCCCTCCCGCAGTCGGCTCGCGGCGGTGCCACCCCGGCCGTGCGTGCGGGGTGTCAGCCCACCGGCTTCGCTTGGTGGAGGTCCACTGTGCCCGAGTACCCGGGAAGAGTCACCGCCCTGTGCTCGTCGACTTTCCAGCCGAGCCCGTACGCCTTCACGTACAGCTGGTAGTTCTGGATCGCCGGGGAGCCCGCGAGCGCCCTGGTCAGCTTCCCCCGGTCACCGACGGCGGTGATCTTGTACGGGGGCGAGTAGACGCGGCCCTGGAGGATCAGGGTGTTGCCGACGCAGCGCACGGCGCTGGTGGAGATGAGCCGCTGGTCCATGACCCGGATGCCCTCGGCGCCGCCCTGCCACAGGGCGTTGACGACGGCCTGCAGGTCCTGCTGGTGGATGACCAGGTCGTTGGCCTGCGGCTCGGGGTAGCCGGGGGCGGCCTGGGCGTTCGGCGGGGCGTCGTTGAGGGTGACGGTGAGACCGGAGCCGGAGACCTCGGTGGTGCCCGCCGCCGCTTCGAGCGCGTCGAGTTTCGCGTCCTCCGCGCGCGTGGAGCCGTCGTCGCGGGCGGCGAGCGAGTCGACCTGGGAGCGGAGGGCGGAGGTGGACTCGTCGAGGCCCGCGTTCTTGTGGCTGCGCTCCTCGATCAGGTCGGAGAGCCGCAGGAGTGAGGCGTCGGTGCGGATGTTCGTGCCCTTGGCGGTGTTGAAGCTCGTGACGAAGATCAGTCCGGCGAGGGCGAAAACGGCAAGGGTGAGCACCCGGACGGGGCGCCACCTCGCGGTGCGGCCAGGTCCTTCGGGAGTGCCGGCGGAATTGCTCAACGTACCCTGATCCCCTTCGGTGCCGCGGAACCACTACGCTAACGGACGCCTGGGGGACGCAGTCGTCCTCCTTCGTCACATCCCGGCGCCAGCCACAGTTCCCTGCGCGGTCACGCAGCGCATCGACAGGAGAGTCCCTCGTGCCGAAGTCACGGATCCGCAAGAAGGCCGACTTCACGCCCCCGCCGGCGAAGCAGGCCACCTCGATCAAGCTGACCAACCGCAGCTGGGTGGCGCCTGTGATGCTCGCGCTGTTCGCCATCGGTCTGGTGTGGATCGTGGTCTTCTACGTCACCGACGGTTCGATGCCGATCGAGTCGATCCGGAACTGGAACATCGTGGTGGGCTTCGGCTTCATCGCGGCCGGCTTCGGCGTCTCGACGCAGTGGAAGTAGCGGAGAACAGCAGGGGTACGGCCGCCGTCTAGCGTCCGTACCGGCTGCTCGTCAAGCTCTCCCCTGAACTTATCCACAGCGTTGTGCACAGCACTGGATAACTTACGAAGATCTGTGGATAACTCGCACGAGGTTGACGCCGGTATGACCGGAATCACCCTCGCCGGAGACCGCAACGCCCCTCGCCTCCCTGGAGAAGTACCAGGTCAGAGGCGAGGGGCGCAGTCTTTCCCCACAGAGCGGGGAGAGGCCGCCACGCACTGTGGATAACTCTGGGGAAAGCTCACAGAGAAGCTCGTCCACAGCCCTGTGCGCTCAGGTGAGCGTCGCGGTGCGGGCCAGCACGATCCCCACGTCGAGCAGCAGCACCAGGGCCAGCGCCCCGTACTGCACCAGGTCCCGGCAGGCCCTCGGCGCGTGCACGAGCGCGTACGTCACCACGAGGCCCGCGACCAGACCGCCGACGTGGGCCTCCCAGGAGATCCCCGGTCGGGTGAACGTCATGAGCAGCGACAGGGCCACGAAAAGGATCACCGGCCGCATGTCGTGACGCCGCCGGCGGGCGAGCACCACCCACGCGCCGATCAGGCCGTAGACCACGCCGGAGGCGCCGAGCGAGGGCTGGTTCTGCGCGGCGACGAGGTACGCCAGCACGGAGCCGGAGAGACCGGAGAGCAGGCACAGGGCCGCGTACCGGATCCGGCCCAGCTCGGGCTCGACGATCCCGCCGATCACCCACAGGCCCAGCACGTTGAAGAGGATGTGCCAGACCTCCTGGTGGAGGACGGTCGAGGTCAGCAGCCGGTACCACTCGCCGTCGGCGACCCCGACCAGCTCGCCGAGCGACGGGCTGTAGGCGTAGCCGATGAGGACGAGCTCGTCGACGAGCCGATCCCCGAACACGAGTACGGCCAGGTACACCGCGAGGTTGATTCCGATGAGGATCTTGGTGACGAGGCGGTCGTCCGCCGCGACCCGGCCGCCCGCGAGCGTCCGCGGCTGGTTGGCGTCGGCGGCGTGGCCCGTCCCCGACCCGTTGCGCACGCAGTCGGGGCACTGGAAGCCGACGGAGGCGGAGACCATGCACGACGGGCAGATCGGCTTCTCGCAGCGTGTGCAGCGGATGCCGGTCTCCACCTCGGGGTGGCGGTAGCAGCGCGGCAGACCGGCGCGCTTGTCCTCGGAGGGTTTCGGTTCCATGAGAGGTGCCGTCCCTTCCGCCTCAGCGCTTCTCGATCACCACGGACTCGATGACCACGTCCTGCAGCGGTCGCTCGGTGTGCGGGTCGGTCGCGGTGGCCGCGATCGCGTCCACGACCTTCCGGCTCGCGCCGTCCACGACCTCGCCGAAGATGGTGTGCTTGCGGTTCAGCCAGGTCGCGGGAGCGACGGTGACGAAGAACTGCGAGCCGTTGGTGCCCGGACCGGCGTTGGCCATGGCCAGCAGGTAGGGACGGTCGAAGAAGAGCTCGGGGTGGAACTCGTCGGCGAACTCGTAGCCGGGACCGCCCGTGCCGTTCCCGAGCGGATCGCCCGCCTGGATCATGAAGCCCTTGATGACCCGGTGGAAGACCGTGCCGTCGTAGAGCGGCTCCGAGGAGACCGTGCCGGTCGCAGGGTGCGTCCACTCGCGCTCACCGCCGGCGAGCTCGACGAAGTTCCTGACCGTCTTCGGGGCGTGGAACGGCATCAGCCGCACCTCGATGTCACCCAGGCTGGTCTTGAGGGTCGCGTACAACTGCTCGGCCACGGTCGCCTTCCGTCCACGTCATGTCGCGTCACGTCACGTCTGTCTCTGGCGTGTCCGATCCTCGCATGCCCCGGATGCCCACCCCACATGCCGTACCTGGCTCCGGGGGGCATGATTTCGAAAAGGATGGAAAGGCGAAAAACCGACATCGTCGCCACCGAGGAGGAGGAATCCCGTGACCCGCATGGACAGCGTGCGCGCCGCGTCAGATTCGGCGAAGGAGAGCGTCCTGCACGCCGCGGAAGTGGTGGCGCCGTACGCCGGCACGGCAAAGGACCAGGCCGCGCACTACGCCCATGAGGCGCGTGTGCTGATCGCGCCGAAGGTCTCCAAGGCCGCTCACCAGGCCCGGGCGCAGGCTCGTGCGCAGTACGACTCGTATGTCGCACCGCATGTACCGCCGCGGGTCGACGCAGCCGCACACACTGCGGCGGTCAAGACCCGCTGGGCCTACCGTCAGGCGGCCGATTACACCGTTCCGCGTGTCGAGCAGGCGGTCGCCGCGACAGGTCCCGTCCTCGATGAGGCCGGGTCGCGTTCGACTGCCGCCTGGGCCGCACTGCGCGGTCAGGTGACACCGGAGGAGATCCAGAAGATCGCGAAGAAGCACGAGCGTCAGGCACGGGCCGGACGCCTCGCCAAGGGCCTCCTGGTCCTGGGCGTTCTCGTCGGCGGCGCGTTCGCCGCCTGGAAGTGGTGGGACAAGCAGGCCAATCCCGACTGGCTGGTCGAGCCGCCCGCCGCCACCGAGGTGGAAGAGGAGGGTTCCGTACTGACGTCCTACGACGAGGGTGGGGATGCCCTCGACCCGGAGGTGGAGGCCAAGGAGACCGAGGCCGAAGCCGCTGCCGCCGCCGAGGAAGCCGCCGATCGCGACGAGCGCCGCTGACCGACCGGGGTACTGCTGGGTACTGCCGAGGTCCTACCGCGTGTGACCAGGGCCCTGCCGAAGTCTGCCGGGGTCCTGGTTCCCGCGGTGTCCCGCGGGGTCATGCCGAGTCCTGCGGGTTCTTGCCGTACTGCGGGTCCTGCGGGTTCTTGCCGTACTGCGGGTCCTGCGGGTTTCTTCCGGTTCTGCGAGTCCTGCGAGGCCTGCGGGTCCTGCGAGGCCTGCGGGTCCTGCGAGTTCCGTCTGCGGATTCCTGCCGGGTCCTGCCGGATCGTACGAGTCGGAGTCGTACGAGGAAGGGCGGACACGGTTACGGGAACGGGTGCAGGAACGGGTTCGGGAACGGGAACGGGTGCGGGGAGTGCGCATCGTCGTCTCCCCACGCCCTACGCCGCCGCGGCGAGCGCCAGCTCGGTCAGCGCGGCCGGCTCGTCGTTCTCGGCAGCGGCGGTGACGCCGGCGGCGGAGCGGCTGCGGGTGGCGGGAGAGGAACCGTGGGCCTCGGCGGCGATGCGCTGCTTGATCGTGGGCGGCAGGGAGCGGTCCCCGACGAGCGGCCGGCGGTGAGCCCTCTGTGCCGGTACGGAGGCGAGCGCGGCCCGCTTCTCCCCGGCGACGGGCGCGGCCGTGGTGGGGCCGGCCGGCTCCTCCGGCTGCTGGACGGCGGGCTGCTGGGTCGCGGCGGCGGTGCTCGCCAGGCCGACGGAGGCGAGCAGGGCGAAGAGGACGGAGATGAAGGCGGTCCAGAACTGCTTGACCTTGGCGGTGGCCATGGCCCCTCACTTTCGTGACGATCTCGAATGGTTCATTTCGGTTTGCGCGCTTTACGTACTTTCCTCATGATGTGGATGCGCGCCCGTTTTCCACGGAACGTCGCCGCCGTCGCGCAGTTCTTCCGATGAACACCACCCGTCCGGACCAGCGGACCCTTCGGGACCGGAAGCAAGCACGGCACCCACGGCCGTCCTGGACGGATTCCCACCCCCTTCGCCCCGCCTCGCGGCGGCCGGGAACGGCGGGCGGCACACGGGTCCCGACGGATCGACCGCGCGGGCGGACCCGGACCGGCATACGAAAACACCCCCTGTGAACTGCGTTTCCGCAGTTCACAGGGGGTGCCTGTTGTGGAGCCTAGGGGAGTCGAACCCCTGACATCTGCCATGCAAAGACAGCGCTCTACCAACTGAGCTAAGGCCCCGGAACGAGAACAGCGTACCGGGTCACCCCCCATGCCCGGCAAAAGGATTGGGACTCCCGGTCGGCGACCACTCTCCGTAAGATGCTGAGCGAGGTTCGCAGTGGCGAACCTAGGGATGGGGAGAAGAAATGGACGCAGCGCAGCAGGAAGCCACGGCGCGAGCCAGAGAGCTTCAGCGCAGTTGGTACGGAGAGCCGCTGGGGGCGCTCTTCCGTCGGCTGATCGACGATCTCGGACTCAATCAGGCCAGGCTCGCGGCCGTGCTCGGATTGTCAGCGCCCATGCTGTCCCAGCTGATGAGCGGCCAGCGGGCCAAGATCGGGAACCCGGCCGTCGTCCAGCGCGTCCAGGCGCTCCAGGAACTCGCCGTGCAGGTCGCCGACGGCACCGTCAGCGCGGCCGAGGCCACCGACCGGATGGACGAGGTCAAGAAGTCGCAGGGCGGCTCCGTCCTCACCAGCACCGGGCAGCCCGCCACCGGCTCCGGCGCACCGACCGTCCGCCGCGTGGTCCGCGAGATCCAGTCGCTGCTGCGCTCCGTAGCCGCGGCCGGCGACATCATCGACGCCGCCGACTCCCTCGCCCCGGCCCACCCGGAACTGGCAGAGTTCCTCCGGGTGTACGGCGCGGGGCGGACCGCGGACGCGGTCGCGCACTACGAGTCGCACCAGAACTGACGCGGTCGGCAGCCGGCCGGCACCGCCCGCAGACGAGGCAACGGGGAGCGGACACAGCACGATGGGTGAGGTATTCGCTGGGCGGTACGAGCTGGTCGACCCGATCGGACGGGGCGGGGCGGGCGCCGTGTGGCGCGCCTGGGACCACCGGCGCCGCCGCTATGTGGCGGCCAAAGTGCTCCTGCAGAGCGACGCGCACACGCTGCTCCGGTTCGTCCGGGAGCAGGCGCTGCGGATCGACCATCCGCACGTCCTCGCCCCGGCCAGCTGGGCCGCCGACGACGACAAGGTCCTGTTCACCATGGACCTGGTCGCCGGTGGTTCTCTGGCGCACGTCATCGGCGACTACGGCCCGCTGCCGCCCCGGTTCGTCTGCGTCCTGCTCGACCAGCTGCTCTCGGGCCTGGCCACGGTGCACGCCGAGGGGGTCGTGCACCGCGACATCAAGCCCGCGAACATCCTGATGGACGTCACCGGGACCGGGCGGCCGCATCTGCGGCTGTCCGACTTCGGCATCTCCATGCGCAAGGGCGAGCCCCGCCTCACCGAGACCAACTACGTGGTGGGCACGCCCGGTTACTTCGCACCCGAGCAGCTCCTCGGTGCCGAACCCGACTTCACCGCCGACCTCTTCGCCGTCGGCCTGGTCGCCCTCTATCTGCTCCAGGGCCGCAAGCCGGACTCGCAGGCCCTGGTCGGGCATTTCCTCACCCACGGCACTCCCGGCGCCCCCGAGGGCATCCCGGAGCCCCTGTGGCAGGTGCTCGCCGGTCTGCTGCAGCCCGATCCGCAGGCCCGCTTCCGGACGGCCACGGGCGCGCGCAAGGCCCTGGCCGCCGCCGCCGACATGCTGCCCGAGCCGCGCCCCGACGAGGATCGGGTCGAGATCTTCGACCAACTCGGGCCCCTGCCGTCCGGCTTCGGCCCCCAGGGCCCGACGGGCCCCGCCGGCACCGCCGCACCCACCGGCCCTGCCGACGGGGCGGCCACGGCCGCCCGGAGCACCCCCACGAGCGCCTCGACGCCCGCCGCACCCGGCGTGCCCCCCGGCGCCGCCCCGACGCCCGCCAACGCACCCGTACCGCCTCAGCAGCCCCAGCACCCCCCACAGCCGCACTACCAGACCCCACACCCGGCCACGGCCCCCTTCGCAGCCCCGGCCACGGCCCCGTCCTCCACTCCGGCCACGACTCCGCTCGCCGCCCCGGCCGCGGCTCCCGCGCCGCTGCCCGGGCCCTCCGAGACGGGCAGCTTCCACCTGCCCCCGCCGGTCGGCCACCCGACCCCCTCCTTCGACCGGGCACCGACCTCGGCGGTGCCGTACGGACAAGCCCCTACTCATCCATACACCGCCCGACCCGTTCAGGTTCCCGCTCAGCACACGGCCCCCGTCGGGGTCCCGGCGGGAGCCTCCGCCCCCGCCCCGGTACGCCGACCGGGACCGCCCCCGAAGGTCGCGATCCCGGTCCTGCTGCTCGCGCTGCTCTGCTTCGCGGTCGGCTTCTGGGCCCTCGCGCAGACCTGAGAGCGCCCGGCCCCCGGCTACGCGGCGGGGCCCGCCCCCGGTTACGCCGCCGCCCGCCTCCGCGCCACCAGCGTCCATCCGCCGAGTCCGAGCAGCAGAACCGTCCCGCTGCCGATCCCGGCCGCCGCGACGACCCGCATGGAGTCGCTCCCCGACGTCGCCTGCGCCCCCGAGACGCCCTTCTCCGCCGCTTCCTTGTCGTCGGCGGTCACGCTGAACCGCGCGGGGTCCCCGTCGTACCCGGGCCCCGGCTTCGCGTCGCCCCGCAGCGAGACCCGCAGGGTCAGCGGCACGGTCCCGTCCCCGTACTCCTTGGCCATGTCCGGGTTGAGCGTGGCCGACAGGTAGTACCAGCCCGCGAAGCGCATCCCGTTGGTGGCCTCGTCGTACGAGCCGCGGTTCTCGTGGGCCACCGGCCGCAGCGCGTCCAGCGCGAGCGTCGCGGGCTTGCCGCTGTAGCTGACGGTGTTCTCGTCGACGTGCCCGAGGGCGGGGTTCTCCAGGGAGAGGACCAGGGCGTGGCCGACGTACTCGTCGCCGGCGGCGCTGCTGCCGAGTTCGGCGGTGGCGAACAGCTGCTGCCCCCAGTCGACCGGCACCCGGTAGAAGAGCGTCTGGCCGGGCCGGATGTCGGACCGCCACTCGCCCTGCGCCAGCGAGGTGGCGTCGTGGACGCCGGAGCCGCCCTGCCGCGGCTGCGGGCCGCCCGCGGGCGGCCCGGGCGTGCCGGAGGCCCAGACCTCGGGCAGCTCGGTCGGGCCGGCCTTCTTCAGCACGGGCTCGGACGCGTGGCGGATCTCCAGCTCCCAGTCGTCCGTGCTCGTCTTCGACTCGCGCTCGACGAGCACGTAGTAGGCCCCGGCACGCTGGCAGGTGGAGCTGTCGGCCTTGATCTCGCGGCGGGCGTACGCGGCGAGCGGCCGGGTGAACTCGCTGGAGGAGAAGTTCGCCTGCTGGTATCCGCATTCGGTGCCAGAGCCGTCCTGCATGCTCACCTTGAAGCCGTCGCCGTACTCGACCTTCCCGCCGGCCCTCGGCACCGCGACGACGGAGACGTACGCGTTCTGCTGATCGAGGTTGACCCGGTAGTAGACCTTGCCGTTCCTCTTGAGCGTGTCGCGGTAGGTCTGCCCGGTCCTCAGCTCCACGGCGTCCGAGCTGGAGGCGGCGCCCTGGACCCGCTGGGCGGAGCTGTCGAAGGTGTACGGCGGAAGAGCCCCCTCGGCGCCCGCACGCCCCGCGACGGCGTTCCCGGCGCCCCCGAGGCCCGCACGCCCCTCGGCCGCGTTCGCCGCGCCCGCGGCCGCCGTCTGTGCGGGAAGCGCCACGGCCTGCCCGGGAAGCGCCACGACCGCTCCCACCGCCGCGGCCGCCGCGATCAGGGCCCCCGCCCTCCGGCCGATGCCCGCCTGCGTCATCACGCGCTGCTCCTCTTCACTCAAGCAAGTAGAAAAATTGCTCAGGCAAAGCGAAGCCCCGGCCCGCTCTCGCGCGGCCGGGGCTTCACCCACAGACGGTTCTCGTCTCAGACACCGGAACCTGCGGGCACGGAGTCGGTCGCCTCCGTCCACAGATCCTGCTCGGCGCGATCCGCCTGGATCTGGCGGTACACGAGGAGCCCGCCGATGGCGGCCAGTGCGACCAGGAGAAGCTTCTTCACCGCGCGACCTCGTCTTTCGTTGACGTAGGAGACTTCTGACGCCCACTCTACACATCGACCGATACCGATCGGTGACCTGTACGAGGTTCAAACCTTCCAAGGCCCCCGAACAAACAAATCGACCCGGACGGAGGAACCGTCCGGGTCGATCAGTACTGTGGGGCTAACAGGATTTGAACCTGTGGCCTCATCCTTATCAGGGATGCGCTCTAACCAACTGAGCTATAGCCCCGCCGCGCTTTGCGGTGTGTGTCCCGCGCGCTGACTCCTGAACATTAGCGCACCGGGGGGCCAGTCCCAAAATCGGTAACCGACCGGCCCCCTCGCAGGTCACTCGCGCGTCACTCGTCCTCGGCGAGCGTGAGCTCCACGCCGCCGACGAAGCCGGCCGACAGGTTGTAGATGAACGCGCCCAGCGTCGCCAGCGCGGTCATCAGGACCACGTCGATCACGGCGATCACCGAGGTGAACATCAGCACCCGCGGCAGCGAGAGGAACGACTGCAGATCGAAGCCGTTGGACTCGTTCGAGCCCGTGGCCTCGCTGATCGTGCCGCCGACCGTCGAGAAGACGCCCATGGCATCCATGACCATCCACAGCACGGCCGCCGCGACGATCGTGCAGATGCCCAGTGCGATGGAGAGCAGGAAGCTCACCTTCATCACCGACCACGGGTCGGCCTTGGCCACCCGCAGCCGCGCCTTGCGCGTACGGGGCGTCGTGCGGGCCCCCGTACGCGGCCGGCGCACGGCACCGGTCTGTCCGCCCGCCGTACCGCCGCCCGACGCCGGAGCGCCGTACGCCTGCGGCGGGTGGTAGGGCGCCCCCGGCTGCTGCGCACCCGTGCGCTCGCCGGGCAGCGGCCCGTTGTAGGTCTCGTACGAGGGCTGCTGCCCCCGAGTGTCCGTCACCGCAACCCCCTGGGAGTCCGTGGCGGAGCCACGGGCGCCGTTCGCTCCAGCACCAGCAGAAGCTCCGGCAGCCGCCGATCCGGCGCCCGTGGCTCCACTCACGCTCTTACTCCTCGTGCTCCCCGGCCGAGGGCTCCGTGCCCTCGACTGCCTCGGTCTCGACCACCACGGTCTCGACCACCGCGCTCTCGGACGCCTCCACGGCGCCCTCGGCGTCGACGAGGTCGTCGACCTCGTCCTCGCCGCCGGCCTCGGCGTTCCGCGCGATGCCGACGACGGCATCGCGCTTGCCCAGGTTGATCAGCTGGACGCCCATGGTGTCACGGCCGGTCTCCCTGACTTCGTTGACTCGCGTGCGAATCACACCGCCGGACAGCGTGATGGCGAGGATCTCGTCCGTCTCCTCGACCACCAGCGCGCCCACGAGCGAGCCGCGGTCCTCCACGATCTTGGCGGCCTTGATGCCGAGGCCGCCACGACCCTGGACGCGGTACTCGTCGACGGGGGTGCGCTTCGCGTACCCGCCGTCGGTCGCG
This sequence comes from Streptomyces sp. CB02009, assembly GCF_001905825.1. Lineage (GTDB taxonomy): Bacteria > Actinomycetota > Actinomycetes > Streptomycetales > Streptomycetaceae > Streptomyces. The sequence continues at coordinate 426,457 of NZ_LIVV01000004.1, forward strand.
GTGAAGACGAACGTACCGGGCCGGACGACATTCATCGAGAGCAGTTCGTCGTCCGCGCGGAAACTCATGCCCTTGACGCCCGACGTGGCACGTCCCATCGGACGCAGCGCGTCGTCCGTGGCGGTGAAGCGGATCGACTGCGCCTTCTTGCTGATGAGCAGCAGATCGTCCTCGGACGAGACCAGCTCCGCACCGATCAGCTCGTCGTCGCCGCCGCCCTCGGTCTCCCGGAGGTTGATCGCGATGACACCGCCGGACCGCGGCGAGTCGTAGTCCTTCAGCGCGGTCTTCTTGACCAGTCCGGCCTTGGTGGCGAGCACCAGGTAGGGCGCGGCCTCATAGTCGCGGATCGCAAGGATCTGGGCGATCTGCTCGTCCGGCTGGAAGGCCAGCAGGTTGGCCACGTGCTGGCCGCGCGCGTCCCGGCCGGCGTCGGGCAGCTCGTACGCCTTGACGCGGTAGACCCGGCCCTTGTTGGTGAAGAAGAGCAGCCAGTGGTGGGTGGTGGAGACGAAGAAGTGGTCGACGATGTCGTCCTGCTTCAGCTTCGTGCCCCGCACGCCCTTGCCGCCGCGCTTCTGCGAGCGGTAGTCCTCGGTCTTCGTCCGCTTCACGTAGCCACCGCGCGAGATGGTGACGACGATGTCCTCCTCGGCGATCAGGTCCTCGATGGACATGTCACCGTCGAAGGGCACGAGCTTGGACCGGCGGTCGTCGCCGAACTTCTCGACGAGCGCGGCCAGCTCCTCGCTGACGATCGCGCGCTGGCGCTCGGGCGAGGCCAGGATCGCGTTGTACTCGTTGATCTTGGCCTGGAGTTCGTCGTGCTCGGCGACGATCTTCTGGCGCTCCAGGGCGGCGAGCCGGCGGAGCTGCATCTCCAGGATCGCGTTGGCCTGGATCTCGTCGATCTGGAGCAGGTCCATCAGGCCGCCGCGGGCGACCTCGACGGTGTCGCTGCGCCGGATGAGCGCGATGACCTCGTCGATCGCGTCGAGCGCCTTGAGCAGACCGCGCAGGATGTGGGCGCGCTCCTCGGCCTTGCGCAGCCGGAAGCGGGTCCGGCGCACGATGACCTCGATCTGGTGCGTCACCCAGTGGCGGATGAACGCGTCGAGCGAGAGGGTGCGCGGCACGCCGTCGACGAGCGCCAGCATGTTCGCGCCGAAGTTCGTCTGCAGGTCGGTGTGCTTGTACAGGTTGTTGAGGACGACCTTGGCGACGGCGTCGCGCTTGAGCACGATGACGAGGCGCTGACCGGTCCGGGACGAGGTCTCGTCGCGGACGTCGGCGATGCCGCCGATCTTGCCGTCCTTGACCAGGTCGGCGATCTTCTGCGCGAGGTTGTCGGGGTTGGTCTGGTACGGGAGCTCCGTGACCACCAGGCACTGGCGGTTGTGGATCTCCTCGACCTCGACGACCGCGCGCATCGTGATCGAGCCACGGCCGGTGCGGTACGCCTCCTCGATGCCCTTGCGGCCGACGACGAGCGCGCCGGTGGGGAAGTCCGGGCCCTTGATCCGCTCGATCAGGGCGTCGAGGAGCTCCTCGTGGCTGGCGTCGGGGTGCTCGAGCGCCCACTGCGCACCGGCCGCGACCTCGCGGAGGTTGTGCGGCGGGATGTTGGTGGCCATGCCGACGGCGATGCCGGCGCTGCCGTTGATCAGCAGGTTCGGGAACCGGGACGGCAGGACCGTCGGCTCCTGGTTGCGGCCGTCGTAGTTGTCCTGGAAGTCGACGGTCTCCTCGTCGATGTCCCGGAGCATCTCCATCGACAGCGTCATGAGCTTGCACTCGGTGTACCGCATGGCGGCGGCCGGGTCGTTGCCCGGGGAGCCGAAGTTGCCGTTGGAGTCGACGAGCGGCATGCGCATCGACCAGGGCTGGGCGAGGCGGACGAGCGCGTCGTAGATCGAGGAGTCGCCGTGCGGGTGGTACGTACCCATGACGTCACCGACGACGCGGGCGCACTTGTAGAAGCCCTTCTCGGGCCGGTAGCCGCCGTCGTACATCGCGTACAGCACGCGCCGGTGGACGGGCTTGAGGCCGTCGCGCACGTCGGGCAGCGCGCGGGACACGATGACGGACATCGCGTAGTCGAGGTACGAGCGCTGCATCTCGGTCTCGAGCCCGACGGGCTCGATCCGCAGCACGGGCTCTTCTTCGGTGGTCCCGGTCGGGGTGGTTTCGTCGGCCATTGCTGGTCGTCAGTCCTTTCGTACGGTCAGCTGAGACCGACTCAGATGTCGAGGAAGCGAACGTCCTTGGCGTTGCGCTGGATGAACGAGCGGCGTGCCTCGACGTCCTCGCCCATCAGCACCGAGAACAGGTCGTCGGCCTGCGCGGCGTCGTCCAGGGTGACCTGGCCGAGTACGCGGTGCTCGACGTCCATGGTGGTGACGCGCAGCTCCTCGGCGTTCATCTCGCCGAGACCCTTGAAGCGCTGGATCGAGTCTTCCTTGATCCGCTTGCCGCTCTGCTTGCCCAGCTCGACGAGCGCGTCCCGCTCGCGGTCCGAGTACGCGTACTCGAAGTCGTCCCGGCCCCACTTGATCTTGTAGAGCGGCGGACGGGAGAGGTAGACGTGACCGGCCTCGACCAGCGGCCGCATGAAGCGGAAGAGGAAGGTCAGCAGCAGGGTGTTGATGTGCTGGCCGTCGACGTCGGCGTCCGCCATCAGGATGATCTTGTGATAGCGGAGCTTCTCGATGTCGAAGTCCTCGTGCACACCGGTGCCGAAGGCCGAGATGAGCGCCTGGACCTCGGTGTTCTGCAGGATCTTGTCGATCCTGGCCTTCTCGACGTTCAGGATCTTGCCGCGGATCGGCAGGATGGCCTGGTACATCGGGTTGCGGCCGGACTTGGCCGAGCCGCCGGCGGAGTCGCCCTCGACGATGAAGATCTCGCACTTGGCCGGGTCGTTCGACTGGCAGTCGGACAGCTTGCCCGGCAGCGACGCCGACTCGAGCAGGCCCTTGCGACGGGTCAGGTCGCGCGCCTTGCGCGCGGCCACGCGCGCGGTGGCGGCCTGGATCGACTTGCGGATGATGTCCGCGGCCTCGAGCGGGTTGCGGTCGAGCCAGTCGTTGAGGTGCTCGTAGACCGCCCGCTGGACGAAGGTCTTGACCTCCGTGTTGCCCAGCTTGGTCTTGGTCTGGCCCTCGAACTGCGGCTCGCTCAGCTTGACCGAGATGATCGCGGTCAGACCCTCGCGGATGTCGTCGCCCGTGAGGTTGTCGTCCTTCTCGCGGAGCAGCTTCTTGTCGCGCGCGTACTTGTTGATCAGCGAGGTCAGCGCCGCACGGAAACCCTCCTCGTGCGTGCCGCCCTCGTGGGTGTGGATGATGTTGGCGAAGGAGTACACGCCCTCGCTGTAGCCGCTGTTCCACTGCATCGCGACCTCGAGGGACAGGGACTTCTCCTTGTCCTCCGCCTCCAGGTCGATGACGGTGGGGTGGACCAGCTCGCCCTTGCGCGAGTTGAGGTACTTCACGAAGTCGACGATGCCGCCCTCGTAGTGGTACTTCACCGTGCGCGCGGCGGGCTCGGCGGCCGCCTCGGCGTCCGGGTCGTCGGCGCCGACCGTGGCCTTGGCCGACTCGCGCTCGTCGGTGAGCGTGATCGTCAGGCCCTTGTTGAGGAAGGCCATCTCCTGGAAGCGGCGCGAGAGCGTCTCGAAGGAGTACTCGGTCGTCTCGAAGATGTCCGGGTCGGCCCAGAACGTGACCGAGGTGCCGGTCTCGTCGGTGGCCTCGTGCTGCGCGAGGGGCGCGGTCGGGGCGCCCATCTTGTAGTCCTGCGTCCAGCGGTGGCCGTCCGTCCTGATCTCGACGGAGACCTTGGTGGACAGGGCGTTCACCACCGACACACCGACACCGTGCAGACCGCCGGAGACGGCGTAGCCGCCGCCGCCGAACTTGCCGCCCGCGTGGAGCACGGTCAGCACGACCTCGACGGCCGGCTTGCCCTCGGAGGCCACGATGCCCACGGGGATGCCACGGCCGTTGTCGACGACGCGCACGGCGCCGTCGGCCAGGATCGTCACGTCGATGGTGTCGGCGTGGCCGGCCAGGGCTTCGTCGACCGAGTTGTCGACGACCTCCTGCACCATGTGGTGCAGACCGCGCTCGCCGGTCGAGCCGATGTACATGCCAGGGCGCTTGCGCACGGCATCCAGGCCTTCGAGGACCTGGATGTTGCTGGCGGTGTACTGGTTGTTCTCGTTGGGGTCGCCGGAATCGGCCACGAAGCGCCCTTTCTGGCACAGCACAGGCCGTTCTCCGGGCATACGGGAGCGGCTGCGTCGTTCGACTTGTTCCGCAGGGTGGCGGGATTGTCTCCCAGTCTACCGGTAGCGCCGACAGTCATGGGGGTTTGCCGGTGCCTGAGTCCGCATGTGCCGCCCTGAGCGGGAGCCAAACGACTCCCCATATCCGGACAGGGGCTTCAGAGCCCCCTGACGGCCACCCAGCGCTTCGGGCTGTGACGGCGAGTGGCACCGGCCGCGGGCCGTCGTGCGGACCGTCGTTCCGCAGGGCGGAAGAGCTGGGGGCAGCTCGGCGGGACAGGAGGGGGCAGCCCGGCGGGACGGCTCGGGGAAAGCTCGGCGGGACAGGTGAGGGAGAGCTCGGGGACAGCTCGGCTTCCCGCCGGGCGGCGGGCTGCACCCGGACCCGCACGGCGGGAGGCCGCCCGCGTCGAACGGCTATCCGTACGTGTCGCCGGGCCCCACGGACCCGGGCGCCCTGAGCGGCCCGTACCCGCGCCGGGGAGCACCAGGGCCCAGCACCTTGATCATCCGCACGGTCCCGTGCCCGAGGTCCTCGTTGAGCCGCGCCACCAGCGTCGGCGCGAGCAGCCGCAGCTGCGTGGCCCACGCGGTCGAGTCGCACTGCACGGTCAGCACCCGCGCGTCCGGCTCGTCGTCGAACTTCACGGGTACGCAGTGCTTGGCCAGGTCCTCGCCGACGATCTGCGGCCAACGGCCCATCACCCCGCCGACCGCGGCCGGCGTCTCCCAGCCCCGCTCGGTGATCAGCCGGTTGATCGCGGCGCCGAGCGCCATCGGGTCGCGCCCGTCGGCGCGCGCGCCGGAGCGCAGGCCGCCCCCGCGCCGGGCCTGCTTCTTCTGCTGGGCCGCGGCGCCCTTGGCCTTCGCCTGCTCCTTGGCCGCGCGCAGCGCGACCCGCGCGAGGTCCACGCCCGAGGCTTCGGGAACGGCCGGCGCCGGAGTATCCACAGGCTGGGGAAGCTTTTCCTCGCTCATACGCGCTCCACCGTCCCTCCGGCCACCTGGTACCGCGTCCCCGCGAGGACCCCCGGTACGTCGTCGTCCACGGCGGCCGTCACCAGGACCTGCTCGCCGCCCGCCACCAGCTCCGCGAGCCGCTCGCGCCGCCGCGCGTCCAGCTCGGCGAAGACGTCGTCGAGGACGAGGACCGGCTCGTTGCCCTCGGAGCGCAGCAGGTCGTACGAGGCGAGCCGCAGCGCCAGCGCGTAGGACCAGGACTCGCCGTGGCTGGCGTACCCCTTCGCCGGGAGTTCGCCGAGCTTGAGGAGCAGCTCGTCACGGTGCGGGCCGACGAGGGTGACGCCCCGCTCGATCTCCTGCTTGCGCACCTCGGCCAGCGCGGCGGTCAGCTGCTCGTACAGCTCCTCGCGGGTGTGCCCGGTGCCCGGCGCGGAGGGCCGGTACTCGAGCAGGATCGGTCCGCCGCCGGGCGCGAGCTGCTCGTACGCCTTGTCGGCGAGCGGCTGCAGGACGGCGATCAGGTCGAGCCGCTGGGCGAGCAGCTCGGCCCCGGCCCGCGCCAGGTGCTGGTCCCAGACGTCGAGGGTGGACAGGTCCATGCCGCGGCCGCCGTGCCGGCGGGCCATCGCCGCGGACTTCAGGAGCGTGTTGCGCTGTTTGAGCACGCGCTCGTAGTCGGAGCGCACGCCGGCCATGCGCGGGGTGCGCGCCGTGATCAGCTCGTCGAGGAAGCGCCGGCGCTCGCCGGGGTCGCCCTTCACCAGGGCGAGGTCCTCGGGGGCGAACAGCACGGTCCGAACGATGCCGAGCACGTCACGCGGTCTGACCTGCGAGGACCTGTTGATACGGGCACGGTTGGCCCGGCCAGGGTTGAGTTCGAGCTCGACCAGCTGGGAGCGCTCGCCCTGGGTGACGGCGGCGCGGATCACCGCGCGTTCCGCGCCCATCCGGACGAGCGGGGCGTCGGAGGCGACGCGGTGGCTGGAGAGGGTCGCGAGATAGCCGACGGCCTCGACCAGGTTGGTCTTGCCCTGGCCGTTCGCGCCCACGAAAGCGGTGACGCCCGGGTCGAGCGGGACCTCGACCCGGGCGTAGGAGCGGAAGTCGGCCAGCGAGAGATGCGTGACGTGCATGGTTGGGCGCCGACCTTCTTCCCCCGGCGGCTGTGCACCGCGGGGTGCACAGCCTGTGGATTACTTCTTCGTCTCGACCGCGTGGCCACCGAACTGGTTGCGCAGCGCGGCGATCATCTTCATCTGCGGGGAGTCGTCCTGGCGGGAGGCGAACCGCGCGAACAGCGAGGCGGTGATCGCCGGCAGCGGTACGGCGTTGTCGATGGCGGCCTCGACCGTCCACCGGCCCTCGCCGGAGTCCGACGCGTAGCCGCGCAGCTTGTCCAGGTGCTCGTCCTCGTCCAGGGCGTTGACCGCGAGGTCCAGCAGCCAGGAACGGATGACCGTGCCCTCCTGCCAGGAGCGGAAGACCTCGCGCACGTCGGTGACGGAGTCGACCTTCTCCAGGAGCTCCCAGCCCTCGGCGTAGGCCTGCATCATGGCGTACTCGATGCCGTTGTGGACCATCTTCGCGAAGTGGCCGGCGCCGACCTTGCCGGCGTGCACGGAGCCGAACTCGCCCTCGGGCTTGAGCGCGTCGAAGATCGGCTGGACCCTCGCGACGTCCTCGGCGGAGCCGCCGTACATCAGCGCGTAGCCGTTCTCCAGGCCCCAGACGCCACCGGAGACGCCGCAGTCGACGAAGCCGATGCCCTTGGCCGCCAGCTCCTCGGCGTGCTTCTCGTCGTCCGTCCAGCGGGAGTTGCCGCCGTCCACGACGATGTCGCCGGGGGAGAGCAGCTCGGCCAGCTCGTCGATGGTGGACTGGGTCGCGGCACCGGCCGGGACCATCACCCACACGACGCGGGGCCCCTTGAGCCTGCCCACAAGCTCTTCGAGGCTGTGGACGTCGGCGAGGTCCGGATTGCGGTCGTATCCGATGACGGTGTGGCCTGCGCGGCGGATGCGCTCACGCATGTTGCCGCCCATCTTGCCGAGACCGACGAGACCGAGCTCCATCAGAGATTCCTTAAGCGTCGTGTGCGGTTTACCCGGATCCGAGCCTACGCCCGGACCCGGGTGCACACCTGTGGGGTCAGCCGCTCAGGCGATTCCCCGCAGTGACCGGCTTCCGCGGGGTCAGCCGCTGAGGCGCACCGGCATGATCAGGTACTTGTACGCCTCGTCCGCCTCGGCGTCCAGGGCGGGCTTGCCGCTCAGCAGGGCCGGCTTGGTGGAGGTCGTGAAGGAGAGCTGGGCGACCGGGGAGTCGATCGCGCTCAGACCGTCCAGCAGGAAGGTCGGGTTGAAGGCGATCGAGATGTCGTCGCCCTCGAGCTGCGCGTCGACGCGCTCCACAGCCTGTGCGTCGTCGCTGGAGCCGGCCTCCAGGATCAGCACGCCCTGCTCGAAGCTCAGCCGGACCGGGGTGTTGCGCTCGGCCACCAGGGCCACGCGCTTGACGGCCTCGACGAACGGGGCGGTCTCGATCACCGCGACCGAGTTGAACTCGGTGGGGAAGAGCGTCCGGTACTTCGGCAGGTCGCCCTCGAGGAGGCGGGTGGTGGTGCGGCGGCCCGCGCCCTCGAAGCCGATGAGGCCCTCGCCCTTGCCGGAGCCCGAGAGCGCCAGGGTGACCGTGTCGCCGCTCGTGAGCGCCTTGGCGGTGTCCAGGAGGGTCTTCGCGGGCACCAGGGCGACCGCGGAGGCGTCCGGGGACTCCGGCTTCCACAGGAACTCGCGGACCGCGAAGCGGTAGCGGTCGGTGGAGGCCAGGGTGACCGTGTCGCCCTCGATCTCGATGCGCACACCGGTGAGCACGGGCAGCGTGTCGTCGCGGCCGGCGGCGATGGCCACCTGTGCGGCGGCGGAGGCGAAGACCTCACCGGGGACGGTGCCGGTCGCGGTGGGCATCTCCGGCAGCGCCGGGTACTCCTCCACAGGCAGGGTGTGGAGGGTGAAGCGGGAGGAGCCGCAGACCACGGTCGCCCGTACACCGTCTGTGGAGATCTCCACCGGCCGGTTGGGGAGAGCGCGGCAGATGTCGGCGAGCAGTCGGCCGGAGACGAGGACGGTGCCGTCCTCCTCGACCTCGGCCTCGACGGAGACGCGGGCCGAGACCTCGTAGTCGAAGCTCGAGAAGCTCAGCGCGCCGTCCTCGGCCTTCAGCAGAAGGCCCGCGAGGACGGGGGCCGGCGGACGGGCCGGGAGGCTGCGGGCCACCCAGGCCACCGCCTCGGCAAGTACGTCGCGCTCCACCCGGATCTTCACCGGAACCGCCTCCTGCTTGTTGCTGGCTCTTCGTCGACTGCGGGAACCAGTCTGACGTACGCCGCCGACACTCGGTGCTGCTCGGGGTCAAGTCGCGACGAGAGCGCGTCGGAGCTCCGGCGCCGAGTTGTGCACAGGCCCCACTTCGAAGCGGATTCCTAGCTAACTCTAAGTGGGAGTAGTAGTAGGGCCTGTGGAAACGGTGGATAACGTCGTTTTCGCAGGTCAAGCCCGGTTTTTTGTCCACTGTGCCTGTGGGTGGAGTCGGTGGACAACTGGGGTTCTCTGTGGACACCCGAAAGTTCTGCACACCCGATACACAGGCCATGGGGAGTTCTCCCCAGCGCTGTCCCCAGCTTTCCCCAGGTTCCCCACAGCCCAAACGTCTCCCTTGGTGTGACGGCTTTCACTCGGCCCAGTGAGCGGGGGTGTTTCGTTGCCGAACAGTGGACAGGGGTGTGGAGAAGCTGTGGGCAACGGACCCCTCCCTGTGGGCAGCCGGTGGACAACCTTCGGGAGCCCCTGTGGACGAAAGTTCTGTCCACAGCCTGTGGAGATCTTTTACCAACAATTCCACAGGGGCCTGACCTGGGGTGATGATCTGTCAACAGTCCGGCCTGTGGACACAATCCGGATAACTCGACAGTCCCCACCCTGTGGACGGGAGATCATCCCGCAATCTGTGGAGAACCCGCCACCGGAACGGAGTAATCGAACAGCCCGTCCCCCGGAAGGGGTCCCGGGCGGCGGCCGCGGGCGCTCCCGGAGGGATCAGGAGTGGCTCCGGAAGGCGTTTTCGGCGTCCCCGGAGCGCCCGGGAAGACGTCCGGAGGGCCCTGTGGACGGCCTTACGACGGCTCCAGGAGCACTCCGCGCGTCGTCCCGGGCCGTGTCGCGCGTCGTCCCGGGCCGTGCCGAGGGGCACCCCGGGCCATGCCGCGGCGCGCCCCGGGGAACGCGGACGGGCGCCTCGGGGAATGCCGAAGGGCGCCCCGGGAAGTGTCCCTGGGCGCCCTTCGGGGGCCTGCGTGGCCGGCCCCGCGCGGGCCGGGCCGGTCAGCCGTTCTTGATGCGGTTGGTGAGCTCGGTGACCTGGTTGTAGATGGAGCGCCGCTCCGCCATCAGCGCGCGGATCTTGCGGTCCGCGTGCATCACCGTCGTGTGGTCGCGGCCGCCGAACTGCGCGCCGATCTTCGGCAGCGACAGATCCGTGAGCTCCCGGCACAGATACATGGCGATCTGCCGGGCCGTCACCAGCACGCGGCTGCGCGAGGATCCGCAGAGGTCCTCCACCGTCAGACCGAAGTAGTCGGCGGTGGCCGCCATGATGGCCGGCGCCGTGATCTCCGGCGAGGAGTCCTCGCCGCCCGGGATCAGGTCCTTGAGGACGATCTCGGTGAGCCCGAGGTCCACCGGCTGCCGGTTGAGGCTCGCGAAGGCCGTCACCCGGATCAGCGCGCCCTCCAGCTCACGGATGTTCCGCGAGATCCGGGACGCGATGAACTCCAGTACCTCCGGCGGGGCGTTGAGCTGCTCCTGCACCGCCTTCTTGCGGAGGATCGCGATACGCGTCTCCAGCTCCGGCGGCTGCACGTCGGTGGTGAGGCCCCACTCGAAGCGGTTGCGGAGCCGGTCCTCCAGGGTCACCAGCTGCTTGGGCGGCCGGTCCGAGGAGAGCACGATCTGCTTGTTCGCGTTGTGGAGGGTGTTGAAGGTGTGGAAGAACTCCTCCTGCGTCGACTCCTTGCTCGCGAGGAACTGGATGTCGTCGACGAGCAGGATGTCCACGTCGCGGTAGCGCTTGCGGAAGGCGTCGCCCTTGCCGTCGCGGATCGAGTTGATGAACTCGTTCGTGAACTCCTCCGAGCTCACGTACCGCACGCGGGTGCCCGGGTAGAGGCTCCGCGCGTAGTGCCCGATCGCGTGCAGCAGATGGGTCTTGCCGAGGCCCGACTCCCCGTAGATGAAGAGCGGGTTGTACGCCTTCGCCGGCGCCTCGGCCACGGCGACCGCGGCCGCGTGCGCGAAGCGGTTCGAGGAACCGATGACGAAGGTGTCGAAGAGGTACTTGGGGTTCAGCCGCGCGTGCTGCTCACCGGGCGCGCCGGAGCCCTGCGCGGAGGAGGAGCCGTGGCCGCCGACCTGACCGCCGCCCCCCGGACCGCCGCCGACCGGGCCGCCGGGCCTGGGCCCGGGACGGACGCCGTGGTTCTGCGGGTCGGGCAGCTCGGCCCGCTCGGGCCGCTGCTGCTCGTAGCCCCGCGGCGGCTCGTCGTACCGCGGCCGGGACTGCTCGGGGCCGGTCGGGCCGGTGTACGGAGCCCGCTCCTGGTAGCCGCCCAGCCGGGGCTGCTGCCAGGACAGGTCCTCCTGGGTGCGCGGCCAGGCGCCGGGGTCCGGGCGCTGCTGCCCGTAGTCCGGGTAGGCCGGGCGGGCGGTGGGCAGCCCGTCGTCGGGCATCGGCCGGTGGCCGTAGCCGCCGTCGTACTTCTCGTACGGCTCGGGCTGCTGGCGCTCGTCGTAGCGCGGCTGCTGCGACTGAGGGAGCGGAGGCGCCGGCGGGGTCGGCTCGCCGACGGAGTCGTCGACGGTGATCGCGATCCGGATCGGCCGGCCGCACTCACGGCTGAGGGTCTCGCTGATCAGCGGGGCGAGCCGGCCTTCGAGGACGCGCTTGCCCCACTCGTTGGGTACGGCGAGGAGCGCCGTGTCGGCGACCAGGGCAAGGGGCTGGCAGCGCTCGATCCACTGCTTGTCCTTGGGCTCGATTCCCTGCTGGCCCTCTGCGAGGAGATGCTCGAGGACGCGTGGCCACACTGCGGCAAGATCAGCAGGTACGTCAGCCACAGGGCACGCTTTCTCGCAGGTCCCACGATGGTGTGGTTCTCGGGGGACGGTGGGTCGATGTCCGTGAGGACAGATCCGTGAGGACAGGTAAGGACAGAACGGAAAAGATTGTGGAGTCCAACCACGGTAGTCGCGGCGGCTGAGGTGGTTCAAGTTGTTGTCCACAGCCTGTGCACAATGGGAGGTGGCGACAGGTCGGTTTGACCGGATGGCGTAGCCGCGCGTACCGTGACCAGGTCGAGTTGTCGATGGCTGCTGCCGCCTGCCTCCGATGGGCAAAGATCACGGTTTGTGAACGTGTAGCGGTGCACTCGGGCGTATTGCGAGCTACTCGTGGGCGCACGGTGACAGCCAGGCGATGTCCCGCCATCTACGAATCATTTCTGGAGCCCCCGAGTGAGCAAGCGCACCTTCCAGCCGAACAACCGTCGTCGCGCCAAGACCCACGGCTTCCGCCTGCGGATGCGTACGCGTGCCGGCCGAGCCATCCTTGCGAACCGTCGTTCCAAGGGTCGCTCTGAGCTGTCCGCCTGATCTGCTTAACAGGTCATGACGTGCTGCCTACCGAGAATCGGCTGAGGCGGCGCGAGGACTTCGCAACCGCGGTACGCCGAGGTCGCCGGGCCGGTCGCCCGCTCCTCGTCGTCCACCTACGCAGCGGTGCAACGAACCCGCACGCGCCTGGGGAGAGCGCTCCCCCGGCACGTGCGGGTTTCGTCGTGAGCAAGGCCGTGGGCGGTGCGGTCGTACGCAACCAAGTGAAGCGACGTCTGCGCCACCTCGTCCGCGACCGGCTCACCGAGCTGCCCCCCGGTAGCCTGGTGGTCGTACGGGCGTTGCCCGGAGCCGGCGACGCCGAACACGCACAGCTGTCCCGAGACCTGGACGCCGCTCTTCAGCGGCTGCTGGGAGGGGGCGCGCGATGAAGTACCCGCTGCTGGCTCTCATCAAGCTGTACCAGTGGACGATCAGCCCGCTTCTCGGGCCCGTCTGCCGGTACTACCCGTCGTGTTCCCACTACGGATTCACGGCCATCGACCGGCATGGCGCGATCAAGGGCACAGCCCTGACCGCCTGGCGCATCCTGCGGTGCAACCCGTGGTCGCCCGGCGGCGTGGACCATGTCCCCCCGCGTAAGCGCCCGCGCTGGCACGAAATGCTGAGGAACGCGCTGCGCGGCGACAAGGGCGGGTCCTCCGCCGAGACGAGCCCGGCCGCAGAGACCTCGCCCAATGCTCAAGGAGCCTGATTAGTGGACACGATTGCCAGTCTGTTCAGCTTCATCACCACACCTGTCTCATGGGTGATCGTCCAGTTCCACAAGGTGTACGGGGCGATCTTCGGCCCTGACACGGGCTGGGCCTGGGGCCTTTCCATCGTGTCCCTCGTGGTGCTGATCCGTATCTGTCTGATCCCGCTGTTCGTCAAGCAGATCAAGTCGACGCGGAACATGCAGGCGCTCCAGCCGAAGATGAAGGCGATCCAGGAGCGCTACAAGAGCGACAAGCAGCGTCAGTCCGAAGAGATGATGAAGCTGTACAAGGAGACGGGTACCAACCCGCTCTCCTCGTGCCTTCCCATCCTGGCGCAGTCGCCGTTCTTCTTCGCCCTGTACCACGTGCTCTCCAGCATCGCCTCGGGCAAGACCATCGGCGTCATCGACGACCAGCTGCTCGCCAGCGCCCGTCAGGCCCACATCTTCGGTGCCCCGCTGGCGTCGAAGTTCACCGACTCCGCCGCCGAGGTCGCCGCGCTCGACGCCTCGCTGGTCTCGGTCCGCATCGTCACCGCGGTCATGATCGTCATGATGTCGGCCTCGCAGTTCTTCACCCAGCGCCAGCTGATGATGAAGAACGTCGACCTCTCGGTGAAGACCCCGTACATGCAGCAGCAGAAGATGCTCATGTACATCTTCCCGGTGATCTTCGCCGTCATGGGCATCAACTTCCCCGTCGGTGTCCTCGTCTACTGGCTGACCACCAACGTGTGGACCATGGGCCAGCAGATGTACGTGATCAACCAGAACCCGACCCCGGGCAGCAAGGCGCAGGACTCCTACCTGCAGCGTCTGCTGAAGAGCATCACGCAGCACGGAGAGGTCCGCGGCCGCCGTCGCAAGGCCATCGTCAAGGTGATCGTCGCCAAGAGCACCAGCGACCGGAACGAGAACGAGCGCCGCTTCTTCTCGGGCCTCACCAAGGCCGGCTTCGTCGCTCAGGCCGACGGCACCGTGATCAAGGGCGACACCGTCGAGGCCGAGGCCGAGGGCGGCGCCGCCGCCAAGCGCCAGCAGCCCAAGCGCCAGAGCAAGGCCCAGCGCCAGGCCGCCGCCCAGCACGCCCTTGTGAAGGACGGCGAGGAGGCGTCCGAGCCGGCCGCCGAAGAGGCGCCGACCACCTCGCTCGAGAAGAAGCCCCAGGGTTCGGCCACGGCCGCCGCCAAGGAAGAGCCGAAGGGCGAGGCGCAGGGCGACAAGCCCGGGCGTCCCCGTGCCAACTCCGGAGGGTCCCGCCAGCAGGGCAAGTCCGGCCAGCGCAAGGGCCAGCAGCGGCCCAAGCACCCGTCCTCCAAGAAGTAAGCCTCGCCGAAGCAAGAAGGAGTCCATCCGTGACGGAAGGCACCACCTCCGCCGCCGCCGAGGGTGGCGACACCCTGACCCGCCTGGAGCAGGAGGGTGAGATCGCGGCCGACTACCTCGAGGGTCTGCTCGACATCGCCGATCTCGACGGCGACATCGACATGGACGTCGAGGCGGACCGGGCCGCGGTCTCGATCATCAGCGACTCGGCTCGTGAGCTGCAGAAGCTCGTGGGCCGCGACGGCGAGGTCCTGGAGGCGCTCCAGGAGCTGACCCGGCTGGCCGTGCACCGTGAGACCGGTGACCGCAGCCGTCTGATGCTCGACATCGCCGGATTCCGCGCCAAGAAGCGTGCCGAGCTCGCCGAGCTGGGCGCCAAGGCCGCGGGAGAGGTCAAGTCCACCGGCCAGCCGGTCAAGCTGGACCCGATGACGCCGTTCGAGCGCAAGGTCGTGCACGACGCGATCGCCGCCGCCGGTCTGCGGAGCGAGTCCGAGGGCGAGGAGCCGCAGCGCTTCGTCGTTGTCCTCCCGGCCTGAACCCTCACGTAGTGTCGGCCCCGTCTGTTCGCAGGCGGGGCCGATCTTTGTCAGCCTTGATAGTCAGCCACCACAGTGCGCCCGCACCCGATGCGTGCGGTACGGAAGGACGGTTCCCGTGACGGAGGAAGCGGAGCTCCCCGAGGCTCCGGAGCAGGCGCGGACAGTCTTCGGTGAGTACTTCCCGGAAGCCGTTCGGTACGCGGAGCTCCTCGCGGACGCGGGTGTGAAGCGCGGTCTGATCGGCCCGCGCGAGGTCCCGCGGCTCTGGGAGCGGCACCTGCTGAACTGCGCCGTCCTCTCCGAGGTCGTCCCCGAGGGCGTCACCGTCTGCGATGTGGGCTCGGGCGCAGGGCTTCCCGGTATCCCCCTGGCGCTCGTCAGGCCCGACCTGAAGATCACGCTCCTGGAGCCGCTTCTCCGCCGGACGAACTTCCTTCAGGAGGTCGTCGAGCTGCTCGGCCTCGACCATGTGACCGTGGTCCGCGGGCGCGCGGAGGAGATGCTCGGCAAGATCACCCCTGTGCATGTGGTGACGGCCCGCGCGGTGGCGCCGCTCGATCGGCTGGCCGGCTGGGGAGTTCCCCTGCTTCGTCCGTACGGGGAGATGCTGGCGCTCAAGGGCGACACCGCGGAGGAGGAGATCACCGGGGCTCGCGCGGCGCTCTCCCGTCTTGGCGTGGTGGCGACCTCCGTGCTGCAGGTGGGCGAGGGAATCGTCGATCCGCTGTCCACGGTCGTCCGGGTGGAGGTCGGCGAGAGCCCGGGTGGTGTGCGGTTCGCCGCCAAGCGCGCCAAGGCCGCTCGGACGAGCAAGACCCGCCGACGCCGCTGAGCGTCGCATTCGTACCATTTCGGAGTGTCGAACGGTCCCGGCCGGGCAGCAGGGGCATGGTGTTTCACGTGAAACATCGCTCACTGCTGCAGGGGATCATCAGTCGCGGTCGCGCGGCTGCCACGCCCCGGGACCGTAGATCCCGCGTGAACCCACCCGCAAGGGTTACGGAGATGTCCACAGAGGTGGATTCACCCACAGAACCACCGGCCTCGCTGGTTCACGACCCCGAAAGCATGGCAGGCTCTCCCCATCGCGAGCCTGAAGCCGAGGAGAGTGAATCCTTGCGGTCCGACGCCAACATCGCGGGACCGATGACCGATCCGGTCCCCGGTCCCCGAACCGAATCGGTGGGGGAGGATGTTTCACGTGAAACACCGCCCCCGATGGACGACACCCCCATTGGTCGTGCTGCCCAGCTGGCAGTAGAGGCGCTGGGTCGTGCCGGTGAGGGACTTCCCCGCCCGGCGCAGACTCGCGTGATGGTGGTCGCCAATCAGAAGGGCGGCGTGGGCAAGACGACCACGACGGTCAACCTTGCCGCGTCCCTCGCCCTGCACGGGGCCCGGGTCCTGGTCATCGACCTCGACCCGCAGGGCAACGCCTCCACGGCCCTCGGTATCGACCACCACGCCGAGGTCCCCTCGATCTACGACGTTCTCGTGGACAGCAGGCCGCTCTCCGAAGTCGTGCAGCCGGTCATGGATGTCGAGGGCCTGTTCTGCGCCCCCGCGACCATCGACCTCGCCGGCGCGGAGATCGAGCTGGTGTCGCTCGTGGCCCGGGAGAGCCGCCTGCAGCGGGCGATCCAGGCCTACGAGCAGCCGCTCGACTACATCCTGATCGACTGCCCGCCCTCGCTCGGTCTCCTCACGGTCAACGCCATGGTGGCCGGAGCCGAGGTGCTGATCCCGATCCAGTGCGAGTACTACGCACTGGAGGGACTCGGCCAGCTCCTGCGGAACGTCGACCTGGTCCGGGGGCACCTCAACCCGGCGCTCCACGTCTCGACGATCCTGCTCACCATGTACGACGGCCGGACGAGGCTCGCCTCCCAGGTCGCCGACGAGGTGCGCACCCACTTCGCCGAGGAGGTGCTGCGGACCAGCATTCCGAGGTCCGTCCGCATCTCGGAGGCACCGAGCTACGGGCAGACGGTCCTCACCTACGACCCGGGCTCCAGCGGTGCCCTGTCGTATCTCGAAGCGGCTCGTGAGATCGCCCTGCGGGGGGCCGCCGTGCACTACGACCCGCAGCACGCCCATCTCGGGCACCAGAACCACCAGCGCAGCATGTCGGAGGGGATCCAGTGAGTGAGCGACGTAGGGGATTGGGGCGTGGGCTCGGTGCGCTGATCCCGGCTGCTCCCCAGGAACGGCAGTCGCCGTCGAGCGGTGTGGGTGTGGCCGCGCCGGGTGTGGCGGCCCCCGCCATGCCCTCGGGCCGGGGGGTGGCGGCCGCGAAGCTGGCGTCCCTTCCGCAGAGCGCGCAGTCTCCGGAGTCGGCTCCGTCGTGGAACGACGCCGAGCCGGTGGTCCGGCCCGAGCCTCCGGCGGGCGCCTACTTCACCGAGCTTCCGCTCGACTCCATCGTTCCCAACCGGCACCAGCCGCGTGAGGTCTTCGACGAGGACGCCCTGGCGGAGCTCGTCGTCTCCATCAAGGAGGTCGGCCTCCTCCAGCCCGTGGTCGTGCGCAAGACCGAGGGCGAGGGCTATGAGCTGGTCATGGGCGAGCGGCGGCTCCGGGCGTCCAAGGAAGCGGGTCTTGAGCGCATCCCGGCGATCGTCCGGGACACCGACGACGAGAAGATGCTCCTGGACGCGCTCCTGGAGAACCTCCACCGCGCCCAGCTGAACGCGATCGAAGAGGCCCACGCCTACGAGCAGCTGCTCAAGGACTTCGGCTGCACCCACGACCAGCTCGCCGAGCGGATCGGGCGCTCCCGCCCGCAGATCTCCAACACGCTGCGCCTGCTGCGTCTCTCCCCGCCGGTGCAGCGCCGGGTCGCCGCCGGAGTGCTCTCGGCCGGCCACGCGCGGGCGCTGCTCGGTGTCGAGGACCCGGAGGCCCAGGACAAGCTGGCGTACCGGATCGTCTCCGAGGGCCTCTCGGTGCGGACCGTCGAGGAGATGGTGAGCCTCATGGGCTCCGAGGAGCCCGGCGACGCGGTCAAGCCGACGAAGCCGCGTGCCGGTGGCCGGGTCTCGCCCGCGCTCACGGACCTCGCCTCCCGTCTGTCGGACCGCTTCGAGACCCGGGTGAAGGTCGACCTCGGTCAGAAGAAGGGAAAGATCGTCGTCGAGTTCGCCTCGGTGGAGGATCTGGACCGGATCCTGGCGACCCTGGCTCCCGGCGAGGGGCGGGTCATGGACCAGAAGAACGACGAGAAGGGGGCGGAGGGCTGACGCCTTCCGCTGTCCAGGGCCGCTGAGGGCGGGCCGTGCTCCGGTTTCACCGGAACGCGGTCCGCCCTTTGCCTGTGAGCGGTGTCGTCCCGATCAGCCGATCGATACGATTCCAGGAGGCGTATCCGTGCTCGATCGCGAGGGAAGTGAGGCGCGGCCGTGGGGCGTCGGCTCGTACCGCTCACACTGGATAACCTTCCGGATCTGCCCAAGCGGTGTCGCTCCTGCGTCTTCTGGGAGCTCGACCCGGTCAGCGGAGAAGCCGCGGTGAAGGCCGGGCGTTCGGAGCCGGAGAAGGAGGCCTGGATCTCGGGGGTTCTCCTGGAGTGGGGCTCCTGCGGCCGGGTGGTCTATGTCGACGAAGTGCCGGTCGGCTATGTCCTCTACGCTCCCCCGGCCTATGTGCCGCGTTCCACCGCCTTCCCCACGAGCCCTGTGGCGGCCGATGCCGCGCAGTTGATGACGGCCTGGATCATGCCGGGCTACCAGGGGCAGGGGCTCGGCCGGATGGTCGTACAGACCGTGGCCAAGGATCTGCTGCGGAGGGGCTTCAAGGCCATCGAGGCGTTCGGGGACGCCCGGTGGAAGGAGCCGGCGTGCGTGCTGCCGGCCGATCATCTGCTGGCGGTGGGCTTCAAGACGGTGCGGCCGCATCCGGCCTTCCCCAGGCTGCGGCTGGAACTCCGGACGACGCTTTCCTGGAAGGAGGACGTCGAGATGGCGCTCGACCGGCTCCTCGGCGCGGTCCAGAAGGAGCCCGTCCTGCGTCCTCTGTAGCGCCGGGACACGAGAACGGCCCGCCCCCGATCGGGGGCGGGCCGTCTCTGTTTCACGTGAAACGCTGCCGCTGTTTCACGTGAAACCGTGAAACAGCGGCAGGGGGAGGCGTCAGGCCTTGGTCGGCTCGACGAAGCCTTCGAGGTCACGCAGGATGGCGGCCTTCGGCTTGGCACCGACGATCGTCTTCACGACCTCGCCGCCCTGGTAGACGTTCAGCGTCGGGATGGACATGACGCCGTACTTGGCAGCCGTGGCCGGGTTCTGGTCGATGTTGAGCTTCACGATCTCGATCTCGCCGTGCTCGGCGGCGATGGCCTCGAGCGACGGGGCGATCTGGCGGCACGGGCCGCACCACTCGGCCCAGAAGTCCACCAGGACAGGCTTGTCGCTCTTGAGGACGTCCTCTTCGAAGGAAGCGTCGGTCACAGTCTTCAGGGCCACAGCGGCCTCCTTGTTCTCGCGGGGTGTGGGGTGGTGTGGGGTGAGGAGAGACGGGGTCAGACCGCGGGGGTCTCGGCCAGCTTCTCGCTGTCGGCGAGGGCGGCCAGGAAGCGCTCGGCGTCCAGCGCGGCGGAGCAGCCGGTGCCGGCGGCCGTGATGGCCTGACGGTAGGTGTGGTCGACGACGTCGCCGGCGGCGAAGACACCCGTGAGGTTGGTGCGCGTCGACGGTGCGGCGACCTTGAGGTAGCCCTCCTCGTCGAGGTCCAGCTGGCCCTTGAAGAGCTCGGTCCGGGGGTCGTGGCCCACGGCGATGAAGAGGCCGGTGACGGGCAGCTGGCGGGTCTCGCCGGTCTTCGTGTCGCGCAGGGTCAGTCCGCTGAGCTTCTGCTCACCGTGGATCTCGGTGACCTCGCTGTCCCAGGCGAAGGAGATCTTCGGGTCGGCGAAGGCACGCTCCTGCATGGCCTTCGAGGCACGGAGGGTGTCCCGGCGGTGGACGATGGTGACCGTCTTGGCGAAGCGCGAGAGGAAGGTGGCCTCCTCGATCGCGGTGTCGCCGCCGCCGACGACGGCGATGTCCTGGTCCTTGAAGAAGAACCCGTCGCAGGTGGCGCACCAGGAGACACCGCGGCCGGAGAGAGCGTCCTCGTTCGGGAGGCCGAGCTTGCGGTGCTGCGAGCCGGTGGTGACGATGACGGCCTTGGCGCGGTGCACCGTGCCGACGGTGTCGGTGACGGTCTTGATGTCACCCGACAGGTCCACGGAGATGATGTCGTCGGGGACGAGCTCAGCGCCGAAGCGCTCGGCCTGGGCCCTCATGTTGTCCATCAGGTCCGGGCCCATGATGCCGTCGCGGAAGCCGGGGAAGTTCTCGACCTCGGTCGTGTTCATGAGCGCGCCACCCGCGGTGACGGCACCTTCGAAGACCAGGGGGTTCAGCGACGCTCGGGCGGTGTAGAGCGCAGCGGTGTAACCCGCGGGCCCGGAGCCGATAATGATCACGTTACGGACGTCGCTCACGGGTTTCTTCCTCGTCTCTGCAGACTGGCACTGCCTACGGGGGCGGTTGTCTCGGTCACTCTCACCCCACCCAACGGATCCTAAGGGGCGTACATTCCCGAAACCGCCGCGCGGCACCGCCGGCGGACGCAGAGAGAGGTCAGGAGCGGGGGTACGTCCCGCTGAACAGCAGATCGGCGTCCGTGCTTCCGCTCCCGCTGCTCTGCTCCGCGCACGTGGCGTCGACCACATAGGCCTGGACCCGGCTGCTGTCCGCGGGATCGGTGAGCACCAGCAGATAGGCGGACTTCCCCTGGTATTCGCCCTGCTCGTGCGTGAGGACCGCGTCGGACCGGCCCGTGCCGGCGAGCACGCAGCCGGGGACGGCGGTGTCCCTGTTCCGCTGGGGAGCCCTGCTCTCGGTCTCGGCGGACATCGATTCCGGTCCGATTCCACGAGGTGTCCCGGTGGACCGGTCCTCGGTCAGGAGCGCGTGGACCCGGTCCTCGACCGGGGAGCCGGAGAAGGGGCTCACGGCCGCCCCGGCGACCGTGTCGGCCTTCTTGGTGTCGCCCGCCTCACCGCCGGCGGTGAGATTGCCCGCCTGGCTGAGATAGAGGCTCGTGGCGAGGACCACGGCGCCGAAGGCGGCGCCGAGCGTCGAGAGCAGGGCGATACGACGGCGGCGGGGTTTCCCTGCCCGCCCGGGGCCGGTGGCGGCGCCGGAGCGCCCGGCAGGCCGGTTCGCGCCGCGGCCTGCGGAGCGGTCTGCGGCCCGCGCGGAGGAGTCCGCGGGAGCCGCTGCGGCGGGGACGGGCGATGTTTCACGTGAAACGGGGGCGTCGCCCTTCTGCGTCGTGGCGTTGAGAAGAGCCTCGGCGGCGAGAGCGGCGTCGATCCGTCCGGCGATCTCCGCGGGCATGCGGGGCGGCCCGGGCAGCGTGCCGAGCAGCCCCCGGATCTCGTCCAGGGAGGTGCGTACGTCCGCGCAGAGGGGGCATCCGTCCAGGTGTCGGCGGACGGCGGCCGAGCGGCTCGGTGAGAGGAGCCCCTCGGTCAGATCGGAGATCTCCGAGACGTCCGGGTGCTGTGTGGTGTTGGCCCTGCCGGCCGTGGAAGTCACGTGCGCCCACCTCCGCCCTTCACAGCAGCTGGATCAGTCGGTCCGGTGTCCGTCGGCCCCGGCACCGGTGGGACGGATGTCCCCGGCGTCCGGTTCCTTCCCCCATCAGGGGCTTCGTTACCCACGGTGTCGACGCGCAGATGAGTGACCATCGGAAGCAGCCGTGCCCGCCCGCGCGCGCAGCGGCTCTTCACCGTGCCGGTGGGAACGCCGAGGATACGGGCCGCCTCCGCGACCGGATATCCCTGCATGTCGACCAGGACGAGGGCGGCGCGCTGATCGGCGGGGATCGAACCCAGGGCGGCGAGGACCTCGCGGTGGACGTCGTGCCGCTCCACGGGGGCCTCGGCGGACTCGTGGGGTTCGAGGAGCTGCTCGAAGCGGTCGTTGTCGTCGACCGGAGAGGTCTTGCGTGAGGCCGCCTTGCGGAGGCGGTCGAGGCAGGCGTTCACCGTGATGCGGTGGAGCCACGTCGTGACGGCCGACTGGCCGCGGAAGGTGTGGGCGGCCCGGAAGGCGGACAACAGGGCGTCCTGGACGGCGTCAGCGGCCTCCTCGCGGTCTCCCAGGGTGCGCAGGGCCACCGCCCAGAGCCGGTCGCGGTGGCGCCGTACGAGCTCACCGAAGGCGTCGGGATCGCCGGCGACATGGCGAGCCAGGAGTTCCTGGTCGTCCGTGGCGTCGTCTATCGGTCGGTCCAACGGTGAGCCCCCTCCCCTGCGGTCGTCAGCCCATGATCTTTACTTCGCTCAGCTTGCCCCGGTAGCCGCCGTCGTTGGAGGGCAGTTCCGTCAGCCACACGAGAACGTAGCGGGTCGTGACGGGCTTGGTGAGCTTCAGGGCGACCTCGCTGCCCTGTCCCTTCGCCTGGGTGGTGTACGAATCCGGCTGGGACGGCTGCGACGTCGCGTCGGACGGTGCCGTACGCAGCTCCACCGACGTGTCGCCGACGAACGACAGGTCGACCTCGCTGATGCTCTGCGCCTTGCCCAGGTCGAGCACGAGGCCCACGCCGGTCTTCAGATTGGCGAAGCCGAGGCCGCGGTAGTTCTCGGTGTACCAGTACGTGCTGGGATCGCCGTCGAAGGCGAGGTCTATGGCCTGGGGCTTCTCCGAGCCGTTGCCCAGCGGGTCGAAGTCCTGGGCCGACTCGATGGTGACCGGCTTGAGCGGGGCGGGCTTCTCGTCGGCGGTCGCCGCAGGTGCCGGGGTCTCCTTCTGCGGGGAGTCCGGAGCGAGGAGCCGGTCCGCGATCTGCCAGCTGCCGAGGCCGAGCGCGGCGATCAGGAGGGCCGAGACGGCCCACTTCAGGGCCCTGCCCGTGCGGCTCTGCAGCGGAGGCGGCGGGATGACCACCGGCTGGGTGGTCGTCGGACGCGGCTGAGGACGCCCGTACGTGCCCTGCTGGTACGTCGTGCGCTGGTACTCGGGCGGGGCGGTGAACTCGGGCTCCGGGGGCTTCACACGGGGCATGGCGGCCACGGCCTTGGCCAGCTCGTCCGGAGTGGTGCAGGGCGGCTCCTGGCGCGATGCGGTGGCCCCGTCGTTGGCCAGGGCGCGCATGGCGATCTCGGAGAGACCCCGGTGGACACCGGCGCGGACCTGGTCGGGCGGGAGCAGGCCGACGCCCTTGGGCAGGCCGGAGAGACCGTAGGCGTCGCTGTCGTACGGCCAGCGCTGGGTGAGCGCGGCGTACAGGAGCGCGCCGATGGCCTCGGTGTCGTTGCGCTGCGGACGTTCGGCGGTGATGCCGCGCAGGGCGGCGTTCACGGCCAGGCCGCGGATCCGGTACTGGCCGGTGGAGCTGCGCAGGACGGCGCTCGGCGTGAGCCGGAGATGGGCGAGGCCTTCGCGGTGGGCGGCGGCCATGGCCTGGGAGACCTGGCTGACGAGCTGGTAGGCGTCGTGGGGCTCCAGGGGACCGGCTGCGAGCAGCGTGGTCAGCTCGGTGGAGTCGGGCAGCCACTCGTGCACCACGTACACGAGGTCGTTCTCCTCGACGGCGTCGAGGACCTGCACGAAGCGGGGGTCGCCGAGGAGGGCCGAGGAGCGGGCCGCGGCCAGGACCGACCGGGCCCGGGGGTGGTCGGCGGGCAGCAGGTGGACACCGACGGCACGCCTCAGTTTCTCGTCGACGGCCCGCCAGCTGCTGAAGCCGTCCAGACGGGTGACGCACTCCTCCAGCCGGTAGCGCCGGGCCAGTTTGTGGCCGCTGTGCAGCTCCGGAGCCGTGAGGGAGGGCTGTTCGCCGCTCTGTCGTTCGACCGCCTTCTTGTCCGTGGCCTCGGCGGGCTGTTCCGCCGTCTTCCTCTTGTCCGCCACCCCGTCGGTCGCGGCCGTGTCCGCCTTGGCGGTCAGCGGGTCGTTTCCGCTGTTGTCGGCCACGTCGACGGCAGCCGTGCTACGTTCCGCCACCGTCGTTCCCTGCCTCCCCATCCGTTGCGCCACATCCAACAGCCAAGCCAATTGTGCCCACAGTCGGACGCTATGCACGACACGCGGTTCCCCCCGATGGTTGTGCGGGAGCTGAAGACTCAGCGTCCCAGGCGTCCGCGCACCATTCCCACCAGGGTGTTCAGCTCCGCGATCCGCATGCGCTTGGCCGCGACGAAGAAGACTCCGAGGAGCACCGCTCCACCGACGACCAGGGCGACGAGCGAGCCCAACGCCCCCTCGCCGAGGAGCTTCAGCAGGCCGAAGCCGACGGCGCCGGAGACAATGGCAGCGGGCACGGAGGCCATGCACAGACGGGCGTAGGTCCGCAGGACGTGGGTGCCGTCCAGGTCGCCCCCCAGCCGCTTGCTGAGGCGGCGCCAGGCGATGCCGACACCGACGGCGTACGCGAGGCCGTACGAGGCGGCCATGCCGACGACGGCCCACTGGGCGGGCAGGACGACGTAACAGATCGCGGAGGCGGCCGCGTTGACGGCGGCGACGATGACCGTGTTGTAGAAGGGCGTCCGGGTGTCCTCGTAGGCGTAGAAGCCGCGGAGCACGACGTACTGGACGGAGTAGGGGATCAGGCCGAGGCCGAAGGCCATCAGGATGAAGCCCATGCCCTGGGCCGCCTCGACGCCGCTGGAGGCGTAGAGCAGGGTGCACATCGGGACGCCGAGCGCCAGGAAGGCGAAGGAGACCGGGACGATCGCGACGGCCGAGTTGCGCAGTCCCTGCGAGATGTCGTCCCGGACGGCGCCCGGGTCGTTGTCGTGGGCGGCGCGGGAGATCCGCGGCAGCAGCGCGGCCATGACGGAGACCGTGATGATGGCCTGCGGCATGCCCCAGATCAGCTGGGCGTTGGAATAGGCGAGGAAGCCCGCGCCGTTCTTGCCGGACGCCTCACCGGCCGCCGTGGCGAGCTGGGTGACGACCAGGACGCCGGCCTGGTTGGCGAGGACGAAGAGCACGGTCCACTTGGCCAGCTTGACCGTCTTGCCGAGCCCGTGGCCCTTCCAGTCGAAGCGGGGCCGGAAGCGGAAGCCGGTCTCCCGGAGGTACGGGATCATCGCCAGGGCCTGGACGACGAGTCCGAGCAGGGTGCCGATGCCGAGCAGGCGGATGCCGTCGTCGGGGATGGTCTGCACACCCATGTGGGACTCGGCGGAGGTGCCGTAGACCCAGATGAACAGGCCGAAGGTGACGATCATGACGATGTTGTTGAGGACCGGGGTCCACATCATCGCGCCGAACTTGCCGCGGGCGTTGAGGATCTGACCCATCACCACGTGCACGCCCATGAAGAAGATCGTGGGCAGGCAGTAGCGGGCGAAGGTCACGGCCACGCTGTTGGCGGCGGCGTCGTCGGCGATGGTGTTCGACATCAGCCGGATGAGCAGCGGCGCCGCCAAGACGGCCAGGACCACGATCGCGCCGAGCGCCACCATCACGAGGGTGAGCAGCCGGTTGGCGTAGGCCTCGCCGCCGTCCTCGTCGTTCTTCATCGAGCGGACGAGCTGCGGGACGAAGACCGAGTTGAGGCCGCCGCCGACGGTGAGGATGTAGATCATCGTCGGCAGGGTGTAGGCGATGGTGAAGGTGTCACCGAGCAGGGCGGCGCCGAGCGCACCGGTGATCACCAGGCTGCGGACGAAGCCGGTCAGCCGGGAGACCAGGGTGCCGGCGGCCATCACCGCGCTCGACTTGAGCAGCCCCGAGGCGCGGCCGGACTTCTTGGGGGCGGGCGCGGGCATGGGATCCGGCTCCGGGGCGGGCGGGGGCACCTGGCCGGGCGTCTGCTGGTCCCGGTAGAGGTGCGCGAAGGCGTCCGGCTCGGGTTCCTCCTCGCCGGCCCGGGTCACCAGGTCGTCGACGCCGGTGAACTGGACGGTGCGCGCGTCGTCGCCGTACGGGAGGTGGCGGGAGGGGCCCTCGGGCTCCGGAGCGGGCGTCTGGGCCCACACCCGGGGGTCGGGAGCGTGGTGGGGTGCGGCGGGCTGCTGGTAGAGCGGCTGCGGCTCCGGGTACGTGCCGGGCGGGGGCGGCGGGTGCGCGGCGCGGTCGTAGAGCGCCTCGGTCACCGGGTCCTGCGCGGACAGGTCCTGGGCCCGGTACGGGTCGTGGGTGAAGGCGTCCTGGACGTAGGGGTCCTGGGCGTACGGGTTCTGCTGGTACGCGCCCTGCGCGTAGCCGTCCTGCGGGTAGCCGTCCGGCGTGTAGGGGGCGTGCCCCTGGGGGCCGGGGGCACCGGGTGGCAGGGGCGGCACCGGCTGCTGGCCGGAGCCGGGGGGCGCCGCGGGCGTCCCACCGGACGGCGGCGTGCCGCCCGCGCCCTGGCCGCGGTCACCGTCGTACGGCGCGTTCATGGTTACCCCACCTCATCGTCCCCGGCCGACCGGCCACGGCATCGCTCAACGGTCCACTTTCTCACCCGTGCCCGACGGGTCGCCGCTTTCGGGCCCGGTGTCCGGTGTCAGGTCACTCGGCTGCTCGGGTTCGTCCGTTTCGGGCTCCTCCGAAGCGGCTTCCGGCTCCCGCGGCGTGTCCGCCCCGGGTTCCGCCTCGCGGGCCGCCCTGGATTCCGGCTGCGGCTCCGTCTCCTCCGGGGCGGTGTCCGCCTTGGCCTCGGCCTCGGCGTTCCGCGCGGCCACCCGCTTGCGCTGGCTGTACATCCGTACGCCGGCCAGGACGAGGAGGAGGACGCCGCCGGCGATCACCAGCATCACCGTGGCGGTGATCTCGGAGACCTTCACGGTGAACGTCATCGGCTGCCCGTAGGGCGTGCCGTCCTCGGTGTAGAGCTGCGCCGTCATCGGCACCTGGCCGTTGACGTTGGCGGAGGCGGAGAACTTCACCGACTGGCTGTGGCCGCCGCTGATCTTCACGGGCAGTTCTTTGTACCGCTCGCCGCTCAGGTTGAGGCGGTTCTTGCTGCCGGAGGTGAGCCGCAGTACGAGATGCACGTCCTGCAGCAGCTTGTTCTGGACGGTCACGGGGATCGTCGCGCTGCGGCCGGAGAGCGTGAGGTCGGACTTGTCGACCAGCTGCACCCCCTCGGTGAGGGTCTGCAGGTACTCCAGGACGTTGATCCGGTAGAGCGCGGCGGCCCGTGCCTGTCCGCGCCACGAGGTCGACATCTCGCGGTTGATCGCGTTGGTGAAGGGGGGCACGACGCGGTACTGGGCGGTGAGGATGACCTTGAAGTCGTCCAGCTCGTCGCGCGTGGTCTTCATGTCCCGGAAGGCCTGGACCGGAAGCTCACGGTCGCGCAGCTTCTTCGGGTACCGGGAGCCGGCGGGCACCGCGGTGGAGGCGTCGGGGTCCGGCTTGGCCGCGGCGGCCGCCAGGAGGTCGCTGGGCTGGCTCCAGCGCTTGGCGGAGAGCCCGCGCAGGGCGGTCGCCATGGTCTGCGCCTGCGCGACGGTCGGCACCCGCTGCGGGGCGACCACGACGCTGCGCTGGTCCTCCGGCTGCTCCAGGGTGATCGCCAGGGACTGGGCGAGGAACTCCTGGACCGCGAGCGTCGAGTTCTCCGTCCGGACCATGTCCCCGTCGAAGGCCGTGGACAGGAGCGCGTCGCTCACCACCGCGGTCGTGCCGTTGCTGAAGGGGCGGGCCGCGGTGGGCGTGTACGGGAGGTCGTCGCGGACGCTGTCGCTGCGGGCGATCACCTTGTCGGCACCGGCCGAGGTCGCCACCGCCACGATGGACGGATCGACGGCCCCGTCGACGGGCCAGGCGAAGTCGGTGGCGGGCTGGACGTGGAGGATCGTCTCGACCGTCGTCCCGGCGAGGGCGGTCGCCGACTGGAGGTGCCCCAGCGAGCCGGGGACGTCCTTGCCGCGGTGGGCGAGGGAGGCGAGATCGGGGTCGGCGAAGGGCAGGGCCACCACCTTGTGCCCCTGGACGGCCTTCTCCAGCGAGTCCAGCCACCGCTCGGCGAGGGCCTGGTGCTTCCCGGGGACGTGCAGGGTGCCGTCCTTGACGCGGTAGCCGTTCGCCATGGCGTCGACGGAGGCCAGGAGATCCGGGTCGACCACCCAGGTGACCGGGAGGTCCTTGCCCAGGGAGACGAGCTCGTCGAGCCGCCCGCCCGGCTTCAGCTCGGCCGCCAGGGCGTCGTCCTCGAACACCGGGGTCTGCTGGTCGTCGGTGGCCGTCTCGGCCGACACATGGGCCGAGGAGATCAGCGGCCAGAGGTAGGTGAGCTGGGTCCTCTTCTCGGTGGCCTCGGGCTGGTACGGGACGAAGGTCCGCTCGATGCCGAGCACCCGGTCGTAGCGGTGATCCGAGGTCTGCCCGCTGAGCGAGACGCCCAGCTGGTAGACCCCCGCCTCGTCGAATCCGAGGTCGGAGACCGGGACGGAGAAGGAGAAGTCCGCGCTGAGGCCCGGGTTCAGCCGGGGGATCTTGACCTCGGGAGCGTCGTCGAGGGGTGCGGGGTCGCTGTAGGGCCGGTAGCCGGTGCGCCCCGCCACCTGCTCGATCTCGCTGCGGCTGGTCATCTGCGGTCCGACGCGCAGATCCACGGTCGCGTCGGTCACCGCCTTCTTGCCCCGGTTGGTCACCGTGCCGGTGAGG
The DNA here is from genome assembly GCF_001905825.1 of Streptomyces sp. CB02009. Classification (GTDB taxonomy): domain Bacteria; phylum Actinomycetota; class Actinomycetes; order Streptomycetales; family Streptomycetaceae; genus Streptomyces. The sequence goes on from NZ_LIVV01000004.1 coordinate 454,599, forward strand.
GTGACCGTGTCCCCCTCGACGGGCGCGCTGGGCGCCAGCGTGTCGAGAGACACATCGACGGTCTTCGAGACGGCGGCGTCCTCGGCCGCGGCGGCCGCGGGGGCCGGGGCGGCCGTGGCCGGGGCCTGGAGGAGGCCGGCCAGGAGCGGTGCCCCGAAGGCGACGGTGATCGTGCGCCGCAGCCATCGGCGGGCAGGTGAGGGACCGGTCCCCTGGATGTCTGCCGCCTCGGCCACGCGTTCGCCCGTCCTCGTCGTTGTCTCTGGTGTCAGTGGGGTGGGTGGTTCCCGGTTGCTGTGTCCAGGCATGGTAACGAGGCACGCTGGGAGCAAGTGCCGGGGACTGCTCCAGGCGATCTTCGACCGGTCCCGTCCGACGGCTCCCGGTGCGCCGGCCGCGGGAAAACGAGGACGTCGGCGCGGGCCGGGGCACGTACCCTTTTCTGTTGTGCCGAACGCCAACGAAGACACCCCGACTGCACTGAGCCAGGTGCAACGCCGCGCGGTCAGTGAACTGCTCCGTGTGTCCCCTGTCGCCGACGACCTCGCCCGCCGCTTCCAGGATGCCGGGTTCAGCCTCGCGCTGGTCGGTGGCTCGGTACGGGACGCGTTGCTCGGCCGGCTCGGCAACGACCTGGACTTCACCACCGACGCCCGCCCCGAGGACGTATTGAAGATCGTCCGGCCGTGGGCGGACGCGGTGTGGGAGGTCGGCATCGCCTTCGGGACCGTCGGCTGCCACAAGGAGGCCCGCGTCGGAGACGTCGATCAGACCTACCAGATCGAGGTCACCACGTACCGCTCGGAGGCGTACGACCGGACCTCGCGCAAGCCCGAGGTGTCCTACGGCGACTCCATCGACGACGATCTCGTCCGGCGCGACTTCACCGTCAACGCCATGGCCGTGGCACTCCCGGAGAAGGAGTTCATCGACCCGTACGGCGGCCTTGAAGACCTCGCCGCCCGGGTGCTGCGCACACCGGGTACGCCGGAGGCGTCCTTCTCCGACGACCCGCTGCGCATGATGCGGGCCGCGCGTTTCGCCGCTCAGCTCGACTTCGAGGTGGCCCCCGAGGTCGTCACGGCGATGAAGGAGATGTCCGGCCGGATCGAGATCGTCTCCGCCGAGCGGGTCCGTGACGAGCTCAACAAGCTGCTGCTCTCCTCCCACCCGAGGAAGGGCCTCGGCCTGCTCGTGGACACGGGTCTCGCCGACCATGTGCTCCCCGAGCTGCCGGCGCTGCGCCTGGAGAGCGACGAGCACCACCGTCACAAGGACGTCTACGAGCACTCGCTGACCGTGCTCGACCAGGCCATCGACCTGGAGGAGGACGGCCCCGACCTGGTGCTGCGCATCGCGGCCCTGCTCCACGACATCGGCAAGCCGCGCACCCGCCGCTTCGAGAAGGACGGCCGGGTCTCCTTCCACCACCACGAGGTGGTGGGCGCGAAGATGACCAAGAAGCGCATGACCGCGCTCAAGTACTCCAACGAGATGATCCGGGATGTCTCGCGGCTCGTGGAGCTGCACCTCCGCTTCCACGGCTACGGGACCGGAGAGTGGACCGACTCGGCCGTGCGCCGCTACGTCCGGGACGCCGGCCCGATGCTCTCGCGTCTGCACAAGCTGACCCGCTCGGACTGCACCACCCGCAACAAGCGCAAGGCGGGCGCGCTCTCCCGTGCCTACGACGGCTTGGAGGACCGCATCGCCCAGCTCCAGGAGCAGGAGGAGCTCGACGCGATCCGTCCCGACCTCGACGGCAACCAGATCCAGGAGACCCTGGGCATCGGTCCCGGTCCCGCCATCGGGCAGGCCTACAAGTTCCTGCTGGAGCTGCGCCTGGAGAACGGGCCGATGGAGCACGAGCAGGCCGTGGCCGCACTCAAGGAGTGGTGGGCCACGCAGGGCTGAGCACCGGCCGCGCGCGGCGATGTTTCACGTGAAACGTCGGCCCGCACGACAGCTGCGAGGGGTGATGTTTCACGTGAAACATCACCCCTCCGCCGTGCGTCGCCCGCGCAGGGCGAGAGCGATGCCCGCGTAGATCACGGCCACCAGCACGACCAGCAGCGCGGATCGGCCGTCGGGCGGCAGCATCAGCGCCGCGACCCCCGCCGCGGCCACGAAGGCCACGTTGAACAGCACGTCGTACAGCGCGAAGACCCGGCCTCGGAAGGCATCGTCCACGGAGGTCTGCACCACCGTGTCCGTCGCGATCTTGGATCCCTGGGTGGTGAGCCCGAGGACGAAGGCGGCGGCGAAGAAGGGCAGCGGGGCGAAGGTCAGGCCCAGCACCGGTTCGAGCACGGCTGCCGTCGCCGCGCACACCGTCATCCAGCCGAAGGGCCCGAGCCGTCCCACCGCCCACGGGGAGAGCAGGGCCGCCGCGAAGAATCCCGCGCCCGAGGTGCCGACGGCGATACCGAGGAGCCCGAGCCCCTCGGACTCCGTGGAGCTCCACTCGTAGCGGCAGAGCATGAGCACCGTGACGAGCAGGGCGCCGTAGCAGAAGCGCATGAGGCCCACCGCGACGAGCGCGCGGGCGGCCGGCCGTCGCTCCCCGAGGTGGCGCAGCCCCTCGCCCAGGCCGCGGGCCGTCGATGCCAGGGCGGAACGGAGCCGCTGCGGCACGAGGGCCGGATCGGGGCCCAGGAGCTCCCGGGACATCCGCAGCGAGGCGAGGGCGGCGCAGAGGTAGAGGAAGGCACCGAAGGCCACCACGGCGGCGTCGGACTTGTCGGCGATCAGCTGGATGCCGAACGCGAGCCCGCCGCCCGCAGTCGCGGCGAGGGTGCCGGCCGTGGGGGAGAGCGAGTTCGCCACGACGAGCCGTTCGTCGTCGACGACCCTCGGGAGCGAGGCCGAGAGCCCGGCGAGGACGAAGCGGTTGACGGCCGTGACGGAGAGCGCGGAGGCGTAGAAGAGCCAGTCGGGAACGGAGGCGAGGACGAGCACGGCCGTCCCGCCGGCGAGGACGGCCCGCAGCAGGTTGCCGTAGAGGAAGACCTGGCGGCGCTGCCAGCGGTCGAGGAGCACCCCCGCGAAGGGTCCGACGAGCGAGTACGGCAGCAGGAGGACCGCCATGGCGGAGGCGATCGCGGCGGGGGAGGTCTGCTTCTCGGGGGAGAACACGACGTACGTGGCGAGGGCCACCTGGTAGACGCCGTCGGCGCACTGGGAGAGCAGCCGGACGGCGAGCAGGCGGCGGAAGTTCGTCAGGCGCAGGAGTACGCGCAGATCACGTACGACGGACATGGGAGCAAGACTCACATACGAAGAGGGCCCCCGGGCAGTGGCGCGGGGACCCTCGATCGACAAGCGTGCGGAGCTTAGCGCTCGACCTCACCCTTGATGAACTTCTCGACGTTGGCCAGGGCCTCGTCGTCGAAGTACTGGACCGGCGGGCTCTTCATGAAGTAGCTCGACGCGGAGAGGATGGGGCCGCCGATGCCGCGGTCCTTGGCGATCTTCGCGGCGCGCAGGGCGTCGATGATGACACCCGCCGAGTTCGGGGAGTCCCACACCTCGAGCTTGTACTCGAGGTTCAGCGGGACGTCGCCGAAGGCGCGGCCCTCGAGGCGGACGTACGCCCACTTGCGGTCGTCCAGCCAGGCCACGTAGTCCGAGGGACCGATGTGGACGTTCTTCTCGCCCAGCTCGCGGTCGGGGATCTGCGAGGTGACGGCCTGCGTCTTCGAGATCTTCTTCGACTCGAGGCGGTCGCGCTCGAGCATGTTCTTGAAGTCCATGTTGCCGCCGACGTTGAGCTGCATGGTGCGCTCAAGACGGACACCGCGGTCCTCGAACAGCTTCGCCATCACGCGGTGCGTGATGGTCGCGCCGACCTGCGACTTGATGTCGTCGCCCACGATCGGGACGCCCGCCTCGGTGAACTTGTCGGCCCACTCCTTGGTGCCGGCGATGAAGACCGGAAGGGCGTTGACGAAGGCGACCTTGGCGTCGATGGCGCACTGCGCGTAGAACTTCGCGGCGTCCTCGGAACCCACCGGCAGGTAGCAGATGAGAACGTCGACCTCGCGGTCCTTGAGGATCTGGACGACGTCCACCGGCTCCTCGGCGGACTCCTCGATGGTCAGGCGGTAGTACTTGCCGAGACCGTCGAAGGTGTGGCCGCGCTGGACCGTGACGCCCTTGTTCGGGACGTCGCAGATCTTGATGGTGTTGTTCTCGCTGGCGCCGATGGCGTCCGAGAGGTCGAGGCCGACCTTCTTCGCGTCGACGTCGAAGGCCGCGACGAAGTCGATGTCACGGACGTGGTAGTCGCCGAACTGCACGTGCATCAGGCCGGGGACCTTGGCCGCCGGGTCGGCGTCCTTGTAGTACTCGACGCCCTGAACCAGCGAGGCGGCGCAGTTGCCCACGCCGACGATGGCTACGCGAACCGAACCCATTCCGGTTGCTCCCTGTGTGATCGTGGAAGCCCTGCTGTGCGCAGGGTTTCACTTGGCGGTGTCGTCGGACGGATCCGGCCGGGTACTGCCCCCGTGCCGGGGCAGGCCGCCCGTTTCTCCAGAATCGTTGTCGTGCAGAGCGGGGGCACCGGGGCCGGATCGCTGATCCCGCCCTGCCCGCTCGCTCTCGATGAGCTCGTTCAGCCAGCGCACTTCGCGCTCCACGGACTCCATACCGTGGCGCTGCAGCTCAAGCGTGTAGTCGTCGAGGCGCTCCCGGGTCCGGGCCAGGGAGGCGCGCATCTTCTCCAGGCGCTCCTCCAGCCGGCTGCGGCGGCCCTCCAGGACCCGCATCCGCACCTCGCGCTCGGTCTGCCCGAAGAAGGCGAAGCGTGCGGCGAAGTGCTCGTCCTCCCAGGCGTCCGGGCCGGTGTGGGACAGGAGCTCTTCGAAGTGCTCCTTCCCCGCGGCCGTCAACCGGTAGACGATCTTGGCTCGGCGTCCTGCGAGTGAAGCGGCCAGGGCCTCTTCGGGAGCGCTGCCCGGTTCCTCGATCAACCAGCCGTTAGCGACCAGCGTCTTGAGGCAGGGATACAGCGTTCCGTAGCTGAAGGCCCGGAAGACGCCCAGCGAGGTGTTGAGGCGCTTGCGCAGCTCGTACCCGTGCATCGGAGCCTCGCGCAGCAGGCCGAGGACGGCGAATTCGAGAATGCCGGAGCGTCTGCTCATCCGTCGCCTCCTCCTCCGCTTTCGGGGCCCTTATGCCGCGCTGATGTATCGACTCGATACATCAGCACGATAGAACGGCCCGGAGGTCCCGACAAGTGGACCCGCCGTGACCGGCGTCACATCGTCAATTCACAGCGTTCGACTTGCCTGATTTGGGGTGAACTCCGGCCCTAGATGGGTTTTGGCCGTGCGTAGGCTGTGCGGCATGCAGAACACCGGGAACCGAGCACTGCCGAGGGGCGTCAGTGCTCCGGGTGACCGGCTGCGATACGGAGGGGCCTCCGATGGGGTTCCGGCCGTGCGCATTTCGGGGGGACCGGAACTCAACTGCCGCTTCCAGGCGTTCACGCCTGCCCGAGGAGTAGTCGTTCGATGAGCGAGCATCGTCGCAAAATGCCGCCGCAGCAGCCGCCGACGGGCGGTCGCGCGGCGGCACGGCGCGCTGCCCAGCAGCCGGTGGGCCGCAGGTCGGCCCCGGCCCATGACGTCGGTACGGGGGCCCCGTCGGCCTCGTACGGACCCCCGTCCTCCCCCGGGGAGGAGCAGCGGCCCTACGGCGGTCGCGCGGAGGCCCGCAGGGCCGCCCAGCGCGGCAGCCGCCGGAGGGGCGCAGAGGCCGGCCCGGGAGGTCCCGCAGGGCCCGGCGGCGGACGGCGTGGTGGTGGCGGCGGTGGCCGCGGCGGCGGTCCCGGCCGTGGTGCCGGCGGACGTCCGCCGGGCAAGAAGCGGATCATCGACTACCCCCGCTACGGAAAGTACGGCTGGCGTCGCTGGATGCCGTCGTGGAAGCTCGTGACGGGCACCTTCCTGTTCTTCACGGCCAGCCTGATGGGCGCGGCCGCGATCGCGTACACGCAGGTGGAGATCCCCAACGAGGCGCTGACCGCGAAGTCGCAGAACAACATCTACTACTGGTCGGACAAGACCAGGATGGTCGCGACGGGCAGCGGCACCAACCGCCAGATCGTCCCGTTCGAAAAGATCCCGAAGTCCATGCAGAACGCCGTGATCTCGGCGGAGAACAAGACCTTCTGGGACGACTCCGGCATCGACCCCATGGGCATCGGCCGCGCCGTGTGGAACATGGCCAAGGGCGGCGAGACCCAGGGTGGTTCGACGATCACCCAGCAGTACGTGAAGAACAACCGCCTCGACGACCAGTCGCAGACCCTCAGCCGGAAGGTGAAGGAACTCTTCATCTCCATGAAGGTCGGCAGCGAGGTCGACAAGGACGAGATCATGGCCGGCTACCTGAACACCGCGTACTACGGCCGCGGTGCCTACGGTGTCCAGGCGGCGGCCCGCGCGTACTTCAACGTCGACGCCGAGAAGCTCAACCCCAGCCAGTCCGCGCTGCTCGCCGCGGTGCTCAAGGGCGCGACGTACTACGACCCGGCCGGCTACCCCGAGATCGACGCGGAGGCCACGCGCGAGAAGAACACCGCGCGGGCCACCGACCGGTGGTCGTGGATCCTCGACGAGATGCAGAAGGACGGGCACCTCCCGGCCGCGGAGCGCGCGAAGTACACGACGTTCCCCAAGGTCGAGAAGCCCAGGAAGAGCGCGAACCTGAGCGGTCAGATCGGTTACCTGGTCACCACCGCGAAGGCCAACATCAAGGCCCAGTTCGGCATCACCGAACAGGATCTGGAGCGTGGCGGGTACGAGATCTACACCACCTTCGAGAAGAAGAAGGTGGACGCCATGGAGGACTCGGTCACGAAGATCCTCAAGGAGTACATCGACCCGAAGAAGCGCCCCAAGACGGACACCAACGTGCAGTTCGGCGGTGCCTCCGTCGACACGGCGACCGGGAAGATCGTCGCGCTCTACGGTGGCGTCGACGCGACCAAGCACTTCCAGAGCAACGCCGACAACACCGGCGCCCAGGTCGGATCGACGTTCAAGCCGTTCGTCCTCGCCGCGGCGATGAGGGACGGCGTCCGGGACAAGTCCCTGGGCGAGGTCCAGGACAACTCCAGCCGCAAGATCGTCGACCCTGACAAGAGCCGCTACTCCGGCAAGAACAAGCTGAAGATCCGCAAGTACAACGGCGAGATCTGGCACAACGAGGAGGGCAAGGAGTGGCTGCAGACGAATGACGACGACGCGAGCTACAAGGACATGACCCTGCGTCGCGCCATGATCAAGTCGGCCAACTCGCCCTACGTGCAGCTCGGCATGGACGTCGGCATCGACAAGGTCCGCAAGGCCGCCGTCGACGCGGGCCTGCGCCCCGACTCGCTCGTCGGGGGCGAGGTGCCCTCGTTCTCCCTCGGTATCTCCAGCCCGAGTGCCATCCGCATGGCGGGCGCCTACGCGACCTTCGCCAACGAGGGCGAGCAGAACGACCCCTACTCGGTGGAGTCCGTGAAGAAGGAGGGTGTCGTCATCCATCAGCACAAGGCGAAGACAGAGAGCCCCTTCTCCCCGGCCGTCGCCAACAACGTCACCGACGTCCTCCGCTCCGTCGTGGAGGACGAAGAGGGCACCGGCCGGAAGGCCCGGATCCCGGGTCGCGATGTGGCCGGCAAGACCGGTACCACCGACGGCAACAAGTCGGCCTGGTTCGTGGGCTACACCCCGCAGCTGTCGACCGCGATCGACATGTACCGGTTCGACGACGACGAGTCGAAGAAGAACCGCGAGTTCCAGGAGATGTTCGGCACGGGTGACCAGCCGAAGATCCACGGTTCGTCGTTCCCGTCGCGGATCTGGCAGGACTACATGACCGAGGCCGTGGAGAGCTACCCGGCCAAGTCCTTCCCGAAGCCGGAGAAGCTCGAGGGCGCCGAGGCCGTCTTCGGCGGTGGCGCCTCCAGCCCGACGCCGACCCCGACGGCCACCCCGACGCCCACCGAGACGACGGCCACGCCGACGACGACCGCGCCGACCACCACGCCGCCGCCGACGACGACCCCGCCGACGACGACGCGGACGCCGAAGCCGGACAAGACGACCTGTGGCGTCTGGGGCTGGGGCTGCACGGACGAACCGGGCGACCCCGGCGGCAACACCGGGGAGCCCACCACCACCCCGCCCACCACCGACACACCGACGGAGACGGGCACGCCGACGGACGACGGGAACGGTCCCGGCGGAGGGAACGGCAAACCCGGCAACGGGAGCCTCGTCCCCTGATCCGCCGCTGATCCGCCGCCGGGGGCTTTCCCCGGGCCCCCGCCGACACGCGGGAAGAGGGCCGTCGCGTCCGATCCGTACCTTCCGTACGGGCCGGCCGCGGCGGCCCTCGCCGTTTTCCCGGAGCCGTACGGCAGGATGTCCCCCATGCCGAGCCTCCAGAAGACGAGCGCGCCGCAGGACCGGCCCCAGGGCCGGCCGCAGACGGTCATCCCCACCCACCGGGACAAGGTGGCCGCCGCCGGCAGCGAACTGATCGGCGGCCCCTACGGCCGCCGGGCGAGGACCGGCACCGGGCAGTTCACGCCGGTGCGGGTGATCGCCCTCGTGGCCATCGGCATGTTCGCCCTCGGCATGGTGCAGAAGCTGCCCTGCTACAACTGGGCCTGGTTCCGGGGCACGACCTCCCAGTACACCCACGCCTGCTACTCGGACATCCCGCACCTCTTCACGGGACGGGGCTTCGCCGAGGGCCTGGTGCCCTACTTCGACCGGCTGGGCGGCGACATACCGTTCCTCGAGTACCCGGTGCTGACCGGGCTCTTCATGGAGGTCGCGGCCTGGCTCACGCCGGGCGGCGGCGGCACGATGCAGCGCGAGCAGTCGTACTGGCTGGCCAACGCGGGTCTTCTGATGGTCTGCGCCGCCGTCCTCGCGGTCTGTGTGGCCCGGACGCACCGGCTGCGGCCCTGGGACGGGCTGCTCGTCGCCCTGGCGCCCTCGATCGCGCTGACCGCGACGATCAACTGGGACATACTGGCCGTCGCGCTGACGGCCGCCGCGGTCCTGATGTGGTCGCGCGAACGGCCCCTGGCCTTCGGCATCCTGCTCGGCCTGGCCACCGCCGCCAAGTTCTACCCGATACTGCTCCTGTGCCCGCTGCTGCTGCTCTGCTGGCGGGCCGGGAAGTGGCGGGAGTACGGGACGGCGGTCCTGGCCGCGGGCAGCGCGTGGCTCCTGGTGAACCTGCCCGTGATGCTGCTCGCCCCCGAGGGCTGGAAGCAGTTCTACCTGTTCAGCCGGGACCGCAACGTCGACTTCGGTTCGGTCTGGCTGCTGGTCAGCCAGCGGACGGGCAACGCCATAACGCCGGGCCAGGCCAACCTGTACGCGCTGCTGCTGATGCTGGCGGCGATCGGCGGGCTCGCCTACCTGGCGTTCACGGCGCCCCGCAGGCCCCGCTTCGTCCAGCTGGCGTTCCTGGTCGTCGCCGCGTTCGTCCTGACCAACAAGGTCTACTCACCGCAGTACGTGCTGTGGCTGGTGCCGCTGGCGGCGCTCGCGAGGCCGCGCTGGCGCGACTTCCTGATCTGGCAGGCGTGCGAGGTCATGTACTTCGTCGGCGTCTGGATGTACCTGGCGTTCACGACCAGCGGCAACAAGCAGGGCCTGCCGGTGGACGGCTACCAGTTCGTGATCGTGCTGCACCTGCTCGGCACCCTGTACCTGTGCGTGATGGTCGTACGCGACATCCTCACGCCCGAGAAGGACCCGGTCCGGCAGGACGGCTCGGACGACCCCTCCGGAGGCGTCCTGGACGGCGCCGAGGACGTCTTCGCGCTGGGCAGGGCCGCCCGTCCCGCCCGGCACGCGGCCCCGGTCGCCGAGGACGCGCTGCTGGTGGAATGGGGAACCCCCAGGAGCTGAGCTCCCGGGGGTGAGGGGCGGTCGGCCGGCTCAGCGCTCGACGAGCCGGTCGAACTGCGTCGTGGTGTGGCGCAGATGCGCCACGAGCTCGTCGCCGACCCGGGGCTCCTGCGCGTCGGCCGGCACGAACAGGATCGACACCTGCATGTGCGGCGGCTCGGCGAACCAGCGCTGCTTCCCGGCCCAGACGAAAGGCGAAAGGTTCCGGTTGACGGTGGCGAGACCGGCCCGTGCGACGCCCTTGGCGCGCGGCATCACGCCGTGCATGGCCTTGGGGGCCTCCAGACCCACACCGTGCGAGGTGCCGCCGGCGACCACGACCAGCCAGCCGTCCGACGCGGCCTTCTGCTGGCGGTAGCCGAACCGGTCGCCCTTGGCGACCCGGGTCACGTCGAGGACGGCGCCCCGGTACTCCGTGGCCTCGTGGTCGCCCAGCCAGAGCCGGGTGCCGATGCGGGCGCGGAAGCGGGTCTGCGGGAACTGCTGCTGGAGACGCGCCTGCTCCTCGGCCCGCAGATGGCTGACGAACATGGTGTGCAGCGGCAGCCGCGCGGCCCGCAGCCGGTCCATCCAGCCGATGACCTCCTCGACGGCGTCGGTGCCGTCCGGGCGGTCCAGCGGGAGGTGGAGCGCGAAGCCCTCCAGGCGTACGTCCTCGATGGCGGCGTGGAGCTGCGGGAGCTCCTCCTCGCGGACGCCGTGCCGCTTCATCGAGCTCATGCACTCGATGACGACCCGGGCTCCCACGAGGGCGTGGACGCCGTCCACGGACGACACGGAGCGGATGACCCGGTCGGGCAGCGGAACCGGTTCCTCACCCCGGCGGAAGGGGGTGAGCACCAGCAGGTCGCCGCTGAACCAGTCCTTGATCCGCGCGGCCTCGTAGGTGGTGCCCACGGCGAGCATGTCGGCGCCGTTCCGGGCCGCCTCGTCCGCGAGGCGTTCGTGGCCGAAGCCGTAACCGTTCCCCTTGCAGACCGGGATGACACCGGGGAACTGGTCGATGACGGTCTTCTGGTGCGCCCGCCAGCGAGCGGTGTCGACGTAGAGGGAGAGCGCCATGGCCGGCCCGGAACCTTTCTGATGGCAGCGGTGTATCAAAGGTATGTACGAGACTACGGAAACGTCAGCGGCACGGCACGGGTCACCGGCGCGACATGTAGATGTCGAGCGCCTTGTGCAGCAGCTTGTTCAGCGGGAAGTCCCACTCGCCGACGTACTCGACGGCCTCGCCGCCGGTGCCCACCTTGAACTGGATGAGCCCGAAGAGGTGGTCGGTCTCGTCGAGCGAGTCCGAGATGCCCCGCAGGTCGTAGACGGTCGCGCCCATCGCGTAGGCGTCGCGCAGCATGCGCCACTGCATCGCGTTCGAGGGCCGGACCTCACGGCCGATGTTGTCGGAGGCGCCGTAGGAGTACCAGACGTGGCCGCCGACGACGAGCATCGTCGCCGCGGAGAGGTTCACGCCGTTGTGGCGGGCGAAGTAGAGCCGCATGCGGTTGGGGTCCTCGCTGTTGAGGACGGTCCACATGCGCTGGAAGTACGAGAGCGGGCGCGGCCGGAAGTGGTCGCGGACGGCCGTGATCTCGTACAGCCGCTGCCACTCGGCCAGGTCCTCGTAGCCGCCCTGGACGACCTCGACACCAGCCTTCTCGGCCTTCTTGATGTTGCGGCGCCACAGCTGGTTGAAGCCTTTGAGGACGTCGTCGAGCGAGCGGTTCGCGAGCGGGACCTGGAAGACGTAGCGGGGCTGCACGTCGCCGAAGCCGGCGCCGCCGTCCTCGGCCTGCTGCCAGCCCATCTTCCGCAGCCGGTCCGCGACTTCGAAGGCACGCGGCTCGATGTGGGTGGCCTCGACGTCCTTGAGGCGCTTGACGTCCGGGTCCTGGATGCCGGACTTGATGGCGGCCGAGTCCCAGCGCCGGATGACGACCGGCGGGCCCATCTTCACGGAGAAGGCGCCCTGCTGCTTGAGGTGCGCCAGCATCGGGTTCAGCCAGTCGTCGAGGTTCGGCGCGTGCCAGTTGATGACCGGGCCCTCGGGCAGATAGGCGAGGTAGCGCTTGATCTTCGGGAGCTGGCGGTAGAGGACCAGGCCGGCGCCGACGAGTTCGCCGCTCTTGTCGAACCAGCCGAGGTTCTCCGAGCGCCACTCGGTCTTCACATCAGCCCACGCCGGGACCTGGCAGTGGCTCGCCGCGGGCTGGCTCTGGATGTAGGCCAGATGCTGCTCACGGCTGATGGTCCTCAGGGTCAGGCTCATGCGGGGCGCTCCTCGGCAGGTGTGTCCCCATGGGTCAGGGGCTCCGGCTCTCGCGCCGAAGCCTACTGTGACCGGGGAGCGCCCCGAATGGGTGTGTGCGTCCTGACGTGGCCCTGGGCTCAGCTGATGACCCCGCCGAAGAGCCCGCCGTGGGCCATTCCGAGGTAGAAGCCGAACGCCGACGCGCCGAGTCCGAGGATCAGCAGGAAGCGCTCGCGTGTCGTCACGGAGATGAACTGTCCGTAGGCGCCGGTCAGGATGCCGATGAGCCCCGTCCAGGAACTCAGCAGGTGCAGGTTGTGGAACTGCGCCGTGACGAAGGCGATGACGCCGAGGACCAGCGTCACTCCGACCAGGGCGTCCTGGATGGGGTGCGGTTTGCCGTCGGTGGCGAAGAGGGAGTGGCCGGGGTCGGGTCGCATTGCCTGTGCCATGGGGCACCTCCTGGCGTAGCTGCCGGAAGGCGGCGCATCGTAGCGCCGCCGACATCCGTTGTGTACAGATTGCGTCCCCTCACCAGTGAATTTCAACCGGAGGGCGGTGAGCGGGTACTCTGTACGGTCTGCACCGGTGTCTGCCCTGGTCCGTCTGGATCCGGCAGCGTCCCTCGTTCGCGAGGGGGCTGTCAGTGGTGGCGGATACCGTTGCTTACGCATCACGACCCTCCTGCCACGGAACGACCGTGGCCGCTGAGTCCAAAGGAGGTGGGTTCCACATGCGTCACTACGAAGTGATGGTCATCCTCGACCCCGATCTCGAGGAGCGCGCTGTCTCCCCGCTGATCGAGAACTTCCTTTCCGTCGTCCGTGAGGGCAACGGAAAGGTCGAGAAGGTCGACACCTGGGGCCGTCGTCGTCTCGCCTACGAGATCAAGAAGAAGCCCGAGGGCATCTACTCGGTCATCGACCTGCAGGCCGAGCCTGCGGTCGTCAAGGAGCTCGACCGACAGCTCAACCTGAACGAGTCGGTCCTCCGGACCAAGGTCCTCCGTCCCGAGACCCACTGAGCGACTAGCTCAGTGATCTTCGGATCCGAGTAGCAGCAAAGCAGCCAGAAGCAATCCCGCCGAGAGGTTCCCCCATGGCAGGCGAGACCGTCATCACGGTCGTCGGCAATCTTGTCGACGACCCCGAGCTGCGCTTCACCCCGTCCGGTGCGGCGGTCGCGAAGTTCCGTATCGCGTCCACCCCCCGCACCTTCGACCGTCAGACCAATGAGTGGAAGGACGGCGAGAGCCTCTTCCTCACCTGCTCGGTCTGGCGTCAGGCGGCGGAGAACGTCGCCGAGTCGCTTCAGCGAGGCATGCGCGTCGTCGTGCAGGGCCGGCTGAAGCAGCGGTCCTACGAGGACCGTGAGGGCGTCAAGCGCACGGTCTACGAGCTGGATGTCGAGGAAGTCGGCCCCAGCCTCAAGAACGCCACGGCCAAGGTCACCAAGACCACCGGCCGAGGCGGCCAGGGCGGTTACGGCGGCGGGAACGGCGGCGGCCAGCAGGCCGGCGGCGGTGGCGGCTGGGGTGGAAACTCCGGCGGTGGCCAGCAGGGTGGTGGCGGTGCTCCCGCCGACGACCCGTGGGCGACCGGCGGTCCCTCCTCCTCCGGCGGCGGCCAGCAGCAGGGCGGCGGAGGCGGCTGGGGCGGAAACTCCAGCGGCGGCGGCTACTCGGACGAGCCCCCCTTCTAGGGCCACGCCCCGGAAGCAGCTCGTACCCCCATTCTTGATCACACAGGAGAAACACCATGGCGAAGCCGCCTGTGCGCAAGCCTAAGAAGAAGGTCTGCGCGTTCTGCAAGGACAAGACCCAGTACGTGGACTACAAGGACACGAACATGCTGCGGAAGTTCATTTCCGACCGCGGCAAGATCCGTGCCCGCCGCGTGACCGGCAACTGCACGCAGCACCAGCGTGACGTCGCCACGGCCGTCAAGAACAGCCGTGAGATGGCGCTGCTGCCCTACACGTCCACCGCGCGATAAGGAAAGGGTGACCGAATAATGAAGATCATCCTGACCCACGAGGTCTCCGGCCTCGGCACCGCCGGCGACGTCGTCGACGTCAAGGACGGCTACGCCCGCAACTACCTGGTCCCGCGTGGCTTCGCCATCCGCTGGACCAAGGGTGGCGAGCAGGACGTGGCGCAGATCCGCCGCGCCCGCAAGATCCACGAGATCGCGACCATCGAGCAGGCCAACGAGATCAAGGCCAAGCTCGAGGGCACGAAGGTGCGCCTGGCCGTTCGCTCCGGCGACGCCGGCCGTCTCTTCGGCTCCGTGACCCCGGCCGACATCGCCTCGGCGATCAAGGCCGCGGGTGGCCCCGAGGTCGACAAGCGTCGCGTCGAGCTCGGTTCGCCGATCAAGACCCTGGGCTCGCACCAGGTGTCCGTGCGTCTGCACGCCGACGTCGCCGCGAAGCTCGGCGTCGAGATCGTCGCCGCGTAACGCTGCCGCCGGCGCTCTGCGCTGAGCAGTGAGGAAGGGCCGCATCCCTCGGGATGCGGCCCTTCCGCTGTTTCACGTGAAACAGGGCGTTTCACGTGAAACATTCAGCGTGTGGCGCCGGTGACGATCCAGCGGCCGGAGCGGGAGCGGAACCAGAGCGTGGCCATCCGGACGGTCATCATGAGCGTCATCGCCCACCAGAGGGCCGTCAGGCCGCCGCCGAGCGCCGGGACCAGCAGGGCCACCGGGGCGAAGACGGCGAGCGTCAGCAGCATGGCCCAGGCCAGGTAGGGGCCGTCGCCCGCGCCCATCAGGACGCCGTCGAGAACGAAGACGACCCCGGAGATCGGCTGCGAGATCGCCACCACGAGCAGGGCCGGGAGCAGGGTGTCCTGGACGGCCGTGTCGCCGGTGAAGAGCGGGATGAACAGGGGGCGGGCGACGATGAGCAGTGCGCCGAGCCCCACGCCGGAGATCACGCCCCACTGGACCATGCGGCGGCAGACCTGACGGGCGCCCTCGGCGTCGTTCGCCCCGAGATAGCGGCCGATGATGGCCTGGCCCGCGATCGCGATGGCGTCGAGGGCGAAGGCCATCAGGCTCCACAGGGACAGGATGATCTGGTGGGCCGCGACCTCCGCGTCGCCCATCCGGGCCGCGACGGCCGTGGCGATCATCAGCACCGCGCGGAGCGAGAGCGTACGGACGAGGAGCGGCACGCCGGCCTGGGCCGAGGCACGTATGCCCGCCGCGTCGGGACGGAGGGAGGCGCCGTGGCGTCGGGCGCCCCGTACGACCACGACGAGGTAGGCGACGGCCATGCCGCACTGGGCGATCACGGTGCCCCATGCCGAGCCCGCGATCCCCAGACCGGCGCCGTAGACGAGGCCGACGTTGAGCGCGCCGTTGGCCACGAAGCCGCCGATGGCCACGTAGAGCGGCGTACGGGTGTCCTGGAGGCCGCGCAGGACGCCGGTGGCGGCCAGGACGACCAGCATGGCCGGGATGCCGAGGCTGGAGATCCTGAGGTAGGTGACGGCGTAGGGCGCGGCGGTGTCGGAGGCGCCGAAGAGGTCGATGAGCCAGGGCGCCGCGGGCAGGGTCACCGTGACGACGGCGGTGCCGAGCAGGAGGGCGAGCCAGATGCCGTCCATGCCCTGCCGGATCGCCGCCGGGAGGTCACCGGCGCCGACGCGCCGGGAGACGGCGGCCGTGGTGGCGTAGGCGAGGAAGACGAAGACGCTGACGGCGGTGGTCAGCAGGGCGGCGGCGATCGCGAGACCGGCGAGCTGGGGGGTGCCGAGGTGGCCGACGATGGCGCTGTCGACCATGAGGAAGAGCGGCTCGGCGACAAGAGCGCCGAAGGCCGGCAGGGCGAGGGAGACGATCTCGCGGTCGTGCTGTCGGCGGACGGCCTTGGGCGTCGCGGGAGCCTGGGTCATGGGGTCAATCTAATCTTCCACAGGTAAGAGATGCAATGCATTGGTGATCCTTACTTTCAGAGGGCAAGGCGCTTCGGGTGTGGGTCGTTTGTTCTGATCTTGGTCCAGGGGGAAAAGTTTTTCTCCCCCACAGCCCGTGGATGGGAAAGATGCAGGTCAGGACCCTGAGTCGGGGGTGCCTATGAGTTTGTCCACATGGCTGTCCCCCGGTCCGTGCACAGGTTCCGGCGAGTTCTCCACAGGCTGGGGCCCTTCACCCACAGGGCCTGTGGATAACCAGATTGGCTGACGCCTCTCGCGGGCCTACCGTGGTCCGGCGCCCGACGCGCCAGAAGCGGTCGCAAAGCCACCCGTTGATCAAGCCCGTGGCGTAAGAAAGAGTGGCACGGCGAGGTCCGCGGAGCGGACGGGAGGAGGTGCTTGGTGAGCATTGCCGAGCCCATGGACGACCCTTGGGCCGACAGCGGACCGAGTGACCGACTGCCCACCCGTACCCGCGGCGAGGGACGCGGCCGCGGCCGGAACCGAGACGACCAGCATGAGCGGGGCGGCGAAGGCGGCCCCTGGGACGGCGGGCTCTCCGGCTTCGAGCGGGTGCCCCCGCAGGACCTGGACGCCGAGCAGTCCGTCCTCGGCGGCATGCTGCTCTCCAAGGACGCCATCGCGGACGTCGTGGAGATCATCAAGGGCAACGACTTCTACAAGCCCGCCCACGAGACCGTCTACGCGGCGATCCTCGACCTCTACGCCAAGGGCGAGCCGGCCGACCCGATCACGGTCGGCGCCGAGCTCACCAAGCGCGGCGAGATCACCCGCGTCGGCGGTGCCTCCTACCTGCACACCCTGGTCCAGTCGGTGCCGACGGCGGCCAACGCCTCGTACTACGCGGAGATCGTCCACGAGCGGGCCGTCCTGCGCCGCCTCGTCGAGGCCGGCACCAAGATCACGCAGATGGGCTACGCGGCCGACGGAGACGTCGACGAGATCGTGAACTCGGCCCAGGCCGAGATCTACGCGGTCACCGAGCAGCGGACCACCGAGGACTACCTGCCGCTCGGCGACATCATGGAGGGCGCGCTCGACGAGATCGAGGCGATCGGCTCCCGCAGCGGTGAGATGACCGGTGTGCCGACCGGCTTCACCGACCTGGACTCGCTCACCAACGGTCTGCACCCCGGCCAGATGATCATCATCGCGGCGCGTCCCGCCATGGGTAAGTCGACCCTCGCCCTGGACTTCGCGCGGGCGGCGTCCATCAAGCACAACCTGCCCAGCGTCATCTTCTCCCTCGAAATGGGCCGCAACGAGATCGCGATGCGTCTGCTCTCGGCGGAGGCCCGGGTCGCGCTGCACCACATGCGCTCCGGCACGATGACCGACGAGGACTGGACCCGGCTCGCCCGCCGCATGCCGGACGTCTCCCAGGCCCCCCTCTACATCGACGACTCCCCGAACCTGTCGATGATGGAGATCCGGGCGAAGTGCCGCCGGCTCAAGCAGCGCAACGGGCTCAAGCTCGTCATCATCGACTACCTGCAGCTGATGCAGTCCGGTGGTTCGAAGCGGCAGGAGAGCCGTCAGCAAGAGGTCTCCGACATGTCGCGAAACCTGAAGCTCCTCGCCAAGGAGCTGGAGCTGCCGGTGATCGCGCTCTCCCAGCTGAACCGTGGACCCGAGCAGCGCACCGACAAGAAGCCGATGGTCTCCGACCTGCGTGAGTCCGGCTCGATCGAGCAGGACGCGGACATGGTCATCCTGCTGCACCGTGAGGACGCGTACGAGAAGGAGTCACCGCGAGCGGGCGAGGCCGACATCATCGTCGGCAAGCACCGTAACGGCCCGACGGCGACGATCACCGTGGCCTTCCAGGGCCACTACTCCCGCTTCGTGGACATGGCTCAGACCTGACCTCGCCCGAGGAGCGCGGGAACGACCTCGCTCCAGACCTCGCGGGGGAACACCTCGTGGCCGGTCCGCTCCATGGCGAGGAACCGGGCACCGGGGATCTCCGCGGCCAGGGCGCGACCGTGCGCCAAGGGGAACAACGGGTCCTCGGTGCCGTGCAGCACGAGCGTCGGAGCCGTGATCGCGCCGAGGCGGTCCCGCCAGGGTGCTCCGGCGTCGATCAGGAACGGGTTGGTGGCCTGCGCGGCGATGTCGCGCGCGTGGTCGACGACCCGTCCCGCCCAGGCGCGCATGGCGTCGGTGTCGAACGGGCGTGAGGGGGCGGCGAAGGGGCGCTCGCCCTCGACGAGCCACTCGACGACGGCGGCCCTGTCGTTCCAGTCGGGCACCGGGGCGTCCTCGGCGAAGACCGCGAGGAGCGCCTCGGTGATCGGCGGCAGATCGGGCTGTTCGTGGCCGGGTCCGCCGGGGGTCGAGGACGCGAGGGCGAGCGCGGCCACGCGGTCCGGGTGGCCGAGGGCGAGCAGCTGGGCGACGGCCGCGCCCTGGGACATGCCGACGATCTCCGCGGCCGCCACGTCGAGCGCGTCGAGCAGCCCCGCGGCATCGGTGACCAGATCGCGCAGGCCGTACGGCGGCTCGCCCACGGGGAACGCGGTGGAGCGGCCCGCGTCCCGGCTGTCGTAGCGGATCACGTACCTGCCGCCGGCGACGAGGCGGCGGACGAACTCCTCGTCCCACGCCAGCATCGAGTGGCCCGCGCCGTGGATGAGGAGGAGGGGCGTGCCGGCGGGGTCGCCGAAGGCCTCCGCGGACAGTTCGACGCCGTTGGTCCGAACGATGTGCTGGGTGCCTCGCATGGGGTGCCGCCTTCCCGTCTTCTTCGTTACGTGTAACGAAGATGCTAGCAAGTATTCGTTACATGTCACGGACCTCTTTGTAGACTGGGGGCATGTCCTCCCCTGACCGGCCCGGGCCTCAACGGTCCGAGCTTCACCGGCCCGAGCCCGCCGCGCTGGACGCCTGGCACGCGTATCGCGCACTGCCCCTGCTCATCGACGCGGAAGTCGCCCGCGACCTGGAGCAGGACGCGGGTCTGTCCATGGCCGACTACGACGTGCTGGCCGCCGTGACGGCACTGGCGTCCGACGACACCTGCATCCGTGTCAGCGGCCTCGCGGCCCGACTGCGCTGGGCCCACAGCCGGTTGTCACGGCATCTGGGGCGGATGGAGCGGCGCGGGCTCGTCGCCCGCGAACCGTGCGAGCGGGACGGTCGTGGCGACGACGTCCTGCTGACGCCCGCCGGCCGCGCGGCGCACGACGGGGCGACGCCGGTCTACCAGGCCTCCGTCCAGCGGCACTTCGCCGCGCTGCTGTCCCGGGAGCAGCTCGCCGCCCTGAGCGGCATCGAGGAGACCGTCACGGCGCACCGCTAAACCGGAGGCCTCGGTTCGGAAGATCACGTTGGATGGGGCCATGACGACAACTTTCGAAGCCCTGCTGCCCGGTACCGAGCGGGCTCTGCTGCATCGCGTCGCGGTCGCCCAGTCCGAGGGGCGGGCGCCCTCCTTCGTGGGGGCCGTGGTGCGCGACGGAGCGCTGGTGTGGAGCGGTTCGCGTAGCTGCGTGGACGGGCACGCGCCGGACTCAGACACCCAGTTCAGGATCGGCTCGATCACCAAGGTGTTCACCGCCGTGCTGGTGATGCGGCTGCGGGACGAGGGGCTCCTCGGGCTCGACGACCCGCTGGAGCGGCACCTCAAGGACACGGGCGTCGGAGAGGTGACGATCGCTCAGCTCCTCGGCCACAGTGGCGGTCTCGCGGCGGAGACGCCCGGTCAGTGGTGGGAGCGCTCGTCCGCGGCGCTGCGGCCGGGACTCCCCGACGTCCTGGGGGAGCAGCCCTTCCTGCAGGCGCCGGGGCGCCGCCACCACTACTCCAACCCCGGGTACACGCTGCTCGGTTCACTGGTCGAGGCCGTGCGGGGGGTCTCTTGGGAGGAGGCGCTGCGGCGCGAGATCCTGGAGCCGCTCGGGATGGGCCGTACGACGCTCGATCCGGTGGCCCCGCACGCGGGCGGCTGGGCGGTGCACCCCTGGGCCGATGTGATGCTGCCGGAGCCGTCCGAGGACCTCGGGCTGATGGCGCCGGCCGGGCAGCTATGGTCGACGGCGGGGGACCTCGCCCGCTTCGCCGCCTTCCTCGCGGCGGGCGACGAGCGGGTGCTGGGCGCGTCCACCGTGGCGGAGATGCGGGCGCCGGCTGCCCCGGTCGGCGAGGGGGACTGGGAGGGAGGCTATGGTCTCGGCCTCCAGCTGGTCCGCAAGGACGGCCGGACCCTGATCGGCCACACCGGCTCGCTTCCTGGTTTCGTCGCCGCCCTCTGGGTGAGCGTGGAGGACGGGCTGGCGGCGATCGCCCTCGCCAATGCCACCTCGGCGCCGCTGACGGGGGTCGTGGCCGCCGATCTCGTACGGATCGTGGCGGAGGCGGAGCCGAGGTTCCCGGAGCCCTGGCGCCCGCTTCCCGAGACCGAGGCCGATGAGGAGCTGCTGGCCCTGACGGGGCCCTGGTACTGGGGCACGTACGCCTACGGGCTCCGGGTCGGCGCCGAGCGGAGCGTGGTGCTCGAACCGCTGCGGGGAGCCGGACGGCGGGCCCGCTTCCGGGCGCTGCCCGACGGCGGCTGGGTCGGCCTGAACGGCTACTACGAGGGGGAGACGCTCCGGGCGGTGCGGCGGGCGGACGGCAGTGTGAGCCATCTCGACCTCGGCTCCTTCGTCTTCACCCGGGAGCCGTACGCGCCGGCCGACGTGGTGCCGGGTGGCGTGGACGAGGCGGGCTGGCGCGGTCTCTGAGCCGTTCCGCGGTGTTTCACGTGAAACAGGCGCCCTCGGCGGGCCGGAACCGACTCCCCCGGCCCGCCGAGGGCGTGCTCTGCCTCAGAGGTTCTTCTTGAAGCCCAGGTGGGAGGCCTCGAAGCCGAGCCGCTCGTAGAAGCGGTGGGCATCGGTGCGAGTGACGTCGGAGGTCAGCTGGACGAGTCGGCAGCCCTGGCGTCCGGACTCCTCGACGGCCCACTCGATGAGCTGGGTGCCCAGGCCGCTGCCGCGCTCCTCGGCGTGGATGCGGACGCCCTCGATGATCGAGCGGGTGGCGCCCCGGCGGGAGAGGCCCGGGATGATCGTCAACTGGAGGGTGCCGACGACCTTGTCCGCGCGGACGGCCACGACGAGGTGCTGCTGGGGGTCGTTCGCCAGGCGCTCGAAGGCCACGAGGTAGGGGCCGAGGTCGTCCGGGGACTCGCGCTGCGCGCCCAGGGGGTCGTCGGCGAGCATCGCGACGATGGCTTCGAGGTCCTCCGCGGTGGCGGGGCGTATCTCAAGATCGCTCATGCCCGCAGGGTACGCCGGAGGGCGACACCGCAGTACCGACGGAGGGCGGCACCGCAGTACCGACGGCATGCCGCGCGGCCGGCGCCTCAGGCGGGTACGCCCACGCCTTCCACGACCTGGACCAGCGGGGCGAGCTCCGGGTTCTTGGCGGCCTCGTCGAGCGCCTCGCGCAGAGCGCTGTCATTGGTGGGGCGGGCCTCCGCCAGGAGCTTCTGGCCGGCTTCGGTGACATCGGTGTAGATGCCGCGCCGGTCGGTGGCGCAGAGGTACCGGGTGAGCAGACCCCGGTCCTCGAGCCGGGTGACCAGCCGGGTGGTGGCGCTCTGGCTGAGGACGACCGCGTCGGCGACCTGCTTCATCTGGAGGTGCCCGCCGGGTCCGCTGTGCTGGCGGCTGAGGACGTCGAGCAGCGAGTACTCCCGCACGCTCAGACCGTGCCGTGACTCCAGGGCGCGCTCGATGTGCGACTCGATCCTGCCGTGCAGCAGGGAGAGGGCGCACCAGCGCTGGGAGAGCGCGGTGAGTGCGGGGTCCGTCGCGGTCATGGTCTCTCCTCGGTCTCTCCTCGGCACCGGAGTGGTTCTCGACCCAGGGTAAACGATGCGACGCAATAATGCGCGTGTGCAAGTAAATCCGGAGGGCTGGATCCCGACGTCCGGAGAGGTGGTTCCCGGCCCCGCCCAGAGGCCGGTGGGCCGGACTTCCGCGCTAGCCGGACTTCCGCGCTAGCCGGCCGCGACGGTCAGGGGAGCGAAGCGGCGTCGCCAGTCACCGGGGAGGTCGGGGAGGGAGCGGACCATCACCGCGTTGGAGGCGATCGGGTCGAGGCCGTTCTCCTTCACCCAGCCCAGCAGCGCCGAGTGCCGTACGTCGATGTCCGTGCGCAGCGGTCGGTCGCCGGCGGCCGCGAGCGAGGCGATCAGGGCCTGGGCCGTGGCGGTGTCCCGGGCGATCAGCGGTCCGACCACATGGGTGTCCATGTTGGGCCAGGCCGCCGCGAAGCCGGTGATCTCGCCGTCCTCCTCCGCCACCCGGAGATGGTCCGCGAACGCGGGCAGCCGGGTGATCACATGGGTGCGGTCGAGGCCGAAGACCTCGTGGTCCAGGCGCAGGATCGCCTGGAGGTCCTCCGCTGTCGCCGGGCGGACCGGGACGGCCGGAGCGGGCGCGGCGAACGTGAAGCGCCCGCGCACCATCTCCGCGCGCCCGGTCTCGGTGAAGCCCAGCTGCTCGTAGAGGGGCTGCCCGTTCGGGGTCGCGTGCAGGGTGAGCGGGGTGCTCCCGGCTTCCGCCAGGACGTGCTCCATGAGCCGGCGTCCCACCCCTTGGCGTGCGTACTGCTCGGCGACGAGCACCATGCCGATCGCTGCGAGCCCGGGGCCGTACGACGTGACCACGGAGCAGGTGACCAGCCCGTCTCCGGAAGGGTCGTCGATGCCGTAGCCCGTGCCCGCGGCGAGCAGGAGGCCCCACTTGTGCTCCTCACGCGGCCAGCCCCGGTTCTCGGAGAGGTCGGCGCAGGCGAGGAGGTCGTCCACGCCGAGACGCCGGATGGGGAGCTGGGCGAGCGAAGAGGGGGAGATCGGCATGGTGCCAGGCTGGCCGAAGCGGTGATCTTCCGTCCACCGCTTTAGCGGATCTGGCCGATACGGGCGCGGGACTCCGGGTGGGCGCGGAGCCGGCGTCGGGCCGGCGCCAGGTCGGCAGGCGGTCCGATGACGGCGTTGATTCCACGTCGTGGGACGGAGACCATGTTTCACGTGAAACCACGACAGCAGCGCCTTCACCTCTTCGACCTCGACGGCACCCTGATCCGGGGCTCGGCCGCGGCGGTGGAGATCTCCCGGCAGCTGGGTGTCGACGAGGAGATCGCCGCCCTGGAGAAGAGCTTCCTCCTCCTGGGACTCACCCCGGACGAGTTCGCCGTCCGGGCCCGCGAGCTGTGGTCGGCGCTCACCGTGGACCAGGTCGCGGCGGCCTTCGAAGGGGCACCCTGGCTGCTGGGCATTCGCGAGGTCTGGGCGGACATCCGGGACCGGGGCGATCGGTGCGCGGTCATCTCGCTCTCGCCCGACTTCTTCGTCGAGCGGCTTCTCGACTGGGGTGTCGACACGGTGCACGGCTCGCACTGGCCGGCCGTCCCCTTCACGGAGCCGATCCACCGGCCCGGCATCCTCGACGCGCGGGCGAAGGTACGGATCGCGGGGGAGCTCTGCGCGCGGTACGAGGTGGACCCCGCCCACTGCGTCGCCTACGGCGACTCGATGTCCGACGCGCAGCTCTTCGCGATCGTGCCGGACACCGTGGCGGTCAACGCGGACCACCATCTCGCCGGGCTCGCCCGCCACAGCTACACGGGCGGGGATCTGCGCGAGGCCTACGCCCTCGTCCGAAACAGCGCAGCTTAGTAAGAAACCCTGCCCTTTGGCCCGAGAACGTCGCTTTCTCTCCGAAGCGTTGTGCTGAGGGGTCATGCTGCGTCCACGAAAGCCGGCCAGCGATAGGGCGAGGCACATGATGGATGCTCCGACCACCACGAGGGCAGCGGAGGACGGGGACGGGCCGGAGCGCCCGGCGGCGGGCGGCCACGAGCCCCGCCGCCCGGCGGATGGCGGGAACGAGCCCCGAATACCAGCGGAAGCCTCCACCGACGCGATGCTCGTACGCCGCACCCTCGCGGAGATCGCACCGGTCGCGGACCGGGTGACCTCGTACTTCTACGCCCTGCTCTTCATAGGGAACCCGGGGCTGCGCGAGATGTTCCCCGCGGCCATGGACACCCAGCGGGACCGGCTCCTGAAAGCGCTGCTCACCGCGGCGGAGCACATGGACGACGCCCCGGTGCTCACCGCGTACCTGCAGAACCTCGGCAGGGGCCACCGCAAGTACGGTACCCACTCCGCCCACTACCCGGCCGTCGGCGAGGCCCTCATCGGCGCCCTCACGCGCTACGCGACGACGACCTGGGACGAGGAGACCCAGGCGGCCTGGGTCCGCACGTACACGACGATCTCCCAGATCATGATCGACGCGGCGGCGGAGGACGAGCGCTCGGCGCCCGCCTGGTGGCAGGCCGAGGTGGTCTCGCACGACCTGCGGACCCCGGACATCGCCGTCGTGACGCTCCGGCCCGACCAGCCGTACCCGTTCCTGGCGGGGCAGTACACGACGCTGGAGACCCCGTGGTGGCCGCGGATATGGCGGCACTACTCGTTCGCCTCGGCGCCCCGGCCCGACGGACTGCTCTCCCTGCACGTGAAGGCGGTCCCGGCGGGCTGGGTGTCCAACGCGCTGGTGCACCGGGCGCGTCCCGGGGACGTTCTGCGCCTCGGCCCGCCGGCCGGATCCATGACCGTCGACCACGACACGGACACGGGACTGCTGTGTGTGGGCGGCGGCACCGGGATCGCCCCCATCAAGGCCCTGGTGGAGGACGTCGCCGAGCACGGGGACCGGCGTCCGGTCGATGTCTTCTACGGGGCCCGCAGCGGCCACGACCTCTATGACGTCGACACGATGCTGCGGCTCCAGAAGACCTTCCCCTGGCTCTCCGTCCACACGGTCACCGAGGAGCAGGGACGGCTTCCCGAGGCCGTCTGCCGCTACGGCTCATGGAGCGAACGCGACGCCTATCTCTCGGGGCCGCTCGGCATGGTCCGGCGCGGGGTGGACGCGCTGCGGGGAGCGGGGGTCCCCGCGGAGCGCATCCGGCACGACTTCCTCGCCGAGCTGGCCTCCGCGGCCGACGCCGCCGACGCCGCCGACGCCGCCGAGGATCAGCCCAGGTCGGGGGCGTGCATCGCGCGGACGCCCTCGATGTTGCCGTCGAGGTAGTGGCGCAGCGAGAGCGGGACGAGGTGCACGGCGGCGATGCCGACCCGGCTGAAGGGCACCCGGACGATCTCGTACTCGCCGACGGGCTCCTCCATCTCGGGGCCGTGCCGCAGCGCGGTGTCCATGGAGTCGAGGCGGCACACGAAGAAGTGCTGGACCTTCACCCCGGAGACCCCGCCGTCGACGATGTGCTCGACGGTGTCGACGAAGCAGGGCACCACATCGACGATCTTGGCGCCGAGCTCCTCGTGCACCTCGCGGTGGAGCGCCTCGACGACGGTGGCGTCGGTGGGTTCCACGCCGCCGCCGGGCGTGACCCAGTAGGGGTCCATCCCCGGCTTGGTGCGCCTGATGAGGATGAGGTCGTCCCCGTCGAGCAGGATGGCGCGTGCGGTGCGCTTGATCACGGGCCGTTCGTTCATGGGCCGTTCGTTCATGGGAAGAAAATGGCCCGTCCGGGGTGTCCTGAAACTCGCCGTCCCCGGCGGAAACTCAGCAGTTCCCCGCGGAGGACGGGGTTCACCCACGGGGACTCACCAGTCTCCCGCGGCCCGCAGCAGCTCCTCGTGCGCGCGGGCGATGGGCGACAGCGCGAGCGTCCCCGTCCGTACGACCAGGAAGTAGGTCCGCAGCGGAGGGACCGGAGGGTCGAGCAGCGCCACGAGCCGGCCCTGCTCCAGGGCCTCCTCGCACAGATAGCGGGGCAGCACGGCGAGCCCGGCGCCGGAGGCCGCGGACTCCCGCACGGCACGCAGGTCGGGGGCGATCACGGTGGCGGCGACCGCCGGTTTGGTCTCGAAGACGCTCGCCCAGTAGCGCGCGACGAACGGCAGCGACTCGTGCACCTCGACCACCGGAAGCTGCTCCAGGACCACCGCGCCCTTGCGGAGCAGCGTCTCGGGGGAGAGCCGTGCCGCCCAGCGAGGGGCCGCGACCAGCACGTACTCCTCGTCGCAGAGCGGAGTGGAGACGAGCAGACCGCCCCGGGGGCGGGCCGTGGCGACGGCCAGATCGTGGTGGCCCGCGGCGAGCCCGTCGAGGATCTCCTCGGTGTTGCCGAGGAACGACGTCCGTACGGCGAGCCCCTGGCCGACCAGTGGGGTGAGGGCCGGCAGGACACGGAGCGCGGTGAACTCCGGGGGACCGGCGACGTGCAGGGTGCGGACGCCGCTCTCCTCGTCGAGGCCGGTCTCGGCGATCTCGACCAGGGCGTCCAGATGAGGAGCGGCGCGGTGGGCGAGCTCGTCGCCGATGGTGGTCGGCGTGACGCCGCGGGCCTGCCGGAGGAAGAGCGGCCGGCCGAGCTGTCGTTCGAGGGTCCGGATCTGACTGGTGACGGCCGGCTGCGAGAGCCCGAGGAGCGCGGCGGCGCGGGTGAAGGAGCCGGCCCGGTGCACCGTGACGAATGTGCGCAGCAGGGCCAGATCCATCTCCGCCCCCTCCCGGCCGTGCGGCCGTTCGACTCAGGCGGTCGGCTGACTGCGCCTCAGGAACGTCCAACTATAAATAAGTCGATAGGTCTCTGTCGCTACCGTGATTGGACACTGACGCACAGTCAACTAGCCTTGTTCAGGCGGTCTCCGCGCGTGGAACCGAGGCGTTCCGAGCCACGAGGGGGGAGGCTCGGAGCGTCTCGTTCCGTGCGCGAGAAGGCCGACAGAAGGCCGCCAGGCGACCCCTGAAGGCGCCCGAGGCCGCTAGGACCCGGCCTCGTCGAGGGCCCGCAGCACGTCGGCGATCAGGTCCTCCGGGTCCTCGGCGCCGACCGAGAAGCGGATGAAGCCCTCCGCCACCGCGTCCCCGCCCCAGCGCCCGCGACGCTCCGCCGTGGAGCGCACGCCGCCGAAGCTGGTCGCGTCGTCCACGATCCGCAGCGCGTCCAGGAACGTGTCGGCCCGCTTCCGGTCCGCCAGCTCGAAGGAGACCACCGGTCCGAAGCGCCGCATCTGCCGGGCGGCCACCGCGTGCGAGGGGTCGTCGGGCAGCCCCGGGTAGCGCAGCCCGGTCACGTCCGCGCGCCCCGCGAGCGTCTGCGCGAGCGTGAGCGCGGTGGAGCACTGGCGGTCGATCCGCAGCTGCAGCGTCGCGAGCGAACGGTGGGCCAGCCAGGCCTCCATCGGGCCAGGGATGGCGCCGACGACCTTGCGCCAGCGCCGTACCTCCGCCGCCCGCTCGGGGTCACGGCAGCTGACATGGCCGAGCAGGATGTCGCCGTGGCCGGTCATGCCCTTGGTGTCGCTGGCGACGGAGAAGTCCGCGCCCAGTTCGAGCGGGCGCTGGCCGAGCGGGGTGGCGAGCGTGTTGTCGACGGCCACGAGCGCCCCCGCGGCATGCGCCTCGCGCACCAGCCGCCGGATGTCGCAGACGTCGAGCCCGGGGTTGGACGGCGACTCGATCCACAGCAGCCGGGCCCCTTCGAGGACGGCGAGCTGGCCGTCGCCGCCGGTGGGCGCGGTGCGGACCTCGATGCCGTAGGCCCTCAGCTGCTCGTGCAGCAGGGGCAGCGCCTGGTAGCCGTCGCTCGGCACGACCACCACGTCGCCCGTCCTCAGCTGCGAGAGGAGGACGGCGGAGATCGCGGCCATGCCCGAGGCGAAGACCAGCGTCTCGACGCCCTCCTCCCCCGGCGCCTCCAGCTCGCCGATCGCGCGCTCCAGATGGGTCCACGTCGGGTTCTCGTCGCGGCCGTACCCGTATCCGCCGGTCGGCTCGCCCGGCAGATGGAAGTGCGCGGCGAAGACCGGACCCGGCAGGGTCGGCTCGTACTTCACGGGTTCGGGCAGCCCCGCCCGCACCGCGCGGGTGCCGTCGCCGTAGTGCTTGTCGGTCACGATGTCCGTTCCTCCAGTTCACGGCGTACGGCCGCGAGCAGTCCCTCGCTCGCGGCCTCCACCATCTCCAGGCACTCCTCGAAGCCCTCGCGGCCCCCGTAGTACGGGTCGGGGACGTCGAGTCCGTCCCCGGCGGCGGGGTCGTAGGAGCGCAGCAGTCGTATCCGGGCCGCCTCCTCGGGCGTCCGGGCCAGCTCGCGGAGCTCGCGCAGATGTCCTTCGTCCAGCGCGATCACCAGGTCGACGGCGGGGAACCAGGAGGCGCGGAACCGGCGGGCCGTGTGCGACGAGGTGTAGCCGTTCTCCTCGAGAACGGCGACCGTGCGCGGGTCGGCGCCGTCGCCCTCGTGCCAGCCTCCGGTTCCTGCGCTGTCGACCTCCACCAGGGTGCCGAGGCCGGCGTCCTCCACATGTCTGCGGAAGACGTGCTCGGCCATCGGCGAGCGGCAGATGTTGCCGGTGCAGACGAAGCAGACGCGGTACGTCATGGTCCGCGCTCAGTCGCCGTCGGGGAGCACGACGTTCAGCGCCCACGAGACGACGGAGATGATCAGGCCGCCGAGGACGGCGGTCCAGAAGCCCTCCACGTGGAAGCTGAGGTCAAACTGCTCGGCCAGCCAGGAGGTGAGGAGCAGCATCAGGGCGTTGACCACGAGAGTGATCAGGCCGAGCGTCAGAATGAAGAGCGGAAGCGTCAGCAACTGGACGATCGGCTTGACCACGACGTTCACGAGCCCGAAGACAAGGGCGACGAGAATGAGAGTCAGGGCCTTCTTGCCGGTGCTGTCACCGGTCAGGGTGATGTCCTGGACCAGCCAGATGGCTACTCCCAGGGCGCCCGCGTTGGCGAGCGTCTTGACTACGAAATTCATCATGTGTCTGATCGTGGCAGACATGATCGGGCCGACGGCAGGGGCTGACAGGCGATGAAGGCATTCCGACTGGATGAACTGGAGGCGGAGCGTGCCGCGAACAAGGGCGCGTACCTCCAGTTCCTGCGGGAACGGAACATGTCGGTGGGCCTGTACGCGCTGGACGCCGGGGAACTCGACCCGCAGCAGCCGCACGGCCAGGACGAGGTGTACTTCGTGGTGAGCGGCCGGGCGGCGATCACGGTGGGGACGGAGACGACCCAGGTGGCGCGTGGCAGCGTGGTCTATGTGCCGGCCGGGGTGGAGCACAGGTTCCACCACATCAGCGAGGACCTGCGCGTGATGGTGGTCTTCTCCCCGCCGGAAGCCTGAGGGCCGGGCGGGCGGACCCCCTAAGGGGCGGATCAGGGGAGAGCGGGGGCCGCAGGGCCCCCGTGCGCCTCGTCCGGACCCTAGCCTTGAGGGTGTTCGGTGCGGATGCGCGGAACGGATCTTCGAGAGCGAGGGAGAGGACGATGGCCGTACAGGAGGTTCTCGCGGGACTGCCGTGGTGGGTCAAGTGGGTCGCCATACCCGTACTCGCACTGCTCGTCTTCGGCGGACTGATCACCAGCGTGCTGGCCTTCGTGGTCGGGCTCCTCTTCAAGGTGCTGCTCTTCGTGGCCCTCGTCGCCGGACTGATCTACGTCGTACGGAAGTTCAGCTCCTCGGACCGGTCGCGCGAGGAGTGGTAGCACACGCTACCGAGCGGTATGAAGGCGACGGAGGGGATTAGCCCGGCCGGGGGAACGCACTGGTCGAATCAGGGCACGGGCCCAAGGGCTGCCACTAGAGTGGAATCCCTCCGCCGCGTTGGGGACTACAGGCGTAGACCTCCCTGCTGACCAGCGGTTTCCCAGGCCCGGCGGGCGCGCGGGGGCGGCCCCCGCGGGCGGATGCGATGCATCCGTCGTCACGCCTGGGGGTGACCTTTGGCCATGGCTACGCAGCGCGCTGCGCCTACCCTGATCGGCTCGGTGCAGCGCGCACTGAGACTTCTGGAGGCCGTCGCCTCCCATGCGGACGGCGCCCCCGCCAAGCAGCTCGCCCGCGAGACGGGCCTTCCGCTGCCCACCACGTACCACCTGCTCCGCACCCTGACGCACGAGGGCTATCTGCTCCGCGACAAGGGTGTGTTCGTCCTGGGCGACGCCGCGGCCCGACTGGCCGGCGGCGGAGATGTGCAGAATCGTCGCATCAAGATCGAAGACTCCCTTGCCCGGTGGCGGGACGCGATCGGTGTGCCGATCTACTTCGCTGTCTACCGCGAGGGAGAGATCGAGCTCGTCGCCGTCGCCGACACTCCCTCCGCTCCCGCGGTCGAGGAATGGGCCGACTTTCGCGAGACCGGGCACGCCCATGCGATCGGGCAGTGCCTGTTGAGCCAACTCGATCTGAAATCTCGTCAAGACCACCTTGACCGCCACCCGGTGGAAGCCATCACTCCGTACACGCTCCGTAACCGCCATGTGCTTTTGGATCGTTTGGGCGGTTTGGGGCGAATGGAGCCCCTGGTGGAACGTCAGGAATATGCGCTCGGCACGGTCTGTGCCGCAATCCCCATCACTGCGGGCTCCACGGCGGCCGCAATGGCCATTTCCCTCCCCCTTCACCAGGAAGAACGGTTGCTCCCAGCAATCGACCGACTACGTACGGAGATCGGGAGGCTCTTCAGTTCGCTCGCTTTCTCTATCAGTATCTGAAAAATCACTCCTTGTGATCTGCTAGTGCTTACAGCACGATTGCGTCAAGAGGGCCGTGGGGGATCATTCCTGGCCGTTTCGGTCACAGCTTTCAGCAGCTGTGTTTACACAACTGCTCCATCTACTGCGGGGTACATGATGCGAGAGTCGGTTCAGGCCGAGGTCCTGATGAGCTTCCTCGTCTCCGAGGAGCTCTCCTTCAAGATCCCGGTGGAACTGCGGTACGAGACCCGGGATCCCTACGCGGTGCGGATGACCTTCCACCTCCCCGGAGACGCGCCTGTGACCTGGGCGTTCGGTAGGGAGCTGCTGCTCGACGGGATCAACCGGCCGAGCGGGGACGGCGATGTGCACATCGCCCCGACGGAGCCCGAAGGCCTCTCGGACGTCTCCATCCGGCTCCAGGTCGGCGGCGATCGCGCCCTGTTCCGGGCGAGCGCACCGCCGTTGGTCGCCTTCCTCGACCGCACCGACAAACTGGTACCTCTGGGTCAGGAGCGGACGCTCGGCGACTTCGAGGACAACCTGGAGGCCGCGCTGGGCCGCATCCTGGCCGAGGAGAGCGCGGGCCCGGCCGCCTGAGCCCCCGGCTGTTCCCCCGTACCGGCTCGGCGCCCGTCGACCCGGTGCACCTCATTTCGCACGGCGGCGCCGTCCGCCTCGTACCGCCGCGGGCTTCCCGGCGTCCGCGCCCGGCCGGCCCTCGGCGCCCTTGCGGTCGGCGGAGACCACCAGGGCCGCGAGCACGGTGGTGAGCGGCACGGCGGCGACCAGACCGATCGATCCGACGAGCGTCCGGACGATCTCCTCCGCGACCAGCTCGCTGTTGGCCACCGTCCCCATGCTGCTCTGCGCGATGGAGAAGAGCAGCAGCAGCGGGAGGGCGGCACCCGCGTAGGCGAGCATCAGCGTGTTCACGACCGAGGCGATGTGGTCGCGGCCGATCCGGATGCCGGCCCGGTACAGCGCGCGTGGCCCCATGCCCGGGTCGGCCTGGTTCAGCTCCCAGACCGCCGACGTCTGGGTGACCGTCACGTCGTCGAGCACACCGAGCGAACCGATGATCACCCCGGCCAGGAGCAGGCCGGACATGTCGATCTCCGGGTACAGGCCGTGGATCAGGCCGGTGTTGTCGTCGGTGTTGCCGCTCAGCGAGGCCCAGCCGATGAACACCGAACCGAGCAGACCGGTCAGCAGCAGCGAGATCAGCGTCCCGAGCACCGCGACCGAGGTACGCGCCGAGAGCCCATGGCACATGTAGAGCGCGATCAGCATGATCGCGCTCGATCCGACCACCGCCACGACCAGGGGGTTCGACCCCTGCAGGATCGCCGGCAGGATGAAGAACGTCAGGATCAGGAAGCTCACGACGAGCGCGACGAGGGCCATCACGCCCTTCATCCGGCCGACGGCCACGACCGCGACGGCGAAGATCGCGGCGAGCACGGCCAGCGGGAGCTTCCGGTTCACATCGGTGACCGAGTACTGCAGATCGCGCGGGGCGTCGGGGGCGTACGCCACCACCACGCCCTGATCCTCGTGCAGTTGGCGCGGCGCGTCCGGCTGCACGATCTCGGTGAACGTACGCCCCTTCTCCGGACCGCTGGTGACCTCGATCGTGGCCTTCGCGCACTCCCCCTGCTGCGCGTTGACCGCCTCGCGCCCCGCCGGAGTGGAGGTGTCACCGGTCGGCGGGACCTGCCCGGCGTTCACGGACGCGCAGTCCACGTGCTGGACGGCGACCACCTTGCCCTGCTCGGTCTGCCGGTCGAAGCCGACACCGGTGCGCTCGTGCGGCGGGGTGCCACCGGGCCACAGGACCACCAGCCCGACCGCGACCGCCGTGGCGAAGGGGATCAGGATCGCGGCGATGACCCTGCGCAGATGCCGGGAGGCAGGGGTGGCGGGTCCGTGGCTGTGGCTGTGGCTGTGCCCATGGGATCCGTGGGATCCGTGCGCGGAACCGTGTCCGTGAGGGCTGTGATCCTGGTCGTGGCCGTGCGGCTCGGGAGTCTGTCGGGGGGAAGTCACCGACCGATCATCGCAAGAACGGCGGGGGCCCACTGTTCAGCACGCCAGACATGACGCTAGCGTGGTGGCACCTTTGCACACGCGGGAGCTCGGAGCACCGGGCTGAGAGGGCGCTGATCACCGTACGCGCGTACTGATGTACGTACGGGAGGAGGCTGCGCCGACCGCCGAACCTGTTACCGGGTAATGCCGGCGTAGGGAGATCGGTCTCATGACCATTCAGGATGCACGCACGCCTGCCTCCGAGCAGAACGACACCTCTGCAGACGGCGCCCGCACGCCGGGCTGGCACAAGGGGTACGTCCAGGGCTCGCGCCCCGACCTCAGGGTGCCGGTCCGTCAGGTGCACCTCACCAACGGCAAGGACGTCACGCTGTACGACACGTCCGGCCCGTACACCGACCCCACCGTCGACACCGACGTACGGCGGGGCCTTCCGCCGCTGCGCGAGAACTGGATCATCGCGCGCGGCGACACCGAGGAGTACGCGGGCCGCCCGGCCCGCCCCGAGGACGACGGCATCAAGCACACCTCGCCGCGCGGCGGGGGGCTGAAGAACCTCGACGCGGTCTTCCCCGGCCGGCCGCGCCTGCCGCGCCGCGGCCGCGACGGCCAGGCCGTGACCCAGCTCGCGTACGCCCGCCGGGGGGAGATCACCCCGGAGATGGAGTACGTGGCGATCCGGGAGAACGTCTCTCCCGAGGTCGTACGGGAGGAGATCGCCGCGGGCCGCGCGGTGCTGCCGGCGAACGTGAACCACCCGGAGATCGAGCCGATGATCATCGGCAAGCGGTTCCTGGTGAAGGTCAACGCCAACATCGGCAACTCCGCCGTCACCTCCTCCATCGAGGAGGAGGTGGAGAAGATGACCTGGGCGACCAAGTGGGGCGCCGACACGGTCATGGACCTGTCCACCGGCCGCAACATCCACACCACCCGCGAGTGGGTCCTGCGCAACTCCCCCGTGCCCATCGGCACCGTGCCGCTCTACCAGGCGCTGGAGAAGGTCGACGGCCGCGCCGAGGACCTGACCTGGGAGATCTACAAGGACACGGTCATCGAGCAGGCCGAGCAGGGCGTGGACTACATGACGGTGCACGCCGGCGTACTCCTGCCGTACGTGCCCCTCACCGCGCGCCGCAAGACCGGCATCGTCTCGCGCGGCGGCTCGATCATGGCCGCCTGGTGTCTCGCGCACCACAAGGAGAACTTCCTCTACACGCACTTCGAGGAGCTCTGCGAGATCCTCGCGACGTACGACGTCACGTACTCGCTCGGCGACGGGCTGCGCCCCGGCTCGATCGCGGACGCCAACGACGCGGCGCAGTTCGCGGAGCTGCGCACGCTCGGCGAGCTCAACACCATCGCCAAGCGCCACAACGTGCAGACCATGATCGAGGGCCCGGGCCACGTCCCGATGCACAAGATCAAGGAGAACATCGACCTTCAGCAGGAGATCTGCGAGGAGGCGCCGTTCTACACGCTCGGCCCGCTCACCACGGACGTCGCTCCGGCGTACGACCACATCACCTCGGGCATCGGCGCCGCGATGATCGCCTGGTGGGGCACGGCGATGCTCTGCTACGTCACGCCCAAGGAGCACCTGGGCCTGCCGAACCGCGACGACGTGAAGACCGGTGTCATCACGTACAAGATCGCGGCCCACGCGGCGGACCTCGCCAAGGGGCACCCGGGCGCGCAGGAGTGGGACGACGCGCTCTCGGACGCGCGGTTCGAGTTCCGCTGGGAGGACCAGTTCAACCTGGCGCTCGACCCGGACACCGCGCGCGAGTTCCACGACGAGACGCTGCCGGCGGAGCCCGCGAAGACCGCGCACTTCTGCTCGATGTGCGGTCCGAAGTTCTGCTCGATGAAGATCTCGCAGGACATCCGGCGTGAACACGGCGGCGACCTGAAGGCGGACGAGATCGAGGCGGGCATGGCTGCGAAGTCGGCCGAGTTCGCGGCGACCGGCAACCGCGTCTACCTGCCGCTGGCGGACTGACCCCGCCCGGAGACCACGCCGGCCCGCGACCCCGGGGGGAGTCGCGGGCCGGTGGGGTGTCAGGTGCCCGGTGGGGCGGTGGCGGCGAGGACGTCGCGGAGGAAGGGCATGATGCCCCGTTCGAGGAGGGCGCGGCGCCAGGCCTCCCGGGCGCGGGACAGCTCGTCGTCCGGTGCGGGCGCGGGCGGGCCGCCCCTGCTCACCTCGGCCGGGCTGTTGCGCAGGGCGGTCACGAGGAGCCCGGCGGCCGCGCCGAGCAGTCCGGCGGCCGCCACCGAGCCGAAGACCAGGCCGGCCGTGAGCAGGGTCGCCCCGAACGCCACCGTGGGGGCGACGGCATGCAGGACCGCGCCGACCAGCAGGAAGATGACGGCGGCCGCGCCCGCGAGGACGGGCACCATGACGGTGAGGATCGCGACGACGCCGGGGCCGGGGCCGGGGCCCGGGCGGTCCTGGGACGCCGGTGTCCTGGTCCCGAGGGCCGCGCGGTGCTGCTCGCGGACCTTCACGAAGTGGTCGTACTCGCTCGCCGCGGCGCTGGTGACCAGGGTGGTCGCGTTCAGGGTCAGGGAGCGCAGTTGGGCGAGCGAGAGCCGGGTTCCCGCTCCGGCGAGGTCCGGACGTGCGTGGGCGGTGCTCAGTGCGTCGTCGAGGATCCGCTCGTACTCGGCACGGTCCTCGGTCAGCAGGTGCGGAGCCACGTTCATGTGCATCCCCCGATGCTCCGTAGGCCCGGATCAGCCGTGGGAAACGGTCGGTCGGGCGGAAACGGAGGAGAGCCTGCTACGGATGGACCCGATGGTATTGCGGCGGTGCCACACGCTGACAGGGTGTTTCCGGAATTCGACTTCCCCGGATGCGGAGGGTTATGCGTCAGCCGTTCAGGGGGAGTTGGACGACCAGTAGCTTTCCGGCCATGGTCACTCCGCCGTCCATCGCGATCGCCAGACCGTCCGCGTACACGTGCGGTCCGTCGACGAGCGGGCCCGAATCTCCCTCGCCGTCCTCCGTGCCGACCTGGCCGAGGAGGTACGGGATGGGACTGTGGCCGTGCACGATGCGGGAGCCGCCGTAGGTGGAGAGCAGCTCCTGGACGGCCTGCGGACCGCCCTCGTCGCGGAACGCGAAGCGCTTGGTGAACTTGCGGAAGACGTCCCAGACCTCGTCGGCGTCGTTCCGGTTGAGGATCTCGTGGACCGTGTCGTTGACGTCCTCGATGGTCTGGCCGTAGTCGAGGTACGCGGTGGTGTCGGAGTGCAGGAGCAGGTGGTCGTCCTCCTGCACCACGGCGTCGAGCCGGGACATCCACTGCAGATGGACGTCCTGGAGCCGGTCCATGTCGTGCTTCTGGCCGCCGTTGAGCAGCCAGGCGGCCTGGAAGGTGGCGGTGCCCGCGCCGGAGTTCACCGGGGTGTCGCCGAAGCGCTTGGCGCCGATGAGCAGCAGCTCGTGGTTGCCCATGAGCGCCTTGCAGTAGCCGCCGGCGGCGGCGGCCTCGGCGGAGAGGCGCATGACGAGGTCGATGACGCCGATGCCGTCGGGACCGCGGTCGGTGAAGTCGCCGAGGAACCAGAGGCGGGCGTTGCCCGCGGCCCAGCTGCCGTTCTCGTCGATGAGCCGCTGGGCGCGGAGGGCCTCGATCAGTTCGTCGAGGTAGCCGTGGACGTCGCCGACGACGAAGAGCGGGCCCGGGCCTTCGCCGCTCGCCGGGGCGGGTTCGGCGGCGGGGGCGGGCTCGGCCGTGACCGGGACCTGGACGGTGTCCCCGCGGTTGATGACCGGGAGGTCCCGCTCGGTCGGGGTGTAGCCCTCGGGCATCCCGCCTTCGGGGAAGGCGTTCCCGGGGTGGCCGGTGGCGACGGAGACGATGGAGGAGCCGGCCGGGGCGGGGACCGGAGCCGCGGCGGGCGCCTGGGCCGAGGCAGGGGCGTACGCGGGAGTGGTGAGGCGTCCCAGGTGCAGGGTCGGCTCGGCGGGCGCGGGCGCGGGCGCGGGCGCGGGCGCGGGTGTCGGCGTGGGTGCCGGCGCGGGCGGACCGGCCGGGGGCGCGGGCGCGTGCGCCGGGGCGGCGGGTACGTGCGCCGCGGCGGCGGGTGCGGCCGGGGGGACGGCGGGTGCCGACGCGGGCGCGGAGGCCGCGGGCGCGGCTGTGCCCGCGGTGGCCGGGGGCGCGACGGGCGCGGCGGGTGCCGCCCCGGGTGCGTGCTCCGGGGGAGCGGGTTCGGCCGGTGGACGCACCGGCCGGGGCTCCGTGCTCGTCTGATCGCCGGCATGGCCCTGTACGGGCACGCGGGCGTACGGCGGTACGCGGAAGTCGCGCAATGTCGCCGTGCGCACCACGGGCTCCTGCCCGGCCCCCTGAGTCATGGACCCCTCCACCACCGTCGCGATGCCCTGCACAGCGCGGACCGGCCTGGTCGGGGTGGTCCGCGGTGTCGTGCGCCCATCATAGGAATGAGGGTCCTCCTGTGTGACGCACCAGGGGTGGTGAATCCGGGTCCACTCCGGGTTCACCGGTTGTTTCGCCCGAATTGAGAAGGTCGAGCCCCGGGTTGAGGCCGGTTGGGTGGCCGGTTTCGCCGTCCCGGCCCACGGGCAGGGGCGGGGACGGCGGATTCGGTGGCGCCGGTTGGCGGGGTGTCAGTCCTTCGCGGGTGAGCGCGGCGGGCTGACGGTGGTGCGCGGTGAACGGCGCTGCGAGGAGGTGCGGACGATGAGTTCGGTCGGTATGACCCGCTCGACCGGGCCGTCGGTGTCGATCCCTTCGATGGCGTCGATGAGGAGCTGGACGACGGCCGTGCCGATCCGGCGCGGCTTGAGCGAGAGCGTCGTGATGGGCGGTTCGGTGGTGGCGTAGACGGTCGACTCGCTGCAGCAGACCAGCAGCAGGTCGTCCGGGACGCGCAGCCCGTAGCGGCGCGCGGCCGCGAGGAGGTCGGTTCCGTTGGGGTCGAAGAGGCCGTACACGGCGTCGGGCCGGTCCGGTCGGGCGAGCAGCCGGTCGGCCGCGACGGCGCCCGCGCACGGGTCGTGCGCCGGATAGGCCTCGTAGACGGGATCCTGGCCCACCCGCTCGCACCAGTTGAGGTACGCGGTGGTGGACAGGCGGGTGTAGGTGTCGGTGGTGGTTCCGGTGAGGAGACCGATGCGGCGGGCGCCGGCGTCGGCGAGATGGTCGAGCAGATCGAGAACGGCGGCTTCGTGGTCGTTGTCGACCCAGGCGGTGACCGGAAGGGTGCCGGCGGGGCGTCCGTCGGAGACGACGGGCAGGCCCTGCCGGACCAGTTCGGTGACGACCGGGTCGTGGTCGGAGGGGTCGATGACGACGGTGCCGTCGAGGGCGACGTTCGACCAGACGTCATGGCGGGAGGTGGCGGGGAGGATGACCAGGGCGTAGCCCCGCGCGAGCGCCGCCGATGTGGCTGCTCTGGCCATCTCCGCGAAGTACGCGAATTCGGTGAAGGTGAAAGGTTCATCCCCGTACGTGGTCACGGTCAGGCCGATGAGTCCCGACTTCCCCGTGCGGAGCGTGCGGGCCGCCGCGGACGGGCGGTAGCCCAGCCGGTCGGCGACCTCGCGCACGTGACGGCGGGTGGCGTCGGGGAGTCGGCCCTTGCCGTTGAGCGCGTCGGAGACAGTCGTGATGGAGACCCCGGCGGCGGCGGCCACGTCCCGGATGCCCGCTCGGCCCTGCCGGCTTCCCCGGGTCTGTGCCCGGCTCACCTGGTGCTTCCCTGCTGCTGTCATGGCGAGCCGATAGTAGGGCGATGAGGGGCGGTTGGGCCGGTCGCATATGCAGACGTTGACAGGCACGTTTCTGCATGGCTGGAAGGTGTCAATGGGCAAGGAATCCAAGGTAGTTACAGCATTCACCATGGGACCAGTGGTTGCCGAACGGTGTAGGCCTGGCGTGGGGGCGAGGTCTCGAAGAGGTCTCAACTCACCTCTACGGGGGATGCGCGCCACGGCGCCCGCCACCGGCGCGCGCCACCCATGCGCG
This sequence comes from Streptomyces sp. CB02009, assembly GCF_001905825.1. Lineage (GTDB taxonomy): Bacteria > Actinomycetota > Actinomycetes > Streptomycetales > Streptomycetaceae > Streptomyces. The sequence continues at coordinate 493,295 of NZ_LIVV01000004.1, forward strand.
CGCTCCCCCGCCCTGGGCCCGAGGCGGGGCCGGGCCGTGGGGCGGCTCGTGGGGCGGCCCGTGGGGCGGCTCCCCGCGCCGCTGCGGGGGCCCGTTCAGGGTGGCGTGGCGGGTGGCGTGCCGGGGCGGCCGGCGGGTCCGCGCGGGTGGCGCGGGCGGAGATCGCGCCGGGGGTGCTTCAGGGGCGTTCGGACGTCGCTTCGTGCGCCGTTCCCCGAGGTCGTGTCCACAGCGTGTCCCTCCTGTTGTCCACAGCCCATTCGCAGCGGAGGGGAATCCTCTTAAGGTGAGGAGTATTGGCGGTACGGACGGTCGAGGAGGCCACAGAGTGAGCGAGACCAGCGGGACCAGCGGGACGAGCACGGGCCCGAAGCTGCGCGCCGAGCTGGACGGCGTCCCCACCTACAAGCCGGGCAGGCCGGCGGCCTCGGGTGGGCCCGTGGCCTTCAAGCTGTCCTCCAACGAGAACCCGTATCCGCCGCTGCCGGGGGTCATGGAGACCACGCTGGCCGCCGCCGCGAACTTCAACCGCTACCCGGACATGGCCTGCACGGGTCTGACGGAGGAGCTGGCCGACCGCTTCGGCGTGCCCGTCTCGCACCTTGCCACCGGCACCGGCTCGGTCGGCGTCGCCCAGTCGCTCCTCCAGGCCACCTCCGGCCCCGGCGACGAGGTCATCTACGCCTGGCGCTCCTTCGAGGCGTACCCGATCATCACGCAGATCAGCGGGGCGACCTCGGTGCAGGTGCCGCTGACCGAGGGCGAGGTGCACGACCTCGACGCGATGGCCGCGGCGATCACCGACAGGACCCGGCTGATCTTCGTCTGCAACCCCAACAACCCCACGGGCACCGCGGTGCGGCGGGCCGAGCTGGAGCGCTTCCTCGACCGGGTGCCCTCCGACGTCCTGGTCGTGATCGACGAGGCGTACCGCGAGTTCGTCCGCGACACCGACATCCCGGACGGCATCGAGCTCTACCGCGACCGGCCGAACGTCGCCGTGCTGCGGACCTTCTCCAAGGCGTACGGCCTGGCGGGGCTGCGGGTCGGCTTCGCGGTCGCCCACGAGCCGGTGGCGGCGGCGCTGCGCAAGACGGCCGTGCCGTTCGGCGTGAGCCAGCTCGCGCAGGACGCGGCGGTGGCCTCGCTGCGGGCCGAGGACGAACTCCTCGGGCGGGTCGGCTCCTTGGTGGCCGAGCGCGAGCGGGTCCACGCGGGTCTCGTGGCGCAGGGCTGGACCGTGGCGGACACCCAGGCGAACTTCGTCTGGCTGCGGCTCGGCGAGCGGACCCTGGACTTCGCGGCGGAGTGCGAGCGGCACGGGGTGATGGTGCGGCCGTTCGCCGGCGAGGGCGTGCGCGTCACGATCGGCGAGTCCGAGGCGAACGACCTGTTCCTGAAGGCGGCGGAGGGCTTCCGCCGGGAGAGCTGAGCCCGCGCCGGCCGGCCCGCCCGGCCGGTGATGCTCAGGACCGGCCCGTGGCTCAGGACCGGCCGGTGACGCTCCGGACCGGCCGGTGACGGCGAACCGGCCGGTGGCGCTGAGCCCTGACGTCTCTGGCCTGCCCTGACGGCGGTCAGCCGTTGACGCGTTCCACCCGGATCGGGTCGCCGTCCCGGACGGTGGCCAGGATCCGGGGGTCGTCGTCGAGCACGCCCAGGACGTTGCAGGGGCTCGCGAGCCGGCACTCCTCGCCCCGTGAGATCGGGGTGGGGCCGTAGGGGAGCGCGAGCGCGTCGCCCTCCGTCCAGAAGGCCACCGTGCCCGGGTCGACGACCTGCCGTGCCCCGGCTTCGACGGAGGCGGCGACCGGAGTGTCGAAGTAGACCTCCTCGCCCCAGGTCCGGGCGGTGGAGGAGATCGGGAGAGCCCCCGCGAGCGCCGCGCTCGTGGGGGTTTCCTCAAGGGTGGCCGTGGTGTGTCCGGCCGGCCAGACGATGCGTATCCGAAGGGTCATGCCCCGGATTCAACAATATGTTGAAGGTCCTGGGAAGAGGTGACCTTCGGTAGAGGGACCCCCGACTGAAGGTACGGATTTCGTATGAGCAATAATGCTTGTGAATGTGAACGCGTTCACAAGCGTGTCCTGGTTCATCCCTTGTTTGGTGGGATTATCCGGGCAAACTGCCGATGTGACCACGGCGATGTAAGGAGATAACGACGTGGACCTCGCTCTTGCGCCAGAGACCCTGGCGCGCTGGCAGTTCGGCATCACCACCGTCTACCACTTCCTCTTCGTCCCCCTGACGATCTCCCTCGCCGCCCTCACCGCAGGTCTCCAGACCGCATGGGTCCGCACGGAGAACGAGAAGTACCTCAGGGCGACGAAGTTCTGGGGCAAG
>NZ_LIVV01000004.1:495686-685303 GCF_001905825.1 Streptomyces sp. CB02009
AACATCGCCATGGGCGTCGTCACCGGCATCGTGCAGGAGTTCCAGTTCGGCATGAACTGGTCCGACTACTCGCGCTTCGTCGGCGACATCTTCGGTGCGCCGCTCGCGTTCGAGGCGCTCATCGCCTTCTTCTTCGAGTCGACCTTCATCGGTCTGTGGATCTTCGGCTGGGACAAGCTCCCCAAGCGGATCCACCTCGCCTGCATCTGGATGGTGTCGATCGGCACGATCCTCTCCGCGTACTTCATCCTCGCGGCCAACTCCTGGATGCAGCACCCGGTGGGCTACCGGATCAACGAGGAGCGGGGCCGGGCCGAGCTCACCGACTTCTGGCAGGTGCTCACCCAGAACACCGCGCTCACCCAGTTCTTCCACACCATGACGGCGGCCTTCCTGGTCGGCGGCGCGTTCATGGTCGGCATCGCCGCCTTCCACCTGGCGCGCAAGAAGCACATCCCGGTGATGCGGACCTCGCTGCGGCTCGGCCTGATCACCCTGATCATCGCCGGCCTGGGCACCGCCATCAGCGGTGACCTGCTCGGCAAGGTCATGTTCAAGCAGCAGCCGATGAAGATGGCCGCCGCCGAGGCGCTCTGGGACGGCGAAGCGCCCGCGCCGTTCTCGATCTTCGCGTACGGCGATGTCGACAAGGGCCACAACAAGGTGGCCATAGAGATCCCGGGCCTGCTGTCGTTCCTGGCGAACGACGACTTCAGCTCGTACGTCCCGGGCATCAACGACATCAACAAGGCCGAGCAGGAGAAGTTCGGCCCCGGCGACTACCGGCCCAACATCCCCGTCGCCTACTGGGGCTTCCGCTGGATGATCGGCTTCGGCATGGCCTCGCTGACCATCGGGATGATCGGCCTCTGGCTGACCCGCAAGAAGTTCATGCTGGCTCCGGGGCTGCGGACCGGTGAGGACGAAGTGCCGAACCTGGTCCTGTTCAAGCGGAAGGCGCTCAGCCCCCGCCTGGGCAAGTGGTACTGGATCGTCGCCCTCTGGACCATGGCGTTCCCGCTGATCGCCAACTCCTGGGGCTGGATCTTCACCGAGATGGGCCGTCAGCCCTGGGTCGTCTACGGAGTGCTGCGCACCCGGGACGCGGTCTCCCCCGGGACCACCACGGCCGAGGTCCTCACCTCGATGATCGTCTTCACCGCGCTCTACGCCGTGCTCGCCGTGATCGAGGTCAAGCTCCTCGTGAAGTACATCAAGGCCGGCCCTCCGGAGCTCACCGAGGACGACCTCAACCCGCCCACCAAGATCGGCGGGGACTCTCGTGACCCCGACCGCCCCATGGCCTTCTCGTACTGAGGCTCAGGAGATCGAGGCATGGAACTCCACGACGTCTGGTTCGTACTCATCGCCGTCCTCTGGATCGGCTACTTCTTCCTGGAGGGCTTCGACTTCGGGGTCGGGATCCTCACCAAACTGCTCGCCCGCGACCGGCCCGAGAAGCGGGTCCTCATCAACACCATCGGACCCGTCTGGGACGGCAACGAGGTGTGGCTGCTCACGGCCGGCGGTGCGACCTTCGCCGCGTTTCCCGAGTGGTACGCGACGCTGTTCTCCGGCTTCTACCTGCCCCTGCTGATCATCCTGGTCTGCCTGATCATCCGCGGGGTCGCGTTCGAGTACCGGGCGAAGCGGCCCGAGGAGGACTGGCAGCGCAACTGGGAGCAGGCCATCTTCTGGACCTCGCTGATCCCCGCGTTCCTCTGGGGTGTGGCCTTCGCCAACATCGTCCGGGGCGTGAAGATCGACGCGGACATGGAGTTCGTCGGGAGCTTCTGGGAGCTGCTCAACCCGTACGCGCTCCTCGGCGGCCTGGTCACCCTGACGCTCTTCACCTTCCACGGCGCGGTCTTCGTCTCGCTCAAGACGGTCGGCGACATCCGGGTCCGGGCGCGGGCGCTCGCGCTCAAGCTGGGCCTGGTCACGGCGGTGGCCGCGCTCGTCTTCCTGATCTGGACCCAGCTCGACACCGGGGACAGCTGGAGCCTCGCGGCGATGCTGATCGCCGTGGTGTCCCTGGTCGGAGCGATCCTCGCGATCAAGGTGGGCCGCGAGGGCTGGTCGTTCGCGCTCTCGGGCGTCACCATCACCGCGGCCGTGGCGATGCTGTTCCTCGCGCTCTTCCCGGACGTCATGCCGTCTTCGCTCAACCCCGAGTGGAGCCTTACCGTGACGAACGCGTCGTCGAGCCCCTACACGCTCAAGATCATGACGTGGTGCGCGGCGATCGCGACCCCGCTGGTGCTGCTCTACCAGAGCTGGACCTACTGGGTGTTCCGCAAGCGGATCGGTACGCAGCACATCGCCGGGACCCACTAGCCGGCCCTCTCCAGGGAGCATGTTTCACGTGAAACCGATCGATCCGCGCCTCCTCCGGTACGCCAGGGCCACCCGCGTCTTCCTGATCGCGGTGGTCGCGCTCGGCCTCGTCGGGGCGGCGCTGGTCATCGCCCAGGCGATGCTCATCGCCGAGATCGTGGTGGGGTCCTTCCGGAAGGGCCAGTCGGTTTCCGCCCTGACCACGCCCCTGCTGCTGCTCGCGGGCATCGCGGCGGCACGGGGGCTGGTCTCCTGGCTGACCGAGCTCGCCGCGCACCGGGCGAGCGCGGCGGTCAAGTCCGAACTGCGCGGCCGGCTCCTCGACCGTGCGGCCGCGCTCGGTCCGGGCTGGCTCAGCGGCCAGAAGGCAGGCTCGCTGATCGCCCTCGCCACCCGCGGTGTGGACGCCCTGGACGACTACTTCGCCCGCTATCTGCCGCAGCTCGGGCTCGCGGTCGTCGTGCCCGTGGCGGTGCTGGCCCGGATCGTCACCGAGGACTGGGTCTCGGCGGCGATCATCGTCGTCACCCTGCCGCTCATCCCGGTCTTCATGATCCTCATCGGCTGGTACACCCAGGCCCGGATGGACCGGCAGTGGAAGCTGCTCTCCCGGCTCTCCGGACACTTCCTGGACGTGGTGGCCGGGCTTCCCACCCTCAAGATCTTCGGCCGGGCGAAGGCCCAGGCCGAGTCGATCCGCGCGATCACCTCGGAGTACCGCCGGGCGACCATGCGCACGCTGCGGATCGCCTTCCTCTCCTCCTTCGCCCTGGAACTCCTGGCGACCCTCTCGGTCGCGCTCGTCGCCGTGACCATCGGCATGCGCCTCGTCCACGGCGAGCTCGATCTGTACACCGGGCTCGTCATCCTGATCCTGGCGCCCGAGGCCTATCTGCCGCTGCGGCAGGTCGGCGCGCAGTTCCACGCGGCGGCGGAGGGGCTCGCGGCGGCGGAGGAGATCTTCGACGTCCTGGAGGAGCCGGTACGGGACGGCGCCGGCAGCGAGGTCCCGGAGTCCGTACGCCTGGAGCTGGAGGGCGTGACGGTACGTCACGCCGGGCGCGCCGAGCCCTCGCTGGACGCGATGTCCCTGACGGTCGAGCCCGGGGAGACGGTGGCCCTGGTCGGGCCGAGCGGGGCCGGGAAGTCGACGCTGCTCGATGTCGTCCTCGGGTTCGCCGCGCCGCAGGAGAGCGGTTCCGTACGGGTCGGGGGCCGGCCGTTCGCCGCGCTGGACCTGGAGGCCTGGCGGTCGCGGATCGCCTGGGTGCCGCAGCGGCCGTACCTCTTCGCGGGGACGATCGCCGAGAACGTACGGCTCGCCCGCCCGGACGCCTCGGACGAGGCCGTGCGGGAGGCGCTGCGGGACGCCGGGGCGGACGGGTTCGTCTCGGGGCTGCCGCAGGGGCTCGACACCCCGCTCGGTGAGGACGGGGCCGGACTCTCCGCGGGCCAGCGGCAGCGGCTCGCGCTGGCCCGGGGCTTCCTCGCCGACCGGCCGGTGCTGCTGCTCGACGAGCCGACGGCCGCGCTGGACGGCGAGACGGAGGCGGGGGTCGTCGACGCGGTGCGGCGGCTGGCGGCGGGACGGACGGTGCTGCTGGTGGCACACCGGCCGGCGCTGCTCGCGGTCGCGGACCGGGTGGTGCAGGTCGGCACGGCCCCGTCGGGCGAGGGTGCCGGTGGTGGCCCCGGTGCCGGTGGCGCGGCTGTGGAGGGCTCGGACCCTGGTCGTACGGATGCGGGGGCGGGCGCGGAGCCCGAGAGCGGCGCCGCTGCGGGGTCGTGCCCGCCGGATCCGACCGAGGCGGAGCCCCTGCCCACCACGCGTCCGGCAGCCGTTCTCGCACGGGTGCGGGACATGGCCGGAGAGCTCAAGGGGCGGATGGGGCTCGCCCTGCTGCTCGGGAGCCTGGCGCTCGGGTCCGCCGTGGGGCTCATGGCCGTCTCCGGATGGCTCATCTCCCGTGCCTCCGAACAGCCCCCCGTGCTCTATCTGATGACGGCCGTCACCGCCACGCGCGCGTTCGGCATCGGGCGGGCCGTCTTCCGGTACGCCGAGCGGCTCGTCTCGCACGACGCCGTCCTCCGGATGCTCGCCGAGCTCCGGGTCTCCGTCTACCGGCGCCTGGAGCGGATCGCCCCCGCCGGTCTGCGCCGCACCCGCCGTGGGGACCTGCTCTCCCGGCTCGTCCAGGACGTCGACGCGCTCCAGGACTACTGGCTCCGCTGGCTGCTCCCGGCGGGCGCCGCGCTCGTCGTGGGCGTCGCCTCCGCCGGGTTCACCGCCTGGCTGCTGCCCGAGGCAGGTGCCGTCCTCGCCGTGGGCCTGCTCGTCGCGGGGGTCCTCGTGCCGGCGGTCAGCGGGGCGCTCGCCCGCCGCGCCGAACGGCGGCTCGCCCCCGCGCGCGGCGCGCTGGCGACCGCCGTGGCCGATCTGCTGCGCGGCTGCGCCGAACTGACCGTCGCCGGCGCCCTGCGCGACCGGATCGAACGGACGCGGGCCGCCGACCGCACGCTCACCGGCATCGCCTCCCGGCAGGCCGCCGCCGCCGCGCTCGGCGCCGGACTCTCCGCCCTGGTCTGCGGCCTGACGGTCGCGGCCGCCGCGGTCGTCGGCGTCCGGGCCGTGGCGGACGGACGGCTCGACGGCGTGGCCCTCGCCGTGGTCGTCCTCACGCCGCTCGCCGCCTTCGAGGCCGTCACCGGGCTGCCGCTCGCCGTCCAGTACCGGCAGCGCGTCAAGCACAGCGCCGAGCGGGTCTTCGAGGTGCTCGACGCCCCCGTCCCCGTACACGAGCCGGCCCGGCCCGAGACTCCCCCGGCGAGCCCGTTCCCGCTGGAACTGTCCGGGCTCGCCGCCCGGCACGCCGGGCAGGACCGGGAGGCGCTGGCCGGCTTCCGGCTCACCCTGGAGGCCGGACGCCGGGTCGCCGTCGTCGGCGCCTCGGGCTCCGGCAAGACCACGCTCGCCCAGGTGCTGCTGCGCTTCCTGGACGTGGAGGCCGGCATGTACCGGCTGGGCGGGGTGCCCGCCTGGGAGCTCGACGGCGACGCCGTACGGCGGCTCGTCGGCCTCTGCGCCCAGGACGCCCACCTCTTCGACAGCTCCGTCCGCGAGAACCTGCGGCTCGCCCGGACCGGGGCGAGCGACGAGGAGCTGCGCGAGGCGCTGCGCCGGGCCCGGCTGCTCGACTGGGTCGACGGACTCCCGGAAGGACTCGACACCCTCGTGGGCGAGCACGGCTCCCGGCTGTCCGGCGGCCAGCGGCAGCGCCTGGCGCTCGCCCGCGCACTCCTCGCCGACTTCCCCGTCCTCGTCCTCGACGAGCCGGCCGAGCACCTGGACCTGGCCACCGCCGACGCCCTCACCGACGATCTGCTCCGCGCCACCGAAGGCCGGACGACCGTCCTCATCACCCACCGGCTGCACGGACTCGACGCGGTCGACGAGGTACTCGTCCTGGACGAGGGCCGGACCGTGCAGCGCGGCCCGTACGCGGAGCTCGCAGAGGCGGACGGACCGCTGCGCCGGATGCTGGAACACGAGCGGGAGACCGACCTGCTGGCCGTCGGCGCGGGTGTCGGCGCGGCCTCCGGGAGCGACCGGGGGCCGCTCGGGCCACGACCGTAGGCACCGGCTGACTTTTCTCGCCAAATAGGACTTACTAGGCTCAAGCCCATGACCGCCGCAGCGTCCGACGCCTCGGACCCCCTGGAAGCCGCCACCCAGGCCACCCGCAGCCTCCAGGGGCTGTCCACGGAGCTCACCGCCCGCGTGCCGCAGCTCCTGGAAGCCATGCGCTCGGTGGGCACCGGGCTCGAACTCCACTCCACCCTCGACCGCATCTGCGAGACCGCCGCCGAACTCGCCGACGCCCGCTACGCCGCCATCGGCGTCGTCGACGAGGAGGGCAAGGGCCTGTCGGACTTCGTCACCTTCGGCGTCGACGAGGAGGTGGCCCGCCGCATCGGACACCGCCCCGACGGCCACGCGGGGCTGCTCGGCGCGCTCATCCGAGACCCCCGGACGATCCGCCTCGCCGACCTCTCCGCCGATCCGCGCTCCGCGGGCTTCCCTCCCGGACACCCGCCGATGCGGACCTTCCTCGGTGTCCCCATCCGGGTGCAGGGCGAGATCTTCGGCAACCTGTACCTCGCGGAGAAGAACGGCGGCGGCGAGTTCAACGACGACGACGTCCACATGGTCCGGGTGCTCGCCACCGAGGCGGGCATCGCCATCGGCAACGCCCGCCTGTACGAGGCAGCCCGCCAGCGCGAACGGTGGATCGACGGTTCCGTGGCCGTCACCACCGCGCTGCTCTCCGGCGGGGACGCGGACGACGCCCTCACGGTCGTCGCCGAGCAGGCCCGCCGTCTCGCCGACGCCGACGCAGGGATCGTGATGCTGCCGTCCGAGGACGGCGGCCTGGAGATCGTCGCCGTCTCCTCGCCCCGGCCCACGAAGTCGCTGGGCGTGGTGATCCCGCCCGAGAGCGCCGTGGTGCGGCGGCTCCTGGACGGCGAGGCGGTCTTCGTGTCGGACGCCTCGACCGACCCGCGCATGATCAGCCGGCTGACCTCCGCGTACGGCCCCAGCATGATGCTGCCGCTGCAGAGCGGCGGGCGGGTGCTCGGCGCGCTCGCCACCCCCCGGGTGCGGGGCGGGCGCCAGTTCACCGAGACGGAGCGGACGCTCGCCACCCAGTTCGCCTCGCAGGCGGCGCTGGCCCTGATGATGGCCGACGCGCAGCGGGACCGGGAGCGCCTCGCCGTGTACGAGGACCGCGACCGGATCGCCCGCGACCTGCACGACCTCGTCATCCAGCGGCTCTTCGCCACCGGCATGATGCTGGAGAGCGCCCAGCGGCGGTCGGTCGTGCCGGCCGTTCAAGAGGGCGTGGGCAAGGCCGTCGACGAACTGGACGTGACGATCCAGGAGATCCGTACGGCGATCTTCGCGCTCCAGCAGGGTCCCGCGGAGGCTCCGTCGGGGCTGCGCACCCGGGTCCTGCGGGAGATCAACATGGCGGCCGTGCCGCTGGGCTTCAAGCCCGCGCACCGCTTCCTCGGCGCGATCGACGCGACGGTCGGCGAGCTCACCGGCAAGAACCTGATCGCCGCCCTGCGCGAGGCGCTGTCCAACGCCTTCCGGCACGCGGAGGCGAGCCGGATCGAGGTGGTCGTCGACGCCGGCGTCACCCTGCCGGACGGCTCCGCCGGGGTACGGCTTGAGGTCGCCGACGACGGCATCGGCATCCCGCAGGGCGGGCGGCGCAGCGGTCTGCGCAACCTGGCGCGCCGGGCCGAGTCGCTGGGCGGCGCGAGCTGGTGCGGGCCGGGCATCGGGGAGGGCGGCGGGGGGACGACGGTGGTGTGGGAGGCGCCGCTGTAGGGGGTGCGGCCCCCCGGCGCGGCTCAGCCCTGCGGTGTCGTGGTCCCGGCCGCCCGCACCGCTTCGGCCACGAGCTGTTCGACGACCACGGCCACCCCGTCCTCGTTGTTGCCGACCGTTCGGCCGGAGGCGGCGGCGATCACGTCGGGGTGCGCCTCGCCCATCGCGTACGAACGGCCCGCCCAGCTCAGCATCTCGATGTCGTTGGGCATGTCGCCGAAGGCCGCGACCTCGTCGGCGGTGATCCCGCGCTCGGCGCAGCACCGGGCCAGGGTGGACGCCTTGGAGACGCCGAGGCCGCTGATCTCGATGAGCGCGGAGGGTCCCGAGCGGGTGAACGACGCCCGGTCTCCGGCGGCCTCCCTGGCCACCGCGAGGAAGACGTCGGGGTCGAGGTCCGGGTGCTTGGCGAGCAGCTTCAGGACCGGGGCCGCGGCGCCGGGCGCCTCCTCGAAGAGGAGCTTCTCCGCGGTGGCGACGGTCGCGCCGGGGTCGAGGTGGAACGGCGGGTAGTGCGGCTCGTAGTGGATGCCGGTGGTGAGCTCGACCGCGAAGGAGGTCCCGGGCGCGGCGGCGCGCAGGGCCACGACGACGTCCATGGCGGCCTGCCGCTCCAGCGGGCGCACCTCGACGAAGGTGCCTCCGGCGTGGAGGTCGACGACGGCGGCGCCGTTGGCGCAGATCGCGAGGCCGTGGCCGTGGACGTGGTCGCTGACGACGTCCATCCAGCGGGCCGGGCGGCCGGTGACGAAGAAGACCTCGATCCCGGCCCGCTCGGCGGCGGCGAGGGCGGCGACCGTGCGCTCGGACAGGGACTTGTCGTCGCGCAGGAGCGTGCCGTCGAGATCGGTGGCGATCAGTCGGACCGTCGGGGCGGGGGTGCGCGGGGAACGGGGAGTGGTCACCGCACCATTCTTCCGCACGAAACGCACGGGCGTGCGGGGAGCCGCACATATGAGTGGCCGGTTTTCGAGTGGGCGGTACCCCGGCGGCCGGGTGCTTACGCCCCGACGTGGCCGTAAACGTCCGTTCGTTTTCGGGCTGACGGGGAAAATCCCTGAGAGCTGATGACGTCTCAAGGGGGGCGGGGCATGGGCTCGGGCCGGAGAAACGACGAGTGCGACTCCTGCGGTGCGCCGTACGGGACGTGGGTCCCGAGTCTCGGCATGGTCCTCTGCACGCCGTGCGAGGGAGCGGGTGCGGCGCACCCCGCCCGGGACCCGGTGCTGGTGGGGGATGTCCTGGCGGGTCTGGTCGACGCCGCGTCGTTCGCGGCGCGCGGCGGCGTCGTGCGGGACCTCCGCCTCGGGGAGGCGATACGGGACGTGCGGCGTGCGGCCGTCGGCGTACCGGAGCCCCGTTCCGGGGGAACGGCACCCGCGGTACCGAGGGCGACGGGGCCGGCCGCCTCCGCCTGCCGGCGGTGCGGGGCCCAGGCCGCCTGGCACCGGACGGTGCGGGGCCGCTGGATCATGATCGAGCCCGGGGAGCTGGCCACGTCCGCCGTCCCGGCGGGCAGCCGGTGGCGGATCGCGGGGGACGGAACCGCGGTCAACCTGGGTTCCGCCGTGCCGTCCGACACCTGCCGGGTCAGCCACTTCGATGTCTGCGCGGCCGGTCCGGAACCGGTCGGCTCCCTCGTCCTGCTGGCCCTGTGGAGGGGCCACGCCCGGCGGATCGCCTGATCCACCGGGCGAACGGCCCTCTCGGCGAGCGCGGGCCGGCGTCGGTTGCCCGAAAACCGCCGACGCCGGCACCCGGGCAGCGGCGTCAGCCGCCCGAGCGCCGGGCCCGGCCGCCCGGGTGCGGGGGCGGTTGCCCCAGCACCGACGTCGGCCGTCGCCGAGCGCCGACGTCAGCCGTCCCAGCGCCGGCGTCAGCCGCCCGAGCGTCGCCGGCGCCGTCCCGTCAGTCCAGCTGGGTGAGCGCCTCCGTGGCGATCGACTCGAAGACCTGCTGGTCGGCGGCGAAGTCCGAGTCCGGGATCGGCCAGTGGATCACGATCTCGGTGAAGCCCAGTTCGCGGTGGCGCCCCGCGAAGTCGACGAAGGCGTCCACGGACTCCAGCGGCCGGCCGCGGTCCGGCGTGAAGCCCGTCAGCAGGATCTTGTCGAGCTCGGCCACCTCGCGGCCGGTGTCGGCGCACGCCTTGCCGAGCTTCTCGATCTGGCCGCGCAGCGCCGCCACCGACTGCTCAGGGGTGCCGTCCTCGAAGATCTTCGGGTCGCCCGTGGTCACCCATGCCTGCCCGTACCGGGCCGCCAGCTTCAGTCCGCGCGGACCGGTCGCCGCGACCGCGAACGGCAGGCGGGGGCGCTGGACGCAGCCGGGGATGTTCCGGGCCTCGTCCGCCGAGTAGAAGGTTCCCCGCTGTGTCACCGCGTCCTCGGTGAGGAGCCGGTCGAGCAGCGGCACGAACTCGGCGAAGCGGTCGGCGCGCTCCTTCGGCGTCCACGGCTCCTGCCCCAGCGCGGTGGCGTCGAAGCCGTTGCCGCCCGCGCCGATGCCGAGCGTGATCCGTCCGCCGGAGATGTCGTCGAGCGCCATCAGCTCCTTGGCGAGCGTCACCGGGTGGCGGAAGTTCGGCGAGGTCACGAGCGTGCCGAGGCGGATCCGCTCGGTTGCCGTGGCCGCCGCCGTGAGGGTGGGCAGGGCGCCGAACCACGGGCCGTCCCGGAAGGTCCGCCAGGACAGGTGGTCGTAGGTGTAAGCGGCGTGGAAGCCGAGTTCTTCGGCCCGCTGCCAGGTCTTCTGCCCCTCGCTCCATCGGTGGATGGGGAGGATCACCGTACTCAAGCGCATGACTGCCACGATACGCGCGGCGGCTTCAGCGGACGTTGCGGTTCATCCAGGGGGTGAGCGAGGCGCCGACGACGAGTTCCTTGTACGTCTCGTCGCCGGGCAGCGGCACGACCAGCCACCAGCCGGGCGGGAAGAAGCGTCCCTTCATGTGGGCGGTGCCGCCGTGGACCGCGCGGACGAAGGCGGGGACGGAGTCGCGGGGGACGTCCGCGAACTCGATCCCGTCGACGGTGATCCGGGCGTCGTCCTCGGGGAAGATCTGGACGGTGAGGGAGGGCGAGCCGCCCAGTTCGACGTAGGCCTCGTGCGGCAGCGATCCGTCGTCGTCGAGGACGGCGAACGCGTCGGCGGACGTGCGCCGGGAGGTGCGGTCCGCGCCGATGTCGTCGGTCACCGTCATCTCCAGGTGGAACTCCCGGGCGAGCTCGCGGATCGCGACGACGGCTGCTTCGGTGCTGGGCAGGTGCGGGTGAGCCATGGAAACGATCATGCCTCAACGGGTCCGCGGCCCGTTCTCAGCCGGGGAGGCGCAGGAACTCCGGCGGGACGGTGTCCGCGAGCCAGACCCCGTTGGCGCTGACGCGGAAGACGTGTCCGGCCCGGTGCATGGCTCCGGCGTCGACGGCGATCACGATGGGCCGGCCGCGACGTGCGCCGACCCGGGTCGCGGTCTCCCGGTCGGGGGAGAGGTGGACGTGGTGGCGGGCCATGGGGCGCAGCCCCTCCGCCCGGATCGCGGGAAGCACCGCGGCGACCGTACCGTGGTAGAGGTACGCGGGCGGCTCCGCGGGCGGCAGGTCGAGGTCCACCTCGACGGTGTGGCCCTGGCTGGCGCGGATGCGGGTGCCCTCGACGGCGAAGCGCTTCTTGTCGTTGGACGCGACGACGTGGTCGAGTTCCGCGCGGGTGACCGGGAAGTCGTTCCGGGCGAGCGCCGCGAGCAGCGCGTCGATCTCCGTCCAGCCCTGGGCGTCGAGCACGAGCCCGATGCGCTCGGGCTGGTGGCGCAGATGCTTGGAGAGGTACTTCGAGATGCGTACCGTACGGCGTTCGTCCGGTGGCTGCGGTGGGGGTTGTCGTCGGGTCATTCCGTCAGGATGGCGGAGCCCGGATCGTCGGGCCATTGATTTTGGTACACAGGTTTGATCCACAGCCAAAGTGAGTTATCCACAGGCCAGTTGATGATTCTGTGGACAACGCACCTTGATTTTCAGGTGGATTGGGTAAATTTACCCTCTATAGGGCGAGTTGAGGCAAGGGTATCCAATGTTCGCTTGTGCACCTCTCGTTCGGCCGCGGCCGCGATGAAGTCCGCGATCCCCTCCGGCCCCACCAGACTCTGAACGGCCCGCACCGTTCCGGCCGGTAGCGCCACCGGTCGCGGCTCGTCGTCCTTCACCGGAGGCGCGTGCGGCGAGAGATGGAGCTGCAGGTGCCGGGTGGCCAACAGCTTCATCGCCCGCGCCAGTTCGGCGTCCACCGTCTGCTGGGCCAGCGGCCGGAGGCGCCGGACCATCGTCGCCGCCTCGCTCGCGTCCGCGTCCGTCGGCGGCCGGTGCTCCAGATAGCGTGCGAAGACGTACTCGGTCGTGAACTCCAGGAAACGGGACGCTATGTGCTCCACCTGGTCCCGAAGTTCCCTCAGGTGTCCGGTGATTGCCACGAGCGGCACCCCCGCCGCGTACAACTCGGCCGCGACCGCGAGCTCCTGGGGGCTGGGTACGAGGTACTCCTCCGTCTCGCGGTCCGGAAGCGGCTCCAGTACGCCGAGCTCGACGGCCTCCAGAATGGCCGCCTCGTCCGGCGTGCCGCCGAAGCGGGCGTCGAGCTCCGCGCGGGAGATCCGGTCCGCCTCCTCGTCCGTCCACGGTCCGTGCACCTCGGCGACCAGGCCGAGCACGCCGCCGAGTCCCCGCCCGGTGTCCCAGGCCTCCAGGAGCTCCTTGATCGAGGCCAGGGTGTAGCCCCGGTCGAGGAGGTCGGCGATCTGCCGGAGCCGCGCGAGGTGCGCGTCCCCGTACACGTTCGACCTGCCCCGCCGCTCCGGGCGGGGCAGCAGTCCGCGGTCCTGGTAGGCGCGGATCGTCCGGACCGTGGCCCCGCTGTGATGGGCGAGGTCCTCGATCCGGTACTCCGGCTGTGCTGACTGCTCGGACAAACCCGCTCCCACCGACCGCTCGCTCCGCCCCGTCGCCGCGAGGCCCTCCTGCGGGGGGCCGATCGGCCCTCCCGCAGGGGACCGATCGTACGACCGCCGCTCCGGCCCGACCTAGACGCGTCCTCGTCGACCAGACCGGGCTCGCGGGCCTGCTCGACAAGACGCCCCGAGGCCGGACACTCCCTAGGCCGGACACCCTCCCCAGGCCGGACACCCCCCAGGCCGGACGCCCCCTAGGCCGGCGGCTGCCAGCGCGCGAAGGCCCGCAGCGTCCCCGGGCTGAGCCGGGACAGGAAGTGCGCCCCCCGCGCCTCGGGGGTCACCGGGACGACCGCGCGGTTGTGCAGGACCGCCCCCAGGATCGCGTCCGCGACCTTCTCCGGCGGGAAGTTCCGCAGGCCGTACAGGCGCGACGCCTTCCGCTGGCGCCGCTTCTCCTCCGCCTCGTCGGTGACCCCCGCGAACCGCGCCGTCGCCGTGATGTTGGTGTTGACGATGCCGGGGCATATCGCGGACACCCCGATGCCCTGGTCGGCCAGTTCGGCCCGCAGGCACTCGCTGAGCATCAGTACCGCCGCCTTCGACGTGCTGTAGGCGGGCAGGGCGCGGGAGGGCTGGAACGCCGCGGCGGACGCGGTGTTGACGATGTGACCGCCCTGGCCGCGCGCCGTCATCTGGGCGCCGAAGACCCGGGAGCCGTGGATCACGCCCCACAGGTTGACGTCGAGGACCCGCTTCCACTCCTCGCCGGTCGTGTCGAAGAAGGAGCCGGTGAGCCCGATGCCCGCGTTGTTGACGAGGACGTCGACGATTCCGTACTCGCTCGCCACCTTGGCGGCGAGCTTCTCCATCGCCTGCTCGTCGGCGACGTCGACGGTCTCGCCCCAGGCCTCCGTGGCGCCGATCAGCCGGGCCATCTCGGCCGTGCGGACCGCGCCCTCGGCGTCCCGGTCGACGGCGACGACCCGGGCGCCGGCCTCCGCGAACGCGAAGGCGGTGGCCCGTCCGATGCCGCTGGCCGCCCCGGTCACCAGGACCAGCTGGCCGCCGAACCGCTCCGCGTAGGCGGGCCTGACCCCGCTCCTCGCCACCGTCGCCGCGACCGGCGCCGGCGCCCTGGTCGCCGGTTCCTCGTGGGTCCGGACGAACTCGCGGATCCAGGCGGAGAGCTGGTCGGGCCGGGTGCGCGGCACCCAGTGCTTGGCCGGCAGCGTGCGCCGGGTGAGCTCCGGCACCCAGTCGCCCAGGTCGTCGTAGAGCCGCTCGGAGAGGAAGGCGTCCCCGGTCGGCGTGATCAGCTGCACGGGCGCGTGCGCGTACGCGTCGGGGCGCGGCCTGCCGAGGCGGGCCCGGACGTTGTCCCGGTAGAGCCAGGCGCCGTGCGCCGCGTCGCTCGGCAGCGAGGGCGTCGGGTAGTCGCCGGCGGGGACCTTCTCGACGCGCTCCAGTATCTTCGGCCACCGCCTGCCGAGGGGCCCGCGCCAGGCGAGCTCCGGCAGCACGGGCGTGTGCAGCATGTACACGTACCAGGACTTGGCGCCCTGGCCGAGGAGTTGGCCGACCCGGCGCGGGGTGGGCCGGCTCATCCGCCGCTTGATCCAGTGCCCGAAGTGGTCGAGGGAGGGCCCCGACATGGAGGTGAAGGAGGCGATCCGGCCCTCGGTGCGGGGGACGGTCACGAACTCCCAGGACTGCACCGAGCCCCAGTCGTGGCCGACGAGGTGCACCGGCCGGTCGGGGCTGACGGCGTCGGCGACCGCGAGGAAGTCGTCCGTCAGCTTCTCCAGGGTGAAGCCGCCGCGCAGCGGTGCCGGCGCGGTCGAGCGGCCGTGGCCGCGGATGTCGTAGAGGACGACGTGGAAGTCCTCGGCGAGCCGGGCGGCGACCTCCGTCCACACCTCCTTGGAGTCCGGGTACCCGTGCACGAGCAGCACGGTGGGCCGGCCCTCCTCGCCGAGCTCGGCGACGCACAACTCGATCCCGCCCGTACGGACCCAGCGCTCCCGCGCTCCGTTGAGCCCCGTCATCAGACCGCCCCCTCGTTCCAGCGCCGCACGTGCGGCAGATCGTCGTCCAGCCAGAACGCGCTCTGCTCGGGGTCCCGGGAGTCGGTGACGACCAGGATCTCCTCGAACTTCGCGCCCGTCCCCCGGAATCCGAGGTGCGGCTCGACCGCCCACAGGCCGGGCTGCGGCGGGTGGTCGGAGAACGTGTACGGCGACCAGAGCGGCGACCAGCCGTCCCGGTGCCCGTGCAGGGCGTCGCTCGCGAGGCCCTTGAGCGCCTGGGTGCCGAAGCCGAAGACGGTCGGCGACCAGCGGCGCTGCTTCACCCGGTCGATCTTGTGGGCGATGACGCCGAAGGGGTAGGCCCGGTGCCGGTTCGCGTACCCCTGGCGGACCATGAGCCGGTCGACGTCCTGGTAGATCTCGCGGAGCGTGCGGCGCTCGCGCACCTCGCGCAGGATCAGCTCGCGGTGGTCCTGGAGATCGGCGAGCAGCTTGTCGTGCAGGGGGTCGAGCCCCAGGCAGCCGCTGTAGCCGATGTCGGCCGTGTACCCCTTGAACACCGGGGCCATGTCGAGGATGAACGGCATCCCCGCCTCGAGGCGCCGGTTGGTCGGGAAGAACTGCAGCGGGATCTTGAAGTCGACGAAGGCGGTGCGGTCCCCGAACCAGGCGAACGGACGGTGGAACCAGTCCCTCACCCCCCGCTCGTACAGCCACTCGCGCTGCATCCGCGCGGCCTCGCGCTCGGTCACTCCCGGCTTGAGCTGAGCCGCGACGGCCTCCGCGCACGCGTAGGAGAGCCGCTGTACTTCCCTGAACCCCCGCAGCTCCGCGGAGAGTTCGCCTGTCATCGCTGAGGCCATGCCACCCGCCGTCCCGTGTGAGCGCCCGACTGCGCTACGCGTCCGTAACTTGACACCGATGAATGTGACAATGCTCGGCGGCTGCGTCAAGGGGTCGGACGACGCCCTGTGGAAAAGCGGCCGTCCCGTCCTGCCGCGGGCGGTCGCCGGCCTGTGGAGAAAGACTTTCGTCGCGAGCTCCCCTACTGGCTTGTACTCCTCTGGTCGGACACGGATCGAGCCGTTGGGCTGACGACCGCTGTGGCGCAGGCCACTACCGTCGAAGGCGTGACTGTGATCGCGACCGAAAGCCTCAGCAAGCGGTTCCCCCGGGTGACCGCTCTTGACCGGCTCTCCCTGGACATCGGACCCGGTGTGACCGGACTCGTGGGTGCCAACGGAGCCGGCAAGTCCACCATGATCAAAATCCTGCTCGGGCTCGCCCCCGCCACGGAGGGCACCGCCCAGGTCCTCGGCCTTGACGTGCGGACGCACGGCGCCGAGATCCGTGAGCGCGTGGGCTACATGCCCGAGCACGACTGCCTCCCGCCCGACGTCTCGGCCACCGAGTTCGTCGTCCACATGGCGCGGATGTCCGGGCTGCCCCCGACCGCCGCCCGCGAGCGGACCGCGGACACCCTGCGGCACGTCGGCCTGTACGAGGAGCGGTACCGCCCGATGGGCGGCTACTCGACCGGCATGAAGCAGCGCGTGAAGCTCGCCCAGGCCCTGGTCCACGACCCGAAGCTGGTCCTCCTGGACGAGCCGACGAACGGCCTGGACCCGGTCGGCCGGGACGAGATGCTGGGACTGATCCGCCGGGTCTGGACCGACTTCGGCATCTCGGTCCTCGTCACCTCGCACCTCCTCGGCGAGCTGGAGCGCACCTGCGACCACGTCGTCGTCATCGACGGCGGCCGGCTGCTGCGCTCCAGCTCCACCAGCGACTTCACCCGGACGACGACGACGCTCGCCGTCGAGGTCACCGACTCCGACACGCACACGGACGGGACGGCAGCCCTCCGCGCCGCCCTCACCGCCGCGGGCGTCACGCTCCACGCGGGCGTGGAGGAGGGCCTGCCCGGCGCCGGCCACATCCTCCTGCTGGAGGCCGCGGGCGAGGAGACGTACGACCTGGTGCGGGACACCGTCGCCGACCTCGGCCTCGGTCTCGTCCGCATGGAGCAGCGCCGCCACCACATCGCCGAGGTCTTCCGCCCCGAGGCGTCCCAGCACGAGGAGGTGCCGGCCCGATGAGCACCCAGATCCCGCAGCCCTCCCAGGCCGCTCCCGACACGACCCGCATCCACAACATCGGCTACCGCTCCTACGACGGCCCGCGTCTCGGCCGGGCGTACGCGCGCAGGTCGCTGTTCTCGCAGTCCCTGCGCGGCGCGTACGGCCTGGGCCGCAGCGCCAAGTCCAAGGTGCTGCCGATGCTGCTCTTCGGCGTGATGTGCGTACCCGCGCTGATCATCGTCGCGGTCGCGGTCGTCACCAAGCAGTCCAAGTTGTCGATCGAGTACACGCAGTACGCGATCTTCCTGCAGGTCGTCATCGGCATCTACGTCGCCTCCCAGGCGCCGCAGTCGGTCTCCCGCGACCTCCGGTTCCGGACCGTCCCGCTGTACTTCTCCCGCCCGATCGAGCGCGCGGACTACGTGCTCGCCAAGTTCGGCGCGATGGCCTCGGCGCTCTTCCTGCTCACCGCGGTCCCCCTCGTGATCCTCTGGATCGGCTCGCTGCTCGCCAAGATGGACTTCGGCACGCAGACGCAGATGTTCGGCCAGGGACTGGTCTCCGTGGCCCTGCTCTCGCTGCTGTTCGGCGGCGTCGGGCTGGTCATGGCGGCGCTCACCCCGCGCCGCGGCTTCGGCGTCGCCGCCGTGATCGGGCTGCTCACGATCTCGTACGGAGCGGTCTCCACGCTCCAGGGCATCGCGTACGGCACGGACAACCTCGGCGCCATCTCCTGGCTCGGCCTGTTCTCGCCGATCACGCTGATCGACGGTGTGCAGACCGCCTTCCTCGGCGCGCCCTCCTCCTTCCCCGGAGGCGAGGGACCGGGCGCCGGTGCCGGCGCGGTCTATCTGCTGGTCGTCCTCGCGCTCGTCGCCGGCTCGTACGGCATCCTGATGCGCCGCTACCGAAAGGTCGGGCTGTGAGCGTCCTCCCGTCGCCCGCCACCACCCCTCTAAGGAATGGGCCGCGCCCATGAGCATCCTCTCGATCGACCACGTCTCCCGCTGGTTCGGAAACGTCGTGGCCGTGAACGACGTCACGATGACGGTGGGACCGGGTGTCACCGGCCTCCTCGGGCCGAACGGCGCGGGCAAGTCCACCCTGATCAACATGATGGGCGGCTTCCTCGACCCCTCCACCGGAAGCGTCACCCTCGACGGGCAGACGATCTGGGGGAACGAGTCGGTCTACCGCGAGATCGGCGTCGTGCCCGAGCGGGAGGCGATGTACGACTTCCTCACCGGCCGCGAGTTCGTCGTGGCGAACGCGGAACTCCAGGGCCTCGGCGCCGAGGAGGCCCAGCGGGCCCTGGCCACGGTCGAGATGGAGTACGCGCAGGACCGCAAGATCTCCACGTACAGCAAGGGCATGCGGCAGCGGGTGAAGATGGCCTCGGCCCTCGTGCACGACCCGTCGGTGCTGCTGCTCGACGAGCCGTTCAACGGCATGGACCCGCGCCAGCGCATGCAGCTGATGGACCTGCTGCGGCAGATGGGCGCGGACGGCCGCACGGTGCTGTTCTCCTCGCACATCCTGGAGGAGGTCGAGCAGCTCGCCTCCCACATCGAGGTGATCGTGGCCGGACGCCACGCGGCCTCGGGCGACTTCCGCAAGATCCGCCGGCTGATGACGGACCGGCCGCACCGCTACCTGGTCCGCTCCAGCGACGACCGGGCACTCGCCGCGGCGCTGATCGCCGACCCGTCCACGGCCGGCATCGAGGTCGACCACGTGGAGGGCGGACTGCGCATCCAGGCGGTGGACTTCGGGCGGTTCACCGAACTGCTGCCGAAGGTCGCGCGCGAGCGGGGAGTCCGTCTGCTGACGGTCTCGCCCTCGGACGAGTCCCTCGAATCGGTCTTCTCGTACCTCGTCGCGGCCTGAAAGGAGCCTGACCGATGTACAACCCCACAGTCGCCCGGCTCACCTACCGGGCCCTCCTCGGCCGCCGCAGGGCCCTGATCCTGTTCCTGCTGCCCGCCATGCTGCTGCTGATCTCGGCGGCGGTGCGCGCCTTCAACGGTGCGGACGACCAGGTCGCGGCCGATGTCCTGGGCGGCTTCGCGCTGGCCACGATGGTCCCGCTGATCGGCGTGATCGCCGGTACGGGCGCGATCGGTCCGGAGATCGACGACGGCTCGATCGTCTACCTGCTGTCGAAGCCGGTGAAGCGGCCGTCGATCATCTTCACGAAGCTGATCGTCGCGATCGCGGTGACGATGGTCTTCTCCGCGGTACCGACGTTCCTCGCCGGCTTCATCCTCAACGGCAACGGCCAGCAGGTGGCCGTGGCGTACACGGTGGCGGCGCTGGTGGCGTCCATCGCGTACAGCGCGCTGTTCCTGCTGCTCGGCACGATCAGCCGCCACGCGGTGGTCATCGGCCTGGTCTACGCCCTGGTGTGGGAGGCCCTGTTCGGCTCCCTGATCGAGGGGGCGCGCACCCTGAGCGTCCAGCAGTGGGCGCTCGCCCTGGCCGAGAAGGTCACCGGCGACGGCCTGGTCACCTCGGAGGTGAGCCTCACCACGGCGGTGGTGCTCCTCTCCGCGGTCACGATCGTGGCGACCTGGTTCGCCGGATTCAAGCTCCGCACGCTGAAGCTGGCGGGCGAGGAGTAGCAGCGGACACACAAGCGGTACGGCTCCGAGGCCGGACGCCCCACCCCGGGAGCCCCACCCCGGAGCCGCCCCGCAACCCCCCTCCCCTCCCCGGGTCCGCTCACCCGGTCCGGCTCACACCGTCCGGTCCCGGGCGGCGAAGAGCCCCACGGTGAGGGCCGCCGCGCAGACACCGAGGACGACGCAGATCGGCAGCGTCCAGGAGCCG
Source organism: Streptomyces sp. CB02009 (assembly GCF_001905825.1). Classification (GTDB taxonomy): domain Bacteria; phylum Actinomycetota; class Actinomycetes; order Streptomycetales; family Streptomycetaceae; genus Streptomyces. The sequence continues at coordinate 515,298 of NZ_LIVV01000004.1, forward strand.
GTGGCCTGGTGCAGGGCACCGGCCGCGAGCGGGCCCGCGGCGGCGAGCAGATAGCCGACCGTCTGGGCCATCCCGGACAGCCGGGCCGCGGTCACCGCGTCCCCGGAGCGCAGCACGATCAGGGTCAGGGCGAGACCGACCGCGCCGCCCTGGCCGACCCCGAGCACCGCCGACCAGAGCCAGGCACCCTCCACCGGCGCCACCATCAGACCGGCGTAGCCGGCCGCGACCAGCGTGGTGACCAGCACGATCAGCGGACGCTGGCTCCGCATCCGGCCGGCGAGCAGCGGCACCACGAAGGCGCCCGCGACCTGGATCAGGTTGTTGAAGGCGAAGACGACACCGGCCGTGGAGCGGCTCATCCCGTGGTCGGTGAAGATCGTCGGCATCCAGGCGATCAGGACGTACGACCACAGCGACTGCAGGCCCATGAAGAGTGTGACCTGCCAGGCGAGCGCCGAGCGCCAGACGCTCACCGGGCGGGCGCCGGCGGCCGGGACGGCCCGTACCTCGTGGCCCGTCCGGCCCCGGGCGATCAGCACCTGGGGCAGCCAGGCGACCGCGGCGACCACGGCGAGCAGGGACCAGAAGCCGAGCGAGCCCTCCCAGCCGCCGCCGAGCGCCTTCTCCAGCGGCACCGCGGCAGCCGCCGCGACCGTCGCGCCGGCGATCATCGCACCCGTGTAGACCGAGGTCATCGCCGCGGCCCGGTCCGGGAAGTCCCGCTTGATCAGGCCCGGCATCAGCACGTTGAGCAGGGCGATCGCGGTGCCGACGAGGATGCCGCCGCCGTACAGCGCGTACACGGAGGGCAGCACGCGCGCGAGGATGCCGACGGCGAGCAGCAGCAGGGCCGCGAGCAGCACGCGTTCGGCGCCGAAGCGGCGCCCCAGCCAGGGCGCGACCAGCGCGCCCACGCCGAGGAACAGCACCGGCACCGAGGTCACCAGCGAACTCGCCGTCGAGGAGAGCCCGAAGGCCCCGGATATCTCGCCGACCAGCGGCGCCACGCTCGCGAGCGCGGCCCGCATGTTGAGCGAGGCCAGCACGATCCCGGTGAGGAGCAGCGCCGGACGCGCGAGCAGCGCCCGGCGGGCCGCCGCCCCGGCGGCCGACGCCGTGACCCCGGCCTCGGCGTCGACGAGCACGGGCGGGACGGACGAAGGCGAGGGCGCGGGCGGCGTCACGGTCGGCGGCACGGGCGGCGGCACGGGCGAGGGCGTGGCGGATCCCTGCGTACGGGTCTCCGCGCTCATCGGGCGTCCGCCGTGAGTGCCGCGACGGTCTCCATCGGGACCCGCAGGAGCTCGCGCGCCTGGCGTTCCGCCGCCTCCGGGTCGCCCGCCTCGATCGCCGTGACCAGGGCCTCGTGGGCGTCGATGTCGACCGGCGGCATCTCCCGGTCGCCGAGGGCCTCCACGAGCACCTCGTGCACCTGGGCGGAGAAGAAGCGGTACACCTCGACGAAGGCCGCGTTGTGGGTGGCGCCGACGACCGCGAGGTGGAAGGCGAGGTCGGCGTCCGCGTTCCGGTCGCCCTCCTCGCGCAGGGTGGTGAGGGCGGCCCGGAGCCGCAGCAGGTCGTGGGTGTCCCGCCGGGCCGCCGCGAGCCGTGCCGCCTCGGCCTCCAGCGCGACCCGGAGTTCGAGGACGTCGGCCGCGCCCGCGTGCCGTACTCCGCGCAGCACGGCCGCCGGATCGGCGGTCGACCTGACGAAGGTGCCGTTGCCCTGACGGGATTCGAGCAGGCCCGCGTGGACCAGGACCCTGACCGCCTCGCGGACGGTGTTGCGGCCCACACCGAGCTGCTGGGCGAGCTCGTGCTCGGTCGGGATGCGGTCGCCGACCGCCCACTCGCCGTCCGCGAGCTGCGTCCGCAGCTGGTCCACCACGGAGTCCACCAGCGAGGTCCGTCCCGTCGCCCTGAGTGCCATGCCGTTCCGACCTCTCTATTTGCCCGGTTGCCCGGTCATCCTACAACTGACTGCGGGCGGGACACCGGACTACTGTGGGCCCGTACGCGGACCGAACACCCTCACCACCCTCGGGAGTCAGTCATGTCAGACCGCTTCGACGTCGTCGTACTCGGAGCTGGCCCCGGCGGCTACGTCGCCGCCATCCGCGCCGCCCAGCTGGGCAAGCGGGTCGCGGTCGTCGAGGAGAAGTACTGGGGCGGTGTCTGCCTGAACGTCGGCTGCATCCCCACCAAGGCGCTGCTGCGCAACGCGGAACTGGCCCACATCTTCAACCACGAGGCCAAGACCTTCGGCATCAAGGTGGACGGCACCGTCTCCTTCGACTACACCGAGGCGTTCCGCCGCAGCCGCTCGGTCGCGGACGGCCGCGTCAAGGGCGTCCACTTCCTCATGAAGAAGAACAAGATCACCGAGTTCGACGGCCGGGGCACCTTCCTCGACGCGAACACCCTCCAGGTCGCCAAGTCCGACGGCACCTCGGAGACGATCCAGTTCGACAACTGCATCATCGCCACCGGCGCCACCCCGCGCCTGCTCCCGGGCACCGCCCGCACCGACCGCGTCGTGTCGTACGAGGAGCAGATCCTCGCCGAGGACGCCCCGCAGTCGATCATCATCGCCGGCGCCGGCGCGATCGGCATCGAGTTCGCGTACGTCCTCAACAACTACGGCACCAAGGTCACGATCGTCGAGTTCCTCGACCGGATCGCGCCGCTGGAGGACGAAGAGGTCTCCAAGGAGCTGGCGAAGCAGTACCGCAAGCTCGGCATCGACGTCCTGACCTCGACCCGCGTCGAGGCCATCGACGAGTCCGGCCCGCAGGTCCGCGTCACCGTCACCGGCAAGGACGGCGCCCAGAAGGTCCTGGAGGCCGACAAGGTCCTGCAGGCCATCGGCTTCGCCCCGAACGTCACCGGCTACGGCCTGGAGGCCACCGGCGTCGCCCTCACCGAGCGCGGTGCGATCGACGTCGACGGCCGCTGCCGCACCTCCGTGCCGCACATCTACGCCATCGGCGACGTCACCGCGAAGCTGATGCTCGCGCACACCGCCGAGGCCATGGGCGTCATCGCCGCCGAGACCATCGGCGACGCGGAGACCATGGAGCTCGACTACCCGATGATCCCGCGCGCGACCTACTGCCAGCCGCAGATCGCCAGCTTCGGCTGGACCGAGGCGCAGGCCCGCGAGAAGGGCTACGACGTCAAGGTCGCCAAGTTCCCCTTCGTGGCGAACGGCAAGGCGCACGGTCTCGGCGACGCCACCGGCTTCGTCAAGATCATCGCGGACGGGACGCACGGCGAGATCATCGGCGCCCACCTGATCGGCCCCGACGTCACCGAGCTGCTCCCCGAGCTGACCCTGGCGCAGCAGTGGGACCTCACCGTCCACGAGGTCGCGCGGAACGTCCACGCGCACCCGACGCTGGGCGAGGCCGTGAAGGAAGCGATCCACGGCATTGCCGGACACATGATCAATTTCTGAGGTAGCCGCCGGTTCGGGGTGATAGGCACGGACATGTGCCTCCCGAGACCCTCCCGGGTGGCGAACCGTCCCGACCGATCAGGTCGTGGGTGCGTTCGTCACCCGGTACGCACCTCTGGCTCGCGGTCATCGCGATCACCAGCCTCGTCATCGCGCTGTCCCCCCAGGGCCTCGACAGCTATCTGCTGCACCGCAACAGCAGCAACCTCCACCAGCTGTCCCACCATCCGCTGCGAGCCCTGCTCGGCAGCGCGTTCTGGATCGAGAACCCGGCCGACCTGCTCCTCTACGCGGCGCTCTTCGAGCTGATCCACGCACCCGTGGAGCGATGGCTCGGCACGGCGAAATGGCTCTTCGTCGTCGCCACGGCCCATGTCGCGGCCACCCTGATCAGCCAGCAGGTCGTCCTCGTGGCCATCCGCCTCCACGACGTGCCGCGCAGCATGGCCCATGTCGTCGACATCGGGGTCAGCTACGGTCTCGCCGCCTCGGCGGGCATCCTCACGTACCGGCTCGCCCGGCCCTGGCGCTGGCTCTACCTCGCGGGAGTGGTGGCCTTCTTCGTCCTACCGCTGCTCGCCGACCGCACGTACACCGACCTCGGGCACGCGATCTCCCTGGCCATCGGCCTCGCCTGCTACCCGCTCACCCGCGGAAAACCAGTCGCCCCCGAACGGGAGCCCGGCGCACACTAGTTGTACGGGGGACACGGGGGATCCCCCGAAAAGAGGGGGCGGCCGCTTCGAGCGCGTGGACCAGGTCCACGCGGGCCGCCCCTTCTCTTTTCCCCGCGGGCGTCACTCTTCCCGCAGGCTTCAGCTCTTCCCGCGGGCTTCCGTTCCTCCCGCGGGCTCCAGCTCCTCCTGCGGGCTTCCGTTCCTCCCGCGGGCTCCAGCTCTTCCCGCGGCCGGTCAGACCGACAGCAGACGCTCCAGGACGACGGCGATACCGTCCTCCTCGTTCGAGGCCGTGACCTCGTCCGCCACCGCCCGCAGCTCGTCGTGCGCGTTGCCCATGGCCACGCCGTGGGCCGCCCAGCCGAACATCGGGATGTCGTTGGGCATGTCGCCGAAGGCGATCGTCTCCGCCGCCTTCACCCCCAGCCGGCGCGCCGCCAGCGAGAGACCGGTGGCCTTGCTCAGGCCGAGCGGCAGGATCTCCACCACACCGGGACCCGCCATGACGACGTCCACGAGACTGCCGACCGTCGCACGCGCTGCGTGGGTCAGTTCGTCGTCCGACAGCGTCGGGTGCTGCAGGTAGAGCTTGGTCAGCGGCGCCGCCCACAGCTCCGCCGGGTCCTCGTACGGCACGTACGGCAGCGGCCCCGGGTGCGCCCGGTAGCCGGGGCCCATCAGGACCTCGCCCTCCAGGCCGTCGCGGCTCGCGGCCAGCGCCAGCGGGCCGACCTCCGCCTCGATCTTCGAGAGGGCGAGCCCCGCGAGCTGCCGGTCCAGGGTCAGCGAGGTGAGCAGCCGGTGCTCACCCGCGTGGTAGACCTGCGCGCCCTGCCCGCACACCGCGATCCCCTCGTAGCCGAGGTCGTCCAGGATGTGCCGGGTCCAGGGCACCGCCCGGCCGGTGACGACGATGTGCGCGGCGCCCGCCTCCGTGGCGGCGGCGAGCGCGTCCCGCGTACGGGCGGAGACGGACTCGTCGGCGCGCAGCAGCGTGCCGTCGAGATCCGTCGCGACCAGGCGGTAGGGGAAGGGGCTCACTTGGCGATCGGCTCCAGGACCTCACGGCCGCCGAGGTAGGGCCGCAGCATCTCCGGGACGCGCACGGAACCGTCGGGCAGCTGGTGGTTCTCCAGGATCGCCACGATCGTGCGCGGTACGGCGCACAGCGTGCCGTTCAGGGTGGCCAGCGGCTGCACGGTCTTCTTGCCGCCCTGCTCCTCGCGCATGCGGACGGAGAGGCGACGGGCCTGGAAGCTGTCGCAGTTCGAGGCCGAGGTCAGCTCGCGGTACTTGCCCTGGGTCGGGATCCACGCCTCGCAGTCGAACTTGCGGGAGGCGGAGGCACCGAGGTCACCGGTGGCGACGTCGATGACCTGGAACGGCAGCTCCAGACCGGTCAGCCACTGCTTCTCCCACTCCAGGAGCCGCTTGTGCTCGGCCTCGGCGTCCTCCGGCGCGACGTACGAGAACATCTCGACCTTGTCGAACTGGTGGACGCGGAAGATGCCGCGGGTGTCCTTGCCGTACGTGCCGGCCTCGCGGCGGAAGCAGGGCGAGAAGCCGGCGTACCGCAGGGGCAGCTTGTCCGCGTCGATGATCTCGTCCATGTGGTACGCCGCGAGGGGCACCTCGGACGTGCCGACGAGGTAGTAGTCGTCCTTCTCCAGGTGGTACACGTTCTCCGCGGCCTGGCCGAGGAAGCCGGTGCCCTCCATGGCGCGCGGACGGACGAGCGCCGGGGTCAGCATGGGGATGAAGCCGGCCTCGGTGGCCTGCGCGATCGCCGCGTTGACCAGGGCGAGCTCCAGGAGGGCGCCCACGCCGGTCAGGTAGTAGAAGCGCGAGCCGGAGACCTTGGCGCCGCGCTCGACGTCGATGGCGCCGAGCGCCTCGCCGAGCTCCAGGTGGTCCTTGGGCTCGAAGCCCTCGGCCGCGAAGTCGCGGATGGTGCCGTGCGTCTCGAGGACGACGAAGTCCTCCTCGCCGCCGACCGGGACGTCGGTGTGGACGATGTTCCCGAGCTGGAGCAGCAGCTGCTTGGCCGTCTCGTCGGCGTCGTTCTGCTCGGCCTCGGCGGCCTTGACGTCGGTCTTGAGCTGCTCGGCCTTCTGGAGGAGCTCGGCGCGCTCCTCCGGGGTGGCCCTGGGGATCAGCTTGCCGAGCGCCTTCTGCTCGGATCGGAGCTCGTCGAAGCGGACGCCGGACGACCTGCGCCGCTCATCGGCGGAGAGCAGGGCGTCGACGAGCGCGACGTCCTCTCCACGGGCGCGCTGGGAGGCGCGAACACGGTCGGGGTCCTCACGGAGCAGGCGAAGGTCAATCACCCCACCAGGCTACCGGTGCGCGTTCGCCCGCCCCCACCGGATAACGTCACGCGTGTTGTCACGCATGGCGTTATGCCCGAATTGATACCTGTGAGAATGCCGGGACTCGGGCTCTGCATTTAGTTATCCACAGGCTGTGCGGAAGATCTGTGGACTACGGGGAAGATCGCGCGGATTTCCCGCCCCGACCCTGGGAATTCCGTGATCAAACGCCATTGAGGCACTCATTTGGGTGGGAATTGCTCGCTCCAAAGAGTTGGTCGAGCGAACCGTGCTGACGAGGGCTTCTTCCCCGCACTGTGGACAGGTGGGCGGGGTCGGCGAGTGGCTAGGGCGATTTGTCGACCTTGTCGGCGTGCGCTGTCGACTTGTCCCCAGGTCGAGCCCCGAGCCTGTGGATAACTGCTGTGGGTAAGTGAAAATACGCAGGTAGGACTAGCGGTTCGCACCTGTGGACGAACGCTCCCGCCGTCGGGAGCGTTCGGTCACCATCGGGTCAGGCCCGACCGTCCTGGGCCCTCGCCAGCCAGTCGGAGGCCGCCATGAACTCCCCGTCCGAGGTGCCGCGCCGCAGCGCCGCCACGTCCTCGACCGCGACGCCCGCCCTCGGGTACGAGCCGAGGAACCGCACCTTGGGGCAGATCCGCTTGAGCCCCATCAGCGCCTCGCCCACCCGCCGGTCCGAGATATGGCCCTCGGCGTCCACGGCGAAGCAGTAGTTCCCGATCCCCGCCCCCGTGGGCCGGGACTGGATCAGCATCAGGTTCACCCCGCGCACCGCGAATTCCTGGAGCAGTTCGAGGAGGGCACCCGGATGATCGTCACCCAGCCACAGCACCACCGAGGTCTTGTCCGCGCCGGTCGGCGCCGCGGGCCGGGCCGGCCGGCCCACCAGGACGAACCGGGTCTCGGCGTTCTCCGCGTCGTGGATCTCGGTGACCAGCGCCTCGAGGCCGTACGTCACCGCCGCGAACTCCCCCGCGAACGCGGCGTCGAAGCGGCCCTCCTGCACCAGCCGGGCCCCGTCCGCGTTGGACGCGGCAGACTCCCACAGGGCCTCGGGCAGGTGCGCCCGCAGCCAGTTCCGGACCTGCGGCTGGGCCACCGGGTGGCCCGTCACGGTCTTGATGTCCGACAGCTTGGTCCCCGGCCGCACGAGCAGCGCGAAGGCGATCGGCAGGAGCACCTCGCGGTAGATCATCAGCGGCTCGCCGGAGGCCAGCTCGTCGAGGGTCGCGGTCACCCCGCCCTCGACCGAGTTCTCGATCGGGACGAGAGCGGCGGCGGCCTCCCCGTTCCGTACGGCGTCGAGCGCGGCCGGGACCGAGACCATGGGGACGAGTTCCCTCGTCGCGGCCTCGGGCAGCGTACGCAGCGCGGCCTCCGTGAAGGTGCCCTCGGGGCCGAGATACGTGTACCGGGTGGCGGACATACCGTCACCCTAATGGGCCCCGGAGCCGCGGGCGGCCCGCCCGGCGGGACACGCGTGCCCGCCGGCGGCCGTCCCGGTGGGTCAGGACTCCAGGAGCCGCTGTCCCACGTACTCGCCCTCGGCGGGACCGCCCGGGACCGCGAAGAGGCCGCTGGCCTCGTGACGGATGAACGCGGACAGCGCGTCGCCCCGGTCGAGCTTGCGCTGCACGGGCACGAAGCCGCGCAGCGGATCGGCCTGCCAGCAGACGAAGAGGAGACCGGCGTCCGGCGTCCCGTCGGGAGCGATCCCGTCGTGGAAGGAGAACGGCCTGCGCAGCATCGCCGCCCCGCCGTTCTGTTCGGGGGCGGAGATACGGGAGTGGGCGTTGTCCGGGATGACCGTCGTCCCGTCCGGGCCCCGCTTGTCCAGGTCGAGCTCCGAGGACTCGCTGCCGCCGGTGAGCGGGGCCCCGTCGGACTTCCGCCGCCCGATCACCTTCTCCTGCCGGTCGAGCGGCAGCTTCTCCCAGTCGTCGAGCAGCATCCGGATCCGGCGGACCACCGCGTACGAGCCGCCGGCCATCCACTCCGTCGCGGCCCCGGTGCCCGCCGGGACGAAGATCCGCCGGTCGAAGTCGGGATCGGTGACCTTCGGATTGCCCGTGCCGTCGATCTGCCCCATCAGGTTGCGGGCCGTCATCGGCTTCGCGGTGGCGCCGGCCGAGCGGTTGAAGCCGTTCATCTGCCAGCGCACCCGGGCCGCGTCCCCCGCGTCCTTCTGGAGGGCGCGCAGCGCGTGGAAGGCGACGAGCGCGTCGTCGGCGCCGATCTGCACCCACAGATCGCCCTCCGAGCGCCGGGCGTCCAGGGCGTCGGCGGAGAAGGCGGGCAGCGGGTCGAGCGCGGAGGGGCGGCGCGCGGTGAGCCCGGTCCGGTCGAAGAACGTACGGCCGAAGCCGAAGGTGACCGTGAGGGAGGAGGGACCCGCGTCGAGTGCCACCCCGGTGTCCCCGGCCGGAGCCCTGCCCGCCATCAGCGCCTTCGCCGTCACCGACCAGCGGCGCAGCAGGGCCATCGACTCCTTGCGGCCGGCGCCCGGGGCGAGGTCGAAGGCGATCAGATGACCCCGGGACTGCGAGGGCGTGGTGATGCCCGCCTGATGTTTCCCGTGAAACATCACCTCGGTCGAACCGACCGCGGTCAGCGGCGGGGTGCCGCCGGCTCCGGCCCCGTCGGTGCTGCCGCCGGCCGACCGGGCCGCGGTGACGCCGGCGCCGCCGGCCGCGCCGATGACGAGTCCGGCCGCGCCCGCCGCGCCGACGGTGCCGAGCAGCCGTCGCCGGGAGATCTCAAGAGGGTTGTTCTCGGTCAAGGATCAGCCGATCTTCACGTTCTTCTCGATGGTGGTCTGGTCGATCTCGGAGGTCCGGACGGTGACCTGGATCCGCCATTCACCGGGCATCGGGATCTGGACTCCGCTCGCGCTCCAGTGTCCGGTCTGGATCCGGTCCGGGGCGACCGGCAGCGGGCCGACGTCCTTGGCTTCGAGCGTGAGCGCGACCTTGATCTCGGGCACGTCCAGCGGCTTTCCGTTGGGCCGTTCGACGAAGAGGTGCAGCGCGTTGGCGCCGGTGCGGCCGGGGTCGAGGCTCAGCCGGACGATGCCCTTGCCGTCGACGCCGCCGGTGTCGAAGGGCAGCCGGATGTCGACGGGCCGGTCGGGCACGGCGGCCGGGCCGGACGCGGCGGTGCCGCCCCGTCCCGCCTCCTCCTCGGTGCGGCCGGGCTCGGTCGAGGTGAGCACGGTGGTGACGGCGAGGAGCACGACGGCGACGGCGGCCTCGGTCAGCACCGAGCGGCGCAGACCGGCCCGCTCGGGGTCGGCGTCCCGCTCCCGCTTGCGCCGCGCGGTGGCGACGGCGGCCCGCTGCCGGGCGAGCTGGGCGGCCCGCTCGGGATCGGCGGTCGAGGCGGACTGGGCGGACTCAGCGGGTGCGGTGGCCCCGGTGGTCTCGGCGGGCGGGGTGGCCCCGGTGCTCTCGTCTGCCTCTTCAGCCTCTTCAGCCTCTTCGGCCTCTTGGGCCTCGGCCTGCTCGGTCTCTTCGGCCTGCGCCGTCTCTTCCGCCTGCGCGCTCTCCTCGGTCTCCTCGGTCTCCTCCGCCGGCTTCGGGTCGGCGAGGCGCTGCGTCCAGCGGCGCGATATCCAGGCGATGCCGATGAGGACGCACATCAGGCCGATCTTGACGAGCAGCAGCTGCCCGTAGCGGGTGCCGGTCAGCGCGGACCAGGAGCCGACCTGGCGCCAGGACTGGTAGAGCCCGGTGGCCGCGAGCACGGCCACGGAGCCGAAGGCCACCTTGGAGAAGCGCTCGATCGCCGAGCGGTCGACGGACGGCGCCTTGTAGAGGGAGACGAGCAGCACCGTGAGACCGCCGAGCCAGGCGGCGACGGCCAGCAGGTGCAGGATGTCGACGGGCATGGCGATCCCGGGCTGGATCCCCGTCGAGGCGTGCTCGGCCAGTGCCCAGGTACCGGCGATGCCGGCGGCGACGACGGTGCCGCCGAGGCCGAGCCCGAAGGCCAGGTCCTTCTTCTCCTTCGGGTCGGTCCGCCGGGCGTAGGCGCCGAAGAGGACGGCCACGAAGAGCGCGGCCGCGCCGAGCAGCAGCAGCCGGGAGGTGAGGGCGGCGCCGGTCTTCGTCTCCAGGACGGACTTCAGCCCCGCCAGGTCGAAGGCGTCGGAGAGTTCACCGGAGCCGGTGTACGGGTTGCGCAGCAGCAGCATGACGAGGGTGGCGCCGGTGAGGGTCAGCCAGCCCCGGACCACGGTCTGCTGGACGGGTCGGACGCTCGCGCCGCGCGGCCAGCAGGCCAGGACGAAGGCGCCGCCGCCGACGAGGACGGCGAACCCGGCGTACGAGACATAGCGCGCGATGCCGTAGAGGGTGCCGACGAGACCGCCGCCGGCCGCCCGGTCGGGCAGGGCGACGGACGTCGTGGAGGGGGCGCCGATGGAGAAGGTGAAGGCGCCGGAGATGGGGTGGCTGTCGGCCGAGACGGTCTGCCAGGCCACGGTGTACGTGCCGTCGGGCAGACCGGCCCGGAGCGCCACCCCGTAGCGGACGATCGATCCGCTGCAGAGGTCGAGTATCTCGCCGGTGTCGGCCCGCCGGCCCGCCGGGTCGAGGACCCGGATGGAGTCGGCGCTCATGGCGACCTGTTCGGAGAAGGTCAGGTTGACCTCCTTGGGAGCGGCGGCGACCACCGCCCCGTCCTTCGGATCGCTTCCGGTCAGCGCCGCGTGCGCGGACGCGGGGGCGGCACCGGCGAGCAGCGTGCCGAGCAGCGCGGCCGCGAGGATCAGCAGCCGGGCCAGGGCGGTACCGAGGCGCGGGGCGGTGGTTGTCATCTTCCGGTTCACTCCGTCAGTTCTGTGAGAACTCCGTCAACGCGCTCAGTGCTGCTGCGGGTTGTGGTTGGCGGCTTCGACGGGAAGGTCGACCTTGATCGGGTCGGACTTCTCGAAGTGGAGCTCGATGCTGACCTTCTCGCCCTGCTTGGGCTTCTTCTTCAGCTCCATGAACATGATGTGGTTGCCGCCGCGGGCGAGCTTCAGCTCCCCGTTCGCGGGGATGTCGAAGGACTTCACCTCCCGCATCTTCTGGTCCTTCGTCTCGTGGATCGTGACGTCGTCCGAGAGGGGGCTGGTGACCGAGGTGAGCTTGTCCGCGGTGCCGCTGTCGTTCTTGATGGTGAGGAAGCCGCCGGCCATGTCCATCACCGGCTGCGGCATGAACGCGGCGCTGACCTTCAGATCGGGCTTCCCGTCCTCGGACGCCTCGGACGAGGACGAACACCCGGTCAGTGCGAGCGCGGCGGCGAGCGCCACGGATGCGGACAGGGCGGTGGTGCGGCGGTTCACGGGTTCTCCCCCTTGATGAGCTTCGGCAGGTCCTTGGCGTAGTCGTCGACGCTGGTGTCCTCGCCGTACAGGACGTAGCCCTGGTCGGTCGTCGGCGAGAAGGCGATCACCTGTGCGCCGTGCATGGAGACGACCTGGCCGTTCTCCTTCTTCGGCGGGTCGATGCCGATGCCGATCTGCCGCGCCCCCGCCTGGATGGTGGAGAACGAGCCGGTGAGACCGGTGAAGGAGGGGTCGCCAGCGGCGGGCAGCCACTTGGCCAGCTCGGCCGGGGTGTCCCGCTCGGGGTCGGTGGTGACGAAGACGACCTGGAGCTTGTCCTGGTCGGCCTTGGGGAGCTGCTTCTTGGCGATGGCGATGTTGCTCATCGTCATGGGGCAGACGTCGGGGCAGTGCGTGTAGCCGAAGTAGATGAGCGTCGGCTTGCCCTTGGTCCGCTCCCGCAGGTCGTACTTCTGGCCCTTGGTGTCGGTGAGGACGAGGCCGGGCTTGGTGAACGGCCGGTCGAGGACGGTCGCGGCCCTGGTGGTGTCGTCGCCGCCGGAGACGACGGCGACCGAGCCGCCGGCCGAGGGCTTGCCGTCGTCACCGCCGAGGCCGACGGCCGCGGTGATGCCGATCGCGGCGACGATCGCGACCGCGGCGACGATCAGCGGGGTGCGGCGCCCGGGACGGGCGGGGCCGTCCTCGGGCGTCGGGGAGGGGGTCTTCTCTGCGGACATGCTGGTTCTTTCCGCTTCTTTCCGGATTCGCTGGTGGAGTGCGGCCGTCAGGCCGAGCGGCGGCGACCGGCGAGGACACCGAAGGCGACGCCGGCGATGCCGACGAGGATGCCGATGACGCCGAGGATCCGGGCCGTGGTGTCGGAGGAGTCGGCGGCGGCCGTCTCCTTCTTCGCGTCGGCCTCGTCGTCGTGGCCGGCCTTCTCGTCGTGCCCGGCCTTCTCGTCCGTCGCGGTGGAGGCCGAGGCGGACGGGGCGGCGCCGCCGTGGTGGTCGGCGGAGGCGGCGGAGAGCTTCAGGACGGGGGCGGGGTTCTGCGGCTCCTCCGCACCCTCCTTCTGCTCCTCGATCCAGCGCACGACCTCCTTGTTGTCGTACGTCTGGATGGCCTTGAGGACCAGCTGGTCGGCGTCCTCGGGCAGCTGGCCGAGGGAGAGCGGGAACTGCTGGAACTGGCCGGGGCCGATCTTCGAACCGTCGGCGGTCCACGTCACCTTGGAGACGGCTTCGTTGATCGTCTTGCCGTGCAGCTCCAGCGGCTTGCTGAGCTTGCTCTTGGTCACCTCGGCCTTCCAGCCGGGGACGGGCTGCGGCATGACGGAGGCCAGCGGGTGGTCGAGCGGGAAGTTGACCTCGAGCTTCACGGTGGAGGCGTTGTCGCGCTCGTTCGGGACCTTGATGTTGACGGTCGCGTAGCCGCCCTTGGCGGCCTCGCCCTGCGGCTGCACGCTCACGTGGGCGAACGCCGGGCCGGACAGCAGCACGACGGAGGAGAGGGCGATGCCGCCGGCGAGGGCGACCCGGGTGGCGGAGACACGGGAGGAGATACGGGAAACGGTCATGGCAGAAGACACTCCGGCTCGGGAGAGAGGCGAGGAAGTCCGGCGCGCGCGGGGGGACGGAACCCGGACCGGCGTGCGGACGAGCACGGCCCGCTCCCTGTGAGCGGTCCGTGTCAGGCTGCGAGAACGCAGGCGGCGGCCGGCGGGCCCCGCCTGATCACCGTGTGCAGGAGTGCCTCCGCCACCGGTGGCGGCGAGGAGTCGAAGGCCGTGCGGACCGTCCGTCGCGGCCCCGCGCCGGGGGCCGCCGCAAGGCCGGTGAGCAGCGCGCGGACGAGTCGGAGCGCGGCCCGCAGCGAGCGGACGAGGGCGCACTCGGCGAGTTCCGTCGCGCCCTGCTCGGAGAGCTCCACGAGACGGCCGAGGGCCCGGTCGCCGCGGCGCAGCAGCCAGCCCGTGGCCACGGCGGCCAGCAGATGGCCGAGGAGCATGGGCAGACCGGGCAGCAGCTCACCGGCGGGCGCGGTCGCCGCGGCGGCCGTGTGTCCGAGGTGGCCGTGGGCACCGGACTGCGCGGTGGCCGGGTCGAGCCCGGCGTCGCGGATGACGCGGGTGGCGTCGGCGGAGGTGAGGGACGAGGTCCCCGCGCCGCAGACGAGCCGCGCCGCCATCCGTACGAGGGCGTCGTCGGCCTGGGCGCTCAGGCCGAGCTGGCGCTGGCCGAGACCGAAGAGGGCGTGCAGGCCGAGCTGGCCGCCGGCGAGGGCGCCGACGACGAAGCCGAGCGAGCGTTCCCGTCCGGTGAAGAGGACCGTGATGCCGAAGACGCCGAGGAATCCGGCGAGCAGCGTCCACAGGGCGATGCCCGCGCAGGCGGCGATGGCGTGCCCGAGCGCGGACAGCACGACGCAGACCGCGGTGAACACCGCGGCCCTCAGCAGCCGTGGAGCGAGCGCGGGGGCATTCATGGCGGGCCCATCATCGCACCACGGGCCCCGCCGGTATGAGGCAGGTCCAGAAGGTCGTTCTTGGGCCTCTTGGGGGTCTTCGAGGTGACATACACCGGCGCACGGGCCCGGTGCATCCGCCGATCGAGCGCTCTTGACGCGTCCGTGCGCTTACGAAGGGTTCTGTCCGGCAATAGGTATCGGTATGTCGAGCCGCTGCCGGGAGGCTGGAGCATGAGCATCTGGTGGTCACTCCATCTGCGGCGCGAAGCCGCGAGCGTGCCTCTCGCCCGAAGGCTTCTGATGGGCACGATGGAGACGGCGGGTGTCGATCCCGACGTGTCGTACGAGCTGTCGGTCGCGCTGACCGAGGCGTGCGCGAACGCGGTCGAGCACGGTGGTGACGGCCCGGACGGGTCGGGTGCGGCCGGCCGGGCCTATCGGGTGACGGCGTACCTGGACGGCGAGACCTGCCGTATCGAGGTGGCGGACTCGGGTCCGGGTTTCCCCGGCGCCGAGCTGCCCGCCGCACCGTCGGACGCCGAGCACGGCCGGGGGCTGCGCCTGATCGAGGAGCTCGCGGACCATGTGCAGTTCGGCAACCGGTCGGGCCGGGGCGGCGCGGTGGTCAGCTTCGACAAGATCCTGAAGTGGAAGGACAGCCCTTCCCTGCTCATGGCGTGAGAGGGCGTGCGCACGGGGAAGGGCCCCCGCCGGTCGGTCGGCGAGGGCTCTTCGGTTCCAACGTACGCGGAGGTCAGCCCTTCAGCGCGGCCATCCACGCCTCGACCTCGTCGGCGTGGCGCGGCAGCGCGTCCGAGAGGTTCCGGTTGCCGTCCTCGGTGACGAGGATGTCGTCCTCGATCCGGACGCCGATGCCGCGGTACTCCTCGGGCACGGTCAGGTCGTCGGCCTGGAAGTACAGACCCGGCTCGACCGTCAGGCACATGCCCGGCGCGAGGGTCGTGTCGACGTAGGCCTCGGTGCGCGCGGCGGCGCAGTCGTGGACGTCCATGCCGAGCATGTGACCGGTGCCGTGCAGGGTCCAGCGGCGCTGGAGGCCGAGCTCCAGGACGCGCTCGACCGGTCCCTCGACGAGGCCCCACTCGACGAGCTTCTCGGCGAGGACGCGCTGGGCGGCGTCGTGGAAGTCGCGGTAGGCGGCGCCGGGCTTCACCGCGGCGATGCCGGCCTCCTGCGCCTCGTACACGGCGTCGTAGATCTTGCGCTGGAGCTCGGTGTACCGGCCGTTGATCGGCAGGGTGCGGGTGATGTCCGCGGTGTAGAGCTCGGTGGTCTCGACGCCGGCGTCGAGCAGCAGCAGGTCGCCGGAGCGGACGTCGCCGTCGTTGCGTACCCAGTGCAGGGTGGTGGCGTGCGGGCCGGCGGCGCAGATGGAGCCGTAGCCGATGTCGTTGCCCTCGACGCGGGCGCGGAGGAAGAACGTTCCCTCGATGTAGCGCTCGCTGGTGGCCTCGGCCTTGTCGAGGACCTTGACGACGTCCTCGAAGCCGCGGGCGGTGGAGGCGCAGGCCTTCTCCAGCTCGGCGACCTCGAAGGAGTCCTTGATGAGGCGGGCCTCGGAGAGGTAGACGCGGAGTTCCTCGTCGCGCTCGGCGGTGACCTTGTCGGTCAGCGCGGCCTCGATGCCGGCGTCGTGGCCGCGGACGTTGCGGACGGGGCCGGTGGCCTCGCGCAGCGACTCGGCCAGCTCGCGGACGTCCTTCGCGGGGACGCCGAGGAGCTGCTCGGCCTCGGTGAGGGAGTGGCGGCGGCCGACCCACAGCTCGCCCTGGCCGTCGAGCCAGAACTCGCCGTTCTCGCGGTCGGAGCGCGGCAGCAGGTAGATCGTCGCCTCGTGGCCGCTCTTCGTCGGCTCCAGGACGAGGACGCCGTCCTGGGTCTGGTCGCCGGTGAGGTACGCGTACTCGGTGGAGGCGCGGAAGGCGTACTCGGTGTCGTTCGACCGGGTCTTCAGCCGGCCGGCCGGGATCACCAGGCGCTCGCCCGGGAAGCGGGCGGAGAGCGCGGCGCGGCGCTCGGCGGTCCTGTCGGCCTGGGCGATCGGCTCCAGGCCGCGCAGCTCGGTGTCGGCCCAGCCGGACTTCATGTTCTCGGCCAGCTCGTCGGAGACGCCCGGGTACAGGCCGTTCTTCCGCTGCTTGATCGCCTGTTCCTCAGTCTCTTCCGGGGTCTCCGGCGTGAGCTCCTCGGCCACGGGTCTGCCTCCTCTTGGTACGACACTGAACCCCCACCATCGTACGGTCGTACGGAAGGGGGCCCAGGGCCGGAAGACCCATTACCGGAATGTCACGCTCCGCTTACGTGCGCCCACGCGAGCGGCCACCCCGTGCCGCTCAGTCGAAGCGGGCGGCGAGCAGGACCACGTCCTCCCCGTCCGCTGCGGTGTCGAGACCCTCGGGCAGCATGGCCCGCAGGACGTGGTCGGCGACGGCGCCCGGGTCGCCGCGGTCCGCCCTCGGCACGCTCGACGCCGCCGCGTGGAGCCGCGCGAAAGCCCGGTCCATGGCGTCGCCGGTACGGCGGAGCAGCCCGTCGGTGTAGAGAAGCACCGTTTCTCCGGGCTCCGGGGACAGCTCCACGCTCGGTGCCTCCCAGCAGGACAGCATCCCGAGCGGGGCCGAGAGCGAGGTCTCGACGAACTCGGTGCGCCGCTCGCCGATGACCAGCGGTGGAGCGTGCCCCGCGCCGGCGAGGACGATCCGGCGCCGCGCCGGTTCGGCGTACGCGAAGAGCGCGGTCGCCGAGCGGGCCGGTTCCGTGAGCCGCAGCAGGAGCTCCAGGTCGGAGAGGACGGCGACGGGGTCCTCGCCCTCCATCACCGCGTACGCGCGCAGGGAGGCGCGCAGTCGGCCCATGGCCGCGAGCGCGCTCGGTCCGGTGCCGGAGACCGAGCCGACGGCGAGGCCGAGGGCGCCCTCGGGCAGCGGCAGCGCGTCGTACCAGTCGCCGCCGCCCCGGGGGTTGGTGCGGTGGCGGGCGGCGAGCTGGACGCCGGGGACGCGGGGGAGACGGCTGGGAAGCAGCTCCTCGGCGATGGTGGCGACCTGCACGCGGGCGCGTTCGACCTGGAGGAGACGGGCCAGGTGCTCGGTGGCGAAGCGGCCGTAGAGCCCGATGAGGTGGCGCTGGCGGTCGGTGGGCTCGGCGGGCTCGTCGTAGAGCCAGACGGCGGCGCCGAGCCGGCCGGCCTCCTCGGTGGCGAGCGGGAGGGCGTAGCTGGCGGCGTAGCCCAGGCGGGCGGCGACCTCGCGGTGGCGCGGGTCGAGGCCCTCCTCGGTGCGGACGTCGCGGATGGCGATCGGGTCGGGGACCCGCTCGGGGTGGACCGGATCGGGGAGGCCGTCGAGGAGGCGGCCGTAGCCGCCGGCGCCGCGCGGGACGGTCTCGATCGTGCCGAGGTCCGCGTGGGCGAGGCCGAGGCCGATGGTGGAGGCCGGGCCGAGGCCGTCGGCCGGTTCGAGGACGGCCATGCCGCGGCGGGCCCCGACGAGGGCGGAACCGGCGCCGAGGACCTCGCGGAGGGCCTCGTCGAGGGAGGCGGTCCTGATGAGCCGCTCGGTGAGTTCGTGGAGGGTGGTGAGGTCGGAGACCCAGGAGGCGAGCCGGTCCTGGATCAGCGCTCCCGGTGGGGAGACCGGTTCGGAGGGTGCCGCCGCCGCGGGGACCCCGGGGAGGGGCGCCGTAGTGTGCGGGGGCCCGGGAACCGTGGAATCGATTCCGGCCACTTTCGGCATGTGTGGGGCGCTCATGTCAGTCGGCTTTCCGACCGGTGCGTTTGACGCCATAGCATCGCAAACCCCCATGTCATTCTGAGCCGCTCGATGCATCCACATGTACACGCACAAGAGGAACGATGTCCAGCATTGTCCCCACGGGACTTGTGGTGTCCGTGAGGTCGTGCGCGAGGGTTGAAGTCCCGGCGAAGTTGGCCGAAAATTGTCCCCGGTGTGCACCTTTTGCGGTCGACTGGCGTCGTTTGAAAGCGCGTCATTCCGAGCGTGCTGGGTACGTAATCGGTGACAGGCAGGGGCAGTTGGAGCTGCCCCGGAACGCGACGCGGAACCCCGGCGTCTTACATGCCGCAGGCCGCAGCCCGTCACCGAGTGGCGGGGAACGTGTTCTGACCCGCCTCTGGTGCTGACCTGGCTCCACCTCGTTCTGACCTGGCTCCACCTGGTACTGAACCGCTCCATCTGGTTTCCACGTGGTTCCACCTGGTTCCGGCACGGCCGGCCCCGCTCCGACAGGGGCCGTCATCCCGCCGACCCGGTACGCGCTGATACGCACGGTGAAGTGTCCTGCACATGGTGTGATGTGGATTCGGCGTTCAACGGAAAGGAACGAGCGCTCATGCGCGAGATCCTCGGAAGGCGACGCAGGCTCCGGTTCCGGCGCAAGGCGAGGACCGCCCGGCTCGACGCCGCGGTCACCTTCGCCGTCGAATGGGACTGGCCGGTCCTGCCGGGAGCGGGCCTGAGAGCGACGACCCGCACGTCCGCGGGAGCCACGTGCTCCTGCCCCGACCCCGAGTGCGTGGTGCCCGGCGCGCACCCCTACGACCCCGGACTGCTCGCGGCCACCACCGACGAGCGGATGATCCGCTGGTGGTGGACCCGGCGCCCGGACGCCCCGGTGGTGCTCGCCACGGGCGGCGGCGCGCCCTGCGCGGTCAGCCTGCCCGCGGTCGCCGGAGCGCGGGCGCTCGCCGCGCTCGACGCCATGGGCATGCGGCTCGGCCCGGTCGTCGCGACCCCGACGCGCTGGTCGATCCTCGTGGCCCCGTACGGCCTCGAACGGCTCGGCGAGCTGCTGTACGCGAAGGACAGCGTCCCCAGCTCGCTGCGCTTCCACGGGGAGGGCGGCTATCTGCTCCTGCCGCCCTCGGTCGCCGGGACCGGACAGGTCCGCTGGGAGCGGGCCCCGCTCGCCGGCTCGGCACGGCCGTGGCTGCCCGACGTGGAGGCGGTGGTCGACGCGCTGGTGGAGGCGAGCACCAGCACACCGGGCGGCGGGAGCCGGCTGGCCTACTGAACGGCCTCCCACCGTCATACGGCGCCGGTGGCGCACCGGCCCGCTGCGACGGGCGGCCGCACCCGCCCGCAGCGACGGGCGGCTGCCGACGCCCTTCACCCGAACGGGTGTGTCCTGGCCCGACTTGTAGGGGAAACGGGCGCGCGGCCGACCGCGCGCCCGTCGGCCGCCGCTATGTTCAGCCCACCGTTCAAGATCTCCAGCCAAGCAGGAGCAGGTGGGGCGCATGGGTCCGGTGAACCTCCGCGTGGTCGGACTCGGCGCCGCCGTCACGGTCGCCGTCCTGCTGCCGCTGGTCGCGACGGCGAGGCCGACGGGCGAGCCCGCGGCGAGCGGCTCCGCACGGCCGGCGGGCGCGGCCGACGCCGGGGACGCGAAGCCCGGAGACCTGCTGAAGGGGCTGGGCGTCGGCCCCCGTACCGAGCCCGGCGCCGACCCGGGCGGCGCCGCGCACCCGGCCGCCGGCGCGGCCGACCCGGTCGACCCGGCCGACCCCGCTTCTCCCGCCTCTCCCGACACCTCGGTCACTCCCCGTCACACCCCTGCCGCTCCGGTGTCCCCGGAGCGGGTCACGCACTGTGGGCCGGAACTCGCCTCTCCCGAGGGGGTCGAGGCGCAGACCTGCGTCCTGGCGGAGGGTCCCGACACCTGGGGGCGCACGTACTACCGGAACGCGACCGGCCAGAATCTCGACGCGTTTCTGACCCTCATGGCGCCCGGCGGGCGGACCGTTCAGGTCCGCTGCCCGGTCGCCGCGCAGGACGAACCGGGAACCTGTGAAACGCCCAGGGAGCGCGGTCGGGGCGTGGCCACGGCCTATACGGCGGTAGCGGAATTCGCGGGCACCGGCGAGGGGGGCAACACCCCGCTGCTGCTGCGGGCGGGCAGCAACACGGCGGACAGCGAAGGAAGTTGAGCGTCGACGCCGCGGACCTGCCGAAGGCGGACATGGAAAGGCCCGATCGCTGGCGACGGGGGATGCACCAGCGACCGGGCTTCCAGAACGGTAACAAGAGATCTGCTGTTCGCAAATTCGATCTCGGTTATTCGGACAGGGATTTACCCGTCCGCAGACCGGGTTGTGGCGGAAGTCACCGACTGGTCGGTCTGTCAGTCACCGATACCACGCGGGGTATCAGCTGAGAGTGACCTGACGGTTCGTGAGGCCGCCCCGCGCACGCCGCTCCTCCGCGGTGAGCGGAGCGTCGGACGCGAGCGCCTCGGTCAGCCGCTCCGCGAACTCAGCGGCCGGCTTCTCGCACTCCTCGGCGGTCATCGAGGTCGGCAGGTCCCAGACCGGCACCATCAGCCCGTGGGCGCGGAACGAACCGACGAGGCGGGTGTCCGCGCCGATGGAGGTGCCGCCGGCCGCCTGGAGGCGGGCGAGCGCGTCGAGGAGCTTCTCCTCCGGGTACGGCATGACCCAGCGCAGGTGGTTCTTGTCCGGGGTCTCGCACCAGTACGCGGAGTCGACGCTCGTGAGCTTCACGGTCGGGATCGCGGCCGCGTTGGCCCGCTCCAGGGAGGCGGCGACCTCCGGGTCGGCGCCGTCGGAGGACTGCGGGATCCAGAACTCGAAGCCCGAGTGGACCTCCGGGGCGAACGCGGCGTCGGCGTCCAGCAGGTCCTGCAGACGCGGGCCCTCGGCCGGGACGCGGCGCGGCGGGACCGGCGTGCCCGGCTCGGTCTCCAGGGCGCGCTGGAGGGTGTCGGCGAGGTCCCGGGCGAGGTCGCCGGAGGTGGAGTCGTTCTGCAGGGCGAGCAGGACGGAGCCGTCGTCGCGGCGGAGCGCCGGCCACGCCATCGGCAGCACGGTCGCGAGCGTCACGGAGGGAACGCCCTCCGGGAGCCCGCCCTTGAGGGTGAGCGGCACGGTGGCGGCGGGCACCAGCTCGCGCAGCGCGACCCAGTCGCACTCGCCGGCCAGACCCTCGAAGGGGCGCTGGACGAGCTCGGTCACGGCGTGCGCGGCGGCCCGGCCGTGACACGCCTTGTAGCGGCGGCCCGAACCGCACGGGCACGGCTCGCGCGCCCCGACGACCGGGATCTCCCCGTTCGTGACCTGTGCCTGACCGGTCTTGCCGGCCTTCGTCTGGGGGCGCTTCTTGGCCATGGTGTGGCTTTCTCCCGATCGCGGCGGTGCGGTGCTTGTTCCGGGCGCGAGCCTAGCCGTACCGCGCACCGACACCCCTCAGGCGGGCCGCTGCCCCTGGCGGGGGGCGCGTTCCGCAGGGCGCCGTGCGGAGTGCTCGTACGTCGCGGTGATCCGCGTACGGCGCCGTGCTCCGTGTAAGCGGTCGGGACCGTACGACGGCGACCCGGTCCCGCGTACGACGTCAATCCAGGTCGTCGTACGCGTCCAGGATGTCGAAGCGCGAGCCGCCGCCGACGCGGGACGCGAAGTCCTCGCGACGGTGTCCCGCCGTCACCACCACCCAGACCGTGACCTCGCCGGTCGCGCTGTCCCGGACGCCCCAGTCCTGGGCCAGCGCGCTGATGATGTTCAGCCCGCGGCCGCCCCGTGCGGTGACCGACGGCGTCGCCGGAACGGGCCGGGTCGGACCGCCTCCGTCCGTGACCTCGACCCTCAGGCCGCCCGCCGGGTCCACCCGCCACGCCGCCCGTACGTCCCCGTCGCCCCGATCCGCGTGCCCCAGCGGCCTGCCGTACCGGCAGGCGTTGCTGAGCAACTCGGAAAGGATCAGCACCGCGTCGTCGACGACCGATTCGGACACCCCGCTGCGGTACAGCTCGTCCCGCATCCGGTGCCTCGCCTCACCCACGCCCGCAGGGCCATGGGGTACGGCCATGCTCGACGACGTGGGCACCTCCTGTGCCACCACCAACGCCACCCCCGAGACCTCCTTTGCCCCACGCCACCGTGTGAATGCCCCAATGGCCTGGACCGGAAACCGGCCAGTCCGTGTGCGATGAGGCACTCGTGACGATCGCGTACGTGGGGAACGCGCCGGTGCACTCCCCGTAAGCCCTGTAAAGCTTTGTGGCGCAAGGGGAAGAAGGGGCTGGAGCCGCTGAAATCCTCAGTCGCGGCGGAGCTGGGAGAGCACCTGCTTGGGGCGGTTGGTGATGATCGCGTCCACGCCGAGACGCTCGCAGAGCTCGACGTCCTCGGCCTCGTCCACGGTCCAGACGTGGACCTGGTGCCCGGCCTTCTGGAGCCGCAGGATCACGGCCGGGTGGTGGCGGACGATCCGGATCGAGGGCCCGGCGATGCGCGCGCCCGCGGGGAGCCGCCCGTCGCGCAGCCGCGGTGAGACGAACTGGGCGAGGGAGACGGTGGGGAGCGTCGGGGACGCGGCGGCGATCCGGTGCAGGGAGCGGGCCGAGAAGCTCATGACGCGTACGGGGGATTCGTCGGGGGACGCGGGCGCGTCCAGGCCGAAACGGTTGAGGAGCTGGAGCAGCCGCTCCTCGACCTGGCCCGCCCAGCGGGTGGGGTGCTTGGTCTCGATGGCCAGCTCGACCCGGCGGCCGGCGTCGGAGACCAGCTCGAGCAGCCGCTCCAGGGTGAGGACGGAGGTGTACCCCGGGTCGCCCCAGTCGGGGCTCTCGCCGGAGTCGTCGCGGCCCTTCCAGGTGCCGAAGTCGAGGGCGGCGAGATCGGCGAGTTCCAGGGCCGAGACGGCACCGCGGCCGTTCGACGTGCGGTCGACGCGGCGGTCGTGGACGCAGACGAGATGGCCGTCGGCGGTGAGCCTGACGTCGCACTCCAGGGCGTCGGCGCCGTCCTCGATGGCCTTCACATAGGCGGCCAGAGTGTGTTCCGGCGCGTCCTCGGAGGCTCCACGGTGGGCGACGACCTTGATGGGGGCGCTGTTCGGGTGCTGCCGTGCGTGAGTCACGGCGTCATGGTGCCATTGGCGGGGCGGGGCGGGCACACCGGAAGCTGTCCGTTCTGTCCGTATATAAAGGTAGGGGGGTGAACGCACAGCTCCGCCTTACAGCGGCCTGACGTCCTGTGGGAAAAGCTGGTGCAGCACCCTGGATCCCGTAGGTGACCAGTAGGTACCCACCACCCGACCCCGCGCAGTCAACGAGGAGAGCGAGCTGTGAGCACCGAGAACGAGGGCACGGCGGTACCGGCGGACCACCCGGCGGCCCCGTCCACTCCGACCACCCCTCCGACGCCTCCGACGGCTCCCCCGGCGTCGGCGCCGACCCCTGCGGCCGCGGACGCCCCTGCGGCCGCGCAGCCCCCGACGGCCGCGCAGCCCCCGACGGCCGCGCAGCCCCCCGCTCCGGAAGCGGCTCCTGCCCATGCTCCGGACGCGGCCCACGCCCCGGCCCACGCCCATGCGCCGGAATCCGCCGCGTCCACTCCCGCCCCGGCCGCCGCGGGAGCCGGCTGGCCGCCGCCCCCGCCGACCGTGCCCGCCTGGGGCGCCCCGCTCCCGCCCGCCGCCCCCGAGGCGCCCCGTCGGCGGACCGGCGGCCTGGTGGCGGCGGTCCTGGTCGCGGCGCTCGTCGCGGGCGGCATCGGCGGTGGCATCGGCTACTGGGCCGCCCAGCGCGGCGACGACGGTGTCAGCTCGACGACGGTCTCCTCGGGCGAGGCCCCGGCGTCGTTCAAGCGCGAGCCCGGGACGGTCGCCGCGGTCGCCGCGACGGCGCTGCCGAGCGTGGTCACCATCCAGGCGAAGTCGGGCGGTTCGCAGGGCGAGGGCGAGGGCGGCACGGGCACGGGCTTCGTGTACGACCAGGAGGGCCACATCGTCACCAACAACCACGTGGTGGCGTCGGCGGCCGACGGCGGCACGCTCTCCGTGACGTTCCCGGACGGCAAGTCGTACGACGCGGAGGTCGTCGGCCGGGCCGAGGGCTACGACGTGGCCGTACTGAAGCTCACGAACGCGCCGAAGGGGCTGAAGCCGCTGCCGCTCGGCGACTCCGACAAGGTCGCGGTCGGCGACTCGACGATCGCGATCGGTGCGCCCTTCGGCCTGTCGAACACGGTGACGACGGGCATCATCAGCGCCAAGAACCGGCCGGTCGCGTCGGGCGACGGCTCGGGCGGCAGCAACTCGTACATGAGCGCGCTGCAGACGGACGCGTCGATCAACCCGGGCAACTCGGGCGGTCCGCTGCTCGACGCGAGCGGCGCGGTCATCGGCATCAACTCGGCGATCCAGTCCACCGGCAGCGGCCTCGGCCAGACCCAGGCGGGTTCCATCGGCCTGGGCTTCGCGATCCCGGTGAACCAGGCGAAGAACGTGGCCCAGCAGCTGATCAGGACGGGCAAGCCGGTGTACCCGGTGATCGGCGCGACGGTGAACATGCAGGAGCAGGGCGAGGGCGCCACGATCGCCTCCCAGGGCTCGGGCGGCACCCCCTCGGTGACCCCCGACGGTCCGGCCGCGAAGGCGGGCCTGAAGGCCGGCGACGTGATCACGGGCTTCGGCGGGCACCAGATCGACAGCGGCCCCTCCCTGATCAGCGAGATCTGGACCCACAAGCCGGGCGACCAGGTCAAGATCACCTACGAGCGCGACGGCAAGACCTCCACGGCCACGGTCACCCTCGGCGAGCGCACCGGCGACAGCTGACCGGCTAGGCTGTCCCCCGCGCCGCACGCGGACACACCGCCGGCGCGGGGTGGGTTGCCCGAGCGGCCTAAGGGAACGGTCTTGAAAACCGTCGTGGCAGCGATGTCACCGTGGGTTCGAATCCCACACCCACCGCAGTGGACCGGCGAACGTGCCGGTCGGAAGGGGTACTCCGGATGCCGGGGTGCCCCTTCGCCGTGTGCGGGGGCGGGACGGTCCCCGGGGGCGCCGCCGCGGCCTTCCTGGCGTGTCCCCGGGGTCTTCGGGGGTCTTCGGTGTCCCCGCGGCCTCCCGGCGCGTCTCCGTCGGCCTTCCGGGGCGTTCCCGAGTATTCCGGGGCGCCTCTGCGGATGCGGGACCCGAGTGGTGCCGTGATGCTGGAGGTGCTGGAACAGTGGCTAGGAGGGCCAGGATGTCTGTGTTCGACAAGCTCAAGGGAATGCTGAAGGGCCACGAGGATCAGGCCTCCACGGGCGTCGACGAGGCCGGCGACTACGTCGACGGAAAGACGCAGAGCAAGTACAGCAGCCAGGTCGACACCGCCCAGGAGAAGCTCAAGCAGCAAATGGGAGGCACGGGTCAGCAGCCGGACTCTCCACCCCAGCCCCCGCCGCAGCAGTAGCGCCGCGGACTAGTAGCGCCGCAGTAGTAGCGCCGCAGTAGTAGCGCCGCACCGATGCGCCGCGGCAGTTGCGCGAGGCGCAGCGGGAGCGCGAGGCGTGAAGCGACCGTCAGGGGCGTCCCGGATCCACATCCGGGGCGCCTTTTTCGGATGTGGCGGGGAGGGTTCTTCGGGTTACATGGGGCGCCGGACAGGCGTGGGCGGACGAAGGGGCGTTGTCGTGGTGCGGATCGTGCTCGTGCAGGGGGACATCACCGCCGAGGCCGCCGACGCGATCGTGAACGCCGCGAACTCCTCGCTGCTGGGCGGCGGCGGGGTCGACGGCGCCATCCACCGCAAGGGCGGCCCGGAGATCCTCGCCGCCTGCCAGGACCTGCGCCGCTCGCACTACGGCAAGGGGCTGGCCACCGGGCAGGCCGTGGCGACCACGGCGGGGCGGTTGCCGGCCCGGCACGTGATCCACACGGTCGGACCGGTCTGGTCGCGTGACGAGGACCGCTCGCGGCTGCTGGCCTCCTGCTATCGCGAATCCCTGCGGATCGCGGACGAGTTGGGTGATCGCACGGTCGCGTTCCCCGCCATCTCCACCGGGATCTACGGCTGGCCGATCGACGACGGCGCCAGGATCGCCGTGCGGACCGTACGGGCCACCCCCACCGACGTGGAGGAGGTCCGCTTCGTCCTCTTCGACGCCCCGGCCTACGCGGCCTTCGAGGCGGCCGCGGGGGAGCCGGACGTTCCGTAGGCCGAGACTTCGCGAGTGGAACGCTCCGCGGGTCGAACCTTCGTCTTACCACTGCTCACCCGTTCGGATTCCCCGTGCCGGGGACGCGCCGTCGTGATCTTCCGGTGGGGAGATTGGCGGAAAATCTGCCGGAACGCTTCCTCTCTTGCGGTGTCAGGGCTGCCGCTGTCCTGAATGCCACCCCCCCGGGCTGAGCTGGGCCTTCGCTCGATGTCGCCGGGTTTATCTGCTTGTCCTCACGCTTGCGGGGGAATCGGGCGCTCCGGGGTGGTTCGCCGGGGATTCGGTGGGCAACTCTGGATTCGCGACGTCGAGCACAACGACCGGGGCGGTCGGCCAACTGCCTTGGAAATGGCCGTACTTCAGAGCACTTCAGAGCACCTCAGAGCAGTTCCGTGCACAGCACCAGCTTTCAGTTCCCGGAGGAACAGACATGGCAAGCATCCGTACCGCCCGCATCCTCGCCGCCGCCGCCGCCCTGCCGCTCGCCGCGGCGCTCTTCACCGGGGTGGCCCAGGCCGACAACGGCGGGTTCGCGGACGACGGATCGAACACGAGCGTCGCCACGATCGTCGGCAGCGGCGTGGGTGGGGACAACTTCGGCAACTCGACCACGACGCAGCAGGTGGCGACCGGTTCCGGTGCCTCCAACCAGAACAACACGGCCAGCGTGAACGGCTCCGCCTTCACCCACATCGCCCAGAACAACGCGGTGGTCAACTTCAACCCGTGGTGGTGACCGCCCCCGCACGGCAGCCGGCCCGACGGGGGGCGTGACCGCGGTGTGAACGACGGCCTGTGCGCCGGTACTTCGGTACCGGCGTGCGGGCCGTTCCGCGTGTGCCTCCGGACGGGCGCGGTCGGTCGTCGACCTTGACACGGGTCCCGAATCTGACGGACAGTCAGAAACCTCAGTCGTCCCACGGGAGGCCGTCGCCGTGCACCTCGCCCCGACCGAGCGGCAGCTGCGGCTGCGCGCCGAACTCCGCGCGTACTTCCGGGACCTGATGCCCGAAGGCCCACCGTCCGCGACCGACACCGCGGCCCAGCGCCGGCTGCTCCGCCGGATCGGCGCCGACGGGCTCCTGGGCCTCGGCTGGCCCGAGGAGTACGGCGGTCAGGGCCGCGGTCCCGACGAGCAGTTCGTCTTCTTCGACGAGGCGTACCGCGCGGGCGCCCCCGTCTCGATGGTCACGCTCAACACCGTCGGACCCACCCTCATGGCGTACGGGACCGAGCAGCAGAAGGCCTTCTTCCTGCCCCGGATCCTGCGCGGCGAGACCGTCTTCGCCATCGGGTACAGCGAGCCCGAGGCCGGCACGGACCTCGCCTCCCTCCGGACGCGCGCGGTCCGCGACGGCGGCTCCTGGCTGATCGACGGGCAGAAGATCTTCACCTCCAACGCCCAGAACGCCGACTGGATCTGGCTCGCCTGCCGCACCGACCCCGACGCGCCTCCGCACGGGGGCATCTCGATCGTCCTCGTCCCCACCGACGCCCCGGGCTTCTCCTGGACCCCGATCGCGACCGTGGGAGGGCTGACGACCACGGCCACCTACTACGACGGGATCCGCGTCCCCGCCGGGAACCTCGTCGGGCCCGAGCACGGGGGCTGGGGGCTCATCACCAACCAGCTCAACCACGAGCGGGTCGCGCTCGCCGCGATCGGGATGCAGGCCGAGGACTTCTTCGCCGCGGTGCTCGACCGGGCCCGTACCCCCGATCCGGTGACGGACAGGCGCCGCATTGACGAGCCGTGGGTGCGGATCCGAGCCGCCGAAGCCCATGCCCGGCTGGCAGCGACACGCTTGCTGAACTGGCGTTTGGTGGGAGACGTGGGGGCCGGCCGGCTGGCCCCGGGCGATGCGAGCGGCGTGAAGTTCGTGGGAACCGAATCGGCGGTGGAGGTGTATCGAATATGTCAGGAGATCGCGGGTGGGTCGGGGACGGTGCGAGCGGGATCGCCGGGGGAGTTCGACGGCGGTGAGCTGGAGCGCATGAACCGGGCCGCACAGATCAACACCTTCGGGGGAGGGGTGAGCGAGGTGCAGCGCGAGATCGTCGCGAGGATGCGGCTCGGCATGAAGGGGAGGGGCCGACGATGACCCTCACACGGAGCCAGGACGGGCCGGACCCCTCGGCGGGCGGACCGCACGCGTCGTCGGGCGGGCCGGACCCGGCGGGAGGGACGAACCCCTCGTCGGGAGGGCCGAACCCCTCGTCGGATGGGCCGAATCCCTCGTCGGGTGGGCTGTACGAGCGGCTCACGGAGTTCGCGGGGCGGTCCGCCGCGACGGCCGGCACCGGCAAGGACCCGGTCAACCTGCCCATGATCCGCCACTGGTGCGAGGCCATGGGGGACGACCACCCCGCCTACCGGGGGCCCGACGCCGTCGCGCCGCCCACGATGCTCCAGGCCTGGACGATGGGCGGCCTCTCGGGGCACACGGACCGCTCGTCCGCCCACGAGGAGCTGTTCGCCCTCCTCGACGGGGCCGGATACACCTCGGTGGTCGCCACCGACTGCGAGCAGGAGTACCTCCGGCCGCTGCGGCCCGGCGACGAGATCAGCTTCGACACGGTGATCGAGTCCGTGTCGGCCCTCAAGACCACCAAGCTGGGGTCGGGCCACTTCGTCACCACCCGGACCGACGTCCGGGCCGGCGGGCAACTGGCCGGCACCCACCGCTTCCGCATCCTCAAGTACGCCCCCGCCGCACGCCCGCGCGGGCCGGAGCCCACCCCCGGGACGGAGACGGAGCAGCCGGCAGGAGCCCGGGCGGCGGGAGGCCGGGCGGCGGAGCAGCGGGCGAAGGCCCGGCGGCCCCGGCCCGTGGTCAACCGGGACAACGCCGGATTCTGGGAGGGCGTGGCCGCGCACCGGCTGCTCGTCCAGCGCTGCGGCGACTGCGCCGCCCTCCGTTTCCCCTGGCTGCCGGGGTGCGCCGACTGCGGTTCGCCGGAGTGGGACACGGTCGAGGCGAGCGGCGCCGGGACGGTCTACTCGTACGTGGTGATGCACCACCCGTCGTTCCCGGCCTTCGACCCGCCGTACGCGGTCGCCCTCGTCGAACTCGCCGAAGGCGTACGGATGATCAGCAACGTGGTGGGGGTGCCGTACGACAAGGTGCGGATCGGGATGCCGGTACGGCTGGAGTTCCTGCGCGTCGACGAGGAGCTGGAGCTTCCCGTCTTCCGCGCGGGAGGGGAGGACTGACATGGACTTCACCCCCACCGAGGAGCAGGCGGCGGCCCGCGAGCTGGCCGCCCGGATCTTCGCCGACCTCTCCACCCACGAGCGGCTCAGGGCGGCCGGCACCGGCAGTGACGCCGAGCTCTGGAAGGCCCTCTGTGCCGCCGGGCTGCCCGGCTCCGTCGAGGAGACCGGCCTGCTCGGCCTGGTCCTCCTCCTGGAGGAGCAGGGACGCGTGACGGCCCAGGTGCCGCTCGCCGCGACCTGTGTGTACGGGATCCTCGCCGTCGCCCGGCACGGCACGGAGGAGCAGCGCGCCCGGCTGCTGCCCGGCCTCCGCGACGGTACGACGGTGGTGACGGGGGCCTTCCCGGCCTCCGGCACGATCGCCTCCCGCGAGGGGCGGCTCAGCGGGGCCGTGGACTGGGTGCCCTGGCTCAGGGACGCCACCCATGTCCTCGTCCCCGACGAGGACCGCGCCCTCTGGCTGGTCCGCACCGAGGACGCGGCCCGCGTCGATCCCGTCGAGCTCACCGCACCCTGGTCCGCCGCCCGGCTCGTCCTCGACGGGGCGCCCGGGGAGCGGCTCGGGGAGGGCGCCGCCCATGCGGACGTGCTCGCCGCCGCCCGGGTCGCGTTCGCCGGGCTGCAGGCCGGGGTCTGCGCCGGGTCGCTGGCCAGGGCCGTGGAGTACACCTCCGTACGGGAGCAGTTCGGCCGCCCGCTCTCCACCCACCAGGCCGTTCAACTGCGGGCAGCCGACGCCCATATGGACACCGAGACCATCCGGGTCACCGCCTACGAGGCCGCCTGGCGCCACGACGAGGACCTGGACGCCCGCGGGGCGGCCCTCACCGCCGCCTGGTGGGCCTCCGAGGCGGGGAAGCGGGTCGTGCACGCCGGGCAGCATCTGCACGGCGGCATGGGCGCGGACCTCGACCACCCCGTCCACCGGCACTTCCTGTGGGGCAGGCAGCTCGACGCCCATCTCGGCTGCGGCACCGAACTCCTCGCCGAACTGGGCGACCTGCTGGCCGAAGGCCCGCCCGCCGACGGCCCGCCCGCCGACGTCCTGCTCGCCGACGTCCTGCTCGGCGACCGCCCGCTCACCGACGACCCGCTCGCCAATGACCTGCTCGCTGAAGGAGACCTGTCATGAAGCCCGGCGCGGAACCCTTCGTCGAGCCGGGGGACGAGCTGCCACCGCTGACAATCCCGATCACCCGCACCCTGATCGTCGCCGGGGCCGTCGCCTCCCGCGACTACCAGGACGTGCACCACGACGCCGAACTGGCCAGGGAGAAGGGCTCCCCGGACATCTTCATGAACATCCTCACGACCAACGGCCTCGTCGGCCGGTACATCACCGACCACTTCGGCCCCCGCGCCGTCCTCCGCAGGGTCGCCATCCGGCTCGGCGCCCCCAACCACCCCGGCGACACCATGGTGCTGACCGGCACGGTCACCGAGGTCGACGGGGACACCGCACACGTCCGGGTCGTCGGGGCGAACGGCATCGGGCACCACGTCACGGGGACGGTCACCGTGGAGGTGCCGCGATGAGCCTCCGTACCCGGGACGGCCTCGGCGGCCGGGCGGCCGTGGCGGGCATCGGGGCCACCGCGTTCTCCAAGGACTCGGGCCGCAGCGAGCTGTCGCTCGCCGCCGAGGCGGTGCGCGCCGCCCTCGACGACGCCGGGCTCACGCCCGCCGACGTCGACGGCATGGTCACCTTCACGATGGACACCAACCCCGAGATCACCGTCGCCCAGGCGTCCGGTATCGGCGAGCTGTCCTTCTTCTCCCGCGTGCACTACGGCGGCGGGGCGGCGTGCGCCACCGTGCAGCAGGCCGCGCTCGCCGTCGCCACCGGCGTCGCGGAGGTCGTCGTCTGCTACCGGGCGTTCAACGAGCGCTCCGGACGGCGCTTCGGCTCCGGAGTCCAGCAGCGCGAACCCTCCGCCGAGGGCGTCGCACTCGGCTGGCAGCTGCCCTTCGGGCTGCTCACCCCGGCCTCCTGGGTCGCGATGATCGCCCAGCGGTATCTGCACACCTACGGGCTGACCCCGGACGCCTTCGGCCATGTCGCCGTCACCGACCGGCGCCACGCGGCCCGCAACCCCGCCGCGTACTTCCACGGGAAGCCGATCACCCTCGCCGACCACGCCGCCTCGCGCTGGATCGTCGAACCGCTCCGGCTCCTCGACTGCTGCCAGGAGACCGACGGCGGCCAGGCGATCGTCGTCACCTCTGTCGAGCGCGCCCGCGACCTGCGGTGTCCGCCGGCCGTGATCCTGGCGGCGGCGCAGGGAGCCGGCCGGAGGCAGGAGGCGATGACCAGCTTCTACCGGGACGAGCTGACGGGGCTTCCGGAGATGGGGGTCGTGGCCCGGCAGCTCTGGCGGACCTCCGGCCTCGCACCGAGCGAGATGGACGTGGCGATCCTCTACGACCACTTCACCCCGTTCGTGCTCATGCAGCTGGAGGAGTTCGGCTTCTGCGGTCCGGGGGAGGCGGCCGACTTCGTCGCGGCGGACGCGCTCCCGCTGAACACGCACGGGGGCCAGCTCGGCGAGGCCTATCTGCACGGCATGAACGGCATAGCGGAGGCGGTACGACAGCTCCGCGGGACCTCCGTGAACCAGATACCCGGGGCGGAGCGGACCTTGGTCACGGCGGGGACGGGGGTTCCCACGTCCGGGTTGATCCTGGGCTCGGACGGCTGAGGCGACGGCCTGAGCGGTGGCCGCCCGGGGCGGGCGGTTCTTCACTCGCGCCATGAGCACACACACACCGCGACCGGAACCCACACCCGCGTCCGAGCCGACACCCACGCCCACGCCCGCGCCCGGGTCCACACCCGCGGCCGGGTCCATGCCCACGCCCGCACCCACCCCTACCGCCTCACCGACCTCGCGGTCGGCCCCGGCACCCGCGCCCGGGTCCACACCCGCCGCCGGGTCTATGCCCACCCCGACCTCCGCCCCGCCCCCGCCCCCGGCTCGGCCGACGGCGCACCCGCCGTCCGCGCCGCCTCCCGGGGGGCGGGCCCGGGCCCGCACGCGTTCCTGGCGCAGGGCGCGGCTGCGGATCATGGTCGCGGCCGTCGTCGCGGCGCTGGCGGGGGCGGCGCTGGCCGGCGCCCCCGCACCCGCCGGCGCTCCCGACCGTGCCGCCCCTGCGGCTCCCGCCGCCGGTCCCCTCGCCCGCGACACCGCTTCCCGCGACACCGCTTCCCTCGACCCCGACGACCCGAGCTCCGCACCCGGCGGAGCCGCCGCCGCCCCCGCGCTCGTGCACTACGTCGGGCAGGCCTTCGACACCTGTGAGGCGCCGTCCCTCGACGTGATGAGGGCCTGGCGCAGTTCGCCGTACGGGGCCGTCGGGATCTACTTCGGCGGGCGGGGGCGCGGCTGCCCCACCCAGCGGGAGCTGACCCCCGCCTGGGTCACCTCCGTCGATGCCATGGGCTGGCGGCTGCTGCCGCTGTTCGTGGGGTCGCAGGCGCCGTGTGTGTACGCCGCCGCGAAGCGGCCGTTCGCCATCGGCAGCAGCCCCGTGAGCCAGGGCACCCGGGAGGGAGGCGACGCGGTACGGGCCGCGCAGGCTCTCGGGCTGGACGTGAGCAGTCCGCTCTACCTTGACATCGAGGCGTACGACCCGGGCGACGCGGGGTGCGCCGCGACCACCCTCTCCTTCGTCCGCGCCTGGAACCGGGAGGTGACGCGCCTCGGCTATGTGCCCGGGTACTACAGCAGCGCGGACACGGGCGTGCAGCACATCGAGGCCGCGCGGCGGGCGGGGACGAAGGACCTGCCGGCCGTGATGTGGTTCGCGCGCTGGCTGGGGCGGCCCGCGCTGTACACCGAGTCGGTGCTGCAGCCGGAGGCCTGGACGCCGCACGCACGGATCCACCAGTACGCGGGCAATGTCAGCGAGACGTACGGCGGCCGCCGCGTCGCCATCGACCGGAACGCGATGGACGCGCCGGTCGCCCGGGTCGTCCCCGCGGCGGTTCGCGGGGGCGGGACCGCCGATGAGGCCCGGCTTCCGGACGCGGTCCGACCCTGAGGCCGCCCCGAGGGCTCTCCACCCAGAGGAGGTCGGGCCGTCCCCACCCCTACAACCTGAGGCGGACTGAGGGTCGGGACCTGGGGCCGATCCGCCGGGTACCCCTCCCCTCCTAGCGTGGAGTCATGACTCCGCCACCCTCTGGCCCCGTCTGCGCCGGTGCCTCGCAGTACGCGTCGTACTCGACCTTCTCGTCGTACGTACGGGCGCGTGGGCCCGTGCTCCTGCGCACCGCGCGCTCCCTGACCGCCAACCCCTGCGACGCCGAGGACCTGCTGCAGACCGCGCTGGCCAAGACGTTCGTCGCCTGGGAGCGCATCGAGGACCACCGCGCCCTGGACGGCTACGTCCGCCGCGCGCTGCTGAACACCCGCACGTCGCAGTGGCGCAAGCGCAAGGTCGACGAGTTCGCCTGCGACGAGCTGCCGGAGCCCTCCGGCGTTCCGGAGCCGGACCCGGCCGAGCGTCAGGTGCTGCACGACGCGATGTGGCGCGCGGTGCTGAAGCTGCCCGAGCGCCAGCGCCAGATGGTGGTCCTCAGGTACTACGAGGACCTCAGCGAGGCCCAGACCGCCGAGGTCCTGGGAGTGTCCGTCGGCACCGTGAAGAGCGCGGTGTCGAGGGCACTCGGCAAGCTCCGCGAGGACCCGGAACTGACCCCCGTCCGCTAGGAAGCCGAGCACCGAGCACCGAGCACCGAGCCCTGGGCACCGAGCCCTGAGCACATGAGCTCCCAGCACCCAGCGCCGACCAACCAGCCTGCAAGCGGGACAAAACCGCCGCAATCGCCGCAGCGGGCCACTCGTGCCAGTGATCACTGGCATTTTCCGTACTCTCGGGTAGTGACATACCGCGCGGTACGTGCGCAGAATCGCCACACCCTTTCTGCCACGTAGCGCCCACCGGGAGGACGCCCCGTGTACAGCACCATGCAGGACGTACAGCTGACCGTGAGCCGCATTCTTCAGCACGGAATGACGATTCACGGAAAGTCGATCATCACCACCTGGACCGGCGAGCCCGAGCCGCAGCGCCGCACGTTCGCGGAGGCCGGAGCACGCGCGCACCAGCTGGCCAACGCCCTGCGCGACGAACTCGGGGTCACCGGAGACCAGCGGGTCGCGACCCTCATGTGGAACAACTCGGAGCACGTCGAGGCGTACTTCGCGATCCCCTCCATGGGCGCGGTCCTGCACACCCTCAACCTGCGTCTTCCCCCCGAGCAGCTGGTGTGGATCGTCAACCACGCCGCCGACCGGGTCGTCCTCGTGAACGGCTCCCTGCTCCCCCTCCTCGCCCCGCTGCTGCCGCACCTGCCGACGATCGAGCACATCGTGGTCGCGGGCCCCGGCGACCGTTCCGTCCTGGACGGCGCGGCCCCCCGCGTGCACGACTACGAGGAGCTGATCGCGGGCCGTCCGACCACGTACGACTGGCCCGACCTTGACGAGCGTTCGGCCGCCGCCATGTGCTACACCTCCGGCACCACCGGCGACCCCAAGGGCGTCGTCTACTCGCACCGTTCGATCTACCTGCACTCGATGCAGGTGAACATGGCCGAGTCGATGGGCCTCACCGACCGGGACACGACCCTGGTCGTCGTCCCGCAGTTCCACGTCAACGCCTGGGGCCTGCCGCACGCCACCTTCATGACCGGCATCAACATGCTCATGCCGGACCGCTTCCTCCAGCCGGCCCCGCTCGCCGACATGATCGAGCGCGAGAGGCCGACCCACGCGGCCGCGGTCCCCACCATCTGGCAGGGCCTGCTCGCCGAGGTCACCGCGAACCCCCGCGACCTCTCCTCGATGTCCCAGGTCACCATCGGCGGCGCGGCCTGTCCGCCCGCGCTCATGGAGGCGTACGACCGGCTCGGCGTCCGCCTCTGCCACGCCTGGGGCATGACCGAGACCTCCCCGCTGGGCACGATGGCCCACCCGCCGCACGGCCTCACGGCCGAGGAGGAGTGGCCGTACCGCGTCACGCAGGGCCGCTTCCCGGCCGGCGTCGAGGCC
Source organism: Streptomyces sp. CB02009 (assembly GCF_001905825.1). Lineage (GTDB taxonomy): Bacteria > Actinomycetota > Actinomycetes > Streptomycetales > Streptomycetaceae > Streptomyces. The sequence continues at coordinate 550,813 of NZ_LIVV01000004.1, forward strand.
CGCCTGGTCGGCCCGGCCGGCGAACACCTGCCCTGGGACGGCGAGTCCGCCGGTGAGCTGGAGGTGCGCGGCACCTGGATCGCGGGCTCGTACTTCGGCGGCGTCGACGGCGAGGCCATCCGCCCGGCGGACAAGTTCAGCGAGGACGGCTGGCTGAAGACCGGTGACGTCGGCGTGATCAGCCCGGACGGCTTCCTCACCCTCACCGACCGCGCCAAGGACGTCATCAAGTCCGGTGGCGAGTGGATCTCCAGCGTCGAGCTGGAGAACGCGATCATGGCGCACCCGGAGGTCGCCGAGGCCGCCGTCGTCGCCGTGCCGGACGAGAAGTGGGGCGAGCGCCCGCTGGCGACCGTCGTCCTCAAGGACGGTGCCACGGCGGACTACGAGACGCTGAAGGCCTTCCTCGCGGACGAGGGCGGCATCGCCAAGTGGCAGCTCCCGGAGCGCTGGGCGATCGTGCCGGCGGTGCCGAAGACGAGCGTCGGCAAGTTCGACAAGAAGGTCATCCGCCGGCAGTACGCGCAGGGCGAGCTGGACGTGACGGAGCTGTAGTCACGGATCTCGTACCGGGTCCGGCCCCGGGCGCGGGGACGGACCCGGCGGGACGGGTGCGGGGAGGGCTTCGACGAAGCCCTCCCCGCACCCGGTCTCGCACCCGTTTCCGCGTGCGCGCGTCCGCGACCGGCTAGTTGGTGCCGATCTTCGCGAGCAGGTCGACGATCCGCGCCTGGACCTCGGCGCTGTTCGAGCGCTCGGCGAGGAAGAGGACCGTCTCGCCGGAGGACAGCTTCGGCAGCTCCTCCTCGGCGATGTCGGCGGAGGTGTAGACGACGAGCGGAGTGCGGTTGAGCTGCCCGTTCGCCCGCAGCCAGTCGATGATCCCGGCCCGGCGGCGGCGTACCTGCATCAGGTCCATCACCACCAGGTTGGGCCGCGTCTGGGTGGCGAGGGTGACCGCCTCGGTGTCCGTGGCCGCCCGCGCGACCTGCATGCCGCGCCGCTCCAGGGTGGCCGCGAGCGCCTCCGAGATGTCCTCGTTCTCCTCGATCAGGAGGACGCGGGACGGGTGCTGTTCGCTGTCGCGCGGGGCGAGCGCCTTGAGGAGCACGGCCGGGTCGGCGCCGTACGCCGCTTCCCGGGTCGCCTGTCCGAGCCCGGCCGCGAGGAGCACGGGCACCTCGGCGGCGACGGCCGCCTGACGCAGCGACTGGAGCGCGGTACGGGTGATGGGCCCGGTCAGCGGGTCGACGAAGAGCGCGGCCGGGAAGGCGGCGATCTGGGCGTCGACCTCTTCGCGGGAGTGCACGATCACCGGCCGGTAGCCCCGGTCGCTCAGCGCCTGCTGGGTGGAGACGTCGGGGGCGGGCCAGACGAGCAGCCGGCGCGGGTTGTCGAGGGGCTCCGGGGGGAGTTCGTCGTCGACGGGCCGCGGCGCGGGCCGGTTGGCGACCTCGACGGCGCCACCGGGGCCGTCGAGCGGCTCGGGGCCCTCGTCGGAGCCCTCGGCGGGTGCTCCTATGGCGTACGCACGGCCCTCGGGCGCGCGGGACGGCGTCTGCGCCGGGGTGTCCGCCTGCGGGTGCGGCCTGGCATCGCCGTGCGCCGGTACGGGGAGTGCCGCCGGGACCGGCGGATCGGCCTCCGGCGGGGTGGCGAGCCTGCGCCGCCGCCCGGAGCCGTTGGAGCCGCCCGTGCCACCGGCGCCGTGGGTGGGCACGCCGGGTGTCGCAGGGGCTTCGGGGGCGGGAGTGACGGCGGGGGCCGCCTGGCCCGGCGCGGCGGGCGGCGGGACGAACGGCACGCCCTGCCCGAGGGTGCGCACGCTGAACGCCCGCCCCTGGGTCGAGTCCTTCGGCATGGGCAGCTCGGGCGGCAGCGGTACGGAACCGGTGCCGTTGCCGGTCGGCCCGTTGCCGGTCGGCCCGGTCCCGGACGAACCGGTGCCGGATCCGGAGCTGGTGGTGCCCCGGGGCCCGGCCTGCGCGGCGGGCGCGGACGGGGCCGAGTCCTGGGCCTGCGGCAGGGGCTGCAGCGACGGCAGGGGCGGCAGCGGCTCCGGCTCGGGCGGCGGGGACGCGACGGCCCGGCGACGTCCGGTCGGCTCGGCCGACGGAGCGTGCTGCGCTGACGTGTGCTCGGCGCCGGGGACACCCCGTACGGCCTCGTGCTGCCCCTCGTCGGAGACCGGCAGCGGCCCGGCGACGGGAACGGGGGCGCCCGGTCCGGCGAACGGCGCCGCCTCCGGCTCGGCGGGACGGTCGGCGTCGGCGGGCGGGAGCGCGAACGGCGTCCGGGGCCCGGCATCGGCCGCCGCCGCCCGCTCCTGCGCGGCGGCGAGCGCGCGCCGACGGCGCCCGCTGGGCTGAGGCTCGGACGCGACCTCGGCGGAGGCCACGGCCGGCAGGGCGCGGGCGAGCGCGGTGGCCGACGGCGCACCCGAGGGCTCGACGGCGACGCCCTGCGGCGGCACCGCGGCGCCGAGTGCGGCCCGCCCCTGCGCGCCCTCGGCGGCGGTCACGACGGACCCCTCGGCGGGCCGGCCGCGTCGGCGTCCGGTCGGCTCGACGACGGAGACGCCGGGGGCGCCCGGGGCCGAACCGGCGGCTGGAAGGGCCTGCTGCCCGCCCGAGTTCTGCTGGGCCGGGATCAGTTCGGCGGGTCCGCCGGTGGCCTCCGCCGTACGGGCACGGCGACGCCCGCTGGGCTCGGCACCGCCCTCGGGCGCGAGCGAGCTCTCGAGGAAGGCGTCCGTGGAGCTGCGTCGGGCGCGTCGCCGTCCCCCGCCGGGGGCCTCCGAGGGCTCCGGGCCATCCGGGGCCGAGGACCCGGGGGCGAGCGCGAGAGCAGCGGAAGGAGCGGAGTCGCCGGCGGAACCGTCGGGAGCCGACGCACCGGAGGCGGCCGAAGAAGACCCCGCGGGAGCCGAAGCACCCGAAGCGGCCGAGGAACCCGAAGAGGCCGCCGAGGAACCGGAAGGCACCGGTACGGGCGCGGAAGCCTGCGCGGGCAGCGCGAGCGCCTCCCGACCGCCGCCGCCCGGCCCACTGCCCGGCCCACCGACCGGTCCGAGTGCGGGCCCGCCGCTCGACCCGCCGACCGGGCCGAGTGCGGGCGTGCCGGCCGGCGCGCCGCCCGATCCGCCCTCACGGCCCGTCGCCGCCGCGGGGACCGTGCCCCGCCCCGTACCGACCGGGACTTCGAGGACGTACGCGCCGCCGGTCGTCCCCGGCACCTCGTGCGTCTGGACGACACCGCCGTGCGCCGCCACGATGCCGCGGACGACCGGGCCGTGGACCGGGTCGCCGCCGGCGTACGGGCCGCGGACCTCGATCCGTACGACGTCACCGCGCTGTGCGGCCGCGACGACGATCGTGGAGTCGGCCGGCCCGGATCCCTGGGCGGTGGCGCGGTTCTTGCCGGTCGCGTCGACGCCGGCGACGTCCGCGACGAGGTGCGCGAGCGCGGTCGTGAGGCGGGCCGCGTCGACCTCGGCCTCGATGGGCGGCGCGTGCACGGCGAACTGGGCCCGGCCGGGTCCGATCAGGTCGACGGCGCCGTCGATGCCGGCCGTCACGACCCCGTCGAGGAGCGCGACGCGCTTGTCCAGGGTCTCCGCGCCGGCGTCCAGGCGCTGGTAGCCCAGGACGTTGTCGACGAGCGCCGTCATCCGGGCGTACCCGGCGGCGAGGTGGTGCAGGACCTGGTTGGCCTCGGGCCAGAGCTGTCCGGCGTCGTCCGCGGCGAGGGCGCCCAGCTGGGTGCGCAGCTCCTGGAGGGGGCCGCGCAGGGACTCGGCGAGGACGGCCGTGAGCTGCTCGTGCCGGGCGGCGAGGGAGGCGTACCGCTCCTGCTGGGCCTCCCGGTCGGCGGCGTTCCGCTCGGCGCGGTCGGCGAGTTCGGCGGTGTTCCGCTCGGTGAGGTCCTTGATCTCGGCGGCGTGTTCCTCGACGAGCTGCTCGTACGGCCTGCGGTCGGTGAAGGTCATGACCGCGCCGACGAGCTGGTCGCCGTCGCGGACCGGGGCGGTCGTCAGGTCGACCGGTACGCGGTCGCCCTTCTTGGCCCACAGGACCTGCCCGCGGACGCGGTGCTTGCGGCCGGACTTGAGGGTGTCGGCGAGCGGCGATTCCTCGTACGGGAAGGGCTCGCCGTCGGGGCGCTTGGCCAGGATCAGCGGGTGCAGCTCCTGGCCGCCGAGTTCACCGGCGCGGTAGCCGAGGATCTGGGCGGCGGCCGGGTTCACGAGGACGACGCGGCCGTCGGTGTCCGTGCCGACGACGCCCTCGGCCGCGGCGCGCAGGATCATCTCGGTCTGCCGCTGCGAGCGGGCGAGTTCGGCCTCGGTGTCGAGGGTGCCGGTGAGGTCCCGGACGACCAGCATGAGCAGCTCGTCGCCGGTGTAGCCGCCATACGAGTCGTAGGCCTCGCGGCCGTCCTCCAGGCTGGCGCTCGTCACCTCGACGGCGAACTCGCTGCCGTCGGTGCGGCGGGCGATCATCCGGGTCGGCTTGGTGCGGCCGCGCTCGTCGGTGCCCTCGGGGCGGCGCATGGAGCCGGGGATGAGGCGGGAGTCGAAGCCGGGCAGGAGATCGAGCAGGCCGCGTCCGACGAGTGCGGTGCCCGGGGTCTCGAACATGCCGAGGGCGATGGTGTTGGCGTTGACGACCGTGCCGTTGCAGTTGACGAGCACGAGGCCGTCGGGGAGGGCGTCGAGTATGGCTGCGAGGCGAGCAGCGCCCCGGGATGGCCTGCTGCTCACGACGACGTTCCTCCCTGACGCACTGCAACGTGCATGCCCTATCGGCCGGCCGGCCCCATCTTGCCCCTCGGGCCGCACCCTGTCACGGAAGGGAGTCTAAGGGAGCCTCCGGTGGGGGACCCCGGTCTCATCCCTCCCATCCCGTCTCATCCCCGGACAAGAGGAAGGACCGGCTCCAGATTCTCCCAGCGGTTGATCTCACAGCCGTTGGCGCGGGAGAAGCGGGCGTCGACCGTGCGGCCCTGCCAGGTGCCGGTGACGTGGGCGAGGGCGGGGCCGCCGTACACCTGGGTGCAGAGCTGGTCCGCGGGCACGGGCGCGAAGGGGTTCGCGCCCTCCTTCGCGAGCCGGTCGAGGCGCTCGCAGGCGTTCTCGCGCGCCGGGTGGTTCCCGGCGGCCCGGTCGTCGCACCTGAGCTCGAAGGTGCCGTCGGCGTCCGGATGCCCGCTCTCGGAGACGGCCACGGTGAGCCGCTCGGCGGGCGGCGGCGCGAGCAGGGGCAGCGGCGGAAGCGGGCCGAGCCCGGCGGTGCCTGCGGCGGCGGTGGCGAGGGACGCGAGGACGAGGCGGCGCAGCATGCGGATCTCCAGGAGCGGGCGGACGGGGAGCGGCGGTGCACGGAAGGACGCGGGCGCACGAGGTGCTCCCGCCCCGTCTAACGCTCCGGGAGCCGGGGCGTTGCGCAACCGGGGTGCGCCGGCCGGGCGGCGGGCACGGAAAGGGCGGGGGTGCGGGCGGGGCGGCGGGAGGGAGCCGGCGCCGAGTCCGCGCCGAGTCCGCCGCCCGGCCGGTGCCTCGGACGGCCCCGGCGGGCGCTGCGTCGGGCGCCACGTCGGGGCCGCTGGGCTTTGCCCTCGACCCCGGAGGGCTAGTACGGTGAGAATCGATTGGTGACAGCCGGTTCGCCTGTGTCATCATCTGCACGCACCACTCGCGTCCGCGCGGGGTGCATGGAGGCGTCGCCTAGTCCGGTCTATGGCGCCGCACTGCTAATGCGGTTTGGGTCTTAAAGCCCATCGAGGGTTCAAATCCCTCCGCCTCCGCCCCTACCGAAGCCCCGGCCCCACAGGCCGGGGCTTCGGCCGTTTCCGGCCCGGAGATCACCGCACCAGCTCCGCCCGCGATCCGGGCGCACCGATGCCCCGTGCGGTGTTTCCGCAGGTCACAAGGGGTGAGGCCAATGGATTTCACATGGCGGCGGCAGTCATGTAATGTTCTGTCTGTCGCCGCGAGCGGGTCGAAAGACCGGGGAGCGGAGGCAAGACAAAAGAACAAGCACTCGTAGCTTAACGGATAGAGCATCTGACTACGGATCAGAAGGTTGCAGGTTCGAATCCTGCCGAGTGCACAGTGGATCGAAGGCCCCGGACGAGAGTCCGGGGCCTTCGGCGTTGTGGGGGTGGGGGGTTAGGGTCGGATGATCGTTCTTTTCTCTTCTATGTGGGGGTTGGGGCATGGCGCTCTTCGGGAACGCGCACGCGATTGATCCGGCGCAGGCGCAGCAGGACTACGCGCGGCTGCTCGGGCAGGGGGAGCAGGTGCACGCCGCGTACCTGCTGATCCGCGACACCATCTTCTTCACCGACCGGCGGCTCGTGCTGGTCGACAAGCAGGGCATCACCGGCAAGAAGGTCGAGTACCACTCGATCCCGTACAAGAGCATCACGCACTTCGCGGTCGAGACCGCCGGCACCTTCGATCTGGATGCCGAGCTGAAGATCTGGATCTCCGGCAGCCAGCTGCCGGTCCAGAAGACCTTCACCAAGGGCGTCGACATCTACGAGGTCCAGGCGATCCTCACGCAGTTCGTCGCCCGCTAGGCGACGCGGCGCCTTCGTAGATGCGGGGGGAGGGATTTCGGGGGGTATACCCGGGAATCCCTCCCCTTTTGGGTGAACCTGTCTGATTTGCATGTCAGTTGAATATGCCTTCGTCCTAGCTTGCGAGGCGGAGGTGATGATCGATGGACGCGATCGACATCGATGACGTGGTGTACGCCGCCACCGGAGCGCCCCTGCGCCGGCTGACCGCGTACGACGGGACCCACTGGTTCCCCGTCGTGGACGTGGCCAAGCAGCTGGGGTACGCGGGGAGCCGGGAGGCGTTGCGGACGGTGGCGCTGCCCGGGACCTGCCTGGCGTCCGCGCGGGAGCTCGCCGGGGGCGAGGAGTTCTCCGGCCGGAGCGGGATCAGGGCGTCGACGCGGATGGTGAGCCTGCAGGGGCTCGTGCAGCTCGTCGGGGCCTGCCGGAGACCGGAGGCCGGGCCGTTCCGGGCGTGGACGGCCGAGGTCATAGCGGCGGTTCAGCGGTACGGGGGGTACGGGCTCGAACCCTCCCCCGTGCAGGGCGTGTTCGTGCTGCCGCCCGAGCTCGTCGACGTCCTCGTCCGGCTCGACGGGCAGTTCGACGAGCGGGCCGTCGCGTACACCGAGCACACCGAGTACGCGGAGCTGCTCCGCGAGACCCGGCGGAGCCTCTCAAGGGTCGCCGACTCCCTTGAACGGCTCGCCGTGCCCCGCCAGCGCGCCGGCGCCGTCGTCGCGCTCACCCCGCAGCAGCTCGTCGAGTCCTGGACGGTCACCGGGGACACGCACACGGTCGCGAGCTGCCTCGCCCCCGCCCTGCTCCGCGGCGGCGTCCGCCACCGGGCCCAGGACGTCACCCGGCGCACCGGTCTCTCCGCCGACCGGGTCCGGGAGTGCGTGCGGCTCCTCGTCGACCGCGGGTGCATCCGGGAGGTCGGCGGACCCGACGCCGACGGGGCGCGGATCTACGTCCTGCCCTGAGCCGTCACGACGACGATCCGGCCGGTCGGGCCGAAGGCGCCGGGAGGGTCGACCCGCGGGCCCGGGGTAGGGGACCGGCAGTGGATGTGGCGGAGACTGGACATCCGGGGAGCACAGGGAGGCGCGGGCGTGGAGTGGCGGTGTCGGGGGATCACCTGGAGCGGAGGCGTGCCCGGACTGCGGTGGCAGGGCGGGAGGGTCAGCGCGCTCGCGTACGGGCAGCGGCTCGCCTTCCGGGCCGCGGGGGAGCGCCGGTGCCCGGGGGCGCGGGGGAATCCCTGCCCGCTGGAGGCCGTCGTGCCCGGCCGGTCCACCGGAGGGCGGTGCGGCGCGTGCGCGCGGCTCGACCGGGCCCATTCCGTCGCCGCCGACACCTTCCTGGACGATCCGCAGCCGTACCGGGTGTACCTGGCCTGGTTCGGACCCGGGATGACCAAGGTCGGGATCACCGCGGAGGCCCGGGGCGACGCCCGGCTGCTCGAACAGGGCGCCGTCGCGTTCAGCTGGCTCGGGCGGGGCCCGCTGATGGCCGCCCGGCGGACCGAGGAGGTGCTGCGGCAGGCGCTCGGGGTTCCCGACCGGGTGGCGTACGAGCGGAAGCGCGCCGCCCGGCACGCCCTGCCGCCCGCCCCGGGCCGGGCCCTGGAGGTCCGGGAACTGTACGGGCGGGCGCGGGAGGTCGGCGGCTGGACGGAGACCCTGGAGCCGCTGGACTTCGCCGCACACGACCACGCCGCGGCCTTCGCCCTCGACGGACTGCCGACGTTCTCGGGCACGGTCACGGAACTGGTCGACGGGGGTGTCGTGTGTGGGCGGCTGCTCGCCGCGGCCGGGCCCGATCTGCACCTGCTCGACCCCGGCGGGCGCTGCCTCGCGCTCGACACCCGGCTGATGGGCGGGTGGGTGCTGCAGGGAGCCGGCGAGGAGGACGCCTTCTCCGCGCCGGTGTCGGAGGCGGTTGCCACCGTCGATCCGAGCAGTCAGGGAGAGCTGTTCTGAGGGCCCGCGACCCCTTCGTAAAGTCTTGGATCCCTTTCCCCGGGGGCCGTGGACATCCCCGCCCCGGCCCGGCGAGGGTGATCACATGACCCCCAAACTGGTGGCGGACATCGAACCGCCCTACTACACCGCTGTCTTCACCTCGATCCGGCCCGACGACCCCGAGGGCTACGCCGAGACGGCCGCGCGGATGGACGAGCTCGCCGGCGGGATGCCGGGCTTCCTCGGCCACGAGTCCGCCCGTACGCCGGGCGGCATCGGCATCACCGTCGCCTACTTCCGGGACCTGGAGTCGCTCGACGCCTGGCGGGTGCACGCCGAGCACCGGGCCGCCAAGGCGTACGGGCGGGAGCACTGGTACGACAGCTACAGCGTCCACATCGGCAAGGTCGAGCGGAGCTACAGCTTTGAGCGCGAGTAGCCGGAGCGGCGTGAGTGGTCCGAGTGACCCGGGTGGAGAGACCCGCGGGGCCCGCGAGAGCGAGGACATCCGGGTGCTCCTCGGGCGGTTGGGCATTCCTGGTCTCGTCGACGTGCACACGCACTTCATGCCGCAGAACGTCCTCGACAAGGTCTGGGCCTACTTCGACGCCGTCGGCCCCCTGACCGGCATGGAGTGGCCCATCACCTACCGCGAGGAGGAGGAGCGCCGGCTCGCCCTCCTGCGGGGCTTCGGGGCGGTCGCCTTCACCGCGATGCTCTATCCGCACAAGCCCGGCATGGCCGCCTGGCTGAACTCCTGGGCCGTCGACTTCGCCTCCCGCACCCCCGACTGCCTGCACACCGCGACCTTCTTCCCCGAGCCGGGCGTCGAGGGGTACGTCCACGAGGCGCTCGCCGCGGGGGCCCGGGTCTTCAAGGTGCACCTCCAGGTCGGCGGCTTCGACCCGAACGACACGCTGCTGGACCCGGCGTGGGGAGCCCTCGCCGACTCCGGGACCCCCGTCGTGGTGCACTGCGGCTCCGGGCCCACCCCGGGCAGGTTCACCGGACCCGGGCCCATGGAGCGGCTGCTCGCCCGCCACCCCCGGCTCCGGGTGATCGTCGCCCACATGGGGATGCCCGAGTACGGCGAGTTCCTCGACCTCGTCCAGCGGTACGAGGGCGTCCACCTCGACACCACCATGGCCTTCACCGACTTCAGCGAGCGGCTCGCGCCCTTCCCCCGGGCGGAGCTCAAGCGGCTCGTGGACGTCGGTGACCGGATCCTCCTCGGCTCCGACTTCCCGAACATCCCGTATCCGTACGCGCACCAGCTCCACGCCCTCGAACGCCTCGGGCTCGGCGACGACTGGCTCAGGGCGGTCCTGTACGGGAACGGCGCCGCGTTGTTTCACGTGAAACCCTGAACCCTGAACCCTGAGGGCCAGTGCCAGGGCCTCCCGTCCCTTTCTCAGGGAATTCACAGGAAAGGGCAAGAGGCCTCTCAGCGGCGGCCGACAGTGTGGGTTCCATGACCGTCACCACACGCCGTCCCGGCACCCGCGCCGACCTGCTCCGTGCCGACGGAACCGCCGTCCGCGTCCTCGTCGTCGACGACGAGGCCTCGCTCGCCGAGCTGCTCTCGATGGCCCTGCGCTACGAGGGCTGGCAGGTGCGCAGTGCCGGGGACGGGGCCACCGCCCTGCGTTCCGCGCGGGAGTTCCGGCCCGACGTCGTCATCCTCGACATCATGCTGCCCGACGTCGACGGCCTGAGCCTGCTCGGCCGGATCCGGCGCGAACTGCCCGACGTGCCGGTGCTGTTCCTGACGGCGAAGGACGCCGTCGAGGACCGGATCGCCGGGCTCACGGCCGGCGGCGACGACTACGTCACCAAGCCGTTCAGCCTGGAGGAGGTGGTGGCCCGGCTGCGCGGGCTCATCCGCAGGTCGGGGGCGGCCCTCGCGCGCAGCGAGTCGCTGCTCGCCGTCGGGGACCTCACCCTGGACGAGGACAGCCACGAGGTCACCCGGGGCGGGGACTCCATCCACCTCACGGCGACCGAGTTCGAGCTGCTGCGCTATCTGATGCGCAATCCGCGGCGGGTGCTCAGCAAGGCGCAGATCCTCGACCGGGTCTGGTCGTACGACTTCGGCGGCCAGGCCAATGTCGTCGAGCTCTACATCTCGTACCTGCGGCGGAAGATCGACGCGGGGCGCGCCCCGATGATCCACACCCGGCGCGGGGCGGGCTACCTCATCAAGCCGGGGGAGTAGCGGCCCGTGGTGAGAGGTGCGGGGCAGCGGGACCGGCCGTCGCCGACCCGATCGTCGCGGAGCCGGCGGCCACAGACCCGGCCGACCCGGCCGACCCGGCCGTCCCGGACTCCGTCGTCGAGGACCTCGTCGTCCCGGATCCGGGGGCCGTGGTCGCTGCGGACCCGGCTCGTCGTCTCGGCTGTCGCGCTGATCGCGGTCGTCGCGGCCGTCATCGGCACGGTCACGACGATCGCGTTCCGCTCGTACCTGTACAACCAGGCCGACGACTCGCTCCGCAGCGTGTCCACACGTGCCGCCGGGCCGCCGGACCGCGTCGGCCTGCCCGACCCGGACGGGAAGAGGCAGGTCAGGCCGCCGCTCGGCTTCCTCAAGGACCCCGGCGCGCCGATAGGGACGCTCGGTGCGGTCCTGATCGACGGGGCGGTCTCCGAGGCCGGCTACTCGACGGAGGCGGCCGGGGCGACCGGCGCGGACCTGCCGCTGTTCCCGGTCGAGAGCCTCGACGCCGCCCAGCAGTCCGCGCTCTCCGCCGTCCCGCGGGACGGACGGCCGCACACCGTCGACCTCCCGGGCGGCCTGGGTTCCTACCGGGTCGAGTACGCGAAGGGCGGCCTCGGCACCTTCCTCATCGGCATCCCCCTCACCGAGGTCGAGGACGCCCTCTCCACCCTGATCCTCGTCGAACTCAGCGTCACCGGCGCCGGGCTCTTCGCCGCCTCGCTCGCCGGAACCGTGCTCGTCCGGGTGGCCCTGCGGCCGCTGCACCGGGTCGCCGTCACCGCCCGGCAGGTCGCCCGGCTTCCCCTGCACAGCGGTGAGGTGGCGCTCCACCAGCGGGTCCCCGACACGGAGGCCGATCCGCGGACCGAGGTCGGCCAGGTCGGGGCCGCCCTCAACCGGATGCTCGACCACGTCCACTCGGCGCTCGACGCACGCCAGCAGAGCGAGACCCGCGTCCGGCAGTTCGTCGCCGACGCCAGCCACGAACTGCGCACCCCGCTCGCCTCGATCCGGGGGTACGCGGAGCTGACCCGGCGCGGCCGCGAGGAGTGCGGGCCCGACACCCGGCACGCCCTCGGCCGTATCGAGTCCGAGGCGACCCGGATGACGGGCCTCGTCGAGGACCTGCTGCTGCTCGCCCGGCTGGACGCCGGCCGCCCCCTCGCGTACGAGCCCACCGACCTCGTCCCCCTGGTCGTGGACGCCGTGAGCGACGCCCGCGCCGCCGGGCCCGACCACCACTGGTCCCTCGAACTGCCCGAGGACGACGCCTGTCCCGTACGGGCGGACGGCGCCCGGATCCAGCAGGTCCTCGTCAACCTCCTCGCCAACGCGCGGACGCACACCCCGCCGGGCACCAAGGTCACCGCCCGGGTCGGTACGGAACCCGGCGCGGTGGTCGTCGGGATCGAGGACGACGGGCCCGGCATCCCGGCCGCGCTCCTGCCCTCCGTCTTCGAGCGGTTCGCCCGCGGCGACGCCTCCCGCTCCCGCAACGCCGGATCCACCGGCCTCGGGCTCGCCATCGTCCGGGCGGTCGTGGGCGCGCACGGGGGCGAGGTGGGCGTCGAGAGCGCCCCCGGCCGGACCGTCTTCACCGTCCGGCTGCCCGCCGCGTCCCCGGCCGGAGCCCACTCACAGGCAGGCCACAGGCTCATCACACAGCCGTGACAGCGCCCCCGGCGAAGGTCGGTGGCATGCGAACCCCAACGATCGCGGGGCCCACGTCCGGGGCCCTCCCCGCCCGGGAGCACCTGCCGGTGAACACCGCGGGACGGCCCGTCCTCGACGTGGTGATTCCCGTCTACAACGAGGAGAAGGACCTGGAGCCGTGCGTCCGCCGGCTCCACGAGCACCTCCTCCGGACCTTCCCGTACGGCTTCCGCATCACCGTCGCCGACAACGCCTCCACCGACACCACGCCCGAGGTCGCCGCCGGCCTCGCCGCGGAGGTGCCCGAGGTGCGCTCCGTACGACTGGAGCAGAAGGGCCGCGGCCGGGCGCTGCGGACGGTGTGGTCGGGCTCGGACGCGCCCGTCCTTGCCTATATGGACGTCGACCTGTCCACCGATCTGAACGCCCTGCTCCCGCTGGTCGCGCCGCTCATCTCCGGCCACTCCGACCTGGCGATCGGGTCCCGGCTCGCCCGCTCCTCGCGGGTGGTGCGCGGCCCGAAGCGGGAGTTCATCTCCCGCGCGTACAACCTGATCCTGCGGGGCTCGCTCGCCGCCCGGTTCTCCGACGCGCAGTGCGGGTTCAAGGCGATCCGGCGCGATGTCGCCGAGCGGCTGCTCCCGATGGTGGAGGACACCGGCTGGTTCTTCGACACCGAGTTGCTGGTCCTCGCCGAGCGGGCCGGGCTCCGCATCCACGAGGTGCCCGTCGACTGGGTCGACGACCCCGACTCGACCGTGCACATCGTGAGCACGGCCACCGACGACCTGAAGGGCGTCTGGCGGGTGGGCCGGGCGCTCGCGACCGGTTCGCTGCCGCTGGACCGGCTGGCCAGGCCCTTCGGGGACGACCCCCGGGACCGTGAACTCGCCGGGGTGCCGGGCGGACTCGCCCGGCAGCTGGTCGGCTTCTGCGTGGTCGGGGTCCTGTCGACGCTCTTCTACCTCGCCCTGTACTCGCTCTTCCGGCTCGGTGTGGGCCCGCAGATCGCCAACGCCGCCGCGCTCCTCGTCTCCGCCGTCGCCAACACGGCGGCCAACCGGCGGCTCACCTTCGGGGTACGGGGCCGGGACCGGGCCGTCCGCCACCAGGCGCAGGGGCTCGTGGTCTTCGCCATCGGCCTGGCCCTGACCAGCGGTTCGCTCGCCGCCCTCGGCGCGGCGACCGGCGATCCGGCGCACTCCACCGAACTCGCGGTGCTGGTCGTCGCCAACCTGGCCGCGACGGTCCTCCGCTTCCTCCTCTTCCGGCTCTGGGTCTTCCCCGAGCGGTCCGCCTCACGGAACGACCCAAGGAACGACCGATGACTTCGACCTCCCTGGCCGCGCCGGCCGGCGCCGCCCCCGCCGCGCCGCCCCGCAGCGGCCCGCTCGCCCGGCTGTGGCGCGGCCGCGCCGAGGACGCCCGCTGGGTCCGCCCCGCGTTCCTCGGCCTGCTCGCCGTGACCACCGCGCTCTACCTGTGGAACCTGAGCGCCTCCGGCTACGCCAACTCGTTCTACTCCGCGGCCGTCCAGGCGGGCGGCGAGAGCTGGAAGGCCTTCTTCTTCGGCTCGCTCGACGCGGCCAACGCCATCACCGTCGACAAGCCGCCGGCCGCCCTCTGGCCGATGGCCCTGTCCGTCCGTCTCTTCGGCCTCGGCTCCTGGCAGATCCTCGTGCCCGAGGTCCTCATGGGCGTGGCGACCGTCGCCGTGCTCTACGCGGCCGTACGGCGCAGGTTCGGCGCGGACGCCGGTCTGATCGCGGGCGCCGTCCTGGCGCTCACCCCCGTGGCGGCGCTCATGTTCCGCTTCAACAACCCGGACGCGCTGCTCGCCCTGCTCATGACGGTGGCCGTGTACTGCGTGCTGCGCGCGCTCGAGGAGGACCGGGGCGCGGCGAAGTGGCTGGTGTGGGCCGGGGTGGCCTTCGGGTTCGCGTTCCTCGCGAAGACCCTCCAGGCCTTCCTGATCCTGCCGCCGCTCGCCCTCGTCTACGGGGTGTGCGCGCCGGGCGGGATCGGGCGCCGGATCGGCCGTCTCGCGCTCGCGGGGCTCGCGATGCTGGTGTCGGCGGGCTGGTGGGTGGCCCTGGTCGAGCTGTGGCCGGCGTCCTCCCGCCCGTATGTCGGAGGCTCGCAGAACAACAGCTTCCTGGAGCTGACCTTCGGCTACAACGGCCTCGGCCGCATCAACGGCGACGAGACCGGCAGCGTCGGCGGCGGGGGCGGCGGCATGGGGGGTGGCCGTTGGGGTGAGACCGGCATCGTCCGGATGTTCAACGACTCCGTCGGCGGCCAGATCTCCTGGCTCCTGCCGGCCGCGCTGATCCTGCTCGTCGCGGGGCTCGTCGTCACCCGGCGGGCACCCAGGACGGACACGGCACGCGCGGCGTTCCTGGTGTGGGGCGGTTCGCTGCTGATCACGCTGGCGGTGTTCAGCTTCATGGCCGGCATCTTCCACGAGTACTACACGGTGGCCCTGGCCCCGTACCTCGCGGCGCTCGTGGGCATGGGCGCGGCCGTGCTCTGGGAGGAGCGGACCCGGCTGCTCGCCTCTGCGGCCCTCGCGGTGACGGTGGCGGTGACCGCATGGTGGGGCTGGACCCTGCTGGGGCGGACGCCGGACTGGCTGCCGTGGCTGCGCTGGACGGTCCTGGTCGCGGGCGCGGTGGCCGCGCTCGGGCTGCTGTGCGCGGGGCGGGTGGACCGGCGGCTCGGCCTCGGGGCCGCGGGCCTCGGTCTGGCGGCGGGACTCGCGGGTCCGTTCGCGTACACCCTGGCGACGGTGGACGCCGGACACCAGGGCTCGATCGTCACGGCGGGCCCGGCGGGCGGCGCGATGGGGGGCCGGGGTCCCGGCGGCGGTGGCATGCGGATGTTCGGGGGCGAGGGATTTCCCGGCGGCGGCCAGATGCCGGGCGGTCCCGGTGGTCAGGGCGGCCAGGGCGGCCAGATGCCTGGTGGCCCCGGTGGCCAGATGCCCGGCGGCCAGGGCGGGCAGTTGCCGGGTGGTCAGGTGCCCGGTGGTCAGGGCGTCCAGGGCGGCGGTCAGCTGCCGGACGGTCAGGGCGGGACCCAGGGCGGGCGGCCCGGCGGCACCCCGCCGCAGGGCATGGCCCGGGGCGAAGGCTTCGGTGGCGGTGGCGGCGGGATGGGCGGTCTGCTCAACGGTGCCAGCGTCGGTACGGAGGCGAAGAGCGCGCTCCTCAAGGACGCCGACGCCTACACCTGGGTAGCGGCCACGGTCGGCGCCCAGAACGCGGCCAGCTACCAGCTCGCCACCGAGAAGCCGGTCATGGCCATCGGCGGCTTCAACGGCAGCGACCCCTCCCCGACGCTCGCGCAGTTCCAGCAGTACGTCGCCGACGGGAAGATCCACTATTTCATCGGCGGCGGCGAGGGCGGCGGCACCGGCGAGGGCGGCGGGGGCCGGATGGGCGGGGGCGGTGGCCCCGGCGGCAACTCGGAGATCTCCACCTGGGTCGCCGAGAACTTCGAGAAGGTCACGGTCGGCAACGCCACCTTCTACGACCTGACCGCCGCCGAGTGAATAAGCGCTGTACAGCGTAAGAGAGACCCTTGTACGGTGTACGAGACCTAGTCCCGTACACCGTACAAGGAGTGCTGCCCATGACGGCGACGACCGCCGCGACCGAACCGACCGCCACCGGCGGTCACCCGCAGCGCTGGCTGATCCTCGGCGTCATCTGCCTCGCCCAGCTCACCGTGCTGCTCGACAACACCGTCCTCAGCGTCGCCATCCCGTCGCTGACCTCCGAACTCCACGCGACCACCACCGACATCCAGTGGATGATCAACGCGTACTCGCTCGTCCAGTCCGGCCTGCTGCTCAGCGCGGGCAACGCCGCCGACCGCTACGGACGCAAGAAGCTGCTCGCGATCGGACTCGCGCTCTTCGGCATCGGCTCGCTCGCCGCCGGGATCGCCGACTCCACCACGCAGCTGATTGCCGCCCGCGCGGGCATGGGCGTCGGCGGCGCGCTCCTCATGACCACCACCCTCGCCGTCGTCATGCAGATCTTCGACGACTCGGAGCGGGTGAAGGCCATCGCGCTCTGGTCCACCGTCGCCTCCCTCGGCTTCGCCGGCGGACCGCTGATCGGCGGCGTGATCCTCAACCACTTCTGGTGGGGAATGATCTTCCTGATCAACATCCCCGTCGCGGTCGTGGCCCTGGTCGCCGTCCTCAAGCTCGTACCGGAGTCCAAGAACCCGCAGGGCGAGCGCCCCGACCTGCTCGGCGCGCTGCTCTCCACCATCGGCATGACCGCCGTCGTGTACGCGATCATCAGCGGCCCCGAGCACGGCTGGGTCTCCGCCCAGGTGCTGGTCCCGGCCGCGATCGGGCTGCTCGGCCTCGGCGCGTTCGCGCTCTGGGAGCTGCACACCCCGTACCCGATGCTCGACATGCACTTCTTCCGGAACCAGAAGTTCATCGGCGCCATCGGCGGCTCGATCCTGGTCGTCTTCGGCATGGGCGGCTCGCTCTTCCTGCTCACCCAGCACCTGCAGTTCGTGCTCGGCTACGAGCCCCTGGAGGCCGGTCTGCGGATGGCGCCGCTCGCGCTGACGATCGTCGGCCTCAACCTGACCGGCATCGGCCCGAAGATCGTCATGAAGCTGGGCACCCCGCCCACCGTCGTCCTCGGCATGACCCTGGTCGCCGGGGGTCTGACCTCGATCTCGCTGCTCGGCGGCGGCACCGACGGCAGCTACGCGGGCATGCTCCTCGGCCTGGTCCTGATGGGCGGCGGCATCGCCGTCTCCTCCCCGGCGATGGCCAACGCGATCATGAGCTCGATCCCGCCGGAGAAGGCGGGCGTGGGCGCGGGGATCAACGGCACCCTCGCCGAGTTCGGCAACGGCCTCGGTGTCGCCGTCCTCGGCGCCGTCCTCAACGCGCGCTTCGCCGCGCTCGTCGCCGTCACCGCGACCTCCCTCCCGGCGGCCCTCGCGGCAGCCGGCGGCGAGGCCGAGCGGCGGGAGATCGCGGACGCCTTCGCCTCCGGCCTCCAGACCAGCCAGCTGGTCGGCGCGATCGCCGTCTTCGCGGGCGGTCTGGTGGCGGCGGCCCTGCTCCGGCGGGCCGAACGGACGGAGAAGGCCCTGACGCCCGAGCGGCCGATCGCTGCCTAGCATGGTCACGGAGAACTGACAGACGGAGGAACGCGATGGTCAAGGCAGCCGACCGGGCCAAGAACCCGGCGCGTTCCAGCGTCTGGCTGGAGACCCGGACCCCGCGCGGCGGCGGCGGTCCGGCCGGTCTCGACCGGGAGCGGATCGTCGCCGCCGCGATCCGGATGCTCGACGAGGAGGGCCTGGCCAAGCTGTCGATGCGCAAGCTGGCGGCCGAGCTGAACGTCACCGCGATGTCCCTGTACTGGTACGTGGACACCAAGGACGACATCATCGAGTTCGCCATGGACAGCGTGTACGGCGAGGTCGACCTCGGGGCGGTCGAAGCCGCCGACGGCTGGCGGGACATGATCAGGGTGCTCGCCCTGGAGTACCGCCGGATGCTGGTGCGCCACCCGTGG
This sequence comes from Streptomyces sp. CB02009, assembly GCF_001905825.1. Taxonomy (GTDB): domain Bacteria; phylum Actinomycetota; class Actinomycetes; order Streptomycetales; family Streptomycetaceae; genus Streptomyces. Next base: position 568,776 of record NZ_LIVV01000004.1, read on the forward strand.
ATGTCCCCGAGTGCCGGGCAGTACCTGAACATCGGCCCGCACGCGATCGCGGTCGGCGCAAAGATCCACGAGGCGATCGGCGGCACCGGTCTGCCGATGGACCGCCAGCCCAGCGCGATGTCGGCGGTCTTCCAGTTCGTCTACGGCTACGGGACGATCGAGTCCCAGTTCGGGCGGCGTGCGGCGGAGGCCGGGATGTCGGAGGACGACTTCTACACGGAGTCGATCAGGGCCTTCCGCGACGAACCGGGCTTCACGGACGCCCTCGAACCCATCACGGAGCTCCTCGACGAGCGGGCCTCGCACGGCAGCGTCACCCAGATCTGGGACCGCGACTTCGCCTACGCGCTGGACGTCCTGGTCGCCGGTATCGAGACGATGGTTTCCCGTGAAACCGAGGCCGGCGGGACCAAGACCGGCGGGACCGGGGCGGGCGGGACCGAGGCAGATGGCCCCGGCGCCGATGCACCACAGGCCGGCGGGGCCGGTGCCGGCGGGGCGGACGCCCCCCGAACCGGAACATGACGGAGCGGCGGGCCGTCCCCTGCCCGCCGCTCCGTACCGGACCCGGCCGCGCCTCCGCTCGAAGCGCGGCCGGGAGTCTTTTCTAGGCCTCCGCCGCGGCCTCCGCGGCCACCGGCTTCTCGTCGGCCTTCGCCGAGCCGCTCTTCAGGGCGACTTCCTTGATGAAGAGCGTCACCACGAAGGCCAGCAGCGCGAACGGCGCCGAGTAGAGGAAGACGTCGCCGACGCCGTGTCCGTACGCGCTCTCCATGACCGTGCGGATCGGGGCAGGCAGCTTGTCCATGTCGGGGATGCCGCCGCCCGTGCCGCCCTGGCCCATGGCCGCCGCGGCCTTCGGGCCGAGCTCGGTCAGGCCCTCCTTGACGTAGTCCGTGACCCGGTGGGCCATGACCGCGCCGAGCGCCGAGACACCGATCGCACCGCCCAGGGAGCGGAAGAAGGTGACGACGGAGGAGGCGGCGCCGAGGTCGGCGGGGGCCACCTGGTTCTGGGTGCAGAGCACCAGGTTCTGCATCATCATGCCGAGGCCGAGGCCGAGGACCGCCATGAACAGCGCGATGTGCCAGTACTGCGTGTCGTAGCGGATCGTGCCGAGCAGGCCGAGACCGCCCGCGGCGAGGGCGCCGCCGCTGACCAGCCACGCCTTCCACCGGCCGGTCTTGGTGATGATCAGACCCGAGACGGTGGAGGAGACGAACAGGCCCGCGATCATCGGGATGGTGAGGACGCCGGACATCGTCGGCGACTCGTTCCGCGCCAGCTGGAAGTACTGGCTGAAGAAGACCGTGCCGGCGAACATCGCGACACCCACGAAGAGCGAGGCGAGCGAGGCGAGGGTGATCGTGCGGTTGCGGAAGAGGCGGAGCGGGATGATCGGCTCGCTCGCCTTCGACTCGACGAGCAGGAAGATCCCGCCGAGCGCGACCGCGCCGAGCACCATCACGGCCGTCTGCCAGGACATCCAGTCGTACTTGTCGCCCGCGAAGGTGACCCAGATGAGGAGCAGGGAGACCGCGGCGCTGATGAAGAAGGCGCCGGCCCAGTCGACCTTGACCTTGCGCTTCACGACGGGGAGCTTGAGGGTCTTCTGCAGGACGACCAGCGCGATGATCGCGAAGGGCACGCCCACGTAGAAGCACCAGCGCCAGCCGAGCCAGTCGGTGTCGGTGATGACACCGCCGAGCAGCGGGCCGCCGACGGTGGCGACGGCGAAGGTCGCGCCGAGGTAGCCGCTGTACCGGCCGCGCTCACGCGGGGCGATCATCGCGGCCAGGATGATCTGGGAGAGGGCGGTCAGACCGCCGACGCCGATGCCCTGCACGACACGGCAGGCGATGAGCATGCCGGTGCTCTGCGAGAGACCGGCGACGACCGAGCCCGCCACGTAGATGATCAGGGCTATCTGGACGAGCAGCTTCTTGGAGAAGAGGTCCGCGAGCTTGCCCCAGAGCGGGGTGGTCGCGGTCATCGAGAGGAGTGCGGCGGTGACCACCCAGGTGTAGGCGGACTGGCCGCCGCCCAGGTCGGTGATGATCTGGGGGAGGGCGTTGGAGACGATCGTCGAGGACAGGATGGCGACGAACATGCCGAGCAGCAGCCCGGACAGCGCCTCCATGATCTGCTTGTGCGTCATCGGGGCGCCGCCGGAGGCGGTGCCCCCCTGCTTGGCGCTCGCGCCGCTCACACCGGTCTCTGGTGTGGTGGTCGTAGCCATCAAGTTCCTTCGTTCTCAAGCGTGGTGGGCCCGGCAGTCCCCGAAGGAATCGCGGAGGCGGGCGAGCAGGGTGGTGAGCAGTTCGACGTCGTCGTCGGACCACTCCGCGAGGGTGCGGGCGAGCATGCCGGTCAGCCGTCGGTCGAGGACGGCGAGCATGTCTTCGCCCGCCCGGGTCAGGTGCAGGATCCGGGAGCGCCGGTCGGCGGGATCGGGCAGGCGCTCGACCCAGCCGCGGTCCACGGTGTGGGCCACGTGGCGGCTGCTGACCGACATGTCGACGGCCATCAGCTCGGCCACCCGGCCCATCCGCATGTCGCCGTGGTGGTTGAGCAGGGCGAGGACGATGGCCGATCCGCCGGGGCACTCGGCGGGCAGGACCCGCGCGAGTCCGCGCTTCACCGCTCCGATGGCGCTCACCTGGCGGGCGAGGTTCTCGTAGCGATTGCTCCGGTCCGTCGGGCTGTCCATCGAGTCGTCCATCAGGCACTCCACAGATGTTGTTGCTTAGGGCAACCATAGAGATGGATGGTTGCTCCAGGCAAACTAAATCGGTCAAACGGCGCTAAAGAATAGGCAAAGGTGGAGCGGAGGTGTGGGTCGCGGACGGTTCCGCAGTGGTGGGGGTACGGGGCTTGGGCCCCTCACCCGTACTTCGCTAGGGTCCTGACCCATGGCACACAACCCCCAAGCACCGTACGGCCAGGGCCAGGGCCCCGAGGGCTCCTACGACCCCGCCGGCAACACCCAGATGTTCCGCGCCTTCGTCGACGAGGGCGCCCCGCAGCAGCGGCAGCCGCAGGTCGCGGCGGCGTCGGGCGGTCCGAAGGTCGGTCTGATCGTCGGCGTGGTCGCGGTGATCGTCGTCCTGGCGGCCGTCGCCTGGCTGGCCCTCGGTCGCTGACCGCCCCGTCCTTCACCGAGCCCCCGGGTGGGCCGGATCCGCGCCACGCGGACCCGGCCCACCTTTCCTTTGCCCCGGCGCGGCTCCCCGGCCCAGCCCCTGATCCGGCGTGGCCCCCAACCCGACCCCTCTCTTACGGGGTCTCCCGCCGGGCGACGGAGTCCAGCGCGGGCGCGAGCAGCGCGAAGGCCTCGGTGATCAGGGCGCCGGGATCCGCCGAGCTCCCCGGTTCCTCGCCCTCGCTCCACCGGTGCAGTACGGCGTCGAAGGCGGCGAGCGCCGTCCCCGCGGCCAGTCGCGGGGAGAGGTCGGTCCGGGGGTCGCGGCCCAGCCGGGCCGCCAGCTCCTCCGTCAGGTCCTCCCGCCACCGGGCCTGGTGCTCCAGGAACCGGGCGAGGAGGGCGGGGGTGCGCAGGATCAGCCGCACCACCGGCAGGGCCCGCTCGGCGTGGGCGTCGCAGATCGTCAGGGGTACGGAGACGGCGTGCAGCAGTGCCTCGGAGGGGCGCTCCCCGGTGGGCCGGGCGGCGAGGTCCGCGCGCATGTCGGCGCCCATGTCGGCCAGGAACTGGACGACCACGTCCTCCTTGGACGCGAAGTAGCGGAAGAAGGTCCGCTTGGAGACCCCGGCGGCGGTCGCGATCTCGTCGACGGTGACGGCGTCGAAGCCCTTGAGGGCGAGCAGTTGGAGGGCCGCCTCGGTGAGCTCGGTCGCGACGAGCTGGCGCTTGCGCTGAGCCAGGCTGACGGAGGCCGGAGCTGGAGCCGTGACGAGGCCGGGGGTGGCGGCTGGAGACAGGGCGGGGCCGGGGCCGGTACCGGGGGCGACTTCGGGGCGGATGCTCACGCTCGGCATCGTAACGCGGTGCCCTCGACGGCACCAAGGGGCTTCAATGGCGCGTGAGCGCATGCTTGACACTCGGTGACACAAGCGGCAGCCTGTGCCGCATGACCAGGAAGCAGCGCTGGACCGCCGACCGGATACCGGACCAGACCGGGCGGCTCTTCGTCGTCACCGGGGCCAACAGCGGCCTCGGCCTCGCCACCACCCGCGAGCTCGCCCGCCGGGGCGGACACGTGATCCTCGCCGTACGGGACGAGGAGAAGGGCCGCCGCGCCGTCGACGCGCTCGTCGCAGCCGGGACCGCGCCGGGCCTGCTCGCCGTACGGCCGCTCGACCTCGCCGACCTCGGCTCGGTGCGCGCCTTCGCCGGCCGGCTGCGCGAGGAGCACCCCCGGCTGGACGTCCTCGTCAACAACGCGGGGGTGATGGCGCCGCCGCGCACGCTGAGCCCCCAGGGCCACGAGGTCCAGTTCGCCGTCAACCACCTCGGCCACTTCGCGCTCACCGGGCTGCTGCTCGACCTGCTCGCCGCCGGACGCGAGCCCCGGGTGGTCACGGTCAGCTCCCTCAACCACCGCCAGGGCCGCCTCCGCCTCGACGACCTCACCGGTGAACGCGGCTACGCGCCCATGGCCTTCTACAACCAGTCGAAGTTCGCCAACGCCGTCTTCGGACAGGAACTGCACCGGCGGCTGAGCGCGGCCGGCAGCCCGGTCCTGAGCGTCCTCGCCCACCCCGGCTACACGGCGACCCGGCTCCAGACCCGGGACACCTCCGGTCTCCTGAAGCTGCTCCTCGGCCGCATCGGCAACCCGCTGCTCGCCCAGCGCCCCGAGCGGGGCGCGCTGCCGCAGCTGTACGCGGCGACCGGACCGGGCCTGGAGGGCGGCGAGTTCATCGGGCCCGACGGCCCGGGCGAGCTGCGCGGCGCGCCCATCCGGGTGCGTCCCTCGGGCCCGTCCGCCGACCCCGGCACGGGGCGCGCGCTGTGGGAGCTCTCGGAGCGCCTGACCGAGGTGAGCTTCCCCGTCACCGCCAGGTAGCGGAGACCTTCCGGGTGTCGATCCGCATCCCGAGCGGCACCCGCCAGGAGTCCACGCACACGGTGTACGTCTCCGTCCGCGCCGTGCCCGCGGCGATCGGCGCGGGCAGCGGCTGGGAGGACGTGAGCGTCGCCCAGTCGACGCCCAGGGCTCCGATGACGTGGGTGGCGAAGGTGACCGTGCCCGAACGGGCCGCCGTCCCCCCGCTGTTCCGGAAGGTGACCGTCACCTTCTCGCACCAGCGCCGGTCGCCGTCGGCGAGGACGGGCGCGGAGACGGTGACCAGGGCGGGCCCGGGGGCGGGCGTCGGCGTGGGTGCCGTGGTCGTGGGGGGCGCCGGGGCGGTGGTCCCGGGCGCGGGCTTGGGGGGCGGGGCGGAGGGCGTACGGGGAGGGGTGCCGGCGCCGGGGTGCGCGGACGTCCCGCCGGAGCCGGAGCCGGAGCCCGAGCCCGTGTCCGAGCCGGAGCCCGTGCCCGAGCCGCCCGGTGCGGTCGTGCCCGGCCCCGTACTCGATCCCGTGCCCGGCCCCGTACCCGATCCGGTGTCGGAGGATCCGGGGCTGCCCGGGGGGCTCGTGGCGCCGTCCGCCGGCGGCATGGCCGACCCGCCCTGCTCCGTGCCCGGGGCCGTGCCCGGTTCCGGCGACGGGGACGACGTGCTGGACGTGTCCCCGCTCGACGTGGGGCCGTCCAGGGGTATCAGGGTGACCGCGCCCGAGGGGGCGCCCGCCGCTCCCGGGGAGGGGCCCGCGCCGACCGCCGCGTACCCCTCGCCGTCTCCTCCGCCGCCACAGGCGGTCAGCGCCCCGCCGAGGCAGAGCGCCACCGCCACGAGTCCGGGCTTCCTTCGCCTCATGACCGCCAGTCTGTCTGACGATCCGTCAACAAACGAGCCCTTCGCGGAACTCAGTCCGCGATGAGGCCGTCCCGCAGCTGGGCCAGGGTGCGGGTGAGCAGCCGCGAGACGTGCATCTGGGAGATGCCGACCTCCTCGCCGATCTGCGACTGGGTCATGTTGGCGAAGAAGCGCAGCATGATGATCTGCCGCTCCCGGGGCGGGAGTTTGGCGAGCAGCGGCTTGAGCGACTCGCGGTACTCGACGCCTTCGAGCGCGGTGTCCTCGTAGCCGAGGCGGTCGGCGAGGGAGCCCTCGCCGCCGTCGTCCTCGGGCGAGGGGGAGTCGAGCGAGGAGGCGGTGTACGCGTTGCCCACGGCGAGGCCGTCGACGACGTCCTCCTCCGAAACCCCGAGCACGGCGGCGAGTTCGGGCACGGTGGGGGAGCGGTCGAGCTTCTGCGCGAGCTCGTCGCTGGCCTTGGTGAGGGCGAGGCGCAGCTCCTGGAGCCGGCGCGGGACGCGGACCGACCAGGAGGTGTCGCGGAAGAAGCGCTTGATCTCACCGACGACCGTCGGCATCGCGAACGTCGGGAACTCCACGCCGCGTTCGCAGTCGAAGCGGTCGATCGCCTTGATCAGGCCGATGGTGCCGACCTGGACGATGTCCTCCATCGGCTCGTTGCGGGAGCGGAAGCGGGCCGCCGCGTACCGCACGAGGGGGAGGTTGAGCTCGATGAGGGTGTCGCGGACGTAGGTCCGTTCCGGGCTGTCCGCGGCGGCACCCTCGGTGTCCAGGGCGCGCAGCCTCAGGAAGAGGGAGCGCGAGAGGGTGCGGGTGTCGAGGGCTCCCGACGTGACGGCCATCGGCGGAGGCGTGACCTCGGCGCTGTCGGTCGCGGTCGGCGCCGTCGTCTGCGTGGGCACGGGAACGGGCGTGAGCGTGAGCACCTTCGAGCTGCCCAGTTCTGTGGACATGCCACCCCCTTGAGGTCGCGGACGGTCGCGGTGGCCGCGACCATCTGAGGAACGCAGCCACCACCTGAATACCGGCGGCGGGGCTGCGGCAAACTCGGTTCCAGCAGAATGTCACATGTCGGCAACACGCTGTAGTGACTTGTCGACAAGCCGAGGGCGCATATCCGCAGGAAACAAGGGGTGTACGGCATTTGGGGCGCCGCAGAACTGCTCCGAACCGGTCTACCCGATTCAGCTACGCCTCGATTCTGTTTGCGGATCTCAAACGCGCGAAGCTGCGGGCGAGGAGCCTTGACACATGCATCTGGGAGACGCCGAGTTCCTGGCTGATCTGTGACTGCGTCAGATTGCTGTAGTAGCGCAGCATCAGGATCCGCTGCTCGCGCTCGGGCAGTTGGACGAGCAGGTGCCGGACGAGGTCGCGGTGCTCGACGCCGGCCAGCGCGGGGTCCTCGTAGCCGAGCCGGTCGAGCAGTCCGGGCAGTCCGTCGCCCTCCTGCGCGGCCTCCAGGGAGGTCGCGTGGTACGAGCGCCCGGCCTCGATGCAGGCGAGCACCTCGTCCTCGCCGATCCGCAGCCGCTCGGCGATCTCGGCGGTCGTGGGGGAGCGGCCGTGGGCGGTCGTGAGGTCCTCGGTGGCGCCGTTCACCTGGACCCAGAGCTCGTGCAGGCGGCGGGGCACGTGCACGGTGCGGACGTTGTCCCGGAAGTACCGCTTGATCTCGCCGACGACGGTCGGCATGGCGAACGTCGGGAACTGGACACCGCGGTCGGGGTCGAAGCGGTCGATGGCGTTGATGAGGCCGATGGTGCCGACCTGGACGACGTCCTCCATCGGCTCGTTGCGGGAGCGGAAGCGGGCCGCCGCGTACCGCACGAGCGGCAGGTTGGCCTCGATGAGCGCCCCGCGCACCCGGTGGTGCTCGGGAGTGCCCGGTTCCAGGTTCTTGAGCTGCCCGAAGAGCACCTGGGTGAGGGCGCGGGTGTCGGCGCCGCGGGTGCTCTGCGGGCGCGGGCGCGGGGACTCCGCGCCCGCCTCGTGCTGGGGCGGGACCTGAGGCGCTGTACTGGCCGGCACGTTCACGCCACCCCTTTGTCTGGTCTTGCTGGTCGACTGGGTCAACTACGGTCAACTCATCCGTCAAAAGCGGTCATAGCATCACAAGACATGTCCACTGTGTGCAAGCACCGCATACTGACGTGTTGAGGGCATAGTGGCGGAAAAAGGGGAGGTCACGCGTGGAATCACCCACGAAAAAGCCCCCCACCTCGAAGGCGGGGGGCTCGGCGGCGTCCGTGGACTAGAACGCGTAGTCCGCGATCACCCAGGTGGCGAACTCGCGCCACTGGCCGACACCCGCCTGGTGCGCGGGGTGGTCCAGGTAGCGCTGGAGCGCGTCAGTGTCCTCGACGGCCGAGTTGATGGCGAAGTCGTACGCGATCGGCCGGTCCGTGATGTTCCAGTCGCACTCCCAGAAGCGCAGCTCCGGGATCTGGTCGCCGAGGGCGCGGAACGCCTCCACACCGGCGACGACGCGCGGCTCGTCGCGTGCGACACCGTCGTTGAGCTTGAAGAGGACCAGATGGCGGATCACGGAAGGGCTCCTAGTTGATGAGTTCGGTCATGAACTCGCCGACACCCTGGGCGGCGCTGGAAATGCCCTCGAACCCTACCTGTACGAGATCGGCGGCCCGGGAAGGGGACGTGATGATCGTGTACAGCACAAAGACCGCGACCGCGTAGAGCGCGATCTTCTTCGCCTGCGCCATGGCCGGCCCTCCCCTGTTGCCCCGCCTGTTCCCCTGCCGTACGACCGCGCCACTCTAACCGAGGCTTTATGGACCAAGGGCCCGGTGATCGAGGCCTTTCGCCGCCCCCCGGACGGGTGACGGCGGAGCAGGATGGAGGGCGAGCCCGGAGGATCTGGCAGGAATCGGAAGGGCTCCTGGAACCGGCCCGCACTGCGGGGTCCGCGCCGCGAGCTTCCCCCTGACTGCGGCGCGGGCTTGGAGGACCGGTTCCCATCGGGGGGAGCGGCTTGTCCCCCCGATGCCGCTCCCCCCGTCCCAGCTTCCCGGGTGAATTCCCCGAGGACTTCTCGGCCGGGGCGTTCTCCCGGTATCACGGTGAATGCGGTACGGACCGCTGCCGAAGACGATTTCCGTGGAAAGGTGGACGGCCGTGGGCCGTTCCGGGCCGTGCGCGGCCTTCGCGGAATTCACCGGGGGATATCGGGGACGACGTCGGAGCCCCGTGCGGCAGCCGCTCGGGATCGGGTCGGTTCCGGGCCGGACTCCCCGGTGATCCGCAGTCACGCCGCCCCGCCCGCACACGCCCCCCGGCTCCCGGCCGCGGGGCGGCTCGGCGGCCGTACGGGTCAAGGGCCTCGGCGACGCGCCGGAGGCGGCGATCCCGCCCGGCCCGTCGGTTTTCGGCCTGGACTTCGCTCTTCGGCCAACGGCTCGGGACCGGGCACACCATATGACGTACGGTGAAGACGAGTTGGCGGTTTCTTTACCGAGTGCGGGCATGCCCCGGGGGGATCACAGGTATGAAGCGGATTTTCGGCATCGCGGCGATCATCGCGGGCGGAGTGCTCGCCCTGTTCTTCCCGGATCTCGAATTCGGCTGGTTCAGGGGCCGGCCGCTGGGAATCGTCCTCGTCGTCATCGGAGGCATCGAACTCCTGGAGAGCGCGCGGGGCCGCAAGCCGGAGGTGGACCGGGAGGTGGACCGGGAGGCGCGGAAGCACCGCGGCCACCCCGACCTCTGAGCCCGGCCGGTGGGTGACGCCCTGGGCCAGGTCCTGCCCCTCGCCCTGCTCGACACCCTCGGCGTGTCCACGATCGCCGTCCCCGTCTGGTTCCTGCTCATGCCGTCGGGACTGCGGTTCGACCGCGTCTTCGGCTATCTCGCCCTCGTCCCGCTGGGCTACCTCCTGATCGGCCTGGTGCTCCTGAGCACGCTGGCGGCGGTACGCGAGGACCTGGGGAGCGCACTGGACTCACGGGCAGGGGACACCGCCACGGGCGTGGCGGGCGGCGCCCTGCTCCTGTTCGCCGCCTGGTACGGCCTGCTGCGCCGGGAGAGGCCCGGCTCAGGCCGGCTCGCCCTCCGACGGGAACAGACCGTGGGCAGGTCCTCCACGGTGAAGGGCCTGGTCGGCTTCGCCGCCCTGGCCGTCGTCCTCGAAGCGGCGACGATGTTCCCCTACGTGGCGGCCGTCGGGAGCCTGGCCGACTCGGCGCTGCCGTGGCCGTCCCGGGCCGCCGTCCTGGCGGTCCACTGCCTGGTGATGGTCGCCCCGGCCGTGCTCCTCACCCTGGCCCGGCTGGCCTCGGAGCGCGCGGTCCACCGACCGCTGCGGAGGATCGACGACTGGCTCAGGGACAACGCCCGGGAGAACACGGCCTGGCTCATCGCCCTCGCGGGCTTCGTGCTGCTGTCGCACAGCACCGCCTACGACCGGATCACCGGCCTGCTCTCCTCCGGCTGACGGAGGGCCAAGACTCCGTCCCTGCCCACCGGCAGGCAGCAAAAGAAGAACCCCTCCGGTCCGTTTCCACGGACCGGAGGGGTTCTTGCTGGCGGTAGCGGAGGGATTTGAACCCTCGGTGAGTTTCCCCACACTCGCTTTCGAGGCGAGCTCCTTCGGCCGCTCGGACACGCTACCGAGAGAGAGCTTAGCCGAAACTCGCGCTGCGATGAAATCCGTATCCCGTGGCAGGTCAGCGGGCGCGGAAGAAGGCCGTCAGCTGCGCCGCGCACTCCTCGCCGAGCACGCCCTGGATCACCTCGGGCCGGTGGTTGAGCCGGCGGTCCCGCACGAGGTCCCAGAGCGAACCCGCCGCACCCGCCTTCTCGTCCGGCGCGCCGAACACCACCCGCTCGACCCGCGACTGGACGAGTGCCCCCGCGCACATCACGCACGGCTCCAGGGTCACGACCAGCGTGCAGCCCGTCAGCCGCCACTCCCCGGTCGCCGCGGCCGCCCGGCGCAGGGCGAGCACCTCGGCGTGCGCGGTGGGGTCGCCGGTCGCCTCCCGCTCGTTGTGCCCGCGGGCGAGCACGGCACCGCCGGGGCCGAGCAGGACCGCGCCGACCGGTACGTCACCGGCCGGCACGGCCGCGTCGGCCTCGGCGAGGGCGAGCCGCATGGCGTCCCGCCAGGGGTCCCGAACGGGGTCGGGCGCGGGGTCCGGCACGGGGCCGACGGGTACAGCGCGTGCCACTAGCGGACGGCCTCCAGGACCTCGGCGGCCCCCAGCGCGTCCGCGATCTCCGCGAGCGCGTCGCTGTCGAGCGCCATCAGGTCCGCCGGCGGCATGCCGAGGTCGGCCAGGATCAGCCGGTCGCCGACCGGAGCGGCCGGCACGGCCTCGGCCGCGACGCTCGTCTCCTCGTCGTCGTCCGTGTCGCCGTCGAGCGGCTCCCCGTCCTCCGTACCGTCCAGGTCCAGCGATTCGAGCTCGTCGACGATGTCGTCCAGGTCGTCGCCGAGGATCTCCCGGGTGAGGATCTCCCCGTACGAGGAACGGGCGGCGGCGGCGCCGTCCGAGACGTAGACGCGAGGGTCTTCCTCACCCTCGATCCGTACGATCCCGAACCACGCGTCCTCCTGCTCGATGAAGACGATCACCGTGTCGTCGTCCGAGGCCTCGCGGGCGAGCTCGGTCAGATCCGACAGGGTCTCCACGTCGTCGAGCTCCGTGTCGCTCGCTTCCCACCCGTCTTCGGTGCGCGCGAGCAGTGCGGCGAAGTACACCTGACTCTCTCCCACTGATCAGAGGTGTGACGATCCGGCGGCGCTCTCCTGACGCCCCGCCCAATCGGCATCGTGACAGATACGGCGCCCACAGGAGAGGTCTTCGGCTCTTGCGTCGTGCATCAGTCTGAACGACCCCGCGATCGGGCGGGCGTGCGACCCCGGCGCACACAGGGGGCGCACAGGGGGACGGAACAGGGGCGCGGCCGGGGACGGAGCGGGCAGGAGGCCGCCCCGGCCCCAGGAGGCACGGGAGGGGCCGGGAGGAACTCCTGGCGACCTCCGGCTACCCGCGGCGGGTGCTTGCGACCGCCGACGACCTCCGGCTACCCGCGGCGGGTCCTGGCGACCTCCGGCGGTCTCCTCACCAGCGGAACGTGCGCATGCGCATCTGCTGGCGCATCCGTGCCGCACGCGCGCGGCGCGGCTGGACGCGCTCGCGCAGCGCCTTCGCCTCGCCGAGTTCCCGCAGGAACTGGGCGCGGCGCCTTCGGCGCTCCGCGTCGGTCTCCGGTACCGGTGTCCGGGCCGCCCCCTCGGCGGCGCCGTCGGCCGGTTCTTCCAGGTCGGGCATCGGCCACTCCACCCCATCGCTGGGTCCCCGTGCCACCCACCTTCCCCCAGTGGCGTGGGTCGATGCCAGTGCGGGGCGGGCTACTGTTGAGTCATGCGTCTCCACGTCGTCGATCACCCGCTGGTCGCCCACAAGCTCACCACGCTGCGCGACAAGCGCACGGATTCCGCGACCTTCCGTCGGCTCGCCGACGAGCTGGTCACCCTGCTCGCCTACGAGGCCACCAGGGACGTCCGGACCGAGCAGGTCGACATCGAGACCCCCGTCACGCCCACGACCGGCGTCAAGCTGTCGTACCCGCGTCCGCTGGTGGTCCCGATCCTGCGCGCCGGGCTCGGCATGCTCGACGGCATGGTCCGGCTGCTCCCGACCGCCGAGGTCGGCTTCCTGGGCATGATCCGCAACGAGGAGACGCTGGAGGCGTCGACCTACGCCACGCGGATGCCGGAGGACCTCTCGGGCCGCCAGGTGTACGTCCTCGACCCGATGCTGGCGACCGGCGGCACGCTCGTCGCGGCCATCCGGGAGCTCATCAAGCGCGGCGCCGACGACGTGACCGCGGTCGTGCTCCTCGCCGCCCCCGAGGGCGTCGAGATCATGGAGCGCGAGCTGGCGGGCACCCCCGTCACCGTCGTGACGGCCTCGGTCGACGAGCGTCTCAACGAGAACGGCTACATCGTTCCGGGCCTGGGCGACGCGGGCGACCGCATGTACGGCTCCGCCGAATAGGGAGCTGCCGGCTTCGCCGAATGGGAAGCCGCCGGCTCCTACCTCAGCACTTTCCGGTCGGTACGGGCGCGGGCTTGGTCAAGGCGACCAAGGCCGCGTCCGCCGTCGTTTTCGGGGCCAGGTTCTTGAAGGCGGTCCCAATGATGAGGTCCACGTCCGCCGTGCCCCGGGTGTCGGTCTTCGTCGTGGCGCCCGCGAGCTGGGTGCCGAGGACCGGGAAGGCGCCCTTGGTGGCGGTGGTGGCGCCGAGGAGCAGACCGGCGCCGGGGACCTTCTTGTCGTAGGCGGCGGGTGCGTTGCCCACCTTGCCGATCTTGAAGCCGCGCTTCTTGAGTTCGTCCGCGGTCGTCTTGGCGAGCCCGCTGCGCGGGGTCGCGTTGTAGACGTTGACCGTGATCTGGGCGGGCTTGGGGAGGACGGCCGCGGGGGCGGTCGTCGCACGGGCGACGGGTTTGCAGTCGGCCTGTTTCCCGGCGGTCGCCCTGGTGCCCTCGTCGCCGGAGAAGACGTCGACGAGCTGGAGCGTGCCCCAGCCGGCCGCGCCGAGCACGACCACGGCGGCGGCGGACGCGAGGATGATCCTGCGCCGGCGGTGGGGGCGGCGCATGCGCGGGTAGACGTCCCCCGTGATGCGGTACTTTCCGCCCATTCCGGGGGGAGTGAGCATGCTCATGAACGCAGCGTAATGCCGCCCGTCGGCGATGCCTACTTGATGATCATGTGATCGCGTCCGGATGGGGGCGAACTGACCCCGAAAGGGTCAGTGCGTGCGGGGCCGGTCGGCTCCGGCTCAGTCCATTTCCAGGACGCGGGCGTGCAGCACCTGGCGCTGCTGGAGCGCCGCGCGGACGGCGCGGTGCAGTCCGTCCTCGAGGTAGAGATCGCCCTGCCACTTCACGACGTGCGCGAAGAGGTCGCCGTAGAACGTGGAGTCCTCGGCGAGCAGCGTCTCCAGGTCCAGCTGGCCCTTGGTGGTGACCAGCTGATCGAGGCGGACCGGGCGCGGGGCGACGTCCGCCCACTGCCGGGTGCTTTCCCGGCCGTGGTCGGGATACGGCTTTCCGTTTCCGATGCGCTTGAAGATCACACGGAAAGCCTACCGGGCGAGCGGCTCCCGGCGCAGCCATGCACGGGCAGTGGGATGCTGGTGCGAACCATGACAAACCGGAATTGGGGTGCCGTGATGAGCGTGAGCGAGCAGCCACCGGCCGCGCCGGGCGGCCCTGCCGCCGAGATCGCCGCCGGGTACGCCTTCGAGGGCGCGGCACTCGATCTGGGGGCACTGCTGTGGGACGGCGTGTGTCACCCGGACGCGCCGATCCGCATCCCGCTGCCCGTGCTCAACCGGCACGGACTGGTCGCCGGGGCGACGGGCACCGGCAAGACGAAGACGCTCCAGCTGATCGCCGAGCAGCTCTCGGCGAACGGCGTGCCGGTCTTCCTCGCCGACATCAAGGGCGACGTCTCCGGCGTCTCCGCCCCCGGCGAGGACGGCGAGAAGGTCCGGGAGCGGGCCGCCCAGGTCGGCCAGGAGTGGCGGGCGACGGGCTTCCCCTGCGAGTTCTACGGGCTCGGCGGGACCGGCCCCGGCATCCCGGTGCGCGCCACCGTGACCAGCTTCGGCCCCGTACTGCTGTCGAAGGTGCTCCAGCTGAACCAGACGCAGGAGCAGTCGCTCGGCCTGATCTTCCACTACGCCGACTCCAAGGGCCTGGAGCTGGTGGACCTCAAGGACCTCCGGGCGGTGGTGGCGTTCTTGGTGTCGGACACCGGGAAGGCCGAACTCAAGGGGATCGGCGGGCTGTCCACGGTGACGGCGGGGGTGATCCTGCGGTCGATCACGGCCTTCGAGCAGCAGGGCGCGGGCGGCTTCTTCGGGGAGCCGGAGTTCGACACGGGCGAGTTGCTGCGGACGGCGGCGGACGGGCGCGGGATCGTCTCGGTCCTGGAGCTGCCGTCGGTGCAGGACAAGCCGCAGCTCTTCTCGACGTTCCTGATGTGGATGCTGGCGGATCTCTTCGACGACCTGCCGGAGGTCGGCGATCTGGAGAAGCCGAAGCTGGTGTTCTTCTTCGACGAGGCGCATCTGCTCTTCAAGGGCGCGTCGAAGGCGTTCCTGGAGTCGATCACCCAGACCGTGCGGCTGATCCGCTCGAAGGGCGTCGGCGTGTTCTTCGTGACGCAGACGCCGAAGGACGTGCCGTCGGACGTGCTCGCGCAGCTCGGCAACCGGGTGCAGCACGCGCTGCGCGCCTTCACGCCGGACGACGCGAAGGCCCTGAAGGCGACGGTACGGACGTTCCCGAACTCGCCGTACGACCTGGAGGAGGTCCTCACGGGCCTCGGCACGGGCGAGGCGGTGATCACCGTACTGAGCGAGAAGGGCGCGCCGACCCCGGTGGCGGCGACCCGGCTGCGGGCGCCGGAGTCGCTGATGGGCCCGGTCGACGCGGCCGCCCTGGACGCGGCGGTGAAGGGCTCGCCGCTCTACGGGCGGTACGCGGAGGCGGTGGACCGCGAGTCGGCGTACGAGAAGCTGACGGCCGAGCAGCGGGCGGCGGAGGCGGCGGCGCTCGACGCGGCGGCCGCCGAGGAGGCGGAGAAGGCGGCGAAGCAGGCCGGGAGGCAGACGGGAGGGAGGGCTCCGAAGCCGGAGCCCTCCCTCACCGAACAGGTGGTGGGCAGTGGGATCTTCACGTCCCTCGCGCGGTCGATCGGCACCCAGCTGGGCCGGGAGATCAGCCGCTCGCTCTTCGGCACCGCCCGCCGGAGGAGGTAGGCAGGGACCGCCCGCCGTAGGAGGCGGCTGGGTCCGCCCGGCCGCCTCCTCGGTGGCCTCGGGAGGCGGCGGGGTCCGGCCCCGGCTCCTCCTACTCGGTGACCTCGTGGTGGTCGTCGTGCAGGCCGCCGCCGCTGCCCGTGCCGCCCGTGGTCGGGGTGGAGACGACCGGCTTGCGCAGCGAGGAGATGTCGTGGGCGTAGGTGCCCACGGCGTTGGCGATGACCTTGATGTTGGCGTCGAAGGCCTTCATGTTGACGTTCTTCAGGTCGTCGCCCTTGGCGTGGTAGTTCACGTCGTACGCGACACCCGCCGTGCCGCCGAACTTGGTGGCCTGGGCGGCGGTCTTGATGCCCTCGGCGCCGGTGAAGGTGCCGCCGGAGGGGATGCCGACCTTGATGAACGGGCCGTAGTCGGAGCGGCCCGAGAAGTCAGTGCCCTCGTGCGGGAGGCCGCGCGAGGTCATGAAGTCGGTGATGTCGCGCTCCAGCTGGGCGGAGCCCGCGGGGCCGGCGCCCTCGCCGACGTTGTCCGAGTTGTCGCCGTCGTAGACGAACAGGCCGTAGTTCGGCGAGGCGATCATGTCGAAGTTGAGGTAGAGCTTGATCTCGCTCTTGTCGAGCGCGGTCAGGTTCTTGACGTAGTGGTCGGAGCCGAGGAGGCCGTTCTCCTCCGCGGACCACCAGGCGAAGCGGACCTTGTTGCGGACCTTCTCCTTCGACTTGGCGAGCTCCAGGGCGGTCTGGAGGAGGCCGGCGGAGCCGGAGCCGTTGTCGTTGATGCCGGGGCCCGCGGTGACGGAGTCGAGGTGCGAGCCGAGCATCACGGTGTTCGCCGCGTTGCCGCCCTTGGTCTCCGCGATCACGTTGTTGGTGATGCGCTTCTCCTGGAGCTGGCGGATCTCGAAGGAGAGCTTGACCGCGCCCTTGGCGAGGTCGGCGGCGAGCTTCTCGCCCTCGGCCAGGCTGATGCCGCCGGTCGGGATCTTGCCCGCGGCCGGCTCGCCGAGGGTGCCGGAGAGGATGCCCTCGGCGTTGTTGTAGATGATCGCGCCGGCGGCGCCGGCCGCGGCGGCCTGCTCCTGCTTGATGGCGAAGGAGCAGCCACCGCGCTTGATGAGCGCGACCTTGCCGGTGAAGGTGCCGGAGGCGTAGTCGCCCGGCTCACATCCGGTGGTGCCGTCGGCGTCGACGGGCACGGCGACGAGGTCGGCCTTGATGCCGCCGACCGGGGTGGACTTGGTGTACGTCATGGCCCGGATGTCGAGGGCGCGCGGCGCGGGCGACTCGACGGAGACCTTCTCGGCCAGCGTCTGGGTGTAGATGAAGTCGAACTGCTCGTACGAGACGTCGTAGCCGGCCTTCTTGAGCTGCGTGTAGACGTACGCGGCGGAGGCGTCGTGGCCGAGCGTGCCGGCCGCGCGGTGACCGCCGGCCGAGTCGGCTATCGCCTGGAACTTCTGCAGGTGCTTGTAGGCGTCCTGGGCAGTGGTTTCGCGGACCAGCTTCTTCGCCAGCCTGGCGGCATCGCGGGCGGGTGCGGCCGTGGGGTCCTTCACCGCGGTGGCGGGGGAGGCGAGGACCAGCGGGGTGGCGAGGGCGGCGGCGGCCAGAACGGCCGCGGCCCGGCGCTGGGTTGCGTTCACAGAAGTCCTTCCCGTTACGGACGAGGTTGAGGGGAAGTTAGCGATCGGCAGGGCATCCTGTGAACACCTTCTCCACAATTCCTGTCACATAGAGCAGGATTGAAATCTGGAATTCTCAATTCCCATCGCTTTTGGGCTCCTTGGCGGCTTTCGCCGCTTTCGCCGCCGCCTTCATCTCCTGCTTGTGGGCCCGCACCTTCACCAGCGACTCCGGCCCCGTGATGTCCGCGGCCGAGCGGTACGAACCCTGCTCGCCGTACGCCCCCGCCGCCTCCCGCCAGCCCGTCGGCCGCACCCCGTACTGCTTGCCGAGCAGGGCCAGGAAGATCTGCGCCTTCTGCTTGCCGAAGCCCGGCAGCGCCTGGAGCCGCCCGAGCAGCTCCTTCCCGGTCGCCACGTCCGCCCAGACGGCCTCCGCGTCACCGCCGTACTCCTCGACGAGGAACGCGCACAGTTGCTGTACGCGCTGGGCCATCGACCCGGGGTAGCGGTGCACGGCCGGCTTCTCCGAGAGCAGCGCGGCGAACTCCTCCGGGTCCCGGGCCGCGATCTCGTGCGCGTCGAGATCGTCCGCCCCGAGCCGCTGGGCGATGGTGTACGGCCCGGAGAACGCCCACTCCATCGGCACCTGCTGGTCGAGCAGCATGCCGACGAGCGCGGCCAGCGGCGAACGGCCGAGCAGCGCGTCGGCCTCCGCCTGCTGCGCGAGATGGATCTCGGGGTGCTTCGGGTGCGGGGCGGCGGAGCTCTGCGACACGGGACTCATGGATCGATCATCCCGCCCGGCCGTGGTGATCGCCCGGTGGACTCACCCTTCCGCCTGCTCAGCGGCCGCCCCGGGCCGGCGGGAGCCCCTTCGCGAAGCGGTCGAGGGCGGCGAGGATCAGCTCCCCCGTCTCCTTCCCGCCCAGGTGGCCGGCGGTCTCGACCACGTACAGCTCGGCGTCCGGCCAGGCCCGGGACAGCTCCCAGGCGGTGCCCAGCGGACCGCCCATGTCGAGCCTGCCGTGGATCAGGACACCGGGGATGCCGGCCAGCCGGTGGGCGTCCCGGATCAGGGCCCCCTCCTCCAGCCACGCGCCGTGCGCGAAGTAGTGCGCGCAGATCCGTACGAAGCCGAGCCGGGTGTCGTCGACCCGGTCGGTGTACGGGGTGCCCTGGCCCTCCAGCGACAGGACCGCGTCCTCCCAGGCGCACCAGTCGGCGGCGGCCCGCTCCCGGACGGCCCGGTCCGGATGCTCCAGGAGGGCGGCGTAGGCGCCGACCAGGTCCTCCGCGTGGCCCGCCCCCGCCCGGAACCGCTCGTGGGCCTCGGGGAAGAACCGCCCGACCCCCTCGTACAGCCAGGCCGTCTCGGAACGCCGGGTCGTCGTCACCGCCGCGATCACGATCTCCGTGACCCGCTCCGGGTACGCCTCCGCGTACGCCAGGATCAGGGTGGAACCCCAGGACCCGCCGTACAGCAGCCAGCGGTCGATCCCCAGGTGCTCGCGCAGCCGCTCCATGTCGGCGACCAGGTGCGCGGTGGTGTTCACCCCCATGTCGGCGGCCGGGTCGCTCGCGTGCGGGGTGGACCGGCCGCAGCCGCGCTGGTCGAAGAGGACCAGGCGGTACGCCTCCGGGTCGAAGAAGCGGCGGCTGCGGGGCGAGGAGCCGGAACCCGGGCCGCCGTGGACGACGAGCGCGGCCCGGCCCTCCGGGTTGCCGGAGACCTCCCAGTGGACGTGGTTCCCGTCGCCCACGTCGAGCAGGCCCTGGTCGTACGGTGCGGTGTGGTCGGAGTACATCCGACCGACCCTAATGACCCTTGATCCGCACCGCGGGGTCCTCGCACCACTCCAGGAGCGAGGGCCAGTCCCCGTAACCGGAGCCCGGGTTGAGGTGCGCCCCGCCCGGTACGTGGTCCATGTCGAGGCCCAGCGGGCGGCCGTAGTGCAGATCGGCGCCCTCCGGGCAGTACGGGTCGCCGTCGCCGTACACGAGACGCGCGTCGAGCCCGGCCTCCGCCAGGTCGAGCCCGTCGGCGAAGGCGGCGATCTCGGGGATCCCGGCGGTGACGGGGGGCGAGGGCGGGGCGACGAG
Source organism: Streptomyces sp. CB02009 (assembly GCF_001905825.1). Classification (GTDB taxonomy): domain Bacteria; phylum Actinomycetota; class Actinomycetes; order Streptomycetales; family Streptomycetaceae; genus Streptomyces. Next base: position 588,193 of record NZ_LIVV01000004.1, read on the forward strand.
CAGCACCCGGTCGGCGGCCGGCCGGCGGGCGCCGGCCCGCAGCCAGAGCAGCACGGACAGGCTGTGCGCGAGCACGACGAACTCGCCCCGGGCGGGGCGCGCGCCGTGCTCGTCCAGCGCGGCGAGCCAGTCTTCGAGCACGGGGGCGTCGGGCTCGGGCAGCTGCGGGTACCGCACGTCGTGACCGCGGTCCCGGAGCTGCTGGGCGAGCCGGTGCTGCCAGTGCTCGGGGGGCCGGCGGTTCTGGAAACCGTGCAGGATGAGGAAGGTCTTGGACGGGTCGCTCATACGACGATGCTGCGCGCGCCCCGGATCAAGAATCCACCCGATCCCAAGGACTGGACACCCTTACGCGACGGCCGAGGCCCTGACCCTGACCCCGCCCCGTTGTGGGCATTCGTTCCGCTGGGGCGGAACGGGTGGGCACAACGGAACGGCGCCCGTTGCCGGGCCTAGGCTTCCGCGCCCTGACCCGCACCCTGTTCGCGCCGAGGTAGGGGTGCGGGTCCAGGCGCAAGGGGCGGAGGCGCCGCGAGAGGGCGCCGTCCCGTGTGCCCACCCGTCCCGCCCCAGCGGGACGATTGCCCACACGGGCGGGGTGGCGGGGGCGGTGGGCGCCGCCCATACGGGCGGTGGGTGGCGCGAGCGCGGCCCAAGGCGGCGAGGGTGCGGGTCGTGCGGCGAGGCGGCGGCGGGCCGCGCAGTGCCGCGCCCCGCGGTTCGGGGCCCAGGGCGTCGGGTGCGGCCCGCGCCGCGCGGTGGCCCGTACCCGGGGTGTCAGGCGTTCACGTACTCCTTGAGGTGGCGGGCCGTCAGGGTGTCCGACTTCGCCACCAGTTCCGCCGGCGTCCCCTCGAACACCACCCGCCCCCCGTCGTGCCCCGCCCCCGGCCCCAGGTCGATCAGCCAGTCCGCGTGGGCCATCACCGCCTGGTGGTGTTCGATCACGACGACCGTGTTGCCGGCCTCGACGAGGCGGTCGAGGAGGGCGAGGAGCTTGTCGACGTCGGCCAGGTGGAGTCCGGTGGTGGGCTCGTCGAGGACGTACACCGCCCCCTTCTCCGCCATGTGGATCGCCAGCTTCAGCCGCTGCCGCTCACCGCCCGAGAGCGTGTTCAGCGGCTGCCCGAGCCGCAGGTAGCCGAGGCCGACGTCCTTGAGGCGGCCGAGGATCGTGCGGGCCTGGCTCTTGGCCGTGAAGAACTCGTACGCCTCCTCGATCGACAGCGACAGGACCTCGTGGATGTTCTTCCCGTCGAGCCGGTACGTGAGGACCTCGGGGGTGAACCTCTTCCCCTCGCACTCCTCGCAGACCGACGCGACGCCCGCCGCGATGGCGAGGTCGGTGTAGACGAGCCCGAGGCCGTTGCAGCGCGGGCACGCCCCCTCGGAGTTGGCGCTGAAGAGGGCGGGCTTGACGCCGTTGGCCTTGGCGAAGGCCGTACGGATCGGCCCGAGGAGCCCGGTGTACGTCGCCGGGTTCGAGCGGCGCGAGCCCCGGATGGGGGACTGGTCGGCGACGACGACGCCCTCGCGGCCCGGCAGGTTGCCGTGGATGAGGGAGGACTTGCCGGAGCCCGCCACGCCCGTGACGACGGTCAGGACCCCGGCCGGGATCTCGACGCTCACGTCCTTGAGGTTGTGCTGCGTGGCGCCGGTGATGCTCAGCGCGCCGCTGGGGACGCGTACCTCGGTGCGGAGCTTCGCCCGGTGCGCGAGGTGGTTCCCGGTGAGGGTGCCGGAGGTGCGCAGTCCGGGAACGTTTCCGCTGTAGCAGATCTCGCCGCCCGCGGTCCCGGCCCGCGGGCCGAGGTCGACGACGTGGTCGGCGATCTCGATGACCTCGGGCTTGTGCTCGACGACGAGGACGGTGTTGCCCTTGTCGCGCAGCCGCAGCAGCAGGTCGTTCATGCGCCGCACGTCGTGCGGGTGGAGTCCGGTGGTCGGCTCGTCGAAGACGTACGTGACGTCGGTGAGCGGGGAGCCGAGGTGGCGCACCATCTTCACGCGCTGCGCCTCGCCGCCGGAGAGCGTGCCGGAGGACCGGTCGAGGGAGAGGTAGCCGAGGCCGATCTCGACGAGCGAGTCGAGGAGTTCGCGCAGGCCGGCCAGGAGCGGAGCGACGGAGGGGTCCTCGATCCGGCGGACGAAGGACGCGAGGTCGCTGATCTGCATCGCCGAGCACTCGGCGATGTTGACCCCGTCGATACGGGAGGACAGCGCGGCCCGGGTGAGCCGGGCGCCCTCGCACTCGGGGCAGGTCCGGAAGCCGACGGCCCGGTCGACGAAGGCGCGGATGTGGGCCTGCATGGCCTCCCGGTCCTTGGAGAGGACGGTCCGCTGGAGCTTCACCACGAGGCCCTCGTAGGTGAAGTTGTTGGTGCCGACCTTCACCTTGCAGGACGGCTTGTGGAGGAAGTCCTCCCACTCCTGGTCGGTGAAGTCCGCGAGCTTCTTGTCGGGGTCGTAGAAGCCGGAGTGGGCCATGATCTGCCACATCCAGGAGTCGACGGCGTAGCCCGGCACGGTGATGGCGCCCTCGTTGAGGGACTTGGTGCGGTCGACGAGTTCGTCGACGTCGATGTCGGAGATCTGGCCGGTGCCCTCGCAGCGCGGGCACATGCCCTCGGGCAGGTTGAAGCTGAAGGCGCCCGAGGTGCCGACGTGGGGGGTGCCGAGGCGGCTGAAGACGATCCGCAGCATCGTGTAGGCGTCGGTGGCGGTGCCCACGGTGGAGCGGGAGTTGGCGCCCATCCGCTCCTGGTCGACGACGATCGCGGCGCTCAGGTTGTGCAGCCCGTCGACGTCGGGGCGGGCGAGCGACGGCATGAAGGACTGCAGGAAGGCGCTGTAGGTCTCGTTGATCAGGCGCTGCGACTCGGCGGCGATGGTGCCGAAGACGAGGGAGGACTTCCCGGAGCCGGAGACTCCGGTGAAGACGGTGAGGCGGCGCTTGGGGAGGTCGACGTCGACGTTCCTGAGGTTGTTCTCCCTGGCCCCGCGGACCTGGATGACGTGGTGGCTGTCCGCTGCGACGGGGTGGTTCATCGTGCGCCCTCCGATGGTCGTCCTGTGTGCTGGGGAAGCGTACTCTATACAACGTACAAAGTAAGCGGGCAACTATTCTGACCTGCGAGAACGTCAAGGACATACGGAACGCGACGAGGGACGGCGGCGACATGGCGGGAGCGAAGGGGAAGAGCAGCAGTGGCGCGGGCGACCCGGCGCGCACCCTGGAGCTCCTGTGGCGCGACGGCTCGGCCGCCCCGGCGGGGCGCCGCGGCCCGCGGCAGGGCCTCACCGTCGACGCGGTCGTCGACGCGGCCCTCGCCCTCGCGGACGCCGGCGGGCTGGACGCGCTGACCATGCGCGCGGTGGCCCAGCACCTCGGGGTGACCCCGATGACGCTCTACACGTACGTCCCCGGCAAGGCCGAGCTGCTCGACCTCATGCTGGACGCCGTCTTCCTGCGCATGGACCGGCCGCGGTTCCGCCCGGAGGGGTCCTGGCGGGACCACGTCACCGCGGTCGCGGACGCGAACCGCGCCCTGCACCTGAGCCACCCGTGGCTGGTCGAACTGCGCATCGTGCGCGCCCCGCTGGGACCCGGCGTGATGACCAAGTACGAGTACGAGCTCGGCGCCTTCGAGGGCCTGGGCCTCGACGACGTGGCCAGGGACTCGGCGCTGACGTACGTCCTCGGCTTCGTGCAGTCCGGCGCCCGGGCGGAACTGGACGCGCGGGCCGTGGAGCGGGAGAGCGCCATGTCGGACGGGGAGTGGTGGGACGCCCACGAACCGCTGCTGGCGCGGGCGTTGGACGAGTCCCGGTTCCCGCTCGCGAGCCGGGTGGGGGAGGCGGCGGCGATCGCCTACGACGGCCTGTACGACGCGGAACACGCGTACCGCTTCGGCCTGGAGCGGGTGCTGGACGGCCTGGCGGTTCTGGGCGGTATCTGACCCGGGGGCGGGGGCGGGGGTGGGGGTCCGGGGCGGTGGGGCCTGCGGTCGCCGGTCCGGGGCCGGTAGGGCCTGCGGTCGTCGGTGCGGGGCCGGTAGGGCCTGCGGTCGTCGGTGCGGGGCTCAGGCCCGCAGCCGGAGCAGCTCCCGTACGCCCGCCTTGAGGCGGTCCGCCGACAGTTCCTGCTCGACCGCCAGGTGGTGCATCACGTCCGGCGAGAACGGAGCGAGCAGCATGTGCGCGAGGAGCGTGCTGTCGGAGCCGGGCCGCAGCCGCCCGATCAGCAGGGCCACATGCGTGTGCATCACGCGGTACGCGCCGCTGTGGTAGCGGGCGCGGGGCGCGGCGGAGTGCGCGGCGAGCAGGATCTCGCGCTGCTCGCCGACCCGGTCGACGAGCGCATCGAGGAAGGCGTCGAGCCGGGCGTCGGCCGGGGCGCCGGGACCGAGCGGCGGCGGGCCGCTCATGTACGCCTCCTGGAACTGGCGCTCGCGGTCGTCGAGCAGCGCCCACAGCAGCTGGGAGACATCGCCGAAGCGGCGGTAGACCGTGCCGACGCCTATGCCGCTGGCGTGCGCGACCTGGTTCATGGTGACGGCCTCGGGGCCGTCCTCGCTGACGATCCGGGCGGCGGCGTCGAGGATCTTGCGCCGGTTCCTGGCGGCGTCGGCGCGCTCCGGTGCGGGGGTTCCGACAGTGGGGAGGAGGCCGAGCAGGGGTGCCGCCGTGCCTCCGGCCCGCGGGATCTCGGTGCTCATCTGCCGACTCCTGTTCCTGGTGCGCCGCCCGTGCGCCCTGTTGCGCGCTGTGTCGCGCTGTTTGTCTTCTCGCGCCCCGTCTCCCCGTTCCGGTAGCCCTCGCTGTGAGCATACCTGTCCCTCTTGCAAAGCGGATAGCGATCCGTTTAGTCTCGTTCCATAGAAACGGAAACTGATCCGCTTGAGGGAGATCGCCATGTCCGTGAAGGTCGCCGTCGTCTACTACTCGGCCACGGGTGCCGTCCACCAGCTCGCCCAGGCGGTCGCCGAGGGTGCCGAGAAGGCCGGCGCCGAGGTGCGGCTGCGCCGGGTGCCCGAGCTCGCCCCGGACGCCGCCATCGACTCGAACCCGGCCTGGCGCGCCCACGTGGACGCCACCGGTGACGTGGAGGTCGCCACGCTCGAGGACCTGGAGTGGGCGGACGCGTACGCGTTCGGCTCCCCGACCCGTTTCGGCAACGTGGCCGCGCAGCTGAAGCAGTACATCGACACCTCGGGCGGCCTCTGGCAGCGGGGCGTCATGGCGGACAAGCCCGCGACCGCCTTCACCAGCGCCCACAACCTGCACGGCGGCAACGAGTCGACGCTGCTCGCGCTCTACAACACCTTCCACCACTGGGGCTCGGTCATCGTCTCCCCCGGCTTCACGGACCCGGCGGTCTACGCGGCCGGCGGCAACCCGTACGGCACCGCCCACCCGGGTGCGAACGGCGCGCCGGAGGAGAACGTCCTGCAGGCCGCCCGCTACCAGGGCCGCCGTCTGACGACGATCGCGAAGCGCCTCAAGGGCCTCGCGACCGACTGACCGCGCCGAAGGGCGTTGCCGCGGTCGCCGAGGACGTCGCCGCAGAAAGACGTGCCCCCGGGGGAGACCCCCCGGGGGCACGTCCGTGTCTCGATGGATCGCGGTCAGGCCAGCGACAGGAAGAGCTTCTCCAGGCGGGCGCGCATCGCGTCACGGTCCTCGCCGTTGCGGCGGGCGTCCTCGACATCGGTCAGGCACTGCTGGAGGCCGGTCGCGATGATCGCGAACCCGGCCCGGTCGAGGGCCCGGGAGGCGGCGGCCAGCTGGGTCACGACCTCCTCGCAGTCACGGCCTTCCTCGATCATCCGGATCACGCCGGAGATCTGGCCCTGAGCCCGGCGGAGCCGGTTCAGCACCGACTTCAGCTCGGCACCGGCGAGATCCAGTTCCACAGCAACTCCTCTTCGATACCCCAGGGGGTAATTTACTCCCCGCGCGGGGTTCCGTCGAAGACCAAGGATGACACCTGCGTCAGATTGCGGTCGTGGACGAGGGCGTGGACGAGGGCACGGGGGCGTACCGCCGGAGGAACATCTCGACCCCGTCGACGACCAGGCGATCGCCCAGTTCCTCGCCGAGCTCCGTCCCGTGCTGCTCGAACACCATCTGCGGGAAGACCAACAGCGAGTAGAGCTGGAGGACGGCGACCTCCAGGTCGGGGATGTCGAGGAGGCCCCGGTCCGCGAGGGTGCGCAGGGCGTTCGTGACGGCGGGGTGGTGGCCGGCCGGGCCGTGCGCGCGCCAGGCGCGGCCCAGCTCGGGGAAGCGGTGCACCTCGGTGGCGACGAGGGTGCGCAGGGCGCGCCCCTCGGTGTCGGCGCGCAGGGCGCGGCCCCAGGCGCGGCCGGCGTCGGTGAGGGCGGCCTTGAGCGCGTCGGGCCCGTCGGCCTCGACGAGCCGCGCGAGATCGGGCACGTCGCTGCGGCCGCCCTGCGTGCCCTGTGTCTCCTGCTCGCTCCGCCCGCTCCGTCCGCCGTCGCCGAGCGGCTCGTCCAGGCCGCCCGCGACGACGGCGGTGAAGAGGGCTTCCTTGCTGCCGAAGTGGTTGTAGACGGTCACCTTGGAGACGCCGGCCTCGGCGGCGATGGCGTCCATGCCGACGCCGAACCCCTCGCGGAGGAAGAGGTCGCGGGCGGCCCGGACGATCGCCTGCCGCTTGCGGGCGGCGCGGGGGCCGGTGGGGGCGGGCTTGGCGGCCGGTGCGGGCTGGGCGTCCATGGCCTCACCCTACCCAGAAACTGTACTCTTGAGTTCAACTGTACTGTGCCGTACAGTTCAGTTATGCCCACCGACTCCGCCGTACCCTCCCCTGCCCACGACCGGGCGCACGGAGCCCACGCTCAAGCGGCCCGCGCCCACGAGGGTCAGGCCCATGGGGCCCACGCCCACGACCGCCCGCACCCCGACCCACGCCGCTGGAAGGTCCTGGCCCTGATCTGCGCGGCCCAGTTCATGCTGGTCCTCGACGTGACCGTGGTGAACGTCGCGCTGCCCGTGCTCGCCACCGACCTCGACCTCGGGCGCACCGCCCTGACCTGGGTCGTCACCGCGTACACCCTCTGCTTCGGCGGGCTGATGCTCCTGGGCGGACGGCTCTCCGACGCCCTCGGCGCCCGCCGGATCCTCCTCGTCGGCCTCGCCCTCTTCACCGCCGCGTCCCTCGCCTGCGGCCTCGCGCCGAACGCCGGCGTCCTGCTCGGCGGCCGGATCGCCCAGGGCGTCGGCGCCGCACTGCTCTCCCCGGCGGCGCTCGCCCTGGTCACGACGGTGTTCCACGGCCCGGAACGGGCGAAGGCACTGGGCGTCTGGGCGGCCGTCGGCGGTACGGGATCGGCGGTGGGCGTCCTGCTCGGCGGCGCCCTCACCTCGGGTCCGGGCTGGCCGTGGATCTTCTACGTCAACGTCCCGGTGGGCCTCGCGGTCCTGGCGACCCTGCCGAGGTTCGTACCCGCTGCTCCCACGACACCGGCGACCGCCACGCCCACCACGAGCACCACGACTGACACGCCCACCACGACCGCCACGCCCACCACGACTGCCACGAGCACCACCGCACCCGCGGCGGCGGAGCCCGCGCGGCGAGGTGGCCGCGGTCTGGACGTCCCCGGCGCCCTCCTCGTCACGACGGCGACCGGCGCACTCGTCTACGGCCTGGTCACGGCGGGCGACTCCGGCTGGACGTCGACGGCGACGCTGCTGCCCCTCCTGGGCGCGCTCGTCCTCTACGGGGCCTTCGCGGCGACCGAGCGGAGGACCCGCGTCCCGCTGATGGACCCGCGGATGTTCACCCGGCGACCGGTCGTCGTGGGTTCGCTCCTCATGCTGGTCGCGACGGCGCTGCTGATCTCGTTCTTCTTCCTGGGCTCCCTGCACCTGCAGCACGTCCACCACCTCGACGCCCTCCGCACCGGCCTGCTGTTCCTCCCGGTGGCGCTCACCACGGCGATCGGCGCCCACCTGGGCTCCCGCCTGGTGAGCACGGCCGGCCCGCGCGTCTGCGCGACGGGCGGCCTCGCGGTCGCGGCCCTCGGCTGCCTCCCCCTGGTCTTCGCCGACCCCGCGTCCGGCCCGTGGACCACGCTGCTCCCGTCCCTGGCGACGGCGTCGCTCGGCCTCGGGGCGGTCTTCGTCACGGCGACGACCACAGTCCTGGGCCTCATCGCCCCGCGGGAAGCGGGCCTCGCCGCCGGCATCGTGAACACCTTCCACGAACTGGGCGGCTCGATCGGCGTCGCGCTCGCCTCCACCCTCGCCCTGACCGCCACGGCCGCCCCGGCCCCCACCCCGGCCGGCCTGACCGCCGCGTACACCCTCTGCACCCTCACGGCGGCACCCGCGGCCCTGGCGTCCCCGCTGCTGATCCCGAAAGGCCGCCCGCACCTGACGGGCGGCCCGCACGGAATGCACTGACCTCCGGTTCAGCGCCGCCCCGGGCCCCAGGCCGGGCCCGAATGCAGCGCCGCCCCGAATCCAGCAGCGCCTCCGGTTCAGCGCCGCCCCGGGATCAGAGCGGCGCCAGGACCATCAGGACCTCGTCCCGGTCGTCCCCGGGTGCCAGCCGGAGCGCCCCGGGCCAGCGCCCGACCTCACGCCACCCGAGCCGCCCGTAGAACGTCTCCAGACCGACGCCGCCGCGCGCGGCGAGCCGGAGCTGCTCCAGTCCCATCTCGTCGCGCGCGATCTCCCGTACCCGGCGCACGAGGGCGGCCCCGATCCCCCGCCCGCGCAGACCCGTCCGGGTCTGGACGTGGTGGAGCGTCCCCCAGTGCGCGACGAGCCGGACGTCGTCGCGGCGGACGTTCAGCCATCCGACGAGCTCGTCGTCGATCGACGCGACGAGCAGCCGGCTCGCCCGTGGGCCGAGGCCCGCGACGAGGGAGTCGACCGCCGGTCCGGCCAGGTGGGCGTCGATCGGCGGGAAGGGGAAGCCCGCCGCCCCACCCGCGTTGGTCACCTCGATCCAGCAGTCGACGAGTGCGTTCCGCAGCTCCGGGGAGACGTCCTCGGGAGCCGTGAACTGTCGGAGGGAGAGGGGTAGGGGTCGGGTATCCACGCGGCCGATCCTCGCACCCGGCACGGACAGTGCCGGGTGCGAGGACGCGGGATCGCGCGGTCAGTCCTGGGTCGGGCCCGTCGCGTCGACCGGGCGGATGACCACCGCGTACTCCGGGGCGCCGGCCGGCTGCGGGCAGCGGGCGACCTGGGCGGCGATCTCCGTCACGCGCTCCAGGGACGCGCAGTCGAGGAGCCAGTAGCCGGCGACGACCTCCTTGGTCTCCGCGTAGGGGCCGTCGGTGACGACCGGCCTGCCGTCGCCGTCCACCGTCACGAAGCGGGTCGTGGACGGGGACGCGAGGCCCTGGGCGTCGACCATCTCGCCCTTCGCCGCCAGCTCCTCGTTGATCGCGTTCATGTGCGCGAACATCGCCTTGAGGTCCGACTTGTTCCAGGCGGGGCTGCTGTCGGTGGCGTTGCCCGCCATGGCCTCGTAGTCGGCCTGACTGCCCTGCACCATCACCAGGTACTTCATGACGTCCTCCTCGCTCCTCGTCTGCGTTCTCGGCTTTCCGGGCGGACCGCCTCTCGCAGGACAGTCGGAGCGGCGGACCGGTTCTCGACACCGCGCCCGCGCCGGCCGGAAAAACGGGAGAAATCACCCGCCCGCACCATGATTCCGGTGTGAACGCCTTCAGCTACTCCGCCGCCTTCATCACCTTCTTCTCCGTCGTCGGCCCCCCGAAGGTCCTCCTCGCCTTCGCCGGCCTCGCCCAGGTCCATCCCGTGAGCCAGATGCGGACCATCGCCCTCCTGTCGTCCGGCGCGGCCGTCCTCGTCGGCCTGGTCATGGGCATCACGGCCCCGTGGCTGCTGAACGTCTTCCACATCAGCACCGCGGCCCTCCAGCTCGCGGGCGGCGTCATCTTCTTCATCTACGCCGTCGGGCTCGTGCTCGGTCTCCACCTCGGCTCCAACACCACCCACCAGGACTCCCCCGACCTGGTCAGCGGCGTACGCGAGCTGCTCATGCCGTACGTGGTGAGCCCGCTCGCCATGACGGCCGTGCTCATCGAGGCGGCCGCCCGCGACTCCTTCAGCTGGCGCTCGACGGTCGTCGGCGCGTACGTGTCCGTCATCGCGCTCGACCTGATCTGCGTCCTGCTGCTCGCCCGCGTCCTGCGGCGCACCCACCACGCCACGATCGAGCTCCTCGGCCGCCTGCTCGGCCTGCTGCTCGCGGCCGTCGGCGTGGACCTGGTCCTGGACGGCCTCTCGGAACTGGGCGTCCCGGGCCTGAACCTGCGCAAGTGACCGGACCGGACCGAGGGGAGCGGACCGATCCGGGCCGAGGGGAGCGGACCGATCCGGGCCGAGGGGAGCGGGTACGGGGTGCAGGGCTCAGGCCCCCAACTCCCGCTCCAGCGGCGTTCGGAACCGCGGTGTCACCCGTACGTCCCCGATCCACCCGGCGAGCCGTTCCGCCTCCGCCTCGATCGCCCGCCCGGCCCCCGCGCCCACGTCCGCCAGGAGCCGGTGGACGATCTCGCCGTCCGGGCGCTGCGCCCAGCCGCCGACGATCCGGCCGTCCCACCACACCGTCGGCCCGATGTTCCCGCTGCGGTCGTACAGCGCCGCCCGGTGCTCCGGGTCCAGGTACCAGTCGCGCGCCTGCCAGCCCATCGCCGTCGGATCGAGCGCGGGCAGCAGCGCCGCCCACGGCTCGGGTACCGACGCCCCTTCGGCCACGGGGTCGAGGTCGTCCGGCAGGACGAAGCCGGTCCCCTCGCCGAGGGTCACCGACCGCGCGCCGACGGCGGCGAGCGCCCCCCGCACGTCCGTCACCTTCCACCCCGTCCACCACTTCAGATCCGCCTCGGTGGCGGGCCCGCAGGCCCGCAGCCACCGCTGGATCAGCTCGGCCCGCGCCGCGGCCGGATCGAGCTGATCCACCGGTGGCTGCCCGGACGCCGGACCGGCGGGGCGCGCCCAGCGGAACCGGCTGGACGTCCAGGTGCCCTGGGGCCGGCCCCGTACGATCCGCCCCGCCATGCCGAGCACGCGCAGCACCTGGCTGGCGACGGACTGGACGCCTTCCTGCCGCGTGCCCTTCCCGTACAGATACGTGGATCTCAACGCCGGTACGGCCCTGCCGAGTTCGGCCCCGGTCGCCTCGCCCCGCACGCCCAGCTCGGCGAGGACGAGCCGCTCGGTCTCCGCGAGCCACGCTGCGTCGAAGTCACTGCCGGCCGCCAAGTGCTGGACGAGCGTGCCCCGTTCGCGGACGGCGGCCGGGTCCGTCGTCGAGGTCTGGACGGCGGGGGCGAGCGCGGCGGGGAGGACGAAGACCGTGTGCCGCATGCCGTGCATCCGGACCAGCGACCGGTCCTCGTACAGGGCCCGCTCGAGGTCCGCCACGGGCCCGGCGCTCCCGGCCAGCCGCGCTCCCACGGCGAGGAACACGCTCGCCGGGTCGGTCCCGTGCAGGGCGACCAGGGACCCCGCGACCTCCTCCGCCGATCCGGCCCGCGCACTTCCGGCCAGCAGATGCCGCACCCCGAGCCGCGCCCTGCGCTCGGCGGCGCCGATCGTCCTCGTCCTCGTCTCACCCATGCGGCCAAGCATGGCCTCACACACCGACCGGGACGAGGAAATCCGTCACGGTCTCCACGAACTCGTCCTCCTTCTCGAAGAAGACGACATGGCCGGCGTCGATCTCCGCGTACGTGCTGCCGCCGATCGCCGCGTGCAGCTCCCGGCTGTTCTCCACCGGGACGGTGGCGTCCTGCGCGCAGCCCACGACCAGCGTCGGCGCCGTGATCCGCGGCAGCAGCGCCCGGATGTCGACCTCCAGGTCGAGCGCCACGTGCCGCAGGGTGCCCGGGGTGGGCGGCATGTTCGGGATGAGCGCCTCGACGCCCTCGCGGCCGACGGAGTTGAGGAACCCGCGGCTGAACCCGGTCATCGTGACGCTCCGCCCGAAACCGGCCGGGTCGAACTCGCCGAGCCGCTGCCAGAGCGTGAACAGGTTCCGCAGGTACTCGTCGCCCCCGGTGTACGCCCATCCGGCGACCAGGACGAGCCGGTGGACCAGGTCGGGGCGGAGGGCGGCGACCGCCGCCGAGACCGGGGAGCCCATGGAGAAGCCGAGCAGGTCGACGGGCCCGGTGCCCGCGTCCTCGATCACCGCGATCACCTGCGCGGCGAGCGACTCGACGGTCAGCGGACCGCCGTCGTCGACGGTCCGGTCGGCACCCGACAGGTCCAGGGTGATGACCGTACGGCCTGCGGCGAAACGCGGCGCGGTGCCAACCCAGTTGACGACGGCGCCACCGGATCCGGTGCCGTGGACGAGGAGCAGCGCGGGCCCGTCGCCCGAGCCCTCGACGTCGTAGCGGACGAGGGCGTCGCCGACGGCGACGATGCCGCTGGTGCTGGTGGTTACGGCGGTGGCGGTGGACATGAGGATGCTCCAGGGAGGCTCGGGACGGGGTGTGTGTCGTTGTTGACCGACACCCCGAACTCTGCCGCCCGCCGGAAGCGGGCGGGAGAGCCCTTCCGACCCTGGGACCGGCAGTCCCTGGATGGCCCCGGGGAGACGTGCGACGGTGGAGCCCGGCCTGCCGGAGGGCCCGCGGAGACGCGTACGGATCGAGCCCGGCTGCCGGAAGACCCCTGGGACGTGCTGGGCGGAGGCCCGGAAGGATGATGACCGCATGACGACGATCGACCGCCGCGAACTCGCCGACTTCCTCCGCCGTACCCGCGACCGGGTCCGTCCGCAGGACGCGGGTCTCCCGGTCGGACCCAGGCGCCGTACGCCCGGGCTGCGCCGCGAGGAGGTCGCCCAGCTGGCCGGGATGTCCGCCGACTACTACATCCGCCTGGAGCAGGCCCCCGGCCCGCAGCCCTCGCCGCAGATGCTCGCCGCGCTCGCCCGCGCGCTGCGGCTCGACACCGACGAGCGCGACCACCTGCACCTTCTGGCGGGCCACCGCCCGCCGGCGGGCCCCATGGCCGGCGACCACGTCTCGCCCGGCCTGCTGCACCTCCTCGACCAGCTGCGGACGACGCCCGCACAGGTCCTGAGCGACCTGGGGGACGTACTCGCGCAGAACGACATGGCCCGCGCGCTGCTCGGCGGGGTGTGCACGGTGTCGGAGCACGGCCGGAACGTGGTGTGGCGCTGGTTCGCCGACCCGGAGGCCCGGACGGCGTACCCGGCCGAGGAGCACGCGTACCAGAGTCGCCTCCATGTCGCTGATCTGCGCGCGGCGTTCGGCCGCCGCTCGGGCGATCCGGCGGTGACCCGGCTGGTGGAGCGGCTGCGCGGGGCGAGCGAGGAGTTCGCGGAGCTGTGGGAGCGGCACGAGGTGGCGGTCCGCCGGCACAACCGGATGCGGGTCATGCACCCGGTGATCGGACCGGTGGACCTGGACTGCCAGGTGCTGCTCGCCCCGGAGGGCGAGCAGCGGCTCGTCCTGTTCACCCCGCCGCCGGGCACGGACGCGGGGGAGCGGCTCGCGCTGCTGGGTGTGGTGGGCACGGAGCAGTTCACGAAGTGATGGTGGAGTGGAACGACGGATCAGTCGGCGGCGGATCCCGCTGACTGATCTCGTCGTACCGGCCGGCGAGGAACGCTACCCGGCCGCCCGCTCCTCCAACGGCCTCCGTCGCAGCGCCGGCTGGGTGAGGAACGGCGGCTGCCAGGCGCCGTCCGCGCGGTAGAGGTCCGTGCCCGGCGGCACGATCGCGTCGATCCGGTCCAGGACCTCGTCCGTGAGGACGACGGGCGCGCCCTTCAGCAGCCCCTCCAGCTGCTCCATCGTCCGCGGCCCGATGATGACGGAGGTCACGGCCGGGTGCGCGGCGGCGAAGGCGAGGGCGAGCTCGGGCAGGGAGCAGCCCATCTCGTCGGCGAGGGCGACGAACTCCTCGACGGCGTCGAGCTTGGCGGCGTTGCCGGGGATCGTGGGGTCGAAGCGGTGCGGGGTGAGCGCGGCGCGCCCGCGGGTCAGATCGATCGGCTGCCCCTTGCGGTACGAGCCGCTGAGGAAGCCGGAGGCGAGCGGGGACCAGGTCAGGACGCCCATCCCGTAGCGCTGGGCGACGGGCAGGACGGAGGCCTCGATCCCCCGCGCGAGCAGCGAGTACGGCGGCTGCTCGGAGCGGAAGCGGCGCAGGCCGCGCCGTTCGGCGACGGCGTGCGCCTCGACGATCTGCTCGGCGGGGAAGGTGGAGCAGCCGAACGCCCGGATCTTGCCCTGGCCGACGAGGTCACCGAGGACGTCGAGGGTCTCCTCGATGTCCGTGCGGTGGTCGGGGCGGTGGACCTGGTAGAGGTCGATCCAGTCGGTGCCGAGCCGTTTGAGGCTGTTCTCCACGGCCCGGGTGATCCAACGGCGGGAGAGGCCGCCCCGGTTGGGGCCCTCGCCGCCGACGGGGAAGTACACCTTGGTGGCGAGGACGGTCGCCTCCCGCCGGCTGGAGTCGCGCAGGGCCTTGCCGACGATCTCCTCGGACTCGCCCGAGGAGTACATGTCGGCGGTGTCCACGAAGTTGATGCCCTGGTCGAGGGCGGCATGGATGACGCGTACGGAGTCCGCGTGGTCAGGATTGCCGACGGCTCCGAACATCATCGTGCCGAGGCAGTACGTACTTACTTCGAACCCGGTCCCGCCGAGTACCCGATAGCGCATGCGCGCACTCTAGGAAGTGGAGTGCACTCCAAGGCAAGCGTCTGTGTGCCGAGCGCAGGCGGAGCCGCCGTCCGCGAGGAAGTCGACGATCAGCCGGTGGAGGACGCCGGGCTGCTCCAGGTGTACGTCGTGGCCGGTGCCGGGCAGGCTGGTGCCGTGCAGCGCCGGCTGCCGGCGGACCATCTCCGCGTACTCCTCGGCACCGATGATCCCGCCGTGTTCGCCCTGGCCGAGGACCACGAGGGTGGGGCAGGCGAGGGCGGTCCACTCGTCCCAGAAGGCGCGGGTGGCGTTCTCGTCGAGGGACCGGACCATGACCTCGGGGTCGAAGCGTGGCCACAGCCCGTCGGCGCGCTCCTCGAGCCCGGCCGCCCAGCCCTCGCCCACGGCGTCGGTGCCGCCGCCGAGGTAGGCGACGGCCGCCGCGCGGGAGGGGAACGGCACCGGCCAGGCCCGCAGCCAGCCGCCGATCTGCTCCTGGACGCCGGGCTTCGCGCCGTCGGGCCCGGCCTCGACGAGGACGAGAGCGCGCGGCAGCTCGGGGTGGGCGGCGGCGGTGAGGAGAGCGGTGCTGCCGCCCAAGGACTGTCCAATCAACACGGGCCGTTCGAGACCGAGTTGTTCGATGACGGCGACGGCGTCGGCGACGTACGCGGCCCGCGAGACGTCTCCGTCGGAGGGGTTCCGGTCGCTGCCGCCGTGCCCGCGCTGGTCGAGGGCGACGACACGGTGGCCGGAGTCCCGGAGCAGCCGGGCCGTCGCGTCCCACTCCCCGGCGTGCCCGGCGAGCCCGTGGAGCAGAAGGACGTCACCCCGGAAGCCACCCTGGTCCCCCCGGAAGCCCCCCTGCTCGCCCCGGTCACTCTGTTCGCCCCGGTCACTCTGCTCACCCGGCTCGCCCGGCCGGCCCCAGTCGCGACACGAGAGCCGCACGCCGTCACGGACCACGAACCGCTCTGACCAGGAGGGACTGGAGGAAGATGTCATCCCTCCATGATCCCTTACGGGTTCAGGAGCTGATCGGCGACGGCCGTACGGGCGTAGAGGACGGAGCGTCCGCTGCGGTGGGCGGTGACGAGGCCGGCGTTGCGCAGGGCGATGAGGTGCTGGGAGACGCCGGCGGCGGACAGGCCGCAGTGGGAGGCGAGTTGGGTGGTCGACGCGGGGGTGTCGAGCTCGGTGAGCAGCAGCGTGCGGGAACGCCCGAGGACGGCGGCGACGGCCTCGGTGGCGTCGGCGGTACGGGGTTCCCACACGGCGCCGAAACCGCGGGCCGGGTAGGCGAGTTGAGGCGGGTCGGGGTGGACGGACCGGGTGAGGACCCGGGGCCAGGCGAACACGGAGGGGACCAGCAGCAGCCCGGACCCGGCCTGGTCGCGGCTGAGCGCGCAGTGCCGCCGTACGAGCCGCAGGGTGCCGTCGTCCCACCGCACGGTCTCGTGGAGCTCGCTCAGCACCCGCGCCGAACCGTGCTCGGCGACCTGCCGGGCCCGATGGAAGACGTCGGCCTCCAGGACGTGCTGGATCCGGGCCCAGTACGGGGCGAGGGCGAGCTCCCAGTAGGCCTCGATCTCGTCGACGACCTTGCGGAGAACGGCGGGAGGGTCGTCGTGCAGCAGCCTGATCCGGTCGCGGTGTTCACCTCCCGCCAAGGTGCGGAGATCGTCCCGGACCTGCTCGGCGGGCGTACGGAGAACGGCGTCGAGCTCGGTGCCGAGGGTGGGGAAGGGGCCGCCCGGGGTGGGGTTGAGGAAGTCGGCGAGGTAGCCGTGGGCGGGCACGAGCGCGGCGAGCCACCCGCGATCGAGCCCGGCCCGCACGATCCGGGGCCGGACCTGGGAGACCCAGCGCCGATGGGGCCCGGAGTCGGGACGACCGACGAGGACGCGGTAGCTGGTGACGACCTCCCACATGGGGGAGACGGCGAAACGGGTCTGGGCGAGGTCGGCGGCGGAGAAGCTGAGCCCGGATTCCAAGAGGTCCACGTCCTAGAGTCGGCGGAGTCGGCTGGTGCGGCGGGTGCGCCTGGACCGGCAGGTCCAACGGGTCCAACGGGTCCAGCAGGTCCAACAGGTCGAGCGGAGTCAGACCCACCCCCATTGGATTCGGCCACAGCTTAATCAATGGAGACGGAGACGCGGCGGGGGCAATCTCGGCGCATGCCCCCACTCACTGCCTCCTCGCCCGTCCCGTCCTCGTTCCGCGACCTGCCGTCCGTCGTGTGGACGATCTTCGCGGGAACGATCGTCAACCGGCTCGGCTACCTCGTGACGCCGTTCCTGGTCTTCTTCCTGGCCGCGCGCGGAGTGACGGGAGCGGAGACCTCGTACGTCCTGGGCGCCCTGGGCGCGGGCAACCTCCTGGGCCCGGCCGTCGGCGGCATCCTGGCCGACCGGATCGGGCGCCGCCCGACGATGCTGATCGGCCTGATCGGGGCGTCGGCGGCGCAGGGCGCGCTGTTCCTGGCCCCCGGCGTGTGGACGATGGCGGCGGCGGCGCTGCTGATCAGCGCGGCGGGCAGCACGGTGTCGCCGGCGGCGTACGCGCTGCTCGCGGACGCGGTGGACAGCGAGCGGCGCCGCCGCGCGTACGCCTTGTTCGGCTGGGGGGTGAACATCGGCACGGCGGTGGCGGGAGTCCTCGGCGGCTACCTGGCCGCGCGGGGCTACTGGCTGCTCTTCGTGGTGGACGCGGGGTCGATGCTGGCGTACGCGCTGGTGGTGGCGGTCCGCCTGAAGGACCCCAAGGGCGCGAGGACCACGGACGACCAGGTCGGGGAGGCCCAGGAGAAGAAGGACGGCATCGGCTACGGAGTGGTCTTCCGGGACCGCCTGGCCCTGCTCCTGCTGCCGCTCTTCGGAGTGCAGCTCTTCGTGTACTCGCTGACCGAGGTGGCGCTGCCGCTCGCGGTCCACGACAGCGGCCTGTCGCCGGCGGTGTACGGGGCGATGGCGGCGGTCAACGCGATCCTGGTGGTGGCGCTGCAGCCGTTCGCGACGGCGCGGCTGTCGAGGTTCCCGCAGCTGGCGGTGCAGGGCGCGGGCGGCACGCTGATCGCGGGCGGAGTGGCACTGACCGGACTGGCGGACGGCGTCGTCGGCTACACGGTGTCGGTCGTGGTCTGGTCCCTGGGCGAGGTGGTGGTGGCGGGCATCGCCGCGGGCGTGGTCGCCAACCTGGCCCCGGCCCACGCACGGGGCCGCTACCAGGGCGCCTTCAGCTGGACGTGGGGCCTCGCGCGCTTCGCGGCGCTGACGCTGGGGGTGGCGATGTACACGAGCTGGGTCCGTCGGCGCTGTGGTGGACGGCCCTGGTGGCGGGCACCGCCGCGGCGGTGGCCACGGCGGCGCTGACGGCGAGGGTGAACGCCCGCACGGCCCACGAACTGGCGGCGTGAGGCCGGGGGGCTACTTCCCCTCGGCGAGGGTGTGGGCCACGAGCGCGTTCGCGTGCCCGTGGCCCAGCCCGTGCTCGGCCTTCAGCCAGGAGACGAGCTCCATGTGCTTGGTGAGCGGCGAGGAACGGATGAGCTCCTGCCACTCGGAGATCGGCCGGCCGTACTTCTTCTCGATGGAGGGGAAGTAGCTGGCGGGTCCTTTGACGACGTTCTCGGCCATGGGGAGTCTCCGAAGTGGCGGTAGCGGACGGGCGGGGCGGTAGACGTGGGTGCGGGGGGCGGGGGCGGGCAACGACATCCACGCGCCGCCCTCTCCGCACCCACGCCTATGAAGACCCCCACCCCACCGAAAACTCATCGGCTCCGCAGAATCAATCCCGCCGAATGTGCTCGGGGTCGATGTGCCGCCGCACCATGGGCACGGAGGCGAGCGCGGCGACGAGCAGGACGCCCAGGGCGCAGGCGAGCAGCAGGGGCAACCCCTCCCAGTCCCAGTGCACGGCGCCGCCCCCGGTGATCAGATAGCTCGACTCGGCAAGCCACCCGGCAACGACGGCACCCCCCAGCCCCACGGCAAGCGGCAGCAACACCTGCAGGACCTGCACCCCCCGCAACGTCCCGGCCCGAGCCCCCAGCAGCGCCAACGCGGTCACCTGAGCCCGCCGTTCCATGGCCCGATCGGCCACGGACACGACGAACGCGGCCACCCCGATGACCAGCCCGAGCACCATCCCGACGGCCAGCAGACTGCGAATGACGGTGAGCTGGGCGAGCGAGTCGATGACGATCCCGACGGGCTCGACGGGCGAGGTGGGCGCGACGGCCCCGATGCCGTCGAGAACGGAGCGGACGGTGGCGGGGTCGGAGTCGCTGACGAGGGTGAGGGTGCCGGCGGAATCGGCGAGAGGGAAGGAGGGACGATCAGAGTGCCTGAGTCGAAGACGGATAGGCCCCAGGGACGCACACGAACCTGCTCGCGAGGAATAGTGAAAACGCCTCGCTGGCCGTTCTTCAGCACGAAGGGGTAGTGCTCTCCGGCCCTCGGGTCGTATCTGAGTGGCGTGCGTTGGTCCCGAAGCGACATGACCTTGTTGTCCACGCATCCCGTGGCCCGTTCCGTTGATACGGCGAGCTGCGCGCAGGTGGCGACTACAAGGTCGGCATGGCGTACGTCGGTGCCGTCCAGTGGATCCCACGAGCTGTACGAGATCACCTGCGTTCGTACACCCGGCACGCCGGCGAGCGCCTTTCGCTGCGCTGGCTCGAGCTGATCCAGCCGGATGTTGTACTCCTGAAGAGGAGCAGTCGGCCGACTGACCTGGTCCATTTCAATGAGCACACCCTGGGTCAGAGAGGCACCAAACACCAGCAGCACCAGCCCGGTGACGACTCTCAGGGAGGACCCTGGGTCGACCTCGGTCCGCCGCATCGCCAACACCACTGGGAGTGACTTCGTTGCGCCGGCCAGTCGCCGCGCCAACCACGCTGTGATGGGTGCCAACCCGAAAACGAGCCCGGCACCGGTCAACAACACGGCGCCGGGTACCAAGAGAGAACTGGCCGATCCTCCGGATGGGTCCCGCCCCGCGATGCTGAGCACGCAGTACCCACCGATGATGCCCAGTCCTGGCACCAACAGGAGCGTCCCGAACTTTCTCGGAGGCTTGCGGTCCGCTGTTCGTCGCACGCTGATGGGGGACATGGCGGCTCGCCGTGCGCTGAACTGCCCCACGAGCCATGCGAGTGCCGGGCATCCGAACAGACACATGGCAAGCGTCGCCCCGGCGGGCCGACCATCGGACGGATACCAGTGCAAGCCCGGCAGCCCGACCCGAGCCATGATCTCGTTGACGCCGAGATACCCCAGGACCCCGATTACGGCCCCGACCGATGCGGCGGCGACGCTCTCCCCGGCATTGACCCGCAGCGTGTCTTTCATGCTGAGTCCGACGAGCCGGAGGGCGGCGAGTCGTCGCGCGCGCGATTCTCCGGACAGCCGGGCGCAGATAGAGAGAAAGATGACGAGCGGGAGCAGAACGATGCAGCCGAGGGTGAAACGCAGGATGTTCAGGGTCGATGGTTCGACGATCTGTCGCCAGGATCGTCCGATACCGAATCCACCCAGTTCCTCTGATTCGGTCAGCTCGGCTGGGGTGGTTCCAACGTAGGCGTACAGGTCGTTGCTATCGCCCAGTCCCTCAGGTGCGATGATGCCTGTCACCCGGCCCGGAATTAGGCCCGCTGTGCGTGGATTGTCAGCCAGGATTTCACCTAGCTTCGGCGAAACGATCGCCTCACCGGCACTGGGAAGTTCGTCGATTCCCGGGGGTACGTGAGTTGGCCCAGGAGCTGTTCGTGCGACAAAGACCCTGTGGAGTGGCTGCGACCCGTACGGCTCACGCAGTTCCTGGTAGAGGACGTTGCTTGTGCCTGGTCGCGGTTCACGAGCAGCCGTTCGCGCGTCGTGAGCGGCGAGGATCGCCGGAATGGTGAGGACTGCGGCAAGGCATGCCACTCCGAGTGCTGAGCCCAGTGCCATCAGAAGGAAGCGGGCCCGCCCCCGACGCCCGCTTCCCCATAACAGGCGCAGTCCGAGGGCGAAGGCATTCACACCGCCACCCGCTGGGCCAGAACACCATCCGACATCGTGTACCGCGTATCGGCCCGTGCGGCGACGTCGGCATCGTGCGTGACGATGACGACAGCCGTTTTCTGTCTGCGCGCCAGTTGAAGGAACTCCTCCAGCACAGCTGCCGCGTTGGCACTGTCGAGCGCGCCGGTCGGTTCGTCCGCGAACACTACGTCAGGCCGGTGGACCAGCGCGCGTGCGACGGCAACGCGTTGACTCTGGCCACCTGACAGTTTCGAGGTCCTACGACGCAGCAGATCGCCCATGCCGAGGCGGCCCAGTACCTGGGCAGCCATCGCATGGGCATGTGTCTTGCTGATTCCGGCAAGCCGGAGGGGGAGTGCCGCGTTCTCCTCGACGGTCAGCTCCGGAAGCAGCTCCCCGTACTGAAAGACGAACCCGAGACGGGTGCGGCGCAGGGCGCTGAGCTCACCGTCGGGGAGGCTTGCGAGCGGGATTCCATCGAAGGTCACGGTGCCATTGGTCGGTGGCAGAACACCCGCAAGGCAATAGAGCAGCGACGATTTTCCCGATCCGCTGCTGCCCATGATGGCGGCCACCTCGCCGCGCTTGAGCATGAAATCCGCTCTACTGACGGCCTGCTCAGTGCCGTAGAAGAGATCCACGCCGTCGGCGCGGAGGATGGTTTCCATCGTGGTGCGCTCCATGGGGATGGGGGGCCGCATCGTCAGCGGCCCCCGGAACCGTTACCTACCTCCGCGAGAACAGTCGCTCCCGTGAGCAGTAGTCAGGTCGCAAGGAGCCGCGGTCGAGGCAAACCTGCATGCGCACTTCCTTGGTCTTCAGAACGGCGCCGTCGGTGTAGACCTTGTCGACCTTCATGTCCCCCCTCTGGATACCCTTCAGATCACCCCACGGGTACTCCTCGACTTTCACGCGGAGGTAGACGTTGTGCCCGTCGTTGTCGTTCTCGTCCCGCAGTTCGCCCTTCACGTGAAGGCCGCTCGGCACCCTGGTCGTGGGTTGCCAGGCGTACGTGCCGACGAACGCGACACCTGGCGTCCGCATGACGAGTCCGTGTTCAGAGCTCGCCACCGCCACCCCCATCCCCCCGAAGAACAGCCCCGCGGCCACCACCGCCGTAGCGAACTTCCTCATCGATAACCCCTGTTTGGTCGTGCCGACTGGTCATCACAGAAAGTATCGACATCACTACAGACCGGTAGCCGCAGTAACGTCCCTCCCTCCCATCACCCCCCGATCCGGTGAATCCGGGCCGTCCCGCAGACCGCGGAGCCCCTCCGGCCCCTCCTCGTTTGAGTGATCACCCCCGGTGCACCTCCGTGAAGGCACGCCTCAGCAGCCCCGTCTGCCCCCGCCCCGAACGACGCCGAAGGCCCCCCGCTGCGAACAGCGCGGAGCCTTCGGCATCGTGCCAGGTGCGTCCCGACATACCGGCATACCGACGTCCCGACGTCCCCACGTCCCGACCGCACCCCCGAGCCCGCACGCAGCCCGAGGCATCACCCGGTCCGGACTAGTGGCCGGCGCCCGTCCCCTCCGCATGTTCCACCAGGACATCCGCGACATCCGCCGCCAGCAGGAACGGCAGGTGTCGGTTCACCTGGTCCTCGTGGTCGCGGTAGCGGGCGAAGGGCAGCAGGGACGCCAGCAGGGCCCACTGGTACTCGGCTTCGCCGAACGGCCAGTTCTTCTGTTCGCAGCCCTTGAGGATGGCGCGCAGTTTCGCGATACACAGCAGCACCCGCCGCACGTCCGGGTCCGCGTCCTCCGGGATGGCCGGCTCCCACATGGCCGTGCCGCGCAGCGACCCGACGAACCAGGTGCGCACCTGCTGGAGTTGCTCCTGGTCCCAGGAGAACGTCCGTGACCACAGGGCGGATTCCAGGCGGGCGAAGTCCTTGCAGATGTGCCCCTGGTGGGTGGTCTCGAAATCGATGACGTAGAGGTCGGGGCGCCTGCCGTCCGGTCCGCTGGCCAGGACGTTCTCGCCGTGGAGGTCGCCGTGGCAGATGCAGGTCAGGTAGGAGGCGGTGGTGACGCCGTACTGGCGGTCGTACAGGAGCCTCTCGAAGAGGTCCTCGGTCCCGGGGTCCCGTCTGCCGGTCTCCGCCATGTGGGCGACCAGCCACAGCGGGTTCGTGACGGACTTGTAGGCGGGGTCGGCGGCGAAGGGGCTGGAGCCGAGCGCGGAGTTGTCCAGCAGGTACTCCAGCGTCCGGTGCTGCCAGGGCAGTCCGCCCTCGATGCCGAAGATCTCGGCGACCTCGGGCAGCCGGAAGTGCTCCAGCTCGGATTCCACGTTCTTGCCCGGCGCGTAGCTGGTCAGCTCGAAGGCGACCGGGCGCAGGGCCGGATACTCCCCCCGCAGGTCGCCGATGGTCCGCTGGGCCTGGCTCAGCCACGGGCCGAGCGCGTCCATGAAGACTTCCTCGATGACGGGCTGCAGCGCGTCCGGGTCCGCGGTGCGCACCCAGTCCCTGAGCGTCTTCGGTTCGTCGCGGTGCCGGAAGACGTAGGAGGTGAAGATGCCCTGGTAGAGATCACCGTTGCTGCTGTTGGCGATGGTGGTGCTGCCCACGACACACTTGCTGGCCCGGTACACCGGGCGCAGGTACGCCTCCGCGAACCGGTCGAAGTTCTCCTTCTCCCTCCGCACCTTGGCCACTTCGTCGATCTTGAGTACGCCGACCGGGCCGAAGCTGTCGAGGGCGAGGAAGGTCGGCACGGGCCGTCCGGCGAACAGTGCGCCCTGGACCATGGTTCCCTGCGGGCCGGGCGCGAGTTCGGCGGCTATGCCCTGGAGCAGTCGGTTCGAGACCTGGACGGACGCGTCCTGGTCGCCCATGGACAGGAAGCCGGTGGCCGCGGCGGAGCCGGACTCCCAGGGGTTCCTCGCGACCCGCACCATGCGGATCGTGGCCAGCATGTCCCGGCCGGCCTTGCGCCAGAAGGCGAGCGCCTCCCGGCGTTCCTCCTGGGTCCCGGTGTCGCCGTAGAAGCCGGTGGCGGAGTAGAGCAGGTCGAGCAGCCGGTCCAGCTGGTCGGCCTTCCAGCCGGACAGTTTGAGCAGGGTGAGGGCGACGCTGCTGCGGTGCCGGTTCTCCTCGGTCCAGCGGTTGAGGACCCGGACCGCCCAGTACTCGGCGTAGATGTGCCGGTCGGCGAATCTGGGGTCCTGGATGAGCTCGTTGAACCGCAGTTCCTTGGGAGCGGTCGGGTCGGGGCCGCCCACGAGGAGGTGGATGCCGATGGCGTGCCGCAGCCAGCCGTAGACGTACGGGACGCGGTTGAGCTCGGGGTCGCGCAGCTCGCCGAGCGCGAGCAGGACCGCCGTCTCGGTGACGTCCAGCAGCTGTTCGCGCTTGGCCTCGTGGTAGCGGTAGGAGATCTGGATGAGCTGGAGGTAGCCGAGGATGTCGGCGAGGGTCTGGTAGCCGCTGGAGTGCCAGTGGTTCTCCACGGCGTAGTTCCAGAGCGCGCTGGCCAGCCAGTGCCGGCGCAGGACCCGGACGTCGACCACGGTGTCGCCCTTGGCGTACGACAGCATCTCTGAACGGCAGGTGCTGCGTGCGTCCTTGGCCCGCTGGTGCAGTGCCTGGGCGTCGTCGCCGGGCACGGATGCGTGGGCGAGGAGTGCGGGGAGCTCGTGCAGGTCCTCTTCGAGGACCGGGAGGAGCGACTCGGACGATACGGGGGCGTGCTTGCCGAACAGTTCGGTGATGCGTGCCCCCAGCTCCGCCACCAGCCGCCGGACCGTGTCGTCGTCGGGTGAGCCGGACCGCCAGTCGCCGAGGAGCGTGTCCCAGTCCCGGGTCGGGTTCATGTGCGAGGGGAAGCGGGCGGCCGCGGCGGTGGCGGTGGCTCCGGCTGTGGCTCCGGCGGTGGCCGTCTCGCCGCCGGTGGCCACCGAGACCGCGACGCCGCCTCCGGCCGCCACGGCGTCCACCGCCGCTGCCGCCGCGGTCGCGGCCGTCCCTTCGGACGCCGGGGCGACCGCGGTGGCGGCGGCAGCGGCGGAGACCGCCACGACGGGGCCGTCCGCGGTGCCCGTGCCCGTGGCCTGCTGAGGAAGCAGGCCGGCGGAGGCAGGACCGGAAACGGCTCCCGGTCCCGGCACGGGTCCCGGCACCGCGCCGGGCACGGGTCCCGGCACGGCTCCCGGAGCCGCCGCGGAGGCGTGCGCAGGAGGGCCGAGCAGTTCGAGCCGCTCCCGGCAGTGCTCGATCGTCGGCGTGTACCTGCCGTCGTCGTTCCGCTCGGACTCCAGGAGGTGGACGGCGAGCTCGAGCAGTTCGCGCGCCCGTTCGATATTCGTTTGCATGTAGAAATCGGCGACGGTCGAAGCGCCGTTCGCGATGCGGTACCCGGGGATGTACGGGTAGCCGTTCGCGAGTTGTTCCCGGGTCTTGAGCAGACCCTCGCGCGCCTTGCGCAGACGCATCTCCCGTGACGGATCCGCATGGATCGCGTCGTCCAGCGCCCGCTCCAGTAAGTCCGCCGAATGCCTGAGAATGTCCTGGGTCACGCCACCAGTCACTGAGCCCCCTCGAGTGTGCCGTACGCAGGGCGTGTTGGTGCCGCAGGCGCCCTGGTCGCCACATCCCAGCAGAGCAGGGGGGCCACCGCCATCGGTTCGGACAAAGACGTAGAAAAGGTCAGCTCGCGGGGTGGAGGTCCTCGCGCTGGCGCCGGTCGCCGAACAGGAAGGCGGACTGCGGCAGGACCACGTGGGCGCCGGCCCGGCCGAGCGCTATCTCCCGGCGGGTGGCGCGGATGACCCCCGTCTCCGTTTGCTCGTTCGCGAGGGCGATCAGCGCGGAACGTAGCTCCTCGGCCTCGGGCCGGTCGGCCAGGAGGTCGTACACATCGAGGAACCGAAGCTGCCGGTACGACTCCCCGGCCACCTTCATGGGGCCGTCGATGACGCGCCGGACGTGCTCGAAGGCCACGGCCTCGGCAAGGCCCACCAGCTCCTCGTGCCCGACCTCTCCCAGCTCCTCGACGAGCTCGCGCCGCAGGCACTCGGTCGCCGGCTCCCGGCCGTCCCCGCGGTGCAGCCAGCGCGCGAACGCGAGGACCCGGCCGCCGGAGAGGAAGCCCCGCAGATCGAGCCGCATCACGGCCCGGCCGCGCTGCTCGGGTTCGAAGCCCAGCTTCTCCAGGGAGGACCTGGCCGTCTCGCGGTACTTCACCACTCCACCCGGCGGTCCGAAGGCGCCGGGGCGGGAGGGCGTGGCGAACAGGACGAACCCGTCCTCCTCGTGCACCCGCAGCAGCACGGCCACCGACACCCGCGTGCGGCGCCCCGGCGCGAGAAGCACCAGCAGCAGCCTCAGGTGCCGCCGGTTCTGCCAGAGGGTCCGGCCCACGAAGGTGAGCAGGGCAAGAACGAGCCCACCGACGATCTTCTCGACCACTGGGTCCCCCTCCACGTGGTGTGTGCGTGCCAATGTACCGACGCCGCGCACCCGCAGTACGGGAAACGTCGAAGGGCCCCACCGTGAACGGTGGGGCCCTTCAACGAATTGCCCGGTGAGAGCAATGGCGGAGGATACGAGATTCGAACTCGTGAGGGGTTGCCCCCAACACGCTTTCCAAGCGTGCGCCCTAGGCCTCTAGGCGAATCCTCCGCCGCGAACATTACATGACCGAAGAGGGTGCTCGCGAACTCGATCCTGGTGGGGGGTGGTGAGGCACTCGGCGAGGTGCCGGGCCGGGGTGTCCGGCAGGTGTCCGGCCGGGTTTCCTGCCGGGTTCCTGCCGCCGGTCCTTCCGCCGGTCCGCCGGGCGCTCGTCCTGCCGCCGGTCCGGCCGCCCCTCCCGAGCCGTCCCCCGTGGCTCTCCCGTGGCGGCTCCTGCAGGGGTCAGGGGGGCGGGGCTTCGGGGGGTTCGTCATCGGGTACTCTGGGCGGAGCCCCTCACGCGGTGCTATCTGACTGAACTCCCCCAGGGCCGGAAGGCAGCAAGGGTAGGTCGGCTCTGGCAGGTGCGTGGGGGGCGCTTGCGTTCCCGTACGCGTGCGTTCCTTCACCGGCCGTTCTCGTCCCTGCGCGAGGTGTTCCGGTACGGGGGTGGGAGCCGGGCATGTGCGGCCCGGCGGCCTTGACGGTGGCGGTTTTTCCCGGGTTGTCGGTGGGCGCCTATAACCTCGTACATGTGTCGTCTCTCGCGCTCTACCGCCGCTATCGCCCCGAGTCCTTCGCCGAGGTCATCGGGCAGGAGCATGTCACCGACCCGTTGCAGCAGGCTCTGCGGAACAACCGGGTCAATCACGCGTACCTGTTCAGCGGGCCCCGCGGCTGTGGCAAGACGACCAGTGCGCGCATCCTCGCGCGCTGTCTGAACTGCGAGCAGGGGCCCACGCCCACGCCCTGCGGGGAGTGCCAGTCCTGCCGCGACCTCGCGCGGAACGGGCCGGGGTCGATCGACGTCATCGAGATCGACGCCGCCTCGCACGGTGGTGTGGACGACGCCCGTGACCTGCGGGAGAAGGCCTTCTTCGGGCCCGCGTCCAGCCGGTACAAGATCTACATCATCGACGAGGCCCACATGGTCACCCCGGCGGGCTTCAACGCCCTGCTGAAGGTGGTCGAGGAGCCGCCGGAGCACCTCAAGTTCATCTTCGCCACGACCGAGCCCGAGAAGGTGATCGGGACGATCCGGTCCCGGACCCACCACTACCCCTTCCGGCTCGTCCCGCCCGGCACCCTGCGGGAGTACCTGCGCGACGTCTGCGGGCGGGAGGGCATCCCCGTCGACGACGGCGTGCTGCCGCTCGTCGTGCGCGCCGGCGCCGGATCCGTGCGTGACTCGATGTCCGTCATGGACCAGCTCCTCGCCGGAGCCGCCGACGACGGTGTGACGTACGGCATGGCGACCTCCCTGCTCGGCTACACGGACGGCTCGCTGCTCGACGCGGTCGTGGAGGCCTTCGCCGCCGGTGACGGCGCCGCCGCGTTCGAGGTCGTCGACACGGTCATCGAGGGCGGCAACGACCCGCGCCGCTTCGTCGCCGACCTCCTGGAGCGGCTGCGCGACCTGGTGATCCTCGCCGCGGTGCCCGACGCCGCCGAGAAGGGGCTCATCGACGCCCCGGCCGACGTGATCGAGCGCATGCAGGCGCAGGCGTCCGTGTTCGGCGCCGCCGAGCTCAGCCGGGCCGCCGACCTGGTCAACACCGGTCTGACCGAGATGCGGGGCGCCACCTCGCCCCGGCTCCAGCTGGAGCTGATCTGCGCGCGCGTGCTGCTGCCCGCCGCCTTCGACGACGAGCGCTCCCTGCAGGCGCGCCTCGACCGGCTGGAGCGCGGTGCGGCGAACGGGCCCGCGCCCGTGTTCACGCCCGGACCGCCGGCGCCCGCCATGGGGTACGTCCCCGGGCCCGACGCCCATACGCCGATGGCCCCGCCCCCGCCGGCCCCCATGCCCGTGCAGGCTCCGCCGCAGGCCGCGCCCGCGCCCGAGCCGGTGCACGCACCCCCGCCGGCGCCCGAGCCGGTCCACGCGCAGCCCTCCGCCCCCCGTCCGGGGGCCTGGCCCGGTGCCGCCGCCCCCGGCGGCGGCGCGCCGGGCGCCTGGCCCGGCGCCTCCGCGCCGGCCCCGGCCGCCCCCGCTCCCGTCCAGGCGCAGTCCGCGCCGCAGGCCCCCGCGCCCGTTCCCGCCGCCTCCGGCGGCGGCGGCGGTGACACCGCCCAGGTGCGCAACCTCTGGCCGCAGATCCTCGACGCCGTGAAGAACCGGCGCCGCTTCACCTGGATCCTGCTCAGCCAGAACGCGCAGGTGGCGGGCTTCGACGGCACGACCCTCCAGCTCGGCTTCCTCAACGCAGGAGCCCGCGACAACTTCGCGAGCAGCGGCAGCGAGGAGGTGCTGAAGCAGGCCCTCGCCGAGCAGTTCCACGTGAACTGGAAGGTCGAGGCGATCATCGACCCCTCGGGCGGCGCCTCGCCGCCGCCCGCCGCGACCGGCTTCGGCGGTTCGGGCGGAACGGGAGGCTTCGGCCGCCCGCAGGCGTCCGCCCCCGCTCCCGCGCCGTCCTTCCAGCAGGCTCCGCCGCCCGCCCCCGCGCAGTCGCAGACACAGTCCGCGCCCGCGCCCGCCCCGGCGCCCTCCTCCTTCCAGCAGGCCCCGCCGCCCGCCTCCGCGCCCGCGTACACGCCCCCCGCGCCGCAGCCCGTGGCGCCCGAGGACGACGTGCCGGAGGAGGACGATCCGGACCTCGTCGACTCCGCCCTCTCCGGCCACGACCTGATCGTGCGCGAGCTCGGAGCCACGGTTGTGGAGGAATACACGAACGAGTAGGGGCGTCTCGTTCAGTGGCCCGCACAAGGGGCATCCCGGTCGTCGGGCTACCCTGACTGGCGTGAAGGTCCTCGTCATCGGCGGCGGCGCCCGCGAACACGCCCTGTGCCGCTCTCTCTCCCTCGATCCCGACGTCACCGCTCTGCACTGCGCGCCCGGCAACGCCGGAATCGCGGAGGTCGCCGAGCTGCACCCCGTCGACCAGCTGGACGGCGACGCCGTCGCGCGCCTCGCCACCGAGCTCGGCGCCGGCCTGGTCGTCGTCGGCCCGGAGGCTCCGCTCGTCGCCGGTGTCGCCGACGCCGTCCGCGCGGCCGGCATCCCCGTCTTCGGCCCGTCGCGGGAAGCGGCGGAGCTGGAGGGCTCCAAGGCGTTCGCCAAGGACGTCATGGCCGGCGCCGGGGTGCCCACCGCCCGCAGCTACGTCTGCACGACCCCGGAGGAGATCGACGAGGCGCTCGACGCCTTCGGCGCTCCGTACGTGGTCAAGGACGACGGCCTCGCCGCAGGCAAGGGCGTCGTCGTCACCGGCGACCTCGCTCAGGCGCGGGCCCACGCGCTCGCGTGCGACCGGGTGGTCATCGAGGAGTTCCTCGACGGCCCCGAGGTCTCCCTCTTCGCCATCACCGACGGCACCACCGTCCTCCCGCTCCAGCCCGCGCAGGACTTCAAGCGCGCGCTGGACGACGACGAGGGCCCGAACACCGGCGGCATGGGCGCCTACTCGCCGCTGCCCTGGGCGGACCCGAAGCTGGTCGAGGAGGTCCTCGCGACCGTCCTCCAGCCGACGGTCGACGAGCTGCGCCGCCGCGGCACGCCGTTCTCCGGCCTGCTGTACGCGGGTCTGGCGATCACCGGCCGCGGTGTCCGGGTCATCGAGTTCAACGCCCGCTTCGGCGACCCCGAGACCCAGGTCGTGCTCGCCCGGCTGCGCACCCCGCTGGCCGGCGTCCTGCTGAACGCGGCCAACGGCACCCTGGACGACCAGGCCCCGCTGAGCTGGAGCGACGAGGCCGCGGTCACCGTGGTCATCGCCTCGCACAACTACCCGGAGACCCCCCGCACGGGCGACCCGATCGAGGGCCTCGACGAGGTCGCGGAGAAGGACGCCCCGCTCGCGTACGTGCTGCACGCCGGGACGAAGCGGGACGGCGACGCGGTCGTCAGCGCGGGCGGCCGCGTCCTTTCGGTCACCGCGACCGGAACGGACCTGGCGCAGGCCCGCGAGCGTGCCTACGCGGCGGTCGGCCGTATCCGCCTTGACGGCTCCCAGCACCGCACGGACATCGCGCGCAAGGCCGCAGAGGCCTGACGGGACCGCCGGTTTCTCGCGCGGCCGTGCGGTGGATCGTACGGCCGCGCGAAATCCATCACCTTTGCCCAAAGCCATACCTTCGAGTGACGACTGAGCCATCCGGATGACTCCCGCCGAAGCCCCAACTAGGGTGCGGCGAAGGCGTTCCGGCACTTGGCCCACCGGCATTGCGATGTCGGTGGCGGGTGCCACAGTGGGGGAGTGAGCAACACCGCCACAGGCAGTCCCGACAAGGGCAGGAGGGGGTGATGTACGGCGTGTCCGGTACCGGTTCCGATGTCGGCGAGGAGTGGGGAGCGCGTGCCGCGCGCTCCCGGGCCCTCGCCGTCCTCCGGGTCCGCGGCAGGGCGCTGGGCCTCGCGGTCCTGCCCGCCGCCGTGGCCGTCGTCCTGTACGCGGGCGGGGTCACCGGCCACTTCACCGGCTCCGGCTGGGACGCGGCGCGCTGGGTGGTGACCGTCCTCGCGGTCCTCGTCCTGATCGCCGCCACGGCCGTCGCCCTCGTCGTCGCCCGGGCCCGTCCGGCCGCCACACCGACGGTGGAGCTCGCCGAGACCGCCGCCCCCGACCTCTACCGGCTCGTCCGGGACCTGGCCGACCGGCTCGACGTCCCGGCGCCCGCCGCGATAGCCCTGACCCCGGACTGCGACAGCTGGCTGGAGGACCGCACCCACCGGGCCCACCGCGCGCTGCGCACACCGGGCGGCGAGGGGGAGAGCGAAGGCGCCCCCGTCCTCGTCATAGGTTCGCCCTTCCTGTGGTGGATGCGCGTCGGCGAGCTCCGGGCGGTCCTCGCCCCGGTCGTCGCCGGCACCGGACCCGCCGCACAGCCCGACATAGCCGCGGCCCGCCGCTTCGTCCGCGGCCTGGACGCCGCCGTGGCCGTACCCGGGACCCCGGGTCTCGACCCGGTCCGCCGGATCGGCGCGGGCGCCGTCGGCCAGGTCGCCCGCGTCCTCCTCCGCGCCTGTCGCGGGCACGCCGCCGAGATGGAGCGCGGCGTCGCCGTCGCCGGCTCCGAGCGCGCCCAGGCCGTGGACTACGGCGTACGGATCGTCGCCCAGGAGCAGGTCGGCCTGGCGTACGCGGGCTGGGACCGGCTCCTGACCCGCGTCGCGCTGCCCGCCTGGCGGATGGGCCGCTGGCCCGCCAAGCTCGACGCCGGCGTGGTCTCCGCCCTGACCGAGCTCTCCCGCCGCGACCGGCTCGCGGACGGCTTCTCCTCCCGCCTCGGCGAGCGCCCCGCCTGCGACCTCCTGGAGGAGCCCGGCGCGGTCGACGAGGCCGCCTCGCTGCTCGCCGCCCGCCTCTTCCACGGCGGCCCGGCCGCTCCCGGGCCCGACTGGTCCCCGGTGGAGTGGAGCCAGTACCCGGAGGAGGTCGTCGACCGGAAGTGGCGCACCGACGCGGCCCGGCTGCACCAGGTCCTCGACGGCCTCGGCCTTGCGGACGGCACGGCGAGGGGCGCGGGCGGTGAGCGCGTGGCCGAGGGCCCGACGCTGACCCGGGTGATCGCCCACCTGGCGACGGAGCCGACGAAATCCGCCGAGGTCGAGGTCGAGGCCGACGCTGACACTGACACTGACACTGACGAGGTCGATGCCGACACCCACACCGACGCCGCCCTCGATGCCGGCGCGAGCGCCGATGCCGCCGGTACCCCCGACTCCGCCGGTACCGATACGGACACCGACGCCGAGCACGCCACCGACCTGGCCACCGACGTCGCCACCGACGCCGACCTCGACCTCGTCCTCGATGCCGAGCACGCCGAGGACACCGAGGACGACGACGAGCCCGTCAACCCCGCCGCCGAGGCCCTCGCCGGCGCGCTCAGCGCGCTCCTCGCGCGCGAGGAGGCCGCCCGGGAGGCGCGCGTGGCCGCCAGCGCCCTGACCGCCGAGGCGGCGGCCCGCAGCGCGGAGAAGGACGGCGGCCACTCCGGTGGCACGTCCGCCCCCGTCGTCAGCGGCCCGGACGGCCCGCTGCCGCTCTTCCCGCTCCAGCCGCCCCGCTCCGGCCGCGACCTGCTCGCCGACCACGTCACCGCGATGGTCTGCTGCGCGGCGGTGGACACCGCCGAGGCCACGCCCGGTCTCGACTGGCTCGACGGTCCCGCGCTCCTCGTCGGCGGCGAGCGGGCGACGGACCTCGGCCCGCGCGTCCTCGCGCTCGTCGAGGACGGCGACCCGGAGCCGCTGCGGGTCTGGCTGGCCCGCACGGGGGTGCGCCCCGAGAAGCCCGTACGCCTGGTGTGAGCCGCCGGGGGAGCGCTGGAGGCTCAGCCAGGCGCCGGGGACGGCCGCCGCTTCCGAACGCCCGGAGGACCGCCGCTTCCGCCCCCGGAAAGCCTCCGCTCCCGAGCGCCCCGGAAGGCTCCGGAGCGCCCCCGGAGACCACCCGTTTCGGAGCCCCGACTTCCACTCTCGCCAATTCACGACGAACGGTGACGGAGTGCGTGCGTTATGTGATGTGCTGGAGACCGTCACTGACAGAGGCACGGACCAAGGGCCTGCACCAGGGGCACGAGGCGGCACAGCAGGGACACACAAGCCACAGGCACTGACCAGCCGGCCCGGGGGAGTCGAGGGAGGGGCGCACATGGGGGCGGACCAGATCAGACGGTGGGAGTCGGGTGCGCTGGCGCACGCCGTCACCGATCCCTTCGGCCAGGGCCCGCTGCCCTGGCTGCGCGGTTCCGAGAACTACTTCGACGACACCGGGCAGATGGTCCCCTGGTACGCGGACGAGATCCTGGCCCGGGGCGGCAGCGGCGGCCCGCGCACGGCCGACGACGTCCGGCGCCAGATCAAGGGCTTCGCGTCCGACGGAGCCGTGGCACCCGGCGAGTCGATCGACTTCCACATCACGGTGGACCCGCCGCAGCAGTTCTCGGTCGACGTCTACCGGATCGGCCACTACGGCGGCGACGGCGCCGCGAAGATCACCACGAGCCCCCGGCTCTCCGGGATCGTCCAGCCGGCCCCGCTGACCGCCGACCGCACGGTCTCCTGCCACCACTGGTGGCAGTCCTGGCGGCTGCAGGTCCCCAGCTACTGGACGATCGGGGCGTACGTCGCCGTCCTCACCACCGCCGACGGCCACCGCTCGCACATCCCCTTCACGGTCCGCGACAACCACCCGGCCGATCTGCTCCTCGTCCTCCCGGACGTGACCTGGCAGGCGTACAACCTCTACCCGGAGGACGGCCACACCGGCGCCAGCCTCTACCACGCCTGGGACGAGGAGGGACGGCTGCTGGGGGAGCAGGACGCGGCCGTCACCGTCTCCTTCGACCGCCCGTACGCGGGCGCGGGGCTGCCCCTCCACGTCGGGCACGCCTACGACTTCATCCGCTGGGCCGAGCGCTACGGATACGACCTGGCGTACGCCGAGACCCGCGATCTGCACGCGGGCCGGGTCGACCCGGGCCGCTACCGGGGCCTGGTCTTCCCCGGGCACGACGAGTACTGGTCGGTGCCGATGCGCAAGACCGTCGAGCTGGCCCGCGACCAGGGCACGTCGCTGGTCTTCCTCTCCGCCAACACCATGTACTGGCAGGTGGAGTTGGGTCCTTCGCCGTCCGGGGTGCCGGACCGGCTCCTCACCTGCCGCAAGCGCCGCGGCCCCGGCCGGCCCGCGCTCTGGCGCGAGGTCGACCGGCCCGAGCAGCAGCTCCTCGGCATCCAGTACGCGGGCCGGGTGCCCGAACCGCACCCGCTGGTCGTACGGAACGCCGGGCACTGGCTCTGGGACGCCACCGGCGCCGGTGACGGCGACGAGCTCCCCGGCCTCGTCGCGGGCGAGGCCGACCGCTACTTCCCGCGGACGCCGCTCCCCGAGCACCAGGGCCGCATGCTGCTCGCCCACTCGCCGTACCGCGACGGCGAGGGGGCGCTCCGGCACCAGGAGACGAGTCTCTACCGGGCGCCGTCGGGTGCCTGGGTCTTCGCCTCCGGCACCTTCGCCTGGTCGCCGGCGCTCGACCGGCCGGGCCATGTCGACGCCCGGGTCCAGCGCGCCACCGCGAACCTCCTCGACCGGATCTGCAAGAGGGACTGAGCGGGGGGTCACACGGCCTGGCGGCGGGGGCCGCCCGGATGTGCGAGAGAATCGGACACGCTCCTGGATCAACCTACGCGGAGGAACCGTGTCCGGATTCGTAGAAAAGCCCGAGCCCGTCCAGGTCCCGGGCCTCACCCATCTCCACACGGGCAAGGTGCGCGACCTGTACCGGAACGAGGACGGGAACCTCGTGATGGTGGCGAGCGACCGCATGTCCGCGTACGACTGGGTGCTGCCCACCGAGATCCCCGACAAGGGCCGGGTCCTCACCCAGCTCTCCCTGTGGTGGTTCGACCGGCTCTCCGACCTGGTCCCGAACCATGTGATCTCGACCGAGCTGCCGGCCGGCGCCCCCGCCGACTGGGCGGGCCGCACCACGGTCTGTACATCGCTGAACATGGTCCCGGTCGAATGCGTGGCCCGCGGCTACCTGACCGGCTCCGGCCTCCTGGAGTACGACGAGTCCCGCACGGTCTGCGGTCTCGCGCTGCCCGAGGGCCTCGCCGACGGCTCCGAGCTGCCCTCCCCGATCTTCACCCCGGCGACCAAGGCCGCCGTCGGCGACCACGACGAGAACGTGTCGTACGAGGAGGTCGCCCGCCAGGTCGGCGCCGAGACGGCCGCGCTGCTGCGCCGGACGACCCTCGACGTGTACGGCCGGGCCCGGGGCATCGCCCGCGAGCGCGGGATCATCCTCGCGGACACCAAGTTCGAGTTCGGCTTCGACGGGGAGACGCTCGTCCTCGGCGACGAGGTGCTGACCCCGGACTCCTCGCGCTTCTGGCCGGCCGACCAGTGGGAGCCGGGCCGCGCCCAGCCCTCGTACGACAAGCAGTTCGTCCGGGACTGGCTGACCTCCCCGGCCTCCGGCTGGGACCGCAGGAGCGAGCAGCCCCCGCCGCCGCTCCCGCAGGAGATCGTGGACGCCACGCGCGCCAAGTACCTGGAGGCGTACGAGCTGCTGACCGGCCGGTCCTGGTCCGACAGCTTCTGAGGCCCCGGCCCCCGGCGTACGCGCCGGGGGCACGCCCCGGGACACGAGAAAGCCCCCGGTCGATTCGACCGGGGGCTTCTTCATGGAGCGGACGACGAGATTCGAACTCGCGACCCTCACCTTGGCAAGGTGATGCTCTACCAACTGAGCTACGTCCGCATGCGCCGTAGCGCGGAGCCAACTATACCCACCCTTTCGCCTGCGCGAGACGCACTGCCGTATGACGGTTCTCCGCACCGAGTTTGGCGGCGGCGGAGGAGAGGTAGTTGCGGACGGTTCCGGGGGACAGCGAGGCGCGCCGGGCGATCTCCGCGACGGGTGCCCCGTCGGCGGAGAACTCCAGTACCTCGGCCTCCCTCGCGGTCAGCGGGGAGTCCCCGGCGGCGATGGCGTCGGCCGCCAACTCCGGGTCCACGTAACGGTTTCCGGCGTGCACGGTACGGATGATCTCGGCGAGCCGCTGGGCGCTGACGGTCTTCGGGACGAAGCCGCGGACGCCGGCCGACAGGGCCCGCTTGAGGTGCCCGGGGCGGCCGTGGCCGGTCACGATCATGGTGCGGCAGTCGGGCAGTTCGTCCCGCAGGACTGTGGCGACCCTCACACCGTCCGCACCCGGCATCTGCAGATCGAGCACGGCGACATCGGGGCGGTGGGCGCGGGCCATGGCGAGTGCCTCGGGCCCGGTCGCGGCCTCGGCGACGACGACGAGATCGTCCTCGAGACCGAGCAGCGCGGCGACCGCACCACGGATCAGATGCTCGTCGTCGGCGAGCAGCACGCGCACGGGTGTGGGCGGCTGCGTGGAAGCGGGCGCGGGTACGGGCTCGGGACCGGCTCCGGGCGCGTTCATCGCCCGACCCCCGCCCGGGCCACCGGGATCCGGGCCGTCACGAGGAAGGTGCCGTCGTCGCCCGGCCCCGCGTCGAGGGTCCCGCCGACGGCGGCGAGCCGCTCCCGCAGACCGACGAGCCCGGTACCGGCGCCTGCGCCCGAACCGTCGTCACCACCGTCACCGCCGCCGCCGAGCGAACCGGCGGCGCCGGAGCCGTCACCGCCCCCCGCTCCCGTCCGTACGCCGTCGTTCTCCACCGTCAGCAGCACCGTGCCCTCCTCCTCCCGCACGGCGATGGCGCAGCGGCGCGCGTCCCCGTGGCGCAGTACGTTCGTCGTGGTCTCCCGGACCACCCAGCCGAGCGCCGCCTGGACCTCGGCGGGCAGGTCGAGCGCGGGCCCCGGGGAGGCGACGGAGCAGTCGATCCCGGCGGCGTCGAGGACACCGCGCGCGCCCTCCAGTTCCACCCGCAGGTCCGCCTCGCGGTAGCCGCGCACGACGTCCCGCACCTCCCGCTGGGACTCCTGGGCGATGCGCTGCACCTCGATCATCTGGTCGACGGCCTCGGGGCGTTCACGCCGCGCGAGCTGGACGGCGAGCTCGCTCTTGAGGGCGATCACGGAGAGGTTCCGGCCGAGGATGTCGTGCAGGTCGCGTCCGAAGCGGAGCCGTTCCTCGGCGACCGCGAGCCTGGCCTGCACGTCGCGTGCCTCCCGCAGCTCGAAGACGACGCCGAGGACCCAGAGCGACAGCCGGACGGTGACCGCGAGCCAGCCGGTGATGAAGACGACGCTGAGCACGGTCGTGACGCCCTGCGCCGTGTCCCGCTCGGTGAGCGGGACGAACACCAGGAGCACCCCGGCGAGCAGGGCCTGGTGCACGGCGACGGTCCGGCGGGGAAGGATCAGGCAGTGCCCGGCGAGGAAGGGCACGAGCGCCGCCCCGAGCATCCCGGGGAGCGCGCCGGCCACGTCGGCGGTGGCCGCCTCGAGGAGGACGGCTGTGGCGGTGGCGGCCGTGACCGCCGCGGCGGGGAGCACCTCGCGCGGCGGGAGCACGGTCCCGGGCCTGAGGTAGGCGTCCATGGCGCGGTGCAGGAAGCGGTGGCAGAGCACGCCGTTGGCGAGGTTGAGCAGCGGGGCGACGACGACGAGGAGGAGCGGGGCCTCGTGCCGGATCGGGCGGATCAGGAGCAGGAGGCCGAGGACGAGGACGGCGGCCCACAGCAGCATGTACGCGGTGACGCGGGTGTAGAGGTCGACCTTGGCCAGGCCGCTCCGGCCGTTCCAGCTCTTCACGGGCCTTTTCACGGGCGCGGATCCGTCCTCTCGCTGTCGCGCCGGGTTCCTCAGCGCCGGGGCTCCCAGCGGAACCACCGCTGGACAGCAAACACCGAGAGCGCGATCCAGGCCAC
This sequence comes from Streptomyces sp. CB02009, assembly GCF_001905825.1. GTDB lineage: Bacteria > Actinomycetota > Actinomycetes > Streptomycetales > Streptomycetaceae > Streptomyces. The sequence continues at coordinate 625,842 of NZ_LIVV01000004.1, forward strand.
CGTGACCGCCGCCGCGCCCAGCAGGTCTCCTCCCGCCACGCCGCCCGACCAGCCGGCGCGTACGAGCGTCATGACCCCGGTCACCGGCAGCAGTTCGCAGGCGGACGCGAGCCCGTCGGGAAGCATCGAGAGGGGGACGAAGAGTCCGGAGCCGAGGGAGGAGACCAGGACCAGCGGCAGTGCGGTGAGCTGGGCGCTCTCGGGTGTGCGGGTGACGGCGGAGGTGGCCGCGGCGACGGCGGTGAGCAGGACGGTGCCGAGGACGACACCGGCGAGGAGCAGGTCGGGCCGGGCGGGTGCGGGCAGGCCGAGGGCGGCGATGCCGCCGGCGGTCAGGACGGCGCTCTGGGCGAGGACGAGGGCGGCGGCCGGCAGGGCGATTCCGGTCAGGATCTCGGGGTCGGTCGGTTCTCCGGTGCGCAGCCGCTTGAGGACGAGGGCCTCGCGGCGGGCGGCGAACGCGGCGACGAGGTTGCTGTAGACGCCGATGAGGAGGGCCATGCCGAGGGCGCCGGTCACGGCGACCTCGGCGATGGTCGTGCCCGCCGTGCCGAGGTCGACGTCCTGGAGGGAGCTGCGGACCGCTCCGACCGTGAGGAGGGGGACGAGCAGGGCGCCGAAGAGCGCGGTGCGGTTGCGGACGAGGAGGGTGAGCTCGGCCCGCCCGAGCGCGGCGAGCCGCCTGCGGGAGGGGAGCGGCGTGCGGCGGGCGAGCGGCGTACCGGGGGTGAGCGGCGCAGGGGAGGTGAGCCGGGTGGGGGAACTCATCGAACGGCCTCCGGTTCCGGGGTCCGGGCCTCTGTCACGGTGTCCGCCGCGGCGGCGATGTCGAGGAAGGCCTCTTCGAGGGAGGCGGAGCGGGCGTCGAGCCCGTCGAGTCGTACGCCCTCGTTCCGGGCCCAGCCGAGCAGCGTGGCGAGGTCGTCCTGGAGGGATTCGGTACGGATCTCCACCCGCCCCTCGTCCTCGGCGGCCCGCAGCCCCAGCGGGAGCCGGGCGGCGGGGACGTCGGCGGGGAGGGTGAAGCGGATGCGGGCGGGCCGGGCGGCGGTGACCTCGGCGGGGGTGCCGGAGAGGACGATCTGCCCGCGGTGCATGATCGCGAGCCGGTCGGCGAGGGCTTCGGCCTCCTCCAGGTAGTGGGTGGTGAGCAGCACGGTGGTGCCGCCGTCACGCAGGGCGCGGACGAGTTCCCAGGTGTCGCGGCGGCCTTCGGCGTCGAGGCCGGTGGTGGGTTCGTCGAGGAAGAGGACCTCGGGGCGGCCGAGGAGGGCGAGGGAGAGGTCGAGCCGGCGTCGTTCGCCGCCGGACAGCTGCTTGACCCGTACGTCCTCGCGTCCGGTGAGGCCGGTGGCGCCGAGGGCTTCGGCGGCGGGGCGGGCGTGGGTGGTGCAGCCCGCCCACATCCGCACGGTCTCGGCCACGGTCAGGTCGGAGGGGAAGCCGCCTTCCTGGAGCATCACGCCGATCCGGGGGCGGACGGCGGCCCGTTCGCGGTAGGGGTCGTGGCCGAGGACGCGGGCGGTGCCGGCGCTCGGGACGGCGAGGCCTTCGAGGAGTTCGACGGTGGAGGTCTTCCCGGCGCCGTTGGTGCCGAGGAGGGCGAAGATCTCGCCGCGCGGGACGGTGAACGAGATGCCGCGGACGGCCTCGAAGTCGCCGGAGTAGCCGCGGCGGAGGCCTTCCGCCTCGATCGCGGGCGTCGCGTGGTTCGCGTGGGTCATGTGTCCAGGCTTCCGGCGGCGCGGGCCGTCCGGCAGTGCGCGCTGTCACCGCCCGCTTCTGACAAATGTCATGGGGGCGGTGGGAGTCGGGGTGCCCGGGGCTCATGGGATACGCCGAAGGCCCCGGTTCCAGAGAACCGGGGCCTTCGATCTGGAGCGGACGACGAGATTCGAACTCGCGACCCTCACCTTGGCAAGGTGATGCTCTACCAACTGAGCCACGTCCGCATTGCTGCCGCTCAGCTTTCACTGGGCGGTGCGAGCACCACTCTACCTGATGCACCGGAGTGCCTTGGTCTTGCGATGCAGAGCGGGTGACAGGAATTGCACACTGCGCCTTCCCCCTGGAAGGGGGCTGTTCTGCTACTGAACTACACCCGCACGCTGCGTGAGGTGGGGCTTTGCGGCCTCGCCCCTCGGCGTGTTCCAGACTTTAGCGGATCATGGGGGGTGCAATGCAAATCGGCTCGCCCCGCCGCGTCGGCGGGCGGGGGCCGACCGGCTCAACTCGCGGCGCGGAAGGCCTCGTAGACCCGCTTCGGGATCCGGCCGCGGGCGGGCACCTCCATCCGGTTGGACTGCGCCCAGGCGCGGACCGCCGCCGGGTCGGGGGCGAGGGAGGTGTGGGTGTACGACTCCAGGGACGCGCTCCGGCCGGCCGCGGCCTTCGCCGGGAGCTTGCGCCCGGCGGCGAGGTACGGGGCGAGTGCCTTGCGGAGTTTCTTTGCATTGGCAGCATTCAGGTCGATCTCGTACATCTTCCCGTCGAGGCCGAACGCGACCGTTTCAGCTGCTTCTCCGCCGTCCATGTCGTCGGAGATTGTGACCACCACACGCTGAGCCACGGATATCGGTCCTTTCCTGCGGCCGGCGCCGCAGAGGGGGCGCTTGTGGCGCCTCTGACGTGCGGCGATGCCGACCGTACGGCTGTGCCGCGACAATGCTGATTTCTTCTCGATTCCTTTGTACAGCGGTGGGTGTCGCATTGTGAAGCCCTGGCAATTGTTTCAGCGTGTCCCGGTGCAATGAGGTCCGCAATATTTCACTCGAATTTTGCGTGGGTGTGCTCGGGCGGGACCATGGGCTGTGATCCCTGGTGGAGCGGCGCTGTGGCCTGGCTTTTGTAGGATCCTTCAGATCTCTACCCGCGTAGAATTTGGAGACAGGTACGCTGAGGGAACCGCCCACGCAACACACCACCGGGAGTGCCAGTGGCACGCGTCGTAGTCGACGTCATGCTCAAGCCGGAGATCCTCGACCCTCAGGGGCAGGCGGTGCAGCGTGCACTGCCCCGCCTGGGATTCGCCGGAATCGCCGACGTCCGTCAGGGGAAGCGTTTCGAGCTGGAGGTGGAGGGACCGGTCGACGACGCCGCCCTCGCCCGCATCCATGAGATGGCCGAGACCTTCCTTGCCAACACCGTGATCGAAGACTTCATCGTGAAGGTGGAGTCGTGACCGCACGCATCGGCGTCGTCACGTTCCCCGGAACGCTCGACGACCAGGACGCGCTGCGTGCCGCCCGCCTCGCGGGCGCCGAACCCGTATCGCTCTGGCACCGCGACAAGGGCCTCAAGCAGGTCGACGCCGTGGTCCTGGCCGGCGGTTTCTCCTACGGCGACTACCTGCGGGCCGGAGCCATCTCCCGCTTCTCGCCGGTGATGGAGACGATCATCGAGCAGGCGAAGGCGGGCATGCCCGTCCTCGGTATCTGCAACGGCTTCCAGATCCTCACCGAGGCCCATCTGCTGCCGGGCGCGATGCTGCGCAACAACCACCTCCACTTCATCTGCCGCGACCAGAAGCTGCGGGTGGAGAACGCGGAGACCGCCTGGACCTCGGACTACACCGAGGGACAGGAGATCGAGGTCCCGCTCAAGAACATGGACGGCCGGTACGTCGCCGACGAGCGGGTGCTCGACGAGCTGGAGGCCGAGGGGCGGGTCGCCTTCCGCTACCTGGACGTGAACCCCAACGGCTCGCTGCGCGACATCGCGGGCATCACCAACGCCGCGGGCAACGTGGTCGGCCTCATGCCGCACCCCGAGCACGCCGTCGAGCCGCTCATCGGCACCGGCAAGACGGACGGCCTCGGTTTCTTCACCTCGATCCTCAAGAAGCTGGTCAACGCCTGATGAGCCTCGACACCGTCAAGCACGCGAGCGAGACGCCGGACAGCGAGCAGCCCTGGAAGGAGCTCGGCCTCAAGGAGGACGAGTACGCGCGCATCCGCGAGATCCTCGGCCGCCGTCCCACCGGCGCCGAGCTCGCCATGTACTCGGTCATGTGGTCCGAGCACTGCTCCTACAAGAGCAGCAAGGTCCACCTGAAGCAGTTCGGCGAGAAGGTCCCCGCCAACGACGCCATGCTCGTCGGCATCGGTGAGAACGCCGGCGTCGTCGACGTCGGCCAGGGGTACGCGGTCACCTTCAAGGTCGAGTCGCACAACCACCCCTCGTACATCGAGCCCTACCAGGGCGCTGCCACCGGCATCGGCGGCATCGTCCGCGACATCCTCGCCATGGGCGCCCGCCCGGTCGCGGTCGTCGACCCGCTGCGCTTCGGCGCGGCCGACCACCCCGACACCAAGCGCGTGCTGCCCGGTGTCGTCGCCGGCATCGGCGGCTACGGCAACTGCCTCGGCCTGCCGAACATCGGCGGCGAGGTCGTCTTCGACTCCTGCTACCAGGGCAACCCGCTGGTCAACGCCGGCTGCATCGGCGTGATGAAGCACGAGGACATCCACCTCGCCAAGGCCTCGGGCCCCGGCAACAAGGTGATCCTGTACGGCGCCCGCACCGGCGGCGACGGCATCGGCGGCGTCTCGGTCCTCGCGTCCGAGACCTTCGACGACACGAAGCCGACCAAGCGTCCGGCGGTCCAGGTCGGCGACCCCTTCCAGGAGAAGCTCCTCATCGAGTGCACCCTGGAGATCTTCAAGGAGAAGCTGGTCGCGGGCATCCAGGACCTCGGCGGCGCCGGGCTCTCCTGCGCCACGTCCGAGCTGGCCTCGGCCGGCTCCGGCGGCATGCGCGTCGAGCTCGACCGCGTACACCTGCGCGACGCCACGCTCTCGCCCGAGGAGATCCTCATGAGCGAGTCGCAGGAGCGCATGTGCGCGATCGTCGAGCCCGAGCACGTCGACCGCTTCCTGGAGATCTGCGAGAAGTGGGACGTCATCGCGGTCGTCATCGGTGAGGTGACCGAGGGCGAGCGGCTGGAGATCTTCTGGCACGGCGAGCAGATCGTCGACGTGCCGCCGCGCTCCGTCGCCCACGAGGGCCCGACCTACCACCGGCCGTTCGCCCGCCCGGACTGGCAGGACGCGCTCCAGGCCGACGACGCCGGCAAGCTGCCCCGGCCGCAGAACGGCGCCGAGCTGAAGGACCAGGTCCTGAAGCTGGTGTCGTCGCCGAACCAGGCGTCGAAGTCCTGGATCACGGACCAGTACGACCGGTTCGTGCAGGGCAACACGGTCCTGGCGCAGCCCGAGGACGCGGGCATGGTCCGCATCGACGAGGAGACCAACCTCGGCGTGGCCATGGCGACCGACGGCAACGGCCGGTACGCCAAGCTCGACCCGTACACGGGTGCGCAGCTCGCGCTGGCGGAGGCGTACCGCAACGTCGCCGCCTCCGGTGCGAAGCCGCTGGCCATCTCGGACTGCCTGAACTTCGGTTCGCCCGAGGACCCGGCCGTGATGTGGCAGTTCGCCGAGGCCACCCGTGGTCTCGCGGACGGCTGCCTGCAGCTCGGCACCCCGGTGACCGGCGGCAACGTCTCGCTGTACAACCAGACGGGTGAGGTCGCGATCCACCCGACGCCGGTCGTGGCCGTCCTCGGTGTGATCGACGACGTCAACCGCCGTACGCCGATCGCCTTCGCGGAAGAGGGCCAGCTCCTCTACCTGCTCGGTGACACGCGCGAGGAGTTCGGCGGCTCGGCCTGGTCCGAGGTCGTCCACCAGCACCTCGGCGGTCTGCCGCCGGCCGTGGACCTCGACCGGGAGAAGCTGCTCGGCGAGATCCTGATCTCGGCCTCGCGCGACGGCATGATCGACGCCGCACACGACCTGTCCGACGGCGGTCTCGTCCAGGCGGTCGTCGAGTCCTGCCTGCGCGGCGGGAACGGCGCGCGCCTGGTCGTCCCGGAGGGCCTGGACGCGTTCACGTTCCTCTTCAGCGAGTCGGCGGGCCGTGCGGTCGTGGCCGTCCCGCGCAGCGAGGAGCTCCGCTTCACCGACATGTGCGGTGCGCGGGGTCTGCCGGCGGCGCGGATCGGTGTCGTCGACGGGGACGCGGTCGACGTCCAGGGCGAGTTCGCGCTCTCCCTGACGGAGCTGCGCACGGCACACGAGGCGACGATTCCGGGCCTGCTGGCCTGATTCGGAGCACCGGGGAGGCCCCCGTCCGGACCGAGAGGTCCGGGCGGGGGCCCGATTTCGAGGTGCCGCGCGAGCGGGTCAGCCCGGCCTGACCCGGCCACTCGGGCTGACCCCGGCTGCCCGGCCTGACCCCGGCTACTCGGCCTGACCGGCTACTCGGCCTGACCCCAGAAGGCGTCGGAGACGTCGATGTCCTCGACGCACTCGTCGATGTCGGAGATCTTGTCGCCGATGACGGTGAAGACGAGGGCGCCGTTCATCTCGATGCCCATCCCCTTGTCCTCGCGCGTGGCGTAGAACCGGTTCGCCGCCACGGCGTGGCCGCGGCCGTCGACGGAGACGGCGATCAGCTCGACGCGCATCTCGCCGCGGGTGAGTTCGAACATCTTCCGGTACATGTCGAGGACGTTGTCCCGGCCCTTGATGTGCCCGGATATCTGGCTCTCGCCGGGCGAGTGGTGCGTACAGTCCGCCGTCATCAGCTCGCCGACGGCCTCCATGTCTCCTCTGGTCCACGCGTCGAAGCCCCGGCGGATCAGGGCGGCGTGAGGGTGCTCAGCCATCGCTCATCGACCCCTCTCGGTCGAACGGGTGCGCTGCCGGAAGCCCTCCCCTTCCAGTCTCCGACTACCCTCGCCCCCATGCCACCGGCCAAGAAGCGCACCCGTCGCTACGACTCCGCCAAGACCAGGGCGGCCGTGCTCGCCCAGTTCGCCCACGTACGGGAGGCGGTCGCGGCGCTCACCCCCGAGCAGCTCGACGGGCCGACCCGGCTGGGGGAGTGGACGGTACGGGACCTGGCGGCGCACCTCGTGTGGACGGTCGACGACGTCACGCAGCTCCTGGCAGCGCCGGAGCGCCCGGGACAGGAACGGCTCGCGCTGCTCGACTGGCCGTTCATGACGGCCGGAGCGGCCGAGCGGATCGACGCGCACACCCGGGCCGTGGACGCCTCCGACCTGCCGGGGCTCTCCGCGCGCGTGGCGGCGGATTACGAGCGGGCGCTGCAGGGCGCCTCCGACGAGCGGCTCGTGGCGCTGAGCTTCGGCGCGATGACCCTCGCCGACTTCCTGGTCACCCGGACCGTCGAGCTCGTCGTCCACACCGACGACCTCAACGCGGCGACGGGCGCCGGCGTCCCCTATGACCGGCAGGCGCTCGCCGCCTGCACCCGGCTGCTCGCCGACGCCCTCGCGGCGAAGGCACCGGGCGGGGCGGTCGAGGTGCGGATCCCGCCGTACGCGGTGGTGCAGTGCGTGGAGGGCCCCCGGCACACCCGGGGCACCCCGCCCAACGTGGTCGAGACCGACCCGCTGACCTGGATCCGGCTCGCGACCGGGCGGGCGGAGTGGGCGACGGAGCTGGACGGGGCCCGGGTCGGCGCGAGCGGCGAGCGGGCCGATCTGAAGGACTTCCTGCCCCTGATGGGCTGAGGTTCCCGCACGGTCGGCGCCCCGGGCGCGGGCGACGTCAGGGGCCGGGTGGCACCGTTCCCGGAGGCGAAGCGGAACCGACTTCCGCCGCTTTCCGTCCCACCCCCATGCAGACGCAGACGACGCGCACCCTCGCATCCGCCGCATCCGCCGCCGCCCTGGCCCTCTTCCTCGCCGCCTGCGGTACCGAAGGGGGAAGTTCCGGATCCGGTCCCGGCTCCGGATCCGACTCCCTCGCCCCCGACCTGGTCGTCGCCGGTACCCACTGGACGATCGGGGCCGTCACGGTCGACGGCCGCAGGTCCGCCGCCCCGGACGGCGCCCGCGTCGAGTTCGGCGCGGACGGCCGCGCCCGCGGGAACAGCGGCTGCAACACCTTCGGCGCGACCGTCGCCGTGAAGGGGGACACGCTGACCGTGGCCCCGCAGGAGATCACCGAGATGGGCTGCCCCGGGGACCGGCAGCGCTTCGAGGCCGACCTGGTCAAGGCCTTCACCGGCCCGCTCAAGGGCAGGCAGAAGGGCGAGGCCCTCACCCTGACCTCCCCGGACGGCCGCAACGGCCTGGAGCTGGCCGCCGAGCCCGACGTCCCGCTGCGCGGCACCACCTGGAAGATCGACGGGCTGGTCTCCGGGGGCACCGCGTCCTCGCTGACCCCGGGCACCGGGGGCAAGGCCCGGCTCGTCATCGGCGCCGACGGCAAGGTCTCCGGCAACCTGGGCTGCAACAACTTCGGCGCCACCGCCCGGGTCGAGGGGAAGAAGCTCATGGTCGAGGGACCCGCGGCGACGACCCGGATGATGTGCACGGGCACGCAGATGCAGCTGGAGACGCAGCTGTACGAGATCCTCGACGGCCCGCTGACCTATCGCCTGGACCACCGGACGCTGACGCTCACCGACGCCCGGGGCGAGGGCCTGACGGCGACGGCCGCCCCCGCTGGCGGAACCTCCGAGAGGACGGGCGGAACGGACGGCCAGGACCAGCCGGCATCCGGGTGAACGAGGCTCTCCGGGGTGCCCTCCGTCACATCGCCGCCGCCCTCCGAGGCTGGTACGAGCGTCCGCTCGGAGGGCACCCGGGGCGGGAATCCCTTACCGTGCCTGCCTCGTAGGCCTCTCCAGGCCAGAGATGATCATTTCGTGCGATCGCACGAGTGGGGCGGGCCCCGCATTTCCTCAATTCGGACCAGTGGTCGAGCCCGTCTACACTCGGAAACGTGCCACGTGGTGACGGTCGACTCAATCACGACCTGCTTCCCGGCGAGAAAGGCCCCCAGGACGCTTGTGGCGTCTTCGGTGTCTGGGCTCCGGGTGAAGAGGTCGCAAAGCTCACGTACTTCGGGCTCTACGCCCTCCAGCATCGGGGCCAGGAATCCGCGGGTATCGCGGTCAGCAACGGCTCCCAGATCCTCGTCTTCAAGGACATGGGCCTCGTGTCCCAGGTCTTCGACGAGACCTCTCTCGGTTCACTCCAAGGTCATATCGCGGTCGGTCACGCCCGCTACTCGACCACCGGGGCCTCCGTGTGGGAGAACGCGCAGCCGACGTTCAGGGCAACCGCCCACGGCTCGATCGCGCTCGGCCACAACGGCAACCTGGTGAACACGGCGCAGCTCGCCGAAATGGTCGCCGACCTGCCCAAGAAGGAAGGCCGCAGCACCCGCGTCGCGGCCACCAACGACACCGACCTGCTGACGGCGCTCCTCGCCGCCCAGGTCGACGACGAGGGCAAGCCGCTCACCATCGAGGAAGCGGCCGCCAAGGTCCTCCCCGATGTCCGGGGCGCCTTCTCCCTCGTCTTCATGGACGAGCACACGCTCTACGCGGCCCGCGACCCGCAGGGCATCCGCCCGCTGGTCCTCGGCCGCCTGGAGCGCGGCTGGGTGGTCGCGTCCGAGTCCGCCGCCCTCGACATCTGCGGCGCGAGCTACGTCCGCGAGGTCGAGCCGGGCGAGATGATCGCGATCGACGAGAACGGCATCCGTACCTCGCGATTCGCGGAAGCGAAGCCCAAGGGCTGTGTCTTCGAGTACGTGTACCTGGCCCGCCCGGACACCGACATCGCCGGCCGGAACGTGTACCTCTCCCGCGTGGAGATGGGCCGCCGCCTGGCGAAGGAGGCGCCCGTCGAGGCCGACCTGGTGATAGCGACGCCGGAGTCCGGAACCCCGGCCGCGATCGGCTACGCCGAGGCCTCGGGCATCCCGTTCGGCGCCGGCCTGGTGAAGAACGCCTACGTCGGGCGCACCTTCATCCAGCCCTCGCAGACCATCCGCCAGCTCGGCATCCGGCTGAAGCTGAACCCGCTCAAGGACGTCATCAAGGGCAAGCGCCTGGTGGTCGTCGACGACTCGATCGTCCGCGGCAACACCCAGCGCGCCCTCGTCAAGATGCTCCGCGAGGCCGGCGCGGCCGAGATCCACATCCGGATCTCCTCGCCGCCGGTGAAGTGGCCCTGCTTCTTCGGCATCGACTTCGCCACCCGCGCGGAGCTGATCGCCAACGGCATGTCGATCGAGGAGATCGGCAAGTCGCTGGGCGCGGACTCGCTCTCGTACATCTCGATCGACGGGATGATCGAGGCGACCACGATCCAGAAGCCGAACCTCTGCCGTGCCTGCTTCGACGGCGAGTACCCGATGGAGCTGCCGGACCCCGAGCTGCTCGGCAAGCAGCTCCTGGAGACCGAACTGGCCGCGGGTCCCGCTGCCACGGCGGCCTCCGACGCGCTCCGCCGCCCGTGAGGTCCGACGCCCGTAAGACCCCGCTGCAACCGCAGTACGACACGAAAGTTCTTCAGCATGTCTACTGAGTCCTCCGAGCGTGCTCCGCACGCGGGCACTGGTGCCAGCTACGCGTCCGCGGGCGTCGACATCGAAGCGGGTGACCGCGCCGTCGAGCTCATGAAGGAGTGGGTGAAGAAGACGCAGCGCCCCGAGGTCCTCGGCGGCCTGGGCGGCTTCGCCGGCCTCTTCGACGCCTCCGCCCTCAAGCGCTACGAGCGTCCGCTGCTCGCCTCCGCCACCGACGGCGTCGGGACGAAGGTCGACATCGCCCGCCAGATGGGCGTGTACGACACGATCGGCCACGACCTGGTCGCGATGGTCATGGACGACATCGTCGTCTGCGGCGCCGAGCCGCTCTTCATGACCGACTACATCTGTGTCGGCAAGGTCCACCCGGAGCGGGTCGCCGCCATCGTCAAGGGCATCGCGGAGGGCTGCGTCCTGGCCGGCTGCGCCCTGGTCGGCGGCGAGACGGCGGAGCACCCGGGCCTCCTCGGCCCGGACGACTTCGACGTCGCCGGCGCGGGCACGGGTGTCGTGGAGCACGACCGGCTGCTCGGCGCCGATCGCATCCGTACGGGGGACGCGGTCATCGCCATGGCCTCCTCCGGTCTTCACTCCAACGGGTACTCGCTCGTCCGGCACGTGGTCTTCGACCGCGCCGGCATGACGCTCGACCAGCGGGTCGACGAGCTCGGCCGGACGCTCGGCGAGGAGCTCCTGGAGCCCACGAAGATCTACTCGCTGGACTGCCTGGCCCTCACCCGGACCACGGACGTCCACGCGTTCAGCCACATCACGGGCGGCGGTCTCGCGGCCAACCTGGCCCGGGTGATCCCGGACGGCCTGCACGCCACGGTCGACCGTTCGACCTGGGCGCCGGGCGCGATCTTCGACCTGGTCGGCAAGGCCGGTCAGGTGGAGCGCCTGGAGCTGGAGAAGACCCTGAACATGGGCGTCGGCATGATGGCGGTCGTGCCGGCCGAGTTCGTGGACGCGGCCCTGACGACGCTGGCGGACCGGGGCGTCGAGTCCTGGGTCGCGGGCGAGATCACCGAGCGCGGCGCGCACACCACGGGCGCGGAGCTGGTCGGCGACTACGCGAAGTGACCCTCGTCGGTACGAGGTGACGGGGCGCTCCTGAGGGGGCGCCCCGTTCGCGTCGGCGCGGCGTGTCCCGTGGGTGTCGCGCGTCCCGTGCGGCGTGGGCGCGGCGTGTCCCGTGCGTGTCGCACGGCCTGCGGCGGCCCGGACGCGGACAGCACAGAAACCCGGCCGGGTGATCCCGGACCGGGTTTCCGTATGCGATTCAGAAGGTCAAGCGCGACGCGGGGACGCGCTCGGACCGGACTCGTCGTCCTCGTCCTCGTCGTCCTCGTTATAGAGATCCGCGTACTGGGCGTACGGGTCGTCTTCCTCGTCGTCGTCCTCGAACGGCTCGCCATTCGGCGGCTGGTTCGAAGTCGAAGCGCCCAGCTCATTGGCCAGACGCGTCAGGTCCGTCCCGCCGCTGCTGTACTTCAGCTGGCGGGCGACCTTGGTCTGCTTGGCCTTTGCCCGGCCGCGCCCCATGGCTCGACCCCCTCGGTGACGGGGCTCGGTGGCCCCAGAGTCTTGACACGCGTTCATGATTCGGAACGGACTCTCGACAGAGAGACCGGTCCGTAGGGCTTCAACGGTACCTGTTTCCGCGGGTCTACGGTACGCCGCGCGCATCACATACCCCGGTACAGAACCATCGAGGTGCCCATTCCTCGCTGGTCAATCGCGATTTTAACCTCTTCTCGAGGCCCGACCCGCCGAGGGGCGTGAGCGAAGTCTCCCCGCGGTCGCTCCCTGGTCGCTCCGTGGCCCTCCCACGGACGTCCCACGGTCACCCCGGCGGCGGGCCGGCCCCGGACGGGCTCAGGCGCGGCGCGCGTCGGCCATCCGCTGCTCGGCGATCCGGTCGGACGCCGCCGCCGGCGGAATCCCGTCCGCCTTCGCACGTGCGAAGATCTCGAGGGTGGTGTCGAAGATCTTCGTCGCCTTCTTCTTGCAGCGGTCGAAGTCGAAGCCGTGCAGCTCGTCGGCGACCTGGATCACGCCACCGGCGTTGACCACGTAGTCGGGCGCGTAGAGGATCCCGCGCTCGACGAGGTCCTTCTCGATGCCCGGGTGGGCGAGCTGGTTGTTCGCCGCGCCGCAGACGATGCTCGCGGTGATGAACGGGACGGTCTCCTCGTTCAGGGCGCCGCCGAGCGCGCAGGGCGCGTAGATGTCGAGACCCTCGACGCGGATCAGCGCCTCGGTGTCCTCGACGACGGTGACCTGCGGGTGCTTGTCCGTGATCCGGCGCACCGACTCCTCGCGCACATCGGTGATCACGACCTCGGCGCCGTCCTCCAGGAGGTGCTCGACGAGGTAGTGGCCGACCTTGCCGACGCCCGCGACGCCGACCTTGCGGCCGCGCAGCGTCGGGTCGCCCCAGAGGGTCTGCGCGGAGGCGCGCATGCCCTGGAAGACGCCGTAGGCGGTGAGGACGGACGAGTCGCCCGCGCCGCCGTTCTCGGGGGAGCGGCCGGTGGTCCACTTGTTCTCGCGGGCCACGACGTCCATGTCGGCCACGTAGGTGCCGACGTCGCAGGCCGTCACGTACCGGCCGCCGAGGGAGGCGACGAAGCGGCCGTAGGCGAGGAGGAGCTCCTCCGACTTGATCTTCTCCGGGTCGCCGATGATGACGGCCTTGCCGCCACCGTGGTCGAGACCGGCCATGGCGTTCTTGTACGACATGCCGCGGGCCAGGTTGAGGGCGTCGGCGATCGCCGCGGCCTCGGTGGCGTACGGGTAGAAGCGGGTGCCGCCGAGGGCGGGGCCCAGGGCGGTGGAGTGGAGGGCGATGACGGCCTTGAGGCCGGTGGCGCGGTCCTGGCAGAGCACGACTTGCTCGTGGCCACCCTGCTCCGAGTGGAACAGGGTGTGCAGTACATCAGCAGGAACGCCGGTCACATCGGTCACGGTGGTGACTCCCAAGTACGAAGCGGCGGTTGCGGACCTCCCTGTGGGTGGGGGAGGACCAGTTCGGCACGAGGGTAAGTCCTACCTGGGCGTAGATCGGCCGCAGTGCTCAGGATCACCCCCTCCCGGAGTACCTCCGTGGAAGGATTCGCGACATGTCGGTCGCTTCCTCGGTCCTCATTCCCTACGCGTCCTATCTGCGGGTGTACGAGCCGCTGGCCGCGTTCCCCGAGCCGGAGCGGACCCACTGGGCCCGGTACGCCCGCCTGCCGCGCACCCCGGGGGCGCAGGAGGAGCTGCGGCGCTCGCTGGCCGACCTGCTGCCGACGCCGCCGGTCCCGGTGCCGGTGCACGAGAGCGGGGAGGCCTTCGTCGCCCGGCTGGACGGAGTGGTGGTGGTCTGCCCGTGGCGGACCCGGCTGCGGGGGTGGCTGGCGCTCCAGGAGCTGGACGGCCAGTTCCCCGAGCCGGTGCTCGACGCGATGCTGCCGCCGGTGGTGCGCCTGCAGGTGGCGAGCGACTACGAGCGCTGGCTGAGCAGGAACCCGGACGCGCGTCCGTGGATCCGTACGGCGGTCTGGCAGGTGCCGCTGCGCTGGTTCGCGCTCTTCGGGGACGAGGAACGGGAGTACGAGCCGGGGGAGCCGCCGTCCGGCGCGGGTGCGGGCGGTGAGGGCGTCGCGGCCGGCGAGCCCGCGGCCGGCGCGGGTGCGGCCGGGGCGGGGCGGGCTCCGGTGCTGCGCTACCGGACGACGATGGCGCAGGCGCGCCGCCGTCTCGCGCGGGCGCTGCGGGCCCTGCGGGAGTCGATCGACGACGGTCCGATGACGGAGGGCCTGATCGAGGTGGGGCGCTGGCTGGAGGAGTTCCATCCGCGGGCGCTGGTGGAGCTGGACTTCGGCGGGCTGGTGCATGCGCTCCCGGAGGAGTGGCTGGCGGCGGACCGGTCGGCGGCGCAGCTGGCGGAGGGGATCGCGGCACTGCGGGCCGGCGACGGCGAGCGGGCGAGCGAGGCGTACGGGCGGCTCGCGGAGCGCTGGCGGACGGTCAGGGACCTTCGCTTCGCGAATTGACATCAGTCGGGCATCTTCGTCAGGTCGGTATCGACAAGACATGTCCGACGGGTGTAAATGATCTTCATGGCTGTCCGGATACCGCCTGCCCGGTTTTGAATGCCGAGCGGTCGCGGGTCTTTCGGCACCTGCTGGGCGGGGACGTTGGTCCCGATCCGGGCCTTTGGCTCAAGCGTGACGGACAGCACGTAACGCACCCTTGCGCCCATCACCCACCCTCGTGCCAAAATAGGACAAGGAGTCCGGGGAGGGTTCCTTCCGTCCATCTATGGGCGGAACGCTCAGCATTGCACTCTATGGGGGGTCTGAGGACTCCTGATCGCTCTGTGACTGATCGTCACAGTGGCGTGACTGTCCGTTATGGCATGGTCCATCGACTTCCGCCGCTGATGAACACCTGCGAGGGCAATTCCATCGGTTTGGCCGACGTGGCTGGACGGATGGTGTAGTTGTAGTGCCGAGGACAAGCCGTTCGTCCTATAACCGACTCGGCCCGCTTCTGCCATTTCGGGCAACGCGGGTCAAGGTGCAGAATTTAGAGGAAAGAACCGAGATGGTTCGGTTCTCCCGAGGAGGCCGCTCATGACCGCTCGCACCCCTGATGCCGAGCCGCTGCTGACCCCTGCCGAGGTTGCCACGATGTTCCGCGTGGACCCGAAGACGGTGACCCGTTGGGCGAAGGCCGGGAAGCTCACGTCCATCCGCACCCTGGGTGGGCACCGCCGGTACCGCGAAGCTGAGGTTCGCGCTCTGCTGGCGGGCATTCCGCAGCAGCGCAGCGAGGCCTGAGGTCGCGCAAACACCCCGCAGTACCCGCAGTACCCCGTAACACCGGGCCCGTCCGGATCCCCCAATCCGGTCGCCCACACCTAGCTCTGCCGACGGATTCCTGCCCCAACAGGCCTTCGTCAACGATCGCGCTGGACTCCGCCGGGTCTGGCGCGATCTTCTTTTGTGTCCGGCGCCACTCTGCGAGGGGTGGTGCAATTGCACATATTAAATCGGGCCGGTGTAGGGAGGGTGTAAGTGAAGCGGTTTCTGAAACTACTTCAGTGACTCCCGTCACACTGGCGAACTCTTGCCAAAGAACAGCCTCCCACTTCGCGGAACGGCCTCAACCCGCCGTTGGTCATGGGTCGGTGGGACTTTCGTCCCCACTCCCGTCCGCCGGCCCCACGGGCCCACCCGCCGGGCCTCCGCACCCTCCGAGCCCTCCCTCGGCGCCCTCCAGGCCCTCCTCGGCCTCCTCAGGCCCCTCCTCGGGGCCCTCGGGCTCCGGGAGGTCCATGGAGAGCCGCAGGAGGCGATGGCAGACCACGCAGTGGCGGGTGAGGTGTCCGTACCGGGACGCGGCCGCCAGATGGGCGCGCAGCAGTGCTCTCGTCTCGTGCCGTGCTGCGGACGCCGCGGCCATGCGCGACCACCTCCGGTGTGGGCCCCGAATCCCTGATGTCCGGGGTACCGGCGGGCTCCTGGCCCCGTCAAGCACCGGGACACAACGAAGGCCCGCATCTCGCGATGCGGGCCTTCGTGAAAAGCGACTCTGACGGGACTTGAACCCGCGACCTCCACCTTGACAGGGTGGCGAGCTAACCAACTGCTCCACAGAGCCTTGCTCGCAGCCCCTCGTAAGCGGCTGCGAGCAAGACTGTACAGCAGGTCAGGGGGTCCGGTCGAACTCACCGACGGCGACGCCCCGCTACGGGGCCGCCGCGTCGATCGCCTTCACGATCCGCTTGTCCGAGATCGGGTACGCCGTGCCCAGCGCGTGCGCGAAGTAGCTCACCCGCAGCTCCTCGATCATCCAGCGGATGTCGGTGACCTCGGACGGCACCGGGCGGCCCTTGGGGAGCTGTTCGAGCAGCCAGGCGTACTCGTCCTGCATCTCCTGGACCTTCTCCATCCGGGTGGTGTCCCGCTGGACCCCGGTCGGCATCTGCTGGAGCCGCCGGTCCACCGCCACCAGATAGCGCATCAGGTCCGGGAGCCGCTTCAGCCCCGTGCGGGTGACGAAGCCCGCCGGCATCAGCCAGGCCAGCTGGTCGCGCACGTCGGTCAGGTTGTTGATCAGCGCCAGGCTGTTCGTCGACTTCAGCCGGCGCTCGCACGCCTGCCAGGCCGCCAGGATCTGCTGGACCTGGCCCACCGTCCGCACGGTCGTGTCGACAAGGTCCGCGCGGACCTTGTCGTACAGCTTCCGGAACGACTCCTCGTCCCACGCCGGGCCGCCGTGCTCCGCGATCAGCTTGTCGGCCGCCGCGGTGGCGCAGTCGTCGAAGAGGGCCTGGATCGAGCCGTGCGGGTTCGAGGACAGGGCCAGCTTCTGCTGGTTGGTCAGCTTGTCCGAGGCGAACTTCGCCGGATTCACCGGGATGTTCAGCATGATCAGCTTCCGGGTGCCCCGCCACATCGCCCGCTCCTGCTCGGCCTCCGTGTCGAAGAGCCGTACGGCGACGGTCGCGCCCTCGTCCACGAGCGCCGGGTACGCCTTGACCGGCTGCCCGCCGCGCTTGGCCTCGAAGACCTTCGTGAGCGTCCCGATCGTCCAGTCCGTGAGCCCCGCGCGTTCCAGGGAGGGACCGGAGCCGTCCGGGCCCCCGGTGGCCGCCGCGGCGGCCTGGGAGAGGGCCTTGCGGGCCTTCGGGCGCAGCCGCAGCCGCAGCGTCTCCAGATCCTTGTCCTCGGCGAGCTTCCGGCGCCGCTCGTCGACGATCCGGAACGTCACCTTGAGGTGCTCGGGGACCTTCGCCCAGTCGAAGTCCTCGGCCGTCACCGGCACGCCGACCATCCGCTGGAGTTCGCGGGCGAGCGCCCCCGCCAGCGGCTCCTGCACCGGCACCACCGCGTCGAGGAAGCGGGAGGCGAAGTTCGGTGCCGGCACGTAGTGGCGGCGGATGGGCTTCGGCAGGGAGCGGATCAGCTCCGTGACGACCTCGCCGCGCAGACCGGGGATCTGCCACTCGAAGCCGTCGTCCGTCACCTGGTTCAGGACCTGGAGCGGGACGTGGACGGTCACGCCGTCGGCGTCCGCCCCGGGCTCGAACTGGTACGTCACCCGGAACTTCAGCGGACCCTGCCGCCAGGAGTCCGGGTAGTCGTCCTTGGTGACCCCGGCGGCCTTCTCGTTGATGAGCATCTCGCGCTCGAAGTCCAGGAACTCCGGTTCCTCGTGGCGCTTGTGCTTCCACCAGGAGTCGAAGTGGGCGCCGGAGACGACGTGCTCGGGGACGCGCTTGTCGTAGAAGTCGAAGAGCGTCTCGTCGTCGACCAGGATGTCCCGGCGCCGCGCGCGGTGCTCCAGCTCCTCGACCTCGGTGAGGAGCCTGCGGTTGTCCGCGAAGAACTTGTGGTGGGTGCGCCAGTCGCCCTCCACGAGCGCGTTCCTGATGAACAGCTCGCGGGAGACCTCGGGATCGATCCGGCCGTAGTTGACCTTGCGGTCGGCGACGATCGGGACGCCGTACAGCGTCACCTTCTCGAAGGCCATCACGGCCGCCTGGTCCTTCTCCCAGTGCGGCTCGCTGTACGTCTTCTTCACCAGGTGCTGGGCGAGCGGCTCGATCCACTCGGGCTCCACGCGCGCGTTGACCCGGGCCCAGAGGCGCGAGGTCTCCACCAGCTCGGCGGACATGACGAAGCGCGGGGGCTTCTTGAAGAGCGCGGAACCGGGGAAGATCGCGAACTTGGCGTTCCGCGCGCCGAGGTACTCGCCCCGGCCGGCGTCGCGGCGGGCGCCGTCCTTCGCCCCGTCCTTGGACTCCTTCACGTCCTTCATGCCGATGTGGCTGAGCAGGCCGGCCAGGAGCGAGACGTGGACGGACTGCTCGGGCGCGTCCTCCTCGTTGAGGTGGATGCCCATCTGCTTGGCGACCGTCCGCAGCTGGCTGTAGATGTCCTGCCACTCGCGGATGCGCAGGAAGTTCAGGTACTCCTGCTTGCACATCCGGCGGAACGAGCTGGAGCCGCGCTCCTTCTGCTGCTCTCGGACGTAGCGCCAGAGGTTCAGGAAGGCGAGGAAGTCGCTCGTCTCGTCCTTGAACCGGGCGTGCTGCTGGTCGGCCTGCGCCTGCTTCTCCGAGGGCCGCTCGCGCGGGTCCTGGATCGACAGCGCCGCCGCGATCACCATGACCTCGCGGACGCAGCCGTTCCTGTCGGCCTCCAACACCATCCGGGCGAGCCGGGGGTCCACGGGCAGCTGGGAGAGCTTCCGGCCCTGCTGGGTCAGCCGCTTCTTGGGGTCCTTCTCCGCCGGGTCGATCGCGCCGAGCTCCTGGAGGAGCTGCACGCCGTCCCGGATGTTGCGGTGGTCCGGCGGGTCGATGAAGGGGAACTTCTCGATCTCGCCGAGGCCGGCCGCGGTCATCTGGAGGATGACGGAGGCGAGGTTCGTCCGGAGGATCTCGGCGTCCGTGAACTCCGGCCGCGTGAGGAAGTCGTCCTCCGAGTACAGCCGGATGCAGATGCCGTCGGACGTACGGCCGCAGCGGCCCTTGCGCTGGTTGGCGCTGGCCTGGCTGACCGGCTCGATCGGCAGCCGCTGCACCTTGGTCCGGTGCGAGTAGCGGGAGATGCGGGCGGTGCCCGGGTCGATCACGTACTTGATGCCGGGGACGGTCAGGGAGGTCTCGGCGACGTTCGTCGCGAGGACGATCCGGCGGCCGGAGTGCGCCTGGAAGACCCGGTGCTGCTCGGCGTGGGAGAGCCGTGCGTAGAGCGGGAGGACCTCCGTGTCGAAGAGCTTCCTCTTGGTGAGAGCGTCCGCCGTGTCGCGGATCTCGCGCTCCCCGGAGAGGAAGACCAGGACGTCGCCGGGACCCTCCTTCTGGAGCTCGTCGACGGCCTCGCAGATCGCGGTGATCTGGTCCCGGTCGCTCTCCTCGGAGTCCTCCTCCAGGAGCGGCCGGTAGCGGACCTCGACCGGGTACGTACGGCCGGAGACCTCGACGATCGGGGCGTCGCCGAAATGGCGGGAGAAGCGCTCCGGGTCGATGGTCGCCGAGGTGATCACGACCTTGAGGTCGGGGCGCTTCGGCAGCAGCTGGGCCAGGTAGCCGAGCAGGAAGTCGATGTTGAGGGACCGCTCGTGGGCCTCGTCGATGATGATCGTGTCGTAGGCGCGCAGCTCGCGGTCCGTCTGGATCTCGGCGAGCAGGATGCCGTCCGTCATCAGCTTCACGAAGGTCGCGTCGGGGTTCACCTGGTCGGTGAAGCGGACCTTCCAGCCGACGGCCTCGCCCAGCGGGGTCCTCAGCTCCTCGGCGACCCGCTCGGCGACGGTGCGGGCGGCGATCCGGCGGGGCTGGGTGTGCCCGATCATGCCCCGGACGCCCCGGCCGAGCTCCAGGCAGATCTTCGGGATCTGGGTGGTCTTACCCGAACCCGTCTCACCGGCGACGATCACGACCTGGTGGTCGCGTATCGCCTCCAGGATCTCGTCCTTCTTCTGCGAGACGGGCAGCTGCTCGGGATACGTGACCGCGGGCACGCGGGAGGCGCGCCCGTCGACGCGCTCCTTGGCCTTGGCCGCCTCGACGGCGATCTCGTCCAGGACGGCCGCGCGGGCCTCGGGCTTGCGGATGCGGCGGGCGCCTTCGAGACGGCGGCCGAGCCGGTGGGAGTCCCGCAGCGAGACCTCGGCCAGGACGGACTGGAGGGCGGCGAAGGAAGTAGACATACGGAATCCAGGATCGCACCTGCGGCCGAGAAGCGGCGAACCGATTTACGAGTGGCCGCCCGGGACCGCACGAGTGGCCGCCCGGGGGACCGGACGAGTGGCTCCCCGGGGCGCCCGCGGGCACCCCGATGACGGGTGGCTTCCGGATACGGGGTGGTGGGGTGCGTACTATTTCGGGCACGTCGACCGGACCGGAGAGGTTTCGCATGTTCCGCACCACCCGCGTGCCGGCGGCGTTCGCCGCGCTCGTGGCGCTGGTCCTCGGACTCCTGGTGTGCGGTGCGACACCGGCCACGCCCGCGGGGACGGCCCCGGTCGTCCTGGGCGCCGCCGTCCCCGGCTGCGACCCGGGCCATCCCGTCGACGAGGGGGCCGCCGGCCCCGTCGTACCGCCTCGCGCGCACGCCTTCGCGGACCTGCTGCCGGCCCTGGCCGCCGACCGGACGCCGTGCGGCGCCCGGGAGCGGGACGCGGCCGGCCGGGGCGGGCCGGCGGGACGGGAGCCACCCGCGCGCGTACCCCTGTCTCCCGTGGAGCTCTCGGTCCTGAGGGTCTAGACGGACGGCCGTCCTCCGCCGTCCTCTTCCTTCCCTCTCCTCAGGAGCGCTTCCGCATGTCCAGGTCCAAGCCGATCGCCGTCGTCTCCGGGGTGGCCGTCGCCGCCGTCCTGCTCGGTGTCGTCTCGTACACCGCCACCAAGCCCGCGTCCCCCGGCGCCGCGGGTTCCTCCTCCGTCGCCGAGGTCTCCGCCGACCCCTCGGCCGGCGTCTACGCCGAACTGGAGGCGTACGCCCGCCGCGACGCCTCCGACAAGCTCGCCCTCGGCCGCGCCGACGCGCCCGTCGTGCTCATCGAGTACGCCGACTTCAAGTGCGGCTACTGCGGGAAGTTCGCCCGGGACACCGAGCCCGTCCTGATCGAGAAGTACGTCGACAACGGCACCCTGCGCATCGAGTGGCGGAACTTCCCGATCTTCGGCGAGGAGTCCGAGGCGGTCGCCCGCGCGTCCTGGGCCGCCGGGCAGCAGGGCCGGTTCTGGGAGTTCCACAGGGCCGCCTACGCGGAGGGCGCCAAGGAGAAGGGCTTCGGCAAGGACCGGATCGCGGCCCTGGCGAAGGAGGCGGGCGTCCCCGACGCGGCCCGGTTCGCGAAGGACAGCGAGGGGGCGGCGGCGCGCGCGGCCGTGAGCGCGGACCAGGAGCAGGGCTACTCCCTCGGCGCCACCTCCACCCCGTCCTTCCTGATCAACGGCCGGCCGATCGCCGGCGCGCAGCCGCTGGAGACGTTCACGGAGACGATCGAGGCCGCCGCGAAGGCCGCCAGGTCCGCCGAGGCCCCGAAGGCGCCGAAGCCGTCCGAGCCGTCCGAGCCGTCCGAGCCGTCCGAGCCGTCCGAGCCGTCCGAGCCGGCCAAGGCGTCCGAGTCGGCCGATGGTGCCGCGAAGCCCGGTCCGGACGCCGCGCGGTGACCTCCGGCATCGGCTACTTCGCCGCCTTCCTCGGCGGCCTGCTCGCCCTGCTCAGCCCGTGCAGCGCCCTGCTCCTGCCGGCCTTCTTCGCGTATTCGATCGACACGCGCGCGAAGCTGGTGGCCAGGACCGGCATCCTCTACGCGGGTCTGGCGACCACCCTCGTCCCGCTCGGCGCGGCGGGCTCCTTCGCGGGCCGCCTCTTCTACGGCCACCGGGAGCTGCTCGTCACCGCCGGCGGCTGGCTGATCATCGGCCTCGGCGTGCTGCAGATCCTCGGCCTGGGCTTCGCCTCCCGGCGGATCGCCGAGGCGAGCGGCCGGATCCGGCCCACGTCGGCGCTCTCCGTGTACGCCCTCGGGCTGGTCTACGGCCTCGCGGGCTTCTGCGCGGGACCGATCCTCGGCAGCGTCCTGACGGTCGCGGCGCTGAGCGGCAGCCCGGCGTACGGGGGGCTGCTCCTCGCGGTGTACGCGCTCGGCATGGCGGTTCCGCTGTTCGTGCTCGCGCTGCTCTGGGAGCGGTACGACCTGGGCCGCAGGTCCTGGCTGCGCGGCCGGCCGCTCCGGGTGGGGGGCCTCACGCTCCATTCGACGTCGCTGCTCTCGGGCCTGTTCTTCGTGGCCCTCGGGACGCTGTTCCTGGTCTTCGACGGGACGACCGCGCTGCCGGGCCTGCTGTCCGTGGACGACTCGTTCGCGGTGGAGCAGCGGGTGGCCTCGCTCGGCCGGGCGGTCCCGGACTGGGCGCTGCTCGTCGCGGTGGTGGCCGTGGTGGCACTGGTGCTCGCGCTGCGGGGCCGGCGGGGGAGCCGTGCGCGGGAGCGCGAGGAGACGTGACGGTACGGGGAGGAGGCGCCGGCCTCCTCCCCGTACGCCCCCGTGCGGGCACACGAAGCGGGCACACGAAGCGGGCACACGAAGCGGGCACACGAAGAAGGCCCCGTTCTTTCGAACGGGGCCTTCTGTTTGTGGCTGGGGCCGGGGTCGAACCGGCGACCTATCGCTTTTCAGGCGATCGCTCGTACCAACTGAGCTACCCAGCCACGAAGCTGTTTCCAGCTTCAGCGACTCTGACGGGACTTGAACCCGCGACCTCCACCTTGACAGGGTGGCGAGCTAACCAACTGCTCCACAGAGCCATGCTTGTGTGCGATCACTAGTCTCGCACACGGTGATGCGTGCCCCCAACGGGATTCGAACCCGTGCTACCGCCTTGAAAGGGCGGCGTCCTGGGCCACTAGACGATGAGGGCTAGAGGCTCACCTGCGCACTTCTCAGTGCGTCGGGGACGTGAGAAGCATATGGGATGCCGGGCGCTATCGCCAAAACGGTTTCCGGCGGGGGGACAATGGGCGCGTGCTGGAGATGACGCGCGAGGAGTTCGAAGAGCTGGTCGCCGAGGCCCTGGACCGGATTCCGCCGGAGCTGACGCGGCTGATGGACAACGTCGCGGTGTTCGTGGAGGACGAGCCCGCCCCGGACGATCCCGACCTGCTCGGGCTCTACGAGGGGACGCCGCTGACCGAGCGCGGTGAGTGGTACGCCGGTGTCCTGCCGGACCGGATCACGATCTACCGGGGGCCGACGCTGCGGATGTGCGCGTCGCGCGAGGACGTGGTCGCGGAGACCGAGATCACGGTGGTGCACGAGATCGCCCACCACTTCGGCATCGACGACGAACGGCTGCACGCCCTGGGCTACGGCTGAGCCGCCCCCGGCGCACGCCCGGGGCCTTTCGGGCGTGTCCCTTGTGGCGCCGGGGGAGTTGGGCAGGGCAACGCGTTCCGTTGTTCCTGCCTGTCGTGTCCTGGAGGTGCCCCCGTGCGCCATTTGCCCACCCGTGTCCGATGGGCCGCCGCCGCGCTGGCCGTCGCGGCCTGCGCCGGTCTGAGCGGCTGTATGAGTGTGAGTGACGAGGGGGCGAAGCCGGCGCCCGGCGCGTCCGGCGGGAAGCGGGGCGTGGCGACCGAGTCCGGTGGCGGTGCGGCCGGGGAGCCCGGCGGCGACGCCGGCGCGTGGAACGGCCGGCCGGACGCCGGCGGCCCCGACGTGGCCGGTTCCGGTACGGATTCCCCGGTGCCGAGCGGCTCCCCCTCGGGCACGGCGAAGCCCTCCCCTGGCACGGTGCTGCCGGTGGAGGGGCCGGGCGGCCCCGGCGGCCCGTCGAAGCCGCAGCCGACGGGTGGTCAGGACGGCCCGGGCGGCGGCTCGGGCGGTGCGGCGGGCGGCGGCGCCGGGGGCGGGAGCGCGGGCGGCGGCAGCGGTGGCGCGGCGAACGGCGGCGGATCGGGCGGTCCGGGCGGCGGGGGCACGCCCACGCCGGAACCGACCGCGGAGCCGACGCCCGAACCGACGCCCGAACCGACCGTGGAGCCGACGCCCGAGCCGACGCCGGAGCCGACCTCCCATCCGACCGATCCGCCGTCGCCCGGACCCGACACCCAGATGGGTGCGCTGCGTGCGGCGGACGGTCCGGGGGCACCCTCGGAGCCGGTGGCGTCTCCGCAGGTCGGGCCGGTGTGAGGGAGTCCGATTTGCCATAGGTGGGGGAGGGTGCGTATGGTGGTAGATCGTTTGATCCCATTGCCCGGCGCCGACACAGAAGAGCGCCGTGTGGCGCGTACTCTCCCTAGCCGTGGCTGACCGCATTGAGGCGGTCGTTTGCGAAATCACGGAGTTGACGGGCGCGTGCCGAGACTCCGGAAGGTTTCGCATTTCGCATGTCCATTTTCAGTTCTGATCACGCCGTCATGCCCGAGAACGACGAGATCGTCGACGCCGCCGAGGCTGTCGCGATCGTCGAGATCGACACCGACGACCTCGCCGAGGCCGTAGAGGCCCTCGACACCGACTCCGACGACGACTCCGTCGAGGAGCCCGCCGAGCCCACCATCACCTTCGGCGACCTCGGTCTGCCCGAGGGCGTCGTGCGCAAGCTCGCGCAGAACGGTGTGACCACCCCCTTCCCGATCCAGGCCGCGACCATCCCGGACGCCCTGGCCGGCAAGGACATCCTGGGCCGTGGGCGTACCGGCTCGGGCAAGACCCTCTCCTTCGGTCTGCCGCTCCTGGCCGGTCTGGCCGGCGGCCACACCGACAAGAAGAAGCCCCGCGGCATCATCCTCACGCCGACCCGTGAGCTCGCGATGCAGGTCGCGGACGCCCTCCAGCCCTACGGCGACGTGCTCGGCCTCAAGATGAAGGTCGTCTGCGGCGGTACCTCCATGGGCAACCAGATCTACGCCCTGGAGCGCGGTGTCGACGTCCTCGTCGCCACCCCGGGCCGTCTCCGCGACATCATCAACCGCGGCGCCTGCTCCCTGGAGAACGTGAAGATCGCGGTCCTCGACGAGGCCGACCAGATGGCCGACCTGGGCTTCCTGCCCGAGGTCACCGAGCTGCTCGACCAGATCCCCGGCGGCGGCCAGCGCATGCTCTTCTCCGCCACCATGGAGAACGAGATCGGCACCCTGGTCAAGCGCTACCTGACCGACCCCGTCACGCACGAGGTCGACAGCGCCCAGGGCAACGTCACGACCATGAGCCACCACGTCCTCGTCGTGAAGCCGAAGGACAAGGCGCCGGTCACCGCCGCCATCGCCGCCCGCAAGGGCCGCACCATCATCTTCGTCCGCACCCAGCTCGGCGCGGACCGCATCGCGGAGCAGCTGTGCGACGCCGGTGTGAAGGCCGACGCGCTGCACGGCGGCATGACGCAGGGCGCCCGTACCCGCGTCCTGGAGGACTTCAAGAAGGGCTACGTCAACGCGCTCGTCGCGACCGACGTCGCCGCCCGCGGCATCCACGTCGACGGCATCGACCTGGTCCTCAACGTGGACCCGGCCGGCGACCACAAGGACTACCTGCACCGCTCGGGCCGTACCGCCCGTGCCGGCCGCTCCGGTGTCGTGGTCTCCCTGGCCCTGCCGCACCAGCGCCGTCAGATCTTCCGTCTGATGGAGGACGCGGGCGTCGACGCCTCGCGCCACATGGTCGGCGGCGCCGGCGCGTTCGACCCCGAGGTCGCCGAGATCACGGGCGCCCGTTCGCTGACCGAGGTCCAGGCCGACTCGGCGAACAACTCGGCCAAGCAGGCCGAGCGCGAGGTCGTCGACCTGACCAAGCAGCTGGAGCGCCTGCAGCTCCGCGCCGTCGAGCTCCGCGAGGAGGCCGACCGCCTGGTGGCCCGCGCCGCCCGTGAGCGTGGCGAGGACCCGGAGGCCGCTGTCGCCGAGGTGGCCGAGGCCGCCGAGGCCGAGATCGCGGCCGCCGCCGTCGAGGCCGAGCGTGCCGCCCGCGCCGAGGAGCAGCGCCGCGAGGAGCGTCCGGCCCGCGACGAGCGGGGCAACTACGAGCGTCGTGACCGTGGCGGCTTCAACCGCGACGACCGCGGTGACCGTGGCGGCTTCCGCGGCGGCGACCGCGGTGGCGACCGTGGTGGCTTCCGTCGTGACAACGACCGTCCGTCCGGTGGCTTCCGTCGTGACGACCGTCCGTCGGGTGGCTTCAACCGTGACGACCGCGGTGGCGACCGTGGCGGTTTCCGTCGTGACAACGACCGTCCGTCCGGTGGCTTCCGTCGTGACGACCGTCCGTCGGGTGGCTTCAACCGTGACGACCGCGGTGGCCGTTCTTTCGAGCGTCGTGACAACGACCGTCCGTCCGGCGGTTTCCGTCGTGACGACCGTCCGTCGGGCGGTTTCAACCGTGACGACCGCGGTGGCCGTTCTTTCGAGCGTCGTGACAACGACCGTCCGTCCGGCGGTTTCCGTCGTGACGACCGTCCGTCGGGTGGCTTCAACCGCGACGACCGTGGCGGCCGTTCTTTCGAGCGCCGTGACGACCGTCCGTCCGGCGGCCACCGTGGCAGCGACCGTCCGTTCAACCGCGACCGCCGCGACGACCGCCCCGCCGGCGGCTTCCGCCCGGGTGGCGGCGACCGCCCGTACGGCCGTCGTGACGACCACCGCGGCACCGGCTCGACCGGTTCGACCGGTGGCTCCTTCGGCCGCCGCGACGACAAGCCGCGCTGGAAGCGCAACGGCTGAGGTCGGCTGACCTGACAACACACAGGGCCCGTACAGCACTTCGGTGCCGTACGGGCCCTGTGCGTGCGTCCCGCGACACGGCCGGAACAGGGGCGTCCCGAGCGCCGTTCGGGGTCCGCTCCGCCCGCCGTCGCGGGAACGGGCCCCGAGCCGTCGCGTATACCCGATCGGTTCGGGGGATCTCTCGGGCTATGCTGCACGGGTGTGCTTGTCCACGGGCCGTTAGCTCAATTGGCAGAGCAGCGGACTTTTAATCCGTTGGTTGTGGGTTCGAGTCCCACACGGCCTACGTGTGGCAGGCGGGGGCTTCGGTCTCCGAGCTGCCGAGGAGCGCCCCGACCGGTTTCGACCGGTCGGGGCGTTTCCGTATCCGGGCCGCGGTGAGCAGCACCGTGGGTGACTCTGGTTCGTGGACGCTGAGCGTGGAGGTGGGGACCGTGACGGTGAACGGATCCGGTGATCCGATGGGCCGGGCCAGAACACTGGCGCGGTGGGCGCTCGGCGCCGCCGCGGCGGCGGTCGTGCTGCTGCTGACCGGGCTCGGGGGCGCCGGTCTGCTGGTGCTCCTGGGCGCGCTCGTCGGGCTGGTCTGTTCGGCCGTCGGCATCTGGTGGTTCCTCGCCCACCGCGGGCCGCTGCGGGTGGCCGGCGCGCTGCTGGCCGTCGCCGCGCCGCTCGCCGTCCTCGTCCTGTACGTCCTCTGGGGCCCCTGGCTGACCGGGCTCGGGGCCCTCGCCTCGTGGAGCGTGGCGCTGGTCAGCGCGCGGGCCGCCCTGCGCCTCATCCGGGACGTGAACGGAACTCCGGCCCGTCAGCGGCCGAAGCGGCGCCCGCGGCCGAAGCGACCGGTGCTGATCATGAACCCGAAGTCCGGGGGCGGCAAGGTCGCCCGCTTCGGGCTCGTCGAGCGGGCCGAGAAGCTGGGCGCGCGGGTCGTCCTCATCGATCCGTCCGTCGAGACCGATGTCGCCGCGCTCGCCAGGGAGGCCGTCGCCGACGGCGCCGACCTGCTCGGGGTGGCCGGCGGGGACGGCACCCAGGCGCTGGTCGCCGCCGTCGCCGCCGAGCACGACCTGCCCTTCCTCGTCATCTCCGCCGGAACCCGCAACCACTTCGCCCTCGACCTGGGGCTCGACCGCGCCGACCCGGCGACCTGCCTGGACGCCCTCGTCGACGGTGAGGAACTCCGGGTCGACCTCGGCTCGGTGTCCGGGCGGGCGTTCGTCAACACCGTCTCCTTCGGCGTGTACGCGGATGTCGTCCAGCTCCCCGAGTACCGCGACGCGAAGGCCGGCACGGCCGTCGACGTGCTCCCCGACCTGCTCCAGGGCGGTGGCGGCGACCGCCTCGACGCGACCGCCGACGGACAGTCGCTCCCCGCCCAGCAGGCCCTGCTCGTCAGCAACAACCCCTATGCCGCGCCCGATCCGTTCAGTGCCGCCGCCGCCAGAAGACCGCGCCTGGACGGCGGTGAGCTCGGGGTGATCGCCGTCCGGGTCGACGGGGCCGCGCAGGCCGCCGAGATGGCCGTACTGGGCACGAACTCGACCGGGTTGAACGTCCTGACGGCCGCCCGGGTCGAGGTGACGGGGAAGGCCGCGGCCCCCGTCCCCGTGCCCCCCTCGGTCCTCGTCCCCGCGCCGGCCCGGGCCCCCGGCACCCCCGGCACCATCGCCGTCGCCGTCGACGGTGAGGCGCTGACCCTTCCCACCCCCGTCGTCTGCACCCTGCGGCCCCGCGCCCTGCGGGTGCTCGTGCCGCGCCACCGGCCCGGCGTCATCGAGCCCCAGCCGCGCCTCGACTGGCGCCGCATCACCGAACTCGCCTTCCAGACCCCCTCGAGGAGCAGTGACTCATGACCGGCACCACCCCCACCCCCACCTCCGCTCCCGCCCCCGCCTCGAACCCCGTCCGGGCCGTCTTCCGGGACCTCCTCGCGATCGACGGGGCGGTCTACGCCGCCGTGGCCGCCACCCCCACGCCCACGCTCGACACGGGCCTGCGCAGGCTGTCGAGGGCGGCGAACCACTCCAAGATCTCGTTCGCCGTGGCGGCCGGACTCGCCCTGGTTCCCGGCCGGCCGCGGCGCGCCGCGCTGGCCGGCGTCGGGGCGGTGGCCGTCGCCTCTGCCACGGCCAACCTGCTGGGCAAGCGCCTCGTCCGCAGGCCGCGCCCGGACCGCGAGGCGGCCCGGGTCGTGGTGGCCCGTCATGTGCGGATGCCGGACTCGGCGTCGTTCCCCTCCGGGCACACCGCGTCGGCCGTGGCCTTCGCGACCGCCGCGGGGGTCGCCTTCCCGCCGGTCGCGGTGCCCCTGCACGTCCTGGCGATGGCCGTGGGCTACTCACGTGTCCACACGGGGGTGCACTACCCGGGAGACGTCGCCGCGGGCGCGCTCCTCGGCGTGGCGAGCGCCGCCGTCTCCCTGACGGCCGTGGCCTCCTTGGTGCCCGCCAGGGGGAAGTGACCGGGCGTCGGGAGAGACCCGCCCGGCCGACGGGAGGCGGCGGCGGTCCGTACGCCGACCGCCTCCGTACGCCCGCCGATCGCGTGCGCGGGCCCGCGTACGGGCCGCCCTCAGTACGTCGCGCGGGCCAGGTCCTCCTCCGAGAGGTCGAGCGCGGCGAGCCGCTCCGGGTCCGCGAGGATCTGCAGCTCGACGATCCTGTCCCCGGCGATCGTGAACGCCATGAGCGCGCCCGGGCGTCCGTCGCGGACGGAGAGGAACGCGGGCGCGCCGTTGACGATCACCGGCAGCGAGGCCTGCTTGAACCTGGCGTACGTGAGGGCCTGCGCGATGACCGCCTCGGCGCCCCGCACGACCTTGGAGACGGCCGCGAGCGTCCGGCCGCCGTCCGCGCGGAGCACCACGTCCGGGTCGAGGACGGCGAGCAGTCCCTCGAAGTCGCCGCCGTGCGAGGCGGCGAGGAAGGCGTCGGCGATCTCCCGCTGCCGGCGCGCGTCGGGCCCGGGGGCGGGGGTGGCGTCCTGGACACGGCGGCGGGCGCGGCTGGCGAGCTGGCGGGTGGCGGCCGGGGTGCGGTCCACGATCCGCGCGATCTCGTCGAAGGAGACGGCGAACATGTCGTGGAGGACGAACGCGAGCCGCTCGGCCGGGCCCAGGGTCTCCAGGACGACCAGGAGGGCGAGGCCGACGGATTCGGTGATCTCGGCCGCGTGCTCGGGGTCGGTGGTGCCGGCGACCCGGACGACCGGGTCGGGGACGTAGTACTCCAGCGGGTCCTCGCGGCGCGAGCCGCGCGAGCGCAGCATGTCGAGGCAGACGCGGCCGACGACCGTGGTCAGCCAGCCGCTGAGGTTGCCCACGGCGCTGACGTCGCTGCGGTTGAGCTTGAACCAGGCCTCCTGGACGGCGTCCTCGGCCTCGCTGAGCGAGCCCAGCATCCGGTACGCGACCGCCCGCAGATGTCCCCGGTCGGCCTCGAAGCGGCGGGCCAGCAGGTCCTTGTCGTCGGTGCGGTTGTCGCGGTTCTGGTCCACTCGTCGCTCTCCCCGTTCGCGTCCCGTCATGTCCTCATGACGGACCCAACCTCGTCGATGTGACGCCGCCTGTCACTCCCCTTCCGGCGGGGCATCGGCGGTCCCGGGGATTCCGCTACGTGAGATCCACGCCGCCGCACGGTGAACGCCCGGGATTCCCCGGTCGATGGCTCGGAGCGCCGGGGATCGTCCCTTCAGCGCGGTGATCATCATCCGTAGATTGATTCTCATGACGACGACAACTTCGCAGGTCAACGCCGTGCTCCGTACCCCGCCGGCCTCTCCCGCCGCCGCTGCCGCGTACTTCTCCGCGAGCCTCGCCTTCCACGCCGATGTCTCCGACGTGGCCTCCGTGCTGGCCGCCGCGGCCGCCGACGGCACCGACCCGGGCTTCGTGGTGATCGACTCGCGCTCGACGGCCTCCTGGGACCAGGGGCACGTCCCCGGCGCCGTCCACCTGCCGACCGCGCTCATCCCCGAGCAGGCCGAGCGGCTGCTCGACCGGTCCGTGCCGGTCGTCACGTACTGCTGGGGCCCTGGCTGCAACGGCGCCACGCGCGCCGCGCTGGCCCTCGCGGAGCTGGGGTTCCAGGTGAAGGAGATGCTCGGCGGCTTCGAGTACTGGGTGCGCGAGGGCTTCGCGTACGAGACCTGGGAGGGGCCCGCGGAGAAGGCCGCGGACCCGCTCACGGCGCCGGTGGACTCGGACGACTGCGGCTGCTGACGGAAATCGATTTCCGGATCGCCCCGCCCATGCCGTACAGTCGTGTTTACCGACGCGGGGTGGAGCAGCTCGGTAGCTCGCTGGGCTCATAACCCAGAGGTCGCAGGTTCAAATCCTGTCCCCGCTACTCAGTAGCACGAAGGCCCGGATCCAGTCACTGGATCCGGGCCTTCGTCGTTTCCGCATGTCGGCGCTTGACCTTGACGCAACGTCAAGATCTAGCGTTCTCGGCATGGAGTGGTCGATCCAAGAGATCGCCAAGAAGGCCGGCACCACCAGTCGCACCCTCCGGCACTACGGGGAGCGCGGGCTGCTGGAGCCGAGCCGGATCGGCGCGAACGGTTACCGGTACTACGACCAGGCGGCGCTCGTGCGGCTGCAGCGGATCCTGCTGCTGCGCGAGCTGGGGCTCTCGTTGCCCGCGATCGCCGAGGTCCTGGCGGGGCAGCGGGACACGTCCGCCGCCCTGCGCACCCATCTCGCGCTCCTGGAGCAGGAGCGGGAGCGCATCGGCCGGCAGATCGCGTCGGTGCGGACCACTCTCCACAAGACCGAGAGCGGAGAAGAACTCATGGCCGACGAAGTGTTCGACGGTTTCGACCACACGGTGTACGAACAGGAGGTCACCGAGCGTTGGGGCCGCGACGCCTACGAGAGCGGCGACCGGTGGTGGCGCTCGCTCACCGACGCCCAGAAGAAGGCGTTCATGGCGGAGCAGGCCGGCATCGCCCGCGACTTCGCGCAGGCGCTCAGGGACGGTCTCGCCGCCGGCAGCGACGCGGTGCAGGAGATCGCGCGGCGCCAGGTCGCGTGGCTGTCCGCCACCACGACCCCGAGCAAGGAGTACGTGATCGGTCTCGGCCGCATGTACGTCGACGACCCGCGCTTCACCGCGAACTACGACCAGCACGGCGAGGGCACCGCGGTCCTCGTCAGGGACGCGCTGGAGATCTACGCGGAGCGGAACCTCTAGCAGGTGAACGATGGCCGGAACCCGGCCAGTCCCTTTGTGCGCCCGCACTGCCTCGCCGTAGTGTCGCGCGCACCATGAGTGACGAGCGTGTGAGTGACGTATGCCGGCGGGCGCCCGCCGTGCTCGTCCTGCTCGCGCTCCTCGCCCTCCTCGTCAGCGTCTGCCACGGCTCGCACGGGCACGTGCTGCCGCCCTCCGGCTCCGCGGCCGTCGTCTCGGCCCCCGCGCTGCCGCACGGCTGCGACCGGTCCGGAGAGGCATGGTCCTTCGACGTCCACCTCCCCGCGCAGACCGCCGCCGCGCCCCTCGCCGCGCCGGACGCCGGCGGAGCCGTACTCCTGCCGTACGCGGCCGACCTCCGCACCGACCCCCGCGCGCGCTGCGTCCGGGGCAGGGCGGGACCCGGCCCCGAGCCGGGCCGGCTGCTGATCGCCCTCGGAGTGGACCGGAACTGAGCCGGGTCCCGCCCTCGCGTGACCAGGCCCCCTTCCGCGTACTCACCCCAAGGACGCCCCACCCGTGAACAACCTGCTGTCCGGCAGCCTGCTGCCCGTCGCCGAGCAGACCGTCGGCAACACCCCCGTCCTCCGTACGGACGACGGGTACTGGGCCAAGCTCGAAGGATTCAACTTCGGCGGCATCAAGGACCGCGCCGCCCTGTACATGGTCGAGCAGGCCCGCCGACGCGGTGAGCTGCGGCCCGGCGCCCCGATCGTCGAGTCGACCTCCGGGACCCTCGGCCTCGGCCTCGCCCTCGCCGGGGTCCTGCACGGCCATCCCGTGCACGTCGTCACCGACCCCGGCCTCGAACCGATGGTCGAGCGGATGCTCGCCGCGCACGGCGCCCGGGTCCATGTCGTACGGGAGCCGAGCCCCCGGGGCGGCTGGCAGCAGGCCCGGATGGACCGGGTCGCCGAGCTGCTCGCCGGCCTCGACGGGGCCTGGTGGCCCGACCAGTACGGCAACCCCGACAACCCCGCCGCGTACGCCGGGCTCGCCGCCGAGCTGTCCGGGCAGCTCGACCGGATCGACGTCCTCGTCTGCGCGGTCGGCACCGGCGGCCACTCGGCCGGGATCTCCCGGGCCCTGCGCGCCACCAGCAGCCCCGCGCTCGAACTCGTCGGCGTGGACTCCGTCGGCTCCACCGTCTTCGGCCTGCCGGCCGGGGAGCGGCTGATGCGCGGCCTCGGCTCCTCCATCCACCCGGGCAACGTGGACCACGGCGCCTTCGACGAGATCCACTGGGTGGGCCCCGCCGAGGCGGTACGGGCGGCCCGCCGCCTGGCCTCGCGCCAGTTCGCCACGGGCGGCTGGAGCGTCGGCGCGGTCGCGCTGGTCGCCGGCTGGCTGGCCCGCACCCGGCCGCGCGGGACGCGGATCGCGGCCGTCTTCCCCGACGGACCGCAGCGGTATTTCGACACCGTCTTCAACGACGAGTTCTGCGCCGCCCACGGCCTCCTCGACGGGCCCGTACGGGAGGATCCCGCCGGATACGCCTCCGCCGACACGGTCAGCGGCTGGACCCGCAGGGTCATGGACCGGACGGGGTCGGCGCGTTGACCACGACGGCGGCGCCGCCCGAGGGCGGCGTCTGGAAGCAGAGCCGCACCTTCGAACCGGCCGTCCGGCTGCTCTTCCTCAACCAGCTCACCATCAACCTCGGCTTCTACATGCTCATGCCCTACCTGGCCGCGCACCTCGCGGACGGGCTCGGCATGGCGGCCTGGGCGGTCGGGCTCGTGCTCGGCGCCCGGAACCTCTCCCAGCAGGGCATGTTCCTCGTCGGCGGGGCACTGGCCGACCGGCTCGGCTTCAAGCCGCTCATCGTGGCGGGCTGCGCCCTGCGGACGGTCGGCTTCGGAGCGCTCGCGTTCGCGCAGTCGCTGCCGATGCTGATCGCCGCCTCGCTCGCGACCGGGCTCGCGGGGGCGCTGTTCAACCCCGCCGTACGGGCCTGTCTCGCGGCGGAGGCGGGGGAGGAGCGCCGGGTCGAGGCCTTCGCGCTGTTCCACGTGTACTACCAGGCGGGCATCCTGCTCGGGCCGCTCGTGGGCGTGGCCCTGACGGGGGTGTCGTTCCGGCTGACGTGCGCGGTGGCGGCGCTGCTGTTCGCCGGGCTGACCCTCGTCCAACTGCGGTACATGCCCGCGCGGGGCGAGCGGCGGGAGCGGGCCGGGGAGGGGCGCGGGCAGTTCCGCACGGTGCTCTCCCACCGCACCTTCTGGCTCTTCTCGCTCGCGATGACCGGCTCGTACGTGCTGTCGTTCCAGGTCTATCTGGCGCTGCCGCTCGCCGCCGGCGGCACGGGCCCCACGACGGCGCTCTTCGTGGTCTCCGCGCTGGTCGCGCTCGCCGGGCAGCTGCGGATCACCGCCTGGTGCAAGCGGCGGCTGAGCCGGGAGCGGTGCCTGGTCCTCGGGCTCGCCCTGATGGGCGGGGCGTTCCTGCTCCCGGCGGCGCTCGGCCGGGGCCTGGCGGGGCTGCTGCTGTGCGCGGCGGTGCTGGCCGTCGCGAACGCGGTGCTCTACCCGTACGAGATGGACACCGTCGTCGCCCTGTCCCGGGGGCGCTGGGTGGCCACCCACTACGGGCTCTACAACACGGTGTGCGGGATCGGCATCACCCTCGGGAACCTGGGGACGGGCGCGCTGCTCGACGTGACCGGCTGGTCGGCGGTGCCGTGGCTCGCGCTGTGCGCGGTGGGGCTGGGGTGCGCGGCGGCGATGGCCCTCCTGGCGCGGGGCGGTCGGCTGGCGGAGGGAGCGGCCACGGCGGACTGAGCCTCCCCCGGTCCGTACGCCAGTCGGCCCCGTGGGAGTCGCCGCCCCGGGCGGCGGCGGCCACTGTGGGAGGGCGCGGTACGGGCCGCGGCCGGGTACGGACCGGGCAGGAGAGCACAGGTGGGGCACCCCCCAGGAGCGATCGGCGAGCGGCGGGCCGGCGAGGGCCGCCGCCCGTACGGGAGCGCCCGGAGGTTCATCCGGGCGCTCCCGCCGCTGATCATCGTGGGCGGTGTCCTCTTCGACGTCCTGACACCGCCCCAGTACAGCGCGGCGCCGATGTTCTCGGCCGCCCCGCTGATCGCGGCCCCGTTCTTCTCCACCCTCACGACGCTGCTCACCGGGATCGCGGCCGTCCTCGCCTCCGTCGGGCTGCACCTCTACAACGGCACCGCGGCCGAGGCCTCCTCGCTCACCGAGTTCCTGACCGTGCTCACGGTCTCCGCGCTCGCCCTGCTCATCAACCGGGTCGTGCTGCGCAGCGGCGAGCGGCTCGCCTCGGCGCGGGTCATCGCGGAGACCGCGCAGAAGGCGGTGCTGCCGACGCCCGCCGAGCGGATCGGGGGGCTGCAGTGCGCGGCGCGGTACGAGGCGGCGCAGGCGGACGCGTTCATCGGCGGCGACCTGTTCGCCGTCCAGGACACCCCCTGGGGGGTCCGGCTCGTGGTCGGCGACGTCCGGGGCAAGGGCATGGACGCGGTCGAGGCCGTCGCCGTCGTCATCGGGGCGTTCCGGGAGGCCGCCGAGCAGGAGCGGACCCTGGAAGGCGTGGCGCAGCGGCTGGAACGGGCCCTCGCCCGGGAGGGCACCCGCCGGCACGGGCTCGACGCCTTCGAGGGCTTCACCACGGCCGTCCTCGCCGAGATCCCGCGCAGTGACGGGAGCGGCACCTTCGACGGTTTCGTACGGGTCGTCAACCGCGGGCACCCGCCGCCGCTGATGCTGTACGCGGACGGGCGCCTGGACACGTGGGAGCCCGGCGAGCCTGCGCTGCCGCTCGGCATGGGCGATCTGGCGGCGTGGCCGGACCGGGCCGAGGCGCGGCCGTACCCGCCGGGCGCGACGCTGCTCCTCTACACCGACGGCCTCTCGGAGGCGCGGAACGCCGAGGGCGTCTTCTACGACCCGGGCGAACGGCTCGCCGGGCGGATCTTCCCCGGGCCCGAGGAGCTGCTCGACGCGCTCGTGGACGACGTACGGCTGCACACCGGCGGGGGGTCGACCGACGACATGGCGCTGCTCGCGGTGAGCCGTCCGGCGACGGGGCAGCCGGAGCGGCGCCGGACGATGCCGGTGGTGCCGCCGGGCGGCTCCGGATCCCCCGGCGGACGGCCCGGTCACCGGCCGTAGTCGCAAGGTGTCACTGCGATAACAATTGACATAACGTCAGATCGCGAGGGTTTGGGCATCCCCTGCTGAAGGGGGGTCAACTCGGACCATTCCCTCTCAATTCAATGAATGATCAAGAGGAACGGCTTGGAATCGGGACCCCGTGTCTATTAACGTTCGATAACGCAGCGCGGTCGTCCCAGCCGTCGCAAGAGGCGGCACCGTGCGCACGCGCCGAATCCTGAAAAGGAACCGGGGAACCACTACTTGGGGTGAATCGGGCCCTTCGCACTCGTGCGACCGCGCCCGTAGGAGACCTTCCTGCTCCGAACCCGTCAGCTAACCCGGTAGGCGAGAAGGAAGGAAAGGAGCGCGCCTTCGTGGCGTCCAACACTCCCGCACCCGAAGCCCCCTTCGATGCCTTCGGTGGTGGTGCGGGTCCTGCCGCCCCGGACACCGAGTGGAACCCCACCGAGGGATCCCTCCGCTCCGGCGGTCGCCACCGGGTCGTCAAGCAGCGCTCCAACTTCGCCCGCTCCTCCACCGTCCTCGGCGTCGGTGTGATCGCGGCCGTCGGCGCGGGCGGCCTCGCCACCGCGCAGGAGAAGCCCCCGGTGGCCATATCGCTCCCGGACCTCCCCGACCTCAACCTGCCGGACGCCCACGACCTCCCCGGTGTCGGCGACCTCCTTCCCGAGGAGACCCAGGAGACGGTCAGCGCGGCCCGCGCCAACCCGAACCCGCTCACCGTCGCCACGTACGCCACCCTCGACGACGAGCAGGGCGCCGGGGCCCCGCGCATGCAGCAGGCCGGCCTGACCACCCAGGACGGCCCGGCCACGAAGGCCGCGCCCGGCGCCGGTGACGCGGGCGAGGCCCTGCGCGCCCGCATCCTCCAGCAGGCCGAGCAGCAGCAGGCCTCCGCCGACGCCGCCGAGAAGGCCGCGGCGGAGAAGGCGGCGGCCGAGAAGGCCGCGTCGGAGGCCGCGGCCAAGGCGGACGCGGCGGAGAAGGCGGCCGCGGAGGCGAAGGCCAAGGCCGAGGCGGAGGCCAAGGCGAAGGCGGAAGCCGAGGCCAAGGCGAAGGCCGAGGCGGCTGCCGAGGCCGAGCGCCTCGCCAAGCTGGCCGCGAGCTACACGCTGCCGCTCTCCTCGTACAGCCTCAGCGCCACCTACATGCAGTCCGGCTCGATGTGGTCCTCCGGCTACCACACCGGCCTCGACTTCGCCGCGCCCACCGGCACCCCGCTCAAGGCGGTCCACGGCGGCACCGTCAAGTCGGCCGGCTGGTCCGGCTCGTACGGCTACCGTGTCGTCCTGGAGCTCTCGGACGGCACCGAGATCTGGTACGCCCACATGTCCTCCATGACGGTCTCCGCGGGCCAGACCGTGGGCACCGGCGAGACGATCGGCCGCGTCGGCGCCACCGGCAACGTCACCGGCGCCCACCTCCACATGGAGGTGCACACGCCCGGCGGCTCCGGCCTGGACCCGGCGGAGTGGCTGCGCTCCAAGGGCCTCAGCCTCTGATCCACCCGGGTCGCCCCGAGGGCGACCCGGTCCGCCCGCGCGGACGCCCCGGCCCCGGCCGTCGCGTCCGCGCGGGCGTGTTTGTGCGGGCGTGTCTGTGCCGGGCCTCCGCGTCCGCGCGGGTGTTGTCCGTCCCGGGCTCGGGTTCCGCGCGGGTGTGGCCGCCCCGGCCTCCGCGTCCGCCACGGCTGCCGCCTCCGCCGCGTCCGCCCTACCGCGCGGGAGCCCCGGCCCCGGCCTCCGCGATCCAGGCGTCCAGTTGCTCCCGGGTGGTGCCGGGGTCGGCGACCAGCGCACCCAGGTCGTCGCCCTCGACGACGGTGGTCGCCAGGGCCGGGCAGCGGCGGCAGCCGTCCACACCGACCTGGACCCACCACTTGCAGTGGGGGCGCAGATGACACCGCGGCACGCTCCGCCGCTCGTCCGCCGGCGTCGCGGCCACCCGCTGCACCAGACCGCAGTCATTGCCCCTGCGGTGCAGACAGTTGCTGACGCAGTGCGAAGCGAAGCGCAGGACCCGGGTCGGCTCGACGTCCTTCGGGACGACCGGCAGGACGTCACGGGCCGGCACGGGGTCGGCGAGGTACACGACCTCGCCGTCCTGCCCCGACCGCACGCCCAGGACGACCGACTCCGGTGCGTCGGCCTTGCCGCTCGGGCACCATGTCGTGCTCTCCCCGGAACGGTCCGCGGTGCTCATCTCCACCTCCTCGTCCGTCGTGGGGGACCGCTACACGATCTGGCCGGCGCAGGCCGGGGTGCAGGCCGCTGCCGTGCGCTCCTGGTCGACCGCCTTGGCCAGGTGCGCCCCCAGCTGGGCCGAGGTGATCTGCCCGGGCCCGGACGAGGGCTGCGCGGACGCGGCACCCGCTCCGCCGAGGACGAGAGCGGCGGCCGCGAGCGCGGCGGCGGTTCCGCCGACGGCGGGGCGACTGGTGTACTTCATGCTGCAACCTCCTGGATGGGTACGAAAGGTGTACCGGCACGCTAGGAGGCGCGGGAGACCGCCACCGGCAGTTCGCGGCGGCTGTTGGGGGGCGTTCGTGCCGAGCGGCACGGGTCGGGCGCGATCCGGAGGGGACGGTTAGCTGCGGTACGGGTTGAAGCCGTCGTAGTCCAGGTACTGCGGCGGCGCCCAGACCTGGCCCGTCGCCCGCGCCGCGTACGTGAGGGCGGGGGAGGCGACCGACCTGCGCTGCCACAGGTGGTGCAGCAACTCCTGCTCCCGGGCCGGGAAGTCGGGTCCGGCCGTGCCGCGCCGGGCCCGGTCCCGCAGGAACGCCAGGGTCGTCGCGAAGGACTCGTACTCGCCGACCGCCCGCGCCGCCGGCTGCCCGTACGTCCGGGCGGCGAAGGCGCGGGCCAGCCGGCGGGCGCGCATCGAGGAGAGCGCGAGCGGCTCGGTGGGGGAGAGCCAGCCGGCCGCCGCGTACGCCGGGAGCTCGCCGGATATCGTGCGCAGCTCGCGCTGCCGGCTCCAGACCGCCAGCCAGGTCAGCAGGCCGAAGGCCGGGACCATGAGCGCCGCGTACACCACGAAGAAGGTCAGGGGGCCGCCGAAGGTGGCCGAGCCGTTCCAGGCGGCGTGCAGGCCCATCGCGAGCAGCAGCCCGGCGAGCGGCAGCAGCACCCGGCGCAGGCGCCTGCCGCGCGGCGCGAGGGCGGCGAAGCCGAAGCCCAGGCCGGTGAGCACGGTGAACAGCGGATGCGCGAACGGCGACATGACGACCCGGACGAAGAACGTCGCCGCGGTCACCGAGCCGAGGCCGGTGGAGCCGAACTCCTGGTCCTCGCCGAAGGCGTTGCCGAGGTAGAGGATGTTCTCGGTGAAGGCGAAGCCGGTCGCGGTGAACCCGGCGACGACGACCCCGTCGACGAGCCCGCCGAAGTGCTTCCTGCGGAAGAGGAAGAGCAGCAGGATCGCGGCGGCCTTCGCGGTCTCCTCCACCACCGGCGCGACGACGGTCGCGCCGAGGTTGTCCGCCGAGGCGGGATCGGCGGTGGCCGTCGCGATCCAGCGGACCGCGAAGGAGTTCGCCAGGATCGCGACGAGCGCGGCGGCGAAGGCGCCCCAGGCGAACGCGAAGAGCTGGTTCTTCCAGGGACCCGGCTCGACCCGGTCGAGCCACCGGAACGCCGCCATCAGCAGCGGTACGGGCAGGACGGCGAGGCCCAGGCCGACGAGGAAGCCCTCGGTGCCGGTCTGCTCGCGGACCAGCCCGAGGATGAACAGCGCGCAGATCGCGAGCACGGTGACCAGGGCGACGGCCCGGACCAGCCTGCTGCGCCAGAAGTCCCGGCGGGGCCGGTAGCGCCACTGGGACCGGTCGGCGGCGGCGGGGAAGGCCGGCTCCTCGGTGTCCCGGTGGGGGACGGGAGCGGCACCGGCTTCGGTGGGGGCGGGGTAGGACACGTGAGCGACCCTAACGACCCCGACCGACAGCCGGGAAAGGGTTAAGCCGCCGGCGATGCCCCGATCGCCTCGCCCGGCCGCCGCGCCCGGGGGCTTGGGGCGGGTCGCTTGGGACGGGCGCTTCCGATGAGGCGCCGCCGTCGGGGCGCTCCCCCCGTCGCCCCGCCCCCGTCGCCCCGCCCGGTCACTTCCTCCGGAAGAGGAGGTCGTTCACGACGTGGCCCTTGTCGAGCCCCTGCCCCTCGAAGCGGGTGAGCGGCCGGAAGTCGGGCCGCGGCGAGAAACCGCCGTCGGCCCGGGTGTTCTCGAAGTCGGGGTGCGCGGTGAGCACCTCCAGCATCTGCTCGGCGTACGACTCCCAGTCGGTGGCGCAGTGCAGCACGCCGCCGGGCTTGAGCCGGGTCGCGAGGAGGCTGAGGAACTCGGGCTGGATCAGGCGCCGCTTGTGGTGACGGGCCTTGGGCCAGGGGTCGGGGAAGTAGACGCGGCAGCCGTCGAGGGAGTCCTTGTCGAGCATCTCGCGGAGCAGGATGATC
This sequence comes from Streptomyces sp. CB02009, assembly GCF_001905825.1. GTDB lineage: Bacteria > Actinomycetota > Actinomycetes > Streptomycetales > Streptomycetaceae > Streptomyces. The sequence continues at coordinate 666,217 of NZ_LIVV01000004.1, forward strand.
GCGTCGCCGTTGGCGACCCGGACGTTGGTCAGGCCGTTCCGGTCGGCGAGACCGAGCAGATTGCCCTGGCCGGGAGTGTGGACGTCGACGGCGAGGATGCCCGTGCCGGGGTCGGCGGCGGCCATCTGCGCGGTCGCCTCGCCCATGCCGAAGCCGATCTCCATGACGACGGGGAGCCCGTCGAACATCGCGCCGAGGTCGAGGACCCGCCGGCCGTCGATGTCGAGACCCCAGTCGGGCCACCGCTTCAGCAGGGCCTCGGCCTGACCGGTGGTGACACGGCTGCGCCGCGGCTGGAAGCTGCGGATCCGCCGCTCGTGATGAGACCCGGCCGGATCGGGCAGGGGGCCCTCACCGGCCGCGAACCGCTGACTGCCCCGCTGCGCGACGGGCCGTACGGACTCGGCGGGGTCGGCGACGGGGCGCGCGATGTTCTCTGGCTGCTCAGACACAATGCCCCGATTCTACGGCGCATCGCCGCCCGCCGGGCGGTGGGCTACAGCCGCGCCAGCGCCCTCCCCGCCACCTCGCGTCCGATCGGCAGCGAAGCCGTCGCCGCCGGCGAGGGCGCGTTCAGGACGTGGACCGTGCGCGGTGCCTCCCGGATCAGGAAGTCGTCGACCAGCGTCCCGTCCCGCAGCACCGCCTGCGCCCGCACCCCGGCGTCCGCCCGCCGCAGGTCCGACTCCGACACCACCGGCAGCAGCCGTCGCACCGCGTCCGTGAACGCCCGCTTCGACACCGACCGCCGCAGCTCACCCGCCCCGTACCGCCAGTGCGCCCGGCCGATCGCCCACGAGCCGGGCCACGCGAGCGTGCCGGCGAGCTCGCGCGGGCGGACGACCGACCAGCCGTACCCCTCCCGGGCGAGCGCCGGGACCGCGTTCGGCCCGATGTGGACGCCGCCGTCGATCCCCCGCGTCAGGTGCACCCCGAGGAACGGGAAGGCCGGATCCGGTACCGGGTAGACGAGACCCCGCACGAGAGAGGGGTCCTTCAGCTCGTAGTACTCCCCTCGGAAGGGCACGATCCGCATGCCCGGGTCGTCGCCCGCGAGCAGCGCGATGCGGTCGCAGTGCAGCCCCGCGCAGTTGACCAGGACCCGCGCCCGCACCACCCGGCCGTCCGCCGTCCGCACGGCGACCCCCCAGGGCCGCCGGTCGATGACGGTGACCTCCGCGCCGTACAGGATCCGGGCCCGGGAGGACTCGGCGAGCCGCCGGGACACCGCCCCGTAGTCGCAGATGCCGGTCGTGCCGACGTGGATGGCGGCCAGGCCCGTCACCCGCGGCTCGTACTCGCTGATCTGGGCGGGCCCGAGCTCGCGCACCGGGATGCCGTTCTCCCTGCCGCGCTGCACGAGCGCGTGCAGCCGGGGCAGCTCCTCGCGCGAGGTGGCGACGACGAGCTTGCCCGTCACCTCGTGCGGGATGTCCCACTCCGCGCAGAACTTGACCATCTCGGCCGCGCCCTCGACCGCGAACCGGGCCTTGAGCGATCCCGGCCTGTAGTAGATCCCGCTGTGGATCACCCCGCTGTTGCGCCCCGTCTGGTGGCTCGCGAGCGCGTGCTCCTTCTCCAGGACCGTGACCCGGGTGCCGGGAGCGGCGCGCGTCAGGGCGTACGCCGTCGACAGACCGACGATCCCGCCGCCGATCACCAGCACGTCACAGTCAAACACCAGCGCCACCTCCCACCCCCGATAGTGCACTGGCCCACTGACAATCCCGTGAAACCTCGCGCGGCGGCACGAGACGCAGGTCACGCCGGAACGGGTCGCGCCGAGGCAGCGGGTGCCGACGTGGCCCGGGCCGACGCGGGTCGGGCCGGCTCACGTCGCACCCCTCGTGCCGCGCCCCTCGCGTCGGGGGCGACCGGCGGCGCCCCCGCCGCTCACGCCGGTGCGACGAGCAGCGGCCTGGCCCGTTCCCGCAGCTCCACGACCCGGGGCTCGTCCCCGTACGGTTCGAGCCGGTGCAGCAGATCCCGTACGTACTCCGTCGTCCGCGCCGACGAGATCCGCCCCGCCACCTCCACCGCGCGCGTGCCCGCCGCGCAGGCCGCGTCCAGGTTGCCCGACTCCAGCTCGGCGACGGCGGAGACCACCAGGCGCAGCCCGTGCGAGCGGACGAACTCCTCCGTCGGCCGCGAGAGCGCCTGCTCGGTGAAGCGGCGCACCTCGCGCGGCGCCTTCAGGTCGCTGTAGCACTCGGCGGCGTCGGCGCAGAACCGGTCGTACGAGTAGAAGCCCAGCCAGGTCGGGTCGCCGTCGCCCTCGCGGGAGCGCTCCAGCCAGCCCTCGGCGGACTTGAGCGCGGCCGCCGCGGCGACCCCGTCGCCGGCCTTCGCGTGCGCGCGTGCCTCGACGAGCCGGAAGAAGGACATGGTGCGGGCGGTGGCGAGGCCCCGGTTGCGCTCGAGCGCGGCCTGGGCGAGGTCGACGCCCTCGTCGGCGAAGCCCCGGTAGGTGGCCTGGAGGGACATCGAGGCGAGGACGTAGCCGCCGAGGGGTACGTCGGCGGCGGCGCGGGCGAGCCGCAGCGCCTGGATGTAGTAGCGCTGGGCGGCCTCCTGCTGCCCGGTGTCGAAGGCCATCCAGCCGGCGAGCCGGGTGAGCTCGGCGGTCGCGCCGAAGAGGGCCCGGCCGACCTCGTCGGAGTACGAGGCGAGCAGCAGCGGGGCCGCGTCCACCCGTAAGCACTCGGGGACCATGGACGAACGCCAGTCCCCGCCGCCGTACTTGGAGTCCCAGCGGCGTGCGTCCTCGGCGGCCTCGCGGAGCTTGGCGACGTCGCTGTGCCCCACGCGCACGTACTCGCCGGCGGACGAGGCGGCCGCCGCGCCGCCCGTGGCGCCCGCGCTTCCGCCCCCGCCGGTGATCCCGGCCCCCGGTGGGCGCGGTGCCTCGCGCTCCACCGAGGGGTCGGCCGGGGTTATCAGCCAGCGGGACGCGGGCGTCGCGTACGCGCTCACCGCGAAGGAACCGGCGAGCGACTGCCAGATCCCGCCCCCGCCGGCCCGCCGCCCGGCGAGATCCAGCCGGTACAGGTCGGTCGCCGAGCGCACCGCCTCGCCCACGTCGCGCGGGAACGCGAGGCCCACCTCGGGCGCGGGGTCGGCGTCGGCGAGCCCGATCTCGTGCAGCGGCACGGGCCGGCCGAGCTTCTGCCCGATCGCGGCGGCGATCAGATGCGGCGCGGCGCCCTGCGGCACCATGCCCTTCGACACCCACCGGGCGACCGAGGTCTTGTCGTACCGAAGCGTCAGGCCCCGTTGCGCACCGAGGTCGTTGACGCGCCGGGCCAGCCCGGCGTTGCTGATTCCCGCGAGGGCGAGAACCGTGCCGAGCTTTTCGTTCGGCCCGCGTTGCTCCCTGGACATGACGCCACCCCTCGACAACCCAGACGGCCGCCACGACGCCGGGCATAGGCGTGCGGCATTCGTAAACACAGCGTAGTTCGCCGCATCCCTACCGTTAAGGGGCGGTGTTCCGTATGGCGAGATTGTTGTGTGAAAGACCGACAGCCGGGGCGGGCGGACCGGCTCGTGCTCCCGCCGTGTGGCCGTGCGCCCGGCCGTGCGCTCTCTCCGCACGGCCGGGGGAGCGCTTCCATGAGTAGCGCGTGGGTCGGCCCGCTCGGCCGGGAATGTGTCCCGGACCAGTGGGCTGGGGGATACCGCCGCCCCATTCCCCGCGGGCGGCGGACGGCACCGGGAGGCGGGAGCGCCTCCCGGGCTGCCGGTGGCCGGTGTGAAGCGGTGTGCGTGGGCAGGTGCCCCGGACGCTTCTCAACCCCACCGAGGAGGGGCGATATTTGGCCGAATCGCGCCGGTGTTCAACTGGCCCATGCCAGGGGCGCATTCGGCTTTCGCGCGCGTGCACCCGGACTCCGCCCCGTGCGCCGTTGTCGTGGCAGCATGTCTCCCACCGAAACGGATGTGGAGGCGCCGATGCGATGGCTGGTGGGCTGGAGCAGTGTCGCCGCGGGCTTCGCAACGACGGCCGGGGCCCGGGCGGGCTCGGTGAGCGGCTCGTACGGCGGCGGACACGGCTTCGGCCCGGGCGCCGGCCACGTCCCGGGCGCGGACCACGGCTCCGGCTACGCCCCGGGCTACGGCCACGCGGCCGCCACCGAGGGGCGCACGGTGCAACCGGTCGGCGCGCAACTCCTCTGGGGCGATCCCGATCCGCTGTGGGCGGTCGGCGACTGGCGCCCCGACGAAGTCCGGGTCGTGGCCGTCGACGACCACACCCGTCTCGCCGTCCTCGGCTGTTGCGCCGCGAGCGACGAGGAACTGCGGATCGGCCTGCTCACCGCGCGCGGGGGCGCGTTGCGGCATCTCACGGCATGGCCCGGCAGCTACACCGCGGTCGTCAAGGCCGGCCGCCGGGTCACCGTCACCGGTGATCTCGCGGGCGCCCGGCCCGTGTTCCACACCCCCTGGGCCGGCGGCACCGCCTTCGCCACCGCCGCCCTGCCCCTGGCCGACCTGGTCGAGGCCCAGCTCGACATCGGCCATCTCGCGGCGCTCCTCGCCTGCCCGGAGACCCCGGAGGCACTGCGCGACTCCACCCCGTACGAGGGGGTCAGGCGGGTGCCTCCGGGCCACGCGCTGATCCTGCGGGAGGGCTCGCGCGAGATCACCGGGTACGAGCAGGTCGCCTCGCTCGCCGTCGCGGCGGCCCAGGCCGACCCCCGGCAGGCCGTCGAGGGGGTCAGGGACGCCCTCATCGAAGCGGTACGCGCGCGGCTCACCGCCCCGCGGCACGCCCCCGAGGCCCCGCTGCCCGACCCGGGCCCGGTGCCCGGCATGGGGCCGGCCGACCGGCGCGCGGCCCGGGGCGCCGGCCCGGCGCCCGGCATCGGCGCCGACCTCTCGGGCGGCAGCGCGTCCGGCACGCTCGCGCTGCTCGCGGCGGGACTCCCCGGGGTGCCGGGCACGATCACCGGGCAGGGCACGGGCGCGGGGGAGCGGCTGCTCGCCGTCACCTTCAACGACCTGGCCACGCGCGCGGGTTCGGCCCGGGAGGACGAACTGAAGCGGGCCGGGGCCCTCGCGGCCGACCCCCGGCTGCACCACGTGGTCGTCGCGGGCGGCGAGGAGGCCCTCCCGTACGCGGCGCTGGACGGGCCGCTCACGGACGAGCCGGGGCCGTCCCTCGTGACGGCCGAGCGGCATCGGAGACGGCTCGCGGGCGGCAGTGCCGACCACTTCACCGGCATGGGCGCCAAGCAGGTCCTCGACGCGCACCCGGCGCGCCTCGCCGACCTCCTGATGGACCGCAGACGCCGCTCCCTGGTGCGCCCGGTGACGGCGCTCGCGAAGGCCTCGGGGACCTCGGCCGGCTCGCTCCTGGTGCCGCTGACGGTGTACCGGGCGGCGCGGAAGCTGGCCCGTACCCCGTACCGGACGGGCCTGGAGGCGGCCGCCCAGCGGGTCCTGGAGGCGAACCGCACGGCGTCGGACGGCTTCGGCCCCCTGGAGGCGTCCCTGTCGGCGCTCACCTGGTCCCGGCCGGGGCCGGCGGCGCGGTGGCTGACGGGAGAGGCGCTGGCTGAAGTATCGGTTCGTCTGAACCGGGCGGCGACCCTGCCCGCCTCCGTCCAGCGCCCGGGCGAAGCACGCGCGCGTGCCGCGCTCGCGCGTGCGGCGGCCGACCACCGGGTCCTGGAGCAGGCCGCGGAGATCCGCGGCCAGCGCCTGCACGCCCCCTTCCTCGACAACCAGGTCGTACGGGCCTGCCGCGTCCTCCCGGAATCGCTCCGGGTCCAGCCGGACGCCCGCGCGGGCGTCCTGCGCACGGTCCTGTCCGGCGCCGGCATCCACGACCTCCCGGCGGGCTGGGGCGCCCCTCACCCGGCGGTCCCGGCCGGCGCCACCCGCGCGGGCCTGCGCGCCGCCCTCCCCCATCTGATCGCCCTCTTCGACGCCCCGCTGCTCGCCGACGCGGGCCTGATCGAGGCACGCGTGGTCCGCGAGGCCCTCCGCACGGCGGCCGACGGCGCCCCCGTCCCCCTCGACGGCCTCGCGGACCTGGTCTCCACCGAACTCTGGCTCCGCCGCCTCATGTCCCGCCGCGGCTCCTGCTGGACCAACACCACGGAACCCCGCGCCCACCGCGCGGTCCAGGGCCCCCTGATCCCGGCAACGAGGTCCCTCCCGGCGTGACACCTGAAACGTCCGGCGGCGACCACGGGCACCCGTCCCTCCACAAGCCGGGGACAGCGGCCGCACCGCCCGACCCCCGTGGTCCCGCCCCGGACGCCTCTGCCTGCCGACGGCCCGACCCCGACGGCGCACCGGGGTAAACCCCGAGGCGTACGCCAGGGCCGCCGGACACAATGAGCCGGTGCGGTATCTCATCCTCGGCACCACCGAGGCCCTCGACCCCCTCGGCCGCCGCCTCCCCGTCGGCGGCGCCCGGCTGCGTGCGCTGCTCGCCGCGCTCGCGCTGCGCGGCGGGCGCCCCGCGTCCGTCACCGAGCTCGCCGACGACGTGTACGGGGACGCCCCGCCGCAGGACGCCCCCGCCGCCCTCCAGGCCCTCGTCGGCCGCCTCCGGCGGATCATCGGCAGCGATGCCGTCGCCTCCACCCCCGGCCCCGGCTACCGGCTCGTCGCCGCCCCCGAGGACATCGACCTGTACGTCTTCGAGCGCCACGTCCGGGACGCGGCCGCCCACCTCGACGCCGACGACCCGGAGCAGGCCGCCGCCCTTCTCCGCCCGGCCCTCGGCCTCTTCCGGGGGCCCGCCCTCGCCGATCTGCCCGACCCGGCCGGCGTCCGCCCCGAGGCACAGCGGCTCGCGGCGCTGCGGCAGCGCGTCGAGGCCGATCTGCGCCGGGGCGCCACCGACGGACTCGTCCCCGAGCTGACCGGGCTCACCACCGCCCACCCGTACGACGAGCCCTTCCACGCCCAGCTCATCCGCGCCCTGCGGGCCGAGGGCCGGCACGCCGACGCCCTCGCCGCCTTCGAGTCGGCCCGCCGTACCCTCGCGGACGCCCTCGGCGCCGACCCCGGCCCCGAACTCGCCGCCCTCCACCGGGAGCTCCTCGCGGGTCCGGCGCCCGCGCCCGCCCCGGCCCCTGTGCGTACGGGCACCCCGTGGGGGCCGCCGGCCGCCGCCGGCTCGCGGCCGGGGTCACCGCCCGACCACCCGCGCAGCCCGCCGCCCCCGGCCACCACCTCCACCCGCGCCCCCGACGGCACCCGCGCCCCCGACCTCACCCTCGGCCCGGCCGCCCCCGACTTCGCCCCTGGCCCCGCCCCCGGCCCCGCCCTCGGCCCCGGGAACATCCGCCCCCGCCTCACCTCCTTCGTCGGCCGGGAGCCCGAGCTGGCCGCGATCCACGCCGATCTGGACCGCTTCCGGCTCGTCACCCTCACCGGCCCCGGCGGCTCCGGCAAGACCCGGCTCGCCGAAGAGGCCGCCCTCAGGCTCTTCACCCCCGTCGCCCCCGCCGACGGCTCAGCCGGCACACCCGCCACAGCTGCAGACCCCACCAGTCCGGGCCCCACCACCTCAGCTCCCGCCAGTCCGGGCCCCACCACCTCAGCTCCCGCCAGTCCGGGCCTCACCACCTCAGCCCCCACCAGTCCGGGCCCCACCGCGGCCGGCCTCCGACGGACCGGGCCCGCACCCGCCTCCCCCACCACCGCCTGGATCGCCGAACTCGCCCCGCTCGACGACCCCGAGGCCGTCCCCGGCGCCGTCCTCTCCGCGCTCCGGCTCCGCGAGGTCAACCTGATCACCCGCGAGGGCGCGACCCTCCAGGACGACCCCACGGCCCATCTCGTCGAGTACCTCGCCCGCCGCCCCTTCCTCCTCGTCCTCGACAACTGCGAGCACGTGATCGACGCGGCCGCCGCCCTCGCCGAGACCCTCCTCACCGCCTGCCCGCAGCTCCGCATCCTCGCCACCAGCCGCGAACCCCTCGGTGTCCCGGGGGAGTCGGTCCGCCCGCTGGAACCCCTGCCGCCGGACCCCGCGCACCGCCTCTTCGCCGAGCGGGCCCGCGCCGTGCGCCCCGCCGTCGACCTCACCCGGGACGGCGGCGCCGCCGTCGACGAGATCTGCCGCCGCCTCGACGGCCTGCCCCTCGCCATCGAACTGGCAGCCGCCCGTCTCCGGCTGCTCACCCCGCGCCAGATCGCCGACCGCCTCGACGACCGCTTCCGTCTCCTCACCTCCGGCTCCCGCACGGTCCTGCCCCGGCAGCAGACCCTCCGCGCGGTCGTCGACTGGTCCTGGGACCTGCTCGACCCCGACGAGCGCACCCTGCTCCGCCAGGTCTCGGTCTTTGCCGGCGGCTGGGACCTCGCCGCCGCCGAGGCCCTCTCCCCGCGCGCGGCGGACCCGCTCGGCGCCCTGGTCGACAAGTCCCTGGTGGTCGCCACCCCCGTCGAGGGCGGCGAGATGCGCTACCGGCTCCTGGAGACCATCCACGAGTACGCGGTCGAGCGCGCCGCCGAGGCCCCGGAGGTCCTCGCCGCCGCCGAGGCCGCCCACACCGCCCACTTCGCGGCCCTCGCCGAGACCGCGGAGCCCAAGCTCCGCTCGGCCGAGCAGCTCCCGTGGATCGAGCGGATCGAGCGCGATCTGGACAACATCCGCGCCGCCCTGCACCGCACCGTCGTCACCTCCCCCGACGAGGCCGCCGCCCACCGCCTGGTCTTCGCCATGGGCTGGTTCTGGTGGCTGCGCAACTACCGGCCCGAGGGCCTGACCTGGGTCGCCCGCACGGTCGCGCTCGGCGACGACCCGGACGACCCCGGCGACCCCCGCTACTGGCCCCGGATGCGCCTGCGCATGCTGCACTTCTTCCTGGAGGTCGAGAGCCGCACGCTGCGGGACTTCCAGGAACCGGAGTCGCTCGCGCTGGCCCGCCGCGTACGGTCGGCGTTCGGCGAGCCGCCCGGCCCCGAGGGAGCCCGGTTCCCCGGCCTGCTCTGGCCGTTCACGGCGTACCTCACCGAGGAACCGGCCGTGGTCCTCGCCCTCCTCGACGAGGCCGTCGCCAACTGCCGGCGTCACGGCGGCGACTGGGAGGTCGGCGTCAGCCTCATGTTCCGTACGCACATGGTCGTCGACATGCCCGGCGGCATGCCCGGCATCGACGAGGACCTGGCCGAGCTCCGCGTCCTCGCCCGGAGCGTCGGGGACCGCTGGATGGGGGCCCAGATCGCGAGCGCGGTGGGCGAGGCCCACATGCTGCGCGGCCGTACCGAGGAGGCCGGGGAGGCGTACGAGGAGGCCCTCCGGCTGGCCCGCGAGGTCGGCGCGCACGCCGAGTCCCCGTTCCTCCTCGCCCGCCAGGCCGAACTCGCCTATCAGAAGGGGGACATGGAGGCCGCGGAGAAGGGGCTCGACGAGGCCGCCCAGGAGGCGGAGCGCTACGGGGTGCGGGACACCGGCGTGTTCGTCTGCTTCCTGCGGGCCGGCGTCGCCCTGTACCGGGGTGAGGTCGCGGAGGCCCGCGCCCACCTGGAGGAGGCGGGCCGCACGATCGCGACCGGGGCGCCCCCGCCGCACTTCGAGGCGGCGTTCGTGGGGCTGTCCGCGCGCGTGGAGGCGGGCGAGGGGCGGCCGTCCGCCGTCGCCACGGCCGTGCGAGCGCTGCGCGGCGCGCGGGACGCGCAGTGCGCTGAGTTCTTCGTCGCGGGCCTGGGGGAGTGTCTCGGGGTCGTCCTGTCCGCGAGGGGTGAAGCCGCCCTGGCGGTCACGGTCATGACGGCCGTCGAGGGCTGGCGTTCCGAGACCCCCCGCTCGGTCCCCGGTCTGAAGGACCTCCGGGAGGTGACCGACCGGGCGCTCGCGGCGCTGGGTCCTTCGGGCGTCGCCGCCGCCTGCGCGGCGGGCGAGGGCCTCGGTGTCGACGAGGTCCTCGCCCTCGCGGAGACCGTCGCCCCACGGCCGGGACCTGACGGATCGGGGACGGACTGATCGGGGACAGACGGATCGGGACCGGACAGATCGCGGCCGGACGGATCGCAGCCGGACGGGACCGTCAGGAGCAGCTGATCCGGGACTGCGCCCAGTCGGCGACCACGGCCCGCCCGAACGGCGTGTGCTCCTCCACCACCAGGCGGATCGTGCGGCGGCCCGAGATGTCGACGCCCACCGGGACCGGCGGGTCGCCGGCCCGGACCACGTCGGAGCGCCAGAGCCGCTCCTCGTCCCCGTACACGGAGAACCGGACGCCGCCGACGCCGAGCAGGCCGCTCAGGTCGTCGACGCCGACGACCGCGTCGTAACGGGTGCACTGCCGGTTGAGGTCGATCAGCAGGGACGAGGGCGCGTGGACGCTCACGCCGTGCGCGTACGGGGTGCCGCCGATCGACAGATCGTCGCGCTGCCACATCCAGCTGCTGTCGGAGAGGGAGACCTCGGGCTTCGTGCCGTCGCCGAAGATCCCGTAGTCCAGCTCGTTGACCTGGTAGACCCTCGGCGGGGCGGGCGGCGGCGGCGTCGGCTTCGGCGAGGGCTTCTCGGGACGGGGCGTCGGCGTGTGCGTGGGCGTCGGCTCCGGCGTCGGGCGGGGCTTCGGCGGTGCCGTCGTCGGTGTCGGCTTCGGTGACGGCTCAGCGGGCGTCGGCTTCGGCGAGGGCTTCGCGGGAGGGGGCGTGGGGGTCGGCGTCGGAGCGGGAGCCGGCGGCTCGGACGGTACGGGCGGGGGCGGCGGTACGGGCTTCGGCGTCGGCTTCGCCGCCGGTGCGGGCGCCGCCGGCACGACAGGGGTGACGACGGGCTGGGCGGGTCTGGGCGCGGCCACGGGCTGCGGGTCGCCGGCCATGGCCCAGACGAGCCCGGCGGCCGCGGCGACGGCCACGGCGGCCGCGATCCCGGCCTTGGCGGGCGCGCCGAGCGCCTCGGCGGCGGCGCCCCCGGAGGCCGCCCCGCCGGAGGACCCGGTGGCGGCTGCCGCGGCGCCGGCCGCGCCCGCGCCGACGGCGCCACCGGCGACGACGCCGGCGGCCTTGAGCGCGTACCCGGCGGCGAACCAGCCGATGACGGCGACCGGAAGCAGCGCGGGGATCCCGGCGTTGACGTGGGCCAGTTCACCGGCGGCGACCCGGCACTTGGCGCATTCGTCCAGGTGCTTGCGCAGTCCGCGCTCGGCGCGCATCCGCAGACCGCCGCGCGCGTAGGCGCCGAGCCGGTCGGCGTAGCGGGCGCAGTCGCCGCCGGCCGTCAGGGACTGGCTGACGTGGGCCTGCAGATAGGCCTGCTTGAGGCCTTCGCGGGCGCGGCTGGCGAGGACGGCGGTGGCGTTGGCGGTCAGGCCGAAGAGCGGTGCGACCTCGCTGGGGGACTCCTCCTCGACGGTGGTGTGCCACAGCACGGCCTGCCAGCGCTCGGGCAGCGAGCGGAAGGCCTGCATGGCGAGGGACTGCTCGGCCTCGTGCATGGCGAGGACGTCGGCGCCGAGGTCGAGGCCGGCCCCGAAGGACGCGGTCTGGTCGGCGACCTCGGAGGAGCGGGCGGCCTCGGCCGCGAACACCGCGAAGTCCTCGACGAGGTGTTCCCGCCTCTGCGTCTTCGTCCAGTTCGCGGCGACGCGCCGGACGGTGGTCATCAGATAGGCGCGTACGGCCTGTTCGGGACCTGCTCCGCCGCGGACCGCCTGCAGGGTGCGGGCGAAGACCTCGGCGGTCAGGTCGTCGGCGGTGTGGGCGTCCCGGCAGCAGGTCCTCGCGTACCGGCGCACGGCGTCGGAGTGCCTGCGGAAGAGTTCCTCGTACGCGGAGTCGTCGCCGTCCCGCATGAGCTGGACGAGCTCGGAGTCGGAGGGCGGCAGTTCCACGGGCGGCGGGAGGACGGTGTCGTGCTCGTGGTGGTCCCCGGCGGCGGGATCGGTCCCGGCGGGGCCGAACCCTGCGTCCGTCCCGAACCCTGCGTCCGTCCCGAACCCGGCATCCCTCCCGGACCCGGCTTCCGTCCCGGAGCCGGCGCCCCGTCCGGAGGTCTTGCCCTCGCGCTGCTGCGGCACACTCGGGTCGAGCGGCTCCACGGCAGCCGCCGCACCGGTCGAACCCGCGGCCGCGGAACCCGGTCCTGCGGTGTCCGGCGCACCGGAGAGGCCTCCCGGCCCACCCTGGCTCGGCACCTGCCGGGAGGGCGGTCCCCCCGCCTCGGCGGGGCCGCCAAGCGGCTCGTCCCGACTGTCACCGCTCATCGCGGAAGCCCCCGTACGCACGCTCGGACCCGAACACCGGGCAAGCCTGCCACAGCGCGCGGGCACGCCGAAGCGCCGCGGCCACTTACCACTCGTCCGGGGCGACTTCGTGTATCCGGGCGTAACCGTTCACACGTTCGTGTCATGCTCATTGGTCCGCCCGGACCACGAAAGCCCGCGGACGACGAAGACCTCCGGCCCGCGAAGTGCCCGGCCCGCGAAGCGCCCCAGCCCCAGCCCCCGCCGGAGCGCGTGCAGCCGACGCCTGCCTACCGGGAGCGAAGGCCTTCGAGCAGGATGTCGAGGAGCCGCGACGAGGCCGCCGCCTGCTGCACCGCGTCCGGCAGCGCCGGAGCGGCCGTGGCGATGACGAGGAGGACGTCGGCCACGGTCACGTCGGTCCGCAGCTCACCCGCCTCACGCGCCCGGTCGACCAGCCGGCCGACCACCTCGAGGAGCTCCGCGGCACCCGCGTCGTCCTTCTCCTCGGCCGGCACGGCCCGCGGCGCGACCACGCGCACGTCGGCCTGCTCGCCGATGACCCGCTGGTGCGGCACCCGCGCCGCGTCGCCCGCGTCCGGGGAGCCGCCGCCGAGCGGCAGCACCGTCACGTCGTCGACGCCCACCCGCAGCACCTGCGGCGGAAGGAGCCGTCCCGCGCCCGAGGCCACCGAGGTCCGCAGGAACCGGGAGAGCGCCGACCACGGCTCGTCCTCCTGGCCCAGCGCGGCCCGTGCCTGCTCGGTCAGCCGGGAGGTCTCCTCCTCGGCTATCCGCCGGACCAGCACGTCCTTGCTCGGGAAGCGGCGGTAGACGGTGCCGACGCCGACGCGGGCGCGGCGCGCCACGTCCTCCATCGGAGCCCCGTAACCGAGCTCGCCGAAGACCTCGCGCGCGGCGCGCAGGACGTGCTCCAGATTGCGCTGGGCGTCCACCCGCAGCGGCGCGGACCTGCCGGACACCGGTGCGCCGTTGCGCTCGGAGCCGCCGAGGCCCGTGTGCGGGCCCTCGTCCACGGTCGCCGTCCCGGCGCCCGTCTGCCATCGTGAATCCTGCATATGCATAAGCGTTCCCCCGCTCATGATGTCTCCCCCCGGAGACTCCCCGCCCTGAAACGGGGCTCCCGGCGGCGAGCGCTTCGGTCCACGCGCTCCCATCCGACACCCCGACGAAGTACGAACATAGTTGAGTCCGGGTCAATTCAGAAGGGGGAGTTCCGTACGGTGCGCCCCCCGATCGGAGCAAGGAGGGGAACACTCCCGATTCCGACCCCCCGCGGAGCCCGGCGCATCCGTCCTGACCTGCTCCGTTGCGCCCGCACCCGCCTCATGCGCCACCCCGCGCCTCCGTACCCCTCCGGTCACACAATTTGCCGGGGCTGTGGACAAACCACGGACGGCGGGTGCGTCATGGGACAGTGACGGAACCTGCGCGCATTCTCGTGGTCGGCGGTGGCTACGTCGGCATGTACACCGCGCTGCGCCTCCAACGGCAGCTCAGGGCCGAGCTGAGAGCCGGCGACGCCGAGATCACGGTGGTCACCCCCGAGCCGTACATGACGTACCAGCCGTTCCTCCCCGAGGCCGCCGCCGGCTCGATCTCCCCGCGGCACGTCGTCGTGCCGCTCCGCCGGGTCCTCGACGGCTGCCGGATCGTCATCGGCGAGGTCCGCTCCATCGACCACGCCAAGCGGACCGCGACCCTCTCCACCCTCGCGACCGCGGAGGAGGGCACCGGCACCGCGGACCTCACGTACGACGAACTGGTCCTCGCGCCGGGCTCGGTCTCCCGCACCCTCCCGGTCCCCGGCCTCGCCGACCACGCCATCGGCTTCAAGACCGTGGAGGAGGCCATCGGCCTGCGCAACCACGTCATCGAGCAGATGGACATCGCCTCCTCGACCCGTGACCCCGCGATCCGCGACGCGGCCCTGACCTTCGTCTTCGTCGGCGGCGGCTACGCGGGCGTGGAGGCGCTCGCCGAGCTGGAGGACATGGCCCGCTACACGGCGCGGTACTACCACAACCTCAAGCCGGAGGACCTGCGCTGGGTCCTCGTCGAGGCCTCCGACCGCATCCTGCCCGAGGTGGGCGAGGAGATGGGGAAGTACGCCATCCGCGAGCTGCGGGGCCGGAACATCGACGTACGCCTGGAGACCCGCCTCGAGTCCTGCGAGGACCGGATCGCCGTCCTCAGCGACGGCACCCGGCTGCCCACCCGCACCGTCGTCTGGACCGCGGGCGTGAAGCCCGCCCCCCTGCTCGCCGCGACCGACCTGCCGCTGAACGAGCACGGCCGGCTCCGCTGCACCGCCCAGCTCGCCGTCGAGGGCGTCGCCCACGCCTGGGCCGCCGGCGACGCCGCCGCCGTCCCCGACGCGACCTCGAAGGAACCCGGCAAGGAGTGCGCGCCCAACGCGCAGCACGCCGTCCGCCAGGCCAAGGTCCTCGCCGAGAACATCGCGGCCTCCCTGCGCGGCCGGCCGCTCAAGGAGTACGCGCACACGTACGCCGGCTCCGTGGCGTCCCTCGGCCTCCACCAGGGCGTCGCCCACGTCTACGGACGGAAACTCAAGGGATATCCGGCCTGGTTCATGCACCGCGCCTACCACCTGAGCCGGGTCCCCACCTTCAACCGCAAGGCCAGGGTCCTCGCCGAATGGACCCTGTCCGGCCTGTTCAAACGGGAGATCGTCTCCCTCGGGTCGCTGGAACACCCCCGCGCCGAATTCGAACTCGCCGCCGCTCCGCCCCCCGACCACCGCGACAAGCCGTCGTCCTGACATCACTGTCAGTGCACTCGTCCACACTGGACGTGTGACCATAGGTGGGCTCACACCTGCACAGCGTGACTCTGCACGGCACCGACACCACGAGGCATAGAGATCCGTGAACTTCACCCGTTGGAGCGCCCGGCTCCCCGGTACACAGCGCCGCGCGGCGCGGGGGACCGAAGGCTCCGTGCCCGCCGCCCGCGGTGAGTACGCGCAGCAGCTGGAGCACCTGGCCGGCCACGCCGGCGAGCCCCTCGACGTGCCCGCCCTGGAGGACTTCTCCGTACGGGAGCTCCTGGGCCGGCTCCCCGGCCTGGTCGCCCTCGCGTACGGCCCGGAGCACCGCATCGCGTACGTCAACGACGCCTATGCCGCCGCCTTCGGCCCCCGCCCCGCGGGCGTGCCCGTCGCCGACAGCTGCCCGGAGGCGGAGGAACTCGGCCTGCTGCCCCTCATGGACCAGGTGCTGCGCAGCGGCAAGCCCCGTACGGTCAAGTCCCGCCGCACCCAGGACGGCGGCTCGTACACGGTGACCTGCCTGCCCGTGGACAGCGCGCATGTCGAGGGCGGCGGAGTCCTCGTCCACGCCGCGGACGTCACCGACCACGCCGAGGCCGCCGAGCGGCTGCGGGCCAGCGAGCGCCGCCACCGCGAGACCGCCGTCACCCTCCAGCGCTCGCTGCTCCCGCAGGACCTGGAGCAGCCCGACGACCTGCGGATCGCCGCCACCTACCAGCCCGGCGGCACCGACGCGGCCGTCGGCGGCGACTGGTACGACGTGATCACCCTCGGCGCCGGACGCACCGCGCTCGTCATCGGCGACGTGATGGGCCGGGGGGTGCGCGCCGCCGCCGTCATGGGCCAGCTCCGCACGGCCGTCCGCGCCTACGCGCGCCTGGACCTGCCCCCGCACGAGGTGCTCCAGCTCCTCGACGGCCTCGCCGCCGAGATCGACGCCAGCCAGATCGCCACCTGTGTGTACGCGATCCACGACCCCAACGAGGGGAAGCTGGTCTACGCCTCCGCGGGCCACCTCCCGATCCTCGTCCGCGACGAGGACGGCACCGTCCGGCGCGCCGAGGACCCGACGGGCCCGCCGCTCGGCACGGGCGGCTGGCTGCACACCTCCGGCTCCATCGCCCTGCCGCCCGGCTCGACCGCCGTCCTCTACACCGACGGACTGGTCGAGCGGCGCCGCGAGGACATCGACGAGGGCGTCGCCGCCCTGGCCCGCGCGCTCTCCGGCGCCAGCGGCACCCCGCAGGTCGTCTGCGACCGGCTGCTCCGCTCCCTGGGAGTCACCGCGGAGCACGACGACGACGTGGCCGTCCTGGTCGTCCAGCACCCGTCCCGCAAGGGGGCGGACGCGGAGCTCTTCCACAACGCGGCCCTGGAACTCCTCGGCGGCGTGGAGGCCGCTCCCCGCGCGCGTGCGTTCGCCTCCGGAGTCCTGTCGTCCTGGCGCTTCCCGGTCGAACTGCGCGACCTGGGCGTCCTCGCCACCAGCGAACTGGTCGCGAACTCCCTCCAGCACGGCACCCCGCCCATGCGGCTGCGCCTGCGCCGCACCGACCGCCGCCTGATCATCGAGGTCACGGACGGGGACGACCACCTGCCCCGTCGCCGCAGGGCGGAATCGGAGGACGAGGCGGGTCGCGGGATCTCGATCATCGCGACGATCGCCTCGTCCTGGGGGAGCCGCCGCACACCGGGCGGCGGCAAAGCGGTCTGGTGCGAGTTCGCCCTGCCCGACCACTAGGTCAGGCGGCCGCGGTCTCCTTCTCGGGCAGGTGCTGCGCCACGACCCGGGACGGCTTCACGGCGAGCGACGGCTGGTTCTGCTCCGGGGTCAGCTGCTTGCCCAGCCGCACCGCGAGGAACGTGATGCCGAGCGAGAACAGCACGAACGTCACGATGTACGGACCGTGCAGCGCCGCTCCCATGGGCCCGCCCACGGCCGGCCCGACGGCCAGCGCCAGCTGCTTGACCAGCGCGAAGGCCGAGTTGTACTGCCCGACCATCGACTCCGGCGCCAGGTCGGCGACCAGCGGCGCCACGGTCGGCGACAGCATCGCCTCACCGAGCCCGAACAGGGCGTACGTGGAGACGAAGGCGGCCGTCGCCATGGCCTGGCTGCCGTGCCCGAGGCCCGCGTACCCGGCGATCAGCCAGGCCACGGTCCAGATCAGACCGACGGCCGCGATCACCCGGGTCCGCTTGCGGCGCTCGACGAACCGCAGCACCAGGAACTGGGCGGCCACGATCACCGCGGTGTTCGCGGCCAGCGCGATACCGAGCGTCGAGGGCTGGATGCCGGCGGCCTCGGTGCCGTACGCGGCGAGACCCGACTCGAACTGTCCGTAGCAGGCGAAGAAGAGGACGAAGCCGAGGACGCACAGCTGCACCATGGCCTTGTGCCCGAGCAGCGCGCGGACGCCGCCCTTGCCGCCCTCGGCGGGCCGGGCGCCCTGGAAGGCCGGAGAACCGGGCATCCGCACGGTCCCGACGATCCCCGCCAGGACGAGGAACATCGCCGCCTCGATCGAGAACAGCAGGATGAAGCTGCCCGGACGGCTGGTGTCGACCAGCAGACCGCCGATCAGACCACCGACACCGAGACCCAGGTTCTGCAGGAAGAACTGCATGGCGAAGGCCCGGGTGCGGCCGACGGGCGTCGAGCACCAGACGATCATCGTGGCGAGCGCCGGCTGGAGCACGGCCGTACCGGCACCCAGCAGCGCCGCGGCCCCCACGGCCGCGGGGACGCTGGACGCGAAGCCCATGGCCACCGCGCCCACGGCGGCGACGACCGAGGCGACGAGCAGGACGGGCACGGGCCCGCGCCGGTCGATGGCCCGCCCGCTGAAGGGCAGCACCACCAGTGCGGCCATGGCGAAGACGGCCAGGACGATGCCCGCCGTGGCCGCGCCCAGATCCCGCACCTGCGCCACGTACACATAGAGGTACGGCACGGTGAAGCCGAGTCCGAACGCGCTCAGCGCGCTGCCTGCCTGGATACGGCGCATCGCTGCGCCCCTCGCCTTGGTCACACTCACCCACTTCGGTCGCAGGTTCAGAGGTGTACCCCTGAACCTTGAAGACTTCAACACTAAAGTTCGAGGCTTAACAGTACACACCGAAGGACTTCAATGCCAACGAGACCCGTGGGATACTCGGCTCCATGTCCGACAACCCCGAGCGGTCCGGTCCGCAGGCTCCGCAGGAGCCGAGCCTCGACGAGCAGATCGCCGCCTACCAGCGCGAGTTCCGCGACCTCGACCCCCAGGTCGAGAAGGTCGTCTCCGCCCTCGGCCGGCTGAACCGACGGATGAACGTGGCGTACGGACGCCAGCTCGCCGACCTCGGCATCAGCAACGCCGAGTGGGAGGTCCTCAAGACCCTGGTCCTCTCCGGCGAGCCCTACCGGCTGGGCCCGGGAGAACTCGCCAAGCGACTGGGCCTCACCCCGGCCGCGATGACCCATCGCATCGACCGCATGGCGGGAGAAGGCCTGGTCACCCGCGACCGCGACGAGAACAACCGCGTCCGCGTGATCGTCGAGCTCACCGACGAGGGCCGCTCGAAGTGGCTCGAGGCCATGCGCATGGCCACGGACTTCGAGGAGGAACTCCTCCAGGACCTCACCTCGGACGAGCGGGGAGTCCTCGGCGAGGTCCTCATCCGCCTCCTGCGCCGCGTGGAGCTCACCCAGCCCGACGCCGGCGGCCGCCTGACGGACCTCGACTGACCCCGGCGGAACTCGCTTGACAGGGCTTGACACTCCCCTCGCGGATGCGTAGTGTTCTCCGAGTTGTCACAGAGCCGGAACGGTTCTTCGACAACCACTCCGCCGCTCAGAGCGGCACCTCTACTCCGCACGATCTCCCCACCGGGACGAATTTCGGCATGCCGAAATTCATTTCGAAAGACTCGATTATGAGCCGCCGGGGAAATCCGCTAGAGTTTGAGACGTCGGAACGGCCCAACAGCCGGAAAGACAAACCCCGCTGACTGGGAATCAGACGCCGAAAGGTTCTGATAGAGTCGGAACCGCCGGAAGGGCCCGGAGCGAAAGCAAAAGGGACCGGAAAGCACCGAGGAAATCGGATCGGAAAGATCTGATAGAGTCGGA
>NZ_LIVV01000005.1:0-140363 GCF_001905825.1 Streptomyces sp. CB02009
ACGACCTGCTTCTCCTCGGCGAAGTGGCACGCCGAGAGGTGGGCGGCCGGGGTGTCCAGGCCGTTGAAGCGCGTCGGGATCGCCAGCAGCGGCGTCTCCTGCGAGCACCTCTCCTGCGCCTTCCAGCAACGGGTGCGGAAGCTGCAGCCCGACGGCGGGTTCGCCGGCGAGGGGACGTCACCGGTCAGGATGATCCGCTCGCGGTGCGCGCGGGCCTCCGGGTCCGGCACCGGCACCGCGGAGAGCAGCGCCTGGGTGTAGGGGTGCGTCGGGTGCTCGTAGATCTGCTCGTCCGTACCGATCTCGGCCATCTTGCCGAGGTACATGACGCCGACGCGGTCCGAGATGTGCCGGACGATCGACAGGTCGTGCGCGATGAAGAGGTAGGAGAGGTTGAACTCGTCCTGGAGCTTCCCCATCAGGTTGATGACCTGCGCCTGGACGGAGACGTCCAGGGCCGAGACCGGCTCGTCGCAGATGATGATCTCCGGGTTGAGCGCGAGGCCGCGGGCGATGCCGATGCGCTGGCGCTGACCGCCGGAGAACTGGTGCGGGTACCGGTTGATGTACTCCGGGTTCAGACCGACGACGTCGAGCAGCTCCTGCACCTTGCGGCGCCGGTCGCCCTTCGGGGCCACCTCGGGGTGGATGTCGAAGGGCTCGCCGATGATGTCGCCGACCGTCATGCGCGGGTTCAGCGAGGTGTACGGGTCCTGGAACACCATCTGGATGTTGCGGCGCACGGCCTTCAGCGCGCGGCCGCCCAGCTTGGTGATGTCCTGGCCCTTGTAGAAGACCTCGCCGGCGGTGGCCCGCTCCAGGTTCATCAGGAGCTTGGCGACCGTGGACTTGCCACAGCCGGACTCGCCCACGATGCCGAGGGTCTCGCCCTGGTAGAGGTCGAAGGAGACCCCGTCCACGGCCTTGACCGCGCCGACCTGCTTCTTGAAGACGATGCCCTGCGTCAGCGGGAAGTGCTTCTTCAGGTTGCGCACCTGGAGGATCGGCTCGCCGCGGCCCACGGGGGCCTCGACGGCGGCGGCCACGGCCTCGTCGTTCTTGCTGAGGTCAGCCATGGATCGTCTCCTTCCAGAAGTGGCAGGCGCTCGTACGGCCCGGGAGATCCGCGCCGTCCTGCTCGGTGACCGGCACGAGGGCCGGGATCTCCGTACGGCAGATGTCGTCGGCCTTGGGGCAGCGCGGGTTGAAGGCGCAGCCGGTGGGCACCCGGAGCAGGTTGGGCGGGAGGCCCTTGATCGCGTAGAGCTCCTGGCCCTTCTGGTCCAGGCGCGGGATCGACTCCAGGAGACCCTTGGTGTAGGGGTGGGCCGGGCGCTTGTAGAGCTCGTGCACCGGCGCCTGCTCGACGATCCGGCCGGCGTACATCACGGCGATCTTGTCCGCGACGTCGGCGACGACGCCGAGGTCGTGGGTGATCAGGATCAGGCCCATGTTGTATTCCTGCTGGAGCTCCGCGAGGAGGTCCATGACCTGGGCCTGGACGGTCACGTCGAGAGCCGTGGTGGGCTCGTCGGCGATGATCAGGTCCGGCTCCAGGGCGAGCGCCATGGCGATCATGATGCGCTGGCGCATACCGCCGGAGAACTGGTGGGGGTAGTCGGTGACCCGCGCCTTGGCGGCGGGGATCTTGACCTTGTCCATCAGCTCGACGGCCTTGACCGTGGCGTCCTTCTTGGACAGCCCCTGGTGCACCCGGAACATCTCGCCGAGCTGGTAGCCGACGCTGAGGACCGGGTTGAGGGAGGACAGCGCGTCCTGGAAGATCATCGCGATCTTCCGGCCGCGGATCTTCCGGCGCTCCTCCTCGGCCATCTTCAGCATGTCCTGGCCGCGGAAGAGGATCTCGCCCTGCGGGATCTTGCCGGGCGGCATGTCGAGGATGCCCATGATGGCCTGGGCCGTGACGGACTTGCCGGAGCCGGACTCGCCGAGGACGGCGAGGGTCTCGCCGGCGTTCACCGAGTAGTTGACACCGTTGACCGCCTTGGCCACACCGTCACGGGTGTGGAACTCGACGTGCAGGTCACGGACTTCGAGCAGCGGGCCGGTGTGGCCGGCGCCGTCGCGGGGCGACGGGACCGTCGCGGTGTTGTCGATGATGGTCACCTTTACGCCCTCCTAGCGCAGCTTGGGGTCGAGGGCGTTGCGGACGGCTTCGCCGAGCATGATGAACGCCAGAACGGTGATGCTGAGCATGATCGAGGGCCACAGCAGGATGTGCTGCGCGACTCGGATCTGGTCGACACCGGTGGAGATGTCCACGCCCCACGAGACGGTCGGGGCGGCGAGGCCCAGACCCAGGTAGGACAGGGTGGCCTCGGCCGAGATGTAGCCGCCGAGCGCGATGGTCGCGACGACGATCACGGGGGCCATGGCGTTCGGCAGGATGTGCCGGAAGAGGATCCGGCCGGTGCCGGCGCCGAGGGCCTTCGCCGCGTGGACGTAGTCGGCGTGCTTGACCGTGATCACGGCGCCGCGCATGACGCGGGCCATCTGGGTCCAGCCGAGGAACGCGAGGGCGAAGACGACCACCCAGACCGTGCGCTCGACGAAGGACTGCAGGACGACCATGGCACCGAGCAGGAACGGGATGCCGAAGAAGATGTCCGTCAGACGCGAGAGCAGGGCGTCGATCCAGCCGCCGAAGTAGCCGGCGAGCATGCCCATCACACCGCCGACGAGCGTGACGATCGCGGTGACGGTCACACCGACGATGATCGAGGCACGGGTGCCGTAGATCAGTCGGGCGTAGACGGAGCGGCCCTGGCCGTCGTAGCCGAGCCAGCCCTCGGAGCCGATGCTGCCGAGCTCCGGCTTGCCGAGGAAGTGCTTCACGAGGTCGCCCTTGGTGGGCGACGCGCTCGTGAAGAGGCTCGGCCAGGCGGCCACGAGGAGCAGGAAGAAGATCAGCACCGACGCCACGAGGAAGTACGGGTTGCGGCGCAGGTCGACCCAGGCGTCGCCCCAGAGGCTGCGGGCCTTCTCCTGCTTCGCCGGAGGAGTCACGTCGGCGGGAAGCGCGACGGCGTCCTCGACGGCGGTCGCGGTCTTGGTCACGTCAGGCATACCGGATCCTCGGGTCCAGGACCGCGTACAGCAGGTCGATGAGCAGGCTGGTGACCAGGTAGATGATCACCAGGATGGTGACGAGGCCGACCAGGGTCGACCCTTCACGCCGGGTGATCGACTCGGCGATGAGGCCACCGACGCCCTTGATGTTGAAGATGCGCTCGGTGACGACCGCGCCGCCCATGAGGGCGCCGATGTCGGTGCCGAGGAAGGTGACCACGGGGATCATCGAGTTGCGCATCAGGTGCACGCCGATGACGCGACGGCGGGGCAGACCCTTGGCGACGGCCGTACGCATGTAGTCGGCGCGCAGGTTCTCCGCCATGGAGGTCCGGGTGAGCCGGGCGACGTAGGCGAGTGAGAGACCGCCGAGCACGATGGCCGGCGCGATCATCTCGGACACCAACTGGTCGTTGCTGACGTTCGGTTCGATCCAGCCGAGCTCGAAGGCGAACACCATCTTGATGATGAAGCCGAGGACGAAGACCGGGATCGAGATGATCAGCAGCGTGAAGATCAGGATCGCGTTGTCGGCGAGACGGCCGGCCTTGAGACCGGCGATGATGCCGAGGCCGATGCCGAAGACCAGCTCGAACGCGAACGCCAGAGCGGCGAGCTGCAGAGTGACGGGGAACGCCTCACCCAGGACCTCGGTGATCGGGCGCCCGTTGCGGATCTGGGTCCCGAAGTCGAAGTGCAGGATGATGTCGGTCATGTAGTTCCAGTACTGCTGCCAGAGCGGCAGATCCAGTCCCAGATCGTGTCTGATCCTCGCGAGGGTCGCGGGGTCTGCGCCCTTGTCCCCGAACATACCCGCCACGGGGTCGCCGGGCAGGCTGTAGACCATGAGGAAGATCAGCAGGGTGGTCCCGAGGAAAACCGGGATCATCTGGAGCAGTCGTCGTGCGACATAGCGCCCCATCATGCCTCCGTTGAAATATGACAGCAGCAACCGACGGGCCCTCCCTCGGCAACCGCGCCCCGGAGCGGGTACGCGAATGTCGTGGAAGGGCCCCCCAGCCACATACGTAAGGCGCCGAACGCGGGGCTGACATCCCGTCAGCCCCGCATCGGCAGGCGGACTACGCTTGGGTGATTACTTCTTGACCTCGACGCCGGTCAGGATCGGGTCGCCGTCCTGGCCGTACGCCACGCCCGAAACCTTCTCGGAGTAGCCCGCGTTGACCTTGTAGTACCAGAGCGGGATCGACGGCATGTAGTTGACCAGGTCCTTCTCGATGGCCTGGAACTGCTTCACCGACTCGTCGAGGGTCGCAGCCGAGTCCGCCTTGGCGATCTTGGCGTCGAGCTCCTTGTTGGTGAAGTCACCCTGGTTGCCCGCCGCACCCGTACGGAACAGGTCCGAGATGAAGTTGGCGTTCACCGGGTAGTCGAGCACCCAGCCGGAGCGGTACAGGGACTTGACCTGCTTCGTCTTACGAGCGGTCAGGTCGGCCTGGAAGTCCGGCTTGCCGTCGCCGACGCACTGGACGTCGGTGGCCTGCTGGATGGAGTTGCAGACAGCGTCCACCCACTCCTTGTGGCCACCGTCGGCGTTGAACTGGATGGAGATCTTGTTGTTCGGGACGCCGCCGCCGGCCTTGATGAGCTCCTTGGCCTTCGCGGGGTCGAACTTGGTGACGCCGGCGCCACCGTCCTCCTGGAAGCCCAGGACGCCCTTGGCGACCCAGCCGGTCGCGGGCTCACGCGTACCCTGCAGCACCGTCTTGGTGATGGTGGCACGGTCGATCGCCATCGACAGACCCTGGATGACGCGCGGGTCGATCTGCTTCGGCTTCTTCCACTGGTCGGCGTAGAAGGCGACGGCGATGGTCTGGATCGCGGAGTACGGCTGGTCCACGGCGCGGTCGCCGAGGTCCTGGCGGTAGACCGGGAGGTCCTTGGGCGCGATCTGACGGAGCACGTCGACGTTGCCGGACTTCAGGTCCTCGTACGCGGCCTCGAGGGTGGTGTAGTTCTTGAAGACCACACCGCCGTTCTTCGCCTTGTTCGGGCCCTTGTAGCCGTCGAATCGAGTGATCTCGATCTTCTTCTTGTGGTCCCAGCTCTTGAACTTGTAGGGACCGTTGCCGACCGGCTTCTGGCCACCGGCGGCGGGGTCCTTGTAGAAGGACTCGGCCAGCGGGGCGAAGACGATGTAGGCGAGCTTGTGGCCGAAGTACGGAACGGCCTTGGTGAGCTCGATCTTGAAGGTGGTCTCGTCGACGACCGTCAGACCGTCCATCTTCTCGGCGGTGGGCTTGGCGCCCTCGGCCTCGGGGTGGACCTTGTCGTAGCCCTTGATGTCCGCGAACCAGGAGGACAGACCCTGGGCGTTCTTGACGTTGGCGTTCCAGTTCCACGCGTCCACGTAGGACTTGGAGGTCACCGGGGTGCCGTCGTGGAAGGTCCAGCCCGGCTTCAGCTTGACGGTCCACGTCTTCGAGTCCGTCGTGGTGACCGACTCGGCGTTGATCATCTCCAGGGAGCCGTCAGCCTTGTAGTCGACCAGGGTCGAGAACAGGCCGGCCATCACGGCGGAGCCGTTGGACTCCATCGTGTCACCGGTGAGCAGGGGCTTCTCAGGCTCGCCCAGCTCGATGGAGAAGATTCCGTTCGGGTCAACAGCGCCCTTGGCGTCGCCGCTGTCGCTCTTACCCCCGCCACAGGCGGTCGCAGCAAGGGCAACGATGATCGCGCCCGTTACCCACTTGGCGCTCTTGGCACCGCGCATGGGTTCCTCCTCATGAGTCCACTTTTGTCACTACAAGAGGGGCACTCCGAGTTCTGCCGACACCCCTGACGGCATTGCACTCAAGTGCCCCGAGTGTGCTCGTGAGTCGGCACTCCCCACAGTGCGTGACCCATTGACCCGAGCTCAATGGAGCCAACTATTAAGTACGTCCGGGCTGTAAACCACACTTAAGTGGTCTCGTTTTGACAACATCACCACACCCCCGGATACCGAAATCCGGACAAACTGAGCACAGACAGACACCCCCGAAACGGACCGTTAACACACGTACCGGAGAGCGATGGCCGATATGCGGACACCGGCCCTCTGAAATGAAGTTGACGGAAGTTGACGAAAAGCCCGGACTCCCACAGTCCCTGCGGGGGGTCCGGGCTCCTGTGCCGATGCCCTGGAGAACCGAAAGAGGGGTAGATCACAGGATCGTGATCTACCCCACTGTCATCGGCCGCATGCGGCCCAGCTCAGCCGTTATTCGGCCGGCTCGACCGTTCTGTTTTCAGCCAGTTCGGTGATGCCGCCGCTCCGGCCGCACCACCGCTCCAGCCGTGCCTGTGGCTGCGCTCAGCCGTTCTTGGCGCGGGAGGACGCGCGGCCACGCGCGTTCTGGTCGAGGATCACCTTGCGGATGCGGACCGCCTCCGGGGTGACCTCGACGCACTCGTCGTCGCGGCAGAACTCCAGGGACTGCTCCAGGGAGAGCTTCCGCGGCGGGACGATCGCCTCGAAGGAGTCGGCCGAGGAGGAGCGCATGTTGGTGAGCTTCTTCTCCTTGGTGATGTTCACGTCCATGTCGTCGGAGCGCGAGTTCTCGCCGACGATCATGCCCTCGTACACCTCGGTGCCGGGGTCGGTGAACAGGACACCGCGCTCCTGGAGGTTCGTCATCGCGAAGGCGGTGACGGCACCGGCGCGGTCGGCGACCAGCGAGCCGTTGTTACGGGTCGTCAGCGTGCCGAACCACGGCTCGTGGCCCTCGTGGATCGAGTGGGCGATGCCCGTACCGCGGGTGTTGGTGAGGAACTCCGTACGGAAGCCGATGAGGCCACGGGACGGAACGACGAACTCCATGCGGACCCAGCCGGAGCCGTGGTTCGACATGTTGTCCATGCGGCCCTTGCGGACACCCATGAGCTGCGTGACCGCGCCCATGTGCTCCTCGGGAACGTCGACCGTGAGGCGCTCGACGGGCTCGTGCGTCTTGCCGTCGACCTCCTTGGTGACGACCTGCGGCTTGCCGATGGTCAGCTCGAAGCCCTCGCGGCGCATCTGCTCGACCAGGATGGCGAGCGCGAGCTCACCGCGGCCCTGGACCTCCCAGGCGTCCGGGCGCTCGGTGTCGAGCACGCGGAGCGAGACGTTACCGATCAGCTCGCGGTCGAGGCGGTCCTTGACCTGGCGGGCGGTGACCTTGCGCTGCTTGACCGCGGACTTGGCGTCCGCGCCCTTGCCCGTGCCACCGCGGCCGACGAGCGGCGAGGTGTTGGTGCCGATGGTCATGGAGATGGCCGGCTGGTCGACCGTGATCAGCGGAAGCGCGATCGGGTTCTCCGGGTCGGCCAGGGTCTCGCCGATCATGATGTCGGGGATACCGGCGACGGCGCAGATGTCACCGGGGCCCGCGACCTCGGCCGGCTTGCGGGTGAGCGCCTCGGTCATCATCAGCTCGGTGATGCGGACGTTGGAGATCGTGCCGTCGCGCTTGATCCACGCGACCGTCTGGCCCTTGCGCAGCTCGCCCTGCTCGACGCGGAGGAGCGCGATACGGCCGAGGAAGTTGTCGGCGTCCAGGTTGGTGACGTGGGCCTGGAGCGGCGCCTCCTCGTCGTACACCGGGGCCGGGACGTGCTCCAGGATGGCGGAGAAGAACGGCTCCAGGTTGTCGCTGTCCGCGGGAACGGTGCCGTTCTCCGGCTTGGTCAGCGAGGCGACGCCGTCACGGCCGCAGGCGTAGACGATCGGGAACTCGATCTGGTCCTCGTCCGCGTCCAGGTCGAGGAAGAGGTCGTAGGTCTCGTTGACGACCTCGTCGATCCGGGAGTCCGGGCGGTCCGTCTTGTTGATGCAGAGGATGACGGGCTTGCGCTGCTGGAGAGCCTTGCGCAGCACGAAGCGGGTCTGCGGGAGCGGACCCTCGGAGGCGTCCACGAGGAGGACGACCGCGTCCACCATCGACAGACCGCGCTCGACCTCGCCACCGAAGTCGGCGTGGCCGGGGGTGTCGATGATGTTGATCGTGATCGGGGCCCCGCCGTCCTTGGGGTGATACTTCACCGCCGTGTTCTTGGCGAGGATCGTGATGCCCTTCTCACGCTCCAGGTCGTTCGAGTCCATCATGCGGTCGTCGAGCTGCTGGTGGGCGGCGAAGGCACCGGCCTGCTTGAGCATGGCGTCGACGATGGTCGTCTTGCCATGGTCGACGTGGGCGACGATGGCGACGTTACGGATGTCGTGGCGCGTGGGCATGGGTGCTTGCGCTTCTCTCGGATCGTGGGATGCGGCGTCAGTTCCTCGTACGCCCGCCGGGCGGACGCGCCACGGCTATGTCCATGGTACGGGGCTGCCGCGCAAGGGGCTTCCCCGGCCAAGATCCGAGAAGTTGTCCTACGAGGGGGCAAGGGTGTGGGGGAGGTCGTGAGGAGGTCGTGCGACCGGGTCAAAGGGCCGACGCGATCCTGCCCGCCGGGATCACCGGCGGGCAAGGAAATTGAGCTGGTTCTGAGGTTGTGACCTGCGGTTTCAGGGCTTTCAGGAACTTTCCGCGCGTTCGGTGCCCCGGTGGGGCGGTCCGGTCGCCTCAGGGGGTGCGCTCGGCGCCCTTGG
The DNA here is from genome assembly GCF_001905825.1 of Streptomyces sp. CB02009. Classification (GTDB taxonomy): domain Bacteria; phylum Actinomycetota; class Actinomycetes; order Streptomycetales; family Streptomycetaceae; genus Streptomyces. The sequence goes on from NZ_LIVV01000005.1 coordinate 8,666, forward strand.
ACGTCTCCTTCTTCTTGAAGCCGATGTCCTGGTAGCGCGGACCGGCCAGGCCCCAGGCGCCGGCGTTCACCACATCCGCCCTGGCGGCGACCAGCTGCGGGCGCTGGTAGAGGGGAATGGAGCCGGCCGCGGCCCAGATCCGGGCGTCGGCCTGGCGCACCAGCTCCCGGGCCTCCTCCTCGTCGAGGGTCCCCGCCGCCTGGTCGAAGAGCTGGTCGATGCGGTCGGTGCCGACCCGCGAGTAGTTCTGCTCGACCAGGAGGGAGCCGTCCGAGGCGGGCTCGGGCTTGGCGAAGATCGGCCGGGCGTCGGTCGCGGGGAAGGCGGTGGCGGGCCAGGAGTAGAGGGCCAGGTCGTAGTCGCCCGAGGCCACGTGGTCCTTGAAGAAGCTGTCGTCGGAGACCTTGGCGACCTCGGTGCGGATGCCGACCGCGTCGAGCATCCGGACGATGCGGTCGCCGACCGCCCGCAGCGCCTCGGAGCCGGGGCCGGACGGCAGGACGAAGCGGAGGCTGAGCGCCTTGCCGTCCTTGCCGAGCGCCTTGCCCGCCTCGGGCGCCGTCACGGGGGCGGCGGTGCCGCGCGGGGCGTAGGCCCCCGCGACGCCCTTGTCCGTACGGGCGACCGTCTGGGCCGCGTGGGCGCCGGTCCCGGTGTCGAGCGCCTCGGCACGGGCGAGGAGCGCGGCGCTCTGGCGTGCGGCCGCGGCGGCCGGGGCGAGGATCTCGGTGCCGCTCTCGGGGCCGGCGGCGCCGATGGCGGGGGCGGCCGGCCGCCCTGCCGGCTTGTCGTCGCCGACGATGTAGAGGCCCTCGTCGGACGCGGTGTCCTCGGCCTGCTTCTTGGCGTCGGTGGCGGCCGAGTCCTTGGCGGCGTCCTTCTTCGCGCCCTCCTTGTCGGCACCCTCCGTCGTGGCGCCGTCCTTCTTCGCGCCCTCTGACTTGGCGCCGTCCTCGCCGGCCTTCTCCTTCTCATCGGCCTTCTCGCCGGTCTTCTCGCCGGCCTTCTTCTCCGCGGCCTTCTTCTCCGCCTCGCTGCCCGCCTTGGTGCCCGCCTCCACGGGCTTCCTGACCGCGCCGCCGGGGACCCAGCCCGCGTCGGCGAGGAGAGCCCGCGCCTCCGCGGTGTCCTGGCTGCCGAGGGCGTCGCTGCTGTCCGCGTACGCGGCCTGGCCGGCGAGGGCCAGGTGGCTGCCGGGAGGATCCGCCGGGAGACCGAGCGGCTTGAGTACGGATTCGGCCAGTTCCCGGCGGTTGATCGCGCGGGCCACCGCGCGCCGTACCCGCTCGTCGGCGAGCGGCCCGGACTCGCCGTTCAGCGAGAGCTGGGTGTAGGCGGGCTCCAGGGACTTGCGGACGACGTACTTCGCCAGGGTGTCCTGGGCGGTCGCGTACGCGGCGATGGCCTTCTGGTTCTTCTCGCGGGCGGCCTGGACCTCCTCCGCCTTCTCCTCGTCGGAGCCGTGGGCCAGCGCCCAGGACTTGAGGGCCTTGGAGGGGGTGATCGAGGCGCCGGGACCGTGGGCGAGGGCGGCCTGGGCGCCGTTGCGTCCGGCGCGGGCGTCGCGCAGGGCGAGCGAGATGCGTTCGGCGGTGGACCGGTCGATCTCGGCCAGGTCGAGGGTGCCCGCGGCGAGGGCGTCCGCCCGGTCGGCACGGGCGACGGCCGTGAGGACCATGCTGTCGAGCTTGGCGGGCTGTCCCCACCAGCGGGGGTTGCGGGCGAGGGTGACATCGCCGTTCTTGCGGTCGATCGCCTTCAGCAGGAACGGTCCTGCGGTGGCCTTGAGGGTGGTGCGGGCCCCGTCGTTGAAGGCGTCCGGGGAGCCCATCACCTGCTTCGGGTAGAGCGGGGTGAAGAGGGACTGCCAGTCGGCGTAGGGCTTGGAGAAGGTGACCCGTACCTCCAGGTCGTTCTTGCCCCGCTCGATCTTCTCGATCCGCTCGTAGCCGGAGTTCCGCGCGGTCCAGTACGCGGTGTCGCGGCCGCTCAGCGCCCGCCACTGGGCGACGAAGTCGGCCGCCCCGATCTCGCGTCCGTCGCTCCACACCGCCTGCTGGTTGAGCTTGTAGAGGACGACCTGCTTGGGCTCCGTCTCGGCGACCTGCGCGGACTCCAGGTAGTCGGGGTTGCGCTGCGGCCGGCCCCGCTCGTCGATCGTGTAGAGGGAGGGGAGCACGGCCCCGGCGATCCGGGACGTGGTGCCGTCGGCGTCGGCCTGGAAGGTGTTGAGGGTGGTGGGGAGCGCGTCGACGGCCCAGCGCAGGGTGCCTCCGTCGGCGACCTTGTCGCGGGCGGCGGGCGCGTTGTCCTGGGCCGCGGCCCGGGCCTCGTCGGCCTCGTCGGAGCTGCATCCGGCGAGGACGGTGACGGCGAGGACGGCACTGGTGAGGGTGGCGACGGAGCGGAGCGTGCGGGAGCGGGGGCTCCTGGAGCATGTCCTCCCGCGAGGGGCGCCGATCTGGGACATGACTTGTACCCCTTCGTCCAGATTCATTCCATTTGGAGATGATCACACCTATTGCTCATCCACTGAAAAGGACGGAACAGATCCGGCCACGGCGACACGGCGACACGGCCGGAAAACCCCACTCGTGCGGCCCAACCGCCGACGAAGGAGCGCTCCCGGCGCCCGGAATCCCGTGCACGTGGCTTCCCAAGCGGGAGGTGACGCGCGACACTCCTGCCGAAGCCGCTCGCGGAAGTGAGGGCACCCATGTCCGTTCAGGACGACCCGGCAGCCGTCGAGCGCTGCCCCGAAGACCCGGAGAGCACCCCCGACGCCCCGTACGACAGAGGGCTGCGGACGGACACGGACGACGGGGGGCCGGAAGCACGCGACCGCCACGCGCCGTAGGGCGACAAGCGGTGCAAGACGCCACGCGCCGTAGGGCGACAAGCGGTGGAAGACGCCACCCGCCGCTGGACGCCTCGCACCGCTGGACCCCAAGCCTCGTAAGACGCCCCGCCTCTGGACGCCACGCACCGCAGGACGCACCGGCTACCGACCGTAGGAGGGCCCGTTGGCCACAGGTACGGAACCGCCCGGATCCGCCACGGGGGTGCGCTCCCCGGGGCGCGCCTCCCTCGCCGCCCGGCATCTGCGCACCGACCGCTGGTGGCTCTCCCCCGCCGCGACGGCCGCCGGACTGCTCGCCTTCGTCGCCTACTCGACCTGGCGGGCCTTCGCCGACGCCGACTACTACGCCGCCCCCTACGTCTCGCCGTTCTACTCGCCCTGCCTGGCGGAGAACTGCGTCCCCATGAAGGGCGGACCGAACTGGGAGGTCTTCGGAAGCTGGTGGGGACTCTCTCCCGCCCTGCTGATCCTGGTCTTCCCCCTGGGCTTCCGGCTGACCTGCTACTACTACCGGAAGGCGTACTACCGGGGCTTCTGGGCCTCTCCCCCGGCCTGCGCGGTCGCCGAGCCCCACGCGTCGTACACCGGCGAGACCCGCTTCCCGCTGCTCCTGCAGAACCTCCACCGGTACTTCTTCTACGCGGCGCTGCCGGTGGCCGGAATCCTCAGCTACGACACGGTGCTCACCTTCCGGAACGCCGACTACGCCTGGGGCCACGCCGGGCTCGGAACGCTCCTCTTCCTCGTCAACATCGCCCTCATCTGGGCGTACACCCTCTCCTGCCACTCCTGCCGGCACATCGTCGGCGGACGGCTCAAGCACTTCTCGAAGCATCCGGTCCGCTACCGGCTGTGGACCTGGGTCGGCCGGCTGAACACCCGTCACATGCTGCTCGCCTGGTCCTCCCTGATCAGCGTCGCCCTCTGCGACCTGTACGTGTACCTGCTCGCCACCGGCACCTTCGACGACCCGAGGTTCTTCTGAGATGACGCACGTCGAGCGAGAGCAGTGGGACGTGGTCGTGGTCGGCGCGGGCGGCGCCGGGCTGCGGGCCGCGATCGAGGCACGCCGTGCGGGCGCCCGTACGGCGGTCGTCTGCAAATCCCTCTTCGGCAAGGCCCACACCGTGATGGCCGAGGGCGGGATTGCCGCGTCCATGGCCAACGTGCACCCGCAGGACGACTGGAAGACCCACTTCCGCGACACCATGCGCGGCGGGAAGTTCCTCAACCAGTGGCGGATGGCCGAGCTGCACGCCCAGGAGGCCCCCGAGCGGGTCTGGGAGCTGGAGGCCTGGGGCGCGCTCTTCGACCGCACCCCCGACGGCCGGATCTCGCAGCGCAACTTCGGCGGCCACGAGTACCCGCGGCTCGCGCACGTCGGCGACCGCACCGGCCTCGAACTGCTCCGCACCCTCCAGCAGCGGTCCGTCGCACTCCAGCAGGAGGACCACCGCGAGACCGGCGACCACGAGGGCCGGCTGAAGGTCTTCCAGGAGTTCACCGTCACCCGGATCCTCAAGGACGGCGAAGGACGGGTCTCCGGGGTCTTCTGCTACGAGCGGGAGAGCGGGCGCTTCCTCGTCCTCGAGGCCCCCGCGGTGGTCCTCGCGACCGGCGGCATCGGCAAGTCCTTCAAGGTGACCTCGAACTCCTGGGAGTACACCGGGGACGGCCACGCGCTCGCCCTGCTCGCGGGCGCCCCGCTGGTGAACATGGAGTTCGTGCAGTTCCACCCGACCGGCATGGTCTGGCCGCCGTCGGTGAAGGGCATCCTCGTCACCGAGTCCGTCCGCGGTGACGGCGGGGTCCTGCGGAACTCCGAGGGCCGGCGCTTCATGTTCGACTACGTCCCCGACGTCTTCAAGGAGAAGTACGCGGAGACCGAGGAGGAGGGCGACCGCTGGTACGAGGACCCCGACCGCAACCGGCGCCCGCCTGAGCTGCTGCCGCGCGACGAGGTGGCGCGGGCCATCAACTCCGAGGTCAAGGCGGGCCGCGGGTCCCCGCACGGCGGGGTGTTCCTGGACGTGTCGACCCGGATGCCGGCCGAGAGGATCAAGCGGCGGCTTCCCTCGATGTACCACCAGTTCAAGGAACTGGCCGATGTCGACATCACGGCGGAGGCCATGGAGGTGGGCCCCACCTGCCACTACGTGATGGGCGGGGTCAACGTCGACTCCGAGACGGCGGCGACGGTGGGGGTGCCCGGGCTGTTCGCGGCCGGCGAGGTCGCCGGCGGCATGCACGGCTCCAACCGGCTCGGCGGCAACTCCCTCTCCGACCTGCTGGTCTTCGGCCGGCGGGCGGGCCTGTACGCGGCGCAGTACGCGCTGTCGGGGGCCGGCGGCGGCATCGTGGCGGCGGAGGTCGGGGCCGCGGCGGCGGAGGCGCTGGCTCCGTTCGGTCCCCCCGAGGGGCACGCCCCGGAGAACCCGTACACCCTCCACCAGGAACTGCAGCAGACCATGAACGACCTCGTCGGGATCATCCGGCGGGAGGGCGAGATGGCCGAGGCGCTGGAACGCATCGCCGCCCTGCGGGCACGGGCCCGGCACGTCTCCGTCGAGGGCCACCGGCAGTTCAACCCCGGCTGGCACCTCGCCCTCGACCTGCGGAACATGCTGCTCGTCGGCGAGTGCGTGGCCCGCGCCGCCCTGGAGCGCACCGAGTCGCGGGGCGGGCACACCCGCGAGGACTGTCCGGCGATGGACCGCGCCTGGCGCCCGGTGAACCTGCTGTGCCGTCTGGACGGCGACGGGATCGCCCTCGAAAGGACCTTCACGGAGCCCGTACGGCCCGATCTGCTCGCGCTGTTCGAGCAGGAGGAGCTGGCGAAGTACCTCGCCGAGGACGAACTGCCTGAGGGTCCGGAAGGTCCGGGAGGCCCGGAGGGGCCGGGAAGGGGACACGGCGCATGAGCTCCTACGACGCGCGGTTCCGGGTGTGGCGGGGAGACGCCGACGGCGGCGAACTGACCGACTACACGGTGGAGGTCCACGACGGCGAGGTCGTCCTTGACGTGGTGCACCGCCTGCAGGCCACCCGGACACCGGATCTCGCGGTGCGGTGGAACTGCAAGGCGGGCAAGTGCGGCTCGTGCTCGGCCGAGATCAACGGCAGGCCGCGGCTGCTCTGCATGACCCGGATGTCGGTGTTCGCCCGGGACGAGGTGATCACCGTGACCCCGATGCGCGCCTTCCCCGTCGTACGCGACCTGGTCACGGACGTGTCCTTCAACTACGCGAAGGCCCGCGAGATCCCGGCCTTCGTGCCGCCCGCGGGCCTGGCACCCGGCGACTATCGGATGCGGCAGGAGGACGTGGAGCGCTCGCAGGAGTTCAGGAAGTGCATCGAGTGCTTCCTGTGCCAGGACACCTGCCATGTGGTGCGCGACCACGAGGAGAACAAGGAGGCCTTCGCCGGGCCCCGGTTCCTCATGCGGGTCGCGGAGCTCGACATGCACCCGCTGGACGCCGCCGAGGAGGCCGGGCTCGACCGGCGCCGGACGGCACAGGACGAGCACGGACTCGGCTACTGCAACATCACCAAGTGCTGTACGGAGGTGTGCCCGGAGTCCATCCGCATCACCGACAACGCGCTGATCCCGATGAAGGAGCGGGTCGTGGACCGGAAGTACGACCCGCTGGTGTGGCTGGGCGCCACGATCAGGCGGCGGCGGACGCCATAGGGCCCGCGGCGGGGCCGCGCGGGGTCAGTGCCAGCCGGCGCGGTAGGCCGCCCAGTCGCCCTCCTCCGCGGCGAAGTCGACGTACAGCGCGACACCGAACCGCGCCCGGTCGGGGTCGGTGCGCCCGAGGCCGAGTCTGACACCTCGGACGGCGGCCTCGACGGTCTCCGCGTTCTCGTGGTGGCCGAGGTCGTCCTCGTGGAAGAAGGGGAGCCCCATCAGGAGGTCCGTCGACTCGGGGGTCACTTCGAGGGCGAGGCTGGTCTGCTGGGCGACGTACCCGCCGTACAGGCCCTCCAGCGGCATCCAGGTGTCGTACGACATGACGGCGATCTGGTCCACGCGCCGGGCGACCTGGCCGAAGAACTCCTGCGACCACCACTTCTCCTTGCCCGTGAGCACGCTGTTGGCCGCGTGCAGGCCGGGAAGGGGGTCGATCTGGTGGGCGGCGATCGAGAGCTGGGCCTTCCGGGGCCGGGTGACCTCTCCGAGGTCGTCGAGGAGGGAGAGGTAGTCGGCGTCGCCGGAGAGCAGCGGCTCCAGGTCGAAGTGGACCCCGTCGAAGCCGACGTCCAGGATCTGCCGGGCCGAGGTCACCACGGCGGCGCGGGTCCCGGCCCTGTCGAGGTGCAGTCCGTCGGGTCCGCCGTTGGCCAGGACGTCACCGAGCCAGGCCTGCACCCGTATCCCGGGCATCGTGCGGTGCACGGCGTCGACGAACCACTTCGCGCGCGGGTACGCGGCGGCGGGCAGGGTGCCGTCGTGCTCCAGGGGCCCGGCGTGGACGTACAGGTCGCGTATGCCCGTGTCCTTGATCCGGGCGGCGAACGCGGCGAGGTCGGCGTCCTTCTTCCGCCCGTCGACCCAGGCGTGGCCGAGCCAGACGGCGTCCTTGTCCCGGGTCTTCGCGTCGTCCCTGAGGTCGCCCGCGTAGTTGACGCGCAGGGCGAGCGCGCCGAACAGGGGAGGCACCACGAGAACGAGGACGAGGCCGAGCACGAACCAGCGCCCCCGACGCCACATTCTCCTCAGTCGTCCGCCCACCCGAGCCCCCTCGTGCCGTCGTGTCACGTGTCCCACCGCTCCTCACGGTAGCGGCGGCTACCGACAGTGACGCAGGCCTGTGGAGAATGGTTTCCGCGGGGCTGCGGGGGCACTCCGACCGCAGGCCGTCCGGTCGCGGGCCGACATACGCGGACATAACCTCCCCTTTGTGACGCGAACAGCCACCCGAACCCTTCTCGCGGTACTGGTGGCGGCGTGGTGGCTCCTCGTGCCCGCCGTTCACGGTGCCCGTGCCGACGACCCCGTCGCCCTGTCCCGGGACGGGCAGATCACCGACCGGGTGGACGCGCTGGGCGACCGCCGCGCCTCCGTGGTCCAGGCCCTCGACCGGCTCTACGACGACCGGCGGATCCAGCTCTTCGTCGTCTACGTACGGGACTTCTCCGGCCGCACGGGCCAGGCCTGGGCCGACGCCACGGCCGAGCGCAACGGCCTCGGGGTCGACGACGTGCTGCTCGCCGTCGCCACCCACGACCGTCTGTACGGCTACTCCGCCGACCCGGACGCCCGCCTCACCCAGGGCCAGCTCGACACCGTGGCCCGGACCGCGATCGAACCGGCCCTGCGGCAGAACGACTGGGCGGGCGCCGCGATCGGAGCGGCCGACGGCTACTCCGCCGTCCTCGCCGGGCAGCCCGTCCCCACCCCGGCCCTCACCCCCGGCCCCGCCGACCCCGGCGGCGCGGTCGACGACGGCACCTCGGCGACCGACCTGGTGCTGCCGGTGGTCCTGGTCGGCGGCGCCGGCGCCGTGGCGGCCTACGCGTTCACCAAGCGGCGCCGGCGGACCGAGACCCGCACCACACCCCAGGGCGGGCAGGGCTGGGGCCCGCCGAAGGCGCCCGCGCCGCCGTCCCTCGACGAGCTCGACGGGCAGGCCCGGCAGACGCTGGTCGCCACCGACGACGCCCTCCGTACCAGCCAGGAGGAACTCGGATTCGCGACCGCCCAGTTCGGCGACGAGGCCGTACGCCCCTTCACCGAGGCGGTCGCCTTCGCCGAGGAGCAGCTCACGGCCTCCTTCCGGCTGCGGCAGAAGCTCGACGACGCGTTCCCCGAGGACGACGCGACCCGGCGGGCCATGCTGGAGGAGATCCTGCGGCGCTGCGCGGAGGCCGACGCCCGGCTCGACGCCGAGAGCGAGGACTTCGACCGGCTGCGGGCCCTGGAGCGGACCGCGCCCGAGGCGCTGGCCGCCGTCGAGGCCGCCGTCCGGGAGCAGACCGGAAGGATGGGCACGGCCGAGGCGGCCCTGACCGCGATGCGGCAGCGGTACGCCGAGACGGCCGCCGCCCCCGTCGCCGGCGATGTCGAACAGGCCAAGGACCGGCTGGTCTTCGCGAGGACCCACATCGACCAGGCCGGCCGGCAGATCGACGGCGGGGACAACGGCGGGGCCGCCGTCCACATCCGGGCGGCCGAGGGGGCCGTGGACCAGACGGCCCGGCTGGTCGACGCGGTGGACCGGCGGGCGCAGGAACTGGCGGAGGCGGTCGGCAAGCTGCCGGGGGCCCTGGCGGAGACGGACGCCGACCTGGCGGAGGCCCGGGGGCTGCTGCAGGGGACCACCGAGGGGTCGACGGCCGACCTCCGGGGCCGGATCGCCCGCGCGGAATCGGTGCTCGGCGAGGTGCGGCGGGTGATGGACGCCGGACGGTACGACCCGCTCGACTCCCTGCGCCGGGTGGAGGAGGCCGACGCGGTGCTCGACGAGGCGCTGGAGGGCGCGCGGGAGCGCGAGTCGGGCAGCCGGCGCGCCCGTGCGCTCCTCGACCAGGCGATGCTGACGGCCCGCTCGGCGATCGGGGCGGCCTCGGACTACGTGACCACCCACCGGGGCGCCGTGGGCAGCGAGGCCCGTACGCGGCTCGCCGAGGCCCAGCGGCGCTGGGAGAAGGCGCGGGCGCTCGCCGGGGCCGACGACCCGCAGGCGGCCCTCGCGGAGGCACAGCAGGCGGACTCGCTGGCCCGGCGGGCCCAGGACCTCGCCGAGCAGGACGTCCGGAGGTATGGGAACCCGAACGGCCCGGGCGGTGTATCAGGGGTAGGAGGGGGCGGTGGCGGCGGGCTCGGCGGTGCGGTGCTCGGCGGCATCATCCTCGGCGGACTGTTCGGCGGGGGAAGGGGAGGCGGACATGGGGGGTTCGGCGGAGGTTCGGGCGGGGGTCTCGGGGGCGGAGGTTTGGGCGGCGGGCCCGGCAGCTTCGGCGGCAGCGGCACGCGCGGCCGGCTGGGCGGCGGAGGCCGTTTCTGAGGGCGGCACGCCGCGCGTCCTCCCCCTTTCTGTCCCTCTCAAGGAGAAGTGCCATGAGCAAGCAGACCATCCTCGGCCGGGTCACCCAGCTGGCGAAGGCCAACATCAACGCGCTGCTGGACCAGGCGGAGGATCCGCAGAAGATGCTGGACCAGCTGATCCGCGACTACTCCGGCAACATCACGGAGGCGGAGGAGGCGGTGGCCGCGACCATCGGCAACCTCCGGCTGATGGAGCAGGACCACCAGGAGGACGTGGAGGCGGCGAAGGAGTGGGGCGGCAAGGCGCTGGCCGCCAGCCGGAAGGGCGACGAACTGCGGAGCGCCGGGCAGGTGACGGAGGCGGACCGATTCGACAATCTGGCGAAGGTGGCGCTCGGCCGTCAGCTCCAGTCGGAGAAGGAGGCGCGGACGGCGGAGCCGACGATCGCCGCGCAGACCGAGGTGGTGTCGAAGCTCAGGACGGGCCTCGATCAGATGAAGGCCAAGCTCGGCGAGTTGCAGGCGAAGCGCGACGAGCTGGTGGCCCGCGCCAAGTCGGCCCAGGCGCAGAACACGATGATGGACGCCGTGAAGAACATCGACGTACTCGACCCGACCAGCGAACTGAGCCGGTTCGAGGACAAGGTGCGCCGGGAGGAGGCGCGGGCGATGGGCAAGCAGGAGCTCGCCGCGTCCTCCCTGGACGCCCAGTTCGAGCAGCTGGACGCACTGGGCGACAGCGCCGAGATCGAGGCCCGGCTGGCGGCGCTCAAGGGCTGACCCGGTGGGTGGCCGGGGTCGCCCGCGCGGCCGGGGCCGGACGTCGGCCCGGCAGCGCGCCCGGGTGGCTGCGGCGGCTGTCAGAACATGCTGAGGAGCTGTTCCACCGTGGGTTCCGCCGAGCCCTCGCCGTCCGGCAGGGCCAGTTCGAACCAGACGGTCTTGCCGCGCGGGGTGCGGCGCGAGCCCCAGGAGGAGCTGAGCAGCCCGACCAGCTGGAGGCCCCGGCCGCCCTCGTCGGTGTCCTTGGCGCGGCGGCGCCGGGGCTGCACCAGGCCGGCGTCCCAGACCTCGCAGACGAGGGTGCGGTCGCGGAGCAGGCGCAGCCGGATCTCGCCCTCGCCGTAGCGCAGCGCGTTGGTGACGAGCTCGCTGACGAGGAGTTCGACGGTGTCGACGAGCGGTTCGAGGTCCCAGGCCTTGAGCTGGGTGCGGGCCAGTTCGCGGGCCCGGCCGACCGAGCTGGGTTCCCTGGGCAGCCGCCAGTCGCCGACGGCCTCGCTGGGCAGTCCCTGGATCCTGGCCATGAGGAGGGCGATGTCGTCCTCGCCGTGTCCGGTCTCCAGGCTGTTCAGGACCCGGTCGCAGACGTCCTCCAGCGGGCGGGCGGGGTCGGTGAGGGCACGGCGGAAGGCGCTCAGGCCCTCGTCGAGGGGGTGGTCGCGGGACTCGACGAGCCCGTCGGTGTAGAGGGCGAGGAGGGCTCCTTCGGGGAGTTCCACCTCGACCTCCTCGAAGGGTTCGCCGCCGACCCCGAGCGGCATCCCGGGGGGTACGTCGAGCAGCAGGGCTTCTTCGCCGGGTTCGACGAGCACCGGCGGGAGGTGTCCGGCGTTGGCGAAGGTGCAGCGGCGGGTGACCGGGTCGTAGACGGCGTAGACGCAGGTCGCGAGGTAGACCTCGGAGAGTTCGGGGCCGCGGGACTTGTGGCCGCGGGACTGCTGGGCGCCGATGGGGGCGCCGAGGCCGCGGGCGATCTCGTCGAGGTGGGAGAGGACTTCGGCCGGTTCCAGGTCGAGCTGGGCGAGGGTGCGGACGGCGGTCCGCAGTTCGCCCATGGCGACGGCGGCGCGCAGGCCGCGGCCCATGACGTCCCCGATGACGAGGGCGGTGCGGTGGCCGGGGAGTTCGATGACGTCGAACCAGTCGCCGCCGACCTCGGTGGCGGCGGTGCCGGGGAGGTAGCGGCAGGCGATGTCGAGGCCGGCCGCCTCGGGGTCGCCGGGCGGCAGCAGGCTGCGCTGGAGGATCAGGGCCCGCTCGTGCTCGCGGCGGTAGAGGCGGGCGTTGTCGATGCAGACCGCGGCGCGGGCGGCGAGCTCGACGGCGAGGGCCCGGTCGCGCTCCCCGAAGGACTCGCTGCCCTTGGTGCGGGAGAACTGGACGAGTCCGACGACGGTGTCGTGGGCGACCATCGGGACGACCAGGGTGGTCTGGACGAGTTCGCCGTCGGCACCGGGCACCGTGTGGAGGCGGCCGGTGCGCAGGGCTCCGGCGCAGGGCGAGTTGAAGGGGTAGCGGTGGACGGCTCCGACCTCGATCGGTTCGGGTCCGCAACAGCCGCTGCCCGCTCCGTGGATGTCGTCGGCTCTCCGGGGGGTGTCGGAGACGGCGCTGGCGAAGGCGACCCTGCGGAGTTCGGCGCTGCCCGCCCCGTAGCCGATGTCGTGGGAGCTGCCCCATCGGCCGGGCGGTGCCTCGTCGCCGGTGAGCAGGCCCTGGTAGAGGTCGACGGAGGCGAGGTCGCAGAAGCCGGGGACGGCGACGTCGAGCAGCTCGCGGGCGGTGGCCTCCAGGTCGAGGGAGTTGCCGATGCGGGCGCCGGCCTCGTTGAGGAGGGCGAGGTTGCGGCGGGCGCTGGCCGCTTCCCTGGCGGCGTTGTGGCGGCGCGTCACGTCGATGCCGAGGCCGGCGACGCCGATGGGGCGGCCGGATCCGCTGTGCACGCGGTAGAGGTTGATGGACCAGTGGCGGCGGTCCCGGGAGCCGGGCGCGGCGCCGACGATCTCGAAGTCGGTGACGGACTCGCCGGTCTCCAGGACGCCGCGGAGGGCCGCGGTCATCCGGTCGGCCTCGGGCAGGTTGAGGTAGTCGTGGACGGTGCGGCCCCGGTGGTCGTCGGCGGAGCCGCCGAAGACGGTCGCGAAGCGCCGGTTGGCCCGCTTCACGGTGAGGTCGGTGCCGAAGAGGAGAAAGCCGAAGGGGGATTGGCCGAATATCGCCTGGGAGGCGGCGAGGTCCGTCTCGATGCGGCGCAGGGCGCGGACGTCGACGACGATGCAGAGCGCGGCCCGCTCCCCGGTCTGGGTCTCGCTCGGCATGACGTACATCTCGGCGATGCCGTGGGGCCGGTCGTCGCCGGGGATCCGGAAGGGGACGAGGCCTGTCCACTCCTTGCCGTCGAGGATCTCCCGGACGCGTCGGTGACCGCGCTCGCGCTGGTCGGCGGGCATGAAGGCCTCGACGGGGTCCTTGCCCCTGGCCTCCTCCGCGGTCACCCCGAAGAGGTCCACGGCCCGTCGGCTCCACTGCTCGACGAGCCCGTCGGGCCCGATGGAGAAGGACGCCACCCGTATGTAGTCATAGATGGAGCCGGGCGGGCTGCTCTGCCACACGACGCCGCCACTCGCCTTCTCAGGTATCTCGCTCACGCGACCGTCCCCTCCAGCTCACCGCACCGGACCGGCCATGCCCGCAGTATTCAATACGGCAGGCCCCGACGGCACGACGTTCACGATCACAGGGTGGTCTCGTTCGCTTCGCGCCGAGTACCGGTGATCGTTGTCCCTCCCTGTTTACTCACCAGGGAGAGCCAGCTCGAACCATACGGTTTTGCCGGTACTTCCTTTACGGGTGCCCCAGCGGCGTGCGGAACAGGCCACGAGACCGAGTCCGCGGCCCCCTTCGTCCTCGGGTCCGGGGGCACGCGCGGTGGGGGGATCCGGAAGCGGATCGGAAACCTCCACGAGCAGGGCGGGCGGGTGGGCGGGGTCGCCGCCGTCGAGTCGGGGGCGGACGAGCCGCACGCCGATGGGTCCGGACGCGTACCGCAGGGAGTTGGTCACCAGCTCGCTGACCAGTAGGACGGTCACATCACCGAGGGCCGAGTCGAGGTCCCAGGCACGCAGCGTCGCACGCACGGCATGGCGAGCCGTGCGCACGGCGTTCGCCTCCGCCGGGAAGTTCCACTCGGCGCGGTCGCCGTCGGTGTCGATCACACCCGATCACTTCCCCAGCCGTGCGTCAGCAGGAAGGCCCACGTCCTCTTTCAACGGGTCAATCAGGACATACCCGGAATATGGGGCGGGATATCGCGCTGGGCGCAGCAGCGGGCGCACGGTGGCACGAACGGCGTAGAAAGTCAGCCGTGCGCTCCGGTGCCGGGCGTCCGCGGCAGCCTTCGGGCGGCCTCGGCGACGGCGGGGCGGTCCTGGTCGAGCCAGTCGACCGAGTCGAGCTCGGACCGGGTGAGCCAGCGCAGGGCGTCGTGGTCCTCCAGCGGGCGCGGCTCGCCCGAGAGCAGCCGGGCGGTCCAGACCCACAGGACGTATCCGGGCTTCAGCGGCCACTCGCCGGGGATGCGCTCGCCCGGTTCGACCTCGACGCCGAGTTCTTCGCGCAGTTCGCGGACGAGGGCCGCTTCGGGGCTCTCGCCCGGTTCGAGCTTGCCGCCGGGCAGTTCCCAGCGGCCGGCCAGTTCGACGGGGGCGCTGCGGCGCGCGGCGAGCAGCCGCCCCCGGTCGTACAGGGCTCCCGCGACGACGACCACGACGGGTTCGTGGGGCGCGGCGGGGTCGGTGGTGCGTTCGGTCATGGGCGCGAGCGTAGCCCGGCCCGGCCCGCGCCGGTCGGGCTCAGAGCGCGGGAGTGCCGATGCGCTCGACCCAGTAGAGCTGCTTGTGGCCGCGGTCGTCGAGGCTGTCCGCGATCTTCTGCGCTTCGTCCTCGGTCGCGTACCGCCCCACCCGGTAGCGGTTGCCGTTGTCGTCCTGCCGAATGACGAGCCAGGCGAGGACAGGGCCGCTCTCGGTCATCAGGCTTCTCCCTCCGCCGGTCCGGGCGCCGTTGAGGATCTCCGTGAAACCGCAATCCGCATATGCCGGAGCTTACGCCTGACCTTCACACAGCGGATACGGAATTGCACAAAGAGATACGGATCGGCCGGGAACCGATGGAGGGAGGCCGAAGTCACGCCCCGGGGGCCGCCCCGGGCACGGTCGGCACCGGCATCAGGACGGGGCCGCCGGAGCCCTCGGGGTCCTTGCGGCAGACGTCGCCGCACGTGGCGTCGAGCGAGCAGCAGAGGGAGCAGACCGGGCCGGACCGCACCGGGCAGTCGGCGATGTCCGGGAGTTCGTAGGCGGTCTCGCACTCCGCGCAGGTGTGGGTCGCCCGCTCGTCGACGACGACGGCGGCCGGACCGTTCACCGTGTTGGGGCGGGCCAGGTAGTAGCGGCCCTTGGTGGCCCAGGCGATCAGCGGGCAGAGGACGAGGGCGAGACCGGCCGCGATGAAGGTGGAGAAGGCCTGGGCGTAGGTGCCGAAGGCACCGAAGAAGGCGAGGATCGACACGCTGGAGGCGATCACCATGGCACCGAAGCCGGCCGGGTTCACGGCGTACAGGTAGGCGCGCTTGAACTCGATGTACGGGGGGCTCCAGCCGGCCCGCTTGTTGATGACGAGGTCGGCGGCGACGGCCGTGATCCAGGCGATGCCGACGTTGGAGTAGAACCCGAGCAGCTTGTTCAGGGCGGCGAACATGTTCATCTCCATCAGCGTCAGCGCGATGGCGAGGTTGAGGAAGATGTACCAGACGCGGCCCGGGTGCCGGTGGGTGACGCGGGAGAAGAAGTTCGACCAGGACAGCGAGCCGCTGTAGGCGTTGGTGACGTTGATCTTGACCTGGGAGACGATCACGAAGAGCGCGGCGGCGGGCAGGGCGAAGGTCCCGAGCCAGGGCTTGAGCGCCTCGATCTGAGGGGCGATCGGCTCCAGGGCGTGGGTCTTGCCGACGGCCTCCAGGGCGACGAACGCGAGGAAGGCGCCGCCGAGCTGCTTGGCCGCGCCGATGACGACCCAGCCGGGACCGGCGGCGAGCACGGCGAGGTTCCAGCGGCGCTTGGTGGCCTCCGTCCTGGCCGGCATGAAGCGCAGGTAGTCCGCCTGTTCGCCGATCTGGGCGATCAGGGAGAGCGCGACGCCGGTGCCCAGGCCGAAGCCGATCCACGAGAAGCCGGCCCCCGCCCCCTCCGTACCGCCGAAGGAGGTGAAGGCGCCCCAGGCGTCGGGGGCCTCGAAGGCCAGGACGACGAAGGGCAGCACCATGCCGATGATCCAGACCGGCTGGGTCCAGGCCTGCACCTTGGCCAGGGCGCCCATGCCGCGGAAGACGATCGGGATGACGATGAGGGTGGTGATCAGATAGCCGATCTCGACCGGCAGGCCGACGGCCTGATGCATGGCCTGGGCCATGATCGAGCCTTCGAGGGCGAAGAAGATGAAGGTGAAGGAGGCGTAGATGAGCGAGGTGAGCGTCGAGCCGAAGTAGCCGAAGCCGGCGCCGCGGGTGATGAGGTCCATGTCCAGGCCGTACCGGGCGCAGGCACGGGCGATGGGGATGCCGGTGAGGAAGATGAGGGTGGCGGCGGTGAGGATCGAGGCGAGCCCGCTGCCGAAGCCGTAGGTGAAGACGATCGAGGCGCCGATCGCGAAGTCGGCGAGATAGGCGATGCCGCCGAGGGCGGTGCCCGCCACGGTCCCGGGTGACCAGCGCCGGAACGAGTGCGGGGCGTAGCGCAGCGAGTAGTCCTCGCGGCTCTCGTCGGCGGCCAGCTTGGCGTAGCTGCGGCGGGGGCCGCCGGGGGGTGGCGCGATCTCCGCCGGCTCGTCGAGGGCCCGGGCGGTGCTGCCGCCCGGCTCCGGGGTGGGGGTGGTGACCGTGTCCGTCATGAGGGTTCCTGTCGTCCGACCGGTTCGCGGGTACGGACGAGGAAGGTAGGAGCCGGTCGTGACGGACGGCTGCGGCACGCGGTTGCGCCGGGGTTACGCGAGTTGACGCCCCGTTAACTCGCGGTCACGCCGCCCGGACGGCGCGGTCCGCTGAACGGTCACCGCACCGGCAGGTGGTACGAGAGGCGGTAGCGGTCGGCCGGGACCACGACGTCGGCGGTCTCGACGGCCCGGCCCGAGGCGTAGTACGTGCGCTCCACGACCATCACGACATGGCCCGGCACCCCGCCGAGCGCCAGGAGCTCCTCGGCGAGGCCGGGACGGGCGCCGACCTCCTCCACCACGTTGTCCACGACCACGTCGATGGCAGCCATCCGCTCGACCACTCCGCAGCCGCCCAGGGGGCCCTCCTCGGGCAGCATGACCGGCGTACGGCCCGTGACGGCGAGCGGCTCCCAGGAGGTGGCGACCATCATGGGCTCGCCGCCGTCCCGGTACACGTACCGCGTGCGCATCACGCGCTCCCCCGGCTCGATGCCGAGCCGCTCGGCCACCTCGCCGCCCGCCGGCTCCTGCTCGCTGCTCGACTCCCAGGTGCCGCGGGTCCCCTCGGCCGCCTGCTCCTGCCGGAAGGGGCTGGCGCCCGACGCGGGGCGGTAGCCGGAGCGGGCGATCCTGCGCGGCACCGGGCGCTCCCGGACGTAGGTGCCCGAGCCGGAGCGCCCTTCCACCAGTCCCTCGGCCATGAGTACCTTGCGGGCCTCCAGCGCGACGGTGTCCGACACCCCGTACTCCTCGCGGATGCGTGCCTGCGAGGGGAGACGGGTATGCGGAGGAAGCGAGCCGTTCGCGATCTTCTCCCGCAGATCGCTCGCCACGCGCAGATAGGCGGGCTGCTCACCGAACGTCACTGGACACTCCCCTCAGGTTGACTGACAGCTACAGACTGGCAACCGTCGGTCGCGATCCGCAAGCATGGGCCAGAGTTTCACTCGAAGTGATGACTCCGAGCTCACCCCTCTTGCTCCCCCTGGTCACCCCCGGTAAGCGACGTCGGCCCTCTTGACCCGCATTGGTACAGACCAATACGTTCCTGCTCAGCACGCGCCACACCCGCACGCTCCACACGCCCGCACGCTCCGCCGTGCGCGGCGTCCGCATGCTCCACCGCACGCTCCACCGCACGCGCCATCCCGCCTCGCACAGGAACGAGCCCATGCGTCCCAGAGCCATGACCAAGCTGACCTTCGGTGCGGCCGCCGCGGCCACTCTCGGCCTCCTCGCCACCCTGGCCCCCACCGCCGACGCGCACCAGCCGTCCGGGCACAAGCCCGAGCTGAAGCGGATCGGCTACTTCACCCAATGGGGCATCTACGGAAGGAACTTCCAGGTCAAGGACCTGGAGACGAGCGGCACCGCCGCCAAGCTCAGCCACATCAACTACGCCTTCGGCGTGATCGGTTCGGACGGCAAGTGCCTCATGGGCAACGCACCCGGCTCCGACCCGTGGGCCGACTACGTGCGCCCGGTCGACGCCGCCACCTCGGTGGACGGCGTCGGTGACACCGCCGACCAGCGACTGGCCGGCAACTTCAACGAGTTGCGGGAGCTCAAGGCCCAGAACCCCGGCCTCAAGGTCATGATCTCGCTCGGCGGCTGGACGGGCTCGGCCCACTTCTCCGACGCGGTGCGCACCGACGCCGGCCGCAAGACCCTCGTCGCCTCCTGCATCGACACGTACATCAAGGGCAACCTGCCCGTCGACGGCGCCCGCGGCGGCGCCGGGGCAGCCGCCGGGATCTTCGACGGCGTCGACCTCGACTGGGAGTGGCCCGGCTCCGAGGGCGCCCCCGGGAACGTGATCCGCCCCGAGGACAAGCCCAACTTCACCAAGCTTGTGCGGGAGTTCCGTACCCAGCTCGACGCCTACGGGCGCTCGCTGCCGAAGGCGCAGCGCAAGCACTACGAGCTCAGCGCGTACGTGCCCACCGCCCCCGCCAAGATCGACGCGGGCTTCGAAGTCTCCAAGATCATGCGGGACTTCGACTTCGTGAACCTCCAGGGCTACGACTTCCACGTCTCCGGCGAGACGACCACCGCCCAGCAGTCCGCGCTCTTCGCAAAGAACGACTTCAGCGTCGACCAGACCGTCAAGGCCTGGCTGCGGCGCGGCGCCCCCGCCCACAAGCTCGTGGTCGGCATGCCGTTCTACGGCCAGGGCTGGACCGGCGTCACCGGCGGCGGCGACGGCCTCGGCCAGCCGGCGACCGGCCCCGCCCCCGCGACCTGGGTGGCGGGCTCCGAGGACTACAAGCACCTGAAGAAGCTGGCGGACTCGGGGACGTACAAGCTCCACCGCGGCTACCGCAACGGCCACGCCTGGCTCTTCGACGGCACCAACCTGTGGACGTACGACGACCCGACCGTGCTGCGCACCAAGGCGTCCTACGTCCGGCAGAACGGGCTCGGCGGCGCGATGATCTGGTCCCTCGACGGGGACACCGCGAACGGTGAGCTGATCACCGCCATCGACCGGGGCCTGTCCCGGCGCTGACACCCCCCGCCCGGCCGCCGTCCCGCGACGGCCGGGCCCCCGCACCGCGGACCGGCCCCGCCGCTCCCGGTGGACCGGCAGCGGCGGTCGGTCACGGGCCGCCGCTCCCCGGACCACCGCCCGGTCCGCACACGACGGGGCCGGGCCTCCTGAGGGAGACCCGGCCCCGTTTCCCGTACACGGCCCTGCTTCCCGTACGGGAAACGGGGCCCGTTTCCCGTACGCGGCCCCGTGCCCGTACTCAGGACTCCCGTACTCAGGACTCCCGTACCGAGGACTCCCGTACCCAGCCCCGGTCCCTGTCCGCGGTCGGGATCAGGCGGACGTGCCCTCGCCCGCCGGGCCCACCGGCGGCGCGCCGGTCAGGTCGAGCGCGGTGCGCGCGTCCGCGCCCAGGTCCCCGGGCAGGGTCTCCCACGCCGGGTCGTATGCCTCCCAGTAGGCGTCCGCGTCGGTCGCCGTCGCCAGCTTGAGCCACTGCTTCGACGCCGCCCCCAGCTCCTTGCGGAGCGCCGCGACGGACGGGGCGGCCCCGGCGGGCCAGGTGCGCTGCCCCAGTTCCGCGTACGCCGTGTTGATCGCGCCCAGGAGTTCCGTGGCCCACACCTTGTTGGCGGTGAAGTCCTCGTCCGGATCCTCCTCCGGCTCCCGGTAGGTGACCGTCTCGATCGGGTTGACGGTCTTCAGGAAGGACTCCTGATCGTCGGTGAGCAGCTGCGCGTCGGAGCGCACGGAGCCCTTGAAGGGCTTCTTCTCACTGGCGAACGCGCAGGTCACCGTGCGGTCGCCGAGCCGCCAACTCTGGCTGCTGGGGAGGTAGTAGAACAACCAGACGTCCGCGGGGACGGCCCAGGTGTCCAGCGCGTACCCGCTGTTGATCGTCTCGCAGCGCTCCTCCGCCATCCCGTCGATCGCGTCCTCGCCGGGCCACTTCTCGAAGCCGGTCACCTTGAAGCCGCCGGTGACCTCGCCGATGTGCGGGCGTGCGCAGTCGACGACCGTGACGTCCGATGCGTAGTCCCGCAGCCTGCCGTCGGGGGTGAAGCACTGGCCGGTCCGCAGCGAGAACGGCGACTTGGAGCGGGCCGCCTCGTCCATGCCCTCCTTGAAGCCGCCCCAGAACGTGCCGATGCCGCCGGTGGCGATGCCGATCACGAGCAGCAGGCTGCTGAGCGCGGAGAGGACGATGCCCGCGACGGCGAGCCCCTTGCCGGCCTGGTCCCGCTTCCTGATCTGCGGAAGGGCGACGAGACCGAGCACCAGGCCGAGCGGCGGCAGACAGCAGACGATGCCGGAGACGAGGGAGCCGACGGCGAGCCCGTTGGTGGTCCGCCGGGGCGGCTGCCCGTACGGACCGACGCCGGGGATGCCGGGGCCGCCGGGCCCACCGGGACCGCCCGGGCCGCCGGGCGGACCGGCGTACGGACCTGCCGTGTACGGCATCCCCGGCGAGGTGTACGGCCCCGGCGCGGCCCAACCCCCCGGCTGCGGGGCCCCCTGGTGCGGGCCTCCGTGCTGCGGGCCTCCCTGAGGGGACGACGGCGAAGGCGGTGGGGTCGGCGGAGTCGGCTCCACGGGTACGGTGCTCCTGTTCGGGGCGAATGGTGCGAACAAACGATCGATCGCGCATCGTACGCGGCCAGGTGGAGGGGGCGACATGTGGGGGACGACTCCGACGATCCCGGCGGCGACGGTACGAGCCGTCAACCGCCTGACCGCCCGCTGGGCCCACGCGACCGCGACCGCGACAGCGACCACCGGCGCTCCCGATGCCGTCGCGCCCGCCACGCCCGAACTCGACGCCCCCACCGGCACCGTCCTCTCGGCCGCCGGGCTCTGGCCACTCCTCGGCTTCCTCGCGGACGGCGCCGCGGGTGCCGCCCGCGCCGAACTGGAGGAGGCGCTCGGACTGCGGGCCGAGGAGGCGGCAGGCGCCGCCCGCGGGCTGCTCGCCGCGCTCTCCGCGATACCGGGCTCGACCGCGGCCGTCGGCCTCTGGGCGCGTCACGATCTGAAGGTGCGGCAGGAGTGGCGGGCGGGACTGCCGGGCACGGCGTTCGGCCGGCTCGGCGGCGAGGGCCCCGAGGCCGATCAGCGTCGGCTCGACGCGTGGGCGGCCGAGCACACGGGCGGACTGATCCCCACGATGCCGGTCACGGTCCGCGAGGACACGGAGCTCGTCCTCGCGGTCGCCCAGGCGCTGCGGACACGATGGATCCGGCCGTTCCGCCCGGGCCTGCTGTCGCCGGAGAGCGGTCCCTGGGCGGGGCGCGAGCTGGTCGGACTCCACCGGCGCACCTCCCTGCTCGACCGGGTCGGCGTGGCGGAGACGCCCTTCGGCCCGCTCACGGTGCTGCGTGTGCTCGGGAACACCGGGGTCGACGTCCATCTCCTCCTCGGCCCGGAGGGGGCGGACGGCGGAGCCGTCCTCTCGGCGGGCATCGAGCTGCTGTCGGGGGCCCGGAAGGCGGTGCCGGGCGATCTGCTGCCGCTCGGGACACCCGGCCCCGGGCTGCGCGTCGGGCTCCGGCTGAGCGAGACGCGCGAGCCCAGCCTCGATGTCTCCACCTCGCCGTTCTCTCTCACGTCGGACCACGATCTGCTCGCCCACGCCAGGCTGTTGGGACTCACCGCGGCGTGCGTGCCCGATCCCGCGCCGCTCCCGGGGGTGAGCGAGGATCCGCTCGTGGTCGAGGGGGCTCGGCAGACGGCCGTGGCCCGGTTCCACGCGCGGGGCTTCGAGGCGGGCTCGGTGTCGGCGATGGCGGCGGTGGGCTGCGGCATGCCCGACAGGTGGTACCGGGTCCGGTCGGTCGAACTCGACGTCGACCGCCCCTTCGGCTTCCTGGCCGTCCACCGCACCTCGCGGCTCGTCCTGTCGGCGGGCTGGGTGGCCGAGCCGGTCCCGTACGTCGAGAGCGACCTCGCGGACCTCTACGACGACGACGATGAGGACGAGGGCTGGGGCGGGTGACGGAAGGGGCGGCCGCCGTCAGGCGACCGCCCCTCACCGCTCACGTTCCGAGCCGCTCACGTTCCGAGCCGCTCAGGATCCGAGCCGCTCACGATCCGAGCCGCTCACGATCCGACGGGACCGGGGTCAGAGCGTCAGAACTGCAGGCCCCAGGCGTCGATCTTGCCGGTGTCGGCGTTCGCGTTGTCCGTGACGCGGAGCTTCCACGTGCCGTTGGCGGCCTCCGAGGAGGCGTTCACGCTGTACGTGGTGTTGATGTTGTCCGAGCTGCCGCCGGTGCCGAAGGCCTTCAGCGTGTACGCCGAGCCGTCGGGCGCGATCAGCTGGACCTGGAGGTCACCGATGTAGGTGTGGACGATGTTCACCGGCACCTGGAGGGCGG
Source organism: Streptomyces sp. CB02009 (assembly GCF_001905825.1). Lineage (GTDB taxonomy): Bacteria > Actinomycetota > Actinomycetes > Streptomycetales > Streptomycetaceae > Streptomyces. The sequence continues at coordinate 31,156 of NZ_LIVV01000005.1, forward strand.
CCGGGGCGTTGCCGGTCACGCCGCTGACGGTGACCGGGGACTCGACGGTCGCGTTGTCGGCGATGGCGAAGTCGGCGGTGTTCTCGAACTTCGGGCCGGGCGGGGTGGTGGTGCCGCCGCCGACGTAGAGCAGCCGGTTCGGGGAGCCGGAGCCCGGGTTGGTGACGACGTTCGGGGTGGCGGCGGTCGTCAGGGCCGTGGAGACCTGCGCCGGGGTCGCCGTCGGGTTGCCGGCGAGGTAGACGGCCGCGGCGCCCGCGACGTGCGGGGTCGCCATGGACGTACCGGAGATGGTGTTGGTGGCGGAGTCGCTGGAGTTCCAGGACGAGGTGATGGAGGAGCCCGGGGCGAAGATGTCCAGGGCCGAGCCGTAGTTGGAGAAGCTGGAGCGGGCGTCGGTGTTGGTGGTCGAGCCGACGGTGATGGCCTCGGCGACACGGGCCGGCGAGTAGTTGGAGGCGTTGGAGTTGTCGTTGCCCGCCGCGACCGCGTACGTGACGCCGGAGGCGATCGAGTTGCGGACGGCCGTGTCGAGGGCGCTGTCGACGCCGCCGCCGAGGCTCATGTTGGCGACGGCGGGCTTCACGGCGTTCCGCGTGACCCAGTCGATGCCCGCGACGACCTGCGCGGTCGTGCCGGAGCCCTGGTTGTTGAGCACCCGGACGCCGACGATCTTCGCCTTCTTCGCGACGCCGTACGAGGTGCCCGCGACCGTGCCGGCGACGTGGGTGCCGTGCCCGTGGCCGTCCTGCGCGGTGTTGTCGTTGTCGATGGCGTCGTAGCCGTTGGAGGCGCGTCCGCCGAAGTCGCTGTGGGTGATGCGTACGCCGGTGTCGATGATGTACGCGGTGACGCCCTGGCCCGCGGAGTCCGGGTAGGTGTAGCTCTGGTTCAGCGGCAGGGCCCGCTGGTCGATCCGGTCCAGGCCCCAGGACGGCGGGGACGGCTGCGTGCCGTCGACCGTGAAGACCCGGTTCTGGACGACGGAGGCCACGGCGGGGTCGGCCGCCAGCTTCCGCGCCTGCGCCTCGGAGAGCTCGACGGCGTAGCCGTTGATCGCCGAGGTGTACGTCCGCTCGATCTTCGCGCCGAACCTGGCGGCCACGGCGCGGCCCTTGGCCGTCTCCGCCGGCGCCGACTCGTCGAGGGTGACGATGTAGCTGCCCGCGATCGTGCCTTCGGCTCCCGCGTTCTCGATGACGCCCTCCGGGGCGGCCGGTGAGGCGGCGGCCGGGAGGGCGGAGAGGGTGCCGAGGGTGAGGGCGGTGACGGCGACGGCCGCGGCGGTGGCCATACGACGTCGTGATTCACGCATCACTGACATGTGAGGGGTCCTCCTCATTGGTGGTGCGTTGCTGTGGGGGATTAGCAGGGACATGACAAGACGATGTGGCTCCACACCGCCTCGGACGTCCGGCTGTTGAGCGAAAGGTTGACTGATCCATAGGAATCTCACAAGGGCTCTCGACGGCCCGCAACACCCGCGCCACACAGCTGACATGCTGATCTTCATGACCTCCTACGTGTGCCACCGCTGCCGGGTCCACTCGCCCACGGACGCCCTCACCTGGTGTTGTCCCCAGTGCCGAGGCCCCTGGGACCTGGAGTTCGACACCGGACCGGTTTCACTCCCCGCACTCGCGTCACGGCGAAATTCGTTGTGGCGTTACGAGGAGGCGTTGCCGCCGATGCCGTACGCGGCGGAGGTGACGCTCGGGGAGGGCCGTACACCCCTCGTCCCCCTGGAGGAAGGCGCGGAGGGATCGGTTTCCGCCAAGCTCGACTTCCTCATGCCGACCCTGTCCTTCAAGGACCGCGGCGCGGTGATGCTCGCCGCCCACGCCCTCCGCCTCGCACGGAACGGCAGCCTCCGCCGGGTCGTCGCCGACAGCAGCGGGAACGCGGGCACGGCGATCGCCGCGTACGGCGCCAGGGCCGGGCTCGACTGCCTCGTGTACGTCCCCGAAGGCACCTCGCCCAAGAAACTGGAGCAGATCCGGGCCCACGGGGCGCGGGTCGTCGAGGTCCCCGGCGACCGCGAGGCCACGGCCCGCGCCGCGCGGGCGGCCGCCGACGAGCCCGGCACCTTCTACGCCTCGCACGTCCACAACCCGTACTTCCTGCACGGCACCAAGACCTACGTCTACGAGCTGTGGGAGGAGCTCGGCGGCCGACTCCCGGACACGATCGTGGTCCCCGTCGGCAACGGCACGCTGCTCCTCGGAGCCGCCCTCGCGCTCGACGAGCTGCACCGCCACGGGCTCACGGACAACCGTCCCGCCCTCGTCGCCGTCCAGGCCGAGGCCGTCTCCCCGCTGGCCGCGGCCTTCCACGCGGGCGCGGAGGAACTGGCCGGGGCCGCCCCCGCCCGCCCCACCCTCGCCGAGGGCATCGCGATCCCGGCACCGCCCCGCGCCCACCAGATCCTGCGGGCGGTACGGGCGACGGGCGGCACGTTCCTGACGGTGACGGAGGACCAGATCCGCGCCGCCCAGCGGGAGCTGGCCGGACGGGGACTCTTCGTGGAGTCCACCGGCGTGGCCTGCTGGGCGGCGGTCCGGGCGGCCGCGCCGAGACCCGGCCTCACCGTCGTACCGCTGTGCGGGGCGGGGGCGAAGACCGGCCTGGCGCGGTGACGCGACCGGGCGGGGTGACTGGGCGGCCTGGCGCGGTGACCGGCGGGGCGCCTGCCGAGCGGTCAGCCGCCGGGCGGTCAGCCGGTCGGACGCCCGGGACGCACAGCCGCTGAGGGCCCGGCGGACGCACGCGGCGAAGCCGCTGACCGCCGGGCGGGCGGTCAGCGGCCGAGCCGATCAGAACTCGTCGGCGCCGTTGCGGAGCTCCTCGGTCCAGTAGCCCGTCTTCGCGGCGGCCTCGCCGACGGCCAGACCCCCCGCGGGCGCCTTGACGACGATGCTGCCCTCGGCCGGGCCGCCGGCGGCGAACAGGTTCACGTTGAAGCTGTTCACGACCTTGGTGTCCTCGTCGACGCCGCCGAGCGCGATGCGCACGTTCGCGTACGCGGGCGCGCCGGGCCGCAGGACGACCGGGGCGGCCGGCTTGCTCTTCGCGACGGCCGGGACGTCCTTGGCCGTCTGGATCGGACCGAAGGCGATCAGCGGGTACTCGAGCAGGGTGCAGGCGCTGCCGGAGGTGTTGGTCGCGGTGAGGACGATGTGCTCGGTCGGGACCTCGTCGGCCTTCGCCGCCGTCACCTTGATGTCGCCGTAGGCGCAGGCGGGCGCCTTGGCCGCGGTCTTGCCCCCGGTCGAGGAGCCCGTCGAGGAGCCGGTCGAGGACCCCGCCGAGCTCCCCTTCGTACCGCTGCCGCTGCCGCCGCCGGCCGTCGAACCACCGGTCGTCGAGCCGCCGGTGGAGCCGGAGCCGCTCTTCGCCGCGGTCTGGTCGGCGGTGCCCGCGGCGGCGCCCGTCCCCTTGTCGGTGGCGCCCTCGGCCGCCTGGGAGGAGCTCGCGGCGCCCGCGTCCTTCGCGCCCGCGTCCGTGCCGCCGCCGCAGGCCGTCAGGCCCAGCGAGAGGGCGGCGATGGCGGCGGCGGCCAGGACGGTGGACTTGTGGTGGGTACGCATGGTGGTTCTCCCCCGGAAGCGTGCTGTCGGTGTGGATGCGCCGGGGCGACCGCCCCGACGTCGGCGCTCCGAGTACGTCATGTCCTCGGTGCTGTATCCAGCTTCCGGCCTGGCGCTGCCGTCCCGCTTGCGTACCGCTAACGATCCGCTGACAGGCGCGAGAGCCTGGCCGCGGCCCGTACCGAACCCTCGGTGAAACCGGCCGCGTCGGAGGCGGCGATCGCGCGTTCCAGCTGGTCGGCGGCCTCGTCGACACGGCCGATACCGGCCAGCGCCTCGCCCTTGACGATCTGCAGCTGGGCCTGGACGACCACCGCCTCGGGCGGCACGAGTTCCCCCGCGCGAAGCGTGTGCGCGAGCGCCGCTTCGAAGTCCCCCGCCTTCATGCAGTGCCCCGCCAGGTGGTGGAGGGTGAGCACCTGGGTGGACGGATGACCCGTGCGGTCGGCGAGCGAGACGGCGTGCGCCATGAGCAGGCCGGCCCGCTCGTGCTCCCCCGTCGCGTCCAGGACGGCGGCGTGGTTGACGTAGGCGATCGCCTCGCTGATCATGTCGCCGGCCCGGGCGGCCAGGCCGGGCGCCTTCTCCAGATGGACGAGGGCCTCGGTGTCCCGGCCCTCCTCGTGCAGGATCCAGCCGAGCAGCGCCCTGGTGCGCGACTGCGCGTCGAAGTCGCCCATGTGCTCGGCCGAGGCGAGTCCGGCCTCCAGGAGCGGCGTCCAGCCGTCCCCGATCCGCATGAGCATCAGCGGCCACAGCACCAGGGCGAGCCGCCAGGCCCGGTCGTGCAGACCGAGGGCGGCCGCCGCGGTGACGGCACCTCCCAGGGCGGCGCGCTCGGCCACGTACCAGTCGAGCGCCGCCGTACGGTCCTCGAACTCGAGGACCGCGGCGGGCCTGCGGACGTCGGCGGGCAGCGAGTAGCAGGGCTGGGAGCCCGGCTCGGCCGCCGCGTCGGCCGCGAGCCCCGTGTACAGGTAGTGGTCGATGAGGCGGCGCAGGCCCTCCGGGTCGGCGTCCTGGGCGAGGTGGCGGGCGTAGAGCCGCACCAGGTCGTGCGGCATCCAGCGGCCGGGGACGGGCTCGGTCAGCAGATGGGCGGCGGACAGCCGGTCCAGGTCGGCGGAGGCCTGCACCGGGGACGTACCGACGAGCGCGGCGGCCGCGAACCGGTCCAGGTCGGATCCGGTGTGCAGGCCGATCGCGCGGAACAGCCGGGCCGCGGAGTCGGGCAGCTGCTGCACCGTGAGGTGCAGCGCGGCGGAGACGCCCCGGTCCTCGACGTCGAGGAGCATCAGCCGGCTCTGCTCGTCGGCGAGTTCGCCGACCATCGCGTCGAGCGTCCACCCGGGGCGCTCGGCGAGCCGCGCGGCCGTCACGCGCAGGGCCAGCGGCAGTCCGTCGCAGAGCCCGGCGAGCCGTGCGGCGGCGGCGGGTTCGGCGGCCACCCGCGTCTCGCCGAGGACGGTGGTGAGGAGCGCGGCGGAAGCGGCCGGGGGGAGGTGGCCGAGCGGCACCGGCCGGGCCGCGTCGGAGGCGATGAGACCGCCGAGCCGGTCGCGGCTGGTGACCAGGGTGGTGCAGTGGTCACCGCCCGGAAGCAGTGGTCTGACCTGCTCGGAGGAGCGGGCGTTGTCGAGGACGACGAGCAGCCGGCGGTCGGCGGTCAGGGAGCGGAACAGGGCGCCGCGCGCCTCGACGGCCTCCGGGATCCGCTGCGGGGGCACGCCGAGCGCGAGGAGGAACTCGCGGAGCACGCCGGCGGTCTCGGGCGCCGGGGTGTCGCTGAAGCCGCGCAGGTCGGCGAAGAGCCGCCCGTCGGGGAAGTCGGCGCGGCGCTCGTACGCCCAGTGCACGGCGAACGCCGTCTTGCCGACGCCGGCGGGCCCGGTGACCAGGCAGACGGGTCCTTCGCCGCCGCGTACGGCCCGGTCGAGGGCGGCGAGTTCGGGGCCGCGCCCGGTGAACCCGCGCGGGGCGCGCGGCAGCCCCTCCGGCGTGGGGACCACGACGGGAGCGGCCGGCCGGGGCACGGTCACGGGCTCGGCGGAGCGGAGCAGCGTCGCGTACGCCTCGCTGAGCGTCTCGCCGGGGTCGACGCCCAGCTCCTCGGCGAGCAGCCGCCGGGTGCGGTGGTACCAGTCGATCGCGTCCGACTGCCGGCCCGAACGGCCCAGGGCCAGCATCAGCGCGGCCGCGAGGGACTCCCGCAGCGGATGCGCGACGGCCTCGGTACGCAGGACAGCGGCGGCCCTGGCGTGCTCGCCGAGCTCCCCGTACGCCTCCGCGAGCGACTCGACGGAGGCGAGCCGCAGCTCCTCGAGGCCGCCGGCGGCGGCCTCCAGCGGCCGGCTGTGGACGGTCCCGGTGAGCGCGGGCCCCTGCCAGTACGACAGGGCCTCCCGCAGCATCCGCACCGCGTCGGCGGGACGCCGCTGCACCCCGGCGAGCGCCACGAGCTCCTCGAAGCGGTGCGCGTCCACCAGGGACTCCGGCATCCGCAGCACGTACGCCGACCCCTGCGTGGCCAGCTCGACCCCGTACGCCTCCGCCCCGTGCTCGGCGAGCAGCGCCCGCAGCCGCGAGACGTGCCCCTGGAGCACGGTCTTGGCGTGGGTGGGCGGCTCCTCCTCCCAGAGCGCGTCGATCAGCTGACCGACGTTCACCGCGCTGTTGGGCCGCAGCAGCAGCATGACGAGCAGACTGGACCGTTTGGCGGGCCCCAGGGCTACGTCCCCGTCCTCCGTCACCAGCGCAACGGAGCCGAGCAGCCGGAACTCCACCAGTACACCTCCCGCGATCCGTCGCCCCCGTTCACCAGCAGTCGAGGATACGTGGGGTGGGAGGGCCGACTGCGACGTGGAGATCCCCGATCCCGCCCTCGTCGTCCGAATCTGCACATGGTGATGAACGGTGCGCTGTGCACGGTTACCTGTGCGCGGTGCTGAGCTGCTGTGTAAATAAGGGGAATCGAACCCCCGCGCTGCTCTCCACGCGCCGAGATGACCGGATTGACCGCCGGCCACGGCTTGTGCACGCCTTCGGGACGACTACCTGCTCCACGTCGAGCGACCCGCTCAGTCCAGCAGGTCGACCTCCCAGTTGGACCGCTGGATCAGCACGTCGACCTCACGGATCTCCCGCGCCAGCACATCGGCCTGCGCCCGCAGGGGTGCCACGGGAAACGCCGACAGCATCTTCAGCTCGGACCGCAACTGCCGAACCCTCCCGTGCTGGTCCCGCCCGGCGGCGGCGTCGGCCGCCGAGGTGACGACGGAATGCCGCAGCCGCAGCACGTCGCGCCGCGCCAACGCGTCGGTGAGCGTGCCCCCGCCCTCGACGACGGCCTGGGCGTTGGTCCGGTTGATCCGCCGGATCAACTCCTCGAGCTCCGTGAGGACATCGCCGGTCTCGGCCAGCAGCGCGGCGGCGTCCTCGGCCGGCTCCTCCCCCTCCTGGAACCGGGCGCTGCCGACCACCCGCGCCCGCAACTGCTCGACCCGCCGCGCGGCATCCGCCCGCAACGCCAACGCCTCGGCAAGCTTCAAGCCCCCGCACCTCCATCGCGACGATTCCGACCGAAAGTATGCCCGCCCCCGGACACCACCCCGAACCACCCGTAGCGGCACGCAGGCCAGGACGGCGAAACGCCAAAGGAATGTCTGGAAGCTGGTCCCGCCCTGCGACGGATCCCCCTCCAGGTCTCCGGCCTGGGCTTCCTCGTAGGCACGCGTCGGGTCTCGACGGCCGTTTACGAGTGCCCTGCTGACTGGCTACGGAATGGTCGGGGGCCTGAGGCAAAGAAATCCATGGCAATCCAGCGGGATATGCAACGAGACTGCGCAGGTGAGCGACCGCTACCCCTGTCCCTGCTGCGGGCATCGCGTGTTCGGCGACGTGCCCGGCTCGTACGAAACCTGTCCCGTCTGCTTCTGGGAGGACGACGGAATCCAATTCCGCTGGGCGGCCATGGCAGGCGGGGCGAACAAGGTCTCCCTGATCGAGGCCCAGCGCAACTACCGGGACTTCGGCGCCTGCGACGAGCACGGCCGTCGGTTCGTCCGCCCGCCGGCCGAGGACGAGCCGCTCGACCCCGCCTGGCGCCCCATCGATCAGACCCGGGACTCCTTCGAGGACTGGGCAGCCGAGGACAGCGCCCCGTGGCCCGATGACCTCTCGGTGCTCTGCTGGTGGCTCCCCACTTTCTGGCGCCGGGATCACTCCGCGTCATGACCTCCCACATCGAGACACTCGTCCAGCAGCTCGACGGCGAGGCCGGCGAGTCCTACGACGCCCGCGCGGAGCTGATCTGGATCGGCGCCGACGCCATACCCGCCGTCATCGACGGCCTGCCCTCCCTCGGGGGCTTCGGGCAGCTGACCGCCATCGAGGTCTTCGAGGAGGTGGGCGATCCCCGTTGCGGCCCCTCTCTCATCGGCCTGCTGGACAGCGACAACCCGACCGTCCGCGAATGGGCGGCCATGGCCCTGGCGAGCCTGGAGATCGACGGCGCGACCGAGCCCCTGCGCCGCGCCTACCGCGCCTGCCTGGAACGCGCGACCCCACCGGACTGGACCGAGTCCGTCGGCATCCGCTGGGCCCTGACCGAACTCGGCGCCCGCACCCCCGTCGTCCCGCCGCTCACCGCGCGCCTACGCCCCACCGCTGCGGACAACGCCCCCGGCTGGCCTTCAGCCCACTTCACCGAGATCATCAACGACCTGGCCGACCACGCCCAGGTGATCCTCCACTCCCAGTTCTGGCGGGTGGACGCAGGCCGCACGTACGGCGTCTCCGGCCCCGACCTGGCCTGGGAACTCGACTGGACCGCACCCTGGGAGCACCTGGTCGAGGAGTCCCGCACCTGGTCCCTGCTGGAAGCCTCCGAAGCCCCCGCCGGCGAAGACATCTTCGTCACCCCCACCTGGATCGACCGTAGCGACCTGCACCCGGAGAGGTGACCGATGCCGTCCCAGCACCCCGAGGAGATCGGCTACGGCCACGTGGTCAAGAGCTACGTGACGAGGACGTACGGAGGTCTCCCGCGTTATCTCGTACTGAACGGCGGGCGGTTCCTGGGCCCCCGGTGGTGGCACACCACACGCTTTACCCGGCACATGATCGCTGACGCCGCGGCGATCAACGACGAGGAACTGGAAGCCCTCCTCGGGTACGAATGGCGCTCGCGTCTCACCGCCGCCTGGCTGATCGGCGTCGACCGCCGCGAACGGTTCCGGGCACGCATCGGCGACCTGCTCCTGGCCAGCGAGGTCTGCTACTCCGGCACCGCCTACTGCTTCGCCCTGGCCCGCTTCGGCACCCACGCCGACGCCGAGATCCTCACCGCCTACCTCGACCACTACCTCCCCCGCACCGACCTCCACTACGACCAGCCCGCCGCCCTGGGCGCCCTCCTCCGCCTCGACGCCCACCTCGGCACCCACCACGCCGACCGTTTCACGGAGCCCGACGGCCTCTGGGACGAGTGGGTCAAGGGTGTGGGACGCCTCGGCTACTCCAGCCACACACCCGCCGAACAGCGCCGCTGGGCGGACCTCCAGTGCGAGTTCGCCAACGGCTGGAGCCGAACGTAGAGCGCCTACGCGGCGGTTTGTAAACCGTTGCGATACGCGCTGTCATTGCTGTCCTCCATGCTGGAAGACAACACCGAGGCCAGGAGGGAATCGCCAATGGGTGGAGTCGATACGGCGCGGGGCATGAGCTTCCAGACAGCGTGCGCCATTCTGCAGCTCATCCGCACCCCGGAGGAGTACCCCGAGGCGGAGACCTTCCGGGTTGAGGGCGCCGATGAGGCCATCGACTTCGAAGTACGCGACGCGCAAGGGCGGCCGCTGCTGCTGGCACAGGCGAAGACACGCGTCGAGCCGGGCTCATGGTCAGGTCCGGAACTGATACGGCTGGCTCGGCGTTGGGGCTCTGCAGATCCCGAAGGCACGGCGGTGCTGCGGTTCCTGTCGGACGCTCCCGTGCACTCGTCGGGACATGCCCTGCGGAACGCGGTAGCACGCGCCCGGGCTATGCCGGACCCTGACGAATGGCTGGCAGAGTGTAAGGAGGGAGTGCCGGTATCGATCAGGCTGTCTGTAAATGACCACGCGTTGCTCCGCCGATTGGAGATCGATACCCGGATCGGTCCGTGGGAGCAGGTTCTCGACCAGGCTAGGTTGGAGCTGCTACGCCTGTCGTCCGTCGCCGTGGCGGCAGAGGACATCGACAGCACGGTCAACGCGCTGTTTGTGAAGATGTTTCAGTGGTCCGGGGACCACCTGCTCGCCCGGCGAACGTTCCGGTTGGCCGAGCTTCCGAGCCTCCTGCGCGGACGCCATTCCACGCCTGCGGCCGACGCGGTCAAGCTGCCCGGACCCGGCCGCGCACTCTTCCGTGAGGTGCCTTCGGCTGCGGGTGTGCGCGGCCGGAGCAAGGAGCTGACGACGCTCAGGGAACGGTTCAGCGTAGAACCCGACTCTGGGACGCCCAGGGTGGTTGTGTCCGGACTCGGCGGCATCGGCAAATCGAGCATCGCACGGCTGTATGCCCACCGACACCGAGACCATTACGACTTTGTCTGGTGGATCCCGTCCGACACCAGAGAGGACGTCGTTGCCGCGTATCGGCGGATGGTCGCCGAGGAGCGGCAGGACACCGAGCCAGCCACCGACGTGGAGATCATCGCTCAGGTCGGCCTTCGACTCGCTCATCTAGGCTCCAGGCTGTTACTCGTCTACGACAACGTCGCGGACCGGGAGCAGCTTCAAGGTCTCCTGCCGACCTGCGAAGGTGCGCATGTGTTGGTCACCACCCGGGACTCGGCCTGGGCTGCGGCGGACGGCGGGCTAGTCGTTGAACGGATGACGACCGAGGAGGCTACTGCCTGGGCCGCAGAGCGGCTGCCACATCTCTCCGAGTCCGAATTGTCCGCTCTGGTCAACGCAGTGGAGTGCATCCCGCTCGGTATCGCCCAGGCTGTCGGCTACATCGCGGCGACCCAATGCCCGGTCGGCGTCTATTTGGCTGAACTCGCCGACTGTCGAGCCAAATTGCTCGACGACCGCGGCTTCGTGCCGCTCGACTACCGGGAGGGGGCGACGCTGACCGCAGCAGTCACCCTCAGCGTCAAACGGGTGCTCGATCAGGCGCTGCACTCGTCCGACAACGGGGGCCAACATCTCCCCGCTGCGCTGCTCGCCCGCTGCGCCCTGCTCGCCCCAGACTTCATTCCGCTCCATCTCGCGACCCTCGACCTGCCGACCGGATCCGCCGTCTACAGAGCTGTGGCGGAGCTACGCAGATTCTCTCTGGTCGACCCCCGTGACGGATTTCTTGCAATCCACCGCATCGTCCAGGAAATCATCCGAGCGATGATGGACATCGAGGCCGTCAAGGCGATGCAAGGACGCTTCCAGTACGAGCTGGTAAAGCGACTGGTGGACTGCCAGAAACAGCACTCATGGGCCGAGGCCGCCACCCTGATCGAGCATGCGGTTCACGTGGCGCACCGCGTGACGAGTAGCGGCCATGCGGACGCCAACACCGTGGCCCTGCTGGCCAATGTTGCGGGAGCGATCTCAAACATCCACGGTGATCTGGCCCGCAGCGAGGGACTGTTGCGCGAGGCTCTGACGATCGCGGAGCACGCCAGCGGGGAGGCAATCGACGATCCCGTCTACCGGCGAGCCGCCACGATGACAACACTGGCCCAGTGTCTGATAAATCAGTCGCGGTTCGATGAGGGCGCGCAGGCGGCACGGATTGCCTGGACCCTGTTGGAAGGCATGGACGCCCTCGACGCCGATGGCGTCGAGCATCTGCTGTGGGCCCACGTCTCCGACATGCGCGCTGCAGTGGCAACGGACCGCTTCGCTGACATCGCCCGTGCCAACGCCAGGCTCGAGGCGGTTCTGCAGCGCGAGGATGTGACGCCCTCGACAGCCTTGGGGATCCGATTGGAACAAGTGCAGTCGCTCGTCTGGATTCAGAACTGGGACGACGCGGCCATGGCCATCGACCAGGCAAGGGCAGCGGCTCCGGCAGACGCCGAGACGAGTACGGAACTGCGCTTCTTGGACGCCATCGTCAAGGCATCCACGGGCCGGCTGGAGGAGGCCCTTGCCGTCACTGCGGGAATCCCCGAGCCCGCCGAGCGGGCAGCTGTGAACATCATGCGCCACCACGCGGACCATATGGTGGAGGCTGCCCACGCTCTTATGGTGGGCAGCCTCCACAGGCAGAAGAAGGGGATACTCACTGAGGCCTGGATCCTGCACGCCGCAGGATTGTTGATCGACCAGGCTGAGGCGCTACTTGTGGCACACACAGAAGCCGGACCGGACGTACTGGCTCAAGTCCCACACCGACGCGCTGTGCTCGCCTGGACCCGACACCTCCTGGGGCACCCAGACGGTGATCTGGAGCTGAGCCGCGCGCTGATGCGAGAGAGCCTCAAGCTATTCGAGGCCGCGGGGCAGGGCCACGTACCCCTTGCGGTCACAGCCCGCCAGTTCCTGGAGCTGCGTGACCAGGATCTCCACGACGAGCCTTCCGAAACGTTGCCACTGGAGGGACCCGCTCGGTTTCCCTTGCCGTCGTCGGGAGGTAGTGGAACGCATCCGATAGCCGAATACCCCTGGCACAACGCCGTAGCTCTCGCCCGGGCTGTTCCAATCGATGCGCGCTCGATTTACAGCCTGCTTGGGGCCACCTCCTATCACCTAGGTGGGCAAGCGGCGCCCTCTCCAGTCTTTCTCGTGCTGGCATTCAGCACCGCCCTACGTTCCTTGGGGCTGGAGTGCCGACTGATCCCTACGGCGTTGCGGGTGTCCCGGAGCGACGGCAGATCGGTCGATCTGCCGGACTGGAGGCTTCCGCCCGTGGTCACACAGCGCGGGGAAGTTCGCGGGCACGTAACCGTCTGGTGTGAGGAAGCAGCACGGTTGGTGGATCCAGCACTCCTGATCGGCCAGAGCCGACTCGCCCCGGATGCTGCGGAGCGCGAGATCTTCCGGTCTCCCGTAGTCTTTCCGGCCCCCGATTTGAACGCCCTGCTCGGCGTCAGCCCAGCCACCCACCGAGAGGGATACCTCCTCGCTTACGAGTTCCGCCTCGACTGGGAGGAGCACCTCCGTGAGGCGATTGAGCGCCTGGACAAGGCAGCTGTAGCCAGCCTTGCGCAAGTACTGGCAGCTTCCGCCACCCTGGCCACCGACACCTGTCCCTAGGCCTGAGTTCGTCTCACCGAGCTGAGGTTCTGCGGACAGCTGCGGACAACGCAACGGCCTGACCTGCATAGCTGCAGGTCAGGCCGCCTCTAGGTGTGCGATCAGACGTTGAAGCGGAACTCCACCACGTCGCCGTCCTGCATGACGTACTCCTTGCCCTCCATGCGGGCCTTGCCCTTCGCGCGGGCGTCGGCGACCGAGCCGGTTTCGACGAGGTCGGCGAAGGAGATGACCTCGGCCTTGATGAAGCCCTTCTGGAAGTCGGTGTGGATCACACCGGCCGCCTCGGGGGCCGTCGCGCCCTGCTTGATCGTCCAGGCGCGGGATTCCTTCGGGCCGGCCGTCAGGTAGGTCTGGAGGCCCAGGGTCGCGAAGCCGACGCGGGCGAGGGTCGCCAGGCCCGGCTCCTCGGCGCCGACGGACTGGAGGAGCTCCATGGCGTCCTCCTCGTCCAGCTCGGCCAGGTCCTGCTCCAGCTTCGCGTTCAGGAAGATCGCCTCCGCCGGGGCGACCAGCGCGCTCTGCTCGGCCTTGAACGCGTCGTCCGTCAGCTCGTCCTCGTCCACGTTGAAGACGTAGAGGAACGGCTTGGTGGTGAGGAGGTGCAGGTCGTGGAGGAGCTCCGCCTTCTCCGAGCCCTGCACGATGCCCTGCGAGAAGAGCGTGTCGCCCTTCTCCAGGATCGCCTGTGCGGCCTCGACCGCGGCGACCTTGGGCGCCGTGTCCTTCTTGATCCGCATCTCCTTCTGGAGGCGCGGCAGGACCTTCTCGATCGTCTGGAGGTCCGCGAGGATCAGCTCCGTGTTGATCGTCTCGATGTCGTCCTTCGGCGAGACCTTGCCGTCGACGTGCACGACGTTCTCGTCCTTGAAGGCGCGGATAACCTGGCAGATCGCATCCGACTCGCGGATGTTGGCCAGGAACTTGTTGCCGAGGCCCTCGCCCTCGCTCGCGCCGCGCACGATGCCCGCGATGTCGACGAAGTCGACCGTCGCCGGGAGGACCCGCTGCGAGGAGAAGATCTCCGCGAGCTTGGTCAGGCGGGCGTCGGGGACGCCGACGACGCCGACGTTGGGCTCGATCGTGGCGAACGGGTAGTTGGCCGCCAGCACGTCGTTCTTGGTCAGGGCGTTGAACAGGGTCGACTTGCCGACATTCGGCAGACCGACGATTCCGATCGTGAGCGACACGGTGGCGACTTCCTGAAGTGTGGACGGGGGGCCGATCCCCCAGTTTACGGGCGGGCCGAACCGGCCAGTGACGCCGACCTTCGGTCGTTCTCGGGGGCAAGGTCACCCAAAGGGCGTGTCCCGGACCCGGTTCCCGCCCCTTTCCGACCTACGTTGGTGGAGTGGAGCAGCACAGGACAAGTCAGCCGCAAGGCCGCCGACGGCCCCAAACCCCCGTCACGCCGCCCGTCACCCCGCCCCCCGCACTCGTGGAGGGCGCGGCCGTGTACCGGGTGACCGGCCGGACCCGGCGGGGCCCCGGCGGCCCCCGCGTCCAGCGCGCCGGGGCGCCCGGAGCGGTGGCCGGGAAGCCGACGGGGCGGCCGGTGCCGCCCGTCGTCCTCGCGCTGCGGCGGCTCCCCCAGCCACGCCTCACCGGGCTGGGCGCCGGCCTCTTCGCCTCCGCCGTGATGCTGACGCTCGGCTTCCTCGACCGGCTGCTCCTCGACGGCTCCCCGGTCGTCTACGGCCTGCTGTTCCTTCCGGTCAGCGCCCTGACCGCGCTCTGGGTCCGCGCCGCGGACCTCGTCACCGCCCCCATCGCCGTCCCCATCGCCTTCGCCGTCGGCGTCGTCCCCATCGCGGGCGGCACGGGCGGTTTCGGCGGCCAGGCCATGGCCGTCGTGACCGCCCTCGCCGTGCACGCGGGCTGGCTGTACGGCGGGACCCTCGTCGCCGGGCTCATCGCGAGCGTGCGGAAGGTGCGGGAGATGGGGCGGCGCCAGCACCTCGTGCGTACCGCCGCCGCGTCGGCCCCGGCCGCCGGCGGCGCCTCGGCCGGCACCTCGGCCGGGGCCTCCCCCGTCGCCGGTGAGGCGCCCGGGGCCGGTGGGAGGGGGCCCGCGTCGGGCGGCCGCACCCCTCGCCGCCGTCCCGTCGGCTAGGAGCTCACACCACCAGAGCCGACTCGTGTCCGTGACCCTGGGCGGGGCATAGGCCGTCTCCGCCGTCTCCGCCGTCACCGCCGTCACCGCCGTCACCGCCGTCTCCGTGGCCTCGTACGTGCGGTCCCTCACCCGTCCTGGCCGCTCCTCTGGGCCGGCCCCGCCGCTCACACTCACAGCGGGCCCGCCCCGGCACCCGTACGCGCCCCAGCGGCCCCTGCGCCGCCTCCCCGGCCCTGCGCCGCCCCCTCGGCCCCGCGCCGCCTCCCCGGCCCTACGCCGCCCCCGCCGCCATCCCCGCTCCCACGATCCCCGCGTTGTTCTGGAGTTCCGCCGGGACGATCTCCGCCCTGATGCCCTCGATCAGCGGCAGGAACTTGTCCGCCTTCCGGCTCACCCCGCCGCCGATGATGAACAGCTCAGGCGAGAACAGCATCTCCACGTGCGCGAGGTACTTCCGCACGCGGCGCGTCGCCCAGTGTTCCCAGCTGAGGTCCTCGTCCTCCTTGGCCTTCGTCGACGCCCTGGTCTCCGCGTCCTGGCCCTTGAGCTCCAGGTGGCCCAGCTCCGTGTTCGGGACGAGGCGGCCGTCGACGAAGAGGGCCGAGCCGATGCCCGTGCCGAGGGTCAGCATGATGACGGTGCCCTTGCGGCCGCGGCCCGCGCCGAAGGTCATCTCGGCGATTCCGGCCGCGTCGGCGTCGTTCAGGACGGTCACCGGGAGGCCGCCCAGGCGGTCGCTCAGCAGGGTCCCGGCGTCCACGTCGATCCATGACTTGTCGACGTTCGCCGCCGTGCGGATGGTCGAGCCGGTGACCACGCCCGGGAAGGTCACGCCCACTGGTCCCGTCCAGCCGAAGTGCGCCACGACCTCCGCGACGCACCCCGCCACACCGTCGGGTGTGGCGGGGTGCGGGGTCAGTACCTTGTGGCGCTCCTCGGTGAGCGTCCCGCGCTCCAGGTCCACGGGGGCGCCCTTGATGCCCGATCCGCCGATGTCCACTCCGAAGACGTTCATGGAATCCACGGTACGGGCTGGGGTGCCGGGTTACTCCTTGGCGGACGCGGCGGGCTCCGCCGGCTCTCCGGGCTCACCCGCGCCGAGCTGCCGCGCCACGGCCCGGAGGTCCTTGTTGCGGAGCTCCTTGGGCAGCGAGAAGGTGAGGGACTCGTCGGCCGTCTTGACGATCTCCACGTCCGCGTAGCCGCGCTCGGAGAGCCACTCCAGGACCTCCTGCACGAGGATGTCCGGGACGGAGGCGCCGGAGGAGAGGCCGACGCTGGTGACGCCCTCCAGCCAGGCCTCGTCGATCTCGCTCGCGAAGTCGACCAGGTACGCGGCGGGGACGCCGGCCTGCTTGGCGACCTCGACCATGCGGATCGAGTTCGAGGAGTTCTTCGAGCCGACGACGATGACGAGCTCGGCCTGGCCGGCCAGCTCCTTGATCGCGATCTGGCGGTTCTGCGTGGCGTAGCAGATGTCGTCGGACGGCGGGGAGATCAGCTGCGGGAACTTCTCCTTCAGCGCGTCGACCGTCTCCATCGTCTCGTCGACCGACAGGGTGGTCTGGGAGAGCCAGACGACGCGGGACGGGTCGCGGACCTCGATCTTGGCGACGTCACCGGGGCCGTCGACCAGCTGGATGTGGTCGGGAGCCTCGCCGGAGGTGCCGATGACCTCCTCGTGGCCCTCGTGGCCGATGAGGAGGATGTCGAAGTCGTCGTTGGCGAAGCGGACGGCTTCCTTGTGGACCTTGGTGACCAGCGGGCAGGTGGCGTCGATGGTCGCGAGACGGCCCTGGCGGGCCTCCTCGTGGACCGTCGGGGCGACACCGTGCGCGGAGAACATCACGATGTTGCCCGGCGGCACCTCGGTCGCCTGGTCGACGAAGACGGCGCCCTTCCGCTCCAGGGTCTGGACGACGTACTTGTTGTGGACGATCTCGTGCCGGACGTAGATCGGGGCCCCGTACTGCTCCAGGGCCTTCTCCACCGCGATCACGGCACGGTCCACGCCCGCGCAGTAGCCGCGGGGAGCGGCGAGCAGGACACGCTTCGGGCGGTTCGTCGCGGAGGCGGAATCGGGCGTCGACGCGGGCGTTGCAGTCATGCGTCCCATCGTAAGGCCGCGTCGGTGAGCGGTTTGATCGGTGCCGTGGCCGAAACTGTCGCCATGGCCGAGGAATCGCAGGTGGCGGCGCGCGGGGAAGACGCGGAACACACGGGACTCCGTCGGAACCTCGGGTTCCGGGACCTGGTCGTCTACGGGCTGCTCTTCATCGCCCCCATGGCGCCCGTCGGCGTCTTCGGCACGCTCGACGCGAAGTCCGGCGGCTCGGTCGCGCTCGTGTACGTGGTGGCCACGGTCGCCATGGCGTTCACCGCCTTCAGCTACGCGCAGATGGTGCGGGTCGCACCGCAGGCCGGCTCCGTCTTCACGTACGCGCGCAAGGGCCTCGGCGAAGGGCCGGGGTTCATCGCCGGCTGGATGGCGATGCTCGACTACCTGCTGATCCCCGCGGTCGCCTACCTCTTCGCCGGCATCGCCATGGAGGCGCTGGTCCCGGAGGTCGACCGGTGGGTGTGGACCGGGATCGCCGTCGTCCTGACGACCCTGCTCAACCTCTGGGGCGTACGGGCGGCGGCCCGCGTCGGCTTCGCGGTGCTCGCGATGGAGATCGTCGTGCTGCTGGTCTTCGTCGTCTCCGCGAGCGTGGCCCTCGCCCAGGACGGCGCCCGGCGCGACTGGTGGTCGCCGATCACGGGTGACGGAACGTTCTCCCTGGCCGCCGTCATCGGGGCGGTGTCCGTGGCCGTCCTGTCCTACCTGGGCTTCGACGCGATCGCCTCCTTCGCGGAGGAGGTCACGGGCGGTTCGGCGAAGGTGGCGCGGGCGCTGCTGTTCTGCCTGGCCCTCGCGGGCGTCCTGTTCATCGCGCAGACCTGGCTGGTGGCCCTGCTCGAACCGGTCTCGTCGGCCGAGCTCGCGGCCGACCCGGGGAAGCAGGGGTCGGCCTTCTACGACGCCGTCGAGAGCGCGGTCGGCGGCTGGCTGCACGACCTCGTGGCCGTCTCGAAGGCGATCGGCGCGGCCTTCGCGGCGCTCGCGGGGCAGGCGGCAGGCGGCCGCCTGCTCTTCGCGATGGGCCGCGACCGGCGCCTGCCGCACGTGCTCGCGCGGACCGACGGGGGCGTGCCCCGGGTGGCGCTCCTCGTGTCGGCGACGGTGACGATGATCGCGGCGGTGTGGGCTGCCCGCAGGGACGACGGCCTCGACCACCTGGTGTCGGTCGTGGACGTGGGCGCCCTGACGGCCTTCGTCCTGCTGCACGCGAGCGTGGTCGGCTGGTTCGCGGTACGGCGGGCGGAGGGGCCGCCGCACTGGCTGAAGCACGTCGTCCTGCCCGTGGTCGGCGCCGCGATCCTGATCGCGGTCATCGTGGAGGCCTCGGTGGCGGCGCAGGTGGTGGGCGTGGTGTGGCTGGGCGTGGGCCTGATCGTGCTGGCGGTCCAGGGCGCGACGAGGACACCGGCGGGTCGCTGAGACGCTGAGGAGAACACCGGCGGGTCGCTGAGGCGCGCGGGCCGTCCGGCGGGGCGCCGAGCGGGGGCGTGTGCGGGTCGGCCCTGGGGGCGGGCGTGCGGGGCGCGCGGCCGTGTGCGCGGGGCGGGGCCTCCTGTGCGCGGGGCGGCCCCGGGGGGCGTACGTGCGCGTGCCCCTGACGTTGTCGTACCGCGCGGTTACGCTCGGTCCATGGCTCTGACTACGTCCGCCGAAGCACCGCTTCCCGTCGGTGAGGTCTCCCGTCTCATCGGGGGGTGGATCGACCGGCTCGGGGCGATCTGGGTCGAGGGGCAGATCACACAGCTGTCCCGGCGCCCCGGCGCCGGGGTCGTCTTCCTGACGCTGCGGGATCCCTCGTACGACATCTCCATCGGCGTCACCTGCTACCGCCAGGTCTTCGACGCCGTCGCGGACGTCGTGTCGGAGGGCGCCCGGGTCGTCGTGCGCGCCAAGCCCGAGTGGTACGCGCCGCGCGGCCAGCTCTCGCTGCGGGCGGTGGAGATCAAGCCCGTCGGGATCGGCGAGCTGCTCGCCCGGCTGGAGCAGCTGAAGCGGAGCCTCGCCTCCGAAGGGCTCTTCGCGCTCGACCGGAAGAAGCCGCTGCCGTTCCTGCCGCACCGCATCGGCCTCGTCTGCGGCCGCGCCTCCGCGGCCGAGCGGGACGTCCTGGAGAACGCGCGCCGCCGCTGGCCCGCCGTCGCCTTCGAGGTGCGGAACGTGGCGGTGCAGGGCGTGAAGGCCGTGCCCCAGGTCGTCCAGGCCGTCCAGGAGCTCGACTCCCACGAGGACGTCGACGTGATCATCGTCGCCCGGGGCGGCGGCAGCGTCGAGGACCTGCTGCCGTTCTCGGACGAGCAGCTCGTCAGGGCCGTCGCCGAGTGCCGTACGCCGGTGGTCTCGGCCATCGGCCACGAGCCGGACTCGCCGCTCCTCGACCTCGTCGCCGACCTGCGCGCCTCGACGCCGACCGACGCGGCCAAGAAGGTCGTGCCGGACGTCGGCGAGGAGCTGGACCGGGTGCGCGGGCTGCGGGACCGGGCCCTGAGGACCGTGCGGGGGCTCCTCGACCGGGAGGAGCGCGGTCTCGCGCACGCCCTGGCCCGGCCGGTCATGGAGCATCCGCAGCGCATGGTCGAGGTCCGCGAGGACGAGCTCGTCGCCCTGCTCGCGCGCAGCCGTCGGGTCCTCGGCCACCTCCTGGACCGGGCGGACTCCGAGCTGTCGCACACGCAGGCGCGGGTCCGGGCGCTGTCGCCCGCCGCGACGATGGAGCGGGGGTACGCGGTGCTCCAGCGGGCCGACGGCTCGGTGGTCCGCTCCCCCGGGGAGGTCGCGGCGGACGAGGAGCTGCGGGCCCGGGTCGCGGAGGGCGAGTTCGCGGTACGGCGCGTGGCCGACCCGGCCTGAGCGCGGCCGCGCGGGGCCGACGGCAGGACCGTGCAGAACCAGAGCAGGACCACGCAGGACCACGCAGGACGCAAGAGAACCGGTTACGGAGGGTGGAGCGGCACATGGCAGCGGGAACGGGCACGGCGGGATCGGGATCGGGTACGGACGAGGCGGCCCTCGGGTACGAGCAGGCGCGGGACGAGCTGATCGAGGTCGTCCGGCGGCTCGAGGCGGGCGGGACCTCCCTGGAGGAGTCCCTCGCGCTCTGGGAGCGCGGCGAGGAGCTCGCGAAGGTCTGCCGGCGCCGCCTCGAAGGGGCGCGGGCCCGGCTGGACGCCTCGCTCGCCGCCGAACGCGCGGCGGAGGAGGCCGAGGGCGCCGCGGGCGGCCCCGGGGACGAGTAGTCACCCCCGCGCGGGCCGCCGGCCCGCCCCCGCACCGGCGTCGCCGCGGCCCGAGACCGGCCGCCCGCGGCCCATGGCGGCTCGTCGGTGCGGTGCGGCTTACACTGATGAGTGAAGCGGATCACTATCCGGATGGATTGGTTGAACTTTCACCAATCTTCGGCGTACTGTCGAGGACATCGCTTGGATCCCCACGAGCGAACCCCCTTTGCAGTCCGGAAGGTACGCAGCATGTCTCTCGCCCTTGACGCCGCCGCTCAGGATCTCCTTTTCCGCGAGGCCCGCACCGCCAACACGTTCACCGACGAGCCGGTGACCGACGAGCAGGTCCAGGCGATATACGACCTGGTGAAGTACGGCCCGACCGCCTTCAACCAGACCCCGCTGCGCATCACCCTGGTCCGCTCCCCCGAGGCCCGCGAGCGCCTGGTCAAGCACATGGCCGAGGGCAACCGCCCCAAGACCGCCACCGCCCCGCTCGTCGCGATCCTCTCGGCCGACAACGAGTTCCACGAGGAGCTCCCGGCCCTGCTTCCGCACTTCCCGCAGGCCAAGGACATGTTCTTCGCCGAGCGCCCGGTCCGCGAGCAGTCCGCCGTGCTGAACGCCGCCCTCCAGGCCGCGTACTTCATCGTGGGCGTCCGCGCCGCCGGCCTGGCCGCCGGCCCGATGACCGGCCTGGACTTCGCCGGCGTCCAGAAGGAGTTCCTGGACGACGACCACACCCCGCTGATGGTCGTCAACATCGGCAAGCCGGGCGAGGACGCCTGGTTCCCGCGCTCCCCGCGCCTCTCCTTCGACGAGGTCGTCACCACCGTCTGATCCCGGTGACACGGAAAGGCCCCGCACTCCACGAGTGCGGGGCCTTCTTCGTGCGCCCTCTCCGGCTCTCCGGATCAGGCCTTCCTCATCAGACCTTCTCGATCAAGCCTTCTTCGACTGGAGCGAGCCCGCCATCTCGGTGAGCCGCTCGAACGACGCCGTACCGGTCACCACCGTCGTCGCCCCGCCGTCCACCCGGACGAGCGCGTCGTACTTCGGGCCCTCCCAGCGCTGCCAGACCTGGCCCGCCACCGTCTCGGTCTTCCCGGTGTTCTTCGCCCGCTGGGTGACGTCCGGGACGAAGGTCTTCGGCGCCGCCGTCGACTGGTGGATCGCCACGTACTGGGTGTCCGGCGAGAGGAAACCGAGCTGCCAGGCGTCGGAGTTCTCGCGCTTGTACGAGACGACCGTCGCCTTCCAGCCCTCGCCGAGGCCCTCGGGGGCCAGCACCGGATACGGTGCCGCCCGCTGAGCCGTCAGGAGCTCGACCCGGTAGTCCTTCGCCTTGACCGGTTCGGCGCTCTCATCGTGCGGAATGAAGAGATACATCACTCCCGCGGCGACCAAGATCACCCCGAGGGACTGAAACATCCCGCGTACCGTCTGCCTGCCTCGCATACCTGCCACGCGCACCATGGTCGCATCAAGGGTCCGTGCTCATACGTGGGCCCCTCTGCTCATTTTGTCGACGTACCGATAGAGTCGCAGCACCCTCCCTTAACCGGCCGTCGCCGTACAGAAAGGTGCGTTCCGATGACCGAGCAGCAGAATCTGCCGCCCGAGCTCGTGGTCTCTCCCGAGGCTCCCGACCGCAACCTCGCCCTTGAGCTGGTCCGCGTCACCGAGGCCGCCGCCATGGCCGCCGGCCGCTGGGTCGGCCGCGGTGACAAGATCGGCGCGGACGGCGCGGCGGTCAACGCCATGCGCACCCTGATCTCCACCGTCTCGATGAACGGCGTGGTCGTCATCGGCGAGGGCGAGAAGGACGAAGCGCCCATGCTCTTCAACGGCGAGCGGGTCGGCGACGGCACCGGCGCCGAGGTCGACATCGCCGTCGACCCGATCGACGGCACCACGCTGAACGCCAAGGGCATGCCGAACGCGATCGCCGTCCTGGCCGCCGCCGACCGCGGCAGCATGTTCGACCCGTCCGCGGTCTTCTACATGGACAAGCTGGTCACCGGCCCCGAGGCCGCCGACTTCGTCGACATCAACGCCCCTGTCTCGGTCAACATCCGCCGGGTCGCCAAGGCGAAGAACTCCTCCCCGGAGGACATCACCGTCGTCATCCTCGACCGCCCCCGCCACGAGGGCATCGTCAAGGAGATCCGCGAGACCGGCGCCCGCATCAAGTTCATCTCGGACGGCGACGTCGCCGGTTCGATCATGGCGGTCCGCGAGGGCACCGGCGTCGACATGCTCATGGGCGTCGGCGGCACCCCCGAGGGCATCATCTCCGCCTGCGCCATCAAGTGCCTCGGCGGCGTGATCCAGGGCAAGCTGTGGCCGAAGGACGAGGCCGAGCGCCAGAAGGCCCTCGATGCGGGCCACGACCTGGACCGGGTGCTCTCCACGAACGACCTGGTCGGCGGCGACAACGTGTTCTTCGTCGCGACCGGCATCACCGACGGCGAGCTGCTCCGCGGGGTGCGCTACCGCGCCGAGACGGCGACCACGCAGTCGCTCGTCATGCGCTCGAAGTCCGGCACGATCCGCCAGATCGACTCCACGCACCGGCTCTCGAAGCTGCGCGCGTACAGCAAGATCGACTTCGACCGCGCGAAGTAGCAGCGCCGGTCGGGCCGGTCGCGTCCGTTACGTAGATCGCGCCGGTCTGGCCAGTCGGGTCGGTCGGGCCGGTCGCGTCCGTCGCGTCGGCACCGGTGCTTCGCCGCGAAGCGGTACGAAGAGGGGCGCCCCCATGTGCGGTGGGGGCGCCCCTTCCCGTACGGAACGACGACGGTGGCCGCGCTCCCGTCAGCCGCGAAGGCGGTGCGTCGGCGTCAGCCCGCCTGGGCGATGCGATCGGCCGCGGCCGCCTTCCGCAGCTCCACCTCGCGCCGCCGGCGGCGGGCCAGGGCGACGCGGCGCTCCGCCGCGGTGAGCCCGCCCCACACCCCGTACGGCTCGGGCTGGAGGAGCGCGTGCTCCCGGCACTCGACCATCACGGGACAGCGGCCGCAGACCCGCTTGGCCGCCGCCTCACGCGCGAGCCGCGCGGCGGTCGGCTCCTTGGAGGGGGCGAAGAACAGTCCGGCCTCGTCCCGGCGGCACACCGCCTCCGCGTGCCAAGGACCGGCCTCGTCCTCCCGTGCAGGGGCGCGCTGAGGGGGCACGGCGGCGACCTGGAGGGGCTGATGCGGCAGTTGCAGCACGGTCTACTCCTGACGACGGCTTCGCGAGCGAGCGGCGATGCCCCAGCCCTACCCGCTGTGCGCGCGCCTATGCACTGCGTGCCGCGCCGTTCCGCACTGCGGATACCCGAGGGCGAATTCCGGTCACCCCCCGGGCCGTCGACGGGAACGGCGTGCCGGACCGGGCCGCCGGAGCCGGCCGCGGAAGCCTGGCGCCCGTCACGTCTCCCTCACGCCCCGCCGCCTCGCGGGTCGGCTCTCGCGTCGCCTCGCGGGTCGCCTCGCGGGTCGCCTCGTCAGTGGCCGAGGTGCTTGCGCATCCGGTCCTGGAGGTCGGTGATCCACTTGCCGCGCTTGGGCCTGGCCTCGACGTTCCCGAAGACCGAGTAGCCGTTGATGACGACGACCGGGGCGTGCGGGTCGACGCCCTCGAGGGTCACGACCTCGAAGTTGCCGAAGATCCCGCTGCCGTTGCCCCGCAGGCTGATGTTCTCCGGGACCCGGACCTCGACGTTGCCGAAGATCGACGTGGCGTTGATGGTGGTCAGCCGCTGCGCGAAGATCGCCTCGGTCAGGTCGATCTCGATGTTCCCGAAGAGCGCGAACGCGTTCGTCCGGCGGCTCACCCGCCAGCGGCCCTTGCGGGTGGTGCTGGAGAAGATCGCGACGAGGTTGGCCGGGGGGCCGTCGGCGTCCTCCGGGCCGTACCCGTAGTCCGGCGCGGGCTCCTGCCGCGTCCGGGCGCCCGGCAGGTCGCGGACGATCGGCTCCAGCTCCCCGACGGTCTTCGCCCGGTACACCGCGTCGATCCGGTCCGAGTGCTCCTCGGCGTCGATCCGCCCCTCGGCCAGGGCGTCCCTGAGGATGTCCGCGATCCGGTCCCGGTCCGCGTCCGAGGCCCGCAACGAGCCCTGCGGGTCGGCGAAGACGGTCTCCGCGGGGGCGGGCTCGGCGGGTGCGGCCTGCCGCTGAGGCTCCGGCTGCTTGTCGGGTTCGGGCTTCTTTTCGAGGTCCACGCCGCCAGCCTAGCGAAACGCGATAGATCGCGACCAGGGGGCGGGGCCGCGGCCCGTGGAAAAGGTCTCGAACCGGGCGCCGGAATCGGCGGGTTGGAGCGCGGGCCCGCCCCCGCCCCGCACCCGCGCCCGCGCCCGCCCCCGCCCCGCGCCCCGCCCGTCCCGGCCTGAGCCCGGCCCTGCGCTCGCCTCCGGCCCCGGCCCGCGCCCGTCCCGGCCCGAGCCCGTCCCCGGCCCCACCCCGCGCCCGCCCGCGCCCCGCCTCCCGGTCGGACCCAGGAACCCGCCCCCCGCCCTCCCGACCCCCTCGGAACACGCCACTCCGGCGCGGTCCCCGGTCCAAGTGAGCCTTACCTCACAGGACCGGGCCCCGGGCCGCGTTCTACGCTGGAGGGCGCACTGCCAACGGAGGCGGTGCGCCGTCTTGCCGAGTGAGGAATGGCCCCCATGCCAGAGTTTGCGTACTCCGATCTGCTCCCCCTGGGAGAGGACACCACGCCCTACCGCCTGGTGACCTCCGAAGGTGTCTCCACCTTCGAGGCCGACGGCCGTACGTTCCTCAAGGTCGAGCCGGAGGCGCTGCGCACCCTGGCCGCCGAGGCGATCCGCGACATCCAGCACTTCCTGCGCCCGGCCCACCTGGCCCAGCTGCGCCGGATCATCGACGACCCCGAGGCCTCGTCGAACGACAAGTTCGTCGCGCTCGACCTCCTCAAGAACGCGAACATCGCCGCCGCCGGCGTCCTGCCCATGTGCCAGGACACGGGCACCGCGATCGTCATGGGCAAGCGCGGCCAGAACGTGCTGACCTCCGGACGCGACGAGGAGGCCCTGTCCAAGGGCATCTACGACGCGTACACCAAGCTCAACCTGCGGTACTCGCAGATGGCCCCGGTCACCATGTGGGAGGAGAAGAACACCGGCTCGAACCTGCCCGCGCAGATCGAGCTGTACGCGACCGACGGCGGCGCGTACAAGTTCCTCTTCATGGCCAAGGGCGGCGGCTCCGCCAACAAGTCCTTCCTCTACCAGGAGACGAAGGCCGTCCTCAACGAGGCGAGCATGATGAAGTTCCTGGAGGAGAAGATCCGCTCGCTCGGCACGGCAGCCTGCCCGCCGTACCACCTGGCGATCGTCGTCGGCGGCACGTCCGCCGAGTTCGCGCTCAAGACCGCGAAGTACGCCTCCGCGCACTACCTGGACGAGCTGCCCGCCGAGGGCTCGGCCGAGACCGGCCACGGCTTCCGCGACAAGGAGCTGGAGGAGAAGGTCTTCGAGCTGACGCAGAAGATCGGCATCGGCGCGCAGTTCGGCGGCAAGTACTTCTGCCACGACGTCCGCGTCGTCCGTCTCCCCCGCCACGGCGCCTCGCTGCCCGTCGCGATCGCCGTCTCCTGCTCGGCCGACCGCCAGGCCGTCGCGAAGATCACCGCCGAGGGCGTCTTCCTGGAACAGCTGGAGACCGACCCGGCGCGCTTCCTGCCGGAGACCACGGACGAGCATCTCTCCGAGGAGAGCGACGTCGTCACCATCGACCTGAACCAGCCGATGGACGACATCCTCGCCGAGCTGACCAAGTACCCGGTCAAGACCCGCCTCTCCCTCAACGGCCCGCTGGTCGTGGCGCGCGACATCGCGCACGCCAAGATCAAGGAGCGCCTGGACGCGGGCGAGGAGATGCCGCAGTACCTGAAGGACCACCCGGTCTACTACGCGGGCCCGGCGAAGACCCCCGAGGGGTACGCCTCCGGTTCCTTCGGCCCGACGACGGCCGGCCGGATGGACTCGTACGTGGAGCAGTTCCAGGCGGCGGGCGGCTCGAAGGTCATGCTGGCCAAGGGCAACCGCTCGCAGCAGGTCACCAACGCCTGCGGCAGCCACGGCGGCTTCTACCTCGGATCGATCGGCGGCCCGGCGGCGCGGCTCGCGCAGGACTGCATCAAGAAGGTCGAGGTCGTCGAGTACGAGGAGCTCGGCATGGAGGCGGTCTGGAAGATCGAGGTCGAGGACTTCCCGGCGTTCATCGTGGTGGACGACAAGGGCAACGACTTCTTCCAGAACCCGGCCCCTGAGCCGACGTTCACGCACATCCCGGTGCGGGGTCCCGGTCTCGGCTGATCCCCCGACGTCTGACGCTCGCCCCCCGGTCCTCCTGGACCGGGGGGCTTCGTCGTCGGGCCCGGGTCCGGGGGCCTCGCCGAGAAGCCCGAGGCCTCGCCGTACCGTCCGGGGCTTCGCCGTCCGGTCCCGTGCTTCGTCGTTCGCTCAGAAAGTCGCTACCGACCGGTAGCCATCTCGTTGCCTACTGTCCAGTATTGAGCGCGAGCATGCCAAAGTCCCCGAGCCGGTCGACCAAGGAGCCCCCCATGCCCGTCTCGTCCTTCCGCAGGCGCGCCGCCGCCGGTACCACCGCCACGCTCGCGCTGACCGCCTTCCTCGTCGTCGGCCCCGCGCCCGTGGCCTCCGCCTCCGACCCGGACGGCCACAGCACGTCGACCGCCGCCTTCAAGGATGTCGACTACACGACCTGGCGCCGTGACGTGGCCGCCGTGATCGCGCAGGCCCGCCCGTACATCGAGAAGCGCTCCGAGAACGCCGGCGACGAGAAGCAGGCGATCGTCCTCGACATCGACAACAGCTCGCTGGAGACGGACTTCCACCCCTTCTGGGAGCTGCCGACCCCGGCCATCGCCGAGGTGCGCACCCTCGTCCGCGAGGCCCACGACCGCGGCGTCGACATCTTCTTCGTCACCGCCCGCCCGGGGATCATCCACTCGCTCACGGACTGGAACCTGAAGCAGGTCGGCTACCCGGTCGACGGGCTGTACGTGCGCTCGCTCCCCGACCTGTTCGCCGAGGTCAGCGCGTACAAGACGGAGCAGCGCGCCAAGATCGAGAGCAAGGGCTACACGATCATCGCGAACATCGGCAACAACACCACCGACCTGGTCGGCGGTCACGCCGAGCGCACGTTCAAGCTCCCGGACTACGGCGGCAAGCTCTCCTGACCCGACCGTCGCCGTCACCCGCCGGACGGAGACGCCCGGCGGGTGACGCCCCTTCACAGGCGGGCGTCCCGGCGCCGGGGACGCCCGTCCGGGGGCGTCCGGCCCGCCACTACGCTGACGCGCATGAGACACCCGATACGGACATCGGCCCAGGTCGCCGCCGCCCTGGCGGCGGGGCTGCTGCTCGCCGGCTGCGCCGACGCGGAGCCGATGCCCGAGATCGCCCAGGCTCCGCGCCCCACCGCCGCACCCGCCACGGACGCGCCCGCGGATGCGCCGCACCGGACCGTCGGCGGTCCGGGCTCCGCCTGCGCGCTGCCCGTCTCCTTCGGGGTGGCGGAGAAGTGGGCTCCGAAGGCGGTCGAGAACCCGGAGTTCGCGGCGCTCACCCGGCAGGGGCCGGCCACCGTGCGCTGCGAGGTCGACGCCAAGCCGGCCGGGCACGTGGGCTTCCTGCGGGTGTGGACGGCGGAGAAGGGCCCGGCGAGGACGGCCCTCGAAGGGTTCGTGAAGGCCGCGCGGAACACCTCCGGCGTGGCCTACCGGGAGGGCGGCTCCGGTGCGGGGCCGGTCACCGAGGTGACGTACACCGTCCGCGACGCGCTGACGGAGGAGTCGAAGGAGGAGCGCGCCTTCGCCGTCACGACGCCGAAGGGGACGGTGATCGTGCACCTCGGCGGGCTCGACACCGCGGAGCACCGGGCGATGGTCCCGGCCTACGAGCTGGCCAGGACCACCCTCAAGGCGCTCTGAGCCCGCAAGCCCGCAGCCCGCGCCCCTTGCCGGAGCACGGCCGTGGCCCCCGTCCGGCGGTCGGACGGGGGCCACGGTGCCGGTGGCGGCGGGTGCGCCGCGTACACCGGTTACGCCGTCACGCCGGCTACGCGAACTTCTGGTTCGCCGAGCCGTCGCAGGTCTGGAGCCTGATCGGCTGCTTCGCCGCGCTCTGCGTGAGGCAGAGGCCCGTCGCGTCGGCCGGGCGGATCGTGGCGCCGTCGCGGACGAACCGCTGGTTGGCGCCGCCGTGGCAGTTCCACAGGACGAGCGCCTTGCCCGCCTGGTAGCCGGACCCGGGGACGTCGAGGCAGCGGTCCTGGGTCAGCTGGGTGTGGACGGTGCGACGGGTGGAGTCGTACCACCAGCCCTGGTTGCGGCCGCCGTGGCAGTCCCAGCCGAGGACGGCGGTGCCGTTGGCCGAGGTGGCCGCGTCGACGTCCAGGCAGTTGCCGGTCGCCTGGTTCTTCAGCGGACGGTACGCGTCGTCCCAGGCGAGCGGGAAGAGGGTCGGTGTGCCCGAGGAGTTGACGTCGGCGCAACTGGCTTCACGCACACCCGCGTTGTAGATCTGGGTGAGACAGGAGGCGAAGGCGGCGTGCCCGCGCGCGTTGGGGTGGAAGGACTGCCGTACGGAGTTCTCGTCCGGGGTCCCGGGCTTGGAGAGGTCGATGTAGAGGCCGCGGGCCCAGGCGTCCTCCATGCAGACCTCGTGGCCGTGGAAGAGCCGCGAGTTGTCGAGGTAGACGGCGCCGGTGGAGGCGGCCGCCGCGCGCATCCCGCGCTCGAAGGCGGGGACGGCGGTGTTGCGGCCCCAGACGGTGTCGGAGTCGTAGCCGAGTCCGCCGCAGACCAGCTTCCCGGGGAAGTTCGGGTTGTCGCGGAAGTCGGGGCCGATCGGGCTGGGGTAGCCCATGAGGACGAGCTTGTAGTCGCCGTCGGCGTAACCGGCGTCGCGCATCACGGTCCTGAGGTCGCGGACGGTCTGCTCGACCTTGGGGACGAGCGCGTCGACGCGGGCCTGCCAGCCGCCGGCGTACTTGGGCTCGCAGGCGCCCTGGAGGAGCAGGTAGCGCGTGACGCAGTCGGTCATGACGGGCCCGAACTGCAGGTCGTCGTTGGCGCCGGCGACGAGCGTGATCATCTTGATCCGGGTGTTGCGCGCCTTGACGGCCAGGTTGTCGCTCTGGACGAGCTCGTCGGCGTACTGCTTCGAGCCGCCGATCCGGATGTTGCCGGTGTACGCGCCGGAGCAGGACACGTTGAACGTGAGGTCCGCGGGGATTCCGGTGCGGTGGATGGCGGCCTCGGGCGAGCGGTGGCACCAGTTGGTGGGACCGTTGGTCGGGGACTCGTAGGTGCCGACCCCCTCGCCGGAGATCTCGCTGTCGCCGAGCGAGATCAGGCCGGTCCTGCGCTGGGCGATCGGGCGTTCCTCGGGACTGCCGTAGATCTTGGTGGCCTCGGCGGCGCGGACGGCTTCGAGGGCGGGCGGGAGCGGTACGGCGGCGGTCACCGCGGTGGTGCCGGCGGCGTCCGCGGCGGCGGCTCCGGCGGGGGCGGCGGCGGTCATCGTGCCGAGCGCGGCGGCGGCCGCGGCGACGACGGCGGCGATGGGCCAGCGGTGTCTGTACCTGGTGCGCGTCATTGCGCCTCCTGGAAGTGGGGTTACCCACGGTTTTTACTGGCCGGTACGCCCGATGGGAATACATCGAACAAGACAAGTGCTCATCTTTTATAGGAGGTTGAGGAACATGAACGACACAGACCAGGCCGACGGCTACCGGATCGAACACGACTCCATGGGCGAGGTGCGGGTCCCCGCGCACGCCAAGTGGCGGGCCCAGACCCAGCGGGCCGTGGAGAACTTCCCGGTGTCCGGGCAGCGCCTGGAGCGCGCCCACATCGAGGCCCTCGCCCGGATCAAGGCCGCCGCCGCCCAGGTCAACGCGGAGCTCGGCGTGATCGACCGGGACCGCGCCGAGGCCATCGCCTCGGCTGCGGAGGAGGTCGCCGAGGGGCGCTGGGACGAGCACTTCCCGGTGGACGTCTTCCAGACCGGCTCCGGCACCTCGTCCAACATGAACACCAACGAGGTGATCGCCACCCTCGCCACCGAGCGGCTCCCCGAGGGCCGCGAGGTCCACCCCAACGACCATGTGAACGCCTCGCAGTCCTCCAACGACGTCTTCCCGTCCTCGATCCACATCGCGGCCACCGGGGCCGTCCTCCGCGACCTGGTCCCCGCCCTCGACCATCTCGCCGCTTCCCTTGAGCGAAAATCGGCCGAATTCGCATCGGTGGTGAAGTCGGGCCGCACGCACCTCATGGACGCCACCCCGGTCACCCTCGGCCAGGAGTTCGGCGGCTACGCGGCGCAGATCCGGTACGGCGTCGAGCGGCTGCGCTCGGTCCTCCCCCGGCTCGCCGAACTCCCCCTCGGCGGTACGGCGGTGGGCACCGGCATCAACACCCCGGCCGGCTTCTCCGCGGCCGTCATCACGGAGGTCGCCCGCGCGACCGGCCTGCCGCTGACCGAGGCCCGCGACCACTTCGAGGCGCAGGGCGCCCGGGACGCCCTGGTGGAGACGTCCGGGCAGCTCCGGACGATCGCGGTCTCCCTCACCAAGATCGCCAACGATCTGCGCTGGATGGCCAGCGGACCCCGCACCGGCCTCGCCGAGATCAACCTCCCCGACCTCCAGCCCGGCTCCTCGATCATGCCGGGCAAGGTCAACCCGGTGATCCCCGAGGCGGTCCTCATGGTCGCCGCGCAGGTGACCGGAAACGACACCACGGTGGCGGTGGCCGGCGCGGCCGGGAACTTCGAGCTCAACGTGATGCTGCCGGTGATGGCCAAGAACCTCCTGGAGTCCGTACGGCTCCTGGCCAACGCGTCCCGGCTGCTCGCCGACCGCACGGTCGACGGGATCACGGCCAACGCCGAGCGGGCCCGCGAGTACGCCGAGTCCTCGCCGTCCGTGGTCACCCCGCTGAACAAGTACATCGGCTACGAGGAGGCCGCCAAGGTCGCCAAGAAGTCCCTGGCCGAGCGGAAGACCATCCGCGAGGTGGTGCTGGAGTCCGGATACGTGGAGCGCGGCGACCTGACGGTCGAGCAGCTGGACGAGGCCCTGGACGTCCTGCGGATGACCCGCCCGTGACAGACCCACGCGTATGACTCAACCGTGATCCATGCCGCTGCGGTCGTGGGAGCGCGCCCCTAAGATCTGCGCATGACAGGATCGGGCGGCTCTCAGCATTGGGTGCCGGGGGAGCACATCCTCTGGCGCTACCGCGGCAACGGCACCGGGGACGTGCACATCTGCCGGCCGGTGACGGTCGTCCAGGACACACCGGACCTCCTCGCGGTCTGGATGGCGCCCGGCACGGAATGCGTCCGCCCGGTGCTCGCCGACGGCACATCCGTGCACGAGGAGCCCCTCGCCACCCGCTACACCGCGCCGCGGACCACGGAACGCGCGCGGTGGTCCGGCAGCGGCGTCCTGAAGCTGGCGCGGCCCGGCGAGCCGTGGTCGGTGTGGCTGTTCTGGGAGCGGGGCTGGCGCTTCCGCAGCTGGTACGTGAACCTGGAGGAGCCGCGGGTCCGCTGGTCCGGCGGCGTCGACTCCGAGGACCACTTCCTCGACATCTCCGTCTACCCCGACCACAGCTGGCTGTGGCGGGACGAGGACGAGTTCGCGCAGGCGCAGCGGTCCGGTCTGATGGGGCCGGAACAGGCCGCACGCGTGCGGGGCGCGGGGCAGCGGGCGGTGGACCGCATCACGGCGTGGGGGGCGCCGTTCTCGGACGGCTGGGAGAACTGGCGGCCCGATCCGGCATGGCGGGTTCCGGAACTGCCGGCCGACTGGGACCGCACTCCGGCGCACACGGCACCGTGAGACCCTTGATGCGCCCCCGGGGTTCAAACGTAGGATCGTCCTCCGCACGGCAGAGGCGGACCGAACGGCACGTCAGACCGACCGAGCAGCACGTCAACGACCGAACTCAGCGCAGGACCTGACCAGAAGTCATCCACGAGGGGGAGAGCAGTGCCGGACGTCTGCCCGGGTGTTCCGACCCCCGCTGGTGCCACCGCTCGCGGAGCCTTCAGATCCACCGCACACAAGGGGTTTAGCCCCGCCGAAGGCGCGGCATCGGCGAGAAGAGCGAGTGCATCGCACCACCGGCCCGGACGGACGGAATCCCACGCGTGACGGAGCATCCCACCTCCCACGAAGGCCGGCAGCCCCTGGCTGCCCGGTCGCAGGAACGCGCGCGCCCTCGCCAGGAGGCAGCGGCCGGCCTGCCCTCCGACGTGCCCGCACAGCCGGGCGGGCCGGCGGGCCCGACGGCCGCCGCGACCCCGGGCGCCGACGTGCCCCCGCCCCCGCCGGCCACGGCTCCCGGCAGCCCCGGCACCATGGCCGTCGCCGTGTCGGCGCAGCTCCAGGGCGGCGGCCGCGGCGGGGACGCCGTCGCGCGGCGCGAGGGCGAGAAGCTGCGGTTCGTCGGGGCGGCGACGCGGCGCATCGCCCGCGGCATCGACCTGGACGAGATCGTGCTCGGCCTGTGCCGGGCGACCGTGCCGACCTTCTCCGACGAGATCCTCGTCTACCTCCGCGATCCGCTGCCGGTGGGCGACGAGCGGCCGGTCGCGCCGTTCGTGTTGCGCCTGCGCCGTACGGACCGGCTGCGGTTAAGCGATCTGGAGGGCGAGGAGCTCGTGCTCGTACCCGATCCGGATCCGACCCCCGCGGCCGAACTCTGCGAGGTGCGGTCCGGTGGGGCGCTGGCCGAGGTCCTGCGCGGGGTGCGGCCGGTGTTCGGCGACTCCGCCGCCGCCAAGGCCGCGCTGACCGAGCTCCTCGGACCCGAGCATCCGCTGCCCGGCGGGCTGCGGGCCGTGCTCGCGCCGCTGCGCGGCCGGCGCCGGGTGATCGGTGCCGCCGTGTTCCTGCGCCGCCCCGAGCGGGCCGGCTTCGAGCCGAACGACCTGCTCGTCGCGGCGCAGCTGGCCACGCACACCGCGCTGGGCATCGACAAGGCCGTGCTGTACGGCCGTGAGGCGTACATCGCGGACGAGCTCCAGCGGACGATGCTGCCGGACTCGCTGCCGCAGCCGACCGGCGTCAAGCTGGCCTCGCGCTATCTGCCGGCGGCCGAGACGGCCCGGGTGGGCGGCGACTGGTACGACGCGATCCCGCTGCCCGGCAGCCGGGTCGCGCTGGTCGTCGGTGACGTCATGGGCCACTCGATGACCTCGGCGGCGATCATGGGCCAGCTGCGCACGACCGCGCAGACCCTGGCCGGGCTCGACCTGCCGCCGCAGGAGGTCCTGCACCATCTGGACGAGCAGGCGCAGCGGCTCGGCGAGAACCGGATGGCGACCTGCATGTACGCGGTGTACGACCCGGTCTCGCACCGGATCACCGTGGCCAACGCCGGCCATCCGCCGCCGATACTGCTGCACCTGGGCGGCCGTGCCGAGGTGCTGCGGGTGCCCCCGGGCGCCCCGATCGGCGTCGGGGGCGTGGACTTCGAGGCGGTCGAGCTGGACGCCCCGGCCGGTGCCACGCTGCTGCTCTACACGGACGGTCTGGTGGAGTCCCGGCTGCGGGACGTGTGGACCGGCATCGAGCAGCTGCGGGAGCGCCTCGCGGCGACGGCGCAGCTGACCGGGCCGGACCACTCGCCTCCCCTTGAGGCGCTGTGCGACGACGTGCTGGACATGCTGGGTCCCGGTGACCGGGACGACGACATCGCGCTGCTCGCGGCGCGGTTCGACGGCATCGCGCCGAGCGACGTGGCGTACTGGTTCCTGGACCCGGAGGACGCGGCCCCCGGCCGGGCCCGGCGGCTCGCCCGGCGGGCGCTCGCCCGCTGGGACCTGGAGGAGCTGACGGACTCGGTCGAGCTGCTGATCAGCGAGGTCGTGACCAACGCCGTGCGGTACGCGGAACGGCCGGTGACGCTGCGGCTGCTGCGGACGGACGTGCTGCGCTGCGAGGTCGGCGACGACTCGCCGCAGCTGCCCCGGCAGCGGCGGGCGCGCGACACCGACGAGGGCGGGCGGGGCCTGTTCCTGGTGAACCGGCTGGCGCGGCGCTGGGGTGCGACCCGGCTGTCGGGCGGCAAGGTGGTCTGGTTCGAGCTGGCCACGCCGAGCCATTCGTAGCCGCGCCGGGGCGTGGATGCCGTGCGGAAGGGCCGGACCCCTCGGGGGTCCGGCCCTTCCGTGTCGTCCGGGACGGCCGCGCTACCTCTGCGGGCCGTCCGTGCCGCCCTGGCTGGTGTCCGGGTCCGGCGGCTCGATCGACGGCGGCGGTGACGGCTCGTCGGTGACGGGTGGCGCGGTCGTGGGCTCCGGCGGCGTGGTGGCCGGGTCCTGCGTCGGCTCCGGCGGCGTGGTGGCCGTGGAGGTCGGCGGGGGCGTCGGGTCCGGGGACCGCGTGGTCGGCTCCTCCGTCGGCTCCTCGGTCGTCGGCTCCTCCGTCGGCTCGGTGCTGCCGGTGGGCGTCGGGTCCGGGTCGAAGCCGGTCGAGCCGTCGGTCTCCAGGTCGAAGGAGGCCTCGGAGCCGCCGTCGAGGGCGCGGGTGGTGTAGTCGCCCCAGATCTGGGCGGGGGTACGGCCGCCGTTGGCGCGGCCCTCGTTGATGGTGTTGGTGAGGGTGACCTGCTTGCCCTTGACGTCCTCGCCGAAGAGGCCGACGGCGGTGACGAGTTCGGGGGTGTAGCCCACGAACCAGGCGGAACGGTTGTTCTCGGAGGTGCCGGTCTTGCCGGCGGCCTCGTACGCGCCGGCGGCGCGGAAGCCGGAACCGTTCTGCACGACGCCCTGCATGGCCTGGGTGACGGTGTCGGCGGCCTCGCGGCTGATGACCTGCCCGCCGATCCCCTTGGCCGGGGAGAGCGTGCGGTCCTTGTGCACGGCGGCCTTCACGAGGGTCGGGGTGACCTTCTTGCCGTGGTTGTCGAGCGTGGCGTAGACGCCGGCCATGTCCATCGTGGAGGCGCCCATGGTGCCGAGGGACATGGCGGGGGTCTCGCCGAAGTCCGCGCCGTCCTTCATGCCGAGGGCGAGGGCGGTCTTCTTGGTCCTGGCCGGGCCGACGTCCACGATCATCTGGGCGTAGACGGAGTTGATGGAGCTATTGGTGGCCTTCTGGACGCTGACGGGGCCGTAGCTCCGGTTGTCCTCGTTCTCCGGCGCGAAGGGGATGTCGCTGCCGACGACCTTGTGCTTGCTGGTGCCGTCGTAGACCGTGCCGAGGCCGATCTCCCGCCCGTCCTGGGTGACGGAGCGGTTGTCGAGGGCGGAGGCGAGGACGATCGGCTTGAAGGTGGAGGCGGGCTGGTAGTCGCGGCGGGTCGCGTTGGACGTCCAGTGCTCGGTGGCGCCGACGCCGCCGTACATGGCGACGACCTCGCCGGTCTTCGGGTCGACGGAGGTGGCGCCCGCCTGGACGGTGGCGTCCTTCTTGTCGCCCTTGCGGTCGAGCTTGGCCTCCAGCTGCCGGTCGACGGCCTTGACGAGGTCCTTCTGCCGCTTCTCGTCGATGGAGAGGGTGATCGTCCAGCCGCCGGCCTTGATGTCCTCCTCGCTGACGCCCTGGCGCATCAGCTCCTGGTTGGCGGCCTCGACGATGTAGCCGGTCTGGCCCTCCATGCCGGGGAGGGGCTTGGGCTTCTGCGGGACGGGGAACTTCATGCCGGCGCGCTCGGACGGGGTGAGCCAGCCCTCGCCGACCATGTTGTCGAGGACGTAGTTCCAGCGCTCCTCGACGAGCTTGCGGCCGGTGGTGCTCGCGGACGTCCAGTCGTACTGGTTGGGCGCCTGGAGCAGCGAGGCGAGGTAGGCGCCCTGGGCGGTGGTGAGCCGGGTGGCGTCGACGCCGTAGTACGAGCGGGCTGCGGCCTGTATGCCGTAGGCGCTGCGGCCGTAGAAGCTGGTGTTCATGTACCCGGCGAGGATCTCGCTCTTGGTCGACTGCTGGTCGACCTTGATGGCGATGACCATTTCCTTGAGCTTGCGCGTCGCGGTCTGGTCCTGGCTCAGGTAGTAGTTCTTGACGTACTGCTGGGTGATGGTCGAACCACCCTGCTTGCCCTTGCCGGTGATGGTCGACCAGGCGGCGCGGGTGGTGCCCTTGATGTCGACGCCGTTGTCCTTGTAGAAGGTCTTGTTCTCCGCGGCGACGAACGCCTTCTGGACCTTCAGGGGGATCTTGTCGAGGCCGACGATCTCGCGGTTGATCTTGCCGGTGCGGGCGAGGACCTTGCCGTCGGCGTACTTGTAGATGTTGCTCTGCATCGTCGCCTCGGCGTTGGCCGTCGGCACGGGGACCAGGAGGTAGACGACGTACAGGGCGCCCATGGCGAGCAGGCAGGCCACGAAGAAGGTGCCCAGGAGCTTCTTCCAGGAGAAGAAGCGGCGCAGGCCGCGTTTCTTCACCTTGCTCTTGTCCTGTCCGCCCATGTGTCGTGTCGCTCCGCTCGTCGTGTGTCCCGGCGTGCCCCGGCCCGTGTCCCCGCACCGGATCTGCTCAGCTAGTCAGCTAACACCGACGATGCAGACAAAGGACAACCGATCACGCCTTTTCCGGACGTGAGAATCAGCACCCATGCCCAGAGAAACCGACGCTCGGCAGGGGCCGATGGTTGCCTGAGGCATTGCCTCCGCTTAGCGACCGGGCCTCCCCACCCCCGGGCGGGCCGCTATACATCGCAGGTATACACCCCGTGTACAGTGACGCGCATGTCCATCGGTCACACCCTCCTGGGACTCCTGGAGTCCGGCCCGCGCCACGGTTACGACCTCAAGCGCGCCTTCGACGAGAAGTTCGGCCACGACCGGCCGCTGCACTACGGCCAGGTCTACTCGACCATGTCCCGGCTCCTGAAGAACGGCCTCGTCGTCGTCGACGGCATCGAGGCGGGCGGCGGCCCCGAGCGGAAGCGGTACGCCATCACCGAGGCGGGCATCACCGATGTCGCCCAGTGGCTGACCACCCCCGAGAAGCCCGAGCCGTACCTCCAGTCCACGCTCTACACCAAGGTCGTCCTGGCGCTGCTGACCGGCCGCGGCGCCGCCGAGCTCCTCGACGTCCAGCGCGCCGAGCACCTGCGCCTGATGCGTGAGCTCACCCGCCGCAAGAAGGACGGCGACCTCGCCGACCAGCTCATCTGCGACCACGCCCTCTTCCACCTGGAAGCGGACCTGCGCTGGCTGGAACTGACCGCCGCCCGCCTCGACCGGCTCGCCGAGGAGATCCGCCGATGACCTCACGACCGCTCCTGACGGCCACCGGCCTCGACAAGGCCTACGGCCCGACCACCGCCCTCGCCCGCGCCTCCTTCGCGCTCCGGGCCGGCGAGGTCGTCGCCGTCATGGGCCCCTCCGGCTCCGGCAAGTCGACCCTGCTGCACTGCCTCGCCGGGATCGTGCGCCCCGACGCGGGCACGATCACCTACGACGGACGCGAGCTCACCGCGCTGTCCGACACCGCGCGCAGCGCCCTGCGCCGTACCGACTTCGGCTTCGTCTTCCAGTTCGGCCAGCTCGTCCCCGAGCTGACCTGCGTCGAGAACGTCGCCCTCCCGCTCCGCCTCAACGGCGAGAAGCGGAAGGCCGCCGAGGCCAGGGCCGCCGAGTGGATGGCCCGCCTGGAGGTCGACGACACCGCCCACAAGCGCCCCGGCGAGATATCCGGCGGCCAGGGCCAGCGCGTCGCCGTCGCCCGCGCGCTCGTCACCGCCCCGCGGGTGATCTTCGCCGACGAGCCGACCGGCGCCCTCGACTCCCTCAACGGCGAGCGGGTCATGCAGCTGCTCACCGAAGCCTCCCGCGACACCGGCGCCGCCGTCGTCCTCGTCACCCACGAGGCCCGGGTCGCCGCCTACTCGGACCGCGAGATCGTCGTACGCGACGGGGCCGTACGCGACGCGGAGTGGGTGGCATGACGCTCCCCACCTGGCCCCGCGACCTGGCGCTCGGCGCCCGGTTCGCGGTCACCGGAGGCCGCTCGGGCCTCCTCCGCACCCTGCTCACCGCGACCGGGGTCGGCTTCGGCGTGGCGCTGCTGCTCCTCGCCTCCTCCCTGCCGAACATGCTCTTCCAGCGGGAGGTCCGCGAGTCCGTCCGCGCCGTCGACGCCAGCGCACAGGTCACCGCGCCCCGGGCGGACTCCTTCCTCCACCTCGGCAGGACCACCGTCTACCGGGACGACGTCATCAGCGGCCTGCTGCTCACGCCCGAGGGCGACAGCCCGGCGGTCCCCCCGGGCGCGGCGGCGTTCCCCGAGCGCGGCGAGATGCTGGTCTCCCCCGCGCTCCGGGACCTGCTCGACTCCCCCGACGGCGCCCTCCTCAAGGAGCGCCTCCCCTACAAGGTCGGCGGGACGATCGGGCCGGACGGCCTCATCGGCCCCGCGGACCTGCGGTACGTCGCCCACGTCGGCTTCCTCACCACCGACAACTTCGACGGGCGCGGGGTGCGCTACGGCTGGTCGGTGCCCGAGGAACCGATGAACGCGTTCCTGATCCTCCTCGTCGTCGTCGCCTGCGTCGTCCTGCTGCTGCCCGTGCTCGTCTTCATCGCCACCGCCGTCCGCTTCGGCGGCGAACAGCGCGACCGACGGCTCGCGGCGCTCCGCCTCGTCGGCGCCGACACCGCCATGACCCGGCGGATCGCGGCCGGCGAGTCCCTCGCGGGCGCGCTGCTCGGCCTCGTCGTGGGCCTCGGACTCTTCGCGGCGGCCCGGCAGTTCGCCGGGGCGTTCACCATCTGGGACGTCAACGCGTATCCGTCCGACGTCGTGCCGATGCCCGCGCTCGCCGTGCTCACCCTCGCCACCGTCCCGGTCTCCTCGGTCGTCGTCACCCTCTTCGCGCTGCGCGGCGTCGTGATCGAGCCGCTCGGGGTCGTCCGGACCACCACCCCCCGCCGCCGGCGGCTGTGGTGGCGCCTGCTGCTCCTCGCGGCCGGGGTCGCCCTGCTCGTCCCGCTCATGGGCGAGGTCCGGGTGACCGAGACCAGCCTCGACACCGTGGGCGTGGCGACCGGCACCACCCTCGCCCTGATCGGCCTGACCACCCTGCTGCCGTGGCTGGTCGAGGCCGGGGTGAAGCGGCTGCACGCGGGGCCGGTGGCCTGGCAGCTCGCCGTCCGCCGGCTCCAGCTGAGCAGCGGCACGGCGGCCCGCGCGGTCAGCGGCATCGTCGTCGCCGCGACGGGCGCGATCGCGCTCCAGATGCTCTTCCAGGCGATGGAGAACGACTTCACCGAGGTCACAGGACAGGACGTGTCCCGCGCCCAGATCGCCGTCGGCGTCGACGCCGGGACCGCCGACAAGGCCCGCGCGATGATCGACCGCTTCGAGCGGACCGAGGGCGTCACCGGCGTCACCGGCATCGTCGAATCCCACGTGTGGCGTCCGGGCCCCCTGAAGGGCGGCGAGGAGTTCGCCCCGATGGCCTCGCTCAGGGTCGGCGACTGCGCCTCCCTCGCCGAGTTCGCCACGCTGCCCTCCTGCGCGGACGGCGACGTGTTCGTCTTCCTCGCGCACGGCGCCCAGGGCAACCCGGACGACTCCTTCGTCACCCGGGCGGCGCGGCCCGGCGCCACGGTCGCCCTGCGCGACCCGCATCCGCACCCGAGCGAGCCGAAGCGCGCCGAGGGCGGCCCGCTGCCGCAGTGGCGCATTCCCGCCGGCGCCCGGGTCGTGGACTCCCGCCCGGACCCGACGGGCATGTACCAGTACGGCGTTCTCGCCACCCCGTCGGCGATCGACGCCGCCCTGCTCGACGACCCCGACGCGCAGGCCATGGTCAGGCTCGACCCCGCCGTGCCGGACGCCGCCGACCTCGTACGGAAC
The DNA here is from genome assembly GCF_001905825.1 of Streptomyces sp. CB02009. Classification (GTDB taxonomy): domain Bacteria; phylum Actinomycetota; class Actinomycetes; order Streptomycetales; family Streptomycetaceae; genus Streptomyces. Next base: position 71,300 of record NZ_LIVV01000005.1, read on the forward strand.
ACGGCGGAGGCCATCTCCCCGACGTCCTGGGTCCGCACCCTCGCGGACACCCAGCGGGACGCCGCGTTCAGCAGCGTCCGCACCGGCATCCTCGTCGGCTCCACGCTGACGATGCTGCTGGTGGCGGCCTCGCTGCTGGTCGCGACCCTGGAGCAGCTCAGGGACCGCAAGCGGCTGCTCTCCTCGCTGGTCGCCTTCGGCACCCGGCGCTCCACCCTGAGCTGGTCGGTGCTGTGGCAGACGGCGGTGCCGATCGTCCTCGGCCTGGTCCTCGCCGTCGCGGGCGGGACCGGCCTCGGAGTGGTCCTGCTGAAGATGGGCGGACAGCAGGTGCAGGACTGGTGGGTCTTCCTGCCCGTCGTCGGCATCGGTCTCGGCCTCATCGCGACCGTGACGCTGCTGAGCATGCCGGTCCTCTGGCGCCTGATGCGCGCGGACGGGCTGCGCACGGAGTAACCCTCCGGGCGAATGTACGAGGAGGGGCGGCGGTTCCTGATACCGGGGGGGTCTCAGGAACCGCCGCCCGCTGCCCGTACCGGCGGAGCTCGGGGAACCACCGCCCGTACGGGCGGGGCTCAGGGGCCCCGCCGAGCACCCGTACGGCGGAGCTCGGGAACCACCGATCGCCGCCCGTACCGGCAGGGCTCAGGGCCCCGGCGGGCCCGTACCGGCGGAGCTCAGGGGCCCTCGTCGAGCACCCGCACCGGAAGGCCCCGCATCGCGCCGCGCAACTCCGCCGCCAGTTCCACGAATTCGGCGTGCCGGGCCGCGCCCGTCCGCATCGCGAGGGCGATCCGCCGGGCCGGGGCGGGTTCGGTGAACAGCCCGGTCCACAGGGCGCTGTTCCGGGCGGTCTCGACCGTGACGGCGGTGCGCGGCAGCAGCGTCACCCCGAGACCGCCGGCCACCAGCTGCACCAGGGTGGAGAGCCCCGCCGCGGTGGTGGTGACCTCGGCGCCGTCCGTGCGCCCGGCCTCGCGGCAGATGTCGAGCGCCTGGTCGCGCAGGCAGTGCCCCTCGTCGAGGAGCAGCAGCCGCAGCTCCCTGAGTTCCTCGCGCGGGATGTCGTCCCGGCCGGCCAGCGGATGCCCCTGCGGCGTGACCAGGACGAAGTCCTCGTCGAAGAGGGGGAGTTCGGTGACCCCTGGCACTCCGAGCGGCACGGCGAGCAGCAGCAGGTCGAGCCGCCCGGCGGCGAGCCCCTCCAGGAGGGAGGAGGTCTGCTCCTCGTGGACCTGGAGGTCGAGGTCCGGGTAGCGCCGGTGGACGAGCCGCAGCACCGTCGGCAGGAGGTACGGGGCGACCGTCGGGATCACCCCGAGCCGCAGCACCCCGGTGAACGGGGCCTGGGCCGCCTCCGCCTCCTCCATCAGCTCCGCCACCGTGTCGAGGACCGCCCGGGCGCGGACCGCGAGCCGCTCCCCCGCGGGCGAGAGCAGCACCTTCCTCGTCGTACGCTCGAGGAGCTGGACACCGAGTGCCTCTTCGAGTGCCGAAACCGCGCCCGAGAGCGCGGGCTGGCTCATGCCGATGGCGGCCGCCGCATCGCGGAAGTGCAGATGCTCCGCCACCGCCGCGAAGGCTCTGAGCTGGGACAGGCTGGGTTGTTTCACACGTCGCGCCGGGATCACTGATAACCACCTTCGATCAACACGACCCACTCTAGCTATTTCACTGATCAATGCACTCCGTGCCATGCTGTGAGCCGTCCAACCCCCACGGAAGACCCCAAAAGGGACCCTTCCTGTTTGCAAGGAGAGCGCGTGCTCACTGTCGGTGACAAGTTCCCCACCTACGACCTGACCGCCTGCGTGTCGCTGGAGAGCGGCAAGGAGTTCGAGCAGATCGACCACAAGGCCTACGAGGGCAAGTGGCGCGTGGTGTTCTTCTGGCCGAAGGACTTCACCTTCGTCTGCCCCACCGAGATCGCCGCCTTCGGCAAGCTGAACGACGAGTTCGCGGACCGCGACGCCCAGATCCTCGGCGTCTCCGGCGACTCCGAGTTCGTGCACCACGCCTGGCGCAAGGACCACGCCGACCTGCGTGACCTGCCCTTCCCGATGCTGGCCGACTCCAAGCACGAGCTCATGAGCGACTGCGGCGTGCGCGGCGCGGACGGCTTCGCCCAGCGTGCCGTCTTCATCGTGGACCCGAACAACGAGATCCAGTTCACCATGGTGACCGCCGGCTCCGTCGGCCGTAACCCCAAGGAGGTCCTGCGGGTCCTCGACGCCCTGCAGACCGACGAGCTGTGCCCCTGCAACTGGAACAAGGGCGAGGGCACCCTCGACGCCGCCGCGCTCCTGTCGGGCGAGTGATCTGACATGGCTCTCGACGAACTGAAGTCCGCCATACCGGACTTCGCCAAGGACCTGAAGCTGAACCTCGGTTCGGTCATCGGCAACAGCGAGCTGCCCCAGCAGCAGCTCTGGGGCACCGTCCTCGCCTGCGCGATCGCCTCGCGCTCGCCGAAGGTCCTCAAGGAGCTGGAGCCCGAGGCCCAGGCCAACCTGAAGCCCGAGGCGTACCAGGCGGCCAAGTCCGCCGCCGCGATCATGGCGATGAACAACGTCTTCTACCGGACCCGGCACCTGCTGTCGGACCCCGAGTACGGGACGATGCGCGCCGGTCTGCGGATGAACGTCATCGGCAACCCGGGCGTCGAGAAGGTCGACTTCGAGCTGTGGTCGCTGGCGGTGTCCGCGATCAACGGCTGCGGCCAGTGCCTCGACTCGCACGAGCAGGTCCTGCGCCAGGCCGGTGTCGACCGCGCCACGATCCAGGAGGCCGTCAAGATCGCCGCGGTGATCCAGGCGGTCGGCGCCACCCTCGACGCGGAAGCGGTCCTCGCCTCCGCCGAGTAGGGCGCCACAGCACGAGAAGGGCCCCGGGGCTTCGCGCCCCGGGGCCCTTTCGTCACGTCCGGCGGGTCACACCCGGGGCGGTCACTCCGTGGGCGCGGTCATTCCCCGGGCGCGGTCACTTCTTGAGCGCGGCCATGAGGGCGAGCGCGTCCTGGGACATCGGGACGTCGATCCCGGAGAGGTCCGGCTGCTCGACGGCGTCGTCGATCGGGTTGCCCGACTCGTCGTAGGGAACCTGCCAGTACAGCGTGAGCTGGATCTCGGCCTGGCCGTCCAGGATCCGGAGCGTCCCGCCCTGCCCGCTCGCGTCGTCGAACCAGGCCTGCTCGCCGATCCCGTCGATCCGCCGCAGGATGCCGTCCTGGCGGGCCCTGGCCTCGAACTCGTGAGCGGGGTCGATCACCTTGTGGAGCGTGTAGCTCACCTCGACGGTCTGGCTCGCCTCCTCCGGGCCGAAGCCGGCCGAGCAGGAGGCCTCGCTGATCGCCGGCTCGTCCATCACGGGGCCGTTCCCGTCCACGTTCCGCTTGCCCAGGATCCCGCCCAGCGCCTTGAGCTTCGCGAGCTCGCAGAGTTCCTCCTCCTTGAGCGCGGGCGCGTACCCGCCCAGGTCCGGCCCCGGCTCCTCGCCCCGCTGGACCGCGTAGAGCGCCCCGCCCCACACCGCCGACGCCACCACCGCGCCGCCGAGCGCCCACAGCCAGGGGCGGCGGGGCCCGGGCGGGCGCGGGGCCCGCTCCTCCGTCAGTACCTCGGTTCTCTCGTACGAGGTGTCCCCGTCGAGCTCCGGTTCCGATATCACGGGGTCTCCCCCTTGCCCGCGAGCGTGCCGGGGGCCGGGATCGGCGCGACCTCGTGGGCGGTCGCCCCGTGAGGTTCCGGCGCGCTGCGCAGGGCCTGCTCCATGCTGTACGCGCGGAGGTATCCGACCACCGTGTTGACGACGGCGACCAGGGGCACCGCGACCACGGCGCCGCCGATGCCGGCGGTCAGGCCGCCGGCCGCGACCGCGAGGACGACGGCCAGCGGGTGCACCCGCACCGCGCGTCCGAGGATGAAGGGCTGCAGCACATGGCCCTCGATCTGCTGCACGGCGAGGACGACGACCAGCACCATGAGCGCGGTGAACGGCCCGTTCGTGACGAGGGCGACCACCACCGCGAGGGCGCCGGAGACGACCGCGCCGACGAGCGGGATGAAGGCGAAGAGGAAGATGAAGACGGCGAGCGGTACGGCCATCGGCACGTCGAGGAACCAGAGTCCGAGGCCGATGAAGACCGCGTCGATGAGGGCGACGAGCACCGTGCCCCGTACGTAGGCGGTCAGGGTGCGCCAGGCCCGCGGGCCCGCGCCCGCGACGCCGGGCCGCGCCTGGGCGGGGACCAGCTTGAGCGTCCACTCCCAGACCTTCTTCCCGTCGTACAGCAGGAAGAGCGTCGAGAACATGGCGAGCAGGATGCCGGTCATCGTCTCGACGAAGACGGCGACGCCCTGCAGGCCGACGGAGGTGATCTGCTCGGCGTTGGCGCCGATGGTGTCGCTGAGGTTCTTCGCGATGTCGTTGATCTGGCGCTCGGTCACATGGAACGGGCTGTCCAGGGCCCAGCGCTTGAGCTCCTCGATGCCGTCCTTGACGCGGTCGGTCAGGTTGTCGATGTTGTCCATCACCTGCCAGACCACGAACCAGCCGACCAGGCCCATCACGACGAAGCCGGAGACGGCGGTGACGGCGGTGGCGAGCCCGCGCGGCAGGCCTTTGCGGCGCAGCATGGCCACGGTGGGCTGGAGCAGGGCGGTGATGAGGAGCGCGGCGACGAACGCGAGGACGACCAGCTGGACGGAGCTGATCACCTTCATCAGCACCCAGACGGTGCCGGCGAAGACGAGCAGGCGCCAACTCGCCTCGGCGGCCACCCGCATGCCCCACGGGATCGCGGCGGCCGGGTCGGGCCGCGCGGCGACGGCCGGTGCGTACGAGGGGGGCGGGGGGACGGAGCGGCCGGGCTCGCCGACCGGGCCGGCGGCCGGCTCCGGGAGGGGCGCGGCGGTGTCCGGATCCACGTCGGGGCGCGCGGGCACGGCGACGGCGTCCTCCCCGGCCGCGGCTCCGCTTCCGGCGCCGGTCCCGCTCGCGGCGGGGGCCGCGTCGGACGGGCGCCGCTCCTGCGGGTCCTCGAACGGCGGGTCGAGCGGTTCGCCCCGCTCCGCCTCGGCACGGCGCTCGTCGAGGCGCTCACCCATGCGGCTCAGGCTCTCGCCCAGCCGTCCCAGCCACCCTGGCACTCTCGACATCGCTTTCCTCATCCCCCGCTCGTTCTTTCCCACCGTTCCCCCACCGTTGCCCCCGGAGACCGGGAGCATTCGAAACTACACGCAAGAAGCCCCTCACCGTAGGACGGTGAGGGGCTCCCCGAAGTTGAGCACGCCGTTCTAGTACCAGCGGTGGGACTGCCAGAACGACCAGGCGCCGCACGGGCTGCCGTAGCGGTCGTTCATGTAGTTGAGGCCCCACTTGATCTGGGTGGCCGGGTTGGTCTGCCAGTCGGCGCCCGCGCTGGCCATCTTGTTGCCCGGGAGCGCCTGGACGAGACCGTAGGCGCCCGAACCCGGGTTGACGGCCTTGTAGTTCCAGGTGGACTCGTGGTCCACGATGTTGCTGAAGCACTGGAACTGCGAAGCCGGGATCATCTGGCGGGCGATCGCCTTGACCTCGGAGACCGAGTACGAGCCCTGCGCGCTGAAGGACGAGGCGTCGCGGACCGCGGAACGGCTCGCGCGCTCCTCCTCCGCCTCCTTGCGCTCCTTCTCGGCCTTCTCCTCGGCGGCGGCCTTGTCGGCCGCCTCCTTCTTCGCCTCGGCGTCCTTGGCGGCGCGGAGACGAGCCGTCTCCTCCGCGGACTTCTTGGCGACGGAGTCGGCAGCGGCGGCCTGGACGTCGGCCTGCTCCGAGAGGGACGAGACCTGTACCTGGGCCTGCTCGCCCACGGGAATGTCCGCGAGCAGCGTGGTGTCGGCCGCGGTGGCCTCGAAGTTGTCGTCCGAGGGCTGAGCGGCGTTACCCGACGCAACGCCCATGACGGCGCCGACGGTGGTGACCGCAGTGGCCGAAGCCACCGCGAATCCCCGGACCGAGATCCGGCTCACACGGTTTCCTTCCAGCACGCCCGCACAGGTGACCACGCGGGCGAAATCGTGCCCCTGGCGCTGGTCTCCGACGTACACGGTCACTGAAGACACGGGCCCGTGGTGCTGTGGGCGGCATACGGCGAACGGCTGTGGAGTTATCTGGTGTTTGTGCGCCTGAAGGTGCACGGGTGCCGTATGCGGGGCCTGACGGAAGCAAGACTTTGCCGGACGGCGACACCGCAAGGCAATTCTGCGTTGCGTGTGAAAGCTCACACCTGGTCGGGGGCAGGTGTTTTCGAAGATAAGGCGGACATGGGGGCGCCGCCCGGCTAAGCTCCTGCGCTCTGCCGGGCGGCGCCAACTTCCGTACGCCTACGTACGGGTACGAATCAGGTCAGATCTGACCGTCCTCCAGCATCTCCGTCACGAGCGCCGCGATCTGGGAGCGCTCGGAGCGGGTGAGGGTGACATGGGCGAAGAGCGGATGCCCCTTCAGTTTCTCGACCACGGCGACGACTCCGTCGTACCGGCCGACCCTGAGGTTGTCCCGCTGGGCGACGTCATGGGTCAGAACGACCCTCGAATTCGCCCCGATTCGGGACAGAACGGTCAACAGGACGTTCCGCTCCAGGGACTGGGCCTCGTCCACGATGACGAACGCGTCGTGGAGCGAACGGCCCCGGATGTGGGTGAGCGGCAGGACCTCCAGCATCCCGCGGCCGAGGACCTCCTCCACCACCTCACGGCTCGCGACCGAGGACAGCGTGTCGAAGACGGCCTGAGCCCACGGGCTCATCTTCTCCGCCTCGCTGCCCGGCAGGTAGCCGAGCTCCTGGCCGCCGACCGCGTACAGCGGACGGAAGACCATCACCTTCTGGTGCTGACGGCGCTCCAGGACCGCCTCCAGGCCCGCGCAGAGCGCGAGCGCGGACTTGCCGGTGCCGGCCCGGCCGCCCATGGAGATGATGCCGACGTCCGGGTCGAGGAGCAGGTCCAGCGCGATCCGCTGCTCGGCGCTGCGGCCGCGGAGCCCGAAGGCCTCCCGGTCGCCGCGGACCAGCCGCACGTTCCCCTCGGCGGTGACCCGGCCGAGCGCCTTGCCCCGCTCGGACTGGAGCACCAGGCCCGTGTGGACCGGGAGCTCGGCGGCCTCCGGCACGTACAGCGACTCCTGGTCGTAGAGCAGGTCGACCTGCTCTCCGGAGAGCGCCAGATCGGACATCCCGGTCCAGCCGTTGGCGTCCGTGATGGCCAGTTCGGCCCGGTACTCCTCGGCGAGGAGTCCGACCGACGAGGCCTTGATGCGCAGCGGCAGGTCCTTGGAGACGACCGTGACGTCGTACCCCTCCGCCTGGAGGTTGCGCGCGACCGCGAGGATCCGTGAGTCGTTGTCCCCCAACCTGTAGCCGGCGGGCAGGATGCCGGGGTCGGAATGGTTGAGTTCGACACGCAGGGTGCCGCCCAGGTCCCCCACGGGGAGCGGGGCGTCCAGGCGTCCGTACCGGACCCGGAAGTCGTCCAGGAGGCGCAGGGCCTGCCGGGCGAAGTAGCCGAGCTCGGGATGGTGCCGCTTGGCCTCAAGCTCCGTCACCACGACGATCGGGAGCACGACCTCGTGCTCCTCGAACCGGGAGACGGCGTTGGGGTCGGCCAGCAGGACGCTGGTGTCGAGAACATAGGTGCGCCGGTCGGAAAGGCGGCGCTTCGTGCTGGTCACCACGGATGGACAGACCCCCTCGGAAGACCCCTGTGAGGTCGGGGTGCGACGGAACCGGTGTCGCTGCGGATTGGGACCGGGTTCGGGCCACCGTGCACGGGCCGAACCACGGCCCTCCGCTTCTCCCGTACGTGTCCCGCACGGTCGTCCTGGTGCAAGGGGCCTCCCGGGTGGCGGTCTCCGTGCCGCTCACTTCACCAGGGATATGCCCTCTAACAGGCTCTGCCATGCCATGGCATATGACGACGTGTTCGTGAACACGAGGTGATCGGTTCCGATCGCTTCCGATCGGTCCCCGGGGTGCTCCGGGGACCGTCCGCATCCGGGGATCAGGTTCCGTAGCGCCGGTGCCGGGCGGCGTAGTCGCGCAGCGCCCGCAGGAAGTCGACCTTGCGGAAGGCCGGCCAGTGCACTTCACAGAAGTAGTACTCGGAATGGGCGCTCTGCCACAGCATGAATCCGGACAGCCGCTGCTCGCCGCTGGTGCGGATCACCAGGTCCGGGTCGGGCTGACCGCGCGTGTAGAGGTGCTCCGAGATGTGCTCGACGTCGACGATCTCGGCGAGCTCCTCGAAGCTCGTGCCGCGCTCGGCGTGCTCCAGGAGCAGCGAGCGGACCGCGTCCGCGATCTCCTGCCGGCCGCCGTAGCCCACGGCCACGTTCACGAGTATCCCCGTGTTGTCGTGGGTGGACTGCTCGGCCTCCTTGAGCACCGACTGCGTACGGGCGGGCAGCAGGTCCATGGTGCCGACGTGGTGGACGCGCCAGCGGCCGTCGGCGGCCAGCGCCCGCACGGCGTTCTCGATGATGCCGAGCAGCGGGACGAGCTGCTCCTCGGGCCGGTTCAGGTTGTCCGTGGAGAGCATCCAGAGCGTGACGACCTCGACGTCGGTCTCGGCACACCAGCCGAGCAGCTCCTGGATCTTGTCCGCGCCCGCCTTGTGGCCCTGCTCGGGCGTCCCGCCGGAGGCCTTGGCCCAGCGGCGGTTCCCGTCGAGGATGACCCCGATGTGCTTGGGCACCTGGTCATGGTCGAGGCGGCCTTCCACCCGGCGTGCGTAGAGCCCGTACACCAGGTCGCGCAGGTTCACTGTTCTTTACCTCTCCATGCAGCGGCAGGCCCGCCGTGCCGCGGCGGTCCGCAAGCCGCCACACTACTGCGGACGGGCGACAGGCTCCCAGCCCGGGACTGTCACAAGTCCGTGATAAGCAGAGATACGTGACTGATTCCCCCCTGTACCGCGCCTCCGCGGACCGCTATGACTCCATGGAGTACCGCCGCTCGGGCCGCAGCGGCCTCAAGCTTCCCGCGATCTCCCTCGGCCTCTGGCACAACTTCGGCGACGACCGCGCGCTCGACACCCAGCGGGCGATCCTGCGCCGCGCCTTCGACCTCGGCGTCACCCACTTCGACCTGGCGAACAACTACGGGCCGCCGCCCGGCTCCGCCGAGCTCAACTTCGGCAAGCTCTTCGCCCAGGACTTCGCGCCCTACCGCGACGAGCTGATCATCTCCACCAAGGCTGGGTACGAGATGCACCCCGGCCCGTACGGCGAGTGGGGCTCCCGCAAGTACCTGCTGTCCTCGCTCGACGCCTCCCTGAACCGGATGGGCCTCGACCACGTCGACATCTTCTACTCGCACCGCTTCGACCCGCACACCCCGCTCGAGGAGACGATGGGGGCCCTGGCCTCCGCCGTCCAGCAGGGCAAGGCGCTGTACGTGGGTGTCTCCTCGTACAACAGCGAGCAGACCGCCGAGGCCGCGCGGATCCTGCGCGAGATGGGTGTCCCGGCCCTCATCCACCAGCCCTCGTACTCGATGATCAACCGCTGGACCGAGGAGGACGGCCTCCTCGACACGCTGGAGGCGGCCGGCATGGGCTGCATCTCCTTCGTGCCGCTGGCGCAGGGGCTGCTCACCAACAAGTACCTGAAGGGAATCCCGGAGGGCTCGCGGGCCACCCAGGGCAAGTCCCTCGACCCGAACCTGCTCTCCGACGAGGTGCTGCGGCGCCTGCGCGGTCTCGCGGACATCGCGGGCCGCCGCGGGCAGTCGCTGGCGCAGCTGGCGCTGTCGTGGGTGCTGCGCGACGAGCGGATGACCTCGGCGCTGATCGGCGCGTCCAGCGTCGCCCAGCTGGAGGAGAACGTGGCGGCTCTCGCGGCCGCGCCGCTGACCGCCGACGAGCTGGTGGAGATCGACTCGTTCGCCGTGGACACCCAGGGCACGAACATCTGGGCCGGCCGGGGCTGACGCGCCCGGAGTGACCGGGGGCAGGCCCTGAGGGGATCCGGGGCAGGCCCTAGCGGGGATCCGGGAAAGAAAAACGGGCCGGTCCGTGGGGGGGATACGGACCGGCCCGAGGGGGGGTTTCCACCATAACCCTTCGATAGTCGTGTTGCGCGCCAGGTACGCCGAACGAACCTCGACGAATTCCCCGGATCCCAGGCGGGACAAGGGGTACAGGCCGCTGTGGCGGGTTTGCGCCCCGGCGCGGCGGCGGAGTTCCGTCCCTCCGAAGAGGGACCTCCCGGACCGGGCGCCACGTTGACGCGGCAGCCGCGCGGGACCGCCTTCCGGCAGGTCAGCACCCGGACGCACGGGGAGGCGGGCCGCCGCCGTCACGGCGGGCGACAGGCCGGTGACCGGCGGGCACCACGCTCACGGAAGGGCGGTGAACGCCCCGAGGAGGAGCCCGAGCAGCCCGCCCGCGAGCATGAACGGGCCGAAGGGGATCGCCGAGGAGCGGTCGGCGCGGCGCAGGAGGACGAGCCCGACGCCGTACACCGCGCCGAGCAGGAACCCCGCGAAGGCCCCGGCGAAGAGCACGCCCCAGCCGTACCAGCCGAGGGCCGCGCCGAGCGGCAGCGCCAGCTTGACGTCGCCCAGACCGAGCTGGCCCGGGTTGATCAGGTGGAGCACCAGATAGGCGCCGCCCAGCGCGAGCGCGCCGAGCAGCGCGTGCAGCCAGGAGCCCGCGTCGTACGGCAGGAGCTCGGCGACACCGAGGAGCAGCGGCACCGCGGCGGCCAGCGGCAGGGTGAGGGCGTCCGGAAGCCGGTGCACGCGCGCGTCGACGGTGGCGAGGAGCACGGCGAAGGGGACGCCGAGCAGCCAGACCGCGAGCTCGGGCCGGGGCCCGCCGGTGGCGGCGGCGAGCACGGCGCAGACGAGGGCGGTGAGCAGCGGTGCCGTGCGCGGGCTCCCGGTCGTGGCGCACTCCTGCCGCCCCGGCCCGCCGAGCCAGCCGCGCGCGGGTCCCGCGAGCGCGTGCCCGACGGGGCAGCGGTCCCGCCACGGCTCCTCGAAGGCCACGGAGAGCCGGTACGCGGCACGCGGCACGAGCAGCCCGACGGCGGCGCCCCAGAGGGCGGCGAGGGTGATCGTGGTGACGTACACGGAGCCGACCCTAGGCGTGGCGGGCCGCTACGGTCTGGCGCATGGGGAAATGGGCGGACGTGACGGGGACGCTGGCGACCGACGCGGTCCGGGAGGTGCCGCTGGAGGTGGCGGCCTCGTACCGCGCGCGGCGGCGGGGGCTGCTCGGGCGGGACGGGATCGCCGGGGCGATGCTCATCGTCCGCACGAACAGCGTGCACACCTTCGGGATGCGGTTCGCGATCGACGTGGCCTATCTGGACCGCTCGTTCACGGTCCGCTCCGTCGTCACGATGCGGCCGGGACGGCTGGGCATGATCCGGCCGCGCGGCCGGCACGTCCTGGAGGCGGAGGCGGGCGCGATGGCCGGCTGGGGCCTGCGGCCGGGGGTACGCGTGCGCGTGGACGTCACGGCGGACCCGAACCGAGCAGGGTGAACGCCCCGTACACGGCGGAGGCCAGGGCCAGCCCGGCGAGGACCGGCACGGCGGTCCTGACGCGCAGCCGCGCGAGGGCCACGGCGGGCGGGAGCAGCAGCCCGAACGCGGGCATCATCAGCCGCGGCCGGGAGCCGAAGTACGCGGCGCCGACGAGCGAGACGAACACGACGCCGACCGTGTAGACGAGCAGCGGCAGCGGCTGCCGCTGCCGTACGCAGAGCACGACCAGCCAGCCGAGCAGCGCGAGCGCCGCGCAGAGCCCGAGGGCGGCGGGCCACGGCAGACCGGCGATGAACCGGGCGAGGGCGACACCGCCGTCGATGGAGTTGCCCCAGGCGGCCTGGACCTCGAAGTAGGCGGTCGCGCTGCCCTGGCGGACACCGACGTAGGCGATGTACGCGAGCCAGCCGAGCGGCGCGATCAGGACCCCGGCGACGGTCCGCGGGGGCAGCCGCCGGTCCCGTACGAGCGCGACGAGTGCGGTGATCCCCAGCGCGGCGATCAGGGCGACGGCCGTCGGCCGGGCGAGCCCCGCCGCCGCGCACAGGGCGCCGGCCAGGATCCAGCGCCCGCGCAGGACCGCGTACAGGGACCAGGCGGCGAAGGCGGTGAACAGCGTCTCCGTGTAGGCCATCGACTGGACGAACGCGGTCGGGTACACGCCCCAGAGGACGGCGAGCAGAAGGCCCGCGCGGGTCCCGAAGGCGTGCGCGCCGCACCGGTACATGCCCCACGCGGCGGCGAGTCCCGCGGTCCAGGAGACCAGCAGCCCGGCGGTGGCCGCGTCCAGCGGGAGGACGGTGGAGAGGCCCCGCTCCAGGGCCGGGAGGAGCGGGAAGAAGGCCAGGTCGGGGTGGACGTCACCGTTGGGCAGGGTGGCCTGGTGGCCGTAGCCGTTCTCGGCGATCCGCACGTACCAGACGGAGTCCCAGCGGCCCTTGAGCCGGTGCAGCCCGTCCTCGCCGGTGACGGCGGAGGCGATCGCGAGGACCGCGAGGCCGATGAGCCGGGTCACGGCGTACCCGCCGACGGCGAGAACGGCGGGGTCGAGGGTACGGAGGGGGCGGAGGGCACGGGTGCGACGGCTGAGTGCGGACGGGGACGGCGGGGACATGCGCCCGATTATCCCGACGGCGCGCCCGGCACCTCCGGGTGGCCCTGCGGGGCGGGGCACGGCGGGGCCGGTGCGGCCGGTGCGGCGCGGCTCAGCCCCGTGGCCTTATGCGGACGTACCTCGCGGCCATCACGGGACCGAGCTGGTGGACGATGGCGTGCCCCGGCTCGTGCGGGGAGGGCAGGTCACCGAGGAAGGAGGTGACGATCACCTCGTCGACGCCGAGGACACCGCGACAGCTCTGCTCCTCCAGGAAGGCGAGCGTGCGGCGCCAGTCGGCCGCGCACGGGGACTCGCCGAGGAACGAGCGGACGGTGTCCTGGACGACGTCCCAGAAGAACACGTGGGGCTGCACACCGCCCTGGTGGAAGACATGGTTCTCGTACACAGCCCGGAACTCGGGGATCCGGGTGACGAGATCGCTGACCAACTGCGCACTCTGCGCGCTCTGTTCCCGCTGCGCGCTCTGCAGACCCGGGGCCGCGCCCGGAGTCTCGCCCGTCGTCGTCATCTGTCCAGAATGCTCCTGCCCGACAGGCTTGTCCCGCCACCTTTGCGCTTTCCTGACGACGGCTTTCGGCAGGTTTTCCACAGGGGGTGCGATGTGTCCCTCTTCCGTGGATCGTTGGGCGTATGTACGAGTTGGCGATCCTCGCCAGGGGCGGGATCCTCCTGACGGTCCGGGCGGTCGCGGCGGGCTGGCCGCCGGGCCGCCTGGCACGCCGCCTGCGCCGGGAAGGCTGGCAGCGGATCTGCCGGGGCGCGTGGGCGGTCCCGGGGAAGGAGGTGGACTGGCGGGTGCGGGCGACGGCGCTCCAGCTCCTGCGTCCGGAGTGGGTGTGCAGCCACGGGACGGCGGCCCGGCTGCACCGCATCGAGCGGCTGGAGGCGCCGGGAGGGGCGGACCGCCTGGAGTTCACCGCCCCGGCACCGCCCCGCTCGACGGCCGGCGAGGGGACCCGGGTGCGCGTCCACGGCACGAGGTTCCTGACGGCCGGCGACGGGTCGATACGGCGGGGCCTGCGGACCACGACCCCGGCGCGGACGGTCAGCGACCTGATACGGGCGGCCGGCAGCCGGGAGGAGGCCGTGGTGGTCGCCGACTCGGCTCTCGCACGGCGGGCGGTCGAGGGGGTGCGGCGCGCGGCACTCGTCCGCCGCGAGGACCTCGCCGCCGAACTCGCGGCGCCCCGCCGGGGCGCGCCCCGCGCCCGGTCCTGGCTGCGGCTCGCCGAGCCGGCGTCGGGCTCGCCTGCGGAGACGGTGGCGCGCCTGCGGATGGGGGACGCCGGCCTGTTCCCGGAGTGCCAGCCGGTCCTGCGGACGGCGGTGGGGCCGCCGCTGCGCCCGGACTTCCTGTTCCGCGCGCAGGGCCTGGCGGTGGAGGTCGAGGGCTACGCCTTCCACGGCACCCGCCGGGCCCACGAGCGGGACGTGGCCCGTTTCAACGCGCTGCAGTCCTGCCCGGAGATCAGGCGGGTGCTGCGGTTCACGGCGGGCGAGGTCTTCCGGCATCCGGACCGGATGACGGCCACGATCAGGGCGGCGCTCGCCCTCTGACGAGGAGGGGCAACGAGGCGCACGGTAAAGTCCGTTGGCTGCGACGCGATCACCACGGCAGCATGTCGGCACGCCCCGGCGATCTCCACCAACACCAGAGAGAATCAGGGAGTTTCGGTGTCCACGGCCCCCATGCCTCCGAGCAACCACCCGCATCAGAACGCCGGTTCGCCCGGCGGGCCGTTCCCGCCCCCTCCCCCGCGGCCGCCCCGGCGGCAGGGCTGGTTCGGCAGGCAGAGCGAAGCCGTCCGGATCACCGTCATCGGTGCGGTCATCGCCGGCGTCTTCTCCCTGGCCGGCGCCGTGCTGACCTCCGCCCTGACGGACAAGGGCGAGGGCCCGTCGGACGCGAAGGCGCCGACGGAGTCGATCACGACGCCTCCGTCGAGCTCCGGGCAGCAGCCGTCGGAGGAGTCGTCTCCGCCGTCGACAGCGGCGGCGCCTTCGACAGCGTCGGACCAGGAGAGCGGTGGTCCGTCCCCGGACGACTCCTCGACGGCGCCGCCGCCGGCCCCGGCAGCCGCGTCGTACACGGTCTTCTACCCGAAGCAGGCCATGTCCCTCGGCCTGCCGCCCGGTTCCGACCTCGGCACCATCGACTTCGACGCGCCGGCCACGCGCCGGTACACGGACGAGGAGTGGGACAGGGCGAAGGAGGAGGCCGAGCAGAGCGATGTCCCCGTCGAGGCCGATCTGACCTACCAGAACACCCTGGAGGGCTACCTGTCCCTGCGCAACGGCCGCAACGCGGCCCAGCTCCAGCCGACGGACGCCTCAGAGGAGGCCGCGGACTGCGCGCGGGCCGCGAGGGTCGGCGGCTTCACCGAGTCCAGCATGTCGAAGTGGGACCTCCCCGCCAAGACGGTCCTCTGCGTCCTGACCGACAAGGGGAACATCGCCCGCGTCGTGATCACCGGCTTCATCGGCGGCAACCCCAACTCCTCGATCGCCCCTCCGACGCAGATAGCCCTGGAGGTCACCCTCTGGAAGCCCGGCACCTGAGCCTTCGGAGGGCTCAGAAGACGTCGGGCGTACGGTTCAGGATCCGGCCCGGCAGGGAGTACCAGCGGCCGCCCTGGGCCAGGTGCCGGGTGTAGACGCCCTGGAGGAGCAGGGCCAGGGCCAGGTCCACGGCGTCGGCCCGGCCCTCGGTCCTGACGTCCAGGGTCACCGGCCTGCTCCAGTCGTCGCGGGTGACCCGGACGACGACGCCCTGCCGGAGCAGCTCGGTGACCCGCTTGTCCTGGCCCCGCCGACAGCGGTAAGCCCGGCCGGCGAGGCCGATGCGCAGGGCGCGGCCGTCCCTGGAGAGCCCGCTGCGGCGGCGGCTCAGGGTGCCGGTGTGCTCGCCGACCCGGAGCCTGGCGCGGGCGGGCAGCGGCGCCCTGCCGAACCTGATGCCGCTGAAGACCCCCTGCGGCAGGTGCTCACCGGCGACCGAGACCTGCGCGAAGTCGTCACCGCGCCCGACGGCGTTGCCGTACCGCAGCTCTACGGCCCCGAGCCCGGGGATCACGCCGCCCCAGGAGGGCGCGGGGGCGAGCCACCGGGAACGGGAGGCGGCCTCGGGGTCGGTGTGGCGCAGGGTGAATCCGGCAGTGCTCATGACACGCCAGTATGCCCGCGGGGCCCGTCCCGGGGCGGCGTCGGCGTGGGCGTGGGTGTCAGGGTGTGACGGGGGGTGGTGTGGTGCGGGGGAAGGAGATCTCGACCCGACGGTTCTTCTTGCGGCCCTCCTCGGAGCCGTTGTCGGCGATCGGGTAGTCCTCGCTGTAGCCCCGGATGTCGAAGGTCGTGCCCGGGTCGAGCCCCCGCGCGAGGACCTGCTGCACGGCGACGGCCCGCTCCTTCGACAGCTTGAGCCCGTGCTCGTACGTCCCGAGGTTGTCGGTGAAACCGAAGACCCGGACGCGACCGGAGCCGAGCTTGTTGATCTCGGCGGCGATGACGGCGATACGGGCGTTGGCGGCGGGCCCGAGCTTGGCACTGTTCTTGGGGAACAGGACCTCGGCCTGCAGCGCGAACGTCACGTCCACGTTGGTGTCCTGACGGCGCTGCTCACCACCCTCGTCCTCGACGATCTGCTTGATGTCGAGCACCTTGGCGGCGGCGAGGGTGGCACCGTCGGGAAGCATGAGCCCCGGCGAGTTCGGATCGATGGCCGGCGGCGGTGAGGCACTGGCGGCGGACCCGGGGGGATCGTCGGCGTACGCGACGGGCACGAGAAGGGGCCCCAGGGCGACGGAGGCGACCAGGAGCACGGCGAGGCGGGATGTCGTCGTCATGGCGTCGCCTCAGGAGAGTTTGAGGGTGGCGGGTTCGAAGGTGGGGAGTTGGAACGAGACCTCTGCGGTGGAGGCGGGGGGTGCGGGGAACTGCATGAAGACCTCGACGGCTTCGTCGGCCGAGAGGATCCCCAGCCCGGTGGTGGTGAGCGGGCGGCCGTCCGTGTCGCGCAGGACGTAGTAGCGCTTCTTCCCTATGCCGTCCACCAGAGTGGCTCCGCCGAGGGACGTGCCATGCTTCAGCACCTCCGTCTCGTCGCCCCTGACGGTGTCAGGAACGGCGCGCCCCTTTTCCGAGGTGTTTTTCAGGTTCCCCTTGATGGTCAGGAACCCCCCGGCATCACGCACTGCGGAATTGACAGTGAGCTCGAAGCCGTCCTGACCCTTGAGGACAGCCAGCGTCTCCGCCGGCTCCTCGGCCGTTGGCGATCCCTGTGTGGCCGAGCTCTTCTGCGGGGCCGCAGAGGTCTGTGACGGGGGCTTGTCCGCCCCCGCCTTCTCATCAGCGCCGCAGCCGACCACGAACATTGCTGTAACGGCTACGACAGCAATCGCCCTGTGGGGCTTCCTTCCGTACCGCGCGTTCATCTACCGCCCATTTCTCTACTTGCCGTCGCAGGTCAGCCGGTCAGTCGGACAGTGAAGAGGTCGTCGGCGTCAGGTAGAGCCGGATCCTCGGGATCGATGTCCTCCAGGTCGATATCCCAGACCTCCCCATCACAGGTGATCCCGACCGTCGGTTCGGGTGCTTCTTCCTCATCGCCGGGCTCCGTCGGAGTCTCTGTAGGAGCCGGTGAAGTTGGAGGGTCCGGCACCTCGAAGGTGCAGTCCGACTCGATCACCGCCTCAGCGGAGGCAGTGACGTGCTGGGATTCCGTACCAGGGACGATGGATCGTCCGATCGTCCCTGTGGTACGCACGGTCACCTCGAACCCGTCACCCCCTTCAGCGAGGCGGACGCACCCGTCAGCAACCACCTCGGCCCCATTCCTGCCCGCAAGATCCGCTGCCCGCTGACACGCCGGGCCGTCCAGGTAACCGTCTCCTCGGAGGATCTGGTCCCATTGCGTGGGGTCGGCGAGTACCTCCAGCCATCTGCCCCTCAGCTGCTCCCGTGCATCCTGCGCGGCTGCCAGCGCGGCGGCATCAGCGGCCGTTTGAGCCTCGTTTCGAGTGGATGCGGCCTGCCCCACTGCGAAGTAGACGAAGGCTATGAACAACAGGCCTGCCACGGCCGCCACATATGCGGGAAACGCCTGTCCCGAGTCTCCGACTCTGCGAACGAGCACTTTCAGTCCGCGAGTTCGGCAATCTTGTTCTTGATCGACGTCATGATCGTGGTTCCGATGTCCGTACCAGTGATCGCGACGACAATCGCCACCACCACCACGATGATCCCCAGGTACTCCACTGCGGTCTGGCCGCGATCTCCGGACATCACTCGGCCGGCCACTTTCAGTTTGGCCTTGGTCAGGGCCTTCAGCATCGCGTCGTTCATCGTGGTCCCCTCCGCGTTCAGACGCCTGCGCACGGTCACGGTACGCCGACCCACCGGTCGGCGCACAGGGCCCGTGGGCCCCTCTGTGGGCCCTGGTCATCGGGTGGGCCTGGAGCCCAGCCATGAGGCTATGGCCTCGGTACGGGTGCCGGTGGGGAGTTTGGCGAAGATTCGGTCGGCGTCCCTGACCGGCCACTTCGCGATCGCGCAAGTCATCGCGACCGTAAGCCCGTTCGCGTCCATCGCCTCCACCCCCCTCACCCTCCGTCCCCACTGTTCCACACTCCGTTGCACACGCGAAGGGCCCGTCTCACCATGCGGCGACATTCGGACAGACGCGCCCCTCACTCCCCCGTCACCGCCCCGAAGTCCGTCCCCGTGCCCAGGAACAGGCCCGCGCCCAGCAGGATCATCGTTGCCGGGACCATCAGGGTCGTGATGACCATCGTCGCCTTCGGGACCGCCTTCGCCGCCTTCCTGCGGGCGTTCTGCGCGTCCGTGCGCCGCATGTCGTTGGCGATCTGTATCAGCGTGTCCACGATCGGCGCGCCCAGTTCCTCGCCCTGCTGCAGCGCCGTCACGAACTGCGCCACCTGTTCCGAGTCGTTCCGTCGGCGCAGTTCGTCGAAGGCCTGGCGGCGGCTGACGCCCATGTCCATCTGGCGGAGCGTGATGCGGAGTTCGTCCGCCCACGGGCCCTCGTACTTCTCCGCCACGCGTTCCAGCGCCTGGCGGAAGCCCAGGCCCGCCGAGACGACGACGGCCAGGACGTCCAGGAAGTCCGGCAGGGTGCGTTCGATCTGGTCCTTGCGGATGCGGACCGCCGACCAGATGCCGACCTCCGTCCAGAACGCGCCGAACGCGAAGAGGAGGACCGCCACCAGGAAGGACCCCCTGCTCAGCATCAGCAGGCCGCCCAGGACGCCGAGGAAGCCGTAGACCGCCCGCCTCGCCCCGTACCGGTCGATCGTCAGGCCGCCGGGGTTTCCGGCCAGGTCGATCCGGCGCCGGACCGCGTTGACCCGCTTGGGGCCCATCAGGCGGAGCACGGTCGGCGACCAGCGCATGCCCAGCCGGTCGACGGCGGAGTCGACGGCGCCGGTGCGGGTGGCGCCGACCTCCAGGGCGAGCCGGAGGTCGTCGGGGAGCCTGGCGTCCGCGCGGTAGAGGCGGATGCCGTACGCGGCCCCGGCTACGGCGAGGCCCGCGAGGAGGGCGAGGAGGAGGTCCACGGCGGCAGTCCGTCCCTACACGTCGATCTTCGAGAAGCGGCGGATGGCGATGAAGCCCACCACGTACAGGGCGAACGCGGCGACGACGGCGAACTGCCCGAGACCCGAACCGGTCATCCGGTCCAGCGCCCCGGGCTGCATGTTGTCGATGAGCAGAAGCGAACCGACGCCGATGACGGGCACGGAGTACGCGGTCATGCTCACCTGCGAGAGCTGGGTGCGGACCTCGCGCCGGGTCTCCTTGCGTTCCTCCAGCGTCTCGGTGAGGTTCCGCAGGGACGAGACGACGGTGCCGCCGGCCCGGTTGGCCAGGACCAGGGTGGTGACGAGGACGACGAGTTCGCGGGACGGGAGGCGTTCGGCGAGTTCCCCCAGGGCGTCGTCGAGCGAGGTGCCGACGGCCAGCTGCTGGGCCACCTTCTCCAGTTCGTCCCCGGCCGGCGCCTCCATCTCGTCGGCGGCCAGGCTGAGGGCCATCCGGAGCGCGAGCCCTGCCTGGGTGGCGTTGGCCAGGATCCGGGAGAGTTCCGGGAGCTGGTTGATGAACTTCTCGATCCGCTTCTGCCGCTGCCAGCCGAGGTAGCCCATCGCCACCCAGATGCCGAGCAGCCCGCAGATCGGACCGAAGAACGGCGACAGCGCGGCCTGGCCGACGGTCCACAGGACGGCCACCGTCGCCGCGAGGGCCACCGTGAACTCGCCCGGGGTGATGTCGAGACCGGTCGCCGCGATCCGCAGCTCCAGCCTCCGGCCGAGGGCCGTCCGCCGGACCCGCCGGTCGACGCCCTGGAAGCGGCGCCTCCGGCGGCCGGTGCCCTCGGGCGCGCCCGAGTCGTCGAGCCGGGCGACGAGCGCCGCGTGCCGGCGGGCCCCGCTCGCGTACAGCTGGATCCCGAGGATGCCCAGGACGCAGCAGAGCAGCGTGACGCCGATCGTCAGCCAGAAGGGGTCGGTCACGGGCCTTGCTCCTCGTCGGCTCTCGTCGGCATCACTCGGCCTCGCGGGTGGTCAGGTGGGCTTCCGTCACGGCCACGCCGAAGGCCTGCGGAATGGGCTGGCCCGCCAGGTAGAGCCGCTCGGCGACCCTTCTCGGCAGCGGGTGGTAGGTGAACTGCCCGTACACCCGTCCGTCCGCGGCCACCGGCTGCGCCTGGAACCGGCACACCGTGGCGAGCAGGAAGCGCTCCCGCCCGTGGGAGGCGAGGACGGAGATCTCGGTGATCCGACGGGTGCCGTCGGGGTGCCGGGTGAGCTGGACGAGGACGTCGACGGCGCTGTTGATCTGGTCGCGCAGGGCCTCGAACGGGACTTTGACCTCCGACATCGACGCGAGGGTCTGGAGCCGCATCAGGGCGTCCTCCGCCGAGTTGGCGTGGACGGTGGCGAGCGAGCCGTCGTGGCCGGTGGACATCGCCTGGAGCATGTCGAGGGTCTCGCCGCCGCGGACCTCGCCGACGATGATCCGGTCGGGCCGCATGCGGAGCGAGTTGCGGACGAGGTCGCGGATGGAGATCGCTCCGCGGCCCTCGATGTTCGGCGGGCGGGCCTCCAGCCGGATCACGTGGGACTGCTGGAGCTGGAGCTCGGCCGAGTCCTCGATGGTGATGATCCGCTCGCCGTCGGGGACGAGACCGGAGAGGGCGTTGAGGAGGGTGGTCTTCCCGGTGCCGGTGGCGCCGGAGACGATCAGGTTGAACTTGGCCTGAACCAGTCCCGACAGCAGGAGCAGCATCTGCTCGTCGAGCGAGCCGAGTCCGACCATCTCGTGGAGCGTGTACGCCCGGGGGAAGCGGCGGATGGTGAGGGTGGCCCCGGTGAGCGAGAGCGGCGGGATGATGACGTTGACGCGCTCGCCGGACGGCAGCCGGGCGTCGACCATCGGGTTCGACTCGTCGACCCGCCGGTTGACGGTGGACACGATCCGCTCGATGGTCTGCATCAGCTGGTCGTGGGAGGCGAAGCGGAGCGGCAGCAGTTCGACGCGGCCGGCCCGCTCGATGAAGATCTGGTCGGGGCCGTTGACCATGATCTCGGTGATCGAGGCGTCTTCGAGGAGTGGTTCGAGGACGCCGAGGCCGAGGGCCTCGTCGACGACGCGGCGGATCAGCTGGGCCCGCTCGGCGGTGGAGAGGACCGGTCCCTCACGGCTGATGATGTGTCCGAGGACGCGCTCCAGGCGGGCGCGCCGCTCGGCGGCCGCGAGCGCGGACATCTCGGTGAGGTCGATCTCCTCGAGGAGTTTGGCGCGGAAGGCGGCGACGAGATGGCCGTCCTCCCGGGCCGCAGCGCCGCCCCCGTGGTCCTCGGGGGCGTTGATCCGGGCCCGCAGACTCATGATTCGTGGTCCCTTCTCACTCGTCCTCCTCGTCGGGCAGGGGCATGGTGGCGGTCTTCTCGACGGTGCCGAAGTCGCCGACGAAGGGCACGACGGACGGGATCCTGACGGTCACCGTGACGGTGACCTCGTCGCTCCCGCGGGAGGGGACGGCGGCAGGATCGATCCAGCCGCTCACGGCGGCGTCGGCGGCCGTCTGGGCGTCGGGTCCGTCCTCCTCGTCGCTGCTCTCGGCCCGTGCGGCCGCGCGGGCGGCCGTGCCGGCCTGCTGCGCGGCGTACGCGGCGATGCCGAGCTGGAGTCCGGCGAGGCCGACGATCAGCAGGACCGGCAGGAAGCCGAGGTACTCGATGGCGGCCTGGCCGCGGTCGCGCCGCCCGGTGCGCGGTGGTCGTCTCATGGCCCGAGGTCCTCCTCGTACAAGGCTCCCGCCTCACCCTTCACCGGGAAGAGCCCGCCGAGTCCGGGGACGAGGACCGGGACCTCGACGGTGACCTGGACGTGGACCATGCCGCCGCTCACGTCTCCGCAGTTCCCGCCGGAGGCGCTCCAGGCGCCTCCGATGTGCCGGCGGGCGGCGGCCGGTCCGTCGTCGTCGACGGCGCAGGCCCGTGCGGCCTCGTCGGCCGCGTTCCCGGCGAGCGTGAACGCGTATCCGACCAGGACGATCTGCCAGAGCAGCGCGAGGGTGAGCAGGATCAGCGGCACCATGCCGAGGAACTCGACCGCCACCTGTCCCCTGTCGTCCCTGCCCGGGCCCTGGCCGATGCGCATGGTTCAGCGTCCTCCGGCGCGGCGCCGCAGCCCGAGCGAGCCCCGGTCGCCGGCCCGTGCGAGCTGCTTGCCGGGCTCGCCGGCCGCCGGCGCCGCGGCCGGTGCCTGGACCAGGCCGAGCTCGCCCGCGAGCGCCCACAGGGCCTGCTTGACGGTCGACTTGGCGTCGAGTTCGTGCAGCCGGCCCGCGTCGACGACCGCCTGGAGCTCCTTGAAGTGGGCGGGGACGGCGGTGCCCGCGACCCGGGTGCCGGTGATCTTCTGGACGAGGGGCGGCTGGATCTCGGTGGAGCGGTGGTGGCGGTTGACCAGGGTCACCGTCTCCTCGGCCTTGCGCACCTGGAGCCGTTCCCACATGCGGACGGTCCGCTTGGCCGCCCGGACGGCGACCACGTCCGGCGTGGTGACGAGGACGGCGGTGTCGGCCATCTCGATCGCGGCGGCGTTGGCGCTGGTGAGCTGGGATCCGCAGTCGACGACGACGACCTCGTGGCGGCCGCGCAGGGCGCTGACGATCTGGCGGGCGGCGCGGTCGGTGACCTCCTCGCCGCGCTCGCCCTCCGCCGGGGCGAGGAGCAGGGAGAGGCCGGTCTCGTGGACGTACACGGCGTCCTGGAGGACGCGCGGGGAGATGTCGGCGATGGCGGCGAGGTCGGCCGCGGAGCGCCGGAACTGGACGTCCAGGTAGGAGGCGATGTCGCCGCTCTGGAGGTCCAGGTCGACGAGCGCGACGGTACGCCCCGAGGCGCGGGCCGCGAGGGCGAGGTGGACGGCGGTGACGGTGGCGCCGACTCCTCCCTTGGCGCCGCTGACGGTGACGACGGTGCCGCCGGGGCCGGTGACCTGGTCGGCCCCCGCGCCGAGGTGGCGGCGGACGCCGACGGACCACTGGGCGGCGGCCTGGACGCGGCTGGCGAGCTCCTCGTAGCCGAGGGGCAGGGTGACGAGTCCCCGCGCGCCGGAGTCCATGGCGGCGGAGAAGAGGACGGGGCTCGCGTCGGCGGTGATGAGGACGACGCCGACGGCGGGGAAGCGGAGGGCGACCTCGCGGACGAGTTCGAGCGCGGGGACGGGGCCGATCCGCTCGTGCACCAGGACGACCTCGGGGAGTTCGTCGAGCGAGGCGGCGGCGAGCCGCGCGAGGGTGTCGACGAGCTGGGTGGAGTCGGTGACCGGAAGGGCGGGCTCGGCGTCGGGGAGCTGCCCGATGAGCGTGGTGACGGACCGGGCCGCGTCGGGGTCGCCGACGGCCGGCAGGATCCTGGTGGTCATACCGGCCTCACTTGTCCTTTTCGAGCGTGTAGGTGCGGTCGCGCTGGTCGGCGGGGGCGCCGCCGGTGGTGGGTGCGACCAGGGCGAGGCGTACGTGCTCGGCGAAGGACTCGGCGTACGCGACGCGCTGGGCGTCGAGGGTGGAGAGGGCGAAGGAGATGGGCACGGCCGCGTCGGCGCGGGCCGAGCCCTGGGAGCTGTCCCTGATCGGGGTGAGCTTGCCGACGTCGAGGACGCGGGCGCCGGCGACGATCATGCGGGACTGGGAGGGCTCGCCCTTCTTGTCGCCCGCGAAGGTGGCGTAGATGTTGACGGTGGCTCCCGCGGTGATCTTCCCCGCGACGCCGGTGGCGGCGTCGATCATGATCGCGATCTCCTGCTGGCCGGGCTGGAGTTCGGGCTGCTCGACGATCATGTCGGACTGGAGGAGCGAGCCGGCCTTGAGCTGGGTGACGGCGATCCGGCCCTCGATCTGGCGGAGGTCGGTGACGGCGGTCTCGGAGAGCCAGCGCTTCGGCATCGAGATCTTCTCGAACTGGGCCGCCCTCAGGGGCGTGTAGGGGGCCACGTTGTCCTTGATCCGGTACGCGGTGGTCTCCGGGCCGACCTTGGAGTTCACGTCGCTGATGACGGCGAGGACACCGGCGACGGCGCCGATCGCGCACAGGACGGACAGCAGCAGCAGGATCACGCCGCGGCGCTGGCGGGAGTTCATGGCCGTACTACCTCGATCGGAGACGTGGGTCCGGGGCGGACGGGAGCGGACGGTCGGGGGCGGTCGGAGGGGGCGCGGGAGGGGGTCGCGGAGGGGGCGGGGGGCGGCTCAGGGCAGGGCACGGGTGGGGTTCCCCTGGACGTTCACGGGAGTGAGCTCGGTGTACGAGGAGGACGGCCGGCCCGGATGGGCCGTCTGCGGGCCGTGGTACGGGGCCGGGTGGGCGCCGTCCGGCTGCGGGGCCGGCTGCGCCCCGGGGCCGAGCGCGCGGGTGCCGCCGTCGCGCCGACCCTCGCCCGGGGCGCTGCCGAGCGCGCGGCCGCCCTGTTCCGGTACCGCTCCGGCCTGGAGGGGTGACCCGCAGAAGCCGCAGCGGTCGCCGATGAGGTCCATCGCGCACCAGTGGCAGGTCTCGCGCCGTACGGAGGAGACGAGCTGGTAGAGGACGGGCAGGTCGGGCAGGTACGCGGCGAACTCGACCAGCTTCCCCGTCCCCCACCAGCGGGGCGAGGCCTCGGGCAGCGGCGCCTCCAGGACGGCGCCCTGGATCCGCCACCCGGGGACGAGGGTGGTCGTGGGCCAGTCGGTCTGGAGCTGTCCGCGGGCGAGCAGGAGTTCGGTGGTGAACTCCGGTCCGGGGAGGGCCACCTCGCCGCTGCCGACGCGGGTGATCTGCGCGGTGGGTCCGGCGAGTACGGCGAAGTGGGCGCCGGGGAGCCAGCCCTTGAGGTGGGATCCGAGGCTGACGGGGACGCGGTCGAGCCGGGAGACGGAGCCGAGGACGGCGCCGGCGTAGATGTAGTGGGCGAGCAGCCGGGCGGCGGAGGCGAGGACGCCGGGGCTGAAGTCGCAGCCCGCCAACTGCCGGAGCTGGCGGACGAGTACGGCCGCGCCGAGGGGCGGCAGATCGGTGCTGACCAGGGCGATCCGGTCGCTCTCCAGCAGGGCGCGGACGGCGCGCAGGCGCTGTGCGACGGCGGGCGGGGCGGAGGTGGGGCAGACGACGACCACGTGTCCGTACCGTGCGATGAGCTGCTGCATGTCGGCGATCGAGGCGTCGAGCGACTGGGTTTCGGGGGCCGGGAGGACGGTGGCGTGCGGGGTCCCGGGGTCGGTCGGCGGCAGCGCCAGGTCGGCACTGGTGACCGCGATGGCTGTCGGCACGTCGGACCCCCCGTCCCCTCCGGCCTCCGGTGTCCCGGGGGCCGCGGATCACTTACCGCGTTCACGGCATCACCGCAGGGTGCTGCCGCCTCTGCACCTTATCCGCGTCCCCCGGGGTGGTGAACACACAATCCGCCAAGCTGTCCCCCTTTCTCGGGGTCCGGGGCCCGGACTCGGCCCGGCTGTTCCGCGCGGCCGTCACCCGCTCCGAACAGGGCTTGCTGCCAGAGGTCTTGACAACACGATTGGTCTGGACCAACTTGTCCCCACAGCGGTTGGCCACCGCCCGCACGACCCGTACCGCCCTGCACTTCCCGTACCGCCCGTACTTCCCGTACCGCCGGCACCTTCCGCACCTCCCTACCCCTCGTACCCCCTCGTACCCCCGTACGAGCACCTCCGTACGACGACGTACGGCACCTCCACATCCCCCACATCCCCAACTCCCCTCCGGAGGATGCACGTGGACCGCACCACCACCCGCCCGCACGGACGCCGCTGGCTCGGCGGAGCGCTCGCGCTCGCCGTCGGCTCCGGGCTCGTCCTCGTCGGCGGAGCCGGCACCGCGCAGGCGGCCGACGTCAACGTCGCCAAGAACGCCGGTTTCGAGAACGGCCTCGCCAACTGGTCGTGTTCCGCCGGGAGCGGCGCCGCCGTCTCCTCGCCGGTCCGCACCGGGGCCGGCGCGCTCCGGGCGACCCCGGCCGGGCTCGACAACGCCAAGTGCGTGCAGACCGTGGCCGTCAAGCCCAACTCGACCTACACGCTGAGCGCCTGGGTCCAGGGCGGCTACGCCTACCTCGGCGCGAACAACACCGGGACCGGTTCCGGCAGCGTCTCCACCTGGACGCCCGACAGCGCCTCCTGGAAGCAGCTCACCACCACGTTCACCACCGGGGCGAGCACCACCTCGGTCGAGATCTACACCCACGGCTGGTACGGGACCTCCCCGTACTCCGTCGACGACGTCAGCGTCTTCGGCCCCGACGGGGGCGGCGGCCAGGACCCCGACCCGGTGGTCCCGTCCACCCCGGCCGGTCTCGCCGCGGGCACCGTGACCTCCTCCTCGGTCGACCTGAGCTGGGGCGCGGTCTCCGGCGCCACGGGCTACAAGGTGTACCGCGACGGCGGCAACCCGCAGACGGTGACCGGCACGTCGGCCACGATCAGCGGGCTCTCGGCCGACACGGCGTACCAGTTCCAGGTCGCCGCGACGAACTCCGCGGGCGAGTCCGCGAAGTCCGGGGCCGTCTCGGCGAGGACCGCCAAGGTCACCGACCCGGGCCCCGGCCCGGCCGTGCCCAAGCACGCCCTCACCGGCTACTGGCAGAACTTCAACAACGGCGCCACGGTGCAGAAGCTGCGGGACGTGCAGGCGCAGTACGACATCATCGCCGTCTCGTTCGCCGACTCGACGACCACGGCCGGCCAGATCGTCTTCAACCTCGACCCGGCCGTCGGCTACGCCTCGGTCGCCGACTTCAAGGCGGACATCGCCGCGAAGAAGGCCGCCGGCAAGTCCGTCATCATCTCGGTCGGCGGCGAGAAGGGGAACGTCACGATCAACAGTGACGCCTCCGCGACCGCCTTCGCGAACAGCGCGTACGCCCTCATGCAGGAGTACGGCTTCAACGGCGTCGACATCGACCTCGAGCACGGCATCAACTCGACGTACCTGACCAAGGCGCTGCGCCAGCTGTCCGCCAAGGCCGGTTCGTCGCTGGTCCTGACGATGGCCCCGCAGACCATCGACATGCAGAACACGGGCACGGAGTACTTCAAGACCGCGCTCGCCGTGAAGGACATCCTCACGGTCGTCAACATGCAGTACTACAACAGCGGTTCGATGCTCGGCTGCGACGGCAAGGTCTACAGCCAGGGCTCGGTGGACTTCCTCACCGCGCTCGCCTGCATCCAGATCCAGGGCGGCCTCGCCCCGTCGCAGGTCGGCCTGGGCGTCCCCGCCTCCACGCGGGGCGCGGGCAGCGGCTACGTCGACCCGCAGATCGTGAAGAACGCGCTCGACTGCCTGACCAAGCTCACGAGCTGCGGCACCTTCAAGCCGGCCCAGGCCTGGCCGACGCTGCGCGGCGCCATGACCTGGTCGACCAACTGGGACGCGACGGCCGGCAACGCCTGGTCGAACGCGGTGGGCCCGCACGTCCACAACCTGCCGTAACGGAACGATCCCGCACCACCCGCGGCGCCGCCGGTCTCCCGGCGGCGCCGCGGCGCGTCCTCGGACGGACGCCCGGCCCTCAGGCGGCCGGCCCGGTCCTCACCCGGGCAGGAAGCGGGCCAGGGCCCGGTCGAGCCCCGCGGCCCACTCCTCGACCCGGGACGCCCGGCGGCCGTCGATCTCGCAGAGGTAGCTGGTGCCGCCGTAGAGGTCGACGGCGATCCGCAGCGACCGGCCGCGCCGGGTCCGCTCGTACCGTACGGCTCCGATCTCGGCCCAGGTGAACTCGGCTTCGTCGTCGAGGAGTTGCAGGCAGATTCCGGCGCCGTCCACGACGATCCCGTACACGCTGTCGGCGGCCACGAAATCCGGTGCGGGCTGCGGGGGCGCGGCGGGCGGCGGCGGGACGAAGAAGGCGGGGGTGGGCGGCCCGAACCCCGGCGGGACCGCGTCACGCGGAGGCGGGGGCGCGTACGGCGACGGGACCGCGGCCTGCGGGGACGCGGGAGTCGAAGGAACCGCGGCCTGCGGAGGCGCGGGAGTCGACGACACCGCGGCCTGGGGCGGCGCGGGCGTCGACGGCACCGCGGCCCGCGGCGGGCCGTACGACGGCGGGACCGGGCCCTGCGGGGGGATCGAGTCCCGCGGTGGAACCGACTCCTGCCCCGGGATCGAGTCCTGCGGCGGCCCGAACCCCGGCAAAGCCGGGGGACGCGGCGTCGCGGGCGCGTCCAGGACCGTCGGCGGCGGCACCTCCCCCGCGTCGTCCCGCGTCACCCCCTCCCCCAGTACGTCCAGGATCTCCTCCGGCGTCGGCCGTCCGGCCGGGTCCTTCGCGAGGCAGCGGCCCACGAGCCCGCGCAGGGACTCCGGCACGGAGGCGAGGTCCGGGGCCTCGTGCACCGCGCGGTACATCAGGCCCATCGGGGTGCCGTCCCCGAAGGGGCGGCCGCCCGCGGCGGCGACCAGCACCGCGCCGAGCGCGAAGACGTCCGCCGCGCCCGTGACCTCCTCGCCGAGGGCCTGTTCGGGGGCGAGGTAGCCGGGGGTGCCGAAGGCGGAGCCGGTGGCGGTGAGCCGGGTCGACTCCAGCGCGCGGGCGATGCCGAAGTCGAGGACGCGGGGCCCGTCGGGGGCCATGACGATGTTGCCGGGCTTGAGGTCGCGGTGGACGAGCCCGCAGGCGTGGATGGCCTCCAGGGCCTCGGCGAGCGCGGCGCCGAGCGAGCGCAGCCGCCGCTCGTCCATCGGGCCCTCGGCGGTGACGAGCGCCGAGAGGGTGGGGCCGGGGATGTAGGCGGTGGCGAGCCAGGGCGCCTCGGCGTCGGGGTCGGCGTCGACGACCTGGGCGGTGTGGAAGCCGCCGACCTGGCGGGCCGCGGCGACCTCGGCGCGGAAGCGCGCGCGGAAGGAGGGATCGGAGGCGAGTTCCGGCCGGGCCACCTTGACGGCCACGGCGCGCCCGCCGCGCGATCGGGCCAGATAGACGGTGCCCATGCCGCCTTCGCCTAGCTTGTGCTCGATGACGTATCTACCGATGAGGGTCCCCACCGGGACAGTATGGCCGAACTCAGCGTCTTGACCGGTCCATGACATGGGCTCACCATGTGGCCGAACGCGGAACACCGCACACGGAACACGGAACACCGAACACAGAACACCCGCACGCGCTTGTCGCACCCCCCACCCTCCCCACCCAGGAGACAGCATGCGACGTTCTCTCCGCGGCAGAAGGTCCGCCACCCTCGCGGCCCTCGTGGCGCTCGCCCTCGCGGCGCCGCTGTCCGCTCTCACGACACCCGCCGGGGCCGACCCGTCGTCGGCCGCCGCCCGGCTCGCCGTCGGCGCCGACGAGGTGATCCGGCAGTACGAGGTCGCCGGCCCCTCCACCCCGGCCGCCCGGAGCGCGCTGACCGCCACCGGTGTCTCGATCGACGAGGTCGACGCCCGGTCGGTCGTGGTCAGCGCCAACACCGAACAGCTCAGGAACCTCAAGGCGCTCGGCTACAAGCCGGTCGCCCTGCCCGGCCCCCCGGACCGGACCGCCGAGGGCGGCAAGGCGGCCGGCCCGCTCGACTTCCCCTCCGCCGACGCGAGGTACCACAACTACGCGGAGATGAACGCGGAGATCGACCAGCGGCTCGCCGCGTACCCCTCGATCATGCGCAAGCAGGTGATCGGGAAGTCGTACCAGGGACGGGACATCGTCGCCATCAAGATCAGTGACAACGTCGCCACCGACGAGGCCGAGCCCGAGGTCCTCTTCACCCACCACCAGCACGCCCGCGAGCACCTCACGGTCGAGATGGCGCTGTACCTCCTCCGTGAGCTCGGCGCCGGGTACGGCAGCGACTCCAGGATCACCAACGCCGTGAACGGCCGCGAGATCTGGATCGTCCCGGACCTCAACCCGGACGGCGGCGAGTACGACATCGCGAGCGGCTCCTACCGCAGCTGGCGCAAGAACCGCCAGCCCAACTCCGGCTCCTCGTACATCGGCACGGACATGAACCGGAACTGGGACTACAAGTGGGGCTGCTGCGGCGGCTCCTCCGGCTCCAAGAGCTCCGAGACGTACCGCGGCGCCGCCCCCGAGTCCGCCCCCGAGGTCAAGGTCGTCGCCGACTTCGTCCGCTCCCGGGTGGTCGGCGGCAAGCAGCAGATCACCGCGGCCATCGACTTCCACACGTACAGCGAGCTCGTGCTCTGGCCCTTCGGCTGGACCACGGCCAACACCGCGCCGGGCATGACCCTCGACGACCGGAACGCCTTCGCTGCGGTCGGCGGCAAGATGGCGGCCAGCAACGGCTACACCCCCGAGCAGTCCAGCGACCTCTACATCACGGACGGGTCGATCGACGACTACCTGTGGGGCTCGCAGCGGATCTTCGCGTACACCTTCGAGATGTACCCGTCCTCGTCCGGCGGCGGCGGCTTCTACCCGCCCGACGAGGTCATCGAGCGCGAGACGAGCCGCAACCGCGACGCCGTGCTCCAGCTCCTGGAGAACGCCGACTGCATGTACCGCTCCATCGGCAAGCAGGCGCAGTACTGCGCGGCCTGACCGTCCGTACGTGACGGGGCGCCCCGGCGGGACCACCGCCGGGGCGCCCCCGCGCGTGGGGGGGGCGAGGCCGGGGTCAGACGAACAGGCTCAGCACGGCCGCCGCCGCGAAACCGGCCAGGGAGAGCACCGACTCCAGCACCGTCCAGGACTTCAGGGTGTCCCGTTCGGTGATGCCGAAGTACTTGGAGACGATCCAGAACCCGCCGTCGTTGACGTGCGAGGCGAAGATCGAGCCGGCCGAGATCGCCATGATGACCAGGGCCAGGAAGGCCTGCGAGTGGTCGCCGCCCTCGACGAGGGGCAGCACGATGCCGGCCGTGGTGACGATCGCGACGGTCGCCGAGCCCTGGGCCACGCGCAGCACCAGGGAGATCAGGTAGGCGAGCACGATGACGGGGAGACCGACGTCGTGGAAGGTGTCGGAGAGCGCCTGGGCGACGCCGCTCACCTTGAGGACCGCGCCGAACACCCCGCCCGCGCCGACCACGAGCAGGATGTTGCCGACCGGCTTGAGGGAGGAGGTGGACACCTGCTCCAGGGACTTCCGGGACCAGCCGCGCCGGATGCCGAGCAGCCAGTACGCGAGGAACAGCGCCAGCGTCAGCGCGACGAACGGGCTGCCGAAGAACTCGATGACCGAGCGGAGGGTGGACTCGTCCAGGGCGATGGAGGAGAAGGTCGCGGCGAGGATGAGGACCAGCGGCGTGCCGATGATGAGGAGCACGGTGGAGAGCGCCACGGGCGCCTCGCTGCCGCCGGACCGCTCGGCGGCGACCTTGGCCCTGGCCTCGTCGGCGGCCTCGACCATGTCCTGCGGGACCGCGACGAAGAGCCTGCGGCCGATCCAACCGGCGTACGCCCAGGCCGCGAGGACGGCCGGGACACCGACCAGGACGCCCATCAGGATGACCCAGCCGAGCGAGACATGCAGGAGGCCGGCGGCGGCGACCGGGCCGGGGTGCGGCGGCAGGAAGGCGTGGGTCATGGACAGGCCCGCGAGCAGCGGCATGGCGTAGAGCAGGATCGACTTGCCGGACCGCTTGGCGGCGGCGTAGACGATCGGCGCGAGGACGAAGATGCCGACGTCGAAGAAGACCGGGATGCCGAAGATGAGTCCGGTGAGGCCCATGGCGAGGGGGGCGCGCTTCTCGCCGAAGAGGCCGAGGAGGCGGCTGCTCAGCACCTCGGCGCCGCCGGAGACCTCCAGGATCGCGCCGAGCATGGTGCCGAGGCCGATGATGATCGCGACGTGGCCGAGGATGCCGCCCATGCCGGTCTCGATGACGGAGGTGGCGGCGGACTTCTGGACGGTGCCGAAGAGTTCGGTGACGGAGAGGCCGGCGGCGAGGCCGACGCCGATGGAGACGGCGAGCAGCGCGACGAAGGGCTGGAGCCGGACCTTGATGATCAGCAGGAGCAGGACGGCGATGCCGAGGGCGGCGACGGTGAGCAGCCCGGCGGTCCCGGGTATCAGGAGGAGCAGTCCACCGGTGTGCGGGGGCGTGTCGGGGTTCATGGCGGGGGGAGGCCTCGCTTTTGGGTAGGGGGGAGCGCGGCACGGCGTTCCGGGGGAGAACGCCGTGCCGTGGTGCGGCTGGTTCAGGTGGATCGGTTCAGGTCCGTTCGGGCGCGTGGGCTCCGGCCGTGGGCGCGCGGGCCGGGGGTGCTCCGGCTGTGGGCGCGCGGGCCGGGGTTCCGACTGCGGGCGCGCGGGCCGAGGGTGCTCCGGCCGCGTGGGCGCGGGCCGTCGGTGTTCCGGCCGTGGGTGCTCCGGCCGGGTGTGCCCGGGCCGTGTGCTCGGGTCAGCCGAGGACGGCGAGGGCGTCGATCTCGATGAGCAGGCCCTGGGGCAGGCCGACGTAGACGGTGGTGCGGGCCGAGGCGGGCGCCGTGAGGCCCTGCTCCTCGAAGTACTGGTTGTAGATCGCGTTCATCTCGGCGAAGTGGTCCACGTCCGTCAGGTAGACGCGCATCATCATCACGTCGTCCCAGCTCGCGCCGCCCTCCTCCAGGATCGCCTTGACGTTGGCGAAGGTCTGGAGGGTCTGCTCGCGCAGGGTGGGGCCGGCGACGGTCGGGGCCTGGCCCTCGACGGCGGGCAGGAAGCCGACCTGGCCCGCGACCTGGAGGATGTTGCCCTTCTTCACGCCGTGCGAGAACTTCGCGGGCGGGGCGGTGTGGGTGGCCGGGGTGAGGGCGGTCTTCACGGTCGGCTGGGCGGAGTTCTGCTCGGTCATGCGCTGTCCTTGCTCGGGGAGGTGCCGGAGTACTCCCGGCTGATGGTGTCCGCGGTGCGGCGCACCTGCGGGAGGAGGGAGAGGAGTTCCTCGGCCGTGACGACCACGTTGGGCGCCGAGACCGACATCGCGGCGACGACGCGCCCGTCGGCGCCGCGGATGGGCGCGCCGACGCAGTTGATGGACTCCTCGTGGCCGCCGAGGTCGGTGGCCCAGCCCTGTTCGCGTACGGTCGCCAGCTCCTTGAGGAAGGCGGCGGCGTTCGGGGTCGAACGGGGCGTGTACGGGGGGTAGTCGAGCTTGCCGGCGAGGGCGCGGCGCTCGGGTTCGGGCAGGTCGGCGAGGAGCAGCTTGGCGACGGCGGCGACGGTGATCGCGACGGGCTTGCCGATGCGCGAGTACATGCGGACCGGGTAGCGGCTCTCGACCTTGTCGATGTAGAGGACCTCGCCCTCCTCGTAGACGGCGAGGTGGATCGTGTGCCCGATCCGCTCGTTGAGGGCGGCGAGGTGGGGGTGCGCGATCTCGCGGATGTCGAGGTTCTCGACGGCCTCCTGCGCGAGCGCGAAGAGGCGGGCGCCGAGCCGGTACCGCTGGTCCTGCTGGCGGTAGACGAGGCCGTGCTCGTGCAGGGTGCGCAGCAGCCGGAGGGCGGTGGACTTGTGGACGCCGAGCCGGTCGGCGACCTGTCCGAGGTCGGCGGGACCCTGTGCGAGCAAGGGCAGGATGCTGAGCGCCCGGTCGACGGTCTGGCTCATGGTGTACGTCCCTCCTGGTCGTCCCCCGTCCAGCCGGGGCCGAGCTGAAGTGTGCCCCAGGCGGTCGGGGCGAGGGCGGCGAGCCGGTCGGCGTGGGCGCGGCGGGGAGGTGCGGCCAGGTCGCCGGGGACGGTGAGGGCGGCGGCGGCGAGCAGGTGGCCGTGCCGGAGGCGGGCGGTGGCGTCGAGCCCGCGGAGGGTGGCGGAGAGGAATCCGGCGGCGAAGGCGTCTCCGGCGCCCACGGCGGCGACGACGTCGACGCGGGGGGCGGGCACGTGTACGGCGGTGTCGGTTCCGGCGGCGGTGCGTTCGTGGACGGTCGCGCCGTCGGCGCCCCGTTTCACGACGAGGACGGCGGGTTCGGGGAGGGCCGCGCGGATCGCCGCGGGGTCGCCGATGCCCCAGGCCTGTTCGGCCTCGTCGGCGCCGACGAAGACGAGGTCGGCCCGGCGGGCGAGTTCCAGGAGGACGGGGCCGGCGCTGGTGGCGCCGTCGCGCCACAGCCCGGGGCGGCAGTTGACGTCGAAGGAGACGAGCGGGCGGCCGGTCCGGGGCGCGGTGAGGGCGCGCATGAGGGCGAGGCAGTCGTCGGAGAGGGCGGCGGTGATGCCGGTGAGGTGCAGGACGCGGGCGTCGGCGACGGTCGCGTACGGCACGGTGGCGGGCGACATCGCGGAGGCGGCCGATCCGGCGCGGTAGTAGACGACCTCGTGGGCGTCGGTGGCGCGGTCGGCGGCGGTGCGGAAGTAGACGCCGGTGGGGCGCCGGGGGTCGCGTTCGACGGCGGTGACGTCGACGCCGTAGGCGCCGATGGTCTCGACGAGGTGGTCCCCGAATCCGTCCCTGCCGACGCGGCCGACCCAGCGGGTGCGGTGGCCCGCGGCGGCGAGGGCGCAGGCGACGTTGGACTCGGCGCCGCCGATCGCGCGCTCGAAGGCGGGGACGTCGGCGAGGCGGCCGGGTCGGGAGGGAAGGAAGGTGACCATGGACTCGCCGAGGCACACGACATCCACGGGCGGTTCTCCGGCCACTCTGGCGCTCCCTTGCGACTCTCGCGGGGTCCATTGACCCGGCCTTGGCCCGGATGCTAGACAGCTTTGAGCGACATACGCAATGACTGTTGCATTCTCCGCAACGCTTCGATGAGGAGGCCTCATGCCCGACCTGGCGAACGAGCGCGTCGACCACCGTTTCAAGGCCCTGCCCCCGGACGCCGAGGGCCTGACCGTCGGCGAGCTCGCCGCCCAGCGGCGCAACCTCTTCACCGGCGGCTTCACCACCCCGGTCCTCGCCCTCTCCGCCGAGTCGGTCGAGCACAACCTCCGCCTCCTGGAGACGTACGCCGAGCGCCACGGCCTGGCCTTCGCCCCGCACGGCAAGACCTCCATGGCACCCCAGCTCTTCGACCGGCAGCTGGCGCACGGCGCCTGGGGCATCACCGCCGCCCTGCCCCACCAGGCCCGCGTCTACCGTGCCCACGGCATCGCCCGGATCTTCCTCGCGAACGAGGTCGTCGACCCGGTGGCGCTCCGCTGGGTCGCCGGCGAGCTCGACGCCGACCCGGACTTCCGCTTCCTCTGCTACGTCGACTCCGTGCGCGGCGTCGAGCTGATGGACGGGGCCCTGCGCGCCGCGGGCGCCACCCGCCCCGTGGACGTCGTCGTCGAGCTGGCGGCCGGCGCGACGGGGCGCACGGGCGTGCGGACCGAGGCGGAGTGCGCGGCCGTCGCCGACGCGGTCGCGGACGCCCCCACGCTGCGGCTCGTCGGCGTCGCCGGGTACGAGGGCACGATGCCCGGGGCCGACGGCGAGCGGGTCCGCGCGTGGCTGCACCGGCTGGTGGGGCTCGCGGCCGACTTCGACAAGGCCGGCCGCTTCGACCCCGCCATCGGCGAGATCGTGGTGAGCGCGGGCGGCAGCGAGTGGTTCGACGCGGTCGCGGACGTGTTCGGGGAGATCCCCGGGCTCTCCCTGCCCGTCCTGAAGCTGCTGCGCTCCGGCGCGTACGTCTCGCACGACGACGGGCAGTACCGGGAGCGGACCCCCTTCAACCGGGTCCCGGAGGAGGGCGCCCTGGAGCCCGCGTTCCGCCTCTGGTCGCAGGTCGTCTCCCGCCCCACCCCGGAGCAGGCGTTCACCAACGCGGGCAAGCGCGACGCCGCCCACGACCTGCACCTCCCCGAGGCGCAGGTGGTCCGCGACGCCCGTACCGGCGAGATCCGCCCCGCCGACGGACTGACCGTCACCGGTCTCTCCGACCAGCACGCCTGGGTGCGGACCGAGGAGGGCGCCGACCTGGAGGTCGGCGACTGGCTCGGCATGGGCCTGTCCCACCCGTGCACGATCTTCGACAAGTGGCAGCTGATCCCGCTGGTCGAGGCGGACGGCACGGTCGTCGACTACATCCGCACGTTCTTCTAGGAGGAGTCGTCATGGACCTCGTCTTCCGCGACGCGGAGGTCGTCGACGGCACCGGCGGCGCCTCGTACCGCGCCGACGTGGCGATCGACGGCGGCCGGATCGCCGCGATCGTGAAGGAGGGCGCGGCGGCCGGCTGCCAGCGTCCCACCGCCCGCCGCGTCGTGGACGCCGAGGGCCTCGTCCTCTCCCCCGGCTTCATCGACATGCACGCCCACAGCGACCTCGCGCTGCTCCGCGACCCGGACCACAGCGCGAAGGCCGCGCAGGGCGTGACGCTGGAGGTCCTGGGCCAGGACGGCCTGTCGTACGCCCCGGTCGACGACCGCACGCTCGCCGAGGTGCGGAGGGCGATCACCGGCTGGAACGGGTCCGGCGACGACATCGACTTCGACTGGCGCACCGTCGGCGAGTACCTGGACCGGCTGGACCGGGGCATCGCCGTCAACGCCGCCTATCTGATCCCCCAGGGCACGGTCCGGATGTACGCCGTCGGCTGGGACGACCGGCCGGCGACGGAGTCCGAGCTGGACCACATGCGCCGGCTGGTCGCGGAGGGCATGGAGCAGGGCGCGGTCGGCATGTCGTCCGGCCTGACCTACACGCCGGGGATGTACGCGAAGGACGCCGAGCTGACGGAGCTCTGCCGGGTGGTGGCGGGGTACGGCGGCTACTACTGCCCGCACCACCGCTCGTACGGGGCCGGCGCCCTGGAGGCGTACGAGGAGATGGTCCGGCTCACCCGGGACGCGGGCTGCGCCCTCCACCTCGCCCACGCCACAATGAACTTCGGCGTGAACGAGGGCAGGGCGCCCGAACTCCTCGCCCTGCTGGACGAGGCCCTGGACGCGGGCTCGGACATCAGCCTCGACACGTACCCGTACACACCCGGCTGTACGACCCTGGTGGCCGTGCTGCCGAGCTGGGCGAGCGAGGGCGGTCCCGAGGCGGTGCTCGCCCGGCTCCGCGACGACGGGACGGCGGAGCGCATCCGGCACCACCTGGAGGTCATCGGTTCGGACGGCTGCCACGGCGTGCCGGTGGACTGGGACACGATCGAGATCTCGGGGGTGTCCGAGGGGACGCTCACGGACTGGGTGGGCCGCCGGGTGGACGGCTGGGCGACGGCCCGCCGGCTCCTCCTGGAGGACCGGCTCGGGACGACGATCCTCCAGCACGTGGGCCACGAGGAGAACGTCCGGACGATCATGCGGCACCGGGTGCACACGGGCGGCTCGGACGGCATCCTCCAGGGCCTGAAGCCGCACCCGCGCGCGTACGGCACGTTCCCGCAGTACCTGGGCCGGTACGTACGGGAGCTCGGCGTCCTCACCCTGGAGGACTGCGTGGCCCACCTGACCTCCCGCCCGGCTGCCCGCCTGGGCCTGACCGACCGGGGGCTCGTCCGCGAGGGACACCGCGCGGACCTGGTCCTGTTCGACCCGGCGACGGTGGGCGCGGGAGCGACGTACGCGTCCCCCCGCACCCTCCCGACGGGGATCCCGCACGTGCTGGTCGACGGCGTGTTCGTGATGGAGGACGGCGGGCGCACGTCCGCGCTGGCGGGCAGATCGGTCCGCCGGGCGCGCTAGCCGAGCGGAAGGGGCGTGCAGGGACATGCAGGGCGTGCAGCGGCGGCGACGCCCCCGCCGCCACCGCCCCGATCCGCCGGACGCTCCGGCGCGCGGGGGGGGGCGGCGACGCGAGCGGGGCCGCGAGGCCCCCCGCCGCTACCGCCCGCTGCCCACGGGGTCGGCGCCCTCGCGGGCGCCGGCCCGTTCCCGGCCCCCCGGCCACGGCTCCCGCCGCATCCACACCAGGCCCGCCAGCAGCACCGCCCCGGCCACCACGAAGCCGTACCAGGGCGTCCGCCCGTCCAGGGCCGTCTCGTACACGAGCGCCGCCGAGAGCACCGCCAGCAGCTGCCCCGCCCGCTCCCGCCAGGCGACCGCCGCCACCACGGCCGTCCCCCACAGCAGGTACCAGGGCTGCACCATCGGCGACAGCGCGACCAGGGCGACCAGCGAGAGCCCCAGGCCCAGCACCGGATCGAGCGCGCCCCGCCAGGCCCGCCACGCGAGCACCAGGATGAGCACCACGGCGGCGAGCAGCCCGAGGTTCTGCACGGCCGCCTTGACCGGGTCGGGGTCGTCCCCGAGCAGCAGTCCGAGCCCCAGACCGAGATCACTGCTCACGGACAGCGCCGTGTGGATGGTCCCCGCGACGCTCTGCGTCCGCAGCCACCCGAACCCGGTCCCGGCGAGCACCGTCGCCACCGCCGCCACGGCGCCGGCCACCAGCCCCGGCAGCACCAGCCCCTTCGCCAGGCCCCGCGCACCGCCGTCCCGCCGCGCGACCGTCACGCCGATGAAGAGCAGCGCGACCGCCGCCGGCGACTTGACCATCATCGCCAGGCCCACGAGGACGCAGCCGAGCACCCAGCGGCCCCGCACGGCGAGCAGCACGCCCGCCAGCATGAGCCCGATCATCAGGCCGTCGTTGTGCATGCCGCCGACGACGTGGATGAGCAGCAGCGGGTTGAGGGCGGCGAGCCACAGCGCCCCGTCGGGCCCCCCGCGTCCGCCTCCGAGACCCCGTACGGCCCAGACGATCAGGGCGAGCGCGCCGAGCGCGAGCAGCCGCATCCCGAGCACGGCGGGGACGATCTCGCCCCCGGTCAGTCGCACGACCAGCTGCGCCAGCACCAGGAAGGCGGGCCCGTACGGCGCGGGGGTGTCGGTCCAGTGACCGCCGACGCTCGCGGCCGCGTCCGCCCCGAGGTCGCCGGGCCCGAGGACGGAGGGCCCGCCGCCGTACACGTCGTGCCCTTCGAGGACCATGGCGCCCTGCGCGATGTAGCTGTAGACGTCCTTGCTGTAGAGCGGCGGCGCGAGGAGCAGGGGCGCGGTCCACCAGGCGAGGGTGGTGAGCACCCCGTCCCGTACGCCCCGGGCGAGGAGCACGCCGTACCGCCACCAGGCGGCGACGAGCACGGTCAGGCCGAGGTACGCGAGGAGCGCGCCGGCGAGGGTGACCGCGGAGCCGCGCGGCTCCCACAGTCCCCAGCCGCCGCGGACCGGCAGCGTCCCGGCGGCCCAGCCGCCCACGGCGACGGCGAGCGACCCGGCAGCGCCGAGCCGCCGGCATCCGGAAGCACTGAGAACCCACACGACGGGCCAACCTATCCCGCCGGAGGGAGGACCCCTATTCGGCGGCTGTCGCCGGATCCCCGTCCGGTGTCCCCACCAGGGGGAAAGCCCGGCCGCCGGGTCCTCGACCTGTCCGACGTGTCCCAAAACACGAAGCGTCCCGGCCGACCCGGCCGTAAGCTCTCGGCATGCAGGTGATCCAGTCCACGAAGCTCGCCAACGTCTGTTACGAAATCCGGGGTCCGGTGCTCGAAGAGGCGATGCGGCTTGAGGCCGCGGGTCATCGCATCCTCAAGCTCAACACGGGAAACCCGGCCGCGTTCGGCTTCGAGTGCCCGCCCGCCATCCTCGAGGACGTGCTGCGCAACCTCTCCGAGGCGCACGGCTACGGCGACGCGAAGGGGCTGCTGTCGGCCCGCCGCGCGGTGATGAGCCACTACGAGACCAAGGGCATCCCGCTCTCCGTCGAGGACATCTACCTCGGCAACGGCGTCTCCGAGCTGATCCAGATGTCGATGCAGGCCCTGCTCGACGACGGCGACGAGGTCCTCGTCCCGGCCCCGGACTATCCGCTGTGGACGGCGTCCGTCTCGCTCGCGGGCGGTACGGCCGTGCACTACCGCTGCGACGAGCAGGCGGACTGGATGCCGGACCTGGCGGACATCGAGCGGAAGATCACCGATCGTACGAAGGCGATCGTGATCATCAACCCGAACAATCCGACGGGCGCCGTCTACGACGACGAGATGCTCCGCTCCCTCACGGAGATCGCCCGCCGCCACAACCTGGTCATCTGCTCCGACGAGATCTACGACAAGATCCTCTACGACGGCGCCACGCACACCCCCACCGCCGCGATCGCCCCCGACCTGCTCGTCCTGACCTTCAACGGGATGAGCAAGAACTACCGGGTGGCCGGTTTCCGCTCGGGCTGGCTGGCGGTCTGCGGCCCGAAGCACCACGCGTCCTCGTACATCGAGGGACTCACGATCCTCGCCAACATGCGCCTGTGCGCGAACATGCCGGCGCAGCACGCGGTGGCCGCCGCGCTCCAGGGCCGGCAGTCGATCGAGGACCTGGTGCTGCCGGGCGGGCGCCTGCTCGAGCAGCGGGACACGGCGTACGAGCTGCTGACGCAGATCCCGGGCGTGACGTGCGTGAAGCCGAAGGGCGCGCTGTACCTGTTCCCGCGGCTCGACCCGAACGTCTACAAGATCAAGGACGACCGGCAGATGGTCCTCGACCTGCTGCGGGCCGAGAAGATCATGGTGGTGCACGGTACGGGCTTCAACTGGCACGAGCCCGATCACTTCCGGATCGTCACGCTGCCGGCGGCGGCGGACCTGGCGGACGCGGTGACCCGGATCGGCCGCTTCCTGGACGGCTACAGCCAGCCGTAGCGCGCCACGGCCGGACACCACTCAACTTTAGACTGAATCTAAGCTAGGATGGCTCCAGAGCACTCAGGAGGCCGTCCCATGTACGAACCGATCCGCACCAAGTCGGTCCACCGGATGGCCGACGACGCCCACGACGCGTACCCGCACCGCTCCCGCGAGGAAGAGCTGGACATCCAGCTCGCCGGACACCTCTCCGCCCTGCTCGCCGTCACCGACGAGCTCGGCGACACCGAGGCCGGCGAACTGATCGCCCGGCAGGTGGCGCGGCTGCGCGGCGCACCGCCCGCACGGCACGCGGGTCTGAGCGGTTCGTCCGCGCCGGACCTGCACCGCAGGGCCCACGCCCTCGCGGGCCGCGCCCTGGTCGTCGCCGCCTCCCGGGCCGACACCGCCGCCGCGATCCTCGCCGCGGAGCGCATGGACGCGCACGCCGCCGCGCTGGCCGGGGAAACCGCCCTGGCCTCCGCCGGCACCCCCTGACGGCCCCGGTCCGCGCGGCACGAACCGCGCGGACCGGGCGCCACCCACCGGGACGCCCCCGCCGACACCCCAGGCGCATCCCGGCACCCCGGCGCATCACCACACCCCGGCACCCTCCCGCAGGCGCCCCGACTCAGCCCCGCACCCCGGCACACCCCTGCACCACCGCCGGACCACACCCTCCTCCCGCCGCCCCCCTTCGCTCCTCCCTCCACACCCCCTCCACACCCCGAAACCGCGGAGATACGGCGGAGATACGGCGGTCCACGCTCCGGTTCGGTACCGGGATCGGCCCTTCACCTCTCGTCCACCCGAC
Organism: Streptomyces sp. CB02009; assembly: GCF_001905825.1. GTDB lineage: Bacteria > Actinomycetota > Actinomycetes > Streptomycetales > Streptomycetaceae > Streptomyces. Next base: position 112,782 of record NZ_LIVV01000005.1, read on the forward strand.
TCCCCCTGGAATGTGGGTTTCCGTGAGCACGCTGCCCACGTGAGACGCATCCTGGGAATCGTCCTGGCCGTCCTTCTCCTCGGCGGCGTGGCCGCCGTCCTCGTGACGGGCGGCGACAAGGACACGGGCACGGCAACGAAGACCGTGCGAGGAGTCATCGGGTCGGAGAAGGCGGAGTTCTTCACCGACCCTCAGGTGGTGAAGGCCCTTGCCGCGAAGGGCTTCACCGTGATCACCGAGACCTCCGGGTCCTGGGACATGGAGGAACTCCCCCTCGACGGCTACGACTTCGCCTTCCCGTCCTCCAAGGCACCGGCCGACGGGCTGCGCGCCAAGGCCGTACAGCGGACGAAGGCGGCGACCGCCCCGCTGCGGCCCTTCTACTCGCCGCTCGTCGTCGTCGCGCACAGCGCCGCCGCCCAGGTCCTCGCCGCGAACGGGCTCGCGACCCTCGGGGCACGCGGCACCAGCGGCACCCTGAAGATGGACGCCTACCTCGCGGCGGCCCGCGCCGACCGCACCTGGCAGCAGCTCAAGGGCTCCGCCGGGCACGCCGAACTGAGCGGCACCCTCTTCATCACCTCCACCGACCCGGTCGCCTCCAACTCGGGCGCCCTCTACCTCGCCGCCGCGAGCTACGTCGCCGACGGCGGCCGGGTCGCCGGCGACAGGGCGGCCGTCACCCGCACCGCCCCGCTGCTGCGCAAGCTCATCCAGGTGCAGGGCGCCCAGCAGTCCGGTTCCGACGCCCCCTTCCGGGACTTCATCAGCGGCGTCGGCAACCCGCTCGTCCTCGTCTACGAGTCCCAGGTCGCCTCCCAGCTCCTGGCCGGCCGGCCGATGGGAGACCTGGTCGTCCTCTACCCGGACACCACGGTCAGCAGCGACCACACCCTCGTACCGCTCACCGAGAGCGGCCGGGCGCTCGGGGAACTCCTCTCCACTGACCCCGAGTTGCGCAGGCTCGTGGTCCGCCACGGCTTCCGCCCGCAGGGCGCGGCCGGCGAGTTCACCACCGCGACCGAGAGCCACGCCGCCTACCTCAACCAGACGCTGACCGGTGTCCGCCAGGCGCCCGTGCCCACCGGCAAGGTGCTGCACGAGATGGCCCTGCGGGCCCGCGACCAGGGGGACACCGCATGAGCACGCCCGAGGATCCGAGAAGGACGATGGCCCTGACACCTCCCGAGCACGACACCCCGCTGGTCCTCACCCCGCCCGAGCCCGTGCCGCCGGTCCGCGCCGAGCAGGCCTCCGGCCTGGTGCCGGTCGACGAGGCCACCCGTACCGAGCTGACCCGGCGGGCCGCCGAGTACGTCGGCTCCCTCGACGGACTCGACCCGCGCTCCCCCGAGTTCGCCGGCCGCATCGGTGAGATCACGGCACTCGGCACGGGCGAGATGCGCTCCGCCGCCCAGCAGTCGAACCGGATGCTCGACCGGACGATCCGCTCGCTCGACGCGGGAGGCGGCGGCGACGCCCAGGCCCGGGTCGGCTCGTCCCTCGTCGAACTCCGGCGCACGATCACCGACCTGGACCCCCGCGACACCCCCGGCAGGGGACTCAAGGGGCTGCTCGCGAAGCTCCCGGGCGGCAACAGGCTCCGCGACCACGTCGCCAGGTACGCCTCCTCCCAGGCCACGCTGAACCGGATCGTCGGTTCCCTGCGCGGCGGCCAGGACGAACTGCGCCGCGACAACGCCGCGTTGCAGACGGAGCGGGCCCGGCTCTGGGAGACCATGAGCAGGCTCCAGGAGTGCGCGGTGCTCACCGACGCCCTCGACGCGGCCGTGGAGCAGCGCGTCGCCGCCACCGCAGACCCGGCCCGGGCGGACGCGCTGCGCTCGGACGTCCTCTTCCCGGTCCGGCAGAAGCACCAGGACCTGCTGACCCAACTCGCCGTCTGCGCACAGGGGTACCTGGCGATGGACGTGGTCCGCCGGAACAACGACGAACTGATCAAGGGCGTCGACCGGGCGGCGACGACGACCGTGTCGGCGCTGCGTATCGCGGTGATGCTGGCCTCGGCGCTCGACAACCAGCGGAAGGTCGCCGAGCAGGTCCACGCGCTGCGCTCGACCACCGAGGACCTCGTCCGCGGGAACGCCGAGATGCTGGCGACCCAGGCGGGCGAGATCCAGCGGATCGCGGCGGACCCGGCGGTGGGCGCGGAGACGCTCCGCACGGCGTTCCAGCAGATCTACCGGACGCTCGACGCCATCGACGCGTACAAGGCGCGGGCGACGGAGTCGATGGCGGCGACGGTCGAGTCGCTCACCGCCGAACTCCAGGAGGCGAGCGCGCACCTGGCGCGCAGCCGCCGCACCGGCGCGCTGGAGGGTGGTGACCGCGCATGACGACGACCCGTACGCCTCGCCGCCGCGCCCTCGCCCGCACCGTGGCCGGGCTGGCCCTCGCCCTGCTCGCCACCGCCTGCTCCGGCGGGTCCGACGCCTCCGGGGACGGCGCGGGCGGCGCCACCGGCCGGCCCGACGAGCGGGGCCGGGAGGCCGCCGCGGGCACCCTCCGGGTCCTCGCCTCCTCCGAACTCGCCGACATGGCACCGATCCTCGAAGCGGCCCGCACGTCCGTCGGCGTCACCGTCCGGCCCACGTACGTCGGCACCCTCGACGCCGTCGAGCAGATCGCGTCCGGCGAGGCGGAGAAGAACTACGACGCGGTCTGGCTCTCCTCCAACGACTATCTGCGGCTCCGGCCCGACACCGCGAAGAAGATCACCGGCGAGACCCCGATCATGGCCTCGCCCGTCGCCCTCGGGGTGCGTCCGGCGGTCGTCGCCCGGCTCGGCTGGGACCCGGCGCACGTCACCTGGTCGCAGCTGCACCGGGCGGTCGCCGACGGGAAGCTGACGTACGGCATGACCGACCCGATGCGCTCCAACTCGGGGTTCTCCGCCCTGGTCTCGGTGGCCTCCGGGCTCTCCGGGGCCCAGTCGGCGCTCACCGAGCGGGACGTCGCCGGGGCCACCCCGCGGCTCAAGGAGTTCTTCACCGGCCAGAAGCTGACCTCGGGCTCCTCCGGCTGGCTCGCCACCGCGTACGCCCGCCGCACCGACGTCGACGCGCTCGTCAACTACGAGTCGGTGCTGCTGTCCGCGCCCGGCGGGCTGACGGTGATCCGGCCGTCGGACGGCGTCGTGACGGCCGACTACCCGCTGACCCTGCTCACCGCCGCCCGGCCCGAGGCGAAGGCGGCGGCCGGGAGGCTCACCACATTCCTGCGGACCCCGGACACCCAGCGGCAGATCACCGAGAAGACCCTCCGCCGCCCCGTCGTCCCCGGTGTCCGCCCGGCCTCGGCGCTCGCCCGCGACCAGCGGCGCGAGCTGCCGTTCCCCGGCAGCCGGAAGGTGGCGGACGGGCTGCTCGACGCGTACGACAACACCCTGCGCCGGCCGTCCCGCACGGTGTACGTGCTCGACACCTCGGGTTCGATGAGCGGCGAGCGGCTCGAACGCCTCAAGAAGGCCCTGGTGGAGCTGACGGGTGACTTCCGGGACCGGGAGGAGGTCACGCTGATGCCCTTCGGTTCCGCCGTGAAGCGGGACGAGGTCCGTACGCACACGGTCGACCCGGCCGCGCCGCGGGCGGCGCTCGACGCGATCAGGGGGGACGCGCGGAAGCTCTCCGCCTCCGGCGGCACCGCGATCTACTCCAGCGTCCAGGAGGCGTACCGCTTCCTCGGGACCTCCCGCGGCGACACGTTCACCTCGATCGTCCTCATGACGGACGGGGAGAACACCGACGGCGACCCGGCCACCGCGTTCGACGGCTTCCACTCCTCGCTGCCGGCCGAGCAGAAGCGCACACCGGTCTTCCCGATCCTCTTCGGGGACTCCGACCGCGGCGAGCTCGACCACATCGCGAACCTGACGGGCGGCAAGCTCTTCGACGCCCGTCAGGGTTCGCTGGACGGAGCGTTCGAGGAGATCCGTGGCTACCAGTGAGAGACCCGGGGACGCCGTCCTCCGGTACGCCGGGTCCCGCAAGAACCTCCTCGGCTCCGTCTGCGGTCTGGCCGGTGTCGGCATCGCCCTCACCGGAGCGGCGGGCGCCCTGTGGCCCCTGGTGGTCGGCGGTCTGTACGCGGCGGGCGCGCTGATCGCCCCGCCCGACCGGCCGGCGGCCCCGGAGTTCGCCGAGGAGGGGGACCGGCTCGACGGACTGCGGGCGGACTTCGCGAGGCTGCGCGCGTACCTGGCGGACACCGAGCTGCCGGACGCCGCGCGCGAGCGCCTGACCGCGCTCGACACCCTCGTGGAGGCGCTGCTCGCACCCGGCTGGGTGACCGACCCCGAGCATCTGCACGTCCTGGCCCGCGCCGTCCGCCAGGACGTCCCGGAGGCCGTCGACGCCTTCGTACGGACCCGGTGGTGGTCGCGTTTCACCCCGGGCGCGGAGCAGCCCGAGCACCATCTGGAGCGCCAGCTGGCCGCGCTCCACGAGGAGGTGAGGGCGATCGCCGCCGCCCTGCAGGAGGCGGAGGCCGTCCGGCAGGAGGTCCACACCCGGTACGTGGAGGGGCGCGACGGATGATCAGTTATGTTCCGCGCATGACATTCACAGAACGCACCACGTCCCGCCGTACCGTGCTGACCGCCCTGGCCGCCGCCGCCACGGTGGGAGGCCCGGTCCTCTCCCAGCTCGCCGCGGCGGCCCCGGCCGCCGCCGCCACGGCCGCCGACCCGGCCGAGTACCCTTCGAACACCGCCCTCTACCAGGACACGAACCTGGTCGAGGGAACCTCGTACAGCCGTCGTTACCGCCGTCATCAGCAGTTCGACCTCAAGATGAGCGAGAAGTACGACTTCCCGCGCACCGCGATCCTCGCCCTGCACGGCGGCGGCATCGAGATCGGCACGACCGAGCTCTGCCTGGGCATCGCCGGTTACAGCCCGGGCGACTCCGCGGGCGCCCCGATCCTGCCGACCGTGCACGACTACTTCATGTTCGAGGGCCTGCTCTCCGCCGGGAACAGCGCCCTGCACGTCACCTCGAAGAACTGCGACGACCACGTCGCCCTGTCGACGGCGGCGAGCCACCTCAACGTGCTGTCCCTGCACGGCTGCAAGTTCGACCAGCTGAAGCTGCCCACGTCCACCTTCCCGTCGACCGGCAGCCGCGCCGTCGCCGTCGTCGGCGGCCTGAACGCGGCCTTCCGCACGGCCCTGGTGACGGAGATCAAGGCCGCGGGCTTCCAGGCGGTCGACGCCTTCGACTCCCGTTACTCCGCCACCCTCGGTGAGTTCAACGGCAGCCACGTCGACAACCCGTGCAACCTGACGATGCTCAGGAAGGGCGCCCAGCTGGAGCTGACCACGGAGCTGCGCGAGAGTCTCTTCGGCGACTCCTCCTCCCGTGGCGCCCGCGCGGACACCTGGGACGACCAGGAAAGCCTTTTCAAGAGCTTCCGCGACGCCTGCCGCAGAGCGATCGCGACCGTCGAGGCCGGCCAGCCGATCCTCTGACCCGGACGGCGGCGGACATGCGCCGGCCCCCGGAGCCTGAGGGGGCTCCGGGGGCCGGTTGCGTCGTGGTGGGCCGTCGTGACCCCACTGGTCAGGGCGGTATCTCGGGGCAACCCACCACGAGTCTGCGGTGCGGGATCAGCCCAGGCGCTCGACGAGGGCGTGGTACTGGTCCCACAGCTCCTTCGGCGTGTGGTCGCCGAAGGTGTTGAGGTGGTCGGGGACGAGGGCGGCTTCCTCGCGCCACACGTCACGGTCGACCTTGAGGAGGAACTCCAGGTCCTCGGCCGGCAGGTCGAGGCCCTCGGTGTCGAGGGACTCCGCGGTCGGCAGGATGCCGATCGGGGTCTCGACGCCCTCGGCCTTGCCCTCCAGGCGCTCGACGATCCACTTCAGGACGCGGCTGTTCTCGCCGAAGCCGGGCCAGACGAACTTGCCCGCGTCGTTCTTGCGGAACCAGTTCACGTAGTAGATCTTCGGGAGCTTCGCGGCGTCCGCGGTGGCACCGACCTTGACCCAGTGGGCCATGTAGTCGCCCATGTTGTAGCCGCAGAACGGCAGCATGGCGAAGGGGTCGCGGCGCAGCTCGCCGACCTTGCCCTCGGCGGCGGCGGTCTTCTCGGAGGCGACGTTCGCGCCGAGGAAGACGCCGTGGTTCCAGTCGAAGGACTCGGTGACCAGCGGGACGGCGGAGGCGCGGCGGCCACCGAAGAGGATCGCCGAGATCGGGACGCCCTTGGTGTCCTCCCACTCGGGGGCGATCGTCGGGCACTGCCCGGCCGGGACGGTGAAGCGGGCGTTCGGGTGGGCGGCCGGCGTCTCGGACTCCGGCGTCCAGTCGTTGCCCTTCCAGTCGGTGAGGTGCGCGGGGGCCGTCTCGGTCATCCCCTCCCACCACACGTCGTTGTCGTCGGTGAGGGCGACGTTGGTGAAGACGGAGTTGCCCCAGAGGGTCTTCATGGCGTTGGCGTTGGTGTGCTCGCCGGTGCCGGGCGCGACGCCGAAGAAGCCGGCCTCGGGGTTGATCGCGTACAGGCGACCGTCCTCGCCGAAGCGCATCCAGGCGATGTCGTCGCCGATGGTCTCGACGGTCCAGCCGGAGATCGTGGGCTCCAGCATGGCCAGGTTGGTCTTGCCGCAGGCGGACGGGAAGGCCGCCGCGACGTACTTCGCCTCGCCCTGCGGCGGGGTGAGCTTGAGGATCAGCATGTGCTCGGCGAGCCAGCCCTCGTCACGGGCCATGACGGAGGCGATGCGGAGCGCGTAGCACTTCTTGCCGAGCAGGGCGTTGCCGCCGTAGCCGGAGCCGTACGACCAGATCTCGCGGCTCTCGGGGAAGTGCGAGATGTACTTGGTGGAGTTGCAGGGCCACGGCACGTCCTCCTGGCCCTCCTCCAGGGGGGCGCCGAGGGTGTGGACGGCCTTGACGAAGAAGCCGTCGGTGCCGAGCTCGTCGAGGACGGCCTGTCCCATGCGGGTCATGGTGCGCATGGAGACGGCGACGTACGCGGAGTCGGTGATCTCGACGCCGATGGCGGAGAGCGGGGAGCCGACCGGGCCCATGCAGAAGGGCACGACGTACATGGTGCGGCCACGCATCGAGCCGCGGAAGATGCCCTTCTCGCCCGCGAAACTGCTTCCTTCTCCGGTAAAGATGGCCTTCATCTCCGCCGGGGCCTTCCAGTGGTTGGTCGGGCCCGCGTCCTCCTCCTTCTCGGAGCAGATGAAGGTCCGGTCCTCGACGCGCGCGACGTCGGTCGGGTCGGAGGCGGCGTAGTACGAGTTCGGGCGCTTCACCGGGTCGAGCTTCGTGAAGGTCCCCTTGGCGACGAGCTCCTCGCACAGGCGCTCGTACTCGGCCTCGGAGCCGTCGCACCAGACGATGCTGTCCGGCTGGGTGATCTCGGCGATCTCGTTCACCCAGGAGACGAGCCCCTGGTGCTGGGTCGGAAGGGTCTGGGGAGCCGCGTTGTCGCGCGCCACGATTGCTCCTTGTAGAGGGGTTTTTTGGTGTGTGCCCCGTGGGGGCCGCGACCCGGACGCTTCGTAGCTGCTCATCCGGTGCCGACCGCACTCATTTGATCATCCGACGGATCCGCCCATATGTCCAGGGGCACGCACACGTGAGCATCGCCACTCACATCCAGGACCTACGGGGCCGTAGGTACGATTCCGTTCATGACTGCAGCCACGCCGGACGTGCCCCCGATCGAGCCGGATCCGATCGGGCAGACCCCGTCGCTCCCGCTGAAACCCCGGCTCCGAGGGTGGCTGCACGCGGGCATGTTCCCCGCCGTGATCGTCGCCGGCCTGGTCCTGGTCGCCCTCTCCGACTCGCCCCGCGCCCGCATCGCCTGCGGGATCTACGTCCTCACCGCCTGCCTGCTCTTCGGCATCAGCGCGCTGTACCACCGCGGCGACTGGGGCCCGCGCGGCGAGGCCGTGCTCCGGCGCCTCGACCACGCCAACATCTTCCTGATCATCGCGGGCACCTACACCCCGCTCACCCTGCTGCTGCTCCCCGACTCCACGGGCCGGCCGCTCATGTGGGCGGTCTGGGCGGCGGCCCTCGCCGGCATCGCCTTCCGGGTCTTCTGGGTCGGCGCCCCTCGCTGGCTGTACACGCCCTGCTACATCGCCATGGGCTGGGCCGCCGTGTTCTTCCTGCCCGACTTCATGCGCGCGGGCGGCATCGCCGTCCTCGTCCTCGTCATCGTCGGCGGACTGCTCTACAGCGCGGGCGGCGTCATCTACGGCATCAAGCGCCCGAACCCCTCACCGCGCTGGTTCGGCTTCCACGAGGTCTTCCACTCGCTGACGCTGGCCGCCTTCATCGTCCACTACGTCGGCATCTCCCTGGTGGCCTACCAGCACGCCTGACCGGACACCGGCAGGACACCCGCGAACGCGGGCCGGCTCCCTCAGGGACCGGCCGGCCCGCCCAGCGCGTTCCGCACCACCCGCGCCGACTCCGGGTTGCCGGCGCACCCCCACACCCCGTGCGGGCAGTAGTCGGTGACCGTCTGGTAGACCGGCCGGTGGGCCGCGAACCAGTCCAGCATCCCCCGCACGTACGCCGGGTTGTCGCCGTTCCGGAAGAGCCCCCACTCCGGGTACGAGACCGGCTTGCCGTGCGCCGCCGCGAACCGCACATGGTGGGCGAGCCCGTACTCCTCGGCCACCTGGTCCTCGAAGGAGAGCCCCGCGGGCTGGTCGTACGCGTCCATCCCGATGATGTCGACGACGTCGTCCCCCGGGTAGCAGCGCGGCCACTCCACGGCGTCCCGCCCCCGGCTCGGCGTGAAGTCGAAGCGGAACCGCTGCCCCGCCACCCCCCGCAGCACCTCGACCACCCGCCGCCAGTACGCCTTCCAGGCCTCAGGGTCCGGACCGCAGCGATGGCTGTACGTCGTGCCGTTCATCTCCCAGCCGAGCACCAGGACCGCGTCTCCGAGCCCGTGGTCCACCAGCCGCTCGCCCAGCGTCCGGAAGTGCCCGTCGAAGGCCCCGGCGGCGCCGCTCCGCAGCCCGGCCCGCACCTCGGTGTCCGGCAGCCCCGCCTCGCTGCGGTCCATCATCGGCACGTTGAGCACGAAGAGCCGCCCCGGCCGCGCCTCCTTCCAGCGCGCCCAGGGCCCGAAGAGGGCCGGGTGGCCCTCGATGTTGGACCAGCGGTCGCCCGGCAGATAGGTGTGCCCGACGGTCAGCGACTCGCCGCCGAGCCAGGCCTGCGCCTGGGCGATCCTGCGCACACCGGCCTCGTCGGAGCCGGTGAAGAACCCGGACGGCACCCCGGGCAGCGGCGCCGGGTCCGGCTCGGGCTCGGCCCTGGTGCCGGTGTGCCGGTCGCCGGGGGCGATCCGGTCGTAGGGCAGCAGGAGCACGAGAACGGCCGCGAGCAGCACGACGAGTGCGGCCCGCGGCCCGGGGAGGTGACGGCTCACGTCAGCTCGTCCAGAATTCCCACCAGCGGGTCAGGATCAGCATCCCGATGATCCCGATGTGCAGGACGGGCAGGGCGAAGGTGAACTCGCCGAGGAAGGTCCGGACACCCGCCGGGGCGGGGATCACCCCGTGCCGGACGTTGTGCGCGGTGACGTACCAGAACATGACGATGGTCGCGACCCAGGCCAGGCAGCACCACAGGCAGAGCGAGTTGATCTCGTACAGCGACTGGTACATCAGCCAGGTGCAGAAGCCGACGCCGAAGAGCATGCCGGCGTTGAGACCGAGCCAGAGCCAGCCCCGGTAGCGGGCCCCGGCGAGGAGCCCCGCGCCGAGGGCGACGACGACGGCGTACGTGACGAGGCCGAGCATCGGGTTGGGGAAGCCGAAGACCGCCGCCTGCTCGCTCTTCATGATGTTGCCGCAGGACACGACCGGGTTCAGGCTGCACCCGGGCTGGAACCCCGGGTCCTCGAGCAGCTTGAACTTGTCGATCGTGATCACCCAGCCGGCCAGCACGCCCGCCGCCCCGGTGATCATCAGCATCCAGGCGAGGGCCCGGCTCCCGCCGATCGTCCCCGCGGTCTCCCGCGCGGACTCCTCCCGCTCCTGCCGCTGCTCCGGCACCCCGCCCCGTACGTTGACCGTCGCCATGGCGCGACCCCTTCCCGCTCAGCCCTGCAGACGCCGGACGGGCATCAGGACGTGGGCGCTCTCCTTGAGCATCTCCTCGTCGGAGACGAACGCCCGCAGGCGCGCCTCGTCGACCGGCTGGCCGGGGACCGCCTCGGGCCAGGGCCGCACGGAGCAGATCAGGTAGACCTGGCCACGCTCGCGGGCCGCCTCCTGCCACTCGTCGGGAACCGGGCACTGGACCTTCAGGAACGGCAGGTTGAGGACGGCGGAGCCACCCTCGACGAGCAGCGAGGCGGTGATCCCGGCGTCCTTGTCCAGGTCGAAGAGCCGGTCGCCGACGGAGAGCCCCATGGCCTCCAGGGCGGTCCGCATGGCCTGCTGACCCGCCTCCGGCCCGTCCCGGCCGTCGCCGAGCGAATACGCCATGAGAAACGGCGTACCGGGCGCGTCGGCGGAGGGCTCGCTGGCCCACGGAATCACCGTGAGAGTTCCCAGCGGAGAGGCGCTGCGCGCCGAGGAAACGACGTTGGAAGTGGTCATGAATCGGATGCTAGTGCTCCAACCACCCTTTCCCCGCGCCGAATTCACCCGATCGGCCGACATTCACGCCGCTGGCATTTCCGGCGCAACGAACCCGGGTTTTCATCGTTGTGCCCAGAGGGCTCCCCCGACCCCGAGGAGATCACTCATGATCGTCCCGCGCCGTCTCGTCCTGCGGTCCCTCTTCGCGCTGGCCGTCACCGCTTTCACGGGGGGCGCCCTCGGGCGCGTCACGACCCGCCCGCCCTCCGGAGCGCCCGCGGAGAGGGCGCGCGACCCGCACGCCTTCGACGAGATGTACGGGGGCCGTCACCTCCTGGGCTTCTCCGGCCCCGAGGGCGGGCCGGTGGCCCTCGTCGACGGCCGGCCGCTGCATCTGATGCGCTGCGCCGACGGCGGTTTCGTCACCCCGATCGACCACTACGAGTCCTGCCCGACGCCGCTGGCGGCCGTCCGCGCGGCCGTGGACGAGCTGGGCACCGCCCGGCTCTCCCCGCTCGCCGCCGCCCATGGCGTCCACACCGACCCGACGGGAGGGAGCCCGCGTGGTGTACACGCGTAAGAACCAGCGCGACCTGACCGGCGCCGAGCGCCGGAAGTTCGTCGCCGCCGTCCTGGAGCTCAAGCGGACGGGGGCGTACGACCGCCTCGTCCGCACCCACATCGACCACTACACGGCCGACGGGGAGGGCCGGCTCCGGGTCGCCCACATGACGCCGAGCTTCCTGCCCTGGCACCGCAAGTTCCTGCTGGAGTTCGAGACGGCCCTGCGCCGGATCGACCCGACGGTCTCCGTCCCGTACTGGGACTGGACCCGCGACAACAGTCCGGCGTCCTCGCTCTGGGGCGAGGACTTCCTGGGCGGCAACGGCCGCCGGGCCGACCTCCAGGTGATGACCGGCCCCTTCGCGCACTCCGCCGGACGCTGGACGATCACCCAGTCGATGACCGACGAGCGCTTCCTGACCAGGGACTTCGGCCGCCCCCGCGACCCGATCGCGCTGCCGACGCAGGCCCAGCTCGACGAGGTGATGCGGGAGCGGGTGTACGACGTGACGCCCTGGAACTCGACGAGCGCCTCCGGCTTCCGCAACCGCCTGGAGGGCTGGGCACCGGGCCGGGGCAACGAACGGTTCCGCATCCACAACCGGGTGCACCGCTGGGTCAGCGGCCTGATGCTCGGCGGCGGCTCCGTGAACGACCCGGTGTTCTGGCTGCACCACGCGTTCGTCGACCTCGTCTGGTCGCGCTGGCAGCAGCGCAACCCGGGGGCCGCCTACCTCCCCGCGGAACCGCCGCCGCTCGGGGACGCGCAGTACCGCAAGGTCGTCGCCCGGCACGAGCCGATGGCGCCCTGGGGAGTGACACCGGCGTCGATGTTCGACCACAGCCGGATCTACCGGTACGCCTGAGGGCCCGGGAGGGGGCGGCCCCTCCGGAGGCTCCCCGCCCCGCACGCACGTGTCCCCCCGACCCGGCCGGATCGGGGGGACACGGTCGTCACGGGGGATCAGCCGCCGTAGCCGCCGTCACCGTTGTCGTGGCCGTCGGCGTTGATGCAGGTGTTGCCGAACGCCGGGTTCAGCAGGCCGATGACGTTGACGGTGTTGCCGCAGAGGTTGACCGGGACGTGGACCGGGACCTGGACGACGTTGCCGGAGGCGACACCGGGCGAGTGGGCGGCGACGGCCTCGGCGCCCGAGTCGGCGACGGCCAGGCCGGCTCCGCTGAGGGCAACGGCACCCGTGCCGGCGAGAACAGCGGCAGCCTTCGCGATGCGAGACATCAAGAACTCCTTGGACGTGGAAAGCGACCGCAGGAATCACGGCCGTCAGTCCGGTTCAACGTCGTACCACGGACCGGGTCACGGCCGTTGGGCCGAAAGGGAGGAAGGAAAACCGAAAAATGGTCCGCGGACCGAGAACCGTCCGCCGCCGGATACGGCGGGACGGCCTCGGTCCACGGACCGCGGCCATGCGACAAGCCTCTTCTTGCAACGAACGAAAGCCCTTTCGGTGGCGGGGAAGAATCGTGTCTTCACCCACGGGGACGCCGATCGCACAGAAGAACGAAAAGGGCGCGGGCGCAGGGGAACGGCCTTTCGCACACCGCACCGCGAAGGGGCTCGCCGCGCCGCCGCGTCAGCGCGCCTCGGGCGCCAGACCCAGCTGGGAGTCCAGCGTGCCGCTCACCATCGGGGGCAGCATGCCGACCCGGGGCTTCGCCAGCTCGGGAAGGCCCCCGAGACCGTCGCCGTCGGGCGCGACCACCGGGTTGCCGACGACGGCGCCCGGGGTGGCCGCCGCCATCTCCGAGTGCGGGGTGGCGAAGAGCGCGCGGCCGGGCTCGCTGTCCTTCACGACCTCGGGCAGCGGGGCGTCCACGACCGTCGCGGGGAGGGTGCCGGTGAGCGGCACGCTGGGCAGGGCGAGGTCGGGCAGCGAGCCGATGCCCTTCTGGAAGCCGGTGGGCGCGCCGGGCATCGGGACGGGTACGCCGGTGGCCACCGTGGGGGCGTCCATCGGGAGCACCGGGTCGAGCCCCTGGAGGGGCACGATCACCGGCGCCTCGACGGCCGAGGCCGGGGCGGCCAGGGCGGCGGAGGCGAACGCGGTCATGAGAAGTCCCATGCCGGCGTGAGAGCGCAGAGTCATGTTCTGACAACGAGACCTTCGGGGGAACGACTCCGGAACTCCCCCATGTGCAGCAACGGACGAGGCCCTCACCGGTGAAGGTGAGGGCCTCGGTTGACGCCGGGCCGGTGCGCGGCCTCAGTGGCGACGGGCGACCCTGCCACCGCGGAGGTACACGACGGTGCCGCCGACGATCAGTGCGGCACTGATCGCGGCCGCGCCCATGAGCGCGGTCTCGCTGCCCGTTTCGGGGAGCTCGGGCGGGCCGGTGGGGGGCTTGGTCGTCGGGTGCGTCGTGGGCTCCTCGCAGCCGGGCTCCGGCTCCTGGCCCGGCGCGGGCTCCTCGCACTCACCGGGGTGGGTCGGCGGGTGCGTCGTCGGGGGGTGGGTCGGCGGGTGCGTCGTGGGAGGCGTGGTGGGCGGGTGCGTGGGCGGCTTCGTCGGCGGCGTCGTCGGCGGCTTCGTGGGAGGCGTCGTCGGCGGCTTCGTCGGGGGCTTCGTGGGAGGCGTCGTCGGCGGATGCGTCGGAGGATGCGTGGTCGGCGGCGTCGTCGGCGGGTGCGTGGGCGGCTTCGTCGGAGGCGTCGTCGGCGGCTTCGTGGGAGGCGTCGTCGGCGGCTTCGTCGGAGGGTGGGTCGGCGGGTGGGTCGGCGGGTGCGTGGGCGGGTGCGTGGGTTCACCCGGATGAGTCGGCTCGCCGGGGTGCGTAGGTTCACCCGGCTCGTCGCCGTAGCCGTCGGGGTCCTCCGCCTGGTCGCAGAGGTCACCGACGGCCGCGGCGACGTAACCGCCGAGTTCCCTGCTCTTTCCGCAGACGTCCGCAGGCAGCGGGGCCTGGACATGACCGGCGCTGCCGGGGCCCGGACCGTCGCCCGTACCGGCGTGGGTGCTCGCGGCCAGGGCGAATCCGCCGCTCAGCGACAGGATGCCGGTCGCTGCCGCCGCGGTGAGTACTTTCCTGCTGATGATGGACCGCATACCGCTCTTCCTCTGGAGAAAGGGAGAGACCGGCGAGGATCCCCCCTCGCTCCGACCGGCCTGATCCACGCCGACGTTCGCGCGGGACTGGCCAGAGGGTATGGGTCGGCGAACCCCGTGCAACGGGGGCCACACGGCAGCTGATCAGAAAATCATTCGATCAGCCGACCGTGGGAGGAGGCGGCGTCGAGGCCGCCGCAAGTGCCCGTGGAGGCAGGCTTGCTGAGGTGGTGTCAGCCTGGCGTGGAGCCGGTGTCAGCCACCGAGCGGCAGGCCGCCGCCGACCGGGAGGCCACCCAGCAGCGAGCCGCCCTTCGTGGTCTCGTTCAGCTGGGTCGCGGTGTCCGTGACGGTCTTGACCGGGGAGCCGTCCGTGGTGCTGCTCAGGACGTCCGACTTCAGCCCATTGGCGGCGATCGCTTCGAGGCCACCGTTCAGGCTGGTGGGGGTCAGCGCCTCCGTGGCCATGGCGGGGGCGGCAGCGCCGAGGGCCATCAGCGAACCGGCGACAACCGCGGCGACCTTGGTGGGCTTCATGGGGTGAATCCTTCCTCTAAGTCTTCAAGTCACTTACCGCACAGGCCTCTTGGCCGAATCCCGTGCGCTTTGTTCTGCTTCTGTAACGAACGGCGTGCCGCACGGAAACTCAAGAAGGAAGGATTTCTCGACACTGCACCCGATCGATGCGGCGCGGTGCTATTTGCCGATCGGGCACCGCCGCGGCCGGGCCGCGCCGCCGCCGCACGCGCCTGTGCCGGCCCGGCGGGACGCCGGACCGGCACGAGGGCCTGCGGGGGGCTACCGGACCGGCAGCGCGGGCGCGGCCGGCAGCTCGGGTACGGCGGCCGGCGGGGCGGCCGGCAGCTCCGGCGGAGCGGCGGGCAGCTCGGGCGTGGTGACCGGGAGCGCGGGCAGCGCGGGCAGTCCGGCCAGGTCGGGAGCGGGCAGGCCACTGCCGAGGACCGTGGAGACGGCCAGGTTGACCAGCGAGGTCAGGGTCGCCGTGACCTGCGGGACGACTCCGCCGGCGTCGCCGGAGGTGACCGCGGCGAGCAGGGCGGCGACCGCCTTCTCGACCGTGGCGAGGGCGTCGTCGACGACGTCCGCCGGGGCGGCCGCCTTCCCGGCCCAGGCCGCGTTCGCGTCGGCCGCGACGGGCAGGGTCACGGGCGGCGTGACGGGGAGTTCGGCCGCGGGCGGCGTGACCGGGAGATCGGTCGAGGGGGGCGTGACCGGGAGATCGGTCGACGGGGGCGTGACCGGGAGGCCGGTCGACGGCGGTGTGACGGGTGCGTCCGGCAGCGGGGCCGGCGCGGTGGCCTTGGCCTCCTCGACGGCTGCCGCGATCTCGGCCTTGAGGGCCTCGGCATCGACCGCCGGGAGCTGACCGGAGTCGGCCTTGAGCGCGGCGGTGACGAGTTCGGTCACGGGAGTGGTCACCGAGCCGAGCTCTCCGAGCGCCTCGGCCTGGGCCAGCAGGGCGGCGACATCGGGGAGGGGTGCGCGGGCGGCCCGTTCGGCCGCGGTAGTCGGATGGTGTTCGCCGGCGATGGCGGGTCCCGCCGTGCCGAGGGTGATGACGGCGGATATCGCCAGGGCGGTGATGCGGCGCGTGGCCAGGGGACGCATATGTGTTCCTTTTCCTTATGCGTCGGACAACTTCCCTCTCACCGTGCCTGCGGGTATAGCGCTCCGCAACCGCAGAACTACTGAGCGCCACGCCTCCGTTCGAGTGAATCCACGCCTCGAACATGCCCCCGGAAGGGGCGTACGCCGTTGCACCGACCGGCGCACGACGGTGCCGCCGAACGAGTACCGACCCCATGACCGCAAGGAGAAAGCCGGTGCGCCCACTCCGTCGGGAGTGGGCGCACCGGCTTCGGAAGGACTGATCAGGCGTGCCGGATCAGGCGTTGACGCAGGTGTTGCCGAAGGCCGGGTTCAGCGCGCCGATGACGCTGACGGTGTTGCCGCAGAGGTTGACCGGGATGTGCACCGGGACCTGGACGACGTTGCCGGAGCCGACACCGGGGGACTTCACGGCCGCGGCCTCGGCGCCGGCGTCGGCGGTGGCGGCACCGGCGGCACCGGCGACCGCGGCGGCGGCACCCACGGTCAGGACAACGGCCTTGGCGATACGGGACATGGGGAGGTGCTCCTCGATCGAAATTCAACGTGGACTGCGCGGACTGTTCGGCCCGGCTCCCTCAACAACGCCCCTGCTTTTCATCGGTTGCTCTCCCGAACGAGTGACGTTCAACCGATCTTTGGGCCATAGGAGGGCCATTCGGGGGAGTGGGCGTGGAATGGCGCAACACGCTCAACGAGGAACCTGCCTCCTGGATACGGGAGTTAGCGTTTCCAGGCATCTAATGCGTACTATCGCCCCGCGTCGGGGTTATAACGTTCCCGAACGTTGCTTCCGGGCCCGCCGCGCGTTCACCCATTTCGTGCGGACGACACCTTCCCCTCTCCCGGCCTTCGCGGGTCTTCCCTCCCTTCTCTCATCAAAGCGGAGAACCTGTATGCGGAATTCAGCGGTTCTTGCTGTGCGTCGCAGCGTGTTGTGCGCCCTGTCGTGTGCGGCGCTGCCCGCCGCGCTGCCGGTCGCCTCCGCCTCGGCCCCCCGGCCCGGGGAGGCGACCCGCGTCCCGTTCGCCGCGCGCTACGAGGCCGTGCAGCACGGTGGGGTGGTGCGTGCGGCCAACTCGTCGGCGAAGGGCGCGAAGGGCACCGAGTCGGTCAACGACGGTGCCTCGATCGCCTACGTCGACGTGGACAGCGACCCCAACACGTACAACTCCAGCCGCGCCGAGCTCGCCGTTCCCGCCGGCGCCCGGGTCAGCTGGGCCCGTCTCTACTGGGGCGGCAACCTGCGGGTGGGCGAGCAGAAACCGCCCGAGGACAACGGCCGGGTGCTGATCGCCGAGCCCGGCGGCGCCTACAAGGCGCTGCTCGCGGACACCCTGATCGGGCACCGCACGGCCGACGGCGCCGACGCCTTCCAGGCCTCCGCCGATGTCACCGAGCTGGTCCGCTCGTCCCGTTCGGGGCAGTGGACGGTCGCGCAGGTCAACGTCGCCATGGGCCGCTCCGCGGTCGGCGGCTGGGGTGGCTGGACGCTCGTCGCCGCGTACGAGAAGGCGTCGGAACCGCTCCGCAGGATCGGGGTCTGGGACGGATTCGAAACCGTCGGGCCGCGCTCCGGCGAGCTTCGCGTACCGCTCGACTCACATCGTTACGGCAAGGCGACGAACGGCAGTCTCGGAGTGATCGCCTATGACGGCGACCGGGGTACTTCCGGTGATTACCTGGCGGTGGAAACGCGCCGGTCGAAGAGCGTCCGGCTCTCCGATTCCGCGAATTCCGCGGACGACGTGATGAACTCCAGCATCACCGAATTCGGCACCGGTCGTACGGCCCGCACACCGGACGGCGTGAACACCCTCGGGTACGACTCCGACGTGTTCGATCTGCGGGGGGCACTGCGCGACGGGGCCGACCGTGTCCACGTCCGCTCGGGGAGCCGGAAGGACACCGTCTGGCTCGGTGCGCTCTTCTTCCAGGCGGACGTCCGGGGCTGACGTGCTGTCCTCACGAGACACGGACCCCGGGTCCGTCACCGTCCTGCACGCGGTCCAGCCCGGTGACGGCGGGGTCGCCCGTGTCGTCATCGACCTCGTCCGCGCCCAACTGGCCGCCGGCCTGCGGGTCTCGGTCGCCTGCCCACCGGACACCGTCCTCGCCGCCGCCGTGCGCACCGAGGGGGCCGACACCCATGTCTGGCGGGCCGGCCGGAATCCGGGCCCCGGACTCGTCCGCGAGACCCGCGGCCTCGCCCGGGTGATCCGGGCCGTCCGCCCCGGGCTCGTCCACGCGCACAGCGCGAAGGCCGGGCTGTGCGCCCGACTCGCCCTGCGCGGAAGGATTCCGACGGTGTACCAGCCGCACGCCTGGTCCTTCGAGGCGGTCGAGGGGACGACCGCCGCGCTGGCCCGGCGCTGGGAGCGGTTCGGCGCCCGCTGGACCCACCGGATCCTCTGCGTCAGCGAGGCCGAGCGGCGCACCGGCGAGGCCGCCGGGGTCGCGGCCGACTGGTCCGTCGTCCACAACGGTGTGGACGTGGCCCGGTTCGCGGCCGAGGGCCCTCCCGGCAACCCCGCGCCCACCGTCGTCTGCGTGGGCCGGCTCTGCCGCCAGAAGGGCCAGGACGTGCTGCTCGCCGCCTGGCCCGCCGTCCTCGCGGAGGTGCCGACGGCCCGTCTCGTCCTGGTCGGCGACGGCCCCGACGGCGACCGGCTGCGCGCCGCCGCCGGTCCCTCGGTGCGCTTCACCGGAGCCGTCGGCGACACCGTCCCCTGGTACCGGGCCGCCGACGTGGTCGTCCTGCCGTCCCGCTGGGAGGGCATGGCGCTCGCGCCCCTGGAGGCCATGGCGGCCGGCCGGCCGGTCGTCGTCAGCGACGTCGACGGGGCCCGCGAGAGCCTGCCGCCCGCCCACGAACCCCTGTGCCTGGTCCCGCCCGAGGACCCGGCCGCGCTCGCCACCGCTCTGGGCCGCCTCCTCGGCCGGCCCGAGCTCCGGCACCGCCTGGGCCACGAGGCCCACGAGCACGTACTCAGCAGATTCGATGTCCGGCGCACCGGCGCGGCCGTCGCGGAGGTCTACCGCGAACTGGCCGGAGTGCGAGACACCGAGCACAGAGAGCCGATTGCGCAGTGACCACCGAAAGCACCAGCATCCCTCCCTCCCCCGGCCCCTGGCCCGCGGCAGGCCAGAGCCTCGGCCGTGCCTCCGTCGCGACGCGCCGCCGCAGGACCGACCGGCTCGCCCTCCCGTACCGCCCCGCGCGGTCCCGGTCCGGCGTGCTGCCGCTCGTCGCGGTCGACTGCCTGGCCGTCCTGTCCGCCGCCGCGCTGCTGAGCGGGGCGCACCACGACGCCCGGCTGCTGCTGCCGATCGTGGCGCTCGTCCTGGTCCTCGACGGGCGCGCGGGGCTCTACCGGCCCGGCGCGCACACCCGGGCACTGGACGAACTACCGGCGCTGGCCTCCCGCGCCGGGGTCGCCTGGTGTCTGGCGGCGGCCGGGGTCGCCGCGTTCTCCCCGGCCCTGGCGATCGGTCCGCTGCGGCTCTGCGCCGCGTACGGCTTCCATGTCGGCGCCGTGACCCTCGTCCGGGCGCTGCTGCTCGCCCGGCGCCGCCGGGTCGCGCGGGCCAATCCGCGGTCGGCGCTCGTCATCGGCGGTGCGGGGGCCGCGCGCCGGTTCGCCGCGGCGGCCGTCCAGCATCCCGAGTACGGGGTCAGGCCGGTCGGCATCGTCGGCGTCCCTGAGCAGGGCGGCGCGCCGAGGCCGGCCGGGGAGCCCGGGCTTCCGGTGCTCACCACGACCGAGGAGATCCATCGGGCCGTCATCCAGAACACCGTGCGCGACGCGGTGTTCCTCGACGACGAGCCGGGTCTGGTGACGCTCTTCCAGCACTACGGCTGCACCACGTGGCGGGTCGGCGGACGGCAGCAGGCCGGTCCGATGGGCGAGCACATGTGGGGGTACGCCTGGCACCGCCTCGTCCCGCTGGGCGAGCGGCGCGGGCTGACCGCCAAGCGCGCCCTCGACATCGCGTTCGCCGCGCCGGCGCTCGCGCTCGCGCTGCCGGTGCTGCTGCTCTGCGCGCTGGCAGTGCGGCTGTCGGACGGCCCCGGGGTGCTGTTCCGGCAGGAGCGGGTGGGCCAGCACGGGCGCCACTTCACGCTGCTGAAGTTCCGTACGCTCCGCCCCTCCGACGACACCGAGTCGGCGACCCGCTGGAACGTGGCGGGCGACCGGCGGATGAGCGCGGCGGGGAGCTTCCTGCGGAAGTCCTCGCTCGACGAGCTGCCACAGCTGTGGAACATCCTGCGCGGGGACATGAGCCTGGTCGGGCCGCGGCCCGAACGCCCCTACTTCGTGGCCCAGTTCAGCAAGATCCACACGGGGTATGCGGCCCGGCACCGGATGCCGGTGGGGCTGACCGGTCTGGCGCAGGTGAACGGACTGCGCGGCGACACCTCGATCGAGGACCGCTGCCGCTTCGACAACCACTACATCGACCACTGGTCGCTCTGGCAGGACTTCTGCATCCTGCTGCGCACGGCGGCCGGGCTCGTCCGACCCACGGGGAGCTGAGGATGGCCACGGCCGTGCCGGTGCCGGCGCTCGCCCCCGACGGCGTCCGGGAGTGGGCGCGCCGGGTCGCGGCGCTCTCCCCCGTCCTCCTCGTGATCGCCCTGCTGCTCGTCCCGGGCGGCGGCGGGGCGGAGGGCGGCACCGGCGGCACCGGAACGGTCGCCGACGCCGCCTCCGGGCTGCTCGTCCTGATCTGCCTCGTCCGGGTGCTGCGCGGCGGCGCCCGGCCGCTGACCCGGACGGCGGCCGTCGTCCTCGGTCTGCCGGTCCTCGGGATCTGCCTGGCCGCGATCACCTCGAACGACCCGGCGGCGAGCCTGCCGGGCGTCGCCCGCTACGTACAGATCTTCGTGCTCGTCCCGGCGGCCGTGCTCCTGACGGTCCGCGACCGGCGGGACTTCGCGGTGGTCGCCTGGGGTCTGGTCGGGCTCGCGCTGGTCCAGGGCGCGGTCGGCGTCGCCCAGTACCTGACCGGCACCGGCGCCTCGTACATGGGTGAGGACATCCGCGCCGTCGGCACCTTCGGACCGACCGACGTGATGGGCATGGCGACCGTCGTGTCGTACGGGCTGGTCGTCGTCACGGGGATCGCGCTCGGCAGCGGTCCGGGCCGGACGCGGACGGCGGCGATGGTCTGCGCCGGGCTGCTGTTCGTGCCGCTCGTGCTGTCGTTCAGCCGGGGCGCCTGGATCGCGACCGTGCTGGCCTGCGGTGCCCAGCTGCTCCTCTCGGGGCCGCGCCGTGCGGCCCTGGTCGCGCTCGCGGCGGGCGCGCTCGGCGTGGTCCTGGTCGGCGGCCTCGGCATCGGCTCGGAGATGGTGAAGGAGCGGGCCGCCAGCATCACGCAGGTGACGGCCGCGCCGGACCAGTCGGTGACGGACCGGTACACGATGTGGGCCGCCGCGGGGCGGATGTGGGCCTCGGAGCCGGTCACCGGCGTCGGCCTCAAGGGCTTCCCGCAGTACCGCGACTCGAACGCCTCCCTCGCCCTGTCCTCCGGCAGCGACACGGCCGGCGCGGGCGCCGCCTTCGCACGCCAGCCGCTGCTGTCCCCGCACAACATGTACCTCCTGGTCCTCAGCGAGCAGGGCCTGCTCGGGCTGCTCGCCCTCGTGGGCAGCTGGCTGGCGCTGCTCGTCGGCGCGCTGCGGCGGCACCGCCTCGGCGCGGACTGCGCGCTCGTCGCGACGGGCCTGCTCGGCTGGCAGCTCATCGACTTCTTCTACGCGGACATCGGCGGCCCCTCGACGGTCCTGATGTCGGTCGTGCTCGGCCTCGCGGCCTGGTGGGCCCTCGGGGAGGTACGGCGTGCGTGACCCGTGGGCCGGGGAACCGGAGCCCACGGACACCCCGCGGGCCGGTGAACCACGTCCCGCGGGCGGACCGCCCTGCGGCGCCCCGCCGACCGACCCCTGGCCGACCGCGCCTCCGGGCCCCACGGACTCCCCGTGGCCCCCGGAGGCCGTCGTACTGCCGGGGCCCACGCCCCCGCCGCCCCGCACCGCCCCCTCCCCCAGGCCCACCGGCCGCCGCGCCCACGCGCGGGGCCGGGCGGCCAGGACCGGCGCGCCCGAGGGCGGGGGGTTCCTCGCGAAGGCCGCCGCGGTGACCGCCGGGCTCACCGCGCTCGGGGCGCTGCTCGGGCTCGTACGGGACCAGATCCTGGCCGGATACTTCGGGGCCGGCGCCGAGACGGACGCGTTCCTGGTGGCGTGGACCGTGCCGGAGTTCGCCTCGACGCTGCTCATCGAGGACGCGCTGGCGCTGATCCTGGTGCCCGCGTTCTCCCGTGCCCTGGCCCGCCGTTCGGGCGGCCTGCCCGGCGACCCGGTGCGCGCCCTCGTGCGCGGCACCCTCCCCCGTCTCACCCTCACCGTCGGTGTCGTGGCCGCCGTCCTGATCGCCGCCGCCCCGCTGATCGTGGCGGCGCTCGCGCCCGGACTGCCCGATCCCGGGCTCGCCATCGACTGCACGCGGCTGACCGGGACGTGCGTCCTGACCTTCGCCCTGGTCGGCTACTGCTCGGCGGCGCTCCGCGCGCACGGCTCGTTCCTGCCGCCGGCCACCATCTACGTGGCGTACAACGCCGGCATCATCGGCACCATCCTGCTGCTCCGCGAGCCGTGGGGCGTGCGCTCGGCCGCCGCCGGGGTCGCCGTCGGCGGGATCCTGATGGTCCTCGTCCAGGCCCCCTCGCTCGTCCGGGAGCTGCGCGCCCGCCCGGCGGCCGTACGGGAGCCCGAGGCGCCGACGCCTCCCTCCACCGGTGAGGGCCGCATCCTGGTCCTCGGTCTGATCGCGCCCGTCGTCGCGTTCTCGCTGTCCCGCCAGTCCCAGACGCTGATCGAACGCTTCCTCGCCTCACCGCTGCCGGCCGGCGCCATCTCGCATCTGAACTACGCGCAGAAGGTCGCGCAGATGCCGATGATGCTCTCCCTGATGCTGTGCACGGTCAGCTTCCCGGTCGTCGCCCGCGCGCTCGCGGCGGGTGAGACGGAGGCGGCCCGCCGCCGCGTCGAGCGGGACCTGCTGCTCGCCGCCGTCGTCGTCCTGGTCGGCGCCTCGACGGTGATCGCGGCGGCGCCCCGGATCGTCGAGCTCCTCTTCGAGCGGGGCGAGTTCACCCGTGCCGACACCGTCGCCACCGCCGCCGTCATGCGGGTGTACGCCCTCGGGCTGCTCGGCCAGACGATGGTGGGCGCCCTGGTCCGCTGCTACTTCTCCGCCGCGCGGCCGCTCTGGTACCCGGCCGCCGCGATGGCCGCGGGGCTCGTCACCACGGCCGCCGCCGGAGTCCCCGGCGCCCACTACTGGGGCGCCGTCGGCATCGCCGGCGCCAACGCCCTCGGCATCACCCTGACCGCGGTCCTGCTGCTGCGCGGCGCGCACCGGCAGGCCGTACCCGTCCAGGTCGACCGGCTTGGCGAGGGGCTGCTCCGGCTCGCGACCGCGGGCGCCTGGGCCACCGGCGCCGGCTGGCTGTGCTCGCTCGCGATCGGCCCCGCCGCCCTCGCCGTCGCGGTGGCGGGCCTGGTCGTCATCGGCATCTTCCTGATCTTCATCGCCTGCGCCGCCAAGGCGCCGGAGATTCCGCCCCTGCCCCGCTCCGCCTCCCGGAGGACCCCCCATGCCCGCCGCCACCGCGCTGAGCCGTCTGCTGCCGAAGCCGCCCCTGTGGATGAAGCCGCCCCCGTGGGTGGCGATGTACCACTCGATCACGGACACCGCTGACGATCCGTACCGGGTGACCGTCTCCCCCGTGCGCTTCGCCCGGCAGCTGCACTGGCTGAGCGACCGGGGACTGCGCGGGGTGTCGGTCCGGGAACTGCTCGCCGCCACCGAGGCGGGGCGCGCCGACGGGCTGGTGGGCCTGACCTTCGACGACGGGTACGCGGACTTCCTCGACTCGGCGCTGCCGCTGCTCCGCCGGCACGGGTTCACGGCGACGGTGTACGTCCTGCCGGGACGCCTCGGCGGCGAGAACAGCTGGGACACGGAGGGTCCGCGCAAGCCGCTGCTCACCGAGGACGGCATCCGGCGGATCACCGAGGCCGGCATGGAGATCGGCTCGCACGGGCTGACGCACGTGGCCCTCACCCAGGCCGACGACGCGGAGCTCGCCGCCCAGACCCGGCAGAGCCGCGCGCTCCTCGAGGAGATGACCGGCACCACCGTCGACGGCTTCTGCTACCCGTACGGGAAGGTCGACCCGCGGGTGATCCACGCCGTGCGCAGAGCCGGCTACCGCTACGGCTGCGCGATCGACCCGGGCCCGCACACCGGCACGTACGCCCTGCCCCGGGTCCACATCGGCGAACGCGACACCTCGTGGCGGCTCACCGCCAAGCGCGTCCTGCACCCGCTGCGCCGCCGCCACCCGGCCGACCTGGTCCCCGCCCGGTACGGCCCCGCCGTGGTCGGTGCCTCATGAAGGTCCTGCACGTCATCACCGGGCTCGGCATCGGCGGCGCCGAGCAGCAGCTGCGGCTCCTGCTCCGCCATCTGCCGGTGCGGAGCGGTGTCGTCACGCTCACCAACCCCGGTGCCGTCGCCGCCGGCATCGCGTCCGACGGCACCCCCGTCACCCATCTGGGCATGGCGGGCAACCGCGACATCGGCGCGCTCCCCCGCCTCGCCCGGATCGTCCGGCAGGGCCGCTACGACCTGGTCCACACCCACCTGTACCGGGCCTGCGTGTACGGCAGGACGGCGGCCCGGCTCGCCGGCGTGCGCCATGTCATCGCCACCGAGCACTCCCTCGGCGAGTCCCAGATCGAGGGCAGGCCGCTCTCGGCGGGCACCCGGGCGCTCTACCTCGCGTCCGAGCGGCTCGGCACCTCCACGGTCGCCGTCTCCCCCAGCGTCGCCCGCCGGCTCGCCGACTGGGGGGTGCCGCCGGAGCGCATCCGGATCGTCCCCAACGGCATCGAGACCGGGCGCTTCGCCTTCGACGCCCGCGCCCGCCGCCTCACCCGGGACGCCCTCGGGCTTCCCGAGGACGCCTATGTCGTCGGCGGGGTGGGGCGGCTCACGCCCGGGAAGCGGTTCGAGCGGCTCGTCCGGGCCGTGGCCGCGCTCCCGGACGTCCGGCTGCTCCTCGTCGGCGAGGGCGACCAGCGCGCGGAACTCCTGCGGGTGGCCCGCGCGTGCGGCGCCGCCGACCGGGTCCTGCTCCCCGGGGCCTGCGAGGACCCGCCGAGCGCCGACCGTCCAGGCCCCTCCCTGCCCGAACTGCTCGCCGCCATGGACGTCTTCGTGTCCACCTCTCCCGACGAGACCTTCGGGCTCGCCGTCGTCGAGGCCCTCGCCGCCGGACTGCCCGTCCTGTACGTGGCCTGCCCGGCCGTCGACGACCTGGCACCCGCGGCGGCACCGGGCGCCCGCCGGATCGGCGAGTCCGTGTCCGAGCTGATCTCCGCACTGCGCGGCATCCACGACGCCCGGCTGGCCAGGTTCCCGCTGCCGGCCGCCGCCCGCCGCTACGACATCGCGCACAGCGCACAGCAGTTGATGTCCCTCTACGACCAGGCCGTCCACGGCACCCCCTCCTCCGCGAAGTGAGAGAACCCGTCCCATGAACACCACACCACGCCGCCCCCTCCTCCCCGCCGGCCTGCGCACACCGGGCCGCTGGGCGGTGCTGCCCGCAGCCGTCCTCGCCGGAGCCGCCCTCGGCGGCGGCTACGGGGCGCTGAAGGCCCCGCAGTACGCGGCGACCAGCTACGTCATCGTCGTACCTGCCGAGAAGTCCGACCCGGCCGCCGCGCTCGGCTTCGCCCAGGCCTACGGGCGGGTCGCCACCGACATCGCGGTGACCGGCGACGCCCAGGTGTGGGCGGGGGTCACCGCCGACACCCTGCGCAGGAACGTACAGGCCGCGACCTCCCCGGACGCGCCGATGATCTCCATCACCGCCAAGGCGGAGAAGCCCGCGAAGGCCGTGTCCATGGCCGACGGGGTGGCCCGCGCGCTCATCCTCGACAGCACCCACGTCGCGAGCAGCACCGGCGTGAAGGTCGTGCAGTTCTCCCGCGCGACGAAGCCGGTCGCGCCCGTCTCGCCCTCCGCGCCGCTCTCCGCGCTCGTCGGCGGCTGCGCGGGCGGGCTCCTCGGCGGCCTCGCCCTCCTGGTCCGGCCGAAGCGCGCGGCCGCGCGCGGCGAGGCCCGGCACTCCCGCCAGGCGGCCGCTTCCGGCACCGCGCCCACCGCCGCCGTGCCCGCCCCGGCCGCCGCCGCGCACCAGCCGGAGGCGGTGTGAGTCCGAGAGCGACGGGCACCGGACCGGCCCTGCGGACGGAGATCTGCCGTGACGAGGAGAGCTTCGGGCGGCTGGCGGCCGAGTGGACGGCGCTGTACGGGCGCTGCTCCACCGCCACCCCCTTCCAGTCCCACGCCTGGCTGCACTCCTGGTGGCTCTCGTACGGCAGGCCAGGGGCGCTGCGGCTGGTGCTCGTACGACGGGAGGACGGAGAACTCGTCGCCGCCGCCGCCCTGATGCGCGCCCGGGGTCCGCTGCCCGTCCTCACCCAGCTCGGCGGTTCGATCACCGACTTCACGGACGTGCTCCTCGACGACGGCTGTCCCGAGGCGGCGCCCGCGCTGGCCCGGGTGCTCGCCCGGGCCGCCCGGGGCGCGGTGGTCGACCTGCGAGAGGTGCGGCCGGGGGCGGCCAGCGAACGGGTCCTCGTCCACTGGCGGGGTCCCCGCCGCCGGATGCCCGACTCGCTCTGCCTCGAACTGCCCGCCGTCCCCATGGAGGGCCTCCTCGCCCGCATCCCGTCCGGGAAGGCCCAGCGGGTCCGTGCCAAGCTGCGCAAGCTCGACGCCCTCGGCATCGACACGCACGTGGTCACCGGGACGGAGGTCCCCGCCGCCCTCGACCGGCTCCTGAGGCTCCACCAGCTCCAGTGGCAGGGGCGGGGCGTCACCGCCGAGCACACCAGCGAGCGGTTCGCCCAGCACCTCGCCCGGGCCGTGCGCCCGATGGTGGAGCGCGGGGACGCGATGGTGACCGAGTTCCGGCTGGCCGGGGACGTGGTGGCCGCCGACCTGACCCTGATGTCGCCGCGACTCGCCGGCGGCTACCTGTACGGCGCCGACCCGGCCCTGCGGGCCCGCAAGGTCGACGTGGCGACGATGCTGCTCCGGCACGGCGCCGGGGAGACGAGCACGGGCGGCCGGGCCACGCTGAGCATGCTGCGGGGCACCGAGGCGTACAAGCACCACTGGCGGCCCGAGACCGTCGGCAACCAGCGGCTCATGCTCACCGGCCGGGGTACGGCCCCGCTGCTCTGGCTCCGCGCGGGCGCCGCGGGCGCGCGCCGCTGGGCGGTCCGGCAGGCTCGGGAACGCGCCTGGGTGGGCCGCGCCCTCGGCCGGCTGACCGGGCGCGCGCCGAGCGGCGGCGGATGATCTCCGCCGCCGCCACGGTGGGTCAGAAGGGCCAGACGCCCTCCAGCGCGTCCTTCCAGTCGAGGTCGACCTCGTCCTTCCAGGAGTCCTTCGGGACGCAGACAGGTCCGCCGATCCAACTCTCGACCCACGAACCGAGGTTCACGGTCCAGCAGCTGGGCGCGGGCTCGGGCAGAGGCTCCGGCTTGGGCTCGGGCTTCGGCTCGGGCTTCGGTTCCGGCTTCGGCTCGGGCTTCGGCTCGGGCTTGGGTTCCGGCTTCGGCTCGGGCTTCGGCTCAGGCTT
>NZ_LIVV01000005.1:140593-658529 GCF_001905825.1 Streptomyces sp. CB02009
GGCTTGGGTTCCGGCTTCGGCTCAGGCTTCGGCTCAGGCTTGGGCTCAGGCTTGGGCTCAGGCTTGGGTTCCGGCTTCGGCTCAGGCTTCGGCTCAGGCTTCGGCTCAGGCTTCGGCTCGGGAAGCGTCGGGTCCACGGGGTCCGTCGGCCACGTCGGGTCCGTCGGGTCCGTCGGGTCGACCGGGTCCGTCGGATCCGTCGGCTGGGTCGGGAGCTCCGGCTCCGTGCCGTAGAGCATCTGGCGGAACGTCTGCGACGACCGGGGATTGTCGTCGCACTGCCAGACGCCGTGCGGGCAGTAATCGGTGATCGTGTGATACAGCGGCTTGTGCTGCTTCATCCACTCCAGCATGCGCCGCATGTATTCCGGGTTGTCGCCGTTACGGAAGAGCCCCCATTCGGGATAGGAGATCTCCTTTCCGTGCTCGGCGGCGAAATCGACCTGCTTCTGCAGTCCGTACGGTTCGCTGACGTGCTGGTCGAAACTCGATCCCCGAGGCTGGTCGTACGAGTCCATCCCGATGATGTCGACGACGTCGTCGCCCG
This sequence comes from Streptomyces sp. CB02009, assembly GCF_001905825.1. GTDB lineage: Bacteria > Actinomycetota > Actinomycetes > Streptomycetales > Streptomycetaceae > Streptomyces. The sequence continues at coordinate 141,141 of NZ_LIVV01000005.1, forward strand.
GATAGCACTCGGTCCACGGAACGGCATCGCGGCCGCGGCTCGGGTTGAAGTCGAAGCGGAACTCCTGGCCGGGGACGGCACGCATCGCGGTGACGATCCGGTTCCAGTACTTCTTCCACGAGGTCGGGTCGGGCGCACAGCGGTGGGTGTACGTCGTCCCGTTCATCTCCCAGCCGAGGTTGACGACCGTGTCGGCCGCCCGCAGCCGGACGAGCCGCTCGGCGAGGGCCGTGAAGTGGTGGTCGAAGTACCCGGCGGCGCCGAGCTGGAGCTGGCGGCGGACCTCGGCGTCGGAGACGCCGGCCTCGTTGCGCTCCAGCATGGGGACGTTGAGGACGAACAGGCGGTCGGCCTTCTCGTTGCGCCAGTCCGCCCAGGCGTCGAGGAAGCCGGGCGGGCCCTCGATGTTCTTCCAGAGGTCGCCGGGGAGGTAGGTGTGGCCGACCCGGAGTTCGCGCCCGCCGAGCCACTGCTGCAGCTGCTCGATGCGGGCGACCCCGAGGTCGCCCGAGTCGAGGAAGGCTCCCATGGCGCTGGAGAGAGTCGGTCCGGGGTCCGTCGTCGTTACTGGTTCGGAGGCGCGCGCGGGGGACGCGAGCACGACTGAGCCCGAAGCGAGGAGACCGGCGGTGAACACCCCCAGCCACACTCTCGATGGTCGCCGATGTGTAGCCGCCATGGCCGCTCCTTCGCGTCGTACGCGTTTTGATGATCCGTCAATCCGATGCTCCGAAAGTATTCCTAATGAGCCGACCGTGAACTCGGCTTCCCCCTGATCAGTAGTCCATTAGAGGATTTGATCGCCCAGTTGGGGCACCCCGAGATGAAGGGCATGCCGTGCTGCGTCGTCAGAGTTTCGACACCAGCGTTCCCACCGTCCTTGTACGGATCGACCGGAATCCCTTCCATCACGGCACCCTCGGCGCCGCGCGCTCACTGGGCCGGGCGGGAATTCCGGTCCACGCGGTCATCGAATCGAGCACCAGCCCGGTCGCCCGCTCCCGATATCTCCGGTCGACCCGCGCGAGTCCCGGGACGCCCACCGCCAACGAGCTGACCGCGCTCCTCCACCGGTACGCGGACGAGATCGACGGGGAGTCGGCGCGGGCACCCGACGCCGCGTCAACTCCCCTCCTCGTGCTTCCCCTGGACGACGTGAGCGCCCTCGCCCTGGCGCGCCGCCGCGCCGAGCTCTCCCCGCGCCTCCTGCTCCCCGAGCAGACCGAGGAGCAGCTGCTGCAGGTCGCGGACAAGGCGGCGCTCGCCGAGACCTGCGCGGAGCTCGGCCTGCCCCATCCCCGTACCGAACTTCCCGCCGGATCCGACGAGGCCGCCGCGATGGCCTGGTCGCTCGGCCTGCCGGTGGTCGCCAAGTGGAGCCGTCCCTGGCTGCTTCCGGCCTGCGGCGGGCTGCGGAGCACCTCGATCGTGCGGTCCCTCGCCGAGGTGCGGGAGCTGTACGCCCGGAGCCCGGAGGCAGGCAGCCGGCTGCTGCTCCAGGAACTCCTCCCGGCCGGCCGTGACCTGGACTGGTTCTTCCACGGCTACGTGGCCGCGGACGGCGGCTGTACGACGGGGGCGACGGGCCGCAAGGAGCGGTCCTGGCCGGACGGGGCCGGGCTCACCGCGGTGGGCCGCTGGGCGGCGAACCCGGCCGTCGAGCGGGCGGCCCGCGAGCTGTTCGAGGCGCTCGGCTACCGGGGCGTGTGCGACCTGGACTTCCGGATGAACCGGTCGACGGGCGCGTACCACCTGCTCGACTTCAATCCCCGGCCCGGCGCGCAGTTCCGGCTCTTCGCCGACGCGGACGGCCTGGACGTGGTGCGGGCGCTCCACCTGGACCTCACCGGGCGTCCCGTACCGCCGCACTCCCCCGCGTGCGGCCGCCGGTTCGTGGTCGAGAACTACGCGGCGCTGTCGCTCCTCACCTCCCCGCGCCGCCGTCGCGCGGACGGAGCCGGGACCGGTGCCGGTGCCGGTGCCGGGTGCGAGGGCCCGTCGCAGCGGACCGAGTACGCCTGGTGGGCGGCCGACGACCCGGCACCGGCGTTCGCGATGGGCCTCGCCTGGTTCGGGCACCTGCTGCGCAGGGCGGTGGCCTCGGCGCGCCGCTTCCTCAGCTCCCTGCGGACGCGTCCGCCGCTGGGCCCGACGACGCCGCGGGCCCGCAGCTCCTCCCAGCAGCTCACCCCACGATGAAGGCGGAAGGCACGATGTCGAAGTCGATGTACGACCTGGTGGTCGTCGGGGCCGGGCCGTACGGTCTGTCCGTGGCCGCGCACGCGGCCGCCCACGGCCTGCGCCTGCGGACCTTCGGCCGCTCGATGGAGTCCTGGCACGCGATGCCCTCGGGCATGTTCCTGAAGTCGGAGCCCTGGGCGTCCCACCTCTCCGACCCGGAGCGGGCCTACGGACTGGACGCCTACGCCGCCACGCGCGGGGTGCGCGCCACGCACGGGGTGCCGCTGCCGGTGGACTTCTTCGCCGCGTACGGCGACTGGTTCGCCCGGCAGGCGGTGCCCGCGCTCGACGAGCGGCTGATCGACGCGGTCGCGCCCGGCGCGGACGGCTTCGAGCTGCGCGCCGAGGACGGCGAGCCGCTGCGGGCGAGGACGGTGGCGCTGGCGGTCGGCGTCCTGCCGTTCATGGAGATCCCGGGGCCGCTGCGGGGCCTGCCCCGGCATTACGTCACCCACTCCAGCCACCACGGGGAGCTGGACCGCTTCGCCGGCCGGGACGTGACCGTCGTCGGGGCCGGGCAGGCCGCACTGGAGACGGCCGCGCTCCTCGTCGAGGGGGGCGCCGCGACCGTACGGATCCTCGCCCGCGCGGACCGGCTGAACTGGAACACGCTGCCCCCGGCCCTCGACCGGGGCCCGTGGCCGAGCGTGCGCGCGCCGCACACGGGGCTCGGCTGCGGCTGGCGGAACAAGCTGTACGCGGACTCCCCGGGCGTCTTCCGCCGGCTGCCGGCCGGGACGCGTGAGCGGATCTTCGACTCGGCGCTCGGCCCGGCGGGTGCCTGGTGGCTGCGGGAGCGGTTCGCCGCGGTCGGGGACGTACGCCTCGGGCAGCGGATCACCGCGGCGGCGGTGACGGGGGACGGGCGGCTGCGGCTCGACGTGACCGGGCCGGAGGGGGCCGCGGTCCTGGAGACCGACCATGTCGTCGCGGCCACCGGGTTCACCCCGAGCCTGGACCGGGCCGGTGTGCTCTCGCCCGAGCTGCGCGGCGCGTTGCGGACGGTCGGCGCGGGCGGCGCCCCGGAGGTCGGCCGTCTCTTCGAGTCCTCGTGGCCGGGCCTGTTCCTGGCCGGGCTGCTCACCGCTCCTTCGTACGGTCCGTCGATGCGGTTCGTCTTCGGCGCGGAGTACACGGCGGGGCGTCTGGTGCGCGGGGTGCGGCGGCGGTTGCGGACGGGGGCCCGGGGCGGGGCGGTGGGCCGGCCGCGTACGGGCGGGAAGGCGCCGGTCTCGGCATGAGCGAGGGCCGGCCCCCGGGGAGCGGACGCTCTCCCGGGGCCGGCCCCTGTGTCTGCGTGCCGCGGAGGGCTCAGACGTTGGCGCAGGTGTTGAACGCGGCCGGGTTCAGCGCACCGATGACGTTCACGCTGTTGCCGCAGACGTTGATCGGCACGTGGATCGGGATCTGGACGACGTTGCCGGAGAGGACGCCCGGCGAACCGACGGCGATTCCCTCGGCGCCCGCGTCGGCGAAGGCGGGGGTCGCCGCACCCATGGCCATGATGATTCCGGCGACGACGGCAGCAGCCTTCTTACAGTTCATTTCGTCTGCATCCTTTCGGTGGCGGAACACTTTTCACGCAACACAACGATCATGTCGTGCAAAGGAAACCCGCGAAATCGACGAGTTCCGTTCTTTCACTCCATTGCGCGCACGGACAGGGCCGGAGGGAACGCGATCGTTCCCTCCGGCCCTGTCGTGCGCGCGACGGATCAGCCGTTGTAGGCGCCGTTCCCGGAGAGGACCGGGATGTCCTCCAGGAGGTGCGACAGCGGCTCGTCACCCTTGGCCTGGGTGGAGTTCTCCGCGCACTGCTGGTTCTGCGGGGAGGAGAGGACGTTGATGTCCTGGACCGCGACCGGGACGAGGACGCCGACGACCGAGCCGACGTTGCCCTTGACCGGGACGCCGAGGCAGAGCTTGTTCAGCGAGCCCTGGACGGCCGAGAACTGGGGGCTCATGTCGCCCACGGTCTTGGAGTTGCCGAACGACTGGCTCGCGGCGTTGCCGCTGAGCGAGGTGGTGCCGCCGTCGTCGGCGATGGCGAGCGCCGGGGAGGCCGCCGCAGCAGAAGCGCCGACAACAGAGGCCGTCACAGCCGCAGCCGCCATAATCTTCTTGATCACGGTGATTCCGTTCCTGTTCCCACCAATCGACGTGATTGATGCGACGGGATCAACTGCGCGCGGGGGCCGAGGTTCCGGCGCTTCACCCGTTCGACTGGCCCCTCGTTTAGCGCTGCCGAGTGCGCTCCGCCAAGGGGGTGACACAGCGGAACCCTTGCGTCCAGAGCCAGTTGATCAGGCAGCTCCCTGCACGGAGCCGGTTCTAGAAGGGAACTCCCGTGATCAAGAAGGTTATGGCCACTGCGGCCGCAGCCGTCTCCATCGTCGGCGCCACCGCCGCCGTTGCCTCTCCCGCGCTCGCCATCTCCAACGACGGCGGCACCACGTCGCTCAGCGGCAACGGCGCCCACCAGGAGTACGGCAACTCCGCCACGTACGGCAACATGAGCCCCCAGTTCGCGCTGGTCCAGGGCTCGCTGAACAAGCCGTGCATCGGCCTGCCGGCCAAGGTCAACGCCGGTTCGCTCATCGGGGCCATCCCGATCGCGGTCCAGGACATCAACGTCCTGTCCTCCCCGCAGAACCAGCAGTGCACCGAGAACTCCACCCAGGCCAAGGGTGACGAGGCGCTCTCGCACATCCTGGACGACATCCCGATCCTCTCGGGCAACGGCGTCGGCAACAACTGACGTCCCGCCTTCGCGCGACGACGTCCACACGTCAGGGGCCGCCCTCCGGGGCGGCCCCTTTCGTCTGCTCCGTACCGGGCCGGCCCGTCGCTACCAGGTCGGCCAGACCGGGGTCGCCATCAGGCGCTCCCACTCGCGGTCGGGCATCCCCGGCACCGTCCGGCCCGCCTGCACCCACTGGGTCACGAGTGAGGAATAGAGGGGGAAAGGTGTGCGGTCGGCCGGGGCCGGGTCGCTCACATATCGGCTCTTCGGAATGAAGGCCATCCGTTCCCATTTCCCGGGATCCGGCGCCATCTTCGCTCCTTCCGCTGCGATTCCCGCATCATTCCACAGGCGTCGCGGGAGAGTGATTCGTCCTGTTCATGTCGCGTCGCGTATCTGTGTGCGAGAGTGATCGAATTACCGTGCGGGCATGAAATTCCCGCGATCACGGCGCCCCCGACGTCCGCTGCTCGTCCCGGCGGTGCTCGCCGCCGTCGCCGCCCTCGCCCCCGGCGCCCTCGCCGCCGCCCCCACCGGTCTCCCCGCCCCCGCACAGGGGCTGAACCTCCTCGTGGTCGGCATCGACAGCCGCAAGGGGCTCACCGCGGCGGAGAAGGAACGTTTCCGGCTCGGCGGGAAGGAGTGCGACTGCACGGACGTCATGATGCTCGTGCACGTCTCGGCCGGGAACGACCGCGTCGACGTGGTGAGCCTGCCCCGCGACTCGCTCACCTCCTTCCCCGACCGGCACCGCGACCGGCGCACCGGAAAGCTGCACGCCGCCCACCAGGCGAAGATCAACGGAGCCTGGTCGGAAGGCGGCTCCGCCTTCGCCGTGGAGACCGTCGAGTCGATGACGGGGCTGCCCGTCCACCGCTACCTGGAGATCGACTTCCGGCGCTTCATGGACACCGTGGACCGCGTCGACGGCGGCGTCCCCATCTGTACGGAGAAGGCCCTCAAGGACCCGGCCACCGGCATCGACCTGCAGCCCGGGACCAGGCCGGTCGGCGGCGGCGAGGCGCTCCAGTACGTGCGGTCGCGGAAGGCCGACGGGCAGATGGACTTCGGCCGCATCCGGAAGCAGCAGAAGTTCGTGGTGAACACCCTGGAGCGGCTCCGCGAGGACGTCCTCCACCACCCCGGCCGGCTGAAGGAACTCGCGGAGACCCTGCGCGGGACGGGCGCGACCGCACGCGGGATCACCGCGCCCGAGCTGGTCCGGCTCGCCTGGCGGCTGCGGAACCTGCGCCCGGACCGTACGGAGTTCGCCACCGTGCCCGTACGCGGCTTCCACCCGGTCATCGCCGGTGTCGGGTCCACCGTCGCCTGGGACGAGGAGGGGGCGGCCGAGGTCTTCCGGCGGCTGCGCGAGGACCGGCCGCTGCCGGCGGCGGACGAGGTCGCGCCCAGCCAGGTCTCCGCCGCCACCTACCGGCCGGCGCCGGGGGCTTCGCTCATCTGCCCGTAGTCCGTCCGGTGGACTTCGCGGAACCTCCGCACCGCTGACCAGTTGATCAGCACGGCTCGGCACTCAGCGGGCCACGATCCGAAAGGCCTGAACAATGAAGAAGCTGTTGGCTACGGCTGCTGTGGCCGCGTCGGTGCTCGGCGCGACGGCGGCGGGTGCCGGACAGGCGCTCGCCATCGCCGACGACGGTGGCACCACGTCGCTCAGCGGCAACGGCGCCCACCAGGAGTTCGGCAACTCCGCCACCCACGGCAACATGAGCCCGCAGTTCGCGCTCGTTCAGGGCTCCCTGAACAAGCCCTGCGTCGGCCTGCCGGCCAAGGTCAACGCCGGTTCGCTGGTCGGCCTCGTCCCGATCGCGGTCCAGGACGTCAACGTCCTGTCCTCCCCGCAGAACCAGCAGTGCACCGAGAACTCCACCCAGGCCAAGGGTGACGAGCCGCTCTCGCACATCCTCAGCGACATCCCCGTGCTGTCCGGCAACGGCGCCGGCAACAGCTGAGCGACGACGCACGGCACGGCGCGGCCCCGCCGCCCCTCCTCGGAGGGGTTGCGGGGCCGTCCCCTTTCCAGAGGGCTCAGAGCTTCCGGCGGAGCGCCTCCGGGTCGGTGACCGGCGCGTCACAGGTGAAGTGACGGCACACGTACGCGGCGGGACCACCGGCCACCGGCGGACGGTCCTTCAGGAGCGGGAACTCCTCGCTGTCGGGGGCGCCGAAGGCGAGGACCGCGCCGGGGGCGGTCGCCAGGAGCGCGGTGCGGCGCAGTTCCTGGAAGACGGCGTCACCGGGGGCGCCCACCACGGCGATCTCCCGGGGCCCGTCGAGGAGGGCCTCGGAGACGGCCAGGCCCCAGCCGATGAAGCGGGGCGCGCGCGGGCCGAGTGCCTTGACGACGCCGAGACCGCCCTCGGCCGCGGCCCGGTGGGCGTCCGAGCCGGTGTGCGCGGCGTACGAGAGCAGGGCGCCGGCGGCGGCGGTCCAGCCGGACGGGGCGGCGTTGTCCGTGGGGTCCTGCGGGCGGCGGATCAGCGTCTCCGCGTCGTGGGCCGTGTCGTAGAAGGCGCCGCCCTCGGCGGTGAAGCGGTCCAGGACGAGGTCCAGGAGGAAGCCGGCGAAGTCGAGCCAGGCGCCCTCGCCGGTGACGGCGGCGAGGGCGAGGAAGCCCTCGGCGACGTCGGCGTAGTCCTCCAGGACACCGTCGTTGGTGCCGGCCCGGCCGTCCTTGGACGTGCGGGTGAGGCGGGCGGACTCGTCCATGTGGACCCGGACGAGGAGGTCGGCGGCCTCGGTGGCGCGCTCGACGAGGTCGGGGCGGTCGAAGAGGGCGCCGGTCTCGGCGAGCGCGGCGATCGCGAGACCGTTCCAGGCGGCGACGACCTTGTCGTCGCGGCCCGGACGCTCGCGCTCCTCGCGGGCGGCGAGGAGCCGGGCGGCGATCGAGGCGATCCTGTCGGCGTCGGCCGGACCGGCCTCCTGCGGGAGCTGGAGGACGGAGCTGCCGTGCTCGAAGGTGCCGTCCTCGGTGACGCCGTAGTGGGCGGCGGCGAGGGCGGCGTCCTCCGCGCCGAGGACCTCGGTGAGCTGGTCGGGCGTCCACGCGTAGTAGGCGCCCTCGACGTGCCGGCCCGTACCGTCGTCGCTGTCCGCGTCCAGCGCGGAGGCGAAACCGCCCTCGGGGGTGCGCAGTTCGCGGACCATGAAGTCGGCGGTCTCCAGGGCGACCCGGCGGGCCAGGTCGCTGCCGGTGGCCTTCCACAGATGCGCGTACACCCGGCAGAGCAGGGCGTTGTCGTACAGCATCTTCTCGAAGTGGGGCACGACCCAGGCGCGGTCGACGGCGTACCGGGCGAAGCCGCCGCCGAGCTGGTCGTAGATGCCGCCGCGGGCCATCGCCTCGCAGGTGTCGGCGGCCATCTGGAGGGCGCCCTCGGAGCCGGTACGGGCGTGGTGGCGGAGCAGGAACTCCAGGGTCATCGACGGCGGGAACTTGGGGGCACCGCCGAAGCCGCCGCGGGTCGCGTCGTACTCGCGGGTCAGACCGAGGAGGGCCTGGGCGAGTTCCTCCTCGCCGGGGACGCCGTCGCCGCCGTACGCGAGGGACCGGCCCGCGAGGTCCTTCACGATGCGCTCCGCGACCTCGCCGACCTCGTCGCGCCGGTCGGCCCAGGCGCCCTTGACGCCCTCCAGGACCTCAGGGAAGGAGGGCATGCCGTGGCGGGGCTCGGGCGGGAAGTACGTACCGAAGTAGAAGGGGGCCGCGTCCGGGGTGAGGAAGACGGTCATCGGCCAGCCGCCCTGGCCGGTGGCGGCCTGCACGGCCTCCATGTAGACGGCGTCGACGTCGGGGCGCTCCTCGCGGTCGACCTTGACGGCGACGAAGTTCTCGTTGACCAGGGCCGCGGTGGCGTCGTCCTCGAAGGACTCGTGCGCCATGACGTGGCACCAGTGGCAGGAGCTGTATCCGACGCTGAGCAGCACGGGGACGTCGCGGCGCCGGGCCTCCTCGAAGGCCTCGGCCGACCACGGCCACCAGTCGACCGGGTTGTCGGCGTGTTGAAGGAGGTACGGGGAGGTCTCATGGGCCAGTCGGTTCGCCATGGTGTCCATCCTGCCCTGCCGCCCCGGAGCCACGCGGGACCCCTGCCCCAGGCGGAGCGGGGTCGGCTCCCGCGGGGCGTCGCTACGCCCGCCGGAGGCGGGTGGCGAGGGAGCGGAGGGACCAGCCGGTGCGGCGCAGGCCCGCCCAGACGCAGCAGGCGGCCGCGGCCAGGGCCACCAGGGCCGCGCCGGACGCGGACGGCATCCCGTTCATGACGAGGACGCCGGCCAGGACGACGACGAGTCCGTCGAACTGCCAGACGAAGACGCGGAGGGCGGAGAGGTCGCCCAGCGGTGTGATGAGGGGGAGCAGCAGTTCGACGGGCAGGTTCATCTTCATCTCGCGCAGGAACCTGGCGCCCAGCACGAGGACCGCAGACCCCGCCGTGAGCAGCACCGCGTCGGCCGGTCCGCCCTGGGGCGGGCGGCCGGCCAGGAGGGTGACGGCGCTCGCGAGGCCCACCGGGACGGCCACGGCGACGACCGGCCAGGCCAGGGTGCGGGCGAGCATCCCGCCCCACCATTCGCCGAGCAGCGGGGCCAGGGTCAGCTCGTCGCGCAGTCCGCGCCAGCTCTCGCCGACCCACCCGGACCCCAGGTAGACGCCGACCGCGCCGGCCGTCCAGGACAGGGTCGCGAGCCGGGCGTCCGGTGCGGCGACGCCGAGCGTCAGCAGGGCGCCGCCGGCCGGCAGGAACACCGCGGCCGCGATCGCCCGGCCCCGGGTGCGGACCGCGCGGACCGCGCCCTGGGCGAGGTGGCCGCGGAGCCGCCCGTCGGGGCGGGTGAGGGCGGAGGTGAGCCCGCGCGGCTGCGGGCGGTACAGGTCGAGCGCGTGGTGGAGGGTGCCGGTCCAGGCGAACGTCTGGGCCTCGGCGGCGCGCGCCGACTCGCGGGCGAGCCGGGCGAGGTCGACCGTACGGACGGACCGGAAGGCGGACCGGCCGAGCAGGACGGCGGCGGCCGCGAGGACGCCGGTGACGAGCCACGGGCCGTTCCCGCCCAGGAGGGAGGAGCTGCCGAGCAGGGCCGTGGCGGCCGCCGCGCCCGCCACGGCGGTGGCGAGCAGCACGTTCTCGCGCACCGTCCGGACCTGGCCCCACAGCCATGCCGCGGGGGCGACGGCGCCGATGCCCACGGCGACGGCCAGGGTCTGCGGCAGCAGTGCGCTGCCCGGCCGGTCGAACAGGTCGGTCGTGAGGAATGTCGCCGTGCAGACCGCCAGGAGCGTGCCGAGTCCCGCGTACGCGAGCCGGCGACGGGCGATCGTGCCGAGGTAGTCCGTCGGGGACAGGTCCGTCGACATGAACACGTGCAGCAGGAACGGCTTGAGCACCAGCGGTCCCCAGAACCGGCCGGTGAGCTGGGCGCCGCCGACCACCGCCGCCGCGACCAGGCACGCCACCGGCGTCGCCGCCTCGGCGGTCGGCAGGGAGACCAGGGCCTCCGTGGTTCGCACCAGGTAGACGACGGGCGCCACGTAGACGGCGCCGAGGATGACGCTGAGGTAGAGGGTGTACGCCCAGTCCTGCACCGTGGCGCGGTCGCCGCGGTGGGCGTACCGGTGCCGGACCGCGTGGACGCGGTCCCTGGGGCCGGCCTCGACGGCGGTGATGCTGTCCGTGGTCATCCCAGCTCCATGAGGCCGTCGCAGGCTTCCACCATGGCGGCCTCATGGGTGGCGACCAGGAACGACGTGCCCTGCTCGGCGCGCTCGGAGAGCAGGGCGGCGACGAGGTCGACGCGGTCGGTGTCGAGGTGCCGCTCGGGTTCGTCGAGCAGGATGACGTCGGCGGGCCGGACCAGGGTCAGCGCGAGGTTGAAGAGCTGGAGCTGGCCGGAGGAGAGCTGGGAGGGGAAGCGGGTGCCCAGCGCCGTGAGCCCCAGTCGCCCGACGATCTCGTCGGCGCGCTCGGCGGTCTCCGCGGTGTTGCCGTACCAGGAGGCGGCGACCAGGGTCACCTGCTCGCGGAGCGTCATGTCACGGGCGACGGGGATCGGTTCGACGAGCGAGGCGATCAGGCGCCGGTGCCGGGGCCTGGCCATGTCGACGGTCTCGCCGCGGACGAGGACGGCGCCGTCCGTCAGCCTCCGGCTGCCCAGGAAGGCCCGCAACAGGGTCGTCTTCCCGGAGCCGTTGCTGCCGGTGAGGCACCAGAACTCGCCGGGCTTCACCTCGAACGTGGTCGGCGCGAGGAGGGTGGTCCCGTCCAGGACGACCGAGGCGTCCTCCGCGGCGATCGCCGGTACTTCGCTCACTGCCGCTCCAGAACGACCAGCATCTCCCGCGAGCGCGCGGTGTAGGGCTCTCCCGCGTACGACCCGTCGACGCCCGTCACCTCCAGACCCGCGATCCGTGCCATCAGCCGGATCTCGGCCAGCGTAGCCCAGGTGGCCTGCTCGTGGAACGCGGTGAGCGTCTGCGCGCCCTGGACCAGGAAGATGCTCAGGACATGCTGGCCCGCGCGGTCCGCGGTCTGGGTCACCGTCACCATCCGGTCCCGGCCGAGCGGGTAGGTGACCGACTGCGCGTCGCCGCCCGCGCGCTGGAACTCGGCGGGGTCGGTGCAGTCGAGGAAGACCGCGCCGCCCGGCTTCAGGTGCCGGGCGGCACCGCGCAGGAGCTCGATCTTCTCCTCCTGCTCCTGGGCGAGGAAGAAGGTGTTCCGGGACATCGTGACGACGTCGAACGCGGAGTCGAGGCGGAGGTCGCGGAAGTCGCCCTCCACCGCCTCGACAGCGCGGTCGAGACGCTTCTTCTCCAGCATGTCCAGGGACGGCCGCGAGGCGTCGACCGCCACGACCCGCGCTCCGGCCTCGGCGAGCGCGAACGAGGACACCCCCGTGCCGCAGCCCAGGTCGAGCACGGTCCGCCCGTCGAGGGGGCGGTGCGAGGACACCCAGGCGACGAGCCCGGCCCCCGGGGAGAGCATCGACGACACCAGGTCGTACGCCTCGATCGCCGTCTCGTCGTACACGCTCGGGTCACTCACCGGAACGCCCTTCCTTCCGCATCCTGTTGGCCACGGCGAGGGCACCCGGCAGGTTGAACCCCACCTCGGCCGTCTGCCGGTTGCTCGCGCGTACGCCGTTGACCCGCGGCGCGAACTCGACGTTCGGGCGGAGCTTGAGGTTCCGCACGTTGTTCTCGACGATCTCGTTGGTCCCCGGGAACGTGTCCGCGATCACGAGGGGCGCGTCGGTCAGCTGGAGCATCATGAGGGCGGGCGAGTCCGCGCGCCCCTGCGCCAGGCGCATCACGGTGTCCAGCGTGGCGGGGAAGACGAGGAAGCACTCGGAGGCGCCGCTCTTCCCCGAGTTGACCTCGCGGGGCACGTCCGGGTCGTCCCAGGAGTCCACCCACACCGCGCCGTTGGCCAGGTGGCGGAGCGCCCGGACCGCCAGGAACCGCGAGGCGGCGGGCGTCACCGACACGTTGACGACCAGTTCCGGCTGGAACTCCCTGAGCCAGTGGATCCACCACGGCACGAGCGCCGCGCTGATGGAGCCCGTGACATGGACGTGCAGCTCCGCGCCCTCGAACTTCTCCACGTTCACGCGCCGGCTCCCGCCGGCCGGCGGGCGGTACCGAGGGGGATCCACTCGGAGGTGAGGATCGGCTTCATCCGCTGGTCCGCGGGCGCGCTGGGAAACACGTTCATCAGCAGGAACTGCAGTGCCCGTGCGTCGTCGCCCACCGCGGCGCGGCTCGCCGCGAGCACCAGGTCGTACGGCAGGCTCTGGGTGACCCAGGAGAAGTCGGCCTGGTTCGCGCTCATGATGGAGAGCTGCTGCATGGCGTCGAAGAGCGCCTTGGGTCCGCGGCTCCGCGGGTTGTACAGCACCTGCGTCCAGCCGTGCGGCACGACGGGGGTCACGTCGCGCCACGGCGTCGGACCGTCGTCGGTGGTCTCCCGCACCAGCAGGTGCACGTTCTGCACACCCGGGTTGGGCGCGAAGAACCGCCAGCCGGGAACGGGCCAGCCGCCCGTGAACGTGCGCATGTCCTGGTTGTACGAGTCGGGGGTGTTCTGCAGCACGGTCGCGACCAGGTGCGCCGCGAGCGCACCGACCGCGACGGTCGCCGCCCCGCCCTTGATCCGGTCAGTAAGCATCCATGAACCTTCTGATAGCGCCCTCGACCTGTTCGGCGTGCTCCCGGTACCCGATGATCGACCGGTGCGCGGAGCCGCGTACCACCTCGAACTTCGCCCCGAGCTTCTCGGCCAGCACCGCCTGCTGGTCCGCGTACTCGTCCGAGGCGACGACCAGGACCGAGTCGACCGCGGCGAGCCGGTCCACCGCGCCCTCGGTGCGCATACGGCGGTACTCGCGGACCGAGTTCACGACGTTCCTCGGCGAGAACACGAACTGCACGTGGCTGTACTGGACGTCGGGCGTGTAGCCCGCCTGCCGTTCCACCGCGTTGGGGGCCCACTCGTAGATCCCGGTGAGCGCCGCGACGAGCGTGTAGAGCTGCGCCTGGAGGAAGCGGCCGAGCCGCCTGCGGTCCGTGCGGTCCTCGTCCAGCAGCACCGGGTCGGTGCCGTCAACCACGATCAGCCGGTCGACGCGGCCCGCGAAGGGCTCCTCGCCCAGGTACGAGGCCGCGCTCAGCGATCCGATCGAGTGGGTGGCCACCACGATCCGCCCCTCGGCGCCGACCTCGTCGAGCACGGCGGCGAGCAGCTCGCCGTCGGCCGCGCGGGACGTCGTGAGGCCGTATCCGGAACGGTGGTAGCGGATGACCGTGTGCTGCTCGGCCAGGCTCGCCGCGACCCACTCCCACGACTCGAAGGACTGCCCGAGGCCGCACTCCAGGACGATCACCGCACGGGAGGGAGTCCCCTCCTCGGGGCGGTCCACCCGGTACTCCACCTCGCCGTCGCCGTGGCGCAGCCGCGCGGCGCCCTTGGGGCCGAGCCGGCGCTGCTCGGCGACCCGGCGCTTCTCGCGGGCGATCAGCGCGCTCGTGAGGACGGCGCCGCCGGCGATGCCGAGGACGGCCTTCTCGAAGGTCCGGGGTGCGCCGCGGGTGTCCAGGACGTAGCCGACGGCTCCGTGGGAGCCGAAGAACCCCCAGACGAAGCGGGGCAGTTCCATGGCCGTCGCCACGCCGATGTGGAAGCCCTTGACGGCCGTGAGCGCATAGGAGGCCTGCTTGCGCGGCAGTAGGTAGACGAGCGGGAAGGCCGTCTCCCACACCACCGTGCCGACGGTGAGGGCGCGGCAGAGCCGCGGGTACCTGCGCAGGATCGCCGCGGCGGGTCCCCGGCCGTACGCCTCCGTCTGCAGGACTTCGAGCAGGGCGTCGCCCTGGACCCAGCTGCTGCCGAAGGCCTTGGAGATTCCCGAGACCGCGTAGCTCAGCCCGGCCTGGAAGTTGACCGCGCGCAGGAAGAGGTCGTCGGAGAGCCGCTGGTCGGGAATCAGCGCGGTGAGGGCGCGGTACTGCGTGATGACCGCCGTCATCTGGTCGGCGCCGTCCCGCCCGTACGGGGTGCGGATCTCGCTCAGCCGGTTGCAGGTCCCGATGACCGCCGCGGCGGCGATCTGCGCCTTCCGGTTGCCGCGGGCGAGCACCAGTCCCGCCGATGCGGCGAGGGTCACTCCGGCGAGCACGCGCGGAGTACGCGGATGGTCGAGTACGCGGCCTATCCGGTGGCGCAGTGTTCCTTTCGGATACTGCTGGGCCGATGTACCCCTCAGATATCCGTCCTCTTCGAATTCTTCACGGAGGAAAAGGGTCTCCGCGGCCGCCAGTGCCTGTCCGACCGCAATCGGAAGAAATACGCGATCGGCTGCTTCCTGGGCGCCTTTCGCATTCGAGGCGCGCTGCCCCAGCCACTTCCATTTCACCGGATTGTCCGTCTCCCCCGTCGCATACCTGGCCGCCGTCGTGAGTGCTGCGGAACCGCGCGCCGGAGAGGCCCGTGCGTGACGGGCCTCTCCGGCGGCAGGCTCAGTCCCGCATCAGCAGACCAGGCAGATGGTGCTGCCCTGGACCACGAACTGGGCGACGGTCGGCGTGGCCGGGGTGGCCATGGCCGGCGTCTCGCAGTCCGCGTGGAAGCCCGGGCCTGCCGCGCTGAGAACGGTGTTCGCAAAGTCCTGCGCCGCCAGCGCCTCGGCGGAATTCGAGCTCGTAAGAGTCATTTCAGATCGCACTTCACTAACCTTTCGTCGGTGGTCATGCGAGCGAATGGTCCAGGCGTATCGAACGTTGCCACCCCCGTCGCCCGCTCTGTGTGAACGCGCTGCACAACGTTTGCAACTGGAAGCTGCGGACCGACCTTAGGCAGACCTTCAAGAACTCGTCAAGCGCAATTGACCCGGCAACTTCCGCGTATAACACAGGACTTGGAAAGCATCAGAAGTGACAGCTCTTTTCGGCCAGCATTACGGATCCTTTATACGGGGCGACTCGGAAGATTGGGGGCGGTGATTCCGCCGGCCGCGAACGGTGTTTGGGAGGGCGCCGCGCGGCGAAGCCCCGTCACCCGGGGGCCGGGCGCCGCGGCCCCGGGCGCCGGGACCCGGCGAGCCGGGACCGGACGGCATCCGGCCAGTTCTCGACCCACAACTCCCCCCACCGTTCGGCATGTCGGACGTTCCGTCGCGGCCACCCCTCCCCTCTCCGCTCTCGCGCCTTCGCGCCCCGCGCAGCACACTGGACGCGCACGGTCCGGGGCCTGACAGGGCCTCAGGGACGGGATGGTCGGGCACGCGCGGAGGGGGACGCACATGCGGGACAGCCATCGGGCCGAGGCTGAGCGGCTGTGGGAACGGACGGTGGAGGAGGAGCTGCGGAGTTCCGGGAGCCGGGCGGGCGCGGAGACCCTGCTCGCCCGGGGCCGCGCCGCGCTGGACTCGATGGCGGCGGGCGCCGGCGAGGAGTACACGGCGTACGTACGGGCCCTGGAGGAGGGAGCACCCGGCGCCCGCACCACCGCGCACCGCTCCTCAGGCCCGCTGTTCGGCGGCCCCGCGCTCGTCGCGGGAGTCGCGGCCGTCGCCGCGGTCGGCGCGGACCTGGCACTCGGGACGACGACGGGGACGGCGCTCGGCGCGGGCGCGGTGGTGGCCGTCGCGGGCGCGGCGGCCACCGTGCTCAAGGCCACGGGCGGACGTGCCGAACAGGCCGCGCCGACGGCCGCGGCGGCGCCCGCGGCGGTCGCGGACGGCGCCGTCGAGGCGGCACGGGCGCGCTGGCTGACCGCGCTGGAGGTACGGGGCATGCGCCCGTTCCTTGAGCGGGAGCGGGCCGCACCCGCAGGCGGCGCCGGGGACGCACCCCCGGCCGACGTGGCGGAGCGGCCCTCCTGGGACCGGCGGACGCCGGCCCCACGGCCGCCCGAGCGGCTGCGCGGCTCCGACCGGAGCGCGGCGGCCAGGCGCCGGGCCGTGCTCGAGCGGTCCTTCGGCCATCTGCCCGACGCCGGAGGGGACTTCGCCGGCCGACGGGAGGAACTCGCCCGGATCACCCGGTGGGTGCAGACCGGGCGCGCCTCGGCGGAGACCCGGCCGACGGTGGTCCTGCTGCACGGCGAGCCCGGGTCGGGACGGACGGCCCTCGCGGTACGGGCGGCGCACGCGCTCCGCGACCAGTTCCGCGGCGCGTGCGTGGTGGACCTGCGGGGAGGCGCGAGCGGCGAGCGGCCCCTGGCGACCCGGGAGGCGCTGCTCCATCTGCTCAACCGGCTCGGCGCACCGCGCGACCGTCTCCTCTTCAGGGAGGGCGCCACCGCGGACCAACAGGCGGCGCGGCTCACGGAGTTGTACCAGCGGCAGCTGACCGGCGTGCCGGTGACGGTGATCCTGGACGACGCCGTGGACGCGGCCCAGGTGCGGGCGCTGCTGCCGGAGCGTTCCGAGAGCCTGGTCCTGGTGACCTGCCGGGAGCCGCTGGACCTGGGGGACGTGGCGGCGCACGTCCTCCCCGTGGCGGCGCTCGACGCGGCCGGGGCGGAGGAGCTGCTGCGGGCGGCGGGCGGGGCGGCGGACCCCGGCCCGTACGACGCGGAGGCGCTCGACCGGATCCGGGAGCTGTGCGGCGGACTTCCGCTGGCGCTGCGGGCGGCGGGCTCCCTGCTGCGCCGGCGGTCCATGGACGACCTCGCGGAGGTGCTCGGCCGCCCGGGCTGGGGCGACGCCCCTCTCGAACGCGCCCTGTGGGCACGGTACTTCGTCGACCTCGACGACGAGGCGCGGCGGCTGCTCCGGCGGCTTTCGCTCGCCGGCCGGGCCTCCCTCGGCGCCGCGGCCGCCGCCGCGCTGCTCGACGGGAGCGGCGCCGACGGCGCCCGGCTGCTGCGGGAGCTGGCCGGCGCGGGACTGCTCGCCCCGGTGCGCGGGGAGCGCTACCGGCTGCACGACGCGGTGCGCGGCTTCGCGGCGGCCCGGCTCCTCGACGAGGAGGACGCGGCGGAGACCGCGGCGGCGCAGGAGCGGTTGATACGGAACTACGCGGAGCTCGCGGACGCGGTGATCCGCATGGTCGACGGCAAGATGTCGACCCGCGCCAACCGCTTCGACGGACACGGCTTCGGGTCCCTCGAAGCCGCCCTGAGCTGGCTCGACGAGGAGTCCAGCTTCATCACGGCGGCCCTTCGGCACACGGACGGCGTCGACCAGCAGACCGTGCTCGATCTGCTGGGCGCGCTCTGCGACTACTGCCTGCTGCGCGGCGACCTCTACCGGCTCGGCGAGATCAACGAACTGGCCGAGTCCGTCGGGCAGGGCCAGCTGTCCCGCTCGGTGCAGTGGCGGACCGGCATCGCGGCCCGGCAGCTCGGCGAGCTCGACAAGGCGCGCACGACCCTGACGTCCGTGGTGTCGCTCTACCAGGAGGCCCACCAGGACCCGGGGGCGGCGCTCGCGCTCTGCTCGCTCGGCATCACCCTGCACCACCAGGGCCGCCTCACGGAGGCGGCGGCCCGGCTGCGGGAGGCCCTCGCGCTCCAGGAGCCGGCGGCGCTCGCCGCCGACCGGGGCTGGACGCTGCACGCGCTCGCGGCCGTGGAGCGGGACCGCGGCGACCTGGCGGAGGCGACGGCGCTGCTCGACCGGTCGCTCGCGCTGCACCGGGAGCACGAGTCCCCGCACGGCCAGGCGTGGGCGCACTTCCAGCGGGGCCAGGTGCTGCTGCTGCGGGGCGACCTGGCGGGCGCGGAGGCCGGGCTGCGGGAGGCGCTCGACGGCTACGGGCGGATCCACGACGGGCGCGGCGCGGCCTGGGCGCTGACCCAGCTGGCCAGGGCGCGGCTCGCCGCCGGGGACGCCGAGCCGGCCGTCGAGGGGCTGCGCGGGGCGCTCGCCCGGCACCGGGAGCAGGAGGACGCGCGCGGGGAGGCGTGGACGCTGTTCCACCTGGCCCACGCCCTCGAGGAGCGCGGCGACCGGGACGACGCGGTGCGGGAGCTGGGCAGGGCCCGGACGATGTTCTCGCGGATGCGGGACGTGTACGGGCTGGCCAGTGCCCGGCACCATTCGGGGCGGGTCACCCGCGACCAGCTCGCGGCCCGCACCGGCGGTCTGCGCAACTCGGGCTTCGCCCGGCAGCTGCTCGTGGACGCGCGGGCGGACTTCCACCGGATCGGGGTGCCGCACGGGGAGGCCTGGACCTGTCTGGAGCTGGCGGTCATCGACGCCGGAAACGCCCGGGTGCCGCAGGCGCTCGCGCTGTGCGACGAGGCCCGTGCGCTGTTCGGTACGTACGGCGACCGGCGGGGCGCGGACTGGGCCCGCTTCCTGCGCTGCACGCTGCTCCCGCACGCGGTGCCGGGGAACCCGGAGCCGGGGACGGTCACGGCGCGCGAGGAGCTCGCGGCGCTGGTCGCGGACCGGCATCCGGCGCGCGATCCGCGGCTCGACGACTGCGCCGAGGCGTACGCGGTGGTCCTGGGCCGGGGCGTCCACCCGTCGACGCCCTGGCAGGCCTGGGACCTGGGCATGGTGCCGAACCGGCACGCCCGGGAGGTCCTGGGGGTACCGGTGGGATAGCCCGCCGCGGCACGAGGGCGTCCCCGCCCCGCAGCGCCGGGCGGATGGCCCGCCGCGGCACGACGGCGCCCCCGGGTCCGTACCTCTGAGGTACGGACCCGGGGGCGGTTCGGCTACTTGCCGGCGGGGCCGGCCGAGGGGGCCGGGGCCCCCGGGGCGGCGGCCGGGTCCGGGGCCTCCTCGAAGTCGACCTTGCCCATGTGGCGGTTCATCGACTTCATCAGCTGCCAGACCGCGAGGGCCAGCACCGCGAAGACGACGAAGCCGAGGACGCCGGGGGTCACCTTGTTCTCGTCCAGCTCTTCGGCGGCGAAGGGGACAAGCTGGGTCAGTGCCAGGTGTGCGCTCATGTCAGGCATTGTCGCGGATGCCCGCGAAGAGATCTTCCTCGGGGAGGGAGGTCGGCACCAGCGCCTTGCTGAGCTCGTACTCCTCCGTCGGCCAGACCTCCTTCTGGATGTCCATCGGGACCCGGAACCAGCCGCCGTCGGGGTCGATCTGGGTGCGGTGGGCGATCAGGGCCTTGTCGCGGATCTCGAAGAACTCCGCGCAGGGCACGTGGGTGGTCAGCGTCCGCTCCTTGCCCCCGAACTCCTTCCAGCGCTCCAGCCACTCGCCGTACGGGGACTCCAGGCCCCGCGCGAGGAGCGCCTCGTGCAGGGCGACCGTGCGGGGGCGGTTGAAGCCCTGGTTGTAGTAGAGCTTCAGGGGCTGCCAGACCGGGCCGAACTCGGCCTCGGGGAACTTCTCGGCGTCGGCCGCGCCGTCGAAGGCCACCATCGAGATCTTGTGGGTCATGATGTGGTCGGGGTGCGGGTATCCGCCGTTCTCGTCGTAGGTCGTGACGACCTGCGGACGGAAGGAGCGGATCTTGCGGACCAGTTCCCCGGCCGCGGTGTCGACGTCCTCCAGGGCGAAGCAGCCCTCGGGGAGCGGCGGCAGCGGGTCGCCCTCGGGCAGGCCCGAGTCGACGAAGCCCAGCCATTCCTGGGAGACGCCGAGGATCTCGCGGGCCTCGTCCATCTCCTTGCGGCGTACCTCGTGGATGTTCGCCTCGACATAGGCGTCACCCTGGAGCTGGGGGTTCAGGACCGAGCCGCGCTCGCCGCCCGTGCACGTCACGACCATGACGTCCACCCCCTCGGACACGTACTTGGCCATCGTGGCCGCACCCTTGCTCGACTCGTCGTCGGGGTGGGCGTGAACGGCCATCAGTCGCAGCTGCTCAGTCAAGACTCGATCCTCAGTGATTCGACGCGGAGCGTGGTCTCTATAGTGACGGAATCGGGGGAGCGAAAATTCCGCCACCCCCGGCTTCGAGAGGATCGATCATGAGCGCGGTGCGAGAGCAGCTGCCCGAGGGGCGCTACGGACGCTCCGCGGACGAGGCGGCCGACCGCAAGCTCAGGATCACCGGCGCCGTGCTCGGCGTCCTCTTCCTCGGACTGATGGGCTGGTTCGGCTGGTACTACGTCGTCGACAGCAAGATCAGCGCCGAGATGATCAAGTTCGACGTGGTGAGCGCCACCGAGGTCCAGGTACACCTGGAGATCCGCAAGGACGAGGGCGTCAAGGGCGTCTGCACCCTGCGCTCCCGCTCCGAGGACGGCGCCGAGGTCGCCCGCAAGGACGTCCGGGTCGACGAGCCCGCGGGCCGGGTCGACCGCGTCTACTCGCTGCGCACGACCGCCCGCGCGACCAGTGCGGAGCTCATGGGGTGTACGGCTCGGTAGCGGTGGGTAGGGACCGGGTGTCGAGTCCCGGCGCGTCACCCCGGTGACCTGGGGCGACGCCATCTTGATGGTTATGTCCTCCCGCTTTTCGCCACTCATTGTTAGGCTCGTGGTTTCGCCCACCCGGGACAGCAGAGCTTTCCCGTGTAGGGCGATGCTTTGTATTCCCAGTACCTACGAGGAGCACCTGTGACCCAGACCAGCGACAACGTCACCTGGCTCACCCAGGAGGCGTACAACAAGCTCAAGGACGAGCTTGAGTACCTGTCTGGTCCCGCGCGCACGGAGATCACCGTCAAGATCGCCGCAGCCCGCGAAGAGGGGGACCTGCGCGAGAACGGCGGGTACCACGCGGCCAAGGAGGAGCAGGGCAAGCAGGAGCTCCGCATCCGGCAGCTGACCCAGCTCCTCGAGCACGCCAAGGTCGGCGAGGCTCCGGCGGACGACGGCGTCGTCGAGCCGGGCATGGTCGTCACGATCGCCTTCGACGGCGACGAGAACGACACGACGACCTTCCTGCTCGCCTCCCGCGAGTACGCGAGCGGCGACATCGAGACCTACTCGCCGCAGTCGCCGCTCGGCGTCGGTGTCAACGGCAAGAAGGCCGGTGACGACGCCGAGTACGAGCTGCCGAACGGCAAGAAGGCCACGGTGAAGATCCTCAGCGCGAAGCCGTACAACGGCTGAGGCACAGCTCTCCACGAAGGGCCGGCCCCCACCGGGGCCGGCCCTTCGTGCTGCGTACGGCCGGCCCCCGTCCCGCACCCACCGTCCGGTGATGCGATGAGGCATGATGCGGCCTGACGTCGCGTCACAAGGGGGATGACGAAGTGCTGGGACCGCTGCGCGCGGGCACACCGCGCCTGATAGGACCGTACGAACTGCTCGCCAGGCTCGGGGCGGGCGGGATGGGCGAGGTCTTCCTCGGGCGGGGCGGCGGCGGCGCGGACGGCACGTTCGTCGCCGTGAAGACCGTCCGGCGCGACGTCGCGGGCGACCCCGCCTTCCGCGACCGCTTCCGCCGGGAGATACGGGTCGCCGCGCTCGTGGACAGCGCGTACGCCGCCGCCCCGCTCGGCGGTGACGCCGACGCCGAGGTGCCCTGGCTGGCCACCGCGTACGTCCCCGGGCCGAGTCTCTCGCAGGCCGTCCGGCGCGGCGGCGCGCTGCCCGTGGACTCCGTCCGCGCGCTCGGCACCGCCGTCGCACGGGCCCTCGCCGATCTGCACCGGGCCGGGGTCCTGCACCGGGACCTCAAGCCCGGCAACGTCATGCTCTCCGTCGACGGGCCCCGTCTCATCGACTTCGGCATCGCCCGCAGCAGCACGGCCACCACGATGACCGCCACCGGTCTGATGGTCGGCACCCCTTCCTTCATGTCGCCCGAGCACGTGGCCGGCGCCCGGCGGGTGACCGCCGCGTCCGACGTCTTCTGCCTCGGCTCGCTGCTCTGCTTCGCGGCGACCGGCGAGGACCCCTTCGGCGACGGTCCGCTCGCCGCCGTCCTGTACCGGGTCTCCCAGGCCGAGGCCGACCTCGCCCGGGTCCCGGCGGAGCTGCGCGACACCGTCGCCGCCTGTCTGGCCCTCGACCCGGCGGACCGGCCGACGCCGGAGGAGCTCGCGGAGCTCCTCGGCGGCGGCACGCCGAAGGTCTTCCCGTGGCCCGGGGCGGTACGGGACCACATCGGCGAGTACGGCACGGAGCTCGCCCAGCTCGTCGCCTCCGGCGGGCCGCTCCTGGAGGCCGCCCCGGCGGACCCGGGAGACGCGGCGGCGAACCCCGACGCACCCGGCCTGCACTCCGCGGCGACCCGGGCACCGGTCTCCGCGCCGGCCGCGACCGGCCCGAACGGCACGGGCGACCCGGGCGACGCGGCCGGCCGCCGGCGCCGGGTCCGGCTGCTCGCGGCCGCCGTGGCCCTGGCCGTCGTGGCCGGCGGCGTCGGCACGTACCTGCTGTGGCCGGAGGGCGGGCCGGGGAAGCCTCAGCCCCCGAAGGCCGCGCCGGTGGCGCCCCGGATCCCGGGCGTCGACGGCCGGGGCCTCGCCGACTCCTCCGGTGTGGTCCCGCAGAACACCGCCCAGCGGCCGGCCGGCTGGAAGCCCTGGCAGGCGAAGCTCGGCGACCCGGCGCTCGGCTGCTCGGCCGGCGAGAAGGTGCTGGTCTGCCGGACCACGAACGGACGCTACGTGGCGCTGGACCCGGCGAGCGGCAAGCAGCTGTGGGACGTCCCGGCCGCCAAGGACACCCCCGACCAGACCTACATCAGCGGCAAGGGGTTCCCCTTCACCGCCGGCAGCGCCACGGCCCCCATGGTCCACGACGGCAGCGTCGTCCTCGTCGCGAACGGCTCCCTCCAGGTCCGGGACGCGCGCACTGGGGCGGTCCGCTGGCAGAAGCCGGCCGTCGGCCCGCAGGGCCTCTGGGCCACCCGGCCCGTCGTCGCCGACGGGATCGTCTTCGCGGCGACGAACGTGACGGAGGACGCCCTGAACGTGCGGGCCGCGCTGACGGCGTTCTCCCTGGCCGACGGAGAGACGATCTGGTCGGAGGAGCTCACCAACGGCGAGACGTCCTTCGCCGAGCGCCGGGCGTACGAACCCGTCGCCTACGCCAAGGGCGTCGTCTACGCCCTCAGCCAGGGCGGACTCGTCTCGTACGACGGCCGGAACGGCACCCAGCTCGGGCAGGTCGAACCCGACGCCAAGGACTGCTGGGACATCAAGGTGCTCGGTACGTCGGCGTACTGCTCCGGAGCCGGGGCGGGCAGCGACACCGACACGGCCCTGCACCAGCTCGACGCCCGCACCCTCGCCCCGAAGGCGTCGCTGCCCGGCGGCCTCGCCACGGCGGCTCCCACGGCGGTCGGCCCACGGGCCGTGGTGGCCTTCGACGGCGGCCTGCGGATCCTCGACCCGCGCACCGGCGGGACACTCGCCTCGTTCCCGGCCGGCCGGGCTCCGGCCGGACTGGCCCAGAGCTGGTCGTCGCCGCTGCTCGCCGGCGACCAGATCGTCTACGCCGACTACTCCGCCCTCCACACGGTGCGGCTGGGCGCCGACGGCAGGCCGGGGGACCTGAAGGTCACGCCGTTGCCGGGCGCCCCCGGGCCGCGCGCCGAGGAGGAGGACTACGACCCGAGCTTCGGGAACATCGTCGCCAGGCAGATCCGGGAGCCGGAGGTGCTGCCGGTGGGCGGCATCGCGTACGTCGTCTTCGACAAGGGCGCGGTCGCCTCCGTCGCCCTGCCCGGCGAGAAGGAGTAGTCCCGTGCTGGAAGCCCTGCCCCCGGGCCGGCCCGCGCAGCTCGTCGGCCCCTACCGGCTCCTCGCCCGGCTCGGCGCCGGCGGCATGGGCGAGGTCCATCTCGCCTGCCGGGCGGACGCGCCGACGGCCGACCCGTACCGGATGGTCGCGGTGAAGACCGTACGGAGCGATCTGGAGGTCGACGGGGACTTCCGGACCCGGTTCCGGCGGGAGATCGCGGCGGCCCGGACGGTCGACGGGCCGGGCGTGGCGCGGCTCGTCGACGCGGACGCCGACGCGGCCTCGCCGTGGCTGGCGACGGAGTACGTGCCGGGCCCCTCGCTCGCGGAGGCCGTCGTACGGTCCGGGGCGCTGCCCGCCGCGACGGTGCGGGCCCTGGGGATCGCCCTGGCCACCGCCCTGTCCGGCGTCCACGGGGCGAAGGTGCTGCACCGCGACCTCAAACCGGCGAACGTCCTGCTCGGCACGGCCGGGCCCAAGCTGATCGACTTCGGCATCGCGCAGGCCTTCGAGGCGACGGCGCTCACCTCGACCGGTCTGGTCGTGGGATCCCCCGGTTTCATGTCGCCGGAGCACCTGGCGGGCAGCCGCGCGGTGGTGCCCGCGTCGGACGTGTTCTGTCTGGGCGCGGTCCTCGCGTTCGCGGCGAGCGGCCGGGGGCCCTTCCAGGACGACGAGATGGCCGCGGTGGTCTACCGGATCATCCGGGCGGACGCCGACCTGACCGGTGTCCCGGAGGAGCTGCGGCCGGTGGTGGAGCGCTGCCTGCGGCTCGACCCGGCCGAGCGGCCGACGGCGGCGGAGCTGGGGGCGCTCCTCGGTGCCGGAGCGGGCCCCGGGGTCTTCCCCTGGCCCGGCGGGGTGCTGTCGCTGCTCGCCGAGTACGGGGAGGCGGCGCGGACGGCCGGTGAGGCGGCCGCCTCGGGCGCGGGCGTGGCGGACCTGCCGACGCTCGGGCCGGTGGTGCCGTACTCCCCGACGGCCGTCCCGAACCGTCCGGCGACCCCGCCGGCGGACCCCGTGGCGCCGCGCCGGCGCCGCTGGGGCGCGGCCGTGGCCGGTGCGGTGGCCGTCGCCGTCGCGGCCACGGCCGGTGTGGTCCTGGTGAACCGGGACGGCGGGGACGGCGGCGGGACGGCGGGGCCCTCGGTCTCGAACAGCTCCTCCCCCGGCGCGACCGGTACGGGGAGCGCCGGCCCGTCGACCCTGAGCCAGGTCGTCCTGCCGTACGGCGGGAAGGGCCGTACCAACGACTTCGGCACGGCGGCGACGGACCGGGGGCACCGCCCGGCGGGCTGGTCGCCCTGGATGGTGCGGACGGAGGCCACCGACGGCGCCTGCTCCCTCTCCCCGAAGGTGCTGGTCTGCGCGGGCTCCGGCGGCGCGCTGGTGGGGCTGAGCGCGGCGGACGGCCATGAGCTGTGGTCGGTCGAGGCGCGCACCAACGCCGAGGGGCTGCGGTCCACAGCGCAGTACCCGGCCATCGTCGGCGACCGGGTCTACGTGGCGGAGTCCTCGGGGACCGTCGCGTACGGCCTGCAGAACGGCCGGAAGGAGGGCACCCTCCCGGGTCCCGGCGCCGCGTGGGCGGTGAAGGGCTCCGACCTGGCCGACGGCGTCCTCCACATCGCGTACGTGAACACGGCGTCCACCGAGGCGGACGGCGGGGCGGGCGGAGGCCTCGTGACGGCGGTGAGGCTCGGCGGGAGCGGGAAGGACGCGGGCAGCGTGCTGTGGAAGGCACCGCTGGACGGCTTCCCCGAGCAGCCGGTGGCGGCGGGCGGTCGCGTGTACGTCCCCGTCGGGACCGTGCCGGTGGCGCTCAACGGGCGGACCGGGAGGACGGCGGCGCGCGGGGCGGAGGGCTGCCAAAAGGTCACCGTGCACGAGAAGAGCGGCAGCGTGCTCTGCTCGGGCACCGCGGACGGCTCGGTGACCGTGCTCGACGCGGCGACGCTGAAGCTGCGGCGGTCCCTCGGCTCGGGGGTGACGGCGGGCCCCGCCGTCAACGCGGACGGCCTGGTGGCGGTGACGAACGGGCAGACCGTGACCACCTACGACCTGCGGACCGGCGAGAAGGACTGGTCGATGACGCCGATGATGACCGAGGGCGACCCGCAGCGGATCTACTTCGCGGGCGACCGCGTGATCACGGTGGGGAAGGGAGAGGTGGTCTCCCTCGCCGCGGCCGCCCCCTCCGGACAGGAGCGCTTCGATGCCAACCTCCCGGACGACTTCGACGCGCAGGCCACCGGAGACGCGCTGGCCGCCGGAGGGGCGGTCTTCCTCGCCCTCCCCGACGGCCTCGTCGTCTCCGGGTACCTGCCCTGACGGCTCCCGGTATCTGCCCTGACGGCTCCGGGTGCGCGGAGCGCTCAGCCGTTCGCGCGCCGGTACTTGCGGACGGACAGGGTCCGGAAGATGGCGACGATCAGGACGGAGTAGATCAGCGAGGCCCACACCGGGTACTGCATCGGCCAGGCGTCGGACGGTGACAGGCCGGGATCGCCGAAGAGCTTGCGGCAGGCCTGGACGGTCGCGCTGAACGGGTTCCACTCCGCGACGGGCTGCAGCCAGCCCGGCAGGTTGCTGGTGTCCACGAAGGCGTTCGAGATGAAGGTCACCGGGAAGAGCCAGATCAGGCCGCCCGAGGTCGCGGCCTCCGGGGTGCGGACCGAGAGGCCGATCAGGGCGCCGATCCAGGTGAAGGCGTAGCCGAGGAGGAGCAGCAGGGCGAAGCCGGCCATCACCTTCCCGAAGTTGGTCGGCGCCGCGTAACCGGGCCGCCAGCCGATGATCAGCGCGACGACCGCGAGCACGGTCAACGTCAGCGCGGTCTGCACGAGGTCGGCGAGGGTGCGGCCGGTGAGGACCGCGCCCCGGGCCATGGGCAGGGACCGGAACCGGTCGATGAGGCCCTTGTGCATGTCGTCGGCGATGCCGGCGCCCGCGCCCGCCGTGGCGAAGGTGACGGTCTGCGCGAAGATGCCGGCCATCAGGAAGTTCTTGTAGACGTCCGGGGAGGTGCTGCCGTCGACGCTCATCGAGCCGCCGAAGACGTACGTGAAGAGGATCACGAACATCACCGGCTGGATCAGGCCGAACAGGATCATCTCGGGAATCCTGGACATTCTGATCAGGTTCCTGCGGGCGATCACCAGGGAGTCGTTCATGGTGCTCACTCGGCCGCCTCCTTCACGCGCCTGCCGCCGCGGCCGCCCGGCCGGGAGTCCCCGTCCGACCCGCCGGTCTCCTCCGCCTCCCGCTCGGCCACATGGCCGGTGAGGGAGAGGAAGACGTCGTCGAGGGTGGGGCGGCGCAGCCCGATGTCGTCGATCTCCACGCCCACCGCGTCCAGGTCGCGGATGACCTCGGCGAGCAGCTTCGCGCCGCCGGCCACGGGGACCGTCAGCTTCCGGGTGTGCTCCTCGACCGACACCTCGCCGTGGCCGATGCCCGCGATGCCGTAGCGCGCGAGGACCCCCCGGGCGTCCGCGATCATCCCCGGCGCGTGCACGACGACCTCGACGCGCTCGCCGCCTGTCTGCGCCTTGAGCTGGTCGGAGGTGCCGCGCGCGATGACCTTGCCCCGGTCGACCACGCAGATGTCGTGGGCGAGGTGGTCGGCCTCCTCCAGGTACTGCGTGGTGAGCAGCAGGGTCGTACCGCCCGCGACGAGTTCCTTGATGACCTCCCACAGGCCCTGCCGGTTGCGGGGGTCGAGCCCGGTGGTCGGCTCGTCCATGAACATGACCGGCGGGGACACGACGAGGGCGGCCGCGAGGTCGAGGCGGCGGCGCATGCCCCCGGAGTACGTCTTCGCGGTGCGGTCGGCGGCGTCGGCGAGGTTGAAGCGCTCCAGCAGCTCGCCGGCCCGCACCTTCGCGTCCTTCGCCCTCATCTGGTAGAGCTGCCCGACCATCTGCAGGTTCTCGCGGCCGGTGAGGTACTCGTCGACGGCCGCGAACTGGCCGGAGAGCCCGATCCTGCGGCGCACCTCGTCGGGGTCCTTGAGGACGTCGATCCCGGCGACGACGGCCCGGCCGCTGTCGGGCCGGAGAAGCGTGGTCAGCACGCGCACGGCGGTCGTCTTCCCCGCGCCGTTCGGGCCGAGCAGGCCGAGGACGGTTCCCTCGGGGACGTCGAGGTCCACGCCGTCCAGAGCTCGTACGTCACCGAAGGTCTTCACCAGACCCTCGGCGTAGATCGCGCCTGGCATGTGGGTACTCCCAGGGAGATACGGACGTTGAAATCGGGCGTTTCCCACCGATCCTAGGTTCGTCCGACCCGCCCCGCCCAGTGAATCTGTGATCCGGGACACACGATCATGTCGCCGGGCGCGCGCGGCGCCGGACTCAGCCCGGCACTCGGCCCGGCACTCGGCCCGGCACTCGGCCCGGCACTCGGCCCGGCACTCAGCCCAGCACCGTGTATCCCGCGTCCCGCAGGGCGTCCGCCACCTCGACGCAGTGCTCGGGGCCCTTCGTCTCCAGGTGCAGCTCGACCTCCACCTCGGTCAGGCCCAGCCGCGGATCGGTGCGCACATGTCCGACGTCCAGGACGTTCGCGTCGGCGACGGTGAGCACCGCGAGGAGGGTCGCCAGGACCCCCGGCCGGTCCGTGACCCGCAGCCGCAGGCTCAGGTAGCGGCCCCCCGCGGACATGCCGTGCCGCAGGATCCGCTGGAGCAGCAACGGGTCGACGTTCCCGCCGGACAGCACCGCCACCACCGGCCCCTCGAAGGACGTCGGGTCGCTCAGCAGAGCCGCCACCGGACTCGCACCGGCCGGCTCGACGACCAGCTTCGCCCGCTCCAGGCAGAGCAGCAGCGCCGACGAGAGCGCGTCCTCGGAGACCGTGCGGACCTCGTCGACGTACTCCTGGACCAGCGCGAACGGCACGTCCCCCGGCCGCCCCACCTTGATCCCGTCCGCCATCGTCACCGGCGACTCGACCACCACCGGATGCCCGGCCGCCAGCGAGGGCGGGTAGGCGGCGGCACCCTCCGCCTGCACGCCGATCACCCGCACGTCCGGACGCACCGACTTCACCGCGAGCCCGATGCCCGCGGCGAGACCGCCGCCGCCGACACCCACCAGGATCGTCCGGACCTCCGGGCACTGCTCCAGGATCTCCAGCCCCACCGTGCCCTGCCCGACGATGATGTCGGGGTGGTCGAAGGGATGGATGAAGACGGCCCCCGTCTCCCGCGCGTACCGCTCCGCCGCCGCCAGCGTCTCGTCCACCACATGACCGTGCAGCCGGACGTCCGCACCGTACTCCCGGGTCGCCGCGACCTTCGGCAGCGGCGCCCCGACCGGCATGAAGACGGTCGCGCGCACACCCAGCAGACTCGAGGCGAGCGCCACACCCTGCGCGTGGTTGCCCGCCGACGCGGCGACGACCCCCGCCGCCCGCTCCTCGGGCCGCAGGCCCGCGATCCGCACGTACGCCCCGCGCAGCTTGAACGAACCGGTCCGCTGCAGGTTCTCGCACTTGAGATGGACAGGCGCCCCCACCAGCGACGACAGATGGCGGCTGCCCTCCATCGCGGTCGTCCGGGCCACCCCGGACAGCATCTTCTGCGCCCCCCGCACGTCGTCGAGCATCAGCCGGTGCAAGGGGTCTGGCGTACGGAAGCTCATGACAGCAAGTCTCGCAGCTCACGGCCCTGGTGGCCGCCCGGCGACCGGGTCCCCCAGCGGGTTTGCGCAGCCCCGGTACGGACCTCCCCGGGGCCGCGTACTCTGTCCCCCACCAACCGACCACCCCCGCACGAGAGAGACCCACAGCCATGCCCACATCTCAGGACATGACGACTGAGTTCGACCCCGGTCTCCTCGATGCCCTCCAGCACCAGGTGGCCGTCTTCGCCCGCCGGGCCGAGCAGACCCGCCTCGGCGGCACCGGCCAGCTCCGCAACTCGATGGACCGGGCCGCGTACCTGCTCCTCAACCGTCTTGACCAGGAAGGCCCGATGGGCGTCAAGGCCCTGGCCGCGGGCATGGGGATCGACTCCTCGACCGTCACCCGCCAGGTCGCCCCGCTCGTCGACACCGGCCTGGTCAAGCGCACCTCGCACCCCGAGGACGGGCGCGCGGTCGTGCTCCAGCTGTCGCCCCGCGGACTCGCCCGCCTGGAGGAGGTCCGCTCCTCGCGCCGCCAGCTGATGGTGGAGGTCACGGAAGGCTGGACACCGGACGAGCGGGAGTCCTTCTGCACCCTGCTCACCCGCTTCAACACCGCCCTGTCCGCACGGCAGTCGGCGCACACGGGCGTACCCTCGACGGAATCCGCCGCCACGGCGCCGCCCGCCACGGCGGACCCGGCTGACCCGGCGGGAACCGCGCTCGTCGCCGACGACCGGGCCGACGGGACGAGTGAGTCCGCGCAGACCTCTTGACCCCGCCCCCGCGCTGTCCTCAGATGAGGACGTGGGACAGCAGCGGAACGGACCCCGTACCGAACGCGCCTACCGCACCCGGGAGTTCGACGCGTTCGTGGCCGGGGCGGCAGGCCGGCTGCTGCACACCGCGACCCTGCTCACCGCCGAGACCCGGACCCGCAACCCGTACGCCCAGGCCCTGCTGACCGCCGCCCTGGCCCACACCTACGCGGTGTGGGAACGGCTGCGGGACGAGGACCCGTACGACCTCACCCGGCGCGCGCTCGCCGCCCGCTTCGCCCGCACCGCCTGGCGGCACCACGGCGGCCGGGGCGGCGTGCTCTCCGCCCTCCACCCGCAGGAACGGCTCGTCGTCGTCCTCCGGCTGTACGAGGGGGTCGCCGAGGAACAGGTCGCGGCCCTGCTCGGCCTGTCCGAGGCCCGCGTCAGGGCCGTCCACGCCCGGGCGGTGGCCACCCTGAGAACCGCCGGCCGCGCCGCCGGGCAGCCCGCCGGGAGAACCGCCGCATGAGCCGGTACGAGGACAAGGAGGCGGCGGTCCGGCGCCTCCTCGACACCCCGCACCCGCCGGTCCCCGGCAGCCTCGCAGGAGAGGCCGCGGAACGCGGCGCCCGCCTGCTCCGAAGGAACCGCGCGGCACGACGGCTGGCCTGGACCCTGTTCGCGCTCGCCGTGCTCGCCTTCGTCCTCTGGGCGTCGGCGGCACAGCCCTGGGAGCCCCCGGCGCTGGAGACCACTCCGCCGTTCGACGGCGTGTGAGGACGGTCCTAGCCTGGAAGGAGGGGCCTGCCCGCAGGCCCGTCAGGAGGTCGTCATGGCCAGGAAAGCCACCGACTGCCGGGACACCCCGAGCGTCTCCGGCTGCTCCCTCTACATGTCGGGCGAGGAGGAGGAACTCGAACGGGCCGCCGTCCAGCACGTGGTCTCCGTCCACGAGCACACGGACAGCCCCGAACTCCGCGCGGAGATCCGGGCCTCCATGAAGGAGCCACTGCCCGGCACCTGAGACGAGCCGTACCCGCACGACGGGCCGGGCGGGCGCTCCGCGACACCGCGGAACGCCCGCCCGGCCCCGTACCGGCGACTAGCCCAGCGCCTGCCGCAGGTCCGCCAGCAGGTCGTCGACGTTCTCGATGCCCACCGAGAGACGGACGAGGTCGGCCGGAACCTCCAGGGCGGAACCCGCGACGCTCGCGTGGGTCATCCGGCCCGGGTGCTCGATGAGGGACTCGACACCGCCGAGGGACTCACCGAGGGTGAAGAGCTGCGCACGGTTGCAGACCTCGACGGCCGCCTCCTCG
The DNA here is from genome assembly GCF_001905825.1 of Streptomyces sp. CB02009. Classification (GTDB taxonomy): domain Bacteria; phylum Actinomycetota; class Actinomycetes; order Streptomycetales; family Streptomycetaceae; genus Streptomyces. The sequence continues at coordinate 172,908 of NZ_LIVV01000005.1, forward strand.
CCGCCCTCCACGCGGAACGAGATCATGCCGCCGAAGGAACGCATCTGCTTGGCGGCGACCTCGTGCCCCGGGTGCTCCGGGAGACCCGGGTAGAGGACCTGCGTGACCTTCGGGTGCTGGACCAGCATCTCGACGATCTTCTCGGCGTTCTCGCTGTGCCGGTCCATGCGGACCGCGAGGGTCTTGATGCCGCGCAGCACGATCCACGAGTCGAACGGGCCGGCGACCGCGCCCATCGCGTTCTGGTGGTACGCCAGCTCCTCGCCGAGCGCCTCGTCGGCCGTCACCAGCGCGCCGCCGACGACGTCGGAGTGGCCGCCCATGTACTTGGTGAGGGAGTGCACGACGACGTCCGCGCCCAGCGCCAGCGGCTGCTGGAGGTACGGCGAGGCGAAGGTGTTGTCCACGACGAGCTTCACGCCGGCCTGGCGGGCGACGCCCGCGATCGCCTCGATGTCGGTGATGCCGAGCAGCGGATTCGACGGGGTCTCGACCCAGATCAGCTTCGTGCGGTCGTTGACGGCGCCGCGCACCGCCTCGACGTCGGAGGTGTTCGCGACGGAGAAGTCGACGCCCCAGCGCTGCACGACCTTGGCGAACAGCCGGAACGTGCCGCCGTAGGCGTCGTTCGGGATGACCACGTGGTCACCGGGCGCGAGGAGCGCGCGCAGCAGGCAGTCCTCGGCGGCCAGGCCCGAGGCGAAGGCGAGACCGCGCCGGCCGCCCTCCAGGGCCGCCAGGTTCTCCTCAAGGGCCGTACGGGTGGGGTTGGCGCTGCGGCTGTACTCGTAACCGCCGCGCAGCCCGCCCACGCCGTCCTGCTTGTAGGTGGACACCTGGTAGATGGGCGGGACGACCGCGCCGGTCAGCGGGTCGGCGGTGTTGCCCGCGTGGATCGCGCGGGTCTCGAAGCTCTGGTGAGAGTGCTGGTCGCTCATGTGTCAGGAGCGTAGTCCCGAGCGGCCCCCGGCGCCGCGATCGTCTCACCACGCGTCCTGGACAATGGACACCATGGAGATTCTCTGGTTCCTGATCGCGCTGGGCCTGCTGTTCGGCGTCCTCGGCCCCTACCTGCTGCGCCGCCGCGGTGGCGGCATCCGGCAGGTCGCTCCGGGCGCACCCGACGCGGCGGACCCGGAGGCGTACGGATTCGTGCGCCAGGAGGACCAGGACGTACGGCTCCCGGGCGCGGACGACGAGCTCCTGCACGTCCTCGACGTCGTCCAGGCCACCCAGGACTGGCGGGCCGCGTCGCGGCTCCTCGCCGCCACCGACAAGGAGGGCGAGGTGCGCTGGCAGCGCGTCCAGGCCTTCGCGGGCGCCGCGTCCCTGGAACTCCAGGAGCGGCCCGGCGTCGGCGGCGCCTGGCTGCGGACGTGGCGGGCGGAGGCCCCGAAGGACGCGGGCGGCGCGGCCGTGCACGGCGAGTTCCTGGTGCAGCAGGCCTGGCGTTCCTCGGCGGCCGGGACCGAGGACTTCCGGATCATCCTGGAGGAGGCGCGGAAGGTCACCGAGGAGGCCGCGCTGCTCGCCCCGGGCGACCCCGTCCCCTCCATCACGCAGCTGGCCGTGGCCCGCGGCCTCGGCTACAGCCACGAGCAGTTCGACCAGGTGTGGGCGCGGGTCATCGACCGGGCGCCGCAGCACATGGGCGCGCACCTCGCGGCCCTGCACTACTGGTGCGAGAAGTGGCACGGCTCCCGCGAGGAGGCCGACCACTTCGCGACGACGGCCGCGGCGCGCGCCCCGCGGGGTTCGCTGCTCGCGGCGCTCCCGCTGTTCGCGGTGTACGAGCACGTGCCGGACGTGGTGCTCGTCCAGGACTTCTTCCGTACGGCCGTGGTGTCGAAGGCGATGGACGGCGCGCTGTACGCGGTGCACTCGGCCCGGTCCGACGACCCGATGCTGGCGCACGTGCGCCATCTGCTCGTCTGGTTCCTGGTGCGCGGCGAACGCTGGGCGGAGGCCATGCACCAGCTGGTGAAGGTCGACGGGCACGTGGGCGCGGTGCCGTGGACGCTGAGCGGCGACCCGGCGGCGGAGTTCACGGTCTTCCGGAACCTGGCGGTGGCGGGGTACGAGGCGAACGGCGGCAACCCGGCGACGCTGCCGCACTGACGGCGCGGAGGGCGGGCGCCCCTCCGAGGGACCCCTTCGGGGCCCCCTTCCCGGAGCCCCTCCGAGGAGCGCCTCGGGGAATCCCTCCGCGCCCGCCGGCGTTGTGACCACTGCCGACCGTCGAGGAGAGATGCAGCATGTTCCTGTCCCGCACCCCCGTCCTCCCCACCCCCGAGCAGGCCCTGCGCGGCCGTCCCGAGCCGGAGTTCGCCGTTCCCGAGCGCCACACGGTCCTCGGCAACGCGCTCCTCGGCCCGTACCCGGAGGGCCTGGAGGTCGCCGACTTCGCCCTCGGCTGCTTCTGGGGCGCCGAGCGCAAGTTCTGGCAGACCGAGGGCGTCTGGACCACCCTCGTCGGCTACCAGGGCGGCTACACGCCGAACCCGGCCTACGAGGAGGTCTGCTCGGGCCTGACCGGTCACACCGAGGTCGTCCGGGTCGTCTTCGACCCGGCGAAGGTCTCGTACGAGTCCCTCCTGAAGCTCTTCTGGGAGTCCCACGACCCGACCCAGGGCTTCCGCCAGGGCAACGACGTGGGCACCCAGTACCGCTCGGCCGTCTACACCCACTCCCCCGCCCAGGCGGCGACCGCCGACGCCTCCCGCGAGGCCTACCAGCAGGTCCTGACGGGCTCCGGCTACGGCACGATCAGCACGGAGATCCTCCCGGCGGAGGGCCGCGCCTTCTACCCGGCGGAGGGATACCACCAGCAGTACCTGGACAAGAACCCCGGGGGCTACTGCGGCATCGGCGGCACGGGCGTCTCGTGCCCGATCGGTGTCGCGAAGGCACCCGGGGAGTGAGCAGCGCCCCGCTCGCCGACCCGGCCCACGAGCGGCTGACCCGGCTCTGGCAGGCCCACCGGCCTGCCGGGCCGGTGCTGCCGTGGGAGCTGAAGACGGCCTACGCGAGCCGCTGGGTGCGGTTCCACAGCCTGCCGGGGTCGAAGCGCTACGCGGAGGACGAGACCGAGTACGCGATCCTCCTCGACCGGTACAACACGGTCCTCGACGAGCTGTTCGCGGGCGGCGAGGTGTACGTGGTGACGATCGACTGGGCCGACCCGTCCGAGCCCACGCACTGGTCGGCCCACCGCGCCGCCCTCCACCCGGAGGGCACGCTGTGGACCACCCTGGACGAGACCGACCATCCGGATCCGGACGATCACATCCGCTGGTTCTACTACGCCGACCGCCGACCGTGGCGACGTGGATGCGTCGATCCGCTGTTCCGCGCCGCCGCGGACGAAGCGCTTCCCGGCGTCTTCGTGACGGACACGGGCCTCACCCGTATCCACGCTCCGTACGACGGGGGCGCGGACGTCGTCCTCGCCACCCCCGAGGAGCGGGACCGGCTGCGCGACCGGCACACCGCGTGGCTGTCCGCGCACCCTTCGGGCTACTGATCAGTGCCCTCCTGGACGACGCCGTAAAAGCAGCGGCGGCACCGCACCCCCGGTAGCTACACTCGCCGGCATGGGTGCGTTCTACTTCTTTCTCTGATTCCGGCCGAGGACACGGTCCGACCCGCTGATCCGCCGCCCCCGGGGCGCGGCAGTGGTGGTCCCGTTGTCCCCTCTCCGGCCCGAACGCCCCCCAGCACCCAGGGAAAGATCCCATGCGCGACCGCGCCCAGTTGACCCTGAAAGACGTCTCCAAGTCCTACGGGGACCGCTCCGTCCTCGACCAGCTCACGCTCACCGTCCGCCCGGGCGAGAAGGCCGCCGTCATCGGTGAGAACGGCTCCGGCAAGTCCACCCTGCTCCGGCTCCTGGCCGGGGCGGAGGCGCCCGACACCGGCGAGGTGACCGTCCGCTTCCCCGGCGGCGCCGCACGTCTCGCCCAGACGCTCGCCGAGACCCTCGGCCTCGGGCCCGAGCACACCGTGCGGGACGCCGTCGACGCGGCGCTCGCCGAACTCCGTTCCATGGAGCGGGAGATGCGGGCCGCCGAGGAGACGCTCGGCTCCGCCACACCCGGGGAACTCGCCGCGTACGGGGAACTCGCCGCCCGCTACGAGGAGCGCGGCGGCTACCAGGCCGACGCCCGGGTGGACGCCGCCCTGCACGGGCTCGGCCTCGGTCACGTCCCGTACGGGCGGCGCCTCGGCACGCTCTCCGGCGGCGAGCAGTCCCGGCTCGCCCTCGCCTGCGTCCTCGCCTCGGGCGCCGAGCTGCTGCTCCTCGACGAACCGACGAACCACCTCGACCGGGCCGCCGCCGACTGGCTGGAGGAACGGCTGCGCGCCCACCGCGGCACCGTCGTCGCGGTCACCCACGACCGGGCGTTCCTGGAGGGGATGGCGACCACGATCCTGGAGGTCGACCGGGACACCCGCGCGGTGACCCGGTACGGCGACGGCTGGTCCGGCTACCGCGCGGCGAAGGTCGCGGCGCGGCGCCGCAGGGTGCAGGAGCACGAGGAGTGGCGGGAGGAGCTGGCCCGTACCGAGGAGCTGGTGGCGGCGGCCGGGCAGCGGCTCGCGGGGGCCGGGAAGGACCCCCGGCAGGGCTTCGGCAAGCACCGCCGCTCGCACGAGAACAAGCTGTCGGGGCAGGTCAGGGCGGCCCGGGTCAGGCTGGAGCAGCTGCGGAGGTCCCCGGTCCCGGCCCCGCCGGAACCCCTGCGCTTCACGGCCCGGATCGCGACGGCGGCCCCCGGCGCCGAAGGAGGCTCCGTCGACGGGCCGCTCGTCGAGCTCGCCGACGTCGTCGTCGGCGAGCGGCTGCGGATCGACGCGCTGCGGGTCTCGGCCGGGGACCGGCTGCTCGTGTCCGGGCCCAACGGCGCCGGCAAGACGACCCTGCTCCGGGTCCTCGCCGGGGACCTGTGTCCCGACCGCGGGACGGTCGGCCGTTCGGGCCGGGTCGGCCGGCTGCGCCAGGAGCTGCCCGCCGTGCCGTCGCCGAAGCCGCTGCTCACGGAGTACGCGGCGGGGCGTCCCGGTCCGCCCGAGGAGCACGCGGCGGAGCTGCTCGCCCTCGGGCTCTTCCGGGAGGAGGACCTGTCCGTGCCGGTGGCGCGGCTCTCGGTGGGCCAGCAGCGCCGTCTGGAGCTGGCCCGGCTGGTGACCCGGCCGGTCGATCTGCTGGTGCTGGACGAGCCGACCAACCATGTGGCGCTCTCCCTGGTGGAGGACCTGGAGGAGGCTCTGGCGGCCTTTCCGGGGGCGGTGGTCGCGGTCTCCCACGACGAGCGCTTCCGGGCGGGCTTCGGCGGCCGGCGGCTGGAGCTCCGGTCAGGCCTGGTCGCCTGACGCGGCCCGCATGGCGGCGGCCGTCGCCGCCGGGTCGTACCCGTCCGCGACGCCCTCGATCAGGAGGATGTCGCCGGCCATGTGGCGGGTGCGGAGCGGTATGAGGGCCTGGTAGGCGGCGGAGGCGTACCAGGCGCGGGCGTCGTCGTAGGACGGGAAGCCGATGATGACGACGGCGCCCGGCCACTCGCCCTCGGGGACCTCGCGGGCGGGTGCGCCGTGGACGAGGAAGCGGCCTCCGAAGGGGTCCAGGGTGCTCTGGACGCGCTCCATGTAGGTGAAGACCTCCTCGTCGAGGACGGGCTTCGGGTGCAGGTTTCCGATGGCGTATGCGGTCATGATCGAAGAATGCCTGAGCATGCGCCGTGGAGTCGATGACCTCTGAGGTCATGATCGGCGTCATGATCGACGTCCTGCCCGGCCTCATGATCGCGACACCCGTCCGCCGGAGCGGACGGGTGTCGGCGCACGGTGTCGGCGCGGGGTGTCAGCCCCGCGGTGTCAGCCCGCGGTGTCGGCGCCCGGTGTCAGATCGTCGCCGCGTCGATCACGAAGCGGTAGCGGACGTCGCTGGCGAGCACCCGCTCGTACGCCTCGTTGATCTGCTCGGCGCGGATCACCTCGATCTCCGCGCCGAGGCCGTGCTCGGCGCAGAAGTCGAGCATCTCCTGCGTCTCGGCGATGCTGCCGATCATCGAGCCCGCGAGGGTCTTGCGGCCGCCGATGAGGGAGAAGAGGTTGACGGAGACGGGCTCCTCGGGGGCGCCGACGTTGACGAGGGCGCCGTCGGTCCTGACCAGGCCGAGGTAGGCGTTGAAGTCCAGCGGCGCGGAGACCGTGGAGATCACCAGGTCGAAGGTGCCGGCCAGCTCGGTGAAGGTCGCCGGGTCGCTGGTGGCGTAGTAGTGGTCGGCGCCAAGCTTCAGGCCGTCCTCCTGCTTCTTCAGGGACTGGCTGAGGACGGTCACCTCGGCGCCGAGCGCGTGGGCGATCTTGACGCCCATGTGGCCGAGGCCGCCGAGGCCGACGATCGCGACCTTCTTGCCGGGGCCGGCCTGCCAGTGGGCGAGCGGCGAGTAGAGGGTGATGCCGGCGCAGAGCAGCGGGGCGGCCTCGTCGAGGCTGATGCCCTCGGGGATGCGCAGGGTGTAGTTCTCGTCGACGACGATGTGGCTGGAGTAGCCGCCGTAGGTGGGCTCGCCGTCGGTGCCGACGGCGTTGTACGTGCCGGTGCCGCCGGTGACGCAGTACTGCTCCAGACCCTGGAGGCAGTACGCGCACTCCCGGCAGGAGTCGACGAAGCAGCCGACGCCGACCCGGTCGCCGACCTGGAAGCGGCTGACCCCGGGGCCGACCTCGGCGACGATTCCGGCGATCTCGTGGCCCGGGACCATCGGGAAGATGCCCTCGCCCCAGCCGTTGCGGGCCTGGTGGATGTCGGAGTGGCAGATGCCGGCGTACTTGATCTCGATGAGGACGTCGTGCTCGCCGACGGGCCGGCGCGGCACGGTGGTGCGCTCCAGCGGGGCGTTGGCGGCGGGTGCGGCGTACGCGGGGACGGTGGTCACGTTCGTGGTCATGGCTCCAGCCTGCGCGAGGGCGCGGGCATCACCCAGCCCCCTGTTCTGCCTACGTCCAGCGTGCCTACCACTGGCAGGGACAGGAACAGCCGTCCGCCGGGACGCGCGACCTGGGATAATCGGGACGCATGGATCTCAGTGCCGAACTCAGCGAATTCCTTCGCTCGCGCCGGGCCCGTCTGAAGCCGGAGGACGTGGGTCTGCCGGAGTTCGGGCGCCACCGCCGGGTGCCCGGGCTGCGCCGCGAGGAGCTGGCGCAGCTGGCCGGGGTGTCGGTGGCGTACTACACCCGGCTCGAGCAGGGCAACGGCCGCAATGTGTCCATGGAGGTGCTGGACTCGATCGCGCGTGCCCTGCGGCTGAGCGACACGGAGCGGGCGCATCTGACGCATCTGGCGAAGCCGACGGCGAAGAAGAAGCAGCACCGGGCGGCGATCGCCCGCCCCCAGCAGGTGCGGCCGGGGCTGCGGCATCTGCTGGACGCGATGGAGGGCGTTCCCGCGTTCCTCGTGGGCCGGCGGCTCGACATCCTGGCCTGGAACCGGATGGCGCGGGCTCTGATGGGCGACTTCGAGGCGATGGAGCCGGCCGAGCGCAATGTGGCCAGGATGGTCTTCCTGGGGCCCAACTCGCGTGATCTGTACCGGGACTGGGAGTGCAAGGCGACCGAGGTGGTGAGCGTCCTGCGGCTGTACGCGGGCTGCTACCCGGAGGATCCGGCGCTGCTCGCGCTGGTCGGCGAACTGTCGGTGCGCAGCGAGGAGTTCCGCTCGCTGTGGGCGGCGCACACGGTCGCGGACAAGGGGCACGGGACGAAGGTGCTGCGGCATCCGCTGGTGGGCGAGATGACGCTGACGTACGAGAGCATGCAGGTGGCGGGCGGGGACCCGGACCTGATGCTCATCACGTACCAGGCGGAGCCGGGGTCGGCGTCGGCGGACGCGCTGCGGCTGCTGGCGCAGTGGGGTGTGGACGAGCCGGCGGACACGCTGAGGTGACAGGACGGGAAGGGCCCCCTCCGCCAGGAGGGGGCCCTTCCCGTGTGCGTCCGGGGGATCAGGCGGCCGAGCCGGCCTTCCAGTCCGCCCAGCTCATGTTCCAGCCGTTGAGGCCGTTGCTGGGGGCGATCGTCTTGTCCTTGGAGTTCTTGACGATCACGACGTCGCCGACGATCGAGTGGTCGTACAGCCAGGCGGCCTGCTGGTTCGGGTCGCCGGCGCCCTTGACGTCGTTCAGGCCGACGCAGCCGTGGCTGGTGTTGGCCGAGCCGAAGATCGAGTCCGGGCCCCAGTAGTTGCCGTGGATGAAGGTGCCGGACGTGGACAGGCGCATGGCGTGCGGCACGTCCTTGATGTCGTACTCGCCCTTGCCGTCGTCGTCGGTGAAGCCGACGGTCGCGCCGTTCATCCGGGTCTCCTTGAACTTCTCGGAGATCACCATCTGACCGTTGTAGGTCGGGTTGTCCGGGGAGCCGGCGGAGATCGGGATGGTCTTGATCGTCTTGCCGTCCTGGGTGACCGTCATGGTCTTGGTGGCGACGTCGACGGTGGAGACCTGGTTGCGGCCGATCTTGAAGGTGACGGTCTTCTGCTGGACGCCGAAGACACCGTCGGCGCCCTCGACGCCGTCGAGGTCGAGCTTGAGGGTGACGGTCGAGCCCTCGGTCCAGTAGTCGTCCGGACGGAAGTCGAGGCGCGTGCCGTCGAACCAGTGCCCGACGATCTCCTGGCCGCTGCTGGAGGTCACCGTGATGCCGGCCTGGACGGCCTTCTTGTCGGTGATCGCCTTGTTGAAGTTGATCGAGACCGGCATGCCGACGCCGACGGTCGAGCCGTCCTCCGGCGTGAAGTTGCCGATGAAGCTGTTGGCCTTGGAGACCGTGGTGAACGAGGAGTTCTCGTGCGCCTCCAGGCCCTCCGCGTCCGTGGCCGTGGCGGCGATCTTGTAGACCGTGGCGCGCTCCAGCTGACCGGACGGCTTCCAGCTCAGGCCGTCGGCGGCTATCTCGCCCTTGACGGCCTCGCCCTCGGCGGAGGTCATGACGACCTCGGTGAGCTTGCCCTCGGTGACGGAGACCTTGGCGTCGTTGTTGATGGAGGCGTTCTGCGCGCCGTTCTTCGGCGAGATCGTGATCTTCGCCTTGGAGGTCTTCTGCGCTGCCGCCTCGTCGACCTGGGCCTGTGACTGCGGCGTCGCGGAACCGGAGGAGCCCGCGCCCTTGTCCTCGTCGCTGCACGCCGAGAGCACCAGCACACCGCTGAGCACGGCGGCCGCGGCGGCCAGGCTCCTGCGGCGGCGCTTGCCGTCCGTCATCACACGCTTCTCCATCGTCGCCGATCCCCTGCCAACTTCTTGATAAGAACGCCCATGACACCCCGTCCGTTCCGGAAGCGGAGCGTTTGTGGGGAACACCACTGCCCGACACGCTCGTACGGTCCCGACCGGTTCCCGGAGCCTCAGTGGCCCCCGTCACCTTTCGCCCGCTGGTCGCGAGGCAGGCCCCGGGACGCCGTCCCGGGGCCTGCGAACAGGTCGGATACCGGTCCTACGACCGGTCGTCGTCGTCTTCCTCCTGCCCATTTTCCTCGCCGAGATCCCACTCCAGCGCATCGGGGTCGTACTCGATCTCCTCACTGCTCCAGGAGGCCTGGACCATCTCGATGCCGGGGACGTCCCGGATCAGGTCGAAGGGCTCGACGAGGTACGCGAGGGCCTCGGCGCTGTCCTCGTTCGCGGCGGCACGGGCGGGCACCCGCTCCTCCTCGGGCATGAACTCGTCGGCGTCGATCCTGGCCTCGGCCGCCGAGGCCAGTGCGGCCGGTCCGTCGATCTCCAGGACCACATCGACCCGAAGGCGTACATAGCGCGGTGTCTCGGAAGTACTCATGGGTCGGAGCGTAGGCGCCCCGGGGGTCCCGGCTTTCCCACGACCCGCTGTGTTCATTAGCATCGGCGCACCGACCAATTCGCGGTTTCCGCAAGGGGGATCGAAATTTCCGTGTCCGCCGCCCGCCGCCCACTGCTGACCGCGACCGCCGCGGGCACGCTGCTGTGCGCCCTGTGGTTCGTCCCGAACGCCAACGCCACCGACGAGCAGGGCGGGGTACGGATCGGGGTGATCCAGGACGGCCCCGCCGCGGGCGAGGGGCGCCTGGCGGAGACCGGCGGCGGGGACACGCTGCCGTACCTGCTGGGCGGGACGGGCTTCCTGGGGGTCGGGGCGGGTTTCGTGGCGCTGGCGATGCACCGCCGCGACCGGACGTCCTGAGCGGCCGTCTCCGTAGCGCTTTCCGTACTGTCTTCGGCGCGCTTTCCGTACACACACGTGTGACCCGCCCCGGGAGTCCGGGACGGGTCACACGTCTTCTCAGGGTTACGCCAGCGGGCCGGTGACCGGCTCCACCGCGGCGAGCAGCTTCCCTTCGCGTACGAAGGTGTCGGCGGCCGCCAGGTCGGGGGCGAGGAACCGGTCCGGGCCGGGGCCCTGGACGCCGGCCGCGCGCAGCGCCTCGATGGCGGCGGCGGAGGCGGGCGCCGGGGACAGGCCGTGGCGGAGCTCGATGCCGCGGGTGGCGGCGTACAGCTCGACGGCGATGATCCGGTTGAGGTTGCCGATCGCGATGCGCAGCTTGCGGGCGGCGGACCAGCCCATGGAGACGTGGTCCTCCTGCATCGCCGAGGACGGGATGGAGTCGGCGGAGGCCGGGACGGCGAGCCGCTTCATCTCGCTGACCAGGGCGGCCTGGGTGTACTGGGCGATCATCAGGCCCGAGTCGACACCGGCGTCGTCGGCGAGGAAGGGCGGCAGGCCGTGCGAGCGGTTCTTGTCGAGGAGCCGGTCGGTGCGGCGCTCGGCGATGGAGCCGAGGTCGGCGGCGGCGATGGCGAGGAAGTCGAGGACGTACGCGACGGGCGCGCCGTGGAAGTTGCCGTTGGAGCGGACCTGGCCGTCGGGGAGGACCACCGGGTTGTCGACGGCGGCGGCCAGCTCGCGCTCGGCGACGAGCAGGGCGTGGGCCATGGTGTCGCGGCCGGCGCCGGCGACCTGCGGGGCGCAGCGGACCGAGTAGGCGTCCTGGACGCGGGGGGCCTCGCCGCTCTGGAAGTGCCCGGTGAGCTCGGAGCCCTTGAGGACGGCCAGCATGTTGGCGGCGGAGGCCGTCTGGCCCGGGTGCGGGCGGATGGCGTGCAGCTCGGGTTCGAGGACCTTCTCGGTGCCGAGGAGGGCTTCGAGGGAGAGGGCGGCGGTGATGTCGGCCGACTTGTAGAGGGTGTCGAGGTCGGCGAGCGCCATGATCAGCATGCCGAGCATGCCGTCGGTGCCGTTGAGGAGGGCGAGGCCCTCCTTCTCCTTGAGCTCGACGGGGGCGATGCCGTGGGCGGCGAGCAGCTCGCCGGCGGGCCGGAGCTCGCCGTCGGGGCCCTCGGCGTCGCCCTCGCCCATGAGCGCGAGGGCGCAGTGGGAGAGCGGGGCGAGGTCGCCGGAGCAGCCGAGGGAGCCGTACTCGTGCACGACCGGGGTGATGCCGGCGTTGAGGACGTCGGCCATGGTCTGCGCGACCTCGGGGCGGACGCCGGTGCGGCCGGAGGCGACGGTCTTGAGCCGCAGGAACATCAGGGCGCGGACGACCTCGCGCTCGACGCGCGGGCCCATGCCGGCGGCGTGCGAGCGGACGATGTTGCGCTGGAGCTGGGCGCGGAGCTCATGGCCGATGTGCCGGGTGGCGAGCGCGCCGAAGCCGGTGGAGACCCCGTAGACGGGCTCGGGCTTGGCGGCGAGCGCGTCGACGATGTTGCGGGCGGCGGCCAGGGCCTCCACGGCCTCGGGCGACAGCTCGACGCGGGCGCCGTGGCGGGCGACGTCGATGACGTCCTGCGGGGTCGTGCCGGACGTGCCGAGGACGACTGTCTGCATATCCATATTCAGCACCCTACGGATTGAAGACCAACCTGTCACTAGGTGAGGGGTCACCGGCTCGACAGGGGACGGCCCCTTACTGGACCGCGAGCGCCGGTCCACCGGACCGCTGCCGCGGGACCGGCGGCCACCGGCGGGTTCCAGTCTGCCGCCCGGGGGCGCCGGCGACGCGGGAGGCGGCGCCGGGGGTGCCGCCGGAAGGGAGGGAGGCAGGGGGTGGACAGGTCGGGGCACTCTCTAGGGTCGGCCCATGACGAGAACCACGCCGCCGCGTCCACTCGACGTCGAAGCGCTCTTCCCTGAACTGGCCGCCCACCGGGGCACCACCACCCGCCTGCACCCGCGGCCGGGCCGTCCGGGCCTGTCGGAGAGCTCGGTCGGCGGACCGGTGCTGTGGCCCGCGGACGAACCGTGGCCGGTGTGCACGGAGACCCACGGACGCGGGCGCGGGAGGCGGCCCGAGGACGTCCGCCGCGGGCGCGAGGTCCGGGCCGCCGCGCACGCGCGGGAGCCGTACGAGGGCCTGACGGAGGAGGAACGGCGCCTCGTCGAGGAGCTGGAGCGCGAGCACCGGGTGCCGGGGGCGAGCGAGGACGAGCCGGTGCCGATGATCGGCCTCGCGCAGCTCTACGCGCGCGACGTCCCGGACCTCCCGGCGGGGCCGGACGGCGCCGACCTGCTCCAGGTCTTCTGGTGCCCGTTCGACGCCCACGGCCCCACCGGCTACGGCATGTTGCTCCACGTGCGCTGGCGGAGGGCGGCGGAGGTGACCGACGTACTGACGTCGCCGCCGGTTCCGGAGGTCGTCGGCTACGAGGGGTACGTACCGGAGCCGTGCGTCCTGCACCCGGAGCAGGTGGTCACGTACCCCTTCGCGGGACTGCTGCCCGAGGAGCTGTGCGAACGGATCTACGCCTGGGAGGAGGCGCTGGAGGAGGAGGCGGAGGAACGGGAGGACGGCGGGGAGGAGGCCGACCCCGTCGGCTACCAGTACGACCTGTCGATCCCGCCCGGCTGGCGGGCCGGCGGGTACGCGTCCTGGCACAAGACGGACCCGTACGCGATGGACTGCACGACCTGCGCGACCCCCATGCACCTGCTGCTGACCGTCGACACGTCCGAGTGGGACGGCGGCAGCGGAAGCTGGACCCCGCTGGAGGAGCAGGGCCTCCACCCCAGCGTGGCGGCCCTGCCGACCGCGGTCGTCGTCGGCAACCACGGCGAGCTGAACGTCTTCGCCTGCCCCGCCGATCCGGGACACCCGGCGCGGTGGAGCGTGCAGTAGGTCAGAGCGCGCGGATCCGCGCGAAGGCGGTGAAGGCGACCGAGGCGTTGGGGGTGGCGGTGCGTTCGAAGCGGACGCCGCAGGGAGCCGTACGCGTCATCAGCACGTCGCCCGCGCGGAGCGGCGGCGCCTGAGGGCCCGTCACTCGTACGGGGGGTCTTCACTCCGCGTGTCGCTGCGGGCATATGCCCGTACGGTACGTTCGCAACAAATCGGCCCACGTCGTCGGCGGGAACCAACGACGCGGGCCTGAACCACTAGTGGACTAGGCCCCACCGTGATCTACCGGAACTTTATCGCGCCCTCTCGCGCCTTCAGCCAGTTCTCTCACGAGATCATCCGGCACCCGCGCCTCGACTCCCATGCCGCGCGGCTCCTCACCTGGCAGCTCTCGCTCCCCGCACACGCGCGGGAAACCCTGTCGGAGACCGCAAAGCGGGCTCGGATCGGGGCGACCTCCTTCACCACGGCCAAGCGCCAACTCAAGGCGGAGGGGTACGTGCACGAGCGGCGCGTGCAGGTGGGCGGCGGACTCTGGGTGACCCAGCAGCTCGTCTCCAGCTCTCCGTTACGCCCGGAGGAAGCCGCCAAGATCTTCGCCCGCATGCCCGTGCACAGCGGCGTCGAGCGGGTGTACGCGCAGGTGGCACCGAGTACCCCGGTCCCGGCCGTCGGTCACCCGACGCCCCCGTCGACCGACGGTCATCCAGAGAAACACCGCAGGGAGAACACCTCCGACCTTCCGGCGGAGCCGGGGTCGGGGGGTGAGGGGGGGCCTACGTCGGAGCCAGCGCTTGCGTTGGAGGCGAAGCCCGGGACCGAACCGGTGTCGGAATCGGCGTCGGCATCGGCGTCGGAACCGCAGGTCCCTGAGTCCGCCGGCGAAGTCCCGGCGACCGCACAACTCGACGAAGCACGCGCGCTCGTCGGCGCGTTGCCACTCCTCTCCCCCGCACTCCGGCACATCCCACCCGGCATGCGCGAGGAGCTCACGCGACTCACCGCCCGCTGGCTGGCCGCCGGACACACCTCGGCCGACGTGCACGAGCACGTCCTGCGCGGCCTGCCGGGCGCCGGAACGCCCGTACAGCGGCCGGGCGGGCTCGTGCGGTACCTGCTGCGCGAGGTACCGCCCCGCACCCTCCCCCGGCCCGAACCGTCGACCTCCCCGCCCGGCCCTCGCCTCTCGTCGCGCCTCCAAGGCGCGCGGGAGTGCGCGGGCGGCGCACACACCCAGCCCATGCTCTTCCGGCCGGTCGCCGACGAGGTGCTCTGCTCCGAGTGCCTCGGGTGGGGTCCTCAGGGTGGGCCGGGTGTGTGAGTGACGGGTGGGACCGCCCTCTTTCCGAGAGTCGCTCCTTCCGGCGGTGCGTCAAGGGCGCTCCTTCGTCGCGTCGGCTTCGCCGATTCCGCTGCGCTCCACCCTTGACCCACCACCTCCAGAAGCGAGAACACTCTCGGAGGGCGGTCCAGGGGACCGGGTCCACGCCAGGCCTCGGGCAGTGGCCGGGGGCGGCGGGCGTGTGCCGACCGGTGGGTGGGTGCGCGGTTGTTGAATGGGGCAGTTGGGCCCGGCTCAGCGGCGGAAGGTCGTTCGTGGTGGGGCTTCAGGCCCCGCTGGTCACCCCCGGTGGGGTGTGAGTGGAGGAAACTGCGGGCTACTCCGAGTAACACGACCCGAAAGATGCCCTATGAGGGGCGAATCGCCCTTATCGGGCGTTGAAAGTGTAAGAAACTCACACCGACCCCACCCCACCGCCCACCGGCAGTGACCAGCGGGGCCTGAGTCCCAGCCCAACGACGAAGGGCAGCCGCTAAGCGCCGCCGGGCCGCCCCATTCAACAACCGCGCACCCCGAACCGGCCGACCGGAGCCCACTCACCCCCGCCACAAACCAAGCCCCCCACCCACCGGCGATCAGACGCCCCCAAGCGGCGGCCACTACCCGGGCCCTGGCGTCGGCCCCGGCCCTCGGCCGCCCTCCGAGTGTGAAAAGGCGGCCTCCGCCGCCGGGTCAAGGGTGGGCGCAGCCCATCGGCGAAGCCGACGCGACCGCAGGGAGCGCCCTTGACGCGGCGGCGGAGGCCGCCACACTCGGAAAGAGGGCGGCCGCACCCGCACCCCACCAACCCGGCCCACCCCCAGGACCTCGCCCTCACCTCACCCCCCACCCCCCACCGGCGGGTCCACCGGTGGCGCGTCCCTGAACCTCCTTCGGTCCCGGGCTCCCGGCGGCGCGTCCGCCAGGCGGACGACCGTGCCGTCGCGGCCCGCCACCACCGGTTTCGACGAGCGGGCCGCCTTCGCCTGGTACTGGGCCGCGTCCGCGAGGCGGAAGAGGCGGCGGGCCGACCTCAGCGGGCCGATCGGGTCGCCCGTGGACGCCACCCCGCAGGCCACGCCCTCCCCCAGCTCCAGCTCCGCCGCCCGTACGCAGAGCTCCTCCGCGACCGCCACCACCTCGTCCGCCGTCGGGCCGACCGTCAGGAGGCAGAACTCGTCGCCGCCGAGGCGCGCCGCCAGGGCGCCCGGGAGCATCGCTCCGCAGCGGGAGAGGACCGATCCGAAGCGTTCGAGCAGCCGGTCTCCCACCGCGTGGCCGTGGGTGTCGTTGACCCGCTTGAGGCCGTTCAGGTCGCAGACCATCAGGCTGACCACCGAGCCGTCCACCCGGTAGCGCTCGATCGCCTCGTCCAGGCGGGTGTCGACGGCCCGGCGGTTGGCCAGTCCCGTCAGAGGATCGGTGAACGCGAGCTTGCGGACCTCCTCCAGGCGTTCCGCCTGCGCGATGCCCGCCGCGACCACCGCCGCGAGGACGGTGGCGAAGTCGGCGTCCGCACGAGTGAAAGGTTTCTCCTGCGGTGGGCGGGCCACGTACAGCTCGCCCCACGCCCGGCCGTGCAGCACGATCGGGGCGACCACGCAGCAGCCCCGCCCGCGCCGCCGCAGGCCGGCCACCCGGCCCGTCGGGACCGGGTCCTCTGCGGTCTCCACCCAGGCGTCCGGCTCGCCGCCGCCCGCCCACTGCTCGTGCAGGAACTCGGTGATCTCGGGGAACTGGTGCACCGGATACGTCTCCGAGTCCGGGAACTCCTCCTCGCCCACGGCCCGCTCCCCGGCGTTCACCAGGACCTTGAGGCGTCCGTGGTCCCGCTGCCAGACGGAGAGGGCGGCGAAGGTGCCGTCGAGCCCCTCGCAGGACCCGAGCGCCGCCGCCCGCCAGAACTCGCGTGGAGTGTGCGCCGCCGCCATCCCCTGCGCCAGCGCCACTACGGCCCGCAGCCGTCCGTCCTCACCCATTCCTCCAGCTTAGGGAGGTTCGACCCGTTTTCACCTTCGAGACGTCACCGTACGTGACATTCGCTGCGGAACGGCGGGGCTCACTCGCCCGGCCAGTTCGGCTTCCGCTTCTCGTTGAAGGCCGCCACACCCTCCGCGCGGTCACCCGAGAACGCCACCGAGCGCCAGGCCGCGTCCTCCACCTCGAGGCCCGCCCGCAGGTCCAGGCCCTGGCCCAGCCGCATGGCCTTCTTCGCGGCCCGCAGCCCGACGGGCGAGTTCGCCGCGATCCGGCCCGCGAGCTCCAGCGCCGCCGTCCGCGCGTCCTCCTCCAGGAGGTCGACCAGGCCCAGCTCGCGGGCCTCCGCGGCCTCCACCCGGCGGGCCGTGAAGACCAGCTCGGCCGCGCGCGCCGCGCCCACCCGGCGCGGCAGCAGCTGCGTACCGCCGCCGCCCGGGATGACGCCCACGGACACCTCGGGGAGTCCGACCACGGCGGTCGCGTCGGCCACGATCACGTCGCAGGCGAGCGCCAGCTCGAAGCCGCCGCCGAGGGCGAAGCCGTGCACGGCGGCGACGGTCGGCATGGGCAGCTCCAGGACGCCGGTGTAGGCGGCGCGGGCGGTCGGCCGCTGGCGGACCAGCTCGGCGTCGGTGAAGGAGTTGCGCTCCTTGAGGTCGGCGCCGACGCAGAACGCCCGGTCGTTCGAGGAGGTCAGCACGGTGACGCGGACCGAGGGGTCGGCCGCGAGCGCGTCGCAGGCGGCGCCGAGGGAGCGGGCCATCTCGGACGAGACGGCGTTCATCGCCTTGGGCCGGTCGAGGACCAGCTCGGCGACGTGCCCGTTCCCGTCCTTCCGGACCACCACGAACTCACCGAAGCGCTGCTCGGACATGACCGCACCCTCCCGATCCAGAGCCTGTTAACGGCTGTTAACAGGCGTGCACGGGAGATCCTAGGTGGGGCGGCGGGTCAGGAGCCAGGGTTCGACGACGCCGAGACCGCGGACGGGCCGCTGCCACATCGGCTGGAGCGCGAAGCGGTACGTGGCGGCCTGGCGGCCCTCCTTCTCCGCGTGGGCGGCCTCCTCGGCGGCCTGCGTCTCCGAGGCGGGCGCCTCACCCGTCCTGATCAGTTCCTCCGCGAGCGCGCCGTCGACGAGGACGGCGTCCTTCGGCGCTATCGAGGTGAGCCGGCTCGCCAGGTTCACGGTCGTGCCGAAGACGTCGCCCATCCGGGTCGTCACCGTGCCGAAGGCGATGCCGACGCGCAGCGCGGGCATCGTCTCGTCGTGGCCGAGGGTCTCGATCAGGCGCAGCGCGATCTCGGCGGCCGTACCGGCGTCGTCCGCGGCGTACAGCACCTCGTCGCCGAGGGTCTTGATGAGCCGGCCGCCGTGTGCGGCGACGAGGTCGGCGCAGGTCGTCTCGAAGGCCTCGACGAGCTCGCCGAGCTCCTCCTCCTCCAGGCGGCGGGTCAGCCGGGTGAAGCCGACCAGGTCCGCGAAGCCGACCGCGAGCCGCCGGTCGACCATCTCCTCGTCGTCGGCGGCCTGCACGAGCACCCGGCCGGTGGCGGCGGCGAGCTGCCGCCGCCAGACGTAGATGAGGAACTCCTCCAGCTCGGGCAGGAGCAGCTCGACCAGCGGATACGTGACCTCGGTGCGGGTCATGCCGGGCTCGGGCGGCTCGGTGAGGCCCTCCAGGAAGGAGTCGATCTGCCATTCGGCGAGCCGGGCGGTGGTCTGTCCGGTGGAGCGGGCGACCTGCACGGCCATCGGTTCGCTGAGCAGTCCGGCCTCGACGAGTCCGGCCAGTCGGCGCAGGGCGAGGACGTCGGCCTCGGTGAGCGCCTTGGCCTGGCCGATGTCGGCGAAGCCCATGGCGCGCCAGAAGCGGGAGGCGAGTTCCATGGAGACGCCGGCCGTGCGGGCGGCCTGGAACGGGGTGTACCGGCGGTCCGCGCCGAGGATGAGCTGTTCGAGGCGGATGGCGAGCGGATCGTCGCTCGGCTCGGCCGTGTGGTCGACCTCGTGATGGGGGGTGGGGTACGTGGGAGGCTCGGGCGCGCCGCCCTCGTTCTCGTCGTCGACGGTCACCGGCCGCCTCCTGCCCGTTCCCTGCCCACTTGCCCTGCCGATCTGTCGCCCTGGATCGCGGTCCACGATACGACAGCTGTGGCTTGGCTCACGCCTTGAAGGCTGCCGCCCGTGTCCGTGGGCCTGTCGTGCGGGCCCTCCGGCCGTGCGGGGCCCCGTGGGCGCGGCGCGCCCTCGGGGGTTGCACGGCCGCGAGGGCGCGCCGCGCGTGGGGTGGTCGCCGGGTCCGCCTACGTGCGCAGGTGGACGATGTCTCCGGCGCCGACGGCTTCCGTGCCGCCGCCCTCGGTGGCGACGACCAGGCGGCCGTCTCCGTCCAGGGCCACGGCTTCGCCCTCCAGCATCCGCTCGCCGGGCAGCTCGGCCCTGACGCGGCGGCCGAGGGTGGCGCAGCCGGCCGCGTAGGCCGCCTGGAGGCCGGATGCGGCGGGGTCTCCGTCGGCCCGTACCCAGTCGCCGTACCACTCGGCGAGGGAGCGCAGGACGGCGCGCAGGAGGGTGTCGCGGTCGGTGGAGGCGGCGCCGGCGAGGAGCAGCGAGCCGGCCGCCGGGACGGGGAGTTCGTCCTCACGGAGGGTGACGTTGATGCCGAGGCCGACGACGATGCCGTCCGCTCCGGCCCGCTCGGCGAGGATGCCGCCGGTTTTGCGCTCCTCGCCTCCGACGGAAACCAGCAGGTCGTTGGGCCACTTGAGGGACATGTCGACCCCGGCGGACTTCGCGAGGCCGGTGGCGGCGGCGACGCCGGTGAGCAGGGGGAGCCAGCCCCAGCGGTGGACCGGTACCTCCGGCTTGAGGAGGACGGAGAGGAAGAGTCCGGAGCGGGCGGGTGCCGTCCAGCTGCGGTCGAGGCGGCCGCGGCCGGTGGTCTGCTCCTCGGCGACGAGTACGGCGCCCTCGGGCAGCTCGTCGGCGCGGGCGGCGAGGTCGCTGTTGGTGGATCCGGTGCTCGTGACCACGTCGAGCGAGGTCCACAGACCGTCGGGGAGGACGAGGGCGCGGCGCAGTGCGGGGGCGTTCAGCGGGGGCCGGTCGAGGTCGGACCAGGGTCCGCCGGAGCCTTGGGAGGACGTCATGCAAGCCAGACTAGGTGTGGCAAAGACCGCAGTGCCGAACCGTATCGGCGTCGATACGCTACGGCTCAGTAGCTGAGCAGTAGCCCATTCGTAGTCAACGAACCCCCCGTGACCAGGCAGGGAGCCGCATCCCGATGTCCGAGCCGGCAGAGCAGTACGAGATCGACATTCACACGACCGCAGGCAAGATCGCGGACCTCAAGCGCCGTATCGACGAGGCCACTCATGCCGGCTCGGCGCGTGCGGTGGAGAAGCAGCACGCGAAGGGCAAGTTGACCGCGCGCGAACGGATCGCCCTGCTGCTCGACGAGGGCTCGTTCGTGGAGCTGGACGAGTTGGCCCGGCACCGGTCGACCAACTTCGGTCTGGAGAAGAACCGTCCGTACGGAGACGGTGTCGTCACCGGCTACGGCACGGTCGACGGGCGTCCGGTGGCCGTGTTCTCGCAGGACTTCACGGTCTTCGGCGGGGCGCTCGGCGAGACGTACGGGCAGAAGATCATCAAGGTGATGGACTTCGCGCTGAAGACGGGCTGCCCCGTCATCGGCATCAACGACTCCGGCGGCGCCCGTATCCAGGAGGGTGTGAGCGCGCTCGGCATGTACGGCGAGATCTTCCGTCGCAACACCCATGCCTCCGGGGTGATCCCGCAGATCTCGCTGGTCGTCGGCCCGTGCGCGGGCGGTGCGGTGTACTCCCCCGCGATCACCGACTTCACGGTGATGGTGGACCAGACCTCGCACATGTTCATCACGGGTCCCGACGTCATCAAGACGGTGACCGGTGAGGACGTGGGCTTCGAGGAGCTGGGCGGCGCCCGGACGCACAACGCGACCTCGGGCGTGGCGCACCACATGGCGGGGGACGAGAAGGACGCCATCGAGTACGTGAAGTCCCTGCTGTCGTACCTTCCGTCGAACAACCTGTCGGAGCCGCCGGCCTTCGCGGAGGTCGCGGAGACCGAGGTGACGGACGAGGACCGGGAGCTGGACACGCTGATCCCGGACTCGGCGAACCAGCCGTACGACATGCACAAGGTCATCGAGCACGTGCTCGACGACGGTGAGTTCCTGGAGACGCAGTCGCTGTTCGCGCCGAACATCCTGACCGGCTTCGGCCGGGTGGAGGGTTTCCCGGTCGGCGTGGTGGCGAACCAGCCGATGCAGTTCGCGGGGTGCCTGGACATCGACGCGTCCGAGAAGGCCGCGCGGTTCGTCCGCACCTGCGACGCGTTCAACATCCCGGTGCTGACGTTCGTGGACGTGCCGGGCTTCCTGCCGGGCGTGGACCAGGAGTACGGCGGCATCATCCGGCGTGGCGCGAAGCTGATCTACGCGTACGCGGAGGCCACGGTGCCGCTGATCACGGTCATCACGCGGAAGGCCTTCGGCGGCGCGTACGACGTGATGGGCTCCAAGCACCTGGGCGCGGACCTGAACCTGGCGTGGCCGACGGCGCAGATCGCGGTGATGGGCGCGCAGGGCGCGGTCAACATCCTGCACCGCCGGACGATCGCGGAGGCGGAGGACCAGGAGTCGGAGCGGGCGCGGCTGATGCGGGAGTACGAGGACGCCCTGCTCAACCCGTACATCGCGGCCGAGCGCGGGTACATCGACGGGGTGGTCATGCCGTCGGACACGCGTCCGCAGATCGTGAAGGGGCTGCGTCAGCTGCGGACGAAGCGGGAATCCCTGCCTCCGAAGAAGCACGGCAACATCCCGCTCTAGGCCGCTCCGGACCTGACCCTTCAAGGAGTCGACATGATCAAGGTCGTACGAGGAAACCCGACCCCGGAGGAGTTGGCCGCCGCACTGGCGGTGGTTCAGGCGCGGGCCGCGGCGTCGGCGGCGGCGTCCGCCGACGGTGGCGGCCCGGCGGTGCCGGAGGGCTGGTCGGATCCGTCCCGGATCGCGCGGTCGGTGCGTCACCGGCCGGGTCCGCGGGCGTGGGCGCGGTCGTACTGGCCGGTGTAGCCGGTCGTGGAACGGCGAGAAGGGCCGGACTCCCGTGGGGGTCCGGCCCTTCTCGCGTCCCCGCCACCCGTCACGTGCGGCGCAGGAAGAGGCCGGCCAGGACGGCTCCGGCGGTGACGATCGCGGCGTTCACGAGGACCGCGAGGCCGATGCCGTCGAGGAGGACGGGCGCGGTGACGACGACGGCGCTCATGATCGGGGTGCCCATGGTGATGCCGATCTGCTGGGTCATGGTCGCGAGTCCGGTCGCGGTGCCCTGCTCGTGGTCGGGGATCCCGGAGGTGGCGGTGACCATGAAGCCGACGATGGCGAGCATGTTGCCGATGCCGCCGGCGAAGGTCGCGGCGAGGAGCAGCCAGAGGCTTCCGGGGCCTTCGCCGAGTCCGTACAGGGAGAGGGTGGCGACGGCCTGGAGGAGGCCGCCGGAGACCAGGGCCGTACGGGCGCCGAAGCGGCCGATGAAGCGGGAGGCGAACACTCCGCCGAGGACCGTGCCCGCGCCGAGGACGCCGAAGGAGAGGCCGGCGGCGAGCGGGGAGAAGTCGAGGACGTCCTGGAGGTAGAGGGTCATCAGGAAGACCAGGGAGGTCTCGGTGACGAAGGCGACGAGCCCGGCGAGGTTGCCCCAGACGACGGTGCGGCGCTTGAGGATGTGGAGCGGGACGAGGGGGGCGGCGGCCCGGCGTTCGACGAGGACGAAGGCGACCAGGAGCGCGGCGCCCGCGGCGAGGGCGATGAGCGCGGTGGGGTCGGTCCAGCCGTGTTCGCCGCTGACGGTCAGGCCGTAGACGAGGGCGAGGAGTCCGCCGGTGACGGTGATCGCGCCGGGGATGTCGAGGCGGGGGCGGACGGCCGGGCGGCTCTCGGTGAGGACGGCGGGGGCGACGAGGAGGACGGCGAGGGCGACCGGCACGTTGACGAGGAACGCCCAGCGCCAGGAGAGCAGGTCGGTGAGGACGCCGCCGAGGATCGCGCCGGTGGTGAAGCCGGCGGACATGAGGGCGCCGTTGAGTCCGAGGGCGCGGGCGCGCAGCGGGCCCTCGGGGAAGGAGGCGGTGAGCAGGGAGAGCCCGGCGGGGGTGACGGCGGCGGTGGCGAGGCCCTGGGCGACGCGGGCGGCCATCAGCATCTCCGGGCCGGTGGCGAGGCCGCCGACGAGGGAGGAGACGCCGAGGAGCGCCATGCCGCCGAGGAAGAGCCGGCGGCGGCCGACGAGGTCGGCGACGCGCCCGAAGAGCAGGGTGAATCCGGCTGCCGCGAGGGCGAAGGCGGTGGCGATCCACTGGAGGCCGCCGAGGCTGAAGCCGAGTCCCTGGCCGATGACGGGCAGGGCGACGTTCAGGATCGAGAAGTCGACGGCGAGCATGAACTGGGCGAGGAGGAGGACGACGAGGACGAGGCGCATCCGTCCGGTCATACGGGCGTCCGCGGGCCCGGCGGCCGGGGCCTCGGGCTGTGCGGCGGGCGTGGGGTGGTCCAGGGCAACCATGCGTACGACCCCTTAATGGGAGACTGGTTCCGTTAAGATGTCCCGTACCGTAGCAGAGTCGATGGCGTTAATGGAACAGGAGACCCATTTGACTGAGAGCCAGCCGGCCTCGCCCGGCACCCTGCGCCCCGGCGGCCGCACCGCGAAGGTCCGCAGGGCCGTCCTCGACGCCACCCGGGACGCGCTCGCCGACACCGGCTTCCACGCCCTGAACATGGACCGGATCGCCGCGACCGCGGGCGTCGGCAAGACCACCGTCTACCGCCGCTGGGGCTCCACCGTCGGCCTGGTCACCGACCTCCTGCACGACATGGCCGAGCAGTCCCTGCCCGCCTCCGACACCGGCAGCCTCGCGGGCGACCTGCGGACCAACGCCGAACTCGTCCGCGCCACCCTCACCGACCCGCGGATGGGCGCCGTCTTCCGCGCGGTCATCGCGGCAGCCGCCTGCGACGAGGACTGCGCCCGCGCGCTCGCCGACTTCTACCGGACCCGGCTCGGCGAATGGGCCCCCGTCGTCGCCAAGGGCGAGGCCCGCGGCGAGGTCCCGGCCGGGACGGACCCGACCGAACTGCTCCGCGCCGTCTCCGCGCCGCTCTACTACCGCTTCGCGGTCACCCGCGAGGAGGTCACGGCGGACGTGGCGGAACGAGCGGTCACGGCGGCGCTCGCGGCGGCGCGGGACGGGGTGTTCATCAGGGCGTAGGACGCGGGCGGTCCTCCGTTCGTCCGCGAATAGTCCCTCGGCACCCGGGCGCCTGAGTATCCGTACTCAGGCGCCCGGCCCGCCCCGGCCGCAGGATCGGAGGCATGCTGTGGTCCGACCCGAAGAATCAGCCGCCGAAGTTCATGCGCGACATGCAGGCGATGCTCAGCCGCGCGGGCGTGCTGCTGGCCCTGGCGATGGTGGTGGCGATGTTCGTGGTCAGCGCCCGCTGAGCCCGGGACTGGCTACGCTGCCCCCATGACTGCTGATCCGCGCCGTGTCGTGCTCGCCTCCGCCTCCCCCGCCCGCCTCAACCTGCTCCGTCAGGCCGGGCTCGCCCCCGAGGTGATCGTGAGCGGCGTCGACGAGTCCAAGACGCACGCCCCGACACCGGCCGAGCTCGCGCTCGCCCTCGCGGAGGCGAAGGCCGCCCATGTCGCCGCCCGCCCCGAGGCGTTCGGCGCCCTGGTCATCGGCTGCGACTCGGTCCTGGAGCTCGACAAGCAGGCCCTCGGCAAGCCGGCGGACGCGGAGGAGGCCACCGCGCGCTGGAAGGCGATGCGCGGCCGGGTGGGCATCCTCCAGACGGGCCACTGCGTGTACGACACGGCCGCCAAGCGCTACGAGTCGGCGACGGCCTCCACCGTGGTCCGCTTCGGCGAACCGACGGACGCCGAGATCGCGGCGTACGTGGCGAGCGGCGAACCGCTGCACGTGGCGGGCGCCTTCACCCTGGACGGGCGCTCGGCACCGTTCATCGACGGCATCGACGGCGACCCGGGCAATGT
Source organism: Streptomyces sp. CB02009 (assembly GCF_001905825.1). Lineage (GTDB taxonomy): Bacteria > Actinomycetota > Actinomycetes > Streptomycetales > Streptomycetaceae > Streptomyces. Next base: position 197,474 of record NZ_LIVV01000005.1, read on the forward strand.
GATCGGCCTGTCGCTGCCGCTGCTGCGCACCCTGCTCGGGAAGCTGGACGTGCAGATCACCGACCTCTGGGCCTGACGGGCCGTCGCGCGGCCGCCGGCGCTCCTCGACGGGCGCCGGTACTCCTCGACGGCCGCCGGTACTCCTCGACCGGCGCCGTTGCTCCTCGATGGCGCCGCCTCGCGGGGGCCTACGCGGGGGCCGGTGCCCCCTCGTGGGGCTCGGCGGGCTCGGCGGCCTTCTCGTCCCCCTTGCCGTACGCCACGAGGGTGAGCACGATCAGGCCGAGCACCAGCATCATGAAGGCGAACGCGCCCCAGCCGACGAGGCCGACGGTGACCGCGCCGAGGACGCCGTGCACGATCGCGCAGCCGATGAGCAGACCCCGGCCGACACGCCCGGGACGGCGGTCGCGGACGCCGGCGAGGAGGGCGACCAGGCCGCAGAGGGCGAGCGCGACGCCGGAGGCGATGCCGAGCGCCCAGGTGCCGGTGTACATCGCGTCGGGGTCCATGCCGTCGAGGGACATCGTCTGGATCTTGACGAAGCGTGCCATCACCGCGTTGATCGCGACGATCCCGGGCGCTTCGAGGAACAGCACCGCCGCCGTCACGAGAGCTATCGGTCTGCGGGCCACCTCGGCCACCCCCTGGATACGACTGTTACCGACAGTACGATCGACAGCGCGAAGGCTACTGGCCGGTAAACCCCTGGACAAGAGTGTGCGCACGACCGGCGACGGCGGACGGCGGCGCAAAGAATCATTGGGCCATTCGTAGGGACTCGACAAAGAAACCCGATCGGCCACTGGCTCCACGAACAGAGACCTGCGCCACACCTCGGAGCTACTGTGCCGTAAAGGAACCCTGCGTACCGTGGTGCGACAAGGGAATTCACGACCCGAGCGGGCCCGGGGTCACGCTCCGTGTGGGCAAGCTCACCACTGGGGACGGGTCGGCAGGCCGTGTCGGCAGTCCCTAAACTCAGCTTGTTTCAAGGAGGGAGCCATCGTGCGCAAGGTGCTCATCGCCAACCGTGGCGAAATCGCTGTCCGTGTGGCCCGGGCGTGCCGGGACGCGGGTATCGGCAGCGTGGCCGTGTACGCCGAGCCGGACCGGGATGCCCTGCATGTCCGGGCGGCTGACGAGGCGTTCGCTCTGGGCGGTGACACCCCGGCGACCAGCTACCTGGACATCGCGAAGGTGTTGCAGGCCGCGAAGGACTCGGACGCGGACGCGATCCACCCCGGATACGGCTTCCTCTCCGAGAACGCGGAGTTCGCGCAGGCCGTCCTGGACGCCGGTCTGACCTGGATCGGCCCGCCGCCGCAGGCGATCCGCGACCTGGGCGACAAGGTGGCGGCGCGTCACATCGCGCAGCGCGCCGGAGCCCCGCTCGTCGCCGGTACGCCCGACCCGGTCTCCGGCGCCGACGAGGTCGTCGCGTTCGCCGAGCAGCACGGGCTGCCGATCGCGATCAAGGCCGCCTTCGGCGGTGGCGGTCGCGGTCTGAAGGTCGCGCGGACGCTGGAAGAGGTCCCCGAGCTGTACGACTCCGCCGTGCGCGAGGCCGTCGCCGCGTTCGGCCGGGGCGAGTGCTTCGTGGAGCGCTACCTGGACCAGCCCCGGCACGTCGAGACGCAGTGCCTGGCCGACTCCCACGGCAACGTGGTCGTGGTCTCCACGCGTGACTGCTCGCTCCAGCGCCGGCACCAGAAGCTCGTCGAGGAGGCCCCCGCGCCGTTCCTCACCGAGGCGCAGAACGCCGAGCTGTACGCGGCGTCGAAGGCGATCCTGAAGGAGGCCGGCTACGTCGGCGCCGGCACGGTCGAGTTCCTCGTCGCCGCGGACGGCACGATCTCCTTCCTGGAGGTCAACACCCGTCTGCAGGTCGAGCACCCGGTCACCGAGGAGGTCTCCGGCATCGACCTGGTCCGCGAGATGTTCCGGATCGCCGACGGCGAGGCCCTGGGCTACGACGACCCGGCCATAAGGGGTCACTCTTTCGAGTTCCGCATCAACGGCGAGGACCCGGGCCGCGGCTTCCTGCCCGCCCCCGGCACCGTCACCCTCTTCGACCCGCCGACCGGCCCCGGAGTCCGCCTGGACGCGGGCGTGGAGTCCGGCAGCGTCATCGGCCCGGCCTGGGACTCGCTCCTGGCCAAGCTGATCGTCACCGGCGCCACCCGCGAGCAGGCCCTGCAGCGCGCCGCGCGTGCGCTCGCCGAGTTCAAGGTGGAGGGCATGGCCACCGCCATCCCGTTCCACCAGGCCGTCGTGGTCGACCCGGCGTTCACCTCCGACCCGTTCCGGGTCCACACCCGGTGGATCGAGACGGAGTTCGTCAACGAGATCAAGCCGTTCGCCCCGGCCGGTGCCGACGCCGACGAGGACGAGTCCGGCCGCGAGACGATCGTGGTCGAGGTCGGCGGCAAGCGCCTGGAGGTCTCGCTGCCCTCCTCGCTCGGCATGACGCTGGCCCGTACCGGCCTCGCGGCCGGCGCGAAGCCGAAGCGCCGCGCGGCCAAGAAGTCCGGCCCCGCCGCCTCCGGCGACACCCTCGCCTCCCCGATGCAGGGCACGATCGTGAAGGTCGCGGTCGAGGAGGGCCAGGAGGTCAAGGAGGGCGACCTGATCGTCGTCCTGGAGGCCATGAAGATGGAGCAGCCGCTCAACGCGCACCGCTCCGGCACCGTCAAGAGCCTGAACGCCGAGGTCGGCGCGTCGATCACCTCCGGCGCCGCGATCTGCGACATCAAGGACTGACCGACGGCACCGGGACCGGCCACGGTCACCGAGTACGGTACGAAGGGCCCGCAGGCAGCCGCCTGCGGGCCCTTCGTCGAGGGGAGGGTGATCCACCAGCCATGCGAGCCGACGCACGACGCAACCACGAGCGGCTGCTCACCGAAGCCCGCGCGGCCTTCGCCGAACAGGGCACCGACGCGCCCCTCGAGGAGATCGCGCGTCGCGCGGGCGTGGGCATCGGCACCCTCTACCGTCACTTCCCCACCCGGGCCGAGCTGCTGAGCTCGGTCTTCCAGGAGGCCCTCGCGGAGCTCCTGCACCGCTCGGGCGAGCTGGCGGAGGCCGAGGAGCCGTGCCGGGCGCTCGTGGAGTGGCTGCGCGCGCTGATCGCCCACGCGGGCGAGTACCGGGGGCTCGCGCATGCGCTGATGTCCGCCTCGTACGACCGGAGTTCGGCGCTCGCCCAGTGCAGCGAGCCGCTGCGCGCGGCGGGTGAGCGGCTGCTCGGACGCGCCAGGGAGGCGGGTCAGGTGCGCGCCGACGTGTCGATCGGCGATCTGATGCAGCTGACCAACGCGATCGCGCTGGCGGCGGAACAGTGCCCGGAGGACGCGGAGTTGGCGGACCGCCTGCTCGCGCTGACGCTTCGGGGCATCAAGGACTGAGAGAACCGGGGCGGTGGGGAACCCGGGCGGCGCCTCGACTGCCGCCGGAGCGGCCGAGGTTCGGCGGCGGAGCGCGGGACCCCTGGGGGAGGGTCCCCCGGCTCAGCGGCGCCGCATGTCCGCGACCCGCGCGGTGCGCTCCAGCGTCTCGGCGGCCATCCCTCCGCCCGGTCCCCGGAACTGACCTGCCGCCATCCGGCCGCGCTGCACCGGGAGCGGCATGTCACGGCGGGGCCGGGCGCCCGGGGGGACCTGGTCACCGCCGTTGGGGCCGCCCGCGGCGCCCGTGCCGGCGACGGCGATCTGCACGCCCTGGTCGGCGAGGGCCTGGAGCTCGGTGCCGGCCCGGTCGTCGTGGGCGGGCGGCTCGTCGGTCACCAGGCGGGTGATGACGTCCGTGGGCACCGTCTGGAACATGGTGTCGGAGCCCAGCTTGGTGTGGTCGGCGAGGACCACGACCTCGGCCGCCGCCTGGACCAGCGCCCGGTCCACGCTCGCGGAGAGCATGTTGGACGTGGAGAGGCCGCGCTCGGCGGTGAGCCCGCTCCCGGAGAGGAACGCGCGGGAGACCCGGAGCCCCTGGAGCGACTGCTCGGCACCGCTGCCCACCAGGGCGTAGTTGGAGCCGCGCAGGGTGCCGCCGGTCATGACGACCTCGACCCGGTTGGCGTGGGCGAGGGCCTGGGCGACCAGGAGCGAGTTGGTGACCACGGTCAGACCGGGCACGCGGGCGAGCCGGCGGGCCAGCTCCTGCGTGGTCGTCCCGGCGCCGACGACGATGGCCTCGCCTTCTTCGACGAGGCTCGCGGCGACGTCGGCGATGGCCGTCTTCTCCGCGGTCGCGAGATGGGATTTCTGCGGGAAGCCGGATTCTCGCGTGAATCCGCCCGGCAACACCGCACCGCCGTGCCGGCGGTCGAGGAGTCCTTCTGCCTCAAGGGCCCGTACGTCTCTCCGTACGGTCACTTCAGAGGTCTGGACGACGCGGGCGAGCTCGCGGAGCGACACGGCCCCATTGGCTCGCACCATTTCGAGGATCAACTGGCGACGTTCTGCAGCGAACACGAAACTGACAGTAACGTGACCGGCCGATACTTTTCAGCACTATGCGCCGAATTGCAGAAGATGCGCACAGACGGGGCCTCCAAGTGGTATGGGAGACCCCGTCGTTGATCCGTCGCACGCCGGGGCTATGCCCCGCCTTGCCGGGGGTTGTCCGAGTCGGCGAACCGTTCCCGCAGGCGGGAGCCGTGCACCGGCGGACCGCCCGGACGGGTGTCAGACCTCGCCCGCGGACTTCCGGGTGTGCAACTGCCGTGCCACTTCCGCGATCGAACCCGACAGGGAGGGGTACACGGTGAAAGCATTTGCGATCTGTTCGACCGTCAGATTGTTGTCGACCGCGATCGAGATCGGATGGATCAGTTCGCTCGCCTTCGGCGCGACGACACAGCCGCCGACCACGATCCCGGTGCCCGGACGGCAGAAGATCTTCACGAAGCCGTCCCGGATGCCCTGCATCTTCGCGCGGGGGTTGCGCAGCAGCGGCAGCTTGACGACCTTGGCGTCGATCTTGCCCGCGTCCACGTCGGCCTGCGTGTAGCCGACGGTGGCGATCTCCGGGTCGGTGAAGACGTTCGACGAGACCGTCTTCAGGTTGAGCGGGGCCACCGCGTCGCCGAGGAAGTGGTACATCGCGATACGGCCCTGCATCGCGGCCACCGAGGCGAGCGCGAAGACACCGGTCACGTCACCCGCCGCGTACACGCCGGGGGCGGTCGTACGGGAGACCTTGTCGGTCCAGATGTGACCGGAGTCCTTCAGTTTGACCCCCGCCTCCTCCAGACCCATTCCGGCCGAGTTCGGGATCGCGCCGACCGCCATCAGGCAGTGCGTGCCGGAGATGACCCGGCCGTCCGCGAGGGTGACCTCGACCCGGTCGCCGACCCGCTTGGCGGACTCGGCGCGGGAGCGGGCCATGACGTTCATGCCGCGGCGGCGGAACACGTCCTCCAGGACCGCGGCGGCGTCCGGGTCCTCGCCGGGCAGCACGCGGTCGCGGGAGGAGACCAGGGTGACCCGGGAGCCGAGGGCCTGGTAGGCGCCGGCGAACTCGGCACCCGTCACACCGGAACCGACCACGATGAGCTCCTCGGGGAGCTCCTTGAGGTCGTAGACCTGCGTCCAGTTCAGGATGCGCTCGCCGTCCGGCTTGGCGTCCGGCACCTCGCGCGGGTGGCCGCCGGTCGCGATCAGCACGGCGTCCGCGGTCAGCGTCTCCTCCGTGCCGTCGGCGGCCGTGACGACCACCTGGCGGGAGCCGTCCATCGCCTGCCGGCCGGAGAGCCGGCCGCGGCCGCGCAGCACCCGCGCGCCGGCCCGGGTGACGGAGGCGGTGATGTCGTGCGACTGGGCGAGCGCGAGCCGCTTCACCCGTCGGTTGACCTTGCCGAGGTCCACGCCCACGACGCGGGCGGCCTGCTCCACGTGCGGGGTGTCGTCCGCGACGATGATGCCGAGCTCCTCGTACGAGGAGTCGAAGGTGGTCATCACCTCGGCGGTGGCGATCAGGGTCTTGGAGGGGACGCAGTCGGTCAGGACGGACGCGCCGCCGAGGCCGTCGCAGTCGACGACGGTCACCTCCGCGCCGAGTTGGGCGCCCACCAGGGCCGCCTCGTATCCGCCGGGTCCGCCGCCGATGATCACGATCCGGGTCACTGGGATCTACGCCTCGCGCTCTCGTTCTGCCGGGGGGTCCCCCCGCTGGGATGCAGTGCGTACGCCATTGTCCCGCACGCTTCAAGTGCGTACCCCATTCTCCCGCACGCCCGGCGCGGCCTCACGCCGGGGCCTCCGAAGGGGTGCGCGCGCCCCGCGGGCGTACCCCCGGGCCGTCACCTCGGAGTTCTCCGGACACCCCGCCCCCTCCCGTACCCTCGGTCCCATGTCGCTCTACGCCGCATTCGCCGGCAACCTCGACGCCCGGCTGATGAGCCGCCGCGCACCGCACTCCCCCCTGCGCGGTACCGGCTGGCTGAACGACTGGCGGCTCACCTTCGGCGGCGAGCAGATGGGCTGGGACGGCGCGCTGGCCACGATCGTGGAGGCCCCGCGCTCCCAGGTCTTCGTGGCGCTGTACGACATCGCGCCGATGGACGAGGAGTCCATGGACCGCTGGGAGGGTGTCGGGCTCGACATCTACCGCCGGATGCGGGTCCGGGTGCACACCCTGGACGGCGAGGAGCCGGCCTGGGTGTACGTCCTCAACGCGTACGAGGGCGGGCTGCCGTCGGCGCGGTACCTGGGCGAGGTCGCCGACGCGGCCGAGTCGGCGGGCGCGCCGCACGACTACGTGATGGAGTTGCGCAAGCGTCCCTGCTGAGGCCGGGGCGAAGCCGGTCCGGAGGTGTGGGAACCGGAGGTGTGGGAACCGCCGAGTGACGAAGGCGACTCCTCCTCGGTGCGATTCGTCGGAAACGACAAGACAACGATCGCATGTCCGTCGGCATCGTCATCTACGCGCGTAGGCGAACTCCGGCTACGCTTCTTCGCGTATCGAATCCGTCCGGGGCCAGCCTCGGACCCCCTCCCCGAGGCGAGAGAGTCAGTGAACGCAACTGCCACCCCGTACGAGGCCGCCGAGGCCGCTGCCGCACGTCTTCGCGAGCTGACCGGAGTCGAGAACCACGACGTCGCCCTGGTCATGGGCTCGGGCTGGGCGCCCGCCGTGGACGCCCTCGGTGCCCCCGAGGCCGAGTTCCCGGTGACCGACCTGCCCGGCTTCCCTCCGCCCGCCGTCGAGGGACACGGCGGCAAGGTCCGCTCGTACAAGATCGGGGAGAAGCGCGCCCTCGTCTTCCTCGGCCGCACCCACTTCTACGAGGGCCGCGGTGTCGCCTCCGTCGCCCACGGCGTCCGCACCGCCGTCGCCGCCGGCTGCAAGACGGTCATCCTGACCAACGGCTGCGGCGGCCTGCGCGAGGGCATGCGCCCCGGCCAGCCGGTCCTCATCAGCGACCACCTCAACCTGACGGCCGCCTCGCCGATCGTCGGCGCGAACTTCGTCGACCTCACCGACCTGTACTCGCCGCGGCTGCGCGCGCTGTGCAAGGAGGTCGACGAGACCCTCGAAGAGGGCGTCTACGTGCAGTTCCCCGGCCCGCACTACGAGACCCCGGCCGAGATCAACATGGTCCGCGTGCTCGGCGGCGACCTGGTCGGCATGTCCACCGTCCTCGAGGCCATCGCCGCGCGCGAGGCGGGTGCGGAGGTCCTCGGCATCTCGCTGGTCACCAACCTGGCGGCGGGGCTCTCGGGCGAGCCGCTGAACCACGAAGAGGTGCTGCAGGCGGGTCGCGACTCGGCGGCGCGGATGGGCGAGCTGCTGACGCGGGTCCTCGACCGCATCTGAGTCCTCGCCGCGCCCCCGCGCCCCGCGCCCCCGCACCGTTCGGCCCTGGGGGGCCGAACGGGCTCCGGGGCGCTGCGGCGGCCTCGGATCGCCCGACGGCCTCGGACCGCCCGGTGGTCCCGACCGGCCGGTGGTCCGGACCGCCGGAGTGATCCCGGCCGCCCGGTGGTCCCAACCGCCGGAGCAGTCCCGACCGCCCGGTGGTCCCGACCGCCGGAGCAGTCCCGACCGCCTGGTGGTCCCGGCCGCCCGTCGGCGGGGCCGCTGCGCCGGGCTTCCTCCCCACCCCGCCCGGTGGTCCCGACCGCCGTCGGGGGGCCGCTGCGCGGGGCTCCTTCCCCACCCCGCCCCTTCCCGAACCGGGGCTCCGCCCCCGACCCCGCGCCTCAGGCGGCGGCGGGGCCGACGTCTCCGCCCGGCGGGCGGAAGCCCGGCCCGCCCGGTGTGAGGGCACGGCCGCAGGCCGTACGGGGGCCGGGGGCCCGCCCCCCGTTCGGGAAGGGGCGGGGTGGGGAATGGCTCCGCGCAGCGGCTCACACCCCCGCACCCACCTACCCGACCCGCCCCACCCCGAAAGGCACACCGTGACGCAGGACGACCTCCTCGCCCGGGCCCAGGCCTGGCTCGCCGAGGACCCCGACCAGGAGACCCGCGAGGAGCTCGCGAAGCTCATCGACGCGGGCGCGACCGACGAGCTCGCCGCCCGCTTCGCCGGCACGCTGCAGTTCGGCACCGCCGGCCTGCGCGGGGAGATCGGCGCCGGGCCCATGCGGATGAACCGCTCCGTCGTCATCCGCGCCGCCGCGGGCCTCGCCGCGTACCTCCGGGCCAAGGGCCAGGAGGGCGGTCTCGTCGTCATCGGCTACGACGCCCGCTACAAGTCGGCCGACTTCGCGCGCGACACCGCCGCCGTGATGACCGGCGCGGGACTGCGCGCCGCGCTCCTCCCCCGCCCGCTGCCGACGCCCGTCCTCGCGTACGCCATAAGGCACCTGGGCGCCGTCGCCGGCGTCGAGGTGACCGCGAGCCACAACCCGCCGCGCGACAACGGCTACAAGGTCTACCTCGGCGACGGCTCGCAGATCGTGCCGCCCGCCGACGCGGAGATCGCCGCCGAGATCGACGCGATCCGCTCGCTGCACGACGTGCCCCGCCCGGAGGCGGGCTGGGAGACCCTCGGCGACGAGGTCCTGAACGCCTACCTGGAGCGTACGGACGCCGTCCTGACCTCCGGGTCCCCCCGGACCGCGCGGACCGTCTACACGGCCATGCACGGCGTCGGCAAGGACGTCCTGACGGCCGCGTTCGCCCGGGCCGGCTTCCCGCCGCCCGCGCTCGTCGCCGCGCAGGCCGAGCCCGACCCCGCGTTCCCGACGGTCGCGTTCCCGAACCCGGAGGAGCCGGGTGCCATGGACCTCGCCTTCGAGGCGGCCCGGGCCGTGGACCCCGACCTGGTCATCGCCAACGACCCGGACGCCGACCGCTGCGCCGTGGCCGTGCCCGACGCGGGCGTCGTGGGCGGCTGGCGGATGCTCCGCGGCGACGAGGTGGGCGCGCTGCTCGCCGCGCACCTCGTCCACAAGGGCGCGACGGGCGTGTTCGCCGAGTCGATCGTGTCGTCGTCGCTGCTCGGCCGGATCGCGGAGGCCGCGGGCGTCGGCTACGAGGAGACGCTGACCGGCTTCAAGTGGATCGCCCGCGTCGAGGGCCTGCGGTACGGCTACGAGGAGGCGCTCGGCTACTGCGTCGACCCCGAGGGCGTCCGCGACAAGGACGGCATCACGGCGGCGCTGCTCGTGACCGAGCTGGCGTCGGTGCTCAAGGAGCAGGGCCGGACGCTGACCGACCTGCTCGACGACCTGGCGGTCGCGCACGGGCTGCACGCCACGGACCAGCTGTCGGTGCGGGTCGAGGACCTGAGCGTCATCGCGAACGCCATGACGGCGCTGCGTGAGCGGCCGCCGGTCTCGCTCGCCGGTCTGACGGTCGTGTCGGCGGAGGACCTGACGAAGGGCACGGAGTCGCTGCCCCCGACGGACGGGCTGCGCTACCACCTGGCGGGCGACTACAAGGCCCGGGTCATCGTCCGCCCGAGCGGCACGGAGCCCAAGCTCAAGTGCTACCTGGAGGTCGTGGTGCCGGTCGCCGCGTCGGTCGACCTCGCCCCGGCGCGGGTGACGGCCAACGAGGTGCTGGTGGCGATCAAGCGGGACCTGTCGGCCGCGGCCGGACTCTGATCCGCCGCGAGAGACGCGCCCGAAGGGCCGGTACGGGGTTCTCCCGTACCGGCCCTTCGGCCGTCCGGGTGAACCCCGCCCGGCAGATGTCGCCGGACGGCCCCCGCACGCCGGGGGCGCACGCCCGGCCTGCCGTCACGGCGGGGGTCCCGCCCGGGGTACCCCGGGGGCGGGCACTCCGGGGCGGGTGAGCCAAGGCACGCGCTCCGGGGCAGGCGCTCCGGGCCGGGCGCTCCGGGCCCGGTGAGGCCTCAGCCGAAGCGGCCGTTGACGTAGTCCGCGGTGCGCGGGTCGGTCGGGGAGCCGAACACCGTTTCCGTCGGGCCCTGCTCGACGATCACGCCGGGGGTGCCCTGCTCGGCGAGGAAGAAGGCGCAGGAGTCGGAGACGCGGGCCGCCTGCTGCATGTTGTGGGTGACGATGACGACGGTGACCTCCGACTTCAGCTCGGCGATGGTCTCCTCGACCCGTCGGGTGGAGGTCGGGTCGAGCGCGGAGCAGGGCTCGTCCATCAGCAGGACGCGGGGGCGGACGGCGAGCGAGCGGGCGATGCACAGGCGCTGCTGCTGGCCGCCGGAGAGCGCCCCGCCGGGCTGCCGCAGCCGGTCCCTGACCTCGTTCCAGAGGCCGGCCCGGGTCAGGCACTCCTCGACGAGGTCGTCCTTGGCCTCCTTGCCGGCCCGGATGCCGCCGAGCTTCAGTCCGGCGAGGACGTTCTCGTACAGGGACATCGCGGGGAACGGATTGGGCTTCTGGAAGACCATGCCGATCTCGCGGCGGGCGTGGGTGATGCGGCGGCCCCGGTCGTAGATGTCGGCGCCGTCGAGGAGGACCCGGCCGGCGAGCGAGGCGGTGCCGGTGAGTTCGTGCATCCGGTTGAGGATGCGCAGGAAGGTCGACTTGCCGCAGCCGGAGGGGCCGATGAGGGCGGTGACCTCGCGGGCGGGCATGGCGAGCGAGACCCGGTCGAGGACCTTGCGGTCGCCGAACCAGGCGGAGACGGAGTCGGCTTCGAGGGCGGCGGCCCGGGACGGGGCCGGGGTGCCGCCGTCCGGTACGGGCGGCAGGGCGACGGTGTCGACGAGATCGGTCACGGCGTGGACTCCACAGCGGTCAGAGGAGGTTGGGCAGGAGCCTGGTCAGCTCGCCGGAGACGAGGACACCGAGGGCGACGAGGACCGGAACGGCGGCGACCCAGGTCTGGCGGCTTCCCCAGCGGCGGCGGGCGAGGACGGTGAGCAGGGCGGCGAGCAGCAGCGCCTGGGCACCGAGGAAGATCCCCGGCCAGGCGTCGGGGTCGCCGGCGAGGGGCTTCTCCGCGGCGGTGATCCAGCCGGGGCGCAGCGGGCGGGGCGGGCTGGGCAGGGCCTCGCCGACGAGTCGGGCGTCGATCCGGACGACGTCCTCGGGGGTGTACGCGCCGCCGCTCGCGGTCATGAGGGTGAGCCGCCCCTGGCCCCGGCCGAGGGCCGCGGGGTTGGGGTCGCCGGGGTGCCGGACGCCCGTCACCTCGTACACAGACCGGCCCTGACCGGTGGTCACCTCGACGCGGGCGCCGTTCGGCAGCCGGTGCACGTCGTTGAAGGGGCTGCCGTAGCCCCACTTGCGGCCCATGATCACGCTGGTGCCGGCCTGGCCGGGCAGCGCGGTGTCCCGCCGGTGTCCGGGGCCCGACATGAGGACCTCGGAGGTGGTGCCCTCGGCGACGACCTCGCGGAGTCCGAGCGCGGGGATGCGGAGCAGGGCGAGGGGAGCGCCCGGCGCGAGGGGCTTCCCGTCGAAGGTGAGCTGGCCCACGGGGGCGGTGCCGAGGGCGAGTTGCTCGCGCAGGTCGTCGTAGGCGGTGGACTGCTCGCGGGCGTGCTGGAGGTGGCCGACGACGGTGAGGTTGGCGGCGAAGCCGATGAGCAGTGCGGCGAGGACGCACAGCGCCGCCCCGGCCAGGGCGAGCCCGGCGCGGGGGGCGGTGGGTGGCGGTGCGGTGGTCACGGGCGGGCGCCCGCCGTGCGGCGGCGGGTCTGGATGACGGCTGCCGCGCCGAGGAGGCAGAGCGCGAGGGAGCCGAGGGCGGCGGAGGCGGCGGCGGAGGCGCCGGTGGAGGCGAGGCTGCCGCCGGTGCCGCCGTGGGTGCCGGTGCCTCCGGTGCCTCCGGTGCCTCCGCCGGAGTCGCCGGATCCGCCGCTGGGGCCGGTGCCGCCGGAGTCGCTTCCGGAGCCGCCGCTCGTCCCGGAGCCGCCCGTGCCGCCCGTGGTGTCCGTGTCATCGCTCGCGGTCGGCGCGGGCGTGTCGGTTCCGGTCGGGTCCGGGGTGTCGCTGGGCGTCTCGCCGGACGGGTCGGTCGGGGTGCCGGTCGGCGTGGGCGTGTCGGTGGCCGTGGGGTCGACGGTGGGCGTGGGGGTGCCGGTGCCCGTCGGTGTCGGGGTGGTGCCGGTAGGGGTGGGGACGGGCTCCGTCACGTACAGGGAGTAGACGAAGGACGCGGCGGTGTGGGCTTCCGGGTCGGTGGGGGTGAACGTGGCGACCACGGGCAGTCCGTCGTTGTTGACGGCGGACTCGGTGACGGTGACCTGGGCCTTCCCGTCGACGACGTCGACGGTGCCGATGTCGACGAGCTCCTCGTTCACGAACTTCTGGAAGTTCACCGTTCCGGCGGCCTCCTCGGGCTGCACGTGCGCGATGATCCTGGCCGGTTCGCCGACGACGGCGGTGCCGGGTTCGGACACGACCTCGAGGAGGGTGGCCCGCTGCGTGATCGGGGCCCAGGTGTCGCCGGTGACCTGGACCATCGTGGAGAAGAAGTGCTCCGCCTCGGCCCCGTTCGCGGTCCGGCAGTAGAGGCGGAGCTCGTAGCGGCCGTCGAGCGGGCCTTCGGGGACGAACCGCTTGAGGGCGTCCTGGAGCGACAGCGGGTCCGCCTCGACGTCGACGGGCCGGGTGAAGGCGCCCCCGCTCAGGGGCTCCCCCGCGACGGTGACCGCCAGGTCGTGGAAGGTGGCGCTGAGGCCGGGCTCGACCACACCGAGCCGGACCTTGACGTAGGGCTTCGCGGGGTCGGCCGGCGCGGGGCAGGCCGCAGAGGTGCCGACCTGTGTGCCGAGGGGCTTGTCGGTGAGGGAGCCCGTACCGCCCTGGAGCGTGAAGGCGCCGTGCAGCGTGGCGGCCCTGGCGGGGGCGGCCACGGCGAGGACGGCGGCGAGGGTGCCGCAGAGCAGGGCGAGCGCCATGAGCAGCGTGACGGGTGATCTCAGTGGTGCGGGGCGGTTCATGCGGGTCCCCCAGGAGTCGGATGCGGGAGTGGGCGGGTCGGCGGGGCGGTACGGCGGCGCGGGGCGGCGGCGCGGGCGCCTGCCCGGGCGGGGGCGGTCCGGGCGCGGTCGCCGCGGGTACGCCCGGGGGCCGGGCACCCGAGGGTGCCCGGCCGGTGTGCGGTCAGGGTGCGGTGGTGATCAGCGCTCGCCCTTGACGGTCGTGGCGCCGCAGGCGGTGCCGAGGGCGCCGAAGCCGTAGTTGGTGATGGTGGTGGTGGCGGCGCAGACCTTGGAGGTCGAGCCGACGAAGGTGGAGGAGATCGTGGCGTTGGTCAGCTTCGCCGTGGGGACGACGTTGTAGACGTCGCGGAGGAAGGGGAAGGCCGTGTTGAGGGTCTTGTCGGCGTTGCGCGGGGCGACGGTGCCGACGGAGCCGAGGACGGCCGCGCCGCGGCGGTTGGTGACGACACCCTTCTCCTGGGCCGTGTAGGAGGCGACGGAGTACGGGGCGATGTCACCGGCGCTGTCGAGGACGGTGCCGTCGTTCTCCTGGACACCCTGCTGGACGCAGGCGCCCGGGGTGGTCACGCCGATGGAGGAGAGGAAGAACTGGCGCGTGCCGGAGTTGCTCTGCGGCAGGATCGGGGTGAGCGCCACGCCGTTGAGGGTCGTGAGGTTGCACTCGTAGATGTTCTTGAGCTGCGTCGCCGTCAGGTCGGAGGGCAGCGCGCTGTCGGAGCGCTTGGCCCAGGACACCGCGTCCTTGGCGAACGGGATCCAGGTCAGGTCCGTGGTGCTGGTGTCGGCCGGACCGCGCGAGGAGCGGGCGAAGTCGAGGCAGCCGGAGTTGGTGTCCACGGCGTTGCGCAGGGCGTCGATTCCGGCCGAGGAGCCGTTCGGACGGTTGATCACACAGCCGGTCGCCTTGGTCTTGACCGTGGCGGAGCCGGTGGCGTCCCAGGACGCGACGATCTTCTGGCCGAGGGCGTTGACGACGACGTTGCCGAGGCCGTTGAGGACGTCCTGGGTCGTGTCCGAGCCGGTGCCGGCAAGGGTGCGGTACTGGGTGACCGGGTTGGGGTCGGCCTGGGCCGCGGGGGCGAGGGCGACACCGAGACCGAGCGCGGCCACACCGAGGGCGGCACCGATACGAGCGCGGGACTTGACGTTCACTTCTGATCTCCTCCGTGGAAACGGATGTCATGGAATGGACGCACAAGCAGAATTCGAATTCTTCAGAACGGCCGACCCGTCGACCGGCCGGGAACAACAATTCCGTACGGGCGGCAGGGGCGGCCACCACGTTCAGCCGCTCTTCAGGTTACGAATTCCTGTCCTAGGTGAATCCGAGGGAATCCGGCGGCGGGCCGCGGCCAGAACGGCGGGCCCCGCGACACCGGCGAGTCCCCCGGCGACCAGGACCGCGAGAAGGGCCCAGCGGATGGCGCCGAGCACCTGCGACGGGGTGCTGCCGGTGCCGGCGAGCTCCTCCCCCGGTGCGCCGCCGGGGCCTCCGGTGTTCCCGCCGGAGGGCGGTGGCGGGGCGGCGGAGGACGGTGTCCCGGCGGACCCGCCGGTGTCCGTGCCGCTCGCGGACCCGCCGCCGCCGGATGCCGCGCCTCCTGAGCCGCCCGGGCCGGTGTCCGTGGAGCCCGTGGAGCCGCTCGCTCCCTGGCCGCCGCCGGAGTCCGGGCCTCCGCTCGACCCGCCGGCGCCGGCGGTCGAACCGCCGCCCGCGCCGCCCGTGGTGGAGCCCGGCCCGGTCGGCGCCCCGCGCTCCAGGCGGTCGGCCGCCGCGGCGGCCCTGGCCTTCAGCTTCGCGGGCATCGGCGCGTAGCCGAGGGGCAGCTCGCCGGGGGCGGTGCCCTGCTTCTGGCCCGGTCCGGCGGCGTAGCGCAGCACGCGCGCGTAGTCCTTGCGGGCGTCGGCCGGAAGGCCGGTGGAGGCGGCGGCGTACGTCACCACCGTCAGCGGGTAGGCGCCGTTCCTGGCGCGCGCCGGGTCGGGCGTGAGGACGCCCGGCACGGCGGAGTCCTCGAACTGGTCGACCGCCTTGAGCATGGCGGCGGCGGTGGGGTGGACGTAGGTGCCGTCGGCGTTCGGCAGGGCCGCGATCTGGAGCTGGTAGCGGGCCGCCGAGGCCGCGTCGGTGATGCCGTAGGCCCGGCGGGAGCCCGGGGGCACGTCGCCGCCCGTGAGCTTCAGCCCGCCGGTCGCCGTGTCGGGCGCCGCGCGGTCCTTGGCGCCGTTGGTGCCCCGGCGGACCGCGCGCGCGGCGTCGTGCAGGTCGATGGCGTAGGGCGAGCGGTCGACCATGCCGTAGGTGATGTCGAGCTCCCCCTCGACCAGCTTCGTCTCCGTCGGGTCGGCCTTCGGGAATTCGTAGGAGCCTGCCGAGGCGAGCCCGAGATCCTTGAAATAGCGGTTGATCCGCATTCCCCAGGGGTCCGCGTTCCCTTCGAGGAATGCGCGCGCATCACGGTCGGCGCGCAGGTAGTTCCAGACGACGCGCGTACTGTCCGAGCGGTCGGCGGAAAGCAGGATTCCGCCCGGGTAGTTCATCACCGACTGCTGGAACTCCTTGAATCGCGGATTCAGCGCCAGGAATTCCGGGTCCCGGAGGATGGATTCCGGATTTCCCTTCAGATGGTCGGGGACGGGATCCTTGTCGGTGAGGAGCCGGACGTCGTACGGGTAAGAGCCGGTGAGCAGCTTCGCCAGGAGCCGGGGGTTCAGCCTCAGGTCCTTGACGAGTCCGATCCTGTCGGCCTCCCAGTAGAGGCCCACGGTCAGCCCGTTGACGGCGACGGGCGCGTGCACGAAGCCGGCCTTCTCCCCGCCGTCGACGGGCTCGACGGTGAACGCGAGGCCGGGCGAGGTGGAGGTCGGGTTGAGCAGGTTGCCCCGGGCCAGGTCCTCACCGCGCTGGGTGAAGGTGAAGCGGGTGCTGCCGTCGGCGCAGAGCGAGGACTGCCAGGACGTGAGCGCGTCCGTGACCAGCTCGGATCCGGTCATGCGGCGCTCGGCCTTGTCCGTGGGGCAGGGCTCGCGGACGGGCAGGAAGCCGAGCGGGAAGACGATGCGCCGGTTCCAGTTGGTGGTGGAGAACGCCGAGGTGACGGGACGCCCGGTGGTCCCGTCCGGGTCGTGGGAGCCGCGGGGCACGACCACGAGCCAGCAGCCCCGGCCGCGCGCGCTCGCGCCCGACCCGACCGGGTCGCCGCAGCCCAGGTGCGGGGCCTCCCGGGTGGACTGGAGGTTGAAGCCCGTCTCCCCCGTGCCGTCGGGCTGCGTGGTGGCGAAGAACTCCTCGTTGCTGTCGCCGGGGCTGAAGTAGGTCCAGTCGGTGGGCTTGGTCGTGGCGGGGCCGGAGACCGGGGTGAAGGGCACGAACGGGTCGGTCGTCTGCCCCGGGTACTCCGGGTCGGGGATCCGCTCGCCGTACTGCTTCTCCAGCGGGTCGGAGCCGACCGGGAGGAGGCGGCTGCCGATGAAGGCGCCGAAGTCGGAGCCCTTGGCGCCGGCGCCGAGCTGGCACTGCTCGCGCCGCGGCCCTGCCGGGTCGTCGCCCCAGCACTGCATGATCTGGAGGTAGTCGGTGTTCCGCCCCTGTGTGGGCCGCCCGCCCTTCCAGGTCACGTTCAGCCCCTGCGAGCGCAGGTTCCTCGTCTGGTGGACCGTCACTTCGAGCGTCGAGAAGTCGTCGTACGGCCCCTTGGTCCCCCGTTTCGTCACCGCGGAGTCCTGCGTCGGCGCGGAGTCCTGCGCAGGCGTGGAGTCCTGCGCAGGCGTGGAGTCCTGCGCAGGCGTGGAGTCCTGCGCAGGCGTGGACTTCTGGGAAGGCGCGGAGTTCCGCGAAGGGCCGGTCGCCGCCGCTGCGGACGGGTCCTGCGGCAGCGGGACCAGGGCGAGCACGACCGCGGCGAGGAGCGCCCCCAGTCCGGTCCCGCGGGTGGGTGCCGGCCTCACCGTCCGCCTCCCTGGCGCTCGGCCCGGGCGGCGAGCGCGCGGCCGACGAGCGGCGGCGCGACGACGGTGGCGAGGAGCAGGAAGGCGGAGAGGGCCATGAGGACGCCGCGCAGGCCGCCGCCCGTGTCCGCGGCGAGGGTGACCGGGGAGCCGACGATCTGGTTGCCGCCGTAGTCCTGGCCGCCGCCGGTGCCGCCGCCCGTACCTCCGCCGTCGCCGATGATCTCGCCGGTGTCGGGGTCCACGGCGCCGCCGCCCGTGCCGCCGCCGGTGGCGGAGCCGCCGGAGCCCGTGCTCCCGCCGCCCGTTCCGCCGCTCGCGGAACCACCGCCGCCCGTACCGGCACCGGCGCCGGAGCCGGTGGCTCCGCCCGTGCTGCCGCCGCCCGTGCCGCCGGTGGAGCCGGCTCCGCCGGAGCCGCTGCCGGTCGAACCGCCGGAGCCGCCCGTACCCGAGCCGTTCCCGTTGCCGCCGGTCGGGCCGCCCGTGGCGGAGCCCCCGGTCGCACCGCCGTTGTTCACCTGGGTGTCCGTTCCCTTCGCGCCGCCCGTGCCGTCCCCGCACTGCGTGGGACCGCGCTTGTCGCAGGCCTTCGGCCGCGGCGCGTTCTTGGCGAGGGTGTTGGTGCCGTCGGCCGAGAAGGTGGGGTTGCGGCAGTCGGACAGGTCGACCGCGCCGGTCGGCGCGCCGGGGATCCGGCGGACCTGGTCGAAGCCGGCCTGCACGAGGTTCCTGGGGAGCGGCGAGTAGCCGAGCTCCTCGGCCTGCTGCTGGCCCTCGCAGAGGAAGTAGCGGGCGAAGGTGCCGAGGGAGCGGCCCTTCTCGGCGGTGTGCGGGGCGGTCTCCGAGGTGGGGACGACCATGTAGCTGTAGCTGGAGAGCGGGTAGCCGCGCTCGTCCCGGGACTGGTAGACGTCGTCGAGGATCTGCGTCAGGTAGTTCGTCGAGTTCCGGTCGGTGTTGATGCGGGCCTTGAGCAGGGCGACGGCGACGGCCTGGGCGGTCGGCTCGACGTAGTAGCCGGAGGCGTTGAGGACCTTGACGACCGGGAAGTGCGCGTTGATCGCGTACGAGTACTCGACGTAGGTGATGGCGCCCTCGCCCTGGGGCTGGCGGACGTGCGCGGAGACGCCGAGCGAACCGGACTTGGCGACGGTGGTGGTGCCGGGCACGACCGGGAAGTACGAGGTCATGCCGCAGGGGGTGGAGCGTCCGGCGCGACGGCAGTAGTCGTCCCAGACGGGGCCGTTCTCCTTGGCGAGCCAGGTGGTGAACTGGGCCGTCGTGCCCGAGCCGTCGGAGCGCACGACGGGGACGATGCGGCGGGCGGGGAGGTTGAGGCCGGGGTTGTCGGCCTTGATCTCCGGCGCGTTCCACATGGTCAGCCGGCCGGTGAAGACCTTGGCGAGCACGGGCCCGGAGAGGCGCAGGTTGGTGACCTGGCGGCCGCCGATCCGCAGGTTGTACATGAAGGCGGTGCCGCCGGCGACGATCGGCATGTACGCGTAGCCCCGGCGCGGCGGTACGTCGGTGGCGCCGCCGTCGTTGAGGCCGTACGGGATCTCGGAGACGGCGAAGTCGACGGTGCCGTTCTTGAACTGCTCGCGGCCCTGCGAGGAGCCGTTGGCGTTGAAGTTGACCGTGAGGCCGACGTTGGCGCCGATGTTGCGGCGCCACTGCTCGACGGCGTTGGAGCTCCAGGTGGAGCCGGAGCCGGTGATCTTGGTGTATCCGGCGGCCTGCGCGGCGGGCGGATGGACGAGCAGGGCGAGCACCGCGCACAGGGCTGCGGCGAGCCCCAGGGCGGTGCGGGCGAGCGGGGCGGCGGATCTCACGGCGTGCTCCTCGGAGGTACGGATCGGTCGGCGGGCGCGGCGGGGGTCCCGGAGGCGGAGGCGGTCCCGAAGGCGGACGCCGTCCCGGAAGGCGCCGCCGCCGCGGTGGCGGAGGCCCATCGGGCCGCGTCCTGCCGCGACGCGAGGGCCCTGCGCCGCTCCTGGCGCTTCGTCAGCTGCCCGGGCCCGCGCCCGCCCGCGATCCGCGCGAGGACGAAGAGGAGCAGGACGAGCAGCATGAGGACGGCTGCGGTGCCGAAGCCGCGGGCGATCATGTTCGGTTCGGGCGACTTCACGAGCTCGAAGGTGGCGAGCGGCAGGGACACCTGCGCGCCGGAGGTCGGCAGGGCGTTCAGCTCGGCGGTGAACCCGGCGGTCAGCAGCACGGGCGAGGTCTCCCCCACCCCGCGCGCGGTGCCGAGGATCACGGCCGTGGTCAGCCCCGAGCGGGCGGTCGGCAGGACGACGTGCCAGACCGTGCGCCAGCGCGAGGACCCCATGGCGTACGAGGCCTCCCGCAGCGTGCCCGGGACGAGCCGGATGACGACGTCGGAGGCGCGGATGATGATCGGCAGCATCATCACGGAGAGGGCGAGCGAGGCGGCGAGGCCGGAGCGCTCGGCGCCCAGGGCCAGGATGACGGTCGCGTAGATGAAGAGTCCCGCGACGATCGACGGCAGCGCCGTCATGGCCTCGACGATCGTGCGGACCAGGCGCGCGAAGGGGCCGGGCACCTCGGTGAGGAAGACGGCGCAGACGACGCCGGTGGGCACGGTGAGCGCGAGCGCGATGCCGACCTGTTCGAGGGTGCCGACGACGGCGTGCAGGATGCCGCCGACGTCGAGCGGTTCGAGCGGTCCCGCCAGGCTCATGTCCTCGGTGAAGAAGTTGAGGTGGACGAGGGCCTTGCGGCCCTCCCAGAGCGTGAAGGCGACGACGAAGACGAGGACGGCGAGGAGCAGCAGCCCGAGGCTGCGGACGACGGCTCCGGCGATCCGGTCCCGTACGGCCGGCCCGTCCTCGTCGAAGGAGACGAGCAGCGCGTACAGCCCGATGAACAGGACGTACGCGACGATCACGAAGCCGACGGCGCCGCTGAAGGGCAGCAGGCGGGCGAAGAGCAGCCAGGTGAGGGCGAGCGAGGCGGCCGCGGCGCCGAGCAGCGCGTACACGTCGGAGGCGCGCGTGCTGCCGGTGGTGCGGCGCCGTTCGGGTCCGGGCGGCGGCGGGGCCTGCTCGGTGGGCGGTCGCGGCTTCGGCCGCTCCGGGGCGATGGTCATCGGGTTCGGTTCCCCCTTGAGGAGCGCGCGGGCTAGGCGTCGCTGGCGGCGCCGGAGCGGCTGCGCGCGACGATGGACGAAGCGGCGAAGTTGACGATCAGGGTCATCACGAAGAGGGCGAAGCCGGCCGCCATCAGGGCGGACATGCCGAAGGGCGTGGCCTCGCCGTAGCGCAGGGCGATGAGTGAGGAGACCGAGCTGGTGCCGGTCTGCAGGACGTGCCACTGGATGGTGAAGACCTGCGAGATGACCATGTAGACGGCGATCGTCTCGCCGAGGGCGCGGCCGAGGCCGAGCATGGTGCCGCCGATCATGCCGCCCTTGCCGAAGGGCAGGACGACGCTGCGGATCATGCCCCAGCGGGTGGCGCCGAGCGCGTACGCGCCCTCGCGTTCGCCGGCGGGTGCCTGGGAGAAGACCTCGCGCATGATCGAGCAGATGATCGGCGCGACCATCATCGCGACGACGAGACCGGCGACGAAGGTCGACGACGTGTAGACGGTGGGCGGGGCCAGCGGATCGCCGGGGTCGGCGCCGTCGACCCGCAGGAACGGGATCCAGCCGAGGTACGTGGCGATCCAGCGGGCGATCGGGAGGATCGACTCCTCCAGCCAGAAGACCCCCCACAGCCCGTAGACGACGGACGGCACGGCGGCCATCAGGTCGACGGTGGAGATCAGGGTGCGGCGCAGCCGGGGCGCCGCGTACTCGGAGATGTAGAGGGCGGCTCCGGTGGCCAGCGGCACGGCCACGGCGATCGCGACGAGGGCGATCAGGACGGTGCCGAGCAGGACGGCCGCGATGCCGAACCGTCCGGCGTCGGGCTCCCAGTTCTCGGTGGTGAGGAAGGAGAGTCCGGCACGGTCGAGGGCCTGCCAGGCACGGAGGAGCAGGAAGCCGCCGACGAGGAGCATGACCGCGAGGACGAAGCCGCCGCCGGTGCGGGCGACGGCGCGGAACACCCGGTCGGGAAGGCCGGGGTCGGCGTGGAGCCGTCGCGGCGTGTCGGGTGGCGGGTCAAGGGTCTCGGTCGTCACGGGAAGGACGTAAGTCCTGCCCGGTGGACACGTGTTCCCCTCGATGTGAACGAGGGGCGTGCGCGGGGCAACTTCCGTTCACCATAAGGCGGTCGAGGACCATCTGGGTCCCTCGGTGGCGATCAGGGCACGGAACCGCGCATAGGCGGTGCGGCAGGTGGAATGGCGTTCGTACGAGCGTCCCGAGAGGGCGGCGGTACGCCCCTCGGCGTCGCGCAGCAGCCACACCCAGCCGTTGCCGCCGGCGGTGTGCTGCACGCCGCCGGCCATGTCCGCGTGCCCGGCGCAGAGGGCCGTGAAGGCCTCTCGGCACCGGGCGTGGTCGTCGTAGCAGACCCCCGACCGCGCGACGACCCTCCCGTTCTGCGCGACGAGTCGCCATCCGTAGCGTCCGTCGGCCCCCATGTCGACCAGACAACGCGTTCCGGACACACCGGTGCCCTTGGTCATCGCCCCCACCCCCACAGTCTCGGCAAGCGCAATCTATTGAGACCGGGGTGACGGTTGGGTGCTAAACCAATTGCGGGGTGGCACGCTTCACCAGGAGGTTGCCCCTAGGACACCGGCGGCGGGGCGGGGCCCGTCACCGGACGGGGCGGACAGGCCATCGCGAGCAGGGTCGGCAGGATCAGCCCCTCGCGAGCAGGGTCAGCCCCTCGCGAGCAGGGTCAGCCCGTCGCGAGCAGGATCACCAGGAGCAGCAGCCCGGCCACCGCGGGGCCGACGATCTCGTACGCCCAGCGGACCCGCGCCTCACCGGCCGCGCCCGGGGTGCCCGCCCGGCGCTCGGCGAGCTCGCGCAGGTCGGCGACCGTCTGGTCGGTGGGCGCGGTGCGCGACGCGCTGTCCCGGACGTCGGCGCTGACCGAGGTGCGGCCGTGCGGGTCGTCCTGGGAGGCGCGGGAGGCGCGGCGGGCCGCCTTCTTGCGCTGGCGCAGCGAGACGGGGACGGCCCACAGCTGGTACTTGGCGCCGTCCTGGGTGAAGACCTCGCTGGAGTACCCGGCGCGGACGTCGGCGACCGTCGACCAGGGCAGCGTGATCGACCGGAACGGGTTGCGGATGCGGAGCCGGTCGTCGTTGGCGTAGACGGCCGGACGGATCGTGAAGGCGACGATCAGCGGCACCGCGAGGAGGAGGCCCGCGAGCGCGAGCCAGGGCGACCGGCCCTCCCCGCGGAACAGCACGTCACTGGCGAACAGGGCCGCGAGGATCAACAGGAACACCCCGCTGGCGATCCCGAGCGGCGACCGGAAGACGCGGTCGGGGGACTCCTGCCCCGTGGACGGCTGCCCGGCGGGCTGCTGCCGTGCGGACTTCTGCCCCGCGGGCTTGCGCCCCGCGGGCTTCTTCCCGGCGGACGGCTGCTCGGGGGTCGACTCGCGGCTCGGCTCGTGGCTGGGCTCGGGGGTCGGCTCGGGGGTCGTCATGGGGCCGATTGTGCCTCAGTGGGCCGGTGGGGGCTCAGGCGGCCCGCGTGGCCACGAGATCGGCGTACAGAATGATGTTGTCGGGGCGGTGGCCGTCGACCAGCTCGCCGCCGCAGGTGATGAGGCGCAGCTCGGGACGGTCGGTGTCGCCGTACACCTTGGCCGTCGGGAACGCGCCCTTGCCGACCTGCTCCAGCTCCCTGACCCGGAAGACCGCGGTGGTCCCGTCGGCCCGGGTGACGCTGATCTCGTCGCCGACCGCGACCTCGGAGACGTTCTTCAGCACGGCGGGGCCCCGGGCGGTGTCGAAGTGCCCGATGAGGACGGCGGGGCCGGTCTGCCCGGGCGTGACGCCCTTGTCGTACCAGCCGATCCGGTCGGCGTCCACGACCGAGGGGACCTCGACGGTGCCGTCGGCGGCGAGCCCGAGCTCCAGGACGGGCCCTGCGGCGCCGGTGTCGACCCCGGCGGCGGGGACCCGGACCCGCACGGGCAGGGAACGGGCGAGCGGGCGGACCGGAGCGGAGCTCGCGGTCGGCGCGGGGGCCGAGGTGGCCCCGGAGATCCGCGCGGGAGGGGTGACGACCTGCTGCCCGCCGCCGGCCGAGCATCCGGTGAGCGCGGCGAGGACGGCACACAGGAGGACGGGGGCGATACGGGCGGGGTGACGGCGACGGTTCACGGGCGGGCTCCGGGCGGGGGCAGAGGGCGGACGGGGGACGGGGTCAGACGGACGGCGGACGGGGTCCGGCCGGTCGCCGCGTGGGACGCGGCGACCGGCCGGGGGTGGGGTGTCGCTCCCGCTCGGGTCAAGGGGCAGGGAGTCGGGGTGGAGCGGGTGGTGCTGGTGGTGCTGGTGCCGCAAGGTGCGGGTGGAGCGGGTGGTGCGGGTGCCGCAAGGAGCGGCTGGTGCGGCTGCCGCGGGGCGCGGTGCGCCGGCGGGTCAGACGCGGGCCGCCGCGTACCGGCGGCGCAGGACCACGAAGCCCAGGCCCGCGGCGGCGAGCGAGGCCCCGGCACCGGCCGCGAGCAGCGCGGTGCCGTCGTCCTCGGTGCCGAGCTCGGCACCGGCGGCGACCGCGCCCTTGGGGATGACGGAGGTCTGACCGGCGTGGGTGGTGACGCCCGTTCCGGTGCCGCTGCCGGTACCCGTGGCCGTGCCGGTGCCCGCGGTGCCGTTCGACGTACCGCCCGGGGCCGTCTCGAACGTGCAGCCCTTCGGCAGCTTCGGGAAGGCGTGCGTGGCGCCCTTGGCACCCGGGCCGCCCTCGACCTGGGTGAAGAGCGACGGCGTGGCGCTCTGCGGGTCGATGATCCGGCCGACGAAGCCGACGCTCTTCGGCAGCGACGGGTGCGCCCGGTCGACCATCGCGAAGACCTGGTCCTTGCCGTTGTCGTCGGCGGTGCTGAACTCGGCCAGCGGACCCTGCCGGGTCATGAACAGCTCGGCCTTCGTGCCCGCGCCGATGGCGACGGTACGGCTGACCGTGCACGTGCCGAGGACGACGGTGGACCCGCCGGTGCCCGGCCCGGTCTGCGTGCCGCCCGCGGCGACCGGCTGCGGGGCGCCCTGCTTCGACGCACCGGGGACGTACGCGGCGAACTGCCCGTCCTGCTCCAGGACGACGACGGCCTTGCCGAAGGTCCAGACGGAGCGGACGCCGGTCACGTAGGTGTAGCCGCGGCCCTTGCCGTTCTCGATCAGCTGGAGGCCGAAGCGGCCGTCCTTCCTGTCGAGCTGGACGACGGTCCCGTCGGCGAGGCGGTAGGTGCCGGGCTTGGGTCCCGCGATGTTGCCGGCCCAGTTGTGGGTGGTGCCGTCCGGGTTGAGGACGAAGAACTCGCCGTTGTCCTGGCCGGCGGCGGAGCGGGTGACGGCCTCCAGGACGCCGACCGGGTGGCCCTCGCGGAACAGCTCGGCGCGGTGGTTCTGCGCGTTGACCTTGTAGATCCTGGCGACGGTGCCGGTCAGGAGGGTCTCGGTGCGGACGAGGGTGCCCTGCGCGGTGCCGCCGGCCGTGACGCTCTCGGGACCCTCGGCGCCCTCGGAGCCCGCGTCGCCCTTCTGGGGCTTCGCACCCGCATCGCCCCGCACACCCTTCGCGTCCTTCGCGTCCTTCACGCCCTTCGCGGTCTTCACCGCGTCCGTGGCGTCCGTGCCGCCCTCGGCCGGAACCTCGTCGGACGGCTTGACGTCGGCGGACCGTACGCCGGACGAGGCCGGCGAGGTGGTCGCGGGCGCGGCGGTGACCGGTCCGTCGGCGGCGAAGGCGGTGCCCGCCGCCACGGCGGGGGTGAGGGCGACGCCCGCGACGAGGGCGGTGGTGATGGCGGTGCGAAGGGCGGTGCGCATAACGACTCCTGGAGATCAGGCAGGTGGATAGTGAGTCGCATGCCGCTTTTTCTCAGTCCGTTCGGGGGGTTCGGCGAGGTCTGGCCGGCTGCTGGGAAAGAATCTATTGATCTTGCATTCAGGACGTGTCCACTCCATGTCACGGGCCTGTGACAGGCCTCCCCGCACCCTCCCCGCCCGCCCTGCCGGCGCCCTCCCCTCACCCTCCCCGCACCCTCCCGGCGCACGCACCACGCCGACCGCCCGGCTGTGACCTCGGGCTCTGTGAAGCCCCTCCCCTGTACAGGTCGCTACGCGCGTAGATATGCTCGACTGGTGACCATGCCCACCACTGCATCCGCAGCATCCGCATTCGCCGACGTGACCGCGTCCGACGGTGCGCTGCGCCGCTTCCTCCACGGGCTGCCCGGCGTCGACGCCGTCGGCCTGGAGGCGCGCGCCGCGTCCCTCGGCACCCGCTCGATCAAGACCACGTCCAAGGCGTACGCCATCGACCTGGCCATTTCCATGATCGACCTGACGACGCTCGAAGGCGCGGACACCCCGGGCAAGGTCCGGGCGCTCGCCGCCAAGGCCGTCCGTCCCGATCCGACCGACCGCTCGACCCCGACGACCGCCGCCGTCTGCGTCTATCCGGACATGGTGGCCACCGCCAAGGCCGCCCTCGCGGGCTCCGGCGTCAAGGTCGCCTCGGTCGCCACCGCCTTCCCGGCCGGCCGCGCGGCGCTCCCCGTGAAGCTCGCCGACACGGCGGACGCCATCGCCGCGGGCGCCGACGAGATCGACATGGTCATCGACCGTGGCGCCTTCCTCGCCGGCCACTACCTG
Source organism: Streptomyces sp. CB02009 (assembly GCF_001905825.1). Taxonomy (GTDB): domain Bacteria; phylum Actinomycetota; class Actinomycetes; order Streptomycetales; family Streptomycetaceae; genus Streptomyces. Next base: position 223,512 of record NZ_LIVV01000005.1, read on the forward strand.
CAGGTCTTCGAGCAGATCGCCGCGATCAAGGCGGAGTGCGGCGACCGCGCCCGCCTCAAGGTGATCTTCGAGACCGGCGAGCTGTCCACGTACGACAACATCCGCAGGGCCTCCTGGCTCGGCATGATGGCCGGCGCGGACTTCATCAAGACCTCGACCGGCAAGGTCGCGGTCAACGCCACCCCGGCCAACACCCTGCTCATGCTGGAGGCCGTGCGCGACTTCCGCGCCCAGACCGGCGTGCAGATCGGTGTGAAGCCGGCCGGCGGCATCCGGAACACCAAGGAAGCGATCAAGTTCCTGGTTCTCGTCAACGAGACCGTGGGTGAGGACTGGCTGGACAACCACTGGTTCCGCTTCGGTGCCTCCAGCCTGCTCAACGACCTGCTGATGCAGCGCCAGAAGCTGGCGACCGGCCGTTACTCCGGCCCCGATTACGTGACGGTGGACTGATCAACATGGCATCTGCATTCGAGTACGCACCGGCGCCCGAGTCCCGGTCCGTCGTCGACATCGCCCCGAACTACGGCCTGTTCATCGACGGCGAGTTCGTCGAGGCGGCCGACGGCAAGGTCTTCAAGACCGTCTCCCCCGCCACGGAGGAGGTCCTCTCCGAGATCGCCCAGGCGGGCGCCGAGGACGTCGACCGTGCGGTGAAGGCGGCCCGCAAGGCGTTCGAGAAGTGGTCGGCGCTGCCCGGCTCCGAGCGGGCGAAGTACCTCTTCCGCATCGCCCGGATCATCCAGGAGCGCAGCCGCGAGCTGGCCGTCCTGGAGACGCTGGACAACGGCAAGCCGATCAAGGAGACGCGCGACGCGGACCTCCCGCTGGTCGCCGCGCACTTCTTCTACTACGCGGGCTGGGCCGACAAGCTCGACCACGCGGGCTACGGCGCGAACCCCCGCCCGCTCGGCGTGGCCGGTCAGGTCATCCCGTGGAACTTCCCGCTGCTCATGCTGGCGTGGAAGATCGCCCCGGCGCTCGCGACCGGCAACACGGTCGTCCTGAAGCCGGCCGAGACGACCCCGCTGACCGCCCTGTTCTTCGCGGACATCTGCCGCCAGGCGGGGCTGCCGAAGGGCGTCGTCAACATCCTTCCCGGGTACGGGGACACGGGCGCCGCGCTGGTCGAGCACCCCGACGTGAACAAGGTCGCCTTCACCGGTTCGACCGCCGTCGGCAAGGCCATCGCGCGGTCGATCGCCGGCACCGACAAGAAGGTCACCCTGGAGCTGGGCGGCAAGGGCGCGAACATCGTCTTCGACGACGCCCCGATCGACCAGGCCGTCGAGGGCATCGTCAACGGCATCTTCTTCAACCAGGGCCAGGTCTGCTGCGCGGGCTCGCGCCTCCTCGTCCAGGAGTCGATCCAGGACGAGCTGCTCGACAGCCTGAAGCGCCGCCTGAGCACCCTCCGCCTCGGCGACCCGCTGGACAAGAACACCGACATCGGCGCCATCAACTCCTCGGAGCAGCTGGCGCGGATCACCTCGCTGGTGGAGCAGGGCGAGGCGGAGGGCGCCGAGCGCTGGACCGCCGCGTGCGACATCCCCGAGGCCGGTTACTGGTTCGCCCCGACGCTCTTCACGAACGTCACCCAGGCGCACACGGTCGCCCGCGACGAGATCTTCGGCCCGGTCCTGTCGGTGCTGACCTTCCGTACACCCGACGAGGCCGTCGCGAAGGCCAACAACAGCCAGTACGGCCTGTCCGCCGGCATCTGGTCGGAGAAGGGCTCCCGCATCCTGGCGGTCGCCAACAAGCTCCGCGCCGGTGTCGTCTGGGCCAACACGTTCAACAAGTTCGACCCGACCTCGCCGTTCGGCGGTTACAAGGAGTCGGGCTTCGGCCGCGAGGGCGGCCGTCACGGTCTGGAGGCCTACCTCGATGTCTGACGTGACCCGTCTTGGCGTCTTCAAGACCTACAAGCTGTACGTCGGGGGCAAGTTCCCCCGCTCCGAGAGCGGCCGGGTGTACGAGGTGACGGACTCCAAGGGCAAGTGGCTGGCGAACGCTCCGCTGTCCTCCCGCAAGGACGCCCGTGACGCGGTCGTCGCCGCCCGCAAGGCCTTCGGCGGCTGGGCGGGCGCGACCGCGTACAACCGCGGCCAGATCCTCTACCGCGTCGCCGAGATGCTGGAGGGCCGCCGGGACCAGTTCGTCCGCGAGGTCGCGGACGCGGAGGGCCTGTCGAAGTCGAAGGCGGCCGCGGTCGTCGACGCGGCGATCGACCGCTGGGTCTGGTACGCGGGCTGGACGGACAAGATCGCCCAGGTCGTGGGCGGTGCGAACCCGGTCGCGGGCCCGTACTTCAACCTCTCCACGCCCGAGCCGACCGGTGTCGTCACGGTCGTGGCGCCGCAGGACTCGTCCTTCCTCGGCCTGGTCTCGGTGATCGCCCCGGTGATCGCCACGGGCAACACGGCGGTCGTCATCGCCTCGGAGAAGTCGCCGCTCCCCGCCCTCTCCCTGGGCGAGGTGCTCGCCACCTCCGACCTGCCGGGCGGTGTCGTCAACATCCTCTCGGGCAAGGCCGCGGAGATGGGCCCGCACCTGGCGGCCCACCAGGACGTCAACGCGATCGACCTGACGGGCGCGACCGGGGGCGACCTCGCCCGCGACCTGGAGATCGCGGCGGCGGACAACCTGAAGCGCGTCCTGCGCCCGCGCACCGAGGACTTCGCGGAGTCCCCGGGCACGGACCGCATGACGGCGTTCCTGGAGACGAAGACCGTCTGGCACCCGACGGGTTCGCTGGGCGCGAGCGGCTCCTCGTACTAGGCCGTCTCTTTCGGATCTTGCCGGTCAAGCCCGTGTCGTCCGGTGCCTGGGGCCTCCCCAGGCCCGCCAGGGCCGAGGGGACGCATCGCAAGGCGGAGAGGCTCCCGCGTACTGGGCGTACTCGGGTGTCTCGACAACGCGGCGAGGTGCGGTGCCGGGCGGCACGGGTCAGGCAAGATCCGGAAGAGACGGCCTAGCCGCCACCGGACCGCTTCGGCCTGCCGAGCGGTCCGGTACGACAGGCCCCCGGGTGCTCCCGGGGGCCTGTCGTCATGCCCGGCCGCGTTCCACGAGCCCCGCCACGCCGTCGAGCACGCAGTCGAGTCCCGTCTCGAACTGCCAGGCCGCGTCGTCCTTGCGCGCGGCCCCCCGCGTGTACCGCCGGTAGGTCGGGTAGCGCCCGGTCTCCATCAGGTACGACATCTGCGGGGCGAGCCCCCGGCGCGTGTCGTCGGCGCTCTGCCAGCCCTGTTCCTCCATGTACCGGCGCAGCGCGGCCTCGGACTGCGTGGCCCCGTGGACGTAGGCGTTGACCGCCCGGAACGCGGCCATCATCGTGTCGACGTCGAGCCCGAGCCCGTCGAGTGAGGCCAGCTGGCGCTCGGCCGCCGCCATCCGGGCCGGGGTGAGCGCGAAGAGCGGCGCCGGCATGTGGGCGAGCCAGGGGTGGCGCAGCATCATCTCCCGGGTCCGCAGCGCGTACGCGCGGAGCGTCTCCCGCCAGCCGGTGACCTCGTCCGCCGGTGCCAGCTCGCCGGAGACCCGGTCGATCATGAGCGCCCACAGCTCGTCCTTGCCGTTGACGTGCCGATAGGCGGCCATGGGCGCGACGCCCAGTTCGGTGGCGACCTTCCGCATGGTCACGGCGGCGAACCCCTCGCGGTCCGCGATGCCGATCGCGACCTCGGCGATCCTCCCGGCGCTGAGGGACGCCCGCGGTGCCGCCGCGGGCCGCTCCAGGCGCTCCCACAGCGAGACGTCGTCCGTCTCTTCCTTCTTCGGCACTGGGGCCTCCCTCTCTCGCGTACAGCGTATGCCTTGTGGACGCCGTACACATCGGCGTGTACGTTGTACACCAGTCGGTGTACGCCGTACACAACGATGTTCCAGGGGGAACCCATGACCGCTCCGCTGCACCTCGCCGTGATCCAGGGCTCGACCCGCGACGGCCGCCTCGGCCCCGTCGTCGCGAAGTGGCTGCTCCACCACGCCGCCGACCGCCCGGACCTGACCACCGATCTGATCGACCTGGCCGAGACCCCGCTGCCGACCGTCTTCCCGCACCTCGGCCAGGCCCCCGAGCGCGCCGAGGACCGCGCCCTGCTCGCCGCCGTGTCACCGCGCCTGGCCGCCGCCGACGCCTTCGTCGTGGTGACCCCCGAGTACAACCACAGCTACCCGGCCTCCCTGAAGAACGCGATCGACTGGCACCACCGCGAATGGCAGGCGAAGCCCGTCGGCTTCGTCTCCTACGGCGGCTTCTCCGCCGGCCTGCGCGCCGTCGAGCACCTGCGGGCCGTCTTCGCCGAACTCCACGCCGTCACCATCCGCGAGACGGTCGGACTCCAGGGCGTCTGGTGCCAGTTCGACGAGAACGGCCGGGCCGTCGACCCGGCCACCGACACCGCGGCGAAGGCGATGCTCGACCAACTCGCCTGGTGGGGCGAGGCGCTGCGCGACGCCCGCGCGAACAAGCCTTACGCGGCTTGAGCCATGACGACCGCTCAGACCACCGAACCGGACACCCGCATCCCCTACCTGGGCATCACCGGACTCATGCTCGGCGTCGTCCTCGCGACCCTCGACGGCACGATCGTCGGCACCGCCCTCCCCACCATCGCGGGCGAACTCGGCGGCCTCGACCGGCTGTCCTGGGTCGTCACCGCCTACCTCCTCACCGCCGCCGTCGCCACCCCGCTCTGGGGCAAGCTCGGCGACCTCCGCGGCCGCAAGGGCGCCTACCTCTCCGCCGTCGGCGTCTTCCTCGCCGGATCGGTCCTCTCCGGCCTCGCGCAGAGCATGGGCCAGCTCATCGCCTTCCGCGCCCTCCAGGGCATCGGCGCCGGCGGCCTGATGGTCGGCGCCTTCGCCCTCATCGGCACCCTGGTGGCCCCGAAGGACAGCGCCCGGGTCCAGGGAGTCACCGGGGCGATGCTGCCGGCCGCCTTCGCCGGCGGCCCGCTCCTCGGCGGCCTCCTCACCGACCACCTGAACTGGCGCTGGGCCTTCTACGTCAACCTGCCCGTCGGCCTCGCCGCCCTGCTGATCGTCTCGCTCCGGCTACGCGTACGGACCCCGCGCGTCCGGGCCCGCGTCGACTGGGCGGGAGCCCTGCTGCTGACCACCGGGGTCCTCGCGCTGACCCTGCTCGCCGGCTGGGCCGGCACCGCCCACGCCTGGACCTCGCCCCGGATCCTCACCCTGGGCGCGCTCGCGGTCGTGGCGCTCGCCTGGTTCGTCCGGGTCGAGCGGCGCGCCGAGGAGGCCGTCATCCCGCCCCGGCTCTTCCGCACCCGCAACTTCACGCTGGCGCAGATCCTGAGCCTCCTGGTCGGCGCGGGCATGATCGCCGTCCTGAACTACCTGCCGCAGTACCTGCAGTTCGCCCGCGGACAGTCGTCCACGGCGAGCGGACTGCTGCTGCTCCCGCTGATGCTCGCCATGGTCGCCGCGCAACTGGGATCGGGCCGGATCATCGCCAGGACCGGCCGCTACCGGATGTACCCGATCCTCGGCGGCGCGCTGATGACGGCGGGCGCGCTCGCCCTGCTGCTGCTCGACGTGGACACCCCCGTCGCCGTCGCCTCCGGGCTGACCGTGGTCGTCGGCGCGGGCATGGGCCTCCTCATGCAGGCCACGCTGCTCGTCACGATGTACGGCGCCGAGCCGCGCGACATGGGCGCGGCCAGCGGCACCGTCACCCTCGTGCGGACGCTCGGCGGCTCGCTCGGCGTGGCCGTCCTCGGCGCCGTGTTCACCGCGCGCCTCGACGGGGCCGACACCCGTCTGACCCCGGCACAGGCCCTGCGGCTGCCGGAGCCGGCCCGGGAGGGACTGGCGGCGGCCGTGACGAGCGGGGTGCACGGGGTGCTGCTCGGCACGGCACTGGTCGCCGCCCTGGCCTTCGCCGTGGCCTGGCTCGTACGGGACACCGCGCTGGATCCCGGAACCGGCTCCGCTAGCCGAGCAGCCCCCGGGTCAGCGGACCGGCCACCGGCAGATCGGCGACTGCCCCGCCCTTCGTGATGTGGTCGGTGACCAGGTTGGTGCCCACCGGCTTGAAGTCGGCGATCTGGGTGCCGAGGCCGTTGTCGAGCGGGTCGACGCCGGTGTTGGCCAGCGGGTCGAGCTGGAGCCGGGTCAGCGGGCCGATCCCGTGGGTGACACCGGAGAGCGCACCCGCACCGGCCGCGGTCGCGTCCGTCCTGGTCAGCGAGTCGACGGGCAGCGGCACCGGGGCCACGGCCTGCGCCGCCGCACCGGCGCCGAGCACCGCGGCGCCCGCCGCCGTGACGGTGAGCCCTGCCGCGAGCAGGGCGCTGCGACGGGTGCTCCGGGGTTCTGCGTGACGCGCCATGATGATCCTTCCGAGGGGTGACCGGGCGAGCACCGACAGTAGTTGAGGTGTGATGCTCGATACCAACGGGCTTCCTCGGGGGTCCCCTGCACGGGGGAATGCTTCACACTGGTGTCCCGTGAGTTCCCAACCGATCCCGACCCGTGTCGTCCTGCTCGCGGGCCCCTCAGGCTCCGGCAAGTCGTCCCTCGCCGCCGTCACCGGCCTCCCGGTCCTGCGCCTCGACGACTTCTACAAGGAGGCCGGCGACCCGACCCTCCCTCTCGTGGAGGGCAGCGCGGACATCGACTGGGACTCCCCGGGGTCCTGGGACGCGGACACCGCCGTCGCCGCCATCGTCGAACTGTGCAGCACCGGACGGACCGACGTCCCCGTGTACGACCTCGCCACCAGCTCCCGGGTGGACCGCGAGCGGCTGGACATCGGACGCACGCCGCTGTTCGTGGCGGAGGGGATCTTCGCGGCCGAGATCGTGGCCCGCTGCCGTGAGCTCGACGTCCTCGCCGACGCGCTCTGCCTGCGCGGCCGCCCCTCGACGACCTTCCGCCGCCGGCTCGCCCGCGACCTGCGCGAGGGCCGCAAGTCGGTCCCGTTCCTGCTGCGCCGCGGCTGGCGGCTGATGCGCGCGGAGCGGGCGATCGTCGCCCGCCAGTCGGAGCTGGGCGCGCACCCCTGCGCCAAGCCGGAGGCCCTGGGCCGCCTGGCAGCCGCGGCCGCGGGCCGCCATCGCACCCCCGCCGCGAGCTAAAAGCCGAGAGCCGAGAGCCGGGAAAACACGACGCGGGTCGTACGGGCCCCCCAGCCCGTACGACCCGCGTCGCCTTCCCCGTACCCCCGTACGGTTCCCCCGTGCTCCCCCGACGGCTCCGTTTCCCCCGTAGCCCCCGTGGGTCTTTCCCCCAGCCTTCAGGCCACCAGCTCGCCGAAGGACTCCTCCTCGTCACGTCCGAAGCTGAGCACCTCGTCCTCGCGCAGTCGCCGCAGCGACCGCCAGATGCTCGACTTCACCGTGCCGACACTGATGTCCAGGATCTCCGCGATCTCCGGATCGGTACGGCCCTCGTAGTAGCGCAGCACCAGCATCGTCCGCTGGAGCTCGGGCAGCCGGGCCAGCGCCTGCCACAGCACCGCGCGCAGCTCCGTGCCGCGCATCGCGTCCGTCTCGCCCACCGTCTCCGGCAGCTCCTCGGTCGGGTACTCGTTCAGCTTGCGCCGGCGCCAGGCGCTGATGTGCAGATTGGTCATGGTGCGGCGGAGGTACCCGCCGACCGCGGCCTTGTCACTGATCCGCTCCCAGGCGCGGTACGTGGAGAACAGTGCGCTCTGGAGCAGGTCCTCGGCCTCGAACCGGTCACCGGTGAGGTGGTAGGCGGTGGCGTACAGGGAGGCACGACGCTCCTGGACGTAGGCCGTGAACTCGGCCTCCGAACAGTTGCGCTCCCCCGTGACCTCCCCGTACGCCGCTCCCCCGTCAGCAATGGCCACCATGTACGGCGCCTTGCGCTGACGCCCGACGCTGCGAACGCACCCCCGCCCGTTCGTGACAACGCCGGACTTCTCCGTGCTCCGCACGACGTCGTGGAGACGCGTGACTACTGCGCTTGAGGTGGTGCTGTGCAGTGCGTTCATCCGGCGCCCCCCGTCGGTTGGAGTGTGTTTCGGTCCGTGTGCAATGAAGCTTGCCCATCGGACTTCATGGCGTTGTCCGCCGACTGTCACAGGCGTGTCACAGGGGCCCGTCCAGAAGCGCGCCTCCCAGCGGTCGAACTCGGACGGCCGAATGCGACAGAATGCTGCCCGTGCCTTTTCTGTTGCTGATCGAGGACGACGACGCCATCCGCACGGCCCTCGAACTCTCCCTGTCGCGGCAGGGCCACCGGGTGGCCACCGCCGCGACCGGTGAGGACGGCCTCCAGCTGCTGCGCGAGCAGCGGCCGGACCTGGTCGTGCTCGACGTCATGCTGCCCGGCATCGACGGCTTCGAGGTCTGCCGGCGGATCCGCCGCACGGACCAGTTGCCGATCATCCTGCTGACCGCGCGCAGCGACGACATCGACGTGGTCGTGGGCCTGGAGTCCGGAGCCGACGACTACGTCGTCAAGCCGGTCCAGGGCCGCGTCCTCGACGCCCGGATCCGGGCCGTACTCCGGCGCGGGGAACGGGAGTCGACGGACTCGGCGACCTACGGCTCGCTGGTGATCGACCGCTCCGCGATGACGGTCACCAAGAACGGCGAGGACCTCCAGCTCACCCCGACCGAGCTGCGGCTGCTCCTGGAACTGAGCCGACGGCCCGGACAGGCGCTCTCCCGGCAGCAGTTGCTGCGGCTCGTCTGGGAGCACGACTACCTGGGCGACTCGCGGCTCGTCGACGCCTGCGTGCAGCGGCTGCGCGCCAAGGTGGAGGACGTGCCGTCCTCGCCGACGCTCATCCGTACCGTGCGCGGGGTCGGCTACCGGCTGGACGTTCCTGCGTGAGCAAGGGGATCGTCACGCGGCTGCGCCTCTCCAGCCTGCGGCTGCGTCTTGTCGTCGTCTTCGCCCTGGTCGCGCTCACCGCGGCCGTCGCCGCCTCCGGCATCGCGTACTGGCTGAACCGCGAGGCGGTGCTGACGCGCACCCAGGACGGGGCGCTCAACGACTTCCGGCAGGAGATGCAGAACCGGGCGGCGACGCTTCCGCTCCGGCCCACGCAGGACGACCTGCGGCGGACCGCCGAGCTGATGGCGACGGGCAGCGCCAACTACCAGGTGCTGCTGCTCGGCGAGCGGGACGCGGGCAAGCCGATCGTCGGCGCCTCGGACCCGGACGACTTCACCCTGGCCGACGTGCCGCGCTCGCTGCGCGAGGCCGTGGACACGGAACGGCCGGTGACGGAGGCCAACCCGTACCCGTACCACCTGTTCTGGCAGCGTACGGAGCGGAACGGGACGCCGTACCTGGTCGGCGGCACGCGCGTCGACGGCGGCGGGCCCGCCGGCTACATGTTCAAGTCCCTGGCCGCGGAGAAGGCGGATCTGAACTCGCTCGCCTGGTCGCTCGGGATCGCGACCGCCCTCGCGGTGGCCGGGTCCGTGCTGCTCGCGCAGGTCGCGGCGACCACCGTGCTGCGCCCGGTGCACCGGCTCGGCGAGGCGGCCAAGCAGCTCGGCGAGGGCAAGCTCGACACCCGGCTGCGGGTCACCGGCGCCGACGAACTGGCCGACCTCACGCGGACGTTCAACAGCGCGGCCGAGTCACTGCAAAAGAAGGTCGCGGACATGAGCGCCCGCGAGGAGTCCTCCCGGCGGTTCGTCGCCGACATGTCGCACGAGCTGCGGACCCCGCTGACCGCGCTCACCGCCGTCACGGAGGTCCTCGAGGACGAGCAGGACTCCCTCGACCCGATGATCGCCCCGGCCGTCGCCCTGGTGGTCAGCGAGACCCGGCGGCTGAACAACCTGGTCGAGAACCTGATGGAGGTGACCCGCTTCGACGCGGGCACCGCCCGGCTCGTCCTCGACGAGGTGGACATCGCCGACCAGATCACCGCGTGCATCGACGCGCGCGCGTGGCTCGACGCGGTCGACCTGGACGCCGAGCGCGGCATCGTGGCGCCGCTCGACCCGCGCCGGCTCGACGTGATCCTGGCGAACCTGATCGGGAACGCGCTGAAGCACGGCGGTTCGCCGGTCCGGGTCTCGGTGCGCACCGAGGACGACGAACTGGTCATCGCCGTACGCGACCACGGCCCCGGCATCCCCGAAGAGGTGCTGCCGCACGTCTTCGACCGCTTCTACAAGGCGAGCGCCTCCCGGCCCCGGTCCGACGGCAGCGGGCTCGGCCTGTCGATCGCCATGGAGAACGCGCTGATCCACGGCGGTTCCATCACCGCCGACAACTCGGTCGGCGAGGACGGTGCGGTGGACGGCGCGGTGTTCGTGCTGCGGCTGCCGCTCGACGCGTCGGGGATCACCCGCGAGGTGCAGACCCGCAGCAGCCAGGGCGAGGTGGAGGAAGCGTGAGACGCCGCATCGTGGGGCGTACGGCCGTGACGGCCGGACTCGTCGCAGTCACCGCGCTGATCGGCGGCTGCGGGATCAGGACCACATCGGTCCCGGTGGACGCGGGCGCGGCCCCGTCCCGGGTCCCGTGCAGTGTCACCCAGGACGGGACGACCGGCACGCCGGTGCAGGGCGTGCCGGTGCGGGTGTTCCTGGTCTGCGGCTCGCAGCTGGAGGCGGTGGACCGGCGCTCGCTGCCGGAGGAGAAGGCGGGCGGCGACCCGGTGCGCACGGCGTCGGGGCTGCTCGCGCAGCTGCTGGCCGAGCCCTCGGAGAGCGAGCAGCGGGCCGGGTACACGACGGCGGTCCGCGGTCCGCTGGTGGTGGGCCGCGGCCACAAGGGCGACCCGGCGGGCACGCTGCGGCTGAGCCGCCAGCCGGAGGACCTGGCGCCGACCGCCCTGTCGCAGCTGGTCTGCACGTTCGCGGCGAGCTCGGCGGGGGCGGGCGGCCAGACGGTGCTGCTGGCCGGGCCTGGCGCGTACCCGCCGAAGCGCTACCGCTGCACGACCGAGCTCCGCGAACGCCCGGAATCCACCCCGCCCACGGCCCCGGCCCCGGGCTGACGCCCCCGGCCGGGGGCGGGGCGGCGCCGGGCGCCCGGGCGGCGGTTCCGCCCGGGCGGAACCGGAATCGCTGTTCGGGGCGTCTTGGGGGGCGTGCAGCGTCAAGGTTCGGGCGGCAGTGCCGCCGTGGTCGTCCGCGTGGCGGGGTTCGCCCTCCTCCTCGCGCATCTGCTGCTCGTCGCCTGGCTCAGCCTGCGCCCACGGGACGTCGCCTGGGTCACCGCGCCGAACATCGTCCCCCTCGACGGCCTCCGCGCCGACCTGGCCCTCGGTACCGCCGAGGCCGTCCGGCTGATCGGCGAGGGACTGCTGCTCCTCGCCCCGCTGGGGGTCCTGCTGCCGATGGCCGACGGACGGCTCCGTGTCTCCGGGTGGGCCTCCCTCGCCCGGACGACCGCCGCGGGCGCGCTGGTGTCCCTCGCCGTGGAACTGCTGCAGACCGCCGTGCCCGGTCAGGTCGTGGACGTGGACTCGGTCCTCCTGAACACCGCCGGGGTGGCGCTGGCGCACCTCCTCTTCGTCCCGGCCGGCCGCACCTGGCTGCGCCGCAGGTCGGACGGGGGGCGGGCGGAGTCCTCCGCGGGGAGCACGCCGGGCCGGGGTGCGGCCCTGCTCAGGAACGAGGGGTCTCAGGGTGCGACCCCGACGATTCCCAGGGTCCCGATCGCCCGGTAGACCGACGCCCCGGAGGGTCCTCCGGCGGCACCATGGAGTCATCGGGAGCCCGAAGGAGCGGCTCCCGGACCGACTCCGAAGGAGCCCACCATGGCCGCACTGACCCGCCCTCGTGACGGACGCGTGATCGGCGGAGTGTGCGCGGGCCTGGCCCGGCGCTTCGGCATCTCCGCGAACACGATGCGTCTGATCTTCCTGGTCTCGTGCCTGCTGCCCGGCCCGCAGTTCCTGATCTACCTCGGCCTGTGGATCTTCCTGCCGGACGAGCGGAAGGCCACCAGCGCCTGGTGACACGGCCACGCCGAAGGGGCGCGTGCCCGGGAGACCGGGTGCGCGCCCCTTCGGCGTACGGAGAGCCGGGTACGGCCCCCGGGGTCAGCCGATCGGCAGGCCGCCGGCGCCCAGCGGCAGGCCGCCGAGGAGGCCGCCCAGCGGGGTGGCGCCGAGGCCGCCGGCGGCGGCGTCGAGCGGGAGGTTCTGGGTGGCCTGCCCGGCGGCGGCCGGAAGGGTCTTCACGCCCTGGTCGAGACCCTGGCCGAGGGCGCCCTGGCCGGCACCGAGGGACTCGGCCGCGCCGTCGGGGAGCGTGGTGAGGTCGTCACCCAGCGGAACGGCCTTGGTCACCGTGCCCACAGCGTCGGCGTTGAGCGGCAGGGACGGCGCGGCGGAGGCCGTGCCGGCGGCGGCAGCGGCGAAAGCGGCACCGAGAGCGGCGACACCGAGCTTCTTGGCGGCAGACTGCTTCATCTGAAAATCTTCCTTGGGGAATCCGGGGGCTTCCGGGAAAGCCGGACGGGGAAATCCTGGGAATGCAGAGCGGCTCTGCAACCTAACCAGTGATCGACCTGTCCGCAAACACCGGAAAGCGGCCGGGTGTCGTACTCCTCCCGGCCGCCCGGTTCCCCTCCGCGGGGTGGTGTTCAGCCGGTCTGGCGGGAAGAGTCGCTGGTCGTGGCGGTCTGCTGGAACAGCCATTCGGACTTCAGCTCGGCGTATCCGGGCTTGATGACCTCATTGATCATGGCCAGGCGTTCATCGAAAGGAATGAACGCTGATTTCATCGCATTGACCGTGAACCACTGCATGTCATCGAGCGTGTAATCGAATGCCTCGGTCAGCAGCTCGAATTCGCGGCTCATGCTGGTCCCGCTCATGAGCCGGTTGTCCGTGTTGACCGTGGCCCGGAAGTGCAGCGTGCGGAGCAGCCCGATGGGGTGCTCGGCGAACGAGGCCGCGGCACCGGTCTGGAGGTTGGAGGACGGGCACATCTCCAGCGGGATCCGCTTGTCGCGGACGTAGGCGGCGAGCCGGCCGAGGGTCACCGAGCCGTCGTCGGCGACCTCGATGTCGTCGATGATCCGGACACCGTGCCCGAGCCGGTCGGCGCCGCACCACTGGAGCGCCTGCCAGATCGACGGCAGCCCGAAGGCCTCGCCCGCGTGGATCGTGAAGTGGTTGTTCTCCCGCTTGAGGTACTCGAAGGCGTCGAGGTGCCGGGTGGGCGGGTAGCCGGCCTCGGCGCCCGCGATGTCGAAGCCGACGACGCCGGTGTCGCGGTACCGGTTGGCGAGCTCGGCGATCTCCAGGGCGCGGGCGGCGTGCCGCATCGCGGTGAGCAGGGCGCCGACCCGGATGCGGTGCCCGTTGGCCCTGGCCTGCCGCTCACCCTCGCGGAAGCCCTCGTTGACGGCCTCGACGACCTCCTCCAGGGAGAGGCCGGCCTCCAGGTGCTGCTCGGGGGCGTAGCGCACCTCCGCGTACACGACGCCGTCCTCGGCGAGGTCGACGGCGCACTCGGCGGCGACGCGGAAGAGGGCGTCACGGGTCTGCATGACGGCGCAGGTGTGCGCGAAGGTCTCCAGGTACCGCTCGAGGGACCCGGAGTCGGCGGCTTCGCGGAACCAGATGCCGAGCTTGTCGGGCTCCGTCTCGGGGAGCTGCTGATAGCCCTGCTCCCGGGCGAGTTCGATGATCGCGCCGGGGCGCAGTCCACCGTCGAGGTGGTCGTGGAGCAGCACCTTCGGGGCACGGCGGATCTGGTCCGCGGTGGGGACGCTGGGGGTCTGGCTCGTCATTTCCGCACTCTAGCCCCTACGCGCGTAGAGCGCGCCCCGTGGCGCCGCGTCCGTCCCGGGGTTTTTCAGGTGCGGCCCGGAATCGCGAACACCTAGCGTGGGCCCATGACTTCCGCGATCCCCGACGCCGAACTGCGGCGCATCCACGAGTCCTTCTCCGGCTTCCACCGACGTCAGGCGGACCGGGTCGTCGCGTTCCCCGGCGGCTTCGCCGCCCTCGACGACCGGTACACGCACTCCCGGGGCAACAACCACCTGGTGGTCGACGGCGCGACCGACCCCGAGGCCCTGCCCGCGCGGGCCGAGGAGCTGCTCGGCCACCTCGCGCACCGGCTCGTGTTCGTCGTCGACGACGAGGTCGCGGCCGCCTCCCGCGGGCCGCTGGAGCGGGCCGGCTACAGCCACGCGGCCATGTACCTGATGCGGCACACCGGTCCGGTCCCGGCGCACGGCGGGGCCCGGCAGGTGGGCCTGGAGGAGCTGCGCGCGCCGGCCACGGAGGCCTGGCACCGGTTCGCTCCGGGGGTGTCCGACGAGGAGGTCCACCAGCTGGTGGAGCGGCGGCGCGCCCGGCTGGGGGCCGCCGACGACGTACGGTTCCTCGCCTCGTACACCGAGGACGGCGAGGTGGCGTCGTGGGTCGACCTGTACCTCGACCCGGCGGCCGGGACCGCCCGGATCGAGGACCTGGTGACCGCAGAGGCGCACCTCGGGCGTGGCCATGCCGGAAGGGTCCTCGACACGGCGCTGCACCTGGCGGCCGAGGCCGGCTGCGACCTCCGCTTCCTGAGCGCGAACAAGGAGAAGTGGCCGCACCGCTGGTACGGGCGGAAGGGCTTCGTCGTCGTCGACACCGTCCACACCTTCGAGAGGGGATAGCGGCATGCCGACACCTGTGCACCCGCCCAAGCCGCGGCCCGGCGACAAGGTCGCGGTCGTCTCCCCGTCGAGCGGCCTGCCGGGGCTCCTCCCGATGCCCTACGAGCTGGGTCTCGACCGGCTGCGGCGGGAGTTCGGCCTGGTCCCGGTCGAGTACCCGACCACACGCGCCTGGGGCTCGACGCCCCGGGACCGCGCCGCCGATCTGAACGCCGCGTTCGCCGACCCGGAGATCAAGGCCGTCATCGCCACCATCGGCGGCGAGGACCAGATCACCGTGCTCCCCCATCTGGACCGGGAGTTGATCCGCGCCCACCCGAAGCCGTTCTTCGGGTACAGCGACAACACCAACCTGCTGCTCCTCCTGCGCAACCTCGGCGTCGTGAGCTACCACGGCGGCTCGGTGATGGTGGAGCTCGGCCGGCCCGGGGCGCTCCACCCGCGGACGGCGGACTCCCTGCGGGCCGCGCTGTTCGGCTCCGGCCCGTACGAGCTGACGCCGTCGGCGGACGTCGGCGACGTCAACGGACGGTGGGAGGTTCCGGAGACCTTCGCGCGCGAACCGGTGATGGAGCCGGGCGAGGGCTGGTTCTGGCACCGGGCCGACCGGGTCGTCACCGGGACCGGCTGGGGCGGCTGCCTGGAGATCCTGGCCTGGATGCTGATGGCCGACCGGGAGATCCGGCCGGTCGAGGAGTACGCCGGGCAGGTGCTCTTCCTGGAGACCTCCGAGGAGATGCCGGGCGCAGACGAGGTGTACCGGATCCTGCGGAACATGGGAGAGCGCGGGCTGCTGCGGCAGTTCCCGGCCCTCCTGATGGCCCGGGCCAAGAGCTGGAGCTTCGAGCAGCCCCTCGGCGCGGAGGCCCGGGCCGCCTACCGGAAGGCCCAACGCGACGCGGTGCTCAGGGCGTTGGGCGAGTACGCGCCACAGACCATGGCGGTCTTCGACGTCGACTTCGGGCACACCGACCCGCAGCTGGTGCTCCCGTGCGGCGGCCCGATCCGCGTCGACGGCCCCGCGCGGCGCATCACCGTCACGTACTGAGTCCGGCCGGACGGGGGCGCCCCGCCGGGCGATACGTAACAGAGACCGCGCGTACGACTGGCGTACACCTCTCCTTCTGAGACTGTTCTGTCATGGCGCACTTCGCACTCGTGGGGCCGCCCGACTCCCGGAGACCCCGGCTCGGTCGGCCTGTTGGAGGTTCCCGCACGTCGGCGGCGGTGGGCGGCGTGGTGCTGCTCCTTCCGGACGGCGAGCCGGTGTCGGGGCGGCGGGCCTCCGTCCCGGCGCACGCGGCGATGCTGCCGCTCGGGCGCGGCCTGGTCCGGGCCGGCCGGTCCGAGGGGCTCGTCGCCCATGTGGTGCGCTACCGCGGACGCGGCTGGAACGGCACCGACGCCAACCTCGCCGCGGACGCCTCCTGGGCCGTCGCGGAGGCGGTACGGCGCTACGGCGACGTCCCGGTCTGCCTCGTCGGCCACGGCCTCGGCGGCCGGGCGGCGCTGCGGGCCGCCGGGCACGGCGCGGTCGGCGCGGTCCTCGCGCTGGCCCCGTGGCTGCCGGAGGACGACATGGCGGCGGAACCGGAGGCCGTACGGCAGCTGGTGGGCCGCCGGGTGCTGCTCGTGCACGGCACGAACGACGCCCGCACGGACCCGGAGTTGTCGTTCCGGTACGCCGAGCGGGCGAAGAAGGCGAACCGTGACACCTGCCGGTTCGAGGTGCACTCCGACGGTCACGCGCTGCGGCAGTACGCGGACGAGGTGCGGGCCCTGGCCGCCGACTTCGTGCTCGGCGCGCTCTTCGCCCGGCCGGTCGCCCGGCCGGTCGCCGACGCGATGGCCGCTCCCCCGCCGCTGGGCCTGCGGATGCCGCTCGCGGCGGGCTTCGGGGGCTCACTCCGCAGGTGAGGGCTCCACCGCGTCGGCCTCCGCCGGGAGCAGGGGCGCCGCGGGCTCCTTCGGGAGCAGATGGCCGCGCCTGCCGAGCAGGAACTTCTTGAAGGCGGCCACCGGGGCGGTGTCCGGGTGGCCGTCCAGCCAGGCGACGCCGATCTCGCGGACCGCGCGCGGTGCGGTGACGGTGAGTTCGACGACGCCCGGGCGCGGCACCGCCGGCGGGGGCAGCAGGGCGACACCGAGGCCGGCGGCGACGAGGCCGCGCAGGGTCTCGGCCTCCTCGCCCTCGAAGGCGATCCGGGGCTTGAAGCCGGCCTCCGCGCACAGGTCGTCGGTGATGCGGCGGAGCCCGTACCCCGGTTCCAGAGTCACGAAGGTCTCGTCGGAGGCCTCGGCGAGGCGGACGCGCTTGCGGCCCGCGAGCCGGTGGTCGTCGGGGACGACGAGCCGGAGCCGCTGCTCGTCGAGGCGCCGGGCGACCAGGTCGGGGGCGTCGGGCACCGGCGAGGTCAGGCAGAGGTCGAGGTCGCCGGCCCGGAGCCGTTCGATCATGGCTTCGCCGTAGTTCTGGACGAGGGTGAAGCGGATCCCCGGGTGGTCGACGCGGAAGGCGCGGATGAGGCCGGGGACGGTCTCGGAGCCCATGGTGTGGAGGAAGCCGAAGGCGACCCGGCCCGCGGTGGGGTCGGCGTCGGCCCGTACGGTGTCGGCGGCCCGCTCCACCTCGGCGAGGGCCCGTTCGGCGGCGGTGAGGAAGCGGCGCCCGGCGGGGGTGAGGGAGACCGTGCGGCCGCGGCGGGCGAAGAGGGTGACGCCGAGGTCCTGTTCGAGCCGGACCATCGCGCGGGAGAGCGTGGACTGCGGGACGCCCATCTCGGCCGCGGCCCTGGTCACGTGCTCGTGCCGGGCGACCGCGGCGAAGTACGCGAGCCGCGGGGCGAGCAGCAGTCCCATGTCTTCTTCGTTACTGTTCGGTGACAGGCGAGGCTGTGACCCGTACTCATGCACCATGGGAACGATTACAGCAGTTCCGTGCATTGGACGCATGAAGCGGGGCGTCCTACGTTCGAGACATGCCTCCCGCCAGTACCCAGGCGGCCGCCACCCACGCGTCCGCCGACACCCGCCCCGCCCCCGCCGACACCCGCCTCGCTCCCGGCGCCCCCGGCTACCGCCGGCTGAGCCTCGCGCTCTTCGCCGCCGGCCTCGCCGCCTTCGCGCTCCTCTACTCCACGCAGGCCCTCCTCCCGGCCATCTCGGCCGAGTTCGGCGCCACCGCCTCCGCCGCCTCCTGGACGGTCTCGGCCGCGACCGGCGCCCTCGCCCTGTGTGTGATCCCGCTCAGCGCCCTGTCGGAGCGCTTCGGCCGGCGCACGATGATGATCGCCTCCCTGTCGGTCTCGGTCGGCATCGCGCTCCTCGTGCCGCTCGCCCCCAACCTGGAGTCCCTGATCGCCCTCCGCGCGATCCAGGGCGCCGCGCTCGCCGGCCTTCCGGCCTCCGCGATGGCCTTCCTCGCCGAGGAGGTCCGGCCCAAGGCGCTGATCGCCGCGATCGGCCTCTTCGTGGCGGGCAACTCGATCGGCGGCATGAGCGGCCGTCTGGTGACCGGCTGGGTGGC
Source organism: Streptomyces sp. CB02009 (assembly GCF_001905825.1). GTDB lineage: Bacteria > Actinomycetota > Actinomycetes > Streptomycetales > Streptomycetaceae > Streptomyces. Next base: position 241,633 of record NZ_LIVV01000005.1, read on the forward strand.
CCAGATGTGGGGCTGGCGGGCGGGTCTGGCCGCCGTCGGCCTGACGTCCCTGCTGTGCGCGCTGGCCTTCCGGGCGCTGCTGCCGAAGGCGCGGCACTTCACGCCCGGCACCCTCAACCCGAAGGCGCTGGCCCGGACCGTGCGGACGCACCTCGCGGACCCGCTGCTGATGCGGCTGTACGCGATCGGCGCCCTGTTCATGACGGTGTTCGGCGCGGTGTACACCGTGATCGGCTACCGCCTGGTCGAGGCCCCGTTCTCGCTGCCGCAGGGCGTGATCGGCTCGATCTTCCTGATCTACCTGGTCGGTACGGTCTCCTCCGCCGCCGCGGGCCGGCTCGTCGGCCGGCTCGGCCGGCGCGGGGCGCTCTACCTGGCGGTCTCCACCACCGCCGCGGGCCTGCTCCTCTCGCTCTCCGACGCGCTGCCTGCGGTCCTCGCGGGCCTCGTCCTGATCACGGCCGGCTTCTTCGCGGGCCACGCGGTCGCCTCCTCCTCGGTGAGCCGGACGGCCACCACGGGCCGCGCCCAGGCCTCGGCGCTCTACCAGTCCGCGTACTACCTGGGCAGCAGCGCGGGCGGCACGCTCGGCGCGATCGCGTTCCACGCGGGCGGATGGGCCGGGACCGTCCTGATCGGTCTCGTCGCGGTCCTCGGCGTCGTCTCGGTGACCCTGTACGGCACCCACAGCGCGCGCGTGGAGGCACGGCAGGGACGGCTCGCCGCGTCCTGCTGATTCCGGCCGGATCCCGTGCAACTGAGTCGCTCCCCCGGACGTCCTGACAGATAGGACTCAAGGGGGAGTTGACGATCATGAAGAGATTCACGGGGCGCATAGCCAGACGAGCCGGTCTCGCGGCGGGCCTCACCTCACTGGTGCTGCCGATGACGATCGCGCTCGGTGCGGCTCCGGCGCAGGCGGCGTCCTGCAACGTGACGACGGGCCCGTACCAGAAGCAGGTGGAGAAGTTCCTCGGCCGCACGGCCGACGGACGCCAGTCGCTCGCCGACTGCAAGGCCATCCAGGCCTTCCAGAAGAAGCACGGCATCACCCCGAGCGCGGGGTACGCCGGGACGATCACCTGGCGCACGATGAACACGATGAACCAGCAGAAGGCGGCCGGGTCCAACCCGAACAAGGACCGCAAGTGTCCGACCAACAGGGGCCGGATCGCCTGCGTCGACCTCACCCGCCAGCTCAGCTGGATCCAGGACGGCTCGCGCCTCAAGTACGGTCCCGTTCCGGTCCGCACGGGCAAGGACGGCACCGAGACCCGGACCGGGTCGAAGAAGATCTACATGCGGAACATCAACCACTGGTCGACGCTGTACCACGTCTCCATGCCGTACTCGCAGTTCTTCGACGGCGGCCAGGCGTTCCACTCGACCACGAAGTCCATGTGGAACCCGCCGGGCTCGGGCGGCTGCGTCAACATGACGTCGAAGGACGCCAAGGCGTACTGGGGCCTGCTCAAGAACGGCGACGACGTGTTCGTCTACGGGCGCAAGCCGGGAACCTGACCCCGACTGTCAGTCCGCTGCGGTAGCTTCCCTCTCACCGGCACCGAACGGGTGCCGGCGAGGGGTGAGTGGGGTGTGGACCCGATGAGCGACGCCGCGGCCGCGACGACGGACCAGCTGGACAAGTACCGCCGGGAGCTGACCGGTTACTGCTACCGGATGCTCGGATCCTCCTTCGAGGCGGAGGACGCGGTGCAGGACACCATGGTGCGGGCCTGGAAGGCCATCGACTCCTTCGAAGGACGCTCCTCCCTGCGGTCCTGGCTCTACCGGATCGCCACCAACGTCTGCCTCGACGCGCTGAACGCGGGCAACCGGAGGGCGCGGCCCATGGACCTGACCTCTCCGACGCCGGTCGCGCAGGCGCAGCTCGTGAAGCAGCCCGAGATCACCTGGCTGGAGCCCGTCCCCGACGGGCGGGTGCTGCCCTCGGTCGCCGACCCGGCGGAGACGGCCGTCTCCCGGGAGACCGTGCGGCTCGCGTTCGTGGCCGCGCTCCAGCACCTGCCGCCCAAGCAGCGGGCGGTGCTGATCCTGCGCGAGGTGCTGGCCTGGAAGGCGAGCGAGGTCGCCGAGCTCCTCGACACCTCCGTCGCCTCGGTCAACAGCGCCCTCCAGCGGGCCCGCGCGACGCTGGCCGAGCAGGCGCCGGCCGCCTCCGACACCGCGAACCCCCTCGACGAGGAGCAGAAGGCGCTCCTGGAGCGCTACGTCGCCGCGTTCGAGGGCTACGACATGAAGGCGCTGACCGCGCTCCTCCACGAGGACGCGACCATGTCCATGCCGCCGTACGACCTCTGGCTGCAGGGGCACGACGACATCGTCGGCTGGATGCTGGGCGTCGGCGAGGTCTGCGCGGGCTCCAAGCTGGTGCCGACCGTGGCGAACGGCTCGCCGGCCTTCGCCCAGTACCACCCGGACCCGGCGGGCGGCTTCAGCCCGTGGGCGCTGATCGTCCTGGAGCTGCGGGACGGCAAGGTCGCCGGAATGGACTTCTTCCTGGACACCGAGCGCTGGTTCCCGCTGTTCGACCTGCCGGCCCGACTGGAGGCGTAGGGCCCGGGAACCGGATGCCTGGCTATCTATATACCCGGATGCCTGGATACCCGGATGCCTGGAGGCTAGAGGCCCAGGGTTCCGCCGAGACCGGTGAGCAGGAGCAGGGCCCGCAGGTCGGGCCCCGCTCCGTGGAACCGGATCCGGTGCCCCCGGCGCCCGGCGGCGAGCTTCAGCCGGGCGAGGGCGTCGACGGCGGCGAGGTCGGCCGGCGCGAGCGCGCCGACCTCGCAGACCACGTCCCCGGGCGGCGCGGCCCCGAGCCGGGCACAGAGACGCGTCACCTCGTCCCCGGTGGGGCGGGCGGTCAGGGTCACGACGAGCGGTCGACTGGTGTCCACACGGCTTGAGACCGGCCCTCGGACCGGAACTCATCGGTGATCGCTTCGGCCGTAGGGTCGGGATCATGACTCTTGAGCCCGCCGAACTGGTGATCTTCGACTGCGACGGCGTCCTGGTGGACAGCGAGCGGATCTACTGCCGGGTGGACCGGGAGGTGTTCGCGAGCCTCGGGGCGGAGTTCACCGAGGCGGAGATGGTCGAGTACTTCGTCGGCTCCCCGCACGACATGCTCACCGCGATCGTGGAGGAGCGCCGGGGCCGCCCGCTGGAGCCCGGCTGGCAGGCGCCCTTCACACAGCGGTACGAGGACGCCCTGGACGCGGAGCTGACGGCCGTGGAGGGCGTCACGGACGTCCTGGACGCGCTGGCCGTCCCGTACTGCCTCGCCTCCAACGGCAGCCACGCCTCCATCCGGAAGAACCTCGGCCGCGCGGGCCTCCTGGACCGCTTCGAGGGCCGGATGTTCAGCGCCCGCGACGTGGCCCGGGGCAAGCCGGCCCCTGACCTCTTCCTGCACGCGGCGGCCGCGATGGGCGTCGCGCCGGAGCGCTGCGCGGTGGTCGAGGACAGCCCGTACGGAGTCCGGGCGGCCCGGGCGGCCGGGATGCGCGCCTTCGGCTACACCGGCGGCCTGACGCCGGCGGCTCGGCTGACCGGCCCGGGGACGGTGGTCTTCGAGGACATGCGGGAGCTGAGGGGGCTGCTGGGGGCAGGGCTCAGCTGACCGGGAACTCCGCCGTGTCGAGGGCGAGGTCGAAGGGGGCGGGGAGGTGGATCTCCTCCCCGAACGGCACGGCACGGAGGACTCGGTAGACGTCCCCCTTCGGCTCTCCGTAGAGGGTCACGGTGGGGCCGCCGGACGCGAATGAGTCGATCAACAGGTAGAGCGGGATGCCGGCAGCGGCGTACCCGGCGGCCTTGCTGATGCGATCGTGGTTCGCGTTCGAGGGCGAGGTGACCTCGGCAACGAGCTCGACGGCATCGGCTGCCACGTACTGTCCGGGTCCATCGAGCACCGCGAAGGGAAGAACGGCGAGGTCCGGAACGAACATGCCCCTGCGCGCAGGCACGGCGATCGCTAGCGTCTGCACCACGCCCCACTCTTCCGGAATGCCGAGAACCAGCCGACGATGCACTCGCGAGGCGATGGAGTTGTGACGGCTGGCCGGTGACGGTGACACGGTGATGATCCCCTCGATGATCTCCACCTTGCAGCCCTCGGGTGCGTCCGTCTCCTCCCAGATCCGGACGAGGTCGTCCCACCCGTGGTCATAAGACGAGTGGTCGACGGTGAGTGCGCTCATGGCGGTCTCCTCTATCGGTGCGTCACCGATCCCAGCATGCCGAACGGGACCGGCGGGGGTCCACCGGTCCCGTTCACCCGAAGGTGTCACTGGCACATGCCAGCGGCGATCAGGTCACTACGCGATGCGGTCCAGGACGATCGGGTTCGGGGTGAACTCCGTGCCCGGCGCCGCGATGTCCCAGGCCGAACCCAGGGACTGCAGCGCGTAGTCGAACTTCTCCGGGGTGTCCGTGTGGAGGGTCACCAGCGGCTGGCCCGCCGTCACCGTGTCGCCCGGCTTGGCGTGGATCTCGACGCCCGCGCCGGCCTGCACCGGGTCCTCCTTCCGGGCGCGGCCCGCGCCCAGGCGCCAGGCGGCGATGCCGATGTCGTAGGCGTCGAGGCGGGTCAGGACACCGGAGGACGGGGCCGTGACGACGTGCTGCTCGCGGGCGACCGGGAGGGCCGCGTCCGGGTCGCCGCCCTGCGCCGCGATCATCCGGCGCCAGTGGTCCATCGCCGAGCCGTCGGCCAGCGCCTTCGCCGGGTCCGCGTCCTTGATGCCGGCCGCGGCGAGCATCTCGCGGGCCAGCGCGATCGTCAGCTCGACGACGTCCGCCGGGCCGCCGCCGGCGAGGACCTCGACCGACTCGCGGACCTCCAGGGCGTTGCCCGCGGTGAGGCCGAGCGGGGTGGACATGTCGGTGAGCAGCGCGACCGTCTTCACGCCGCTGTCGGTGCCGAGGCCGACCATCGTGGAGGCGAGCTCGCGGGCGTCCTCGATGTTCTTCATGAAGGCGCCGGTGCCGACCTTGACGTCGAGGACCAGGGAGCCGGTGCCCTCGGCGATCTTCTTCGACATGATCGAGGAGGCGATCAGCGGGATCGCCTCCACGGTGCCCGTGACGTCGCGGAGCGCGTACAGCTTCTTGTCCGCCGGGGCCAGGCCGTCGCCCGCCGCGCAGATGACCGCGCCGGTGGTGTCGAGGACGTGCAGCATCTCCTCGTTGGAGAGCAGCGCGCGCCAGCCCGGGATGGACTCCAGCTTGTCGAGCGTGCCGCCGGTGTGGCCGAGGCCGCGGCCGGAGAGCTGCGGGACGGCCGCGCCGCAGGCGGCGACGAGCGGGGCGAGCGGGAGGGTGATCTTGTCACCGACGCCGCCGGTGGAGTGCTTGTCGGCGGTCGGGCGCGAGAGGGAGGAGAACTCCATGCGCTCGCCGCTCGCGATCATCGCCGCCGTCCAGCGGGCGATCTCCGCGCGGTTCATGCCGTTCAGCAGGATGGCCATGGCCAGGGCGGACATCTGCTCGTCGGCGACCGCACCGCGGGTGTAGGCGTCGATGACCCAGTCGATCTGCTCCGGGCTCAGCTCGCCCTTGTCCCGCTTCGTGCGGATGACGGAGATGACGTCCATGGTGGTGCCTCTTTCTACGCGCATAGAGGGGGAAAGGAGGAGCGGCCCTTCCCATCGTGCCGGAAGGGCCGCTCCGAGGTTTACTTCGCGAGGTGGTCCGGGCCGAATGCCTGCGGCAGCATCTCGGCGAGGGTCAGGAACCCGGCGGGCGTCTCCAGGACGAGCTCGGGTCCCCCGAACTCGTACAGCAGCTGCCGGCAGCGGCCGCACGGCACCAGGCTCTCGCCGTGGCCGTCCACGCACACGAAGTGCGTGAGGCGTCCGCCGCCGGTCGCCTGGAGCTCCGAGACGAGTCCGCACTCGGCGCACAGGCTGAGGCCGTACGAGGCGTTCTCCACGTTGCAGCCGGAGACCGTCCGCCCGTCCTCGACGCGGGCCGCCGCGCCGACCGGGAAGCCCGAGTACGGGGCGTACGCACGGGCCATGGCCTCGCGCGCCGTGACCCGCAGGGCCTCCCAGTCGGCCTCGGAGAGGGCCGTCGTCACTTGCCCTGGCCCTTGCGGTACGGCAGGCCGTCCGCCTTCGGCATGCGCAGGCGCTGCGCCGAGAGGGCGAGCACGAGCAGGGTGGTGATGTACGGCGCCGCGTCGACGAACTGGCTCGGGACCTCGTCGGTCAGCGCGTACCAGAGGAAGAAGCCGCCGGAGAAGACCGCGGAGATCACGCCGGCCACGTACTTCTTCTTGTACAGCTGCCACACGGCGGCGATCAGCAGCAGCACGGCGACCAGCAGCAGCAGCGCGTGGACGTTCTCGGCGCCGCCGCGGAGCTTGAGGCTGTCGGTGAAGCCGAAGAGGCCCGCGCCGAGCGCCATGCCGCCGGGCATCCAGTTGCCGAAGATCATCGCGGCGAGACCGATGTAGCCGCGGCCGCCGGTCTGGCCCTCCTGGTAGATGCCGGTGGAGACGATCGCCAGGAACGCGCCGCCGAGGCCGGCGAGGGCGCCGGAGACGGTGACGGCGATGTACTTGTACTTGTAGACGTTCACGCCGAGGGACTCGGCCGCGACCGGGTTCTCACCGCAGGAGCGCAGGCGCAGGCCGAAGGCGGTGCGCCAGAGCAGCCACCAGGTGGCCGGGATCAGCAGGATGGCGACGACCGTGAGCAGCGACAGATTGGTGACGAGGCCGCCGAGGATGCCGGCCAGGTCGGAGATGAAGAACCAGTGCTTGGCCTGCAGGTCGGTGAACCAGTCCGAGAGCCCCGGAACGGTGATCTCGTAGATCTGGTCGATGCGCGGGGACTGCTTGGAGGAGCCGCCCTCGGCCTCGGCGAACGTGAAGTTCGACAGGTACTGGGTGAAGCCGACCGCGAGGATGTTGATCGCCACACCGGAGACGATGTGGTTCACGTTGAACGTGACGGTGATGATCGCGTGCAGCAGACCGCCGAGCGCGCCGCCGAGGAGGCCGACCAGGACGCCCGTCCAGGGGCCCCACTGGTAGCCGGCCCAGGCGCCGAACCAGGTGCCGAGCACCATCATGCCTTCGAGGCCGATGTTGACGACGCCCGCGCGCTCGGCCCACAGACCGCCGAGACCGGCGAGGCCGATCGGCACGGCGAGCTTGAGCGCACCGGAGACCTGGCCCACCGAGGTGAGGTCGTTGGCCCCGGAGACGGCCCGGACGAAGGAGAAGAGCAGAAGAGCGGCCGCGACGATCAGCAGGATCCACGGCAGGGTGAGCTTGCGGCGTCCGCCGCCCTTGGGCGCGGCGCTCGGCTTCGTGACAGTGCCGGTGCTCATGCCGAGACCTCCTTGTCGGTCTTGATGGCGCCGCCGGCGGCGAGTTCCTCGCCGACCTTCTGCTGCTGGCGGCGGAGGCCGTAACGGCGGACGAGCTCGTAGGAGACGACCACGGCGATCACGATGATGCCCTGCATGATCTTGGTGATCTCCTTCGGGTAGCCCTCGGTGTCCAGCGACGAGGAGGCCTTGTCGAGGAACGCGAAGAGCAGGGCCGCGAAGAAGATGCCGACCGGGTGGTTCCGGCCGAGCAGCGCGATGGTGATGGCGGTGAAGCCGACACCGACGGGGAAATCGAGGCTGTACGTGTGGGACTCGCCGAGCAGCGTCGGCATGCCGGCCAGACCGGCCAGCGCGCCCGAGAGCAGCATCGAGGTGAGGATCATCTTCTTGGCGTCGACGCCGCTGGCCTGGGCGGCGGACTCGCTGGCGCCGGTGGCGCGCAGGTCGAAGCCGAACCGGGTGCGGTTGAGGACGAACCAGTAGACGACGCCGAGGGCGAGCGCGACGAACGTGAAGCCGTAGATGACTCCGTTGCCCTCGCCCATGTCGATGCCGGGGAACCAGCCGGACTCGGAGATCTCACCGGTGGTGAGGTTGTTCGAGCCCTCCGGCTGGACGCCGAAGTTCTTCGGCAGGATCAGCCAGGCCACCAGCGAGGTCGCGATGGCGTTCAGCATGATCGTCGAGACGACCTCGGAGACACCGCGGGTGGTCTTCAGGATGCCGGCGATACCGGCCCAGAAGGCGCCGGTGAACATCGCGACGAGCACGATCACGAGGATGTGCAGCGGGCCGGGCAGCTCGATGGAGGCGCCGACGAGCGCCGAGACCATCGCGGCGAGCCGGTACTGGCCGTCGACACCGATGTTGAAGAGGTTCATCCGGAAGCCGATGGCCACAGCCAGGGCCGCCAGGTAGTAGATCCCCGTCTGGTTGACGATCAGGACCTGGATGTCGGCGAACGCGGCGTTGTCGATCATCAGCGTGATCGGCTCGATCGGGTCGAGACCCGTCGCCAGCAGCACCAGGACGGTGAGCACGAACGAGGTGACCAGGGCGAGCACCGGTCCCGCCGCGCCCAGGATCAACTTGTCCTTGTCGAACTTCATCATCGGGCGTCACCGTCTTCGGGCTGCTCTGCGCCTTCGAGCTGGCCGCCGGCCGCGCCGGTCATGGCGGAGCCGAGCTGCTCGGGCGTGATGGTGGCGGGGTCGGCGTCCGCGACGAGCTTGCCGCGGTACATGACCCGGAGGGTGTCGGAGAGACCGATCAGCTCGTCGAGGTCGGCGGAGATCAGCAGCACCGCGAGACCCTCGCGGCGGGCGTCCCGGATCGCGTCCCAGATCTGCGCCTGCGCGCCGACGTCCACACCGCGGGTGGGGTGGGCGGCGATCAGGAACTTGGGCGCGTGGCTCATCTCGCGGCCGACGATCAGCTTCTGCTGGTTGCCGCCGGAGAGGGAGGCCGCGGTGACGTCGATGCCGGGGGTGCGCACGTCGTACTCGCGGACGATCCGCTCGGTGTCCTTGCGGGCCGCCTTCGGGTCGAGGACGCCGCGCTTGGAGTTGGGCTCCTCGGTGACGTGGCCGAGGATGCGGTTCTCCCAGAGCGGCGCTTCGAGGAGCAGGCCGTGGCGGTGGCGGTCCTCGGGGATGTAGCCGATGCCGCCCTCGCGGCGCTTGCGCACCGAGACCTTGGAGATGTCGACGCCGTCGAGGGTGATGACGCCCGCGTCGGGGGTGGCCATGCCCATGAGGGTCTCGATGAGCTCGGTCTGGCCGTTGCCCTCGACACCGGCGATGCCGAGGATCTCGCCCTTGTGGATCGTGAGGGAGATGTCGTCGAGGAGCTTGCGGCCCTCGGCCGTCTCCTCCAGCACGACGACGGTCTTCGCCGGGTCCGGTGGGGCGGCGCTGGTCAGCGGGGCGGCGGCGACGGCGCCGGCCTCGGTCAGCGTCAGGTTGCTGACCTGGAGCATCGGGACGGTGGTGACCGTCGACTCGCGGGTCTCCGGCGAGGGCAGCTCGCTGCCGACCATCAGCTCGGCGAGCTGCTTGGTGGTGGCGGTCTTCGGGTCGGCGGTGCCGACGGTGGTGCCCCGGCGGATGACGGTGATGTCGTCGGCGACCTTCAGGACCTCGCCCAGCTTGTGCGAGATGAAGATGACGGTCAGGCCCTCGGCCTTGAGCTCGCGCAGGTTGTCGAAGAGCGCGTCGACCTCCTGCGGTACGAGCACCGCGGTCGGCTCGTCGAGGATGAGGATCTTGGCGCCGCGGTAGAGGACCTTGAGGATCTCCACCCGCTGACGGTCGGCGACGCCGAGGTCCTCGACGAGGACGTCGGGGCGCACCCCGAGGCCGTACGCGTCGGAGATCTCGCGGATCTTCTTCCGCGCCTTGGCGCCGATGCCGTAGAGCTTCTCGCCGCCGAGGACGACGTTCTCCAGGACGGTGAGGTTGTCGGCGAGCATGAAGTGCTGGTGCACCATGCCGATGCCGCGCGCGATGGCGTCACCGGGGCTGGAGAAGGTGACCTGCTGGCCGTCGACCGCGATGGTGCCCTCGTCCGGCTTCTGCATGCCGTAGAGGATCTTCATGAGGGTCGACTTGCCGGCACCGTTCTCGCCGATGAGGGCGTGCACGGTGCCCTTGCGGACCGTGATGGCGATGTCCTTGTTGGCGACGACGCCGGGGAATCGCTTGGTGATGCCGTGCAGTTCTACGGCAGGGGGGCTGGACGCGTTGATGACGCACTCTCCTTGGCCGGAAGGAGTGGGAGCGGGAGGGCAGGGCGGGGTGAAGTTATCGTGCCAGGGAGACATCTACACGCGTAGCGCTGCCGAAAATTGAAAACCCGTACGGGAAGGGGGCCCGGCAACGGTGGGGGTGCCACCGCTGCCGGGCCTTGGGTCGTTGACCAGTGCGCCTTACGGAGCGGTCTTGACCGTGATCTTGCCGTCGATGATGTCCTTCTTCGCCTTGTCCACCGCGGCGATGAGGTCCGTCATCTGCTTGTACTTCGGGTTGGAGTCGGCGAGCGCGACACCGTCCGTGGCGAGGCCGTAGCGGACCTCACCGGACTGCGGCTTGCCGTCCTGGACCGACTTGATCACGTTGAAGACGGAGTCGGAGACGTCCTTGGTGACCGAGGTCAGGATGGCGTCCTTGTAGGAGGCCAGACCCGGCTGGTTGTACTGGTCGGAGTCGACACCGATCGCCCACTTGCCGGCGGCGGAGGCGGCCTCGATCGCACCGGAGCCGGCCAGACCGGCGGCGGCGTAGATCACGTCGGCGCCCTTGTCGAGCTGGCCCTCCGCGGCGGCCTTGCCGAGGTCGGGCTTCGAGAAGCCGTCGAAGTTCGGCGGCTGGGTCAGGTACTGGACGAGCACCTTCGCCTTGGGGTTGGTGTCCTTGACGCCCTGCGCGAAGCCCGCCTCGAACTTCTTGATCAGCGGAACCTCGACACCGCCGATGAAGCCGACCGTGCCGGTCTTGGACGCCTTGGCGGCGGCGACGCCGGCCAGGTAGGAGCCCTGCTCCTCGTTGAAGACGAGGTTGGCGATGTTCGGGCCGGTCTTCGACGTGTCGTCGATGAGGCCGAAGGTGGTCTTCGGGTAGGCCTTGGCGACCTTCTCGATGGCCGGGGCGTAGGCGAAGCCGACACCGATGACCGGGTTGTTCCCGGCGCGGGCGAGCGCGGTCAGGCGCTGCACCTTGTCGGCGTCGCCCTCGCCCTCGGAGGGCTCGGCCTCGGCGCCCTTGACGCCGAGCTCGTCCTCGGCCTTCTTGAGGCCCGCGTAGGCGGCGTCGTTGAAGGACTGGTCGCCGCGGCCGCCGATGTCGTACGCGATGGCGGCCTTGGTGGCCTTCGCGCTCGAGCTCGGGCTGGAGCCCGAGTCCGTCGAAGACTTGCCACACGCGGTGGCGGAGAGGGCGAGCGCCGCGGAGGCGATGCCCACGGTCGTGATCCTGGTGATCCGGCGCAAGAGGAGGGTCCCTTCAAGACTGACCGAAAGCGCCTCTTCCGGCGCTGGTTTCGCGGCGATCGTAACGCGCGTAGATGTCAGTTAAAGACCCGTTCATGAGTCGTTATCGGATCGTCGCGAACCGGCCAGTCGAGGCGACCGGGGGCGTTCGGCCCGGTACCGCCGGTTATATCTGCGGGTCCGGGCGCCGGGAAGGGGGTCCCGGGGCGCCACGCCGGGCTGTTGGGCCGAAGGGGGGACACCGGTGGGCCGGACGGATCAACGATCCGTCCGGCCGGAATCACGGCTGCCGTTTGGCCTGAAATCAGTGCTTTGGTGCCGCGTCGAGCAGGGCCGCCGCCGTGAAGAGCTCCACCGCGACCCCGATGCAGCGCTCGTCCACGTCGAAGTCGCCGGCGTGGAGGTCGCGCACCCGGGTGTCGCCGGGGGTGCGGACGCCGAGGCGGGCCATCGCGCCCGGCACGTGCTCCAGATACCAGGAGAAGTCCTCGCCGCCGAGGCTCTGCTCGGTGTCCTCGATCGCATACGGTCCGCGACGGGCGGTCATCGCGTCCTGCAGCAGCTCGGTGACGGCCGCGTCGTTGACGACCGGCGGCACACCGCGCACGTAGGTGACGGTCGACTTGGCCCGGTGCAGGGTCGCGATCTCGTCGACGGCCGCGTGCACCAGGTCGGGCGCCTCCCGCCAGGTGGGCAGGTCGAGGCAGCGGACGGTGCCGGAGAGCTCGGCGTGCTGCGGGATGACGTTGCAGGCGTGGCCGGACTCGATACGGCCCCAGGTGACCGAGAGGCCCGAGCGGGCGTCGACGCGGCGGGACAGGACGGCGGGGACGTCGACGGCGACCCGGGCCGCGGCGGTGACGAGGTCGGTGGTGAGGTGCGGGCGGGCGGTGTGGCCGCCGGGCCCGTCCAGCGTGATCTCCAGCCGGTCGCAGGCGGAGGTGATGGGGCCGGTGCGGAGCCCGATCTTCCCGGCGTCCACCCGGGGGTCGCAGTGCACGGCGATGATCCGGCCGACCCCGTCCAGGACGCCGGCCTCGATCGCGTCGGCGGCGCCGCCGGGGAGGACCTCCTCGGCGGGCTGGAAGAGCAGCCGCACGGCGGCCGGGAGGAGGCCCTGCCGGTCGAGCTCGGCGAGGACGAGACCGGCGCCGAGGACCGTGGTGGTGTGGACGTCGTGTCCGCAGGCGTGGGCGCGGTTGGCCACGGTGGAGTGGTAGGCGACGGTCTTGACGTCGGGGATGGGCAGCGCGTCGAGGTCGGCGCGGATCGCGAGCATCGGCCGCGCGGGGTCCGGGGTGCCGATGTCGCAGATGAGCCCGGTGCCGCCAGGAAGGACCTTCGGCGCGAGGCCGGCCGCCTCCAGGCGGGCCTTGAGCGCGGCGGTCGTACGGAACTCCTGGTTCCCCAGCTCCGGGTGCATGTGCAAGTCCCTGCGGAAGGCGATCAGTTCCACACGCAGGGGTTCGGACAGCGTTCCGGGCAGAGTGACGGAGCCTGGCTCACGGGACTTCAACTGGTTCACCCTTTGAAGGGTAGGCCTCCGGAGAGGTCAACTGCCCGTTGATCACAAAAAGTTCAGCCCGTTAGGGGAAAGAATCTCGGTTCGACAGGCTTGAAGCCCGTTCCCTATGGGTACGCTCAGCCGAATTCGAGCCGATCGGTCTGGGTTGCCGCCCGGGAGGTCAGCCGGTCGACCTCGTGGGCCGCCGTGCCCGTCACCCCGGACAGGAACCCCTGGGCCCGCGGGGAGGCGGTGGCCCGCAGCCACTCGGGCGCGATCTCGCAGACCGCGACCTTCACCCCCGTGCCGGCGAGCGCCAGCGGCAGGGTGTGCACGACCGTGGACGGGAAGCTGACGACCGTACGGCCGATCGGGCCGCGGCGGGCGATCAGCTCCAGGGGCAGTTCCGGGCGGACCACCTGGAGGCCCGTCTCGACCGCTATCCGGTGCAGCTTCTCGGCGCTCTCCCTGCGGTGCGCGAAGTAGCGGGTGGCGCCGTGGGCGCGGGCGAGTTCCGCCACCACCCGGTCGTAGTGCGCGGCGTCGACCACCCCCGTCTCCACCAGCGAGGTCCCCACCAGGTCCGCGCCGCCGGTGAGCAGCGGCGGGCCGAAGCGGGCCCGGGTCCAGGCGTAGGAGTTCTCGGTGACCGTGATGCCCTCGGGGACCTCGACGGGCAGCGAGGTGAAGATCTCGACCGTCCGGCCGGAGGTCGGGGCGAGGCGCTTCTTGGCGAGCAGGGACACCGGCGCCAGCACCAGCTCGCGCGGGTCGAGGCCGCCGCTCCTGCGGTGCCAGCGCACCAGGCGCTCGCCGCGGCCGACCTGGGCCGCGTACTCCATGGTGGCGGTGCCGTCGTCGACCACGGTCAGGTGGCGGGGGGCGAAGAGGGTGAGGAGGAGCTGGACGTACCGGGAGAACGGGTCTCCGATGATCACCCGCTCCGCCGAGCGCAGCGGCCGGGCGAGCTCCCGCAGGGTGCGGACGAGCGCGCCCCGGCCGCCGCGGGCCTCCTGCCAGTGGACGGTGAGGCCCTCGTCGCGGGCCAGCTGGGCCATCCGGCGCAGCTGGCCCCGCGACATGGGGTCGGTCGGCGACAGGACGACGACCGTCAGGGCGGGCGCGGGCAGGGCCGCACCCTGGGTGGCGTTCGTCGAGCGGGACGCCTCCGCGGACGCACCGGCGTCCGCGGAGCCGGGCGCCGCGGTGGCCGCGCCGGCGGGCACGGCCTCCGCCGGGCCGTCCGGGCCGGCGGAGGCCGCGGAGGGCGCGGCCGTGGCGGACGCCCGGGTGTGCGCCCATTCCAGGACGTTGAGGAGCTGGACCGGGCTCTCGACGAACGCCAGCTGCCCGGTCATGCGGCGACGAGGCCCTGGACCCGGCGGAGCTTCTTCATCGGGCCGAGCTCCGACTCGTAGACCTTCTTGACGCCGTCACCGAGGGCGGCCTCGATGGTGCGGATGTCGCGGACCAGGCGCTGCAGGCCCTGGGGCTCGACGGAGGCGGCCTGGTCGGAGCCCCACATCGCGCGGTCGAGGGTGATGTGGCGCTCGACGAAGGTGGCGCCGAGGGCGACGGCGGCCAGCGTGGTCTGCAGGCCGGTCTCGTGGCCGGAGTAGCCGATCGGGACGTTGGGGTACTCCTCCTGCAGCGTCTGGATGACGCGCAGGTTGAGCTCCTCGGCCTTGGCCGGGTAGGTCGAGGTGGCGTGGCACAGCAGGATGTTCGCGCTGCCGAGGACCTCGACGGCGTGACGGATCTGCGCCGGCGTCGACATGCCGGTGGAGAGGATGACCGTACGGCCGGTGGCGCGCAGCGAGCGCAGCAGCTCGTCGTCGGTGAGGGAGGCCGAGGCGACCTTGTGGGCCGGGACGTCGAACTTCTCCAGGAAGGCGACGGCCTCGGTGTCCCACGGGGAGGCGAACCAGTCGATGCCGCGCTTCTTGCAGTGCTCGTCGATGGCGCGGTACTGGGTCTCGTCGAACTCGACGCGGTGACGGTAGTCGATGTACGTCATCCGGCCCCAGGGGGTGTCCCGCTCGATGTCCCACTGGTCGCGCGGGGTGCAGATCTCGGGGGTGCGCTTCTGGAACTTGACGGCGTCGCAGCCGGCCTCGGCGGCCACGTCGATCAGCGCGAACGCGTTGTCGAGGTCACCGTTGTGGTTGATGCCGATCTCGCCGGTGATGTAGACGGAGTGGCCCGGGCCTGCGGTCTTGTCGCCGAGGGTGCGGATACGGGTGTTCATGGTGCCGGTCCTTAGGAGTTGGGGGTGTCGAGCTCGGGTCCGAGGAGCCAGGCGGCGATCTCGCGGATCGCCCCCGAGCCACCCGGGGTGACGGTGACCGCGCGGGCCGCGGCCCGTACGGAGTCGTGTGCGCTGCTCACCGCGACGGGCCAGCCGACGAGGTGGAAGCAGGGAAGGTCGTTGACGTCGTTTCCGGCGTAGAGCACGCGCTGCGGGTCGATGCCCTCGGCCTCGCACCACTCCTTGAGGGCCCGGTCCTTGCGGTCGATGCCGTGCAGGACGGGGATCTTGAGCTTGCGGGCGCGGGCCGCGACGACGGCGTTCTGCTCGGTGGAGAGGATGAGGACGGGCAGTCCGGCGCGGCGCAGGGCGGCGATGCCGAGGCCGTCGCCGCGGTGGGCGGAGACGAACTCGCGCCCCTCGGCGTCCAGGTGGACCCGGTCGTCGGTCTGCGTGCCGTCGAAGTCGAGGACGACGGCGTCGACGTCCGCGAAGCCCGGGGTGGCCGGGGTGTCGAGGAGCGGGGCGAGGACGCGGGCGCGGGCCAGGTCGTGCGGGTCGTCGATCTCCAGGACCCGGGCGGGGTCGGTGACGACGAGTGCCGTGCGGCCGAAGAAGCGGTGCCGGTGGGTGCGGAAGCCGGCCGCGTCCATCGCGTAGACGGCGCCGGTCTCCAGGTACTCGGGCTCCCGGTCCTGGCGGCGGGGGCGGTGCGCCTTGTCGTGGTTGACGCCGGTGGCGCCGTCCTCGACCGTCTCGCGCCAGAGGAAGCCGTGCGACGGGGCGGCGGTGAAGGCCGTGTCGGCGGCGCCGGAGGTGATGCGCTCGACGGTCTCGGCGACCTCGGCGGAGCTGAGGAAGGGGCTGGTGCACTGGACGAGGAGGACCACGTCGGCCGGGCGGCCGTGGGTGGCCTCGAAGGCGTCCATGGCATGCAGCACCGCGGCCTCGCTGGTGGCGGTGTCGCCGGCGATCTCGGCCGGGCGCCGCACGGCCTCGGCGCCCGCGGTGCGGGCGGCGGCCGCGATGCCGGCGTCGTCGGTGGAGACCACGACGTGGGTCACGGGGCGGGCGCCGAGGCAGGCCCGGACAGCGCGGGCGACCAGGGGGACTCCGGCCACCGGGGCGAGGTTCTTGGCGGGCACGCCCTTCGAACCGCCCCTCGCGGGGATCACGGCGAGCACGGTGGTGGTCATCAGAGTTCTCCCAGACGGCGGATGACGGGGGCGACGCGTTGCACGCCGTGGCGGTACGCACCCCGCGCGGCCTCCCGGACGACCCTGCGCAGGCCGCTCTCGCGGGGCTCCGGGGCGGTGACGTCCAGGCGGTGGCGGGCGAGGATCCCGGGCAGATAGCCGGGCGCCGTCTCCGTCGTGTAGTAGGGGGTGATCGGAGGGAGCGCGGGGAGCGCGAGGAGTTCGGTGACCCGGTCGCGGGCCGCGTCGAAGGCCGCGTCGTACGAGCCGTCGGACGCGACGCCCTGCCGGGCGAGCCAGTGCGCGTCGGGCGTCGGGGCGAGCCCCTTGTCGAGCCGGTCGAAGGAGGCGAGCAGGCCGGAGCCGACGAAGTGGTGGTTGCCGAGGACCTCGCGGACCCCGAGGTCGGTGAGGATCGCGGTGGGGATGCGGCGGTGGAGGGCTTCGAGGGCGGCCGTCGAGGAGACGGTCACCAGCAGGTCGGTGCGGTCGAGGACCTCGCCCATGTGCCCGTACACGAGGGAGAAGTTGGCCGGCGGGTCGAGCTCGCGGACCAGCTTCTGGAACGGGTACTCCTCCAGGTGCGTGGTGTGCTCGCCCGGCTTGGAGCGGAGCTTGAGGAGCACCTCGCGGCCCGGGTGGAGCCGGGCGTGCTCGATCAGGCGCCGCAGCACGTAGGCGCGTTCGGTCCGGGTGGCCGGCACGGACGGCTGGGCGGCGAAGACCAGGGTGTCGCGGCCGGGTTCCGGGGTGTGCGGGGCGCCGCCCAGGAAGGGCAGTGCCGCCTCGACGACCGCGTCGGCCCCGGCGCCCACCCCTTCGTACACGGCGCGGAAGCGCTCCGCGTCGTGCCGGGAGTTGGCGAGGACGACGTCGGCGCCGTGGCGCAGCAGCAGCCCGTCGGTCAGCTTCTCGTAGACGACGCCGACATAGCCGGTGACGACCACGGGACGCCGTTCGAGGCCCAGGTCGGCGAGACCCTGGAGGACGGCCCGGACGGTGCCGCCGACGAGCGCGAGGACGACGACGTCGTACCCCTCGCCGCGCGTCTCCGCGTCCCGTACGGCGCGCAGGAACTCCGCACCGGTCACCTCGCGCGGCGTGGTGCTGGACACCCCGGTCTCGGCGAGCTGGCGTGCGGTGGGGGTCGCCCGTCCGCGCAGGACGAATCCGGTGGGTTCGGCGGTCGCCGTGGTGATGCGGCGCGCCGTGAGGGCGCCCCATTTCCACCGGGTGTCGGAGTCGGCTAGTACGGCTACCCGCACCGCTTCTCTGGTACTTGCTGGCACGCCGAGGACGCTAGAAGGGCATTCCGCTTTTCGGCCCAACTGAGACACAACAAACGGTGAACAGAGCCTCTCCTCCTGTTGAAGTGGGTCGTGAACCGGACGTATCGGGGCCGAATTTCCCTGCCGGTAAAGGCGGTTAATCGGCCCGCCGCTTCGTGTTCACCGAAGAGACGCCCAGCGGTCGGTGGGAATGCCGGGACGGCACCTAGCGTCAACCGCGTGGTCAAGCTCTCCGTCGTCGTGCCGTTCTTCAACGTGCAGACATACGCCCCCGACACCCTCACCAGCCTGCGGGCCAACGCCCGGGAGGACTTCGAGTTCCTGCTCGTCGACGACTGCTCGACGGACGGGACCCCGGAGATCCTCGAGCGGGCCGCGCGCGAGATCCCGGGTGCCGTCCTGATCAGGCACGAGCACAACGGGGGCCTCGCCACCGCCAGGAACACCGGTCTCGACGCCGCCCGCGGCGAGTACCTCACCTTCCTCGACGGGGACGACTGGCTCGCCCCCGGCTACTACTCCCGCCTGGTCGCCGCCGCCGAGGACCTCGGCTGCGACTTCCTGCGCACCGACCACGTCTCCGTCACCGGCCGCAACCGCGGCATCCGCCGCGCGCCGGTCCCCCGGCGCCGCGAGGTGCTGGACCCGCGGGACGCGATCCTGCCGGCGCACCGGACGACCTCGGTCGACTACCCGTACGCCTGGGCGGGGATCTACCACCGGCGGCTCCTCGACCGCGGACTGCTGCACTTCACGCACGGGCTGCGGACCGCCGAGGACCGGCCCTGGATCTGGCGCCTGCACCGCGAGGCGAAATCATTCGCCGCGATCGGTGAACTCGGCGTCTTCTACCGGCGCGGAGTGGCGACCTCACTCACCCAGATCGGCGACATAAGGCAATTGGATTTCATTCGCGCTTTCGACCAGGTGATCGAGGAGACCGCGAAGGACGCGGACGCCGGTCTCCTTCTCCCCAAAGCCGTACGCACCTATTGCGCGGTGATTTCCCATCACATCGGGTCGATCGAGCGCTTCGAACCGGACGTCGCCCGCCAGTTGAAGGCGATGAGCGCGGGCGCGCTGCGGCGCATGCCGCAGGACGTCCTCGACGAGGCCCTCACCGCGATGGGCGGGGACCGCGCGACGATGCTGCGGAGACTGCGGCGGCGCCGCCCGGCACCGCCGCCGGGGCCGGGCGCGGGCCCGGGCGCCGGGACCGGCGCGGCCTCCGGGACCGGCGCGGCCGCCGCGGAGGTGGCCGCGTGAGCACCCGCCGGACCACCCAGATCTTCTGCGCCTCCACCCTCTACGGCGCCGTGACCATCGCCGCCGCCCTGGACAGCGGCCGCTTCGGCCCCGCCGACCGCCGGATCCTCCTCGTCACCAACAACGCCGCCGTGCCGGAGACGACGCCACCGCTGGACCGGGCCGAGGGTTTCGAGCGGCTCCGCGACCGCTTCGACTCCGTCCTGTCCTGGAACGAGACGATCTCCCCGCTCCACCCGGGCGGCTGGACCCCCCGGCCGAGCGACCTGCCGCTCCTCCAGCGCCATCTGCGCAGGATCTGGGACCTCGGCGACGACCACGTCGAACTCGCCCTGGAATCGATCCAGGTGACGCCCGCGCTCGCCATCGCCCAACTGCTGCCCGACGCGCCCCTCACCGTCTACGCGGACGGCCTGATGAGCTACGGGCCGACCCGGAACAAGATCGACCCGCTGATCGGCGGGCGCGTCGGCCGGCTGCTCCACCTCGACCTCGTCCCCGGCCTCGCGCCGCTGCTGCTCGCCGAGTTCGGGGCGGTGCCGGAGGCCGTGCCGACGGAGGCGTTCACCGCGTGCGTCGACGAACTGGCCGGACCCGCCGCCACGGCCGCCGCCGGGGACGGACCCGCGCTGCTCCTCGGCCAGTACCTGGCGGCGCTCCACCTGCTGACCGCCGCCGAGGAGGAGGAGCTGCACCTGCGGATGGTCCGGGGCGCGGTCGCCCGGGGCCACCGGCGGCTCGTCTTCAAACCGCACCCGACGGCCCCCGACACCTGGTCGAAGGCGCTGGCGGAGGAGGTGGCGGCGCTCGGCGCCGAGCTGACCGTCGAGGACCGGCCGGTGCTCGCCGAGGTGCTCTACCGCGAACTGCGGCCCGCCCTCGTCGTCGGCTGCTTCTCCACGGCCCTGCTCACCGCGCGGACCTTCTACGGACTGCCGGTCGCCCGGGTCGGGACGCGCGGCCTCCTGGAGCGGCTCACCCCGTTCCAGAACAGCAACCGCATCCCGCTCACCGTCGTCGACGCGGTCGTCCCGCCCCTGGAGGCCGGTGCCGAGGGCGCCGCGGAGGACGGCGGCGCGATCGCGACGGACCGGCTGAACGACCTGGTCGCGGCGGTCGGCTTCGCGATGCAGCCGAAGATCCGTCCGGAGCTGCGGGAGCCCGCGGTACGGCACCTGTCCGGGCCCTTCGCCGAACGCACCCGCCACCACTTCACCCGCCGCCGCCTCACCGTCCTGAACCTGCCCGGCGGCATCCCGCTCCCCCGGCACCCGAGGGTCCGCCGGCTGGCGCGGCGCGCGCTGCGGCTGCGGAAGGCGCTGAGGAGGTAGCGGTCCGGCGGGCGGCTCCGGGCCGGAGCCGCCCGCGGAGAGCGGCGGGCCCGGGCCCCGTGCGGGGGACCCGGGCCCGCAGGCACCCGCGGCCGAGCGCCAGGAATCACGCGTCACGCGTCAGGCGTCAGGCGTCAGGCGTCAGGCGTCAGGCGCGGACGATCTCCTCCTGGAGCTCCGTCACCCACCGGGAGCGGTCCTCGGGGCACTCCAGGTACAGCTCGCGCGCGTAGTGCCGCGTCTCGTACCCGTTGGCCTCGATCCAGCGGGCCAGGGTCTGCGCGGTCGGCAGGATGGTGTCCATCGAGCCCCGGTGCACGACGGTCGCCGCCTCCTCGATGGCGGGCAGCACACGCACCTCGACGCCCTCCACGGCCGTCCCCTCCGGGACGGTCATGCCGGCGTGCACGAGGACCGAGCCGTCACCCCGGCCCGCGTCCTCGTAGTACGCGATCCCCGGGCCGAAGCCGGTGAGCCCGGCGGCCTCCAGACGGCCGCAGAGCTCGTCGTACAGGGGCCCGATGACCGGGCCGATGTGCTGCGGGCCGAAGCTCGCGGCGACCCCGCTCAGCTCGGCGATCCGGACGGCGGGGATCTTCTTGACGACGACGTCCTGGGTGGACATGCGTCCCTCGCTTTCGATGGCCCGGAGCCGCGCGCCGACCTGGGCGAGCCGTGCCCGCGCCTCCGCCATGGCCGCTTCCAGCTCGGCCTGGCGCAGACGCAGCATGCCCCGCAGCTCGTCCGCGTCGAACTTCTCGTCGAGGATCGCCCCCACCTGTTCGAGGGTGAAGCCGAGGTCCTTGAGCGCGATGACACGGTTGAGCAGGGCGAGCTGGTCCGCCGTGTAGAAGCGGTAGCCCGTGTGCGGGTCGACCCGGGCCGGGCGCAGCAGTCCGATGGCGTCGTAGTGGCGCAGCATCCGGACCGACACCCGCCCGTGCCGGGCGAAGTCTCCGATGGTGAACATGACGACCCCTACGGAACGGCCTCACACGGTGTGAGGGTCAAGCGGCGCTGCTGAGGGAGAGCTTCGCGGCGAAGCCGAGGAAGAGGGCGCCGGCGGCGGAGGTGGCTCCCGCGGAGAGCCTGCGGCGGCGGCGGAAGGCGGCGGCGAGCCGGGTGCCGCCGAAGATCAGCATCGTCAGGTAGAGGAAGCTGCCGATCTCCAGGAGGGTGCCGAGCACCAGGAAGGAGAGGGCCGGGTAGGCGTACGACGGGTCGACGAACTGCACGAAGAAGGAGATGAGGAAGAGGATCGCCTTCGGGTTGAAGAGGCTGATGACGAGCGCCCTGCGGTACGGGTTCTCCCCCGGCCCGGCCTTCGTCTCCTCGGCCCCTTCGGCCGCCTCCGCCACCTCGCCGCGCGAGCGCCACATCTCCCGGGCCGAGCGCAGCATGCCGTACGCCATCCAGGCCAGGTAGCCCGCGCCCGCGTACTTCACGATCATGAAGAGCAGGGGGGTGGTCTGGAGGAGGGAGGCCGCGCCGAGCGCGGCCAGCGTCATGAGGACGGCGTCGCCGGTGAAGACTCCGGCGGCGGCCTTGTATCCGGTCCTGGTGCCCTTGCGGGCGGCGACGGACAGCACGTACAGCGAGTTCGGCCCCGGCAGGAGAATGATGAGGACGAGGCCCACGAGATAGGTCGGAAGATCGGTGACACCCAGCATGAAGCGGAGTGTCGCATGTCAGTACGACTCTCCGCCCGTGTGTTTCGTATCGCGGAAGATCAGAACGCGTCGGTCGGGACGTAGGTGCCCCAGACCTCCCGCAGCGCGCCGCAGACCTCGCCGACGGTGGCGCGGGCCCTGAGGGCGTCCTTCATCGGGTACAGGACGTTGTCCGTGCCCCCGGCCGCCCGCCGCAGCTCCGCGAGGGCCGTGTCCACCGCCGCCCGGTCGCGCCCGGCCCGCAGGGCGGCGAGCCGTTCGGCCTGCTGGGCCTCGATCGCCGGGTCGACCCGCAGCGGCTCGTACGGCTCCTCGACGTCGACCGTGTAGCGGTTGACGCCGACGACGACCCGTTCGCCGCTGTCGGTCTCCTGCGCGATCCGGTACGCCGAGCGCTCGATCTCACCCTTCTGGAAGCCGCGCTCGATGGCACTGACCGCGCCGCCCATCTCCTCGACCCGGCCCATCAGCTCCAGGACGGCCGCCTCGACGTCGTCGGTCATGCGCTCCACCGCGTACGAGCCGGCGAACGGGTCGACGGTCGCGGTCACGTCCGTCTCGTACGCCAGGACCTGCTGGGTGCGCAGGGCCAGGCGGGCGGACTTGTCCGTCGGCAGGGCGATCGCCTCGTCGAAGGAGTTGGTGTGCAGGGACTGCGTCCCGCCGAGCACGGCGGCGAGGCCCTGGACGGCGACGCGGACGAGGTTGACCTCGGGCTGCTGGGCGGTCAGCTGCACGCCCGCGGTCTGGGTGTGGAAGCGGAGCATCAGCGACTTGGGGTTCTCCGCGCCGAACTCGTCCCTCATGACCCGGGCCCAGATCCTGCGGGCCGCACGGAACTTCGCGACCTCCTCCAGGATCGTCGTGCGGGCCACGAAGAAGAAGGAGAGCCGGGGGGCGAAGTCGTCGACGTCCATCCCGGCCGCGACGGCGGTCCGCACGTACTCGATGCCGTCGGCCAGGGTGAACGCGATCTCCTGCGCGGGCGAGGCGCCCGCCTCCGCCATGTGGTAGCCGGAGATCGAGATCGTGTTCCACTTCGGGATCTCGGTCCGGCAGTACTGGAAGATGTCCGCGATCAGCCGGAGGGAGGGCTTGGGCGGGAAGATGTACGTGCCGCGGGCGATGTACTCCTTCAGCACGTCGTTCTGGATCGTGCCGGTCAGCCGGTCCGCCGGGACTCCCTGCTCCTCGCCGACCAGCTGGTACATCAGCAGCAGGAGGGCGGCGGGGGCGTTGATCGTCATCGAGGTGGAGACCCGGTCCAGCGGGATGCCGTCGAACAGGATCCGCATGTCCTCGACCGAGTCGATCGCCACCCCCACCTTGCCGACCTCGCCCGAGGCGATCGGCGCGTCCGAGTCGTGGCCCATCTGCGTCGGCAGGTCGAAGGCGACGGAGAGGCCCATGGTGCCGTTGGCGATCAGCTGCTTGTACCGGGCGTTGGACTCGACCGCCGTGCCGAAGCCCGCGTACTGGCGCATCGTCCACGGCCGGCCGGTGTACATCGACGGGTACACCCCACGGGTGAAGGGGTACGTGCCCGGCTCGCCCAGCTTCTCCGCCGGGTCCCAGCCCTCCAGCGCCTCCGGTCCGTAGACCGGCTCGATGGGCAGTCCCGACTCCGACTCGCGCGCCATTGGCTGTGCCTCCCGATGAGATTGGGCCCTGCTCACAGCATGCGCGGATCGTGACCTTCGCGCGCAACCGCACACGCGCGGGAAGCATCTCTGGGTACATACGAATCGTCTCGGGGGGCAACACCAATGAAGCGGTCTTCTTCCGTCATACGCAGAGTGGTTCTGGCAGCGGCCTCGGTGGCCCTCGCCGCCGGTTGCACGGCCCAGGCGGCCGGCTCCGGAGGCGGCACCGGGAGCCCGACGGGCGCACCGGCCACGTCGGCCTCCGCGCCGACCGACGCCCCCACCGAGGACGGCAAGCCGCCGTCCCCGTCGGACTCGGCCGCGACGCCCACCGACGCGCCCACGGGGACGCCCTCGGGGACGCCGTCCGGGTCCGCGGGCACCAAGGCCG
This sequence comes from Streptomyces sp. CB02009, assembly GCF_001905825.1. GTDB lineage: Bacteria > Actinomycetota > Actinomycetes > Streptomycetales > Streptomycetaceae > Streptomyces. The sequence continues at coordinate 265,521 of NZ_LIVV01000005.1, forward strand.
TGATGGGCGACGGGGACGAGAACGAGCAGGTCCGCGAGCTCCAGGCGCGGTTGCGGCAGCTCAAGCACTTCGACCGGGCGCCGACCGGCTTCTACGGGACGATGACGGCCGGCTCGGTCAAGGAGTTCCAGAAGAAGCAGGGCCTGCCGCTGACGGGATCGGTCGACGAGGAGACCTGGCAGCGGCTGCTCGGCGCGAGCCGGAAGCCGACCGCCGACGAGCTGAAGCCGTCGACGACCAACGAGCTGGACACCCCCGACGCGCGGTGCATGACCGGCCGGGTGCTGTGCATCAGCAAGGAGAGCCGGACCCTCGCCTGGATGATCGACGGCAAGGTCGTCTCGTCGATGGACGTCCGCTTCGGCTCGGAGAACACCCCGACCCGCGAGGGCATCTTCACCGTGGAGCGCAAGGTCCGGCAGGACTGGTCGCGGCTGTACCACACGCCGATGCCGCTCTCGATGTACTTCAGCCGGGGCCAGGCGGTGCACTACTCGTCGGACTTCGCGGCGCGCGGCTACAACGGGGCCTCGCACGGCTGCGTCAACGTCCGGGACCGGGCCAAGCTCACGACCCTCTTCGACCAGGTGAAGGTCGGCGACAAGGTCGTCGTCCACTGGTGACCGGGGGCCCCGTCGACCGGTGACTCGGGAGGGGGAGGGAGAGGGCGCGGGTGGGACCGGGGGAACGTGTCCCACCCGCGCCATGTGCGCGGAGCCGTAGGTACGGGGGGAACCCCGGCTCACTGCGCGGCCGATGACCAGTCGGCACACTCAGTACTGCGCCGACGGGTCCAGAAGTGTTACACCGGGAGCGGAACGCGCGCGCCGACGCCGATTCCGAGGGGCGGTACGGCGGTGAGACCGGCGGTGTCGGGGGCCGAGGAGCGGGCCGTGTCGCGGCGGTCCCGGCCGCCGTCGCCGTTCCGACCGTCGCGGTCGCCGCCACGCCCGTCGCCGCTTCCCCGGTCGTTCCCGTCGCCCTTGGGGTCGTCGTCGGACCCGTCCTTCGAGTCGTCCCCGCCGCTGCCGCCGTCCTGCGGCGCGGACGTGCCGCCGAGGATCCGGTCGCAGTAGCGGCGCAGGGTCTCGCCGTCGCGCAGGATGTCCGTGAGCCCCTTGCGGCCGCCGGCGTCGAGCTGTCCCGAGCGGAAGGCCCGGCAGGCCTTGAGGACCTTCTCCCGGGTCGTGGTGGTGCTCGGGTCGCCTCCCGTGCCGCCCGCGCCGCCGTCCTTGCCGCCGGTCTCCCCGCCGGATCCGCCCGGGTCCGTTCCCGTGCCGGAGGTGGTCCGGTCCGGCTTCGGGGTGCCGGGACCCTGGGTGCCCGTGCCGTGCCCGTCGGGCGTTCCGGTGGACGGCGGGGCGGTGACGGTGCCGGACGAGGGGGACGCGGTGGGCGTGCGGTCGTCGCCGCCCGGTTCCGTCGAGGGGGCCTCCGGGTCCTTGCGTATGCCGGGGTCCTCCGAGACGAGCGGGTCGGCGTGCTCGCCCGCCGTGACGGAGCTCGCGGGCGCGGGGCCGCCCACCATGGGCAGCACACCCGTTCCCGCGGCGACGGCGACCCCTCCGACGGTGACGGCGGCGACCGCGGCGGCGAGTCCGTAGCGGAGGGAGCGTCCCCAGCGGGGGCGGCCGGCGGGCACGGGAACGCGGCCGGCGGGCACGGGGGCGAGCCGCACCCGGCCGAGTTCGGCCTGTTCGGTGCGGCTCGTGGCGGCCGGGGCGACGGGGGCCGCGGCGGGGCCGGCGGCGCGCTCGGCCCGCGCCGCGCGGAAGGCGGCGAGTGCGGCGGCCTCGCCCGGGAGCTCGGTGCGCGCGGCCGGGGGGAGGGCCGGAGTGCGGGCCGCGTCGAGGGCTTCGGCGCGGGCCGCGTCGAGGGCTTCGGCGAGGCGCTCGGCCCGGGAACGGGTGTGGTCGTCGACGGCATCGACCGGCTCGCCGCGGAGCAGCCGCTCCGCGGCCTCCTGGTCGAGCCACTGGTACCGCTCGTCGGCCATCACATGTCCTTCTGCGTACGCGGACGCGATTGCGTCACACCGCCCGGGGCCACCGACCCCGGCACGCGCCCGCGTTGCGGAGGCACACCGTCCAGCGGGACGACGGCCTCGCCGGTGCCGTCCGGTCCGGCCGTCTCGCCGTCGACGCCGAGGAGTTCGGCCAGCTTCTTGAGGCCTCGGTGGGCCGCGGTACGGACGGCTCCGGGGCGTTTGCCCAGGGTGTCGGCGGCGGTCTTGGCGTCGAGGCCGACGACGACGCGCAGGACGACGGCCTCGGCCTGGTCCTGCGGAAGCTGGGCGATCAGCTGCATGGTGTGGCCGGTGGCCAGCGCCTCCAGTGCCTCGCCCGCGGTGTCGGACGCGGCGGGCTTGTCGGCGAGTTCCGTCTCGTCGGCGCCGACGGCGGGGCGCCTGCCGCGCATGCGGACGTGGTCGAGGGCCCGGTTGCGGGCGATCCGGGCCGCCCAGCCGCGGAAGCGGTCCGCGTCGCCGTCGAAGCGGTCGAGGTCACGGGCTATCTGGAGCCAGGCCTCCGAGGCGACGTCCTCCGCCTCGATGTCGCCGACCAGTGTGCGTATGTAGCCGAGCAACCGTGGATGCACGGCGCGATACACAGTACGGAACGCGTCCTCGTCCCCGTCCTGCGCAGCGAGCACCGCGGCCGTCAGCTCCGCGTCGTCCCCCAGCACTCCCCAAACCCTGTTCGTCGGTCGCGTCGTCGCTTCATCGCGGCTGGTCACCACCGCCACGACGCCTCGCGCATCTGCACGCTACGTCGTGTCGCGGCGCCGCGTCCACGCGGTCCGGGCTCTTTGTACAACTTGCAACCTTCGGGCGGTGGTGCGCGGGATGCCGCCGACCCGCCCGCGGTGTGACAGAAAGCGCACTCCCGGCGCTGAATGGAGTACGGAGCCGTGCTGCGGCTCCGTGGACGACGGCCGGGGTCTCTCCTGTGGGGGGTGGCGACCTCGGCCGTCTCCCTTTTTCCACCCCTTCCGGGTGTCAACCGAAGGTTGACAGTGAAGGGGTGTCAACCTACGGTTGCCTCATGACGAATCCAGTCGGCCCGAATGTCCCTGTCCGTCTCGACGAACTCATCGACGCGATCAAGAAGGTCCACACCGACGCACTGGAGCAGCTCTCCGGTGCCGTCATGGCGGCGGACCACCTCGGCGATGTCGCCGATCACCTCATCGGCCACTTCGTGGACCAGGCCCGGCGCTCCGGCGCCTCCTGGACCGACATCGGCCGCAGCATGGGCGTCACCCGCCAGGCGGCCCAGAAGCGGTTCGTACCGAAGGACCCGGACGCCGAGAAGATGGACCCGAACGCCGGGTTCAACCGCTTCACCCCCCGCGCCCGGAACGTGGTGATGGCCTCCCAGAACGAGGCCACGGCCGTCGGCAACGGCGAGATCACCACCGCGCACCTGGCACTCGGCCTGCTCGCCGAGCCCGAGGGGATCGCGGCGCACTGGATCACTTCGCGGGGCGTCACCCTCGACCAGGTCCGCGAGGCGGCCGCCGCGACCCTGCCGCCGGCCGTCGAGAATCCGCCCACCCTCGTCCCGTACGACGCGGCGGCGAAGAAGGTCCTGGAGCTGACGTTCCGCGAGGCGCTGCGCCTCGGCCACAACTACGTCGGCACCGAGCACATCCTGCTGGCCCTCATGGAGCACGAGGACGGTACGGGCGTCCTGGCGGGTCTCGGCCTCGACAAGGCGACGGCCGAGCGGCAGATCGCCGAGACGATCGCCTCGGCGACGATCGCGGCCCCGGAGGCCCCGGAGGAGGCCTCCTAGGAGCGCCTCAGGCGGTGCGGGGCCCGGCGGCGGGCCTCCCGGCGGCTCAGGCGGTCCGGGCCCGGCGGGAGACGACCGCGCGCAGCACCCGCCCGCCCTCGACGGAGAGTTCACGGGCCCGGCGCAGACCGGTCGGGCCGTGGGCGACCGAGTCGAGGACGGCCTGCTGGCGGCGGAGCTCTCCCGCGAGCAGCGGGCCCGCGCCGTCCGCGTCACCGGCCCGGCAGCGCTCGACGAGGCCGTCGGGCACGTCGGCGGCGTCGTACCGCCCGTGCAGGGCGAGGGCGGTGACGGAGCAGGCGGCGGCCCAGCCGCGCAGGGCGCCGGCCGTCCAGCTCGACGGGGCGTCCGCGAGCATGCCGCGTACGGCCCCGCCGTCGGCGCCGTCGGCGCCCGTCTCCGCGTCCAGCTCGACCCGGGCTTTGGCGACGGCCTCGCCCCAGGCCTCGCCGTCACCGCGCGCGACGGCGGCCCACACGGGACGCAGGGCGTCGCCCCGGTCGCCGGCGAGCAGGGGGAGGCAGCGGTCGAGGCAGGCGAGACCGGCCGCGGCCAGGCCCCGCTCGTCGGCCCCGTCGATCAGTTCCAGCAGGCTCCGGCCCGTCACCGACGTCATGGACGCCTCCTTGCCACCCGATATGGACGCAGTACGTCCCCTACTGCGCCGTGTGGCGCTTTTTCGTCACTGCGCGGCCGGAATCATGCCAGTGGCGCCCGGGTGTTGCCTAGGGTCCTACCGCAGCCCGAGGGCCTTCTCGTTGAAGACCTCGACCGGGCACTTCGCACCGGTGGCCCGCGCGCCGTCGCGGATCCGACCGTCACTGGTCACCAACGGAACGCCGTACCCCTCCGCGAGCGCCACGTACGTCGCGTCGTAGGCCGTGAGGTTCGCGTACAGCTCACGCACCCGGGGCAGCAGCGGGAGCTGCTCCGACCTGCGCAGCGGCAGCTCGGCGAAGGCCGCGCAGGCGTCGTCCAGCTCACGGGTGGTGAGCTTGCCGCCGCGATGGCGGCCCAGCAGGGCCGAGGCCACCTCGATGTCGACGAGATACGGGGCGAGCAGGCGCTCCCCCTTCACCCGCTCCCGCAGCGCGCCGCCGACGGGACCGGCGTCGGCCAGCAGCATGACGAGCGCGCCGGCGTCCACGACGATCACTCGCGCCGCCTTCCCCGGTCGATCTCGTCGAGCACGTCACCCGTCTCCAGGCGGGCCGTGGCCCGCTCCTCGACACGGGCGAGCACGTCCTCGAGCGACGGCGTCGCCGCTTCCTGCTCCAGCAGGGTCCGGGCGTACGCCTGGAGGGACTGCCTGTTGCGCGCGGCCCTTATCTTCAGCTCGGTCAGCGCTTCCTCGGACAGGTCGCGTACGTAGAGAGTGGCCATGCGACAACTTTAGTCGCACTGCCAGCAGAGTGCTGGCAGATCCGGGTCAGCCGCGCACCTGCGTCGCCAGCGTCCGGAACTGCTCCCAGGTCAGGGTCGGCGTCCTGGCGTCCCAGACCTTCTGGGCGAGGGCCGTCAGGGGCATGCGGATGCCGTTCGCCACCTGGGCCGGGGTCTGGGCCCCCGCCAGGTCGCACCAGACCGCGAAGCGGGCGCCCAGGATCTGGGGGCCGTACCGGGCGGGGACGGGGGTCGTGCCGCGGAGGACCAGGGGGGTCCACTGCTCGTAGATGCGGCGGCCCGTGGGGTACGTGAACTGGTTCGGCTCGCCGAGGACGTAGTACAGGTACTCGTCGTTGAGGTTCATGACCTTGCGGCCCTCGGCCAGGTACTCGGCGGGCGGGCGGGCGCCGATCTCCTTGCCCGTCCAGTACTCGACCTCGATGCGCTGGTCGGCGGTGACGACGCCGCCGCGGAAGAAGCCGTCGTTCCAGGCCTTGGCCGTCTTCCCGGCCGTGCGCACGACGGCGGCGCGGTCGTTCAGCCAGCCCTCCGCGAGGTCCTGGACACCGGCCTGGGGTCCGTACTTCTGCCGGGCCGCCGTGGCCAGCTGCGGGTACGAGGCGGAGGGGCTGCGGACGGTCAGCGCCTGGTACTCGTCGGCGCCGACGTGGAACCAGCCGCCGGGGAAGAGCGCGGAGTACTCGCGGAGCAGGTCGTCGACGATCTGCGCCGAGGCCGGCTTGGAGATGTCGATGGCGCCCTGCCGCGGGACCCCCTGGACGTTGCGCAGCTGGAGGTCCGGGTGGGCGCGCAGGACGGCGCCGAGGTGTCCGGGCGAGTCGATCTCGGGCACGACGGTGATGTGCAGGCTCTGCGCGAGGGCGAGGATCCGGCGCACCTCCGCCTTGCTGAGGTGCTGCGCGGAGACGATCTCGGGGTGGGAGTCGGAGGCGATCCGGAAGCCCTGGTCGTCGGAGAAGTGCAGACCGAACTGGTTGAGCTTGAGGTCGGCCATCTCGCGCAGCCGGTCCTCGATCCAGCCGGCGGTGAAGAACTTGCGGGCGATGTCGACGTTGAGTCCGCGCTGGGGCTTCGCGGGCGCGTCGGTGACGACGCCCTCGGGCATCGCGCCGGTGCCCTTCACCGACTGCTTGAGGGTGCGGGTGCCGTAGAAGACGCCGGCCTCGTCGGGCCCGGTGATCCGGACCCGGCCGTCACGGACGGTCAGGGTGTACGACTCGCGCGCCCCGGTCCCGCCGAGCGCCAGTTCGACGTCCCCGGGCCCCGCGGCGGCGGTGCCCCGGTACGGGATGCCGAGCTCCCCCGCGAGGAGCTTCCCCTCGTCGGCGAGGCCCGCGCTGTTCGCCGCGACGACGACTCCGGCGGGGGCCGCGGGCTTCCAGCCGGGTCCGCGGGCGGCCTCGTGGTCGCGGACCGCGGGCACCGTGCGCGGCGCGGTGGAGAGCGGGTAGGTCCGCGTCGGCGTGGGTGTCGGGCTGGGCGGCGCGCTGGTGGGCGCCGCGCTCGCGGACGTGCCGGAAGAGGTGCCGGAGGGGGCGGCGGCGGACGTGCCCGAGCCGGACGGAGATCCGCCGGAGCAGGCCGCCACGGTGGCCAGTGCCACCGCCGTCGCCAGGAGTGCGGGGCCCTTGTGGGGCCCTCGTATGGAGTACCGCATCATTCGGAATCCTCCCGCACCGCGGGCGGTCCGGCCAATCGGGGGACATGACCGTCCCCGTGACCGGAACGCGTTCGTCCATCACCTGTTCCGAAACTCTCCCTTCCGGGTGAAATTCGCTAATCCGTCGGACACTTCCCTCGTCCCGTCGATAACGTTGCGTCACACCCACCCCATCGCGCCCGTCCCGCGCGCGAGCCGCCCCGCCCGTCCCGGAGTACCGGAGCCCACGCTGACCAGCGACACCCACGTCCCCTGCCGCAAGCCGGGCTCCACGGACACGCCTGCCATACCCGCCCAGAACCAGGGCCCCTCCGTCCGCGGGCTGGCCGGCTTCAACGCCGCCTCGCCCGCCGAGGCCGAGACCCTGCTCCTGTCGTGCTGCCACAGCGTCCGCTGGGCCGAACGGGTGGCGGCGCACCGCCCCTACCCCACGGTCGACGCGCTGCTCGCCGCCGCCGACGAGGCCGGGTACGACCTGTCCCGCGCCGACCTCGACGAGGCCCTGGCCGCCGAGTCCTCGGCCCTGCCGCACCCCGGCGCCCCGCCCGCGGCGCGGACCGCGCTGCGGGCCGCCCACGCCGCGTACGAGAGCGGCTTCGGACACGCGTTCGTGATCAGCCTCGACGGAGTGAGCCCCGGAGAGCGTCTCGACCAGGTATTGGCAGGCATTCGGTCACGTCTCGGCAACGAACCGGAGGAGGAACGCGTCATCGCCGCCGACGAACTCAGGCGGCTCGCCCGCGCCCGGCTGGCGTTCCGGCTCGCGGAGGCCCTCACACCGCGACACTCCGGGCCGTGAATCCGTCCGGAATGCGGCGATTCCGGCCTGTGCGATAGCCCGTCCGTGCCTGTTTGATCACACCGATGGACCCCGCGCGAGCGAACCGACAAGTCGTCGCTACGATGACCGGGGCCGGTGGACCGTACCCGGCCGGGTCAGACCGACAGAGAAGCCGGCCGACCCCGATCCCCGCTCCCGGAGGGTTTTTCCGTGCCGGCTGGAACGCTGTACCGCGGCCGGGAAGGAATGTGGAGCTGGGTGGCTCATCGAGTCACCGGCGTCCTCATCTTCTTCTTCCTGTTCGTACACGTGCTGGACACCGCTCTCGTCCGCGTCTCCCCCGAGGCGTACGACGAGGTCGTCGCGACCTACAAGACGCCGATCGTCGCTCTCCTCGAGTACGGCCTCGTCGCTGCCATCCTCTTCCACGCGCTGAACGGTCTCCGTGTCATCGCCGTGGACTTCTGGTCCAAGGGCCCGCGCTACCAGAAGCAGATGCTCTGGACCGTCGTGGGCGTCTGGGTCGTGCTGATGGCGGGCTCGCTGTACCCCATCCTTGGTCACGCCGCACGTGAACTGTTCGGGAGCTGACGCCAGATATGTCTGCTGACACCACCTCCACCACGATCGGTCCCGTCGAGGGCGGCGCCCACTACGACGTGGACAACCCCGCGCCGTACATCGAGGCCCCCCGCAAGCGCACGGGCAAGACCCCGCGCGCGACCCGCGGCAACTTCGAGATGGCCGCGTGGCTCTTCATGCGCCTCTCGGGCGTGGTCCTCGTCGTCCTGGTCCTCGGCCACCTGCTGATCCAGCTCTTCCTGGACGGCGGCGTCTCCAAGATCGGCTTCGCCTTCGTGGCCGGCCGCTGGGCGTCCCCGTTCTGGCAGGTCTGGGACCTGCTGATGCTCTGGCTCGCCATGCTGCACGGCGCCAACGGCCTCCGTACCGTCATCAACGACTACGCGGAGCGGGCCAACACGCGCCTGTGGCTCAAGGGCCTGCTGTACACCGCCACGGTGTTCACCATCCTTCTGGGCACGCTGGTGATCTTCACCTTCGACCCGAACATCCGCTAGGCACGGGGCTGAGGTAATCCACGACATGAAGATCCACAAGTACGACACCGTCATCGTCGGCGCCGGCGGCGCCGGCATGCGCGCCGCCATCGAGGCGACGAAGCGCAGCCGCACCGCCGTGCTGACGAAGCTCTACCCCACCCGGTCCCACACGGGCGCCGCGCAGGGCGGCATGGCCGCCGCGCTGGCGAACGTGGAGGAGGACAACTGGGAGTGGCACACCTTCGACACGGTCAAGGGCGGTGACTACCTGGTCGACCAGGACGCCGCCGAGATCCTGGCGAAGGAGGCCATCGACGCCGTCCTCGACCTGGAGAAGATGGGCCTTCCGTTCAACCGGACCCCGAACGGCACCATCGACCAGCGGCGCTTCGGCGGCCACTCCCGCAACCACGGCGAGGCCCCGGTCCGCCGGTCCTGCTACGCCGCGGACCGCACCGGCCACATGATCCTCCAGACGCTGTACCAGAACTGCGTCAAGGAGGGCGTGGAGTTCTTCAACGAGTTCTACGTCCTGGACCAGCTGCTGGTCGAGGAGGACGGCGTCAAGAAGTCCGCCGGTGTGGTCGCCTACGAGCTGGCCACCGGCGAGATCCACGTCTTCCAGGCCAAGTCCGTGATCTACGCCTCCGGCGGCACGGGCAAGTTCTTCAAGGTGACCTCCAACGCGCACACGCTGACGGGTGACGGCCAGGCGGCCTGCTACCGGCGCGGTCTGCCGCTGGAGGACATGGAGTTCTTCCAGTTCCACCCGACGGGCATCTGGCGCATGGGCATCCTGCTGACGGAGGGCGCCCGCGGTGAGGGCGGCATCCTCCGCAACAAGGACGGCGAGCGCTTCATGGAGAAGTATGCGCCGGTCATGAAGGACCTCGCGTCCCGTGACGTCGTGTCCCGCTCCATCTACACGGAGATCCGCGAGGGCCGCGGCTGCGGTCCCGAGGGCGACCACGTCTACCTGGACCTGACGCACCTCCCGCCGGAGCAGCTCGACGCCAAGCTCCCGGACATCACCGAGTTCGCCCGTACGTACCTCGGCATCGAGCCGTACACGGACCCGATCCCGATCCAGCCCACCGCGCACTACGCCATGGGCGGCATCCCGACCAACGTCGAGGGTGAGGTCCTGGCGGACAACACCACCGTCGTCCCGGGCCTGTACGCGGCCGGCGAGGTCGCCTGTGTCTCCGTGCACGGCGCCAACCGTCTGGGCACCAACTCGCTGCTCGACATCAACGTCTTCGGCAAGCGGTCCGGCATCGCCGCCGCCGAGTACTCCGCCAAGCACGACTTCGTCGAGCTGCCGGAGAACCCGGATTCGCTGGTCGTCGCCCAGATCGAGAAGCTGCGCAACTCCACGGGCAGCGAGCGGGTGGCCGACATCCGCCGCGAGCTCCAGGAGACGATGGACGCCAACGTGATGGTGTTCCGCACGGAGCAGACCATCAAGACGGCCGTCGAGAAGGTCGCCGAGCTCCGCGAGCGCTACGAGAACGTGGCCATCCAGGACAAGGGCAAGCGTTTCAACACGGACCTCCTGGAGGCCATCGAGCTGGGCAACCTGCTCGAACTGGCCGAGGTCATGGCCGTCTCGGCCCTGGCGCGCAAGGAGTCCCGCGGCGGTCACTACCGCGAGGACTACCCGAACCGCGACGACGTCAACTTCATGCGCCACACCATGGCGTACCGCGAGGTCGGCGAGGACGGCTCCGAGACCGTCCGTCTCGACTACAAGCCGGTCGTGACGACCCGCTACCAGCCGATGGAGCGTAAGTACTGATGGCTACCCCCGTACTGGACAAGGTCGAGGCGGAGTCCGCCGCCTCCCCGTACATCACGGTCACGATGCGGATCCGCCGCTTCAACCCCGAGGTGTCGGACGCGTCGGTCTGGGAGGACTTCCAGATCGAGATCGACCCGAAGGAGCGTGTGCTCGACGCCCTCCACAAGATCAAGTGGGACGTCGACGGCACGCTGACCTTCCGTCGCTCCTGCGCGCACGGCATCTGCGGCTCGGACGCGATGCGGATCAACGGCAAGAACAGGCTCGCCTGCAAGACGCTGATCAAGGACATCAACCCCGAGAAGCCGATCACGGTCGAGGCCATCAAGGGCCTCACGGTCCTCAAGGACCTCGTGGTCGACATGGAGCCGTTCTTCCAGGCGTACCGGGACGTCATGCCGTTCCTGGTCACCAAGGGCAACGAGCCGACGCGCGAGCGCCTGCAGTCCGCCGAGGACCGCGAGCGCTTCGACGACACCACCAAGTGCATCCTGTGCGCCGCGTGCACGTCGTCCTGCCCGGTCTTCTGGAACGACGGCCAGTACTTCGGTCCGGCCGCGATCGTCAACGCGCACCGCTTCATCTTCGACTCGCGCGACGAGGCCGGTGAGCAGCGCCTGGAGATCCTGAACGACAAGGACGGCGTGTGGCGCTGCCGCACGACGTTCAACTGCACGGACGCCTGCCCGCGTGGCATCGAGGTCACGAAGGCGATCCAGGAAGTGAAGCGGGCGCTGATCACGCGTCGCTTCTGATCACGGGTGTTCCGGGGGCCGGGTTTCCGGCTCCCGGTCCGGTGTTTCGGCCCGCTTCTGTACGCTGCGGCGTGCAGGAGCGGGCTTTTTTCTTCGTGAAGGACGGGGACTGATGAGCGAGCCGAACCCTTACCGGTCGGAGGAGTACGAGTGGGGTCCCGGGCAGCAGCAGCCGGGCCAGCCCGCCTACGGCTACCCGCACCCTCCGGCGTACCAGCCGACCCTCCCCGGCGGCGTGCCGGTGCCGCCGCAGCAGGTGCCCGGCGTGCCGCAGGGCGGCGGCACGCCGCTGCTGAGCCTCGGTGACATCACCGTGGTGGGCGACCAGATCATCACGCCGGCCGGCGCGATGCCGCTCAAGGGCTCCGTGTGGAACGCGATGGACATGTCGCGGACCGAGGAGAAGATGCCCACGGTCGCGATCGTGCTCGCGGTCATCTTCTTCATCTTCTGCCTGCTGGGCCTGCTGTTCCTCCTGATGAAGGAGAAGACGACCACCGGCTTCATCCAGGTCACCGTGACCAGCGGCGGCAAGCACCACGCGACGATGATCCCGGCGCGTGGACCTGACACCATCCACTGGGTGATGGGCCAGCTCAACTACGCCCGCTCGCTCAGCATGTGAGCGGTCGTCATCGGTGAGGGGGCGCCCGAGGGCGCCCCTTCGTCGTGTCCGGGGCCCGTGTCCGGGACCGGGGCGCGTGTCCGGGGACACGCGGGCCTACCAGTGGCGGGTCGGCTCCGTGGACTCCGCCTCGACCATGACGCGCCGCAGCATGCCGTTGAGGAGGGCGCGCTCCTCCGGGGAGAGGACGCCGAGCAGGCGGTACTCCTCGTGGCCGAGGACGTCCATCGCGCCGAGCCAGGTCTCGTGGCCGGCGTCGGTGAGCTCGACGACGACCCGGCGGCGGTCGGTGGTGGACTGGGTGCGGCGGACGAAGCCGCGCTTCTCCAGGGCGTCGAGGCGGCCGGAGACGGAGGCGGGGGCCAGGTCGAGGTCCTGGGCGAGTTCGGAGGGAGCGGCGCTGCCGCCCCGGCCGGCGATCTTGTGCAGGGTGTCGAACTCGTGGCGCTCCAGGTCGAAGTCGACGAGCGACTGCTCCCTCACCCGGCGCAGGTGGACGGAGAGCTTCTTCATCCGGGTGACGGCGCCTTCCACGACGGGGTCGAGGTCGGGCAGGACGGGCTGCCAGCGGGCGACGTGCCCGTCGGTCCAGTCGCGCGCGGCACTCGGCTCGCGCGGGGCACTCGCCTCGCGCGCGGTACGCGGCTCGCTCGGCGTGCGCGGCTCGCTCGGAGTACGCCGTTCCTCGGGTTGCGCCATGGGGTGATCGTACGTCGGCAGGCGGGGAACCACCCGAGAAGTATTTCGTTGACGAATTATTCGGTTCCGAAATACTCTTCGGGCCATGACCGCTGCCACCACCACGGCGCCGCCCGCCCCGCACCCCCTGCGCACCCGTTCCTTCCGGCTGCTCTTCACCGGCCGCGCCCTCTCCCTCCTCGGCGACGCCGCCATCCCCGCCGCCCTCGCCCTCGCCGTCCTGGAGGCCACCGGATCCACCGCGGCGCTCGCCCTGGTCCTCGGCTGCGCGATGGTGCCCAAGCTGCTCCTGCTGCCCCTGGGCGGCGTGGTCGGCGACCGGTTCGACGCCCGCACGGTCGCGCTCACCACGGATCTCGTACGCTGCGGCACCCAGCTGGTCGTCGGGGTCCAACTCCTCGGCGGCACGCCCAGCCTGGCCGTCCTCGCGGTCTCCGAGGCGCTCGGCGGCGCGGCCGGGGCCTTCGCCATGCCGACCGACGCACCCCTGGTGAAGGGCACGGTGGCCGCCGAGTCGCTGCACCGCGCCAACGCCGCGATGAGCGTCGCCCGGAGCGCCAGCCGGCTCGGCGGCCCCGCGCTCGCCGGCACCCTCGTCCTGACCGTGGGGCCCGGCTGGGCCTTCGTCCTCGACGCGGCGACCTTCGCCGTCAGCGCGCTCGTCCTGACGGCCGTGAAGGTGAAGCGGGTGCCGATCCCGCGCCGCTCGCTCCGCGCCGACCTGGCGGAGGGCTGGCAGGAGGTGCGGTCCCGCGACTGGTACTGGACCAGCCTGATCGGCCACAGCGCCTGGAACGGCGCCGCGGCCGTCCTGATGACCCTCGGGCCCGCCATCGCCGTCCAGCGGCTCGGCGGCGGCACCACCTGGGTCGTCCTGCTCCAGGTCGGCGCCGTCGGCTTCCTCCTGGGAGCCCTGCTCGCCGACCGGGTCACGCCCCGGCGCCCGGTGCTCACCGCGAACCTCGGGCTCGCCACGTACGCGCTGCCGCTCGTCCTGCTCGCGGTCGCCGCGCCGGCGCCGCTGACCATCGCGGCCTACGGGCTCGCGCAGGCCGGGCTCGGGTTCCTCTCCCCCGTCTGGGAGACCGCCGTCCAACGGGCGGTGCCCGCCCACGCGCTGGCCCGCGTCACCTCGTACGACTGGCTGCTCTCGCTGGCCGCGATGCCCCTGGGGTACGCCCTGGCGCCGCTCGCGGCCTCGGCCTGGGGCCCGGAGCTGCCGCTGCTCGTCGCGGCCGTCGCCGTGGGCGGCTGCTGCGCCGCGACGGCGCTGGTACCGGGGGTGCGGCGGTTCCGCTGAGGCCTACGGCGTCGTCTCGGCCAGGAAGGCTGAGGCCTACGGTGTCGTCTCGGCCAGGAAGGCGGTGAGCAGCCGGGCCGTCTCCGCCGGGCGCTCCAGGGCGGGAAGGTGCCCGGCCCAGTCGAGGTCGACGCGGCGGGCGCCGGGCAGGAGGCGGGTGAGGTCGTCGGCGACCGCCCGGAAGTCGGGGACGTCGTGGGCGCCCGCGACGACGAGGGCGGGGACCTTGATCCCGGTGAGGTCGCCGGCGGTGACCTCGGGGGTGACGGGTTCGAACTCCTCGGGGGCGGCGAGCTGGACCTCGAAGGCGTGCCGCTGCATCTCCCGGACGAGCGCGCGGGCCTCGGGGCCGGCCTCGGGGCCGAGCCAGGTGTCGACGTTGAGCTCGACGGCGCCGTCGAGGTCGCCCGCCTCCAGCAGCTCGTCCTCGCGGTCGCCCCAGGCGCTCAGCTCGTCGCCGGGCTCGAAGCCGGGGATGCCGGAGGCGAGCAGGGCGAGGGCGGAGACGTGCGCGGGGTGGCGGGCGGCGAGTTCCAGGGCGACCGTGCCGCCGAAGGAGGAGCCGACGACGGCCGCCCGCTCGACGCCGAGGTGGTCGAGGAGCTCGCGCACGTCGTCGGCGTGGGTGTGCGGGGCGTCGACGGGGGTGTCGCCGAAGCCGCGGAGGTCGCAGCGGACGACCCGGTGCCCGGCCTCCGCGAGGGCGTGGAACTGCCCGTCCCACATCCGGCGGTCGCAGACCCCGGAGTGCAGCAGGAGAACGGTCGAGGGGCCTTGTCCGGCCACGTCGTGAGAGAGCGTCATCCGGCCGACCCTAGGCGGCGGGACCGGCGGTGGCCAGCGGGTTTCCCTCCACCCCCGGAAGTGACTTGAACACGTTCAAAGAGAGGTCTACAGTCATGACCAACAGCTTTTGAACGCGTTCAAGGGAGGGTGGGGCATGGACCTCACTGTCGTCGCGTACATCGTCTATCTGCTGATCAGCGTGGCTCTGACCGTCTGGGTCGCCCGCACGCTCAGCCGCAACGGAAGGATCTTCCTCGCGGACGTCCTGCACGGGAACGAGAAGCTCGCCGAGGCCGTCAACCACCTCCTGGTGGTCGGCTTCTACCTCGTCAACTTCGGCTTCGTCGCCCTCTACCTGAGCCAGGACGCCGCCGTCCTCGACGCCCGCGCGCTCTTCGAGGCGCTCTCCGTGAAGCTCGGGGTTGTCCTGCTCGTCCTCGGCGTCATGCACCTCGGGAACGTCTACGTCCTCAACAAGATCAGGCGCCGCGGGGTCATGGAGCGCGAGCAGGTGCCGCCGGTCGGACCGCAGGGCTGGACCGCCGCCCCCAAGGCCGGCCCGTGGGCCCCGCCCGCACCCCAGCGCTGAGAGGGGAGCACCGTGCCGACCCCCGTGGGGCGTCTGACCGTGCTGTACGACGCGGACTGCCCGCTCTGTGTGCACCTCAGGCACTGGCTGCTGCGCCAGCGGCAGCTCGTCCCGCTCGACCTCGTGCCCGCCGGGTCGCAGGAGGCCCGGCGCCGCTTCCCGGCACTCGACCACACCGCGACCCTGCGGGAGATCACCGTGGTCGGGGACCGGGGCCAGGTCTACCGGGAGACCTCCGCCTGGATCGTCTGCCTCTGGGCGCTCGCCGACCACCGGGCCAAGGCCCACTGGCTGGCCACCCCGGCCGGGCAGCCCTTCGCCCGGGTGACCGTCCTGGCGGCGGCGAAATGGCACGAGGCCCTCAAGGGACCGGACGGCGCGGCCGGGCCGTCCGGGGCCGTCCGCTGCGAGGACGGGCGCTGCGAAGCGCCCGGTCCGCCCGGCTAGGCTCGTCCGTGTGACGGACGTGAAGGAAGACAAGAAGGCCCCGAAGAGCGAGCAGACCCGCACGCTCATCCTCGAAACCGCGCTCCGGCTGTTCAAGGAGCGCGGTTACGACAAGACGACGATGCGGGCCATCGCCCAGGAGGCCGGGGTCTCCGTCGGGAACGCGTACTACTACTTCTCGTCCAAGGAACACCTCGTCCAGGGCTTCTACGACCGGATCGCCGAGGAGCACCAGGCCGCCGTCGAGCCCATCCTGACCGGTGACGAGAAGGACCTCACGGCCCGGATCCGCGGGGTCTACCTCGGCTGGCTCGACATCGCGGGGCCGTACCACGAGTTCGCTTCGCAGTTCTTCAAGAACGCCGCCGACCCGGACAGCCCGCTCAGCCCCTTCTCGCCCGAGTCGGAGGGCCCGCGCGAGGCCGCGATCGAGGTCCACCGGCGGGTCATCTCCGGTGCCTCGGTCAAGGTCGACCCGGAACTGAAGGAGGCCCTCCCGCAGTTGCTGTGGCTCCAGCAGATGGGACTGGTCCTCTTCTGGGTGTACGACCGCTCCGAGGGCGCGGCCAACAGCCGCCGGCTGGTCGAGCGGCTCGCGCCGGTCACCGCCCGCGCGATCTCGCTCTCCCGCTTCCGGATCCTGCGCCCGCTGGTCAAGGAGACCCACGAGCTGCTCTCCGACTTCATGCCCACCGCGGCGGGCATGGCGGCCTCGGGCAAGCCCAAGAAGAAGTCGGGCCCGAAGGCGGCGGGGCCGCACGGGACCCCGGAGTCGTAGACCCCGGGGTCCGAGGCCTTCGGGGCCCCCGAGGGCCCCGGAGTCCTAGATCCAGCTGAGCTCCCACAGCCGCCAGATGCCCGTACCGTCCGTCAGGTACTGGGAGCCGGCGACCGCCTCGGTGGCGAGGACGTAGTCCTTCTTCTGCCACAGCGGGACGAGCGGCACGTCGGTCGCCACCTCGCTCTGGATGTGCTTGAAGTCGGAGGTCGCCCGGGAGCGGTCGCTGAACTGCTGCGTCGAGGAGATCAGCTCGTCGATCCGCTTGCTGGAGAACCCGTTGTGCAGGGTGTTCTCGGTGCCGACGAGCGGCGCGGTGAAGCTGTCGGAGTCGGGGAAGTCGGGCAGCCAGCCGACCGTGTACGCGTCGAAGGCGCCCTTCGCGTACTGCTTCTGGAACTCCGTCCACTTGACCTCGACGGTCTTGACCTCGAAGAGGCCGGCCTCCTCCAGCTGCCGCTTGATCTCGGCGGTCTCGGCGCCGTACGTGGCGTCCGCGCGGTAGCCGAAGGTGAACTTCACCGGGGTCTCGACGCCGGCGTCCTTCAGGAGCTTCTTCGCCTTCCTGGCGTTCGGCTCCGGGTCGATGTCGTAGAACGCGGTGCTGTGCCCGACGAAGCCCTGCGGGATGAGCGAGTACAGCGGCTCCACCGTGCCCTTGTAGGCGCCGGTGGTGATCGCCGGGCGGTCGAGGAGCGCGGCGACGGCCTGGCGCACGGCCTTGTCCGCCATCGGCGAGCCGGGCCGCACGTTGAAGTTGAGGTTGCGGATCTCGGCGCTCTCCGCCTCGGTGACCCGGGTCCCGTCCTGCGGCTCCAGGGTCGAGATGAACTCCGGCGGCAGCTGCCGGTGCGTCACCTCGACCTGCTTCGCCTTCCAGGCGTCGGCGAGGTCCGCGGACTGGGCGTAGTACTTCACGAGCACCGGGCCGCCGCTCTTGGTGACGGCGCCGCGGTACTTCGGGTTCGGCTCCAGGAGCGCGGACTCGCCCGGCTTGTACTCCTTGAGGACGTACGGCCCGGAGCCGTCGACCGCCGTGTCCGCCCGCAGGCCCTTCGCCGGGTAGTGGTCCTTGTCGACGATCGAGCCCGCGCCGGTGGCCAGCTTCAGCGGGAACGTGGCGTCCCGGCTGCTCAGATGGAAGGTGACCTCACGGCCCTCGGCCGTGACGCTCTTCAGGGTCGGGAACAGCGGCTGCGGACCGACGTCGGTCTTGATGCGCAGCATCCGCTCGAACGAGTACTTGACGTCCTCGGCGGTGATCTTCCGCCCGTTGGAGAACGAGAGGTCGTCGCGGAGCGTGCACTGGTACGTGGTGAGCTTCGAGCCCTCGAACTTGCAGCTCTCCGCCGCGTCCGGGACGGGGGTCGTGAACCCCGGCTTGAACGTCAGCAACGACTGGAAGACGTTGCTGTACATGGCCCAGGAACCGGCGTCGTACGCGCCGGCCGGGTCCAGTGAAGTGACCTCGTCGGTCGTGCCGACGCTGATGGGATCGGTCCGGCCGCCGTCGGAGGGCAGGAGTTGCCAGCCCCCCACTCCGGCGGCCACCAGTACTCCACAAGTGATGAGGATCCGCAGACGGACCGTCGACCGCATTGCCGTGCTTCCTTTATTCGTCCACCCCAACGGCGACGGCCCCCGGAAACGTCGCGATGGCGTCATCCCATCACACGTCTTTCACAAGTGGAAGAGAAAACTTTCACACCACATGTATATGTCCGGGAAATGCGAATTTAAGTCGATGAGCAGCACGTATCGGGCTCGGGACGGGGAGTGACCCCGTCCCGATTACGCCTGTTTCGACGCGAGTTCGACGATGGTGATGTCCGAGGGCGCCCCGACCCGGACCGGCGGCCCCCAGGCGCCCGCGCCGCGCGAGACGTACAGCTGGGTGTCTCCGTACCGTTCGAGCCCGGCGACGGTCGGATTGGCCAGTTCGGCAAGGTAGTTGCCGGGCCAGAGCTGCCCGCCGTGGGTGTGACCGGAGAGCTGGAGGTCCACGCCGTGGCGTACGGCGTCGTGGACGACTACCGGCTGGTGCGCGAGGAGCACCGCGGCGCGGGCCCGGTCGCGGTCGCCGAGCGCCCGTCCGAAGTCGGGGCCCTGCCCCTCGCTCTCCCCCGCGATGTCGTCGACGCCGGCCAGGTCGAAGCCGGCCGCCACCTCCACCCGCTCGTTGCGCAGCGGGCGCAGTCCGAGCTCGCGGACGTGGTCGACCCAGGCGTCGGCGCCCGAGAAGTACTCGTGGTTGCCCGTCACGAAGAAGGAGCCGTGCCGGGCGCGGAGCCGCGCGAGGGGCTCGGCGGCGGAGCCGAGGTTCTCGACGGTGCCGTCGACGAGGTCGCCGACGACCGCGATCAGATCGGGCTGGGTGGAGTTGATCGTGTCCACGATGCGCTGGGTGTGCGCGCGGCCGAGGATCGGCCCGAGGTGGATGTCGGAGACGACGGCGATCCGGTAGCCGTGGACGGCACGCGGGATCTTGGCGAGCGGGACGGTGACCCGCTTGACCCGGGGGCCGCGCAGCACGCCGTACGTGCCGTAGCCGACGGTCCCGACGGCCGCGGCGGCGGCCGCGCCGCCGACGACCCGGGAGACGAAGAGCCGCCGGGAGACCTCGGCGGGGGTCTCGGGGGCGGGGGTGTCGGAGGCGGGCGTCCCGGGCGCGGCCTCCGGGGCCGCTTCGGCCGGCTCCTCGGGGGCGGGCGGCGCGCGGTCCGGGACCGGTACGGGAACGGGGGCCGGGGCCGCGGCGGGGGCCTCGGCGGGCGCCGCGGCCTGTGCGCGGCGTTCGAGCAGGCGGCGCAGCAGTGGCCTGACCGCCTCGCCGACGAGCAGGGCGAGCGTCACGTACAGCAGCAGCGCGAGCCACAGGAAGCCGGGCCAGGCGACCACCTGCTGGAGCGCGAACGGCGCTCCGGCGCGGGACGAGGTCAGGGCCGCGAACGACAGCATCGGCAGCGCCACGACGGCGACCGTGCCCAGGCGGCGCGGCAGGCTCCCGCGCGTGGTGACATCGCGCACGAGGCGCCGCCACACGTACCAGTGCACCGCCGCGAGCACGGCGAGCACCACGATCAGGACCAGCACGAAGACGACGACCACGCCCCGTAACCCCTCTTCCACCGCTCGCGCGGTTCTAACCGACTTCGCGGCGCGCGGCGCGCACCCCACGCAACCCCAGCACTCCGATCACCGTCCCCAGGACAAAGGACGTGACGGCAAGCAGCAGATGAACCCAGAAGTAGGCCGTCGGGTCGCCGGCGTCGTCGAACGCGAGGCCACTCCCGTCGTTCCACAGGTTCTTGACGAAAGTGATCCAGATGAACCAGCTCCACACCCCGAACGCGAGCAGGAACCAGGAGACGCGACGGCTGAACTTCATGCCCCCAGTATCACCGTCCGCCCCACTGGCCCCGCGGACGGGTGGACGAGCCCGGCCCGAGCGCCAGCCGGGGTTCGGATCCTTCTTCCGTACCTGTACGTTCACGACCGTGTCTGCTTCGAAGAAGACCGCTTGGGCGGTCACTGCTGCTCTGTTCCTGCCGCTCGTCGTCGCCGCGCCCGCGCACGCGGACACGAAGGACGAGAAGGACAAGCAGCCCAAGCCCCCGAACGCGATGTCCTCACTCGGCGGCCCGCTGCTCGGCAACCCCGGCACCCAGGTCCAGCTGGGGCCCGGCGCGCCCGTGCTGCCCAAGGAGCTGTCCGGGCGCTCCTGGATCGTCGCGGACGCCGAGAGCGGCGAGATCCTCGCCTCGCACAACGCGCACTGGCCGCTCGCCCCGGCCTCCACGCTCAAGATGCTCTTCGCCGACACCCTGCTGCCGAAGTTCCCCGACGCCCGGCTCAAGCACCTCGTCACCACCGCCGACATGGCCGGGATAGGAGCCGGCTCCAGCCTGGTCGGCATCAAGGAGAAGCAGACCTACACCGTCCACGACCTGTGGCTCGGTGTCTTCCTCCGCTCGGGCAACGATGCCGTCCACGTCCTGACCAGCATGAACAGCGGCCTGCGGCAGACCGTGAAGGAGATGAACGACCACGCGGCCGAGCTCCAGGCGCTCGACACGCACGTCGTCTCCCCGGACGGCTACGACGCCCCGGGCCAGGTCTCCTCCGCGTACGACCTGACACTCATCGCCCGCAGCGGCATGCAGAAGCCGGCCTTCCGCGAGTACGCCGCCACGCCCCGCGCCGCCTTCCCCGGCGAGCAGAAGCCGGGCAAGAAGCGCGAGACCTTCGAGATCCAGAACACCAACCGGCTGCTCACCGGAGACCTCGGCGTCGCCCCGTACCAGGGCATCGCCGGCGTCAAGAACGGCAACACCACGCACGCGGGTGCCACCTTCACGGGTGTCGCGGAGCGCAACGGCAAGGTGCTGCTCGTCACCGTGATGAACCCCTCGTCGAAGGAGCAGCACGCGGTCTACCGCGAGACCGCCCGGCTGCTCGACTGGGGCTTCGCCGCGTCCGGGAAGGTGACCCCGGTCGGCGAGCTGGTGCCGCCGCGGTCCGCCCGTACCGAGACGACCGCCCCGGACGACGGCTCGGCCCCGGCGCCCGGCAAGAACGCGCCGGACGGCACCGTCCACGCGGCCGCCACGGAGCGCTCCGGGGGCGTCGGGATCGCGCTCGGCGTGGCCGGCGGGGTCCTCGTGCTCCTCGCCGGTGCCGTCTTCCTGGTCAACCGCCGCTGGCCGCTGGCCGGGGCGGCGGGACGTCGTCGCCGTTCCCTCCGGAAGCAGGACGTGCATCCGGACGTGAATCCTTAGCGGACCCGGACCCGGGCCCTTCGTCGGCCGCGGACCCTTGGTCGGCCGCGGACTCCCCACGGGAGCCCGTGGCCGTCCACGCGGCGCAGTAGAGCAGCAGCTTCGCGGTGAAGTTGATCCACAGCAGCAGGGCGACCGGCACGCCGAACGCCCCGTACATCGACTTCGAGGCGACGCCCCTCATGTAGCCGCCGAGCAGCAGCTTCAGGAGCTCGAAGCCGACCGCGCCCATCAGCGCCGCCACCACGAGCCGGCGGCGCGGCGGGTGCACGCCGGGCAGCAGCGTCAGGACGTACAGCAGGATCAGGAAGTCGGCGGCGACGGCGACCAGGACGGCGGCCGTCTGCAGGAGGTAGCCGCCCGCTCCCTCGCTGGAGATCCCGACCCGGTCGGCACTCCAGCCGACGGCGGTGGAGCCGAGCCAGGACGCGGCGAGCGAGGCGAGGGCCACGCCGCCGAGGCCGATCAGGATGAGCCCGTCCTTGCCCTTGAGCAGGACCGGGTTGCCCTCGAGGTCGTCCAGCCCCCACACGGCCCGCAGGCAGTCCCGCATGGAACCGACCCAGCTGATGCCGGTGACCAGCAGCAGCGCGCCGGCGACGAGCCCGACGGTGCCGGCGTTGTCGACGAGCCCGCTGATGTTGAGCTGGTCGGAGATGCCGGGCACCTGGTCGCTGATCTTGTCCTCGATCTTGTCGAGCTGGTCCTTGCTGAGGAGCGCGGCGCCGATCGCCGCGGCGACCGTGATCAGCGGGAAGAGGGCCAGGAAGGACACGAAGGTGATCGCGGCGGCGAGCCGGGTCCAGTGGGCCGCGTCGAGGGTCTGGTACGAGCGCCAGGCGTGGGTCCGCATGAGTCGGGCGACCCAGGGGCCGATGACGGGGAGCTTGGTCAGCCATTCCATGTCGTACGTCTGCCCCTCGATCCGTTCGGTGCGCGGAGAGCGCAGTACGAGAATCCCCCGCCGGGGCCCGCGTACCCGCGAACGACATCCGCACCCCACGAACGGCTTCACCCGTCCCGCGAACGACATCCGGCACTCCGCGAACAGCTTCCGGCAGCCCGCTGACGGCTTCCGGCACCCCGCGGACGACGTCCCGGCATCTCGCGAGCGGCGTCCGCGCGCCGCCGGGCGGCGGAGCCTTCGGGCTTCTTTCCCGACACTCCTTTCATCACCCATTTCGACGAACCGCCCGGCAATACCGGCATAAGCGACAGAGGCGGCTATACGGTCACCTCCATGGCTGTCGAGACCCACGTCCTGGACGACGACTGCGCGACGATCACCGGCTGGGGGCGCACCGCGCCGACCCTCGCGCGCGTGCGGCGGCCCCGCGGCCCCTCCGAGGCCGCCGACGCCGTCCGCTCGTCCGGGGCCCGCGGCGCGATCGCCCGCGGACTCGGCCGCGCCTACGGCGACGCCGCGCAGAACGCCGGCGGCACCGTCCTCGACATGACCGGCCTCGACCGGATCCTCGCCCTCGACCCCACCGCCGGAATCGTCGTCTGCGAGGCGGGCGTCGGCCTGCACCGGCTGACGGAGGCGCTGCTCCCGCTCGGCTGGGTCGTCCCGGTCGCCCCCGCCACCCGGTACGTGACCGTGGGCGGCGCGATCGGCGCCGACGTCCACGGCACCAACCACCCCGCCTCCGGCTCCTTCGGCTGCCACGTGACCGCGCTCGAACTCCTCACCGCCGACGGCACGGTGAGAACCCTGGCACCCGGCACCCCGCTCTTCGACGCCACCACCGGCGGCATGGGCCTGACCGGTGTGATCCTCACCGCCACCCTGCGGCTGCTGCCCGTCGAGACCTCGCTCATGACCGTCGACACCGAACGCGCCCCCGGCCTCGA
Source organism: Streptomyces sp. CB02009 (assembly GCF_001905825.1). GTDB lineage: Bacteria > Actinomycetota > Actinomycetes > Streptomycetales > Streptomycetaceae > Streptomyces. The sequence continues at coordinate 288,639 of NZ_LIVV01000005.1, forward strand.
CGAGACGATGGCCCGGCTCGCCGCCGCCGACCGCCGGTACGGCCACTCCGTCGCCCGGATCGACCTGCTCGCCCGGGGCGCCGCCACCGGCCGCGCCGTCCTCACGCACGGCGACCACACCTCGTACGACGCCCTCCCGCGCCGCCACCGGGCCCGCCGGGCACCCCTCGCGCTCCGCCCCGCGCTGCTGCCCGCGCCGCCGCCGTACGTGCCCGGCGGCATCCTCGGCCGGACCGCCGCCGGGCTCCTCGAAGAGCTCCGCTACCGCGGGACGCCCCGGGCCCGCACCGGCGCCCTCCAGCCGCTCACCGCCTTCCTCCACCCGCACGACGGCGTCCCTCGGTACCGGAACCGGACCCCCGCGCGCGCGTGGTCCGTCCCGCGCGCGGGATCCGTCCCGTACCAGTTCGTCGTCCCGTACGGGCAGGAGGAAGTCCTGCGGAAGGTGGTCCGCCTGATCGCGGACCGCCGCTGCGCCGCCCCCGGAGCCGTCCTCCAGCGCTTCGGCGCGGGCGGCCCCGGCCCGCTGTCGTTCCCCCTGCCCGGTTGGACGCTCGCCCTCGACCTGCCCGCCGCCCTGCCCGGACTCGGCACCTTCCTCGACACCCTCGACGAGCAGGTGGCGGAGGCGGGCGGCCGGGTCTTCCTCGCCCGGGACTCCCGCGTACGGCCGGAGACGCTGGCCGCGATGTACCCGCGGCTCGGCGAGTTCCGGGCCCTGCGCGCCGCACTCGACCCCCGGTCCGCCTTCACCTCGGACCTCTCCCGCCGCCTCGACCTCTAGGAGCTCCCATGAAGGACGCCTTCGGTGCCCCGCAGTCCCTGCTCGTCCTCGGCGGCACCTCCGAGATCGGGCTCGCCACCGCCCGCCGGCTGATCGCCCGCCGCACCCGCACCGTCTGGCTGGCCGGGCGCCCCTCGCCCTCGCTGACCGCCGCGGCCGACTCCCTGCGGGCGCTGGGCGCGGAGGTGCGCACCGTGCCCTTCGACGCGCTCGACACCGAGTCGCACGAGGAGCGGCTCGGCAAGATCTTCACCGAGGGCGACATCGACATGGTGCTGCTGGCCTTCGGGGTCCTCGGCGACCAGGCGCGCGACGAGTCCGACCCCGTCGCCGCCGTCCGGGTCGCGCAGACCAACTACACGGGGGCGGTCTCCGCCGGCCTGGTGTGCGCGGCCGCGCTGCAGAACCAGGGGCACGGCTCGCTGGTGGTGCTCTCCTCGGTGGCGGGCGAGCGGGCCCGCCGCGCCGACTTCATCTACGGCTCGTCGAAGGCGGGGCTCGACGCCTTCGCCCAGGGCCTCGGGGACGCGCTGCACGGCACCGGGGTGCACGTCATGGTCGTACGGCCCGGGTTCGTCCGCACGAGGAGGACGGCCGGGCGCGCGGAGGCACCGCTCGCGACCACGCCGGAGGCGGTCGCGGGAGCGATCGAACTGGGGCTGCGGCGGCGCTCGGAGACGGTGTGGGTGCCGGGGGCGCTGCGGATGGTGATGGCGGCGGTCCGGCACGCGCCGAGGCCTCTGTTCCGGCGGCTTCCGGTGTGACGCACGCGGCACGACGGGGGGGGGCGGCGTGCCGGTGGGGCGGTGTGCCAGCGCCGCCGGTGGGTCGGTGCGTCCGCGCGTCGGCAGGCGGACGCGTCGGCGTGCTGACCGCGCCGGCGGGCCCGTGTGCGCTCTAGCCCGTGTGTGCTCTAGGCCGTGTGCGTCGGGGTGTCCACCGGGCTGCCGCCCTGCGCGGGGACCGCCGAGACGGGGCGGCCGCTGCCGAACTCGTAGTCGTACAGCTTGCGCCAGATCCCGTCCGGGCCCTGCTCGTACAGCGCGAACGAGCGGCAGGTCCAGGCCGCCTCGTACCCGGCGAGCTCCTCGAACGCCCGGTCCATCCCCTCCTCGGAGATGCCGTGCGCCACGGTGACGTGCGGGTGGTACGGGAACTGGAGCTCCCGCGCGAGGGGGCCCGCCTCGTCCCGGATCAGGTGCTGGAGCCGGTTGCAGAGGGGCACGCCCTCCTGCAGCTTCACGAAGACGACCGGGGAGAGCGGACGGAAGGTCCCGGTGCCCTTGAGGCGCACGGGGAACGGCTGGTGGTCGGCGGCGACACCCGCGAGGTGCGCCTCGATCTCCGGCAGCCGCTCCTCGGCGACCTCCGTCGGCGGGACCAGGGTGACGTGCGTGGGGATGCCGTACGCGGCAGGGTCCCCGAAGCCGACGCGCCGCTCCTGGAGCAGGCTGCCGTAGGGCTCCGGGACCGCGATCGAAACGCCGAGCGTTACGGTCCCCACGTCGTTCTCCTCCGTCGTCGGTCGACTTGTGTCGGGTGGTCCAGCCGCCAGTGTGCGGCCTCCACCACCCTTTGGGCCAGGGTCCTTGGTCTCAGTGCTTGGCCGGCAGGAAGCCGATGCGCTCGTACGTCTGCGCCAGCGTCTCGGCGGCGACCGCCCGGGCCTTCTCGGCTCCCTTGGCCAGGACCGAGTCCAGCGTCTCCGGGTCGTCCAGGTATTCCTGGGTGCGGGTCCGGAACGGCGTGACGAAGTCCACCATGACCTCGGCGAGATCCGTCTTCAGCGCGCCGTACATCTTGCCCTCGTAGCTCTTCTCCAGGTCCTCGACGGAGGTGGAGGTGAGCGTGGACATGATGGTGAGCAGGTTGGAGACGCCGGCCTTGTTCGCCGGGTCGAAACGGATCACCGTCTCGGTGTCGGTGACCGCGCTCTTGACCTTCTTCGCGGTGGTCTTCGGGTCGTCCAGGAGGTTGATGAGGCCCTTCGGCGTGGACGCCGACTTGCTCATCTTGATCGCCGGGTCCTGGAGGTCGTAGATCTTCGCCGTCTCCTTGAGGATGTACGGCGCCGGGATCGTGAACGTCTCGCCGAAGCGGCCGTTGAAGCGCTCCGCGAGGTCGCGGGTCAGCTCGATGTGCTGGCGCTGGTCCTCGCCCACCGGGACCTGGTTGGCCTGGTAGAGCAGGATGTCCGCGACCTGCAGGATCGGGTACGTGAAGAGGCCGACCGTGGCGCGGTCCGCGCCCTGCTTGGCGGACTTGTCCTTGAACTGGGTCATGCGCGAGGCCTCGCCGAAGCCGGTGAGGCAGTTCATGACCCAGCCGAGCTGGGCGTGCTCGGGGACGTGGCTCTGGACGAACAGGGTGCAGCGCTCGGGGTCGAGACCGGCGGCGAGCAGCTGGGCCGCGGCGAGCCGGGTGTTGGCGCGCAGCTCGGCGGGGTCCTGCGGGACCGTGATCGCGTGCAGGTCGACGACCATGTAGAAGGCGTCGTGGGTCTCCTGGAGGGCGACCCACTGGCGGACGGCGCCGAGGTAGTTGCCGAGGTGGAACGAGCCTGCCGTGGGCTGGATTCCGGAGAGCACGCGGGGAACGTCAGAGGCCATGCACATCATTCTCTCAGGTGTGGGAACCGATCCCGGACTGCCGGTGTATCAAGAGTGTGAGGACGCGGGAGGGGGGCCTGGTCGACGACGAGGCCGCGGTGATCGCACGGGTACGCGCCGGGGAGCCGGAGGCGTACGCGGCGCTGGTCCGCGCGTACACGGCGGTCGCGCTGAGAGCGGCGGTGGCGTGCGGTGCGGGCGCGGAGGCCGAGGACGTGGTGCAGCAGGCCTTCTTCAAGGCGTACCGCTCGCTCGGGCGGTTCAAGGAGGGCTCGGCGTTCCGGCCGTGGCTGCTGCGGATCGTCGTCAATGAGACCAGGAACACAGTGCGGTCGGCGGGGCGGCAGCGGGCCGTCGCCGACCGGGAGGCGGACCTGCTCGGGGGCGAGCCGCGGATACCGGAGTCGGCCGACCCGGCGGTCGCGGCGGTGGAGCGGGAGCGGAGCAGACGGCTCCTCGACGCGCTCGACGGACTGGGCGAGGACCACCGCCAGGTGGTGATCCACCGCTATCTCCTGGAGCTGGACGAGACGGAGACGGCCGAGGTGCTCGGCTGGCCGAGGGGGACGGTGAAGTCCCGGCTGAGCCGGGCGCTGAAGAAGCTGGGCCTGGTGCTCGGGGAGAGCCTGACGGAAGGACCGGAGGGAGGTGGGGGGTGTGGCTGACGAAGGTCTGCCGGACGAGCTGAGGGAGCTGGGGCGGCGGCTGCGGGTGCCGGACGTGGACGGGGAGTCGATGGCCGAGCGGGTGCTCGCCCAGCTCCTCGCCGAGCAGGTGCCGACCCCGGTGCCGGTCCGCCGCCGTCGGCGGGACCGGTGGGCCCGGTGGGGCCCGTGGGCGTCGGTACGGGACCGGGCGCGGGCGCGGTGGCGGGCGCTGGTGGCGGGCCTGACCGGGGTGCTGATCGTCCTGGTGCTCACGCCGCCGGTGCGGGCCGCGGTGGCGGAGTGGTTCGGCTTCGGCGGGGTCGCCGTGCGGTACGAGCCGGACGGGCGGCACGTCCCGGCCGGTGGTCCGGTGCCGGGGTGCCCGGAGCCGGTGCCGGCGGCGGAGGCCGGGCGGCTCGCGGGCTTCGAGCCGCTGATACCGAGGGCGCTCGGCGCGCCGGACGCGATCGCGGTGACGGGGTCGGCCGAGCGGGGCCGGGCGGTGATCAGCCTGTGCTGGCGCGACGGGGAGCGGACGGTCCGGCTCGACGAGTTCCCGGCCCGGCTGGACATCGGCTTCGCCAAGCAGGTGCGGTCGCGGCCGGAGTGGGTCGATCTCCCGGACGGCGCCCAGGGGTACTGGTTCGAGGCCCCGCATCTGCTGACGTTCCCGATGACGGACGGGACGGGCACGGCCTGGACGCATGAGGTCCGCACGGCGGGCCCCACGCTCCTCTGGACGAGGAACGGGGGCGCGCTCACCTTCCGCCTGGAGGGCATACCGGACCGTGAGGAGGCCCGGCGGGCGGCGGATTCGGTCGGCGGCTGACGGGCCGGGGCCCGCCGGGCGGCTCAGACGGGGAGTCCCGGGGCCGGGAAGGCGGTCAGCAGGTCGGCGACCTCCGCGCGGACGGTGGCGAGGGCCTGCTCGTCGCCCGTGCCGGCGGCCGCGACACCGCGGTCGATCCAGTCGGCGACCTGGTCCATGTGCTCCACGGTGAGGCCGCGGGAGGTGAGGGAGGGGGTGCCGATGCGGATGCCCGAGGGGTCGAACGGCTTCCGGGGGTCGTAGGGGACGGTGTTGTAGTTGACGACGATGCCGGCCCGGTCCAGGGCCTTCGCGGCGATCTTGCCCGGGACCTGCTTGGGGGTGAGGTCCATCAGGACGAGGTGGTTGTCGGTGCCGCCGGAGACGAGGTCGAAGCCGCGGGCGAGGAGGGCCTCGGCGAGGGCCTTGGCGTTGGCGACGACGGCGTGGGCGTAGTCGCGGAAGGAGGGCAGGGACGCCTCGCGGAGGGCGACGGCGATGGCGGCGGTGGTCTGGTTGTGCGGGCCGCCCTGGAGGCCGGGGAAGACGGCCTTGTCGAGGGCCTTGGCGTGCTCCTCGCGGGACATCAGCATGGCGCCGCGCGGGCCGCGCAGGGTCTTGTGGGTGGTCGTGGAGATGACGTCCACGTGCGGGACCGGGGACGGGTGGGCGCCGCCCGCGATCAGGCCGGCGATGTGGGCGACGTCGGCGACGAGCACGGCACCGGCCTCGCGGGCGATCTCGCCGAAGGCGGCGAAGTCGATCGTGCGGGGCAGCGCGGTGCCGCCGCAGAAGATCACCTTGGGGCGCTCCTTGAGGGCGAGCTCGCGGACCTCGTCGAAGTCGATGAGGCCCGTGTCCTGGCGGACGCCGTACTGGACGCCGCGGAACCACCTGCCGGTGGCGGAGACGCCCCAGCCGTGCGTGAGGTGGCCGCCCATGGGCAGGGCCATGCCCATGACGGTGTCGCCGGGCTCGGCGAAGGCGAGGTAGACGGCGAGATTGGCCGGGGAGCCGGAGTAGGGCTGGACGTTGGCGTGGTCGACGCCGAAGACGGCCTTGGCGCGCTCGACGGCGAGGGTCTCGACCTGGTCGATGTTCTGCTGGCCCTCGTAGTAGCGGCGGCCGGGGTAGCCCTCGCTGTACTTGTTCTGGAGGACGGTGCCGGAGGCTTCGAGGACGGCGGCGGAGACGTAGTTCTCGCTGGGGATGAGGCGCAGGGTCTCGGCCTGGAGGCGTTCCTCGGCGCCGACGAGGGCGGCGAGCTCGGGGTCGGCGGCGGCGAGCGCGGGGTGGGTGTGCGGGTGCTGCGGCGTGGTCATGGTGGTGTCCTCCGGGCGTCGGTGGGTCCCGGGACACTGCGTGAGAGGCGCGGCGCCACGCGGGACTTCGGTCCCGTGACGCCCAGGCGGGCGGCGTCTCGTGTGGTCTGCCGCGCACGGCTCCCCCGGGGTCGCTTCCCCGCGCGCCAGTCGCCGTGCGTGTTTTCAGAGTAGCTGGCGCGCCGCGCGCGAGGTTTCCCGGTCCGGCATCCGAGCGACGATAGAAACAGGGGCCACACCCCCTCGTCGGGGTCACCCCCCGAGCCGCAGGACGAACGGAGATCCCGTGTCGAGCACACAAGACGCGATCGCTTCGGCGGAGGCGCACAGCGCTCACAACTACCACCCCCTGCCGGTCGTCGTCGCCTCGGCGGACGGCGCCTGGATGACCGATGTCGAGGGGCGCCGCTATCTCGACCTGCTCGCCGGCTACTCGGCGCTCAACTTCGGGCACGGCAACCGGCGTCTGATCGACGCCGCGAAGGCCCAGCTGGAGCGGGTGACGCTGACGTCGCGCGCCTTCCACCACGACCGGTTCGCCGAGTTCTGCACCCGGCTCGCCGAGTTGTGCGGGAAGGAGGCGGTGCTGCCGATGAACACCGGCGCGGAGGCGATCGAGACGGCGGTGAAGACCGCCCGGAAGTGGGGGTACGAGGTGAAGGGCGTGCCGGACGGGCACGCGAAGATCGTGGTGGCGGCGAACAACTTCCACGGCAGGACGACGACGATCGTCAGCTTCTCCACGGACCACGAGGCGCGGGACCACTTCGGCCCGTACACGCCGGGGTTCGAGATCGTGCCGTACGGGGACCTGACGGCGATGGAGGCGGCGGTCACCGAGAACACGGTGGCGGTGCTGCTGGAACCGATCCAGGGCGAGGCGGGGGTCCTGGTCCCGCCGGCGGGCTATCTGGCGGGGGTGCGGGAGCTGACCCGCCGGCGGAACGTGCTGTTCATGGCGGACGAGATCCAGTCGGGTCTGGGCCGCACGGGCCGGACGTTCGCGTGCGAGCACGAGGGCGTGGTGCCCGATGTGTACATCCTGGGGAAGGCGCTGGGCGGCGGGGTGGTGCCGGTGTCGGCGGTGGTCGCCGACCGGGCGGTGCTCGGGGTGTTCCGGCCGGGTGAGCACGGGTCGACGTTCGGCGGGAACCCGCTGGCCTGCGCGGTGGCCCTCGAGGTGATCGCGATGCTGCGGACGGGCGAGTACCAGGAGCGGGCTGCGGAGCTGGGCGAGCACCTGCACGCGGAGCTGGGGCTGCTCGTGGGCGGCGGGGCGGTGGAGGCGGTGCGCGGTCGCGGGCTGTGGGCCGGGGTGGACATCGCGCCGTCGCACGGCACCGGCCGGCAGATCTCGGAGAGGCTGATGGAGCGGGGTGTCCTGGTGAAGGACACCCATGGCTCGACGATCCGGATCGCGCCACCGCTGGTGATCTCGAAGGAGGACCTGGACTGGGGTCTGGAGCAGCTGAGGGCGGTGCTGTCGGAGGAGTGACGACGTCCGTTCGAGGGGACGGCGGCCGCGGGCCGGAGACGGGGCAACTCGGACCATTGACACGGCAGTTGGTCTAGGCCAATGATGCCGCCATGCCGAGACTCCGTCTGCGTCACGCCGTGCGTGCCGCGCTCTCCGCCGTCGTCCCCCTCGCGCTCCTCGGCGCGGTCACCGGACCCGCGCACGCCGCCCCGGGGGCGGCGGCCTGGCCCGCGCCCGTCCCGGTGGTCTCGCACATCGAGACCACCGACCCGGTCGTCTTCATCACCATCGACGACGGCTGGTTCCACGACCCCGCCGCGGCGAAGCTGCTGCTCGACCGCCGGGTGCCCGCCTCGCTCTTCCTGCTGCCCGGCGCCTACTCGTACGACTCCGGCTACTTCCACACTCTGCTGAACCAGGGCCCCTCCCGCGTCGAGAACCACACGGTCAACCACCCGGACCTGACCACCCTCGACGCCGCCGGCCAGAAGGCAGAGCTCTGCGGGGCGCGCGACCAGCACCTCGCACAGTTCGGCGACGGCCCGCGGCTGCTCCGCCCGCCGTACGGCGTGTACGACGCGACCACTCGGACCACGGCCCGCGCCTGCGGTGCGAAGGCGCTGGTGACCTGGACGTACGACCTCACCACCTGGGGCCAGTGGACCCCGCCGACGCCGGCGCTCAAGGCCGGCGACATCATCCTGCTGCACTTCAACGAGACCCTGGAGCAGGATCTGACGCGCGCCCTCGCGGCGGCCGAGGCCGCGGGACTGAGGCCGGCACCCCTCAGGGAGTACGTGCCCGAGTAGCGGGAGCGGGCGGGGCGGGCGGGCCCGGGAAGAGCAGGCCCGGAAGAAGCGGGCGGGGCGGGCGGGACCTAGAGGATCACGTGCGGGAGGAAGCGGGCGTACTCGTCGGTGACGAGGCTCGCCGACTCCCGGATGCCCAGCCCCGCCGCCTCGTCCTCGACGACCCACGCGCCGAGCACCACCCGGTTGCCGTCGAAGTCGGGCAGCGGGGCCAGCTCCTGGTAGCAGCAGGGCTCCCCGTCCCGTACGAACGGCTCCGTGCCGGCCTCGTGCAGGGTGACGCCCGCACCCTCGCGGCCGAGCAGCGGCTTGGCGACCCAGCCGGTGGTCGAGGCGAGTTCACGCGGTCCGTCGAGGTAGGCGGGGAGCAGGTTGGGGTGGCCCGGGTACAGCTCCCACAGGATCGCAAGGAGGGCCTTGTTGGAGAGCAGCATCTTCCAGGCGGGCTCGATCCAGCAGGTGGTGCCGGTGCCGCCGCCGTTGTCGAGGGTGTCCAGGACGTGCCGGCCGAAGCGGTCGGTGGTCAGCCACTCCCACGGGTAGAGCTTGAAGCAGCTGCGGATGAACCGGAGCCGGTCGTCCACGAAGCGGCGCGAGAGCCGGTCCCAGCCGATCCGTTCGACGGAGAGGGCCTCGGTCTCCAGCCCGGCCTGCTGGGCGGTCTCGCGCAGGTACGCGACCGTCATCAGGTCCTCTCCGAGCTCGTCGCCGTCCGAGTGCACGAAGTGGAGGGGGCCGGGAGGCAGCAGCGGGGCCTGCTTCCGCCACGCGTCGACGAGGCGTTCGTGGAGCGAGTTCCACTGGTCGGCGCCGGGGAAGCGCTCCTCCATCCAGAACCACTGCGGGCTCGCGGCCTCCACGAGCGAGGTGGGGGTGTCGGCGTTGTACTCCAGCATCTTGGCCGGGCCGGCGCCGTCGTAGCGCAGGTCGAACCGCCCGTAGAGGGAGGGGAGTTCGGCGCGCCGCCGCCAGGACTCGGCGACCAGGGACGCGAGCTTCGGATCGGTGATCCCCAGCTCGGCGAACCGGTCCCGCTCGACGATGTGCGCGGCCGCCGCGAGGCACATCGCGTGCAGCTCCTCGACGACCTCCTCCAGGGCCTCGACCTCGGGCAGGCTGAAGGAGTAGTACGCGCTCTCGTCCCAGTACGGACGCAGCGAACCGTCCGGGTAGCGGGTCAGCGGGTAGACGAGCCCCTGCTCCTCCACCGTCTCCTGCCAGCCCGGCCGGGGCTCGATGGTGTGCCGTCGCATGTGCCGGACCTCTCTCAGCCGCCGCCGGAACCGGAGCAGCCGAAGCCGCCGGTGTCGACGGCCTTCTTGTCGAAGCTGCCCCCGCTCACGCGGTTGTCGCGTATGGAGCCGCCGTAGTAGTACGAGCCCCGGTGGCTGCTGCTTCCGTTGTCGTCGTCGTCGCTGCCGCCGCCGCTCTCGCACTCGTAGCTGGGCAGCGTCTCCCGGGTCACCGGGTCCACACACCGCTTGTCCGGGTCGGAGCCGCACGCGGTGATCGTCGCCGCGAGCACACCCATCCCGCCGAGCACCACCGTGCTCGACCTCAGCCTCCGCATGTCCCTGGCCCTCCCCTTCGCAGTCGCGACCGCACAGTGTAGGCCGGTCAATTCCAGCCGCAGCGCCTAGAGTCATTTCGTGCTACTCGGGATGATTTGCGCGCTCGCCTCGTCCGTCTGCTTCGGCGCGGCCTCCGTTCTCCAGGCCATGGGGGCCCGCGCCACGACACCGGGAACCGGTGGCGGGGTCGACATCGCGCTGATGTGGCGGGTGCTGCGGCAGTGGCGGTACCTCGCCGGCCTCTGCGCGGACGGCCTCGGGTTCGTGCTGCAGATCGTGGCGTTGCGGACCCTGCCGATCTACGTGGTCGGCGCGGCCCTCGCCGCGAGCCTGGCGGTCACGGCGGTCATCGCCTCCCGGGTGCTGCGGGTGCGGCTCAGCCGGGTGGAGTGGACGGCGGTGGGTGTGGTCTGCGCGGGGCTCGCGCTGCTGGCCCTCGCCTCCGGCAAGGAGGGCCACGAGGAAGGCCCCGGGTGGTTGCCCTGGGCGCTGCTCGCGAGCGCCTTCGGGGTGCTGCTGCTGGGCGTCGTGGGCGGACGGCTGCCGGCGAAGCCCCGCGCCCTCGTCCTCGGCCTGGGGGCGGGCTTCGGCTTCGGGGTGGTGGAGGTGGCGGTCCGGCTGATCGACGGCATCGATCTCGCCGATCCGGTCTGGTACGCGCTCCTGGTGGGCGGCGGGGCCGCGTTCGTCCTGCTGACCTCGGCGCTCCAACGCGGCTCGGTGACGACGGCGACGGCGGGCGCGGTACTCGGCGAGACGGTCGGCCCCGCGATCATCGGGGTGGCCTGGCTCGGCGACACCACCCGCGAGGGCCTCGGCTGGCTCGCGGTCACCGGCTTCGCGATCGCGGTGGCGGGCTCCCTGACCCTGGCCCGCTTCGGCGAACCCCCGGAAACGGAGGGCCGCCCGACGGAGACGGGGCCGACGACGAGGGCGGGGGCGGCGGGGCCCGGAGCGGGCGGTGCCGGAGCGGGCGGGGCCCCGGGCCCGACTTCCGGCCCGGGCCCGGGCCACGACCACGGCACGGGTCCGGACCGGGGCCAGGACGGCTCGTAGGCACGGGGCTCCGTGCCGGGGCGGTGCGGCCGGGGCCCGGGTTGTGGGAGCAGGCACGAGCCCGCCCCGGTCGCGGGCACGGGCCGCGCAGGCACCTGCCTACGCCCCGGGCGCGGACCTTGGCGCTGGCGCGGCGCGGGTGCGAGTGCCGGGGCTTCGGCCTTCGCGTAGAGGCGGGCCTCAGCGCGGGCACGAACCCCGACCCGGTCGCCGGCACACGGCCGCGCGCAGGCACCCGACGGGCGCGGACCTTGGCGCGGGCGCAGGCGCGGGCCCCGGTCGACGCCGGGCCGCGGCCAGAGCGCCTCGTAGGCGGCTGACTCCGGCACGGGCCCGGGCGACGGCGCCTCCTCGGTACCTGGCACCGGGCGCCCGGCCAACTCGCCTACCAGGTGTCCGTCTCGGTGCCTCCAGGCGTGGGGGGCAGTACCCGGCACAGGGTCTGGAGGGCGCTCTGCCAGGCGCTGTCCGGGGGTGTGCCGTAGCCGACGACGAGGCCGTCCAGGGTCGGCGGCACCGTCGGGCGGCGGAACTCGTTGACGCCCTGGACCGCGAGGCCGTTCCAGGCGGCGGCCCGGAGCACCTCCTGCTCCGTTCCGGGCGGCAGGGCCAGGACGGCGTGGAGGCCGGCCGCGATCCCGCTGACCCTCGTCTCCGGCGAGTGCGCGGCCACCGCCGCCACCAGCTGGTCGCGGCGCCGCCGGTAGCGCAGCCGCATCGCCCGTACGTGCCGGTCGTACGCCCCCGAGCCGAGGAACTCCGCGAACGCCAGCTGGTCCGGCGCGCTGGACACCCAGTCCACGACCCCCTTCGCCGCCACCACCTCGCCGACCAGGCTCTCCGGCAGCACCATCCACGCGAGCCGCAGGCCGGGGGCGAGGGACTTGCTCGCGGTGCCGAGGTAGACGACCCGCTCGGGGTCGAGGCCCTGGAGGGCGCCCACGGGCTGCCGGTCGTAGCGGAACTCCCCGTCGTAGTCGTCCTCCAGGACGAAGCCGCCCGAGGTCCGTGCCCAGTCGACGACCTGCGCCCGCCGGTCCGGGGGCAGGGCGCCGCCGAGCGGGAACTGGTGGGCGGCCGTCATCAGGACGGCTCCGGCCGAGCCGAGGGGGCCGGACTCCTCGACCAGGGTGCCGCGTTCGTCGAAGGGCAGGGCCGGAGTGCCGAGGCCCGCTCCGGTGAGGAGATCCGCGTGGAGGCCGAGCCCGTACGACTCGATCGCGACGTCGCGGACGCCCCGGCTCCGCAGCACCTGCCCGATCAGCATCAGGCCGTGCACGAAGCCCGCGCAGACGACGATCCGTTCGGGCCGGGCGTACACGCCCCGCGCGCGGGCCAGGTACTCGGCGAGGACGGTGCGCAGTTCGATCCGGCCGCGTGGATCGCCGTACCCGAAGGCCTCGTTGGGGGCGGCGGTGAACGCCCGCCGGTACGCCCTGAGCCACTCGGCGCGCGGGAAGGACGCCAGATCGGGGGTGCCGGCCTTGAGGTTGTGCGCGGGCGTGGAGGGCCGGGGCAGGGCCCGCGGGGGCGGGGCGGCGGACCCGATACCCGGTCGGGCCTCGACGTGCCGGGGCGCGGAACGGCGGGGCTCGGCACGGCGAGGTGCGGAACGGCGGGGCTCGGCGCCGCGGGGCTCGGCGCGGCGGGCGACCCGGGTGCCGGAGCCCTGCCGGGCCGTCAGCCAGCCCTCGGCGACGAGTTCGGCGTAGGCGTCGGCGACGGTGTTGCGGGCCATGCCGAGGTCCGCGGCGAGCGACCGGGAGGACGGCAGCCGGGTGCCCGCCTCCAGGCGCCCGCTGCGCACCGCCTCGCGGAGTGCGTCCATGAGTCCGGCCCGCAGCCGCGGACCGCGGAGTTCAAGATGGAGGTCGGCCCCGAAAGTGGCCCACTCGTTCGCCATGTGAATGGACCATACTCCTGCGCCACCTCGCTCGTACGGTGAAGACATGACCACGCACACGAACACCCTCCACGCCCCCGGCAACAACGGCACCATCGGCACCACCGCTCCGACCGAGTACGCCCACGAGCACGCCCCGCGCCTCCCCCTCGCCGAGCGCGTCCCCGAGTTCTACCGGGCGATGCTGCGCCTGGAGACGGCCGCGGCGAAGGACATCGACCCGACCCTGTACCACCTGATCAAGATCCGGGCCTCGCAGATCAACCACTGCGGCTTCTGCATCGACATGCACTCCAAGGACGCGCTGGCCGAGGGCGAGACCGTCGAGCGGATCGTGCAGCTCTCCGCCTGGGAGGAGTCGCGGCACTTCTACACCGAGCGGGAGCTCGCCGCCCTCGCGCTGACCGAGTCCGTGACCGTCCTGACCGACGGCTTCGTCCCCGACGAGGTGTACGCGCGCGCCGCCGAGCAGTTCGACGAGACCGAGCTCGCCCGCGTCATCAGCGCGATCGTCGTCATCAACGCGTGGAACCGGATCGGCGTCACCACCCGGATGACGCCCGGCCACTACACCCCGCGCAGCGCGTGAGCACGGCAGGGGCCGGGGCAGGGGCCGGGGCAGGGAGCGGGAGCGGCGACGGGCCCCGCGACTCGGCGGCCGAGGTCCTGCGCGCCCTCCACCGGGACCGGGCGGCCGGCGATCCGCTGGTGCTGCCCGGCCCGTGGGACGCGGTGAGCGCCCGCGCCTTCGAGGCGGCCGGGTTCCCTGCGCTCGCGACGCCGAGCGCCGGGATCGCCGCCTCCCTCGGGTACGAGGACGGGGCGACCCCGGTGGCGGAGATGTTCGCCGCGGTGACCCGGATCGTCCGGTCCGTCTCCGTGCCCGTGACGGCGGACCTGGAGGGCGGGTACGGACTGCCGGCGCCCGAACTGGTGGAGCGCGTAAGGGAGTCGGGGGCCGTCGGCGTGAACCTGGAGGACACCGGACCGGACGGCGGGCTCACCGACCCGCGGGCGCACGCCGAGTGGCTGGCGGAGGTACGGGCCGCGGTGGGACCCGGACTCTTCGTCAACGCGCGCGTGGACGCGTACATCCGCGGGGTGTCCGAACCCCTGGAGGCTGCGATCGCCCGCGCCCGGCTCTACGCGGAGGCCGGGGCGGACTGCGTGTACCCGATCGCCGCCCCGTCCGCGGACCTCCCGGCCCTGCGCGCCGCCCTCGGCGACCTCCCGCTCAACGCGCTGGCCGCCCCGGACGGCGGCCCGTCCTTCGCCGAGCTGGGGCGGCTCGGCGCGACCCGGATCACCTTCGGCGACGGCCTGCTCCTGCGCGCGCGGGACGACCTGGCCGCGCTGGCGGCGAAGCTCCGCGGGAGCACGACGGGTTGAGACCCCCGCCGCCACCCCGGGCGCCACACCGCGCGACCGCGGCCCCGCTCGGCGCGCCCCCGCTCGGCGCGGACCCGATCGGCTCAGCCGCCGAGCAGCGCGCCGGCCGCCTGTCCGACGGCCACGCCCGAGGCGAGGATCCCGGTCACCGCGCCCGCGTCCGTGAGGGCGCGGCGCACCCGGGCGAGCCGGCCCGCGTCCGCGCGGCCGGTGCTCTCGATCTCGTCCTCGGCCTCGGAGAGTTCGCCGTCCAGGGCGGCCGTCTGCTCCGTGGGGACGACCCCGCCGAGGTCGGCGCGGAGCCGGCGGATGGCCTGGAGCAGCTCCTCCTGCTGCGGGTCACGGGCCGCCGGGGCTCCGTGACCCGTACTGGTGACGGTGTTGTGGTCGCCGATGGTGACATTGCCCCCGGTGTTGGTGACATGGATGCCCCCACCCGCGGTGTTTCCGGTCCCGGTCACGATTCCTCCGATGCGGCCGACGCCTCTGGCGGCGTCGGCACCCCCGGCGTCTGCGACGCCCGACCGCCCCAGCCTACGGCCGACGTGGGGCCCTGTTCCGGAGCATGAGAAACGGCGCCCCCGAGCCGTACGGTCGGTCGTACGGTTCGGGGGCGCCGGGCGCGTGGAGCCTGGGCTCAGATGAGGCCGAGCTCGCGGACCGCGTCGCGCTCCTCGGAGAGCTCCTTCACGGAGGCGTCGATCCGGCCGCGGGAGAAGTCGTTGATCTCCAGGCCCTGGACGATCTCGTACTTGCCGTCGGTGCAGGTGACGGGGAAGGAGGAGATGAGGCCCTCCGGGACGCCGTACGAGCCGTCCGACGGGATGCCCATGGAGGTCCAGTCGCCCGCGGCGGTGCCGTTGACCCAGGTGTGGACGTGGTCGATGGCGGCGTTCGCGGCCGAGGCGGCGGAGGACGCGCCACGGGCGTCGATGATCGCGGCGCCGCGCTTGGCGACGGTCGGGATGAAGGTGTCGGCCAGCCACGCCTCGTCGTCGACGAGCTCGGCGGCGTTCTTGCCGGCGATCTCCGCGTGGAAGATGTCCGGGTACTGGGTCGCGGAGTGGTTGCCCCAGATGGTGAGGCGCTTGATGTCCTCGACCGAGGCGCCGGTCTTCTGGGCCAGCTGCGTCAGCGCGCGGTTGTGGTCCAGGCGGGTCATGGCGGTGAAGCGCTCGGCCGGCACGTCCGGGGCGGACTGCTGCGCGATGAGGGCGTTGGTGTTGGCCGGGTTGCCGACGACGAGGACCTTGATGTCGTCCGCGGCGTGGGCGTTGATGGCCTGGCCCTGCGGCTTGAAGATGCCGCCGTTGGCGGCGAGCAGGTCGCCGCGCTCCATGCCCGGGCCACGCGGGCGGGCGCCCACGAGCAGGCCGATGTTGGCGCCCTCGAAGCCCTTGTTCGGGTCGTCGAAGATGTCGATGCCCTTGAGCAGCGGGAAGGCGCAGTCGTCGAGCTCCATGGCGGTGCCCTCGGCGGCCTTCACGCCCTGCGGGATCTCGAGGAGGCGCAGCTTGACCGGCACGTCCGCGCCGAGCAGGTGGCCGGAGGCGATGCGGACGAGCAGCGCGTAGCCGATCTGGCCGGCCGCGCCGGTCACGGTGACATTCACGGGAGTGCGGGTCATGGCGATCTCCGTAAGACAGCTGGCGGTGGGGGTCCCTGCCCCTGGTGCGGGATAGCTCTCTTGATCGATCGGTGTCTCGACATGAAGAGATATCCAGCGGTCAGGCTATCCGACCCGGGCCCCGGTGAATCCCCAACCCCTTGTGGTCCGGCTCACTGCGGCCCTCCCGGGCGGGCTCGGTCACCCGTCCGCGCCCGGGTTCACGGGCCGGCGGTGCAGCCCTCGCCGCCGTCGGCGAGCCGCCCGCAGGCCTGTGCCTCGGCGGCGGAGGCGACGGCGACCATCGGCGTATAGGCGTCGGTCTCCGTCGCCGCCGTGTCGGTGCCGGCGGCGACGGTCGCGCGCCGCTCGGCCTCGCCGGCGCGGATCGTCACCGTGTCCCGGGGCGCGCCGCCGGTGAGCCGCGCCCAGGCGGCCCCGCAGGTCTCGCTGTAGCGGACCTCGACCTGCGCGGCGCCGACGACGGCGCGGGCGACGGTGGTGGCGAGGGGGCCGCCGCACCCCATGGCCTCCGGGTCCCGGCCCGTGCAGTCGGGCCCCGCGCACTGCACGCCCGGGGGCAGGTCGGCAGGCCGGGTGGTGGGCGGGGCCGTGGTGGTCGGCGGGGCGGCCGCCTTGTCGCCCTCGCCGGGGCCCTCGGAAATGCCGAGGTCGACGAGGAGCACGGCGGCAGTGACGACGAGCAGCGCGCCGACGACGCCGGTGACGGCGAGCAGGACCTTGCGTCGGCGGGAGTCGGGGGTGCGCGCGGGCGATGCGCCGGGGGGCGGGAGGGGGGTGCGGGGCGGGGTCGCGGCGGTGCCCGGGGGCACGGCGGCGCCGGGGGGTACGGAGAGGGCGGCGGGCGCAGGGGCCGGGTTCCCGGGAGCGGACGCGGCGGACGCGGCGGAGGGGGCGGTGCCGGGGGCGGGGGCGGCGGCGCCAGGGTCGGACGCGGCGACAGCCGACCCACCGGACGCCGGTCCACCTGAGGTCGCTCCGGCGGGGGCCGGGTGCGGGGCAGCGGAGCCGGGCCGGTCCAGGCGCCGGATCTGCATGGTGCGGTCGTCACCACCGGGCCCCTGGCCGTAACCACCGTCGCCGTCCTCGGGCTCGGGCTCGGGCTCGGACGCGGTCTCGGATCGGCGCTCGCCGCCCCCGACCCGGCCCCTGTCCCCGTTCCCGTCCCCATCTCCGCTCCCGCCCCCGAGCGGCGCGGCCGTGCGGGTCCAGGCGCGTTCCGCGCGCTCCCAGTCGGTGGCGAGGGTCGCCGGGTCGCTGCCGGTCACCTCGGCGAGGGCCACGACGGCGCTGCGGGGCACGGACCGACGGGCGTTGAGGTACGCGTCCCACGCGGAGCGTTCGTGCCCGGTGCGCTCGGCGACGGCCGTGACGCCGAGGCCGCTGCGGTCGATGAGGCGACGGAGCCGCTCCGTGAACGCGCGGACATCCGGATCGAGTTCCTCCGGCAGCGCCTTCCAGCCAGGCATGACGATCCCCCTTGTCCCGCGCTCCCGCGTCTCCCCTGCTGCACCGCAGGATGGCAGGTCCGGGGGCGATGCGCGCCCCGGATGCGTAGCCGAGGTACCGGAATGGTCACTTCCGTGCCACAGCGGCCGGTCGGGTCTTGAACCGACCTTGGCACGTACATGACCCTTGATCGCAGCGGCGCCCGCCCTCCCACGGGGGAGAGGGCGGGCGCCGCGCCACCTTCCGTCCGGAGCGTCCGGACCTTCGGGCGACCGTCAGGTGACCGTCAGATGGAGGATGTCCTCCAGGAACGGGATCTTGAGCCAGGGCTTCGGCTGCACCATGAGCGCCAGCAGCACGATCAGGCCACCCATGACCCCGTACGTGATCATGTCCGTGAAGCGGGACCGTACGGCGAGCATGCCCACCGAGGGCATCACGCGGCGCAGCACGGCCCCCACGAGGAGCGCCGCGCCGACCAGCATCGTGCCGATGCGGAACGACTGCCAGAAGGCGTCCGTCCCGACCACGAGCAGACCGAGCCCGGCGAGACCGAGCACGGTGAGCAGGGGCCACTGACGCGCGGGCGCCGGAGCGTCGCTGGGCGCCGCCCGGCCGCCGCCCTCGGGCCGCGCGGTGTCGGTGGTGAGGATGGGCGCGGGGCGCTTCCAGGCCGTGATCTCCGTCGGGACGGCACCGTTCGAAGCGGCCCCGTTCGAGGCGGCCTCGCCCGCAGCGCCCCCGTTCGAGGCGCCGGAGCCCGAGGCACCGGAGCCCGCGGCGCGCGGGCTCGCGGCGCCGGAGCCCGAGGCATCCGGGCCGGAGGCCCCCGCGCTCCCGTTCTTCGACGGGCCGTCGGCCGGCCCGTCCGGGTTCCCGGCTGCGCCCGGGGTCCCGGGGGTCACGTCAGAGCGCCGCGGCCGCGCGCTCGGCGGCCTCGACGACGTTGACGAGGAGCTGGGCGCGGGTCATCGGGCCGACGCCGCCGGGGTTCGGGGAGATCCAGCCGGCCACCTCGAAGACGCCCGGGTGCACATCGCCGACGATCTTGCCCTCGCCGTCGCGGGAGACACCGACGTCGAGGACGGCCGCGCCCGGCTTCACGTCCTCGGGCTTGATCAGGTGCGGCACACCGGCCGCCGCCACGATGATGTCGGCGTTCCGCAGGTGCGCCGACAGGTCCCGGGTGCCGGTGTGGCACTGGGTCACGGTCGCGTTCTCGGAGCGGCGGGTGAGGATGAGCGGCATCGGGCGGCCGATGGTGACACCGCGGCCGACGACCACGACCTCCGCGCCGTTGATCTCCACGCCGTGCGCGCGCAGCAGCGTGATGACGCCGTTCGGCGTGCAGGGCAGCGGGGCGGGCTCGTTGAGGACGAGCCGGCCGAGGTTGGTCGGGTGCAGACCGTCGGCGTCCTTGGCCGGGTCCATCAGCTCCAGGATGCGGTTCTCGTCGATGCCCTTGGGGAGCGGGAGCTGCACGATGTAGCCCGTGCACTCCGGGTCCTCGTTGAGCTCCCGTACGACCGCCTCGATCTCCTCCTGGGTGGCGGTGGCGGGCAGCGTGCGCTGGATCGAGGCGAGGCCGACCTGCGCGCAGTCGCGGTGCTTGCCTGCCACGTACTTGTGGCTCGCCGGGTCGTCGCCGACCAGGACGGTGCCGAGTCCGGGTGTGATGCCCTGCTCCTTGAGGGCCGCCACACGGACGGTCAGATCGGACTTGATCGCGGCTGCGGTGGCCTTGCCATCGAGAATCTGGGCGCTCATGGAGACATCCTCCCGGATGACCCCCGCGTTGTTCCAATTCGCTCGTGCGGGGCGGCCGGTCACACGGAGCGACGGGTTGCACGTGCACAACTCGGATGCGTATCGACTGGACAAAAAGTCGACCAAGCGACCACGATGATCGGCGAAGTACCGCGGAAAGTGCCGGGGGGAATCCGCTCACATCCCGTGAAAAGTCCTCCGCGCGGGCCGCGTCGTCCCCGCACAGAGAAATTCACGGAGGAAAACCGCGATGAGCTTCGGTGACCCGAACAACCCGTACGGCCAGCCGCAGGGTCAGGGCCAGGGCCAGCAGCCCGGTTACGGCTACCCGCAGCAGGCCCCCCAGGGCGTGCCGCCGCAGCAGGGCTACGGCTACCCGGCGGCTCCGCCGGTCTCCCCGTACGGCGGGGGCGGCTACCCGGGCATGGCCATGGAGATGCCCGGTGGGGTGAAGGCCGCGCGCGTGATGCTGTGGATCCTCGGCGCGTTCAACGTGCTCGGCGGCATCGCGGCGATCGGCATCTCCTTCGCCGTGGACAGCGAGCTCGAGAAGTCGGGCGCCTCGTCGGCCGACGCCGAGGCGTTCGCCGACCTGGGCCAGGGCATCCTGATCGGCGCGGGCATCGTCTCGCTCATCTTCGCCGTGCTCGGCATGGTCCTCGCCGCCAAGTTCAAGTCCGGCGGCAACGGCGTCCGGATCGGCACCATCGTCTGGGCCGCGTTCGCCGTCGTGTTCAGCCTCTTCTCGCTGCCGCTGGGCATCGTGAGCCTCGCCCTCGGCGTCCTGATCATCGTCTTCGTGGCGAAGTCGGACGGCTCGGCCTGGTTCAACCGCAACAAGCAGCAGTACTGATCCACACATGACGGGGGCCCGGTTCCGTACGGAACCGGGCCCCCGTCGCGTCCGGCGCGTCAGACCCGCTTGAGGACCGCGAAGCCCTCCGAGCGGTGGGTGATCTCGTACCGCGCCTCCGGATGCAGTTGCGAAGCCAGCTGCTCGGGGTCCGTGACCTGCTGCGACCAGCCGCGGAGGTCGAAGGCGAGATAGTCCGGGGTGGCGCCCTTCGACGTACCGACCCAGTAGACCCGGTGGTCCGCCGTGAGGTGGGCGAGGAGCGGGACGTCCGCCTCCACGCTCGCGCCCGCCGGCACCGCGTCGACCGCCGCCCGCGCCTGCTCGACCCGGGCGTCCGTCCGGTACGTCTCCGGCTTCGTCAGCTCCCGCAGCGGCAGGTTCGCGGCCAGCACCAGCGCGACCGCCGTCGCCACCGGCACGGCGACCTTCCCGTACGCGGCGAGCCACGCGCGCGGGGAGGTGCGCACGGAGCGGACGCCGTCCACCAGGGCGAGGAAGACCACCGGCATGAGGATGGCGCTGTAGTGCCAGTGCATGCCCCAGTGGTTGGGGTCCTGGGAGAGGAAGCGCCAGCCGAGCGTGGGCAGCACGAGCAGGACCAGCGGGGAGCGCAGGGCGAGGAAGCCGGTGATCGCGAGCAGGAAGACCACCATCTCCCAGCGCTCGCCCGAGGTGAGCGCGTCGCCGATGACCTGGCCGAAGGAGGTCTCGGTGCCCTGCCCGGTCTTCTCGATCTTCGACCAGTAGTCGTACTCGCCGACCCGGCTCGCCGCCGGGATGAGGACGAGGACGGTCAGCGCGAACGCCGCGGCGCCGAAGCCGGCCAGCGCCGCGCCGAGCCGCTTCTGCCCCTTCAGGAAGAGGACCACGCCGACCATCGAGACCGTGAGGCCCATGTCCTCCTTGACGAGGACGAGCGGCGCGGCCCAGGCGGCGGCCGCGGTCCAGCGCCCGAGGAGCAGGGCCCGGCAGGTCAGGGCGAGCATGGGGACCGCGAAGGCGATCTCGTGGAAGTCGGACTTGACGGCTTCCTGGAGCCCCCAGGAGAGCCCGTACGCGAGTGCGAGGCCGAGGCCGGCGGCCCGGCTGCCGAGGATCTGCTGGGTGGTGCGGCCGACGACGACGGCGCCGAGGGCGAAGAGCGCGGCCTGGGCGAAGAGCAGCGACACCGGTGAGGACCAGACCCAGTAGAGCGGTGCGAGGAGCGCCGTGACGGGGCTGAAGTGGTCGCCGAGTATGTGGAAGCCGGGGCCCTTGATGTCGACGACCGGGGCCCGGAACTCGGCGTACGCCCGGACGGACTGCCCGAAGATCCCGAGGTCCCAGGAGGGGGTGCGGAAGTGCGCGTACTGCACCCAGGAGTACAGGAAGTACAGGCCGCACAGGACGCCCGCGAGGATCAGGTACGGGCGGAGCGGGGCCGGGGCGAGGCCGTCAGGCGACGCGGTGCCGGTGGCGCCCGGAGTGCCGGTGTCGGCCTCCTCGGCGGACCTGTTCTGTACGTCCAACACCACGCCCCCACTACCAGTGGTCGACAAAAGAGCAACCCATTAGACCAGAGTCCACTCGATCGGCGGATCGATCACGGAGCGGTCCCGGGCGCGGAGAGGGGCGGCCCGCCGGGACAGGTCCCGGCGGGCCGCCCGCCTCTCGTGCGGGCCGGTTCACCCGGTCCCGTGCGCACCGGTCAGTGGAAGAAGTGACGCGTGCCCGTGAGGTACATCGTCACGCCCGCCTTCTTCGCGGCCTCGACCACCAGCTCGTCGCGCATCGAACCGCCCGGCTGCACGACCGCCTTCACGCCGGCCGCGGTGAGGATCTCCAGGCCGTCCGGGAAGGGGAAGAAGGCGTCCGAGGCGGCGTAGGAGCCGCGCGCCCGCTCCTCGCCGGCCCGCTCGACCGCGAGCTTCGCGGAGTCGACGCGGTTGACCTGGCCCATGCCGACGCCGACCGAGGCGCCGTCCTTGGAGAGCAGGATCGCGTTGGACTTGACCGCGCGGCAGGCCTTCCAGGCGAAGGAGAGCTCGGCGAGCTCCTCCGCGGACAGGGCCTCGCCCGTCGCCAGGGTCCAGTTCGCCGGGTCGTCGCCGTCGGCCTGGAGGCGGTCGGTGACCTGGAGGAGCGCGCCGCCGTCGATCGGCTTGACCTCGACGGGGTTGCTCGGGGCGCCCTCCGCCTTGAGCACACGGATGTTCTTCTTCTTGGCGAGGACCTCGACGGCCCCGTCCTCGTACGCCGGGGCGACGATGACCTCGGTGAAGATCTCCGCGACCTGCTCGGCCATCGCGACCGAGACGGGGCGGTTGACGGCGATGACGCCGCCGAACGCGGACAGCGGGTCGCAGGCGTGCGCCTTGCGGTGGGCCTCGGCGACGTCGGCGCCGACCGCGATGCCGCACGGGTTGGCGTGCTTGATGATCGCGACGCAGGGCTCGGTGTGGTCGTACGCGGCCCGGCGCGCGGCGTCCGTGTCCGTGTAGTTGTTGTACGACATCTCCTTGCCGTGCAGCTGCTCGGCCTCGGCGAGGCCGCCCGTGCCGTCGACGTACAGCGCGGCGCCCTGGTGGGGGTTCTCGCCGTAGCGCAGGACGTTGTTCCGCTCGTACGTGGCGCCCAGGAAGTCGGGGAATCCCGACTCGTCGGCGGCCGCGTAGTCGGCGGCGAACCAGGAGGCGACGGCCACGTCGTACGCGGCGGTGTGCTGGAACGCCTCGGCCGCGAGCCGCTTGCGGGCGGTCAGGTCGAAGCCGCCGGCCTGGACGGCCGCGAGGACGTCGGCGTACCGCTCGGGGCTGGTGACGATCGCCACGGACGGGTGGTTCTTGGCCGCCGCGCGCACCATCGACGGGCCGCCGATGTCGATCTGCTCGACGCACTCGTCGGGAGTGGCGCCGGAGGCGACGGTCTCCTTGAACGGGTAGAGGTTCACGACGACCAGGTCGAAGGGCTCCACGCCGAGCTCGGCGAGCTGCTCGCGGTGCGACTCCAGGCGCAGGTCGGCGAGGATGCCGGCGTGCACGCGCGGGTGAAGGGTCTTGACGCGTCCGTCCAGGCACTCGGGGAAGCCGGTCAGCTCCTCGACCTTGGTGACCGGCACCCCGGCGGCGGCGATCTTCCCGGCGGTGGAGCCGGTGGAGACGAGCTCGACACCGGCCTCGTGCAGACCGCGGGCCAGCTCCTCGAGCCCCGTCTTGTCGTAGACGCTGACCAGCGCGCGGCGGATGGGCTTAACGGTGTCCGTGTTCACCGACATGAACCTTTCGTCCCTCAATGCGATAGCCGTGCCGGGCGAGGCGCCCCACGACGTCGACGAGCAGTGAGCGCTCGACTTCCTTGATGCGCTCGTGCAGAGCGGCTTCATCGTCCTCGTCCCGCACCTCGACCACGCCCTGGGCGATGATCGGGCCGGTGTCGACACCGTCGTCGACGAAGTGGACGGTGCACCCGGTGACCTTCGCGCCGTAGGCGAGGGCGTCACGCACCCCGTGGGCACCGGGAAAACTGGGCAGCAGGGCCGGGTGGGTGTTGACGACCCGGCCGCCGAATCGGGCGAGGAACTCCTTGCCGACGATCTTCATGAAGCCGGCCGAGACGACCAGGTCGGGCTCGTACGCGGCGGTGGCCTCGGCGAGGGCGCGGTCCCACTCCTCGCGGGTCGCGTGGTCCTTGACCCGGCAGACGAAGGTCGGCAGTCCGGCGCGCTCGGCGCGCTCCAGACCCGCGATGTCACCGCGGTCGGCGCCGACGGCGACGATCTCCGCGCCGTAGCCCTCGGGGTCCGCGGCGATGCCGTCGAGGAGGGCCTGCAGATTGGTACCGGAACCGGAGACCAGGACGACGAGGCGGGCGGCAGCCACTGGGTCACTCTTTCCGTGGTGTTTGTACGGTCGCACGAACGAATCGTGCCGCTCGATACGGGGAACCCTACGAATGGCTCGACCGTCAGCAACGATACCGGCACACCGGACGGCCCCCACGGGACGGGGGCCGAGCAGGGCGGTAGCGTCAAGGTCCGACGCCGGACGCGCACCCGACCAGCACCGGTCGGGCAGAGCGACGGCAGCGGACGAGACAGCAGCGGAGACCACGGGTGCGGCCGTGGTCGAGACGACAGAGGGAAGACGTTCAGCAGATGCCCGAACGCCAGTCCACCGACGACAACAACCCGTTCGCGCCGCCGCCCGAGGGCAGGCCGGATCAGCCGTGGCAGCCGCGGCGACCCGACGGCTCCGACAGCCCGGCCGACGAATCGTCCGGGGGCTCCGGGTCGTCGGGGCCGTCGGACGGCCGCTGGAGCCCGCGCCAGCCGGGCCGCTCGGACGACGGCTTCGGCCGTGGGCCCGAGCGGCAGGGCGGCGGCCAGGGAGGACCCGAGGGCGGACCCGGACAGGGTGGGCCCGGCCAGGGCGGCACCGGAGGACGGGGGCTCCGCTGGGACCCGACGGACCCGGCGCAGCGCCGCGCGCGGTACGCGATCCTCGCCGGCATGTGGGCCTTCTTCTTCGCCATCTTCGAGATCCCGGAACTGGCGCTGCTGCTCGGCGCCCTGGGCGTCTACTGGGCGATCAGCTCGCTGCGCACCAAGCCGAAGCCGGCCGACGAGCTGTCGCCGACATCACAGTCGGCGGCCGGGCCGGCGTCTCAGCCCTCGGGACAGGCCGCGGGCCGGCCCTCGGGACAGCCCGTGGGCCGGCCTTCGGGGCAGGGCGCGACGGCGGCCCCGCTCCGCTCGATGCGGACGGCCGCGATCAGCGGTCTGGTCGCGGCGAGCGTGGCCCTGATGATCGTCGCGGTGGGCTTCACGATGCAGCTCGTCTACCGCGACTTCTACGAGTGCCGTGACGACGCCCTCACCCACGCCGGCCAGCTGGCCTGCAACGACCTCCTGCCGAAGCCGCTGCGCGCGGGCTTCGGGGTCCGGGAGTAGCACGGCGGACGCGCCCCTAGTCGACTGACCTCGGCGGGGGCGGCGAGGCCGGGGGCGCGCCGGGTTCCCAGGCCGCCGGGAGGTAGTCGTAGGGCTCGAAGGCGGAGTCGCCGTACGGGTCGTAGTCGTCGTAGCCGCCGTACGGCGGGTCGTCGTCGGGCCCGGGGCCGGCGGCGGCCGGCTTCGCCCCGGCCGTTCTCCCGGCGGGGTCCGCCGGGAGCGACTCCGGCGCCTTCTCCGTCACCGGCCCCTCCGGGGCGGACGGGCTTGAGGAGGCCGGCGGGGTGCCGGAGCCGGCCGCGGCCACGGGACGTGCCGCGGAGCCCGAAGGGCCCGGGACCCCCGAAGCCACGGAGAATCCCGGAGCCACGGCCGACGGGGCGGGGGCCCCGGCCGGCTCCGGCGGGCGCTTCGAGCGCGGGACGCGCCGGCCCCAGGCCCGGACCCCCAGGGCCACCGGCACCCCGACGCAGGCGCCCCACAGGACGGTCGCCGCGCCCGTCTGCCACCACACCGGGCCGAACGCCGACAGCCGGGCCGTGCCGAGCGCTCCGCCCGCCGCGGCCGACAGCACCGCGACCACGGCACCGCAGCCCCAGGCCGCGCCCAGCGCCGTCAGTGCCGTGTCCCGGGCCGTCCAGGTCCGCGCCGAGCGGCCCACCCGGCCGCCCTGGAGCATCACGGCCACGAGCGGGACCGCCGCGGCCGCCCCGTGCATCCAGCCGCCGCGCCCGTCCTCGGGCAGCGCGGCGAGCAGCGGGAAGGGCGGTGCGGCCGGGTCGCCGACCAGGCCCAGCGGGGTCGCGAACGCGCCCGTGCCGAGGGTGAAGCCCGGCCCCAGCCCGTACGCGGCTCCCCAGACGGCCATGTTCGGGAGCAGCGCGAGGACCAGCAGCAGCACCGCCACCCGCCCCGACCACTCCCCCGTGAGCGCCGCGTACGCGGCCTGCGCCTCGCCGGCGTGCCAGGCCAGCGAGACCGCCGCGACGACCGCGCCGCCGCCGAGCAGCGTGACGAGCCCGAGCCCGGCCGCCCGCAGGGCGGCGGCCGCCTGGCGCTGCTCGGGGAGGGGGCGTCCGAACGCCGTCCACGCGCCCGCCCCGGCCGCCCCGGCCACGACGGCGGGCAGCCAGAGCCCGGCGCTGAGCGGTTCGACGGGCAGCGGGCCGCTCTCGGCGTAGACCACGACGGCGGCGGCGACCAGCAGGTACCCGCCGGCCACGGCGCCGACCGCGCCGAGCGCGGAAGGGGGTCGCCGGTCTCCGCCGTCGGCCGCGTCGAGGGTGTCGCGGGCGGCGCGGTGGACGAGCCAGACGGGCAGGACGGCCAGGAGCATCGGCACGACGCCGAGGGGCGCGGGGAGTCCGGAGAGGGTGTCCGTACGGACGAGGTCCACGCCGTGCGCGAGCAGCCAGAGCCCGGCGGCGAGGTGCAGGGCGCCGCCGGGGCCGCTGTCGGGGTAGGGGGAACTGATCCAGGCGGCGACCACCAGGACCGCGAGGGCGCCGAGTCCGAGTCCGGCGGCGACCCCGCCCCGGACGCAGGCGGTGGCGAGCGCTGCGGAACGGCCGCCCCGGACCAGGGGGTGCTCGGTCACATGGGTCACGGGGCCATGCTCCCAACGACACGCGCTTTTGCCGCGTAACAGGCAAACCTCCGTTGTGTCGCTCAATATACGTTTATGTACTTTTCCGCCCACAGCAGCTCTGCGGGAGGTCGACGCCGATGAGCCGGAGCACCGCGGATTCCGCATCCTCCGTGACCCTGCCGACCCCGAAGGAGCGGCGCAGGTTGCGTGAGGCCCTCGCGCTGAGCGAGGAGCAGGTCGCCGAGGCCATGGGCGTCACGAAGGCCACGGTCAAGGCATGGGAGACCGGGCGTTCGGCACCACGGGGCCGCAAGCGCGAGGCGTACGCGAAGCTGCTCGGCGCGTGCGGGCCGGACGACGGACCGGGCGGCACCCCGGGCTCAGCGGACGCGCCGGCCGCCTCCTCGCCGGCCGCCTCCTCGCCGGCCGCTTCCCCCGCGACCACACCCCCGGCTGCTTCGCCCGCGGCTGCTTCGCCCGCTTCGGAGCAGCCCGCCGAGCCGCCCTGGTACGCGCCGCCGTCACCCGTACGGCCGCAGGCCCCGGGGAAAGCGCAGACGCAGGCCCCCGCCCCCACGGCGAACGTCCGGCCCAAGGCCGCCGCCAAGCGGGCCGCCAAGCCGCCGAAGGCCCCCTCCCCGTCGCCGGTCATCGCCGCGGGCCCGGCCCGCAAGGGCAGCCCGAGACCGCAGGAACGGCTGAAACCGGTCGCGGCCGAGGCCCCGGCCCCGTGGGTCGCGGAGGAGCGGCCCGTCGGGCCCCCCGCCGTACCGGGGGTCACCCCCGAGGAGGCCTTCGACGCGCTGTACGCGCAGGCGGCGTCCGGTCTCGTCCACCAGACGTATCTGCTGACCGGCCGGCGGCGGCTCTCCCGGGAGTCCGTCGAGCAGGCCTTCCACCGGGCCTGGGAGCACTGGCCGGAGGTCGCCCGCGACGCGGACCCGGTGGGCTGGGTGCGGGCGACGGCGTACGAGTACGCCCTCTCCCCCTGGCACCGGCTGCGCCGTACCCACAAGCA
Organism: Streptomyces sp. CB02009; assembly: GCF_001905825.1. Classification (GTDB taxonomy): domain Bacteria; phylum Actinomycetota; class Actinomycetes; order Streptomycetales; family Streptomycetaceae; genus Streptomyces. The sequence goes on from NZ_LIVV01000005.1 coordinate 316,246, forward strand.
CCCCGACGCGCCGCCCGCCGAGGCGGGCCGGCGGGCGCTGCTCACCGCGCTCCTCGAACTGCCGGCCCCGTACCGCCGAACCGTCCTGCTCTACGACGGGCTCGGGCTCGACCTGCCGGAGACCGCCGCCGAGACCGAGGCGAGCACCCCCGCCGCGGCCAACCGGCTGCTGCACGCCCGCACGGTCCTCGCGAAGCGGGTCCCCGAACTGGCCGATCCGGACGCCCTGCACGAGCGGCTCGGCGCGCTCGTCACCGAGGCGCCGACGACCACCCTCCCGGCGGCCCGCACCGTCCGGGGCGGCAGCGAGCGCCGGGCGCGGACGTGGACGCGCGCGGTGCTGGGGGTGACGACGGTCCTCATCGCGGTCACGGGCCTCACGGCGGCGACCGCGCCGACCCACTACATCCCGGTCAACGCCCCCGGCGAGACCGTCAACGGCGTGCCGGTCCGCGGCGGACCGCAGAAGCTCCGCCCGGAGGACGTGGAGCTCCGCGACAGGCTGCGCTCCGAACCGAACCCGGGCCCGGAGCGGCTGGTCCCGGCCGCCGAGTGACCCCGGCCCGACGGCCGCCGCACACGAGAGGGCCCCGCCCTCGCCCGGGTGACCGGGCGGGGGCGGGGCCCTCTCGTACGACCGCCGCGGCGCACCGCGGCTACGTCAGGTGCTTCAGCCCGCGAGGATCGCGCGCGCCAGCTTGGCCGTCTCGGTCGGCGTCTTGCCGACCTTGACGCCGGCGGCCTCGAGGGCCTCCTTCTTCGCCTGGGCGGTGCCGGAGGAGCCGGAGACGATGGCGCCGGCGTGGCCCATGGTCTTGCCCTCGGGCGCGGTGAAGCCCGCGACGTAGCCGACGACCGGCTTGGTGACGTTGGCCTTGATGAAGTCGGCCGCACGCTCCTCGGCGTCGCCGCCGATCTCACCGATCATGACGATCAGGTCGGTCTCGGGGTCCGCCTCGAACGCCGCGAGGGCGTCGATGTGCGTGGTGCCGATGACCGGGTCGCCACCGATGCCGACGGCGGACGAGAAGCCGATGTCACGGAGCTCGTACATCATCTGGTACGTCAGCGTGCCGGACTTCGAGACCAGGCCGATGCGGCCCGGCTTCGTGATGTCGCCCGGGATGATGCCGGCGTTGGACTGGCCCGGGGTGATGAGACCGGGGCAGTTCGGACCGATGATGCGGGTCTTGTTGCCCTTGGCCTGGGCGTACGCCCAGAAGGCAGCGGAGTCGTGGACCGCGATGCCCTCGGTGATGACGACGGCCAGCGGGATCTCGGCGTCGATCGCCTCGACCACGGCGGCCTTCGCGAACGCCGGCGGGACGAAGAGGACCGAGACGTTGGCGCCGGTCTCCTTCATCGCCTCGGCGACGGAGCCGAAGACCGGGACCTCGGTGCCGTCGAAGTCGACGCTCGTGCCGGCCTTGCGCGGGTTCACGCCACCGACGATGTTGGTGCCGTCACCCAGCATGAGCTTGGTGTGCTTCATGCCCGTGGCACCGGTCATGCCCTGGACGATGACCTTGCTGTCCTTGGTCAGGAAGATAGCCATGGTGTTCTGACCTCGTCCCTTACTTCGCAGCCGCGAGCTCGGCGGCCTTGTCGGCCGCGCCGTCCATGGTGTCCACACGCTGCACGAGCGGGTGGTTCGCGTCCGACAGGATCTTGCGACCCAGCTCCGCGTTGTTGCCGTCGAGGCGCACGACCAGCGGCTTGGTGACCTCTTCGCCCTTGGAGGCGAGGAGCTCCAGGGCCTGGACGATGCCGTTGGCGACCTCGTCACAGGCGGTGATGCCACCGAAGACGTTGACGAACACGGACTTGACGTCCGGGTCGCCCAGGATGATCTCCAGGCCGTTCGCCATGACCTCGGCGGAGGCGCCGCCACCGATGTCGAGGAAGTTGGCCGGCTTCACGCCGCCGTGGTTCTCACCGGCGTACGCGACGACGTCCAGGGTCGACATGACCAGACCGGCACCGTTACCGATGATGCCGACCTCGCCCTCGAGCTTGACGTAGTTGAGGTTCTTGGCCTTGGCGGCAGCCTCGAGCGGGTTGGCTGCGGCCTTGTCCTCGAGCGCCTCGTGGTCGGGCTGGCGGAAGTCGGCGTTCTCGTCGAGAGACACCTTTCCGTCCAGCGCCAGGATGCGGCCGTCCTTGGTCTTCACCAGCGGGTTGACCTCGACGAGGAGCGCGTCCTCGGCGACGAAGGTCTTCCACAGGGTGACCAGGGCCTCGGCGACGCCCTCGGCCACGTCGGCCGGGAACTTAGCCAGCGCCACGATCTCGCGGGCCTTCTCGATGTCGACGCCGTCGACGGCGTTGACCGGGACCTTCGCGAGGGCCTCGGGGGTCTTCTCCGCGACCTCCTCGATGTCCATGCCGCCCTGCACCGACGCCATCGCGAGGAAGGTGCGGTTGGTGCGGTCGAGGAGGTACGAGACGTAGTACTCCGCCTCGATCTCCGGGGACAGCTCGGCGATCATCACCTTGTGGACCGTGTGGCCCTTGATGTCCATCCCGAGGATGTCCGTCGCGCGGGCGACGGCCTCGTCCGGGTTCGCCGCCAGCTTCACGCCGCCGGCCTTGCCGCGGCCACCGACCTTCACCTGCGCCTTGACGACCGACTTGCCGCCAAGACGCTCGGTGGCCTCGCGCGCCGCCTCAGGCGTGTCGATGACTTCACCGGCCAGCACCGGTACACCGTGCTTGGCGAAGAGGTCCCTCGCCTGGTACTCGAACAGGTCCACGCGCGTCCGTCCCTTTTCTGATGATCGCGGTTCGTTGTCTGCGTGGGCGTGCCGCGAAGGGCAACGTGACTGCACTGTCACAAGGGAGGCGCACACGGTGACCGTGGACGCGGCATGTCCGTCTCGCAGGTTATCGCCGAGGGACGCGGGTCCCTAAATCGCAGATCACAACAGAGCGGTGATACGGGTCACAGGCTGTAGGGGGCACGGGGTCGCGGGTAGGGGGTGCGCGGCGGCGGCGCGCGGCCCGCGCGGCAGGCGGGGCTTGGCCTCCCGCCCCCTCACGACGCGCCGGGAAAGCGGGTGAGGGCCGTTCCGGGAGGGGTGTGATATGGGACTCAGTGAGGCCCGGGACACCCGTGCGGGTGGTCCCGCGACGACGGATTCCGTACCCGCGGGCGGGAGAGACGGCGGCGGGGCGGGGCGGCTTGGCGGGCCGGTCGGGCCGGTCAGGTCAGGTGCGGCGGCCGGTCAGGTCAGGTCGCGGGGATCGGCAGCGGGCGCTTCTCCAGGGCGGCGGCCATGATCTCCGGGAACAGGTCGGGGGTGCAGGCGAAGGCCGGGGCGCCGAGCGCGGCGAGCGCCGCCGCGTGGTCGCGGTCGTAGGCCGGGGCGCCCTCGTCGGAGAGGGCGAGCAGGGCGATGAACTGGACGCCGGAGGCCTTCATCGCCGCGACCCGCTTCAGCATCTCGTCGCGGATGCCGCCCTCGTACAGATCGCTGATGAGGGCGACGACGGTGTCGGCGGGGCGGGTGATCTTCGACTGGCAGTGGGCGAGGGCGCGGTTGATGTCGGTGCCGCCGCCGAGCTGGGTGCCGAAGAGGACGTCGACGGGGTCGTCGATCCGGTCGGTCAGGTCCACGACGGCGGTGTCGAAGACGACGAGCCGGGTGGCGATCGACCGCATGGAGGCGAGCACGGCGCCGAAGACGGAGGCGTGGACGACGGAGGCGGCCATGGAGCCGGACTGGTCGACGCAGAGCACGACCTCCTTCCGTATCGCCCGGGAGGCACGCCCGTGGCCGATCAGCCGCTCGGGGACGACCGTGCGGTGCTCGGGCAGGTAGTTCTTGAGGTTGGCGCGGATCGTCCGGTCCCAGTCGATGTCCCGGTGGCGGGGGCGGCTGATCCGGGCGGAGCGGTCGAGGGCGCCGGTGAGGGTCGCACGGGTGCGGGTGGCGAGGCGCCTCTCCAGGTCGTCGACGACCTTGCGGACGACGGCCCGCGCGGTCTCCCTGGTCGTCTCCGGCATGGCCTGGTGGAGGGAGAGCAGGGTGCCGACCAGATGGACGTCCGCCTCGACGGCCTCCAGCATCTCCGGCTCCAGGAGCAGGGTGGCGAGGCCGAGGCGGTCGATCGCGTCGCGCTGCATGACCTGGACGACGGAGCTGGGGAAGTAGGTGCGGATGTCGCCGAGCCAGCGGGCGACCGAGGGCGCGGAGGCCCCGAGTCCGGCCGAGCGGTCCCGGCCGGTGCGGTCGCCGCCCTGGTTCCCGCGGCCGTAGAGCGCGGTGAGGGCGCCGTCCATGGCGGCGTCGGTGCCGGTGAGCGCCCGGCCGGTGCCGTCGGACTCCCCGCCGCCGAGGACGAGACGCCAGCGGCGCAGCCGCTCGTCGCCCGCGGGCCCCGCGTGCACGACGGTGCTCGGGTCGGCGGTCGGGCCGGGGGCTGTGTCGGGGGTGGTGGCTGTGGTGGCGGGGGTGCCGGTGGTGCCGGTGCCGGTGGTGCCGGTGCCGGTGGTGCCAGTGGTGCCGGTGCTCATACGAGGGCCTCCGTGCCGAGGACGAGGTGGAGGAGCGGCAGGACGGCGTCCGCCCGGTCCCGGTCGGGGGTGGGCGCGAAGCCGGGCACGCCGGGGCTGGTGTGCCCGGCCCCGCCGGCCTTCGGGCCGCGGGCGACCAGTTCGCCGAGGGTGCGGCGGACGCCCGGCTCGTATCCGGAGAAGGTCCGCCGCAGCAGCGGTAGGACGTCGGTGAACGCCTCCGCCGGGACGCCCGTCAGCCAGTCGTCGACCAGTCCGAGGAGCCGCTCGTCGTGGACCAGGAGGAGTCCGCCGCCCGAGGCCCCGCCGACGAAGCCGTCGATCCAGGCGGCGGCGTCGGGCGGCGGGGTGCCGGGAGAGAGGGCGCGGCTCATCAGGAGGGCCGCCTCGTCCTCGGCGACCCGGCCCTCGTCGAGGAGGAGCCGGGCCGCACGGCCCCTGAGGAGGCCCGGGATCCGGTCGCGGTCGGCGAGCCGGCGCAGGGCACCGGCCCAGAGGTCGGTGAGCCCGTCGGCTCCGGGGAGCAGTCCGACGGCCTGGTGCACCTCGTCGATCCGCTCGCGCATGGCCTCGGCCGCCTCGGTGTCGAGTCCCGCGCAGGCGGGCGGCAGGCCGACGCAGATCCGTTCGGCGAGGCCCGCGGCGACCTCGGCGAGGGCCGCCGTCCCGGTGCCCCGGACGTCGCCGTAGCGCAGGGAGCGGGCGAGGGCGGGGAGGGCCTGGGCGAGATGGGCGACGTCGGCGTCGAGCGCCGCCCGGTCGGCGAGCGCCCGCATGACGACGGGGAGCGCGTCGGTGAGCCCGGCGAGCAGGCACTGCTCGGCGAGGGCCGTGATGTCGGCGAGGGACTTCGCCCCCAGGGCCCGGGAGCCGGCGCGGGCGGTGGCGGCGGCCTCGACGGTGGTGCCCCAGACGCCGGCCTCGGCGACCTGGACGTGCAGCTCGGGCTCCCAGCGCAGCCGCCAGAGCTCCCGGAAGGTGCCGGTGCCGGAGCGGCCGGCGGCCGGTTCGCCCCAGCCGACGCCGAGGAGCCTCAGCCGGTGCAGCAGCCGGCTGCGCTCCCCGTCCAAGTCCTTGCGGAGGTCGAGATCGAGGTCGCGGTCGGTGGCCTCCGGCTTGAGGCGGAGGGTGCGCTGGCGACGGGCCAGGTCGCGCTGGAGGGGGACGGCGGGGGCGCCGGCCGGGACCTCGCCGAGGACGTCGCCGACGACGAGGCGGTCCCGGACGAGGTCGAGCGGCACGTCGGAGCCCTCGCAGAGCACGGCGCGGACGGCGTCGGTCGTCTCGTCGAGGCCGGGGAGCGGTCGGCCGCGCAGCGCGGCGAGGGTCTCGGCGAGCCGGACGGCCTCGATGACATGGGCGGAGGAGACGAGGTGGTCCTCGTCCCTGAGGAGCCCGGCGACCTTGGTCATCCACCGCTCGACGGGCCGGTCGGGGGCGGCGAAGAGATGCGCGTACCAGCCGGGCGACTCGATCCCGGCCCCGTACCCCGAGCGGCGGGCGAGCCTGCGGTGGGTCCAGGGGACCCAGGTCATCTCCGTCTTCACCTTCGGCAGCCCCTTGAGGAGGGCCCGGTCGGCGGCGACGGTGGTCTTCCGGGTGAGGGCGGGGACGTGCCAGGCGCCGCAGACGACGGCGACGTCGTCGCCGAACTCCTTGCGGGCGGCGCGCAGCCGGATCCGCATGTGGGCCTCGCGGACGAGGTCGCGGGGATGCCCTCCGTGGCCGTACGCCTCGCGGAGCGCGCCCATCGCCTCGGCGAGGGCGTCGAAGGGGGCGGTGGGGTCGTCGCCGGCGCGCAGTTCGACGACGTCCTCCCACCAGCGCTCGGCGTCCTCGTACCCGGCGACGCGGGCGAGTTCGGCGACCGGGTCGGTCCGCAGGCCGCCGCCGGAGACCTCTTCCTCCCCGTCGTCCCAGGTGGGGTCTGTGGCGGCCAGGCCGTGCGCGGCGGGCAGGTCGATGAACCGGACGGCGGCTCCCCGGTCGAGGGCCCAGCGGATCGCGACCCACTCGGGCGAGAACGCGGCCATCGGCCAGAACGCGGCCCGCCCGGGGTCGTCCACGGCGTGGGCGAGCAGGGCGACCGGCGGCCGCATGGCGGGGTCCGCGGCGAGCTCCACGAGCGCGTCGGCCTCGGCCGGGCCTTCGACGAGCACGGCGGCGGGCTGCGCCGCCTCCAGTGCGGCCCGCACCCCCCGGGCGGACCCGGGCCCGTGGTGCCGCACGCCGAGCACGATCGGCCCGGAAGGAGAGGAGGAGGCCCCGGCCGTGGACGGCGACGTCATCCGCTCACCTCGCGGCAGGCGCGGTAGAAGTCCTTCCAGCCGTCTCTCTCCCTGACCACCGTCTCCAGGTACTCCTGCCAGACGACCCGGTCGGCCGCCGGGTCGCGGACGACCGCGCCGAGGATGCCCGCCGCGATGTCCGCCGGGCGCAGGACCCCGTCGCCGAAGTGGGCGGCGAGCGCGAGGCCGCCGGTGACGACGGAGATCGCCTCGGCCGTGGAGAGCGTCCCCGAGGGGGACTTGACCCGCGTCCGGCCGTCGGTGGTGACGCCGTCCCGCAGTTCGCGGAAGACGGTGACGACCCGGCGGATCTCGTCGACGCCGTCCGGGACCGGCGGCAGGGCGAGGGAGCGCCCGAGCTGCTCGACCCGGCGGGCCACGATGTCGACCTCGGCCTCGGGGGTCGCGGGCAGCGGCAGGACCACCGTGTTGAAGCGGCGGCGCAGGGCGCTGGAGAGTTCGTTGACGCCCCGGTCCCGGTCGTTGGCCGTGGCGATCAGGTTGAAGCCGGGGACGGCCTGCACCTCCTGTCCCAGCTCGGGGAGGGGGAGGGTCTTCTCGGACAGGATCGTGATGAGCGTGTCCTGCACGTCGGCGGGGATGCGGGTGAGTTCCTCCACGCGCGCGGTCATGCCCTGCGCCATCGCCCGCATCACGGGGCTCGGCACGAGGGCGTCCCTGCTGGGGCCGTGGGCGAGCAGCCGGGCGTAGTCCCAGCCGTACCGGATGGCTTCCTCGGGGGTGCCGGCGGTGCCCTGGACGAGGAGGGTCGAGTCGCCGCTGACGGCGGCGGCGAGGTGCTCGGAGACCCAGGTCTTGGCGGTGCCGGGCACGCCGAGCAGGAGCAGCGCCCGGTCGGTGGCGAGGGTGGTGACGGCGACCTCGACGATGCGGCGCGGGCCCACGTACTTGGGGGTGATCACCGTCCCGTCGGGGAGGGTGCCGCCGAGGAGATAGGTGGCGACGGCCCACGGCGAGAGGCGCCAGCGGGCGGGTCGGGGCCGGTCGTCGGCGGCGGCGAGCGCGGCGAGTTCGTCGGCGAAGGCGTGCTCGGCGTGCGGCCGCAGGACCTCGGTCGCGGGCTGCGGCCGCCCCGGTCCGGTGTCCGTCTCGACACCGGAACGGGGCTGCGCGATGGTTTCGGGCACGGGCATGGATCCCCCTCCAGATCGTTCGATCTGCTGTGGGATCCACCGTGCACCATGCCACTGACAATCGGATGTCACCGCTGGTCAGGGGCTGTTGGAGAGGTGAGAGGCAGTCAGCCGGGGGCGGCCGGTCGGGCAGTCGGCCCGGAGGTCGTCCGGGAGGGTCAGCCCACGACCGGGGAGACGGCGACGCAGCCGCCGGCCATGGCCTGCTCGGCCTTGGCCTCCTTGATGACCTTGCCCTGGTAGATGACCTTGCAGGTGAGGTCGGCGGGGGTGAGCGAGACCGGCATGACGGCCGGCGGCATGATGCCCTTCAGCTTCACGGTCTTCGTCCACGGGGTGGTCGGCTTCTTCTCCGACTCGACCTTCGGCGCCATCGCGGTGCCGTCGCCCGCGTGGTAGTCGATGGACTCGATGCCCTTGCCGGTGACCTCGTACGTGACCTCGTAGGTCTCGGTGACCGACTTGTCGACCTGGTCGACGGCCTTCTCCGCGGCCTCGGAGCAGGCGCCGAGGCCGAGGGCGAGGCCGGCGACGGCGAGGGCCGAGACGGCGGTGCGGGCGGTGCGCTTCATACAGGTTCCCCCTGGGCGGTTCGCGCGGGTCGGTTGATCCCGCTCGAAGAATGGTAAAGGAAGAGTAAAGCGACTTCCTCCCGCCCTCCCCCGAGCCCGGACTCCCGGGCCCCCTGGCGTTGTCAGTGGCGGCCTCTACCGTCGAGGACATGAATGCCATGGGGGTGCGCTGGACGGCTGATCAGGTGCTGGCACTGGCTCCTGACGACGCCTCGCGCAGAGCGGGAAGCAAGCTCGGCACGGCCGGGCCGTGGTCGGGCAGGGGCAGCGGCGACGGCGCGGTCTGGGGGCTGTGCAAGGGCAGCGGCCGCGTGCCCTACCGGACGGTGGTCGACACGACGGGGCCCGCCTACCTGTGCGAGTGCCCCAGCCGCAAGTTCCCCTGCAAGCACGCGCTCGGCCTGCTGCTGCTCCAGGCCTCGGAGGGGACGGAGAGCGAGGAGACCGCCGCGCCCGACTGGGCCGCGCAGTGGCTCGCGGCGCGCCGCGCGCGGACCGGGAGCACGGCCCGGCCGGCCGGGGACGGCGGCGCCGGGGGCCCGGCGGATCCGGAGGCGGCGCGCCGCAGGGCGGAGCGCCGGGCGGCCCGGATCACCTCGGGCGCCGAGGAGTTGGAGCAGCGGCTCGCCGACCTGCTGCGCGGCGGCCTGGCGGCGGCCGAGCAGCGGGGGTACGGGCTGTGGGAGGAGACGGCGGCCCGGATGGTCGACGCGCAGGCGCCGGGACTCGCGGGCCGTGTCAGGGAGTTGGGGGCGATACCGGGCTCGGGGCCCGGCTGGCCGGTGCGGCTCCTGGAGGAGTGCGCGCTGGCCCATCTCCTCGACCGCGCCTGGCTCGCCGCCGACCGGCTGCCCGCACCGTTCGCGACGACCGTGCGGACCCGGGTCGGGCTCCCCTCCCCGGTCGACGGCGTCCCGGTGCGCGACCACTGGCTCGTGCTCGCGCAGCACGACGCGGCCGACGCCCGGCTGACCACCCGGCGCATCTGGCTGCACGGCGCGGCGAGCGGACGCACGGCGCTCCTGCTGTCCTTCGGCGCGGCGGGGCGGGCTCCCCGGCTGGCGCTCCCCGTGGGCGCGGTGCTCGACGGCGAGCTGACGCCGCACGCGGGCGCCGGTCAGCTCCGTGCGGAGCCGGGCGAGCAGTTCGTCCCGGTCGACGTCCCGGTCGTCCCGCCGCCGGGCGGACCGGTCGGCGCGGCCCTCGACGCGTACGGCCGCGCGCTGCGCGAGGACCCGTGGCTGGACTCCTGGCCCGTGACGCTCGGCGGGGTCGTCCCCGCGCGCGCCGAGTACGGCTGGCAGCTCGCCGACGGGGACGGCCGCGAGGCGCTGCCGCTGACCCCCGCCGCCCAGTCCCGCCCCGGGCTCTGGCGCCTGGTCGCCCTGTCCGGCGGAGCCCCGGTGACGGTGTTCGGGGAGTGCGGGCACCGGGGGTTCACCCCGCTCGCCGCCTGGTCCCGCGAGGCCCCGGGAGAAACGGTCCCTCTCATATGACCCCCGCCCACGGAACACCGTCCGGCCGGAGGACCCCGATGGAGCAGGAGAGGCCCCTGATGGAGCAGGACACGACGACCCCCACCCCCGGCGCTCTTCTCACGGACGACGACGGCTGGGAGGAGCTCGTCACCTCGGCCCTGCTCGGCACGGACCGCCGCCCGCCCGCCCGCCTCGCCGGCCTGCCGGCCGGAGACCTGCCGGGCGCCCTGCTCGACGCCGCCGCGCTGCACACCGTACGGCGGAGGGCGGGACTGCGGCCCGGGCCCGCCGCGTCCCCGCCGGAGCCCTCGCCCGAGGACCACCGCCGGCCGCTGCCCGGGGCCGCGCGGCGGCGGCTCGACCAGCTGCTCGCCGGCCGGGCCGCGCCCTCGCCCGCGGGACGGCGGGGGGCCTCGCCCGACCTGGCCGAACTGCTCCCGCAGTGGCTCGCCCTCGCCAACGAGCGCGGGTTCAAGGCCCCGTCCGCCACCCTGCCCGCCCTCCTCGACGCGGCCCGGGCCCGCACCGATCTGCGACCCCAGGCCCTGCTGCTGGCCGGGCCGCGCGGCCTGTGGCTGGCCCGGCTCAACCCCGAGTGGCGGTTCGCCCTGCGCGGCGCGGGCGCGGGCAGCTCCCTCCCGGACCCCGCGGACCGGGAGGGGGTACGGGCCCTGTGGGACGAGGGGCTGTTCGCCGAGCGGGTCGCCCTGCTCGGCACCGTACGGACGCAGGACCCGGCGGCCGGGCTCGCCCTCCTCGCGTCCACCTGGCCGGCCGAACGGGCCGAGGACCGGCTGATGTTCCTCGACTCGCTGCGGACCGGACTGTCCGGCGCGGACGAGGAGTTCCTGGAGGAGGCCCTCGGCGACCGCAGCCGCAACGTCCGCGCGACCGCGGCCGAACTGCTCTCCGCCCTGCCGGCCTCGGCGCTCGCGGGCCGGATGGCGGGCCGCGCGGTCACCTGCGTCGGCCTCGACCGGACGGCGGAGTCGCCCACGATCACCGTGGAGGCCCCGCACGAGTGCGACGCGGCCATGCAGCGGGACGGCCTCGCCGCGACACCGCCCGCCGGCCGGGGCGAGCGGTCCTGGTGGCTGGGCCAGCTCGTCGAGGCAGCGCCGCTGTCCTGCTGGCCGCCGAGGTTCGGGGGGCGCGCCCCCGAGGAGATCGTGGCGCTGCCGGTCGCCGACGACTGGCAGGCCGAGCTGCACGCGGCCTGGTGCCGGGCGGCCGTACGGCAGCGGGACGCGGCCTGGTCGCGGGCGCTGCTCGGCTCCCCGGCGACCCCGCCCGCGACGGGCCCGGGCACGTCGTCGCTGGCCGAGCGGGCCCAGCTCCTCTCGACGCTCGCTCGGGAGGAACGGGCCCGCTGGGTGGGGGCGTTCATCGCGGCCCATGGCCTGTCGGAGGCGTTCCAGCTGCTCGGCGTCTGCGAGGTGCCGTGGGCGGAGCCGCTCGGCGAGGCGGTGATCGACGCACTCGACATCGCGCGGGAGGCGGGCAGTTACCCGTGGAGCTTCAGCGGGGTGATGGGACTCGCGGAGCGCTGCCTCGCCCCGGAGGCGGCCCGGCAGCTGGAGTCCCTGACGGCACGGCCCGAGGAGGCGGAGGACATCTCCCCCGGCGCGGGCGGCTACTGGGCGGAGGCGTTCCAGCGCCTGGTCTCCACGCTGCGGCTGCGCGAGGCGATGAGAGCCGAACTCACGGAACCGGCCCGGTAGACGTCACGGAACCGGCACGCCGAAGGGCCCTCCCCTGCGGAAGGGCCCTTCGAAACGGCAGCGCACGCCTCAGCGCCCCTGCCGCCGAACGCATGCCGCAGCGCCCATACCGCCGAACGGACTACGCGGCCACGCGGACGTTCGCGTTCACCCAGTCGACGATGGACGCGGTCGTCGCGCCCGGCGTGAAGATCTCCGCGACGCCCTTCTCCTTCAGCGGCGCGATGTCCCCGTCGGGGATGATGCCGCCGCCGAAGACCTTGATGTCCTCGGCGTCACGGTCCTTGAGGAGTTCCAGGACCTTCACGAACAGGGTGTTGTGCGCGCCCGAGAGGATCGAGAGGCCGATCGCGTCGGCGTCCTCCTGGATCGCGGTGTCGACGATCTGCTCGGGGGTCTGGTGGAGGCCGGTGTAGATGACCTCCATACCGGCGTCGCGGAGTGCCCGCGCGATCACCTTGGCCCCGCGATCGTGGCCGTCGAGGCCGGGCTTGGCAACCACCACGCGGATCGGACCGGTCACACCCATCACTGCCTCCACATGAGACCCCCGCGCACCTTTGCCGGGGAGGTGAACGAACGTTGACACCAGCATCCCGCACCCGGCTGTTTCGCGACGGCGGCCGAGGGGGAAATCACACGTGGGACATGTTCGCTCTGCGTCGTACCCCGCTTTCGGGCCCTCCTCCTGGGCCCACCAGCCGCAAGCGGGGCACGGTCGCGAAGGGAGCCGCGACGAGGTCGCCGCGCCTCCGTGCCGCCGTCCGTGCGGCACGGGGGCGCGGCGTACCGGCGTACCGTCCGGCCCCGCATGCCGTCCGGGAGGTCGCCGATGGAGCTCACCAAGGTCACCGCCCTGATGAAGGCCACTGCCCTGGAGCTCGCGATCCTCACCGGCCATCTCGTCCTCTACCCGTCCGGGATCGTGGCGGAGCGCCTCGCGCCCGCCCCCGCCCCGTCGGTCACCCCGGGCCGGCGCCCGGTCGTGCTGCTGCACGGTCTCGTCGACAACCGCTCGGTCTTCGTGGTCCTGCGCCGTTCCCTCACCCGGAACGGCCGTGACTGTGTCGAGTCGCTCAACTACTCACCGCTCACCTGCGACCTGCGGGCCGCCGCGGAGCTGCTGGGCCGCCGGGTGGACGAGATCCGCGCCCGTACGGGACATGCCGAGGTCGACATCGTCGGGCACAGTCTGGGCGGGCTCATCGCCCGCTACTACGTGCAGCGGCTGGGCGGTGACAGCCGGGTGCGCACCCTGGTCACGCTGGGTACCCCGCACTCCGGCACCAGCGTGGCCCCGCTCGCCGACGCGCATCCGCTGGTCCGGCAGATGCGGCCGGGTTCGGAGGTGCTGCGGGAGCTCGCCGGGCCGTCGCCCGGCTGCCGGACCCGGTTCGTGAGTTTCTGGAGCGACCTGGACCAGATCATGGTGCCGGTGGAGACGGCGCGGCTCGACCATCCGGACCTGCTCGTGCACAACGTGCGGGTGAGCGGGATCGGTCATCTCGCGCTGCCGGTGCACCCCACGGTCGCCGCCGGGGTCCGGGACGCCCTCGACGCGGACGGCCGGGAGGCCCCCGGAGCGCGTGCGGAGGAGCCGGGCGCCACGTCCGTGGCGTGACACTCCGAAACCGTTCTTCGAACGTCTCTCGAACACAAGGCCAAAGCTCTCTCCGTGAGCTGGCGAAACACGGCCGATTGCCCGTTTCCTACGGCCCCGGCCACCGCCGAAGATTGTCGGCTGCGCATACCGCCGGGTACAGTCGCGCCACTGCTTACCCCCGGGACACCCTCGTCGGGCCCGCCCCGGACTGGTCCTGCTGCCGAGGCGAGAGAGACGTTGGTGAACGACCAGCACCCCCACGCCGGGTACGCCGGAGACGGCGCCCAGACCACCGGCAGTTTCGCCACCGATCCTCTCTTCGGCGCCTACGGCGACGGCGGATCGGACCAGAGCGGACAGTGGAACCTCGGCGGATACGACGTCACCGGCACGTACGGGACGGCGGAGCAGTACGGAACGACGACCGGTCAGTACGACGCCTCGCAGTTCGCCGCGACCGGTCAGTACGACATGACGGGGCAGTACGCCACCGCGACCGGGTCGTACGAGGCCACCGGCACGTACGACACGACCGGTCAGTGGGACACCACCGGGCAGTGGAACGCCACGGGCGCCTACGACACCACCGGCACGTACGGGACCACGGCCGGTCCGTACGAGACGACGACCGGGCAGTACGACACGACGGCCGCGCAGCACGGCACCACCCCCGCGTACGACACGACCGGCCAGTGGGACGCCTCCGCCTGGACCGAGGCCCAGCACACCGGCCCGCACGAGACCCTCCACGCCGGCGCCTACGCCGCCCAGGGGACGTACGGCTACGAGTCCTACGACGCGACCGGCCAGTGGGCCGCCCCCGCCTTCGCGACCGACACCGGCGCGTACGACGCGACCGCGTGGAACCAGGTGTCCCAGGAGGCCGAGCCGGTCGTCCCGCAGCAGTACACGCCGGGTCCCGAGCACACCGCGGAGTTCGCGTTCGAGTACGTCCCCGAGAGCGAGGCCGGCACTGCCGAGGCCCACGCCGACCTGGACGACGTCGAGCCCGCCCACGACCGGGCCGGACACGACGCCCCCGGGGACGAGGACGACGACCGTCACGAGGACCGCGAGGCCCACGACGCGTACGACGCCGACCCCTCCGGCCCCGACGACCAGCCCGCCGTCGAGGTCCGCACGGACTCCCCCCACGCCGGCCGCCCCGTGCGCCGCTCCTCCAACGGCAGCCGAGGCCGGCGCCGTACCCCCGCGAAGCGCTCCGCGCTGCTGACCGTCGCCGTTCCCTCCGCCTGCGTCATGGGAGTCGCCGGCATCGCCGCCGCCTCCGTCGGCGGGCTCACCGGAGCCGGCACCGACGGCGCGAAGAAGGAGGACACGACCGCGCTCGCCGCCGCCGACCCGGCGTCCGTGAAGCAGGTCGCCGCCAACAACGCGCTCGACACGCAGCTCGCCGCGCTCAGCGCCGACGCCCGCGACTTCGGCGACCGCGCCAGCCGCACCCAGGAGCGCATCGACCTCAAGGCACGCCAGGCGGCCGACAAGAAGAAGCGCGAGGAGGAGGCGGCCCGCAAGGAGGCGCTGCGTCCCAAGTACATGCTGCCGGTGGAACTCCACCGGCTCAGCGCGCGCTTCGGCCAGTCCGGCGTCAACTGGATGTCCGTGCACACCGGCATCGACTTCCCCGTGCAGACCGGCACGCCCGTGATGGCCGCGACGGACGGCACCGTCCGCACCCAGATCAACAGCGCCTACGGCAACATGGTGATCGTGACCGCGCCCGACGGCACCGAGACCTGGTACTGCCACCTCAGCAGCGCCAAGATCCGCTACGGCCAGGTGAAGGCCGGCGACGTCATCGCGTACTCCGGCGACACCGGCAACTCCACCGGCCCGCACCTCCACTTCGAGGTCCGGCCGGGCGGCGGCTACGCGATCGACCCGCTGGCCTGGCTGCGCAGCCACGGTCTCGACCCGACCAGCTGACCGCACACTCCGCGCACGCGAGCGGGCCCCGGCTTCTTCGGCCGGGGCCCGCTCGCGTCCGCCGCCTCCGCGGCTACAGCTTCTCGACCGGCGCGTACCGCAGCAGCAGCCGCTTCGGCTTCTCGTCGCCGAAGTCGATCGTCGCCTGGGCGTCCCCGCCCGCGCCCGTCACCGTCATGACCGTGCCGAGGCCGAACTGGTCGTGCGTCACCCGGTCGCCGACCTGGAGGGAGATCACCGGCTTCTCCCCCGCACGCCGGGTCGCGAAGCCCGAGGGGCCGGAGCGCGCGCGGGAGGAGGAGAGCGAGGAGGTGATCCCCGAGGTCGGCCCGGCGGGCTTCGCCATCGGACCGGTCCGCTTCCAGTCCAGGTACGCGGGCGGGATCTCCTCCAGGAAGCGCGAGGCCGGGTTGTACGAGGGCTGGCCCCAGGCGCTGCGCATCGACGAGCGCGTCAGGTAGAGCCGCTCCCGCGCGCGCGTGATGCCCACGTACGCGAGACGCCGCTCCTCCTCCAGTTCCTTCGCCTGGCCGAGGGCGCGCATGTGCGGGAAGACGCCGTCCTCCATGCCCGTCAGGAACACGACGGGGAACTCGAGGCCCTTGGCGGTGTGCAGCGTCATCAGGGTGATGACGCCCCGGCCCTCCTCGTCCTCGTCCGGGATCTGGTCGGAGTCGGCGACGAGCGCGACCTTCTCCAGGAACTCGGCGAGGGTCGCCGGCTCCTCGCCGCGCTCCTGCTCGAACTCCAGGGCCACGGCGGCGAGTTCCTGGAGGTTCTCGATCCGGGTCTCGTCCTGCGGATCGGTCGATGCCTGGAGCTCGGCGAGATAGCCCGTGCGCTCCAGGACGGCCTCCAGGACGACGGCGGGTCCGGCGCCGGACTCGACGACGGTGCGCAGCTCGTCCATCAGCGCGTTGAACCGCTTGACGGCGTTCGCCGAGCGGGCCGCCATGCCGTACGCCTCGTCGACCCGCTTGAGGGCCTGCGGGAAGGTGATCTTCTCGCGCAGCGAGAGGGCGTCGATCATCGCCTCGGCGCGCTCGCCGATGCCCCGCTTGGGGACGTTGAGGATGCGGCGCAGCGGGACGTTGTCCTCGGGGTTGGCGAGGACGCGCAGGTAGGCGAGGACGTCACGGACCTCCTTGCGCTCGTAGAAGCGCACGCCGCCGACGACCTTGTAGGGCAGTCCGACGCGGATGAAGATCTCTTCGAAGACGCGGGACTGGGCGTTGGTCCGGTAGAAGACGGCGACGTCTCCCGCCTTGGCCTCGCCCGCGTCGGTGAGCCGGTCGATCTCGTCGGCGACGAACTGGGCCTCGTCGTGCTCGGTGTCGGCCACGTAGCCCGTGATCTGCGAGCCCGCGCCGGCGTTCGTCCAGAGGTTCTTGGGGCGGCGGGACTCGTTGCGCTCGATGACGGCGTTCGCGGCGGAGAGGATCGTCTGGGTGGAGCGGTAGTTCTGCTCCAGGAGGATCGTCGTCGCGTCCGGGTAGTCCTCCTCGAACTGGAGGATGTTGCGGATGGTGGCGCCGCGGAAGGCGTAGATCGACTGGTCGGCGTCGCCCACGACGCACAGCTCGGCGGGGCCGAGGTCCTCGTAGCCGGTGCCGACGAGCTCCCGCACGAGGGTGTACTGGGCGTGGTTGGTGTCCTGGTACTCGTCGACGAGGACGTGCCGGAAGCGGCGGCGGTAGTGCTCGGCGACGTCGGGGAACGCCTGGAGCAGGTGGACCGTCGTCATGATGATGTCGTCGAAGTCCAGGGCGTTGGCCTCGCGCAGCCGTGCCTGGTACATCCGGTAGGCCTCGGCGAGCGTCTTCTCGAAGCCGTCGACGGCCTGGTCGGCGAAGGTCTCCTCGTCGATCAGCTCGTTCTTGAGGTTCGAGATCTTGGCGCTGAACGACTTCGGCGGGAACTTCTTCGGGTCGAGGTCCAGGTCGCGGCAGACCAGGGACATCAGGCGCTTGGAGTCGGCGGCGTCGTAGATCGAGAAGGAGGACGTGAAGCCAAGCCTCTTCGACTCGCGGCGCAGGATGCGGACGCAGGCGCTGTGGAAGGTCATCACCCACATCGCGTTGGCACGCGGTCCGACGAGCTGCTCGACGCGCTCCTTCATCTCGCCCGCGGCCTTGTTCGTGAAGGTGATCGCCAGTATCTGGCCGGGGTGCACGTGCCGGCTGCCGAGCAGGTGGGCGATGCGGTGGGTGAGCACCCGGGTCTTGCCGGAGCCGGCTCCGGCGACGATGAGCAGCGGGGTGTCCGTGTGGACGACGGCCGCGCGCTGCTGCTCGTTCAGCCCGTCCAGGAGCGCCGCGGTGTCCACGACGGGGCGGGGGGCGCCGTCGCGGTAGTGGGTGTCCCGGGCGGGCGGGGGCACGTCGAAGTGCTCCCCGAAGAGGTCGTGCGGGACGTCCTCCCCGGCCGGGGAGCCGTGCTCGTGGTCCTCGGGGTGGGGCGGGGGCTCCTCCGAGGAGTGGTTCTGGAGGCCGGCCAGGAAGCTGTCGTCAAAGAGGCTGCTCATCGCCTCACGAGTCTAGGACGCCCCACCGACATCCGGGCCCGCCTTCGGGATCCGCCTTCCTCACAGGCCTGCGGTACCGGTCACACCCACCCGCCCGGCCGCCGCCCGACCGCCGCCCGGAGGGCCCGGGCTCACGCCCCGGGTCACGCCCCGACGGTCACGTCCAGAGGGTCGCGATGAAGATGTTCGCCATGGTCAGACCGCCGACCGCGGCGAAGAGGCCCTTCTCGACCCGCTCCTCGTCGCGCTTGACGTAGACGAGGGCGAGGATCACCACGAGGATCCCGAGCTTGATGCCGATCTTGAGGTTGTTGACGCTCTGGTCGTCCGCCTGGTTGAGGCCGACCAGCGCGACGCCGGTGACGAGCATGGTCAGGGCGCCGTGCAGCATCGCCGGGCTGAAGCGGGCCGTACCGGCCCCCATCGCCTTCATCTGGGTGAGGAACCCGCCCAGCAGGGCGGCGATACCGATGATGTGCAGGGCGACGAAGACATTGATGAGTACGTCCATGCGCCGGAGCCTAACCGGGGCCCTAGCACCGCCTTCCGGCCGGGTCCACCCGGTCCGCCGCTTCGGTCGGACGACCGCCGCAATGCCCCTCGGCCCGCCACCCCGGACGAAAGACATCGGTCGCCGACCGCCAAGTGTCGCCAATAGCGGTCATCCCGCCGTCCGGGCGTGACCCCAGGTTTAGCGTCCTTCACCAGGTGGCCGGCTCCCCACCACCGTCGGCGATCCGGCGGTTGTCGGTCACCCCCGCCGAGAAAACCCGGCGGCGGTCCGTCTCCCCTGTGCGGCCCGCCGTCGGCCCGGCGGGCCCGTGTCCCCCAGGCAGAGGATGTGACGCGCCCTCGTGGCAGCACACCGAAAACCCAGGCAGTCCCCCCTCGGTGGCCAGGCCGGCCGCACCGCCGCCACCCTCGCCCTCGCCTCCGCCGCGACCGCGACCCTCTTCGAGGGATCCGGGCACGCCGAGCCCCGCCCCACCACCGCACAGGTCAAGGAGAAGGTGGACCGGCTGTACGAGGAGGCCGAGGTCGCGACCGAGCGGTACAACGGGGCGAAGGAGAAGGCCGACGAGGCCCGCACCGCGTTCGAGCGGCTGCGCGACGAGGCCGCCCGCAGGACCCAGCGCCTCAACACCGCGCGGGACGGGCTCGGGGCCATGGCCGCCGCCCAGTACCGGTCCGGGGGACTCGACCCCGCCGTCCAGCTCGCCCTCACCTCGAACCCCGACCAGTACCTGGAGCGGGCCGCGCTCGCCGAGCGGGCCGGGGAGCGGCAGGCGGCCGCCGTCAGCGCCGTGCGCCGCGAGCTCGCCGCCGTCCGGCAGCTGCGCGCCGAGTCGACGGGGCGCCTGGACACACTGCGCGGGCACGAGACGGAGCTGCGGCGGCAGAAGGCCGCGGTCCTCGGCAAGCTCCAGGCGGCACGGACCGTGCTCGCCCGGCTGACCGCGGAGGAACGCGCCCGGTACGAGGCCGCGGAGGCGGGCCGCGACGGCTCCGGCGCCTCCGCCGGGAACAGCGCCGCCGGCGGTACGGGCACGGCGACCGCCGCTCCCGCCACCGCGCGCGCCGACCGCTCCTCGGGCGGCGACCGCGCCCCGGTGACCGCGCCGAACGGCCGGGCCGCCGAGGCCGTCTCCTTCGCCCGCGCCCAGCTCGGCAAGCCGTACGTGTGGGGGGCGACGGGCCCCTCGGCGTTCGACTGCTCGGGCCTCACCCAGGCGGCCTGGCGCGCGGCCGGCGTCTCGCTGCCGCGCACCACGTACACCCAGATCAACGCGGGCCGGCGGGTCTCCCGGTCCCAGCTCGCTCCGGGCGACCTGGTCTTCTTCTACTCCGGGATCAGCCACGTCGGGCTGTACATCGGGGGCGGCCAGATGATCCACGCCCCCCGCCCCGGGGCCCCGGTCAGGGTCGCCCCCCTCGACGAGATGCCCTTCGCGGGAGCGACCCGGGTGGGCTGATCAGACCAGGCGGCGGGCGGTGGCCCAGCGGGTCAGTTCGTGGCGGTTGGACAGCTGGAGCTTGCGCAGCACGGCGGAGACGTGCGACTCGACCGTCTTCACCGAGATGTAGAGCTGCTTGGCGATCTCCTTGTACGCGTACCCCCGGGCGATCAGCCGCAGCACCTCCCGCTCCCGCTGGGTCAGCCGGTCCATGTCCTCGTCCACCGGCGGCGCGTCCGTCGACGCGAAGGCGTCCAGGACGAATCCGGCGAGCCGGGGCGAGAAGACGGCGTCGCCCTCCTGGACCCGGAAGACCGAGTCGACCAGGTCGGTCCCGGTGATGGTCTTGGTGACATAGCCCCGGGCACCGCCCCGGATCACGCCGATGACGTCCTCGGCCGCGTCCGAGACGGACAGGGCGAGGAAGCGCACCGGGTTCTCCGCCGCGCTCATCAGGCTCGCGCAGCGCCGCAGCACCTCGACGCCGCCGCCGCCCGGAAGGTGCACGTCGAGGAGGACGACCTCGGGGCGGGTCGCCGTGATGACGGTGACCGCCTGGTCGACGTCGGCGGCCTCGCCGACCACCTCGACACCGGTGACGTCGGTGCGGCCGATCTCGGCCTGCACTCCCGTGCGGAACATCCGGTGGTCGTCGACGAGCACCACCCGCACCCGGCGCTCCGTGCCCGCCCCCGCCTCGGTTCCGGTCGCTTCTCCGGTCTCGTCGCTCATCCGTCCGCCCTCTCCATCTCAAGCTCCACTTCGGTGCCCCCGCCCGGCACGGACCGCAGCCGGGCCGTGCCGCCGTTGCGCTGCATCCGGCCGATGATCGATTCTCGTACGCCCATCCTGTCCTCGGGGACCGCGTCGAGGTCGAATCCCGGCCCCCGGTCCCGGACCGAGACGAACACCGTGCGGCCCTCGACCTCCGCGTACACCTGCACGGCTCCGCCCTCGCCACCGTACTTCGCGGCGTTGACCATCGCCTCGCGCGCGGCCTGCATCTGCGCGACCAGGCCCTCGTCGAGCGGGCAGTCGCCGACGACGACCACCTCGAGCGGGACGCCGTGCTTGTCCTCGATCTCGGCCGCCGCCTTCTTCACCGCCTCGGCGAGCGTCTCGGGCTCCTCGTCCCGTCCTGTGCCCTCGGGCTTGTACAGCCAGTTCCGCAGCTCGCGCTCCTGGGCGCGGGCGAGCCGGCGGACCTCGCCCGCGTCCTCGGCGTTGCGCTGGATCAGGGTGAGGGTGTGCAGCACCGAGTCGTGGACGTGGGCCGCGACCTCGGCGCGCTCCTGGGCGCGGATGCGCATGGTCCGCTCCTCGGTGAGGTCCTGCGACATCCGGACCAGCCAGGGGCCGGAGAGCAGGGCTATGCCGGTGAGCACGGCGACGGCGGCGGTGAGGGCCGTGCCGAGCTGGGCGACCGAGCCGCGGACCACCACGAAGACCGCGAGGCCGGCGCCGACGAGGGCGACGCCGACGAGACCGCGGGCGAGCTGGAGGGCGCGCGTGCGGCGGCCGGGATCGGTCCAGCTGGCCCGGCGGGCGTTGTCCGCCTGGCGCCAGACCAGGGCGACGCCGACGCCGACGAGGAGCAGGGGCCAGACGTACCGGCCGGACTCGCCGTCGACGCTGATGTTCCCGATGAGGAGCGCGGCGCCGATCGCCAGCACGACGAGGGCGAAGACCTGTCCCCGGTCGGGCTTGCGGAGTCTTCGGCGGCCGTCGGGGGTGGTCTCGAAGACGGGGCGCGGGGCGGTCCTCCCGCCGACGCCGAGCGGGACGACGATCCAGAAGGCCGCGTAGATCAGGAGTCCGAGGCCGTCCAGGAAGCACATGACCACGAAGGCCATGCGGACCCAGACCACCGGCAGCCCGAGGTGGCCCGCGAGGCCGCGCGCGACACCGCCGAGCCATCGCCCGTCGGCGCTCCGGTAGAGCCTGCGCACGGGCGGTTCGTCGGTGTCGGTGACACGAGCGGCTGCGGACATGCACCGATCGTCACACGTTCGGCCCGCCCTGGACATCAGGGTCGGCCCTGAGATCGCCCCCGGTACGGCCTCGGGGGCGGTGCGGCACCGAATATCAGGGTCGGGCCAGGGTCGGCACCGGTGCCGCTGGGCGTCACGGGCCGTCACCATGGACGCATGACGAGTTCGATGCCTTCGCAGCACGAGGCCCCGCCGCCGGCGGAGGCCGTCTCCGCCCGTCCGCTGCGGCGCTCGCGCGGCGGCAAGGTCGTGGGCGGTGTCTGCGGTGGCCTCGGCCGGTACTTCGACCTGGACCCGGTGATCTTCCGGGTGGTGGTCGGTGTGCTCGCGGTGCCGGGCGGTCTCGGTCTGATCTTCTACGGCTTCGCGTGGCTGCTGATCCCGGCCGAGGGCGAGGACGAGAACGAGGGGCGCAGGCTGCTGACCGGCCGCGTGTCCGGCGGCACGCTGGCCGCCGTGCTCATGGCGCTGGTGGGCTGCGGGGTCTTCCTGTCGATGCTGCACAGCGGGTCGATGCTGGGCTCGGCCCTGCTGGTGGCGTTCGCGCTGTCGTCTGCGGCGGTCTGGTCGCGCCACCGGCAGGCCGGCGCGGTGGAGGCGGAGGGGCGGGCGGACGCGGCGACGGCCTCCCGGCCGGTCGCCGAGGCCCCGCCCGAGACCAAGGCCCCGCCGCTCGCCGAGTTCCCCTCGTGGTGGCGGGACCCGATCGTCAAGGACGGCTCGACGGGCAAGGTGGCCGTCGGCTACCTGTGGGGTCCGCAGGGCATCGTGGACCAGGACGGCCTGGTGGACGGCGAGGTCCCGAAGCCGGGAGCCCGGTGGAAGGCCGGCTCCGCTCCCGGGCGCCCGAAGCCCTCGATCCGGCGGAGCCCGCTCTCCATCGGCGGTCTCGTCTATCTGCTCGCCATGGCCGCGGCGGTGATCGGCACCTCCCTCACCTGGGAGAGCGAGCCGCTGGGCACGAGCCTGCAGACCGGTCTGGTCGCCGCGCTCGCGGTGTTCGGCCTCGGTCTGGTCGTCAGCAGCTTCCTCGGCAGGACCGGGTTCGGCACGGTCTTCCTCACCGTGGTCACGGCGGGCCTGCTCTCCCTGACGACGGCGGTGCCCGGGCAGATCACCACGGAGTGGATCCGCGAGACGTGGAAGCCGGCGTCGGTCTCCGCCGTGCAGCCGCGCTACGAGCTGGGGACCGGGGTCGGCACGCTCGACCTGTCGGCGCTCGCGGTCCCGGCGGGCACGACCGTGTCGTCGTCGATCGAGGTCGGCGCGGGGCAGCTCAGGGTGATCGTCCCGAAGAACGCGGTCGTGAAGGTCCACGCGCAGGTGGGACTCGGCGACCTGCAGCTGCCGGGCGAGCCGGCGGACGACATCGACGTCGCGCCGGACCGCGACGTGACCCGGACGTTGGCCCCGCCGGCCGGGACCGCCCCGGCGGGCACCCTCGACCTCTCTCTCAAGGTCAGCATCGGACAGGTGGAGGTCACCCGTGCTGCTTCATGAGTTCCGCCCCGGCAGGATGATCGCCGGCCTCACCGCCCTCGCCCTGGCCGGGCTCTACGCGGGCGACGCCACCGGGGCCTGGACGACCCCGTGGTACGTCGTGTTCCCGGTCCTCTTCGGCGGGCTGGGCACGGCCGGGCTGGTGACCTGGATCGTCTACCGGGTGCGGCGCCGTTCGGCGAGGAGCCGGTCGAGCGACAGCACCGACGCCCCGGCCAGCACCAGCGGCAGCCAGGCCATCAGATAGGCGAGGTCGTTGCCGAGGTAGTACGGGTTCACCTGCCAGCTCACGGTCAGCCAGAGACTCAGGGAGATGAGGGCGCCGCCGAGCGCCGCCACGCGGGCGAAGAGGCCCACCAGGGTCCCGATGCCGACGGCGAGCTCCCCGAGGGCGATGGCGTAGCCGAACCCGGCCGGGTTCTTCAGGGCGAGGTCGACCAGGGCGGGGACGGCCGAGCTGTCGCGGACGCCGGTCATCATTTCGCCGATGGAGCCCGTGCCGGAGTCGGCGAAGAAGGCCGAGTCGGTGAGCTTGTCGAACGCGGCGTAGACGAAGGTGACGCCGAGGAAGATCCGGAGCGGAAGGAGGGCGTAGCGGGAGCCGAGCGCCTTCCACCGGTCGAGCGCGCCGGCGGCGCCGCCCCGGCCCGCGCCGCGCGGGTCGGCCGCGTCCCGGGTGCCGTCGGGGCCGCTCGTCCCGCCCGCGCCACCGGTCCCGCCGGCCGCGCCGTCCGCCCGGTCCGCGTGTCCCGTCATCGTCGGCCACCTCTCCTCGCCCCGTACGACTCTTCGCGGAACGATTCTCCTCGCCCGGCCCGCGAAGGGATACGGGAAGGAGGGCCGGAGGGATCAATCCACGACGTCGATCGCGACCCGGTTGGTCTCGACGCCCGCCGCGGTCACGACCGAGACCTCCACCCGGCCCGGTTCCACGTCCACCGGGAGGGGGACGGTCAGGGCGGCGTCGGTGGGGTTGGCGAAGCCGCCCGGGACCGGGACCAGCGGCACATGGGCGTGGACCGCGCCGATACGGACGACCAGACGGGTCAGCGGGTCGGGTGCACCGGCCCCGGGCGGGACGAAACCGCAGCCGCGGATCTCGATGTCGTCCCCCGTGCGGATCGGGGCGTCGAGGTCCCCGGCCTCCCGTGACCTGACCACGGAGTGGATCGTGGGGCGGACTCCCTCGGTGCACTTCGCGGCGAGGTGCCAGACGGCGGAGACGCCGACGAGGAGCACCAGGGACCAGGGCACCGCCGGGAGCCCGGCCGGGTCGTGGGCGAGGGCGACGGCCGTCAGGACCAGCGCGGACCCGGCGACCAGGACGTACTGGACGTCGGCGAGCGCGGCCCGGCCGCTGTCGTCGCAGAGCAGGTCGGCGGCGCGCGGCCGGTCGGCGCGGACCTTCTGGAGCCGGCGGGACGCGATCCCCGCCGCGACGACGAACCGGGCGGTCACGGTGACGGCCGACACCAGGGCGAGCACGGTCAGCAGCCCGGCGCCCCGGGCGAGGCCGAAGGCGGGCGCGCCCGGTGACTGGAAGGCCAGGAGGACCAGGGCGTAGCCGAGGAGGAGGAGCCAGGCGGCGGCGACGGCGCGGGAGGTGGAGAGCCGGTTGTCCTCGCCGATCAGCGGGGCGAGCAGTCCGCCCCGGGAGCGGTGGGCGTGGGCGGCCGCGCTGAGCAGGACGGCGAGGACCACGGCGGTGCAGAGGCCGGCCGTCCGGGCGACGGTCCAGCCGTCGCCGACGGCGGTGAGGGCCTGGCCCAGGAGCAGGAGGACGACGGCGCCCCAGACCGCGGCGAGGCCCCCGCGCCGTACCCGGTCGAACCACGCCACGCCGGCCTCCCGGCCGTGCGCGGCCACCGCACGGGCGGACTGGGCGAGCTCGTCGGACACCCATTGGCGGGCGGCGACCGGGGAGTGGGCGACGGCCGCGGGGACGCCGTGCCCGGCGGCGAGTTCGTCGCGCCGGGCGAGGAAGGCGGCGACGGCACGCCGGTGGCCGGTCCGTCCGCAGTGGGCGCAGCCCGCGCAGGCCGTCGCGTGCTCGCCGTGCTGTCTCGCCTCTTGAACCGCCACGGTGCTCACTTCCCGAGCTCACTTCACGACACGTACCGGTGCGCCCCGGAGAGTCAACCAGCCTTTGTTTCCTGGGAATTGTGTCGTACCGACGGCTCCCGCGCTGCCGCGTGCGCCCCGCCGGAGGGTGATTGCCGTGCCGTCGCATTGACGTACAGAAGGGTGAGGCGATGGTGTTACGACAGGAGTTCGGGCTCCGTGCGGCTGATCCTGCGCCAGAGCGGCTGGTAGTTGATCCAGGCGACGAGGTCGCTGCCGAGCTGCTCGCGGGTCGCGACGGCCTCGCGGTGGTCGATCAGGACCGGTTTCCCGGCCGCCCGCGCGGCCAGCTGCACCTGGGCGCAGCGCTCCAGGGCGATGAACCACCAGGCGGCCGCGTCGACGGAGGCGCCGACGGTGAGCAGCCCGTGGTTGCGGAGCACGATCGCCTTGAACGGGCCGAGCGCGAGGGCGATCCGGCGCCCCTCCTCCGGGTCCACGGTGACGCCGGTGTAGGCGTCGTAGAGGGCGTGGTCCTGGTAGAAGGCGCAGGCCTCCTGGGTGATCGGGTCGAGGAGTTCGCCGAGCGAGGCGAGGGCCCGGCCGTGGAGGGAGTGGGTGTGGGCGACGGCCACGGCGTCGGGACGGGCCCGGTGGACCTGGGCGTGGACGGTGAACGCGGCCTGGTTGACGTGCTGCCCGCCCCGGACGACCTGCCCGTCGCCGTTGACCAGGACGAGGTCGCTCGCGGAGATCTCCTCGAACGGCGCCCCGAAGGGGTTCACCCAGTAGCAGTCGGGGAGTTCGGGGTCGCGGGCGCTGATGTGGCCCGAGACGCCCTCCTCGTAGCCCAACCGCCCGAAGACCCGGAGCGCGCCGGCGAGCCGCTGTTTGCGGTGGACGCGCTCCTCCTCGGCCGTCGCGTGGACGGGCGGCATGGCGAAGTGGAGCCGGTCGACGGGAACGGGGTCGGGTATCACGCTCATGCGCCGGAAGGTAATGCCCGGCCGGTCAAGTCACCAGAGTCCGGACGCCATGGAAAGACGCCCTCCCGAGGGGCGGACACAGCGAAGCCGCCGCCCCCGGGTGGCGGGGCGGCGGCTTCGGACGTCTGCGGGAGGGACTACTCCCACTCGATGGTACCCGGGGGCTTGCTGGTGATGTCGAGGACGACCCGGTTGACGTCCTCGACCTCGTTGGTGATGCGGGTCGAGATCCTGGCCAGCACGTCGTACGGCAGGCGCGACCAGTCGGCCGTCATCGCGTCCTCGGAGGAGACGGGGCGCAGCACGATCGGGTGACCGTAGGTGCGGCCGTCGCCCTGGACGCCCACGGAGCGGACGTCGGCGAGCAGGACGACCGGGCACTGCCAGATCTCCCGGTCGAGACCGGCCGCGGTGAGCTCCTCGCGGGCGATGGCGTCGGCCTCGCGCAGCAGGTCCAGGCGGTCCTTGGTGACCTCGCCGACGATGCGGATGCCGAGGCCGGGGCCGGGGAACGGCTGGCGCTGGACGATCTCCTCCGGCAGGCCGAGCTCCTGGCCGACCATGCGGACCTCGTCCTTGAACAGCTGGCGCAGCGGCTCGACGAGCTCGAACTCGATGTCGTCGGGGAGGCCGCCCACGTTGTGGTGCGACTTGATGTTGGCGGTGCCGGTGCCGCCGCCGGACTCGACGATGTCCGGGTAGAGGGTGCCCTGGACGAGGAACGCGACCTCGGGGCCCTCCTCCTGGAGGATCTCCAGCTGCGCCTGCTCGAAGACGCGGATGAACTCACGGCCGATGATCTTGCGCTTGGTCTCCGGGTCGGAGACGCCGGCGAGGGCGGTGAGGAACCGCTCCTGCGCGTCGACGACCTTGAGGTTGACGCCGGTCGAGGCGACGAAGTCCTTCTCGACCTGCTCGGTCTCGCCCTTGCGCATGAGGCCGTGGTCGACGTAGACGCAGGTGAGCTGGGAGCCGATGGCCTTCTGCACGAGCGCGGCGGCCACGGCGGAGTCGACGCCGCCGGAGAGGCCGCAGACGGCGCGCTTGTCGCCGACCTGGGCGCGGATGGCCGCGACCTGCTCCTCGATCACGTTGCCCGTGGTCCAGCTCGGCTCGATGCCGGCGCCGCGGTAGAGGAAGTGCTCCAGGATCTGCTGGCCGTGCGTGGAGTGCAGCACCTCGGGGTGGTACTGGACGCCGTAGAGCTTCTTCTCGTCGTTCTCGAAGGCGGCGACCGGTACGACGTCCGTGGACGCGGTGACGGCGAAGCCCTCGGGGGCGGCGGAGCAGGCGTCGCCGTGCGACATCCACACGGACTGCTCGACCGGGGTGCCCTCGAAGAGGGTGGAGCCGGCCTTGGAGACGTGCAGCGGCGTCCGGCCGTACTCGCGGGCGCCCGTGTTGTCGACGGTGCCACCGAGGGTCGTCGCCATCAGCTGGAAGCCGTAGCACATGCCGAAGACGGGGACACCCGCCTCGAAGATCGCACGGTCGAGACGGGGGGCGTTCTCGGCGTACACCGAGGACGGGCCGCCGGAGAGGATGATCGCCTTCGGGTTCTTGGCCAGCATCTCGGCCACCGGCATGGTGGACGGGACGATCTCGCTGTAGACCCGGGCCTCACGGACGCGGCGGGCGATGAGCTGGGCGTACTGGGCGCCGAAGTCGACAACGAGGACTACGTCCGGGTTGGTGACGTCGGGCGCGGCAGCGGGGGTCGCTGATGACACTACGGCGGCCTTCCGGCGGTAGGAGGAGGGTCCCCCGAAGGGGGGTGCTATTTGTCGATTCTACCGGCGCGCCGGTGGCGCTTTTCGTCTCACCATCCGAACCCGGGTTGGCCCCGGCCTGTCACCGGGGTCCATACTGTCGCCATGCGCGAGCTCACGACCTTCGTCTTTACCTATGGCAACCGGCCCACCGGCTGCCATGGTCGTGCTGCTTGAGCAACTGACAAGCGACTTCCCAGGCGCCCCGGGCTGACAGCCCGGGGCGTTCTGCGTTCCCGGGCCGGTTCACCCCGGGGCATCCGACACCCCAGGAGCCCCGCCATGACGACGAACACCGCCACCCCCGAGAAGACCGGCGCCCGCACCGACGAGGCGGCGACGCTGATCGGCGACGCCCGCGACCGCATCGACGCGCTCGACGACCGGATCATCGGCCTCATCCAGGAACGGGTGGCAGTCTCGGCCGTCATCCAGGAGGCGCGGATCTCCTCCGGCGGCCGCCGGGTGAACCTGGCCCGCGAGATGGAGGTCCTCGGCCACTACAGGGACGCCCTCGGCAAGCCGGGCACGGCGCTGGCGATGACGATGCTGGAGCTGTGCCGGGGCCGCATCTGAGCGTGCGCGCGTCACCGGCCGCGCTCCCGCAGCCGCGCGCTCCCCGCGGCCGGGCGTGCGCTCGCGCGGCCGGGTGCGACACCGCCGCTGAGCGTGCGCTCGCGTGTCCGGGTGCGTCCCCGGATCTGAGTTCGGGCCCGCTCTCACCCGTACGGCGCGTGACCGGCCGAGCGTCGGCTTCGTTGGTCCGGGTGTCCGTGCCAGCCAGGGGCGGGCCCGCAAGAAACCACGCGTGGCTTCGCTGGGGCGTGTGGCGTACCTCCGGTACGTCGTGGGACCTCGCACCAGCGCTTGTGACCGGACAGCAGGGGACAGCAGCCCGGTCACCCAGAAGGAGCGGTCGGCCCCGGGGACGCTCGGGGCCGGCCGCAACCGGCTCTTCCGGTCGCGGCCCCCGCGACCGCCTGCACAGTGCGAACCCCTCGGATCCCCCTCCCACGCGGCGCAACCCCCCGGCGCCGCCCCGCTCGGCACCGCCGCTGCCCTGACACCGGTGCCGACCCCAAGGGCCCCGTGCCGCGACCGGAATCGCGCCACGGGGCCCTTGTCCGCGCTCCCATCTCAGACGTGACGCGCGTCACACGAAGATCCTGCGCAACCGCTACAACCTTCCCCGCCGGTCGCCGGTCATCTATGCAGCAACACCAAAGCTGGTGGGGGCGCTGCACTCGGAGGGGGGTGCAGCGCCCCTTACCTGTCTCGGCCGCCGTGCGGCCGGCCGCACCGGTTCACGACGCCTTCGGCGGAACCACCGGCATCCCCAGGAACGGCAGCCGCAGCGCGCCGAAGGCCTCGGCCGGGACCACCGGGGACTTGGGCTCGACCGCCGCGACCCGTACGTA
The DNA here is from genome assembly GCF_001905825.1 of Streptomyces sp. CB02009. Classification (GTDB taxonomy): domain Bacteria; phylum Actinomycetota; class Actinomycetes; order Streptomycetales; family Streptomycetaceae; genus Streptomyces. The sequence continues at coordinate 345,729 of NZ_LIVV01000005.1, forward strand.
CGCCTCACCCTGCCGCGGCCGCGGGTCCTCCTCGCCCTTGTTCGGCCAGAAGGACATCGCCCGCTCCGCCTGCGCGGTGATCGTCAGCGACGGGTTCACGCCGAGGTTCGCGGAGACGGCCGCGCCGTCGACGACGGAGATTCCCGGGTGCCCGAAGAGCCGGTGGTACGGGTCGATGACACCGGACGCGGCGTCGGCGCCGATCGGGCAGCCGCCGAGGAAGTGCGCGGTCAGCGGGGTGCCCATCAGCTCGCCGACGTTGGAGCCGGCGAAGCCGTTGATCTCCTCGGCGAGGAGGGTGGCGGCCCGGGTGGCCGCCTCGATCTGCGTCGGATTGGGTGCCCCGTGGCCCTGGCGGGCGGTGAGCAGGCCCTTCCCGATGCCGCCCGGCTTGCGGTAGGTGGTCAGCGAGTTGTCCAGGGACTGCATGACGAGGCCGATGATGGTCCGCTCCGACCAGCGCCGGTTGGACAGCGCGCGGGCGGCGAGCCCGGGGTGCTTGACGAGTTCGAGCAGCCACCTGCGGACCCGGTGCGCGCCGTACGGCACCTGGAGGACCGTCAGCGCGCCCATCGAGTTCGAGCCCTTGCCGTACCGGACGGGCTCGATGTGGGTGTTCTCGTCGGGGTGGATCGAGGAGGTGATGGCGACGCCGCGGGTGAAGTCGGCCCGCTCCTTGCCGTGCTTCCTCCGGTAGCGCCGGTCGGTGGTCTGCGAGCCGACGAGACCCTCGGAGTTGGTGCGGGTCAGCTCGCCGAGCCGGTCCGAGACGCGGGGCAGGAGGCCGGTGTCCTTCATCCGGTGCAGCAGGGTCTGGGTGCCGTACGTGCCGGCGGCGATGACGACCTTGCGGGCCGTGAAGGTACGGCCCTTGCCCTTCCTCCGGTTGTCGGAGGGGAGGGTCCTGACGGCGTACCCGCCCCGCGAGTCCTCGGTGACCGCGACGACCGAGGTCATCGGGTGGACGGCGGCGCCCGCCTTCTCGGCGAGGTGCAGGTAGTTCTCGTTGAGGGTGTTCTTGGCGCCGTGCCGGCAGCCGGTCATGCACTCGCCGCACTCGGTGCAGGCCTTGCGGGAGGGGCCGGCCCCGCCGAAGAACGGGTCGGGCACCTCGCCGCCCGGCTTCGCCTTCGCCGTGCCGTCGCCGTCCTGCCCGTCCCCGAAGAACACCCCGACGGGCGCCATGTGGAAGGTGTCGCCGATGCCCATGGCCTGCGCGGTCGCCTTGAGATGGACGTCCGACGGGGTCATGGTCGGGTTGATCCGGACGCCGAGCATGCGCTTGGCCTGGTCGTAGTAGGGGCTCAGCTCCTCGCGCCAGTCCGTGATGTCCTTCCACTGCGGGTCGTCGAAGAACGGCGCGAGCGGCTCGTAGAGGGTGTTGGCGTAGTTCAGGGAGCCGCCGCCGACACCGGCGCCCGCGAGCACCATCACGTTGCCGAGCAGATGGATCCGCTGGATGCCGTAGAGGCCGAGGGCGGGGGCCCACAGGAAGTTCTTCACGTCCCAGGAGTTCTTCGGCAGGGTCGCGCGGGTGAAGCGGCGCCCGGCTTCCAGGACGCCGACCCGGTAGCCCTTCTCGGTGAGGCGGAGCGCGGTGACCGAGCCGCCGAAGCCGGAGCCGACGACGAGGACGTCGTAGTCGTACGCCTCGTCCTCCGCCTGCTCCTGATTTTGGGAAGGGGGTACCGCGGTCATGGCTCTCCTCGTACGAAAAGGGGGCGGTCGGGATGGGGAGGCGCGGCGCCGGCTCAGCGCAGGCGCAGGGCCTTCATCGCCTTCAGGGACGCGCTCATGAACGCGGCGTACTTCTCGTCGTCCATCCCGAAGGAGGGCGCGAGCGGGATCAGCCGCTGCTGGGCGACCGTCTGGGCCTCGGTGTACTTGAGGATGCCCTCGGAGCCGTGGCGCCGGCCGAGCCCGGAGTCCTTCATGCCGCCCATCGGGGACTGCACGCTGCCGTAGGCGGGGGCGTACCCCTCGTTGATGTTGACGGTGCCCGTGCGCAGCCGGGCCGCGACCGCGTGGCCCCGGCGCGAGTCCTTCGTCCAGACGGAGGAGTTCAGTCCGTACGGGGTGGCGTTGGCGAGGTCGACGACCTCGTCCTCGTCGCGGAAGCGGTAGATCGAGACGACCGGGCCGAACGTCTCCTCGCCGCAGACCGCCATCGGGGCCTCGACGCCGTCGAGGATGGTCGGCTCGAAGAAGAGGGGGCCGATGTCGGGGCGGGCGACGCCGCCGGCGACGAGCGTGGCGCCCTTGGCGACGGCCTCCTCGACGTGCTTCGTGACGGTCTCCAGCTGGCGGTCTCCGACGAGCGAGCCCATGTCGGCGCCGTACGCGAGGGAGCTGCCGAGCCGCATGGCCCTGGTACGGGCGGCGAAGCGCTCCAGGAAGGCCTCGGCGACCGACTCGTGCACGTAGAGGCGCTCGATGGAGATGCAGAGCTGGCCGGCGGAGGAGAAGCAGGCGCGGACGGCTCCGGCGGCGGCCTTCTCGATGTCGGCGTCCTCGAGGACGAGCATCGCGTTCTTGCCGCCGAGTTCGAGCGAGACGCCGACGAGCCGGGCGGCGGCGCCCTGGGCGACCTCGCGGCCGGTACGGGTGGAGCCGGTGAAGGAGACGTAGTCGGCGTGCTTGACGACCTCGGGGCCGACGACCGGGCCGTCGCCGAGGACGACCTGGAAGACCTCGGCGGGCAGTCCGGCCTCGATGAGCAGGTCGCGCGCCCACAGGGCGGTGAGCGCGGTCTCCGTGTCGGGCTTCATGACGACGGCGTTGCCCGAGACGAAGGCGGGGAGCGCGTCGCCGACGGAGAGTTCGAGCGGGTAGTTCCAGGGGGCGATCTGGCCGACGACACCGCGCGGCTGGCGCAGCTCGGTGACCTTGGTGAGGGTCGGCACGACGCCGGTGTGACGGCGGGGCTTCAGGTACGAGGAGGCCTTGCGGCCGTAGTGGCGGGCGGCGACGGCGACCGCCTGCACCTCCTCGTGGGCGTGCAGGCGCGCCTTGCCCGTCTCCAGCTGGATGAGGTCGAGGACCTCGGACTGGCGCTGGAGGACGAGGTCGTGGAAGCGCAGGAGGACGGCGGCGCGGGCCCTGACCGGGGTGGCGGCCCAGGCCGCCTGGGCGCCACGCGCGCGCGTGAAGGCCTCGGCGACGTCCTCGGGGGTGGACTCGGGCAGGTCGGCCAGCTTCGCCCCGGTGAACGGGGTGTGGTTGGCGGTCCGGCCGGAGCCGACGACACCGCGTGTGAGCCGGGCGACCACCTCGGGCGTCACGACGTCGGCCGCCGTGCGGGCGCCGGCGGGCGCGGGCGCGACCGGATTGGTCGCCCCGGCGGGCGCGGCCGCTCCGGCCTGCGCGGCGGGGGCGTCGGGAACCGAGGGGGCGGCGGGGGCCTGCGAGTCCGTCATGGGCCCGAGCGTAGGCGCCGTTCCGCCCTTTGGGTACCCGTCGGTAACGCGTTTTCACCGGGCGCCCACATCGCGCCAGCGATCACTGGCACATAAGCCCTGATCAGGGGCTTACGGCTGTGAAGAGGCCCGTGCCGGAGATTCTCACGGGGTTCGGTCGCCCGGGGCCCGCCAGTGCTGGAGGACCACGTCGAACTGCTCTCGGGTGGTCTCCCAGCTCGACTCCGGGGACGACATGTAGATCGCGTACTCCGTGCCGTCCTCGGCGTAGTACATGAGGTCGATCGCGTGCCGGGGCCCGGGGAAGTCCCGCTTCTCCGTCCAGGTGAACTCCCACAGGCTGGAGCGGACCTGGTCGCGGTAGGTGGTCTGGCCGAGCTTGACCCGGGTGTACTCCATCCGCTTCGCGACGATGCGCTCCAGGTCGAGCGCGTGCATGTACGGGTTCTCGAAGTCGGGGCTGGGGTCGATGTTGATCCGGATGCGGTGGCGGCCGTTGTCCGGGGTGTAGTCGATGTTGTCGCCCTCCGTCTGCCGCTTCCAGCCCTTCGGCACGACGATGCTGAAGCCCTCCCGGTCCTCGACGCGGTGCCAGCCGTCCGGGATGTCGCCCGCGGCGGCCGGGGTGGTGGCGGGGGCGGAGCCGGTGGCCGTGGGCCGTCCGCCGGCGCCCGGGTCGCCGCCCGATTCGTTCATGGCGGCGAAGACCGCGCCGCCCGCGACGAGGCCGGCGAGCAGCGCGGCCAGGACGGCGGTACGCCAGCTCCGGCCGGAGCCCGAGCCGGAGGCGGCGGGGACGGGGGTGCCGGCGGGCGGCACGACGGTGGGCGGGGAGGACTGCCCGTGGGTGCCGTGGGTGCCGTGGGTTCCCTGGGCGCCGTGGGTTCCCTGGGGCGAGTGGGACTGCTGGGAGGGCTGGGGCGAGCGGGGCTGCTGGGACTGGTGTGGCTGGTGGGAGCGATGGGTCTGGTGGGGTGACTGGGCCGCCTGGGGCCACGGCGTCGTGCCGGACGGGGTCGTGGTCCGCGCCGTGCCCGTCGGCCCCGGGCCGTCGGACTCCTCCCCCAGCGTGACGAGGTCGTGGCCGGAGACGGAACCGTCCCCGGTCGGGTCCAGGTCGTCCCGCGCCACCCGCTGGGTCGGTACGTACGCCTGTGCCGCCGCCGGCGTACGCCCCTCCATCGCGTCGAGCAGCATCCGCCCGGTCTCGTCCGCCAACGGCCGCTGCGCCGGGTCCTTGCGCAGCAGGGCCACGATGACGGGGGCCAGCGGCCCCGCCTTCTCCGGGTACGGCGGCTCCTCGGCCACCACGGCCTGCATGGTGCTGATCGGCGAGGTGCGGCGGAACGGCGACGTGCCCTCCACCGCCGTGTACAGGGTGGCGCCGAGCGACCAGAGGTCGGAGGCGGGACCGGGGTCGCCGCCGCGCACCCGCTCGGGGGCCAGGTAGTCGATGGAGCCGACGAGTTCACCGGTCCGGGTGATCGTCGCGTCACCCTCGATCGCCGCGATCCCGAAGTCGGTGATCAGGACGCTCCCGTCCCGGGCGAGCAGGACGTTGCCCGGCTTGACGTCCCGGTGCAGCACGCCGGCCGCGTGCGCGGCGCGCAGCGCGCCGAGCACGTGCAGCCCGATCCTGGCCGCCTCGTGCGGGTCGATCGTGCCCTTCTCCTTGGCGGCGTCGGCGAGGGAGGGCCCGTCGACGTACTGCATCACGATCCACGGCCGGTCGTCGTGCTCCAGGACGTCGTGGACGGTCACGACACCCGGGTGCGTGATCCGCGCGGCGGCCCGCGCCTCCTTCTGCGTACGGGCGTGCAGCACGAGGCGATCGGCCTCGGCCACGAACCGGCCCGCCGTCAACTCCTTCACCGCCACGACGCGGTGAAGCACCTCGTCGTGGGCGCGCCAGACCTTGCCCATGCCGCCGCGTCCGATGGACTCGCCCAGCCGGTAGCGACCAGCGAGCAGCAGCCCCGCGCCTGTGCTCTGAGAATGTTCCACTTGCCCCCGCCCGTTCCTTCGGATGCCAGGTTACGGAGGGGGGCGGGGGTGGCGGAACCTCGGGGCCGCCATAGGAACAGCACTGTGACCGGGGGCCGATGGGCATTCCGGGCACCCCCTCCCGACACGGTCCCGATCAGCGCCCCGGACGGAACCCCTTCGTGGCCTCGTCGAAGATCTCGGAGACCTTGGCGCGGTCGTTCTTCGGGCCGATGACCTGGACGACGTGGTACCGGCCGCCGTCGATCAGGGCCAGGTTGCGGACGAACACCATGCGGCCCGTGCTGTCCGGCCACAGGTAACTGCCCGTGGCCGTCACCGTCGTACCGATGGTGACCCGGCGCTCGTCCTGCACCTCCCCCCAGCTCGCGGCCGCCCGCAGCGGGTCCAGCTCGCGCTCCCGCGACCGCTGGTACTCCAGCGGGTCGGAGCCGTTGTCGGCGACGCTGTCCCGGCCGGGGACCACGATCATCGTGAAGTCGCCGCTCGTGTACCGCACTTGCCCGACGTCGTTGACCGGACTGCGCCGCCACCCGTTCGGCACGCCGATCCGGAACCCCTCCGGGTCCTGCCGCAGCGTGTACCCCGCGGCGAGGGCCGGGCCCGAGGGGGCTGCGGGCGGGGTGGTGCGCGGGGTCGCCGGTCCGCTGGTCGGCGGGGCCGCGGTCGGCTCCTTCGTCCCGGACGGAGGGCTCGCGGGCGCGGTCGTACGCGGAGCCTGGCCGGCCGAGGGAGTGGCCGGCGCGGTGGGCTCCTCCCCTTCGCCCGACATGAAGAGGACGGCGTACGCGACGGCCCCGCCGAGCAGCAGGAGGACGAGGACCAGCAGCGTACGGCCGAGGGCCTGCGGGGATCCCGGGGGCCGCGAGGACGACGTCCGGCCGCCCCGGGGCGCCTTGGTCGCCCGGGGCGCTCTGGGCGCTCGGGAAGCGCGCTGGGGGATCTCCTCGTGGAACGACTCCTGGAAGTCCTCGCGGTACTCCTCCCGGTACTCCTCGCGGTACTCCTGGCGGGCGTCGTCCCGGAGGTCGTCCCGCACGGGCGCGGGCCCGTACTCGCGCGTGGGGAGGTCGTCGTGACGGGGGTGCGCCTGTGCCGGGGGACGCGGGTCCTTGCCCCGCTTGTGGCGGTGCCGCCCCGCTCCCGCTCCCCCGCGCCGCCGCCGTACGAGCTCGCCGCGCCGGCGCACGATCGGCAGCCGCTTCTCGTCGAAGGACGGCAGCGGGACGACTCCGACACCGGCCTCCGGCTCGGGAGCCGACCGCACCAGGGAGCGCAGCCAGCCGCGCAGCTCCTCGAAGTCGGGTCGCTCGCTGGGGTCCTGGCGCAGCAGGGACTCCACGACCGGGCGCAGCGGGCCGCACTCCTCGGCGAAGGCGGGCGGCTCGGCGCAGACCAGCTGGACGAGCTCGGCGGCACTGTCCTCGGGGTAGGGGGCGTGCCCCTGGACGGCCCGGTAGAGGAGCGCGCCGAGCGCCCACAGGTCGGTGGCGGGACCGATCGGCGGGGCGAGGCGCCAGTTCTCGTGGACGGGACCGGCCTGTTCGGGTGCCCAGCGCTCGGTGACGGCGCCGACGACCGCGATCCGGGTCTGCCGGGCCCGTTCGGCGGCGAGCCGGGTGGTGGGGCCGCGGTCCGCCTGCGCCGGGATCCCGGCCGGCTCAAGGGCCGCTTCCCGCCGTGCGCCGGCGGGCACCGGGAGGCGTGCCGGGTCCGGGGTCGCGGCCGTGTACCCGGCGGGCAGGGCCGGACGGCCCGAGCCGGGCAGCACGGGGCCGCGGCCGGGGCCCGAACCGCCGGCCGGGATCGGCGGGGAGCCGTCCCGGGAGGCGTGCGGGCCGTCGCTCCAGTTGCCGGCCAGCATCACGCGCGGCGGCGGGCCCGGCTGCGGACCCGCGCGGTACGGCTCGTCGCCGTCGTCCTCGTCGTCCTCGTCGTCGTCCGCCACCCGCGCCCACCACTGCGGCTCGGGCGCGCCTGCCGCCTGCGCGGTCGGCGCCGGGGGCGGCTCGGGCGGGTCCGGCGGCGCGGGGCGCTGCACGGGCAGGGCACCGGTCTCGCCGAGCTTGGCGGCCGCGCGCGCACCGGCCCGGTAGGCGGCGATGGCCCCGGCGCGGGCGGCCCGCACGTCGGCGGTGGGCGGCACGGGCGCGGGCTGCGTCTCGGCGGCGGGCGCCGCGGGCAGCGCCCGGCCGTAGGGATCGGAGCCGTATCCGCCGGGGGCGGTTCCGTAGGGGGAGGACGACGCGGAGCCGTCCGGTCCCGATTCGCCGTCGTGCGCCTCAGGTTCGGGGGCGTACGGGTCGGACTCAGGGAGGTACGAGGCGGATTCGGTCTCGTACGGACCGTACGAGGGGAGATACGCACCGGACTCGGTGTCGTACCGGCCGGACTCGGTGTCGTACGAGGCGGACTCGGAGCGGTACGCACCGGACTCGGAGCCGTACGCGCCCGACTCGGCACCGTACGCGCCCGACTCGGGGAGGTACGCCGAATCGCCGTGACCGTACCCGTCGCCGTGGCGGTACCCGTCGCCGTCGCCGTACCCGTCGCCGAGGTCCGGACCCGACCGCTCGGCCGTCTCCGCGGCCGGCTCGTCGAGCAGCTCGTCGCCCCGTTCGTCGGCGGACTCCTCGGCCGCCTCCTCGAACTCGCCCGTCCCGTACGGGAGGTGCCCGTCGGCCTCCTCGTACACCTCCGCCTCGTAGAGCTCGGAGCCGTACTCCTCCGTGCCGTACTCCTCAGCGCCGTACTCCTCGGAGCCGTACTCCTCGGTGTCGTGCCCTCCGCCCCCGTACTCCTCCTCGGGCGCCCGCCATGCCGTCGCGTCCGGATCCTGCTCCGGTACGGGTGCGTAGCCGCAGAGCGCCTCCTCCGCGGCGCCCACCGCGAGGCCCGTCAGGACCACCCGGCCGTCGTCGCAGACGAGCACGGTCCGGGCGGTGATGTTCCGGTGCACCCACCCGTGGGCGTGGAGCGCGCGCAGGGCGGTGAGGACGTCGGCGCCGATCTCGGCCGCGCGGTACGGGTTGAGCGGCCGCTCGGCGAGGAGCGCGGCCAGCGGCCGGGCCGCGATGCGTTCGCTCACTATCCAGAGCGAACCGGCTTCCGCGAAGACGTCGAAGACCTGGTCGAGGAGGGGATGGTCGGGGATCTGCGCGGCGGCCTGGGCCGCCTCGATGGCCCGGCGGACGACGGGCTCGGCCGGGCGGCGGGTGGCCCGCCCCGCGGCGCCGTAGGGACCGGCCGGGCCGCCCTCGCCGTCGAGCACCTCGGCGTCGACGAACTCCGGCAGCGGCACCTGGCGGACCAGGACCTCCTGACCGCTGAACGTGTCGAAGGCGCGCGTCCCGGCCGGGTCGTACGCGTCCGTGTCCGCGTCCGCCGGCGGCAGGGGCAGGCGGTAGCGGTCCGCGAGCACCCTTCCCGCGTAGTCGTCCACGACGCCTCCCCACGCGCGCACGCTGTCCCCCGTGGACCCGCGGACCCCTCGGGATCGGGCGGGATCACGCGAGTCCGACAATTCCGGTCCGGCAGCGTGCAGTTATCGGCTCTGTTCGGCTGCGTTCGGTCCTCGAACTCTCACGATACGTGCCGCCGGTCAGTCCTTGGGGCTGAACGTGGCGAACGCCGTCTCGCGCAGCGTCTTGCACTCCGCGCCGTTCCACTCCTCCGCCTTGCAGCTGACCATGATGGAGTAGCCGTGCGTGGCGTCCACCTTGAAGCCGCGGTTGAGCACATGGACGCGCATCCCCTGCTGGGTGCGCTCGAACTCCCAGTCCGCGACGGTCGGGTAGCCCTTGTAGGAGACCGTCCGGATACCGAAGTGCTTGTAGTTCTTGCTGGTGGCGGCCACGCCGATCTTGCCGAGCTCCCAGGCGGCCGCCGCGTTGTCCTTCGGGGTGGAGTTGAAGTCCACCTGGATGCGCGGGAAGCCGCCGCTCTCGCTGAATATCCCGCCGCCGCTGTAGCCCGGTATCGAGCGGACCTTGAACGTGGCGGGCATCGCCATGGAGAAGTGGAAGCGGTCGTTGGTGACGAGGGTGTAGCCCTCGGGCAGCCGTGCGCCCGTGCCGCCGTCGGGCGTGCCGGTCGGCGTGGTGCCGTTGCCGTCCGAACCGCCGGAGCCGTCGGTGGAGCCCGTGGAGCCCGTCGCGCCGCCGGCGCCCGTCGACCCGTTCGAGCCGGTGTCGCCGGGCTGCGCGCCGCCCTGCTGGCCGGCGCCGCCGGGCGACTGGCCCTTGTCGCCGCCCGATCCGCCGGAGGCACCGGAACCGTCGGAGCCGTCGCCGCCGGCGGACGCGCCGGCCGAGGCCGTGGTGCCCCCGGTGTCCTTGCCCTGGTCACCCCCGTCACCGCCGCCCCTGAGGGAGACCGCGAGGATCGTCCCGAGCAGGGCGAGCACGGCGACGGCGGCGATGATCACCAGCGTGCGCCGCGGCACGACGTCGGTCAGCGACGCACGGGCCTGAGCCGGTCTGCCACCGTTCGGCCGTGCCGCCGAGGCGCCCCCGGCCGCCGTCCTGGCGGCAGGGGTCGACGGCGCCTTCGGCTCGGCCTTCACGGCGGCCGCCGCGTTCCGCACGGACTTCAGCGCGCCCCGCATCCGGTCGGCGGGCGCCTCGGGCGCCGTGCCCCGGTCGGCCGCCGGGGCCACCGGGGGCTGGTCGGGGCGCGGCGGCAGCGGTACGACCCGGGTGACCTCGGGGGAGACCGGGGGCGCCGGCTCGGGCGCGTCGAGCACCGCGAGGAGCAGGACGCGCGCGCGGGCGTCGTCGAGCCGCTGGGCCGGGTCCTTGGCGAGGAGGCCGTAGATGACCTTCTCCAGCTCGGGTCCCGCGTTCTTCGGCGGGTCGACGGGCTCGGTCATCACCGCGGTGAGGGTGGCGATGGCGGAGCCCTTGTCGTACGGCGGGCTGCCTTCGACCGCCGCGTAGATGAGTCCGCCGAGCGACCACATGTCGGCGGCGGGGCCGGGCTTGTGGCCGCGGGCGCGCTCGGGCGAGATGTACGAGGGGGCGCCGACGAGCATGCCGGTGGAGGTGATCGAGGGGTCGCCCTCGACCTGGGCGATGCCGAAGTCGGTGAGGACGACCCGGCCGTCCTCGGCGATCAGCACGTTGGACGGCTTCACGTCGCGGTGCAGGATGCCCTCGCGGTGCGCCGAGCGCAGGACGTCGAGGATGGCGAGGCCGACCTCGGCGGCCCGCCGGGGCGTGAGCGTGCCGTCCTCGCGGACGGCGTCGGCGAGGGACTTGCCCTCGATGAGCTCCATGACGATCCACGGACGGTCGTCCTCGTCGACGACGTCGTAGACGGTGACGGCGCCGTTGTTGCGGATCCGGGCGATGGCCTTGGCCTCGCGCAGGGTCCGGGTGATGAGGCGGCGCTTCTCGTCGTCGTCGATGCTGGTGGGGAAGCGGAGTTCCTTGACGGCGACGGTACGGCCGAGGGTCTCGTCGACCGCCCGCCACACCGTGCCCATGCCGCCGCGCCCGAGGACCCCGCCGAGCCGGTAGCGGCCGGCGAGGAGCCGGCCCTCGTTGACCGCGGCCTTGCGCCCCCGGTCGCCACCGGTTCCGCGCGCGGAACTCCGCGCCGGGGGACGTTGGCTCTCCCCGTCGCCGTCGCCCGCGCCGAACCCGGCCCGCCCGGTCGACGGCTCGGTTCCCCGCAGCCGCCCGCCGGACGCGCCCTGAGCGTCCTTCACGTCCGGACCGCCCGGGGCGTCCTGAACGTCCTTCACGTCCCCGGCGTCCGGGCCCTTCGCGTCCGCCGGATCCGTGGATCCGGCGGGCCGGGCCAGGTTGGTCGGCGCCGCGGGCTCCGCGGGCGTGCCGGCGGCCGCCGCCGGTGCCCCGGCGTCCTCCGCACCCCGCTCGACCTGCGCGTTCTTCGCGTCCTGTGTGTCCGTCGCGTCGTCCCGCTCCGGCTCACGCGCGGCCGGGACCACTCCTCGGTCGCCGTCGGTCACGGCCCCCGCGGCGGCGTCCCGCCTGGGGTCCTTCGCCGTGTCCCGCGACTGCTCCGCCTCCGACATGCGTCCCCTCTGCGATCCCTGATCTTCGCCGCGTCTGCCGCTTCCCGCGCGATGCGGTAACCCGCCCTGGAAGAGAGGCCATTGTCCCTCACCTCAGGACGGGTGGCGTCCCCGGGTCCGTACTCCGGGATGACGACGCCCCCGCACACCCCCCAGGTTCCCACTCGCGCGTGCCGGACGTCCCGTCAGATCGGCACGATGTCCGGCGCTCCGAGCCGGGCGGCGTCCGCCGTCAGGTCGTCGGGCTGCCGCTGCGACTCCCGCTCGGCCTCGACCCGCTTCTCGTAGTGCTCGATCTCCTTCTCGATCTGGTGCTCGTCCCAGCCGAGGACGGGCGCCATCAGCCGCGCGCACTCGCGGGCGCTGAGCGTGCCCCGGTCGAAGGTCTCGATGGAGATTCTGGTGCGCCGGGTGAGGACGTCGTCGAGGTGCCGGGCGCCCTCGTGGGAGGCGGCGTAGACGATCTCGGCGCGCAGGTAGTCGTCGGCCGCCGGGAGCGGTTCGGCGAGGGTGGGGTCCTCGGCGATCAGGTCGAGGATCTGCTCCGTCAGGGAGCCGTACCGGTTGAGGAGATGCTCGACGCGGACGACGTGCAGGCCGGTGCGGGCGGCGATCCTGGCCCGGGCGTTCCACAGGGCCCGGTAGCCCTCCGCGCCGAGCAGCGGGATGTCCTCGGTGACGCAGGGGGCGACCCGCTGGTCGAGGCCGTGCACGGCCTCGTCGACGGCGTCCTTGGCCATGACGCGGTACGTCGTGTACTTGCCGCCGGCCACCACGACCAGGCCGGGCACGGGGTGGGCGACGGTGTGCTCGCGGGAGAGCTTGCTCGTGGCGTCCGACTCGCCGGCGAGCAGGGGGCGCAGGCCCGCGTAGACCCCTTCGACGTCGTCCCGGGTGAGCGGGGTGGCGAGCACGGTGTTCACGTGCTCCAGGAGGTAGTCGATGTCGGCGCTGGACGCGGCGGGATGGGCCTTGTCGAGGTCCCATTCGGTGTCGGTGGTGCCGACGATCCAGTGCCGGCCCCAGGGGATCACGAAGAGCACGGACTTCTCGGTGCGCAGGATCAGCCCGGTGGACGAGTGGATGCGGTCCTTGGGGACGACGAGGTGGATGCCCTTGGAGGCGCGGACGTGGAACTGGCCGCGCTCGCCGATGAGGGCCTGGGTGTCGTCGGTCCACACCCCGGTGGCGTTGACGATCTGCTTGGCCCGGATCTCGTACTCCGCCCCGGCCTCGACGTCCTGGACGCGGGCGCCGACCACCCGCTCGCCCTCGCGCAGGAAGCCGATGACGCGGGCCCGGCTCGCGGCCAGGGCGCCGTAGGACGCGGCGGTGCGCACGAGGGTGGTGACGAAGCGGGCGTCGTCCATCTGGGCGTCGTAGTACTGGAGGGCGCCGACGAGGGCGTCCTTCCTGAGGCAGGGGGCGACGCGCAGGGCGCCGCTCCGGGAGAGGTGCCGGTGGACGGGCAGGCCGCGGCCGTGCCCGGAGGAGAGGGACATCGCGTCGTACAGCGCGACGCCGGAGCCCGCGTAGAACCGCTCCCAGCCCTTGTGCTGGAGCGGGTAGAGGAAGGGGACCGGCTTCACCAGGTGGGGCGCGAGCCGCTCCAGGAGCAGTCCGCGCTCCTTGAGTGCCTCCCGGACCAGGGCGAAGTCCAGCATCTCCAGGTAGCGCAGGCCGCCGTGGATGAGCTTGCTGGACCGGCTGGAGGTGCCGGAGGCCCAGTCGCGGGCCTCGACGAGGCCGGTGGCGAGCCCTCTCGTGACGGCGTCGAGGGCCGTCCCGGCGCCGACCACTCCGGCGCCGACCACCAGCACGTCCAGCTCGCGCTCGGCCATGGCCGAGAGCGCCTCGGCGCGCTCGGCGGGTCCCAGTGTCGCTGTCCTCACGGCTTGCCTCCCGTCGTCCCCCGTCGTTCACCGTCGTTCCGGCACGCGAACCGGGCCCCGTGGTCCGGCTCACAGCTCGATTCTGTCCCGCTCGGGCGACTTCAGCCACCGCCTTGCCCGCGACCTGTGGATAACACTCGGCGATCTTTGGCCGCACAATGCCGCATATCGGTCATATTTACGCCTAGTCTGACATTGCGCTCGACCTGTTCTGTCCACCGGGCTTGCGCGTCGCGTTCCCTCCGGCTATCGGGAAGGACGGCCCACCCCCCATGCCCGCTGATCTCGCCGTCATCGGCCTCGGCCACCACGGACTCCCCCTGGCCCAGGCCGCGGCCGCCGCCGGCATCGCCACCCTCGGCTACGACACCGATCCCCGCTCCGTCGCCGAACTCGCCGCGGGCCGCTCCCCGGTCGACGGCTCCCTCACCGTCCCGGAGATCCGCCGGATGCTCTCGGGGGGCTTCCGGCCGACCGCCGACCCCGCCGAACTCGGCCGGGTCCGCACCGCCGTCCTCTGCCCCCCGACCCCCCTGGGCCCCGACCGCGCCCTCGACCTCACCGCCGTCACCGAAGCGGCCCGCGCGCTCGCCGCCCGGCTGCGCCCGCACACCACCGTCCTCCTCGAGTCCCCGGTCCCCCCGGGCACCACCGAGGGCCTGCTCAGGGACCTCCTCGAAGAGGGCTCGGGCCTGCGCGCCGGACGCGACTTCCACCTCGCGTACTCCCCCGGCCGCCTCGACCCCGGCAGCCGTACGCACGGCTTCGCCGGCACCCCCAAGGTCATCGGCGGCCTCACCCCGGCCTGCACCGAGGCGGCGGCCGCCTTCTACGGCCGGCTCACCGACAAGGTGGTACGCGCGCGTGGCCCCCGCGAGGCGGAGACGGTCAAGCTCCTGGAGACCAACTTCCGGCACGTCAACATCGCCCTGGTCAACGAGATGGCGGTGCTCTGCCACGAGCTCGGCGTCGACCTCTGGGACGTCATCCGCTGCGCCGAGACCAAGCCCTTCGGCTTCCAGGCCTTCCGCCCGGGCCCCGGGGTCGGCGGCCACGGCGTCCCCGTCGACACCGTCGGCGCCCACCGCCCGCTCCGGCTCGTCGAACTCGCCGGCCAGGTCAACGAGCGCATGCCGCAGTACGTGGTCCAGCGCGCCGCCACCCTCCTCAACGAGCACGGCAAGTCGGCCCGCGGCGCCCGGGTCCTGCTGCTCGGGATCACGTACAAGCCCGACCTGCCGGACCGCCAGGGCTCCCCCGCCGACGAGATCGCCCGCCGCCTGATGGACCTGGGCGCGGCGGTCAGCTACCACGACCCGCACGTCGCCGACTGGCGCGTCCGCGAGGTCCCCGTCCCCCGCGCGGACTCCCTGTACGAGGCCGCCGCCCACGCCGACCTGACGGTCCTGCTCCAGCACCACCGCACGTACGACCTCCAAGGGCTGGCGGTGAAGGCGCAACTCCTCCTCGACACCCGCGGGGCCACGCCCGGAGGCGCGGCCCACCGCCTCTGACCAGGCACAGCACCCGAATTCCCCAGGACACCGTCACAGCCGACTGCTAATCTCCGGGCTCTCGTTCGCACACCCGTGCGTCCACGCTCCCGGGGGGATCCACCGCATGAGCCAGCCCGTTCCGCCGCCGTCCGGCAACCCGTTCGCCGACGGCGGCACGCCCAGCCCGTACGCGGCCGCCCCGCCGCCGGCCCCGGTCCGCAACAACCTGGGCCTGGGCCTGCTCGCGGGCGTCGTCGCCGCCGCCTTCGGCGCGCTCGTCCTCGGCTACCTCATGCGCGCCATGGCTGAGGAAGACGGCAGCTACACCCAGCTCGGCATCCTCGCGCTCGGCGTCGGCGCCCTGGTCGGCCTCGCCCTCGGCAAGGTGGGCGGCTCCCACCCGGCCCTGCCATTCGCGGGCGTGCTGATCGCCCTGCTCGGCGTCTTCGCGGGCCAGCTCCTCGGCTTCGCCATGATGATCAGCTGGTGGGCCGAGCTGGCCACGCCGTACCGGGCCCCGACCACGACCGAGATGCTCACCACGCACTTCTCCGACCTCTTCACGGCGTGGAAGGCGGAGCTCGGGGCGATGGACCTGCTCTTCTACGGCATCGCCGGATACGAGGGCTTCGCCATCACCAAGAAGGTCTCCGCCTGACCCGCGCGACCGCTCCGTCCGGACGCGTCCGGACGCGGGAGGGGCCCCGCACCACCCGGTGCGGGGCCCCTCCTCGTACGTGCGGGACGGACGTCAGCGCTTGTGCTGGGAGTCCGCGACCGTGACCTCGACGCGCTGGAACTCCTTGAGCTCGCTGTAGCCGGTGGTGGCCATCGCGCGGCGCAGGGCGCCGAAGAAGTTCATCGAGCCGTCCGGGATGTGCGACGGGCCCGCGAGGATCTCCTCGGTGGTGCCGACGACGCCCAGGTCGACGAGCTTGCCGCGCGGCACGTCCTCGTGGACGGCCTCCATGCCCCAGTGGTGGCCCTTGCCGGGCGCGTCCGTGGCGCGGGCCAGCGGGGAGCCCATCATGACCGCGTCGGCGCCGCAGGCGATCGCCTTCGGCAGGTCGCCGGACCAGCCGACGCCGCCGTCGGCGATGACGTGCACGTACCGGCCGCCGGACTCGTCCATGTAGTCGCGGCGGGCCGCGGCCACGTCGGCGACCGCGGTCGCCATCGGGACCTGGATGCCGAACACGTTGCGCGTGGTGTGCGCCGCGCCGCCGCCGAAGCCGACGAGGACACCCGCCGCGCCGGTGCGCATCAGGTGCAGGGCCGCGGTGTACGTGGCGCAGCCGCCGACGATGACCGGGACGTCGAGCTCGTAGATGAACTGCTTCAGGTTCAGCGGCTCGGACGCGCCGGACACGTGCTCGGCGGAGACCGTGGTGCCGCGGATGACGAAGATGTCCACGCCGGCGTCGACGACGGCCTTGGAGAACTGCGCGGTCCGCTGCGGGGAGAGCGCGGCGGCGGTGACGACACCGGAGTCGCGCACCTCCTTGATGCGCTGCCCGATCAGCTCTTCCTTGATCGGGGCCGCGTAGATCTCCTGCAGACGGCGGGTCGCGGTCGCCTCGTCCAGCTCGGCGATCTCGTCGAGCAGCGGCTGCGGGTCCTCGTACCGGGTCCAGAGACCCTCCAGGTTCAGGACGCCCAGGCCGCCCAGCTCACCGATGCGGATCGCGGTCTGCGGCGACACGACCGAGTCCATGGGGGCGGCCAGGAAGGGGAGCTCGAAGCGGTAGGCATCGATCTGCCAGGCGATCGAGACCTCCTTCGGGTCCCGGGTGCGCCGGCTCGGAACGACGGCGATGTCGTCGAACGCGTACGCCCTGCGGCCGCGCTTGCCGCGCCCGATCTCGATCTCAGTCACGATGTGTGGCCTTTCCCTCTACGTCTGCGCCTACCAGTATCCCCGACACAAGCGTGAGGGGCGGCTCCGGCCACATGCCGGAACCGCCCCCACGCGTCGCGCTGTGTTACTTCCTGCTGTAGTTCGGCGCCTCGACCGTCATCTGGATGTCGTGCGGGTGGCTCTCCTTGAGGCCCGCGGACGTGATCCGGACGAAGCGGCCCTTCGACTCCATCTCCTCGATGGTGGCCGCGCCCACGTAGCCCATGGTCTGGCGCAGACCGCCGACGAGCTGGTGCAGGACGTTGGCCAGGGGGCCGCGGTAGGGCACCTGGCCCTCGATGCCCTCGGGCACGAGCTTGTCGTCCGAGGCGACCTCGGCCTGGAAGTAGCGGTCCTTGGAGTAGGACCGACCCTGGCCGCGGGACTGCATCGCGCCCAGCGAGCCCATGCCCCGGTACGACTTGAACTGCTTGCCGTTGATGAACTGCAGCTCGCCCGGGGACTCCTCGCACCCGGCGAGGAGGCTGCCCAGCATGACCGTGTCGGCACCGGCGGCGAGCGCCTTGCCGATGTCACCGGAGTACTGCAGACCGCCGTCGCCGATGACCGGGACGCCGGCGGCGCGGGCGGCGAGCGCCGCCTCGTAGATGGCGGTGACCTGCGGGACACCGATGCCCGCGACCACGCGCGTGGTGCAGATGGAGCCGGGGCCGACGCCGACCTTGACGCCGTCGACACCGGCGTCGATCAGGGCCTGCGCGCCGTCACGCGTCGCGACGTTGCCGCCGATGACGTCGACGCCGACGCTGGACTTGATCTTCGCCATCCAGTTGAGGGCGTTGCTGTTGTGGCCGTGGGAGGTGTCGACGATCAGGAAGTCGACACCGGCCTCGGCGAGGCCCTGGGCGCGCTCCAGCGCCTCGGGGCTGGCGCCGACGGCCGCGCCGACAAGCAGGCGGCCTTCCTTGTCCTTCGCGGCGTGCGGGTACTTCTCCGCCTTCACGAAGTCCTTGACCGTGATGAGGCCCTTGAGGATGCCCGCCTCGTCGACCAGCGGCAGCTTCTCGATCTTGTGGCGGCGGAGCAGCTCCATGGCGTCCACGCCGGAGATGCCGACCTTGCCGGTGACCAGCGGCATCGGGGTCATGACCTCGCGCACCTGGCGGCTGCGGTCCGACTCGAACGCCATGTCGCGGTTGGTGACGATGCCGAGGAGCTTGCCGGCCGGGTCGGTGACCGGGACGCCGCTGATGCGGAACTTGGCGCAGAGCGCGTCGGCCTCGGCCAGCGTCGCGTCCGGGTGCACGGTGATCGGGTCGGTCACCATGCCGGACTCGGAGCGCTTCACGAGGTCGACCTGGTTGACCTGGTCCTCGATGGACAGGTTGCGGTGCAGCACGCCCACGCCGCCCTGCCGCGCCATGGCAATGGCCATGCGGGACTCGGTGACCTTGTCCATCGCCGCCGAGAGCAGCGGGATGTTCACGCGGACGTTGCGGGAGATGCGGGACGAGGTGTCGACCGCGTTCGGGAGGACCTCGGACGCGCCCGGCAGCAGCAGCACGTCGTCGTAGGTCAGCCCGAGTGTCGCGAATTTCTCGGGCACTCCGTCGACGTTTGCAGTCATGACACCTTCCCCAAATGGCCTTGATCGGTGCGGATGTCCATGCTAACGGGCTGAAGCGGTGTCTCATTCCACGATCAAGATCAGCCGCAAGCTTTGGACCTTCGCACGTGTACGAAAGGGACGACTGGCGCCGGTGAGTCTTACTGGTCGGCCACCGCCGCCCCGTGACTACTGCTCGGCCAGCGCCCTGAGCCGGCTGAGCGCGCGGTGCTGCGCGACCCGGACGGCCCCCGGGGACATGCCGAGCATCTGCCCGGTCTCCTCGGCGGTCAGCCCGACCGCGACCCGCAGCACGAGCAGTTCGCGCTGGTTCTCCGGGAGGTTGGCGAGCAGCTTCTTGGCCCATTCGGCGTCATCGCTGAGGAGCGCGCGCTCCTCCGGGCCGAGGGAGTCGTCGGGGCGCTCGGGCATCTCGTCGGAGGGGACGGCCGTGGACCCCGGGTGCCGCATGGCGGCCCGCTGGAGGTCGGCGACCTTGTGTCCGGCGATGGCGAAGACGAACGCCTCGAAGGGCCTGCCCGTGTCCTTGTAGCGCGGCAGCGCCATCAGGACGGCGACGCAGACCTCCTGGGCCAGGTCCTCGACGAAGTGCCGGGCGTCGCCCGGGAGCCGGTTGAGACGGGTGCGGCAGTACCGCAGCGCGAGCGGGTGCACCCGTGCGAGCAGGTCGTGCGTCGCCTGGGCGTCGCCCTCGACCGCACGGTGTACGAGCGCGCCGATCTCCCCCTGCCCGGCAGGCATGGGGGACCCCACGGTCTCGTCGTCGCGCATCGCTCCATGGTGCCCCGACGCCTCGGCGTTCGTAGCACCGCGTCCGTAGTTGTGCACCGAAGCGTTATGAGCAGGTGCGCCGGAACCGGAACCCATCTCCCGCGCCCTCCCCTCCCGCTCGATCGACTCGTCCCCGAGGAACTCCACATCTCAAGGATGCGGCATAGCGCGGGGAAGTGACACAAGCCCGCCCCGCCCACCCCGCGACGGACGCGGGCGAGGACGGGGAGGTGGCCGGTGACCTGCGATTCAGCGGACCAGGCCCCAGCGGAATCCGAGGGCGACCGCGTGCGCCCGGTCGGAGGCACCGAGCTTCTTGAAGAGGCGTCGGGCGTGGGTCTTGACCGTGTCCTCGGAGAGGAAGAGCTCGCGGCCGATCTCGGCGTTGGACCGGCCGTGGCTCATGCCTTCGAGGACCTGGATCTCGCGCGCGGTGAGGGTGGGCGCGGCGCCCATCTCGGCCGAACGGAGTCGGCGCGGGGCGAGCCGCCAGGTCGGGTCGGCCAGCGCCTGGGTGACCGTGGCCCGCAGTTCGGCGCGCGAGGCGTCCTTGTGCAGATAGCCGCGGGCGCCCGCGGCGACCGCGAGGGCGACGCCGTCGAGGTCCTCGGCGACCGTGAGCATGATGATGCGGGCGCCGGGGTCCGCGGAGAGCAGCCGGCGAACGGTCTCCACGCCGCCCAGACCGGGCATGCGTACGTCCATCAGAATCAGGTCCGAGCGGTCCGCGCCCCAGCGGCGGAGGACTTCCTCGCCGTTGGCCGCGGTGGTCACGCGCTCGACGCCGGGCACGGTCGCGACCGCGCGGCGGAGCGCCTCTCGGGCAAGCGGGGAGTCGTCGCAGACGAGGACGGATGTCATGCCTGACCTCCGCGGCTCTCGCAGCTGTAGCGCGTCACCTTGAGCCTCCAGGGCTGTACGTAATCGTCACCTGTGCGATTGACGCTCTCGGACACCTGCCCGATCGCTTGTTCCTTCAACCGCCTCCGCACACTCAACGACGGTCACTCGAAAGAGTTACGGGTCGGACGGCACCCTTCGGCACTCTACGTGAGGGGTCGTACGCGGAGGAGAGCGACGCGGCCCTTCTGCCCAACATCGAAAGCTATGCCCCATTTAGCGGGATTTCTTCCCTTTTCGCGGTGTCTGTGGCTAGATTCGCAATGAGTCATATTTACATCTACTTAGACAGTAGGTGTACCGACCCGGACCCACGGGGCCCGAGGAGCCCCGGCGATCAGCCATCCACCCGCCCACCTATCCGTTCGACACGGTTTCAAGGGGACAAGCGCAATGGCAGATTTCTCCCGCCTTCCCGGACCCAACGCCGATCTGTGGGACTGGCAACTGCTCGCGGCCTGCCGCGGCGTCGACAGCTCCCTGTTCTTCCACCCCGAGGGAGAGCGCGGCGCGGCACGGAGTGCGCGTGAGAACTCGGCGAAAGAGGTCTGCATGCGGTGCCCGGTACGCGCGGAGTGCGCGGCACACGCACTCGCCGTGCGGGAGCCCTACGGCGTATGGGGCGGCCTCACCGAGGACGAACGCGAAGAGCTCATGGGACGCGCGCGCAATCGCCTGATCACGACGGCGCCGACGACCCCGTCGGTCGCGTCCGCGGCTTCCGTGACATCCATGACGACACCGGCGTCGGCAGCAGGCCGGCCGATTGTGGAGCGCATGTGAAGGAACGTTTCCTCAACTAAGCACCCACCTCAATAGCGCCCACCGGCACACCACCGGACGGAAGACCACCGACCGGAACACCACTGACCGGAGCATCGGCCGGGGCCGCGCCCACGCGCGCGCGAGGCGGCGTCCTACGCGCGCGTGGCGGCCCGGGTCAGTTCGTCCAGCGTGGCGGCGACGGCGGGCACCTTCGCCAGGTCGGGCAGCGTCAGGGCCACGATCTCCCGCTCCACGGCGGGCTCCACGGCCACGGTCCGCGCCCCCCTGGGCCGTACGGACTCGATGGCCAGCTCCGGCAGGACGGCCACGCCGAGGCCGGCGCCGACCAGGCCCACCACGGCCGGGTAGTCGTCGGTGGCGAAGTCGATGCGGGGGGTGAAGCCCGCCTCCTCGCACACGTCGACGAGCTGGCGGCGGCAGCGCGGGCAGCCCGCGATCCA
Organism: Streptomyces sp. CB02009; assembly: GCF_001905825.1. Taxonomy (GTDB): domain Bacteria; phylum Actinomycetota; class Actinomycetes; order Streptomycetales; family Streptomycetaceae; genus Streptomyces. The sequence continues at coordinate 366,959 of NZ_LIVV01000005.1, forward strand.
GGACTCGTCGGCCAGTTCGGCCATGCCCACGGACCCGGCCCCGGCGAGCCGGTGCCCCTCGGGGACCAGGCCCACCAGGCGGTCGGCCAGGATCGGGCGGACCACCAGGTCGTCCCATTCGGCCTGCCCGTCGCCCGGCCGGCCGGGCGAGCCGCCGCCGTACCGGAAGGCGAGGGCAACGTCGCAGTCGCCCTCGCGGAGCATCTCGATCGAGCGCGGCGGTTCGGCCTCGACCAGCGAGACCCGGGTGCCGGGGTGCGCGGCCCGCAGCGCGGCGAGCGCGGTGGGGACGAGCGTGGAGCTGCCACTGGGGAAGGAGACCAGCCGGACCCGGCCCGCGCGGAGCCCGGCGATCGCGGCGACCTCCTCCTCCGCGGCGGTCAGCCCGGCGAGGATGCCGGAGGCGTGCCGGACCAGGACCTCGCCGGCCTCGGTGAGGCGCATCTCGCGGCCCGTACGGATCAGCAGCGGCGTCCCCGCGGAGCCTTCGAGGGCCTTCATCTGCTGGCTGACGGCGGGCTGGGTGCAGCCCAGTTCGCGCGCGGCGGCCGAGAACGAGCCGGTGGCGGCGACGGCGCGCAGAACACGGAGATGACGAGCCTCGATCATGCGCTCCAGCATAAGCGAATCTTGGATGGCGTCCCACTTTTCCGCTTCCAGCTTTGAGGCGCGTGCCCGTAAAGTGCCCACATGACCTTGCTGAGTGTGAATGTGGGCCGCGCCAAGGCCGTGGACTACACCGAGGCCGCCTCCGGCCTGACCGCCATCGACAAGCGCCCCGTCGAGGGACCGGTCCGGATCGAGGCGCCCGGGGCGCCCGGCGTCGGCAAGAGCGGCCTCGCCGGGGACACCGTCTGCGACCTGCGCTTCCACGGCGGCGACGACCGGGCCGCGTACGCCTTCGCGCGCGAGGACCTGGACCGGTGGGAGAGCGAGCTCGGCCGCCCGCTCGCCAACGGCTCCTTCGGCGAGAACCTCACGACCCGTGACCTCGACGTCAACGGCGCCCTGATCGGCGAGCGCTGGCGGATCGGCGAGGAGGTCGTCCTGGAGGTCACCGGCGGCCGCATCCCCTGCCGTACGTTCGCGGGCTTCCTGGAGGAGAAGGGCTGGGTCAAGCGGTTCACCCGGTCCGAGGCCGGTCCCGGCGCGCTGCTGCGGGTGATCGTGCCGGGCGAGATCCGCGCCGGCGACCCGATCACGGTCGTGCACCGGCCCGACCACGACATCACCGTCGCCCTGCTCCACCGCGCCGCGACCACCGAACGCACCCTGCTCCCCCGCACGTTGGCCGCCGCCGAGTGGATGGAGTCCGGACTCCTCGCGCTCGCACGCCAGTACGCGGAGAAGTACGCGCGCGCGTAGCCCGCGTCTGGTCGGCGGTACGCGGACAAGAGCGGCTCCGCCGTGGCACTACCGTGCCCGTATGACGACTGCACTGATTACGGGCGCCACCGCGGGCATCGGGGCCGCTTTCGCGCGGAGGCTCGCCGCGGACGGCCACGATGTCGTGCTCGTGGCCCGGGACATGAAGCGGCTCCGGGAGCAGGCGACGGAACTGCACGACCGCCACGGCATCGAGGCCGAGGTGCTCGCGGCGGACCTCGCCGAGGAGAAGGGCATCGCCGCCGTCGAGGCCCGGCTCTCGGACCCGAAGCAGCCGGTGGACATGCTCGTGAACAACGCCGGCTTCGGCCACAAGGGCCGCTTCCTCGAGGTGTCCATGGCCGACGAGCTGAAGATGCTCACGGTGCACTGCGAGGCGGTGCTGCGGCTGACCTCGGCGGCCGCCGCCTCGATGAAGGAGCGCCGACGGGGCGCCGTGGTCAACGTCGCCTCGGTGGCGGCCTTCGTGCCGCGCGGCACCTACGGGGCGTCGAAGGCCTGGGTCGTGCAGTTCACCCAGGGCGCGGCGCGGGACCTGGCGGGCAGCGGCGTGCGGCTGATGGCGCTCTGCCCCGGCTTCGTACGGACCGAGTTCCACGAGCGGGCCGGGATGGGGACGGACAACATCCCGGGCTGGATGTGGCTCGACGCGGACAAGCTGGTGACGGCGGCGCTGGCGGACCTGGACCGGGGGAAGTCGCTGTCGATCCCCGACCCCCGCTACAAGGCCCTCATGGGTGTGGTGAAGCTGGCGCCGCGCGGCCTCCTCGGCGGGGTCTCCTCCAAGGCCGGCAGGAAGTACGGGCCGAAGTAGCCCGGGACGCGGATCCGCCCCGCCGCGCGCGTCCCGCACCGCTCACCCGCCGGGCGCGTCCCGCACCGCTCACCCGGTCAGGGCGTCGAGGTCCAGTCCGGTGGCGGTGCCGTCCCGCCAGGTCACGTGGAGGGTGTGGCCGGCGACCCGGACGGCCGCGAGGTCCGCGACCGGGGCCGGGCAGCCGGGCTCGGCGGTGAGCGAGGCGAGCGCGACGAAGAGGGCGGCCGGGCCGCTCGTCGCGCCGTGCAGGGCGAGGGTGCGGCTGCCGGGCCCCTGGAGGGTCTCCCCGGTGGGGAGTTCGGTGGCGGGCACGGCGGCTCCGCGGTCCTCGGCGTAGCCGTGCACCGGGTGCAGCTGCGCGTGCGGCCCCTCGGGGGTGGTGGCCCAGCCCGTCTGCCGTACCGGCGTCCCCTCCGGGGCGCCGAGGACCAGGTGGGCGCGGACCTCGGCGCGGCCGTGGGCGAGGGTCGCGGAGACGACCCGGACGCCGGGGCAGGGGGTGTGGCGGGAGGCGGCCCAGCCGGGGCCGGTGCCGGCCGGTGCGGCGGGTCCCCTGGTGGTCGGCCTGGCCTCGACGAGCAGCGCGAAGTGGTTGTCGGCGGGGGCCGGCCCGGTGGTGGGTCCCGTGCGGGTCGCGTACGCCAGGCGGGCGTAACCGGGGTCGTCCTCACCGGCGTCGGCACTGTGCACATGGTTGCTGCCGTGGTTGTGGAGGCGTACGAGGCCGTCGGCGGCGGTGGTCTGGACGAGCAGCCCGGCCGGGGCGAAGGGGCGGACGGTGTCGGCGCGTTCGGCCGGCAGGGGTTCCTCGCGGTCGGTCCAGGCGGGGTGGCCGGCGGGCAGGAGGAGGCCGAGGAAGCCCTTGGACGCCCAGTACGGGGAGCCGGGGCCCGAGTACTCCTGGACCAGGGGCGCGTACGGGCCGTGCCAGCCGAGCGTGAGGAGCCCGTCCGGGTCGGCGGCGCCGCGGTCGAGGAAGTACCGCACGGTCCCGGAGGCGAGGCGGCGGGTGGCGCCGGGGCTGAGCGGGGTGTGCCCGGTGAGGGTGCCGAGCCAGGGGGCGGCGGCCGCGGCGAAGCGGTAGATCAGGGAGCGCCCGTACGGGAGCGGGGCGCCGTCGGCGTCGAAGAGGTGGACGTAGTCGTCGAGGTGGGCGCGCAGACGGGGCCCGTACCGGTCGAGCAGCTCCCGGTCCCCGGCGAGGTGGGCGTGGAGGACCGGGTAGAAGTGCAGGGCCCAGGCGTTGTAGTGGTCGAAGGCGCGGTTGTCGCCGTCGCTGTACCAGCCGTGGCCGAGGTACCAGTCCTCGATCCGGGCGAGGGAGCGGTCGACGGTGGCGGCGGCCCGGTCGGTGTCGACGCCCGCGTCCTGGAGGAAGCCGGCGACGGTGAGGCCGAAGAGCCACCAGTTGTTGTCGACGGGCGACGGGCCGAGGGCGGGGCGGAGCCAGTCGACGACCTGCTCGCGGGTGCGGTCGTCGAGCCGGTCCCAGAGCCAGGGGCGGGTGAGGCGGAGTCCGAGGGCGACGGAGGCCGCTTCGACGATCGCCTGGCGGGTGTCGGCGGTGAGGGGCCAGGACTCCTCGTCCGCGCGTCCGGGCTTCGCGGTCCCGGCGGCGAGCCCTTCCGCGTACCGGTCGAGATGCCCGTGCGGGTCGTCGCCACGCGCGCCCGCGACCCGGAGGGCCGCGAGGAGGAAGGTGCGGGCCCAGCCCTCCAGGCCGTCGGAGCGGGCTCCGGACCAGCTGGGCCGGGGGCCCGGCAGGTCGATCAGTCCGTGCCGCGGGGAGGCGAACGGGCGTACCGCCAGGAGGAGTCGGTCGGCCGTGTCCTCCCAGTGGGCACGGGTCCAGCCGGTGTACGGGCTGAGCTCACGGTTCTCGGGCGGCGTGGGCATGATGCTCCCTGGGGCTCCCCGGAGGCTCGCCCGGGAAGGTTCTCGGGCTCCCCGCGGTGACGACTCCGTCGCCGGGAATCCTGGACAGGCTCCGATCGAACGTCAAGAGAGTCGGAGCGAATGATCGAAATTTCTTCCGTTCGATCATTCAGGGGCCGTGTGTGATCTAAGGTCGGGGAACCACCACCACCGCGAGGGGGAACTGCGCCGTGCGCGAGAGTGCTGCCGAACGACACGACCGACTGCTGGCCCTGGTGCGCGAGCGCGGCACCGCCCGCGTCGCCGAACTGGCCGAGCGGCTCGGGGTCTCCCCCGTCACCGCCCGCAGGGACGTCGAGCTCCTGGCCGGCCGGGGCCTGCTCGACCGGGTGCACGGCCAGGTGTCCTGGCCCGAGCGGCGGGGCGCCCCGGGGGGTGGACGGAACGGCGAGGGCCTGGTCCTCGGCCTGCTCGCGCCCTCCGCCACCTACTACTTCGCCGAGGTCATCCGGGGTGCGCACGAGGCGGCCGCCCGCGCCGGCGCCCGGCTCGTCCTGCGCGTCTCGGACTACCGGCCGGAGGAGGACAGGGCCCGCACCGAGGGGCTGCTCGCGGCCGGCGCCGAGGGCGTCCTCGTCGCCCCGGGCTGGCGGGGGCCCGAGGACCGGCGCGCGTACGGGGACTGGCTGGCCGAACTCCCCGTACCGGCCGTGCTCCTGGAGCGCAGGGCCGAACCCGGCAGCCCGCTGGACGGCCTCGACCGGGTCGCGTCCGACCACGCCCACGGCGTCCTGCTCGCCCTGCGCCACCTGCTCGCCCTCGGCCACGCGACCCCGCTGCTCGTGGCGCGCGGGGACTCGCCGACCGCGCTCGCGGTGCGCGCCGGGTACGCCGAGGCGCTGGGCACCTTGGGCCTCGCGGAGCCCCGGCCGGTCATCGACTCCGTGCCGGCGGAGGCGGATCCGGCGGGCTTCGAGCGGGCGGTGCGGGCCCTGCACGAGGCGGTCGGGTCCGGCCTGGCGAGCGCGGCCCTGGTGCACAACGACGTGGACGCGATCGAGATCGTGCAGCGCCTCGCCGAGCTGGGCGTACGCGTGCCGCAGGACCTGGCCCTGATCGCGTACGACGACGAGGTCGCCGCGCTGGCCGACACCCCGCTGACGGCGGTGGCGCCGCCGAAGCGGCAGGTGGGGCGGCACGCCACGGAACTCCTGGTGGAGCGGCTGACGGAGGGCGCGGACGAGGACGCGGCGCGGCGTCATCTGGGGCTGCTGCCGAGGCTGCGGGTCCGGGAGTCGTGCGGGGCCCGCACGACGTCCTCCGGCTGAGTTCGGGTCGACTCGCTTCTGATCTTTTTTCGATCAATCAATCTTTCGCTCTTGACTTCGGTCATGAACGGTCACAGGATCACGGCCACAACCTCCCCCGCCGCCGCCCTTCAGGAGTCGTGCCGTGACCCGCAGTTGGAGCAGAACGTCCCGTGTCATAGCCGGCACCGCCACCGCCCTCGCCGTCCTCACGGCCTGCGGCGGCAGCGGTGACGACACAGCGAACAGCACGGCGAACAAGCCGAACGGGCCCGTGACCATCACCTTCTGGGGCTGGGCCAAGGGCTCCAAGGACGTCGTCGACGCCTTCAACGCCTCCCACACCGACATCCGGGTGAAGTTCGAGGAGATCCCCTCCGGCACCGCCGGCGGCTACGCCAAGATCTCCAACGCCGTGAAGGCCGGCAACGCTCCCGACCTCGTCTCCATCGAGTACTCCTCGCTCCCCGAGTTCGTGAGCTCCGGCGCCCTCCAGGACATCGGCGGCCAGTTCACCGAGGCCGACCGGGCCAAGCTGCTCCCGCAGACCGTCGAACTCACCACCCTCGGCGGCAAGTCCTGGGCCGTCCCCTTCGACGCCGCCCCGCAGGCCTTCTTCTACCGCAAGGACCTCTTCGCGAAGTACAAGGTCCAGGTCCCCACCACCTGGGACGAGTTCAAGAAGGCCGCCGAGCAGGTCAAGAAGGCCGACGCCAAGGCCCGTATCGCCACCTTCTTCCCCGACGACCCGACCACCTTCGAGGCCATGGCCTGGCAGGCCGGCGCCCAGTGGTTCAAGGCCGAGAACGACACCTGGAAGATCGACACCACCGACGCCGCCACCACCAAGGTCGCCGGCTACTGGCAGGGCCTCCTCGACGCCGGGCTCGTCCACAAGAACGCCTCCTTCAGCCCCGAGTGGACCGGCTCCCTCAAGAACGGCACCACCATCGGCTACCTCGGCGCCTCCTGGGGCGCGGGCGTCCTCAAGGGCACCCTGCCCGAGCAGGACGGCAAGTGGGGCGTCGCCCCGATGCCCAGCTGGGACGGCAAGCCCGCCAGCGGCATGCTCGGCGGCACCTCCTTCGCCGTGACCAAGGACAGCAAGCAGCAGGCCGCGGCCGTCACCTTCGCCGAGTGGATGTCCACCACCGAAGCCGGCGTGAAGGCCCGGATCGCCTCCGGCACCTCCTCCGCCTTCCCCGCCGCCACCGCGCTCCGCCCCGTCGCCAAGAAGGCCTTCGACGCGGGCTACTACGGCGGCCAGGACATCTACGCCCTCTTCGAGGCCGCGGGCTCCTCCATCAGCCCGAACTGGGCCTGGGGCCCGACCACCGGCACCACCAACACCACCATCAAGGACCACTTCGGCAAGATCACCCAGGGCGGCCCGGGCATCGCCGACGCCGTCAAGGCCGGCCATGACGCCACCGTCGCCGAACTGACCAAGCGCGGCCTGAAGGTCGAGGGCTGACCGGATGAAGGCCCGCACCCGCGCCGCCACGATCCTGCTGACCCCCTTCTTCCTGCTGTTCACCGCGGTGATGGTGGTGCCGATCGGATACGCGGTCTGGCTCAGCCTCTTCACCGAGAAGCAGTCGGGACTGGGCTTCGGCGGCACCGAGACCGTCTTCACCGGCCTCGACAACTACACCGCGGCGCTGGGTGACCGGGCCTTCCGCGAGGGCTTCGGCGTCCTGCTCGGATACTGCCTGCTCTACATCCCGCTGCTGCTCGCCGGAGCCCTCGGCCTCGCCCTCCTGCTCGACTCGGCGCTCGCCCGCGCCCGCCGCTTCTTCCAGCTCGCGCTGTTCCTGCCGCACGCCGTCCCCGGCATCATCGCCGCGCTGATCTGGGTCTACCTCTACACACCCCAGCTCAGCCCGGTCGTCCAGGCCATGGAGGCCGGAGGCATCGGCTTCGACTTCTTCTCCCCCGAAGGCGCCCTGCCCTCCGTCGTCAACATCGCGCTGTGGGAGTGGCTGGGCTACAACATGGTCATCTTCTACGCGGCCCTCCAGGCCATCGACCGCTCCGTCCTCGAAGCGGCCACCGTCGACGGGGCCGGCGCCTGGCGCATCGCCTTCGCCGTCAAGATCCCGCTCGTCAAGGCCTCGCTCGCCATGGTCGCCCTCTTCACGATCATCGGCTCCCTCCAGCTCTTCACCGAGCCGCTCATCCTCAACAAGGGCACGGGCTCGGCCGTCACCTCCACCTGGACGCCGAACATGTACGCCTACACCGCGGCCTTCGACCGCAACGACTACGGACTCGCCGCCGCGGCGTCCGTACTCCTCGCCCTGACGGCGGCCCTGCTGTCGTTCGCGGTGACGCGGATGACGGGCCGCCGCAAGGCCGGGAAGGAGCGCACGGCATGACCGGCCGACCCCGCACCGGCTCCGTCTGGCTCTCCAAGGCGGCCGTCAACGGCGCCCTCGTCCTCGCCGTCGTCTACATGCTCTTCCCGCTGGTCTGGCTGCTGACCGCCGCCACCAAGGACGCCGGCGGACTGCTCGCCGGAAACGCCTTCTCCTTCGAGGGCTTCGACCTCGGCGGCAACCTCACCCGGCTCGCCGAGTACAACGACGGCATCTACTTCCACTGGTACGCCAACAGCCTGCTGTACGCCGGACTCGGCGCCCTCGCCTGCTCGTTCGTCAGCGTCGCCGCCGGATACGCCTTCCACGTCTACGACTTCCGGGGCAAGGAGCAGCTCTTCGGCCTCGTCCTCCTCGGCGTGCTCGTCCCCACCACCGCGCTCGCCCTGCCGATGTACCTCCTGGCCAGCGAGGTCGGCGTCGTCAACACCTACTGGGCCGTGCTCGTCCCGGTCCTCGTCAACCCCTTCGGCGTCTACCTGTCCCGGGTCTTCTGCGCCGGCTACATCCCCGACGAGGCCCTGGAGGCGGCCCGTATCGACGGGGCGGGCGAGCTCCGCGTCTTCTGGTCCATCGGCCTGCGCATGGTGATGCCCGGCTTCGTGACCGTCTTCCTCTTCCAGTTCACCGCCGTCTGGAACAACTTCTTCCTCCCCCTGGTGATGCTGTCGGACCAGAAGCTCTACCCCCTGAGCCTCGGCCTGTACGCGTGGAACAGCAACGCCCACGCCGAACCCGACTTCTACCCCCTCGTCGTCACCGGATCCCTGCTCGCCGTCGTCCCCCTCGTCGTCGCCTTCGTCTCCCTCCAGCGCCACTGGAAGGCCGGTCTGACGGCCGGCAGCGTCAAGTGAGGAGCACAGGTACCACGATGCACCCGACCACCGACAACCGTCCCGCACTGCTGCTCGCGATGGGCGAGGGCGTGACCGAACGCCTCCTCACCGACACCCACCGCGGCCGCCTCGCCGCGCTCACCCGCACGGACCCGCGGCTGGTCGCCCACGACCTGACGTCCCGGGACCCGCGGACCGCCGGCGCGCTGGCCGAGGCCGAGATCCTCCTCACCTGCTGGGGAGCGACGCCCCTGACCACCGACGTCCTGGACCGCGCACCCCGCCTGCGGGCGGTCGTCCACGCGGCCGGCTCGGTCAAGCACCACATCACCGAGGCCTGCTGGGACCGCGGCCTGCGCGTCACCTCGGCCGCCGCGGCCAACGCGCTGCCGGTCGCCGAGTACACGCTCGCCGCGATCCTCTTCGCCGGGAAGCGGGTCCTCGGCTCGGCTCAGCGGTACGCCGAACTCCGCGCCGACCACTCCTGGCTCACCGAGTCCGCGACCTGGGGCAACTACCGCCGCACGGTCGGCATCGTGGGCGCGTCCCGGATCGGCCGCCGGGTCATCGACCTGCTGCGCCCCTTCGACATCGAGATCCTCCTGTACGACCCGTACGTCGACGTCCCGCCCCCCGGCACGGAACTGGTGACCGACCTCGACGAGCTGTGCGCCCGCAGCACCGTCGTCTCGGTCCACGCCCCCCAGCTCCCGTCCACGGCCCACATGATCGGCGCACCCCAACTGGCGGCGATGCGCGACGGAACGACCCTGATCAACACGTCCCGGGGCTCCCTGATCGACGAGCGGGCCCTCCTCCCCCACCTGACCTCCGGCCGCCTCCACGCGACCCTGGACGTCACCGACCCGGAACTCCCGCCCCCCGACTCCCCCCTCTACACCCTCCCGAACGTCCTGCTCACCCCGCACGTGGCGGGCTCCCTGGGCAACGAACTCCACCGCATGGCGGACCAGGCGCTCGACGAGGTGGCGCGCTACACCCGGGGCGAACCGTTCGCGGAGGAGGTACGGGCGTCAGACCTCCAGCGCTCGGCGTAGCCGGCCGGCCTCGGCGAGGACCAGGGGGACGGCGTCGGGCTCGTGGCGCAGCACGGCGGGCAGCGCCTCGTACCAGGGCCCCACGTGCAGGGCCAGCGCGGTGATCTCGCGGGCGCGGCCGGGGTCGGGGTGGGCCAGGGCCAGCACCGCGTAGGCCCCGGCCCGGGCGAGCCCGACGCGGGCGAGGCCGTCGAGAAGGACCTCGGCCCGCCCGTGCTCACCGGCGCGGGCCAGCTCCTCCGCGAGGTCGAGCCGCAGCGCGGCCGTCTCCTCGGTCAGCTCCGCCGTCGCCTCCGCCACCAGCGACTCCGCGGCGTCGAAGCCGCCCGCCGCGACCCACGCCCGCGCCACGAACGACACCTCGCGGCGCCCGTCGGCGAACCGGAGGTACGCCGACGCCTCCGCCAGCAGCTCCGCGGCCTGCTCCCGCCGCCCCAGGACCGTCTGCGCCCGCACCACGGCGGCCAGCGGCACCGCCGTGTACCGCAGGGTCCCGCGCGCGGCGGCCACCGCGCGGTCCAGCTCCAGGGCCGCCTCGCCGTCCCGGCCCTCCCCGTGCAGGGCCCGGGCGCGGTCCGCACGCCCCTGCACCTCCGCGACCGGGACCCCGGTCTCGGGCGCGGGCAGCAGGGGGCGCGGTACGCCGTCGACAGCCAGCCGCACGCAGCCGCGTCGCACGGCCGGCCGGCCGAACTCCCGGATCAGCTCGTCGGGCCCCTCGGCGCCCCGGGCGCGGGCGATCAGCCCGACCAGGTACTCCCGCTGGTTGACGCGTGCTCCCCGGGACTGCAGCTCGGCCTCCTCGAACCGGCCCGTGGCGAGGAGGGCCCTGACGACCCGGAGGAGGTGCGGCTCCCGGTTCGTCCCCGCCGTCAGGCCGTCCGTGAGGAGCCGGGCGGGCGCGAGGTGCCCCGCCAGGGCCAGCGCCTCCGCCACGGCGGCCAGGACAGGGGCGACGTGCTCGTGCCGGGGCGCGCGGCTCGCCTCCTCCACCCGGCTGAGGAGTGCGGCGGCCCGCTCGCGGTGACCGGCCGCGGTGAGGGCGCGGGCGAGGCACACCTTCAGGCCCGCCCCCTGCGGATCGGTCACGTCCGGTTCGCTCGCGGCCAGTGCCTCGGCCTCCTCGACGTGCCCCGTCCTGACGAGGGCCCCGATGGCCGCCCGTACGGCGCGGGGACGGCTGAACCGGTCGGTCAGCGCGGCGAGAACGGGACGGATCCTGTCGACGGCGTCCGCCTCCGCCCATGCCTCGACGAGTGCGGCGCGGGCGTGGCTGCGGCTGCTCTCCGAGACGAGCAGATCGAGCAGCCCCTCCGCCCGGTCCGGGTCCCCCCGCTCCGCCAGCGCCTTGACCAGGGCGAGGCGCATCGCCTCACCGTGCCGCGAGGTCCCGGGCTCCACGGCGAGCGCCTCGGCCCGCCCGGCGGCTCCGGCGGCCACGAGTGCGGTGATCAGCTCGGCGGCGAGCTCGCTCCCGCCGGCGGGGGCCTCGTCCTCCACGACGGCGAGCGCCTCGTCGACGAGCCGGCCGGGCCGGACCGGCTCCTGCGGATCGCCGTCGGCGGCGGCGCCCGGGGGCGGGGAGTCCTGGGCCGTACCCAGGGCCTCGGCGATCCGCAGCAGCCCCAGCATCTTCCCGAACCCCTGCTCCGACCGGGCGAGGGCGAGGGCCTCGGTCGCGCGGGACGATGCCGCGAGGGCGCCGCAGACGATCGCGTGGCCGAGGGCGCGGGTCCGGTCCTCCCGCACCTCCCGTACCGCCCCCAGAGCACGCCGGAAGTCGCCCGTGCCGCAGCGGAAGGCCACCAGGGCCAGCAGCGGACGACGGCGCAGGATCGGCCCCGCCAGCGCGTTCATGACCTCCTCCGCCCGGTCCGCGGCGCCGACGGCGAGCCAGGAGTCGCCGACGGCCCAGAGCGCGAAGGGCCGTTCCTGGCTCTGGTGTTCGGCGCGGGCCAGGGAGTCGGCCTCGTCCAGGAGGGCGTGGGCCCGTTCCCGCGGGCCGTCGGCGTGCAGCAGCTCGGCGACGGCGCACAGCGCCCGGATCCGGTTCGGCGGTGCGAGTCCGCGTGCGAGCGCCAGCGCGCGGTCCCGCTCGCCGAGCTCGGCCCAGGCGACGGGCAGTCCGGCGGGGACCTGGCCGTTGCGGTCCCGCAGCGCGGCCCGCCGCAGGGCGAGCCGCAGCAGCGCGGTGAGCAGGGCGGGGCGGTCGCCCCGCGCGAGCACCGCCTCCCCCGCCGCCTCGATCTCGGCGAGCGCCGCCCCGTCGCCGCCCGTGGCGGCGAGCAGCCGGTCGTGCCGTACCGCGTCGAGCGCGCAGTCCACCATCGCGTCCGGGTCTCCGGCCGCCCGCAGCATGGTGAACCAGCCGTGCAGCAGGTACGCGGGCGTGTCCGCCGGCCAGCCCCCGGCCCGTCGGCTCTCCGCCCAGCCGCGCAGGACCCCGCGCCACCGCTCCTGTTCGCGCGGGCCCAGCATCTCCCGCGCCTGGACGACCAGTTCCTCGTGGGCGAGGAGATAGCCCTCGCCCCGGAGCGCGAACGTACGCCCCGGGCCGGTGCGCAGCAGGTCCCGCACCCGGTAGGGCACGTCTCCGGTCAGCTCCGCGAGGTCGTCCGCCGTCAGTCCGCCGCCCGAGGCGGTGACCAGCCCCAGGAGCTCGTACGGGAGACCTCCGGTCGCCAGCAGGTGCTTGAGCTCGCGCTCGGCCTCCGCCCTGATCGCGCGGGCCTGCGGGGAGGGCGGGAGGAGCCGTACGATCTCCGGGTTCCTCAGCGGATGGTCCGGCCGTACGTCCGCCGGGAGCGGCGGGTTGAGCCGGCCGGAGACGACGACGGGGCCGGCGGCGGGCAGCAGGCTCGCGATCGAGCGGGCCTCAGGGCCCGTCGTCACGCCCCGGTCCTCGTCGAGGCCGTCGACGAGCAGGACCAGCCGTTCGCCGCGCGCGGCGCAGGCCCGGGAGGCCTCGCCGTACAGGCGGAACAGGTGGGCGTCCTTGGTGGCGGCGGTCAGATGGGCCGGGATCCCCTCGCCCGCCAGCTCCGCGAGTTGCTCCAGGACCACGTCGACGTACGCGACGGCGTCGTTCTGCGAGCCGAGGCGGGCGGTGATGAAGAAGGGGACGATCCGCACGCCGGCCGGCGGGTTCAGCGCGAACCAGGCCATGAGCGCCGTCTTCCCGGCCCAGGCGTCCGCCCGCCACCACCGGTACCCGTCCCCCGTACGGCAGAACGCGGCCAGCTCGGCCAACTCGTCCTCGCGGCCGATGAGTTCCGGCGGTGCGATGCGCCGGACCTGTTCCCGGTACGCCGAGCGGACCGTCGTCCCCGTGCCGAATCCCACCTGGTTGCCGTCGCCGATCACGACGACGCCCGCCTCGTTGTCGACCGTGACCGGTCGCTCTCCCCCTGCCCGCTCCATGCGCCCAACCTAGACTGGAGGGATCCCACCTGGGTCGGGAGGCGTCATGACGTTCACGCAGATCATCGACTTCAAGACCAGCCGGATCGACGACATGAGCCGGCTCATGGACCGGTGGATCGAGCAGACCAAGGGCAAGCGGACCGCCACGCACAGCGTTCTCGGCAAGGACCGGGCCGATTCCACGCACCTCGTGGAGATCGTGGAGTTCCCGTCCTACGACGTGGCCATGCGGAACTCGCAGCTTCCCGAGACGGACCGGATCTTCCGGGAGATGGTCGCGCTCTGTGACGAGATGCCGACGTTCACGGATCTCGACGTGGTCCGGGACGAGGCGATGTACAAGAACAACGCCAGGCGGCTCATGGAGATGTTCTCCGACCAGCCGGAGCTGGCGCTGCTCGACGAGGTGCTGGCCGAGGGGTACCACGACCACGATCCGACCAATGAGCAGGACGTCATCGGCATGGACGCCGTCCGGCGCGAGGTGGAGATGTGGCGGGGCGGCTTCGACTTCGCGTTCACCGTCGACGACCAGATCGCCGAGGGCGACCGGGTCTGCACCCGCTGGACGTGGCGGGGCAGCCACACCGGGGACTTCATGGGGCTGCAGCCGACCGGCATGGACGTGAGCATGACCGGCACGGTGATCCACCGCTTCCGGGACGACGGGAAGATCGTCGAGGGCTGGTGGCAGTACGACCTGCTCGGGCTCATGGGGCAGCTCGGCGCCGTGGAGGGGTGAGACGGGCGGCTGTCGCGGCGACCGGTCTCCCCACGACAGCGACCGCACCGAGGCGGGTGCCCGCGCGACGACGACCGCACCGTGGCCGGTACCCGCGCGACGGCGACACACCGAGGGCGGTGCCCACGCGACGGCGACCACACCAAGGCTGGCGCCCCCGCGACCGCGACCGCACCGAGGCCCGTGCACCCGCGCAGGCGACACTCCAAGGCCCGGGCCCCGTCGCACGCGACGCACCGAGGCCCGGTGCCCCCGCGACGGGGGCACCGGGCCTCGGTGGTCAGCTACGCGCTAGGACACGCCTCAGTGGGAGTGGCCGTGACCGTGGCCGTGGCCCGCGTCCGCCGGCTCCTCTTCCTTCTTCTCCACCACGAGGGTCTCGGTGGTGAGGAGGAGGGAGGCGATCGAGGCGGCGTTCTCCAGGGCGGAGCGCGTCACCTTCACCGGGTCGATGACGCCGGCCTTGACCAGGTCGCCGTACTCGCCGGTCGCGGCGTTGAAGCCCTGGCCCTTGTCGAGCTCCGCCACCTTCGAGGTGATGACGTAGCCCTCGAGGCCGGCGTTCTCGGCGATCCAGCGCAGCGGCTCGACGGCGGCGCGGCGGACGACCGCGACACCCGTGGCCTCGTCACCGGTCTTGTCGAGGTTGCCCTCGAGGACCTTGACGGCGTGGACGAGCGCGGAGCCACCGCCGGAGACGATGCCCTCCTCGACCGCGGCACGGGTCGCCGAGATGGCGTCCTCGAGGCGGTGCTTCTTCTCCTTCAGCTCCACCTCGGTGGCGGCGCCGACCTTGATCACGCACACGCCGCCGGCCAGCTTCGCGAGGCGCTCCTGGAGCTTCTCGCGGTCCCAGTCGGAGTCCGTGGACTCGATCTCGGCCTTGATCTGGTTGACGCGGCCCTGCACCTCGGACGAGTCGCCGCCACCGTCGACGATCGTGGTGTCGTCCTTGGTGATGGTGACGCGGCGGGCGGTGCCGAGCACGTCCAGGCCGGCCTGGTCGAGCTTGAGGCCGACCTCCTCGGCGATGACGGTCGCACCGGTGAGGGTGGCGATGTCACCGAGCATGGCCTTGCGGCGGTCACCGAAGCCGGGGGCCTTGACGGCCACGGCGTTGAAGGTGCCACGGATCTTGTTCACGACCAGGGTCGACAGGGCCTCGCCCTCGACGTCCTCGGCGATGATCAGGAGCGGCTTGCCGGCGCCGGCCTGGATGACCTTCTCCAGGATGGGCAGCAGGTCCTGGATCGAGGAGATCTTGCCCTGGTTGATCAGGATGTACGGGTCGTCGAGGACGGCCTCCATACGCTCCTGGTCGGTCACCATGTACGGGGACAGGTAGCCCTTGTCGAAGGCCATGCCCTCGGTGAAGTCGAGCTCCAGGCCGAAGGTGTTGGACTCCTCGACGGTGATGACACCGTCCTTGCCGACCTTGTCCATCGCCTCGGCGATGAGCTCGCCGACCTGCTGGTCCTGCGCGGAGAGCGCGGCGACGGCGGCGATGTCGGACTTGTCCTCGATCGGGCGCGCGGTGGCGAGCAGCTCGTCGGAGACGGCCTTGACGGCGGCGTCGATGCCCTTCTTCAGGGCGGCCGGGGAGGCACCCGCGGCGACGTTGCGCAGACCCTCGCGGACCAGGGCCTGGGCGAGCACGGTGGCGGTGGTGGTGCCGTCACCCGCGATGTCGTTGGTCTTGGTCGCCACCTCCTTCACCAGCTGGGCGCCGAGGTTCTCGTACGGGTCCTCGATCTCGACCTCGCGGGCGATCGTGACACCGTCGTTGGTGATGGTGGGGGCGCCGAACTTCTTGTCGATGACGACGTTGCGGCCCTTGGGGCCGATCGTCACCTTCACCGTGTCGGCAAGCTTGTTGACGCCGCGCTCAAGGGCGCGACGGGCGTCCTCGTCGAACTTCAGGATCTTCGCCATGGGAGCGGTTCAGCCCTCTCGGAATGGGGTGGAACGAACCGCGCCCCCGGACGCCCTGTGCGGGGTCAAGGGGCGCAGCTCAAAGCATCTGCTTCAGATACTTCGGTGAATTACTTCTCGACGATCGCGAGCACGTCGCGAGCCGAGAGGACGAGGTACTCCTCGCCGTTGTACTTCACCTCGGTGCCGCCGTACTTGCTGTACAGCACGATGTCGCCGGTCTTGACGTCGAGCGGCAGACGCTCGCCGTTCTCGAAGCGACCCGGGCCCACCGCGAGGACGACGCCCTCCTGGGGCTTCTCCTTCGCGGTGTCCGGGATGACCAGGCCAGAGGCGGTGGTCTGCTCGGCGTCGAGCGGCTGGACCACAATGCGGTCCTCGAGCGGCTTGATGGCAACCTTGGAGCTGGTGGTCGTCACGATCCGACCTCCCCCTTCGGAGATCTCGGGGTCAACTGTCTGAGGTGGCGACCAGGTGGATCCGTCGTCGCGGGTGCCGGACCTGCCCGTCGCTCTGTTGGCACTCTCCAGTGGTGAGTGCCAGAGCCGAGACTATGACCGCGATTAGCACTCGGTCAAGCGGAGTGCCAATTCCTCACCCGTGGCGGTTCGCTTCCGGCCTCGGGAGCGCGCCCCCGGACGCCGCGGCCGGCTCCGCCGCGCCGGTGCCGACGCGTTCGGCGGCCTTCCGGCCGAGCCGCTCGATGGAGTCCACGGTCGAGGCGCAGCCGGTCAGCCCCAGCACGAGCACGGCGGCCAGGAGGGGCAGCGCCCGCGGTCCGCCCGCGCGGCGGCTTCGCCTCGCACGCGGGTCCCACGTCACGCGCGGCCCTCGCGTCCTGCGCAGTCCTCGCGTCACACGTAGTCCTCGAGCTTCGCGACCGCGTACCCCTTGGCCGTGATCACGTTCATCACCCGGCGGACCATGTCGGCCATGCTGCCCTTCCAGTCCTCCTTGCCCCGGAAGTGGGTGAGGACGATGTCGCCGGGGTGCAGGTCCCGGTCCCACTCGCGCCACTCCATGTGGTCGGGGAAGGCCTCCGCCGCCCAGAGCGGGACGGCCTTGACGCCGCAGGTGGCGGCGGCGCGCAGGGTGTCCTCGTTGTAGTTGCCGTATGGCGGGCGGAACAGCGGGGGCCGCGTGCCGAATCGTTTCTCGATGACGTCCTGCATGCCGCAGATCTCGCGCTTCTGCTGCTTGTACGAGAGTCCCGGCAGGTAGCGGTGGTTGAGGGTGTGGTTGTGCAGGGACACCCCCGACTCCTGCGACTTCTGCATCCGGGCGAAGTAGGCGTAGTCGTCCTTGACGACGTAGTCGCTGAGGAAGGCGCTGTAGGGGATCTTCAGCTCCTGCATCATCCGCAGCAGTTCGGGGTCCTTCTCCGAGCCGTCGTCGATCGTCAGGAAGACGATCTTCTGCTTGGTCGGGACGGTGGTGAAGACGGGCGGCAGGTCCTCGCCGTCGGTCTCGAAGCCCTTGCGGGTGGTGATCTTCGGCTTGACGGCGGGCGGGGCCGGGGCTTCGAGCGGCGGCTTGGCGAGGCCCCACTTCTTCGCGGCGAGCACGCGCGCGGCGCGCTGCTTGTGGACCTTCTCGACGTACGCGTTGAGCGCGCCGGCCGCGCCCTGCTCCTGGGCCCGCGCCTGCTGCCCGGCGGCGGGGGCGGGCGCGCCGCGGTCCGGCTCGGCGCTGTCGGAGCAGCCGGTGGCGGCGGAGGCGAGGGCGGCGACGACGAGCACCGCCCCGAGCACCCGGGAGGAACCGTGCACACCTTTTGCCATCGTTTATTCCTTTTGTCGTACGAGTCGTATGGCGCCGCATCCTGTCAGCGCGGAGGCTCGTTCCGTGGTGCGACACCGCCGTACGCGGCCCCGGTCCCCCGGCCGGCCCACACCACCGCAGGGCCCACAATGGGACGGGTGACCGACCTCGCCTCCTTCGCCCCGCTGTTCACCCCCGAGGGACAGACGCTCCTCGCGGCCCTCCGCGACCACGACCCCGCCCAGGAGCTGGCGGTCGTCTCCCGGCTGCGCCGCGACCACCCCGCCGAGCTGGTGACGGCTGCCGTCGGGCAGGCGCGGCTGCGGCAGCGGGCGGTGGCAAAGTTCGGCGCGGAGGACGCGTACCGGATGTACTTCACGCCGAACGGCGTCGAGCAGTCGACCCGCGCCTCGGTCGGCACCTACCGGGCCGGCCGGATGAAGGCGCTCGGGATCCGCAGCGTCGCCGACCTCTGCTCCGGTATCGGCGGCGACGCGATCGCACTCGCCCGCGCCGGGATCTCCGTCCTCGCCGTGGACCGCGACCCGCTGACGGCGGCGGTCGCCCGCGCCAACGCCGAGGCGCTCGGC
This sequence comes from Streptomyces sp. CB02009, assembly GCF_001905825.1. Lineage (GTDB taxonomy): Bacteria > Actinomycetota > Actinomycetes > Streptomycetales > Streptomycetaceae > Streptomyces. The sequence goes on from NZ_LIVV01000005.1 coordinate 385,064, forward strand.
CTCGCGGAGCTCATCGAGGTGCGGTGCGCGGACGTCACCGAGATCGACACCGCCCCGTACGACGCGGTCTTCGTCGACCCGGCGCGGCGCGGCGGCCGGGGCCGGATCTTCGACCCCGAGGCCTACTCCCCGCCGCTCTCCTGGGCCGTCGAGGCGGCCCGCAAGGCCCCGCACGCGGCGCTCAAGGTGGCCCCCGGCATCCCGCACGAGGCGGTCCCCGCGGAGGCCGAGGCCGAGTGGATCTCGGACGGCGGGGACGTCAAGGAGGCCGTCCTCTGGTTCGGCACGGAGCCGGGCGCCCGCCGCGCCACCCTGCTCCCCTCGGGCGCCGGCCTCGTCGGCCGCGGCCTCCCCGACCCGGCGGTCCGCCCGGTCGGCCGCTACCTCTACGAGCCGGACGGCGCGGTCATCCGCGCGCACCTCGTCGCCGAGGTGGCGGAGGAGCTGGCCGGCGGCCTGATCGACGAGACGATCGCGTACGTCACGGCGGACCGGCTGGTTCCGACGCCGTACGCCGCCGCGTACGAGATCACCGACGAACTCCCCTTCAACCTGAAGAAGTTGAAGGCCCTGCTGCGGGAGCGCGAGGTCGGCACCCTGACGGTGAAGAAGCGCGGCTCGGCGGTCGAGCCCGAGGAGATCCGCCGCAAGGTCAAGCCGAAGGGCCCGAACGCGGCGACGGTCCTGCTCACCCGCGTCGCGGGAGCCCCGACGATGCTGATCGGCCGCCCGGCGGGCGGCGGCCGCTGAGCCGCCTCTCAGGGCGTCCGGCGGCCCGCAGCGCTGCCCTCAGGGCGTCCGTCGGGCCCGCAGCGCTGCCCTCAGGGCGTCCGTCGGGCCCGCAGCGCTGCCGCACTTCAGGGGCGTCCGGCGGCCCGCAGCGCTCAGGACGCCTCTGACGGCCCGCGGCCCGCACCCGCACCCGCACCCGCACCACCCGTGCCCGCACCCGAGCCGGTCAGCCGCACCGCGAAGCGGTAGTGCCCCATGGCCTTCACCAGGCCCGTCAGGCCGGTGACCCAGAAGATCATGGCGACGCCCATGCCGTAGGCGACCAGGCCGTAGCCGTCGTAGCGGCTGACGCCCGCCGGGACCGCGAAGCCCATCCAGAGCCCGAAGCCGCACATCGCGAACGACAGCAGCAGCCAGCAGGCGCTGAGGACGGGGGCGCGCAGCCGGGCGTCCGTCGGGCCGTGCCGGTCCAGCTCCGCCCACTGCACGAGGCGCTCGCGGACCGTCCGGTCGCGCCGCAGGCTGCGGACCGTCAGCCACACGGCCGGGACAAGGGCGCCGATGCCGAGGACCGCGGTGACGAGCCCGGTCAGCAGCTTCAGCGGTTCGAACTCGGGCCGTCCGACCGCGATGACCAGGACGCCGACGAGCCCCCAGCCCAGCTGGAGCAGGAGGAACCCGAGCAGGAACATCGCGAGCCGCCCGCCGCCGAGCAGCCGGCGCCCGAGCTCGTCCAGGGCCAGCGCCCGGTCGGCGAGCCGCGCGTCCCGGTCGGGCCAGCTCCGGATCTCGGCGGGCGGGGGCGGCGGGGGCAACGGGTTGCGCGGGGACATGCCAAGCACCCTAAGCGCGCGTCACGGCAGGTCCAACTCCCTTGCCTTTCCGCGCAGGAGCGCCCGTTCGCTCTCGTTGCGGGTGAGGTCCGCCGCCCGCTCGAACTCCGCCCGCGCCTCCTCCGCCCGTCCGAGGCGGGCGAGCAGGTCGCCGCGGACGCTCGGCAGCAGGTGGTAGCGGGCCAGGTCCGGTTCGGCCGCGAGGGCGTCGACGAGCGGCAGCGCCGCCGCGGGGCCGTCGGCCATCGACACGGCGACCGCGCGGTTCAGCTCGACGACCGGCGAGGGGGCGAGGGCGCCCAGCTTCCCGTACAGCGCGGCGATCGTCGCCCAGTCCGTCTCCTCGTACGAGGAGGCCCGCGCGTGGAGGGCGGCGATCGCGGCCTGGAGGGCGTACGGCCCGTACGAGCGCCCGTCGCCGGCGCGTTCGAGCGCGGCGTATCCGCGCCGGATGAGGAGCCGGTTCCAGCGCCGCCGGTCCTGCGCGGCGAGCAGCACCGGGCGCCCGTCGGGCCCGGTCCTGGCCGCCGTCCGGGAGGCCTGGAGCTCCAGCAGGGCGACGAGCCCCTGCGCCTCGCCCTCCTGCGGGACGAGCGCCGCGAGGACGCGGGCGAGCCGCAGCGCGTCCTCGCAGAGGCCCGGCCGCAGCAGGTCGCCGCCGGCGGTCGCCGCGTACCCCTCGTTGAAGATCAGGTAGACGACCTCCAGGACGGAGCCGAGCCGGGCCGCCCGGTCCTCCCCGTAGGGCACCTCGAACTCCACGCCCGCCTTCGCGAGCGCCCGCTTGGCGCGGGTGATCCGGGCCGCGACGGTCGCCTCGGGCACGAGGAAGGCGCGGGCGATCTCGTCGGTCCGGAGCCCGCCGACGAGCCGCAGGGTGAGGGCGGCGCGCGCCTCGGCGGAGAGCACCGGGTGGCAGGCGGTGAAGATCAGCCGCAGCACGTCGTCGTCGATGTCCCCGGGGCCCGAGGGCTCGGGGTCGTACGACTCCTCCGTGAGCGTGCGGCCGACCTCCGCGAGCTTCCGCGCGTACGTCTCCCGCCGCCGCACCAGGTCGACGGCCCGGTGCTTGGCGGCGGCCGTCAGCCAGGCCCCCGGGCGCTCCGGGACGCCGGTCCGCGGCCACTGCTCGAGAGCGGCGACGAGCGCGTCCTGGGCGATCTCCTCGGCGATGCCGACGTCGCGGACGATCCGCGCCACCGTGGCGATGATCCGCGCCGACTCCATCCGGAAGACCGTCTCCAGCGTCTCCTCGACCGTCTGTGCCGTCACGCCTCACATGACAGCACAGGTACGGCTCCGGGACCGGTCAGCCCTCCGGCATCTCCTCGACCTCGCGGACCTCGAGCCCGACCTTCCACTGCGGCGGGTGCACGGCGAGGAACCGCTTCCCCCACTCGACGGCCTCGGCCATGTCCTTGCACTGGAGCATCGCGTAGCCGCCGACGACCTCCTTGGTCTCGGTGAACGGTCCGTCGGTGAACGACAGCTTCCCGTCCGACCAGGTGATCCGGGTGGACTCGGCGGTCGGACGGAGCCCGGCGGTGTCCACCATGGCCCCGGCCTTGGTGATCTCCTCGAAGAGCGCGCCCATCCGCTCCTCGAAGCCGGGGTCGGCGCTCTCCATGTCGATGGTGTTCTCCTCGATGCGGACGAGGGACAGGAAGCGGGGCATGACGACTCCTCGATGACGCGGCGGCGGGGCCGTTCCCCGCCTTCCACACATACGTCGAACGGGAGGAGCCCGCATCGACGACGCGCGAGAAGTTTCTTTCCCGAGGCGTCCGGCTCAGACGTAGTCCTCCAAGCGCGCCACCGTGAAGCCCTGCTCCTGGATGCGTCGGAGCATCGTCGCCGTCATCTCGGTCATCGTCCGGCCCTTGAGCTCGGACGGGCCGCGGAAGTGGGCCAGGATGATGTCGCCGGGGTGCAGGCTCCGGTCGGCGCGCTGGTACTGCATGTTCTTGATCTGCATGGACTCGCGCCACAGCACGATCGCGTCGACGCCGCAGCTGCCCGCCGCCGCGCGGGTGGCCTCGTTCCAGTTGCCGTAGGGCGGGCGGAAGAGGCGCGGGGTCGTGCCGTACCGCTGCGCGAGCTTCGTCTGCTGGCCGCATATCTCCCGGCGCTGGCCTTCCTCGGAGAGGGTGCGCAGGTTGGGATGGGTGAGCGTGTGGTTGGCGAGCCCGTGGCCCTGCGCGACGAGCGGGGTGAAGTACCCGTAGTCGGTGCGGACGGCCGAGTCCGTGAGGAACATCGTGACCGGGACCTTGAGGTCCTTCATCATCCGGACGAACGCGGGGTCCTTCTCCGCGCCGTCGTCGATCGTGATGAAGACGATCTTCTCGGTGGTGGGGATGTCACTGATCACGGGGACCGGGCCGCCCGGCGTGCGCGTCACCGGCTTGACCGCCGGCGGCGCGGGCGGGGCCGGGAAGGGCTTGAGGCCCCAGCGGCGGTACGCGGCGGCGGCCGCGGCCCCGGGCGCCTCGGGTGCCTTCCGCCCGGCGGAGGGATCGGCCGCGGGTGCGTCCGTCGTCGCCGGGGCGGCGGGACCGGGCTGCTCCGCCCCGCAGCCGGTCATCAGGAGAGCGGCGGCGGTCAGCGCCGCCCACAGCGCGATCGTCTTCTTCACGCGCTGTGGGATGCCGGATTCGATCGAAAGGTTGCTCTATTTTCGGTCGTGTGTCGCCGCTGCGGCTATTCGACCGATTCGAAGCGCCAGCGGTGGACCGGGCGGGTGATCAGCTCCGCGTCCGGCTCCGGCAGCTCGGGCAGCTCGGCGTCGAAGGTCTCCGCGTCCCACCAGGTGAGGACGAGGACCCGGTCCTGCGGGGCCCGGAGGACCTCCCGGCGGACCGGTTCGCGGGCCAGGACCCGCGCCCGCGCCCATTCCAGGAGCTCGGCACCCCGGCCCTGCGCGGCCCGCGCCTCCCACATGAGGGTGAGCCTCATGAGTACAGGTTCTCCTTGCTGACCTCGTGCACATGGTCGTGGTCGTGGGAGTGGCCGTGCGCGTGCGCGCCCGGCACGTGCGGGTCCGTCACCGGCAGCGACGAGTCCGCCGACAGCTCCAGGTCGGAGGCGGCCCGGTTGCGGGCCACCATCTCGGAGCCGAGGGCCGCGACCATCGCGCCGTTGTCCGTGCACAGTCCGGGCCGGGGCACCCGCAGCCGGATGCCGGCCCGCTCGCAGCGCTCCTGGGCGAGGGCCCGGAGCCGCGAGTTGGCGGCGACGCCGCCGCCGATCATCAGGTGGTCGACGCCCTCGTCCTTGCAGGCCCGGACGGCCTTGCGGGTGAGGACGTCCACGACCGCCTCCTGGAAGGACGCGGCGACGTCGCGGACCGGCACCTCCTCGCCGGCCGCCCGCTTGGCCTCGATCCAGCGGGCCACGGCGGTCTTGAGGCCGGAGAAGGAGAAGTCGTACGCGGGGTCCCGGGAGCCGCTCAGACCGCGCGGGAACGCGATGGCGGCCGGGTCGCCCTCCTTGGCGAGCCGGTCGATGACCGGTCCGCCGGGGAAGCCGAGGTCGAGCACCCGGGCGATCTTGTCGAAGGCCTCGCCGGCGGCGTCGTCGATGGTGGCGCCCAGCGGGCGCACGTCGGAGGTGATGTCGGCGGAGAGCAGCAGCGAGGAGTGGCCGCCGGAGACGAGCAGCGCCATCGTCGGCTCGGGGAGCTTGCCGTGCTCCAGCTGGTCGACGCAGATGTGCGAGGCGAGGTGGTTGACGCCGTAGAGCGGCTTGCCGAGGGCGTAGGCGTAGGCCTTGGCCGCAGAGACGCCGACGAGCAGCGCGCCCGCGAGGCCGGGGCCGGCCGTGACGGCGATGCCGTCGAGGTCCTTGGCGGAGATCCCGGCCGTCTTGAGGGCGCGCTCGATCGTCGGGACCATCGCCTCCAGGTGGGCGCGGGAGGCGATCTCGGGCACGACGCCGCCGAAGCGGGCGTGGGTGTCGACGCTGGACGCGACGGCGTCCGCGAGGAGCGTGGTCCCGTGGACGATGCCGACGCCGGTCTCGTCGCAGGAGGTCTCGATGCCGAGTACGAGCGGTTCGTCAGCAGCCATCAGAATCAGTCTCAGTTCCTTGAACGGTCAGTCGCATCACGAGCGCGTCCACGTTTCCGGGCTGGTAGTAGCCGCGCCGGAATCCGATGGGCTCGAAGCCGAAGCGCTCGTAGAGCTTCTGGGCCCGGGTGTTGTCCACGCGCACTTCGAGGAGCACCTCTTCGCACTCGAAGGCGGTGGCGTGGTGGAGCAGGTCGGTGAGGAGCCGGGCGCCGAGCCCCGTGCCCCACTGGTCGCGGGCGACGGCGATCGTCTGCACGTCGCCGAGTCCGCCGGCCGCGGCGAGCCCCGCGTACCCGACGAGCCGGCCGTCGGCGGTCTCCGCCACGAGGTAGCGGCGGGTGGCCCGCGGCCCGCGCGCGTGCGCGAGCTCCGACCAGAACATCCCCGCCGACCAGGCGTCCTCGGGGAACAGCTCGTCCTCGAGGGCCAGCACCGGCGGGATGTCCCACCAGCGCATCTCGCGCAGTTCCACGGCCCCGGTCATTGGGGAGTGACCACCTTGTAGTTCTTCGGCACCTGGGCGTCGGGGCGGCGCAGGTACATCGGCAGCGGGTCGAGGAAGCCGCCCTCGCCGGCCGCGAGCCGTTCCGCGGCGAGCGCGGCGAGCGCGGCCGCCGACTGGTGCTCGGGGTCCCGGGCGTCGGGGAACGCCTCGGGGTAGAGGCGGGCGCCCGCGCCGACGACGGGGAGGCCGGCCAGCCGCTCGGCGATCTCGGCGGGCCGGTCGACGGCCGCGTCGGTCACCCGGGTGCGGGAGTCGTCGTACCGCGCCCAGTAGACCTCCTTGCGGCGCGCGTCGGTGGCGACGGCGAACGGCTCGTCGATCCCGGAGGCGTACGCGAGTCCGTCGAGGGTGCACAGGCCGTGCACCGGGACGCCGAGCGCGGAGGAGAAGGCCGCGGCCGTGACGAGGCCGACCCGGAGGCCGGTGTACGGCCCGGGGCCGACGCCGACGACGATCCCGGTGACCGCGTCGAGCTTCAGCCCGGCCTCCTTGAGGACCCGGTCGACGGCGGGCAGCAGCAGCTCCCCGTGGCGGCGGGCGTCGACCTGCTCCGACGAGGCGACGACGGCCTCGCCGTCGTGGAGGGCGACGGTGACGGCGGGGGTGGCGGTATCCATGGCGAGCAACAGCACGCGAACAGCCTACGGCTCCCGGGCACGGTGCCCCGCCCCTCGCTCCCCCGGCTGCTACCGTCACCCTTCGATACGTTCGTACGAGAGGTGGGCACGGTGGCACGGAGCAGCTCGGGATTCGTGGCCGGGCTCACGGCGGCGGCCGTCGCCGCGGTCTGCTTCCTGGCGTACCAGGCCTCGGCGAACGCCCCTGCCGACGTCTCGGCCGCTCCCCGGACCCCCGGCACCTCCGCCCCCTCGGTCTCTCCGAGCGGCGGCCCGAAGCAGCCGGCGAAGGACCCGCTGGCCGTGCCCGCGGCCTCCGGCAGCGGCGAGCGCGTCGTGTACTCCCTCGCCGACCGCCGGGTCTGGCTGGTCGACGCGAAGGGCAAGGCCTCCCGGACGTTCACGGTGATGCCGAGCACGGTGGACCCGGCGCCGGGCGCGTACAGCGTGACCTCCCGCTCGGGCTCGGTCCGCGGCTCGGACGGCGTGCAGATCGAGCACGTGGTGCGGTTCGCGACGGCCCAGGACGTGGCGATCGGCTTCAGCGCGGCGGTCGACGGCTCGACGCCGAGCCCGGACCCGGCGCGGAAGACCGGCGGCATCCGCATGAAGCGGGCCGACGGGGACGCGCTGTGGACGTTCGCGTCGATCGGCGCGAAGGTCGTCGTCGTCGCGTAGTGGTCGTCGCGTAGTAACCGCGGACGCGCCATGAGCTCGCCGCGGGTCCGCCTCGGGCGGGCCGCTCAAGGCCGCCCTCTCCGCGGACCGCAGGTTCACCCCTCCGGGGCGTCCGCGTCAGCCCTCCGGGGCCGGACGGGGCCGCACGCACGACGGCGGGGCCGGACGGGGCCGCACGCACCGCTCAGCGTCCCGGAGCCGCACGGATCGGCCGCACCGCCCCAGGCCGGACGCCCCCGGCTACGCCGCTCTGTCGCGCACGACCCGCACGATCCGCTCGACCTGCCCGGCCCTCGCCCCGCGCTCCTCGTCCGCCCGGTCGGGGCGGACGCCTGGCGGGGTCGACACGGCGCGGGCGGCCGCGCAGGATGCCAGCAGCTCACTCATCGAGACGTGGTCCCGGACGGGTTCCGCGCGCTTCGGCGTCGCCATGCATGCCTCCCGTAGGTTAGGTTCACCTAACCAGCTCGTGCATCCATGTCACCACGGCACGTGCGAACGACGCAACACCTTCCCGACACGTTGTCGGAAACTACGTACGACCGTGGGCCCGGCGTACCGCCGGTCAGAGCACGCCCAGGTCCTCGTCGGCCCAGCGCGGCCCGATCCCGCGCAGCACGACCGTGCGCCGGTCGTCGTCGGTGTCGCCGGTCAGCCGGTGGATCAGCAGGTGCAGCCGGTCGTCGGTCAGCTCCTCGACCTTCCCGTCACCCCATTCGACGACCACGACCGACTCGGGCAGCGAGACGTCGAGGTCCAGATCCTCCATCTCGTCGAGTCCGCCGCCGAGGCGGTACGCGTCCACGTGCACCAGCGCGGGGCCGTCGACCAGGGACGGGTGGACACGGGCGATGACGAAGGTCGGGGAGGTGACGGCACCCCGCACACCGAGGCCCTCGCCGAGGCCCCGCGTGAGGGTGGTCTTCCCGGCGCCGAGTTCACCGGTGAGCATGACGAGGTCGCCGGGGCGGAGGATCTTCGCGAGACGGCGGCCGAGCTCCTGCATCTGCTGGGGGGAGTCGATGGCGAGAGTGGCGCCGGAGACGGGCGGGTGCGCTGCTTCCATACCCGCCAACTTAACCGTTGCGGATGTCCGGCCTCACCGTGGCGGCCGCACCGTGGCGGCCGCCGCCGCGGCCTCCGGGACGGCCCCCACCCGGACGAGCAGGTCGGCGAGCCGGTCGGTGACCGCCTCCGGGTGCTCCAGCATCACCAGGTGACCGCCGTCCGGCACGATGACGAGCTCCGCCTCCGGGAGGAGGTCGGCGATGGCCTCGGTGTGGGAACTCGGGGTGACCAGGTCGCGGTCGCCGGCGAGCGCGAGCACCGGGAGGTCGCGGAGGACGGCCAGTGCCGCGGACTTGTCGTGCTCGGCGAAGGCCGGGTAGAAGGCGGCGACCACGTCGATGGGGGTGGACTCGATCATCCGCTCGGCGAAGCGGGCGACGGCGGGGTCCACGTCCCTCGACGCGAACGAGTACTTCTTGATGAGCCCGGCGAACAGGTCCGCGGTCGCCCGCCGGCCCCGCTCCACCAGCTCGGCCTGCGAGCCGAGCGCGCGCAGCACACCGGGCAGGACCCGCCGGACGGCGTTGACGCCGGCGATCGGCAGGCCGTACGTGACCTCGGCGAGGTTCCCGGCGGACGTACCGACGAAGGCGACGCCGACGACCCGGTCGCGGACGAACTCCGGGTACCGCTCCGCGAGCGCCATGATCGTCATGCCGCCCATCGAGTGCCCGACGAGGACGAGCGGCCCCTCGGGCGCGGCGGCGTCGAGGACCGCCTTGAGGTCGCGGCCCAGCTGGTCGATGGTGACGGGCACGGCGTCGGCGCCGGACTGGGCGACGCCCTGACCGGAGCGGCCGTGGCTGCGCTGGTCCCAGTGGACGGTCCGGACCAGACCGCGCAGCGCGGCCCGCTGGAAGTGCCAGGAGTCCTGGTTGAGGCAGTAGCCGTGACTGAGGACGACGGTCACGGGGGCGGGCTCCTTGCGCCCGAAGAGCCGCCGCCTACGGGCCGGCGGGGTGTCCGGCGCTACCTCGTCGACCTCGTAGTACAGGACCGTCGAGTCGTCGGCGAGGGCCCGGCCCGGGGTCCCGCGCAGCCCGCCGTACGGGCCGGTGGAGTCGAGGGCGAGCCGCGCCTTCTGCCGTACGGACCGGCCGACGGTGAGGCGCTCGACGGCCACCCCGGCGGCGGCCCCCGCCGCGAGGACGCCTATCGCGGCGCCGGCGAATCCGGCGCGGCGCCACGTACCGGTGCTGCTGGACTCGCCCATGGGCCCCCCTCTATCCGCCCAGGTACACGCGCGGGACGCGCGCGCCGATCCGGGTGACGATCTCGTACGCGATGGTGTCGGCGGCCACCGCCCAGTCCTCCGCGGTCGGTTCGCCCCGGTCGCCGGGCCCGAACAGCACGGCCTCGGTGCCCGGCGCGGGATCGTCCCCGCCCAGGTCGACGACGAACTGGTCCATGGCGACGCGCCCGGCGACGGTCCGGACGGTGCCGTCGACGAGGACGGGGCCGCGGCCGGAGGCGTGCCGGGGGACGCCGTCGGCATAGCCGAGCGGGACGAGGCCGAGGGTCGTCTCGGCGTCGGTGACGTAGTGGTGGCCGTAGCTGACGCCGTGGCCGGCCGGGACCCACTTGACCAGGGCGACGCTCGCCTTGAGCGACATCACCGGCCGCAGCCCCAGTTCGGCGGAGGTGCCCAACTCCGGGCTCGGCGACACCCCGTACACGGCGATACCGGGACGGACCAGGTCGAAGTGGGCCTCGGGGAGCGTGAGCGTGGCCGGCGAGTTGGCGATGTGCCGGACCTCGGGCTCGACGCCCGCCTTCTCGGCGTGGTCGAGCAGCGAGCGGAAGACATCGAGCTGCGCGGCGATGGAGGGGTGGTGCGGCTCGTCGGCACAGGCGAAGTGCGACCAGAGCCCGGTGACCTTGACGAGCCCGTCGGCCTCGGCCTTCAGGGCCGCCCCGACCAGCTCGGGCCAGTCGGCCGGCTGACAGCCGTTGCGCCCGAGCCCGGTGTCGGCCTTGAGCTGGACGCGCGCGGTGCCGCCGGTCCTCCTGGCCGCCTCGACGACCTCCTCCAGGGCCCACATCCCGCTCACGGACATGTCGAGACCGGCCTCGATGCCCTGGTCCCAGGGGTCGCCGGGGGTCCAGAGCCAGCACATGACCGGCACGTCCGTGATCCCGGCGGCGCGCAGCGCGAGGGCCTCGTGCGGGGTGGCCGTGCCGAGCCAGTCCGCGCCCGCTTCCAGGGCGGCGCGGGCACAGCGCACCGCGCCGTGTCCGTACGCGTCGGCCTTGACCACGGCCATGATCCGGACGTGGGGGGCGACGCGGGCGCGCAGCGTGCGGACGTTCGCACGCAGCGCACCGAGGTCGATCTCGGCGCGGGCTCTGCGGGGCGGCGGTGTCTCAGTCATCGCGCCCAGTCTCTCAGGTGTCAGCTCCCGGGCCGCTTCCGCCAGATGTAGACCCGGTCACCCTTGCGCGGCACGCCCCGGGGTTCCCGGGCACCACGGCGGCCGGAACGGACGCGGCCGCGACCGACGTCGGGCGTGGCGAGCCGCCCGCGGACACCGGCGAAGGCCCGGCCGCCGCCGGAGAACGGGGAGGAGAACACGGGCGAGTTGTAGACGGTGACCCCGGCGCGCCACGCCCCGGCCGTCACGTCCCGCCCCGCCCCTCAGAGCCCCGCCGTCACGTCCCGGCCCACCCCTCAGAGACCCGCCGTCACATCCCGCCACGCGCCGCCCAGCGCCCCCGCCACGTCCCCCGCCGTCACCGGGCCGCCGCCCGACGCCCGGCGTGCCGCGAGGCCGTGCAGGTACGCCGCGCACGACGCCGCGTCCACCGGGCGCAGCCCCGCCGCGAGCAGCGAGCCCGCGAGGCCCGACAGGACGTCGCCGCTGCCCGCCGTCGCCAGCCACCCCGTCCCCGTCGGGTTCACCCGCACCGCGCCGCCCGCGGCCCGCCCGGCCTCCGTCACCGGCCCGCAGACCAGCGTCGTCGAGCCCTTGAGCAGCACCGTCGCCCCGAACCGCGCCGCCAGTTCCCGTACCGCCGCGAGCCGCCCCGCCTCCACCTCCTCCCGGGTCGCACCGAGCAGCGCCGCCGCCTCCCCGGCGTGCGGGGTGAGGACGGTCGGCGCGCTGCGGGCCCGTACGAGCGCGGGGTCGAGCCCGCGCAGCCCGTCCGCGTCCACGAGCACCGGCACGTCCGAGGCGAGGACCTCCGCGACGCCCGGCTCGTCCCCGAGCCCCGGCCCGACCACCCAGGCCTGCACCCGCCCGGCGCGGTCCGGCGGCCCGGGGTGGACCAGGGTCTCCGGGTGCGCCGCGATCACCGCGTCCGCCGCGGGCCCGACGTACCGCACGGCCCCGGCGCCGCCCCGCAGGGCACCCTCGACGGCGAGCACCGCCGCTCCCGGATAGCGCGCGGACCCGGCGACGACGCCGAGCACCCCGCGCCGGTACTTGTCGCTCTCGGCGGCGGGGACGGGCAGCAGCCGCGCCACGTCCTGGTGCTGGAGCGCCTCCAGGTCGGCCACGCCCGGCAGTTCGGCGCCGAGTCCGATGTCGACGAGGCGCAGCGCGCCCGCGTAGGACCGCGCCGGGTCGACGAGCAGGCCCGGCTTGTACGTCCCGAAGGTGACCGTCACGTCCGCCCGCAGGGCCTCCCCCGCCACCTCGCCGGTGTCCGCGTCGACGCCGCTCGGCAGGTCGACGGCGACGACGACGGCGTCGGAGCCGCGGGCGGCGCGGGCGACGGGCACGGCGTCGGGCCGGAGCCCGCCCCGTCCGCCGATGCCGGTGATGCCGTCGAGGACGAGGTCGGCGGCGGCGAGCGGTTCGAACGGGTCGTCGTGGGCGCTGTCCACGACCCGGCCCCCGGCCGCCCGCAGGGCCGCGAGCCCGCCCTCGTGCGCGCGGTCGCCGAGCAGGACGGCGGTGACTCCGGCGCCGCGGCGGGCGAGCCGGGCCCCGGCGTAGAGGGCGTCGCCGCCGTTGTCGCCGCTGCCGACGAGGAGGGCGACCCTCGCCCCGTACACCCGTCCCTTCCCGAGGAGGGAGCAGCAGGCGGCGGCGAGTCCGGCGGCGGCGCGCTGCATGAGCGCGCCTTCGGGGAGTCGGGCCATGAGGGCGGCTTCGGCGGCCCGTACGGTCTCCACGCGGTGAGCGGTACGCATGGGGGCAGTCTGCCGCAGCCCCCGGACGCCCGCCCGCCGCCGTTCGCAGGGGGGTTGACGCCCTCCCCAATCCAACTTAGGTTTGCCTTACCTAAGTGCGCGACACTCTTCAACCCGACGCCGGCCCTGGCAGTCGCGCACACGAGCGCGGGGCCCGGCCGCCTTCCGGCAGCCGGGCCCCGCGCTCGTCCGTCCTCCTCCGCGGCCGCCGCTCACGCCTCGGCGATCACCACCGCGGACGCCACCCCCGCGTCATGGCTCAGCGACACGTGCCAGTGCTTCACGCCCAGCTCCTCCGCCCGCGCCGCCACCGTCCCGGTCACCCGCAGCCGCGGCTGCCCGGTGCCCTCGACGTACACCTCGGCGTCCGTCCAGTGCAGCCCGCCCGGCGCGCCGAGCGCCTTGGCGAGGGCCTCCTTGGCCGCGAACCGCACCGCCAGCGACGCGGGTCCCCGCCGCTCGCCGCTGGGGAGCAGCAGCTCGCTCTCCAGGAAGAGGCGCTGGAGCAGCCCCGGCGTCCGTTCGATCGACGCGGCGAACCGGTCGATCTCCGCCACGTCGATCCCCACCCCGATGATCATCTGCTCACCTTCACACGCACACACTCACTCCACGGTCACGGACTTGGCCAGGTTGCGCGGCTGGTCGACCTCGTTGCCCCGCGCGGTGGCGAGCTCGCAGGCGAAGACCTGGAGCGGCACCGTGGAGACCAGCGGCTGGAGCAGCGTAGGCGTGGCCGGGATGCGGACGAGGTGGTCGGCGTACGGGACGACCGCCTCGTCGCCCTCCTCGGCGATCACGATGGTGCGGGCGCCGCGGGCCCGGATCTCCTGGATGTTGGAGACGATCTTGTCGTGGAGCACGGAGCGGCCCTTGGGCGAGGGCACGACCACGACCACCGGCAGGTCCTCCTCGATGAGCGCGATCGGCCCGTGCTTGAGCTCTCCCGCGGCGAAGCCCTCGGCGTGCATGTACGCCAGTTCCTTGAGCTTCAGGGCGCCTTCGAGGGCCACGGGGTAGCCGACGTGCCGGCCGAGGAAGAGGACGGTGTCCTTGTGGGCGAGGGAGCGGGCCAGCGCCCGGACCGGCTCCATGGTCTCCAGGACCCGCTCGACCTCGTCGCCGATCCGGGCCAGCTCGCGGACCACGGCGTGGATCTCGTCGCCCCACTGGGTGCCCCGCACCTGACCGAGGTAGAGCGCGAGCAGGTAGCAGGCCACGAGCTGGGTGAGGAAGGCCTTGGTGGAGGCGACGGCGACCTCGGGCCCGGCGTGGGTGTACAGCACGGCGTCGGACTCGCGCGGGATCGTCGAGCCGTTCGTGTTGCAGACGGCGAGCACCTTCGCGCCCTGCTCCCGGGCGTGCCGCAGCGCCATCAGCGTGTCCATCGTCTCGCCCGACTGGGAGATGGCGATGACGAGGGTGCGCTGCCCGAGGATCGGGTCCCGGTAGCGGAACTCGCTGGCGAGCTCGACCTCGCAGGGGATGCGGGTCCAGTGCTCGATGGCGTACTTGGCGATGAGGCCGGCGTGGAACGCGGTGCCGCACGCGATGATGACGATCTTGTCGGCCTCGCGGAGCACGGCGTCGGGGATGCGCACCTCGTCGAGGGTGAGCCGGCCGGAGCCGTCGATCCGGCCGAGGAGGGTGTCGGCGACGGCCTTGGGCTGCTCGGCGATCTCCTTGAGCATGAAGTAGTCGTAGCCGCCCTTCTCGGCGGCGGAGGCGTCCCAGTCCACGTGGAAGGCGCGGACGTCGGCGGGCGCGCCGTCGAAGTCGGTGACGGTGACGCCGTCCCTGGTCAGCTCGACGACCTGGTCCTGGCCGAGCTCGATGGCCGACCGGGTGTGGGCGATGAACGCGGACACGTCGGACGCGAGGAAGTTCTCCCCCTCGCCGACACCGACGACGAGCGGCGAGTTGCGGCGGGCGCCGACGACCACGTCAGGCTGGTCAGCGTGCACGGCGACCAGGGTGAAGGCCCCGTCGAGCCGCCGGCACACCAGCCGCATCGCCTCCGCGAGGTCCCCCGCGGAGGAGAACTCCTCGGCGATGAGGTGGGCCACGACCTCGGTGTCCGTCTCGGACAGCAGGTCGTGGCCGCGCTCGGCGAGCTCGTCCCGCAGGGGGGCGAAGTTCTCGATGATGCCGTTGTGGACGACGGCGACGCGCCCGGCGTTGTCCAGGTGCGGGTGCGCGTTGGCGTCGGTCGGCCCGCCGTGGGTGGCCCAGCGGGTGTGTCCGATGCCCACGGACCCGCCGGCGAGCGGCCGGTCCACGAGCTCCTTCTCCAGGTTGACGAGCTTGCCCGCCTTCTTGGCCGCGGCGAGCCCTCCGTCGGAGAGCACCGCGACACCGGCCGAGTCGTAGCCCCGGTATTCGAGCCTCTTGAGGCCCGCGACCACCACATCAAGCGCCGACTGCCCGCCGACGTATCCCACGATTCCGCACATGACGGCAGCCTACGGCGGAAGGCGCCCGAAGGGCCGGAGTCAGGACAGCTTGGCGGCCTGCGCGTCGATGACGGCCTGCGGCAGCTCCTTGACCCCACCGGGGACGAGGCTGATCGTCGAGAACGACGCGAGCGTGTTGCCCTGGCGGAAGACGACGAGCTTGCTGACGAACGGCTGCCCCTCCATGTCGGAGGTGACGGTGAAGGCGACGGCCTCCTCACCGGCGGTGACGGTCTCCGGAGCGACCTTGGCCACCTTCGTCTTCTCCTTGAGGTGGACGACCTGGAAGCCGCCGGCGCACTCCGCACCGGCCTTCTTCACCGAGGCGAAGGCCTCCTGCGCGCCCTGCCCGTCGTACGAGCCGAGCGTGACCGCCGTGACCCGGGCGCCGAGACCGCCGAGCAGCGCGTCCTCGGGCGAGGCCGACGCGTCCTTCTTCGGCTCTTCGAGGACCTTGCGCTCCGCCGACGCGGCGGGCGAGCCGGGCGAGAGGAAGGACATGGCGTGGGCGATCGGCGTGCAGGCGGCCTTGTCGGCGGTGACCGAGGCCGCCGGGACGACGTCCCCGGTCTCGGTCTTCTGCACCTGGTGGCCCTTGAGGTCGGCCCGCTCGACGATCGCCTTCTCCAGCTCGGCGTCGGACAGCGTCCTGGCCGCGGGCCCGCTCGTGGCGGAGGCGCCGGGCGCGGCGGTGCCGCCGGCCTTGTCGCCCTTCCCGTCGCTCTTCTCCCCGCCACCGCAGGCGGTGACGAGCAGGGCGAGGGAGACGGCGGTGGCCGCGACGGCGGCGCTTCGCATGGACGTACGCATGGGTGGTGGCTCTCTGCTTCTCTTCGTGTTCTCGTCGTGCCGCCCCCGGGCGGCTCCCCCCGCGTGAAGAACAACGGCCCACGCGGCGTCAAGAAGGATCACCCGCCGACGGCGCCACGACAACCGCTTTTGCCGCGTGACCCACCCCACGGCCACCCCACGGCCCACAGAGCCGTGCGACCCCCGACAATGGCGGGGTGATCACTTCGCCGCCACGAAGCGCCAACGGCACGACGCCCTACGTCGACCTCACCCGCGCCGAGTGGAGCGCCCTGCGCGACAAGACCCCGCTCCCCCTCACCGCCGAGGAGGTCGAGCGGCTCCGCGGTTTCGGCGACGTCATCGACCTCGACGAGGTACGGGACATCTACCTCCCGCTGTCCCGGCTGCTCAATCTGTACGTGCAGGCCACCAGCGGACTGCGGGGCGCCCTCAACACCTTCCTCGGCGAGAACGCCGAGCAGCGCGGCACCCCCTTCGTCATAGGAGTCGCCGGTTCGGTCGCCGTCGGGAAGTCGACGGTCTCCCGTCTGCTCCAGGCCCTCCTCGCCCGCTGGCCGGAGCACCCGCGCGTGGAGCTGGTCACCACGGACGCCTTCCTCTACCCGATGGAGGAGCTGAAGGCCCGCGGCCTGATGTCCCGCAAGGGCTTCCCCGAGTCGTACGACCGCCGGGCCCTGACCCGGTTCGTCGCCGACATCAAGGCGGGCAAGGACGAGGTCAGCGCGCCGGTCTACTCGCACCTGATCTACGACCGCGTCCCCGGCGAGCGCCTCGTCGTCCGCCGCCCGGACATCCTCATCGTCGAGGGACTGAACGTCCTCCAGCCGGCCCTGCCCGGCAAGGACGGCCGCACCCGCGTCGGCCTCGCCGACTACTTCGACTTCTCGGTGTACGTGGACGCGCGCCCGGAGGACATCGAGCGCTGGTACCTCAACCGCTTCCGCAAGCTGCGCCTCACCGCCTTCCAGGACCCCGACTCGTACTTCCAGCGCTACACCCAGGTCTCCGAGGACGAGGCCCTCGACTACGCGCGCACCATGTGGCGGACCATCAACAAGGTGAACCTCCTGGAGAACGTGGCCCCGACGCGCGGCCGGGCGACCCTCGTCGTCCGCAAGGGCCCCGACCACAAGGTGCAGCGGCTGAGCCTCCGTAAGCTCTGAGGATGCTGCATCTCCGGATGATCGTGCCGCCCGACCGCACCAGGGCCGCCGTCGAGGTGATCGAGTCCACGGTCGGCACCACGCACCTGGTGGTCCTGCCCGGGGCGGCCCGGGTGCCCTCGGGCGACGTGGTCATGTGCGACGTCGCCCGCGAGGCGGGCGACGAACTCCTCAAGGGACTGCGCGCGCTGAGGATCGATCAGGACGGCTCCATCGCGGTCGAGAACATCGACTTCTCGCTCTCCACCCGCGCGGACACCGCCGAGAAGGAGGCTCCGGGCGAGCCCGCGGACGCGGTGCTCTGGGAGCAGCTGGAGGGGGCCACGCACGAGGAGTCGACGCTCTCCATCACGTACAGCGCGTTCATGATCCTGGCGACGATGATCGCGGCCTGCGGTGTCGTCCTGGACAACGCGATCCTGATCGTGGGCGCCATGGCGGTCGGACCGGAGTTCGGCCCGCTCGCCGGGGTCTGCACGGCGGTGGTGCGCCGCGAGCCGAGACTGGCCGCGCGCTCGCTGATCGCGCTGATCATCGGCTTCGCGGCGGCGATCGCGGCGACCACGGTGTTCAGCCTGGGGATGGACGCACTCGACCTGTTCAGCGAGAGCCGCCTCGACGGCGACCGCCCCAACACCAGCTTCATCTGGCAGCCGGACCCGTTCTCCTTCGTCGTGGCCCTGCTCGCGGGCATCGCGGGCATGCTCTCGCTGACCTCGGCCAAGTCCGGGGCCCTGGTGGGCGTGGCGATCTCGGTGACGACGGTCCCGGCGGGCGCGAACGCGGCGGTCGCCCTCAGCTACGGCGACTTCGGCCAGATGTGGGGCTCGATCGAGCAGCTGATGCTGAACCTGTTCGGCATCATGCTGGCCGGGGTGCTGACCCTGTACGGGCAGAAACTCCTCTGGCGCACCCAGCGCGGCCACTGGCGCCGCACCCCCGGGACCCGCGGGGAAAGCTGAGAGGGCCCCGCCGTACCGGTACCGGTACGGCGGGGCCCCCAACGCATGACGGCGCCTCAGAAAGCCTAGCCGAGCGCCGACTTCACGACGTCCGCGAGCCGCTGCGCCACCGCGCGCGCCTGCTCGATGTCCGCCGCCTCGACCATGACGCGGACCAGCGGCTCGGTGCCGGAGGGACGCAGCAGGACGCGGCCGGTGGAGCCGAGCTCGGACTCGGCGGCGGTGACGGCCGCGGCGAGGTCGCCGGAGGTCTTCACCCGGGACTTGTCGACGTCGGGGACGTTGATGAGGATCTGCGGGAGCCGCTCCATCACCCCGGCGAGGTCCGCGAGCGACGTGCCGGTGGCGGCGACCCGGGCGGCCAGCATGAGGCCGGTGAGGGTGCCGTCGCCGGTGGTGGCGTGGTCGAGCACGATGACGTGCCCGGACTGCTCGCCGCCGAGCGCGAAGCCGTGCTCCTTCATGGACTCCAGGACGTAGCGGTCGCCGACCGCCGTCTGGACGAGGTTCAGGCCCTCGCGCTCCATGGCGAGCTTGAAGCCCAGGTTCGACATGACGGTCGCGACGACGGTGTCCCCGCGCAGCGCACCGGACTCCCGCATGGCGAGGGCGAGCACGGCGAGGATCTGGTCGCCGTCGACCTCGTTGCCCGCGGCGTCCACCGCGAGGCAGCGGTCGGCGTCGCCGTCGTGCGCGATGCCCAGGTCGGCGCCGTGCGCGACGACGGCGGCCTTGAGCAGGCCGAGGTGGGTGGAGCCGCAGCCGTCGTTGATGTTGAGGCCGTCCGGCTCGGCGCCGATGGTGACGACCTGGGCGCCGGCCCGGGTGAAGGCCTCGGGCGAGACGCGGGCGGCGGCGCCGTGGGCCTCGTCGAGGACGACCTTGAGACCGTCGAGGCGGTTCGGGAGGACGGCGATGAGGTGGGCGACGTAGGTGTCGAAGCCCTCGTCGTAGTCACGGACCCGGCCGACACCGGAACCGGTCGGACGCTCCCAGGGGGCGCCGGTGCGGTGCTCCTCGTAGACGGCCTCGATCTTGTCCTCGAGCTCGTCGGCGAGCTTGTGGCCGCCGCGCGCGAAGAACTTGATGCCGTTGTCGGGCATGGCGTTGTGGCTGGCGGAGAGCATCACGCCGAGGTCGGCGCCGAGCACGCCGGTGAGGTGGGCCACGGCCGGGGTGGGCAGCACGCCGACGCGCAGCACGTCGACGCCGGCGCTGGCGAGACCGGCCACGACGGCGGCTTCGAGGAACTCTCCGGACGCGCGGGGATCACGTCCGACCACCGCGGTCGGCCGATGGCCCTCGAAGGTGCCCGCCTCGGCGAGCACGTGCGCGGCCGCGACCGACAGGCCGAGCGCGAGCTCCGCCGTCAGGTCCGCGTTGGCCACACCGCGTACGCCGTCCGTGCCGAAGAGTCGTCCCACAGCTGTCCTCCGAGAAATACGTGCCCAAGCTGATGAAAGGTGAAAGATGAAAGGCGAAGGCGAAAGAGTTATGAAAAAACGTACGCCCCGACGGCACGGGCAGTGCCGCCGGGGCGTACGAAAGCAGACCGAGCAGGCGATTAACGCTTGCTGTACTGCGGAGCCTTACGGGCCTTCTTGAGACCGGCCTTCTTGCGCTCGACCGCACGGTCGTCGCGGGAGAGGAAGCCGGCCTTCTTCAGCGCCGGGCGGTTGTTCTCGACGTCCGCCTCGTTCAGCGCACGGGCCACGCCGAGGCGCAGGGCGCCGGCCTGACCGGAGACACCGCCACCCGCGATGCGGGCGATGACGTCGTAGCGGTTGTCGAGCTCGAGCACCTTGAAGGGCTCGTTGACTTCCTGCTGGTGCACCTTGTTGGGGAAGTAGTCCTCAAGGGTGCGACCGTTGATCTTCCACTTGCCGGTGCCCGGAACGATCCGGACGCGGGCGATGGCGTTCTTGCGACGGCCCAGGCCGGCGGCCGGCTGCGGGTCGCCGAAGCGGGACGCGAGCGACTCGGAGGTGTACTCACCCTCGACGAGCTCGGTCTCGGTGGTGTACTCCTCGACGCCCTCGAACTCGTCGACGGGGGTCTCGGGGGTGGTCTCGGCCACGATGCTCCTCAGATTTCTTTCGTTCTTAGGGGGTGTGGCCGGAACTACTGCGCGACCTGGGTGATCTCGAACGGAACCGGCTGCTGCGCAGCGTGCGGGTGGTTCTCGCCCGCGTAGACCTTCAGCTTCGAGAGCATCTGACGGCCCAGGGTGTTCTTGGGGATCATGCCCTTGATGGCCTTCTCGACGGCCTTCTCGGGGTTCTTGTCCAGCAGCTCGTCGTAACGGACGGAGCGCAGACCGCCCGGGAAGCCGGAGTGGCGGTACGCCAGCTTCTGGGTCTTCTTGTTGCCGGACAGGTGAACCTTGTCGGCGTTGATGATGATGACGAAGTCGCCCATGTCCATGTGGGGGGCGTAGACCGGCTTGTGCTTGCCTCGGAGGAGGTTCGCAGCCGTGGTCGCCAGACGGCCCAGGACGATGTCCTGCGCGTCGATGATGTGCCACTGGCGAGTGACATCGCCGGGCTTGGGGCTGTACGTACGCACTTCGTAGCCTTCGCTTCTTCAGTGGATGGAGTCCAGACACACCTGAAGCGATCATGCAGCTGGGGCCTACACTGCCGGGAACGACGCCCGTATGCGAGCCACTGGTAACTGCTCCAGGGAACCTGCGTAGGGGTTCGTCACATGAGAGCGACGAAGCCAATACGCATAACAAACCGCAACCCTACCCGCGCCACCCCTGATGGGTCAAAACGCCGGGGGACACGGGGACGCGGGGCTCCCGCGTCCCCGCCCGGACCACCGCGCCCGGGCCCCCGCCCCGGCCTCCGCCCAGGTCACCGCGCCCAGGCCCGCCCAGGTCACCGCGCCCGGGTCACCGCGCCCGCTCGACCCTCCGCTCGTCCCACACCGGCTCGGTCGTCTCCCGGACGACCCCGTCGGACCCGAACACCAGGAACCGGTCGAAGCTCTTCGCGAACCACCGGTCGTGGGTCACCGCCAGCACCGTCCCCTCGTACGACTCCAGCCCGTCCTGCAGGGCCTCCGCCGACTCCAGGTCCAGGTTGTCCGTCGGCTCGTCCAGGAGCAGCGCCGTCGTGCCCGCCAGCTCCATCAGCAGGATCTGGAACCGCGCCTGCTGCCCGCCCGAGAGCTTGTCGAACGGCTGGTCGCCCTGCCGCTCCAGCTCGTACCGCCGCAGCATCGACATCGCGCCGCCCCGGTCCTTGGCGTGCTCCGTCCACAGGATGTCGACGAGCGGCCGCCCGGTCAGCTCCGGGTGCGCGTGGGTCTGGGCGAAGTGCCCCGGGACCACCCGCGCGCCCAGCTTCCACATCCCGGTGTGCGCGACGGACGGGTCCCCCGCCAGCAGGCGCAGGAAGTGGGACTTGCCCGACCCGTTCGAGCCGAGGACACCGACCCGCTCGCCGTAGAAGATCTCCAACGAGAAGGGCTTCATCAGCCCGGTCAGCTCAAGGTTCTCGCAGGTCACAGCACGTACACCGGTACGGCCGCCACGCAGCCGCATCGTGATCTCCTGCTCGCGCGGCGGCTCCGGCGGCGGCCCCGCCTCCTCGAACTTCCGCAGCCGGGTCTGCGCCGCCGCGTACCGCGAGGCCATGTCGTGGCTGACCGCGGCCGCCTGCCGCAGGTTGACGACGAGCTTCTTCAGCTGGGCGTGCTTCTCCTCCCAGCGCCGCTTCAGCTCCTCGAAGCGCGCGAACCGCTCCCGCCGCGCCTCGTGGAAGGTGTCGAACCCGCCACCGTGCACCCACACGTCCGAGCCGGCCGGGCCGGGCTCGACCGCGACGATCTTCTGGGCCGCCCGGGAGAGCAGCTCACGGTCGTGGGAGATGAACAACACGGTCTTGCGGGTCTCCCGCAGCCGCTCCTCCAGCCACCGCTTGCCGGGCACGTCGAGGTAGTTGTCCGGCTCGTCGAGGAGCAGCACCTCGTCGGAGCCGCGCAGCAGCGACTCCAGGACGAGCCGCTTCTGCTCACCGCCGGAGAGCGTCCGGACCTCCCGGAACTGCGCCTTCTCGTACGGGACGCCGAGCGCGGCCATCGTGCAGATGTCCCAGAGGGTCTCGGCCTCGTACCCCTGCACCTCGGCCCAGTCGCTGAGGGCCTGCGCGTACCTCATCTGCGCGGCCTCGTCGTCGACGGTCATGATCAGGTGCTCGGCCTCGTCGACGGCCTTCGCGGCCTCCCGGATCCGGGGCTGGGCCACCGAGACCAGCAGGTCGCGCACGGTGGACGCGTCGCGCACCGAGCCGACGAACTGCGGCATCACACCGAGTCCGCCGCTGATCCGGACGGTGCCGCCGTGCGGCTGGAGCTCTCCGGAGATCAGCCGGAGCAGTGTGGTCTTGCCGGCGCCGTTGGCCCCGACGAGGGCGACGACGGCGCCCTCCCCGACCCGGAAGGAGGCGTCCCCGAGGAGGATCCTCCCGTCGGGAAGGTAGTACTCAAGATGCGCGGCCTCGACATGTCCCATGAGGTGCATTGTCGCCGCCCGCGTCGCCCGGGCCCAACCGGTTTAGGATGCGCGGCATGAGCTTTGGGGGACCGCAGTGGCCGCAGGAGCCGCAGCAGGGCGGGCAGCAGGGGCACGGGCAGCAGCCGCAGGGACACGGGCAGCAGGGCTGGGGACAGCCCCAGGGGTACGGGCAGCAGGGGTACGGGCAGCAGCCCGGCCAGGGGCAGGCGCCCGACCCCTTCCCGGGCGCCCAGGGCGGCGCGACCCCCGACTGGGGCGCCCTGGCGGACGCCTCGGCCTCCCGTAACCGCCGCAAGCGCTGGCTGATCATCGGCGGCGGCGCGGTCGCCGCCCTGGTCGTCGGCGCGATCGTCGCCACCGCCGTGGTGGCCTCCGGCAAGAAGAACGACGAGGCCGAGAACGGCGGGGTGCCCACCGGCACGGCCTCCGCCACCGCGGAACCGACCCCCGAGCCGACCTTCTCCTCGGTGGCGCCGCCGCCCCCGCCGAACCCGAAGGACTACATCTCGGACCCGAAGAAGGACAAGGCCCCGCTCTCCGCGGAGGGCCTCTTCCCGGGCAAGAAGCTGACGATGAACAAGCGGCCCTACAGCAAGGGCGCCACCTCGTCGACGACCGACTGCGCGGCCGTCACCCAGGGCGGCCTCGGCGCCGTCCTGAAGAAGAACGGCTGCCAGCGGGTGCTCCGCGCCACCTATGTGAAGGACGGCGTGGCGGTCACCGTCGGCGTCGCCGTCTTCCCCTCGGAGGCCGCGGCCCTCAAGGCGAAGAACCAGGCCACCGGCGGCATCGCCCCGCTGGCCGGCGCGGGCGTGCGTGACTTCTGCCACGCCACCGTCTGCCTGCGCCGGTCGAACTCGGTCGGCCGCTACGCCTACTTCACCCAGGCCGGCTTCTCCAACGGCAAGAAGGTCACCAAGGCCGACAAGCCGATCTTCCAGGCCAGCGACGACATCGCCACCTTCGCCTTCAACCAGATCTACGCCCGCGGCCGCTCCCAGGCCTCAGCAGCAGCCGGCGCTCCCGGGGAGTGACCGCTTGTTCCTGGCCTCCCGATTGCGGGCGGCCAGGAGCTTGTCGGCCGGGTAGCCGACCTCTTCGAGGGTGAGGCCGTGCGGCCGTACGACATGCACGGCCGAGTCCCGGACGCCGGCCGCGAGCACCTTGCCCGGCCAGTCCACGGGCCGGTGCCCGTCGCCGACGAAGAGCAGCGCGCCGACCAGCGAGCGGACCATGTTGTGGCAGAAGGCGTCCGCCTTGACGGTGGCTTCCATCACACCGTCGGGGCGGCGCTCCCAGCGCAGCTCCTGGAGTGTGCGGATGGTGGTGGCCCCCTCGCGCCGCTTGCAGTACGCGGCGAAGTCGTGCTCGCCGACGAGCGCGGCGGCGGCCTGGTTCATGGCGTCCATGTCGAGGGCCCAGTCGTGCCACAGCACGTGCCCGCGCTGCAGCGGGTCGACCCCGCCGGGGTTGTCGGTGACGCGGTAGGCGTAGCGGCGCCAGATGGCGGAGAAGCGCGCGTTGAAGCCGCTGGGGGCCTCGGTCAGGGACCAGACCCGCACATCGTGCGAGAGGCGCCCCGCGAGCCGCCTGAGCAGCTTGTCGCGGTGCTCGGCCCACAGCTCGACGGGCAGGTCGACATGCGCGACCTGGCCGCGGGCGTGCACGCCGGAGTCGGTCCGGCCGGCCACGGTCAGCTCGTACGTCTCCGTCGACCGGGTCACGGTCCGCAGCGCGGCCTCGATGTCCCCCTGCACGGTCCGCTGTCCCTGGGACTGCTTGGCCCAGCCGGAGAAGTCCTTGCCGTCGTACGACAGGTCAAGCCGAACCCGTACGAAGCCGTCCTGCACGTCATCGCTCACGCGGAATCATCCTCTCGAAACCATCGAACACGGCGGCGGGCCCGCACCCCAGAGGGGTACGGGCCCGCACACGAGAACAGTCGACCGGAACGCTTACGCGTCCTTCGACTCCTCGGCCGGAGCCTCGGCGGCCGCGTCGGCCTCCTTGACGGCGCGCACGGTGGCGGCCTCGGCCTCGGCGACGGTCGCCTTCTTGGCGATCTCGCCCTCGACCAGCTCGATCACGGCCATCGGGGCGTTGTCGCCACGACGGTTGCCGATCTTGGTGATACGGGTGTAGCCACCCGGGCGCTCGGAGTAGCGCGGGGCGATCTCGGTGAAGAGGGTGTGGACGATGCCCTTGTCGGTGATCGTCTGCAGCACCAGGCGACGGTTGTGGATGTCGCCCTTCTTCGCCTTGGTGATCAGGCGCTCGGCGACCGGACGCAGGCGACGGGCCTTGGCCTCGGTGGTGGTGATGCGGCCGTGCTCGAAGAGCGACTTCGCCAGGTTGGCGAGGAGCAGCTTCTCGTGCGCGGCGGAACCGCCGAGGCGGGCACCCTTCGCGGGACGCGGCATGGTGTTTCTCCTTGTGATCTGCCCCGGCCGTACCAGGTACCGGGGTCAGTATCCGAGCGGGCGGTCGCCCGTCGAAGACCCGCGCCCCGTCAGGGGCGCGGGGAACTGCGCGACCAGCCGAAGCCGGCCCGCAGACGATCTGCTAGTACTGCTCGGTCTCCACGAAACCGGCGTCCGCGTCGTCGTCCGCGCCGAAGGCGTCGGCCGCGGCGGTCGGGTCGAATCCGGGCGGCGAGTCCTTCAGCGCGAGGCCCATACCGGCCAGCTTCGCCTTGACCTCGTCGATCGACTTCGCACCGAAGTTGCGGATGTCGAGCAGGTCCGCCTCGGAGCGCGCCACGAGCTCACCCACGGAGTGGATGCCCTCGCGCTTGAGGCAGTTGTACGAACGAACGGTGAGCTCGAGCTCCTCGATCGGCAGCGCCAGGTCGGCGGCAAGGGCGGCGTCCGTGGGGGACGGGCCCATGTCGATGCCCTCGGCGTCGATGTTGAGCTCGCGCGCCAGACCGAACAGCTCGACCAGGGTCTTGCCGGCGGACGCCATGGCGTCACGCGGGCGCATGGCCTGCTTGGTCTCGACGTCGACGATCAGCTTGTCGAAGTCGGTGCGCTGCTCGACACGGGTCGCCTCGACCTTGTACGTGACCTTGAGCACCGGGGAGTAGATGGAGTCGACCGGGATACGGCCGATCTCCTGGCCCGCCTGCTTGTTCTGCACGGCGGAGACGTAGCCGCGACCGCGCTCGACGGTCAGCTCCATCTCCAGCTTGCCCTTGCCGTTGAGCGTGGCGAGGACGAGGTCGGGGTTGTGCACCTCGACACCGGCCGGGGGCGCGATGTCGGCGGCGGTGACCAGACCCGGGCCCTGCTTGCGCAGGTACATCACGACCGGCTCGTCGTGCTCCGAGGAGACGACCAGCTGCTTGATGTTGAGGATGAGGTCGGTCACGTCCTCCTTGACGCCCGGCACGGTGGTGAACTCGTGCAGGACGCCGTCGATGCGGATGCTGGTGACAGCGGCACCCGGGATCGAGGACAGGAGGGTACGGCGGAGGGAGTTGCCGAGGGTGTAGCCGAAGCCCGGCTCCAGCGGCTCGATCACGAACCGGGAGCGGAACTCGTCGACGACCTCTTCGGTCAGCGAAGGACGCTGAGCGATAAGCATGTGTCAATCCTTCAGTCGTGGGCGCCCACTATTTGACGCCCGACGGAGTGCTGCGTACTGCAAGGGTACGGGCGGCACGGTCCGAAGAGCCGTACCGCCCGAAGTCCTGATCAAGCAGCCGTGCGTCAGACGCGGCGGCGCTTGGGGGGACGGCAGCCGTTGTGCGGCGTGGGGGTGACGTCCTGGATCGAACCGACCTCGAGGCCCGTGGCCTGGAGGGAGCGGATCGCGGTCTCGCGGCCGGAGCCCGGACCCTTGACGAAGACGTCGACCTTGCGCATGCCGTGCTCCTGCGCGCGGCGAGCGGCCGACTCGGCGGCCATCTGCGCGGCGAACGGGGTCGACTTGCGCGAGCCCTTGAAGCCGACGTGGCCGGCGGAGGCCCAGGAGATCACGTTGCCCGCGGGGTCCGTGATCGAGACGATCGTGTTGTTGAACGTGCTCTTGATGTGCGCGTGGCCGTGAGCGACGTTCTTCTTTTCCTTGCGGCGCACCTTCTTGGCAGCGCCCTGACGACCCTTGGGGGGCATCTATAACTCCTACGGGAGGTGGTCGGTCCTACAGCGAAGACCGCTTGGTCAAGCGTCCGCTGAGGACTACTTCTTGCCCGGCTTCTTCTTGCCGGCGATGGCGCGACGCGGGCCCTTGCGGGTACGAGCGTTCGTGCTGGTGCGCTGGCCGCGGACGGGCAGGCCACGACGGTGGCGCAGGCCCTGGTAGCAGCCGATCTCGACCTTGCGGCGGATGTCGGCGGCGATCTCGCGACGGAGGTCACCCTCGGTCTGGAGGTTGGCGTCCACGTACTCGCGGATCTTGACGAGGTCTTCCTCGGCAAGGTCGCGGACACGGGTGGACGGGTTCACGCCGGTCGCGGCGAGAATCTCCTCGGACCGGGTACGCCCGATGCCGAAGACGTAGGTGAGTGCGACCACCACACGCTTTTCGCGCGGGATGTCAACACCGGAAACGCGTGCCATTCAATGGCTCCTGTGTTCTCGGGGGTCTGCTGCAGAACCGTTCCCGGCTGCCGTATGAGGTACAGGTCGGGTCCCCGGCCCCCGCCGGAGGTGCCGTCAACCGTGTGAACACGGCCCGACGGGCTCTGCGTATGTACGTATTGCTATGCGTCGCGCGAAGAACTGCGAAGTTGCAGGTCGGTCGGCGTGCGTCAGCCCTGGCGCTGCTTGTGGCGCAGGTTGTCGCAGATGACCATGACCCGGCCGTGACGGCGGATCACCTTGCACTTGTCGCAGATCTTCTTGACGCTCGGCTTGACCTTCATGGGTGTGAGGTTCTCCGGGTCAGTGCCACCACCCGCGCGCGGAGGCGGGGTGCGGGCAAGATCTACTTGTACCGGTAGACGATCCGGCCACGCGTCAGGTCGTACGGAGAGAGCTCCACGACGACCCGGTCGTCCGGAAGGATTCGGATGTAGTGCATCCGCATCTTGCCGGAGATGTGCGCGAGGACCTTGTGACCGTTCTGGAGCTCCACCTTGAACATGGCGTTCGGGAGGGACTCGATCACGGTGCCCTCGATTTCGATGGCACCTTGCTTCTTGGCCACGCTTCGCCTTTCGAATCGGCTACCTTGATCGACTCTCGCCGCCGCATGCGGACACACGGGTACACGAGAGCCGACGCATCAGTCTACGTCAGGCCCCAGGAAAAGACGAATCGGGAAGTCTGCCCACCCGGACTGATCCTTACGCAAGGCACCACGCCGTAGAAATGTCGAAGAGTACTCCTGGACGACCGGAGACGTCGGGCTGCGCCGGCGGAAGCGGCGTCCGCTACGCCAACGGGTCCGGCGCCGCGGTCACGCCCAGCTCCGCGAGCTTGGCCTTGCCGCCGTCGACCGCCGTCAGGACCAGCGGGCCCTCCTCGGTCAGCGCGATCGAGTGCTCCCAGTGCGAGGACCAGGTGCCGTCCGTCGTGATGACGGTCCAGTCGTCCTTCAGGACCTCCGTCTGCGGAGTGCCCAGGGAGACCATCGGCTCGATCGCCAGGCACAGGCCGGGGACCAGCTTCGGGCCCTTGCCGCGCTTGCGGGAGACGTAGTTCAGCAGGTGCGGGTCCATGTGCATCTCGGTGCCGATGCCGTGGCCGCCGTAGTCCTCGATGATCCCGTACCGGCCCAGGCTGTGGTCGCCCACGGCCGGACGCGGCTGGCGCTTGATGTACGTCTCGATGGCCTTCGAGATGTCGACCAGACGGTTGCCGAGCCGCATGGCGGCGATGCCCGCCCACATCGACTCCTCCGTCACCCGGGAGAGCT
This sequence comes from Streptomyces sp. CB02009, assembly GCF_001905825.1. GTDB lineage: Bacteria > Actinomycetota > Actinomycetes > Streptomycetales > Streptomycetaceae > Streptomyces. The sequence goes on from NZ_LIVV01000005.1 coordinate 413,480, forward strand.
CGACGAGCTCGGGCGCGTGCCCGGTGCCCACGAAGGCCGTGTAGGCCGCGTCACCGTGCCAGCCGTCCACGATCGCGCCCGCGTCGATGGAGATGATGTCGCCGTCCTTGAGGACGGTCTTGTCGTCGGGGATGCCGTGGACGACGACCTCGTTCACCGAGGTGCAGATCGTCGCGGGGAACCCGCCGTACCCGAGGAAGTTCGACTTCGCCCCGTGGTCGGCGATGACCTTCCGCGCGACCTCGTCCAGGTCCTTCGTCGTGGCGCCCGGCACGGCGGCCTCACGCGTCGCCGCGTGGATCGCGGCAACGACCAGTCCCGCCTCGCGCATCTTCGCGATCTGCTCGGGGGTCTTGATCTGCACCATCGTGGCCGCGGCCTTTCCATCGAGTACGGGGAACAGAACAACGATACGGCCGCGGCGCCCCTGAGGGGCACCGCGGCCGTATCGACGAACCGGGGTTACTTCTTGAGCGCGGCCATCGCCTTCGCCGTGACCTCGTCCACCTTGCCGAGCGCCGAGATCGTCACGACCAGGTTCTGCGCCCGGTAGTAGTCGATGATCGGCTCGGTCTGCGTGTGGTAGACCTCCAGGCGCTTGCGGACCGTCTCCTCGGAGTCGTCCGCACGCTGGTACAGCTCGCCGCCGCAGGCGTCGCAGACACCCTCGGTCTTCGGCGCGTTGTACTGCACGTGGAAGACGTGCGCGCTGTCGTTGCGGCAGATGCGGCGACCCGCGATCCGCTTCACGACCTCGTCCTCGGGGACCTCCAGGTCCAGCACCGCGTCGAGCTGCATGTCCTCGGCCTTCAGGACCACGTCCAGGGCCTCGGCCTGCGCCACGTTGCGGGGGAACCCGTCCAGCAGGAAGCCGTTGACGGCGTCCGGCTGCTCCATCCGGTCCTTGGCCATCCCGATGGTCACCTCGTCGGGTACCAGGTCGCCGGCGTCCATGAACGCCTTGGCCTTGAGACCGAGCTCCGTGCCCTGGGAGATGTTGGCGCGGAACAGGTCGCCCGTGGAGATGTGCGGGATGTCCAGGTTCTTGGCAAGGAACGCAGCCTGCGTTCCCTTGCCGGCACCGGGCGGTCCGACGAGGACGATTCGCATCAGCGGAGGAACCCTTCGTAATTGCGCTGCTGGAGCTGGCTCTCGATCTGCTTCACGGTCTCCAGCCCCACACCCACGATGATGAGGATGCTCGTCCCACCGAAGGGGAAGTTGGCATTGGCGCCACCGAAGCCTGCCAACGCCATCGTCGGCACAAGAGCGATCAGACCCAAGTACAGCGAGCCCGGCCAAGTGATCCGGTTGAGCACGTAGCTCAGATACTCGGCAGTAGGTCGACCAGCCCGGATACCCGGGATGAAGCCACCATACTTCTTCATGTTGTCCGCGACTTCCTCGGGGTTGAACGAGATCGCCACATAGAAGAAGGCGAAGAACACGATCAGGAGGAAGTACGTCGCGATGTAGTAGGGGTGGTCACCCTTGACGAAGTGGGCTTCGATCCAGGTCTTCCACCCTGCGGTGGAGTTCGAGAACTGCGCGATCAAGGCCGGGATGTAGAGCAGCGACGACGCGAAGATGACAGGAATCACACCCGCCTGGTTCACCTTCAGCGGGATGTACGTGGACGTACCGCCGTAGGAGCGCCGGCCGATCATGCGCTTCGCGTACTGCACCGGGATGCGGCGCTGGGCCTGCTCGACGAAGACCACGAGGGCCACCATCACGAAGCCGATGAGGATGACGGTGCCGAACTCGATCCAGCCCTTGGCGAGCTTGCCGCTCTCCTTGATGGCCCAGAGGGCGCCCGGGAAGCCGGCGGCGATCGAGATGAACATCAGGATCGACATGCCGTTGCCGATGCCGCGGTCGGTGATGAGCTCACCGAGCCACATGACGATGCAGGTACCGGCGGTCATCGTGAGGACCATCGTGGCGATGGTGAAGATCGACGGGTCGGGAACGACCTGGTCCGCGACGCGGCAGCCGCTGAACAGCGCGCCGCTCTTCGCGGTGGCGACGAGACCGGTGCCCTGCAGCACGGCGAGGGCGACCGTCAGGTACCGGGTGTACTGCGTGATCTTGGCAGTACCCGACTGGCCCTCCTTCTTGAGGGCTTCCAGACGCGGGATCACGACGGTGAGCAGCTGCAGGATGATGCTCGCCGTGATGTACGGCATGATGCCGAGCGCGAAGATGGTGATCTGGAGCAGCGCCCCGCCACTGAACATGTTGACCAGGCCGAACAGGCTGTTGTTGCCTTCGCTGGCCTGCTTCACACACTGCTGGACGGCCTCGTAGCTGACGCCGGGGACCGGGATGTGGGCCCCGAGGCGGTACAGCACGATGATGGCGAGCGTGAAGAGCAGCTTCTTGCGCAGGTCGGGCGTCTTGAACGCCCGGGCGAACGCGGTAAGCACGGTGCCTCCTGCGACCCCCGCGCTATGCGTCAAGGGTGACGGTCTTGAGGTTCGACGATTAGGTATCGGTCATCAATCCCGTGCGGGCATACCGCACGGAGCCTAGACAGTGCACGCCACCTTACCGGCGACCATGCCCCCCTAGGAACGACCAATCGGGGATGCCCCTTTTGGGAGGCATCCCCGATCGGATGTTCAAGCCATCGAGTCGTCTTAGACGAGCTCGGTGACGGTGCCACCAGCGGCGGCGATCTTCTCCTTGGCGGAGCCGGAGACGGCGTCGACCGTCACCTGCAGCGCCACGGTGATCTCGCCGGTGCCGAGCACCTTGACGAGCTGGTTCTTGCGAACCGCACCCTTGGCGACCAGATCGGCCACCGTGACCTCGCCACCCTGCGGGTAGAGCGCGGTGAGCTTGTCCAGGTTCACGACCTGGTACTCGGTGCGGAACGGGTTCTTGAAGCCCTTGAGCTTCGGCAGACGCATGTGGAGGGGCATCTGCCCACCCTCGAAGCGCTGCGGAACCTGGTAACGGGCCTTGGTGCCCTTGGTACCACGACCGGCCGTCTTACCCTTCGACGCCTCACCACGACCGACACGGGTCTTCGCGGTCTTGGCACCGGGGGCGGGACGGAGGTTGTGGGCCTTCAGCGGGTTGGTCTCCGCCATGTCAGTCAACCTCCTCGACCGTCACGAGGTGGCGGACGGTGTGCACCATTCCGCGGAACTCGGGGCGGTCCTCCTTGACAACCACGTCGTTGACCTTCTTGAGGCCGAGCGAACGCAGGGTGTCGCGGTGGTTCTGCTTGCTGCCGATGTACGACTTCGTCTGCGTGACCTTGAGGCGAGCCATTACGCACCCGCCCCAGCACGTGCACGGAGCAGAGCCGCGGGAGCGACGTCCTCGAGGGGCAGACCACGGCGAGCCGCGATCTCCTCGGGGCGCTGCAGGCCCTTGAGGGCCTCCACGGTCGCGTGCACGATGTTGATCGCGTTGTCGGAGCCGAGCGACTTCGACAGGATGTCGTGAACGCCGGCGCACTCGAGCACGGCGCGCACCGGGCCACCGGCGATAACACCGGTACCGGGGGAAGCCGGCTTGAGCAGGACGACGCCCGCGGCCTTCTCGCCCTGGATCGGGTGAGGGATGGTGCCCTGGATGCGCGGAACCTTGAAGAAGTTCTTCTTGGCTTCCTCGACACCCTTGGCGATGGCCGCGGGAACTTCCTTGGCCTTGCCGTAACCGACACCTACGGTGCCGTCACCGTCGCCCACCACGACCAGCGCGGTGAAGCTGAAGCGGCGACCACCCTTGACAACCTTGGCGACGCGGTTGATCGCGACAACGCGCTCAACGTACGCGGTCTTCTCGGCGGCAGCGCCACCGTCGCGGCCCTTCCGGTCCCGCCGCTCGCCGCCACCGGCACCGCTTCCGCGGCGCTGGGGTCCAGCCATTGGATTTACCTCTCTCTGTTACGTCCGTTAGTCCCGGAACCGGGGCTTAGAACTTCAGCCCGGCTTCGCGGGCGGCGTCAGCCAGAGCGGCAATGCGCCCGGCGTACCTGTTGCCACCACGGTCGAACACGACAGCCTCGACACCAGCGGCCTTGGCGCGCTCGGCGACGAGAGCTCCGACCTGCTTGGCCTGCGCGGACTTGTCACCCTCGCCACCGCGGATCGACGCGTCCAGGTTCGACGCGGACGCAAGGGTGTGACCCTTGAGGTCGTCGATGACCTGAGCGGTGATACCGCGGTTCGAACGCGTCACGACGAGGCGCGGACGCTCCGCCGTACCCGACACGTTCTTGCGGATGCGGATGTGGCGGCGGGCCTTGGCGGCACGCTTGTAAGCGTCGCCCTTGGCGATCTTCACACCGTATGCCATGGCTTACTTACCAGCCTTTCCGACCTTGCGGCGGATGACCTCGCCGGCGTACTTGACGCCCTTGGCCTTGTACGGGTCGGGCTTCCGCAGCTTGCGGATGTTTGCCGCGACCTCGCCGACCTTCTGCTTGTCGATGCCCTCGACCGAGAACTTGGTCGGCGACTCGACCTTGAACGAGATGCCCTCGGGCGCCTCGACCAGGATCGGGTGGCTGTAGCCGAGCTGGAACTCCAGGTTGGAGCCCTTCGCGGCGACGCGGTAACCGACACCGCTGATCTCGAGCGCCTTCACGTAACCCTGGGTCACACCGGTGATCATGTTGGCCACCAGCGTGCGGGACAGGCCGTGAAGGGCCTTGTTCTGACGCTCGTCGTTCGGACGGTTGACGTTGAGCACGCCATCCTCGCCCTTAACGATCTCGATCGGCGCGGCGACGGTGTGGCTCAGGGTGCCCTTGGAACCCTTGACCGTGACCGTGCGGCCATCGATGGTGACGTCCACGCCGGCGGGAACCTGGATAGGCAGCTTGCCAATACGCGACATTAGCTATTCCTCCGTTCCCGACTACCAGACGTAGGCGAGGACTTCCCCACCTACGCCCTTCTTGCCTGCCTGCTGGCCGGTCAGGAGACCGTGGGACGTGGAGATGATCGCCACGCCCAGGCCGCCGAGAACCTTCGGCAGGTTGGTGGACTTCGCGTAAACCCGGAGACCGGGCTTCGAGATCCGCTTGATGCCCGCGATGGAGCGCTCACGGTTCGGACCGAACTTGAGCTCGAGGACGAGGTTCTTGCCGACCTCGGCGTCCTCGACCTTCCAGCCCGTGATGAAGCCCTCCTGCTGGAGGATTTCCGCGATGTGAGACTTGATCTTGCTGTGCGGCATCGTCACGGAGTCGTGGTATGCCGAGTTCGCGTTACGCAGACGAGTCAGCATGTCCGCGATCGGATCAGTCATGGTCATGAATTGGCCTTCGGCCTCTCTCGCCGGGGTTTCCAGTGCGCCATCCCTCTCCCCACACAGGGGCGGGACGGGTGCGGCGCGGGGACCTACGGCGTAGTAAGTCGTACGGGCGGCGGACGCCCAACCCTCCTAGCCTAAGCCATGGAGGGGTGGGCATCCGCCAACCCAGTGCTTACCGAGAGACTCCGGTCATCCCAACTAAGGGATTACCAGGAGCTCTTGGTCACGCCCGGCAGCTCGCCACGGTGAGCCATCTCACGAAGGCACACGCGGCACAGGCCGAACTTGCGGTACACGGAGTGGGGACGACCACAGCGCTGGCAGCGCGTGTAGCCACGCACGCCGAACTTGGGCTTGCGGGCAGCCTTCGCGATGAGAGCCTTCTTCGCCATCTCGCTTACGCCTCCTTGAAGGGGAAGCCGAGGTGACGCAGAAGGGCACGGCCCTCGTCGTCGTTGGTCGCCGTGGTCACCACGGTGATGTCCATACCCCGGACACGGTCGATCTTGTCCTGGTCGATCTCGTGGAACATGACCTGCTCCGTGAGACCGAAGGTGTAGTTGCCACGCCCGTCGAACTGCTTGGGGGACAGACCACGGAAGTCGCGGATGCGCGGAAGCGCGAGCGACAGGGTGCGGTCCAGGAACTCCCACATGCGGTCGCCACGGAGGGTGACGTGCGCACCGATCGGCTGACCCTCACGCAGCTTGAACTGCGCGATGGACTTGCGGGCCTTGGTGACGGCCGGCTTCTGACCGGTGATCGTGGTGAGGTCGCGGACGGCACCGTCCATGAGCTTCGAGTCACGGGCGGCGTCGCCGACACCCATGTTGACCACGATCTTCACGAGGCCGGGAACCTGCATGACGTTCTCGTACGAGAACTCCTCACGCAGCTTGCCCGCGATCTCCTCGCGGTACTTCGTCTTGAGACGCGGAGTGGTGGTAGCCATCAGATGTCCTCACCCGTCCGCTTGGCAACGCGGATCTTGTTGCCCTCGTCGTCGAAGCGGTATCCGACACGCGTGACGACCTTCTTGCCGTCCTTCTCCACGACCAGCTGGACGTTGGAGACGTGGACCGGAGCCTCGGTCGTGACGATGCCACCGGCCTGCGACGGGCCGGCCTTGGTGTGCTTCTTGACCCGGTTGACACCCTCGACGAGGACGCGGTTCTCGCGGGGGAAGGCCGTGATGACCTTGCCCTGCTTGCCCTTGTCCTTACCGGTGATGACCTGGACCAGGTCGCCCTTCTTGATCTTCATGCTTACAGCACCTCCGGCGCGAGCGAGATGATCTTCATGAACTTCTTCTCGCGCAGCTCACGGCCCACCGGGCCGAAGATACGGGTGCCACGAGGGTCGCCGTCGTTCTTGAGAATGACAGCGGCGTTCTCGTCGAAGCGGATGTACGAGCCGTCCTGGCGGCGGCGCTCCTTGACGGTGCGAACGATGACCGCCTTGACGACGTCACCCTTCTTCACGTTGCCACCGGGGATCGCGTCCTTGACGGTGGCGACGATGACGTCACCGATGCCCGCGTAGCGGCGACCGGAGCCACCGAGAACACGGATGCAAAGGATCTCCTTGGCACCAGTGTTGTCGGCGACACGCAGTCGCGACTCCTGCTGGATCACGTCTATCTCCTGATTGTCTGCCGGTTCCCGGCCGGGGCTTCACGAGGAAGCCCCGGCCGAGCCTGGCGGAACGAATTTCGCTTGCGCGAAATACTTACTTGGCCTTCTCGAGGATCTCGATGACGCGCCAGTGCTTCGTGGCGGACAGCTTCCGGGTCTCCATCAGGAGGACGCGGTCGCCGATGCCGGCAGCGTTCTGCTCGTCATGAGCCTTGAGCTTGTTCGTACGGCGGATGACCTTGCCGTACAGCGCGTGCTTGACGCGGTCCTCGACAGCGACGACGACGGTCTTGTCCATCTTGTCGCTGACGACCAGGCCCTCGCGGACCTTGCGAGCGTTGCGCTCGGTCTTCTCAGTCACGTTGCTCTCGCTCATCAGGCGTTCTCCACCGTCTCGATGCCCAGCTCGCGCTCACGCATCAGGGTGTAGATCCGGGCGATGTCCTTACGGACGGACTTGAGCCGACCGTGGTTCTCGAGCTGACCCGTCGCCGCCTGGAAGCGGAGGTTGAACAGCTCTTCCTTGGCCTCGCGGAGCTTGTTGAGAAGCTCCTCGTTGCCCAGCTCGCGCAGCTCGGACGCCTTGGTACCGGCCGACATCACAGCTCACCTGCTTCGCGCTTAACGATCTTGCACTTCATCGGCAGCTTGTGGGCCGCACGGGTGAGGGCCTCGCGCGCGATCTTCTCGTTCGGGTAGGACAGTTCGAACATCACCCGACCCGGCTTGACGTTCGCGATCCACCACTCCGGAGAACCCTTACCGGAACCCATGCGGGTCTCGGCGGGCTTCTTCGTCAGCGGGCGGTCCGGGTAGATGTTGATCCAGACCTTGCCGCCACGCTTGATGTGGCGGGTCATCGCGATACGAGCCGCCTCGATCTGGCGGTTGGTCACGTACGCCGGCGTGAGGGCCTGAATGCCGTACTCGCCGAACGCAACCTGCGTACCACCCTTGCTCATACCCGAGCGCTTGGGGTGGTGCTGCTTGCGGTGCTTGACCCTACGGGGGATCAGCATTTCGGTCAGGCCTCCGTTCCGGTGCTCTCAGCCGGAGCGGCAGCGGCGGCGGGAGCGTCGGCCTTGGGGGCCTCGGCAGCCGGCGCGGACTGCTGCTGCGGCTTGCGGCCGCGGCCGCCACGCTCGCCACCGCGGCCACCACGGCCGGCCGGGCGGTCGCCAGCGCCGGCGCCACGGGCCGGGCGGTTACCCGCACGGGCCGCAGCGTTCTCGGCGCGGACCTCGGCGATGTTCTTGACGTCGCCCTTGTAGATCCAGACCTTCACGCCGATGCGGCCGAAGGTCGTCTTGGCCTCGAAGAAGCCGTAGTCGACGTTCGCGCGGAGCGTGTGCAGGGGCACGCGGCCCTCGCGGTAGAACTCCGAGCGGGACATCTCGGCGCCGCCGAGACGACCGCCACACTGGATCTTGATGCCCTTGGCGCCGGCCTTCATCGTGCCCTGCATGCTCTTACGCATGGCGCGACGGAAGGAGACGCGGGAGGAGAGCTGCTCGGCAACGGCCTGAGCAACCAGCTGAGCGTCCATCTCGGGGTTCTTGACCTCGAGGATGTTCAGCTGGACCTGCTTGCCCGTGAGCTTCTCGAGGTCGCCGCGGATGCGGTCGGCCTCGGCGCCACGGCGGCCGATGACGATGCCGGGACGCGCGGTGTGGATGTCCACCCGCACGCGGTCACGGGTGCGCTCGATCTCAACCTTCGAGATGCCGGCGCGCTCCATGCCGGACGTCATCATCCGACGGATGGCGACGTCTTCCTTGACGTAGTCCTTGTACAGCTTGTCGGCGTACCAGCGGGACTTGAAGTCCGTGGTGATGCCGAGCCGGAACCCATGCGGGTTAACCTTCTGGCCCATTACCGGGTTCCTTCCTTGCTGCTGACGACCACGGTGATGTGGCTGGTCCGCTTACGGATCCGGTAGGCACGGCCCTGGGCACGCGGACGGAACCGCTTCAGGGTCGGGCCCTCATCCACGAACGCCTCGCTGATGACCAGCGAAGAGGCGTCGGTGTGGTCGTAGTTGTGTGCAGCGTTGGCGATGGCGCTGTCCAGCACCTTGCCAACCGGCACGCTCGCGGCCTGCGGGGCGAAACGCAGGACCGCCTGAGCCTCCGTGGCATCCATGCCACGGATAAGGTCCACCACGCGGCGGGCCTTCATGGGCGTGACGCGGATGTACCGCGCCTGGGCCCTGGCTTCCATGGTTGTCCTTCCAGTGTCTGTCATGGTCATTCCACCCCGCTACTAGCGGCGCTTCGACTTCCGGTCGTCCTTCACGTGACCCCGGAAGGTGCGCGTCGGCGAGAACTCGCCGAGCTTGTGGCCGACCATCGACTCGGTGACAAACACCGGAATGTGGGTCTTGCCGTTGTGCACCGCGATCGTGTGGCCGAGCATGGCCGGGATGATCATCGAGCGACGGGACCAGGTCTTGATGACGTTCTTGGTACCGGCTTCGTTCTGAGCGTCCACCTTCTTTACGAGGTGGCCGTCAACGAAGGGTCCCTTCTTGAGACTGCGCGGCATCTAAACCCGCTCCTAGCGCTTCTTGTTCGTCTTGCGGCGGCGGACGATGTACTTGCTCGAAGCCTTCTTCGGCGAGCGAGTACGACCCTCCTTCTGACCCCACGGGGAGACCGGGTGGCGACCACCGGAGGTCTTGCCCTCACCACCACCGTGCGGGTGGTCAACCGGGTTCATCGCCACACCGCGGACGGTCGGGCGGACGCCAAGCCAGCGCTTACGGCCGGCCTTGCCCCAGTTGATGTTCGACTGCTCGGCGTTGCCGACCTCGCCGATCGTGGCGCGGCAGCGGGCGTCGACGAGACGGATCTCGCCCGACGGCATACGAAGGTGGGCCATCGTGCCCTCCTTCGCCAGCAGCTGCACGGAGGCACCAGCGGAGCGCGCGAACTTGGCGCCGCCACCGGGACGGAGCTCGATCGCGTGGATCGTGGTACCGACCGGGATGTTGCGGAGCGCCAGGTTGTTGCCGGGCTTGATGTCAGCGCCGGGGCCGTTCTCGACGCGGTCACCCTGCGTCAGACCCTTGGGGGCGATGATGTAGCGCTTCTCGCCGTCCACGTAGTGGAGCAGCGCGATGCGCGCGGTGCGGTTGGGGTCGTACTCGATGTGCGCGACCTTGGCCGGCACGCCGTCCTTGTCGTGACGACGGAAGTCGATCACGCGGTAGGCGCGCTTGTGGCCACCACCCTGGTGACGGACGGTCACACGACCGGTGTTGTTACGGCCGCCCTTGCTGTGCAGGGGGCGGACCAGCGACTTCTCCGGCGTGGACCGCGTGATCTCGACGAAGTCGGCTACGGAGGAGCCACGACGGCCCGGCGTAGTCGGCTTGTACTTGCGGATTCCCATTTCTCAGTCCTCGTCCGATTCCGGACGATCCAGACCGCCCTTAGGCGGTCGGACCGCCGAAGATGTCGATACGGTTGCCCTCGGCAAGGGTCACGATGGCGCGCTTGGTGTCCTTGCGCTTGCCGAAACCGGCCTTGGTGCGCTTGCGCTTGCCCTGGCGGTTGATCGTGTTGACCCCGGTGACCTTGACCGAGAAGACCGCCTCGACGGCCTGCTTGATCTGGGTCTTGTTGGAGCCAGGCGCGACGATGAACGTGTACTTGTTCTCGTCCAGCAGTGCGTAGCTCTTCTCCGAGACAACCGGCTTGACGAGAATGTCGCGCGGGTCCGAGAAGGTCTTGCTGGTGACGACGGCCTCAGTCATCAGGCGTCGCTCCCTTCGGTCTCAGCGGTCTGGGGGCCAGACACGAAGGACTCGAGGGCGGCCTGAGTGAAGACCACGTCGTCGGAGACGATCACGTCGTACGTGTTGAGCTGGCCCGGCTCCAGGATGTGCACCTGGGGCAGGTTACGAGCGGACAGCCACGCGGCCTCGTCGGAGCGCTCGACGACCAGGAGCAGGTTCTTGCGCTCCGAGATCTTGCCGAACAGCGTCTTCGCGGCCTTGGTGGAGATCGCACCCTCGACCACGCCGGAGACGACGTGGATGCGGGAGTGGGTGGCCCGGTCCGAGAGGGCACCGCGGAGAGCGGCGACCTTCATCTTCTTCGGGGTCCGCTGCGAGTAGTCACGCGGCTGGGGGCCGTGAACGACGCCACCACCGGCGAACTGCGGGGCGCGGGTCGAACCCTGACGGGCGCGGCCGGTGCCCTTCTGGCGGTAAGGCTTCTTGCCACCACCGCGGACTTCGCCACGGCGCTTGGTCTTGTGCGTGCCCTGACGGGCCGCGGCCAGCTGCGCGACGACGACCTGGTGGATCAGCGGAATGCTGACCTTGGCGCCGAAGATCTCCTCGGGGAGCTCGACGGTCCCGGTCTTGTCGCCTGCCGGCGAAAGGATGTCAATGGTGCTCATCGGTTCCTCAAACCCCCTTGGCCGCGGTGCGGACCAGGACGAGGCCACCGTTGGGGCCGGGGACGGCGCCCTTGATGAGCAGCAGACCCTTCTCGGCGTCAACGGCGTGGACGGTCAGGTTCTGGGTGGTCACGCGCTCGTTGCCCATGCGACCAGCCATCTTCATACCCTTGAAGACACGGCCCGGGGTGGCGCAGCCACCGATGGAACCGGGCTTGCGGTGCACGCGGTGGGCACCGTGCGACGCCTTGCCACCACGGAAGTTGTGGCGCTTCATGACACCGGCGAAGCCCTTGCCCTTGCTCTTACCGGTGACGTCGACCTTCACGCCGGCCTCGAAGACCTCGGCGGTGATCTCCTGGCCGAGCGTGTACTCGGAGGCGTCAGCGGTGCGGAGCTCCACCAGGTGGCGGCGCGGGGTGACGTCGGCCTTGGCGAAGTGACCCTTGAGGGGCTTGTTCACCTTGCGAGGGTCGATCTCGCCGAAGGCGATCTGGACCGACTCGTAGCCGTCGACGTCGTTCGTACGCACCTGGGTCACGACATTGGGGCCGGCCTTGACGACGGTCACCGGAACGATCCGGTTGTTCTCGTCCCAGACCTGCGTCATGCCGAGCTTCTCGCCCAGGATGCCCTTGATGTTCTTAGCCATCTCGCGCGCCCTCAGAGCTTGATCTCGATGTCGACGCCCGCCGGGAGGTCGAGACGCATGAGCGAGTCAACCGTCTTCGGCGTGGGGTCGAGGATGTCGATGAGGCGCTTGTGCGTGCGCATCTCGAAGTGCTCGCGCGAGTCCTTGTACTTGTGCGGCGACTTGATGACGCAGTACACGTTCTTCTCAGTGGGCAGCGGCACCGGGCCCGCGACCGACGCACCAGTGCGGGTCACCGTCTCGACGATCTTCTTCGCCGAGGAATCGATGACCTCGTGGTCGTAGGCCTTGAGCCGGATGCGGATCTTCTGTCCCGCCATGGCTACTAGTAGTCCTTTGTCTCGTAACGCTCTGGAACCCGATCGGCTTCGCTTACGGAGAAGCGTTGCCGTGTCTCCGACCCACGCGGTCGGGCGTGTCGCACTCCCTCTACGCAGAAATCCCTAGGGATTTCCCAACCAAGGGGGCACGGTCGCCATGACCGCAGGCCGGGGGCACAACACCCACCGGGCGCCTGGTCGGCACCCCGCTGACGCTTCCCAGAAGATTCCCGTACGTCCGCTCCTGAGAAGGAGCGACGAGTACTGTGGGACTCGCTTCCGGTCCTCCCGACGGGAGGCGCGCAGCATCGGCACTCAACCGAGCAACCCCGACAGTCTGCCATACGGGGCCATCCGGCCGCCAATCGGGAGCGAAGACTGTACCCCACGTCACGTACGGCCATGCGCCGGGGCGCACGCGCCCTCCTCGGACGCCCCCCGCCGCCTCACCCCAAGCGCCGCGCCCGCCCGGTGAGATGACGGCGCTCCGGAGCGCTGGTCGTACGGCGTGCCGCCTCCCGGTAGGCCGCCGCCGCGGCCTCCTTCTCGCCGAGCAGTTCGAGGAGATGGGCCCGGGTGGCGAGCAGCCGGTGGTGCCGGGCCAGCCGCTTGTCCCGCGCGAGCTCGTCCAGGAGCGCGAGCCCCGCCGCGGGCCCCTCGACCATCGCGAGGGCCACCGCGCGGTTGAGGGTGACCATCGGATTCGGCCCGGTCCGCTCCAGGAGTTCGTAGAGCGCGAGGATCTGCGGCCAGTCGGTGGCCCCGGCGGTCTCCGCCTCGTCGTGCACCGCCGCGATCGCCGCCTGCAGCTGGTACGGGCCGACCTGCCCCCGGGGCAGGGTGCGGCTGATCAGCTCGACGCCCTCCGCGACGAGCCGGCCGTCCCACCTCCCCCGGTCCTGCTCCGCCAGCGGTACGAGTGCGCCGTGCGGGCCCGTACGGGCCGGCCTGCGGGCGTCCGTGAGCAGCATCAGGGCGAGCAGCCCCGCCGTCTCGGTGTCCTCGGGCAGCAGCCGGTGCAGCAGGCGCGCGAGCCGGATCGCCTCGGTGGACAGCTCGGGCGCGGTCAGCTCCTCGCCGGCGCTCGCCGTGTAGCCCTCGTTGAAGACCAGGTAGAGCACGTGCCGGACCTCGGCGAGCCGGGCCGTGCGGTCCTCCCCCGGCGGCAGCGCGAGCGAGCCGCCCGCCTCCCGGATCGTCTGCTTGGCCCGGCTGATCCGCTGCGCCATCGTCGACTCCGGCACCAGGAAGGCGGCCGCGATCTGCCCGGTGGTGAGACCGCCGACGGCGCGCAGGGTGAGGGCGACCCGGCTGGACGGGGAGAGCTCGGGGTGACAGCAGAGGAACAGCAGGGACAGCGAGTCGTCCCGGTCCGTGCCGGGCTCCTCGTCGGCGGCGTGCGCGAGGAGTTCCGAGGCCGGCGTGGCCAGGGCCAGGGAGTCCTCGCGGCGGCGGCGCGCGGCCTCGCTGCGCACCTGGTCGACGAGCCGGCGGGCGGCGACGGTGACCAGCCAGCCCCGCGGGTTGTCGGGGACGCCCTCCTCGGGCCACTGGCGGGCCGCCGCGATCAGGGCCTCCTGGACGGCGTCCTCGCAGGTGTCGAAGGTCCCGTACCGCCGCACGAGGACGCCGAGGACCTGCGGCGCGTACGTGCGCAGCAGGTCCTCGATCCCGTCGGTGCCGGTCACACGTCCGCCGCGGACTCGTGCAGGACCGGCCAGAGCTCCACCGGGTCGACGTCCGCGAAGGGCATGTCGGCGGCGATCTCCCGGGCCCGCTCGGGGCCGTCGCAGTCGAGCAGGTAGAAGCTGGCCAGATACTCCTTGGTCTCCAGGTACGGGCCGTCGGTCACCGCGGGGACGCCGTCCACGCGGCGGACGAGCTGGGCGGCGGCCGCGTCCGCGAGGCCGTACGCGCCGATCAGCTCGCCGCTCTCGCGGTACTTCCTGTTGAAGGCCTCCTGGCGGGCGATCGCCTCGGGCCAGGCCTCGGCGGGGAAGGCGTCCCACTTGGCCTGGTTCCCGTAGATCATCGCGACGTACTTCATGGTGGTCGTCCTCCCCGTACCGCGCGCCCCTGTGGCGTGCTGTCACCTGTCGGTCGGAACCGGCGCCCGGTCCTCGACACGACCGGCGACGCTTTTCGAAGATCTTTTTCCGGTGGCCGCATCCTGCCAGTCACGGACCCGTCCGCACACAACCCCAGACTTCGAACGTTCGTCTTACCGGGGACCGCACTACCCAGGGGACGGACCGCCCACGTGACCACAGCACCCCGCCGGCGGGCGGTTCTCGCCGCGGCCCTCGCCGTCAGCTCGGCCGTCGCCGGGTGTTCCGTGCCGGAGCCGCGCAGGGCCGCGCCGACCGCCGACCCCGCGCCCGGCAAGCCGATCGCGTCCGCGCGGACCCGGCGTGCGCTGCTCCTGCAGGTCGCCGCGCACCCGGACGACGACCTGTACTTCATGAACCCGGACACCCAGCGCCTCCTCGACGCCGGGGTCCCCCTCGTCTCCGTGTACGTGACCGCGGGCGAGCACACCGGCCGGAACCGGATCAAGGGGATGCCGGACGCTCCCCCGGACCGCGCCGCCTACTCCTCGGCACGCCACCAGGGCCTGCGCCAGTCGTACGCGGCGGCGCTCGGCCTGCCGGTGTTCACTCCCTGGCAGCGCGAGACGCTCACGCTCGCCGGCGGCCGGCGGGCGGAGATCGACACCCTCGTCCACGGCCGCAACCGCGTCGAGCTGGTCTTCCTCAACCTGCCGATGCACACGAACCGGCGCTACATGGCCCTGCCGGCCCTCTGGCACGACCGCGCCCTGGAGCTGCGGACCCATCTGTCGACCGGTTCGCCCGTCACCCGCTCGGACACCTACGACTACGACCGGCTGGTCGGCGTCCTCGTCGGGCTGCTCGCCCGCTACCGGCCCACCGTCGTGCACACACTGGACCCCGACCCGGACATCCAGCTCAGCGACGAGGCCACCCGCAGACGGGACTCGGAGCAGCCCGGCTACTCGGACCACGGCGACCACACGGCCGTCGCGTCCTTCACCTGGGCAGCGCTGAGCCGCTGGGTCGCGGACGCCGTCCGGGACGGCGAACCCATACCGGCGTTCACGACGACCGCGTTCCGCGGCTACTACAACCGGCACTGGCCCAAGAACCTCCCGCCCCAGGTACTGAAGGCCAAGGCGGCCCGCCTCGTCCCCTACGGCGGCGACCCCTCCTGGGACTGCGGCAACCCCTCGGGCTGCGGCGACTACGGCGTCGGCGGCGCACGCCCGCTCACCAACCGCAAGGGCTGGGTCCGCTCCACCCACCACCGCTGGCCCGCCGCCGGCCCCGCGCTCGCCGAGCGGCCGGACGGCCGCCTCACCGCCTACGGGGTGCTCGGCCTGCGCGCGGTCCGCTGGCAGGAGACGGCACCCGGCGTCTGGGACGGGCCGACGGACCTCGGCGGCGGCCCGCTCGCCCCCGCGCTCGGCTCGGCCGTGCTCGGCGACGGCCGGGTCCTGCTCTTCGGGGTGCGGTTCTCCGCGATCGACGGACACGGCGGGCGGAACCGGCGCGAGCTGGTGCTCCTGGAGCAGCGCTCCCCCGGCGGCCCGTTCCTGGCCTGGCGCGGACTCGGGAACCCGGAGCGCACCGACGACCGGGGCCGCCGGATCGGTGCGCCGGTGGCCGTCGCGGCGCCCGACGGCCGGGTCCACCTCTTTGTACGGAACGCGGACCGGAACGTCTCGACCCGGGTACGGGCGGCCGACGGCTCCTGGGGTCCGTGGCGGGCGCTCCCCGGGACGGCGGAGGTCCAGGACGGACTCGCCGTGTCGCTCGACGCGGCCGGACGGGTTCACCTCCACGCGGCCGGGCGGGACTCCGTACGGCACTGGGTGGACGGCGTCGAGCAGAGCGCGCGGCTGCCGCTCTCCGGATCCGCGGTGGCGTCGGCGGGCGGCGACCTCTACTACCGGCCCCCGGCGGCCGGGGAACTCCTCGGGCCCCGCGGCGACGCCGGTCTGGACGGCTACGGGGGTGTGGTCGCGGCGCGCTCCGCGGCCCTGGGGACCGTCCTCCTGGGCACCGGCCCGGACGGCCGGGTACGGGTGCGGGCCGGGAACCGGACCCGGACCCGGCCGACGGGGACGCCCGCGGTGTCGGCGGCGCTGCGCCTGGGCGCGGACGGGGCGACCGTGGTCGGCCTCGGCGCGGACGGGCACCCGTGGAGCTGGCGGCCGTGATCCTTCGGAGGTGATCCCCCGGGAGGGACGGCCGTGCCCCCTCCGGACATGCGAGAAGGCCCCGCACCGAAAGGTGCGGGGCCTTCTGCTGCAGCTCGTGGAGCTACCAGGTCAGATCAACGATCAGGCGTTGATCTTGACGACCTGGCCGGCGCCGACGGTCCGGCCACCCTCACGGATGGCGAACTTGAGGCCCTCCTCCATGGCGATGGGCTGGATCAGCTCAACGCTCATGGCGGTGTTGTCGCCCGGCATGACCATCTCGGTGCCCTCGGGGAGGGTCACGACGCCGGTCACGTCCGTGGTACGGAAGTAGAACTGCGGGCGGTAGTTGTTGAAGAACGGGGTGTGACGGCCACCCTCGTCCTTCGACAGGATGTAGGCCTGGGCCTCGAAGCTGGTGTGCGGCGTGACCGAACCCGGCTTGATGATGACCTGGCCGCGCTCGACGTCCTCGCGCTTGATGCCACGGAGGAGCAGACCGACGTTCTCACCGGCCTGGCCCTCGTCGAGCAGCTTGCGGAACATCTCGATACCGGTGACCGTGGTGGTGGTCTTCTCGGTCTTGATGCCGATGATGTCGACGGTCTCGTTGACCTTGAGGATACCGCGCTCGATACGACCGGTGACGACGGTGCCACGACCGGTGATCGTGAAGACGTCCTCGATCGGCATCAGGAACGGCTTGTCGACGTCACGCTCGGGCTGCGGGATGGACTCGTCCACCGCGTGCATGAGGCCGAGGAGCTTCTCGCCCCACTCCTTGTCGCCCTCGAGCGCCTTGAGCGCCGAGACACGGACGACCGGAAGGTCGTCGCCCGGGAACTCGTACTCGGAGAGGAGCTCACGGACCTCGAGCTCGACGAGCTCCAGGATCTCCTCGTCGTCCACCA
Organism: Streptomyces sp. CB02009; assembly: GCF_001905825.1. Classification (GTDB taxonomy): domain Bacteria; phylum Actinomycetota; class Actinomycetes; order Streptomycetales; family Streptomycetaceae; genus Streptomyces. Next base: position 430,903 of record NZ_LIVV01000005.1, read on the forward strand.
TGTCGGCCTTGTTCAGGGCGACGACGATGTACGGAACGCCGACCTGGCGGGCCAGGAGCACGTGCTCCTTGGTCTGCGGCATCGGGCCGTCGGTGGCGGCGACCACGAGGATGGCGCCGTCCATCTGCGCGGCACCCGTGATCATGTTCTTGATGTAGTCAGCGTGACCCGGGCAGTCGACGTGCGCGTAGTGACGCGACTCCGTCTGGTACTCGACGTGCGCGATCGAGATCGTGATACCGCGCTGGCGCTCCTCGGGAGCCTTGTCGATCTGGTCGAAGGCCGAGGCCTCGTTCAGGTCCGGGTACGCGTCGTGCAGCACCTTGGTAATGGCGGCCGTGAGGGTCGTCTTACCGTGGTCAATGTGACCGATGGTGCCGATGTTGACGTGCGGCTTAGTCCGCTCGAACTTTGCCTTCGCCACTGAATCCTCCTGCGGAGTGGTTCTGTACGCCTTGCTCATCGGCGCCAGGTGATCTTTGCTGGGATGCCATCCGCCGGGACCCGGACCCTCGGGTTTCGGGGGCTGAGCCCCGGCGACTGGTGTCAAGCCTAAAGCGTGAACTCGGGAGAGTTACTCGCCCTTGGCCTTCGCGATGATCTCCTCGGCGACGTTCCGCGGAACCTCGGCGTAGGAGTCGAACTGCATCGAGTAGCTTGCGCGACCCGAGGTCTTGCTGCGGAGGTCGCCGACGTAGCCGAACATCTCCGAAAGGGGCACGAGGCCCTTCACGACGCGAGCGCCGCTGCGCTCCTCCATGGCCTGGATCTGGCCACGGCGGGAGTTGATGTCGCCGATGACCTCACCCATGTAGTCCTCGGGCGTGGTGACCTCGACGGACATCATGGGCTCGAGGATGACCGGCGAAGCCTTCCGCGCGGCCTCCTTGAAGGCCTGCGAACCGGCGATCTTGAACGCGAGCTCGGAGGAGTCGACCTCGTGGTAGCCACCGTCGAGAAGGATGACGCGGACGCCAGTCATCTCGTAGCCGGCCAGGATGCCGAACTGCATGGCCTCCTGCGCACCCGCGTCGACCGAAGGGATGTACTCCTTCGGGATGCGGCCACCGGTGACCTTGTTCACGAACTCGTACGAGGCGTCGCCCTCGGTGATCGGCTCGATCGCGATCTGCACCTTGGCGAACTGACCGGTACCACCGGTCTGCTTCTTGTGGGTGTAGTCCACGCGCTCGACGGTCTTGCGGATCGTCTCGCGGTAAGCGACCTGCGGCTTGCCGACGTTCGCCTCGACCTTGAACTCGCGCCGCATGCGGTCGACGAGGATGTCGAGGTGAAGCTCGCCCATACCACCGATGATGGTCTGGCCGGTCTCCTCGTCCGAGTGCACCTGGAAGGAGGGGTCCTCCTCCGCGAGACGCTGGATGGCGACACCCAGCTTCTCCTGGTCACCCTTGGACTTGGGCTCGATGGCGACCTGAATGACCGGTGCCGGGAAGTCCATGGACTCCAGCACGACGGGGTTCTTGTCGTCACACAGCGTCTCACCGGTGGTGGTCTGCTTGAGGCCCATGACGGCGACGATGTCGCCGGCGCCCACCGAGTCGATCTCCTCACGCTTGTTCGCGTGCATGCGGTAGATCTTGCCGATGCGCTCCTTCTTGCCCTTGACGGAGTTCAGCACCGCGGTGCCGGCCTCCAGGCGACCGGAGTAGATCCGGACGAAGGTGAGCTTGCCGAGGTGCGGGTCGCTCGCGATCTTGAACGCGAGGGCCGACAGCGGCTCGTCGTCGGACGGCTTGCGCTTGACGACGACCTCGGCGTCCTTGACGTCGTGGCCCTCGATGGCCTCGACGTCCAGGGGCGAAGGCAGGTAACGGACGACAGCGTCGAGCAGGGGCTGAACGCCCTTGTTCTTGAACGCGGTGCCGCAGAAGACGGGGGTGACCGTCTTCTCGCCGTTGCCCTTGCCGGAAGCGATGGTGATACGACGGACAGCCGCGTACAGCTGCTCCTCGGTGGGCTCGACGCCCTCCAGGAAGAGCTCCATGAGCTCCTCGTCGTTCTCCGCGACGGTCTCGACCAGCTTGGCGCGCCATTCCTCGGCGAGCTCGGTGTGCGAGGCCGGGATGTCGACGACGTCGTACATCTCGCCCTTGGTCGCCTCGGCGGACCAGACGAGCGCCTTCATACGAACGAGGTCGACGACGCCCTGGAAGTCCATCTCGGAACCGATGGGCAGCTGCATGACGATCGGGACGGCGCCGAGGCGGTCCACGATCATGTCGACGCAGCGGAGGAACTCGGCGCCCGTACGGTCGAGCTTGTTGACGAAGCAGATACGCGGCACGCCGTAGCGGTCCGCCTGACGCCAGACGGTCTCGGACTGGGGCTCGACGCCGGCCACACCGTCGAACACGGTGACAGCACCGTCGAGCACGCGCAGCGAACGCTCCACCTCGACGGTGAAGTCGACGTGACCCGGCGTGTCGATGATGTTGATCGTGTGATCGACATTCTCGAGCGGCCAGTGGCAGGTCGTCGCGGCAGACGTGATCGTGATGCCGCGCTCCTGCTCCTGCTCCATCCAGTCCATCGTGGCAGCGCCGTCGTGGACTTCACCGATCTTGTACGAGACACCGGTGTAGAACAGGATCCGCTCGGTGGTGGTCGTCTTGCCCGCGTCGATGTGAGCCATGATGCCGATGTTGCGCACCTTGGCAAGGTCAAGCGAAGTGGTAGCCATATCGGCTCAGTCTTCTCTCGGTCTCGATGTGGGTTGCGACTACCAGCGGTAGTGCGCGAAGGCCTTGTTGGACTCGGCCATCTTGTGCGTGTCCTCACGCTTCTTGACGGCCGCACCGAGGCCGTTCGAGGCGTCGAGGAGCTCGTTCATGAGGCGCTCGGTCATGGTCTTCTCGCGACGGGCGCGGGAGTAACCGACGAGCCAGCGGAGGGCCAGCGTGGACGCGCGGCCCGGCTTGACCTCGATCGGCACCTGGTAGGTGGCGCCACCGACACGGCGGGACTTGACCTCGAGGGCCGGCTTGACGTTCTCGAGAGCGCGCTTCAGCGTGATGACCGGGTCCTGGCCGGTCTTCTCGCGAAGACCCTCCATGGCGCCGTACACGATGCGCTCGGCGGTGGAACGCTTGCCGTCCAGCAGGATCTTGTTGATCAGCGAGGTGACAAGAGGAGAGCTGTAGACCGGGTCGATGATGACCGGGCGCTTCGGGGCGGGGCCCTTACGAGGCATTCTTACTTCTCCTTCTTGGCGCCGTAGCGGCTGCGAGCCTGCTTACGGTTCTTGACGCCCTGCGTGTCGAGGGAACCGCGGATGATCTTGTAGCGAACACCCGGCAGGTCCTTCACACGGCCACCGCGCACGAGCACGATGGAGTGCTCCTGCAGGTTGTGACCCTCACCCGGGATGTAGGCCGTGACCTCGATGCCGGAGGTCAGACGCACACGCGCGACCTTACGGAGGGCCGAGTTCGGCTTCTTCGGGGTGGTCGTGAACACACGCGTGCAGACGCCGCGACGCTGAGGGGAACCCTCGAGTGCGGGCGTCTTGTTCTTCTCGACCTTGTCCTGCCGGCCCTTCCGGACCAGCTGCTGGATCGTAGGCACTACTTCTCCGGTTTCTGTGTGCCGTCGGTGAAACTAACCTGGAACATTCACCGACCCACGCGGTCGGGTGTGTCGAATCTCGCGGACCCGTCCACCGAGGCGGAAAGGCGCGGATCACGGTGGCCGATATATGACTCGCCGTGCGGCTGATGACACGCACGCGAGCCCAGGCACACCCCAGGCACAAGGCTTGAGCGTACCTATCGCATGGACTCCGGTCAAAACAAATGCCCACGCGCACGTGGTCCCGGCCGGGGAGGGCCGGGACCAGGCAGGATCGCAGCGGAGCGGGGCCGGTCCGGGGCGGACGGGCGCCGATCCCGGACCGGGCCGGGGTCAGTCCCGGGCCGTGCGGCGGGGCTCGGGAGCCTCGGCGGACCCCTCCGCCTCCGTGTCGGGCTCCAGGAACTGGTTCACGACCTTGACGAAGACGCCCATGCGGTCGTCGGGGACGCCCAGCCAGCGGGCGAAGTCCTCCATCGACGGCTGCCAGTCGCTCGGCGGCAGCAGATCGGCCGCCATCGGGAGCTCCTCCGGGCTCACCCGGCCGGACCGGATGAGCATGTCGCGGACCGATACCCCGAGCAGCGGGGCGATCCTGCGCATGGTCTCCAGGTCGGGCATGCTCTGCCGCTGCAGCAGGCGCGTCACGGCGGCCCGGTGCACCCCGGCCTCGTCCGCGATCCGGGACTTGCCGCCGCCGCGCGGGCTGTCGATGTCGTAGCCGCGCTGTCGCATCAGGCCTTCGACCCAGCCTGCGAACTCATCCAGCCCACGAGTGGTCATGTACAGCTCCTCACTCCACTCCTCCAGGCGCTCAACTCTAGCGTGCTTGCGCGCACAGAATTACTTGGTTTCGGGTACGCAACGTGTTGAAACGATGAAGGTCGCGAGGGGGTCGCCTCGCAAATTTGTTGCGCGCTCGCACGCAACGTGTAACTCTGGCTCGCCGCCGCACTCGTCGGCCCCCTGAGCCCCAACGGCCCCACAGGTCCCCTGGGTTCGGGGTGCCCCGGACCGTGGAGAACCTCTTGTTCCAGCCCGACCCCACCCCTTGGCAGGCCGACGCCGCGTGCGCCGACCTCTCCCCGTCCGTCGTCTTCGCCCGCCGCGCCAAGGAGGCGGCCCCGGCGCTGCGCGCCTGCGCCGGCTGCCCCGTCCGCCGCGAGTGCGAGACGGCCGTGGCCCCCGCCGAGAGCTACTTCGACGGAGTCTGCGCGGGCCGCCTCTGGCGCAACGGTCGCCCGGCGGACGCGGCCCGCGTGGCGAAGGCCGTCGCCCTCGCCCCGACGCTCACCCGGAGCGGCCGCCGTGGCTGACCGCACGTCCCGCGCCCCGTCCGTCGAACCCGTGCTGCGCGACATCGCACTCTGGACCGCCTCCCTCGTGCGCCAGTTCCCCGAGCTCGCCGAAGAGCTCGCGCCCGGCCGCCGCGGCCCCGCCGGGAGCGCCCCGGCCCCCTCCCCCGCGGCCCGTGACGAGCAGATCCGCGAGGAGCGCCGCGAGGCGCTGCTCCTCCAGCAGCGGCACGGCCTCGCCGTCCCCGGCCACGGCGCCGCCCCCATCCGGCTGCACGTCTCCGACGCGATCCGCGACATCACCGACGGGGTGGTGGAGCTGGAGGAGGCCGTGTGCGCCCGGCTCGCCCTGCCCCGGCCGCCCCGCGCCGGGGTGGTCGACCGGCTCCGCCGGGTCGTGGGACTCCTCGACGCGATCGCCGCAGAGCCGGACCTCGCCCGGCACGTACGGGACGAGATCCGCCGGATGGCCCGGCGCTGCGCCCGGACGCTCGGCGACTCGGAGACGGTCGTACGGGTGTCGGGCCGCTGCCCCTGGTGCGACTCGGTGTCGCTGCGGGCCTTCCCCGACCGGCGCGCGGTGCTCTGCGTGAACCCGGCCTGCGTGTGCGTGGACGAGGCGTGCGGCTGCCAGGACGACCCCGCCTACCGGCACCTGTGGCCGGAGCCCGAGTGGGCGGAGCTCGCGGCCGCCGCCGGCTCCCGTACCGACGAGATCCGGGCGGCGATGGACACGGCCGCCGCACCGACCACCGCACTGGCCCCCGCACCGGCCGACGCACCGACCGACGACTCCGAGGAGACCTCGTGCTGAGCTCGCCCGCCCTGCCGGCCCTGATCCCGGGACCGCTCGCCGCCGAGGAGGCCGGGGTCGCCCCCGCGACCATCCGCAAGTGGGTCCAGCTCGGCCATCTGCGGGCCGCGGGGAAGGCGGGCCGGGCCCAGCTCTTCCGCCTGGAGGACGTGTTCGCCGCCGAGCGCGTGGCCCGCCGCCGTCCCCGTACCGCCTGACCGCCGGCCCCCTGGCCGTCTGACCGTCTGACCGCCCGTCGTACGTGAAGCGCCCCCGTCCGTGAAGGACGGGGGCGCTTTCGCGTGCCGCTTCGCGTGCGGCGCCTCAGGCCGCCAGGAAGCGGTGGAGCGAGTCCGTGAAGGCGGTGACGAACCGGTCGCGGGTCTCCTCGGGCACGCGGTCCAGGGAGAGATAGGGGTTGAGGTCCTCCAGTTCGACGAGGAGCAGCTCACCGCCGGGGGCGCGGCAGGCGTCCACGCGCTGGATGCCGTGGTCGAGGGTGTTCCAGTCGACGAAGCGGCGGGCGAAGTCGAGGTCGTCCCCGGTGGGCTCGTACGGCTCCAGGACCCAGCGGCGTGCGGGGTCGGGGGCGTGCAGGGCGTACTGGAAGAGGTCGTCGACGAAGTAGAAGGAGACCTCGTACCGGAAGTCGACGCGCGGCTGGACGAGGAGGCCGTCGTAGCGGAGGCCCGCGAGCTCCTCGTGGGCGAGGAAGCGCAGGCCTATCGAGTCGGCGCCGGCCTTGGGCTTGACCGCGTACGCGTCGGCGGCGGGCAGCCGGTGGAGGTCCTCGGGCCGGTCGACGGTGGGGATGACCGGGTATCCGGCGGTGGTCAGGTCGAGCAGGTACTGCTTGCCGGCCATGTCGCCGCGGCCGTGGAGCGGGTTGTAGACGCGGGTGCCCTCGGCCAGGGCGCGCTCGCGGAAGGTGTCGTACTCCTTCTGGTAGCCGATGACCGGGCCGCTGTTGCGGACGACGACGGCGTCGAAGCCGTCCATGAGGGCGGCGGCGTCGAGCGGGTGGCAGAGCGCCAGGTCGAAGGAGTCGCGCAGCCGGGCGGTGAGGTGGATGTCCTCGTCGCAGTAGCGCCGTCCGCGGGCCGGGTAGGCGAGGTCGGTGACGTACAGAAGGCGGGGGCGGGCGGCGGGCACGGGGCGGCTCCTCGGTCGGTGGCCGCCAACCTATCGGGCACCTGTGCGGGCCCTCGCGGGAGGACGGACGACGGGGCCGGGGCGGGGGATGCGGGAAGGCCGCACCGAACTAGTTGCGTGCGCGCACGCTCTCTGTCACAGTTGGTGCAGCGGCGGAGCTGCGCCCGGACGACGGGCAGCGGCTTCGCCGTTCGCCGTCCGGGCGCGCTGCCGCGCCCCGCCCCCTCCCGCGGAGCGGCCCGGGCGGCGCCCCGCACCGCCTCCCTCTTCCGAGCCCTTCGAGGAGCACCGTCATGACCACTCCCCCGAGTGCGTTCCCGGACGTCGAGAAGCTGGTCGTCGACGTCCTCAAGGCCGACCCGGCACTGGCCGGCGTCACGATCGCCGCACAGGCGCCGGCCGGCTTCGACGGCACGCAGAACGCCGTCCTGGTGAACCGCCGCGGCGGCGCCTGGATCGGCGACCTGCACGTCGACAAGCCGCTGGTCGAGTTCGAGGTGTACGCGCCGACCAAGAGCGCGGCCCACGTCCTCGCCAACGCCGCCCGCCGGGCCCTGCTCGCCACCCTCGGCAAGCAGATCGGCGCCCACTTCGTCAGCGACGTCGAGGAGCAGGACGGGCCGCGCTGGATGCCCGACTACCTCTACCGGGGCGCCAACCGCTACCTCTGCGTCATCCAGCTCTCGCTGAACGTCTTCTAGACGCTCGCGCCTCCCCCGGCGTCCTCCCCGACGCCCCCACAGACCAGGCCCCGCCGTCCGGCGGGGCCTTTGCCGTACCCGGACCGACGTCCGGACGGCAGCCCTCTCACCAAGGAGAAACACACCATGGCAGGAAACAACTCGGCCGAGATCCGCGTCGCCGGCACCGGCAAGCTCTACGTGGCCGACGCCGGTACCTCCGCCCCGGCCACGTTCGGCACCGACTCCGCCGCCGACTGGACCGGCGCGGGCTGGAAGGACCTCGGCTTCACCTCCGGCGACGGCGTCACCTTCTCGAAGAAGGACAAGCTGGAGGCCATCGACTCGTGGCAGTCGGTCTCCCCGGTCCACTACATCTACTCGAGCCGTGACCTCTCGCTGAAGTTCTCGCTGCTCCAGTTCAACGAGGACACCCTGCCCTTCTTCATGGGCGGGGACGCCGTCAAGGCGGAGCCGACGCCGGCCGTCGACACCTACCGCTACGAGATCGCCGAGCGTCCGTTCGCCGACGTGCGCGCCCTCGGCCTGGAGTTCACCGACGTCAAGGCCGGTGGCACGACCGCGGTGAAGTACCGCTTCATCATCCCGCGCGGCCAGGTCACGGCCACCGACGACATCAAGCTGGCCCGCAAGGCGGCGTCGCAGCTGGGCGTCACCTTCTCCGCCATGTCGAAGGGCGACGGCAAGCCGCTGGCGACCTTCCTCATGAAGGACAGCCAGTACGGCGCGGCGGTCTGATCCCCTCCCCACCCGGGGCGGGACGGCGCACCGCCGTCCCGCCCCGCCCCTCCCTCTCTCGACCGTCCTTCACCCGACACAAGGAGTACGCATCCCCATGGCCCGTTTCGACGTCAACGCCGCCCGCGCACAGCGACAGGAGGCCCATGGCCGCGCCTGGTCCTTCGAGCTGGACGGCGAGAGCTACACCCTTCCGACCGAACTGAGCCGGGCGACGGCCAAGGCGCTGCGCACGCTCGACGACAACGACGTGGACGGCCTGCTCGCGCTCCTGATGGGTGAGGAGCAGTTCGCCCGCTTCGAGCAGCACGACATCACGATGCAGGACGTCGCCGCGATCCTGGAGGCCTACGGCAAGGAGACCGGGCTCGGCCTGGGGGAAGACTGAGCCTCGTCGAGTTCGTCGACGAACACGCCGAGGCCCTTGAGGCGGACCTGCTCCGCCACTACTCCGCCGACCTGCTCGACTGGCACCGGGGCGAACTGTCCAGCCGTCGCCTGATGGTCATGGTCAAGCACCTGCCGCGGGACAGCGCCCTCCAGCGCGAGCTCCACGGCGAGGCCGCCGAGTGGTCGGTCACCGACCACCTGCTGGCGGCCACGGTGGACCATCTGGCCGTCTCCAACTGGATGTTCATGTGCGTCAACAGCGGCGAGGACGGCGACCAGCCCGATCCGCCGACGCCCGTCCCCCGTCCGGGCGGCCCCGACCAGGACGAGGACCACGACGGAGCCGACGGCACGGGCACCGACGAACACGGGCGGAGCGCGCGTGCCGAGGAGAGCGCGGCAGTGTCTCCCCACGCCCTCGCCCGGTTCTTCGGGTGACCCCGCGGCCCCCGGAGGCCGTTCCCGTCAGGGAGCGGACTCCGGGGGCGCTTCCCGTGCTCGCTCGGCGGAGAGCTCCTTCTCCAGGGCCTTGGCCCGCTCGGACAACGACCCCCTGCGCCCCCTGCCGGGACGCGTGTCGGCGTCGTTCGCCTCGTTGGCGTCGTGGTCGCGCCGGTCGGCGTTCGGGCCGTTCTGTACGGGGACCCCGGCGAGCGGCGGCACGATCGGGCGCCCGCCCTTGCCGCGTACGACCTTCCGCACCGGCTGGGCGCTCCTGCGGGTACGGCTCTCCTGGGCGGTCACGAGGACGTCGGGGTCCGCACCCGGTTCGGGGCCCGAGGCGTGCTCGGGTTCCGGCTCGGGCCGCTGTTCGAACAGTTCGCGCTCCCTGCGGACGCGCTCCTCGGCCTCGACCACGGCGGCGGGCGGTTCGAGGAGCCGGGCGAAGGGCAGTGCGATGACCCGGGCGCCGTCCTGCCCGCTGTCGATCCGGCGATCGGGCCGGCGGATCCCCCGCGCGTCGCCCTGGCCCTGGGTGTAGGCGTCGGCGACGCGCTTCTCGTACTCCCGCCGGATACGCGGGAGTTCGTCCGACACGGCCTCGGCCCAGCCCGCGGTGAACGCGGCCGTCTCGCGGCGGTCGACCTCGGTCCGGGGGATCACGACGAGGTCCTCGGTGGCGTAGCCGTGGACCAGGACGAGCTCGGAGAGGCGTGCGAAGAGGTGGGGCAGATCAGGATGGGACGCGAGCCAGTCGACGACTCGCTCGCGCCGGTTGACACCCGGCTCCGTTTCCATGCGTCAGTACTGCCTTCCAGCCCCCTGGGGTCCCCGCGCGCCCCTCGCGCCCCCCGCGCCCCGAGGTGGTCCGGTCCGGAGAGCGCCTTCCAGGTTACCCGGTCGAACGGAAGTACCTTCAGCCGCCAACCCGTACGGGAACTTGACGAGAAGACGCACCGTCAGACGTTTCCCGCTCGACAAACACCGAACGAATGTTCCACACTCTGTTCGCACAAGAGTTCGAACAACGTGGTGCCCCCGCTCCTCACTCCGCGGCGCCGCCACACACGCACGGGCAAGCAACCGGAAGGCAGGCGTCCATGACCCAGCAGGCCGAGGCATCGCGACCGCAGATCCCTCTCCAGGACCGCCTCCGCCAGCTCCTCGACGGACCCGCCGCCCTCGACAAGAGAGCGTTGCTCGGCAGCCTGTACGCCGAGGTCTCCCGCTGCGAGACCCGCGCGTACGCGGCCGGCTGGAACGACGCGCTCGCGACGGCGCGACGCGACCCCCGCCGCGGCGAGGACGCCTAGCCGCCGCCCGCCGCCCCCACTCGAACAAGCCCCTGCCGGCATCGGCAGGGGCTTTTCGGCGCTCGGCCGTCCCGGCCGGAAGCGGAGTAATCATGACGAAAACACCCGATGATCTCTCCACCGAGATCACCGCCCTCAAGACCTACCTCACCAAGTCGGACGCCAGCCCGCTGATCACGGAGCAATACCTCCAGAAGCAGCTCCCGGAGCAGTGGACCGAACGCTTCAAGTCGATGTACGACGAGCTCACCAAGGCGAAGAAGTCCGAGTTCCTCGAAGCCATGGGTCTCGACGGATTCGGCGCCGCCCTCGAGAAGTTCTACGAGAACCGGGAGAACCCGGACAACAAGTGGGGCTACTACCTCGCCTCGGCCGTCGTGGGCCTGATGCTCCCCGCCATCGGCCTCATCCTCGCCGCCTGGGTCATCAAGATCCAGCGCGACATCCAGCAGCTGCCGGCCCGGCTGATGGGCAACCCCAACGGCCGGGTCCTCGCCACCTCCGACACCGGCCGCGGCATCCGCCTCCAGGACCGGACCGCCGTCGAGGACCGGGAGGGGGCCGCCGCCGGCGGACTGGCCTCGCTCCCGCAGAACGCGAACTTCGACGCCCTGCGCGCCCAGCTGGAGGGGATCAACCCTCCCCTGAAGGAGTTCAACACCCAGGCCGGCCCGTTCACGACGAAGTTCAAGGACCTGCCGAAGGCCTCCGCGATGGTCAAGGCGGCAGACGCCGTCGGAAGGATCAACACGGCCGTCAAGGAAGCCGACCCCGCCAAGATCGAGACGGTCGCCAAGGCGATCGACGCGCTCGTCAAGGCCGTGAAGGACTACGACCCCAAGAAGGTCCCGGACCCTAAGAAGCTCGAAAAGCTCAACTCGGCCATGGTCGACGCCAACCCCACGCAGATCCAGGCGATGGCCAAGGCGACCGGGAAGCTGGCCAGCGCGCAGCGGCACTTCGATCCGAAGAAGCTCCCGAAGGCCCGCGGTCTGGAGTCGTCCGCCAGGGCGGCCGAACGGCTCGCCCGCGCCGGCGGCGACGTGGCCTCCGCGTTCAACACCCTCAAGGTCAAGGCCCAGGAGGCCGCTCAGGCCATGGCCTGAGCCCCACCCACCCCGAAAGGAGGTAACTCATGGCTTTCACCAGCTCCCTCAAGAAGTCGTCCGACTCCCTGCGCAACCTCAAGACCCAGGCCACCGGCGCCGCCACCGCCGTCAAGAAGGTCGGCGACGCGGGCAACTCGGCGAACGGTCAGCTCAAGAACCTCAAGACCGGCGCCCAGGGCTCCAGCACCCAGCTCAAGAACCTCAAGACCGCCTCGGACCAGGCCGAGAAGTCGATGACCAAGGCCGGCCGGACCGCCGAGACGGCCGGCACCAAGCTCGGCAAGTACGAGTCCGGCGCCGGCAAGGCCGCCAAGGGCCAGGACAAGCTCAACAAGTCCATGAAGGGCAATCTCCTCGCCCGCCTGATCGAACTCTTCATGCCTCTCATCGAGAAGATCGTCGCCATGGCGATGCAGTCGAAGACGATGCAGAAGGTCCTGAAGAAGGCCTTCGACGCCGTGAAGACCGTGATCAGCGCGGTCATGAAGGCCATCGGCCCGATCATGAAGAAGGCCGGGCAGCTGATCAAGACGGTCTGGAACGGCATCAAGACGGCGATCTCCACCGTCGTCAAGGCCGTCGCCACCGTCATCAAGACCTACGTGACGATCTGGAAGACGGTCATCACCACGGTCATGAAGGCGATCAAGACGGTTGTCGGCAGCGTCTGGAACGGCATCAAGGCCGTCATCACCCCGGTGGTGAACTGGATCAAGAGCGCCATCCCGAACGCCTTCAGCGCCGTCAAGGACAAGATGTCCTCCATCTGGAACGGCCTCAAGGACATCGCGTCCCGCGCCTTCGAGGGCATCAAGAGCGGCGTCTCCGGCCCGATCAACGCCGTCATCGGCCTGATCAACCGGATGATCAGGGCCGTCAACGGCGTCAAGGTCAGCGTCCCCGGCTGGGTCCCGGTCGTCGGCGGCAAGACCTTCGGCGTCAACATCCCCACCATCCCCATGCTCGCCACCGGCGGTGTCGTCATGCCCCGCAGCGGCGGTGTGCCGGCGATCCTCGCCGAGGCCGGCGAGGCCGAGGCCGTCCTGCCGCTGTCCAAGCTGGACCGGCTGCTCGCCCTCACCGCCCGGCGCGCCCGCATGAGCGCGCAGCTCGGGGGCGGCAACGGCGGCGCCGGGCTGCACATCGAGCACTACCACGCGGCCCGCACCAGTGACCCGCAGTCCACGGCGGACGCGCTGATGTACCTGGCGAAGGCGCGCGGATGAGTGCCGTCGCGGCCTTCCCGAACCCGTTCGCCGGCGGTGTCCTGCCGGCGATGAGCGCTCTCAGGAGCGGTCTCGGTCAGGCGGGCGACGGACTGAAGCGGCTCAGGGACGACGCCCTGCGCACGGCCGGCGGCATGGACCGGTTCGCCGCCGCCCTGCGCACCGCCGGCACCTCCGTACGCGGCCTCGGCACCGGTTCGTCCGGCGCCGCGGACTCCGTCCGGCGCATCCAGCGCTCCAAGGCCGCCACCGGCGTGGGGAAGATCGGCACCGCGGCGGGCAGGGCGAGAACGGCCACCGGGAGGCTCGGCCCCGCGGTCGGCGGCGTCCTCGCCCTCCTCCTCCCGCTGCTGCCCGTCGCCGATGTCGTCACCCGGCTGATGGACACCTACGGCACCGTCATGACCGTCGCCTCCGTCGCCATGACCGGCGTCAACCTCGCCATGCGGGCCAACCCGATCGGCTTCCTCGCCGGCATCCTCGTACCGGTCGCCGCCTGGCTCATCGAGTACGCGATGCAGAGCGAGACCGGCCAGAAGATCATGCGGCAGGTGTTCCAGGCCGCGCTGAAGGGCTTCCAGTCGGTCTGGACGTTCCTGCAGCCGGTCCTCAAGCTCATCGGGCAGGCCGTCGGAACGTACGCCAAGGGGTACCTGGCCCTGTTCACGGGCGCCCTGAAGATCGTCGGCTCCGGCATCAGCGGCATCAGCAGGGTCCGCACCACCGTCACCTCGGCCTCGAACGCCCTGCGCGGCATCGCCTCGCGCACGATGGGCGGGATCAAGAACGCCGTCAAGCCGGTGCTCTCCTTCGTCACCGACAAGATCCCGGGCTTCTTCCGGCACGCGAAGGACGCCGTGGCCAGGGCGCTGCGGGGCATGGGCGAGCTGATCAAGGGCGCGCTGAGCGCCGTGCTCGGCGTCGTCAAGGGCCCGATCAACGGCCTGATCGCCTTCGCCAACTGGATCATCGACGGGCTCAACAAGCTGAGCGTGAACATCCTCGGCAAGAAGTTCGGCGTCGACATCGACAAGATCCCGATGCTCGCCGAGGGCGGTGTCGTCTTCCCCGGCGCCGACAGCGCGCCGCGCATCGACCCGCTCACCGTGCTGGAGAACCGGCGCGTCCCGGCCCTCACCGAGACTCCCCGGCAGCCCCACCGCATCGCGGAGTTCCACGAGGAGCCCGGCGCCGGCCCGCGGTCGACCGCCGAGGACCTGCTCTTCCTCGCCGGCGCCCACGGCTGAGGCCCCCGCCCAGCCCTCTCACCCGACAGCCCCTCAGAAGTGAGGTGACGGCCCCATGGCCGAGACCACAACCACATACGCCGGAAGCAGCCTCACCGCCGACCACGCGCCCGGCTCACTGATCACCCAGGACGGGCAGATCCAGTGGGCCGGGCTTCTCATCGGCCCCGGCACCCCCTTCAACGTCGACCGGTCCGGACTCCAGGGCTGGGAGGACCTGCCCGAGTACGACTCCTCCGACGCCGACCGGCCCACCTCGCACGGCGCCTGGCCCGGCTCCCGCTACGCCAAGCCGCGCAAGATCAGCGGCACGATCGTGCTGATGCCGGAGTGGAGCCAGACCGGCGAGGCCGTCCGCGCACTGCGCCAGGCGCTCGCCCTGCTCGACGAGGAGCGCTGGCTCACCGTCCGGCTGCACGGCGAACTCCTCGCCGTACGCGCCCGGATCGCCCAGCGCGTGGTCCCCGCGGACCAGGGCTTCGCCACCCAGGGCAGCTCGAAGATGTCGATCCAGTGGCTGGCCGCCGACCCGCGCCGCTACGCCGTCAACGAGCAGTCCTCCTCCACCACCCCGCCGCAGCCGGAGACCGGACTGAACTGGCTGCCGAACGGTCTCACCTGGCCGCTCAACTGGGGCCAGGCCAAGTCCACCGGTGACGCCGTCGCCGAGAACACCGGCTCCGCCGCCACCCACCCGGTGATCGTCTTCCGCGGCCCCTGCTCGATGCCGACCGTCACCGAGCGGGTCAGCACGCGCCGGCTGCGGTACGCGATCGACCTGGCCGCCGGTGACGAGCTCGTCGTCGACACCGCCAACGGCACGGTGATGCTCAACAACACGGCCTCCCGCCGCCACACCGCGATGGCCGACTCCAGCCCGGAGGAGCTGTTCCTCCTCGAACCGGGCCGCACGGAGCTGTCGTTCCGGCCCGACGCCTCGACGCCGGAGGCCCTGATGACGATCCGCTGGCGCAGCGCCGAGTGGTGACCACGGCCGCCTCCTCCTCCCCGCAGACCGCTCCGTACAGAAAGAGGTGAACCCATGACCGTACGGGCCGCCTGGCTGCATCCGACCGGCCAGACCCGCGAGGACACCCGGATCGCGCTGTCCGCGCTCCTCACCCCGAACGGGCAGAGCGCCGCGGAGACCCCGCTGCGCTCGCGCCCCGGCATCGTGCCCGGCGGCCTGGTGCTGACCGGCACGTCGGCGATGGAGTGCTCCGTCGGCACCGGCCGGGCCGTCGTCCAGGGCAGCGACACCGCCCAGGGCGCGTACATGATCGCGGTGACCTCCCCCGAGACCCTGACCATCGCGGACGGCGATCCGCAGTACGGCCGGATCGACCTGATCGAACTGGCCGTCCTCGACGACGCGTACGACCGCAGCGGCGCCACCGGGGCCGTGATCCGGCTGGTCAAGGGCACCCCCGCGGCCACCCCGGCCGTTCCCCTCTCGGGCCCCGGCAGCGCCTTCCCGCTCTACACCGTCTCGGTGCCGGCCGGCACTTCGGCCGGCACCGGCGGCGTCAAGTGGACCACCGCGGGCGTCGTCACCACCCTGCACTACCCGATGACCGCGCTCGGCGGCATCATCCCGACCAGCGGCTTCAAGGGCGCCTACGTCGGCCAGTACCGGGACGTCGCCGGCCTGCTCCAGCGCTGGGACGGCACCGCCTGGGTCTCGTACGCGAAGCCGATCGGCGGCATCGCCCCGCACGGGACGATGACGACCGGCGCGTACACCGGCCAGTACCGCGACAACGCCGGTGTCCTGCAGCGCTGGGACGGTGCGGCCTGGCAGTACGCGGAGGGCAGGGCGGCGGTCCTGTTCAGCGTCTCGCAGACGTCGATGCAGAGCGTGCCGGCCGGCACCTGGACGCCGATCACCCTGCAGAACGTCGACATCGACGACTTCACCGGCTGGAACGGCACCGACAGCTTCGTCGTACCGCGCACCGGCTGGTGGCGGGTCTCCGGCCACGTCGCCTGGAACGGCGACTCCGCCACCGGCGTGCGCGGCGCCCGCATCCACCTCGGCGGCGTCGGCGTACCCCGGATGACCTGGCTGGGCCCGGCGTCCACCGGCGCCGTCACCGTCGGCGGCCAGGGCCTGGTCAAGCTCACCGCGGGCAACGTCCTGCAGCTCGCCGGCTACCACAACCACACGGCCGCCGTCCGGACCCTCGGCGGCTCGGGCTACTACAGCAACCTGTCCGCCCAGTGGATCAGGTCCTGACCCCGCCCCCCACCCCGCACCTCCCCGATTGGAGAACCCCGTGAACCTGCGCAGCAGCTGGGTCGCCGAGACCGGCCAGACCCGCGAGGACACCCGCCTGAACCAGGTCGGCGCGACCACCATGATCAACCCCGTCCAGGTCCGCTCCGGCGTCCTGCCGGGCTCCTACGACGGCAAGTACCGGCTGGCCGGCTTCTGGATGGACAAGGCCTCGGCCATGACGGCGATCGTCTCCGAGGGCCGGGCCGTCATCCAGGGCGACATCTCCCAGGGCGTCTACCCGGTGGCCCTGCCCGCATCCGCGCAGGTCACCTTCGCCGCGGGCGACGCCCAGTACGGCCGGATCGACCTGGTCGTCCTGAGGATCTACGACAACCTCTACGACGGAAGCACCCGCAACGAGGCGAAGGTCGAGATCGTCCAGGGGGTGCCGGGCCAGGCCCCCAAGGCGCCCGCGGCCCCGCCGCGCAGCCTGCCGCTGTACGAGGTGACCGTCCCGGCCGGCGCCAGCGGAGGCAACGGCGGCATCCCGTGGAACACCTCCCTGAAGGACCTGCGCACGCCGGTCGTCGCGCTCGGCGGCATCCTCCCGGTCGAGGGCCCGGTCCTGCCGGGCGCCCACCCCGGCCAGTACCAGGACACCGCCAACAACCAGCTGCAGCGCTGGGACGGCGGCCAGTGGGTCGCCTACCCGGAGGCCCTCGGCGGTATCGTCCCGACCTCCGTCAACGCCACGACCGCGGGCAGCTACACGGGCCAGTACCGGGCCACCGCGGCCGGTCCGATCCAGCGCTGGAGCGGCGCGGCGTGGGCCCCGGCCTACCCGGGGCCGTACTTCAACGACTCGCTGGACGGCGGGTACACCCTCTCGACGACCTTCGTGAACACCCTGGTCGACCGGGCGGAGAACCCGCTGTCGCTGAGCTTCGTCGCCCCGGAGAGCCGGCAGGCGATCCTCTCCTTCGGTTCGAAGACCGAGCTGTCCCTGAACTCGGGCACCACCGGCGTCGCCAGCTCCGCGCTGATGTGCGTCCGCATCACCCAGGGCGCCACCGTCTTCCGCGAGGTGGACGACGAACTCTCCGCCTTCGCCTCCAAGTCGTCCAGTGCCACCGACGCCGTGTCCGTCTCGACGACGCAGCGCCTGTCCGGCCTGACGCCCGGCGCGACCTACACGGTCACCGCGTACTACCGGAGCACCAACGCCAACGTGCGGGCCTGGTTCGACAACTCGTTCCTCCAGGTCACCCCGCAGTACTGAGTCCGCACGGCCGCCACCCGACCGCCCCTACCTCCAGGAGAACCGCATGCCCGTTCGCTCCGGATGGCTGATGCCCACCGGGCAGACCCGCCAGAACACCCGCATCACCAACATCGGCGCCACCACCCCCGTCAACCCGCTCGGCGTCCGGTCCGGCGTCCTGCCCGGCACGTACGACGGCAAGTTCCGGGTCGGCGGCCTGTGGATGAGCTCCTCCGGCCCGATGACGGCCACCGTCTACCACGGCAAGGCCGTCATCCAGGGCGGCACCACCGACGGCGCCTACCCGGTCGCCCTCGACGAGGACATCACCCTCACCTTCGCCGACGGCGACCCGCTCAACGACCGCGTCGACCTCGTCGTGGTCCGCGTCTACGACAACGACGTGGACGCCCTCGGCAAGCACGAGGCAGCCGTCGAGATCGTGAAGGGCACCCCGGCCGCCACCCCGGCCGCCCCGGCGGCCCCCGCCCGCTCCCTGATCCTGTTCACGGTGAAGGTCAAGAAGGGCGCCTCCGCCGGCACCGGCGGCATCGACTGGGCGGGCGGCGCCACCACCGACCTGCGCACCACGACCGTCTCCGCCGGCGGCATCCTGCCCGTCTACAACAACGCAGGCGTGGCCGGCGGCTACCCGGGCCAGTACCAGGACAACGACAACGCCCACTTCCTCCAGCGCTGGGACGGCACCGCCTGGGTCGCCTACCCCAAGGAGATCGGCGGCATCGCGCCCAGCGGCACGATCACCACCGGCAGCTACAACGGCCAGTACCGCGACTACAACGGCGGCCAGCTCCAGCGCTGGAACGGCAGCGCCTGGACGGCCTACCAGCCGCCCGTCGAGAACGAGACCACCACCACCGGCGCCACGGCCCTGGCCAACTGGTCGGTCGTCTCGTTCAGCGGCCGCAGGACCAAGAGCGGGCTGTGCACCGTCACGGTCACCGTCACCCGCACCGGCGCCCAGGTCAACGTCGAGAGCGCCGGCAACCTGCCCGACGAGCCGCTCTGCACCCTGCCGGCCGGCTGGCGCCCGTCCATGGACTTCGAGGCCTCGGCCTCCGACGGCTTCGGCGACGGCGGCGCCAACATCTACACCAACGGCCAGGTCAACCTGCGGACCTGGTCCTCCAACGGCGCTCTCGTCCCCGGACGGAACATCCGCGTCTCCGCCACCTACGTCCTGTAAGGGGGTGGCCCTCGATGGCCATCGAAACGCCCTACCGGGCGATCTTCTGCGACCTGCTCACCGACCAGACGCTGGACATCCTGCCGCTGCGGGACGTCTCGTTCGACGACTACATCGGCAAGGCGGGCTCGCTCTCCGGCACCGTCCCCATCCCCGACAAGGCCATCGCCGACCGGGTCAAGAAGGTGCGGGAGGGCCGCACCGCGGTCTACCTGGAGCGCGGCGGCGACCTGTGGTGGGGCGGCATCGTCTGGACCAGCACCCTGCAGTCCAGCGGCCGCGGGGTGCTGACCCTCGGCGTCCAGGCCGCCACCTTCGACTCGTACGCCGGGCGCCGCCGCATCCGTACCGACATCACGTACGACACCCCGACCGACCAGCTGGAGATCGCGCGCCGGCTGTGGCGCGAGCTCGACGTCCAGACCTACCCCGACGCCCCCGCGGGCGAGGAACCCCGCCGCCTCGGGATCACCTTCGGGAACGAGATCCCCAAGTTCCAGAAGACGGCCTCGTGGCGCAAGGGCGACGAGACCGTCTACCTGGAGGCGCTCGACCAGCTCGCCGCGACCGAGGACGGCTTCGAGCACCAGATCCTGGTCTACCGCGACCCGGCCACCGGGCAGCGGATCCGGCAGCTCCGGATCGGCGAACCCAAGATCGTCACCGGCGCGACCGACCTGGTCTTCGACCGGCCCGGCGTCATCCTGTCGTACTCCTTCCCGTACGACGCGACCCGCGGCGGCACCACCGCCGTGGCCCGCGGCGCCTCCACCAACTCCAACGCCGCCGCCGAGTCCCGGCCCCTCTTCTCCGGCACGCAGTACGCCAGCGACCTGCTCGTGGACGGCTGGCCGCTGATCGACCTGTCCTCGGACCACAACGAGATCAGCGACCCGCTCGCGCTCGACTCGGTGGCCACCACCGAGCTCGCGCAGGCGCGCGGCGCCGTGGTGATCCCCTCGATCAGCATCCACCTGGGCGGCATCGTCCCGCCGGCCCTCCTCGGCCGCGTCGCCCGCATCCGCATCACCGACGAGTGGTACTCCCAGGGGCTCGACGCCCGCTACCGCATCATCGGCGTCAAGATCACCCCGCCGGAACGCGGCCGGCCCGACACCGCCGAGCTCTACCTTGAGGAGGCCTGATGCCCCAGCTGCCCGAGGACATCATCGACCGGCTCAACCAGATGGAACGCCGCCTCAAGGCCCTGTCGACCGCGGTGAACACCCGCCCCCCGGTCAACGAGTTCCGTCCCACCCCGTCCGAGAGCGTCACCATCACCCGGCCGCTGTTCCGGATCTTCGACGGCTACAACCACGAGATCTTCGCGGACGACATCCTGACCGGCGGCCTCGCCCGGCCCTGGCTGCAACTGATGCCGCCGCTGGCCACCGACCCGGCCAAGTGGCCCTCCACCACCGCCGCCGCCTTCACCACCATCGCCCGCTCCTCCAACCCCATCTGGCAGCCGAAGCTGCGGCTCGCCATCAACACGGCGGCGTCCGGCGGCGCCACCGGCCAGGTGCGGGTCCTGGTCGACAACGTCCCGTTCGGACCCTCGGTCACCGCGGGCACCACCTACGACTACATCGGCCTGCTGCCCGGCGACATGAAGACCCGGTTCGGCCAGACCATGAACATCGAGATCCAGGCCCAGGCCACCGGCGGCACGGTCTACGCCCAGCCCGTCCTCATCCACGGCGCCCAGACCTGATCCCCGCCGCCCGGATCCCCGCAGTCTGATCCCCGCCGCCGAGCACAAGGAGCACCCAGTGAACATCGACCCCACCGAACCCTGGGGCGTGGCCATCGACTACGCGGGCCGCGCCACCCTCACCGAGGACGGACACACCGTCGACGTCCGCGTCTACGACAACAGCCTGAGCCACACCCTCCGGCGCGACCCCGTCACCGGCCAGTACCCGTCGGTGTACGTCACCGCCGAGATCACCGAGAGGGGCAGCGGCGACGCCGTCCTGCGCGGCTCCGGCCTGGCCATCGTGGACGGCGTCGACGGCGCCCCGGTCGTCCCCGACCCGACCGCCGCCCAGCGGGCCGTGACGGCCGCGCTCGCCGACTTCCAGGCCCGCCGTTCCGCCCTGGCCGAGCTGTGCGCGGCCTGGGCCCCGCCGGCCCCGGAGCCCACCCCCGAGCCCACCCCGGAGCCGGCCCCCGCGCCGTAGCACCCGCCCGCCGGCACCCGCCCCGCCCGTACGCCCGCCCGCCCACCGTGCGGGCCTTTTTCATGTCCGGAGGACACCAGATGGCCACTCCCCTCCCCGCGGACCGGCTCCTCGCCGCACTCCGCGCCGAAGGCGTCACCGTCGTCGAACACCCCGGCTGGCGCTCCCACAACCGCAACCACGCCGGCGCCTGGGGCCCGGTCACCGGCGTGATGATCCACCACACCGTCAGCTCCGGCACCGCCTCCTCCGTCGAGATGTGCTTCAACGGCTACGAGGGCCTGCCGGGACCGCTCTGCCACGGCGTCATCGCCAAGGACGGCACCGTCCACCTCGTCGGCGACGGACGCGCCAACCACGCCGGCGGCGGCGACCCGTCCGTCCTCCAGGCCGTGATCACCGAGACCTACGGGGACCGCCCGCCGGTCCCCCGCGCCCACCAGGGCAGCCCCGGAGCCGTCGACGGCAACGCCCGCTTCTACGGCTTCGAGTGCGTCAACCTCGGCAACGGCACCGACCCCTGGCCGGCCGCCCAGCTCGACGCCATCGAACGGGTCTCCGCCGCCCTCTGCCGGGCCCACGGCTGGGGCGCCAAGTCCGTCATCGGCCACCTGGAATGGTCCGACTGGAAGAGCGACCCCAAGGGCTTCGGCATGCCGACCCTCCGGCAGCGCGTCCAGACCCGGCTCACCAAGGCGCCCGCCAAGCCCGCCCCCGGCAGCGGAAAGCCCGCCGCCCCCCGCCTCCAGCCGTTCCCGGGCACCTCGTTCTTCCGCAAGGAGACGAGCTCCCCGGTCATCACGGCCATGGGCCGCCGACTCGTCGCCGAGGGCTGCGCCGCGTACACCGTCGGCCCCGGTCCCCGCTGGAGCGAGGCCGACCGGCTCAGCTACGCGAAGTGGCAGCGCAAGCTCGGCTTCCGCGGCTCCGACGCCGACGGCATCCCCGGCGCCGCGTCCTGGAGCGCGCTGAAGGTCCCGTACACGAAGTGACCACCGCACCAGAGGAGACCCGATGTCCGATGCCGCCAAGCGCACGGCCCGCACCGTCCTCCAGTCCGCCGTCGGCATCGCCGTCGTGCTCCCCGCGATCGTCGACGCCTCCGGCGTCCCCGCGACCCTCCCCTGGGTCGCCGGGGCGCTGGCCGTCGCCGGCGGACTGGCCCGGGTGATGGCCCTCGACGTGGTGCAGGGCCTGCTCCCGTCCTGGCTGCGCCCCACCCCGGGCGGTGCCGATGACCGAGTCTGACCCGAACGACCCCGTCGCCGTCGCCCTCGAACTGGAACGGCTCCGCGGCACCCTGGAGGCGGGCTTCGCCCGCGTCGACGGCTCGCTCGCCCTGCTCGTCCAGCGCAGCGACCAGACCGACCGGCAGCTCGCCGACCACGAGGCCCGCCTCGACGACCTGGAGCGGGGCCGCTGGCCGGTGGCCAGCATCGCCGCGCTCACCGCGAGCGCCGGCGTGCTCGTCGCGGTCTGGGAGCTGGCCTCCCGCTGACCCGCCCGGTGACACGCCGAAGGGCGGCCACCCCATCGGGGTGACCGCCCTTCGGTCAAGCGACTCGCTTACTGGTTGTACGGACCGTAGTCGTAGTCCTCCAGCGGAACGGCCTGGCCGGAGCCCGAGCCGAACGGCGAGTAGTCGATGTCGTCGTAGCCGACGGCCGAGTACATCGCGGCCTTGGCCTCCTCGGTCGGCTCGACCCGGATGTTGCGGTAGCGGGACAGACCCGTACCGGCCGGGATGAGCTTACCGATGATGACGTTCTCCTTGAGGCCGATGAGGCTGTCGGACTTGGCGTTGATCGCCGCATCCGTCAGGACTCGGGTCGTCTCCTGGAAGGAGGCGGCCGACAGCCAGGACTCCGTCGCCAGCGAGGCCTTGGTGATACCCATCAGCTGCGGACGGCCGGAGGCGGGGTGACCGCCCTCGGTGACCACACGACGGTTCTCGGTCTCGAACTTCGAGCGCTCGACGAGCTCGCCCGGCAGCAGCTCCGCGTCGCCGGACTCGATGATCGTCACACGGCGCAGCATCTGCCGGATGATGATCTCGATGTGCTTGTCGTGGATCGACACACCCTGCGAGTTGTAGACCTTCTGGACCTCGGCGACCAGGTGGACCTGGACCGCGCGCTGACCGAGGATCCGCAGCACGTCGTGCGGGTTGGTGGCACCCACGGTGAGCTTCTGGCCCACCTCGACGTGGTCGCCCTCGCCCACCAGCAGACGGGCACGCTTCGAGATCGGGAACGCCGTCTCGTCGGTGCCGTCGTCCGGGGTGACGACGATCTTCTT
Source organism: Streptomyces sp. CB02009 (assembly GCF_001905825.1). Lineage (GTDB taxonomy): Bacteria > Actinomycetota > Actinomycetes > Streptomycetales > Streptomycetaceae > Streptomyces. Next base: position 454,066 of record NZ_LIVV01000005.1, read on the forward strand.
GGTCTTCTCGGTCTCCTCGATACGGACGCGGCCGGCCGCCTCCGAGATCGGGGCGACACCCTTGGGCTGACGAGCCTCGAAGAGCTCGACGACACGGGGCAGACCCTGGGTGATGTCGTCACCGGCCACACCACCGGTGTGGAAGGTACGCATCGTCAGCTGGGTACCGGGCTCACCGATGGACTGGGCGGCGATGATGCCGACCGCCTCACCGATGTCGACCAGCTTGCCGGTGGCGAGCGAACGGCCGTAGCAGAACGCACAGGTACCGACGGCGGACTCACAGGTCAGGACCGAGCGGGTCTTGACCTCCTCGACACCGGCGCCCACGAGGGCGTCGATGAGCACGTCACCCAGGTCGACGTTGGCCGGCGCGATGACCTTGCCGTCGACGACGACGTCCTCGGCGAGCATCCGCGCGTACACGGAGGTCTCGACGTCGTCCGTCTTGCGCAGCACGTTGTCGGCGCCGCGCTCGGCGATCCGCAGCTTCAGACCGCGCTCGGTGCCGCAGTCCTCCTCGCGGATGATCACGTCCTGCGAGACGTCCACCAGACGACGGGTCAGGTAACCCGAGTCGGCGGTACGCAGGGCGGTGTCCGCCAGACCCTTACGGGCACCGTGCGTGGAGATGAAGTACTCCAGAACGGTGAGGCCCTCACGGAAGGACGCCTTGATGGGACGCGGGATCGTCTCGTTCTTGGCGTTCGACACCAGACCACGCATACCCGCGATCTGACGCATCTGCATCATGTTTCCTCGGGCACCCGAGTCGACCATCATGAAGATGGGGTTCGTCTTCGGGAAGTTCGCGTTCATCGCCTCGGCAACCTCGTTGGTCGCCTTGGTCCAGATCGCGATGAGCTCCTGAGTGCGCTCTTCCTTCGTGATGAGACCGCGCTCGTACTGCTTCTGGACCTTCTCGTCCTGCTCCTCGTAGCCCTTGACGATGGCCTTCTTGGCCTCGGGCACGACGACGTCGGAGATGGCCACGGTGACACCGGAGCGGGTCGCCCAGTAGAAGCCGGACGCCTTCAGGTTGTCGAGCGTCGCCGCCACGATGACCTTGGGGTACCGCTCGGCGAGGTCGTTGACGATCTCGGAGAGCTGCTTCTTGCCGACGGAGTAGTCGACGAAGGGGTAGTCCTCGGGCAGCAGCTCGTTGAAGAGCGCGCGGCCCAGCGAGGTGCGCAGGCGGAACGAGTCACCCTGCTGCCACTCCGGCTCGCCCTCCTCGGCGACCGGGGGAACCCAGCCACGGGGAGCGACGGTGCCGACGGGGAAGCGGATGTCGATCTGCGACTGCAGCGCGAGCTCGCCGGCGTCGAACGCCATGATCGCCTCGGCCGTGGAGCCGAACGCGCGGCCCTCGCCCTTGGTGTCACGGAGCTCACCGTCGGTGGTCAGGAAGAACAGACCGAGGACCATGTCCTGGGTCGGCATCGTGACCGGACGGCCGTCGGCCGGCTTCAGGATGTTGTTCGAGGACAGCATCAGGATGCGGGCCTCGGCCTGCGCCTCCGCGGAGAGCGGCAGGTGCACGGCCATCTGGTCACCGTCGAAGTCCGCGTTGAACGCGGTGCAGACGAGCGGGTGGATCTGGATGGCCTTGCCCTCGACCAGCTGGGGCTCGAAGGCCTGGATGCCGAGGCGGTGCAGCGTGGGCGCACGGTTCAGCAGAACCGGGTGCTCGGCGATGACCTCTTCGAGGACGTCGTACACGACCGTGCGGCCGCGCTCGACCATCCGCTTGGCGCTCTTGATGTTCTGCGCGTGGTTCAGGTCGACCAGGCGCTTCATCACGAACGGCTTGAAGAGCTCCAGCGCCATGGCCTTCGGCAGACCGCACTGGTGCAGCTTCAGCTGCGGACCGACGACGATGACGGAACGCGCGGAGTAGTCCACACGCTTACCGAGCAGGTTCTGACGGAAACGACCCTGCTTGCCCTTCAGCATGTCGCTGAGGGACTTCAGCGGACGGTTGCCGGGGCCCGTGACCGGGCGACCACGACGGCCGTTGTCGAAGAGGGCGTCGACCGCCTCCTGGAGCATCCGCTTCTCGTTGTTCACGATGATCTCGGGGGCACCGAGGTCGAGCAGACGCTTCAGACGGTTGTTGCGGTTGATCACGCGGCGGTACAGGTCGTTCAGGTCGGAGGTCGCGAAGCGGCCACCGTCCAGCTGCACCATCGGACGCAGGTCCGGCGGGATGACCGGCACGCAGTCGAGAACCATGCCCTTGGGGCTGTTCGCGGTCTGCAGGAACGCGGAGACGACCTTGAGGCGCTTGAGCGCACGGGTCTTCTTCTGGCCCTTGCCGGTGCGGATGATCTCGCGGAGACGCTCGGCCTCCTCCTCCAGGTCGAAGGACTCCAGGCGCTTCTGCAGCGCCGCGGCACCCATCGAACCGTCGAAGTACGTGCCGAAGCGGTCACGCAGCTCGCGGTAGAGGAGCTCGTCGCCCTCCAGGTCCTGGACCTTGAGGTTCTTGAAGCGCGACCAGACCTCGTCCAGACGGTCGATCTCGCGCTGCGCGCGGTCGCGCAGCTGCTTCATCTCGCGCTCGGCACCTTCGCGCACCTTGCGGCGCACGTCGGCCTTGGCGCCCTCGGCCTCGAGCTCGCCGAGGTCGTTCTCGAGCTTCTTGGCGCGGGCCTCCAGGTCGGAGTCGCGACGGTTCTCGATCTGCTGGCGCTCGACGGAGACGTGCGCCTCCAGCGAGGGCAGGTCACGCGTACGACGCTCGTCGTCGACGTACGTGATCATGTACGCCGCGAAGTAGATGACCTTCTCGAGGTCCTTCGGGGCGAGGTCGAGCAGGTAGCCAAGACGCGACGGAACGCCCTTGAAGTACCAGATGTGGGTGACGGGAGCGGCGAGCTCGATGTGGCCCATCCGCTCACGGCGCACCTTCGCGCGGGTGACCTCGACGCCACACCGCTCGCAGATGATGCCCTTGAAGCGGACACGCTTGTACTTGCCGCAGTAGCACTCCCAGTCCCGGGTCGGACCGAAGATCTTCTCGCAGAAGAGTCCGTCCTTCTCGGGCTTGAGCGTGCGGTAGTTGATGGTCTCCGGCTTCTTGACCTCGCCGTGGCTCCACTGACGGATGTCGTCAGCGGTGGCCAGACCGATCCGGAGCTCGTCGAAGAAGTTGACGTCGAGCACTATGCGTCAATCCCTCTCAGGGTTGTAAGGCTTGGGGTCTGATTCGGGGGTCCTGGGGCCGGCCGGGGACTCAGCGGTGAAACGCCGAGTCCCCGACCGAACTCCCGTCAGACCTCTTCGACGCTGCTCGGCTCGCGCCGGGACAGGTCGATGCCGAGCTCCTCCGCTGCGCGGAAGACGTCCTCGTCGGTGTCGCGCATCTCGATGGACATGCCGTCCGAGGACAGCACCTCCACGTTGAGGCACAGGGACTGCATCTCCTTGATGAGCACCTTGAAGGACTCGGGGATGCCGGGCTCAGGGATGTTCTCGCCCTTGACGATGGCCTCGTAGACCTTCACGCGGCCGGTCACGTCGTCGGACTTGATCGTCAGCAGCTCCTGGAGGGCGTACGCGGCGCCGTATGCCTCCAGCGCCCACACCTCCATCTCACCGAAGCGCTGGCCACCGAACTGGGCCTTACCACCCAGCGGCTGCTGGGTGATCATCGAGTACGGACCGGTCGACCGGGCGTGGAGCTTGTCGTCGACCAGGTGGTGGAGCTTGAGGATGTACATGTACCCGACCGAGATCGGGTCCGGGAACGGCTCGCCGGAGCGGCCGTCGAACAGCCTCGCCTTACCGGTCGGGAGCACCATGCGCTCGCCGTCGCGGTTCGGGATGGTGTGGTTCAGCAGACCCGCGAGCTCGTCCTCACGCGCACCGTCGAAGACCGGGGTCGCGACGTTGGTGCCGGGGGCGACCTTGTCGGCGCCGATCACCTGGAGGCGCTGCGCCCACTCGTCCGCGAGGCCGGAGACGTCCCAGCCGCGGCTGGCGAGCCAGCCGAGGTGGATCTCCAGGACCTGTCCCGGGTTCATTCGGGACGGGACACCCAGCGGGTTGAGGATGATGTCGACCGGGGTGCCGTCCTCCAGGAACGGCATGTCCTCGATCGGCAGGATCTTCGAGATGACGCCCTTGTTGCCGTGACGGCCGGCGAGCTTGTCACCGTCGGTGATCTTGCGCTTCTGGGCGACGTAGACGCGGACCAGCTGGTTCACGCCCGGGGGAAGCTCGTCGCCCTCCTCGCGGTCGAAGACGCGGACGCCGATGATCTTGCCGATCTCGCCGTGCGGCACCTTCAGCGAGGTGTCACGGACCTCACGGGCCTTCTCACCGAAGATCGCGCGGAGCAGGCGCTCCTCCGGGGTCAGCTCGGTCTCGCCCTTGGGCGTGACCTTGCCGACGAGGATGTCGCCGGCGACGACCTCGGCACCGATACGGATGATGCCGCGCTCGTCGAGGTCGGCGAGGACCTCCTCGGAGACGTTCGGGATGTCCCGGGTGATCTCCTCCGGGCCGAGCTTGGTGTCACGGGCGTCGACCTCGTGCTCCTCGATGTGGATCGAGGAGAGGACGTCGTCCTGCACGAGGCGCTGCGACAGGATGATCGCGTCCTCGTAGTTGTGACCCTCCCACGGCATGAACGCCACGAGCAGGTTCTTGCCGAGCGCCATCTCGCCGTCTTCGGTGGCGGGACCGTCGGCGAGGACCTGGCCCTCGATGACGCGGTCGCCCTCGTCCACGACGACCTTCTGGTTCACAGAGGTGCCCTGGTTGGAGCGCGAGAACTTGTGCAGGCGGTACGTGATGTACGTGCCGTCGTCGTTGGCGACCGTGACGTAGTCGGCCGACAGCTCCTGGACGACACCGTCCTTCTCGGCCTTGAGCACGTCGCCGGCGTCGGTGGCGCAGCGGTACTCCATGCCGGTGCCGACGAGCGGGGCCTCCGACTTAATCAGCGGCACCGCCTGACGCATCATGTTCGCGCCCATGAGGGCACGGTTGGCGTCGTCGTGCTCGAGGAACGGGATCATGGCGGTCGCGACCGACACCATCTGGCGCGGCGAGACGTCCATGTAGTCCACGTCGGACGGCTCGACGTAGTCGACCTCGCCGCCACGCTTACGCACCAGGACACGGGGCTCGGTGAACTGCAGGTCGTCGTTGAGCGCGGCGTTGGCCTGCGCGATGACGAAGCGGTCCTCTTCGTCGGCGGTGACGTAGTCGACCTCGTCGGTGACCTGACCGTCGACGACCTTGCGGTACGGCGTCTCGATGAAGCCGAACGCGTTGACGCGGCCGTACGAGGCGAGCGAACCGATCAGACCGATGTTCGGGCCTTCGGGGGTCTCGATCGGGCACATGCGTCCGTAGTGGGACGGGTGCACGTCTCGGACCTCGAAGCCGGCCCGCTCACGGGACAGACCACCAGGGCCCAGCGCCGAGAGACGACGCTTGTGCGTCAGACCCGACAGCGGGTTGTTCTGGTCCATGAACTGCGACAGCTGGCTGGTGCCGAAGAACTCCTTGATGGAGGCGACGACCGGCCGGATGTTGATCAGGGTCTGCGGCGTGATCGCCTCGACGTCCTGGGTGGTCATGCGCTCACGCACGACGCGCTCCATACGAGCCAGACCCGTGCGGACCTGGTTCTGGATGAGCTCGCCGACGTTGCGCAGACGACGGTTGCCGAAGTGGTCGATGTCGTCGGTCTCGACGACGATCTCGTTGCCGTTCTCGCCGATCGTCTCGGTCTCGCCCGCGTGGAGCTTGACCAGGTACTTGATCGTGGCGATGACGTCGTCGGTGGTGAGCACGCCGGCGTCCAGCGGCTCGTCGGCGCCGAGCTTCTTGTTCACCTTGTAGCGGCCGACCTTGGCGAGGTCGTAGCGCTTCGGGTTGAAGTAGAGGTTCTCGAGCAGCGTCTGAGCGGCCTCACGGGTCGGCGGCTCGCCCGGACGCAGCTTGCGGTAGATGTCGAGCAGCGCGTCGTCCTGGCCCTGGGTGTGGTCCTTCTCCAGGGTGGCGCGCATGGACTCGTACTCGCCGAACTCCTGCAGGATCTGCTCGGTGGTCCAGCCGAGAGCCTTGAGGAGGACGGTGACGGACTGCTTGCGCTTGCGGTCGATGCGGACACCGACCAGGTCGCGCTTGTCGATCTCCATCTCCAGCCAGGCACCCCGGGACGGGATGATCTTGGCGGAGAAGATGTCCTTGTCGGACGTCTTGTCGATGGAGGAGTCGAAGTAGACACCCGGCGAACGGACCAGCTGCGACACCACGACACGCTCGGTGCCGTTGATGACGAAGGTGCCCTTGTTCGTCATGAGCGGGAAGTCGCCCATGAAGACCGTCTGGGACTTGATCTCGCCGGTCTCGTTGTTGGTGAACTCGGCGGTGACGAAGAGCGGGGCGCCGTACGTGAAGTCACGGTCCTTGCACTCGTCGATCGAGTTCTTCGGCGGCTCGAAGCGGTGGTCGCGGAAGGTCAGCGACATCGACCCGGAGAAGTCCTCGATCGGAGAGATCTCCTCGAAGATCTCTTCCAGACCGGACTTCCTGGGGACGTCCTGTCCCGACTCAAGGGCAGCCTCGACGCGAGCCTTCCAGGCGGCGTTGCCGAGCAGCCAGTCAAAGCTCTCGGTCTGCAGCGCGAGGAGGTTCGGAACCTCGAGGGGCTCCTTGATCTTTGCAAAGGAGATGCGCAGCGGGGCGGTGCTTGCGCCGTTGTTCGTATTGGTCGAGGCGTTGCGCGAGGCGGCCAAGAGGGGGTCCTTCCGAGGGCTCGGACTCACTACGCGCGTACCGGTCCCCTGCATCGCTTCACGGCAGACTTTTCCTGATACGACCAAAAGGCCAGCTCAGACGGGGTCGGTCCACGAAGCGGATGCGAAGGTATGCCCCTGGTGACGGGCAGGGGGCAGCTAACAGGCAGCGCAAAGGGTCAGTGTAGCCACTTGGCTCACTGATGTCCAGGGCGAATAATTCGCGACCCTCGTTGCTCTCAACTCCGCGGTACCTCGCGCCGTGCGGCGCACCTCGATACTGCCCGTTCAGCCGTCGATCCATGCCTCGGAAACGGATCGTTGTGACGACGCGTCCTGAGAATTGCGCGCTGCGTGCGGTTCGTCAAGGCCCCCCGGTCTGCGGGGCGCACGGCGAAGATCACCATACTCCGCCGCCGACGGCCCTCGGGCCCCCCGCCACGCCCTTCCCGGGAACGCCGAAAGGCGACCACCCAGAAGGGTGATCGCCTTTCGATGCCCCCGCGTTACACGGGGGCAGGAGTCAGCTTCAGCGACTCGAAACGGTCTTACTTGACCGTGACGGAGGCGCCGGCGGCCTTGAGGGACTCGGCAGCCTTCTCGGCGGCCTCCTTCGCGACCTTCTCGAGGACCGGCTTCGGGGTGCCGTCGACGAGGTCCTTGGCCTCCTTGAGGCCCAGGGAGGTGAGCTCACGCACGACCTTGATGACCTGGATCTTCTTGTCGCCGGCACCCTCGAGGATGACGTCGAACTCGTCCTGCTCCTCGACAGCCTCGGCACCGGCGACCGGGGCGCCCGGGCCGGCAACGGCGACGGCCGCGGCGGCGGTGACGTCGAACTTCTCCTCGAAGGCCTTCACGAACTCGGAGAGCTCGATGAGGGTCATCTCCTCGAACTGGGCGAGGAGGTCGTCCTGAGAGAGCTTCGCCATGATGGGCGATCCTTCCACTAATTCGGCAGGTGCCGGATGTATAGAGAGGCGGGCGTTACGGCCCGCTACGACCTGCGCCTAGGCGGCACAGATCATGACGCGAGCCGAATTACTCGGCACCGCCCTGCTCGGCGAGCTTGACGCGAAGCGCCTCCGCGGTGCGGACGAACTTCGACGGCAGCGCCTGGAGGAGCGAGGCAGTCTGCGACTGCTTGCCCTTGAACGCGCCGGCCAGCTTGCTGAGCAGAACCTCGCGGGACTCGAGGTCCGCGAGCTTCTTGAACTCGTCGGCGGACAGCGCCTTACCATCAAGGACACCGCCCTTGATGACGAGGTTCGGGTTCTCCTTGGCGAAGTCACGCAGAGCCTTCGCCGACTCCACCGGGTCACCGGTGACGAAGGCGGCCGCGGTCGAACCAGCAAGCTGGTCGTCCAGCGCGGAGATGCCGGCCTGGTTGGCCGCAATCTTGGTCAGCGTGTTCTTCACCACGGCGTACTGGGCGTTCTCACCGAGCGAACGACGCAGCGTCTTCAGCTGCGCCACGGTGAGCCCCGTGTACGAGGTCAGCACGACGGCGTTCGAGCTGCGGAACTTGTCCTCAAGCTCGGCTACCGCGGCAGCCTTGTCGGGCCTTGCCATAGAGCGTCGGCCTCCTTCCGGGTGATGAGGACCGCTCAGAAGGCGCTGCCACAACAAAAACGCCCCGGGCGCAGGCGCTCGGGGCTCAGCTCAACCGCATCACGAGGATCCGGGAACTCATCCACAATCACCTGCGCGGGTCGTTCGCATCGCAGCGAATCCTTCGGCCACCGCACCTTGACGGCACAGTGACGACCAGCGGTCTTTGGCTTCCTCGGAAGAGTACGTGACCGACACGCCCGGGGGCAAATCAGGCCTGACCGCCCCCGGACGCCCGACGTGCGTCAGGCCTTGCCGCCGCCCGCGCCGAGGCCCTTCAGCATCTCGAAGAGGTCGACGGTGTCCTTGGCCGGCGGGGCCTGGACGGTGGCCTTGGAGCCGTAGTCGGAGAAGTACATCCCCATCGTCACGGTCCCCTGCGCCGACTTCATGCCGATGTCCATCCGGGCCGGGTAGCCGTCCTCACGGACCCAGACCTCGGTGTCGTACGCCGTGATGCCGGCCTTCTTGACGCTCTCGACCAGGGCCGCCCGGTCCTTCTCGGACAGCACGTCCAGGGACTTGTTGGTGGCGACCATCTGCTCCAGGGTCAGCGTGCCCTTGTAGTGCTGGGTCTCGGCGCCTTCGACCTTCTCGGCACCGAGGTGCTTGAGGTTGGGCGAGTCGAGCAGCAGGGCGAGCTGCTTGGCCGGGTCCTGGTTCATGTTCTCCAGGCCGCCGGTCATCGACTTCGACAGGGCCTTGTCGCCGGAGGCCTCCGCCGCGGCCTGCATGTCCAGCTTCATCCAGCGCTTGCCGTCCATCTGAGCGGCCTGCTCGGCACCCATGTCCATGTACATGACGTTGCCGAGCATGATCATGCGCATCTTGTCGGGGCCGCCGCCGTTGGCCGCGCCCAGCATCGAGCCCTTGACGGTGATGTCCATGACGGTCGGGTCCCAGCCCTGGACGCCGGTCATCTCCATGGTGCCGCCACCGCCCTCCAGACCGGCGGGCAGCTCCATCGTCATCCGGATCTTCGCGGACTTGGCGGCCGAGGTCTTCTCGTACGCGGTCCGGATCACCTTGGTGATGTCACCGAGGCTCTGCGTCTGCGCCTTGTCGGCGCCCGCGGCCTTCCCGTCCCCGTCCTGACACCCCGCGACTCCGGTGACGACGGCCACGGCCGTCACGGCGACACCCGCGCGCTTCCATGCGGACATGTTCATCTGTTCCCCCACCCCTTGGGCAGCCTGCTGCGGTCCCTCGCACCGTAACAAGAAGCCGGCCCCGCACCTCCGAGGAGGTGCGGGGCCGGCTGACCACTCAGTGAGCCTGAAGGGCTCAGACCGCGGCCGGGTCCTCCTCGACGAGGAGGTTGCGGGTGCGGTTCGAGTCCAGCGGGATGCCGGGGCCCATCGTCGTCGTGATGGTCGCCTTCTTGATGTAGCGACCCTTCGCGGCGGACGGCTTCAGACGGAGGATCTCGTCCAGGGCCGCGGCGTAGTTCTCGACCAGCTTCGTGTCATCGAAGGAGACCTTGCCGATGATGAAGTGCAGGTTCGAGTGCTTGTCGACGCGGAACTCGATCTTGCCGCCCTTGATGTCGTTGACAGCCTTGGCGACATCGGGGGTGACGGTGCCGACCTTGGGGTTCGGCATGAGACCACGCGGGCCGAGGACGCGGCCGAGGCGGCCGACCTTGCCCATGAGGTCCGGGGTGGCCACAACGGCGTCGAACTCGTTCAGGCGGTTGCCCTTGGAGATCTCGTCGATGAGCTCGTCGGAGCCGACGATGTCGGCGCCCGCGGCGATCGCGGCCTCGGCACGGTCACCGGTCGCGAAGACCAGGACCCGGGCGGTCTTGCCGGTGCCGTGCGGAAGGTTCACGGTGCCACGGACCATCTGGTCGGCCTTGCGCGGGTCGACACCCAGGCGGAAGGCGACCTCGACGGTGCCGTCGAACTTGGTGCTGGAGGTGTCCTTGGCGAGACGGACGGCCTCGAGAGGAGCGTAGAGCTTCTCGCTGTCGATCTTGGCGTCCGCTGCGCGGAGGGTCTTGCTGCGCTTCACTGCTTCTCCTGTTGGTTCAGGTGTGGAGTCGTGGTGCGGGCCGGCGCTGGCCCTACCACTAGGTCACGAGGGGGCTGATCAGCCCTCGACCGTGATGCCCATGGAACGGGCGGTGCCAGCGATGATCTTGGACGCGGCGTCCAGGTCGTTGGCGTTCAGGTCGGGGAGCTTGACCGTGGCGATCTCGCGGACCTGGGCAGCCGTGAGCTTGGCGACCTTGGTCTTGTGGGGCTCGCCGGAGCCCTTGTCCACACCAGCGGCCTTGAGGATCAGCTTGGCGGCCGGCGGAGTCTTGGTGATGAAGGTGAAGGTGCGGTCTTCGTAGACCGTGATCTCCACCGGCACGACCATGCCACGCTGCGACTCGGTCGCGGCGTTGTAGGCCTTGCAGAACTCCATGATGTTGACGCCGTGCTGGCCCAGCGCGGGACCGACCGGCGGGGCCGGGTTGGCCGCACCAGCGTTGATCTGGAGCTTGATAAGCCCCGTGACCTTCTTCTTCTTGGGAGGCATTGCTCTCTCCGGGTCCTAGTGAGAGTGTTCAGCCCGCCATCCGGTCATCCGGATGCAGGCATACCGCACAACGATAACGGGTATAGACGCGCGGCCAAAAACCGAGCAGGTCAGAGCAGCTGCGAGAGCCGCTCTGACCTGGTCGGAAACTTGTGAGATCAGTTCTTCTGGATCTGGTCGAAGCTGAGCTCGACCGGGGTCTCGCGACCGAAGATCTCGACGAGGCCCTTGACCTTCTTCGAGTCGGGGTTGATCTCGTTGATGGTCGCCTGGAGGGTGGCGAAGGGGCCGTCGGTGACGGTGACCGAGTCGCCGACCTCGAAGTCCAGCACCTGGACCTCCAGCTTGCGGGCCGGAGCCGGCTTGCCCTCGGCCTCGGCGGCCTCGCGGGCGGCCTTCTCCTCGGCCTCCGGGGCGAGCATCTTGACGATCTCGTCCAGGGTCAGCGGGTACGGGTCGTAGGCGTTGCCCACGAAGCCGGTGACGCCGGGGGTGTTGCGGACGACGCCCCAGGACTCGTTCGTCAGGTCCATGCGGACGAGAACGTAGCCGGGAAGCTTGTTCTGCTTGACGTTCTTCCGCTCGCCGCCCTTGATCTGGACGATCTCTTCCTCGGGGACCTCGGCCTGGTAGATGAAGTCCTCGACGTTGAGCGAGACGGCACGCTGCTCGAGGTTGGCCTTCACGCGCTTCTCGTAGCCCGCGTAGGTGTGGATGACGTACCACTCGCCGGGCAGGGTGCGCAGCTCCTCGCGGAGCGCGGCGACCGGGTCGACCGGGGCGGCCGGCTCGGCCTCCTCCTCGGCGTCCTCGACCTCGTCGGCGACGGACTCGTCGTCCTCGTCAGCCTCGGCCTCGGCGTCCTCGTCGGCCTCAGCCTCGTCGGCCTCGTCCTGGTCCTCGACCTCGAGAGCGGCGTCCTCGGCGGCCTCGCCGGCAACGTCGTCAGCAGCGTCTGCCTGGTCCTCGTCGGCGGCCTCGACGATGTCCAGCTCGTCCTCGACGGACTCGGACTCGAAGGCGTCGTTCAGGTTCGCGTCAGACACGGTGGCTGCTTCTTCCTGCGATACAGATGGGGTGGAACAAAAAGTCAGCCGAAGACGTACTTGACTGCTTCCTGGAAGCCATAGTCAATCACGGTGACAAGGCCGATCATGATGACGACGAAGACAATCACCACGGTGGTGTACGTCGAAAGCTGGCTGCGCGTGGGCCAGACGACCTTGCGGAGCTCGGCGACGATCTGTCGGTAGAAGAGCGCGAGACGGCCCAGAGGGCCCTTCTTTCCGCGCTTGCCGCCCTTGCGGGACTTCTTCTTCGACTCGGAGGCCTCGTCATCGGCATCAGGCATGTCGATGGAGCCTACGGCGTCCGTCACGATCTCTCACCTGATTCCGGGTCGGCCGTGCCGCGCCCGGGTGGAGCCGCACGGCGGTGCAATGAAGTACGTACATGCGCACAACACCTGGCGGTGTGTGTAGCAGGGCCGGAGGGACTTGAACCCCCAACCGCCGGTTTTGGAGACCGGTGCTCTACCAATTGAGCTACGACCCTTTGTTGGTGTCCCTCAACGTACCGCATCGTGAGATGTGGTCGGTGCGGGCCAACGAGGAGTGAGCATACGTGGTCAGGGGCCCCCGCGTCGAACAGAAACCACGAGCGACCTGCCGTCGGACGCGCGTACGACCGGGAATGACCGTTCCTGTCCGGTCCGTGAAACCTGTGTGCCGGGCCTTGATGAGGTCTGGGACGATGGGCCGTATGAGCGCTGCTACCCCTCCCACCGAGCGTCGGGTCTCCGCCCGGATCGGTGCGATCTCCGAGTCCGCCACCCTCGCCGTCGACGCCAAGGCCAAGGCCCTCAAGGCCGCCGGGCGCCCGGTGATCGGTTTCGGCGCGGGTGAGCCCGACTTCCCGACCCCGGACTACATCGTCGACGCGGCCGTCGAGGCCTGCAAGAACCCGAAGTACCACCGCTACACGCCGGCCGGCGGTCTGCCGGAGCTGAAGGCCGCCATCGCCGCCAAGACGCTGCGCGACTCCGGCTACGAGGTCGACGCCTCCCAGGTCCTGGTGACCAACGGCGGCAAGCAGGCGATCTACGAGGCCTTCGCCGCGATCCTCGACCCGGGCGACGAGGTCATCGTCCCGGCGCCGTACTGGACGACGTACCCCGAGTCGATCCGCCTCGCGGGCGGTGTCCCGGTGGACGTCGTGGCCGACGAGACCACCGGCTACCGGGTCTCGGTGGAGCAGCTCGAGGCGGCCCGTACGGAGCGGACCAAGGTCGTCCTCTTCGTCTCGCCGTCCAACCCGACCGGCGCCGTGTACTCCGAGGCCGACGCCGAGGCGATCGGCCGCTGGGCCGTCGAGCACGGCCTGTGGGTCCTCACCGACGAGATCTACGAGCACCTCGTCTACGGCGACGCGAAGTTCACCTCGCTGCCGGCGATCGTCCCCGAGCTGCGCGACAAGTGCATCGTGGTCAACGGTGTCGCGAAGACGTACGCCATGACGGGCTGGCGCGTCGGCTGGATCGTGGGCCCGAAGGACGTCGTCAAGGCCGCGACGAACCTGCAGTCGCACGCCACGTCCAACGTGAGCAACGTGGCGCAGATCGCCGCCCTCGCCGCCGTCTCGGGCGACCTGGACGCCGTCGCGGAGATGCGGACCGCCTTCGACCGCCGCCGCCAGACGATCGTGCGGATGCTCAACGAGATCGAGGGGGTGTACTGCCCGACGCCGGAGGGCGCGTTCTACGCGTACCCCTCGGTGAAGGCCCTGCTCGGCAAGGAGATCCGCGGCAAGCGCCCGCAGACCTCCGTCGAGCTGGCCGCCCTGATCCTGGACGAGGCCGAGGTCGCGGTCGTCCCGGGCGAGGCCTTCGGCACGCCGGGCTACCTGCGCCTGTCCTACGCGCTGGGCGACGAGGACCTGGTGGAGGGCGTGTCCCGGCTGCAGAAGCTCCTCGCCGAGGCGACGGACTGATCGCACTCCTCGCGGGCCCCCGGTTCTTCGGAGCCGGGGGCCCGTTTTTGCGTTCTAGCAAGGTCCCGATCGGGGAAACGGGGTGTCGTCGTCCATTCGGGTGCGGCAGGATCAGCCAATGGAGCACGTTTACCGCGATCTCACCCAGCTGCCCAAGGCCCATCTGCACCTGCACTTCACCGGTTCGATGCGGCCCTCCACCCTGATCGAGCTGGCCGACAAGTACGGCGTGCACCTTCCCGAGGCGCTGAGCAGTGGTACGCCTCCGAAGCTGCGGGCGACCGACGAGCGCGGCTGGTTCCGCTTCCAGCGGCTGTACGACATCGCCCGCTCCTGCCTGCGCGCCCCCGAGGACATCCAGCGCCTGGTCCGCGAGGCGGCCCAGGAGGACGTCCGGGACGGCTCGGGCTGGCTGGAGATCCAGGTCGACCCCACCTCGTACGCCCCGCACCTCGGCGGGCTCATCCCCGCCCTGGAGATCATCCTCGACGCGGTCGACGCGGCCTCGCGGGAGACCGGGCTCGGGATGCGGGTGCTCGTCGCGGCGAACCGGATGAAACACCCCCTGGAGGCGCGCACGCTCGCCCGGCTCGCGGTGCGCTTCGCGGACCGGGGCGTGGTCGGCTTCGGACTCTCCAACGACGAGCGGCGCGGCCTGGCGCGGGACTTCGACCGGGCCTTCGCCATCGCGCGCGAGGGCGGCCTGCTCGCGGCCCCGCACGGCGGCGAGCTGACGGGTCCGGCGTCGGTACGGGACTGCCTGGACGACCTGCGGGCCTCCCGGGTCGGCCACGGAGTCCGTTCGGCCGAGGACCCGCGGCTGCTGCGCAAGCTCGCGGAGCGCGGGGTGACCTGCGAGGTCTGCCCGGCGTCCAACGTGGCCCTCGGGGTGTACGAGAAGCACGAGGACGTCCCGCTGCGGACGCTCTTCGACGCGGGGGTGCCGATGGCCCTCGGCGCGGACGACCCGCTGCTCTTCGGCTCCCGCCTGGCGGCGCAGTACGAGATCGCCCGCAGGCACCACGGCTTCACGGACCCCGAACTGGCGGAACTGGCCCGGCAGTCGGTCCGCGGCTCGGCGGCGCCGGAGGACATCAGGGAGAAGCTGCTGGCCGGGATCGACGACTGGCTGGCCGCCCCGGTGGGGTGAAGCGGTGCAGCGGGGGCCGGGCCTGGAAGCCGATGTCCACCTCGGTGCGGTCCCAGCCGTGCGCGGGCTGCTCCAGGAACGGGGTCAGCGAGGCGAGCAGGACGTCGTGGCCCGCCGGGGCCCGCTCGTGCAGCGGCCCGTGCCCGGCCGCGAGGGAGAGCTCCCCCGCGGCGGCGCAGAACACGTCCCGGTCGCCGAGGAGGAAGAGCGTGCGGGCGTGCACGGCGGCCCTGAGCCGTCCGGCGACCCGCTCGGGGGCCGCCTCCCAGGCGGCGGCGCGGTCGGCGGTGCGCCGCTCGTCGGTACGGAGGGTCAGCGGCCGCCCGTCGCGGAGCCGGCCGCGCAGCGCGGGCCAGGCGGAGGGGCGCAGGCCGCCGGTGTCCCGGTGGGCCAGGACGAGGTCGACGGGGGTGCCCGGCGCGTAGTCGCGCGGCAGGCTGTCGCGCAGCGGGACGTGGACGAGCGTGTGCCGGGAGAACGCGGCGAAGGAGAAGAGCCCGGCGAGCCGGGCGAGGCCGTCGTGGTCGCCGACGAGGTAGCCCCAGCGGTCGTGGAGGGGCGAGTTGAGCGTGGTGTGCCGCAGCGGGGGCCACGGCCGGACGATCCGGTGCTCGCGCTCCCCCGCGCGGATCCGGTACTCCCGGGCCTTGAGACGCATCCGGAAAGACTGCGGACCCGCGCGGGTCCCGCACAAGCGCTTTAGGGCTCTGGGGCTCTGGGGCTTTACAGGCTGACGCCGACCGTCACGGGCTCGTTGACCAGCGTGACGCCGAACGCCTCGTGGACCCCGGCGACGACCTCACGGGCCAGCGCGAGCAGGTCCTCGGTGGTCGCCTCGCCCCGGTTGGTCAGCGCGAGCGTGTGCTTGGTGGAGATGCGCGCGGGCCCGGAGCCGTACCCCTTGGTGAACCCGGCCCGGTCGATCAGCCAGGCGGCGGAGGTCTTCACGGCACCGTCCTCGCCCGCGGGGAAGGCCGGCGGGGTGACGTCCGCGCCGAGGCGCCCGGCCACGCGCGTGAGGAAGGTCTCGTACTCCTCCGCCGTGAGGATCGGGTTGGTGAAGAAGGATCCGGCGGACCAGGTGTCGTGGTCCGCGGGGTCCAGGACCATGCCCTTGCCGGCGCGCAGCCGCAGGACGGTCTCGCGGGCCTGGGCGAGCGGCACCCGGTCGCCCGCCCCGACGCCGAGGGCGCGGGCGGTCTCGGCGTACTTGACCGGCGCGGACAGCCCGCCGGCGTCCTCCAGCTCGAAGCGGACCCGGAGCACCACGTACCGCTCGGGGTGCTCCTTGAAGAGGCTGTGGCGGTACGAGAAGGCGCACTCGGCGTTGGTGAGGGTGACGGTCTCCTCGGCGCGCCGGTCGTAGGCGACGACCTCGGTCACGGTGGCGGAGACGTCCTGCCCGTACGCGCCGACGTTCTGGATCGGGGTCGCGCCGGCCGAGCCGGGGATGCCGGCCAGGCACTCGATGCCGGCGAGTCCGGCCTCGACGGTGCGGGCGACGGCGTCCGTCCAGACCTCTCCGGCGGCGAGTTCCAGCCTCGTTCCGTCGAGGGTGAAGCCCTCGGTCGCGATCCGCAGGGCGGTGCCGTCGAAGCCCTTGTCGCCGATGACGAGGTTGGACCCGCCGCCGATGACCAGCAGGGGCGTCCCCGCGGCGTCGGCCTCGCGCACGGCCGCGACCACCTCGTCGTCCGTGGTGGCGGTGACGAGCCGGGCCGCGGGGCCGCCGAGCCGGAAGGTGGTCAGGGGCGCGAGGGGGGCGTCGAGAAGAGGCTGCACGGGCTCAAGAGTACGGGGCCGTCCCGGCCGGGAGACGTCTCGTCTCCCGGCCGGGACGGCGCGGGGGCCCGCTCGCACGGGGCGGGGACGGGGCAGTCCCCGCCCGGAGAGGTTCTGTCTCCCGGCGGGGAGGCCGCGGGGCCCGCTCGCGCGGGGCGCGGGGGCCCGCTCACACGCCGACGAGGTCCTTCTCGCCGGCCTCCGCCTCTGCGGCCGCCTCCGCCTTCCGCCGGGCCTCCTGGCGCCGGGACGGGGCGAACAGCACCGCGACCGCGCCGAGGGCCACCGCTCCGGCGCCGACCCACAGCGCGGGCAGCAGGCCGTCGACGAAGTCCTGGCCGGACGCGTAGCCGCCCTGGGCGGCGAAGATCGAGGCCATCACGGCGACGCCGAGCGCGCCGCCGACCTCGCGCAGCGCGTTGTTGGCGCCGGAGGCGATGCCCTGCTCGGAGGGCCGGACGCTGGACATCACGAGGTTGGCCGCCGGTGCGAAGTACAGGGCCATGCCGATGCCGCTCACGACGAGGGCGGGGAGCTGGGCGGTGTACGAGGCGTCGGGGGTCAGGACGAGGGCGAACCAGGCGAGGCCGATCGCCTGGAGGGTGAGGCCGGCGGCGACGACCGGGCGGCCGCCGACGCGGTCGGAGAGGGCGCCGGCGAGCGGTGCGACGATCATGGGCATTCCGGTCCAGGGCAGCATCCGCAGCCCGGCCTCGGTGGGCGAGTAGCCGAGGACGCCCTGCATGTACTGGCTGAGCAGGAAGATCGAGCCGAACATGCCGAGGAACATCAGCAGGCTGGCCGCGTTGATCCCGGAGAAGGCGCGGTTGCGGAAGAGCCGCATGGGCAGCATCGGCGCCTTGGCGCGTATGCCGTGGTGGACGAACCCGCCGATGAGCGCGGCGCCGGCGATGAGTCCGGTGAGGACGGTCGCGGAGGTCCAGCCGTCGATCGGGCCGCGGATCAGCGCGTACACGATGCCGAAGAGGCCGCCGCTGGCGAGGAGCGTGCCGGTGATGTCGAGGCGGGCACCGGTGCCGTACGACTCGGCGAGGCGCAGCCGGGCGAGCGGCAGCAGGGCGAGGCCGAGCGGGACGTTCAGCCAGAAGATCCACTGCCAGGAGAGGTGCTCGGTGAGGACGCCGCCGATGAGGGGGCCGGAGGCGACGGCGAGTCCCTGGACGGCGCCCCAGATGCCGAAGGCGGTGCCGCGCTTGGCGGCCGGGACGGCCGCGGTGAGCAGGGTGAGCGTGAGCGGCATCATGATCGCGGCGCCGACGCCCTGGAGGGCGCGGGCGGCGATCAGCGCGTCGATGCCGGGGGCGAGGGCGGCCGCGGCGGAGGCGCCGGTGAAGACGGTGAGTCCGACGATGAAGAGACGGCGACGGCCGAAGCGGTCGCCGAGGGCGGCGCCGAACATGAGGAGCACGGCGAAGGTGAGGGTGTACGCGCTCACCGTCCATTCGAGGTCGTGCAGCGCTCCGCCGAGGTCCTCGCGGATCGAGGGGAGGGCGGTGGTGACGACGAGGTTGTCGAGGGCCGCCATGAAGCCTGCGGCGCTGGTGATGACGAGTGCCCAGGCGGTGGAACCGCGGCGGGCTGCTGGCTGGTTCATTACTGCCCCTCGGATATCAGGTTAGTTATTGCTGACTAACTTTCGCGCCCATGAGGGAGCGGGACGTGCGGGCGGACGCCCGAAGGCGGGCCCCCGCGCTACTCCTCGGTGCCGCCGGGGCGCCGGACGGAGGGGTAGAACCCCTCCCAGACCCGGTGCTCGGGCGGGAAGCCCATGGCGACGAGGGTGTTGATGAGCATCCCGTACGCCAGGAAGGTCGTGGTCTCGTCGGCGTCGGCGCCGAGCGCGAGGTGGACGGTCTCCCAGAGAGTCGTCCAGCCGGCCCGTACGGCCTCGCCGAACTCGTGGTCGCCGGCCGCCTCGGCGGCGGCGACGGTCACGTACACCTGCATCTGCAGGAGGAGCCGGTCGGGGTCCTCGGTGATGATCCGGGTGTACGCGGTGGCCATGGCATGGAGGGCCTCCTGGCCGGTCAGCCCCTTCGAGGCCTCCTCGAAGACCCGGATCGTGTCGCTGATGCAGCGCTCGGAGGCGGCCAGGAAGATTGCCTTCTTGCCGGGGAACAACCGGAAGAGATACGGCTGCGAGACGCCGACGCGCTTGGCGATCGCCTCGGTGGACGTGCCGTAGTACCCGCCGCGGCTGAACTCGCTCATCGCCGCGCGAATGACGCTCTCGCGCCGCTCCTCCGCACTCATCCTGACCATGCGAACCAAGTTAGTGCTCACTCACTAACTTGGCAAGCGGAAAGCCCCGGCGCGCGAAGAGCGGAGGGGGTGGGCGAGCGAAAAGGCGGGCGGCCGCTCTCCGCGGCCGCCCACCTCTGGCCTGCCTTGCTCTGCCCTGCCTTGCTCTGCCCTGCGATCGATCCGGGCGGCTACGCGAGCCGGACCACGGCCCGGGACATGCCCAGGACCTTCTGGCCCGCGCACATCGCGGTCAGGTCGACCCGCACCTGCTGGTCGTCCAGCTTCGCGGCGACCTTGGCGCTGACCTCGATCAGCGCACCGGTGTCGTCGTTGGGGACGACCACGGGCTTGGTGAAGCGGACGCCGTACTCGACGACGGCGGCCGGGTCGCCGGCCCAGTCGGTGACGACGCGGATCGCCTCGGCCATGGTGAACATGCCGTGGGCGATGACGTCGGGGAGGCCGACCTCCACCGCGAACTTCTCGTTCCAGTGGATGGGGTTGAAGTCCCCGGAGGCGCCGGCGTACCGGACGAGTGTGGCGCGACTCACGGGAAAGGTCTGCGCGGGCAGCTCGGTGCCGACCTCGACCTCGTCGTAGGCGATCTTCGCGGTCATGGTCAGGCCCCCTCGGGTGCGCGGGAGACGAGCTTCGTCCAGGCGGTCACGACGTGCTCGCCGGACTCGTCGTGGACCTCGCCGCGGATGTCCAGGATGTCGTTGCCCGCCATCGACTTGATCGCCTCGATGGTGGAGGTGACGGACAGCCGGTCACCGGCGCGCACGGGCCGCGTGTAGGCGAACTTCTGGTCGCCGTGGACGACCCGGCTGTAGTCGAGGCCCAGCTGGGGGTCCTCGATGACCGCGCCGGCCGCCTTGAACGTGATGGCGAACACGAACGTCGGCGGAGCGATCACATCGGGGTGCCCGAGTTCCTTGGCCGCTTCCTGGTCGACGTAGGCGGGATTCACGTCCCCGATCGCCTCGGCGAACTCGCGGATCTTCTCGCGGCCGACCTCGTAGGCCGGGGTGGGCGGATAGGTCCGGCCCACGAAGGACTGGTCGAGCGCCATGGACTCGATACCTCCTGGATTTGTTGCCGACAAACGACACGAGGCCGCCCCCGAGTGGGGACGGCCTCGTGTACGAGCCTGATTAGCGCGTCTCGCGGTGTGCAGTGTGCGAGTTGCAGCGGGGGCAGTGCTTCTTCATCTCAAGACGGTCCGGGTTGTTACGCCGGTTCTTCTTGGTGATGTAGTTCCGCTCCTTGCACTCCACGCAGGCCAGCGTGATCTTCGGGCGGACGTCGGTGGCAGCCACGTGAGTGCTCCTTGGACGGATGGGACGGATGAACGCATAAAAGAGTAGCCGATCGAAGGACCGACCCCACAATCGGCTACCGTGTGTAGCGGTGACCGGACTTGAACCGGTGACACAGCGATTATGAGCCGCTTGCTCTACCGACTGAGCTACACCGCTTTGATGATCCGGATCCCGTCCGAAGACGGGTCCTTCTCACCAGAGCCCCAATACGGAATCGAACCGTAGACCTTCTCCTTACCATGGAGACGCTCTACCGACTGAGCTATTGGGGCGAGCGAGGAAGACATTACACGGTCCCCGGCCCATCACCCAAATCCGTTTCGCGGCGCCCTCGCGACGGCCCTCACCAGGCGTCCCGTACGCCACTCGTGGCCTCATCGGTACGACTATTGCGCTCCTCCTCGAAGCGCGGACCGACCGCCCCTAGGCTCTGCCCCACGCTTCGTGATCTTGATCTTGAGGAGCCTTGAGGAGCCCCGATGTCAGCCGAAAGCAAGCAGCCCCAGCCGCCCGAGGACGGGGCCGCCACCACGGCCGACTCGACCTCGCTCCTGCTCTCCCACGCACGGCTCACCGACGGGCGGACCGTGGACGTACGGCTCGTCGGCGGCCGGATCGAGGCCGTCGGCACCGCCGGCAGCCTCACCGCCGCGGGCGCGCGCGTGGACCTCGCCGGCTACCTGCTGCTCCCCGCCGCCGCCGAACCCCACGCCCACGCCGACACCGCGCTCTCCGCCGACTCCCCCGGGCCCGTCTCCTACACCCCCGAGGAGGTCCAGCGCCGGGCCACCGAGGCGGCGCTGCTCCAGCTCGGCCACGGCGCGACCGCGCAGCGCGCGCACGTCCGGATCGGCGACGTCCACGGACTCGGCCCGCTCGAAGCCGTCCTCCAGGCCCGGCGCTCACTGCGCGGCCTCGTGGACCTCACCGCCGTCGCGGTGCCGAGGCTGCTCACCGGGGCGGCCGGCGCGGACGGGCTCGCCATGCTGCGGGACGCGGTGAAGATGGGCGCCGGGGTGGTGGGCGGCTGTCCGGACCTGGACCCGGACCCGGCGGGGTACGTCGAGGCGGTCCTGGAGATCGCGGCCGAACACGGCGTACCGGTCGACCTGCACACCGACGGGGACGACCCGGCCCGGCTCGCCCGGCTGGCGGCGATGGCCGGCGGGCTGCGGCCCGGGGTGACCATCGGGCCGTGCGCGGGCCTCGGCCGGCTCCCCTCCGACGCGGCGCGGCGGGCGGCGGACGGGCTCGCGGCGGCCGGCGTGACCGTGGTCTGCCTGCCGCAGGGCGGCTGCGGGGGCACGGAGACGCGCGGCGCGGCGCCGGTGCGGCTGCTGCGGGCGGCCGGAGTGCGGCTCGCGGCGGGCAGCGGGGCGATGCGGGACGTGGCCAACCCGGTGGGGCGCGGCGATCCGCTGGAGGCGGCGTACCTCCTCGCCTCGCTCGGCGGGCTGCCGGCGGCGGACGCGTACGCGGCGGTGAGCGCGGAGGCGCGGGCGGCGATGGGGCTGCCGGAGGTGCGGGTCGAGGCCGGCTTCCCGGCGGAGCTGCTCGCGGTGCGCGGCGAGCGGCTGTCGGGCGTGCTGTCCCTCGCGTACAGCCGGATCGTGGTGCACCGGGGCAGGGTCGTGGCCCGGACCAGCGCCGTACGGGAGTACTGCGACTCGGCGGCGGCGCTCGACCTGCCCCGCCAGGCCCGCCCGGAGCGGCCGCCCGAGCCGGGAAGCCCTCCGGCCGGTCCCGTCGTACGGTCGTGAGTATGCGCATCGTCATCGCTGGAGGACACGGACAGATCGCCCTGCGCCTGGAGAGGCTGCTCTCGGCGCACGGGCACGAGGTCGCGGGGATCATCCGCAGACCGGAACAGGCCGGGGACCTGCGGGACGCGGGTGCCGAGCCCGTCGTCCTGGACCTGGAGTCGGCGTCGGTCGAGATGGTCGCCGCCGTGCTCCAGGGCGCCGACGCGGCCGTCTTCGCGGCCGGGGCGGGCCCGGGCAGCAGCGTGGACCGCAAGGACACGGTGGACCGCGCGGCGGCGGTCCTGTTCGCCGACGCGGCCGAACGCGCCGGCGTACGCCGGTACATCGTCGTCTCGTCGATGGGCGCGGACGCCACGCACGCGGGCGACGAGGTCTTCGACGCCTACCTGCGCGCCAAGGGCGCGGCGGACGACGAGGTCCGTTCCCGTACGGCCCTGGACTGGACGATCCTGCGCCCCGGCAGCCTCACCGACGACGCGGGCACGGGCCTGGTCCGCCTGGAGGCCCGCACGGGCCGCGGCCCGGTCCCCCGCGACGACGTGGCGGCGGCGATCGCGGAACTCCTGGACACCCCGGCGACGGCCGGCCTGACCCTGGAACTGATCTCGGGCTCGACGCCGCTCTCGGTCGCGGTGAAGGACATGGCCGGAAACTGACGGCCCGACACACCCCCGGAAACGAAGGAAGGCCCCCGGTGCAAGCACCGGGGACCTTCCGTTTCGCGTGGCGACGCCAGGATTCGAACCTGGGTAGGCTAAGCCGACGGATTTACAGTCTTCCGGCGTCCAGAGCACCACATCGGTTCTGACCTGGGCTTTAACCTTCAGAAGCAGTGGAGCCTAGGTCAGTCGTCCATGCCTCGGCCATACAGCCTCGGCCTCCGTTAACTTCGGCGCCCTCGACTTGTCTCAGTCGCCGCGCCCCAGCCCCGGCAACAAGATCCGAGAACCGGCTGACAACCTGACAGAGGCACCGCAGGATCTTCTCCCATGAGCATTGGGAGACGCTTGAGGCGGGCCGCAGCCATCGCCCTAGGTACAGCCGCGATCGTGTGGCTTGCCGTAGTCGCGGTGCGAGACGGGTGGGGCGAAGCCGACGCGGTTGCCAGCGTGTTTGGCGGCGCCGCAGGCATTGTTGCCTTAACGGTCTCCCTAGTCGTGCAGTCCAGCAGTCAGCAGGAGTCCACAGTTCTCCAGCCCAGAACCTCCGAGCTGGATGACTGGGTCTTGCCACGGGGCGAGTTGGAGGAAACCGTCGCAGCCGTGTGCCGTCAGGATCAGGGATCTGCGGTCGCTCTCACAACTGCTCTAAAGGGCGCTGGCGGGTTCGGCAAAACGACCCTGGCAAGACTGGCGTGCACACACCCAGAAGTGCAGAAGCGCTTCAAAACGCACGTTTACTTTGTCACGATCGGACGAGATATTCGCGGGCGGGCGGCAATCGCAGCAAAGGTAGCTGATGTAACACGCACCATAACCGGTGAATCACTGGAGGTCAGCCAAGACTCGGATCCCATCCAGCTGGGAATACATCTTGGCAACCTACTCGCTCGCCGCCCCCGCACCCTTCTCGTGATCGATGACGTATGGGAGGCCGAACAGCTATCCCCCTTCCTCCAAGGCGCGGAGAAGCGCTGCGTGCGTCTGGTCACGACTCGCAACCCCGATGCACTGCCAGCCCACGCTAGGCAGATCACTGTCGATCGAATGTCCCCGAGGCAAGCTCGCGAAGTTTTGAGTTACGGCTTGGACAACACATTGACACCTTCGGTAATAGAAGGATTGATAAGGGCGACCGGCCGATGGCCACTGCTGCTTCGCATGGTCAACCAGTTCATCGTGGCACTGACGGCCACCGGCATTACCGGCACAGAAGCGGCCAGCCATATCTATCACCGCCTGCAGACCCTAGGCCCAGCAGGGGCGGACGGTGACGCCCCTCTAGATCTAAACGACCCGAAACGCAGAAATGAGGCAGTGCGCGCCAGCATACAGGCAGCCACCACACTGCTTCCGGAAGATTCTGATGACCGCTTCGCAGAACTAGGGATTTTCGCAGAAGACGAGCAGATCCCAATGCGACTCGTGACCTTGTTGTGGCGTGCAACAAACGGACTGGACGAGGCTAAATCTCGTCATCTCTGCAAGCAGATGGCGGATCTATCGCTCCTGAGCATCTCCACGGAGACCAACGGAGGATCCATTGTTCTTCACGATGTAATCCGAGACTATCTGCGCATAGAACTTGGAGAGCGACTAGCGGTAGTCAATTCTGCATTTCTGGACACCCTTTCCGTCGAAATGCCAACCTGTACCGCCATGGGACATCGATCGGCCCCGGACCGGCAATGGTGGAACGCCGACGACCACTACCTCATGGATCACCTCATTACACACTTCATTGAGGCAGGACGCCGAGATGAAGCGGAAGGCTTGGCGGGAGACTTGCGCTGGGTACGTGAGCGCTTGCACCAGCGGGGCACTACCGCTCCAGCCCGCGACTTGGACTTGGTTGGAACCCCCGAATCGCGGGCCTTGGCCGCAGACTTGGTCCGGGCGGCCCACCTTCTGCCCCCTACTGAACCACTGCACTCATGGGATGCGGTTCTTCGCAGTCGGCTACACCCCCTCCCTCACTGGGGCGAACAGACTTCAATGCTCGCCATCACACCCCCCGCCCTAGTCGACTTGTGGCCGCCGCCTGACATTCCTCACCCGGCCCTACGCCGCACACTGTCCAGCCACACGGCGCCCGTCACATCGGTGGCCATCAGTCCCGGCGGTACCTGGATCGCGACCGCCAGCAGTGACAGGACTCTCCGCATCTGGAATGCCGAAACGGGTATTGAGCGCCTCGTAGTAGACACGACGGCCACAGTGACGTCCGTGGCGATTAGCCCCGACGGCACCTGGATTGCAGCAGCCGACACGGACGGCACAGTGCATATCGTGGACGCAGTCACTGGCCTCGTACGTATCACCATGGCTGGGCATACTGGCGCTCTGCGCTCTGTGGTGATCAGCCCGGACGGGACGTGGATTGCTGCGGCCGGCAGGGACACCGTCATCCGTATCTGGGACGTAGTGACAGGTCAGGAACGCCGCATCCTCATTGGCCACACTGAGAGTATTTCGTCAATATCCATCAGCTCCGACGGTAGCTGGCTGGCCACTTCCAGCGACGACAAGACCGTGCGCATCTGGGACGCGGAAACGGGGCGCGAAATATCTGTCCTTGCTCACGCGAATTCAGTTATTGACGTGTCGGTCAGCCACCAGGGCACGTGGCTCGTAACAGCGTGCACTGACGCAACGGTTCTAGTTTGGGATAGAATCACAAGTCAAGTCATTCACACCTTCTCCGGCTTCCTCGATATGGCACGGTCAGTAGCGATTAGCCCTGACGGCACTTGGATTGCGACCACCCACGGAAATGGAGCCGTGCGGATTTGGGACACGGCAACTCAAGCCGAGAAAGGCACTCTTATCGGCCATGGCGAGGTCGCCATGGAAGCCGCAATTAGCGCTGACAGCACATGGCTTGCCACTGCCAGCCATGATTACACCGTTCGCATTTGGGACGTTGCGGCAGCACACGGTCATCAAACAGTTGGCCATAGCGACAGAGTATGGTCAATGGGCATCAGCCCTGACGGCACCTGGATCGCAACAGCAAGCACTGACGAAACCGCACGGATTTGGAATTCCACAACAGGACAGGAAATTCATAGGCTCACCGCCCACGCCAGTCCCGTGTGGTCGGTAGCTATCAGCCCAGACGGCACCTGGATCGCCACTTCGGGCAGTGACAACACAACGCGCATCTGGAACGCGGCTACAGGACGGGAAATCCGTTCCCTCATCGGCCACACTGAGACCGTATGGTCGGTAGCTATCAGTCCGGATGGAGCTTGGCTCGCAACGGCTTCGGAAGATGGCACCATTCGTATCTGGGACGTTACCAATGGATCGCTCAGATATACCATTTCTGTCGGTATGGAATCCGTCGGCCCATTGACTATGCACCCACGAGGTGAATGGCTAGCCAGTTGCTCAGAAGCAACGGTGCACCTCTGGGATGCAGCCACAGGTCGAGCACTCCGGACCCTTACAGGTCACACGAGGCTGGTCGTGGGGGCAGTCTCCAGTCCTGACGGAACCTGGATCGCCACAGCCAGCTATGACGAAACGGCGCGTATCTGGGACGCAGCCACTGGGCGGGAGATCCACACCCTCACCGGCCACACCGACGCCGTGTCATCAGTAGCCATCAGCCCTGACGGCACCTGGATCGCCACAGCCAGCTATGACAAAACGGCGCGTATCTGGGACGCAGCCACTGGGCAGGGGATCCACACCCTCACCGGCCACACCGACGCCCTGTCATCAGTAGCCATCAGCCCTGACGGCACCCGACTCGCCACCGTCGGCCACGACAAGACGGTACGAGTATGGGACGTCGCTTCTGGATCGCCTATCGCTATGACACGAGCCGAGGGAGGCATGCACATCAGTCTATGGAGCTCCGACCAACGAAGTCTCTTCGTTGGCGGGCAGGCTGGCTTGTACGGCTACGAGTTCCGTACGAACGAGCAGGGCTGAGGAGGACCAAGCGCAGACCGTCGCCTATTTCCCGGACGCGAACAACTTCCTCAGGTTCCATCCAAGAGCACGTATCCGTACACCGAAATGAGAGTGGACCGCCCAAAGAGGAAACCGCGTTCCCAGCGCGAGGGTAAGGCGCGGAAGGAGTGCGAGGGACCATGGGAGAGCGAGGAATCCTCGCAGGCACTAAGGCGTATCTGCGGGCTCAGGGGCCAGGTTCGATGCCCCTGAGCCCGCCCGGAGGGTACCGAGAGCGGGTCATTTCTCAGCCCACCGTTGGGATTTGAGGCAATGCATGGAAAGAGCTCTACATAACCCTAGGGAAACTCAGCCTCTGCCGTCCGCATGGGCCGGTCGGCCGGCTTGTCGATGCCGAGGCTTCCCCACGGCGCGCACACCTCGCACATCTCCAGGTCTGGGTACTCCTCGACCGCACCCACCACGCCGGCGAGGTCCAGGAGTTCTCCGGCCCCATACCTGGCCCGGAGGCCGCAGTTCCCCCGGTGGAGCACCGGATGCCCTTCGGTACTTCGGGGCGCCGAGACCACCCACGCTCGCTCGCGGCGTGCGACCTCCCGGCGCCGCTTCTCCTCGGCGTCCTGCGACTCCAGTTCGTGTATCTCCCGCTCGGTGACCGCGGCCTGGTAGCGCAGCCACTCCAGGAGCGTCCGCTTCTTCTCCAGCCGTCTGGCTATCGGCATCCCCATGACGGAGTCCCCGCTCACTCCGCCCCGCCGCCGGCGGCGCTCGCGGCATCCGGCTGGGCTTTCGGGTGCTTCTTCAGCTCCATGCGGGCCTTCACCAGTCCCGCATCCTTCTCCAGAGCGGCCCAGTAGGGATGCGTGGACACGGCGACCGACAGCTCCCGGACCAGGTCCCACAGACGCCTCTCCTCGGCTTCCTCCTCCGGCGTGTATCCAGGGGAGGCTTCGCGGCCCCCCGTGACCTCTCCCGTGTGCGGGTGCGCTGCGCCGGGCCACCCGGGCAGCGGCTCCACCGACCAGGGCAGGGCCCGACATAGGGCCGTGTACTCAGCGCGGGCCTGATGGAGACGCTGCTGGGTCTCGATCAGGTCGTCAGGGAAGGGAGGAGTGTCAGCCACACTCGAATCATACGTCTGTTCGATTTTCTAATGCTGCTGATGCACGCCACGACTCGCTGAACAGTCACCCGCGTGGGCCAGCCTCAGCAGCCTGCTCCCAGGGGGAGTAGCGCCAGACCTCGACTGCGACTCACTCCGCCATGAGTCGGCTGACATACCCCGCGCTGCACAACCGCCCATAGGCCGAGGTCACGTCTTCCGGGACGTCCTGAGCGATCGTGAAACCCCGCTCCGGGTAGAGCAGCAACCGCTGCTGAGCCCCGACCAGCATGTCCAGGACGAGGCGAGGGTCGCCGATCGAGTCGATGTACTCCTCCAGCCGCATGTCCGTGGAGGCGCTCACGACGTCGACGTCGGGCCACAGCTTGCGGGCGGTTGCGTACGCACGTCGTTCCTCGTAGGGCTTGCTGACGAGGAGGATCGACGACACCTGAACCCCGTGATCGTCGAGCAAGGAACGCGAGAAGCGGACGTTCTCGCCTGTGTTCCTGGCGTTCGGCTCGACGAGGATCGCGGACGCTGGCACCCCAAGTTCGAGCGCACGTTCCCGGTAGTGCTCAGCCTCACCCTTGGGCATCCGCTCTTCCGTGGTGCGGCTTGTGGCGCCGGTGAAGACGATCAGGGGGAACATGCTGCGGCGGTAGAGGTCCACGGTCGCGTCAGCCACACCAAGGTCGTGACTGCCCAGACCGATGCCCACCGAGCAAGGCCGCGGCTCATGCCCCATCTGCTGAAAGGCCCACAGGGTGTGGGCATCGCTCCAGTCCTGCGTGGAGATCACTGGCTCTCCTCGGTGGCCGAGTCAGGCACCTTGAAGTCGTATGCCCACGCGAATCGGGTGGCGGCATGGACACCGATGGCGAACTCCACGACGGTTCCGTCCGCCGTGTACGTGGTCCGGTGCAGCTCCACGACCCACTCCCCCGGCATGAGCTTGAGCTGATCGGCCTCCTCGGGCTTGGCCGCTCGGGCGAACAGCTCCTCCCGCATGTGGTCGATCTCGTAGCCCGCGTCGTAGAGGACACGGAATCCGCCACCCTTGCCGGCAGGCCCTGGGGTCGGGTCGACGATCCTCGTCCCCTCCACATGTTCGGGTCGGTAGTAGCTGGTCAGCGTGTGCGTCGGCTGGTCGCCTTCCTTCACCAGGCGAGCCCGGGCGTATACGTCTGCCCCCTCAGGCAGACCATGCGCCGCCGCGACAGCGGCCGTCGCTGGCACGCGGCTGACCGACTGGGTCTGCTCGTTGCGCTTGTACGCCCGGCCGGAGGCGACGCGGTCGGCGATGAACGCCACCTCGTCCCCGTCCCGCCATTTCGCCTTGTCGTAGCGCGTGATGCCGAGTCGCTTCAACGGAGCGCGCTCACGTACGACGGTGCCGTGCCCTCGGGATGACGTGACCAGGCCCTCCGCTTCCAGCGCCTTGTAGGCCGCATGAACGGTGGCCTTAGACCCTTCACCCGCCTCCACAAGCTCCCTGATCTGCGGAAGCCGATCGCCCGGAGCGTAGTCACCGTGCTTGATCTGCTCCGCCAGCTTGTCCGCCAGTTCCCGCCACTTCGGTGCCACGCGAACTCCTCTCGACTCTCTCAAGTCAAACACAGTCCTAGGACTGTTGACAGTCCTAGGACTGTGCGCCATGGTCTTCTCAAGCGCTTCGCAGTCCTAGGACAGTGAAGCGCGGGAGGGCCTTCTTTGGGCTGCTCCCGACGCCCGGAGAGCCCGTGAGACGGCTCGAAGGAAGCGACTTGCTGGCTTGAGAACTCAACAGTGAACACAGAACATCAGGCATCTGCGACAAGCCGCAGGCCCTGCCGCACGAACAGTAAGCACCTTGCTCCGGGTCGCCCTTCGGGCTGACGAGGAGTCGTCCACGTGCGGTGAGACAAGGGCAGAGATCGCGACTACTCCACACCCCCATTTCCGCTCCGTTCACGGAGGCCGAGTTGAAGCTACGAAGCCCCTGGGCGCCACCTCCGACGAACTGACGGAGGAGGTCGCGCCCACTGTGTCACCTGACGTCCGCAGCCTTCCAGCCGCGGCCGGTTGCCTCCTCCGCCCGTCCGGGCCCCGCTCGCGGGGTGCCGTACGGGCGGGGTTGAGGGGAGCCGGATGGTTCCAAACGGCGAGAAGCCCCGGTGCTGTAACACCGGGGCTTCGGTTCGGGCCGTTCCTGTCTGAGAGGAACACACCCAATGCAGTCCATCATCACACTCCCCGCCACGAGCGGGGCCTTGGCGTTCGACGGTGAGCCGTCGAACGCGGAGCTGGACGCGGTCGAGTGGGAGATGCCGCTGATCCTGGCGGAGGTCGACCTGCTCGACGCGGAGATTATGACGCTCGACCGTCCGGCCACCGTGCTGGACGAGCGGCGCATCCGGCGGGCCCGTCACCGGGTCCTCGCGGAGCGCCGCGATCTGACCAACCGCGCCGGCCTGGCGCAGTCGGGCGGTGCCGCGTGAACCGCCTCACCTACTGGCTCCTGATCGCCCTGTGCGCCGCGGTCGAGGTCTGGGGCCAGATCATCGGCAACCGGGACCTCTTCTTGATCGGTGCGATGGCCGGGTTTGGCGTGATCGCCGTCGCCCGCCTCCTGTACCGGGCCGACCGGTACGAAGAGTTCGCCGAGGCGGGTGAGGAGCGATGACCCGCCCCGCCAACCCGCACCTGTCCGAGGCGGTGGCGGGATGAGCAAGCGCGTCGCGACCGCAGCCCCGGCGGTCGCCATGACGGTCGTGTCCATGGTCCTGACCCTGGCCGTGGTGGTGATGTGGCTCGGGGGCTCGATGCCGTGGCAGATCGCACTCGTGGTCGGGCTCGGGCTCGACGGTGGATGGCTGGCCACCCTTGCTTACGAGCGCCGCCTCGCCGCACAGGGCGACCACTCCACCGCCGTCACCACGGTCGGCTGGGCGTTCGGTCTCGCCGCCACCGGCGTCCTGGTCGCCCACGCGCTCACCGAGGACGCCACCGGTGCATGGCTCGCGGTGTCCTGGCTGCCGCTCGGGGCCAAGGCGCTGTGGCTCGTGCACGGCATGTGGGAGCGCACCGCGCTCACCCCGGTCGCGCTCGACGCGATCCGCGGCATCCAGCAGGAGGCCCGGGACGAGGCGGCCGTTGCCCGTGCTCAGCTGCGGGCTCAGGCGGGCACGGAGGAGACGCGGCTGACGGCCGTGACGGAGGCCGGGGCACGCGTCGCACGCGTCCAGGCGAAGACCGCCGAGCGGCTGTCTGGGGCGTGGTCGACGCTGGAGGCGGCGCGGCAGGGCGAGGGCACCGCACGGGCTCTGACCTGCGTGACGGACCGCGTCGCACCCGGGGCACAGCCCCGCTGGGAACTCCCCGTCTGGGGCCCCTACGAGCCAGTCCCCGCCCTCGACGCGGCGCCCGCCCTGAGCGAAGGGGAGCTGGACCGGATCGTCACCGAGCTGCACACCGGCGAGACGCCGCCGCTGTCCTATCGCGAACTCTCGCTCCGCTTCCGGGCCGCCGGCCACAGCGCGAGCGAGACCCGGCTGCGGGCCGCCTGGCGGCGCATCACCGCGACGGCGTCATGAGCGCCCTCCCCGCGTATCACTGGCGCCTGGCGCCCATGTCCGCCGGGTGAGCGTCAGGAGGACAGCACTTCCCCGACAAACTCAGCGATCCGCGCAAGCCACCTCTTGGTGCGGTGCCACCCGTTGCAGTACCGCCGACGGCGCCACCACCTGCGCTGCGGAAGTGGTCGCTTGCACCACTTGCACGGCAGCGGGTCCACCTCGATCTCAATCGCCCCCATGGCCGCGACTCTAACGGCCACCACTGACCAGGGAGAACCCATGTCGAACCTCCCCGAACCCTCCAGCGTGATCCGGCTTCCGGACGGTACCTACGCCTACGCTGATCACCTCCCCGCCATCCAGGCCCCGCCGGGTGTCCCGCAGGTGGTCCATCAGCACATCCACCAGGCGCCGCCGGACCGCACCGTTCAGCGGATCGCGCTCGGCTCCGGGATCGGCGCCGGCACGGTCGCCGCCGGGGTCTACTTCGGCCCCCTCCTCGTCGGCGCGCTCACCGCGATCGCCGCCAACCTCGCCCTCCTCGCGTTCCTCGCCGCCGTCCTCGCGTGGGGCGTCGTGTCCGTCGTGAAGTCGGTCGGCGGCCCGGACGGCAAGGCCGCCGCGAAGACTCTGGCCACGACGCGCAAGCGCCGTCGCTGACGGCTGCCCGATCCGCCCAGTCCTCGCACCGGGCGGTGAGGGGAGCCGGGACAGCCCCGGCCCCGGAGAGGGACCGCGTCATGGCCACCAGGAAGAACCCCGAGTACGACCCGAAGCACCCCCCGCTCACCGCCGGCGAGAAGGCGAAGTTCGCCTGGTACGTCGGCCGGATGGCCAAGCGGGGACTCGCCGGAGAGACCGTCTACCAGGGCGACCTGGAGAAGAAGGTCGACCGCATCCTTGACGGCGCCCGCGAGCGCGCCGAGAAGAACGCCAAGAAGAAGTAGCTGTGCCCCGGGGCGGCCGACAGCCGCCAAGCATCCCGACCGCCCCGGGCCCTCCCCTCCGCCCTTTCGAGCAGCAGGAGACCCCCCAGCATGACCGAGACGCCCACGGCCGCGCACCTGCGGCCGGTCCCCGACATCGACCACGACGACGAAACGCCCACCGCCCCGGTGCTGGTGGACAACCCGGCATTACCCGACCCGAAAGTCACCATCGAGAAGCGCAAGCCGGTCCTCGCCGGATGGCTCACCAACCAGCGTGACTTCCTCGCCACCGCCCGCCACACCGGCGCGAACATCGGCTACGCCGCCCTCTTCCACGGCGTCCGCATCCCCGTCTACGCCGGACGCCTCGCCCTGATGTCGCCGCGGGGAACCTGCCGGTTCATCGCCTCCACCAACCGGTGGGTCTGGGACCGCGAGGCCGCCCCGCTGCGCGACTACGCGGTCCGCACCGAGGACGTCGAGGAGTACATGCGGCTGTCCAAGCTCCGCGCCGGCCGCATCCGGCTGCGCGGTCTGGTCACCCTCGTGTCCCTCGTATTCGGCGCCTCCTTCGCCCTCTGGCTCTACGTCGTCGCCCCCGCCTACCTGTTCCTGTTCGCCACCGGCGGCGTACTACTCCTCGGCATGGCCGGACAGCAGCCCGACTCCCCGGTCGTCGGCCCCGCCGTCCTCAAAACCGAGATTCAGAAGCTCACCGGATCGATCGTGCTGCGCGGGCTGGACTCGATCGGCAACGCGAAGATCTCCGCCGCCATCAAGAAGGGCGGCGACATGAACGGCCTCCGGTTCACCAGCGAAATCGTCCGCGACGGGCCCGGCTACCGCGCCGACCTCGACCTCCCCTACGGCGTCACGCCCGAGGACATCATGGAGGCCCGCAAGCCGCTGGCCTCTGGCCTGCGGCGCAAGGTCGGCTGCGTCTGGCCGTCCCCGGACCCGACCGAGCATGAAGGACGGCTGGTGCTGTGGGTCGGGGACAAGCCGATGAACGAGACCACCAAGCCCCCGTGGCCGCTGCTCAAGGCCGGGACCGTGGATCTGTTCAAGCCGGTGGTGTTCGGCAACGACCAGCGCATGCGGGACGTCACCGTCACCCTGATGTTCGCCTCGATCGTCATCGGCTCCATCCCCCGCATGGGCAAGACCTTCCTCATGCGGCTGCTCCTCCTCATCGCCGCCCTCGACCCGCGAGCAGAGATCCACGCGTTCGACTTCAAGGGCACCGGCGACTTCGGCGCCCTCGAACCGGTCTGCCACCGCTACCGCGCCGGCGAGGACGACGAGGACATCGAATACGTCCTCGCCGCCCTGCGGGAACTGCGCGAGGAACTGCGCCGCCGGGCGAAGGTCATCAAGTCCCTGCCCCGCTCCCGATGCCCGGAGTCGAAGGTCACCCCCGAACTCGCCAACGACAAGAGCCTCGGACTGCACCCGATCGTCATCGGAGCCGACGAGTGCCAGGTGCCGTTCGAGCACAAGGAGTACGGCGAGGAACTGGAAGCGATCTGCACCGACATCACCAAGCGCGGCCCCGCGCTCGGCATGGTCGGCATGTTCGGCACCCAGCGCCCCGACGCCAAGTCCCTGCCGACCGGCATCAGCGCGAACGCGGTGCTGCGGTTCTGCCTGAAGGTCATGGGCCACACCGCCAACGACATGGTCCTGGGCACCGGCGCCTACAAGGCCGGGTACCGGGCCACGATGTTCTCCCGCTCCGACCGCGGTATCTGCTGGATGGCCGGCGAGGGCGACGATCCCCGCATCGTCGCCTCCGCGTTCGTCGACGCCGTCGCCGCCGAACAGGTCGTCACCCGCGCCCGTCAGGCCCGCGAGGAGTACGGCAACGTCACCGGCCACGCCATCGGCAAGGGCCCCAACAAGACAAGCGGCAGTGACATCCTCGCCGACGTCCTCGACGTCATCCTCGACGGCGAGAAGGCCGTGTGGTGCGAGCGCATCGCGACCCGCCTCGCTTCCCTCCGCCCGGACATGTACGCGGGGTGGAAGGGCGAGAACGTCACCGCCGCCCTCAAGCCCTACGGCATCAAGACCGGTCAGGTCTGGGGCACCACCGACGAGGGCAAGGGCGCCAACCGGCGCGGCATCGACCGCACCGACATCACCGCCGCCATCACACGCCGTAACGCCGACCGAGCCGCCGCCTGACCCCAGCACCACCGCTAGACCTAGCAGCACCCGCTGCTAGGTCTAGCACCCGCGCTAGCACCCCATAGGGCCACTGACCTGCGATCTAGCGTCTAGCGGCCCATCTGCGAAAACCCCGGGAACCCGCCCCAGGAGAGGAATCGACCGCCCATGCTGACCGCTAGTGCCCTGCTCCTGCTCGCCACCCTCGCCGGTTACGCACTGTTGTGTGCGGCGTCGCCGTTCGGGACCTGCCGCAAGTGCCAGGGACTCGGCGGAAAGGTCGTCCTCGACCGCAAGGGCCGTCCCAAGAGGGCCAAGCCGTGTCGCCGGTGCAAGGGCTGCGGTAAGCGGCTCCGCGTCGGCCGGCGCCTGACCAACCACAGCCGCGCGATCCACCGCGCCGGCACCCGCTGACACCGGACACGAAGCGGCCGACGGCGCCCGTCATGAGACGTACCCCGCACTTAGCCAGCGCTAGGCGGACGCGCCGTCGGCCAATCCCCCGAGCTTGTCAGCACCCGAGGTGCCCGCACCCTACCCACCCACCCCGCACCGCCGTCAAAGGAGATACCGCCATGGCCGTGACCGTCTCCCTGGTCGCGCTCTTCGGACTCGTCCTGTTCCTCCTCCTCCGCTCCAAGAGCCTCGGCGCCGGAGCCGCGTTCATCGCCGCCGGATTCGGCTTCTTCCTCGCATCCACCGGCGCCGCCAAGCCCATCAACACCCTGGCCGCCTCACTCATCGAGACCGTCCAGAACCTCTGACCCACCACAGCAGGAAGGGCGGCCCCCGTCTCGCCAAAGCCGGGGCCGCCCTCAAACCAGCACTCTTCACAGAACTGGAGACATCCAGCATGACTCATACCCTGCCGATCCGGCGAGACGCCCGGACCGGACTCTTCCTCTCCACCGCGCTGCGGCTGGCGGCCGGCGGTCTGCCGGTCATGCCGCTGCGGGCCGACAAGGGCCCGTTCGGCAACTGCCCGGACTGCACCGGAAACGCGTGTGGCGGACGGCCGAACATGAAGAACCCCGGCCCCTGCCAGTGCCCGCGTCCCTGCCACGCCTGGGCCGCTGCCACCACCGACCCGGCCGTCCTCTCCTCGGCCCCCTGGGCGGCCGCGTGGCGCCGTGCCGGGGCCGTCGCCTACCACCCCGGGGGCGCCGGGGTCACCGTGGTCGACCTCGACCACCAGGCCGCCGTCGACTGGGCCCGCACCACCCTTCCCCCGACCCACACCGTGGCCACGACACGGGGCGAGCACTGGATCTACCGGGGCACCACGCGCTCCGTGAACGGCGTACGCGACGGAGTCGACCTCAAGTCCATCCAGTCCTACGTGCGCTGGCGCGGACCCGGCAGCGGCGACATGGCGGCGCTGCCGAACGTCGTGCGTGCGCTGCCCGTGAAAGAGCCTGCCGTGGCCCGCCCGGCGGCATGTGTCGCCACTGCCGCTGTCCCCGCCGGGAGTGGTCAGTGCCCGCACCGGTCGCCCGCTTATCTGGAGCGCGGCATCGGCATGGCCGAGCAGCGCATCACCGAGGCCGCGAGCGCGGTCCACGCCACGGTGTACCGGACATTCCTGGCGGTGCTGTCCGCCCACGGCCGGTGCGGCTGCCTCACCGACACGCACATCGGTCGCCTGTTCACGGCGGCGCAGGCCAAGGGGGAGTCCCCGCGGCACTGCACGGATGCCTGGTCCAACGCCCGTACGGCTCTGGGGATGTGACATGTCCGAGGACGAGAAGAACCCCGCCCGCGAAGTCATCACCGACTACGCGCAGGCCAACTTCCGGTACTTCCGCACCGCCGACGGCACCGTCTACGCCCAGCGCAACGGCCAGCCCATCGCCCGCCCGATCCGCTCCCAGGGCACCACCGGCAGCCACCGGCAGGAACTCATGGTCGGCCTGTTCAAGGACGGCTACGGCGTCTTCAACGGAACCGCACTCAAGGAGGCCCTGGACTTGATCGAGGCACTGGCGATGACCGAAGAGGTACAGGCCGTCCACATCCGCGTCGCCCCGGGCAGCGGCGGGGCGACGTGGCTCGACCTGGGCCGCGACGACGGCAAGTCCGTCCGCATCCACCCCACCGGCTGGGAGATCGTCACCCCCGAGCCGCGCGAAGTGTGCTGGCGGCGCACCCAGCTCACCGGGGAACTGCCCCTGCCCGCGAAGGACACCAACGGCAAGGGCATCGACCTGCTGCTGAGGCTGTGCAACTTCGCCGACGCCCGCACCGAGTCCCTCGCCGTCGCCTGGCTCGTCGGCTGCCTCGGCCCCTCCGTACCCGTCCCCGCCCCCTTCCTCACCGGCCCCCAGGGCGCTGGCAAGTCCACCGGCGGCCGGATGCTCATCCGGATCATCGAGGGCATGAGCGCCGACCTGCGACGCTCCCCGAAGGACGAGGAGAGCCTGATCGCGGCCGTGGCCGCTGGATGGGTCACCGCCTTGGACAACCTTTCCCATCTCGGGCCCGACCTCTCCGACCTGCTGTGCTGCATCGTCACCGGTGCCGAGACCGTGAAGCGGGCCCTGTTCACCGACGGCGACGTCGTGCGCTCCCGCTACCGCCGGCCGCTGCTGATGACCGGCATCGACGTCGGCGTCATCCGCCCCGACCTCGCCGAACGCCTCCTCCCCCTCCGCCTGGAACGGCCCAGGACACGGCGGACCGAGGAAGAACTGTGGGCGGAGTTCGCCGAGGCCCTGCCCGTCATCCTCGGCTCCCTGCT
The DNA here is from genome assembly GCF_001905825.1 of Streptomyces sp. CB02009. Taxonomy (GTDB): domain Bacteria; phylum Actinomycetota; class Actinomycetes; order Streptomycetales; family Streptomycetaceae; genus Streptomyces. The sequence continues at coordinate 491,308 of NZ_LIVV01000005.1, forward strand.
CGACCTCGCCGTCCAGCTCCGCGCCACCCAGGCCGACATCCCCACCGACCTGCGCATGGCCGACTTCGCCCACCTCTGCGCCCAGCTCGACGCAGCGACCGGCCTCGGCGCACTGGACGCCTACCGGGCCAGCCTGGACGACCTCAACGACGACGTCATCGAGGGCGACCTCCTCGCCCAGACCGTCCTCAAGCACGCCGCCGGCATCGCCCCCGGCACCGAGGTCCGCATGACCTCGGCCGAGTGGCTGCACGCCCTGACCCAGCTCTACGCCGGCGAGGGAGAGTTCCGTCCCCTGCCCAAGGGGTGGCCCACCACCGGCAAGGTCCTCTCTGACCGTCTCAAGCGCCTCCAGCCCGTCCTGACCGCCCGCGCTGTCTACGTCGACTGGGGCCGCAAGAACAGCGCCCGCTACATCGAGATCGCTCGCCCCGCGCCCCCGCAGGACGAGCCGCAGCAGATGTTCTAGACCGCGCGCCACCCGGTCCCGGCCGCACAGGCAAGAGGAGCACCCCGCCCCGGCGCGGCGGTGCTCCTCTTGCTCTTCGGCGGCTTGCCGCCGCCCAAAGGGCGTGCCGCTTCGCGGCTCCACATCCACTCCTGAAGGCACGCATGACAACAGACACAGCCCCTTCTCTTTTCCTAAGTGGAAACTGCTGCGTCACCTGCGTCACGACGGGCCTTCAAACCGGGACTGACCTGCATCAACAGGGGTGACGCAGAGCCCGAAAGTCTGCGTCACCTTGCGTCACCTGCGTCACGCCGTGACGGACACCTGCGTCACCCGTGACGCAGCACGTCACCCCCTGCGTCACCGAAACCCGCAGGTCAACGCTCCGAGTGACGCTGATGACGCAGTGACGCAGAAATCACCACCTCGGACACATTCGCCGCCCAACTCCGACAAGGAGCCCCGATGGCCAGCACCGCCCGCCGCCGTCAGCCCATCGACGAGTGGATCCCCCTGACCGACGTCCTCGCCGAGATCGGCATCACCCGAGCCACCTACTACCGCTGGCGCAACCGCGGTTACGGCCCCGAGGTGAAGCGCCTGCCCAACGGGCACCTGCGGGTCCGCCGCAGCGTGCTCGACGCCTTCCTGAACGAACTGGAGACCGCGTGACCGACTGGAGCTACACCGTACGGATCTGGAGCATCCGCAAGCGGCCGTACCGCAAGCCGTACCAACTCCGTTGGCAGGTGGGTACGCAGCCGCACTCCGAGTCCTTCCTGACGCTCGGGCTCGCGGAGAGCCGCCGGGCGCAGTTCATCACCGCGACCCGCGAGGGTGAGCCCTGGGACGTCGCCAGCGGCCTGCCAAAGTCCATGGTCCAGAAGGCCAAGGACATCTCCTGGTACCAGCACGCCCGGAACTACGTGGAGATGAAGTGGGACCACTCCCCCGCCTCCACGCGCCGGAACCTGGCCGAGGCCATGGCCACCGTGACGCTCGCCCTCCTGAAGGACACGAAGGGCATGGCGGATCACAAGACCGTGCGCCGCGCGCTCTACACCTGGGGCTTCAACGTGAACCGGTGGAAGGAGGAGGCTCCGGAGGACGTCGCCGCGCTCCTCGCCTGGGTGGAGCGGAAGTCCGTCCCCACGTCATCCCTCGCGGATCGGATCCTCGTACGCCGGGCCCTGGACGCCTGCACCCGGCGCCTGGACGGCAAGACGTCCGCCGGGTCGGTCATCGCCCGCAAACGGGCCATCTTCCACCAGGCCCTGGGGCTCGCCGTCGACGCCGAGTTGCTGGCCGAGAACCCGATCCCCGCGATCAAGTGGAAGGCCCCCGAGAAGGTCGAGGAGGAGGTCGACCCCGAAGCCGTGCCGGACCCGGAGCAGGCCGCCGCGCTCCTCGCCGGCGTACGGAAGCAGGGAAGCCGCGGGCGGCACCTGGAGGCCTTCTTCGGGTGCATGTACTACTCCGCCGGCCGCCCCGGGGAGCTGGTCGGCTTACGGCTCCAGGACTGCGACCTTCCCCGCCGCGGCTGGGGCCTCCTTCGACTCCGCGAGAGCCGGGCCCGCTCGGGCAGCTCCTGGACGGACACGGGCGAGGCTCACGACCGGCGCGGCCTCAAGCACCGCACCCGGAAGACGGTCCGGTACGTGCCCATCCCGCCCGAGCTGGTCGCGATGCTCCGGTGGCACGTCACCGCCTACGGCACCCACGCCGACGGCCGGCTGTTCCGGACCGCCCGGGGCGGCATGGTCCAGGAGAGCGGCTACGGGGAGGTCTGGGCAGGCGCCCGCGAGGACGTCTTGAGCCCTGCCGAGCGGGCGACGAAGCTCGCGAAGCGACCGTATGACCTTCGTCACGCCGCCGTCTCCACATGGCTCAGTTCCGGCGTCGAGCCACAGCTGGTCGCCCAGCGGGCCGGACACTCCGTCGGGGTCCTCTTCCGCGTGTACGCGAAGTTCCTCAAGGGAGGCGACGAGGCCGCGAACGCCAAGATCTCCGCCCGCCTGAACCAGCACCGGTGAGCGTCGCCGCCGGCCGTTGACCGGCGCCCCGGTCACAGCCGCTCAGGGTGAGCTGGATTTCCCGTCCACAGCCCGTCCAGACACGCTGGTAGACAGGGTGATTCAGCGGGACAGGGCGAGACAGTCGGGCCCTGGTCTCACCTTTACACGCAAACGGCCCCTGATCGCGTTTCCGCAGATCAGGGGCCGTTCTTATCGCGTGGCGACGCCAGGATTCGAACCTGGGTAGGCTAAGCCGACGGATTTACAGTCCGCTCCCATTGGCCACTCGGGCACATCGCCATGAGATCGCTGCCGTGGAGCCGCTTTTCGGCGGTGTTCCGTGGCAACGACGTAAACAATACCTGATCCCGGGGGGTGGTTCGCCACCGGATTGATCAGCGGTTCGGGCCGTGGCGCACCCCCTAGGCTTTGGGCTGTACCCCAGCATCCGAGCAAGGAGCCACGAGTCATGGCCGACTCCAGTTTCGACATCGTGTCCAAGGTCGAGCGGCAGGAGGTCGACAACGCCCTCAACCAGGCCGTGAAGGAGATCTCGCAGCGCTACGACTTCAAGGGAACCAACGCCTCGATCTCGTGGTCGGGCGAGAAGATCCTCATGCAGGCCAACGGCGAGGAGCGCGTCATGGCGATCCTCGACATCTTCCAGACCAAGCTGATCAAGCGGGGCATCTCGCTGAAGTCGCTGGACGTCGAGGGTGAGCCGCAGCTGTCCGGCAAGGAGTACAAGCTCTTCGCGTCGGTGACCGAGGGCATCTCCCAGGAGAACGCCAAGAAGGTCGCCAAGGCCATCCGCGACGAGGGCCCCAAGGGCGTCAAGGCGCAGGTCCAGGGTGACGAGCTGCGGGTCAGCTCGAAGAGCCGGGACGACCTGCAGGCCGTGCAGGCGCTGCTCAAGGGCAAGGACTTCGACTTCGCGATCCAGTTCGTGAACTACCGCTGACCCCGTAGCGGGTCGCGAGGCTCGTGTCCGAATACCGCCAGCCCGAGGCGCGGCGGCCCCCGCACACTGGACGTGGAAGACCCGTGCGGGGAGAGGAACCAGCCATGACCGTGTACGCGTACGTCGACGGCCCCCTGGGCGAGATGCTGCTGGTCGGACAGCTCGCCGGAGGGGGCCGTGCCGTGCTGCGCTCCTTGTCCCTGCCGGGGCAGAAGGGCGCCGTCGAGGTCGAGGCCGGCTGGACCCTGGCGCCCGAGGCGTTCGCCGAGGCGGCGGCGCAGCTCGGCGAGTACTTCGCCGGGCGGCGCGACCGGTTCGACCTGCCGGTCGACGGGGACGCGGGCACCGCGTTCCAGCGGCGCGTCTGGCGGGCCCTGGAGGAGATCCCGTACGGCACGACCGTCTCGTACGGGGAGATCGCCCGGCGGGTCGGTTCCCCGGGCGCGGGTGTACGGGCCGTGGGGACCGCGATCGGGCGCAATCCGCTGCTCGTGGTGCGGCCCTGCCACCGGGTGATCGGAGCCGACGGCGGCCTGCGCGGTTACGCCGCGGGCCTGGACCGCAAGGAGCGGCTCCTCGGCCTGGAGGGAGCCCCGGTGTGACCGAGGGGCTGTTCCCCCGCGAGCGGGCCGTGATCGCGCCCGGCGCGGTGCACGTGCCGGCGTGGCTCCCGCCCGCGCGGCAGCGGGAGTTGGTGGACGTCTGCCGGGAGTGGGGCCGGGGTCCCGTGCCGTACCGGCAGACCGTGCTGCCCGGCGGCGGGGTCATGTCGGTGCGGTCGCTCTGCCTGGGCCGCCCGTGGGTGCCGTACCGCTATCTCGACTCCGTCGGGGTCCCGTTGCCCGGCTGGCTCGTGGACCTGGGCCGGGAGGCGCTCGTCGAGGCGTACGGGGACGACGGCGGGTTCGCTCCCGACACCGCCCTCGTGAACTTCTACGCGCCGGGGGCACGGATGGGCATGCACCAGGACCGCGAGGAGCGTTCGGACGCGCCGGTGGTGTCGCTGAGCCTCGGGGACCGGTGCGTGTTCCGCTTCGGCAACGAGGAGAGCCGGGGGCGTCCGTACCGGGACGTCGAACTGGCCTCAGGCGACCTGTTCGTGTTCGGCGGGCCCTCGCGCCGGGCCCATCACGGCGTGCCGAAGGTCTGGCCCGGCACGGCCGATCCCGCACTCGGGCTTGCCGGACGACTCAACATCACCCTCAGGGAGACGGGGCTCTAGGCTGCGGCGCATGAGTGGTGAGCTGCGCCGGTCCCTCGGTGTCCTCGACGCGGTCGTGATCGGGCTCGGCGCCATGGTCGGGGCCGGGATCTTCGTCGTGCTCGGGCCCGCCGCAGGGGCCGTCGGGTCCGGGGGCGGGCTGCTCCTGGCGCTCGGGATCGCCGCCGTCGTCGCGTACTGCAACGCCATGGCCTCGGCCCGGCTCGCGGCGCGGTACCCCCGTTCGGGCGGCACCTATGTGTACGGTCGCGAATGCCTCGGATCGTTCTGGGGGTACCTCGCCGGCTGGGCGTTCGTGGTCGGCAAGACGGCCTCCTGCGCGGCGATGGCGCTGACCGTCGGCGCGTACGTGTGGCCGGAGCACGCGCACGCCGTGGCCGTGGCCGCCGTCGTGCTCCTGACAGCGGTCAACTACGGGGGAGTTCAGAAGTCGGCACTGGTCTCGCGGGTGGCCGTGGGGCTCGTCCTCGCGGTCCTCGCCGCGGTCGTCGGGGTCGGCCTCGGGGCGGGCGGGACGACCCCGCTCTCCCTCGGCGCGGAGCTCACCGCAGGCGGGGTGCTGCAGGCCGCGGGTTTGCTCTTCTTCGCATTCGCGGGGTACGCGCGCATCGCCACGCTCGGCGAGGAGGTCCGCGACCCGGCCCGGACGATCCCCCGGGCCGTGCCCCTCGCCCTGGGCATCGCGCTCGCCGTCTACGCGCTCGTCGCGGTCGGCGTGCTCACCGTCCTCGGCCCCGGGGCTCTCGCCGACTCCCCCGCGCCGCTGTCGGACGCCGCCCGGGCGGCGGGCGCCGCGTGGCTGGTGCCGGTGGTCACGGTGGGCGCGGCCGTCGCGGCCCTCGGCTCGCTGCTCTCGCTGATCCTCGGGGTGTCCCGTACGACCCTCGCGATGGCCAGGGACGCCTATCTGCCGACCGCGCTCGCCGCCGTCCACCCCCGCTTCCACGTACCGCACCGGGCCGAGCTCGCGGTGGGCGCGGTGGTCGCCGTCGTCGCGGCGACGGCGGACGTGCGGGGCGCGATCGGCTTCTCGTCCTTCGGCGTGCTCGTCTACTACGGCATCGCGAACGCCTCCGCCTGGACCCTGGGACCCGCGCGCCGGCCGCTCGCCGCGCTCGGGCTCGCCGGGTGCGCGGCGCTCGCCTTCGCGCTGCCGCTCGGCGCCGTCCTCGCGGGGTCCGGGGTGGTCGCCGTCGGCGTGGTGGCCTGGGCGATCAGTCGAGGACGAGCCGTACCCCCGCCTTCGTGAGGGCGTCGGCCAGCTCCTGGAACGTCGCGGGACGCCGTCCGCGCCACGGCTGGACACCGAGGCAGGCGCGGGCCACGTCGGCCCGGTGCCAGACGAGCGTGACGCCCGCCCACTCCTCCCCGAACACCCCGGCCTCGACACCGGGCCCCCGGCCGGGGCCGGACACGGCCTCCCCGAGGGCGCACAGGAAGGACGCCTCGTCGACCACGTCCGTCCCGTCGAGGTCGTACGTGGCCCCCGGGACGAGCTCCGGGGCGCCGCGTGTCCGCCGGGCGGCCTGCCTCAGCCACTCGCCGCGCGCCGCGCCGGTGAACCGCCGCCAGGTGCCGGGCTCGGCGGGCCGGCCGCCGAAGAACAGGTCCCATACCTCGCGGGTCTGCGGCGGCACGAGCCGCGCCCGCGGGAAGGCCACGGTCAGGTCGACCAGGCCGCGGTGGTCGGCGGAGGTGTCCCAGCCGGTGATCCGGCCCGCCTCGCCGCCGTGGTGCAGATCCCCCACCCAGGCCAGGACCCGGTAGTCGACCGTCCCGAAGTCCGCCGCCCCGGCGGCCAGCGCGTCCCGCAGCGCGCCGCGCGGGGAGCAGCCGAGGAAGGTGACCTCGGTGCGGGTGACCTCCGGCGGCGGCTCGGGCGAGATCCGTATCAGGTTGGCGCAGCGGGCCGGGTGCGGGCCGTGGGCCCGTCGGCGCGGGGGGCCCGTCGTCTCGACGGTCACGGCGTCCCCGCGTGCGCCGAGGACGCGGACCCCTTCGAGGCGCCACAGGCCGTCGGGAACCTCGACGTCCAGCGTGCCGAGCGGCGCCGTGCCCTCCACGAGCGCCTCGGTGACGGCCCTGGCCAGCTCCCCGCGCGGCTCGCAGCCGCGGAGCTCGTAGCGCACCGGCGGCACCGGCACGGGCTCCCCGTACAGGCCGTCGACGTCCTTGCAGAGGGCTACGGCGTACGAGCCGGAGAGGAGCGCGTACCGGGGGTTCTGCACTCAGCGCCCCGCGTAGCCGTAGGCCTGGTCGGTGGGGACGATCTCCTTGCCGAGCGGCAGCAGGGACACCGGGATCATCTTGAAGTTCGCGATGCCCAGCGGGATGCCGATGATCGTGATGCAGAGGGCGATGCCGGTGGTGATGTGGCCGAGGGCGAGCCACCAGCCGGCCAGGATCAGCCACAGGACGTTGCCCACGCAGGAGGGCGCGCCCGCGTCGCGGCGGTCCACGACGGTGTGCCCGAAGGGCCACAGCGCGTAGATCCCGATCCGGAACGCGGCGAGTCCGAAGGGGATGCCGATGATCGTGATGCAGAGCAGGACGCCCGCGAGCATGTAGCCCAGGAACATCCAGAATCCGCAGAGGATCAGCCAGATGATGTTGAGGATGGTTTTCACGGGCGTCGGCCTGCCATCTGTTCGAGCCGGGCGATCCGCTCGGCCATCGGCGGGTGGGTGGAGAACATCTTGGACACGCCCTTTCCGGGCCCGAACGGGTTCGCGATCATCATGTGGCTCGCGGTCTCGATCCGGGGCTCGGCGGGCAGCGGCAGCTGCTTGGTGCCGGCGTCCAGCTTCCGCAGCGCGCTGGCCAGGGCGAGCGGGTCGCCGGTGAGCTGGGCTCCGGAGGCGTCGGCCTCGTACTCGCGGGAGCGGGAGATGGCGAGCTGGATGATCGAGGCGGCGATCGGGCCGAGGATGAGGATCAGGAGGTAGCCGAGGATGCCGGGGCCGTCGTCGTCGCTGGAGCGGCCGACCGGGATCAGCCAGGCGAAGTTGACCAGGAACATGATCACGGAGGCGAGCGCTCCGGCGACCGAGGAGATGAGGATGTCCCGGTTGTAGACATGGCTCAGCTCGTGGCCGATGACCCCGCGCAGCTCGCGCTCGTCGAGGATCGCGAGGATGCCCTCGGTGCAGCAGACCGCCGCGTTCCGCGGGTTGCGGCCGGTCGCGAACGCGTTGGGCGCCTGGGTCGGGGAGATGTAGAGCCGCGGCATGGGTTGACGCGCCTGCGTGGAGAGCTCCCGCACCATCCGGTAGAGCGCGGGAGCCTCGAACTCGCTGACCGGACGGGCCCGCATGGCCCGCAGCGCCAGCTTGTCGCTGTTCCAGTACGCGTACGCGTTGGTGCCGAGCGCCACGAGGAGCGCGACGATCAGTCCCGTACGGCCGAAGAAGCTGCCGATGACGATGATGAGGGCGGAGAGCCCTCCGAGAAGTACGGCGGTCCTCAGCCCGTTGTGCCGGCGGTGCACGGTACGCCCTCCAAGTGGTGCGGCAGGGGAACCCTTTGCTTCGTGGTCATATCCACTCGTCCAGTGGACCCTTCCGTACTGGTCAACGCCAGGCGGGAGGTTCGGGTTCCCCCGGCCGCACCGGGGGCGCCGGGGGCGGGGTGTGGGCCGTTCGGGTGATCAGCGGGCGGCGGGGATCTTCTCCTCGAAGAGGAGGGTGGGCTCGACCTCGCTGGTGCAGTGGGCGCAGCGGGAGGCGATGGCCGGGATCTCCGTGTAGCAGCGGGGGCAGTCGCGCTTCTCGGACTTCGGGTCGGCCGCCTCCTCCTTCTTGAAGCGCTCCTGGACCTTCGCGAGCGGGGCGACGATCAGGAAGTACAGGACCGCGGCGGTGATGACGAACGCTATGGCGGCGGAGATCGCGAGGCCGTAGGGGAAGACGGTCCTGCCGACGTGGAACTGGGCCTCGTTGAAGTTGCCGACGGTGCCGGTCGCGAGACCGATGAGCGGGGTGATGAAGGCCTTGCTGAAGCCCGTGACGACGGCCGTGAACGCCGTTCCGACGGCCAGACCGATGGCCATCGAGATGACGTTCCCGCGAAGTATGAAGTCCTTGAATCCGTTCAGCACGGTGTTTCCCGCTCCTGGTCTCTCGTCGTGTGGGGGGTCAGAACAGGCTGTTCGCCGCGAAGCGGAGCGCGATCTGCGGGTAGCCCGACAGGACGACTCCGGCGGCGGCGGTCAGCACGATCGCCAGGGTGATCGGTGCGGGGGCCGTGTGGGGGACGGCGGTTCCCGCAGGCTGCGGCCGTACCGCGCCCTCCGGACCGCGGAACAGCAGTGCGGTCCAGCGGAGGTAGTAGTACAGCCCGATCACGACGTTGACGCCCATGATCACGGCCAGCCAGCCGAGGCCCGCGTCGACGGCCGCCGAGAAGACGGTCACCTTGGCGAAGAGGCCGATGATACCCGGGGGCAAACCGGCCAGATTCAGGAGGAAGAAGGCGAGCGCGAGGGCGGCGGCGGGGCTCGTCGCGTACAGGCCCCGGTAGTCCGCGATCCGGTTCTCGGGGTGCCGGCGGGCGACGAGCGCGACGACCGCGAAGGCGCCGAGGTTCACCACGGCGTACATCAGGGCGTACGCGACGGTGGCGCCGATCTGGTCGTCGCTGGAGTACGCGGCGGCCGCGATCGGCACGAGCAGGTAGCCGGCCTGGGCGACGGAGGACCAGGCGAGCAGCCGGACCGCGCTCCACGCGCGCGTGGACAGCTGCCGGAGGGCGGCGACGTTACCGACGGTCATGGTCAGCGCGGCGAGGGCGGCGAGCGCCGGGCCCCACACGTCGGCGTACGAGGGGAAGGCGACGACCGTCACCAGGATGAGCCCGGTGAAGCCGACGGCCTTGCCGACCACCGACAGGTAGGCGGCGACGGGCAGCGGGGCGCCGACATAGGTGTCCGGCACCCAGAAGTGGAAGGGGACGGCGGCCGTCTTGAAGGCGAAGCCGACCAGGGTGAGGGCCACGCCCGCCTCGGCGAGCGTCTGGAGCTGGCCGGGGACGTCGTCGAGGGACTGGGCGAGCTCCGTGAGGTGCAGGGTGCCGGTCGCCGCGTACACGAAGCTGACGCCGAGCAGGGTGACGGCGGTCGCGGTGACCGACGACAGGAAGAACTTGAGCGCGGCCTCGCCGGACATGCGGTCGCCGCGCTTGAGGCCGACGAGCGCGAAGGCGGGCAGCGAGGCCACCTCCAGGGCGACGACCAGGGTCGCGAGGTCCCGGGAGGCGGGCAGCAGGGCGGCTCCGGCGGCCGAGGCGAGCAGCAGGAACCAGTACTCGCCCGCGGGGAGCCTCTCGCGGGTCTCGGTGACGGAGAGCAGCGCCGTCAGGAGCGCGCCGCCGAGCACGAGCAGCTGGATGACCAGGGTGAAGGTGTCGGCCGTGTAGCTGCACGCGGCGGCCTGGGGGTCGGCGGTGAGGCAGAAGGTGGAGCGGTCGCCGGCCCGCAGCGGGACGAGGAGGGCCAGCGCGGCGGCCAGGCCGGCGATGGAGGTCCAGCCGAGGACCCGCTTGCGCTCCTCGGGGACGAACAGGTCGGCGACGAGCACGACGAGGGCGACCACGGCGGTGAGGGTGGGGGGCGCGATCGTGAGCCAGTCGACGGACTGGACGAGCGATTCGCCGGCGAACGCCGTCACTGGGGTCATCGGATGCCTCCGGCGAGGAGCTTCTGGACGGCCGGGTCGGTGAGGCCGAGGAGGACCGCGGGCCAGAGTCCGGCGAGGACGGTGAGGGCGACGAGCGGGGTCCAGGCGGCGACCTCGTACCCCTGGACGTCGGCGATCGGCGTCTCGCCCGCCGGGCGGGGCCCGCCCATGCAGACGCGGCGGACGACGAGCAGGAGGTACGCGGCGGTGAGGAGGGTGCCGAAGGCGCCGATCGCCATGAAGGTGAGGAAGGCGGGGCGGCTGAGGCCCGCGGCGGGCTCGAAGGCGCCGAAGAGGGCCAGCATCTCGCCCCAGAAGCCGGCCAGGCCGGGCAGGCCGAGGGAGGCGACGGCGGCGAAGGCGAGGAGGGCGCCGAGGCGCGGGGCGCGGCCGTAGAGGGCGGCGCCGGTGGCTCCGGCGAGGGTGTCGAGGTCGGCGGTGCCGTACCGGTCCTTGACCGCGCCGACCAGGAAGAAGAGCAGGCCGGTGACGAGGCCGTGGGCGACGTTGGCGAACAGGGCGCCGTTGACCCCGGTGGGGGTCATGGTCGCGATGCCGAGGAGCACGAAGCCCATGTGGCCGACGGAGGAGTACGCGATGAGGCGCTTGAGGTCGCCCTTGTTGCCGGGCCGCACGAGGGCGAGGCAGGCGAGCGATCCGTAGATGATCCCGGCGACGGCGAAGGCGGCGAGGTAGGGGGCGAAGATCCGCATGCCGTCGGGGGCGATCGGCAGGACGATCCGGACGAAGCCGTACGTGCCCATCTTGAGCAGGACGCCGGCGAGGAGGACCGAGCCGACTGTCGGGGCGGCGGTGTGGGCGTCCGGGAGCCAGCTGTGCAGCGGCCACATCGGGGTCTTCACCGCGAGCCCGAGGCCGATCGCGAGAACGGCGATGACCTGCACGGACGTGGTCAGTCCACGGCCGTTGTCAGTGGCCAGTGCCACCATGTCGAACGTGCCCGCCTTCACGCCGATGAGGAGCAGGCCGAGCAGCATGACGACGGAGCCGAGCAGCGTGTAGAGGATGAACTTCCAGGCCGCGGCCTGCCTGCCCTCGCCGCCCCAGCGGGCGATGAGGAAGTACATCGGGATGAGGACCATCTCGAAGGCCAGGAAGAACAGGACCAGGTCGAGGACGGCGAAGGTGGCGAGGGTGCCGGACTCCAGGACGAGGAGCAGCGCCACGAAGCCCTTGGGGGAAGGGCCGGCGGGCATCTTGAAGTAGCTGTACAGCGCGCAGAGGAAGCTCAGGAGCGCGGTCAGGACCAGGAGGGGGAGGGAGATGCCGTCGACACCGAGGTGGATCCGCACGTCGAGTGCCTGGATCCAGCTGATGTCCGTCGTGGCCTGCATCCTCGACGGCTGGTCGTGGTCGAAGCCGAGCGCGAGGACGATCGCGGCCAGCAGGATCGCACCGGTGACGGTGACGCCGTGGCGGAGCACGGCCTGGTCGGGCGACTTCCCCTTCAGCCCCGGCGGGGCGGGGAGAAGGGCGGCGACCGCGCCCAGGAGCGGTCCGGCGACGATCAACGCCAGAAGGAACTGCATCACGGATTCGCTGATATCGATCACGGCTCACGCTCCGGCGGCGGCGTTGGCGAGGGCGACGGCGACGATCGCCAGGACGACGGAGCCGGCGAGCAGGGCGCTGAGGTAGGTCTGCACGTTGCCGGTCTGGGCACGGCGGACGAGCCAGCCGAGCCCCTTCGCGGAGGTGCCCGCGGCGCGGACGTAGGTGTCGACGACCTCGCGGTCCAGGAAGCGGACCAGGGAGGCGGCGGCGAGGACGGGGCGGACGAACGCCTTCCGGTACACCGCGTCCAGGTGGAAGCCGTCGGCGGCGGGTCCGTGCAGCGGGCCGAGGAGCGCGCGGCCGGGGTCGGCCGGGTCCCCGGCGGGGTGCGGCAGGCGCAGTGCCTCCGCCTCGACGAGACCGGGGTCGGCGTCCGGGTGGGCCACGTGCGGGACGGGCGCCTGGGCGGCGGCCGCGGTCGCCGGGGTCCTGGCGGCGTGGGTGCGCCAGATCGCGTACGTGATCACGGCGCCGGCCGCGGCGAGGCCGGTGCCGAGGACGGCCGTGGTGACGGTCGGGGTGAGCGCGTTCCCGTCGAACCAGTCGTCGAGGTACGTGACGGTCAGGCCGAAGCCCAGGGAGGGGATCGCGAGCACCCACAGGACCGCCGTCATGGCGATCGGCTGACGCCCGTGTTCGGGGGCCTCGGCGCCCCGGCCGCGGAAGGTCCGCAGCCAGAGGCGGAGCGCGTACGCGGCGGTGAGGAAGGCGGTCAGCAGCCCGGCGACGAGGACGGTCCAGCCGGCCCCGGCGGGGGCGACGGTCCGCTCGCCGAGCGCGGTGTGCTCGGCGGCCACCAGGACGGCCTCCTTGGAGAAGAAGCCGGCGAAGGGCGGGATCGCGGCGAGCGCGAGCAGGGCGACGGTCATCGTCCAGTACGCGTCGGGGATGCGCTTCGCGAGGCCGCTCATGCGGGACATGGCGGTCAGGGAGTTCGTACCGGCGGCGTGGATGACGGTGCCGGCGGCGAGGAACAGCAGGGCCTTGAAGGCACCGTGCGAGAGGAGGTGGAAGACGGCGGACCCGCGGTCGCCGACGGCCAGCGCCCCGGCCATGTAGCCGAGCTGGCCGATCGTCGAGTAGGCGAGGACCCGCTTGATGTCGTCCTGGGCGAGCGCGGCGAGCGCGGAGCCGACCATCGTGATCGCCGCCATCACGGCGAGCACCGTCATCGCCGCGGCGGAGGCGGCGAACACGGGCAGCAGCCGGGCCGTGAAGTAGATGCCGGCGGCGACCATCGTCGCCGCGTGGATGAGCGCGGAGACGGGGGTGGGACCGGCCATGGCGTCCGGGAGCCAGGTGTGCAGCGGGAACTGGGCCGACTTGCCCGCCACCCCGGCCAGCAGCAGCAGCGCGATCACGGTGGGGTGGTCGAGCTCGCCGCGCGCGACGGCGCCGAGGACGCCGGTGATCCGGAACGTGCCCGCGTCGGTGGCCAGCGCGAAGAGACCGATGAGGAAGGGGACGTCACCGAGCTTGGTGACGAGGAAGGCCTTCAGGGAGGCGGCCCGCGCCTCGGGGGTCTCCCAGTAGTGGCCGACGAGGAAGTACGAGCAGATGCCCATGATCTCCCAGCCGACCAGGAGCACCATCAGGTCGCCCGAGTAGACGACGAGCAGCATCGCGGAGGTGAAGAGGGAGACGAGAGCGGCGTACGAGGGGTAGCGCGGGTCGTCGCGGAGGTAGCCCGTCGAGTAGATCTGCACACAGGTCGCGACGACGCCGACGAGGACGGCGACGAGGGCCGCGAAGCCGTCGATGTACAGGGCCAGGTCGATGGGGACCGAGCCGGTGGGGGTGAGCTGCGTCGCGGCGTCGATCGCCTTCCCGCCGCCCTGCCGTACGGCGACGACCACGGCCAGGACCGCGGCGGCGACGGTGGGCAGCACCGCCAGCGGGCGGACGTAGCCGGGGGCGGAGCGGCCGAGCAGGAGTCCGGCGACGGAGCCGAGGAAGGGGAGGAGGGGGACGAGGACCGCGAGGGTCGTGGTGGTCACGCGGTGGCCTCGGCCTTCTCGCCGGTGGGCGTGTCGTCGGTGGTCGGACCGTCCTCGGCCGCGGTGTCCTCGGCCGCGGTGTCCCAGGGCTGCGGCGGCTCCGCCGTGTCACGGAGCCGGTCGATGTCCGCGGTGCCCCTGTTGCGGTGGACCATCAGGACGATCGCGAGGCCGATGCCGATCTCCGCGGCGGCGATGGCGATGGTGAAGAGGGTCAGGGCCTGACCGGCGTGCAGGGTGTCACGGAGCCAGACGTCGAAGGCGACCAGGTTGAGGTTCACCGCGTTGAGCATCAGCTCGACGGACATCAGGACGAGGATCGCGTTGCGGCGGGCGAGGACGCCGTACACGCCGATGGCGAAGAGGAGGGCGGCGAGGACGGCCGGGTAGGCGAGGTGCATCAGCGCTGCTCCTCCTTCTTCCTGCGGGAGAGCACGATGGCACCGACCAGGGCGGCGAGGAGAAGCACGGACAGCGCCTCGAACGGCAGCACCCAGTGCCGGAAGAGGATCTCGCCGGTCGCCGCGGTGGATCCCTGCACGGCTCCGTCGAGGTCGATCCAGGTCGTACGGAACGCGTCGACGACCACCCAGACGAGCGCGCCCGCGGCGGCGAGCGCGACGGCCGCGGCGACCGGTCTGTTGCGGGAGTCGGCGTCCGGTGAGTGGCCGATGGGGGCCTTGGTGAGCATGAGCCCGAAGAGAAGGAGGACGACGACGGAACCGACGTAGATCAGGACCTGGACCCAGGCGATGAACTCGGCCGTCAGGAGCAGGTACTCGACGGCGAGCCCGCCGAGCGCCACGACCAGCCAGAGCGCGGCGTGCACGAGCTGGCGGGTGGTGACGGTGACGAGGGCGGCGCCGAGGGTGACGAGGCCGACCAGGAGGAAGGCGATCTCGACGCCGGTGGGCGAGAGGAAGCCGTGGGTCTGCTGGTTCAGCACGGGCTGCTCGGCGGCCTGCTGAGCGGCCTGCTGGGCGACGTGCTGAGCGGCGGCGGCAAGGATCACGGCTGGTCCCCCTCGGCCTGGTCCTGAGCCTCGGCCTGGGTCTGGGTCTGGGTCTGGGTCTGGGCCTCGGCCTGGGCGGCGGCCTCGGCTTCGGCCTCGGCTTCGGCCTCGGCTTCGGCCTGGGCGGCGGCTGCTGCGGCTTCGGCCGCGGCGGCCTTCTCGGCTGCCTTGCGGGCGGCCGCGATCTCCTTCGGCTCCTCCGCACCCGGGTCGAGGGCGGGCGGCTCGGGAACCGTCCACATCCACTCGCGCAGCTTGTCCCGCTCGTGGGTCAGCTCGTGGATGTCGGTCTCCGCGTACTCGAACTCGGGCGACCAGAACAGCGCGTCGAACGGGCACACCTCGATGCAGATACCGCAGTACATGCAGAGGGAGAAGTCGATGGCGAAGCGGTCGAGGACGTTCCGGCTGCGCTCGCGGCCCCCGGGGGCGGCGGCCGGGACCGTCTCCTTGTGGGAGTCGATGTAGATGCACCAGTCGGGGCACTCACGGGCGCAGAGCATGCAGACCGTGCAGTTCTCCTCGAACAGCCCGATGACCCCGCGGGTGCGGGGCGGCAGCTCGGGCTGCACGTCCGGGTACTGCGCGGTGACGGTCTTCCTCGTCATCGTGCGGAGGGTGACGGCGAGGCCCTTGGCGAGGCCGGAGCCGGGAATGGCCATTACTGGATCGCCACCTTCACGATGCCGGTGAGCGCGATCTGCGCGAGCGCGAGCGGGACGAGGGTCGTCCAGGCGAGCTTCTGGAGCTGGTCCTCACGGAGGCGCGGGTAGCTCACCCGCAGCCAGATCACGACGAACGCGAGGATCGCGGTCTTGAGGAGGGTCCAGACCCAGCCGAGACCGTCCGCGCCGAAGGGCCCGTGCCAGCCGCCGAGGAACAGGACGGTGGTGAGGCCGCACAGGACGACGATGCCGGCGTACTCGGCGAGCAGGAACAGCGCGAAACGGAGACCGGTGTACTCGGTGTACGCACCGAAGATGATCTCCGAGTCGGCGACGGGCATGTCGAACGGAGGCCGCTGCAGCTCGGCGAGGCCCGCCACGAAGAACACGAGGGCGCCGACGATCTGCCAGGGCACCCACCACCACTCGAAGGCGTTGAGGATGCCGGGCAGCGAGACGGTGCCGGCGGCCATCGCGACGGAGGCGGCGGCGAGGAGCATGGGGAGCTCGTACGCGAGGAGCTGGGCGGCGGTACGGAGCCCGCCGAGCAGCGAGAACTTGTTCGCGGACGCCCAGCCGGCCATCAGGCTGCCGAGGACACCGACGCCCATCACGGCCAGCACGAAGAAGATGCCGGCGTCGACGACCTGGCCGACGGCGCCCTCGCTCGGACCGATCGGGATCGCGACGAGGACGAGGAGGTACGGGAGGAGGGCGACCGCCGGAGCGAGCTGGAAGACCCGCCGGTCGGCGTCCTTCGGGACGACGTCCTCCTTCTGCGCGAACTTCACCCCGTCGGCGACGAGCTGCGCCCAGCCGTGGAACCCACCGGCGTACATGGGGCCGAGGCGGCCCTGCATGTGGGCCATGACCTTGTGCTCGGTCTGGCCGACGACGAGCGGCAGGACGAGGAAGACGGCGAAGACGACGAGGAGCCGGAGGGCGACGTCGAGTACGTCGTTCACGCGGGATCGCCTCCGGCGGGGGTGGTGGGGTCGGTGGGGCGGGTGACCCCGGTGGGGCCGCTAGTGCCGGTGGGGCCGCTTGCCTCGGTGGAGCCGTTAGCCCCGGTGGGGCCGTCCTCGGGCGGGGCGCCGGGGGCGGTTCCGGGCGCGGGCTCGGTTCCGGGCGCGGGCTCGGTTCCGGGCACAGGCTCGGTTCCGGGCACAGGCTCGGTTCCAGGCGCAGGCTCGGTTCCAGGCGCCGACTCCTCCGGGGTCTCCCGCTCGGGCGCGGGCTCGGCGTCAGGCGCGGGCTTGGGCGCGGGCTTGGACGCCGACTCCGGCACAGGCGCGGCCTCAGGCGCGACCTCGGCCTCGGGCGCGGCCTCAGCATTGGGTCGAGACGAAGGCTCGGGCGCGGCCTCGGCCTCGGGCCGCGACGAAGGCTCGGGCGCGGCCTCGGGCTCCGGCGCTGCCGGGGTCTCCGGTGCCGCCGCGGGCGGCGGAGGCGTCGGCTCCTTGTCGAAAGCCGGGCGGGCGTGGTGCCAAGGAGCGTCCGAGCTGCGGGTACGCGGGGGCGCGGCCTCCGCGCGCGGCGCGGGGCCGTCCGGGGGCGCCTGGCTCGCGGAGCCGTCGGCGGCCGAACGGGTCCGGCGCGGCGGGCGCCCCGCCGGCGGGGTCTCCGACTCAGGGGTGCCAGGCGTCTCCGGACTCGACGCCGCCTGGCTCGCCGAACCGTCCGCCGCCGAGCGGGTCCTGCGCGGCGGGCGACCCGCCACCGGCGGGGTCTCCGACTCAGGGGCGCCCGGCGTCTCCGGACTCGACGCCGCCTGGCTCGCCGAACCGTCCGCCGCCGAGCGGGTCCTGCGCGGCGGGCGGGCCGCCGCGGTCGGAGTGTCGGTCGGCTCCGGGGCGCCGGGCGTCTCCGGACTCGCCGTCGCCTGGCTCGCCGAGCCCTCCGACACCGAGCGCGCGCGGCGCGGTGGGGTGCCCGCGGCCGGGGCTTCCGGCTGGGTCGCCGAGCCCTCCGTGACCGAGCGGGTCCGGCGGACCGGGCGGTCGCCCGCCGCCGCGCGGGCCGGGCGGGCCGGCGCCGGGGGCAGCTGGCCCTTCAGGGGCCCCCATTCGTTGGGGTCCGGGACGCCCGGGGGAAGCATCTGGCGGCGCTTCGGGCCGCCGTCGTGCGACTCGCCCGGTTCCTTCGCGCCCGGCCACGCCTTCGCGACCCGGGCCGCGAGGACGAAGTCCTTGCGCAGCGGGTGGCCCTCGAAGTTCTCCGGGAGGAGCAGCGGCACCAGGTGCGGGTGGCCGGTGAAGTCCACGCCGAACATCTCGTGGGTCTCGCGCTCGTGCCAGCCCGCGCCCGCGTACACGCCGATCGCCGTGGGCAGGACGGGAGCCGCGTGCGGGACCGTTGTCCGGAGCAGGAGGCGGCGCGGACGCCCCTCCCCCACCGCGGCCACGTGGGCGCAGACCCGGAAGCCCGTGCCCGGCTCGTCGACCGCGCTCAGCCAGTCGAAGTAGGTGCATCCGAGGGTGTCCCGGGCCGTTTCGAGCGCCGCGATCCACGAGCCCGGCGGGACGTCGACGGTCAGCAGGTCGTACGCCTGCTCCGCCGTCGCCTCCTCGCCGAAGACCTCCGTCACGGAGCCGGGGAGGGAGTCGTACGCCGTCATGCCCCGGCTCCCGGTCGCTCCACCAGCGGGCTCGTCAGCTGCGCGACCGACGCGCCGCCGGTGCTCGCGTACCGCTCGGCGAGGCTCTCCCGCGCGATCTTCTCCTGGAGCTTGAGGATGCCCTGGAGGAGCGCCTCGGGGCGCGGCGGGCAGCCCGGCACGTACACGTCGACGGGGATGATCTGGTCGACGCCCTTGGTGACCGAGTACGAGTCCCAGTAGGGGCCGCCGCAGTTGGAGCAGGCGCCGAAGGAGATGACGTACTTCGGCTCGGGCATCTGCTCGTAGAGGCGCTTCACCGCCGGAGCCATCTTGTCCGTCACGGTGCCCGAGACGATCATCAGGTCGGCCTGGCGCGGGCCCGGCGCGAAGGGGATCACGCCGAGCCGGATGAAGTCGTGCCGGGCCATCGACGCGGCGATGAACTCGATCGCGCAGCACGCGAGCCCGAAGTTGAAGACCCAGAGGCTGTAGCGGCGGCCCCAGTTCAGGACCACCTTCATCGGCTCGGGGGCCAGGCGGGCCAGCGGGCCCAGCTTCGGAGCGGGCAGGGGTGTGGGCAGGGGTGTTACGTCCATGCCAGGACGCCCTTCTTGTACGCGTAGAGCAGCCCCACGGCCAGGAAGCCGAGGAAGACGAACATCTCGACCAGGGTCGTGGCGCCGTAGCCGGGCGCGGCGAAGACCGTCGCCCAGGGGAAGAGGAACATCGAGTCGACGGCGAAGATGACGTAGAGGAAGGCGTACACGTAGTAGCGGACCTGGGTGTGCGCCCAGCCCTCCCCCACGGGGTCGACACCGCACTCGTACGTGAGGAGCTTCTCGGGCGTCGGCACGACAGGCCTCAGCAGTCGGCCCGCGCCGAACGCCACGGCGACGAAGAGCACGCCGACGACGGCGAGCAGCCCGACGACGGAGTACGTCTGGAAGTAGTCCGCCGCGCCCGTCGCGTCGGCCGCGACAACGGTCGGTTCCCGCACGTCCGTCCGCCCCTCGGTCTCGGTGTCTCATGAGTCACTTCTGTACGCACGCGAGTCTAGGCCCTGCTAAAGAGACCGTAAGCAGTCGCGTGGGCACGGTCCTCGGCCGGTGCTCGGGCGGTGCTCTCCCGAGCCTCGCTCGGTCCTCGTACGGGACCGGCGGGGGCCGGAGAGCGGGGCCGGGGCGGGGCCGGACAGAGCCTGGTGGGGCCTGGTGGGGATATCCCCCCTGCGGCTCACCCACCTCCCCCATGGCGTCGCGCGGTCCCCGACCGGCAGGCTGGGGAGCATGACCGCCGATCTTGATCCCGCCGCGTCCTCCGGGGCCGCCGTCGCCCCGTCCCCGCGACCACGTCCGCCCAAGCGCACCGCGTACGGGAAGGAGACCTGGAAGGAGCTCGTCTTCCTCCTCTCCAATCTCTTCACCGCACTGGTCGGTTTCGTCTACGCGGTCGTGAGCGTGCTCCTCGGCGTGGGCCTCTCCGTCACCGTCATCGGGCTCCCGCTGCTCGCCCTCGGGCTCGGCGGGGCGCGCCTCATCGGCCGGTCGGAGCGGGCGCGGGCCCGGGCGCTGCTCGGGGTCGCGATCGCCGAGCCGTCCCCGCTGCCGTCGCGCGGCGGCTTCTTCGGCTGGCTGTGGAGCACGCTGAAGGACCCGGTGGCCTGGCGGACGCAGCTGTACGGGCTGATCCGGCTGCCCTGGGGGATCGTGACGTTCACGGTCGCGCTGGTCTCCCTCATCGTTCTCTGGCCCGTACTGCCCTTCCTGTCCCGGGGCATGGCCAGCGCCGACCGGGGCATGGTCCGGGGCCTCCTCTCCCCCTCCGACGAGCTGGAGCGGCGGATCGCCGAGCTGGAGTCGGACCGGGGTGTCGTCGTCGACACCGCGGCGGCGGACCTGCGGCGCATCGAACGGGACCTGCACGACGGGGCGCAGGCGCGGCTCGTGGCGCTCGCGATGGGGCTCGGCCTCGCGAAGGAGAAGCTCCTCGACGATCCCGAGACGGCCGCGGCGATGGTCGACGAGGCGCACGGCGAGGTGAAGCTCGCGCTCCAGGAACTGCGGGACCTCGCCCGGGGCATCCACCCGG
The DNA here is from genome assembly GCF_001905825.1 of Streptomyces sp. CB02009. Lineage (GTDB taxonomy): Bacteria > Actinomycetota > Actinomycetes > Streptomycetales > Streptomycetaceae > Streptomyces. Next base: position 511,565 of record NZ_LIVV01000005.1, read on the forward strand.
CCGTCCTCACCGACCGGGGGCTGAGCGCCGCGCTGTCGTCGGTGTCGGCGCGCTGCACGGTGCCGGTGAAGGTGACGGTGGATCTGTCCGAGCGGCCGGCGGAGGCGATCGAGGGCATCGCGTACTTCACGGTGTCGGAGCTGCTCCAGAACGTCTCGAAGCACGCGCGGGCACGGTCGGCGTCCGTGGACGTGTGGCGGGCCGAGGACCGGCTGCTGCTCCAGGTGCGGGACGACGGGACGGGCGGCGCCCGCTTCGACGGCGGCACGGGCCTCGCGGGCCTCGCGGAACGGCTCGGGGCGGTGGACGGCCTGCTCGTCCTGGACTCCCCGGAGGGCGGCCCGACGACGGTGACGGCGGAACTGCCGTGGCGGTCGCGCCCGAAGGCGTGACGGGGTAAGCGGCGGCCGGGGCGCGCGGTCCGGACCTGCCGGACCTGCCGGACCTGCCGGACGAAGGGGGGAGCGAACGTCGTTCGCTCCCCCCTTCGGCGTCCCGCCCGGGCGGCAGCACAGCGGAGCTGCGGGGCTGCGGGGCCTCTGAGGTCGCGCCTCCGAGGTAGGGAAAACCCCCGCCCCCAGACGCCCACCCGCCTCATGGTCCCGGCAGGCCCGGCACGGAACCCTGGAGTACGTACCGCCCGCCCCCTCCCTGAGCAGAGAAGGACCCCAGCGATGGCATCCCACCTCCCCGCCGCGATCCGCGCGCCGTTCGAGGGCCGCACCTGGCGTGCGCTGCTCTACGTACTGATCGGGCTGCCGCTGAGCGTCGTCTGGTTCGCGCTCTCCGTCGCCTTCGTCTCGGCCGGCGCCGGGCTGCTCATCACCTTCCTCGGCGTACCGATCCTCGCCGGGGCCCTCGCCATGTGCCGGGGCTTCGGCGTCGTCGAGCGGGCCCGGGCGCGCGCCCTGCTCGATGTCGACGTGCGGGCGCCCGAACCGGTGCGGGGCCGGACCGGCGGAGCCTTCTCCTGGATGGGTGCCATGTTGAAGAGCGGGGCGTCCTGGCGGCACCTGCTGTACGCGGTCGTGCACATGCCGTGGGCGGTGTTCTCGTTCTCCGTGACCGTGGCCTTCTGGACCTGGGGCTGGAGCCTCTTCACGTATCCGCTGTGGCAGTGGGTCTTCCCGGCGTACGTCGGGCAGGACGGCATCCAGCTGTACGGCGACGGGACCCACAACCTCTACCTCGACTCCCCCTTCGAGATCGCCGTCACCAGTCTCGCCGGGCTGCTCTTCGTGATGGCCGGCCCCTGGCTCCTGCGCGGTTTCGTCGCCGTCGACCGCTTCCTCGTCTCCGGTCTGCTCGGGCCCTCCCGGCTCGCCTCCCGTGTCACCGAGCTGGAGTCGGACCGCGGTGTCGTCGTCGACACCGCTGCGGCGGACCTGCGGCGCATCGAACGCGATCTGCACGACGGGGCGCAGGCACGGCTCGCCGCGCTCGCCATGGATCTCGGGCTCGCGAAGGAGAAGCTCGCGGAGGATCCGCAGGCCGCGGCGGTGCTGGTCGACGAGGCGCACGGCGAGGTGAAGCTCGCGCTCCAGGAGCTGCGGGACCTCGCCCGGGGCATCCACCCGGCCGTCCTCACCGACCGGGGTCTGGACGCGGCGCTTTCGGCGGTGGCCTCGCGGTGCGCGGTCCCGGTGTCGGTGGACGTCGACCTGCCGGCGCGGCCGGTGGCGGCGATCGAGGGCATCGCGTACTTCACCGTCTCGGAGCTGCTGCGGAACGTCACGGCCCATGCGCGGGCGCGGCGGGCCTGGGTGGACGTGTGGCGCACGGGCGACCGGCTGATGCTGCAGGTGCGGGACGACGGGGTGGGCGGGGCGCACGTCGTGACCGGGCGGAGCCTGTCCTCGCTCACCGAGCGGGTGGGTGCGGTGGACGGGGTGCTCGCGGTGGATTCGCCGGAAGGCGGGCCCACGACGGTGACGGTGGAGCTGCCCTGGCGGGCATGAGCGGGCGGGGCGGGCGGGACAGGTCGGCCCGCCCACCAGGCACGACAGGGCCCGATCCCGCCGGATGCGACCCGGCGGGATCGGGCCCTCACCCCGGGCACGGCAGGCCCCGCGCCCCCGCCGTGACCCGGCGCGACCGGACCCGCACCCGCGCACGGCAGAAAGTCCGTAGCGGGCACTCCTCCCGGGAATGAGCACAACGCGAGTCGATCCTGCGATGCTGGCCGAGTCGTGGGAAGTACTCGGGCAAGGCATGGGGGCTGTGGGGCGTGGCTGTGGATCAAGGGGTCGGGCGTGTGCGGGTGGTCATCGCGGAGGATTCCGTGCTGCTGCGGGAGGGACTGACCCGTCTTCTCACCGATCTCGGGCATGACGTGGTCGCCGGGGTGGGGGACGGTGAGGCGCTCGTCGAGACCGTCGCCGGGCTCGCCACGCAGGGCGCGCTGCCGGACGTCGTCGTCGCCGACGTGCGGATGCCCCCGACGCACACGGACGAGGGGGTCCGCGCGGCCGTGCGGCTGCGCAAGGAGCATCCGGGTCTCGGTGTGCTCGTGCTGTCGCAGTACGTGGAGGAGCAGTACGCCACCGAACTCCTGGCCGGTTCGAGTCGCGGTGTGGGCTATCTGCTGAAGGACCGGGTCGCCGAGGTCCGGGAGTTCGTGGACGCCGTGGTGCGGGTCGCCGGCGGCGGTACCGCGCTGGACCCCGAGGTGGTGCAGCAGCTGCTGGGCCGGAGCCGTCAGCAGGACGTGCTGGCGAACCTCACACCGCGCGAGCGGGAGGTCCTCGGTCTGATGGCGGAGGGGCGGACGAACTCGGCGATCGCGAAGGCGCTGGTGGTGAGCGACGGCGCGGTGGAGAAGCACATCAGCAACATCTTCCTGAAGCTGGGGCTCTCGCCGAGTGACGGCGATCACCGTCGGGTACTGGCGGTGTTGACGTATCTGAAATCCTGATCATCTGACACCCTGTCAGATATCGAGGGGAAGCCGTTTTCCCGGAGTCACCGAGGTCACCACCCGCGTGACCACCAGGAAGGCGGCCCTCCTAGGGCCCCCAGGGACCCTAGGTCCAAAGAATGAGGCGGAATCCGGCTTTCCGGAACACTCCGGGTGGCGACAGAACGTGACAATTCTAGGCAAGAGGGCATCTCAAAAAGAGGTCCATGATGCGAGAAGTCCCGGGAAGGCCCCCCTTACCGTCGTAGGGTGGGCCTCGGGACGGACGGTGATCAGCCGACCGCGTCCCGAGCCTTCTCCCGCCTCCGGCGGAGAGTCCCCTTGCCGCGAGGGAGGTCCAGTTCAGTGACCAGCCAGGTCAGTAGCGAGGCCGGTGAGGCATTGCTCGGGGAGCAGCGCAGTGCCCCGGCGAAGCCGCACCACGGCACCGAGAAGGAAGTGCGCCGGCTCGATCGGGTGATCATCCGCTTCGCGGGTGACTCCGGTGACGGCATGCAGCTGACAGGTGACCGCTTCACCTCGGAGACGGCGTCCTTCGGGAACGACCTCTCCACGCTGCCGAACTTCCCGGCCGAGATCCGAGCACCCGCCGGAACCCTGCCGGGCGTCTCGTCCTTCCAGCTGCACTTCGCCGACCACGACATCCTGACCCCGGGCGACGCCCCGAACGTGCTGGTCGCGATGAACCCCGCCGCCCTCAGGGCCAACATCGGGGACGTGGCGCGCGGGGGCGAGATCATCGTCAACACCGACGAATTCGCCAAGCGGGCCATGGCCAAGGTCGGCTACGTGACCTCGCCGCTCGAGGACGGCTCACTGGACGGCTACCGGGTCCACCCCGTACCGCTGACCACGCTGACCGTCGAGGCGCTCAAGGAGTTCGGCCTGTCCCGGAAGGAGGCCGAGCGCTCCAAGAACATGTTCGCGCTCGGACTGCTCTCCTGGATGTACCACCGGCCGACCGAGGGCACCGAGACCTTCCTGCGGCAGAAGTTCGCGAAGAACCCGCAGATCGCCGAGGCCAACGTCGCCGCCTTCCGGGCCGGCTGGAACTTCGGCGAGACCACCGAGGACTTCGCCGTCTCGTACGAGGTCGCCCCCGCGACCCGGGCCTTCCCGACCGGCACCTACCGGAACATCTCGGGAAACCTGGCCCTCTCGTACGGCCTGGTCGCCGCCTCGCGCCAGGCGGACCTGCCGCTGTACCTGGGCTCGTACCCCATCACCCCGGCCTCGGACATCCTCCACGAGCTCAGCAAGCACAAGAACTTCGGCGTCCGCACCTTCCAGGCCGAGGACGAGATCGCCGGCATCGGGGCCGCCCTCGGGGCCGCCTTCGGCGGCGCGCTCGGCGTGACGACCACCTCCGGCCCCGGCGTGGCGCTCAAGTCGGAGACGATCGGGCTCGCGGTCTCCCTGGAGCTGCCGCTGCTGATCGTCGACATCCAGCGCGGCGGCCCGTCCACCGGCCTCCCCACCAAGACCGAGCAGGCCGACCTGCTCCAGGCGATGTACGGGCGCAACGGCGAGGCGCCGGTCCCGATCGTCGCCCCGAAGACGCCCGCCGACTGCTTCGACGCGGCGATCGAGGCGGCCCGGATCGCCCTCACGTACCGCACGCCGGTCTTCCTGCTCTCCGACGGCTACCTCGCCAACGGCTCCGAGCCCTGGCGCATCCCGGACGTCGACGAACTCCCCGACCTTCGGACGCAGTTCGCCACCGGCCCGAACCAGGAGCTGGCCGACGGCACCGAGGTCTTCTGGCCGTACAAGCGCGACCCGGACACCCTGGCCCGCCCGTGGGCCGTGCCGGGCACCCCCGGCCTCGAACACCGCATCGGCGGCATCGAGAAGCAGGACGGCACCGGGAACATCTCGTACGACCCCGCCAACCACGAGTTCATGGTCCGCACCCGGCAGGCCAAGGTCGACGGCATCGACGTCCCCGACATCGAGGTCGACGACCCGGACGGCGCACGGACCCTGGTCCTCGGCTGGGGCTCCACCTACGGGCCGATCACGGCGGCCGTCCGCCGCATCCGCCGGGAGAACGGCCACATCGCCCAGGCCCACCTGCGGCACCTCAACCCCTTCCCGAGGAACCTCGGCGAGGTCCTCAAGCGGTACGAGAAGGTCGTCGTTCCCGAGATGAACCTCGGCCAGCTCGCCACCCTCGTCCGGGCGAAGTACCTCGTCGACGCCCGCAGCCACACCCAGGTCAACGGCATGCCGTTCAAGGCCGAGCAGCTCGCCGCGGCTCTCAAGGAGGCCATCGATGAGTGAGTCCCTCCTCCACCTGGTCCCCCGGGCCGAGGCGCAGCAGACGATGAAGGACTTCAAGTCCGACCAGGAGGTGCGGTGGTGCCCCGGCTGCGGTGATTACGCGGTCCTGGCCGCCGTCCAGGGCTTCATGCCGGAGCTGGGCCTGGCGAAGGAGAACATCGTCTTCGTCTCCGGCATCGGCTGCTCCTCCCGCTTCCCGTACTACATGAACACCTACGGGATGCACTCGATCCACGGCCGCGCCCCGGCCATCGCCACCGGCCTCGCCACCTCCCGCCGCGACCTGTCGGTCTGGGTCGTCACGGGCGACGGCGACGCGCTGTCCATCGGCGGCAACCACCTCATCCACGCCCTCCGGCGCAACGTCAACCTCAAGATCCTCCTGTTCAACAACCGGATCTACGGGCTGACCAAGGGCCAGTACAGCCCCACCTCCGAGGTCGGCAAGATCACCAAGTCGACGCCGATGGGCTCCCTGGACTCGCCCTTCAACCCGGTGTCGCTCGCCCTCGGCGCGGAGGCCTCCTTCGTGGCCCGCACGGTCGACTCCGACCGCAAGCACCTCACCGAGGTCCTGCGGCAGGCCGCCGACCACAACGGCACGGCGCTCGTCGAGATCTACCAGAACTGCAACATCTTCAACGACGGCGCCTTCGAGGTCCTCAAGGACAAGGACCAGGCCAAGGAAGCGGTCATCCGCCTCGAACACGGGCAGCCGATCCGCTTCGGCGCCGAGAACGAGAAGGGCGTCGTCCGCGACCCGGCCACCGGCGACCTCCAGGTCGTCACCGTGACCCCGGACAACGAGTCGCGGATCCTGATCCACGACGCCCACGCGGCCACCCCGACCACGGCCTTCGCCCTCTCCCGCCTGGCGGACCCGGACACCCTCCACCAGACCCCCATCGGGGTGTTCCGGTCGGTGGATCGCCCGGTGTACGACACGCTGATGGCGGACCAGCTGGAGACGGCCGTGGAGCGGCACGGCAAGGGCGACCTGGGCCGGCTGCTGGCGGGCAACGACACGTGGACGGTCGTGGGCTAGACCGGACGCCACGACCTCGGGGGCACGGCCGCACGGCCGTGCCCCCTGTCACGTCATGTGCCCTGCGTCTGACGCTTCTTCCGGGCGGCGACGTCGTCCTCGGCGACCTTCTCGAAGACCCCGAGGAAGCGGGGCACCCCCCGCTGGATCCGGTGGATGAACACCTGGTCCATGTACCGGTAGGTCTTGGCGGTCTCGTAGCCGTACTGCTTCACCACACCCTGATACGTGCGCTCCCGCAGCCGCCGTGTCAGCGCGCTCCGCTCCATCGGCAGCCCGTCCTTCGCCAGGCTCCGCATCGCCTCCGCGACGGACAGCACCGCGTCGTACGCCTCGACCGCGTACCGGTCGACGGGCACCGCACCGGACAGGCCCCACCTCTTGCGGTACGCGGCGGTGAAGGCCTTCGCCCCGGGCATCAGGGCCGGGTCGACGTACGTGGTGCCGATGCGCCAGTCCTCGACAGCGGAGCCCGCGACCTTGAAGAACTCCGGTTCGAGCACGTACTCGACGCTTCCGCACAAGCCCTTGAATCCCTGCGCCCGCAGCTCCAGCGCGCACAGGGCGGCCCGGCGCGGTGACGTGCCCGCGTACATGACGCCCTCCGCACCCGCGGCCAGCGCGGCCCGGACAGCGGGCCCGAAGTCATCGCTGTCAGCGGCCACCTGGTGGCGGCTGAGCGTGATCGAGGCCTGGCCCATGGCGTCCTGGGCGCTCTTGGCGAGGAACCAGGCAAAGGCGCCGGCCGCCCTGTCCTCGATCACGGCGACCCGGCGGTACTTCCGGGTGATGGAGACCGTCGAGAAACCGAGCGACAGGACGTCACGGACGGGGCGCATCTCGAAGTAGGCCGGATTGCTGCCGAGTTCACTGACGGTCTCGCTGGCCGTTCCTGCCGCCACGCTTGCGAACACCAGCTCGTTCCGCTGGTAGATGCCGAGCGCGGCAAGCACGACCTCCTCGTTCGTCGGCCCGACGACGGCGATGACGGACCGGTCCTTGCCGAAGGCCTCGGCAGCGGTCACCGACCGACGCGGGTCACCGCCGTCGTCGCGGACCTTCACGGCCAGGTCGAACGGCCGGTCGGCGCGGGCGTTGAAGGTCTCCACGGCCAGCCGGACGCCCCGCTCCTGGCCCCGGCCGTCCGTCTTCCGGGCGCCGCTCAGATCGGTCTGGACGCCGATCGTGTGGGTGGCGAGGGTGCGCGGCGGCCCGCCCGGACCACCGGCCGCCGGGCCCCGGTTCGCCAGATAGGCGGTGAGGCCGCCGGCGCCGACGACGGCCGCCGCGGCGCCGCCGATCAGCACGCGCCGGCGCGAAGGCCCCTTCTGCGGCGGGGCGTCGACCAGCATCGTCGGCTCGGGCACCGGCAGGTCCAAGACCCGCGAGGAGCGCTGGGCGATCAGCGCGGGCAGGCCCGGCGGCAGCCAGTCACCCGCCGGCCCGTCCGCCTCCCCCAGCGCGGCCCTCACCTCGAGCGCCGTCGGGCGGTCCGTCGGGTTCTTCGCCAGACAGGCTCTGACAAGGGGGAGGACCGTGTCCGGCACCTCGGTGAGGTCGGGCTCCTCGTGGACCGTCCGGTAGACGACCGCCGCCACGGCGCCCGTGCCGAAGGGTCGCTCCCCCGTCAAGGCGTACGCGAGGACGCAGCCGAGCGAGAAGACGTCGCTCGCCGGTCCGACCTCGCCCGCCCCGGCGACTCTGGCCTGCTCGGGGGCGAGGAAGCCGGGGGTGCCGATCATCGCGCCGGTGGCCGTGAGCGCGGTCGCCCCGGCGGACCTCGCGATGCCGAAGTCGATGAGGCGCGGGCCGTCGAGGGCGAGGAGGACGTTCCCCGGCTTCACGTCCCGGTGCACGAGCCCCGCCTCGTGCATGTCGCCGAGCGCGGACGCCAGCCGGGCGCCCAGGGCCCGTACGGTCGGCTCGGGCAGCGCGCCGTGCAGGGCGACGGCCTCGGCCAGCGAGGGGCCCGGCACGAACTCGGTCGCCAGCCACGGCTCCCGGGCCTCCGGGTCGGCGCCGAGCACCCGTACGACCCAGCGCCCGGTGATCCGCTCGGCGGCCGCGGCCTCGCGGCGGAACCGCTCCCGGAAACCGGGGTCGGCGGCGTGCTCGGCCCGGATGAGCTTGAGCGCGGCGAGCGCCCCGCCGCCGGAGCGGGCGAGGTAGACCACGCCCATGCCTCCGGCGCCGAGACGGCCGAGCAGCCGGTATCCGGCGATGGCCGACGGGTCGGCCTTGCGCAGCGGCTGCACCGGTCAGTTCCCCCCGGCCTTGCGCGGGAGGCTGGGCGCGAACTCCAGTGGCTTGTACCGGCCGTTCTCCACGACGTACATGAAGGTGCCGACGCCGTTGAGGTTGCCGTCCTTGTCGAAGGAGTAACCACCCATGGCGCCCTGGTACTTGGCCTTGCGGAGCTGAGGCGCGAGGGCGGTGCGGTCGGGTCGCTTCCCGCCCTTGGCGGCCTTCTCCACGTACTGGACGAGCAGGTTGGTGACGTCGTAGGCCTCGCCCGTGTAGAAGGCGGGGACCGTGCCGTACGCCTTGCGGTGGGCCGCCACGAGCTCGGTGGCCTCCTTCCTGGTGGTGGGGTCGACGACGGGAGCGCCCACGACCCACCCCTCGGCCGCCTTCCCGGCACCGTCGAGGAACTCCTGCCCGAAGACGTGCTGGCCGGTGATGCGCATGCCCGTGAAGCCGAGGGCGTCGAGTTCCTTCGCGGCCCGGACCGCACTCGGGGCGAGCCCGGCGTGGAGATAAGCGTCCATGCCCGCGTCGACCATCTCACCGAGGACCTGCTCCAGGCGCTTGGCGCCGCTCGGGATCACCCGGGGCCGCGGCACGATCCCGGCTTGCTTGAAGCCGAAGTTGGCCCCGACGACGTACTGCCAGGAGTACGTGTCGTCGGTGCGCTCCTGGAGGAGGCCGGGCCGGACGCTCCGGGTCTTGGCCTGGACGTAGTAGGCGAGGCCCATGGCCCCGAAGGGGTGCATGGGGCAGGCCCGCACGATGCTCAGGCCCTGCGGCGTCGCGGGGTTGATCAGCAGGTTCAGTCCCGCGGAGACGGTCAGGACCGGGAGGCGGGCCTCGTCGTAGGCGGGCAGCGCCGTGAGCCCCGTGTAGTCGGAGGTGGGGCCGATGATCCCGAGGACGTCGCGGTCTCCGGTGAGGGCGCGGGCGGCGGCGAGCGCGCGGGTGCGGTCCCCGCCGTCGTCGGAGACCTTCACGTCGAGCGTGAACGGCTTGTCCTTACGGGCGTTGAACCGCTCGACGGCGAGCCGGACGCCCCGCTCCTGGGCGCGGCCGAGGTCCTTGGCGGGACCGCTCAGATCTGCCTGGACTCCGATGGTCCACTTGCGGGGCTCCGGCGGCGGCAGCGCCTTGGCCTTCCCGTCGTCGCCGAACGCCGCCCACGCGGCCGCGCCCGCGCCCGCGACGAGCACGGCGCCGCCGGCGACGAGCGTCAGGAAGCGGCGTCTGCTCGGTGCCTCCTGGGCGGCCGGCGTCGTGCCGGCGGTGGTGGCGTCGATGTCGGGGAGGGCCAGCATCCGGGCCGAGCGCTCGGCGATGGTCCGGACGACGGGGGCGGGCAGCCAGTCGGCGTCTGCGCCCCGGGTGTCCTCGACGAGCGCAACGGCGACCTGTTGAGCGGCGGGCCGGGCGGCCGGGTCCTTGGCGAGACAGGCCCGCAGCACGTCGAGCAGGCCGCCCGGTACACCGTTGAGGTCGGGCTCGTCGTGGACGGTCCGGTACATCAGGGCGTCCACGGCGCCGGTGCCGAACGGCGGGCGGCCGGTGGCCGCGTAGACGAGGAGGCAGCCGAGAGCGAAGACGTCGGCGGCCGGGCCGATCGCGTCGACGCGGGCCTCGGCCTGCTCGGGGGCGAGGAAGCCGGGGGTGCCGACGACCATGTCGGTGGCGGTGAGCGCGGTCTCCCCGGTGGCACGGGCGATGCCGAAGTCGATGAGGCGCGGGCCGTCGACGGCGAGCAGGATGTTGCCGGGCTTGACGTCGCGGTGGACGAGCCCGGCCGCGTGCACGGCGGCCAGGGCGCGGGCGACGGACCAGCCGAGGAGGCGGACGCTCCGCTCGGGCAGCGGCCCGTGCGCGGTGACGGCCTCGCCGAGGGAGGGTCCGGCGACGAAGGCGGTGGCCATCCACGGTTCGGGGGCGTCCGGATCGGCGCCGGTGACGGGCACGGCCCAGGGACTGGAGACCCGGCGGGCGGCCTCGACCTCCCGGCGGAACCGGGCCCGGAAGTCGGGCTGTTCGGCCTGGTCGGCGTGGGTGACCTTGACGGCCGCGAGCTCGCCGTTCTCGGTACGGCCCAGGTAGACGACGCCCATGCCGCCCGCGCCGAGCCGTCCGAGAAGGCGGTAGCCGGCGATCAGGGAGGGGTCGGAGGGCAGGAGCGCCTGCAGCGCGCCGGGCGCGGGGGCCGGGGGGCTCGGGGGTGCCGGGGGGCCGACGGGCGGGGGTATGTGAGCAGCGGCGGGCGGGGGCGGGGACACGGGAGCAGCGGGGGGCAGGGACGGCGGCGGAACGGCGCCGCCGGCCGACGGGGGCAGGGGCTGGGGCGGGGGAGCGTCGGCCGGCTTCGGCGGGAGCCAGGGGGCGGCGGCCGGGTCGGGCGGGCTGCCGGCCGGGCTCCCGGACGACGGTCCGCCGGAGGCCGCGTCCGGAGTCTCGACCGGAGTGCCGTCCGGAGTCCCGTCCGGCGCTCCGGCCCGGGCTCTCGCCTCGTCCCCGGGCTCGTTCTCGGGGTGGTCTCCCGCGGGGGCGGCAGGGCTCATGACTGGACCTCCAACTCGGCCAGGACGCGGTTGAGCATGGCGACCAGGGCCTGCGCCATGGACGTGTTGAGTGCCTTGTCGGTGTGGCCGGGCCCGCCCTTGACGGACGCCGCGACCGTCACCTGGCCGATGCGGGACTGCGACCAGCCGTAGTAGTGCTCGCCCTTGACCGAGTCGTTGATGTACTTGCCGAGCTCGTTGATGGAGTCCTGCGCGGTGATGTTCGAGCCGATGCCGGGGTTGCCGAGCGACAGCAGACCGGAGATCCGCTCACCCTGCCTCAGCGTCTGGTCGGGGCAGCGCAGTGCCTCCTCCAGGGTCTCGGACATCTCCCAGTCGGCGTCGTCGGCCGAACGGTGGACGGTGACGGTGGCGGTGACCCGGGCGAGCCCCTTGCCGCCCGCTGCGGGGATCTCGCTGTGGGAGGTGACGGTGTAGAGGACGGTGGGCGGGAGGTCCGTGCTTTCCCAGCGACAGTCGGCGGGAAGGACGGGCCAGGAGTCCTCGACGCTCAGGTACGGCTCGCGCTTGACGTAGTCCGGGCCCCAGGAGTCCGGGCCCGCGACGATGGCGAGCGCGAGGCGTTTGGCATCGGCCCGGGTCTCCGGCGCCTTAGCCGGGTCGGGCGTGAAGGCGAAGCCGGTCGGGGTCGGGGGCGCGGCAGAGGTCGGGGGTTTCGCATCGCTCGTGGTCTTGGCGCCACCCGGTTTGCCGCCGTCTCCTCCCCCGCCCGAACAGCCCGCGAGGAACAGCCCCCCCGCGAGCAGCGCGCAGCAGGCGCGGCCGGCTCTGCCGTACGACTTTCCGTACGGCTTTCCGTAGGTCGTTCCGTACACATGTCCGTCTGCCACGAGTCCCCCACCTCATGTCCACAGAATCCCCGAAGTGAGGCAGATCGTACGGCCCGGCGGGGCAACTCGCCCTGGCTACAACATCATTGAGACCAACCGGTAGCGCTCTCGCGACGAGCGTCGTCGTACCGCTCGCGCGCCCCCTCCACCGCGGCGACCTGTCGCTCCGACCAGCGGGCCAGTTCCCAGACCTGGCGGGCCGCGCCGGTGCCCAGTTCCGTGAGGCTGTAGTCGACGCGGGGCGGGATGACCGGCTTGGCGTCCCGGTGGACGAAGCCGTCGCGCTCCAGGGTCTGGAGGGTCTGGGCGAGCATCTTCTCGCTGACGCCGCCGATGTGCCGGCGCAGCTCGCTGAAGCGGTACGGGCGCTCCAGGAGGGCGGCCAGGACCAGGACGCCCCAGCGGCTGGTGACGTGCTCCAGGACGAGCCGCGAGGGGCAGATCGACTGGTTCACGTCGGGCTTCTCGGATCGCGCACTTACTCCCATGCCAGTACCTTACTTCAAAGTGGGTACTTTCGAATGGTTAGCGCCCGACGTACGGTGAGTGCATCGCACACCGCACAGCCCCTCGCACACCACGGGAAAAGGACGCACCATGAGCATCGTCGTCACCGGAGCCACCGGCCAGCTCGGCCGTCTCGTCATCGACTCCCTCCTCTCCAGCCCCACCGTCCCCGCCGCGTCCGTCGTCGCCGTCGTCCGCGACAAGGCGAAGGCCGCCGACCTCGCGGAGCGCGGTGTCGAGCTGCGGATCGCGGACTACAGCAAGCCGGAGACCCTGGCCGGAGCCTTCGCGGCCGGCGACCGGGTGCTCCTCGTCTCGGGCAGCGAGGTCGGGCAGCGCGTCGCCCAGCACGCCGCCGTGATCGACGCCGCCAAGGCCGCCGGCGTGGCCCAGCTCGCGTACACCGGCGTCCTCGGCGGCGACGAGGCCGACTTCGACCTGGCCGCCGAGCACAAGGCCACCGAGCGGCTGATCCTCGCGTCCGGGCTGCCCTACACCTTCCTCCGCAACGGCTGGTACACCGAGAACTACACCGCGAACCTCGCCCCCGTCCTCGCCCACGGCGCCGTCGTCGCCAACGCCGGCGAGGGCCGGGTCGCCTCCGCCACCCGCGCCGACTACGCCGCCGCCGCGGCCGCCGTCCTGACCGGCCCCGCCGAGGAGCACCTGAACGCGGCGTACGAGCTGAGCGGCGACACCGCCTGGTCCTTCGCCGAGTACGCGGCCGAGGTCGCCGCCCAGTCCGGCCGGGAGATCACGTACAGCAACGTGCCCGCCGAGGCGCACCTCGCGATCCTCACCGGCGCCGGCGTCCCGGCCCCCTTCGCCGAGATCCTGGTCGACGTCGACCGGGCCGTCGAGCACGGCGCGCTCGCCCGGCAGACCGGCGACCTGGCCCGCCTGATCGGCCGCCCGACCACCCCGATCGCCGTGACGATCAAGGAAGCCCTCGCCGGCTCCTGACCGCCGCCTCCACCGGTCATGACCGTATCGCGGTACGGGCATGACAACCTGCCCCGTCGGCGCTACCTTCGACAGGACAGCGCGGCACAGGGCAGGAGGTCCGGTGAAGACGGAGAACGAGGAACGAGCAGGATTGCTCTACGGGATCGGCGCCTACGGCATGTGGGGTCTGGTCCCGCTCTTCTGGCCCCTCCTCAAGCCCGCCGGATCGGTCGAGATCCTCGCCCACCGCATGGCGTGGTCCCTGGTCTTCGTCGGCGTCGCCCTGCTCGCGGTGCGCCGCTGGGGCTGGGTGCGCGAGCTCGTCCGCAGCCCGCGCAAGCTCGGCCTGATCACCGTCGCCGCCGCCGTCATCACGGTGAACTGGGGCCTCTACATCTGGTCCGTCAACACCGGCCACGTCGTCGAGGCCTCCCTCGGCTACTTCATCAACCCGCTCGTCACCATCGCCCTCGGCGTCCTCGTCCTCCAGGAACGGCTGCGCCCCGCGCAGTGGGCCGCGGTCGGCATCGGCTTCGCCGCCGTCCTCGTCCTGGCGATCGGATACGGGCAGCCGCCCTGGATCTCCCTGACCCTCGCCTTCTCCTTCGCCGTCTACGGCCTGGTGAAGAAGAAGGTCAACATCGGCGGCCTGGAGTCGCTCGCCGCCGAGACCGCCATCCAGTTCCTGCCGGCCCTCGCCTACCTCGTCTGGCTCGGGACCCAGGGCACCCTCGCCTTCGGCTCCCACGGCGCCGGCCACACGGCCCTGCTCGCCGCCACCGGCATCGTCACGGCGGTGCCGCTCGTCTGCTTCGGGGCGGCCGCGATCCGCGTACCGCTGTCGACGCTCGGCCTGCTCCAGTACCTGGCGCCGACCTTCCAGTTCCTGCTCGGCATCCTCTACTTCCACGAGGAGATGCCGCCGGAGCGCTGGGCGGGCTTCTCGCTCGTCTGGCTCGCCCTGACGATCCTCACCTGGGACGCCCTGCGGTCGGCCCGCCGGAGCCGGGCGGCGATGGAGGCGGCGAAGACGACGGCCGGGGCGGCGGTCGTGGCCGAGGGGGCGGCGGTCGTCGAGGCGGCGGTCGTGGCCACGGAGCCTTCCCGGGCAGCGGCGCCGGCGGCACCCCCCGCCCGGCAGGCGCCCTGACCTCAGGCGTCCAGCAGGTCGTACTCCCGGATCAGCCAGCAGACCGCCGTCAGGCGGAGGGTCGCGAAGTCGTGGCCGACGGGCTCGGTCCAGTCGGCCCCGGTCAGCCAGTCGGTGAACCCGAGGACGTAGTCGGCGAGCTCCTCCCGCCGGACGCTCCGGCCCCGCGGCCCCCGCTGGGCCGGGACCAGGGCGTCGCGCACGGCCGCGGCGTGCTGGTCGACGGCCGCCGCGAGCCCCGGCGCGGAGGTCGCCTCCGAGAGCCGGGGCATGTACGTGGCGGCGACGCCGATCAGCGGGCAGCCGGGCGAATCGTTCATCTCACCAGATTAGGGGCGCGCCGAGGCGCCGGGGCCGTGACCTTGGTCGCAGCAGCGGAGGCGGTTACCGACGCGAGGGTCGGTTACTGGCCAGAGGGGCAGTTCCCTCTTGTAACCGGCGTTCTCCTGCGGAATCATCCTGTGCCATGGAACTCACCGCGAAGGTGCCGAGTCACTGCACGGAAACGTACGGGGACGACGGCGACCCCGACCCCTTCCAGTGGGACACCCGTGAGGACTGCGAGGTGCGGCAGATCCTCGACCGGGTCGCCGACAAGTGGTCGCTCCTCGTCATCGCCCTCCTCGACCGCCGGGTGATGCGCTTCACCGAGCTCAAGCGCGAGATCGACGGCGTCAGCCAGCGCATGCTGACCGTCACCCTGCGCCAGCTGGAGCGCGACGGCCTGGTGAAGCGCACGGTCCACCCGGTCGTCCCGCCCCGCGTCGAGTACGAACTGACGCCCCTGGGCGGCACGTTGCACACCACGATCCGCTCCCTCGTCACCTGGACCGAGCAGCACCAGAACGAGATCGCGGCGGCCCGCGAGGAGTACGACGCACGGGAGGCGACGACGGCGGCCTGACGGGCCCGCCCGCGCACGACGCGCACTGGGCGCGCACTGGGCGCGGACTGGGCCCGGACACGACGCGGATAACCGGTGGCCCCCGCCCCCGACTTCACCCATCCTCATGGCCATGGAAGAGAAGAAGCCGGCCAGCGACGAGCCGAAGTACCGCATCCGCGCGCTCCACACCGACCGTACGGTCACCGTCTACCAGGCGTACCGGCCCGGGATCGGCCTGCCCGCCGCCCGCGAAGGACGGTTTCCGGCCGCCTGGAAGCGGGACCGGATGACCTGGATCAAGCCGTCGTTCCTGTGGATGATGTACCGCTCGGGCTGGGGCGAGAAGGAGGGCCAGGAGACCGTCCTCGCCGTGGAGATCACCCGCGAGGGCTTCGAGTGGGCCCTGCGCAACGCCTGCCTCTCCCACTACAAGCGCGGGTTCCACCCCGACCAGGCCACCTGGAAGCGGGAGTTGAGGCAGGCTCCCGCGCGCGTCCAGTGGGACCCGGAGCGCGATCCGCAGCTCCGGGAACTCCCGTACCGCTCCCTCCAGCTCGGCCTCTCGGGCGAGGCCTCCCGCCGGTACGCGGACGAGTGGACGGTCTCCGTCCGCGACGTGACCCCGCTCGCGCGCCGGATCCACGGACTCGTCCGCTCGGGCGACCTGGAGGCGGCCCGGGCGCTGCTCCCGCGCGAGGAGCCGTACCCGGAGCCCGCGGGGCTCCTCGACCACCTGCGCGGTCAGGGACCGCAGGTGCTCAGGCGGCAGGCGCCGGCGCCGGCGTCGACCCCGTAACGACCGAGAAGTTGAAGTCGCCGGTGCCGAGCATCCCGTAGAGCCGCAGCCACAGCTGGACGAGCTGCTCGGTCGCGCGGGCGCTCGTCAGGTCACCGAGGTCGAGGATCCGGTCGGGGGCCCAGCCGAAGGAGCCGAGCAGGCCCGCGACGACGGCCTTCGCGTCCTCGTCGTCGCCGCTGAGGAAGACGTTGTGGTGCCCCGGGACGCGGCCGGGCTCGACCATGACCGTGTTGGTCATGGTGTTCAGCGACTTCACGATCCGGGCCTCAGGGAAGGCCCGCTGGAGCTGCTCGGCGACGCTGACGCCGTCGGGCGTGACGACCTTGGGCGGGAAGCCCTCGGAGAAGTCGAGCCCGTTCGACACGTCGAGGAGGACCTTGCCGCGCAGCCCGTCCGCGCCCACGGACCGCAGCACGGCGAGGGAGACGAGACCGCCGGTCGCGTTGACCACGAGCTCGGCGGGCCCTGCCACATCCGCGAAGGTCCCGTGCCCGCCGTGCTCGCCGCCGTACTCCTCGGCCCACTTGACGGCCTCGGCGTTGTCGGCGGTACGGGAGCCGATGGCGACCTCGTGCCCGAGGGAGGCGAGCTTGGTGGCGAACCGACGGCCGACTTCGCCGGTGCCGAGTACGGCGATCTTCATGAGGTGCGCTCCTTCGGGGGAGACGGCGGCCGGGATGCCGACCCTACGCCGGACCCCCCGCGTCCGCCGCTCCATCCGCACACTCCGTGAGGTCAGCCGCCGGACGGGTCGCGGGGCGCGCGCCGCATGGCCCAGAGGGTGGGGCCGCCGCCGGGCAGGGAGGCCTCGCCGAGGACGACGAAGCCGAAGTGCTCGTAGACGGGGAGGTTGTCCGGCTTGGAGGACTCCAGGTAGACCGGCATGCCGGCGGCGTCGGCCTGGGCGAGACCGGAGCGCAGCAGCGCGGAGCCGTGGCCCTGACCGCGGGCGGCCGGGTCGGCGCCGATGACGGCGAGGTACCAGTGGGGCTCGGGGGGCGTGTGCTCGGCGGCCGCCTCCACGGCCCGGCGGAAGACATCGGCGCGGTCGCCGAGGATCTCCTGGAGCGCCTGGACGGTGACGGCGTCGGGGACGGCCTTGTCCTGACCTTCGGGCGCCACCCAGAAGGCGGCGGCCGATTCGGTGCGCTCGCACACGCCGTGCGGACCGTACTGCCGCGTGAAGAGGGTGGTGAAGTACCGCTCAAGCCCGGCCTCGCGCGAGGCGTCGTCGGGGAAGAACCAGCGCATCATCGGGTCGTCGCCGAAGGCGCGCGCCAGGACGCCGCCGACCATCGGGGCGTCGTCGATTATTACCGTTTTCGGGGTGTTCGACTGAGGCATACGGCTCATTCTGCACCCTTGATGATCTTGAAAGCCGAGGGGGGTACGCCCGCGGACGCACGTCCCCGGACGCACGAAGCGGCCCCCGCCACAGGGACGGGGACCGCTTCGCGTGCTGCTGCCGGGAGCGGCGCAGACGGGCGTCTAGAACAGCGTGTTGTACGTCTGCCAGCCGGCGCCGATCCTCGCGCGGGTGGCGTACGGCTGCGCCGCCCGGCCCGTGCCCTGGTAGTACCAGAGGACACCCGAGCCGTCGCGGGCCACGAGGTCCGCCTTGCCGTCGGAGTTCAGGTCGCCGGGCGCCACCATGGAGTTGTAGACGTGCCAGCCGGTGCCGATCTGCGTCCGCCCGCCGAACGGACGGGCCGACACGCCCGTGCCCTGGTAGAGCCACTGCCGGCCCGCCGTGTCACGGGCGACCAGGTCGGCCTTGCCGTCACCGGTCACGTCGGTGCCGCCGACGAGCGAGTTGTACCCGCCCCAGCCGCCGCCGATCCGCACGCGCGCACCGAACGGCGCCGCGGTGCTGCCCGTGCCCGGGTACAGCCACAGGACGCCCGCGGTGTCCCGCGCGAGGAGGTCCGCCTTCTTGTCGCCGGTCAGGTCCGAGGCACCGGCCAGGATGGTGAAGGAGTTCCAGCCGGCACCGACGCGCAGCCGGTCCTTGTAGATGCCGCCGTCCCCGGACATCCGGTAGAACCACAGCACGCCGCTCCTGTCCCGCGCGACCGCGCCGGGTCCGGTGCTCTGGACGGTCACCGGACCGAGCCGGGTGAGCGCCGAGTACTGGTTCCAGGTCGGGGTGCCGCCGACGAGTTCGGGCGAGCCGAACGGCCGCGAGGCCTTGCCCGTGCCCCGGTAGTCGTACAGGTCACCGCTCGCGGAACGGCCCACGAGCCGGTAGCGCTCGGTCACCGGGATCGGGCTGGAGACCGCGAAGTCCGAGACCTTCTCCGGGTTGCCCGTGCCGAAGGAGTACACCTCGTACGTCATGGTGTTCCGCAGCCGCCAGGCGGGCGCGGTGGCCCCGGCCTTCAGGCCGTAGGTGACGGTGTAGTCGCCAGGGGCCTTGATGTCGCAGCGGACGTCGCCGCCGTGGCCCAGCTCGCCGAGCGAGTGGTCGCACGCGGCGCCGGCGGCACCGCCCGCGGTGACACCGTCGACGCTGACCTTGAGCTCGCCGCCGTCCCAGTGACGGAAACCGGGCGCCGCGCCCAGGCTGATGACGATCCGGCCCTTGTCGGCGGCGTGAAGCTTCACCGTGTGCTTGACCGTGCCGCCGGCGGGCAGCGCGGGCGTGGACGGCGTCATGGTGTTCTTGGCGACCTGGGCCTTGGTCTTGGCGACGATCGCCGCGTGAGCCCGGCGCGTGCCGATGGCCTTGGAGCCCGCGGTCTGGGCCTCCTTGACGCCGGCGTCGAGGCTGGAGCCGCGGGGCACGTAGACGAGCCCGTAGTAGGCCTTGGTGCCGTTGGCGGCGGTGCTCGTGGCGGAGACCACGGGCCCCGGGTTGTTCCAGTCCTTCACGTCGCACAGGTAGACCCCGGCGGTCCCGGCCTTGGCCTTGCAGCCGTCCGCCCGGTCCACACGGAGCCCGGCGGGGAGACCGCCGCCGGACCAGGTGGCGTCGGTGAGCGGCTTCTTGCTCAGTGCGTAGACGTACGTGCCGTCCGGCCGGCCGTCGACCTGTCCGCTGGTGGACGACGGGGACAGCTCGCCCCAGCCCTCACCCGGCATCAGGACGATGTCGTCGACGCCGTCGAACGAGAATGTCGGGTCCCCGGCCGCGACGGCCGTCCCCGCCCCCATGATGCCGCCGGTGGCGAGAAGCACCGCCGCGACACCGGACCCCAGAAGCTTGCGCAAAATAACCCCCTGCAATGAATCAACCGGCGGACGGTAACACGCGCGGTGGAGGGGGAAGGTGCAGGTGGGGGGCCCGGCGGGTGCCTCGGGTGGGGTCCTCAGAGTGGGCCGGGTGTGTGAGTGACGGGTGGGACCGCCCTCTTTCCGAGAGTCGCTCCTTCCGGCGGTGCGTCAAGGGCGCTCCTTCGTCGCGTCGCTGCGCGATGGCCTTCGGCCACCCTTGACCCACCACCTCCAGGAGCGAAAACACTCTCGGAGGGCGGTCCAGGGGACCGGGTCCACGCCGGGCCTCGGGCAGTGGCCGCCGTCGGCGGGCGTGTGCCGGCCGGTGGGTGGGTGCGCGGCAGTTGAATGGGGCAGCCGGGCCCGGCTCAGCGGCGGAAGGTCGTTCGCGGTGGGGCTTCAGGCCCCGCTGGTCACCCCCGGTGGGGTGTGAGTGGAGGAAACTGCGGGCTACTCCGAGTAACACACCCCGAAAGATGCCTCATTGGGTGCGAATCGCCCTTATCGGGCGGTGAAATGCGAGAAACTCACGCCGTTCGCTCCTCACCACCCACCGGGAGTGACCAGCGGGGCCTGAGTCCCAGCCGAACGACGACGGTCGGCCGCTAAGCGCCGCCGGGCCGCCCCATTCAACAACCGCGCACCCCGAACCCACGGAACAACGCCCACCGACCCCGGCCACAAACCAAGCCCCCACCCACCGGCCGACGCCCGCCCACCACGACCGGCCCCTACCCGGCATCCGCGCGGCCCCGGCCCTCGGCCGCCCTCCGAGTGTGAAAAGGCGGCCTCCGCCGCCGGGTCAAGGGTGGGCGCAGCCCATCGCGCAGCGACGCGACCGCAGGGAGCGCCCTTGACGCGGCGGCGGAGGACGCCACACTCGGAAAGAGGGCGGCCGCACCCGAGGCTCCCCAACCCGGCCCACCCCCGGAACCCCAACAACCCGCCTCCCCCTCCCCCGAAACTCGCTCGAAGAGCACCCCCCGGGCCTCCTACGCTCCCGCCCATGGCGACCTTCGTCCACCTCACCCCCGCCGTCCACTCCGCCCGCGTCCGTCGTGCCGGTCTCAAGGCTGCCGGGCATGATCGGTGGCGCGGCGTGTTCCTCTTCCCCGTGCTCCCCTCGTACACCCTCACCCACCAGTGGCTGCGCGAGCTCGCCCGTCGCCCCGGGCCTCGTGGGCTCGTCGCCGTCCACGTGCGGCTGCCCGACGACGAGCCCGTGACCGTCGGCCGGTACAGCGACCACCGGCCCCCGCAGGTGTCGGCCGCCGAGGCCGTGCGGCGGGTCGCCGGCGCCGACGACTGCCGGGGCTGGGAGGTGTTCCTTCCGCGCTCCGTCGCCCCCTCCGAGGTCCGGCACATCCGGCCCGTGCGCCAGGTCAACGGGTGGCGCTACTTCCCCGGCGCCCACGGCAGGCCGCCCTGCCTCTGCTTCGGCTGCCGGGACCGCGGCGGTTACGGCGCCCGTCGGCTCCGTGAGCGGCGGCCCCATCCGCTCGACGGTCCGCCGCCCGCCCCCCGCGTCCTGCTCGCCCGGGTCGAGGCCGCCGAGGCGCGCGGCGACACGGCGGCGCTCCGTGAGGCGCTCCGCTGGTACGGGATGCGGCGGCGCGCCCCGCTGGCGCGGCTCTCCCGGCTCGCCCGGCACGACGACCCGGCCGTGCGGATCGCCCTCGTCGAGGCCGCCTCCTCCTGGTCGACGCCCGGAGTCGACGTGCTGCTCAGGGAGTTGGCGCACGATCCCGACCCGGGGGTGCGGGAGGCCGTCGCCGACGCGCTTGTCCGATGAGCGAACAGGTCTGACCGGTTTCCGCTCTTGACGCGGAGTCAAAATCTCACTGAACATTCAGCACGCACAACAGAACATCTGAACACCCAGACAACTGAACACAGCACACGCACTCGCACAGCTCCAGCGCCTCGTGGCACTCCAGCCCGAGGCGTCTCGCACGTTCCGTCCCATCCCCGTTCGGAATCCGGAGCCCCCACAGATGACCATCTCCGTGCCCAGACGTGTCACCCAAGCCACCGCGGTCGCCGCTCTCGCGGCGCTCGCCCTCTCCGGCCTCACCGGCACCACCGCCTCGGCCAACCCGGCCGCGGCCGCTGCCGCGCCCGACATCCCGCTGGCCAACGTCAAGCAGCACTTGACGGACCTCCAGTCGATCGCCACCGCCAACGGCGGCAACCGCGCCCACGGCCGTACCGGCTACAAGGCATCGATCGACTTCGTGAAGGCGAAGCTGGACGCCGCCGGATACACCACCACCGTGCAGCAGTTCACCTCCGGCGGATCCACCGGCTACAACCTGATAGCCGACTGGCCCGGCGGCGACCCGAACCAGGTCCTGATGGCCGGTTCGCACCTGGACTCCGTGACCTCGGGTCCCGGCATCAACGACAACGGCTCCGGCTCCGCGGCCGTCCTGGAGACCGCCCTCGCCGTCGCCCGCTCCGGCTACCAGCCCACCAAGCACCTGCGCTTCGGCTGGTGGGGCGCAGAGGAGCTCGGTCTCGTCGGCTCGAAGTACTACGTGTCCCAGTTGCCCACCGCCGAGCGCGCCAAGCTCTCCGGCTACCTCAACTTCGACATGATCGGCTCGCCGAACCCGGGCTACTTCGTCTACGACGACGACCCGACGATCGAGACGACCTTCAAGAACTACTTCGGCGGTCTCGGTGTCCCGACGGAGATCGAGACGGAGGGCGACGGCCGCTCCGACCACGCGTCCTTCAAGAACGTCGGCGTTCCCGTCGGCGGCCTCTTCACGGGTGCCAGCCGGGTCAAGTCCAGTGCCCAGGTGCAGAAGTGGGGCGGTACGGCCACGGCCTTCGACCGCTGCTACCACTCGTCCTGCGACACGACGTCGAACATCAACGACACCGCTCTCGACCGCAACAGCGACGCGATCGCGCACGCGATCTGGACGCTGTCCGCCGGTACGACCACGCCGCCCGGCACGGTCTTCGAGAACACGGCCGACGTGTCCATCCCGGACAACGGCGCCGCGGTGACCTCGACGGTCAACGTCACGGGCATCACGGGCAACGCGCCCTCCGCCCTCAAGGTGGACGTGAACATCGTCCACACCTACCGCGGCGACCTCGTCGTCGACCTCGTCGCCCCGGACGGCTCCGCCTACAGCCTGTCCAACCGGTCCGGCGGCAGCGCCGACAACATCGTCCAGACCTTCACCGTGAACGCCTCCTCCGAGGTAGCCAACGGCGCCTGGAAGCTCCGCGTCCAGGACAAGGCCTCGGCCGACACCGGCTACATCAACAGCTTCAAGCTGACGTTCCCCTAAGGCCGCAGGCTCAGGAGCAAGCGCAGGCGCAGGCGCAGGCGCACACGAACGCCCGGGCGGGTCGGTGAACATCGCCCCCGACCCGCCCGGGGTCCCAACTCTCTTCCCTGCGGAAGCAGAGCCGTACAGCTCTACTTGCCGGCGTTCGCCGCGGCCACCAGCGCGTCCTTCGTCACCGCGCCGACGTACACCTTGCCGTCGTCGGTGAGGAGCGCGTTCACGATCTTCGTCTTGAAGAGGGTGCCCGAGCCGAACGGTCCGGTGACCTTGTCGCCGAAGGAGTCCAGGAGCCCCTGGAACTCCTTCGGCGCCTCGTCCGTCGTGGGGACCGGCGCCCCGCTGTCGATCTTCGCGATGGTCGTCCAGCCCTCGCCGATGACGTTCACGCCGCCCTTGCCGGAGTCGAGGCCGGGGCCGAAGCCGCCGAACGCGTCCTCAAGGCCCTCCGGCAGCGGTCCGTCGAACGGGTCGCCCTTCTCGCCGGCCGCCTTCTCCGCCCCGCCCTCGGTCACCTTCGCGCCCTCCGGCGCCTTGAAGGTGAAGTCGGAGGCCGCCGGCCTCGAGAAGTCGATCTTCGTGAAGCCCGCGTCGACGACGGGCTTGCCGCCCTCGACCGAGGAGAGGGTGAACTTCAGCGGGGTGCCGTTCGTCGCGTCCACCGCGATCTTCACGGACTCGACCGTCGAACCGGACTGCTTCGGCTTGATCACCAGCTGGTACGCGTCCCGGCCGGCCACCTTCGCCGTGCCGTCGACGGTGATCGACGTGGTGTCGCCCGCCGCCTTCAGGACCTCGTCCGCGAGCTGCTTGGGCGTGCCCGGCAGCTCCTGGTCCTTCGGTCCCTCGTGGGCGCCGGGGGCGTCCGCGTCCGCCGGGGCCTTCTCGTGGAAGACCTCCTTGGACTTGCTGTCGTAGGCCCAGACGTCGTCGCCGTTGTGGATCAGGCTGTACTCGTCGGAGCCGTCGAGCAGGGTCAGCTTCTGGCGCTCGGGGCCGTCCGCCGCCACCCGCAGGGTGTGGCTGCCGGAGACGAGCTGGGTCAGCCGCTCCGAGGGGTCGGCCGACGAGCCGCCGCCGGCGCCGCCGCCCATGCCGCCGGCGAGGCCGCCGAGGCCGGACGTCAGGCCCTCCAGGGGCAGCCCCAGGTCAGTGGAGATCCGGAACGTGCCGGACAGGGTCTGGGTGTCGGAAGCGGCGATCTTCTCGATGAGCTGCTGAGCGGTGATCTCCGGCAGATCGGGGTCGCCGGACGCCGCCAGCGCCGGGACGAGGCCGATGGTCGCCGCGGCAACTCCTGCCACCGCGACCGGGACGATGTACCGGCTCGCCTTACGGGACTCTGCCATGGTCTCCCCTACCTCCGTGCCCTCACGGGCCCTCGTGGTCGATGTCTCCATCTCACCAAAAGGGAGGGGCGGAAACGTCAGCCCCGGGGATCAACCTCGCGTACTGCTTCGGGATGACCCGACCCTGAGACGGGCCGCCCGTGCGGCGGACGGCGGAGGACAGCGACGGACGGCGTCGACCCCGCCCGCGGGACGTCCTCGGGGCGTCCACGGGGCGTCCGCAGGGCGTCCGCGGGCAGCCGCCCCCGGGGGCGGTACGCCGCTTCCCGGAGGCCGTCGGCCCCGTCCGTGCGCAGTTCCCGTACGCCGCTTCCCGGAGGCCGTCAGCCCGCCCGGTGCACCACCGCGTCGCACATCTCCGCGAGGGCCGCCTTCGCGTATCCGTCCGGCAGCGGCGCGAGCATCGCGCGCGCCTCCTCGGCGTACCGCACGGTGTCGCGGCGGGCCTGCTCCAGGGCCGGGTGGGCGCGGAGCCTGCGCAGGACCTCGGCGTGCCGGGCGTCGTCGGTCAGGTCGCCGTCGACGAGCTCGACGAGCTCCAGGTCCTCGGGGCGCCCGTGCGCGGCGGCCGCGGCCCGCAGGTGCAGGACGGGCAGGGTCGGGATGCCCTCGCGGAGGTCGGTGCCGGGGGTCTTGCCGGACTCGTGGGAGTCGGAGGCGATGTCGAGGACGTCGTCGGCGAGCTGGAAGGCGACGCCGAGCCGTTCGCCGTACTGGGTGAGGATGTCGACGACGCTCTCGTCGGCGCCGGACATCATGGCGCCGAAGCGGCAGGAGACGGCCACGAGGGAGCCGGTCTTGCCACCGAGGACGTCGAGGTAGTGGTCGACCGGGTCGCGGTCCTCCTGCGGGCCGGCGGTCTCCAGGATCTGGCCGGTGACGAGGCGTTCGAACGCCTCGGACTGGATGCGTACGGCCTCGGGACCGAGGTCCGCGAGCGTGTGCGAGGCGCGGGCGAAGAGGAAGTCACCCGTGAGGACGGCGATCGAGTTGCCCCAGCGGGTGTTGGCGCTGTCGACACCGCGGCGGACGTCGGCCTCGTCCATGACGTCGTCGTGGTACAGGGTGGCCAGGTGGGTGAGTTCGACGACGACGGCGGAGGGGACGACGCCGGGCGCGTAGGGGTCGCCGAACTGGGCGGCGAGCATCACGAGCAGGGGGCGGAACCGCTTGCCGCCGGCCAGGACGAGGTGCTGGGCGGCCTCCGTGATGAAGGGGACATCGCTCTTGGTGGCGTCGAGGAGGCCCGCCTCCACTGCCGCCAAACCGGTCTGGACATCGGCCTCAAGAGCCTGGTCCCGCACGCTAAGACCGAACGGCCCGACGACGGTCACGAGGGGGTCTCCTGTCTGCTGACGCCTGCTGATGTTCCCACGAATCGTTCACACGGATTGCGGGCGATCACGCTGACGATCACATGGATTGTCGATGTGTCGCTCGATTCACTCAAGCCAGCGTATCCGGTCACCTTTCGATCACCGTGGGCGCCTTCCCGTCACCCCCGGTATGTTCGGGATCAGCTCATACGACCAGGAGTATGCCCTTTGTCCCGAACAACGATCGACACCGATCCGAACAGCGAGCAGCCTCCCCCCGAGGACGACCACGCCTTCCTCGGGCACCCCCGGGGTCTGCTGACCCTCTCGGGCCTGGAGGTCTGGGAGCGGTTCTCCTTCCTCGGCATGCAGGCGATCCTCGTCCTCTACTTCGCCGCGGCCGTCTCCGACGGCGGTCTCGGCATGGCGTCGGGCACCGCGGCCTCGGTCGCCGCGGCGTACGGCACGCTCGTCTACCTGGTCTCCGTGGCCGGCGGCTGGCTCGCGGACCGCATCCTCGGCTCGTACCGGGCGGTCCTGTGGGGCGGCATCCTGATCGCCTGCGGCCACTACGCGATGGCCGTGCCCACGGCCGCCATGACCTGGGTGGGCCTCGGTCTGATCAGCGCGGGCACCGGACTGCTCAAGCCGAACGTGGCGACCATGGTCGGCAAGCTGTACCGGACGGACGACGACCGCCGGGACGCCGGTTTCGCGCTCTACTACATGGCGATCAACATCGGCGCGTTCGCCGGCCCGCTGATCACCGGCTGGCTCGCCGACCACCAGGGCTACCACTGGGGCTTCTCGGCCGCCGCGCTCGGCATGACGCTCGGCCTGATCCAGTACGTCGCGGGCCGCCGTCACCTGGCCGGGCGCAAGCACTCCGCCGAGTTCGCGCTGGCCCCCGAGGCCCTGCGGCGGGCGGTCAAGCTCATGATCGCCGGGGCCGTGGTCGTGGCCGCCGCCGGCACCGCCCTCGCGCTCGCGGGCTGGCTGACCATGGACCGCTTCGTGGACGTGCTGACCGTGATCTCGGTGATCGCGCCGGTCGTCTACTTCTGGGTGATGTTCACGAGCCCCCGCGTCACCGCGGAGGAGCGCGGCCGCCTCAGGCCGTACGTCGTGCTGTTCCTGGCCTCGGTCGCCTTCAACTTCATCCTCTTCCAGGCGTACTCGACGATGATCCTGCTCGCGTCGACCAACGCCCGTACGACCATCCTCGGCTTCGACTTCCCGGCGAGCTGGTACGCCTCCGCCCTCGGCGCCTTCGAGGTGGCCCTGGCGCCCGTCGTGGCCGCCGTCTGGGCCCGGATGGGACACCGGCAGCCGCACGCCTCCAACAAGATCGCATTCGGCGTGATCCTCGGCGGTCTGTCGTTCCTCCTGATGGTCCTGCCCACCTCCGGGCACGCCGACGACACGTACCGGATGGCCGCCTGGTGGATCGTCGGCTCGTACCTGCTGCTCGGCCTCGGCGACGTGCTCCTGGAGACCTCCGGGATGTCGGCCACCAGCAAGCTCGCCCCGAAGGCCTTCTCCAGCCAGACCATGTCGCTCTGGTTCCTCTCGCTCGCGCTCGCCAACGGCATCCAGGCGCAGACCGTGAAGCTCTACGACGACGTCTCCAAGCCCGTCTACTTCGGTGTGAACGGCGCCATCGCCGTGGCCGTCGGCCTCGTCGTGATCGCCCTGGCGCCCTGGCTGCGCCGCACCATGCACCCCGTCCACTGAGGACCGCCCACCCGTCCCTTGAGGTGACGTGATGACGAAGATCCGTACCGACTTCCCGTACGAGACCCGCCACGAGGACCTCCGCATCCCGCTGCCGGACGGGACGCGGCTGTACGCGCGCGTGTGGCGGCCGCTCACGGACGAACCCGTGCCGGCGCTCCTGGAGTACCTGCCGTACCGGCTCACCGACTGGACGGCGCCCCGGGACTGGCAGCGCCACCCCTGGTACGCGGGCCACGGCTACGCCTCCGTACGCGTCGACGTCCGCGGCCACGGCAACAGCGAGGGCCTGCCCGGCGACGAGTACGACCCGGTCGAGCTGGCCGACGGCGTGGCCGTCGTGAACTGGCTCGCCGAGCAGCCCTGGTGCACCGGCAAGGTCGGCATGTTCGGGATCTCCTGGGGCGGCTTCAACTCGCTCCAGATCGCCGCGCTCGCCCCCGAGCCGCTGAAGGCGATCGTCACCGTCTGCTCCACCGACGACCGCTACGACAACGACGTCCACTACATGGGCGGCTCGGTCCTCGCCGTCGACATGCACGCCTGGGCCGCCACCATGCTCGCCTTCGTCTGCCGCCCGCCCGACCCGCAGCACGTGGGCGAGGAGTGGCGCGCGATGTGGCTGAAGCGCCTGGAGGCCGTCGAACCGTTCCTGCACACCTGGCTCTCCCACCAGACCCGCGACGCGTACTGGCGGCACGGCAGCGTCTGCGAGGACTACGGCGCGATCCGGGCCGCCGTCCTCGCCGTCGGCGGCTGGCACGACCCGTACCGCGACACCGTCCTGCGGCTCGCCCAGCACCTCCCCCAGGACCGGGTGCGCGGCATCATCGGCCCCTGGTCGCACCAGTACCCGGACCGCGGCCTGCCGCCCGGCCCGGCCATCGGCTTCCTCCAGGAGACCCTGCGCTGGTGGGACCACCACCTCAAGGACGCCGACAACGACGTGATGGCCGAGCCGCTGCTCCGCTCCTGGATCAGCGACTCGCACCTGCCGGCGACGGTGTACGACGAGCTGCCGGGGCGCTGGGTCGCCGACCCCGCCTGGCCCTCCCCGAACGTCACCCCCGTGACGTACGCCTTCCAGGGCGTGCCGGTCGTGGTCGACTCGCCCCAGCAGACCGGGCTCGACGCGGGCCGCTTCTTCCCCTTCGGCAACGACGCCGACCTGCCACCCGACCAGCGCGACGAGGACGCCCACTCCGCCTGCTTCGACTTCCCCGTCCCGGAGGACGGCGGGCCCGTGGAGATCCTCGGCCGCCCGTCGGTGAGCCTCGCGCTGCGCTCGGCCGCCCCGACCGGGCAGGTCGTCGCCCGCCTCTGCGACATCGCCCCCGACGGCTCGTCCACCCTGGTCACCCGGGGGGTGCTGAACTTCTCCGCCCGCTACGGCCGCGACCGGGCCGTGGAGGCGCAGATCGGCGAGACGGAGAGCTTCGTCTTCGAGCTGAACGGCATCGGCCACGCCTTCGCGCCCGGCCACCGGGTGCGCCTCGCGGTCTCTTCCACGTACTGGCCGTGGATCTGGCCGCAGCCGGACGCGGCGGGCTTCACCCTGGACCCGGCGGGCTCCTCCCTGACCCTGCCGGTCCGCCGCCCCACCCAGGACGCCGTCACGTGGGAGGAGCCGGAGCAGTCGGAGCCGCTCGGCGTCGTGTTCCCGCGCACCCTGGAGGAACCGCGCCCGGAGCGGGTGGTGGTCAGGGACGTGGCGAAGGGCGAGTGGACCCTGGAGGTCGACCCGAAGTACGGCGGCACGCGCGTGTACCCCGACGGCCTGGAGTTCACCGAAGACGCGGTGGAGACGTACGCGATCGACGAGAGCGGGCCGCTGTCCGCCCGTACGCGCTCGGAGTGGTCGATCCGGCTCCACCGTCCGGAGCTGGCCTGGGACGTCACGGTCGACACCCGCTCGGAGATCACCTGCGACGCGGACGCGTTCTTCACGGTGAACGAGGTGGTGTGCAAGGAGGGCGGGGAGGTCGTCTTCCACCGGACGTGGGAGAAGACGATCCCCCGTACGGCGGGCTGAGAGCGCGCCGTACGGGGGACCGGGTGGAGCGGGTGCCGGTTACGCGTCCGCGCCGGCCTTGCGGCGGCGGCCGATCACCAGGGCGCCGGCGCCCAGGGCGACGGTCGCGGCGGCCGCGAGGCCGAGCTGGGTGAGGTTCTCGTTCGCGCCGGTGGCGGCCAGGGTGCCCTTCACCGCGGTGGTCGAGGAGCCGCCCTGCTGGCTGGTGTTGCTGTTGCCACCGCTGGTGGGCGCCGGGGTGGGCGTCGCGGTGGTCTCCGACGGGGTCGGCTCGGGCGTCGGCTTGCCGGTCTCGGCCGCGAGGATGTCGAAGTCGGTCTGGGCGAACTGCTCGTCGCCGCCGCAGTCACCGTCGAACTTGTCGTACGAGCCGAAGCTGAAGATCGTGCCCTCGCCCGCGGGGGCGTCGGCGGGGAGCGTGAGGCGGAGCTTCACGTCGTACTGGCCGCCCTTGACGAGCTTGCCGACCTCGATGGAGTCGAACTTCTCGGTGAATGGGGTCCACTCCAGGTTGTCGGCGGAGGACCACTCGACGGGGATGACGTGCTTGCTGAAGTCCGTCTCGTCGTCGATGACCTCGCCGGGCTCGGGGAGGCGCATGGCGTTGACGGCGACCTTGACGTCCTCCAGCGTCCGCTCGGCGTCGTTGGTCACGCGCAGCGAGAAGGAGGCGCTCTGGCCGGCGGTGACCTTCTTCGGGCCGCTCAGCGTGACCTTGAGGGACTTGAGGTCCTCGACCTCGCACTCGCCGATCTCCTCGAAGAACTCCAGCTCGTCCTTCGCCTCGGCAAGCTTCTCGTCGGCGGACTTCTTCACCTTCTGGGCGAGGTCGACCACCGTGGAGGCGGCGTCCCGGGCCTCCGCGAGGTCCTTCGAGGCCTTGGCCAGCTTCTCGTCGGCGGCGGTCTTGGCCGTGGCGGCCGTGGTGGCGGCGGTCTGCGCGGCGGTGACGGCATCGGCGGCGGCCGTCTTCTGCTCCTCGGTGGCGTCGGCGGGCAGCTCGGACAGGGCCTTCTGGGCCTTCGTGAGCTCCTCGTCGGCGGCCGTCTTCGCCGTGGCGGCCGCGTCGGCGGCGGTCTTGGCGTCGGTGACGGCGACCTGGAGCGGGTGGTCGGGCTTGTCGTAGGCCTTCAGGGCCTTCACGGCCGTGTCGAGGCCCACGACGGCCTCGTCGTACTCCTTCTGCGCCAGCGCGACGGCCGCCCTCAGCTCGTCGAGCGACGGCATGTCCTCGTCGGGGTCTTCGTCACCCGCCGCGGGCTTCTGCGTCGACGCGGGCGCCGGCTTCGTGTCGGCGAACGCGGGCGCGGCGGAGAGGAAGACGACCGGGGTGGTCACGGCGGCGGCCACGGCGGTCGCGAGGATGCGACGAATCTTCACAGTGCGGGACCCTTTTTCCTGGTCAGGGAAGGATGAGACGTGCGGGGCGCGCGCCCGCGGCAACCTCACGCGGCGCGATACCACCGTGATCGTATGGCGAGGAACGACTGTCCGGGAGGGGTCTTTCCGCAGCTCGCGGCGGGGTCCCGCACCCACTTGGCGGGCAAAGGACGCAAAGCCCGACAGTTGCCCGCGGAGGCCGCACTTTCTGTGTGATCCATGTCATCCACGCCCGACAGCGCGACCCGTAACGTGTCCCCCACACCCGTGGAAAGCGAGGCACGTACCGATGTCCGAGCACAGCCCGCTCGACCTGGCCGAGGGCGATCCCTTCGGCCCGCACAACCTCCCGTACGGCGTCTTCTCCACCGCCGACGAGCCCGACCGGCGCCGGCTCGGCGTCCGGATCGGCGGGCACGTGCTGGACGCGGGTGCCGCGGCGCACGCGCTCGGCTCCCCGTACGCGGCGCTGCTCGACCGGCCGAGTCTGAACCCGCTCCTCGCGGCCGGGCGGACCGCCTGGCGCGATGTCCGCCGGGCGCTCACCGCCTGGGTCACGGTGCCCGCGCACCGGGCGGACATCGAGCCGCTGCTGCGTCCGCTGGGCGAGGTGACCCTGCACCTGCCGTACGAGGTCGCGGACTACGTCGACTTCTACGCGAGCGAGCACCACGCGACGAACGTGGGCAGGATCTTCCGCCCCGACGGCGACGCGCTCACACCCAACTGGAAGCACCTGCCGATCGGTTACCACGGCCGCGCGGGAACGGTCGTGGTCTCCGGCACCGACGTCGTACGCCCTTCGGGGCAGCGCAAGGCCCCGACGGACCCGGCGCCGGTCTTCGGCCCCTCCGTCAAGCTGGACATCGAGGCGGAGGTCGGCTTCCTGGTCGGCACGCCGTCGGAGCTCGGCACGCCGGTGGCGCTCGCCGACTTCCGTGAGCACGTCTTCGGTCTGACGCTGCTCAACGACTGGTCGGCGCGGGACGTGCAGGCCTGGGAGTACGTGCCGCTCGGCCCGTTCCTGGGGAAGTCGTTCCAGACCTCGGTGGCCGCGTGGGTGACGCCCCTGGAGGCGCTGGACGCCGCCAGGACCGCCCCGCCCGCGCGGGACTTCCCGCTCCTTCCGTACCTGGACGACGCGGGTGAGGAGGAGCCGGGCGGCTTCGACGTGCGGATCACCGTGGAGATCAACGGCGAGGCGGTGGCCGAGCCGCCGTTCTCCACCATGTACTGGACG
The DNA here is from genome assembly GCF_001905825.1 of Streptomyces sp. CB02009. GTDB lineage: Bacteria > Actinomycetota > Actinomycetes > Streptomycetales > Streptomycetaceae > Streptomyces. Next base: position 543,310 of record NZ_LIVV01000005.1, read on the forward strand.
GCCGCGCAGCAGCTCGCCCACATGACGGTGAACGGCGCCTCGCTGCGCACGGGTGACCTGTACGGCTCCGGGACGGTGTCCGGGCCCGAGGTGAACCAGCGCGGTTCGCTCCTCGAACTCACCTGGAACGGCCGGGACGCGATCGAACTCGCGGGTGGCAAGCGGACGTTCCTGGAGGACGGCGACGAGGTCGTGATGACGGCCTGGGCGCCGGGCCCGGACGGCACGCGGGTGGGGCTCGGCGAGGTCCGGGGCCGGATCCTCCCCTCCGCCTGACCGTCCCGCCTAGACGGCCCGCCAGAGTGCGGGCACGTTCGGCGGCTCCCACCCGGCCTGGCCCGTGTGTGCCTGCAGGCACACATAGGCCGGGCCGCCGTAGGTGACCCGGTCCCCCGCCCGGTAGGCGGTGCCGGCGGCCCAACTGCCGCCGGGGGGCTGGGTGGTCGCGGTGGCCGTCGGGCTCGGGCCGGGGTTCTGCGGCACGTTCAGGACGAAGTCGAAGGCCGCTTCCCTGGCCCCGCCGGCGTCCCGCACGCTCATCAGGAGCCGGGCGTCGAAGATGGTGTCGGTGTTGTTGCGGGGCTCGCCCGGGAAGTACAGCTGCGAGGTGAGCACCGGGCGCCCGGGCGCCTGCACCTTGACGTGGAGGTGCCGGGTGCGGCCCGGGTAGAGGCCGGGCACGATCGTGGTGAGCTTGAACGCGCCCTGGGCGTCGGTGAACTGGTGGCCGCGGAACCGGAAGCCGGTGTTGTCGTAGGCGCCGTTGGTGTCGGCCTGCCAGAAGTCGAGCAGGGCTCCGGCTATCGGCCGGCAGGCGAGCCCGAAGACGTAGCCGCTCACCGTCAGCCGGACGCCGGTCGTGCCCGATTCCAGCAGGCTGTTCCGCAGGGGCGAGTTGGGCTTGAAGTACGGGCCCTCGGTCTGCGGCACCGTGGGGTCGTCGCCGTCGTCGCACTCCGGCGTGAGCGAGGGCGCGGCCTCGCCCGCCGTGAGCGTACGGGCGAGCGCCGGTACGCCCATGAGGACCGTGGGCGCCGCGATGCCGGCCGCGAGCGCGGCCCGCAGCACCGCCTTGCGGGTGACGTGCCCGGTACTGGTCTCGTTGTCCATGCCTGCCTGCTCCTCGCGTGGGGGCTGAGGGGGGTCGGCATCGAACCTAGGCGGGCGGGGCGCCGCCTTCGATGGACGGATCACGGCGGTCGTGGTGTTTCCGACCGCGGTGCCGCCGCTCGTGGGACCTCCGGAAGTCGCCGGGGCTGAGTCCCGTCTCGCGGCGGAAGAAGCGGCAGAAGTACGCGGGGTCGTCGAACCCGACGCGGGCCGCGACCTGGCGTATGGACAGCCCGGTGCCGACGAGCAGGCGCTGGGCCTCGCGGGAGCGCGACTCGCGGAGCAGGGCGCCGGGGGTGCGGCCGGTGGCGGCCCTGACGGCTTCGGCGAGGTAGCCCGGGGTGACGCCGATCAGCTCGGCGCACTCGCGTACGGTCACCCCTTCCGTTCCGGTACGGGCGAGCAGGCGGGCGAACTCCTCGGCGACGGCGGCGGGTCGGCCCGGTGGGGGCGCGTGGGTGCCGGGGCCGCGCAGTCTCGCCGTACGGACCAGGAGGACGTGGAGCAGGGAGCGCAGGACGGTGGCGAAGCCGTCGGCGCCGTGCCCGTACTCCTCGACGAGTTCGCCCATCAGGCGGCCGGTGCGGGCGTGCGCGGGTCCGTCGAGGGTGAGCCAGGGCCGTTCGCCGAGGCGGCGCAGGAGGTCCCGGTCGCCGGGGTGGTCGAGGAGGAAGTCCTCGGTGAAGAGGACGACGGTGCCGTCCAGTCCCCGGGCGTCCTCCCAGTGGTGGAGCTGTCCGGGCAGGATGAGGCCCAGGTGGGGCGGGTGGAGCTCCCAGCGCGCGAGGTCCACGACATGGGTGCCGGTCCCGGCGGTGACGTGGACGATCTCGTAGAAGGTGTGCCGGTGCGGGAAGGCGGCCCGGGACATCGGGCCGATGGTGTCGAAGGTCCCGACGGCGAAGGGGACCTGGTCGGGCAGCCGGACCTCCAGGCGGTGCATGGGCGGGTCGCCGGCCCTGGGGGTGGTGCAGGGTGTCCCGGGTAAGGCGGTCGTGCCGCTCATGGCGCGGCTCCCCTCTCCTCTACTGGTACAGACCACTGGGGCGGTTCCACGATGGCACGGACGCCTCCCCGGGTCACCCCCGCGTACGACGAAGGGCCCGGCTCGCCCCCGAGCCGGGCCCTTCACGTGTACGGCCGGAGCTACCGGACGAACACGCTCGCCTGGTTCGCGAGGTCCAGGAAGTACTGCGGCGCGAAGCCGAGCACGAGCGTGACCGCCACACCCGCCGCGATCGTGACCGTCGTCAGGGCCGAGGGCACGGCGACCGTGGGGCCGTCCGCCTTGGGCTCGCTGAAGAACATGAGCACGATGACCCTGATGTAGAAGAACGCGGCGATCGCCGAGGAGATCACACCGACCACGACGAGCGCGCCCGCGCCGCCGTCCGCCGCCGCCTTGAAGACCGCGAACTTCCCGGAGAAGCCGGAGGTCAGCGGGATGCCGGCGAAGGCGAGCAGGAACACCGCGAAGACCGCCGCGACGAGAGGCGAACGACGCCCGAGACCGGCCCACTTGGAGAGGTGGGTGGCCTCGCCGCCCGCGTCCCTGACCAGCGTGACGACGGCGAAGGCGCCGATGGTCACGAAGGAGTACGCCCCCAGGTAGAAGAGGACGGACGAGATGCCGCTGGGCGTGGCCGCGATGACACCGGCGAGCAGGAAGCCCGCGTGCGCGATCGACGAGTACGCGAGGAGCCGCTTGATGTCGGTCTGGGTGATGGCGACGATCGCGCCGCCCAGCATGGTGACGATGGCGACGCCCCACATGACCGGCCGCCAGTCCCAGGTGAGGCCCGGCAGCACGACGTACAGCAGGCGGAGCAGCGCGCCGAAGGCGGCGACCTTGGTCGCGGCGGCCATGAAGCCGGTGACCGGGGTCGGGGCGCCCTGGTAGACGTCCGGGGTCCACATGTGGAACGGCACGGCGCCGACCTTGAAGAGGAGCCCGGTGAGGACCATCGCGAAGCCGATGAGCAGCAGCGCGTCGTTGCCCATGGTGTCGGCGAGCGCCGGGTTGACGGTGGCGATCGAGCCGTCGACGACCTGGGCGATGGTGGCGTACGAGACGGAGCCCGCGTAGCCGTAGAGCAGGGCGATCCCGAAGAGCAGGAAGGCCGAGGAGAAGGCGCCGAGCAGGAAGTACTTGACGGCCGCCTCCTGCGACATCAGCCGCTTGCGGCGGGCGACGGCGCAGAGCAGGTACAGCGGGAGGGAGAAGACCTCCAGGGCGATGAAGAGCGTCAGGAGGTCGTTGGCGGCCGGGAAGACGAGCATGCCGGCGATGGCGAAGAGGGCGAGCGGGAACACCTCGGTGGTGGTGAACCCGGCCTTGACGGCGGCCTTCTCGTGGTCGCTGCCGGGGACGGCGGCGGCCTCGGCGGCGAAGGAGTCGACCCTGTGGCCGTGGTCGGCCGGGTCGAGCCTGCGCTCGGCGAAGGTGAAGATCGCGACGACGGAGGCGAGGAGGATGGTGCCCTGGAGGAAGAGGGCGGGCCCGTCGACGGCGATGGCTCCCATGGCCGCGATGTGGGCCTTGGTGGAGCCGTACCCGCCGGCCGCGAGGCCGACGATGGCGGCGAAGGAGGCGACGAGCGCCACCACGCTGAGAAAGAGCTGGCTGTGGTAGCGGCCCTTGCGGGGCACGAAGGCCTCGACGAGGACGCTGACGATCGCGGCGCCGAGCACGATGAGTACGGGTGAGAGCTGGACGTACTCGATGTGGGGTGCCGGGATCTTGTCCAGCGGTTCGGCAGCGGTCGTCCACAGGCTGTGGACAGAGGACGCGACGGCGGATGCAGTCACTTGGCCGCCTCCACTTCTGGCTGGGGGTCCTTCTGCTGGACGTCGGACATGGTGTGCTGCACGGCCGGGTTGACGACGTCCGTCAGCGGCTTCGGGAAGACCCCGAGGAAGATCAGGACGGCGATCAGCGGGACGACGACCGCGAGTTCACGCACCCGCAGGTCGGGCAGCTCCCGCACCTCCTCCTTCACCGGCCCGGTCATCGTCCGCTGGTACAGGACGAGGGTGTAGAGCGCGGCGAGGACGATGCCGGTGGTGGCGATGACACCGGCCACCGGGTAGCGGGCGTACGTGCCGACCAGGACGAGGAACTCGCTGACGAACGGGGCGAGTCCGGGCAGCGACAGGGTCGCGAGACCGCCGATGAGGAAGGTGCCGGCGAGCACCGGGGCGACCTTCTGCACACCGCCGTAGTCGGCGATGAGCCGCGAGCCGCGCCGGGAGATCAGGAAGCCGGCGACGAGCATCAGGGCGGCCGTCGAGATGCCGTGGTTGACCATGTAGAGCGTGGCACCGGACTGGCCCTGGGTGGTCATCGCGAAGATGCCCAGGATGATGAAGCCGAAGTGCGAGATCGACGCGTAGGCGACCAGGCGCTTGATGTCGCGCTGGCCGACGGCGAGCAGCGCCCCGTACACGATGCTGATGAGGGCGAGGACGATGATCGCCGGGGTGGCCCACTTGCTCGCCTCGGGGAAGAGCCCGAGGCAGAAGCGGAGCATCGCGAAGGTGCCGACCTTGTCGACGACGGCGGTGATGAGGACGGAGACCGGGGCGGTCGCCTCCCCCATCGCGTTCGGCAGCCAGGTGTGCAGCGGCCAGAGCGGGGCCTTCACCGCGAAGGCGAAGAAGAAGCCGAGGAACAGCCAGCGTTCCGTGCTGGTCGCCATCTCCAGCGAGCCGTTGGCGCGGGCCTCGGCGATCTCGGTGAGCGAGAAGTTCCCCGCGACCACGTAGAGCCCGATGACGGCGGCCAGCATGATGAGGCCGCCGACCAGGTTGTAGAGGAGGAACTTGACGGCCGCGTACGAGCGCTGGGCCGCCGCGTTCTCGTCGGAGCCCGCGTGGGCGCGGTCGCCGAAGCCGCCGATGAGGAAGTACATCGGGATGAGCATGGCTTCGAACAGGATGTAGAAGAGGAAGACGTCGGTGGCCTCGAAGGAGAGGATCACCATCGCCTCGACCATGAGGATCAGGGCGAAGAAGCCCTGGGTCGGGCGCCACCGCTTGGAGGAGGTCTCCAGCGGGTCGGCGTCGTGCCAGCCGGCCAGGATGATGAACGGGATCAGCAGCGCGGTCAGCGCGATGAGCGCGACCCCGATGCCGTCGACCCCGAGCTCGTAGCGGACGCCGAAGTCCTTGATCCAGGAGTGCGACTCGGTCAGCTGGTACCGCTCGCCGCCGGGCTCGAACCGTACGAAGACGACGGCGGCGAGCGCGAGCGTGGCGAGCGAGACGAGCAGCGCCAGCCACTTGGCGGCGGTGCGGCGGGCGGCGGGGACGGCGGCGGTGAGGATCGCACCGACCGCCGGAACCGCTGCCGTCACCGTAAGGAGCGGGAAGGACATGGGAGTTACACCGCCCTCATCAGCAGGGTCGCGGCGATCAGCACCGCCGTACCTCCGAACATGGAGACCGCGTACGAGCGGGCGTAGCCGTTCTGGAGCTTGCGCAGCCGGCCGGAGAGTCCTCCGACGGAGGCCGCGGTGCCGTTGACCACGCCGTCGACCAGGGTGTGGTCGACGTAGACGAGCGAGCGGGTCAGGTGGGTGCCGCCGCGGACGAAGACGGCGTGGTTGAGGTCGTCCTGGAGGAGGTCGCGGCGGGCGGCCCGGGTGAGGAGCGAGCCGCGCGGGGCGACGACCGGGACGGGCTTGCGACCGTACTGGACGTACGCGAGGCCGACACCGATCACCATGACGGCGACGGTGGCGGTGGTGACGGCGGCGGCGCTGAGCGGCGAGTGGCCGTGCTCGAAGCCGGTGACCGGCTCCAGCCATTCGACGAACCCGGCGAACTCGAAGAACGCGCCCGCGGCGACGGAGCCGACGGCGAGCAGGACCATGGGGATGACCATGGACTTGGGCGACTCGTGCGGGTGCGGCGGGTTGCCGTTCTCGTCGTTCTCCCAGCGCTTCTCGCCGAAGAAGGTCATCAGCATCACGCGGGTCATGTAGTACGCGGTGATGGCCGCGCCGAGCAGGGTGACCGCGCCGAGGATCCAGCCCTCGGTGCCGCCCTTGGCGAAGGCCGCCTCGATGATCTTGTCCTTGGAGAAGAAGCCGGACAGGCCGGGGAAGCCGATGATCGCGAGGTAGCCGAGGCCGAAGGTGACGAAGGTGACCGGCATGTACTTCCGCAAGCCGCCGTACTTCCGCATGTCGACCTCGTCGTTCATGCCGTGCATGACCGAACCGGCGCCGAGGAACAGACCGGCCTTGAAGAAGCCGTGGGTCACCAGGTGCATGATCGCGAAGACGTAGCCGATGGGGCCGAGGCCGGCGGCCAGGATCATGTAGCCGATCTGGGACATCGTCGAGCCGGCGAGGGCCTTCTTGATGTCGTCCTTCGCGCAACCGACGATCGCACCGAAGAGGAGCGTGACCGCACCGACGATGGTGACGACGAGCTGGGCGTCGGGCGCGGCGTTGAAGATGTCGGCGGAGCGGACGATCAGATAGACACCGGCGGTCACCATCGTGGCCGCGTGGATGAGGGCCGAGACCGGGGTCGGGCCCTCCATCGCGTCCCCGAGCCAGGACTGCAGCGGCACCTGGGCCGACTTGCCGCAGGCGGCGAGGAGCAGCATCAGGCCGATCGCGGTCAGCGTGCCCTGGCTCGCCTCCCCGGTCGACTCGAGCACCGGGCCGAAGGCGAAGGTGCCGAAGGTGGTGAACATGATCATGATGGCGATGGAGAGGCCCATGTCGCCGACCCGGTTGACCAGGAACGCCTTCTTCGCGGCGGTGGCCGCGCTGGGCTTGTGCTGCCAGAATCCGATCAGGAGGTACGAGGCGAGACCGACGCCCTCCCAGCCGAAGTACAGGAGCAGGTAGTTGTCGGCGAGGACGAGCAGGAGCATCGCCGCGACGAACAGGTTGAGGTAGCCGAAGAAGCGGCGGCGGCGCTCGTCGTGCTCCATGTACCCGATGGAGTACACGTGGATGAGCGTGCCGACGCCGCTGATCAGCAGGACGAAGGTCATCGACAGCTGGTCGAGCTGGAAGGCCATGTCCGCCTGGAAGCCCTCGACGGGGATCCAGGTGTAGAGCCGCTGGTGCAGGGCCCGGTCGTCGGCGCTCCTGCCGAGCATGTCGGCGAAGAGCGCGAGGCCGATGGCGAAGGAGGCGCCCGCGAGGAGCGTGCCGATCCAGTGCCCGACCTTGTCGAGCCGCCGTCCGCCCAGGAGCAGGACGGCCGCGCCGAGCAGGGGTGCCCCGATGAGCAGCGCAATGAGATTTTCCACGGTCAGCCCCTCACAGCTTCATCAGGCTGGCGTCGTCGACCGAGGCCGAGTGGCGGGCACGGAAGACGGACACGATGATCGCGAGCCCGACGACGACCTCCGCGGCGGCCACGACCATCGTGAAGAACGCGATGATCTGGCCGTCGAGGTTTCCGTGCATGCGGGAGAAGGTGACGAACGCGAGGTTGCAGGCGTTGAGCATGAGCTCCACGCACATGAAGACCACGATCGCGTTGCGCCGGATCAGGACCCCGGCCGCACCGATGGTGAACAGCAGCGCGGCGAGGTACAGGTAGTTGACGGGATTCACCGGGTGGCCTCCTCTTCGTCCCGGTCCCGGCCGAGCCGCTCCTCGGAGCGCTGCTCCAGGGCCTTGAGGTCGGCGAGGGCCTCGGTGGACACGTCCCGGATCTGGCCCCGCTTGCGCAGGGTCTGCATGACGGTGAGCTCCGCGGGCGTGCCGTCGGGCAGCAGACCGGCGATGTCCACGGCGTTGTGCCGGGCGTAGACGCCGGGCGCGGGCAGCGGCGGCACGTGCGTGCCCTCGCGTACGCGCTGCTCGGAGAGTTCGCGCTGGGTGGCGGCCCGCTCGGTGCGCTCGCGGTGGGTGAGCACCATCGCGCCGACGGCGGCGGTGATGAGGAGCGCGCCGGTGATCTCGAAGGCGAAGACGTACTTGGTGAAGATGAGGGCGGCGAGGCCCTCGACGTTCCCGCCGCGGGCGCTGTTGGCGGCGCCCAGTCCGGCGAACTCCTTCAGCGAGGCGTTGCCGATGCCGGCGGCGAGCAGGATGCCGAAGCCGAGGCCGCAGGCGACGGCCCACCAGCGCTGGCCCTTGATGGTCTCCTTCAGCGAGTCCGCGGCCGTGACACCGACCAGCATGACGACGAAGAGGAAGAGCATCATGATCGCGCCGGTGTAGACGACGATCTGGACGATGCCGAGGAAGTACGCCCCGTTGGCCAGGTAGAAGACCGCCAGGATGATCATGGTTCCGGCGAGGCAGAGCGCCGAGTGCACGGCCCGCCGCATCAGGATCGTGCAGAGGGCGCCGACGACGGCGACGGTGCCGAGGACCCAGAACTGGACGGCCTCACCGGACGAGGTGGTGTAGGCGGCGAGGTTGCTCATGCGTCCGCCCCCTCCGGCTCGTCCTTCTCGCCCTTGGACACGGCGACCTGGCGGACGGTGCCGGGCGCGGCCCCTTCGACGAGGCCCAGGTAGTAGTCCTGCTCCGTCATGCCGGGGAAGATCGCGTGCGGCGAGTCGACCATGGTGTCCTCGAGGCCCGCGAGCAGCTGCTCCTTGGTGTAGATCAGGTTCTCGCGGGAGGAGTCGGCCAGTTCGAACTCGTTGGTCATCGTCAGCGCCCGGGTGGGGCAGGCCTCGATGCAGAGTCCGCAGAGGATGCAGCGGGCGTAGTTGATCTGGTAGACGCGGCCGTACCGCTCGCCCGGGGAGTAGCGCTCCTCTTCCGTGTTGTCCGCGCCCTCGACGTAGATCGCGTCGGCGGGACAGGCCCAGGCGCACAGCTCGCAGCCGACGCACTTCTCCAGACCGTCGGGGTGACGGTTGAGCTGGTGCCGGCCGTGGAAGCGGGGCGCCGTCGTCTTCGGCTGCTCCGGGTACTGCTCGGTCAGCCGCTTCTTGAACATGGCCTTGAAGGTCACGCCGAAGCCGGCCACCGGATTCTGGAAATCAGACACCGTCCGTCTCCTTTCCCTCACTCGCAGGAGCTGTATCGGGGGCGCCGCTGGCCACGAGGTCCCGGTCCTGCCGCGGCCTGCGCCGGGGCACGGGCGGCAGGGACTGTCCGGGCTTGGGCGGTACGGGGAAGCCTCCGGCCATCGGGTCGAAGGAGCGGGTGCCCTCCGGTGCGGGAGCCGCGGCCTTCGCCTTCCGGTCGCGGAACACGTCGACCACGAAGGAGAGCAGCAGCAGTCCGAGGACGGCTCCGGCCACGTACAGGACGATGTTGCCGAAGGCGATGTTCTCGTTCCGCAGCGCCCGGACGGTGGCGACCAGCATCAGCCAGACCACGGAGACCGGGATGAGGACCTTCCAGCCGAGCTTCATCAGCTGGTCGTAGCGGACGCGGGGCAGCGTGCCGCGGAGCCAGATGAAGAAGAAGAGCAGCAGCTGCACCTTGATGACGAACCAGAGCATCGGCCACCAGCCGTGGTTCGCGCCCTCCCAGAAGGTGGAGACCGGGTACGGGGCCCGCCAGCCGCCCAGGAAGAGCGTCACCGACACGGCCGAGACCGTCACCATGTTCACGTACTCGGCGAGCATGAACAGCGCGAACTTGATGGACGAGTACTCGGTGTTGAAGCCGCCGACGAGGTCGCCCTCGGACTCCGGCATGTCGAACGGGGCGCGGTTCGTCTCACCGACCATCGTGACGATGTAGATGATGAACGAGACCGGCAGCAGGATCACGAACCAGCGGTCCGCCTGCGCCTCGACGATCGCCGAGGTCGACATCGACCCCGAGTAGAGGAAGACGGAGGCGAAGGCCGCGCCCATGGCGATCTCGTACGAGATCATCTGCGCGCAGGAGCGCAGACCGCCGAGCAGCGGGTACGTGGAGCCGGACGACCAGCCGGCGAGGACGATGCCGTAGATGCCGACGGAGGCGACCGCGAGGACGTACAGCATCGCGATCGGCAGGTCGGTGAGCTGCATCGAGGTGCGCTGGCCGAAGATCGACACCTCGTTGCCGGCCGGGCCGAAGGGGATCACGGCGATCGCCATGAACGCCGGGATGGCGGCGATGATCGGGGCGAGGACGTAGACGACCTTGTCGGCCTTCTTGACGATCACGTCCTCCTTGAGCATCAGCTTGACGCCGTCCGCGAGGGACTGGAGGAGGCCCCAGGGGCCGTGCCGGTTGGGGCCGATGCGCAGCTGCATCCAGGCGACGACCTTGCGTTCCCACACGATGGAGAACAGCACGGTGACCATCAGGAAGGCGAAGCAGAAGACGGCCTTGATCAGGACGAGCCACCAGGGGTCCGTACCGAACATGGACAGGTCTTCGGCGGCGAGCGGCGTGGTCATGCCTGCACCTCCGTGGCATCGACGGGGCTCGGGGTCGCCGGGCCGATGCGGACCAGGTCGCCGGGGTGGGCGCCGGTGTCGGAGAGGACACCGCGCCCGGCCGAGTTCAGCGGGAGCCAGACGACGCGGTCGGGCATCTCGGTGACCTGGAGCGGGAAGGCGACGGAGCCCGCGGGGCCGGTGACTTCGAGGGTGTCGCCGTCCTTGACGCCGGTGTCGGCGGCGGTGGCGGCGGAGAGCCGGGCGACGGCCGCGTGCCGGGTGCCCGCGAGGGCGGTGTCGCCCTCCTGGAGCCGGCCGAGGTCGAGGAGCATCCGGTGTCCGGCGAGGACGGCCTCGCCGTCGCCGGGCCGGGGTGCCGCCTGGCCGGGTTCGACGGGCTCGGAGGCCCGCTCCTCCGTCCAGCCGCCGAGCCGGTCGAGTTCCCGGCGTACGGCCCTGAGGTCGGGCAGCGCCAGGTGGGCGTCGAGGGCGTCGGCGAGCATGTGGAGCACGCGCGCGTCGGCCGGGGCCAGCGGCCGGGTCATCTGCTCGGGCTTCAGCGCGGCCTCGAACATCCGGGCCCTGCCTTCCCAGTTGAGGAAGGTGCCGGGCTTCTCGGCGACGGCGGCGACCGGGAGGACGACGTCGGCGCGTGCGGTGACCTCGCTGGGCCGCAGCTCCAGGGAGACGACGAAGGCCGCGTCGAGTGCCTCGCGCGCGCGGGCCGGGTCCGGGAGGTCGGAGACCTCGACGGCGCCGACGAGCAGGGCGGCGAGTTCACCGGTGGCGGCGGCCTCGACGATCTGGCCGGTGTCGCGGCCGTAGCCGTGCGGGAGTTCGCGGACGCCCCAGGCGGCGGCGACCTCCTCACGCGCGCGCGGGTGGGTGGCGGGCCGGCCGCCGGGCAGCAGCGCGGGGAGCGCTCCGGCCTCGACGGCTCCGCGTTCGCCGGAGCGGCGCGGGATCCACACGAGCCGGGCGCCGGTGGCGGCGGAGGCGCGCAGGGCGGCGGTCAGGGCGCCGGGGACGCCGGCGAGGCGTTCGCCGACGACGAGGACCGCGCCGTCCTGGCGGAGGGCCTCGGCGGCGGCGGGTCCGTCGCCTTCGAGGCCGACCCGGGAGGTGAGCGCGTCGAGCCACTCGGTCTCGGTGCCGGGGGCGGCGGGCAGCAGCGTGCCGCCCGCCTTCTCCAGGCCGCGGGTGGCGAAGGCGGCGACCGCGTAGGTCTTCTGGCCGTGCTTGCGCCAGGCCTTGCGGAGCCGCAGGAAGACGCCGGGGGCTTCCTCCTCGGCCTCCAGGCCGACGAGGAGGACGGCCGGGGCGGCTTCGAGCGAGGTGTACGTGACGCCCGTGCCGTCCAGGTCCCGGCCGCGTCCGGCGACGGCGGAGGCCAGGAAGTCGGCCTCCTCGCCGGAGTGGATCCGGGCCCGGAAGTCGATGTCGTTGGTGTCGAGGGCGACCCGGGCGAACTTGGCGTACGCGTAGGAGTCCTCGACGGTCAGCCTGCCGCCGGCCAGGACGCCGGTGCGGCCGCGGACGAGTCCGCGGGCGGCCGCCTCCAGGGCCTCGGGCCAGGACGCGGGCTCCAGTTCACCGGTGTCGGCGTCGCGGACCAGCGGGGTGGTGAGCCGGTCGCGCTGCTGGGCGTAGCGGAAGCCGAAGCGGCCCTTGTCGCAGATCCACTCCTCGTTGACCTCCGGGTCGTCGGCGGCGAGCCGCCGCATGACCTTGCCGCGCCGGTGATCGGTGCGGGTGGCGCAGCCGCCGGCGCACTGCTCGCACACGGACGGCGAGGAGACGAGGTCGAAGGGGCGGGAGCGGAAGCGGTAGGCGGCCGAGGTGAGGGCGCCGACCGGGCAGATCTGGATGGTGTTGCCGGAGAAGTACGACTCGAAGGGGTCGCCCTCGCCGGTGCCGACCTGCTGGAGGGCGCCACGCTCGATGAGTTCGATCATCGGGTCGCCGGCGACCTGGTTGGAGAAGCGGGTGCAGCGGGCGCACAGGACGCAGCGCTCGCGGTCGAGCAGCACCTGGGTGGAGATCGGGACCGGCTTCTCGTAGGTGCGCTTGACGCCCTCGAAGCGGGACTCGGACTGCCCGTGGGACATGGCCTGGTTCTGCAGGGGGCACTCGCCGCCCTTGTCGCAGACCGGGCAGTCCAGCGGGTGGTTGACGAGCAGCAGCTCCATCACACCGTGCTGGGCCTTCTCGGCGACGGGGCTGGTCAGCTGCGACTTCACCACCATGCCGTCGGTGCAGGTGATGGTGCAGGACGCCATCGGCTTGCGCTGGCCCTCGACCTCGACGATGCACTGGCGGCAGGCGCCGGCGGGGTCGAGGAGCGGGTGGTCGCAGAAGCGCGGGATCTCGATGCCGAGCTGTTCGGCGGCGCGGATCACCAGGGTCCCCTTGGGGACGGAGATCTCGACGCCGTCGATCGTCAGCGAGACGAGATCTTCCGGTGGTACGGCCGGGCTGCCGCCGCCGGCGGGCTGGGGCGTGGTGACGGTCATGCGGTCACCTCCTTGTGGTTGTCCGCCCAGGCGGTCGACTTGGCCGGGTCGAAGGGGCAGCCGCGGCCGGTGATGTGCTGCTCGTACTCCTCGCGGAAGTACTTCAGCGAGGAGAAGATCGGCGAGGCGGCGCCGTCGCCGAGGGCGCAGAACGACTTGCCGTTGATGTTGTCGGCGATGTCGTTGAGCTTGTCGAGGTCGGACAGCTTGCCCTTGCCCGCCTCGATGTCACGGAGCAGCTGGACCAGCCAGTAGGTGCCCTCGCGGCAGGGCGTGCACTTGCCGCAGGACTCGTGGGCGTAGAACTCGGTCCAGCGGGTGACGGCCCGGACGACGCAGGTGGTCTCGTCGAAGCACTGGAGCGCCTTGGTGCCGAGCATCGATCCGGCGGCGCCGACGCCCTCGTAGTCGAGGGGCACGTCGAGGTGCTCGTCGGTGAACATCGGGGTGGAGGAGCCGCCGGGCGTCCAGAACTTGAGCCGGTGGCCGGGGCGCATGCCGCCGCTCATGTCGAGGAGCTGGCGCAGGGTGATGCCGAGGGGGGCCTCGTACTGGCCGGGCGAGGAGACGTGCCCGGACAGCGAGTACAGCGTGAAGCCCGGGGACTTCTCGCTGCCCATCGAGGTGAACCAGTCCTTGCCCTTGTTGAGGATCGCGGGAACGGACGCGATGGACTCGACGTTGTTCACCACGGTGGGGCAGGCGTACAGACCGGCGACCGCGGGGAAGGGCGGGCGCAGCCGGGGCTGGCCGCGGCGCCCTTCGAGCGAGTCGAGGAGCGCGGTCTCCTCACCGCAGATGTACGCGCCGGCGCCGGCGTGCACGGTGATGTCCAGGTTCAGTCCGCTGCCGAGGACGTCGCGGCCGAGGTAGCCGGCGGCGTACGCCTCGCGCACCGCCTCGTGGAGGCGGCGCAGCACGGGGACGACCTCGCCGCGCAGGTAGATGAACGCGTGCTCGGAACGGATCGCGTAGCAGGCGATGATCATTCCCTCGATGAGGGAGTGCGGGTTGGCGAAGAGGAGGGGGATGTCCTTGCAGGTGCCGGGCTCGGACTCGTCGGCGTTGACGACGAGGTAGTGCGGCTTGCCGTCGCCCTGCGGGATGAACTGCCACTTCATGCCGGTGGGGAAACCCGCGCCGCCGCGTCCGCGGAGACCGGATTCCTTGACGTACGCGATGAGCGCGTCGGGGCTCATCGCGAGGGCCTTCCGGAGCCCCTGGTATCCCTCGTGCCGCTCGTAGGTCTCCAGGGTCCAGGAGTCGGGCTGGTCCCAGAAGGCGGAGAGGACGGGCGACAGGAGCTTCTCGGGGCTGCTGTTGTTGATCTCGGCGGCCAAGGTCATCACTCCCCCTCCTGACCGGAGGTCTCACCACGCGGGTGGACGATTCGGTGGTGCGGCTGCTCACCCTTGGCGAGCCGGAGTCCCACGAGCGAGGCGGGGCCGGCGCCGCCGGTGGCCTCGACGGCGCCGGGGCGCTCGTCGGGGAACCCGGCGAGGATGCGGGCGGTCTCCTTGAACGTGCAGATCGGGGCGCCGCGGGTGGGTTCGACGGTCCGGCCGGCCCGCAGGTCGTCGACCATGCGCTTGGCGGACTCGGGGGTCTGGTTGTCGAAGAACTCCCAGTTGACCATCACCACGGGGGCGAAGTCGCAGGCCGCGTTGCACTCGATGTGCTCAAGTGTGATCTTGCCGTCGTCGGTGGTCTCGTTGTTGCCGACGGCGAGGTGCTCCTTGAGCTCCTCGAAGATGGCGTCGCCGCCCATGACCGCGCAGAGCGTGTTCGTACAGACGCCGACCTGGTAGTCACCGGAGGGCTTGCGCCGGTACATCGTGTAGAAGGTGGCGACCGCGGTGACCTCGGCGGTGGTCAGGCCGAGGGTCTCGGCGCAGAACGCCATGCCGGTGCGGGTGACATGGCCCTCCTCCGCCTGCACGAGGTGCAGCAACGGCAGGAGCGCGGAGCGGGAGTCCGGGTAGCGGTCGACGATCGCCCGCGCGTCCTCGGTCAGACGGGCGTGGACCTCGGCCGGGTACGCGGGGGCGGGGAGCTGGGGCATGCCCAGACTGATCTGGTCGGTCATCGGTCGACGCCTCCCATCACGGGGTCGATGGAGGCGACGGCGACGATGACGTCGGCGACCTGGCCGCCCTCGCACATCGCGGCCATGGCCTGGAGGTTGGTGAAGGACGGGTCGCGGAAGTGGACCCGGAAGGGGCGGGTGCCGCCGTCGGAGACGACGTGCACGCCGAGCTCGCCCTTGGGCGACTCGACGGCCGCGTAGGCCTGCCCGGCCGGGACCCGGAAGCCTTCGGTGACCAGCTTGAAGTGGTGGATCAGGGCCTCCATGGAGGTGCCCATGATCTTCGCGATGTGGTCCATCGAGTTGCCGAGGCCGTCGACGCCGAGCGCGAGCTGCGCGGGCCAGGCGATCTTCTTGTCGCCGACCATGACGGGACCCGGCTCCAGCCGGTCGAGGCACTGCTCGACGATCCGGAGGGACTGCCGCATCTCCTCCAGGCGGACGAGGAAGCGTCCGTAGGAGTCGCAGGTGTCGGCGGTGGGGACCTCGAAGTCGTAGTCCTCGTAGCCGCAGTACGGGTCGGTCTTGCGCAGGTCGTGCGGGAGGCCCGCCGAGCGCAGGATCGGTCCGGTGGCGCCGAGCGCCATGCAGCCGGTGAGGTCGAGGTAACCGACGTCCTGCATGCGGGCCTTGAAGATGGGGTTGCCGGTGGCGAGCTTGTCGTACTCCGGCAGGTTCTTCTTCATGGTCTTCACGAACTCGCGCACGGCGTCGACGGCGCCGGGCGGCAGGTCCTGGGCGAGGCCGCCGGGGCGGATGAACGCGTGGTTCATGCGCAGGCCGGTGATCAGCTCGTAGAGGTCCAGGATCATCTCGCGGTCCCGGAAGCCGTAGATCATGATCGTGGTGGCGCCGAGCTCCATGCCGCCGGTGGCGATGCACACCAGGTGGGAGGAGAGCCGGTTGAGCTCCATCAGCAGGACGCGGATGACGCTGGCCCGGTCCGGGATCTGGTCGGTGATGCCGAGCAGCTTCTCCACGCCGAGGCAGTACGCCGTCTCGTTGTAGAACGAGGTGAGGTAGTCCATGCGCGTGACGAAGGTGGTGCCCTGCGTCCAGGTCCGGAACTCGAGGTTCTTCTCGATGCCGGTGTGGAGGTAGCCGATGCCGCAGCGGGCCTCGGTGACGGTCTCGCCGTCGATCTCCAGGATGAGCCGCAGCACGCCGTGGGTGGACGGGTGCTGGGGGCCCATGTTGACGATGATGCGCTCGTCGTCGGCCTTGGCGGCGGACTGGACGACCTCTTCCCAGTCGCCACCGGTCACCGTGTAGACGGCGCCTTCTGTCGTCTCTCGGGGAGACGCGTGGGAAGTGCTCACGAGTACGACCTCCGCTGGTCCGGAGCCGGGATCTGGGCGCCCTTGTACTCGATGGCGATGCCGCCGAGCGGGTAGTCCTTGCGCTGCGGGTGACCCTGCCAGTCGTCCGGCATCATGATCCGGGTGAGGGCGGGGTGGCCGTCGAAGACGATGCCGAAGAAGTCGTACGTCTCGCGCTCGTGCCAGTCGTTCGTCGGGTAGACCGCGACGAGCGACGGCAGGTGCGGGTCGGTGTCCGGGGCGGACGTCTCCACGCGGATCAGCCGGCCGTGGGTGAGCGAGCGCAGGTGGTAGACGGCGTGCAGCTCGCGGCCCTTGTCCCCCGGGTAGTGGACGCCCGAGACGCCGGTGCAGAGCTCGAAGCGGAGCGCCGGGTCGTCGCGGAGCGTCCGGGCGACACGGACGAGGTGCTCCCGCTCGATGTGGAAGGTGAGCTCGCCGCGGTCGACGACGGTCTTCTCGATGGCGTTCTCCGGGAGCAGCCCCTGCTCCTCCAGCGCGCCTTCCAGTTCGTCCGCGACCTCGTCGAACCAGCCGCCGTAGGGACGGGAGGCCGGTCCGGGGAGCCGGATCGAGCGGACGAGTCCGCCGTAGCCGGAGGTGTCGCCGCCGTTGTTCGCGCCGAACATGCCGCGCTGGACGCGGACCTCCTCGCCGTGGTCCCCGCGCTGCCCCGGCAGGTTCTGCGCGCTGAGGTCCTTCTCGGGATTGGGTGTCTCGTCGCTCACTGTGCTGAACCGTTCCCTTCTCCGCCCGCACGGCGCAGAGGTGCCGGCTTCGTCGCTGTCTGCGGCCCGGCGGCCGCGCGTGCGTCGGTCACCTCAGCAGACCCTTCAGTTCAATGGTCGGCAGCGCCTTGAGCGCCGCCTCCTCCGCCTCCCGGGCCGCCTCCTCGGCGTTCACGCCGAGCTTGGAGTCCTGGATCTTCTGGTGGAGCTTGAGGATCGCGTCGAGCAGCATCTCCGGGCGCGGCGGGCAGCCGGGCAGGTAGATGTCGACCGGCACGATGTGGTCGACGCCCTGGACGATCGCGTAGTTGTTGAACATGCCGCCCGAGGAGGCGCAGACGCCCATGGAGATCACCCACTTGGGGTTGGGCATCTGGTCGTAGACCTGCCTCAGGACCGGCGCCATCTTCTGGCTGACCCGGCCGGCCACGATCATCAGGTCGGCCTGCCGCGGCGAGCCGCGGAAGACCTCCATGCCGAAGCGGGCCAGGTCGTACCGGCCGGCTCCGGTGGTCATCATCTCGATGGCGCAGCAGGCGAGGCCGAAGGTCGCGGGGAACACGGACGCCTTGCGCACCCAGCCCGCGGCCTGTTCGACCGTCGTCAGCAGAAAGCCGCTCGGGAGTTTCTCTTCGAGTCCCATAGGTGCCCCTCAGCCCCTCAGTCCCATTCCAGGCCGCCGCGACGCCACACATACGCGTAGGCGACGAAGACGGTGAGCACGAAGAGCAGCATCTCCACGAGCCCGAAAAGCCCCAGGGCGTCGAAGGTGACCGCCCAGGGGTAGAGGAAGACGATCTCGATGTCGAAGACGATGAAGAGCATCGCCGTCAGGTAGTACTTGATCGGGAAGCGGCCGCCGCCGGCGGGAGTGGGTGTCGGCTCGATGCCGCACTCGTACGCCTCAAGCTTTGCCCTGTTGTACCGCTTTGGGCCGATAAGCGTGGCCATGACCACGGAGAAGATCGCAAACCCCGCACCCAGGGCACCGAGCACGAGGACGGGCGCGTACGCATTCACGCTCCTCGCTCCTTCCAGTCGTCCTTGACCGTTGGACCGCACGGCCGGACCGTGAAAGATCGCCCCCATGTGAGGCAGTTCACAAGCCCGGCTGCCCCGCATCTTATGCCCGCCCCTCTGTGATCTGCGACACGGGGTACACCAACGACTTTGTGATCTCCACCACCTGACGAAGGATCATGAAGTCGGATGAGCGGTGATCTTGTTGCGCGAAGCGCCCAGGTGATCACCAGATGTGACATCCGGACCGGAAATCGCTGATCGGAGGGGGTGTCGCACTATCAAGTGATGGTCACTACAGGCAAATTGGCGATGGACGCATCCGGGTGATAAAGGAACCGCCCGTCGCCCGGTCGAGGGGCCCCGCGTACCGCGGTGGACGCGTGCGCCCGTTCACGAGCGTTCGCGAGACGGAAGTGTGACCTGTGACACACCTCGAAGGGTCGAAAAACAGGGGGCTTGGCCACATGCGTCAAGAGATGGTAAGCGTCGGGCAATTCGGACGTTTCCTTGAAAACCCGTGATCAAGGGCCAGATGGGCTGTGCCCGATTTGCCCGTTACGGCGTCAATAAGGGCGCCACAGAAGCGGATTATGAGATTCCGAACGTAACTGTGGCGCAACCCACGTTTCTTGAAGGGAACCGTGAAGCCCTGATAGCGGTTGTTCTCATGTCCCACACCGCTCACATACCCAGCCACCGGAAGCCCCGCCGCAGCGCCTCGAAGCTCGCGCTGCGAGCCGGAGTTGCCGGTGGCGTCCTCGGCACCATCGCGGTGGCCGGTGCTGCCGGGCCGGCGAATGCCGAGCCGGTGACCGAGACCATCGAAATGCCCACCCTGGGCTCGCTCGAGACCGGCTCCGGTCTCGCCTCCGCCGTCGCCGCCTCCGCCGAGGCCTCCCAGCAGGAGGCCCTCGACCAGAGCCTCCAGACGCAGGAGAACCTGGCGCTGCAGAAGGCCGCGAAGGAGGCCAAGAAGGCCAGGGCCGAGGCCGACCGCAAGGCCGCCGCCGAGAAGGCCGAGAGGGCCCGCCTCAAGGCCGAGGCCGAGGCCGAGGCCAAGGCCGAGCAGGAGCGCAAGGAGGCGCAGGAGCGCGCCTCCCGCACCAGCGAGCGCACCCAGCTCACCTCCACGTCGGGGAGCGGCAGCTCCTCGGACTCCGGCTCCTCCAGCGGTTCCTCCGCCGGTTCGAACGAGAGCCAGACGCAGGCCCCCTCCGGCTCCGCCGCCGCGATCGTGGCCTTCGCCCGTGCCCAGGTCGGCGACTCGTACGTCACCGGCGGCACCGGCCCCAACTCCTGGGACTGCTCCGGCCTCGTCCAGGCCGCCTACCGCGAGGCCGGCATCGACCTGCCCCGCATCTCCTACCAGCAGTCGAGCATGGGCACCTCCGTCTCCCTGGACAACCTGCAGCCGGGCGACATCCTGTACTGGGGCAGCCGCAGCGGCTCGTACCACGTCGCGATCTACGTGGGCGGCGGCAACTACGTCGGCGCGCAGAACTCGTCGACCGGTGTCGTCGAGCGCTCCCTCGACTGGGACATGCCCTCCGGCGCGGTCCGTCTCCTCTGACCGACCCGCACCCACGGCACACGGAAAGCCGTCACTCCTCGGGGGAGTGACGGCTTTTCCCTTTAACGCCTACTCGGCGACGTACACCCTACTTGCGGAAATTCTCGATGATCCGGGCGTAACTGTCCCCTCCGTGGCCCGCCGCGACCGCCGCGCGCATCAGCTCCAGGTGCAGCTCCGGCAGCCGGTTGTCGACCCCCCTCGCCTCCGCCGCGTGCAGCAGGTGCCCGATCGTCGCGACCTGGACGTCGATGGTGGCGTCGTCGCCGGGGTACTTCCCCTCGTCGATCTGCTCGGCGTACGTCGTCATGAACCAGGAGACCGTCTTCAGCCAGCGGGTGGCCACCGCCGTGAAGTCACGGGCCGGCACCCCGTCCGCGCCCGCCAGGGCGGTCGCGTGCAGCCAGCCGCCGAAGACGGACCACATGAGGCCGAGCAGCCCCGCGTCGTAGAGCGAGGCGAGCCCCGCGTCCGGGCCGAGGTCCACCGGGTCGCCGAGGACGCCGAGCGTCGCGCGGTGCGCGGCGAGCAGTTCGGGCGAGCCCGACCAGAGGAACATGTTGGCGCTGTCGCCGACCCCCGGCGGGGTCGTCATGACGGCTCCGTCGAGGTAGCCGACGCCGTGCTCCGCGGCCCACTCCGCCTCGGCGCGGGCCTGCTCCGGCGAACCGGAGGTGAGGTTGACCAGGACCCGGCCCCGCAGCGACCCGGCGACGGGGGCGAGGAGCCCGCGGACGGCCGGGTAGTCGAGGACGCAGACCACGACGAGCCCGCTCGCCTCGACGGCCTCGGCGACGGAGGCGGCGCGGAGGGCTCCCCGGGCGACGAGGGAGTCGGCCTTCCCGGGGGTGCGGTTCCAGACGGTCGTGCGGTGGCCGGCGGTGAGGAAGGCATCGGCGAGGGCGGAGCCCATCTGGCCGAGACCGATGACCGTGATGCCCGGTGCGTCGGGGTTCTGGGCGTCGGCGTGCTGGGCGTCGGGATTCCGGGTGCCGACGTGCTGTGCGTCGGTGTTCCGGGTGCCCGAGTCGGGTGCGGGGACGTTCTGTGCGCTCATGGGATCCACGCTCTCAACGGCGGAATCCGGACGACAGTGGCAGGACCGACGACGACCGCACGATTCCTGCCGTACGGTCGGGATCATGAACGCAGGGACCGTCGCCATCGCCGTCGTACCGGACCGGCGGACCGGAACGTCGTTGTGGGAGCTGTACGAACTCTCCCTGGCACTGGGGGTCTTCGGCATCCCGCATCCGGACCTGGCCGACCCCTGGTACCGGCTGAGGCTGTGCGGGGACCCCGGCGAGGGCGGCGTCTTCTCCGTGCGGACCGACCACGGTCTCGACGGACTCGTGGGCGCGGACACCGTCATCGTACCGTCCGTGCCCGACGCGGTCGTGGAGGACGGCGAGGAGGTGCCGGCCGAGCTGGTCGAGGCGCTGCGCGCGGCCGCCGCGTCCGGCTCCCGGATGGTGTCGCTGTGCACCGGCGCGTTCGCGCTCGCCGCCGCCGGCGTCCTCGACGGCCGCCGGGCCACCGCGCACTGGCAGCACAGCGCGCAACTGGCCGCCCGCCACCCCGAGGTGATCGTGGACGACTCGGTCCTCTACACGGACGAGGGGTCCGTCCTGACCAGCGCAGGGGCCACCGCCGCGCTCGACCTCTGCCTGCACCTGGTGCGCACCGACCTCGGGGCGACGGTCGCCGGGCAGCTCGCCCGGCGCCTCGTCGTGCCGGCCCACCGACCGGGCGGTCAGGCCCAGTTCATCGAGGCGCCGCTGCCGCCGAGCGACGACGACAGCCTGGGGCCCGTCCTGCAGTGGGCGACCGAGCACCTGGCCGAGCCGCTGACCGTGGAGGAGCTGGCCCGGCGGGCCCGGATGAGCCCGCGCACCTTCCACCGGCGGGTGCGCGAGGAGTACGGGACCACCCCGCTGCAGTGGCTGCTCCAGCAGCGGGTGGCCCGGGCCCAGACCCTCCTGGAATCCACCGACCTGCCCGTGGAGCTGGTCGGCGACCACAGCGGTCTGGGCTCGGCGGCCAATCTGCGCCGCCACTTCACCCGCGCCGTCGGGGTGTCCCCGTCCGGCTACCGGCGGGCGTTCAGGCCTTCGGGGCCACCTTCGAGAGTCCGTTGATGATGCGGTCCATGGCGTCGCCGCCCGACGGGTCGGTCAGGTTCGCCAGCATCTTCAGCGTGAACTTCATGAGCATCGGGTGGGTGAGGCCGCGCTGGGTCGCGATCTTCATGACCTTGGGGTTGCCGATGAGCTTCACGAAGGCGCGGCCGAGCGTGTAGTAGCCGCCGTAGGTGTCCTTGAGGACCTGCGGGTAGTTCCGCAGGGCGAGTTCGCGCTGGGCGGGGGTCGTGCGGGCGTGGGCCTGGACGATGACGTCGGCCGCGATCTGGCCGGACTCCATGGCGTACGCGATGCCCTCGCCGTTGAACGGGTTGACGAGGCCGCCGGCGTCACCGACGAGCAGCAGGCCCTTGGTGTAGTGCGGCTGGCGGTTGAAGGCCATCGGGAGGGCGGCGCCGCGGATCGGCGTCGTCATGTTGTCCGGGGTGAAGCCCCAGTCCTCCGGCATCGAGGCGCACCAGGCCTTGAGGACCTCGCGCCAGTCCAGCTCGCGGAAGGCCTTGGAGGAGTTGAGGATGCCGAGGCCGACGTTGGAGGTGCCGTCGCCCATGCCGAAGACCCAGCCGTAGCCGGGGAGGAGGCGGTCCTCGGCGCCGCGGCGGTCCCACAGCTCCAGCCAGGACTCCAGGTAGTCGTCGTCGTGCCGGGGCGAGGTGAAGTACGTGCGGACGGCGACGCCCATCGGGCGGTCCTCGCGCCGGTGCAGGCCCATCGCCAGGGAGATGCGGGTGGAGTTGCCGTCGGCGGCGACGACGAGCGGGGCGTGGAAGGTGACCTCGCGCTTGTCCTCGCCGAGCTTGGCGTGGACGCCGGTGATCCGGCCCGTGCGGTCGTCGATGATCGGGGCGCCCACGTTGCAGCGCTCGTAGAGGCGCGCGCCGGCCTTCTGGGCCTGGCGGGCGAGCTGCTCGTCGAAGTCGTCGCGCTTGCGGACGAGTCCGTAGTCCGGGTACGAGGCGAGTTCCGGCCAGTCGAGTTCCAGGCGGACGCCGCCGCCGATGATCCGCAGGCCCTTGTTCCGCAGCCAGCCGGCCTCTTCGGAGATGTCGATGCCCATGGAGACGAGCTGCTTGGTGGCGCGGGGGGTGAGGCCGTCGCCGCAGACCTTCTCGCGGGGGAACGCGGTCTTCTCCAGGAGGAGGACGTCCAGTCCCGCCTTGGCGAGGTAGTACGCCGTGGTCGAGCCGGCCGGGCCCGCCCCGACGACGATCACATCTGCGCTGTGCTCGGAGAGGGGCTGCTCGGTCACGGCGGATTCTCCCGGAGACTCGACGGTAGGAGGCGGTACGGACGTACCGGGGCAGTCTATGGGGGCGGGTCGCGGGCCGTCCGGAGGGCCACCCGAAGGACATGCGCAGGTCCACCCCGTGAGAGGGAACCCCGACGGAATTCGCACGTCCGTACGACGATGTCATGATCACCGGTCGTGACCACCCTACGTACGACCGACCTACGACGGGGCGCGCTGATCACAGCCGTCCTCGCCCTCCTCTGCTCGGCGTTCCTCGTCCTGCCCGCGAACGCCGACCCCGCCCCGTACGACGACTGCCCGGCCGCCACGTTCTGCCTCTACTCCGGGGCCGACGGGACTGGCGAGCGACGGGACTTCACCGACCGGCAGGCCCTGCAGGGCTACGACGCGGCCTGGGACGGCACGAGCCTCTCGGCGAAGAACAACACCGCCCTGTGGGCCTGCGTCTACGGCGCCCCCGGCTACGGAGGGCTCCTGGAGACCGTCAAGCCGGGCAACAAGGACGCGTACGCCCCCGGCGCCGTCCGCGCCCACAAGCTGGTCCCGACCCGCGCCCTCTGCTTCACCGGCTACGAGCGCTGCCCCGACAACCGGGTCTGCACCTTCACCGAGCCCAACGGCCGCGGCCCGATCACCGTCCACCTCCCGTCGACCGACCCCGCCACCAAGAACTACGGCAACTCCTACGGCACCGAGGCCGCCCCCAGGTCGGCCTGGAACCGCACGCAGAAGCACGTCTGCTTCTACCCCGAGGCCGCCTTCACCGGCAGCTGGGCCGACCCGGCCGACCCCTCCGGCCGCAAGAGGTTCGGCGCGTACGTCGTCCTGCGCGGCGACAGCACCACCGTCCCGGCGCCCTTCGCCGGCACCTTCCGCTCGCACGAGCTCGTCAACGGAACGGCGGACTGCCAGTGACCCGCAACCGACGCACCTGGGCGGCCGCGACCGCCGCCCTCGGCGCCGCCCTCGCCCTCACCTCGCCCGCCTCCGGCGCCGGCGAACCCGCCCCGAGCCCGCTCGCCGCCCGCTGGACCGCCGGCACCCCCGTCACGGTCACGACCGGCGTCACCCGCACCACCTGGACCGAGACGACGCTCGACAACCGCACGAAGGCCCGCGTCCTCCAGATCGTCGAGATCGACCCCACCGCCGGAGCCCTCACCCTGGAAGGCGCCCTCGGCACCGACGACTCCACCGCGGAGACGCTCACCGAGCAGCTCGCCCGGGTCACAACGGTCCCGACCCGCCACCCGTACGCGGGCGTCAACGGCGGCCTGTTCCAGCGGGAGCCCGCGGGCGCGGGCGCGGAGAAGACCATCGTGCACACCGGCGTCTCCGCCACCGACGGCACCCTGCACAGCTCCAGCTGCTGGAGCGCCGGCAAGGGCAGCACCGGCGCGGTGATCCAGTACGGCATCCCGCACATCACCAAGCTCCGCACGGACATGAAGCTGACCGCGCCCACCGGCGAGACCGTACGGATCGACGACGTCAACCGGGCCCCCGGCCGCGCCCCGCACTGCGCGCGCGACGCCGAGGACGTCCAGGTCAGCACCAGCCCGCCGGTCTACACCGACCCGGACGAGATCGTCGTCTTCACCGACGACTACGGGGCGCCCGTCCCCCGGCCCGGCACCGACCCGGCCGTCCCCGCGACCGGCGACCCCGGCTTCGAGGTCGTCGTCGACGCGCACGGGGCCGTCACCGAGGCCCGCGAGGGACGCGGCGGCACCGTCGTCCCCGCCGGCGGCCGGATCATCCAGGGCATCGGCACCGGCGCCCAGTGGCTCCGCACCCGACTCGTCCGCGACGACACGGTGACCGTCGACCAGAAGCTCCACGACATGACCACGGACCGGGACATCCCCCTGGACGACTCGGTCGACGTCGTCAGCTCCTTCCACCACCTGCTGCGCTCCGGCGACATCCCCGCCGAACTGCCCGACTCCTGCAGCGGCAAGGAGAAGGGCGCCGACGGTACGACCCTGATCTGCACCGACTCGCGCACGGCCCTCGGCACCAACACCCGCGGCCGCCCGGTGCTCATCACCCTCACCGGGCAGGACAACGAGGACGGCGACTACCTCCGGAGCTTCGCCGCGCTGCTGGACTCCCCCGAGCTCGGCATCATCGACGCCCTCAACCTCGACGGCGGCGGTTCCACGACCCTGCAGACGGGCACGCAGGTGCACACCCCGCCGACGGACCTGGTGAACGGAACGCCCGTGCACCGGGACGTGGCGGACGCGGTGTACACGGGCGTCGGCGGCTACGGGCTCTACGTGAAGTAGGGGCCCGGCCGAGGGCGAAGGAGGAACCCGCCCGACGAGCGGAACGGGTCAGGCGGGCTTGAAGCCCCGGTGGAGGGCGACGATGCCACCGGTCAGGTTCCGCCACGCCACCTGCGACCAGCCGGCCTTCTGGAGCAGACCCGCCAGGGCCGGCTGGTCGGGCCAGGAGCGGATCGACTCGGCCAGGTACACGTACGCGTCCGGGTTCGAGGAGACCGCGCGGGCCACCGGCGGCAGCGCGCGCATCAGGTACTCCTCGTACACCGTGCGGAACGGCGCCCAGGTGGCGTGCGAGAACTCGCTGATGACGACCCGGCCACCGGGCTTCGTCACGCGGTACATCTCGCGCAGCGCCTGCTCGGTGTCCTGGATGTTCCGCAGGCCGAAGGAGATGGTGACCGCGTCGAACACGTCGTCGCGGAACGGCAGCTTCGTGCCGTCGCCGGCCGTGAACGGCATCCACGGGTGGTTCTTCTTGCCGACCCGGAGCATCCCGAGCGAGAAGTCGCAGGGCACGACGTACGCGCCCGCGCGGGCGAAGGGCTGCGAGGAGGTGGCCGTGCCGGCCGCCAGGTCGAGGACCTTCTGCGCGGGGCGTGCGTCGACCGCCTTCGCGACCTCCTTGCGCCAGCGCCGGTCCTGGCCCAGGGAGAGCACGTCGTTGGTGAGGTCGTAGTTCGCCGCCACGTCGTCGAACATCGAGGCGACTTCGTGCGGCTTTTTGTCCAGGTTGGCTCGGGTCACGGGACCCATTCAAGCAGCCGCCCGAATCTCCTCCCGTACCGCTTCAACCTTTCGGGCCCGGGAGTGCTCAAGGACGGTCGGAAGCGCGCTGCGTCAGCGCTGTCCGGGACCGAGGGGAGCAGGGGTGGGATGGCAGTGTCGACCGAGATGAGACCCGTGGGAGCGGATGTGGGGGTGAACGTGGAACCGGGGGCCGAACCGGAAGTGGGGCCGGGCGCCGGGACGGAGGCCGGCACGGACGTGGGGACGGACATCGGGTTCGAGGCGTTCGCCCGGGCCGCCCAGCAGCGGCTGTACCGCACGGCGTACCTGCTCTGCGGCGAGCCCGAGACCGCCCGCGACCTGACCCAGACCACGCTCGCCAAGGTGTACCAGCACTGGCGGCGCGCGGGGGCCGCCGACCATCCGCACGCCTACGCCAAGACGGTCCTGACCCGGACCTTCCTGTCCGAACGGCGGCGCCGGCTGCGCGATCTGCTCGCCCTCACCCGGACCGGGGGTACGGACCCGGCGCCGGTCGCCGACCACACCGACCTGCGGGTGACACTGCTCGCCGCCCTCGCCGAACTCCCGCCCCGGGCACGGGCGATGGTCGTCCTGCGCTACTGGGAGGACCAGAGCGTGGCCTCCGTGGCGGCCCAGCTGCGGTGCAGCGAGGCCACCGTCAAGAGCCAGTGTTCCCGTTCGCTCGCCCGCCTTCGCGCCCGCCTGGCGGACGCCGGGCTCTCGCTCACGGAAAGCTGAGGTCCACCGTGGAGAACGACAAAGACATCACCCTGCTGCGCGACGCCATGGACCGGACGACGGACGGCCTGCCGCCCCTCCCCGACCTCGCCCCGATCGCCGTGCGCGAGGGCCGCAGACGGCGCGCCCGGTCCCGGCTCGCGGCCGGCGCTGCGGCCTTCGCCGTGGTCACGGCGGGTGTCCTCGGCGTGACGGTGCTGCCGCGTCCGGGGGCGGACGCCACCGGAGTGTCGACGGGCGTCGGCGGTGAGGCCGAGCGCCGCGCGGACTACCAGCGGAGGATGGCCGCGCTGCTGGACGAGCTGCTGCCGGCGAAGGTCACCTCCGTCCGGCCGGTGAAGGACGAGACGGGCCAGTACCGCATCACCGTGGGCGGCAGGACCTTCCCGATGGTCGCGTCGGTGCGGCCGGCCGCCGAGGGGCGGGGGGCCTGCACGTGGAACCCGAAGAGTGCCGCCTGTGCGGGGAAGGAACTGCAGTCCGGGGGGATCAGCGGGTTGTGCGGGGCCTACGTGCAGTACTCGTTGGGCAGGACTGAGATCACCCTGAGGGTGAGATCCGGGACATCGTCGGGGCCGTTGGCGGTGGAGGATCTGCTCGCCGTCGGCCAGGAACCGCGCTTCGTGAACCTGGTGAAGGAGGCCGACGCACGCCCTGTACAGCCTCAGGAGAAGAGCCTCCTTGAGACCCTCCCCCTCACCCTCACCCCGGAGGAACAACGGCAGCTGGCGAACTGCGAGCCGATTCAGCGGGCCCGGTAGACCAGCCGTCCGCCGATCACGGTCACGACGCAGGTCGACGGGCCGAGGCGGACCAGGGCGGCCCGGTCCGGCACGTCGAAGACGGCGAAGCGGGCCGGGCCGCCCGGTGCCAGGCCGGGCAGCAGGATCAGCGGAGCCGGTGAGAAAGACGGGGCGCCCGGGAGCTTCTCGGGGCGCCGGCCCACCGCCATGCCCGCCCGGCGCACGGCGTCCGCCGCCGCCTGGCCGCGGAGCTCGCCCGCCACGGCGACGGTCCCGTGGGCGAGGAGCCGCTGCACGCCGCGGCGCGCGGAGGCGCCGCGGCGGGAGGCGTCCATGCGGAAGATCCGCTGCGCCCGCTCGCCGGTGATCGGTTCGGTGCCGAAGCCCTCGGCCTCCCGGGGGTCCGGGTGGTACATGCCTTCGAGGAGCTCGGGCGCGAAGGGGTTGAGCAGCCCCGGGGTGAGGACGCCGGGCCACCGGCGCACCCGGGCCTCGGGCCGGACGGCGACCAGGTCGTCGAACGGGCCGACGGCGGCGATCCGGTCGCCGTCGACCAGGACCGCCGTCTCGGGCGTCGCCTCGGCGACGTGGATGGTCAGCACGGGCGCGTCAGTGGGCGTCGAGGAGCTTCAGCTCGGGGTGCGCCGTGCCGCCCTCGATCGCCGTCGACGAGATGTGGGAGGCGACGCGCTCGTCGACCGGGTCGTTCGCCGGGTCGTCGTGGACGACGATGTGCTCGTACGTCGTGGTGCGCTGCGCCGGGACGCGGTCGGCCGTACGGATCATGTCGATCATCTCGCGCAGGTTGGAGCGGTGCTTGGCACCGGCCGAGGAGACGACGTTCTCCTCCAGCATGATCGAGCCGAGGTCGTCCGCGCCGTAGTGCAGGGTGAGCTGGCCGATCTCCTTGCCCGTGGTGAGCCACGAGCCCTGGATGTGGGCGACGTTGTCGAGGAACAGCCGGCCGATGGCGATCATGCGCAGGTACTCGAGGAGCGTGGCCTGCGTGCGGCCCTTGAGGTGGTTGTTCTCGGGCTGGTACGTGTAGGGGATGAAGGCCCGGAAGCCGCCCGTCCGGTCCTGCACGTCACGGATCATCCGCAGGTGCTCGATCCGCTCGGCGTTGGTCTCGCCGGTGCCCATCAGCATGGTGGACGTCGACTCGACCCCGAGGCCGTGCGCGATCTCCATGATCTCCAGCCAGCGCTCGCCGCTCTCCTTGAGCGGGGCGATGGCCTTGCGCGGCCGCTCCGGCAGGAGCTCGGCGCCGGCGCCCGCGAAGGAGTCGAGGCCGGCCGCGTGGATGCGGGTGATGGCCTCCTCGACGGAGACCCCGCTGATCCGGGCCATGTGCTCGACCTCGGACGCGCCGAGGGAGTGGATGACCAGCTGCGGGTACTCGGCCTTGATGGCGGCGAAGTGCTTCTCGTAGTACTCGACGCCGTAGTCCGGGTGGTGGCCGCCCTGGAACATGATCTGGGTGCCGCCGAGCTCCACGGTCTCCGCGCAGCGGCGCAGGATGTCGTCGAGGTCGCGGCTCCACCCCTTCTTCGTGTCCTTGGGGGCGGCGTAGAAGGCGCAGAACTTGCACGCCGTCACGCAGACGTTCGTGTAGTTGATGTTCCGCTCGATGATGTACGTCGCGATGTGCTCGGTCCCCGCGTACCGGCGGCGGCGCACGGCGTCGGCGGCGGAGCCGAGGGCGTGCAGGGGCGCCGAGCGGTAGAGGTCGAGCGCCTCCTCGGGGGTGATCCGGCCACCCGCGGCAGCGCGGTCGAGAACAGACTGGAGTTCGGCCTTCTCGGTCACCGGGTGTGTCCCTTTCGGAGGGGTTCTGTCGACCGAACCAGCGTACGCCAGCGCTCCTCACCGCTTCCGTCGGGTCGCGCGCGGGGGCGGGGCGGTAATGCGGACGGTCCGGACATGGATATGAGGGTGAATTACCGAACGGAGACGCGACGGCGAATTCCGGGAAGCCGAATCGGGAACCCGGAACGCGCCCGAACCGCTAATCCCGCGCGGGACGAAGCAGTTCCACGGCGACGTCCGACGGGAAGCCGGTCGTGGGTCCGGTGCGGCGGGCGAACTCGCGCACTCCGGCGAGCTGCTCGGGGCCGAAGCGGAAGTCGAGCGTACGGAAGTACCGCTCCAGGAGTTCGGCGTCGAAGGTCTCCCAGCGGGCGGCCTGCTCGGCGACCTTGGCGACCTCTTCGAGGGAGAGGTCACGGGAGGCGAGGAACGCCTGGTGCACCTCGTGGACGGTCTCCGGCTCGCGGGCCAGGAAGTCCTTGCGGGCCGCCCACACGGCGAAGACGAACGGGAGGCCCGTCCAGTCCTTCCACATGAGGCCGAGGTCGTGGACCTGGAGGCCGAGCCGGGGCGCGTCGTGCAGCGAGGCGCGGAGCGCGGCGTCGCCGATGAGGACGGCCGCCTCGGCCTCCTGCATCATCAGGCCCAGGTCAGGGGGGCAGGTGTAGTAGTCGGGCGCCACCCCGTACCGCTCGGCGAGGAGCAGCTGGGCGAGGCGTACGGAGGTACGGGACGTGGAGCCGAGCGCGACGCGCGCCCCGTCCAGCTCCTCCAGGGGCCGCTGCGAGACGATCACGCAGGACATGACGGGACCGTCGCAGCCGACGGCGATGTCGGGGAGCGCGACCAGGTCCGACGCGTTGCGGAGGTACTCGACGAGGGTGATGGGGCCGATGTCCAGATCGCCCCGGACGAGCCGCTCGCTGAGCTTCTCGGGGGTGTCCTTGGTCAGCTCGAGGTCGAGGAGCGTTCCGGTCCTGGCCAGGCCCCAGTACAGGGGGAGGCAGTTCAGGAACTGGATGTGCCCGACGCGGGGCCGGCTGCGCTGCTGCTCGTCGGTTGCATTGTCCACATCGTGAGGCTAGACCCGTCTCGTACCGTGGGCATCGCCGGGGCACACGCGTCAGCACACGGAGCGAGATCAAACATGCGAGTGACGTGATCTTTCCCTCTACCGTCCCGGGTGGGCTGCGTGCTACGCTCAACGCAAGTTGCAGTTTGGTTTCCCTTGCAGTACAGAGCCTGCGGAGCATGTGACCCGCAGGCTTTTGTAGTTTTCAGACTTGTTTGCAGGTTCTGGAGCAGGGCGACCCTTTGGCCCATAGGAGGGCTCATGGCTACCGGAACCGTGAAGTGGTTCAACGCTGAAAAGGGCTTCGGCTTCATCGCCCAGGACGGCGGCGGCCCGGATGTCTTCGTCCACTACTCCGCGATCAACGCGAACGGCTTCCGTTCGCTCGAGGAGAACCAGCTCGTGACCTTCGACGTCACGCAGGGCCCGAAGGGCCCGCAGGCGGAGAACGTCTCCCCGGCCTAAGGGCCAGGGTCGGCGAACACGCACGACTAGAGCAGTACCCAAGGAGCCCCGCTCCGTGCCTTCGGGCACGAGCGGGGCTCCTGCCCTTTGGGGACCTTTGCGGGCGCTCAGCAGTTCGGGATCACGGTTCCGCTGTTGTCGCGGGCCTCGTCGTTGCCCCAGCGGGACAGGTAGTAGGCGGAGACGTACGCCCCGCGCCCGTTCTTCCCCGCGTACACGGTGTCGAGGTCGGTCCTGAGCCACCAGTGGTTGTAGTTCCCCGCGCCGTCCCGGATCTCCTGGCCCCAGACCTTGCAGTAGACGTAGTTCGTGCCCTGGTTCAGGACGCCCTGGGCGTCGTTGGTGTTGGCCTGCGCGTAGCCGGTGGCGTGGGCGAAGGTGTCGACCCAGTACTTCCCGCCTCCCCCGCCCGAGCAGCCGTTGTCACTGGTCAGGGACTTGGATCCGTACGAGCCGGGGTAGGGCGCGAGCGAGGAGCCGTTGATCACGATCGACTGGCCCACGCCGTTGAGGAGCTGCTCGTAGTGGATGTGGGCGCCGGAGCTGTTGCCGGTGCTGCCGGTGGTGCCGATCTGCTGGCCCTGGGAGACCGCGGCGCCGTTGGCCACCGAGTAGGCGTTCAGGTGGAAGTAGTACGTCTTCCAGCCGCCCCCGTGGTCGACCACGATGTAGTTGCCCGCGCCGGACGGCTGGGAGTAGCGGTACGCGGTGCCGGACGCCGAGGCCAGGACCGGGGTGCCGGCGGTCGTACCGCCGTCGGACCGCACGAAGTCGAGGGCCTGGCGGACCTCGGCCGAGTGATGGCTGTACGTCCAGGTCTGGCCGCAGGGGAAGGGCGCCTTGAAGAGCGGCGCGGCCTGGGCGGGGGTGGTGGTGACGAGCGCGGTCAGCAGGCCCGCGACGAGCGCGAGCAGGGTGCCGAGGGGGGTGATCCGGGCACGCATGCGTCCTCCGGTACGTGGGGGTCGGTGGCCTGGGGACCGGGGTCGACGCGCGTTGACCCCGGGGGAACGGACCACAGCGTGCCGGAAGACCGCGTCCCGCAGTAGACCGCGAAGACCACACCCGTACCTCGGGGCTTACGTAGTCTGGACACATGACCGAACGCAAACCGCCCGGAGTCAGCTTCGAGTCGTTCGTGGACAAGCAGATCCGCGAGGCGTCGGAGCGTGGTGAGTTCAGCAGCCTGTCGGGGTTCGGGAAGCCGCTCCCCGACGACACGGCCCCGTACGACGAGCTGTGGTGGATCAAGGGGAAGATGCACCGCGAGGGCGCGTCCGTGCTCCCGCCCTCACTGGCCCTGCGCAAGGCCGCGGAGGACGCGGAGGAGGCGGTGGCCGCTGCCGTCTCGGAGAGCCAGGTCCGCCGGATCCTCGGCGAGATCAACACCAGGATCGCCGAGGCGCTGCTCCGCCCGCCGGCCGGTCCGCCGCTGAACCTCAAGCCCTTCGACGTCGAGGCGACGGTCGAGCGGTGGCGGGCGCAGCGGAGCTCGTAACCCCTGCTCACGCGTCGTCGAGAGGAGCCCCTCATGTCCGCCACGAACAGCGCCGGTCTGCTGGTCGACTCGTTCGGCCGGGTCCGTGAGGCCGTCCACGAGGCCGTCGAGGGCCTCACCGAGGACGAGCTCGCCGCCCGGGTCGATCCGGACGCCAACTCGATCGCCTGGCTCGTCTGGCACCTCACCCGGATCCAGGACGACCACCTCGCGGGCGCCTTCGGCACCGACCAGTTGTGGGACGCGGACGGCTGGCGGGACCGGTTCGGGCTGCCCTTCGGGAAGGGGGCGACCGGTTACGGCCAGACGAGCGCCCAGGTGGGCAAGGTGCGGGCTCCGGCCGACCTGCTGCTCGGCTACCACGACGCGGTGCACGCGCGGACCCTCGACCTGGTGCGGTCGGTGACGAACGCGGACCTGGACCGGGTCGTCGACGCCGCCTGGGACCCGCCGGTCACGCTCGGCGTGCGCCTGGTGTCGGTGATCGCGGACGCCCTTCAGCACGCGGGACAGGCGGCCTACGTACGGGGTGTGGTGGAGCGGCGGTAGCGCCCCGGCGGTCGGGGAACCGGCGCACTTGTTCGATGCGCTCGTACAACCACCGCAGTCGATCATGAGTCCAACCGGGCGTGGCCTTCGCCACGTCCGGTTGTTCTTGGGGGTAAATCGCTGTGCCGCATCGTTCGTCCCTTCACCGCCGCCGACTCACCGCCGCCGTGACCGCCGTCCTCGCGATCACCGCCGGTACGGCCCTGGCCTCCGGCCCGGCCGCGCTCGCCGCACCGGCGGGCCCGAGCGCCACCGCGGGCCCGAGCGCCACCGTGGACCCCTCCGCCGCCGCACCCGCCCCCGCGCCCGCTACCCCGGCGCCCGGCGCCCCGGCGGCGGCCCAGGACGCGGTGCTCTCGGTCCCGGCCGACACCGAGATCGTCAGCACCGGCACCCAGGGCTTCCTCACCTCACGGAAGGACGCCTCCTCCGGTGAAACCGTCCTGGAATGGCGGAAGTTCTCCGACGGCTCGGTGGAGGTCGTCCCCGGCACCGAGGCGTTGAGCACCACGTCCGACGTCGTGGTGACGAAGGACGGCGCCCAGTTCAGCTTCCGCGACATGGCCGCGCCCGGCTACTCCGCCTGGTCGATCAACCTCGTCCAGGTCCTCGGCACCACCGACTACCGTTTCGTCGGCCTGACGGGGACCACGATCTGGGCGACGAAGCCGGACGGCCGCGGCGACCCCGAGCTGCACCGCATCACCCGGCTCAACGGCGTGCTCGTCAACCGGATGGTGACGAACTACTCGGGGGAGAAGTCCTTCCGGGTCCTCGCCCACTCCGGCACGGACGCGTTCGGCCTCGCCACCCGGGGCACCGGCGACCACGTCACGAACCACCGCTTCCTGGCAAAGCTCGACGCCAACGACCAGTGGCAGACCAGGATCGACACCGCGGGGTACGCCGGCCCGGGCGCGACCGCCGCCGTCACCCCGCAGCACCTGGTGTGGACCGAGCACCCGGGCGGCTCCACCGACATCAAGTGGTACGCCCGCGGGAGCGTCGCCCCCGCCCAGCTGCTCGACCGGATCGCCGGCCAGGACACCGTGATCGCCGGCGTCGTCGGCGACTCCGTGGTGTACGGCGAGCCCGGCGGCCTCACCGCGACCACGGAGGACGGCAAGGACTCCCTGACCGGACGCTCCCTCTCCACCGGCGGGGCGTACCAGCTCCTCGACTACTTCACCTCCACGGCCGTCGCGGCGGACGGCAGCCTGCTCGTGCGCGGCGGCTCGGTGGAGGACGGCGACGGCCTGTTCCGGATCTCCGACGCGGGCGGCACGCCGACCGTCACGAAGGTCGCGGGCACGGGCCGGCCGGTGGCCGTCCAGGTCGTCGAGTCGTCCGTCCCCGACGCGACGCTCGACAGGAACAGCGGCACGGTGACGCTGGCGTGGACCCTGTCCCGCCCCAACGCGTCCCTCGACCTCACCTTCACCCACGTCGGCACGGGAGCGAAGTTCACGCAGCGGATCGCCGCCCCGTCCTCGGGCAACCGCTTCAGCTTCACCTGGGACGGCCTCATCGGCGGTGTCAGCGCGCCCAACGGCACCTACGCCGTGAACATCGACGTGACCTCCCTCAACGGGTACGGCCACACCTCCACCGGCGCCTACTTCGACGTGAACCGTACGGCGAACCCGCACGACTACAACGACAACGGCTCCACCGACGTCCTCGCCCGCGACGCCGCGGGCGTGCTGTGGCGCGACGACCTCCTCGACTGGCCGACCGGCGGCCAGGTCGGCACCGGCAAGCGGACGAAGGTCGGTCCGGGCTGGGGGACGTACAAGCAGATCGAGGCCGTCGGCAGCATCGCGGGCAGCGCGGCCGGCGACCTGGTCGCGCTCGACGGCACGGGCGTGCTCTGGCTCTACCAGGGCAAGGGCGACGGGACGTTCGCAGGCCGTGTGAAGGTCGGGGCCGGGTGGGGCGGCTACAACAAGCTCGCGGGCGGTTCCGACCTCAACGGCGACGGCCGCTCCGACCTCCTCGCCACGGACGCCGCGGGCTCCCTCTGGCTCTACAAGGGCACCGGCAGCACCACGGCCCCGTTCGCCGGGCGCGTGCGGGTCGGCGGCGGCTGGGGGACCTACAACCACCTCACCGCCGTCGGCAACATCGCCGGCACGGCCGCCGGCGACCTCGTCGCCCGCGACACCTCCGGTGTCCTCTGGCTCTACCAGGGCAAGGGCGACAGCACCTTCGCCGCCCGTGTGCGGGTCGGCGCCGGCTGGGGCGGCTTCTCCCAGCTGGTCGGCGGCGGCGACGTGACGAACGACGGGCGCCCCGACCTGATCGCGTACGGGGCGGGCGGCACGTACGTCTACCGCTCGACGGGCTCGGCGACGGCGCCGTTCGTCCGGATGACGACGAACCTGTACGCGGGCGAGGGAACGAAGTTCAACTCCGTCTCCTGACACCGCCGCACGAGTCACCGGCGACTGGCGCGCCCCTTCAAGCCCCGTACAGCTGCCTACAGTTACGCCGACCTCTACCCCTACACCGTGTTCTGACCCGTCGACGGGGCCGGTCCCGGAACCGGCCCCGGGAGCAGCCCCGGGGCCGGTCGGGCCACGCGAGACCCTCGCGCTGAGGGGGCGAGGGCGGCCAGGAAGGACACGGCGATGGAATCGATCGTCACCGCTCTCCCGGCGGAGTTCCGGACCGTCCGGTACGACGGCTCGCGCTTCCCCGGCTCCGCCGCCGTGGCCGCGCGGCCGGGGCTCTCGGCCGGCGCCAACTGCCAGCTGTTCGCGTACGCGGTGCTCCGGCACTTCGGCCTGACGCCTCCGGAGCTGCGCTCCTCCGAGCTGTGGAACGACACCGGCACCACGGTCCACGTGCCGGTCGCACAGCCCCTGGACCTGGTCCTCTTCAACGCCACGGCCGACGCGTACGGGGCCCATGTCGGCGTCCACGTCGGCGAGGACGCGATCCTCCACCTGTGCGCGGAGGTCGGACACCCGGCGGTGTGGGGCACGGCGGACTTCGCGGCACGCGAGCGGTACGCCGTGCGGCTCGGCGCCAAGAGGGTCCTTCGCAGGCGGAGCCGAGACGGGTGAAGCCAGGACGGGTGACGCCAGGACGGGTGAAGCCAGGACGGGTGAAGCCAGGAACGGGTGGGTGTCGCGCTCCGATAAACACATCGACAAGGAACGTGGTGATCAGGGACCCTTCGGGCGATGACCAGACTCAGTGACACTCCGCCCGCGTGGGACGAGCGCACCCAGCTCACCACCTTCCTCGACTACGCACGGGACACCGCCCGCGCCAAATGCGAGGGCGTCTCCGCCGAGAACGCCCGCACGGCGCCTCTCCCGGGCTCACCCCTGATGACCATGAGCGGAGTGATCAACCACCTCCGCTGGGTCGAGTACTACTGGTTCCAGGTGGTCTTCCTCGGCGAGGACGACAAGGGCCCCTGGACCGAGGAGGACCCCGACCGGGAGATGCGCATCGGGGTCGACTTCCCCCTCGCGCAGTTGCTCGACGAATACGCCGAGCAGAGCGCCCGCTACCGCGAACTCGTCGCGGAGACCGACCTGGAAGCCCGGGCCGAACGAGCCATCCGCGACGGCCGGCACGTCGACCTCCGCTGGATCCTCCTCCACCTCGTCGAGGAGACGGCCCGGCACAACGGCCATCTGGACATCCTGCGCGAGCTGGTCGACGGCACGACCGGCGCCTAGCATCGGGCACATGACCAGCACGTTCGTTCTCTTCGACGTAGACGGCACCCTCATGGACGCCGTCGCCAACCAGCGCCGCGTCTGGCACGAGTGGGCCGCGCGGTACGGGGTCGACGGGGACGAGGTGTACGCCGTCGCGCTCCGGACGCGGCCCGTCGAGACGTTCGCGGCCGAGAAACTGGGCGCGGACCCGGCGGACTGCCTGGTGATCGAGGACGCGCCGTCCGGCGTCCGCTCGGGGCTTGCGGCGGGGATGACGGTCTGGACGGTCAACACCGAGGCACCCCACCCCGAGGCCCATCGGCACTTCCGGTCGCTGGCGGAGGCGGCGCCTCACATCGTGGATGCGGTGGCCGTGCGCTGAGACCATGATGCGGGCATGAAGATTCCCGACCGACGGATCGAACTGTTCACCGGCGCCGAGAGCGAGCGCCGGTTCGGAGGCCCCGCGACCGGCGACGAGAAGACCATGCTGGTGGCCATGCTGGATGCCCAGAGGGCAACGCTGAAGCTGAAGTGCTCGGGTCTGGCCGAGGAGTTGGCCGTACGGTCCGTGCCGCCTTCCTCGCTGTCGCTGCTGGGCCTCGTACGGCACCTCGCCGACGTGGAACGCCGGTGGTTCCGGTCGGTGCTCGCGGGACACGAGGTCGAGCTGCGCTTCTCCTCCCCAGAATCCCCCGAGGGCGACTTCGACGGCGCGGGACCCGAACCCGGGACCGTCGCGGAGTCCTGGGCGGCATGGGAGGACGAGGTCGCGTTCGCGGAGGCCTTCGTGGCCGAGGCTGCGCACCTGGACGTCGAGGGTCACGACTCGTGGCGGGGAACGGTGTCGCTGCGCTGGGTGCTCGTCCACATGATCGAGGAGTACGCCCGTCACAACGGCCACGCGGACCTGATCCGCGAACGGATTGATGGGGCGGTTGGGGTGTGAGGGGCCCGGCGGGGGCCGGCGGGGGGTGCGGGTCTTGGGTTTCTTGGGGTGGGCCGGGTAGGTGGGCTTCTGGTGGGACCGCCCTCTTTCCGAGAGTCGCTCCTTCCGGCGGTGCGTCAAGGGCGCTCCTTCGTCGCGTCGCTGCGCGATGGCCTTCGGCCACCCTTGACCCACCACCTCCAGGAGCGAAAACACTCTCGGAGGGCGGTCCGGGGGACCGGGTCCACGCCGGGGCTCGGGCAGTGCCCGGCGTCGGTTTGCGTGTGCCGGTCGGTGGGTGGGTGCGCGGTTGTTGAATGGGGCGGCTGGGCTCCGGCTTAGCGGGTTGCGGTGGTTCATGGTGGGGCTTCAGGCCCCGCTGGTCACTGCCGGTGGGGTGTGGGTGAGGGAAACTGCGGGCTACTCCGAGTAACACATCCCGAAAGATGCCCCATGAGGGGTGAATCGGTCTTATCGGGCGCTGAAAGCGTAAGAAACTCCCGCCGACCGATCCCCACCACCCACCGGGGGTGACCAGCGGGGCCTGAGTCCCAGCCCGACGACGAAGGTCGGTCGCTAAGCGCTGCCGGGCCGCCCCATTCAACAACCGCGCACCCCGAACCCACGGATCAACGCCCACCGGCCCCAGCCGCAAACCAAGCCCCCACCCACCGGCCGACACCCGCCCACCACGACCGGCCCCTACCCGGCATCCGCGCGGCCCCGGCCCTCGGCCGCCCTCCGAGTGTGAAAAGGCGGCCTCCGCCGCCGGGTCAAGGGTGGAGCGCAGCGGAATCGGCGAAGCCGACGCGACGAAGGAGCGCCCTTGACGCGGCGGCGGAGGCCGCCACACTCGGAAAGAGGGCGGCCGCACCCGCACCCCACCAACCCGGCCCACCCTCAGAACCCCAACAACCCGCCTCCACCGTTCAACTACAGTCCAGAAACAAGCACTTGGCTTCGATTCAGATCGCAAACCCCCTCCGCTACTGTGTGGCCCATGCAGGGGGAACTGGAAAACAACTCTAATTTGGGCAGTCTGGACGGCAGCGGGGCCATGCCGCTGGAACCGGGTGATCCCCGGCAGATCGGCGCGTTCAGGTTGCTCGGTGTCCTCGGGTCCGGCGGGATGGGGCGGGTCTATCTCGGCGCCGTGCCCGGGAAGTTCGCCGCCGTGAAGCGGGTTCTTCCCGTCCTCGCCGAAGACGCCGACTTCCTCAGCCACTTCGGCCACGAGCTCGACAATCTCGCCCGGCTTCCCGCCGGTGCCAACACCAAGCTGCTCGCCAGCGACCGGACGGCCAAGCCCCCGTGGTTCGCCACCGAGTTCATCCCGGGCATCACCCTCAACGAGGCCATCCGCCTGCACGGCGGCCCCCTTCCCGGGCCCGCCCTCTGGCGGCTCCTCCATCACGCCGCCGCCGGGCTCGGCGTCGTCCACGGCGCCGACATGGTTCACCGGGACCTCAAGCCCTCCAACGTCATGCTCACCTCCTCCGGCCTCTCCCTCATCGACTTCGGCGTCGCCCGCGCCGCCGACCAGAGCCGGCTCACCAAGACCGGCATGGTCATCGGCACCCCCGCCTACATGGCCCCCGAGCAGGCCGTCGCCGACCGGCAGCTCACGGGCGCCGCCGATGTCTTCGCCCTCGGCAGCCTCCTCCTCTACGCGGCCAACGGCCGCCCTCCCTTCGGCGACGGCTCCGGTCCCGACCTGCTCTACCGCGTCGTCCACGCCGAGCCCGAGTTCGGCCGGCTCGCCGAGGCCGAGCCCGAGCTCGCCGGCCTCCTCCGCACCTGTCTCGCCAAGGACCCGGCCGACCGTCCCACGGCCGCCGATCTCGTCGAGCGTTCCACCGAGCACGCCGCGGGCTCCCTCTGGCCCTCCGCCGTCGGTGAGCGCATCGCCGAGCGGGCCGCCTTCGCCGCCGAGCCGCCCACCGCCGGGCATCTGGCGGAGCTCGCGCGGGCCGAGCCCGCCGAGGACGTCGCCACCGCCCCCCTCACCCCGCAGGCGGGCTCGAAGGAGCCCGCCACCGCCTCCCCCGATCCGCTCGCCGCCACCGGTTCCGCCGCTCGCGGGCCGCGTGAGCGGCGGCGCAACCGGTTCTTCATGGTCGCCGTGCCCGTCGTCGTCGCGACCGGCACCACCCTGACCGTGGCCCTCGGCCCGTACCAGATCGGTCAGCTCGGCGCGGGCCCCGGGCCCTCCTCCTCACCGTCCTCCGTGGCCTCGCAGCCGGCGAACGTACAGCTGCCGTCGACCCCGCCCGGCTCCCCTTCCACCACGACCCCGTCCGGCTCCGCGCCGTCGCCGTCCAAGCCCCCGGCCTCCTCCCCCGGCGCTCCGCCGCCCGCCGACGGCGGCCCCGGGGGCGGTGCGGGTGGCGGTGCCGCCGTCGGCGGTACCGGGCCCGGGGGCGGCGGGAGCGGCCCCGGCGGCGGTTCAGGCAGCGGCTCGGGCAGTGGTTCGGGCAGCGGGTCCGGCAGCGGCGGGGCGGGATCGTCCGATTCCGGCGGCGGCTCCGACCCCGCGGCCGCCGGCGGTGGCGGCTCCACGACGCGCCCTCCGGCCACGACGCAGCCGCCGCGGACCACGAAGCCCGCGCCGCCGCCGGCCTCCGGCGTCTCGGCGCCCTCGGGGACGTACTCCCTGGAGAACGGGTCCACCGGCAACTGCCTGGCGGAGTACAACGCGGGCTTCGGCGACCTCGTCACGTCCGCCGCGTGCGGATCCGCGGGCAGCGGCGGCAGCACGTACTGGTTCTCCTGGACCTTCTCGCCCGGCGACGACGGCACCTTCCGGCTGAAGAACCGGCATTCCGGCCGCTGCCTCCAGCCGGCGGGGAACACCACCGTCACCACCGCCGCGTGCAACGGTTCCTCGGCCCAGTCCTGGAAGGTCGTCTCCTCGACGTCCGCCGGGCGGATGTTCAGGAACGCGAGCGACGGGCGGTGTCTGACGGCCGGGTCGTTCGCCATGACGTACACCTGCGGCTCCTCCGGCCAGAGCGAGCAGGTCTGGCGGAACATCTCAGCCCTCTGAGCACGGGCCGAAGACGGGGACCACCACCTCCCCCTCGCTCCGGAAGGCGACCTCCAGCTCCATCCCGATCCGGAGGTCGCCCTCCGCGACGCCCACGACCTCCGTCATCATGCGCGGGCCCTCGGCGAGGTCGACGACCGCCGCCACGTAGGGGACGCGCTCGCCGAAGGGCGGGAGGTCGTTCCGGTGGACGACCGACCAGGTGTAGAGGGTCGCGCGGCCGCCGGCGCGTTCC
The DNA here is from genome assembly GCF_001905825.1 of Streptomyces sp. CB02009. Taxonomy (GTDB): domain Bacteria; phylum Actinomycetota; class Actinomycetes; order Streptomycetales; family Streptomycetaceae; genus Streptomyces. Next base: position 584,169 of record NZ_LIVV01000005.1, read on the forward strand.
CAGGTGACGTCCTCGCTCCAGCAGTGCGGGCAGAACTCGCGCGGGTAGTGGTGGGGTCGTTCGCAGGCCGCGCAGCGGCGCAGCAGGAGGTGTCCCTCCGCGGCGGCGTCCCAGTACGGGCGGGTGAAGGCGTCGATGTCGGGGTCGGCGGCCGTCATCAGAAGAGTCCGATCGCGTGGTCGAGTGACCAGGTCTGCCAGGACAGAGCGAGGAGCGCGACGAGCGAGATGAGCGCCATCATCGCGTTCTGCCCCTGCTCGGCCCAGTCGTGGATCATGAGGACGAGGTAGAGGAGGTTCAGGAGGAGACCGCCGATCAGGGCGACCGGGGTCAGGAAGCCGGCCACCAGGCCGAGTCCGATGGCCAGTTCGGCGTAGACGACGACGTACGCCATGAGCTTGGGGCGCGGTGCGACGACCGTCTCGAAGCCCTTCTTGACCGGCGGCCACCTGTGCTTGCCCGCCACGTCGGCGGCCCAGGCGATGCCGGTTCCGCGCTCGAACCAGCCCTTCTTGTCCTTGTGGCGCCAGCTCTCCAGCCACCACAGGCCGAGGCCGATGCGGAGGACGGCGAGCCATTCGGCGCCGGTGAGCCAGACGGTCTGCATGCGCGCTCCCCTCGTGGGACACGACTGAATCTGACGGTACGTCAGTTCAGCGCAGCCCCGCCTCCCGCGCAAGAGGCGGGGGCCTGGCGACCGGGGGCGCCTGGTCGGCGTGACCGATTCGCAACCGAAATCCCTCTTGACCGAGACCCACAGCGTGTACACGTCATTACGCTCAGCATTCATGGCCACCACCCCCCTTGCACTCCCTCCACAGGCTGACCACCCCGTGTACGTCATCGGCGCGGGCCCCGGCGGGCTCGCCGTCGCCGCCGCCCTGCGCGCGCGGGGCGTCCGTGCCGTCGTCCTGGAGAAGTCCGACGCCGTCGGCGCCTCCTGGCGCGCCCACTACGACCGGCTGCGGCTCCACACCACCCGGCGGCTCTCCGCCCTCCCCGGGCTCGCGATGCCCCGCTCCTTCGGACGCTGGGTCGCCCGCGCGGACGTGGTGCGCTACCTGGAAAAGTACACCGAGAAGCACGAGCTGGAGATCGTGACGGGCGTCGAGGTCTTCCGCGTCGAGCGGGCCGGGGACGACTGGGTCCTGCACGCGACCGGAGGGCGCCGGCTCACCGGGCGGGCGGTCGTCGTGGCCACCGGATACAACCACACCCCGCGACTGCCCGACTGGCCCGGCCGCGACGCGTACAAGGGGCACCTCGACCACGCCCGCGCCTACCGCAACCCGGAGCCGTACGCCGGGAAGGACGTCCTCGTCGTCGGCATCGGCAACACCGGCGCCGAGATCGCCGCCGACGTCGCCGACGGCGGAGCCGCCCGGGTGCGGCTCGCGGTGCGGACCGTCCCGCACATCGTGAAGCGCACCACCGCCGGCTGGCCTGCACAGCGCTCGGGCATCCTCGTCCGCCGCCTGCCGACGGCCCTCGTCGACCGCCTGGGCGCCCTCGCGGCCCGGGTCGGGACGCCGGACCTCTCGGAGTACGGGCTGCCCCGGCCCGAGAAGGGCCTCGCGACGCGCCAGCGCGAGGGCGCGATCCCGGTGCAGGACGTGGGCCTGATCGACGCGGTGCGGGCGGGGAAGGTCGAGGTCGTCGCGGCCGTGGAGGCCTTCGAGGGCGATGAGGTGGTCCTCGCGGACGGCACCCGGATCGCCCCGGACGCGGTGATCGCGGCGACCGGCTACCGGCGCGCCCTGGAGCCGCTCGTCGGGCATCTGGACGTGCTCGACGGGCGCGGTCACCCGGTGGTGCACGGGGCACGCTGTCCGCGCGAGGCACCGGGGCTTTACTTCACGGGGTTCACGAACCCGATCAGCGGGATGTTCCGGGAGCTGGCGATCGACGCGGAGAAGATCGCGCGGCGGATCGCACGGCAGATCGCGCGGTAGCCGGGACCCGCGCCTCCCGGTAGGAGCACACCGGGAGGCGCGGGGCCGGGCGACCGGCGACACACCGGGAGGTCCCGGCGCAGTAGGTCCCGGCCCGGCAACCGGCGACCCACCGGGACGTCCCGGCCCTGCAAACGGCGCCGCACCGGAAGGTCCCGACCCGCCAACCGGCGCCTCACGCAACCGCGCCGCCTCACACCTATTCCTGACTGGCCGTCAGTTCTGTAATCTGACTGAGCGTCAGGTGTATACGGATGGGTGAAGGGCGGGCGGAACACATGCTTGGATCGACTCACGGCACCTTCACCACCGATCTCCGCGCCCGTGTGGTCGCCTGCGGGGAGTCGCCCCGCACCACCGTGCACGGCGTCACCGCCGCCCCCGGCGACCAGGACGTCAGCGGTCGCCCGCTGCACGCCGCCGTGCCCGACCTCGACCGCTTCTTCCGGCCTGAGTCCGTCGCCGTCGTCGGCGCGTCCGACGCCGAGGGCCGGCCCAACACCGGGATCACCCGGCAGCTGCTCGCCTGGGCCGAGCAGGTCGGCGCCCGGCTGGTGCCCGTGCACCCGACCCGTACCCGCGTGTTCGGGATCGACTGCGTGCCCTCCGTCGGCGCGCTCACCGAACCCGTCGACCTCGCCGTCCTCCTCGTCGCCGACCCGCTCCCCGTCATCGAGGAACTCGCCGAGACCAAGGTGAAGTTCGCGGTCGCCTTCGCCTCCGGATTCGCCGAGACCGGCGCGGCCGGAGCCGCCGCGCAGGAACGCCTCGCCGCAGCCGTACGCCGCTCCGGACTCCGCCTCCTCGGCCCCAACACCAACCTCAACGCCTTCGAGCGCTTCCGCGAGGACCTCGAAGGCCCCGCCGTCGCCCTCATCACCCAGTCCGGTCACCAGGGACGGCCCGTCTTCACCCTCCAGGAGCTCGGCGTCCGCCTCTCCCACTGGGCACCCACCGGCAACGAGGCCGACCTGGAGACCTCCGACTTCATCTCGTACTTCGCCGGACGGCCCGAGGTCGGCGCCATCGCGTGTTACGTCGAGGGCCTCAAGGACGGCCGCTCCTTCCTCCTCGCCGCCGACCGGGCCGCCCGCCAGGGCGTCCCGGTCGTCGCCGTGAAGGTCGGCCGCACCGAGACCGGGGCCCGTACGGCCGCCTCCCACACCGGCAAGCTCACCGGCGCGGACCAGGTCGTCGACGCGGCCATGCGCCAGTTCGGGGTGATCCGGGTCGACGGGCTCGACCAGCTCCAGGACACCGCCACCCTGCTCGCCCGCGCCCGCCGCCCGCAGGCCGACGGCGTCGTCGTCTACTCCATCTCCGGCGGTACGGGCGCCCACTTCGCCGACCTGGCCACCGAGGCGGGGCTCCGGCTGCCCACCCTCCCGCAGGCCAAGCAGGACGAACTGCACACGTGGATACCGGAGTACCTCAGCGTCGCCAACCCCGTCGACAACGGCGGCCACCCGGTCGGCGACTGGCGCGGCCGGAAGATCATCGACGCGATCCTCGCCGACCCGTCGGTGGGCGTGTTGATCTGTCCGATCACCGGGCCGTTCCCGCCCATGAGCGACAAGCTCGCCCAGGACCTCGTCGACGCCGCGGAGGCGACCGACAAGCTGGTGTGCGTGGTGTGGGGCTCCCCGGTCGGTACGGAGGACGCGTACCGCACGACCCTGCTGGGCTCCTCGCGCGTCGCCACCTTCCGCACCTTCGCCAACTGCATCGGCGCCGTGAAGGCCTATCTCGACCACCACCGCTTCACCACCGCCTACCGCTCCCCCTTCGACGAGGCCCCCCGCACCCCCTCCCCCTCCTTCCGCAAGGCCCAGGCCCTCATGCGGCCCGGCCGGCGGCTCAGCGAGCACGCGGCGAAGCAGCTCCTGCGGGCGTACGGGATACGCGTGCCGCGCGAGCAGCTCGTCACCAGCGCGGCGGCGGCCGTCCGGGCAGCCGGGCTCGTCGGCTACCCCGTCGTGATGAAGGCCTCGGGCGCGCAGCTCGCCCACAAGACCGAACTGGGCCTGGTGAAGGTCGGGCTGACCTCCGCGAGCCAGGTCAGGGACGCGTACCGCGAACTCACCGACATCGCGCGCTTCGAGTCGATCGACCTCGACGGGATCCTCGTCTGCCAGATGGTCGGGCGCGGGGTCGAGATGGTGGTGGGGGTGACCCGCGACGACCTGTTCGGACCGACGGTCACGGTCGGGCTGGGCGGGGTCCTGGTGGAGGTCCTCAACGACACGGCCGTACGGGTCCCGCCGTTCGGCGAGTCCGAGGCGCGCTCGATGCTCGGCGAACTCCGCGGCCGGGCCCTTCTCGACGGGGTACGGGGCGCCCCGCCCGCCGACGTGGACGCGCTCGTCGAGGTGGTGCTGCGGGTCCAGCGGATGGCCCTGGAACTCGACGGCGACCTCGCCGAACTCGACATCAACCCGCTGATGGTGCTGCCGCGCGGGCAGGGGGCCGTGGCCCTGGACGCGCTCGCCGTCTGCCGCTGAGGAGACCAGACCCATGTCCGACGTCCTGCACGCCGTCGAGAACGGCGTCTCGTGGATCACCCTCAACCGCCCCGAGGCGATGAACGCGGTCACCTGGGACCAGCGGGAACGCATCATGGCCCTGCTCGACGAAGCCTCCGCCGCCCCGGACGTCCGGGCGGTGGTGGTGACGGCGACGGGCCGGGGCTTCTGCGCGGGCGCGGACCTGCGGGGCGGGCCGGCGGTGACGGAGACCGTCCCCGGGGACGTGGCGCGCACGATCCGGCGCGGGGCGCAGCGGTTCATCGGGTCCGTCATGGACTGCGAGAAGCCGGTGATCGCGGCGGTGAACGGGACGGCGGCGGGGATCGGGGCGCACCTCGCGTTCGCGTGCGACCTGGTCCTGGCGTCCGAGTCGGCCCGGTTCATCGAGGTGTTCGTACGGCGTGGCCTCGTCCCGGACGGCGGCGGGGCGTACCTGCTGCCGCGGCTGATCGGGCCGCAGCGGGCGAAGGAGCTGATGTTCTTCGGGGACGCGGTGTCGGCGACGGAGGCGCGGGAGCTGGGTCTGGTGAACCGGGTGGTCCCGGCGGAGTCCTTGGAGAAGACGGCCCGGGAGTGGGCCGAGCGCCTGGCCCAGGGCCCGACGCGGGCGCTCGCGCTGACGAAGCAGCTGGTGAACGCGTCCCTCGACACGGACCGCGGGGCCGCGTTCGCGGCGGAGGCGGCGGCGCAGGAGATCAACATGACGACGCGGGACGCGAAGGAGGGGGTGGCGAGCTTCGTGGAGCGGCGGGAGGCGCGGTACCTGGGGAGATAGTCGCGCGACGGTGACGGACCTGGGCCGTAGTGTGTCGCTCCTGTGCACACTCTGCCGCTCCGGGGGGAACGGAAATGCCGAACTTCGCGCGCTCGCGCGTGAGATCCAGACGATCCACAGGATCCGTACGATCCACGAAAGCGCTCCTGCTTGTACCTGCTCTGCTGACGGCCCTGCTGGGATCCGCGATCCCCGCGGGTACGGCCCTGGCCGCGACACCCGCACCGCCGGCCGTCGCCGCAACCGATCCGGTGCCCACGCCGTCCGAGGACCCGACGCCCACGGACGAGCCCGTACCCACGCCGTCCGAGGACCCCACGCCGTCCGGTGAGCCCACGCCGTCCGAGGAGCCCACGCCCACCGGACCGCCCTGTCCCGACCTGACGCCCACTCCTCTCGGCGCCCGTGCCGACGCGAGCGGCGCCTTCACGGTCGAGGGACGCGCCACCGCCTGCTTCACGTTCACCGTGGAGAACCCGGGCCTGTACCAGATGCTCACCGCCGGCCAGTCCGTGAACCCGGCGCTGTACTCGGGTGAGGACCGGGTCGACTGCGAGGATCAGTACTACCGCTACACCTGGTGCGGGCTCGCCGCCGGAACGTACACGCTCCAGCTCTTCAACAGCGACTGGTCGGCCAGGCAGGACCTCGTCTCCATGGTCCCGCTGACGGCCGCTCCCGGCTGCCCGGTGATCCCCGGCACGGCCTACGACTCGGCCCCGGTGACCGGGGAGGGGCACGGCCGGACGGGCGTCGTCTGCCGCTCCTTCACGGCCTCCGCCGGTGACCGGATCACCCTCGACGCCGACCTCGGCGGTTACGAACCGGCCTCCTGGATCACCGACGGCACCGGTAAGCGCATCTGCCCCGTCCACAACGAGGACGGCAGCGACGGCTGCGTCCTGCCGGAAGGCACCGACGGCTACCGCGTCCTCGCCATCGTGCCGGACGCGGACGGCGGCGCCGCCTCGCCGTACACGATCAAGGTCCGCCGTCTGTCGGACCCGGCGGGCTGCGCCCCCGTGGCCGTGACCGCCTACGGCGCCGCCCCCGCCGCGGCCGCCCCGGGGACCGGGTGCAGGACGTTCACCCCGACCACGACCGGCCGCTACGACGTGGCCGGACTCGGCCCGGACACCAATGCCGGACCCCTCACCGTGTTCGCCGCGAACGGCACCACCGCCTGCCGCGACGGTCAGAACTGCGCGCTCACCGCGGGCGTCCCGTACACCCTCGTCACCGACAAGGCCGTACGCATCCTCGACCGCGCCTCCGCGGAGGGCTGCGCCGGCGATGTCGCGCTCGCGGCCACCTACCGGGGCACGTTCGACGCACGCGGTGCCGTGGACTGCCTCCGCCTGCCGGTCCCTCAGGGCGCGCACATCGCCGTCCTGACGGACCGCGCCGCCGAGTTCACCGTCCTCGACGCGACCGGCACGGCCCTCTGCTCCGACAGCCTCATCATGGGCCCGTGCGAGCTGGGCGGCACCGCCCCGTACCGCCTGCTGGCATCCAAGGCCTACGAGGACGCCCCGTCCGACGCGTACCGTCTCGTCATCCACCGCACGGACACCCCGAGCGCCTGCCGGACCTTCGAGGCGGGCGACTTCACCACGAACCCGAAGCGGATGGCCGTGCGGACCGGCAGCGGCGCCTTCGCCGACTGTCTGGCCATCCCGGCCACGGGTCATTCGGCGCGCGAGCTCACGCAGATCCAGAAGATCTCGGGCACCCCGGGCGCCGAGGTCAGGGTCCTCGACACGAGCGGCCGGAAGGTCTGCTCGATCAGCACCTACTACAGCACCTGGACCACGTGCGAGCTGACGCCCGGTCTCGCGCACACCGTCCTGATCCAGGGCCAGGACCAGCCCGCCGAGTTCGCCCTCACCCGCAGGGACGTCACCACCACGGCACGCGGCTGCGTCACCACCCCGGCCGTCGCCGTCGGCGGACCGTCCACCGGCGGTGTCCCGGCGAAGCCGGGGACCTTCCTCTGCCACCAGGTGACGACGGCGGACGAGCGGGACACCCTGCACCTGAACGCGCGGGACGCGCGGAGCTCCGCGCGGTTCGCCGTCTACGACGCGAACGGCGTGGCCCTGTGCGGCTACTTCACCAACGGCTGCGCGGTCACGGGCTCCAAGCGCTACCAGGTTCTCGTCGTCGTCCGGGAGGGCGAGACCGCCGCGCCCGCCTACCGCCTCGACGCCCTGCGGATCGGCACGGCCACCGGCCCCGCGCCCGAGTGCGTCAAGGTGCCGAACGTCAGCTACGGCTTCGGGCCGCTGGCCGGCACGCTGTCGGAGCAGAAGACGGCGCTGTGCGCGGTGCTGCCGACGGCGACGCGCGACAGCTTCGACCTGAAGCTCTCGCCGACGGGGACGCCCGCGCAGCTGCCGACGCCGAAGCTGTACCACTCGTCCCCTGTGAAGGACGGCTGCAACCAGACCTTCGGCCCCGACGGCTACGCGTACACGTGCGGTCTGCCGACCGAGGACTTCGAGCGGGTGGCGCGGACGAGCACCCTGGTGGTCGGGCTGCCGGAGACCCCGGCACAGGCCACGACGGCGGTGCGGGTCGAGGGCAGGTGCGCCTCCGACCTGTGCGGGCCCGAGGAGTGGACCGTCGGCAGCGTCGGCCCCGCCGCGGTCGCCAACGGCAAGATCACGATGAAGGTCACCGGCACCGCTCTGCACGAAGGTGACCAGCTGTTCCTGATGAAGTCGGGCTCGGACTACCGGGCCCTGTCGACCGCGACCACGGTCGCTCCCGACCGGCGGAGCATGACGGTCTCGGTCGACCTGACGAACGCACCGCCCGGCGAGCTCCTGACCAGGGTGTACACGCGCTACTCGCGCTCCCGGGACACCAACGCCGTCTCCGTCGTCGCGGCCCTCCGCAACACCGCCGCCCCCACCTTCTCCGGCTCCTCGGCCGTCGGCTCGACGGTGACGGCGAAGCCCGGCTCGTGGTCGCTTCCGGTGGACTCGCTCTCCTACCAGTGGCGGGCGAACGGGGTCGCGATCGCGGGGGCCACGGCCTCCACGTACACGATCTCCTCCGCCGTCCGGGGCAAGCAGCTGTCCGTGGCGGTGATCGCCCGGAAGGCGGGGCATCCGACGCTGACCTCGGTCAGCACGGCCGCGCTGGTCAAGGAGGGCGTCGCCCCCAAGCCCACCAGGGTCCCGTACGTCAGCGGCGTCACCCGAGTCGGCAGCAAGCTCACCGCCGTCGTCGGGACCTGGTCGCCGGCGCCGACCTCGTACGCGTACCAGTGGCGGGCCGACGGGGTCGCGATCTCCGGGGCGACCGGGGCCACGTACACGCCCGTCGCCGCCCTCCGGAACAAGAAGCTGACCGTGACCGTCACGGCGCACCGGACCGGTCACCTCAGCGGGAGCCACACCACGGCGGGGTACACCGTCGCGAGCGGGCTCGCGCCGAAGGCGACCGGGGCCCCCGCCCTCACCGGCACGGTCAAGGTCGGGCGGACGCTCACGTTGAACCGGGGGACGTGGACTCCGGCGCCGACCTCGTACGCGTATCAGTGGTACGCGAACGGGCGGGCGATCAGCGGGGCCACCCGTGCCGCGTTCACACTCACCCAGGCCCAGCGCGGGACGAAGATCACCGTCAGGGTGACCGCCCACCGCACCGGGCACGTCTCGGGTGTCGCCTGGACCCGGGCGACGGGCGCCGTCGCCGGCTGATCCCGCGGTCGTCCGCGTGAGGAGCCCTCGGGGCGGCGGTCCCGCCGTCGCCCCGGGGGCTTTCGCGTGCCCGGCTTCCCACCGGGTCTTCACCGTCCCCACCCTTCTCATCTGACGAACCGTCAGGTTCAATGGGCGGTGTGATGGGACACGCGGGGATGGCGGCCACCGTCGTCCGACACCTGAGAGCGGCCGGTTCGCCGACGGCCGTGGAACCACTGCCCCGGCCGGTACTGCGCGCGGTAGGGGAGGACGAGCGACCGCCCGTCGACCCGGCCGAGTTCCGCCGCGTCCTCGGCCACTTCGCGAGTGGGGTCACGATCGTGACCGCCCTCGACACGGCGGGACCGGCCGGATTCGCCTGCCAGTCCTTCGCCTCCCTCTCCCTCGACCCGCCCCTGGTCGCCTTCATGGTGGCCCGTACGTCGACGACCTGGCCCCGGATCGCGGACGCGGGCACCTTCTGCGTCAACATCCTCGGGGCCGACCAGGGGCCGCTGTGCCGGTCGTTCGCGGTCAGCGGGGCGGACAAGTTCGCGGGCGTCGACTGGACCCCGGCCCCGGTCACGGGCTCCCCCCGGCTGGCCGGCGCGCCCGCCTGGATCGACTGCGCGATCACCGCCGTGCACACCGGGGGCGACCACCTGATCGTGGTGGGGCGGGTGGAGTCGCTGGGGGCGGAGGAGGACGGAGACCCGCTGCTGTTCCACCGGGGGAGGTTCGGGCGGCTGGGGGCATAGGCGCGAAAGCGCCGTCAGGCCGCCTCGATCACGCCCGTGTACAGGCCCAGGCTGCCGAGGAGGAACACGGTCAGCACTGCGACCGTCCCCCACACCAGCAGCGCCACGAAGTAACCCCGCCGCGCGTGGCGCGTGACGAGCGCGGCCACGGCCAGGCACACCGTGGCCACCAGCCAGCCCGGGCCGCCCGCGAGCGGCCACAACAGGGCCCCGGCGGCGGTCGCCAGGAGGAGCTGCCAGCCGGTCGGGCGTCCGCCCAACCAGCGGGTCAGGTCCTCCCCGAGGAGCACCACCGGCAACACCAGCACGGCGGAGACCGCCGCGGCCGGCAGCAGCGCGAACGGTGCGAGGAACGGGAGCGCGAACAGCGTCACCGCGCTGACGCGCTCCTCCCCCGGCTCCGGCTGCCGGGTCTCGCCGAACACCACTCCCAGGACCAGGGCCAGCGCCGCTTCGAGGAACAGCACGAGCACCGAGACCCACAGCATCCGACCGTGTGTACGCCCCTCGCCACGCTCACTCATGCGCGATCACCCCCTCGCGGCCATCATGCTCCCGCCAGGGACACCGTCTCCGTCCGGGGGCGGCGGATGACCAGGGCCATCAGCGCGGCCGCCGCGCACAACGCGCCCGAGGCGTACCAGACGAGGTCGTACGAGCCGAAGACGTCGCGGGCCACTCCGCCCGCGAACGCGATGACCGCCGCGCCCACCTGGTGGGAGGCGAGGACCCAGCCGAAGACGATCGCCGAGTCCTCGCCGTAGTGCTCGCGGCACAGGGCGATGGTCGGCGGGACCGTGGCCACCCAGTCCAGGCCGTAGAACACGATGAAGAACAGCATCGGCGGGTGCACGGACGGGGCGAGCAGCATCGGCAGGAAGAGGAGGGAGACGCCGCGGAGCGCGTAGTAGACCGCAAGGAGCCTGCGGGCCTCGAAGCGGTCGGTAAACCAGCCGGAGGCGATCGTGCCGACCACGTCGAAGACCCCGATGACCGCGAGCAGACCCGCCGCCGCCGTCACCGGCATCCCGTGGTCGTGGGCCGCCGGTACGAAGTGGGTCTTCACCAGGCCGTTCGTCGACGCCCCGCAGATCGCGAACGTGCCCGCCAGGAGCCAGAACGGGCCGGTCCTGGCCGCCTTGAACAGGACCGTGACCGCGCGCCGGGCGGCGCCCGTGACGGGCGCCGGCTTCTCGGCGTACTCCCCTCCGTACGGGGCGAGCCCGACGTCCGCCGGGTGGTCCCGGAGCAGCAGCCAGACGAACGGGACCACCGCGAGCGCGGCGAGCGCCACGGTCACGGCCGCCGGGCGCCAGCCGTGGTGCTCGACCAGCCAGGACAGCAGCGGCAGGAACACCAGCTGCCCGGACGCGCCGGCCGCCGTGAGGATGCCCGTCACCAGGCCTCGGCGGGCCACGAACCAGCGGTTGGTGACCGTCGCCGCGAACGCGAGGGCCATCGAGCCGCTGCCGAGCCCGACGAGCACGCCCCAGAAGAGGACGAGCTGCCAGGCCGCCGTCATCCAGACGGTCAGCACCGATCCCAGGGCGATGACCGACAGCGCCACCGCCACGATCCGGCGGATGCCGAAGCGGTCCATGAGGGCGGCGGCGAAGGGGGCCGTGAGGCCGTAGAGGGCGAGGTTCACCGAGACGGCGAAGCCGATCGTGCCCCGCGACCAGTCGAACTCCCGGTGCAGCGGCTCGATCAGGAGGCCCGGGAGCGACGCGAACGCCGCGGCGCCGATGATCGTGACGAAGGTGACCGCCGCGACGAACCAGGCGCGATGGATCCGGGGGGTGCGCGGGGTACTCGGAGTGCGCGGCGTGCCCGGGGCGCGGGGGCTGCGGGGGGCCCGCCCGTCGGGCGTGTCGGCGGGCGGGGTCTCGGTTGTCTGGGCCATGCCACCGAGCATCCCGTTCCGCCCCCGCGTCCGACCATTGGCCCGGACGACAGCTTTCGAACGGATCGGGACACGGATCGGGACACACGGATCAGGACACCCCGCCGGGACACGGATCGGGGCACCGCGCCGGGACACGGCTCCCGCGTCGCCCGTTCGGCCACGGACCTCGGTGCCCCGTCGCTCACACCCTCGGCAGCGTCCTGATCGGGCGTACCGCGAGGAGCGCGCCCACCACGAGTACCGCGATCCCCGCCCCCGTCAGCAGCACCGCCTCGGTGCCGACCGCCGCCGCCACCGGACCCGACAGGGTCCGGCCGACGCCCATCATCAGGAGCGAGCCGGCCACGTCGTACGCGTGCATCCGGTTCAGGGCCTCCTGCGGTACGTGGGTCTGGACGGCCGTCGACCACATGACCAGCCAGAAGGCGAAGGCCGCGCCGCCGATGAACTGGCCCGCGCCGAGCAGCGCCACGGGTGCGCCCAGGCCGAGCAGCGTGAGGTTCACGGGGAGGCCGAGGAGGGCGACCGCGCCGGCCGCGAGCGGGGCGCGCGGGCGCAGCCGGAGGGCGAGCAGGCCGCCGGCGGCGCTGCCCGCGCCGTTGACGGCCATGAGCACGCCGTACGCGGCCGAGCCGTGGTCCCCGGTGACCAGGCTCGCGGTGAGCGGCACCATGGGGCCGGCCACGGTGAGCCCGTACACGGTCCAGATCGCGATGACGCCCCAGAGCCAGTTGCGCGCCCTGAACTCCCGCCATCCCCCGGCTAGTTCGGCGCCCAGGGAGTCGCGTCTCAGGGAGTCGGAGGGGATCGGGGCGATCCGCATCAGGGTGAGGCAGAGGGCGCTGACCGCGAACGTCGCGCCGTTGACGGCGAAGGCGGCGCCCGCGCTCCACACGGCGACGAGCACGCCCGCCGCCGCAGGGCCCGCCATGATCATGAGGGCCTCGACGACGCGGAGGACGGCGTTGGCGCGCTGCACGTCGGGGGCGATGCGCGGGATGGTCGAGGCGACGCCCGGCTGGAAGAGGGCGGCGCCGACGCCGCTGAGGACGGAGAGCGTGTAGACCGCCCAGAGGGGCGGGCCGCCGAGCGTGAAGGAGACGGCGAGGACGGCCGCTCCGGGCAGTCGCAGGAGATCCGCGAGGATCATCATGCGGCGGGCGGTGAAGCGGTCGGCGAGGACGCCGCCGAAGAGGACGAAGAGCGCGAAGGCGGCGGTCCAGCCGCCGAGGGCGTAGCCGACGGTGGCGCCGGAGTGGCCGGCGCCGAGGAGTCCGGCGGCGAAGGCGACCGGGACCATGCCCTCGCCGAAGACGGCGACTCCCCGGGCGACGAAGAAGAGCCGGAAGTTACGGTTCCACAGCGCGGGCGGCTCGGCCGGGGCGGGAATCCGCTCGGCGGCCTCAGACTTGTACGTGTTGTCCGTCACGGAGAGGTAGACCTATCACCACGTGGTCTACACCACCACTGAATTTCGACCGTCCCCGGAGGGACCCGGAGGGAGCACCGCCCGTGCCGCCGTCGCCCGAACCGCCCCCGCACCGTGTCGCCGTGCTCGCGCTGCCCGGTCTGCTCCCCTTCGAGCTGGGCATCCCGCACCGCATCTTCGGCCGCGCGAAGGACGCCGACGGGCGCCCGCTGTACGAGATCCTGACCTGCGCCCCGGTCGCGGGCCCCGTCCCCACGGACGCCGACTTCTCGATCCACGTCGAGCACGGCCCCGAGGCCCTCGCCACCGCCGACACGATCGTCGTGCCCGCCTCGTACGAGCTCGGTCCGGTCTACGACGAGGGCCGGCTCACCGGCGAACTCGCCGCCGCGCTCGCCCACATACGGCCCGGCACCCGGCTCGTCTCCATCTGCACCGGCGGGTACGTGCTCGCGGCGGCCGGGTATCTGGACGGACGCCCGGCCACCACCCACTGGTCCTCGGCCGAGCACTTCCAGCGGCTGTTCCCCCGCGTGCGGGTGGACGCGGACGTGCTGTTCGTCGACGACGGCGACGTCCTCACCTCGGCGGGCGTGGCCGCCGGGATCGACCTGTGCCTGCACATCGTGCGCCGCGACCACGGCACGGCCGTCGCCAACGACGTCGCCCGCAGGACCGTCGTACCGCCGCACCGGGACGGCGGTCAGGCCCAGTACATCGAGCGGCCCCTGCCGGAGGCCGGGACCCACACCACGACCACGGCGCGGGCGTGGGCCCTGGCCCACCTCCACGAGCCGATCCAGCTGCGGGACCTGGCCGGGAAGGAGGCGATGAGCGTCCGGACGTTCACCCGCCGCTTCCGCGACGAGGTGGGCGTCAGCCCCGGTCAGTGGCTCACCCAGCAGCGGGTCGAGCGCGCCCGGCACCTCCTGGAGTCCACCGGGCTGCCCGTCGACCGGGTCGCTCAGGACGCGGGGTTCGGGACGGCGCAGTCGTTGCGGGTGCACCTGATGAGCGCGATCGGGGTGACGCCGACGTCCTACCGGCGGACGTTCCGCACGGCCGCGTCATCGGAGGTGCCGGCAGCCTCCCCGGAGGCCGCTTCCCCGGGGGTCGCGCCATCGGAGGCCGCTTCCTGAGACCGGGGCCGACCCCGGTCGCCGTCCTCCCGCTCCCGCACCCGCTCCCGGAGGAGCCGTCGCTCCCCCACGGCGCCGATCAGGACGAGCAGGCCGGTCAGACCGACCCCGCAGAGGATGGCCGTGGACGGCGCGACGACCTTGAGCAGACCGCCCGCCAGGGTGCCGCTGACCGCGTAACCGGCGCCCACCGCCGCGTACATGACCGAGTAGCCGGCGGCGAGCGCCGACGGCGGCAGCAGCTCTCTCAGGGCCAGGTTCCGGGCCAGGCTCGCCGGGGCCTGGAGGAGCCCGGCCGCCACCAGGGCCACCGCGATCCACGCCGCCGAGGGCAGTACGGCGACCAGGGCGACGCCCGAGGCGACCGCGACGACCAGGACGAGGGACTGGACGGGCAGCGTGCCCGGCCAGCCGGCCCGCAGGCCGTACGCGAACGCGCCGACCGCCGAGCCGATCGAGAACCCGGCGAGCAGCAGACCCGCCCAGCCGATGCCGATCCCGCGCTGTTCGAGCAGCGCGGGCAGGATCAGCTCGGCGAGCGCGAGCAGCGTCAGACCGGCCGCCCCCAGGACGTACACCGGCCAGGCCCGCAGCAGCGCCCGCCGGGTCGACGCGCCGTCCCCCTTGGCCGCCTGCTGCCAGCCGGACGGGAGCGTCCACAGCCCGGCGACGGCCAGACCCCCCAGAACCCCCATGAGCAGCAGGGGTACGGCGGGGTCGACGCCGAGCGCCAGGCCGGTGACGAGGGTGGGGGCGGCGGCCCAGATGCCGAAGACCAGCATCGACTCCATGCTCATCGCCTGGGTCGCGGCCCGCTCGGGGACGAGGCTGGTGAGGATGGCGCGGAGCGCGCCGGGCACGGCGGCGGGTCCGGCGCCGCCGAGCAGGGCGAGGGCGGCGAGCACGACGGGATGCGCGCCGGGCACGAGCCCGAGGCCGGTGAACCCGGCGGCCCCGACGGCGAGTCCGGCGGCGAGCTGCGGCCGGGCGTGCTCGGCGTTCAGCCGCAGGCCGAGGACGGGCGCGGCGACGATCTCCCCGATGACGTACGCGGCGGCGAGCACGGCTCCGAGCGAGTACCCGCCGGGGCGCTCCCGGACGAGGAACACGAGGGCGAGGGGGGCCATGGCGATGGGGAGCCGACCGGCGACAGTGACGGCGGACCAGGCGAGAACGGGACGGGTGGCGAGCTCGCGATAGGACATGATCAGGACCGTAGCGACGTACGCCCGTGAGGCCCACCCCGTTTCCCCCGCCCTGTTCCGCCGCCGTCTTCTGCCCTGTTCTCCCGCCCCGGCGTCCCCGTCGCGTCGGGCGGGGCGCGCATCCTCTCCGCGCTCCCCGGCGTCCTGTTCCTCGGACCCCTGACCGCCACCACCCCGGCCGGACCACCGGACCGGGCTTCCAACGCGAGGTCGACCCATGAAGCACACCACCCACCCCCGTCACGTGGTCTTCGGCTCCGGGGCCGTCGGCACGGCCGTCGCCGAGGCGCTGGTCCGCCAGGGGGAGTCCGTACGGATCGTCAACCGGTCCGGGCGGGCGGACGTCCCCGACGGTGTCGAGGTGGTGGCAGGCGACGCGGCCGATCCCGCGTTCACCACCGCCGTGGCGGCCGGAGCGGCCGTCGTCTACCAGGCGCTCAACCCGCCGTACCACCGCTGGCTGCAGGAGTTCCCCGCCCTCCAGGCCGGGGTGCTCGCCGCGGCGGAGGCGAGTGGCGCCCGCATGGTCTCGATGGACAACGTGTACAGCTACGGCCCGCCCGGGGGCCGCCCGTTCACCGAGGAGACGCCCGAGGCCGCGACCACCCGCAAGGGCAGGCTCCGGGGCCGGATGGCCCGGGACCTGCTCGCCGCCCACCGCGCCGGTCGCGTGGAGGTGGCGATCGGGCGCGCCTCCGACTACTTCGGGCCGCGCGGCGGCGCCCAGTCGAACCTCGGCGACCTGGTCGTCCCCGCCCTGCTCGCCGGGCGCACCGCCACCGTCCTGGGCGATCCGGACCAGCCGCACACCTACACCTACATCCCCGACATCGGGGAGGCGCTCGCCCTCCTCGGCCGGCATCCGGACGCCCCGGGCCGGGTCTGGCACCTCCCCAACGACCCGCACACCCGCACCACCCGCGCACTCGTCGACCTGGCCCACCGGGCCACCGGCCGCCCCGGCTCCGCCCGCCTGCGCCGGATGCCGACGGCGGCCCTGTACGTACTGGGCGCGTTCCATCCGACGGTGCGCGAACTGATCGAGATGCGCTACGAGTTCGCGGAGCCGTTCGTGGTCGACTCCGCGCTCGTCGGGGAGCGGCTCGGCGCCGTCGCCACCCCGGTCGAGGAGGCCGTGGAGCGGACCGTGGCGGCGTACCGGGCCCTCAGAAAGTGAGGACCCCGCGGGCCACCTTGCCCGCCTCCGCGTCCTCGACCGCCCTCGCGAACTCCTCCACCGGGTAGGTGGCGGTGACGAGTTCGTCGAGGAGGAGGCGGCCCGAGCGGTACAGCTCGGCGTAGAGCGGGATGTCGCGCTGCGGGCGGGAGGAGCCGTACCGGCAGCCCAGGATCGACTTGTCCAGGAACATCGCGGCGGGCAGGAAGCCCGCCTCCGCCTTCGGCGCCGTCATGCCGAGGAGGATCGCCTGCCCGTGCCGGTCGAGGAGGTCGATCGCGGTCCGGACGAGCCCGGTGTGCCCGACGCACTCGAAGACGTGGTCGGCGCCGGTGGGGAGGACCTCCCGCACTCCGTCGGTGGAGGTCAGGAAGTGGCTCGCCCCGAACCGCCGGGCCACCTCCTCCTTCGCCGGGTTCGTGTCCACGGCCACGATCGTCAGCGCGCCCGCGATCCGCGCGCCCTGGAGGACGTTGAGCCCGATCCCGCCGGTGCCGATGACGACGACCGTCTCGCCCCGCCCCACCCGGGCCCGGTTCAGGACGGCCCCGACGCCGGTGAGGACGCCGCAGCCCATCAGGGCCGCCGAGGCGAGCGGGATGTCCTGCGGGATCTTCACCGCCTGGACCGCCTTCACGACGGTCCGCTCGGCGAACGACGAGTTCGACGCGAACTGGTAGAGCGGCCGGCCGCCCCGGGAGAAGGGCTGCCCCGGCATCCCGATGGCCTTCCGGCACATGGTGGGCCGCCCGCGGTCGCAGTCCGCGCAGGCCCCGCAGTTGGCGAGGGTCGACAGGGCCACGTGGTCGCCCGGGACGACGTGCGCGACACCGGGGCCGACCGCCTCGACGACCCCGGCGCCCTCGTGCCCGAGGACCACGGGAGGGGGGAAGGGGATGGTCCCGTCGACGACCGACAGGTCGCTGTGGCACAGTCCGGCCGCCGCGATCCCCACCAGCACCTCGCCCGGTCCGGGGTCCCGCACCTCCAGGTCGTCGACGACCTGGACCTGCTTCCCGTCGAAGACCACGCCCCTCATGAGCCGTCCTCCGTCCCGGCACCGGCCGTGCCGCCACCGGCCGCGCCCGCAGGGGCGCCGGTGGCCGAGCCCGCTTGGCCGCCCGCTCCGGAACCCGCGCCCGCTTGGCCGCCCGCGCCCGCGCCGGAACCCGTACCCGCCTGGCCGACCGCGCCCGCACCCGCGCCGGGACCCGCGCCGCCCGCGTTGGGCCGGTCGCCCGCCGCCGCGGCGCGGGCCATCTCCTCCAGGCGCGCCAGCATCGGCATCGGGTCCACCCCCACCGTTCCGGGCAGGAAGTCCGCGATCCGCTCCGGGGTCCAGGCACCGCCCTCCGCGTATCCCGCCCGCAGCTCCCTGGGCTGCGCCCAGACCGCGATCTTCGGGCCGGCGATCGTGTAGACCTGGCCGGTGATCCTCTCCTCGCGGGCCCGTTCGGAGAGCAGGTAGACGACGAGCGCGGCCACGTCCTCCGGTTCCCCGATCTCCTTCAGTTCCATCGGGACGTTCGCCGACATCCGGGTCCGTGCCACCGGCGCGACCGCGTTCGCCGTCACCCCGTACTTGTGGAGGCCGAGCGCCGCCGACCGTACGAGGGAGATGATCCCGCCCTTCGCGGACGCGTAGTTGGCCTGCGCCACCGAGCCCTGGTGGTTGCCGCTCGTGAAGCCGATCAGCGTGCCGGTCCCCTGGCGCCGCATGATCGCCGAGGCCGCCCGGAAGACCGTGAAGGTGCCCTTCAGGTGCGTCGCGACGACCGGGTCCCACTCCTCCTCGGACATGTTGAAGAGCATCCGCTCGCGCAGGATGCCCGCCACGCACACGACCCCGTCCAGGCGGCCGTACTCGGCGAGGGCGACGTCGGCGACCCGCTGGCCGCCCGCCATCGTCGAGATGTCGTCGGCGACCGCGACCGCCGTTCCGCCCGCCGCCTCGATCTCCTTCACCACCGACAGCGCGATCTCCGAGGTCGGTTCACCGCCCTCGATGGACACCCCGTAGTCGTTGACGACGACCTTCGCGCCCTCCGCCGCGCACGCGAGGGCCACGGCGCGGCCGATGCCCCGTCCCGCGCCCGTCACGGCGACGACCTTGCCAGCCAAGAAGTTCCCCACGCCCGGCCCCTCCCGCAGTTTCTGACGGTCCGTTAGATTCATTCGTCGTCAGGATTCTACGGTCCGTCAGATACCGGAAAACAAGACCCCGGAGGCCCCGATGTCTCTGCCCGCCGCATTCCACGAGATCGCCAAGCGCGTCAACAACTGGGGACGCTGGGGACAGGACGACGAGATCGGCACCCTCAACCTCGTCACCGACGAGGTCGTACGGGAGGCCGTCGCCACCGTCCGCACCGGCCACCGCGTGCCCCTCGCCGTCGACCTGAAGCAGGACGGCGTCCAGACCGGCATGATCCCCGGCCGGGTCAACCCTCTCCATGTCATGGTCCAGATCAACCAGGAGCTCTTCGGCCCCGGCACGGTCGCCACCAGCGACGACGCCGTGACCCTCGGACTCCAGGCCGGCACCCACTGGGACGCCCTGACCCATGTCTCCCACTCGGGCCACCTCTACAACGGCCGCCCCGCCGCCACCATCACCCCGCACGGCCGCTCCGAGTTCAGCGGCATCCACACCGCCCGCCACCTCGTGAGCCGCGGGGTCCTGCTCGACGTGGCCGCCGCCAAGGGCCTGGAGCGGCTGCCGGGCGACCACGCCGTCACGCCCGAGGACCTGGACGAGGCCGCCGACTTCGGCGGGGTGACCGTACGGCCGGGCGACATCGTGCTCGTCCGCACGGGGCAGATCCAGTCGTACCTGGCCGGCGACCGGCACGGATACGCCTTCCCGTCACCCGGGCTCTCGATCCGTACACCGGAGTGGTTCCACGCCCGGGACGTCGCGGCCGTCGCGAACGACACCCTCACCTTCGAGATCTTCCCCCCGGAGATCGAGGACCTGTGGCTGCCCGTGCACGCCCTCGACCTGGTCGAGATGGGCATGCTCCAGGGGCAGAACTGGAATCTGGAAGCCCTGTCCACAGCCTGTGCACAAGAGCGGCGCTACGCCTTCCTGCTCTCCGCGATGCCCGAGCCCTTCGTGGGCGGTACGGGCACACCGGTGGCACCGGTCGCCGTCCTCTGAACGGCGGTACGTCGACGGGTGGCGGCGCACAGGGCTCGACAGCCGCCCGCCACCCGGCCGTGATCGGTCAGCAGGGCACCCGGCCGGGCGCCACCGAGGCCCCCGGAACGGGCGAAGGCGCGGCCGGAGCCGGATCCACCTCGCACCAGATGCTCTTGCCGGCGCCCTCGGGCTGCCAGCCCCACCGGTCCGCGAGGCCGTCGACCAGCTCCAGGCCGCGCCCATTGGTGTCGTCGCCCTCGGCGTGCCGGGGCCGCGGCGGGCGGTCGCTCGCGTCCGCGACCTCGACGCGCACCCCGCCCCCCGCCGCGAACAGCATCCGCAGCACGGCCGGACAACCGGTGTGCACCACGGCGTTGGTCACGAGCTCGGAGATGAGCAGCACCAGCGTCTCGGCCAGCGGCTCGTCATCGCCTATGCCCGAGCCGACGAGCCGCGACCGGGCCCACCTCCGGGCTCGCCCCACCTCCGCCGGGTCCGGCCCGACCTCCAACTGAACCTGAAGCACCTGCACCGCTCACACCATCCGAACCGGCGGACACATCGCCTCGCGCCTCACAGCCATCGACGCCCTTACGGAACGTGATTCCCTTACGAGACAGCATGGTTGACGTACAGTCACCGCAACAAGCGCTTCGGGCATATTCCAGCGCGAAGGAGTACGCGTAGTCCATACTGTGCGACGCACGCTGCGGGGAGTCGAACAGGAGCGCGCGGAGCGCCTCCTCGGGGCGCGAGCGGCGCGCATTCCCGGCTCCGGAGTCACCTCAGGGGCGACACCGGGACGATCCGGGCCAACGAGCACTCGCATCCCACGGAGCGTACCGGAGCCGGAGGCCGACTCCGGGCCGTGACGGCCCCGCCGAAGGAAACAACCAGATATCAACATTCCGTGACCCGGCGGGCGCGGACAGCGATGCCGGGAGTCACAGTGCGGCGGCCACCGCCTCCTCGGCCCGGGCGGCGGGCAGCCGCAGCTCGGCACGGACCCAGGCGCGCTTGAGATGCAGATGGACGTCGGCCTCCCAGGTGAAGCCCATGCCGCCGTGGACCTGGAGGCAGTCGCGGGCGTTGGCGGTCGCGGCCTCGTCGGCGAGGAGCTTGGCGCCGGCGATCTCGACGGGGTCGGCGGTGACGGAGGCCGCGCGGACGGCGGCGCGGGCGAGCTCGTTCCGGACGAGCATCCCCGCGCAGAGGTGCTTGACGGCCTGGAATCCCCCGATGGCCTGCCCGAACTGCTCGCGCTCACGGGCGTAGGAGACGGCCGCCCCGGTGGTGGCCTCCGCACTGCCCACCTGCTCGGCGGCGGTGAGCAGGACGGCTTCGAGCGACGCCGCTCCCCCGCCGCCGTCTCGGGCGGGGACGGGGACCCGGTGCAGCGGCGTCAGCGGATCCACCGACCGGATCGGTACGGCTCCGTCCGCGTCCCCCAGCACCACATCCGCCTCGTCCAGCCAGGGGACGAGTCCCTCGGCCGCCTCGGTGACCACGACGGCCCCCTCCGCCGCCCCCGGGACCGTGCCCGCCGCCAGGTGCGTGGCGACCAGCGGCCCCGGCAGCAGCACCCGCCCCGCCTCCTCGAACACGAGGACCGCCTCCGGAAGGCCGAGGCCCACGCCCCCCTCCTCCTCCGGGAGGCGCAGCGCGAAGAACCCGGCCGTGCCGAGCTCCCGCCACAGGCCGCGGTCCAGCGTCCCGCCGGCGTCGACCGCCGCCCGCAGCGCCTCGCGGTCGAAGCGGCCCCGGAGGAGGTCCCGTACACCGCGCCGCAGGGCCTTCTGGTCCTCGGTGAGTCGGAAGTCCATGGCGGGGGTCACCGGCCCTTCGGCAGGCCGAGGATGCGCTCGGCGACGATGTTGCGCTGGATCTGGGAGGTGCCGGCCGCGATCGCGTACGAGAGCGAGGACAGCCGGTCGAGGGTCCAGTCGCGGCCGAGGTCGAGCGCGTCGGGGCCGAGGACGGCGGCGGCGGCCTCGTACAGCTCCTGGCGGGCGTGCGAGTAGTGGAGTTTGAAGACGGAGCCGCCCGCGCCGGGCACCCCGCCGGTGGCCTGGGCCTCGCTGACGTTGGCCTGGACGATCCGCCACAGGGCCCGGAACTCGGCGGAGAGCCTGCCGAGGCGGCGGCGCAGGACGGCGTCGTCCCAGGTGCCGTTCTTCCGGGCGGTGCGGGCGAGTTCGCCGAGGAGGCGGCGGCAGGCGACGACCTCGCCGACGAAAGCGGTGCCGCGTTCGAAGGAGAGGGTGACCATGGTGACCCGCCAGCCGTCGTTCTCCTCGCCGACCCGGTTCCCGACGGGCACCCGCACCTCGTCGAGGAAGACCTCGGCGAACTCCGTGGAGCCGGCGAGCGTCCGCAGCGGCCGCACGGTGACGCCGGGGGCGTCCATGGGCATCGCGAGCCAGGTGATGCCCCCATGCTTGGAGGGCGCGCCCGGCCGCCCCGGCTCGGGTCCCGTCCGGACGAGGAGTTCGCACCAGTCGGCGACCTCCGCGTGCGAGGTCCAGATCTTCTGGCCGGTGACGACGTACGCGTCCCCGTCCCGGACCGCCCTGGTCCGCAGCGAGGCGAGGTCGGAGCCGGCGCCGGGCTCGCTGAAGCCCTGGCACCAGACCTCGTCGCCGCGCAGGACCGGTGGCAGCCAGCGGGCGCGCTGTTCGGCCGTGCCCTCGGCGGCGATGGTCGGGCCCGCGTGGAGGAGGCCGACGAAGTTGGCGCCGACGTAGGGCGCCCCGGCGAGTTCGGTCTCCTCGAGGAAGATCAGCCGCTGGGTCGGGGAGGCGTCCCAGTACACGTCGGCGTACCCGGCGTCGTACAGCCGCCGCTGCCAGCCGCAGTCGTACGCCCGGCGGCCCGGCCAGTCCAGCGGGTCGGGTCTCGGCGGGAGTCCGGGCAGGGTCGCGGTGAGCCATTCCCGGAGCCGGGCGCGGAACTCCTCCTCCTCGCCGGTGCAGGAGAGGTCCATCAGGCGCTGTCCCGACCGGAGCCGGCGACCGGTCCGAAGCGGACGCCCCGGTCGAGGTCGAGGCCGAGCATGCGGATGGCGTTGCCGCGCATGAGCTTGTAGACCGTCTCGTCGTCGAGGCCCCGGACGTGGTCGAGGGCGACCTCCTTGGTGTGCGGGAAGGTCGAGTCGACGTGCGGGTAGTCGGTCTCGAAGGTGGCGTTGTCGCGCCCGACCACGTCCAGGGACGCGATGCCGTGCTTGTCGCGGAAGAAGCAGCAGAAGATCTGCCGGTAGTAGTACGTGGACGGCGGCTCGGGGACGAGGTCGCGGACGCCGCCCCAGGCGCGGTGCTCCTCCCAGACGTCGTCGGCGCGCTCCAGGGCGTACGGGATCCACCCCATCTGGCCCTCGCTGTAGGCGAGCTTGAGGCGGGGGAACTTCACGAGGACGCCGCTGAAGAGGAAGTCCATCATCGAGGCCATCGCGTTGTTGAAGCTGAGCGAGGCCTGGACGGCGGGCGGGGCGTCGGGCGAGGCGGCGGGCATCTGGCTGCTGGAGCCGATGTGCATGTTGACCACCGTGCCGGTCTCCTGGCAGACGGCGAAGAAGGGGTCCCAGTGGCCGGAGTGGATGGAGGGCAGGCCGAGGTGGGTGGGGATCTCGGAGAAGGTGACGGCCCGGACGCCGCGGGCGGCGTTGCGCCGGATCTCGGCGACGGCGAGGTCGATGTCCCAGAGCGGGATGATGCAGAGCGGGATGAGCCGGCCGCCGCTGTCGCCGCACCACTCCTCGACCATCCAGTCGTTGTAGGCGCGCACGCAGGCGAGGGCGACCTCCTTGTCGTGGGCCTCGGCGAAGGTCTGGCCGCAGAAGCGGGGGAAGGTGGGGAAGCAGAGGGAGGCCTCGACGTGGTTGAGGTCCATGTCGGCGAGGCGTGCCGCGGGGTCCCAGCAGCCGCGCCGCATCTCGGCGCGGGTGATGCCCTCCAGGGTCATGTCGTCGCGGTCGAAGCCGACGGCGGCGATGTTGCGCTTGTACGGGAACTTGAGGTCCTCGTAGATCCACCAGTCGGTCGGCGGGCCGTCCGGGTCCATCGTGATCTGGTACTTGCCGGCGACGTAGGCGAGCTCCCCGATGCCGGCCGTGAGGGGCTGGGGCCCGCGGTCGCGGTACTTCTTCGGGAGCCAGGTCTCGAAGAGGTGGGCGGGCTCGATCACGTGGTCGTCGACGCTGATGATGCGGGGCAGTTCCGTCATGACCCCTCCATGTTTCTGATGGACCGTCAGATCTGACGGAATCAGGCTAGCCCCGCACCCCTGGACCGACAAGCGCCCGGCCTCTACGCTCGCCGGACGATCTGACGGAACGTCAGCCAAGAGGAGTCCGGTCATGGAACAGACCGCACACGCCCTGGGCGCGGCCCGCACGCTCTGGGAGCTCGTCGAGCGCCGCGCCGCCCTCACCCCCGACCTGCCCGTCCTCCTCCAGGGCGACCGGGTCCTCACCTTCGGCGGGCTGCGCGAGCGCGCCGAGCGCTGCGCCGCGGGACTCCACGCCATGGGGGTGCGCCCGGGCACGGTCGTCGCCTGGCAGCTGCCCACCCGCATCGAGACCGCGGTGCTCTCCTTCGCGCTCGCCCGCATCGGAGCCGTACAGACGCCCGTGATCCCCTTCTACCGGGACAGGGAGGTCGGCTTCGCGCTGCGCGAGTCCAAGGCCGAGTTCTTCGCCGTCCCCGGAAAATGGCGTGGATTCGACCATGCCGAGATGGCCCGGCGGCTCGGCGCGCACGGGATCTTCGAGGCGTACGACCCCGACTCCCTGCCCGACGGCGACCCGGCGACGCTCCCCCCGCCGCCCTCCTCGGGGACCGACGTCCGCTGGATCTACTGGACCTCGGGCACGACCTCCGACCCCAAGGGCGTCCTGCACACCGACCGGTCGCTCCTCGCGGGCGGCTCCTGCCTCGCCCACGCGCTCCGGCTCACCTCGTCCGACGTCGGCTCGATGGCCTTCCCGTACGCGCACATCGCCGGGCCCGACTACACGGTGATGCTGCTGCTGTACGGCTTCCCGGCCGTCATGTTCGAACAGTTCGCGCTGCCCGAGGCCCTCGCCGAGTACCGGCGGCACGGGGTGACGGTCGCCGGCGGCTCCACCGCCTTCTACTCGATGTTCCTCGCCGAGCAGCGCAAACAGCCCGGCGAGCCGGTCATCCCCACCCTGCGGCTGCTCGCGGGCGGCGGGGCGCCGAAGCCGCCGGAGATCTACCACGCCGTACGGAAGGAGCTGGGCTGCCAGCTCACCCACGGGTACGGCATGACCGAGGTCCCCATGATCACCATGGGCGCGCCCGACGACACCGCCGAGAACCTCGCCACCACGGAGGGCCGCCCGCCGGCCGGCATGGAGATCCGGATCACCGGCTCCGGCGAGGTGCGGCTCCGCGGGGAGGCCGTCTGCCGCGGCTATCTGGACCCGGCGCAGACGGCCGCCGCCTTCGACGAGGACGGCTTCCTCATCACCGGCGACGTCGGGCACCTCACCCCGAGCGGGCATCTGGTCCTGACCGGCCGCATCAAGGACATCATCATCCGAAAGGGAGAGAACATCTCGGCCAAGGAGATCGAGGACCTCCTCCACCGGCACCCGGGCGTCGGCGACGCCGCCGTCATAGGCCTCCCGGACGCCGAACGCGGCGAGCGCGTCTGCGCCGTCGTCGAACAGCCCCCGGGGGCGGCCCCGCTGACGCTCCCGGTGGTGACGGCCTTCCTCCGGGAGGCCGGTCTGTCGGTGCACAAGCTGCCGGAGCAGCTGGAGGTGGTGGACGCGCTCCCTCGCAACGAGACGCTGCGGAAGGTGCTGAAGTACAAGCTCAGGGAGCGATTCGGTCGCTGACCCGCTGCCCGGGGAGGGCCGCGTCGGCGAGCTCCGCCGCCGTCGCCGGCCGCTCCGTCGCCGCCTGCTCCGCCCGCTCGGCCTCCGCCGTCGCCTCCGCTTCGGCCCGCTCCTCCGCCTCGGCCCGCTCCGCCGCGCCCGTGAGCGCCCCCGGCACGTCGTCGTACACCTCGAAGAGGCGCCGGACGCCGAGCGCGGCGAGGACCCGGCCGACGTGGCCGACGTGGCCGTCGCGGTCCTCGGGGAGGATCAGGCGCAGCCGGCCGCCGCAGGAGCGGAGCAGCCGGCGGGACGCGATCAGCACGCCCACCCCGCTGGAGTCGCAGAACCGCACCGCGGACAGGTCGACCACCAGGTCGTGGCGGCCGCCCGCCACGGCGTCGTGCACGCGTCGGCGTATCCGGGGCGAGGTGACCAGGTCCATTTCGCCCCGCACGCGGAGCACCGTCCAGCAGCCGTACTCGTTCTCGTCGACCTCGATCGTCGTCACGCTCGCCGCCTGCCCCGAGGGCGCGGCCCGAAACCCCCGGGCGCGAGGATGACGCTTTCCTTACCATCCGGGATCGCGTCAAGGGCGCAGTTGCGGCAAACATGCGTGCGTTCCCGGGACGGCGCACTACTTTGGAGTAGAGACGGAGAGCCGCCGGAGCCGGGAGGGGCGAGGGTCGCATGGCGACGGACACACCACCGCGCTGGGACCGCAGGATGCAGCAGCGGCTGGCGCGCGGCGAGGCGGCCGCGCTCGGCGAGCTGTACGACCGGTTCGCCGCCCTGGTGCACAGCCTCGCCCACCGGGTCCTCGACGACGACGACGCGGCCGACCAGATCACCCGCGAGGTCTTCGGCTACATCTGGGAGAACCCGGACGCGTACGACCCCAAGCAGGGCAACCTGCGCTCCTGGGTCGCCAGGCTGACGCAGCGGCAGGCCGTCCACCGGCTGCGGCAGGCCGAGACGACGGCGTACGCGGAGACCGGCCGGGGTTCGGCCGAGGAGCTGGAGCAGAAGGTCCGGCGGGCGTCGGTCGCGGCCCGCGCCGACTACATCGTGACGTCCATGCCGACGCCGCTGCGGGCCGCGCTCGAACTGGCGTACTTCCAGCGGCGGGACTACCGGCAGACCGCCGCCGACCTCGGCGTCACCGAGGACGAGGCTCGGCGGCGCCTGCGCCTCGGACTCCAGCTGCTCTCCTCGGCGAACCGGCCCTTCGCCGAGGGCGGCGGACCGCCCGGTTACGGGCGGGCGCGGTGACCCGGGCGAACGGCGACGACGGGGACGACGTCGCACGCGCCCCGTGGATACCCGGGCCGCGCCGGGCGGCGGACGACCACGCCGACCTGACGGCCGACCCCGGTGGAGCCCCGGAGGAGGAGAAGCCCGGGGCGGAGCCCGAGCCCGACGTACCCGTCCTGACGCACGGGGTGCTCAAGTCCCTTCTCGGGGCCTGGGCGCTTTCGGCGTGCTCGCCCGGGGAGACGCAGGCCGTCGAGGACCATCTGACGGCCTGCGCGCCGTGCGCGGACGAGGCGCTGCGGCTCCGGGACGCGGTGGCGCTGCTGCACGAGGACCGCGATCTGGACCTCGACCCGCTGCTGCGGTCCCGGGTGCTCGAGAACTGCCTGGGCCGGCGGCCGGCCCGCATCCCGGTGCCGGAGTGGGTCACGCCGTACGACGCGGAGACCGCGCGGCTCGACGCCCTGCTCCGGGACATCGGCGAGTCGGAGTGGCACGCGCCGGTCCGGCTGAAGTGGTACGAGGAGGGCCGCATCGTGCGCCGGAAGGCGACGGTCGCCGCGGTCATGGGGCACCTCCTCGCGGTGGACGGGCTCGTGTCGGCGGCGCTCGGCCTGGAGGACCCGCTGGGCGCGGGAACCCCGGAGCTGTCGCCGTCCGAGCGGACGGAGGCGCTCTGGTCGGGCCTCGACCGGCCGCCGAACCGGTCGATCCGCGGCCCCTGGCGGGACCAGAGCCACACGCTGATCCGGACGGTGTCGTTCGCGGGGCGCGGCGTGGCGGACCTGACGGTCACGTACAAGGACTTCGCGCTGCCGCTGCGGGACTCCCTCCTCGAGCGGGCCTTCGAGTGCTGGGTGCACGCGGACGACATCGCGAACGCGGTGGCGTACCCGTACGCGGCGCCGAGCGGGGCGCATCTGCACAGCATGATCGACCTGGCCGCGCGGCTGCTCCCGGGCGCCCTGGCGAACCGCCGCCGCACCGGCCTCGCGTCCCCGGCCCGCCATCTGGTCGAGGCGGGCACGCCGGGCCGCTCGCTGCACCTGGAGGTGGAGGGCTCGGGCGGCGGCCACTGGTACATCGCGCTGGACTCCCCGGCGGCACTCGGCTCGCCGGAGCGGGTGGTGGCGCAGGTGGCGATGGACGGGGTGGAGTTCTGCCAGCTGGTGGCGGGGCACATCTCCCCGGCCGAGGCGGCGGCGGGCCAGGACGGCGACCGCGAGGCGATCGGGGACGTGCTGTCGGCGGTGGCGTCGCTGAGCCGGCTGTAGGCGCTCGGCCGGGGCGTCGCTGAGCCGGCTGTAGGGCGCTCCGCCGGGGCGTCGCTGAGCCGGCTGTAAGGCGCTCCGCCGGGGCGCCCGGAGCGCCGTGGCGCGTGCTACGGGATTACGCGAAGACCACCGTGCGGCGGCCGTTCAGCAGGATGCGGTGTTCCGCGTGCCACTTCACCGCGCGGGCCAGCGCCTGGCACTCGACGTCGCGGCCGATCGCGACCAGCTGGTCCGGGGTCACGTCGTGGGCGACGCGCTCGACCTCCTGCTCGATGATCGGGCCCTCGTCGAGGTCGGCCGTCACGTAGTGGGCGGTCGCGCCGATCAGCTTCACACCGCGCGTGTACGCCTGGTGGTAGGGCTTGGCGCCCTTGAAGCTCGGGAGGAACGAGTGGTGGATGTTGATGATCCGCCCGGAGAGCTGCTTGCAGAGGTCGTCGGAGAGGACCTGCATGTAGCGGGCGAGGACGACCAGTTCGACGTTCTCCTCGCGGACCAGGTCCAGGAGCTCGGCCTCGGCCTCCGCCTTGTTGTCCTTGGTGACGGGGATGTGCCGGAAGGGCAGCGCGTACGAGCCGACGAGTTCCTCGAAGTCGGTGTGGTTGGAGACGACCGCCACGATCTCCACCGGCAGCGCGCCGATCCGCGAGCGGAACAGCAGGTCGTTCAGGCAGTGGCCGAACTTGGACACCATGAGGACGACCCGCATGCGCTGGTCGGCGCGGTGGATCTGCCAGTCCATCTCGAAGGAGTCGCCGACGGCGACGAAGCTGGCGCGCAGCTTGTCGACGTTCACCGGTGCCTCGGCCGAGAAGTGGACCCGCATGAAGAACAGCCCGGTGTCGCGGTCTCCGAACTGCTGACTGTCCTCGATGTTGCAGCC
Organism: Streptomyces sp. CB02009; assembly: GCF_001905825.1. Taxonomy (GTDB): domain Bacteria; phylum Actinomycetota; class Actinomycetes; order Streptomycetales; family Streptomycetaceae; genus Streptomyces. Next base: position 613,122 of record NZ_LIVV01000005.1, read on the forward strand.
GGTGATGAAGAGGTAGCTCGACACGGCGTGCACGATGCCCTGCTTGTCGGGGCACGAGAGGGTGAGGACGTACTGGTCGGTCATCCCGTCAGCCTGCCATATCCGGAGCCGCGTGGTGACCCACCGTCCGTCAGGCGGACCCCGTCATGATGTGCAGCACGTCGAGGGAGCGCGGTGGCGTGTCCGGGTCCTCCCCGTCCGCCTGGGCGAGGCGTACGTGGGCCTCGCGGGCGGCCCGGACGGCCTCGGGCCATCCGGGGTGCTGGAGGTAGGCGGAGACGGGGGCGTCGGGACCCACCTGGTGCATGATGCGCAGCACCCGCAGGACGGCGACGTCGACGAGGGCTGCCTCGCCGGTGTCGCGGAAGATCGAGCCGACGTACTTCTCGGCGGACCAGTTGTCGAGCCAGGTGTCCTCGACCAGGCGGTAGACGGCGTCGGTGACGTCGCCGTACCCGTCGAGGCCGGCCAGCCAGGTGGTCTCGTGGAACCCGGGGTCGGAGAGCATGTGCAGCGCCGAGCGCACGTTGCTGCGCCAGCGCCACCACGGCATGTCGTTGAGCGGCATGCCGCCCATGGTGGAGGAGCGACGGCCGCGACGGGAAGAGTTCACCGAACCGGAGACTGGACTGGACACGTTTCGATCGTACGTTCCCCTGTCCGATCACCGGAGCCGCCCCCTCGTAGCCCCCGTAATTCACCTCGACGTCACCCGCTGTTGAACCGTGCTCACTCCCGCGTTACCCATGGGGCGGAAATGTGCGTGTCCATGACCGGACGGCGACTGACCTCACTCCTCGCGTACGTCACGACCGCGACGGCCGGAGCCTCGTTGCTCACCGGTTGTGGCGTGCTCCCTGGAACCACGGGGGGTTCCAGGGAGCCCGTCACCGTGATGACGTGGGCTCCCGACCAGACCCGCGCCACCAATATGCCCGGAATGCCCGCCATGGCGCAGACCTTCGCCCGCTGGGTCAACTCCCAGGGCGGCATCGACGGCCACGAGCTGCGCATCCTCACCTGCAACGAGCACAACACCACCACCGGCGCCGCGGCCTGCGCCCGCCGCGCCGTCCGGGAGAAGGCGGTCGCCGTCGTCGGCTCGTACAGCCAGAACGGACGCGCCTTCATGGCCCCCCTGGAGGCCGCGGGCATCCCGTACATCGGCGGCTACGGCATCTCGGAGGACGAGTTCACCAGCCCGCTCTCCTACCCCGTCAACGGCGGCCAGGCCTCGCTCATCGCGGGTCACGGCATGCAGCTCGCCGCGTCCTGCCGCCGGGTCTCGCTCGTCCGGCCCGACACCCTCGCCGGCGACAAGTTCCCCGAGCTCCTCAACTCGGGCCTGCGCAAGGCGAGCCACCGCAGCGCCGTCGACATCCCCGCCGTCGAGGACGCCGCCGAGTACACCGAGCCCGCCACCGAGGCCCGCGAGAAGGCCGGCGACGAGGACGGCTGCGTCACCGCCGTGCTCGGCGAGCGCACCCAGACGTTCTTCGACTCCTTCCGCCGCCTCCCGCAGCAGGACGGGGACGGCGGGAACGGGGACGGCGGGGACGGGAAGGGGAACGGGAACGGCGGGAACGGGGACGGCTCGGGCGACGCGTCCGGCAAGAAGGAGGAGGACGGCGTGCGGATCTCGTCCGTCCTCGGCAGCGTCGGCCAGCCCGTGATCGACCGCACCGGCGGCGCCCACAGCCCCTTCGAGGGCGCGTTCGTCACCGGCTGGTACCCGGAGGCGTCCGACAAGAGCTGGGCGCCGATGCGGAAGGTCATCCAGGAGCACGCCTTCGCCGACAACCGGGTCGACCCCGCCGACGCGGGCGTCCAGACCACCTGGATCGCCTACACGGTCCTCAAGGAGGTCGTCGAGTCCCTCGACACCGACACGGTCACCGCCACCCGGATCGCGTACGCCCTCGACCGGGGCGCGCGGATCGACACCGGCGGCCTGACTCCGACCCTGCGCTGGAAGTACGAGGACCTGCTCGGCGCGCCGGGCTTCCCCCGGATCGTCAACCACGAGGTGACGTTCCAGGTGGTCCGCGAGGGCCGGCTGGTGGCGCAGCAGCCCGGTTTCGTCGACGTCGGCGAGACCGTCCTGAGCGCCCCCTGAGCCGCGCCCGCCGTGGCGCTCGCCGCGGCGGGCGCCACGGTCCTCGTCGCGGCTCTCGTCGCGGCCGGGACTACAGCTGGGTGTACGCCCGCTTCTCCAGGCCGTACTTCGAGGCCGTCGGGTTCCACAGCGAGGCCGCCTGCTTCTTGGCGGCGGTGGCCTCGCCGCTCTTGTTGTTCGCCGCGGCCAGCCGCGGGGTGGAGCGGGCCTTGCCGCCCTTGCAGGCCTTCTTGTCCTTCATCTGGTCGCCCCAGGCCGCGTAATGGTCGTCCGCCGCCGCCGAGGCCTCCCAGGCCTTGGTGAGCGCGGCCGTCAGGGCCGGGTTGTCCGGGATCTTGTCGACCGACAACGACTGGAGCTTGGTGACCAGGCTCCGGCGCTGCTCGGCGGCGCCCCGCAGGTCGCTCGCGGCCTTGTCCAGGTTCTTGCACTGCTTGATGGACTCGACCGAGCTGATGACCGTGTCACGGCTGTCGCTGCTGGTCGCGAGGAGCTTGCTCAGCTCCTTCGCCTGCGGCTCCGCCGGGTCGGCCGGCTTCTCGGCGGGCTCGGTCGTCGCCTCGCCCGACGGCGCGGCGGAGCTCTGCGCCACGGTCTGGGGGCCCTTCTCGGGGCTCTTGTCCTCGTCACCGCCGCTGAGCAGCGCGCCGGCCCCGAGGCCGACGACCGCGCAGCCGACGACGACGGCGGCGATCAGCGCGACCGGGGACTTGCGGCGCGGGGGCTCGGGGTCGGCACCGTCGTCGTAGTAGGCACCCTCGTACCCGTACTGCTGCGGGGGCGCCGGCGGCTGGTGGTGCTGCTGGTGCTGCGGCGGCTGGTGCTGCTGGTACGGGGCCGGGGCGGGCTGCTGGTACGCCTGCGCGTGCGGCTGCTGCGGCGCCCGCGGCGCCTCCGTACGGAAGAGGTTGTCGAACTCGGCGGGCGGCTGCCGCTCCCCGGGCTCCTGCGCCGGTACGGGGGCGATGTACTGGGTCGCGTCGGAGGCGCCCGCGGGCCCCGGGCCCTGCGCCTGGAGCGGCCCGGTGCCCAGGAACTGGGTCTGCGCGCCCCCGCCCTGCTGCGGCGGCACGGGGGCGATGTGCTGGGTGGCCTGCATGTCCCCGGCCGGCGGCGGATAGCCGTACCCGGGCTGCTGACCGGGCTGCGGCATCCCGCCGTGCGCCTGGTGCGGGTACCCGTAGCCCTGCTGCTGCCCCGGCGCCTGCGGCATCCCGCCCTGGACCGGGGACACCGGCGGCATCCCGCCAGGCACCGGGGGTATGTGCTGGGTCGCCTGCATGTCGGCGCCGCCCGGGGCACCCGGCCCCGGGTAGCCGTAGCCGGCCTGCGGCCCGCCCTGCGGGACCGGCGGCAGGTACTGGGTGGACTGCATGTCGGCACCGCCCGGCGCCGCCTCCGGAGGCAGGGGCTGCGCGGGCGGCAGCGGCTGCCCGCCCTGCGCCGCGCCGGCGGGACCCCAGGCGCCACCGTACGGCTGTGCTCCCCCTGAAGCGTTCTGCGCCGGGGGCACCGCCGGGTACTGCGGCTCCGGACCCTGTCCGTTCTGCGTCACCGGGACTCCTACTGATGGACCTACGGAATCGTCGGCTCACGCTACCGGGTGCGCCCGGGGCTCCGCACACACGTGTGAGCCCGGTTACACAACCTTCGCGAACGGCGGCGCTCCCCGCCGGGACCGGCGCGCCCGGCGGACCCTAGGCGGCGTGGAGCTCCATGCGCGCCCCGAACTCCCGTACCACCGCCTCTCCCGCGTACGGCTCCAGACGCTCCCGCAGGTCCTCCAGGTACTCCGCGCCCCTCGACGACCGCAGCGTGCCCAGCAGTTCGAGCGCGCGCGTGCCCGTGCGGCAGGCCTGCTCGACCTCGCGCTGCTGGACCTGCGCCGAGGCGAGCAGGGCGAGGCCGATCGCCCGGCGCCGCGCGCGCGTCTCCGGGTGTCCGGCGATCGACTCCTCCGCCGCCCGCGCCGCGGCCTCCGCCCGCCCCAGGTCGCGGTAGCAGTGGGCCAGTTCGTCCGCCAGGTACGCGTGGTCGAAGTGGGCGATCCACACCGGGTCGTCGCCCGACTCGGGATCGGCCTGCTCCAGGGCCCGCACGGCACGCCCCGCCGCCGTCTCGAAGGCGCTGAGGTCGCCGAGCAGCGCGTGCCCGCGGGCCTCGGCCGCGAGGAACATCGACTCCGCGCGCGGCGGCACCTTCCCGCGCGCCCCCTCCTGCGCGGCCCGCGCCAACTGGGCGATCTCCCGGGGGTTTCCGAGCTGCGCGGCGAGATGGCTCATGGAGGCGGCGAGGACGTAGCCCCCGTAGCCCCGGTCGCCGGCGGCCTGCGCGAGCCGCAGCGCCTGGATGTAGTACCGCTGCGCGAGGCCCGGTTCGCCGGTGTCCACCGCCATGTACCCGGCGAGTTCGGTCAGTCGGGCGACCGCCGCGAACAACTGCCGGCCGACGGCCTCCCGGTACGAGCCGGACAGCATCCCCGACACCACGCTGTTGAGGTAGTGGACGACCACCGGGCGCACGTGCCCGCTGCCGAACCGCCGGTCGAGGTCCACGAGCGCCGCCGTCATCTCCCGTACGGCCGCCACGTCCGCGACCCCCACGCGCGCCCCCGCCATCCGGGCCACGTGCGTGTCGGGGCCCGTGATCAGCCAGTCCCGGCTGGGCTCGACCAGCGCGGAGGCCGCGACCGCCGAGCCGGAGAGGAAGTCGCGGCGGCCCACGTCGCTGCGCCACAGCTCGCAGACCTGCTCGATCGCGCCGGGCACGGTCGGCGCGAACTGGAGGCCCACCCCGGCCGCCAGGTTCCGGCCGTTGGCCATGCCGACCTCGTCGATCGTGACCGTACGGCCCAGCTTGCGGCCGAGGGCCTCGGCGATGATTCCCGGTGCCCGCCCGCGCGGCTGCTGCCCGCGCAGCCAGCGCGCCACCGACGTCTTGTCGTACCGCAGGTCGAGGCCGCGCTCCGCGCCGACCATGTTGACCCTGCGGGCGAGGCCGGCGTTGGAGCAGCCCGCCTCCTGGATGAGCGCCTGGAGCCGTTCGTTGAGCTGACGCGGAACGAGTGGCCTGGCTGCCATGAGTACCCCCTGAGGCCGTGCGGTGATCATCGGAGGTGAGATCACTGCCCGGCGGATATCCGGTCAATGCCGATGTGAACACGCGAAACCGGACACGTCGGTTGCGATGCCGCCGCCGGCGCCCCCACCCGTCCGTACCCACCCCAGCTCTCCGGGCCCCCGCGCGCCCCCGCCCGTGCACCGATGCGCCCCGCATGCAGGATCGATGCCTCACCCCGCTCGACACCCTGGCCGTAACCCCAGGTGGCGGGGGAAGTTGTGTTCCACGTGGAAGAGACCATCGGAGTCACGGAAGCCGCACAGATCCCCCAGCAGCGCGGCGAGCTGCTGCTGGACAGTGCCGTGCGGTACGCGGAAGAGCGGCACTGGGACGTGTTTCCCGGGACCTGGCTGGAGGCCGTCGAGGGCCGGGAGCGCTGCTCCTGCGGGGCGGAAGCGTGCGCCCTGCCCGGCGCCCACGCGGTCAGGCCCGACTGGTCGACACAGGCGACCGGCAGCGGGGTCGGAGCCCGGCGCATGTGGTCGAAACAGCCGAAGTCGTCGATCCTGCTGCCGACCGGCCGCACCTTCGACGCGATCGAGGTGCCCGAGTCCGCCGGGTTCCTGGCGCTCGCCCGGATGGAGCGGATGGAGCTGACGCTCGGCCCGGTCACCTGCACCCCGGACCGCCGGATGTTCTTCTTCGTCCTGCCCGGCGCCGCGGCCAAGGTGCCCGACCTCGTCCGCAAGCTCGGCTGGGTCCCGGCCTCCATCGACCTCACCACCCGCGGCGAGGGCCACTACGTGGCGGCCCCGCCCACCCGCGTCGGCGGCAGCGGCGCGGTCCAGTGGGCCCGGCGCCCCACCCCGGCGAACCGCTGGCTCCCCGACGCCGAGGAACTGATCAGCGCCCTCGCGTACGCGTGCGGCCGGGAGGCGGCGGAGGCGAGGAGCCGCACGTCTTAACCCCTGGGTCCCCGCGGGCCCCGCCCTTAGGGTGGGCCCGTAAGACACACGGGGACGACGAGGGGCAGACAGACCATGCCTGACCAGGCATTTGACGGAGCGTTCGACACGGCGGGCGCCGCACCGGGGGACGGTGCGGTGCCCGCCGTGCGCATCGAGGGCCTCTGGAAGCGATTCGGCCAGCAGATCGCGGTGAACGGCATCGACCTGGTGCTGCCCGCGGGCAAGTTCATCGGGCTCGTGGGCCCCAACGGCGCCGGCAAGACCACCACCCTCTCGATGATCACCGGCCTGCTCCGCCCGGACCAGGGACGCATCCAGGTCGCCGGGCACGACGTATGGGCCGACCCCGAGTCGGTCGCCCAGGTCAAGGCGCGGATCGGCATCCTGCCCGAGGGCCTGCGGCTCTTCGAGCGGCTGTCCGGCCGCGAACTCCTCGCGTACAGCGGCCGGCTGCGCGGGCTGCCCGGCGCCGAGGTCGACAAGCGGGCCGCGCAGCTCCTCGACGTCCTCGACCTCACCGGCTCGCAGAACAAGCTGGTCGTCGACTACTCGACCGGCATGCGGAAGAAGATCGGGCTCGCGGCGGCGCTCCTCCACAACCCCGAGGTGCTCTTCCTCGACGAGCCCTTCGAGGGCGTCGACCCGGTCTCGGCGCAGACCATCCGCGGCGTCCTGGAGCGGTACACCTCCTCCGGCGCCACCGTCGTCTTCTCCAGCCACGTGATGGAGCTCGTCGAGTCGCTCTGCGACTGGGTCGCCGTGATGGCGGCCGGCCGGATCCGCGCCCAGGGCACGCTCGCGGAGGTGCGGGGCGACGCACCGTCGCTGCAGGCGGCGTTCCTGGAGCTCGTCGGCGCGAACGGGCGCGAGGCGGCGGGCGACTCCCTGGACTGGCTGGGCGGCGGGGCGGGGGCTGCCGGCGGGTCTGGCGGCGCCGGCGGGTCTGGCGGCACCGGCGCTCCGGGTGGTTCCGGTGCCTCGGATGCCTCGGAGGCTTCGGGTGGCTCCGGTGTTACGGGTGAGGCACAGCGATGAGTGCCTTCCCGACCACGGCCGCCGATGAGACCGCAGCCCCGGCCGCCGGCTCCGTCCCCTCCCTCACCTCCGTGTTCGTCCGGCTCAAGCTGAGCCTGCTGCGCAACGGGCTGCGGCAGTCGGGCGGGCGGACGGCCGCGTACATCCTGTCCATCGTCTTCGGCGCGATCCTCGCCGCGGCCCTCCTGCTGGCCTTCGTCCTGCTGCGGGGCAACGCCGACGCCGCCAGCGTCGCGATCCTGCTCTCGGGGGCGCTCGCGCTCTCCTGGGCGGTGATGCCGCTGTTCATCCCCAGCGGTGACGAGACCCTCGACCCGTCGCGGCTCGTCATGCTGCCGCTGCTGCCGCGGCCGCTGATCCGCGCGCTGCTCGTGGCCTCCCTCGTGGGTGTCGGCCCCGTCCTCACCCTCGTCCTGGCCCTGGGCGCCGCGCTGTCCGTCGCCCACGGCGCGGGCGGCACCGTGCTCGCCGTCCTCGCCGTACCGCTGACGGCCGTGACGTGCGTGGCGCTGTCCCGGGCCGTGGCCGCCGCCAACATCCGGCTCCTCACCTCCCGCAAGGGCCGGGACCTGGCCCTGCTCAGCGGCCTGCTCATCGCCGTCGGCATGCAGGTCGTGAACTTCGGCGCCCAGCGCCTCGGCGAGGCCGGCGGTCTGGAGTCGCTCGAACCCGCGACGGCCGTCGTCGGCTGGCTGCCGCCCGCCGCCGCGATCGCCGCGGTCGACTCCGCGAGCCAGGGCGACTACGCCGTGGCGGCGGTCCGGCTGCTGCTCACGGCGGTCGCGCTCGCGGCGCTCCTGTACTGGTGGCAGCGGAGCCTCGTACGGCTGATGGTCGAGCCCGACGGCTCCACGATCGGCGCCGCCTCCGACACGGGCGGCCGTGACAAGGCCGACGGCACGGGGCTGCTCGCCCGGATCCTGCCGGACGGGCGCACGGGCGCGGTCATGGAGCGCAGCCTGCGCTATCTGTGGCGCGACCCGAAGACGAAGGCCGGGGCCGTGACCTCGCTCGCGCTCGGCCTGATCGTCCCGCTCGTCAACGCCCTGCAGGGCACGGGCTCGATCTACTGGGCGTGCTTCGCCTCCGGCATGCTCGGCATGCTGATGTACAACCAGTTCGGACAGGACACCTCGGCGTTCTGGATGGTCGCCCAGACCATCTCGACGACGGCCGACGCGTACGCCGAACTCAAGGCGCGGGCCCTGGCCCTGCTCATGGTCACCCTGCCGTACGCGGTCTTCGTCACGGTCCTCACGGTCGCCGTCCTCGGCGACTGGGAGCGGCTCCCGGACGCCGTCGGCCTGGCGCTCGGCCTGCTCGGCGCGATGCTGGCGACGGGCTCGGTGGTCTCGGCCGTCTTCCCGTACTCGATCCCGCAGGACAGCGGTTACAAGAACGTGGCTCCGGGGCAGGGCGCCCTGGCCTGGATCTCGATCCTCGGCGGCATGCTGACGGCCCCGGTGCTGTGCGCGCCGCTGATCGGCGCGACGATCTACCTCCACGTCTCCGACCAGGAGTCCCTGCTGTGGCTGCTGTTCCCGGCCGGCACCCTCTACGGCGCGCTCCTGGTGTGGGTGGGCCTGAAGGTGGCGGCACCGCGGACGGTGCGGCGGCTGCCGGAGATCCTGGCGGCGGTCAGCAAGGGATAGCCACCGCGTCCCTCCCGACGCGTACGGCGACGGCCCGCCCGGACCATCCGGGCGGGCCGTCGGCGTTCGTCGGTGCTCGTCCGTCACGCGTGCCGGCCGGGCCGGTAGTCGCCGGCGGGCTGACGGGTGATGGCGTTGCCGCGGTTGAAGGCGTTGATGAGGGCGATCTGGGTCACCAGGACGGCGAGCTGCTCGTCGTCGAAGTGCTTGACGGCCTCGGCCCAGGCCTCGTCCGTGACCCCGGCCCCGTCGGCGAGGCGGGTGCCCTGCTCCGTCAGCTCCAGGGCGGCGCGCTCCGCGTCGGTGAAGACGGTGGCCTCGCGCCAGGCGGCGACCATGTGGAGCCGTACCGAGGTCTCCCCGGCAGCGGCGGCGTCCTTGGTGTGCATGTCGAGACAGGCTCCGCAGCCGTTGATCTGGCTGGCGCGGATCTTGACGAGCTCCTGGGTGGCGGCGGGCAGCGACGAGCCCTCGGCGATCGCCTGGTTCGCCGCGATGACGTGCTTCCAGGCCTTGACGGCGACCGGGCTGCCGAACATGTTCAGACGCGCACTCATGACGAGCTCCTCCGTGCTGGTGGGTGACTACACCCCCTGGACGGAACGGGCCCGCCGGGATGTGACATCCCGGAAGGTGACGTAGGTCTCGCGGCGGCTCACGGGCGGTACGAGGCGACCAGGCGGGCCAGGTGGCGGCCCGCCAGTTCCAGGGGGGTCGCGCTGCGGGCGACCTGGGCCGCCAGTTCCGCGCCCTCCAGCGTGGCGATCACCGTGTGCGCCAGCTCCTCCGCGTCCGTCTCCGGGAAGCCCGACGCGGCCAGCTTCCGGGCGACCACCGCCCGCCAGCGGGCGAAGGCCTCGGCCGCCGCCTCCTGGACGCCGGGCGCGCTGTGCGCCGTACCGACGACGGTGGACGTGACCGGGCAGCCGTCGAGCCAGTCCGAGTCGCGCAGCCCCTCGACGAGGGAGGCGGTGAGCGCGACGAGCGCCTTCTCGGGCTCCGGTTCCGCGTCCAGCGCCTCGGTGAGGAGTTCGGCGAACTCCTCGTCGCCGAGCCTGACCGCCGCGGTGCCGAGCTCCTGCTTGCCGCCGGGGAAGAAGTGGTACACGGAGCCGAGGGTCGCCCCGGCCTCGACGGAGATCTGCTTGATGCCGGTGCCCTCGTAGCCCTGGCGCTGCATCAGGCGTGAGGTCGTGCGGACGATCCGCTCGCGGGTTCCGGCGGTCTCGGGATCGTGCGGGGCCTTGGTCTTCACGTCACCAGGGTACCGAACTAGAGCGATCGTTCTAGCCCTGTGCTACGTTCCTCTCTAGATAGAGCGTTCGTTCTAGTGACTCGGGGAGAACTCTGTGAACACGTCCGCCACGCACCACCCGTCCGCGTCCGTGACCGTCGTCGGCCTCGGCCCCATGGGCCGCGCCATGGCCGGCGCCTACCTCGACGCCGGCTACCGCGTCACCGTCTGGAACCGCACCGCGAGCCGCGCCGACGACCTGGTCGCCCGGGGCGCCGTCCTCGCCGCCACCGTCGAGGAGGCCCTGCGGGCCAACGAAGCGGTGGTGCTGAGCCTCACCGACTACGCCGCCATGTACGCGATCCTCGAACCCGCCGCCGCCGCGCTGGAGGGGCGCGTCCTGGTCAACCTCAGCTCGGACACCCCGGAAGAGGCCCGCAAGGGCGCCGCCTGGGCGGCGAAGCACGGGGCGCGGCACCTCACCGGCGGGGTCCAGACACCGCCGTCCGGCATCGGTGCGCCGGAGTCCAGCACGTACTACAGCGGCCCCCGCGACCTCTTCGAGGAGTACGAGGGCCTCCTGAAGGTGCTGACGGACACCGATTACCGGGGCGAGGACCCGGGGCTGGCCGCGCTCTACTACCAGCTCCAGATGGACCTCTTCTGGACCGCCCTGACCGCCTGGCTGCACATGGCGGCGGTGGCGGACGCGAACGGCATCGCGCTCTCCGAGATCAAGCCGTACGCGAGCCGGACGCTGACCGGGATGGACCAGTTCCTCGACTTCTACACGCCGCGGATCGAGGCCGGCGACCACGGGGGCGACGTCGACCGGATCTCGATGGCCGTGGCCAGCCTCGACCACGTCGTCCACACGACCCGGGACTCGGGCGTGGACCCGGCACTGCCGGCCGCCGTCCTGGAGGCGTTCCGGCGGGCGGCGTCCGCGGGCTACCAGGACGACAGCCTGACCCGGCTGTTCGAGGTGTTCGGCCGACGGCCCTGACGCCGGGGCGGGGGCAGCGGGGGGCCGCGGGGCGGCGGGGCGGCGGGGCTGCGCGCAATTCGGATGCGCGGAGCCCCGCCGTCTGCGACCCTCGCGCCTTGTGACCCTTGACGACCTTGAGATTCGACGCGCCGGCGACTCCGACGCGGCCGCGGCAGCCGATGTGTGGCTGCGCTCCTTCGACGCCGCGCTGCCGACCGTACGCCGCGCGCACGACGACGACGCGGTACGGGGCTGGTTCGCCCATGTCGTCGTACCGCAGTCCGAGACCTGGGTCGCGGTCGCCGGCGAGACCGGCGTGGTGGGGGTCCTCGTCCTCGACGGCGGGGACCTGGAGCAGCTGTACCTCGACCCGTCGTGGCGCGGCCGCGGCCTGGGCGACCGCTTCGTCGAACTGGCCAAGCGGCAGCGGCCGGAGGGCTTGGACCTGTGGACCTTCCAGGTCAACGCACCGGCGCGGAGGTTCTACGAGCGGCACGGCTTCGTCGAGGCGGAACGGACGGACGGGCAGCGCAACGAGGAGCGCGAGCCGGACATCCGTTACGTGTGGCGGCCCGCGAAGGACTGACCCGGGACGGCCCGCCGACGGCACGACGCACCGACCGGGCGCCGTGCCCCCGGCGGGCGGCTACGGCGCGGGGACGGGGCCCGCGCCCGGCCGCTCCGCGCGGATCAGGGAGTAGAGCACCGCGTCGCGCCACCGTCCGGCGAGCCACACCGCGGACCGCAGCACGCCCTCCCTGGCGAAGCCCGCCTTCTCCAGCGCGCGCTGCTCGGCGATGTTGTCGACGTCGGTCCAGGCCTGGACGCGTTCGGCCCGCGTGTGGTCGAACAGGTACTCCGCCACGAGGCGCTGGGCCTGGGTGCCCGTCCCTCGGCCGCGCGCGCCGGGCACCAGCTGGATCGCCAGGCTCCAGTTGGCCATGTCGGGGCCCCAGCTGCCGGGGTACCACTTGACCCGGCCCACCGTCACCCCGCCCTCGGCGACCGCGAGGGTTCCGCCGTCGTGGCCGAGGAGGCCGTTCTCCGCGAAGCGGCGGCGGAGGTCGGCGGTCGGCTGGAAGCCGGCCCACGCGTGGGGTCCGGCGCCCTCCGGTCCGCTCAACTCCTCCTCGAACAGGTCGAGATCCTCGGCGGTGACGGGGCGCAGTGTGATGTCGTCCGACACGGTACGGCTCCTGGTGCTCGGCGTGTGACGTTGGCGCCTGACGAGACGCGCTCCGACGGGACGCCAGTTCCGCCGCGCCGATCGTCGCCGGGTCAGGAGCGGACGAGGACCGCCCCGCCCGCGTACCGCGCGGAGGCGCCGAGCTCCTCCTCGATCCTGATGAGCTGGTTGTACTTCGCGGTGCGGTCGGACCGGGACAGCGAGCCGGTCTTGATCTGCCCGCAGCCGGTCGCCACCGCCAGGTCCGCGATGGTGGTGTCCTCCGTCTCGCCGGAGCGGTGCGACATGACGGCGGTCCAGCCGGCGCGGTGCGCGGTGGCGACCGTGGCGAGGGCCTCGGTCAGGGTGCCGATCTGGTTGACCTTGACCAGGACCGAGTTGCCGACTCCGGTGCGGATGCCCTCGCGCAGCAGGTTCTCGTCGGTGCAGAACACGTCGTCGCCGGTGAGCTGGCAGCGGTCGCCGACGCGGGCGGTGAGCTCCCGCCAGCCGTCCAGGTCGTTCTCGGCCATCGGGTCCTCGATGGAGACGATCGGGTACGCGTCGATCAGCTTCGCCAGGTAGTCGGCGTGCTCGGTGGGCGTACGGCGGACGCCTTCGCCCTCGTACACGTACGCGCCGTCCCGGAAGAACTCCGAGGAGGCCGGGTCCATGACCAGGCCGATGTCCGTGCCGGGCCGGTAACCGGTGCGCTCGACGGCGGCCATGACGAAGTCGAGGGCCTCCTCCGCGGTGCGGAGCGCGGGGGCGAAGCCGCCCTCGTCGCCGACGCCGGTGGCGTGTCCGGCGGCCAGCAGGTCGCGGCGGAGGGTGTGGAAGACCTCGGAGCCCATGCGGACGGCTTCCGCGAAGGTCTCGGCGCCGATCGGGGCGATCATGAACTCCTGGAAGTCCAGCGGGTTGTCGGCGTGTGCGCCGCCGTTGACGATGTTCATCATCGGCAGCGGGAGGAGTCGGGCGTCGGGGCCGCCGAGGTAGCGGTAGAGCGGCTGGCGGTGGGCCGCCGCCGCGGCCTTCGCGACGGCGAGGGAGACGCCGAGGAGGGCGTTGGCGCCGAGCCGGGACTTGTCGGCGGTGCCGTCGAGCGCGACGAGCGCGGCGTCGAGGCCGGCCTGGTCGTCGGCGTCGCGTCCGACGACCGCCGCCGCGATGTCGCCGTTGACGTGGGCGACGGCGCGGTCGACGCCCTTGCCGTGCCAGCGGGCGGAGTCCCCGTCGCGCAGTTCGACGGCTTCGCGTGCGCCGGTGGAGGCGCCGGAGGGGACGGCGGCGCGGCCGAGGGATCCGTCGGCGAGGAGGACATCGGCCTCGACGGTGGGGTTGCCCCGGCTGTCGATGACCCTGCGGGCGGTGACGGACGTGATGACGGTGGTCTCGGGTGCCGTGGAAGCCATGGTGGTCCTTCGTCTGGATGCATGCCGCGGCCCTGCTGCGACCACGCTGGCGCGTGCCGCGGCAGCACTGACTCTACAGCCATGCTGTGCAGTTTGGCTGTGCAGTTTGGCTGTCGAGTTTGGCTGTTGAGTTGACGGCCCTTCGCCTCGCGCGGCCGGGCGTCCGGTACGGCTCCGCGGTCGGCCGCGGAGCCGTACCACCGGTTAAAGTGGCCTATGCCCACCCCGGAACCCGCCGCCGTCGCCACCGAACTGCGTACCGCGATGGGCAAGCTCACGCGACGCGTGAAGCACGAGGACCGGATCCCGCTCGGCCACGTCTCCGTGCTCGGCACCCTGGACCGCGACGGCGCCATGACGACCAGCGATCTGGCGGCCGACCAGCGCGTACGGCCCCAGTCCATGGCCCGCTCGGTCGGGCTGCTCATGGAACAGGGACTCGTCGTCCGCCGGGCGCACCCCACGGACGGCCGCAAGTCCCTGGTGGAGCTCTCCCCCGCGGGACGGGACGCCCTCGACGCGGAACGCGGGCGCAGGGTGGGCTGGCTGGCCCAGGCGATCGAGCGGGAACTCACCGGCGAGGAACGCGAGGTGCTGGCGCGCAGCGCCGCCCTGATGGAACGGCTGGCCGCGCGCTAGGAGGTGCCTTGCCGATCAGGCCGGGCACCCCCTGGGCGAAAAAAGTTTCCCGAGTCCTGTCACACCTTCGCGGGGCGCTCCGTCAGTGCTGTGAAGACGCCGACGAGGCCACGACGAAGGAGCACAGCGATGACGCACACGAACTCCACCACCGGCACCGCGACCACCACCCCCCGGGCCTCCCTCTCCCGGATGCCCAACCCCGGTGAGTTCGTCCCCGAGCTGAGCGACATCAGCGCCGCCCTCTTCCGGGCCACCGGCAACCGCTCGGTGCCGCGCGCCACGATGAGCCTCGTCCACCTGCGGGCCGGGCAGATCGTCGGCAACACCTACCTGACGATCCTGAACACCGGTTTCCTCCGCAAGGCCGGCCAGTCCGAGGAGCGCATCACCGCCGTCTCCTCCTGGCAGGACGCCCCTTACTTCACCGACGCCGAGCGCGCCGCCCTCGCCCTGGTGGAGGCCACCCTCCAGCCCGCCCCGCACGGCCGGGAGCGCGTCTCCGACGAGCTGTACAACGAGGTCGCGAAGCACTACGACGAGAAGGCCCTGGCCACCCTGACCATCGCGATCGGCCAGATCAACTTCTTCATCGCCCTGGCGGTCATCGGCAAGCCGCAGCCGGTCGCCTCCCTCGCGGACGAGCAGTGGGACTGACCGTTCCCTGAGCCCGCCGGCGCGTACGGCGAAGGCCCCCGCCCCCGGGTGATCCGGGGGCGGGGGCCTTCGACCGTCAGGAGCGGTGGATCAGAACGTGGTCAGGTTCCACCAGGTGTCGGTCTCCAGGGAGCCGGCTCCGAACTTGCCCGTGCCCGTGCCCGCGTACTGGACCAGCGCGCCGTCGCCGCGGTGCTCAGCGGAGACGAAGCTGCTGTTGGTGATCGCGGACAGGTCGTTGCGGCCGTCACCGTTGTGGTCGCCGACGGCCAGGAACGAACCCATGACGTTCCAGCCGCCGCCCACGAGCGTGCGGGTGCCGAGGGCGCCCGGCTTGCCCGGGTAGGCCCACAGCTTGCCCGTGGACGCCTCGCGGGCGAGCAGGTCGGCCTTGCCGTCGCCGGTCAGGTCGCCCGGCGCCGCCAGGGTGTTCATGACGTTCCAGCCGCCCGCGCCGATCAGCTTGCGCGCGCCGAGCGTGCCCGTGGTCGTGCCCGGGTACAGCCACAGCTTGCCCGTGGACTTCTCGACCGCGAGGACGTCCGAGCGGCCGTCGCCGGACAGGTCGCCGAACGCGGTGATGCTGTTCATGGCGTTCCAGCCGCCCGCGCCGATCAGCTTGCGGGCGCCGAGAGCGCCGGTGCCGGTGCCGGGGTAGAGCCACAGCTTGCCGCTGGCCGTCTCGCGGGCGATGACGTCCTCGCGGCCGTCGCCGGTGAGGTCGCCGTGCCGGGTGAGGGCGTTCATGACGTTCCAGCCGCCGGCGCCGACCAGCTTGCCGGAGCCGTCACCGGCCATGAACCAGAGACGGCCGGCCTTGTCCCGGGCGAGGACGTCCGAGGTCCGGTCGCCGTTCAGGTCGCCGAAGCCGCCCGCCTTGGGAGCCTGGGTCGCGTACCACTCGGGGTAGGCGTCCATGGCGCACTCGCGCTCGGTGGGGACGAGCTTCACCGAGCTGACGGAGGTGCTGCCGGGGCCGCCCCATTCGGTGCCCGTGGGGTTCGGGTCCATGACGCCGATGCCGCCGTCGAGGCCGTGGCCGGCGTCGTCGTAGAGGCAGGCGAACTTGTTCGTGCGGTTCATCACCGACCGGAACGTGTTGTCCCAGGCCCCGAGCGTCGCCACGCTCGCGTTGGTCTTGTACATCGTCCCGGAGCCGTTGTCGGTCTTCCAGGCGCAGAAGTAGCCCGACGGGCAGTCGCCGAGCGCGGCCTGAGCGGGTGCCGCGCCCGCGCCGAGGAGCCCGGCCGAGCTGAGCCCCAGCGCCGTGGCCACCGTGGCCAGGCGCCGCAGCATTGAAGTGCGCATGCATTTCCTCCCTGAAGCGGCGCGGAGAAGACCTCGAACGCGCCGCGACAGGGAAGGTACCCTGCCCGGCGCGCGCGCCCTTCAGGAGGGTGGCCTCTTACCGCCGGCGACCGGCGGGGGCCTCTTCTACGAGGTCAGGACGCCGTTCAGGAAGGGGCCGACCGCCTCGCGCCAGGCGTCCGGGTGCTCGTAGTGGAGGAGGTGTCCGGCGTCGGGGATCTCCGCGTACGCGCCGTGCGGCAGGACGCGGACCATCTCCTGGGCCTCGGCCCTGCCCAGCTCGCCGTCCAGGCCGCGGACCACCAGCGTGGGGCAGCGGACCTGGGCCAGGGACTCCCAGTGGGCGTCGTGCACCCAGGTCTCCCGGGAGGTCAGCATCTGCTCCGGGTCGAAGACCGGACGCCAGCCGTCCGGGTGCTCGGTCATCACCTCGGCGAAGAAGGCGCCCCGGGCGGGGTTGGGGCGCTCGACCCACGGGTCCTCCTCGCCGAACCAGCGGCGGACGGCGTCGAGCGAGGGGAACGGGGCCGGCCAGCGGCGGAACCAGTCCCGCCACTCGCGCTGCGAGGCCGCGCCGAGCGCCGAGGCGCGCATGTCGCAGATGACGAGGGCGTGGACGAGGTCGGGGCGCTCGGCGGCCAGCTGCCAGGCGGTGAGGGCGCCCATGGAGTGCCCGATGAGGGTGACCGGGCCGAGGCCGAGCTGCTCGACGGCGGCTGCCGCGTCGGCCACGTACGCCTCGCGGGTGAAGGAGGCGGCGGGCGGCTTGTCGCTGTGCCCGTGGCCCCGCTGGTCGAGGGCGACGGCACGGGGGCGGTGGTGCGGGTGCGGGCTCGCGCCGGAGTGGACCGCCGCCTCCGCGAGGCGGCTGATCGCCGGGGACCAGTGGGCCGCGTGGCCCATCAGGCCGTGGAGGAGTAAGACGCCGGGCCCGGCCTGCGGGGCGGTCCCGGGCGTGAAGTCCCAGGCCGCCAGCCGTACGCCGTCGGCCCCGGTGACGTCGAGTCGTCGCGCCATCCCTGGCACCCCCTCTGCTTGCCGTCGAACCACGCCAGACTATCGAACTCGCATTCGAAAATGCGCTCCTGCCGCGCAACACCCCTCGTTCGAGTGACAGGCCTCAAGGATTGACGGCCGCTGCCGAGGGGAGATCTTGAACGGGAGGCGGACCGCTCGGGGAAAACGGTCCGAGGGGATTGACCTTGAGAGCTCGGGGCTCCAGGTCAGCACAGGGGAGGACAGGCCCCGGCGCCGCGAGGCGCCGGGGCCCTCTGCCGTCCGGACCGGGCAGGAGCCCGTCACCGCGCGCGGCGGGCGCGATCCCGCCGCACTCCGAGGCACGCGGGCAGCCCGGGCGGGCGGCGTCCGACGCACGGCTTCCGCCTGCTGCACAGCACCCACCCCTCGCCCGTCCCGCACCGCTCCACCCCTCGTAGCGCACCACTCAGCCCCAGCGTGGCACGAGGACGGCGCGGGCGTAGCCATTCCGGCGTAAACCGGGGCGCACAAGGGCCGTCGACCCGGAACCGACACTCGAACGTGTCCTCTTCCGGTCCCGGCGCACCCGGAAGCGGACACCGGGCCCGAGACACCGAGGACACGGGGACGGAGACGCCGTGGACACGGACGGAGACGCCGAAGGGTGCCCCACCGGTCGTCGCGCGCGACGACCGGTGGGGCACCCTTCCTACGAGACGCGCTGTCGGCCGGGGTGCGGCGTCAGCGCTTCGCCACGAACACGTGGGCCGCGACGTCCGCGTCCAGCTCGGCCGCCTCGCCGCTGCTGCCGACGAGGATGCCGCCCGCGGACTCCGTCACCGACACCACGGAGCCCGGCTGCACACCCGCGCGCCGCAGCGTGTACATCAGCTGGGCGTCCGTCTGGATCGGCTCGCCGATCCGGCGGACGACCACCGTCTTGCCCTCGCTCGCGTCCAGTTCGGCGAGCGACACCATCGAGTCGTCGAGGAAGGCCTCCGCCTCCGCCTTCTCGCCCAGCTCCTCGAGACCGGGGATCGGGTTCCCGTACGGCGACTCCGTCGGGTGCCGCAGCAGCTCCAGGACGCGCCGCTCCACGGCCTCGCTCATCACGTGCTCCCAGCGACAGGCCTCGGCGTGCACCTGCTCCCACTCCAGGCCGATCACGTCGACGAGCAGGCACTCCGCGAGACGGTGCTTGCGCATGACACGGGTGGCGAGGCGGCGGCCCTCGTCGGTCAGCTCCAGGTGCCGGTCGCTGGCGACGGCCACCAGCCCGTCGCGCTCCATCCGGGCCACCGTCTGGCTCACCGTTGGGCCGCTCTGGTCGAGCCGCTCGGCGATCCGGGCACGCATGGGGACCACACCTTCCTCCTCAAGCTCGAGGATGGTGCGGAGATACATCTCCGTTGTGTCGATCAGTCCGGACATACGTGCCCCTCGATGAGTCGTGCGCTGGCCCTGCACCAATTCTGACGCATCGCGCCGACAACCGGGCCTCACCGGCCCAAGGCGGTATTGACAGAGCAATGGTCCAGACCGCACCGTGATCGGCGACCGGGGCAGGACCAGGGCACGACCACGACATGACGCGACGACGCGACAGCGACGAGAAGGAGCTTCTGGAATGGGCGACAGCGCGGGCGAGAGCAAGCTGGCCGGACAGTTCTTCGACGCCGCGATCGGCCTGCTCCAGCAGGTGCGCGACGGCGACTCGGCCGAGATCGCCGCGGCCGGCGCCGCGATCGCCGAGGCGGTCGCCAACGGCAACCGGCTCTTCGCCTTCGGCGCGGGCCACTCCTCGCTCGCCGCCCAGGACGTCGTCTACCGGGCCGGCGGACTCGCCCTCATGAACCTGCTCGTCGTCCCCGGCGTCGTCGGCGTCGACGTCATGCCGGCCACGCTCGGCTCCGCCCTCGAACGCGTCGACGGCCTCGCCGGGGCGGTCCTGGACTCCTCCCCCGCCACCGCGGGGGACGTCCTGATCATCATCTCCCTCTCCGGGCGCAACGCCCTGCCCGTCGAGATGGCCATGAACGCCCGCGCGCTCGGCCTCACCGTCATCGGCGTGACCTCGGTGGCGTACGCGACGGAGACCAAGTCCCGGCACGTCTCGGGGACGTACCTCAAGGACCACTGCGACATCGTCCTCGACTCCCGCATCGCCATCGGCGACGCCGAGCTCACCCACGAGGGCATCGAGGCCCCCTTCGCACCCGCCTCCACCGTCGTCACCAGCGCCCTCATGCAGGCCACGCTCGCCGCCGCCGCCGAGGACCTGGTCCGCCGCGGCATCGAGCCGCCGCTGCTGCGCTCCGGGAACGTCGACGGCGGCCACGAGTGGAACGGCCGCGTGATGACGGAGTACGGCGACCGGATCTTCTACCGGCACTGAGACCCCACCGGCGGCCGGACCCACCGCCACCGAGCCCGGGCGGGCCCGGCCCGAGGCCCCAGGCCCGGCCCGCCCGGTCACCCAGGCCCCAGGCCCGGCCCGCCCGGTCCCCCAGGTCCTAGGCCGGGTCCGCCCGGTCACCCAGGTCCAGGGCCGCCGCCACCCTCGACGCCACCGCCTCCGCGAAGACCACGTCCTCCCTCTCGAACGGCTGCCGGCACGCGGCCCGCAGGAACGTCACCACGCCCAGCGTCCGGCCCCGGGAGCGCAGCGTCACACAGACCGCGTGGGCCGCGTCGGCGGGCCACTGGTGGGCCTCCGCCCACACCTCGGCCGTGCGCCCCGCGCTCGCGCGGACCGTGCCCACCCGGTCCCAGGCCTGCAGCGCCGGATGCCTCGGGCCGTACCGCAGCGGGATGCCGCCGCCCACCACCGGCGACGCCGGGCCGGGCGCGCCCGCCGGGGTCGCCAGGGCCCTGGTCAGCCGCCGTTCGCCCGCGACCCGGTCGACCAGGCCGTGGTCCGCGAACCCGGCGAGCGCGAAGTCGAGCAGCACCGCCGCCGCCTCCGCCGGGTCCTCGCACTCCGCCGCCGCCGCGCCCGCCCGGTGCAGCTGGCTCCACCGGAACCGCAGCCGGTCCGCCTCGCGCGCCGCGAGCCGCTCCTCCGTCACGTCCTGGAAGAGCCAGGCCACACCCAGCGGCACCGGCTCCTCCGCCATCGGCGAGGACAGCAGCAGGAAGCCGCTGCGCCAGCACCGGCGCCGCTCCCCGGCGGAGGTCCGCAGCGTCACCCACACCTCGGCGGGCGCCTGCGGCGTGCCCTCCGCCAGGACGTGCTGGAGGGCGGCCTCCAGCTCCTCCGCGCCGTGCACGACGACATCGCCCAGCGGGCGGCCGAGGAGGGCGGTGCGCCCGGTGCCGAAGGCCCGGGCGGCGTGGCCGTTGACCATGGCGGGGCGCAGGTCGGCGTCGACGAGGACGACGCCCCAGGACGCGTCCTCGAACAACGCCTCGCTGAGCGCCACCGACCGCTCCAGGTCGAGCTGGACGTGGACCTCGCTGAACGCGCAGTACACCCCCGCCGGGCTGCCGTCCGCCCCGCGCACGCCGGCGGCCTGGCTCCGTACGAGCACCCGGCCGCCGTCCTTGCGGAGCAGCGCCAGCTCGTGGACCTGCCGGCCGGGGCCCTTCATGGCCCCCATCAGCCGCCGCAGGGTCTCCTCCGCGTCGGCGCTGCGCGCCGCCCAGCCCTCGAACCCGCGCCGCCCGACCGCCTCGGCGGCGGTCCAGCCGAGGATCCGCTCGGCCTCGCGGTTCCAGTGCGTGACCGTCCCGTCGGCGTCGAACGCGCAGAGCGCCGCGTCCATCCCGTCGAGCAGCGCGGCCAGCAGATCGGCCCCTGCCCCGGGAACGGAAGCGGTCGCGCTCGCGGACCCCGTGAAAGCACTCATCCCGGCACCCCCCATACTTCCGCCATTCAACTGGAACGTGACGCAGAGCACATCACCTTCACGGAAATCGTTGCATCGCGGAAACGCGTTCCGGTGCGGGGGCGCCGCGGGTGCGGGAGGAGCTGCGGGAGCGGCCTCCCGCGCGGGTAGGCCGGCGGCATGTGCGCCGGTCAGGGCGCCAGGCGCTCCACCCGCCACGTCTCGCCCGCCGGGCCGCCCGCGTTGGCCGGGCCCGGTGCGCCGTCCGGGGTGCCGGCGCCGTCCGGGCCGCCCTCGCGGACGTACCGCAGCCGGTCGTGGAGCCGGTTCTCGTGCCCCTGCCAGAACTCGACCGCGTCCGGCACGACGCGGATGCCGCCCCACTCCGGCGGGACGGGTACCTGCGTGTCGGCGGGGTAGCGGGCGGCGAGCTCCGCGTACCGGGCGAGGAGTTCCGCGCGGGACGCGATCACCGAGGACTGCGGGCTCGCCCAGGCGCCCAGCTGGGAGCCGTGCGGGCGGGTGCGGAAGTAGGCGGCCGTCTCGTCGCGGCCGATGCGCTCGGCGCGGCCCGTGACGATGACCTGGCGGGCCAGCGGGTGCCAGGGGAAGAGCAGCGAGGCGTACGGGTTGGCCGCCAGCTCCGCGCCCTTGCGGGAGTCGTAGTTGGTGAAGAAGACGAAGCCGGCCTGGTCGTAGTGCTTCAGGAGCACCGTGCGCGAGGACGGGCGCCCGTCGGGGGTGGCGGTGGAGACGACCATCGCGTTCGGCTCGTGGATCGCCGGGTTCTCGGCGGTCTCCTTGAACCAGCGGGTGAACTGCGCGATCGGTTCGGGCGCGAGGTCGGCGGGCGACAGCTCGGTGGTGCGGTACTGCTCGCGCATGTCCGCGGGATCCAGGGCGTCGTTCACAGGATCGGTCACGGGGCCATCCTGCCGCAGCGCCTCAGTTTGCCCGGCACCGCGTGCCGCCAATCCTTACTCGCCGGATCGGCGGAGTGTGCCGGATGTCACGCTTCCCCGCATCATCGGAACCGTACAGACTCTTGGGCTGGACGACTGTTGAATCCCCACCATCGACCACCATTCGGTTGATCGATCATCGATAGAGGAGCCGCCTGATGTCCGACTTCGTACCCGGGCTCGAGGGAGTCGTCGCGTTCGAGACGGAGATCGCCGAACCCGACAAGGAAGGCGGCGCCCTCCGGTACCGCGGCGTCGACATCGAGGACCTGGTCGGCCACGTCTCGTTCGGCAACGTCTGGGGTCTGCTCGTCGACGGCGCCTTCAACCCCGGCCTGCCGGCCGCCGAGCCCTTCCCCATCCCCGTGCACTCCGGCGACATCCGCGTCGACGTGCAGTCCGCCCTCGCGATGCTCGCGCCCGTGTGGGGGCTCAAGCCGCTCCTCGACATCTCCGCCGAGCAGGCCCGCGACGACCTCGCCCGCGCCGCCGTCATGGCGCTCTCGTACGTCGCCCAGTCCGCCCGCGGCCAGGGTCTGCCCATGGTCCCGCAGAGCGAGATCGACAAGGCCGAGTCCGTCGTCGAGCGCTTCATGATCCGCTGGCGCGGCGAGCCCGACCCGAAGCACGTCAAGGCCGTCGACGCCTACTGGACCTCCGCCGCCGAGCACGGCATGAACGCCTCCACGTTCACCGCCCGCGTCATCGCCTCCACCGGCGCCGACGTGGCCGCCTCGCTCTCCGGCGCCGTCGGCGCCATGTCGGGCCCGCTGCACGGCGGCGCGCCCTCCCGCGTCCTCGGCATGATCGAGGAGATCGAGCGGACCGGCGACGCCACCGCGTACGTGAAGCAGGCCCTCGACAAGGGCGAGCGCCTGATGGGCTTCGGCCACCGCGTCTACCGCGCCGAGGACCCCCGCGCGCGCGTGCTGCGCCGGACGGCCAAGGAGCTGGACGCCCCGCGCTACGAGGTGGCCGCCGCGCTGGAGAAGGCCGCCCTGGAGGAGCTGCACAACCGCCGTCCCGACCGCGTCCTGGCGACGAACGTCGAGTTCTGGGCGGCCATCGTCCTGGACTTCGCCGAGGTCCCGGCGCACATGTTCACGTCGATGTTCACGTGCGCACGGACGGCCGGCTGGTCGGCGCACATCCTGGAGCAGAAGCGCACGGGCCGGCTCGTCCGCCCGTCGGCCCGCTACACGGGGCCGGGACAGCGGAACCCGCGTGAGATCGAGGGCTACTCAGATATCGCGGGCATCGCGGGCTGAGTGCCCGAGTCCCTTCCGTACGGCGACGGCCCGACCCGCACAGTCAGGGCCGTCGCGGCGGACGGGGCCGCGCGGGCGGAGCCGCGCGGTCGGGGGCCGGCTAGGACGACAGGGCCGGCTGCGCCTCCGGGTGCAGCAGCAGGTCCGCGTGGTG
Source organism: Streptomyces sp. CB02009 (assembly GCF_001905825.1). Lineage (GTDB taxonomy): Bacteria > Actinomycetota > Actinomycetes > Streptomycetales > Streptomycetaceae > Streptomyces. The sequence goes on from NZ_LIVV01000005.1 coordinate 636,548, forward strand.
GCGGGCCGTCGTCAGCGGGTGGGCCCGCAGCTTGCCCTTGAGCTCGTTGCGGCCGTACTCGGCGAACAGCGGGTTCGACGGATCGGCCGTGACGCCGGGCGCGGTCTCCGCGTACGGGAAGGTCAGCGGGCTGATCCGGGCGTCGAGCCGCGGGTTGTAGAAGAACGGCACCGAGTAGCGCTCGGTCGCCCCGGGCGGCGAGACGACCCGGTGGTTGGTGGCGAGCAGGTAGCCGTCGGTGGCCACTTCGAGGAGCTCGCCGAGGTTCACGACGAACGCGCCCGGCAGCGGCGGCACGTCGTGGAAGTTCCCGTCCTCCCGCTGGACCTGGAGCCCGCCCACGTGGTCCTGCAGGAGCAGCGTGAGGAAGCCGTAGTCCTTGTGCGCGCCGACGCCCTGGTCGTCGCCCTCGCCGCTGCTGCCCGGGTAGCGCACCAGCTTGAGGTGCGGGTGGGCGCGCGGCCCGAAGATGTCGTCGTAGAAGTCCTCGGACGCGCCGATCGAGGTGAGCAGCTCGTGCAGCAGCCGCTCGGCGACCCCGCTGAGCCGCTCGATCCAGTGCAGGGCCGCGGTCCGCAGCTCGGGGAGCGCCTCGGGCCATTGGTTGGGGCCCTCGAGCCACCAGTACGGGGCTTCCCAGGGCGCGGGGGTCCGCGCGGGGCGCTCGGCGCCGATGTCGAGCTGGTCGCGCCAGTCGCGCGCGCCGGCGGTGCGCTCGTCGCCGATGCGGGTGTAGCCGCGGAAGTGCGGCGAGTTGATGTTGTCGAGGGCGAGCCGGTCGGCCTCGGGCAGGGCGAAGAAGGCGTGCATCGCGGAGGTCAGGGCCCGCGTCTCGGCCTCGGTCACCCCGTGCCCGATCAGCTGGAAGAAGCCGACGTCGTGCGCGGCCGAGTGGAGCTGGGCGTGGAGCAGGCGCCGGGCCTGGGGGTCACGGTCTGCGGCGGAGAGGTCGACGATGGGGAGCTGCGAGGAGTACGAGCTGCGAGTCATGGGTGCGTCCGCGGGGTCTACGGGTGCCCGGGGCGGCCGCCGAGGGTGGGGCGGGGGCCACGGGTGCCGGTCGGCTTGGGCTCTGAACGAGGGACCCGGTGGGGGGCGCTGGTGGTGCCCCTGGGGGTCATGCGGAGCGGCGACAGCTCATGGACGTGACGCGGAGGAAGTCCACGTGGCGACGGCGTACGAGCGTAGGCATGCGACCAGAGTACTGCGGCGGGGAGGCTTGGACTGTGGCGCGGGTCACGTCATACGGGAGGACTTGCGGCCTTGACGGACTTCGGGAGGAAGAACCCAGGTGAGGGCCCCGGGCGGGCCCGAATCTTTACGCCGGTGTTTCGGCCGGGCCCGAATCCCTCCTACGCCAGCGCCTCGTCCAGCAGCAGGGCCCACTGGGCGACGACGCGTTCCCGGCGGGCGCGGTCGTCCGTGAGGAGGGTCGCGAGGCCGAGGCCGCGGGCCATGTCCAGGAAGCCCTGGACGGTTTCGCGGACGCCGGGGCGGGACTCGTCGGCCCCCAGCACCTCGACGGCCATGCGGTGGGACTCGCGGCCGACGCGCGCCTCCAGTTCGGTCACGCGCGCGCGGAGCTGCTCCTCGCCGGAGGCCGCGACCCACAGGTGGAGGGCGGCGCGGAAGAGGGGACCGGTGAAGAGGTCGACGAGCGCGGCGACGGCCTCGTGGCGGTCACGGGACGGCAGCGTCCGCAGCGCCTGGGAGCGCTCCTCCGCGACGTATTCGACGGCGGCCGTGAACAGGTCCTCGCGGGTCGGGAAGTGGTGCTGGGCGGCGCCCCGGGAGACGCCCGCCCGTTCCGCGACGACGGCGACCGTGGAGCCCGCCCAGCCGTGTTCGGCCAGGCAGGACACGGCCGCCTCCAGGAGCCGCTGCCGGGTGGCGCGGCTCCTGTCCTGCTTGGGTGCGGTCACAGCCGCCATGCGGGGTCCCGTCGTTCGAGGAAGGCCGTCATCCCCTCGCGCGCCTCGGCGGAGGCGAACAGCGTGGCCGACCTCTGCACCAGGTCCTCCGCGTCACGTTCGAAGGTCTCCAGGACTCTAGCGGTGACCAGCCGCTTCGCCTCGCGCAGGCCCTGGGGGGCGGCGGAGCGGAGGGCGTCGAGGATGCCGGGCAGCGCGTCCTCCCGGTCCGTCACGAGCCCCATGGCGATCGCCTCCGGCACCCCGAACCGCTCGCCCGTCAGGTAGTGGCGGGCCGCCGCGCGGGGTTCGAGCTTCGGGAGCAGGGTGAGGGAGACGACGGCCGGGGCTACCCCGATCCGTACCTCCGTGAGCGCGAAGTCGGCGCCCTCCCCCGCGACGACGATGTCGGCGGCGCCGAGCAGGCCGAGGCCGCCGGCCCGGGTGCGGCTGCCCCCGGTGACGTGGGCGACGACCGGCTTCGGCAGGGCGACGACCTGCCGGAGCAGGTCCACGAAGGCGTACGGGCTCGGCGGCGCCTTGAGGTCGGCGCCGGCGCTGAACGTGCTGCCGGTGTGGGTGAGCACCACCGCCCGGACCGCGGGGTCCTTGCCGCAGACGGTGAGCGCGTCGGCGAGCTCGGCGACGAGCGTCGCGGAGAGCGCGTTGCGGGTGGCCGGGGAGTCGAGGGCGAGGGTGGTGATCCCCCGCTCCTCGGTGACGACGACCAGGGTCATGTGCGGTCCCTCAACTCTCGGTCCTGGAGCTCTCGGTCGCGGCGGCCGCGGTCCTCCCGGTCCCGGTCCCGGAGCTCTCTGCGGAGGATCTTCCCGGACGCTGCCCGGGGCACCGCCTCGATGAACTCGACGTCGCGGACCTTCTTGTACGGGGAGACCCGGGCGGCGACGTGCGCCATGACGTCCTCGGCGGTGAGGCCGGGCGCGGCCGCCTGCCGTACGACGTACGCCTTGGGGATCTCGGTGCCGTCCGCGTCCGTGACGCCGATGACGGCGGCGTCGGCGACGCCCTCGTGGGTGAGGAGCAGCGCCTCCAGTTCGGCGGGGGCGACCTGGAAGCCCTTGTACTTGATGAGTTCCTTGACGCGGTCGACGACGTACAGCCAGCCGTCGTCGTCGACCCGGCCGATGTCACCGGTGTGCACCCAGCCGTCGGCGTCGATCATCGCGGCGGTGGCGTCGGGCCGGCCGAGGTAGCCCTTCATGACCTGCGGCCCCCGGATGGCGACCTCGCCCTCCTCGCCGGGTGCCGCGTCCTTCGAGGGGTCGTCGAGGGACAGGATCCGCATCTCGGTGGAGGGCAGCAGCTTGCCGACGGTGCCGGGCGGCGGGTCCTGGGCGGTGAGCGGGACGACGTGGGTGCCCGGGGACAGCTCCGTCATGCCGTACGCCTGGAGGACCGGCGGCAGCCCGAGCCGCGCCGAACAGGCCTGGGCGAGGGCCGCGTCGAGCGGGGCGGCGGCGCTGACGATGTACTCGAGGGACGACAGGTCGTAGTCGGCGACGGCCGGGTGCTTGGCGAGGGCGAGGACGATCGGCGGGGCGACGTAGAGGCCGTTGATGCGGTGCTTCTGGATGGCGCCGAGGAAGGTGTCGAGCTCGAAGCGGGGCAGCACGACGACGGTGGCGCCCTGGCGGAGCGGCGCGTTCATGAGGGCGGTGAGCCCGTAGATGTGGAAGAAGGGGAGGATCGCCAGGATCCGGTCGCCGGGCCCCATCGGGATGACCGGTTCCAGCTGGGCGAGGTTCGTCGCGATCGAGGCGTGGGTGAGCATCACGCCCTTGGGGACGCCGGTGGTGCCGGAGGAGTACGGGAGCGCGGCGATGTCCTCGTCGGGGTCGACGTCGGTCTCGGGCACGGGGCCGGTGGATCCGAGGAAGGCCTGCAGCGAGCGCACGCCCTCGCCCTCGGGGCCCTGCGGCGGCTGGTCGCAGACGAAGATATCCCGTACCCCGCCCGCGAGTTCGGCCGCGGCGCGGGCCGCGGGCAGCAGCGGGGAGACGGTGACGATCCAGCGGGCGGCCGAGTCGCGGAGCTGCTTGGCGAACTCCTCGGGGGTGGCCAGCGGGTGCACGGTGGTGACGGACGCGCCCGCGCGCGTGGCGGCGTAGAACGCGACGGGGAACAGCACGGTGTTGGGGCTGTGCAGCGCGAGCACGTCCCCCTTGCGCACACCGGCCTCGGCGAGTCCGGCGGCGACCCGCCGGTGGAAGGCGTCGACCTGTCCGTACGTGAGGGTGAGCTCTCCCGCGCCGTCGATCAGTGCGGGGGTGTCGCCCCGCTCGGCCGCGCGGCCGAGCACCGCGTCGTGGATCGGCAGGGAGACGGTCGGAACGGCCTCGTACTCGCTGTGGAACACCATGCAAGCCCCCTGGAGAGGTGGGAGTGGTGGAAGGTGGTCGCCAGGATCGCGTGTGGGGGTACGGCTTGGGGAGACCCTGTCAGCAGTCCGGGGAAACAATCAAGCATGCATGCATGATTCTTCGGAGGACGACGGCCCGCCCCCGGGAACGGGGACGGGCCGTCGGGCGTCAGCGCTCGCAGGCCACGCCGTCGCCGTCGCGGTCGAGGTGGCTGCCGTAGCCGGGCTCGCCCGCGTGGATGGGGGCGGCGCCGGCCGCGCGGACGGCCGTGCAGTTGCGGTAGTAGACGCTGCTGTCGCCGCCGGAGGACGTGTCGTCAGCGGCGTCCTCGGTGGGCGCCGGCTCCTGGGTGGGCACCGGCTCCTGGGTACGCGTCGGCTTCGGGGTGGTCGGCTTCGGCTCGGGCGTCGGGGTGGGCTTGCGGAGCACCTCGTCGGGCGACTTCGGGCACGGGACGCCCGGCGCCGTCAGGTACACCACCGGCACCGCCGACGAGAGCGGCGCACCGGCGTCCGGACGCTGGAAGCAGACGGTCCAGGCGGCGCGGTCGGCCGGCAGCTCGACGTCCTTGTAGGCGGCGTGGGAACGGCCCAGGTTGGCGGTGAGGAACCGCTCGGAGTCGGCGTACGTCCCGCCGACGAACGAGGGCATCGCCAGGGCCTCCGGCGCCTTCGACGGCGTGGGCGTCGGGGTCGGCGTGGGCGTCGGGGTCGCGGTGGCCGTCGCCGTCGGCTTCGCCGCGCCCTTCGCGTCGGCCTTCTCCTCCTCCGGCGGGTCGCTGAGGAGCAGCAGCAGGAGCCACAGAGCGCCGAGGACCGTCGCGACGACCTTCTTGTTCCGGCTCCAGCGGCTCGTCCAGGTCAGGGCGATGCCGGCCGGGGGGAAGAGGACGAGGAGGGAGACGACCACGGCGGGGTGCTGCCACCAGCGCCGGGCGGGCAGCGGGGCGGGAGCGTGCTGGAACGGCGGCGGAGGCGGGTACACGTGCGGCTCCCAGGGGCTGTGAGCAGGTGCGAGGTGCACGGATCGTACACAGCTTGTTCACAACCGGTAGCCCTTCCTACGGAATTCGCGACGGGATCGGAACGGGTTCGGAACGGGCCCGGGACCGGCCCGCGACCGGCTCGGGACCGGCCCGCGGCCGGCTCGCGGCACGCCCGGACCGGGCCCTTCCGGAGCCCGAACTTCCGCTCCGCGCACGGCCATCGGCCGGTTAGCCTGCGCGTATGGTCTTCAAGCGTCTTCTGGGCATGGGCGGCGTACCGCTCGAGATCGACACCGTCATCCCGGCCGAACCGGTCCTCCCGGGCGGCCTCCTGCACGGCGAACTGGTCCTTCGCGCACCCGACCGCCGCATCGAGGTGAAGTCGATCTGGCTGAGGCTGGTGACCGACGCGCCGGTGGCCCACAAGGGCGACGGTGACGGATCCAGCGGCGACACCTTCGACTACCCGTCGGTGAGCGGCCACTTCACCCTGGAGAAGGGCGAGGAGAAGCGGCTCCCCATCCGCCACCGGCTCAAGTGGGAGACCCCGCTGACCGAGGTGAAGGGGCAGAAGCTCGGGGTCCGCCTGGGCATCCACACCGAGGTCGAGGCCGAGGGCGTCAAGGCGCAGACGGACGACGACCCCGTGTACATCGGCGCGCTGCCGCTGCACGAGGCCGTCCTGGACGCCTTCGCCGCCGAGGGGTACGCCCTGCGGACCTCGCGCGTCCACAACGGGAACATCCCCCGCACCGAGTACCACGTCTACCGGGCGCAGGGGTTCCTGCTCGTCGACGAGCAGTCCGGGCAGGACCGCCCCGAGGAGCTCGAACTCCACTTCCACACCAACGCGGTCGGCTGCGAGATCTTCCTGCGCAAGGCGAAGCTCGGCGAGCGCTGGTGGAAGGACAAGCCGCCGGCCCGCCGCTTCGTCGCCGCCCACCACGAGGTCGGCCGGGTGGACTTCGCCGAGGCCGTCCGCCACTGGATCGACGAGGTGGGCCTCGCCGACGGCAGCCACCCGACGAGCGACCACGAGGACTGAACCGACCACGGGCCGGCGCCCGCAAGGCCGCCGGCCCGCACCGGCACTGGCACGGCACCGGCACCGGCACCGGCACTGCACCGGCACTGGCACCCGCACCCGCACCCGCACCCGCACCCGCACCACTCCGTACGCGCGGGCGGTGAAAGGTTGTACGCGGAGGATCTTCCTTTTCTTTTTCCCCGGACTTTACGATCCGGAGGCCTTCGGGCCCCCGTTTCCGCCTCCGTCCCGGGAGGGACTTTGCTTCACGCGCTCCACCGACGTCGCACCCGCCGGCTCGCGGCCTGCACGGCCCTCGCGTTCGGCCTGGGCCTGCTGTCCGTCGTTCCCGCGTCCTCCACGGCCGTGGCGGCCTCCACGACGGCCGGCGCGAAGCCCCGCTTCGACCGGGACGGCGACGGCACGAGCGACCGGGTCTACCGGTCGGCCGCCACCGGCGAGCTGCGGATATCCCTGTCGAAGACCGGCACCAGCGCGCCCTTCGCGCTCAGCTTCCCCGGCATGGAGATCCTGCCGGCGGACGACCTCACGGGAACCTCGACCCCGGAGCTGCTGACGCTCCAGGCCGACGGCAGCCTCGTGCTGCGCCGCGGCGTCAGCCCCACCTCCGTCGGCTCGGCGGACTGGTCGGGATCCGGCTGGCAGATCTACAACAAGGTCCTCGCCCCCGGCGACCTGACCGCGGACGGGCACCAGGATCTGCTGGCCCGCACGCCGGACGGCACGCTCTACCTGTACGCGGGGAAGGGCACGATCGACAACGGCGGCCCGTTCAAGACCCGCGCCAAGGTCGGCGGCGGCTGGCAGGTCTACGACCAGCTCGTCGGCACCAACGACCTCGACGGCGACGCGATCGCCGACATGGTCGCCAGGACGCCGGGCGGCGACCTCTACTTCTACCAGGGCACCGGCTCGGCCACCGCACCCTTCAAGGCCCGCGTCCTGATCGGCGGCGGCTGGTACACGTACAACCAGATCATCGGCGCCGACGACCTCGACGGCGACGGCAGGGCCGACCTGCTGGCCCGCTCGTACAGCGGCGCCTTCTACCGGTACCTCTCCGTCGGCGGCGGGAAGTTCGGGGCGCCCACGGCCTTCGGTGGCGGCGGCCAGACCCTCTCGTACTACCTCGGCCAGGGCGGCGTCCCCGCGTACGGGAAGCACAACCTGTTCACCGTGAACGCCGCGGGCACCGCCTTCACCCACGGGGCGCTGGCGGACGGCAGGCTCACCGCGCCCCGGCAGTACGCGGGGGCCGGAGACTTCGCCTACCACTGGCCCACCGTCAACGGGTACGCCCTGGACGGGGTCGACCGGGCCAACCTGCTGACCGCCGACAACCGCGGCCTCATGATGTGGCGCGAGGAGGGCGGCACCCCGATCGGCAATCAGGTCGGTAGCGGCACCGCCTATCAGAACTACCAGTTCAAGGTCTCGCCCGGCGATGTCAACGGCGACGGCGAGGCCGACTTCATCGGTGCGGACCACCGGGGCGACCTCTACCTCCACCCGGGCCTGAAGAGCCACTCGCCCGCGTACCTCGGCCCGGCCGTGCGGATCGGCTCGATCGGCACGAGCAACATGCTGATCGGCGCAGGGGACGTCACGGGCGACGGCCGCCCCGACCTGGTCTCCCGGGACGGCGAGGTCCTGTACGTGCACGCGGGCACCGGCTCCGCCACCGCTCCGTTCGCTCCGCGCAACTACGTCGGCCACGGCTGGTACCTGTACAAGTACCTGGCCTCGCCCGGCGACATGGACGGCGACGGCCGTGCCGACCTGGTCGCCGTCACCCCGGGCGGTGACGTGTACCGCTACTCGTCCAGCGGCCTGGTCGACTCGTACGAGTTCCACTCCCGCGTCAAGATCGCCTCGGGCTGGAAGTACGACCACGTCAGCTGACGCGGTCGCGACGGGCTGCCCCGGTCGGTACGACGGGCAGCCCCTCGCGCGCCCGGCGGGCCGCCCCTGTCGCTACGACGCGGGCGGCCCGTCGCCCGTCCGGCGGGCCGCCCCGGTCAGTACGACTTGGGCAGCCCCAGCGTCTGGTGCGAGACGAAGTTGAGGATCATCTCCCGGCTGACCGGCGCGATCCGCGCCACCCGCGCCGCCGTGACCAGCCGGGCCAGGCCGAACTCCTTGGTCAGGCCGTTCCCGCCGAGCGTGTGGACGGCCTGGTCGACGGCCTTCACACAGGCCTCGGCCGCCGCGTACTTCGCCATGTTGGCGGCCTCGCCCGCCCCCATGTCGTCCCCCGCGTCGTAGAGCTGCGCGGCCTTCGCCATCATCAGCCGGGCCAGCTCCAGCTCGATGTGCGCCTGGGCGAGCGGGTGCGCGATCGCCTGGTGGGCGCCGATCGGGGCCTTCCAGACCTGGCGCTCCTTCGCGTACTTCACGGCCTGCGCCAGCGCGTACCGGCCCATGCCGATCGCGAACGCGGCCGTCATGATCCGCTCCGGGTTGAGACCCGCGAACAGCTGGAGCAGCCCCGCGTCCTCGTCGCCGACGAGCGCGTCGGCCGGCAGGTGGACCTCGTCGAGCGTCAGCTCGAACTGCTTCTCGTGCGCGTCGAGTTCCATCTCGATGTGCCGCCGCTCGAAGCCGTGGGCGTCACGCGGGACGATGAAGAGACAGGGCTTGAGGCTGCCCGTGCGGGCGTCCGACGTGCGGCCCACGATCAGCGTCGCGTCGGCGATGTCGACGCCGGACACGAACACCTTCCGCCCGTTGAGGACCCAGCCCTCCTCGGTACGGGTCGCGGTCGTCGTGATCCGGTGCGAGTTCGAGCCCGCGTCGGGCTCCGTGATGCCGAACGCCATCGTCCGCGAGCCGTCCGCGAGACCCGGCAGCCAGGCCCGCTTCTGCTCCTCCGTGCCGAAGCGGGCGATGACCGTGCCGCAGATCGCGGGCGAGACCACCATCATCAGGAGCGGCGCGCCGGCCGCGCCGGCCTCCTCCAGGACGACGGACAGCTCGGCCATGCCGCCGCCCCCGCCGCCGTACTCCTCGGGGAGGTTGACCCCCAGGTAGCCGAGCTTGCCGGCCTCCGCCCACAGGGTGGCCCGGTCGAAGCCGGGGCCGTGCCGGTGCCCGAGCGCGGAGACGGCGGCGCGGAGCGCGGTGAGCTCTTCACTTTCGATCATGGTGCTCATACGGTCTGGTCCTCCTGTGCTGCTTCGGTCGTGGCGTCGTCCGAGACGACGGCGAGCAGGGCACCTACCTCGACCTGGCGGCCGGGGGCGGCGTGGAGCGCGGTGAGCGTGCCGGAGGCGGGGGCGATGACGCGGTGCTCCATCTTCATGGCCTCCAGCCAGAGGAGCGGCTGACCGGCGGTGACGCGATCGCCGACGGCGAGGCCGTCCGCGACCCGGACGACGGTGCCGGGCATGGGCGCGAGCAGGGAGCCGGGGGCGGTCTGCTCCCGCGGGTCGGTGAAGCGGGGGTGGACGGTGAGCCGGTGGGATCCGGCGTGCACGATGCCGTCCCCGTACGCGGCGACGTCGAAGTCCCGTACGACACCGGCGACTTCGAGGCGCACCCGGCCGGGGTCCGCCGAGACCGCCTGGACGCCCTCGGGAGCCGTCACCTCGAAACCGCCGTCCCGCGTCGGCCGGTAGCGGACCTCGTGACCGCCGTACGTCCGCGTCTCGTCCTGGGACCGCAGGTTGCGCCACCCCCCGCCGAAGCGGCTCCTGCGGGCGGCGGCCTCGGCAAGCGCGGCGGCCACGGCCGCGTGCTCGCCGCCGGTCCGGGGCTCCGTCAGGGCGTCGAGGTTCCGGTCGTAGAAGCCGGTGTCGAGCAGCCCGGGGTCCGCGAACCCGGGATGCCGCAGGGAGGCGACCAGCAGGTCCCGGTTGGTGACCGGTCCGTGGATCCTGGCCCGCTCCAGGGCACGGGCCAGCTTGCGGACCGCCTCCGCCCGGGTCGGGGCGTGGACGATCACCTTGGCGAGCATCGGGTCGTAGTGGACTCCGATCGTGTCCCCGGAGGCGTACCCGGTGTCGAGGCGCGTCCGGCCCTCCCCGGGCAGCTCGAAGAGGTGCAGGACACCGGTCTGCGGGGCCCACGCGCGCGCCGGGTCCTCCGCGTACAGGCGCGCCTCGATGGCGTGGCCGCGCGGGGCGGGGGGCTCCGGCGGCAGGGCGCGGCCCTCGGCGACGGCGAGCTGGAGGGCGACGATGTCGACGCCGAACACCTCCTCCGTCACCGGGTGTTCGACCTGGAGGCGGGTGTTCATCTCCAGGAACTGCGCGCGGCCGTCCGCCACGAGGAACTCGACCGTGCCGGCGCCGACGTAGCCGACGGCCTTCGCCGCCCGGACTGCCGTGTCCAGGAGGGACGCTTCGAGCGCGGCGGGCAGGCCGGGCGCCGGCGCCTCCTCGACGACCTTCTGGTGGCGCCGCTGGAGGGAGCAGTCCCGGGTGCCGAGCGCCCAGGCGGTGCCGTGGGTGTCGCAGAGGAGCTGGACCTCGACGTGCCGCCCGTTCTCGACATAGGGCTCGACGAACACCTCGCCGTCGCCGAAGGCACTCAGCGCCTCGGCCGACGCGGCGGCCGACTCCCCTTCGAGCTGGTCGAGTTCCCGTACGATCCGCATCCCCCGCCCGCCGCCGCCGGCCGCCGCCTTCACCAGGACGGGCAGGTCGGCCTCGGTCACGTCCGTCAGGGGCGCGATGCCGAGGAGCTCCTTGGCGCGGGTCTTGGACGCCATCGCCTCGATCGCCTCGGGCGGCGGGCCGATCCACACCAGTCCGGCGTCGACCACCTGCCGGGCGAAGTCCGCGTTCTCGGAGAGGAATCCGTAGCCGGGGTGGACGGCGTCCGCGCCCGCCGCGAGCGCCGCCTCCACCACCAGGTCGCCGCGGAGATACGTCTCCGAGGGCGCCGCCCCCGGCAGCCGTACCGCCGTGTCCGCCTCCCGTACGTGCAGGGCGTCGGCATCCGCGTCGGAGTACACGGCGACCGTCGACATGCCCAGCTCACGGCAGGTACGGAAGACCCGGCAGGCGATCTCACCGCGGTTCGCGACGAGGACGGAGGTGATCGTCGAGGGCTCGGTCATGGGGAGGGGCCTCACATTCGGAAGACGCCGAAGCCGCCGCGCGCGCCCTCGACCGGTGCCGTGTGGATCGCGGAGAGGCACAGCCCGAGGACCGTGCGGGTGTCGCGGGGGTCGATGACCCCGTCGTCGTAGAGCCGGCCGGAGAGGAACATCGGCAGGGACTCGGACTCGATCTGCGCCTCGACGAGCGCCCGGAGACCGGCGTCGGCCTCCTCGTCGTACGGCTGCCCCTTCGCGACGGCGCTCGCCCGCGCCACGATGGAGAGGACGCCGGCGAGCTGCTGCGGGCCCATCACGGCGGACTTGGCGCTGGGCCAGGCGAACAGGAAGCGCGGGTCGTAGGCCCGGCCGCACATGCCGTAGTGCCCGGCGCCGTAACTCGCCCCCATCAGGACGGACAGGTGGGGGACGCGGGAGTTCGACACGGCGTTGATCATCATCGCGCCGTGCTTGATGATGCCGCCCTGCTCGTACTCCTTGCCGACCATGTAGCCGGTGGTGTTGTGGAGGAAGACGAGCGGGATGTCGCGCTGGTTGGCGAGCTGGATGAACTGCGCGGCCTTCTGCGACTCCGGGCCGAACAGGACGCCCTGCGCGTTGGCGAGGATGCCGACCGGGTAGCCGTGCAGGCTCGCCCAGCCGGTGACCAGGCTCGGCCCGTACAGCGGCTTGAACTCGTCGAAGTCGGAGCCGTCGACGATCCGCGCGATCACCTCGCGCGGGTCGAACGGGGTCTTGAGGTCCCCGGGCACGATCCCGAGCAGCTCGTCCTCGTCGTACTTCGGGGGTTCCGCGAGACCGGGGTCGGGCTGGGCCTTGCGGTGGTTCAGCCGGGCCACGATGCGCCGTGCCTGCCGGAGCGCGTCGGGCTCGTCGACGGCGTAGTGGTCGGCGAGCCCGGACATCCGCGCGTGCATCTCGGCGCCGCCGAGGGACTCGTCGTCGCTCTCCTCGCCCGTCGCCATCTTCACCAGCGGGGGACCGCCGAGGAACACCTTCGACCGCTCCCTGATCATCACGGCGTGGTCGGACATGCCGGGGACGTACGCGCCGCCGGCCGTCGAGTTGCCGAAGACGACCGCGACCGTGGGGATGCCGGCGGCGGAGAGCCGGGTGAGGTCGCGGAAGAGCGCCCCGCCGGGGATGAAGATCTCCTTCTGGGAGGGGAGGTCGGCGCCGCCGGACTCGACGAGCGAGATCACGGGCAGCCGGTTGGCGAACGCGATCTCGTTGGCCCGGAGCGCCTTCTTCAGCGTCCACGGGTTGGAGGCGCCGCCGCGCACGGTCGGGTCGTTGGCGGTGATCAGGCACTCGACGCCCTCGACGACCCCGATGCCGGTGATCAGGGAGGCGCCGACCGCGTAGTCACTGCCCCAGGCCGCGAGCGGCGACAGCTCCAGGAAGGGGGTGTCCGGGTCGACGAGCAGCTCGATCCGCTCGCGGGCGAGCAGCTTGCCGCGCTTGCGGTGCCGCGCGACGTACTTCTCGCCGCCGCCCGCGAGCGCCTTGGCGTGCTCGGCGTCCAGCGCGGTGAGCTTGTCGAGCATGGCCGCGCGGTGGGCCCGGTAGTCGGATCCGCCGGTGTCGAGGGCGGAGGCGAGGACGGTCACAGGAGTCCCTCCGGGATGTCTGTTGCGCGGGAGCGGAGCCACTCGCCGAGGGCCTTGGCCTGGGGGTCGAAACGGGCCTGCGAGGCGACGCCCTCGCCGAGGATCCCGGCGAAGGTGAAGTTGAGCGCGCGCAGCCGCGGCAGCACGTGCCGGGTGATCTCCACACCGGCCGTCTCGGGGAGCAGTTCACGCACCCGCTCGACCGTGAGGGCGTGCGCGAGCCACCGCCACTCCTCGTCCGTGCGCACCCAGACGCCGACGTTCGCGTCGCCGCCCTTGTCGCCGCTGCGGGCGCCGGCGATCCGGCCGAGCGGCACCCGCCGGGTGGGCCCTGGCGGGAGCGGCTCGGGAAGGTCCGGTACGGGCACGGGCGCGAGCTCCCGGGTCCGCTGCGGTACGGGAACGGGGGCGCGGGTCCCGTCCGGGAGCACGGCCGTGTGGGGAACGTCGGCGACCGGTACGTACGCACTCTCGAAGACCCCGTAGGGGGCGCCCTTCCCGGGCGGCGCGGTGACGTGGAAGCCGGGGTAGCTGGAGAGGGCGAGTTCGACGGCCGCGCCGGTGAGGGCCCGGCCGACGGCCTCAGGGGCGGGGTCGCGGACGACGAGCCGCAGGAGGGCGCTGGCGGTCTCCTCGGAGTCGGCGTCGGGCCGGTCGGTGCGGACGAGCTCCCAGCGGACCTCGCGGGGACGGCCGCCGGCGAGGGCGTCCTCGACCTGCCCCCGCACGAGTGCGGCCTTCTCCTCGATGTCGAGGCCGGTCAGGACGAACACCACCTCGTTGCGGAAGCCGCCGAGGCGACTGAGTCCGACCTTGAGCGTCGGCGGCGGCGCCTCGCCCCGCACCCCGTCGATGCGGACCCGGTCGGGCCCCTCCCGGGTGAGGCGGACGGTGTCGAGGCGGGCGGTCACGTCGGGCCCCGCGTAGCGGGCGCCGGCCGTCTCGTACAGGAGCTGGGCCGTGACCGTGCCGACGTCGACGAGGCCGCCGGTCCCGGGGTGCTTGGTGATGACGGCGCTGCCGTCCTCGTGGAGTTCGGCGACCGGGAAGCCGGGGCGGCGGAGCAGCGCCGGGTCGTGCTCGCGGAAGAAGGCGTAGTTGCCGCCGGTGGCCTGGGTGCCGCATTCGAGGACGTGCCCGGCGACGACCGCGCCCGCGAGCTTGTCGTACTCCTCGGGCCCCCAGCCGAAGTGCCACTGGGCGGGCCCGGTGACGAGGGCGGCGTCGGTGACCCGGCCGGTGACGACGACGTCGGCGCCGGCGGCGAGGCAGGCGGCGATCCCGGCGCCGCCGAGATAGGCGTTGGCGGCCAGTGCGCCGTCGACGGCCGGCAGCCGGTCGCCCTCCACGTGCGCGACCCGCGTGGGCAGCCCGAGCTTGGCGGCGAGGACGCGCAGGGCGTCGGCGAGACCGGCGGGGTTGAGGCCGCCGGCGTTGGTGACGATCCGGACGCCACGGTCGTGGGCGAGACCGAGGCCCTCCTCCATCTGGCGCAGGAAGGTCTTCGCGTACCCGGAGGACGGGTCCTTGAGCTGGTCACGGCCGAGGATGAGCATGGTGAGCTCGGCGAGGTAGTCCCCGGTGAGGACGTCGACCGCACCGTCGGGCCCGCCACCGGTGAGCATCTCGCGGACGGCGTCGAAGCGGTCGCCGTAGAACCCGGAGGCGTTGCCGATCCGGAACACCATCAGCGGGTCCCTTCGGCGGGCCGGCCGGGACCCGCGGGTCCGGCGAAGGCCTGGGCGATGGTGAGCCACTGCTCGGCGTCCGGGCCGACGGCGACCAGGGAGGTGTCGTCACGGTGGACGCGCTGGGTGACGAGCAGACAGAACTCCAGCGCCTGCCCGGTCACCTTCTGAGCGGCGTCCTCGGGTCCGTACGCCCACAACTCCCCACCTGCGGATACGAGTTCCACCCGGACGGGCTCGACGGGAACGGGCAGGCCCCGCACCAGATAGGCGTAGCCCCTGGCCCGGTGACCGATCCAGGCGACGTGCCGGATGCGGTTGGTCGGCGTACGGACGGCCCCGAGGGCGTCGGCGACGTCCTGGCCGTGCGCCCAGGTCTCCATGAGCCGGGCGGTGGCCATGGCGGGGGCACTCATGGGCGGCCCGTACCAGGGGAACCGCACACCGGCCGGAACCCCCCGCAGAGCCTCCTGCAGCAGCTCGCGCCCCTCGCGCCAGTGGGCGAGCAGCTCGCCGGGCGGCAGCTTCGCCCCCTCCTCGGCACCCTCGTCGACGAAACGCTCGGGGGCGGCGACCGCCCTGGCGGCCTCGGCGGCGAAACCGTCCGGATCGGTGACGGCGAGGAGCGCGGCCCGGTCGGTCCAGGCCAGATGCGCGACCTGATGGGCGACGGTCCAGCCGGCGGCGGGGGTGGGCGCGGCCCACCGCTCCTCACCCAACGCGCCGACAAGGACGTCGAGTGCTTCGCTCTCCTCGCGCAGATCATCGAGGACGACAGCGGGGTCGGACACGGTGCGCTCCCCTCGGGACACGGCGGCGTGCCCCGGAGCATGACAGCGAACCAGAAAACAATCAAGCATGCTTGCTTTGATTGATGCAGAAGCGCTGCGCGCGCGGGCCGACCGTCCACCGCCCCCACCAGCCACCCCTAACCCCCCGGCCGCCTCCGTATCGCCGATGCCAGGGCCGTGACGGTGACCACGAGGATCAGGGAGCGCCACGGCAGGAGGGCCCAGGGGACGTCGTCGATCGTGTCGATGCCGTGGCCCACGGCGGTGATCCACGCGGCCGTCCCCGCGAGGACCATCGGCCAGACCTTCCGCTCCCCGGTGACCCGCATGCCGATCCACAGGACCAGCGGCATGAGGAGGACCGTGTTCATGATCGCGGCCGTGAACACCTGGTCCGAGGAGTAGCCGGGCCCCGCGCCCAGCGTCGACGCGGCCTGGCCGGCGAAGAACATGTACAGCGTGTCGGACAGGATCAGGTGCGACGCGGCGACGGCGAGCAGCGAGACGATCACGGCCTTGAGGAGCCGGGGAGCGAGCGGGGTGGGCGGGGTGGGTGAGGACGGTGCCATAGCGCCGACTATACGCACGGTGTATACACGGAGTGTATAGACCCCCTGGCGCCGCCTCTCCACGCCTCCGGCGCCGCTACCCGGCCACCCGCCGAGGCCGCGCCACCAGCTCACCCCCGCAGTTGGGGCAGACGTCGCTCATCGCGTCGGCGCACGGCACGCAGAAGCTGCACTCGTACGAACAGATCCGCGCGGGCCCGTCCGCCACCAGCACCGCCGTCTCGCACCGCTCGCAGCGCTCGCGCATCTCCAGGGCCATGACGCCCTCCCTTCTCCGTACCTCGGTCGACAGCTCCATCGTCCGAGGCCCCCGACATCCCCGAAACAGCCCGAAGGTCAACGGTCGACAGGATCGGGCCACGGGGCATGGCCACGGGGCCGGGCCGCAAGGCGGGCCGCACGAACCGCCAAGCAGCCGCCGCCCTCAGTGGCGGACCAGGCAGAACGGATGCCCCGCCGGGTCCGCGTACACCCGCCAGCTCCGGCTGCCCCCGCCCGCGTCCAGGAGCCTCGCACCCAGCGCGACGACCTGCTCCCCCGCCGCGTCCAAGTCGCCCACCGCGAAGTCGAGATGGGACTGCTGGGGGCGCTCGGAGGACGGCCACGTCGGCGGGCGGTGGTCCGCGACGCCCTGGAAGCAGAGGACGAGACCGCCGGGGGTGTGCAGCGTGGACCACGCCTCTCCCAGCGCCCACCGGCCGTCCGGCCGGTCCACCTCGCCTCCCAGGACCGAGCGGTAGAACTCGGCCAGTTCGGCGGGGGCCTGGCAGTCGATGACGAGGCACTGCAGTTCAGCGATCATGCGCGGATCCTAGGGCCCGCCACACCGCACGGAGCGCCCCGCACCGGCCCCCCCCACTGGCCCGCCCGGAGCGCCCGGACCTGCGAGAACCGCGCTGCGAAGAACGCCCCCGGACCTCGCTTTTGTCCAATACGAGAGGTCCCCCTCAGGAGGAGGGTGAGAACCGCCGCCGCCCCCGCCGGAGCGGCGCTCGCTGTGCAAGAAAGGGATCTCCTCATGAAGAAGACCGCTGTCGGTCTGGCCCTCGTCGGCGCCGTCGCGACCTCGCTGATGACGCTCGCCCCCACCGCCTCCGCGGCCGACGGGTGCAAGCGTGACTGGCTCACCACCGGCCAGAACAGCGTGTGGACCACCGTCAACAAGTCCAGCAGCGGCTGCCACGACGTGCAGGTCGTCGAGGCCGCGGCGCCCGGTGGCGCCGGCGGTGACTCGTACCGCGCCCAGTACCGCAACGCCTCCGGTGCCTGGACGTGGGCCTCCCGCCCGTACCAGTGGATATCGAACGGCAGCTACTCCGTGAACCAGTACGTCCTGATCTCCGACCTGACCAACGGCCGTGAGTTCGGCGTGGCGGCGTACAACTGGATCGGCGGTGCCGTGCAGGTCGCCCACTGACCCCTGCACCACCCCGTCGCCGGCCCGGCGCCCCGCGAGGTGCCGGGCCGACGACGGGGCTCACCACGCATCGCACCATGGAGGTACGGGCACGATGTCCCGCCGCACCCCGTTCCCGCGCCCGACCGCCGGGCGGCATTCGACGCGCCTCGTCGCGTCCGGCGCCCTCACCGGTCTCGCCTTCCTCACCGGCCTCACCGGCCTCACCGCGTGCTCGGCCCCGCCCGAGCAGGCCGCCGCCGCCCCTGCACCGCCGCCGCGCCCCGCCGCCACCGCCGCCGTCGCCGTCACGTCCGCGATGCCCGCGGACGTCGTGGACATGGTGCTCCCCACGACGGGCGAGCAGACCCGCCTCACCCAGGGCCTCGACGCCTTCGGGCGGCTGGCCGCCGACAAGGCCCTCCGCACCTGCCTGGCCGAACACCGGACACCCGCCCCGCCGCACGAACCGCCGGCCTTCGTGCGCTTCTCCGACATCCCCGACCTGCCGTTCATCGACCGCAACGGCTTCAACGGCGTCATCGTCCCGGGCGCGGCCGACTCCACGGGCGACCGCCCCGCCGAAGGCGCGGGACGCGGCGTCCAGGACCGCTGCATGAAGACCGCCGCGTCCGTGGAGCAGAGCCTGCGCTCCGTGTACGTCGCCGTGCAGAGCAGCTGGTTCCAGGAGGAGTCGTCGCTGCGCACCCACCCCCGGGCCCTCGCCGCGCTCAAGGGCTTCGGCCCGTGCATGGCCGACCGCAAGATCGCGGCACCGGACGAGAACGCCTTCTTCGCCCTCGTCGACCAGCGCATGCAGGCCGGCGACACCACCGGGGAACACACCCTGGCCCGCGCGTACTCCGCCTGCATGAAGCCGGCCGAGGACGTCCGCTCCGAGCTGCGGAAGGCACTCGGGACACGCTTCCGCGCCGACCACCGCCAGGAGATCGACGCGCTGAACACCGCGCTGCCGGCCAAGATCCGCGAGTTCGAGCGCCGCTACGACGTCCGGATCTCGTTCCCGGCGCTCTGACCGGGCGCGAGCGCCCCCGCCGGCCGTCGGCCTAGCCCGCCACCCCGGCCCTGTCCCGCTCCCGCGCGGCCGCCCGTACCTGCGTCCGTACCGCCCCCATGCTCGCCGCGATGACGAGGGCGATCGCGAGCGCGTCGGTCAGGGACAGCGCCTGGCTGAGGATGAGGAAACCGGCCGTCGCCGCGATGGCCGGTTCCAGGCTCATCAGAATGGCGAAGGTGGGAGCGGGCAGGCGCCGCAGGGCAAGGAGTTCGAGGGTGTACGGCAGGACGGACGACATCAGCGCGACCGCGAGGCCCAGGCCGATCGTCGACGGTACGAGGAGTTTGTCGCCCGCCTCCGCGATGCCCAGCGGCAGGCTGAGGACGGCACCGAAGGCCATCGCGAGCGCCAGTCCGTCGGCCTGCGGGAAGCGGCGGCCCGTCCGCGCGCTGAACACGATGTACGTCGCCCACATCGCGCCCGCCGCGAGCGCGAAGGCCGCACCCAGCGGATCGAGGCGGTCGAAGCCGCCGCCGCTGAGCAGGACGACACCGCCGAGGGCGAGTCCCGCCCAGAGCAGGTTCATCAGGCGGCGGGAGGCGACCACCGAGAGGATCAGCGGGCCGAGGACCTCCAGGGTCACCGCGGCACCCAGCGGAATCCGGTCGGCCGCCTGGTAGAAGAGGATGTTCATCCCTGCCATCGCCGCACCGAAGGCGACGATCGTGCCCCAGTCCGCCCGGCCGTAGCCGCGGACCTTCGGCCGGCAGACGATCAGCAGGACGGCGGCGGCGAGCACGAGCCGCAGGGTGACGACGCCGAGGGCACCGGCCCGGGGCATGAGGAGGACGGCGAGGGCCGAGCCGAACTGCACGGAGAGCCCGCCCGTGACGACGAGCGCGACGGGCCCGAAGCGGTGACCCGCGAGCCCCTTCGGCCCGCGGCCGCCCTGGGCGCCACCGACGGGGGCGACGGGGACGGCCGGCGACTCGGGGCCGACCGCGGTCCCCACCGGGCCCGCCTCCTTGACCGGACTGATGTCCACCGACTGCTCCTCAACTGTTCATTGCATTGAACTTCCAGTCCAGAATAATGCACCACAGGTCCCCTGTCACCGGAGTTCCCCTCTCACGCTACGAGTCCCCGCGCGGCGCCGGAAATGCCGATTGCGCTGCGGTTATGCTCCGTACGCATGAGCATCGAGCTACGCCACCTCCGCTGCTTCCTCGCCATCGCCGAGGAGTCCAGCCTCACCAGGGCGGCCGCCCGGCTCCACCTCACCCAACCCGCCGTGTCCCGCACGCTCGCCGCCCTGGAACAGCACCTCGGAGCCCGGCTCGTGGACCGCTCCACCCACCACCTCGCCCTCACGGCCGAGGGCCGCGCCTTCCAGGACCGGGCCGCGGCGGCCCTCGCCGCCTTCGAGGCGGCCGTCGACCCGGCCAGGCTGCGCCACCGGCCGCTGCGCCTCGGACACGCGTGGTCGGCCTTCGGCCCGTACACCACACCCCTGCTCCGCCGCTGGCAGCGCGAACACCCCGAGACCCCGCTCGAACTCCTCCGCATCGACGACCGCACGGCCGGCCTCACCCGGGGCGAGGTCGACGCGGCGCTGCTGCGCGGGACGGTCGACGCGCCCGGCCTGGTCACCGAGGAGCTCACGACGGAGGAACGCGTCGCGGCCGTACCGGCCGACAGCCCGCTCGCCGAGCGCCCGCGCCTCGCCCTCGACGACCTCGCGGACGGGACGGTCGTACTCAACACGGTCTCCGGCGCGACGACCCTCGCGCTCTGGCCGGCGGCGGCGCGCCCGGCGGCGACGGTCACGGTGGCGAACACCGACGACTGGCTGACGGCGATCGCGGCGGGCCGGGGCGTCGGCGTCTCGTCCGCGTCGACGGCGTCCCTGCACCCGCACCCGGGCGTCACGTACCGCCCCCTGCCGGACGCCCCACCGCTTCCGGTGGTACTGGCCTGGCGGGACGCGTTCCCGCACCCGGCGACGGGGGCGCTGGTGGCGATGGCGCGGGAGATCGTCAGCGGGGGGTGAGGCCGGTCGTTCGGGGCGGGGTCAGAACCGGCCCGTGGGGTCGGGCGGGGTCAGAAGCGCGGTCAGAACCGGCCCTGCGCGGCGGCGGCGACGAAGACGGCGAAGGCGGCGGGGGTGGCGCGGAAGTGGGGGCCGTCGGGGTTCTTGGAGTCGCGGACGGCGATGTGGGGAGTCAGGTCGGCTACTTCGACGCACTCGCCGCCGTCGGAACCGCTGTGGGAGGACTTGAGCCAGGTGGCGGGGCCGAGGGGGGCGCATTCGATGCACTCGCCGCCGTTGGAACCGCTGTATGACGACTTACGCCACTCCACCGTGTCCATATCGCTCCTCCATGACGCGCGCGATCAGCTCGGCCGAGTCTTCCACCGAGAGGGCCGTGGCCTGGAGGCGAGAGTATCCGACTGAACGTTCCCTCATTACTTCCGGATTGGCGGTCATGTGACCCATGTCGTAGCTCTCGGCGTAGAACAGATCCGGGTCCCCGTCGAAACGCAGAAGGGTGAACGACCCCATCACTGCAGCATGTTCTCCGGTCTTGAACGGCAGCACCTGGATCTGCACCCACGGCTCACTGGCGAAAGCAAGCAGATACTCCAGCTGCGCCCGCATGACTTGGCGCCCGCCGATCTCCCGTGTCAGAGCAGCCTCGTCCAGCACCACCCACACCACGGGTGGGCGGTCTCGCTCCAGGATTCGCTGTCGCTCGACCCGAGCGGCGACCATCTCGTCCAGCAGATCTGAGTGTTCTACGCCCAGCACCGCACGGGCGTACGCCGGAGTCTGGAGCAGGCCGTAGACGAGCTGACACTGGTACGTCGAGATGTACGCCGCCTTCGCCTCCATCTCGGCATACGGCTGGAACCACGTGGGCAGTTGGCTCCGCAGCACCAGGCCCACCAGGCGGGTGAAGAACCCGCCCGTCATCAGCGCCGCGTCGATCCGCTCAGAGAAGTCCCGCGTCGGGACCTTCTTCGCCGTCTCGATCTGGCCGATCAGGGACCCCGTGCAGAAGACGACGCCGCCCAACTGACTCTGCCCGAGTCCGGCGGCCTCCCGCAGGCGGCGGAGTTCGGATCCGTAGTAGTCCAGGGGCGAGGCGGACGGATCAAGGCTGCGGATGTTGACCACGAGCAGGTCACCCCCAATGTCGGCTCACGCCGACAGTAACCGGGCACCTCGTCCCGGAGGTCCGAATCGGTTAACCGGCCCTCTTTCGAAGGAACTTGGACCTGCAGGCGCATAAACGCAGGCCGGGCGGCAACGGCGCGACCGACAAGCGGGCTTCTGGTGGGACCGCCCTCTTTCCGAGAGTCGCTCCTTCCGGCGGTGCGTCAAGGGCGCTCCTTCGTCGCGTCGCTGCGCGATGGCCTTCGGCCACCCTTGACCCACCACCTCCAGAAGCGAAAACACTCTCGGAGGGCGGTCCGGGGGACCGGGTCCACGCCAGGCCTCGGGCAGTGGCCGCCGTCGGCGG
>NZ_LIVV01000005.1:658801-908521 GCF_001905825.1 Streptomyces sp. CB02009
CCGCCGTCGGCGGCCACTACCCGGCATCCGCGCGGCCCCGGCCCTCGGCCGCCCTCCGAGTGTGAAAAGGCGGCCTCCGCCGCCGGGTCAAGGGTGGGCGCAGCCCATCGCGCAGCGACGCGACCGCAGGGAGCGCCCTTGACGCGGTGGCGGAGGCCGCCACACTCGGAAAGAGGGCGGCCGCACCAGAAGCCCACCAGGCACGCTCACCCCCAGGACCTCAAAGCCCCGCCTCCCCCTCGTCCACCCCCTCCGCCAGCACCTCCGCCAGGTGCCGGCCCCTCACCCCCGCCAGGTCCGTCATCTGCGTCCTGCACGAGAAGCCGTCCGCCAGGACCGTCGCCTCCGGGGGTGCCGCTCTCAGGGCCGGCAGGAGCTGGTCCTCCGCGCACGTCACCGAGACCTCGTAGTGGCCCGGCTCGAAGCCGAAGTTGCCCGCCAGGCCGCAGCAGCCGCCCACGAGGTCGCCCGTCAGGCCCGCGCGTTCGCGCAGGCGGCGGTCGGCCGCGTCGCCGAGGACCGCGTGCTGGTGGCAGTGGGTCTGGCCCGTCACCGGGCGGTCCAGGCGCGGTGGCCGCCAGTGCGGCGCCAGCGTCTCCAGGGCCTCCGCGAACGTCCGTACCGACGCCGCCAGGCGGGCCGCCCTCGGGTCGTCCGGCAGCAGTTCCGGCAGGTCGGTGCGGAGTGTCGCCGCGCAGGAGGGTTCCAGGACCACGACGGGGTTCAGGGGGTCGGCGGCGCCCTCCGCCATCTTGTCTCCCCCCGCCATCACGTCCAGCGTCCGCCGCATCACCCTGCGCGCCGCCCCCAGCTGCCCCGTCGACACATACGTCAGCCCGCAGCAGACCCTCCCCGGCGGCAGCTCCACCCCGAGCCCCGCGTCCTCCAGGACGCGGACCGCCGCCCGGCCCACCTCCGGTGCCAGGTGGTCCGTGAACGTGTCTGGCCACAGCGTCACGTCCGGCGGGCGGGTCGAGCTCCGCTCGGCGAACCACGACGTGAACGACCTCGCCGCCACCCTCGGCATCGCCCGTTCCGGCGTCACCCCGGCGAGGCGCGCCGCGAACGGCAGTCTCATCCCGGCGTTCAGGCCCCGCCCGAACACGTCCAGCCAGTGCGGCAGCCTGCCCATCGTCCAGTGCGAGCGCGGCCTCCGCAGGAAGCCCAGCGGTCCCGCGTAGTGCCGGTCGAGGAACTCCGCCTTGTACGCGGCCATGTCGACGCCCACCGGGCAGTCGCTGCGGCACCCCTTGCACGACAGGCACAGATCCAGCGCCTCCCGGACCTCCTCCGAGCGCCAGCCGTCCGTGATCACCTCGCCGAGCGCCATCTCGTGGAGCAGCCGCGCCCGCCCGCGCGTCGAGTGCTTCTCCTCCCCCGTCGCCCGGTACGAGGGGCACATCACTCCAGGACCCGAACTCGGTCCGTCCACGCGGCACTTGGCCACGCCCACGCATCTGGCCGCCTCCCTGCCGAGGCCCACCAGCGGCAGCCCCGTGAACCGCAGGCCCTCGTCGAGCGGGCGCGGGCGGACCAGCATCCCCGGGTTGAGGCCGCCGTCCGGGTCCCACACGTCCTTGACCGCGCCGAACAGGGCGACGAGCTCCTCCCCGTACATCCGCGGCAGCAGCTCGGCCCGCGCCTGCCCGTCCCCGTGCTCCCCGGAGAGCGAGCCGCCGTGGGCGACCACGAGGTCGGCCACCGCCTCGGAGAACCGTCGGAAGTCCCGTACCCCCTTCTCCGTCCACAGGTCGAAGTCGATCCGGACGTGGACGCAGCCGTCACCGAAGTGCCCGTACGGCACTCCCCGCAGGCCGAAGTCCACGAGCAGCGCACGGAATTCACGGAGGTACGCGCCGAGCCTCGCCGGCGGCACCGCGCAGTCCTCCCATCCCGGCCAGGCCTCCCCGCCACCGGGGGTCCTGGTCGCGGTGCCCGCCGCGTCCTCGCGGATCCGCCACAGCGCCCGCTGTCCCACCGGGTCGGTCACCACGACGGAGTCGATCGCGTCGGCCGCCCTGACCAGCTTCCGGGCGGCTCCCTCCCCGTCCGTCTCGCAGAACAGCCACGCCGCACCGCGGGGCAGCCCGGCGGCGCCCCGGACGAGGTCGGCCGCCATCCCCTCGACGGTCAGCGGCCCGAACGGCAGGAGCCCCGCCGCCGCCTCCGCCGCCGCGCTCTCGTCCGCGTACCCGAGCACCACGAGCACCGGCTCGGCCGGCAGCGGGACGAGCGCCACCGTCGCCTCCGTCACCACGCCCAGCGTCCCCTCGCTGCCGCAGAACGAGCGGGCCACGTCCACGCCCCGTTCCGGCAGCAGCGCGTCCAGCGCGTACCCGGAGATGCGGCGCGGCAGACCGGCCGGATAGCCGGTGCGCAGGAGGGCGAGGCGGCGGTCGACGAGGTCGAGGAGTCCGGCGGGGGCGCCGCGCCCGTCCCGCCCCAGCGTCAACCTCGCGCCTCCGTAGGTCATCACGTCGAGCGAGCGCACGTTGTCCGCCGTGGTCCCCCAGGCGACCGAGTGCGCCCCGCACGCGTTGTTGCCGATCATGCCGCCGAGGGTGCAGCGGCTGTGCGTGGACGGATCGGGGCCGAAGGTCAGTCCGTACGGGCGGGCCGCCGCCCGCAGCCGGTCGAGGACGAGCCCGGGCCGGACCACGGCCGTCCGCGCCTCGGGGTCCAGGGAGACGATCCCGCCCATGTGCCGTGTGAGGTCGAGCACGACGCCGGTGCCGGTCGCCTGGCCGCCGATCGAGGTCCCGGCGCCCCGCGCGACGACCGGGGTCGTGCCGTGGTCCCGGCACACCTCCAGGACGGCCGCGAGGTCGTCGGCGTCGCGCGGCGCGACCGTACCGGCCGGGATCCGGCGGTAGTTGGAGGAGTCCATGGTCGTCAGTGCCCGGGCGGTGGCGGAGAAGTCGACCTCTCCCGCGACCGCGGCGCGCAGCGCGGCCGCGAGGCCGGGCGGGTGTTCCTCGTGTGTTCCCACAAGCCCAGGATGTCTCAGAGCTCGTCTCATCGGGCGGACATCCGGCGACCGGCCCCTTCCCGACCCGATACTCTCCGCCTCGTGGCTGATATCCAGATTCCCGCTGACATCAAGCCCGCCGACGGCCGTTTCGGCGCGGGCCCCTCCAAGGTGCGTACGGAGGCGCTGGACGCCCTGGCCGCCACCGGCACCTCTCTCCTCGGCACGTCCCACCGCCAGGCTCCGGTGAAGAACCTGGTCGGCGAGGTACGTTCCGGCATCCGTGACCTCTTCTCGCTCCCCGAGGGCTACGAGGTGATCCTGGGCAACGGCGGCTCCACCGCCTTCTGGGACGTCGCGACCCACGGGCTCATCGAGCAGAAGTCGCAGCACCTCACCTTCGGCGAGTTCTCCTCCAAGTTCGCGAAGGCCGCCAAGCTGGCCCCGTGGCTGGCCGAGCCGACCGTGATCTCCTCCGACCCGGGCACCCACCCGGAGCCGGTGGCCGAGGCGGGCGTGGACGTCTACGCGTACACGCACAACGAGACCTCCACCGGTGTCGCCGCCCCGCTGAAGCGGGTCGCGGGCGCCGACGAGGGCGCGCTGGTCCTGGTCGACGCGACCTCCGGCGCGGGCGGTCTCCCGGTCGACATCACCGAGACCGACGTCTACTACTTCGCCCCGCAGAAGTCCTTCGCCGCCGAGGGCGGCCTGTGGCTCGCCGCGTTCTCCCCGGCGGCCCTGGAGCGCGCGAAGAAGATCCACGAGTCCGGCCGGCACATCCCGGAGTTCTTCTCGCTGCCGACGGCGATCGACAACTCGCTGAAGAACCAGACGTACAACACCCCGGCGCTCTCGACCCTCTTCCTGCTCAACGAGCAGCTGAAGTGGATCAACGGCCAGGGCGGTCTGGACTGGGCCGTGGCCCGGACGAAGGAGTCCTCGGACGCGCTGTACGGCTGGGCCGAGGAGTCGAAGTACGCGACGCCGTTCGTCGCGGACGCGGCGAAGCGCTCGCAGGTCATCGGCACGATCGACTTCGCGGACGACATCGACGCGGCGGCGGTCGCGAAGGCGCTGCGCGCGAACGGCATCGTCGACACGGAGCCGTACCGCAAGCTGGGCCGCAACCAGCTGCGCGTCGCGATGTTCCCGGCGATCGACCCGGCGGACGTGCGCGCCCTGACGGCCTGCATCGACTACGTCATCGAGAAGCTGTAACCGTCTGTCGTACGTGCGAAGGGCCCGGCACCGGATGTCTCCGGTGCCGGGCCCTTCGGCATGTCCGCGGCTCAGCCGCGCCGCAGCAGTCGTTTGATGCCGAAGACGAGAACGAACGCGCCGCCGAGGACCAGGAAGCCGAGCGTGGCGTTCCCCTGGCCGCCGTCGGCGGCCGGGGACTGCGGCGTCTGCGGGGAGCCCGGGGTGTCCGGGGTGCCGCCCGGCTTCTCCGGGGAGCGTCCTGCGTCCTGCCGGTCCAGCCGCACCACCCGGCTCCGCTGCCCCTCGGAGCCGAGCATGAACGCCGAGCCGTCCGGCGTGTACGTCACCGACTCCGCCTGGCCCTGGAACGGGGCCCCGATCGACGTGCCCTCGTCGCCGAGCCGGCCGTCCTTCCACACGTACTCGCGGGCCATGAGGTAGCCGCGCAGGACCAGCCGGTCGCCGTCCGGCGAGAACGCGCCGTCGGTGACCCACGGGACCTCGCCGATGCGCCGGAAGACGTTCGTACCGGACGAGGAGAGCCGCTCGGGGCCCGCGTACAGGCCGCCGCCGTCCTCGTTCTTGCTGGCGATGTACACCCGGCCGGTCTTCGGGTGGACCATCAGCGCCTCGGCGTTGCGCGCGCCGTCGGCGTACTTCACGACGTACTGCTTCGCCGCCACCTTCTGGTCCTCGAGGACCTTCGGCTCGGGGAAGCGGTAGACCCAGACGTGGTCCCAGGAGCCGTCGAGGTTGTCGCCGATGTCCCCGACGTAGATGTCGCCGTCCGGGCCGACCGCGATCGCCTCCATGTCGCGGGGGGTGCCGACGCCCTGCATGGTCAGGGTCGCGACCGTCTTCCCCGTGCGGGAGTCGATGCCGTAGATCAGGGGGGCGTCCTGGTCGTTGTGCGTCCAGTAGATCCCGGGGTGGGCCCGGCTCGCGGCGAGGCCGCTGGACTCGGTGACGCGGGAGTCCTCGATGGTGAAGTCCCGGTCAGGCTCCTGTCCTTCGGCACGGGCATGACCGGCCGGGAGCAGCACCAGGGCCGCCGCCGCGCCGAGGGCGCACAGAGCAGATCGCATGTCCCCCAGCCTGCCACGACGCGGCGGCCGGCACCGGTCGGCAAGATCGCCGGACTGGTCGGGAAGACCGCAGCCGCTGCTCGGGAAGGCCGCCGGCACCGGTCGGCAAGATCGCCGGCCGCCCCGGGAGCCCTCGCCCGCCCCGGGCGAAACCCGCTTGACCTGCTCCTCGGCCGCTGCGAGGGTCGCGCCCATGCCCACCCCCCAGACCTTCTCCGCGCCCGACGGCACGACTCTCGCCTTCCATGTGTCCGGCACCGGCGCCCCGCTCCTCTGCCTCCCCGGCGGTCCGCTCCAGGACTCCGCGTATCTCGGCGACCTCGGCGGGCTGACCGCGCACCGGCAGCTGATCCGGCTCGACCTCCGGGGGACGGGCGCGTCGGCCGTGCCGGACGACTCCTCCTCGTACCGCTGCGACCGGCTCGTCGACGACGTGGAGGCGCTGCGCGCGCACCTCGGGCTCGACACCGTCGACGTCCTCGGGCACTCGGCGGGCGCGAACCTGGCCGCCCTGTACGTGACCCGGTACGCCGAGCGGGTCGGCCGGCTCGTGCTCGTCACCCCGGGCACGGCGGCCGTCGGGCTCGACACGGCGCCGGAGGAGCGGCTCGCGGCGGCGCGGCTGCGGCGGGACGAGCCGTGGTTCGGCCCGGCGTACGCGGCTCTTGAGGAGGTCACGGCGGGGCGTGGGACGGGCGAGAGCTTCCAGGCCGTGGCGCCGTTCTTCCACGGGACCTGGGACGGGGCCGCGCGGGAGCGGCACGCCGCCGGGGAGGGGCAGCGGAGCCGTGAGGGCGCGGGTGTCTTCGCGGGCGAGGGGGCGTTCGACCCGGAGGCGACGCGCGCGGTGTTCGCGGAGTTCGCGCGGCCGGTGCTCGTCGTGGCCGGGGAGGGGGACGTGAACACCCCGGTCCCGACGGCGTCCGCGTACGCGGAGCTGTTCCCGAAGGCGGAGTTCGTCGTCCTGGACGGGGCGGGGCACTTCCCGTGGCACGACGACGCGGAGCGGTTCGCGGGGGCGGTCGGCGACTTCCTGCGGTAGGCGTCGCGGCGACGGGTGTCGCCGCGGTGGGCGGCCCGCGGCGGCGGGTGTTCCCGCGGTGGGCGGCCCGCCCTGATGGGCCGATGGCCCGGCTCCCCGCGGGCCTCGTGTCCCGGATCACGTCGCAGGCCCGGGACGCCGTCCGCGATGATATGACCATGCGTTTTCTGTTCGTCGGCGACAGCATGACCATCGGACGCGCCGGCGACTGGACCTGGCGGTACCGCATGTGGCGGCACCTGGAGTCCACGCTGCCCGGCGGGTACGAGATCGTCGGCCCCCGCACCGCGCTGTACGACCCCGCCACCGACGCCCCGGCCTCGGAGACGTACGCCGACCCGGCCTTCCCCGCCCCCGCCCGGCGCCATCTGGCCGGCTGGGGCGAGGGCTGGCTGCACATGGCGCCCGTGATCGGCGGCACGGTCGCGGCGACCGGGGCGGACGTGCTGCTGATCTCGCTCGGCCTGATCGACCTCGGTTTCTACACCAACAGCGAGCAGACGGAGGAGAACGTCCGGGCGTTCGTCGCCGCGGCCCGGGCCGCGAACCCGCGCGTGCGGGCCGTCCTCCTGCCGGTCATCCCCAATGTGCGCGCCGGGTACGACGCACCCTTCGCCGTCGAGTGCGCCCGCTTCAACGAGCTGCTCGCGAAGGCGGTCGCCGACCTGGACACGGCGGCCTCGCCCCTCCTCCTGGCGTCGGTCCCGGAGTCGTACGACCTCGACGCGGACACCTACGACGGCACCCACCCGGGGCCCTCGGGCGAGCACAAGCTGGCGGCCGCCTTCGCCGGCGCGATGCACCAGGCGTGGGGGCTGGGCGGCCCGTACGCCGGGTAGGCCGGCCGGTTCTCAGGCGGCCCGGGTGAGGCGGTTCGCGAAGGTCGACAGTGTGTACGCGCCGATGCCGAGGACGACCTCGAGGGCGTTGCGGCGGGTGTGTCCCGCGGCCTCGAAGGCGGCCAGCTCCTCGTCGCTCACCGCCCCCGCGGAGGCCAGCACTCGAAGGGTGAACAGGCGGACGGCGGCGAGGCGTTCGGCGTCGGGCGCGGGCCCGAGGGCGGCCATCTTCGCCTCGTGCATGTCGACGCAGAGGTGGCACTGGTTGCGTTCGGCGACGGTCAGGACGACCGTCTCGCGGGAGTGCGGGTCGAGGGTGGTGGACTCGAAGATCTGACTGAGCTTCAGGAAGCCGTCGAGGGTCTCGGGCGACTCCTTGAGGAGGGCGACGGCACGGGCGGTACGGGTGGACATGTCGAGGGACAAGGCAGGCGTCTCCAGACTCGGGGCGGACGACAGGAGTAGAATCGACAACATGGTTGACCATGTGGCGAAGGAAAACGTAAACCAGGTTGTCGATAACGGCAAGGGGGAAAGCGGCGACGGAGAACGCGCCCCCGAGGGCGGCGGCAGGGGCTACGAACTCCCCCTGCTCCTCTTCGGCGGCTTCCGCACCCTCATCGACCGCCTCCACGCCCGGCTCGCCACCGAGGGCCACCCCGACCTGCGCCCCGCCCACGGCTTCGCCATGCAGGCCATCGGCGCGCGGGGCGCCACCGCCAGCGAGATCGGACGCCGCCTCGGCGTCTCCAAGCAGGCCGCCGGCAAGACCGTCGACCGGCTCCTCGCCCTCGGCTACGCCGAGCGCGCCGACGACCCCGCCGACGCCCGCCGCAAACTCGTCCACCTCACCCCGCGGGGGTACGCGGCCCTCGCCCGCTCCGCCGCGATCTTCGACGAACTGCGGGCGGAGTGGGCGGCGACCCTCGGCGCGGACCGCGTCCGGGACCTGGAGGCGGCCCTGCGGAACGTCGTCCCCGCGGAGACGGCGTTCCGGCTGGACGCCACCAGCTGGCTGGGCGCTCCCTGACCGGCACGAGGCCGGAGCGACCGGTCGGCACGAGGCCGGCACGACCGGTCGGGAGGGATCACCAGGCGAAGGCCTCCGGCGACGGCCCCGGGCCCGGGAAGATCTCGTCGAGAGCCGCCAGGACCTCCTCGCTCAGCTCCAGCTCCAGGGCGCGCAGCGCGCTCGCCAGCTGCTCGGGCGTCCGCGGACCGACGATCGGGCCCGTCACCCCCGGCCGGGTGAGCAGCCACGCGAGGGCCGTCTCGCCCGGCTCCAGGCCGTGCTTGTCGAGCAGGTCCTCGTAGGCCTGGAGCTGCGCGCGGGACGCCGGGTCGGCGAGGGTGGCGGCCGCGCGGCCCTCCGTACGGCGCTTGCCCTCGGCCTCCTTCTTGAGGACGCCGCCGAGCAGACCGCCGTGCA
The DNA here is from genome assembly GCF_001905825.1 of Streptomyces sp. CB02009. Lineage (GTDB taxonomy): Bacteria > Actinomycetota > Actinomycetes > Streptomycetales > Streptomycetaceae > Streptomyces. The sequence continues at coordinate 667,368 of NZ_LIVV01000005.1, forward strand.
GCGGCGACCAGGGGATGACCCCGAGGCCGTACTCCTGCGCGGCCGGGATGACCTCCATCTCCGCGCGCCGCTCGAAGAGGTTGTACAGGCACTGCTCGCTGACGAGGCCGACCGAGCCGCGCCGGGCGGCGGTCTCGTTGGCCTGGGCGATCTTGTAGCCGGGGAAGTTGGAGGAACCGGCGTAGAGGATCTTGCCCTGCTGGATGAGGACGTCGACCGCCTGCCAGATCTCCTCGAAGGGGGTCGAGCGGTCGATGTGGTGGAACTGGTAGAGGTCGATGTAGTCCGTGCCGAGGCGCTTGAGGCTGGCCTCGACCGCGCGGCGGATGTTCACCGCCGAGAGCTTGTCGTGGTTGGGCCAGGCCTCGCCGTCGGCGCCCATGTTCCCGTACACCTTGGTGGCGAGGACCGTGCGGTCGCGACGGCCGTCGCCCTTCGCGAACCAGGAACCGAGGATCTCCTCGGTCCGGCCCTTGTTCTCACCCCAGCCGTAGACGTTGGCGGTGTCGAAGAAGTTGAGCCCCGTGTCCAGCGCCGCGTCCATGATGGCGTGGCTGGTGGCTTCGTCCGTCTGGGGTCCGAAGTTCATCGTCCCGAGGACGAGTCGGCTGACCTTGAGTCCGGTGCGTCCGAGCTGCGTGTACTCCATGGACGCCAAGCCAACTGCTTGGAGTGCGCTCGAAGCAAGAGGGTTCCCACGGGGTGGGGAGGGACTACTGGCCGACCACCGATGCCACCGCGATGATCGCGAACATCAGTACGAGAGCGCCGGCCATGATGCGGTTACGGGTCTTAGGGTCCACCCTTCGAGGTTAACCCGGCTGCCCCGCCGACCCCGCAAGGGGCCAGCCGCCGACCTGCTCGTACCGGGGCTGCTCGCCCCGCACCCCGCTCACCGGCAGGTTCGACCGGACCAGGGCCAGCTCGCCCACCTCCCAGCGGGCCCCCTCGAAGGCCCTCATCCCGTCCAGGAACGGATGCAGGTCCACCGCCTCCCCCCGCGCGCGGGCGACCGTCAGATGCGCCTGGTAGCGGCGGTGCTCGTCCATCGCGACCCCGGCCCGCCGCGCGGCCGCGTCGGCGCGCTCGGCGAGCAGCCGCAGCTCGTCCAGGTCCCCGGCGACCCCGGCCCAGAGGGCGCGCCGCCCGAAGTGCCCGCCGCCGTGGAGCCGCAGCGGGAAGGGAGGGGTGCGGTGCGCGGCGCGGGCGAGCCGGACGCGCAGCTCGGGCAGCAGCTCCTCGCCGACCTCCCCCATGAACGCGAGCGTGAGGTGCCAGCCGGGGCGCGAGGTCCAGCGGAGCCCGTCGGCCCCGGGCAGCCGGTGGAGCCGGTCGACGACGTGCCCGAGCTCGTCGAGCCGCTCGGACGGCGGGAGGACGGCGGCGAAGAGCCTCATGAGGCGAGTGTGGCAGCGGTTAGCCTCTGCGGCATGAAGATCTCCCTCAGGAAGGGCGGGGCGGAGGACCTCCCCGCGATACTCGGCATCCTCGACAGCGCAGTGGTGTGGCTCAACGGCAAGGGGATCACCGCACAGTGGGGCACCGAGCCGTTCTCCGGCCGGCCCAAGGCGGTGAAGCAGGTCGAGGACACGATGGCCGCGGGTGATCCGTGGATCGCCGAGATCGACGGCGTACCGGCGGGGACGATGACGCTGACCCCGTTCCCCGGGCAGCACATCGCGCCGGCGGACGAGCCCGAGGTGTACGTACGGCTCCTCGCGACCGACGCGCGGTTCCACGGCCACGGGGTGGGCGCGGCGCTGCTCGCCCACGCGGCGGAGGAGACACGGCGGCAGGGGGTGTCGCTGCTGCGGGTGGACTGCTTCGCGGGCAGCGAGGGCCGACTGGTCGCGTACTACGAGGGCCAGGGCTTCACCCCTACGGAGACGTTCCTGGTCGGCGACTGGGCGGGCCAGGTACTGGAGCGACGGGCCTGAGGACCCGCCGCTCCGGTGGGCGCGAGGACCCGCCGCTCCGGCGGGCGTGAGACCGCCGCTCCGGTGGACGCGGTCAGATGGTGCCCTGCACGGCGTAGATCAGGCCGGTCACCGGATCGACGGCGGGCGGGGCGCGGAGGCAGTGCCTCCGCCCCCGCCCCGGAATCCCGGGACCTCAGGCCGCCGTCGCCAGCCGTTCCCGCGCCACGAAGCGCACCTGCGGGTGCCCGTGGCGCCAGGCCCAGGCGACCCTCAGGCCGCCCACCCGGGCCAGGACCAGGCCCACCACGACCGCCGCAGCCAGCGAGATCGCGCCGCCCGTCGCGAAGCCGACCCGGGCGCCGTACGTGTCGGTGACCCAGCCGAGGAGAGGCGCGCCGATCGGCGTACCGCCGGCGAAGACCATCATGTAGAGGCTCATCACCCGGCCCCGCATGGCCGGGTCCGTCGCCATCTGGACGGCCGAGTTCGCGGTGATGTTGACCGTGAGGCCGATCATCCCGATCGGGACGAGCAGCAGCGCGAACAGCCAGAACGCCGGCGACAGGGCCGCCGCGATCTCCAGGACGCCGAAGACCGCCGCCGCGATCACCAGCATCCGCAGCCGGGTCGAGCCGCGCCGGGCCGCCGCGAGTGCGCCCACGAGGGAGCCGGCCGCCATGAGGGTGTTGAGGAAGCCGTACGCGCCGGCGCCGACGTGGAAGACGTCGCCGGAGAAGGCGGTGAGCCAGATCGGGAAGTTGAACCCGAAGGTGCCGACGAAGCCGACGAGGACGATCGGCCAGATCAGGTCCGGTCGCGCGGCCACGTAGCGCAGGCCCTCCCGCAGCTGGCCCTTGCCGCGCGGGGCGCGCTCCACCTTGTGGAGCTCGCCCGGCCGCATGAGCAGGAGGCTCGTGAGGGGCGCGAGGAAGAACAGGCCGTTGAGGAGGAAGGCCCAGCCGCTGCCGACTCCGGCGATGAGGACACCGGCGACGGCGGGGCCGACGAGCCGCGCGGACTGGAAGTTGGCCGAGTTCAGGGAGACCGCGTTGCGCAGCTGGTCGGGGCCGACCATCTCGGAGACGAAGGCCTGCCGGGCCGGGTTGTCGACGACGGTCACCATGCCGAGGAGGAAGGCGATCAGGTAGACGTGCCAGACCTGGATGTTGCCGGAGAGGGTGAGGACGGCGAGCGCGATGCCGCAGAGGCCGAGGGCTGCCTGACTGACGAGCAGCAGGCGCCGCTTCGGGTAGCGGTCGGCGATCACTCCGCCGTAGAGGCCGAAGAGCAGCATCGGCAGGAACTGCAGGGCCGTGGTGATACCGACGGCGGCGGCCGAGCCGGTGAGGCTCAGGACCAGCCAGTCCTGGGTGATGCGGGCCATCCAGGTACCGGTGTTGGAGACGATCGCGCCGGTGAAGAACAGCCGGTAGTTGCGGATCCTGAGCGAGGAGAAGGTTTCCCCCCGCCCGCGGGTGTCGAGGGTGGGTTTGTGGACGGGTGCGGAGTCTGCTCCGGGTCCCGTACTCAAAGTGCGTCGCCTCCTTGGCGCGTGGACTACAGGTGGGCGAGCTTCTCCAGGACGGGAGCGGCCGCGCGCAGCTTGGCCCACTCGTCCTCGTCCAGGCCCTCGGCGAGGGAGGCCAGCCAGGCGTTCCGCTTGCGGCGGGACTCTTCGAGCATGGCTTCGGCCTGCTCGGTCTGGCTGACGACCTTCTGCCGTCGGTCGTCGGGGTGCGGCTCCAGCCGGACCAGTCCCTTGGCTTCGAGCAGCGCGACGATGCGGGTCATCGACGGCGGCTGGACGTGCTCCTTGCGGGCCAGCTCGCCGGGTGTGGCGGAGCCGCAGAGCGCGAGGGTGCCGAGCACCGACATCTCGGTGGGGCTCAGCGACTCGTCGACGCGCTGGTGCTTGAGGCGTCGGCCCAGTCGCATGACGGAGGAGCGGAGCGCGTTCACGGCCGCGGCGTCGTCGGCTGTGCCGTGGGACAGGTCAGGCATGTTTGTTAGCCTAACTCATTACTCTGCCTAAATACCAACGGGAACACGCTGACGTCGCACGGATCACACCCGCACCTCCCGCACGTCACCGCCGTCACCCCGGCACGCCCGCGGCCCCGCCACCCCCGCACGCCTGCGCACACGCGTGAACCGGCCGCACGCAGATCACGCTTCCGCATCCATGTATCACCCAAACGAGTGAGTCGGATCCAGAAAGTGACGCAAAGGAGCCCCGGCTGCCCCGACCCTGAACGACATGGGATCGACAGTGCTCAGCCTGCGCATCGACGGTGAGCTGCTCGACCGGCTCAGAAGTCACGCCGCGAAAAGAGGAATGAGCGTCCAGGACTATGTCGTCCGGACGCTCATTCGCGAGGATTTCGACGAGCGGTTCAAGACCGCCGTCGACGAGACGGAGAAGTTCTACGGAGAGGCGGACGGGGAGCCGGGGGCCGACACGGCCACCGGCACCCCCCGCGATCACGTGAGGCCGAGCGCCGGCATCGCGTAGTAGAAGACGAAGACCGCCGACACGATGTACATGGCCACCGGGACCTCACGGCCCCGACCGGCCGCGAGCCGCAGCACGCTGAACGCGATGAAGCCGATGCCGATGCCGTTCGTGATCGAGTACGTGAACGGCATCATCACCATGGCCAGGAACGCCGGCACCGCGATGGTGTAGTCGCTCCAGTCGATGTCCTTGATCGAACCGGCCAGGATCAGGAAGCCGACCGCGAGCAGCGCGGGCGTCGCCGCCTGGGACGGGACCATCGTGGCCAGCGGCGTGAGGAACAGCGCCACCGAGAACAGACCGCCGGTCACGACCGAGGCGAGACCCGTGCGCGCGCCCTCGCCGACGCCCGCCGTGGACTCCACGAAGCAGGTGGTGGCCGAGGAGGAGGTCGCACCGCCGGAGGCGACGGCCAGGCCGTCCACCAGCAGGACCTTGTTGATGCCGGGGAAGTTGCCGTCCTTGTCGATCAGCTTGGCCTCGTCGCCGACGCCGAGGATCGTGCCCATGGCGTCGAAGAAGCAGGACAGCAGCACCGTGAAGACGAAGAGGACGCCGGTCAGGTAGCCGACCTTCTCGAAGCCGCCGAAGAGGCTGACCTCGCCGACCAGCCCGAAGTCGGGCGAGGCGACCGGGTTGCCCGGCCACTCCGGGGTGGTCAGACCCCAGGACGGGACGGTCGCGACCGCGTTGACCACCATCGCCACGATCGTCATGACGACGATCGAGATGAGGATCGCGCCCGGCACCTTGCGGATGATCAGCGCGAGGGTGAGGAGCGTCCCCAGGATGAAGACGAGCACCGGCCAGCCGGTGAGGTGTCCGTCGCCGCCGAGCTGGAGCGGGACGGTGGTGTGCGCGGCGTCGGGGATGCGGGAGACGAAGCCCGAGTCGACGAGGCCGATCAGCATGATGAAGAGGCCGATACCGATCGCGATGCCCTTGCGCAGGCCGACCGGGACCGCGTTCATCACGCGCTCGCGCAGACCGGTCGCGACGAGCAGCATCACGACGACACCGGCGAGGACGACCATGCCCATGGCGTCCGGCCAGGACATCTTCGGCGCGAGCTGGAGCGCCACGACCGTGTTGACGCCGAGGCCGGCGGCGAGGGCGATCGGGACGTTGCCGATGACACCCATGAGGAGCGTCGAGAACGCCGCCGTGAGGACGGTGGCGGTGACGAGCTGGCCGCTGTCGAGCTGGTGCCCGTACATGTCCTTGGCGCTGCCGAGGATGATCGGGTTCAGCACGATGATGTAGGCCATCGCGAAGAAGGTGGCGAAACCGCCGCGGATCTCACGGGCGACGGTCGAGCCGCGCTCCGAGATCTTGAAGTAGCGGTCGAGGCCCGAGGCCGGCTCCTGGGGAGCGGAAGGCTCGGGGGGCATGGCCTTGGCGGGGGCCGTGGTGCTCATGGGGTGGGTTCCTCTTCGGGAGAGACGTCCGTTTGGCGGTTCATACGAAGGAAACCCGCCAGAGGCAAACCGTTTCAGTATGAACACATGAACGAGCGAGCGTCTATCTCCGCGCGTAGATACGATTTCCCGCCACCTAGACTGACCCCCATGGCGAAGTGGACACCGAAGCACGAGGCACCCGAGCCCCTCGAAGGGCCCGTCGTCGCCACCATCACCGGCGGAACGATCCTGTGGTTCGTCCTCTTCCTCGTCCAGGTCCCGTTCTACGGCTGGTTCGACGACCGGGACCTGACCTGGTGGGTGTGGACCTGCCTCGCCGGCGCCGGACTCGGCCTCATCGGCATCTGGTACGTACGGAAGCGGGACGCGGCGATCAAGCGCCACGAGGCGGCCCGGGCGACGGAGACCGGAACCGGGACCTCCGCCTGAACCTCCGCCGGGACGCCACCGGGACCTCCACCTGAACCTCGGCCGTGACCGCCCGCCGGAAGCTCCGCCAGGACCGCCACCGGGACCGCCACCGTGCCGGAGTCGCCCCCAGTCCCCGAGGCGCACCCCGCCACGTCATGCCAGGGGACCATTCCCCTCCTCCCCCGGTCTGATCTTCGCCCTTCTCGGCAGGTGAACGGTCGATTCCGGTCGTACCGTCGAAAACATGACTCAGCGGGCGAAGATCGACACGGACGGCAGCGAGGCCGAGGCGGTGGGGCCGCCCGTTGTCCACCGTCCCGCCGGACTCACCTCCGCGGAGGTCGCCGAACGCGTCGCCCGCGGCGAGGTCAACGACGTCCCCGTACGGAGCTCCCGCTCGACCAAGGACATCGTCCGCGGCAACGTCTTCACCCGCTTCAACGCGATCATCGGCGTCCTCTGGGTGATCATGCTCATCGTCGCGCCGATCCAGGACAGCCTCTTCGGCTTCGTGATCATCGCGAACACCGGCATCGGCATCATCCAGGAACTCCGCGCCAAGAAGACCCTCGACGGACTCGCCGTCATCGGCGAGGCGAAACCCACCGTCCGGCGCGACGGAGTCGCCGCCGAACTCTCCACCTCAGAGATCGTCCTCGGCGACCTCATCGAACTCGGACCCGGCGACAAGGTCGTCGTCGACGGCGAGGTCGCGGAGGCCGACAGCCTGGAGATCGACGAATCACTGCTCACCGGCGAAGCCGACCCCGTCGTCAAGAAACCCGGCGACCCGATGATGTCGGGCTCGTTCGTCGTCGCCGGCGGCGGCGCGTTCACCGCCACCAAGGTCGGCCGCGAGGCCTACGCCGCGCAGCTCGCCGAAGAGGCCTCCCGCTTCACGCTCGTCCACTCCGAACTGCGCACCGGCATCTCCACGATCCTCAAGTACGTGACGTGGATGATGATCCCCACCGCGATCGGGCTCGTCATCAGCCAGCTCGTCGTCAAGGACGACAACTTCAAGGACGCCATCGCCCGTACCGTCGGCGGCATCGTCCCGATGATCCCCGAAGGACTCGTCCTGCTCACCTCGGTCGCCTTCGCGATCGGAGTCGTGCGACTCGGGCGCAAGCAGTGCCTCGTCCAGGAACTGCCGGCGATCGAGGGCCTCGCGCGCGTGGACGTCGTGTGCCTGGACAAGACGGGCACCCTGACCGAGGGCGGCATGGACGTCACCGAGGTCCGCCCCCTCGGCGGCGCGGACGAGACGTACGTACGCACGGTCCTCGGCGCCTTCGGCGAGTCGGACCCCCGCCCGAACGCCTCCCTCCAGGCCATCATCGACGCCTACCCGGACACGGTGGAGTGGCGGTGCACGGAGGCACTGCCGTTCTCGTCGGCGCGGAAGTACAGCGGGGCGGCGTTCAGCGAGGGCAACGGCGAGAACTCGACCTGGCTGCTGGGCGCCCCGGACGTCCTCCTGCCCGCCGGGGACCCGACGCTCACCGAGATCGACCACCTCAACGAACAGGGCCTGCGCGTCCTGCTCCTGGCACGGACGGCGAACGAACTCGACTCCCCCGAGGTCGCGACCGGCGCCCACCCGACGGCCCTGGTCGTCCTGGAACAGCGCCTGCGCCCGGACGCCGCGGACACGCTCGCCTACTTCGCCGACCAGAACGTCGCCACGAAGGTCATCTCCGGCGACAACGCCGTCTCCGTCGGCGCGGTGGCCGGAAAGCTCGACATGCCGGGCGCGGCGAACACGGTGGACGCCCGCACGCTCCCCACCGACCGGGAGGAGATGGCGAAGGTCCTCGACGAGAACGCCGTCTTCGGCCGGGTCACACCGCAGCAGAAGCGGGACATGGTGGCGGCGCTGCAGTCCCACGGACACACGGTCGCGATGACGGGCGACGGCGTGAACGACGTCCTGGCCCTGAAGGACGCGGACATCGGCGTCTCGATGGGCTCGGGCTCGGAGGCGACGCGGGCGGTGGCCCAGATCGTCCTGCTGAACAACAGCTTCGCGACGCTGCCGTCGGTGGTGGCGGAGGGCCGGAGGGTCATCGGCAACATCACCCGCGTGGCCACCCTCTTCCTCACGAAGACGGTCTACTCGGTCCTCCTGGCGGTCCTGGTGGTGTGCTCGCAGGTGGAGTACCCCTTCCTCCCCCGCCACCTGACGCTGCTCTCCACCCTGACGATCGGCATCCCGGCCTTCTTCCTGGCCCTCGCCCCCAACAAGGAACGGGCGAAGCCGAACTTCGTACGCAGGGTCATGCGGTACGCGATCCCGGGCGGCGTCATCGCGGCGGCGGCCACGTTCACGACGTACCTGCTGGCCCGCCACCACTACAGCGGCGAAGGCGCCCTGGAGGCGGAGACGAGCGCGGCCACCCTGACCCTCTTCCTGGTCTCGATGTGGGTCCTGGCGATCATCGCCCGCCCGTACACGTGGTGGCGCCTCACCCTCGTCGCCACGATGGGAGGCGCGTTCCTCCTGGTCCTCGTCGTCCCCTGGCTCCAGGACTTCTTCGCCCTGAAACTGGTGGGCACGACACTGCCGTGGGCAGCGGTGGCCATCGCAGCAGCGGGCGGCCTGCTCCTGGAGGTCGCGTGGCGCTGGGTGGACCGAAGGTTCCCGGCGTAGGCCGTCCGGCGGATCGGCGGCCCAGGGCCGGGACGTACACGCGCTCACCCCGGTTTGAGTAGCCCTACTCAGGTGGACGGGGGGCGGTGCGCCGCACGATGGGACCCGCGCCGACACGGCGCGACCGAACCCGTGCAGGAGGAATCCACCCATGCGAGACAGCCGCCCCCGCGCCGTCGTCCGGCTCACGTTCGCCAACCCCCTCTCCCTGGGCTACCTGGCGCTCGTGGCGTCGCTCCCCCTGCTGGTCAGTCCGTGGACCGAGGGCCGGGCCTTCGCGGACTTCTGGTTCGCCCTGGCCACCGCGCCCAGCAGCCTGGTCCTGACTCTCCCCGACCTGCTGACCGGCCTCTCCGGCTGGGCGACCGCGTACCACTACACGGCGCTGGCCCTCTCCGCGCTGATCAACGCCTTCCTCCTCGGCCTCGCCCACCGGGCCCTCCGGAGGAGCCCGGCACGGCAGGGCCTCACCACCTGACCCCTCAGTCGAACCAGCGGTCCCTCGCCAGTTCCGCCGTCCTCGACGGGTCCTCCAGCAGGGCCGCCACCTCGAAGCGGCGCGGCCACTGGCCCGCCGACCAGGCCAGGCCCGCCGCCACGCCCTCCAGGGTCGAGGCGTGGACCACGCCGTCCGCCGTGCGGCGCCAGTCGAGTTCCGTGTCCGCCGCCCGGAGTTCCTCGTGTTCGACGTACGTCGCGGGGGTCGTCGGGCCCAGGAGGACGCGGACCGGTTCCGGCACCTCGTGCTCCTCGCCCACCGTCGCCACCTCCGCCTCGACCGCCTCGCTCAGCCGCCTCACCTGGAACAGCTCCGCCAGGTCCGCCGCCCGTGCCGGCGACACCGGCAGCAGCGGCACCCCGCCCGCCAGCGGCAGCAGGTCCGGCGCGTCCGCCACCATCGCGTCCGCCGCGTCCACCACGACCACCTCGCCGTCCACCACGGCGCGCAGTTCGTCCGGCAGCGTCACCTGCTCCGGGTCCAGGTCGGCCAGGGCCGTGTACAGCGCGTGGAGCTGGGCGTCCGTGACCTCGCGGGACGGGTCGGCGAGGCGGGTGAGGAGTTCCGCCGCCCCGCCCGGCTCGTCGAGCAGCGCCGCCACAGACGTGCGGACTCCCAGGGCCCGCAGGACCTGCTCGTCCTCGAAGCCGGTCGCGTCGGCGGAGTCGTACAGGCCGGAGAGAAGAGGGTCGGAGCCCTCCGCTCGCAGGCCCGCCGGGCGGCGGCCGTCCAGGACGGGGTGGTCGCGGAGCCACCACGCCGTGTACGAGCGGACCGTCTCCGTCGTGCCGTCCGGCAGGAGGATCCGTACGGGCTGGGTGAGGGCGTCGCGGAGCGGGGGCTGCGCCAGGAGGGCCAGCGCCCGCGGCCAGGCGTCGTCGTCGACCAGGTCCAGGTCCCGTACGGCCACGATCTCCGTCGCCACCGGCGGCACCGGCGTCTCCGGCAGCCGGTCCAGGACGTCCTCGCACCACACGTCGACCGCGTCCAGGAGTCCCGCGTCGTCCGGCTCCGGGTAGTCGCCCTCGCGCGGCTCGACCTCGTCCGGGTCGAGGAGCAGGTCGGTGGCGCGGACCAGGGCGAAGGTGGCGAGCACCCCGCAGGCGGCGAGAGGCTGTTCGCCCCAGCGAGCGGCCAGTTCGCCGTCGACGTAGGCCAGTTCGTCCTCGCGCATGACAGCGGCGAACGCCGAGCCCGGCATCACCAGCTCGCCCGCCGGGGAGAGTTCGCCGTCCTCGTCGGGCAGCGCGAGCGCGCCCAGCCAGGGCTCGTCGCCCGGGTCGAGTTCCGCGTCCCGGACCAGGGCGAGGACGGTCTCGACGAGTTCGTCCGCGTCCAGGGTGTCGGCGTCCTCGTCCCAGATCTCGCCCGCGTCGAGGGAGGCCGCGACCGCCGCCCGTACCTGCGGGGTCGTCAGGACCGCGCGAGGCGTGGCGGGCAGGGCGCCCAGCTTCTCCAGGAGCGGGTGGGCGGCCTCGGGGTGGGCGACCTTCAGGCCGAGCCGGGTCAGCTCGGCGGGGGTCCTGTCCTGGGGCAGGAGCACCTGGCGGGGGCCGACCGCCGTGCGGATCCGGGCGCCCTCGACGGTCTCCGCGAGCGGCACCGGAAGGCCGGACAGCCGGTCGGGGTCGACGCCGGCGAGGGAGTCGTACAGGCGCCACCACCACGCCGGGAGGCGGTCCACCCCGGCGAGGCGGTCGATCGCCTCGGTCAGGGGCACCCGGCCGACGCCGAGGGTCCGGAGTTCGGGGCGGCGCTCCAGGCCGGCGGGGAGCAGGGTCGGGAACACCTCGGCGAGGACCTCGACGGTGTCGGCGCCCGCGCCCTCCGCGACCTCGGCCTCGATGGGGCGGAGTGCGGGGAGTTCCTCGGAGGGGGCGGCGGGCGCGAGGAACGCGACCCTGGGCAGCCGGTCCAGGATCGCCTCGCGCAGGGCCCCGTCGAGGGGGCCCTTGCCGAGCGGGCCGGGGACGAGGTCGAGCGTGGCGGTCGTCACCGGCTGCCACTCGGCGAGGAGTTCGGCGTACGCGTCGGCCGCGCGCTGCACCAGGAAGTCGGTGAGCCGGCCGGGTGCCGGGTGCCGCCGGGCGGTGTCCAGGGGCAGGGAGGCGATGAGGAGCGCGGGGATGCCGAGGGGTTCGTCGGTGGGGGTGGGGGCGTGCACGACCGGAGTCGTGCGCGGGTAGCGCGGGGCCCCCTCCGGATCCACGGGTACGGCCCAGGTGACGGACCAGTGGGGGCGCAGGCGCTCCTCGACCGGGCGGTCCTCCAGGAGCGCGGCGTCGAGGGGGCCGCCGTGGGAGACCGTCCGCCAGCGGTGGGTGCCGGTGGCGGAGTCCACGATCTGCACGTATCCGTCGTCCTCGGAGCGACGGAGGGTCCGTACCCCTTCCGAGGTCTCCACGACGATCTCCGCGAGCCCCGGAAGGGTGAGGAGGAGCGCGTCGTCGACGGAGGCGAGGAGCCGCTCGGCGAGGTCGCGGGCGGCGGTGTCGCGGAGCGGGAGGACGACGACGGTGTCGTAGCCGTCGGGGGCGGTGCCCTCGGCGGGCAGCGGGAGCCGGAGCAGGGGTACGTGGCCGTCGCGGCGGCGCAGTTCGTCGCCGAGGCCGGGGCTGTACCGGGCGGAGTCGGCGGCGAGTTCGCGGGCTTCGGCGAGGGACCAGCGGACGCCGCCGTGGCGGCCGAGGACGGCGGGCTCGTCGGTGACGGCGAGGACGGCGGCGAAACCGACGCCGAACCGGCCGACCGCGCCGTGCGCCTGCTGCTCGCGCTTGGCGGAGGCGCGGAGGGTCGACAGGGACTCGACGCCGGTGGCGTCCAGCGCGGCGCCGGTGTTGGCGGCGGCGAGGAGGGCGGGGCCGTCATGGTCCGCCGGGTGCAGGGTGAGCCTGAGGCGGCCGGGGACGCCGGCGCGGTGGGCGGCGTCGGCGGCGTTCTGGGCGAGTTCGACGACGAGGCGGTCGCGGTAGCCGCCGAGGGCGAGGTCCTCCTCGGCGTTCGCGTCCTCCCGGAACCGGGCGGGGGACGCGCCCCAGGCATCGAGCACACCCCGCCGCAGCCGGGCGGTGCCGAAGGGATCGGTTCCGTCGGTCGTCGTCCGGACGCTGACGCTCACGTCTGACTCCACTCTGCGGGGCGGTGATGGTGCGGGACCCGGGGCGAGGTGAGCCCTTGGACCCGGGGCCCGAAGGTATCGCGCTCGGGGGGTGGGCTTTTGCCGGGGCGCGGTGGGGGGTGGGGGCGTGTGGGGGTGTGGGGGCGGGGTCGGGGTGGCCTTCCGGCCACCCCGAGGCTCCCTTCAACCGGGCCTCGTTGCGGGCCTCCGGCCGGCCGGGTCTCGGTGTGGGCCCTTCGCGCTGCCTGGACGGCGCCCGTGCTCCACCCCCGTTGTGGGCATCTGTTCCGCTGGGGCGGAACGGGTGGGCACAACGGAACGGCGCCCCTTGCCGGGCCTAGGCTTTCGCGCCCTGACCCGCACCCCGAGTGACGGCCCACTGGTGGTGCGGGTTCAGGCACAAGGGGCGGAGGCGCCGCCAGAGGGCGCCGTCCCGTGTGCCCACCCGTCCCGCCCCAGCGGGACGATTGCCCACACGGGCGGGGGGGGGAGGGCGGCGGGCGCAGCCCGCACGGCGGGGGGGCGGGCGCAGCCTGCACGGCGGGGGCGGCGGGCGCAGCCTGCACGGCGGGGGCGGCGGGCGCAGCCTGCGCGGCGGGGGTGGCGGGCGCAGCCTGCACGGGGTGGCAAGGGCGGGCGCGGCCCGGCGCCGGGCGGGGCGGCGGGGCCCGGTCGGTACCGGGTCGCAATGGGCGGCGGGCCCTGGCCCGGACCGGGCGCGGGGAAGCCCCAGTCGTGCCGGGCGGCGGGCCCGGTCGGTGCCGGTGGCGGAGGCCTCAGCCAGCACCGGGCGCGGGGCCCGGCACGTACCGCTCGCGCGGGGGCGGGCCCCAGCCAGTGCCCGTCGCGCGGTGCGGGCCCGGGCGCGCCGGGCCCGGGGGCTTGCGGCAGGTGGCCGTGCTGTGCGGGTGCGGGCGGTGGGCCGCTCCGGTTGTGGGCGGAGCGGGCCCGTGGGTCAGGAGTGGCCCAGGTCTTCCGACGTGGCGTCCGGTTCCGTCGTCGAGCCGGAGTCCTTCGCCGGGCGGAGGGGGAACGCGTCCGCCCCCATCGAGTCCAGGACCGGCGGCGCCGGCCGCGGCGGCTTCGGCATGATCGCGGCCTCCGAGTGGCCCCCGCAGCCGTACGAGAGGGACACGACGCGGCCGTCCGCCGGGGCGAACTCGTTGGCGCAGATGCCGAACGTCTGCTTCAGGGAGCCGGCCAGCGGCACCAGGAAGGCGCAGGACTCGCAGGTGGCCGGAGCCGCCTGGGCCATCGGGGTGCGGGCCCCGAAGGACTCCTCCCAGCGGTCCGCGGCCAGGTGGAGCCCGTACCGGGAGAGGACCCTGGCGCGGCGCATGCCGAGCTCCTCGGCGACCGCGGCGATCGCGCCCCGCGAAGGCGTGCGGGCGACGATCTCGGCGTCCTCGACGTCGAGGTGGTCCGCCAGCTCCTCGGAGACCACGGAGTTCGGCGGCGGCGCGTCCTCGCCCGAGTAGCCGGGTTCGAGGCGCAGGTCGTCCGCCTCGGTCGGCAGCAGGTCGCCGGGGCCCATGTCGCCGGGTCGCAGCCGTTCGCTCCACGGCACCCACTCGGGGGCGAGGAGGGCGTCGGAGCCGGGCAGCAGGACGGTTTCGTCAAGCGTGACGTTCTTGGCGCGGGAGGCGCGGGTGACCGTGACCGCCCAGCGCCAGCCCCGGTAGCCGGGTTCCTTGGACTCGAAGTAGTGGGTGACGACCCGGTCACCCTCGGCGATCACGTCGACGTGGGCGCCGACGATTCCGGGGTAGGCCGCCTCCTCGGCGGCCTCCCGCGCAAGGTCTACGGCCTCGGCGCACAGGCGGTCGGGGATACGCGTGGCTCGCGGGGTACGCGGGGTACCGCTTCGCGTCGTCGCAGCACTCACAGGTCTCGCTTCTCTCCTACGCCGTCTCACGGGTGCGCCGGCCGAGGGGCGGGAGCGAAGCCACGGGCGGCGGGCGGAGCGGACCTGTGGGCCGCATCGACGTCCGCGCACCCGACCTGTCTCGCGTGTCTCGGGCACACCTATCGCCATCCATTCTGCGGGATGCCGAAGAGGCGCGCGGCCGAGAGCTTCCGCCGGTGACGCGCTACGCACGCTACCCCGTTCGCGGGCCCCAGCCCACCTGCCCGCCCCAAGTGGCCCGGATCGCGGACGTCCGGGGGGCGGTCGGAGCGCCGTCGGAGAGGGGCGCGGGTGGGCCGGAAAGCGACCCTCGGACCCCGTCGGCCCCTCCCGCACGGCCGAAGACACGACCGACGAAACGGCCGGCGACACAGCCGACGACACGGCCGAAGACGCAGCCGATGACACGGCCTACGACATTGGCCGAAGTCGCCCTCCACCGCCGCGCCACGGTTCGTCCGGCGCGCCGGTGGGGCACTATGACGGAGTGGCAGCCGCACGGTCCCCCGCACGATCCGAAGATCATGCCGGGCCGCTCCGCCGAGCGGGCCGGAAGGTCGGTCGTGCCCTGCACCTGCCGTTCACGGGGACCGCGAAGGGCATCCGCAAGGCCACGCACGCCCATGGCGCGGGCGAGTCGGGGCTCGGAAAGCTGATCGAGCTGCACGCGGTGAACGGCGCCGGCGACGTCATGATCACCGTCGCGCTCGCCTCCACCGTCTTCTTCTCCGTCCCCACCGACGAGGCCCGCGGCCGCGTCGCCCTCTACCTCGCCGTCACGATGGCCCCCTTCACGCTCCTCGCCCCGGTGATCGGCCCGCTCCTGGACCGCATCCCGCACGGGCGGCGGGCCGCGATGGCGGGCGCGATGCTGACCCGGGCGGTGCTCGCGATCATGATGTCGGGGGCGGTCGTCACCGGCGGCGTCGAGCTGTATCCGGCGGCGCTCGGGGTGCTGGTGGCCTCGAAGGCGTACGGGGTGGTGCGCAGTGCGGTCGTGCCCCGGCTGCTGCCACCGAACTTCTCGCTGGTGAAGGCGAACTCCCGGGTGACCCTGGCCGGGCTGCTGGCGACGGGTATCGCCGCGCCCATCGGCGCGGGGCTCCAGGTGCTCGGGCCCCGCTATCCGCTGTACGGGGCGTGCGTGCTGTTCCTGCTGGGGACGTTCTGGGCGCTGCGGATGCCGCCCAAGGTGGAC
The DNA here is from genome assembly GCF_001905825.1 of Streptomyces sp. CB02009. Classification (GTDB taxonomy): domain Bacteria; phylum Actinomycetota; class Actinomycetes; order Streptomycetales; family Streptomycetaceae; genus Streptomyces. Next base: position 683,008 of record NZ_LIVV01000005.1, read on the forward strand.
TCGGCGAAGGGTGAGCGGCGGGCGCATTTGCTGACGCACGGCGAGAAGAAGCCGAGTCTGCGGACGGTGGGGCCCTCGGTTCTGCACGGTCTGCAGGCGAACGCGGCGCAGCGGATGCTGTCGGGTTTCCTGATCTTCTTCCTGGCGTTCCTGCTGCGCGAGCATCCGCTGTCGGGGCAGAGCGCCGCCGTGTCGCTGGGGATCGTGGGCGTCGCGGCCGGGGTGGGCAACGCCTGCGGTACGGCGATGGGCTCGCTGCTGCGGGACCGCGGGCACGGGCCGGAAGTGATCATCGCCACGATGATCAGCGTGGTGTGTGCCACGGCGATCTGTACGGCGATCTTCTTCGGCGGGCTGATGGTGGCCGTCCTGGGGGCGGTCGCCGGTCTCACCCAGGCCCTGTCGAAGCTGTCCCTGGACGCGCTGATCCAGCGTGACGTGCCGGAGGTGGTGCGGACGTCCGCGTTCGCGCGCTCCGAGACGGCGCTGCAGATGGCGTGGGTCGTGGGCGGCGGGATCGGCATCGCCCTGCCGCTGAACGGGACCCTGGGCATGGCCGTCGCGGCCGGGATCCTGGCCACGGGCGCGCTCCTGGCCGTACGGGGGCTGCTCGCGGAGGCCCGGCGGAGGCCGGGGCCGAAGGGGCGGTCGAAGACGCGGGTGGCGTAGGCGGGTGGCGTAGGGGGCGCGGGCCGCAGCCGCTTCCGGGTCGCTTCGTCACCGCTCTCCCGTGCGCTCCCGCGCCGCTTCGTCACCCCTCCCCCGTGCGTTCCCGCGCCGCTTCCTCACCCCTCACCCGCGCCCTCCCCCGCCGTCCTCGTTCCGGTACCGGACAGCGGCACGCCGTACCCCCGCGTGGCGTGGGCGCGGCGGCCCGATAGCCTTCGGCTCATGACCGTTGCGTTCTTCTCCGGCTCGCGCCGCCGGGCCGCCGTCGCCCTCGGGGCCGTCTCCGCCGGGCTCCTCGTTCTCTCCGCCTGCGACAAGCCGACTCCGATCGCGACCGTGACGGTCGGGTCCGACTCGATCCACTCCGAGGCCGCCTGCTACAACGACGGCGACGCCATCAAGGAGTCGCAGATCCAGCAGTGCCTCAACAAGAAGGCCGAGAAGTCCATCACCGTGGCGATGGACGACAAGATCCGCTTCGGGGTCGACCCCGAGATCGCGGACAACGGCTGGACCATCTTCCTCGGCGGCCAGCAGGCCGAGCCCGAGCCGTACAAGAAGACGTACCGGACCATTCCGGCCAGCGCCTTCTTCTCCAGCCAGACCGGCGAGACCACCGACAGCTCCCAGGTGACCATCGTCGAGAACACCGGCAAGAAGCTCACCGGCATCTGGCACTTCCAGCTGAAGAAGGAATCCTGATCGTCCGGTGGTCCACCGGATCCTGATCGTGACGGCCGTTGCGGCGGAGGCGGACTCCGTCTCCGCCGGCCTCGGCCTGGGCGCCCCCGAGCCGCTCCCGCTGCCGGGGGGACTCGTCCTGCGCCGGCACGCGGACGCGCCGGACGGGCGCGTACGGATCGACGTACTCGTCGGCGGGGTCGGACCCGCCGCCGTCGCCGCCTCGACCGGGACCGCGCTCGCGTACGCGGCGCTCACCGGTGCCGGTGCCGGTGCCGGTGCCCCCTATGGTCTCGTCGTCTCCGCCGGGATCGCCGGCGGGTTCCAGCCCCTCGCGCCCCTCGGGTCCGTCGTCGTCTCGTCGGCCGTCGTCGCCGCCGACCTCGGCGCGCAGACCCCCGACGGGTACCTCACCGTCGACGAACTCGGCTTCGGGCGGTCAAGCCACCCCGTGCCGGAGGCCCTGACCGGCCGGATCTCCGCCGTCCTGGACGCCGCCGGCCTGCCGCACACGGTCGGGCCCGTGCTCACCGTCTCCACCGTCACCGGCACCGCCGACCGCGCCGCCGAACTGGCCGCGCGCCATCCCGGGGCCGCCGCCGAGGCCATGGAGGGCTTCGGCGTCGCCGAGGCCGCCGGCGCGTACGGCGTGCCCGTGGCCGAGATCCGGGCCGTGTCGAACGCCGTCGGCCCCCGTGACCGCGCCGCCTGGCGCATCGGCGACGCCCTGCACGCGCTGCGGCACACCTTCGAGCTGCTCAGCAAGACCGTCTTCCTGGAGCTGGAGCCGTCGTGACCAAGCTGAAGATCGCCTACTCGCCCTGCCCGAACGACACCTTCGTCTTCGACGCCTGGGCCCACGGCCGCGTCCCGGACGCCCCGCGGCTCGACGTGACCTTCGCCGACATCGACGTCACCAACGGGTGGGCCGAGAGCGGCACCGACGGTCACGACGTCCTCAAGGTGTCGTACGCCGTGCTGCCCTGGATCCTCGACGAGTACGCGCTGCTGCCCTGCGGCGGCGCCCTCGGCCGGGGCTGCGGGCCGCTCGTCCTGACCCGGGAGGACGCGAGCGGCGCTGACCTCGCCGGGAAGACGGTCGCGGTGCCGAGCGAGCGCTCCACCGCGTATCTGCTGTTCCGGCTCTGGGCGGCCGAGCAGGTGCCCGGCGGCGTCGGGGACGTCGTCGTGATGCCGTTCCACGAGATCATGCCCGCCGTGCGCGACGGCAAGGTCGACGCCGGGCTCGTCATCCACGAGGCCCGCTTCACGTACCGGAACTACGGGCTGCACCGCCTCGCCGACATGGGCGAGCACTGGGAGTCCACGACCGGTCTGCCGATCCCGCTCGGCGCGATCGTCGCCCGGCGCTCCCTCGGGGCGGAGACCCTGCGGGGGCTCGCCGACGCGGCCCGGACGTCGGTGCGGATGGCCTGGGACGACCCGGCGGCCTCCCGCCCGTACGTCATGGAGCACGCGCAGGAGATGGACCCGAAGGTCGCCGACCAGCACATCGGGCTCTACGTGAACGAGTTCACGGCCGACCTCGGCGAGCACGGGTACGCGGCGGTCCGCGGGCTGCTCACCCGCGCCGCGGCCGAGGGACTCGTACCGCCCCTCGGCCCGGACGCGCTCGCCTTCCCGTGACCGGGTCCGCCGCCGGTCAGACGTCCAGCTGGTCCGCGACCGCGCGCAGCAGGCCCGCGATCTTGGCGCCCTGCGTCTTGTCGGGGTAGCGGCCGCGCTCCAGCATCGGCGTGATGTTCTCCAGGAGCGTCGTCAGGTCCTGCACGATGGACGCCAGTTCGTCGGGCTTGCGGCGCTGCGCCGCGGCGACGGACGGCGTCGGGTCGAGGATCGTGACGGACAGTGCCTGGTCGCCGCGCTGGCCTGCGACGACTCCGAACTCGACCCGCTGTCCCGGCTTCAGTGCGTCGACTCCGGCAGGGAGCACCGACGAGTGGACGAAGACGTCGCCGCCGTCGTCGCGGGAGAGAAAGCCGAAGCCCTTCTCGCTGTTGAACCATTTGACCTTGCCGGTAGGCACGTCTGTCCTCGTCCTCGTCCTCGTCGGGGGATAGCAAACAGCGGGTCGACCGACCCGCCGGCACCAGGCTAATGGTCCGGAGGCCGGTGACAAGACGTCGCCGATGTGTTCCTTCGGCCTGGGAACTACCCTGGCCGGATGCGTAGTGAAACCCCTGCCGCACAGGCGAACGACAGCGCTCCGGGTGACGGCCTCGTCAAGGCCGGTGTCATCCTCTTCGCCATCGGCGCGGTGGCGACGCTGGTCACCGTGGCTCCGCTGTTCCTGGGCACGGACCCGTTCCCCACGGTCGCGTACACGGTCTCCATGCTCATGGGCGTCGGATTCGCCGTCGCCGCCGCCGGGGTGCTGCGGTCGATCGCGGCTCAGCGGCGCCAGGCGCGGGAGGGTGCGGCCTCGCCGGTCCGGGCCGGATAGCGCCCCGTTCAGGCCAGGTACCCCTCCCACCAGGCGCGGAAGTCCGTCAGGTCGGTGAGGACGACGTCGGCGCCGGCCGCCGCCAGTTCCTCGGGGGCGCAGGGGCCGGTGGCGACGGCCACCGAGAGGGCGCCGGCCGTGGCGGCGCCGCGGACGTCGCCGATGTGGTCGCCGACGTACACCTGGGCGCCGTGGGCGCGCAGCGCCTCGGCCTTGCCCTCGGCCCACAGGCCGCCGACGAGCGCGTCGGGCTCGATGCCGAGGTGCGTGAGGTGCAGCTCGGCGTGCGGGCCGTTCTTCGCGGTGACGACGATGGTGCGGCCGCCCGCCTCGCGCACGGCCCGGATCGCGTCCCGCGCGCCCGGCATCGGCGCCGAGGGCTCGATCGCGTACGCCGGGTAGAGCGCGCGGTAGCGGGCGACCATCTCCGTGACCCGGTCCGCGGGGACCCAGTGGGCCATCTCGTGCTCCAGGGGCGGGCCGAGGCGGTTGACGACGAGGTCCGCGTCGACGGGGACGCCGGACTCGGCGGAGAACGCCTCCCAGGCGGCCCTGATGCCGGGACGGGTGTCGACCAGCGTCAGGTCGAGGTCGAAGCCGACGGTGAGCGGGGCGGAGGCGTGGTCCGTGGAGGGCGTCATACCGCCATTCTCGGGGACCCTTCCGGGGGACCCGGGGCCCGGGTGGGCGGAAATGGCTGCTGCTTACACTGAGCCGAGCCTTACCGAACCCGCGCCACCCGCTCCCCGCTCCACCCGATGGGTCCTGATGCCAGCCGCTTTCCGTTCCAGACGGGTCCTCGCGACCTCGGCGGCTGTCGTCGCCCTGCTCCTCGCCGTGCTCCTGAGCCTCGCCGTCGGCGCCCGGCCCATCGCCCCGTCCACGGTCCTCGACGCCCTGCTGCACGGCGGGACGAGCCCCGACGCCGAGGTCGTACGGCAGCTGCGGGTGCCCAGGACCCTCATCGGACTGATGGTCGGCGCGGCGCTCGCGCTCGCCGGCACCGCCCTCCAGGGCATCACCCGCAACCCGATCGCCGACCCCGGCATCCTCGGCATCAGCCAGGGCTCCTCCGTGGGCGTCGTCCTCGCGATCGCCTTCTTCGGGGTGCACTCGCTCACCGGATACGTGTGGTTCGCGTTCGCCGGCGCCGCGCTCGCCGCGGTCGCCGTCCACGCCGTCGCGTCCAGCGGACGCGGCGGCGCGACGCCCGTGAAGCTGGCGCTCGGCGGGGCGGCCATCAACGCGCTGCTGCTCTCCGTCACCACCGGCGTCCTCACCACCAAGGCCTCCGCGCTCGACGAGTTCCGGTTCTGGCAGATCGGCTCCCTCGACGGGCGCGACGCCCAGATCGTCGGCCAGATCTGGCCCTTCCTGCTGCTCGGCGCGGTCCTCGTCGTCTCCGTGGCGCGCGGGCTCGACGCGCTCGCGCTCGGCGAGGACGTCGCCAAGGGGCTCGGGCAGCGGGTCGCGACCGTGCGGATCGTCGGCGGAATCGGCGCCACGGTCCTCACCGGCGCGGGGGTGGCCGCCGCCGGACCTGTCGCCTTCGTCGGCCTCGCCGTCCCGCACATCGCGCGGGCCGTCGTGGGCTCCGACCACCGGTGGGTACTGCCGATGGCCGCGGTCGTCGGGCCGGTGATGCTCCTGGTGGCGGACGTCGCCGGGCGGATCGTGTTCCCGCCGGGCGAGGTGCCGGCCGGCGTGATGACGGCGCTGATCGGGGTGCCGTTCCTGGTGACGCTCGTGCGCCGGAAGGCGGTGGCGGCGTGAGCACCCTCTCCCCCGCCCGGCCCTCGAAGGGCCCGCTGCGGCCCGCCGGGTACGGGCTCGTGCGCGCCGGCGGCGCCTCGTTCCTGGTGCACCGGCGGTCCGCCGCCGTCACCGCGGGCCTGCTGCTGCTCCTGGCCGCGGCCTCCGTCGCGTACCTCTGCGTCGGTGAGCGGTTCGTCGCCCCCTCCGAGGTGGTACGCGTCCTCCTCGGGCAGCCGTCGCCCTCGACGTTCGTCGTGGCGGAGCTGCGGGAGCCGCGGCTCGTCGTCGCCCTTGCCGTCGGCGCCGCGTTCGGGGTCGCGGGCGCGCTGATCCAGACCGTGGCCCGCAATCCGCTGGCCAGCCCCGACATCATCGGCATCAGCCAGGGCGCGGGGGCGGTCACCGTCGCCGCGATGACCTTCGGGCTCACCTCGTACACCGTGCTCCCGTACCTCTCGATCGCCGGCGGGGTCGTCGCCGCGGCGCTCGTGTACGTCTTCGCGTGGCGCGGCGGGCTGCACGCCACCCGGTTCGTCCTCATCGGCATCGGGTTCGCGATCGCGCTGCGGTCGCTCACCACCCTCTTCATGACCAAGGGCGACTTCCTCGTCGCCCAGCAGGCCCAGATCTGGATGACCGGCTCGCTCAACGGGCGCGGCTGGGACGAGTCCGCGCCGATCCGCTGGACGCTGCTGCTCATGCTGCCCGCCGTGCTGTGGGCGGCCCGCGCGCAGCGGACCGTCTCCCTCGACGACGACACGGCGACGGCGCTCGGCGTACGGCTCGGGCGGGTCCGGCTGGGGCTCGTCGCGGTCGGGGTCGTCCTCGCGTCCGTGGCGACGGGCGTCGCGGGCCCGGTCGACTTCGTGGCGCTCCTCGCGCCGCAGATCGCCCGCCGGATGACCCGTACCGCGCAGATCCCGCTGCTCGCCTCGGCGCTGACCGGCGCCGCCGTCGTCGTCCTCGCCGACCTGATCGGCCGGCGGCTCCTGTCGCCGGTCGAACTCCCCGTGGGCGTCCTCACGGCGGCCGTCGGCGCCCCCTATCTGATCTGGCTCATCGTCCGGAGCCGTACCGCAGCATCCGCAGGAGGCAAGGCGTGAGCAGGCTGACCGGGCGCGGGCTGACGCTCGCCTACGAGGACCGCACCGTCGTCCACGAGCTCGACCTGGCCATCCCCGACGGCAGGGTGACCGTGATCGTCGGCCCCAACGCCTGCGGCAAGTCGACCACCCTCCGGGCCCTCGGCCGGCTCCTCAAGCCGGCGGGCGGCGCGGTCCTCCTCGACGGGGAGGAGCTGGCGAAGCTCCCGACGAAGCGGATCGCCCGCTCGATCGGCCTGCTGCCGCAGACGCCGGTCGCGCCGGAGGCGATCACCGTCGCCGACCTGGTCGCACGCGGCCGCCAGCCGCACCAGGCCTGGTGGAAGCAGTGGTCGGAGGAGGACGAGCGGGCGGTCGTCGAGGCGATGGACCGCACGGACGTGGCCGCGCTCGCCGACCGCTCCGTGGACGAGCTGTCGGGCGGGCAGCGGCAGCGGGTGTGGATCGCGATGGCCCTCGCCCAGGAGACGGACCTGCTGCTCCTCGACGAGCCGACCACCTATCTGGACATCTCCCACCAGGTGGAGGTCCTCGACCTGGTCCGCCGCCTCAACCGGCTGCGCGGCCGGACGGTCGTCCTCGTCCTGCACGACCTGAACCAGGCCGCCCGTTACGCCGACCACCTGATCGCCATGAAGGCGGGGCGGGTGGTGGCGGAGGGGCCGCCGGGGGAGATCGTGACGGAGGAGCTCGTACGGGACGTCTTCGGGCTCGCGTCGGTCGTGGTCCCTGACCCGGTGACGGGGTCGCCGCTGGTGGTGCCGGGGGCGCCGTGGCACGAAGACGGGGATGCGGATGCGGGTGTGGATGCGGGTGCTGGTCCGGGTGCGGGTGCCGGTGCCGGTGCCGGTACCGGTGCGGGTGCGGGTGCGGGTGCGGGTACCGGTACCGGTACCGGTGCGGATCTGGAGGACGGCGCCGGGGTTCCCGCGGGCTGAGCCGGGCCCGGTCGAGCCCGGAGCGGACTGAGACCGGCCCGGTACTGACCGGTCGGGCCCGGCCCGGCCGGTCAGTGCCTCCTGGACCTCCACAGCAGGAACAGGGCGGACGCGACCGCCGCGCCCCGGAGGACCCAGGGCCAGGTCTCCGAGACCGCCGCGCCCATCGCCTCGCCGCCCGCGGCCACCGGTTCGCCCCAGCGGCCCTCCACCCGGCCCCACAGCCAGGCCATGCCGGACGCGGCGGCCAGGCCCGGGATCACCAGGACGGCGCCCTTGACCTCGCCGGGGGTCAGCCGGCGGGAGGCGTACGCGATGAGCCAGCCGGCGGCCAGGGCGACGAGTGAGCCGAAGAGCGCGCCGCCGACCAGGAGGAGCGCGGCGAGCAGGACGAAGGGGTTGGCGAGGCGGAGCCGGGAGACCGGGGCCGCCTCGGGCTCCGCGACCGCGGCCGGCTCGGCCCCGGGGGCCGTCCGCGGACGGCGGAGGAGGACACGGGCGAGGCGGCGGCGCTTCCCCGGGGGCGCGGCCGGTTCGTCCTCGGCGCCCTCCCGGCCGCCGTCGGCGTCCTCGGCATCCTCGGAGTTCTCGGCCTCCTCGGCGTCCTCCGTGACAGGCGCCCTGAAAAGATCCGGTCGCTCGACACCGCCCACGAAGCCGGGGAGGCCCGCTGCGGCGTCGACCCGCCACCAGTCCGTGTCTCCACCGAGACCCGCATCGGGACCGGCGAGGCCCAGGGCGTCGGTGGTGCCGGTGGCGCCGGTGACCGCGGTGTCCGGGGCCGGGGCCGGCTTCGGCAGCGCCGCCGGGGCCGTCCCCTCGCGGGACCTGCGGCTGCCCGGCACCCAGCCGAAGCGCCTGCCCTCCCGCTTCCCGGTCCGCTCGCCCGCCCGCTCCCCCGCACGAGGCTCCGGGACGGGCTTGGCGGCCGGCTTCCCCGCCGTCTTCCCGACCGGCTTCCCCTCAGGCGGTTTCACAGGCTTCCCGGCCGGCTTCCTCGCCGGTTTCCCGCCCGTCGGCGTCGCCGGGGCACGCTGCGGCGCCGCGCCCGGGCCCTCCGCCCGTTCCACCACCTCGTCCGGGGTTCCCAGCGCGCCGAGGATGCCCCGTATCGCCGCCGGGCTCTCCTCGCCGTGCGTGGCGCGGCGGCGGTCGATCTCGTTGCGGAGGGTGGACACCAGCCGCATCCGGTCGCTCGCCGGCAGCTGGCGCTGCTGGGCCAGATCGCCGACCCGGCTCAGATAGTCGTAGACCAACTGGTCGCTCTCGATCCCCACGGTGCCCCTCCACGGCCGGTTCGCCCGGTACGGCCCGACGTTAGCGCCTGCGCAGCGGCTAACGTGGTCCGGATGGGGATCGGTGAGCTCGACCGGGAGGCGCACGTGCCCGAGGTAACTGGCGCCGCCGCGGCGCCCCGCACACTCGCTGAGGCGCTGCGCGCCCGGGGCGACGAGGGGCTCGCCGCGCTGCTGCGGGCCCGGCCCGATCTGCTGAGTCCGGTGCCGAACGACCTGACGCAGCTGGCGACGCGCGCCGGGACGCGGGGTTCGGTGGTGCGGGCCCTGGAGCGGCTCGACCGGTTCGCCCTCCAGACGGCCGAAGCGCTCGCGGTGGCTCCGGACCCGGCGCCGTACTCCGTACTCCTGGGGCTGCTCACCGGCGACGAGGGCGACCCGGTGATCGAGGCGGCGCTGCCGGGCGCGGTGGCGCTGCTGCGGGAGCAGGCGCTGGTGTGGGGCGAGGACGACCGGCTGCGGCTGGTGCGGACGGCGCGGGAGCTGCTCGCGCCGTCGGCGCAGCATCCGTCGCCGACGGGTCTCGGGCCGACGGTGGCCGAGGCGACGTCGGGTATGTCGCCGGGCCGGGTGCAGGAGATCATCGCGGCGGCGGGGCTGCCGGCGACGCACGATCCGGTGTCGGCGGTGGCGGCGCTGACCGGGCTGTTCACGGACCGGGACCGGATGGGGGCGCTGCTCGACACGGCGTCGGCGGACGCGCTGTCCGTGCTCGACCGGCTGGTGTGGGGTCCGCCGTACGGCGAGGTGACGGCGAAGCCGGCGGCTCCGGTGCAGTGGCTGCGCGACCACGGCCTGCTGCTTCCGGTGTCGGCGCGGACGATGGTGCTGCCGCGTGAGGTGGCGCTGCATCTGCGGGGCGGGCGGGCGCACCGGGCGCCGGAGCCGGTGGCGCCGGTGCCGGGGGTGCTGCGGGAGTACCGCCCGCAGGTGGTGGACAGCGCGGCGGCCGGGCAGGCGCAGCTGGCGCTCGCGACGGTCGAGGAGCTGCTGAAGTCCTGGGACCGGGGCGGACCGCCGGTGCTGCGGGCGGGCGGTCTGTCCGTACGGGATCTGAAGCGGACGGCGGCGGCGCTCGACGTCTCGGAGGAGACGGCGGCGTTCTGGCTGGAGCTCTGTTACGGGGCGGGGCTGCTCGCGTCGGACGGTGAGGCGGACGAGCGGTACGCGCCGACGCCCGCGTACGACGACTGGCTCGACCTGCCGCCCGCGGAACGCTGGGCGCGGCTCGTCACGCCGTGGCTGACGGCGACCCGGACGCCGGGGGTGGCCGGCGGTCAGGACACGAAGGGCCGGACGCTGTCGGTGCTCGGCCCTGATCTGGACCGGTCGCCCGCGCCGGAGGTACGGCACCGGGTGCTCGGTCTGCTCGCGACGCTGCCGCCGGGTTCGTCGGCGGAGCCGGAGTCGCTGTTCGCGCGGCTGCGCTGGGAGCGGCCGCTGCGGGGGGCGTCGGCCGCGGACGAGGGCGGCGACCTGCGGTCGCGGCTGGCCCGCTGGGCGCTGGCGGAGGCGGAGCTGCTGGGTCTCACGGGGCGGGGTGCCCTGTCGGGTCCTGCCCGTGCGCTGCTGAACCTTCCGCTGGCGGAGGCGGCGCCCGCCGGGGCGCTGGGCGGGGGCGTGGAGCCGTCGGTGGCGGCGGGGCGGGCGGCGACGCTGCTGGCTCCGCTCCTGCCGGAGGCCGTCGACCACGTCCTCCTGCAGGCGGATCTGACGGCGGTGGCGCCGGGGCCGCTGCGGCGGCCGCTCGCCGACGCGCTCGCGGTGCTCGCGGACGTGGAGTCGAAGGGTGGTGCGACGGTCTACCGGTTCACGCCCGGGTCCGTGCGGCGCGCGCTCGACTCCGGGCAGACCGCCACCGACCTGCACGAGTTCCTGAAGGCGCACGCGCGGACGCCGGTCCCGCAGCCGCTGGCCTATCTGATCGACGACGTGGCGAGACGCCACGGCCATCTGCGGGTCGGGGCGGCGTCGGCGTATGTGCGCTGCGACGACGACACGGTGCTGGGCGAGATCCTGGCGGACCGCCGTTCGGCCTCGCTCGGCCTGCGGCGGCTCGCGCCGACGGTGCTCGCGGCGCAGACGGATCCGACGTCGCTGCTCGACGGGCTGCGGTCGATGGGGTACGCGCCGGCGGCCGAGTCGACGACGGGCGACGTCCTGATCACCCGGGCGGACGCGTACCGCACGGGCGCGCGGACGGCCCCGGTGCCGGTTCCGGACGGCCCGCCCGCTCCCGACACCACGCTGCTCGGCGCGGCGGTCAAGGCGATCCGAGCGGGCGACCGGGCGGCGACGGCGGTCCGCAAGGAGCCGGCGGCAGCCCCGGCGGCGGCGGGCGCCCTGCCGCGCACCTCGGCGGCGGAGACGCTGGCGACGGTCCAGGCGGCGGCGATGACGGGCTCGGCGGTCTGGATCGGCTATGTGAACGCGGAGGGCGGCGCGAGTCAGCGGGTGATCGCCCCGGTGCGGGTGGAGGGCGGCTTCGTGACGGCCTACGACCACACGGCGGACGAGGTCCGCACCTATCCGCTGCACCGGATCACGGGCGTGGCAGAGCTGGCGGACGACCAGGTGTGACGGGCGGGGCCGGGTGGCCCGGCCGGGCCGGCCGTCCGGGCCACCCGGACGGCCGGGGCCTCGTGCCGGAAGATGCGGGGCGGCCGGTGGTGACCGCGCCCGTCAGGCGGCGAGCCGGGTGCCTCGTCCTGTGGCCATCCCGGGGAGGGGTCGCCAGTCGGCGGGGACGTTCCGCATGATCAGTACGCAGTCCAGGGTCGCGCTCCCCGGCGGGAAGCGGTCCGGGTCGTCGAAGAAGGACGACGCGGCGGCGCGGACCCGGCCGGCCTCCACGTGCCAGGCGTCGGTGTGCAGCTCCATGCCCTCCAGGTGGCCCGCGCCGGTGGGCGAGAAGCCCTTCGACCCCGCCCGGAAGAAGCGGGAGGCCGCCGCGAGATCGGGGAACAGCTCGCTGCCGTGCAGCTCGTCGGCCGGCTCGACGGTGACGTCCACCCGGAGGTCGCCGTCCCGGGTGGCCAGGGCGACCCGCGTCCGGTCGGGCGTCTCGTGCACCTCGAAGTCGGCACGGCCGTGTTCGCCGGGGAAGACGCGGCCGCCCGCCCAGACGTTGAGCCGCGAGGCCGTGTCGCGGCGCGGGATGTAGACACCGGTCTCGACACCGTCCGGTCCGTCCCATTCGACGGCGATCCGGTGCGCCGCGTTCTCGCTGCCGGGCCCGAACACCTCGGGTGCCCAGACCGGCCGCACCTTGCCCAGGCGCAGGAGGCAGATGCCGGCGACCGCGTGGCCGTTCACCACCTGCGGGCGCAGGGGCTCGGGGAGCAGGCGTGCCGCGGCGTCCGGGGCGACCCGGTAGTTCACCAGAAGCCTTCGCTCGATGACGCTGGACAGTCGTGGCTGCCTCATGATCCCTCGCTCTGCGCCCCGCGGCGCCATGTCGTGTGTCGGAGCACGATCTGCTCGGGGCAGACGGTGCTGAGGAACCGGCCGATGCACAGGGCCAGGCGCTCCTCGGCCAGGGTGTAGAGGATCCGGTTGCCGTCGCGCCGCTCGGTGATCAGGCCCGCGCCCTTGAGGATCCCGAGGTGGCGTGAGACGGAGGGCGCGCTGATGTCGAACCCCGCGGCGATCTCACCGGCGGCCAGCTCGCCGCCTCTGAGGTCCTCGAGGATCTGGCGTCTCGTCGGATCGGCGAGCGCCCGGAAGGCCCCCGCCTCGTCCTGGGCATCGGTCATGACCCATGTTTAGCACTTTAGCTAAATAGCTAACAAGCCCTTCGCGGTGACTCCGCTCCGGCCGGGGCGGCTCACCGCGCCGCGGGCCTTCGCAGCATTCCCCCCGGTCAGGCACACTGGAGGATTGGCCGTTACGGGAACGGCACGGTGTCGGAAGGACCTGATCACGTGAATGGACCTCTCATCGTCCAGAGTGACAAGACGCTGCTCCTGGAGGTCGACCACGAGCTCGCCGATGCCTGTCGGCGGGCCATCGCGCCGTTCGCCGAGCTGGAGCGGGCGCCCGAGCACATCCACACGTACCGGCTGACGCCCCTGGGGCTGTGGAACGCGCGGGCCGCCGGGCACGACGCCGAGCAGGTCGTCGACGCGCTCGTCGAGTACTCGCGCTATCCCGTCCCGCACGCGCTGCTCGTCGACATCGCCGAGACGATGGCCCGCTACGGGCGTCTCACGCTGTCCAAGCACCCGACGCACGGGCTCGTGCTGACCAGCACCGACCGGCCCGTGCTCGAGGAGATCCTGCGGTCGCGGAAGGTGCAGCCGCTCGTCGGGGAGCGGATCGACCCCGACACCGTCGTCGTGCACCCCTCCGAGCGCGGGCAGATCAAGCAGACGCTGCTGAAGCTCGGCTGGCCCGCCGAGGACCTCGCCGGGTACGTCGACGGCGAGGCCCACCGGATCGACCTCGCCGAGGACGGCTGGGCCCTGCGGCCGTACCAGAAGCAGGCCGTCGAGGGCTTCTGGCACGGCGGGTCCGGGGTCGTCGTCCTGCCCTGCGGCGCCGGGAAGACGCTGGTCGGTGCGGGTGCGATGGCTCAGGCCAAGGCGACCACGCTGATCCTCGTCACCAACACGGTCTCCGCCCGCCAATGGAAGCACGAGCTGGTGAAGCGGACCTCGCTCACCGAGGACGAGATCGGCGAGTACAGCGGTACGAAGAAGGAGATCCGGCCGGTCACCATCGCCACGTACCAGGTGCTCACCACCAAGCGGAAGGGGATCTACCCCCACCTGGAGCTGTTCGACTCCCGCGACTGGGGGCTGATCGTCTACGACGAGGTGCACCTGCTTCCCGCCCCCGTCTTCAAGTTCACCGCCGATCTCCAGGCCCGCCGCCGCCTCGGGCTGACCGCCACCCTCGTGCGCGAGGACGGCCGCGAGTCCGACGTCTTCTCGCTGATCGGGCCCAAGCGGTTCGACGCGCCCTGGAAGGAGATCGAGGCGCAGGGCTACATCGCACCCGCCGACTGCGTCGAGGTCCGGGTGAACCTGACCGACTCGGAGCGGCTCGCCTACGCCACCGCGGAGGCCGAGGAGAAGTACCGCTTCTGCGCCACGACCGCGACGAAGCGGAAGGTGACCGAGGCCCTCGTGAAGAAGTTCGAGGGGCAGCAGATCCTCGTCATCGGGCAGTACATCGACCAGCTCGACGAGCTCGGCGAGCACCTGGACGCGCCCGTCATCAAGGGCGAGACGCCGAACGCGCAGCGCGAGAAGCTGTTCGACGCGTTCCGGACCGGCGAGATCAGCGTGCTCGTCGTGTCGAAGGTCGCGAACTTCTCCATCGACCTGCCCGAGGCGACCGTCGCCATCCAGGTGTCCGGCACCTTCGGCTCCCGCCAGGAGGAGGCGCAGCGCCTGGGCCGGGTGCTCCGGCCGAAGTCCGACGGCCACCAGGCGCACTTCTACTCGGTGGTCGCCCGCGACACCATCGACCAGGACTTCGCCGCCCACCGGCAGCGGTTCCTGGCCGAGCAGGGGTACGCGTACCGGATCGTCGACGCGGACGAGCTGCTCGCGCCGTAGGGGCGGCGGGTCGGCCCAGTGCCGTATCGGGCCGGCCCGTCAGTCGATCAGGGCGAGGAGCGGGCCGGCGGCCCCCAGGCAGTACTGGGCGGTGACGAGCGCGCGGCGTGGCACGGCGAGGGCGGCCACGCCCGCGACGGCTCCGAGGGCCAGGGCCCAGAACCCCGCGGCGATGAAGACGCCGCCGGAGCCGTCGCCCTCGATGGCGTCCCGGAGGGTGATCATGCCGGTGAACACCAGGCAGGCGAGGAGGAAGAGCAGGCCGCAGGCGGCGGCGAGGCGCCGGCCGAGCGTGTAGGGGGCGGTCGCGTCCGGACCCGCACCCGGGTCCGTGTTCTTGTTCGGGTCCGTGTCCGTGTCCGTGTCCGTGGAGGGCGGCGTCGTCATGGGTCGATCACATCAGCGGGCGGTCCCGTGGCGGCAGGCGTACTCGTACTCAGTCGGGTCCGGGGGCGTACTCAGGGCGCGGGTTCCTGACGCCGGCCTCCGGCGGGCCGTAGTCGCCCAGGAGGACGACGCCGGCCGCGGCGCCGCCGAAGGCGCGTATCGCGCGCAGGGCCGTGCTGAGCGGGCGGACCCGGGGGCGGGTCACGGTGGTCACGAGGGTGAAGGTCGTCGCGGTCATGTCTCCATGATGGAATTCGGACATTGCTGACACATCGGTCTGGGGGGTGAACCGGGCCGGGGGCGGTGTCCGCCGTGAGGGGGACCCTGTCCCCTACGGGGTGGAGGAGGGCGGAAACCGTTCGCCCCGGGCCCCGCTCAGGAGTTACACTCGCCAGCTTCCCCGCCTCCCTCCGTGGAGAGCCGCCGCCCGGTCGGTAACCGGCGGCCACCTCGACGTGCCCGCGTACTGCTTCCCGGAGGCTCCGCCGTGTCCGTGTCCGTGCCCGTTTCCGACGATCCGCTCGCACGCGAGCGTGCCCATCTGACCTCCTCCCGCGCCGCCCTGCGCGCGATGCGCGAGGACGTGGAGGCGCTCGACATCAAGGACGTCACCGCGAACTGGGTGAACTCGCTGGTGCTCGGGCGGCAGATCGAGGACCGGATCAAGGCGCTCGCGGACCTGTCCCACACCCCGCTGTTCTTCGGGCGGCTCGACTACCTGCACACCACGCAGGAGGGGCAGCGCTTCTACATCGGGCGGCGGCACGTGCACGACGCCGACGGCGACCCGATGGTGATCGACTGGCGTGCGCCGGTCTCGCAGCCGTACTACCAGGCGTCGAAGAAGGACCCGCAGGACGTCGGGCTGCGCCGGCGCTTCGGCTACACGGGCGGCGAGCTCACGGCGTACGAGGACGAGCACCTCTCCGACCCCGGGGAGCTGGAGCGGACCAGCCGGCTCCTCCAGGCCGAGATCGAGCGGCCCCGCGTCGGCCCCATGCGCGACATCGTCGCCACCATCCAGCCCGAGCAGGACGGGATCGTCCGGTCCGACCTCTCCGGGACCGTGTGCGTGCAGGGAGGGCCGGGGACCGGTAAGACCGCCGTCGGTCTGCACCGTGTCGCCTATCTGCTGTACGCGCACCGGGAGCGGCTGGCCAGGACCGGGACGCTGGTCATCGGACCCAACCGGTCCTTCCTCCACTACATCGAGCAAGTCCTCCCCGCGCTTGGCGAGTTGGAGGTCAAGCAGGCCACCGTCGACGACCTCGTCGGCGGGCAGGTCGAGGTGCGGGGCACGGACGAGGCGGCCACCGCCGTCGTCAAGGGCGACGCCCGGATGGCGGAGCTGCTGCGCCGCGCGGTGCGCTCGCACGCGGCACTGCCCAAGGAGCCCCTCATGGTGGTGCGCGGCTCGCGCCGCTGGCGGGTCCCCGCCTACGAACTGGAGGAGATCGTCCGGGAGTTGATGGACCGCGACATCCGGTACGGGGCCGCGCGCGAGGCGCTGCCGCAGCGGATCGCGCACGCGGTCCTGGTGCGGATGGAGGAGGCCGGCGAGGCGCCCGACGACCGGGTGCAGAACGCCGTCGCGCGCAACACGGCCGTGAAGGCCGTCGTGAAGGAGTGCTGGCCGCTGGTGGAGCCCGCGAAGCTGGTGCTCCGGCTGCTCGGCGACGCGGAGTTCCTGGCGGAGCACGCCGAGGGGCTGTTCACCGAGGACGAGCAGAAGCTGCTGCTCTGGGCGAAGCCCGCCCGGAGCGTGAAGACGGCGAAGTGGTCGGCGGCGGACGCGGTCCTCGTCGACGAGGCACGGGACCTGGTGGAGCGGACGCACTCGCTCGGCCATGTCGTCCTCGACGAGGCGCAGGACCTGTCCCCGATGCAGTACCGGGCGGTGGGCCGCCGCTGCACGACCGGCTCGGCGACCATCCTCGGCGACCTCGCGCAGGGCACGACGCCGTGGGCGACGGCGAGTTGGGCGGAGGCGCTCGGGCACCTGGGGAAGCCGGAGGCCGTGGTGGAGGAGCTGACCGCCGGTTTCCGTGTGCCGCGCGAGGTCATCGCGTACGCCTCGCGGCTCCTTCCGCACATGTCGCCGGGGCTCGCGGCCGTGGAGTCGGTGCGGGAGAACCCGGGTTCGCTGGACGTACGGCACACGGACGCCCTCGACCGGGACGTCGTCGCGGCCTGCGTCGAGGCGCTGGACCACGACGGCTCCATCGGGCTGATCGCCGCCGACGCGCGGATCGCCCCGCTCGCCGAGGCGCTGGCGGCCGCCGGGCTCGCGTACCTCTCCCCCGGCGAGGAGACCACGGCCGAGTCCCGGCTGACGCTGGTCCCGGCGTCGCTCGCGAAGGGCCTGGAGTACGACTACGTGGTCCTGGACGAGCCCGCGGCCGTCGTCGACGGCGAGCCGGACGAGCGGACCGGCCTGCGCCGGCTGTACGTGGCGCTGACCCGTGCCGTGTCCGGGTTGACGATCCTTCACTCCGCGCCGGTCCCGCCCCAGTTGGCGCAGGTGTGAGGCAGCCCGGCGGGCCGCACCACATCGAGGTGTGGGTCGGGGACCTCGCGGTCGCCGAGGCCAGTTTCGGCTGGCTCCTCGGCGCCCTCGGGTACGCGCCCTTCCAGCGCTGGGAGGGCGGCCGCAGCTGGGCGCTCGGCTCCTTCTACCTGGTCGTCGAGCAGTCCCCGGCCCGCACCTCGGACCGGCACGACCGGCTGCGACCCGGCCTCAACCACCTCGCGTTCCACGCCGGCGACCGGGCCGCCGTGGACGCGCTCGTCGACGCCGCGCCGTCGCACGGCTGGCGGCTGCTGTTCGCCGACCGCCATCCGTACGCGGGAGGCGAGGGCGTCTACGCGGCCTACCTGGAGAACGCCGACGGGTTCGAGGTGGAGCTCGTCGCCGCGCCGGAGGCCGACTCGGGAGAATCTTCCGGGGACCGATGAGTTTCTTCGGGAGCGTCGGTCTATAGGTTTGTATCCGCTGCTGAGCGCCAGGGCTGAGCGGCCGTCACCCACCGTGCGGGAGAACCCAGATGCGTACCCTGATCAGCTCCGTCTTCGTCTCGCTCGACGGTGTCGTGGAGGCCCCGGGCGGCGAGCCCGGCTACCGGAACTCGGGCTGGACCTTCAAGGAGGTGGAGTTCGTCCCGGAGGCGTACGCGCTGAAGAGCCAGGAGCAGGAGGAGGCCGGGGCGATGCTGCTCGGCCGCGCCAGCTACGAGGCGTTCAGCGCCGTGTGGCCGGACATGGAGGACTTCGCCCGCTACAAGACGCTGCCGAAGTACGTGGTGTCCACGACCCTCACCGAGGACGACCTGGTCGACAACTGGGGCGAGACGACGATCCTGCGCTCGCTCGACGAGGTCGCCGCGCTGAAGGAGACCGAGGGCGGCCCGATCATCATGCACGGCAGCGCCACGCTGGGCCGCGCGCTGTCGGACGCCGGCCTGATCGACCGGTACCACCTGCTCGTCTTCCCGCTGCTGCTCGGCGCGGGCAAGCGGCTGTTCAGCCAGACGGACAAGGACGCGCAGCAGCTGAGGCTCGTCGAGCACGAGGCGTACTCCAACGGCATCCAGAAGAACGTCTTCGACGTCGTCCGCTAGGCGCCCGACGGGCGTCCGACGGGCGTCCGCCGTCTAGGGGCCGACCGACGCCGCGTACTCCGCGAGTGCCTCGGTGCGGGTGCGGCGGGCGACCGCCGCGAGCACCGGGTTCGTCTCCCGGTAGTAGTGCTCGGTCACCAGGCCCCAGGCCAGGGCCCAGCCGCGCCCCCGCGCCCAGGTCGCGTCGTCGACGCGGGCCGCCTCGCGGAAGAGCGGGCGGGTGTCGGCGGTGAACAGGGTCCAGGCGGGCATCGTGTCGCAGGCGGGGTCGCCCGTGCCGACGCCGCCGAAGTCGATGACGGCGCTGAGGCGGCCCTCGCGGCCGAGCAGGTTGCCCGGCAGCAGGTCGCCGTGGACCCAGACGGGCGGACCGTCCCACTGCGGGAGCCGCAGGACGGCCTCCCAGGCGGTGGTGGCGAGGTCCGCGTCGATCAGCCCCTCGGCTCCGAAGTCGGCGATCGCGCGCGGCAGTTGGCCTTCCTCCCAGTCGGTGACATGGCCGCCGCGGAAGGACGTGGGCCCATCGCTCGCGTCGACGGCGCGCAGGGCGGCGCCGAAGCGGCCCAGGGCGTCGGCGGCGTGGGCGAGGTCGGTGAGCGGGACCGCGTAGGTGTCGTCGCCGTCGAGCCAGCGGTAGACCGACCAGGGCAGCGGGAACTCCGCGCCCGCCCCGGCCCGCCCCACCGGGACCGGGACGTCCAGCGGCAGGTGCGGGGCGAGCAGGGGCAGCCAGCGCTGCTCCTTCTCGACGTGGCGCGCGGCGTGGGGCACGCGGGGCAGCCGTACGACGAGGTCGTCGCCGAGGCGGAACATCGCGTTGTCCGTACCGGCCGAGGCCACGCGCCGGACCGGCAGGCCCGCCCACGCGGGGAACCGCCCGGCGACGAGCCGCTCGACGAGTGCGGTGTCGATGTCGAGTTCGCCGGGTTGCATCGGGGTGGCTGCCATACCGGGGAGGCTAACGAGCCCCCTCGCGGCGAGCCACACGATTTCCCCGGGGGCTCCGCTTCCTCGGGGCTCCGCTCGACGGGGCCCGCTCGCTGGGGCCCCGCTCCCTCGGAGCCCCGCTCGACGGCTACGCGTCGAGCGCCTCGCGCCATGTCCGTACCGCGTCCGCCGAGACCGGGGCCGCCCAGCCCCGGGGGCGGGCCGCGCCGCCGATGTGGAAGGCGTCGAGGCCCGCCGCGCGCAGTTCGGGGAGGTGGTCGAGGCGGAGGCCGCCGCCGACGAGGATCCGGGCCTCGTAGCGGGGCTCGCCCGCGCGGGCGGCCTCGGCCTTGAGGGTGGCCAGGCCGTCGTCGACGCCGGTGGCGGCGCCCGCCGTCAGATAGGTGTCGAGGCCGGGCAGGTCGGCGAGCCGCTTGCGCAGCCCGTCGCGGTCGGTGGTGCGGTCGATCGCCCGGTGGAAGGTCCAGCGGCAGCCGTCGAGGACGGCGATGAGACGCTCGACGGCGACGAGGTCGGGCTCGCCGTCGGGGGTGAGGAAGCCGAGGACGAACTCGTCGGCGCCCGCCTCGCGGAGGTCGAGGGCCCGGGTCACCAGGGCGTCGACGCCCTCGGGGCCGCCGGCGGAGAAGCCGTCGGCGAGGCGGAGCATCACGCGCAGCGGGATGTCGACGGCGGCGCGGATGGCGGCGAAGCCGGTCCGGGACGGGGTGAGTCCGTCCGCCGCCATGTCGGTGACGAGTTCGAGCCTGTCGGCTCCACCGGTCTGGGCAGCGACCGCGTCTTCCTCGTCGAGGGCGATCACCTCAAGGACTGCACGGTTGCTCATCGAGCCCATTCCTCCATGAATGCGTCTCTACAGGTCTAGTCCAATGTCCAGCCTAGCTGTGCTCGTGGTCTCCCGCATCGTGCGTGGCCTCACCGGTTGCGGGTGCGGGCGCCTTGCCACCCGCCCCGGACCCGTCGCCGGCGGTGCCCGCGGTCACCGTGAAGGCCGCCGTCCGCACCTTGCCCTCGTGCTGGAAGTCGAGGAACAGGCGGTACGTGCCCGCGCTGGGCGCCGTCGCCATAAAGGAGACGTCGGGGCCAGGACCGCCCTCGTTCGGGTGCACGTGGAGGTAGGCGAGGTCGCCGTCGCGCAGGGCGACGAGGTGTCCGTACGCCCCGAGGTACGGCTCCAGGTCGGTGACCGGCTTTCCGGCCCTGGTGACGGTGAGCCGGAGCTCGCCGGCCTTGCCGGGGTTCAGGGCGCCGCCGAGGCGGACCTGGTAGCCGTCGACGGTGGAGGTCGGCGCGACGGCGGGCAGCGGCTTCGGCGCGTACGCCCCCGGTACGGAGAGGTCGACGCCGAGCGTGATGCCCCGGGCGCCGGGCGCGGCGGGCTTGAAGTCGGCGAAGGCCTTGTAGCCCCCGGCCCGGGGCAGGTCCGCGACCACCGACCAGGTGCCGTCGGCCGCCTTCACGGGGTGCAGATGGCGGAAGGTGTTGAGGTCGCGCGAGGCGACGATGAAGTGCAATTCCTTGCCGTGCTCGGTGGTGAACGCGGTGACCTTCCGGCCGGCCGAGTCCTTGATCGAGAACTTCAGGGTGCTCCTGCCCGCGGCGGGGGCGGGGGTCTCCATGGCCAGGGTGTAGCCGCCCTCGGAGACCTGGAGGCCGCCGGGGGTGTTCGCCGCGGCGGTGCCGGGGGTCTCCGCGGGGGCGCCCTCCTCGTGCCCGGCGTGACCGTCCGCCACCGCGCTCTCCGACGGCGCGGGCGCGGCCGCGTGCTCCCCGTGCCCGGCCTTCTTCGGCTCCTCGACGGGGCCGACGCCCGTACCCACCCCGTATGCGGCCCCGAAGGTCGCGGCGAGTGCGGCGGCATAGGCAGTGATCTTCACTCCGGTGTTCATGGCTGCTCTCCCGTACGTGGGTGATGGCGGCGTCGGTAGCCGTTCGATGCACTTCACCATACCCCTGGGGGGTATCAAGTCAAGTCCGGGAACTGCTTGCGCGGGATACGGGAGGGGGGTATACATGGAAGAGAAGTCGAGATACCCCCCGAGGGTATTCAGTCCCACCGGAACCGACCGAGGAGAAGCCATGGGCTCCTGCTGCACCCCCGACAACAGCTGCTCGACCACCACGGAGGCCGCCGCCGTCGCGGTCGCCGACAGCACCACCACGGTCTACGCCGTCTCCGGCATGACCTGCGGCCACTGCAGGACCGCCATCACCAAGTCCGTCGGCGCGCTCGACGGCGTCATCTCCGTCGACGTCGACATCACCGGCGGCCTCGTCACCGTCACCACCGGCGGCGAGCCCGACGACGCGGCGATCACCGCGGCGGTCGACGACGCGGGCTACGAGCTCACCGGCCGCGCCTGACCGACAGCCCCCTCGGCCGCCGGGGCCCGCCCACCACGCCCGGGCCCCGGCCCCCGGCACCCCCCGTACTCACGAGGAGCAGGAAGAGCTAATGACAACGACGACACCGGGCAGCGCCCAGGTCGAGCTCGCCATCGGCGGCATGACCTGCGCCTCGTGTGCGGCCCGCATCGAGAAGAAGCTCAACCGGATGGACGGGGTCGAGGCCACCGTCAACTACGCCACCGAGAAGGCGAAGGTCACCTTCGACGCCGACATCGACGTCGCCGACCTCATCGCCACCGTCGAGGCCACCGGCTACACCGCCGCCGAGCCCGCGCCCCCGCGCTCCGAGGCCCCCGGCGCACCCGACGGCCCCACCGACGAGGAGAGGGCCGACGAGGAGCTGCGGCCCCTCAAGCAGCGGCTGATCACCGCCGTCGCCCTCGCCGTGCCCGTCATCGCCATGGCGATGGTCCCGGCGCTCCAGATCGAGTACTGGCAGTGGCTGAGTCTCACGCTCGCCGCGCCGGTCGTCGTCTACGCCGCCTGGCCGTTCCACCGCGCCGCCTGGACGAACGCCCGGCACGGCGCCGCCACCATGGACACGCTGATCTCGGTCGGCACGATCGCCGCGTTCCTGTGGTCCCTGTGGGCGCTGTTCTTCGGGACCGCCGGCACACCGGGGATGACCCACCCCTTCGAGTTCACCATCGCCCGCACCGACGGCGCCGGGAACATCTACCTGGAGGCCGCCGCCGGCGTCACCGCCTTCATCCTCGCCGGCCGCTACTTCGAGGCCCGCTCGAAGCGCAAGGCGGGCGCCGCGCTCAAGGCGCTGATGCAGCTGGGCGCCAAGGAGGTCACCGTCCTGCGCGGCGGCCGCGAGGTCACCGTGCCCACCGCCGAACTCCAGGTCGGCGACCGCTTCCTGGTCCGGCCCGGCGAGAAGATCGCCACCGACGGCACCGTCGTCGAGGGCTCGTCCGCCGTCGACGCCTCCATGCTCACCGGCGAGTCCGTCCCGGTCGAGGTCTCCGTCGGCGACTCCGTCACCGGCGCCACCCTGAACGCCGGCGGCCGCCTCGTCGTCGAGGCCACCCGCGTCGGCTCCGACACCCAGCTCGCCCGGATGGCCAAGCTCGTCGAGGACGCGCAGAACGGCAAGGCCGCCGCCCAGCGCCTCGCCGACCGGATCTCGGCCGTCTTCGTCCCCATCGTCATCGCGCTCGCCCTGGGCACCCTCGGCTTCTGGCTGGGCACCGGACAGGGACTGACCGCCGCGTTCACCGCCGCCGTCGCCGTCCTGATCATCGCCTGCCCCTGCGCCCTCGGCCTCGCCACCCCGACCGCCCTCATGGTCGGCACCGGCCGCGGCGCCCAGCTCGGCATCCTCATCAAGGGACCCGAGGTCCTGGAGACCACCCGCAAGGTCGACACGATCGTCCTCGACAAGACCGGCACCGTCACCACCGGACGGATGACCCTCCTCAAGGTCCACACCGCCGAGGGCGCCGACGAGAAGGACGTCCTGCGGCTCGCGGGCGCCCTGGAGCACTCCTCCGAGCACCCGATCGCCCAGGCCGTCGCGACCGGCGCCGCCGCCAGGGTGGGCACCCTGCCGACCCCCGAGGACTTCGCCAACATCCCCGGGCTCGGCGTCCAGGGCGTCGTCGACGGGCACGCCGTCCTCGTCGGCCGCGAGAAGCTCCTCGACGAATGGGCCATGACCCTCCCCGCGGACCTCAAGTCCGCGAAGGACACCGCCGAGAAGGCCGGCAGGACCGCGATCGCGGTCGCCTGGGACGGCGAGGCCCGCGCGGTCCTCGAGGTCGCCGACGCGGTGAAGGAGACCAGCGCCGAGGCCATCAGGCGGCTCCGCGGGCTCGGCCTCACCCCGATCCTGCTCACCGGGGACAACAAGGCGGTCGCCGAGGCCGTCGCCGCCGAGGTCGGCATCGACGAGGTCATCGCCGAGGTCATGCCGCAGGACAAGGTCGACGTCGTCAAGAAGCTCCAGTCGGAGGGCCGTTCGGTCGCCATGGTCGGCGACGGCGTCAACGACGCGGCCGCGCTCGCCCAGGCCGACCTCGGTCTGGCCATGGGCACCGGCACGGACGCCGCCATCGAGGCCGGCGACCTGACCCTCGTACGGGGGGACCTGCGGGCCGCGGCCGACGCGATCCGGCTCTCCCGCAAGACGCTCGGCACGATCCGCTCGAACCTCTTCTGGGCCTTCGCCTACAACGTGGCGGCCCTGCCGCTCGCCGCGGCCGGACTGCTCAACCCGATGATCGCGGGCGCGGCCATGGCCTTCTCCTCGGTCTTCGTGGTCGGCAACAGCCTGCGGCTGCGGGGCTTCCAGGCCGCCGACAAGTGATCCGACGCCGACTCAGCGAAGTGACGGGGAGACTGCCATGGCCGGATACGGACAGCACAAGGAAGACATCATCAGACGCCTGCGCAGGATCGAGGGCCAGGTCAGGGGGGTGCAGCGGATGGTCGACGAGGACGTCTACTGCATCGACGTCCTGACCCAGGTCTCCGCGATCAACGCGGCCCTCCAGTCCTGCGCGGTGGCCCTGCTCGACGAGCACCTGAGCTGCTGCGTCACGGAGGCCATCGCGCAGGGCGGGGACCAGGCGAAAGTGAAGGTGGGCGAGGCGTCGAAGGCGATCGCCCGGCTGATCCGGACGTGACCGTGCGCGCGGGCCGGAGGACACGGGCCCGCGCCGCCGGACCGGGAGGACACAGGCCCGTTCCACCGGACCGGCAGGACACGGGCTCGCGCCACCGGTCCGGCGGGACACGGCCCGCGCCACGGATCCGGGCGCGGGCCGGTGACCTGACGGACTCGGCAGGTCGTGTCAACCGCCCTTGCGTGAAGGACAGTCGGCGGTCAGCGTGAGGCTCAGCCGGAGGCAGAGGCCGAGCAGCTGCCCGAGGAGCACCAGCTCCGCCCTTCCGGGCGGACCGGAGCCGCAGACCTTCACGCAGGGGCGGTTCCACGCAGGGGACTTCCTGAGGGTCGACATCCCGCCAGCGTACCCCTGGGGGGTATACCTGGGCGAGGGGACCGGCCCGTACGATGAGCCGCCCGTAGGGGGAGGGGATGCACGTGCGCCGGCTGGGAGAGCTGGAGGCCGAGATCATGGACCGACTGTGGGCCTGGCAGCGGCCCGCCACGGTCCGCGAGATCGTCGACGACATCAACCGCGGCCGGCGGGTCGCCTACACGACCGTCATGACCGTCGCGGACATCCTGCACCGCAAGGGCTGGCTCCGCCGCGAGAAGGCCGGCCGGGCCTGGCTGTACGAGCCCGTCCGCAGCCGCGAGGAGTACACCGCGGGCCTGATGCGGGACGCCCTCGGCGACAGCCAGGACCGCCCCGCCGCCCTCCTCCGGTTCGTCGAGGTCATCTCGGACGAGGACATGGACGCCCTCGACGCGGCCCTGCGCGCCGCACGCGGCGAACCGCGCCCCGGAGACGGGAGCGGCGCGTGAACGTGAACCATCACGTCCTCGTCCCGCTCGGTCTCGTCGTCCTCACCGGCTTCCTCGTCCCCTGGCTGCTCGTCCGGGCGCGCTGGGCCCAGCAGGCCCCCCGGCTCGCCCTCGGCGTGTGGGCCGCGTGCGGCGCCGCGTTCGCCGCGGCGACCGCCCTGCTGCCGGCCCAGCTGGTCCTGTCGAGCGCCAGCAGCCACCGCCTCGCGGACATGATGTTCACGTTCCGGCCGCCCACGGTCGAGCAGCTCCTGGGCCTCGACGGACGCGAGCGGTTCGCCTTCGCGCTCTCCCTCGCCGTGCTCTCGATGCCCACCGCCGCGTTCGTCCGCCGGCTCGTCAGGGCCCGCCGGGTGCGGGTGCGGCACGCGGGGGTGCTGCGGCTCGTCGGACGCTACGACCCCGTGCTGCGGGTCACCGTCCTCGACGACGAACGCCCCGCCGTGTACTGCCTGCCGGGCCGCTCGCGCCGGGTCGTCGTCTCCTCCGGCGCGGTGGACACCCTCACGCCCGCCCAGCTCGCGGCGGCGCTCGCGCACGAGCGGGCCCACATCGCGGGGCGGCACCATCTCCTCGTCGCCGCGGCGGAGGCCTTCGCCGCGGTGTTCTCGCGCCTGCCGCTCGCCCGGCACGGCGAGGGCTCCGTACCGCTGCTGCTCGAAATGGCGGCGGACGACCGGGCGTTGCGCCGGTGCACGCGGGACGCGCTGGCCACCGCGCTGTACGCGCTCGCCTCGGGGCGGGCGCCGCGGTCCGCGTTCGCGGCGGGCGGGCCGTCGGCGGCGCTGCGGATGCGGCGCATCCTCACCCCGCACAGCGAGGGTCATCCCGTCCTGCGCGGCCTGATGACCATCGCGGCCGCAGGTCTCGCGATGACGCCCTTGATCGTCGCCTGCTGTTCCTTCCCCGGTTAATCGACTCGCTTCAGTACGTCCGTTCCGTACGCCCGACCTGCCGAACAGCGCTATTTACTAAGCGAATTCGTAGATTTCGCATCGGTCACGAACAACTGAATTCCCCGCTATTGTGGGTATGTTGGGGTTCGGGCTCGGCACGTCGAAGGGTACAAAACCGATGCAGCTGGCTGGCGTTCGGACGGCCGCGGCCGGCGATGCGACGACGATATCCAGGCTGCTCGCCGACGTCATTCGGAGCAGCTACGCGGGAATCCTGGACGAAATCCCGATGCGGCGGCTGATCTCCGCACAATGCGCACTCCCGCGCATAC
This sequence comes from Streptomyces sp. CB02009, assembly GCF_001905825.1. GTDB lineage: Bacteria > Actinomycetota > Actinomycetes > Streptomycetales > Streptomycetaceae > Streptomyces. The sequence goes on from NZ_LIVV01000005.1 coordinate 709,505, forward strand.
GCGCGGAAATTGAAATTCCCGGGGGCGCGCCCGGCTGGCTCGGCTGGCTCGTCGCGACCGACCCGGAGGGCGCGGTCGTCGGTGTCGCCGCGGGCGGTGTCCCGGTCCCGGGCGAGGGCGAGGTGTACGCCCTCGCGGTGGCGTCCGGCTCCCGCCGCCGGGGTGTGGGTACGGCGCTGCTCGCGGCGGCCACGGACCGGATGCGGAACTTCGGGGCGCGGGACCAGCGGGTGGAGCTCCCCGCGGAGGCGGACCCGGCCCTGCCCTTCTACACCCACCTGGGATTCGCCGCCCTCTCCGCCCGGCGCTGGAGCAGAACGCTGTAGCGACGGCCGCACTCCAGGGCGTGGCAGATCCACGCCATCGCGTGTTCACGCAGCCCGATCCGGTGGATCGGGATTCCTCCCCCAGGTCAGGATGGGTCCAGCGGCGCGGGCCCCGGCGGCACGGGTACCTCGTCCGGACGGCATGGACCGAGCGAGCCCCTGGAGGAGCGATGCACACACCGAGCGGCACTTCCCTGCCCGTCGTGCCCGCAGCGTTCGCTCCGGTCCTGCCGTCCCGATACGGCCGGGAGCCGGAGCCCGCACCCGGCGCCGGCGTCCGCGTCACCTCGGACACCCTGCCGGGACTCGAATCCGTCTCCCCCGCCGATGAGAACTCCGTCTGGCTGCACGACGCCCTGCTCGGCCCCCACAGCGCGGACATCGTCCGGTACCTCAGCCTCGCCCGCTCCACCGGCGGACCCGTTCTGGACCTCGGCTCCGGCGCGGGACGGCTCGCCGTCCCGTTCGCCCGGCACGGCTTCGCCGTGGAAGCCGTGGACCGGGACGCCTCGGCCCTCGAGCGCCTCGACGGCTGGGCCCGCCGGATCGGCCCGCAGGTGGCCGGGCTCGTCGTCACCCACCGGACGGACCTCACCGAGCTGCGCCTCGACGGCAGTTACCGGCTGGCGCTGCTCGCGGGCGCCATGGTGGCCGCCGTACCCCCGGCGCGGCGGCCCGCGCTGCTGCGGGAGGTGGCGTCCCATCTGCAGTCGGGCGGGGCGCTCGCCCTCGACTACACGGCACACCAGCTGCCGGGGCTCATCGCGGAGCCGCGCCGGACCTGGGCCTTCCAGGTGCCGCGCTTCGACGGCATCGACGAGTGGGTGGTGGCCCGGCAGGTCTTCGACCTGCCGTCGATGAGCGAGCGGATCACCTACTACGCGGCGAGGACCGGGAAGCTGTCCACCGAGCGGGTCGTGCTGACCACCGACAAGTGGATCGTCGAGCCCGAACGGCTGGCGGCGGAGCTGCACGCGGCGGGCCTGCACATCGAGGGCCGGCGGCGGCACCGGATCGACGAGCGGACCGAGTCCGTGCTGCTCGTGTGCAGGACGGACGACTGAACGGACGACAGCTGACCGGACCGGCGACGGAACGGACGGCGGCCGACCGGACCGGCGACGGAACGGACGGCGGCCGACCGGACCGGCGACCGAACGGACGGCCGACCGGACGGACGAAGAGCCCTGACGAGGTTGACGAGCAAGAGGTACGATGCCCACAAAAGTTTGAGCCGACCAGATGGCGGGCGGGCGGGCGGAGAAGATGGCAGTCGTGGAAGAGCTGACGGGCCGCGAGGCGGTGATCCAGCGCCTGCGCGACGTGGGGCTGCGGGTCACGGGCCCGCGCCTGGAGGTGCTCACGGTGCTCGCCGCCGGCGGCCATCTCGACGTCGAGGCGATCACCACCACCGCCCGCGAGCGGCTCGGCACGCTGACCAGCCAGGCCGTGTACGAGATGCTGCGGCACTTCCAGGAGACCGGCCTGGTCAGCAAGTTCGACCGGCCCGGCCTGCCCGCGGTCTTCGAGATCTCGGGCCCCGCGCACCAGCACGCCCTGTGCACGGTGTGCGGCCGCGTGGAGAACGTCGCGGCGGCCGCGCCGGCGGCGCCCGACGGCGCCCTTCCGGAGTGGCGCGTGGACGACGCGGAGGTCGTCTTCAAGGGCCTGTGCCCCGACTGCCGGGCGAGCGCCCCCGCCGCCTGAGCCGCAGCCGGGCGCACCGGAGCGGCCGGTCGCCGGGCGTGCGCGAGGGCGGTCAACTCCGTGCGTGTCGTTCGAATGTGTGGCAGGGTCTAGCGGGGCGATTCAACAGGATCCGAGTGGATCCGAGGGGAGTCCGCTGCGCCGTGTCCAGAAACGCCGCCGTGTCCCGCGCGGGCAGCGAACAGGCTCTCGCCGTCTACCAGCAGCTCCGCACCCGCCCCGGCACCGGCTTCGACCAGGTCGCGGACGGCCTGCAGCTCTCCGCCGAGGAGCGGGAGCGATGTCGTGAGGAGCTCGCCTCCTTAGGGCTCACCACCTCGGACCGCTCCGGCGACCGGACCGTCGTCGACCCCGACGTCGCCCTGCTGCGGCTGCTGCGCCGGGAGCGCGACCGGCTCCAGGAGCGCCTCGCCGCGACCAGCCGCGCGCACACCGCGCTCGAAGCCCTCGCCGGACCGTTCCTGCGGGCCGGAGCGACGCCCCGCTCCGAGGTCGAGGTCGAGATCGTCACCGACCCGCAGCGGGTGCTGCGCGAGCTGACGGAGCTCACCGAGTCCGTCCGTACCGCCGTCCACGTCATGCACACCGGGTCGGTACGCCGTGAGGACATGGCCGCCGAGCTGGACCGGGACCGCTGCCGGGCCGCCCGCGGGGTGCGGGTCCGCGCCATGTACAGCCGGCGGGTCGGCACCGTGCCCGAGATGACGCAGCACCTGGCCGACCGGGCGGCGCTCGGGGTCGAGCTGCGGCTCTCCCCCGTCGTCCCGATGAACATGGTCCTCGCCGACGAGAACTTCGCCCTGCTGCCGACGGACCCGCACGACCCGGACTCGCCCACCATCCTGGCCCGCGGTCCCGGCCTCGTCCGCTCGTACCTCGCCCTGTACGAGTACTGCTGGCAGGCGGCCTCCCGGTACGGCGAGGAGCCCGGCGGGAGCGGCGGCGGTGCCGGCGACGGGCTGTCCGACCAGCAGCGGGCCGCGCTGCACATGCTGGCCTCGGGCATCAAGGACGAGCAGATCGCGCGGAGTCTCGGGGTGTCGCTGCGGACCGTCAGCCGGCTGCTCTCGGAGGTCATGCAGGAACTGGGCGCGGCGAGCCGCTTCGAGGCCGGGGTGAAGGCGGCGCGGCTCGGCCTGCTCGACGGCGAGGGGTCCGAACAGGGGGCCTAGTGAATGGAGTTCCGGTGCGAGACGGTAGGTACGGGCACGGGCACTGCAGGACGGACTCCCGCCGAGCCGTATGACAAGGTGAGGGCGGGGCGACTCGGAGGATGAGGGGGGTCACTTCGCCATGGTCACTGGGGGCGACGGCGTCGGGGAGGGCACGACCGAGGTCCTGCTTGCCGTGTACCAGGAGCTGCGCCGCCGGGGCGTCTCGGACTTCGAGGAGGTCCGCAGGGAACTCGGTCTGGCGCCGGAGGAGTACGAGCGATGTCGCGGCGAACTCCTCTCCCTGGGACTGATCGTGCCGACGGGTCAGGCGCACGCCACCGTCACGGCCGTGCGGGACGGCAGCTGGCGCTCGGAGACGGACACGGTGGCGGCGATCGATCCGGAGATCGCGCTGCTGCGGCTCCTGGAGCGGGAGCGCGAGCGGCTGCGGGAGCATCTGGCGGAGGCGGACGAGGCGTACAGCACGCTGGAGATCCTCGCGGGCTCCTATCTGCGGGCCGAGGCGCTGACGAAGGCGGAGGCGCACGTCGAGGCGCTGACCGACTACCGCAGGATCCAGCAGGCCATCGAGGACATCACCGATGTGATGCAGGAGAGTTCGGCCGCGCTGCACCCGGGGATGCCGGGGCGGCAGAACCCGGACCGGATGCTCGACCGGGACCGGCGGCAGATCGCGAACGGGGTGCGGGTGCGGGCCATCTACGGCCGGCAGGAGGCCGCGGACCCGCAGATGGAGAAGTTCCTGGGGCAGCGGGCCGAGCTGGGTGTGGAGATCCGCCTGGCCCCCGTCGTCCCGATGAACCTGATCATCGCGGACCAGCAGTTCGCGCTGGTGCCGATCCGGCCCGAGGAGCCGGGCGAGGGCGCGATCCTGGCGCGGGGCAGCGCGCTCGTGCGGCCGTATCTGAGCCTGTACGAGCACTGCTGGCACACGGCGACGCCGTACGGCAACGAGGCGGCGGCGGAGGCGGGCGGCGACGGTCTCTCGGAGCAGCAGCGAGCGGCGCTGCACATGCTCGCCTCGGGGATGAAGGACGAGCGGATCGCGCGCACGCTCGGGGTGTCGCTGCGGACCGTCAGCCGGATGATCTCGGAGCTGATGCAGGAGCTGGGGGCGACGAGCCGTTTCGAGGCGGGGGCGCGTGCGGTGCGGCTCGGCTGGCTCGACTGACCGGATCGGCGGGGAAATCGGCGGATGCGCGGGCAATACCGGGGCCCCGCAATCGTGGCAGCGATTGCGGGGCCCGGCGGCGTGTGAATATGTCTGGCGAAATTCCCCGGGAATGACGTCAGTTGGTCGGGGTCGGCTTCGGCGGAACGACCGGCCAGCCGTTGTCCTCGGCGACGCCGGCGACGGTCTGGGGGGTGACCGGGTGGTCGGCGTCGGAGCCGACGGCGAAGGTGGCGCCGCCCGCTACGGCGGTACAGGCGGCCACGGCGACCAGGAGCTGACGGACGGTCTTGCGGATTCCGGCGTTCTGCGCAACGGACATGATTCCTCCAGGACTTGGAATGTGAATTCCGCCTTCCGGGGGCCCGTGCCGCCGGGCGTTCCCTGAAGACATCTCCATTCTGTCCGGGCCTCCGAATCGAATCCATAGTTCGTCTCTGCGTGGACTCGCCATGGCGTGGATGCGTCAATCCGCCGTTCTCACAACGGAATTGACGAATCCGGAGCTCTCCATATCTTTGGTCGAACCAAAAGAGATGCTAGACTTGTGCTACGGCCTTCTCGTTCCTCCAGGAGAGAGGGGCCGCCGGGGCAGGGGCGTGCCGCCGCCCCTGCCCCACCACCCGCTCCCCGCCCGGGAACACCGGCCGGCGCGTCTCCGCCAGCACCTCCCGGTACACCTCGACGGTGCGGGCGGCCGACGCCCGCCAGCTCATCCCGCGCGCGTGCCCTACCGCCGCCTCCCCCATCGCCCCCACCCTCTCCGGGCGCGCCGCGAGCCCGCCCAGCAGGCGCGCGTACTCCGCCGGGTCGTGACCCCGCACCAGCAGCCCCGTCACCCCGTCCCGGACCGCCGTCGGCAGCCCGCCCACCGCGGCCGCGAGCACCGGAGTCCCGCAGGCCTGCGCCTCCAGGGCCACCAGGCCGAAGGACTCGCTCCGCGAGGGCACCACCAGGACGTCCGCCGCCCGGTACCAGTCCGCGAGCCGCTCCTGCGGTACGGGCGGGCAGGACCGCAGCACGTCCGTCACCCCCAGCTCCGCGGCGAGCTGCCACGCCGACCCCTCGCGGGTCGCGCCCGAATGCCCACCGACCACCGGCACCAGGAGCCGGCGGCGCAGCTCCGGGGACTCCCGCAGCAGCTCGGCGACCGCCCGCACCAGCACGTCGGGCCCCTTCAACGGCTGGATGCGGCCCGCGTACAGCGGCACGAACGCCTCGGCCGGCAGCCCGAGCCTGGCCCGCGCCGCCGCCCGCCCGTCCCCCGGGTGGAAGGTCCGCAGATCGACCCCGGGACGCACCACCTCGGTCCGCTCCCCCGCCGCCCCGTACAGCGACCGCAGCGCCTCGGCCTCGTCCGCCGTGTTCGCGATCAGCCGGTCGGCGGCGGACACCACCTGGTGCTCCCCCCGGACCCGGAGCTCCGGCTCAGGAGTGTCGCCGGCGGCCAGCGAGGCGTTCTTCACCCGGGCCAGGGTGTGGGCGGTGTGCACCAGCGGGATCCGCCAGCCCACCGAGGCGATCCGGCCCGCCTGCCCGGAGAGCCAGTAGTGCGAGTGGACCAGGTCGTACCGCCGCTCCTCCTTGAGCAGGGCCAGCGAGAACGGCACCACCAGATCGGGCATGGCCTCCTTGGGCAGCGCCCGGCGCGGCCCCGCGTGCAGGTGCCGGACCCGCACCCCGGGGGCGAGCTCGACGAGCGGGGGCAGGCCCTCGCCCCGGCAGCGGGTGAACAGATCGACCTCGGCGCCCTGTTCGGCCAGGGCGCGGGAGAGCTCGACCATGTAGACGTTCATGCCGCCGGCGTCCCCCGTCCCGGGCTGGTGCAGCGGGGAGGTGTGGACGCTGAGCATGGCGACGCGCAGGGACACGAGAGGCTCCTGAGGGGAGGGAAGCCACGTGGCCCTGCGCGTCGCTCGCGCGCGCACGGTCACGCGGCGGGGTGGGGGATCGGACACGGCGGTACGGGACGTACTGTCCTACTTAGTTGCTTAGTAGTAGAAGGTCGGAGGAAGCGTCAGAACCCGAAGACCGGACCCGACGGGGGCGCGAGCCGGGTTCCGGGGAGGGGCGGCGTCAGGGCGTGCCAGTCGACCGGGCGGCCCGGCGCCGCCAGGAGCGCCGCCGCCAGCCGGTCGGCGCCCTCCGGCATCACCGGCCGGGACCACGCCGACAGGGCCGACGCCACCGCCAACTGGGCCGCGAGCGCCGGAAGATGACGGCAGGAGGTGCTGGGGCGGCAGCGCTCGTGGGCGTTGACGTGCCCGAAGTCGGCGGCCGAGCGGACCATCTCGTCCAGGACGGCGACCGCCCGGCGCGGGTCGAAGGCATCGGGGCCGTACGCCTCGCGCAGGTCGTCGACGCCCCGGTGCAGCCGCCGCTCCAGGACCTCCCAGCCGGTGCCGCCGGGCAGCGCCTGCGGGGCGAGTCCGCCGCACTCCTCCCGCACGGCGCCGAAGAGCCGGGACAGCCAGCTGTTCCAGTTCTCGTCCAGCTCGCGGCGGGCGGTGGCGAGCCGCTCCCGGTGGAAGACGGTGCGGCGGCCCAGCGGGCGGGCCTGGAGGACGTGCCGGCGCAGGGTGTCGGAGCCGTACTCGGTGAGCAGGTCGAGCGCCCAGACGTTGCCCTCCTGGACGCCCTCCTCGATGACGTACGACTCGTTGACGTTGAAGTCCTGCGGCAGCTTGATGTCCTGCGCGAGCAGCAGCACCGGCAGCAGCACGGCATGGCAGAAGGCGTGCCCGAAGCCGCAGAAGTGGATCGCGCGGCGGGGCAGCGGACCCGTCACGTCGTAACCGAAGAGGTGCATCGCGGCGGCCTCGAAGCAGCCGTCGATCCGGTGGTCGGGGAAGCCCTCGACGGGCACCTGGAGGCCCCACTCGGCGGGGTGGCCGACCGCGATGTCCGGCAGCCCGTCCTCGACGAGCGACTCGCACAGGGCGGCCAGCCGCGGCGGCAGCCCGGCCGTCGCCCAGTAGTCGGCGAGCGTCTCCCGGAACGGCTCCAGGGGTACGTAGAGCCGGCGGCAGCGGCGGGCCACCGCCGGGGTGTCGCAGAGCGCGCAACGGGCGCCGATGAGGTCGCCGCCGTCGTTCGGCCGCGCGCACTCGTGGCACATGCCGCCGTCGCTGACCGCGCCGCAGTGCGGGCAGGTGCCGGTCGCGTGCGCCCCGTACAGCCAGCGGTCGCACGGCTCGCAGTACGGCAGGAGGCGGGTGCGCGGGGCGATGACGCCCTGCGCGAAGAGCCGCCCGAAGAGGTCCTGCACCCAGCGTCCGTAGCCCTTGTCGCGGCGTGGACGCACGATGTGGTCGAACTCCACGCCCGACCGCAGCCAGTCCGCGGTGATCGCGGCCCGGTATCCCTCGGCGACCTCCTCGGGCTTGCGGTGGTGGCGCAGCGCCCGGACCTCGACGGAGCTCGCGTGGTCGGCGGTACCGGTGGTGAAGCGGACGGCCTCGCCCTCGGCCCGCAGATAGCGGGTGAGGACGTCGGCGGCGACGTACGGCCCGGCGAGATGGCCGATGTGGAGTTCGCCGTGGGTGGCGGGAGGGGTCGCGGTGATCCAGACAGGGGTGCTCATGGGACCTCCTTGACGCTGTGGTGCGGTGGGCTTCAGCGGTCGCGTACGGCGGAGCGCTGTCGGCGCAGGGCGGGTCAGCGGGCTCGGGCTCGAAGGGGTGGCGGGGTCAGCGGGGCTCGAAGTGGAACGAGCGGATGAAGCAGTCGCGGGGCTGCTCGACCGCGTAGACGACGCATTCGAAGAGCGCCTGCGTCGTCAGCTTCTCGTCGGGCGCGATGCCGTCCGGATTCGTGCCGTCCCATTCCGCGAAGCGCGGGTCGGAGGTCGAGAAGTCCGGCGGGAAGAGGGAGAACACGCGGACGCCGGAGGGGCGCAGCCGGCGCGAGAGGATGTCGGCGAATCCCGCCTGGGCGCTCTTCGCCGCCCAGAAGGCCTCGTGGGCCGCGCCGGCCGCCGCGGCGGAGGCGCCCTCGGCGTCGCGGACGGCGACCATGTTGACGATGTCGGGCCGCAGCGAGCCGCGGAGCAGCGGCAGGAAGTGCTTCACCATGAGGACCGTGCCGCCGGCCGTCGACTCGATCGTCTCGACGATCTCTGCGTCGCTGGCCGCCTCCAGGTCCATGCCGTCGAGCCAGCGGGCGCCGTTGTTGACCAACAGGTCGACCCGGTCGGTGCGTTCGCCGACGCGGGCGGCGAACTCCCGTATCTCGGCGGGCCTGCTGAGGTCGCAGCCGAAGGCGTGGATACGGTCGCGGGCCGAGCCCATGACGTCGGTACGGGTGCGTTCGGCGGCCTCGACGGTCCGCGCCGACACATAGACCTCGGCGCCCAGATGCGCGAATCCGACGGCGAGCGCGCGACCGAAATAGCGGGACGCTCCGGTCACGACGACACGCAGATTCTCGAATTTCATGTGCGTCTGCTCTCCCCACGGAACGGATACCGATACCGATTGCCGGTCCGTTTCAGCGTGGCAGAGGAAGCGGACTCCGAGCCTGGTGAGAGGGGTGCGCGTTCACGCCGTTGCGTGGACACGCCAGGGCAGCACGAGCCGTTCGAGCAGTTCGGCGCGTTTGTGGTGGACGCGGACGCGGTCGGGCCCGGTGGAGACGGTGACGGTACCGCCGGGGGTGCGGACCTCGCCCTCCACGGGCGGCACGACGGTCCCTTCGAGCGCACCGGCCGCCGCCAGGGCGGCGGCGCCGGTGAGCGCGAGCCGGGGGTGCCAGCCGCCGACGGTGAGCGCCCGGACGGCGATCCCGCCGGGTCCCGCGGTGAACGCGGCGATCTTGGGGAGGGCGGAGTGGGGCGGATGCCCGAGGAGCCGGGCGGCGTGGGCGCGGAGCCCCTCGAGCCGCTCCCGGAGGTTCTCCCCGGGAAGGTGCCGGGCGTCGACGAAGACGTACGGATTGCCGTAGCGGACCAGGGAGACGGGGGTGCCGTCGAGGAGGTCGACCGGGCGGCCGGTGGGGAGGGTGCCGGGGGCGGTGGGCGGCCGGAGGAAGTGCAGGGTGTAGGCGTCCCGCCGCGGCTCGGGCACGCAGAGGACGGTGTCGCCGGTGGTCACGGCGCGGACGGTGACGGGGCCGGGGCGGCCGTCGGCGACGACACAGGCGAGGAGCGAATGGCCGCATCCCGCGCGGAAGTCGAAACCGCCGACGGGGAGGGCCTGGACGAAGCGGTGGTCGAGCCGGGCGGGGTGCGCGGCGGCCCCGTACAGGGCGATCTTGCCGATCCCGGCGTAGGGCGTGCCGGCGAGGGCCCGACGCAGCCACGCGAGCTCCCCGCCGAGGGCGAGGGCGCCAGGGGGGAGGTGGTCGGCCCGGAGGACGAGGGTGGGTCCCGGGGCGTCGTGGGCGCGGACGAGGGCAGCGGTCGCGGCCCCCGCGGCGCGGGGCCCGCGCGGTCTGGGGGCGGGGCGGGGAGGTCCCGGGACTGCAGGGGCGGGGGCAGGGCGGGGAGACCCCGGGACTGCAGGGGCGGGGGCGCGGCGGGGAGGTCCCGGGGCAGCGGGGGCAGGACGGGGAGACCCCGGGGCTGCGGGGGCAGGGCGGGGAGGCCCCGGGGCTGCAAGGGCGGGGGCGGGACGCGGAGGTCCCGGAGGCTCAGGCCGCACAGCCGGCGGGGATGCGCATGCCCTGGACCACCTCCGTCCACAGTTCGTGGACCGCCAGGGCCCAGAGCGCCTGGGCGTCGTGGTGCGAGGGCCGTTCCCGATGGCGGGTCAGGAGCTTCTGCACGCGGTCCGCGCGGACCTTGCCGCCGAGGACCAGGCGGGCCGGGGACAGCAGCTCCCTGACCGTGTCGAGGAGCGGGCCGCCCGGTGCGAGCATCGCCGAGAGCGGCAGGGTGAACGGCTGCTTGGGGCGGCGCAGGACCGCCGAGGGGAGCAGCTCCGCCCCCGCCTCGTACAGCGCCCGCTTCCCCGTCCGCGCCGCCGTCGGCAGCCCGCGCGCGTGCGTCACCACCGCGGGCTGGCAGAACGGCATCCGTGCCTCGACCGCCCAGGCCATCGACAGATGGTCCACGCGCCGCAGGTGGTACGCGGGCAGCCGCCAGCGCGTCTCGAAGGCCGTCATCGCGGTGAGCCGGTCCTCGCCGACCGCTTCCGCCGAGCGCAGTTCCTGCTCGATGCGGTCGGCCGCGGACCCCTGATCGGCGATGTGGGCCCGGTAGTCGGCGGTGTAGAGGTGCTCGCGGAGCAGCCTCGGCGCCGCCGAGAGGGCGTCCGCGTACGTCCCCGCCCAGTCCGTGCCCGCCGGCGCCGCGAGTGCGGCGCGCATCCGGTCGTACCCGCCGAAGAGCTCGTCGGCGCCGTCGCCGGTGAGCGCGACGGTGAAGCCGCTCTCGCGGACGGCGCGGAACAGCGCGTACGTGGAGAGGGCGATGGGGTCGGCGTTGGGCTGGCCGAGGTGGCGGACGGTCCGGGTGAGGAGGGAGCCGATCTCGTCGGGGTCGACGGCGACCTCGTGGTGCACGGTCCGGGTCCGGCGCGCGACGGAACGGGCGTACGCCGACTCGGAGTCGGGCCACCGTCCCCGGTAGGTGAGGTGGAAGGTGTGCAGGGGCGGGGCGTCGGTCTCGCGGGCGTGTTCGGCGGCGAGCGCGGTGACGAGCCCGGAGTCGAGGCCGCCGCTGGTGATGGCGCAGACGGGCACGTCGGCCTCGGCGAGCCGCCGCACCTCGTGCCGCAGGACGTCCTGGGTGTCGCCGACGGGTGCGGTCCGGTACGGCCCCCGGCGGCGCACGACGGGCGCGGCGCCGGGCCGTACGAGGGCGGTGGCTCCGGGCGGCAGGACGCTGACGCCGTCGAGCGCGGTGTGCGTGGAGAAGGACGTGCGGGTGGCGAGGACGGTGTCGAGGGAGTCGTCGCGCGGGGAGATCCGTACCCCTTCGAAGGCGAGGAGCGCGGGGATCTCGGAGGCGAACCGGGTGGAGCCGTCGTACGGGTCGTGGTGGAGGTGGATCGGCTTCATGCCCATGTCGTCGACGGCGAGGACGAGTCGGGTGCTGCCGGGGCGCAGGTCGAGGACCGCGACGGCGAACATGCCGTCGAGGTGCTCGGCGAACGCGGGCCCGTACTCGGCGTAGAGCGCGGGCAGCAGGGTGCCGTCGCAGCGGTCGGGGAACCGGTGGCCGCGGGCGGCGAGGGTGCGGCGCAGCTCGGCGTGGTTGTAGATCTCGCCGTTGAGGACGGCGAGGACGCCGGGGAGGTGCGGCAGCCGGTAGGGCTGCTGTCCGGCGCAGGGGTCGGTGACGGCGAGCCGGTCGCAGCCGAGGGACCAGCCGGGTCCGGTGAGCACGGCGTGCTCGTCGGGTCCGCCGTGGCGTTGGCGGGCCGACACGGCGGCGAGTTGCGCCGGGTCGGGGCGGTCGGCGTGGGCCGCCGCTCCGGCGGCGAAGGAGCCGAGAATCCTGCACACAGCGGTCACCCTCCAAGCACGTCACTCACTCACCCAGTTGAACCAATGATTTGAATCTACCAAGTTTTTGAATGGCGCGTAAGTGCCATGTCCTGTTCACGCCACGGCTTGGCCTTGCGACGCCCCCGCCGCCCCAACAGGCTGACCTCATGAGGGACATGGAGGACTACGACCACGCCGCCCGCACCGCGCCCGAATCGCTGCTCGTCGTGGCCGCGCACCCCGACGACATCGAGTTCTGCGTCAGCGGCACCGTCATGCAGTGGATCGAGCGCGGCACCCGCGTCACGTACTGCATCGTCACGGACGGCGGCGCAGGCGGTTACGACGACAGGCTCCCCCGCCAGGCGATGGCGGACCTGCGCCGCGCCGAGCAGGTCCACTCCGCCAAGCTCAGCGGCGTCGCGGACGTCCGCTTCCTCGGCTACCCCGACAGCTTCGTGGAGGCCTCCGTGGAACTCCGCCGCGACCTGTGCCGGGTGATCCGGGAGGTACGGCCCCAGCGCGCGATCGTCCCCTCCCCCGAGATCAACTGGGCGCGGGTCGCCGACCTCCACCCCGACCACCGCGCCGTCGGCGACGCCTGCCTGCGGGCGGTCTACCCCGAGGCCCGCAACCCCTTCGCCCACCCCTCGCTGCTCAAGGACGAGGGCCTCGAACCGTGGATCGTCCACGAGCTGTGGCTGATGACCGGCCCCACCCCGAACCAGTACGTGGACGTCACCCCGGTCTTCGAGCGCAAGGTCGAGGCGCTGCGCATCCACACCTCCCAGACGGCCCACTTCGACGACCTCGCGGGCCTCCTGCGCACCTGGCTCGGCGAACACGCGCGGGCGGGCGGACTGCCCCCGGGGCGGATGGCGGAGGCGTTCCAGATCGTGCGCATCGACTGAGCGACACCCTTGCCGCCGCGCCGGACGCGTGCGAGCGTGAGTGCACGTGACGGCGTGAAGCCTCAACGTGCCGCACCCTGAGGGGAGTTCACGCCATGGGGTACGACGTCCCGGAGCTGTGCCGGACCCTGGTCGACGAGCTCCTCGTGCAGCCGGAAGCCGACCAGGAGCCCTACTACGCGGCGCCGGGCCGCCTCCACTGACGGGGGAACCGGTTCCTCCGCCCGACCTGCGGGTACGTGGCGTACATGTCAAAGGGTTGGCGTTGGTTCCTCCTTGCCGTCCTCGCCGTCTGGACGGTCCTCGCGCTCCAGTGGACGGACCTCGGCTGCGACTACCCGGAGGCGTACCTCGCGGTGCTGCGCTTCGGAACCCCGGAAGGCCTGGAGTTCCTGCCGGCCTGCGCCGGTTAGGGCCGCGCGCACGCGTACCCGCATCGCCCGCGCACCCGCCCCGGAACACCCCTACGATCGGGGTATGACCTCTCGCCACGGTCCGTCGCTGTCGCTCTGGTCGCGGGACTCGTTCCTGTCCGTCGCCTCGTCCGGATCCATGCTCTCGATCGGGTCGGTCGGATCGTTCCTGTCCATCGGCTCCGTAGGGTCGTTCCTGTCCGTGGGCTCCGTCGGCTCCGCGATGTCGGCCGTCTCCGTCGGCTCCTGGGCGAGCGCCGGCTCCCTGCTCTCCGCCCAGTCGTGCTGGTCGGTGCTCTCCTGGCGCTCGCGCGGCGGCGTGCTCACGGCCGGCGCGGCCCTGGCGGTCGCCGCCACGGTCGCGGGAGCGGTGGCCGTGTCGGCACCGAAGCGGCCGTCCGGCAGTCGGCGCTGAGCCGCTCCCGCCGCCCTCGCGCGCCCGCTCAGGAGCGCGCCACGAGCCGTACCGCCAGGACGACGATCAGCGTGCTCGACGCGAGCACGGTCGTCAGCCGGCCGCGGGCTCCCGTCAGGGTCCGGCCGAGCAGCGTCCCGCCCAGGCCGAGGAACAACTGCCAGCTCGCCGACGCCAGCAGCGCCGCGAGGACGAAGGCCGTCCGGTCGGGGAGGGTCGCGGGCGCCGAGGGGCCCGTCGCGAGGATGAGCGCGGCGAAGTAGATCACCGTCATCGGGTTGAGGATCGTGATCCCCAGGAAGGTGAGGTACGCCCGGGCCGGGCCGAGAGCCGTCCCGTCGTCGCGGGAGGCGAGCCCGCCCGTCCGGTACACGGAGAGGGCCGTGTACGCCGCCCGTACCGCGAGCACCACGAGCAGCGCCGCCGACGCCCACCGCAGCGGGCTCATCACGGGCGTCAGCAGCGGGACGAGCGCCGAGCCGCCCGCCACCGCGAGCACGGCGTACACACCGTCCGCCGTGGCGACCCCGAGCGCCGCGCCCACGCCCGTACGCCAGCCGGTACGGGCCGTCACGGCCACCAGGTACGCCCCGACCGCGCCGACCGGGATCGCGATCCCGTAGCCGGCGAGCAGGCCGGCCACCACCGCGGCGGTCACGCGACGGCGGGGATCGCGCCTCCGGGGGAGCCGGGCTGCTGCTGTCGGCGGTACGCCGAGCCGTCCTTGCTGCGGGCCAGGAAGCCGCCGACCACGAGATACCGCCGCAGTGCGGAGAAGTCCTCGTGGACGGTGAGCAGGGCCTGGTTGACCTCGGGCTCGCGGTAGTCCCGGTCGGGAGCGAAGAGGCTCTCGGCGAGGTGCGCGAGGAGGGCCTCGCGGCGGGCCGGCCTGCGCGGGATCGCCTTGAGGCGCCCGTCGGCGGCGAACAGGTCCGCGACCGGGCGGGCGGGACGGGCCGTGCCGGAAGGGCGGGAGGGATGAGTGGTCATGGCGGAGAAGCCTGACGGCCACCGGGCCGCCCCGCAAAGGGTTTTCGTGCCTCCCGGGCCGGTCAGGTCACTTCAGCATGACGTTCACGGCCTGCTGCACCGACGGCAGGATCGTCCGGACTCCGGCCTGTTCGAAGATCGGCCGGGCCTTCTCCACGAAGGCGAGGAAGGCGTCCTCGGACTCCCAGAAGTCCACGACCCGCCATCCCCCGGTCCCGTCGGGCCCGGCGGCGTGCGCGAGGAACCCCTCCACCGGAAACCAGTCGGCGGCCTCCAGGAGCCGGATGGTCTCCTCGTACTGCTCCTGCGTGCCGCCGGGCATCTCGACGGTGACGATGACAGCCATGCCGCTGCTCCTGTACGTGGGGGATCCGGGCGCGGGTGCGGGGAATCCCGACCAGCACACCAGCGGCCGGCCCACCGCGCACGGCAGCACACCCCGAACGAGCGACGCCGAGGGCCGGGACCGTCAGCCGGCGGGGAGGATCTCGACGCCCCCCGCCGCCAGCTTCTCGATCATCGGGTCGTGGGGGTCCGCGTCGGTGATCAGCCCGCTGATCCCACCCCACGGCAGAACCCGGAAGCGCGAGGCGGTGCCGACCTTCTCGGAGGACGCGAGGACGTAGGTGTCCGCGGCTCGCGCCGCGAGGGCGCGCTTCATGGCGGCCTCCTCAGCGTCGCCTGCGGTCAGCCCCGCGTCGGGGTGCACGCCGGTGACGCCGAGGAGGCAGAGGTCGGCGGAGACGTTCTGCGCGGCCTCGACGGCGGCGGCGCCGCAGGCGACAGCCGAGTGCTTGAAGACGCGGCCGCCGATGAGGAAGACCTCCGCCCCCGGGTGGTCGATCAGCGCGGCGGCGATCGTCGGGCTGTGGGTGATCACGGTGCAGTCCAGGTCCCGCGGGAGGGCGTGGACGACGGCGAGCGCGGTGGTGCCACCGTCGAGGATCACCGCGCCGCCCGGCCGTACGAGACCGGCGGCCAGCGCGGCGACCTTCCGCTTGCCGTCGGGGGCGACGGACTTCCGGGACCGGTAGTCCACCGCGGCCGGCGAGACGGGCAGCGCCCCGCCGTACACCCGCTGGCACAGCCCCTCGCCCGCGAGATCGCGCAGGTCGCGGCGGACGCTGTCCTCGGAGATCCCCAGTCCGGCGGCGACCTCCTTGGCGACGACCTTGCCCTCACGGGCGAGCAGTTCCAGCAGGTGGTCACGCCGCTCGGCAGCCAGCATCCGCATTCTCTCCTGTTCTTGCACGTTTCTGCATGTATCGTAGCGCGGCATGGATGATCAGCGCACGCCCGACGACGCCGAGCCCGTGCACACGCCCACGCCCGGTGTCGATGCCCCCGACCACCGGGGCCGGACTGGGCTCGACCGTGCCGGACGCGACCTCGACCGGAACCCCGGAGTAGTGATCCGCGACGTCGAGCTCACCTCCCGGGGCTGGCACGTCCTGCGGCGGACCACCTTCGACTACCGCCGTCACGACGGGCGTTGGGTCACCGAGCAGCGCGAGACGTACGACCGGGGGAACGGCGCCGTCGTCCTGCCGTACGACACCGAACGCCGCACCGTCCTGCTCACCCGGCAGTTCCGCTACCCGGCCTACGTCAACGACCACCCCGACGGCATGCTCGTCGAAGCGGCGGCGGGGCTGCTCGATGCCGACGACCCGCTGACCGCGGTCCGCCGCGAGAGCGCCGAGGAACTCGGCGTCACCCTCGGCCCCCTCACCCATGTCCTCGACGCGTACATGAGCCCCGGGTCCGTCACCGAGCGCCTCCACTTCTTCGCCGCCCCCTACACCCCGGCCGACCGGACCGGGAGCGGCGGCGGCCTGGAGGAGGACGGCGAGGACATCGAGGTCCTCGAGCTGCCCTTCACCGACGCCCTCGCAATGACCCGCGACGGCCGGATCGCCGACGGCAAGACCATCCTGCTGCTGCAGTGGGCGGCGCTGGACGGGCCGTTCGCCACCGCCTGAACCACCCGCTACGAGACAGGCGTGGGGTGGGGTGAGGTGGAGTCAGTCGGCGAGCGCCGCGCCGACCACCTGCCGGATGTACGGGAGAGGGCTGGCTGCCCCGGTCGAGTTCAGCGAGTACGCGACACGGTGCCGGAGGTCCTTGGTGGCAAGAAGCCGTTGTCCCATCCCGGCCGGGAGCCCGTCTTGCCCCAGACGACCTCCTGGTTCTCGAGCCGGTAGCCCATGAGGCCGCCGACGCTGTAGCAGGCGGGCCCGCCGAAGCAGTTCTTGTTGTCGGCGGCGCTCTTCACCGGCGGCACGTCGAAGACCAGCTTCTGCTGGGCGGGCGGGAGCAGGCGGCCACGGAACAGCGCGGTGAAGAACCGGTCCAGGTCGGCCGCGGTGGAGATCATGCCGCCCTCGGCCCACGGGTAGGGGCTCTGCTCCGTGACGTCGTGCCCGGCGACGTACACCGTCGCGTGGGGCGACGGGATGCCCAGGTCGTCGGCGGCCGGCAGGCTGGTGTGGCGGAGGTGGAGCGGCCGGATGATCCGCTGCTCCAGCTCGTCCGTGAAGGAACGGCCGGTGACCTTCTCCACGAGCAGGGCGAGGACGACGGAGTTGAGCCCGTTGTACTGCTGCTCGGAGCCGGGCTCGGGAGGCGTCCGGTGCGCGGCCGCCGCCGCGGCGAACGACTCGCGCAGCGACTCCTCGGGTGTCACGGAGCCGAACTGCCATCCGGGCCCGTCCTCGGGCCCCGGGGTCGGGGCGGGCGCGGGCAGCCCACTCGTGTGATCCAGGAGCTGGCGGACGGTGACCCGGTCGTACGCCTCGGGGAGCAGCTCCGGGACATAGCGGCGCGCGGCGGCGTCGAGTGCGATCCGCCGCTCGGCGACGAGCTGGAGCACGACGGTGTGGGTGAACGTCTTGGTGACACTGCCGATCCGAAAGTGCGCGTCGGCGGTGACCGGGCCGACGGCGGCCCCCGTTCCGTCCCGCCTGACGAGCGCACCCGCGACGACGGCGTCGGGCATGCGGCCCATGACCTCGCGGAGGGCGGGGTTGAGGGCGGTGGTGCGCTGCGGCGCCGTCGCAGGGGCACGGGTGGCGTGTGCCACTCCGAGGTCCGGCTGGGCGACGGCGGAGCCCGCGGTGACGGCCGCGACTGCGGCGACCACGGCGAGGCCGGTGGTGGTGAGGCGAAGGCGCACGGGGTGCTCCGGAGCGTTGGAGAGGAGTCGTTCGGACACCCCCGACTCTGGTGCGCGCAGGGCTCTCAGCCCATCGGTGATCACCCCGGACGGTCCCCGACCGGACCCTGACCCAACCCGGCCGAACCCCTGATCGCGATCTCGGGGTCGTGACCGGCGTCACATCCCGCTCCTGTCAGCAATCGGTGGGCCGTCTCGTTCAAGGGGCGCCCGAACGAGACAGGAGCATCGCCATGAAGCACCGCATCGTCGTACTCGGCGCCGGATACGCCGGGGCCTACGCCGCCGGAAACCTGGCGCGCCGGCTCTCCCCCGCCGACACCGAGATCACCGTCGTCAACGCCGCCCCCGACTTCGTCGAGCGGATGCGGCTCCACCAGCTCGCCGGCGGCCGGGACCTCGCGGTCCGCTCGCTCGCCGACGTGTTCGCGGGCACCGGGGTGCGGCTGCGCCTCGGCCGGGTCACCGGCATCGACCCGGAGCGCAGGACCGTCACCGTCACGACCGGCGAGGACGCCGGCGACACCGGGACCCTCCGTGCCGTGGGCGACGCCCGAACCGACGAGCTCGCGTACGACACCCTGCTCTACGCCCTCGGCAGCACCGCGGCCCACCACGGTGTCCCCGGCGCGGCCGAGCACGCCTTCGACGTGGCCGGACGCTCCTCCGCGCTGCGGCTGCGCGAGCGCCTCGCCGCCCTCGGCGCGGGCGGCACCGTCCTGGTCGTCGGCGAGGGGCTGACCGGGATCGAGACCGCCACCGAACTCGCCGAGTCGCGGCCCGACCTCACCGTCGCCCTCGCCGCCCGCGGCGAGCTGGGCGCCTGGCTCTCCCCGAAGGCCCGCCTGCACCTGCGCAGGGCCTTCGACCGGCTCGGCATCACCGTCCACGAGCACACCGACGTCCAGGCCGTCGAGCCGACCCGGGCGGTCACCGCCGGCGGTACGCCCCTCCCGGCGGACGTGATCGTGTGGTCCGCCGGGTTCGCCGCGCACCCCCTCGCGGCCGCCGCCGGCCTGGAGGTCGCCGAGTCCGGCCGGATCCTCGTCGACCGCACCATGCGCTCGGTCTCGCACCCGGACGTCTACGCCGCCGGTGACTCCGTCCACGCGATCGGCGACAACGGCCTGCCCCTGCCGATGTCCTGCGCCTCGGCCGGTTTCACCACCATGCAGGCGACCGGCGCGATCATCGCGCGCCTGACGGGCGGCGAGGTCCCGACCACCGAACTGAAGTACCACGGCAACCACATCAGCCTCGGACGGCGGGACGCCATCTTCCAGATGGTGGACGAGGCCGTCCGGTCGAAGTCCTGGTACCTGGGCGGCCGGACCGCCGCGCGACTCAAGGCCGGTGTGCTCGTGGGCGCCGGGTGGAGCATCGCCCACCCGACCTCCGGCCTGCCGAAGCGCAGGCGCCGCCTGACCGCCGAGCGGACGCCCGCCCGGACCGGTCAGAGGGTCGCCTCCTAGGCGGTAGACGCCCCCTAGGGTGATCGGCATGGACAGCATCGCCGTCGAACGCTTCGAGGCCGGCCGTGGCCGGCTGGCCTCGCTCGCGTACCGCCTGCTCGGCTCGGCCGCCGACGCCGAGGACGCCGTACAGGACACGTTCCTGCGCTGGCAGGCCGCGGACCGCGAACGGGTCGACGTCCCGGAGGCATGGCTGACCAAGGTCCTCACCAACCTCTGCCTCGACCGGCTCCGTTCGGCGCACGCGCGCCACGAGCGCACGGCCGGCGCCTGGCTGCCCGAGCCGCTGCTCGAAGGCGACCCGATGCTCGGCCCCGCCGACACCTTCGACCAGCGCGAATCGGTGTCGCTGGCCGTACTGACCCTCCTGGAGCACCTCTCGCCGGTCGAGCGGGCCGTCTACGTCCTGCGCGAGGCCTTCTCGTACGGCCACACCGAGATCGCCGGCATCCTCGACATCACCGAGTCGGCGAGTCAGCAGCACCTCCACCGGGCCCGGACCCGGGTCACCGCCGAGCGCCGCCGCGGCGGCGTCCGGGCAGACCCCGCGTCCGCGCGCCGGGTCGTCGAGGAGTTCCTGGCCGCCGCCGTGTCGGGCCGCACCGAACGGCTGGTGGCCCTGCTCACCGACGACGTGACGGCGGTCTCGGACGGCGCCGGACTGGCCAGGCGGCTGCTGCGGGTCACGACACGCGAGCGGGTCGCCTCCTTCGTGCGGGCCGGTTTCCGGTCCACGCCGGCGAAGCGGCGGCTGGCCGGCGGTACGCCCGCGCTCCACATCGCGACGGTCAACGGCGCCCCCGCCGTCCTCGCCGTGATCGAAGGCCGGGTCGTGGGCGCCGTGGCGTTCGCGGTCGCCGACGGCAGGGTCGCGTCCCTGCACGGCGTCGCGACCGCGGACCGCCTCACGCGGCTCGACGAGGCCTGGCGGCGGCAGGACGATCCGGAGCCGGCGGTGATCGAGGCGTGGTGAGCCGAGCGCCGGGGCGCCGGAGCAGCGCGCACGCACCACCGACGCGCCGGACCGCCGGGGCACGCTCCAGAACCGCCCTAGGCGTCCGCGTCGCGCTTCCAGTCCTGGACGAGGAGTCCGAGGACGACCTCGTCGAGGAACTCGCCCATCACCCAGGCCGAGGAGCGCAGCACGCCCTCGCGGACGAAGCCGTTGCTCTCGGCGGAGCGGAGCATCGCGGTGTTGTCCGCCAGCGTCTCGATCTGCAGCCGCTGGAGGCTGCGGACGACGAAGCCGTAGTGGCACAGCGTCGCGACCACGTCCGTGCCGTAGCCCTTGCCCCGGGCGGACGGCAGCAGCCCCAGCCCGATGTGCGCGACCCGGTTGTGGGTGTCGATGCCCCACAGGTTCGCGGTGCCGATCAGGGTGCCGCCCTCCAACTCGACGACGGAGAAGGGGACATGCCCCTCCGCGGTGTCGTCCACGACGAGCCGCCGGTCGTTCGAACCGGGCGAGACCGGCCGCCAGGGCCCCGCTTCGGCGCGCGACGCGTTCACCACGTCGTCGTAGAGCTCGGTCCGCAGGACCGGGATGTCTTCCTCGTGGCGAGCCCTCAGCCCGACCCTCGTACCCCTCAGCATGCACGTTTCCTATCCGAGCCACCTGGCCGGCGGCAAGCCGATAATGACCTCACCACCACGGTGATCACGGTTGTACGGTCGTTCCCATGGCTACGACGACACTGCTGATACCCACCCCCGACGGCCAGGCCGACGCCTTAGCCGCCTTCCCCGACGACGGCCGGCGGCATCCGGGCGTACTCCTCTACATGGACGTGTTCGGACCCCGGCCACGGCTGGAGGAGATGGCGCGCGAGCTCGCCGGGCACGGGTACTTCGTGCTCGTGCCCCACATCTTCTACCGGGAGGGCGCGGCACCCCTCCTCGAACTCCCCGAGCACATCGGGGAGGAGGAGCGGCCCGCGCTCTTCGAGCAGGTCATGCCGTTCTACCTGGCGCACACCGACGAGCGCGTCCTGACCGACGCCGACGCCTACCTCGCGTACCTCGCCGAGCGGCCCGAGGTCGCCGACGGGCCCGTCGGCGTCGTCGGGTACTGCCTGGGCGGCGTCCTGGCGCTGCGTACCGCCGCCGCCCGCCCCGACCGGGTCGCCGCCGTCGCCGGTTTCCATCCCGGCGCCCTGCTCACGGACGAGGCCGACAGCCCGCACCTGCTCGCCCCTAAGGTCACCGCGGAGGTCCACTTCGGAATCGCCGAGGGCGACATGACGCCCGAGGAGTTCGGCCGCCTCAACGAGGCGCTGGAAGCCGCAGGCGTCCGCCACGGCAACGAGATCTACCCCGGCACCCAGCACGGCTTCACCATGGCCGACACGAGCGCCTACAGCCCGGAGGGGACGCGGCGCCACTGGGACCGCCTGCTGCCCCTCCTGGCCCGCACCCTCACGCACTGACGACGGGCCCCCGGCCGCCTCGCGGTCCGACCGGACCCCCGGCCGACTCGCGGTCCGGCGGCACGTCTACTGCCCCAGCCGGTACCTGATCTTCTTGACCAGTTCGGTCAGGTCCGGCTGCCGCAGCAGGCTGTAGTGGTCCGCGTCCAGTTCCACCACCGTCGGCGGGTGCGCCGACCAGCCCTCCGCGTCCTCCAGGAACGAGTAGTCGTCGCCCGCCGCCTTGAACAGCGTGACCGGGCACGACACCTGGCGCTCCGCCAGCTCGCGGAAGGTGTACGTGAACTCGAACGTCTCCTCCACGATCGCCACGATCCGGCCGATCAGCTCCGGGTCCAGGGCAGGGAAGTCGGCCGCGACCCGCCGCACGAAGTCCTCGCGGCCGTCCGCCTCCACCGTCGGGTCGATCGCGCCCGCGAACACCGAGTACAGGATCGTCACGAACGCCGGGTTCGCGTAGTCCGCTCCGCCCGTCTCCGACGAGCGGACCTTCGGCGACCCCGGTGCGATCAGGAACAGGTTCTCCACCTGCTGACCCGCCGCCTCCAGGAGATGCGCCGACTCGAAGGCGACCCTCGCGCCGAACGAGTAGCCCCACAGCGTGTACGGGCCGGCCGGCTGGCGGCGCCGTATCGCCGCCACGTCCGCCGCCGCCATCTGGCGGATCGTCGCGTACGGCTCCTCGCCCCGGTTGATGCCGTACGCCTGCACCCCGTGGAACGGGCGGTCGATGCCGATCTCCTCCGCCAGGTGCCGCAGGTTCATCGTGTAGCCGCCCAGGCCCGGCCAGCAGTAGACCGGCGGCCGCGTGCCCGCCGCGTGGAGCCGGACCAGCCGGGAGGCGGGGGTCGCGGCCGCGCCGTCCACCTGATGGGCGAGCTTCTCGATCGTGGGCCGGTCGAAGAGGATCTGCAGCGGCAGCCCGGAGCCGAACGCGCGGTTGATCCTCGTCACCAGCGCCACGGCGATCAGGGAGTTGCCGCCCGACTCGAAGAAGTCGTCCAGGACCGAGACCGCGTCCACGTCCTCGTACTTCAGCGCCGCCGCCCAGATCTCCGCGATGCGGCCCTCCGTGCGGGTGCGCGGCCGGACGTGGGGGCGGCCGTGCAGACCGGCGTTGACCACGGCCAGGTCGGCCAGCGCCTTCGTGTCCACCTTGCCGTTCGCCGACAGCGGCAGCCGGTCCAGGACGACCACCCGGTTCGGGATCATGTAGTCCGGCAGGTGGCGGGTCAGATCGTCGCGGATCATCTCCGCCGGGCCCTTCATGTGCACGGTGTCCTCGTGCATGCCCTCGCTCCGCAGCTGCTCCTCGCTGACCCGGCCGCCGACGGCGAAGTACGAGGGACCGGTCGGGCGGCCCGCCGCCGTCAGGATCTCGTCCGCCCGGCGGGCCGCGGGCAGCGGGTGGCCGGACTTCGAGCTGTAGCCGGAGGACATGAAACCGAGCCCGTGGGAGCCGAGTTGGAGCCGCTGGAGGGTCCGGCCCAGGTCGACGTACGCACGGTCGGAGCGGGGCGTCGCGCTGACCACCGTGATGCCGAACCGGGCCCGCTCGTACACCGCCTGGTTGATCGCGATCACATGCCGCCGCTCCACCAGCGCGGCGGAGACCGGCCGCAGATCGCCGTCCTCGTAGGCGTACTGGGCCTGGGGCAGGCCCGTCACCCCGTCTCCATGCGCCTGGACGTAGACGTCGGTCCCCGGGGGCGTACGCGACTCCTCGTCGTACGGGACCACCTCCCAGGTGCCGTCCTCGCACGGCCGCACATCCAGGCCGTGCCCCGGCAGGATCTCCTCGAACAGGCCCACCATGTGACCCGTCTCGATCTCCAGGACCTCCTGGATGTTGTTCCGGTAGACCGGTTCGATCGCCGAACGCCGGCCCCGGAATCCCAGCCGGAGGACCGGGTCTCCCCCGCTCCCGGGCGTCCCCGCGTCCATCAGGTACAGCTGGTGGCGGACCGGGTGGTAGTAGTACGTGCCCGGTTCCAGGCCCGCGATGCCGCGCAGCTCCACGTACAGCTGGGTCGCGTACAGCGCGCCCGGTGACGCGTAGCCGTACTTCGGGAGCAGCCGCTCCTCGCTCGTGAACTGCCCGAACCAGCGCAGGATCTCGCCCAGGTCCGCCGCCGTCAGACTGCCGACCGCCCGCGAACCGATGCCCTCAGGGCGGCGGGCCAGCACCGCCAGGACGTCCGCGCGGGTGACCTCCCCGCCCTCGTAGAAGCGGTACGTCTTCCGGGCGAAGACCGTGCGGCGCATCCGGTCCGTGGGAGTGCCGCCCGGGAGCACGACGACGGGGCGGCCCGCCAGGTCGGCGTCGGGGCGGGTGCCGGCGTTCGACAGCTGCGCCTTGACCTGGAGCTTCGACTCCTTGGACTGGTGGTGGGCGCCGTGGTTGCCCTGGTCCATCAGGGCCGCCTCCTTGGGCGACAGCTCGACGCAGGCGACGAGGTTCTGGAAACCCGTGCGCGGCTCGTCCTTCACGATGACCGCCGCGTTCTTCACCCAGTCGTGGTTCGCGATCGCCAGCGCGATCTCGTCCAGCTCGACACGGAAGCCGCGCAGCTTGATCTGGTTGTCTGCGCGGCCGGCGAACTGGACGGTGCCGTCCTCGTTCCAGTGGGCCAGGTCGCCCGTGCGGTAGAGGCGCTCGCCGCCGTCGGTGGTGAGGAAGCGCTCCGCCGTGAGTTCGGGGCGGTCCAGGTACCCCCGCGCCACCTGCACCCCTCCTATGCACAGCTCGCCGTCGCGTATGTGGAAGGTCGTGTCGTACGCCGGTCTGCCGATCGGTATCGCGTCGGGGGCGGCCGGATCGGCGACGGCGGCGCGGTCGACCGTGTGCGACGAGGCGTTGATCGTGCACTCGGTGGGGCCGTAGAGGTTGATCAGCTCGGCGGCCGGCAACTCGGCGAGGAGCTGCGCCGCCAGGTTGCGGGAGAGGATCTCACCGCCCGAGTACACCCGGCGCAGGGTGGTGCACGAGCCGAGACGCTCGGTGTCCACGAGGGCCTGCAGGAGGGTCGGGACGCCCTGCAGCATCGTCGCGCCATGGCGGCGGACGGTGTCGACCAGCGCCTCCGGGTCGCGGTGGACACCCGGGGGGCCCACGGCGACGCGGGCGCCGACCGCCGGGGCGAGGATCTCCCACTGGGCCGCGTCGAAGCTCATCGGCGTCTTCTGCAGGACGACCGCGCCCGGGGCGAGCCGGTGCTCCGCCGCCATCCACCGCATCTGCGCGGCGATCGAGCGGTGCTCGACCATGACGCCCTTCGGCCGGCCCGTGGAGCCCGAGGTGTAGATGACGTACGCGAGGTCCGTCTCCCGGATGTCGTACGGCTCCGGCTCCTCGCCCGCGGTCCGCCAGGCGTGCCGGACGGCGTCGGCGAGGGTGACGACCGTCGTACCGGGCGGGGCGAGGTCGGTGACGCGGGCGCGGAGGTGCTCCTGGGTGACGACGATGCGGGCGGAGCTGTCCTCGATCATGTAGCGGACGCGTTCTTCGGGGTACTCGGGGGAGAGCGGGACGTAGGCGGCGCCGGAGCAGACGGTGCCCCAGGTCGCCGTGACCAGTTCGAGGGACGGGTCGGTGTGCACACCGACCCGGGTGTCCGCGGCCGCGCCCAGGAAGCGGAGGTACTGGGCCAGGACCAGGGCGCCCTCCGAGAGCTCCCGGAAGGTGAGGGTCTCGTGCTCGTGGGCCACGGCGGTGGCGTCGGGGCGGTGCAGGGTCTCGGCGTAGAGGAGCCGGTCGAGCGTGCGCATGATGATCCCTTCGGTATCGGGGCCCCGCGCCGCTGCCGTCGCGGGCACCTGTCCCACCCGTTGCGGGCAACCGCTCCGCCGGGGCGGCGCCCACCCGCCCGTTGTGTGCGGGCCCGGGTTCCGCCGGGGCAGTACCCGCCCGCCCACCCACCCCGTTGTGGGCACGGGTTCCGCCGGAGCGGTGCCCGCCCACCCACCCCGTTGTGGGCAACTGTTCCGCTGGGGCGGAACGGGTGGGCACAACGGAACGGCGCCCGTTGCCGGGCCTAGGCTTCCGCGCCTGAACCCGCACCCCAGGTGCGGCGCTGTTGGGGTGCGGGCCAGGGCACGAGGGGCGGAGGCGCCGCCGAGGGCGCCGTCCCGTGTGCCCACCCGTCCCGCCCTGCGGGACGATTGCCCACACGGGGGTGGGCGAGGGTGCGGGCGCGGCGGGTGGCTGCGGCAAGGCGGGGGTGGGGTCAGCGGTAGATGAGGAGTTCTTGTTCCGTCGCGCCCGTCAGTTCGTAGCGCGTCCGCACCAGCGGACGACCCGCGTAGATCCGGATCAGCGTCGCCGCGTCGCCCCGGAAGGTGGCCGGTGGCCGGCCCTCCCTCTCGTTGCCCAGGGCCAGGGAGACCCGGGGCAGCGTGCCGTCCTCCAGGACTCCGACCAGGCGCGGGGTCTCGCGCGTGCGGCTCGTCACCGTCAGGAGCGGCAGCGCCAGCTCCAGCGCCTTGCCGCAGTACGCGCCGGGTTCGCCGAAGGCCTCCCGTACGTCGCCCGCGTGGACCCACTCGCCGAGCGCGACCGCGTCGAGCCGGCCGTCCTCGCGTGCGGCGATCACCGGGCCCGCCTCCGTCAGGCCGCGTTCGAGTTCGTCGAGGATGCGGCCCAGGGGCCAGTCCTCGCGTTCGGCGACGTCGCAGGCGTTCGCCTCGGGCAGGAACACGCCTTCCTCCAGGCGGTCCTCGACGATCCTGACCAGGGCCGCGCCGCAGTGGGCGAGGACCTGCCTCGCCGTCCATCCGGGGCACGCGGTGCGGAGCTCGTACGCCTCCTCGGGTGTCCGGCGCAAGAGGGGCATCAGCAGGTCCCGTTCCGTCCTGAGGAGGCGGTCGGGAAGCCACGGGTCGCGCCCGTCATCGTTCGTACACATCATCAGTAGCGGTAGTGGTCCGGCTTGTACGGGCCCTCCACCGGGACCCCGATGTACGACGCCTGCTCCGGGCGGAGGGTCGTCAGGCGGACGCCGAGCGCGTCGAGGTGCAGGCGGGCGACCTTCTCGTCCAGGTGCTTGGGGAGGGTGTACACGCCGACGGGGTAGTCGGACGTCTTCGTGAAGAGTTCGATCTGCGCGAGGGTCTGGTCGGCGAAGGAGTTCGACATCACGAAGGACGGGTGGCCGGTCGCGTTGCCGAGGTTCAGCAGACGGCCCTCGGACAGGACGATGACGACCTTGCCGTCCTCGAAGGTCCAGGTGTGGACCTGCGGCTTGACCTCGTCCTTCACGATCCCGGGGATCTTCGCCAGGCCGGCCATGTCGATCTCGTTGTCGAAGTGGCCGATGTTGCCGACGATCGCCTGGTGCTTCATGCGGGCGATGTCGGACGCCATGATGATGTCCTTGTTGCCGGTGGTGGTGACGAAGATGTCGGCCGTCTCCACGACGTCCTCCAGGGTGGCGACCTGGTAGCCGTCCATCGCCGCCTGGAGCGCGCAGATCGGGTCGATCTCGGTGACGATCACCCGGGCGCCCTGGCCGCGGAGCGACTCCGCCGAGCCCTTGCCCACGTCGCCGTAGCCGCAGACCACGGCCGTCTTGCCGCCGATCAGCACGTCCGTCGCGCGGTTGATGCCGTCGATGAGCGAGTGCCGGCAGCCGTACTTGTTGTCGAACTTCGACTTCGTCACGGCGTCGTTCACGTTGATCGCGGGGAAGAGCAGCGCGCCCTCGCGGTGCATCTCGTACAGGCGGTGGACGCCCGTCGTGGTCTCCTCCGTCACCCCGCGGATGCCGGTGGCGAGGGCCGGCCAGTCGAGGTCGCTGTTCTCCAGCAGGGCCCGCATGACGGCCAGTTCCTCGTTGGCGTCCTCGGGGAGGCTGCCGGTCTTGCGGTACTCGACGCCCAGGTGGACCAGGACCGTGGCGTCGCCGCCGTCGTCGAGGATCATGTTCGGGCCGGTGGGCGAGCCGTCGGCGTCCGGCCAGGTCAGCGCCTGCTCCGTGCACCACCAGTACTCCTCCAGGGTCTCGCCCTTCCAGGCGAACACCGGGATGCCGGCGGCGGCGATCGCGGCGGCCGCGTGGTCCTGCGTCGAGTAGATGTTGCAGGAGACCCAGCGGACCTCGGCGCCGAGCGCGACGAGGGTCTCGATGAGGACGGCCGTCTGGACGGTCATGTGGAGGGAGCCGGTGATGCGGGCGCCCGCCAGGGGCCGCGTCGCGGCGTACTCGCGGCGGATGGACATCAGGCCCGGCATCTCGTGCTCCGCCAGGGTGATCTCCTTGCGGCCGAAGGCGGCCAGGGAGATGTCGGCGACCTTGTAGTCCGTGAAGGTGTCAGACATGGACAACGCTCCTCGCGCTCATGATGGTTCGGTGGATTTCCAGGGCCGCCGTCGACCTGTTCAGCGTGATGTGGTGCAGGCCCGGCGCGCCCTCGTCGAGCAGCCGCAGGCCCATCGCGGTCGCGTGCTCGACGCCGATGCGGTACGCCGCCGCCGGGTCGTCCTTCGCCGCCTCCAGGCGGTGCGCCAGGTCCTCGGGGAACGCGGCGTCGCTGAGCTCCGCGAAGCGCCGGATCTGGCGTACGTCGGTGGCCGGCATGATCTCCGGGATGATCGGGGTGTCGCAGCCGGCGGCCGCGACGCGGTCCCGCAGCCGCAGGTAGTCCTCCGGGTCGAAGAACATCTGGGTGATGGCGTAGTCGGCGCCCGCCCGGCACTTGGCCACGAAGTGGGCCAGGTCGTCGGCCGGTCCCGCCGACCTGGGGTGGCCCTCGGGGAAGGCCGCCACCCCGATCCGGAAGTCGCCCAGCGACCTGACCAGCGCGACGAGTTCATGGGCGTACGTGAATCCCCGCGGGTGCGGTGTCCACGGGCCGCGCGGGTCGCCGGGCGGGTCGCCGCGCAGGACCAGGACGTCGCGCACCCCGGCGTCGGCGTACGCGCCGATGATCGCCCGCAGTTCGGCGACGGAGTGCCCGACGGCCGTCAGATGGGCGACCGGGCGCAGGGTCGTCTCGGCCGCGATCCGCTTGGTCACCTCGATGGTCCGGTCGCGGGACGAGCCGCCCGCGCCGTACGTCACGGAGACGAAGTCCGGGGACAGGGCCTCGACCCGGCGGATCGCCTCCCACAGGGTCCGCTCGCCGCGCTCGCTCTTCGGCGGGAAGAACTCGAAGGAGAACGTCGGGTCCACGGGGGTCGGTCTCATCTGCGGCCTCCCGCGTTGAAGTAGCTCGCCTCGGGGTGGTGGAGGACGATCGCGTCCGTCGACTGCTCGGGGTGCAGTTGGTACTCCTCGGACAGCTCCACCCCGATCCGCTCCGGGCGCAGCAGCGCGGCGATCTTCGCCCGGTCCTCCAGGTCGGGGCAGGCCGGGTAGCCGAGCGAGTAGCGGCAGCCCTGGTACTCGGTGCGGAGCATGCCGTCCAGGGACGCCGGCTCCGACGAGCCCGCGATGCCCCAGTCGGCGCGCACCCGGGCGTGCCAGTACTCGGCCAGCGCCTCCGCCAACTGGACGGAGAGCCCGTGGAGTTCGAGGTAGTCGCGGTAGGCGTCGGCGGCGAAGAGCCGCGCCGTCTCCTCGCCGATCCGGGAGCCGACGGTGACCACCTGCATGGCGACGGCGTCGATCTCGCCGGAGTCCTCCGCGCGGTGGAAGTCGGCCAGGCAGAGGCGGCGGCCCCGCTGCTGGCGGGGGAAGGAGAAGCGGGTCCGCTCGCCTCCGTCCTCGTCCAGGACGATCAGGTCGTCGCCCTTGGACACACAGGGGAACCAGCCGTGGACGACGGCCGCTTCGAGGAGGTGGTCGGTCTGGAGGCGGTCGAGCCAGGCGCGCAGCCGCGGCCTGCCCTCGGTCTCGATGGTCTCGGCGTCCTTGAGGCCCCACTGGCCCTTGAAGAGGGCGGTCTCGTCGAGCCAGGAGGCGTACTCGGCGAGCTGGATGCCCTTGACGACCCTGGTCCCGAGGAAGGGGGGCTCGGGTACCGGGTTGTCGGCGGCGACGTCGGAGCGGCCGGCCGGCTCGGGTTCCCGGACCTCGGCCGCGAGCAGCGGGGTCGCGCGTTTCGGCACGCGGCGCTGTTTGAGCGGGGGGAGTACGGCTCCGGGGACGCCGCGCTTGACGCCCATGAGGGCGTCCATGAGACGCAGGCCCTCGAAGGCGTCGCGGGCGTAGCGGACCTCGCCCTGGTAGATCTCGTGGAGGTCCTGTTCGACGTACGCCCTGGTGAGGGCGGCGCCGCCGAGGATCACGGGGTACTTGGCGGCCAGCTCGCGCTGGTTCAGCTCCTCCAGGTTCTCCTTCATGATCACGGTGGACTTCACGAGGAGGCCGGACATGCCGATCACGTCGGCGCTGTGCTCCTCGGCGGCTTCCAGGATCGCGGAGACGGGCTGCTTGATGCCGATGTTGACGACGTTGTAGCCGTTGTTGGAGAGGATGATGTCGACGAGGTTCTTGCCGATGTCGTGGACGTCGCCGCGCACGGTGGCGAGCACGATCGTGCCCTTGCCGACCCCTCCCTCGCCGTCGGCCGTTCTCTCCATGTGCGGTTCCAGATGGGCCACCGCCGTCTTCATGACCTCGGCGGACTGGAGCACGAACGGCAGCTGCATCTGGCCCGAGCCGAACAGCTCGCCGACCGTCTTCATGCCGTCGAGCAGGATCTCGTTGACGATCTCCAGAGCGGGGCGCCCGGTCAGGGCCGAGTCCAGGTCCGCCTCAAGACCGTTCTTCTCGCCGTCGATGATCCGCCGCTTCAGGCGCTCGTCCAGCGGCAGCGCGAGGAGCTCCTCGGTCTTGCCCGCCTTCAGGGACTTCGCCGTCGCGCCCTCGAACATCTCCAGGAAGCGCTGGAGCGGGTCGTAGCCCTCCCGGCGGCGGTCGTGGATCAGATCGAGCGCGACCTCCACCTGCTCCGGTTCCAGGCGGGCGATCGGCAGGATCTTCGAGGCGTGGACGATCGCCGAGTCCAGGCCCGCCTTGACGCACTCGTCGAGGAAGACCGAGTTGAGGACGATCCGCGCGGCCGGGTTCAGACCGAACGAGATGTTGGAGAGGCCCAGGGTGGTCTGCACGTCCGGGTGGAGCCGCTTGAGCTCGCGGATCGCCTCGATCGTGTGGATGCCGTCCCTGCGGGACTCCTCCTGACCGGTGCAGATGGTGAACGTGAGGGTGTCGATCAGGATGTCCGACTCCCTGATCCCCCAGTTCCCCGTGAGGTCCTCGATGAGCCGCTCGGCGACGGCCACCTTGTGCGCGACGCTGCGGGCCTGGCCCTCCTCGTCGATGGTCAGCGCCATCAGGGCCGCGCCGTGCTCCTTCGCCAGGGCCGTGACCTGCGCGAAGCGGGACTCGGGCCCGTCGCCGTCCTCGTAGTTGACGGAGTTGACGACCGCCCGGCCGCCGAGCTTCTCCAGACCCGCCCGCAGCACCCCGGTCTCCGTCGAGTCGAGGACGATCGGCAGCGTCGAGGCCGTCGCGAACCGGCCGGCCAGCTCCGCCATGTCGGCGACGCCGTCGCGGCCCACGTAGTCCACGCACAGGTCGAGGAGGTGCGCGCCCTCGCGGATCTGGTCCCGCGCCATCTCGACGCAGTCGTCCCAGCGGCCGTCGAGCATCGCCTCGCGGAACTTCTTCGAGCCGTTGGCGTTGGTGCGCTCGCCGATCGCCAGGTACGCGGTGTCCTGGCGGAACGGCACATGGCTGTAGAGCGAGGACGCGCCCGGCTCCGGCTCGGGCCGCCGGTCGAGGACGGCCGCGCCCCGCACCCGCTCCACGATCTCCCGCAGGTGCTCCGGGGTCGTACCGCAGCAGCCGCCGACCAGCGCGGGGCCGTACTCGCGGACGAACGCCTCCTGCGCGTCGGCCAGTTCGGCCGGCGACAGCGGGTAGTGGGCGCCGTCGGAGGTGAGGACGGGCAGGCCGGCGTTGGGCATGACCGAGATCGGGACGCGGGCGTGCCGGGAGAGGTGCCGCAGGTGCTCGGCCATCTCCGCCGGGCCCGTCGCGCAGTTCAGCCCGATCATGTCGATGCCGAGCGGCTCCAGGGCGGTCAGCGCCGCGCCGATCTCGGAGCCGAGCAGCATCGTGCCGGTCGTCTCCACGGTGACCTGCACGATGACGGGCAGGTCCACGCCGACCCAGTCCAGGGCCCGGCGGGCGCCGATGACGGCCGCCTTCGTCTGGAGGAGGTCCTGCGAGGTCTCGATGAGCAGGGCGTCCGCGCCGCCCCGGACCAGGCCCTCCGCGTTCTGCTGGAAGGCGTCCCGCAGCGGCTCGTACGTGACGTGGCCGAGAGTCGGCAGCTTCGTCCCGGGGCCCATGGAGCCGAGGACCCAGCGGGGGCGCCCGTCGGCGGCCGTGTGCGCGTCCGCCGCGGCGCGGGCGATCCGGGCACCGGCCTCGGACAGCTCGTACACCTGGTGCTCGATGCCGTACTCGGCGAGCGCGGCCAGGTTCGCCCCGAAGGTGTTGGTCTCGACGCAGTCCACGCCCACCGAGAAGTAGGCGTCGTGGACGGAGGCGACGATGTCGGGGCGGGTCAGGTTGAGGATCTCGTTGCAGCCCTCGAGGTTCCGGAAGTCCTCCATCGTCGGGTCGGCGGCCTGGAGCATCGTGCCCATCGCCCCGTCGGCCACCACGACCCGCCGCGCGAACTCCTCCCGCAGGGAACTCCGTACGACGGTCATGTGAGCCCCCTCAGACGGGTGACGAGCGTGGCGGTGCACCCGACGCCGTACGTCGTCCTGATCCGGTCCAGGAGCGGATCCCGGTGCAGCCGGTACTCCTGCGTCCCGACGTAGTCGAGGACGGTCGCGGCCACGGCGCAGCCCAGCTGCGCCGCGCACCGCTCCGGGACGCCCCACAGCCAGCCGGCCAGGAACCCGGACCGGAAGGCGTCCCCGACCCCGGTCGGGTCGACGACCGCCGCGACCTCCACGGCCGGCACGGCGAGCGGCTCGCGGCCCTCGCCCCGGATGCGGACGCCGGCCTCGCCGTGGGTGGTGACCCAGGCGCCGACCCGGCGCAGCACGTCCGCCTCGGTCCAGCCGGACTTCTCCAGGAGGAGCGCCGTCTCGTACTCGTTGGTGAACAGGAACCGCGCCCCGTCCACCAGCTCCCGCACCTGCGCGCCGTCGAGCCGCGCCAGCTGCTGCGACGGATCGGCGGCGAAGGGGATTCCCAGGTCACGGCAGGTGCGGGTGTGCCGCAGCATGGCCTCGGGGTCGTCCGGGGAGACCAGGACCAGTTCCAGCCTGCCGGTGCGCGCCACGACCTCCCGCAGGTCGATCTCGTGCGCCTCGGCCATCGCCCCCGCGTAGAAGGTGGCGATCTGGTTCTGGGCCCGGTCGGTCGTACAGACGAACCGGGCGGTGTGGAGCGACTCGCTGACGCGCACCGAGTCGGTGTCCACACCGTGGTCCTTCAGCCAGACCCGGTACGGCTCGAAGTCGGCGCCGACCGCGCCCACGAGGGCGGGACGGAGGCCGAGGGCACCGAGTCCGAAGGCGATGTTCGCTGCCACTCCGCCACGCCTGACCTCCAGGTTGTCGGCGAGGAACGACAGGGAGACCCGGTCGAGCCGGTCGGCGAGCAGCTGCTCGCTGAACCAGCCGGGGAAGGTCATCAGATGGTCGGTCGCGATGGATCCCGTGACAGCGATACGCATGGCCCTCAGCCCTCCTGTCCCGGATGAGCCGCCTTCTGCAGGGCCTCCACGCGGTCCGTGCGCTCCCAGGTGAACTCGGGGAGCTCGCGGCCGAAGTGGCCGTACGCCGCGGTCTTCGCGTAGATCGGCCGCTTGAGGTCCAGGTCACGGATGATCGCCGCGGGCCGCAGGTCGAAGACCGCGCCGACGGCCTCCTGGATCCGCTCGTCCGGCAGGGTGCCGGTGCCGAAGGTCTCCACGAAGAGACCGACCGGCTCGGCCTTGCCGATGGCGTACGCCACCTGCACCTCGCAGCGGCGGGCGAGGCCGGCCGCGACGACGTTCTTCGCGACCCAGCGCATCGCGTACGCCGCCGACCGGTCGACCTTCGACGGGTCCTTGCCGGAGAAGGCGCCGCCGCCGTGCCGGGCCATCCCGCCGTACGTGTCGATGATGATCTTCCGGCCGGTGAGTCCGGCGTCGCCCATCGGGCCGCCGACCTCGAACCGCCCGGTCGGGTTGACCAGGAGCCGGTAGCCGTCGGACTCCAGGCTGACGCCCTCCTCGACCAGCTCCTTGAGGACGTGCTCCACGACGTACTCGCGCACGTCCGGGGTGAGCAGGCCCTCGACGGAGATGTCGGCCGCGTGCTGCGAGGAGACGACGACCGTGTCGAGGCGGACCGGGCGGTCCCCGTCGTACTCGATGGTGACCTGGGTCTTCCCGTCCGGGCGCAGGTAGGGCACGGTGCCGTCCCTGCGGACCTCGGTGAGGCGGCGGGAGAGCCGGTGGGCGAGCGCGATCGGCAGCGGCATCAGCTCGGCCGTGTCGTCGCAGGCGTAGCCGAACATCAGGCCCTGGTCGCCGGCGCCCTGCGCGTCGAGCGCGGCGTCCTCTCCCGTCCGGGGGCGCCCCTCCACCCGGGCCTCGTACGCCGTGTCCACGCCCTGCGCGATGTCCGGGGACTGGGCGCCGATGGACACCGACACGCCGCAGGAGGCGCCGTCGAAGCCCTTCGCGGAGGAGTCGTAGCCGATGTCGAGGACGGCCTCGCGCACCAGCTTCGCTATCGGCGCGTACGCGGTCGTGGTGACCTCGCCGGCGATGTGCACGAGACCCGTGGTGATCAGGGTCTCCACGGCGACCCGCGAGGACGGGTCCTCGGCGAGCAGGGCGTCGAGGATGGTGTCGCTGATCCGGTCGGCGATCTTGTCGGGGTGTCCCTCGGTCACCGACTCCGAGGTGAAGAGGCGGCGGCTCATGCCTGGGCCTCCACCGGGGTCTTGAAGAAGTGCTGCTCGATGGCGGCGAGGGTGCGGATGGACTCGACCTCGAGGGTCTCCATCTGGATCGCCGTGCCGCTCTCCTGCTCCAGGAGGAAGACGAACTCGACGAAGGACAGCGAGTCGATGAGCCGGTTCTCGATCAGGTCGAGGTCGGACGCGATGTCGTCGCGCTCGGGGTGACGCTCGAGGATCCAGTTCTTCACCGTCTGCAGGCCGTCGGCCATGGTTGCTCTCCTTTAGCTGCTAAGGGATGGGTGTGGCGGGCGCGATGATCGGTGCGGCCACCGCCACCGCGTAGTCCACGTCGTGGCTGATGGACACGGTGATCTCGGTGATGCCGGAGGCGGCGGCCATCTCGGCGGCCGCCCGGTGCAGTTCCACGAGCGGCCAGCCGCCCTCGGAACGCCGCACCACGATGTCCGGCCAGGGCAGGAACCTGCCTCTGACCCGCAGGGTCTTGAAGGCCGCTTCCTTGGCCGCGATCCGCCCGCACAGGCTCAGTACGTCGAGCCCGGAGGAGGTACGGCAGTCGGCGAGCTCGCCGGGGGTGAGCATCCGCTCGAAGAACCGCTCCCCGTACTGGGCGAGGAGCCTGCGGACACGGTTGACGGACACGATGTCCATGCCGAGGTTCGCCCACCCCAGGCCGCCCGCCGGCGGGGCGGCGGGACGGGCCGGCACGTCAGATCACCGGCCCGGCCGCGCCACTCGCACCGGCCCGCACGCGGGCGTTCGCGTCGAGCACCGCTGCGGTCGCCGCCTGCCAGCCGCCGTGGCGGCGGGTCAGCGCGGACAGCCAGCGTTCGAGGCCGAAGGCGACGCAGCTGGTGAAGGCCGGTCCGCCGGTCGACTCCAGGGTGATGGCGCAGCGGTCGCCGAAGAAGTTCCGGTGCGTGTTGACCGAGGCGATCGCCAGGTCCTCGTACAGGAACTCGTACTTCACCGGGGTGAGGCGCTGGAGCAGCGCCTTCGAGCCGCCCTTGTCGAAGAACGGGTCGCAGGCGGCCTCCCGGCGCAGCGGCAGGTCGAGCGCCGCGGCGAAGGACTGGATCCGGGTGGTGAAGTCGGCGAGGTGCGTCTCGGCGTGCTCGCGCGCGCCGATGGCGACGATCTCCCGCATGCGGAAGCCGAGTTGGCGCCGCATGCCCTCGTAGTGGGTCTCCTTGCGGAAGCACCAGGAGCAGATCGTGACGAGGGTGTCGTCGGCGACCCGGGTGCCCTGGTGGTCGAGGTAGACGGCGTAGCAGGACGCCGAGGGCAGTCCGAGGCCGGCCGGTTCGAGGGCGGCGGCGGGCCACTGCCCGTGCTCGCCGTCGAAGGGGGTGGTGAGGCGTCCTTCCAGGTCGAGCGGGGCGGCGAGGACGGCCTGGTGCGGGAAGTTGTCGTAGTAGTCCAGCTTCGCCAGGTCGGCGGCCGGCAGGAGCGGGGGCATGGTCATCGGGCGGGCGCCCGCGGTCACCCCCCAGCTCTCGAAGGTGTCGTCGAGGAGCCGCAGCAGGCGGGTCCCCTCCGGCCCGAGCGAGGGGAGGCCCCTCGTCGAGCCCACGTTCTCCCCGGCGTGCGCGGGGGTCGTCACGGTCATGATCTCTTCACCTCTCGGGTGGGAGGTCCGGTCCCCGGCCGCTCAGACGACGGGCAGGGTGTCGTCGGAGAAGATCCCGGTCTTCAGGAAGAAGGCGAGCGGCTTGCGGATCGCCTTGCGTTCGTGGGGGCGGCGGCTCTCGTCGGCGACCAGCGCGTTGCGCAGGGCCAGCGGGTCGGGGATGCCGGCGTCGCGGTACACGTGGGGGTTGTAGAGGGAGTTGACGCTGTAGACGACGTACCGCTTGAGGTACGCCTCCACCTCGCGGACCCGTTCGGCGCTCACCGCCTGGCACATCCGGCCGTACAGCAGGGAGACCAGCTCGCGCCCGAAGGCGATGTGCCGGGACTCGTCCTGGTGGTGGATGCGGTTGACCTCGCGGATGGTGTGGCAGAGGTCGGTGTCCTTCGCCATCCGGGCGTTGTAGTGGTCGACGAGCTCCTCGAAGAAGAGGATGCGGGTGAAGACGAGGAAGTTCTCGACCTCGGGCTCCCAGGCGGCGTCGGCCCGCATGGCGGTGGATCCGTAGATCTTGTGGCCGTAGCGGCGGCAGAACTCGGAGAAGAACCACATGTGCTCGTTCTCCTCACCGATGAAGTGGTGGAAGAAGTCCGACGGCACCTCGAAGCCGGGCATGTGGATGCGGCCGACGACCTCGATGAGGAGCTCGCGGATGCCGTGCACGTTGAGGCTGTAGAAGTTGATCGACTCCCACTTCGACAGGCGCTGAAGCGTTTCCTCGTCGAGGGCGTCGTAGTGCTCGGTGCCGTAGACGGTGAGCAGCTCCGGGGTCATCCAGAAACGGTTCTCCTCCAGCGTCTCGGGCCACTGGAAGGTCTGGTACGGGTTGTAGTAGTCCTCGACGGAGCGCTCGCTGAGCCGCTCCAGGACCTCCATGAACCGGTCGGTGACGGGCAGGGGGGCGGTGGCGCCCATGATGGTTCCTCCAGGCTTCGGGTGTTCAGGGCCGCACTTCGTAGACCGCGTTCACCGGGGTCTCGGTGGCACGCCGCCAGCGGGTGAAGCCGGCCTCCTCCGCGATGGCCCGGAAGGCCTTCTCGCCGGAGTGGTTGCCGAGCGCGTGCGGGCCGCGCTGGGCGACCGCGACGGGCAGGCACATGACGGCGGACAGGGCCATGAACATGCGGGCGGCGGGCGTCTGCGCGTCGACGTCCTGCGGGGAGACGTTCGACTCGACGAGCATCCATGTCCCGTCCGCGTCCAGGGACTTGTGGACGTGCTGGGCGGCGGCGACCGGGTCGCCCATGTCGTGCAGGGCGTTGAAGAAGCAGACCAGGTCGTAGCCGGAGCCGGGGTAGTCGTCGGCCGACGCGACCTCGAAGACGACCCGCTCGGAGAGCCCCGCCTCCTCGGCGAGCTCCCGGGCGATCGAGATGGCCTCCTCCGAGTAGTCGAAGCCGTGCACGACGGCGTTCGGGAAGGCCTTCGCGATGAGCAGCGTGGTGTGCCCGACGCCGCAGCCCACGTCGGCGACGGTGCCGCCGCCGGCGAGCTTGTCGGTGACCTGGTGGAGGGCGGGCAGCCAGTCGGCGACGAGCTTGTGCTCGTACGTCGGCTGGAAGAAGGAGCCCATGCCGGTGTCGAGGGCCGCGTCGTGCTCGGCCCAGCCGACCCCGTCACCGGTGCGGTACGCCTCCACGAGCAGGTCCTCGGTGGCGTACAGCGCCTTGAGGGCGGTGAAGAACCCGGCGGCGTACGTGACGGCCTTCGGGTCCGCGAGCACCTCGACGTGGTCGGCGGGGAGCGTGTACGTGAGGGAGCTGGGGTGCCGCTCGACGTACCCGGCGGAGAGCTGGGCGTGCAGCCACTCCTCGATGTACCGCTCGTCCGTGCCGGTCGCCTCCGCGAGCGCGGCGGAGGTGAGCGGGCCCCGCTCGGCCAGCGCCCGGTAGAGGCCGAGGCGCTGTCCGAGGGAGACGGTGAGGCCGCGGACGGCGGCGCCGGCGTCGGTGATGACCTTCTGGTGGAAGTCGTGGGCGCTCACGCGGCCACCCCCTCGTAGCCGTTCGCGCCCGGCAGGTCGCAGGTGCTGTGCTGACCCGGAGGACGACCCCCGGACCCCCGGTGGGCGCTCACGCGGCCACCCCCTCGTAGCCGTTCGCGCCCGGCAGGTCGCAGGTGAACAGGAAGGACCGGGGCACCCGGGGGACCGAGCGGGCCGGTACCGGGTAGGGCCAGCGGCCGAAGTCGGCGCCGGCCTCACCGGGCTGCCTGACCTCGCGCACGGCCCAGCCGCAGTCGGCGAGCAGCACCTCGGGCTCCTCGGTGCCGAAGAGCCACGGGTTGCCGTCCTCGTCCAGGGCCTTCATGAACCCGCGGGCGAGCGGGTTCTCCAGGGCGGCTTGGGAGATGACGTCGCCGAGCAGCACGGAGCCGGGGGCGGCGTGGGCGGAGAGCGTCGATATGAGGGTCCGTACGGCCTGCTCGGGGAGGAAGAACAGCAGTCCCTCCACCACCCACAGGACGGGCTCCTCGCTCTTCCAGCCGGCCTCCTTGAGGGGGCCGGTCCAGTCCTGGGTGAGGTCGACGGGGACGGTGATCCGGTCGCGGCCGGCCGGCTTCGGCTCCTTCGCCAGCATCTCGGCCTTGGCCTCCAGGAGGGCCGGGCGGTCGAGCTCGTAGACGGTGACGCCGTCGGGCCAGGGCAGCCGGAAGAAGCGGGTGTCCATGCCGGCGGCGAGGAAGACGACCTGGCGGATGCCCCGCTCCTCCACCGCCCGGACGATGGCGCGGTCGAGGTAGGTGGTGCGGATGGCGAGGAACGGCACGGTGCCGCCGCCCGCGTAGCGCTCGAGCAGTTCGAAGCCGATCTGGTCGGCGACGGTGCGCGCGTAGGGATCGGCGAACAGCCGGTCCTCGCGCTCGGTCTCCAGGGCGCGCGCGGCGGCGGTCCACTGGGCGGTGCGGGATACGGCCTCCACAGGAGGTCCCCCTTCACTTCGGTGGATGTACGGGGCTTCCGGACGGGGTCCGGAGGTACGGACGGCCGTGTTCAGGGGCCCGACGAAGGACGGTTCGTCAGGCGCTCATGGCCGGGACACAGGTCTTGGCCGGTCGCGCGCAGGCGACGGGGTCCTCGGCCGCGGGCATCGACGACAGATGGTCGGCCTCGGAGTCGGCGGGGCGCCGGCGGAAGATGCTGTGCAGGATCATGCTGAACACGGCCGTCCCGTCGGAGGCCACCAGGGTGCACCGCGGTTTGACGGTGCCGGTGGCGGGATTGAACGGCGACGGGGTGGAGCCGAGGATCTCGACGCGTGCGGTGAGGACGTCGCCCGGGCGGACGGGCCGCAGGTAGCGGACCTCGTCGATGCCGGGCGAGCCCATACAGGCGCTGTAGGCGAGCAGTCCGTCGACGTAGCGGCGCATGAACATCGCCTGGGTGTGGAACCCGCTCGCGATCAGTCCGCGGAACGGCGACCGCTCCGCGCGCGCGGGGTCCGTGTGGAAGGGCTGCGGATCGAAGCGCCTGCCGAACTCCAGCACCTCCTCCGCCGTGACGGTGACGGCGCCCAGCTCGTGGACGTCGCCGGGCCGGAAGTCCTCGAAGTAGCGCATCGTGCGCCCCCCTTGACCTAGGAGTGGTATTTCCCTGGCACACACCAATCTACGAATCAGTCATTTATTTTGTCAACCCAAAAGAAGGCCCAAGAGGTGCTATCCGAGGGCCTGTTCGGCGTCGGCCCACAGGTCCTCGACGTCCTCGATGCCGACCGACATCCGTACGAGCCCGGGGGCGATCCCCGCGGCCTCCAGGGCGGCCCCGTCGAGCTCCCGGTGGGACGTGGAGGCCGGATGGGTCACGAGCGTCTCCACGCCGCCGAGGGAGAGCGCGAGCCGGGCCACCCGTACGCGCTCGATGAAGTCCCGGCCGGCCTCCCGGCCCCCCGTGAGCTCGAACGACAGCAGCCCTCCGCCGCCGTCCAGCACCGCGCGGGCGCGCTCGTACGAGGGGTGCCCGGCGAGCCACGGGTAGTGGACGGCGGAGACGCGCGGGTGCGCGGCGAGCCGCTCGGCGAGGACCGCGGCGCCGGCGCAGTGCTCGCGCATCCGCAGCGGCAGGGTGGGTATCCCGCGCAGGGTCAGCCAGGCGGCGAACGGGTCGGCGCAGGCGCCCAGTTCGACCGTTCGGGGCCAGATCCGGCGGCGCAGCCCGTCGTCGGCGAAGACGGCGGCGCCGCCGAGGACGTCCGAGTGCCCGGAGAGGTACTTGGTGGTGGAGTGGACGACGATGTCGGCCCCGTGCTCCAGGGGGCGGCACAGGGCGGGCGAGGCGAGGGAGTTGTCGACGAGGCCGACCACCCCGAGGGCGCGGGCCGCGGCGAGCAGTCCCGGCAGGTCGGGGACCTGGCCGGTGGGATTGGCGATGGTCTCCAGGAGCAGCAGCCGGGTGGCCGGGTGAACGGCGGCGGCCTCGAACTCGGCCGGGTCGTCGCCGGAGATCCGTACGACCTCGATCCCGTACCGCTCGGCCAGGTCGGCGAGGACGGCATGGGTCCCGCCGTACAGGCAGCGCTGCGCCACCACGCGGTCGCCGGGCCGCAGGAGGGCGAGCAGGACTCCGCTGATCGCGCCCATCCCGGAGGCGAAGGCGATGGCGCCTGCGCCCCCCTCCAGCCCGGCGAGGGTCTGCTCCAGGGCCCGTACGGTCGGGTTGCCGCGGCGGCTGTAGACGTACGACCCGTCGGGTCCCGCCATGGCGTCGGCGAGTGCGGCGGCGGACTCGAAGGCGAAGGCGGAGGACTGCACGAGGGGCACGGAGAGCGGCCGACTGCCGTGCGGGAGCGGCTCGTTGACGACATGGACGGCGCGGGTACCGAGTTCCACGGTGGTTCCTTTCCGGAGACTGCGAGGGGCGGTGGGCAGGGCCGACGGGAGCAGGGGCAGGCGGGAACGGGTGACGAAAAGGGGCCGCCCGACGTCCGGGGGAGGACATCGGGCGGCCCCTTCGGGGCGGGGGTCAGGCGGAGACCT
This sequence comes from Streptomyces sp. CB02009, assembly GCF_001905825.1. Classification (GTDB taxonomy): domain Bacteria; phylum Actinomycetota; class Actinomycetes; order Streptomycetales; family Streptomycetaceae; genus Streptomyces. Next base: position 750,602 of record NZ_LIVV01000005.1, read on the forward strand.
TCTCGCCCTGCGGCGCGGGGGCGGCCTCGGCGGCGACCGCCTTGTCGCTCTTCATGACGAGGAGGGTGATCACACCGCCGGCGGCGGCGATGATCGCGGCGCCGATGAAGGCGGACGAGAAGCCGTCCGTCAGCTTCGGCAGGTTGCCGAGCTGGTCGGCGCCCTGGGACATGGCGACGGCGGTGAGCGCGGCGAGGCCGAGCGCGGAGCCCACGTTGTAGGTGGTGTTGACGATGCCGGAGGCGAGACCGGCCTGCTCCTGCGGGGCGCCGGACATGGCGGTCATCATCGTCGGGATGTAGGCGAGGGACATGCCGAGCGCGGCGACCAGCGAGGCCGGCAGGACGTCGACGAGGAAGGAGCCGGTGGGCGGGACGGCGGCGAGCCAGACCAGGCCGGCGGCGAGCACCAGCAGACCGCCGGCGATGAGCGGCTTGGCGCCGACCTTCATCATCAGCCGGGCCGTGATGGCCGTCATGAAGATCATGAGGAGCACGGTCATCGGGAGCAGCGCGGCACCGGACTCGAAGGCGCCGAAGCCGAGGACCTGCTGGAGGTACAGGTTGAGGAAGTACCACATCGGGATCCAGGCGGCGCCGAGCAGCGTCATGGCCAGGTTGGCCGAGCCGAGGCGCGGGACGCGCCAGACGCTGAGCGGCATGAGCGGCTCGCTGATGCTCTTCTGGATCACGAAGAAGAGGGCCAGGAGGGCGGCGGCGCCGACCAGCTGGAGGATCGTGCCGGTGGAGCCCCAGCCGACCTCGGGGGCGCGGACCACGGCGAAGACGGCGAGCGCGAGTCCGGCGGTGACGGCGACGGCGCCGAGGATGTCGACGGAGCCGCGGCGGGACTCGACGTTCGGCAGGAGCTTGGTGGCGGCGAGGGTCGCCAGGCCGATCGGGATGTAGATGATGAAGACCCACTGCCAGCTCATCCACTCGGTGAAGACACCGCCGAGGAAGACGCCCGCGGTACCGCCGGCCGGGGCGGCGGCGCCGTAGAGCGCCATCGCCTTGCCGAGCTCCTTCGGGTCGTGCATGAAGAGGATCATCAGCAGGGTCATGGCGGAGGGCGCGATGAGCGCACCGCCGACGCCCTGGACGGCGCGGCCCGCGATCTCGACCCAGGCGGTCTGCGCGGCGGCGGCCAGGACCGATCCGGCGATCATGACGACCCAGCCGGCGACGAAGATCTTGCGGGCTCCGACGAGGTCGGAGAGGCGTCCGCCGAGGAGCAGGAGGCCGCCGAAGACGATCACGTAGGCGTTGAAGATCCACTGGAGCTCGCTCTGCGAGAAGCCCAGGTCCTTCTGCATCTCGGGGAGCGCGACCCCGATGATCGACGTGTCCATGATGACCATGAACTGTGCGGCGGCGAGCACGACAAGTGCCCACCAGCGCCGGGGATTGACGGTTGACATTGCCCTGACCCTTCACTCGCTGCGGCCCCCGAGCGGTCCCGAACGGGACTCGGGGCATACCCCTAGGGGGTACCTGTGCGCAGCACCGTAGCATACCCGTGGGGGGTATGTAAGGGAGAGTGGGAGGCACCGCCGCGAGCACGGGGGAAGCGGGCCTTCCGGCCCGCGCGCCGGGCAGAATGCCCTCATGACCGCCGAGGAACACCCCGAGCTGCTCCAGCGCTGGAACTCCACCCTGCACGCCGCCCGCGCCGGCCGCGAAGGCCCCGACCCCGCCCCGTACGGCCGCAACCTGCTGGCCCGCTGGGCCGAGCCGCAGCGCCGCTACCACACGGTCGACCACCTCCGGGCGGTCCTCACCCGCATCGACGAACTCACCGACCAGGGCGGCGAGGGCGGGGAGCTGGAGCTCGTACGGCTCGCCGCCTGGTTCCACGACGCGGTCTACCGCCCCGACCGCTCCGAGAACGAGGAACGCTCGGCCACCCTCGCCGAGAAGGCCCTCACCGAGGCCGGACTCACCCCGCACGAGGTCGCGGAGGTCGCCCGCCTGGTCCGCCTGACGGTCACCCACGACCCGACCCCGGGCGACGTGAACGGCGAGACGCTGTGCGACGCCGACCTCGCGATCCTGGCGACCGACCCCGATACGTACGGGGGGTATACGGCGGCGGTCCGCGAGGAGTACGGATTCGTCCCCGACGACGCCTTCCGCACGGGCCGCGCGGCAGTACTCCGCCACCTCCTCGGACTGCCCCGCCTTTTCCGTACGCCCTACGGGGCGGCGGTCTGGGAGGAGAAGGCGCGGGAGAACATGGAACGCGAACTCGCCGAGCTGACGAGCGCCCCGAAGGCGGACTGAGCGGCACCCGCGGAGGGCCGCGGTACGGCGCACGGGCCGGGGGCGCACCCGCGGGGCCCCCGCGTACCCGCCCGCGTGCGCGCCCGCATGCCCGCCCCGTGTCCGTATCCCGAGATCCCCGGCGAACCGGGAATGACAGGCACAAACCCCAGGTTGACCCATGTCATGCCGTCTTCCTCCGCCGAGCCCACGCCCCCCGCTCCCGAGCCCTCCGCACAGACCCCCGAGACCGCTGCCGCGAGCACCGGATCCGCGGCCGGCACCGGATCCGCGGCGGCCACCGGATCGACCGGCCGCATGCCGCTGGCCGTCTACATCCTCGGCCTGTCCGTCTTCGCGCTCGGCACGAGCGAGTTCATGCTCTCCGGACTGCTGCCGCCCATCGCGGAGGACATGAACGTCTCCATCCCCCGCGCCGGACTGCTCATCTCGGCCTTCGCGATCGGCATGGTCGTCGGCGCGCCGCTGCTCGCCGTCGCCACCCTGCGGCTCCCCCGCAAGACCACCCTCATCGCGCTCATCACCGTCTTCGGCCTCGGCCAGATAGCCGGCGCCCTCGCGCCGAACTACGCGGTCCTCTTCGCCTCCCGCGTCGTCAGCGCCCTCGCCTGCGCAGGATTCTGGGCGGTCGGCGCGGCGGTGGCCATCGCGATGGTCCCGGTCGGCTCCCGCGCCCGCGCCATGGCGGTCATGATCGGCGGCCTCTCCATCGCCAACGTCCTCGGCGTCCCGGCCGGCGCGTTCCTCGGCGAGCACCTCGGCTGGCGCTCCGCGTTCTGGGCGGTCGGCCTGGCGTCCGCGATCGCCCTCGTCGGCGTGGTGACCCGCATCCCCCGCATCCCCCTCCCCGAGACGAAGCCCCGCCTCAGGAGCGAGGTCGCCATCTACCGCGACCGCCAGGTCCTCCTCTCGATCGTCGTCACCGCCCTCGCGGCGGGCGGTGTCTTCTGCGCCTTCTCCTACCTGGCCCCGCTGCTCACCGACGTGTCCGGCCTCGACAAGGGCTGGGTCTCCGGCGTCCTCGGGCTCTTCGGGATCGGCGCCGTGATCGGTACGACGATCGGCGGCCGGGTCGCCGACGCCCACCTCTTCGGCGTGCTGCTCACCGGCATCGCCGCCTCCACGGTCTTCCTGGTCGCCCTGGCCCTCTTCGCGTCCAGCCCGGCCGCGACGATCGCCCTGACCTTCCTCCTCGGCGTCTCCGCCTTCTACACGGCCCCGGCCCTCAACGCCCGCATGTTCAACGTCGCCGGCGCCGCCCCCACCCTCGCGGGCGCCACCACCACCGCCGCCTTCAACCTCGGCAACACCGGCGGCCCCTGGCTCGGCGGCACGGTCATCGACGCGGGCCTCGGCTTCGCCTCGACGGCCTGGGCGGGCGCGGTGATGACCGCCGTCGGCCTGGTGACGGCCGCGGTGGCCCTGAAGCTCCACAGGTCCCCGTCGCGTGTGGTGACCTCCGGCGTCCCGCAGCCCGAGAAGGCCGTGTCGTCCACGACCGTCTGACGCCCCCGGCCGCCGCGGAAATCCTCTTCGTACGCCGCGGCCACCGCCGTACGGTGGCACGGTGACCCCACAGATCATCATCCTCAACGGCGGTTCCAGCGCGGGGAAGTCCGGCATCGTACGGTGCCTCCAGGCCGTACTCCCCGACCCCTGGCTCGCGTTCGGCGTCGACTCGCTCATCGACGCGATGCCCCTCAGGATGCAGAGCTCCGACGACGGCATCGAGTTCGACGCCGACGGCGGAGTGAACGTCGGCGCCGACTTCCGCGCCCTCGAAGGCGCCTGGGCCCAGGGGGTCGCCGCCATGGCCCGGGCCGGCGCGCGCGTCATCATCGACGACGTCTTCCTGAGCGGAGCGGCCGCCCAGGACCGCTGGCGGACCTTCGTCGGCGACCTCGACGTGCTCTGGGTCGGCGTCCGGTGCGACAGCGCCGTCGCCGAGGGCCGCGAGGTCGCGCGCGGCGACCGGGTCGCCGGAATGGCCGCGAAACAGGCGGACACCGTGCACCGGGGCGTCACCTACGACGTGGAGGTCGACACCACCCGCACCGAGTCGCTGGAGTGCGCCCGCGTCATCGCCTCCCACGTCGTCTGACCGCGCCGCGGGAACGCGCCGCACACCCCGCACACGCCGCCCCACGCAGGCCGCCCACCCCCGCACCGAGCACCCTCAGGCGGGACACGCTCAGGACGGCGCCGGCCGGCTCTTCGGCCGGCGCAGCCCCGCCGACGTGAGGCGGCGCAGCAGTTCCTTCGACCCGACCTCGACCGCGCCGCCGGCCACGGCGTCCGCGTACCGCTCGGAGGGTATGTCGTAGTGGTCCCGCTCGAAGGCACGGGGCGGGGCGCCGATCGACGCGGCGAAGGCGTGCAGTTCCTCGAAGGAGACGTCGCTGACCAGGTGCGACCACATCCGGCCGTGGCCGGGCCAGGTGGGCGGGTCGATGTAGAGGGTCATGTCAGGACCGCCTTCGCCCCGGCGGCGCGCCCGCTCACGTCAGGCCGCCCACCGGCGCCACCACGACACCCTGCTTCCCGCAGACCCAGTGCGGGTCCGGCCCCAGCTCGGGCTCCACGTCCAGGGCGTGCGGGTCACCGGTCGAGCAGACCGGGCAGAGGGGCCAGCGGCCGTACCGTTCGAGCAGGGCGTCCTGGACGTCCTGGGCGACGAGACCGGCGACGTACGTCACACCCTCGGGCCACTGCTCGACCCACCAGCGCCGGTGGGTCACCGAGTCCTCCACCATCGACACCACCTCGGCGGCGGCGACCTCGCGGGCCACCAGGTCGGCCAGTACCAGGGCGCGAGCGGCGTGCAGCGCCTGCTCCACGGGGTCGATGTCGTCCATGCACCCATTGTCACCCGGGCTGAGCGGACCCCGCGAAGGGCCGAAGGTCCCGGCCCGATCCGGGACCGACGGGGTCTTGTCGCACCACCGCTCCGAAAGTATCTTTCAGTTGTGACCAATGACGTGAAGGAAACTTTCACGGGCGACGCGCCCCCCGCTCCCGCCGCGCTCGCGGCCAAGGTGCGGACCCTCGCGCCGTCCATGACCCGCTCGATGCAGCGGGTCGCCGAAGCCGTCGCCGGAGACCCCGCCGGCTGCGCCGCGCTCACGGTCACCGGCCTCGCCGAGCTCACCGGCACCAGTGAGGCGACCGTCGTCCGCACCGCCCGCCTCCTCGGCTACCCCGGCTACCGCGACCTCCGGCTCGCCCTCGCCGGGCTCGCCGCCCAGCAGCAGTCCGGCCGCGCACCCGCCGTCACCGCCGACATCGCCGTCGACGACCCGATCGCAGACGTCGTCGCCAAGCTCGCCTACGACGAGCAGCAGACCCTCGCCGACACCGCCGCGGGACTCGACACCGTCCAGCTCGGCGCCGCCGTCGCCGCCCTCGCCACCGCCCGCCGCATCGACATCTACGGCATCGGCGCCTCCGGCCTCGTCGCCCAGGACCTCGGCCAGAAACTCCTCCGCATCGGCCTCATCGCGCACGCCCCCAGCGACCCGCACCTCGCCGTCACCAACGCCGTGCAGCTCCGCTCCGGCGACGTCGCCATCGCCATCACCCACTCCGGCTCGACCGGCGACGTCATAGAACCGCTCAGGGTCGCCTTCGACCGCGGGGCGACGACGGTCGCGATCACCGGCCGCCCGGACGGGCCGGTCACCCAGTACGCCGACCACGTCCTCACCACCTCGACCGCCCGCGAGAGCGAACTGCGCCCCGCGGCCATGTCGTCCCGGACCAGCCAACTCCTGGTCGTGGACTGCCTGTTCACCTGTGTCACACAGCGTACGTACGAGACGGCGGCCCCTGCCCTCGCCGCCTCGTACGAAGCCCTGGCCCACCGCCACTCACCCCGCACCCGCTGACGACCACAGCGCCGAAAGAGCCGCACGTGTCTGCTACGTACTCCGAACTCCGCGCCCAGCTGGCCACCCTCACCACCGAGGCGTTCCGCCCGGAACTGGCCGAGATCGACCAGCTCCCCACCGCCGAGATCGCCGCGCTCATGAACGGCGAGGACGCCACCGTCCCCACCGCCGTCGCCCGGCAGCTCCCGGCCATCTCGGCCGCGATCGACGCCACCGCGGAGCGCATGGCCCGCGGCGGACGCCTCATCTACATGGGCGCTGGCACCGCGGGCCGCCTCGGCGTGCTCGACGCCAGCGAGTGCCCGCCCACCTTCAACACCGACCCGAGCGAGGTCGTCGGCCTCATCGCGGGCGGCCCCTCCGCCATGGTCAAGGCCGTCGAGGGCGCCGAGGACTCCAAGGAGCTCGCCGCCGAGGACCTCACCGCGCTCGGCGTCACCGCGGACGACACCGTCGTCGGCATCTCCGCCTCCGGCCGCACCCCGTACGCCATCGGCGCCGTCGAGCACGCCCGCGCACGGGGCGCACTCACCATCGGCCTCTCCTGCAACGAGGACAGCGCGCTCGCCGCCGCCGCCGAACACGGCATCGAGGTCGTCCCCGGCCCCGAGCTGCTCACCGGCTCGACCCGGCTCAAGGCGGGCACCGCCCAGAAGCTCGTCCTCAACATGATCTCGACCATCACGATGATCCGGCTCGGCAAGACCTACGGAAACCTGATGGTCGACGTCCGCGCCTCCAACGAGAAGCTCCAGGCCCGCTCGCGGCGGATCGTCGCCCTGGCCACCGGCGCCCCGGACGAGCAGATCGAGACCGCCCTCGCCGCCGCCGACGGGGAGGTGAAGAACGCGATCCTCATGATCCTCGCCGACATCGACGCCCCCACGGCCGCCGAGCGGCTGACGGTCTCCCGGGGCCACCTGCGCGCGGCGCTGCACGCGGCCGGACCCACCACCCCGTAACACCCCCTCGGGGGCGCACCAGCCCGCCGGACGCTCCCCTCGGGGGCGCGCACCACCCTGCCGGACGCCCCCTCGGGGGCGCACCAACCCCGCCGGACGCCCCCTCCCCCAGAGGCACCCCTCACAGCAAGGCACCACCGCACCATGAGCACAGACGACAAGAACCGCGCCACCGCCGCCGCGATCCTCCCCCTCGTCGGCGGCGCCGAGAACATCAGCTCCGTGGCCCACTGCATGACCCGCCTGCGGCTGGGTCTGCGCGACCGCTCGCTCGTCCAGGACGAGGCCCTCAAGGCACTGCCCGCCGTGATGGGCGTGGTGGAGGACGACACGTACCAGATCGTCCTCGGCCCGGGCACCGTCGCCCGCGTGACCCCGGAGATCGAGGCCCTGGTGGCGGCGGCCCCGCAGCCGACGCACTCGGCGGAGGACCTCGCGGCGCAGGGCGCGGCCCTGAAGGCGGAGCAGAAGGCGAAGAACGCCACCCCGTTCAAGCTCTTCCTCCGCCGGATCGCGAACATCTTCGTTCCGCTGATCCCCGCGCTGATCGGCTGCGGCATCATCGCCGGCCTCAACGGCCTCCTGATCAACCTCGGCTGGCTGCCCGGCGTCACCCCGGCGCTCGCGGCGATGGCGAGCGGCTTCATGGCCCTCATCGCGGTCTTCGTCGGCTACAACGCGGCGAAGGAGTTCGGCGGTACGGCGATCCTGGGCGGCGCGGTCGCGGCGATCATCGTCTTCCCCGGCGTCGCCAAGATCGACGCCTTCGGCCAGACGCTCTCCCCCGGCCAGGGCGGTGTGCTCGGCGCGCTGGGCGCGGCGATCCTCGCGGTGTACGTGGAGAAGTGGTGCCGCCGCTGGGTGCCGGAGTCCCTCGACGTCCTGGTCACCCCGACCCTGACGGTCCTGGTCTCCGGCCTGGTCACGATCTTCGGCCTGATGTTCGTGGCCGGTGAGATCTCCACCGCCATCGGCGAGTTCGCCAACTGGCTCCTCGCGAACGCGGGCGCCGGCGCGGGCTTCCTCCTCGGCGGCCTGTTCCTGCCGCTGGTGATGCTGGGCCTGCACCAGGCCCTCATCCCGATCCACACCACACTCATCGAGCAGCAGGGCTACACCGTCCTCCTCCCCATCCTGGCGATGGCGGGCGCGGGCCAGGTCGGCGCGGCGATGGCCGTCTACCTGAAGCTGCCGCGCAACGGCTCGATCCGCCGCACGATCAAGTCCGCGCTCCCGGCCGGCTTCCTGGGCGTCGGCGAGCCGCTCATCTACGGCGTCTCCCTCCCCCTCGGCCGCCCCTTCATCACGGCCTGTGTCGGCGGCGCGTTCGGCGGCGGCTTCGTCGGACTGTTCAGCATGCTGGGCGACACGGTCGGCTCGACGGCGATCGGCCCCTCGGGCTGGGCCCTCTTCCCGCTCCTCGACGGCAACAAGGGCCTGGGCGGGACGATCGCGATCTACGCGGGAGGCCTGATCGTCGGCTACCTGGCGGGCTTCGTGGCGACGTACTTCTGGGGATTCAGCAGGGAACTCCTGGAGGAGTTCAACGTGGACACGGAGGCCGGGCAGACCGAGCAGACCGAGGTGACGGTGGCGAAGGGCGGCCCGGCACCGGAACGGACGCCCGAGCCGGAGCCGGAGCCGGCGAAGGTCTGAGCGCACGCGGAAGGGAGCCCGGTCGGAAGGATTCCGACCGGGCTCCGGCGTACGTACGGGAAGTACCCCACCGGCGCAGGAGGTGCCCACCGGCAGAGGATGCGCCCACCGGCAGAGGAGCTGCCCACCCGCGCAGGAGGCGCCTACCGGCAGAGCACGTCGCGCTCCGGCCGGACGCCCTCGGTGAGGAAGCGGGTCACCGCCCGGTCCCCGCAGGCGTTCCCGTTCCCGAGGTAGGCCCCGTGCCCGCCGTGGTCGACGGAGACGAGCCGGGCCCGGTCGCCGAGCGCACGCCGCATCGCCATCCCCTTGGCGTGCGGGGTGGCGGGATCCCGCAGGTTCTGGATCATCAGGATGTCGGAGGGCCCGCGGTCGGTGATGCGGACGGGCTTCTCCGCCGCGCCGCCCTTCCAGAAGGAGCAGGGCGTGATGTTGGCCGGCATCCCCGCCGTCAGCGGGAACCGCGCGCGGTTCTTCGCCACGGCCCGCTCGTACGCGGCCACGGAGGCAGGCCAGTCCACGTCGTTGCAGATCACACCGACGGTGATGGCCGCGGCGTCGTCCGGCATCGGGCCCGCCAGCTCACGCGGCAGCACCGGCTCGCCCTGCGGGTCGAGCGCCTCCGTCACCAGTTGCGCGAAGGACGGGAAGAAGCCGTCGGAGTAGAGCGCGAGCTGGAGCGACTGGAGCAGCATCGAGCCCGTGAGCGGAGGGCCCGGCCGCGCGGGCTCGCCCGGCGCACCCGGCAGCACGGTGGCATGCGGCTCCCGGTCGAGCCGGCCCGCCAGATCCATGACGACCGCCCGGACGTCCTCGGGCCGCTCCGCGAGCCGCACCCCCTCGACCGCCCGGTCCGGGTGCGCCGCCCAGTCCGCGAAGTCCGGGAACCGGTCCTCAGCGCCCTGCGCCATGCCCTCGAGCCAGCCCCGGGCGACCCGCTTCGGGTCGGGGTCGTTGCTGCTGTCGAGGACCCAGCGGTCGGTCCGCCCCGGGAACCTCTCGGCGTACGCGGCCGCCACGTACGTCCCGTACGACACGCTCCACGCCGACAGCTTCCGCTCGCCGAGCGCCTTCCTCAACTGGTCCAGGTCCCGCACCTGGTTGGCGGTGGTCAGCCCGCGCAGCATGGCACCCCCGTTCCGGGCGCAGGCCTCGGCGATCCGCTTCGACCGGGCGACGTTCTCGTCGATGCCGCCGTCCGCGCCCGGCCACGACCGCAGCGTCATCATCCACCGGTCGCCCTCGTCGAGCCCGCACCGCGCCTTGTCCGAGCCGCCGATCCCGCGCGGGTCGAACGCCACGAGGTCGTACGCCCCGTCCATCTCCTTCGCCAGCGCGGCGCCCTTCTGCGCCAACCGCTGCACCCCGGAGCTGCCGGGTCCGCCGGGAATGACCATGAGGGTCCCCCGCCGGGCATCGGGGCGGGTGCTGGCGATCCGGGACACGGCGAGCCGGATCCGCGGCCCGTCGGGGTCGGCGTAGTCGAGGGGTACGGAGAGCGCGGCGCACTGCTGCCCGGGAAGAGGCTTTACGGCGGGGTCGCACACCCCCCAGTCGAGCCCGGCGGCGGAGGCGGGAGCGACACCGCCGGCGGCGAGGCCGAGCCCGGCGACGAGGGCGGCGGAGAGACCGAGGAGGGAGGCGCGGCGGCCGTGATTCGCTGTCATGCCCCCAGCCTGTCGAAGCCGGGCACGCCGTCCCATCCGGCAGGCACGCGGCCCGAGGGTGGGGCCAACCCCCATAGGTAGGAGGGGTGTTCGGGAGCCCGCAGCGGGACAGGACACCTGAGGGGGAGGAAGGAGAGACGGATCCCGGGACGGACAAGCGGAATCCTTTATCCGATGGCGGTCCCCCACCCTCTGGTGAATCATCCCCGCATGACCACCACCCCCACCCCCACCACTCCTCCCGCCCTCGCCTCCGCCGCCGGTACGTGGACCCTCGGGGACCTCACCGTCAACCGCGTCGGGTTCGGGGCGATGCGGCTGCCCCAGCGCGGCGAGGCGCTCGTCGAGCACGCGGTGCCCCGTGACCGCGACGAGGCGATCGCCGTACTGCGCAAGGCCGTCGACCTCGGCGTGAACCACATCGACACCGCCGCCTTCTACTTCTCCCCGCTCCGCTCCGCCAACGAGCTGATCAGCAGCGCGCTCGGCGGGCCCTACCCCGACGACCTCGTCATCGCCACCAAGGTCGGCCCCTGCCGCGACGCCTCCGGCGCCTGGGGCAGCCACGCGCGCACCGCCGCCGCCCTGCGCGGCCAGGTCGAGGAGAACCTGCGCCAGCTCGGCCGCGACCACCTCGACGTCGTCAACCTCCGGATCGTCGGCACCGATTCGATCGCCGAGCGCTTCGGCGCCCTCGCCGAGCTCCGCGAAGCCGGCCTCGTCCGCCACCTCGGCGTCTCCAACATCACCCCCGAGCAGCTCGCCGAGGCGCGAGCCATCGCCCCCGTCGTCTGCGTGCAGAACATGTACGGGATCGGAGTCCGCCCCGAGTACGAGGACTTCGTGCGCGGCTGCGGCGAGCAGGGCATCGCCTTCGTCCCCTTCTACGCGATCGCCGCCGCCGGCCGCCAGGGCGGCGCCACCGCCCCCGAGAGCCCCGAGGTCCTCGCCGTCGCCGAGGCCCACGGCGCGAGCCCGGCCCAGATCCGGATCGCCTGGACCCTGCACCAGGGGCCGCACCTGCTCGCCATCCCCGGCACCGGCGACCCCGGCCACCTCGCCGCCAACGTCGCCGCGGGCGCGATCCGGCTCGCCGAGGAGGACCTGGCCCTCCTCGGCGGACTGCACCGCGAGCCCGCCGCCGACGCTTCCTGAACACCCCTTCCTGAACTCCCCTTCCTAGACTCCTCTTCCATGACGCACACGCCGAGCCCCGCCGCCGCCCTCGCCGCCGACCTCGCCCCCACCGGCACCCTCCGGGCCTCCATCAACCTGGGGAACCCCGTGCTCGCCCAGGGCACCCCCGAGGAGCCGTCCGGGATCACCGTCGATCTGGCGCGGGAGATCGGGGCGCGGCTCGGGCTCCCCGTGGAGCTGCTCTGCTTCGACGCGGCGCGGAAGTCCTTCGAGGCGATGGCCGACGGCCGGGCCGACCTCTGCTTCCTCGCCGTGGATCCGGCGCGGGAGACGGAGGTCGCGTTCACCGCCCCGTACGTCGTCATCGAGGGCGTGTACGCCGTCCCGCGCGACTCCGGCCTCGCCACCGTCGAGGACGTCGACGCGCCGGGCGTCCGGATCGGCGTGAAGCAGGGCTCCGCGTACGACCTGTTCCTCTCCCGGTCGCTCACGCACGCGACGGTCGTGCGCGGCGCGGAGGGCGTCGACACCTTCCGAGCCGAGGGCCTGGAGGCGGGCGCCGGGATCCGCCAGCCGCTGACCTCGTACGTACGGGAGCACCCCGAAGTGCGGCTGATCGAGGGCCGGTTCATGGAGATCCGGCAGGCAGTCGGCACGACGGCCGGACGCGCGCCGGGGACGGTCGCCTTCCTCCGCGCCACGGTGGAGGAGCTGAAGGCGAACGGCTTCGTGGCGGACGCGCTCCGTCGCGCCGGGCAGGACGCCGGGCTGCTCGCCCCGCCCGCAGCCTGACGGCCGGAGAGCGGCAGGACGCCCTGGAACGGCAGGACCGCGTCACCCCACCACGTCCGCCGCCGTCAACGGCTCCCCCGGGACCAGGATCCGGTCCCGGGGGCCGTACGGGGTCAGCTCGTCCCACCAGCGCGCCGCCGGGTCGAAGCGGGCGTGCGCCACGGCGCCGGCCAGCGCGGGATCGCGGGCCCTGAGCGCACGGAGGGCGAAGGCCGGGCCCTGGCCGAGGCGGACGACGCCGTCCACGGCGAGCGCGCCCCGTTCCGTGGACATCACCGGAGCGCCGGCGACGGGCACGAGCCCCCCGCCCCGCTGCCGCACGGCCTCCGCGTGGAGGGCCAGGACCTCGGCGAGCGGCAGCCCGAAGCAGCGGCGCGCGCCCGAGCCGCGCTCGACGAGCATGCGGTACGGGACGAGGCCGAGCGCGGTCTGCTCCCGCCACATCCGCGCCCAGGCTCCGGCGTCGTCGTTGACGTGCCGGAGGACGGGGCCCTGGGTGCGGAGGGCCGTTCCCGTCGCGAGGACGCGGGCGAGGGCCCGGCGGGTCGGTACCGGTTCGAGCTCACGGGGGTGGGTGAGGTGGAGGAGCAGCGAGAGGCGCCGGCCGGCCGCGGCGACCCGTTCGAGGGCGCGGAGGAGGTCGTCGGCGTCGGCGGTCGCGGCGAGGAAGCGCTCCGGGGCGTGGAGCGGGGCCCTCGTCCGGATGCGGATCGTCCGCACGTGGGGGGTGGCCAGGAGCGCGGAGAGGTACGCGTCGAGCTGCGCCGCGCTCAGGGCGAGCGGGTCCTCGCCGTCGAGGACGACCTCCGTGATCTCCGGGTGCCGGGCCAGGGCGGCCGTCATCGCCTCGGGCCCGCCCCGCACCGGGTCGGCGGCGTCCTGGGGCCGGCGGAAGCAGGAGGCGCAGGGGGCGGGGCAGGTGCGGCGCCGGTCGGGGAGGACGAGCAGGGTGCCCGGGTAGGTGTGCCGGACGGCCTCGGTGTCGCGGCCGGCCGGGTGGGGGTCGAGGCGTTCGCGCAGGCCGTCGACGACGAGCCGCAACCGGTCGCGGTCGCCGTCCCGCAGGGTCTGCTCGACGGCGGCGAAGTCCGCGGGGGCGAGCAGGTCGCGGTGGGGCACGAGGAGCCGGTACAGGGGGTCGTCGGGGGCCCGTGACCAGTCGATGAGCTCGTCGGCGGCGTGGGAGCCGACCCGAAACGGCAGCACGCGGCCGACGACGTCCGCGTCGTGGGCGAGGGCGGGCTGCCCGGTGCGGTCGGCGATGAGTCGGGCGAGGCGGTGACCGGTGAGGACGGTCACCCGTTCCCCACCGCCGGCACGTCGGTCGTCTGCACGGTCGTCGCCTCCTCGAAGGCCTCGCCGATGGCTGGTGCGGCACACCCCGGACGATGATGGGGAGCGGACACCCCGGCCGCCAATGGCACTAGCGGTGGCCCGATTCGGGGGCAACGGAGGAGTCCGGCCAATCACACCCGACACGTACCGGACAGCACGATGTCACGCAAACACCCGTTAACCACCCATCCACCCCGATATGCACCCGAGGCCTTTCGGCCTGGCGTAGACCCGGGGCATCTGCCAGATTGGCGACTTTCCTCCGGGCCCGGCTCACCTCACGACAGCCCGACGAAAGCCCGAGGGCCCGGCCGTGACGGCCGGGCCCTCGGGGCGGGAAGCGGGTGGGACGAGCGTCAGTACAACCCCTTGAAACCGTTCCAGCCGCCCGAACCGATCAGCACCCGCGCGCCGTACCCGCCGGTCCCGGTGCCGCTGTACCGCCACAGCTTCCCGGTGGTGTCCCGGGCGAGCAGGTCTGCGCGCCCGTCACCCGAGAGGTCGCCGACGCCGACGAGCGACGCGTAGCCGCCCCATCCGCCGCCGACCTTCACCCGCGCGGTGACACCGCCGGTGGCGGTGCCGTAGTAGCGCCAGAGCACACCCGCCGCGTCGACGCCGAGCAGGTCACCGCGCCCGTCGCCGTTGAGGTCGCCGGCGCCGGCAAGCCTCTTGTACAGCTTCCAGTCGGCCCCGATCCGGACCCGGGCCTTCACCCGGTGGTCGACCGTGCCCGCGTAGAAGTACACGTCACCGGTGGACGCCTGACGCACGACCAGGTCGGCGAAGCCGTCACCGTTCACGTCCCCCGGGGACGTGAGCACGTCGTACTGTCCCCAGCCCGAACCGACCGTGGTGTACGGCGAGGAGGCGGAGACCGCCTTTCCGCACCCGGGCCGGTACGCGCGCAGTTGGTCACCCACGCGGGCGTACACGTCCGCGCACCGGTCACCGCTCAGATCGCCCACCGGCACGAACACCGACGAGGTCGCGAACTTCGCCCCCGTACCGGCGATCCGCGCGGAAAGCGCCCCCGTGCCGGTCCCCCGGTACATCGACACGAGCCCGGCCGTGTCCATCACCAGCAGATCACCGAACCCGTCGTCACCGGCCAGGTCACGCCGGACAGCGGCCGCACCCGACACCTGGACCGCACCGGAGAGGCCGAGGTCGGCGCCCTGCCCGTCGGCAGGCTTGGCCGTCAGCGTCCAGGTGTGGGCCCCGTTGGCGACGAACCTCCCGGCCGCGTCCTTGCCGTCCCAGACGGGCGCGACGACGCCTCGCGCCTCGCCGCCGGTCAAGGTCCGGACCGCCTTGCCGGTCGCCTTGTTCCTGAGCGTCAGAGACCAGGAGGCGGCCGGCTTGGACAGCCACCAGCGAGGCTTCCAGGAGGCCGACCCGAGTCCGGCGGCAGGGGTGTCGGAGTCGATCGCGGTCAGCCGGCCGGTGGCGCCGCCGAGCCCGGAGACGTGGACCTTCCGCAGGGAGTCGACGAACGCGACAGCCCCGCCGAAGCGGTCGACCGCCCAGATGTTGCGCTCGTCCTGGACGTCATAGCTCCCGAGGACGCCCAGTTCGCGGTCCTCCGGCTCACCGGAGCGCACGTCGATCGCCGCCAGCGTGTACCCGTACCCGGTGTAGGAGGCGTACACGAGGAAGCCGTCACCCAGTCCGGACTCGACGTTGCGAGGGAGCCGGACCTTGACCGCGGCCCTCTTCTCGCGGTCGTACACCACCGCGGGCGTGGAGGACGAGGTGCAGAGCGAGTAGATCCACCTGCCGACGACCTGGAGATGGTAGGACCGGCAGTCCGTCCCGAGGTCGAGCGTCTCGACGGTCGCGCCCGTCCGCAGGTCGATCGCGGAGACGGTGTCGTCGGTCGCGGACGCCACCCAGAGCCGACCGCCCCACAGCGCCTGCCCCACTCCGGTGGCGGAGTTCCGGAGGATCTGCCCCGTCTCCACGTCCGCGACGATCGAGCGCGTTCCGGAATCCGTCTTCCCGCCGAAGTGCACGTAACGGCCGGAGGCGCTGTAGAGGGTGCCCGCCTCGAGCTTGCCCGAGTGGCCGAGCAGGACGGTGCGCGTGGTTCCCGCGGGTCCGGGTGTCGTCACCCGTGCCTGGACCGCGCAGTCGGAACACGACGGCTGCCCGCCGGACGCCGGGCGGCTCACCGTGTCCAGGGTGACCAGACGGCCGTCCCCCGTATCGTGCCACCACGCCGCCGTGGAGCTCGAGGACTTGAGGATCCACGGACAGTTCGCGGCGGTGCCGGCCAGCGCGTCGCACGTCCAGGTGTGCGTCGGCGCGTGTGCGCCGGTGAGAGGCAGGTCGAATCCCCGGAGCGTGTGGGTGTCCGTCAGCGTCTCCGTGACGACCCGGCCGTTGGCCGTGGTCAGAGAGGTGTAGGGGACGGTCGGCGGAGTGGCGAGGGCCTGGGCCGTGACCGGGACGCCGCCGGCTCCCGGCGAGACGCGTCGAACACCCCAGTGGGCGGAGTCGGTACCGCCCAGCAGGTACAGGGCGCCGTCCGCGCCGGTCTCGACGCCCCCGCCCGCCTGCGCGACGATACCGAGGGCTCGTGTGTCACCCCCGCGGATGGGCGTGGCGAGGACGGGGACGGTCGTGAACTCGTAGGGGTCGGACGGCCCGTCGTAGTGGCCCACGATCCAGTCGCCGACCACACCGATCCGCGCCTGGGTGCCGTCGCCGCCGAGGGGCAGCTTCACGGTCCTGCCCGGGTCGCCGTGGTCCGTGCGGGAGACGACGAACGCCTGGTCCGTGACCGACTCGTCGTACCGGACGATCCAGTCGGAGCTGAGGGCCACCCTCGAGGTGAGCGGGGCGGAGGGCGTCTCGGGGACGGGGGTGAGCGCACCGGTGGCGAAGTCGAGCATCGCGGTGCGCCGGGACGCGGCATCGGTGTAGACGATGAGTGCACCGGCGTCGTCGTGGGCGACGACGTAGGGTGCCCCGACGGCACCCGGCACGGACACGTCCACGTCGGCAGGGGCCTCAGGGCCGTAGCCCAGCAGGTGCACGACCCCGCCGCCGTCGTCGGACCCGGTGGTGATCAGCCGGTCCGCCGTGAGGCGCGGGGAGGCCTGCTCGGATCCGAGGCTCCGGGTGAAGGCGGCACCGCTCGCGAAGTCGTGGACGGTCACCTCGTCCCCGAAGCCCGGGACGCAGGCCGCCCGGTCGCCGTGGGTGATCAGGTCGGACGAGTAGCACGGGGGAGTGTGGGCGGCACGCCCGTCCTTCAAGCTCAGCCAGGAGGGGTGCGCGGACTCTCCTCCACGCACCAGCTGGACGCCGGTGCCGACCCCCATCAGATAGATGTCAGGCGTTCCGGCGGGGTCCGCGGGCGCGGCGATCGTGGCCTCGTACGGCGCGTCGGACGCGGTCCCGGCCGTCGCGGCGGGTGCGGTCGCGGCCGCCAGGGCGGCGATGCCAAGGGTCGCGCTCAGTGCGAGCGCGACGGCTCTTCGGACGGACAAGTACGTGTCCCCTCGTGCGGGTGTGGAGCTTGCAGGCAGCAGCAACACAGGGGGAAACGGCAGGCAGTCAGGCCGGGCACGTCAGGCAGGACAGGACGGAGCGGACCGCGCGGGCCGAGGCCGGCGGGACCCCCCCCTGTCGGCAGGCGGATCGTACATTCACGCGAATTGAATGCGCCAGAAACCTACCTGCTCCAGCGCCGGGAAGCCCTCTTCCCGGCCCTGGAGGCCGCCTTCCCGGAGCCCGCACGCCGGACACCACCCCTGGGACCCAGCCCCCGGGCCGCAACCCGCCCACCACCCCTCCAGCCCCACCACACACCACCCCTGACCTGGGCTTTTACTCTTCCCCTCGGTATTCTGGAGATCGACTCGGAGGGGGATCCCGATGGACCTGAACAGCCGTGACATCCGCACGATCGACGACGTCCTGACCCTGCTCGACGGGCTGTTCGCGCCCGAGGCCGACCGGTGGTCCGGTGGGGGTGCCGACTGGTGGAACGGGTTCTACGCCGACCGGGACAGGCCCGTGCCGTTCTTCGTCGCCAAGCCCGACGAGAACCTCGTCTCGTACGTCGGGCGCGGACTGCTCCCGGCCGGGGGCGGGCGGGCCCTCGACCTCGGGTGCGGGCCCGGGCGGAACAGCCTGTACCTCGCCTCGCTGGGGTACGAGGTGGACGCCGTCGACCTGTCCGCCACCGCGATCCGCTGGGCGGAGGAGAGGACCGCGGAGGCCGGGGCCACCGGGATCCGCTTCCTGTGCGGCGACGCCTTCACCGCGCCGCTGGAGGGCCCGTACGACCTCGTCTACGACTCCGGCTGCTTCCACCACCTGCCGCCGCACCGCCGCGTCAGCCACCTCGCGCTCCTCGACCGCGTCCTCGCACCCGGCGGACACTTCGCGCTCACCGCGTTCGCCGCCGGAGAAGGCGGCATGGGCTCCGAGCTGCCCGACATCGACTTCTACCGGAAGGGCGGGCTGGACGGCGGACTCGCCTACACGGACGCGTCGTTGCGCGGGATCTTCGCCGACCTGACCGACGTCGAGGTCCGCCGCATGAGGGACGAGACCGCCGACTCCCCCGCCTTCGGCGAGTCCTTCCTCTGGACGGCGCTCTTCCGGCGCCCGTGACGCGGCGGGGGCGGGGAGCCGGCCCTCACATCGACCTCAGGTGCGCCGCGAGCCGGTCGTACTGCTCCCGTACCCCCGCCTCCATGCCCGCCGCCAGCGACTGGTCCCTGATCTCGTTCGACGGCCAGAAGGACGTGCTGGTCAGCGCCGTACCGCCGTCCGGAGTCGAGTCGAAGGTGAGCGTGACGCGGACCGGGCCACCCACCGGCATCTGCTCGAAGACCTCCGTGTAGTCGAGCCGCTCCACCGGGACGACGTCCTCGTACGTGCCGGAGAAGACGATCTGCTGGCCGTCCGGGGCGGTCTGGCCCCAGCGCCACGCGCCGCCCACCCGCAGATCGATGTCGACGACCGTCGTGGTCAGCCCGGACACGCCGTACCACTCCCGCACGTGCGCGGGGACCGTCCACGCCTCCCAGACCCTGGCCGGCGGGGCGTCGAAGGTACGGGTGATGACCAGCTCGCGGTCGGCGGGTGTCGTCAGCAGGGTGACCATGGCCGCAACCCTTCCGCCGTATCCCTTTCGGTCCCTTCCAGGATGACTCGGGCACGCCCGGCCGGCCACTCCCGAAAAGGGAGTGAACACGTTCAACAGGTGAGCGCTAAAGTTCTGCCACGCGGCCGCGCCCGATCACGGGCGACGCCGCCATCACAGACCTGTGGGGGGTCCCTTTGCCGCGCTCAACGCGCAGGCTTCCGCACGCCTTCGTGCGTGCCGCAGCCGTCTTCGCTCTCTCGGCGGGCGTCATCGCGCCCGCCGTCGTCCACGCCCCGACCGCCTACGCGGATGCGCCGGTCCTGTCCGGCAAGACGCTGGACGACGGCCGCTACCGCCTGGAGCTGCCCGCCAACGCGCTCTGGATCAAGGTCAGCGTCCTTGAATCCACCGCCCCCGGCGCCGCCGTGCTCGCCTCCACGGAGGCGCTCACCACGGACAACATCCGCTGGGAGACGGAGGCGCCGTTCACGCTCCCGCAGGGCACCGCCTTCCAGGACTACCCGGTACGCGTCGAGTACCGGATGCCCGGCGGCACCACCCAGCGGACCGCCGGCGCCACCTACAGCTACCGGCCGCACGTCGGCGTCACCGACCTGTCCTGGGACCGCGAGAACACCAGCTACGACCAGCGCCAGGCCGTCCTCTCCGGCAGGACGACCCTCTGGGACCCGGCCACCGGCGCCCGCACCACCGCGCCCGCCGGCACCCAGGTGGCGATCGCCCTCAATGCGCAGGACGGCACCAACAGGGTCATCCGCTCCACCGCCACGACCCTCGCGGACGGCACCTTCTCCGTGACGGTGACCCCGGGCGGCTGGGTCTCCGGCACCGCGACCGTGGTCACCGCCGGCACCGGCAACGACCCGGACGACGCCGCCTTCGTCCCGAACCTGGGCGTGGAAAAGCTCCTGTACCGGATCAGCACCAACGTCAACAAGTACCGCGTGCTCGCCGGTACGGACGTGCGGGTCAGCGGGCACGTGGAGCGGTACACGCCGACCGGCTGGAAGCCCTTCCCCGGCGCCTCCGTCGTCGCGACCGGATCACAGCCCTACGGCTCCAACACGGCGACCGTCCTGGGCAGCACCACGTCCTCCGCGACCGGGACCTTCTCCTTCAACGCGCGGCCCCAGTACAGCACCGAGTACGTGTACACCTCGCTGCGGTACTCGCCGTACTTCGACGACGCCCGCGCCTACGCCAAGAGCGACATCGTCGTACCGCAGCAGTTCTCGTACTCCCCGCACACGATCACCCTGGACGAGTACGGGCAGCTCACCGCCACGGGCGGGTTCGGCTCGGCCTACTGCCGCAACGGGCAGCCCGTACAGCTCCAGGTCTCCTTCGACGCCGGTCGCAGCTGGCGCGTCATGCGCAGCGGCATGACGGACAGCGGCTGCTCCTACCGCTTCACCACCCAGGGCTACGAGAGCGCCCTCTACCGGATCCACCACCCGGAGACCAACGAGCTGGTCGCCAAGGGCAGTACGTCCCTGAAGCGGGGCCGCACGCCCACCCGCTTCTCCGCCTTCACCATCAGCCCCACCCGGCCCACCGTGAACGGCAAGATGACCGTCTCCGGCACCGTCCAGCGCAAGGTGGGCGGCGTCTGGAAGCCGCTCGCCGGAGCCAAGCTGACCCTGGTCTTCAAGCCCAGGAACGAGAACCAGTGGTACTGGGTGACCAAGAGCATCACCACCAACAGCAGCGGCCGGTTCAGCTACCGCGCCACCGCCTACGGCGACGGCTCCTGGGCCTCGTACCTCAACACCACGGGCACCTACTTCTACAGCGACACGAAGGCGATCTACATCGATGCGCGCTGACCTCCGCCCCTCCCGCGCCCTGACGGCGGGCCTGGCCGCGGCCGCCCTCGCCGCGACGACCCTCGCCGTCACCGCCGCGCCCGCCACCGCGGCCGACCCGCTCGTCGGCATCGGCCGGGCCCTCACCGACGACACCCAGCGCGGCGTCTTCCAGGTCACCGCCTGGACGGACGCCCCGCAGGCGAAGATCACCAAGGTCTCGGCCCAGGTCCGGCAGGGCGACACCGTCCTCGTCGACATCCCGTCGCTCCCGGGCGCGACCGATCCGTGGAGCCCCACGCCCTCGGCCACCACCTTCCGGCTGCCCGACGCGGCCGCGCTGAAGCTCGTCGAGGACGGCGGCCGCATCCCGGCCCTCGGGACGTACGCCATCGACGTCACCGCCACCGACTCGCTGGGCAACAAGCAGACCCGGACCGACGCCGGACAGCTCGACTTCCGGCTGCGCCCCGAGATCACCCTCGTCCCCACCAAGCCCACGTACGCCGACCGCAACGCCCGTCCCTCGGGCACCGTCGTCGGCATCCAGCCCGGCTCCGGGGACCGGGTGGCACTGGCCGACCTGCCGGTGACCGTCAAGCGGCTCGACCCGCCGCGGGACGGGACGCAGAGCCCGCCCCAGCAGGCGGTCACCGACGCGGACGGCCGGTTCACGTCGCCACCGTTCCCGATCTCCAGCGCGGACCTGAACATCTCGAACCTCTCGTTCTGGGCGACGGTCACCGCCGACACCTCCGAGCTCCACGGCACCGTGACGGACCACCTCAGCGTCTACCAGCACGAGCCGCGCAAGGTGGCCGTCACGGCCACCGCCGACAAGAAGCGGGCGCTCGACGGGGAGACCGTGACCGTCACCGGCCGGATGACCGACCCGGCCGCGGCCGGCGCGCCCGTCGCGAACCACGAGGTGCGCGTGCGGCTCGGCGGCCCCACCTGGGGAACGGGCTCCAGCGCCGTCGTCCGGACCGGAACGGACGGCCGGTTCACCGCCCGGCTCATCGCCGTCGCGGGCAAGGAGTCCGGCGGCTTCGCGGTCGAATCGCCCGACCGGTACGTGGAGTTCCCCGCGCACTACGGCGCCCTGGCCATCCCCCTCGACTCCCGCACCGACCTCCGCACGTACGGGCTCTCCGCCGACGGCCGGGTCACGGTCTCCGGCACCTTCGGCGCCCGGTACGAGGCGGAACCGAACTTCACGACGGCCCAGTTCATCCGGCTGGAGCAGCTCGTCGGCGGCGCCTGGAAGGCGATCGCCTGGGGGAACGTCAACTCGGCCTACTACAACGAGTTCACGGCCTCGGCGGCGAGCCGGGGCGGCACCTTCCGCCTCCGACACCTCACCACCGACCAGTTCGCCGAGTCCAGCACCGGCACGCTGCGGCTGACCCGCACCGAGACCCGGATCGTCTCCCTGAACGCCGGCCCCGAGCCGGTCGCGAAGGGCGGGTACGTGACGGTCACCGGCGGACTCCAGCACTACACGGACAAGTGGCGCGCGTACGCGAACGCTCCGGTCGTCCTGCAGTTCCAGCCGCGGGGCTCCACGACGTGGAAGCAGATGGCGACCGGCCGGGCGAACGCGAGCGGCAACGTGTCCCTGAAGGCGAAGGTCACCGGGGACGGCACCTGGCGCATCCGCCACTACGGCGACAGCAAGCACTTCAACACCCCGGCCACGGCCGGCGGTGACTACGTCGACATGCGCTGACCGCGGCGCTCCACCACGCCCGAGGGCGGCACCCCCCTGCCGGGGAGTGCCGCCCTCGTTCGTGCTGAGCTTCGCGTTCAGCGATGAACCACCGATCCCGGAGGATCAGAAGTCCATGTCACCGCCCGGCATGCCGCCGCCGGCCGGCGCGGACGCCTTCTCCGGCTTGTCGGCGATGACGGCCTCGGTGGTGAGGAACAGCGCGGCGATCGACGCGGCGTTCTGCAGCGCGGAGCGCGTGACCTTCGCCGGGTCGATGATGCCCTCGGCGATGAGGTCGACGTACTCGTTGGTCGCGGCGTTCAGGCCGTGGCCGACGGGCAGGTTGCGGACCTTCTCCGCCACGACGCCGCCCTCGAGGCCGGCGTTGACCGCGATCTGCTTCAGCGGGGCCTCGAGGGCCAGCTTCACGATGTTCGCGCCCGTGGCCTCGTCGCCCGCGAGGTCGGCCTCGAGCTTCTCGAAGACCGAGGAGGCCTGGAGCAGGGCCACGCCGCCGCCGGCGACGATGCCCTCCTCGACGGCCGCCTTCGCGTTGCGAACGGCGTCCTCGATGCGGTGCTTGCGCTCCTTGAGCTCGACCTCGGTCGCGGCACCGGCCTTGATGACCGCGACGCCGCCGGCGAGCTTCGCCAGGCGCTCCTGCAGCTTCTCGCGGTCGTAGTCCGAGTCGCTGTTCTCGATCTCGGCGCGGATCTGGTTCACGCGACCGGCGACCTGCTCGCTGTCACCGGCACCGTCGACGATGGTGGTCTCGTCCTTGGTGATGACGACCTTGCGGGCGCGGCCCAGCAGGTCGAGGCCCGCGTTCTCCAGCTTCAGGCCGACCTCCTCGGAGATGACCGTGCCGCCGGTGAGGATGGCGATGTCGTTCAGCATGGCCTTGCGACGGTCGCCGAAGCCCGGGGCCTTGACCGCGACGGACTTGAAGGTGCCGCGGATCTTGTTGACGACCAGGGTCGACAGGGCCTCGCCCTCGACGTCCTCGGCGATGATCAGCAGGGGCTTGCCCGACTGCATGACCTTCTCCAGGAGCGGGAGCAGGTCCTTCACCGAAGAGATCTTGGAGTTGACGATCAGGAGGTACGGGTCGTCGAGCGACGCCTCCATACGCTCCATGTCGGTGGCGAAGTACGCCGAGATGTAGCCCTTGTCGAAGCGCATACCCTCGGTGAGCTCCAGCTCCAGACCGAAGGTCTGGGACTCCTCGACGGTGATGACGCCTTCCTTGCCGACCTTGTCCATCGCCTCGGCGATGAGCTCGCCGATCTGGGTGTCGGCGGCGGAGATGGAGGCCGTGGAAGCGATCTGCTCCTTGGTCTCGACATCCTTCGCCTGCTCGAGCAGGGCGCCGGAGACGGCCTCGACGGCCTTCTCGATACCGCGCTTGAGGGCCATCGGGTTGGCACCGGCGGCCACGTTGCGCAGGCCCTCGCGGACGAGCGCCTGGGCGAGAACGGTGGCGGTGGTCGTACCGTCGCCGGCGACGTCGTCCGTCTTCTTGGCGACTTCCTTGACCAGCTCGGCGCCGATCTTCTCGTACGGGTCCTCGAGCTCGATCTCCTTGGCGATGGAGACACCATCGTTGGTGATCGTGGGGGCGCCCCACTTCTTCTCGAGGACGACGTTGCGACCCTTGGGGCCGAGGGTGACCTTGACGGCGTCAGCGAGCTGGTTCATGCCGCGCTCGAGACCGCGCCGGGCCTCCTCGTCGAACGCGATGATCTTGGCCATGTGAAGTGGTCCTCCCGGACATGGGGTGGATAACGCTCCAGGACCGCGCCGACGCCCGCGACGGACGGCCTCCGCAGCTCCGCGTGGTTCCTTGCCCCACCCGGCCGGCGGCCTCGTCTGCCCGATCCTCGTAGCACTCTCACCTTCCGAGTGCTAACGCCAATGATTAGCACTCGCCCTATG
Source organism: Streptomyces sp. CB02009 (assembly GCF_001905825.1). Taxonomy (GTDB): domain Bacteria; phylum Actinomycetota; class Actinomycetes; order Streptomycetales; family Streptomycetaceae; genus Streptomyces. The sequence continues at coordinate 774,899 of NZ_LIVV01000005.1, forward strand.
AGAGTGCAAGCGACTCTCGAGTTTCGAGAGGTGGAGAGGGGGGCGCGAGAGGGCGCGGGAACGCGCGAGGGGCCCGCGTCCCCTGGGGGATGCGGGCCCCTCGACGGCGTTGCGTCGGTGGCCGATCGCGCCGCGCTCAGACGGCGAGCTTGACCATGTCCGCCTGCGGACCCTTCTGGCCCTGCGAGATCTCGAACTCGACTCGCTGTCCCTCTTCGAGGCTGCGGTAGCCATCCATCTGGATCGCGCTGTAGTGGACGAAAACATCCGCACCACCGTCGACCGCGATGAAGCCGTAGCCCTTCTCCGCGTTGAACCACTTGACGGTGCCCTGAGCCATGCCTAACTCCCCTATTACTGGCCCTTGCGCGGGACCCGCACTTCGCGGAACCCGGGTCAGACCCTGCGCCGGAACGCGTCGACCGCGGCTGAATGTATCTGCCCAACTGCCCTCTGCAACAGGTCAATCGAGCGAGAATTCTGGGCGCCGTGGAAAGGCGAATTGGGGAGATTCCCTTGGATGACCGGGCAAGTCGGGCCCGGCAAAGCGCGCAGAAGGTACACAACGCGCACACACTTTGGCTGCTTCTTGTCGTGCGGGGACGCATTCTCATATGCGCCCGGCATGAGCAGCGGAGGGGACTTCCCCAACTCTACCGCGCTCAACCATGCAGAATTGCCCCTTCCGCTTTATGGCGCGGAAGGGGCAATTCAAGAAAGACGGGACAGGCGAAGAGCCGAGAGAGGCTCAGCAGCCTCCGGCACTGTGCTCGATGGTCAGCCTCCGGCGACGGCCGGGATGATCGAGACGCCGGCGCCGGCCGGGGTGGCCGTCTCCAGGCCCTGCTCGAAGCGCACGTCGTCGTCGTTCACGTACACGTTGACGAAGCGGCGCAGCTTGCCCTGGTCGTCCAGGACGCGGGCGGCGATGCCCGTGTGGTTCTTCTCCAGGTCCGCGATGACCTCGGCGAGGGTCGCGCCCTCGGCCTGGACCTCGGACTGACCGCCCGTGTAGGTGCGGAGGATGGTGGGGATGCGGACGTTCACGGCCATGTCGTCGATACCTTTCAGAGGGCCAGGCCGGCGTCGCGGAACGCGTCCAGGCTCGGGCGGATGGTGACGGTCGCCTGAGAGGTGTCGGCCACCGCGTCCAGGGTCTTGAGTCCGTCGCCGGTGTTGAGGACGACGGTGGTGAGGTTCGGGTCGATCAGCCCGTTCTCGACGAGCTTCCTCGTGACGCCGACGGTCACGCCGCCCGCGGTCTCGGCGAAGATGCCCTCGGTCTGCGCGAGGAGCCTGATCGCGTCCACGACCTGCTCGTCGTTCACGTCCTCCACGGCACCGCCGGTGCGGCGGGCGATGTCGAGGACGTACGGGCCGTCGGCCGGGTTGCCGATGGCGAGCGACTTGGCGATCGTGTTCGGCTTCTGGGGCCGCACGACGTCGTGGCCGGCCTTGAAGGCCACCGACACCGGGGAGCAGCCCTCGGCCTGCGCGCCGAAGATCTTGTACGGCTTGTCCTCGACGAGGCCCAGCTTGATGAGCTCCTGGAGACCCTTGTCGATCTTCGTGAGCTGGGAGCCGGAGGCGATCGGGATGACGAGCTGGTCGGGGATGACCCAGCCGAGCTGCTCGCAGATCTCGTACGCCAGCGTCTTGGAGCCCTCGCCGTAGTACGGGCGGAGGTTGACGTTGACGAAGCCCCAGCCCTCGCCCAGCGGGTCGCCGATGAGCTCGGAGCAGAAGCGGTTGACGTCGTCGTAGTTGCCCTCGATGGCGACGAGGTCACCGCCGTAGACACCGGCCATGACGACCTTGCCCTGCTCCAGGTCGTGCGGGATGAACACGCAGGAGCGGAAGCCGGCGCGGGCGGCGGCGGCGCCGACGGCGCCGGCCAGGTTGCCGGTGGAGGAGCAGGAGAGGGTGGTGAAGCCGAAGGCGCGGGCGGCCTCGATGGCCTGGGCGACGACCCGGTCCTTGAAGGAGTGGGTCGGGTTGCCGGAGTCGTCCTTGACGAAGAGCTTGCCGGGGGCGACGCCGATCTCGCGGGCGAGGTTGTCGGCCTGGACGAGCTTGGTCCAGCCCGGGTTCAGGTTGGGCTTGTCGGCGACGTCGGCGGGGACGGGCAGCAGCGGGGCGTAGCGCCAGATGTTGGCGGGGCCGGCCTCGATCTGCTTGCGCAGCGCCTCGGGGTCACCGGTGGGGAGGTCGTAAGCGACTTCGAGCGGTCCGAAACAGAGTTCGCAGGCGAAGATCGGACCGAGCGCGAAGACTTCACCGCATTCGCGACAGGAGAGTCCCGACGCGGGACCGAGGTCGACCGAAGTGGCGGGGGTAACAGTCTGTACAGCCATGGAGGCGAGGCCCTTTCTCCTCATCTTTCCCATGACGAATTTTTCGCCATGAGACGGATTTGGCACCTTCCCTAGCCGGGAGCCTCGCTGGAGGACGAGTAACCGACTGGAGGGTTGCCGGGGCTTCAACGGGCCGTTTCCCTCTGCCCCTCTGGATGAGCGGTATTCGATTGTGAAGCGCGGTGAACTTTCGTTCCTGCGCTCCGACGCGGGCGGCACCCCGACGTGCATCGGGCATCCGCGTTGTTCAAGACTGTAACCGAAGGCCCGGACGCTTGGACCGGCCGTCCGAACCGCGAGATGGAGATCACGTGCTGGAAGAGGTGGAGCGCTGGCTGGACCGGCGGTCCTGGTCCGTGGCGGACCGGCCGCTGGAGCGGATCCTCGCCGCGAAGCGGAACACGAAGGTCAGCGTCGTCCTGCCGGCGCTGAACGAGGAGGCGACGGTGGGTGACATCGTCACCGTGATCCGGCGCGAGCTCATGTCGGAGGCGGTGCCGCTCGTCGACGAGCTGGTGGTGATCGACTCGGGCTCCACGGACCGCACGGCGGAGGTGGCGGCGGCCGCCGGGGCGCGGGTGGTCGCGCGGGACGCGATACTCCCCCGGATACCGGCCGTGCCGGGCAAGGGCGAGGTCCTGTGGCGGTCGCTGATGGTGACCACCGGGGACGTCGTGTGCTTCGTCGACGCGGACCTGCGGGACTTCTCGGCGGACTTCGTGTCGGGGATCGTGGGCCCGCTGCTGACGGAGCCGGACGTGGACTTCGTGAAGGCGATGTACGACCGCCCGTTCGGGGACACCCCTGGTCAGGGGGGCCGGGTGACGGAGCTCGTGGCCCGTCCCCTGCTCAATCTGCACTGGCCGCGGCTGGCCGGCTTCGTCCAGCCGCTGGGCGGCGAGTACGCGGCGCGCCGGTCCCTGCTCGAGCGGCTGCCCTTCCCGGTCGGTTACGGGGTGGAGCTCGGCCTGCTCGTGGACGCGCTGCACACGGTGGGCCTGGACGCGCTCGCGCAGGTGGACGTGGGGGTGCGCAAGCACCGGCACCAGGACGGGCAGGCGCTGGGCCGGATGGCGGCGGCGATCTACCGGACGGCGCAGCTGCGGCTCTCGCGGGGCCATCTGGTGCGGCCGCGGCTGACGCAGTTCGAGCGGGGCGAGAAGGGCTTCGAGCCGCGGACGTACGCGGTGGACACGGAGGAGCGGCCGCCGATGGCCGACATCGTGGAGTACGCCCGGCGCCGCGTGGCGTAACGCCCCATGATGATCTGTTTTGCATACATTGCCCTTTTATGCGCTTCAGACACCATCACCCGGGCAGGGTGCTCGCGGCCGTCGTGGCCGTCGGACTGACGGCGGGCCCGCTCGCGCTCACCGCGGCGGGACCGGCCGCGGCGGACGTGGTCGAGCCGTTCGGCAAGCGGTACGACGCGTCGCTGTACGGCGACTTCACGACCGTCGGCAACACGGTCATGGGCTGTCCGGCCGCCCCCGCCGACCAGGCCGCGCGCTGCGCGGTCGCGACGAGCGGCCAGGGCCCGGACTCCGGCGACACCTTCGTGATGCGGCGGATCGACTCCGCCGTCCTGGGGAGCGGGTACGGCTCCAGCACCGGCCGGGTGCGGATCCCGGCGGGCGCGGAGGTGGCGTACGCCCGGCTCTTCTGGGGCGGCAACGACGGCACGTACAAGGGATTGGGCGGGGCGCGGCTGAAGCGCTGCGACCTCTCGGGCGCCGATGCCGGGCGCTCGCCCGGCGACCCGACGACGACCGCCCCGGTGATCAGGGTCGGCACGGGCGCCGCGACCCCGGTCTCGATCGACAGCATGGTGGCCGATCCGGCCGACACCGACGGCCCGCACTACTACACGGGCGAGTCGGACGTGACGGCCGCGTTCGCGGGCACCTCGGGCCTCTCGGGCCTCTCGGGCACGGACGTGCAGGTGGCCGTCGGCAACCTCTGGGCGCCCGAGGGCAAGGGCTGCGTGGCGGGCTGGTCGCTGACCGTCGTCCACAGGTTCCCGGGCCCCGAACCGGTCCGCGCGCCCGAGCGGCGGAACGTGTCCGTGTACGGCGGGCACGTCCTCCAGCGCCCGTCCTCCCCCGCGACCACCATCACCGTGGACGGCTTCCGCCGGAGCGGCGGTACGGCGCGGGCCGGCGTCACCGCCTTCGAGGGCGACCGGAACACCCCGGGTGACGCCTTCCTCGCCGGCGGCAGGAACGTCACCGAGGCCCGCACGGGCACCACCGACAACTTCTTCCTCGGCGGGGACGACGGAGCCGTCGCCCCCGACCTCGTCGACAACCTGGGCATCGACGCGAAGTCCTTCGACCTCCCCGACGACGCAGTCCCGCAGGGCGCCACCTCGGCCGACCTGGCCTTCTCGACGCGCGGCGACAGTTACGTGCCCTCCGCGCTCGCCTTCTCCGTGCCGGTCCCCGACCTGGAGATCACCAAGACGGCGAGCGCGCGCACCGTGAAGCCGGGCGACACGCTCACCTACACGATCACCGCGAAGAACGTCGGCGCGCACGACTACCCGGACGCCAGGTTCGGCGACGACCTGACCGGGACCCTCGACGACGCCGAGTACCGGGGCGACGTGCGGACGGACCTGGGCACGGTGACCTACCGGGCGCCGAGGATCGGGTACGCGGGCACCATCCCGGCCGGGAGGACGGCGACCGTCACCTACTCGGTGAAGATCAAGAACCCGGCGACCGGGGACGGCCGGCTCCACGACCGGGTGCGGTCCGAGACCCCCCGCGCCACCTGCGGAGCCGGCAGCGAGGACCCGGCCTGCCAGGCGGCCCCGGAACTCCGGAAGCCGCCGAAGCCGGCCCCCAGGCCGACACCGACCCGGGTGGATCCGACCCCGGTGGATCCGAGCCCGACCGCGGTGGACCCCACGCCCACCCCCACGCCCACCCGCGCGGACCCGACCCCCGACCCGGCGGAGCCCACGACCGCCCCGACCCGCGAGGCGCCCGCTCCCGCGCCCCCGGCCCCCGGGCCGCCGGGGAACGGCCGGGGCGGCTCGATGGCCGAGACCGGCGGCAACGGCGAGCGGCTGTGGCTGCTGGGCGCCCTGGGCCTCGCCCTCGCGGCGACGGGCCTGGTCGCGAAGGCGGCGATGCGCGGCCGACGCGAGAACTGACGGCCGCCAGAGGTCCGGCCGCCCTGCGTGATCGGCCGCCCGGGAGGTCCGGCCACCCTCCGTGGCCTGGCCTCCGGGCGCACGGCCACCCTCCGTGGCCGGAACCACCCGTCTCGTATACGTACGTTTGAGCGTTTACCGGACGGGCTAGGTTCGCCCCATGGCATCTGTGCTCGTGGCATCCAACCGGGGACCCGTCTCGTACGTGCGCGGCGAGGACGGTGAGCTCGACGCCCGCAGGGGCGGCGGCGGCCTGGTCTCCGGGCTGAGCGCCGTCTCCTCGCAGGACAGCGTGTGGGTGTGCGCGGCGCTCGGCGAGGGCGACCGGGAGGCCGTCCGGCGCGGCATCGCCGAGCCGGGCGTACGGATGCTGGACATCGACCCGGAGGTGTACGCCGACGCGTACAACGGCATCGCGAACTCGGTGCTGTGGTTCCTCCACCACCACCTGTACGACACCCCCCGCGAGCCCGTCTTCGACGCGGAGTTCCGGCGCCGCTGGGAGGCCTACCGCGCCTACAACCGCGCGTTCGCCGAGGCCCTGGCCGCCGCGGCCGACGAGGGCGCGGCGGTCCTGGTGCAGGACTACCACCTGGCACTGGTCCCCGGGATGCTCCGGGAGCTCCGGCCCGACCTGCGGATCGGGCACTTCACGCACACGCCGTGGGTGTCCTCCGAGTACCTGCGCATGGTGCCGGACGACATCGTCGAGGAGCTCCTGTGGGGCATGCTCGGCGCCGACGAGCTGGGCTTCCACACCTGGGGATGGGCGTCGGCGTTCATCAGCTGCTGCTCCCAGCGCGACGACTCGACCGGGACGACCCGGGGCGTCTGGCCGAGCGGCGACCCCTGGCACGGGGTGGAGTGGCGCCGCCACGGCGCCGGGAAGGGCCGCACCCGGGTCCGGGCGTACCCGCTGGGCGTCGACGGCGACGAGCTGCGGGCCCTGGCCCACCGCCCCGAGGTGGACGAGGCCCTCGCCCGGCTCCGCGCCGAGGTGGGCGACCGCAGGACCGTCGTCCGCGTCGACCGCACGGAGCTGTCGAAGAACATCCTGCGCGGCCTCCTCGCCTACCGGGAGCTGCTCACCGCCCATCCGGAGTGGCACGACCGGGTGGTGCACCTGGCCTCGGCGTACCCCTCCCGGCAGGACCTGGAGTCGTACCGCGCGTACACGGCCTCGGTGACGGAACTGGCCGCCGAGATCAACGCGGAGTTCGGCACGGCGGACTGGCAGCCGGTGATCGTGTCCGTGGAGGACGACTTCACCCGCTCCCTGGCCGCGTACCGCCTGGCGGACGTGGCCCTGGTCAACCCGGTGCGCGACGGCATGAACCTGGTCGCGAAGGAGATACCGGTGGTCTCGGACGCGGGCTGCGCGCTCGTCCTGTCCACGGGCGCGGGCGCGTACAAGGAGCTGCGGGCGGACGTCCTCGCGGTGAACCCCTTCGACGTGTCGCAGACCGCCGACGCCCTCCACACCGCCCTGACGATGCCCCTGTCCGAGCGCGCCGACCGCACGAAGCGCCTCGCCGCGACGGCGACGGCCCTGCCGCCGCAGCGCTGGTTCCTGAACCAGCTCGACGCGCTGCGCGAGAAGAGCTAGGACACGGCCCGCTCCGGGGAGGCCGACCGCTCCTGAGGGGCCGACCGCCGCTCCCGCCCCCACAGCGCCAGCGGTTCGAGGGCCTCGTTGAGGCGGACGCCGTCCTTCGTGAGGGCGTACTCGACGCGGGGCGGGACCTCCTCGTAGGAGGCGCGGTCGACGATGCCGTCCGCCTCCAGCTCCCGCAGGTGGGAGGCGAGGACCTTCTCCGTGATGCCCGGGACGAGTCGCCGGAGCTCGCCGAAGCGCAGGTGCGGCCGCTCGTGCAGCGCCCACAGGATGAGCACCTTCCACTTGCCGCCGATGACCTCCATCGCGGCGTCGATCCCGCAGACGTGGCCGTCCCCGGTTCCGGGCCGGTTCAGCGTCGCCATGTGCCCCACCCCTCTGACCTGTTCGCTCACCTCAGGGTAACCACCCACTTCCAAGTGGGTACTTGAGCAGGTCAGAGGCCTGCAGCAGCCTGGTGGCCATGACAGCGAACGCGCATCGGAAGACCCCCGTCACCCTCCTCGGACTCGGTGCGATGGGCACCGCCCTGGCCCGGACCTGGCTCGCCGCCGGACATCCGCTCACCGTCTGGAACCGCACCCCCGCCCGCGCGGAGGCCATCGCCGCCGAGGGCGCGAAGGCCGCGGACAGCGCGGCCGGCGCGGTCGAGGCGAGCACCCTCGTCATCGTCTGCCTCCTCGACGACGCCTCGGTGGAGGCGGCCCTGGACGGCGCCGACCTGGCCGGCAAGGACCTCGTCAACCTGACCACCACGACCCCCGTCGAGGCCCGGGCCCGCGCCCTGTGGGCCGAGGAGCGCGGCGCCCGCTACCTGGACGGCGGCATCATGGCCGTCCCGCCGATGGTCGGGGTCCCCGAGGCCGGCGGCTACGTCTTCTACAGCGGCTCGCGGGAGCTGTTCGAGCTCCACCGGGAGTCCCTCGCCGTGCCGGTCGGCACCACCTACGTCGGCGAGGACGCGGGCTTCGCGGCCCTGCACGACGTGGCCCTGCTGAGCGCGATGTACGGGATGTTCGCGGGGGTCGCGCACGCCTTCGCCCTGATCCGGCGGGAGAACATCGACCCGGTCGCGTTCGCCCCGCTGCTCGGGGAGTGGGTCGGGGCGATGGCCGGACCGTCGATCGGGCAGACGGCCCGGCAGCTGGCGACCGGCGCGTTCGACGACAGCGACTCCAGCCTGGCGATGCAGGTGGCCGGCACGCCGACCTTCCTGGCCACCGCCGAGGACCAGGGCGTCAGCCCGGAGCTGATCCGGCCGTACTTCGAGCTGATGCGCCGGGGGCTCGCCGCGAGCCGCGCCGGGGAGGAGGCGACCAGCCTGGTGGACCTGCTCGTACGGAGGGACTGACTCGTACGGAGGGACTGACGGGACCGGCCCCGGCTCAGGCCTCCCGTACCGCCGCCGCCAGCGCCCCTAGGAACTCCACCACTCCGGGCGGACCCGGCACCGCCAGGTCCCCGCGGTCGGCGAGCTCCGGGACCTCCGTCGAGCCGCTGCAGACCAGCAGCCCCGGGGTGCCGTCGGAGCGGAGCTTCTCGACGGCCGCGAAGGCCGGCAGGTCGCCGAGGTCGTCGCCCGCGTAGAGCACGGACCCGGCGCCCACCTCCCGTACGTACTCCGCGAGCGCGACGCCCTTGTCCATGCCCGGCGGCCGCAGCTCCAGGACCATGCGGCCGGGTTCCAGGACGAGGCCGTGATGGGTGGCGAGGTCGCCCAGCGGGCCCTTGAGGGCTTCGAACGCGCCCTCCGGGTCGAGGGCGCGCCGGGTGTGCACGGCGACCGCGCGGCCCTTCTCCTCGATCCAGACGCCCGGCCAGGCGCCGGCCCGGTCGAGGAAGCCGGGGAGCTCGGCGCGGACGGAGGCCACGCCCGGGTGCGGGGCGGCGGCCCGGACGGTACCGGTGACGGCGTCCCAGCGTTCGGCGCCGTAGTGGCCGAGGACGACGAGGTGCTCCAGACCGGGGACGCCGGCGAAGCCGCCGTACCGGACGGCGACCCCGGCGGGGCGGCCGGTCACGACGGCGACGGAGGCGACCTCGGGGGCGAGGGCGGCGAGCGCCTCGACGGCGCCGGGGTGGGCGCGGGCCCGTTCGGGGTCGGGAACGATCTCGGCGAGCGTGCCGTCGAAGTCGAGGGCGACGACGGCCTTCTCGGGCCGCGCGAGCAGCGCGTCCAGACCGTCGCGGCCGGCGGACGTGGTCGGGTGCGGGAGGCTGACCATGCTCCCGACCCTACCCACGCGGGCCGCCCGCGTCAGGGCCACGAACAAGACGGCACGCGCGGGACGACGCGCGCGGGAGGGCACGCGAGGGGCCGACCGCCGGGCCCGGAGCGTCCGGTGCCGGCTCCCGGCCGGTCCCGGTGAGGCCCGGGGCCCCGGCCGGTCCCGGTGCGGCCCGGGCGCTACCGCCTCTTCCGCTTCTCCTCCCGCACCCGCCGCAGCCGGTTCACCGTCACGGGGTCGTGGGCGAGGGCCCTGGGGTCGTCCAGGAGGGCGTTGAGCAGCTGGTAGTAGCGGGTCGGGGAGAGCCCGAGGGTCTCGCGGACCGCGCGCTCCTTGGCGCCGGGGCCCGGCCAGGAGCGGCGCTCGACGGTGAGGAGGGCCTGCTCGCGCTCACCGAGCCCGCCCTCGTCACCGCTGTCCGCCGCTTCGCGCTCCTCGGTCATACGACCAACCTATTACCCGGCGCCGCCCGCTGCCGTGGCCGCCCGGTCGCGCGGGCGGCCACGGCGCCGAGCGGCGCTGCGGCGGCCCGGTCGCGCGGACGCCTACTCGGCGTTCTCGGCCGCCGTCGCCGCGCGTCCGATCGCGCCGAGGACCTCGGCGGGGACACCGGCCGGGGTGACGGCCTTGCCGATGTTCTGCTTGACGTTCTCGCTGACCTTGGCCCAGGACGTCTTGCCGACCGGCGGGAGCTGGCTCTCCGGGAGCGTCTTGAGGAAGACCCGCAGGTTGGCGTGCTCGGGCTCGGTCTCCATACGGGTGGAGGCGGTGACGGTGACCGGGAGGAGGTCGTTGTCGCCGGCGAACTTGAGGACGTTCTCGTCGCTGAAGACGAAGTTCAGGAAGTCGCCGATCTCCTTGCGGTGACCGTTCTGCTTGAAGCCCATGATCCAGTCGGCCACGCCCATGGCCGCCTCGGCCTGGCCGTCGACGCCCGGGAGCGGGACCTGGCCCACCTCGACGCCCTTCTTGGCGGCTTCCTTGAGGAGCGAGGGGTGGCCGTTGAGCATGCCGACCTCACCGTTCGCGAAGGCGGCGAAGGCGGCCTTGCGGTTGAGCTTGCCGGGGGCGACGGGCCCGGTGAGGCCCTTGCCGACCAGCTTCTTCTTGAGCCAGTCGAAGGTCTTGACGTTGGCGTCGGAGTCGACCGCGTAGTGGTCGGTGCCGTCGACCCAGCCACCGCCGCCGCTGAGCATCCACATCAGGGCCTCCGCCTGGGCCTCCTCGGGGCCGAGGGGCAGCGCGAAGGGGGTGCGGACACCGTTGTCCTTCAGCTTCTCGGCGGCCTCGGCGAGCTCGTCCCAGGTGGTGGGGGCCTTGGCGCCGGCGTCCTCGAAGAGGGCCTTGTTGTAGAACAGCGGCCGGGTGGAGGCGACGAAGGGCAGTCCGTACTGGGTCCGCTTGTGCTCGCCCGCGTCGACGAGCGGCGCGAGGAAGTTGGACTGGACGGGTATGGAGAGCAGCTCGTCGGCGGCGTAGAGCTGGTCGGCGGCGGCGTAGTCGGCGTAGGCGCCGATCTGCGCGATGTCGGGGGCCTTGTCGGCCGCGACCATCTCGGCGACCTTGCGGTCGACGTCGTCCCAGGACTCGACCTGCACCTCGACCTTGACGCCGGGGTGGCCGGCCTCGAAGGCGCTGACGAGGTCGGCCCAGTACTTCTTGGTGGTGTCGCCGCCCGTGAGGTCGTAGTCGGCCGCGACCAGTCTCAGGGTCACGTCGCCGGAGTCGCCTCCGAGCGAGCCGCAGCCGGCGACCGTGGCGGTCAGCCCGAGTGCGGCGACGGCCGCGGTCAATCCAAGGAATCGTCGCCGCTCCACGGCTTCATCCACCTTTTGCTCGTCGTTGAGCTGCATCGAGCCGCACGTTTGCTCTGCGCAGGGCCGTAAGTCTCTCGCGTGCGCGGGTATGAGGTCTACACCACTCGGGTATCACTTCCGCAACGTCACCGGGACGATGGGCCCCATGACGGGACCCGAATTTGTATCCGTACGCAACAATCCTCGGCAGTGGACTAGACCTTTTGGGTCCCCGAGGGCCAAACTGTCACCCGTGAGACACGTCATCGCCCTGGATGTGGGCGGCACCGGCATGAAGGCCGCCCTCGTCGGGGCGGACGGCACCCTGCTCCACGAGGCCCGTCGCGCCACCGGACGCGACCGCGGCCCCGAGGCCGTCGTGGAGACGATCCTCGGCTTCGCCGCCGAGCTCCGAGCCCTCGGCCAGGAGCGGTACGGCGAGCCCGCGGCGGCCGCGGGAGTCGCCGTACCCGGCATCGTCGACGCGGAGAACGGCATCGCCGTCTACGCCGCCAACCTCGGCTGGCACGACGTTCCCATGCGCGAACTCCTCAGCGGCAGACTCGACGGCATCCCCGTCGCCCTCGGCCACGACGTCCGCACCGGCGGCCTCGCCGAAGGCCGCATCGGCGCGGGCAACGGCGCCGACCGCTTCCTCTTCGTGCCCCTGGGCACCGGCATCGCCGGCGCCATCGGCATCGGCGACCGCATCGAGGCCGGTGCCCACGGCTACGCCGGCGAGATCGGCCACATCGTCGTCCGCCCCGGCGGCACCGTCTGCGGCTGCGGCCAGCGCGGCTGCCTGGAGCGGTACGCCTCCGCCTCCGCCGTCTCCCAGGCCTGGGCCGAGGCGAGCGGCGACCCGAAGGCCGACGCCGCCGACTGCGCCAAGGCCGTCGAGTCCGGCGACGCCGCCGCCCTCCGGATCTGGCAGGACGCCGTCGACGCCCTCGCGGACGGCCTGGTCACGGCCCTCACCCTGCTGGACCCCCGCACGCTCATCATCGGTGGCGGACTCGCCGAGGCCGGGGAAACCTTGTTCACACCACTTCGGGCCGCGGTGGAGGAGCGAGTCACGTTCCAGAAGCTGCCCGCCATCGTCCCGGCGGCCCTCGGGGACACCGCCGGATGCCTGGGCGCGGGCCTCCTCGCCTGGGACCTGCTCGCCGACCGGCGCCCCCAGCGCCCCACCGACTCGGAGGTTTCCGCCTGATGGCCGATCACCAGGTTCTCGCCGGCGCACACGTCGTGCTGCCCACCGAAATCGTCGAGAACGGACGCGTGATCGTCGAAGGCGACCGCATCGTCGGAAGCACCGCGGAGAACACCCCGGCCCTCGACCTGACCGGGCACTGGCTCGTCCCCGGCTTCGTCGACATGCACAACCACGGCGGCGGCGGCGCGTCCTTCACCTCCGGCAGCGTCGACGAGGTCCTCAAGGGCGTCCACACCCACCGGCTGCACGGCACGACCACCGTCGTCGCCTCCTTCGTCACCGGCGAGATGGACTTCCTCACCCAGCGGGCCGGACTGCTCTCCGAGCTCGCCGAACAGGGCGAGATCGCCGGCCTCCACTTCGAGGGCCCCTTCATCTCCCCCTGCCGCAAGGGCGCCCACGACGAGACGCTGCTCCGCGACCCCGACCCGGCCGACGTCCGCAAGCTGATCGACGCCGCCCGCGGCCAGGCCAAGATGGTCACCCTCGCCACCGAACTGCCCGGCGGCATCGACTCCGTACGCCTGCTCGCCGAGCACGGCGTGATCGCCGCCATCGGCCACACCGACGCCAGCTACGAGCAGACCGTCGAGGCCATCGACGCGGGCGCCACCGTCGCCACCCACCTCTACAACGCGATGCCCGCCCTCGGCCACCGCGCGCCCGGCCCGATCGCCGCCCTCCTGGAGGACGAGCGGATCACCGTCGAGCTCATCAACGACGGCACCCACCTCCACCCCGCCGCCCTGGAGCTCGCCTTCCACCACGCGGGCGCCGAGCGCGTCGCCCTCATCACCGACGCCATGGACGCCGCCGGCTTCGGCGACGGCCGCTACATGCTCGGCCCGCTGGAGGTCGAGGTGAAGGACAGCGTCGCCCGCCTCGTCGAGGGGGGCTCCATCGCCGGCTCCACCCTCACCCTGGACCGCGCGTTCAAGCGCGCCGCCACCATCGACGGCCTCCCCGTCGAGTCCGTCGTCCAGGCGATCTCCGCCAACCCGGCCCGACTGCTCGGCGTGTACGACCGCGTCGGCTCCCTCGAACCCGGCAAGGACGCCGACATCGTCGTCCTGGACGCCGAGTTCAACCTCAAGGGCGTCATGCGCAAGGGCGAGTGGATCGTCGACCCGAAGGCCTGAGCCCGCTTCTGATCAGGAGTCACGCGGAAGGGCGGTGGGCCCGGGGTCTGGGCCAACCGCCTTTCGTTTGGCATGATCAGTGCCCGTCGGAACGCGCGTTCCACAGGACTTCACACGGAGTACGGGGGTTGGTCGGATGATCCTCACGGTCACCCTCAACACGGCGGTGGACCTGACGTACCGGGTCCCCGCCCTCACCCCGCACGCCTCCCACCGGGTCACCCAGGTCATCGAACGCCCCGGCGGCAAGGGCCTCAACGTCGCCCGGGTGCTCGCCGCGCTCGGCCACGAGACCGTCGCCACCGGCTTCGCGGGCGGCGCCACCGGCGCCGTGCTCCGCGAGCAGCTGGCCGCGACCCCGGTCCGCGACGCACTCGTCGAGACCGCGGGACCCACCCGCCGCACCGTCGCGATCGTCGACACCGCGAGCGGCGACACCACCCAGCTCAACGAGCCGGGACCCACCGTCACCGCCGCCGAGTGGACCGTCTTCCGCACCCGCTTCAGCGCGCTCCTCGACGGCGCCGCGGCGGTCGCCCTCTGCGGCAGCCTCCCGCCCGGCATCCATGTCGGCGCCTACGCGGAACTCGTCCGCCTCGCCCGTACGGCCGGAGTCCCCGTCCTCCTCGACACCAGCGGCGAACCCCTCCGGCGCGGCATCGCCGCCCGCCCGGACCTCGTCAAGCCCAACGCGGACGAACTCGCCCAGCTCACCGGCACCCGCGACCCGCTGCGCGCGACCCGCGAGGCACGGGGCCGCGGCGCCCGCACGGTCGTCTCCTCGCTCGGCCCCGAAGGCCTGCTGGCCGCGACCCCGGAGGGCCTGTGGCGCGCGGCCCCGCCGTCACCGGTGAAGGGCAACCCGACGGGCGCGGGCGACTCGGCCGTCGCCGGCCTGCTGTCGGGCCTGGTAGACGGCACCCCATGGCCCGACCGCCTGTCCCGCGCGGTCGCCCTCTCGGCGGCGACGGTCCTCTCCCCGGTGGCCGGCGAATTCGACCCGAAGACCTACGAGGAACTGCTGCCCCGCGTGCGGGTCGCCGAGGAACCGGACCGGCCGTGACACACGGCCGGCCGCGGGCCGGCCAGGACACCTACTCCTTCGGCGGTCCCACTTCGAGCCAGTCGAGCAGCACGTCGCACTGGTTGCCGGTCTCGCACGAGATCTTGATCTCGTTCTCGCCCTTCTGGAGGTCGACCGGCGCCCAGGTGGTCTGCCAGTTCTTCTCCAGGTTCGGGTCCGTGGAGTGGACGAAGTTCTTCAGGCCGAGGGGCGAGGAGTTCGGCTTGCCGTTCACCGTCAGGGTGGCGTTGGCGTCCACGGCGGGGATCGCGTAGCGCACGGTCAGGGAGTACTTCCCCTCCGTCGGCATCTTCGCCTTCCAGGTCACCGAGGAACCGACCTGGTTGAAGCCCGACACGTACGTGCCGTTCGAGCCCTCGGCGCCCTTGACGTCCTTGGCGAGCGCCGCGCTGCCGCCCAGCTTCAGCGTCGCCGCGTCCTGCTTCGGGAGCTCGGCCGGGGTCTCGTCGGGGCTCGGCTCGGTGCTGGGCTCGTCCGACGGCTTCACCGGCGCGGTCGCGGTGGTGCCGCCCGTGTTCACCTGGTCGCCCTTGTCGTCCTCGTTGCCCATGTTCGTGATCACCGCGGCCGCGATGCCCACCACGACGACCGCGACGACCGCGACCGCGCCGATGAGGATGCCCCGCGTGTTGGGGCCGCGACCGGAGCCGCCGCCGTGGTGGTGCTGCGGAGGGGGGCCCTGCCGGGTCGGCGGGCCGCCGTAGGTCTCCGGGGCGGCGTACTGCGCCTGCGGCTGGCCGTACGGGGCCTGCTGCTGCGGCGGTACGTAGGGCTGCGCGTGCTGCTGGCCGCCGTACTGGCGCTCGCCGACCGTTCTGACCTGGTTGTACGAGGTCCGGGGCACACCGGGCTGCGCCGCTGCGGGGCCGGGGTAGCCGTAGCCGCCCCCGCCCGGGGGCTGGGCGCCCGCGGCCTGACCGTCCTCGTACAGGTAGCCGAACGGGTCGTCGTTCTCGGGCTTGTTCGCGCCGTCGTTACCGGCAGCCATCCGGGTTCCTCTCCATGCTCGCCAGCCGTCGCCGACCGGCCGAGCCTACCCCGAACGGACCAGCCCCCGAAGCGGCCCCGGGCGTGTCAGGAGCCTCAGCCGGCGCGGCGGTGGACCTTGGCACGGGAGCGTTTCTCCACGTACATCCGCTGGTCGGCGGAGTTCAGGACCTCTTCCACGGTCATCCCGCA
This sequence comes from Streptomyces sp. CB02009, assembly GCF_001905825.1. Lineage (GTDB taxonomy): Bacteria > Actinomycetota > Actinomycetes > Streptomycetales > Streptomycetaceae > Streptomyces. The sequence continues at coordinate 790,670 of NZ_LIVV01000005.1, forward strand.
TTCGGCCCATCCGATGCCGAAACTCGCCCCGACCCGGACCGCCCGGCCGTCCACCCGGATCGGCGGAATGATCGCGTTCCGCAGGCGTACGGCCAGGTCGGCGGCGTCCGCCGCGCCGAGGCCGTCGGCGAGGACGACGAACTCGTCGCCGCCGAGCCGGGCGACCGTGTCACCGTCGCGGACCCCGGTGGTGAGCCGGCGCGCGACCTCGATGAGCACCGCGTCACCGGTGTGGTGCCCGAAGCGGTCGTTGATCGACTTGAAGCCGTCCAGGTCGCAGAAGAGGACGGCGAGGCCCTTGGTGCCGTCGTCGATGTCACCGCCCGAGGGCGCCACCATGTGGACGTGGTGGTCGTACGGGCCGGCGCCCGCCGGCTCGAAACCGAAGCCGTGGTCGTGCTCGTGCTCGTACGGCGACTCGTAACCCGGGTGACCCGGGCCGGCCGGGCCGCCGGAGTCGTACCCGGCGTGCCCGGACTGATCGGCGTGCCCCTGGTCGTACGCCGGCTCGTAGCCCGTCCCGTAACCGCCGTCCCGCCCCGACTCGTACGCCCCGCCGTACCCCGCGGCCTGGTCGGCCGACACGTGCGCCGCCGGGCGCTCGCACAGCCGGGCGGAGAGCCGGGAGCGCAGCTCGGCACTGTTGGGGAGGCCGGTGAGGGCGTCGTGCGAGGCGCGGTGGGCCAGCTGCAGCTCGTGCCGCTTGCGCTCCTCGATGTCCTCGACGTGGGTGAGGAGGAAGCGCGGGCCGTCGGCCGCGTCGGCGACGACCGAGTTGCGCAGGGACACCCACACGTACGTGCCGTCGCGCCGCCCGAGCCGCAGCTCGGCCCGGCCGCCCTCGGCGGAGGTCCGCAGCAGCGTCCCTATGTCCTCGGGGTGGACGAGATCGGCGAAGGAGTAGCGCCGCATGGCGGCGGCGGGCCGGCCGAGCAGCCGGCACAGGGCGTCGTTGGTGCGCAGGAGCCGGCCGTGCTGGTCGCCGCCCATCTCGGCGATGGCCATGCCGGAGGGGGCGTACTCGAAGGCCTGCCGGAAGGACTCCTCGCTGGCGCGGAGCGCCTGCTGCTCCCGCTCCAGGCGGACGAGGGCGCGCTGCATGTTGGAGCGGAGCCGGGCGTTGCTGATGGCGATCGCCGACTGGGAGGCGTACATCTGGAGCGCCTCCTGGCCCCAGGGGCCGGGGTGCCGGCCGTTGCGCGGGCGGTCGACGGATATGACGCCGAGGAGCTCGCGGCCGGAGCCGGGCGGGGGTCCCCCCGGGCGGGCGGAGCCGAGCCTGGGCGCGTACATGGGGGCGTAGAGGCGGTCGTGCGGGTGCCACTCGTCCTCGAAGCGGGGCGCGGGGCCGTCGGTGTGCCACTGGGGGACGTCGTCCTCCATCAGCACCCAGCCCTCGGTGTGCGGGATGAACCGCAGCTCGCCCCAGGCGGTCGCCATGGAGAGGCGGCGGTCCCAGGAGGCGCGGGAGCCGACCCGGCCGGTGATCAGGGCCTCGGCGGCGGAGCTGCCGGCGAAGGCGGCGACGACGAGGTCACCGTCGGGGCGTACGAGGTTGACGCAGGCAAGCTCGTAGTTGAGACCGGCGACCACACCGTCGGCGACGGTCTGCAGGGTGTCCGCCAGGCTGCGCGCAGTGTTGAGGTCCGCCACGACCTGATGCAGCTGCCGCAGGGTCGAGAGACGGACGTACGGCTCCGACTCGGTCTCCATCGCTCGCTCTCCCCGAGACCTCGACAGCAACTCCAGGGTTCTCATCGGCTTCGTGTTGCACAGTCACCGTTCGTATTGCACTGTCACTGCCACTGAATCACAGCGAGCTGCGCACCCGGTACACAGGGTCAGCAAATACTGGGCGCTGTGACTCAAGTCACAGCAGGTCATCGCGGGTCGCCGCCCACCGCCCCGGAGGCCGCCCCCGCGCCCCCCGGGCGGGGGTCCTAGGACCGGCGGGGGTGCCGGCCTGGTCCCCCGGCCCGATGCGGCTCCCGAACGGCCGGGACTAGCGTGCGAGTGTGCTGCAGAAGACCCCGACCTCGCCCCCCGTGTCCGATCTGGCCATCCCTCATGCTGAGGGGGTGAGCAACGACGAGTTCCGGGCGGCGATGTCCCGCCTCGCGGCCGGTGTGGTCCTGGTGACCGCGCACGACCCCGACGACGGCCCGCGCGGCGAGGACGTCGGCATGACCGCCACCGCCTTCGTGTCGGTCTCCCTCGACCCGCCCCTGGTCCTGGTCAGCCTGCGCAACGGCTCCCGCATGGACGACCTGCTCACCGACGTGCCCGTCTGGGCGGTGTCGATCCTCGGCGAGGACCAGCGGCACATCGCCGGGCGCTTCGCCATGAAGAACCGCGTCAGCGACCGGCTCCTCTTCGCAGACCTGCCGTACGCGCGGGGCGAGGAGAGCGGCGCCCCGCTCATGGGCGGCGCGCTGGCGACCCTGGAGTGCCGTACGGAGAGCCGGGTCGTGGCCGGCGACCACACGCTGGTGGTGGGCCGGGTCCTGACGGTGGACGCCGGGGCCGCGGGCGGCGGACCGCTGACGTACTACCAGGGGAAGTACCGCGGCCTGTCCTGAACCGGGGGCACGCGCCAACGCGAAGGCGCCGGTTCAGCCCCAGTCGCGGGACTGACGCGTCCGCTTCGTCTCCGAGCGCTGCTTCTTCTCCCGCAGCCGCCGCTCGTTGATACCGCGGGGGACCTTCGTCGGACGGCGGGGCTTCGGCGGCGGGGCCGTCGCCTCGGCGAGCAGCGCGGCGAGCCGCACCGCGGCCGTCTCGCGGTTGCGCCACTGGGAGCGGTGCTCCGAGGCGCGGACCGTCACGACGCCGTTCACCAGGCGGGTGGCGAGGCGCTCCAGGGCACGGGCCTTCCACACCTCGGGCAGCGCGTCGGTGGCCGCGAGGTCGAAGCGCAGCTCGACCTGGGAGTCGCTGGTGTTCACATGCTGACCGCCCGGGCCCGAGGAACGCGAGAAACGCCACTGGAGCTCGGCCTCGGGGAGCGAGACGGAGCCGCGGATGGGATACGGACCGGACATGCCCTCCATGTTCCCCGCAGGGGGCCATCGGAGTCATCCTGTTTTCGCCGGGAACCGTCCGGGGGCACCACGCGTTTCTCCAGGCGAAGACACCACGATGAAAGGGACTTTCCATGGCTGTGAGCCTGTCCAAGGGCGGCAACGTCTCTCTGACCAAGGAGGCCCCGGGCCTCGCCGCTGTCACCGTGGGCCTCGGCTGGGACGTCCGCACCACCACCGGCACCGACTTCGACCTCGACGCCTCGGCGATCGGCGTGGACGCCGCCGGCAAGGTCGCCTCCGACGCGCACTTCGTCTTCTTCAACAACAAGTCGACGCCGGACCAGACCATCGTCCACACCGGTGACAACCGCACCGGCGAGGGCGGCGGCGACGACGAGCAGATCAACGTCAACCTCGCGGCCCTCCCGCCGAACGTCGACAAGATCGTCTTCCCGGTCTCCATCTACGACGCGGTGAGCCGCTCGCAGAACTTCGGCCAGGTGCGCAACGCCTACATCCGCATCGTGAACCAGGCCGGCGGCGCGGAGCTCGCCCGCTACGACCTCTCCGAGGACGCCGCCGTCGAGACCGCCATGGTCTTCGGCGAGCTGTACCGCAACGGCGCCGAGTGGAAGTTCCGCGCGGTCGGCCAGGGCTACGCCTCGGGCCTCGAGGGCATCGCCCGCGACTTCGGCGTCAACCTCTGACCGACGCCCCGCAGCACCCCTGAGCCCCGGCGCCGGTTTCCCCGCCGGGGCTCTACTCTTGCCGCGTGATCGTCGAAGCCCTCGCGCCCAAGGCCCTGGAGGACGGTGCGGCCCTCCCCGGCCCGCTGCTCACCGAACTCACCGCGCTGTACGCCTCGAACGAGGAGTTCCAGCAGCTGAGCGGCGACTTCCCCGACCCGTCCGACATCCGGCCCGAGCAGGTCGCGGCCGCCCTCGCGGACGAACTCGCGCAGCCCACCGCCGAGGTCCTGCTCGCCCGCTCCGAGGGCCGGCTCGTCGCCGTCGCCGTCACCCTCGGCCGCCACCCCGACCCGGCGGAACCCGAACCGTGGCTCGGACTCCTCATGGTCCACGGGGACGCACGGCGCGCGGGCCACGGACGCCGGCTCGCCGCGTACGTCGAGGACCGCTTCCGCGCCGAGGGCCGCACGGGCCTGCGGCTCGCCGTCCTGGAGAACAACCCGAAGGCCCTCGCCTTCTGGACCGCCCTCGGCTACGAGGAGACCGACCGCCGCCCGGACCTCGCCCACGGCCGCGCGTGCGTCGTCATGCGGAAGCCCCTGACCTGACCCGCTAAGGCTTCGCCGGCTTGCCGTCGCCGTACAGCCAGACGTCCCACAGCTCGTCCAGGCCGCGGCCCGCGACGCTCTCCGCGTAGGCGGTGAAGTCGTCCGTGGAGGCGTTGGCGTGGCGGTACTTCGCGGGCCAGCCGCGCAGGATCTCGTCGAAGGTCTCGTCCCCGACCGTCTCGCGGAGCTTGTGGAGGACCATCGCGCCGCGCTGGTACACGGGCGGGTCGAAGAGGTTCTCGGCGGCGGGCGGGGCGGCCGGCGGGAAGGCCCAGTTGGCCTCCTGCGCGAAGGCCCGCTCGAAGTGCGTCCGCGCGGGGACGTGCTCGTACTCCTCCGTGTACAGCCACTCGGCGTACGTCGCGAAACCCTCGTTCAGCCACAGGTCCCGCCAGCTCGCGGGCGACACCGAGTTCCCGAACCACTGGTGGGCCAGCTCGTGCACCAGGGTCGTCCGGTCGAAGGCGGCGGCCGGGAAGACGGGCCGCGTCTGCGTCTCCAGGGCGTACCCGAGCGGCCCGTCCTCGGTGACGATCGCACCGGCCGTGGAGAAGGGGTACGGCCCGAACCGCCGCTCCTGCCGGGCGATGATCTCGGGGATCTCGCCGCGCAGCGGGGCCGTCGCGGCGGCGATCGGGCGTTCGGCGGCCGTGAGCACGGGGACGGTGCCGGAGCCGGGTGCGGCGGTCGACGTCGCGTACCGGCCGATCGCGACCGTCGCGAGATAGCTCGCCATCGGCTCCGCCGCGCGCCACTCGGTCGTCACCCGGCCGTCCGCCTCCGTCCGGCGGGCCGTCCTGACGCCGTTGGAGAGCGCTTCGAGCCCGGCCGGGACGGTGAGCGCCAGCTCGTACGAGGCCTTGTCGGAGGGGTGGTGGTTGCCCGGGAACCAGGTCATCGAGCCCGCCGGTTCGCCCACCGCCACGGCGCCGTCGTCGGTGCGCAGCCAGCCCTCCCGGGAGCCGTCCGCGTCCGTGACCGGCTCGGGCACTCCCCCGTACGAGACGGTGGTCCGGAACTCCGCGCCGTCGCGGATCTCCTCGCGCGGCCGGAGCGTCAGCTCGTTCCCGGCCCGGTTGACCGCGGCGGGCTCCCCGTCGACGGAGGCCCCCTCGACGGTGAGCCCGGCGAGGTCCAGGTTGAAGGCGCTGAGGTCCTGGGTGGCACGGGCGGTGATCTCCGCGGTGCCGTCGAGCCGCCCGGTCCCGGGGTCGTACGCGAGGGTGAGGGCGTAGTGGCCGACGTCGTAGCCGCCGTTGCCGAGCTTCGGGAAGTACGGGTCGCGCAGCCCGGCGGACCCGGGCGCCCCGCGGACGCCGCCGGTGGCCTCCGTACAGCCTCCCGCGAGGAGTGCGAGGGCGGTGAGGGCGGCGGCGAGGCCGCCCGCGGCTGCTCCGGTCCGGTGGTGCCGGTCCGTCCGGTTGCGCTGGGTCACGTATCGATCCTAAGCAGGGCCGACGCGGAAAGGGCGATGGCGCCCGGCGGGGGATCCGGGCGCCATCGCCGACTGTGGACCGCGGCGGCGGTTACTTGCCGAGGGCGGCGACGCCGGCCTGGGCGAACTTCTCGTCGAGGTCGCCCGAGGGGGCGCCCGCGACGCCGATGCCGGCGATGGGCGCGCCCTTGGCGGTCACCGGGGCGCCGCCGGCGAGGAAGAGGGTGCCGGGGATGTCCTTGAGGTTGGGGGCCTGGGCGAGGCGGCCGGCGAGGACGGAGGTCGGGGCGTTCCAGGAGACGGCGGTGAAGGCCTTCTTCTCGGCCGACTCGTAGGACTGCGGGCCCGCGCCGTCGCCGCGGAGGGTGACGAGGGTGTTGCCGTTGCGGTCGACGACGGCGACGGAGACGCGCTGGTTCTCCTTCTCTGCGGCGTCGAGCGTCGCCTGCGCGGCCTTCGTCGCGGCATCGATCGTCAGGTGCGTCGACTGCTGGAGGTTGGCGTTGCCGGCGTCGGCGCGGACCGCGGCGGCGGGGGCGGCGGCCGGGGCGGAGGCGTTCGCGGAGACCGCGCCGAACGTACCGGCGGCGACGACAGCGGCGGCGGCGGCACCGAAGACGATCTTCTTCATGAGGAACTCCGTGAGGGTGAGGAGGGAGGGACTGCGAGGAGAAGCGAGCCGAGCCGGGGTGGACCGTGCGAGTGGTCCGTTCCTTCGCTCTGTCCTCCATCCTGTGGCCGCGACCCGGGCCGTACGGTCCACGGTCCGGCTGCCCTCCTCACGCACACTGGAGGACGGCCGGGTCAGCCGATCGGCTGATGCCCCCGTGGTCCCCCCGGGCCAGGATGGACAGATGTCCCCAGGTCAGGAAGGTGAGAACGTGGCACGGCCGACGGAGACCGAGCAGGACCCCGACGCCACCTGGCTGGCCCGGGTCATGCACATCGCCTTCTTCCTCCTGCTCGGCGCCTCGCTCGCCCGCTTCCTGCTGCGCCACCCCTGGGAGGACCGCAGCCCCTGGATCGTCGCCCTCTCCGGCGCCCTCGCCTCCCTCTACCTCCTCGGCCCCGTCGTCGGCACCCGCGCCGCGCCCCGCCGGATCGCCTGGCTGAGCACCGTCGTCGCCGTCTGGATCCTGCTCGTCGTCCTCGCGCCGAGCTTCGCCTGGTGCGCGGTGCCGCTGTTCTACACAGGCCTGCGCACCCTCCCGGCACGGGCGGCGCTCGGCCTGGTCACGCTGCTCACCGCGTTCGTCGTGTTCGCGCAGGTGCAGCTCGCGCACGGCGGCTGGGACCCGAACCTGATCGTCGCCCCGCCGGCCGTCGCCGCCATCGCCACCGGCGTCTTCGTGTACTCGGACCGGCAGGCGGCACGCCAGCGGGCCCTCATCGACGACCTCATCCGCACCCGGCGCGAACTCGCCGCGATCGAGCGCCGCGAGGGCACCCTCGCCGAGCGCCAGCGGCTGTCGATGGAGATCCACGACACCCTGGCGCAGGGTCTGTCCAGCCAGCAGATGCTGCTGCAGGCCGCGGACCGCACCTGGGACAGCGACCCGGTCACCGCCCGCCGCCATGTCCGTACGGCCGAGTCGATCGCCGAGCGCAACCTCGCGGAGGCGCGCCGCTTCGTGCACGACCTGGCGCCCGCCGACCTCGCCGAGGGCGGCGGCCTCGAAGAGGCGCTGCGCGGGCTCGCGGCCCGCGAGTCGACGGTGTTCCGGGTCGACGGGACCGCCGTCCCGCTCCCCGAGCGGGTGCAGTCGGCGCTGCTGCGGATCGCGCAGGGCGCCCTCGCCAACATCCGCGAACACGCCGGCGCCGACTCCGCCGCGCTGACCCTCACGTACCTCGACGACCAGGTGGTCCTGGACATCGCCGACGACGGCCGCGGCTTCGACCCGGCCGACCGGCCCGGCGGGGTGCGGGGCCACGGGCTGCCCGCGATGCGCGTGCGGGCCCAGCAACTGGGCGGCACCCTGACGGTCGAGTCCACGCCGGGCGAGGGCACGGTGCTGTCGGCCGCGATCCCGCTGCCGAGCGCCCCTCCGCACGCGGACCCTCACACGGACCCGCCCCCGGCCCCCCGCCCGCACCCGCAGGCGGACCCGTCGCCGAACCCCTCCTCGCCCCCGCCCTCCCAGGAGTCGTGATGTCCGTACGGATCCTCCTCTGCGACGACCACGTCGTCGTCCGCGCCGGGCTGCTCGCACTCCTGGGCAGCACCCCCGACATCGAGGTGGTCGGCGAAGCCGGCAGCGGCGAGGAGGCCGTCGCGATGGCGGCGAAGCTGAAGCCGGACGTCGTCCTGATGGACCTCCAGCTGGGCGCGGGCATCGACGGCGTGGAGGCGACCCGCCTGATCGCGCCCACCGGCGTCCACGTCCTCGTCCTCACCACGTACGACACGGACGCCGACATCACCCGGGCCATCGAGGCCGGCGCCACCGGCTACCTCCTGAAGGCCGAGCGCCCGGAGGAGCTGTTCGCCGCCATCCACGCGGCCGCCCAGGGCCGCACCGCCCTCTCCCCGCCGGTCGCCAGCCGCGTCATGGACCGGATGCGCGGCGCGGCGGGCCCGAGCCTCACGGACCGGGAGCGGGACATCCTGGGCCAGCTCGGGCGGGGCCTCGGCAACCGCGAGATCGCGCGGGCGCTGTTCATCAGCGAGGCGACGGTGAAGACCCACCTCGGCCGCATCTACGCGAAGCTCGGCGTCGACACGCGGGCGGGCGCTGTCGCGGTCGCGAAGGAACGGCGCCTGCTGCCGTAGGAGGGTGTCTTGGCCGCGCTTCGCGCACACCCGGGGCCCCGCCACTGCTACCCTGCGTTGCCGTCCGACAGCACGGTGTCATGCCTCAGGCCCGGTCAGTCCAGTGGGAGCGCACGTGAAGCTCGCGATCGTCGGCGGCGGACCCGCCGGCCTCTACCTCTCGATCCTGCTGAAGCGGCAGGACCCCGCCCATGAGATCACCGTGTACGAGCGGAACCCCGAGGGCTCCACGTACGGCTGGGGTGTGACGTACTGGGCCGGGCTCCTCGACAAGCTCCGCGCGGGCGACCCCGAGTCCGCGGCCGCCGTCGCCGAGGCCTCGGTGACCTGGACCGACGGGGTCGCGATCGTCCGCGACGAGCGCACCGTCCACCGGGGCGACGCGGGCTTCGGCATCGGGCGGCGGCGGATGCTGGCCCTGCTCGCCGACCGGGCCGCGGAGCTCGGCGTGCGCGTCGAGTTCGATCACGACATCGCCGGCCCGGACGCCCCCGAGCTGGCCGACGCGGACCTGGTGGTCGCCGCCGACGGCGTCCACAGCGTGCTCCGCGAGGCCCACCCCGAACGCTTCGGCAGCGCGGTCACGAGCGGCCGCAACCCGTACATCTGGCTCGGCACCACCAAGGTCTTCGACTCCTTCAGCTTCGCCTTCAAGGAGACCGAGCACGGCTGGATCTGGTGCTACGCCTACGGGTTCAGCGGCGAGCGTTCGACCTGTGTCGTCGAGTGCTCCCGGGAGACGTGGGCCGGCCTCGGCCTCGACGCGCTCGGCGAGGCCGACAGCCTCCACCTCCTGGAGAAGCTGTTCCACGACCTCCTCGACGGGCACGAGCTGATCGGCCGCGACCGGGCCGACGACCCCGCCCAGTGGCTCACCTTCCGCACCCTCACCAACCGGGTCTGGCACCACGGCAACGTCGTCCTCCTCGGCGACGCCGCCCACACCACGCACTACTCGATCGGCGCGGGCACGACCCTGGCCCTGGAGGACGCGCTGGCCCTGGCGGACGCGCTGCGCGCGCACTCCGACCTGGACACGGCCCTCACCACGTACGGGAAGCGCCGCCGCGCCGAGCTCGTCTCCGCGCAGAGCGCCGCCCGCTACAGCGCCCAGTGGTACGAGAACCTCCCGCGGTACATGCGCCTGGAGCCGGCCCGGATGTTCGCGCTCCTGGGCCAGCGCCACTCGCCGCTGCTCCCGCACATCCCGCCGCAGCTCTACTACCGGATCGACCGGGCCGCCGAACAGCTGGAGCCGCTGCGCCGCCTCAAGCGCTGGCTGGGTCCGCGGGTGGCCCGCGCGGTGCACGGCCGCCGCTGAGCGCCCCTCTCTCCCCCCGGCCCCGGCGGCGGACCGCTGCCGGGGCGACCGGGTGCCGCCGGGTGCCGCCGAGTGCCGCCGGTGCTCCTCGCGTACGGCGCGGGCCCGGCGCCGTGACACCATCGGTTCCGTGCTCGACATCGGCTACTCCCTCTCCCGTCGCTTCCCCGACCCGCCGCAGACCGACTACCGCCACGCGGACGTCCACGCCCTGCGCCACGACCTGTTCTGCGGGGACGTGTACCTCGCCGACACCACGACGGACCGCGAAGTGTCCACAGCCTGGGGATGGGTGCCGGTCCTCGACTTCGCCTGGGCCCTGTGCGACATCGTCGAGCAGGTCGACCAGGACCCGCGCGGCAACCGCGCCTCCCAGCCGCAGTACGCCGAGCTCGACTTCACCGAGTCCTCGGACCGCATGCTCTTCGAGCGCCGCTTCGGCTGGGTGGACGTGGAGGCCGACTGGATGCCGGGCGACGAGCCGCCGCTCACCTTCAACCACAAGGTGCTCCGCCGCGAGGCCCGCGACTTCCTGCACGACCTGATCGCCGACCTCACGGACATGCACGAGGGCCTCGCCGACAACCCGGCCGTCTGGTCCCTCCAGGCCCGCTTCCCCCGCCTGCCCTGACCCCTGCGGCCGGCCCGCTACTCCTCCACCCGCACCCCCAGCTGCGCCGCGAGCACCGGCGCCAGGTCGAGGAGCTGGGCCGTCGAGATCACCGCGCCCGCGAGCGACTCGACCCCGCGCGCGATCTCCAGCCGCTGGACGCCCCTCAGGTCCACGTCCTTGAGCCGCGCCCCGCTGAAGTCCACGCCGGTGAGCACGCAGTCCACGAACTCCACCCGTTCGAGCAGCGCGCCCCCGAAGTCGGGCTCGCTCAGCACGCACCCCTCGAAGACGACGTCCTTGAGCTTCGCGGACCGCAGGTTCAGGTAGTCGCTCTTCCCTCCCCGTACGACCACTCTCTCCAGCACCGCCCCGTGCAGCTGCGCCCCGCCGAGCCGCGCGTCCACGAGCTCCACGTCCCGCAGCTGCGCCCCGGCGAGGACCGTCCCCACGCCCCGTACGCCGGTGAGGACCGAGTCGAGGAAGCGGGCCCCCGTCAGCCGGGCCTCGTCGAGCCCGCAGTCGCGCAGCGCGCAGTCCAGGAACCGGGCGCCCTCCCCCGACTCGCCCGTGAGGTCGAGCCCGGTCAGTTCGAGGCCGTCGTAGTCCCCGTCGGGTTCGAGCCCTCCCCCGTACGGCTCCAGGGGAGGCAGCCGCAGCTCAGGGCGGCGGGCCCCCGCGACCGCCGTCTTCTTCTTCCGAGTCGTCGCCATGCCTCCATGGTGATGTACGCCACTGACAACGGCCCCGATGTCACGAACGGGACCCCGCCCCTCGTCCCCCTTGCGAGACCGGACACGGGGCCGACGCGGGGTCGGCCCGATCGAGAGGGAGAGCGACATGCGGAAGCTCACGATCATCGGCGGCGGCTTCGCCGGACTGACCGCGGCCGTCACCGCCGCCGAGGCGGGCCTCAAGGTGACCGTCCACGAGGCGCACCGGACGCCCGGTGGCCGGGCTCGCACCGCGGAAGGCCCCTACCTCACCAACGAGGGCCCGCACGCGATCTACGCCGGCGGCCCGCACTGGACCTGGCTCAAGCAGCGCGGCCTCCTCGGCGAGCTGGCCCCGCTGCCGGTCTCCGAGGCCCTCCGGTTCCGCTTCCACCAGGGCGGCGCCCTGCGCCGGACCCCGCCGCTCGGCATGCTCCGCCAGTCCCTGCGGGACGCCGGCCGGGCCCCCGTGGACGTCGACTTCCGCACCTGGGCCACCGGGCTCGCGGGAGAGCGGGCGGCGGAGGCCGCCGCCTCGTACGCGGCGGTCGCGACCTTCCACCACGACCCGGGCGCGCTCTCCGCCCGCTTCGTGCAGGAGCGGCTCCACCGGGCCGGCTCGCTGCCGCCGGAGGCCCACTACATCCGGGGCGGCTGGGGCCGGCTGATGGAGCGGATGGTCGCGCGCGCGTGGGAGGCCGGCGTACGGATCGAGACGTCGTCCCGGGTCGACAGCCTCGACGCCCTGCCGTCCGGCGCGGGGCCCGTGATCGTCGCGACCGCGCTGCCGGCCGCCGCCCGGCTGCTCGGCGACCCGACGCTGACGTGGGAGAGCGGCCGTACGGTCCTGTTCGACCTGGCGCTGCGCACCCGGAAGGGCGACCCGTTCGTGATCTCGGACCTGGACGCGCCGGGCTGGGTCGAGCGCTTCACGGCGCAGGACCCCACGCTCGCCCCGGCCGGGGTGCAGCTGGTCCAGGCCCAGCTGCCGATCGGCCCCGGCGGGTCGAAGGCGGACGGCGTGGCCCACGCCGAACGGCTCCTCGACCTCGGCTTCCCCGGCTGGCGCGAGCGGACGGTGTGGCGGCGGGACGCGCTGTGCCAGGGCCGTACGGGGGCGGTCGACCGGCCCGGCACGACCTGGCGCGACCGGCCGGCCGTCGACCGGGGCGACGGGGTGTACCTGGTGGGCGACCAGGTGGCGGCGCCCGGGGTGCTCTCGGAGGTGTCGTTCACGAGCGCGGTGGAGGCGGTGTCGCTGGCGCTGCGGGCGCATCGGGGTCTCCTGCGGAAGGGGCTTGACCTCAAGCACGCTTGAGGTCGGAGGCTGTTCCCCGTCCGGCGACGACCGCCCGCGCGACGAACGGGGAAGACCATGCACGCCATCCGCCTCCACGCCTTCGGCCCCGCCGAGAACCTCACGTACGAGGAGACCCCCGACCCCGTACCGGGCCCCGGCCAGGTCCGCGTCAAGGTCGCGGCGGCCGGTGTGCACCTCCTCGACACCGCGCTCCGGCTGGGGATGAAGGGCCCGTTCCCGGCACCCGCCGCACTGCCCACGATCCCGGGGCGCGAGGTCGCCGGCACCGTCGACGCGCTCGGCGAGGGCACCGACCCGGCCTGGCTCGGCAGGCGCGTCGTCGCCCACCTCGGCATGAACCCCGGCGGATACGCCGAGCTCGCCGTCACCGACGCCACCCGCCTCCACACCCTGCCCGACCACCTCGGCGAGGCGGAGGCCGTCGCCATGATCGGCACCGGCCGCACCACCCTGGGCATCCTGCAGTTCACCGAACTCGGCCCCGACTCGGTGGCGATCGTGCCCGCGGCGGCCGGCGGCATCGGCACCCTGCTCGTCCAGTACGCCAAGAACGCCGGCGCCACCGTCATCGGCCTGGCCGGCGGCCCGGCGAAGGTCGCGCTCGTCGAGGAGAACGGCGCCGACCTGGCCGTCGACTACAAGCGGCCCGACTGGCCGGAGAAGGTCCGCGCGTACCTGGACGGGCGCACCGCCACCGTCGTCTTCGACTCGGTCGGCGGCGACACCGGCCGCGCGGCCGTCGACCTCCTCGGCAAGGGCGGGCAGCACGTGGTCTTCGGCTGGTCGGGCGCCGGACTCCACGACGGCGAGGCGCTCACCTTCACCCCGGAGGAACTCGCCGCGCGCGGCATCACCTCGGAGTCCGTCCTCGGCCCCGTCATGCTCAGGAAGGCGGGCGGCGACGTCCGCAACCTCGAACTCGCCGCCCTGGCCGCGGCGACCGCGGGCACACTCCGCCCCGCGGTCCACCGCTTCCCGCTCGCGGACGCGGCGGGCGCGCACCGCGCCCTGGAGACGCGGGGCACGACGGGCAAGGTGGTCCTGATCCCTTAGGAGGTCCTGATCACGTAGGAGGTCCCGCGCCGATCAGGCGGACACCAGGACCCCCTGAATCCCTCTAGACGGCCGCCCCGACCACGTCCCAGGAGTGCGCCTTGTACTCCTTCAGGAAGTCGGGGTGGTCCTCCCACATCCGGGCGACGGAGCGCAGCACGTCCCAGTTGTGCTCCAGCGCCTGGTCCACCACCTGCCGCAGCTCCGGCGCCGACTCCCGCTTCTCCACGAGCCCGTTGACCGCGGAGGCGGCCTGCACGGTGTACCGCGTGGCCCGCAGGGCCCGGGAGGTGTCGTCCATCCCGAACCCGTGGTCACTCCCGTTCGCCGGGTCGAAGAGCGGCGTCAGCCGCGCCTCGATGAAGGCCGTGATCCGCTGGAACCGCTCCGCAATATCCGTATCCATGCCCCCTTCCTACACCCCCGCCCCACCCAGCGCGGCGAGCGCCCCGTCCGTCAGCCGGTACACCGTCCACTCGTCCTGCGGGCGGGCGCCGAGGGACTCGTAGAAGTCGATCGACGGCTTGTTCCAGTTCAGGACGGACCACTCCAGGCGCTCGTACCCGCGCTCGACGCAGATCCGGGCCAGTTCGGTCAGCAGCGCCTTGCCGTGGCCGCCGCCGCGCACCTCCGGACGGACGTACAGATCCTCCAGGTAGATGCCGTGGACCCCGCGCCAGGTCGAGAAGTTGAGGAACCAGAGCGCGAAGCCGACGACCTCCCCGTCCTCGGCCTCCGCGACGTGCGCGAAGGCGGCGGGGCGCTCGCCGAAGAGGGCCTCCTGCAGCTGCTGGGGGGTGGTGCGGACCTCGTCGAGGGCCTTCTCGTACTCCGCGAGGTCGCGGACGAGGGCGTGGATGACGGGAACGTCGGCAGGCGTGGCTGTACGGATCATGGGACAAGCCTGCCCCGGCCGCCCCGGTCCTGGCCAGGGGGTTCCGCCGGGGCCGACGGCCGCCTCACCCCCGCGCCGCCCGCAGGATCCGCGCCACCTCCACCTGCTCCGCGTCCAGGCCCGGCTCCCCGTCCTCCACGTCCCACAGCCCGTTCTGCAGCACCCGGCCCAGCGTCCACGCCACCGCCCGCTGCCGGTCGCCGACGACCTCGGCGAGGAGGTCGAAGCGCCACAGGACGTCGACCGGGTCGAAGCGGTCCATCAGGGCCGGCAGCAGGTCGAAGCCCGGGTCGCCCGCGAGCGGCTTGGGGTCGATCGCCAGCCACGGCTCGCGCTCGGCCGCGAGGACGTTGTCGAGGTGCAGGTCCCAGTGGAGCAGCCGGTCGCCCGGCTCCCCCACCACCTCCCGTACGGCCGCCGCGCAGTCCTTCAGCACCGCCGCGTCCTCCGCGCCGAGGCGTCCGACCGCGTCCGGCACGTCCGCGAGCATCCCGGCCGCGATGTCGCCGAGCCCCCGCATCCCCTCCGGCGCCGGCAGCGCCACCAGCCGGGCGAGGAGCCCCGCGACGACGCCCATCGCCTCCCGCGTGTCGGCGACGGAGCTCAGCGGCCTGGCCTCGTCGAGCCGTTCGAGCAGCATCGTGCCCGTACCGGCGTCGTGGTCGAGGAGACGGACGACTCCGCCGCCGTCCCAGGCGCGGAGCCCGACGGGCTCCCCCTCGGTCTCCTCGTCGAGGATCTGCATCTTCAGCGCGGCCGGCGTGCCGTCGGCGACCCGCTCGACGGGCAGCACCAGCGACGCCATGCCGTACATGGACGGCCCCGTGACCCGGAGCCCCCACCGGTCGAGGAACTCCTCGGCCTGCTCCGGCAGCGCGGCGACGAACGCCCGCCCTGCCTCCCCGTTGTACTTCACCTGAGACGCGACAAGTTGGTCCGGTACGTGAATCACCCCACGACCCTAGACACCCGCGTCGCGCAGCGCCTCCGAGAATCGGGCCGCGTCGTACAGGGCGTCCCCGCCCGGCAGCCCCGCCCCGTCCACCAGGACGGTCGGCGTGCCGCCGACGCCCGAGTCCTCGAAGGCCTTCTCGGAGTCCGCCACCCACCGCTGGTACGCGTTCTCCCGTACGGCCCGGTCGAAGGCCGCGCTCCGCAGCCCCTCCACCCGCTCCGCGATCCGCAGCAGATGCCCGACGGAGTACCCGTCCCGGGACCCGGGGCCCGGCTGCGAGGCGAAGAGGGCCGCCTGGAACGCGGCGAACCTCCCCGGCCCCGCCTCCACCGACGCCCGCAGCGCGTTCGCGGCCCGCGCCGAGGCCGTGCCGCCGGTCCGGTCGTCGAGAAAGGACGCGACGACGTACTCGACCTTCACCGCGCCCGCCGCGGCCTCCTCCGCGAGGACCGTCCCGCCGCTCGCCTCGAACTTCGCGCAGTAGCCGCACCGGGGGTCCACGTACACCGTGACCGTGTGCGGAGCGTGCGCGTCACCGACGACGATCTTCGTACCGTCCACGGCCGCGGGAAGCCCCGCGAGCACGTCCGCGTGCCCCTCCGGAGCCACCGCCACCACGGTGGCCGCCGGCGCCCCGCCCTCCGAACACCCCACCGCGGCAAGGCCGATGAGACCTGCCGAGACACCCGCGGCGACCAGGCGCCGGGTCCTGCGTACGGGCATGGGAGAGTCCTTCCGGAACGACGGAATCCGTGGCGGCCGCACGTGCGCCGTCCACCCTCGAAGCTAGGCCGGACCCCGTCCCGGAACCGCCGCCGAACGACCCGTATCCACAGGACCAAGGCCCCCGGTAACCTCCCGCCCACGCACCCGGAAGAGGGATACACATGAGTACGGTCAACGGCGGCATCTCGTTCTGGTACGCGCAGGACGGCGCCCCCGATCCCCGCGAACCGCTCCCCGGCGACACCACCGCCGACGTCTGCATCGTCGGCGGCGGCTACACGGGCCTGTGGACCGCCTACTACCTCAAGAAGGCCGTCCCCTTCCTCAACATCACCGTCCTCGAAGCCAAGTTCTGCGGCTACGGCGCCTCCGGCCGCAACGGCGGCTGGCTCTACAACGGCATCGCCGGCCGCGACCGCTACGCCGGACTCCACGGCCACGAGGCCGCCGTCCGCCTCCAGCAGGCCATGAACGCCACCGTCACCGAGGTCCTCGACGTCTGCGAGACCGAGAAGATCGACGCCGACCAGCACCGCGGCGGCGTCCTCGAAGTTGCCCTCTCACCCGCCCAGCTGGCCCGCCTCAAGGAGTTCCACGCGGCCGAGATCGCCTTCGGCGAGACGGACCGGGAGCTCTACGGGGCCCGCGAGACCTCCGACCGCGTCCGCGTCACCGGAGCCGTCGGCTCCTCCTGGACCCCGCACGGCGCGCGCCTGCACCCGGTGAAACTGGTGAAGGGCCTCGCGGCGGCCGTCGAGGCGCTCGGCGTCACCGTCCACGAGTCCACCCCGGTCACCGAGATCAAGCCCAAGCACGCCGTCACCCCGTACGGCACCGTCCGCGCCCCGTACATCCTGCGCTGCACCGAGGGCTTCACGGCCTCCCTCGCGGGCCAGCGCCGCACCTGGCTGCCGATGAACTCCTCGATGATCGCCACCGAACCGCTCACCGACGCGCAGTGGGAGTCGATCGGCTGGGAGGGCCGCGAGACCCTCGGCGACATGGCGCACGCCTACATGTACGCCCAGCGCACCGCCGACGGCCGCATCGCCCTGGGCGGCCGGGGAGTCCCGTACCGCTTCGGCTCGAAGACCGACAACGACGGCCGCACCCAGCCGCAGACGATCGAGGCCCTCCGCGACATCCTGGTCCGCTTCTTCCCCCAGCTGGCGGGCGTACGGGTGGACCACGCCTGGTCCGGCGTCCTCGGCGTCCCGCGCGACTGGTGCGCCACGGTCACCCTGGACCGCTCGACGGGCCTGGGCTGGGCGGGCGGCTACGTCGGCTCGGGCGTCGCGACGGCGAACCTCGCGGCCCGCACCCTGCGCGACCTCATCCAGCAGGACTCGGGCCAGTCGGGCCCGACCGACCTCACGGCCCTCCCCTGGGTGAACCACAAGGTCCGCAAGTGGGAACCCGAGCCGCTGCGCTGGCTGGGTGTGCAGACGATGTACGCGGCGTTCCGGGGCGCGGACCGCCGCGAGACGACGGGCCACTCGGCGACGACGGACCGGGTGGCGACGCTGGCGAACCGGCTGAGCGGGCGCTGAGAGCGGGGGAGGCGAAGGGGGCGCGGCCACCGCGAAGGGGCCCGGCGCCCCGCGAAGGGGCGCGGCCCCCGCACAGGGGGGTGCGGGCCACTCCCCCTCCCTCACTCCACGTCGATACCGAAGTCCCCGACGAGCTCCTCAAGGCCGCCCCCGTACCCCTTCCCACCGAGGACGAAGTCCCAGTCGTCGCCGGCGCGCCGCCGGAAGGAGCCGAGGACGAGCGCGGTCTCGCCGGGCCGGCCGTCGGAGACGACGAGCCGGTCGAGCTCGGCGCCGGAGTCGTCGCGCAGCCGGATGCCGGCGTCGGTGAACCCGCCGAGGTCGGCGTCCGGATTGACCTCGGGGTCGACGGCGGCGACGAGCACGAGCCGGTCGGCGGACGGCGGCAGGGCGTCGAAGCCGACCCGGACGGCGGCCCGGTCGCCGGGCGGTGCGGCGACCATGGCGACGGAACCGTCGGGCGTGGCAGGGTTGTTGAAGAAGACGAACCACTCGTCGCCCAGCACCCGCTGACCGGAGCAGACGAGCGCGCAGACGTCGAGGGCGGCGGACCCGGCCCAGTCCATCCCGAGGAGGTTGAAGTCGGCGTCGGCCTCGGCGGTGGGGGCGGCGGGTGCGACCGGCGCGACGGGTGACGCGGGCGACGACGCGGGGGCCGTCCCGGGCCCCAACCGCCCGCGGAGCCCGTGCTGGTGCAGCAGGTCGACGAGCTCGATCCCGGAGATCAGGGTCAGCGGCTTGCCGTTGGCGAAGGTGTAGGAGCCGGGCCCGAACCCGGACGTGGTGACGAGGACGCCCTTGTTGGCGCCGGCGCTCTGCACGGTGCCGAAGAGATCGCGTACGGCGGAGGGCGGGACGGTGTTCCGGTACCGCTTCACCTGGACCAGGATGGAACCGCCGCTGATGGGGTCGGGGTCGAGGGCCTCGACGTCGACGCCGCCGTCGTTGGACCGCTGGGTGGTGACGGCCTGCAGGCCCCGGGCGCGGAAGAGCTGGGCGACGAGCCCCTCGAAGGCGATGGGGTCCATGGCGAGCAGATCGGGCTCGTCGCCGTCCCCCTGCACGACGACCTCGGCCCCGACCTGTTCGGGGGTGCCGAGGGGGGCGACGGCGACGCGTTCGTCGGGCTTGGCGGAGAGCCGCCCGCCGAGGGCGCCGGTCACGCACTCCACGGCGCCCACGAACTCCAGGTTGAGCCGCTCGAAGACGTCCCGGCCGACGGCGGCCGAGGCGACGCACACCCGCCCGGCGAGCCCGGTGGCGGGATCGACGCCGCCGACGTACCCGTTGAGGGTGACGGCCTCCAGGGCGCCGGAGCGATCGGCGCGGAAGAGCTCGTGCAGGGCGAGGAGAACGCTCTGGGCGAGCACGTCGCGATAGAGGGCCCGCCGCTGGGTGACGGGCCGGGGGACGTCCTTCTCCTGATCGGTGCTGGGCAGGTACTTGACGCCCTTGGCCTCGGGGACGACGTCGTACCCGGGCAGGTCCCAGTCGAGGACGAGCCGGCGCCGGGCGGGCTCGTAGGCGGCGGACACCTCGCGGGGGAAGCCCTCGGGCCAGGCGGTGGAGGCGAAGAGCACGGCGGAGAAGAACTCGACGACGGTCTCGGGGTCCCCGCCGCCGAGGGCGGCCTCGGTCCCGGCGACCCCGCGGTTGTGCGCGCGGATCTCGGCGAGCCGCTCGGCGGCCCATGTGTCGTACGCCTGCCGGTAGGCGGCGAGTTGCTCGACGCGCCGGGCCTCGGCGGCCTGGGCGGCGTACCAGTCCCGCTCGAACCGGGCACGCGCGTCCCGCTCGGCCTGGGCCCGCCCCGAGGCGGTCCAGGCGGCCTCGGGCTGGTAGAACCGCTGGTCGGGCATGGGTACGGGCTGCCCGAGCGGCCCGGGCGAGAACGGCTCGATGTCCTCGGCCCGCCGCAGCGTGTCGACGCTGAAGGCGGGCGCCCGGCACCCGGCGGCCAGCAGCCCTTCGAGCTCCTGCACGCGCGCGTCCAACTCCTGGGTCCGCCGCAGGGCATCGGCCTCGCGCTGCTGCCGGTAGGCGGCCTTCTGCTCCCGCTGCATCCGGGCGACGTCCCGCTCGTACGCCCGCTGCACCCGCTCGGCGTCCCGCTGCTGCCGCAGCACGGCCTGGTGCTGCCCCTCCCGCTGCCGCTGCGCCACCCGCTGCTGCTCGGCCCACACCCCGATCAGCCCCCCGGAACGCCGCCCCATCAGCCCCACCCCTCCCGCAGAACACCCCATGCCACCAGTACGCCCCCGTAACGACCAAGTGTCCCGGACCACCCGCCCAAGCAACACACGAACACACAACAGGCCCACCGAAGGCACCTCTTGAGACGGACCATGCCACCACTCTGCGCACACACCCGATCACAGCCCGCTAGTATCGCGACGTCGCCGACACGGCCGACGCAGCCGCCGGAGCCGACGCAGCGGCCGAGCGGCGAACAGATCGACACACGCGACAACTGAACGACGGACCGAGAAGGGGCACCCCCATGGCCATCATCGTCACGTTCGACCTGCCAGGCGCCGGACAGGAGCTCTACGACACGGTCATCGACCGCGTGACCGACGGACGGGGCTTCACCCGGTTCGCGGACGTGCGGGACCCGGGCCTCATCTCGCACGCGGCGGGACCGGTCGACGGAGGGTTCCGCGTCACGGAGGTCTGGGAGAGCGCGGAGGCCCTCGAGGCCCACGCGAAGACCTTCGGCCCGATCCTGGCGGACCTCGGCCACGCCGACATCCAGCCCACGATCATCCCGGCACACAACGTCGTGGTGCGGTAGGGGAAAGCCCCCGGCCGGAACAGGCCGGGGGTCTCTCCTCCCCCGGCCCGAAGCACAACGCCTAGGATCCGCTCCCGACAGCGCAGACCGGCATGAGGGGACACGCGTGGACCGCACGACGTACATCCGGTTCCAGGGAAGGTTGAGGCATCCGCGAGGACACTTCCCCGGCGTCTTCGTGCTCGCGAACGAACTCGCGGCACAGGGCAGGCTGACCGAGGAGCAGTACCGGTTCTGGAGGTCCAACAACGACTGGTACGACGCGAACTACACGAACCCGACGCACGTCGACCCGGACGTGTACGACCCCGAGGTGCATCCAGGGGCCGTGGCCTGGTTCAAGTCAACCGCCGTCGATCTGATCGCACGCGTCGACGGCTACGTACGCCTCCTCGCCGCGCACGGCGTGGAGTGCCACCGCCTGGAGTCCTCGAACCCGGGCAGGATCATCTACGAGGACGAGAACCAGATCGTCGTCGCGGCCCCACGAGAACCGAACGGCCCGCACACGAACGCCGATTGACCGGCACCCACGCACCCACCCGCGCCGGGCCGAGCGGCACGATCACAAGGCCGTCGTCGTACAACCATGCGACTACTCAAGGGTCTTATTCATGAGGCGCATGGTGTGCCTGATGACTTGAGGAGGATCGCCCGTGCCTCTGGCCCGTTCGACGCGACGGCGGCTCACCGGCGCCGTCACCACCGTTCTCGCCGTCACACTCGGGGCGACGTCGGCCGCTCCCGCGCACGCCGCTCCGGCCGCGGGCCGACTGCTCGCGGCGGACGCGAAGACGACCGCGGACCCGATCGCGACCGCGGACCCGATCGGGTATCCGGGGGGCAGCAGGCTCGTCGGGGCCGGTGTGACCGGCTTCCTGACGACCTCCAACACCGCCGTCACGACCTTCCGACGCTACTCGGACGGCTCCGGGCAGGCGTACGACGGCGCCGTCTACCTGCGATCGACGCCGACGACCGACTTCCTGGTCTTCAGGGACGGGCGCAAGATCACCCAGCGGAACCTGACGACGTCCGGTTCCCTCGAGATCCCCGTCGGCTCCCTCCCGGGGGACGCCAAGTGGGCGGGCGCGGCCAGTGACGCCGTCTTCACCACCATCGTCACCGACGCCGGCACGGTGCTCCGCAAGCACGTCGACGAGACCGCCGAGGTGACGGTCACGGGCCTTCCCGCCGACGCGGTTTCCGTCATGGTCACACCCGCGACGCCCTCCCACGCCAAGGTCACCTTCATACGGAGTGGCCTGGGCGGCTGGGGCCTCCTCGACCTCGCCACCGGCGTCCTCACTCTCGCCACCCCCGGGATGGGCGCACAGGCGGTCTCCTCGACCCACATCGCCTGGACCAGCGCTTCAGCGACGGACCGGGGACCCCGGGTCTTCGCCGCGGACCGGGCCACCGGCACCGTGCAGGAGGCCCCGGTGCCCCCGGTGCCGTCACTCGGCAACCTCCAGGTGGGCTTGGTCGGCGACTGGGTCCTGTACGGACAGAAGGGCGGCATGAGCTTCGCCCAGCCCAGCGCCCACCACGCCATCACCGCCTACAACCTCACCACCAGGACGATGGTGAAGGTGCTCGACCACGCCTACGAGTTCACGTCCGCACCCGACGGCAGCCTGTACGCGCGCGGCGGCGTTGTCGGCCGGGGCGAGGGCATGTACCGGATCGCGGCCACGGGCGGCGACAGCCTGAAGGCCGAGCTGATCGCGGCGACCGGCAGGCCCACCGAGGTCGTCGCCACGGCTTCCACCGTGCCCCCGGCGGTCCTCGACCTCGACCGGGTCAACGGGTTCGTCTTCAGGTGGACGCTCTCCCGTGACGTGTGGAGCCCGAAGATCACCATCCGCCATGTGCGGACCGGAAAGACCCAGGTGCTGACCTCTCCGGACCTCTCCACCAGTGCACCGGCGGTCAGCTGGGTCGACAACAACTGGGACGAGAGCGTCCCCAACGGCGACTACACCTGGGAGATGACCGGCGAGCCGGTCAACGGCATCGGCCCGGCCGTCACCGCCAAGGGCGCGTTCAAGGTCGTGCGCAAGGCGCAGCCGCACGACTTCAACGACAACGGCAGCCCCGACATGCTCAGCCGGGACTCTGCCGGCCGACTGTGGCGAACGGATCTGTTCTACCGCCCGATCGACGAGCGGCGCGGCATCAACGAGGCCGGGCCCCGGACCCTTCTCGGTTCGGGCTGGGGCGTCTACGACCGGATCGAGGCCGCGGGCAACCTGGGCGGTACGCCGGTCGGCGACCTCCTGGCCCGCGACACGTCCGGTGTGCTCTGGCTGTACCAGGGCACGGGCACCGGCAACTTCGCCACCCGGGTCCAGGTCGGCGGGGGTTGGCAGGCCTACGACAAGATCACGTCCGGCAGCGACCTGACCGGCGACGGCCGCGTGGACGCGCTCGCCACCGACAGGTCCGGCGTGCTCTGGCTCTACCCCGGCACCGGCAACGCCACGAAGCCGTTCCTCACCCGCAAGAAGGTCGGTGCCGGCTGGGGGATCTACAACGACATCACCGCAGTCGCCGACATCGCGGGCGGCTCCGCCGGAGACCTCGTCGCCCGCGACAAGGACGGTGTCCTCTGGCTCTACCTGGGCAAGGGCGACGGCACGTTCGCACCCCGCACGAAGATCGGCGGCGGCTGGAACGCGTTCCGTCCACTGATCGCGGCCGGCGACGCGGACGGAGACGGGCGCCCCGATCTCATGGGCCTCGGGGCGGCCTACGAGACACCGAAGCTGTACAAGAGCACGGGCGACTGGAAGGCCCCCTTCCGGAGCGGCGAGATCATGAACCTGGACCAGGTCGGCGCGATCACGGCAGACCCCGTGTTCTGACCCCGCCAACCCAAGCCGTCAGGCGTACGGAAGGCGGCCGGGCTGGAACAGGGCGTCAGACAGGAGCTCAGGCCCGGCCACCCCTGACGGCTTTCGCTGATGTCACCCGTAGATGCCGAAGACCCCCAACCAAGATCGGTTGGGGGCCTTCGACGTTCCTGCCTGGAGCCCCCTGTCGGGTTCGAACCGACGACCCCCGCTTTACAAGAGCGGTGCTCTGGCCAGCTGAGCTAAGGAGGCAGCGAGTGCAGTGTAACCAACCTCGTCCCCGCGACGGTCGGAAATCTCACCCCGGGTGGAGTGCTGACAGATGCCGCGGCGCCAGGTAGCGTCACGTGCAGTTCACCCAGGTGGACTAGACCTCAATCCTTCCTTTACTCGGATCGTCCGGCACGTTCCTGCCGGTGAAGGGACACATCACCATGGCTTCCGTCACTTTCGACAAGGCGACCCGGGTGTACCCCGGTGCCACCAAGCCCTCCGTCGACCAGCTCGACATCGAGATCGCCGACGGCGAGTTCCTCGTCCTCGTCGGGCCCTCCGGCTGTGGCAAGTCGACCTCCCTGCGCATGCTCGCGGGTCTCGAGGACGTCAACGCCGGCTCCATCCGCATCGGTGACCGCGACGTCACGCACCTGCCGCCCAAGGACCGGGACATCGCCATGGTGTTCCAGAACTACGCGCTGTACCCGCACATGAGCGTCGCCGACAACATGGGCTTCGCGCTCAAGATCGCCGGTGTCAACAAGTCCGAGATCCGCACCAAGGTCGAAGAGGCCGCGAAGATCCTGGACCTCACCGAGTACCTCGACCGCAAGCCGAAGGCGCTCTCCGGCGGTCAGCGCCAGCGTGTCGCCATGGGCCGCGCCATCGTGCGTGAGCCGCAGGTCTTCCTCATGGACGAGCCGCTGTCGAACCTCGACGCCAAGCTCCGCGTGTCGACCCGTACGCAGATCGCCGGCCTCCAGCGCCGTCTCGGCATCACCACGGTCTACGTCACCCACGACCAGACCGAGGCCCTCACCATGGGCGACCGCGTCGCCGTCCTCAAGGACGGTCTGCTCCAGCAGGTCGACTCGCCGCGCAACATGTACGACAAGCCGGCCAACCTCTTCGTCGCCGGCTTCATCGGCTCCCCCGCCATGAACCTGGTCGAGGTCCCGATCACCGACGGCGGCGTCAAGTTCGGCAACAGCGTCGTCCCGGTCTCCCGTGACGCCATCGCCGCCGCCTCCGCCAACGGCGACACCACCGTCACCGTCGGCGTCCGCCCCGAGCACTTCGACGTACAGGGCCCCACCGGCAAGGACGGCCTGGCCGTCACCGTCAACGTCGTCGAGGAGCTCGGCTCCGACGGCTTCGTGTACGGCTCCACCCGCGTCGGCGGCGAGGACAAGGACCTGGTCGTCCGCGTCGGCGGCCGTGACGTCCCCGCCAAGGGCACCACGCTGCACGTCGTCCCGCGCGCCGCCGAGCTCCACGTCTTCTCGACGTCGACCGGCGCCCGCCTCAGCGACTGACCCTCGGCAGCCGGCACCCGCCCAAGCCGACCGCACGACCCCGTATCTCTTGCAGATGCGGGGTCGTTCGTCTTGATGGCGGCCCGCTCGACGGACGAGGACACCTACGGGGGGTTTACCGGGAAAACCCCGGCATTCCCGGCCCGCCCCCACCCCTCGCGTCAACACGGAATTCGAAAAGCCACTTCGAACCATCCCCCGCGAGAGTGACTAAATGTCGCCATATCACTACCGGCCGCTACGCTCGCCTGCGTGACGCCTACTGCCCGCCGAATCGGCCGCTCTCTCGCCCTCGTCCTGCCCGTCGTCCTGGTGCTCTCGGGAACGCTCGCGGTGTCCGCCGTGCCGTGGGCCGGCGAGGACGCCGGGACCCAGCTGACGGCGTCCTCCTCCGAGGTCTCCGTCCGGGCCAAGTCCCGTGCCCCGCAGGACGTTCTGCGCGACCAGCTCCTCGCCGAGCTCCAGGAGAAGGACCCCGGGGTCGCCCTCACCCACCTCCAGCGCGAGGTGGAGAACCGGCCCTCCCTCGCCAAGCACTGCATGTCCATCGCCCGCTCCCTCGGCCGCGCCGCCGTCGAGCAGTACGGCCCCTCCCGCGCCCAGGGCTTCTCGCGGCCGGTCTGCGACACCTCGTACGCGACCGGCGTGATGCGCGCGAGCTGAGCGACGACGCAGAGCAGAGACTCGGAGCGACGACGCTGAGCCACGACGCGCGTCCGGCCGTCGGGCGTCCGGCCGCCGGACGTACGGGACGCCTATCGTTCCCCGTATGCACACCACTCCGACGCAGGCCGTGGTCCTGGCGGGCGGCCAGGGCTCACGGCTCCGCCCGTACACCGACGACCGCCCCAAGCCGATGGTCGAGATCCCGGGCACCGGGACCCCGATCATCGGCCATCAGCTTTCCTGGCTCGCCGCCGAGGGCGTGACCGACGCCGTCGTCTCCTGCGGCCACCTCGCCGAAGTGCTCCAGGAGTGGCTGGAGAGCGCCGACCTTCCGCTCAAGGTGACCACGGTCGTCGAGACCGAGCCGCTGGGCCGCGGCGGCGGCCTCAAGTACGCCGCCGCGCATCTGCCCGCGCCGGACCGGCCCTGGTACGCCACCAACGGCGACATCTGGACCCGCTTCTCGCTGCGCGAGATGGCCGCCTTCCACGACGAGCGCGACGCCCTCGCCACCCTCGCCCTGGCCCGCCCCCGCATCCCGTGGGGCGCCGTCGAGACCGACACCTTCGGCCACATCACCGACTTCATCGAGGCGCCGCCGTCGCCGTTCCTCATCAACGCGGGCGTGTACGTCTTCTCCGCGGCCTTCACGGAGCTCCTCCCGGACCTGGGCGACCACGAGCGCACCACGTTCCCCCGGCTCGCCCGGGAGCGCCGGCTGGCCGGCTTCCCGCTGCCCCAGGGGGCCTACTGGCGGGCCATCGACACCGCCAAGGACCTCACCGAGGCCGCCAAGGAGCTTGCCGCACAGCGGGGATGAGACACACCCGCCCTCGTACGCCGCCGTACGAAGAAGCAGCACCGCGCGAAGGGGCGGCACCGCGTTCGCGCGGTGCCGCCCCTTCGTGTCCATGCCGGTGTTCTCAGCCCAGCAGTCCGCCGATCGGGTTCTTCGCCCCGCCCGACGTCGAGCCGGGCTCCGACGGCGTGCTGCCCGTCGAACCGGTCGAGCCGCCGCCGGAGCCGCCGCTCGACGAGCTGCCGCCCGTGCTGCTCGGGGTGTCGCTGGTGGACGGCGGGGGCTCCGGGTCGGACTGCGTGGGCGTACGGCTGCTGCCGCCGCCTCCGGTGCCGGTGCCCGTGCCCTGCGTGGCCGTCGGGCGCTGCTCCTGCGTCCGGGTGGCCTCGCGGGTGGTCTCGGTCGGCCGGGTCGCCTCCTGCGTCTTCTCGCGCTCGGCCGGGGCCTCGCTGGTCGCGGCGGGCGCGGGCACGGTGGACGAGGCGGTCTTGGAGGGGGCCTGGCGCTTCGGCTCGGTGGGGAGCGGCCGGCCCGGCAGGTGGTTGATCGGGTCGTCGTTGGGGCCGGGGACGGTGACCATCTCGGTGGAGCGGACGGCGCCGCCGAGGACGGAGCCGACGAGGAGGGTGAGGCCGACGACGACCGCGGCGACGAGGGTGCTGCGGCGGATGACGCGGCGGCGCAGGTCCCAGAGGTCGGCGCGCGGGCCGAGGGTGCGCCACGCCTCGCCGGCGAGGCGGCCGTCGATCGAGTAGACCGGGGCGCCGGCGATGATCAGCGGGGACCAGGCGGCCAGGAAGATGATGTCGGCGGAGTCGTAGACCGGGACGGTCTTCCAGCTGACCGTGAGGAGCAGCGCCGCGGAGAGCAGGGCTCCGACGACGGCGGCGACGCGCTGCCAGAGGCCGAGGACGGTGAGGACGCCGACGACGACCTGGAGGAACGCGACGGTGAGTCCGGCGCCGACCGGGTGCTGGAGGGCGAAGTCGCGGAGGGGTTCGGCGAGGGGCCAGGGGTGCAGGGAGTTGAGCCACTTGACCATGGAGCCGCGCTCGCCGCCGTCGAAGTAGACGGGGTCGCAGAGCTTGCCCATGCCCGCGTAGATGGAGATGAAGCCGAGGAAGACGCGGAGCGGGAGGAGGACGACGCCGAGGTTCATCCGGCGGCCGGGGTAGTAGGCGTGCCGGACGGAGTCCTGGCCGTGGCGCTGTGCGGGCCGGGCCTCCGCGGTCTCGTCCTCGTACGCCGCCGAGCCGGGGCCCTCGGCCTCGGGCCGGAGCTCGTACAGGTCGTCGTACGCGCCCTCGGCGCGGCGCATCGGCGGCAGCAGGGGGCCGGAGTCGGCGGTCACCACGGGGGTGGGCATGGTGTCGTCGAAGCGCGGGATCGCCTGGGTGGAGCCCGCGTCGACGCCCGCGTGGCCGCCGCGGCCGCGGAGGCCGCCGTCACGGCCGCCGTGGCCGACCGACGGCTCGAGCGTGGAGACGGAGGACTCCCGCACGGCCTGGAGGAGGCCGGTCGCGCCCGGTGAGGACTTTCCGGTCCACACGACGGGACGACGGCGGGCTCCGCCCGCGCCTGCCCCGGCCCCGGACAGGGCTGCGGTGCGGGCGCCGATCTTCGGCTGCGGAGCCGGCGCGAGCCGCACACGGAAGCTGGCGTGGTTCACGATCACCTGGGCGGGATCGGAATCCACCTTGACCATGCTCAACGCGGGCTGATCGTCGAACCCCGGCCGGGGCGTTCTGGTGTCCACACTCATCTAACCGAGTGATCTGGGTTTAGGACACTGCCTTGACGGCTCGCAAATGTCCGAGACCCGTCAAGATCACGCCACGGCCGAGGCCGGAAGTACTACCGGCCCGGTGTCAGCGGGCCATCCGGCGGCGGGCCGCCTCGTAGAGCACGACACCGGCCGCGACACCGGCGTTCAGCGACTCGGCGCCGCCCGGCATCGGGATGCGGACGAGGAAGTCGCAGGTCTCGCCGACGAGGCGGGACAGGCCCTTGCCCTCGGAGCCGACGACGATGACGACCGGGCCGCCCAGCTCCTCCAGCTCGTGCACCTCGCGGTCGCCGTCGGCGGCGAGGCCGACGACCGTGACACCGGCCTTCTGGTACTGCTCCAGGCAGCGCGTCAGGTTGGTGGCGCGGGCGACCGGGGTACGGGCGGCGGTGCCGGCCGAGGTCTTCCACGCGCCGGCGGTCATGCCGGCGGCGCGGCGCTCGGGGACGACGACGCCGTGGCCGCCGAAGGCGGAGACGGAGCGGACGACGGCGCCGAGGTTGCGCGGGTCGGTGACACCGTCGAGGGCGACGATCAGCGGGTCGTCGTGGTCGTCGAAGGCGGCCGTGACGAGGTCCTCGGGGTGCGCGTACTCGTACGGCGGGACCTGGAGGACGAGGCCCTGGTGGTTCAGGCCGTTCGTCATCCGGTCGAGCTCGGGGCGCGGCGCCTCCATGATGTTGATGTTGCCGCGGCCGGTGGCGAGGTTCAGGGCCTCGCGCACGCGCTCGTCGTTGTCGATGAACTGCTGCACGTACAGCGTCGAGGCGGGCACGCCGTCGCGCAGGGCCTCGAAGACCGGGTTGCGGCCGACGACCATCTCGGACTGGCCCTTGCCGCCGCGGCGGACGACGGGCTTGCGCTTGGCCGCGTTGCGGGCCATCGCGTTGGTGACGCGGAAGGCCTTGTGGCCCTTGCGGGCTTCGGCCTTGGGCGTCGGGCCCTTGCCTTCGAGTCCCTTGCGCCGCTGGCCACCGCTGCCGATCGTCGCACCCTTCTTGTTGGACGTGCGACGGTTCCTGCGCTGGCTGTTCCCGGCCATGACTACTCTCATCCTCGGTGTTGCGTACGGGGGCGTAC
The DNA here is from genome assembly GCF_001905825.1 of Streptomyces sp. CB02009. Classification (GTDB taxonomy): domain Bacteria; phylum Actinomycetota; class Actinomycetes; order Streptomycetales; family Streptomycetaceae; genus Streptomyces. The sequence goes on from NZ_LIVV01000005.1 coordinate 819,854, forward strand.
TCGGCCCTCGTACAAGGTCTGTAACTGAAGTGTGCCGCCCGGAGGCCCGAGCGGCACGTCTTCTAACGGTTGCCCAGCGTCCAGCGGGGGCCGTCGGGGCTGTCCTCGATGGCGAGGCCGGACTGGTTGAGCTGGTCGCGGATCGCGTCCGCGGTCGCCCAGTCCTTGCGCTCGCGCGCCGACTCGCGCTGCTGGAGCACGAGCCGTACGAGGGTGTCGACGGCTCCGTGGAGCTCGTCGCCGCCACCGGTCTCCTCGGCCCAGTGCGGGTCGAGCGGGTCCAGGCCGAGGACGCCGAGCATGGCCCGGACCTCGGCGAGGCGGGCGATGGCCTGCTCCTTGTCGTCCGCGGCGAGGGCGCTGTTGCCCTGCCGGACGGTGGTGTGGATGATCGCGAGCGCGTGCGGCACGCCCAGGTCGTCGTCCATGGCCTCGGCGAAGGCCGGCGGCACCTCGGCGGCGGGGGCGACGTCCTTGCCCGCCTTCTCGGTGGCGCGCTGGACGAAGCCCTCGATCCGGGCGAACGCCGACTCGGCCTCGCGCAGGGACTCCTCGCCGTACTCGATCATCGAGCGGTAGTGCGGGGTGCCCAGGTAGTAGCGGAGGACGATGGGGCGCCAGTTCTTCACCATCTCGGACACCAGCACGCTGTTGCCGAGCGACTTCGACATCTTCTCGCCGCTCATGGTGACCCAGGCGTTGTGCACCCAGTACTGGGCGAAGGAGTCGCCGAAGGCCTTGGCCTGGGCGATCTCGTTCTCGTGGTGCGGGAAGATCAGGTCGAGGCCGCCGCCGTGGATGTCGAAGGCGGAGCCCAGGTACTTGTGGGCCATCGCCGAGCACTCCAGGTGCCAGCCGGGGCGGCCGCGGCCCCACGGGGTCTCCCAGTCGGGCTCGCCCGGCTTGGTCGCCTTCCACATGGCGAAGTCGCGGGGGTCGCGCTTGCCGGAGACGCCCTCGTCGGGCTGGCGGAGGTCGTCGATGTCCTGGTTGGAAAGCTCCAGGTAGCCCGGGAAGGAGCGCACGTCGAAGTAGACGCTGCCGTCGGCCTCGTACGCGTGGCCGCGCTCGATGAGGCCGCGCATCATCTCGATCATCTCGGGGACGTGCCCGGTGGCGCGGGGCTCGTAGCTGGGCGGCAGGCAACCGAGCGCGTCGTAACCGGAGTTGAACGCGCGCTCGTTCTCGTAGCCGATGGACCACCAGGGGCGGCCCTGCTCGGCGCCCTTCCTGATGATCTTGTCGTCGATGTCGGTGACGTTGCGGATGAACGTGACGTCGTAACCGCGGTACGCGAACCAGCGGCGCATGATGTCGAAGTTCAGCCCCGAACGGATGTGGCCGATGTGCGGGGCCGCCTGGACGGTGGCACCACAGAGGTAGATCGAGACCTGGCCCGGCGTGAGCGGGGTGAAGTCACGGATCTGCCGGGCGCTGGTGTCGTACAGGCGAATAGTCACCACTCCAGGGTAGTGGGCGTGTGGTAGTGCCCCGATACCTGTTCCCCGTCTCCGATGACGTTTTTCACCGGTACCGGTGGATGCCGGTACCGGTGAACGTGACGACCGACGCTCCGGCGCGCGGTTACGGGCGGGCCACCGGGTACACGAGGGCCGTCGCGAGCGCCGCGAGGCCCTCCGCGCGGCCGGTCAGACCGAGGCCGTCCGTCGTGGTGCCGGAGACGGAGACCGGTGCGCCGGCCGCCTCGCTCAGCGCCTTCTGCGCCTCGTCGCGCCGCTTGCCGACCTTGGGGCGGACGCCGATGACCTGGACGGCGATGTTGCCGATCTCGTACCCCTCGGCGCGGACGATCCGGGCGGCCTCCGCGAGCAGGGTGACGCCGGAGGCGCCGGAGTACTCGGGGCGGGAGGTGCCGAAGTGGGCGCCGAGGTCGCCGACGCCGGCGGCGGAGAAGAGCGCGTCACAGGCGGCGTGGGCGGCGACGTCACCGTCGGAGTGCCCGGCGAGGCCGTATCCGTCGCTCGCGGACTCGTCCCAGAGGAGGCCCGCGCACCAGAGTTCGCGGCCCTTCTCGAAGGCGTGGACGTCGGTACCGATGCCGGTACGGGGGAGGTTCATCGGCTCAGAAGCCATCGTTGGCCCTCCTGCGGGCGAGTACGGCCTCGGCGAGGACGAGGTCGAGGGGGCGGGTCACCTTGAAGGCCTCCTCGTGGCCGGGCACGACGGCGACGGGCGCGCCGAGCCGCTCGACCATACCGGCGTCGTCGGTGGCGCCCTCACCGGTGAGGGCGACGGTGGCGTGGGCGTTGACCAGGGTGTCGTGGTCGAAGCCCTGGGGGGTCTGGACGGCGCGGAGCCGGGCCCGGACCGGGGTGGCGACGACCTGCTCGGGGTCGCCCGGCCGCTCGGCCGGCTCGACCTCCTTGACGGTGTCGGCGACGGGCAGCGCGGGGACGACGGCGACGGCCCCGTCCCGTACGGCCTCGATGACCGCGTCCACGGTGTCGACGGGGACGAGCGGGCGGGCCGCGTCGTGGACGAGGACGATGCCGATGCCCTCGGGGAGGGCGTCGAGCCCGAGGCGTACGGACTCCTGGCGGGTGTCACCGCCGGGTACGACCAGGTAGTCGGTGCGCTCGGGGAGGGCGTGGGCGTCGAGGAGGTTCTTGACCTCGGGGGCGCCCTCGGGGGGTGCGACCACGACGACGAGCGAGACCGCGCGTGAGGCGGCCATCGCGCGGACGGCGTGGATGAGCATGGGGGTGCCGTTCAGCGCGCGCAGCGCCTTGGGGGCGCCCGGGCCGAGGCGTACGCCCCGTCCGGCGGCCGGGATCACCACGGCGGTACGAGAAGGACGCGCTTCGTCTGACATCGGTTGCACTCCGGCAGGTTTGTTTCCGCGGCCGACATGGGTATGGCCTCACCGTGCCGGACGCTCCGCCTTGACCGGGCCCTTTCCGTGACGACGGTCGAGGCGTTGGCGCCCGCGCACAGGGGTTCGGACGTAACAGGGGGAACGAGAGCATACGTACATGAACGCGTGTACGCGAAAGTGCGTACAGGAGCATGCGTGCTGTCGCGGCCGTGCGGTGTCGCAGGGGTGAGTGGTACGCAGGGGTGAAGTGGTGCGGGAGCACGGTGGTGAGACACCACAGGGTGAGACACCGCAGCCGTTGCCGCACGCGTGAAATGCCGCGGTGCCCGGCGGCAGCACTGTGTGGATCACAGCACGCCGACGGGCACCGCGGCATCGCTTCACTTGGTAGCGCGCTCGGATGTCGTCAGAGCACGCTCAGGACGCGAGGACCTCGTCGAGGAGAGCCTCGGCCTTGTCCTCGTTCGTGTTCTCCGCGAGGGCCAGCTCGCTGACCAGAATCTGCCGGGCCTTCGCGAGCATGCGCTTCTCACCGGCGGAGAGACCGCGCTCGCGCTCACGCCGCCACAGGTCGCGGACTACTTCGGCGACCTTGATGACATCGCCGGAGGCGAGCTTCTCGAGATTTGCCTTGTAGCGACGGGACCAGTTCGTCGGCTCTTCGGCGTACGGCGCGCGCAGCACCTCGAAGACCCGGTCCAGCCCGTCCTGACCGACTACGTCGCGAACACCGACGAACTCCGCATTGTCCGCCGGCACACGAACCGTCAGGTCGCCCTGCGCGACCTTGAGCACCAAGTAGGTCTTGTCCACGCCTTTGATCTGGCGAGTTTCGATGGCCTCGATCAGCGCGGCCCCGTGATGGGGATAGACCACGGTGTCGCCAACCTTGAACGTCATGTGACAGGTACCCCTTCCGTGGCTATCCAGGGTAACACGGATACGGCTTCTTCTGAATGGCGTTTTCGCAGGTCAGGGCATATCTCGGGGCTTGACAACAGCAACACGATCGTGCTGCGGAGGGCTTCCGGAAGGCGGTATTCGCAGGTCGGAGCGGCTGCGCGGACGGAGAGAAACGCGCACGTTACACCTACCCGGAGCCCCTCCGGAGAGGGTTGATGCCCCGTTTTGTCGGGTTCGGCGGGGCCTTCCCCACGTACTCCGTTCGAGGATCGTCCACCCGTACGGATGCATCACGGGGTGATTCCGTAATTGATCAGCGGACGCCGGTCGGGGCTTTTCCGGAGGTACGGCTCCGGGGAATGCGGGGGGGCCCTCGAATTGATCAAGGCAGTTATGTGAACAACAGGTCAATGGGTCGTGATCCGGCCACGACGGCCGGTGCGTGGCGAGAACGGCGGAGGGCGGCCGGGCGTTCCGGGGACGGTCCCGGGAGGTCCCCGGGAGCCGAACCGGGACCGCCACCGGACCTCCACCGGACCGCCCGCCCGGACCGCGCCCCGGCAGCACCCGGAGACCCGCGTGGCCGGTAAGGGGCGGGTCGGGTGCGGGACGGAGAGTGCGGCTCGGTAACCTGAGCGCGCTGACACACCCTTAGTTGGTCTTAGCTGGTCTTAGTCGGTCTTTGGTGCCGAAGCAGTCCGAAGCCTGTCCGTAGCCCGTCCGAACGTCCTAGGAGATGCCGCCGCCGTGAGCCGCAGCCTTCGACGCGGCACCCTCGCCGCCACCGCCATCGTTCTCTCCGTCGCCGCGCTGTCCGCCTGTGGTGCGGGCAACGACGCGCAGACGCTCGGCGTCAAGCCGGACAACGCCGCCGTCACCGTCGACGACGTCAAGATCCAGAACGCGCTGGTGATCACCCAGCCCCTGGACGTCGCCAAGGGCCCGGCCGTCGTCTCGGCCACCGTCTTCAACAACGGCGGGCTGCCCCAGACGATCCAGTCCATCACCCTGCCGGGCACCAACGCCGCCGTGGCGCTGAAGCCGGCCACGGGCGCCGGCCCGGTCGTCGTCCCGGCCAACGGCTCCGTCGTCATCGGCGGCGAGGGCAACGCCTCCGCCGTCATCGAGAACGGCAGCGAAGCCACCCGCGACGGCGACGCGCAGAAGGTCGTCTTCAAGCTCAGCCGCACCGGCGACGTCGGCCTGGACGCCTTCGTGGTCCCGGCGGCGAGCTACTTCAAGGACTTCGGCCCGACCATCCTCCCGGCGCCCCCGGGCGCCGAGCCGACCGCCACGGCGTCGCCCTCGGGCGAGGGCGAGCACGGCGCCGAGCCGTCGGGCGAGGCGAGCCACGCGGCCGGTCACTGACCGTACGTACGCACACGTGAAGGGCGCCCTCCCCGGCCGGGGAGGGCGCCCTTCACGTATCTCCTGCCGTCCGGACGCCCGGGCCGAGGACCGGTCCACGGCCCGGGCGTCCCCGCTGTCCGGGTCCACGGCCTCCCGGCCGCCGTCCGGTCTACGGCTCGAACTTGTAGCCCAGGCCCCGGACCGTCACCAGGTAGCGCGGGGCGCCCGGGTCCGGCTCGATCTTGGCGCGGAGGCGCTTGACGTGGACGTCGAGGGTCTTGGTGTCGCCGACATAGTCCGCGCCCCAGACCCGGTCGATGAGCTGCATACGGGTCAGCACGCGGCCCGCGTTGCGCAGCAGCATCTCCAGGAGGTCGAACTCCTTCAGGGGCAGGTCGACCTTGCCGCCCGCGACCGTCACCACGTGGCGGTCGACGTCCATCCGGACCGGGCCGGCCTCCAGGGCCGCCGGCGTGACCTCCTCCGGCTCACCGCGGCGGCGCAGGACCGCGCGGATGCGGGCGACCAGCTCCCGCGAGGAGAAGGGCTTCGTCACGTAGTCGTCGGCTCCTATCTCCAGCCCGACGACCTTGTCGATCTCGCTGTCCTTGGCCGTCACCATGATGACGGGGACGTTCGAGCGGCCGCGCAGCTGACGGCACACCTCGGTACCGGGGAGCCCCGGAAGCATCAGGTCGAGGAGGACGAGGTCGGCCCCGTTGCGCTCGAACTCGTCGAGGCCGTCGGGCCCGGTCGCCGCTACGGCGACTTCGAAGCCCTCCTTGCGAAGCATGTAGGACAGGGCGTCGCTGAAGGATTCCTCATCCTCGACGACAAGCACTCGGGTCACGGAAGGACCTCCGGGGCAGGGAGCGGTTCGGTCATGAGATCAGGGGTGGGGGACGAGGCGGGTCGGCGGTCCCGTACGGTGCCCGCCTCGGGCAGCCGCAGGGTGAAGGTGGAGCCCTGGCCCTCGGTGCTCCAGACGGTGACCTCTCCGCCGTGGGAGGCGGCCACGTGCTTGACGATGGCCAGGCCGAGTCCCGTACCGCCGGTGGCACGGGAGCGGGCCGGGTCGACCCGGTAGAAGCGCTCGAAGATGCGCTCGCGGTCCCGCTCGGAGATGCCGATGCCCTGGTCGGTCACGGCTATCTCGATCAGGTCCCCGCCCGGCGCCGCGATGTGGCGGGCGGCGATGCCCACCCTCGTCCGGGCCGGTGAGTAGTTGACGGCGTTCTCCACGAGGTTGCCCAGGGCGGCGGCGAGCTGACCGCGGCTGCCCCAGACATGGAGGTCGGCCGCACCCCCCGACACCATGGTGATCTGCTTGGTGGAGGCGGGCTGCCGCGAGCGGTCGATCGCCTCGGCGACGAGTTCGTCCACGGACACGGGCTCGGAGTCTTCCAGCGGGTCGTCGTTCTGCACGCGGGAGAGGTCGATGAGCTCCTGTACGAGGTTGGTGAGGCGGGTCGCCTCGATCTGCATGCGGCCGGCGAAGCGGGTGACCGCCTCGGGGTCGTCCGAGGCGTCCATGACCGCCTCGGAGAGCAGGGAGAGCGCGCCCGTCGGGGTCTTGAGCTCATGGCTCACGTTGGCGACGAAGTCGCGCCGTACCGCTTCGATACGACGGGCCTCGGTGAGGTCCTCGACCAGCAGCAGCACGAGGCGCGAGCCCAGCGGGGCGACCCGGGCGGAGACGGCGAGGGCCTCGCCGCGTCCGCTGCCGCGCCGGGCCAGGTCCAGCTCGACCTGCCGTATCTCTCCGTCCCTGCGGGTGTCACGGGCCATGTTGAGCATGGGCTCGACAGCCAGTTTCCCGCCGCGGACCAGGCCGAGTGCGTACGCCGCCGAGCTGGCCTTCACCACGGAGTCGCTCTCGTCGAGGACGACCGCGGAGGAGCGCAGCACGGACAGCACGGTGTCGACGCCGGGCGGGAGCACGGCGTCGGTGTGCAGAGAGGTACGGGTGGGTCTCGCCTGGTCGCGCTCGCTCCAGCGGAACGCCAGCATGGCGATCACGCCGGTGCACACTCCGGCGATCGCGGCCAATGCGGCGACCGCCGCGTTCACGTCCATGCCTCCCAGGTTATGCGGGTGCGAGGACTCTCTCCCAGCCGTCCGAGTGGCTCCTCGAACACTCGTCGCTCAGAGTTCACCCCGAGGACCTGGTTGGTTCATATGCACCGGGAGGGGCGGCGGCTTACGTCGCCCAGAGTTCACCTTGGGGAAAGTATTGATTCATGTGTGCGGGTGGAGCCGGACGCGTGAGGGGCCGAAGGTGGGAACGTGGGGATCCGAGGCCCCATCCGGACCCCGGAGCTTTGCCGAGCTTTGCGTAGAGAGGGACATCCATGCGGGACGCGTACCACGAGGAACTGGACTCGATCGGCGAGAGCCTGGTCGAGATGGCCCGGCTCGTCGGGTCGGCTGTCGGGCGCGCCACCACGGCGATGCTCGACGCGGATCTCAAGCTCGCGGAGAGCGTGATCGCCGCCGACCAGAAGGTCGACGATCTCCAGCACGAGCTGGAGGCCCGGGCGATAGCGCTGCTCGCGCGGCAGCAGCCGGTGGCGACGGACCTGCGGATCGTGGTGACCTCGCTGCGCATGAGCGCCGACCTGGAGCGCTCGGGCGACCTGGCCCAGCACGTGGCGAAGCTCGCCCGGCTGCGGTTCCCCGAGTCCGCGGTGCCGCGCGACCTGCACGCGACCATCCTGGAGATGGGGCAGCTGGCGCAGCGCCTGATGGCGAAGGCGGCGGAGGTCATCATCACGAAGGACGTCGACCTGGCGCTCCAGCTGGAGCAGGACGACGACGAGATGGACCTGCTGCACCGGACGCTGTTCCAGCACCTGATCGACGACCGCTGGAAGCACGGCATCGAGACGGCGGTCGACGTGACGCTGCTCGGCCGCTACTACGAGCGGTTCGCCGACCACGCGGTGTCGGTGGCCAAGCGTGTGGTGTACCTGGTGACGGGTGAGCACGCGGACGAGCTCCAGGCGGCGGACGCGCCGGTCGAGGGCGCGTAGCGCACGGGCGCCGATGCGCCGTTGATGCGCCGGTCCGGGTGGGCATGCAATGGGGGGAGGCGATGTGCGCCTCGAAAGGGAGGGACCCCCATGGCCGAATCCCCCGACACGACCGTGACCGACTCCGGGGCGGAGGCACCGCGCGAGGCGGTGCGTCTGCCCCTCCTGGGCGCCTGCGGGTGCGGCTCGGGCTGCGGCTGCGGCTGCCAGTCGGGCGGCCCGTGCCAGTGCGGCGGCTGCTCGGGCTGATCGGGTGCGGCGGAGGGGGTGGGGTGCGGATGCCGCACCCCACCCCCTCCGTCCCGTCTCTCCCCCTCCCTACATGTCCAGCACGCCGACGATCTGGTCGCCGCTGGTCTCCCCCGTGGGACGGAAGCCGAGCCGCTCGTAGAAGGCGCCGGGCCCGTCCTCGCCGGGTTCCCAGGTGACGTACAGCTGCGACGCGCCGCGCCGGCGCAGCTCGTCGCGGACGGCTTCGACGGCGAACCGGCCGTACCCCTTGCCCTGACCGTCGGCGGCGATGTTGAGCCGCCAGAGACCGCTGCGGCGGTCGTCGGGGTCCTTCTCGGCGTTCCACTGGAGGTCGAGGAAGGCCATCAGGAAGCCGACGAGCCGGTCCCCGTCGAAGATCAGCCGCGGCCAGGCGGCCTCCCCGAAGGCGTAGGCCTCGGCGAGGGAGGTCGAGACGGGTGCGACGTTCCGCTCCTGATGGGGGTGGACGCGCAGGGCGAGGGCGGCGTCGACGGTGGCGGGGGTGATCTTCTCCAGGCGGAGCGCGGTGGTCATGGCCCGGACGGTAGCCGGACCGCGGGCGGCCGTCGCGCCGATTTCGGCGGGGCGGGGGCGGGGGCGGGGGCGGCGGCGCCCCGGTGTGAGGGCCGGGTGGGACCGGCCGGCGGGGCCGCGCGCGGCAGGCACTCGGCAGGGCTCTGAGGCTCCATCACTCCCCGTGCTGAGGGCCCAGCGTCGGACCAGAGCGCGAAAATGCCCCCGCCCTGCGCCGTATGCGCAGGTCAGGGGCATGATCACTGTTACTGCTACTTCTTGCCCTGGTTCTTGACCGCCTCGATCGCCGCCGCCGCGGCCTCCGGGTCGAGGTAGGTGCCGCCCGGGTTGAGGGGCTTGAAGTTCTCGTCCAGCTCGTAGGCCAGCGGGATGCCCGTCGGGATGTTGAGGCCCGCGATGGCCTCGTCCGAGATGCCGTCGAGGTGCTTCACCAGCGCGCGGAGGCTGTTGCCGTGGGCCGCGACCAGGACCGTGCGGCCCGACAGGAGGTCCGGGACGATCGCGTCGTACCAGTACGGGAGCATGCGCTCCACGACGTCCTTGAGGCACTCGGTGTCCGGGCGCAGCTCCGGCGGGATCGTCGCGTAGCGGGCGTCGTGCGCCTGCGAGAACTCGCTGTCGTCCGAGAGCGGCGGCGGCGGGGTGTCGTACGAGCGGCGCCAGAGCATGAACTGCTCCTCGCCGAACTCGGCGAGCGTCTGGGCCTTGTCCTTGCCCTGGAGGGCGCCGTAGTGGCGCTCGTTGAGGCGCCACGAGCGGTTCACCGGGATCCAGTGGCGGTCCGCGGACTCCAGCGCGAGCTGGGCGGTGCGGATGGCGCGCTTCTGGAGGGAGGTGTGCAGGACGTCGGGGAGCAGGCCGGCGTCCTTGAGCAGCTCGCCGCCGCGCGTCGCCTCCTTCTCACCCTTCGCGGTGAGGTTCACGTCCACCCAACCGGTGAACAGATTCTTCTCGTTCCACTCGCTCTCGCCATGGCGGAGGAGGATCAGCTTGTACGGTGCGTCGGCCATGCGTACGAGCCTAATGGCTCTCTGACGATTGACGCGCGCCGTCAATCCGCTGGCGTCCGGCACATGAGATGCGTAAGTTACGAGAGCCGTAAGAGGGACTTACACACAGCAGGGGGCCGGCCACACATGTCCATCGACTCGCTCAGACGATCAGCCAGCGCGACCGTCTCCGGCCTCCCGCAGGGATTCTGGTGGCTGTGGCTGTCGACCCTGGTCAATCGGACCGGGGCTTTCGTCCTGACGTTCCTCTCCCTCTATCTGACGGTGGAACTCGGGCACTCGGCATGGTTCGCCGGACTCGTCGTCGCCCTCCACGGCCTCGGCGGCGTCGCCGGCTCCCCGCTCGGCGGCGCGCTCACCGACCGCTGGGGCCGCCGCCCCACCATGGTCACCATGCACCTCGCGGCCGCCGCGTCCGCCGCCGCGCTCGCCGTCGTCACCAGCGCCTGGGCCATCGCGACGGTCGTGCTCCTCATGGGCGTCGCGATGCAGGCCGTCCGCCCGTCGATCAACGCCACCATCGCCGACATGGTCCCCGCCCACGATGTGCGCCGGGCGTACGCCCTCAACTACTGGGCCCTGAACCTCGGCTTCGCCATCGCTTCCATCGGCGGCGGCGCCGCGATCTTCCTCGGCTACCGGACGCTGTTCGTCGTCGACGCCGTCGCCACCACGCTGTGCGCCGTCATCGTCTTCCTCCGCCTCCCCGAGACCCGCCCCGAGGCCCGGACGGACACGGCCGGCCGGCCGGTCGTCGAGGCCAAGGTCAGCATGCTCACCGTGCTGCGCGACGCGCCGTTCCGCACCCTCGTCCTCCTCAACCTCTTCGTCTGCCTCGTCTTCACCGCCCCCTGGATCGGCCTCCCGCTCACCATGGCGGACAAGGGCCTCTCGCCCTCGTCGTACGGCGTCGTCATCGCCGTCAACGGCATCGTGATCGTCGGCTTCCAGCTGCTCGTCAACAAGGTGACCGACAAGCGCTCCCCCGTCCTCCTGCTGACCCTCTCCTCGCTCCTCTTCGCCCTCGGCACCGGCGCCACCGCCCTCGCGGGCTCCTCCGTGGTGGCCTTCGCCGCGACCGTCGTCGTCTGGACCGTCGGCGAGATGATCCACGTCCCGACGAACGCCGCCGCCACCGCCCGGCTCGCCCCCGAGCACGCCCGCGGCCGGTACCAGGGCGTCATGGGCATGTCCTGGGCCGTCGCCGGGTTCGTCGCCCCGATCGGCGCCGGCGCCATCGTCGGCGGCCCCGGCCCGAACGTCCTCTGGGCCGCGACCTTCGCCATCGGCGTCCTGGCCGCCGTCGGCTACACCGTGCGGCTGCGCAAGGCCCTCGACGACGACATCGACCGAGGCTCCGAGGACGGCATCGTCGCCGAGGGCCAGAGTGCCGTCGAAGGCCAGAGTGTCGTCGAGGCGGTCGTCGACAGTGGCGTCGAGGCCGGGCCCGGGGTCGCCGAGCCCGGCGAGGGACTCGGGGACGGCCTCGGCGAGGGACTCGGCGACGTCGGCTCCGCCGGGAAGTCCCCCGTCACCGCCTGACCCGGCGCTCCCCCCTCCCCACGAGCCCGAACCCGTTCCCCTCCCTGCGCACTTCGGCGATGCCCGACCCGCCGAAGTGCGCGGGCACGACCAGCTCCCTCTCGTCCGCGGCCCGTTCGAGGATGCGGCGGCGGCTCGCCGACGCCGCTCGCGCGTCCAGGCAGAAGCAGCTGTTGTGCGCGGGGTCGAGGATCTGTACGGGACTGTGCAGCAGGTCCCCGGCGAAGACCGCCCGCTCCCCCGCCGACGCGAGCCTCAGCACGGCCGACCCGGGCGTGTGGCCGGGTGCGGACTCCAGGGTGAGGTGTTCGTCGATGCGGTGTTCGCCGTCCCAGAGGACGATCCGCCCCGCGCGGTGGAGGGGCGCGACGCTGTCCTCGTAGACGAACCGGTCGCTCGGGTTCCGGCCGCCGCCGTAGGCGTTGCCGGGCCCGAAGTGGGCGTCGTCCGCCGCCGGTACGAGGTACTCGGCGCGCGGGAAGGTCGGGACCCACTCCCCGGCGCCGACGCCACCGCCCCCGCCACTACCGCCGATGTCGCTGCCGCCACCACCGGCGACGTCGCTGCCGTCGGCGGCTCGGGTGTTCCAGCCGACGTGGTCGGCGTGCAGGTGGGTGTTGACGACGACGTCCACGTCCTCGGGCCGGACCCCGGCCCGCTCCAGGCAGCCGAGGAAGTCCCCCTGCCAGTGGTGGAACTGCGGCGAGCCGGGCCGCTCGCGCCCGTTGCCCACCCCGGTGTCGACCAGGACCGTCCGTCCCCCGCTGCGCAGCACCCAGGTCTGCAACGCCATGACCGCCCGGTCGGTCTCCGGGTCCCAGTGGTCCGGCGCGAGCCAGTCCTCGTTGTCCTTCCAGGTCTCCTGGCCGGCCGAGGGGACGAGGTCACCGGCGGCCGCGAACGGCCCCCGCCACTCGACCACCCGGATGACCTCGACGTCCCCCACCATCGTGCGCTGTGCGCTCTCCTGTGTCATGCCGTCGACGCTAGGAGGCGCCTCTGAGCGTCTCAATGCCCGTACGGCTCCACCGGATACGCGTCCGTCTCACCACAAGGGACCGTCGGGTGGCCGGGCGGAGCTACGCTGGCGCGATGGACGTGGTGAGCGACGCGATCTCGGCCGTACGGATCGGGCGGCCCTCCTCCCAGCGGGTACGGGTCACCGGGAGCTGGTGCGCCCGCCTCGCCCCGTACGACGGGGCGGGCTTCCACGTCGTCCTTGAGGGGCGCTGCTGGCTGCTGCCCGACGGCGGCGAGCCGGTCGAACTCGGCCCGGGCGACGCCGTCCTGCTGCCGCACGGGACCGGTCACGTGATCGCCGACGGGCCCGCCGACGCGGCGCGGCTCGCCGGTGCCGTGCCCTTCGAGCAGTGGCGGGCCGGGGCGGGTTCGCGGGCGGGGAGGCGGGAGCCGTGCTCGGCCGACGACGGCGCCGCGGTGGAGATGCTGTGCGGGAAGTACCGGCTCGACCGCAGCCATGTCCACCCGCTCCTCGCGGAGCTCCCTCCGCTCCTCCATCTGCCGAGCCGGACCGACAGCGCCGACCCCACCGACCTCACCAGCCTCACCGGCCTCGGCGGCGGTGCCGATCCCGGGCTCCGCTCCGCCATCGCCCTGCTCGGCCACGAGGTGGACGAGCGGCTCCCCGGCTCCGGGGTGGCCCTGCCGAGCCTGCTCGATCTGCTCCTCGTCTACATGATCCGGTCCTGGACGGCCCAGCACGCCGCCCCCGGGAGCCGGGCCGGCGCGGCCGGGACCTGGCCCGCCGCCCTCGGCGATCCGGTGACCGCCGCCGCCCTGCGGGCCCTGCACACCGACCCGGCCGCCCCCTGGACCGTCGAACGCCTCGCGGCCGAGGCCGGGGTCTCCCGGCCCACCCTGGCCCGCCGCTTCACCGCGCTCGTCGGCCGGCCCCCGATGGCGTACCTCGCCTGGTGGCGGCTCACCCGCGCCGCCGCCCTGCTCCGCGACACCCCGGACCCGTTGGCCGCCGTCGCCCGACGCGTCGGCTACAGCACGCCGTACGCCCTCTCGCACGCCTTCCGCCGGGAGTTCGGTACGACCCCGGGGCAGTACCGGGCGGATCCGGCCGCGGTTACCACCGGCTGAGCGCGCGCTGCGCCTCGTACAGGTTCACCGGGCGCACCGAACCCGGGCTGCCGTACGCCTCCACGCGCGCGTGGAGCTCGCCCGTGAAGTCCGGCACGTCGATCTGGTCGAACTCGCGGACCTCGCTGATGCCGACCGTGGCGCTGTACGGGGCGACGGTGTCGATCTTCACCAGGCCGGCCCGGCCGTTCGTCACCGTCACGTTCCAGTGGGTGAACCGGGCGCCGTAGAGGGGACCCGCGGAGGCGTCGCCACCGTGCCTGCCGTCGTTCTCGACCGTGATCTCGGTCCGTACGTTCGCGAAGGGCATGCCCCGGTGGGTGTCGAAGGTGCCCGTCTCCATCACCCCGCGCGACCAGACGTTGTGGCTGGACAGGCCCTCGACGTTGATGCCGTGGAGCTGGGTGCCGGCCGGGGCGGGGACCGTGCGGGCCGCGATGCGGAAGTCCTCGACCAGGTTGTCGTGCGAGCCCTCACGGCAGAAGTACGGGTGGTGGGAGCCGCGGCCCTCCACCCGGGTGCGGCGCAGGGTGCAGGCGGAGGCGGCGACGAGCCCGAAGCCGTTGTCGACGTGCCGGACCACCACGTCCTCCGCCCAGCAGTCGTAGGCGCACTGGAAGGTGACGCCGTTGAAGCCCTTGTCCAGGAGGTGCGGGGACTGCGGGGTCTCGACCGCCTCCAGGGTCAGGCCCACCACCCCGGACCCGGTGAGCGCCGCCGCCCCGGCGATGAGCCGGGGGTCCCACTCCGGGCGGGCGTCGAGCGGGAGCGGGCGTTCCAGGGTGGCCGTCCGGCCGTGTACGGCGGTGATCCGCACGGGCCATTCGTAGGGGACGTAGCTGGTCAGCTTGGTCTTGTCGTCCCAGAGGTACGCCTGCGGGCCCGCGCCGTCGCCCGCCATGTGCTCCAGGAGCGTGTGGCCGGCGTCGTCGGCGAGGCGGAGGACGACGAGCCGGCCGGGCCGGAGGGCGGAGGGGTCGTCGACCGTGATCGTGCGGTCGCCACGGCGGCCGGGGCGGACGGTCGTCAGGGTGCTCCACTCGTCGCGCCGGTTGCCGGTCCAGCCCTCGAAGGGCCAGGCCCGGTCCCGTATCGCGGCGACGAGGGAGGCGTGCCGGGCCCGCGGGGAGAGCCAGATCAGGCCGCCGGCCCAGGACCAGGAGGACTTGTCGCCGCCGTAGCGGGAGCCGTACGGGCCGATCAGTTCGGTGAGGTGCCGGGTGGCGAGCAGCTTCGTACGGCCGGAGCCGGCGCCGCGCAGGACGACGCCGCTGTGGCCGATCCGCAGGTAGTCGTCGATCCGGTACGTGCCCGGCGGGAGGAGGACCGTGCCGCCGCCGCGCTCGCCCGCCTCCGCGAGGGCGCGGTTGATCGCGGGCGCCGAGTCGGCCGAGGCGTCGGGGGTGGCCCCGTGGGTGAGGGCGTCGGCGACGACGCGGGGGCGGGGTGCGCGGCGGGCGCCGCCGTGGGCGCCGGCCCGGCCCACGTACGGGATCTGGGGGTGGGTGGAGGGGGCGGCCTCGAACTCCCGCCAGAGCCGCGCGGGGCGGGTAGGGGGAGTGAGGTCGGTGGGGCGAGTGAGGCCGGCGTGGGGAGCCGAGCCGGTGGGGGGAGTCAGGCCGGTGGGGGGAGCGAAGCCGGTGGGGGGAGCGAAGCCGGTGGTGCCGAGTGCCGCGGTCGTGGCTCCTGCGACGGCGACCGCGCCGCCGACGAACTGCCTTCTGCTCAGTGCCATACCCCTGAACCTTTCATGTATATGAACGGTGTTCAGATCTACGTCGGGCGTGAGCATGGCACTGGGAGCACCGGGCGGGAAGGGGTCAGCTACCGGATTTCTGGGTCAGGTTCTTGAACGCGTCGAGGTTCCGGGTCGACTCGCCGCGCGAGACCCGCCACTCGTACTCGCGCCGGATCGCCGACGCGAAGCCCAGCTCCAGGAGCGTGTTGAAGTCGCCGTCCGCCGCCTCCAGGACCGAGCCGAGGAGCCGGTCCAGCTCCTCGGGCGTCACGGCGGAGAGCGGCAGCTTGCCGGCCAGGTAGATGTCACCGAGGCCGTCCACCGCGTAACTCACCCCGTACAGCCTGAGGTTGCGTTCCAGGAGCCAGCGGTGGACTCCGGCCTCGTTCTCGTCGGGGTGGCGGATGACGAAGGCGTTGAGGGAGAGCGAGTGGCGTCCGACGCGCAGCGAGAGCGTGGTGAAGAGCTTGCGCGTGCCGGGGAGCTTGACCACGTAGGAGCCCGGTTCCGGCGACTCCCACTCCAGTTCCGCGTCCGTGAACGTGTCCTCGACGGTCCGCCGGACGTCCTCAAGATCAGACATGGTGGGAGCGTACGCGACGGCGGTTCTCGCGCAGCCGATGGTCGTGCACGGCGGCCGTGTACACGTCCGCCGTGCCGGAGGCCGCCGTGTCCCAGCCGAACGAGCCGGCGTGCAGCGCCGCGGCCTCGCCCATCCGCGCCGAGAGCGACGGGTCCGCCACGAAGCGGCCGAGCGCCCGGGCGTAGTCCACCGGATCGTGCCCCTGGACGAGGAAACCGGTCACGTCGTCCCGTACGGCCACGGGCAGCCCGCCCACCGCCGCCGCGACGACCGGCGTGCCGGCCGCCTGCGCCTCGATCGCGACCAGACCGAAGGACTCGCTGTACGACGGCATGACGAGGACGCTCGCCGCCCGGAACCAGTCGGCGAGCCGGTCCTGGCCCACCGGCGGATGGAAGCGCACGATGTCCGCGATGCCCAGCCGGGCGGCCAGCTTCTGCAGGCCCTCCGGCTTCGCCAGGCCGCTGCCGCTCGGGCCGCCGACCACGGGAACGACCATGCGCGAGCGCAGCGAGGGGTCCCGGTCGAGGAGCTCGGCGGCGGCCCGCAGCAGGATGTCCGGCGCCTTCAGCGGCTGGATGCGGCCGGCGAAGACGGGGATGAAGGCGTCCCGCGGCAGCCCGAGCCGGGCGCGGGCGGCGGCCCTGCCGTCGGCCGGACGGAAGTGGTCGAGGTTGACGCCCGGGTGGACGACGGCGATCTTGCCGGGATCGGCCTCGTAGAAACGGGCGAGCTCGTCGGCCTCCTCGGCCGTGTTCGCGATCAGCCGGTCCGCGGCGTCGACGATCTGCGTCTCGCCGATCACCCGGGCCGCGGGCTCGGGGGTGTCCCCCTCGGCGAGCGCGGCGTTCTTGACCTTCGCCATGGTGTGCATGGCGTGGACGAGCGGGACGCCCCAGCGCTGGGCGGCCAGCCAGCCGACGTGGCCGGAGAGCCAGTAGTGGGAGTGGACCAGGTCGTAGTGGCCGGGCCGGTGGCCCGCCCAGGCCTGCATCACGCCGTGCGTGAAGGCGCAGAGCTGGGCCGGCAGCTCCTCCTTGGCCAGGCCCTCGTACGGACCGGCGTCGACGTGCCGGACGAGGACGCCGGGGGTGAGCTCGACGACCGGCGGGAGGCCGCCGGTGGTGGCCCGGGTGAATATCTCGACCTCGATGTCGATGGCGGCGAGTCGTTTCGCCAGCTCGACGATGTAGACGTTCATGCCGCCCGCGTCGCCCGTGCCGGGCTGGTGCAGCGGGGAGGTGTGGACGCTGAGCATGGCCACACGGCGCGGGGTGCGGCTCCGGCCGGGGAGCCGGAGCCGGGCCGGTGCCGGGTGCCGGTGCCGGGTACCGGTGAACCGGGACACGTACTGGCTCACGTCGGCGGTCCTTCCGCTCGGGGGCGAACGCGTCGGGTCCGACACGTCCGGGCTGAGCACATCGGGCTGAGCACGTCGGGCTGAACAATCGAACAGGTCGAGCAGGTCGAACGGGTCGAGCAGGGCGGGCCGGGCCGGTCGACCCGGACGGCGGGTCGGTCGAGCTCGGCACCGTGGGCATGACGGCGGGAGGACGTGGTGCGCCCTCCGGCCGGGACAACACCGGAACGGACCCTTTCATTTCCACCGCCGACGCCGCTTTGCCAATTCATTACCGGGGCGCGTCAACCCCCCACCCCCACCCCGTAACCTTTCGGACATGGCCCCGCGCACCACCCGACCCGTCGGCACCCCGACCCGCGGGACCACCAACCCCAACCGCCTGCGCCGCATGGACCGCTGGATCGCCGCCGTCCACGGGCCCGCCCTGCGCCGCTCCCCCGAGCCGCCCCTCGCCGTGGACCTCGGATACGGGGCCGCCCCCTGGACCGCCGTCGAGCTCCTCGCCCGGCTGCGCACCGCCGAACCCCGCACCCGTCTCTACGGCATCGAGATCGAGCCCGCCCGCGTCGAGGCCGGGAAGCCGTACGAGCACGAGGGCCTCTCCTTCGTGCACGGCGGCTTCGAGGTGCCCGTACCCGGCCGGGTCGCCCTCATCCGGGCGGCGAACGTGCTCCGCCAGTACGACGAGGAGCAGGTCGCGGCCGTCTGGGAGCGACTGCGCGGGCGGCTCGCCCCGGGCGGACTGCTCGTCGAGGGCACCTGCGACGAGATCGGGCGCCGGCACGTCTGGGTCGCGCTCGACGGGAGCGGGCCCCGGACGGTGACCTTCGCGACCCGGCTCGGCTCGCTCGACCGGCCGTCGGACCTGGCGGAGCGGCTGCCGAAGGCGCTCATCCACCGCAACGTGCCGGGCGAACCGGTGCACGCGTTCCTGCGGGACTTCGACCGGGCGTGGGCGGCGGCGGCCCCGTACGCCTCGCTCGGCGCACGGCAGCGGTGGATCCGCGCGGCCCGCGACCTGGCGGCGGACTGGCCGCTGACGGACGGGCCCCGGCGGTGGCGCCAGGGCGAGGTGACGGTGCGGTGGGAGGCGCTGGCGCCGCGGGGGTGAGGGTCCGGCGGGGGCCGGATGCACTGCGGGGGGTGAGGGTCCGGCGGGGGCCGGCTGCGCTGCGGGGGTGGCGGGGCGGGCGGGTGAACGAGACCTCTCTTTCACCAACTGCCGCTTAATTTCCGGTACGTCGGGAACGCCACGTCCGCATCCCTCGTCCCTCGTGGGGGGAGCAGGCCCGACAGGCCCCGGTTTCCCCTGTTGCTTTGCGGTTTCGCATGGCACTATCGCCAAGGTCAGCAACAAGTTACTGACGGTAAATCAGATGTCGTCACTCGAGGGGGAGCTCGTGAACCGACGCCGCCACGCCACCGCCGCGATCACCATGATCTGCGCCTTGACCGTGCTGGCCTCGCCCGCGCTGACCCTGCAGGCCGCCGCCGCACCGCTCCCGCCGCCCCTTCCGAAGAAGAGCCTGGAGGAGGTGCGCAAGGAGATAGACACCCTGTACCGGCAGGCCGCCGTCGCCACCGACGCGTACAACCTCGCGGAGGAGAAGACGAAGGAGCAGTCCGCCGAGATCGTCCGGGTCGCCGTGATGATCGTGGAGGGCCGCGAGAAGATCGAGGCGCTCAAGGCCAAGGCCGGCGCCACCGCCCGCGCCCAGTACCGCAACGGCGGGCTCCCCGACGGCGCGCAGCTCGTCCTCACGAACGACCCCCAGCTCTTCCTCGACAACGCCGGGCGCCTCAAGGCCGGAGCGAAGGCCACCACCGACCTGCTCGGTGAGATGAACCGCACCCAGGCCCAGTTGGACGTCTACGCCAAGGACGCCGGGGTGAACTGGACCAAGCTGGAGGCCAACCGCGTCCGGCAGGCCCAGGCGAAGAAGGAGATCGACGGCAAGATCGCCGCCGCGAAGAAGCTGGAGTCCGAACTCGCCGCCGAGGAGCGGGAGCGGCTGCGCCGGCTCGAGGAGCTGGAGCGCACCAAGGCCCAGACGACCTGGCTCGGCACCGGTGTCCTGACCGGCCTCAAGGGGGACACGACCCCGGCGGCGAAGCAGGCGATCGCGTTCGCGACCGCGCAGATCGGCAAGCCGTACGTGTGGGGCGCGGAGGGACCGGACTCGTACGACTGCTCCGGACTGACCCAGCTCGCCTGGGGCAAGGCGGGCCGGCCGATCCCGCGCACCTCGCAGGAGCAGTGGCGCCTGCTGCCCCGCGTGGACATCAAGGACATGCGGCCCGGCGACCTGATCGTCTACTTCAAGGACGCGAGCCACATCGGGATGTACGTCGGAAACGGCACGATCGTGCACGCGCCGCGGCCCGGCAGGGACGTGACGCTCGCGGGGGCGGGCTCGATGGAGATCCTGGGCGTCGTCCGCCCGACGTGACGGACCGCCGTGCGCTGGTGCGGGGGCGCTGTGCGCGCCCGTACGGGGACGCCGTCCGCCGGTACGAGAGGCGCCGTCGGCCGACGTGACGGGCCGCCGCCCGCCGACGTGACGGGCCGCCGTGCACCCGCACGGCGGGGGCCTCGCGCGCCGGCCGGGACCGTCCTCGTCCGCCCGCTCCGCGGCGCGCATCGCGTCGCCCGCTCCCCCGCGACGTGACGCAGTCCACCCGCGACGGCGGAACCGCGGACGCCCCCCCGGCGTGACCTTTCTCATTGCCCCGGGGGCGCCCTGTCGGCCGTACGGGGGCAAGTACCTCCCCTTCCGCGGCATATGCCAATCGAGACGCGGACGCCGACCGGCTGATCGCCATTCCGCTGCGCACCGCCCTACCGCTATGGTCCGGGACGGGCGGGACGCCACCCGGCGCCCTGCGCACCCTCGGGGGGAGGGAAGGAAACCCGGACCGATGCCCGTATCCGTACCGCGTCAGAGAAACGTCTCTGCCGTTGCGGGACCCGGCGACGTCGCCACTACGGACGCCACCGCCATGGACGCCACCGCTATGACAGGCACAGTCACAGGCACCGATCGCACCGATCTCACTCTCCTGGTCGTCGAGGACGACCCGGCGGGTGTCCTCGCCGTACCCGAACTGCTCGACGCGGCCGACGCCGTCGGCACCCGGGTCCGCATCCGTACCGCCCGCAACCTCACCGAGGCCGAGCGGCTCCTCACCGACGACGTCCACTGCGTCCTCGTCGACCTCTCCCTGCCCGGCCCCCGCGCCGCCGCGGACGCCGACCCGCTCGCCCCGCTGCGGCACATCCTGCGGCTCGCCCCGCGCCACGCCGTCCTCGCGCTCGCGGCCTCCGCCGACGCCGAGCTGGCGGCCGAGGCGGTACGCGTCGGAGCCCAGGACCACCTCTTCCGCGAGGAGCTCGACGGGCGGCTGCTCAGCCGGGCCATCCGGTACGCGGTCGAGCGCAAGCGCGCCGACGCCGTCCAGGTGAAGCTCGCCGAGTCCCGGCTCCGCGCCCAGGAGAACGCCCGCCTGGAGCGCGGGCTGCTCCCCACACCGCTCCTGGAGGGCTCCGACCTCCGGTTCGCGGCCCACTACCGGCCCGGCCGCTCGCGCGCCCTGCTCGGCGGAGACTTCTACGACGTGGTCCGTACGCCCGACGGCACCGTCCACGCCATGATCGGCGACGTCTGCGGCCACGGCCCCGACGAGGCCGCGCTCGGCGTCGAGCTGCGGATCGCCTGGCGGGCCCTGACCTTCGCGGGACTGTGCGGGGACGAGCTGCTCTCCACGATGCAGCAGGTCCTGGAGCACGAGCGGGAGAGCGAGGAGATCTTCGCGACCCTCTGCACCGTCGACATCGCGCCCGACGGCCGCCGCGCCGGCCTGTGCCTGGCCGGGCACCCGTCGCCGCTGATCGCCCGGCAGGGGCGGGTGGCCCGGCTCCTTCCGTACGAGGACGGCGGCCCGGCACTCGGACTGCTGCCGCGCGCCCGCTGGCCGCGCCGGCAGGTCGAGCTCGGCGGGGCGTGGAGCCTGCTCATGTACACGGACGGACTGATCGAGGGACGCTCGGCCGGCCCCGGCTCGCCGCGGCTCGGCCAGGACGGGATGGTCGACATGATCAACCGGCAGCTGGCCGCGGGCCTGCGCGGCGACGAGCTCCTGGAGGCCGCGGTGACGGAGGTCAGGTCCCTGAACGGCGGCGAGCTGACGGACGACGTCGCGGTCCTGGCCCTGGAAAGGGACAGGGCCCGGGGATGACCCCGGGCCCCGCTGTCGTCACCTGATGCGGCCGGCGGCCGCGATGGGCCGCCGCCGCTCGCCGCCAGGCCGTCCGCCGCCGTCGCTCGCGGCCGGCCGTCTGTCGCCGTCGCCCGCGACTGGGCCTTCGACCGCCGCGGCCAGCGGCTAGCGGCCGCCGTTGTACGGGCCGTACGGTCCGTCGCTGCTGGAGCCGCCGCCCCGCCGGCCGCCTCCGCCGCCCGACACCTGCTGGAGCGCGGGGCGGACGTCGACCATGAAGACGATGGCCGCGATCACGCCCGCGATCTGCAGGAACAGCATCGGGAAGAGCAGGTTCAGGGCGAGGTTGATGCCCAGGACGATCAGCCAGAACTTCTTCGTCTGCTTCTCGGCGGCGCGGTAGGCGTCCTCGCGCGCCATGGCGGCGAAGACGAGCGCGGCGACGGCGAAGCCGGTGAAGATCAGGAACATCACCAGGGTGAGGAGGGAGTCGAATCCCGCGCGCAACATGCTGAGCACCGCCTAGGAAAGAGGGAAAGAGCGCCTCGCGGTCAAGGTACCCGGTTCAACGCACCAGCTACCCGTATTGGTGCCCGGTACTACTCCTTCTCGGCGGCGACGGCCGCCTTCTTGGCGGGAGCCTTGCGCGCGGTGGTCTTCCGGGCGGGCTTCTTCGCCTCGGCGGGCTGGGCGGCGGCGGCCGCGGCAGGGGCCTCCACCGGCTCCTCCGCCTTGGTCTCCTCGGCCTTGGCCTCCTCCGGCTCGACGACGACGGCGATCTCGACGATCTCCTCGGCGACCTCCCCGCGCCAGGCCTTGACGGCCTCCTCGCCGTGGGCGGCGACCTCCTCGTACTTCTCGCGCGCCTTCACGGCGTACTCGGCGGCGACGCCGACGCCGCGCAGGGCGAGGTCCTGGGCGGTCTCGCCGAGCTTCTTGAGGTCCGTGTCGAGGCCGCCGACGACATCGGCGAACTTCGACTGCACGGTGGCCTGGGCCTCCTTGGCCTGCGCGGTCACCTTCTCCTGCACGGCCTTGGGGTCGGTGTTCCGTACGGCGTCGATGCGGGCGGGCGCCTCGGCGGCGATCTGCTCGATCAGGCCGGGCACCTTCTTGGCCTGCTGCACGGCGAGGTCCGCGGTGCCGGCGGCGAAGTAGAGAGGGGTACGCAGTTCGTCGATGATGGCCATGCTGGTGGTCCTCCCGGTGGTGACGTACGAGCGAGCGCTGGGCTCAGGGCGGTCAGGCATCGGGCGCGTCGGCGGGCCGCTCGGCGGCCGCGGCGGGGGCGCCCGCGGGGGTCTCGGTGGCTCCGGCGTCTGCGGTGACGCCGGCTCCGGTGGCTCCGGCGGTCTCCGTGGTTCCGGCTCCGGCGGCTCCGGTCTGGGCGGCCGTCGTGGCCGCCGCCGCTGCCGCCTCGGCGGCGTTCTCCTTGCGGAAGGAGTCGTAGATCTGGAGCAGCACCTGCTTCTGCCGCTCGTTGATCGAGGGATCGGCGAGGACGACGGCGCGCGTCTCCAGCTCCTCCCGCTCCGTCTCGTCGAGGATCCCGGCCCGTACGTAGAGCGTCTCGGCGGAGATCCGCAGGGCCTTCGCGACCTGCTGCAGCACCTCGGCGCTGGGCTTCCGCAGCCCGCGCTCGATCTGGCTCAGATACGGGTTCGACACGCCGGCCGCGTCGGCGAGCTGCCGCAGGGACAGCTGCGCGGTCCTCCGCTGTTCGCGGAGGTAGTCACCGAGATTGCCGACGTTGAGCGATGCCATGCCCCGACCATGCCAGCCTTTGCTAACTATTGCAAGCAGCCGCTTGCAAGTGTCGCCCCTCGCGCCGCGACCCGCAGGCCACCCTCGCGCACCCGCGCGAGGCCCGCTGAAATCCCCGTGATCTCCGCGGTCGCTGCTGCGAGACTGGGCCGCATGGAGACGACGACGGGGCGCTTCCGGGCAGCGGTCAGGGAATGGGCGGCCGACGGCGCGGAGGCTTCGGAGGCCGCCGAGGTCGCGCGCGCACTCGCGGCCGGCACCGAGCTGCGTACGGCGGTGCTCGTGGAGGGGGTCAGCGACCACGTCGCGCTCGACGCGCTCGCGGCCCGGCACGGCCGCTCCCTCGACGCCGAGGGCATCGCCGTCGTTCCGCTCGGCGGGGCGACCAACATCGGCAGGTTCGTGCACCTGCTCGGACCCCAGGGGCTCGGCGTCCCGCTGGCGGGCCTGTGCGACGCCGGCGAGGAGGGCCACTTCTCGCGCGCGCTCGAACGCGAGGGGCTCGGCCACGACCTCGCCCGCGCCGACATGGAGCCGCTCGGCTTCTACGTGTGCGACGCCGACCTGGAGGAGGAGCTGATCCGCTCCCTCGGCGCCGAGGGAGTGCAGCGGGTCGTCGACGCCCAGGGCGACCTGCGGGCCTTCCGCATCTTCCAGAAGCAGCCCGCCCAGCGGGAGCGGGAGGTCGAGCGCCAGCTGCGGCGCTTCATGGGCACCATCAGCGGCCGCAAGAGCCAGTACGCCCGCTCGCTCGTCGACGCCCTCGACCTCGCCGAGGTGCCCCGCCCGCTGGACCGTCTGCTGGCGCACGTCTCCGCGTCCGCCGCCGCGAACTGAGGAACCCGCGCGCCGCCGCGCCCGCCCCGACCCCTCAGTCCGCCCCGGCCCCTCAGTCCGCCGGGGCGTCGAAGCGGCGGCGGGCCGACTCGATCGCTCCGAGGTACTGGTGGGTCCAGTCGCACATGCCGCCGATCGTCGCCTGCAGCCCGCGGCCCGGTGCCGTGAGGGTGTACTCGACGCGGGGCGGGACCTCGGGGTGCACGGTCCGGTCGACCAAGCCGTAGCGCTCCAGCATGCGCAGGTTCTGGGTGAGCATCTTGTGGCTGATGCCCTCGATCCCGTTCCGCAGCTCGCTGAAGCGCAGGGTGCGCTCACCCAGCTCCTCGACGATCAGGAAAGCCCACTTGTTGGCGAGGTCGGAGAAGATCTCCCGCGCCAGGGAGTCCGCGCGCCGCAGGTCCGCGTCCTCGGGCGAGCCGCTGTACTGCTTGGTCACCATCAGGTTCCCCCGTCACCGAAAAGTGCGTTCTTCCATGTCGGAGCACACTCTCTTACGGTTCCCGAGTCACCACAAGAGACCGTCTCCGCTCCTGATCTCCCCCGGAGGAATCCCATGGCCGTCACCCTCGTGAACCCCGAAGGACTCCCCGCCGTCGACGTCTACCGCCAGGTGTCGATCGCGACCGGATCGAAGCTGGTCTTCCTCGCCGGGCAGGTCGCCTGGGACGCCGACGGAAGCACCGTCGGGGCGGGCGACCTCGCCGCCCAGGTCGAGCGGTGCTACCTCAATGTCGGCACCGCCCTCGCCGGCGCCGGCGCCACCTTCGCCGACGTCGCCAAGCTGACCGTGTACGTCGTCGACTGGACCGCCGACAAGATGCCCCTGCTCCTGGAGGGGATCGACCGCGCGGCCGCCCGGCTCGGAATCACCCCGGTGCCGCCGGCCACGCTGATCGGCGTCGCCGCGCTCGACGTACCCGAGCACCTCGTCGAGATCGAGGCCACCGCCGTCGTCGACTGAGACCGCGGAGCCGTCGGCCACCCCTCACCTGCCCCTCCTGCCCCGCCCACTCCGCCGTGCCATGCTGGTGGGCGTGGCACTGGAGGACCTGGTACGGCTGCGCCGCGCGCGGGACGTGATGGATCGCGACTACGCGCAGCCGCTCGACGTACCCGCGCTCGCCTCCGTCGCCCTCATGTCGACCGGGCACTTCGCCCGCAGCTTCCGCGCCGCCTACGGCGAGACCCCGTACAGCTACCTCATGACCCGTCGCGTCGAGCGCGCCAAGGCACTGCTCCGACGGGGTGACATGAGCGTCACGGACGTCTGCTTCGCCGTCGGGTGCACCTCGCTCGGGTCCTTCAGTTCGCGCTTCACCGAACTCGTCGGCGAGCCGCCCTCCGCCTACCGGGCCCGCCGCCACGAGGACGGGGCGGCGATCCCGGCGTGCGTCGCCAAGGTCCGGACGCGCCCGGTCCGCGGGGCCTGAGCGATCGGTTCGCGGGACCTGGGCGATCGGTTCGTTCCGGAGAAGCGGAATCCATCGGTCCGCCGTAGCTTCGAAGGCATGAACGTCAAGCTCTCGCAGTGCTTCATCGCAGTCGACGACCACGACAAGGCCCTCGCCTTCTACCGCGACGCGCTCGGCCTCGAAGTCCGGAACGACGTCGGTTTCGAGGGCATGCGCTGGGTGACCGTCGGGTCCCCCGCGCAGCCGGACGTGGAGATCGTCCTCGAACCGCCACTCGCCGACCCCAACGCCTCCCCCGCCGACCGGCAGGCGGTGGCCGAGCTGCTCGCCAAGGGCATGCTGCGCGGCGTGATCTTCTCCACCGAGGACGTCGACGCCACCTTCGAGCAGGTCAGGGCGGCCGGCGGCGAGGTCCTCCAGGAGCCGGTCGACCAGCCGTACGGCGTCCGCGACTGCGCCTTCCGCGACCCGGCGGGCAACATGCTGCGCTTCACGCAGCCCCGCTCCTCATAGCCCCGCTCCTCGGAGCCCGGCTGCTCGGAGCCCCCGGACCTCCAGCACCCCGCCGAACTCCCTGTCGGCCGCGCCCGCCCGTGCCACCACGGCCCGGGCGGCGCCCGCGTCGGGCCGAGGCCGACAGGGGGTTCCGCTCCCCTCGCGTGAAGGTCACCGGGATGAGCGGCCCCCGGTCAGGCGCGGCAGCGCAGCATCACCAGGGGCGGGTGGGCGAGGAGGTCCGCCCAGAAGTCCTCGCCGAACTCCTTGACGCCCTCCTCCGACACGTGGAGCGGCACCCACTCCACGTCCCGGAACCCGGCCGCCTCCAGGCTCTGCTCGTAGACCTCGCGGCGCGGGACCGTGCCGAGGATGCTGATCGGCTCCGGGTCGAGGAGCGCCGTGACCCGGACGCGCGGTCCCGCCTCGGCCTCCTCGCCCGTCGGCTCGCAGCGGAAGCCGTACGCGGGCAGGGACGCGCAGTCGAACCGGTAGTCGGGCCGCTGGGCGAGCACGAAGAACTCACCGCCGGGCACCAGGTTCTGGTGGATGCGGCGACACATGCGCTCCAGCGTGGCGATGTCTTCGGCGTAGTTGAGACACTGGACGCCGAGCGCGATGTCGAACTTCTGCTCCAGCAAGGGGAGTTCGGCCACGTCGCCGACCTCGTAGCGCACGCCGCCCAGCGGGGCGCGCTCCTCGAACCCCCTCGCGGCGGCGATCATCTCGACGGAGATGTCGACGCCGAGGACCTCCGTGGCGCCGCGCCGCCTGAACTCCCTGCTGTAGAAGCCGGTTCCGCACGCCAGGTCGAGAACCGACCTGCCGCTGACGTCCCCGACCATGCCCAGGAAGCTGGGCACCTCCCCGTACCGCGTGAGCGGCAGGGACTTGAAGCCCTCGAACGCCTCGCCGATCCCGTCGTACTGCTGCCGCACGCCCATATGGCGCCCCCTCGTGTCCTTCGTCGTGTGGTCCCGAAGTCCTGCGCGCCCGTCGAGTCTGCGCCGCCGCACCCCGCCCGACGTACTGGCAGATGACACAAGAGGTCGGAGGGGCGACCCTCGTATCACCCAACACCCCTCCGCCATAGGGTGGTTGAACCGCAGGTCAGCCCGCCCAGGCGGCGAGCGCCGCGAAGTCCGCCGCGGTGAGCCCCTGCCGGGGGTCCACCCGGTGCAGCAGCGCGCGGCCGGGATGGCGGGCGGCCACCCAGGCGCGGTCGGCCGCGCCGATCTCGTCGTCGACCCAGGCGAACGGCCGCCCGCCGGCCCAGGCCACCAGCCCCGGCACCTTCCAGTGCACCCCGGGCGCCGGCTCGGGCCCGTCCTCGGGCCACCGGACCACCGGCAGCACCGGCAGCCCGAGCCGCGGCGCGACCCAGGCGTTCGCGTCGTCCTCCCAGGTCGTCGCCCAGACGAGCTCGTACGGGAGTGCCGCGAGCCGCGGTCCCTGCGCGGGATCGAGCCGGGCGAGGAGCGGGCTCACGGACGGAGGCGGTGGCGGTGCGTACGTCGGGTACTCGCGCCCGCTCGCCCCGAAGGGGATCAGCGGGCCGTCGACGTCCAGGAAGAGCAGCGGGGTCGTCATGGGTCCATCCTGGCCGGGCGCCCGACGCCCCCTTCGTCCGCTTCGCGATAATCCGCGACGGATCGATCCTCGTTACCCTTGCAGGCATGACAGCCATGGCGCCCACCCGCACCGAGCCCGACCTCTCCTACCTCCTCGACCACACCAGTCACGCCTTGCGGACCCGGATGACCGCCGCTCTCGACGCGATCGGGCTCACCCCCCGGATGCACTGCGTCCTCGTCCACGCCCTGGAGGAGGAGCGCACGCAGGCGCAGCTCGCGGAGATCGGGGACATGGACAAGACGACCATGGTCGTCACCGTGGACGCCCTGGAGAAGGCCGGGCTCGCCGAGCGGCGGCCGTCGAGCACCGACCGGCGCGCGCGGATCATCGCCGTGACCGAGGCGGGGGCCAGGGTGGCCGCGGAGAGCCAGAAGATCGTCGACGGCGTCCACGAGAGCGCCCTCGCCTCCCTGCCCGACGACGCCCGCGCCGCCCTGCTGAACGCCCTGAACCTGCTGGTCACCGGGCATCTGGAGACCCCGATCGAGAGCCCGAGGCCGGCCCGTCGGGCCCGTCAGCGCGGCTGAGCCCGCCACCGGACGACACCCCGGCACCGCACCGCCCCACGCGGCACCGCACCGCACCACCACCACCCCACACTCGTTCCGTAAAAAATAGTCTGCAACAAAACCTTCTGCTAACGTCACTCCTGTCGGTCCCACCGAACAGGAGTGATCCCCGTGCCCACACCTCCCGCGCCCACGCCCCCGCGCACCCCCTCCCGTCGGCTCGCCCTCGGCGTCCTCGCCACCGGCATGCTCATGACGATCCTCGACGGCAGCATCGTCACCGTCGCGATGCCCGCCATCCAGAGCGACCTCGGCTTCACCCCCGTCGGCCTCAGCTGGGTCGTCAACGCCTATCTGATCGCCTTCGGCTCGCTCCTCCTCCTCGCCGGCCGCCTCGGCGACCTGATCGGCCGCCGGCGCATGTTCCTCGCGGGCACCGGGATCTTCACCGCCGCCTCGCTCCTCGCCGGAGTCGCCGCCTCGCCCGGCGTCCTGATCGCCGCCCGCTTCCTGCAGGGCGTCGGCAGTGCGATGTCCTCCGCCGTCGGCCTCGGCATCCTCGTCACGCTCTTCACCGTGCCGCGCGAACGGGCCCGCGCCATCGCCGTGTTCAGCTTCACCGGCGCCGCCGGCGCCTCCCTCGGCCAGGTCCTCGGCGGCATCCTCACCGACGCCCTCACCTGGAACTGGATCTTCTTCATCAACCTGCCCATCGGCCTCGCCACCCTCCTCGTCGCGCTCCGCGCCCTCCCCTCCGACCAGGGCCTCGGGCTCAGGGCGGGCGCCGACGTCCTCGGCGCGGTGCTCGTCACGACCGGCCTGATGACCGGGATCTACGCGGTCGTCAAGATCGAGGAGCACGGGGCCGGTTCGGCGCACACCCTCGGCCTCGGGGCCCTCGCGCTCGCCCTCCTGACCGGCTTCCTCGTCCGCCAGGCGAAGGCCGCGAACCCGCTCATGCCCCTGCGGATCCTCCGCTCGCGCAGCGTCGCCGGCGCCAACGCCGTCCAGATGCTGATGGTCGCCGCGCTCTTCTCCTTCCAGATCCTCGTCGCGCTCTACCTGCAGAAGGTCCTCGGGTACGGGGCCGCCGAGACGGGTCTCGCGATGCTGCCCGCGGCAGTCGTCATCGGCGCCGTCTCCCTCGGCGTCTCGGCCCGCCTGATCGCCCGCTTCGGCGAGCGGAACGTCCTGCTCACCGGCCTCGTCCTGCTCGTCGGCGTCCTCGGTCTGCTGGCCCGCGTCCCCGTCCACGCCTCCTACGCCACCGATCTGCTCCCCGTGATGCTGCTCGCCGCCGGCTTCGGCCTGGCGCTCCCCGCGCTCACCTCGCTCGCGATGTCGGGCGCCGAGGAGAAGGACGCGGGCCTCGCCTCCGGCCTGTTCAACACCACCCAGCAGATCGGCATGGCCCTCGGCATCGCCGTCCTCTCCACGCTGGCCGCCACCCGTACCGAGTCGCTCACCGCGGCCGGCCGGCCCGCCGCCGAGGCCCTGACCGGCGGCTACCACCTGGCGTTCGCCGTCGGAGCCGGTCTCCTGCTCGCCGCGCTCGCCCTCGCCTTCACCGTCCTGCGCCGCCCCGGGAAGCCGGGAGCGCCGCAGCGGACCACGAAGCGGGCGAGGACGAAGGAGGAGAGGGCTAAGGAGAAGAGGGCCAAGGAGGAGAGGGCCGAGCCCCCCGCGACAATGGCGGCATGAGAGCCGACCGACTCGTCGCCGCCCTGCTCTTCCTGCAGACCCGGCAGCGGGTCACCGCCGCCGAACTGGCCGCCGAACTGGACGTGTCCGAGCGCACCGCACGCCGGGATCTCGAAGCTCTCGCGAGCTCCGGGATCCCGGTGTACTCGCAGGCGGGCCAGGGCGGCGGCTGGTCCCTCGTCGGCGGAGCCCGTACCGATCTGACCGGCCTCACCGCCCCCGAGATCCGCGCGCTCTTCCTCCTGACCGGGCCGGACGCCGACGCCGACCCCCGGACCAGGACCGCCCTGCGGAAGCTCGTACGGGCCCTCCCCGCGCCCCTCAGGGAAGGCGCCGAGACGGCGGCCCGCGCGGGCGTGTCCGACGGCACGGACTGGACGGGCGCCGAGACGGAGGAGGCCTGTCTCGCCCCGCTCCAGCGGGCGGTGGTCGACGCGAGGGAGGTCACGATCGGCTACGCCCGCCCCGGCCGCGAACCCCGCGAGCGCACCGTCCAACCGCTCGGCATCGCCGTGAAGTCCGGGGTCCGCTATCTCGTCGCCGGCACCGAAGACGGTCTGCGGACCTTCCGGGTCGGCCGCGTCAGCTCCGTCACCGAGACCGGCGCCCCCGCCGTACGCCCCGACGGCTTCGACCTCCCGACCGCGTGGCGCGCGCTCGCCGCCCGCATGGAGGACCGGATGGTCGCCGCGACGGTACGGGGCCGGGCCGCCCCCGGCACGGAGCCGGTCCTGGAGGGCCTGTTCGGCGCGCGCGTACGGTACGGGGAGCGCACCGCGGACGGCTGGGCGCCGTTCGAGGCCGACGGGCCCTCGCCCGAGGTGGTCGCCGCCCGGCTGGCCGGACTCGGCGCCCGCGTGGAGCTCCTCGACCCGCCGGAGGCGCGTACGGCACTCGCCCGCATCGGGACCGAACTCACCCTGCTGTACGGGCGGTCGGCGCCGTCAGACAGTCCGGAAGGTCCGCCTCGTGCACCAGGGTCAGCCGTGACACCGCCCGTGTGAGCGCCACGTACAGCCGGTGGGGTCCGCGCGCCTCGGCCGCCACGATCGCGGCCGGTTCGACCACGACGACATGGTCGAACTCCAGGCCCTTCACCGCCGTCGCAGGCAGCACGGTCACCC
Source organism: Streptomyces sp. CB02009 (assembly GCF_001905825.1). Taxonomy (GTDB): domain Bacteria; phylum Actinomycetota; class Actinomycetes; order Streptomycetales; family Streptomycetaceae; genus Streptomyces. The sequence continues at coordinate 850,804 of NZ_LIVV01000005.1, forward strand.
GCTCGCCCGCCCCGCACCCCCGCACGGCCTCCGCCACGGTTCCCACCAGGCCTTCGGCCGTGATCACCCCGACCGACCCCTCCGCCGTGAGCGCCGCGCGGATGGCACCGGCCGTCGCGGCGGGCAGGTCGAGGCGGTCCGTCGTCCGGGCGACCGTCACCTCGCCGTCCTTCCGGACGGAGCGGCCCGCCGGTACGTCCGCGCCCAGGTGCGGCAGGAGCCGGTTGGCGAGGTCCACGATCGCCGCCGGGACCCGGTAGCCGAGGGTCAGCGGCACCACGGGCGCCCCGCTCTTGCCCAGGTGGGCCAGCTGCTCGTGCCAGTCGCGGGCCGCCCACGGGGTGGTGCCCTGGGCGAGGTCCCCGAGCACGGTGAGCGAGCCGAAGCCGGTGCGGCGGGCGATCGCCCGGCACTCCATGGGCGAGAGGTCCTGGGCCTCGTCGACGACGACATGGCCGTAGCTCTCGGGCCGTTCGATCAGCCCCGCGAGCTCGTCGAGGAGCACGAGGTCGGCGGCGGTCCAGCGGGCCGAGCGGTACGAGCGCGGCGGCCGGTCCCAGCGGATCGCCGTCCGCTCGGCCGCCGTCAGGGCGGGGTCGGCGGGGTCCGCGAGGAGGCCCGCGAGCACCTCCTCCGGGGTCGCCTTCGGCCAGCACGCGTCGAGGAACGCCGTCACCGGCCGGGCCCGCTCGATCCGCCGGGCCCAGGCCGCGCCCATGGGCCCCGACCGGCGCTCGGCCCGGAGCTGGAGGGCCCGCACGATCCGGGCCCGGACCCGCTCGCGGCCCGTCGCGTAGGGCGGCGCCTCGTGGCGTACGGCCGCGACGATCGCGGCGAGCTGCGCGGCCGGCAGCCGCCAGTGGTACGAGCCGTCCGGCACCGCGAGGTCCGCCGCCGGCGCCGGGTCGACCCTGCCGTACAGGGCGCGGCGCAGCACGTCCGCCATCCGGGCGTCGTGCTTGACCCGGGCCGCCGCCTCGCCGTCCCGGGCGCGGACCGGGTGGCGGGCGATCTCGTCGTCGAGGGTGGCCTGCCGCACCCCGGTCTCGCCGAGCGAGGGCAGCACCTCGGAGATGTACGAGAGGAACGCGCGGTGCGGGCCGAGGACGAGCAGGCCGGAACGCCGGATCCGCTGCGGATGGGTGTAGAGGAGATAGGCGGCGCGGTGCAGGCCCACGGCGGTCTTGCCGGTGCCGGGCGCGCCCTGCACGCACAGGGAGGCGGCCGGGTCGGAGCGTACGAGGTCGTCCTGCTCGGGCTGGATGGTGGCGGCGATGTCCCGCATGGGGCCCACCCGGGGGCGCTCGATCTCCCCCGTGAGCAGGGCGCTGACGGTCACCTCCCCGCCCGCCGCGAGCCGTTCGTCCTCGATCGCGGTCAGATCCTCCGAGGCGCCCCTGCTGTACGGGGCCCAGCCGAAGCGGCGGCGCCGGAGCACGCCCTGCGGGTCGCGGGCGCCCGCCTGGTAGTAGGCGCGGGAGACGGGCGCGCGCCAGTCGACGACGAGCGGCAGGGCGGCCGGGTCCTCGCCGATCCGGCGGCGGCCGATGTGGTGGACCCGGCCGTCGTCGAGGTCGAGGCGCCCGAAGAACAGCGGTCCCGGCGACTGCTCGCGCATCTCCTTGGCGCGGCTGCGCAGATGGCGTCCGAGCGCCTCGGCGTCGGCGCCGGAGGCGGCGGTGTCCTCGCCGGTGACGACCTGTTCGGCGACGTCCTCGGTCATCCGGGTCAGGGCGGCGCGGCAGGCGTCGTGGTGGGAGCGTTCGCGGGCGAGCTCAAGGTCCAGTGACGTCATTCCGTCGAGCCTAACGGAAAACGTTACCGAGTTACATTCTTTACTTGTCTACGCGACCGTGCCGCCGTGCCGGGTCAGTAGGGAAGCCCCTCCCGCAGGGCCCGGAACGCCACCCCCGCCGCCGCCACCGCGTCCGCCGCCACCGCGCCGGCCGTCTCCCCGGCCGCGATCCGGGCCGTGTTCTCCTCCGCGAGGACCCGGAGCACCGTCACGATCTGCCCGGCGGCGAGCCGCGCGAGCAGGGGGTCGCCCTCGGCACCGGCCGCCAGCGCCTCCGCGAGCGCCTCCTCCGACCGCACCCGGTAGGCGTGGAGACGGCCGACCAGGGCCGGCGTGCCGTACAGCAGCCGGAGGTACGCCAGGACCGAAGGGTGGTCGCAGAGCCCGGTGACCGGGTCGCGCCGGGCCAGGCCGTCGAGCAGGTGCGCGGACAGCGCGTCGAGCGGGGCCGTACCGGCGCGCCGCCCCGCGGCGACCACCCGGGCCGACTCGTCCTGGTGATCGGCGAACCGGTGGAGGACGAGGTCCTCCTTGGCCGGGAAGTACCGGAACAGGGTCGGCTTGGAGACCTCGGCGGCGGCCGCCACCTCCGCGACCGAGACGGCGTCGAAGCCACGCTCCAGGAAGAGCGCGACGGCCGCGTCCGACAGCGCCTGCCGGGTGCGCGCCTTCTTCCGCTCGCGGAGCCCCGGGGCCGCAGCGGGGTCGCGGTCGGCACTCACGCGGCACGCCCTTCCACCAGCACGGCGACCCCGTCCAGGATACGGGCGAGACCGAAGCGGAACTCGACCTCGGGTTCGTCGGCGACGTCCATCACGCCCGAGGCCAGCATCCGCGCCACCTGCGGGTACTCCTCCGGGTCGGCGAGCCGGCGCAGGGTGCGGCCGTACCGGGCGAGCACCTCCTCCGGGTCCGCCTCGGCCGTGGCGATGACCGAGGCGAGGTCGGCCATGACCAGGCCGTCGTTCCGTACGAAACCGCCGACGAGCATCGAGACCGAGATCTTGGAGCCGGCGTCGAGACCGGTTCCCTCCAGGGCGACGAGGGCCTTCTCCCACCAGGCGACCAGGTTCGGGGTCGCGGGCGGGCCGGAGACGGGGAGCCGCAGCATCCAGAGGTTGCGGTGGTAGACCTCGCGCAGCGCCCACGCCCAGGCCTCCAGGGCCTCGCGCCAGGCGGTGCCGGGCGGGAAGAGCTCGGGCGGGGCGCCGGTGGCGGCCTCCTGCATGAGGACGTACAGCTCGCTCTTGGCGGAGACGTACCGGTAGAGCGACATCGTCGAGGCGCCGAGTTCCTTGGCGACCCGGCCCATGGAGACGGCGCCGAGCCCCTCGGCCGAGGCGAGCGCGACGGCCGCGTCGACGATCCGGTCCAGGGTCAGGCCGGGCTTGGGCCCCTTGGAGGGGCGCTCCCGCAGCCCCCAGGCCGCCTCGATGCTCGGCGGCAGAAACGTCCCGCCGTCGCCCGCGCCGCCCCTGTCTCCGTCGCCCGCCATGTCCCGCCTCCACCTCGCACGCTTGACGCCCATCCTAGTAATGCGTAACCCTTACGCAGTAACGCGTATGGCATACGCAGTACGGATGAAGCGCCCCAGCCGTCCACCCGCCCAGGGAGCACCCATGCCTCCGGCCATCGAAGCCACCGGCCTGACCAAGACCTACGGAGACCTCCGCGTCCTCGACGCCCTCGACCTCCACGTCCCGCGCGGCACCGTCTTCGCCCTCCTCGGCCCCAACGGCGCCGGCAAGACCACGACCGTCCGCATCCTCGCCACCCTCACCACGCCCGACGCCGGCCACGCGCGCGTGGCCGGGCACGACGTCGTCACCGCACGCTCCCGGGTCCGCCGCGCGATCAGCCTCACCGGGCAGTTCGCCGCCGTCGACGAGACCCAGACCGGCGCCGAGAACCTCTGGACGGCGGCCCGGCTCTCCGGCCTCTCCCGCCCCGCCGCCGCCCGCCGCACCACCGAACTCCTCGACCGCTTCGGACTCGCCGAGGCCGGCGGCCGCCTCACCAGGACGTACTCGGGCGGCATGCGCCGCCGCCTGGACCTCGCCGCCGGGCTCGTCCGCGACCCCGGCGCGACCCAGGTGATGTTCCTCGACGAACCCACCACGGGACTCGACCCGCGCAGCCGCCAGGAGCTGTGGCAGGCGGTCCGCGAACTCTCCGACGCCGGTACGACGGTCTTCCTCACCACCCAGTACCTGGAGGAGGCGGACCGGCTGGCCGACCGGATCGCGGTCCTCGGCCGGGGACGCACCCTCGCCGAGGGCACCCCCGCCGAACTCAAGGCCCGGTACGCCGCCCACCGCCTCGACGTCACGGCGCCCGACGACGTGAGCTACACCCTGCTCACCGAACGGACGGGCCCCGCGGCGACCCGCGACCCGGAGACCCGCACGCTCGGCATCCCCACCGACGGCACCGCCGCCCACGTACGGGAGCTGCTCGACACGCTCGACCCCGGGCGCCGGGACATCGCCCGCTTCGGCCTGCACACGGCCACGCTCGACGACGTCTTCCTGACCCTCACCGCCGAGAAGGAGCCCACCCGTGTCTGACACCCTCACCGCCGCGAGCACCCTCGCCGGGCGCGGCATCCGCCTCAGCCGGCGCAACCTCGACGCGGTCATCACCTCGATGATGCTGCCGATCATGCTGATGCTGGTCTTCGTCTACTTCTTCGGCGGAGCCATCGAGACCGGCACCCGGTACGTCACCTACGTCGTCCCCGGTGTGCTCGTCCTCTGCGCCGGGTTCGGCGCGGCGGGCACCGCCCTCTCCGTCAGCGAGGACATGCGGCTCGGGGTCGTCGACCGCTTCCGCACGCTCGACGTCGGCGGAACGCCCTTCCTCGCCGGACACGTCGCCGCCGCCGTCACCCGCAACGTGCTCTCCACGACGCTCGTCCTCGGCGCCGCCTTCGCCATCGGCTTCCGCCCGACCGCCTCACCGGCCGGCTGGCTCGCGGCGATCGGGCTGCTGCTCGCCTACCTCACCGCTGTGTCGTGGCTGTCGGCGGCGATCGGCTTGATCACCCGAACGCCGGAGGCGGCCGGCGCGGTGACGTTCTTCATGATGTTCCTGCCCTATCCGAGCAGCGCGTTCGTGCCGATCGGGACGATGCCGAGCTGGTTGCACGGCTTCGCCGAGCACCAGCCGGTGACACCGCTGATCGAGTCGATGCGGGGCCTGCTGCTCGACCGGCCGGTGGGCGACTCGCCCTGGATCGCGCTGGGTTGGTGCGCGGGCCTGCTGGCGCTCGCGGTCACCGCGTCCGGCTTCCTCTTCCGGCTCCGCACCCGCTGACGGGCTCCCGGAAGGGACGCGCCTCAGAAGATGTCGGGCGAGAAGGGCCGCAGCGGCGTACGGAACAGCAGGTCGGCGCGGGCGGCCGCGCCGGCCGTCAGCTCCTCGACGCGCCCGAGCCGCCCGAGCCGTACCGCCGACTCGTCGCCGAAGGCGAGCACGCCCAACTCGGCGATGTCGAGGGCGAGATCGGCGGACTCGTCCGTGCGGACACAGGAGGCGCCGTCCGGGGAGGCGTCGAGCCGGTAGCGCCCGCCCGCGAACCCGTCCCGGTCCCGCAGGTCGAGCACCAGACCGTCCGTCACCGGGTACGTACGGCCCTCCAGGACCCGGACCACGTCGAGCACCCGGACCCACAGCATGTCGGCGTACGTCAGCAGCTTCGCGGCACGCGGGTCCGGCAGCAGCAGCGGCAGCGGGTCGTCCGGCGCCCGGTAGCCGGAGCGGACGGTGGTGATCCAGTCGACGGAGCACAGATAGTGCCAGAGGGCCCGCTCGGCGGCCGGGGTGACGGCGATCAGATCCCGCACGGTCGCCGTGTTCAGCGGCTGCTTGGCGTCGTCCCACTTGTCGTCCGAGGTGTACGCCACGAAGCCGTCGACCTCGCCGGACTCCGACCGGTACACCGCGTAGTACGGCTCCCGCCACGGACCGCTCTGCACGCTGCGGCCGGTGCCGACCTCCCAGTCGCGCGGGGAGCGGTCGGTGACCCCGGCACGGACGCCGGCGAGCCGGCGGTGCACCTCGGGGCCGATCTTGCGGATCTCGTCGGCGTCGGTCAGATCGATCCGGCCGCCGTCCTCCGGACGGCCCGAGCGGCGCGGGTCGAGCCCGGCCCTGCGGACGTCCACGCTCCACTCGCCGCACGAGCTGGCCGGGCCGAACCCGTACCGCCCGTAGATCGGGTACTCGGCGGCGATCAGGGTGGCGATCGCGTCGCCCCGCTCCTTCGCGGCGGCCAGGTCCCCGGACATCATTCGGCTGAGCAGTCCGCGCCTGCGGTGCGTCGGGGAGACGGTGACCTGGGTGATCGCGTCGGCGGTGAGACTCCCGCCGCCGACCGTGCTCACCTCCTGCCGGAAGGACCGGAAGGTGGCGACGATCCGGTCCCCGTCGAAGGCCCCGAGGGTCCGCGCGAGGTCGACGTGCGGCAGCCGGTCGGCGACCTCCTCGTCGCTCACGACCGGCGGACGGAGGAAGCCGGTGCGCAGGGCCCGCTGCCAGTCGGGGAACTCGGACTCCGTCACCGCGCGTACGTCGACAGTCATCCTTCGACCCTACGCACGGCCCCGGCGCACCCGCACCCGAGTTTCCGGGGCGCTTTCCCGGACGCTTTCCGGGGGCGCTTTCCCGGGCGCACCCGCACCCGCACCCGGGCTTCACGGGCGGAACGCCCCCGCTGCCCGGCTCACGCCAGCAGGTCGTCGACCTGTGCCTCGCCCTCCCGGTAGCGGCGGGCGATCTCGGCACTGCAGTCGTCGGCGGTCCGCTGGAGGTGCTGGCGGCGCCGGGAGATCTGCTGCTCGTACCCGGCGAGCCGCCCCATCCCCGCGTGCAGCTCGTCGTCCGTGCGGGCCGTGAGGTCCGACAGCTCGACCTCCGACAGCATCTCGGACGCGAGCCGCCGGTACTCCTCGCTGCGCGGCGTCGACAGCGTCACGTGCCGGGCCGACGAGCGGTGCCGCGAGGGCACGTCGGCGAGGATCTCGGAGAGCCGGTCGAGGACCGGGGCCTCCGGGTCGGTGCGCCGCGCCAGCTCGGCCCGCAGGATGTCGATCCGGCCCTGGAGCATCCGGCGCACGTAGCTCAGGTCGGCCTCGTCGCTCTGCGCGTCCCGGCGCAGGGCGCGCAGCTCGGGCAGTCGCAGCGCACCGAGCTCGGGCTGGGCCCGGTCCGGCAGGGCGGGTTCGGCGGTCCTCTGCACCGGTGGGCGCGAGGCCGGGCCTCCGCCCGGTCCACCGCCCCTGGTTCCGGCGCGGATCAGCGGTACGGGGCCGGACGGCGTCGGCCCGGTGCCAGATGCACTCATGAGAATCGTCCCCTCGACCGGTGCGGAGCCGCACCGCCTGACACGCATCGTGCCACTCATGCATGTGCGCGTGCAGGCGCTCTGCACCCGTTCGGCCCCTCATCCGTCGGAGTGGTGGCCACTCGGTAGGTTGGGGCGCATGCGTGCAGTGGTGCAGAGGGTGGACGGCGCGAGTGTCGTCGTCGCAGGGGAGACCGTCGGTGAGATCACCGGCGAGGGCTTGTGCGTGCTGGTCGGGGTGACCCACGACGACACCCCGGAGAAGGCGGCCCAATTGGCCAGAAAGCTCTGGTCCGTCCGGGTACTGGACGACGAGAAGTCGTGCTCGGACGTGAACGCGCCGCTGCTCGTCGTCTCCCAGTTCACGCTCTACGGAGACGCCCGCAAGGGCCGCCGCCCCACCTGGAACGCGGCCGCGCCCGGCCCGGTGGCCGAGCCCCTCGTGGACGAGGTCGTGGCCCGGCTGCGCGAGCTGGGCGCGCACGTGGAGACGGGCCGGTTCGGAGCGGACATGCGCGTCTCGCTCACGAACCACGGCCCGTTCACGGTGCTGCTCGAGGTCTGACGGAGAGCCGAGAGTGGGCTGCCGGAGAGCCGGCGGGGGCCGACGGGGGCCGTAGCGCCCCCGGCGGCGCTACGGCTCGACGACGGTCTCCTGCGCGGCCGCCGTCGTCCCGGCGATCAGCGGGGCGTCCACCGGCACGTTCCGCTTCACCAGGGCGAGGGCGATCGGCCCCAGCTCGTGGTGGCGGACGGAACTGGTCACGAAGCCGAGCTGGCGGCCCTCCTCGCCGTCGGCGGCGAGCCGGAGCGGGGCGCCGTGCCCGGGCAGCAGCACCTCGCTGCCGTCCAGGTGCAGGAAGACCAGGCGGCGCGGCGGCTTCCCCAGGTTCTGCACCCGGGCGACGGTCTCCTGGCCCCGGTAGCAGCCCTTCTGGAGGTGGACGGCGCTTCCGATGAGGCCGACCTCGTGCGGGATGGTCCGGTGGTCGGTCTCGAAGCCGAGCCGGGGCCGGTGGGCCTCCACGCGCAGCGCCTCGTACGCCAGGATGCCGGCGGCCGGGCCGTGCGAGGCCGCGAAGGACTCCAGGTCGGCGCGGGGCAGGAAGAGGTCGCGGCCGTGCGGGGTCTCCCGTACGACGGCACCCTCGGGCACCTCGGCGATGGATCCGGCCGGGAGGTGGACGACGGCGATGTCGTCCGTGCGGTCGGCGACCTCGACCCGGTAGAAGAACTTCATCGACTCCAGGTACCCGACGAGCTCCTCCCGGGTCCCCGGCTCGACGTGCGCCCACACCGTCTCGCCGTCGTCGACGAGGTACAGGGCGTGCTCGATGTGCCCGTTCGCGGAGAGGATCAGCGCCTCGGTGGCCTGTCCGGGCGCGAGGTCCGTCATGTGCTGGGTGACCAGCAGGTGCAGCCAGCTCAGCCGGTCGTCACCGGTGACGGCGATGACACCGCGGTGCGAGAGGTCGACGAAACCGCGTCCGTCGGCGAGGGCGCGCTGCTCGCGGAACAGGTCGCCGTAGTGCGCGGCGACACCTTCGTCGCGGCCTTCCGCGGCGACGGCGCCGGGCAGGGACAGCAGAGGGCTGGTCGTGGAATGTCGCTGCATGGGGCAAGCCTACGACTCGCTGTCCAGCGCCTTCCGCGTGCAGTCCGCGCAGCGGCCGAAGATGGCGAAGTGCTTCATGTCGGTCTCGAAGCCGAAGGCCTCGCGGAGCTTCCCGGTGAACTCGGAGGCCACCTCGACATCCGCCTCGATCACCTCGGAGCAGTCCCGGCAGACCAGGTGCAGATGGTGGTGCCGGTCGGCGAGGTGGTACGTCGGAGCCCCGTGCCCCAGATGGGCGTGGCTCACCAGGCCGAGCTCCTCCAGGAGCTCCAGGGTCCGGTAGACGGTCGAGATGTTCACCCCGGACGCGGTCCTGCGGACCTCGACGAGGATGTCGTCGGGCGTCGCGTGCTCAAGGGCGTCGACGGCCTCCAGGACGAGCTGACGCTGCGGCGTCAGCCGGTAGCCGCGCTGCCGCAGGTCGCTTTTCCAGTCGGTGCTCACCACGCCCTCCAGTGTAGGAGGGCGCGGCGCTCCGCCCCAGGGCCCGGCGGGACCGAAAGCGGTCCGGCGGGGTTTCTCGAAGGTTCTCGGCGTTCTAGCGGAAGAAGGCGATGCCGTCGTCGGGCAGGTCGCCGAGGTTGCGGGCCATGTCCGCGACCTCTTCCGGGGTCACGACCTTCTTCAGGTGCGCCGACATGTACGGCCGCAGCGGGACCTCGGGGGTCGCCTTCTCGCCCACCCACATGAGGTCGCTCTTGACGTAGCCGTAGAGGCGCTTGCCACCGGCGTACGGGCCCGAGGCCGCGGTGCGGGCGACGGCGTCCGTGGCCAGGTCGATCTGCGGCTTCTGGTCGGCGAGCTCGCCGTACCAGATCTCGACGATGCCCTGGTCGCGGACCATGACGACCTCGACCTTGCGGTCCTTGTCGATGCGCCAGTAGCCGCTCTCGCTCTCCAGCGGGCGGACCTTGTTGCCCTCGTTGTCCAGGACCCAGGAGTGCGACGTGTACTCGAGGAAGTCCCGGCCGTCGTGGCTGAAGGTCACGGACTGCCCGAAGTTGCACTTCTCGGCGCCGGGGAAGTCGGAGACGCCCGCGCCCTCCCACGTGCCGAGCAGGAACGCGAGGGGGACGAGGTCCGGGTTGAGGTCGGACGGGATCTCGATCATGAGCAGCTCTGGCGTTCTCTAGAAGTGGTTGGCGAGAAGGATTAGCGCTGGCCCTGGTACAGCTTCTTCACGGCCAGACCGGCGAAGGCGATCACGCCGACGGCGACCAGGACCAGGAGGATTTCGAAGAAGATGATCACAGGGTGCTCCTCGACTGAGCGGTGAAGGCGGAACGGGCCGGACCCCAGCTTAGTGGGCGGGGGCCCGGCCCACTCGGTGAGGTGGGTCTCGCCGATGATCAGCTCAGCAGCTGGGCCTGCAGCACGACCGTCTGCTGGAACGGGACGGTGAGCGCCGCGCCCTTGCGGGACTGGACGACCAGGCCGAGCGTGTCACCGGCCTGGATGTAGGCCCATCGCGTCTGCTCGGGCCCGTAGGGCTTCCGTTCGTCGAAGGAGTACAGCGACAGGAACGGCAGACGGGCGTCCTTCAGGGAGGAGTCGAGCGTCTCGCCGTCGACGCCGTCCGGGAGCCGGCTGCCGCGCGTGCCCGTGTCCAGGACGTCGTCCTTGAACGCCTCCGCGAACGCGACCGACGTGAACCTCAGCAGGTACACACGGGTGGACGTGCCGTCCGGCGTCGTCCAGCCGCGGGCCGCGACGTGCCGCGGCGCGGACTCGGCCAGGGCCTCCTTCACCGCGTCCCGGTCGTCGGCGTGGAAGTGCGCGAGGTACGTGTCGAGGCCGACCCAGCCGCCCTTGAGCTTCGGGTCGACCGTGGCGCCCTTCGGCGCGGGCAGCAGCAGCTGCCGGAGGTCCGCGTGGTGGACCTCGCCGTCGTTGCCCTCGGTGAACGGACGCAGGGCGTCCGCGGGCAGCGCCGGAAGGGCGAGCCTCGGGTACTCCCAACGGCCGTCGGACTCGGTCGAGAGTCCCGGCACCTCGGAGCGCTCCATGGCGGTGATCCCCATGGCCGTACCGGCGCCGACGCCGCCGAGGACGAGCACGGCGGCGGTCCAGCGGGCGATGCCCAGGAGCAGCGGCCGGCGGGACTTCCTCGGCTTCGCCGGTACGGGGTCGGGGGCCTGGACCTGCGCCGGGGCCGCGGCCTCGGACTGGGGCCCGGTCCCGGGCTGGGGCTCGGCCACGGGCTGCGGCTGGGGTCCGGTCTCGGGCTGGGGCTCGGCCCCGGGCTGGGTGAGGGTCTGCTCGGTCATACGTACTCCCCCGGGGATGCGATGTGGTCGAGCTGCTGCGTCAGCAGCTTCGCCACCCGCGCCTTGTCGAACGGCTTGGCACCGGCCGCCTTGACGGTGACGAAGACCTCGGAGTCGTACGCGAGGCAGAACATCTCCTCCAGCGCCGCGGCCCGCTCCTTCTTGTCCAGCGACTCGTCGACGGGCGCGAGGTAGCAGACGGCGTTCCGGTGGTCCTTCACCTTGGGTCCCTTCGGGAACTCCAGGAACTCCATGACCTCCTTGCGCAGCCGGTAACTGTCCTTGATCCGCTTCTTGTCCTTCATCCGCGCCAGCTCCACGGAGACCACGACGTCGTTGTTCAGGTCCGCGAAGGAGCGGACACCGATGCCCTGGATCCCGAGCTTGTCCACGTTCTTCTCGAAGGTGCGGCGCTTCTTCCCGGAGAGGCCCTCGCCCGACTGCTTCATCAGGGCGGTGGCCTCCGCGGCGCCGAGCTCGCCGTCGTTGCCGTACAGCTCCTCGTCGGGGCCGAACTCGTACCCCTCCGGGAGGGGCAGGAGGAGCTTGCTCAGCGGCGTTCCCGCCTTGCCGCGCGCCAGCGCGGCGGCCGGGTCCTCGTCCTGCGCGGTCTCCTCGGCCGAGCCCCACACCTCCGTCGGCGCGGTCCGGTCGGCGGAGGAGGCGGTGAGCGCGGTGAAGGTGACGCCGCCGCCGATCAGGCCGAGGACCAGCACGGAGGGCAGGACGACACGGAGCAGGACCCTGCGGGTACCCCGGTTCACCACCGGCTCGGCTCCGGTCACCACGTCGGTCACGGGTTCTGCGGCCGCGGGTTCGGCGGTCACGCGTTCGGCGGCCGCAGGTTCGGTCACGGGTTCGGTCACGTCGTTCCGGTCCTCACTCACAGGCGCCCCAGCTGTCGCTCGGCCAGCGAACGGATCTCCTTCGCGGAGATCTTCTTGGTGTCGATGACGAAGATCTCCACGGCGATGTCACCGCGGTAGAAGTAGGCCCTGGCCTCGTACAGGTCGAGGTAGCCGGCCTTCTTCCGCACCGGGAAGACGTAGAAGCGGCCGTTGGCGGAGCCGTCGAGCTCCGTGCCCTCGCTCTCGGCGAAGTCCTCCTCCGGCATGTACGCCTGCTGCTCCTCGACGAACTCCTGCGCGCCGAGGACGTCGCCGGCGCGGTACTGGACCAGCCGGATCTCGGTCTCCTTGTACTCGCCCGTCGCCCAGGAGGTGACCGCGATCCGCCGGATGTCCGTCTCCAGCAGGTCGTCGAGGGCGTTGCCCGGCCGGTTGAACTGCGAGGCGAACGTGGACACCCGCAGCCAGCCGTCGGCGTCGGCGAACTCGGACTTCTTCGCCCCGGCCGGCTTCGGCAGCAGCAGCTTCCGCAGGTCGCCCTCGGCCTTCGCCCGGAGGTCCTCCGAGGCCGGGAGCTTCACCCGCTGCCCCTCGGGGAGCGCCTTCGCGGGGTACGCGAGGCCCGGCTGGTTCAGCGGCGGCAGCGCGGTCGGTTCGCGGTCCGCCTGGATGCCGTAGCCGACGGCCGTGCCGCCGACGAGGCCGATCACGGCGGCGACGGCGATCAGTCCGACGGTACGGAGCCCACGGCGGCGGGGCCGCACGGCGACGGCCGGCACGACCGGGTCCGCCGTCGGCGCGGCGGCCGGCACGACCGGCTCCGCTGCCGGCTCGGCGTCCGGCGCGACCGCCTCTGTGACCGGAGCCACACCCGCCGGCGCGGCCTCCGGCATGACCGGAGGCGCGGTTTCCGTGCCCGGCTCCGGGTGCGGCGGTGGTGCCGTTTCCGGATTTCGGGCGTTTTCTTCGTTGCTCAAGAGTCCCCCCACGAGACCTGAAGCGCGGATTCCGTCATCCGCGCACCCACCAGACACGTGGGGGACACCGGGGGTTGCGGTGCCGCACATTACAGTTCGGCATATGCCGAAGAAGCTCGTGATCAAGGTGACCGCGGGGGCCGAGGCCCCCGAACGCTGCTCCCAGGCCTTCACGGTGGCCGCCGTGGCCGCCGCCAGCGGCGTCGAGGTCTCGCTCTGGCTGACCGGTGAGTCCTCGTGGTTCGCCCTCCCCGGCCGCGCCGCCGAGTTCGAGCTCCCGCACGCCGCGCCGCTCCCGGACCTGATCGACGGGATCGTGGCGGCCGGCGGGCGCATCACGGTCTGCACGCAGTGCGCGGCCCGCCGTGACATCGAGGAGAAGGACCTCCTGGACGGCTTCCGCATCGCCGGCGCCCAGCTCTTCGTCCAGGAGGCGATGGCGGACGGGACGCAGGCGCTCGTCTACTAGACGGGCGGCCCGGTCAGGGCTCCCGGCGCTTCTTGCCGTCCAGCTCGTCCCACCACTCGTCCGACTTCGGGTCGCCCGAGGGGTCGTCCCACCAGCGGTCCTCCGGGCCCCGGCGGTTCGCGACCATCGCGGCGACCGGGGGGATGACCATGGCGACCACGCACATGCCGATGGCCACCGGCATCGAGAACAGGCGCACGACGGCCCAGGCGCCCACGAAGAGCAGCAGGCAGGCGCCCATCATCCAGAAGTAGACGTGGCGGCGTCGCGCGTACACACCTCCAGGGTACGACCGAAGGGCCGTGCCTCGAGTCCTGGAAACGGCGTCCAACCCCCCAGGAGGCACGGCCCTTCGGCCGGTTCTGCGTCGCGGATCAGACCGCGATGGCGACCTCGGCGAGGCCACCGTGCTGCGCCACGACCTGGCGGTCGGCGGTGCCGCCGGGGACCAGGGCGCGGACGGTCCAGGTGCCCTCGGCCGCGTAGAAACGGAACTGTCCGGTGGCGGAGGTCGGGACCTCGGCCGTGAACTCGCCGGTCGAGTCCAGGAGGCGGACGTAACCGGTGACGGGCTGGCCGTCCTTGGTCACGAAGCCCTGGATGGTGGTCTCACCGGGCTTGATCGTCGAGGCGTCGGGGCCGCCGGGCTGCGCTCCACACATGTCGTTCTGTCCTTACGGTCGAGGGGTCCGGAGGAGGGAGGGTCCGGGGTTACTTGTTGGCGCCGAGCTCGATCGGCACGCCGACGAGGGAGCCGTACTCGGTCCACGAGCCGTCGTAGTTCTTGACGTTCGTGACCTCGAGCAGCTCGTGCAGGACGAACCACGTGAGCGCGGAGCGCTCACCGATGCGGCAGTAGGCGATGGTGTCCTTCGCCAGATCGACCTGCTCGTCCTCGTAGAGGGCCTTGAGCTCGTCGTCCGACTTGAACGTGCCGTCGTCGTTGGCGTTCTTCGACCACGGGATGTTGCGGGCGCTCGGCACGTGGCCGGGGCGCTGCGACTGCTCCTGCGGGAGGTGCGCCGGGGCGAGCAGCTTGCCGGAGAACTCGTCGGGCGAGCGGACGTCGACCAGGTTCTGGGCGCCGATCGCGGCCACGACGTCGTCGCGGAAGGCGCGGATCGAGGAGTCCTGGGCCTTGGCCTTGTACTCGGTGGCCGGGCGGGCCGGCACGGCGGAGCCGTCGACCAGGTCGCGGGAGTCGAGCTCCCACTTCTTGCGGCCGCCGTCGAGGAGCTTCACGTCCTGGTGGCCGTAGAGCTTGAAGTACCAGTAGGCGTAGGAGGCGAACCAGTTGTTGTTGCCGCCGTAGAGGACGACCGTGGTGTCGTTCGCGATGCCCTTGGCCGAGAGGAGCTTCTCGAAGCCCTCCTGGTCGATGAAGTCGCGGCGGACCGGGTCCTGCAGGTCCTGGGTCCAGTCGATACGGATGGCGTTGCGGATGTGGTTCTTCTCGTAGGCCGAGGTGTCCTCGTCCACCTCGACGATGGCGACCTGCGGGTTGTCGAGGTTGGCCTCGACCCAGTCCGCGTCGACCAGGACGTCGCTGCGAGCCATGCTGTTCTCCTCCGGGGCAGTGTGCGGCGGTGTGGTACGGGTGTGCGGTGTGGTGCGGTACGGCTCGTCGCGGGCGGCTCGTCGGGTGACGTGTCAGGGACGTGTCGGGCAAGCGGACGTGCGTGACGGACGTGCGTACGGCTCACGGGGCGGCCCCGACCGCGGTCGGAGGGCCTGAGGAATACGGGAGTGGTGAGTCCCGCTCAGACGGAGCGACAGAGCATGGCGGCGACGCGGCACAGGTCTACTGCCCGCCGCTTCGTGAGATCCGCCTGTCGCTTCATGCCCTCGATCGTAGGGACGGACAGGCGGCCGTGTCACCGGTGTGTCGTATTTTGAGACGCGATCGTCCGAGATGCGAGACGCGATCACGGTACGAGAGCACTCCGGACGCCTCCGTACCGGGGCGTCCGGTTCTGATTCTGCTGGTCGGACAGCAATGTCTCAGCATGTGACCAACGGGTACGCGCGGAGGCCCTGCCGGGCGGCGCGGGCACCCGGCCGGGGCGGCGCGGCGGCTCGACAGGCCGGGCAGGTCGGCGGGCGGGGCCCGCGCTCCTGGCCGTCAGCCCGCCAGGACCACGTCCCTGCCGGTCACCGAGATGGCGAGGCCGTCCGGCCTCGGCTCGACCTTCTCCACCTTCATCCCGGCGATCGCGCCGATCGACCGGTCGAAGTCGGTGCGCTCGCGGACCAGGTCCTCGATGCCGGGGATGCCCTCGCCGGGCACCTCGTCGGCGCGGACGCGGATCGTGTCGCCGTTCACCACGGTCACCGTGGACAGGACCGTACGGGTCAGGGTGCGGCCCATCACCTTCACGCCGCCGGTCACCTTCACCTTGCCGTTGCCGCCGTAGGCCACGACGGCCTCGCGGTCCGAGGCGGCCGTGAGGTCCGCGTACGACACGAGGGCCGTCCCGCTCGCGGAACCCGCCTTCGCGCCCGACCAGTCACCGGTCACGGTCACGTCCCGCAGCGCCACGTCCAGCTCGCCGACCCGGATGTTCTTGTCTCCCGCCGTCGCGGTGACGCCGGTCAGCCGGACGTCGACCTCGTCGAGCCGCTTGGCCGCGACCTGGGTCAGGAACGGGAAGCCCTTGATGTCGACCTCGACGGCGTCGCTCTTCGCCGAGGAGAGCTTCACCCGGCCCGCCGCCTCGTCCTCGGCGTACGCCACGGCGAGCCGGTCGATCCCCACCAGGACCCCGCCCAGCACGACGGCCACGATCAACAGAATCCGCAGTGCTCGCATGGGCTGTGCGTCCCCCCGATGGAAATGGATAAAGTCCGGCCCCCCGACACGGAGATCGACGTGTCGGAGGGCCGGTTGGTTCCCGTCCGGTGCCCGGAAGCGGTCAGACCAGCGCCCTGCCCAGCAGGTAGACGGCGGGCGCGGCAGCCGTCAGCGGCAGCGCCACACCGGCCGTCATGTGCACGAAGCGGGACGGGTAGTCGTAGCTCGCCACCCGCAGGCCGACCAGCGCGCAGACCCCGGCCCCGAGGCCGAGCAGCGCGCCGGAGGAGCCCAGGCCGGTGAGTCCGCCGGCCGCGATGCCCGCGCCCGCCGAGGCAAGGAGTGCGGCGATCAGCGAGACGGGTCCGGGCAGCGGGAGCGCCCGGGCGAGGACGGCCGCGGCGACCGCGACCCCGCCGACGACGACCGCGTCCGGGTCGGCGCCCAGGTGTCCGGTGGCGACGACGGTCAGCGCCGCCGAGGCGATGGTGGCCATCAGGCCGTACATGCGCTCGTCCGGGTCGGCGTGGCTGCGCAGCTGGAGGACCAGGCAGAGCAGCACCCAGACGCCGAGGGTTCCGAAGATCGCGGCGGCCGCGTTCTCCCGGCCGGTGACGAGCAGGGCCGCGTCGGCGGCGAGGCCGCCGGCGAAGGCGAGGGCGATGCCCTGGCGGGCGGGCCACATGCCGTTGAGCCGGAACCAGCCGGCGGCGGTGAGGCCCTGGAGCAGCACGAGCGGCACGAGGAGCCCGTACGTGCCGAGGGCGGCGCCGCCGGCGAGCAGCAGTCCGAGGACGGCGGTCAGCGCGGCGGGCTGCATCCCCGGCGCGATGATCGGCGAGCGGCCCTCGGCGCGGGCGCGCTGGGCGTCGGTGATCCGGGTGTTCCCGGAGGTGGTCGGCGAGGACCAGCCGGGACCCGCCTCGGCGGAGGGCGCGGGGGCCGCCGGAGCGGACTCCGCGACGGGGGCGGGGGCGACGGGGGCGACGGGGGCGGCCCCCGCCGACTGGTGCCGGTGCTGGTCCTGCGCCTGCGGCGGCTGCTGGTGCTGCGGCTCCGGGTAGTACGCGGCGGGGGTCCCGTACGACTCGTACGCGCCCTGGCCCGGCGCGTACGCCTCGTACGACGGCTGCTGGGGCTGGTGCGGCTGGTGTGGCTGGTGTGGCTGGTGAGTCTGCTGCGGGTAGCCCTGCTGGGCCTGCGCGGCCTGCGCCCGGTCGGCCTGGACCTGGTCGTACGTGACGGCCGGCTGGTACTGGGTGTCCCAGGTCTGGCCCTCCCACGTCTGTGCGACGTCGGGGCCCTGCTGCTCCTGGTGGCCCTGGTGGCCGTTCCCGGTCCCGTTCGCGTACGGGTCGTACTGCTGACCGCCGTAGTACTGGTCGTTGCTCATGCTCTGGGGTTCACCCTCCTGCGAACGGGGGGAGCACCTCGACCGTGCCGCCCTCGGCAAGCCGTACCGTCTCATGGCTCCGGGTCCCGACGGGGTCGCCGTCGACCAGGAACGAGCACCGCTTGAGGACCTGGACGAGCTCGCCCGGGTGCTTCGCGCGGGCCGCGTCGAGGGCCTCGGCGAGGTGCTCGGCGGTGTACGGCTCCTCCGCGACACCGGCGGCGGCCTTGGCCGCGGCCCAGTAGCGGATGGTTCCCGCTGCCATAGCGGCGCTCCCTTCGTTCGTGTGCGCGCCGCCCCCCATGATGGGCTATGCGCGCGTCAGCCAGTTCCCCACGCGGGCGAGCAGCTCCTCGTCCGCCGCGTTCTCGGCGTGGCCCATCCCCCGCTCCAGCCACAGCTCGGCCTCGCCGGCCCCGGCCAGCATCCGAGGGTGGTCGAGCGGGAAGTAGGCGTCCCGGTCGCCGTGCACGATCAGCAGCGGGGTCGGCGCGATCAGCGGCACCGCCTCCACCGGGGAGAGGGGGACGGGGTCCCAGGTGCGGCTGTCGATGCGGGTGCGGAGCCCGTACCGCCCGACGAGGCGGCCCGTCGGCCGGGTGACCATCCAGTGGAGGCGGCGCATCGGCGCCGTCCCCCGGTAGTACCAGCGGGCGGGCGCGGAGACGGCGGCGACCGCGTCGGCGCGTCCTTCGGTCCCCCGGGCGAGGGCCGCGTGGCGCAGGACCACGGAGCCGCCCATGGAGAAGCCGACCGTCGCCACGCGCGCGTGGCCGAGCTCACGTGCCCAGCGGACGGCGGCGGTCAGGTCGAGGACCTCCCGGTCGCCGAGGGTGGAGAGGCCGCCGGAGGCTCCGTGGCCCCGGAAGGAGAAGGTGATCACGGCCGCCGCACCCCGCTCGGCGAACACCCGTGCGGCGCGGCGGACGGCCGGCCGGTCGGCCGACCCGGTGAACCCGTGGGCGACGACGACCGCCGTATCGGTGACACTGGCCGGAGAGGGTTCGTAAACCGCCTCGATCCGGACATCGTCATCCGTACGCAACATTGCACGCCGGGAGCCGGGAGTGATCAGGGAGACATCCACCATATGAAATCGACCCTCTCCCTCTGAACTCATGTGGGCTATTCTCCTTGGCAGAGGATCCGGGCAACGCAGCCCCCGGGTCCTTTTGCGTTTTCCGACCGTTGTTACGGACGGATGAACAAAAGCTCTCAGGGCGCGAGAGCCGGCAGTGATCTGTACGAAGCAGTGCACGTCCTCGCAGGGACCGAGGAGGAACCGACGTTATGAGCGAGCGACCGAAGCACGACCGACCGACGGCAGGGACGGCAGGTGGTGCGCGATGAGCGCCTTGCTGCTCCTGACCAACGCTCTCCAGCCTTCCACCGAGGTGCTGCCCGCCCTCGGTCTGCTCCTGCACAACGTCCGGGTCGCCCCGGCGGAGGGCCCCGCCCTCGTGGACACCCCCGGCGCGGACGTGATCCTCGTCGACGGGCGGCGCGACCTGCCGCAGGTCCGTTCGCTCTGCCAGCTGCTCCGGTCCACCGGGCCCGGCTGTCCGCTGATCCTGGTCGTCACCGAGGGCGGTCTCGCGGCCGTCACCGCCGACTGGGGCATCGACGACGTCCTCCTCGACACGGCGGGACCCGCCGAGGTCGAGGCGCGGCTGCGGCTCGCCATGGGCCGCCAGCAGATCGTCGCGGACGACTCCCCCATGGAGATCCGCAACGGCGACCTGTCGGTCGACGAGGCCACGTACAGCGCCAAGCTCAAGGGCCGGGTCCTGGACCTGACCTTCAAGGAGTTCGAGCTCCTCAAGTACCTGGCCCAGCACCCGGGCCGGGTCTTCACCCGCGCGCAGCTCCTGCAGGAGGTGTGGGGGTACGACTACTTCGGCGGCACCCGGACGGTCGACGTCCACGTACGGCGGCTGCGGGCCAAGCTCGGCCCCGAGCACGAGTCGCTCATCGGCACCGTACGCAACGTGGGCTACCGCTTCGTCACCCCCGAGAAGGTCGAGCGGGCGGCGGAGGAGGCACGCGCCAAGGCCGAGGAGGCCCGTGTGCAGGAAGAGGCCCGGGCGACCGCCCGCGTCAAGGAAGCCACGGAGGATGTCACCCCCCTGGCGGACAGGAACGTGGCAGATGCCACAGTGCGACCTGCCGGTAGGTAGGTCACCCCGCGTAGACTGCCGCGCGTGGCCAAGGTGACGCGGGATGACGTAGCTCGACTGGCAGGTACTTCGACCGCGGTCGTGAGCTACGTCATCAACAACGGACCCCGGCCGGTCGCCCCGGCCACGCGCGAGCGTGTCCTCGCCGCCATCAAGGAGCTGGGCTACCGCCCCGACCGGGTGGCCCAGGCGATGGCGTCCCGGCGCACGGACCTCATAGGCATGATCGTGCCGGACGCGCGGCAGCCGTTCTTCGCGGAGATGGCGCACGCGGTCGAGCAGGCCGCCGCCGAGCGCGGGAAGATGGTCCTGGTCGGCAACTCGGACTACCGCGACGAGCGCGAGGTCCACTACCTGCGGGCCTTCCTCGGCATGCGGGTCTCCGGTCTGATCCTGGTCAGCCAGGGCATGAGCGAGCGGGCCGCGAGCGAGATCGAGGCCTGGGACGCGCGCGTGGTGCTGCTGCACGAGCGGCCCGAGGCCCTGGACGACGTGGCCGTCGTCACCGACGACATCGGCGGCGCCCAGCTCGCCACCCGGCACCTCCTGGAGCACGGCCACCCCTACGTGGCCTGCATGGGCGGCATCCCGAACACCCCGGCCGTCGGCGACCCGGTCGCCGACCACGAGGAAGGCTGGCGGCGGGCCATGCAGGAGGCGGGCCGCTCGATCGAGGGCCGGCTCTTCCAGGCCCCGTACAACCGCTACGACGCCTACCAGGTGGCCCTCAAGCTGCTCGCGGGCCCGGACAGACCGCCGGCCATCTTCTGCTCGACCGACGACCAGGCCTTCGGCGTCCTGCGGGCGGCGCGCGAGCTGCGCATCGAGGTGCCGACGGAGCTGGCGGTCGCGGGCTTCGACGACGTGAAGGAGGCGGCGCTCACCGACCCGCCGCTCACCACGATCTCCTCGGACCGGCCGGCGATGGCCCGTGCGGCGGTGGACCTGGTCCTGGACGACTCGCTCCGCGTGGCGGGCTCGCGCCGCGAGCGGGTGAAGCTCTTCCCCTCGGCCCTGGTGGTCCGCCGCTCCTGCGGCTGCGACGGCGGCTGAGCGCGTCGGCCGGCGCTTCGGCGCTTCGGCCGGCGCTTCGACCGAACGAGAGCCCTCCCCTCCAGGAGGGCTCTTTATATCGGGCATACAGGCTTCTGTCGGGCTTCTCAGCCGGTCCTCAGACGGCTCTCATGAACAGATCCGAGAGTCATTGCATGACGGACTTCCAGGAGCAGCAGCCGCAGCAGCCCTACTACCCGCCGCACCCGCCGAGGCCTCCCTACGCCCCGGCCCAGCCGCCGGCGGGCGCCGAGCAGACCGCCGCCCAGCCGATCGTCACCGGCCCCGGCACCACCGTCTGGCCGTCCGGCGGGCACGTGCCGTCCGGCGGGCACGTACCGCCGTCGGGTCCGCCCGCCCCGCCCGTCGCCCCCCTGGGCGCCCCGGCCGCCGCACCCGCCGGAGGCCCCGGCTCCCGGCGCCGCGCCAAGCGCGGGGTCGGCCTCATGGCCGCCGTGGCCATCGCGGCCGCCGCGATCGGCGGCGGCACGGCGACGCTGGTCCAGCAGGCCACCTCGGACACCCCCGTCGCCGCCGCCTCGAACGTGAACGGCACCAACGTCTCCACCGGCAGCACGGGCACGGTCGCCGGCGTCGCCGCGGCCGTCTCCCCCTCCATCGTCGAGATCTCCGCAAGCTCCGACTCCGGCAAGTCCACCGGCTCGGGCGTGATCATCACCTCCGACGGCGAGATCATCACCAACAACCACGTGATCTCCGGCGCGTCCGAGATCACCGTGCAGCTCAGCACCGGCAAGTCCTACCGGGCCGAGGTCGTCGGCACCGACCCCGACAAGGACCTCGCCCTCATCAAGCTCCAGGGCGCCTCCGGCCTCAAGACCGCCACCCTCGGCGACTCGTCCAAGGTGCGGGTCGGCGACCAGGTCGTCGCGATCGGCTCCCCCGAGGGCCTGACCGGGACCGTCACCAGCGGCATCGTCTCCGCGCTCGACCGGGACGTGACCGTGGCCAAGGACGACGACGGCCAGGACCAGCAGCAGGGGCAGCAGCAGTACGACCCGCGGCAGGGCTGGCCGTTCGAGTTCGGCGGACAGCAGTTCAACGGCGACACCGGTTCGTCGAAGACCACGTACAAGGCGCTGCAGACCGACGCCTCGCTCAATCCGGGGAATTCCGGCGGCGCGTTGATCAATATGAACGGCGAGATCATCGGAATCAATTCGGCCATGTATTCGCCCAGTTCTTCGAGCGGTTCGACGGCCGGCAGCGTCGGCCTCGGATTCGCCATCCCGGTCGACACCGTGAAGGCCGACCTGGACAGCCTGCGCGCGGGCGGCGACAGCTGACCGGCGACCTGGCGGCATGCGACGCTGAGCCCATGACCGCCCAGCGACACGAGCCCGAACGCATCCTCATCGTCGACGACGAGCCAGCCGTACGGGAGGCCCTGCGCCGCAGCCTCGCCTTCGAGGGGTACGGGACGCAGGACGCCGTGGACGGACTCGACGCGCTCGCCCGGATGGAGTCGTACGCCCCCGATCTCGTCGTCCTCGACGTCCAGATGCCCCGCATGGACGGGCTGACGGCGGCCCGCCGGATCAGGGCGTCCGGCTCGACCGTGCCGATCCTGATGCTCACCGCGCGCGACACGGTCGGCGACCGGGTCACGGGGCTCGACGCGGGCGCCGACGACTACCTCGTGAAGCCGTTCGAGCTGGACGAGCTGTTCGCCCGGATCAGGGCGCTGCTGCGGCGCAGTTCGTACGCCTCCGCGACGGCCTCCGGCCCGGCCGAGGCCGACGTGCTGTCCTTCGAGGACCTGCGGATGGACCTCGCCACCCGCGAGGTGACCCGGGGCGGGCGGACGGTGGAGCTGACGCGGACGGAGTTCACGCTCCTGGAGATGTTCCTGGCGCACCCGCGGCAGGTGCTGACCCGGGAGCAGATCCTCAAGGCCGTCTGGGGCTTCGACTTCGAACCGAGTTCCAACTCACTGGACGTGTACGTGATGTACCTGCGGCGCAAGACGGAGGCGGGAGGCGAGCCGCGCCTCGTGCACACGGTGCGGGGCGTGGGATACGCGCTGCGCGGCGGGGGCGGGGAGTGAGAAGTCCCCTCGCCTGGTTCCGGTCGCGGCCGCTGCGCTCGCGCCTCGCCCTCCTCACCGCGTTCGCCGTGGCCGTGGCGGTGGCCGCGGTGTCGCTCGCGTGCTGGTTCGTGACGCGGACGCAGCTGGAGCACGAGATGGACGCCTCGCTGCGCAGCACCCGGCTCGACCCGAGCGGGGTGCAGAGCCTGCTCACCCTGTGCCGGCAGGGCACCACGCCGCCGCCGGTGGCCGGCTCGTACACGGTGCAGGTGGTCATCGCCAACGGCACCGTGTGCACCTCCGGCAAGGCCGCGATCCCGGCCGGAGCCGGGGATCTCGCGGTGGCCAGGGGGCAGCTGGAGTACGCCCTGCACACGGTGAAGGACGACGCCGGCCGGGAGATGCGGGTCTTCACCTACCCGCAGGACGGCCCGGTCGGGCTCGCCGTCTCCGTCGCCCGCCCCCTCGACGAGATCGACAACTCGATGTCCACCCTGCGCTGGGTGCTCCTCCTGGTCTCCGGGATCGGCGTCGTCGGCGCCGGCGCGGCCGGCCTGTGGGTGGCGCGGACCGGCCTCGAACCGGTGAACCGGCTGACCGGGGCGGTGGAGCACGTGGCCGCGACCGAGGACCTGACCGTGCGGATCCCGGTCGAGGGCGAGGACGAGATCGCCCGGCTCTCGCGTTCGTTCAACGCGATGACGGCGGCGCTCGCGACGTCCCGCGACCGGCAGGCGCAGCTGATCGCGGACGCCGGGCACGAACTGCGGACGCCGCTGACCTCGCTGCGGACGAACATCGAGCTGCTCGCGCGCAGCGAGGAGACCGGCCGGGCGATCCCGCCGGACGACCGGCGGGCCCTGATGGCCTCGGTGAAGGCGCAGATGACCGAGCTGGCGGCGCTCATCGGGGACCTCCAGGAGCTGGCCCGGCCGGACGCGACGCAGCAGGGGCCCCTCGAAGTGGTCCCGCTCCACACGATCCTGCGGGCGGCCCTGGACCGGGCGCGGCTGCGCGGCCCCGAGCTGAGCTTCGTCACGGATCTGGCGCCCTGGTACGTGCGGGCGGAGCCGGCCGCTCTGGAGCGGGCGCTGGTGAACGTCCTGGACAACGCGGTGAAGTTCTCGCCGCGCCGGGGCACGGTCGAGGTGACCCTGATGCGCGGCGAGCTGACGGTCCGCGACCAGGGTCCGGGCATCCCGCCGGACGAGCTCCCGCACGTCTTCGACCGCTTCTGGCGCTCCCCGTCGGCCCGCAGCCTCCCGGGTTCGGGCCTGGGCCTGTCGATCGTGGCCCGCACGGTGCACCACGCGGGCGGCACGATCGCCCTGACCCCGGCGGAGGGCGGCGGCACCGTGGCGACGCTCCGGCTGCCGGGGGCGCCGACCCCGCCGCCGTCAGTTGTGGCGGATGAGGGACTCGACGAGGCCTGAGCGGGTGTTCGGGTAGTCCAGGACGGTGATGCCGAGGCCCTTCCAGGTGGCGGCCGTGCCGTCCAGGAAGCCGTGGACGCGGGGGTTGAGGTTGTCGGAGTTCCACCGGGGCGGCAGGGACGCGGACGTGCTGACGAAGTTGATGTACAGCTTGCCGGGCTGCTCGACGGCCTTGCGGTAGTGGGCCTCGATCTTGGGGTACTTGGCGTTGGGCAGGGCGTTCCAGTCGTCCTGGAGCGCGATGGCGCCGCCGTCCCACCACTTGAGGCCGGGCAGGCCGCCGTTGTCGGCGATGAGGACGACCTTGCCGCGGGCCTCGCCCAGGGTCGGGAGGGTGTCGCCGATGCGGAACAGCGGGCGCCAGCCCCGGTTGTCGAGGTAGTCGGTGAAGACGGCGCCGAAGGTGGCGTCGGAGTCCGAGGAGTACTCCTGCTTGACCCGCATCAGGACGGTCTCGGAGGGGTGGGCGGCCAGGAAGTCGCGGCAGGCGACGAGGACGTCGCCGAACATCATGTTCTGGTAGGAGGCGCCGTGGTGGATGGCGAAGGAGCCGCCGGTGACCCGGCAGCGCACATCGAGGAATCTGATGCCGGCGGCGAGCTGCTGCGCGATCGTGGTGTTCTGGCACTCGGACCAGGGGCCGCCGAAGCGGGCGCCGGAGTCGTGGGTGCCGGGGATGGTGAGCTTCTGGAGCGGGGTGGGGTCGCCGTGGCCGGACATCCAGTCCTGGGTCGTGGCCGCCCGTGCGGTGGGGGCGCCGACCAGGAGGACGGCACCCGCCGCCGCGGCTCCCGCGAGAAAGCTTCTACGGTCCATGCGCGGAGTATGACGTGTACGCGTCACCACGCGCCAGGGTGCCGCGGCCGGGAAAGCAGGGGCCGCGGCCCGCACACGACGAAGGGGCGGCGGACCGTCGAAACGGTCCACCGCCCCCTCGGACGTACGGAGTCGCGGAGTTACTTCACGACCGTGATCCGGCCCGTCGCCGGCGGGGCCAGCGGGGCGGCCGGGGTGGAGTGCGCCGCCAGGTAGGCGGTGAACATGTCCAGGTCGGACGCGCCGACCAGCTTGTTCTTGTGCTCCTTCAGGACGGCGAAGCCGTCACCGCCACCGGCCAGGAACTCGTTCATCGCGACCCGGTAGGTCTTCGACGGGTCGATCGCCTCGCCGTTCAGCTTCACCGAGGACACCACGATCCGGTCGGCGCCGGCCTTCGTCATGTCCAGGGTGTAGGTGAGGCCCTTCGAGATCTGGAGGATCTTCGGGGCGGCCTGGTTGGCACCGCTGACCTGCTGCTGGAGCGTGGTGATGAGCTGGGCGCCGGTCAGGTCGACCGCCGTCATCATGTTGGTGAACGGCTGGACCGTGTAGGCCTCGCCGTAGGTCACCACCCCGTCGCCCTCGGCGCCGGACGCCTTGTGGACCAGCGGCGCGCGGACACCGCCCGGGTTCATCAGGGCCAGCTGCGCGCCGCCCTTGTCGGCCGGGGTCATGCCCTCGAGCTGCGCGTCGGCGATCAGGTTGCCCAGCGGCTTCTCGTACGCCGTCGCGTCGAGGGGGTTGTCGATGTCGGCGGAGATGTATCCGACGGGACGGCTCGCGATCGGCGCCGCCAGCGCGTTCCAGCGGGTGATCAGCCGGGACATGTCCTCGGCCTTCGGCACGTCACGGCTGACGACGTGGTTCGCGGAGGCGACGGCCGTCCGGACGATGTCCTTCGTACGACGGTCGTAGGTGAGCGTCGTGTCGGTGTAGAGCCGGCCGAAGGAGGCCGCGGAGGTGACCGTGCGCGGCTTGCCCGACGGGTCCGGGATCGTGCACGCGTAAGCCTGGTGGGTGTGGCCGGTGACCAGGGCGTCGACCTGCGGGCTGACGTTCTTCGCGATGTCCACGATCGGGCCGGAGATGCCGTTGCCGGGACCGGGGCTGTCGCAGTCGTAGTTGTACGCGCCCGAGGCCGGCAGGCCGCCCTCGTGGAGCAGGGCGACGATCGACTTCACGCCCTTGCGCTCCAGCACCTTGGCGTACTTGTTGATCGTCTCGACCTCGTCGCCGAACTTCAGGCCCTTGATGCCCTCGGCGGAGACGATGTTCGCCGTGCCCTCCAGGGTCACGCCGATGAAGCCGATCTTGACTCCGTTGCGCTCCCAGACGAAGTACGGGTCGAGCAGCGGCTTGCCGCTCTTCTCGTTCGTCACGTTGGCGGCGAGGTACGGGAAGTCCGCGCCCCGGAACCGCTTGCCCTTCTCGAAGCAGCCGGCGGTCGGGTGACAGCCGCCGTTCTGGATGCGGGCCAGCTCGCGCGCGCCCTCGTCGAACTCGTGGTTGCCGACCGAGGTGACGTCGAGCTTCAGCTTGTTCAGCGCCTCGATCGTCGGCTCGTCGTGGAAGAGCCCGGAGAGCAGCGGCGAGGCGCCGATCATGTCGCCCGCGGCGGCGGTGACGGAGTACCGGTTGCCCTCGCGGGCCTGGCGCAGGTGCGTGGCCAGGTACTCGACGCCGCCCACGTCGTTGAGGGTCTCGGTCGTGCCGTCTTCCTTGAGGCGGGTGAGCCGGCCCGCCGAGCCGGTCGGCGGCTCCAGGTTGCCGTGCAGGTCGTTGAAGGAGAGCAGCTGGACGTCGACGTACCGCCCGTGGTTGCCCCCGCCCTTGGTCCCCGAGGCGCCCGCGGGCAGTGCGGCGACGAGTGCGCCGACGGTGGCGAGCCCCGCGCCGACGGCGAGTATCCGCGCGGCTGTCCTCTTCTTCTTCGGTGTCGCTGCCATCGCTCCCCTTGTCCCCGCGCCCGTTCCGGTGCGCCTCTCGACTGCTGACGTGCCAGCGAAGCCTAGAGTCAACGCGCGTAGCGCAACAGGGGGTAGCGGGTTACGAGACAGTTGCCGTCGCCTTTCCCCGGGGCGGCCGCACGTCACCGTAGGCTCGGGTCCATGACTTCCGACGCGGCGCCGGCCCTCGAACCCGGACGGCAGATCCACACCTACGACGAGCTCACGCCCGAGCAGATCCAGGACGTTCTGGACCTGCTGAAGGCCGCGGACCAGGCCGACGGCGTACACGCCGTCTCCGAACAGGGCCGGCTCTACCTCCGGCACGGCGGCCGCGAGGGCGTGCGGCACTTCCTCCTCACCGTCGGGCCGCACCTCTACGGCTACGCCCAGCTGGAGGAGACCGACCCCATCGAGGCCCCGGCCGCCGAGCTCGTGGTCCACCCCGGCCACCGCGGCCGCGGCCACGGCCGGGCGCTCGGCAGCGCCCTGCTGGCCGCCTCGGGCAAGCGGCTGCGCGTCTGGGCGCACGGCGGAAAGTCCGCCGCCCGCCACCTCGCCCAGGTCCTCGGCCTGACCCTGTTCCGCGAACTGCGCCAGCTCCGCCGCTCCCTGACCCCGCTCGACATCCCGGAGCCGGTGTTCCCCGAGGGCGTCACCGTCCGCACCTTCGTCCCCGGCCAGGACGACGCGGCCTGGCTGGCCGTCAACTCCGCGGCCTTCGCCCACCACCCGGAGCAGGGCTCGCTCACCCAGCGGGACCTGGACGACCGGATGGCCGAGCCGTGGTTCGACCCGAAGGGCTTCTTCCTCGCCGAGAAGGACGGCCGGGTCGTCGGCTTCCACTGGACGAAGACCCACGCCGAGGAGCAGCTCGGCGAGGTGTACGTGGTCGGCATCCTGCCCGACGCGCAGGGCGGCGGCCTCGGCAAGGCGCTCACCGCGACCGGGCTGCGGCACCTGGCGGCACAGGCCCTGCCGACGGCGATGCTGTACGTGGACGCGGACAACACGGCGGCGGTGACGGTGTACGAGCGGCTGGGCTTCGTCACGCACGAGGTGGACCTGATGTACCGCACGGAGTCGTAGCCGCGGAGCGGTAGTTCGCGGGCGCGGAGCCGTACAGCGGTTCACAGAAGCCGAGTTGTCACACCTGTGACTCAGGGGGCGGTTGACACCGCCCCCTTCTTTCCACCACCCTTTCACTACTTGATTAGTGAAAGGGTGGTGGAAGCGATCGTGGTCGAGTACCGCATCGACCGGCGCAGTGGCGTCGCCACCTACCTCCAGATCGTCCAGCAGACGAAACAGGCCCTCCGGATGGGCCTCCTGGAGCCCGGCGACCGACTGCCCACCGCACGCGAGGTCGTCGAAGCGACGGCCATCAATCCCAACACGGTCCTCAAGGCCTACCGCGAGCTCGAACGCGAAGGCCTCGTCGAGGCCCGCCGCGGCCTCGGCACCTTCGTCCGCGCCACGCTCGGCACCGGCCCGGCCGACTCACCCCTGCGCGGCGAACTCGCCGACTGGGCCCGCCGCGCACGCACCGCGGGCCTGGACCGCGAGGACGTGGCCGCGCTCTTCACATCCGTACTGAAGGAACACTTCGAGGGGGACGACGCATGACACGAGACGCCATCGCGCTGGAGGCCGATCTCCTGGGCAAGAGATACGGGGGCGGAACCCGCGGCTGGGCCCTGCGGGAGTGCGCCTTCGCCCTCCCCACCGGCCGGGTCTGCGCCCTCGTCGGCCCCAACGGCGCCGGCAAGTCGACCCTCCTGGCCCTCGCCGCCGGGCTCCTGCGCCCCACCGAGGGCAGCATCAAGGCCCCGGCCCGCGAACACCTCGCCTACGTCGCCCAGGACAAGCCGCTCCACCCCCGGCTCACCGTCGCCGACACCCTGCGCATGGGCCGCGAGCTCAACCCGGACCGCTGGGACGACGCCGCCGCCCGGCGCGCCCTCGCCGACACGCTCGACCCCAAGGCCGTCGTACGGACCCTCTCCGGCGGCCAGCGCACCCGCGTCGCCCTCGCCCTCGCCCTCGGCAAGCGCCCCGAACTCCTGCTCCTCGACGAGCCGATGGCCGACCTTGACCCGCTCGCGCGACACCAGCTCATGGGCCTGCTCATGGCCGACGCCGCCGAACGCGGCACCACCGTCCTCATGTCGTCCCACATCCTCACCGAGCTGGAGGGCGCCTGCGACCACCTCCTGCTGCTGCACGGCGGCCGGATCCGCCTCGACGGACCCGTCGACGAACTCCTCTCCGCCCACACCCTGCTCACCGGCCCGGTCGCCGACCTGGCCCCGCACACGGTCGTCGAGTCCCGCACGACGGGCCGTCAACTCACCGCCCTGATCCGCCCCGAGGGCCCCCTCGAAGGCCCCTGGGAGACCCGGGACCCCTCCCTGGAGGACCTCCTCCTCGCCCACCTCCGCACCACCGAAGGAGCCCCGGCATGAGCACCCTCGCCCTGAAGGGCCCCTACTGGGTGACGGCCCGCCAGTACCGGCGCACCCTCTGGCTGGTGGGGGCCGCGGTGGCCGCGTCCCTCGCGGTGATCGGCGCCCTGCGGATCTGGGAAGCCCAGGACCGCGCCTCGGGCTCGTTCCCGTACGAGCACCGCCTCGGCTACGACATGCTGCGGGGCGCCATGGAGCAGCTCTCCCACGGCATGATCGCGCTGCCGCTGCTCGTCGGCGCGTTCGTCGCCGGCCCGCTGATCGCCCGCGAGCTGGAGTCGGGCACGTACAAGCTCTCGCTCACCCAGTCGATCAGCCCGACGGCCTGGCTGCGCTCCAAGCTCGCCACGGCCACCGTCGTCGCCGTCGGCGCCACGCTCGCCCTGCTCGCGGTCTACCGGCTCGGCTGGACGCGGGTCTCGGACTCCTGGGGCTTCCACTGGGCGGACCTCGGCCCGTACGAGGCGACCGGCGTCGTGCTCGTCGGGTACGTCCTGTTCGCCGTCGCCGTCGGCGCCCTCGTCGGCCAGCTGATCCACCGCACGGTGGTCGCCATGGCCGTGACCGGCGGGATCGTCGGGCTGGCCATGCTCGCCCTCGGCGCCTTCCGCTGGGACTTCCTGTCGGTGGAGACGATCACCGGCCCCGCGAAGGAGAACACCTCCCTGCTCAACACGCCCGGCGACGGGATGTTCGTGGACCAAGGACTGCTCGGCGCCACCGGCGAGCGGCTGTCCGGCTGGTTCTGCACCCCCGACTCCCCTCCGGGCGCCGCCTGCCGCCCCGACGAGCAGGTCACCGCCCAGTACCTCGACTACCACCCCGGGTCACACTTCTGGCCCACACAACTCATCGAGAGCGGCATCCTCCTCGCCCTCGCCGCCCTCGCGCTCTACGCCGCCTTCCGCGTCCTGCGCACCCGGCACCCGTAAGGCCGCACCGACACCCGTAAAACATTCAAACGATCAGGGGCGGGCCCGCACACGGCCCCGCCCCCGATTCCCGTACGACATGTCGTCGTTACCGGCCATTCAGACGCGCTTGCGACGCTCACGCAATGAAGCGCTCCGTGACCCCGCCCGGCAGGGCGGCCCTCCCCAAGGGGAGACTTCCCTCCCCCACGGCCCGCTCCGACGCGCCCGACCACCCCTTCGCGCGGAAGAATGGGGCCATGAGCCAGCAGCCCGCCGAGGTCCCGGTCCAGTCCTCCGCCACGCCGTCCGTCCCGTCGTCCGCTCCGTCACCCGCCGACTCCATAGCCGCGCGCCGCGCGACGGTGGTCAACGGCGCCGTCGTGACCGACATCGAGGCGGACCTCGACTCCGACCCGGACACCTACGAGGACGACGGCGCGCTCGGCGACGAGCTGCCGCAGGGGCGCTTCCTCGACCGGGAACGCAGCTGGCTCGCCTTCAACGAGCGCGTCCTCGAACTGGCCGAGGACCCCACCACCCCGCTCCTCGAACGGGCGAACTTCCTCGCGATCTTCGCGTCGAACCTCGACGAGTTCTTCATGGTCCGGGTCGCCGGCCTCAAGCGCCGCATCGCCACCGGCGTCGCCACCCGCTCGGCCTCCGGCCTCCAGCCCCGCGAGGTCCTGGACCAGATCTGGACGCGCTCGCGCGAGCTCATGGCCCGGCACGCCGCCTGCTTCCAGCAGGACGTCGCCCCGGCCCTGGCCGACGAGGGCATCCACCTGATCCGCTGGCCCGAGCTCACGGAGAAGGAGCAGGCGCGCCTCTTCACCCTGTTCCGGCAGCAGATCTTCCCGGTCCTCACCCCGCTGGCCGTGGACCCCGCCCACCCCTTCCCGTACATCTCGGGGCTCTCGCTCAACCTCGCCGTCGTCGTACGCAACCCGGTCAGCGGCCACCGGCACTTCGCCCGCGTGAAGGTGCCGCCGCTGCTCTCCCGCTTCCTGGAGGCCTCCCCCCAGCGCTACGTGCCCCTCGAGGACGTCATCGCGGCACACCTGGAGGAGCTCTTCCCCGGCATGGAGGTGCTCGCGCACCACATGTTCCGGGTCACCAGGAACGAGGACCTGGAGGTCGAGGAGGACGACGCCGAGAACCTGCTCCAGGCCCTGGAGAAGGAGCTCATGCGGCGCCGCTTCGGCCCGCCGGTCCGCCTCGAGGTCGAGGAGTCCATCGACCCCTACGTCCTCGACCTCCTCGTCCGCGAGCTGAAGGTCTCCGACGCCGAGGTCTATCCGCTGCCCGGCCCGCTCGACCTCACCGGCCTCTTCGGCATCTCCGGGCAGGACCGGCCGGAACTCAAGTACCCCAAGTTCGTGGCCGGCACCCACCGCGACCTCGCCGAGGTCGAGTCCGCGTCCGCGCCGGACATCTTCGCGGCCCTCCGTGAACGCGACGTCCTCCTCCACCACCCGTACGACTCCTTCTCCACCTCCGTACAGGCCTTCCTGGAGCAGGCGGCGGCCGACCCCGACGTCCTCGCGATCAAGCAGACGCTGTACCGGACCTCCGGCGACTCGCCGATAGTCGACGCCCTCATCGACGCCGCCGAGTCCGGCAAGCAGGTCCTCGTCCTCGTCGAGATCAAGGCCCGCTTCGACGAGCAGGCCAACATCAAGTGGGCCCGCAAACTGGAGGAGGCCGGCTGCCACGTCGTGTACGGCCTCGTCGGCCTCAAGACCCACTGCAAGCTGTCGCTCGTCGTACGGCAGGAGGGCGAGCTGCTGCGCCGCTACTCCCACGTCGGCACCGGCAACTACCACCCGAAGACGGCCCGCCTCTACGAGGACCTGGGCCTGCTGACCGCCGACCCCCAGGTCGGCGCGGACCTCTCGGACCTGTTCAACCGGCTCTCCGGCTACTCCCGCCGCGAGACGTACCGCCGGCTGCTCACGGCCCCGAAGTCGCTGCGCGACGGACTCGTCTCCCGGATCACCAAGGAGATCGCCCACCACCGCGCCGGCCGGCCCGCGTACGTCCGGATCAAGGTCAACTCGATGGTCGACGAGGCCGTCATCGACGCCTGCTACCAGGCCTCGCGGGCCGGCGTCCCGGTCGACATCTGGGTCCGCGGCATCTGCGCCGTACGCCCCGGGGTCACCGGCCTCTCGGAGAACATCCGGGTCCGCTCGGTCCTCGGCCGCTTCCTGGAGCACTCCCGGATCTTCGCCTTCGGCAACGGCGGCGAACCCGAGGTGTGGTTCGGCAGCGCCGACATGATGCACCGCAACCTGGACCGCCGGATCGAGGCCCTCGTACGGGTCTCCGACCCGGCGCACCGGGCAGCACTCACCCGGCTCCTGGAGACCGGGATGTCCGACACCACCTCCTCCTGGCACCTCGGCCCCGACGGGAACTGGACGCGGCACGCGACCGACCCCGAGGGCCGACCGCTCCGGCACGTCCAGGAGATGCTCATCGACGCGCGGAGGCGCCGGCGTGCACAACCCTGACCAGTCGCAGGACGTCTCGGCGGGCGAGGTCCTGGCCCCCTACCTGCACGCCCGGGCCGCGGACTTCCTCCGCGGGCTCCGGCTCCACGGCGAGAGCGGCTCGGCCACGGCCGGATCGGAGGAGGCGGCCCGCACCCTGCGCGGCGCCGCCCGTCGCATCAGCGGCACCCTCCACACCTTCAGGCCGCTGCTCGACACCGGCTGGGCGGACCAGCTGCGGACCGAGCTCGCCTGGCTCTCGGGCACCCTCGCCCTGGAGCACGCCTGCACCTCTCGGCTGATCCGCCTGGTGGACGCGCTGTCCCGGCTGTCGAGCGGCAGCGGCCCCGTCCCCGCCGCCCGCGGCAGCGAGGCGGCCGGCCTCACCGTCGGGGCCGCCCGCGCGGGCGCCCTCCTCGAACGGCAGCTGACCCTCGCCCGCACGCGCGCCCACTCGGCGTCGCTCCAGGCACTGGGCTCGGCCCGGTTCCACGCGGTCGCCGACGCCGTCGCGCTCCTCGCCTCCGAGGTCCCCCTCGGCCCCTCGGGCGGCGCCCCCGCCGCCGAGGTCCTGGACGGCCCCGCCGAGGTCGCCGAGCGGCGCCTCCTGGACGCCGTCGCCGCCCTCCCCCTGACCCGGGCCGCCCACCCGTACAACGCCGACGCCCTGGCCCTCGCCACCGGAGAGACCCAGGACGCCCCCTGGCACCAGACACGGCTCCTGCTCCGGCTGCACCGCTACGCCACCGAGGCCCTGCACACCGCGGGCGAACCCGACGCCGTCCTCTTCGAGGCCGCCCGCGCCCTCGACCGGCACAGGGACGCCGCCGAAGCCGCCTCGGCCGCCGCCGCGGCGGCCCGCACCCCCCGGATCGCCCCCGCGACCGCGTACGCCCTGGGCGTCCTCCACGCCGACCAGCGCCACGAGGTCGAAGCCTCCCGCTTCGCCTTCCAACGCGCCTGGCGGAGAACGACGGCGCCCGTTCCATGAGCGGGGAGCGCCAGGACCCCGTCCGGGCGGCCGGCTGCGTCCTGTGGCGCCCGGCGCTTTCCGGCCACGGCATCGAGATCGCGCTCGTCCACCGGCCCAAGTACGACGACTGGTCGCACCCGAAGGGGAAGCGGAAGCGGAACGAGTCGGCGGAGGCGTGCGCGCTGCGCGAGGTCAGGGAGGAGACGGGCCAGGACTGCGCGCTCGGCCTCCGGCTGCCGACGGTCCGCTACACGGTGGACGGCCGCCCGAAAGAGGTCGAGTACTGGGCGGCCCGCGCCCTCGGCGGCGCGTTCACCCCGAGCCGCGAGGTCGACCGGGTGGTCTGGCTGCCGCCCGCGGCGGCCCGCCTGCGCCTCACCCAGTCGCGGGACCGCGACCTCCTGAACACCCTGACGGCGAAGGCGACGGGCTGACCGCCGCCCGGCGCACGTCCCCGTGTCACGGCGTGGACCAGCGGCATCCCGTCGCCACCCGCCCGGGGGCCCCGCACCCGGCCTTCCGGCACGGTTCACTTTCCGTTCACTCTGTTCCGTCGACGGCTTCACCTGTTCTGCCTAATTTCGGCCTTACACGGTGCACAGAGCACAGCGATGCACCACCCACCGACACACGCCGCCGTAGAACGTTCGGGACACTCGGTCCGCGACAGGGCGGCTTCTGGAAGGAACACCCGAAAGTGAAGCTTTCGCGCAAGAACGGGCTTCGCGCCTCCGCGATCGGTGCCCTCGTCGTCTCCGGTGCGCTCGTCCTCTCGGCGTGTGGCTCGGACAACAACACGGAGACCCCGGCCAAGGAAGGCGGCACCAAGACCTCCGCCGCCGCCTCGAACATCGCCTGCGAGGGCGCCAAGGGCCAGCTCCTCGCCGCCGGCTCCAGCGCGCAGAAGAACGCGATGGACCTCTGGGTCAAGAACTTCCAGGCCGCGTGCTCCGGTGTCGAGATCAACTACCAGGCCATCGGCTCCGGTGGCGGTATCACGAAGTTCAACCAGGGCCAGGTCGCCTTCGCGGGCTCCGACTCCGCCCTGAAGGACGAAGAGGTCGCCGAGTCGGCGAAGATCTGCAAGACCGGCAAGGGCGTCAACCTGCCCATGGTCGGCGGCCCCATCGCCATCGGCTACAAGCTGGACGGCGTGGACAACCTGGTCCTCGACGCCTCCACCATCGCCAAGATCTTCGACAACAAGATCACCAAGTGGAACGACCCGGCGATCGCCAAGCTGAACCCGGGCGCCAAGCTCCCCGACAGCTCGATCCAGGCCTTCCACCGCTCGGACGAGTCGGGCACCACCCAGAACCTGGGCAAGTACCTCTCCACCGCGGCCGCCGCCGACTGGAAGCACGACCCGAAGTCGAAGTCGTGGCCCGCCCAGGGCGGCCAGGCCGCCAACGGCTCCTCCGGTGTCGCCACCGCGGTGAAGGACGCCGAGGGCTCCATCGGCTACTTCGAGCTCTCGTACGCCACCGCGAACAAGATCTCCACCGTCAGCATCAACACCGGTGCCGCCGCCCCGGTCGCCGCCTCCTCGGAGAACGCGTCCAAGGCCATCGCCGCCGCCAAGGTCAAGGGCACGGGCAGCGACGTCGCCCTCTCCCTCGACTACGCGACGAAGGCCGAGGGTGCCTACCCGATCGTCCTCGTCACCTACGAGATCGCCTGCGACAAGGGCAACAAGGCGGAGACCCTGCCGACCCTGAAGGCGTTCCTCAACTACACCGTGAGCGAGGAGGGCCAGAAGGTCCTCGCCGACGCCGGCTACGCCCCGCTCCCGGCCGAGATCGCCGCGAAGGTCCGCGCGATCGTCCCCACCCTGTCCTGACCCCCGGCCGGGTCCGGCCCCCCGCTCGGGGGCCGGACCCGGCATCCGGTGCACCGCCGCCAGGAGCCCGTACGTCCGTAGGGGCCCCGCAGACCGGAGAAGCAGATGGCTACCACCACACCAGACATAAAGAGGAGCCGGAGCGCCAAGAGCGCGTCCCGCCCCGGGGACCGCATCTTCAGCGGTCTGTCGCGAGGCTCCGGCATCACCCTCCTCGTGATCATGGCCGCGATCGCCGGCTTCCTCAGCTACCGCGCCGTCCTCGCGATCTCGAAGGACAGCACGAACTTCTTCACCACCTTCGAGTGGAACCCGGCCGGTGACCCGCCGGTCTTCGGCATCGCCGTCCTCGCCTTCGGCACGGTCGTCTCGTCGGTCATCGCCATGGCGATCGCCGTGCCCGTCGCGATCGGCATCGCGCTCTTCATCTCGCACTACGCCCCGCGCAAGCTGGCCAAGCCGCTCGCGTACGTCGTCGACCTGCTCGCCGCCGTGCCCAGCATCATCTACGGCCTCTGGGGCGCGATCTTCCTCGTCCCGTACCTCGACGGCCTCAACAAGTGGCTGAACGAGTACTTCAGCTGGACGTACATCTTCGACAAGGCCAACGACGGCCCGGCCCGCAACCTCTTCACCGTGGGCATCCTGCTGGCGATCATGATCCTTCCGATCATCACCAACGTCACCCGCGAGGTCTTCCTCCAGGCCCCGAAGATGCACGAGGAGGCCGCGCTCGCCCTCGGCGCCACGCGCTGGGAGGTCATCCGCATGTCGGTGCTGCCCTTCGGCCGCTCCGGCATCATCTCCGCCTCCATGCTGGGCCTCGGCCGCGCACTCGGCGAGACCATGGCCGTCGCCGTGGTCCTCTCCCCCAGCTTCCTCATCTCGGGCCACATCCTCGACCCGGGCGGCGGCACGTTCGCGCAGAACATCGCCGCCAAGTTCAACGAGGCCAACGAGTTCGGCCGGGACGCGCTGATCGCGTCCGGTCTCGTCCTCTTCGCCATCACCCTGCTGGTCAACGGCGCCGCCCGCTGGATCATCGGCCGCCGCAAGGAGTACTCGGGGGCAGCGGCATGAGCCACGCCATACAGGATCGTCCGGTCGCGACGGTCAAGCGCGCCAGTTCGCTCTCCAGCGCCCGCCTCCCCCGCTGGAGCCCGATCGCCATCGCCGCCGGCTCCGTCGCCGCGGGCATCGGCATCGGCCTCGCCGCCGGCTGGCACAGCAGGGTCCAGTGGGGCATGATCGCCGCGCTGCTCTTCGTCCTCGCCACGTACGTGCTGACCACCAAGGTCGAGGGCAGCCGCCAGGCCAAGGACCGCGTCGCCACCAGCCTCGTCTGGGTCTGCTTCGTCCTGGCCGTCGTCCCGCTGCTCTCCCTCGCCTGGGTCACGATCAGCAAGGGCATGGACGTACTCGACCCGTACTTCCTGAGCCACTCGATGAACGGCGTCCTCGACGCCGAGGCCGGCGGCGGTGTCTACCACGCGCTGCTCGGCACCATCGAGCAGGTCGCCATCGCGACCGTGATCGCCGCCCCGATCGGCCTCCTCACCGCCGTCTACCTCGTCGAGTACGGCGGCGGAAAGCTGGCCCAGGCCGTCACCTTCTTCGTCGACGTCATGACGGGCATCCCGTCGATCGTCGCCGGCCTCTTCGTCCTCGCCACCTGGAACCTGATGCTGGGCTTCGGCCCCTCCGGTTTCGCCGGCGCGATGGCCCTCGCCATCCTGATGATGCCGGTCGTGGTCCGCTCCACCGAGGAGATGCTCAAGCTCGTCCCGAACGAGCTCCGCGAGGCCTCCCTCGCCCTCGGCATCCCCAAGTGGCGCACCATCCTGAAGGTGGTCCTGCCCACCGCGATCGGCGGCATCACCACGGGCGTCATGCTCGCGGTCGCCCGCATCACCGGTGAGACGGCCCCGATCCTGCTCCTCGTGTTCGGTACGAAACTCATCAACCCGAACCCCTTCGAAGGTGCTCAGTCCTCCCTGCCGCTCTACGTGTACGAGCAGTACGCGGTCGGCACCGACGCAGCCGTGTCCCGCGCATGGGCCGCAGCGCTCGTCCTGATCGCCTTCGTCATGATCCTCAACCTGGTGGCCCGCGGCATCGCCCGCTGGAAGGCCCCGAAGACCGGCCGCTGACCGCGGCAATAGGAAGTGATTCACATGGCCAAGCGCATCGACGTCAGCGGCCTCTCCGCCTACTACGGCGCCCACAAGGCGATCGACGACATCTCCATGACCGTCGAGCCCCGCTCCGTGACGGCCTTCATCGGCCCGTCCGGCTGCGGCAAGTCCACCTTCCTGCGCACCCTGAACCGGATGCACGAGGTCACCCCCGGCGGCCGCGTCGAGGGCAAGGTGATGCTGGACGACGAGAACCTGTACGGCTCGAACGTCGACCCGGTCGCCGTGCGCCGCACGGTCGGCATGGTCTTCCAGCGCCCGAACCCGTTCCCCACCATGTCGATCTTCGACAACGTGGCGGCGGGCCTGCGTCTCAACGGCAAGTACAAGAAGTCGCAGCTCAACGAGATCGTCGAGAAGTCCCTCAAGGGCGCCAACCTCTGGAACGAGGTCAAGGACCGCCTGAACAAGCCGGGCTCCGGCCTCTCCGGCGGCCAGCAGCAGCGTCTGTGCATCGCCCGTGCGATCGCGGTCGAGCCCGACGTCCTGCTGATGGACGAGCCCTGCTCGGCCCTCGACCCGATCTCGACGCTGGCGATCGAGGACCTCATCGGCGAGCTGAAGGAGCGCTTCACGATCGTCATCGTGACGCACAACATGCAGCAGGCCGCCCGCGTCTCGGACCGCACCGCCTTCTTCAACCTGGCGGCCGTCGGCCAGCCCGGCAAGCTGATCGAGCTGGACGACACCGAGCGCATCTTCTCCAACCCGAGCGTCCAGGCGACCGAGGACTACATCTCCGGCCGCTTCGGCTAGGACCTCGGACCACGGACTCGTCTGCGGTGCTGCATGGCGGTGCCACCGTACGACGAAGGGCCCGGCTCCCCCACAGGGGAGCCGGGCCCGACCATTTCAAGCCACCACCGGCCTCGGCACAAGGCCCCGGGCCCGAAGCCCGAGGCCGTCAGCCGTCAGCCGTCAGCCGAAGAAGAACTGCACCACGTAGAAACTGCCCGCGGCCACCAGCGCGGCCGCCGGCATGGTGATACTGCATCCCCCGGGGGATCACCCCCGGACCCCCAGCCGAACGGCAGCCACCGCGCCTCAGCCGAAGAAGAGCTGCACCACGTAGAAACTGCCCGCGGCCACCAGCGCCGCCGCCGGCATGGTGATGAACCAGCCCAGGATGATGTTCTTGGCGACACCCCACCGCACCGCGTTGACCCGCTTCGTCGCGCCCACGCCCATGATCGCGGAGGTGATGACGTGCGTCGTCGAGATCGGCGCGTGGAAGAGGAACGCCGAGCCGAACATGATCGACGCGCCCGTGGTCTCCGCCGCGAAGCCCTGCGGCGGGTCCAGCTCGATGATCTTGCGGCCGAGCGTCCGCATGATGCGCCAGCCACCCGCGTACGTACCCAGCGAGAGCATCACGGCACAGGCGATCTTCACCCACACCGGGATGTCGTCGCCGGCCTGCTGCACGTCGGCGATGACCAGGGCCATCACCACGATGCCCATCGTCTTCTGCGCGTCCTGCAGACCGTGGCCGAGCGCCATGCCGGCCGCCGACACCGTCTGCGCGATGCGGAAGCCGCGCTTGGCCTTGTGCGGGTTGGCCTTGCGGAACATCCACATGATCGCGCACATCACCAGGTAACCGGCGACGAGGCCGACCACCGGCGAGATGAACATCGGGATGACGACCTTGTCGAGGACGCCGCCCCAGATGACCTCCGTACCGCCGGCGAGCGCCGCGCCCACCATGCCGCCGAAGAGGGCGTGCGAGGAGGAGGACGGCAGGCCGAAGTACCAGGTCACCAGGTTCCAGATGATCGCGCCGACCAGCGCGGCGAAGAGGATGCCCATCCCCTTGTCGCCGTGCGGCGTCTCGATCAGGCCCTCGCTGACCGTCTTGGCGACCCCGCTGCCCATGAAGGCACCGGCGAGGTTCATGACGGCGGCCATGGCCAGGGCCGCGCGCGGGGTCAGCGCACGCGTCGACACCGAGGTGGCGATGGCGTTGGCCGAGTCGTGGAAGCCGTTGGTATAGGTGAAGCCGAGCGCGACACCGATGGTCACGATCAGAGCAAAGGTGTCCACGAAGCCTCAGGACTCCTTGACCGCGATGGTCTCCACCGTGTTGGCCACGTGCTCGAACGCGTCGGCCGCCTCTTCCAGCACGTCGACGATCTGCTTGAGCTTCAGCACCTCGATGGCGTCGTACTTGCCGTTGAAGAGCGTCGCGAGCAGCTTGCGGTGGATCTGGTCCGCCTGGTTCTCGAGCCGGTTGACCTCGATCCAGTACTCGGTCAGGTTGGCCATCGTCCGCAGGTTCGGCATCGCCTCCGCGGTCAGCTCCGCCGCCCGCGCCAGCACCTCGATCTGCTGCTCGACGCCCTTGGGGAGCTCCTCGACGTTGTAGAGGACGACCAGGTCGACGGCCTCCTCCATGAAGTCCATGATGTCGTCGAGGGAGGACGCGAGGTTGTAGATGTCCTCACGGTCGAACGGCGTGATGAACGAGGAGTTCAGCTGGTGGAAGATGGCATGGGTCGCGTCGTCGCCGGCGTGCTCCGCTGCCCGCATCCGCTCCGCGATCTCGGCCCGGGCGGAAGGCTCCGCTCCGAGCAGTTCCATCAGGAGTTTCGAGCCCGTGACGATGTTGTCCGCGGACGCGGCGAACATGTCGTAGAAGCTCGTCTCCCTGGGGGTCAGACGAAATCGCACGTGAGGTCCTCGGGGTGCTGGGTTTCGGTCAGGCTGATGCTAGGCGCATCATCCGGCCACGGCTAACCGGCGTCTCTCAGTGTCGCCCATCAGGCACAGTGAACAGCACGGGCCCCCGCCCGGATCGGCGGGGATCGGTACCATATACCCACGAGGGGTATACACCCCCTTAATGGACAACGGGAGGACGCCATGACGACCACCGAGGCGGACCAGGTCACTTCCGAGCCCGTCGAGGCCGTCGCGGCCGACCACGAGCACGGTGTGCACGGCTACCACAAGCAGAAGGACGAGCACCTCAAGCGGCTCCGCCGGATCGAGGGCCAGATCCGCGGTCTGCAGCGGATGGTCGACGAGGACGTCTACTGCATCGACATACTCACGCAGGTCTCCGCCTCGACGAAGGCGCTCCAGTCGTTCGCCCTCCAGCTCCTGGAGGAGCACCTGCGGCACTGCGTCGCGGAGGCGGCGACCAAGGGCGGCGACGGCATCGACGCCAAGGTCGAGGAGGCCACGAAGGCCATCGCCCGCATGATGCGGACCTGAGGCCCCCGCCCCTTCCGCTCTTCCCTCCCGTTCCTCCCGCTCCTCCCGTACGCGGTGGTGAGCCGGGCCGTACCGTCAGAGGTCCTCCACGGCCCGCTCCACCGCGACCCTCAGCACCTCGTCGATCCGGTCGGCGCTCAGCCGCTCCCCGTCCGCGGCCGACGCGGCGATGATCAGCTCGCCGCAGAGTTCGATCTCGGCGAGGGCGACGCAGTCGGGGTCTGCGGTCACGGTTGCTGTACCGGGCGGGGCCACGCGCATCCACCTCTTCCTGCCGGCGTCGGTCTCCCAGCGGTCTCCCAGCGTAGGGACGGCGCCACTCACCGCGCATGACACGTCCGGACCATTTGCCGATGGTCACGCCGGCAGCGGGCCAGGTCAGGCCGTTCAGGCCTTGATCTTCCCGGCGTAGATGTCCCGGCGGTCCGGCAGCGTCACCTGGACGGGGACCCCGAAGCCGTACAGCAGGGTCGTCGACGCGACCGCGACCGTACGGCCCTGGTTGCTGAAGCTGAACTGGTGGCGCACCTTCCGCAGCCTCCCCTCCCCGTCGAGGTAGGCGTCGAAGGGCACGGTGTCCGTGGTGAACCCTTTCGCCGCCGCGGCGAGCGCTCCCCTGAGCTGCGGCGCGGCGACCCGGGCGGCGTGCGCGATGTCCGCGACCCCGCGGTAGTGGCTGACTTTCACCCCCGCCAGCTCGACCTCTCCGACGTACGTGACCTGCCGGGCGCCCCGCAGCAGCTCGGCCGCGGCGGCCGGATCGGTGGCCCCGCCCGTGACGAGGTTCCCGTCGTCGAGGGTGGTGGTGTCGACCCGCACCCACTTGTCGGCGGGCACCCCGGCCCCCCGGTTCTTCATGTAGAGGGCGCCGGGGGTGAGGAGCTCGGTGATCGGCCGGTGCGCGCTGGTCCCGGCGGGGTCCTTCGGCAGCACCACCTGGAGCCGGCCGGTACGGCGCCGGAAGTCGTAGCCGCCCTCGCCCCGGATGGTGACCCGCGTCCCGCCGGCGGCCATCTCCATGGAGGTGCTCGCCTTGGAGGTGCCGGCCTTCGTCAGCGCGTCGGGGGCGTTCCGTACGGCGAGGGCGGGGTCGACCGTCGGCCTGGGGTCCTCGGGGGCGGCGCAGCCCGAGACCGCGGCGGTCCCGACGAGGGAGCCGACCAGGACGGCGGTGACGGCGAACGCCCCGCTTCCGCGTGTGCCCGGACGGCCGTTCCGCAGCTGCACCACCATCG
Organism: Streptomyces sp. CB02009; assembly: GCF_001905825.1. Lineage (GTDB taxonomy): Bacteria > Actinomycetota > Actinomycetes > Streptomycetales > Streptomycetaceae > Streptomyces. Next base: position 893,111 of record NZ_LIVV01000005.1, read on the forward strand.
CCTGCCAACCCCCAACGCCTCACCGCTGTTTGCCCGGGACCCGCCCTTCCCCGGGCCCGCGGGCCCTGGGGACGCCCGATCCGCATAACGACGGTCGAGGCGTGCCGTCACGCGCAGTACGGTGGTGAGGTGTACGCGCAGTCCTCCCCCCACACCACGACGATGTCGGAACGCGGTTCGTTCGCGCTGGCACGCTGCAGCTGCGGCTGGACGGGCCCGGCCCGGAGATCCCGCGACCGGGCCCGCACGGACGCGGCGGACCACGTCCGCGCCGCGGAGGACACGGAGAGCTAGGCGGCGGGCGGCTCGGTCCCGGCGACCGGGGCGCGGTGGCCCGGGCGCAGGCGGGGCCTACGCGGCGAGGTCGTTGTGACCGGGGCCGGAGGCCTGGCCGCCCCCGATGCGGGGCTCGGGGATGCCGACCGCCTCCGGGTGCCGGGCCGGCCCGGCCCGGCGGGAGCGGACCAGACCCGCGCAGCGGCCCGAGCGGGCGACGGCGGAGACCACCGGGGTGAGCAGCGCGAGGGCGAGCGGGGCCAGGAGGAGCGCCACCGCCGTACCGAGGGCGAAGCCGCCGATCACGTCGGTCGGGTAGTGGACGCCCATGTAGACCCGCGCGAAGCCCTCGGCGAGGGCGAGGCCGATCGCGACGAGTCCGAACCGGCGGTGGGCGACGAAGACGCCGACCCCGAGGGCCATCGCCAGCGTGGCGTGATCGCTGACGAAGGAGAAGTCGGTCTTCCCGGCGACGAGGACCTCGAGCCCCTGGTGGTCCCTGAAGGGCCGGGGGCGCTCGACGAAGCCGCGGATGGGGATGTTCACCAGGAGGGCGACGCCGGCGGCCAGCGGGGCCCACACGAGCCCGGCGACGGCCGAGACGGAGTCGGCCGGGGTGCCCCGGCGGCGGACGCTCCACCAGCACCACAGGACGACGAGGACCATCGCGAGCATGATCCCGTACTCGCCGACGAAACCCATGACGCGGTCGAACCACGGCGGGGCGGCCTTGGCCAGCCCGTTGATGTCGTAGAGCAGGCTGACATCGGGGTTCGAACCGTCCGATGCGAGTCCAGCCATCTGCTGAGGCCCCTTGCTCTCGTGTCTGTGTTTTCCAACCCCCTTGGTCAGAGCGGTCGGACCAAGGAACGAACCGCCTGAGGCGCGCGTTCCGATCTCTCCGGTGGATCATGATGACGTTATCGAAGAGTGACGGTTCACCGCAGCTCAGGGCCTGTGCATGACGGAGAGTTCCGGCCATGTCCGGTACGACCCGAAGGCGGACGCACCGGCCGACGGCCCGTCTGCTCCGGTCAGGTCTGCGGGAGATGGGTGGGCAGCGCCGCCGCGCCCTCCGCGGTGACCCGGGTCGCGCCGAAGTAGTCCGGGGTGTCGATCCGGTCGAAGCGGATCACCGCCCCGGTGCGCGGCGCGTCGATCATGTACCCGCCGCCGACGTAGATGCCGACGTGCCGGATGGCCCGCGAGTTGGTCAGGTCGTCGGAGAAGAAGACCAGGTCCCCGGGGAGCAGCTCCTCGCGCGAGGGGTGCGGACCGGCGTTGTACTGGTCGTTGGCCACGCGTGGCAGCCGGATGCCGACGCTCTCGTACGCGGCCTGGGTGAGCCCGGAGCAGTCGAACCGGCCGTTCTGCGCGGCCGTGCCCGTACCGCCCCAGAGGTACGGGGTGCCGAGCTTCCCCTGCGCGTAGTGGATCGCGCTTGCCGCCTGACGGGACGGATCGACCCGGCCGACGGGCTGGGCGAAGCTCTTCTCCAGGGACTTGATGATGCGTACGTAGTTCCGGGTCTCGCTGATGGGCGGCACCCCGCCGTGCTTGATCACCCGGTACGCGCCCGCGTTGTACGCGGCGAGCATGTTGCTCGCCGGGTCCCCCGGCACGTTCTTCACGTAGCCGGCGAGCTCGCAGTCGTACGAGGCGGCCGACGGGATCGCGTCCTTGGGGTCCCAGATGTCCCGGTCGCCGTCCCCGTCGCCGTCCACCCCGTGGCCGGCCCACGTGCCGGGGATGAACTGGGCGATGCCCCGCGCGTCGGCCGAGGACACGGCCCGCGGGTTCCAGCCGCTCTCCTGGTAGAGCTGGGCGGCGAGCAGGGCAGGGTTGATGGCGGGGCACAGGTTCCCCCACTTCTGCACGAGGCCCTGGTAGAGCGCAGGGACCGCGCCCTTGGCGAGCGCCACGGGGCCGCTCGCGCCGCCCGCGGCGCCGGCGATGCCCGCCGCCGCCGAGTACGTCCCGATGACGAGCAGCGCGACGAAGCTCAGACAGACCCCGAAGGCCCCACCGGCCACCAGCCACGTCTTGCCGGCCCTACGCACCGTCAACCACCCCTCGGCTCATGGCAGTACGCCCCCGGGGCCGAGTCTAGGCGGTGGGCCGCCGACACCGCCCCAAGAGTGCAACAACGACAATCATTGCCCGGAGTCACTCTCCGTGATACACAGAGTGACCATACGCTTCTTTGCATAGAAACCGGCCAGACCACCGCAGGTCAAGACGGTCAAGTCGGTCAGATGTGCGGGGATCGGGTAAAGAGAGCCGTCAAGCCGTCACACGCGAGCGGTTTCATCAGCGAAGATAGGGCGATGACCCATGCCGTCCGGCAGGGGCGACGAACTACCCATACAGGGGCGGTGAGTTACATGTACCTGGCGGCAGAAAAAGGCGACATCACCACCATCATCGGTGGAATCGCCCCCAACTGGGGCCCCTTCGGCAGCCTGGGCGCCGAGGCGAAGATCATGATCGAGGTGGTGATGGCCGTGGCCATCCTCCTCTGCCTCGGCATCGCCATCTGGGGCGCGGCCAAGCAGCGCATCGGCGCGACCGCCCTCCGCGACACGTTCAGCGCGGAACAGGGCAAGGGCCTCATCGTGGCCGGCCTGACCGGCGTCTTCATCATCGGATCCCTGGGGACGCTGTTCACCATCGTGTACGGGATGGCGGTCTGACCCCCCGTCGGACACCACTCCCCTGAGAATGCGTTCCCCAGATGTCCAGCACGACGTACTGCCCGTACCGCGAACCAGTGAGGGGGCGTTCCCGGCATGAGTCCCGGTGACGAGCACGACAGCTTCGGCGGCGTGGGCGGCTCGGGCCAGACCCGGACCCGCCTGCCCGAGGGCAACAGCGGCGACATGTACGGCGGAGCCCGCCGCCCCGTCCGCAGCTCCCGCTCCCTCCTCACCGTCGTCGGCGTGGTGGTCCTCCTCGTCGCCGCCATCGCCCTCGCCAACCGCGGCGGCGGCGACCCGGCGGACGCGGCGGGCCCCTCCTCCGACACCCCCGGCAGGACGGCCCCCACGGAGGCGACGGGCGTCCGCCCGGTCACCGGCAAGAACGGCCGGATCCCCACGGGCTACGCCCAGGACGAGCAGGGGGCGCAGAGCGCGGCGACGAACTTCGCGGTGGCGCTGGGTTCGGTCGAGATGTTCGACGCCACCCGGCGTCGCGAGATCGTACGCGCCGTGCACGCCCCGGCGGTCGCGGACGAGACCGTCGCGAAGTTCGACGCCTCCTACAGCGCGGACCTCATGGCCAGCGCGGGACTGAACAAGGACGGAACCGCGCCCTCGGGCATGACCCTCGTGGCGCGCACCATCCCGATCGGCGCGAAGGTACGGGAGTACACGGGGAACTCGGCGACGGTCGAGGTCTGGTGCACCAGCCTCGGAGGCCTGGCGGGGGCCGGCTCGACCAAGCCCGTGACGTCCACGTGGTTCACCATCACGGAGAAGCTCACCTGGGTCGAGGGCGACTGGCGGGTGGCGTCCCTCGACCAGCACGAGGGCCCCACCCCGGTCAACGGCGACAACCGTGCCTCCCTGGCCGACGAGATCGCCGGAGCCGTCGAGGGATACGGAGGGTTCACCTATGCGCGCTGAGCGAGGCCTGGCCGCACGCGCGGCGACCGTGATCGCGGCGGTGTTCCTCTTCCTGCCCCTCCTGCTCGCCTCGGCGGCGCACGCGGCCCCCACACCGACACCCACGCCCTCTCCGAGCCAGAGCGCGGGCAAGAGCGAGTGCCGGTTCCTGGTGGGCGAGGCCCGCACGCTCTGCGAGCGAAGCCAGCCCGGTGGCGACACGGTGCCGCTCCCCGAGACGAACAACGAGCAGGACCCGCTCAAATCCCTCGCCCGCGGCTTCGCCGACGCCGCCATCGCCACCGTCGACTACCTCTCCAAGGCCGTCAAGGAGACCGCCGACGTCGACTTCACCAACACGGAGTTCCTCGGCCGGTACGCGATCGTCTTCGCCGCCTCCACCGTCCTCACCCTGCTCCTCTGGCTCCTCGCCGTCGCCAAGCGCGCCGTCCGCGGCGTCCCCCTCACCACCGCGCTGTCCGAAGCCATCGGCTTCCTCTGGCTGACGGTCCTCGCCTCCGCCTTCACGCCCCTGATCCTCTACACCGTCGTCAACGCCACCGACGCCGTCACCGAGGTCATCGCCTCCGGCACCGGCAAGCAGACCGACGTCTTCTTCGGCAGCTTCAAGGAGGCCCTCCAGAAGGGCGACAGCATCGGTGGCGGCCCCATCATGCTGATCATCGTGTCCCTGGTGACCGTGATCGCCGCCGGCGTGCTCTACCTGGAGCTCTTCCTCCGTGCCGTGATGCTGTACGTCGGCGCCCTCCTCGGCGTCGTCGTCTACTCCGGTCTCGTCGACAAGAACATGTGGGGCCACGTCCGCCGCTGGGCCGGCATCATGATCGCGATCATCATGGTCAAGCCGGTGATCGTCATCGTCCTCGGCCTGGCCGGCGCCCTCTCCTCCGGCACCGGACCAGACTCGTTCTCCGCCGTCGTCTCCGGCCTCGCGATCATCCTGCTTGCGATCTTCGCCTCCGCGATGATCTACCGCTTCGTCCCCGGCTTCGGCGACGAGATCGCCGCCTCCCGCAACAACCGCCTCCACCGCGCCGGCGAGAACGCGGCCGCCGCCGTCATCTCGTCCCCCGCGTCGCTCGTCTCCCAGGGCATCAAGACCCACAGCTCCCGCGGCGACGGCGGCGGCGGTCAGGGCGGCCAGCCCGCCCGCCCCGCCAACCCGATGTCCGGCGGCATGGCCGCCCACAGCAGCCGCGGCGGAAGCGGCGGCGGCGGCGCGACTCCTCCGCCCCCGCCCCGCAGCAGCAGTCCCACCGCGGGAACCCCGCACAGTAGCCGCAAGAACTCTGGAGGTGCAGGGCGTTGACGACCCAGTCCCAGCCGGTCGCGCCCCGCCGTACGTATCTCGTGGGCCGTGCCCGGCCGAACGCGATCGTCGGCAAGAACCGCGAGACGGGCGAGATCGCCCTGATCATCGTCGGCGCCTTCCTCGGCATGATGAGCGGACTCCTCGTCCCCCTCCTCCCCCTGCGGATCGCGCTCCTCGCCGGCCTCCCGATGCTCGCGATCGCCGCCGTGTACCTCCCGTACAAGCACCGCACGTTCTACAAGTGGTTCGAGATCAACCGCAGCTACAAGCGGATGCTCAAGCGCGGCACGGCCTACCGCTCCGTCGTCACCGAGGCCGGCACCCACCTCGACGGCCGCGAGGTCGAGGTCGGCCCGCCGCCCGGCATCGGCCGCGTGGGCTGGCTCGCCGCCCCCTTCGGCCCGGACGAGATCGCCGTCCTCCTGCACGCCGACCGCCGGACCGTCACCGCCGCCATCGAGATCGAGGGCCCCGGCGTCGGCCTGCGCGACAGCGAGGACCAGGAGGCCCTGGTCGACCGCTTCGGCACCCTCCTCAAGCACGTCGCCAACGGCGACGGCTTCGTGACCCGCCTCCAGATGCTGGCCCGTACGCTCCCCGCCGACCCGGACGCCCACGCCAAGGACGTCGGCCAGCGCGGCGACCCGAACGCGCCGACGTGGCTCATGGAGTCGTACGACCAGCTCCAGTCGATGGTCTCCACGTCCAGCGAGCAGCACCGCGCCTACCTCGTCGCCTGCATGCACTACACGCGCGAACTCGCCGCCGAGGCCAACGCCATGGCCCGCGCCGCCAAGCACGCCTCCGGTGCCCGCAAGCTCGACCGCGACGCCGGCCTCGCCGTGGTCATGGCCCGCGAGCTCACCGACATCTGCGCCCGCCTCGCCGAGGCCGACATCCGTGTCCGCCAGCCCCTCGGCCAGTCCCGGCTCGCCTCCCTCGTGCACTCCATGTACGACCCGGACCACCCCATCGACCACATCCAGGCCATGACGAAACGAAACGCTTGGCCCGCCGAACTGGACGCGATGGAGCCGACGTACCTCCAGGCGAAGACCCGCGAGTCCTCCACCCGCGCCCCCTGGTGCCACGCCACCGCCTGGGTGAAGGAGTGGCCGATGACCCCCGTCGGCGTCAACTTCCTCGCCCCGCTGCTCGTCCACACCCCGGACGTGATCCGTACGGTCGCCGTGACCATGGATCTCGAGCCCACCGAGGTCGCCATCGAGCGGATGCTCACCGAGAAGACCAACGACGAGGCCGACGCCTCCCGCGCCGCGAAGATGAACCGCACGGTCGACCCGCGCGACATCGCCGCCCACGGCCGGCTCGACCAGCGGGGTGAAGATCTCGCCAGTGGCGCGGCAGGAGTGAACCTCGTCGGGTACATCACGGTGTCGTCGCGTTCACCCGAGGCCCTGGCCCGGGACAAGCGCACGATCAGGGCCTCCGCCGGCAAGTCGTATCTGAAGCTGGAGTGGTGCGACCGCGAGCACCACCGGGCCTTTGTGAACACCTTGCCGTTCGCGACCGGCATCCGCCGCTAGGGCCGAAGGGGCACAGACCCATGCGAGATCCGCTGTCCGCCGTCACCGACGCCTTCACCGCCTTCGTCCTCGGCAAGGTGGAGACGACCCGGCTGCCCGTCCGTACCTCCACCGGGCAGGCCCAGGCCGTCTACCTGCCGACCGCGGCCCCCGGCCTCGGCGACTCCGGCGTGATCATCGGCCGCGAGGTCTACAGCGGCAAGGGGTACATCTACGACCCCTTCCAGCTGTACGGGCAGCAGCTCCCCGCCCCCCACTGGCTGGTGCTCGGCGAGTCCGGCAACGGCAAGTCGGCGCTGGAGAAGACGTACGTGCTCCGCCAGCTCCGCTTCCGCGACCGGCAGGTCGTCGTCCTCGACGCCCAGGGCGAGGACGGCGTCGGCGAATGGAACCTCATCGCGCAGGAGCTGGGGATAACCCCCATCCGCCTGGACCCCATGGTCGCCAACGACTCCGGGATCCGCCTCAACCCGCTCGACCCGTCGATCACCACGACCGGCCAGCTCGCCCTGCTGCGGACGATCATCGAGGTGGCGATGGGCCACGGCCTCGACGAGCGCTCCGGCTTCGCGCTCAAGGTCGCCCACGCGTACGTCGTCGAGCACACCACCCACCGCCAGCCGATCCTCACCGACATCGTGGAGCGGCTCCGCCACCCCGAGGCGGAATCCGCCGAGGCGATGAACGTCGACATAGACGATGTACGGGCCTGGGGCCTGGACGTCGCGCTCGTCCTGGACCGGCTGGTCGACGGTGACCTGCGGGGCATGTTCGACGGGCCGACGACCGTCGGCATCGACCTCGACGCGCCGCTGATCGTCTTCGACCTCTCCCACATCGACCGCAACTCCATCGCCATGCCGATCCTCATGGCGATCGTCGGCGTCTGGCTGGAGCACACCTGGATCCGCCCCGACCGGAAGAAGCGCATCTTCCTCGTCGAGGAGGCCTGGCACATCATCAACAGCCCGTTCGTGGCGCAGCTGTTCCAGCGGCTGCTCAAGTTCGGCCGCCGGCTCGGCCTGTCGTTCGTCGCCGTCGTCCACCACCTCTCCGACGTCGTCGACGGAGCGGCGGCGAAGGAGGCCGCGGCCATCCTCAAGATGGCCTCCACCCGGACCATCTACGCCCAGAAGGCCGACGAGGCACGCAACACGGGCCGGGTCCTCGGCCTGCCCCGCTGGGCGGTCGAGATCATCCCGACCCTCACCCCGGGCATCGCGGTCTGGGACGTCAACGGCAACGTGCAGGTGGTCAAACACCTCATCACCGAACGGGAACGCCCGCTGGTCTACACGGACCGCGCCATGACGGAGGCCTCGGAGCCGTCGGGGGATCCGGACCTCGAATGGGAGACGGAGCAGCGCGCGATCCTCATCGAGCAGCAGATGAACGGCACGTCGCAGTCGACGGTGGCATAGATGGACACGGCACGGAAGGGCGGGGGAGGGGTCTCCGACGGGCTGCTGCTCAGCCTGTTCGGCCTCCTTCTGTGCCTCACGGTCCTGGTGTGGACGGCGACCGGCCTGGCCGGTCTGCTCTCCCACGGCGGCTGGCCGCAGGGCGTCGACCTCACGGGCACGCCCTCGGCCCTGCGCTCCCTGGTCACGGCCCCGACGGACCTCGCGGCGGCCTGGCCGGCCACTCCGCCGGGAGAGCTCTCGGGGTACGGCCTGTTCTGGGGCCTGCTGATCGGCGAGGCGATGATCCTCTTCGTCCTCGCGATCTTCGCCCTGGGCACCCTGGCCCGCTGGCGGGCGGTGCGCGCCCACAGGAAGGCGGGCGTGTACGGGAAGGACGAGCCGCCGGTACGGGCCACCCGCGAGCCTTCGCGCGAGAGGCGCGGGTACGACGAGCGGTCTTACGAGAGGCCCGGCTACGACGAGCGGTCCTACGAGCGGTCCTACGAGCGGCCCGGGTCCGACGAGGCGCCGTACGCGAGGCCCGGGTACGAGGAGCGGTCGTACGAGAAGCACGGGTACGACAAGCACGGGTACGAGAAGCCCGGGTACGACGAGGCCTCCCACGAGAGGCGCGCGCCCGGCGAGCCCGCCCAGGGCAGGCCCGTACACGAGGAACCCGTCCTCGAGGAGCCCGTCCGCCGCCCCGCTCCCCCGGCCCCCCGCCGCCCGGTCGCGACCCACGCGCCGGAGCCGCCCACGGCCACGGTTCCGCCCGCGTCCACGGTTCCGCCCGCGTCCACGGTTCCGCCCGCGTCCCCGGCGCCGCCGGGACCGCTCCCCGCCCCCGCCCCGGCGGCGGCCCCCGCACCCGCCCTCGCGGGCCCCGGCCGCACGTTCTACGGCCCCCCGGACGCCCGCCGCCCCGCCGCGGTCCAGGCCGTCCGGGACGCCGAGGGCCCGGTCCTGGTCGTCACCTCCGACCCGGGCCTCTGGTCCGCGACGAAGGACGCGCGCGGCAAGCTCGGCCCGGTCCTCGTCCACGACCCGAGCCACCTGTGCGACACGCCCGCGCGACTCCACTGGTCGCCGTCCGATCGCTGCGAGGACCCGGCCGTGGCCGCGGAGCGCGCGGTCGCCCTGCTGGCGCCGGTCCGGCCGCACTCCCGGCTGGACGCGGCCACAGCGGACACCGCGGAAACGCTCCTGCGCTGCTGGCTGCACGCGGCCGCCGTCGACGGACGCCCGTTCCGCCAGGTCCACCGCTGGGCGCAGGGCACCGGCGCCCATGAGCCGGTACGGATCCTCCGCAGCCACCCGAAGGCGGCCTCGGGCCACGCGGGACTGCTCGAATCGGCGCTCACCGCGCACCCCGAAAGCCGCCGCACGGCACAGGAACTGACGGCCCGTGCGCTGGCGTCGCTCTCCTCGGTCCACATCCGGGAGACCTGCACCCCGAATCGAACGGATTCGCTGGCGCTGGCATCTTTCCTCCCCGAAGGGGGCACCCTCTACGTGGTGGGGGAGCCGATCGAGGATCCCCGCACCCACCCCGGCGCGATGCCGCTCCTGACGGCGCTCGCCGCAAGCGTGGTCGAGCACGGCCGCCGCATGGCCGCACGGTCATCCGACGGTCGGCTCGACCCACCAATGACCCTCGTCCTGGACGACGTCGCCGCCGTGGCCCCGATCCCCCAGCTCCCGGAGCTCCTCGCCGGCGGCCACGCCCAGGGCCTGCCGACCCTGGCCCTGATGCGCTCTCCGGAGCAGGCCCGCTCCAGGTGGCCGGAGGCCTCGCTGAGCCGCTGAGGGCCCGGCCCGCGACCGGGTCACCGGCCCGCAGCCCGGTTCAGAGGGCGCGGCCGCGCAGGGAGTGCAGATGGGCCCGGGCGGCCTCGGCGGCGTGGGTGAACCAGTCGGCGATGACCGCGGTCTCCTCCGGGGTGTACCGGGCGAAGACCTCCTCCAGGCGGGCGTAGAACGGCTGGTACAGCGCGACGACCCGTGCGGCCGCGTCCGGGTCGGCGACCACCCGCACCCGCCGCCGGTCGGCCGGGTCCGGGGCCCGGCGGGCGTACCCGGCCTTCTCCAGCCGGTTGAGCACACCGGTCACGGCCCCGGTGGTGAGGTTGGCGCGCTCCGCCAGGTCACCGGCCGACAGCGGATCCTCGCCGGCGCCGAGCACATGCCCGAGGCAGGTCAGGTCGGTCACGTTGAGGCCGAGGGCCTGGGCGACCTCCTGCTGCCCGATGAGGCCCAGGGCCACGTACGCGTCCATCCGATGGATCGCCTCGCCGACGGTGGCCGGGGGACGGCTCTTGCCCTCCACGCAGAGACTCCTTAGCATCTAAGTTACTTAGCTCGTGAGATAAACCATCCCACCGATGCCTTCATCCTGCCTGCCCCGACACCCCCAGAGGAGCATTCATGAGCGCCCACGGCGACGTCGACCTCGGCCACACCCTGGCCGGCTGGACCGGAACCACCCTCGCCGGCCTGGGCTCCGCCGTCGCCGGAGCCGGAATCTGCCTGGACCGCGCCTGGGCCCTGTGGCTCGGCGCGGCACTGGCCGTTCTCGCCGCCGCGGCGACCTGGGCCCTCCACCTGGCGGGCTGGGGCAAGCCCTCAGGACCCCGCCCGGCCGGCCAGTGGGACTGGCGGGTCCGCGACACCGACGCCGCCCACGGACACCCCGACTGCCTGGGCTGCCGCCTCGCGGGCCGCCCCGTCACGGCCCCCGCCCGGCCCCGCCCCCAGCCCGAACCGGCCCCCGGCCGCCCCTGACCCCGCCGCCGGTCCCGGCCGCTGCCCCACGCCGCGCCCCCGGCCCCGCCACCGACACCGCCACCGCCGCGCCTAGGAAGCCCGCCGCACCTCGTACTCGTTCTCCATCGCCGTGTCGTGCCCCGGAACGGCCACCCGCTCCCCCGTCGCCACGAAGCCGAAGCGGCGGTAGAAGGCCGCGGCCCGCGCGTTGTCCTCGTGGACGTAGAGCCGCACCCGCTCGACCGGCTCCGCCAGCGACCACGACCACTCGACGCCCGCCCGGAACAGCGCGTCGATCACGCCCTTCCCCCGCACCTCGGGCCGCACGTAGACCCCCACGATGTGCGTCTGGCCGACCTTCGCCGGCTCACCGAAGCGCACCTCGTCCGACGGCCGCTCCACCAGGAGCGTGATCGTGCCGACCCAGGTCCCGTCCGGGGCCTCGGCGACGAACTGCCGCACGTTCCCGTCGCCCGTCTCCGACGCCCCCTCGGCACGCTCCTGCCAGAACGAGTCAGGGCGCTGCACGGCGGCCTCGTACGTCTCCAGGAAGGCGAGATGGGCGACCGGGTCGCGCAGGGCGGCGAGACGGATTTCGCGGGCCCGCTCCCACTCGGCGGCGCGGATGACACGTATCGAATAGTCCATGGGCCCGATCCTCCGGGCGAGCACACGCCCCTGACAAGGGCTTTTCGCTTCCGTCGTACCCCGGTACTACGCCGCCGCCACACCTCCCGCCCCAGGTCGGACGAACGCCCGCCGCCCGCTCCCTAGCGTCGTCAGCATGATCCGAGCAGAGAACCTCACCAAGCGGTACGGGGACACCACCGTCGTCCGGGACCTCAGCTTCACCGTCCGGCCGGGCGCCGTCACCGGCTTCCTCGGCCCCAACGGCGCCGGCAAGTCCACCACCCTCCGCATGATCCTCGGCCTCGACGCCCCCACCCGCGGCCACGCCACCGTCGACGGCCGCCCGTACGCCTCCCACCGCGCCCCGCTCACCCGGGTCGGCGCCCTCCTCGAAGCCCGCTCCGTGCACCCCGGCCGCTCCGCCCGCCACCACCTCACGGCCCTCGCCCTCACCCACGGCATCCCGCGCTCCCGCGTCGACCGGGTCCTCGCCCTCACCGGCCTCACCCATGTCGCCGACAAGCGCGTGAAGGGCTTCTCCCTCGGCATGGGCCAGCGCCTCGGCATCGCCGCCGCGCTCCTCGGCGACCCGGCCGCCGTCGTCCTCGACGAACCGGTCAACGGCCTGGACCCCGAGGGCGTGCTCTGGATCCGCACCCTCCTCAGGTCCCTCGCCGCCGAGGGCCGTACCGTCCTCGTCTCCTCCCACCTGATGAGCGAGATGGCCCTCACCGCCGACCACCTGATCGTCATCGGCAAGGGCCGACTCCTCGCCGACACCACGGTCGACGAACTCGTCCGCACCTCCGGCGGAGCCTCCGTCAAGGTCGTCACCCCGGAGGCCGACCGGCTGCGGAACCTGCTCCCGGGCGCCGCCTTCACCCTGGAGGCCCCCGACACCCTCCTCGTCACCGGACCGGACGCGCCCGAGATCGGCCGCACGGCCGCCGCCCACGGCCTCCCCCTCCATGAACTGACCCCTCAGGCCGCCTCCCTGGAGCAGGCGTTCATGGCCCTCACCCACGATTCCGTCGAATACCAGGGAGCCCCCGCATGAGCACCCCGCCCCTCACCCGGACCACCACCCCCGACACCGCCACGGGCACCACCCCGGACACCGCCCCGACCGTGACCCCGCGCCTCACCCACGCGCGCGTACTCCGCTCCGAGTGGCACAAGCTGTGGACCGTCCGCTCGACCTGGATCACCGTCCTCACCGCCGCGGCGCTCGTCCTCGGCGTCGGCACCCTCATGGGCGCCACCTACACCTCCGACGGCGGCGACTCCGACGTCGACACCGTCATCCTCACCCTCTACGGCAGCCAGCTCGGCGCCATCGCCCTCGCCGTCCTCGGCATCCTGGTCACGGCCGGCGAGTACACCACGGGCATGATCCGCGCCTCCCTCACCGCCGTCCCGCGCCGCCTCCCCGTCCTCGGGGCCAAAGCCGCCGTCTACACCGGCACGGTCCTCGTCCTCACCCTCGTCACCAACCTGCTGACCTTCCTCACCGCGCAGGTCTTCCTCTCCGACACCGACCAGGCAGCCTCCCTCACCGACGACGGCGTCCTCGCCGCCCTCGCGGGCAACGCCGCCGGCATCACCCTCCTCGGCCTGATCGCCCTCGGTCTCGGCGCGACCCTCCGTTCCGTGCCCGGCGCGATCGGCGCCTTCGTCGGCGGGGTGATGATCCTGCCCGAGGTCATCGGCATGCTCCCGTACGAGGCCATGGAGACGGCCGTCCGGTACTTCCCCACCCAGGCCGCCGGCGCCCTCGGCTCGGCCACCCCGCTCCCGGGCGCGGCCTCCCCCGGCGCCGCCCTCCTCGCCCTGCTCCTGTGGGCGTCCGCGACGCTCGCCGTCCCCGCCCTGCTGCTCAAGCGCCGGGACGTATGAGGATGATGACGAGGTGACCACGGAAGCAACCGCGACGAGGGGCCTCAGCCGCTCCCTCCAGCAACTCCTCGCACGGGTCCGGGCGTTCGACGCCCGCCGCCCCCGGGTGTGGGACGCCACGCTGACGCTCTTCTGGACGGCGGCGGCCCTGGTGGACGCGTCGGGCGGCTGGCGGAACACCGCCCCCGACCCGTCCGTCCCCGCCTGGCTCGTGGTCACCCTGAGCCTCGGCCTCTCCCTCCCGCTCTACCGCCGCCGCCGCGATCCCCTGGCCGTCCTCACCGTGATGGCCTGCGCGGCCCTGGTCAGCGCCGCCTCCGGCGCCTTCCTCCAGGCCGGCTACCTCCAGCTGATCCCGCTCTTCCACATCGCCCTGACCCGCCCGCCCCGCGCGCTCCTGTGGGCCTCCGCCCTGCTCGTGCCGCCGCTCCTGACGGGGGCGGTCCGCTTCCCCCGGGGGAGCTGGGACCACCACGTCGTCCCCACCCTGTGGACGTACGCGCTCGTCGCCCTCCTCGGCATCGCGGTCCGCTCCCGCAAGGACCACACGGCGGCGCTCGTCGACCGGGCCCGCCGCCTGGAGATCGAACGCGACCAGGAGGTACGGCTCGCGGCGGCCGCCGAACGGACCCGGATCGCCCGCGAGATGCACGACATCATCGGCCACAACCTCTCGGTCATCACGGGCCTCGCGGACGGCGGCCGCTACGCGGCGGCGAAGAACCCCGAGCGCGCCGCCCAGGCCCTCGACGCCATCGGTACGACGAGCCGCGAGGCTCTCGCCGAACTCCGCCGCCTGCTCGGCGTCCTGAGCGACGACGAGCAGGAGGCGGCGCGGGACCCCCAGCCCACCCTGGCCGACCTCGACACCCTGATCACCGGCGTACGGAAGGCGGGCCTGCCGGTCCGGTTCGACCGGGACGGCACCTCCCCCGACCACGCCCTCACCCCGGGCGCCCAGCTGACGGTCTACCGGGTGGTCCAGGAGGCCCTGACGAACGTCCTGAAGCACGCGGGCGAGGGCGCGAAGGCGACCGTGCTCCTCACCCACACCCTCCAGGAGGTACGGGCGGAGATCACCAACACAGGGCTGGCCGTCCCACCGCCCCCACCGTCCGGGCCGGGGCAGGGACTTGCCGGAATGCGGGAGCGCGCGGCCCTCTACGACGGCACACTCGTCACCGGCCCGCTGCCGACCGGCGGCTGGCAGGTCGGACTCCGACTCCCCCGGGAAGGCACCCCCTCGTGACGACCGTTCTCATCGCGGACGACCAGCCGATGCAGCGCTTCGGCTTCCGCATGCTCCTGGAGAGCCAGGACGACATGACCGTCGTCGGAGAGGCCTCCAACGGCACCGAGGCGATCCGGCTGGTCGACCGTCACCACCCCGATGTGGTCCTGATGGACATCCGGATGCCCGGCCTGGACGGCATCGAGGCCACCCGCCGCATCGTCGCCGCGGGCGACCGCACACGCATCCTGATCGTCACGACCTTCGACCTCGACGAGTACGCGTACGACGGCCTCCGCGCCGGCGCCAGCGGCTTCCTGGTGAAGGACGCCCAGCCGGAGGAACTCCTGGCCGGCATCCGCGCGGTGGCGAGCGGCGACGCGGTCGTCGCCCCCAGCCTCACGCGCCGCCTCCTGGACGCCTACATCCACCACCTGCCGGCGTCGTCCGCCACCGCCGACCCGGAACCGGAGGACCCCCGCCTCGCGGCTCTCACCGAGCGGGAGCGCGAGATCCTCACGGTCATCGGCCGGGGCTGGACGAACACCGAGATCGCGGAGCGCCTCCACCTCGCCGAGTCGACGGTGAAGACCCACGTCGGCCGCATCCTGGCCAAGACGGGCGCCCGCGACCGCGTCCAGGCGGTGATCCTGGCGTACGACACCCAACTGGTCGCGCCGGCCTGAGCGGGCCCCGCGGAAAAGACCCCGGAACGCAGAAAAGCCCC
>NZ_LIVV01000006.1 GCF_001905825.1 Streptomyces sp. CB02009
GCCGAGGAGAAGCAGGTCGTCCCGGTGCACTGACGCACCGACCGGCAGACACCTCGAAGGGCGCCCCGTTCCGTACCCACGGAACGGGGCGCCCCTCGCCGTCCCCGCCACCGTCTCCTCCGGGAGCACCCTTCGTCGCGCCCGGCACCGTCCCCCTCCCGCAGCGCCCTTCGCCGTCCCCGCCACCGTCTCCTCCCGCAGCGCCCGCCACCGTCCGGCGGCCGTAAAAGTGCAGCCCCGTCAATATCAGGTGATATTGGGGCCTAAGTCATACTGAGGACATTCGGGAGGCACTCCATGCGCGGAGCCACGCACGCCAAGTGGGCCGCTCTGGCCACCGCAGTCGCCCTCGCGGCGACCGCCTGCGGTGGCGGCGACGACAGCGGCGGTGGCGGAGCCGACGGCATCGTGAGTTCCTCGTGGGGCGACCCGCAGAACCCGCTGGAGCCCGCCAACACCAACGAGGTCCAGGGCGGCAAGGTCCTCTCCATGATCTTCCGGGGACTCAAGCAGTACGACCCGAAGACCGGCGAGGCCAAGGACATGCTCGCCGAGAAGATCGAGACCACCGACTCGATCAACTTCACCATCACGGTCAAGGACGGCTGGACCTTCTCCAACGGCGAGAAGGTGACCGCCAAGTCCTTCGTCGACGCGTGGAACTACGGCGCCGATCTGAAGAACAACCAGAAGAACGCCTACTTCTTCGGCCAGATCGAGGGCTACGACAAGGTCCACCCCGAGAAGGGCGAGCCGTCCGCCACGTCCATGTCGGGCCTCAAGGTCACCGGCCCCCAGACCTTCACGGTCAAGCTCACCCAGAAGTTCTCCACGTGGCCCATCACCCTCGGCTACGCGGCCTTCTCGCCGCTGCCCCAGGCCTTCTTCGACGACCGCCAGGCCTGGCTGTCGAAGCCGATCGGCAACGGCCCGTACGCCGTCGACTCGTACTCCAAGGGCTCCCAGATGGCCCTCAAGCGCTGGGACGCCTACCCGGGCACCGACAAGGCCCAGAACGGCGGCATCACCCTCAAGGTCTACACCGACAACAACACCGCCTACACGGACCTGACGGCCGGCAACCTCGACCTCGTCGACGACGTCCCCGCCTCCCAGCTCAAGAACGTCGAGGCCGACCTCGGCGACCGGTACATCAACGTCCCCGCCGGCATCATCCAGACCCTGTCGTTCCCGTTCTACGACCCGGCCTGGAACAAGCCCGGACAGGAAAAGCTCCGCCAGGGCCTCTCCATGGCGATCGACCGGAACCAGATCACCGACACGATCTTCCAGAAGACCCGGACCCCCGCCGTCGACTGGACCTCCCCGGTCCTCGGCGAGGACGGCGGCTTCAAGGACATCTGCGGCGACTTCTGCAAGTACGACGCCGACGAGGCGAAGAAGCTCGTCGCCGAGGGCGGCGGCATCCCCGGCGGCACCATGAAGATCTCGTACAACGCCGACACCGGCTCCCACAAGGAATGGGTCGACGCGGTCTGCAACTCCATCAACCGCGCCCTCGGCAACAACAAGGCCTGCGTCGGCAACCCGGTCGGCACCTTCGCCGACTTCCGCAACCAGGTCACCCAGTCGAAGATGGACGGCCCGTTCCGGGCCGGCTGGCAGATGGACTACCCGCTCATCCAGAACTTCCTCCAGCCGCTGTACTACACCAACGCCTCGTCCAACGACGGCAAGTACTCCGACCCCCAGTTCGACAAGCTGGTGAACGAGGCCAACGCCGAGGCGGACACCGCGAAGGCCATCGGGCTGTTCCAGCAGGCCGAGGAAGTCCTCAGGGACGACATGGGCGCCATTCCGCTCTGGTACCAGAACGGCAGCGCCGGCTACTCGGAGCGGGTCAGCAACGTCTCCCTGAACCCGTTCAGCGTCCCGGTCTACGACCAGATCAAGGTCAACTGACGTCGTAGCAGGTCGGCGGCGTACGGCCCGGCCCGCGGACCCCCGCGCCGCCGGGCCGTACGCCTTCCACAACCCTCTCCCCGGAGCCAACCCCCGGAGCCCCCCCATGGGTCGATACGTGATCCGGCGGCTGCTGCAGATGATCCCGGTCTTCTTCGGCGCGACGCTGTTGATCTTTCTGATGGTGAACGTGATGGGCGACCCCATCGCCGGACTGTGCGGCGACCGCCAGTGCGACCCGGCGACCGCCGCCCAGCTGGAGAAGGAGTTCGGCCTCGACAAGCCCGTCTGGCAGCAATACCTCACCTACATGGGCAACGTCTTCACCGGAGACTTCGGCACCGCCTTCAACGGGCAGCCCGTCACCGAACTGATGGCCAGCGCCTTCCCCGTCACCATCCGGCTCACCATCGTCGCGATCCTCTTCGAGATCGTCATCGGCATCAGCCTCGGCGTGGTCACCGGCCTCAAGCGCGGCCGCCCCGTCGACACCACCGTCCTGCTGCTGACCCTGGTCGTCCTCTCCGTCCCGACCTTCGTCACCGGCCTCCTCGTCCAGCTCCTCCTCGGCGTCAAATGGGGCTGGATCAAGCCGGCCGTCTCACCCGAGGCCACCTTCAGCGAACTCATCGTGCCCGGCCTGGTCCTCGCCTCGGTCTCGCTGGCCTACGTCACCCGGCTCACCCGGACCTCGATCGCCGAGAACAAGCGCGCCGACTACGTCCGCACCGCCGTCGCCAAGGGCCTGCCCCGCCGCCGGGTCATCAGCCGGCACCTGCTCCGCAACAGCCTCATCCCCGTCGTGACCTTCATCGGCGCCGACGTCGGCGCCCTCATGGGCGGAGCCATCGTCACCGAACGGATCTTCAACATCCACGGCGTCGGCTACCAGCTCTACCAGGGCATCGTCCGCCAGAACACCCAGACCGTGGTGGGCTTCGTGACCATCCTCGTGCTGGTGTTCCTGCTGGCCAACCTCCTGGTCGACCTCCTGTACGCCGTCCTTGACCCGAGGATTCGCTATGCCTGAGCAGCCCGAGCCGCTTGAGTCGTACGAAGAGGGCCAGGCCATCGCGCCCACCGGCGCCGGCGGCGCCTCCGATCTCGCGACCGCCGAGGGCGAGACCCTGGAACAGAGTCCGTCCGCCGCCGACGGGCGGGCACCCGGCGGCCCGCTGGGCACCGGATCGGACAAGAAGCCCCGCTCCCTGTGGTCCGACGCCTGGCGCGACCTGCGCCGGAACCCGATCTTCATCATCTCCTCGCTGGTGATCCTCTTCCTGGTCGTCATCTCCATCTGGCCCCAGCTGATCGCCTCCGGAGACCCCCTCGACTGCGACCTCGCCAAGGCCCAGGAGGGCTCCCAGCCCGGCCACCCCTTCGGCTTCAACGGCCAGGGCTGCGACGTCTACACCCGCACCGTCTACGGCGCCCGGACGTCCGTGACCGTCGGCGTCCTCGCCACCCTCGGCGTCGCCGTCCTCGGCGGCATCCTCGGCGGTCTCGCCGGCTTCTTCGGCGGCGCCTGGGACGGCGTCCTCTCCCGCATCACCGACGTCTTCTTCGCCATCCCCGTCGTCCTCGGCGGCCTGGTGCTCCTCTCCGTGGTGACCAGCTCCACCGTCTGGCCCGTCATCGGCTTCATGGTGCTGCTCGGCTGGCCGCAGCTCTCCCGCATCGCCCGCGGCTCCGTCATCACCGCCAAACAGAACGACTACGTGCAGGCGGCCCGGGCCCTCGGCGCCTCCAACTCCCGGATGATGCTCCGCCACATCACGCCCAACGCCATCGCCCCGGTGATCGTCGTCGCCACCATCGCCCTCGGCACGTACATCGCGCTGGAGGCGACCCTGTCCTACCTCGGAGTCGGCCTGAAGCCGCCGACCGTCTCCTGGGGCATCGACATCTCCTCGGCGTCGCAGTACATCCGCAACGCGCCGCACATGCTGCTCTGGCCGGCCGGCGCGCTCGCCATCACCGTGCTCGCCTTCATCATGCTCGGCGACGCCGTCCGCGACGCCCTCGACCCGAAGCTGAGGTAGGGACCCATGCTGCTCGAAGTGCGCGACCTGCACGTGGAGTTCCACACCCGCGACGGCGTGGCCAAGGCCGTCAACGGCGTCGACTACTCCGTCGACGCGGGGGAGACCCTCGCCGTCCTCGGCGAGTCCGGCTCCGGCAAGTCCGTCACCGCCCAGGCCGTGATGGGCATCCTCGACGTCCCCCCGGGCAGGATCAGCCAGGGCGAGATCCTCTTCCAGGGCCAGGACCTGCTGAAGCTCAAGGAGGACGAGCGGCGCAAGATCCGCGGCGCCAAGATGGCGATGGTCTTCCAGGACGCGCTGTCCTCGCTCAACCCCGTGCTCAGCGTCGGCGACCAGCTCGGCGAGATGTTCCAGGTCCACCAGGGCATGTCCCGCAAGGACTCCAAGGCCAAGGCCGTCGAACTGATGGACCGGGTCCGCATCCCCGCCGCCAAGGAACGCGTCGGCCAGTACCCCCACCAGTTCTCCGGCGGCATGCGCCAGCGCATCATGATCGCGATGGCGCTGGCCCTCGAACCCGAGCTGATCATCGCCGACGAGCCCACCACCGCCCTCGACGTCACCGTCCAGGCCCAGGTCATGGACCTCCTCGCCGAGCTCCAGCGCGAACTCAACATGGGCCTCATCCTCATCACCCACGACCTCGGCGTCGTCGCCGACGTCGCCGACAAGATCGCCGTCATGTACGCGGGCCGGATCGTCGAACAGGCCCCCGTCCACGAGATCTACAAGGCGCCCGCCCACCCCTACACCCGAGGCCTGCTCGACTCCATCCCCCGCCTCGACCAGAAGGGCCAGGAGCTCTACGCGATCAAGGGCCTCCCGCCCAACCTCCTCGCCATCCCGCCCGGCTGCGCCTTCAACCCCCGCTGCCCCATGGCCCAGGACGTCTGCCGCACCGACGTCCCCCCGCTCTACGACGTGACCGAGTCCCCGGTGAAGCGCTCCAGCGCCTGCCACTTCTGGAAGGAGTGCCTCCATGGCTGAGGCGATTCTCGAAGTCCGGGACCTCCACAAGCACTACCCCCTCACCCAGGGCGTCGTCTTCAAGAAGCAGGTCGGCTCCGTCAAGGCCGTCGACGGCGTCGACTTCGACCTCCGCGCGGGCGAGACCCTCGGCATCGTCGGCGAATCCGGCTGCGGCAAGTCGACGGTCGCGAAGATGCTCGTCAACCTCGAACGACCGACGTCCGGCGAGATCCGCTACAAGGGCGAGGACATCAGCAGACTCTCCCCCCGCGCGCTCAAGGCCGTCCGCCGCAACATCCAGATGGTGTTCCAGGACCCGTACACCTCGCTCAACCCGCGCATGACCGTCGGCGACATCATCGGCGAGCCGTACGAGATCCACCCCGAGGTCGCGCCCAAGGGCGACCGGCGCCGCAAGGTCCAGGACCTCCTGGACGTCGTCGGCCTCAACCCCGAGTACATCAACCGCTACCCGCACCAGTTCTCCGGCGGCCAGCGCCAGCGCATCGGCATCGCCCGCGGCCTCGCCCTCCAGCCCGAGATCATCGTCGCCGACGAACCCGTGTCCGCCCTCGACGTCTCCGTCCAGGCCCAGGTCATCAACCTGATGGGGAACCTCCAGTCCGAGTTCTCCCTGTCGTACGTCTTCATCGCCCACGACCTGTCGATCGTCCGGCACATCTCGGACCGGGTCGGCGTCATGTACCTCGGCCGGATCGTCGAGATCGGCAGCGACGCCCAGATCTACGACCACCCCACCCACCCCTACACCCAGGCGCTGCTCTCCGCCGTCCCGGTCCCCGACCCCGAGGCGCGCGCCCACCGCGAACGCATCATCCTCACCGGCGACGTCCCCTCCCCGGCCAACATCCCGTCGGGCTGCCGCTTTCGCACCCGCTGCTGGAAGGCCCAGGAGCGCTGCGCCCTGGAGGTCCCGCTGCTCGCCGTCCCGGCCGTCTTCCGCCTCACGGACAGCCCGGCGAAGCACGACTCCGCCTGCCACTTCGCCGAGGAGAAGCACGTCGTCCCCACCGAGGAGGGCGGCGAAGGTCCCGGAGCACCGCCGGCGCCCGGCGGCGAAGGCCCCGCGGCGGCACCGGAGCCCGGCGGCGAAGGCCCCGCGGCGGCACCGCCGCCGGAGGACGGGGGCGACGGCGACGACCCCTTCAGGAAGCCCGAATCGCCTTAACGCACCGGCAACTTCACCGAATCGGCTCCGATATACGAACAGGTCAGACTGCACAGCGTACGGCCGTGCGGGTGCCGTGAGCCGGGCCGGGGCGCGCCATGTCGCCCCGGCCCGGACCCATGCGTTCCCCGCGCCCCACAGGTTTCGCGGAACCGCTTGTTTCGCTTGGTGGCGACCGTGAGTATCGGGACCGTGACTGTGACACGACCGGCACGTCTCACGGGCGCCGCGCTGTGCGCCGCGCTCGCCCTCACCGCCGCCGTGTGGATCCTCAAGGACCTCGCCGCGCTCGGCTCACCCGCCGACCTCGCCCGGTACTGGGCCGGGGACCACCACTTCCTCGTCCGGGGACGGTCCGCCACCTCCCTGGTCGACGCCGTGCTGCTCGTCGTCTCCGCGGCCGCCGCGGCCGCCGCGATCCGCTCCCGGCACGCGGCCTCCGCGCTCGCCGCCACCGGCGCCGTGACCCTGGCCCTGCGCCTCCCCGGTCTCTGGGAGCCCGACACCGGCGCCCTCGTCACCGCCCTCCTCGAACTCGCCCTCGCCGCCGGTCTGGTCGTCACCGCCGCCGTCGGCCGCCGCCCGGCCACCGCCTCGTACGAGCCGCTGCCCACGCGCCCGCGCACGGGCCCCGCCGTCGCCGCCGGAGCCCTCCTCGCGACCTCCGCGCTCGTCGTGGCCCTGTGGGAGCTGTACTGGGCCACCGAACTGCCCCTGGAGATCACCGTCGACCGCTTCACCGGCGGCCGGTCCATCATGAAGGCGGCCCTCGCGCCCCCGCCCGGCTGGCTGTCGCTGACCCTCGTCGCCCTCTACGGGACCGGCGCCGTCTCCGCCTTCTTACGGGCCCGCCACAGCCGGGCCGTCGGCCTGCTCGGCGGAGCGTTCCTGGCGGCCGGCGGCCTCGCCGAGGTCGTCAGGACCACCCGCTACGACATGATCGGCGACTTCGCGGACCTCCCGAACACCGCCCGGCTGAGCGTCCTCACCGCCTTCTTCGGGCTGCTCGCCGGCATCGCCGTGCTCGTCCTGCTCGCCGGACGCGGCGCCCCCGCCGACGCGCCGAGCCCGTACCCGCCGGCCGGGATGCCGCCCCCGGCCCCGCCCTACCCGCCGCCGCCCGGCTGGTGACTCAGTCCCGCGTCCCGCCGAGGGACCGCTTCAGGAAGTCCACCTGGAGCAGCAGCAGGTTCTCCGCGACCTGCTCCTGCGGCGTCATGTGGGTGACCCCCGACAGCGGCAGCACCTCGTGCGGCCGGCCCGCCGCGAGCAGGGCCGAGGAGAGCCTGAGCGCGTGCGCGACGACCACGTTGTCGTCCGCGAGACCGTGGACGATCATCATCGGCCGCACGGGCACCTCCGGCGCGGAGAGCCCGTCGTCGGTGAGCAGCGACTGGGCCGCGTACACCTCGGGATCGTCCTGCGGAGTGCCGAGGTACCGCTCGGTGTAGTGGGTGTCGTACAGCCGCCAGTCCGTCACCGGCGCCCCCACCACCGCCGCGTGGAACACATCGGGGCGGCGCAGCACCGCCCGGGCCGCCAGGTAGCCGCCGTACGACCAGCCCCGGATCGCGACCCGGTCCAGATCCAGCGGGAAGCGTCCGGCGAGGCCCTGGAGCGCGTCCACCTGGTCGTCGAGGGTCGGCCCGAAGTCCCGCGTGATCGCCTTCTCCCAGGCCGGGGAGCGGCCCGGCGTGCCCCGCCCGTCCGCCACGACCACCGCGAAGCCCTGATCGGCGAACCACTGGGACGTCAGATACGTGTTGTGCGCGGCGAGCACCCGCGGCCCGTGCGGACCGCCGTACGGATCCATCAGGACCGGCAGCGGACCGTCACCGTCCGCGTACCCCGACGGCAGCAGCACCGCGCACGGGATCCGCCGCACGCCGGCCTCCGTGAGCCGCACGCGCGGGCGGAGCACCGGATCCTGGGCGTACGAGGCCACCACCGCGACCTGCTCGCCGTCCCGCAGCACCCGTGCCACGCTCCCCGGCGTCTCCGGCCGCGCCGACACCAGCACGGTCACCGCCCCCGAACGCACCGCGCCGTGCACGCCGACGCCCTCGGACAGCCGCTCCACGCCCTCACCGGTCACCCGGTACACATGGACCTCGCCGGTCTCCGGGAGAGTCGCCTCCGCGCCCGCGGACGCGGACACGAGGACGTCGTCCTCCCCGACGTCGAGCACCGCCCGCACGTGCAGCGCGGCGTCCGTCAGCACCTCGTCGCCCACGGCCAGGGCCCGCGCCCCGGTCTCGTCCGTGAGCCGTACGAGCCGCCCGTCGCGGGCGCCTTCCGGGCCGGGCCCCGAGGGGGCCCACGCCGGCACCCCCGGCAGCAGCTCCAGCCACACCGGGTCCCGCTCCGCCCGGACGGTCCTCGTCTCCCCGGACTCCGGGTCCACCGCCAGGAAGAGCTGCTCCCGCTGGTCCCGCGCCTGGACGAGCAGCAGCGGCGCCCCGGCCGCCGACCAGTGCACACGCGCGAGGTACGGATACCGCTCCCGGTCCCACACCACCTCCGTGCGGGCCCCGGCGAGATCCATGACGAACAGCCGCACGTCCGCGTTGGCCGTCCCCGCCGCCGGGTACGCCACCGGCTGCGGCTCCCGTTCCGGATGCGCCGGGTCGGCGATCCACCAGCGCCGCACCGCCCGGTCGTCCGCGCGGGCCACGAGCAGCCGGTCCGAGCCGGGTGACCACCAGAAACCCCGGTCCCGGGTCATCTCCTCCGAGGCGATGAATTCGGCCAATCCGTAGGTCACGTGGGCCTCTTCCGGAACGGCCAGCTCCCGGTCGTCCGACCCGTCCGCGCCGACCACCCGCAGCGCGCCCTCCGCCACGTACGCGACCAGGCGTCCGTCCGGCGAGGGCCTGGGGTCGATCACCGGCCCCGGCACCGGCAGCTCCCGCGCCGTCCCCGCCCTCAGCTCGGCCGCGAAGAGCCGCCCCGACAGGGCGAAGGCCGCCAACTCCACGGCCGCGTCCACCGCGTACGCCACGACACCGGCCGAGCCCTCCCGGCTCCGCTCCCGGCGCGCCCGCTCCTGGGGCGACAACTCCTCCTGGCCGCCGGAGAGCAGCACCTCGGGGTCGGCGGCCACCCGCTCCACGGGCGCGCCGTCGCGCGGCAGGTCGAGGACCCAGAGCCGGTGCGTGCGGTCCACGCCGGACGCGGCCCTGACGAACACGACGCGCTCCCCGTCGGGGGAGACCGAGAAGGCACGCGGAACGCCCAGGGTGAAACGCTGGGTACGGGCGTGACGGCGGGGGAAGGAGAGCCCGGCATGGGGTGTGGCCGGCTGCTGTCGAGACGAGGTCATGCGGCTGAAACTAGCGCTGTGCGCCCCCCTCGTGCCTCCGTCCGCCGATCGATGCGGCCGCACGGATAGTTATGATCCGTAGCGCTAGGTGGGTATGCATCCGACGGGCCTGCCCCCTGGCACATGCTGATCGACCGAACCACTCGAATATCCGACCGAAGAAGTGTGGAGGTGAACCGCCGTGGCACTCTCGATCTCCGTGGTGGTGCTGCTGGCGATCGTCGTCTTCCTTCTGATCCGGAAATCCGGGTTGAAGGCTGGTCACGCGGCGATCAGCGCGCTCCTGGGCTTCTACCTGGCGAGCTCGTCCATCGCCCCGTCCATCAGCACCCTCACCACGAACGTGGCGAACATGGTGGGCGGCCTCAAGTTCTGAGCGCGCCCCCGCGCGCCGACCTCGTAGGGTGGGGACATGTCCGATCTCCCCGCCCGCCGTCTGCTGCTCGTGCACGCGCACCCGGACGACGAGTCGATCAACAACGGCGCGACCATGGCCAGGTACGCGGCCGAGGGCGCCCTCGTCACCCTGGTCACCTGCACGCTGGGCGAGGAGGGCGAGGTCATCCCGCCCGAGCTCGCCCACCTCGCGCCCGACCGGGAGGACCGGCTCGGCCCGTACCGGGTCGGCGAACTCGCCGCCGCGATGGCCGAGCTCGGGGTCACCGACCACCGGTTCCTCGGCGGCCCCGGGCGCTTCCGCGACTCCGGAATGATGGGCGTCGAGCAGAACGAGCGCGCCAACGCCTTCTGGAACACGGACGTCGACACCGCCGCCCCGTACCTCGTCGAGGTGATCAGGGAGACCCGCCCGCAGGTCCTCGTCACCTACGACCCCGACGGCGGCTACGGGCACCCGGACCACATCCAGGCCCACCGGGTCGCCATGCGCGCCGCCGAACTGGCCGCCCACCCGGACTACCGCCCCGACCTGGGACCGGCCCACGCGATCGCCAAGATCTACTGGAACCGGGTCCCGCGCCCGGTCGCCGAGGCCGGCTTCGCCCGGCTGCGCGCCGAGGGCTCCGCCTTCCCGGCCGCCGCCGTGATCGACGACGTCCCCGGCGTCGTCGACGAGGACCGGATCACCGCCGAGATCGACGCGGGACCCGAGCACACGGCCCGCAAGAGCGCGGCGATGGCCGCGCACGCCACCCAAGTCGCGGTCGACGGCCCGTTCTTCGCCCTCTCCAACGACCTCGGCCAGCCGATCTTCACCACCGAGTACTACGAGTTGGTGCGCGGCGTCCCCGGCGCCCCCGAGGGCACTCGTGAGACGGACCTCTTCGCCGGAGTGAGCGCATGAGCCCCAAGCCGCCCGCCACCCCCGCGAAGCCCACCCCGCCCCGCGGCCCGGCCGCGCGCACCGTGTCCACCGCGTCCACCGTCTCCCGTAACGCCCGATTCGCCTGGTACGCGGGCCTGGCCGTCCTCGGTGTCCTCGTCGGAACCGCCGGCGCCCTCGTCCAAGCCGCCTGGCTCCCCGTCGGCTTGATCCTCGCCCTCCTCGCGACCGCCGCCCTCTTCTACGGCGGACTGCGGGCCACCGAGACCCAGGTCGGCGTCGTCGCGGGCGGCGTCGGCTGGCTCGTCGCCGTCATCCTGCTCAGCTTCGGACGCCCGGAGGGCGACGGGGTGTTCGGCGGAGGCGTCGGCGAGCTGCTGTACCTCTTCGGCGGCATGGCGATCGCTGTGATGTGCACCACGCTGTCCCGGCTGCCCCGACCGATCCCGTGAACAGGACGACTTGAGACCGCGGACGCCCTGACTTCGGCCGGATTGACCGTCGTCAGTCACCCAGGGGTCAGCTATGTGACGGCGGCGCCCAGTATGGTGGTGCGCGCCGCCGAACCGCCCGGGTCATACGAGCATCAGCAAGAGCGGGCGGTGGAGCCAACCGGGAGATCCTGCTTTGAGTCGTGAAACTGGTCGAGAGACTGACAGTTCGTCCTCCGGCGCCCAGGGGCGCGGTGGAGCCGCGTACCCCTCGGGTACACCGCCGTACGGATCCCGCCAGTATCCGTCGCTCCACCCCTCGCAGGACGCGCCGGAGGAGACCGCCGGCGCGCCCGCACCGCCGGAGGAGCCCAAGACCGAGACGACGCTGACGACCCGGATCCGGATCAACATCCCGGGTTCGCGTCCGATCCCGCCGGTCGTGGTCCGCACCACGGTCAACGAGTCGCCCACGGCGTCGCCGGCCGCCGCGCCGGAGCCCGCTCCCGCCCCGGAGCCGGAGCCCGAGCAGGCGGCGGCCCCCGAGCCGCCGCAGGCCGAGGAGGCGCCGAAGGCGAAGGAGACGAGCGACTGGTTCGCGCCCCGCAAGGCGGCGCCCCCGAGCCCGGCCCCCGAGCCCGCGCTGCCCCCGGCGCCCGCCCCGGCCCCGAAGCCCGCCCCGGCCGCCACCGGACCCGACGACCGGGGCACCGGCTTCGCCGGCTCCGCGACCTCCGGCGTCCCGACGGTCGGCAACGCCCCGTCGAGCCGCCCGGTCACCCAGGGCAGGCCCGGCGGCAATCCCCTGTACGACGGCGGCACGCCCGCCGGCGGCACCCCCCTGTACACGGGCACGCCGGCCGGCGGGACCCCGATGTACGACGGGACCCCCGCCGGCGGCTCGCCGATGTACGACGGCAACCCCGGCGCCGCGCACCCGGGCGCGGGCAACCCGCTCTACGACGGCACGCCCGCCGCCGGCACCCCGATGTACACCGGCACGCCCCCCGGCGGAACGCCGATGTACACGGGCACCCCGGCCGGCGGCACGCCCGCGTACCCCGGTCCCGCCGCGCCGACCGGCCCCACGACGGGCCCGGTCACGGGCACCGCGTCGCTGGGCGGACCCGGCCAGGGCGGACTCGCGGGCCTGGCCGGAGCCTCCGGGCCGGGCCAGGGCACGGGCTCCCCGTTCCCCGGCGGAGGTACCGGCGGAGCACCCGGCGGCGCTCCCCGCATGTCCGACGACACCGCGATCCTCACCCCGCAGGCCCCCGCGCCCAACGCCCCCGGCCGGGGCGGTCCGGGCGGCCCCGCCGGACAGCGCGGACCGGGCCGACCGGACGACGGCGCCGGCCACGGCCATGTCTCCGGCGACACCCTCACCAGCGGCATCCCGGTCGTCCCGCCGAAGGCGGCCCGACCCGACCTCACCCCCCGCATCGAGGAGCAGACGGCCCCGGCCCCCGCGCCGCGCCCCGCCCCCGCGCCCACCCGCGCCGCCCCGGCGAAGAAGGGCCGCTCCAAGCTGGTCCTCGCCGCCGTCGGAGTCCTCGGCCTCGCCGGCGTCGCCTACGGCGCCGGGCTGCTCCTCAACCACTCCGACGTCCCGAAGGGGACCACGGTCCTCGGCGTGGACATCGGCGGCGGTACGAAGGAGGAGGCCGTCAACAAGCTGGACGCGGCCCTCGGCAAGCGCGCCGGGACCCCGCTCCAGCTCGGCGTCGGCGGCAAGAAGGTCCAGCTCGCCCCGGACAAGGCGGGCCTGGCGCTCGACAGCGTCGAGACCGTCCGCGCCGCCGCGGGCAGCGACTACAACCCCGTCTCGGTCATCGGCTCCCTCTTCGGCGGCGAGCGGATCGCCAAGCCGGTCTTCCCGGTCGACGAGGAGAAGCTCGCGGTCACCCTCGCCGACCTGGCCGGCACGTCCGCGTCGGCGAGCGAGGGCACGATCCTGTTCGCCCCGAACAAGGTGACGCCCGTCGAGGGCAAGGCCGGCAAGGGCCTCGACGTCCAGCGCTCGATGATCTCCGTCCGGGACGCCTTCCGCGCGCAGGTGGAGACCGGCCGGAGCACGCTGGTCGAGCTGCCGGTCACCGACCGTCAGCCGAGCATCAGCAAGGCCGAGGTGGACCGGGCGATGAAGGAGTTCGCGACGCCCGCGATGTCCGACCGCATCACCATCCGGGCGGGCGGCCGGGAGATCCAGTTCGGCCCGGCGCGCTCGCTGCCGCAGATCCTCTCCATGAAGGCGGCCGGCGGCCGTCTGGAGCCGGTCTACGACACCAAGGCCATCGAGCGGCTCCTCGACGGCGCCTTCAAGGGCATCATGATCACCAAGGCCGACGGCACCAAGCAGGAGGTCTCGGCCGACGACGTGGCCTCCGTGATGGGCGAGGCGCTGCTCGGCAGGACCAAGGCCGAACGCACCAGGACGATCGAGCTGAACCCGAAGGGCTGACCGCCCGAGCACGGCGTTCCGAGCCCCCGCCCGACGACCGTCGGCCGGGGGCTCGGCGCGTGCGGGGACGCGGCCGGGAGCGGACGCCTCAGTAGTGGGCCACGAGGACGGCGGAGAGGGCCAGCGCGCCGGGCAGGGCCTGGGCGAAGAGGATGCGGCGGTTGGCCGTGGCGGCGCCGTAGAGGCCCGCGATGACGACGCAGGACAGGAAGAAGACCCGGACGCGGAACGCGATCGGGTCGTCGGCGATGAGACCCCAGACGAGCCCGGCGGCGAGGAAGCCGTTGTAGAGCCCCTGGTTGGCGGCCATCGCGGCGGTCTCGCGTGCCGTCCTCGCGTCGAACCCCGAGAAGCGGCGGCCGGTCTCCTTCTCCCACAGGAACATCTCCATCACCAGGATGTAGGCGTGGAGCAGGGCGACGAGGGCGACGAGGATGTCTGCGGTCAGCGGCATGGCCGCATTGTGCCGCCGGGTGCCCGGGGGCCGGGGGAAGGCGCGCAGCGACGCGGGCGGGGCGATCGGTTCGCGAGAATGAACGGTTAATTCCGGATCCTGAGCCGGATATCGGAAAAGAATCAAAAAGGCTCGACGGGGGAGCCTCCGGGCCGGGAAACTGTCCGCAACAGGCCTGCACTCAGGCCTGATTGGACGAAATCCGCATCACATCCGGGGGAAGACATGGCAGCAACTGCCCGCCGTTGGGCTGCGCGCATATCGGGCGCGGGAGCCGCATCGGCCATGATTTTCGGCGGGACGACCGGTACGTCGTTCGCTATCGAGAACCCGCCCACGGTCACCATCAGCGTGAACTTCGGAGTGGTCGCGACCACGCACCCGGACACCGTGGGCTGCAACGGCTACAAGGTGGTCGGGACGGGCACCGCCGGCGGGGCGCCGGTCAACGGAGCCGCGTGGGCGCAGGACGAGGTTGCGTGCACCGCGACCGTCCCCGGCAGGTACGACATCAAGGGGACGGCGACGCTGACGGAGAGCGACGGCGACAAGCTCTTCATCAGCTACGAGCTCTCCGCGCCGCTGTCGTCGGACACCATGGTGTACCCGTCCGGCACGTTCAAGATCCTGCGGGGTGAGGGCACCTTCGAGGACTCGACCGGCGGTGGCCAGATGAGCGCCAAGGTCAACCTGCTGGACCACGCCCACGCCAGCGCCACGCTGACCGGATACATCCGCAAGTACTGGCAGGTCTGACCGGCCCGCCGGTCCACCGCCCCGCCGGGACACCTGGCGGGCGGTGGACCGGGGCCGTTGCCACCCCCCCCCGCGTCGGAAGGGCGTGCGTGCGGGTGCGGACGACCCGGGCCGTGGCCCCGCGCTAGTTCAGCCGTGCCCGCGCCGCCTGCGCCCGGCGTCGCACCGTCGTCGCCGACTCCGGGTCGACCGCGTCCATGACCTGCGCGTACGCCTCCATCTCCACCGCCCCCGTCAGGAAGTCCCCGCGCTGGACGAGCAGCTCGGCGCGCTCGTAGCGGAGTCTCGCCGGGTGGGAGGGGAGGAGCAGGGAGAGCTCCACCGCCCACAGGGCCACGTCGGAGCGCTCGGGGCGGGGGGCCGCCCAGGCACGGATGTTGTTGAGGACCCGCAGCACGATCGCGCCGGGTTCGGCGGGCCGGAGCATCGAGCGGTCGAGGGCCTCGCCCGTCGCGCTCGTCACCAGGAGCTCGGCGTCCGGGCCCGTCATGGCGCGGCCGCCCGCGAAGGGGTCGGCGAGGTTCAGGTCGGCGGGGTCGCCGAAGCCCACGACGAAGTGGCCGGGCAGCCCGAGCCCGTACACGGGGGCCCCGGCCCGCCGTGCGACCTCCATCCAGACCACGGAGAGCAGGATGGGCAGGCCGCGGCGGCGCCTGAGCACCTCGTGCAGGAGCGAGGACTCCAGCCGCTGGTAGTCGGCGGGCACGCCCTCGAAGCCCTCCCGGGTGCCGAGGAGGTCGGCGAGGGCGGTCGTCCAGTCGCCGACGATCCGTGTGGCGTACGGGACGAGCCCGGCGAGGCGGTCGAGTTCGATCTCGGCCTCGTTCAGGTCGTGCCGGGTGACGGCGGGGTCGGCCACCGCCCCGATGAGCAGGCAGAGCCGGGCGAGGTCGGGCCGCTCCGACCGCGCCTCCTCCGCGAACTCGCGCCGCCAGTCCGGCGGCTCCGGGCTCTCGCGGGCGTCCTCACCCGCTGCCCCGTCCCGCCGCGGTGCTCCGTCCTCCGGTCCGTTCTCCGGCCCGTCCTCCGGTGGTGGTACGTCCTCGGTCACGCCTCCGTCACGCCTCCGCCCATCGGTAGTGGTGGTAGTGGTGGTGCGGCGTGAAGCCCATCCCGTCGTACAGCGCCCGGGCGCCGTCGTTGTCGGCCTCCACCTGGAGCCAGGCCGCCGACGCGCCCTCGTCGAGGGCCTGCCGGGCGAGCGCCGTCATGACGGACGTCGCCAGGCCCCGGCGCCGCTGCTCGGGGTCGACCTCCACGGCCATGAAGCCGGCCCAGCGTCCGTCGACCACACACCGTCCGATCGCCGCCGGTACCTGTCCCGTGCCCGCCACGGATGCGAACCACACACTCGGGCCGGACGTCAGCACCGACCGTACAGCCGGGCCCGGTTCGCCGGAGCGCTGATAGCGGCGGAGCCACGACTCGTCGACGGTCCGGGAGAGGCGTACGGCGGAGACGTCGGCGTCCAGGTCGCCGATCGGGGCCAGTGCCGCGATCCGCACCTCGGCGGAGACCTCGCGCCGCCAGCCGTGCCGGTCGAGGGCCGCGCAGAGCAGCTCCTGGGTGCCTTCGGCGCCGGTGGCGGTCTGGACGTACGCGGGGAGCTCCCTGGCCTCGTACCACGCGCGTACGTGCGTCAGGGCGTCGGCGATAGGCAGCCCGGGATCGCCGAGCGGGAGCACCGAGTTGGCCCGCCGGGTGAAGCCGCCGGAGGCCCGCAGGGTCCACTCGCCGAGCATCTCGCTCTCGACCGGCCGCCACGCGCGCGCGGTGGCGCGGGCCAGCTCGGGGAAGGTGGCGGAGGGGCCGCGCCGGCGGGCCGGGGCGGCCGGCACGGTCTTCCCGGCGACCAGGGTGCATTCCGCGATCCGGACGCTCTCGCCGCTCTTTCGTGTGATCAGCAGCACAGACTTGTCCCATGATGTGAGAACTCCGACCGCGTCGGTGAACTTCTCACCCGCCGCCGCTGAGTCCGTCACGTACCGAACGGAGACACGTTTTCCCACGTCAGCGCTGGTAATGCGGACCTCAAGGCGTCCTCCGCCGATGAATTCCACAGGTTCTCCGCCCCTCCTGTTCGGATCGCCCCCGAGAACGGAGATACTAGGTGCGGGCATCGACGACGCCGCGCTCCCGCGCAGACCAGCCCTATCGAGGAGGAACGACAGCGTGACCTACGTCATCGCGCAGCCTTGTGTCGACGTGAAGGACAAGGCGTGCATCGAGGAGTGCCCCGTCGACTGCATCTACGAGGGCAAGCGGTCCTTGTACATCCACCCGGACGAATGCGTCGACTGCGGGGCCTGTGAGCCGGTCTGCCCGGTCGAGGCGATCTTCTACGAGGACGACACCCCGGAGGAGTGGAAGGACTACTACAAGGCGAACGTCGAGTTCTTCGACGAGCTCGGTTCGCCCGGTGGTGCCTCCAAGCTCGGCGAGATCGAGCGCGACCACCCCTTCATCGCCGCCCTGCCGCCGCAGAACGGCTGATCGACCGCTTCAGGTCGCATCCGGTCCCGTACGGCGTCGGCCGCCGTACGGGACCGAGGCGTTTCCCGACGCCTCACCCGCGCACGTACAGGAAGTGAGAGCCAACCCGTGAGCGCAGTCTCTTCGCGCCTGCCCGTCTTCCCCTGGGACAAGCTGGAGCCGTACAAGAAGACGGCCGTGGCGCACCCCGACGGAATCGTCGACCTCTCGGTCGGCACGCCCGTCGACCCGGTCCCCGCGCTGATCCAGGAGGCCCTGGTCGCGGCGGCGGACTCGCCGGGCTATCCGACAGTGTGGGGGACGAAGGAGCTGCGGGACGCGCTGACCGGCTGGTGCGGGCGGCGGCTGGGCGCGGTGGGCTTCGCCCACGAGAACGTGCTGCCGGTGGTGGGCTCCAAGGAGCTGGTGGCCTGGCTGCCGACGCAGCTGGGCCTCGGCGCGGGCGACCGGGTGGCGTACCCCCGGCTCGCCTACCCGACGTACGAGGTCGGCGCGCGGCTCTGCGGCGCGGAGGCCGTGGTCTACGACGACCCGACGGAGCTCGACCCGGCCGGATTGAAGCTGCTCTGGCTCAACTCCCCGTCCAACCCGACCGGCAAGGTCCTCTCCAAGGACGAGCTGACCCGGATCGTGGCCTGGGCGCGCGAGCACGGTGTCCTCGTCTTCTCCGACGAGTGCTACCTGGAGCTGGGCTGGGAGGCCGACCCGGTCTCCGTGCTCCACCCGGACGTCTGCGGCGGTTCGTACGAGGGCATCGTCGCCGTCCACTCGCTGTCCAAGCGCTCCAACCTGGCCGGCTACCGGGCCGCGTTCGCCGCGGGCGACGCGGCCGTGCTCGGCGAGCTGCTCCAGATCCGCAAGCACGGCGGCATGATGACGGCGGCGCCGGTGCAGGCGGCGACGGTCGCGGCGCTCGGCGACGACGCGCACGTGGCCGAGCAGCGCGAGCGGTACGCGGCCCGCCGGGCGGCGCTGCGGGCGGCCCTGGAGGCGCACGGCTTCCGGATCGAGCACAGCGAGGCCAGCCTGTACCTGTGGGCGACCCGGGACGAGCCGTGCTGGGAGACCGTGGCGTACCTGGCGGAGAAGGGCATCCTCGTGGCGCCGGGCGACTTCTACGGCGAGGCGGGGGCGCGGTTCGTGCGGGTCGCGTTCACGGCGACGGACGAGCGGGTCGAGGCGGCGGTCAAGCGGCTCGGCTGACCGCCCACGGCAGACGGAAGGGCCCGGGGAGCATCCGCTCCCCGGGCCCTTCCGCGTGACCGTTCCGGTCGGGTCAGCCGCCGATGGGCAGGCCGCCGAGCGTCTGGCCGGTCGGCAGGCCGCCGAGGCCGCCGCCCAGGGCGCCGCCGGTCGGGCCCTCCGCGCTCTCGGTGGCGGCACCGGCGGTCTTGCCGACGACCTCGCCCGCGCTGCCGGCGGTCTCGCCGGCGACCTGCTGGGCGGCCGGGGTGGCGGTCTTGCCCGCCGCGCCGACGGTCTTGCCGGCGGCGGGGACGGCCGTGCCGACGGCCTGGCTGCCGGTGGCGCCGACGACGCCGGTGGCGGTCTGCGAGGCGCTGTCGACGGCGGTGCCCGCACCGGCGGCGTCCAGGGCGGTGACGCCGCCGAGGGCGCCGGTCGGCGCGAGGCTGTGGTCCAGGGCGCTCGCGGAGCCGGCCGCACCGACCACGGGGGCTGCTCCGGCCGCGATGAGGAGGGCGGCGCGGGCGATCCGACGGGTCAGGGGGAGGGACATGGTGCTCCTTCGACGAGGTGCGAGGTGTTGTTCGGACGCAGTGACAACCGGCCCCGGGGCGGGTTGGGTTGCGGCGGTCGAAGGTAAAGAATTGGCAATGCGTCGTATTGTCGGGTGGGGAGGAAAACGGACGAACGCGTCATTGCGCAGCCATCTGGCGAACCGTCACTTCGCTTGTGCCGCAAGGGAATTGAGCGGGTGGGGCGCGGTGCGCGGGAGACGGCGCGGAAGGGTCGCGAATTCCCCGGACGCGCACCGGTGTCATGCCACGGGCGAGTGAATCGCCGTACGGGTGATCGGCAGCCGATCGGCCGGGATCGAACGGGATCGGCGGGAGACAGGTCCGCGATCGGTGCGGGATCGGTGCGGGGTCGGTCCGAGATCAGCCCGGGATCGGTCCGAGGTTGGACCGAGGGGTGGCCGAGATCGGCCTGGGGTCGGCCGGGATCGGTCCGGGGTCGGTCCGAGATCGACCCGCGGTCGGCCCGGGGGCCGGCCGGGACCGGCCCGGGATCGGTCCGAGGGGCGGTCGAGATCGGTCTGGGGTCGGTCCGAGGGCGGTCGAGGATCGGTCCCGGGCCGGTCCGAGGGCCGGCCGGGGGCGGCCGGGGTCGGTCTGAGGGTCGGCCGAGATCGGTCCGGGGGCGTTCCGGGATCGGTCCGCGGACCGATCCCGGAACGGGATCGGTCCGCGGACCGGTCGGGACGGTCTGAGGCCGGGGTCGGGCGGCTACCTTGCGAGCCGCATCCGGACGGATCCCGCCCCGGAGGCGGGTGCGCCCAGGGTCTCGACGGACTCCGACGCCCCCGCGACCTTCGACCAGCCTCCCCGCGCCTCACCCGCGCGCCACACCCGGTCCCCGTACGCGACCTCCGTGATGCGCAGCGTCTCCGCCCGCGCCACGGCCCACTGCGCCAGCTCCCAGCCGCGCCGCGCGTCCGCGGACGCGTCCCGGGACCCGGCCGCCGACCGCACCGGCACCACGAGCACCGGCGGCTCGGCCGCCGACCGGCCCGCGCTCGGCCCGCCCGTCACGGCCGTCGGCGCCGCCTTCTCGCCGAAGGCGCGCACCAGCTCCGCGCGCACCTTCTCGGGATCGCCCGGACGGCCCTCGGCATCGCTCGCCGTACAGGAGAGGGCGGCCGGGGACCGGCCCGTCAGCGCCGCCGAGAGGAGCGTGGCGTCCGGCTCGTGCTTCGCGTACGCCTGCGGGAAGCCGCTCTTCTGCACCTTCTGCGCCGCCACCGTCAGCGGCAGCCGCGAATACCCCGGGACCTTCTCGAGACCGTCGTAGAACTTCCCCGACGCGTACACGGGATCCATGATCTGCGCCGGCGTGCCCCAGCCCATGGAGGGCCGCTGCTGGAAGAGGCCGAGCGAGTCCCGGTCGCCGTGCTCGATGTTCCGCAGCGCCGACTCCTGGAGCGCCGTGGCGAGGGCGATGGTCACCGCCCGCTCCGGCAGGCCCCGGGTGGTGCCCACGGCGGAGATCATCGCGGCGTTCGACGCCTGCTCCGGGGTGAACTCGTACCGGTTGTCCCCGGTGCCGACACTGCACCGGGGCGTACCGGTACTCCCCGTCACCTGGTGGAAGGCCACGTACGAGGCGAGGCCGACGAGCGCGGCGAAGGCGGCCGCGGAACGGGCGAGGCGGCCGCGACGGCGGGGGCGGGTGGGCTCGGACACGGGCCCACCGTACTGGAGGCCGCGTTAGGGTCGGCACATGGCTGACATCACCCCGCCCGACGCGCCCCTCGACCTGTCCCAGGACGGGGCCGCGCTCACCGCCGCCCTCGTCGACTTCCCGTCCGTCAGCGGGACCGAGCAGCCGCTCGCGGACGCCATCGAGCAGGCGCTGCGCGCCCTGCCGCACCTCACGGTCGACCGGTACGGGAACAACGTCGTGGCCCGTACGAACCTCGGCCGCGGCGAGCGGGTGGTGCTCGCCGGCCACATCGACACCGTGCCGATCGCCGACAACGTGCCCTCGCGGCTCGACGAGGACGGCATCCTGTGGGGCTGCGGCACCTCGGACATGAAGTCCGGTGTCGCCGTCCAGCTGCGGATCGCCGCCACCGTCCCCGAGCCCAACCGCGACCTCACGTTCGTCTTCTACGACAACGAGGAGGTCGCCGCCCACCTCAACGGCCTCGGGAAGATCGCCGAGGCGCACCCCCACTGGCTGGAGGGCGACTTCGCCGTCCTCCTGGAGCCCTCCGACGCCCAGGTCGAGGGCGGCTGCCAGGGCACGCTGCGCGTCATCCTGCACACCGCCGGCGAGCGGGCCCACTCCGCGCGCTCCTGGATGGGCTCCAACGCCATCCACTCCGCCGCCCCGATCCTGGCCCGCCTCGCCGCGTACGAGCCGCGCAAGCCGGTCATCGACGGCCTGGAGTACCACGAGGGCCTCAACGCCGTCGCGATCCAGGGCGGCGTCGCCACCAACGTCATCCCCGACGCGTGCACGGTCACGGTCAACTACCGCTACGCCCCCGACCGCTCGCCGGCCGAGGCGCTGGCGTACGTCCGCGAGTTCTTCGCCGACTGCGACATCGCCGACCTCGTGGTCGACGACGAGAGCCCCGGCGCCCTGCCCGGCCTCTCCCACCCGGCGGCGGAGGCCTTCATGAAGGCCGTCGGCGGCAGCGCCCAGCCCAAGTTCGGCTGGACCGACGTGGCCCGCTTCAGCGCCCTCGGGGTGCCCGCGGTCAACTACGGCCCCGGCGACCCCATCTACGCCCACAAGCGGGACGAGCACGTGCCCGTCGACCGGATCCACCACTGCGAGGCGCGGCTCCGCGACTGGCTGACCGCCTGACCGCCCGACTTCCCTCGTCCCGACTCCCGTAATTTCGCATTTCGTCACCTCTGTGGTCCTACGCTGACCGGACCAGAAGATCGTTGGATCGACGGAGGGAGCAGGCCATGGGTATCCCTGAAGGGGAGACGAAGCCGGAGGAGCAGCGGCTCGGACCGGTGCTCAGGCGCAGGGACCAGGTCCAGCCGGGCACCACGGACCAGCGGCTGCTCGACACCGAGGGCGACTCGGAATGGGTGCACACCGACCCCTGGCGGGTCATGCGCATCCAGTCCGAGTTCGTCGAGGGCTTCGGCGCCCTCGCCGAACTGCCGAGCGCGATCAGCGTGTTCGGCTCGGCCCGCACGAAGCCGGACTCGCCGGAGTACGAGGCG
The DNA here is from genome assembly GCF_001905825.1 of Streptomyces sp. CB02009. Classification (GTDB taxonomy): domain Bacteria; phylum Actinomycetota; class Actinomycetes; order Streptomycetales; family Streptomycetaceae; genus Streptomyces. Next base: position 22,257 of record NZ_LIVV01000006.1, read on the forward strand.
GGTGTGCGGATCGGCAGGGCGCTCGTCGAGGCCGGTTTCGCGGTCATCACGGGCGGTGGCCCCGGCGCCATGGAGGCGGCCAACAAGGGGGCCAGGGAGGCCAAGGGCGTCTCGGTGGGCCTCGGGATCGAGCTCCCCTTCGAGCAGGGGCTCAACCCGCACGTCGACATCGGCGTGAACTTCCGCTACTTCTTTGTGCGGAAAACGATGTTTGTGAAGTATGCCCAAGGGTTCGTCGTCCTGCCTGGCGGCCTCGGCACCCTCGACGAGCTCTTCGAGGCGCTGACCCTGGTCCAGACCCGCAAGGTGACCCGCTTCCCGATCGTCCTCTTCGGCACCGAGTACTGGAAGGGCCTGGTGGACTGGCTCCGCGACTCGGTCGTCGCGGGCGGCAAGGCCTCCGAGCGGGACCTCCTCCTCTTCCACGTCACCGACGACGTGGACGAGGCGGTGGCGCTGGTGACGAAGGAGACGGGCAAGTAGCGGTCCGCGGGGCGGGGGCGACGGTCCTCCGCCGCCCCCGCCCCGTCTGCGCTCCCCGCTACGCCAGACCGCGCCGCGCCACGGCCGGCGCCCGGTGCCCGGCGATGGACGCCACCATGTCGAGCACCTGCCGCGTCTCGGCGACCTCGTGGACCCGGTACACCTGCGCCCCCAGCCACGCGGAGACGGCGGTCGTCGCCAGGGTGCCGAGCACCCGCTCCTTCACCGGCCGGTCGAGCGTCTCGCCGACGAAGTCCTTGTTGGACAGCGACACGAGCACCGGCCAGCCCGTCTCCGCCATCTCCCCGAGCCGCCTGGTCGCCTCCAGGCTGTGCCGGGTGTTCTTCCCGAAGTCGTGACCGGGGTCGATCATGATCGCCTCCCGCCGGACGCCGAGCGCGACCGCCCGCTCCGCGAGCCCCACGGTGACGCGCAGGATGTCGGCCATCACGTCCTCGTACTCCACGCGGTGCGGCCGCGTCCGCGGCTCCGCGCCGCCGGCGTGCGTGCACACGAGCCCCGCCCCGTACTTCGCGGCGACCTCGGCGAGCCCGGGGTCGACCCCGCCCCACGCGTCGTTCAGGACATCGGCGCCGGCCTCGCAGACCGCCGCGCCGACGTCCGCCCGCCAGGTGTCCACGCTGATGACGACGTCGGGATGGCGGCGGCGGACCTCGGCGACGAAACCGACCGTGCGCCGCGCCTCCTCCTCGGCCGTGACCTCCTCGCCGGGGCCCGCCTTCACCCCGCCGATGTCGATGATCGCCGCCCCCTCGGCCACGGCCTGCTCGACGCGGGCGAGCGCCGGCTCGTCCCGGAAGGTGGCGCCCTGGTCGTAGAAGGAGTCAGGGGTCCGGTTCACGATCGCCATGATCACCGGCTCGTGCGGCCCGAATTCACGCCGTCCCAAGCGCAGCATCCCTTTTGTCCTCCCTCGTGTCCGTTCGCCTGCGACCCTAGCCGTCGGTGGCGCATGGCACGATCGGCACGGGACGTTTTCCACTCCGGGGAGAGGCACGCAGGTGTTCTGGTTTCTGCTCATCACGATGGTCGTGGTCGTGGCCGCGGTGACCCTGGCCGTGGTCGGCGGCGGCGACAGCGAGGTGCTGCCCGACGTGGCGCCCGAGGAGCTCGTCGACCCGCTGCCGGCCACCCGCCCGGTCGACCGCGCGGACGTCGAGGCGCTCCGCCTCCCCGTCGCGGTCCGCGGCTACCGGATGGCGGACGTGGACGACGTGCTGGTCCGCCTCGGCGCCGAACTGGCCGAGCGGGACGCCCGGATCTCCGAGCTGGAGGAGGCGCTCGCCGGACCGGCGGCCGCCGGTGGCGAAGAGGACGGGCGGGCGTGACGGCCGGCGAGGCGGTGCCGGGCCCGGACGGGCGGCTGCGCTGCCCGTGGGGCCTGTCGACCGAGGACTACGTGGCGTACCACGACGAGGAGTGGGGCCGGCCGGTCCACGGCGACGACGCGCTGTTCGAGCGGCTCTGCCTGGAGGCCTTCCAGTCGGGTCTGTCCTGGATCACGATCCTGCGCCGCCGCGAGGGCTTCCGGGCCGCGTTCGCCGGTTTCCGGATCGCCGAGGTCGCCGAGTTCGGCGAGGCGGACCGCGAGCGGCTCCTCGTCGACGAGGGCATCATCCGCAACCGGGCCAAGATCGACGCGACCCTGGCCAACGCGAAGCTGCTGGCCGGCTGGGCACCGGGCGAACTGGACGGGCTGATCTGGTCGTACGCCCCCGATCCGGCGAACCGCCCCGTCCCGCGCACGATCGCGGACGTCGCGGCGGTCACGGACGAGTCCACGGCCCTCTCCAAGGCCCTGAAGAAGCGGGGTCTCCGCTTCATCGGCCCGACGACGGCGTACGCCCTGATGCAGGCGTGCGGGCTGGTCGACGACCACGTGAAGGGGTGCATGGCCCGGGGCGGAAGGTAGCCCCAGGCATGCGCGTACGAGGCGTGAGCGGGCCCTGGGGACGCGCCCACCCCTCGTACGGACGGGTTCCGGGGTGCGTCAGCGGCCCAGGTACCGCGGCTTCTCCTTGGCGATAAAGGCGCGGACCGCGATCGTGTGGTCCTCGGAGGCGCCCGCGCGGTTCTGGAGTTCCTCCTCCTTGTCCAGGGCCTCGGACAGGGAGTGGTCGGCGCCGTAGGCGAGGGACTCCTTCAGGGCCGCGTACGCCACCGTCGGGCCCTCCGCCAGCGTGCGGGCCACCTTCGCGGCCTCGGCGGCGAGGTCGGCGGCCGGGACCACGCGGTTCGCGATGCCCAGCTCGTACGCCTCCTGGGCGGTGATCGAGCGCGGGAAGAGCAGCAGGTCGGCGGCGCGGCTCGGGCCGATCACCCGGGGGAGCGTCCAGGACATGCCCGAGTCGGCGGTCAACGCGACCCCGGCGAACGAGGTGTTGAACGAGGCGGTGTCCGCGACCACCCGGTAGTCCGCCGCGAGCGCGAAGCCGAAGCCGGCCCCCGCCGCGACGCCGTTCACGCCCGCCACGACGGGCTTCCGCATGCCCGCGAGCGCCCTGGTGATCGGGTTGTAGTGGTCCCGGACCGTGTTCATGGTCTCCCGGGTGCCGTTCTCGTGGTCCGACATGAGCAGACCCACGTGTTCCTTCAGGTCCTGGCCGACGCAGAACGCCCGCTCGCCCGCCGCGGTGAGCAGCACCGCCCGTACGGCGGGGTCCGCAGAGGCCGTCTCGGCCGCGTCGCGGAGGGCGACTTTCGCCGCCACGTTCATCGCGTTCATGGCCTCGGGGCGGTTGAGCGTGATGGTGGCGAGCCCGTCGCTCACCTCGTACAGCACCGTGTCGGCCATGGGGTTCCCTTCGCCTCTTTGCGTGGTTGACCTGCACAGCATGGCGGAGATCACCCGCCCCGCCCATGTGAGCTGCGTCAAAGATTTGAAGGGCTCCGCCGGACGCCGAGCGGCGAAGTATCGCAGGCCGATCGCCGAAATGTGGGGTTTTGAGAGAGCGCGTTGCGCAAGCGATGCCATTCGATGTTGGTCATCGGGTCCTGCCATGCGGGATAATGACCTGGAAGCAATGTGTTCGAAGCCGGTGACGCGTGCTCCAGGTCATGGAGCTGCCCGGCTGACAAAGAGCTGGTTTCAGGAAGGGGAACAAGCATGGCGGCCATGAAGCCGCGGACGGGTGACGGCCCGCTCGAGGTGACCAAGGAGGGGCGGGGCATCGTCATGCGCGTTCCGCTCGAAGGCGGCGGTCGGCTTGTCGTCGAGCTGACTCCCGACGAGGCCGAGGCTCTGGGCGACGCCCTGAAGAAGGTCGTCGGCTGACCTTCCCTCGCATCCTGAGCACTGCCCCGGCACGGTCCGTCCGTGCCGGGGCAGTGGTGTGTCCGGGGGGCGGAGAGGGAGAAGGGGCCGGGGCCGGGGATGGCGGCAGGGGCAAGGAGACGTAGGGGTCGGGGAAGGGGCGGGGGCCGGGTCGGGCTTCTCAGCCGCGGCGGACCGCGCACAGTAGGCCGTCGCCCACCGGCAGCAGCGACGGGATGAGCTCCTGGCTCTCCCGCACCGTGCGCAGCAGCTCGCGGACCCGCTGGACCTCGGCCGGCTGGGCCCCGGAGTCGACCGTGCGGCCGTCCGCGAAGACGCCCTCGAAGCAGACGAGCCCGCCAGGTCGCAGCAGGCGCAACGATTCAGCGAGGTAGTCCAGGTACTCGAGCCGGTCGCCGTCGCAGAACACGAGGTCGTACCCGCCGTCCGCGAGCCGGGGCAGTACGTCCAGGGCCCGGCCGGGGATGAACCGCGCCCGGTTGCCCGCGAAGCCCGCCGCACGGAACGCCGTCTTGGCGAGCTGCTGCCGCTCCGGCTGGAGGTCCACCGTCGTCAGGACGCCGTCGGGCCGCATGCCGAGCAGCAGGTAGATGCCCGACACGCCGGTGCCCGTGCCGATCTCCGCCACCGCCTTCGCGTCCGCCGTGGCCGCGAGCAGGCGCAGCGCCCCACCGGTGCCAGGCGACACCGAGGGCAGCCCTGCCTCCCGGGCCCGCTCACGGGCCCAGCGCAGAGCTTCGTCCTCGGCGACGAAGGCGTCGGCGAACGACCAGCTCGTCTGCCGGTTGGCGGTAATGGCCCTCTCCTGTCCCCGTAGTTGACGCAACGGTGACTGTATCCGCTGTCAGCGGGAACCCGCAGATGGGACCGGGCGTTCACCAGGGGAGGACGCGGTAGGAGGAAGCCGGGGGACCCGGTTCCAAATTCGCGTAAAGATTCTTATCCGGAGCTAACGGGCGAGGTGGCTATGGTAGGGGCTCCACTGGACACCACCAGAGCCGACAGGGGAGGTGCGGCTGCGCCTGTGGATCGGGGAGGAGTGCTTCGGCGTCTTCTCAGGTCGGCGGGTGAGCCGAAATCCGTGACCGACACCGCTGACCGAATCCGCACCGCAGACTCCGCTCCCACCACCGCGACCTTCGCATCGGATGCGGAATCGCAGGCGTGGACTCCGCCCACCTGGGAGGAGATCGTCAGCACGCACAGCGGCCGGGTATACCGCCTCGCCTACCGGCTGACCGGCAACCAGCACGACGCCGAGGACCTGACCCAGGAGGTCTTCGTCCGCGTCTTCCGCTCGCTGTCGACGTACACGCCGGGCACCTTCGAGGGCTGGCTCCACCGCATCACCACCAATCTCTTCCTCGACATGGTCCGCCGCAAGCAGCGCATCCGCTTCGACGCGCTCGCGGACGACGCCGCCGAGCGGCTGCCCAGCCGTGAGCCCTCGCCGCAGCAGGTGTTCAACGACACCCACTTCGACGCCGACGTGCAGCAGGCCCTCGACACCCTCGCGCCCGAGTTCCGCGCCGCGGTCGTCCTCTGCGACATCGAAGGACTGTCGTACGAGGAGATCGCCGCGACCCTCGGCGTGAAGCTCGGCACCGTCCGCAGCCGCATCCACCGCGGTCGCTCCCACCTGCGCAAGGCCCTCAAGCACCGCTCGCCCGAGGCACGGGCGGAGCGTGCCCTTGCCTCCGTCGGATGGGAGGCAGGGACAGCGTGAGTGGCACACGTCCCTCGTCACCGACCCCCGCGGAGCACCACCTCGGGGACCGGCTGGCCGCGCTCGTCGACGGCGAGCTCGGGCATGACGCCCGCGAGCGGGTCCTCGCCCACCTCGCGACCTGCGCCCGGTGCAAGGCGGAGGCCGACGCGCAGCGCACTCTCAAGAGCGTCTTCGCCTCGGCGGCTCCTCCGCCGCCCTCGGAGGGATTCCTCGCCCGGCTCCAGGGGCTACCCGGGGGCCCCGGTGAGCCGGGAGGCCCCGGCGGACCGAGAGGCCCCCTCGAAGAACTCCTCGGCGCGGGCGGTGTGCGGTCCGACGGTTTCGCCACGGCGGCCGTCGTCACCCCGCACCCCGGGCACTCCGCCCCGCAGACCGGCTTCCGCATCCACGAGGTCGGCGACCGCGGGACGTCCTGGCGCGGCCGGCGCTTCGCCTTCGCGGCGGCCAGCGCCGTCTCGTTCGCGGCCATCGCCCTCGGCGGCACCCTGCCGCTGGAGGCCTCGGTGAACGCGAGCGGCCGCGGCGGTCAGGGCAGCGGCACGGCGGTCACTCCGCTGCGCGCCACCGCCGCGGGCCCGGGCGGCGGCACGGCCCTCTCCCGGGGCACCCGCTCCGGTGAGCGCGGCGCCCAGTCCGTCGACGGCTCGCAGGTGGGAGCGGGGGCTCCGCTGACTCCCGGGACCCCGCCGGCGCTGCCGCACGGGCCGGTGTCGCCGGTCGGTCCCGGCACGGTTCCGGCGGGCGCGGTCCCGCCGGACGCGGTGCGCTCCCCTGCCATGCCGCTGGTGGCGGTACGGCTCCGGGACCCGGCCACGCAGTCGTTCCTGGCCCTCTCGCCGTTCATACGGCCGACGGGGCCGGCGCTCCGACTGGCCTTCGGGTCCGGACCCGCTCCGGCGCCCGGTCCGACCGCAGCACCGCTCGGCTCCCACCGCTGACCCGCGACCTGGTTGAATCCAGGGACAGGGGCGCCCGCCCAAGGGGGCGCGGACGGGTCAGCGGGTTGCGGGGAGAGCATGAACAACGGAAAGCCGAACTGGTGGAGCCGGCCGTCGAGCGCACCGGAGGCGGCACGGATACCCTCGCCGCCTCCGGCCGACGACCGCACGGAGGGCGCCGTCGCCGCGCATGACGCCGACGGCGACTTTCCGCTGCCCGCGCCGCAGCCGTCGCCCGAGGCGCCCGGAGCGCCCGAGGCGCCGGACGCCGGCACCGTCGGGGCCGAGGTGACGGATGTGGCCGCCGCGGAGGACCTCGCGGTCACGCCCCCGGCCGCCGTGACGACCGCCGACGTCCCCGCGCCCGCCGAGGCTCCCGCGCCCACAGAGGCCCCCGCGCCCGCAGAGACCCCCGCCGTGCTGCTGACCAAGAGCGAGGCCCCCGCCCCGGCGGACGCGGTCCCGGCGGACGCGGCCCCGACCGAGGTCCTTCCGGTGACCGGGGATCAGCTGACCGGTGCTCAGGCGACCGCGACCCTCCCGGTGACCGACGGCTCCGCGGCCGAAGGCTCCGGGACCGCAGGCTCCGTGACCGCAGGCTCCGTGACCGACGCCTCCCCGGCCCCGGCCGTCCCGGCGCCCGCCGCCGCGCCCACGCCCCTGCACGCGCCCGACGAGTACCGGACGCCGCCCTACGGCGAGCCCGGCCCCTGGGCGCCCGCGCCGCCCGTACAGCGCCCCCCGGTGCCCGTACCGCCGCAGCAGGCCCACGTACCCCCCGTACCGCCGCAGTCCCAGCCGCACGCGGTGCCGCACTCCCCGTCCCACCCCCAGCCCCCGCTGCACGCGCAGGCCGGCGGCGTGCCGCCGCAGGCCGGTGCGCCCTGGGTGCAGTACGACCCCTGGGGGGCCGGCGGGGCCGGACTGCCGCCGCTGCCGGCGCGGAAGTCCCGCAAGGGTCTCGCCCTGGTCGGGGCGCTCGTGCTCGCGCTCGTCACCGGGGTCATCGGCGGCGGTATCGGCGCGTACGTCGAGCGGAACGGCGGCATCACCACCGTGGAGCTGCCGCAGGCGGACGGCGGTGACTCCGACCGGGCCCCCGACAGCGTGGCCGGGATCGCGGCCAGCGCCCTGCCCGGCGTCGTCACCCTGCACGTCAAGGGCGGCGGTTCGTCCGGCACAGGCACCGGCTTCGTGCTCGACACCAAGGGCCACATCCTCACCAACAACCACGTCGTGGACGGGGCCCAGTCCTCCCGCGACATCTCGGTGACCTTCTCCAGCGGCGAGACCGCCCGCGCCAAGGTCGTCGGCAAGGACACCGGATACGACCTCGCCGTCGTCCAGGTCACCGGCGTCTCCGGCCTCAAGCCGCTGCCGCTCGGCAACTCCGACAACGTCCGCGTCGGCGACCCCGTCGTCGCCATCGGCGCCCCGTTCGACCTCTCCAACACGGTCACCTCCGGCATCATCAGCGCCAAGGAGCGGCCGATCACCGCGGGCGGCGAGAAGGGCGACGGCAGCGACATCAGCTACGTCGACGCCCTCCAGACCGATGCCCCCATCAACCCCGGCAACTCCGGCGGTCCGCTCCTCGACTCCAAGGGCCGGGTCATCGGCATCAACAGCGCCATCCGCGCGGCCGGCGGCTCGGGCGAGGGAGAGGGCGGCAGCGCCTCCCAGCCCGGCTCCATCGGCCTCGGCTTCGCCATACCGATCAACCAGGGCAAGCGCGTCGCCGAGGAGCTCATCAACACGGGCAAGGCCACCCACCCGGTCATCGGTGTGAGCCTCGACATGCAGTTCAACGGCGACGGCGCCCGGGTCGGCGAGAAGGGCAAGGACGGTTCCGCCTCCGTCACGCCCGGCGGCCCGGCCGCGACGGCGGGGCTCCGCCCCGGCGACGTCATCACCAAGGTCGACGGCCAGCGCGTGCACAACGGCGAGGAGCTGATCGTGAAGATCCGCGCCCACCGCCCCGGCGACCGACTGGAGCTCACCCTGACCCGGGACGGCAAAGAGCTGACAAAGACGTTGACGCTCGGCTCGTCCACGGGCACCTGAGCGCCATGTGGCCGACACCGGGAGGTACCCGTCCGGCAGTTTGGGCGGGTACCGTGGACCGGGCCCTTGACCGGCATGAAGGAGCTACTAGGTGTTCAGCGACATAGGCGCACTCGAGCTGGTGACGCTCGTCGTCCTCGCCGTGCTCGTCTTCGGGCCGGACAAGCTCCCGAAGGTCATCCAGGACGTCTCGCGCTTCATCAAGAAGATCCGGGACTTCTCGGACAGCGCGAAGGAGGACATCCGGAGCGAGCTCGGTCCCGAGTTCAAGGACTTCGAGTTCGAGGACCTCAACCCGAAGACGTTCCTCCGCAAGCAGATGGAGCAGAACGAGGACCTCCGGGACCTCAAGGAGCTGCGCGGCACCTTCGACCTGAAGAAGGAGATGAACGACGTCGCCGACGCGGTCCACGGCCGTGAGCCGCAGCCCTCGGCCGTCAACGGCTCCCCGTCGGCCGGTGCTGCCGCCGGCGCCGTCACCTCCGCCAACGGCACTCCCGACCTGCTGAAGAAGCAGGACAAGCCGGGCACTCCGGAGCGTCCTCCGTACGACTCCGACGCGACCTGACGACGGGCTGTCACCGACCCGACGCGCCCAGGTGGCTATCCTCCCTCTGTTGACGGAACGAGGAGGCGGCCGAGATGGAGACCACGAGTCGGGTGGAGGGGGTACCCCTGGCCCGGCGGACCGCCGAGGGCTACCTGGGCGCACCGTTCGCCTGGTACGGCCTGGACGAGGCGTTCACCGGGCCGCGCTGGCTGATGCAGGTGGGCACCGCGGCGGACGGCAGCGTGCAGCACGGGTCGACCGGGCACGGCGAGACGCCGTCGATAAAGACGGACGCGAGCGGCGCGGAGAAGGAGCGGTTCGCGGTCGTCGTGACGGTGGCCGCGAGCCCGGTCCGGCGGACCGGGGACGGCACGGGCGTCCTCGACGCCACCACCGTGTCCTCGGCGGCCTGGCTGGCCGGCTCGGGGCTGCTCGTCCACACCTGGCCCCCCTCGCTCGACCACGCGACGCGGGACAACTGGCTCGACCAGCAGACCGAGACGGCGTTCGAGCTGGCCGACGACCTCGACGGGCCGGAGTGGTCGACGCTGTCGCTGCCGGTGGACGGGGTGCCGATGCCGTTCCACTACCGCGAGTCGGAGTTCGGGTGGGTCCTCGCGGGATCCGCCGCGGACGTGCACATCGGGGCGTACGGGCGCGGCATGAGCGCGTACGGCCTCGGGTTCGCCCAGATCAAGGACCTGGACGCGTACGCCTGACGGCATGACGAAGGGCGCCCCCGAGGGGGCGCCCTTCGTCATCACCTCAGAACTTGTTGCGCGGCGTGATGCCCAGGCTCATGCCCGAGAGGCCCCGCTGGCGGCCGCCGAGCTTGCCGGCGATCGCGCGGAGGGCCGCGCCCGCCGGGGAGTCCGGGTCGGAGAGGACGACGGGCCTGCCCTCGTCGCCGCCCTCGCGGAGCCGTACGTCGATCGGGATCGAGCCGAGGACCGGGACCGTCGCGCCCGTGGTCTGCGTCAGACCGTCGGCGACCCGCTGGCCGCCGCCCGTGCCGAACACGTCGACCATCTCGTCGCAGTGCGGGCACGGCAGGCCCGCCATGTTCTCGACCACACCGACGATCTTCTGGTGGGTCTGGACGGCGATGGAGCCGGCCCGCTCGGCGACCTCGGCCGCCGCCTGCTGCGGGGTGGTGACGACCAGGATCTCCGCGTTCGGCACGAGCTGCGCGACCGAGATCGCGATGTCGCCGGTGCCCGGGGGCAGGTCGAGCAGGAGGACGTCCAGGTCGCCCCAGTACACGTCCGCGAGGAACTGCTGGAGCGCGCGGTGCAGCATCGGGCCGCGCCACACCACCGGCGCGTTGCCCGGGGTGAACATGCCGATGGAGATGACCTTCACGCCGTTCGCCGACGGCGGCATGATCATGTTCTCGACCTGGGTCGGACGGCCGTCCGCGCCCAGCATCCGCGGCACGCTGTGGCCGTAGATGTCGGCGTCGACGACGCCGACCTTCAGACCGTCGGCGGCCATCGCCGCGGCCAGGTTCACGGTGACGGACGACTTGCCGACGCCACCCTTGCCGGAGGCGACCGCGTACACCCGGGTCAGCGAGCCGGGCTTGGCGAACGGCACCTCGCGCTCGGCGGTCGTGCCGCGCAGCGCCGCCGCGAGCTCCTTGCGCTGCTCGTCGCTCATCACGTCCAGCGAGACGTCGACGCCGGTGACGCCCTCGACGCCGGAGACCGCGTCGGTCACCCGCTGGGTGATGGTCTCGCGCATCGGGCAGCCGGAGACGGTCAGGTAGACCGTGACGGCGACCTTGCCGTCCGGTTCGATCTCCACCGACTTGACCATGCCGAGCTCAGTGATCGGTTTGTTGATCTCGGGGTCGTTCACCGTCGCCAGTGCTTCGAGCACCGCGTCTTCCATAGCCATACCGACGATGGTACGGCGCCGACCACCGGCCCATGAAAGGCCTGTCAACGGTCGGGTACGTCACTTCGCCGGGTGTCGGCCGACGGGAATAGATCCCGGCGCTCCTCCAGCTCCCTGATCAGGTCCTGGAGCTCCGAACGGATCCAGTCGCGGGTGGCCACCTCGCCGAGGCCCATCCGCAGCGCCGCGATCTCCCGGGTGAGGTACTCGGTGTCCGCGATGGACCGCTCGTTCTGCTTCCGGTCCTGTTCGAGGTTGACCCGGTCCCGGTCGTCCTGCCGGTTCTGCGCGAGCAGGATCAGCGGAGCCGCGTACGAGGCCTGCAGGGACAGCGCGAGCGTCAGGAAGATGAAGGGGTACTCGTCGAACTTGAGCGGGCCCGGCGCGAAGATGTTCCAGACGACCCAGACGATGATCGTCAGGGTCATCCAGACGAGGAACCGCCCGGTCCCCAGGAAGCGGGCGATCCGCTCCGACAGCCGCCCGAACGCCTCGGGGTCGTACTCCGGAAGGAACTTGGGCCGCCGCTCGCGCGGCAGGTCGAGCCGGATGCGGGCCCCCGGCCGCTCGCGCTCCCGGTCGCGGTCCCGCTCGCGGTCCTGCGTGCGCTCAGCCGCCATGCCCGGCCCCCTCCTCGTGGAACTCGGTCTCGCGCCAGTCCTCCGGCAGCAGATGGTCGAGCACGTCGTCGACGGTGACCGCGCCGAGCAGCGACCCGCTCTCGTCGACCACGGGCGCCGCGACCATGTTGTACGCGGCGAGATAACTGGTCACGGCCGGCAGCGGGGTGTCCGGGCCGAGCGGCGGCAGATCGCTGTCCACGAGCGAGCTGACCAGCGTGAACGGCGGATCGCGAAGCAGCCGCTGGAAGTGCACCGTGCCCAGGTACTTGCCCGTCGGCGTCTCGTCGGGCGGCCGGCACACGTACACCTGCGCCGCCAGCGCCGGCGACAGGTCCTGCTGCCGGACCCGGGCCAGCGCGTCCGCGACCGTGGCGTCCGGCCGCAGCACGATCGGCTCGGTCGTCATCAGACCGCCCGCCGTGCGCTCCTCGTACGCCAGGAGCCGCCGGACGTCGGCCGCGTCGTCCGGCTGCATCAGCGTCAGCAGCCGCTCCTGGTCCTCCTCCGGCAGCTCGGACAGCAGGTCGGCCGCGTCGTCCGGGTCCATCGCCTCCAGGACGTCGGCCGCGCGCTCCTCCTTCAGCTTGCCGAGGATCTCGATCTGGTCGTCCTCGGGCAGCTCTTCGAGGACGTCGGCGAGCCGGTCGTCGTCGAGAGCGGCGGCGACCTCGACGCGCCGCTTGGCCGGGAGGTGGTGCAGGGCGTTGGCCAGGTCTGCGGGGCGGAGCTTCTCGAAGGTGGCGACCAGGCTCTCGGCGCCCTGGCCGTGCTCCTCCAGGGAGAAGCCCGTGACGCCCGACCACTCGACGGTCAGCGTCTCGCCCTTGCGGCTCAGCACCCCGCCCTTCCCCTTGCGGACGAAGACCTTGTCGATCTCCCAGTCGCGGCGGGCGGGCAGCTGCTGGATGGCGACGTCGAGGACGGTGACCTCCTCGCCCTCCTGCCCGCCGGGCCCCACGAGCCGGACGCGCCGGTCGAGGAGCTCGCCGAGGACGAGGCGCTCGGTGGGGCGCGCCTCGAAGCGGCGCATGTTGACGACACCGGTCGTGATGACCTGGCCGGACTCCACACCGGTGATCCGGGTCATCGGCACGAACACCCGGCGGCGGCTCAGGACCTCCACGACCATGCCGAGCAGCCGCGGCGGCCGGCGGCCGACCCGCAGCATGGCCACCAGGTCGCTGACCCGGCCGACCTGGTCGCCGACGGGGTCGAAGACCGGGACTCCGGCGAGGTGGGAGACGAAGATCCGGGGGGCGCCTGCCGCCATGCCACGCGCCTCCTCGCTGCCGCACGATTCGAGTCATTGCCGAGCTTTGCCTGGTTCAGGCTAGCCCGTGCCGTTCCGACCCGCCCCGGCAGTGCCTCCGTACGGCTGCTGCCGGGCGCGTCACCCGGCCCGGGTACGCTGCGGACTGCCGTCCCCACCGGCACGCCGGCCCTCCCGCCCGGCAGAACCCCCAGAACAGAAGACCGCCGCCCGGGTCCCCCCCCGTACGGGCCGCGGTCCGTGTCCCCCACGACATGAGAGGCAGCGCTGATGGCCGTTCGTGCCGCGTCGTCGCGTATCCACCGGGCCGTCGTGCCGCTCGCGCTCTGCGCCGGCCTGACCGTGGGGCTCACGGCCTGCGCCGCCGATCCGGACGAGGGCACCAACGGGGTCGGGAAGCTCTCCGCGGCCGAGATCGAGGGCAAGGCGCGGACCGCCGCGGGCACCGCGCGGGCGGTACGGCTCTCCGGCACCCTGGTCAGCAAGGGCGACACGTTCAAGCTGAACATGCGCCTCAAGCAGGACGGCGCCACCGGCTCGGTGACGACGAAGAACAGCACCTTCGAGCTGCTGCGGGTCGGCGAGGCGCTCTACCTGAAGGCGGACGCGGACTTCTGGTCCCACGAGTCCCAGGGCGGCGACGAGCCGACGGAGGCCGACTCCGAGGCCGCCGACAAGCTCGACGACAAGTACGTGAAGGTGCCGCAGGGCGACCCCGCGTACAAGCAGCTGCGCGGCTTCACCGACATGGACCTGCTGCTCACCGGGCTGACCGGGCTGCACGGGGAGAAGGTGAAGGGCGACCGGGACCAGATCGGCGGGGTCCGCACGGTCAAGGTCAAGGGCGGCGAGGACGGCATGGGCGGCACCCTCGACGTGGCGCTGCAGGGCGACCCGTACCCGCTGCGGTTCGCGCGGGGCGGGGGAGCGGGCCTGGTGGTCCTCTCCGAGTGGAACAAGGACTTCCCGCTCACCGAGCCGTCGAAGGAAGAGATCCTCGACTACGGCAAGCAGCTGCCCAGGACCTGAGCCGGGGCCCGGCCGGAGGCAGGGGATCGGGCCGGAGGCCGGGAATCGGGCCTGAGCCAGGGACCCGGGCTGTGGTGTGGCCGGGGCGGAGACTCCCGGGCCAGGCCAGGCCAAGGCGTGGCCGGGGCAAGGAGCCGGGCCAGGCGTGGCCGAGGCAGGGACCCCCGGGCTGTGGCCTGGCCCGAGGTGGTTCAGCGGCGCTTGCGGCGTGCGAGCAGCTTCGGGAGGCCGGGCGGCACCGGGTCGCGGGTCGTGGCCGCCGAGGGCAGCGGTACGGCCGCCAGGGAGCCGTCCGGCAGCTCCGTGGTCGAGGACCGGGGGTCGAGCCGCAGGACCCGGCACTCGCGCCCCCAGCGGCCCGTCATGGCCTCGCCGTCGGGTGCGTTGAGCCGCTTGCCCTTCAGCTCGGCGACCGCCGCGTCCCACTCCTCGGTGCCGGGCGCGATCTCGCGCACGCCGGCCGTCCAGGAGACGAGCCGGCCGCCCTTGTCCTTGCTGCGGACCGTGACCTCGGCCGTCCCGCCGTCCACCAGGCCCGGCAGCGGCTGCTCGCCGGGGCCGTCGCCGACGACGAAGGCGGCGCCGTCGGACCAGACGTGCCAGAGCGCGCGGGCCGGGCCGGTGCCGCGGACCCACACCAGGCCGGACTTCTTGGTGGCCTCCTCGACGAGGGCGGGCCCGAGCAGCTCTTCAGTCATGGCCCGAAGCCTAGGCGATGGCCCCCGGCCGCCGAGCGGTCACAGCCAACCGTTGCGCTTCAGCGTGCGGTGGATGGTGAAGCAGATCGCGACGATGCCGGTCAGCACCATCGGGTAGCCGTACTTCCAGTGCAGCTCGGGCATGTGGTCGAAGTTCATGCCGTACACGCCGCAGACCGCCGTGGGGACGGCGACGATCGCCGCCCACGAGGTGATCTTGCGCATGTCCTCGTTCTGCGCGACGGTCGCCTGCGCCAGGTTGGCCTGGAGGATCGAGTTGAGCAGTTCGTCGAAGCCGACGACCTGCTCCTGCACCCGGGCGAGGTGGTCGGCGACGTCCCGGAAGTACTTCTGGATGTCGGGGTCGACGAGCCGCATGGGCCGCTCGGAGAGCAGCTGCATCGGGCGGAGCAGCGGCGTGACGGCCCGCTTGAACTCCAGTACCTCACGCTTCAGCTGGTAGATCCGGCCGGTGTCCGTACCGCGCGTCGAGCCCTTCGCGGCCGGCGAGAAGACGTCGATCTCCAGCTGGTCGATGTCGAGTTCGACGGCGTCGGCGACCGCGATGTAGCCGTCGACGACATGGTCGGAGAGGGCGTGGAGCACCGCGGAGGGCCCTTTGGCGAGCAGCTCGGGCTCACCCTCGAGCCGGTGCCGGAGGTTGCGCAGGGAGCCCTGGCCGCCGTGCCGGACGGTGATGACGAAGTCGGGCCCGGTGAAGCACATGACCTCGCCGGTCTCGACGACCTCGCTGGTCGCGGTGAGTTCGGTGTGCTCGACGTAGTGGATCGTCTTGAACACGGTGAAGAGGGTGTCGTCGTACCGCTCCAGCTTGGGCCGCTGGTGG
Source organism: Streptomyces sp. CB02009 (assembly GCF_001905825.1). Taxonomy (GTDB): domain Bacteria; phylum Actinomycetota; class Actinomycetes; order Streptomycetales; family Streptomycetaceae; genus Streptomyces. The sequence goes on from NZ_LIVV01000006.1 coordinate 37,682, forward strand.
GCGTGGACGGCGTCCTCGACGGCGAGCGGGTGCAGTCCGAACTCGGCGGCGATACCGGCGAATTCGGCCTCGGTCGGCTCGTGCAGCCCGATCCAGGCGAAGCCGCCGTGCTCCCGCACCCGGCTCATGGCGCCGCGCGGGGTGAGGCACTCGCGGTCGTCGACGCGGCTTCCGTCGCGGTAGACGGCGCAGTCGACCACGGCGCTGGAGGCCGTGTGGTCGCGGGTGGGGTCGTACGAGGTGTACGTGGTGGGGGTCTTGCGCAGGGGGTGCCGCAGGCTCGGACGGACGGCGGCGCGCAGGTCACGGATCATCGACATGGGCATGCTCCTTCACGGAGAAGCCGTCGGCGAGCGTGGAACAGCCCGGAATGGGGACGTGGAGCTACGTCGTCCACAAAGCGGGCGGCACCGAGGGATCGCGGTGACGGCGTTCGCTACAGACAGGCAAAGGCGAGATGCTCTTCCGTCGTGCGAGATGCCGGAGAGGCGGGTCCGTACGGATACGGGCCGGGGATCACCGGAAGCGCGGACGCACCGGGCGCGGGTGCGGGGCGGAAGAGCGGCTGGTACTGCCCGATCGACTTCGGTCCATCGCAGCCCCACCTCCTCCGGCCGGTCCCTCGTGAGGGATGACGTGTGACGAGTAGTCGGGAGTTCGGGACTCCCGACCAGCGGCCAAGACTATCAGCCGACTGAGGGTCAATCCCTTCCTTTGCCCGTTCCATACGCGCTTTATGCTCAGGACATGGGAGAAGTTCTTGCTCTTGTCGAGGCCCGGCTGCGGACGGCGCTCGGCGAACCGGACGCACGGGCCGCGGTGACGTTCCTCGGCACGGACCGGATCGAGGTGCTCCGCTTCATGGACGGCGACCTCGTGCGGTACGCCACCCTCGGCATGTCCGCACAGCCGATGGCCGACCCGACCGCCGCGCTCGCCGATCCGGTCAAGGGGCCGCGCGCCGAGCTCGTCCTGACCGTACGGGCCGGCCTCGCCGACACCGACAAGGTGCTGCGCCCGCTCGCGGTGCTCGCCGCGACCCCGCAGGTCGAGGGTGTCGTGGTGGCCGCGGGCGCCTCGCTCGACGTCGGCGACCCGCTCTGGCCGGGCGCCGCCTTCAGTTCGGTCCTGGTCGGAGAGTCCGGCGGCCTGGTCGAGGACCTGGAGCTGGACGAGCCGATGGACCCGGTGCGGTTCCTGCCGCTGCTCCCGATGACCTCGAACGAGGCGGCGTGGAAGCGGGTCCACGGGGCGCAGGCCCTGGAGGAGCGCTGGCTGACGCAGGGCACGGACCTGCGCGATCCACTGCGCAGGTCCGTGGGTCTGGACTGACGGAGCCCCGCACTCGTCGGCGCGGACGGTGCGTCGGGTGCCGGGAGGGGGCCCGTCCACCGGGCTGTCCGGTTCGGGTCCGGGCGGCATGCCGGTCCGGTTCGGGTCGGTCCGGTTCGGGGGAGCCACCGGCCTGCCCGGTTCAGGTCCTCCGGGCGACGGCCCTGGTGGCGATGGCATGGGCGATCGCCAGGTAGACCACCGCGGGGATGCCGTAGTCGAGCAGCACCTGAGCGGTGTGGTGCGCGACGTCGAACAGGCCGATCGACCAGCCCGCGAGCCAGTCGGCGGCGCTGTGGAACCAGCCGACGACGGTGTTCGCGCGGTTGGCGTCGAGCAGGTCCAGCGCGATCCACACGACCAGGATGCCCACGATGACGTGGGCCACGGTTCTTATGACGGAGTCGATGCCTCTCATGGACTCCGTGTTGCCCGGGTCCGGCACCGCAAACCGGCCACGGCGGGTCCGCCCCGCCGTGGCCGGTCCGCGAGGCGTTCAGCGGGCGAAGACCCCGACGCCGTCCTCCGTGGCGTGCTTCGGGGCCAGTTCCCTGGCCTTGCCGGTGAGGGCGTCGCGGCGGACCCGGACGACCACGGCGCCGAGCAGCGCCGCCACGCCCGCCACCACGAACGGCATGTGGACGTCGCTCCACTCCTCGATCTTCGGGGCGAAGTACGGGGCGGCCGCCGCGGCGAACCAGCGGACGAAGTTGTAGCCCGCGCTGGCCACCGGGCGCGGGGCGTCCGAGACGCCGAGGGCGAGTTCGGTGAAGACGGTGTTGTTGACGCCGATGAAGGCGCCCGACAGGACCGTGCAGACGATCGCGGTGGTGTGGTCGCCGTATCCGAGCACCACCACGTCGGCCGCGAGCAGCACGAGCGAGCCGCCGAGGACGGTGAGCGAGCCGAAGCGGCGCTGGAGCCGGGGTGCGACCAGGACCGAGAAGACGGCGAGCAGCACGCCCCAGGCGAAGAACACCGCGCCGGACTTGTACGGCGTCATGTCCAGTACGAACGGGGTGAAGGCGAGCACGGTGAAGAAGGCGTAGTTGTAGAAGAACGCGGCCGCCGCGGCCGAGGCCAGTCCGCCGTGGCCCAACGCCCGGACCGGGTCGAGCAGCGAGGTCCTGCGGGCCGGCTTCGGCTGCTCCTTGAGGAAGACCGCGATGCACAGGAAGCCGATCGCCATCAGCGCGGCCGTGCCGAAGAAGGGGTAGCGCCAGCTGGCGTCGCCGAGCACGGCGCCGAGCAGCGGTCCGCAGGCCATGCCGAGGCCGAGCGCCGACTCGTAGAGCAGGATCGCGGCCGCGCTGCCGCCGGCCGCCGCGCCGACGATCACGGCGAGCGAGGTCGAGACGAAGAGCGCGTTGCCGAGCCCCCAGCCGGCCCGGAAGCCGACGAGTTCGCCGACGGAGTCCGAGGTGCCGGCGAGGGCCGCGAAGACGACGACCAGCGCGAGTCCGGCGAGCAGGGTCCGGCGTCCCCCGATGCGGCTGGAGACGAAGCCGGTGACCAGCATCGCGACGGCGGTGATGAGGAAGTACGAGGTGAAGAGCAGCGACACCTGGCTGGGCGTCGCGTCCAGGCCCTGGGCGATCGACGGCAGGATCGGGTCGACGAGGCCGATGCCCATGAAGGCGACGACGGACGCGCCGGCGGTGGCCCAGACGGCCGGCGGCTGGCGCAGGATGCTGCCTCCGCCGGCGTTCTCTTCTGCTCTCTCCATGGGTGCCGCTCCTCCGCGTCGAGATGGGTGCGATATACATAGAATAAGTTAGAGGAACTAATGAATGCAAGTTACATCTATATCTGCGGGTGGCCGTGGGTGAACGCCACGGGCCGGACGGGTGATCGTCGGTCGACCGTCCTTGACGCGGGGCTCCGGTGGTAGGACCGTTGAGCCCTATGAGGGGCGAACCCAGTTGTCCGAAGTGCGGTGGCCGGGTCAGGGCGCCCGGGCTGTTCGCCGACTCCTGGCAGTGCGACGCGCACGGCGCGGTGCACCCGCTCCAGCCCGTGATCCCGCCCAGCGTCGAGGCCCTCGGCGTCGTGGTGCACCGGTCCCACGTGCCGGTCTGGATGCCGTGGCCCCTGCCCGTCGGCTGGCTCTTCACCGGCGTCGCGTACGCCGGTGACGACCGCAGCGGCGGACGCGCCACCGCCGTCGCCTGCTCGGGTCCGGGACCGCTCGGCGGCATCGGCGAGCTGCTCCTGGTCGCCGAGGAACTCGGCGTCGGCCTCGGCGCCCGGTACGCGGGCATCGACGGCCCCGACCCCGGCGCGGGCATGGCCATCGACAAGCCCCCGCAGACGAAGGTGCTCGCCGCCGGCCGCCCGACCCCGCTCTGGCACGTCAGCGGCGCCCCGCAGGACCGCGCGGTCTTCGCGGGCGAGGCGCGCGGCCTCTGGCTGTGGGCGATCGTCTGGCCCGAGCAGTCCGGCCTCCTGATGTACGACGAGCTGGTCCTGACGGACCTGCGCGACGCGGGCGCCGAGGTCGAACTCCTGCCGTGCGGAGCGCTGACGCCGAGGCTGCTGAGCTGACGCGCGCCCGGCCGGTCCGGGCGGCTCCTTCCGTACGGGCGTGTTCGATTCGCCCGTTATGCTGGAGCGTCCCTCGTCCGTGCCGAAGTCCTGGAGTACCGCGTCGTGCGCATCGACCTGCACACCCACTCCACGGCCTCCGACGGCACGGACTCCCCGGCCGAGCTCGTCCGCAACGCGGCCGCCGCCGGGCTCGACGTCGTCGCGCTGACGGACCACGACACCACCCGCGGCCACGCCGAGGCGATCGCGGCGCTGCCCGAGGGGCTGACCCTCGTCACCGGGGCCGAGCTGTCCTGCCGGGTCGACGGCGTCGGCCTGCACATGCTCGCGTACCTCTTCGACCCCGAGGAGCCCGCGCTCCTCGCCGAGCGTGAGCTCGTCCGCGACGACCGGGTCCCGCGCGCGCGTGCCGTGGTCGGCAAGCTCCAGGAGCTCGGCGTTCCCGTCACCTGGGAGCAGGTCGCCCGGATCGCCGGCGACGGCTCCCTGGGCCGGCCGCACATCGCGGAGGCGCTCGTCGAACTCGGGGTCGTGCCGGACGTGTCCGGGGCGTTCACGCCCGAGTGGCTCGCCGACGGCGGCCGGGCCTACGTCCAGAAGCACGAGCTCGACCCGATCGACGCCATCCGCCTGGTCAAGGCGGCCGGCGGCGTCACCGTCTTCGCGCACCCGCTCGCCGTCAAGCGCGGCCAGGTGCTGCCCGAGGCCTCGATAGCCCGGCTCGCCGAGGCCGGACTCGACGGCATCGAGGTCGACCACATGGACCACGACGAGGCGACGCGGGCACGGCTGCGCGGGCTCGCGAGGGAGCTGGGTCTGCTGACCACCGGCTCCAGCGACTACCACGGCAGCCGCAAGACCTGCCGCCTCGGCGAGTACACGACCGATCCCGAGATCTACGGCGAGATCACCCGCCGTGCCGCGGGGGCCTTCCCGGTCCCCGGCGCGGGGGGACCCGCGGCCTAGGCCGGCTGCCGGGCCCCGTGGGGTCCGGACCCTTTCCGCGGGACCCGTCTCCCGGCCGGTCGGCCGGGCGTCAGGCGCGCTCCGTGCCCCGACCCGTGTCCGGGTGCGGGCCGCGCGGCCGTCCCCGGGCCCGCCGGCGTCCTTCCTCCTCCTGGTCCGCCCCCTCACGGCCCGTGCCGTGCCATGGGGCGGCGCTCTTCTGCCCCGCCTTCGGAATCCCGCATTCCGCACCGCCGGGCCACACCCCACCGTTCGACCTCTCCCGCAAGGCACCCCACCGTGTTCGACGTCGCCGTCTTCGGCTCGCTGTTCCTCACCCTCTTCGTGATCATGGATCCCCCCGGGATCACCCCGATCTTCCTCGCCCTCACCTCCGGCCGCGCGGCCAAGGTGCAGCGCCGGATGGCCTGGCAGGCCGTCGCCGTGGCCTTCGGCGTCATCACCGTCTTCGGTCTGCTCGGCCAGCAGATCCTGGACTACCTGCACGTCTCCGTCCCCGCGCTGATGATCGCGGGCGGCCTCCTGCTGCTGCTCATCGCGCTCGACCTGCTCACCGGCAAGACCGACGAGCCCCAGCAGACCAAGGACGTCAACGTCGCCCTGGTGCCGCTCGGCATGCCCCTGCTCGCCGGCCCCGGCGCGATCGTCTCGGTCATCCTGGCCGTCCAGAACGCCGACGGCGCGGCCGCGCAGGTCTCCGTCTGGGCCGCCATCGTCGCCATGCACGTGGTGCTCTGGCTGACCATGCGGTACTCGCTGCTGATCATCCGGGTCATCAAGGACGGCGGCGTCGTCCTGGTCACCCGGCTCGCCGGCATGATGCTCTCCGCCATCGCGGTGCAGCAGATCATCAACGGCGTCACGCAGGTCATCCAGAACGCCTGACGAGCCGGACGTGCCGGGCGCGCGCCCACCGCCGCGCCCGGCCGGCTCCGGACACCACTGCGCCCCCGTACGGATTCCGCTCTTGCGAAGTCCGTGCGGGGGCGCGGTGCGTGGTGTGGACCGGGCCTGTTACGAGGCCGAGGTCTCGGCGGGGCGGATCCAGATGCGCTGGCCGATCGAGGCGGCCTGCTGCACGATCCGGTTGACGGAGGCGGCGTCCACGACGGTCCGGTCGACGGGCGTGCCGTCGATGTCGTCGAGTCGCAGGATTTCGAAGCGCACAGGCTTCTCCCTTCGTCTGAGTTGATCCTCCTGATGGAGAACTGCGTTACGTACGGGTCCAACGACATGCACCCTGCAAACATTCCTTACGCTAAGGAAAATTTTCGGATGTCTAACTACCGGCGGGTAGGAGGGTGTGGCGGCCGGGCCCGGGGCGGCGGACAATGAGCCCCGTATGAACGACGCAGACACCACTCAGGTGACCGAGACCGACGCCCGCCTGCGCGCCCTCGACGCGCGCCTGGAGCGCACCAATGAGCTCCTCCAGCGGATGCTGGCCGAGGTCGCCAAGACCCCTTCCACACACGCCATCTTCGTCGACGCGGGTTACGTCCATGCTGCGGCCGGGTTGCTGGTGACGGGCACCGAGGACCGGCGCTCCTTCGACCTCGACGCCGAGGGCCTCATCGAGGCCTTCATCGACAAGGCCCGCACGATCTTCGCCGACAGCAGGCTGCTCCGCGTCTACTGGTACGACGGTGCCAGACGCCGTATCCACACCCCCGAGCAGCAGGCCATCGCCGAACTGCCCGACGTCAAGGTCCGCCTCGGCAACCTCAACGCCAACAACCAGCAGAAGGGCGTCGACTCCCTCATCCGCACGGATCTGGAGTCCCTCGCCCGCCACCGCGCCATCAGCGACGCCGCACTCGTCGGCGGCGACGAGGACCTCGTGTCGGCCGTCGAGGCCGCCCAGGGCTACGGAGCCCGCGTCCACCTCTGGGGCATCGAGGCCGCCGAGGGCCGCAACCAGGCCGAGGCGCTCCTCTGGGAGGTCGACAGCCAGCGCACCTTCGAGCTCGACTTCTGCCGCCCCTACGTCACCCGCCGCCCCGTCACCACGTACGAGAACGAGGGCGAGCCGCCGCCGTCCCGCGAGGAGGTGCGCTTCGTCGGCGCCCAGATCGCGGCGACCTGGCTCGGCGAACGCGGCCGGGACCGGCTCGCCGAGCTCCTGCCGGGCGCGCCCTATCTGCCCGGGCCGGTCGACCAGGACCTGCTCGTCGAGGCGGAGCGCCTCCTCAGCCGGTCCCTGCGCGGCCACGCCGCACTCCGGCGGGCCCTGCGGGACGGCTTCTGGCAGCACCTCAAGGGGCAGTTCTGACGGCTGCCCGCGGGCCCGGGGCCGGCGGGCGGCCGTCAGAACCGCCCGCGGCCCGGGGTCAGCGGGCGGTGCTGCGGACCCCGGCGGCCGCCGCCGTCCGCTCCCAGAAGCCGGTGAGGCGGTCCGTCAGCTCCCGCGGGTGCGACACGTTGGGGGAGTGGCCGGCCCCCGCCACCACCGTGTGGTGCGCGCCCGTGCGGGCGGCCGCCGCCGCGAGCGCGGCCGTCGGCCAGACCATCTCGTCCGCCCCGTACGCGATGTGCAGCGGCATCCGCAGCGCGGCCAGCTCCGCCGTCCCGTCCTGACGGCTGAGCAGCAGCCGCCCCGCCCCCGCCAGTTGCGCGATCCGGGTCCGCATCCAGCGCCGCCTAAGGAAGCCCGCGAGCTCCGGAGCGTCGTCGGTGTCCGGCTCCTCGCCCCGGCTGTCGAGCCAGCACATCGCCTGCCACACCCGCTCCTTCGGCAGGAACGCGAGCGCGACCCGCAGCACCCGCACCCGGACGCGCTGCGGCCTGGCGACCCGGCCCGGGCCCGAGGAGAGCAGCGTGAGGGAGCGGAAGGCCGCGGGGGCGAGCGAGGCGGCCGCGCGGGCCACCAGGCCGCCGAACGAGTGGCCGAGCAGATGGACCGGGCCGTCGCCGAGGGCCGAGGCCTGCGCCACCGCGTCGAGCGCGAGCGCCCTGCGGCGGTAGCCGGCCCGGCCGCGGGAGCCCGGGGACTGGTACTGACCGCGCCCGTCCACCGCCACGGCCCGGTACCCGGCCTCGCTCAGCGGGCCGAGCAGGGCCAGGAAGTCCTCCTTGCTGCCGGTGTACCCCGGCAGCAGCAGCACCGTCCCGCGCCGCCCGCCCCGGGGCTCCGTGTCGAGCACGGCGAAGTCGCCCCGCGCGGTCACGAGGTGGTGGGCACGGGTGCCGGGCGGCAGGACGAGGGACCGGGGCTTGCTCATGTCTGGACTGTAACCGCGCGCGCCGGGGACGGCCCGGGGCCCCTGCCCGTCCGGCGGCCGCGGGTGACCGGTTCCGCTCGCACGACCGCGGCCCGGCCCCTGGGGAGGGGCCGGGCCGCGGTCATGAGGGCGGGCGGGATCAGCTCTCGGGCTGAGCGGCCGCGGCCTTCTTGGTGGTGCGACGGCGCGGGGCCTTCGGGGCCTCGGCCTCGGCAGCGGCCTCGGCGACCGGCTCCGCTGCGGCCTTCTTCGTCGTACGGCGACGGGTCGGCGCCTTCGGCTCCGAGGCGTCGGGCGCCTCGGCGACGACGGCCTTCTTGGCCGCGCGGCGACGGGGAGCCTTGGGGGCCTCCTCGGCGACCGGCTCCGCCACGGCCTTCTTGGCGGTACGGCGACGGGGAGCCTTCTTCGGCTCCTCGACCGGGGCCTCGACGGCCGGCGCCGCGGCGACGGGCGCCTCGACGACCGGCGCCACCGTGACGACCGGCGCCTCGACGACGGCGGCCGGAGCGGCCTTGGCGACCGGGGTCGTGATGATCACGGTCGCGGCCTCGGCCGACGCGGCCGGCGAACCGGCGGCCTTGCGGACCACACGACGGCGCGCGGGCTTCTTCGGCTCCTCCTCGACGACCGGCGCGGGCGCCGGCTCGACGACGGCCTCGACGATCGGGGTGGAGGTCACCGGCGAACCGGCGGCCTTGCGCACCACACGGCGACGACGCGGCGCGGGAACCTCGGCCGTGACCGCCGCGGCGGCCTCGGCCACCGGGGCGACGGGCGCGACGACGGCCGCGACCGGCTCGGCCACCACCGGAGCGGCGACGGCGGGAGCGGCGACCTGCTCCGCCACGGCCTTCTTGGCGGTACGGCGACGGGGAGCCTTCTTCGGCTCCTCGACCGGGGCCTCGACGGCCGGTGCCACGGCGACGGGCGCCTCGACGACCGGCGCGGCCTTCGCGGCGCGCAGGGCGGCCGCGGCCGTCTCGACCGTCTGGAACGACACGGTGTCCTCGACCGGGCGGGCGAGGCGGGGACGACGACGGCGCGGGGCCGGGGCCGACTCCTGGGCCACCGGGGCCGGGGCGGCGGGCGCGGTGCGCACGGCCTCCGGACGGGCGGCGGTACGGCTGCGGCGGCGCGGGGTCCTCGGCTCGGCGGCCGGGGCCTCGGCCACGGCGGCCGCGGGAGCCTCGGTCACGGGCGCCGGAGCGGCGTCCTCGACCACGGTGCGGGCGGCCGGAGCCTTCCGCTCGGTCCGGGTAGCCGTCGCCTGCGCGGTCTGCGCGGCCGGAGCCGCCTGGGTCACCGGTGCGGAGCCCGGGGCGCCGACGCGGGTGCGACGGCGGCGGCGCGGGGTGCGCGGGCCGGACTCGGCCTGCGCCTCGTCCGTCACCGGCGCGGTCTCGACGGCCGGGGCCGCGGAGGCCGCCGGCGCGGTGGCGTCGGGCTCGCCGCCACGGGTCCGCCGGCGCTGACGCGGGGTCCGCGTCCGCTCCGGGCGCTCCTCGGTCCGCTCGGTCCGGTCGTTCTTCGGGCCGCGCGCACGGCGTCCGCCGGGCTCGCCCAGGTCTTCCAGCTCCTCCGCGCCCAGACCCGCACGGGTCCGCTCGGCGCGGGGCAGGATGCCCTTGGTGCCCGCCGGGATGTCCAGCTCCTCGTAGAGGTGCGGGGACGAGGAGTAGGTCTCCACCGGGTCGTGGAAGTCCAGCTCGAGGGCCTTGTTGATGAGCTGCCAGCGCGGGATGTCGTCCCAGTCGACCAGCGTCACGGCCGTGCCCTTGTTGCCCGCGCGGCCGGTGCGGCCCACGCGGTGCAGGAAGGTCTTCTCGTCCTCGGGGGACTGGTAGTTGATGACGTGCGTGACGCCCTCGACGTCGATGCCGCGGGCCGCGACGTCGGTGCAGACGAGCACGTCGACCTTGCCGTTGCGGAAGGCGCGCAGCGCCTGCTCGCGGGCGCCCTGGCCGAGGTCGCCGTGGACGGCGCCGGAGGCGAAGCCGCGGCGCTCCAGCTGCTCGGCGATGTCGGCCGCGGTGCGCTTGGTGCGGCAGAAGATCATCGCGAGCCCGCGGCCGTTGGCCTGCAGGATGCGGGAGACCATCTCCGGCTTGTCCATGTTGTGCGCGCGGTAGACGTGCTGCTTGATGTTGGCGACGGTCACGCCCTCGCCGTCGGGCGAGGTGGCGCGGATGTGCGTCGGCTGCGACATGTAGCGGCGGGCCAGGCCGATGACGGCGCCCGGCATGGTCGCCGAGAACAGCATGGTCTGGCGCTTCGCCGGAAGCATGTTGATGATCTTCTCGACGTCGGGCAGGAAGCCCAGGTCGAGCATCTCGTCGGCCTCGTCGAGGACGAGGACCTTGACGTGGGACAGGTCGAGCTTGCGCTGACCGGCCAGGTCGAGCAGGCGGCCGGGGGTGCCGACGACGACGTCGACGCCCTTCTTCAGCGCCTCGACCTGAGGCTCGTACGCCCGGCCGCCGTAGATGGCGAGCACGCGGACGTTGCGCACCTTGCCGGCGGTGAGCAGGTCGTTGGTGACCTGCTGGCACAGCTCGCGGGTGGGAACGACGACGAGCGCCTGCGGGGCGTCGGTCAGCTGCTCGGGCTTCGCCCGGCCGGCCTCGACGTCCAGGGGGACGGTGACGCGCTCCAGGATCGGGAGACCGAAGCCGAGGGTCTTGCCGGTGCCGGTCTTGGCCTGGCCGATGACATCGGTGCCGGTCAGGGCGACCGGGAGGGTCATCTCCTGGATCGGGAAGGGGTTGACGATGCCGACGGCCTCAAGGGACTCGGCCGTCTCGGGAAGGATTCCGAGGTCTCGGAAAGTCGTAGTCAGGGTGCTGCCTCTTCTGTGGACGCGGTGCGAGGCGAACGAAGGGGGTCGTACCGTGCCGGGAACTGCCGGCGCGATCCGGGGGATCGCTGCCGGGTGGCACGGGACCACTGCCGTCGCTCGAGCGTCGTACCGCTGAGGTGACCCTTCCGCGGGTCCGCCGGAAGGGCTGTCGGGCCGGAGCCGATCGGGCCACCGACCGGGCATCCTCATTCATGAGTCGGCCCACCGGATACGTCCGAACGTGCGAAAGCATGTCCGCATACTCAGCAGGCGCCTTATCACTGTACCCCGGAATCGCGCATGTGTGTTGGGAGAAATGGTGATGAGGGCACGGTCACACTGACTGACCAGCGCCTTCCCCCGGTGCCCGAGCGGGCTATTGTGCGCTCCATGGAGACGCCTGACAACGCCACACCCACCGGGATCGCCGCCAAGGACTGGGCGACGGCTTCCGCCGAGCCGCAGTACCGCGCCGCCGTGATCGACCTCCTCGGCGCCCTCGCCTACGGAGAGCTCGCGGCCTTCGAACGGCTCGCCGAGGACGCCAAGCTGGCGCCGACCCTCGCGGACAAGGCGGAGCTGGCGAAGATGGCCTCCGCCGAGTTCCACCACTTCGAGCGGCTGCGCGACCGCCTCGCCGCCGTCGACGCCGAGCCGACCGCGGCCATGGAGCCCTTCGCCAAGGCGCTCGACGACTTCCACCGCCAGACCGCGCCGTCGGACTGGCTGGAGGGCCTGGTCAAGGCGTACGTCGGCGACTCGATCGCCAGTGACTTCTACCGTGAGGTCGCGGCCCGCCTCGACTCCGACACCCGGAGCCTCGTCGTCTCGGTGCTCGACGACACCGGCCACGGCAACTTCGCCGTCGAGAAGGTCCGCGCCGCGATCGACGCCGACCCGCGCGTCGGCGGCCGGCTCGCGCTCTGGGCACGCCGTCTGATGGGCGAGGCGCTCTCGCAGGCGCAGCGCGTGGTCGCCGAGCGCGACGCGCTGTCGACCATGCTGGTCGGCGGGGTGGCGGACGGCTTCGACCTCGCGGAGGTCGGCCGGATGTTCTCCCGGATCACCGAGGCCCACACCAAGCGCATGGCCGCGCTGGGTCTGGCCGCCTGAGCGTCACCCGTACGAAGACGTTCCCGTACGAGGAGGTCGTGCGCGCAAGCGTTCCCGTCGTACGGGAAGGGGGCGGGCGGCGCTGTTCACGCCGCCGCTGATCGGCGCAGCCGCCTGCGGGAGGCCGGCCTGATCAGCAGCGAGAGCAGCACCGCCGCCACCGCCACCGCACCGATGAGGGTGGCGAGGAAGTGGCCGGGGCCGAGGGCCCCGTGGGTGACGAGAGCGCCGAAGACGCCGCCCAGCGCGCCGGTGGCGAGGACGATCACCCGGACGGGGAGGCGGTCGGGCAGCCGGTGCGCGGCGGCCCACGCCAGGGCGAAGCCGAGCAGGGCGGAACCGAGGGCTTCCAGGAACACTGCGGATCACCTCGCGAGGGGTGCGGGGCGGGTGGTGCGGTCGAAGCGTTCCTACCCCAGCGCTCCGGAACGCAATCCTCCCGTACGCCCTGACGTGGTCATTCGGACATCCGAGGGCATGGCGGGACGACGCGCGCGCCCGCACGGCGAAGGGCCCGGTGGACCGTGACGGTCCACCGGGCCCTTCCCGTAGATCCTGGGCTCAGAGCGCGCCGAAACCCACGCGGCGCACGGCGGGCTCGCCGAGTTCCACGTACGCGATCTTCTCGGCCGGGATGAGGATCTTGCGGCCCTTCTCGTCCGAGAGGCTGAGCAGCTGCGCCTTGCCGGCCAGCGCGTCGGCCACGGCGCGCTCCACCTCCTCGGCGGACTGCCCGCTCTCCAGAACGATCTCCCGGGGTGCGTGCTGCACGCCGATCTTGACCTCCACGGCTATGTCCCTCCGAACGGTCAGCGTTGCGCGATTACCGCGCCCTACGCTGCACACATTAGCCCGGTGAGGGGACGCGTACGCCTGGTTGCCGCACGCCAGGAGCGAACAGCCGACGGGAATGTTCAGTGACCCTCGGCGCTCAGCTGTCCGTCCGCGCCGTGCAGCGGGAAGCCGGCGATGCCGCGCCAGGCGAGCGAGGTCAGCAGTCCGACCGCCTTGTCGCGCGGGATGGCGGACCCGCTCGACAGCCAGTAGCGGGCGACGACCTGGGAGACGCCGCCGAGCGCCACGGCGAGCAGCATCGACTCGTCCTTGGAGAGGCCGGTGTCCTCGGCGATGACGTCGGAGATCGCCTCGGCGCACTGCAGGCTCACCCGGTCCACGCGCTCGCGTACGGCGGGCTCGTTGGTCAGGTCGGACTCGAAGACGAGCCGGAAGGCGCCGCCCTCGTCCTCGACGTACGCGAAGTAGGCGTCCATCGTGGCCGCGACGCGCAGCTTGTTGTCCGTGGTGGAGGCGAGCGCCGTGCGCACCGCGAGGAGGAGGGACTCGCAGTGCTGGTCGAGCAGGGCCAGGTAGAGCTCCAGCTTCCCGGGGAAGTGCTGGTAGAGCACCGGCTTGCTGACGCCGGCGCGCTCGGCGATGTCGTCCATCGCGGCCGAGTGGTACCCCTGGGCGACGAAGACCTCCTGGGCGGCGCCGAGGAGCTGGTTCCGTCGGGCACGTCGCGGCAGGCGCGTGCCCCGAGGGCGTGCTGCCTCTGTCTGCTCGATGGCGCTCACGCGGCCTCCCAAAAATCGATCCATGCACGCTGTCGCGCGCGCCGCCATCGTACTTTTGGGTAACCCGGCTGTGCGCGGTGCGGACGCAGAATTTCACGGACCGGACGTCCGGGTCGACAGTCGATTCAAAAGTAAACCGAACAAATCGGCGTTAGTCGTCCGATCAGCGGTAGTCGTCCTCGTCCAGGCTGACGACCCGTGCCTGTTCGGACGAGTCCGCCTCGTTCGCCGAGTCGCGCTCGACATGGGTGAGCTGTTCGTCCTCGCGTTGCTGCAGTTCGGTGTGCTGCTCGGCAGCGTCGGCCTCCGGAATTTCCTGGTCCAGCACGACGTCCTCTTCCTCGGCGAAGCTGTCCGGATCGGTCGGATCGACAGTCATGAGGTTCCTTCCGGAGCTGCGGGGTCGCGGTCGACTCCGATGGCCCTCTCTCCGAGCGTAGGAGCACCTGCGGCTCGCCGCACACGCACCTGTGACGGCACCCACACGTCCGCGCGCGTGATCGTCTCGTAATATTGCGGCCATGTCGTCGACCGAGCTGCCGGAAACCCGGACCGCCGCCGCGCCCTCCACGTCGCGCCCCGCGCGCGCCGTACGGGTCGCCGACGGCGAGGAGCTCCGCTCCGTCTCGCTGCCCGGACTCACCCTGACCGTGCGGGCCCGGCCGGGCGTCGAGCCCGGTCTGCCGCCCGCGCTGTACGTCCACGGCCTCGGGGGCTCCTCGCAGAACTGGTCCACCCTGATGCCGCTGCTCGCGGACGTCGTCGACGGCGAGGCGGTCGACCTGCCCGGCTTCGGCGACTCGCCGCCGCCCGACGACGGCAACTACTCGGTCACCGGGCACGCCCGCGCCGTCATCCGGTACCTCGACTCCAGGGGCCGCGAACCGGTCCACCTCTTCGGCAACTCGCTGGGCGGCGCCGTCGCCACCCGCGTCGCCGCGGCGCGCCCCGACCTGGTCCGCACCCTCACCCTCGTCTCGCCGGCGCTGCCCGAGCTGCGCGCCCAGCGCACGGCCTGGCCCACGGTGCTGCTCGCGGTGCCCGGCGTCGCCTCGGCCTTCGCGAAGCTCACCAAGGACTGGACGCCCGAGCAGCGCGTCCGCGGTGTCCTCTCGCTCTGTTACGGGGACCCCGGGCGGGTCACGGACGAGGGCCTGCGGTACGCCGTGGAGGAGATGGAGCGGCGGCTCGAGCTCCCCTACTTCTGGGACGCCATGGCCCGCTCCTCGCGCGGCATCGTCGACGCGTACACGCTCGGCGGCCAGCACGGACTGTGGCGTCAGGCCGAACGGGTTCTCGCGCCGACGCTCCTCGTCTACGGTGGGCGCGACCAGCTCGTCTCGTACCGGATGGCCCGGAAGGCGGCCGCGGCCTTCCGCGGCTCGCGTCTGCTGACCCTTCCCGAGGCGGGGCACGTGGCGATGATGGAGTACCCCGAGACGGTCGCGCAGGCCGCCCGGGACCTGATCGCCGATCACGGCGGGAGCTGATCCGGGGCGTGGGACGACACAGTCGCAAGGGCTCCGCGCCCTCGGTGGCCGACACCGGACAGCAGGCCGCGGTCCCGCGGCCCCAGCCGGCCGCCGGAGCGCCCGGCGCGCAGCCGGGCCGCCCGCCGCAGGGCGGCACGGGGCGCCGCCGCAGGACCGCGGCCGGCGCGGGCCAGGACCCGAAGGGCACCCCGGCGCACGGCACCCCCGTGTACGGGACGCCCGCGCACGGCACCCCCGCGTACGGCACTCCGGCGCACGGCACCCCTGTCCACGGCACCCCCGCGCACGGCACTCCCGCCTACGGCGGTGGGGCCCACGACACCGGGGCGCACGCGGCCCTCGGGACCCCCGCGCACGGCGTCCCCGTCTACGGCGGCTCCGTACGGGGCGGGCACCCGCAGCACGAGGAGGGCGCCGCGCCCCGGCCGTACGGCGCACGGCGTGGCGCTCCCCGCACCGGGGAGGCCGAACAGGGCGCCGCCCAGGCGCCGTTCATCCCCGGCCCGCGCCGCGAGACGCTCCCCGAGGCCGACGAGCCGGCCGGCCGGGGCGGCCTCGGCCGC
Organism: Streptomyces sp. CB02009; assembly: GCF_001905825.1. Lineage (GTDB taxonomy): Bacteria > Actinomycetota > Actinomycetes > Streptomycetales > Streptomycetaceae > Streptomyces. The sequence continues at coordinate 53,330 of NZ_LIVV01000006.1, forward strand.
ACCCTCACCGGTGTCGCGGCCGCGGCCGTCGCCACCGTCCTCGCCGTCGTCGTCACCGGACAGGTCGCCGACAAGGACGAGGCCCAGGGCGCGGCCAGCGCCGCCGGGCAGCCGGACGAGCGGGCCTCCGACGACACCTCCGCCTCCCGCTCCGACGACCGGACCACCCCGTCGGCCCCGTCCGCCCAGGCCACCCCGCCCCCTCCGCCGACGTACGAGCAGCTGATCGCCCGCCAGTACCCGATCGACCCGAAGCTCAAGGGCTCGGGCAAGTTCGGGGCGGTGCCCGGCTTCCAGAAGGCCCCCGGCAAGGGCAACCTGGTCCGCTACCGGATCGACGTCGAGGAGGGTCTCGGCCTCGACCAGAACCTCTTCGCCACGACCGTGTTCAAGACCCTCAACGACCGCCGCAGCTGGGCCGGCAACGGCGAGATGACCTTCGAGCGCATTTCCAGCGGCGAGCCGCAGTTCGTCATCACGCTCGCCAGCCCCGGCACCACCGGCGTCTGGTGCGCGAAGTCCGGGCTCGACACGCTGGCCGAGAACGTGTCCTGCGACTCGGCGCAGACGGACCGCGTGATGATCAACGCCTACCGCTGGGCGCAGGGTTCGGAGACCTTCGGGCCGAAGGCGATGTTCGCGTATCGCCAGATGCTCATCAACCACGAGGTCGGACACCGGCTCGGGCACGGCCATGTGAACTGCGGCACTCCCGGCGCGCTCGCGCCCGTGATGCAGCAGCAGACGAAGTCCCTGGACATCGGCGGAATCAAGTGCCGTCCCAACCCCTGGGTGCACCCCGGGAGTTGAGATCGGCCCCGATACTCGGGTGATCACATCCTGAGACGCGTGTCTCGGGAATCGCGCGAACCGCGTTGACATCGTTCGCGCGTTCGTTCATATTTCTCGGCATGTCGCCCCATCACGTCGATTCCGATCGCGCCGCCTTCGAGCTGGCGCTCATCGGCGTGGCCGGACATTCCGTCGCCGACATTCTCTGTAGCTGACCAGCCCGAGCGCTTCGTCGGCCTGCTTCTCCCGCATTTCCGATGATTCTCCGCGCTCGGGTGTTCTCTCCCCGCAGGCGCGGCTTTCTCCTTTGATCACCTGTGCTCGGTCATTCCCTCCGGATGCCGCCGCTCGCCGCTGCCCGCGTGGAATTCCCCTTCCCGTACCCGCAGTTCTCCGAGAGGTTTTCTCCGATGCGTCAATCGTCCGTCGTTTCGCGCCGCGTGGCAGCGACCGCCGTCAGTCTCGTCCTGACCCTGGGCGTCGCCGCCTGCGCGGGCCCCGAGGACACCGGCGCCAAGGGCGGCACCTCCGGCAAGGCCGCGGGCGCCCCGCAGAAGGGCGGCACGCTGACCGTCCTCAACACCGAGGCCCAGACCGACTTCGACCCCGCCCGCCTCTACACCTCCGGCGGCGGCAACGTCCCCTCCCTCGTCTTCCGGACGCTCACCACCCGCAACCGCGAGGCGGGCGCCGCAGGCACCCAGGTCGTCCCCGACCTCGCCACCGACACCGGCCGCCCCAACAAGGACGCCACGGAGTGGACGTACACGCTGAAGGAGGGCCTGAAGTTCGAGGACGGCACGCCCATCACCAGCGCCGACATCAAGTACGGCATCGAGCGCTCCTTCGCCGCCGAGCTCTCCGGCGGAGCCCCGTACCTGCGTGACTGGCTCATCGGCGGTGACACGTACCAGGGCCCCTACAAGGACAAGAAGGGCCTCGCGTCCATCGTCACCCCCGACCCCCGGACCATCGTCTTCAAGCTGAAGAAGCCCGAGGGCGAGTTCCCCTTCGTCGCCACCCAGACCCAGTTCGCCCCGGTCCCCAAGGCCAAGGACACCGGCGCCACGTACGAGGAGCACCCCGTCTCCTCCGGCCCGTACAAGGTCGTCAAGAACGAGAACGACGGCGAGCGCCTGACCCTGGAGCGCAACGAGCACTGGGACGCCGAGACCGACGAGGAGCGCAAGGCCTACCCGGACAGGATCGACGTCCGGTCCGGTCTCGACGAGGCCGTGATCAACCAGCGCCTCGCCACCTCCACCGGGGCCGACGCCTCCGCGATCACCACCGACACCAACCTCGGCCCGGCCGAGCTCGCCCAGGTGGGCTCCGACAAGGCCCTCGCCGCCCGCGTCGGCACCGGCCACTTCGGCTTCACCAACTACATCGCCTTCAACCCCAAGGTGAAGCCCTTCGACAACCCCAAGGTCCGCCAGGCGATCTCGTACGCGATCAACCGCACCAGCGTCGTCAACGCGGCCGGCGGCTCCGCGCTCGCCGAGCCCGCCACCACCTTCCTGCCCGAGCAGACGGCCTTCGGCTTCACGCCGTACGACCACTTCCCGGCCGGGAAGACGGGCGACCCGGAGAAGGCCAGGCAGCTCCTGAAGGAGGCCGGCCACCCGAACGGGCTCACCATCACCCTGCTCCACTCCACCGCCCAGAACCGCACCACGAGCCCCGAGATCGCCACCGCCGTCCAGGAGGCGCTCGGCAAGGCCGGCATCACCGTCAAGCTCGACGGACAGCAGCCCAACTCCTTCAACGAGAAGCGCTGGAGCGTCAAGGACGCGCCCGGCTTCTTCCTCTCCCGCTGGGGCGCCGACTGGCCGGCCGGCGGCCCGTTCCTCGCGCCGATCTTCGACGGGCGGCAGATCGTCGCCAACGGCTCCAACTACAACCACGCGCAGCTGAACGACCCGGCGGTCAACAAGGAGATCGACGAGATCAACAAGCTGACCGACCTCAAGGCCGCCGCCGCCCGCTGGGGAGCCCTCGACAAGAAGATCGGCGAGCAGGCGCTCGACGTGCCGCTCTTCCACCCCGTTTATAAGCGGCTCGTCGGCAAGAACGTCAAGAACGTCGTCATCAGCGACTGGACCGGCGTCCTCGACATCTCGCAGGTCTCGGTCAAGTGACCGCTCCGACCGTCACGACGGCGCCCGTGGCGGGCCTCCCCGCCACGGGCGCCGCCCGGCAGGTGTGGCGACGGCTCCGCACCCGCCCCGCCGCCCTCGTCTCCGCCGCCGTCCTCCTCCTGCTCGTCGTCCTCGCCGTCGGCGCGCCGCTGTTCGCCGCCCTGGAGGGCCAGGACGCGAACACGTACCACGACGACCTCGTCGACTCGGCCCGCGGCGGCGTCCCGTACGGCGCCTTCGGCGGCGCGAGCGCCGACCACTGGCTCGGCGTCGAACCCGGCACCGGCCGCGACCTGTTCGTCCGGCTCCTGTACGGCGCCCGGATCTCCCTGCTCGTCGCCGTCGGCGCCACCGCCGTCCAGATCCTCATCGGCGTCCTCGTCGGACTCGCCGCCGGCCTCGGCGGGCGCTGGATCGACGGCGTCCTCGGCCGGGTCACCGACGTCCTCGTCGCCCTCCCGATGCTGGTCCTCGCCGTCGCCCTCACCGCCGTCGTCCCCCGCGGCTTCCCCCGGCCCCTGCTGCTGATCCTCGTCATCGGCTTCCTCGGCTGGGCCGGGACCTCCCGCATCGTGCGCGCCCAGACCCTCACCCTCAGAAGCCTCGACTTCGTCGCGGCCTCCCGGCTCGCGGGCTCCGGGCCGTGGCGGACCGCCCGCCGCGAGCTGCTGCCCTCGCTCGCCGCGCCCGTCATCACCTACGCGGCGATCCTCGTCCCCACCAACATCGTCGTCGAGGCCTCGCTGTCCTTCCTCGGGGTGGGCGTCACCCCGCCCACCCCGTCCTGGGGGCAGATGCTGTCGACCGCGCAGACGTGGTTCCGGGCCGACCCCGCGTACGTCCTGCTGCCCGCCGGACTGCTCTTCGTCACCGTGCTCGCCTTCACCGTCCTCGGCGACGCGGTCCGCACGGCCCTCGACCCGCGCGAGGCGAGCCGCCTGCGCGTGGGCACCCGCAAGGAGGCCTCCTGATGACCCGCTTCGTCCTCAAGCGGCTCGCGGGCGCCCTGCTCGTCCTGCTGGCCCTGTCGGTCCTCGTGTACTCGCTCTTCTACCTGGCGCCCGGCGACCCCGCGCGGCTCGCCTGCGGCGAGCGCTGCAACCCGCAGCAGATCGCCCAGGTCCGTGAGCAGCTCGGTCTGAACGACAGCATGGCCGTCCAGTACCTGCACTTCCTCCAGGGCGTCCTCACCGGCCGCGACTACTCCACCGGCACCACCCTCGTGCACTGCGACGCGCCCTGCCTCGGACTCTCGTACCAGAGCGACCAGCAGGTCACCCGGCTCGTCCTGGAACGGCTCCCCGCCACGGCGTCCCTCGTCGTCGGCGCGCTGGCCGTCTGGCTGGTCGTCGGCGTCGGCACCGGACTGCTCTCCGCGCTCCGCCGCGGCGGCCCCACCGAGCGGATCCTGACCCTGCTCACCCTCGCCGGGAGCGGCACCCCCGTCTTCATCCTCGGCCTGCTGCTCCTCATGGCCGTCTGCGCCTACCTCCAGTGGCTGCCCTTCCCCAGCTACGTGCCGTTCGGCGAGAACCCCGAGCAGTGGGGCTGGAACCTGCTCCTGCCCTGGCTCACCCTCGGCCTCTTCGAATCCGCCAAGTACGCCCGGCTCACCCGGAGCGCCACCCTGGAGACCCTCGCCGAGGACCACATCCGCACCTTCCGCGCCTACGGCGTGGGGGAGCGGTCCGTCGTCACCCGCCACGCGCTGCGCGGCGCCGTTCCGCCGGTCATCGCGATCAGCGCCGTCGACCTGGGCTCGATGTTCGGCGGAGCCGTCCTCACCGAGTCCCTCTTCGGGATCCCCGGGCTCGGCAAGACCCTCATCGACGGGGTGAAGGCTATCGACCTGCCCGTGGTGGTGGGCGTGGTCATGGTGACGGGCACGTTCGTCGTCCTCGCCAACGTCCTCGCGGACCTGCTGTACGCGGCCGCCGACCGAAGGGTGGTCCTGACGTGACCCCGCTCGTCGAAGTGACCGACCTCACCGTCGAGTTCGCCCGGTCCGGCGATCCCGTACGGGCCGTCGACGGCCTCTCCTTCACCCTCGGCGAGGGCCGGGCCCTCGCCCTCGTCGGCGAGTCGGGCAGCGGCAAGTCCACCGTCGCCGGCGCCCTCCTCGGCCTCCACCGGGGGACGGGGGCGCGGGTCGGCGGGACCGTACGGGTCGGCGGCATCGACGTCGGCACGGCGGGCCCCGGCGAGCTGCGGCGGCTGCGCGGCGGAGTCGCCGCCATGGTCTTCCAGGACCCGCTGTCCGCCCTCGACCCCTACTACGCCGTCGGCGACCAGATCGCCGAGGTGTACCGCGTCCACGCCGGAGGCTCGCGGCGGGACGCCCGCGCCCGCGCCGTCGAGGTCCTCGACCGGGTCGGCATCCCCGACGCGGCCCGCCGCTCCCGCTCCCGCCCGCACGAGTTCAGCGGCGGCATGCGGCAGCGGGCCCTGCTCGCGATGGCCCTCGCCTGCGAACCCCGGATCATCGTCGCCGACGAACCGACCACCGCCCTCGACGTCACCGTGCAGGCCCAGATCCTCGACCTGCTGCACGAGCTGCGGCGCGAGACGGGAACGGCGCTGCTGCTCGTCACCCACGACGTGGGCGTCGCCGCCGAGAGCGTCGACGAGGTGCTGGTCATGCGGGACGGCAGGGAGGTCGAACGCGGCCCCGTGGGCGAGGTGCTGGGCGCACCGGCGGAGCCGTACACCAAGCGGCTGCTCGCCGCGGTGCCGCGGCTCGACGGACCGGTGCGCGAGCCCCTGGAGAAGGGGCGGCCGCTTCTCGAAGTCCACGACCTGCGGCGGGTGTTCGGACGGGGACCGAAGGCGGTGACCGCCGTCGAAGGCGCCTCGCTCACCCTCCACGCGGGCGAGACCCTCGGCGTCGTCGGGGAGTCCGGCAGCGGCAAGACCACCCTCGGCCGGATGCTGGTGCGGCTCCTCGACCCGACCGGCGGCGAGCTCCGGTACGGAGGGAAGGACATCGGGTCCCTGCCGGAGCGGGAACTGCGCCCCCACCGCCACGAACTCCAGATGGTCTTCCAGGACCCGGTCGCCTCGCTCAACCCGCGCCGCTCCGTGGGCGAGTCGATCGCCGACCCGCTGCGGGTGGCGGGGGAGCGGGACGAGAACCGGATACGGGGCCGGGTGCGGGAGCTGCTCGACCGGGTCGGGCTCGACCCCGACCGGTACGAGGCCTACCCGCACGAGTTCAGCGGCGGGCAGCGCCAGCGCGTCGGCATCGCCCGCGCGCTCGCCGCCGAGCCCCGCGTCGTCGTCTGCGACGAACCCGTCTCCGCCCTCGACGTCACCACCCAGGCCCAGGTGACCGCGCTGCTCGCCGAACTCCAGGCCGAACTCGGGCTCGGCCTCGTCTTCATCGCCCACGACCTCGCCGTCGTCCGGCAGGTCAGCGACCGGGTCGCCGTCATGCGCGCGGGCCGGATCGTCGAGCAGGGCACGGTCGCCGAGGTGTACGGCGCGCCCCGGGACCCGTACACCCGGCAGCTGCTCGCCGCCGTCCCCTCGCTCGACCCGCTCCGCGCGACGGAGCGCCGCGAGCAGCGCCGGGAACAGCGCCGCGAGGAACGCCAGGAACTGGCCGTCGCCTGACCCTCCGTGACCGTTCTGGCGTGTACCGCGACAGAACGCTACCGGGGAGGGAAAGTTACGTGCATTCACCCCTTCCGGTGGTGCGACGGACAACCGTCCGTCGCACCACCGGTATCTCCGCTTACGTTCTTCCCGCTGCGAGTCGCCGGACCAACGGTGGCCGCCGTCAAGGGAGACCGGGGGTGCACTCATGCGGATCGGACTGCTCACAGAGGGTGGCTACCCGTACGCCACCGGTGAGCCCGGACTCTGGTGCGAGCGGCTCGTACGCGGACTCGGGCAGCACCAGTTCGACCTGTACGCCCTCGGCGCGGCCGGCGCCCCCCGACCGCTCCCCCCGAACGCCCGCGTCGCCCGCGCCGCCGACCTCGGCGGCCCCGGCACCGGCCCGGCGGCCCGCACCCTCCTCGAACGGACCGCCTTCGGCGACGGCCGTGCCGCCCGCCGCGCCTACGGCCGGCGCGAGCGGCGCCGCTTCGTCGAGGCCTTCCACCGGCTCGCGGTGGGCGTGTGCGGGGACAGCGCGGCCGGGACCCCGGAGAGCACCGCAGGGCCCGGGGACGGCGAGGCCGGCGCCGCGCTCGGGACCGCCTTCGCCGAAGGGCTCTACGCGCTCGCCGAACTCGCCCGCGAGCGCGGCGGCCTCCCCGGCGCGCTCCGCTCCGACGACGCCGTCCGCACCCTCGAATCCGCCTGCCGCGCGCCGGGCGCACGCCGCGGCGCGGCCGCCGCGGGACTCCCCGACCACCTCGCCTTCGTCGAGCACCTGGAACGCACCCTGCGCCCCCTCTCCCTCGACTGGTACGCGGAGGACGCGCTCGGCGCGGCCGACCTCTGCCACGCCGCGGCCGGCGGCACCACCGCCCTTCCCGGCCTGCTGGCCAAACGCTTCTTCGGGACCCCGCTGCTCGTCACCGAGTACGGCGTGCAGCTCCGCTCCCACTACCTCTCGGCCGCCGGTGCCGACCGCTCCGCGCCCCTGCGCACCCTGCTCGCCGCCCTCCACGGCCGGCTCGCCGCCGAGGTCTACGGGCAGGCCGCCCTCCTCACCCCCGGCAACGCCCACGCCCGCCGCTGGCAGGAGAAGTGCGGCGCCGACCGCGCCCGGATCCGCACCGTGCACCCCGGCATGGCCGCCGACCGCTTCGCCGAGGTCGGCGAGGACGAGGAGAGCGGCGACCCCGCCACCCTCGTCTGGGTCGGCCGGGTCGAACCCGCCAAGGACCTCATCGCCCTGCTGCACGCCTTCGCCGAGATCCGCGCCCGGCAGCCCGACGCCCGGCTGAGGATCGTCGCCGTCCCCGTGCGGGACCCGGGCTCCGGCGCCTACCTCGCCCACATCAAGGGGCTCGCCGCCCAGCTCTTCCCCGACGAGGCCGCCGGCGCGCACGCCGTCGGAGAGAACCCGGTCACCTTCGAGGAACTCGGCGGGCCCGAGGCGCCGACCCTGGAGGACACCTACGCCTCCGGTGCGGTCGTCGTGCTCTCCAGCGTCGTCGAGGGCTTCCCCGCGAGCCTCGTCGAGGCGATGTTCTGCGCGCGGGCCACCGTCTCCACCGACGTCGGCGCGGTCGTCGAGATCATCGGCGGCACCGGGCTCGTCGTCCCCCCGCGCAACCCCCGGGCGCTCGCCGACGCCTGCCTCGCGCTGCTCCGCGAGCCCGAGCGCCGCCACCGCCTGGGCGCCGCCGCCCGCGCCCGCGCGCTCGAACTCTTCACCGTCGAACAGAACCTCGCCGCGTTCCGCGGCATCTACCTGGAACTCCTCTCCCACGCACCGGTGCGCCACCGCCCCGGGGACGGCGTGCCCTTCGCCCACCCCGCCGAGGCGCACGTGCCGGGCAGCTGGGCGCACAAGGCCGTGGCCGCCGGGACAGGAGCCCCCGATGCCTGAAGGAGACACCCCCATGCGCGGCTCCGCCGCCCCGACCAGCCCCGGAGCCTGGGACGCCCGCTCCGAGGCCCTCCTCGGCGCCCCCGCACTGACCCCCCGTACCGGCGCCCCCCTCGGCCCGCACACCGCCGAGGGTCCCGTCGAGGCCCCACCGTCCGGGATAGCCCCGGCCCCGACGGACACACCGTGGCCGATGACGACGACGCCGCCCGTCCCGGCGCGGAAGCCGGACCCGGAGGGCCCCACCGGCACGACCCGCCGGGACGGCCTTTCCGACCTGGACGGCCTCTCCGGACCTGACGCCCCTTCCGGCCCGGACGCTCCTTCGGACCCCGCCGGGCCGTCAGGAACCACCGGGAACCCCGTATCCGCCGAGCCGCACGCCGCCCCCGCCCCGGCCTCCGCCCTGCCCGGCGGCGTCCCGGCGACGGCCGCCCTCGCCGGAACTCCCGCCTCCGCAGCAACCCCCGCCCCCGCCGCCCGCCCCCGGCGCGGTACCGCCGACCCCGTCAAAGTCCTCATGCACCGCCACCGGGAGCTCTGCGCCCGGGCCGTCGACCCGCTGGAGATCGCCGCCGGTCTCGAGGCCCAGGGGTTCACCGACCGGACCGCCGCCCGCTTCCGGCACCGGGACGTGTTCTCGCTCGCCGAGGAGCTCTACGCGCGCGTGCCCCGCGGCACCGAGCCCCCCGCGCCGCCCGCGCCCCCGCGCGGGGACACCGACGCCTGGGTGCTCGCCGTCCTCACCCCCGGCGCCGCCGCCGCGCTCACCGGCATCGGACTCGCCCTCACCCACGGGCCCGTGCGTCTCGCCGTCGGCGCGACCGGGGCCCTGCTGCTCACCGCCGCCCTCCTCCTCGCCGTCCGGCGCGGCCCCTTCCGCGCCCCCGAGGGCGGCACCGTGCCCGCCGCCCGGCTCTGGACCGGCTGGCTCGTGGCGTACGCGGTCTGCGGCGACGGGCTCCTCACCCAGGTGCTCAGCGGCGGCCCCGACGGCCCCTGGGACCTGGCCCCCGGACCGGTCCTGGCCCTCGCCCTCGCCGTCGCCCCCGCCGCCTGGTGCGCGCGGCTCTTCGCCCACCGGGCGCGGCGCCGGATCGCCGACAGCCGGGGCCTCGCCGACTTCGCCGCCGGCACCCGCCCGCTGCTGCTCGGCACCGTGACCCTCCCCCTCCTCGCCCTCGCCCTGCTGCTCGGGCTCACCGGGTTCAGCTCCGGGGCCCTGGCCCTCGGCGCGCTCCTGCTGCTCGCCCGGCTCCTCACCGTCCACGGCTTCCCCGAGACGGCCGCGGCCGCCCTCGCCGCCGCCAGCGCCACCGAGGCCCTCGCCCTCACGAGCGTCCTCGCCGCCCGTGTCCCCGTCCCCGGCTTCGACGCGCTCGCCATTCCCGTGCGGACCCTCGTCGACGCCTGGGGCCCCGGGGCCGTACCCACCCTCGTCTGCGGCGCCGCCGCGCTCGGCCTGCTGGCCCACGCGACCGGCTCCCTGGCCCGGGCCTCGGCCCACGCCACCCCGTGAGAACCCGCAGCGACCGGCGCCGGAGGGCGGGCGGCCACCGCACCGCCCACCCCGCCGGGCCTCCCGTCCGGAAACCCTTTCGCACCCGCGGAGCCGACGCCGCGGGCGCGACCCGTCACCTCTCTGAACACCTCGCAAGGAGACCGAAGACCATGACCCCGCAAGCCCAAGGAACGGCCGGTCGGCACGAAGGGGCCGCACGATGAGGGTGCTACTGCTCGGAGCCAACGGCTTCATCGGCCGCTTCGTCGCCGACCGGCTCCTCGCCGACCCGGCGGTCCACCTCACCGCACTCGGCCGGGGCGACGACGCCGACGTCCGGTTCGACCTCGCCTCGGGCAGCCCGGGCGCGCTGACCCGGTTCCTCGACGCCGTCCACCCCGGGGTCGTCGTCAACTGCGCGGGCGCCACCCGCGGCGGCGCCCGCGACCTGACCCGGCACAACACCGTCGCCGTCGCCACCGTCTGCGAGGCCCTGCGCCGCAGCGGCTGCGGCGCCCGGCTCGTCCAGGTCGGCTGCGCCTCGGAGTACGGGCCCAGCCAGCCCGGCTCCTCCACCGCGGAGGACGCCGTACCCCGCCCCGGCGGCCCCTACGGGGTGTCGAAGCTGGCGGCGACCGAGCTCGTCCTGGGCTCGGGCCTCGACGCCGTGGTCCTCCGGGTGTTCTCGCCCGTCGGCCCCGGCACCCCCGCCGGGTCGCCGCTCGGCCGCCTCGCCGAGGCGATGCGCCGGGCCATGCAGGCCGGTGACGGCGAGCTCAAGCTCAGCGGCCTCGGCGTGCAGCGGGACTTCGTCGACGTCCGGGACGTGGCGCGGGCCGTGCACGCGGCCTCGCTCTCCGCCGCCCAGGGCGTCGTCAACATCGGCACCGGCCGCGCGGTCCGGCTCCGGGACGCCGCCGCCGTCCTCGCCAGGGTCGCCGGCTACTCCGGCAACCTGCACGAGCTGGACGCCCCGCACGGCATCCCGCAGCGCCCGATGATCGGCGCCCCCCGCACCGAGGGGACCATCGCCGAGCAGCTGGCCGCCGCCCCCTACCCGTACCCCGACGGCTGCGGCCCCTGGCAGCAGGCCGACGTCCGGACCGCCCGCGACCGGCTCGGCTGGCGGCCCCGGATCAACCTGGAGGAGTCGCTCGCCGACATCTGGATGGAGGCGGCGTGTCGCATCTGACGGCGACCACGGGGGCGGTGCGGGAAGCCGTGGGGGTGGGCGTGCCCGGGTACGCCCACCCGCTGCTCGCCCCCGTCGAGTGGGGCGAGCTGACCCGCCCCGGGACCCCGCTGCACTGGGCGGTGCTCAATGTGGCGGAGGGCCCGGGCAGCCGTCCGGACCCGCACTGCCTGGAGGCGGCGGGCCGGCTCCGCAACGCCGGGGTCAGGGTCCTCGGGCACCTGGACGCCGCGTACGGCTCCCGGCCGTTCGGGGAGCTGGTCTCGGACGCCCACCGCTTCGTCGACTGGTACAAGGTCGGCGGTTTCTACCTGGACCGCTGCCCCGCGGACCGGGCGGACCTGGCGGGGGTGCGGAGGGTCACCGCGACCCTGGAGGCGGTCCTCGGCGGCGAGGCCCACCTCGTCCTCGGCCACGGCACCCATCCCCATCCGGGATACGCCGAGACCGCCGACCAGCTGGTGACCTTCTCGGGTGCCTGGGCGGACTACCGCTGGTCGCAGGTGGCCGAGTGGACGGCCGAGTACACGGAGGCGAAGTTCGTCCATCTCGTGCACGGCGTGCCGCGCACCCACCTCGAGGAGGCCCTGCGGATCGCCCGCTGGCAGGGGGCCGGGACGATCTTCTTCACCGACCGCCCGGGGGGTCCGGGACAAAGTGCGCCATTCCACTCGCTGCCCGGCTACTGGGACGAAATCGTCTCGCGGATCGGACCGGGTGTCTCGGAATGAGAAGAGGCGTGGCAGTGTTACGGGGAGAACAACCGTACTGACATACCGACAACCGGAGTCCCCGTGTCGCTGCCACCCCTGGTCGAGCCGGCTGCCGAGCTCACCGTAGACGAGGTCCGCAGGTACTCCCGCCACCTGATCATCCCGGACGTCGGGATGGACGGGCAGAAGCGGCTGAAGAACGCCAAGGTGCTGTGTGTCGGCGCCGGCGGCCTCGGCTCGCCGGCGCTGATGTACCTGGCCGCCGCCGGCGTGGGCACGCTCGGCATCGTGGAGTTCGACGAGGTCGACGAGTCGAACCTCCAGCGCCAGATCATCCACAGCCAGGCCGACATCGGCCGCTCCAAGGCGGCGTCGGCGCGCGACAGCGTGCTCGGCATCAACCCGTACGTGAACGTGATCCTCCACGAAGAGCGGCTCGAGGCCGAGAACGTGATGGACATCTTCAGCCAGTACGACCTGATCGTCGACGGCACGGACAACTTCGCCACCCGTTACCTGGTGAACGACGCCTGCGTGCTGCTGAACAAGCCGTACGTCTGGGGTTCGATCTACCGCTTCGACGGCCAGGCGTCCGTGTTCTGGTCCGAGTACGGCCCCTGCTACCGCTGCCTCTACCCGGAGCCCCCGCCGCCGGGCATGGTCCCGTCCTGCGCCGAGGGCGGCGTCCTGGGCGTGCTGTGCGCGTCCATCGGCTCCATCCAGGTCACCGAGGCCATCAAGGTCCTGGCCGGCGTGGGCGACCCGCTGGTCGGCCGTCTGATGATCTACGACGCCCTGGAGATGCAGTACCGCCAGGTGAAGGTCCGCAAGGACCCGAACTGCGCGGTCTGCGGGGAGAACCCGACCGTCACCGAGCTCATCGACTACGAGGCCTTCTGCGGCGTCGTGTCCGAGGAGGCGCAGGAGGCGGCGCTCGGCTCCACGATCACTCCGAAGCAGCTCAAGGAGTGGATCGACGAGGGCGAGAACATCGACATCATCGACGTCCGCGAGCCGAACGAGTACGAGATCGTCTCGATCCCGGGCGCGCGTCTGATCCCGAAGAACGAGTTCCTGATGGGCACCGCCCTCCAGGACCTTCCGCAGGACAAGCGGATCGTCCTGCACTGCAAGACGGGTGTCCGCAGTGCGGAGGTCCTCGCGGTGCTGAAGTCCGCGGGCTTCGCCGACGCGGTGCACGTCGGCGGCGGCGTCATCGGCTGGGTCCACCAGATCGAGCCCGAGAAGCCGGTCTACTAGTCGGCCCGACGAAGGGGCCCGGATCCCGACAGGGATCCGGGCCCCTTCTCGTGCCCGCCGCGGGTCACGCCCCGCTGCGAGCCGTCCCGCCGGAGCAGGTCGTGCCGTACGCGGGGACCTTGCCGTCCAGGAGGTACGCGTCGATCGTCGCCGTCACGCACGACGACGTGCCGTACGCGCCGTGGCCCTCGCCCTCGTTGGTGACCAGGACGCCGACACCCGCGCCGAGTTCCTTCGCCATCCGCTCCGCGCCCTCGTACGGGGTCGCCGGGTCGCCCGTCGTGCCGACGACGAGGACCGGAGCGGCACCCGGGGCGCTCGCCTCCGGGGTCGCCCGCTCGCCCTCGACCGGCCACTCGGCGCACCAGCCGGCCGTGTCCCAGGCGAGGAACGCGCCGAACACCGGGGAGAGCCGCCGGAACTCGGGGATCAGCGCCTTCGCCTCCGCGGCGGTCGGCCGGGCGCTGGAGTCGGCGCAGGAGATCGCCCGCTGCGCGTGCGACTGGGTGGCGTAGTGGCCGTTCGCGTCACGGTCGTTGTAGTAGTCGGCGAGTTCGAGCAGGGCGCCGCCGCGGCCCTTCTCGGCGTCCGCGAGGGCCGCCGTCAGCAGGGGCCAGTTGGACTGCCCGTACAGCGTCACCGCGATGCCGGTGAGCGCCAGTCCCTCGGTGAGCTTCCGCTCGCCGACGGTCAGCGGGGCCCGGTCGAGCTTCCGCAGCAGGCGCGCGATCCGCTCGGTCCCGTCCTCGGGGTCCTGGCCGGTGCTCTTCAGGTAGTTGCCCAGGGCCCGCTGGAAGCCGATCGTCTGGTGGCGGGCGTGGCCCACGGCGTCGGCGGTCGGGTCGACGACCGCGTCGAGGACGAGCCGGCCGACGTTCTTCGGGAAGAGGTGCGCGTAGGTGCCGCCGAGCTGCGTCCCGTACGAGATGCCGAAGTAGTGGAGCCTGTCGTCGCCGAGGACCCGCCGGATCAGGTCCAGGTCGCGGGCGGTGGCGGTGGTCGTGGTGTGCGGGACGACCGTGGCGGAGCGGCGGGCGCAGCCGGCGGCGAAGGCGGCGCTGTCCTTGAGGTACGCGGCCTCCTCGGCGGCCGAGTCGGGAGTGAGGTCGACGGTGGCCTCGGCGGCGGCCTGTTCGGCGTCGGTCCGGCAGACGACACCGGAGCTGCGGCTGACGCCGCGCGGGTCGAAGCCCACCAGGTCGTAGCGTTCGGCGAGCTTGCCGTAGTCCTCCTCGACCTGCGGCAGGATGTCGACGCCGGAGGCGCCGGGGCCGCCGAAGTTGAAGAGCAGGGAGCCGATGCGGCCGGCCTTGCTGCCGGCCTCCTTGCGGATCAGGGCGATCGGGATCGTCGCGCCCTCGGGCTTCGCGTGATCGAGCGGCACCTTCACGGTCGCGCAGCGCCAGTTCCCGCCGGGCGCCGCCTTGCCGGGACCCGGGGCCGGGCAGGCCTTCCAGCCGGGGCGCTGACCGGTGAGGGAGGCGGGCAGCGGGGGAGTGGCGGCGGTGGCCGAGGGGGCGGCGGAGGTCGCCGACGGCTTGGCGTCGGTCGTGGCCGTCCGCGCGCCCGGGGTGGCGGCCGGTGCTCCGCCGCCGGCGCTCGTGCAGCCCGCGACCAGCAGGCCGGTGACGGCCAGGACCGCCACCCGTATGCGTATGGACATGTGTTCCCCCCAGGAGCCCGACAGGGCGGCCCATCCTAGGGGGAGTCCTGTCGGCTACTTGCAGACGGTGCCGGAGACCGGGACCTTGCCGTCCAGGAGGTAGGCGTCGACCGCCTTCTTCACGCACGCGCTGCCGCTGTTGTACGCGCCGTGGCCCTCGCCCTCGTACGTCAGCTCCACGCCGACCCCGTCGCCGAGCGCCTTCACCATCGCGCGGGCGCCCTCGTACGGAGTGGCCGGGTCGCCGGTGTTGCCGACGACCAGGATCGGCGCCGCGCCCGGAGCGGAGACGTCCGGGTTCTCCCAGGTCCCGGGCACCGGCCACTGCGAGCAGCTGGAGAGCGCCCAGCCCATGAAGTCGCCGAAGACCGGGGAGGCCTCGCGGAACTGGGGGAGCCGCTCCTTGGCCTGGCCGAGGGTGTAGCGCTCCTTGAAGTCGACGCAGTTGATGGCGGCGTTGGCGGCCTGGATGTTGCTGTAGGAGCCGTTCTGGCCGCGCCCGTTCATGGAGTCCGAGAGGGTGAGGAGCAGCGCCCCGTCGCCGCCCTCGGCGTCGGAGAGGCCCTGCTCCAGATAGGTCCAGTACTCCTTGGAGTAGAGGGCCTGCGCGATGCCGTTGGTGGCCTGCGTCTGGGTGAGCTTGCGGTCGCCGATGCCCGGGATCGGCTCCTTGTCGAGGGAGGCGAGGAGGTCGAGGACGAAGGCCTCGATCTCGGCGACGGTCGAGCCGGGCAGGGTGCACGCGTCGCCGCGGTCCACGCAGTCCTGGGCGAAGTTGTCGAGGGCGAGCTGGAAGCCCTTCGCCTGGCCGAGCGCCCCCTCCTCGACGCCGGCGTCGGGATCGACGACCGCGTCGAAGACGGCCCGGCCGACGTTCTTGGGGAAGAGGTGGGCGTAGACGCCGCCGAGTTCGGTGCCGTACGAGATGCCGAAGTAGTGGAGCTTGTCGTCGCCGAGGACCTGGCGCATCAGGTCCATGTCCCGGGCGGCGTTCTCGGTGCCGACGTGCGGCAGGGCCGGTCCCGCGTCCTTCTCGCAGCCGGCCGCGTACCTCTTCTGCGCGTCGGAGAGCGTCCGCTCCTCGGCCTCGTCGTCGGGCGTGAAGTCGAGGGCGTAGTAGGCGTCGAGCTCCTGGTCGGTGAGGCACTCCACCGGGTCGCTGCGGCCCACCCCGCGCGGGTCGAAGGAGACCAGGTCGTAGCGGCTGCGCAGGCCCTCGTACTCGTTGGCGAACCCGGGCAGCGCGGTGACGCCCGAGCCGCCCGGCCCGCCGAAGTTGAAGACGAGCGAGCCGATCCGCCGGTCCTGGTCGCGGGCCCGGGCCCGGATCAGCGCGAGCTCGATGGTCTCGCCGTCCGGTACCGACCAGTCGAGGGGGGTCTGGAGGAAGGAGCACTCCCAGGTGGCGCCCCCGGGCAGCGGGGAAGGGGCGGGCCCGCCGCCCTCGGCGGCGGACGGCGCCGGGCACGGGGCCCAGGACAGCTTCTGCGCCGCGAGCGCGGAGACCCCGGCCGTGCTGCTCGGCTGCGTCCCCTCCGCCGTGTCGCCCCCGTCCGAGCACCCGGCGGCGAGCAGCACGGTGGTGGCGGTCAGCAGAGCGGCGCGCTGGGCGGCGGAGATCGGCATAGGCCCATGGTGGGCCGCCGCCCCCGCCGCCGCGCGGGACGGGGGTCCATGCGGGTGGCGGGGGCCGGGCGATCCGACCCGCTACAGCGCCTCGCGCTTCGTCAGCCAGTTGAAGCAGAGCCAGCCCGGCAGGACCGGGAGCCACAGGGTCAGCAGGCGGTAGAGCAGCACGGCCGGGGTCGCGACCTCGGCGGGCAGGCCGACCGCGAGCAGACCCAGGGTGAGCGCGGTCTCGACGGCTCCCACGCCGCCCGGGGTCGGCGCCGCAGAGCCGAGCGCGTTGCCCGCGAGGAAGACGACGGCCACGCTCGCGTAGCTGATCGACACGCCGTCGTGGTCGAAGGCCTGGATCGAGGCGTGCAGGCAGAGCACGAACGTGAGGGTGAGCAGCAGCATTCCGCCGATGCCGGTGACCAGCTTCATCGGCCGCTGGAGCACGTCCAGCATGCGCGGCACCACTCCGGCGAAGAGCGAGCGCAGCCGCGTCGCGACGAACTTCCGCATGAACGGGATCGCCGTCACGACGAGCACGAGCACCGCGACCGTGAGGAGGCCGGCGATGACCGTCCTCGACGGGGTGAAGGACTGCGAGCGTTCCGTTCCCGTGAGGTAGCCGAAGGAGAGCAGCAGCAGGATGTGGGCCCCGAGCCCGAAGAGCTGGGAGGCGCCGACGCTCGCCACCGCGAGCCCCGGGCGCACGCCCGAGCGCTGGAGGAAGCGGGTGTTCAGGGCGACGCCGCCGACCGCCGCCGGGGCGACGATCTTCACGAACGAGCCGGCGACCTGGGCCACCACCGTCCGCCAGAAGCCGACCCGCTCCGGCACGAAGCCGAGCAGGCTCATCGCCGCCGCCACATAGCTGAGCGCGGAGAACAGCACGGCCGCCGCGACCCACCGCCAGTCCGCCTGGCCGATCGTCGACAGCGGCGTCTGGGAGATCTGCGACAGCAGGAAGTACGCGGCGACGGCGCCCGCGATCAGGCTGACCAGGGTGCGCGGCTTGATGCGCTCCAGGCGGACCGGCTCCGCCGGCGCCTGCGGGCGGATGAGCAGCACCTGCTGCCGGATCTGGGCCAGCAGGTCCTCCTCGCGGGCCTCGTCGAGCGCCGTGTCCAGGGCCCGCTTCTCCGCCTTCTTGTCCGCCTTCTTCTCGGCCTTGGTCTCGGCCCGCGCGGCCGTCGGGTCCGCGGCCGCCTCCGCGGCCTGGGCCTTCGCCAGCTCCCGCTCGTGCTTGGCCGCCTCCGAGGCGGCGAGCACGGCCTCCCGCTCGCGGGCCGACCGCTCCCGGGCCAGTCTCCGCAGCGTCGCGCGCGTGGAGCGGCTCAGCGCGATCGGCTGGAGCAGCGGCAGGCAGTCGGCGACGGCGTCAGGGCCGAGCACCTCGACCGCCGCGGCGACCGTGCGCTCGGCGCCGACCCGCAGGCCGAGGGTGGTGAGCAGCTGGGCGATGTCCATCCGCAGGATCAGGTCGCCGGCCGCGATCTCGCCGCCGCGCAGATCGGTGAGGACCACCCTGCCGGAACGATCCACCAGAATCGCGTCGCCCGTGAGCCGGCGGTGCGCGATCCGGCGCGACTGCAGCGCCCGTACCTGCCGCCAGGCGCTGCGGACCAGCGCGTCGGTGATCTCGTCGTCGTCGAGGGAGTCGAGGCTGCGGCCGCCGATGTGCTCGTAGACGAGCATCACGGCGTCCGGGCCGAGCTCGGAGGTGGCGATCAGCTTCGGCGCGTTCGCCCCGGCGGCGATCGCCGCGTACGCGAGGAGCGCCTCCTGCTCCAGGGCCTGCCGCAGCGAGACGATCGACCGGCGGGTGGTGATCGTCCGCAGGGTGATCCGCCGCCACGCGCGGTAGAAGAAGCCGTGCGCCTGCTGCTCGCGGTCGACGACGGTGACGTCGAGCGGCGGGCCGTCCTCCAGGGTCACGATGTAGCGGCGGCCCCGGTCGCCGCTGTCGGACGAGTCGGGCACGCCCTCGGCGCGCAGCGCCGTGACCGTCCGGAACCCGACCCGGCGCAGCCCGGCGAGGAGGGTCTGCCCGGTGGGCCGGACGTTGGGGGAGCCGACCGCGTACAGCGTGCCGTACGCCACCGTCCAGCCGATCAGGACGGTCAGGATGATCGAGAGCGCGGTGGTGTAGCCGGCCACCAGCATGGTGAAGGCGTCGAGCAGCAGCACCACCCAGAGCGACACCCGCCAGCGGGGCCTGCGGGCCATGCCGACGGCGGTCATGTACGCGATCACCGGCGCGAGGTAGTTGTGCACGGGGTCGGTGAGCCCGCCGCCGGACGCCGGCTGGGTCAGCGCGTCCTGGATGGTGCCGGGCGCGGCCTGGGCGACCCAGAGGTCGGTGGCGAGGGTGAGTCCGTGCGCGAGGACGGCGGCGAGGACGCCGTCCGCGATGCGCAGCCCGTCCCGTTTGATCAGGCGTTCGATGGCGAAGGCGACGGGGACGAGCAGGACGGCGATGGACGAGACGAGACCGGCGATCTTGACGAAGACATCGGGTGCGCCGACGGCGCCCTTGTTGATGTCCTCCTCGAGACCCGAGGTCGTCGCGTGGGCGAACGCGGCGACGGCGATGACGAGCCCGATGGCGAGCAGACCGGCGAGCAGCCGCATCAGGTCCGAGGGGCGGTGGACCCGGGCGGCGAGCAGCGGCTCGTCGCCCGAGACCCGCTCGGGCACGTCGGCCTGGCCCTCCTCGGGTGGCTGGGTGTCCGGGGCCATCACCATGTCCGTCTCTGCATGCGCGTTGTGTCGTTCTCGTTCTCGCCGTTGTTCGGGCTGTGCGTCTCGCTGTTGTTCTTGCTCGTGTTCTTGTACTTGTCGCTCTTGATCTCGTATCACCAGTCACCGCCCGCACGATGGTGGCACGAAGAGCCGCCGCGCGGAGGCATCAGGGCCATGTCGGTGGGGTGAGGCAGGATGGTGCGGATGAGCATGGAGGTGCCCGTGGGGGAGACCGGAGAACTGCCCGAGTACGCGGAACGGGTGCTCGACGTCGCCGACGGGATCCCGCCCGGCCGGGTGATGACCTACGGCGACGTCGCCGAATGGCTCGGCGAGGGAGGGCCCCGCCAGGTCGGCCGGGTCATGGCCCTGTACGGCGGGACGGCACCCTGGTGGCGGGTGGTCCGCTCGGACGGCACGCTGCTCCCCGGGCACGAGCTGAGGGCCCTCGGCCACTACCGCGAGGAGGGCACGCCGCTCCGCGAGCGGGGCCCGGCCGCCGAGGGGCACCTGCCGAGGATCGACATGCGGCGGGCGCGCTGGGACGGAACTCACACCTGAGCCCGCCGGCCGGGGACGACCGGGCGGGGCCGGGCGTGAGCGGCGCCGGAGGGGACGTACGCGGTACGGGACGGGGCGCGGAGTACGGCTCGGCGGCGGGCCGTTTCGCGTAACGTCGACGTTCGCGTCCCCCGAGGCGACGGCGGGCCGACGAGCCCGCCGGCCGGCCGCGGCGGACGGCCGCCTCACCCGCACCACCACTCCCACCAGGACCGGCGACCCACGTGAGTACCTCCTCGACCACCCGGCGTACGCCGCCGTACCAGGGACAGCCGTACCCGGGTTCGGGACGGCCGCGGAACCCGGGCGCGTACCGACTGGTGCGTACCACGCCGGCCCCGATGGATTCCCCTCAGCTGGACGCAACCCAACGCGAAGTGGTTGACCACGACGGCGGACCTCTTCTCGTCCTCGCCGGCCCCGGCACCGGCAAGACGACGACCTTGGTCGAGGCCGTCGCCGCCCGGATGGAGAAGGGCGCCGACCCCGAACGGCTCCTCGTCCTCACCTTCAGCCGCAAGGCCGCCGTCGAACTCCGCGACCGCATGGCCGCCCGGCTCGGCGGCCGCCGCCCGCCGCAGGCCACCACCTTCCACTCGTACTGCTACGCCCTGATCCGCGCCCACCAGGACGCCGAACTCTTCGCCGAACCCCTCCGGCTGCTCTCCGGACCCGAGCAGGACCTCGCCGTCCGCGAACTCCTCGCCGGCCACATCGACCTGGAGAAGGCCGGGCTCGGGAGCATCCGCTGGCCCGACGAACTCCGCGCCTGCCTCACCACCCGCGGCTTCGCCGACGAGGTGCGGGCCGTCGTCGCGCGCTCCCGCGAACTCGGCCTCGGACCGGACGCCCTCGCCCACTTCGCCCAACGGGTCGGCCGACCCGACTGGAAGGCCGCGGCCGGCTTCCTCGCCGAGTACCTCGACGTCCTCGACCTCCAGGGCGTCCTCGACTACACCGAGCTCGTCCACCGGGCCGTACTCCTCGCCGAGGACATCAGCCTGCCCGCGTACGACGCGATCTACGTCGACGAGTACCAGGACACCGACCCGGCGCAGGTCCGGCTGCTGCACGCCCTCGCGGGCGGCTCGGCGGCGGCCGCCCGAACGGCCTCCGCGAGCCCCGCCCGCCGGCCGGCGGGCGGGAGCACGGTCGTCGCCTTCGGCGACCCCGACCAGTCCATCTACGCCTTCCGGGGCGCCGACGTGAACGGCATCCTCGACTTCCCCGCGACCTTCGGCGGAGCGGACGTCCGGGTCCTGCGCACCGCGCGCCGCTCGGGCGCCCGGCTCCTCGGGGCGACCCGGCTGCTCGCCCAGCGGATGCCGATGCCCCGGCTCCCCGCCGACAAGGTCCGCGCCCACCGCGACCTCACCGCGGCCCGGGACGGCGGACAGGCGGAGGCGTACACGTACCCGACGGCGTCGGCGGAGGCCGAGAACATCGCCGACCTGCTGCGCCGCGCCCACCTGGAGGACGGCGTCCCCTGGCACCACATGGCCGTCCTCACCCGGGCCTCCGCCCACCTCCCGTCGCTCCGCCGCGCCCTCACCTCCGCGGGCGTCCCGGTGGAGACGGACGCGGCGGACACCCCGCTCCGCCACGAACCGGCGGTCGCCCCCCTGCTGCTGGCACTGAGGGCGGTGGCGCAGGCCCCGGGCAGGCCCGCGGCGGGCCGGGACCTTCCGGCGGGCAGGCCCGCGGGAGGGCGGGACGTCTCGGAGGGCAGGTCCGAGACGGACCAGGACGTCTCGGAGGGCAGGTCCGAGACGGACCGGGACCTCTCTGCGGGCAGGCCCGAGGCGGGCCGGGACCTTCCGGCGGGCCGGGACCTCCCGGACCAGCCGCCTGCCGAGCCCGGCGAGCCCGCCGAGTCCGGCGAAGCCGAGCCCGACGAGGACGTCCCGTCCCCGGACGCGGCACCGGCGCAGCCGGCCGGCACGTGGCTGAGCACCGAGACCGCGCTCGAACTCCTCGCCTCCCCGCTCGCCGGCGTCGACCCCGCCGACCTCCGCCGCCTCGGCCGCGCCCTGCGCGACGAGGCGCGCGCCGCGGGCGACAAGGTCCCGCCGCCCTCCGACGTGCTCCTCGCCCGCGCCCTCGCCGAACCCGAGCGCCTCGCCGCCCACGACCCCGCCCACACCCGCGGCGCGAAGCGGCTCGGCGACCTGCTCCGGGACACCCGCACCCTCCTCGCCGACGGCGGCACCGCGGAGGAGGCCCTCTGGGTGCTCTGGAACGGCACCCCCTGGCCCGGCCGGCTCGAACGGGCCGCGCTCCGCGGCGGGCCCGCCGGCCGCAACGCCGACCGGGACCTCGACGCCGTCTGCGCCCTCTTCGAGACCGCCGCCCGCGCCGAGGAGCGCGTCGGCGGCCGCGGTGTCCTCAACTTCCTCGAAGAGCTCGACGCGCAGGACATCGCCGCCGACACCCTCACCCGCCGCCACACCCGCCCCGACGCCGTCCGCCTCATGACCGCCCACCGTTCCAAGGGCCTGGAGTGGAGCCTCGTCGTGGTCGCCGGGGTCCAGGAGGGGCTCTGGCCCGACCTGCGCCGCCGCGGCTCCCTCCTGGAGGCCGACCGCATCGGCCGCGACGGACTCGCCGAGCCCCTCACCCCCGGCGCCCTCCTCGCCGAGGAGCGCCGCCTCTTCTACGTGGCCGCCACGCGCGCGCGTGACCGGCTCGTCGTCACCGCCGTGAAGGCCGCGGCCGAGGACGGCGACCAGCCCTCCCGGTTCCTCACCGAACTCGGCGCCGAGCCGAAGGACGTGCCCGGCCGCCCCCGCCGCCCCCTCGCCGTCTCCGCGCTCGTCGCCGAGCTGCGCGCCACCACCGTCGACCCGGACGCCTCGCCCGAGCTCCGCGACGCCGCCGCCCACCGCCTCGCCGAACTCGCCGCCCTCACCGACGAGGACGGCCAGCCGCTGGTCCCGGCCGCGCACCCGGACCGCTGGTGGGGCCTGTTCGAGCCGACCCGCAGCCCGGAGCCGCTGCGCGACCGCGACCGGCCCGTCGCCCTCTCGCCGAGCTCCCTGGACAACCTGGTGAGCACCTGCTCCCTCCAGTGGTTCCTGGGCCGCGAGGTCAAGGCCGCGGCCCCCGCCACCGCCGCCCAGGGCTTCGGCAACGTCGTCCACGTCCTCGCCGACGAGGTCGCCTCCGGCCGCACCCCCGCCGACCTCGACGTCCTCATGGCCCGGCTGGACTCCGTGTGGGACGCCCTCGCGTTCGACGCCCCCTGGAAGTCGGCCCAGGAGAAGGCCAACGCGCGCGTGGCGCTCGAACGCTTCCTCAGCTGGCACGTCATGGACCGGGGCGGCCGCACCCCGGCCGCCTCGGAGCACGGCTTCGACGTGACCCTGGAGGCGGGCGCGTACGAGGTCCGCATCCGCGGCTCCATGGACCGCGTCGAGACCGACGAGCACGGCCGCGCGTACGTCGTCGACTTCAAGACCGGCAAGTCGGCCCCCACCAGGGACGAGGTCGCCCAGCACCCGCAGCTCGCCGTCTACCAGCTCGCGGTCCGCGAGGGCGCCCTCGACGAGGTCCTCGACGGGCGGCGGCCGGAGCCCGGCGGCGCCGAACTGGTCCAGCTCCGGCAGGCCGCCCCGCAGAAGGAGGGCGGCGACGCCCTCCCCAAGGTCCAGGCACAGGAACCGCTCGCCGGGGAGTGGGTCGGCGAACTGCTCGCCAACGCCGCGGGCCGGGTCCTCGACGAGCGCTTCACCCCCACCACCGGCCAGCACTGCGCGACCTGCTCGTTCCGCGCCTCGTGCAGCGCCCAGCCGGAGGGCCGCCAGGTCGTCGACTGACGGCGCCGCCCGGGCGCGGAGTCGCGGGCACGCGCACGCGGGGAGACCCTGGTGGACAGGGATCGGGGAAACCGTGAGGAGGCTCGCATGGCGTCCCACCGAAAGCTCCGCGCCGCGGCCGTCGTCTGCGCCGTCGCCGT
Organism: Streptomyces sp. CB02009; assembly: GCF_001905825.1. Lineage (GTDB taxonomy): Bacteria > Actinomycetota > Actinomycetes > Streptomycetales > Streptomycetaceae > Streptomyces. Next base: position 76,970 of record NZ_LIVV01000006.1, read on the forward strand.
CGTCACGGGGCCCGCACCCGTCGCGGCCTGGGCCGCGACGACCGGCACCGCGGCCGCCGCGCCCTCGGTGGCGGCACCCTCGCCCGATCCGTTCTCCGGTCTCACCGCCGACGAGATCGGCGACAAGGCGGTCACCGCGACCCGGTCGGCGACCTCGCTCCGGATGACGGGCCGGGTGTTCACGGAGGGACAGCCTCTCGACATCGACTTCGCCGTCAACGACCGCGACGAGTGCACGGGCGTGATGAGGATCAAGGGCGGCAAGGCCGAGCTCCGCAAGATCGACCGGATCACCTACATGAAGGGCGACGAGGCCTTCTGGCGCGTCTCCATGGCCTCCCAGGGCATGCCCGATGCCCAGATCGACGCCACGGTCGAGCTGGTCAAGGGCCGCTGGCTGAAGATCGCCCCGGGGCAGGCCGGCAGCGCCGACCTCAGCGGCGTCTGCGACCTGAAGTCGCTCCTCGCCGACCTCGGCAAGGACGAGGAGGAGCGCCGGGGGCTGACCAGGGGCCCCGACGCGGAGGTCGGCGGCACCCCCGTCGCGACCCTGGTCAAGAAGAAGGCCGAAGGCGAGACCACCACCGTGTCCGTGTCCCGGGAGGGCAAGCCGTACATCCTGAAGATGGTCAAGGCCGGTGGCGAGGAACCGGGCGCGATGGTGCTCTCCGACTACGACAAGCCCGTCCGCGTGGTCGTCCCGCCGGCCGACGAGACGGTGGACCTGTCCAAGCTGGACGGGGGCGTGCCCGCGTGACGAGATCCCCTCGCGCCAGGGTCACGCACGCGTGACGAGGCGGGCCGCGGCAGCACGCCCGCGTGACGAGGATCCCTCGCCGGATCCGGGCCGGACCGGGCCGGACTGTCGGTCCGCCGCGTTAGCCTCTTTGAGGTGACCGCACGCATCACCGACCCCGAGCAGCTCAAGGAGCTCCTCGGCATCCCGTTCACCCCGGAGCAGACGGCCTGCATCACCGCGCCGCTCGCCCCGCAGGTCGTCGTGGCCGGAGCCGGCTCCGGCAAGACGACGGTGATGGCGGCCCGGGTGGTCTGGCTGGTCGGCACGGGCCAGGTCGCCCCCGAGCAGGTCCTCGGACTCACCTTCACCAACAAGGCCGCCGGAGAGCTCGCCGAGCGCGTCCGCACCGCCCTCGTCCGCGCCGGGGTCACCGACCCCGACGTCATCGACCCGGACGACCCCCCGGGCGAACCCCGGATCTCCACGTACCACGCGTTCGCCGGACAGCTCCTCACCGACCACGGCCTGCGCATCGGGCTGGAACCCACCTCCCGGCTCCTCGCCGACGCCACGCGCTATCAGCTCGCCGCCCGCGTCCTGCGCGAGGCCCCCGGCCCCTACCCGGCGCTCACCCGCTCGTTCACGACCCTGATCACCGACCTGCTCGCCCTCGACGCCGAGCTCGCCGAGCACCTCGTAGCGCCGGAAAGACTCCTTTCGTACGACTCCGCGCTGCTCACCGCCCTCGCCGAGGCCAAGCTCAGCAACGCCGAGCTGCGCAAGATCCCCGAGGCCGCCACCGCCCGCCGCGAACTCCTCGACCTCGTCGTCCGCTACCGGGCCGCCAAGCGCTCCCGCGATCTGCTCGACTTCGGCGACCAGATCGCCCGCTCCGCCGAACTCGCCACCACCCGGCCCGAGGTCGGCGAGATCCTCCGCGACGAGTTCCGCGTCGTCCTCCTCGACGAGTACCAGGACACCTCCGTCGCCCAGCGGCTGCTGCTCTCAGGACTCTTCGGACAGGGCGCCGCGCAGCGGCCGACCGGCCACGCGGTGACCGCCGTCGGCGACCCCTGCCAGGCCATCTACGGCTGGCGCGGCGCCTCCGTCGCCAACCTCGACGACTTCCCCGAGCACTTCCCGCACGCCGACGGCAGCCCCGCCGACCGCTACGCCCTCTCCGAGAACCGGCGCAGCGGCGGCCGCCTCCTCGACCTCGCCAACGGACTCGCCGCGCCCCTGCGCGCCATGCACGCGGGCGTGGAGGCGCTGCGCCCGGCGCCCGGCGCCGAGAACGACGGAAGCGTCCGCATCGCCCTCCTCCCCACCCACGCCGAGGAGATCGACTGGCTGGCCGACTCCCTCGCCCACCTCGTCCGCACCGGCCGGGAGCCCGGCGAGATCGCCGTCCTGTGCCGCACGGCCACCGACTTCCCCGCCATCCACGCGGCCCTCGTCGCCCGGGACGTACCCGTCGAGGTCGTCGGCCTCTCCGGCCTCCTCCACCTGCCCGAGATCGCCGACCTGGTCGCCGTCTGCGAGGTCCTCCAGGACCCGGGGGCCAACGCCTCCCTGGTCCGCCTCCTCACCGGCCCCCGCTGGCGCATCGGCCCCCGCGACCTCGCGCTCCTCGGCCGCCGGGCCCGCCACCTCGTCCACCGGGGCGGCGACGACCCCGACCCCGAGCAGCGGCTGGCCGCCGCCGTCGAGGGCGTCGACCCGGCCGAGGTCGTCTCCCTCGCCGACGCGCTCGACACCTTCCTCGACTCCGGCGGCGCGGCCGACGACGGCCTCGCCTTCTCCACCGACGCCCGGGTCCGCTTCGCCCGCCTCGCCGCCGAGCTGCGCGCCCTGCGCGGCTCGCTCGCCGACCCGCTCATGGACGTCCTGCACCGGGTGCTCTCCGCGACCGGCCTCGAAGTCGAACTCTCCGCCTCCCCGCACGCGCTCGCCGCCCGCCGCCGCGAGACCCTCGGCCACTTCCTCGACGTCGCCGCCGGCTTCGCCTCCCTGGACGGCGAGGCGAGCCTCCTCGCGTTCCTCGGCTTCCTGCGCACGGCCGTCCAGTTCGAGAAGGGCCTCGACAACGCCCTGCCGGGCGGCGAGAACACCGTCAAGGTCCTCACCGCCCACAAGTCCAAGGGCCTGGAGTGGGACGTCGTCGCCGTCCCCGGCCTGGTCACCGGCCAGTTCCCGAGCGCCCGGGCCCGCGAGTCGTGGACCTCGCAGCCGCAGGTGCTCCCGCACGCCCTGCGCGGCGACGCGGCCACGCTGCCGACCGTCGACACCTGGAACGCGAAGGCCCTCACGGCCTTCAAGAACGAAATGCGGGACCACCAGCACACCGAGGAACTCCGTCTCGGCTACGTCACCTTCACCCGTCCCCGCAGCCTCCTCCTCGGCTCGGCCCACTGGTGGGGCCCGTCGCAGAAGAAGCCTCGGGGCCCGTCGGACTTCCTCCAGGCCCTGTACGCCCACTGCGAGCAGGGCCACGGGGAGATCGAGGCATGGGCGGAGGAGCCGGAGAAGGACGCGAAGAACCCGACCCTGGCGGAGCCGGAGAGCGAGGGGACCTGGCCGCTCCCGCTGGACGGGGAGTCGTTCGGGCGCCGCAGGGAGGCGGCCGAGCTCGTCCGCGCCCGGCTGCGGGACATCGCTCCGCAGGACGGGACCCGCGCGCACCACCCCGTCGGCGCGGCGCCCGCCGCCCGGGACCCGCACCCGGAGGACCTCTGGCCGGACGAGGAGGAACCCGACTGGGACGAGGAGGCCCTGCCCGAGGACACCCACATGGACGCGGTCCCGGCCCCCCGGGAGCCCGAGGCCCCGCCCGCGGACCCGGACTCGGATCAGTACCCGGACTCGGAGCCGTACGGCGCCCTCACCCCCGAGGACACGAGGACCGTCGCCTCGTGGGACCGCGACCTCACCGCCCTCACCGCCGAACTCCGCCGCGCCCGCGCCACCACCCGTGACGTCGTCCTCCCCGCGTACCTCTCCGCCTCCCAGGTCCTCCGCCTCGCCGCCGACCCCGACGGCTTCGCCCAGGAGCTGGCCCGGCCCATGCCGAAGGCCCCGCAGCCGGCGGCCCGCCGGGGCACCCGGTTCCACGCGTGGGTGGAGTCCCGCTTCGAGGAGCTGCCGCTGCCCTTCCTCGGTCCCGAGGACCTGCCCGGCGGGGAGGACTTCGCCGGGGAGCCGGAGATCCTCGACGAGCGGGACCTCGACGAGCTGAAGGAGGCCTTCGCCCGCACCGCGTACGCCCGGCGCACCCCGTACCGCGTCGAGGTCCCCGTGCACCTCTCGCTCGGCGGCCGGGTCGTCCGGGGCCGGATCGACGCCGTCTACCGGGACCCGGACTCCGGCGCGTACGAGATCGTCGACTGGAAGACGAGCCGGCTGCGCAGCGCGGACCCGCTCCAGCTCGCGATCTACCGGCTCGCCTGGGCCGAGCAGCACGGTCTCGCGCCCGAGGACGTGGCCGCCGCCTTCGTCTACGTGCGGACGGGCGAGGTCGCCCGCCCCACCCGGCTGCCCGGCCGGGCCGAGCTGGAGGCCCTCCTCCTCGGCGAGCCGGCCCCCGACGCCGAGCAGGCCCTCCTGCCGGGCGGGGCACCCCCGGGCGCCGGATAGGCTCGGGGGCATGAGCGAGACCCCGGACAGCGCCGTCCACGCCGTACGCACGTACATCGAGCAGCACCGTGCCGCCTTCCTCGGCGACCTCGCGGAGTGGCTGCGCATCCCCTCCGTGTCGGCGCAGCCGGACCGCGCCGGGGACGTACGGCGCAGCGCCGAGTGGCTCGCCGCCAAGCTCACCGGGACCGGCTTCACCACGGTCGAGGTCTGGGAGACGGACGGCGCCCCCGCCGTCTTCGCCGAATGGCCCTCCGACGACCCGGACGCGCCCACGGTCCTGGTCTACGGCCACCACGACGTGCAGCCCGCCGCCCGCGAGGACGGCTGGCACACGGACCCGTTCGAGCCGACCGTGGTCGACGGACGGATGTACGCGCGCGGGGCGGCCGACGACAAGGGCCAGGTGTTCTTCCACACCCTCGGCGTCCGCGCCCACCTCGCCGTCACCGGCCGCACCGCGCCCGCGGTCAACCTCAAGCTGATCGTCGAGGGCGAGGAGGAGTCCGGGTCCCCGCACTTCCGCGCCCTCGTCGAGACCCACGCCGAGCGCCTCGCCGCCGACGCCGTGATCGTCTCCGACACCGGCATGTGGTCCGAGACCACCCCCACCGTCTGCACCGGCATGCGCGGGGTCGCCGACTGCGAGATCGAGCTGTACGGCCCCGACCAGGACATCCACTCCGGCTCCTTCGGCGGCGCCGTGCCGAACCCGGCCACCGTCGCCGGCCGGATCGTCGCCGCCCTCCACGACGCCGACGAGCACGTGGCGATCCCCGGCTTCTACGAGGGAGTGACCGAGCTGAGCGACGCCGAGCGCGCCCTCGTCGCCGAGCTGCCCTTCGACGAGGCCGCCTGGCTGAGCACGGCGAAGTCGCACGGCACCCTCGGCGAGGCAGGCTTCTCCACCCTGGAGCGGGTCTGGGCCCGCCCCACCGCGGAGGTCAACGGCATCGGCGGCGGCTACCAGGGCCCCGGCGGCAAGACGATCGTCCCCGCCTCCGCCCAGCTCAAGCTGTCGTTCCGGCTGGTCGCCGGCCAGGACCCGGCCAAGATCGAGCTCGCCGTACGGGACTGGCTCGCCGGTCTCGTCCCCGCCGGCATCCGGTACGAGATCGTCTTCGGCGCCCCGACCCGCCCCTGCCTCACCCCGCTCGACCACCCCGCGCTCAAGGCGGTCGCCGGGGCGATGAGCCGGGCCTTCGACGGCGCCAAGGTCCGCTACACCCGCGAGGGCGGCTCGGGGCCCGCCGCCGACCTCCAGGACGTCCTGGAGGCACCCGTGCTGTTCCTCGGCATCTCCGTCCCGTCCGACGGCTGGCACGCCCCCAACGAGAAGATCGAACTCGATCTCCTCATGAAGGGCGTCGAGACGACCGCTCATCTGTGGGGTGACCTGTCCGCCGCCCTCGCACAGGTCACCGTCGCCGAGCGCTGAACCCACACACCGATCCGGGGGAGTTGGAAGCACCTGTGAGCACCTTGAAGAACGCGTCAGCGGACCGCCCGATCTCGCTGACCGCTCCGAGCGGCATCGACCGCGCCTCGCACCACCGCCTCGACGAGGCGTGGCTGGCGGCGGCCTGGAGCCACCCCACCACGCGGGTCTTCGTGGTCTCCGGGGGCCAGGTGCTGATCGACGACACGGCCGACGGCAGGACCGAACTCGTCATGACCCCGGCCTTCGAGGCCCCGGTCACCGAGACCCACCGCTACTTCCTGGGCACTGACGCCGACGGCGTCTCCTACTTCGCGCTCCAGAAGGACTCCCTTCCCGGCCGCATGGACCAGTCCGCGCGGCCCGCCGGGCTCCGCGAGGCCGGACTGCTCCTGTCGGACCGGGACGCGGGCCTCATGGTGCACGCGGTGGCCCTGGAGAACTGGCAGCGCCTCCACCGCTTCTGCTCGCGCTGCGGCGAGCGCACGGTGATCGCCGCCGCCGGGCACATCCGCCGCTGCCAGGCGTGCGGCGCCGAGCACTACCCGCGGACCGACCCCGCGGTGATCATGCTCGTCACGGACGAGGAGGACCGGGCGCTGCTCGGCCGCCAGGTCCACTGGCCCGAGGGCCGCTTCTCGACCCTCGCCGGCTTCGTCGAGCCCGGCGAGTCCATCGAGGCGTCGGTGGCCCGTGAGGTCTTCGAGGAGGCCGGGGTCACGGTCGGCGAGGTCGAGTACATCGCCAGCCAGCCCTGGCCGTTCCCGTCCAGCCTGATGCTCGGCTTCTTCGCCCGCGCGACCTCCTCGGAGATCAACGTGGACGGCGAGGAGATCCACGAGGCCCGCTGGTTCTCCCGCGACGACCTGGCCGCCGCCTTCGAGTCGGGCGAGGTGCTCCCGCCGTACGGCATCTCGATCGCCTCCCGGCTGATCGAGCGCTGGTACGGCAAGCCGCTGCCGAAGCCCGGCGACGTGATCTGAGACGCTCCCGCACCTGAGGACGTCCCCGCCCGCACGGCCGGACGGGGACGTCTCCGCGGTGCGGACGGGGACGCCCCCCCCGGTGCGGGCGGGACGTCTCCGCGGTGCGGACGGTGACGTCTCCGCGGTGCTCACCGACGGAGCAGGTGGTTCCTGAGGCTCCGGCCGAGCGGCCGCTCGACGAGACGGTGGACCAGGTACGACAGCACGAGCATCCCGAGCAGTACGGCGGTGAGCAGCACCCAGGGGGTGACCCGCTCCCCGAAGCGCGCGAAGAGCTCCCAGCCGATGACCTCGTGCAGCAGGTACAGCGGATAGGTCAGCGCCCCGGCCACCGGCAGCCACCGCCAGCGGATGCCGGAGAGCCTGCCGGTCGCGACGAGCGCCATCAGCCCGAAGAAGGCGGCGAGCACGACGAGCACGGGCCACGCCGGCCGGTCGCCGAGGAAGGTGAGCTCCTTGGCCCTCTCGATGGACGGCGCGAGCGAGGCGCAGTAGCTGACCCCGACGACGCCGAAGAGCATCAGGTTCGGGCGGAACCGGTACATCAGGTAGAAGGCCATGCCCGCGATGAAGAACCAGCTGTACCCGGGCATCACCAGCAGCTTCAGGGGGCCGGGCTCGGCCGGGGAGACCAGGACGCTCGCCGCTCCCCACACGCAGCAGAACAGCAGCACCCGGCGGTAGGTCAGACCCCACCAGGCGAGCGCCGTGAAGAGCAGGTAGAAGCGGAGCTCGGCGAAGAGGGTCCAGTAGACCGGGTCGACGGACTCGGCGCCCAGCGGCTCCTGGAGCATCGTCAGATTGGTGAGGATGTCGTTCCAGGGCACGTGCTCGCGCCCGCCGGGGATCACCGTGACGGTGACGGACGTGGCGACGACGGCGAACCAGTACGCCGGGTAGAGCCGCGCCACACGGGAGACGAAGAACTCCTTCACCGGCCTGCCCCAGCCGCTCATGCAGATGACGAAGCCGCTGATCAGGAAGAAGAACTCCACGCCGAGGTAGCCGTACGAGGCCACGGAGTAGGTGCGGGGGAAGAGCTGCTCGACCGGCTCGGGCCAGCCCTCCCCGAAGGCGAGGTAGTGGTAGCCGACCACCATGAGGGCGGCGACGAGGCGCAGGCCGTCGAGGACGTGGAGACGTCCGCGGCCTCGGCCCGTGGCGTCCGGCCGGGTGCCCGGCGCGCGACCCAGGGACACGGACACGGGTGAGGCGAGAGGGGCAGGGGCTGTCTGGTTGAGCAAGAGGAATCCCACCTGGATATGCAGTCGCAAATCTCGGTCGGGAGGAGAGCATAGGTGCGCCGACGGAAGCCGCACAAAGACGGGGTCGTGTGTGATGCTCTTCACGGCAGGGGGGCGCTCATGGGGTTCGCTCAGGCGAAATCCCGTCGTACGGTACCTCCCGATCGGCCCGTGTCGCCTCCGGTCCGCCGCTGTTCCTCGCGGTCTCCGCAAGGGCGTTTCGCGATCTTCACCCGAACCCCTCGGGATCTCCCCGCCGCCCCGGACGCGGCCACCGCCCCCCCCCGCACGCACGGAACCCCCGACGGTGGTGTCACCGGTCGGGGGTTCCGTGGATGCGCGGGGCCGGGTGGCTCAGACGCTGAGCGCCTGCTTCACCTGGGCGAGGCTCGGGTTCGTCAGGGTCGAACCGTCCGGGAAGAGGACGGTCGGAACGGTCTGGTTTCCGCCGTTCGCCTTCTCGACGAAGGCCGCCGAGTCGGGGTCCTGCTCGATGTTGATCTCCGTGTACGCGATGCCCTCGCGGTCCATCTGGCTCTTCAGCCGACGGCAGTAGCCGCACCACGTGGTGCTGTACATCGTCACAGTGCCCTGCATGGCGAGGCGCTCCTCTTGGTTCGCTGACGGGTGCCGAGAGCAAGAACGTACGCCGTGTCCCGGCCATTCCCGGAATTCGTATGACCGCGGCCGCCCCCTGTGGACAAGCCTCCGCGGCAAGCTCGGCGGACCTGGCAGCATTGGGGGGTGACAGCAGCAACGCACTCCACTCTCTTCCCGCAGGTACCGGAGACGGCCGACGCGGTGCTCGACGGGCTCGACCCGGAGCAGCGCGAGGTCGCCCTGGCCCTGACCGGCCCGGTGTGCGTGCTGGCGGGCGCCGGCACGGGCAAGACGCGGGCGATCACCCACCGCATCGCGTACGGGGTGCGGTCGGGCAGACTCCAGCCCGCCAGTGTGCTGGCCGTCACGTTCACCAACCGCGCCGCGGGCGAGATGCGCGGCCGGCTCCGGCAGCTCGGCGCGGGCGGAGTCCAGGCCCGCACCTTCCACTCCGCGGCCCTCCGGCAGCTCCAGTTCTTCTGGCCGAAAGCAGTCGGTGGCGATCTGCCCCGGCTCCTGGAGCGGAAGATCCAGCTGGTCGCCGACGCCGCGGCCCGCTGCCGGATCCGGCTCGACCGGAACGAGCTGCGGGACGTCACCGGAGAGATCGAGTGGGCCAAGGTCACCCAGACCGTCCCCGCCGACTACCCGGCCATCGTCGCCAAGGCCCACCGGGACGCCCCCCGCGACCCGGCGGAGATCAGCCAGATCTATGCGATGTACGAGCAGCTGAAGCGCGACCGCTCGGTGATCGACTTCGAGGACGTGCTGCTGCTCACCGTCGGCATCCTCCAGGACCGGCACGACATCGCCGACCAGATCCGCGGCCAGTACCAGCACTTCGTCGTGGACGAGTACCAGGACGTCTCCCCGCTCCAGCAGCGGCTCCTCGACCTGTGGCTCGGCGACCGCGACAACCTCTGCGTCGTCGGCGACGCGAGCCAGACCATCTACTCCTTCACCGGAGCCACCCCCGACCACCTGCTGAACTTCCGCACCCGCCACCCCGGCGCCACGGTCGTCAAACTGGTCCGCGACTACCGCTCGACCCCCCAGGTCGTCCACCTCGCCAACGGACTGCTCAGCCAGGCCCGCGGCCGGGCCGCCGAGCACCGCCTGGAGCTGATCTCCCAGCGCGACCCCGGCCCCGATCCCGTCTACACGGAGTACGCCGACGAGCCGACCGAGGCCGAGGGCACCGCGCGCCGCGTCCGGGACCTCATCGCCGCCGGCGTCCCGGCCGGCGAGATCGCCGTCCTCTACCGGATCAACGCCCAGTCCGAGGTGTACGAGCAGGCGCTCGCCGACGCCGGAGTGCCCTACCAGCTGCGCGGCGCAGAGCGCTTCTTCGAGCGCCAGGAGGTGCGCGAGGCGGGCATCGCCCTGCGCGGCGCGGCCCGCGCCGGGGGCAACGACTCCCTCCTCGACGACGCCGAGGACCTGCCCGCGCAGGTCAGGGCCGTCCTCTCGACCAAGGGCTGGACCTCGCAGCCGCCCGCCGGCTCCGGGGCCGTCCGCGACCGCTGGGAGTCCCTCGCCGCCCTGGTCCGGCTCGCCGAGGACTTCGCCCGCGCCCGCTCCGGCGCCACCCTCTCCGACCTGGTCGCCGAGCTCGACGAGCGGGCCGCCGCGCAGCACGCGCCGACCGTGCAGGGCGTCACCCTCGCCTCGCTGCACTCCGCCAAGGGCCTCGAATGGGACGCCGTCTTCCTGGTCGGCCTCACCGAGGGCATGATGCCCATCACCTACGCCAAGACCGACGAGCAGATCGAGGAGGAGCGGCGCCTGCTCTACGTCGGCGTCACCCGCGCCCGGCACCACCTCACGCTGTCGTGGGCGCTCTCCCGCTCGCCGGGCGGCCGGGCCTCCCGGCGCCCCAGCCGCTTCCTCAAGGGCCTGCGGCCCGGCTCCGGCTCCCTCGGCACGGTCGCCTCCGGCGGGTCCGGCTCCTTCGAACGGGGCGCCGCCGCCGGTCGCCGCAAGCCGCGCGGTCCCGTGCTCTGCCGGGTCTGCGGGGCGACCCTCACCGAGGCCGGCGCCATGAAGCTCATGCGCTGCGAGGACTGCCCCTCGGACATGGACGAGGCGCTGTACGAGCGGCTCCGCGACTGGCGGGCCGATCAGGCCAGGGAGCTCGGCCAGCCGGCGTATTGCGTGTTCACCGACAAGACGCTGATGGCCATCGCCGAGCGGGTCCCCGCCACCGGCGGGGAACTCTCCTCGATCTCCGGCGTCGGCGCCCGCAAGCTCGACCGCTTCGGCACCGATGTCCTGGCCATCTGCGCAGGTGGGGACGGTGGGGCAGGCCATGACGACGGGTGAGAAAAACTCGTGGGAAAAATAGTTTGCGCCCGCCCCGTCAAGCCCCATAGGTTCTTAACCACGGAACAGCGGCTTCTGAGAAGCCCTGTCTCTGTGCTGTACTTGTCCAAATAAACATGAGGGTCCGGCTCGCACCCGAGCCCTCCGAGACGCCGAGAGGAGGCGATTCCACGTGATCAGCAACGTCATTCAGACCAGCACCGCCAGCTTCATCAGCCGTGCCGGCTCCGTCAGCACCGTCAAAATGACCGATCGCTCCGTCGTCTCCGCCTGCTCGCTCGGCCTCTCCGCCTCGGCGTTCATTGGCACCGGTCTGCCCGTCTCCGGCCTTGCCGGTGCCGGTCTGCGGCCTGCCGTGGAGCTTCGCAATGAGCGACCGACCAAGGCACTGGAAGCAGGAGCAGCGGGCAAGGCCACGGCCTATGCCTTTGCGGCGACCGGTGCCGGCACCCAGCAGACGACGACGCACCACCACAAGATGTGGGCCTTCCGTGGGCTCGAACCCTGGAGCGATCCAGTCTGATCCATGATCAGACCGGCGCCTTCAGGGCCGCGGAACCCCACCCGGGATCCGCGGCCCTTTTGTTTGTCCTCGAACGGGGACGACGACACGAGGACGCCTCGGGACAGCAACACCCCGGTACCAGCCGAAACCCCGGTCAACAGGCCGGAAAGACCAGACGAGGAAAGACCACCGTGCAACTCGAAGCGCACGCCCCGTCCGTACCGCCTTCCGCACCGATCGCCCAGCCCGGCCGCCCCACGGAGGACCCCACTTTGACCCCCCTCAGCACGCTCACCGCGCTCGACGACGCCATCGAGAACCTCGGCGTCCCCGTCCCCTGTCGCGCCTACGACCCCGAGGTCTTCTTCGCGGAGTCCCCGGCCGACGTCGAGTACGCGAAGTCCCTCTGCCGGACCTGCCCGCTCGTGGCCGCCTGCCTCGCCGGCGCCCAGGAGCGGCGCGAGCCGTGGGGCGTCTGGGGCGGCGAGCTCTTCGTCCAGGGCGTGGTCGTCGCCCGCAAGCGGCCCCGTGGCCGTCCGCGCAAGAACCCGGTCGCGGCATGAGCGCCACCGGAACCATCGACCGCCCCCTCACGCACGATCCCCAGAAGCAGGCCCCGATGACCTCTTCCACCAGCGAGCCCGCCGGCTCCGCGACCCCAGTCTTCTTCCCCTCCGCCGCGCCCACCGCGCGTCAGAACAGGACCCGTGAAATGCAACTCGCCCCAGAAGCCCTCGCCCGTGCCCATATGCACGAGCGTCACCGCGAGGCCGACGCGGAACGCCAGGCCGTGCGCCTGGTCGCCGCCCGACGCATGCAGCGCCGCGCCGAGCGCGTCTCGCTGCGCGCCCGCCGCGCGCTGGCCATGGCCGTCATGCACTGACGACCGCCACGCAGTGATCACACCGCGCCCTCAGGGGCGCCCCCGCGGGGGCCGGTCCGAACGGACCGGCCCCCGCGGTGCGTTGTCGGGTCCCCGGCGCTTCGTCGGGTTATCGTCACGAGGGTGAACGACGCCCGTACCCCCGAGGGGCCCCTCGTCTGCGCGCGCTGCGGCAAGACGGCCGACACCCTGCCGCTGACCTGGACCTGCTCGGTGGAGAACGGCCGGCGCAGCTACTTCTGCGAGGACTGCGCCCGCGCCAACATCCGAGCGATCGAAGGCCGTCTCGACTCCTCCTGGTGGTGACCCCCGTCAGTCCGAGGCGGCCGGCACGAAGCCCGGCAGCCACTCCTCCAGCTCGGCCCGCAGCCGCACCGTCGCGTTCAGCTGGCACAGCACCCCGATGGTGCTCAGCGTCACCCGGTGTATCAGCAGGTACGAGGGCGGCAGGTTGAGCTGCTTGCCCAACTGGTGGGCGGGTGAGCGCGGGTCGGCGATGCGGGCCGCCTGGGTGCGCATCCAGCCCCGGGTGAACAGGAAGGACTCCGCCTCGGCCGGCTCGATGATCGGCAGCAGGTACTCCAGGACCGCGTCGGGGTCGAGTGCCACGGACTTCCTGACGAAGCCGTCCGCCCGCAGCAGCTCGTAGACGGTCTCGGCCTCGCCCTCCAGAGTCATCCGCAGACAGGTGCCGATCGTCTCCGGCAGCCCGCCCGGCAGCCGGTCCACGGTGCCGAAGTCGAGCACCCCGAGCCGCCAGCCCTCCGGGCCCTCGCCCTCGTCGGCGCCCGGAAGCAGCCGGAAGTTCCCCGGGTGCGGATCGGCGTGCAGCAGACCGGTGCGCGCGGGTCCCGAGAACAGGAACCGGGCCAGGAGCTGGCCCGCCCGGTCCCGCTGCTCCTCCGTACCGTCCGCGATCACCTCCGCGAGCGGGATGCCGTCCATCCATTCCGTCACCAGGACCTGGTCCGCCCGGTGCACCACCGCCGGAACCAGCACGTCGGGGTCGTCGGCGAACTCCTCCGCGTGCTTCTGCTGGGCCGCCGCCTCCAGGGCGTAGTCCAGCTCCTCCGAGACCCGGTCCCGCATCTCGGTGATCAGCGGCTTGATGTCCATCCCCGGAATCAGCGGGCCCAGCAGCCGGGCGAAGCGGCTCAGCTGCGTCAGGTCCGAGAGCAGCGCCTCCCCGGCGCCCGGGTACTGCACCTTCACCGCGACCTCGCGCCCGTCGTGCCACACGGCCCGGTGCACCTGCCCGATCGACGCGGCCGCCGCCGGCTTGTCCTCGAACTCCAGGAACAGCTCCCGCCACTCGGCGCCCAGCCGCTCCTCGAGGACGGCGTGCACGGTGCGCGTCGGCATCGGCGGCGCCGCGTCCTGGAGCTTCGTCAGCGCCGCCCGGTAGGGCCCGGCCACCTCCTCGGGGAGGGCCGACTCGAAGACGGACAGCGCCTGCCCGAACTTCATGGCGCCGCCCTTGAGCTCACCGAGCACCTTGAACAGCTGCTCGGCCGTGCGCTGCTGGAGCTCGCGGGCGACGATCTCCGCCGATCTCCCGCCGATCCGCTTGCCCAGGCCCCAGGTGGCCCGGCCCGCGAAACCGAGCGGCAGCGCCGCCAACTTGGCGGTCCGAGTGACCGCCTTCCGGGGAAGATCAGACATACGCCCCTCCAAAACCCAGACTGCCGTGCCGCGCAGGTCGGTCACCCCTGCCGTCCCGCACAGGGCCGTTACCCCGCCATTGTGTCCTGCGTGCCTCCCGCTGCCGAGGCTCGCTCCCCCTCTCCGCGGCGCGCTGCTCCGCAGGGGCAGGCCGGATGAGGTCTCAGTCGCTCCTCCCGCCACTCCAGCAGCGGCAGCGACGCCTCCCAGCGGCTACCGGTGCTGGCCGGCAGATCCCCGTCGAGGAAGGCCAGCGCGTGCGCGGCGGCGAGACCGGCCACCGCCGTCGCGAGCCCCAGGTCGCAGGCGGGCAGGGGATGCCGGGCCCCGGAGCGCCACTGGGCGAGCAGCCGCGGCCAGTCCGACTCCCGGTCGGTCCGCTCCTCCTGAAGGCACCGCGCGCACGCCGTGCCGCCCGGCAGGACGAGCGGCCCGACGACTCCCGTCGCCTCCAGGACCCCGGCGTACAGATGCGGGGTCCCCGTGGTGACCCACCGCTGAGCCGGAAGCGGATCGGGGACGTACGCGCCGAGACCGTCCCGCGGCGTCACCACGACGAGTGACAGCCCGACCCCGCCGGAGCCCTCACCCGGTCGGCCCGGAACGCGCGGCCTCCGCCAGCGGTTGACCAGCCGGCGGGCCGCCGTCGCCCGGCGCTCGCCGACCGCCTCGGCCGGCAGCCCGCCCGGAGCCGTCTCCCAGGCTTCGACCCGGCCCGAGTCGACGACCTCGACCGAGCCCGTGCCCGCCGCCGCGAGCAGCGCCGCCACCATCACCCCCACCCGCCCCGCACCCCGGACCTGGACGCGCGCGGCCCGCCGGGCCGCCAGGGTCCGTAACGCCCGGTCCGGCCCGGGGTGGACGACGGAGAGGGAGGCGAGGTCGGCGCGGAGCGGATCGAGGGCGCTGTCCACCGCGCCGGCCGCCGGCCCGGCCCTCCCCGGCCGTCCGGTCGCGGCGTCGGCGAGCAGTCCCGCCGACTCGAGCCGCCCGAGCAGCGCGTCGAGCCGTCCGGACGGCAGGCCGAGGGTCCTCGCCTCGGCCCGGAGCAGCTCGGTGCCGCGGGTGCCGTCGAGCAGCCCGAGCAGGGTCCCCGTCGCCCCGTCGACCGGATCGAGCACCACCGCGTGCGCGGGGGTCACCCCGAACTGCACGCTGCGCAGACTCCGCCAGGCGCGCCGCAGCGCCGGTTTCACCATCGGATGCATTTCCCCCGCCCCGCATTCATGATCGACGACTTCAAGATCGACAACTTCGTCGGCGACGGCCTTTCGCCGCCCGTGTCGAGAATGCCCCGCGGCCGTGACGGCCGCCGAAAGTTGTCCACAGGTCAGGGGATTAGTCATTCGAATCGCGCGGGGTGTGAGCGGATCGTTGCCGAAACCACTCCGGAGGCGGGACTTCCCGCGCTGACAGCGGGTAACGTCGGGGCCGTGCCCGCCGACCCACAGCGCAGCGTGACCGACAAGCCGCACCGCGGTGCGGGGACGAGTGCGGTCGAGGTCCGCAGAAGCCCACGGCGGAGCAGAACCGTCTCGGCCTACCGCGAGGGCGACCGGACCGTGGTGCTGATCCCGGCCCGGATGTCCGAGGCGGAGGAGCGCCGCTGGGTCGGCGTGATGCTGGACAAACTCGCCGCACAGGAGAGCCGCAGCGTCCTCGGGGACCGCGAGCTGACCGAGCGGTCGCTGCGGCTGTCCGAGCAGTACTTCGGCGGCCGGGCCCGCCCCAGCTCGGTGCGCTGGGTCACCAACCAGAACACCCGCTGGGGTTCCTGCACCCCCTCCGAGGGCAGCATCCGGCTCTCCCACCGGCTCCAGGGCATGCCCGAATACGTCGTCGACTACGTCCTCCTGCACGAGCTGGCCCATCTGCTCGTCCCCGGGCACGGCCCCGGGTTCTGGCGGCTCCTGGAGGCGTACCCCCGCACCGAGCGGGCCCGCGGCTACCTGGAGGGCGTGGTCGCCGCCGAGCGCCTGCCGCACCCTCCGGGCGCTCGCGAGGAGTGACACCGCCGGCTTGTCCGGAATCTCCCCGTCCGCTTGCGGGGAGTGACCCCGATGGCACGCGCGCGTGACCGCGGTTTCCCGATTCCGTACCGAAAACGACCTGCGCTGTCTCAATGTCGCACTCAGCGGCTAGCCTGGCGCGAGCATTCGCCATTCGGGATGGGGGACGGTCGTTACGCATGGCCAGGGAATTCCAACGCGGCCACAAGGCCAAGATCAGTGATCTCACCGCGGGTACCGATCTGTACATCGGTGTGCAGATCGCGGCGCCCGGACTGACCTTCGACATCAGCTGCTTCGGACTCGACGCGGACGAGCGGCTCTCCGACGACCGCTACTTCGTCTTCTTCAACCAGCCGAAGACGCCCGAGGAGTCCGTCCAGCTGCTCGGGGCGCAGTCCGGTGACACCGAGTCCTTCCGCGTGACTCTCGACCGCATCCCCGCCCAGATCCACAAGCTGTCGTTCACCGCGACCATCGACGGCGCCGGCCAGATGTCGCAGATCGGCCCCGGCCACCTGCGGATCGTGGCGGGCGGCGAAGAGGTCGCCCGGTACGCCTTCACCGGCGCGGAGTTCAGCACCGAGCGCGCGGTGATGCTGGGCGACTTCTACCTCAAGGACGTCTGGCGGTTCGCCGCCGTCGGCCAGGGCTTCGACGGCGGCCTCGACGCGCTCCTGCGGAACTTCGGCGGCGAGGTCGCCGAGGAGGAGCCCGCCGCCCAGCCGCAGGCCGCGCCCGGCTTCGCACCGCCGCCGCAGGCGACGGCGCCCCCGGCGTTCGGCGCCCCCGCGGCACCGGCACCGGCGCCCGCGCCCGCCTTCGGCGCACCCCCGGCGCCCGCACCCGCGCCCGCGTTCGGCGGGCCGCCGGCCCCGCCCGCGCCCGTGCCGCCGGCTCAGCCGGTGCACACGCAGCCGACCATGGTGGCACCGATGGCACCCGCCCCGGTCCCGCCGCCGGCGCCCGCACCCGCCCCGTACGGCCAGCAGCCGTCGTACGGCCAGGTCCCGGGACAGCCTCCGGGCCAGTACCCCGGCCAGCAGCCGCCGCAGGTGCCCGGCCAGTACCCCGGTCAGCAGCCGCCGGCACCCGGCTACGGCCAGGCCGCCCCCGCCCCGTACGGTCAGCAGCCGTCGTACGGCCAGCAGCCCGGCGTCCCGCAGGGCGTCCCGGCGACCGGAGCGGGCCTCACCGCCGCGCTCGCGCCGTACAAGGAGACCCCCACCGGCGCCCGCTGGACCCCGCAGAACCAGCAGCTCATGCGGGTCGACCTGGCCATGGGCGGCATGCCCGTGCTCGCCCGGCAGGGCTCCATGGTCATGTACCAGGGCAAGGTCGACTTCTCCCACAAGGGCGCCGGCTTCACCGGCCGGATCGTCGGCAACGCCACCGGCCAGGAGATGCAGCTGATGCGCTGCACCGGCCGCGGCCAGCTCTTCCTCGCCGAGGAGGGCGCCCATCTGCACCCGATCGAGCTCCAGGGCGACGGCATCTGCGTCTCCGCGGAGAACGTCCTCGCGTTCGACGAGTCCCTGCAGTACGAGGTGCGGCGCATCGAAGGCCACGGCATCCCCGGCGGCGCCCTGTTCACCATGCAGTTCCAGGGCACCGGCACCGTCGTCGTGAAGACCCACGGCGTGCCCGTGGTGCTGCCCGTCACGCCGACCACCTTCGCCGACTGCAACGCCGTCGTGGCGTGGTCCTCCGCGTCCCAGGTCATCCTCTCCAGCCAGGTGCGGCTCCGCCGCAACGCCTACCCCGGCCACAGCGGAGAGACCGTGAACCTCCAGTTCCGGGGCGCCCCCGGCAACTTCATCGTCGTCCAGCCCTACGAGGTCTGAGGGAGCCCGAAGTCATGAACCAGCAATTCGCGGGCTACGCCCCGACCCCCGTCGCGGCCCGGATGGAGAACCACGGCCGCGCCATGCTCCAGGTGGCCATGGCCTCCGGCCAGGACCTCTACGCCCGGACCGGCTCGATGGTCTCCTACGAGGGCTACATCACCTACGAGCCCAACCCGCCCGCCGCCCGCCAGGTCGCCCAGCAGTGGGCCACCGGCGAGGGCGCGCCCCTCATGAAGTGCTCCGGCGACGGACTGCTCTACCTCGCCGACTACGGCGCCGACGTCGTCGTGATCAACCTGCAGAACGACTCGATCTCGGTCAACGGCACCAACCTGCTCGCCTTCGACGCGCACCTCCAGTGGGGCGTCGAGCGCGTCAAGGGACTCGCCAAGTTCGCCGGCCAGGGCCTGTTCAACGTCGAGATCGCCGGCACCGGCTGGGTCGCCCTGACCTCGCGCGGCACCCCGATCGTCGTCGACTGCGGCCGCGGCGACGACGAGACGTACGTCGACCCCGACGCGCTCGTCGCCTGGTCGCCGTCGCTCAAGGTCAAGGGCAAGCGCAGCTTCAAGGCCTCCTCCCTCATCGGGCGGGGCAGCGGCGAGGCCTTCCAGATGGCCTTCTCGGGCCAGGGCATCGTCGTCGTACAGCCGAGCGAGGACAGCACCGACCGCCTGCGGGTCCGGGGCTGAGGGGGAGCGAGAACACACCATGCAGAGCCCGCTTTTCAACCACGCCGAACAGCAGAGCCAGGAGCGGTACGTCATCCAGAACCCGCAGCTCCTGCGGGTCAGCCTCACCGGGCAGGACGACGTCCTCGCCCGCAAGGGCGCCATGGTCGCGTACCAGGGACTCGTCGACTTCGACGGCGAGTACAAGACCCCCGGCCAGCGCCGGGCCCAGGCCCGCACCGGTGAGGGCCTCGACCTGATGCGCTGCTCCGGCCAGGGCACGGTCTACTTCGCCAACCTCGCCCAGCACGTCCACGTCGTGGAGGTCGAGCAGGAGGGCCTCACCGTCGACAGCGCCTACGTCCTGGCGCTCGACTCGACCCTCCACACCGAGGTCATCGCCGTCGACAGCCAGTACGGCGTCTCCGGCACCGGCAAGTACCAGCTCAACATCTCCGGCCGCGGCAAGGTCGCCCTGATGACCTCGGGTCAGCCGCTGATGATGCAGGTCACGCCCGAGAAGTACGTGAGCGTCGACGCGGACGCCATCGTGGCCTGGTCCACCGGGCTGCGCGTCCAGATGCAGGCGCAGACGCACAGCTCCAGCGTCCGGTCCCGCCGCGGCAACACCGGCGAGGGCTGGGAGCTCAGCTTCCTCGGCCAGGGCTTCGCGCTCGTCCAGCCCAGCGAGGTCATGCCCCCGCAGAACGCGGCCATCGGCCAGGGCATCGCCGCCCAGTTCGGCGCCGGACAGCACGGTTCCCACGCCCAGAACCAGAACAACGCCTGGAACTAGGCACCGCACAGCGCGTGAGGGGCGGTCGGCACCTGCCGACCGCCCCTCACGCGCGCCTGCCCTACGAGAGCCGCGCCAGCGCGCTCTCCAGGAGACGGACCACCGACGCGTCCGCCACGCCCGCCACCTCCTCGTACGGGAACCAGCGCAGGTCCAGCGACTCCTCGCTGATCTGCTCCACCGCGCCGGCCGGGGCCAGCGCCGCGTACTGCACGTCCAGGTGCCAGTGGCAGGGCGCCGGGATCGGATGCCGGTCGAGCCGCACCGGGCCGCCCGGCAGCAGCGTCAGCCCCGAGATCCCCGACTCCTCGGCGGCCTCCCGCAGCGCGGCCGCCTCGACCGTCGCGTCACCCGCCTCGCAGTGACCGCCCATCTGCAGCCACATGCCCAGCTTCTTGTGCAAGGTCAGCAGCACCCGCCCGCGCGCCGGGTCGACGACCAGCGCGCTGGAGGTCAGATGCCCGGCCCCGCAGGGCTTGTACATCCCGTCCGGATGCGCGTCCAGGTGCGCCAGGTACAGGTCGCGCAGCTCCGGCTGGTCCTCGAACCCCTTGAGGACGAGGACCGCGTCGTCGTGCAGCGTCACTCCTTGCCGTCCCCGTCTTCCGGGGCGTCGCCCTTGGCCGCCTCGCCGAGCATCTTGTCGAGCTCGGAGAAGTCGAGGTGCTCGCGGTGCACGAAGCCGTCCGGGTCGTCCAGGTCGGTCGCCGTCGGCAGCATGTCCGGGTGCTCCCACAGGCCGTCACGGCCGTCGACCCCGCGCGCGTCGGTCAGCGACGCCCACAGGCGCGCCGCGTCCCGCAGCCGCCGCGGCCGCAGTTCGAGGCCGATCAGCGTGGCGAAGGTCTGCTCGGCGGGACCGCCCGAGGCACGGCGCCTGCGCAGCGTCTCGCGCAGCGCGTCCGCCGACGTGAGCCGCGACTTGGCGGCCTCGTGGACCACGGCGTCCACCCAGCCCTCGACGAGGGCGAGCGCCGTCTCCAGACGGGCCAGGGCCGCCTTCTGCGCCGGGGTGTCCTCCGGCTGGAACATGCCCTGCTGGAGGGCCTCCTGAAGCTGCTCCGGGTGCGTCGGGTCGAGCTGGCCCACCGCCTCCTCCAGCTTCGAGGTGTCGACCTTGATCCCCCGCGCGTACCCCTCGACCGCGCCGAACAGGTGCGCGCGCAGCCACGGCACGTGGGCGAAGAGCCGCTGGTGCGCGGCCTCGCGCAGCGCCAGGTAGAGCCGCACCTCGTCGGAGGGCACGCCCAGGTCCTTGCCGAAGGCCTCGATGTTCAGCGGCAGCAGCGCGGCCCGGCCCGCGGGCCCGAGCGGCAGACCGATGTCGGTCGAGCCGACGACCTCGCCGGCGAGCGCGCCGACGGCCTGCCCGATCTGCTGTCCGAACATGGCGCCGCCCATGGAGCGCATCATGCCGATCAGCGGGCCCGCCATGGCCTGCATCTCCTCCGGCAGGACGTCGCCCATCGCCGAGCCGACCCGCTCGGCGACCGGGTCCACGAGCTGCTGCCACGCCGGCAGCGTCGCCTCGACCCACTCCGCGCGGCTCCACGCCACGGCCGTGCTCGCGCCCGAGGGCAGCGAGGTCACGCCGTCCAGCCACAGGTCGGCGAGGCGCACGGCCTCCTCGACGGCGGCCTTCTCCGCGGGGCCCACGCTGGAGTCCTTGGTGCCGTCGGCGGTGCCCTGGGCCACCACCTGGCGGGCGATCTGCTTGGCCATGTCCCAGTTCACGGGACCGCCCTCGTAGCTCAGCATCTGGCCGAGCTGCTGGAAGGCCGCACCGAGGTCGTTGGGGTTCAGCGAGCCGAACATCGCCGCGAACGGATTGTCCGCACCGCTCTGGCCGCCCGGCCCGCCCATGCCGGGCAGACCGCCGAAGCCGAACGGGTTCGCCCCGAACGGGTTGCCGCCGCCCTGGCCCCCGGAGCCCTGGCCACCGGGGTTCTTCTTCTTGCCCTCGTCGCCGTTCTCCGGCTCCTCCGGCGGAAGGCCGAATCCGAATGGGGTGTCACTCACAGGTTTCCTCGGCTCGTAGGGCCGCCGGCCTCCTGCCGACGGCGACTGCCCGACCAGGGCCTGTCCAGACAGGCCCCGCACACCACCAGCGTAGACATCCGGGCCGGAAATGGGCTCGGTGCTCCGCCGGGCCGTGCCCTGCGGCAGGATGGACGCCACCTGGTCCGTACGCGTCATCCGTGTACGTACTGAAGACAACCGCTGGAGACGCCCGGTGAGTTCCCCAGATCCACAGGTTCGCGGAGCGCGAAACCTCTCAACCCGGTCCGCCGCGCGCGGCCCCGTCGTCGCGGTCACCGGTGCCGCTTCCGGCGTCGGTGACCTGCTGACCCGGCGCCTCGCCGCGTCCGACGAGGTCAAGAAGGTCGTCGCCATCGACGAGCGCCGGGGCGAGGTCGCCGAGGCGCAGTGGCACATCCTCGACGTGCGCGACCCGGCCATCGCCGAGAAGCTGCGCGGCGCGGACGTCGTCGTGCACCTCGCCGTCGATCTCGACCTGGAGACCGACCCCGCCGCCCGGACGGCCTACAACGTGCGCGGTACGCAGACCGTGCTGACCGCCGCGGCCGCCGCCGGGGTCCACCGGGTGGTCCTGTGCACCTCCGCGATGGTCTACGGCGCGCTGGCCGACAACGACATCCCGCTCTCCGAGGACGCCGAGCTCAGGGCCACGGCGGAGGCCACCGGCGTGGGCGACATGCTGGAGATCGAGCGCCTCGGCCGCCGGGCCCCGCGCGCCCACCCCGGCCTCAACGTCACCGTGGTCCGCCCGGCCGTCCTCGTCGGCGGTACGGACACGGCGCTGACCCGCTACTTCGAGTCGCCCCGGCTGCTCGTCGTCGCCGGCTCCCGGCCCACCTGGCAGTTCTGCCACGTGGAGGACCTGGTCAGCGCCCTGGAGTACGCGGCCCTCGAGAAGGTCGAAGGGGAGTTCGCGGTCGGCTGCGAGGGCTGGCTGGAGCAGGAGGAGGTCGAGGAGCTCTCCGGGATCCGGCGCATGGAGCTGCCCTCCGCCGTCGCCCTCGGCGCCGCGGCCCGGCTCCACCGGATCGGCCTCACCCCGTCCCCGGCGGGCGACCTCGCGTACACGATGCACCCGTGGGTGGTCAGCGTCGGACGCCTGCACGACGCCGGATGGCGGCCACGGTGGACGAACGAGGAGGTCCTCGCGGCGCTCCTGGAGGAGGTCGAGGGCCGTCACACGGTCGCCGGCCGGCGCCTGGGCCGCAAGGACGCCACGGCGGCCGGCGCGGCCGGCGCGACGGTGGCCCTGCTCGGTACGGCGGCGCTCGTCCGGCAGATGCGCAAGCGGCGGGGCATCTGACCGGGGAGGGGCACGGCGGCCCGGGGCCCAGCGGCCTGTAGGACCCTCCTACGGAGGCCGCCGACCACCGGTCGAAACCGCTATTCCGGGATCGCGCGCGGGTACGGCACGATGGACGCATGGCACCGACGTCGTTTGACCACCCCGGCGAGCAGGCCGCCGCCGATCCGATCAAGCTCCTCGCGATCCGCGACACCCCGCTCTCCCTCGACGAGGTCTTCCGGGCGGTCGGGGACGACGCCTCCGGCGGCACGACGCTCTTCGTCGGCACCGTGCGCAACCACGACGGCGGCGCCGACGTCGACGGCCTGGGCTATTCCTGCCACCCCACGGCCGAGGCGGAGCTGCGCCGGGTGGCGGAGAAGGTCGTCGCCAATTACCCGGTGCGCGCGCTGGCCGCCGTGCACCGTGTGGGCGACCTGGTCGTGGGCGACATCGCGGTGGTCGTGGCCGTCTCCTGCCCGCACCGCGGGGAGGCCTTCGAGGCCTGCCGCAAGCTCATCGACGACCTCAAGCACGAGGTACCCATCTGGAAGCACCAGACCTTCTCGGACGGCACCGAGGAGTGGGTCGGGGCCTGCTGAGACCCGCCACCCCTGGTCTGGGGGTCCCCCCGGCCGAAGGCTGGGGGAGGGTGGGGGCTTGCTGAGGCCTCCACGCGCGCGTGCCGCGGCGGCAAGGCGACGCGCCGACAGGGCGTAGCCGAACGCCCGATTTGCGTAACCGCCCCCCAGGCGCGAGCGTTGATCTCACAGATGACACAGTCTGCTGATCAACTCACTGGGGATGGGAGGTCGGGATGGCAGCGCTGGCCTGGTTGCTGATTCCGCTTTTCGCAGTCGTCGGCGCGGCGATATGGGGAAGCTGGGCTTCGAGGAACAAGACGATAGGTGACGTGGCCGAACTCGCCGGCTACGCACGGTTCCGGGACGCGATGGAACGCGCCCACACCACGACCCCCGATTCCGCTCGTGCCGAGCGCGAGCCGGCCGCCGCCGCGGGCGGTGCCGCCACCTCGCCGTCGAGCTGACGCCGGCCCGCCCCGTACGGACCGCCCCAGGGGTGCACCCACAGGCGAGTCCCGTACTGTCGTTCCATGCCACGCCGCACCGCGACGATGCTCGCCTCCACCCTGGTCCTGATCTGCCTGCTGATCGCGGGCGTCCTGATCCCGGTGCCGTACGCGGAGATGAGCCCGGGCCCCACGGTCAACACCCTCGGAGAGGCCAGGGGAGAGCCCGTCCTGCACATCGAGGGGCGGAAGACCTACCCGACCGACGGGCACCTCAACATGACGACGGTCCGGGTCACGAGCGCGGACTACAAGATGAACGCCGTCGAGGCCGTGTACGGCTGGCTGGCCCACGACAACGTGGTGGTGCCCCACGACACGCTCTACCCGGACGGCAAGACCGAGGAGGAGTCGAGCCAGGAGAACGCCGAGGAGTTCAGCCAGTCCCAGGAGAGCGCCAAGGTGGCCGCCCTCAAGGAGCTGAACATCCCGGTCGTCTCCCGGGTCGTCGTCGGCTCGGTGATCAAGGGATCGCCCTCCGAGGGCAAGCTGCACGCCGGTGACGTGATCAAGGCCGTCGACGGGGTGGCGATCACCGCGCAGGCCGACGTCGCCAAGCAGGTCGTGAAGCGGAAGCCCGGCCAGGACGTCGAGTTCACGATCGTCCCGGCCAAGGAGGCGGCCGCCGCGGAGAAGGCCCGCAAGGAGCCCACCGCCACCCGGAAGGTGGTCATCACGACCACCACGTCGGAGGAGGGCGACCGGGCCGTCGTCGGCATCCAGGCCGGCACCGACCACGTCTTCCCGTTCACGATCGACATCAACCTGGCCGATGTCGGCGGCCCCAGCGCCGGGCTGATGTTCGCGCTCGGCATCGTCGACAAGCTCACCCCCGAGAGCCTCACCGGCGGCCGTTTCGTCGCCGGCACCGGCACCATCGACGACGAGGGCAAGGTCGGCCCGATCGGCGGTATCGAGATGAAGCTGGTCGGCGCGCGCAACGCCGGCGCCCAGTACTTCCTCACCCCGGCCGACAACTGCGAGAACGCCGCGCGGGACACGCCCGACGGGCTCACCCTGGTCAGGGTGGACACCATCGACGACGCCACGAAGTCCCTGGAGAAGCTTCGCGCGGGCGACACGAAGTCCCTGCCGAGCTGCTCGAAGAGCTAGCTCCGCCCCCGGACACGACCCGGGAGTACGTGAGAAGGGGCGCCCGGTCACCGACCGGGCGCCCCTTCCGCCGTCGTGCGGAGGTCAGCTCTCGAAGGTCGCCGCCAGTGCCTCGGCGAGGCCCGGCACCAGGTCGGGGCCGGTCAGGACCTCGGTCGCGGTGTCCTTCTCACGGAGCCGGATCGCCGCCTCGCGGGCACCGCCGCGCAGCACGGCGACGGTCATCCGCACCTCCTGGCGGTCCGGATGAGCGGCGACCCACTTGGCGAGCTGCTTCTCGTTGAGGCCCTGCGGGACCTGGGCCTCCGCCGACGGGGGCAGCATGAGCCGCTCCACGGTCATGGCGCAGCCGGCCACGCCCGCAGGCCAGGCGATCGTGCCGAGGAATTCGTCGAGGGGCTTCCCGCGCGGCAGCTTGTCCTGCTCGATCGGGGTGTAGGCGGTGGCATCGTCGCCCAGGCCCAGCTGGGAGGCGAGCGCGGGTTCCTTGGCGCGCAGTCGCGCGGTGTCGACGAGGGCGAACAGACGGGCCGGCTGGTCCCAGCCGAGGCCCGCCGCGTACTCGTCGATCTCGAGCACCGCGCGGGTGAGGGGGCTGGCGGCCATGGCCGGGCCGGAGGGGGAAACGTTGGACATGACCAATATCCTGCCTCCTCTTCCCCGGAACACGGGAACTAGGTAAAGCCTCAGTAAGTTGCACTATGGGGCTCTACGATCGCGGGGCCTGCTTTCAGACGCATCAACATCGAGGGGCGCACGTTGGCTTTCCAGATGCCGGACCGCGGCGGTAGCCCGTCCGGGCCAAGGATGAGAGTCGGCCGGCCGTCCCGGCGGGCCCGGACCCTGCTCATGACGCTCGGGGTGCTGGCCGTCCTGGCCATGGCGTTCGTGATGTTCGCCGGGTTCTGGACGGACTGGCTCTGGTACCGCTCGGTCAAGTACTCGTCCGTGTTCACGACCACGCTGTGGACCAAGATCGGCCTCTTCGCCGTCTTCGGTCTGCTGATGGGGCTCGCCGTCGGCCTGAACATCTGGCTGGCGTACCGGCTGCGGCCGCCGCTCAGCGCGATGTCGCTGGAGCAGCAGAGCCTCGACCGGTACCGGATGGGACTCGCCCCGTTCAAGAAGTGGGTGCTGCTCGCGGTCACCGCCCTGGTGGCGCTGATCGCCGGCGCCTCCGCGTCGGGCCAGTGGCGCACCTGGCTGATGTGGGTCAACGGCGTGAAGTTCGGCGAGAAGGACCCGCAGTTCGGGCTCGACGTGTCGTTCTACGCGTTCGACCTGCCCTGGTACCGCTTCCTGCTCGCCTTCGGCTTCGCCGCCGTCGTCCTGTCGCTGATCGCCGCCGCGCTCACGCACTACCTGTACGGCGGACTGCGGATCACCAGCCCGGGCGCGCGGGCCACCGCCGCGGCCACCGGCCACCTCTCGGTGCTCCTCGGCGTCTTCGTGGCGCTGAAGGCCGTGGCGTACTGGCTCGACCGGTACGGCCTTGCGGTGAAGTCCAGCGACTTCAAGGCCACCGGCAACTGGACGGGCCTGCGGTACGTCGACGCCAACGCCTACCTGCCGGCGAAGACCATCCTGTTCTGCATCGCCGCGATCTGCGCCGTGCTGTTCTTCGCCACGCTCTGGCGCCGCACCTGGCAGCTGCCGGTGATCGGCTTCGGCCTGATGGTGCTCTCCGCGATCCTGATCGGCGGCCTGTACCCGGCCATCGTGCAGAAGTTCCAGGTCCAGCCGAACGAGCAGGCCAAGGAAGCGGAGTACATCCAGAAGAACATCGACGCGACCCGCAAGGCGTACGCGATCGACCGGACGAAGCTCGAGAACTACTCGGGCAAGTCGACGGTGAAGGCCAAGGACCAGCTGCGCAACAACGCCGACTCGGCGGCCAGCTACCGCGTCCTCGACCCGAACATCGTGTCGCCGACGTTCCAGCAGCTGGAGCAGAAGCGGAAGTACTACCAGTTCCCGACCACCCTGGACGTGGACCGGTACGCGGGCAAGGACACCGTCGTCGGTCTCCGTGAGCTCAACATCAAGGGCATCCCGAAGCGGAACTGGATCAACGACCACTTCACCTACACCCACGGCTACGGCGCGATCATGGCCTCGGGCACGCAGACCGACGCCAACGGCTCCCCGGTCTTCACCGAGGCCGGACTGCCGACCACCGGGATGCTCGGCACGTACCAGCAGCGGATCTACTACGGCGAGAAGACCGATCAGTACTCGATCGTCGGCGGCCCGCAGAAGGAGCTGGACTACGAGGAGAACGGCGAGAAGACCACCAGCTACGAGGGCACGAGCGGGGTCAACCTCTCCAGCACCTTCAACCGCGCCGCCTACGCGGTCGCCTTCAGCGAGCCGCAGATCCTCTACTCGGGGGCCATCGGCGAGGGCTCGCGGATCCTGTACAACCGCACGCCCAAGGAGCGCGTCGAGGCCGTCGCGCCCTGGCTGACCATCGACGGCGACGCCTACCCGGTGGTCGTCGACGGCCGCATCAAGTGGGTCATCGACGCGTACACGACGACCAACGGCTACCCGTACGCCTCGCGCACCACGCTCGGCGACACCACGGCCGACTCACTGACCGTCGGGAACCAGCAGCGCGCGGTCGTCGCCCAGCAGAACCAGGTCAACTACATCCGCAACTCGGTGAAGGCCACCGTCGACGCCTACGACGGCACGGTGAACCTCTACCAGTGGGACACCCAGGACCCGGTCCTGAAGACCTGGATGAAGGCGTTCCCGGGCACGGTCAAGGCCAAGTCCGAGATCGGCGGCGACCTGATGCAGCACCTGCGGTACCCGCAGGACATGTTCAAGGTCCAGCGCGAGCTGCTCACCCGCTACCACGTCACCGACCCGGCGCAGTTCTACAGCGGCTCGGACGCCTGGCAGGTGCCGGACGACCCGACCAACAAGGACGGCAACGCGGTCCCGCCGTACTACCTGAGCATGAAGATGCCCGGGGACACGGCGCAGCGCTTCTCGCTGACGACGACGTTCACGCCGAACGGGCGGCCCAACCTGGGCGGCTTCATGGCGGTCGACGCCGACGCCACCAGCAAGCAGTACGGGCAGCTGAGACTGCTGCGGGTCACCGAGGACGTGCCGGGTCCGGCGCAGGTGCAGAGCAAGCTCAACGGTCTGCCCTCGGTCGCCACCTTCGTCCGGGACATGAAGGGCGCCGACTCCGACATCCAGTACGGCAACCTGCTGACCGTCCCGCTCGACGGCGGGTTCCTGTACGTGGAGCCGGTGTACGCCCAGGGACGCAACGCGCTCTACCCGCTCCTGAAGAAGGTCGCGGTGTCGTACGTGGACGCGGACCAGCCGGAGGGTGACACGACCAAGGACACCACGGTGTTCGAGGACAACCTCACCAAGGCCCTCAACGCGGTCTTCGGGGTGGAGGCGCCGACCACGCCGCCGCCCACCTCTCCGACGACCCCGCCGGGCACCACCAACCCGCCGCCGGCGTCCAACGACGCCGCGCTCAAGCAGGCGATCGCGGACGCCCAGAAGGCGTACGACGAGGGCGAGGCGGCTCTGGCGAAGGGCGACTGGACGGCGTACGGCAAGGCCCAGGAGGACCTCCAGGCGGCGCTCGAGGCCGCCGCGGCGGCCGGGGCCAAGCTCAAGACTCCGGGATCAAGCGGCTGACCTGAGCTTTTCCACCCCGCGACCGTGGTACGGTTGGTCTACCGACGCGGGGTGGAGCAGCTCGGTAGCTCGCTGGGCTCATAACCCAGAGGTCGCAGGTTCAAATCCTGTCCCCGCTACTCAGAGGACGAGGGCCCGGATCCATAAGGATCCGGGCCCTCGTCGTGTGTCGGCGTGCGCGGGGGGCCTGAAGAGCGGTAGGGAAGGGGCGAGTTGGCGTGAGTCGTGTTTGACTTGTCTCTCTGTGGGCATGTCGACAAAACGCTGAGTGACCTCACTGGCTGCGGTATACCAGGTGTGCTCGGGTTGCGGGTGGTGCGACGATGGTATTTATGGGGGACAGGGCAACTCTGTTGGAGACAGGGCGGTTTGTGCAGCGGCATGCCAGGAACGCCGCAGACGAGATCATCGAGGCAGTAGGGGCCGTCGATGCGGCCGTCGACACCACCGCCGAGACCGAGACCGATGCCGAGAACGAGACCGAGACCGAGGCCCGCCACCGGCGTGCCGCCGAGCGCGGCGACCTCGCCTCGATGAGCGCGCTCGGCGCGCTGCTGCTGCGCCGCGGCGACCTCGACGGCGCCGAGCCCTTCCTCCGCGGTGCCACCGCGGAGGGCGACCGCGCCGCCGCGAACAACCTCGGGGTCCTGCTGCACCAGCGCGGCTACGCCGAAGAGGCCGCCGGCTGGTGGCGGGTCGCCGCCGTCGCCGGCTCCGCGCCCGCCGCCCACGCCCTCGGCCGCCACCACCGCGAGCGTGGCGACGAGCCGGCCGCCGAGTACTGGCTCCGCCAGGCCGCCGAGCAGGGCCACGCCCTCGGCGCGTACGCCCTCGCCGACCTCCTGGAGCACCGCAGCGACGTCGGCGCCGAGCGCTGGCTGCGCGCCGCCGCCGAACAGGGCCACCGCGAGGCCGCGTACCGGCTCGCCCTCGCCCTGGAGCGCCGCGCCACCGAGACGACCCGCGGCCCGCACGACACGGGCACCCGGCTCCGGGTGCCCGGCACCGGCGCGCTCGTGCCCACCGGCGCGCCCGCCACCGCCCCGGCCGCCACGGGCACCGACGCCGCCGCCGGGCGGGCCGTCGGCGAGCCCGGGGGCGAGCCCACCGAGGCCGAGCAGTGGTTCCGGCAGGCCGCCGCGCGCGGTCACCGGCGCGCCGCGCTCCACCTCGGCACCATCCTGGAGCACCGCGGCGAGCTCAAGGAGGCCGGCCGCTGGTACCTCAGCTCCGCCAAGGAGGGCGAGGCCAAGGCCGCCTGCGCGCTCGGCTTCCTGCTCCGCGACGCGGGCGACGAGGAGAGCGCCGCCGTGTGGTGGCTGCGCGCCGCCCAGGACGGCGACGGCAACGCCGCCAACGCCCTCGGCGCGCTGCACGCGGCCAGGGGCGAGCAGCAGACCGCCGAGCGCTGGTACCGGGCCGCCATGGACGCGGGCGACGTGAACGGCGCCTACAACCTCGGGCTGCTCTGCGCCGCCCAGGACCGCATCCCGCAGGCCGAGCAGTGGTACCGCCGGGCCGCCTACGCGGGCCACCGCGAGGCCGCCAACGCGCTCGCCGTGCTGCTCCTCCAGGCCGGCGACGCCAACGGCGCCGAACCCTGGTTCTCCAAGGCAGCCGAGGCCGGCAGCGTCGACGCCGCGTTCAACCTCGGCATCCTCCACGCGGGCCGCGACGACGACCGCACGGCCCTCGTCTGGTACGAGCGGGCGGCGGCCGCCGGGCACACCGAGGCCGCCCTCCAGGTCGGCATCGCCGCCCTCAGGGACGGCGACGAGCGCACCGCCGAGCGGCACCTGCGCTGCGCGGCCGGCGGCGGCAGCGCCGAGGCCGCCTTCCGGCTCGCCTCGGTGCTCGACGCGCGTCGCCCCGACCCGGGTCCGGCCGTCCTCGGCGCGCCCCGGGAGGAGAAGACCGAGTGCGAGGAGTGGTACGAGCGGGCGGCCCAGCAGGGCCACCGGCGTGCCCAGGTACGGGTGGGCATGCTCGCCGCCGGGCGCGGCGACCTGGCCGAGGCCGACCGCTGGTACCGCGAGGCGGCCGAGGCAGGCAGCCGCAACGGCGCCTTCAACCTCGGACTGCTGCTCGCCCGCGAGGGCAGCGAGCGCGAGGCCGCCCTCTGGTGGACCAGGGCCGCCCGGGCCGGCCACGGGCGCGCCGCGCTCCGGCTCGCCCTGCTCGCGGCGCGCCGCGGGGAGCTGGCCGAGGGCAGCCGCTGGTGCGCCCGCGCGGTGGAGCTGGGTCCCGCGGAGGTCGCGGAGCGGGCGGCGCGGCTGAGTGAGGCGCTGCACCAGGAGCTGACCGCGTGACGGTGGCGCGAGGGGCCCACCTCAATGGATTTGCGCTGGTCGAGCGGTGTCCCGTAGAGTCGTCTCTACCGACGCGGGGTGGAGCAGCTCGGTAGCTCGCTGGGCTCATAACCCAGAGGTCGCAGGTTCAAATCCTGTCCCCGCTACTCAGTAGCACGAAGGCCCGGTTCCAGTCACTGGATCCGGGCCTTCGTCGTTCCCGCGACGTGGCGAGGAGCCGTTCGGCGACGTGACGAGGAAGGCCCCCGCCGGAGCGGGGGCCTTCCTCGTGCGTCTTCCTCGTACGTCAGGCGGTCGTCGCGCAGCTCGGGCAGATGCCCCGGTACGTGACCTCGACGTTGGAGATCGTGAAGCCGAAGCGCTCGGCGTCCGGCAGGTCCGCCAGCGGGTCGCCGGCCGGGTGGACGTCCCGGATCGCGCCGCAGCGGCCGCAGACCAGGTGCTGGTGCGGCCGGTGGGCGTTGGGGTCGTAGCGCTTGGCGCGTCCGTCGGTCGCGACCTCGAGGACCTCGCCGAGGGTGACCATCTCGCCCAGCGTGTTGTAGACGGTCGCACGCGAGATCTCGGGGAGCCGCGCCACGGCGCGCGCGTGGACCTCGTCGGCGGTCAGGTGCACATGATCCCCGTCGAGGACCTCGGCCACGACGCGTCGCTGCGCGGTCATCCGCCAGCCGCGTCCGCGCAGTCGTTCCAACAGGTCACTCATGGGGGCCAGGGTAACAGTCACGGCCCCGGGTTCCCGAACAGGTGTGACTTTAGATGTTCACTTGACTTAGACAATGTCCATTGTAGGATCGAGTACGGCAGACAGGGCAGGACGTAGGAGGCGCACGTGACGCAGGGACCGCTCACCACGGAGGCCGGCGCGCCGGTCGCCGACAACCAGAACAGCGAGACGGCCGGCGTCGGTGGTCCGGTCCTCGTCCAGGACCAGCTCCTGCTCGAGAAGCTCGCCCACTTCAACCGCGAGCGCATCCCGGAGCGCGTCGTCCACGCGCGCGGTGCGGGCGCCTACGGCACCTTCACGCTCACCCGTGACGTCTCGCAGTGGACCCGGGCCGCGTTCCTCTCCGAGGTCGGCAAGCAGACCGAGACGTTCCTGCGCTTCTCCACGGTCGCGGGCAACCTCGGCGCGGCCGACGCGGTGCGCGACCCGCGCGGCTGGGCGCTGAAGTTCTACACCGAGGAGGGCAACTACGACCTCGTCGGCAACAACACCCCGGTGTTCTTCATCAAGGACGCCGTCAAGTTCCCCGACTTCATCCACACCCAGAAGCGCGACCCGTACTCGGGCTCGCAGGAGGCGGACAACGTCTGGGACTTCTGGAGCCTCTCCCCGGAGTCGACCCACCAGGTCACCTGGCTCTTCGGCGACCGCGGCATCCCCGCCTCGTACCGCCACATGAACGGCTACGGCTCGCACACGTTCCAGTGGAACAACGAGGCCGGCGAGGTCTTCTGGGTCAAGTACCACTTCAAGACCGACCAGGGCATCAAGAACCTCACCCAGGACGAGGCCAACCGGCTGGCCGGCGAGGACCCGGACTCGCACCAGCGCGACCTGCGCGAGGCCATCGAGCGGGGCGACTTCCCGACCTGGACCGTGCAGGTCCAGATCATGCCCGCGGCCGACGCCGCGCAGTATCGCTTCAACCCCTTCGACCTCACCAAGGTGTGGCCGCACGAGGACTACCCGCCGATCGAGATCGGCACCCTGGAGCTCAACCGCAACCCGGAGAACATCTTCGCGGAGGTCGAGCAGTCCGTCTTCAGCCCGGCGCACTTCGTGCCCGGCATCGGCCCGTCCCCGGACAAGATGCTCCAGGGCCGCCTCTTCGCCTACGGCGACGCCCACCGCTACCGCGTCGGCATCAACGCCGACCACCTGCCGGTGAACCGCCCGCACGCGACCGAGGCGCGCACCCACTCCCGTGACGGCTCCCTCTACGACGGCCGCCACAAGGGCGCGAAGAACTACGAGCCGAACTCCTTCGGCGGCCCGTCCCAGACGGACCGGCCGCTGTGGCAGCCGGCGCCGGTCGCCGGCGTCACCGGGAACCACGCCGCCGCCGTCCACGCCGAGGACGACGACTTCCGGCAGGCCGGCGACCTCTACCGGCTGATGTCGGAGGCCGAGAAGGGCCGCCTGGTCGACAACCTGGCCGGCTTCATCGCCAAGGTCTCGCGCGACGACATCGCCGAGCGGGCGATCGGCAACTTCCGCCGGGCGGACGAAGACTTCGGCAAGCGGCTGGAGGCCGCGATCCAGGCCCTGCGCGGCTGAGGGCGCCTGCCGAAAGAGGGAGCGGGCCGGATCTCCGTACGGAGTCCGGCCCGTTCCCGCGTCATCCCGCGACGCTGTGCAGCGGGATCCAGCATCGGATGATGTCCCGGACCGAGACGATGCCGACGGGGCCGAGGTCGTCGAGCACCACGAGGTGGCGGAACCCGCCGTGCGTCATGGCCTCGGCCGCCTCCTCCAGGGTCCAGGTGGGGGCGGCGAAGACGACGTCGTGGGTGGTGTGGGCGTCGGCGGTCTCGGTGTCGGGGTTCTGGTCCCGGGCCAGGGACTTGAGGATGTCCCGTTCGGTGAGGATGCCGAGCCCGGCGTCCCCGTCCAGGACGACGGCCGCGCCGACGCGACGCGCCGCCATCAGCCGGGCGGCCTGTCGGAGGGTGTGTGCGGGGCCGATCGTGAGGACCACGGTGCTCATGGCGTCGCGGACGAGCATGGGCGGAGCCACCTCCTTGGTGAAACGTTCCCGCCTTCAACGAGAACCGATTCACAAGTTCACAAGTGGGGGGACTCTCAGAGTGGCACCGGGGGAGGGGCCCGACAAGGGGGCGCGCGAGGCGCCCCCGGGGAGTGCCGAGGGCGCTCGAACGCGGGAGTTCGACCGGGTGCGGCGGGGCGATCAGCCCTCCGCGTCCTCCTGGTTGAGGTAGCTCAGCAGCTCGCCATGGAGCAGGCCGTTCGACGCCGCCGCGTTTCCGCTGTGCGGACCGTGCCGGCCGTCCAGGCCCGTGTACGTACCGCCCGCCTCCTGGACCACGACCGCCACCGCGGCCATGTCCCACAGCGACAGCTCGGGCTCCGCGCAGATGTCCACCGAACCCTCGGCGACCATCATGTACGGCCAGAAGTCGCCGTACGCGCGGGTCCGCCAGCACGCGCGCGTGAGGTCCAGGAAACCGTCGAGGCGGCCCTGCTCCTCCCAGCCGCTCAGGGAGGAGTACGCGAACGAGGCGTCCTCCAGGGACGCGACCTTGGAGACCCCGATCCGGCTCGCCGAGGCGAGGCTGCGCCCGGTGTACGCCCCGAGGCCCTTCGCCGCCCACCAGCGCCGGCCGAGCGCCGGGGCCGACACCACGCCCACCACCGGCTGGAAACCGGTGTCACCGGCCTCCATCAGCGCGATCAGGGTCGCCCACACGGGCACCCCGCGCACATAGTTCTTCGTACCGTCGATCGGGTCGATCACCCAGCGGCGCGGGCCCGAGCCCTCCACGCCGTACTCCTCGCCCAGGATCGCGTCGCGGGGCCTGGCGCGCTGGAGCTGCCCCCGGATCAGTTCCTCGGCGGCCTTGTCGGCCTCGCTCACCGGAGTCATGTCCGGCTTCGTCTCGACCTTGAGGTCGAGCGCCTGGAACCGGTCCATGGTGGCCGCGTCGGCGGCATCCGCGAGGACATGGGCGAGACGCAGATCATCGTGGTAATCGGCCATGGTCGGCACTCTATCCCCGGGTGATCCCCTCGCGCGGAACCGTCCACCGGCGGCCCTTGACAGTGCCGGTACGCCTGCCGACGCTGAGCACGGAAACGATTCCCCGGTCCGGGAGGCGCCGATGCCGACAGCCCGCGAGGCCCTGCTCGACGCCGCGCTCGCCGCGCTCGCGCACCGGCCGTGGTCCGCCGTCCGCATGGCCGACCTCGCCGTGGCCGCCCGGGTCTCCCGGCAGACCCTCTACAACGAGTTCGGCAGCAAGGACGGCCTCGCCCGCGCCCTGGCGCGCCGGGAGGCCGACACCTATCTCCAGGGCGTCCGCCGGCTGCTCGCCGCCCCGGCCCCGCCCGAGCGGAACCTGGTCGTCGTCGCCGAGTGGATCGTCACCCGGGCCGCCTCACGGCCCGTGCTGCGGGCCCTGCTCACCGGCGCCTGGGACGAGCGGCTGCCCGCGCCCCGGCCCGCCAGGCCCGGCGCGCGCCCCGCGGCCGTCCCCGCGCAGCGCCGCGCCGACGAGGGGCCGCCCGCGCCCGGCGAGCTGGTGGCGGCGACCGTGGCCTGCGCGGCGGAGGGGTGGGCGGTGGGCTGCGAACTCGCGGTCCGGCTGGCCCTCAGTCATGTCGTGGCACCCGCGATCCCCTCGGCGGAGGGGTGGCGGGCGGACGGTCAGTGCGCCGAGCCGGACAGCTGGAGCCCGATCACGCCGATGATGACCAGGCTGATCGAGATGAGCTTGAGCGTGGAGACCACGTCACCGAGGAAGATCATTCCGTAGATCGCCGTCCCGGCCGCCCCGATCCCGGTCCACACCGCGTACGCGGGGCCCACGTCGAGCTTCCGCAGGGCGAGCGTGAGGAGGCCGAAGCTGCCCAGCGCGAAGGCGGCGAACGCGACCGTCGGCCACAGCCGGGTGAACCCGTGCGAGAGCTTCAGGCAGACCGCGAACCCCGTCTCCAGAAAGCCCGCCACCACCACCAGCAGCCACGCCATCGTCAGTGCCTCCCACGCCGTCGGTGACTGCTTCGTCGCACTTGGTGCGATTATGCCCTTACCGGCCGTGGACGTCGGTAAACGTGGAGGCTCAGTCGCCCTCGCGCCGCTCCCGGGTCGCCAGCAGCCGGCGCAGCGAGACGAGCCGCGCCGGATCGGCGTGCCCCTCCGCCACCCACGCGT
Source organism: Streptomyces sp. CB02009 (assembly GCF_001905825.1). Lineage (GTDB taxonomy): Bacteria > Actinomycetota > Actinomycetes > Streptomycetales > Streptomycetaceae > Streptomyces. Next base: position 112,715 of record NZ_LIVV01000006.1, read on the forward strand.
CGAGCGCGCAGTCCTGCTCGTCGTGGCTGCACGCGCGCGGGCAGTTCTCCGTACCCGGTACGAGGTCCGGGAAGGCCAGGATGACCCGGGACGGGTCGACGTGGTGCAGACCGAAGGAGCGGACGCCCGGGGTGTCGATGACCCAGCCGCCCTCCTTGTCGTTGAGCGGGAGGGCGAGCGCGGAGGTGGTGGTGTGCCGGCCGCGGCCCGTGACCGCGTTGACGACACCGGTGGTGCGCCGGCGCTCCGGCGGGACCAGGGCGTTCACCAGGGTCGTCTTGCCGACGCCGGAGTGTCCGACGAACGCGGTGGTCCGGCCCTTGAGGTGCTCGTGGACCCGCTCGGCGGCGACCCCGTCCACGAACTCGTCGCGGGTGGTCACGACGTACGGCACACCGAGCGCGCCGTACATGTCGAGGAGGTCGTCCGGCGGCGCCAGGTCCGACTTGGTGAGGACGAGCAGCGGGGTGAGGCCGCCGTCGTACGCGGCGACCAGGCAGCGGTCGATCAGACGCGGGCGCGGCTCGGGGTCGGCGAGGGCGGTGACGATCGCCAGCTGGTCGGCGTTGGCGACGACCACCCGCTCGTACGGGTCGTCGTCGTCGGCCGTGCGGCGCAGCACCGAGCTGCGCTCACCGATCCGCACGATCCGGGCGAGGGTGTCCTTCTCGCCGGACAGGTCGCCGACCAGCGAGACGCGGTCGCCGACCACGGCGGCCTTGCGGCCCAGCTCGCGCGCCTTCATCGCGGTCACCGCCCGGTCGTCGACCAGGACGGTCAGCCGGCCGCGGTCGACGGTGAGGACCATGCCCTCGACGGCGTCCTCGTGCTTCGGGCGGATCGTGGTGCGGGGCCGGGTGCCCTTGCGGTTGGGCCGCTGGCGGATGTCGTCCTCGTCGGTGTGCTTGCCGTAACGCCGCATGGTTCAGGCCCCGAGCATTTCGGTCCACATCCTGGGGAAGTCGGGCAAGGTCTTCGCCGTCGTGGCCACGTCCTCGATCTCCACGCCCTCGACCGCGAGGCCGATGATCGCGCCCGCCGTCGCCATGCGGTGGTCGTGGTACGTGTGGAAGACGCCGCCGTGCAGCGGGCGCGGGCGGATGTGCAGACCGTCCTCGGTCTCGGTCACGTCGCCGCCCAGCTCGTTGATCTCCTTGGTGAGCGCCGCCAGCCGGTCCGTCTCGTGCAGCCGGAGGTGGGCGACCCCGCGCAGGGTCGAGGGGGAGTCCGCGAGGGCCGCGACCGCCGCGATGCCGGGCGTCAGCTCGCCGACCTCGCCGAGGTCCACGTCGATGCCGTGGATCCGGCCCGTACCGGTGAAGGTCAGGCCGGCCTCGGTCAGCTCGCAGGATCCACCCATCTCGGTGAAGATCTCCCGCAGCGCGTCACCGGGCTGGGTGGTGCGCGACGGCCAGTCCGGGACCGTCACACGGCCGCCGGTGATCAGGGCCGCCGCCAGGAACGGCTGGGCGTTCGACAGGTCGGGCTCGACGACCAGGTCCCGGCCGCGCAGCGCGGAGGGGGCCACCCGCCACACGTCGGGGGCGCCGCCGTGCTCCGGCTCGTCGACCCGGGCGCCGACCGCCCGCAGCATGTCGACCGTCATCCGGATGTGCGGCAGCGAGGGCAGCCGCGACCCCACGTGCCGCACCTCCACACCCTGGTTGAAGCGGGGCGCGGAGAGCAGCAGGGCGCTCACGAACTGGGAGGACGAGGACGCGTCGATCTCGACGGTGCCGCCGTCCAGGCCGCCCGCGCCGTGCACCGTCATGGGGAGGGCGCCGCGGCCCTCGTCGTCGATCCGGGCGCCGAGCGCGCGCAGCGCGTCGATCACGCCGTGCAGCGGGCGCTCGTGGGAGCGGGGGTCGCCGTCGAAGCGCACCGGGCCGTCGGCGAGCGCCGCGACCGGGGGCAGGAAGCGCATGACCGTGCCGGCGTTGCCGACGTCGACGGTCGCGGGGCCGCGCAGCGGGGCGGGGATGATCCGCCAGGCCTCGCCCGAGCCGTCGGGGCCGCCCGCGACGGAGGAGCTGGACGACACGGTCTCCTCGATCCGCACGCCGAGGGTGCGGAGCGCCTCGGCCATCAGAAGGGTGTCGCGGGAGCGCAGCGGGCGGCGCAGCCAGCCCGGCTCGGACGCGAGGGCGGCGAGGACCAGGGCGCGGTTGGTGACCGACTTCGATCCGGGCACGGTGACGGTCGCGTCGACGGCGCCGCGGGCATACGGGGCGGGCCAGAGGTCGGTGGGCGGGTCGATGTGCGCGGAGGTGGCTGCGGTCATGGACTCACTGTACGGGGGAGTCAGAAGCCCAGGAGCCAGCGCCCGCCGCCGATCAGGGCCGAGATCGCGACGGCGTGGAAGAAGACCAGCCACACTCCGGCGGGCACATGGGTGAGCCGGGCGAGCTGGTCCGCGTCCGAGTCGGGGGCGCCGCCGTGGCGTCGCTTGGACTGGAGCTCGAAGGCCGGGCGGACGCCGCCGAGCAGCAGGAACCAGACCACGGCGTACGCGAAGACCGACTGGACCTCGGGGGAGGTGAGCCAGGAGACGAGGAGGAACGCCGCGCCGGTGAGGAGGACGGTGAGGACCCCGTAGGCGTTGCGGACCATCACGAGCATCGCGAGCAGCAGGGCCGTCGCCACCCACAGCAGCAGCGTCACCCGATGGGTACCGAGCAGCGCGGCGCCGCCCAGGCCGAGCAGCGGGGCCGCGGGGTAGCCGGCGGCCAGGGTGAGGACCACGCCGAGGCCGGTCGGGCGGCCGCGGCTCACGGTCAGGCCGCTGGTGTCCGAGTGCAGCCGGATCGCTTCGAGGCGCCGGCCGGTGGCGAGCGCGACGAGTCCGTGGCCGCCCTCGTGGGCGATGGTGATCGCGTTGCGGGCGAGCAGCCATATGCGGCGGGGCACGGTGACGGCGAGGGCGGCGACGCCGGTGGCGATCACGAGCCACTCGGCCGGAGCGGCCTGCGCGCTGAAGAGGTCCAGGTCCATCTTTCGGGCCGCTCCTCGGGTGGTCGGGGATCGTGGCAGTGTGGCACGTATGTGCGGAAGGTATGCAGCGAGTCGGCGGCCCGAGGACCTCGTCGGCCTTTTCGGGATCGAGAAGTGGGAGCCGGAGGAGACTCTGGCCCCGGACTGGAACGTGGCCCCCACCAAGGAGGTCTGGGCCGTTCTGGAGCGTCCTCTGAAAGACGCGGAATCCCGGCGCCCGGTTCGCCAGCTGAGGGCGCTGAAATGGGGACTGGTGCCGTCCTGGTCGAAGACCCCGGAGGGCGCCGCCCGGATGATCAACGCGCGCGCGGAGACCCTGGACGAGAAGCCCTCCTTCAAGCGGGCCTTCTCCTCCCGCCGGTGCATCCTGCCGGCCGACGGCTACTACGAGTGGGTGACCGGCGCGGGAGAGCGGGACCTGGAGGTCGAGGGGAAGAAGAAGCGGCCCCGGAAGCAGCCGTACTTCGTGACCCCGGCCGACGGCTCGGTCTTCGCGATGGCGGGGCTCTACGAGTTCTGGCGCGACCGGACCCTGCCCGACGGCGACCCCCTCGCCTGGTGGGTGACCTGCTCGGTGATCACCACCGAAGCGGAGACCGGACCGCTGGGCGTGGCCCCGGCCGAGGGCCCGCACTCGCTCGCCGACATCCACCCCCGGATGCCGCTGATGCTCACCGAGGACCGTTGGGACGCCTGGCTCGACCCGGCGACCACGCGGCCCGAGGAGCTGCGCGGGCTGCTCGCCGCGCCGCCGGAGGGCCTGATGCGGGCCTACCCGGTGGCGACCGCCGTCAGCAACGTCCGGAACAACGGGCCCGAGCTCCTGACGGAGCTGGAGGGCCCGGAGGTCGGCACGCTCTTCTGAGACGGCCTCGCCCCAGGGCGGCCCTGCCCCGGACGGCCCCGCCCTGGACCGCCCCGCCTCGCCCTGGACCACCCCAGCTCTGCGCTGGAGCGCCCCGCCTCGCCCCGGCCCGTGCCGGACCGTCACGGGCGTCTTCGGACGGCAGGATGGGAGCGTGACCGACGTGACACAGTACGAGACCGTTCCCACCGACGCCGGCGACGCCCGCGTCACCTGGTACGAGGCGCCCGGGGGCGCGAGCCCGCGGGCCGTCCTCGCCCTCGGCCACGGCGCCGGCGGCGGCATCGAGGCCCGCGACCTCCAGGCCCTGGCCGCGGCGCTGCCCGCCCGGGGCGTGACCGTCGCCCTCGTCGAGCAGCCCTGGAGGGTGGCGGGCAAGAAGGTCGCGCCCGCGCCCAAGACCCTGGACACCGGCTGGCGCGGCCTCTGGCCGGCCCTCGCCCGCCCCGGGCTCCCGGTGATCGCGGGCGGCCGCAGCGCCGGAGCCCGGGTCGCCTGCCGCACCGGGCGGGAGCTCGGCGCGGTCGCCGTCCTCGCGCTGAGCTTCCCCCTGCACCCGCCGGGCAGGCCGGAGAGGTCCCGGGCCGACGAGCTCCTCGGCACCGGGCTGCCGACGCTCGTCGTCCAGGGCGGCAACGACCCGTTCGGGCGGCCCGCGGAGTTCCCGGAAGGCTCGTACGCCCTCGTCGGGATCCCGGACGGGGACCACGGCTTCGCCCTGCCCAAACGGGCGCCGCTCGGGCCGGAGGAGGCCATGGCGCTCCTCGTCGACGGGGTCGCCGAATGGATCTTCTCGCTCCGCTGACGGACCGGGAATGTTGAGTGGGGGACCACTGTTGTTCCGTGCGTCGGTGTGAGAGCGAGAAGAGGGAGTCCGTCGCATGGGTTCGACCATCTGCCCGGAGCGTGCGCAGGCCGCTGACCTCGACTGGACAGTGCTGCCCGCCCCCAAGGGAGCCCGGATTCGGGCGGCGGGCGGAGCGGTTCCTCGTCTATCCTCCGAAACGAGCGGGTCCGCCCTCGGGCTCGCCGCCGCGCTGGAGGAGGTGGGTCCGGTCACTGGGACCGACACAGGGACCGACGACGGCCCCGAGGAGACGACCGAGGAGCGCAACGCGCGCTTCGAGCGGGACGCCCTCGGCTACCTCGACCAGATGTACTCGGCCGCGCTGCGCATGACGCGCAACCCCGCGGACGCGGAGGACCTCGTGCAGGAGACGTACGCCAAGGCGTACGGATCCTTCCACCAGTTCCGCGAGGGCACGAACCTCAAGGCCTGGCTGTACCGCATCCTCACGAACACCTTCATCAACTCGTACCGCAAGAAGCAGCGCGAGCCCCAGCGCAGCGCGGCCGAGGAGATCGAGGACTGGCAGCTCGCGCGTGCCGAGTCGCACATGTCGACCGGTCTGCGCTCCGCCGAGTCGCAGGCTCTCGACCACCTTCCCGACTCCGACGTGAAGGAAGCGCTCCAGGCGATTCCCGAGGAGTTCCGCATCGCCGTCTATCTCGCGGATGTCGAGGGCTTTGCGTACAAGGAGATCGCGGACATCATGGGGACACCCATCGGTACGGTGATGTCCCGGCTGCACCGGGGTCGCCGCCAGCTGCGCGGCATGCTCGAGGACTACGCCCGCGACCGCGGGCTGGTACCCGCGGGCGCCGGAGAGTCGTCGAACGATCTGAAAGGCTCGGGCTCATGAGCTGCGGAGAGCCGCACGAGACGGATTGCTCGGAAGTCCTGGATCATCTGTACGAGTTCCTCGACAACGAGATGCCCGACAGTGACTGCACCAAGTTCGAGGTGCACTTCGAGGAGTGCTCCCCGTGCCTGGAGAAGTACGGCCTGGAGCAGGCCGTGAAGAAGCTCGTCAAGCGCTGCTGCGGCAGTGACGACGTCCCCACCGACCTGCGCTCCAAGGTCATGGGCCGGATCGACCTGATCCGCTCCGGGCACCTGGTGCCCGAGCAGGAGATCGCGCCGATCGTGCCGACGACGCCGGCACCCCAGGAGTAACTCCCCCTTCCGCAGCGGGAGAAGGAGGTCGTCGCGACAGGGTCGCGGGGGCCTCCTCCGTATATTCAGCTTGTATCACCCGATGGTGCGAATCCGCTCCACCCCGCCGTCACGGGCCGCCCCACTCGCTACCGTGACGGGGATGATGGGCGTGAAGGTCATTCCGCGCGCGGCCCGCGTGTACATCGGCTGCGTCCTGCTGGGCGCCGGGGCCTCCGCCCTGCCCGCCCTCCGCCCCGGCGCGGCCACCCCCTGGGCGACGGTCGCGCTCCTCGCCGCCCTGTACGCGCTCTGCGAACTGCCCGCCCGCTGCCGCCTCCTCGGCCGCGCGGTCGGCGGCTCCGTCCCCATGGGCACCGGCTCCTTCTTCCCCGTCCTCCTCGCCGCCGCCCTCCTCCTGCCGCCCGCCGCCGCCGCGCTCACCGCCCTCCCCGGCAGCCTCCTCGCCCGCGTCGACGAACCCCCGGCCGGGCCCCGCCGCGCCTGGCGGGCCGCCGCCACCGCCCTCGCCACCTGGGCCGCCGCCCAGACGGCCGCGGCCCTCAGCTGCGCCCGCGCCCTCGGACACGGCCACGACGCCCCCGACTTCCCGGACGCGCTGCTGCCGGCGGGCGCCGCGGCACTCGCCTTCTGCCTCGTCCTGACCGCCCTCGACGGCGGCATCCGGGCGACCGCCGACGGCATCCCCCCGCGCGCCGCCTGGCACGGCCTCCTCGGCCGGGCACTCGCCCCGCACGCCGTCCACGGCCTCGCCGGACTGATGATGGCCGTCCTCTGGCGCAGCGCCTACGGACCCGTCTCGGCCCTCTTCGTGCTCCTCCCGATGTACATCTCCTGCTGGGTCTTCGCCCAGTACCACCGCGAGCGCGCCGCCCACCAGGCCACCATCCGCGCCCTCGTCCAGGCCGTCGACATCAAGGACCGCTACACCCGCGGCCACAGCGAACGCGTCGGCCACGCCTCCGTCCTGATCGCCCGCGAGCTCGGCATGGCCGAGGAGCGGCTCGACGTCGTGCGGTTCGCCGGCATCCTCCACGACGTCGGCAAGCTGGGCGTGCCCACCCGGGTCCTCCGCAAGGACGGCCCCCTCACCCCCGAGGAGCGCCGGGTCATCGAACTCCACCCGGAGTACGGACACGAGATGGTCCGCGGCATCGGCTTCCTCGGCGAGGCGCGGGCCGCGATCCTCCACCACCACGAACGCATGGACGGCAGCGGCTACCCGTACGGGCTGCACGGCGACGAGATCCCCGAGTTCGCCCGGGTCGTGGCCGTCGCCGACGCCTTCGACGCCATGACCTCCACCCGCTCCTACAGCCGGGCCCGCCCGGTGCCGACCGCCGTCGCCGAACTGGAGCGCTGCGCCGGAAGCCAGTTCGACGCCCGGATGGTCGCCGCCCTCGTCCGCGCCCTCGACCGGCACGGCTGGCAGCCCGCCGTCACCGCCGACGAGACCGCACCGACGGCCCCGGCCGGCGGGAACGTGCCGCCCGCCCGCGACGCCGACGCCGCCCGGCGCCCCGGAGCACCCGGAGCACCCGAAGGACCCGGCGCACCCGGCACCAGGCCCAAGGAGCGCGCATGAGGCCCGGCGCCGCCACCGTCGGCGCCGTCCACGGGGCCGCGCTCCTGCTCGGCCTCGCCGGACTCGCCTCCACCCTCTGGTACGGCGTCGACGAACCCGGCAACGCCCTCGCCTTCGGCACCCTCATCGTCCTCGGCGAGCTCGCCCGCTGGGGCGCCGCACCCGGCACCGGCGCACCGCCCGCGCACGAAGCCCCGGGAGGAAGGGAGCCCGCGCCGCTCGCCGCCGCCGGAGCCCTCGCCTACGCCCTGCTCGGCGCGAGCGCCGGGACCGCCACCACCCACGGCGTCCTCCAGATCGTCGCCGTCGTCGTCGCCGCCGGCCTCGCCGGGATCGTCCCCCACATCGCCCGCGGCCACGGGCCGGGCCTCGACGACCTCGCCCGCCGCGTCCTCACCGTCGGCTTCGCCGCACTCTGCTTCCAGCCCCTCTACAACGCGGGAGCCGTCGTCGAGCACCTCGGCCAGGGCCCCGCGTACGCCCTCTTCCTCGTCCTGCTGCTCGTCCTGACCGCCCTCTGCGACGCGGTCCTCGCCGCCCTCGTGCTCCGCGCCCGCACAGGATTCCCGTACGGCCCCCTCCTCCGCGACGAACTGCGCTCCCTCCTCGGCATCGGCTCCGCCGTCGGCGCCACCGGCATCGTCATGGCACTCGGCGTGGCCGCCGCCGGGCTCTGGGCGCTGCCCGTGCTCGCCGTGCCGCTGCTGCTCACCCAGGTCTCCTTCCGGCGGTACGCCGCCGTGCGCACCGTCAACCGGCAGACCATCGCGTCCCTCGCCCGCGCCACCGAGATCGCCGGCTGCACCCCGCCCGGCCACACCCGCCGGGTCGCGGCCCTCAGCACCGCCGTCGGACGGGAGCTGGGCCTCTCCGGCGCCGAGCTGGCGGTCCTCGAGCACGCGGCGCTCATGCACGACATCGGCCAGCTCTCCCTCGTCGACCCCGTCGCCGGCGGCGCCACCGCCCTGCTGCCCGCCGAGGACCAGCGCCGGATCGCCCTCCTCGGCGGCGAGGTCGTCCGCATGACCGGTGTCCCCGAGGCCGTCGCCGTCGTCGTGGAGCACCAGGCGGACCCGTACCGCGAGCAGTCGCTGCCCGCCCGGATCGTGCGGACCGTGAACGCCTACGACGACCTCGCGGGCGGCGAACGCGCGGGCGCCGCCCTCGACGCCCTGGAACGGCTCAGACTCGGCACCGCCCGCGACCATCACCCGGATGTCGTCGAATGCCTGGCCAGGGTCCTGGCGCGAGGCGGAGCGGCTGGGGTGACCTCCGTCGCGACTGGGTAACCCATGGGTAATGAGCGCGCGTCCGACCGGGCATGGTTGGATGCGAACAAGAGGGTGAAGCGACCGGCAGGCGGGAATCGTGAAGATCTTCGGGAAGGTACGGCATCGGCCCTCCGCCTCATGGCGGCAGGCCACCGACCGCGCGTTCACGCTGATCGGCGACGGCCGGTACGAGGACGCGGGGGCACTCCTGACGCGTGCGGCGGACCTGGAGCCCTGGCTCTCGGAGTCCTGGTTCAACCTGGCGCTGCTGCACAAGTTCCGGCACGACTGGGAGCAGGCGCGTGCCGCCGGGCTCCGCGCCGTCGCGCTGCTCGACAAGGAGAGCGGAGCCCCCGACTGGTGGAACGTGGGCATCGCGGCCACCGCGCTCCAGGACTGGCCGCTGGCCCGCCGCGCCTGGCAGGCCTACGGACTGAAGGTCCCCGGCGCCGCCGCCGGCACCGGTGAGCCCGCCGGGATGGAGCTGGGCAGCGCCGCCGTCCGGCTGTCGCCCGAGGGCGAGGCCGAGGTCGTGTGGGGCCGCCGGCTCGACCCGGCCCGCATCGAGGTCCTCTCCATCCCGCTGCCGTCCTCCGGGCGCCGCTGGGGCGAGGTCGTCCTCCACGACGGCGTGCCGAACGGCGAGCGCACCACCACCGCCGGCCCCTCCTACCCGGTCTTCGACGAGATCGAGCTGTGGGCCCCCTCACCCGTCCCCACCTGGGTGGTCCTCCTGGAGGCCGCCACCGAGGCCGACCGGGACGCCCTGGAGCAGCTCGCCGCGGAAGCGGGATTCGCCGCCGAGGACTGGTCGTCCTCCGTGCGGCTGCTCTGCCGCGCCTGCTCCGAGTCGACCATGCCGAGCGCCGAGGGCGAGGGCGAGCACTCCGACCCGCACGACCACAGCGAACCGGGCCACCCCGGGCCGCTCGGGCACCGCTCGCCGGGCGAGCTGTGGGTCCCCGAGCGCGAGTGCGGCATAGCGGCCCCGGCGGGCCTGGTGCGCGGGCTCCTCGACGGCTGGGTGGCGGACAGCCCCGACAGCCGTGAGTGGCGGGATCTCGAAGAGGTCTGCTGAGCGTTCCCTGCCGGGCCCGTAGGCTGTCTCTCGACGGAATCGGGTTTTCAGGAAGGCGCGGCCGGACATGGCGCAGCAGGAGACGGACGAGCAGACGATCAACGACGGGTTCGTCGTGGACACGGAGGACTGCGAGGCACGCGAGCTCGCCCACCGTGAGCGCGGCACGGCCCGCCCGATCACGGTGGTCGGCAACCCGGTGCTCCACAAGGAGTGCAAGGACGTCACCGAGTTCGACGACTCGCTCGCGGCGCTCATCGACGACATGTTCGCGAGCCAGAAGGCCGCCGAGGGCGTCGGCCTCGCCGCGAACCAGATCGGTGTGGACCTCAAGGTCTTCGTCTACGACTGCCCCGACGACGACGGCGTCCGGCACACCGGCGTCGTGATCAACCCGGTCCTCCAGGAGCTCCCGGCCGAGGCGCGCGTCCTCGACGAGTCCAACGAGGGCTGCCTCTCCGTGCCGACCGCCTACGCCGAGCTGGCCCGCCCCGACTACGCGGAGGTCCACGGCCAGGACGCCCAGGGCAACCCGATCAAGGTGCGCGGCACCGGCTACTTCGCCCGCTGCCTCCAGCACGAGACGGACCACCTGTACGGCTACCTGTACATCGACCGCCTCTCCAAGCGCGACCGCAAGGACGCCCTCCGCCAGATGGAAGAGGGCACCCCGCGCTACGAGACGGTACCGAACGCCTGACCGCCGGTACGCGTACGAGAGGGGCCCCGCACTCGACCGAGTGCGGGGCCCCTCTCGTACGGCGGGGTCCTAGAAGTCCTCGTCCAGGTCCACCGAGCCCTCGACCGCCACCTGGTAGGCGGACGGACGGCGCTCGAAGAAGTTGGTGAGCTCCTGCACGCCCTGGAGCTCCATGAAGGAGAACGGGTTCTCGGAGCCGTACACCGGGGCGAAGCCGAGGCGCTGGAGGCGCTGGTCGGCGACGCACTGGAGGTACTCGCGCATCGACTCGGTGTTCATGCCCGGCAGGCCGTCGCCGCACAGGTCGCGGCCGAACTGCAGCTCCGCCTCGACGGCCTCCTTCAGCATGTCCGTGACCTGCTGCTGGAGGGCGTCGTCGAAGAGCTCCGGCTCCTCCTTGCGGACGGTGTCCACGACCTCGAAGGCGAAGTTCATGTGCATCGTCTCGTCACGGAAGACCCAGTTGGTGCCCGTCGCGAGGCCGTGGAGCAGGCCGCGGGAGCGGAACCAGTACACGTACGCGAAGGCGCCGTAGAAGAACAGGCCCTCGATGCACGCGGCGAAGCAGATCAGGTTCAGCAGGAAGCGGCGGCGGTCGGCGGCCGTCTCCAGGCGGTCGATCTTCTCGACCGAGTCCATCCACTTGAAGCAGAACTGGGCCTTCTCGCGGATGGAGGGGATCTCCTCGACCGCGTCGAACGCGGCGGCGCGGTCGTCCGGGTCGGGCAGGTAGGTGTCGAGCAGCGTCAGATAGAACTGGACGTGCACGGCCTCCTCGAACAGCTGGCGCGACAGGTACAGGCGCGCCTCCGGGGAGTTGATGTGCTTGTAGAGCGTCAGCACCAGGTTGTTCGAGACGATCGAGTCGCCCGTCGCGAAGAACGCGACCAGGCGGCCGATCATGTGCTGCTCGGCCGGCGTCAGCTTGGCGAGGTCGGCGACGTCCGAGTGGAGGTCGACCTCCTCGACGGTCCAGGTGTTCTTGATCGCGTCCCGGTAGCGCTCGTAGAAGTCCGGGTAGCGCATCGGACGGAGGGTCAGCTCGAAGCCCGGGTCGAGGAGGTTCTTCTTCTCGTTGGTGCTCATTACTGGCAGGCCTCGCAGGACTCGGGGTTCTCAAGGGAGCAGGCGAGGGCGTCCGCGTCGGAGGTCGCCTGCTGGACGGGGATGGTGGCGGCGGCGGGCGTCGCGGCCTGGGCGGCGCGCGCGATCCGGGTCGCCGGACGGGAGCGCAGGTAGTACGTCGTCTTCAGACCCTGCTTCCAGGCGTACGCGTACATCGACGACAGCTTGCCGATGGTCGGCGTCTCCAGGAACAGGTTCAGCGACTGCGACTGGTCCAGGAACGGCGTCCGGGCGGCGGCCATGTCGATCAGACCGCGCTGCGGGATCTCCCACGCCGTGCGGTACAGCTCGCGCACCTCGGCCGGGACCCAGGTGAAGCCGGCCACCGAGCCGTTGGACTCGCGCAGCGCCTCACGGGTCTGCGCGTCCCACACGCCGAGCTTCTTCAGCTCGTCGACCAGGTACGAGTTGACCTGGAGGAACTCGCCCGAGAGCGTCTCGCGCTTGAACAGGTTGGAGACCTGCGGCTCGATGCACTCGTACACACCGGCGATCGAGGCGATCGTCGCGGTCGGCGCGATGGCGAGGAGGAGGCTGTTGCGCATGCCGGTGACGGCGATCCGCTCGCGCAGCGCGGCCCAGCGCTCCGGCCAGTTGAGCTCCACGTCGTAGTGGTCGGGGTGCAGCACGCCGCGGGCGGTGCGGGTCTGCTCCCAGGCGGGGACGGGGCCGTTGCGCTCGGCGAGGTCGGCGGAGGCCTCGTAGGCGGCGAGCATGATGCGCTCGGCGATACGGGTGGACAGCGCGCGCGCCTCGGCGGAGTCGAACGGCAGCTTCAGCTGGAAGAAGACGTCCTGGAGGCCCATGGCGCCCAGGCCGACCGGACGCCAGCGGGCGTTGGAGCGGCCCGCCTGCTCGGTCGGGTAGAAGTTGATGTCGACGACCCGGTCGAGGAAGGTGACGGCCGTGCGGACGGTGGCGTCGAGGCGCTCCCAGTCGATGTCCCCGCCGGTCACGAAGGACCCCAGGTTGACCGAGCCGAGGTTGCAGACGGCCGTCTCGCCGTCGTTCGTGACCTCGATGATCTCGGTGCAGAGGTTCGAGGAGTGGACGACGGTGCCCGGCTCGGCGGTCTGGTTGGCGGTCCGGTTCGAAGCGTCCTTGAAGGTCATCCAGCCGTTGCCGGTCTGGGCCAGGGTCCGCATCATCCGGCCGTACAGGTCGCGGGCCGGCATCGTCTTGCGGGCCAGGCCCGCCGCCTCGGCCTTGCGGTAGGCGGCGTCGAACTCCTCGCCCCACAGGTCGACCAGCTCGGGCACGTCCGCCGGGGAGAACAGCGACCAGTCGGCGTCGGCGTTGACCCGGCGCATGAACTCGTCCGGGATCCAGTGCGCCAGGTTCAGGTTGTGCGTACGGCGCTGGTCCTCGCCCGTGTTGTCGCGGAGCTCCAGGAACTCCTCGATGTCCGCGTGCCAGGTCTCCAGGTAGACGGCGGCGGCACCCTTGCGGCGGCCGCCCTGGTTCACCGCGGCGACGGAGGCGTCGAGGGTCTTCAGGAACGGCACGATGCCGTTGGAGTGCCCGTTGGTGCCGCGGATCAGCGAACCGCGGGCGCGGATGCGGGAGTAGGAGAGGCCGATGCCGCCCGCGTGCTTCGAGAGGCGCGCGACCTGGTGGTAGCGGTCGTAGATGGAGTCGAGCTCGTCCTGCGGGGAGTCCAGGAGGTAGCAGGAGGACATCTGCGGGTGGCGGGTGCCGGAGTTGAAGAGCGTGGGGGAGGACGGCAGGTAGTCGAGCCGGCTCATCAGGCGGTAGAGGGCGGCGACCTCGTCGAGCGCGCGGACGCTGTCGTCCTCGGCGAGGCCGCAGGCCACGCGGAGCATGAAGTGCTGCGGGGTCTCGATCACCTTGCGGGTGATCGGGTGGCGCAGCAGGTAGCGCGAGTAGAGGGTGCGCAGGCCGAAGTAGCCGAAGCGGTCGTCCCCGGCCGCGTCGATCGTCGCGTCGAGCCGGTCCGCGTGCTGCGCCACGAACTCCGCGGTGCGGTCGGCGATCAGGCCCTCGCGGTGGCCGACGGCGACGGAGGCCGAGAAGGAGTACGAGCCCTGGCCGGCGGCCTCGTCGGCGATCGTGATCGTCAGGAGCCGGGCGGCGAGCCGGGAGTACGCCGGGTCCTCGGCGATCAGGCCGGCGGCCGACTCGGTGGCCAGCTCGCGCAGTTCCGCGTCGTCCGCGGCGGCGCTGCGGCCGCGGAGGGCGGCGGCGGCGACCTTGCCGGGGTCGGTGTCGGGGAGATCGGCGGTGAGGTCGGTCAGGGTCCGCAGCAGCACGGTCCCGGGGCCGTCGCTCTCGACCGCGGAAGCCTCGGCGGAAGCCGGATCGGCGGGCGCGATGGTCACGTGGGGGCTCTCCCTCGCTCGGCTCGGGGCCGCGGGCGGGGGAGGAGGGCACACGAAGGTCCGGACGCCGGACGCGCTGTGTCCACCGGCCCACTCCGCGAGGCCCGGAAGTCATCGGCACCCGGAACGGATGGACCGGGTGCGCTGGCGGCAGGTCCTCGGACTCACCTCGTCCGAACACGTCGTATCCGTACGAAGCACACCGTTGCGGGACAGTTCCGGATTCGCGCCGGATTCCCCTGCGTCGACAGCGAGCACGAGCATACATGTGGGGGGCTCCGCTTGCGGAACCCCCCACATGTTGTGTCGCGCGGTGGAGTCAGAACTCCAGGGCGTAGGTGCGCAGAGAGTGATCGGGGATCGGCTCCCAGTCCCGGTCCGGGGTGCGGAGGAAGCCCAGACGCTCGTAGATCCGGTGTGCGGAGACCATCGTGGCGTCCGTGGAGAGCACGATGCGGCGGCAGCCGGGGAGGGCCCGCGCGCGCTCGATGCAGGCCCGTACGAGGGCCTCTCCGACGCCCCGGCCGCGAGCCTCCCGGGCGACCACGAGCATCCGGAACTCGGCCTCGCCCTCGATCGCGATGTCCGCCCAGGGAGTGGAGCCGGTGGCGAAGGTCACCCCGCCGAGCAGCAGTCCGTCGGCGTCCTCGGCGACGAGGACCTCGCTCTCGCGCGCCCGCCGGGCGGTGTCCCGGAGCACGTGCAGATACGAGTCCTCCGCCCCGTACTTCAGCAGTCCGTCGTTCAGATAGGTCCCCGCGGTGAGTTCACCGAGCGCCTCGTGGTCCTCGGGCCGTACCGCCCTGATCGTGAAGTCCATGAGGGCAGTGTGCCTCCGGCGGGCCGTCCGGCGTCAGGGCGGTCCACGGGACGGGCCGCCCCGCCTCCGGGGAGGCGGGGCGGCCCGCATGTGCCGCGACGGCCGGGGTCCGGCCGGGTGGTCAGTGGGTCTCGGCGCCCAGCTTCGGGAGCTTCGTGTCGACCCCGCGGTCGCCGGCGTCCGCCGTGTAGTCCTCGGGGGAGGTCGCGTCGACGCCCTCGGGGGCCTTGACGGCCTTGAGGACGAAGGTCAGGACGACCGTGACGAGGACGTTGAGGAGGAAGGCGGTGAGGCCGATGTAGCCGATCTCGCCGATGCCGGGGATCTCGGCGGAGGAGCCGCCGAAGTGCTTCTGGGTCGGGCTGGCCACCCCGTACGCGGCGACCGTGCCGTAGACCATGCCGACGGCCCAGCCGGCGAGCAGCGCCCAGCGGTGGAACCAGCGGGTGAAGAGGCCGCCGACGAGGGCCGGGAAGGTCTGCAGGATCCAGATGCCGCCGAGCAGCTGGAAGTTGATCGCGACCGTCTTGTCCATGGTGAGGACGAAGGCGAGCGCGCCGACCTTCACGAGCAGCGAGACCAGCTTGGAGACCTTGGTCTCCTGGGCCGGGGTGGCGTCCGGTTTGATGAAGTCCTTGTAGATGTTGCGGGTGAAGAGGTTGGCCGCGGCGATCGACATGATCGCGGCGGGCACCAGCGCGCCGATGCCGATGGCGGCGAACGCGACGCCCGCGAACCAGTCGGGGAACATCGTCTCGAACAGCTGCGGGATGGCGAGCTGGCCGTTCTTCACCTGGATGCCGGCGGCGATCGCCATGAAGCCGAGCAGCGCGAGCAGGCCCAGCATCAGCGAGTACAGCGGCAGGATCGTGGTGTTGCGGCGGATGACCTCGCGGCTCCGGGACGACAGCGTCGCCGTGATGGAGTGCGGGTACATGAAGAGCGCGAGGGCCGAGCCGAGCGCCAGCGTCGCATACGTCCACTGGCCCGCGTCGCCGGGGACGAGCGAGCCGCGCGGCTTGCCGGTCGCCGGGTTGGTCTGCGCGTACGCCTCGCCCGCCTTGGCGAAGATCTCGTCGAAGCCGCCCAGCTTGATCGGGATGTAGATGATCGCCACCGCGATGACGATGTAGATCAGGGTGTCCTTGACGAAGGCGATGAGCGCGGGGGCGCGCAGGCCCGAGGAGTACGTGTACGCCGCGAGGACGCCGAAGGCGATGAGCAGCGGCAGGTCCTTGATGAACCAGTGGGTGGTCTCGCCGCCGCCGACGCCCATCACGTCCAGGACGGCCTGGATGCCGACGAGCTGGAGCGCGATGTACGGCATGGTGGCGAGGATGCCGGTGACCGCCACCGCGAGGGAGAGGCCCTTGGAGTCCCAGCGGCCGCGCACGAAGTCCGAGGTGGTGACGTATCCGTGCTTGTGCGAGACCGACCAGAGGCGCGGCAGGAAGGTGAAGATCAGCGGGTAGACCAGGATCGTGTACGGCACGGCGAAGAAGCCGGCCGCGCCGGCCGCGTAGATGGCCGCCGGGACGGCGACGAAGGTGTACGCGGTGTAGAGGTCGCCGCCGAGCAGGAACCAGGTCACCCAGGTGCCGAACGAGCGGCCGCCCAGGCCCCATTCGTCGAGGCTGTTCTCGTTCTCCGCCTTGCGCCAGCGCGAGGCGAGGAAGCCCATGACCGTGACGGCCAGGAAGAAGAAGATGAAGACGGCGAGTGCGACGCCGTTCACGCCGTCCTTCATCGCTCGTCACCCCCCTTGCGGGCGCGCTGGTCCAGCTGCCACAGCTTGTACGCGACCATGGTGAGCGCGGTGGAGATCAGCACCCAGAGCATCTGGTACCAGTAGAAGAACGGGATGCCCGCGAGGAGCGGTTCGACCTTCGCGTACGAGCTCACCCAGAGCATCGCCACGAACGGCGCGAACAGACAGAGCGCGATCACCACTCTCAGCGGCGTGATGGTGGGTTGTTTCCCTTGTGTCGCTTCTGGCATGGCGATTCCGGTCCCCTCACTGATCACCTCGGTAATGGTGGGGAAATCTAGGGGACTGTTCTGCTCCATGGAACCCCTGTCCGCATAACGGATGGGACTACGTCAGCTGCGGTCGTGGGAGCGGTCCCCCGGCGCGGCGCTCAGAGCCAGCCCTCCTTCGCGGCCCGCACTCCCGCCTCGAACCGGCTGCGCGCGCCGAGCCGGTTCATCAGCTCCGAACTCATCCGGCGTACGGTCCGCAGCGAGATCCCGAGCCGTCGGGCGGCGATGTCGTCCGTGCAGCCGATGCCGAGCAGCATGAGCAACTCCCGTTCCTGCGGGGAGAGGTCGTGCTCGTCGCGGCGGGGGCTCTCGCCGAACGGGGTGCCCGCGTCCCACAGCCGGTCGAAGAGCACCACGAGCGCGTGGACCAGGCCGGGGCTGCGGACCTCCAGGGCGCCCGCGCGGCCGTCCTCCGGGTCGACGGGGACGAGCGCGGCCTCCCGGTCGACGACGACCATGAGCATCGGCACCACGGGCACGGTCCGCGCCTCGCCGCCGAGATCGCAGTACCAGCGCACGTATTCGACGGTCGGCGGGTCGTTGCGGAAGCTCTCCTGGTAGATCGAGCGGATCTTCACGCCGCGTTCCAGGGCGAGTTGGTCGAGCGGCTGGCTGGCGTCCATGGTGTCGGGGAGCTGCGCGCCGCCCGGGAGCAGCGAGAGGCACTCGGTGCGGGCGTTCGCGGCGAGGTCCTCCAGGCGCTCCCGGACGTTGTCGAGGCCGGTGATGCGGTCCACCAGGTCGTGCCGGACGCCCGGTTCGGTGTGGTCCGCGTACGAGGCGAGGATGCCGGCCACGGCCCGTCCCGCCCGCTCGACCTGGCGTTTCCGCTTGCTCAGCTCGGCCTCGGCGCGGGAGAGCAGGAAGGAGAAGCCGACGTCCGGGTGGAAGGGTTCGACCTCGCCCGAGGAGTCGTCCATCAGCACGAGCTTGAGGTCCGCGAGGCAGGCGAGCGCCTCGCGGACCTCGGACTCGGGGCGGCCCAGATGGGCCGCCATCTCCGTCACGTCGAACTCGGGCCGCTCCAGGAGCAATCGGTAGACGGCCTCCGTCGACTCTTTTATGCCGAGCGCCTCCAGCATCCCCTGTCTCCCCCTCGTCACGTTCCGTACCGCGACCGCCCCGCAATCGTGATCGCGGTCGTCGATGCTAAGTGGGAGGAGCCCTCTAGGTCTAGACCAATTGGAGTGAACTCCGGTATGTGGGACGGGCGGGTGACCCGGGCGGGGTGCGGTGCCCGCCGGCCAGTGCGTCGAACAGCGCCGCCATCGCGAACCCCGACACGAGCAGGGCCAGTTCGACCTGCGGTCCGATCCCGACCGCGAGCACCGCGAGCGCGCCCGCCCCGGCCGCCACGGGCCCCGCCCACCAGGGGCCGCCCGCCGCCGACGCGACCGAGCGGTCGAGGGACACGCAGAAGGCGAAGGCGCCGACGACCAGCGGGACCCAGCCGGTGACCGCCCCGGTGTCGGGCGGGCCCCACTGCCAGAGCACGGTGAGCGCACCCGCCGAGGCGACGGCGGTGAGGAGCGCGCCGGACACGGCGCGGACCGCGGCGCCCGCCGTGGTGAGGGCGGCGAGAGCGAGGAAGGCGGCGAGGGCGGCCGCCGGGACCGCGAAGGGGAGCAGCCGGTAGACGCCGTCGACGAGATCGCGGTCGACCACGCCCGAGCCGCCCACCGGGAGGGCGGCCGCCCCGCCCGACAGCGCCGACCGCAGCGCCGTCACCGTCGCCGCGCCCGCCGCCGTCATCGGCTCCTCCTCCGGTACGACCACGACCACCGCCGAACCGTCGCGGCGCCACTCGGCCGCCGTCGGCGCCGCCGCGAGCAGCACCCCCGGGACGCGGGCCGCCCGCGCGGCCACGGCCGCCGCGTCCGTGCCCGCGGGGACCAGGACCTCCAGCGGGTTCAGGACGCCCGACGGCACCCCGGCCGCCGTGAGCCGGTCGAGGCCGTCGCGGGCCGGGCCGCCCGCCACCAGGGCGTGCGCCTCCGGGTTGCCCACCCGGAGCTGCGTGGCCGCGCCGGCGAGCAGCACGAGGAGGGCGAGGCCGATCGCCGCCGGGAGCGCGCGGGGGCGCCGTCCGCCGCGCCCGTGTGCCGCACTCGCTGTACTCGCCGTCCGTGCCGCACTCGCTGTACTCGCCGTCCGTGCCGCACCCGCTGTACTCGCCGTCCGTGCCGTAACCGCGGTCGGTGCGGTCGGCGAAGGCCGTGATGGCCGCGTCGTCTGTGGCGTCCGTGTCGTCCGTGTCGCCAGCGAGCCGAGCACCGGCGCCAGGGTGAGGCTCGCCGCCGTGCCCACGACCCACACCGCGAGACCCGCGACCCCGACCGAGCGGAGGAACGCCGCCGGGAAGACCGCGAGGACCGCGCAGGCCGCCGCCCCCGCCGCACCGGCCGCCACCGCGGACCGCCCGGCGGTCCCCGGCGGCTGCGCCCAGCGGTGCACCGCGAGCACCAGGGCCGTGACCGGCACCAGGTAGACCACGATGAAGCTGATCTCGGTGAACCGGGCCACCGCCTCCACCAGGACCAGCGCCCCCACCGAGGTCACCCCGGCGAGCAGCAGCGGTGCCGACGCCCCGAGCGGCGAGCGGAACGCCAGGACCAGCAGCACGAGCAGCCCGAGCGCGCACCCCGCCTTCACGGCGAGGACCGCCGGGCCCGGCCCCGCCACCGCACTGTCGTGCTGGAGCGGGAGCACGCCCGTCACCTCGACCCGGACCGCCGGCAGCGCCGACCGCAGCCCCGCGCGCAGGGTGCCCGCCGCGGCCTCGACGGCCGCGAGCCCCGCGAGGTCCGGCTTCCCCGCCCCCGGGTAGACCAGCGCGTACACCGTGCGGCCGTCCGCGCCGAGGAACCCCTCGTCGCCCGTGCCCGCGAACGAGACCGTCCGCGCGCCGGGGCCCGCCGCCCGCCGGACGGCGTCCGCGAAACGCCCGGCCGTCTCCGCGGTCCGTACGTCCGTGGCCGCCGGCCAGCTCGCGACGGCGACCAGCGGGGCGACGGCCGCCCCGTTTCCGTACCGCTCCTGGATCGCCTGGTTCGCGCGGTGCCCCGGCCCGCCGGAGGCGGTGAACGACTGGTCCAGGCGGCCCAGGCCGGCCACCGCCGCCGCGCCGCCGAGCAGCAGTACGAGCAGCCACACCACGCCGACGGTCACCCGGTGGCGGAGCGCGAAGTCCCGTATGCGCAGGCTCGGTTCAGTCGACATCGTCGAGCCGCTTCCTCAGCTCGTCGTCCAGGCGCAGCCCCAGCGCGCCCAGCGTCTCGTCGAGCTGCGCCGTCGAACTCGCCCCGATCACCGGGAGTACGGGCAGCTCACCGCCCAACGCCCAGGCGAGGACGACCTGGTTGGCGGTCACGCCCAGCTCCGCGGCGACCTCCGCGAGCACCTTGAGGCGCCGCTCCGAACCCTCGTGCCGGTACTGCTCCGGCACCTCCTTGCCCGCGTCGGTGTACGCCCCCGTCAGCTGGGTCGTGTACGCCGTGAACGTCAGCTCCGGACGGGTCCCCAGATAGTCGAGCAGCTCCTCCGACGCGTGCGGGTTCACCCCGAACTCCGCACCGGGGCGCGGCCGCAGATAGGTGTACCGCTGCTGCACGGCCGCGTAGTCCGGCACCCCGGCGGCGACCGCCGCGGCCCGCGACTCCTCGATCCGCCAGGCCGCGAAGTTGGAGCAGCCGGCCCGGCCGATCTTCCCGGTGTCCTCCAGCTCGCCGAAGGCGCCCATGGTCTCGGCGACCGGCGTCCGCCGGTCGTCGATGTGCGCGTAGTAGAGATCGATCCGGTCCGTGCCCAGGTTCCGCAGGCTCTCCTCCACCTGCCGGCGCAGCACCGGGGCCGAGAGCCCCTCCGCGCACTCGGGCCAGGCCGAACCGGGCGGGTCGGGCAGCGCGCCGACCTTGGTGGCGAGCACCATCTCGTCCCGGACGCCCCGGCTGCGCAGCCAGCGGCCGATCAGCAGCTCGCTCTCGGCGCCGGTCGCGCCCGGCTCCCAGAAGGCGTAGGTGTTGGCGGTGTCGATGAAGGTGCCGCCGGCCTCGTGGAAGCGGTCGAGGACGGCGAAGGCGGCGGCCTCGTCGATCCGGGTGCCGAACGGCAGGGTGCCCAGGCACAGGGTGCTCACACGGGGGCCCTCAGGGCCGCCCAGGTGGGTGTACTCCATCGGTTCTTCCCTCTCTCTCATCGGTGGGGGGTGGTGACGGTCAGTTCCTGGACCAGGTGGTCCGAGAGGTCCTCCGCGGCACGGAAGCGGTACGAGCCGACCCGCGCGCCGCCGCCGGTGAACGCCCAGTCGATCCGCCACAGCCGCAGCCGCGCGCGGGCGTTCCAGCTGGCCGGGAGGACCGAGCGGCAGGCGCCGATCGCGTCGCGCAGCGAGCGCGGCATCCGGCGGATGTCGCCGATGGCGGCACTCGTGTTGAAGTCCCCGGTCACCAGGACCGGGTGCGGGTTGCCCCGCAGGTCGGCGACGAGCGCCGCGTACTCCCGGTCGCGGGCGGCGGCCCGGCGCCGCATGTCCCGGAGGAAGGCGGGCCGCAGCGGGTTCATCACCGTGAGCTGGACCGGGATGTGCACGTTGTACGTCGACAGGATGCCCTCTCCGACGCGCAGGTCCACCCGGAGCGAGCAGGCGCCGACCGGGACGGGCTCCCCGGCGGGCGGGAACCGCGACAGCGTCACGGAGTTGTTGCCGACGGCCAGGTGGTGCCCGGGGAACGCGGCCCGGATCCGCTCCTCGTCGTCGATGTCCCAGACCTCGCCGCCCTCGAAGCCGTTCAGGTACTCCTGGAGGACGTAGACGTCCGCCGAGAGGGAGCGCAGGAAGGCGTAGAAGCGCTCGGGGTCGCCGCCCTGGTTCCAGTGCTGAGTGTTCCAGGAGACCATGCGCAGCCCCGCCCCCGCCTCCGAACGGCGGCCGAGCGCCCGCAGGTTGACGCCGTTCTGCGTCCAGCCCGCGAGCAGGGAGCCCGCGGCGACGGCCCCTGCCGTCCACCCGCCGGAGACCGCGGCGGCCGCGAGCAGGGCGAGCGGGACGGCGGCGAAGGCGAGCGGCGGCAGCAGGGAGACCGCGAGCCAGGGCCACCAGCGCCCGTTCAGCGCGAGGTGCAGGGCGAGGAACACCGCCCAGACCAGGGCGCAGGACAGCAGCACGTCGGTCACCCGTTCCCCGGCAGGGACACCCACAGGTCCTGTACCGCGTGGTCGGAGAGCTTCTCGGGCTCGTTGAACTCGTAGCGCTCGGCCTTCGCCCCGTTGCCCGTGAACGCCCAGTCGGTCCGCCAGAAGGGCTTCCAGCCGCCCTCCTCCCAGCTCGTGGGGTACGGGTCCGTGCTCACGTCCGCCGCGTCGTCGAGGCGCTCCCGCAGCGGGTCGAGGTCCGACATCGCCGCCGTCGCGTTGAAGTCGCCGGCCACCACGACCGGGTTGCGGTTGGCCGCGAGGTCGGCCTCCAGGCCCGCGTACTGCGCCCGGCGCGGGGCGAACCGCTCCCGCATGTGGCGGTAGAACGCGGCGGAGAGCAGCCCGTCCGGCATGCTGTTCCACACCGGCATGTGCACGTTGTAGAACGACACCGTCCGGCCCCCGACCCGCACGTCCGTCCGCAGCACCTTGTTCTCCCGGTACTCCGCCCGCCAGTCCGCGCCCGGCGGCAGGTCGGCGGCCGGGCCCACGGCCGGCTGCCGCAGGATCGGGAAGCGGGAGAGCGTCACCAGCTCGCCCCGGACCGCGACCTCGTAGCCGGGGAACTCCCGGTGCAGCCGCGCCAGGTCGTCGATCGGCAGCCTGCCCTTGCGGTCGGCGGTCACGTGCTGGTACTCGTGCAGCAGGTAGACGTCCGCGTCCTTCGCCTTCAGGAACGCGTAGAAGTGGTCCTGGGTGCCGAGGAGCTGGTTCCACGAGTTGGTGTTCCAGGCGAAGACCCGTACGGAGTCCGGGCCGGGCCTCGGCTCCGACCGCCACAGCGCCGCCGGGTCGAAGCCCGACTGCCCGAAGCCCACGACCAGGGCGAGCGCGGCGGCCGCGAGGCTCCGCCACCGGGCGGCGCCCCGGGCGAGCGGGGCGAGCGCGGCGAGCAGCAGCGGGACCACGGCGAACACGGCCGGCGGGACGATGCCCACCAGGTGCCCGAGCCAGATCCGGCCGTCCGCCGCCCACTCGACGAGGAGCAGGACGAGCCAGGCGAGGGCCGCGCCGAGGACGAGCCGGTTCAGGCGCCGCCGGGCCGGGGCGACCCGTCCGGGGCCGGCCGGGGCCTGTGCCGGGGCCCCGGTCGGCGTGAGCGTGTCAGCCATGGGAGGCCCCCGCGGCCCCCGCAGCCCCCGCGGCCACCCCGGCGGCCGCCGCCGGGCGGTCCGGCAGGGGCTGCGGGTCGTACAGGTGCCGGAACCGCTTCGAGCACAGCCACTGCACGCCCGCGACCCCGATCGCCGCGAACACCGTCAGGTTCACGAGGAAGTTGACGGCCACGAAGTACCCGAGGAACAGCCGCCCCCGGTGCCGCCGCACCTCCCGGTACATGTCCAGATCGCCCCACACACCGAGGGCGAACAGGGCGAGCGGCAGCAGCGCCCACACCGCTCCCCACAGCGCCGGCGCGGCGAGCGCGGCCACCGTCAGGGGCGCGGCGAGGCTGGCCCCGGCCCGCGGGCCGGTGACGAAGCCGCCCTGGAGGTGCCGTCTGCCGAGGATGAGCGGGACGGCGAGCCGGGCCCGCGCGAAGACCTTGTCGAGGACGATCCGCACGGTGTCGTCGTGGTCGTGCCGGCCGCGCACCTCCAGGGAGCTGAGCACCGTGTACCGCTCCGAGATGCGGCGTCCGTAATCCTGGTCCTCGGTGTGCCGCAGGATCGGGTTGAACGGTCCCACCTCGTCGAAGACCCGCCGGGGGATCGCCAGGATCGCGGTGTGGACGGTGTCGATGACGCCCTCGGACTTCAGGAGCAGGTGGTACTGCTGGAGCGAGCGGTACTCCTCGATCAGGCTGTCGCGGATGAGCGGCTCGGGCTCGTAGGTGCCGCAGATCGCCCCGTACCCCTGTCCGGAGCCGAGGAGTTCGACGGACCTGGCGACGGCGTCGGGGTGCATGGCGACGTCGGAGTCGAGGAAGACCAGGATCTCGCCCGAGGACAGTTCGGCGCCGAGGTTGCGGGCGACCGCGACTCCGCTGTTCACACCGGTGGAGACCACGCGGGCGCCGGCCGCGGCGGCGATCGCCGCGGAGTCGTCGGTGGAGCAGTCGTCGACGACGAGGACCTCGACGTTCGGGTACGTCTGGGCGAGGGCGGCCTCGACGCACAGGCCGATCGAGCGGCCGTAGTTGTAGTTGGGGACGATGACGGAGACCAGCGGAACGGACATGATCGGGTTCTCCTAGAAAAGGACCTTGGCGAGGGAGAGGGCCCCCTGCCGCCACGGTTCGACACTGGTGACGCCCTCGCCCTTCTTCGCGGGGCGGGCGCCGGCGGGGAGCGCGGCGGTGGCGAGCCGCTGCTCGCGCCACCAGGCGAAGGTGCGGAGGATCGCGTCCTGGTTGGAGTGCTTCGGACGGAAGCCGAGGACGTCCCGGGCCTTGTCGGTGGAGACGAAGCTGTCGTCGAGGAGCTTGTGCAGCAGGCGTCCGTAGACGGGGGAGAGACCGGAGCGCTGGAGCAGGCTGAGCGCGGCGAGCGCCGGCTTCGCGGGCATGGACCGCACCCGCTTGCCGTGCCCCGCGGCGTCCAGGACGGCCTGGAAGTCCTCGCGGATCGTGCCGAACGAGGTGGCGCCCAGGTTGAAGGTGTCGTCGGCCTTCGCGGCCGGCGCGTCCATCGCGGTGACGACCGCGTCGACGAGGTCGTCCACGTCGAACATCTGGATGCGGACGTCGCCCCGGCCCAGGACGGGGAAGTTCCGGCCCTCCTCGGCCCACTCGAAGAGCATCGCGAACAGGCCCATCCGGCCCGGCCCGAGGAAGGTCTTGGGCCGCAGGATCGGTACGCACATCTCCCGGCCGCGGAACCGCTCGGCGACCTCCTCGGCCTCGGCCTTGGCCGCGC
Organism: Streptomyces sp. CB02009; assembly: GCF_001905825.1. Classification (GTDB taxonomy): domain Bacteria; phylum Actinomycetota; class Actinomycetes; order Streptomycetales; family Streptomycetaceae; genus Streptomyces. The sequence continues at coordinate 137,594 of NZ_LIVV01000006.1, forward strand.
TGTACGTGTCGACGGGCTCGCGCGGGTACTCCTCCGGCGTGGGCACCACCTTCGGCAGGCCGTACACGGCGGTCGAGGAGATGTGCACGACCCGGGGCACGGCGTTCGCCTCGGCTGCCGTCAGGACCGCCTCTGTGCCGCCGACGATCACCGAGCGGATCATGTCGGCCGGGTAGCTGGGCAGGGCGGCGGCGCAGTGCACCACCACGTCCGCGTCCGCCGTGACCCGCTTCATCGTCACCGCGTCCCGGACGTCCGAGACGGTGTGCGTCAGGTTCTCGTGCTCCGTGCGCGGGGCCCGCAGGTCCACGCAGTGCACCTGGCGGCCGTCGCCGAGCAGCCGGTCGATCAGGGTCGAACCGAGCATGCCGGCACCGCCGGTCACCACAATGCGCTCTACCACAGCGACGACACCTTCTCCTTGACGAAACGGGTGAGCAGACGGGGCAGACCCTGGGCGAGGGTCTTGTCGAGGCAGTCCAGGAAGAACTCGACCTCGTGCGGCTCGGCGACCAGCGAGGGGGCCACCATCAGCGGGTTGTCGCCGTTGAGCGTGTAGTACGTGTAGATGCCGTGGTCCCGGTAGAGGGCGTTGACCACCGACGAGGTGATGAGCTTGGTGCGGAAGCGCGGGTCCTTCGTCATCGCGCCGGGCACCAGCTTCGTCACCAGCTCCAGGATCTTCGGGCCCTTGTGCAGGAAGACCCCGTGGAGCGCGCCGTGGCCGCGGACCTCGGCCACCACGTCCGGGTACTCCTTGGCGATCCGCGCCAGACCGGGCGCGAGGATCCGCTCGATGTCCCGGGCGCGGGCCGGATAGTCGTCCTCGACGGCCACGTTGACGGCCTCGATGGCGGTGACCGCCTCCTCGCCGAAGCCGTAGTAGGTGGTGGACGTCGACTGGAGGAGGGCGTCCGTGAGGTTGTCGTAGGCCTTGCGGAAGACCGGCTCGCGGGCCACGAAGGCGGAGATGGAGGACTTGCCGCCGCCGAAGGACTTGGAGGTGGTGAGGATGTCGGGGACCAGGCCCTCGTACCGCATGAAGTGGAAGAGGGTGCCCGTCTTGCCCCAGCCGGTGTAGATCTCGTCGAAGAGCAGCACGATGTTCTCGGCCGTGCACAACTCCCGCAGCCCGCGCAGGAACTCCTCCGAGCACTCGTTCATCGTCGACGCCGACAGCGGCTCGATGAGGATCGCGTACACGTCCGACTCGCCCTTTTCGGTGCGGAGTTCGGCGACCAGCGTACGGACCGAGTCCAGGTCCCCGTACCGGAAGATCCCCACGCCGGGGATGCCGGGGAACTGGAACCCGGACTGGTTCTGGCCGGTCAGGCTGCCCGAGCCGAGGAGCTTGCCGTGGAAGGAGATGTCGGCCCGCAGGACCCGGGAGCGCCGGCCGCCGTGGTACTTGTACGCCAGCTTGACCGCGCCCTCGACCGCCTCCGCACCGGAGTTCGGGAAGAACGACATGTTCAGGTCGCCGGGCAGCAGCTCCGCGAGGTTGTGGCCCAGGGCCGCGACGTACGGCGAGAAGTAGGTCTTGTGGACCTCCATGCTCTTCCGCTCCTGGAAGCGCTGCCGGGCGGCGAGGATCCGGGGGTGGTTGTGGCCGTGGTTGAGGACGCCGACGCCCCCGGTGAAGTCGAGCACGCGGCGGCCGTCGCGCTGGGTGATCCAGACGCCCTCGGCGCTCTCGACGAGCTCCTGGCCGAAGCCGAAGGAGGTCATCAGGGAGACCTGGCTCTTGTTGACGTGGTCCTTGTACAGGCCGTGGACCTGCTTCGTCGTCAGCGACTCGCAGTCGTCGACGGAGTACAGCGGGGGCATGGTCAGTCCTTCGCGGGGATCGGGCGGGCGGGGGGAGCGGAACGACGGGGGAGGGTCAGGAGGAGGGCGGCGCCGCCGACGAGGACCTCGCTGAGGGTGCAGACCACCCGGCTGGCGACGGCGACGGCGGTCGCCTCCTGCCAGGGCAGTACGGCGGTCAGCGCCAGGAGCAGCAGGGCCTCGCGGGCACCCCAGCCGTCCGGCAGCACGACGACGAGGCTGGCGGCGGCGGTGGCCAGGGCGAAGCCGCCCACGCAGACCGGCAGCGCGGTCAGCGGCGGGGCGCCGAGCATCACGGCGAGGGCCCACAGGTGCAGCCCGCCGACCGCCCAGGACGCGGTGGCCGAGGCGAGCGCCCGGCGCATGCCCCGGTCGCTCGCCCGGGTGGCGGGCGCCGGCCGGCGGGCGAGCCGGGCGGCGGACGCCGCCAGGTGGTGCAGCAGTCCTGGCCTTACGGCGAAGGCGACGGTGACCGCGCCCGGCAGGACCAGCCACCAGGCCTCCGCGCCGATCGTCCAGGGTGCGGCGATCGGGCCGACGGCGAGGCCGGTGAGGACGGCCACGATCAGGTTCAGCAGGAAGACGGCGAGCACGACCGGCGCGGACACACCCGCCGCGCCGCCCATCCGCAGCTGGGCGAGGACGCCCCAGACGGCCCCGGGCACGTACTTGCCGAGGTAGGAGGTGAAGTAGATCCGGGTCGCGGTCCGGCCCGGCACTCCGGGACCCAGGTCGGTGAGGAGGGTCCGCCAGGTGGCCATGGAGAGCAGGACGGCGAGTCCGTTGGCGACCAGCGCGGCGAGGAGGTACGGGACGGAGTCGGGGCGCAGGACGAGGGCGGCGAGCTCGCCGGCCCGGCCGTACAGGGCGAAGCCGATGCCGGTGACGACGGCGACCGGGAAGAGGACGGGGAGGGCGCGGCGGAGTCGGCCGCGCGGGGCCGGGGGAGCTTCGGCCGCGGCGGGGAGCGGGGCGGCCTCCTGGCCGGTTGTCGGGGCGGGCTGCGGGTCGGTTGTCCGGCCGGGCGTCGGGGCGGGCGTCGGGTCGGGCCCGGTGCCTGTCGGTGCGACGGTCGGCGCGACGGTCGGGGCGGTGGTCGGCGCCGTCATGACCCGAGGTGGCTCAGCGGCCACGCGCCTGCGAGCAGCGCCGACCAGAGCAGGGCGTTGGAGACGGTCATCCGGTCGCTGAACAGCGCCCGCGAGGGATTGCCGCCGCCCGCGTCGACCACGAGCAGCTGCAGGTAGCGGGCGAGTCCGAAGAGCGCGAACGGGGCCGTCAGCACCGCGACCAGCGGTCCGTGCGGGCCGAAGACCGGGCTGCCCTGCACCTGGAGGACGTAGCTGACCGCCGTGAGCACCGCGGTGAAGGCGAGCAGCTGGTCGAGGAAGCCGAGGGTGTAGCCGCGCAGCGCGGGCCGGTGCAGCACCCCGCCGACCGCCATCTCGTGGCGCCGCTTGCCCAGGATCAGCAGCAGGCAGAGGGAGAAGACGCAGAGGGTGAGCCAGCTCGGCACGGGGTTGCCCGAGGCCAGGCAGCCCTGGGCGAGCCGCAGGACGAAGCCGAGGGCGACGATGAAGACGTCGAGCAGCGGGACGTGCTTGAGCCCCTTGCTGTACGCGGCGTTCAGTGCGACGTACGCGGCGACCGGCCACCAGTCGACGAGCGAGGCCGTCCCGGTCACCGCCGTGAGAGCGACCGTCGCCGCGAGGAGGACGGCGAGGGCGGCGGCGAAGGAGACGGCGGTCCCGACGCCGATGCGGCCGGCGGCGATCGGCCGGTGCCGCTTCTCCGGGTGCCGGCGGTCCCTGTCCCGGTCGCCGAGGTCGTTGACCAGGTAGATCAGCGCGGAGGCCAGGGTGAAGACCCCGATCGCGGCGAGGGCCCCGCCGAGCGCGGCACCGTCGAGGTGGGGCGCGCCGAGCAGACCGAGGGGGACGACGACCAGGTTCTTCGTCCACTGGTGGGGTCGTACGAGGGAGGTGAGGTCGGCGAGCCGACTGGGAGGGCGGGAGGCCGGCGGGCGGGCCGTCGGCGCCTCTCGGCCGGTGAGCGTGGGCGTGGCCATGAACGGACTCCTGGGGGGAGGGGCGTACGGGAAGGGGCGGCGGTCATCCGGTGGAGGTCGAGGTGAGGGAGGGGGAGCCTGCGGTGGCGTCGGGGCGGTCCGCCGGGACGGCCTTGCCGCGGCGGCGCACGCTGGGCCCGAAGTCCGGCTCGGTGAGCCAGCGGACGGTGCCCCGGGCCGCGCCGAGCACGATCGCCTGGTGCAGGACGAAGTGGACGGCGGTGAAGTAGAGGAGGAAGCCGGGTCCGCGGGTCCGCAGGGCGAACCTGCTCAGGCCCGGGTCGGCGCAGGCGAAGACCAGCGCGCACAGGGCCGGGACGAGCAGCAGCCACGGCGTGAGCAGGCCGAGCAGGAGGGTGGGGAGGGTGAGCGCGGCGGCGAGGACGCCGAGCGGCCGGTTGGCGGTGAGGCCGCCCTCCCGCAGCTGTCCGAGCGCCGCGATGAGCAGCTGCGAGCGCCGGTACTGCTCCCGGAGCATCGCCCCGAGCCGGTCGACGTCGTCGTGCCGGCCGCGGATCGCCTCCGTCATCACGATCCGGTGGGTGCGGACGAGCCGGCCGCTGTACTCGACGTCCTCCGAGTCCCGGAGGTTCTCGTCGAAGGGTCCGGTCGCCTCGAAGACCTCCTTGCGGATCGCGCCGAGGGCGAAGAACGCGGTGCGGACCTCGCCGACGGCGCGGCGGCGCCAGAAGTGGGCGTGCAGGGCGTGGTAGCGCTCCACGGGCCCGTCGTCGAAGAGCGGCTCGGGGTCCAGCACGCCGTGGACGCAGCCGAGGCCGGGGTCGTCCCTGAGCAGGTCGGCGGCGTTGGCGAGGGCCTCGGGGTGGAGGGCGGTGTCCGAGTCGAGGAAGAAGAGGACCTCGCCGCGGGCGGCGGCGGCCCCGAGGTTCCGGGCGGCGGACACCCCGCTGTTGTGGGGGTTGGCGATCAGGACGACGTCGAACTCCCGGGCGATGTCCCGGGACCTGTCGGTGCTCGCGTCGTCGACGACGATGACGTCGAGCGGGGCGTGGGTCTGGGCGAAGACCGAGGTCAGGCAGGCGTGGAGGGTCTTCTCGTAGTTGTAGTTGGGGATGACGACGGACACGCTGGGACGAGCCCTGGACATGGGGGTTCCTCGGGAGGGCGGTCGGGGGATTTCGGCGTGGGGGGCGCTTCAGAGCAGCCGGAAGTCCGCGATGCGGTGGTGGGAGAGCTCGGGGGAGTGGCCGAGGAGGCGCCGGCAGAGCAGCAGCGCGTGGCCGACGGCTTCGATCTCGTCGGGGCCCCGGATGTAGAGGGCCAGGCGGATCGTCCGGTCGAGAACCAGCGCCCGTGCGGACTCGAAACGGTCCTGCGGACGGGCGACGCGGTGCAGCGTCTCGACGAGGAGTGCGGCGGACGGGGCCGGTGGGGGGTCGGTGTCCGGGGCGGGTTCGTCGTCCGGTGCCCTCATCGAGATGCCGACGAGGTAGATGACGATCAGCCCCAGGAGAAGCCGTTGTCGCTGTCGTTCGTCTGCGCGGTGGGGGTCGCGGTGGGGGCAGTGGTGGTGGCGGTGGTGGTGGTCGCGGCCGGTACGCCGTCGGTGGCGGCGGCGACCACCGGAGCGCCCGCGGTCGCCGGCTCCGTCGTCGCCAGGACGAGGGTCAGCGCGGCCGCGGCGGGGACGAGCAGGGCGAGGGCGGGGCGGACCTGAAAACGGGCGAAAGTGGCGAAACGGGCGCTGCTGGGCATGGCGGGACTGCCTTCCTTGCGGTGCGGACGAGGAATGTCGGGGGCGGGTCTCCCGGCGCCGCTCCCGGGCTCTTCCGGGCGGCTCCGACAGGTCCAAGACTGGCCCGCCGGGGGTGCCCTGTCACCGGAGAACGGCTGGCGCCAAGTGCGTGGCCGTTAGGAGTCAGCCCGGACGCACGGCCGCCGCGCGCCGCTGATCTGGGGGTTTCCGGGAGGCGTCACGTTGCTGCCAGGCGGAAGGTGCCGGGTGGCCGTCATCTCCTCGTACGGCCTCCGGAAACGCCGGACGGCCGCACCCGGTGGGGTGCGGCCGTCCGTGTCGTGCGGAGGTGGCGTCGTCGCTCAGCCGTTGGGGCGCTTGAGGCGCGCCACGAACTTGTACCGGTCGCCGCGGTAGACCGACCGTACCCACTCGACCGGCTCGCCCTCGGCGTCCAGCGAGTGGCGGGAGAGCATCAGCATCGGCAGGCCCACGTCCGTGCCGAGCAGGCCGGCCTCGCGCGGGGTGGCGAGGGAGGTCTCGATGGTCTCCTCGGCCTCGGCGAGGTGCACGTCGTACACCTCGGCGAGGGCGGTGTACAAGGAGGTGTACTTCACAAGCGAACGGCGCAGCGCGGGAAAGCGCTTTGCGGAGAGATGGGTGGTTTCGATCGCCATCGGCTCGCCGCTCGCGAGGCGCAGCCGCTCGATGCGGAGCACCCGTCCGCCGGCCGAGATGTCGAGCAGTCCGGCGAGCGTGTCGTCGGCGGTGACATAGCCGATGTCGAGGAGCTGCGAGGTGGGCTCCAGGCCCTGGGCGCGCATGTCCTCGGTGTACGAGGTGAGTTGCAGCGCCTGGGAGACCTTGGGCTTGGCCACGAAGGTGCCCTTGCCCTGGATGCGCTCCAGGCGGCCCTCGACGACCAGCTCCTGGAGGGCCTGGCGCACCGTGGTGCGCGAGGTGTCGAACTCGGCGGCGAGTGTGCGCTCCGGGGGGACCGGCGTGCCGGGCGGCAGGGTCTCCGTCATGTCGAGCAAATGCCGCTTCAGTCGGTAGTACTTGGGCACGCGCGCGGTACGGGTGGGTGTCCCGCCCTCCGACTCCGTGCTGCCCGCGTCCGTGGCCATTGCCTGCCTTCCCGACTCCTGTGCTGCTGCCGTCACCGGCTCCTCCGTCTGTCGCGGCTCACATGGTGGCACGGACCGGTCACGGGTCGTCGCCCTCCCTCAGGTGTCGGTCCGATAACGGACGCGACTGCCCTTCTTATACACCCTTGACACCCCTAAAGGTCTAGGCCAAGCTCCGGGTACTGGTCTAAACCATTAAAGACCAGGTCCCAGCCCCACGAGCACTACCCGACGTATGTCTTCGCGCGGTGGGCAGGGGTTGCAGGCATCCCTGAGGAGGGTGGCGTGAAGCGCAAGCTCATCGCGGCGATCGGCGTCGCAGGCATGATGGTCTCTATCGCTGCGTGTGGTGGTTCCGACAGTGACAAGGGTAAGGACGGCGCCAAGGCGCCGGCCGGGGGCGACAAGACCCTGACCGTCTGGGTCATGGACGGTTCCGCGCCGGACGCGTGGATGGCCGAGGTGAACAAGGCCTTCGAGGCCAAGCACCCGGGCGTCAAGGTCAAGGTCGAGAAGCAGATCTGGAACGGCATCCAGGAGAAGGTCACCACCGCGCTCTCCGAGGACACCCCGCCGGACGTTCTCGAGCTCGGCAACACGCAGACCGCGGGCTACGCCGTGACCGGCGGCCTCGCCGACCTGTCCGGTGACAAGGCCACCCTGGGCTACGACGCCTGGAACAAGGGCATGGTCGCCTCCAACGAGCTGGACGGCAAGCTCTACTCCGCCCCGTGGTACGCCGCCAACCGCGTCGTCGTCTACGACAAGGCCGCCTTCAAGAAGGCCGGTGTCACCCCGCCCAAGACCCGCGCCGAGTGGGTCGACGGCCTGAAGAAGCTCAAGGCGTCCGACCCGAAGTCGCAGGCGATCTACCTGCCGGGTCAGTCCTGGTACGTCCTCGCCGGCCTCATCTGGGACGAGGGCAGCGACCTGGCGGTCAAGGACGGCGACAAGTGGAAGGGCAACCTGTCCTCCCCCGAGGCCGCCAACGCCGTGAACTTCTACAAGGAGCTGGCGTCCTACTCCACCGCTCCGAAGGACAAGGACGAGGCGACCCCGCAGCAGTCCACCGACATCGTCCCCAAGGGCGGCGTGGCGTCCTGGATCGGTCTCGGCTGGGAGGCCGGCGGCGCGATCGACGCCATGAAGAAGGCCGGCAAGACCGCCGACTTCGGCTACTTCCCGATCCCGGGCAAGACGGCCGACAAGCCGGGCTCCGTCTTCCTCGGCGGCTCGAACCTCGCCATCGCCGAGCGGTCCCAGAACAAGGACCTCGCGAAGGAGTGGCTGGCGCTCGCCGCCGGCAAGGACTTCATGACGAAGTACGCCGCCGCCACCGAGGGCGCGCTGCTTCCGAACACCGACGCCGCGCAGTTCAAGCCGGCCGCCGGCTCCTTCGCCGAGGCCATGGCCGCCTCCTCCGCCTCCGGCAAGGTCACCCCGGTGACCCCGGGCTGGGCGAACGTCGAGACCGCCCCGAACCCGATCAAGGACTTCATGACGAAGGTCCTGAAGGGCGAGGACCCCAAGACCGCCGGCGAGGCGGCCGACAAGGTCATCAACGAGCGCATCAACCAGCAGTAATCAGCAGCACCAGCAGTAATCCGTAGCCCGGTGGTGCGGCCGGTCTCGCACCGGCCGCACCATCGGCGCTTCACGAGTGATCAGCGGCCCGCTCCCCCGGGCCGCGCCCCGGTGGGCGCGGGAGCCCCAGAACCGCGAGGAATAAGACCATGACCGTGGACTCCCAGGGGACGGCGACCGCCGATCCTCAGGACGCGCCCGGGAGGGCGGCAGGGAAGTCTCAGACTCCGCCACCCCCTTCGGGCCCGAAGGAAGTCCTTAAGCCTTCGCGCGGCAGACGTTCCCTGCCCAGCGGGTGGCTGCCGTACCTGCTCGTCGCGCCTGCCCTGCTGTCCATGGCGGTGCTGCTGCTCTACCCGCTGATCCGCAATGTGATCCTCTCCTTCCAGGAGCTCAACCGGAAGGAGTTCATCACCCGCGAGACCGTCTGGACCGGCTTCGACAACTACACCGAGCTCCTCGGCGACCCGGACTTCTGGACCGTCGTCGTCCGAAGCGTCGTCTTCACGGCCGTCAACGTCGCGCTGATCATGGCGATCGGCACGGGCATAGGCCTGCTGCTCAACCGCCTCGGCAAGAAGATGCGACTGGTCCTCTCGCTGGCCCTGATGTTCGCCTGGGCCATGCCGATCGTCGCCTCCGTCACGGTCTTCCGCTGGCTCTTCGACGAGCAGTTCGGCGTCGTGAACTGGCTGATGCGCACCCTGGGCTTCGACGGCTACGAGCAGCACAACTGGTTCGAGACCGGGTTCTCCACCCTCGTCATCATCATGATCCTGCTGGTCTGGGGATCCATCCCGTTCGTCGCCCTCAACATGTACGCCGCCCTGACCACCATCGGGTCCGAGCTGTACGAGGCCGCGAAGATGGACGGCGCCAGCGGCTGGCGCACCTTCTGGGCCGTGGTCTTCCCGAACCTGAAGTCCTTCTTCATGATCACGACGTTCCTGGAGATCATCTGGATCTTCAAGGCGTTCGCCCAGGTCTACGCCATGAACCAGGGCGGCCCCGACCGCGGCTCCGAGACGCTCCCCGTCTTCGCCTACATCGAGGGCGTCGGCCAGTTCCACTACGGCGTCGCCGCCGCCATCTCCATCCTGACGATCGTGATGCTCATCGCGGTCATGTCCTTCTACTTCCGCCTGATCCTGAAGCAGGAGGAGGAGCTGTGAGCGCCACCACCGAGACTCCGCAGAAGCTGCGCACCAGGAGGCCGCTCACGGTCGGCGTGGTCGCCAAGAACCTCACCGCCCTCGTCCTCGCGGTCGTCTTCGTCTTCCCCGTGTACTGGATGTTCTCGTCCTCGCTGAAGCCGCAGCACGAGATCATGACGAAGGACCCCGTCTTCGTCTTCACGCCGACGTTCGAGAACTACTCGACCGCCACCGGGGTCGACCTGTTCTGGACGTACGTCACCAACAGCCTCATGGTGACCATCGGCGCCGTGCTGCTCGCCCTTCTCGTCGCGCTGGCCGCGAGCTTCGCGATCGCCCGCATGAGGTTCAAGGGGCGCAAGGGCATCGTCCTCATCGTGATGATGGCGCAGATGGCCCCCTGGGAGGTCATGGTCATCGCGATGTACATGATCTCCCGTGAGAACGACATGCTGAACAGCATTCCGATGCTCACGCTCGTCTACTTCGTCATGGTCCTCCCCTTCACGATCTGGACCCTCCGCGGCTTCATCGCCGCCGTCCCGGTCGAGCTGGAGGAGGCCGCGCAGATCGACGGCTGCACCCGTGGCCAGGCGTTCCGCAAGGTGATCTTCCCGCTGCTCGCCCCCGGCCTGATGTCGACCTCGCTCTTCGGCTTCATCACCGCCTGGAACGAGTTCGCCATGATCCTCATGCTGAACAAGGAGAAGGAGTCGCAGACGCTGACGCTCTGGCTGACCCAGTTCCAGACCGCGTTCGGCAGCGACTGGGGCGCCACCATGGCCGCCTCGACGCTCTTCGCGCTTCCCGTGCTCGTCGTCTTCCTCTTCCTGCAGCGCAAGGCCGTCGGCGGCATGACCGCCGGCGCGGTGAAGGGATAAGGGCTCCCCATGACCACACTCGTACACGGCACGGACACCCTGACCCGTGACGCGCTCACGGTGCTCCAGCCCGGCTTCGTCGGCACCACCGCGCCCGACTGGCTGCTCCGCCGCATCGGCGAGGGACTGTCGTCCGTCGGCCTGTTCGGCCGGAACATCGTCAGCCCCGAGCAGCTCACCGCGCTCACCGCGCAGCTGCGGGCCGAGCGGGACGACGTCCTCGTCGCCATCGACGAGGAGGGCGGCGACGTCACCCGTCTCGAGGTCAAGCAGGGCTCCTCGTTCCCCGGCAACTACGCCCTGGGCAGCGTCGACGACGTCGAGCTCACCCGGGCCGTGGCCCGCGAACTCGGCCGCCGGCTCGCGGCCTGCGGCGTCGACCTCAACTGGGCGCCGTCCGCCGACGTCAACTCCAACGCCGAGAACCCGGTCATCGGCGTCCGGTCCTTCGGGCCGGACCCGGACCTGGTCGCCCGGCACACCGTGGCGTACGTCGACGGCCTCCAGGGCGTCGGGGTCGCGGCCTGCACCAAGCACTTCCCCGGACACGGCGACACGAACGTCGACTCGCACGACGCGCTGCCCCGGATCGATGTGGACCTCGCCACACTGCACACCCGTGAGCTGGTGCCTTTCCGCGCGGCCGTCGCCGCGGGTACCAAAGCCGTCATGAGCGCGCATATCCTGCTCTCCGCGCTCGACCCCCACCGGCCGGCCACCCTGAGCCCGCAGATCCTCACCGGTCTGCTGCGCCAGGAGCTGGGCTTCGAGGGGCTGATCGTCACCGACGGCATGGAGATGCAGGCCGTCGCGGCGACGTACGGCATCGAGCGCGGATCCGTCCTCGCCATCGCCGCGGGCGCCGACGCCATCTGCGTCGGCGGCGGGCTGTGCGACGAGGACACCGTGCTGCAGCTGCGCGACGCGCTCGTCACTGCGGTACGGACCGGTGAACTGCCCGAGGAGCGGCTGGCCGACGCCGCGGCGCGCGTGCGCGCCCTGGCGTCCTGGACCCAGGCGCACCGGGCCAGGGGGGCTGAATCGGTGTCGGGCGCGGCAGTGCAGGAGGGGACCGCGCCCGGCACCGACATCGGACTCGTCGCCGCCCGCCGGGCCCTGAAGGTGACCCGTGGGAAGCAGCCGTACACCCCGGTGAGCAGCGCCCCCTACGTTGCCTCCTTCACCCCCGTCGCGAACTTCGCGGTCGGTGACGAGACCCCGTGGGGCATCGCCGCCGAGCTGGAGCGGCTGCTGCCCGGCACGGAGACCGGCTCCTACGCCGACTCCTCCGTGGACGCGCTCCTCGCCGCCGCGGGGGAGCGCCGGATCGTGGCGGTCGTCCGCGACGCCCACCGGCACGCGTGGATGACCGAGGCCCTGGACGCCCTGGTGGCGGCCCGCCCCGACACCGTCGTGGTCGAGATGGGCCTCAACGAGGCGGAGCCCCGCGGGGCCCTGCACATCGCCACCCACGGCGCGGCCCGGGTCTGCGGCCGCGCGGCCGCCGAGGCCGTCGTCGGAACCGGCGCCTGACGGAACGTACGCGAAGGGGCCCGGCACCTGGACAGGTGCCGGGCCCCTTCGTCGTGCACGGGGGAGTCCGGGCCGCTCAGATGCCCTGCCAGGCGGGCTTGTTCGCGAAGGTGTGGCGGAAGTAGTCCGCGAGCTTCAGCTTGGAGGCGGCGGCCTCGTCCACCACGACCGTGGCGTGCGGGTGCAGCTGCAGCGCGGAGGCCGGCACGAGCGCCGCCACCGGGCCCTCGACGGTCTGCGCCACGGCCTCGGCCTTGCCCTCGCCGGTGGCGAGCAGCACCAGGTGACGGGCCTCCAGGATGGTGCCGATGCCCTGGGTGATGACGTGGTGGGGCACCTGCTCGATGTCGTTGTCGAAGAAGCGGGCGTTGTCCACGCGGGTCTGCTCGGTGAGCGTCTTGATCCGGGTGCGGGAGGCGAGTGAGGAGCACGGCTCGTTGAAGCCGATGTGCCCGTCGGTGCCGATGCCGAGGATCTGCAGGTCCACGCCACCGGCCTCGGAGAGCGCCGTGTCGTACGCGTCGCAGGCCGCCAGGACGTCCTCGGCGGAGCCGTCGGGGCCCATGAAGGCCTCCTGGGAGAGCCCGAGCGGCTCGACGACCTGGCGGAGCACGGTGGAGCGGTACGACTCGGGGTGGCCCGAGGGCAGCCCCACGTACTCGTCCAGCTGGGCGATGCGGGCCCGCGAGGCGTCCACGGAGCCGGCCTTGACCTGGGCGATCAGGGCGTCGTAGATGGGCAGCGGAGTCGAGCCGGTGGCCACGCCGAGCAGCGCGTCGGGCTTGCGGCGCAGGAGGTCGGCGATGCCGTCCGCGATGAGCTCGCCGCCCGCCTTGGCGTCCTTGACGATGACAACTTCCACGCTGTGCCTGCCGATCTGGTGAGGGGCTGGTGAGGAGCCATGTGGTATAGACCAATCAAAGCCAAATCTAGCAGAGGAGGGGCCTTCCCCTCATGCCGTTCCGTCCCCCGGACGCCCCCGCCGCCTCCATGGTCGGCCGCCCCTGCCCCACCAGCCACTCGAACCCCCCGGCCCCCTGAGATCAGGCGATCGAGCCCCCCGTCGCGTCGATCCACTGCCCGGTCACCCAGCGCCCGTCGTGCGAGGCCAGGAAGGCCACCACGTCGGCTATGTCCTCCGGGGTGCCGACCCCGCCCAGGGCCGACATCGCCGCCGCCCCCGCCCAAGCCTCGTCGTTCCCCCGCAGCCAGCCCGCGTTGATGTCGGTGTCCACGATGCCCGGCGCCACCGCGTTGACCGTGATCCCGCGCCCGCCCAGCACCTTCGACAGATAGCGGGTGAACACGTCGAGCGCGCCCTTCGACATCGCGTACGCCATCAGGTCCGGCATCACCGCCGCGTGCGAGAGGCCCGTCGAGACGTTCACGATCCGGCCCCCGTCGCGCAGCCGCTCCACGCCGAGCTGGGCGAGGAAGAACGGCGCCCTGGTGTTGACGGCGAAGATCCGCTCGTACTCCTCCGCGCCGATCGTCGCGAACGGCGCCGAGGCGCCGATCCCCGCGTTGTTCACCAGGATGTCCAGGCCGTCCGCGTGCGCGTCGAACGCGGCCCACAGCGCCTCCGCGTCCCCCGGGACCCCCAGCTCCTGCCCGATGGCGAAGGCCTCGCCGCCGGCGGCCTCGATCGCCGCGACCGTCTCCTTCGCCGCCGCCTCGTTGCTCCCGTAGTGCACCGCGACCCGCGCGCCGTCCCGCCCGAGCCGCTCGGCGATCCCCCGACCGATGCCCCGGCTGCCGCCCGTCACCAGCGCGGTCCTCCCGGCCAGCTTCCCGGCCCGCTCCTCCGTGGTCCTGCTGTCGAGCACGCCCATGGCGACGCCCCCCTCATTTCTGTAGCGGTCGTTATGAAAAGACCGTACCCCACTTCCGTAGCACCCGCTATAGAATTCACTCCATGGTGACGACACCGCGTGGCCGACCCCGCTCCTTCGACCGGCTCACGGCCCTGGAGAAGGCGACGATGGCCTTCTGGGAGCACGGCTACGAGACGACCTCCGTCGCCGACCTCACCCGCGCCATGGGCATCAGCGCCCCCAGCCTCTACGCGGCCTTCGGCGACAAGAAGACGCTGTTCGAGGAGGTCGTCGAGGCGTACGCCGGCTCGTACGGCGCGTACGGCAGCCGGGCCTTCGCCGAGGAGACGACCGCCCGGGCCGCCATCGGCCGGGTCCTGAGCGAGTCCGCCGAGCTCTTCACGGAGTCGGGCCACCCCCGCGGCTGCCTGATGATCTCCGCCGCGATCAACTGCTCGACCCCCGAGGTCGAGGAGGCCCTGCGCGAGCGCAGGAACCGCAACCTGGCCCTCTTCGAGGCCCGGATACGCGAGGGCATCGCCGCGGGGGAGCTGCCGGCCGACACCGACGCCCGGGCCCTGGCCCGCTTCAGCGGAGCCGTTCTCCAGGGGCTGTCCCAGCAGGCCCGCGACGGGGCGACGAAGGAGGAGCTGGCGGCCGTCGCGGCGACCGCGATGCTGGCCTGGCCGCCGCAGCGCACGGAGCAGGAGCAGGGGCGGGGGTAGGGGCCGCGGGGACTGGACCGGCGCCGGGCAGGAGGGTGGGGGAGCGGGCTCCGCCGGCGGACGGCCCCGGAAACACCCGCGGGCCGCGGCGCCCGGCGGGACCCTCAGCCCGCCCGGCACCGCAGCCCGGAGTTTTGCTCCGGCCGGGGGTGTGCGGTCCCTCGGCCGTGTGGGAGGTCTCGACGCAGTCAGGGCAGAGAGCGTCGGGTACCTCGTTCCATCCTCCTGTGCGGGGAGGATGGAGGTCTATCGCATTCATTGTGGACTAGACCATTCTTGTCTGTCCATCCACAGGAACGCGGTCCTTCCTGGCCCATCCTCCAGCACGGAGCCCCGGAGATCCAGGTTCACCGCCCCTTTATTCCGCGGGTACGCTCGCACCGTGCCCTCCATGAACGACCTCGTGCGCCAGCACACCGCCCTGAGCGACTCGGACCTCGAGTGGCTCCACCTGCTGGTGTCGGAGTGGCAGCTGCTCTCCGACCTCTCCTTCGCCGACCTCGTCCTCTGGGTCCCGACCCTCGACGGAACGCGCTACGTCTCCGTCGCGCAGATGCGGCCGAACACCGGCCCCACCTCCTACCAGGACGACATGGTCGGCCATCTCGTGCCGCGCGGCCGCCGCCCGCTGCTCGACGCCGCGCTCGACGAGGGCAGGATCGTCCGCGAGGGCGACCCGGAGTGGCGCGAGGAGGTCCCGGTACGGGTCGAGTCCATCCCCGTCCGCCGCGAGGGCCGGGTCCTCGGCGTCATCGCCCGCAACACCAACCTGCTGACCGTCCGCACCCCCTCCCGGCTCGAGCTCACCTACCTCCAGTCGGCCTCCGACCTCGCCCAGATGATCGCGGCCGGGACCTTCCCCTTCCCCGGCGAGCAGGTCGACATGGACTCCTCGCCCCGTGCCGGTGACGGACTCGTCCGCCTCGACGCCGAGGGCATCGTCCAGTACGCCTCGCCCAACGCCCTCTCCGCGTACCACCGGCTCGGTCTCGCCGCCGACCTGGTCGGCCAGCACCTCGGCCAGATCACCGCCGAACTCGCCCCCTCCCGCGGACCGGTGGACGAAGCCCTGGTCACACTGGCCTCCGGCTACGCGCCGCGCGAGTTCGAGGTCGAGGGGAACGGCGGTGTGATCCAGCTCCGGGCCATCCCGCTCAAGCCGAAGGGCACCCGGATCGGTTCGCTCGTCCTGCTCCGGGACGTCACCGAACTTCGCCGCCGCGAGCGCGAGTTGATCACCAAGGACGCCACCATCCGGGAGATCCACCACCGGGTGAAGAACAACCTGCAGACGGTGGCCGCCCTGTTGCGCCTCCAGGCCCGCCGGATGGACTCCGAGGGAGGCCGCGAGGCCCTCAACGAGGCCGTGCGCCGGGTCGGTTCGATCGCGATCGTCCATGAGACGCTGTCCCAGAACCTGGACGAGCGGGTGGAGTTCGACGAGATCGCCGACCGCGTGATCGCGATGGTCGCCGAGATCTCCCCGGGCCGGGTGACCTGCCGGCGCAACGGCCGCTTCGGCATTCTGGACGCCGAGGTCGCGACCCCGCTCTCCATGGTCCTCACCGAGATCCTCCAGAACGCCCTGGAGCACGCGTTCGCCCCGGGTGACGAGGGCGCCGTCGAGGTCACCGCCGTACGCGGCGAGCCGCGGCCCGACGCCCGGCTCCTGATCACGATCCAGGACGACGGCCGCGGCCTGCCCGAGGGATTCGACCCGCAGCGGGCCGGCAACCTCGGCCTGCAGATCGTACGAACCCTGGTGGAAGGGGAGTTGGGCGGATCCTTCGACATGCTGCCGGGCGCCGAGCGCGGCACGAAGGTGGTCCTCGACATTCCCGTGCAGCCGCAGAAGTAACGGCCGCAGAAGTAACGGCCGTAGAAGTGACGCCTGAGAGGTAACGGCCGTTAACTCTCAGGCAGTTGCTTTCGCGGTCCGCTTCGGAGACAGCAGCGAGCCCCGGACCGAATAAGTCGGTCCGGGGCTCGAATGCTGTGGGTTACTGCTGCGCGCTGCGGCTCAAGGGCGGTGATTGCATACGCGATGTATGCGCCGCTCGCCTCAGGCTGTCGGTGGGCGTCAGGCGCTGGCGTTACGCGCCCGGTTGCGAGCGGCGCGGCGCTTCATCGCGCGGCGCTCGTCCTCGCTGAGGCCACCCCAGACGCCGGAGTCCTGGCCGGACTCGAGCGCCCACTGCAGGCACTGCTCCATGACGGGGCAGCGGCGGCAGACGGCCTTGGCTTCCTCGATCTGCAGCAGCGCAGGACCGGTGTTGCCGATGGGGAAGAACAGCTCGGGGTCTTCCTCACGACAAACGGCGTTGTGACGCCAGTCCATGGCTGCTACCTCTCTAGGGTGTTACAAGCTGGTTGCTTGTGAATGTGAACGCTTTCACGAATCCCCCCGCAAGGGAAGGGCCGACTGCCAGATGAACTGGTGTGGTCCTAAGACTGAGGAGGGGTTCTGGCTCTCAGTGGAGGCCGGTGTTGCGGGCCGTCCCGATCGCCAAGAAGAGACTCCCAAACCCCAGCAACGGATACAACCCCTTCCGGAAAGTTTTTTTTGATTCCTCGGTGTCGGCTAGGTCACAGCCGTACTTCTAAGGGGTGGATGCGCGCCTAAACGTTCGAGTGAAAGGACTTTGGGCCCTTCCACTCACACAATCACACGCAGTGCACGGCGTACGCCTGTGAACGTCACGCTCGTACGCAGTCCCAGGTGGTCTCCGTCCATCTGCAGGGGGAGGGGAACCTTGGAATGCAAGGTGAAGTCGGTCAGGTCGTGCAGAGTCGTCGCGTGCTTGCCGCGAGGCCCTCGTTCCGGGGTCGAGGTGAGCAGCTGGGTGGCGTACCGGGCCACCGCCGGGGTGGAGAGACGGCGCAGTCCGAGGACGTCGAGCGCGGTTTCGAAGGAGGCCTCCGGGGACGCGTACACCGGGCGATTGCCCAGGTAGGTCCAGGGGGAGGTGTTGCAGATTATGGAGAGGACCAGGTCCTCGACCGGCTCGGCGCCGGGGCGCTCCAGGGTGATCATCCCGTGCCGGCGGTTCGGTTCGTCCAGGAACTGGCGCACCACCTGGCGCAGATAAAGGGCGTGCGTGGATCTCCTCCCGCGCTCCCGCTGCTGTTCGACCCGGCCGATGACGCTGGCGTCGAAGCCGAGGCCGGCGCAGAAGGTGAACCAGCGGGACGGGACGGACTCGTCCTCCGTGCCCGGCGTGCCCGAGGCGAGACCGAGGCTCACCGTGCGTGCCCGCCGCTCACGCAACGCGTCGAGGAGGGCGCCGGTCGCCTCGACGGCGTCGTTCGGCAGTCCGAGGGCGCGGGCGAACACGTTCGTCGATCCGCCTGGGACGACCGCGAGGCCCGGGAGCCGGTCGGGGTCGGGCCCGCCGTGCAGCAGTCCGTTGACGACCTCGTTCACCGTGCCGTCGCCGCCGAGGGCCACGACCAGGTCGATGCTGCCGGAGTCCGCGGCCCGTCGGGCGAGGTCCCGCGCGTGCCCGCGGTACTCGGTGGTGACCGCCTCCAGCTTCATCTCGCTCGCGAGCGCGTGGATGAGCACGTCACGGGTGCGGGCACTGGTGGTGGTGGCTGCCGGGTTGACCACGAGAAGTGCGCGCATGAGCGCCAGGGTACCTACCCGGCGGTACCGGGCCCAGTCCAGCCCGATCCCTGGACGCATCCGCCCGGCCCCGGACAGCCGACCCGCCCGGCTCCGTCCGGCCCCGGACAGCCCGACCCGCCCGGCTCCGCCCGGCCCCGGCAACCCTGCCCGCCCGGCGCCGCCCGGCCCCAAGGTAAGCCCGCCCGCCCGGCTCCGCCGCCGTGGGCCCCCCGCTCCGCCGCCCGTGCCCCGCCCGGCTTCTCGGGTGCGCTCCCGCCCGGCCTCGGCCGGTCCGGGCCGCCCCCGCTACCCTGCCCTGTATGAGCAGTCCCGCTGAGACCAGCACGGAGCAGACCCCCCGCCCCGCCCGACTCGCCGCCGCTGCGGCCGTGGCCGGTGTCGAGGCCCTCGGCCTCTTCGCCGGGGGTGTCTACATGCTGGTGCACGCACTGACGGGGACGTCCGAGGACCTCACCGGTGCCGCGACGGGCGCCGTGACGCTCGTGGCACTCGGACTGATCCCGCTCGCCGCCGCCCGCGGCCTGTGGATGCGCCGCTCGTGGAGCCGCGGTCCGGCGGTGATCACCCAGATCCTGGCGCTGCCGGTCGCCTGGCAGATGCTCCAGGCGAACAGCGTGATGATCCCGGCCGGGATCGTCCTCGGCGTCCTGGCCGTCACCGGGCTCGTGCTCCTGGTGAACCCGGCCACGACCGAGGCGCTCGGCATCCGGCGCCCCGGTCAGGACTCCGCGTAGAGCCTTCGCCCTCGTCTACTCCTCGACGAGGAGTTTCTCCCGCAGCGACGCCAGCGTCCGGGCCAGCAGCCTGGAGACGTGCATCTGCGAGATGCCGACCTCCTGCGCGATCTGCGACTGGGTCATGTTCCCGAAGAAGCGAAGCAGCAGGATCCGCTTCTCCCGGGGCGGCAGGTCCTCCAGCAGCGGCTTGAGCGACTCGCGGTACTCGACCCCCTCCAGGGCCTCGTCCTCCGCGCCGAGCGTGTCGGCCACCGCGGGCGACTCGTCGTCCGTGTCGGGCACGTCCAGGGAGAGCGTCGAGTAGGCGTTCGCCGACTCCAGCCCCTCCAGGACCTCCTCCTCCGAGATCCCGAGCCGCTCGGCCAGCTCGTGCACGGTCGGCGATCGGCCGTGCTGCTGGGAGAGCTCCGCCGTCGCCGTGGTCAGCGAGAGCCGCAGCTCCTGGAGCCGGCGCGGCACCCGGACCGCCCAGCCCTTGTCGCGGAAGTGGCGCTTGATCTCGCCGACGACCGTCGGCGTCGCGTAGGTCGAGAACTCGACGCCGCGCTCCGGGTCGAAGCGGTCCACCGACTTGATCAGACCGATGGTGGCGACCTGCGTCAGGTCGTCCAGCGGCTCGCCGCGGTTGCGGAAGCGCCGGGCCAGGTGCTCGACCAGCGGCAGGTGCATCCGCACCAGCTGGTTGCGCAGCTCGGCCTTCTCCGGGGAACCCTCCGGCAGGTCACGCAGCGTGACGAAGAGCGCACGGGCGCCGCTCCGGTCGTGCGCGTTCGGTACGGCGCGGGCGTCGGGGACGTCGTCGGACTCGTCCTCCTCCGCCTCCTCCGCTTTCGCCGGCTCCGCGCCCGGCTCCGCGACCGTCCCGGTGACGGCCTCGGTGGCCTCGGCGGGCGAGGCGGGCGCGGCGGCCGAGCCGGCCGGCTCCGCGGTCGCCGCCGCGGCCCCGCCCGCCTCGGAGGAGCCCTCCGCACGCGCGGGGCCCCGGGGGGCCTCGGAGACGCCTGGTGTCTCGGGAACCTCGGGGTGCTGCTCGTGCTCGCTCATCTGGTCCGCCTGCTCCGTAGCGACCTCATACGGCCGTGCCTGCTGCTCAGGGATGCCGGCCGTCGCGTCCCCGCGCCTCACGCCGGGCCTGGCCCCGCGCCGCGCTGTTTGTACAGGCTGATCGAGACCGTACGGTCATCGGCCACCGACGATTCCACCTTCCCGGCCAGTGCCGACAGCACCGTCCAGGCGAACGTGTCCCGCTCGGGCGCCCGGCCGTCCGTGGTCGGGGCGGAGACGGTCACGTCGAGGGAGTCGTCGACCAGCCGGAAGACACAGCTGAGGACGGATCCCGGCACGGCCTGCTGGAGCAGGATGGCGCAGGCCTCGTCGACCGCGATCCGCAAGTCCTCGATCTCGTCGAGGGTGAAGTCCAAGCGCGCCGCGAGGCCGGCCGTGGCCGTACGCAGCACGGACAGATAGGCACCCGCAGCGGGCAGCCGGACTTCCACGAAGTCCTGGGTCCCGGGCTCGCCTGCGATCTGGGACACCCTCACCTCCAAGGTGGCACAAGCTCATTCGGGGCTCGGGGGGAGAGGCCCCCGAACCGGGCGGTACGCAGGGGGCTGCGCGGTCCGCCGTGACGCTATCGCGATCCGTCCCGCCGTGTCGCCGCGCACCCCCGCCCCCACCGGCCCCCCGATCGCCGGTCGTCACCCATGGTAGGCCCATGGGTACGTACGGTGGGCAGGGGTCTGCGGGGGCCGAAAGCGAGCGACCGGCGGAGGGGTGACGTACCCAACCGTGGGGCGGGTGAATCGTCGAACGGCCGAATCGCCGGACGGTCGGACCATCGGCCCGGCCGGGGACTCAGACGATCGACCCGTCCACGAAGCACCAGCGCCAGGCCTCGCCCGGCTCGAAGGTCCGCATGACCGGGTGCCCCGTCGCGGTGAAGTGCCCCGTCGCGTGCTGCCCCGCCGACGAGTCGCAGCAGCCCACGTGCCCGCAGCTCAGGCAGAGCCTCAGCTGGACCGGATGCGTACCGTCCGCCAGGCACTCCGGGCAGGTGTCGGCCAGCGGCGCCGGTTCGGGGCGCGGCATTTCGGCAACGTGCGGGCACTCACTCATGATGGCCAGGTTACGTTGCGGGACGAGACGGGGACGGGCATGGACGCTCTACAGCTGGTGGCACTCGTGGCGGCGAGCGCGGCGATCGCGGGGCTCGCCCGCAGGACCCCGGTGCCCGCGCCGCTCCTCCTGGTCGCCGCCGGTCTCGCCGCCGCCTACGTCCCCGGAGTGCCGGACTACACCCTCGACCCGCACATCGTGCTGCCGCTGATCCTGCCCCCGCTCCTCTACACGGCGGCCGTCGACTCCTCGTACCTCGACCTGCGGGCCAACATCCGGCCCGTCGCCCTGCTCTCCGTCGGGTACGTCCTCTTCGCCACCGTGGCCGTGGGCTGGCTCGCGTACGTCCTCGTGCCCGATCTGCCGCTCACCGCCGCCCTCGTGCTCGGCGCGGTCGTCGCCCCGCCGGACGCGGTCGCCGCCACCGCCATCGCCCGCAAGCTCGGTCTGCCGAACCGGATCACCACGATCCTCCAGGGCGAGTCCCTGGTGAACGACGCCACCGCCATCACCGCGTACAAGGTCGCCCTCGCGGCGGCCGTCGGCGAGGGCCTGAGCTGGGCCGGCGGGCTCGGGGAGTTCGCGCTCGCGGCGCTCGGCGGCATCGGCGTCGGCCTCGTCCTCATGGTCCCCATCCACTGGCTGCGCAGGACCCTCGGCGACTCGCTCCTGCAGAACACGCTCTCCCTCCTCATCCCCTTCGTCGCCTACGCGGCGGCCGAGGAGGTGCACGCCTCCGGCGTCCTCGCCGTCGTCGTGGTCGGCCTCTTCCTGGGCCACCGCGCCTGGCAGGTCGACTTCGCGACCCGCCTCCAGGAGGAGGCCGTCTGGAAGATGGTCGCCTTCGTCCTGGAGTCCGCCGTCTTCGCCCTGATCGGCCTTCAGCTGCCCTACGTCGTCAGGGAACTCGGGCCGTACGGGATCGGCGAGGCGGCCTGGTACGCGGCGGGGGTCTTCGGCGCGGTGGTCGTGGTCCGGTTCGTCTGGGTCTATCCCGCGACCTTCCTGCCCCGGCTCTCCGCGCGGATCAGGGAACGGGAACCGGAGGTGGACTGGAGGGCCCCGCTCGTCGTGGGCTGGGCCGGCATGCGCGGGGTGGTCTCGCTCGCCATCGCGTTCTCCATCCCCGTGGTCACCGACGGCGTGGAGTTCCCGGCCCGCAACCTCGTCCTCTTCCTCACCTTCACCACGGTCATCGGCACCCTGGTCGTACAGGGCCTCACCCTGCCGCCCCTCATCCGCTTCCTGAAGCTCCCGGGGAAGGACCGGTACGCCGAGACCCTGGCCGAGGCGCAGGCCCAGAGCGAGGCCTCGCAGGCTGCCGAGCGGCGCCTCGACGCGCTGCTCGCCGACGAGCGCAACGCCCTGCCGCAGCCCCTCGCCGACCGGCTCCGCACGGTCCTCGAACGGCGCCGCAACGCGGTCTGGGAGCGGCTCGGCGCCGTCAACGAGGTCACCGGAGAGACCGCGGACGACACGTACCGGCGCCTGTCGCGCGAGATGATCGACGCCGAGCGGGAGGTGTTCGTGCAGCTGCGCGACGCCCGGCGGATCGACGACGAGATGATGCGGACGCTGCTGCGCCGGCTCGACCTGGAGGAGGCCGCCGCCTACCGCGAGGAGGCCGCGGACTGAGCCCCGGCGTCCCGCCGGGGCGTGTCCGGGGCGCCCGTGACGACCGCCACGAGCCGGGTGCCCGCCAGGAAGGCGCCCTCCTCCGCGAGGGTCGTGAGGCCGAGCAGCATTTTGGCCACATACAGCCGCTCGATGGCGAGTCCGTGCCGTGCCTCGAAGTCGTGTGCGAACGCCTCGAGAGCGGGGGACACGCGCGCGTAGCCCCCGCCGTGGAACCGCTCGTCCAGGGCCCAGTCGCCGCGCGGCCCGCCGAACGCCGCCTCCTGCAGGGCGCGTACCTCACCGCCCAGGAAACCGCCCTTGAGGACCGGGACGCCCAGGGCCCGCTGCCCCGCGTCCAGGCCGGCCGCGAGACCCGCCAGAGTGCCGCCCGTGCCGCAGGCGACGGCGACCGTGTCCGCCACCCCGCCGAGCTCCCGGCCCAGCTCCACGCACCCCCGGACGGCGAGCGCGTTGCTGCCGCCCTCCGGGACCACGTACGCGCCCGCGGGGGCCCGTTCCAGGAGCGCCGCGCGCGTGGCCGGGTCGTTCTTCGCGCGGTACGTGGCGCGGTCCACGAACACGAGCCGCATCCCGTCCGCCGCGCACCGCGCGAGCGAGGGGTTGAGCGGCCGCCCGGCCAGCTCGTCGCCGCGCACGATCCCGACCGTGGGGAAGCCGAGCAGCCGCCCGGCGGCCGCCACCGCGCGCAGGTGGTTGGAGTACGCGCCGCCGAAGGTCAGCACGGGCCGGCCGCCCGCCGCCGCAAGGTTGAGCGCGAGCTTGCGCCACTTGTTGCCCGGCAGGTCGGGGTGGATGAGGTCCTCGCGCTTGAGGGACAGCGTGAGCCCGCGCCGGGTGAAGCGCTCGTCCTCCACCGGCTCCAGGGGTGAGGGGAGCCGGGGCCGCAGGCGGGAGAGGTCGAACGCGTTCACCCGGCCATTGTCCGGGACCCGGGCCGTCGTGCCCGTGCCGGGGCGCGGGTCCGCGCGCGCCCCGTACGGCCGGCCCCGTACGGCCGGGCCCCATGCGGTCGGCTCCGAGGGGTCGGCCCCGGCGGGTCGGCCCCGTGCGGTCAGCGGAGGAGTTCGGCGACCCGCTCGCGCATCGAGGCCATCGTGAAGCCGCGCGGGTCCACCTTCCCGGGCTGCCACTCCAGGTGCCCGATGACGGAGCGCTGCGTCCAGCCGTGCACCCGGCACAGCGCGGCCGCCGCCTTGGCGATGGCGTCCAGCTGGACCTTCGGCCAGGGGTCCTTGCCGTCGCCGAGGTTCTCGCACTCGAAGCCGTAGAAGTACCGGTTGCCGTCCGTGGTGGCCTCGTCGTCCCGGGGCAGGCCGTGTTCGGCGATGACCGCCCTGAGGACCTCGTCGTCGCCGAGGCCCGCGTGGTTGGCGCGGCCGTAGCCGACGAGGTGGACGGTGCCGTTCTTGGCGATCACGCCGTGGCAGAGCGGCCCCGGGAGGCTCTCGTAGCCGTCCCGGCAGATCCGGACGGTGGCGGCGGTGCCGCGGGTCACGGTGTGGTGGATCATCACGCCGTGCACGGGCCCCCAGGGGCCCTTGTGGTTGCGGTTGTGGGTGGACCAGTTGCCGACCTGGACGACCGCGAGGCCCTCGTCGCGCAGCGCGTCGAGGAACCTGCTCGCGGACATGGGACTGGACATGACCGACTCCCTTCGGAGGACGGGCGGGGGCTTCCGGAACGCCGGAGTCCGGCCCGTCGGAGGTTCCGGAATACCGGACTCCGCCCCTCCGCTGCCATCCGTTCGGACCGTGTGCGAGCCGATCCGGACAGGGCCGGTCGGGGCAGGTGGGGCTCCGCTGTTCGGATGGAAATCACGTGACATGCCCCGAAGATCGTCGAACAGTCCCACTCGATTGTGTAATGGCGCCGACACGTTCCGTGCTGAAAGGCTTCGTCTCGCAACTCAGTCATACGAGAGGGAGTTCCATGTCCGTTGGTTCGGTTGGCGACGAGGTACGCGTCGCGGAGCAGCAGGCGCCGCAGCAGAGTCTGGGCACCGCAGCCGCGCGGAACCTCGCCACGACCACCAAGTCGGCGCCGCAGATGCAGGAGATCACCTCACGGTGGCTGCTGCGGGCGCTGCCCTGGGTCCAGGTGCAGGGTGGTACGTACCGGGTGAACCGGAGGCTCAGCTACTCCGTGGGCGACGGTCGGGTCACCTTCGTCCAGACCGGAGAGCGCGTCGCGGTCATCCCCGCCGAACTCGGCGAACTCCCCGTCCTGCGCGGCTACGAGGACGAGGAGGCGCTGACCGAGCTCGCGGCCCGCTGCCGCCAGCGGGAGTACGCGGCCGGCGAGGTCGTCGCCGTCGCGGGCGAGCCGACCGACCGGGTCCACCTCCTCGCGCACGGCAGGATCGAGCAGATCGGCGAGGGGCCGTACGGCGACGAGGCCGTCCTCGGGGTCCTCGCCGACGGCGCGTACTTCGGGGACAACGCCCTCGTCGACCCGGAGGCCACCTGGGAGTGGTCGGCCCGTGCCGCCACCGCCTGCACGGTCCTCGAGCTCACCCGCGACGACGTACGGAACCTCGCGGAGCGGGCCGGCTCGCTCGCCGCCCACCTCGCGAGCGTGGCCGCCCTGCCCCACCAGCGGACCAACAAGTACGGCGAGGCGGAGATCGACCTCTCCGCGGGCCACGTCGGCGAGGCCGTCGTCCCGCACACGTACGTCGACTACGACGCCTCGCCCCGCGAGTACGAGCTCAGCGTCGCCCAGACCGTGCTGAAGGTGCACAGCCGCGTCGCCGACCTCTACAACCAGCCGATGAACCAGACCGAGCAGCAGTTGCGGCTCACGGTCGAGGCGCTCCGCGAGCGCCAGGAGCACGAGCTGGTCAACAACAAGGAGTTCGGCCTCCTCGCCAACTGCGACTACGAGCAGCGCCTCCAGCCCCACGACGGCGCCCCCAGCCCCGACGACATGGACGAGCTGCTCTCCCGCCGCCGGGGGTCCAAGCTGTTCCTCGCCCACCCGCGGGCCATCGCCGCCTTCGGCCGCGAGCTCAACAAGCGCGGTCTGGTGCCCGAGACCATCGACATCAACGGCAACCGCATCCCGACCTGGCGCGGTGTGCCGATCTACCCGTGCAACAAGATCCCGGTCTCGGACGCCCGGACCACCTCGATCATCTGCATGCGTACGGGCGAGGCCGACCAGGGCGTGATCGGCCTGCACCAGACCGGCATCCCCGACGAGATCGAGCCGAGCCTCTCCGTCCGCTTCATGGGCATCGACGAGCAGGCGATCATCTCCTACCTGGTCACGGCCTACTACTCGGCGGCCATCCTCGTCCCGGACGCGCTCGGTGTCCTGGAGAACGTCGAGGTCAGCCGCTGGCGTTGAGCCGACGGCGCCCGGGGGCGGGGACCGAACCCTCCCGCCCCCGGGCGCGCCCGGCTCGTCGCCGCGCAGCATCGCCACGGAGGAGAAGAAGGAAGTGACCGTGACCATTGCCGGCGGGGACGCCGTCACCGACGGTCAGGGGGCCGTGCGCCTCCTGGACCGGACGCGGGCGGCCGTCCACCCCCAACTGCGCTCGACCGTCGAGACCCTGCCGGGTTCGATGCGGCGGGTCGCGATGTACCACTTCGGCTGGGAGCACGCCGACGGCACCCCGGCCACGGAGCAGCCGGGCAAGGCCATCCGGCCCGCCCTGGTCCTCGCGGCGACGCGCGCGCTCGGCGCGGACGAGGGCCCGGCGGTGCGGGCGGCGGCGGCGGTGGAGCTCGCGCACAACTTCACCCTGCTCCACGACGACATCGTCGACGAGGACGTGACCCGGCGGCACCGGCCCACCGCCTGGACGGTCTTCGGCATCCCGGACGCGCTGATCGCCGGCGACGCGATGAGCGCGCTCGCCCTGCGGATGCTCGCCGAGGATCCGCACCCCGCCTCGGCGGCCGCCTCCGCCCGGCTCGCCGCCTGTGTGATCGAGCTCTGCGCGGGGCAGCAGGCCGACTGCGCCTTCGAGCAGCGGGCGCCGCGCGAGGTCTCGCTCGACGAGTGCCTGGCCATGGCCACCGCCAAGACCGGTGCGCTGCTCGGCGCCTCCTGCGCCATCGGCGCGCTCTACGCGGGCGCGGGGGAGGAGGAGGTGGCGGCGATGGACGCGTTCGGCCGGGAGGCGGGCCTCGCCTTCCAGCTGATCGACGACCTCATCGGGATCTGGGGCGACCCGGACCGTACGGGCAAGCCCGCCGGGGCCGATCTGGTCGCGCACAAGAAGTCGCTGCCGGTGGTGGCGGCGCTCGCCTCGGGGACGCCGGCGGGCGACGAGCTGGCCGAGCTGTACGCCCGCCCGGTGCTCGACGCCGCGGCGGTACGGGCGGCCGCGGACGCGGTCGAGCGGGCCGGGGGGCGCGACTGGGCGCAGGACCAGGCGGCCGAGCGGATGGGGCGCGCCGTCGAGCATCTGGCCCAGGCGGTCCCGGACCTGGCGGCGGCGGGGGACATGCTGGCGCTTGCGGAGTTCGTCACGCGGCGCACGCGCTGAGACCGCGGGGCCTCGTCACGTCTCGGGGACGATCCGGTCGACCACGGTCTCGATGAGGTCGTCCAGGTCCCGGTCGCCGTGCAGGCCGGGGACCGTGAAGTGGTCGAACAGCAGCCCGGTGAGGGCGAAGTAGAGCAGCCGGACGGTGTCCGCGTCCCCGGGCATCGCGGCCTCCAGGTGCCCCCGGATGTTCGCGTCCAGGTCCCTGCGGAGCACCTTGGTGAGCTGGGTCCGCAGCTCGGGACGGCGCACCGCTTCGAGGCGGAGCTCGAAGAGCCCGAGGTAGCAGGTGCGCTCGGCGGCGAGCCGCTGGGCGACCTCGCGCATGAGCGCGAAGACCAGGGCGCGGCTCGGCGTCTGCAGCAGGGCGTCCTCCATGACTCCGGGCTCCGGGGTGAGCCGTACGAAGATCCGGTCGGCGACCTCGGAGAGCACCTGGTCGCGGTCGCGGAAGTAGTTGGACGAGGTGCCCGCGGGGACGCCCGCGCAGGCGTCGACCGCGCGGAAGGTCAGCCCGCGGGCGCCTTCGTCCGCCAGGACCTGGATGGCGGCGTCGAGCAGCGCCGTCCGTCGTTCGGGGTTTCTCGCCATGCCGTGTTCCTTCGTCGTGGAAAAGAGTCTTGCGCAACCACTACAGATGAAGCACTATAACCGTCGTGGTTGCGATCGCAGCCATGATCCGTAGTGGAAGAGGACCGGTTTGCGCAAGCTCACGTACTTCATCGCCTGCACCATCGACGGCTTCATCGGTGACCCCAAGGGCGATGCCACCTCCATGTACCCGTTCGTGGACGCCGAGTTCCTGGAGTTCCTGACCGGCGAGTACCCGGAGACCGTCTCGGCGCAGGGCCGGGAGATGCTCGGGATCGACGCCGAGAACAAGCGGTTCGACACGGTCGTGCAGGGGCTGGGCTCGTACCAGCTCGCCCTGGACATGGGGATCACCAGCCCGTACGGCCACCTGCGGGAGCTCGTCGCCACCCGCTCGCTGGCCGAGTCGCCCGACGCGAACGTCGAGCTGATCGCCGACGACCTCGTCGGCCGGATCCGCGAGCTCAAGGCCGAGGACAGCCCCCTGGACATCTGGCTCTGCGGCGGCTCTGTGATCGCCGGCGAGCTCATCGACGAGATCGACGAGCTGGTCATCAAGACCTACCCGCAGGTGTACGGCTCCGGCATGCCGATGTTCGGCGCCGACTTCGAGCCCCGCGACTTCGAGCTGGACGACCTGCGCGTCTTCGGCAACGGCGCCTTCGTCCGTACGTACACCAGGAAGCGGTAGCCGGCGGCAGGCGCTCCCGGGCGAGCCGACCTACCCTGGACTCATGGGTGACGAGGCGTCTCACACGACGCGGGACCCCCGGGCCGCGCACGACTGCCCGGTCTGCGGGCAGCCGCTGGCGACGACGGCCACCCGGCACAAGGTCCTCGGGGCCTGGGTGCCGGAGTGGGAGGTGCACCCCTGTCGCAATCCGGACTGCGGGCGCCCCGTCGCGGGTGCGGAAGCCGCGAGCGCGCACGTGACCGGCAAGAACGGCGAGATCGGGAGAAGTCAGGCCACGGGGTGACCGGACGCGCGCCGGGGCCGGTCCTACGGTTACAGTCCGCGCATGTCATCGGAGTCGACGGAAGTCTGGACCGGCTGGTACCGGGACCGCAGCGGCGCGGAAGCGATCGTCATCACGGCCGACGGGCGGCATGTCGCCACCCGGATCAGGGGGATCGAGTACACGGGCGAGGGTTTCGCCGCGCTCAGCGCGGTGGAGGGCGGGCAGGCCCTCACCGCCTGCGTCCTGGAGTGGGACCTGCCGCTCCCCGTCGTCACGGACGGCGCCGCCCAACAGGCCACGCTGGCCTGCCTGCTGACCCTCGGCGAGCGCGCGGACCTCAGCCTGACGCTGCACTACGGCGGCGCCGCCTTCGAAGCGTGCGTCGCCGGGGGTGACTTCGACGGGGCGCTCGAACGGGTCAGGCGCCAGCTGCCGCCCGGCGCGGACTTCGGCCGCCGACTGCTCCAGGCCGCCTGAGCGCGGCTCGGAGCACGGCCCCGAGCACGGCCGCCGGGCGGGCTGAGTGCGCCCGTCGGGCCGCCCGAGAGCACCCGTACCGGAACGGAGAACGAGGACGGCGGCGCCCCGGGGAGGGGGCGCCGCCGCTTCTCGTCTCCCGCCCGCTCAGCTCTTGAACGCGGAGGCGAGGCCGTAGCGCCACAACTGGTCGACGCGGGACCGCTCCTGGGCGTTCGGCTGGGCGTTCTGGCAGGACGTGCCGGGGCCGCCGCCCGACATCAGCTCGCTGCACGGACCGCTGTAGTGGTCCGGCAGTCCGAGGACGTGACCCGTCTCGTGGGTGGTCACCCGGGTGGAGTTGTACTGCTGGTTCTGCCGGTAGTCGAGGAAGATGTAGCCGCTGCCGTGGCCGTCGGTGCTCGCGTACGAGCCACGGGAGTCGTTGCCCTCGTAGTAGCGGAAGTCGGGGTTGCTGCCCTCGACGAGCCGGACGTTCACCACCGAGCTGTTCCATATCTGGGCCGAGCGGGAGATCTGGCTGCGGAAGCTCGGCGCGTTGGCGGAGCTGTAGACCACGGTGACGGCGGCCGCGCCGGGGGCGGCGGCCCGCTTCTTCGCCACCGACTTCACGACCGCGTCGAAGAAGGCCTGGTTGGCCTTCGCCTCCGCGGCCGAACCGGCGTACGCCACGGCGGCGTTGCCGGCGGCCGGGACGCCGGTGGGGGCGCTCGCGGCCACGGCGGGGGCCGCGCCGAGGGAGGCGGCGAGACCGAGGCCGAGGGCGGTGGCCAGGACAGAGGTGAGGACCTTGGGGTGACGCATGGGGGGCTCCTCCTGTAGGGGATGGGAGAGAGTCTCGGGGGAGCCGGGGCTGGTGGGGATGATGTCAACCGGCGATAGCATCACCGCATCACCTGGTCGAAACACTCCCAACTACCTTGAAATCAAAGGTGATTGAGGGGTTCCGGGTATCTGGTGCGAGCCATGGAGCCGTCCTACCCTCGGGGCATGGAGCTGGAGGTGAGACACCTGCGCGCGCTCTGCGCCATCGCGGACACGGGCAGCCTGCACAAGGCGGCCCGGCAACTGGGCATGAGCCAGCCCTCGCTGACCACCCAGCTGCGCCGCATCGAGAACTCCCTGGGCGCCGAGCTCTTCTCCCGCGGCCGCACCGGCTGCCTCCCCACCCCGCTCGGCCGCTCCCTGCTCAGCCGGGCCCGCCCGCTCGTCGCCGACATGGCGGCGCTCGTCACCGAGACCAGGGCCGCGGCCGCCCGCACCGACCGACTCGGGCTCCGCGTCGGCTCCACCGCGAGCCGGGCACTGCCGGGCTGGCTGCGCCGGCTCCGCCAGCGGCTGCCCGGCACCGACATCGGCCTGCGCATGGACGTCTCCGCCAACGCGCTGCTGCGGAGCGTCGCCGCCGGGCAGCTCGACGTGGCCTTCGTGCACGAGGTGGAGGGCTGCCCGCTACGGGTCCCCGAGGGCCTCGGGGAGCGGGTCCTGGTCGCCCGCGAACCGCAGTTCGTCTCCCTGGCCCCCGACCATCCGGCCGCCGCCCGGCCCGTGGTGGACCTCGCCGACCTGGCCGGCGACCACTGGATGGTCGACCCGACCGTGGACGGCGAATGGGACGGCCTGCGCCGGGTCCTGGACGCCGCCGGCATCGACCCCCCGCTGCTCCACGGCGACTACCACACGGCCGCCTCCCTCATCGTCCTCGGCGAGGCCGTCGCCCCCTGCCAGCCGACCTCCGTCCCGCGCGAGGACATGGCCGTCCGCCCGCTGCGCGGCGACCCGCTGGCCGTCCGGCTCCTGCTGTACGGGCGTCCCGGGGCGCCCCTGGACACGCTGTACGCGGAACTCGCGGCGGCCTACCGGGAGGTGGCCCTCAGGGCCGCCCCGTACCGCGAGTGGCTGCGGCGGCAGGGGACGGCGGCGGGGCTGTCGGTGGGACCGTGCATGATGACGGCATGAGCGCACACCCGGCACCGGCACAGGTCCGACCCGCACGCCCCGAGGACCTGCCGCGGGTCGTGGAACTCATCGCCGAGCACGCGGCGTACGAGAAGGCGGCGCCCCCGGCCCCCGGCCTCGCGGACCGGCTCGCCGGCCTCCTCTTCGGCACCGAACCGCCCCGCCTGCGCTGCCTGGTCGCGGCCCTCCCCGACGGCACCCTCGCGGGCTACGCGAGCTGCGCCCCGGAGCTCTCCACCTGGGACGGCACGGAGTACCTCCACATGGACTGCCTGTACCTCACGGAGGCCTCCCGGGGCCACGGCCTGGGCCCGCTCCTGATGGCGGCGGTCCGCGCGGAGGCGGGCCGGCTCGGGCTCGCGGAGATCCAGTGGCAGACCCCCGCGTGGAACGAGGGCGCGATCCGCTTCTACGACCGGC
This sequence comes from Streptomyces sp. CB02009, assembly GCF_001905825.1. GTDB lineage: Bacteria > Actinomycetota > Actinomycetes > Streptomycetales > Streptomycetaceae > Streptomyces. The sequence goes on from NZ_LIVV01000006.1 coordinate 169,025, forward strand.
TGGGCGCCACCTCGAAGGAGAAGCACCGCTACAGCCTCCGCGCGGAGGCGTAGGCGGTCCGCGGGGCTCGGACCGCAGGGCTCGGCAGGATCGCAGGGCTCGGCAGGTCCGCGGGGCTCGGCAGGATCGCGGGGCTCGGCAGGTCCGCGGGGCTCGGCAGGTCCGCGGGGCTCAGCCGCGGGGCGGCGGCTCCCTAGGCGGCCACGGTCCGGCGAGCAGCCGCTCGGACTCGGCGACGATCGCCGCGACGAGCCGCTCGCGCGTGCCCTCCCGGGCGGCCGCCCAGTCGTAGGAGGCATCCGTCGCGTCGACCAGCGGCCGCAGCGCCGACGGCCGGCCCAGGGCGTGCCAGCCCTCGTACGTGACGAGGTCGCCCCCGGCCCCGGGGGCCAGACTCCCGTTCACGATCAGCCGCAGCCACCAGCGCACCAGCTCCCAGCGGGCGGCCTCCCACGGCAGACCGGAGTCGTCCGGGGGCAGGGTGTCGACGAGGCCCAGCTCGCCGAGGACCCGCTCGAAGAGCTCTTCGGCGCGTTCGTGCTCGTGCCGGGCCAGACCGGCGAGCAGCGGAAGGGACTCCGCCTCGACGTCGAGCAGCAGCGCGCCGAGGCCCGCCTCGATCAGCTGCTCCGGCGAGGGCCGGCGTCCGACGAGCCGCTCGACCGCCAGCATCCGGAGGCACTCGACGGCCTCCCGCGGGGTGTCGGCGTAGGGGGCGTACGGGGTGGGGGCGGTGACGTCGATGCCGGGACCGCCGCTGACGAAGTACGCCCAGAAGTCGGTGGTCGTCCGGGCGGGCGCGCTGCTCGCCCGGCCGGTGAACTCGTGCCGGAGGTAGTCGGCGAGGTCGTTCCCGTAGACGATGATGTCGGTCTGGACGACGGACAGCACGGGGTGCCCCCAGTCGCCCGGTGTGCCGGGCAGGTAGCGGTGGCTGTAGAGGGGGACCAGCGGGGGGACGCTCGCCAGCTCGGCCCGCGCGAGGCGCAGTGCCTCGGCGACCCGGGAGGGCCTGGGGCCCCAGGCGGGATGCCAGAAGCCGTTGTGCTCCACGTCGAAGAGAAGGCCGTCCGCGGGCCGGGCGAGCCGGTCGGCCAGGTCGTCGGGGTCGCCGCCGCGCCAGTCGGGCCAGTGCGGCGACCCGAGGGGCAGCCCTGCGGCGAGGAACACCCGGTGGTCCGCCGCGAACCGGCACCCGAACCGCTCCTCGACCGCGTCGAGTTCCGCCTCGCCGAGACCGGGCGCGATCTCGGCCGGGACCAGGCGCAGGAGGGCCCGGGCGTCCTCGGCGGTCAGCCGCGGGGGCGGGGCGGCCGGAGCGGACGGCGGGCCCGGAGCGGACGCGGAGGACGGCAGGTGGGGCGTGGTCATGCCGGGAAGCCTAGTGACGCACACTCGTCGGGTGATCGAACTGCATCCCGTCCTGGAGATCCTCGGCCCGCGCGACTTCGACCTCTGGCCGGTCGCGGATCCGGGGACGTACGCCTTCCTGCCGCTCAGCGGCCGGCTCCGTACGGAGGAGGTCGGTACGGCGGTGATGCGCGTCGCCGAGTGCAACGACGTCGATCCGGCGGACGAGGACCACCCGCGGCGCCCGGCCGATCCGCTGGGCGGCTTCCTCCACGGACTGCTGACCATGCAGGACCTCTTCGCGCCCGGGGGGCTGCGGGTCACCGACACCGCGACCGGTGTCGCGTTCGTGCCCGGCTGCTGCAACGGGCTGGACGAGCGGCTCGACTGGTTCGAGGTCCTGGACGGGGACGGGTGGGCCGGCTTCGGCCACGGCCCCTCGCCGCTCGCGGAGCGCGTCGGCGACGCGGTGCGGCTGACCGTCGACGTGGACCGGGCCGACAGCCCGGTGATCGAGCTCCCCGCCACCGACCTGCGGCGCCTGCTGGCCGAGGCGGAGCGCGACCTGGCCGACTTCCACAGGCTGGCCACCGGGTGGACGACCCGGTACGTCCCCGGCCACGCGCCCGCGGTGGCCGACGCGCTGGCCAGGGCCCTGGGGCTGCCGGCGACTACGAAGCGGCGTTAGGCCCTACTCCGTGACGTCCTGCGGGTACCAGCGCAGCTCGACCGTGTTGCCGTCCGGGTCCCTGACGTAGACCGACTGGGCCGAACCGCGGGCGCCCCAGCGGGGGACGGGGCCCTCGATGACGTCGAACGTCCCGGCGTCGAGGACCTCCTGCCAGTCGAGCGGGTCCACGACGAGACATATGTGGTCGACGTTGGACTCGCCGCGCGGGCGCGAGAACAGGTCGATGACGGTGCTCTCGTCGATCCGCACGGACGGGAACGACACCTTCCCGGCCCGCCATTCCTCGACCCGCTCGCCCGCGAGCCCGAGGGGCCCGGTGTAGAAAGCGAGGGCCTTGTCGACGTCGGTCACGTTGAGTACCAGGTGGTCGAATGCCTTGACGCGCATGGTGCATCACCCTTCTGTAGGAACGTCGGAATTGCGGCGGAAAAGTCCGAAGGGGTACGACCGCCAGGCGGTCGTACCCCTTCGGAAGGGAAGAAAGAGGGTCAGGCCTTCTTCGTCTCCCAGAAAATGCGGTCGATCTCGGCGATGAGCTCCAGCGCCTTCTCGCCCGTCTTCGGGTCCGTCGACGCCTTGGCGGCCGAAAGGGCCTTCAGGGTGTCGTTGACCAGCTGGTTGAGCTCGGGGTACTTCTCGAAGTGCGGGGCCTTGAAGTAGTCGCTCCAGAGCACCGAGACGTGGTGCTTGGCGAGCTCCGCGCGCTGCTCCTTGATGACCGTGGCGCGGGCGCGGAAGTGCGCGTCCTCGTTCGCCAGGTACTTCTCCTGGACAGCCTTGACAGACTCGGCCTCGATGCGGGCCTGGGCCGGGTCGTACACGCCGCACGGGAGGTCGCAGTGGGCGCTGACCTTCACCTTGGGGGCAAACAGGCGGGAGAGCATTGAGCCGTCCTTCCTCGTGATCGTCTTCTCAGGTGGGACATTACTCGGTGAGAAGGGCGATTTCGCGGGCGCCCCCTGGGGCTTAGGTCAAAAGTCCAGGGTCGGCATGGGACTCGTGTACGAGTGAACGAGCGGATGTGTGGGTCGATGCGGGTGTGGAGCGGCGGGCGGAGCGGGCGGTGTCGATGAGCGGGTCGGGGCGGGAGCGAGGGGCGGAGGCCGGGGCTCCGTTCGGTGTCGCCGAGGTGACGGGGGTGTCCATGGTGCCCACGCTGCTGCACGGCGATCAGCTGCTCGTGCACTACGGCGGCCGTCTGCGGCCGGGGTGCGTGGCCGTGGTGCGGCATCCGCTCCAGCAGGATCTGCTCATCGTGAAGCGGCTGATCGAGCGACGTGACGGCGGCTGGTGGGTGCTCGGCGACAACCCGGACGCCGAGGGCGACAGCCGGGTCTTCGGGGCCGTACCGCCCGAGCTGGTCCTCGGGCGGGTGCGGGCGCGCTACCGGCCGGTGACGCCGGGGCGTCAGCGGTCGCTGGGGGTGACGCTCTCCTGGCTGTTCTCGGCGGTGAGGCCCGTCCGGCCGGGCCGGTCGGCCTCCAGGCGCTTGCGGGCGCGGTAGGCGGCCACGTTGGCGCGGGTCGCGCAGCGGTCGGAGCAGTAGCGCCGGGAGCGGTTGGTGGAGGTGTCCAGGTAGGCGTTGCGGCAGGGCGGTGCCTGGCAGAGGCCGAGCCGGTCGGCGCCGAACTCGGTCAGGTGGAAGGCCAGACCCATCGCGCAGATCGCGGCGTATCCCGTGGTCGCGTTCGAGGAGTGGTCGGCGAGGTGCATGTGCCACCGGGGGCGGCCGTTCTCGTCGAGGATGTCGTGGCCGGAGATCTGGGGGCTGACCGGGAACTCCAGGAGGAGCGAGTTCAGGAGGTCGACGGCCCCCATGTGGTCGCCCTCGTCGGCCAGCGTGAAGACCGCCCGCAGCCGGGTCCGTACCGCGCGGAAGCGGGGCAGGTCCGCCTCCGTGACCCGCCGGGCCATCTGCGAGGCCGGGCCGAAGAGCTCCTTGATCACCTCGACGGAGGCGAGGGAGTCCTTGCCGCGCGCCGGCTCCTCGGTGTTGACCAGACGTACGGCGAAATCCGAGTAATGGGCCAGTTCCACTTGTAGTCCTTACTGCGGCGGGCTAGTGTCTCGGTCGGAAGGGGTAATAACTGTTTACCCTTAGAGGGTATTACAAAGAGGGGCAGGGGTGGCGATGACCGGAACCGACTGGGCGGCCTGGCAGCAGAGCTGGGACCGTCAGCAGGAGTGGTACATGCCGGACCGTGAGGAGCGCTTCCGGGTCATGCTCGACATGGTCGAGGCCTTGGTGGGGCCGAAGCCCCGCGTCCTCGACCTCGCGTGCGGTACGGGAAGTATCACGGATCGGCTCCTCAAGAGGTTCCCGGAAGCGACGAGTACCGGTGTCGATCTCGACCCGGCCCTGCTCGCCATCGCCGAGGGCCACTTCGCCGACGACGACCGCGTCACCTTCGTCACCGCCGACCTCAAGGACCCCGACTGGGCCGCCGGGCTGCCCCACGACTCGTACGACGCCGTCCTCACCGCCACCGCGCTCCACTGGCTCCACAGCGAGCCCCTGGCAGGCCTCTACGGCAGGCTCGCCGGTCTCGTCCGCGACGGCGGCGTCTTCATGAACGCCGACCACATGATCGACACGACCACCCCCCGGATCAACGCCGCCGAGCGCGCCCAGCGCCACGCCGTCATGGACCGCGCGAAGGCCGGCGGCGCCCTGGACTGGGCCGAGTGGTGGGCGCTCGCCGCCGAGGACCCCGTCCTCGCCGGGCCCACGGCCCGCCGCTTCGAGATCTACGGCGAGCACGCCGACGGCGACATGCCCTCCCCGCGCTGGCACGCCGACACCCTGCTCGCCGCCGGATTCGGCGAGGCCAGGGCCGTCTGGGCCTCGCCCTCCGACACCCTGCTCCTCGCCGTGAAGTAGCCCGCGCGGACGCGGAAGGGGCGGTACGGGTGCTCCCGTACCGCCCCTTCCGGTGCCTCTGCCTCAGCTGTCTCCGGCTACAGCACCTTCGACAGGAACGCCTTCGTCCGGTCGTGCTGCGGGTTGCCCAGGACGTCGCGCGGGTTGCCCGACTCGACGACCACGCCGCCGTCCATGAAGACCAGCGAGTCGCCGACCTCGCGGGCGAAGCCCATCTCGTGCGTGACGACGATCATCGTCATGCCCGACTCGGCGAGGTCCCGCATGACGTCGAGGACGTCACCGACCAGCTCCGGGTCGAGCGCGGAGGTCGGCTCGTCGAAGAGCATCAGCTTCGGCTCCATCGCCAGCGCGCGGGCGATGGCGACGCGCTGCTGCTGACCGCCGGAGAGCTGCGAGGGGTAGTTCCCCATCTTGTCCCGCAGGCCCACCCGGTCGAGCAGGCGCTCGGCACGCTCGCGCGCCACCGCCTTGGACTCGCCCTTCACCTGGATGGGGGCCTCCATGACATTGCCCAGGGCCGTCATGTGGGGGAAGAGGTTGAAGCGCTGGAAGACCATGCCGATGTCACGGCGCTGGACCGCGACCTCGCTGTCCTTCAGCTCGTAGAGCTTGCCGTTCTTCTCCCGGTAGCCGACCAGCTGGCCGTCGACCGAGAGCCGGCCGCCGTCGACCCGCTCCAGGTGGTTGATGCACCGGAGGAACGTCGACTTGCCGGAGCCGGAGGGGCCGACCAGGCAGAAGACCTCTCCGTTCTGGACCTCCAGGTCGATGCCCCGGAGGATGTGGGCGGCGCCGTAGGACTTGTGGACGCCCTCCGCCTTGACCATGGGCTGACCGGTCATGCCGATGCCTCCGGGGAACGCTTGAACGTGGTGAGGTTCGTCTTGACCCGCTGCCACGGGGTGGGCGGCAGGTTGCGCGTCGAACCGCGGGCGAAACGGCGCTCCAGGTAGTACTGGCCGACGCTGAACACGCTGGTCAGCGCGAGGTACCAGATGGAGGCGACGAAGAGCATCTCCATCACGGCGCCGGCCGTGCTGCCGATGTTCGACGAGGCCCGCAGGAGTTCTGTGTACTGCACGGCCGAGACGAGTGACGAGGTCTTCAGCATGTTGATGAACTCGTTGCCCGTCGGCGGCACGATGACCCGCATGGCCTGCGGGAGGACGACCCGGCCCATGGTCTTGGTCTGGGACATGCCGAGCGCGTGCGCGGCCTCGGTCTGCCCCTCGTCGACGGACTGGATGCCCGCGCGGACGATCTCCGCCATGTAGGCGCCCTCGTTGAGGCCGAGGCCGAGCAGCGCGACCATGAACGGCGTCATGACGTCGACGGTCTCGTTCTTGTAGATCGGCCCGAGGTTGATGTACTCGAAGATCAGCGACAGGTTGAACCAGACGAGCAGCTGCACGTACACCGGGGTGCCGCGGAAGAACCAGATGTAGAGCCAGGCGACGGCGCCGGTCACGGGGTTCTTGGACAGCCGCATCACCGCGAAGACGACGCCGAGGACGAGGCCGAGGGCCATCGAGGCGACGCTGATGATCACGGTGTTCGCCAGGCCGTCGAGGACCGACGGGTCGAACAGTTTGTCCCACACCGTGTCCCAGATGATGTTGCCCTGGGAGAAGGCGTAGACGAGCCATCCGAGCAGGGCGACGACCACGACGCCGCTGACCCAGCGGCCGTAGTGCCGCACGGGGATGGCCTTGATCGCCTCGTACGGGGAACCCGAGGCGCCGGACCCGGCCGGAGCGGCGGCCGGGTCCTTGGAGATCTTGTCAGTCATGACGACTGCCCTTCAGTGGAGCGGGGAGGTCACTTGCCGGCTTCGGGGCAGGTCACTGGCCGGCGTTGACGGTGGCCGTCTTGACGGCGCTGTCCGAGACGTCCCACTTCTTCAGGGCATCGGCGTACGTGCCGTCCTTGATGGCCGCGTCGAGCGCTTCCTTGATGGCGTCGCGCAGCTGGGTGTTGTCCTTCGAGACGCCGATGCCGAAGAGGCCGACGTCGCTCTGGTTGCCGACGACCTCGAAGTCGTTGCCGCCGCCCGAGGTCTTCGCGATGTACGCGGCCACCGGGTAGTCGTTGAGGTCGGCCACGGCGCCGCCGGCCTTGACGCGGGTCTGCGCCTCGGCGTCGGTGTCGAAGGCCTGGATCGTCAGCTTGTTCGCGCCGCACTTCGTGGCCTGGGCCTTGAAGGTGTCCTCGTAGATCGTGCCGCGCTGGACGGCCACGGTCTTGCCGCAGAGGTCGTCGAGCGAGTTGATGTTCTGCGGGTTGCCCTTCTTGACCAGGAGGGAGACGCCGGAGCTGAAGTAGTCGACGAAGTCGATGCCCTTGCCGATCTTCTTCCCGTTGTCGTCCAGGCCCTCCTGGCGCTTCTTGTTGTCCGTCATCGAGGACATGATCACGTCCTGGCGGCCGGTGTAGATCGAGGTGATCAGACCGTCGAAGGTGCCCGAGGTGAACTTGAACTCGACACCGAGCTGCTTGCTCAGGGCCGCGGCGATGTCGGGGTCGACACCGACGATCTTGCCGCCCTCGGTGAACTCCATCGGGGCGTACGAGGCGTCGGTGCCGACCTTGATGACACCGGCCTTCTGGATGTCCGCGGGGAGCTTCGAGAAGAGCGGGGCGGCGTTGGCGGAGCCGCCGTCCTTCGTCGGGGTGGCCGAGGAGCCGCCCTCGGTCTGGTCGCCACAGGCGGTCAGCAGCACGGAGCCGACGACCGCGGTGGCGGCGACCGCGGCAAGACGGGAGGTGCGGGTCTTGGCGGTCGTACAGCGCGTGGAGCGTGCGGTCATGATCGGGTTCCTCCGGCGTGTGAGGGAGTTGCCAGTGGTCACGTACGTCTCTTCGAGTGTCGTGACCTCGTGTGATTACGGCATCTTGCCATTCGGACCGCCTCAAACCGACGGCCACGGATGTCAAAATCGGATAACGGGTGACCCGCGAATGCCAACAGGCCGGTACATCAGGGCCGGATCTTCTACTGGATGCCTTCCACGCCACCGAAGAATTTCCTGTTGATCTCGCCATTCGGACGACACGAAGGCCGCCAATCGGGTGCTTGAAGCACCTATATGGACATGGGGTGACGTGTCGTCCTCCGTCCGTGTCCGGCTGCGCTCGGTATGAGTCGCGTCACCGAGCGGATATGGACTCGTCTGCGGTGCCGTCCGTCCGGTAAGAAGGATCCTTACACCCCTCATCCGGGGCTCAGGGCGCGTTGTGCGGCGCGCCCGCGCGGCTACCAGACACGGCGGCCGCGGGACCCGCCCACCGCTCCACACCAGGAGCGGCCAACCCTCAATGAAGCAGACTTAAGGGGTCAACCCAATGGCAGCGGAGATCGTCAATCCTCGCAATGACAGTGGTACGGAAGGAGCTCCGGAGGAGCCCTTCGATCCTGTCTTCGCCCTCCACCGGGGCGGCAAGATGGCCATTCAGGCCACCGTTCCCGTCCGTGACCGGGACGACCTGTCCCTCGCGTACACGCCCGGCGTCGCCAAGGTGTGCACCGCGATCGCGGAGCAGCCCGACCTGGTCAACGACTACACCTGGAAGTCCCAGGTCGTCGCGGTCGTGACCGACGGTACGGCGGTGCTCGGCCTCGGTGACATCGGCCCGGAGGCCTCCCTCCCGGTCATGGAGGGGAAGGCCATCCTCTTCAAGCAGTTCGGCGGCGTGGACGCGGTCCCGATCGCCCTCGCCACCACGGACACCGACGAGATCGTCGAGACCGTCGTCCGTCTGGCCCCGTCCTTCGGCGGCGTCAACCTGGAGGACATCTCGGCCCCGCGGTGCTTCGAGATCGAGCGCAAGCTCCAGGAGCGCCTCGACATCCCCGTCTTCCACGACGACCAGCACGGCACAGCCATCGTCACCCTCGCCGCCCTCCGCAACGCGGCGAAGCTGACCGGCCGCACCCTCGGCGAGCTGCGCGCGGTCATCTCCGGCGCCGGCGCGGCCGGTGTCGCCATCGCCAAGTTCCTCCTGGAGGCCGGGCTCGGCGACGTCGCCGTCGCCGACCGCAAGGGCGTCGTCAGCCGCGACCGGGACGACCTCAACCCGGTCAAGCGCGAGATCGCCGACCTCACCAACAAGGCGGGCCTCAGCGGCTCCCTGGAGGCCGCCCTCGCCGGCGCCGACGTCTTCATCGGCGTCTCCGGCGGTACGGTCCCCGAGGCGGCCGTCGCCTCCATGGCCCCGAACGCCTTCGTGTTCGCCATGGCCAACCCGAACCCCGAGGTCCACCCCGACGTCGCGCACAAGTACGCGGCCGTCGTGGCGACCGGGCGTTCGGACTACCCGAACCAGATCAACAACGTCCTCGCGTTCCCCGGCATCTTCGCCGGCGCGCTCCAGGTCCGGGCCTCCCGGATCACCGAGGGCATGAAGATCGCCGCGGCCAACGCGATCGCGGACGTCGTCGGCGACCAGCTCGCCGCCGACTGCGTGATCCCCTCGCCGTTCGACGAGCGGGTCGCCCCGGCCGTCGCGGCCGCGGTCGCCGCCGCCGCCCGCGCGGAGGGCGTCGCCCGCCGCTGACGCGTCGCACCCCGTGAAGGGCCCCGTCCTGCTGTGCAGGCCGGGGCCCTTTCGCGTACGGGAGCCGCCGGGAGGGGCCGCCGGGGCGAAGCGGTCGTGGCAGGCGGGCGAGGGACGCGCGTCACACGGGTCTGCGGTTCCGTGGGTCGGTCGCGGCGGCCTAGGGTCGGGGCCATGTTCGCTGCCTACGCTGCCCGAATCGACCGCGACCAGCCCCTGAACGGCCTCGAATTGGGTGAACGCCCCGAGCCCGAGGTGCGGCCGGGATGGACCACCGTCACCGTCAAGGCCGCCTCGCTCAACCACCACGACCTGTGGTCGCTGCGCGGGGTCGGGCTGCCCGAGGGGAAGCTGCCGATGATCCTCGGCTGCGACGCCGCCGGGATCGACGAGGACGGCAACGAGGTCGTCCTGCACTCCGTGATCGGCCAGACCGGCCACGGCGTCGGACCCGACGAGCCCCGGTCCATCCTCACCGAGCACTACCAGGGCACCTTCGCCGAGCGGGTGACCGTGCCCCGCTGGAACGTGCTGCCCAAGCCGAAGGAGCTCTCCTTCGAGGAGGCCGCCTGTCTGCCCACCGCCTGGCTGACCGCCTACCGCATGCTCTTCACCAACGCCGGTGTACGGCCCGGGGACTCGGTGCTCGTGCAGGGCGCCGGCGGCGGTGTGGCCACCGCGGCCATCGCCCTCGGCAAGGCCGCCGGCCTGCGGGTCTTCGCCACCAGCCGTGACGAGGAGAAGCGCAAGCGGGCCGTCGAGCTCGGCGCCGTCGAGGCGTTCGAGCCGGGCGCGCGGCTCCCGCGGCGGGTCGACGCGGTCATCGAGACCGTCGGCGCCGCCACCTGGTCCCACTCCGTGAAGTCGCTGCGGCCCGGGGGCACGCTCGTCATCTCGGGCGCCACGAGCGGCGACCGGCCCGCGCACGCCGAGCTGACCCGGATCTTCTTCCTCGAACTGAAGGTCGTCGGCTCGACCATGGGCTCCAAGGACGAGCTGGAGGACCTGCTGTCCTTCTGCGCGGCGACCGGGCTCCGGCCGGTCGTGGACGAGGTCCTGCCGCTGGACCGGGCGCGGGAGGGCTTCGAGCGGCTGGCCGCCGGCGATCTCTTCGGAAAGATCGTCCTGAAGACCTCGTGACGACCTCTTGATGACCCGTCGGTAGGACTGATGGGATCTCCGGCACGTGAAACGTGAACAACGCTCACTTCCTCGTGCCGGAGGTCTACCTTGTCGCGAACCACCCACGCGTGGCGAACCACCCTGGTCACGGGCGCCCTCGCCGCCGCCCTGATCGCCCCCGCCGTCCCCGTCGCCGCAGCCCCCGAACGCCCGGGGACCGGCGGGGACACGATCCCCGCCCTCACCGACGAGCACGGCCGCGCCCTCACCCTGCGCGGCTGGAACGTCGGGGACAAGGCGCACGGCGGGGACGCCGCCCTCTCCGGGATCACCGAGAAGCACTTCCGCGACATGCGGGCCAAGGGCTTCAACTTCGCCCGGGTCCTGGTCTTCTGGGACGACCTGGAGCCACGGCCCGGCCAGTACAGCCAGTCCTATCTGCGGAAGGTCGAACGGATCCTGGACTGGGCCGAGAAACACGACGTCAAGGTCCTCATCGACGCCCACCAGGACGTCTTCGGGCCCGCCTTCGGCCACCGGGGCATACCCGCCTGGGCGACCAGGACCGACGGACTGCCGTTCACCCCGCACCCCGACGACTGGTTCGCCGAGTACTTCGAGCCCGCCGTGCAGCGCGCCTTCACCCACCTGTACGAGGACGAGGACCTGCGGCGCGCCCAGGCCCGGATGTGGCGGGTGCTCGCCGACCGCTTCGAGGACCACCCCGCGGTGCTCGGCTACGACCCGATCAACGAGCCGATGGGCGAGCTGCGCGAGGGCGAGGACCTGGCGACCGCCGCCCGCCGCATCGAGCGGGACCAGATCACCCCGATGTACAACCGCGTCGCGGACGCGATCCGCTCGGTCGACCAGGACAACTGGATCTTCGTCGAGCCGACCCCCATCGTGGGCGAGGGCGTGCCCACCGGACTCGGCCGGATCGACGACCCGAAGATCGTCTACGCCCCGCACTTCTACAACGGAGCCATGGAGGCCGGCGGGGACTACGACCCGGGAGCCCGCTGGATCGAGAACTACGAGCAGGCCGTCACCCTGTACCCGAAGGAGTACAAGGTCCCCGTGGTGGTGGGGGAGTGGGGGCCGCTCGACAACGCGCAGCCGAACATGAACCGCTTCTACCGCGAGGCCATGGCCTCGCTCGGCCGCTACAGCTCCGGCTGGGCGGGCTGGGAGTGGTGCTACGGCGGCGGCTACTGCGCCGTGGACGGCACCGGGGCGTTCCGTACGAACAAGGAGCTGACCGCCGAGCCGTACGCGGAGGCGGTCGCGGGCACGGTGCGCTCCGCCGCCTACGACCCGGCGGCCGGGGTCTACCGCCTCTCGTACGACTCCGCGGGGCGCCGCGGCTCCCGGGTCACCGAACTCGCCCTGCCGCCCGGCGACTGGCGGGTGACGGCCCGGGGCGCCGCGCTGGTGCTCCGGCCGGCCCCCGGCCGTGCCCTGGTCCTCGCGCTCCCGGGCACCCGGGTGACGGTGACCGCCACCCGCCGCTGAGGCTTTGCCGGGGGCGCGCGCCCGGGACCGGTCTCCTGGGGCCCGAGTCCAGGGGTCCGGCTCCCCGGGCTCGCCTCCCAGGGCTTCGGCCGTCACGGTCCCGTCGGCCCGGCGGTCATGCCTTCGGGCGGGAGCGCAGCAGGCCGGTGATCCGGACCGCCGCCGTCGACAGCTGGGCGCGGGTCTCGGCCAGCTGCTCCTGGCTCACCCCGTGGTCGCGGGCCGCGTCCCTGATCTCGTCTCGGAAGCGGTCGAGGAGCCGGTCCAGGTCGCGGGCCGGGTCGCCCGAGCCCTCCGTGTCCCGCGCCCACTCCGGCACCTCGTCGGCCGGGGCCGCCGCGAACGGCGGCTCCTGGCCGGCGGCCTTGGGGTGGGTGGTGCCCGCCACCAGGCCGCCGAGCTGGGCCGTGATGTCCGAGAGGCCCTCCCAGACGCCCTTGGGCCAGTCGCCGCGCGAGAAGCGGTCCTGGACCTCCTCCTGCACCTGCTGGGCGATCCGCTGGAACTCCTTCGCCTGGTGGCGCGCGGACTTGGCCTCGGCGCGGGCCTGGCGGGCCTGCTCCTTCCACTCCTGCCCGACCCGGCGCAGCTCCTCCTTGGCCTCGGTGAACGAGGAGGAATCCGCCGCCCGGGTGCGGCCCGCCGCCGCGCGCATCTCGCTGCGCACCCGGCCCGCCGCACCGCGCACGTCGTCCCGGATCTCAGCCGCGAGCTCCGACACCGACTCGCGGATCTCCCGCTCCAGGTCGTCCAGTTCGGCGCCGCGCCCGGCCAGCTCGGCACGGCCGGCGTCGGTGATCGAGTAGACCTTGCGGCCGCCCTCGCTCGCGTGGGTGACGAGGCCCTCGGCCTCCAGCTTGGCCAGGCGCGGGTAGACCGTGCCCGCCGAGGGCGCGTACAGGCCCTGGAAGCGCTCCTCCAGGAGGCGGATCACCTCGTAGCCGTGGCGGGGCGCTTCGTCGAGCAGCTTCAGCAGATAGAGACGCAGGCGGCCGTGCGCGAAGACGGGCGGCATGTCAGAGCACCTTTCCGGTCGCGGAGGGGGTGGGGGAGGAGGTGGCGCCGCCGTCCTCTTCGGACTCGGGGCGGCGGAGCAGCGCGATGGAGCCGGAGACGGTGGTCGCCTTGAGCGTCCCCCGACCCGAACCGAGGGTGCCGGTGACGGACTTGGTGCCCCACTGCCCGGCCACCCGCAGGTCCTCGAAGGCGTTCGACACGGAGCCCGTCGTCGTGTTGGCCTCGACGCGGGCGTCGGCCGGGTGGGGGAGGCGGATGGCGACCTCGCCGGAGAGGCTGGAGAGCCGGATGTCGGCGGGCGGGCCGTCGAGCTCGGCCGGGTCGAGGTCGATGGCCATGTCGCCGCTGACGGTCTCGGCCCGCACGGAGGCGCCCGCGCCCTCGATCACCGTCACGTCGCCGGTCACCGAGTTGATCCGGAGCGCGCCGGTGACCGACTGCGCCTCCAGGCTGCCCGAGACGCTCTCGGCGCGGACCGGGCCGGAGAGCCGGAGGAGGGTGGTGTCGCCGGAGACGCCGCGCACCTCCGTACGTCCCGTGATGCCGGTGACGACGGCCTCGGCACCGACCACGGCCAGCTCGACGTCGACGCCCGCGGGGACGGCGACGGAGACCACGGCCCGGCGGCGGAACTCCTTGCGGTCGAGCCACTTGAGGGCGCTCTTCCACTGGAGGTCCTCGTAGCCCACGGTGAGGGTGGAGCCGTCCTGGGACACGAGCAGCGGCGGTCCCTCGACCTCGGAGACCTCCACGCGGGCGGAACCCTCGTCGGTCCCCACCACGTTCACCGCGCCGTTGACGATGCGGACCCGCAGGCGGGTCACGGGGTCGGCAGGGGCCAGCTTCGTCGGCTCGGTGACGGACCACTCTGTCATGGTGCTGACCTCCCGTATCGGCAACGCAACATATCGTGTTTCTCGATAGACACGATATATCGCGGTGAAGGGAAGTCAACCCTGACTCTCCCCTGACAGGGTGGGGACAAGTGACTCCGCATGCGGACAAATTGGCCTAGCGTAGAGCCCATGAACGCGACATCCGGACCGCATCCCGTCGGGGCGCTGCTCCTCTGCCGTGCCGACCCCGAGACGGTGCGGCCGCCCGCCCAGCTGCTCCGCGAGCACCTGCTGCTCGCCCCCGCGGGCGACGGCTGGAGCGTGCTCGTACCGGAGGGGAAGCCCTGGCTCCACGGCGGGGAGCCGGTCGAACAGGTCGTCACCGGCTGGGACACCGCCCTCGCCGTCTCGGCCGCCGGCTGGCCCGTCGTCGCGTTCTGGTGGGACCGCGACCGGGCCGGTCTCACCCTCGCCGCCGGCTTCCGCCGCACGGTCGGCTACACCTGGCTCGCCGACGGCACCCCCGTCGGCGAGGACGAGGCCATGCGCACCTTCGCCGCCCGGCTCGCCCTCGACCCCGTCCTGGACGTCCAGGCCCTGGAACCGCTCACCGAGCCCGACCCGGACGCCGACGCCGCCACCCGGCTCCTCGGCGTCGTCGCCGTCCTCGGCCGCCTCGGGCTCGCCCTGCCGACCGGACTCCACCCCGGCGGGAGCGCCGACCGGCTCCGCTCAGCGGCCCTGGCCCAGGGCGCCGAACAGCTCGAATGGTCGGGCTGGAGGGAAGCTGTGCGCGCCGAACTCGACGTGGTGGAGGGCGGTCCCCTCGGCCCGTACCTGCGCGGCCCGAAGGCACGCGTCCTGGGCGCGGCGCAGCTCGCCGCGGGAGTGCCGCTGCTGATCTGGGGCCTCGGCCGGCGCAGCGGCGGCTGGGCGACGGCCGGGGCGCTGCTCGTCGCCCACGGCGCGCTCGGCCTCGTCTACGACCGACTGCGGGAGGGGTGACCCCGCGCGCGGAGTCACCCCTTCACCGCTCGGAGCGGCCGTTCCTGCGAGCGGGCCCTACTCGTCCTCGTCGTCCTCGTCGTCGAGACGGGCCAGCCAGGTCGCGAGGCGCTCGACCGGCACCTCGAAGTCGGGATTGAGATCGACGAACGTCCGCAGCTGCTCGGCGAGCCACTCGAAGGTGACCTCCTCCTCGCCGCGCCGCTTCTCCAGTTCCTCGATGCCACGGTCGGTGAAATACATGCGTTCAGGATAGGCCGAACCCCTCGGGTCCCCTGTCGCCCGTCAGTCCCGGCGACTAGCCTTCCTCATCATCGTTTCGGGGAGCGGGGGCGCTGTGACGCACGGGATCGCGCGTATTCGGCTGGACGACGGCACGCCCGTGTGGGCCCGGGTCAGTGACGTGCAGGAACTCGGCAGAGGCGGTGGGTTCCAGGACACCGCCATCAAGGACCGGGTGGTCTCGATGGCCGGCGGGCTCACGGACGTGGTGCGCGGGGTGGTCGGCTCGCTGCGGGCGGGGCTCGACCCGCAGGGCTCCGTGGAGGTCGCCGTCAGCTTCGGCATCGAACTCTCCGCACAGTCCGGCAAGGTGATCGGAGTCCTCGCCGACGGTTCGGGCAAGGCCTCCGTGAACGTCTCCCTGACCTGGACCGAACCGGGCCGGGCCGCCGCTCCCGAAGCAGGCCCCGAAGCAGGTTCCGGAGCAGGCCCCGAAGCAGGCCCCGGGCCGGAGTCCGCCGCGGACCCCGTGGCCGTTCCCGCGCCCCGGCCGCCCGCGCCCGATCCCGCGACACCGGACCCGGCGGCCGACGAGCGCGCATGAGCGCCTTCGACGCTCTCGTGCGCCCCGCGCTCGTACGCATCGCCGCTCCCGACGGCGGGTATGACCCGCACGGCGACCGGTACTGGGGCACCGGCTTCTTCATCGCCCCCGGCTGGGTGCTGACCTGCGCCCATGTCGTGGCCGAGGGGGGAAGCGCGGTGTGGAGGAGCGAGCCCGCCGTCGGCATCACCTGGGAGGACGGCAAGACCTCCCGGGAGACCACCGGCACCGTCGTGCTCGCCCTGCCGCGCCCCGACCGGCCCGACGACCCGCCGGACCGGTGGGCCTTCCCCGACATCGCGCTCGTCCGCGTGCCCGGCGCACTGAAGGCCTCCTGCGTGCGCCTCGGCGAGCGCCCGCCCGTCCCGCCGGCCTCCGTCGGACTCCACGGCTGGTCGCGGGAGACCGGCGAGCTCGGCATCCGGCACGTCCACGGCACCCTGATCGGCACGGACGGCAAGGCGCTCATCACCGACTGGGTCATGCCCGTCGAAGGCTGCTCCGGGGGCCCCGTCGTCGACCACCAGCAGGGCGCCGTCGTCGGCCTCAACAAGGGACGCGGCCGCGACGGCGGCGCCGTCGTGCCCGTCACCGCGCTCCGCCGGCTGCACGACCTCCCCGGCGGCGAGGCGATGGGCGAGGCGCTGCGCGCCCACGACCGCTACCACCTCGCCCGCTACCGCTCCCTGGACGACCGGCCCGACTGGACGCGCACCCAGGGACGACTCGCCGGCGCCGCGGGCGTCGGCCCGGGACTGCGCACCCAGCTGTACGGGCACTTCGCCGAACTGCCCGCGCCCACCGCGCCCGGCGAGATCATGGACCTCGTCGACCAGGTCAAGGCCTGGATCAGGGACGACGAACTGCCGGACGCCCTGGAGGACGACCCCCGCACCTGGAGCGAGGGCGCCGGACTCCTGCGCCGTCTGCGGGCGCCCCGCAGGGACGGCGTCCGCGACCTCGAACTGGACGCGGTGCTCCTGTACGCCGCCCACGTCGCCCGGCACGTGCGCGGGCGGTACGGCGAGCGGATCGACACCGCGGACCTCACCCACTGGATCGTCGACGAGTCGGGCGACGCCGACCGGCACCTCCGGCGCGAGATCGACCGCCTGGTCAGCCCCGGCCGGCCGGCGCCCCTCTCCGTACGCGAACCCCGCGCGCGTGCCGACGTTCTCCTGGAGATCGACCCCCCGGTCTACGACCCCGGACGGTACCCGTGGCGGGTCAAGCTCCTCCTCGACGGGCACACGGTCAGCCCGCTCCACTTCGACGAGCGGGGCGCCACGCGGGCCCAGCTCAGGGAGACCCTGCGCGAACCGCTCGCGGACGCCCTGCGGCGCGGCGACAGCGGACGGCACCTGGCCGCCGTGGAGGCGGTGCTCCCGCGCGAACTCTTCGACGAACCTCTCGACACCTGGCGGCTCGAACCGCCCCGGGGCCCCGACGACGCCTGGCTGCCCACCCTCGGCCAGCGCCGGTTCGTCGTCATCCGCGACGCCCGCCGCAACGACCGGGAGCCGACGCCCGAATGGCGCGAGCGCTGGGCGGCGGCGGAGCACGGGCCGCTCCACGCGACCCCGCTGCGCGCGGAGGTGCCCGGCGCGGGCCGGGACGCCCACACCCCGCGCGTGCGCCGGGAGACCTGGCCGGAGGCGTACGACCGGCTCCGCGAGGCGCCCGGCGGCGCCGTCCCGGTCCACTGCGGCCACGTCGGCGGCGGCGACGGGTTCATGGCGATGAACGCGGCGCTCGAAGCCGGCCATCCGCTCGCCGTCTGGCGGACCGGCGCCCACGACCACACCGACTGCGCGGAGTTCCACGAGCGGGCCGGCCGGCTGCTCTCCGCCGTCCGCGACGCCTGGGACGTGCGCGGCCCCGTCCGGTCGCTGCGCACCCGCGCGGACCGGGCCGCCGGGCCCGAGGCGCCGTACGCGTGGGCCGAGAGCATCGCCCTGCTCCTGGACCCGCCCGACCGGCCCCCGTACGGCGGCAGCCTGGAGCCCCCGCCGCTGCTCGGCGAGGGGGAGCAGTGACCCGAGTGCCCACCGGGACGAAGGCCCCGCGATCCGTCCGATTAAGCCGTCGGCAGGCCCCGCTCCCGGGCGGTACGGTCGACGGACCCGGCAGCGACACCACAGCCAGGAGGAGTCCATCGTGAACGATTGGCGGATCTACCGTGGTGCCGGTCTTCCGCACGACGAGATACAGCGGCTGCCCGCCCCGCCGCCCTGGCGCGACTTCTCCGCGGGCAGCGCCGACGACACCCTGGCGGGCTCCGACCGGCGGCTCGGCGTCAAGCGCAGGCTCGTCCAGAACCACCACCCCAGGCCCGCCGAGACCGATGCCGTCAACGCCGCGCTGTACCTGCGGCGGCCGCTCCTCGTCACCGGCAACCCCGGCACCGGCAAGTCCACCCTCGCCCACGCCGTCGCCCACGAACTGCGCCTCGGCCGGGTGCTCCGGTGGCCGATCGTCAGCCGGACCACCCTCCAGGACGGGCTGTACCGGTACGACGCCATCGGCCGGCTCCAGGACGTCCAGCTGGAGCGCGCCCAGGCAGGATCGCCCGGCTCCGCGGCCGCGGCACCGGCCGGCATCGGCTCGTACATCCGGCTCGGCCCGCTCGGCACCGCGCTGCTCCCCTCCGAGCAGCCCCGGGTGCTGCTCATCGACGAGCTCGACAAGAGCGACCTGGATCTGCCGAACGACCTCCTGAACGCCCTGGAGGAGGGCGAGTTCGCCATTCCCGAGCTGGAGCGGCTCGCCGACCGGGAGCCCGTCGTGGAGGTGCTCAGCGACGACGGCCGCAAGGTGGCGGTGCTCGGCGGCCGGGTCCGCTGCACCACCTTCCCGTTCATCGTGCTCACCTCCAACGGCGAACGGGACTTCCCCGCCGCCCTGTTGCGCCGCTGCATCCGCCTGGAGCTCGAAGCACCCGGCGAGGACCAGCTCCGCGCCATGATCGAGGCGCACCTCGGCGGCGAGGCCGCCGCGGGCGACGGCGAACAGGGCCTCGTCCAGCGCTTCCTCAACCGCGAGCCCGGCGAGGTCATCGCCACCGACCAGCTCCTCAACGCCCTCTATCTGACCCAGCACGCCTCCCGCGCCGAACGGGTCACCAGGGAACGCATCGCCGACATGCTCATGCAACCGCTCGATCAGCCGAGGTGACGATCGGATGCACCGGATGCATCTGGAGGAACTCACCCGCAGACTGCGGGCCGGTGGCCAGGACCCCACCGCGGAGGACGTCGCGGACGCCCTCTGGCTGTCCCAGTGGCTCCCCGGCCCGCCGCCCGGGGACCAGGAGGGGCCGGAGGGCGCGGACGGACCGCCGGGCGGCCCCCGGCGGGAGACGGCCGGGGACGGTTCCTCCGACGGCCGGGACCCGGGCGGCCGCGCGGCCGGCGCCGGGGGCGGGGGAGCGGCCGGGCCCGGCGGCCCCCGTGAGTCCGTCTCCCTCCACATGGCCACGGGCGGCACGGGACCGGCCGGGGGAGCAGGGGGAGTCGGCGTCACGGACGGGGCCGGGACCGTCGACACCCCCGACGCACCGGGCACCACGGGTGCCACAGGCACCACCGGGGGAGACCGGCGTACGGACCGGCGTACGGACCGGGGCGCGACCCTGCCCGTCCGCGCCCCCGGCGCCAACGCCCTCCCCGGACTCCTGGGACTCCAGAAGGCCCTCCGCCCCCTGCGCGCCTACGCCCTCGCACCCCACCGCCCCGGCGAGGGCGTCCTCGACGAGGAGGCCACCGCCGAACGCAGCGCCGCCGCAGGCATCCTCACCCCCGTGATGCGCCCGGCGGCCGGCCGGCGCCCCGACATCCAGCTCCTCATGGACACCGGACCCGCCATGGTCGTCTGGACCCGTATGGTCGAGGAACTCCGCCAGGCCTGCCAGCAGTCCGGCGCCTTCCGGGACGTCCAGGTCCACCGCCTGTACGACACCGGCGACGGCCCCCCGCTCGCCACCACCACCTCCGGCGCCGACGGCCGCCCCCGGCTGCGCCCCGTCGACCAGCTCCACGACCCCACCGGCCGCCGGTTCACGCTGGTCGTCAGCGACTGCGTCGGACCCCTCTGGCAGCGCGGCGCCGCCCAGCGCTTCCTCCGCCAGTGGCCCCGCAACTCCCCGCTCGCCCTCGTCCAGCCGCTGCCCCCGCGCCTCTGGCCCCGCACCGCGCTCCCCGCCGAGCCCGGCACCTTCCAGCGCTCCGCCACCCCCGGCGGCCACACCGCGTTCCGCTCCGACGACGAGCCCTGGGGGCCCGCGGCCCCCGGCCGGCGGGCCGTCCCCGTGCTCACCCCGACCCCCGAGGCCTTCGCCTCCTGGACCCGGCTCCACACCGGCCACGGCGGCAACTCCGTACGCGGCTGGGCCGCCTGGCTCGCCCCCGAGGCCGTGGAGCCGCGCGCACCCAGGACCCCCCGGGCCGCACGGAGCGACGACGACCTCCTGCGGGCCTTCCGGGCCGCCGCCTCACCCGGCGCGCTCCGGCTCGCCGTCCACCTCGCGGCGGCCCCGCTGGCCCTGCCCGTGATGCAGCTCGTGCAGCGCGCCATGCTTCCCGACACCGGCCCCATGGAGCTGGCCGAGGTGCTCCTCAGCGGCCTTCTGCGACGCCTGCCCGGGCCCACCCCGTACCCCTGCTTCAGCTATCCGCCCGGCATCCAGCAGCACTTCCTCGGCTCGCTCGACCCGAGCGCCGCCGCCCTCGTCCTCAAGCACTGCTCCGCCTACGTGGAACGCAATTTCGGCCAGGGCATGCGCAACTTCCCGGCGCTCGCCGCCGCGCGCCTCGCCGGCACCGACCCCGAGGCCGACCCCGGGAGCGGGGACGGCACCGGGACCGGGGACGGCACGCGGTCCCGCCGGACCCGAGGCCGGGTCACCGACCTCGCCGAGGAGTCCGAGGAGGCCGAGGCGACCGACGAGCCCCTGGGGCCCGACGGCCCCGAGACCGAGCTCTTCGCCCGCATCCCCGCGCGCGTACTCCGCTTCTACCACCCCGACCTCGTCACCCCCGACCCCCTCACCGAGGCCCGCCGCCTCCTCGCGCAGGGCCGCGCCCAGTCCGACCCGGCCCTGCTCGCCGGGGCACGCGAGCGCGCCGAGGCGGCGCTCCCGGCCGAACCGGTCGAGGCTCGGATCGTCCTCGCCCGCGCCCTGTACGCCGAGGCCGGCACCGCCGCCGCCCGCCGCACCGGCCGCCGCCCCGAGCTCCTCGGCGACGCCGCCGGCACGCTCGTACGGGCCGGGGAGCTCGCCAGGGACGGCGGGGAGGCATGGGCCGAGGCCCGGCTCGAACTGGCCGTCGTCCACCACGCGTTATGGCGGGACAGCGACGAGACCGGCCATCTCGACGCGGCCCTCACCGCCCTCGCCGAGGACGCCGACCACTGGCCGGAAACCGCCCGCCACACCCTCCATCTGCGGCGCGGCCGGCTGCTCCTCGCGCGCGGTGACGGCGAGGAGGCGGCCACCGAACTCACCGCCGCCCTCACCCTGCACGAGAGCGCCGCCGTCCTCCTCGACCTCGCGGACGCCCTCCACCTCGCCGGGGCCGACCCCGGCCGCATCAAACCCGTGCTCGACCGCGCCGAGCCCCTCCTCGGCGACGCGCGCGCCCTGCGGCTGCGCCTCACCACCGCACGCGCCCGGCTGTACGACACGGAGGGCGACGGCGCCGCCGCCGACGCGGCGTACGAGGAGGCCACCCTGCTGGCCCCCGCCGACAGCGAGCAGCGCGGACCGCTCCTGCTCACCTGGGGCGGATCGCTGCTGCGCCGGGCCGCGGCGGCCACGGGCACGGCACCGGTCGACCGGGCCGAGGGCGTCCTGCGCGAGGCCCTCACCCGCCTGCCCGCCGGAGCACCGGAGCGCGCGCGGGCGCGCGCCCTGATCGGCAGCGTCCTGGCGCTCCGCTTCCACCGGGCGGGGTTCCTCCCGGACCTCTTCGAGAGCCGCCATGTGCTCGAACAGGCGCTCCGCGGCACCGATGACCCGGGGGACCGCGCCGAGGTCTGGCTGCAACTGGGCAGAGTCCGGCTGGAGTTGGCCGAAACGGCGCGGGACGGGGTGATCGGCGACGCCCTCGCCGCGTACCGCAACGCCGGAGAGGACTCCCGCGCCGCCCACGGCGACGAGCCGGGCACCGCCACCGGCGCCCGCGCGCTGCACGCCCAGGGGGCGGTGCTCGTCCTGATGGGCCGCCCCGCACGGGCCAGGACGGTGCTGCTCGCGGCGACGACGCAGTGGCGGCGCCTCACGGGGGAGCTGGTGGAGGTCGACTGGGACGACGTGGAGCGGACCCGGGCGCTGCTCGCGGGGGTGGAGGGCGCCGGCGCGAGGGAGGGGGTACCGCTCACACCCGAGGAGCGCCGTCGTGTCATGCCCCCGTGGTGGTCCTGGACGGCCGGATAACGGGGGCGCACATGGGGGCAGTTGAATCGAATGGGTTTCCGGTCTCCTGGCGTCGGGAAGAACCGCCGCACCGCTACGACCGTGGGGGACAGCGTCGGTGAGGAGGAGCCGAGAGTGTTCGAGCACACGGGGTGGGCGACCGGGGTCGGCCGGGATGCCGTCAGGTCTCCGCAACTGTCCGATCTCGCGGCCGTCGACCTGCGGACCTTGCGGGTCATGGACGACGCCGCCCTCGGGGCGGCGGTGGAGAGAGTGCTGCTCCGCCCCTCGGATCTCGTCGAGTCCTGGCAGGAGGACGAGTTCATCGGCTGACCGGGTGCCCGCGCGGGGCGTCCGTACGGGGCGATCGTTTTCGGCCGTATCGACGCCCGGTGGCCGGTCGCCCCGCGATCGCCCGTCCGGCCCGCCCGGCGGCCGGTCGCGCGTCCGGAGCCGGGGGTGATCGTGGCCCCGCCGGATCCGGTGGTCCTCGCGGGTCTCGCCACCACACGCCCCGGACCGGCCGGGGCGTCCCTGCTGCGCGCCGGGCTGCACGCGCGTCGACTGCTCCTGCTCAAGACCCTCCTGGTACGGGTCCAGCGTCACCGCGAGACGGTGGCGCCCGCGGTGCTGCGCGGCTTCGAGGCGGGCTGGCTGCTGCTCGAACGGGCCGAGCGGGCCCGCCCGGACGTCGTCCGCGCCGTCCTCGACTACCCGACCACCGGCGCCTGGCTCGCCGCCGCGCTCACCGAGCCGCTCGGGCCCGGCCTCGACCGCCACCTCGCCCATCTCGAACTCCTCGCCGTCACCGCGGCCCTGCGCGCCGGGGTCGAGGTGGACCTGGTCGTCGACACTCCCGGCGGAGTGCTCCCGCTCCCCGGCGTCGGCCGGGTCGAGTCGGGCGGCGCGGGCCGGCTCCGCATCGACGCCCGCTCCCGCGCGGTACGGATCGGGGGCGGTGACGGTACGGGCTCCCGCGCCGTGCTCCGCCGTCGCGCGAACGGCCCCGCGAGGACGCTGACGGGCAGCGGCCCCGGCTGGCGCGGGCTGCGCGCCCTGCCCGGCGGCGCGACCCGGCTGGAGGACCTCGATCCGTACCGGCTGCCGCCCGACATGGGCATCCCGGCCCGGGCCGCGGCCGACCACGCCGACACCGACCACGCCGGCTGGGCCGACCGCTGGACCGCCGCGCGCCGCCTGCTGCGCGGCACCGACCGGGAGCGGGCGATCGAGGTGGGCCGCTCGGTGGACGCCGTCGTGCCCCTCGTCCCGCGCGGGACGCGTGCCATCGGGGCCACGCTGAGCGCCGCGCCCGGCGCGGTCCTCATGACGCCCTCGGCCGGTGCCGCGGACATGGCCGAGACGCTGGTCCACGAACTGCACCACAGCAAGCTCGCCACCCTCCACGAGCTGGTCCCGCTCCACCGGCCCCACCCGCCGGGCCGGGCGGCCCCCACCTACCGGGTCGGCTGGCGCACGGACGCCCGCCCGGTCGCCGGCGTCCTCCAGGGGGTCTACGCCCATCTGGCGCTCGCCGATCTGTGGCACAGGGCGGCCCGGGGCAGCCGTGCGCCGGGGTTGCCCGAGCGGTGGCGCGTACGGTCCGCACAACGTTTCGACCATGTCCACGATCAGGTGGTCGAAGCTCTTGCGATACTGCTTGAATCCGATGAACTGACCAATGAGGGAAGGGAGTTCGCCCGGCAAATGAGGAAGCACCTTGCGAGCCTCAGCTCCGGCCGGCGAGCCCTTGCGTAACACTGTGCCCACGGCACATGACACTGCGTTGCGCGTGAGCGGGACGGGAGATGCACACATGGCGGAACAGCGGTCGGGCGGCGCTTCGGCGGACCACGGTGGCAGAGCTGCTCCCGAGCACGTCCTCGTCGTCTTTCCCGGCTACCACCGGCCGTGGGCGGCCTGGATCAACCAGCGCCTCGACACCCACGGTGTCCGCGCCACCCTGCAACGCTGGGACCCGCCCCGCGAGGTCCCCCTGGAGGACTCCCTCGGCGACCTGCTCCTCGCCCGCGGCAGGGTCCTCCTCGTCCTCGACGACTGGTTCTTCGAACTCGGCCCGCGGCCGGCCGGCGAATGGAACGACGTCCTGCGCGGCTTCGTCGCCGGCCAGGCCGACCGCTTCGCCGCCGTCAACCTCACCAACCGCACCCTCCTCCCCTCCACGGCCGTCCTCGAACCGGTCAGCCTCTGGGGCGTCGGCGAAGAGGAGGCGGAGGCCCGGCTGCTCAGCAGGCTCGACATCGAACCGCGCCGTTCCCCCGCCCGCCGGATCGCGCCCGGCGCCCTCGTCCGCTACCCCGAGACCCCGCCGGACATCTGGGGCGAGGTACCTCGCCGCAACCCCCGCTTCACCGGCCGCGACGACCTCCTCACCGAGCTCCAGGAACGGCTCATGGACGCCGAGCGCGGCAACGCCGCGTACACCCTCCTGGGCATGTCGGGCATCGGCAAGACCCAGATCGCCGCGGAGTACGCCCACCGCTTCAGCTCCGACTACGACGTCATCTGGTGGGTCAGCTCCGACGACCGGAACGTCCAGCGCGACCGCCTCGGCGAACTCGCCGTCGCCCTCGAACTCCCCACCGGCAGCGAGCCCGGCGAACGCATCCGCGCCGTCCGCGAAGCCCTCCGCCGCGGCGACCCGCACGGCCGCTGGCTCGTCGTCTTCGACGGCTGGGACGACATCAGGGACGTCGACGTCATGGTCCCGCAGGGACCCGGACACGTCCTCATCACCTCACGCAATCACGGCTGGCGCGAACACACCGACGTGCTCCCGGTCCGCAACTTCGACCGCGCCGAATCCACCGGCTACCTCATGCGCCGGGCCCCGCACATCACCGCCGTCGAGGCCGACGAGGTCGCCGCCGAGTTCGGCGACGTACCCCTGCCCCTCGTCCAGGCGGCCGCCTGGCTCGGCGAGTCGGGCATGGAGGCCTCCGAGTACCTGCGCATGGTCCGCGAAGGACGGCTCTCCACCGTCGACGAGCCGAGCACCGGCGAGGGCATGCCCAACACCTCGCTCACCTCCTGGTCGATACTGATCAACCGGCTCCGACGTGCCCAGCCGCAGGCCATCGACATCCTCAGCCTGTGCGCCTCCTTCGCCCCCGGCCGCATCCCCCTCGGCATCGTCCGCGCCCACCCGCAGGCCTCCCTCCCCGAGGACCTGCGGTGGATGGCCACCGACCTGCCCGCCTGGACCCGCGCCCTCGACACCCTCGTCAACTACTCGGTGCTCACCCGGGAGACCCGTGGTCCCGTCACCAGCGAGGAGGCGGCACCGCAGCAGGAGTCGATCCACATGCACCGGCTGGTGCACGACATCGTCTCCCGGCTCACCGACGGCGAGCACCGCGACGCCCACCGCAAGGCCGTCCGGACCCTGCTCGCCGAGGCCGACCCCGGGAACCCGACGGACAGCCGCAACTGGCCCCGCTACTCCGAGCTCCTGCCCCACCTGGAGCCCTCCGGGGCACTGCGCAGCACCGACCCGCGCATCCAGACCACCGTCCTCAACTGCCTGCGCTACTGCGACCGCAGCGGCGAGTACAAGGCGGGCACCCGCCTCGCCGGACGCATCCGCGGCAACTGGACCGGCTTCATGGACCCGCTCTCCCCGCACATGCAGGAACTCACCACCGTGGAGGGCGACATCCTGCGCCGCAGCGGCGGCTTCCGCGAGGCGTACGAACTCGACCTCGCCCGCCGCACCCTGCTCGCCGCCGCCGAGCACCCCGACGAGCTCGGCGACCTCAAGTCCAAGATCTGCATCGCCCGCGACCTGCGCTTCCTCGGCCAGTACAAGGAGTCCGAACGCCTCCAGCGCGAGGTCCTCGCCGAGGCGCAGAGCCTCCTCGGCGAGACCCAGCAGCTCACCCTCGCCGCCCGTCACAACGTCGGCGTCGTCCTGCGGATGCTCGGCCGCTACCGGGAGGCGTACGAGCAGGACGCCGACACCCTCTCCCGCTGCGAGAACATCCTGCGGCCCCACCACCCCTCCACCCTCAACTCCAACAACGCGGTGGCCCAGGACCTCCGCCTGCTCGGCCGCTACCGCGAGGCGCTCGGCCGCCAGGAGGCCAACGTCCGCCTCCATGTGAAGATCCTCGGCCCCCAGCACCTGCAGACCCTCTACGCGCGCAGCCAGCTCGCCCTCTGCCGGCGCCGCGAAGGCGGCTTCAAGGACGACATCGGCGCCGTCATGGCCGGAGTCCTCGACCACCTCGAACAGGCCCAGGGACGCGGCCACTACCTGACGCTCTCCGCGGTCACCAACTACGCCAACTACCTGCGCGAACACGGCGACCTCGACCGGGCCCGCGAACTCATCAACGAGGCAGAGGCCGGCTACCGCGCCCTCCTCGGCCCCGCCCACCCCGTCTCCACCGGCGTCCTCGCCAACACCGCGCTCGTGATGCAGTCCGCGGGCGAGCGCACCGAGGCCATGACCATGCTGGAGGCGGCGCTCGCCGGACTCACCGCCGCCCTCGGACCCGACCACCCCTGGGTCCTCGGCTGCGCCCTCAACGCCACGGCCGCCCGCAACTTCAACGGGCGCGTGTCCGACGCCGCGGAACTCAGCCGGGACACCCTGCGCCGGGCCCGGCACGTCATGGGCTCCGAGCACCCGCTGACCCTCTCCTGCCAGGTCTCGCTCGCCACCGACCTGCGCGGACTGCGCGAGACCGAGGAGGCATCGAAGCTGGAGGAGGACGCCCTGCTCACCCTCACCAGGACACTCGGCGCCCAGCACCCGCACACCCTGTCGGCCCGCCAGCGCAACCGCCCGTACTGGGACTTCGAGGCCAACCTCTGACGTACGCCGGCCGGAAACGCCGGAGGCCCGGCACCCCCTCAGGGGTGCCGGGCCTCCTCACGCGGTGCGACGATCAGGCGTCGAAGACCTCGTTGACCAGCTGCTGCTGCTCGGCCTGGTGGCGCTTGGCCGAGCCGACCGCCGGGGACGAGGAGTGCGGGCGGGAGATCCGGCGCAGGCGCTCGCCCGCCGGGATGTCCGCGCCGACCGCCAGGTCCAGGTGGTCGATCAGGTTGAGCGCGATGAACGGCCACGCACCCTGGTTCGCCGGCTCCTCCTGCGCCCAGATGTACTTCGCCGCGTTCGGGTACTTGGCGATCTCGGCCTGGAGCTCGGCACCCGGCAGCGGGTACAGGCGCTCGAGGCGGATGAGCGCGGTCTCCGTGTCGCCGCGCTTCTGACGCTCGGCCTCCAGGTCGTAGTAGACCTTGCCGGCGCAGAAGACGACCTTGCGGACGTCGGCCGGGTTCGCCGTCGTGTCGCCGATCACCGGGCGGAAGCCGCCGGTGGTGAACTCCTCCGCCTTGGACGCCGCGGCCTTCAGACGCAGCATCGACTTCGGGGTGAAGACGATGAGCGGCTTGTGGTGCGGGTTGTGGACCTGCCAGCGCAGGAGGTGGAAGTAGTTCGACGGCAGCGTCGGCATGGCGACCGTCATGTTGTCCTGGGCGCACATCTGGAGGAAGCGCTCCGGGCGCGCGGACGAGTGGTCCGGGCCCTGGCCCTCGTAGCCGTGCGGCAGGAGCAGCGTGACGCCGGAGGTCTGGCCCCACTTCTGCTCGGCCGAGGAGATGAACTCGTCGACGACGGTCTGCGCGCCGTTGACGAAGTCACCGAACTGGGCCTCCCAGATGACCAGGGCGTCCGGGCGCTCCAGCGAGTAGCCGTACTCGAAGCCCATCGCCGCGTACTCGCTGAGCAGCGAGTCGTAGACGTTGTAGTGGGCCTGGTCCTCGGCGAGGTAGAGCAGCGGGGTGTAGTCCTCGCCGGTCTCCTGGTCCACCAGGACCGCGTGGCGCTGGCCGAAGGTGCCGCGGCGGGAGTCCTGGCCGGACAGCCGGACCGGGGTGCCCTCCATGAGCAGCGAGCCGATGGCGAGGGTCTCGCCCATGCCCCAGTCGATCGTGCCGTCCTCGACGGAGGCGGCGCGGCGCTGCATCTGCGGCATCAGACGCGGGTGGACCGTGATCCGCTCCGGGACGCTGACCTGCGACTCGGCGATCCGCTTCACGACCTCGGAGGAGACCGCGGTGGTGACGCCGACCGGGAAGGCCGCCTTGGCGTCCGGGACCGTCGCCGACGCCGGGGCGTTGGTGGCCTCGCGGACCTCCGCGAACACCTTCTCCAGCTGGCCCTGGAAGTCCTGGAGCGCCTGCTCCGCCTCTTCCAGGGTGATGTCGCCGCGACCGATGAGCGACTCGGTGTACAGCTTGCGCACCGAACGCTTCTTGTCGATCAGGTTGTACATCTGCGGGTTGGTGAACTGCGGGTTGTCGCCCTCGTTGTGACCGCGGCGGCGGTAGCAGATGAGGTCGATCACGACGTCCTTGTTGAACGTCTGGCGGAACTCGAAGGCGAGCCGCGCGACGCGGACCACGGCCTCCGGGTCGTCGCCGTTCACGTGGAAGATCGGCGCCTCGATCATGCGGGCCACGTCGGTCGCGTACATCGAGGAACGCGAGGACTCCGGGGCGGCGGTGAAGCCGACCTGGTTGTTGATGACGATGTGGACCGTGCCGCCGGTGCGGTAGCCGCGCAGCTGCGACATGTTCAGGGTCTCGGCGACGACGCCCTGGCCGGCGAAGGCCGCGTCACCGTGCAGGGCGACGGGCAGGACGGTGAAGTCCGTGCCGCCCTTGTTGATGACGTCCTGCTTGGCGCGGACGATGCCTTCCAGGACCGGGTCGACCGCCTCCAGGTGCGAGGGGTTGGCGGCCAGGGAGACCTTGATCTCCTCGCCGTCGAGACCGACGAAGGTGCCCTCGGCGCCCAGGTGGTACTTGACGTCGCCGGAGCCGTGCATCGACTTCGGGTCGAGGTTGCCCTCGAACTCGCGGAAGATCTGCGCGTACGACTTGCCGACGATGTTCGCGAGCACGTTCAGCCGGCCGCGGTGGGCCATGCCGATGACGACCTCGTCGAGGCGCGACTCGGCGGCCGAGTCGATGACCGCGTCGAGCAGCGGGATGACGGACTCGCCGCCCTCCAGGGAGAACCGCTTCTGGCCGACGTACTTCGTCTGCAGGAAGGTCTCGAAGGCCTCCGCGGCGTTCAGCCGGCGCAGGATCCGCAGCTGCTCCTCGCGCTCCACGCGGGAGTGCGGGCGCTCGACGCGGTCCTGGATCCACTTGCGCTGCTTCGGGTCCTGGATGTGCATGAACTCGACGCCGGTGGTGCGGCAGTACGAGTCGCGCAGCACGCCGAGGATGTCGCGGAGCTTCATCATCGACTTGCCGGCGAAGCCGCCGACCGCGAACTCCCGCTCCAGGTCCCACAGGGTGAGGCCGTGCTCGGTGATGTCCAGGTCGGGGTGCTTGCGCTGCTTGTACTCCAGCGGGTCGGTGTCGGCCATGACGTGGCCGCGGACCCGGTAGGAGTGGATGAGCTCGAAGACGCGCGCGGCCTTGGTGACGTCGTCGTCGTGCGACGCGTCGATGTCCTTGAGCCAGCGGACCGGCTCGTAGGGGATGCGCAGGGCCTTGAAGATGTCGTCGTAGAAGCCCTGCTCGCCGAGGAGGAAGTTGGCGACGACGCGCAGGAACTCGCCGGAGGCGGCGCCCTGGATGACGCGGTGGTCGTACGTCGAGGTCAGGGTCATGACCTTCGAGATGCCCAGCTTGTTCAGGGTGTCCTGCGACGTGCCCTGGAACTCGGCCGGGTAGTCCATCGAGCCGACGCCCATGATGACCGACTGTCCGGGCATCAGACGCGGGACGGAGTGGACGGTGCCGAGGCCGCCGGGGTTGGTCAGGGAGACCGTGACGCCGGTGAAGTCCTCCATCGTCAGCTTGCCCACGCGGGCCCGCTTGACGATGTCCTCGTACGCCTGCCAGAACTCGAAGAAGTTGAGCGTCTCGGCCTTCTTGATGCCCGCGACGACGAGCTGGCGGTCGCCGTTGGGCTTCACCAGGTCGATCGCGAGACCGAAGTTCACGTGCTCCGGCTTGACCAGGGTCGGCTTGCCGTCCTTCTCCGCGAAGGAGTAGTTCATCGACGGCATGGCCTTGATCGCCTGCACCATCGCGTAGCCGATCAGGTGCGTGAAGGAGATCTTCCCGCCCCGGGCGCGCTTCAGGTGGTTGTTGATCACGATCCGGTTGTCGAAGAGCAGCTTCACCGGGACGGCGCGGACGGACGTGGCCGTCGGCACCTCCAGCGAGGCGTTCATGTTCTTCGCGACCGCGGCGGCGGGGCCGCGCAGCGTGATCAGCTCGGGGCCGGCCGGGGCCTCGGCCGCGGGCTTGGCGGCGGCGGGCGCGGCCTTCGTCGCGGCGGGGGCGGCGGCGGCCGGCTTCGCGGCAGGGGCCGCGGCGGGCTTCGCGGGCGCCGGAGCGGCCGCGGGGGCCGGAGCCGCGACCGGAGCGGGCGCGGGGGCCGGAACGGCCGCGGGAGCGGCAGACGCGGCCTGTGCGGGGCCCGCCTGCTGCGCCGCGGGGGCGCTCGGAGTGGTGGGGGCCGGGGCGGTCGGGGTCTCCGACGCTCCCGGCTTGTAGTCGGCGAAGAAGTCCCACCAGGCACGATCGACCGAATTCGGGTCCTGGAGGTACTGCTGGTAGATCTCGTCGACGAGCCACTCGTTGGCACCGAAGGCGGCTGCGGGGCTCACGCCTCGCCCGTCTTGGTCGGCCGGGGAGCTCGGGGTACTGGGGGACTGAGACGACACGGCGGCAACCGCCCTCTTCCGCTTCGCAAGGTGATGGACAGCGGAAATAAAGGCTACGCCTGTCCGGCCGGGAGGTGCAGGCGGGGAGCGCCAACGTCGCGCAAGTCACACTTGACGGCGTGTTTCGGAGCCGTGAATGGCGGGAAACAAGCGGGGTTCCGGATGTGTGAGGGTACGGGAAATCCCGAGCACGGCCCGCTTCGACCGCACCCCTGACCGCGTCCCGCTCACGTGCGCGGAGGTCTCCCTCACGTACACCCAGGTGAATCGCTCCACCCGAGCCTTCGCCGCAGGACGCGGCTCTTCCGGTTCGAACCCTACGTCAATCTCTTGGAGGAAGGCTGCCCGGAAGAGTGACTCTGATGCGGCACCCACGTGAGGATTCGGCCACTCCGATCCCGCCGCCGTGCAGATCCACCGCCCAGCGGGCGATCGCGAGGCCGAGGCCCGTCCCGCCGTCGCTCTTGGGGCCCTGCCGGTGCGGGGCCGTGCCCCGGTTGAACCGCTCGAAGACCCGGTGCCGCTCCGCCTCCGGGATGCCGGGACCCTCGTCCTCGACCTCCAGCTCCAGGGAGTCCGGGTACGGGCCGCGCCGGGCCCGGACCGTGACGCGGCCGTGCGGCGGCGAGTGCTTCACCGCGTTGTCGATCAGGTTCGCCATCACCTGGTGCAGCCGCTCCGCGTCCGCGTGCGCCACCAGCTCGGGCGGCGACACGTCCAGATGCAGATGCACGTCCGTGCGGTTGTGCAGGCCCGAGGTGGAGGAGAGGCCGCGCTGCGAGGCGGCGAGGTTCGCTTCGCGCAGAACTCCGGAGAGATACGGCCAGACCTCGAAGCGGCTCGCCCTCAGCGCCACGACACCGTTGTCAAGACGTGACAGGTCGAGCAGCGTCTCCACCAGCCGGCCCAGCCGCTCGGTCTGCTTCAGCGCCGACCGCATCGTCTCCGGATCGGCCTCGGAGACCCCGTCCACGACGTTCTCCAGGACGGCCCTGAGCGCGGCGATCGGGGTCCGCAGCTCGTGCGACACATTGGCGACCAGCTCCTTGCGGTGCCGGTCCACCGCCTCCAGGTCGTCCGCCATGCGGTTGATCGTCGACGCCAGGTCGCCCAGCTCGTCGCGCCGGTCCGCCCCCCGCACCCGCCGGGTGAAGTCCCCGCGGGAGATCGTCCCGGCCACCGTGGTCATCTCGTCCAGCGGCGCCGTCAGGGACTGCGCCACGAACTGGGTGATCAGCAGGGTCGCGATCATCGCGAAGATCGTGATGTACCGGAACTCGGTGGACGTGCGGATCGCCACCAGCGCGAGCCCGGAGGTCAGCAGGACCGCCCCGACGACCAGCGTGCCCAGCTTGGTCTTGATCGAGATCGCGATCCGGCGCGGCCGGCGCACCCCGCCGTCCGGCCCCCGCAGCTCCCCCGGCCACCCGGGCCTCCGCCGGCTCACAGCGCCGGGGTCTCCAGCGCGTAGCCGACGCCATGGACCGTGCGGATCCGCTCGGCCCCGATCTTCCGGCGCAGCGCCTTGATGTGGCTGTCCACGGTCCGGGTGCCCGAGGCGTCCGCCCAGTCCCACACCTCGGCGAGCAGCTGCTCGCGGGAGAGGACCGCCCGCGGTGTGCTCGCCAGGCAGACCAGCAGGTCGAACTCGGTCGGGGTCAGGTGCACGTCCTCGGACCGCACCCGGACCCGCCGCTGCGCGTGGTCGATCTC
This sequence comes from Streptomyces sp. CB02009, assembly GCF_001905825.1. Lineage (GTDB taxonomy): Bacteria > Actinomycetota > Actinomycetes > Streptomycetales > Streptomycetaceae > Streptomyces. The sequence continues at coordinate 201,673 of NZ_LIVV01000006.1, forward strand.
CAGCTCGCCGAGCCGCAGGATGCCGCTGCGCGGGGTCACGGCCGCCAGCGCGGCCCGCTCCACCCGGCGGAGCAGCACGTGCACCCGGGCGGCCAGCTCCCGCATCGAGAACGGCTTCGTCATGTAGTCGTCCGCGCCCACTCCGAGACCGACCAGCATGTCGGTCTCGTCGTCCCGGGCGGTCAGCATGAGGACCGGGACGGGGCGCTGGGCCTGGACCCGGCGGCACACCTCCAGGCCGTCGAAGCCGGGCAGCATCACGTCGAGGACCATCAGGTCCGGCTGCCATGCCTCGGCCGCGTCGACGGCAGCGGGGCCGTCGGTCGCGGTCTGCACGAGAAAGCCCTCGGCGCGCAGCCGAGCGGCGATCGCCTCCACGATCGTGGCGTCGTCCTCGACCACGAGTACCCGGCGCTGGGCACCCGGAGTGGCCGCCGCACCGTGGTGAGTGGTGTGTGTCTGCTCCATTGCCCCGCCTCGCGTCGCCGATGTCGGCTCTGCAGCCTAGAGGTACCGGCGCCGTCCCGGCTATCCAGGACTTACTCGGGACGGATGCCGAGGTGAACCACGTCGGGGACGCCCCGGGCAACGGGGATCTCTTCCGTCCGTACCCCGCTGAATCCGGCATTCCGCAAGGACCCTTCGAAATCGACGGAGGGCCGGGCGGACCAGACGGCGAGCACCCCGCCCGGGTTCAGACGGGCCGCGCAGGCCGCCAAACCCTCGGCCGCGTACAGGGATTCGTTGTCCTCGGTGACCGTCCAGTCCGGCCCGTTGTCGATGTCCAGGCAGAGGGCGTCGTAGGTGTCCGGGGAGGTGCGGAGGTGCTCCACCAGGTCCGTGTGCAGGATCACGGTCCTGGAATCGGCGAGCGCGGCCCCGGAGATCGAGGCGAGCGGCCCCTGGCGGTGCCAGTCGATGATCGCCTCCTCCCGCTCGACGACCGTGATCAGGCCCCAGCGGGGGTCGGCGGCGGCGTGGGCGAGCGAGAAGCCGACGCCGAGACCGCCGACGAGGACGGACGCGCCGGCGCGGGACCGCTCGGGGAGCGCGGCCTGCGCCGCGTCGACGAGCAGCCGCTCGGAGCGCCCGTCGGAGGTGTCCATCAGGAAGGTGCCGTTGACGATGATCTCGTAGTGCTCCTCGCGACGGCGGAGCACGACCTCTCCGTACGGTCCTTCGCGACGGTCGAGGGTGACGGTTCCTGGCATGGTCGGTCGCTCCGCTCTCGGCTCGGCAGTGGGGCCCCGGCCATCCTCGCCGGACGGCGGCGGCGCGGACAAACCCGTTTCGACGGCGGGGAGAGGGGATCGCACGGCCGTGCGAGACGATCCCCGCTCCCCGTCGCGCCGCGCTCAGCGCCGGTCCCCGTCCGTCCAGATGCGGCTGCTGAGGTCCGAGCCGCGGAGCACCTGCACCCGCCACGGTTCGATGCGCAGGGCGTGGTACGCGGGGTCCTCGGGGCCGCCCCGCCAGTACCCGGCGGGGTCGTACCCGACGCCCGCGGGGCTCCTCCTGCGGTAGAGGTCCCACGCGTACTCCCTGCTCTCCCGGTTCTCCGCCCAGGTCGAGACGCTGTCGATGAACACGGCGTTCTGGCGGGGGCTCCAGTACGAGTAGGTGGTGTGCGGGTTGTTGGCCAGATGCGCCGCCTTGACCGGGGTCTTGTAGGCGGCGAGCCAGCCGACCGGCTTTCCGTCGACCACCTCCCAGACGGGCAGCAGCACGCGGGCCCTGGGGCGCGCGGCCTTGTCCACGGTGATCATGGTGGCGTACACGATGTCCTGGATGTAGGCGTTGAAGGCCTCCTCGATCTCCGAGAACGATTCCACCCGGGTTGCCATGTCGATGCCTTTCTCGCGAGTGCGGAATTCGATGCGGATCTCGACGTGAATTGCGGTACGGATTGCGGTGCGGTTGCGGTGCGTCATGTGGTGCGGAGGGCGCTGCGCCATGCGCTTTCAGGAATGCGGCGCGGAATTCCGTACGGGAACTACCGTGCCGCGTCGACGTGCTCGGCCGTACGGGGAAGGTCCGCGGTCACGGGTCCGGCGTCGGCGTCCGTCGACCCCGCCCGGCCGCGGAGACCGAAGGCGCTGACGAGGGCGGCGACGAGGGCGGCGACGAGCGGGACGACCAGGGCGGCCCGGTAGCCGTCGAGCAGCGCCGTCGGCGAGGTGCCGTCCGTGGCCGCGATGTTCACCGCGGCGACGGCGGACAGCCCCAGCGCGGCTCCGAACTGGAAGGACGTGTACAGCAGCCCGCCGGCGACGCCCTGCTCCTCCTCGGCGATGCCGTCGGTGGCGACGATGGTCAGCGGTCCGTAGGCCAGGGAGAAGGCCAGACCCAGGAGGATGAGGCTCGGGAACATCGCCAGGTACGTCCAGTCGGCGCCGACCGGCAGGAACAGCGCGTACGCCAGGGCGGCGAGGACCAGCCCGCCGAAGATCACCCGGGCGTTGCCGAACCTGGCCACCAGCCGCGGCGTGAGGGTGGGGGAGAGGACCGCGTCCACCCCGATGACGATGAGGGCGAAGCTGGTCTGCAGGGTGGACCAGCCGCGCAGTTCCTGCAGGTAGAGCACCGCGATGAACTGGAAGCCGAAGAAGCCCGCGGCGAAGAGCAGTCCGGCCAGGTTGGCGCGGACCAGCGAGGCCTTGCGGAAGATGCCCAGGCGCACCAGCGGCGAGGACGACCTGCGCTCGACGGCGACGAAGACGAGGAACAGCACCAGGCTCGCCGCGACGGTGCCGATCGTCGTGGCCGCGGAGACGTGCGAGGCCCGCTCGACGCCGAAGACGAGCAGCAGGATGCCGCCGGTGACGCTGATCGAGCCCGCCAGGTCGACGCCCTGACCGGTGCGGCCCGGCCGCGGCGACCGGGGGATGAGGGCGATCGCGGCGATCAGGATGACGAGGCTGAGGACGACCGGCGCGAAGAACACCCAGCGCCAGTCGACGGCGGCCAGCAGGCCGCCCACGACGAGGCCGATCGAGAAGCCGCCGGCCGCGGTGCCGGAGTAGACCAGCAGGGCCTTGTTGCGCTGGGGGCCCTCGTCGAAGCTCGTGGTGATGATGGACAGACCCGCCGGAGTCATGAACGCGGCGGCGACACCGGTCACGAAGCGGGCGACGATCAGCATCCAGCCCTCGGTGGCGAACCCGCCGAGGCCGGAGAAGAGCAGGAAGACCACCAGCCAGAGGACGAACATCCGGCGGCGCCCGAACAGGTCGGCGGCCCGGCCGCCCAGCAGCATGAACCCGCCGTAGCCGAGGACGTACGCGCTCATCACCCACTGGAGCGTGCCGGTCGACAGGTCCATGTCCTCGCGGATCGACGGCAGGGCCACGTTGAGCATGGCCACGTCGATGCCCTCGAGGAAGATCGCTCCGCACAGCACGAACAGCACGCCCCAGGCGCGTCCGCTCATACGGTCCGTATTGCTTCTCGGCAGGGATTTCGGAGTGGACACAGCAGTGCTCCTTGAGCGCGAAGGAAAGGTCGTGGGGAACCGGCCGCAATTCCTGCGGCGGGCGCGGCACGCAAGGAGAAAGCCGTGCCGCGGGATTCCCGTTCGTCGATGGGGAAATCCTGCGGCACGGCGGAGAATCGGGGAAGAAGGCACTTCGAAGTCACCCGGTCACTTCAGGGGTACCGACCTCACGTCACGGGTACCGGCCGGACTCCACGGGTACGGACCGGACTCCACGGGTACCGGCCGGCGTGCGGGGGCAGTGGCTCAGGACTCGCCCGTCGTGCGCCGCGCGCCCCGCCACGCGTACAGGCCCGTGCCCGCCGCGAACGCGGTGACCGCCACCGTCCACGCCCCCGCCTGGGGGCCGGGCTGCATCACCCAGGCCCACCACTGCGCCCCGCCGCCCGGGGCGGACGGGGCCGAGAGGTAGACCGCGCCCACGAAGAACGCCGACGGCAGCCAGCTCAGCCGGGCGCCGACGACGACGGCGGCGGCCGCCGTCACCCCCACAAGCCCCAGGGTGTTGCGTACGGCGGCCGGCGCGCCGAACTCCGCCGGGTGCCCCGGCACCGCCAGGGCGAGCAGTGCGAGGGCGAGGACGGCCGGGGCGAGCACGTGGACGAGTCGGCGGGGCCACCACGCGCGTACCGCCGTCCGGTCCAGCTCGTCGCTCGGAGTGTGGAGGCTGGTGCCGATCGCGGCGGCCGAGAGCAGCGGGCCGAGGACGACGACCGGCAGCCGGGCCGTGTGGTCGAAGTCGGGCAGCGACTGCAGCCACCATGCGGCCCAGGCCGCGGCCGCCGCCGTTCCGGCGAGGGCGGCCAGGGCGCCGGGCAGCGCGCGGGAGCGCAGATAGAGCACGGAGGAAGGCCTCACGGAACCGGCACCTCGTCGGGGTGGCAGGTGTTCGCCGCCAGGTAGCGGCCCAGGAAATCGCGCTGTTCGGCCGGGGACTTGGCGCGGAGCCGGTCGATGAACGGCTGGGCGGCGGTCGGATCGGGCCCGTAGCCCGCGGGTGTCGGCGCCAGCCACTCGATGACGGCGAGGTTGACGAGGCTCGCCCGCTCCGCGTCGGGACCCGTGTTGTCCCCCGGCCGGCAGGTGTCCGAGAACAGCCACGACACCGCCGCGTTCAGATACAGGTCCGGGCGCGGGAGCCGGCCGCGCACCGCGTCCGCGGCCGCGTTGGGCAGTTCGACGTCACCGGGGCGGGGCGGGCCGAACGGGCCGCCGACCCAGCGGACCGGGGCGCCGGGCAGCCCCTTGAGGCGGGCGTTGAGCGGGGCGAGCGCCGCCGACACCTCGGGCAGCAGGCGCTCGTCCACCGCCGTGAGGCAGATCTGCGGCGTGCCGTCGTCGCAGAGCGGGCGTGCCAGGGCCGGGTCCGGACGCCAGGGGCCCTCGTCCGTCGGCAGGCGCAGGATCAGTGCGGCGGCGGCGACCGCCACGGCCAGCGGGACCAGGGCGAGCGCCCGCAGCCGCGCTCCGCGAAGCCCGTACGCCAGGAGGGCGGTGAGCGCGAGGCCGGCCGTCCACGCCATCGACACCGGACCGAACCACCACACCGGCCGGTCCCAGAGGAACTGGTGCTCGGCGGCGGGGCCGAGCCAGCGGGACGGGCCCTGGCCGTACGCGCCGACCCCCAGCGCGACGTATCCGGCGATGCCCAGGAGCGGGGCCGTCAACCGCCAGCGGACCGCGCACCCGACGACATGGCCGAACGCGCCGAGGGCGGCGACGGCGACCGCGTCGGCGGCGAGGAGTTCGAGGAACGGGCGGCCGCCGGAGACGTACGGCCAGGTCGCGAGGAGGCAGACCGCGTCGGCGAGGAGCACGCCCCCGGCCGGCCAGAGCGCGGACGGGGCGACCGCGGCGAACAGGCGGCGGAGCGGCGAGCGGGGCACGGACTCCCACAGGTCCAGCGTCCCGCGCCGCCGGTCCCGGCCGCCCTGCCAGCAGCCCGCCGCGAGCGCGAGCGGTCCGGCGAGCAGTCCGGAGGCCACGTGCAGCATATTCGTGGCATCGGCCCAGCGGCCCTGCCAGCCGGGCGCCTTGCCGTACATCGTGAGGAGGACGGTGAGGAGGACGGCGGCACCCGCCCAGGGGCCGATCCCCCGGCGCAGCTCGATGACGACGGGCCTCGGCGCGCGGCCGGCCCGTCCGGCGGTACGGGGCGGGGGAGGGGTGAGTGCGGCGGTCACCGAAGTGCTCCCCTCGCGGTGTCCGAGGGGGCCCGGTGGGCGCGCAGGGCGGCCGTGTAGCCGCGCTCGACCGCGTGCGTCGTGGAGTCGTTCCCGTCTGCGGACTCCCCTCCGAGTGCGGTGAGTTCGGCCGTCGACCCCTGGAAGGCGAGGCGGCCCGACTCGATGAGGGCGACGTCGGTGCAGGCCGCGGCCACGTCCTCCACCAGGTGCGTGGAGACCACCACCGTCGCCTCCGTCCCCAACTCCTTGAGCAGCGCGCGGAAGTCGACCCGCTGCTCCGGATCGAGGCCCGCGGTCGGCTCGTCGAGCAGCAGCAACTCCGGCTCGTTCACGATGGCCTGGGCGATTCCCGCCCGCCTGACCATGCCGCCCGACAGCGTCTTCATCCGCGCGTCGATCCGGTCGCCGAGCCCGACCCGCGCCACCGCGTGCTCCACGGCCGCCGGTACGCGCTCGGCCGGCACCTCCTTCAGCCAGGCGACGTAGGCCACGAACTCCCGCACGGTGAAGGCCGGGTAGAAGCCGAAGTCCTGCGGCAGATAGCCGAGTCGGCGCCGGATGCCGGTGCGTTCGCGGTGGCTGGTCGCGTCCCCGCCGAGCAGCTCCACGCGGCCGGAAGAGGGCGCGGCGACGGTCGCGAGGACCCGGATGAGGGAGGTCTTTCCGGCGCCGTTCGGGCCGAGCAGCCCGTGGACGCCGGGACCGAGGGACAGGTCGAGCCGGTCGAGGGCGACGGTACGGCGGTGGCGGACGGTCAGTCCGCTCACCGCGACGGCGGTCGGGGCGTTCACCGGGACTCCAGGTGGTCGAAGGAACGGCGCCGCAGCGCGAGGAGGGCCGCGCAGGCCACCGCGGCGGCGGCCCACCCGCCTTGGGCGGCGGGGCCGGAGAAGTACGGGGCGAGCGTGGTGGCCGACGCGGCCGTGTCCGCGGGTCCGAGCAGCGGACCCGTGACGGCGAGCAGCCACCCGCCGCCGAGCGTCGCGGCCGCCGCCCGGCAGCCGACGAAGGAACCGAGCGCGAGCGTGGCCAGGGTCAGCGCCAGGCCGGGAAGCAGCCAGGCGGCGGCCCCCGGGAAGCCGGCCACCGGCGGCAGCAGGGCACCGCCCGCGGTCAGCAGCGGTACGCAGACGGCGAGGACGGCCGCGGTACGGGTGAGGAGCAGCCGCAGCCCGCCGGACGGGGTGGCGGTGGTGATCTCGTACATGGGGTCGGCGTGACGTCCGTACGAGACGGCGACGCCGGCGAGCGGAAGGACGGGCGAGAGGGCGAGCAGCAGTCCCCGCGCCTCCTGGACCCCCGCCCCGTGGGCGAGGCCGAAGGCCCCACCGATGACCAGCAGCACGGCCACCACCCAGGATCCGCGGAGGGCGGGCCCGACGGCCCACCAGAGCCGGGCCCACCGGCCGAGGGGGGTGGGGATGCGCGGGACGGCCGCGGCGGAGGCGGTCCGTGTGCCGGGGGAGGGGCGGTGGCCGGCGGTCACGGCGGGCTCGGGGCGGCGCCCGAGCAGGGCGGTGACCGTGGAACGACGGCGACCGGACGCGGCGGAGGCGGCGGGAGCGCCGGCACCGCGGGGTGTGCCGGGACCGCTGGGCGTGCCGGTCGTGCTGGAAGCGGTGAAAGCGGCGGACGTGCCGGACGGGCCGGTCGTGCCGGAAGCGCCGGACGCGGCGGAATCACCGGATCCGCCGTAGGCGCCGGACGCGCCGGATCCGCTGGACGCGCCACGTGCGAACCGCCGTCCGAGGCGCGTGGTGGCGGGTGGGGTCCGCAGCTCGGTGGAGCCCGGGTGCGCGGCCCGGGCGCCCGCAGGCGCCCGACCCGGTCCGAAGGACGCCAGCAGCTCGGCGCGGACGCTCGCGAGGACCGGTCCTGCCGTTCCGGCCCGTACGGCGGCCGAGACGCGGCCGGCGCAGCCCGCGCACGCCTCGACGTGCTTCTCCAGCGACCAGGCGTCGGTCTCGGCGGCCGACCCGTCGGCGTACCGGCGCGCGAGGGCGTCGGAGACGTGCCAGGGGAGCCCGGGGCTCCCGGGTCCGTCCGCAGGGGGGCGTCGGGTCGTCATGCGGTGCCTCCCAAGGCGTGTGGGCCACCGGGGTGGGCCGCCCCGAGGGCGGCGCGCAGTTCGCGGCGGGCGCGCAGTGCCCGGGTCTTGACCGTGCCCTCGGGTATGCCGAGGAGCCGGGCGGTCTCGCGGGTCGTCAGGCCGTCGACGACCGTCGCCCGCAGGACCTCGGCGAGTTCGGGCGAGATCCGGTCGAGGGCCGCGCCGACCTCCCCGTACTCCAGTCCGGCGAGCACCCGGTCCTCGGCGGAGGCCGCGGCGGCGGAGGGCTCCGCGGGCACGGCGGCGTGTTCGGCCGCCCGTTCCGCGACGCGGTCCGCGCGGGCCCTGGCCCGCTGCGCGTCCACCAGGCGCCGGGCCGCGATCACCCAGATCCAGCCGCCGGCCTCGCCCCGGCCCCGGTGGCCGCCCGCCGAGCGCCAGACCGTGACGAAGGTGTCCTGGAGGACCTCCCGTACGGTCTCCTCGTCCGGGCAGCGCCGGGCGAGGCGGGCGTGCAGCCAGCCGGCGTGCCGGTCGTAGAGCACCGCAAGCGCCTCGGAGTCCCCCCGGGCGACCGCGCGCAGCAGCGCCGTGTCGTCGTCCTCGTCGCCCCCGGAGGGGCCTCCCCCTGCGGGGCGCAACAGTCTCACGCCTTCTCTATCGCGCGCGTGCCCCGGTTCGGTTCTCCGTGCCGGTGCCGCCTCGGCGGTGCGGGGGTGCGGCGGTCCGGCTCAGGGGTTCGTCGGCGGGCCGCCCTCGGGGAGGGCGGCGAAGACCCGCTGGAGCGCGGCCGGGCGCTCGCCGTCGCCCGCGACGACGAGGCGGTGGTGGTACGTCACGTAGTACTGGAAGCCGTCGGCGACCGGGTCGCCGGTCGGCCGCTCCGGGACCCGGGCGTACGCGGGGTCCTCCAGGGCGGCCCGGAGCCGGGCGGTCTCGGCGGGGGTCTGCCGCCCGGTGCGGGGCTCCTCGGTGCCGGAGCGGCTGGTCCAGGAGCCGTCGGCGTGGACGACGAGCTTGTTGCTGACACCGGCGAGGCCGCCGTTGACGACGACCTCGACGAGCACCTCGGCGGGGTGGGGGTCGGCGGTGGAGGTGCCGGGGGCCGGGGGAGTGCCGGGAGCCGGGGTGGTGCCCGGCGCCGTCGTGGTGTCCGGGGCTGTGGGCGGCGTGGTGTCCGGGGCCGTGGTCGTCGCGGTGGTGCCCGGCTCGGCCGGTCCGCTCGTCCCGGACGGCGGCCCGCCCGGCTCGGCCGGCGTCTCCGGCCCGCAGCCGCTCGTACCGGCGACCAGGACCCCCGCCAGAAGCAGGGTCCCGCTCCACGTTCCCCGTACGCCTCTCACCATGGACCGAGCATGCCGGGTGGCGGGCACCGCGCGCAGCCGGACCGCGAGGTTCGGCCCCTGTCCGGCCGTCAGCCGGTCACGATCCCGGCCCTGGTCCCGTCAGCGGTCACGATCCCGGTCCCGGTTCCGTCAGCCGGCCGCCGTCGCGCCGCCGTCCCGGACGATGCCGGTCAGCGGCCCCCGGTAGCGCCAGTCGAGCGAGTCGTACAGCGCCAGGCCGTCCGTGGTCGCCGCCAGCACCCCGGTCTCGGCGCCGGCCTGCGCGGCGGCGGCCTCCAGGGTCCGCATGACGTTGGCGCCGAGCCCGCGCCGCCGGTGCGCGGGGTCCGTCTCGATCTGGTCGGCGACGGCCGTGGAGCCGGTCGGCGCGATCTGGCCGCGGGCGGCGAGGGTGCCGTCGGGCGCCAGGACCCGGACCCGGATGACGCCGTCCCGGACCTCGGTGGTCCGTGCGTATCCCTCGGGCGGGGCCGGCCGGGCGCCGGGGTCCAGTGGCTTGACCATCATGAAGCCGGGGTCGTCGGGGACGGTCCAGCCCTCCGTGATCCACGCCTGCGCGTCCTCGGGCCCGGCCATGATCTTGAGCCAGCTGTACGGGGTGGTCAGCCGGGCGCAGAGCGCGGCGACCGTGGCGGCGTCGGGGGCGGGCAGCACGTGCCGTACGACGTGCCGGGGCAGCCCCACCTCGATCCGGTGGCCCCAGGGCTCGTGGACCGCGGCCGGGGTCCCCCGGGAGACGGTCCAGCCCGCCACCCACGCCGATGTAAGAGCTGCAATATCCATGCAGTCATTACATCGGCCGAACGCGGCCCGGGCGAGAGTGATCGCTCAGAGCGAACAGGCGTCCGGGAACATTCATGGGCTCACATGCATTGAGTCGACATAGCTCAACTTGACTGCCGAAGGGGAGATCATGGCTTCTGACTCCAAGCCGTCCGTGCCGCTCACTCTGCCCGTGCTGCCGCTTGACGACGAGGTCGTGCTGCCCGGAATGGTGGTGCCGCTCGACCTGTCCGACAACGACGTCCGCGCCGCGGTGGAGGCCGCCCAGGCCGCCGCGCGGCCCGGTGGGGGCAAGCCGCGGGTGCTGCTCGTTCCCCGCGTCGACGGGACCTACGCCGGGACCGGTGTCCTGGGCACCGTCGAGCAGGTCGGACGGCTGTCCGACGGCGACCCCGGCGCCCTGATCCGCGGCCTCGGCCGGGTACGCATCGGCGCCGGCACGACCGGCCCCGGCGCGGCCCTGTGGGTCGAGGGCGGCACCGTCGAGGAGACCCTGCCCGAACCGCTGCCCGGTCAGGTCACCGACCTGATCAAGGAGTACAAGGCGCTCGCCACCAGCTGGCTGAAGAAGCGCGGCGCCTGGCAGGTCGTCGACCGCGTCCAGCAGATCGACGGCGTCGGCGCCCTCGCCGACAACTCCGGCTACTCGCCCTTCCTCACCGTCGAGCAGAAGGTCGCGCTCCTGGAGACCGCCGACCCGGTCGCCCGCCTCAAGCTGGCCACCGCCCAGCTCCGCGAGCACCTCGCCGAGCAGGACGTCGCCGAGACCATCGCCAAGGACGTCCAGGAGGGCGTCGACAAGCAGCAGCGCGAGTTCCTGCTCCGGCGCCAGCTCGAAGCGGTCCGCAAGGAGCTCCGCGACCTCAACGGCGAGGCCGAGGGGGACGAGTCCGACGACTACCGCGCCCGCGTGGAGGCCGCCGACCTTCCCGAGAAGGTCCGCGAGGCCGCCCTCAAGGAGGTCGAGAAGCTGGAGCGGTCCAGCGACCAGTCCCCCGAGGGCTCCTGGATCCGCACCTGGCTGGACACCGTCCTCGAACTGCCCTGGAACGAGCGGACGGAGGACCGGTACGACATCCGCGGCGCCCGCGCCGTCCTCGACGCCGAGCACGCCGGCCTGGACGACGTGAAGGAGCGGATCACCGAGTACCTCGCGGTGCGCAAGCGCCGTGCCGAGCGCGGCCTCGGCGTGGTCGGAGGCCGCCGCGGCGGAGCCGTCCTCGCCCTCGTCGGCCCGCCCGGCGTCGGCAAGACCTCGCTCGGCGAGTCCGTCGCGCACGCGATGGGACGCGAGTTCGTCCGGGTCGCCCTCGGCGGCGTCCGGGACGAGGCGGAGATCCGCGGCCACCGCAGGACCTACGTCGGCGCCCTGCCCGGCCGGATCGTCCGTGCCGTCAAGGAGGCCGGGTCCATGAACCCGGTGGTCCTGCTCGACGAGATCGACAAGGTCGGCTCCGACTTCCGCGGCGACCCCGCGGCGGCCCTCCTCGAAGTCCTCGACCCGGCGCAGAACCACACCTTCCGCGACCACTACCTGGAGGTCGAACTCGACCTCTCCGACGTCGTGTTCCTGGCGACGGCCAACGTCCTCGAAGCCATCCCCGAGGCCCTCCTCGACCGCATGGAGCTGGTCAGGCTCGACGGCTACACGGAGGACGAGAAGGTCGTCATCGCCCGTGACCACCTGCTGCCCCGGCAGCTGGAGCGCGCGGGTCTGGAGCCCGGCGAGGTCGTCCTGGAGGACGCGAGCCTGCGCAGGCTGGCCGGCGAGTACACCCGCGAGGCGGGCGTACGCACCCTGGAGCGCGCCCTCTCCCGGCTGCTCCGCAAGGTGGCGGCCCAGCACGAACTGGGCGACCGGGAACTGCCGTTCACGGTCGGCCCGGACGACCTGCGCGAGCTCATCGGACGGCCGCACCACGTGCCGGAGTCGGCCCAGGACCCGGCGGAGCGCCGTACGGCCGTGCCGGGTGTCGCCACCGGGCTCGCCGTGACCGGCGCGGGCGGCGACGTGCTCTTCGTCGAAGCGTCCCTGGCCGACCCGGAGACCGGCGCCGCCGGGCTGACCCTCACCGGCCAGCTGGGCGACGTGATGAAGGAGTCGGCGCAGATCGCGCTCTCCTTCCTCCGCTCGCACGGCGCGGAACTGGAACTGCCCGTCACCGGTCTGAAGGACCGCGGCGTGCACATCCACTTCCCCGCGGGCGCGGTCCCCAAGGACGGCCCGAGCGCGGGCGTCACCATGACGACCGCCCTCGCCTCCCTGCTGAGCGGGCGCCTCGTCCGCACGGACGTGGCCATGACCGGCGAGGTCTCCCTCACCGGCCGGGTCCTTCCGATCGGCGGCGTGAAGCAGAAGCTCCTCGCCGCGCACCGGGCGGGCATCACCACGGTCGTGATCCCCAAGCGGAACGAGGCCGACCTGGACGACGTCCCGGCCGAGATCCTGGAGAAGCTGGAGGTCCACCCGGTGACGGACGTCCGCCAGGTCCTGGAGATCGCCCTGGCGCCGGCGGCCGTGCCGGTGGGAGCGGCGGCGGCGTAACTCCCGTACGACTCCGTACGGCTGCCTCAAGGATCCGTACGGCTGCCGTACGACTCCCGTACGGCGCCCGCGGGAAGGCGCGGCGGAGCGGGGTGTCCTCGACAGGGGGCACCCCGCTCCGCCGTGCCGTGCCCGCGTGCACGTCGTCGCAGGTAAAACGTCACCCGGATGTCAGCCGGGGGTGTCATGCTCGTACGCATGAACGAAGACGCCTTCTGGGCTCTCATCGACGAGTTGAGCCGCCGCACCGAGGACCTGGAGGAGCGCACGGAGTGGCTGCGCGCCGAGCTGCTCCGGCGTCCGGCCGCCGAGAGCGTGGAGTTCCAGGTGCGCCTCGACGACGCGTGCGAGGTCGCCGGCACGCGCGCGCTGTGGCGGGCGGCGGACCGGATCGAGAGCGGAGCCTGCTCCGACGACGGCTTCCACTACTTCACCCTCTGGCTGGTCGGGCAGGGGCGGAAGGTGTACGACGCGGTCGTCGCCGACCCCGACGCGCTGGCCGACGTGCCGGGCGTACGGGCCCTGGTGGGCCGCCACAGGAACGAGTGGGACGACGACGAGTGGCCCGAGTGGGAGGGGCTGGACTACGTGGCGCAGGACGCGTACGACGAGCTGACCGGCCAGGAGGACGACCTCGGCGAGGAGTTCGACGACGCCGTGGACGAGCGTGCCGAGGAGCTCGCGGACGAGCTCCAGGGCGATTTCGAGGGGGAGTGGGAAGAGGGCGGCGGACCGCGGGGGTCTCGTCCGGAGGGGGTGGCGATACCCCGGCTCACCGCCCTCTTCCCACTCGGTGCGTCCGGCTCCTAGGGCTCCCGCGACGGAGCCCCCGGAGCCGGACGGTTCCGGAGCCCTAGGAGGCCGACGCGTTCCTGCGTCGGCCCAGGAGCAGGCTGCCCGCGCCGAAGACGGCGAGGGCGCCCGCGCCCGCGAGGGCCATGGGCAGCGGCGAGGCGGGGGTCTCGGCCGTCTCCGCGGAGAGGGCCGGGGCCTGCTCGTCGCCGCCGTGGCCCGCGTGGCTCACGGTGGAGAGGGACGCGCCCGCCGCGATCTTCGCCTCGCTCGGAGCCTGGGCCTTCGCCGCGGCCGGCTGCGCCGCCGCGCCGCCGAAGGTGACGTCCGAGCAGCTGTAGAAGGCCTCGGGGCTGTCGTTGCGCTGCCACACCTTGTAGACGATGTGGCGGCCGGTGCGGGCGGGGAGGTTGCCCGTGAAGTTGTAGTAGCCGTCGGTGGCGGTGCGGGTGGTGTTGTAGACGGCGACGGGGGTCGCGTCCAGGTCCGACCACTTCAGCGGCTGCGTGGGGTCGAAGCCCGGCTTGGTGATGTAGACGGTCATGGTGCCGGAGTGGGCGGCCGTCACCCGGACCTTGAAGGCGAAGCTGCCCGCCGCGACCGCCGTCGCCGGCCAGTCGGTGCGCGCCCAGTCGAGCGCCCGGTACTTCGCGCGGTTCGCCGAGCAGAGCTTGCCGTCCGGGATGAGGGCCTGGTGCTGACCGGCGGCGTTGGCGATGTTGACCTCGTTCCAGTCGTAGAGCGGCTGGGTGCCGGAGTCGGCGACGAGGTCCTTGCACACCTGCGACTTGGGGGTCTCGGGTCCCTCCGCGTAACAGGCGGCGACGCGGCTCACGGGGTTGAAGACGGCTCCGTGGGCGCTGGCGGTGGTGGGGGTGAGGGTGACGAGTGCTGCGGCGGCGGACAGGGCGGCGACACCGGCGGCGGTGCGTCGGGTGGACTGCATGCGGGGGCTCTCTCTCGTGCGTGGGGGAGGACGGACGAGCAACGCGCGCTGAGCGCACGGAAGTTGAATCCCGGGCGATCGCCGTAGAGCCTCGCATTGGTCCATACCAATAGGCAAGGGGGAGAGCCGGAAAAGCCGAAGCGGCCCCCGGGGCGCCGCACACCCGGGGGCCGCCTCGCGCTGGGGGCGTCAGCCGTTGGCGAGCGCCTGTACCCGTGAGAGGTCGCCGTTGAAGTGGTTGTGGTCGCCGACCGTCGGGCCGGAGGAGGTGTACTGCCACATCGTGTAGTACTGCCAGCCGGCCGGGAGTTCGCCCACGGCCGCGGCGTACCGCGCGATCCACAGCGGGTTGGTCGCGGAGAAGGCGGAGGAGTTGCCGGTGCACTGGGTCCACCAGCTGGTCGCCGTGTAGATGACGGCGTCCCGGCCGGTCCTGGCCTTGTACCGGTTCACGAAGTCGCGGATCCAGGCCACCATCCCGGCCTGGGTCTTGCCGTAGCAGGTCGCGCCGTAGGGGTTCCACTCGATGTCGAGCACGCCCGGCAGCGTCCTGCCGTCCTTCGACCAGCCGCCGCCGTTGTCGACGAAGTAGTCGGCCTGGGCCGCGCCGGTCGTCGTGTCGGGGGTCGCGAAGTGGTACGTGCCCCGGATCATGCCGACGTTGTACGAGCCGGTGTACTGCTGGTTGAAGTACGTGTTCTTGTAGTAGGTCCCCTCCGTCGCCTTGACGTAGGCCCACTTGACGCCGCTGTTCCACAGGGTGGACCAGGCGACGTTGCCCTGGTGGCTGGAGACGTCCACGCCTTCGGTCTGGACGGCCTGGGCGGAGGCGCCGCCGGGGGCGCCGCCCTGTCCGTCGTGCGCGAGGACGCCCATGCCCATGCTGGCGGAGCCGCGCGGCGGAGTCTGGCGGACGCCCGGGTCCGGGGCGGCTCCGGCGGACGCGGCGAGGGGGAGGAGGAGGGCCAGGGCCGTGAGTGCGGCGCCGGCGAGGGTCGTTCCGGATCTGTGCACACGCATTGCGTGCCTCCGAAAGGATCGGTGGGGGGAGCGGGGTCGGCGGTCCTGGACGCCCGTCCGCCAGTCATGGTGTGGACATGTCAGCCAGAGCGCCGTGGACGACGCTACGCACGTAGACCCGGCCCATGGAAGGGGTCCCGGATACCGCCGTTGGTCTACGCCTGCGAAATACTGGAAGAGCTGCGGCGATGGCCTCGGCCGAAAGAAACTTTCAGCGGCCGGAAAGCCGGCGGCGGGTCGCCGGAGAACGCGTGAGAGGTGCTGACGTGCACGGAAGCGGTACGGGAAGTGAAGGCGCGGTCCCGCCGGTCCTCGGCGGCGAGCCCCCTGCCCCGTCCGGCGGGGTCGACCCGGTGTTCCTCGCACTCGAACGCGAACTCGCGGTCTTCCTGCGCCGCGCCCGCGCCCAGTCCGGCGAGATGGCCCGCGAGGTCCACCCCGAACTGGAGCCCGCCGCCTACGGCCTGTTCGTACGGCTCGACGACGCCGGCCCCCAGCGGGCCACCGAACTCGCCGGCTACTTCGGGGTCGGCAAGGCGACCATGAGCCGTCAGCTCCGGGCCCTCGAAGACCTCGGGCTCGTCGCCCGCGACCCCGACCCCGCCGACGGGCGCGCCTCGCTGGTCCGGCTCACCGAGGAGGGCCGGGACCGCTTCCGGCACGTCAGGGACGCGCGGCGGGAGCGGTACGTCCGCAAGCTCGCCGACTGGGACCGCGCCGAGGTCTCCGAACTCGCCCGCCTCCTGAACCACTTCAACGTCCGCTCCGAGGGCTGAGCGGGCCCGTGGGGCCACGGCCGCCCGGTCGGTCCGGCCCCACCGGGCCGCCGCCGCTCGGTCGGTCCAGCCCCACCCGGGGCCGCCGCCGCTCGGTCGGCTCCGGCTTCTCCACCGGCCCCGCCGCCGCTCAGCCCGCCCCCAGCTCCACCAGGGCCGCCGTCGCGTCGTCGTGCAGCTTCCAGCGGCGCGTCCCGCCGGCCGACTCGTCCGCCGCCTCCAGGGCCCGCACACGGTGGAGCAGCCCGAGCGTGCCCTCCGCACGGAGCACGCCGAAGCAGTCCGCCCAGTCGCCCGCGCCGAACAGCTCCACCCAGCGGCCCGCCCCGTCCGTGAGCGCCGCCAGGGCCCGTACCTCCGCGCGCGGGCTCGTCCCCGTCACCGCCCGCGCGGCGACCGCCGGGTCGGCCGCCGCGGTGAAGAACCCGCCCTCCCGGTTCCGCAGCCGGTCCGTCGCCGCCAGGGACCGCAGGACCTCGTCGGGGACGTGGTCGAGCCGGTCGTCCAGCACGGCCCGTACGGCACCGCCCGGCGACTCCAGGAGGAGCACCGAGTCGGAGAGGACGAGGTGTTCGACCGAGGTCTCGTCCCAGCGGACGAGCACGACGGTCGCCTGCGGCGTACGTACGTGAGAAAGGTCACAGGTGCCCCGATGGGCGTCCGCGGTGCGCCGGATTGCCAGCGACAGGATCTCGGCCAGGGACATGTCCCGGCAGGAAGCGGACAGTTCGGTCAGAGAACCGCCGAGACGCGCGGTGAACCACGGCACCGTGTGCACACAACCGTCATCACCCGCCGGCGGTGTGACGCCGTCGAGGAGGACGACCGTTCCTCCGCGCCCCGAGGCGGGCAGGGCGGCGGCCACCCAGTCCTCGTTGGGGCGTTCGGGGCTGCCGGGGAGGGTGGCGACATCGCTGCGCATGACGACCAGTGTGCCCGGAGCGGCGTACGTTCCCGGTGCGCGTCTTCACCGGACCTGCAAACGAGCGGAAATGGCCTGTACCAACCGGGTGGAGGTCCCTGGGCGGCCGGAGCCGCGGGCTCCGGGAAGCTGCGGGCGGGCATCCTGCCAAAGCGCGGGCGGAAGATCCAACCGAAGCCGTTCCTGGCCCTCCCCGGCCGTGCCGGAGAAGTTGTTCGCCAACTCAGGAGTGTTGTTCACTCGTTCGGGTGGCGGAGCGGCCGATGCGCGCCCCCTTCCCAAAAGCGCTGGAATGGTCGGAAGCCGTACCAGGGGTGGGGGCGCTCCATGTGACCGGCCGTCACCTCTGCTTTGTGGGCGGACGAATCAAGAATGCGAGCACCGGTGCAGATGAAGCGGCCTCGGAGCAAGAACGGCACGCGGAGCCAGACCCCCGGTGCGGTGCCGACCCCGGACGGCGCCACGGCGCCCACCGGCAGCGTCCCCGAAGGCAGCACCTTCGCCGGCAGCGCCCCCACCGGCCGCCCCAAGCGCGTCCGCAACCGCCTCGTCGCCGGCGTCGCCCTCGTCGGCATCACCGTCCTCGTCGCCGGCGCGCCCGCGGTCCTCGCCGCCTCCACCGAGCTCAACGACTCCCAGAGCCTGGTCACCCTCGCCGAACTCGACCGGCAGGCCGTCACCCTGGCCCACTCGCTCGCCGACGAGCGCGACGAGGTCGTCGCGTACATCGCCGCGGGCCGTGACAACCAGGCCGGCGACGCCAAGGACAAGCGCCAGGTCACCTCGACCCGCTCCACCCGCGTCGACCGCCAGATCGACGAGATCCGGCCCGCCGCCTCCGTCGAGCTCCGCCGCGACCTCGCCGGCGTCCCCTCCGTCCGCCGGTCCGCCCTCACCGGCAAGGGCACGGCCCTGGAGGCCCACCGGGCGTACTCGGAGATCATCACCAAGCTCCAGGCCCTCGCCGACGAGCTGGCCGACCGGACCCCGGCCCGCGCCTCCGACACGGCGCTCACCGAGGCCACCCGCGCCCCCGCCGCCCTCAGCCGCGCCGTCGAACAGGCCTCCGTCACCCGCGGCCTGCTCCTCGCCGCGCTCTCCGTGCCGCAGCCCGAGCCCACCGGCGAGGTCCACTACGACGCGGAGACCGGCACCTACGTCCCCGACGTACCCGAGGGCGCCGCAGAGGCCGACCGCGCCCGCGACAGCCTCACCGCGGCCGCCCAGCAGGCCCGGGTCCGCGAGCTCGCCGCCCTCGGCGACTTCGACCAGGCCGCCGGCACCGCCGCCCGCGACGCGATCGCCACGACCGTCGCCGGCCCCGACGTCAAGAGCGCCGAGCGCTCCCTCGCCACCCTCACCGACCAGCCCCGGCTGACGGAGACCGAGCGCGAGACCGACCCGGCCGGCCTGGAGGCCGCGCTGTCCGCCCGCATCGAGCAGATGCGCGGCGTCGAGTCCCGCCTCGCCGCCGAGCGGGTCGAGCACTTCGCCGCCCTCCGCGACGACGACGTCACCGCCCTCGAACTGCGCATCGCCTTCCTCGGCGGCTGCCTGATCGTCGCGATCGGCATCTCCACGTACGTCGCCCGCACCCTCACCCGGCCGCTCGCCGTCCTCCGGCTCGGCGCCGCCCGGCTCGCCGCCGCCCCCGAGCCCGGTGCCGAGGAACTGGTCCGCTTCACCGGCCGCAACGACGAGTTCGCGCAGGTGGTCCGGTCCCTCAACACCCTGCACGGCAAGCTCGCCGGCCTCGCCGCGCACACCGAGCGGCTCACCGACGACCGGACCGACCTGGCCGCCGCCAAGGAGGCCCTCGGCGCCCAGCTCGCCGCCCAGCGCGCCGAACTCCAGGGGCAGGTCGCGCTCCTCACCGCCGACCTCGAACGGTTCAGGAGCACGGTCCACCACACCTTCGTCAACCTCTCGCTGCGCAGCCTCGGGCTCGTCGAGCGGCAGCTCGGCGTCATCGAGAAGCTGGAGGAGCGCGAGCAGGACCCGGACCGCCTCGCGACCCTCTTCAAGCTCGACCACATGGCGACCGTCATGCGCCGCCACAGCGAGAACCTCCTCGTCCTCGCCGGGCACGAGCACGTCCACGGCCACGCCGGACCCGTCCCGCTGGTCGACGTCCTGCGCGCCGCCGTCAGCGAGATCGAGCGGTACGAGCGGGTCACCATCCAGTCCCTGCCGCCGCACGCCCAGATCGCCGGCTTCGCCGCGGACGACCTGAGCCACCTCATCGCCGAACTCCTGGAGAACGCCACCTCCTTCTCGCCGCCCGACGCCGAGGTCCAGCTCTCCGGCTGGCTCCTGGAGTCCGGCGAGGTGATGCTCTCCGTGCAGGACGCGGGCATCGGGATGAGCCCCGCCCGGCTCGCCGAGCTCAACGCGCGCCTGGCCGAGGCCGACCCCGGCGCCTTCGACGGCGAGGGCCTGGGCATGCGGGTCATCGCCCTGCTCGCCGCGCGCCACGGCGTCCGCGTCGAGCTGCGCGAGCAGCAGCCGGGCGGCACGGCGGCCGTCGTGGTCCTGCCGCAGCCCCTGCTCCCCACCGCCCTGCCGACCACCGTGACGGAGCCCGTACGGATGGCGGGCGCGGCACCCACGCTCCACCTGCCCGGCTCGGCCGCGGAGGCCAACTCCAACACGCTGCCGTCCCGGAACCGCGACCCCCTCGTCGAGGCGGCGGAGCGGGCGTTCCTGGAGGCCGGGGAGACCTCGGCGAGGGAGCAGCGGGACCAGCAGCCGGAGCGGGAGCCCGAGGCTCCGTACGCGCCCGAGGCGCCGAACGAGGCGGAGGCTTCGTACGAGGCGGAGGCCCGGGCACCGCACGCACCGGAGCCCCCGCACGCACCGGAGCCGCAGGAGCTCGCGTACGAGCCCGAGGCCGGCCACCACGAGCCCGCGCCGCTCCCGTACGAGCCCGAGCCCGGCCACCACGAGCCCTCGCCCCTCGGCCAGAGCGTCTCCGAGACCACGCTCCAGGTCCGGCTGCCCGACCCGCCGCCGGAGCCGGACGCCCACGAGCGCGCGGTGGACACCACCGCTCCCGCCCACCACGAGGAGCCGCAGACTCCCGCCGCCCCCGAGCCGGTCACCGACCAGCCGGTTCCCGGGCCGCGTACCCCGCAGGGGGAGCGCCTCACCGACAAGGGTCTGCCCAAGCGCACCCCGCAGGTGGTCCGCCCCGCCGGCTCCGGCACCACGGCCCCCCGTCAGGGCGGCGTGGACGCGGAGGCCCTGCGCCGCCGGCTCGGCGGCTTCCACCAGGGCGCCAAGGCCGGGCGCCGCGACGTGGAGGCGGAGATGGAGACGGGGCGGATAGAGGACGTAAAGACTGCACGTACAGAGGAGATGACGGGGGACACAGTCGAGGAGGCACGCAGTTGACTGCGACGGGAACGTTCGGACTGAGCACGGAAGCCCGCAACCTGCAATGGCTGCTGGGGAATCTGGTGGAGGAGGTGCCCGGGGTCCACTCGGTCGCCGTCGTCTCCTCCGACGGCCTGATGCTGCTCTCGTCCGACCCGGCCGCCCAGCAGAGCACGACGGTCGCCGCCGAAGCCGGCCGTCCGAACGGGCCGCGCGGCTCCAGCGCCGACCTGGCCACCATCGTCTCCGGCATCGGCAGCCTGACCATCGGCGCCGCCCGCCTGATGGACGGCGGCGGGGTCAAGCAGACCATGGTGGCGATGGAGCAGGGCAGCGTGTTCGTGATGTCGATCAGCGACGGCTCGCTGCTCGGCGTGCACGCCACGCCCGACTGCGACATGAGCGTGGTGGCCTACCACATGGCGCTCTTCGTGGGCCGCGCCGGTCACGTACTCACCCCCGAAGTCCGCAGCGAGCTGCGCAAATCGATGGAGAGCACCCAGTGACGTCACTTTCGTCGGGGTTCCACGCCCACCGGCTGCCGGTACGAGGAGACGGACGCCGCCCCGCGCGCGTACGCCCGTACTCGCTGACCGGCGGGCGCACCCGCTTCGGCCACGTCCTGCTCGTCGAGACCTTCGTGGCGGCGCTCGAAGCGCCCGCCGTGCGCAAGGTCCTGACGGACGGCGGGCCGGGCGCACGCGGTCTGATGCCGGAGATGCGGGCCATCGTCGAGATCTGCCGCCGGATGCGGACGGTCGCCGAGATCTCGGCACTTCTGAAGATGCCGTTGGGGGTCGTCCGGGTGCTCCTGAGTGACCTGGCCGACCAGGGAAAGATCCGTGTGTACGGGACCGGTCACGGCACCGGGCAGCCCGACCGCGCGCTCCTCGAAAGGGTGCTGAGTGGACTCCGTCGTCTCTGACGCCTCCGCCGTCTCCGATGCCGACACCGGATCGGTGACGGGCATTCCCGCGCAGCCCCAGGCCCCCGCGGCCGACCTGTTCCGGCGAGATACGGCCTCGGCGGCCGCGCAGCCCGATGCCGAGGACGGCGCGCAGGACTGGCAGCTCGACCACACCCGCGCCCCGATAGCGACGAAGATCGTCGTCGCGGGCGGCTTCGGCGTCGGCAAGACCACCTTCGTGCGCGCGGTCTCGGAGATCACCCCGCTCCAGACCGAGGCGCTGATGACCCGGGCGAGCGAGGCGACCGACGACCTCACCGCCACGCCGGACAAGCTCACCACCACGGTGGCGATGGACTTCGGCCGGATCACCCTCGACAACGACCTGGTGCTCTACGTCTTCGGGACGCCGGGGCAGCAGCGCTTCTGGTTCATGTGGGACGACCTGGTGCGCGGGGCGATCGGCGCGATCGTGCTGGCCGACACGCGGCGGCTCACGGACTGCTTCCCGGCCCTCGACTACTTCGAGAGCTGCGGGCTGCCGTACATCGTGGCCGTCAACCACTTCGAGGGAACCGAGCTGTTCGAGGCGGACGACGTCAGGGAGGCGCTGACCGTTCCCGCGCACGTCCCCGTGGTGATCATGGACGCGCGCAAGCGGTACAGCGTCGTCGAGAGCCTGCTCGCGATGGTCGCCCACGCGCTGGAACACACCCCCGAATAGATCGCCCCGCTCTCCCCGTCACGCCAGGAGCACCACCCATGCGGAAGATACTCATAGTCGGCGCCGGCCAGTCCGGCCTGCAGCTCGCCCTCGGACTCCAGTCGTCGGGGTACGAGGTCACCCTCATGTCGAACCGGACGGCGGACGAGATCCGGGCCGGCCGGGTCATGTCCACCCAGTGCATGTTCGACACCGCGCTCCAGCACGAGCGGGACCTCGGCCTCAACTTCTGGGAGTCCCAGGCACCGCGCATCGAGGGCCTCGGCGTCTCGGTCGCCGCCCCCGACTCGTCCCGCGCGATCGACTGGGTCGGCAGGCTCGACGGGTACGCGCAGTCCGTCGACCAGCGGGTGAAGATGGCCGGCTGGATGGAGACCTTCGCCCAGCGCGGCGGCCAGCTGGTGATACACGGCGCGGCCGTCGGCGACCTGGACTACTTCTCGCGCAGCTACGACCTGGTGCTCGTCGCGGCGGGCAAGGGCGAGCTGGTCTCGATGTTCGGCCGGGACGCGTCCCGTTCGCCGTACAGCGAGCCGCAGCGCGCGCTGGCCGTCGCGTACGTCCACGGCCTGGGCCCGCGCCCGGAGCACCCGGACTTCGACGCCGTGCGGTGCAACGTGGTCCCGGGTGTCGGCGAACTGTTCGTCATGCCGACGCTGACGACCGGCGGCCGCGCGGACATCCTCTTCTGGGAGGGCGTCCCCGGCGGCCCGCTCGACGCCTTCAAGGGCGTCAAGGACCCGGCGGAGCACCTGTCGCTGACCCTGGAGCTGATGGAGAAGTTCACGCCCTGGGAGTACGCGCGGGCCACCAAGGTCGAACTGACCGACGCCGGCGGCACCCTCGCCGGCCGGTACGCGCCGACGGTCCGCAACCCGATCGGCCGGCTGCCCGGCGGCGGCCTGGTCCTCGGTGTGGCCGACGTGGTCGTGGCCAACGACCCGATCACCGGCCAGGGCTCGAACTCGGCGTCGAAGTGCGCGGCCGCGTACCTGGCCGCGATCGTCGAGCAGGGCGACAAGCCCTTCGACGAGGAGTGGATGCAGTCCGCCTTCGACCGCTACTGGCAGACCGCCCAGCACGTCACCAAGTGGACGAACGCGATGCTGGCGCCCCCGCCGGAGCACGTCCTGAACCTCCTGGGCGCCGCGGGCCAGCTCCAGCCGGTCGCCGACCGGTTCGCGAACGGCTTCAACGACCCGTCGGACTTCGAGAACTTCTTCTACGAGCCCGAGAAGACGTCCGCGTACCTGGGTGAGGTCGCGGGCGGCTGATCCGCGCGCGGCGTCCTCCGACGGCCGGCACCCGGGGCCCGTGGCCCGGGGGAGCCGGCCGTCGTCCGTCACCGTCCGCCCGGCGGCCTCCGCGCCCGGCGGCCCGCCCACGGCCCGGGTACGGGCCCGCCCGCGGTGCCGGCAGACCGGTCGGGCCGAGGAGAGCGGTGCTCCGGGCGGGAGTCGGCACTCAGCCGTGGTCGTACCCCTCGTCCCCGCCGTCCCGTGCCCCCGCCGGCAGCGCCGGCGGGGTGAAGGCGGCCAGGGGCTCCCCGTCCGGATCCGGGCGCACCGCCCCGATCAGCGGGTTCGCCGCGATCGGCGAGACCTTCACCTTCCCGCCGGGCCGCGGCGCCTGCACCACCAGGCCCTCGCCGAGATAGACCGCCACATGGGTCGCGCCGGGGAAGTACACCACCAGGTCCCCCGGGCGGAGCTCCGCGAGCGGCACCCGGGGCAGCGTCGCCCACTGCTCCTGGCTCGTCCGCGGCACCTCCAGGCCCGCCGCCGCCCACGCCTGCTGGGTGAGCCCCGAGCAGTCGTACGTCTCCGGGCCCTCCGCCCCCCACTCGTACGGCTTGCCGATCTGCCCCACCGCGAACCGCAGCGCCCGCGCGCCCGCCCCCGACGGGGTGCGCCGGCCGTCCAGGACACCCGAGTCGAGCAGCTCGCGCTGCGCGCCCGCCGTCTGGACGCGTTCCAGCTCGGTGAGCCGGGCCAGCTGCTCGGGAGAGAGCGCGGCGAGCAGCTTCTCGACCTCCGCGAGCCGGGCCCGGACCTCGTCACGCCGGGTGCGCTGCGTGGCGGCGAGGGTCTGCTGCCGGTCGAGCGCCTTGCGGGAGGCGCTCGCCAGGCCGCCCGCCTGGCGCTCGGCCTTCTCCAGCCGCGGTACGGCGGACGCCCGGGCCCGGGAGTCCCGCGCCAGCAGATGTCCCTGGTCGAGTGCCGACTGGGGATCCGGCGCGAGCAGCAGCCGCAGGTAGGAGGAGAACTCGGACCCGCCCCGGTACTGGTCCCTGGCGATCCGTCCGGCCTCGGCCCGCCCCCGGGCGAGCGCGGTTCGGGCGGCGGTGAGCCGTGCGGTGACCCGCCGGGTGTCGGCGGTCTGGAGCTTCAGGGCCTCCTCGGCGGCGTTGAACCGCTCGGTCGCCTCCTCCGCCTGCCGGTAGAGCGTCCGCAGCCGCGTGAGCAGCGCGGTGACGGAGTCGCCGCCGGGGGGAGGGAGCGCGGAGGCGTCGTCGTCGGTGGCGGAGGACGCGGGATCGCTCGGGCCGGTGGGGGTGACGGGAGTGTCGGATGCGTCGGCTGTGACGGGAGCGTCGGGGTCGACGGGGGCGGCGGAGGTGACGGGAGCGTCGGGGGTGTCGGCTTCGGCAGGGTCCGGCGTCTCGGAGGTCGTCGCCTCGGCCGTGGGAGGTACGGGTGCCCCCGACGACGCGGACACCTCGGGTGCCTCGGGCGCCGCGGTCGCGTCCGGGTCGACCGGTCCCACCGGTTCGGCGGCGGGATCCGCCCAGGCGATCGGCGCCTCCACCGGGGGATCGGAAGGCGGGTCGGGAGCGGCGGCGCCCGCGGGGAGGACCCCGGTGAGGGCGGTCGCGGCGGCCAGCGCCCCCGTGCAGACCGTACGCAGCAGCCTTCGCGACACGTCACCACCTCCACGGGGATGATGACGTGTCAATTCATGTGATCAACGGACGAACGGGGGTGAGTCCGGCGTCCTCACTCCTTCGGCGCAGCGCCGTCCCGGGGCGGGTTCGCGCCGGTGCCCGGCTTCGACCACGGCCACTTCAGCTCGCGACGCTCGCGGCCCTCGGGGGCGTACGCGTAGACCCAGCCGCGCTGGAGGCCCAGTCGCTTCGTGTAGCCCGCGGGTTCGCGGCGGTAGGTGTGGAGGGTCGGGGGGTTCCCGTCGTGGGCCGGGACCGGGATCTCGTACCACTTCGGCGGGTGGCCGGTCGGGCCGAGCAGGATCGGCAGGACCCGGCCGTCGAGGGGACCGCCACGGAAGGAGGTGTTCTGGCTTCTCACCCCTCCAGTGTCCCCTCCGGCCTCCGGTTCCTGCTCAGAGGAGGCGGGCCGCCTCGCCGACCACCGGGATGACCCGGCGGGCCAGCCGGGCCACGGGCCCCTCGGGCGTCTCCTGGGCGAGGAGGCGTCCGACGACGCGCGCGGTCTCCTCGTCGCCGGCCGCGCTCGCGGCGAGCAGGGCGATGAGATGGTCCACGAGCCACTCCCGCAGTTCACGGGCCGGGGGCCGCTTGTCCTCGTCGAGCCAGATGAGGGAGGCGGCTTCCACGGCGGCGATCCAGGTGCGGACCAGCATGTTGAGGCGCGGGCCGGGGCGGTCCACGCCGAGGTGGACCAGGATCTGCTCGGCGGCCGCGCGGCGGACCTCGTCGACGATCGCGGTGGTGCGGGAGGTCTCGGCGACGCTCCCGCCGCGGAGGAGGGCGCTGAAACCGGCGTCGTGCTCGTCGACGAAGGCCAGATAGCGGTCGAGCACCCGGCCGAGCCGCTCGGTGGGCGGCCCTGCCGGCGGCTCGGTGAAGCAGTGGTTCAGGGCGTCGGCCGAGGAGCGGAGGGCGGCCTCGTAGAGCTGCTGCTTGCCGCCGGGGAAGTAGCGGTAGACGAGCGGCCGGGAGACGCCGGCCGCCTCGGCGACGTCGTCCAGGGAGACGTCCTCGGGGGTGCGGTGGGCGAAGAGCTCCTGGGCGGCTTCGAGGAGCTGGCCGCGGCGTGCCTCGACGCTGAGCCTGCGGTACGCGGGGGTGGCGGCGGCAGTCATGCTCCGCAGCGTAGCCGGACGCTGTCGCGCCCCATCGGGCCTGCCCGTCCGCCCCCCACCCGTCAGGCCAGCAGGCCCGAGGACCGCCACAGCCGGCGCCCCACTCCCCGCAGCACCCCGATGTCGTCCAGGAAGTCCGTCAGGCGCCGCGCGCCGGACTGCATCACCTCGCGGCGGTGCCCGCTCGCCCGCACCTGCGCGACCGCCTCCCGCCGGTCCAGGCCCACCGCCTCGTACACCTGCGGGTTCACGAAGCACGTGGAGAAGACCCGCGCCGCCTCCCCGCAGCTCACCCGTGTGAACTCCTGCTCCCAGCGCGGCGCGGTCACCATCTGGCGGCGCAGTTCCTCGCGGGCGTACCGCACGTGCCGCGCCTCCTCGACCACATGGATGCGGGTCACCCCGCGCACCAGGTTCTGGACCCGCTCGTCCGGGAACGTCAGCCGCTGCATCCAGTCGAGGATCTCCTCGCCGAGCAGCGTCGAGGCGAACGAGCCCGGGGTCGTGGACACGGTCTTCAGCACGCGCGCGAGGTTGTGGTAGATCCTCGGCACCGGGTACGCCGGTGTCCCGCCCCGCTGGATCATCCGCGCGAACATCATCGAGTGCCGGCACTCGTCCGCGATCTCGGTCAGCGCGTAGCGGACGTGATGGCTGGTCAGGGACTTGTCGTAGATGTGCCGGACCAGCAGCTGCATCAGGATGATCTCGAACCAGACGCCGAGCGACGCGAGCGACGCCGCCTCGTGGCGCGAGAGCGCGATCCGCTGCTCCTCGGACATCGTGCGCCAGAGCGGGGTGTCGTACAGGGAGAGCAGCTCGGGCGGCCAGAACCACTTGCCGTCCTCGAACGGCGTCTCCCAGTCGAGTTCGACGTCCGGGTCGTAGGAGTGCTTGCGGGAGGACTCGAGGAGCCGTTCGGCGACCTGCTCACGGTCGCGCAGCGGCCCCAGGGCGTCCCTGAGGAGGCTGAAGTCCGGTTCCGCGGACGGGGAGTTCGTGGTCGCCGGGGACCCGGAGAAGGGGGTCATGGGTGCGCACCTCGCTGTGCTCGTCGCGACGGCGTGACGTTACCGATGGTCACCACTTATCAGACTGCCCGTCAGTAGTGCCGTCAATCCCTTGTGCGCGACTTGTTGACGATCCGTCTACCAACGTGTGAGCCTGGCCGGGCCACAGGACTCGCACCACGGGAAAGGCCCGACTCCCCAAGGAGGCGTCAGTGTCGACGCGCGACCTCTACACCACGGCCCCGTCCACCCCGAGCTGGCAGGTCCCCGCCACCAGCGCCGCCCGCTTCAGCTGGGAATACGACATGGAGGACGCCGGCCGCGAGCGCCTCCTCGCCCTCTACCAGAAGGGCAAGGACAAGCAGTGGGACGGCGCCACCCGCATCGACTGGGACCTGGAGGTCGACCCGTACGACCCCCTGGGCACCCCCGACGAGGTCCTGACCCTCCACGGCACCCGCCACTGGGCGAAGATGACCGAGAAGGACAAGGGCGAGCTGCGCCGGCACTACTCCTCCTGGCAGTTCAGCCAGTTCCTCCACGGCGAGCAGGGCGCCATGGTCTGCGCCGCCCGGATCGTCGAGTCCGTACCCGACCTGGACGCCAAGTTCTACTCGGCCACCCAGACCATGGACGAGGCCCGGCACGCCGAGATCTACGGCCGCTTCCTCCACGACAAGATCGGCATGCTCTACCCGATCAACGACAACCTGCAGAGCCTCCTCGGCGACACCCTGCGCGACTCCCGCTGGGACATGCCGTACCTCGGCATGCAGGTCCTCATCGAGGGCCTCGCCCTCGCCGCCTTCGGCATGATCCGCGACACCACCGACAAGCCCCTGCCCAAGCAGATCCTCGCGTACGTGATGCAGGACGAGGCCCGGCACGTCGCCTTCGGCCGGATGGCCCTGCGCGACTACTACAAGCAGCTGTCCGACGCCGAACTCCGCGAACGCGAGGAGTTCGTCATCGAGGGCTGCTACCTGATGCGCGACCGGCTGCGCGGCGTCGAGGTGCTGGACAACTTCGGCATCCCGCGGAAGGAGGCGGAGGAGCTGACCGAGCAGAGCGAGTTCCTGCACCTCTTCCGCAAACTGCTCTTCAGCCGGATCGTCCCCTGCGTGAAGGACATCGGCCTCTGGGGCGAGCGCCTCCAGAAGGCCTACCTCGACATGGGGGTCTTCGACCTCGGCGACTCCAACCTCGACCTCCTCATGACCCAGGACGAGGAGATCGCGGAACAGCTCGACGCGGAGCGCTTCGCCAAGGAGGAGCAGGCCCGGGTGGCCGAGGTCGCGGACGCGATCGCGGACGGGGCGGCGCAGGGCTGACTCCCCGGAAGAACGGGTTGTCGTACGGGTGACGTAGCGTGCTCGCCATGAGCATGCCGCCACCGCCGAACCAGCCGCCCAACCCGTACGGCGGGCCGGTGCCGAACCAGCCGCCCAACCCGTACGGCGGTCCGGTGCCGCCGCAGCAGCCCGGTCCGTACGGTCCCCCGCAGGGCTTCCCGCCGCCGGGCCAGCCCCCGCAGGCGTATCCCCGGCACGGTGTTCCGCCGCAGTACCCGGCGGGCCCGGGGCCCGGCGGCTGGGGGCAGCCGCCCATGGGCCCGCCCCCGAAGAAGAAGCTGTCGGCCGGTGCGATCGTCGCCATCGTCGTCGGCTCCCTCGTCCTGGTCGGCGGCATCGGCTACGGGGTGAAGGCCGGGCTCGACAGCGCCACGGGCCCCTTCCCCGCGGCGACGCACAAGCTGGTCGTCCCGCAGACCCTCCTCGGCGGTGAGTTCACCCTCGTCTCCGACCTCTCCGACACGCAGGGCAAGGAGATCGAGGACACCCCCGACTTCACGGTGAAGGACGCGACGGCGGCCGTCGGGCAGTACAGCGGCGAGAACGGGTCCGACGGGTCCGTCCTCGTCCTCTCCGGGCTGTACGGGCAGATCAAGAGCCCCGGCTCCACGCGGTCGTCGATCCTCAGGGGCGCCGCCACGGACAAGGGCTCCAAGCTCGTCGTGAAGCCCAGGGACTTCACCCCCGCCGGGTACGGCGTGACCGTCAGCTGCCAGGTCACCACGTCGAGGGACGGACTCAGCACGACGACGCTGCCCATGTGCGCCTGGGGCGACGAGAACACCGCGGCCGCCGTCGCCCTCGTCGGCGCCGGGGAGGCCACGGCCGACCCGCAGGACATCGACCTGGCCGACCTCGCCGAGAAGACGGCCAAGATCCGCGGGGAGATCCGCAAGCCGATCGGCGGCGCGGGCACCTGACGCGGATGCCCTCGGCGGGCGGCTGAGTCGGGCGGCCGATGCGGTCGGCTGAGGCGGTCGGCTCACGCGGGCGGCTCACGCGGGCAGTGGGGCGGAGAGCGCGGGGGGAGTAGAGCGCTGGGGGTGTCCGAGGCCGCCCCCAGGCCCCACCCCCGCCGCGTCCCCACCCCTTGCCGCGGCCCCTCCTACCCCCGCGCCTCCGCCTCCAGCCGCAGCGCCTCCTCCATCACCGCCCGCGCGATCGGCGCGGCGCTGCCGCCCCCGCTGATGTCCGTGCGGGACGCCTCCGCGTCCTCGACGACCACCGCCACCGCCACCGCCGGCTGGGCCGCGTCCTCCGCCTGCGCCCAGGCGATGAACCAGGCGTACGGGGTACCGGTGTTGCCGAAGCCGTGCTGGGCCGTGCCGGTCTTGCCGCCGACCCGCGCCCCGGGGATCGCCGCGTTCGTCCCCGTCCCCTCCGTCACCGCCTTCACCATCAGCCGCTGGAGCTGCATCGCCGTCGCGGGGTTCATCGCCTGCCGGTAACTCCGGCGGCCCGTCCGGTCGACCGTCGTCCCGCCCGAGGTCGTCGTGCGGTCGACGAGGTACGGCTGCGCGATCTCGCCGTTGTTGGCGACCGCCGACGCGACCATCGCCATCTGCAGCGGCGTCGCCGTCGTGTCGAACTGCCCGATCGACGACAGCGCGAGCTGGTCCGGGCTCATCTGCCGGTCGAAGTTGGACTTGGCCACCCAGGACGGCACCCGCAGCCCCGTGTCGTTGAAGCCGAAGTTCCCCACCGCGTCGACCATTCCCTCCAGGCCCACCTCCACCCCCAGGCCGGCCATCACCGTGTTGCACGACCACTGGATCGCGTACGCGAGCGACGCGTCGCCGCAGCCCTCGGCCTCGTTCGGCAGCACCTGCCGGGTGCCGGGCAGGATGAACGGGTCCGGGGTGTCCGTCGGCGCGTCCACGTCCCGTACCACCCCCGCGTCGAGCGCCGCCGCGGCCGTCACGATCTTGAACGTCGACCCCGGCGGGTACGTCTGCCGCAGCGCCCGGTTCAGCATCGGCTGGTTCGGCGAGGTGGTGAGCCGCCGCCAGGTGTCCTTGACCGCCTGGCCGGTGCCGGAGAGGACGCCGGGGTCGTACGAGGGCGAGCTGACCAGCGCCAGGATGCGGCCGCTGTGCGGTTCGACCGCGACGACCGCGCCCCGCTTCCCGGCGAGCCCCCGGAAGGCCGCCTCCTGCATCGGCGCGCGGAGCGTCGTCACGACGTCGCCGCCGGGCTGCCGGCCCCGGGTCAGGTCGTTCCAGAGCGGCAGCGGGGCCAGCATCGGATCGGTGCCGGCCAGGATCGCGTCCTCGGCGTGCTCGACGAGGGTCGTGCCGTACGTCTGCGAGGAGTAGCCGGTGAGCGGGGCGTACAACGGGCCCTGGCGGTAGGTCCGTTCCCAGCGCAGCTGCTGGCCGCTGTCCCGGGAGCCGGTGACCGGCTTCCCGTCCACGACGATCTCGCCGCGCGGCTGCGCGTAGCGGTTGATCGCGATGCGCCGGTTGGCCGGGTTGTCGTCGAGCGACTCGGCCTCGAAGACCATCACGCGCGCGGAGTTGACGAGGAGCGCCACGAGCAGGACGAGGCAGAGCGCGGCGGCCCGCCGGGCGTAGCGGATCACGCGGTTCCCCCCGGCGCGTGCGGTCCGCTCATGCGGCCTCCTCCTTCACCGGGGCGAGCGTCCCTGTGTCGGCGTCGTCCGGCTGGGGTGCGCGCGCCGAGTCGCTGACCCGGATGAGGAGCGCCACGATCACCCAGTTCGTGACCACCGACGACCCGCCCTGCGCCAGGAACGGCATCGCCATTCCGGTCAGCGGGATCAGGCCCATCACCCCGCCGGCGATCACGAACACCTGGAGCGCGACGATCGAGGCGAGTCCGATCGCCAGGAGCCGCCCGAAGGGGTCCCGCAGGGAGAGGCCGGCGCGGTAGCCGCGGGCGACGAGCAGCGCGTACAGCAGGAAGAGTGCCGTCAGGCCGACGAGGCCCAGCTCCTCGCCGGCCGTGGCGAGGATGAAGTCGGACTTGGTGGCGAAGCCGATGAGGACGGAATGACCGAGACCGAGCCCCGTGCCGAGCATCCCGCCGGCCGCGAACGAGAAGAGCGACTGGGCGAGCTGGCCGGGCCCGTCCCCGGCCCGGATCGAGGCGAACGGGTCGAGCCAGTCCTGCACCCGGCTGTGCACGTGCGGTTCGAGCGAGCCGACGAGGAAGGCCCCGGCGGCGGCGAGGACGAGCCCGACCGCGATCCAGCCGGTCCGGCCGGTCGCCACGTACAGCATGATCACGAAGAGGCCGAAGAAGAGCAGCGAGGTGCCCAGGTCCCGTTCGAGGACGAGGACGCCGACGCTCAGCAGCCAGATCGCCACGATCGGCCCCAGCACCCGTCCGGTCGGGAACTGGAACTTCCAGATCCGGCGGCCGGTGTACGCGAGGGCGTTGCGGTTGGCGGCGAGGTACGCGGCGAAGAACACCGCGAGCAGGATCTTCGCGAACTCGCCCGGCTGGAAGGAGAGGCCGCCGAGCCGGATCCAGATCTTGGCGCCGTTCACCGCCGGGAAGAAGATCGGCAGGATCATCAGGGCGAGCGCGGCGGCCACCGACACGTACGCGTACCCCTGGAGCGAGCGGTGGTCGCGGAGCACCAGCACGACCACGATGAACAGCGCGACCCCGAGCGTCGACCAGACCAGCTGCGTCGCCGCCGCCTGGTCCTTCGGCGTCTCCAGGTCGAGCCGGTAGATCAGCACCAGGCCGAGTCCGTTGAGGAGGACCGCGATCGGCAGGAGCAGCGGATCGGCGTAGGGGGCGCGGAACCGGACCGCGAGATGGGCGACGAGCGAGAGCAGCCCGAGCCCGGCGCCGTAGCGCGCGGCGTCCGGCGGTACGGCCCCGCTGCGGGCGAGGCCGACCTCGGCGTACCCGTAGACGCAGATGAGGACGGCGCAGACGAGGAGGGAGAGTTCCACGCCGCGGCGCTTCGGCAGGCGTACCCCGGGCGGGGGAGCGTCCGTGCGCGGTGCGGTCATGGCCGCAACGTAGCAAGCGGTGTGCTCTATGTCCCTTTTGTGTGACGGTGCGCCGTGTGGCGGTGTGCCGCGCGACGCGGTTCTGTCCGGCGTGGTCCGGGCCGCCCGCGAGCTGTCGGTCCTCCGGCGCGGTCCGAGCCGTCAGTCCTACGG
Source organism: Streptomyces sp. CB02009 (assembly GCF_001905825.1). Taxonomy (GTDB): domain Bacteria; phylum Actinomycetota; class Actinomycetes; order Streptomycetales; family Streptomycetaceae; genus Streptomyces. The sequence goes on from NZ_LIVV01000006.1 coordinate 234,104, forward strand.
CGCCGGACCGCGAACCGTCAGTCCTCCGGCGTCCGGCCGCGAGCCGTCAGTCCTCCGGTATCGGACCGCGAGCCGTCAGTCCTCCGGCGCCGGGTCCGCGAGGGTCACGTACTCCGGCAGCCGCAGCCTGGCCTCGGCGCCCTCGCCGTCGGCCGCGCGGGCGAAGACGAGCTCGGCGCCGATCACCTCCGCCTGCCCCACCGCGATCGTCAGGCCGAGGCCGTGGCCCTTGCCCCCGCTCTCGGTGCGGAACCGCTGCGGCCCCGACTCCAGGAGGTACGCCGGATAGCCGGGCCCGTGGTCCCGTACGGACACCACCGGACCGTCCACCGTCAGGACCACCGGCGGGGCCCCGTGCTTGTGCGCGTTGGCGATCAGATTGCCCAGCACCCGCTCCAGCCGCCGCCGGTCCGTCTCCACCGTCGCGTCCCGCACGACCCGCACCTCCGTCGCGGTGCCCGAGGCGCGCACCACCCGCTCCGCGAGCGGACCGAGCTCGTGGACGGCCAGGTCGACGGTCTCGTTGCGGGCGTCGAGCCGGGAGATCTCCAGGAGGTCCTCGGTGAGCCCGCGCATCGCCCGCACCCTGTCCCGCACGAGCTCCGAAGGCCGCCCCTCCGGCAGCAGCTCGGCCGCCGCCGAGAGCCCGGTGAGCGGGGTGCGCAGCTCGTGCGCCACGTCGGCGGTGAACCGCTGCTCGCTCTGCAGCTTCCGCTGGAGCGAGGAGGCCATCGTGTCGAGCGCCCCGGACACCGTGGCCACCTCGTCCTGGGGGCGGGAGGCGTCTTTCGTGCGGGGGTCGTCGACGCGCGCGTCGAGATCGCCGGCGCTGATCCGGCGGGCCACCTGCGCGGTGAGGTGCAGCCGCCGGGTGACCCGGGTGACGGCGAACGCGCCGACGGCCAGCGTCGCCCCGATCGCGAGGACGGAGGAGCCGAGGATCGAGCGGTCGAGCGCGTCGATCGTCTCGGCGCTCTGGGTGTAGTCGAGGCGTACGGCGAGGGCGCGGCCGTCCGCCGGGCCCGCCGCCCACATCGTCGGCCGGCCCCGGTCGTCGGCGACCACGGTGCCGCGCTCGCCCCGGACGGCGAGCGCGTGGAGGGAGGGCGGGAGCCCCGGCGGGTCGACCCCGGCGAACCGGGGGAGCGGCTCGCCCGCCTCGTAGAGCCGGGTGACGTCGGTGAGCCGCGCGAGGGCCTTCTCCCGCGAGTCGTTCACGGTCTGGCCGGTCACCGACACATGGACGAGGATGCCGAGCAGCGCGGCCAGGGCGCAGCACATCACCGCGATGAAGACGGCGGCCTTCCAGGTCAGGGTCGCGGTCCAGGCGGGCAGCCGGGGCGCCCTCACGGGCTCGGCTCGGCGGGAACGGCCACGTCCGGCGGGAGCGGGAGCGGCGTCGAGGCCGTCCCCGGGGCCGGTGTCGGGCTGACCAGGCGGGGCGCGGGAACGGTCGGCGGCGCGGTGCGGCCGGGCTTCACCCGGACGATCTCGTCGCGGGTGGGCAGCATGCTGTGCTGCTGCTCGTCCCAGGACCAGGCGGTGCGGTACTCGTACCCGGGGATGCCCGCCGAACTGACCCGCATGATCAGGTCCCGGCCGGCCAGCTCCACGCTGATGACCTGGTCGACGGTGGCCATGACACGGGTGAGCCCGCCGTTCTCGGCGAGGTAGACGCGCACGCCGACCTGCTGGTCCGGCATCCGGATGCCGACGATCAGCTCGTCCCGGCCGTTGCCGGTGAGGTCGCGGTAGTAGGGGCGCATGATCGGACAGGCGGCCGGCGCGGTGCCGCAGGCCTTGATCGCGCGGGCGGTCTCCGCGTAGAGCCCGTCGGCGCCGCTGTACGTGTCGGGGTGCGCGCGCACCTCGGCCTCGACCACCGCGCGGGCGTCGACGGCGTGCACGTCGTTGTCGGGGACCTTGATGCCGGGGACGCGCTCGGTGTCGGTCTCGCCGTAGTCGATCGGCGGGTCCGTGGCGGGCGGCAGATCGGGCCAGAGGCGTACGGGCCCGGCGGCCGGAGGCGTGGACCCGGCGCTCTCGAGCCCGCCCTCGGCGCGTCCGCAGCCGGCCGCGCCGCCCAGGACGAGGGCACACAGGACACCGGCGGCGAGCTGCACTCCGCGCGGTCTCACACTGCTCCTCGTACGGGTCGATCGGTGGGTGGCGGCCGGGTGGCCGGGCCGCCAGGGTGGCTGGGGTGGACGGGGTGGGGGGCCGCCGGTCGGCGGAACCTGGGCGGGCCCGCCTCCAGTAGACCTTATTCGGAGGGAAGTCCTTTTTGTCTACTCGTGGGCCCGGTCCGCTCGACAGCGGGCCCGGCGGGTGGGGCCGCGGGAGCGGTGGGTGCGGCGGGGGGTGGGGCCGCGGGACCGGTCGGTTCGGCAGGGGCCACCCTCCCGGCGCCCGGGACCGATCGCCGCACCGGGTGCGGGCTTCGGGGACCCGCCGATCGCGCACCAGGGCCCTGCCAGCGGCGGTCACCAGAACCCGGCGACGGCCGCGCCGCCTAGAAGGCGCCCCGCTCCATCCGCGCGAGGGCCGCCCGGCACACCGTGAGCAACTTCTCGTCGAGGTGGATGTCATGGCTGCCCGAAGCGCCCTCGCGCGCGTTGTGCCTGCGCCGGCGGGTCAGCTCGGTGAGGATCACCAGCTGTGCCCCCGAGGCCGCCGGTCCCATCTCCGCCAGGCACTCGGCCACGTCCACGCGCGCGTGCCGGTTCTCCTCCCACGCCGCGAGCAGCACCGGCAGCGCCGCCGCCGCGTCCCCGGACACCCGCCACAGGGCCGCGGCGCTGCGAACCCGCACCCACAGGTCCCGCGAGGCCAGACCCGGGCCGAGGGCGGGGGCCGCCGAGGCGGCGGCCGGGCCGATCTCACCGAGGGCCTGGGCGGCGGAGCACCAGTCCGCGCCCGAGGCGCCCGGCCGGAGCCACCGCTCCAGAGCGGTCAGCACCTCGCCCAGGTCGCCCTCGGCCGCCCACAGGGCGCGCGCCGCCGCCGTCGCGACGGTGGCCGACTCGGCGGCGAGGAGCCCACGCATGTCCGGTACGGCCTCCTGGGCCGCGGGCCCGAACGCCGCCAGGGTCCGCAGCGCGGACTCGCGCACCCAGTCGCGCCGGTTCGCGGGCGCGCCCCGCAGGACGCGCAGGACCTCGGGCACGGCCTGGGAGCCCCGTACCGCCGCGAGGGCGTAGAGCAGGGGCGCCGCCCGGTCGTACAGCCGCTCGTCGAGCTCGACCTCGGCGAGCCGGCGCCGCAGCAGCGGAGCCAGCATGGCGGCGGAGGGCCCGAGGCCGTCCATCGCGTACAGCAGCTCGCGCCGCACCTCGCTCTCCTCCAGGGCACGGGCGAGCAGCGGTACGGCGCGGGTGTCCCCGGCGCGGGCGAGGGCGAGGAGCGCGCCGTCGCGCCCGGACCGCCCGACGAAACCGTTCTGAGGGCTGCCGCCCAGGCCGCTGCCGCCGCGCGGGCCGCCGCCCCCGACCCCGCCGGGCACGGTCCCGGCGCCCGGGCCCGAGCCCACGGCGAGGCGGGCGGCGAGCGCGTCGGCGGCGGGCGCGCCCAGCTCGAAGAGCCGCTCCAGGAACGAGGTCGCGGCCTCCCGCAGCCGCGGCTCGGGGTCGTTGAGCTGGGCGCCGACGAGCCGGACGACCTCCTCGTACCGCCCCCGCCAGATCCGTATCAACCCGCCGCACAACCAGATCGCGTCCGAACGCTGCCCCCAGTCCGGGCTGCGCAACTGCGCCAGGATGAGCGCGATGCGGTCGTCGACCCGGTCGTCGAGCGCCGCGTGCAGGGTTCTGAGCAGCTCCTCCGTCCAGGGGGCGGGGCGGCCGGCGGCGTGCTCCTCCAGGAGTTCGCGGACCTGCCCGATGAGAGTCGGGGTCGCGGCACGCTCGGCGCCGGGTGCGGTCGGCCCCGGCGCCGAGGTTCTGATCTCCTCCAGGAGCCCCGTGACCCACGGCACGATGTCGTCGGGGATGTCGCCGGGCGCGCAGCGCGCCCGCTGGGCGAGAGCCGCGAGCCGCAGGCCCGGGTCCTGGGCGGCGCGGGCGAGCCAGCCCAGCCAGTCGACGGTCTCGGTGCGCAGCGCCGCGTGGCGCAGGGCGATCCGGCCGACGGCGGCGACCAGGGCGAGCCGTACCTCGGTGTCCCGCTCGACGGTGAGCCGCTCCCGCAGCAGGGTCAGCACCCGCGCGGGCTCGGGGTGCAGCGAGGCGAGCGCGCAGGGCGCGGCGAGCCGCACCTCGGGGTCGGGGTCGGAGACGAGCCCCAGGAACACGTCGGCGCCGGCGGCGATCGCGGCGGCGGCCATCGCGTAGTTGGCGGCGGGGATGAACTCCTCGTCGTCCGGGTCGAGTTCGTCCAGTTCCTCGTCGTCGTCGAGTTCGATCCCGCCGATGCTGGTGAGCAGCTCGACGATGCAGCCGCGGTCCTGGACGGCGGGGTCGGCGACGAGTTCGAGGAGGAAGGGGATGCAGGCGAGGGTGGAGTCGTAGACGTCGCCCTGGTGGTGGACGGCCCCGTACATGCCGTCGAGGGCGGTCTCCCGCTCGGCGGGATCGGCGGAGGCGAGTCCGCGGAGCAGCTCCGGCACGTCGTCCGCGGGGCCGTACGCGTGCCCCAGCGAGGCCCAGTCGACCTCCTCGATCCCCGTCAGCATTTGCCAGGCCGCCTTCCCCGTGAGCCCTGTACCAGGCAGCAAGTGTGCACCACGGGACGGATAGCAAGGCCTTACTGGCGACACCGGGCGCGCGTAGACCCCCAGTTGCGGTCTCTTTGCGCCATGTGCGGTACGCAGTGGGGCAGTTGCACTCAGTGCCGACCCGGTAAGGGGGTCGGCAGGACGGCGCCTGTCTCCCCGTCCCCCTGCCCCTCCACCGCCCCGTCCCTCCATCCCTCCCCCATCGCCCCACCCCTCCACCCCTCCACCGCCCCGTCCCTCCATCCCTCCTCCATCGCCCCACCCCTCCATCCCTCCATCCCTCTATCCCTCGGACCGCACGCGGACGAAGGTCGCGTTCTCCTGCCGCTGCCGCACGGCGAGCTGCCGCAGTTCGACGGGGAGCGGCGGGTCGACCCACCGGACCGGCCCGTGTTCGGGGTCCTGGGTGAGCGGCCCCGCGCGGTCCTCGGCCAGGGCGCCGACCTCGCGCGCCTGCGCCGGGGTGAGCCGGGGCGAGGTGGAGACCGTACGGCCGTCCGCGAGGCGTACGACCAGGGCCCGGGGCCGGTCGGGCGGGCCGACGACCCCGAGCAGCACGCCGTCGCTCGTCTCCATGTGCCGGATCTTCCGCCAGGCCCAGGTGGAGCCGGCCCGATAGGGCGAGGCCAGGGACTTGGCGACGATCCCCTCGACTCCCGCGTCCCGCAGATCGCGGAACCAGCCGCGCGCGGTCTCCTCGTCCTGGGTGGCGAGCACCCGCTGGAGCGGAGGCTCGGCGTCGAGCAGGGCCGTGCCGAGCAGCTCCCACCGGTCGCGCAGGGGCAGCGCCCTCACGTCGCGCCCCGGGACGGCGAGCAGGTCGAACGCGATGTACGAGACGGGAACGCCGGCCCGCGCCCGGTCGGCGGGGGAGCGCAGCAGGTCGGTGAAGCTCAGCCGTCCGTCCCGGTAGGCGCACAGCTCGCCGTCGAGGACGATCCCGGGCGGCAGCTGCTCACGCAGGTGCGCGGCGATCCCGGGGAACTCGGGCGCGAGATCGCGACGGGAACGCGACTGGAGGACGACCTTCCCGTCACCGAGGACGAAGGCGAGGGCGCGGAATCCGTCGAGCTTGAGCGAGTACTGAAGCTCCCGGGGCGGCTTTCCCTGCGCGGGGATCTCGTCGGCGGAGCGGGGCCGCATGACGTCGACGGGCGGAAGGAGCGCGAGGCCGTCGGGGGCCGGGCCGGAACCGGAAACGGAGCCCGAACCGGGGGTTCGGGTGCGGGGCGCGAGGCCCTCGTGGCCCGGAGTGCCACCGGCCGCGGACGCACCCGGTCCACGGGCCCCGCCCGGAGCCCCGCCGGACCTGCCGGACCCACCGGGCGCGCCGCCGGGCGGCCCGCCACCGGGGCTCGCGGCGTCACCACCCGCGCCCCGGGCGTGCGCCCCGTACCGGTTCATGACGGTTCTCCGTCCTGCTTCACCACGGCTCTCCGCCCCGGTTCATGGCGGGTCCCCGTGCCGGTTCATGACGGGTCCCCGGCCCGGTTCACGGCACGTCCCCCGCCCGCTCGGGCGCGAAAAGTGGCGCAAGGAGATCCCCGTACCGCTCAAGACGTGGCGCGATGTCATCCATGAGGAGGACGAGGGACTCGGGGTCCGCGGCGGCCCCGGCGCCCTCCTCGACCTCCTCCCACGTGACGGGCGCGGAGGCCATGGGGAGGGGCCGTGCCCGCAGCGTGTAGGGCGTGGCGGTGGTCTTCGCGGCGGCGTTCTGGCTGTGGTCGACGAAGACCTTCCCGGGCCGCAGCGCCCGGGCCATCCGGTGCACGACGAGCCGTGGCAGCGCGGCCTCCGCCTCGACGGCGAGCCGGCGCGCGTACGCCGAGACGAGCGGGGACGGTGTGGGCACCACCGGGACGAGCAGGTGCAGCCCCTTGGAGCCGGAGGTCTTGGCGAAGGCGTCGAGACCGTCGGCGGCGAGCCGTTCGCGCAGGTGGAGGGCGACGCGGCAGCACTCGACGACCGTCGCGGGCGGCCCGGGGTCGAGGTCGAACACGAGCCGGTCCGCGACGGCGGGGGAGGAGGCCCGCCACTGGGGCGTGTGGAACTCCACGACGAGGTTCGCGGCCCACATCAGCGAGGCGAGGTCCTCGACGACCACCTGCCGGGCCCGGGGGTCCTCGGAGCGGGGCACCGGGGCGGTCCTCACCCAGGAGGGTGTGCCGGGCGGCGGATTCTTCGTGAAGAAGAGCTGCCCGTCGGGACCGTCCGGATAGCGCAGGAAGGACACCGGGCGATCGCGCAGATGCGGCAGGATCGCGGCCCCGACGGTCGCGTAGTAGTGGAGCAGCTCGCCCTTGGTGGTGCCGGTGACCGGGTGGAGCACCTTGTCCAGGTTGCTGAGCGCCAGGCGCCGCCCCTCCACCTCTGTGAGAGGCGTCATACGATGAGAATCCCACGATTCCAGACAAATCGGGGATGACGAAACGTCCTGATCCGACCCGAAGGGAACACCTGTGCGATCCATCTGGAACGGCGCCATATCCTTCGGCCTGGTCAGCATCCCGATCAAGCTGGTGAACGCCACCGAGAGCCGGTCCGTCTCCTTCCGGCAGATCCACACCGAGGACGGCGGCCGCGTCCGCTACAAGAAGGTGTGCGAGCTGGACGGCGAGGAGGTCCCGCAGGCGGAGATCGGGAAGGCGTACGAGGACGCCGACGGCACCATGATCCCGATCACCGAGGAGGACCTGGCCTCGCTGCCGCTCCCCACGGCGAAGACGATCGAGATCGTCGCCTTCGTGCCGGCCGGTGACATCGACCCGTTGCAGATGGACGCCGCGTACTACCTCTCGGCGAACGGCGTCCCGGCGGCCAAGCCGTACACCCTGCTCCGCGAGGCACTGAAGCGCAGCGAGAAGGTGGCCGTGGCGAAGTACGCCCTCCGTGGCCGCGAACGTCTGGGGATGCTCCGCGTGGTGGACGACGTCATCGCCATGCACGGCCTGCTCTGGCCGGACGAGATCCGCGCGCCGGAGGGCGTGGCCCCGGAGAACCCGGTGAGCGTACGGGACGCCGAACTCGACCTGGCGGACGCCCTGATGGCCACCCTGGGCGAGGTCGACATGAGCACCCTGCACGACGACTACCGCACGGCGGTCGAGGAGATGATCGCGGCGAAGGCGGAGGGCGGCGAGGGCGTCGTGCCCCCGGCCACGGGCGAGGAGTCCGGCGGCGGCCAGGTGATCGACCTGATGGCGGCCCTGGAGAACAGCGTGAGGGCGGCGAAGCAGGCCAGGGGCGAAGAGGACGGGGACGGGGAAGAGGAAGGGAAGGGCGAGGGGAAGGGGCGGGCTGCGGTCACACCGCTGAAGCCGAGGGCGTCGCGTGCGCCGAAGGCGACGGACGCGAAGAAGTCCGCCTCGAAGGCGGCGGCGAAGAAGACGGCGGCACCGGCACGCAAGTCGACGTCGAAGGCGGCGGCGAAGAAGGCGACGACGAAGAGCACGGCGACGACGAAATCGACGGCGGCGAAGAAGGCGACGGCGACGAAGAAGACGACGGCCAAGAAGGCGACTCCGCGCAAGCGCACGGCGTAAGGACACGGCGCAAGGCGCTCACGGTCCAAGCGCAAGGCGCTAAGCACAAGGCACAAGGCACAAGGAACAAGGAACAAGGCACAAGGCGCCAGGCATCCATGGCCTGTCACCGCGCAGGCGGACCGCCGGCCGAACGCAGCTCCTCGTACGCCGTGTTGATGTCGGCGACGCGCACGGTGGTGAGGTCGTCCCGGCTCGGGGTGGCGTTCCCGCCGTGGGTGTCGTACAGGCGCAGGTCGCGGGAGGAGGCGGCCTTGCGGCAGAGCTCACGGGCGAGCCGCCCGTTGCCCAGCTGGTCGACGAGCCCGTCGCGTACGACGCTCCGGAAGTGGGAGTGGAGGACGGCGGCGGCGTCCTCGTCCACGACGTCGCCCTGGGTCTCCAGAACACCGTGGGCGATGTCGAGGAGTTCCGCCGCCGAGTACGAGGGGAAGTCGATCCGCGTACTGAAGCGGGAGGTGAGGCCGGGGTTCGTACTGAGCAGTTCGGCCATCTCGTCCGGGTATCCGGCCAGGATGACGACGAGTCGGTCGCGGTCGTCCTCGGCCCGCTTGAGCAGCACCTGAAGGGCTTCCTTGCCGAAGGCGTCGCCGCCGGAGTACCCGGTGTTGTGGAGCGCGTAGGCCTCGTCGACGAAGAGGACACCGCCGAGCGCGGAGTCGATGACGGCCTTCGTCTTCATGGCGGAGGAGCCGAGGTGTTCGCCCACGAGGTCGACCCGGGAGGTCTCGACGAGCGTCCCCGTCTCCAGCATGCCGAGCCCGGCGAAGATGTCGCCGATGACGCGGGCCACGGTCGTCTTGCCGGTGCCAGGGGGCCCGGTGAAGACGAAGTGCTGAGGTCCTGCGGTCGTCGGCAGGCCCTGCTCCCTGCGGACCGTGGCCATCCGCAGCTGGGCGACGAGGGTCCGCACCTGACGCTTGACCGGTTCGAGCCCGATCATCCGGTCGAGCCGCGCGAGCGCCTCGTCGAGCCGCGGGTCGCCGGCGGTGCCGCTCGCCTCGCCGGATCCGGCGGGGACCGCGGCCGCCCCCTCCGAAGCGGGAACGGGAGCCCGGACGGCGGCGGCGGGAACGTGGACCTGCGCGCGCTGGGCGACGTCGGCGAGACCGGGGAAGCACCGGAAGGCGTACTGGAACTGGCGCAGCGCCTCCCGGCCGTCCCCGACGCCCTCGTGCGCGAGCCCGCGCAGGTAGGCGACCTCGCCGTCGAACCTCCCGCCCCGGCCCAGCACCCGGGGGAGGGGCGCCACGGTGTTGAGGACCTCGTGGAAGACGCGCTGGCGGGCGAGCGCGTACCCGACGTACAACTGGGCCTCGTCGCGCAGGAAGGGAGCCGCGATGCCCCGGGAGTACTCCAGGACCAGCGGCCAGTTCTGCTTGAGGTAGGCGTAGCGGGTGCAGAGGAAGCGCGTCTCGTCGCAGTCGAGGACGGCGGTGAGGAGCGCGGGCTCGGCCTCGTCGACCCGCCCCGCGGAGAGCTGCCGCGCCATGCCGGCGAGCCAGAGATCGCGCGAGGTCTCCAGCCGGAAGGTGACGTAGACGCCGAGGTCGAACCGGGAACGCACGGTCAGCGCGCACCTGTTCCGCAGCGCGCCGAAGGAGTCCCGGTACCGCCCCATGGCGTCGACGGCCTCGGCCTGCGACCGGCCCGTGGCGTGCAGTCCCAACCAGGCGTCGGCGGCCGTGGGGTCGTACTCCAGCACCTCGGTGAACCGCACGGCGGCGGCGTCGAACTGCCCCAGCCGAAGCAGCGCGACACCCTCGCGCCACACCCGCTCGACCTTCTTGGCGGTACGCCTGGACACGGAATCTCCCGCCACAGTTCCCCCCGACCTAGCGACGAGTCACAGGGTAGTACCGCCCGACGGGAGCCGAGCGGCGACGCTACGAACGGCTGCCGCTGTGCAACTCGACCTTGGCGGCACGCACGAAGCGCGCCTCCGCCTCACCGAACCGGGTCACGGAGTCGAGGTAGGCACGACTGGAGGCCGGAGGACGGGACGACCACCCCTCCAGCAGCGCCCGGAACTCGTCGTCGTCCAGAGCACCGGCAGGCAGCGCGCCCCAAGCGACCCGACAGGCCCGCTCACCGTCCCCGCTCTCCTCCCCGTCCTCCTCCGCCGCACGACGGCCGGCGCGGAGCCGCCCCAGCGCGTCGACGAGCGCGGAAGCACCCTGGCTGCCCCCGGCAAGCCGCCCGAGCTTCCCCCAGGCCCGCTCGTAGACAGCCTGCGCGCCGAGGAAATGGCTCATCAGCTGAGCGGCATCGGTCATGGCGGCGGCCGGGGCGGCCACCTCGTCGGGCCCCTCCAGCTCGACGATCGTCTGAGCCGCCTTGAGTGCCGCGAGAGCATCGTCGAGCCCGGCCCTCCCGGCCCTGACGCCCTCGGCCGAGAGGTCCTGCTCACTCTCGACGACGAACCGCTCGCCCACGTCCCGCACGCGGTGCGCGGCCAGCAGGAACGCCGCGTACGCCTCGCGCTGAACGCCCCGATGCCACTGCCGGTGACCGGCGTTCGCCTGCGCGCGCACGGCGTCCAACGCCGCCCGATACGCGGCCTCGGCCTGAGCCAACCCCGCCTGACCGGTCGCCTCAGCCGCCCGCAACGCGGCGCGCATCTGCCACCGCCCGACCAGAACGCTCGCAAGCACCCCGAAGACCGCCACACCGGCTGCGGTCAACGCGGCTATCCCCTCAAGATCCATACGGGTCATGCTGTCGGACCCGCCCCCTAAGCTCCGCTCACCCAAGAACAGCAGAGAGAGGGGGACGAGCATGGGCGGCAACGCATGGACGCAGACGGGCCCGTATCAGCCCGACCTGAAGGCCGCGTTCCGGCAGACCAGGGAGGAGACGTTCGCGCGCGACAACCACGGCTTCGAGGGCCGATCCGTCGAGGAGCTGTGGCGGGACCCGGCCTGGCACGAGTACGTCTTCACCGGCGGTACGGCCACGGTGTTGGACTTCCCCTCGATGATCGACGCCACGGACAGCAGCGACGGCCCGTTCATGCGCCCCCTGACCGACGAAGAGGTACGCGCCTGGTCCCCCGTCGGCCGCCCCACGCACGAGGAATGGAACGAGGCCCTGGCCTCGGGCCGACTGGACTACCCGGACGTCCAGGGCAACTGCACCGTGCTCTACGAGAACGGCGAGCCCGCCGGGATCGGCTACTGGGGAGTGACGACCGACTAACGCCCGACACCGCCTCCCGGGCGCGCCCCGTCTCCACCACGTCTCGAGAGTCACTGCACCCGCACATACAACAAGACCCCGCGCTCAGCGTTTGGCTGAGCGCGGGGCCTGTATGGCACTTCTGCGCAGCGCCACCGGCAGGATCCGAACCTGCACACACGGCTCCGGAGGACGCGTGATCTTCAAGCGTTTGTGCAGCTCAGATGACTGATGGCGTGCCACGCAGTCGCTTGCGTCCACGGATAGGCCGCGCCGTGGGACTTGCCGGCCGACGGGCCCTGAGCTGCGGGGTATGGCAGCTGCAGACCCGCAGGATCGGCTGTCGCGAATGGCAGGCCGGTGCGGGCCGGGCTGGCAACCGCTTTGCAAGTTCGATCGTGGGTTCCTGTCCGCAGGCGGGCGACTGCATACCGCTGCTGCGGACAGTCGGGTACAGCCGCCACCATCCACCGTCGTTGATGTCAGCCGTGGATGTCAGACCGCCCTGACATCCTGCGCCCGTGAGAATGACATGGGTCGACTTCTGGGCGCTGATAGCCACCCTGGACGGCGTAGCAACCGAAGAGAGCTGCCGGCGCCTCGCCGAGCAGCTGAGCCGCCGCTCCGTCCCCGACATCATCGGCTTCGCGGAGCGCCAGGCCGAAGCTCTCTATCGCCTGGACCAGGAAAAGTTCGGCACCCTTCCGGTGGTCGACCTGGCGGCCCGGTACGACAGCCCCTTCCCGCAGTCGGCCGACGTGTTCCTGTACACACGTTGCGCTGTGGTGGCCGCGGGGCAGGCCGTGTGGGAGAGCGTCTTCTTCGACGTCGACAAGTTCGCTCCGTACACCTCAAGCGAGTGCGACGGCGAGTGGCTGCTGTACGTGCCGGACAAGGCGTACAAGCTGACCACTTGCAAGGAGTGGGACCACTCGACCCGGTACTGCTTCGAGAGCTACTCCAACCGGGACGGCTGGCCAGACCTGCGGGATTGAGGCCAGCTACCTGGTGATCGGGCTCTCGTAGACGGTCTGGGGCCCTTCCGCGATCCCAGTCTGTCTGAGGCAGCAATCCCCGGGAAGGCCACATCCTGGCGCTGCTGCCTTCACCGAACCAAGCCTAATTTCGTGTGCAGCCCAGACATGCAGGCCGTGTTCGAGCTAGCCTCTGCCCATGACTAGGCCTCGACTGCGCCTTGCACTGAAGACCCTTGACACTGGGGACTGGCGCACCTTTGAAGAATTTGCCGCCGATTTTCTAGCGGTCGAATATCCGAGCCTCAGGACTATGGCCGCAACCCAGGGAGACAAGGGAAGAGATGGCCAACTCTTCATCCCTAGCGAACAGCCGACAGACATGGTCCAATATTCGGTTACCCAAGACTGGAAATCAAAGATCAACCAGACTTTGAGGCGACTCGATGATAACTTCACGGAGGTAAAGCGACTAATTTACGCCACTAACCAGGAAATCGGGCCGGCGGCTGACGAGCTCGTAAGCTCAGTCATGAAGAAGCGCGGAGTGATTATCGACATTAGAGACATCAACTGGTTTCTGGAGAGGAGAGAAACCCACCCTCAGCGAGTGCAGGCCAGCGAGGCCCTGTGTGAAAAGATCGTTGACCCTCTGCTGCGGAGAGAAAGGATCTCGTCACAGGTCGGACTTACCCTGAATGCAGAGGAGGCCCGCTTGGGACTCCTCCACCTCACGTTGCAGAATCAGGATAAGGCGACAGAGAAAGGACTCGCTAGGGAGTCGTTCGAATCGCTGACTCTTTCCGCCCTCCATGACACTTCCCCTGAGAACCTCCTCTCCAGGAGGGAAATCCACGCGCGCGTAACCTCTTTTCTGCCCGCTGGGCACGAACAGCAGATCGACGCGCAAGTCGACGGCGCCCTGGTTCGACTCTCCGGGAAGAGGGGGCGAATTAAGCATTACAGTATTGAAGATAACTTCTGCCTGGCTCGCGATGAGCGAAATAGGTTGAGTGAACGAACAGCAGAGTTCGTTCAAGGAGAGCAACTTCTCGAGAAACAACTCGTGGAAGCCGTCGGATTCTATGGTGGCATCATCCCAGAGGAGAGCCGTCCTGCCGTAGGGGCGGAATTGCGAGCCAGTCTAGAGTGGCTCCTACTCAAGAGAGGCGAGTCTTTCGCAGAGGCCGTCCGCACGGGGGAAATGAACCACGCAGACAAGGAAGGCGTGGAGCTGCTCCTGCGAGATGAGCCTGAAAAGAAGAGCCACAGCCTGCATACAAAAGCCGTAGCTGACGCCCTCGTCTTCGTCCTCGACAGGCCCAACGAAGAAGTGAGGGGGCACCTGAGGAGGCTGGCTGATGGCTACACCCTTTTCTCGTTCCTACGCCAGACCCCTGACGTGCAGAAAGTAATAGTTAATCTTTTCTCAGAGGGAGACTTCTGGATAGACACGTCAGTGATCCTCCCACTCATCGCTGAAACGTTGGTCGAGGATCCATCGCACCGTCATTACACGACCGTATTCAAGGCGGCCTCGGACGCCGGTATCCGACTTTTCGTAACGGATGGCATCATTGAGGAAGTGGAGCGCCATCTAAATCGATGCCTCCAGTTTAGTCGCACTGAAGTGCGGCAATGGAACGGCTCCGTTCCGTTCCTGTATGCGGCGCACACGCTCAGCGGCCGCGCTCGATCTAGTTTTGTCGAGTGGCTAGAGAATTTTCGCGGCGCGGCCCGCCCGGTGGAGGATGTGCGCATCTATTTGGAAGAGGACCTTTCTATCCACAGAAAGAACCTCAAGGAGGAGGCGGAATCAGCAAGCATCGATTTGAGGGCGGCTGTCCAAGAGGTTTGGAATGAAGCCCATGAGAAGCGGCGCAATCCGAGAGATTCTGACATCGATCCCGCTGTGACGCAGCGACTCGTAGCGCACGATGTAGAAACGACTGTCGGCATCATAGAGATGCGAAGTCGAAGCGCAGCTTCTCCAATGGGCCACAAGCACTGGCTAGTCACTCTCGACAAGGTGGCTTTTCGCCTTAAGTGGGAACTATCCCAAAGGCTTCACGAGGCGCCGTCATCACCCGTTCTCAGTCCAGACTTCCTGTCTCAATTCCTGAGGCTAGGCCCGATGCGCACCGCGGTCGAGACGGAGCAGCGTATTAACCTGCCGCTACTTGTCGACGTCTCGAAATACGATTACCTGCCTAAGAGCCTTGTGGAGCTGGCAGACAGCCTGCGAGATCAACTGGCTGGAAGGAATGAGCGCCTCATTCGGCGAGGAATTAGAGACTCCCTTGACAAGATGCGTACAGAGGAGGGAGTTGAAGCCGCAGGCGGCTTGAAGGCAGCCGAAGAGAGAATTATGAAGCTGCTTCAGCGTGAACCATAGTCCATTCGAATCTAGTTAGGCCGGTGGAGCGGGGTTTTCCCGTGGCCTGCCCGGGATAGGGTCGAGCATGCCCAGGGAACTCCTACCCTTGTTGCCAACTCGGTCAGGATTTGGACCTGGCCATTGGATCGAGTGGCTTCCTGGTCTTGCTCGACGCGGGTCCCCATACAGCGAGCCATTCTGCTCGCCCACCACCTCCCAGTCCCGTCCCGTCCGCCGTCGACCCACACGCTTGTGGAGCAGGCCCGGTGCCTTGTCTGCTCGGCTCTGCCTGGGTCGACGGCAGACGGGATGGAAAGTCCCCACCTCAACAGCCCACGGGCCGGCACTCGCCCACGGAGCCCCCTCCATCCCGGAGTTTGAGCGCCCCCGCCGGAGGCAGCGTTTTAAGCCGCACTCATGTACCGCCTCGGCCGCATCATGGTTCGTCACCCATCAGCCCAAGCTGTCAGGCGTGCGGACGGCGGCCGGGCTGGAGCGGGGCGGAGATAGGAGCGCAGGCCCGGGCGACGGGCCGTGCGCGCCGCGCCGTGCGCGGCGGGTGCCTTGATGAGGTAGAGAAACCTGTAACAGCTCCCTTGTGTCCCCTGCGCTACTCGGTGGTGAGTGCGTCGGTGATGGCCTGCATGTCCTCGGTGATGACGTCTGCCTGGGTCTCGGTGAACTGGTCCACCTTGTGGGCCTTGTTGGCGTAGCCGATGACCGTCGCGCCTGATGCGTGTGTGCGAGTCGCCGATCAGGGTGTAGCTCGCGACTTCGATGTGCACCTGCTCGGCTGCCGTGATGAGTGGGAAGGGGTTCGGCTGCTCGGAGGGGTGACCCACGATCTTCGTGACGTTACTCCTCCAGGCCGTGGAGCTCTAGGAAGACCCGTACGCATTCTGTGGAGTTGTTGCTCACCATGGCTATGCCTCGACCGGCCGCGTGCGCTGCCGGGAGTGCGGCGGCCGTTCCTGGGGTTTGCTGGGCTGCCTCGGCAACGGCTCGGATCTCAGCGGTGGTGAGACCTGCTCGATCTTTTGGCCCAGTTCGGTGTCGGCCTCGTGCGCGACGCGCAGGACCTCGATGGAGTCGTCTGTCTGGGAAGCCTTCGTGCCCGCGGCTTCGTCCTGAGTAGCGTGGAGGTCCTGCTGACCCGCTACGCGAAGTGCCTCGACGGATGCCAGGATGTCGCCAACCGGCGTATTGAGGATCTTCTTCGCGAGTACGAGTGTGGCACCGTGCACCACCCCATTGAGGCTCCGGGCATCTTGTCCGGGGCCTCACTCGTTTTCAGCCCTACCCGCTGCGATGCTGCGAGCTGGGAGCGGACGAGGGGGGGGCTCGTGGAGCTGAAGGTCACGCGCTGGAAGCGGTACGGACATGATCGCCTGTACGCGAATCTGCCCGATGGCACCGAGGTCGGTTGGGCGGACGTGACGACGGGAGACGTCACCGTTCTCGTTGCCGAGTATCGCGATGACGTGATTGCCGTGCTGACGCGCCACTTACGGGAGATCTCCGCACCGGTCTCGCCACAGGAGCTGGCATCGAGGGTTGAAGCCCGTCCAGTGCTGCCGCCTCTGATGCCGGCCGACGACCTGTCCGCCAACCGCCCCGGTGAAGCCATTCGTCACCTGCTCGACAAGTCCGGCCCGGGTCTCCTGGAACGCGTCGTCTCACGGCTCCTGCGGCGCCCCAGCAAGTGGGACTCGTGGCGGAAAGGACTGGCGGGGGAGAAGCGTGTGGGAGGCGAGCTGAATCGCTTGGAGCGGCACGGCTGGCGAGTCCTGCACTCGATTCCCCTGAGTGAGCGCGTGGACGTCGATCACTTGCTGATCGGTCCTGGAGGCGTGTTCAGCATCAACACGAAGCACCACCACGACAAGGCCGTATGGGTCGGCGACGATGCGGTGAAGGTCAATCACGGCAAGCCGGCGCCCTACGTCCGCAAGAGTCGAGCCGAAGCCAAGCGTGTGGTCCGGGTGCTGGAGCAGTACTGCGGTTTCCCTGTACCGGTTGAACCAGTCCTCGTCTTTGTTGGCGTCACCGATCTCAAGGTGGTCGCCACGCAGCTCAGCGTTCGGGTGTACCAGGAGCGCCAAGTAGCGGCTCTGGCGCCGCTCTCGGGGGTGCTGACGGCCGAGCAGGTAGAGCAGATCTACAGCGTTGCTCGCCATCGCCAGGCGTGGAGCAAGGCTTGAGCCGTGCTTCCGTGGGCGTTGGACGTGTCCGGGAGCACCCCGGCAGGCTTGGCGGCCCGGCCGGCTAGTCGGGCACTTCACCTGCGGCGACGCCCCAAGATCCCGTCCACGCCTCGTCCACAGACCCCGACATACGGCGGCTCAGGGCGGCATACACCTGCACATACAACAAGACCCCGTTCTCAGCGTTTCCGCTGATCACGGGGTCTGTGTGGCACTTCCTGCGAAGTGCCCCCGGCAGGATTCGAACCTGCGCACACGGCTCCGGAGGCCGTTGCTCTATCCCCTGAGCTACGGGGGCGTCCGCCGCGTTCGGCGGCGACGGGTAGAACCCTACCAGCTCCGCGGGAGTGGCTGTGAACAGGTATTTCCGGGGTGTCACCAGGGGCTGGGTCCCCCGCACGGGTCAGAAGTGGGCAAAACCCGGACGCGGCCGTTCGGGGCGGCCTACTCTCGTTCGTGTGTCAGGCGTGTCCGGTCGGGTGCTCGTTGTCGACGACAACAAGGTGATCCGGCAGTTGATCAGGGTCAATCTCGAACTCGAGGGGTTCGAGGTCGTGACCGCGGCCGATGGTGCCGAGTGTCTGGATGTCGTACATCGGGTCTGCCCTGATGTCGTCACCCTGGACGTCGTCATGCCCCGCTTGGACGGGATCAAGACGGCCGAGCGGCTGCGGGCCGATCCCCGGACCAGACACCTCCCCGTCGCGATCATCAGTGCCTGCGGCGAGCACGAGGTGTCCAGCGGGGTCGCCTCCGGCGTCGACGCCTTCCTCGCCAAGCCCTTCGAGCCCGCCGAGCTCGTCCGCGTCGTCCGTCAGCTGATGCACCGCGAGCGGCGCGAGCGTCCCGAGGGGGCCGGGCCCGACGGGGGAGAGGACCCGGCCGCAGTCGACGGCTGCCCGGATTCCCGACGCGCCGGAAGCACCCACCGCCCCCACTGAGCACGCTCGGCCGTTCGGCCACCCCGCCCGTCCCCGTCCCGGGTGACCGCATGGCGAAACCGGTTCGCGTTCCGCCCCCCCTCCTCCCCTACGCTTGTCCCGTGACCCCCGCGGACCTCTCCCTCACCGTGCTGCACGCCGTGCGCCGTGCGGTCGACGACGGTGCGCTGCGGGTCGACGTACCCCCGACGGTCAAGGTCGAGCGGGCTCGGCCCGGTGGCGTCGGCGAGTACGCGAGCAACGTCGCCCTCACCCTCGCCCGGTCCGCCGGACGCACCGCCCTCGACATCGCCGGGATCCTGGAAGAGCGCCTCCGTGACACCCCCGGGCTGCAGGCCGTCGACGTCACCGGGCCCGGCTTCCTCAACTTCACCCTTCGGCCCGACGCCGGCGGCGAGCTCGTACGGGCCGTCCGCGAGGCCGGGGACGCGTACGGGAGCGGCACCGCGCTCGCCGGGGTCACCGTCCGCTTCGCCGACCTGACAGAGTCGCGCGCGCTGCTCGTCACCGAGACCGTCGTCCGACTCCTCCGCAGCCAGGGCGCCGACGCCGGGTTCGGCCAGGACCAGCCCGCACAGGACCAGCCCGCCCTGGACGAGCCCACCCATGCGCCGCCCCGCGCTGAGACCCGGGCGGAAACCCACACCCCCGCCCCCGACGCCACCCCCCAGCGGATCCACGTCCACCCCGGCCCCTACGAGCCCCGTTCCCTCGGTGTCGACGCCGCCCGTTGGGCGCTTCTCCGGGCCGCGCCCCAGGACCGGCCCCTCGACGGGCCTCCCCTTCTCGTCCAGCACGAGCGCAACCCCCTCTTCCGCGTGCGGTACGCCCACTCCCGCGTCCGGCGGCTGCTCGACAACGCCGCTCAGCTCGGCTTCGGGCCCGCCTACGAGATCCCCGTCCACGCACCCGAACTTCTCGGCGTCCTCGGCGACCACCCCGTCGTCCTCCTCACCGCCGCCCGCCACCGCGCCCCCGACCGGGTCGCCCGGCATCTGGAAGCCACCGCCGACGCGCTGCTCGCGTTCCAGCACACCGTTCTGCCGCTCGGCGACGAGAAACCCTCGGCCGCCCATCGCTCCCGGCTCGCGCTCGCCGAAGCCGCCGGGACGGTGCTCGCCGGTGGCCTCTCCGTGCTCGGCATCAGCGCACCCGAACGGATTTGAAAGAGTTCAGACATGAGTCGTTCCGCCCATCCCGCAGGCCCTCGCCACGCCGACGTCCTTCCCGAGGGGCACTACACCGCGCCCCCCGCCGACCTCAACGTCCTCGACCCCAAGGTGTGGTCCCGGACCGTCGAGCGGGACGAGCGCGGTGTCGCCACCGTCGGCGGGCTGAGCGTCACCGACCTCGCCGAGGAGTTCGGGACCCCCGCCTACTTCCTCGACGAGAGCGACTTCCGCGCCCGCTGCCGCGCCTGGGCCGAGGCCTTCGGCAAGGACGCCGACGTCTTCTACGCCGGGAAGGCCTTCCTCTCCCGGGCTGTCGTGCGATGGCTCCAGGAGGAGGGGCTGAACCTCGACGTGTGCTCCGGCGGTGAGCTCACCACCGCCCTCTCCGCCGGGATGCCCGCCGAGCGCATCGCGTTCCACGGCAACAACAAGAGCGAGAGCGAGATCCGCACGGCCGTCGAGGCGGGCGTGGGCCGGATCGTGCTCGACTCCTTCCAGGAGATCGTGCGCGTCGCGCACATCGCGCAGTCCCTCGGGAAGCGCCAGCGCGTGCAGATCCGCGTGACCGTCGGCGTCGAGGCCCACACCCACGAGTTCATCGCCACCGCGCACGAGGACCAGAAGTTCGGCATCGCGCTCGCCGGCGGGCAGGCCGCAGAGGCCGTGCGCCGCGCGCTGAAGCTGGACGGGCTCGAGCTCATCGGCATCCACTCGCACATCGGCTCGCAGATCTTCGACATGGCCGGCTTCGAGGTCTCCGCGCGGCGGGTCGTCCAGCTGCTCGCCGAGGTGCGGGACGAGCACGGTGTCGAGCTGCCCGAGATCGACCTCGGCGGCGGCCTCGGCATCGCGTACACCAGCGAGGACGACCCGCGCGAGCCGCACGAGATCGCCAAGGCCCTGAACGAGATCGTGGCGCGGGAGTGCGAGGCCGCGGGGCTCCGTACGCCCCGGATCTCCGTCGAGCCCGGCCGCGCCATCGTCGGGCCCACCGCCTTCACGCTGTACGAGGTCGGCACCGTCAAGCCGCTCGAAGGGCTGCGGACGTACGTGAGCGTCGACGGCGGCATGTCGGACAACATCCGCACCGCGCTGTACGACGCCGAGTACAGCGTCAGCCTCGTCTCGCGGACCAGCGACGCCGCGCCCATGCTCACCCGGGTCGTCGGCAAGCACTGCGAGAGCGGCGACATCGTCGTACGGGACGCCTTCCTGCCCTCGGACCTGGCGCCCGGCGACCTCATCGCCGTGCCGGCCACCGGCGCGTACTGCCGCTCCATGGCCAGCAACTACAACCACGCGCTCCGGCCGCCCGTCGTCGCCGTCCGGGACGGCGAGGCGCGGGTCATCGTGCGGCGCGAGACGGAGGAAGATCTCCTGCGTCTCGACGTCGGATGATGAAATAGTCGAGTGATGAAATAGATGTCTCAGGATCCGGACGAGGGGCGGAAACCCCCGTCCGGTGAGTGAGACTGGTTCCACCGTCGAGAACCCCAGAGACTCGAACGTAGAGATACGAAGTAGGACGAGAAAGAGGTCGGATGATGCGTACGCGTCCGCTGAAGGTGGCGCTGCTGGGCTGTGGAGTGGTCGGCTCAGAGGTGGCGCGCATCATGACGACGCACGCCGACGACCTCGCCGCGCGCATCGGCGCCCCGGTCGAGCTCGCCGGTGTGGCGGTCCGCCGCCCGGACAAGGTCCGCGAGGGCATCCCCGCGGAGCTGATCACCACCGATGCCACCGCCCTCGTGAAACGGGGGGACATCGACGTCGTCGTCGAGGTCATCGGCGGGGTCGAGCCGGCCCGCACCCTCATCACCACCGCCTTCGCTCACAGCGCCTCCGTCGTCTCGGCGAACAAGGCGCTGCTCGCCCAGGACGGCGCGAGCCTCTACGCCGCCGCCCAGGAGCACGGCCAGGACCTCTACTACGAGGCCGCCGTCGCCGGCGCCATCCCGCTCATCCGCCCGCTGCGCGAGTCCCTCGCCGGCGACAAGATCAACCGCGTGATGGGCATCGTCAACGGCACGACCAACTTCATCCTCGACAAGATGGACACGTCCGGCGCCGGCTACTCCGAGGCGCTCGACGAGGCCACCGCCCTCGGATACGCCGAGGCCGACCCGACCGCCGACGTCGAGGGCTTCGACGCCGCCGCCAAGGCCGCCATCCTCGCCGGGATCGCCTTCCACACCCGCGTGCGCCTCGACGACGTCTACCGCGAGGGCATGACCGAGGTCACCGCCGCCGACTTCGCCTCCGCCAAGCAGATGGGCTGCACCATCAAGCTGCTCGCCATCTGCGAGCGCGCCGCGGACGGCGAGTCCGTCACCGCGCGCGTGCACCCGGCGATGATCCCGCTCAGCCACCCGCTGGCGTCCGTCCGCGAGGCCTACAACGCGGTCTTCGTCGAGGCCGACGCCGCCGGGCAGCTCATGTTCTACGGCCCCGGGGCGGGCGGCTCGCCGACCGCCTCGGCCGTACTCGGCGACATCGTCGCCGTCTGCCGCAACCGTCTCAACGAGGCGACGGGCCCCGGCGAGTCCGCGTACACCCAGCTGCCCGTGAGCTCCATGGGCGAGGTCGTCACGCGGTACCACATCAGTCTCGACGTGGCCGACAAGCCGGGCGTCCTCGCCCAGGTCGCGACGGTCTTCGCCGAGCACGGCGTATCCATCGATACGGTGCGCCAGAAGGGCAAGGACGGCGAGGCCTCCCTCGTCGTCGTCACCCACCGCGCGCCCGACGCCGCCCTTTCGGGGACCGTCGAGGCGCTGCGCAAGCTCGACACCGTGCGCGGTGTCGCCAGCATCATGCGTGTTGAAGGGGAGTAAGGACCCATGACCCACAAGGGCACCCACCAGTGGCGCGGCATCATCGAGGAGTACCGGGACCGCCTTCCGGTCACGGACACGACGCCGGTCGTCACGCTCCGTGAGGGCGGCACGCCGCTCGTACCCGCTCAGGTCCTCTCCGAGCGCACGGGCTGCGAGGTGCACCTCAAGGTCGAGGGCGCCAACCCCACCGGCTCCTTCAAGGACCGGGGCATGACCATGGCCATCACCAGGGCCAAGGAGGAGGGCGCGAAGGCCGTCATCTGCGCCTCCACCGGCAACACCTCCGCCTCGGCCGCGGCCTACGCGGTGCGCGCCGGCATGGTGTCGGCGGTCCTCGTGCCGCAGGGCAAGATCGCGCTCGGCAAGATGGGCCAGGCCCTCGTGCACGGCGCGAAGATCCTCCAGGTCGACGGCAACTTCGACGACTGCCTGACCCTGGCCCGCAGCCTCTCCGAGAACTACCCGGTGGCGCTGGTCAATTCGGTCAACCCGGTGCGCATCGAGGGCCAGAAGACCGCCGCCTTCGAGATCGTGGACATGCTGGGCGACGCGCCCGACATCCACGTCCTGCCCGTGGGCAACGCCGGCAACATCACGGCGTACTGGAAGGGGTACCGCGAGTACGCCGCGGACGGCCTCGCGACGCACCGCCCCCGCATGTGGGGCTTCCAGGCCTCCGGTTCGGCCCCGCTGGTCCGCGGCGAGGTCGTCAAGGACCCGTCGACGATCGCCACCGCGATCCGCATCGGCAACCCGGCCTCGTGGGACTACGCGATCGCCGCGCGCGACGAGTCGGGTGGCTTCATCGACGAGGTGACGGACCGTGAGATCCTGCAGGCCTACCGCCTGTTGGCCGCGCAGGAGGGCGTCTTCGTCGAGCCCGCCTCGGCCGCTTCGGTCGCCGGTCTGCTGAAGGCCGCCGCCCAGGGCAAGGTCGACCCGGGTCAGCGGATCGTCTGCACGGTGACCGGAAACGGACTCAAGGACCCCGACTGGGCCGTCGCCGGCGCGCCGCAGCCGGTCACCGTTCCGGTCGACGCGGTCGCCGCCGCCGAGCGCCTCGGTCTGGCCTGATCCTCACCCCTCCGCGCGGAGAAACGTGCTGATCGAAACCCGATCAGGAACGTACATAGGCGCACAGGTTGGCTCGCGACACGCATCGTGCGCCTCCTGTGCGCCCTATGTCGCGGCAGAACCTTCCTTCGATAGGCTGTACCGAACCCGCCCCGACGCATATGCGCGGTGTTGTTGCCGTTGTCGCCTCCGTGGCTGAAACGGCCCCCGGGTTCCCCGTGGTTCTCTTGAAACACCCGCCGTAACACCCTCTGAAACACCCGCTGTTCCAGAACAACCCGTTGTCGCAATCAAGGAGATCATCGAGCGATGGCCGGTCCAGCGTTCCGCGCCGCCGCCGTACGGGTGCGCGTCCCCGCCACCAGCGCCAATCTCGGTCCGGGCTTCGACGCCTTCGGCCTGTCGCTGGGCCTCTACGACGACGTCGTCGTCCGTGTCGCCGACTCCGGACTGCACGTCGACATCGCCGGCGAGGGCGCCGAGACGCTCCCGCGCGACGAGAGCCACCTGCTCGTACGCTCCCTGCGCACCGCCTTCGACCTGCTCGGCGGGCAGCCGCGCGGCCTCGAGGTCGTCTGCGCCAACCGCATCCCGCACGGCCGCGGCCTCGGCTCCTCCTCCGCCGCCATCTGCGCCGGCATCGTCGCCGCCCGCGCCGTGACCATAGGCGGGGACGCCAAGCTCGACGAGGCCGCCCTCCTGGAGCTGGCCACCGAGATCGAGGGCCACCCCGACAACGTCGCCGCCTGTCTGCTCGGCGGATTCACGCTCGCCTGGACCGAGTCCGGTGCCGCGCGGGCGATCAGGATGGATCCCTCGGATTCCATCGTTCCGGTGGTTTTCGTCCCCGGAAAGCCGGTGCTGACCGAGACCGCGCGCGGACTTCTGCCGCGCACCGTCCCGCACGTGGACGCCGCGGCCAACGCCGGGCGCGCCGCCCTCCTCGTCGAGGCCCTGACCCGCCGCCCCGAGCTGCTGCTCGCGGCCACCGAGGACCGGCTGCACCAGGAGTACCGGGCTCCCGCGATGCCCGACAGCATCGCCCTGGTGAACCGGCTGCGGGCGGACGGCGTCCCCGCGGTCATCTCCGGCGCGGGCCCCACGGTCCTCGCGCTGGCCGAACACGGAACGGCAGACAAGGTCGCGCTCCTCGCGGGCGAGGGCTGGGCCGCGAACCGGCTCGACCTCGACGCGTCCGGAGCCAGCGTCCTTCCGCTGGCGCCCTAGGCGCGCGGCGGCCGGACGCCGGGCAGCGTCCGGACAGGAGATTGCCGGTGAGGGAGAGGGGGAATGTTTGTCGGAGCCGGTAGTGTTAACCTCAAGTCAGCACCCGGCGCCTTTGTGGCGCGGTGCTGAGTGTCCCCATCAGGGACCACCGATTCTTCCGGGAGCCTCCCCAACTGCCTGAGCAGCCTGCCTGAGCAGTTTCGAGCACGCTCCGGAACCGGCACGACACCCCTCGCTCTTCTTTCTCGCGAGGGCCGAGCAGGGGGCGCTCGGGCCGGACCCCAGCACGTTTTCTCTCCGCCGTACCCGGCGGGACCACCGCCCCGGACACGGTCCACCCAACACGGGACCGCTGCCGGACAGCACAACCGGTCGCCGAGCCAGATGGCCGACGTCCGCTCCAGGGAAGGACCCTTCGTGAGCGACACCACCGATCTGATGGGCGTGACTGCCGACAGCAGTGTCGACGCCGCCGCGCCCGCCGCAGGTGCTGCCACCGGCGGCACCGCACGGCGCCGCCGCTCCGGCACCGGCCTCGAGGGCATGGTCCTGGCCGAGCTGCAGCAGGTCGCGTCCGGCCTCGGCATCAGGGGCACCGCGCGCATGCGCAAGAGCCAGCTGATCGAGGTCATCAAGGAGGCGCAGGCCGGTGGCGGCTCCGCCGCCCCCGCCAAGGCCGCCGACGCCGCCGAGACCAAGCCGAAGCGCCGCGCCACCGCCAAGACCCGTACGGGTGAGACCGCTGCCGAGGCCGCCGAGCCCAAGGCGGAGAAGGCCGAGAAGGCCGTCGCCCAGCAGCAGATCGACATCCCGGGTCAGCCGGCCTCCGACGACCAGCCCGCGGGCGAGCGTCGTCGCCGCCGCGCCACGGCCCCCGCCGGTTCGCCGGAGGGCGAGACCAAGGCCGAGGCCGCGCAGGCCGTCAAGACCGAGGCCCGTACCGAGGCCAAGGCCGACGCGGGCACCGATGCCAAGGCCGAGGCCGCCGTCGACGGCGCCGAGGGCCGTGGCCGTCGTGACCGCGGCGAGCGCGGCGAGCGCGGGGAGCGTGGCGAGCGCCGCGACCGCCGTGACCGCCAGCGCGACCGCGGCAAGGGCGACGAGCAGCAGGGCGGCGGCCAGGGCGGCCAGCGCCAGCGCCAGGGCGGCCAGGGCGGCCAGGGCCAGGGTCAGGGCCAGCAGGTCCAGGGCCAGGGTCAGCAGGGCGGCCAGCAGGCCGGCCCGCAGGACGACTACGACGACGAGGCCGGCGGTCGCCGCGGGCGTCGCGGCCGCTACCGCGACCGCCGCGGGCGTCGTGGCCGTGACGACTTCCAGGCCGGCGAGCCGCAGGTCGCCGACGACGACGTCCTGATCCCCGTCGCGGGCATCCTCGACATCCTCGACAACTACGCGTTCATCCGGACCTCCGGCTACCTGCCCGGTCCGAACGACGTGTACGTCTCGCTCGCCCAGGTCCGCAAGAACGGCCTGCGCAAGGGTGACCACGTCACCGGTGCCGTGCGCCAGCCGAAGGAGGGCGAGCGCCGCGAGAAGTTCAACGCGCTGGTCCGCCTGGACTCGGCGAACGGCATGGCCGCCGACTCCGGCCGCGGCCGCCCCGAGTTCAACAAGCTGACCCCGCTCTACCCGCAGGACCGGCTCCGTCTGGAGACCGACCCGGGCGTGCTGACCACGCGGATCATCGACCTCGTGTCGCCGATCGGCAAGGGCCAGCGCGGTCTGATCGTGGCCCCGCCGAAGACCGGCAAGACCATGATCATGCAGGCGATCGCCAACGCGATCACGCACAACAACCCCGAGTGCCACCTGATGGTCGTCCTGGTCGACGAGCGTCCGGAAGAGGTCACCGACATGCAGCGGTCGGTCAAGGGCGAGGTCATCTCCTCGACCTTCGACCGTCCGGCCGAGGACCACACCACCGTCGCCGAGCTGGCCATCGAGCGCGCCAAGCGCCTCGTGGAGCTGGGTCACGACGTGGTCGTCCTGCTCGACTCGATCACCCGCCTGGGCCGTGCGTACAACCTCGCGGCGCCGGCCTCCGGCCGCATCCTGTCCGGTGGTGTCGACTCGACCGCGCTCTACCCGCCGAAGCGCTTCTTCGGTGCGGCGCGCAACATCGAGGACGGCGGCTCGCTGACCATCCTGGCCACCGCGCTGGTCGACACCGGCTCGCGCATGGACGAGGTGATCTTCGAGGAGTTCAAGGGCACCGGCAACATGGAGCTCAAGCTCGACCGGAAGCTCGCCGACAAGCGCATCTTCCCGGCCGTCGACGTCGACGCCTCGGGTACGCGCAAGGAGGAGATCCTGCTCGGCAGCGACGAGCTCGCCGTCACCTGGAAGCTGCGCCGCGTGCTGCACGCGCTCGACCAGCAGCAGGCGATCGAGCTGCTGCTCGACAAGATGAAGCAGACGAAGTCGAACGGCGAGTTCCTGCTCCAGATCCAGAAGACGACGCCGGGCGGCAAGAACGACGACTGAGGTGCCTGAGTCGACTGGGGTGTGACCTGCGTCACACTCCGGTCGGACGGCCCGAACGGGGCCTCGGCCTCGTAACCCGGTCGTGACCTGCGTGAACCACTGCGCCCACCGTGCCCCGCACGGTGGGCGCAGTGCTGTGCCGGCCCCGTGCTCATCCAAACCTCACAGGCCCGTATGCAACCCTTTTGGGCGCTTCACCGTCACATGTGGTGAACCTAGGGCCCGAGGGATGGCGATGACCGAGCAGAGCAAGAGCGGCCGAATACCCGGCGCCGGAAACGGCCGCCGGCGCAAGCAGCGCGCCAGGCGCAGCCGCAAGGCGGCCGTGCTCGTCTCCGGCGCCCTCGCGGTCCTCGTCCTCGGCGGCACCGGCCTCGGGTACGTGTACTTCAAGCTCGACGGCAACCTCGAGACCGTCGACATCAACGCGCAGCTGGGCACCGACCGCCCCGACGACGTCGACAACGGCTCCATGGACATCCTCGTCCTCGGCTCCGACTCCCGCTCCGGCGACAACGGCGCCTACGGCAAGGACGAGGGCGGCGCCCGCTCCGACACCGCGATGGTCGTCCACGTCTACGAGGGCCACAAGAAGGCCAGCGTGGTCTCCATCCCCCGCGACACCCTCATCGACCGGCCGAAGTGCACCGACACGCAGGGCGCCCCCGTCGCCGCCGAGCGGCGGGCCATGTTCAACACGGCGTACGAGGTCGGCGGCCCCGCCTGCGCCGTCAAGACCGTCGAGTCGATGTCCGGCATCCGCATGGACCACTACATCGAGGTCGACTTCACCGGCTTCAAGAAGCTCATCGACAAGCTCGGCGGCGTGGAGATCACCACCACCAGCGCCATCAAGGACGGCAAGAGCCACCTCGACCTCGCGCCGGGCACCCACACCCTCGACGGCGAGCAGTCCCTCGGCCTGGTCCGGACCCGCAAGAGCGTCGGCGACGGCAGCGACCTCGGCCGCATCCAGCTCCAGCAGGCCTTCATGAAGGCCTTCATGAACCAGGTGAAGGACGTCGGCGTCCTCACCAACCCGAAGAAGCTCCTCGACCTCGCCGACGCCGCCACCAAGGCCATCACCCCCGACAGTGAGCTCGACTCGGTCCAGGAACTGATGGGCTTCGCCAAGGGGCTCTCCGGCATCGGCGCCCAGAACGTCCACATGGTCACCCTGCCCGTCGAGTACGACCCCCGGGACCCCAACCGCGTCGTCCCCCTGGAAGCCCAGTCGCGGCAGGTCTGGACGGCTCTGAAGAAGGACCTGCCGATCCCCGCGTCGGCGACGAAGGACGCGGCCACCGGCCAGGCCGACGGCATCGTGAAGTAGCGCCCGGGCCGCCGTCGGAACCACGGCGGCCCGCCGTCCGCGGCCGGTCAGGAATACTTTCGCCGCCACCCCGGTTTGGGGAGATGCGGCCAGTCCTGGCAGACTGGTACGTCGGCCCCGGTTCACGCTTGCCGCGACCTGCGGAAGCGACCCGGAGCCCTCCCGAAACTAGGAGACACCTTGAAGCGCGAGATTCACCCCGAGTACGTCGAGACCCAGGTCAGCTGCACCTGTGGCGCGTCGTTCACCACCCGGAGCACCCTGACCGACGGCACCATCCGTGCCGAGGTCTGCTCCGAGTGCCACCCGTTCTACACGGGCAAGCAGAAGATCCTCGACACCGGCGGCCGCGTCGCCCGCTTCGAGGCCCGCTTCGGCAAGGCCGGCTCCGCCAAGTAGCGAGCCCCTGCGCCGGTCCACGGTCGCCCCGCGCGGGTGGCCGGGACCGGCGCTTTGCCGTCCCGTAGCAACTGACGAAAAACCCAGGAGCCCCCGATGTTCGAGGCGGTCGAGGAACTGGTCGGCGAGCACGCCGGCCTCGAGACGAAGCTCGCAGACCCTTCGGTCCACGCCGACCAGGCGAACGCGCGCAAGCTGAACAAGCGCTACGCCGAGCTGACCCCGATCGTCGCCACCTACCGGGCCTGGAAGCAGACCGGTGACGACATCGAGACCGCCCGCGAGCTGGCACACGACGACCCCGACTTCGCCGCCGAGGTCAAGCAGCTGGAGAAGGACCGGGAGGAGCTCACCGAGAAGCTCCGTCTGCTCCTCGTCCCGCGCGACCCGAGCGACGACAAGGACGTCATCCTGGAGATCAAGGCGGGCGCCGGCGGCGACGAGTCCGCCCTCTTCGCCGGCGACCTGCTCCGCATGTACCTGCGGTACGCCGAGCGCGTCGGCTGGAAGACCGAGATCATCGACGCCACCGAGTCCGAGCTGGGCGGCTACAAGGACGTCCAGGTCGCCGTGAAGACCAAGGGCGGCAACGGCGCCACCGAGCCCGGCCAGGGCGTCTGGGCGCGGCTGAAGTACGAGGGCGGGGTGCACCGCGTGCAGCGCGTGCCCGCGACCGAGTCCGCCGGCCGCATCCACACCTCCGCCGCCGGCGTCCTCGTCACGCCCGAGGCCGAGGAGGTCGAGGTCGAGGTCCACGCCAACGACCTGCGCATCGACGTCTACCGCTCGTCGGGCCCCGGCGGCCAGTCGGTCAACACCACCGACTCCGCCGTCCGCATCACCCACCTGCCGACCGGCATCGTCGCCTCCTGCCAGAACGAGAAGAGCCAGCTCCAGAACAAGGAGCAGGCCATGCGCATCCTGCGCTCCCGGCTCCTCGCGGCCGCCCAGGAGAAGGCCGAGGCGGAGGCCGCCGACGCCCGCCGCAGCCAGGTCCGCACCGTCGACCGGTCCGAGAAGATCCGTACGTACAACTTCCCGGAGAACCGGATCTCGGACCACCGCGTCGGCTTCAAGGCGTACAACCTCGACCAGGTGCTCGACGGCGACCTGGACACGATGATCCAGGCGTGCGTCGACGCCGACTCGGCCGCCAAGCTCGCCGCGGCGTAAGTGGCGCCAGTTCCGTAAGCCCCACCCCGCACCACGGAGGACCAGCGTGAACCTGCTGCTTGCCGAGGTGGCCCAGGCCACCCAGCGGCTGGCCGACGCCGGCGTTCCCTCACCGCGTTTCGACGCGGAGGAGCTCGCCGCGTTCGTGCACGGCGTCAAGCGGGGGGAGCTGCACAACGTCAAGGACGCGGACTTCGACGCCCGCTACTGGGAGACGGTCGCCCGCCGCGAGGCCCGCGAACCGCTCCAGCACATCACGGGGCGGGCGTTCTTCCGCTACCTGGAGCTCCAGGTCGGGCCCGGGGTCTTCGTGCCGCGCCCGGAGACCGAGTCGGTCGTCGGCTGGGCCATAGACGCCGTGCGCGCGATGGACGTCGTCGAACCCCTCATCGTCGACCTCTGCACCGGCTCCGGCGCCATCGCCCTCGCGATGGCCCAGGAGGTGCCGCGCTCGCGCGTGCACGCGGTCGAGCTCTCCGACGACGCGCTCGTGTGGACGCGCAAGAACGCCGAGGGCTCGCGCGTCACCGTCCACCAGGGCGACGCGCTCCGCGCGCTGCCCGAGCTGGACGGCCAGGTCGACCTGGTCATCTCCAACCCGCCGTACATCCCGCTCACCGAGTGGGAGTACGTGGCGCCCGAGGCCCGTGACCACGATCCGGAGATGGCCCTCTTCTCCGGCGAGGACGGCCTCGACACCATCCGCGGCATCGAGCGCACCGCCCACCGGCTGCTCCGTCCCGGCGGCCTCGTCGTCATCGAGCACGCGGACACCCAGGGC
This sequence comes from Streptomyces sp. CB02009, assembly GCF_001905825.1. Lineage (GTDB taxonomy): Bacteria > Actinomycetota > Actinomycetes > Streptomycetales > Streptomycetaceae > Streptomyces. The sequence continues at coordinate 264,513 of NZ_LIVV01000006.1, forward strand.
GGGCAGGTGCCGTGGATCTTCAACGAAGAGGCCGGCTGGGCCGACGCCGCCGACCACCCGGACCTGAACAACCGGCCGCGCTTCGCGACCGCCCGCAAGGCCATGCCATGACCGGCATGACCGCCATGACGAACCACGCGTACGAGGAGGCCGGGAACTGATGGCACGGCGATACGACTGCAACGAGGCGACCGACCGCGTGACCGGTCTGCGCGAGGCCGCGTCCGCCGTCCGCCGGGGCGAGCTGGTCGTGCTGCCCACCGACACCGTGTACGGGATCGGGGCGGACGCCTTCAGCAGCGAGGCCGTCGCGGACCTGCTCGCCGCCAAGGGCCGGGGCCGCAACATGCCCACGCCCGTGCTCATCGGCTCCCCGAACACCCTCCACGGCCTCGTCACGGACTTCTCCGAGCAGGCGTGGGAGCTCGTCGACGCCTTCTGGCCCGGCGCCCTCACGCTCGTCGCCAAGCACCAGCCGTCCCTGCAGTGGGACCTGGGCGACACCCGGGGCACCGTCGCCATCCGCATGCCGCTGCACCCGGTCGCCATCGAGCTGCTCACCGAGGTCGGCCCGATGGCCGTCTCGTCGGCGAACCTCACGGGGCACCCGTCCCCTGAGGACTGCGACGCGGCCCAGCAGATGCTCGGCGACTCCGTCTCCGTCTACCTGGACGGCGGCCCGACGCCCGGCATCGTCCCGTCCTCCATCGTCGACGTCACGGGCAAGGTGCCGGTGCTGCTGCGCGAGGGCGCGCTCTCGCCGGAGGAGCTCCGGAAGGTCGTACCCGACCTCGAGGTGGCGAATTGACCGCCCCTGAGGGGCGTGGCATAGCGGGGTTCGACGACAGCACCACCTTCCGCATCCTCCACGTCAGCACCGGCAACGTCTGCCGCTCGCCGATCACCGAGCGGCTGACCCGGCATGCCCTGAGCGACCGCCTCGGCGACCCGCTCGGCGGCGGCCTGATCGTGGAGAGCGCGGGCACCTGGGGCCACGAGGGCGCTCCGATGGAGGCCAACGCGGAACTGGTCCTCGCCGACTTCGGCGCGGACTACAGCGGCTTCGTGGGGCGCGAGCTCCTCGACGAGCACGTCATCCGCGCGGACCTCGTCCTGACGGCGACCCGCGACCACCGTGCCCAGGTCATCTCGATGGGCCACTCGGCCGGCCTGCGCACCTTCACCCTGAAGGAGTTCACCCGCCTGGTCCGCGCGATCGACCCGGCGACGCTCCCGGACGCCCGCGACGAGGGCATGGTGGAACGCGCGCGTGCCCTGGTCCGCGCGGCAGCGGCTCTACGCGGGTGGCTCCTCGCCCCCTCGGTGGACGCGGACGAGGTCAACGACCCGTACGGGGCCCCGATCACCTTCTTCCGCTCGATCGGCGACGAGATCAACCAGGCGCTGGACCCGGTGGTCACGGCACTGACGGGCGTACGGGCGCGCGACTGAACCGGCCGCCGCGCGGTCGGTGTTCGTGTGGGGGTTGCCCGGCGTTCACCGGGCGCGTGGGGGCCGGCCTGCCTACATTGGTGCTGACATCCCTCCACGCCCGGAGTCAGCCATGCCGGTCACCGCTCCCCCCGATGAGGCTCTCGACGTCCTGCGCCGGCAGGACCCGGAGGTCGCCGACGTGCTGCTCGGCGAGGTACGGCGGCAGGCCGACAGCCTGCAGTTGATCGCCGCGGAGAACTTCACCTCGCCCGCCGTCCTCGCCGCCCTCGGTTCCCCGCTCGCCAACAAGTACGCCGAGGGGTATCCCGGCGCGCGTCACCACGGCGGCTGCGAGTACGCCGACGCCGCCGAGCGGATCGCCGTGGAACGGGCCACCGCGCTGTTCGGAGCCGACCACGCGAACGTCCAGGCGCACTCGGGCTCCTCGGCCGTCCTGGCGGCGTACGCGGCCCTTCTGAGGCCCGGTGACACGGTGCTCGCCATGGGCCTCGACCACGGAGGGCACCTGACCCACGGTTCGCCCGCCAACTTCTCCGGGCGCTGGTTCGACTTCGTCCCCTACGGCGTCGACGCCGAGACCGGACTCGTCGACTACGAGCAGGTCGCCGCGCTCGCCCGCCACCACCGCCCCAAGGCGATCGTGTGCGGCTCCATCTCGTACCCCCGGCACCTCGACTACGCGCTGTTCCGCGAGATCGCCGACGAGGTCGGCGCGTACCTCATCGCCGACGCCGCCCACCCCATCGGCCTGGTCGCCGGGGGAGCGGCCCCCAGCCCCGTCCCGTACGCCGATGTCGTCTGCGCGACCACCCACAAGGTGCTGCGGGGGCCGCGCGGCGGGATGGTGCTCTGCGGGGAGGAGCTCGCGGGTCGGATCGACCGGGCCGTCTTCCCCTTCACCCAGGGCGGCGCCCAGATGCACACGATCGCGGCGAAGGCGGTGGCCTTCGGCGAGGCGTCCACCCCGGCGTTCACCGCGTACGCCCACCAGGTGGTCGAGCACGCGCGCGTGCTCGCGGCCGCGCTCGCCGCCGAGGGCTTCGCGCTGACGACCGGCGGCACCGACACCCACCTCATCACCGCCGACCCGGCGCCCCTCGGCGTCGACGGCCGCACCGCGCGCGCCCGGCTCGCCGCCGCCGGCATGGTCCTCGACACCTGTGCGCTGCCGTACGGGGAGGGGCGCGGGATCCGGCTCGGCACCGCGGCCGTCACCACGCAGGGCATGGGCGCCCCTGAGATGGCGAGGATCGCCGCCCTGTTCACCGCGGCTCTGCGTGACGATCCCGCGGAGACGGCCCGGGTCCGGGCGGAGGTAAGGGGCCTGACCGGGCGATTTCCCCCGTATGGGGGCTGAGGAGAGGTCACGGAAAGTCGCTGTGCAACCGTTCGCGGGGTCCAGGTGTCTCCAAGCACATGGACGGCCCGGCTAGGGTGTGGGGCTGAGATGGCCAGCGAAACCTGTGGGGCAGCCCGTGCGTGATTACCTGCTGACGCTCTGTGTCACGGCCGCGGTGACCTATCTGCTCACCGGTCCGGTGCGGAAGTTCGCCATCGCGACCGGGGCGATGCCGGAGATCCGCGCCCGAGACGTACACCGAGAACCGACTCCGCGGCTCGGTGGCATCGCCATGTTCTTCGGGCTGTGCGCGGGACTCCTCGTCGCCGACCACCTGCAGAACCTGAACAGCGTCTTCGAGCTCTCCAACGAGCCGCGCGCGCTGCTCTCCGGTGCCGCCCTGATCTGGCTGATCGGCGTCCTGGACGACAAGTTCGAGCTGGACGCCCTGATCAAGCTGGGCGCGCAGATGATCTCGGCGGGCGTCATGGTGGCGCAGGGTCTGACGATCCTGTGGCTGCCGATCCCGGGTGTCGGCGTCGTCTCCCTGACCCCGTGGCAGGGCACGCTCCTGACCGTCGCCCTGGTCGTCCTCACCATCAACGCGGTCAACTTCGTCGACGGCCTCGACGGTCTCGCGGCCGGCATGGTGTGCATCGCCGCCGCCGCGTTCTTCCTGTACGCGTACCGCCTCTGGTACGGCTACACGATCGAGGCCGCCGCCCCGGCGACGCTGTTCACCGTGATCCTCATGGGCATGTGCCTGGGCTTCCTGCCGCACAACATGCATCCGGCGCGGATCTTCATGGGCGACTCCGGCTCGATGCTGATCGGCCTGATCCTGGCGGCCTCGGCCATCTCGATCACCGGCCAGGTCGACCCGGACGCGCTGAAGATCTTCGAGGGCTCGACCCGTCAGGCCACGCACGCCGCCCTGCCGGTCTTCATCCCGCTGGTGCTGCCGCTGACGATCATCGCGATCCCCATGGCGGACCTGGTCCTCGCGATCGTGCGCCGCACCTGGAAGGGGCAGTCGCCGTTCGCGGCCGACCGCGGGCACCTGCACCACCGGCTCCTGGAGATCGGGCACTCGCACAGCCGCGCGGTCCTGATCATGTACTTCTGGTCGGCGCTCATCGCCTTCGGGACGCTGGCGTACTCGGTCCACTCGGCGTCGATGTGGATCGTCCTCTGCGTCGTCGCGCTCAGCGCGATCGGTCTGGTGCTGCTCCTGCTGCCGCGCTTCACCCCGCGCGCGCCCCGCTGGGCCGAGTCGGTCGTACCGCCCCGCTACCGGCGCCGCAAGAGGGTTCCCGTCGCGGAGGCCGTCCCGGAGCCGGTCGTGGTCGAGGAGGAGCGCATTCCGGTGCCCGCCGGCATCAACGGCGCCACCGCCATCGGCAACCGCGGGCGCTTCACCGACAGGCGGAAGGCCGGAACGCCAAGTTGACGAAGGCCGCATTCGCGGCCATTAGCAGACAAGGCGCCGCCCTGTCGTGCACACACGCGCGGGGTAACTCTCATGTGTGACGGTTGGCACACCTTATGGGTAAAGACCTATTCAAATAGTTTGTGATACCGTTCACGAGACCCGGCGACAGTGCCGAAAGACCGTAGTGCGACGGTCTGTTGGCCCCGAGACCCACCTCGGACCGGGCTTACGCTCGTCCTTGACGACACCATCGCCCCCTCCAGCAAGCGGAGACACCGCCATGCCGTCCAACGACGCACGCATCCTCCTGCACACCGTCATCCCCACCGCTGCCGTCGGCGCGATCGCCACGGTCATCAGCGCTGTGGTCGCCGGTGGCAAGGGCGCGCTCGGCGCCGTCGTCGGCACCCTGGTCGTGCTCCTCTTCATGGGAATCGGGCAGGTCGTCCTGCAGCGGACGGCGAAGTCGCTCCCGCATCTGTTCCAGGCCATGGGGCTCATGCTCTACACGGCCCAGTTGCTGGTGCTCTTCATCTTCCTGGCTTTGCTCAAGAACACCACGCTGTTCAACTTCAAGGCCTTCGCTTTCACGCTGCTCGCGACGACCGTGGTGTGGGTCGCCGCACAGGCCCGTGCCTACATGAAGGCCAAGATCACGTACATCGACCCCGGAAACACGGGGTCGAAGTCGTGAAGGGTAGGGCCGGGATAAAGCCGCGTTCGGCTTCCTGCTATCGTCCGGTGCCAACTGCGGCACTGCGGGCGCGGGCATCCGAGACGCCTGTCCCAGCGCGAGGCTCGATGCCGAACCGCCGCCCCCTTATCCGTAAGACCAGTCCAGTGCCGACCCGCGGCTGCGTGCCGCGCCGACACAACGAGGTTGCCGTACCTATGCGCCACGCTGAAGGAGCCCGCGGTGAGTGCTGACCAGACGCTTGCCTTCGACCCGGATTGCCACATCTTCAGTGGATGTGGCTTCCCGGCGCCGGGCCTGCACACGTTCATGTACGAGCCCATCGCGACGGTGGGAGGCATCGAGCTCACCAAGCCGATGCTGCTCGCCCTCCTGGGCTCCATCGTGGTCGTCGGGTTCTTCTGGGCCGCGTTCCGCAAGCCCAAGCTGGTCCCCGGCAAGCTGCAGATGGTTGGCGAGGCCGGTTACGACTTCGTGCGCCGCGGCATCGTCTACGAGATCATCGGCAAGAAGGACGGCGAGAAGTACGTCCCCTTCATGGTGTCGTTGTTCTTCTTCGTCTGGATCATGAACCTCTGGTCGATCATTCCGCTCGCCCAGTTCCCGGTCACCTCGCTGATCGCCTTCCCGGCCGGTCTCGCGCTGATCGTCTACGTCATGTGGATCTCGCTGACGTTCAAGAAGCACGGCTTCGTCGGCGGCTGGAAGAACATCGTCGGCTACGACAAGTCGCTCGGCGCGATCCTTCCGATGGTCGTCGTCCTCGAGTTCTTCTCGAACCTGCTGATCCGGCCCTTCACGCACGCGGTGCGACTGTTCGCGAACATGTTCGCCGGTCACCTGCTGATCGTGATGTTCTCGCTGGCCACCTGGTACCTCATGAACGGCCTGGGCTTCGTCTACGCCGGCGCCTCGTTCGTGATGGTCCTCGTGATGACCGCCTTCGAGCTCTTCATCCAGGCTGTCCAGGCGTACGTCTTCGTCCTCCTGGCCTGCAGCTACATCCAGGGCGCGCTCTCCGAGCACCACTGAGCCGATCCGGCCCCGTAGCTCCACCCCCCAATCCAACAGTCGTCCGGTGGCCAACCCCCACCGGGTCATTGAAAGAGAAGGAAGTAACGGCATGTCCGCTGCTCTCGACATGATCAACCTTGCCGCCGAAGGTGGCAGCGCCAAGACCAACGTCGTCGGCAACGTCGCCTCGATCGGTTACGGCCTCGCCGCGATCGGCCCCGGCGTCGGCGTCGGCATCATCTTCGGTAACGGTACGCAGGCGCTCGCCCGTCAGCCCGAAGCTGCCGGCCTGATCCGCACCAACCAGATCATGGGCTTCGCGTTCTGTGAGGCGCTCGCCCTCATCGGCATCGTCATGGGCTTCGTCTACCAGTAAGCCGGACCGACTGCCCGATTCTTTTTACGGAAGGCACTGATGTGAACGCTCTGCTTCTTGCGGCGGCGGAGGAGCCCCAGCCTCCTCTGATCCCGCATCTCGACGAGCTCGTCATCGGCCTGATCGCCTTCGTCATCGTCTTCGGTTTCCTCGCCAAGAAGCTCCTCCCGAACATCAACAAGGTTCTGGAGCAGCGTCGCGAGGCCATCGAGGGTGGCATCGAGAAGGCCGAGTCGGCCCAGATCGAGGCTCAGAGCGTGCTGGAGCAGTACAAGGCCCAGCTCGCCGAGGCCCGCCACGAGGCCGCGCGTCTTCGCCAGGAGGCCACGGAGCAGGGCACCGCGATCATCCAGGAGATGAAGGCGGAAGGCCAGCGCCAGCGCGAGGAGATCATCGCGGCCGGCCACACGCAGATCGCGGCCGACCGCAAGGCCGCCTCTGCCTCGCTGCGTCAGGACGTGGGCAAGCTCGCCACCGACCTGGCCGGCAAGCTGGTCGGCGAGTCCCTCGAGGACTCCGCGCGCCAGAGCCGGACGATCGACCGCTTCCTCGACGAGCTCGAGGAGAAGGCGGAGGCCGTCCGATGAACGGAGCGAGCCGTGAGGCACTGGCCGCCGGACGTGAGTCCCTCGACGCGCTGACCGACAACACGTCGGCCGACGCGACGAAGCTCGCGGACGAGCTGGCCGCAGTCACCACGCTGCTCGACCGCGAGGTGTCGCTGCGTCGGGTCCTGACCGACCCCGCGCAGTCGGGCGAGGCCAAGGCCGAGCTCGCGCAGCGACTCCTGAGCGGTCAGGTGGGCGGCGAGACCGTCGACCTGGTGTCCGGCATGGTGCGTTCCCGCTGGTCGCGTTCGCGTGACCTGGTCGACGCGACCGAGGAACTGGCGAACACCGCCGACCTCACCGCGGCGCAGAAGGCGGGCGCCCTCGACGGTGTCGAGGACGAGCTGTTCCGCTTCGGCCGGATCGTGTCCTCCAGCCCCGAGCTCCGCTCGGCGCTGACGGACAAGGCCGCCACGGCCACCGCCAAGGGCGAGCTGCTCCGCAGCCTGCTCGGCGGCAAGGCCAACGTCACCACCGAGCGTCTGGTCGTCCGTCTGGTGACCCAGCCCCGGGGACGTAGCCTGGAAGCGGGACTCGAGTCCCTCTCCAAGCTCGCCGCGGCGCGCCGGGACCGGATGGTCGCCGTCGTCACCTCGGCGGTGCCGCTGTCGGACCGGCAGAAGCAGCGCCTCGGAGCCGTACTCGCCAAGCTGTACGGCCGCGAGATGCACCTCAACCTGGACGTGGACCCCGCGGTCCTCGGCGGGATCACGGTGCAGGTCGGCGACGAGGTCATCAACGGATCGATCGCGGAGCGCCTCGACGAGGCGACCCGTCGACTGGCCGGCTGACGACCGTCACCAGCACAAGGCATCACAGCTACACAGCATCACCAGCGGCCCGGTTGGGCCGTGCAGAGATTGCAGAAGATTCCTGGGGGTCGGCCCCCAGACCCCTTAAGAAACTTCGGGCCCAACAAGGAGAGCAGGGAACCCAGATGGCGGAGCTCACGATCCGGCCGGAGGAGATCCGGGACGCACTGGAGAACTTTGTCCAGTCGTACCAGCCGGACGCGGCCTCGCGCGAGGAGGTCGGCACGGTCAGCCTGGCCGGTGACGGTATCGCGAAGGTCGAGGGTCTTCCCTCGGCCATGGCGAACGAGCTGCTGAAGTTCGAGGACGGGACCCTCGGTCTCGCGCTGAACCTCGAAGAGCGCGAGATCGGTGCGATCGTCCTCGGCGAGTTCAGCGGCATCGAGGAGGGTCAGTCGGTGCAGCGCACCGGCGAGGTCCTCTCCGTCGGTGTCGGTGAGGGTTACCTGGGTCGCGTCGTCGACCCGCTCGGCAACCCGATCGACGGTCTCGGCGAGATCGCGACCGAGGGCCGCCGCGCCCTCGAGCTGCAGGCCCCGGGCGTGATGGCCCGTAAGTCGGTGCACGAGCCGATGGAGACCGGCTACAAGGCCGTCGACGCCATGACGCCGGTCGGCCGTGGTCAGCGTCAGCTGATCATCGGTGACCGTCAGACCGGCAAGACCGCTCTGTGTGTCGACACGATCATCAACCAGCGCGACAACTGGCGCTCGGGCGACGTGAACAAGCAGGTCCGCTGCATCTACGTCGCCGTCGGCCAGAAGGGCTCGACCATCGCGTCCGTGCGCGGCGCCCTGGAAGAGGCCGGTGCGCTCGAGTACACGACGATCGTCGCCGCCCCGGCGTCCGACCCGGCCGGCTTCAAGTACCTGGCGCCGTACACCGGCTCCGCCATCGGCCAGCACTGGATGTACCAGGGCAAGCACGTCCTGATCGTCTTCGACGACCTGTCGAAGCAGGCCGACGCCTACCGCGCCGTGTCGCTGCTGCTGCGCCGCCCGCCGGGCCGTGAGGCCTACCCGGGTGACGTCTTCTACCTGCACTCGCGTCTGCTCGAGCGCTGCGCGAAGCTCTCGGACGAGCTGGGTGCCGGTTCGATGACCGGTCTTCCGATCGTCGAGACCAAGGCGAACGACGTGTCGGCGTTCATCCCGACCAACGTCATCTCCATCACCGACGGCCAGTGCTTCCTGGAGTCCGACCTGTTCAACGCCGGCCAGCGTCCGGCCCTGAACGTCGGTATCTCGGTCTCGCGTGTCGGTGGCTCCGCCCAGCACAAGGCGATGAAGCAGATCTCCGGTCGCCTCCGTGTGGACCTGGCCCAGTTCCGTGAGCTCGAGGCGTTCGCCGCCTTCGGTTCCGACCTGGACGCCGCCTCCAAGGCGCAGCTGGAGCGTGGACAGCGCATGGTCGAGCTGCTCAAGCAGGCTCAGTACCAGCCGATGCCCACCGAGAACCAGGTCGTCTCCGTCTGGGCCGGCACCACCGGCAAGATGGACGACGTCCCGGTCGCCGACATCCGCCGCTTCGAGGCCGAGCTCCTGGCGTACCTCCGCCAGAACCACTCGGGCCTCATGACCTCCATCCGTGAGGGCGGCAAGATGTCCGACGACACCCTGCAGGCCGTGGGCGACGCCATCGCGGAGTTCAAGAAGCAGTTCGAGACCTCTGACGGCAAGCTGCTGGGCGAGGACGCTCCTGCCGCCGTCAACGTCTCGAAGTGACGACGGAAGGGACCTGACTCATGGGAGCGCAGCTCCGGGTCTACAAGCGTCGCATCAAATCCGTCACCGCGACGAAGAAGATCACCAAGGCGATGGAGATGATCGCCGCCTCGCGTGTCGTCAAGGCGCAGCGCAAGGTGCAGGCGTCGACTCCGTACGCGACCGAGCTGACGCGCGCGGTCACGGCGGTGGCCACGGGTGCGAACGACAAGCACCCGCTGACCACCGAGGCGGAGAACCCGATCCGCGCCGCGGTCCTGCTCCTCTCGAGCGACCGCGGTCTGGCCGGTGCCTTCAACTCCAACGCCATCAAGGCGGCGGAGAAGCTGACGGCGAAGCTGGAGGGCGAGGGTCGCGAGGTCACCATCTACGTGGTGGGCCGTCGTGGCATCGCGCACTACAGCTTCCGTGAGCGGAAGCTGGCCGGCTCGTGGACCGGGTTCACGGACCAGCCGTCGTACGGCGACGCCAAGACGATCGCGGCTCCGCTGATCGAGGCGATCGAGAAGGACACGGCCGAGGGTGGTGTGGACGAGCTCCACATCGTCTACACCGAGTTCGTCTCGATGATGACGCAGACCGCGGTCGAGGCCCGGCTGCTGCCCCTCAGCCTCGACGAGGTGGCGAAGGAGGCGGGCGACTCGGACACGCTTCGTCCGCTGTACGACTTCGAGCCGTCGGCGGAGGACGTCCTCGACGCCCTGCTGCCCCGGTACGTCGAGAGCCGGATCTACAACGCGCTGCTCCAGTCGGCTGCTTCCAAGCACGCTGCCACGCGCCGCGCGATGAAGTCGGCGACCGACAACGCGGGAGACTTGATCAACAACCTCTCCCGACTTGCCAACGCGGCCCGCCAGGCCGAAATCACCCAGGAAATCAGCGAGATCGTCGGTGGCACCGCAGCCCTGGCCGACGCGACCGCGGGGAGTGACAAGTAATGACGACCACTGTTGAGACGGCCGCCGCCACGGGCCGCGTCGCCCGGGTCATCGGCCCGGTCGTCGACGTGGAGTTCCCCGTCGACGCGATGCCGGAGATCTACAACGCGCTGAACGTCCAGGTTCCGGACCCGGCCGAGGAGGGCGCGACCAAGACGCTGACCCTCGAGGTCGCCCAGCACCTCGGTGACGGCGTTGTCCGCACCATCTCGATGCAGCCCACCGACGGCCTGGTCCGCCAGGCCCCGGTGACCGACACCGGCACGGGCATCACGGTGCCCGTCGGCGACGTCACCAAGGGCCGCGTGTTCAACACGCTGGGTCAGGTGCTGAACGCGGACGAGTCCACCGTGGCCGACGCGCCGCGCTGGACGATCCACCGCAAGGCCCCGGCCTTCGACCAGCTCGAGTCCAAGACCGAGATGTTCGAGACCGGCCTGAAGGTCGTCGACCTTCTCACCCCGTACGTCAAGGGTGGAAAGATCGGTCTGTTCGGTGGTGCCGGTGTCGGCAAGACCGTTCTGATCCAGGAAATGATCGTCCGTGTGGCCAAGCTGCACGACGGTGTGTCGGTCTTCGCGGGCGTCGGCGAGCGCACCCGTGAGGGCAACGACCTCATGGTGGAGATGGAGGAGGCCGGCGTTCTGGACAAGACCGCGCTGGTCTTCGGCCAGATGGACGAGCCCCCGGGCACCCGTCTCCGCGTGGCCCTCGCCGGTCTGACCATGGCGGAGTACTTCCGCGATGTGCAGAAGCAGGACGTGCTGTTCTTCATCGACAACATCTTCCGCTTCACCCAGGCCGGTTCCGAGGTGTCGACCCTGCTCGGCCGTATGCCCTCCGCGGTGGGTTACCAGCCGAACCTGGCCGACGAGATGGGTCTCCTCCAGGAGCGCATCACCTCGACCCGTGGTCACTCGATCACCTCGATGCAGGCGATCTACGTCCCCGCGGACGACCTGACCGACCCGGCTCCGGCCACCACCTTCGCCCACCTCGACGCGACGACGGTTCTCTCCCGTCCGATCTCCGAGAAGGGCATCTACCCGGCCGTGGACCCGCTGGACTCCACGTCCCGGATCCTGGACCCGCGTTACATCGCGCAGGACCACTACGACGCCGCCACGCGCGTCAAGGGAATCCTGCAGAAGTACAAGGACCTCCAGGACATCATCGCGATCCTCGGTATCGACGAGCTGAGCGAGGAGGACAAGCTCGTTGTCCACCGCGCCCGCCGTGTCGAGCGCTTCCTGTCCCAGAACACCCACGCGGCGAAGCAGTTCACCGGTGTGGACGGTTCGGACGTTCCGCTCGACGAGTCGATCGCCGCGTTCAACGCGATCTGCGACGGTGAGTACGACCACTTCCCCGAGCAGGCGTTCTTCATGTGCGGTGGCATCGAGGACCTCAAGGCCAACGCCAAGGAGCTCGGCGTCTCCTGAGCCCCGTGCTCTCCCGAGGGGGGCGGGATCCGGTCCCGCCCCCCTCACCACGCCCCTTAGAATTGACCCCAACACCCGGCACGACCGCCGGGTGGTGACCCGAGGAGCCACCCTTGGCTGCTGAGCTGCACGTCGAGCTGGTCGCCGCGGACCGGAGTGTCTGGTCCGGCGAGGCCACCCTGGTCATCGCGCGTACCACCTCCGGCGACATCGGCGTCATGCCCGGCCACCAGCCGCTGCTCGGTGTGCTGGAGTCGGGCCCGGTGACCATCCGTACCAGTGAGGGCGCGACCGTCGTCGCCGCCGTCCACGGTGGATTCATCTCGTTCGCCGACGACAAGCTGTCTCTGCTCGCGGAGATCTGCGAGCTGGCGGACGAGATCGACGCCCAGCGCGCCGAGCGCGCGCTGGAGCGTGCGAAGTCGGATTCCGACGCGGCCGCCGAGCGGCGCGCCGATGTCCGGCTGCGCGCGGTAGCGGTCCGCTGACGGTCCGCGCAGAGTAGTGCCCTCAGCCGCGGCACGGCTGGAATTTTCCAGACCGTGCCGCGGCTGAGGCGATGCAGATGCAGGTTGTATTCGGTTCTGCCGGCGGTGCCGGCTACGGGACGCAGCGAGGAGGTCGGTGAAGATGTTCCTCGCTCTGCTCGTGTGCGGCCTGGTCGTCGCACTGGTGGTGATCGGGCTCTTCGTCTTCGGCTTGCGCCGGAGGCTGATCCAGCGTGCCGGCGGCACCTTCGACTGCTCCCTGCACTGGAACGTCCCGGACGAGCCGGATCCGAGCGGCAAGGGCTGGGTGTACGGCGTCGCCCGCTACAGCGGTGACGAGATCGCCTGGTTCCGGGTCTTCTCGTACGCGCCCCGCCCGCGCCGGACCCTGGAGCGTTCGTCCATCGTGGCCCTGGAGCGCCGGATGCCGGAGGGCGAGGAGGAGCTCGCCCTGCTCTCCGACATGGTGATCCAGCCCTGTATGTACGAGGGCGTCCGCCTGGAGCTCGCGATGAGCGAGGACGCCCGGACGGGTTTCATGGCCTGGCTGGAGGCGGCGCCTCCCGGGCAGAGGGTGAATGTCGCGTGAGGCGTCTCGCGGAGACGTGAGGAAGCGGGGGTCGGCGTGCTGCGCCGGCCCCCGCTTCTTCGTGACCCCGTGGGGGGTTAGTTCAGACCGGTGTTGATGGCGCCGACGAGCTCGCCGTTGCTGGTGTCACCGCTGAACTCCCAGAAGAACGCTCCGCCGAGGCCCTGGTTCTTGGCCCAGCTCATCTTCGAGTTCACGGTGGCGGGGGTGTCGTAGCTCCACCAGTTGCTGCCGCACTTGGCGTACGCCGTGCCCGCGATGGTGCCGGTGGCCGGGCAGGAGGTCTTGAGGACCTTGTAGTCCTCGATGCCCTGCTCGTAGGTGCCCGCGGCCGGTCCGGTCGCCGTGCCGCCGGGGGCGGCCTGGGTGACGCCGGTCCAGCCGCGGCCGTAGAAGCCGATGCCGAGCAGCAGCTTGGAGGCCGGGACGCCCTTCGCCTTGAACTTGGCGATCGCCTCGGCGGAGTTGAAGCCCGCCTGCGGGATGCCGGCGTACGAGGTGAGCGGGGAGTGCGGGGCCGTCGGGCCCTGCGCCGCCCAGGCGCCGAAGAAGTCGTACGTCATGACGTTGAACCAGTTCATGTACGGCGCGGCGCCCGCGTAGTCGGCGGCGTCGATCTTGCCGCCCGCGGAGGCGTCGGCCGTGACGGCCGCGGTGACCAGGTAGTTCGCGCCGAACTTGGCCCGCATGGCCTGCATCATGTTCTTGAAGGAGGCGGCGCCGCTGGTGTCGCAGGAGAGGCCGCAGGCGTTGGGGTACTCCCAGTCCAGGTCGATGCCGTCGAAGACGTCGGCCCAGCGCGGGTCCTCGACCAGGTCGTAGCAGGACTGCGCGAAGGCGGCGGGGTTCTGCACGGCCTGGCCGAAGCCGCCGGACCAGGTCCAGCCGCCGAAGGACCACAGGATCTTGATGTTCGGGTAGGCCTTCTTCAGCTTGCGCAGCTGGTTGAAGTTGCCGCGCAGCGGCTGGTCCCAGGTGTCGGCGACGCCGTCGACGGACTGGTCGGCGGTGTAGGCCTTGTCGTAGTCGGCGTAGGCGTCGCCGATGGTGCACTTGCCGCCCGTGACGTTGCCGAAGGCGTAGTTGATGTGGGTGATCTTGGACGCGGAGCCCGAGGTCACGATGTTCTTCACGTGGTAGTTGCGCCCGTAGACGCCCCAGTTGGTGAAGTAGCCCATCTTCACGGCGTTGGGGAGCGGCTGGCCGCCACCGCCGCCGGTGGTGCGGACGGGAGTCGCGCCGGAGTCCGGGCCCGTCTGGTCGACGGTGTCGCGGGCGACGACCGTGTAGCTGTAGTCGGTGCCGGCGGTCAGGCCCGTGTTGGTGTAGGTGAGGCCGGTGACGGTGGCGACGGTGGTGCCGTCGCGCTTGACGTCGTAGTTCTTGATGCCCTTGTCGTCGGTGGCCGCGGTCCAGGTGAGCTTCACCGAGGTGTCGGTGATGTCAGAGGCGACGGGGGTGCCGGGGGCGGAGGGGGCGTTGTCGCCGGGCTGGCTGGTGCCGTCGCAGGCGGCGCCGTTGATCTTACAGCCGCTGGGGGCGCCGGGTCCGGCACCGTTGTAGCCGAAGGAGACGGAGGCGCCGGGGGCGAGGGTCCCGTTCCATCCGACGTTCTTGGCGGTCCAGTGGTTGCCGGAGCTGGTGACGGTGGCGTCCCAGGCGGAGGTCACGGAGGTGCCGGCGGGGTAGTCCCACTCGACGGTCCAGGAGTTGATGGTGGTGGTGCCGGTGTTCTTGACGGTCCAGCTGGCACCGAATCCGGTGCCCCAGTCCTGGGTCTTGGTGTACGTGGCCGTGGCCGAGGTGGCCGCTTCGGCGGGAGTGGCGAGGCCGACCATGGCGGCGAGGGGCAGGATCAGGGCGGTGAGGCCGGCGGCGGCTCGGTGTCTGAACCCTGTTCTGCGCGTCGGTGCTTGAGTGCTCAACGGTGCTCCTCAAGTTGCGGACGGACATGGGTGGGGGTGGTCCGGTGGTCCGTGAAGATGCGCGCGCCCCGCGAGCGTAGGAAGGTCTGGACCAATCGTCAAGAGGTCCAGACCAACGTCGCCGATGTTCCCTAGACCCCCAACTCCTGTGCCAGGACGGCTGCTTGGACCCTGCTTCGCAGCGCCAGCTTCCCGAGCACCTTGCTGACGTGGGTCTTCACCGTCGCCTCCGCCATGTCGAGCCGTACCGCGATCTCCGCGTTCGACAGCCCCTGGCCGAGCGTCGACAGGACCTGCCGCTCCCTCGGCGTCAGGACGTCGAGCACGGAGGGGTCCGTCTTCGGCGTCTGACGCGTCGGAACGCCGCCGGCCGCGAACTCCGCGATCAGCCGCCGGGTCACCGCGGGGGCGATCATCCCCTCGCCGCGCGCCACCGTCCGCACCGCCTCGATCAGCTCCCGCGCCTCCGCGTTCTTCAGCAGGAAGCCCGACGCCCCCGCCCGCAGCGCCCCGAAGACGTACGCGTCGAGATCGAAGGTCGTCAGGACCAGCACATCGGCGAGCCCCTCCGACACGACGATCCCGGTCGCCGTCACCCCGTCCATCCGGGGCATCTGCACATCCATCAGGACCAGATCGGGGCGGAGTTCGCGGGCGAGCTCCACCGCACGCTCGCCGTCCGCCGCCTCGCCGACGACCTCGATGTCCGGTGCGCTGCCCAGGATGAGCACCAGCCCCGCCCGTACCGCGGACTGGTCCTCGGCGACCACCACCCGCACTGTCATGCCCGCTCCTCGTCCTTCACGTCCATGGGCAGTTCCGCCCTGACCTGCCACCGCTCGCGTCCGTCGCCGTCCGCCACCGGACCCGCCTCGAAGCCGCCGCCGAGCAGGTCCACCCGCTCCCGCATCCCCACCAGGCCGGCGCCCGAACCGGGTGCGGTCGGGCCGGGGCGCAGCCCGAGCGGACTCGTGACCTCGACCGTAAGGGCTGTGTGTCCGCCGGTGAGCACCACCCGGACCTCGCCCGGCGCCGCGTGCTTGAGCGCGTTCGTCAGGGACTCCTGGACGATCCGGTACGCGGCCAGCTCCACCGGCGCCGGAACCCCCGCCGTCGACTCCCGGCTGTCCGCCAGGACGAGGACGAGACCGCTCGGCCGCGCGTTGGCCCGCGCCTGGTCGACCAGGGCGTCCAGCCCGGCGAGCGTGGGCGCGGCGGCCGGCTCCGAGTCCCCGCCGCTGTCCCGGAGCAGGCCGATGAGCCGCCGCATCTCCGAGAGGCCGGCCACGCTGTTCTCCCGGATCACGGTCAGCGCCTGCCGGGTGGTGGCCGGTTCGTCGATCGACATCGCCGCGGTGGAGTGGATCGCGATGGCGGAGAGGTGGTTCGCGACCATGTCGTGCAGTTCGCGCGCCATCCGGGCCCGCTCGGCCACGACGGCCTGGGTGCGGTCCATCTCGGCGAGCAGCGCGGTCTGCTCCGCGCGCAGGAGCGCGGCGTCGGCGGCCTGGCGGTGGTTGCGCACGACCGCTCCGGTCAGCGCGGGCAGGAACGACACCATGCCGGTGATCAGGCCGACCACCAGGGCGATCGCGTTCTGGAACCAGACGAGGAAGCCGATCGTCACGCCGATCGTGATGAGCCCGGTCAGGTACGGGATGCGCCGGGCGGCGGCCGGCGTCCCGTAGACCACGGCCGCGTAGACCAGATCCGTGAACATCAGCGCGGTCACGAGCGTGCCGTAGGTGAACTGGTCCGCGACGAGGGCGACCGTACCGACGTGCAGGGCGGTCAGCGGCCTCGTCCGGCGCAGCGCCACCATCGAGGCCATCACGAAGAGCGGGATCAGGGTCGCCCAGCGCGCGCTGATCAGCCGGCCGGTCTGGGTGTGCAGTCCGAAGGACCACATCAGCAGACCGATGGCGAGTCCGCCGACGGCCATGAGCAGGTCGACGCGGTGCGGTCGGGGGAGTGTCACGTCCCCATCCAACACGGCCCGCGGGCCCCGGGCCTCGCCGTCCGGGCCGATCCGCTCCTCCGTCGAAGGATGTAGGCGCACTTCGTCATCGGCGACGACGATCCGGGCGGTCCGCCGGGAGACGCTGAGGGGGCACCGAAAGGGGAACTCTCGTGATCGTCACGCTGATCGTCGTCTGCGAGGTCGGCTTCTGGGTCCTGCTGGCCGCCGGCCTCGCCGCCCGCTATCTCCTGAAGATGCCCCGGACGGGTATCGCGCTGCTGCTCTGCGAGCCGCTCCTGGAGGTCCTCCTCCTCGTCGTCACCGCGATCGATCTCAAGAACGGTGCCGATCCCAGCTGGAAGCACGGCCTCGCCGCCCTCTACATCGGCTACACCGTCGGCCACGGCCACCGCACCGTGAAGTGGCTCGACGGCCACGCCGCCCACCGCTTCGGCGGCGCGCCCCGGCCCCCGAAGCCCCCGCAGTACGGGATGGCCCGCGCCCGCCACGAGGGCAGGGTCTGGCTGGGCTCGGTGACGGCGGCGGCCGTGGCCTCGGGGCTGCTGCTCCTGGCCGCGCTGTACGTCGGCGACGACGGGAACACCGACAGCCTCTACGGCTGGATCTTCGTCGCCTGGCGGACGGCGGGCATCCACGGCCTGATCGCGCTCAGCTACGCGATCTGGCCGCGGAAGGCCCCGGAGGGAGCGGCCTCAGCGGTCCCCGCCCGGGACCCAGAGCACGTCCCCGACCTCCTTGTTCGCCGTCCGAGCAAGGATGAAGAGCAGGTCTGAGAGGCGGTTGAGGTACGTCGCGGTCAGGGCGTTCATCGTCTCGCCGTGCACCTCCAGGGCCGCCCAGGTGGAGCGCTCCGCCCGCCGGACCACCGTGCACGCCTGGTGCAGCAGCGCTGCCCCGGGCGTGCCGCCCGGCAGGATGAAGGAGCGCAGCTTCTCGAGCTGCTCGAGGAAGAGGTCGCAGTCGGCCTCCAGCTTGTCGACGTACGACTGCTCGACCCGCAGCGGCGGGTACTTCGGGTCCTCGACCACCGGGGTGCAGAGGTCCGCGCCCACGTCGAACAGGTCGTTCTGCACCCGGACGAGGACCTTCACGACCTCCGCGTCGAGCTGTCCGAGGGCGATCGCCGTACCGATGGCGGCGTTGGCCTCGTTGGCGTCGGCGTAGGCGGAGATCCGCAGATCCGTCTTGGCGGTCCTGCTCATGTCGCCGAGGGCCGTGGTGCCCTGGTCGCCGGTACGGGTGTAGATGCGCGTCAGATTGACCATGCGGCCAGCCTAGTTAGGCGACGGCCCGCTGGAAGGTCCGTGTGCCGACCGTCACGGCGAGCGCGGCGGTGCCGAGGGCGACGAGCACCCCGTACAGCAGCGTGGGTGTCGTGTAGTGCCCGATGTACGCCTCCCGGACCGCGTCCACCAGATGGCGGAACGGCATCAGGCGCGAGAGGACGTCCAGCCAGCCGGGGGCGAGGGTCATCGGCAGCATCAGGCCCGACAGCAGCATCGCCGGCATCGCGAGCGTGTTGATCGCGGGGCCGAACTCCTGCGGGGTGCGCAGCTTCAGGGCCAGCGCGTACGAGAGCGAGGCCAGCGCCACCGAGAGCAGCGCCACGAAGCCGAAGCCGATGAGGATGCCGGGCAGCGGCGCCCTGAGGCCCATGGGGAGGGCGGCCAGGACGAGCAGCACCGCCTGGAAGACGAAGAGCGCGGCGTCCCGCAGGACCCGGCCGAGCAGCAGGGCGAGCCGGCTCACCGGGGTGACCCGCATCCGGTCGAAGACGCCCCAGTGTTCTTCTCCATGGTGATCGAGAAGCCGGCGAACGAGGCTCCGAAGAGGCCGAGTTGGAGCAGGAGTCCGGGGACGAGGATCTGCCAGGAGTCGCCCTCGGCGCCGAGCGGCAGCCCGGTGAGCAGCGGCCCGAAGAGCAGCAGGTAGAGCAGCGGCATCAGGGCGCCGAAGAAGATCTGGAACGGGGAGCGCAGGGTCTGGCGGGCGTAGCGCCCGAAGAGGAGCGCGGTGTCGTGGAGAAGCATCGGATGTCCTGAGGACGTGAGGGGACCGGGAGGTCCCGGGCGGCTACGGGGGCTAGACGGCTACGGGGGTCGTGTCGGCGGGGGCCGGGCCGCGTCCGGTGACGGCGAGGAACGCGTCCTGGAGGGTGGCGGCGCCGTGGGCGGCCTTGAGGCCGGCGGGGGAGTCCTCGGCGACGACCGTTCCCCCGTCGACGACGACCAGCCGGTCGGCGAGGGAGTCGGCCTCGTCCAGGTAGTGGGTGGTGAGGACGACGGTGGTGCCGTGCTCGTCGCGCAGCCGCCGCACCAGCGCCCACAGGTCGGCGCGGCTGCCGGGGTCGAGGCCGGTCGTCGGCTCGTCGAGGAAGAGGATCTCCGGCCGGTGGGTGAGCCCCATGGCGAGGTCGAGCCGGCGGCGCTGGCCGCCGGAGAGCGCCGGGGTCCTGCGGTCGAGGAGGTCGGTGAGCCCGAGGTCGTCCGCGAGTTCCTCGGCGCGGGCCGTCGCGCGGGCCCGGTTCATTCCGTAGAGCCGGCCCTGGGTGACGAGCTCGGAGCGGACGGTCTCCTGGGGGTCGAGGCCGCCGGACTGGGCGACGTACCCGATGCGGCGGCGGACGGCGGCGGGGTCCCGGACGAGGTCGTGGCCGGAGATGGTGGCGGCGCCGCCCGTGGGCGGCAGGAGCGTGGTGAGCATCCGGAGGGTGGTGGTCTTGCCGGCGCCGTTGGGGCCGAGCAGTCCGACGATCTCGCCGGGGCCGACGGTGAGGTCGATTCCGCGGACGGCCTCCACGGGGCCGCTCCTGGTCATGAAGGTCCGGGCGAGCCCGGCCGTGCTGATGACAAGGAGGACCTCTTCCTCGACCGGATGGACGGCGTCACCCAGCGCCTGGCCCGCGCGATCCGCGGCCGCGACCGGGGGGAGTCCGCCGCCCAGGCCGTCCTGCGGGAACTCCGCCAGGACATCGGGGCCGTGTCACCCGCGTACGGGCTCATGGACGGCTTCGACGCCTTCATGAACGTCATCGAGCACGCCCCCACCCTCAAGGCCCGGCTCTTCCACGTCCAGCAGCAGGTCCAGGGCGCCGTCGTCGCCACCCTCCGCGAGGAGACCGGCGCCGGCGCCGACGACCCGCTGCCGCTGCTCGTCGGCGGACAGCTCGCCTGGATCGAGAGCACCGTCGTCGGCCACATCACCCGCGCGATGACCGACGGCGGCAGGGCGACCGCCGTCTCCCGCGAGGCGCTCGTCCTCCTCGACGAGATCGAGGAGCTGCTGAGCGAGAAGGTGCTGAACTACGCGGTACGCGAGGGCTGAGAAGCGCCACCGGCCCGACCGCCACCCCGCTGGACCTACCCCCTGAGGGTATGCCGCGACCCCGGAGGCGCCCGAACGGGGTGCTGCGAGTGTGACGTCCGTCAAACAGGGCGTGACGCGCATTACTTCACGGTCACATGACGGCTCCCGACCGCTAATCTCCGCCGGAGAGCCAGAAGTGAACAGGCGTTAAGGGGTGGAACATCGTGGCCAGGAAGCTCGCCGTCATCGGGGCCGGACTCATGGGATCCGGCATCGCACAGGTCTCGGCACAGGCGGGCTGGGACGTCGTCCTGCGTGACGTCACCGACGCCGCCCTCACCCGGGGCACCGACGGCATCAAGGCGTCGTACGACCGGTTCGTCGCGAAGGGCAAGCTGGACGCCGCCGACGCCGAGGCCGCGCTCGGCCGCATCACCGCCACCACGGAGCTCGACGCCGTCGCCGACGCCGACATCGTCGTCGAGGCCGTCTTCGAGAACCTCGACGTCAAGCACGAGATCTTCCGCTCGCTCGACAAGATCGCCAAGGACGGCGCGGTCCTCGCCTCCAACACCTCCGCGATCCCGATCACCAAGATCGCCGCGGTGACCGGCCGCCCCGAGTCCGTCGTCGGCGTCCACTTCTTCTCGCCGGTCCCCATGATGCAGCTCGTCGAGCTCGTCCGCGGCTACAAGACCAGCGACGAGACCCTCGCCACCGCACGGGAGTTCGCCGAGTCCGTCGGCAAGACCTGCATCGTCGTCAACCGCGACGTGGCCGGCTTCGTCACCACCCGCCTCATCTCGGCCCTCGTCGTCGAGGCGGCCAAGCTCCAGGAGTCCGGCGTCGCCACCGCCGAGGACATCGACATCGCCTGCAAGCTCGGCTTCGGCCACGCCATGGGGCCGCTCGCCACCGCCGACCTCACCGGCATCGACATCCTGGTCAACGCGGCCAACAACATCTACACCGAGTCCCAGGACGAGAAGTTCGCGGTGCCCGAGCTGATGCGCCGGATGGTGGACGCGGGTGACATCGGCCGCAAGAGCGGGCAGGGCTTCTACAAGTACTGAGCCGGACCCGCCACCCCGCCTCACCCCGTGGGGTGAATTTCGGTATCGGTTCGCTGACAAGGCGCAACGTATCTGCCGGTGCGGCAGTCAGTTGTTGCGAAGACGGAGCACTCTCGGGGAGCGCATATGCACATCAGGGGCGACCATGTCGAGCTGGTCGTCGGGGGCCGCCTCGACGTCCGGAGCGCGGCGGACGCCCGTACGGTCCTGCACTCGGCCGTCGACGACGGCGTCGGCGACCTGGTGCTCGACCTGACCGGCCTCGACTCCTGGGACGCGACCGGACTCGGCGTCATCATGGGCGCCCACCGGCGCGCCGGCCGCTGCGGCCGACGGCTCGTCCTGCGCGGGGTGCCGCCCCAGATGCAGCGGCTGCTCGTCGCCACCAAGCTGCACCGCATCCTCGCCATCGAGGGCGGCCTCGCGCTGGAGTCCCTGCCCCGGGTGTGACCGCGGGACGACCAGCGGCGGCGCGTCTGTGAAGCAGCTGTGTGAACCAGGCGTCACGCTCAATCCTCACAAGACCGTGACGACTGGGTCTCCTGGGCACCCCACCTGTTCCCGAGCGCCTGACCACGGTCTAGGGTTCGGTCGCCTGCACATTGACGGACCCACCCGGCGGGCACCGGACACCGCTTCTTGGGGGCTTGGACCATGGACCCGATCAACCGGGGGCCGGAGGAGTACGGACACGACGGCGAGGGCGACGACGCCCGCCAGGGCCGCGGCACCCCCGCCCCGGCCCCCGCACCCGCGCGTGCCCGCGTCGTCCGGCTCGTCTCCGGCGACCTGCTCGTCACCGTCAACCCGGTCGACGGCAGCGAGATCGAACCCTGCCCGCCCGGCCACGAACCCTCGGCCCCCCGCCCCCGCACCGCCGAGGAACGCGCCGAGGCCGCCCGCGCCGCCGCCCCGCCCGTACCGCCCGGCCCCGCCGCGCCCACGCTGCCCCTCCTCGAACGCAAGGAACAGCGCGAGCGCCTCGTCGGCATCCTCGGCCGCGGCCGCTCCGCCCGCCTGAGCGGACCCGCCGGATCCGGCCGCACCGCCCTCCTCGACGCCGTCGCCGCCGACTGCGCCGACCTCGCGCCCGACGGAGTCGTCCGGCTCTCCGGCCACCACCGCACCCCCGCCGAACTCCTCCACGAGCTGTTCGCCGCCGTCCGGCACGCCCCGGACCACCGGCCCGGCAAGGCCGCGCTTCACGAACGGCTCCGCGAGATCGGCGCCGTCGTGGTCGTCGACGACCTGGAGTTCGGCGGCGCCGCCCTCGACGAGTTCCTGGCCGCAGCCCCCGAATGCGCCTTCCTGCTCGCCGCGGGACCCGACACCCCCGCCCCCTCCGCCGACTCCCACGTCGAGGACCTCCACCTCGCCGGACTCGGCCGGGGCGCCGCGCTCAAGCTCTTGGAGAGCGCCGTCGGCCGCACCCTCACCGACGACGAGGCCAACTGGGCCGGCGACCTCTGGTTCGAGTCCGAGGGCCTGCCCCTCCGCTTCGTCCAGGCCGGCGCCCTGCTCCGCCAGCGCGACCGGCTCCGCGTCACCCCCGCCGAGTTCGACGCCTTCGGCGCCCTCGAGGAGGCCTTCGGGCCCACCGACCCCGAAGCGGCCGCGGCCGCCGCCGCGGCGGCCTTCGACGGAGTCGACGACCCCGACGTCGAACTGCGCGAGATACCCCTGCCCAGCCTCGGCGAGGGCGCCGCGCCCGCCGCGCTGCTCGCCTCCCGCCTCAGCCGCTCCGCCCAGACGGCGCTGCGCTTCGCCGTCGCCCTCGGCGGCGAGGTCCCGCACCAGGCCCATCTGCCGGCCCTCGTCGGCGACACCCACGCCGACGCCGCCCT
Organism: Streptomyces sp. CB02009; assembly: GCF_001905825.1. GTDB lineage: Bacteria > Actinomycetota > Actinomycetes > Streptomycetales > Streptomycetaceae > Streptomyces. Next base: position 287,553 of record NZ_LIVV01000006.1, read on the forward strand.
CGGAGAACTGCGGGCCTGCGGCCTGCTCTCCCCGGTCGGACCCCGCTACCGGCTGGCCGCCGGGGTCCTCACCCAGCTCCTCGCCCAGGGGTACGAGCCCGAGCACGCGGCCGCCGACCGCGCCCACACCGTCGCCCAGCACTACGCCTGGTGGGCCGCCCACCCCTCCGTCACCCCCGAGCGGGCCGCCGCCGAGTCCGACGCCCTGCTCGCCGCGCTGTCCGTGCTCGTCGCCGGCACCGGAGGCGACCCCGACACGGAGGCCGAGCACCGCGCCACCGCCGTCCTCCTCGCCCGCGCCGCCGCGCCCGCCTTCGCGGCGGGACTGCACTGGGGGGCCTGGGAGCGTGCGCTGCGCGCCGGACAGGAGGCCGCCCGGCTCACCGGCGAGGTCGCCGAGGAGGCCTACTTCCACCACGAGCTCGGTGTCCTGGCGCTGTGCGCCGGAAACCTGGAGCGGGCCCGGGCGGAGCTGGAGGCCTCCATCGGCATGCGGGGCGTGCTCGCCGACAAGCGCGGCACCGTCGCGGGACGCCGGGCCCTCGCCCTGGTCGCCGACCTCTCCGGGGAGCACACCGCCCCGGCCGCGACCCGCGCCGAGGAGCCCGTCTCGCCGCCCCGCGGCATCCCCTCCCTGCGCGGTCCCGGACGCAGACCCGCCGCCGATCCCTTCCCCGTGCCTCCGCCGGCCGGAGCCGCCGGAGCCATGGGGGCCGCGGCCCCGGCCCCGCTGCCCGGGGGACCCGGTCGCGGCCTGGCGAAGTCCCCGATGCCGGCGTTCCCCGACTTCGCCGACGAGGGCCCGACGCTCATCACCCGCCCCGACACCGAGAAGGGCTCCGGCCGCCCGAGCCTCAGGGGCGGCATCGTCAACGGCGCGCGCCGCAACCTCGCCGCCGTCGGCGCGGGCGCCCTCCTCGTCGCCGTCCTCGGCACCGTCGTGACCCTCGGCGCCACCTCGGGCAACGGCGAGGACCCGGCCACCAACCACGTCACCTCCGACAGCACGGCCACCGACGACACCACCGACGACGGCATCGACGGCGAGGAGCAGCCGGCCGAGGGCGAGACGGGCGAGCCCGGCAGGACCGGGGACGCCACCGGCTCCGGCTCCCCGAGCCCCTCCGCCTCCGGGAGCTCCGCCACGTCGAACCCGAGGGACCCGTCGAGCTCGGGCACCCCGGACACCTCGGGCACCCCGTCGTCCTCGGACGACCCGTCCACCACGGCGGCCCCCACGGAGACGACGGGACCGCCGCCGAGTTCGACCACCCGGCCGCCGCGCCCGACGACCTCGGGCCCGAAGCCGCCGACGAGCACGTCGAAGCCCCCGACGCCGACGGAGACCTCGGATCCGCCGACGGAGACACCCACCACCGAGCCGCCGACCACGGGCCCGACGCCGTCCGGATCCGCCAGCGAGGAGAACAGCCCCAGCATCTCCGCGTCCTCGTCCCTCGGCGGCCCGCCCGCCGCGGACGGGACCACCGGCTCCCCGACGCCCGCCTGACGGAGTCACGGAGCCCGGGCGCGGAGACGTACGGAGACGGGGACGGCCCCGGGCGCGTTCACCGCACCCGGGGCCGTCCCCGTACCGCCGTCGCCGTCCGCTAGAACAGCCGCAGCTTGTCGTCCTCGATGCCCCGCATCGCGTCGTAGTCCAGGACCACGCAACTGATCCCGCGGTCCGTCGCGAGGACCCGGGCCTGCGGCTTGATCTCCTGCGCCGCGAAGACGCCCCGCACCGGGGCGAGGTGCGGATCGCGGTTGAGCAGCTCCAGGTAGCGGGTCAGCTGCTCGACGCCGTCGATCTCGCCGCGCCGCTTGATCTCGACCGCGACCGTCGCGCCGTCCGAGTCCCGGCAGAGGATGTCCACCGGGCCGATCGCGGTCGGGTACTCGCGGCGGATCAGGGTGTAGCCCTCGCCGAGGGTCTCGATGCGGTCGGCGAGCAGCTCCTGGAGGTGCGCCTCGACGCCGTCCTTGATGAGACCCGGGTCCACGCCCAGTTCGTGCGAGGAGTCGTGGAGGATCTCCTCCATCGTGATGATCAGTTTCTCGCCCGCTTTGTTGATCACGGTCCAGACGCCCGCCTCGCCGTCCGCGCCCTCCTTGAGGGTGCAGGGCGGGGACATCCAGTTGAGCGGTTTGTACGCCCGGTCGTCCGCGTGGATGGAGACACTGCCGTCTGCCTTGATGAGGATCAGACGGGGCGCGGAGGGCAGGTGGGCCGTGAGCCGGCCCGCGTAGTCCACGGAGCAACGGGCAATGACGAGACGCATGGTCGGCAACGCTACAAGACGGGCGCTCTTCCGCGCGATTCGGGCATCACCCGGACCCCCTCCGGGCATGATCCTGAGCCGAACACCCGTCGGTTATCAGCCGGTTGTGTTCCCCATCTCCTGGTGCGTGCAGGACTGCGCGCTTACCGTGGAAGCTGGAGGTCGTCGTCCGTGCACGCTGCGTGGCGGGCGGCCCGGCCTTCGCCCCTGCCCGCAAGACCCCGTCCGCGGGGTCGCGAGAGGAGAACCCATGTCGCTCGACGTCTCACCGGCACTGTTGGAACAGGCCGAGCGAGGCGAGGTCGACGAAGCCGACTTCGTCGACTGCGTCCGGACCTCCCTGCCCTACGCATGGGAGATGATCAGTTCTCTGGTGGCCCAGCTGAAGGTCGACGGCGGAGAGTTCGCCGACAACCAGACGCCGCCGCCGAATGAGCAGGCACGTGGTCAACTGCTGCGCGCGCTCGCGAGCGACGCCATTCGTGGTGCGCTGCAGCGGCATTTCGGGGTGCGTCTCGCCTTCCAGAACTGCCACCGGGTGGCGGTCTTCCCGCTGGACCCGTCGGTGGACGAGCGGCTCGCCCGCTTCACGTCCGTCCGGGGGCAGCTGCTGAACCAGTCGCCGGAACTGCGCGACTGCTGAGACATGGTGCTGCCGCTCCGCATCGCGGGAGACGCGATCGATGCGTGTCGACGCGCATCGCCGCGCGGAGATGCCGGAGCGGCAGCACGGTCCGCCCCGAGTCCGTACGGTGCGCTCTTCCGTCCGTACGGTCGGAGGGAGCGGTGACCGCACGGTCAGACGAGCAGCGGCAGGACCTCCGCGCCGAGCCGCCGCACGTTCTCCTCGGTCGAGGCGAGGTCGCCCGTGCCCTCGGCGAGCAGGGCGAAGCGGGTGATGCCCGTGCGCTCGGCCGTCGCCGCCAGCCGGTCCGCCGCGTGCCGCGGGGTGCCCACCGGGTGCAGGCCGCACAGCAGCTCCGTGTACGCCACGGGGTCCCGCATCGCCCGGTGCCGGTCGTCGACCGTCACATGAGCGTCGAGGCCCTGCTTCAGCCAGCCCGGCATCGCCTTCACCAGTGCCTCGGCCGCGTCCGCCGCCCGGTCCGCGAGCTGGGCCACGCCCGCCGAGACGTGCTGGGAACCGATCCGCGCGATCTCGTCGGGGTCCCGCCCGGCCTCCCGCGCGGCGCGCGTCCAGGCCGTGACCATCTCGGCCTTCTCCTCGTCGCCGCAGTGCATCCCGAGCAGCATCGGCAGGCCCCGCTCGGCGGCCAGTCGCACGCTCTTCGGCGACGTGCAGGCCACCACGACCTCCGGGGCCGGGTCCCCGCCGATCAGCTCGTCGGCGCGGGGCACCACCGGTACCTCACGGAAGGCGAATCGTTCTCCCTCGGCGCCCACACGGGGCTCGGAGAGCCAGCGCAGCAGCAGGTCGAGCGATGCGGGGAAGCCGTTCTCGTACGCGTCGAGACCCGCGCCGAAGACCTCCAGGTCGACCCAGGGCCCGCCGCGGCCCACCCCGAGGGTGAACCTGCCGCCCGAGGTGAGGTGCAGCAGCGCCGCCTGCTCGCCCAGGGCGACCGGGTGGACGTTCGGCAGCACGCTCACCGCCGTGCCCACCCGCAGCCTCCGTGTGCGGCCCAGGAGCAGCGCGGCCAGTGTCACGGCCGAGGGGCAGACCCCGTACGGCACGAAGTGGTGCTCGGCCAGCCAGACCGAGTCGAGGCCCGCCTCCTCGGCGACCTCGGCGGTCCGCACCGCCCGGTGCAGGGCCTCTCCTTGTCCCTGGCCCGGGAACTGGGCTGCCAGAACGAACGTACCCACGCGCATCGCCTTGTGCCTCCTCTGCGGCCGACGCGTAACTCCCCTCGCACTGGCACCAACGTCTGACACGTGCCAAAGGCAACGGCCGTTCATGAAGTTCTTGCGATTTTCGGCTAAGCCGCCGCGGTCGGGGCCCGGGGCACCGCATCGCGGCCCGTAGGCTTGAGGGAACGGTCCGTGTTCCCAGACCCCGTGAGGTGTGCCCGTGTCCCCGCGCCACAACCGTTCCCGAGGCGGCGAGAAGCCCGAGCAGCAGCCGGGCGACCACGGCGACCGGTACGGCGGCGTGCAGCGTACCGAGACCTGGCAGGGCGAGGAGTGGTACGTCCGCCTCGTCGCCGGGGCGAGCGCGCCCGGCAAGCGCTACCGCTGCCCCGGCTGCGACCAGGAGATCCCGGGCGGCGCCCCGCACGTCGTCGCCTGGCCCGAGTACGGGGGAGTGGACGACCGGCGGCACTGGCACAAGGCCTGCTGGAACGCGAAGGACCGCCGCACCAGCAGGGTGCAGCGGTCCAGGAACGCGCCGAAGTACTGAGCAGGGGAGACGGCCCAGCCGCGGGTCACACGTCCCGGCTGTTCAGCAGGGCGTACGCGCCGGCCAGCGCGACCCCGGCGACCCCGGTCATGATCAGCAGCGGCTCCCAGCCCGCGGGGCCGTCGTCGCCGAACGGCGGCTGCGCGGCGTACAGCGCGATCATCTGCGAGGGGATCGCGTACGTGAAGAGCCACTCCTGGACCGACTTCAGCGCCTCCGAGAACATGAACATGGCCGCCACCAGCGGCAGCAGCAGCACACCGATCATCACCGTGATCGCACCGGCCGAGTGCCGGATCAGCGTGCCGAGCGCCAGCGAGAGCAGCCCGAGCGTCGCGAGATAGGCGCCCGCGCCGACCGTCGCCCGCAGCCACTCGCCCGCCGTCGGGGCGTCCGCCGTGTCCACCAGGGCGACCTGTCCCGCACCCACGAGCGCGGCGACCACCGTCGTCACCGTGAAGACGAGCAGGAAGAAGACGATCGCCTTCGCCGTGAGCACCCGGGCCCGGCTCGGGCAGGCCGTCAGGGTCGTGCGGATCATGCCGGTGCCGTACTCGGAGGCGATGGTCAGCACGCCGAGGGTGATCACGCAGATCGAGGCCGGCAGCATGCCGAAGAAGCCGAAGCCGAGGGCGGACTCCTCGCCCATCGGGGCCTCGGAGCTCGCGGCGATCGCCGCCACCCCCAGGCCGATGAGCAGCATCAGCAGGACCATGACGCCGAGCGTCCACAGCGTCGAACGCACCGAGCGGATCTTCGTCCACTCGGAGGCGAGGGCGTCACCGAGGGTCGCCCTGCGCACCGGGATGGGGGAGACGTAGGAGTGCGGCGCCGGAGCGTGGTGCGGGGCGGGGGCGGTCATCGGGCGTCCTTGGTGGTGTCGCTCGGCTGAGGGGCGGCCTGCTGCGGGGCGGCCGGAGGGGCGTACGGGCCCGGCGCGGGAGCCTGGCCGGGCGCCCCCGCGTACGGGTTCTGTCCGGGCGGCGGCGGGGCGTACCAGCCCTGCTGCGGCACGTCCTGCACCACCGGCTGCTGCGGCGGCACGCCGTACCCCGGGTGGCCGGGCTGCTGCGGCGGCTGCAGGTGCGCGAGCCGGTCGTCGGTGGAGCGGTAGTCCACCGCGCCCTGCGTCAGGCGCATGTACGCCTCCTCGAGGGAGGCCTGGTGCGGCGACAGCTCCCAGAGCCGTACGTCCGCGCCGTGCGCGAGGTCGCTGATCCGCGGCAGCGGCAGGCCCGTCACACGCAGCGCGCCGTCCGGCTCCGACATCACCTGGCCGCCGGCCTCCACGAGGGCCGCCGTCAGCTTCTCCCGCTGACCCGGATCGGTCTGGGGGGTCCGCACCCGGGCGAAGTCGGCGGAGTTCGCCGAGATGAAGTCCGTGACGCTCATGTCCGCGAGCAGCTGCCCGCGGCCGATCACGATCAGATGGTCGGCGGTGAGGGCCATCTCGCTCATGAGGTGGCTGGAGACGAAGACCGTCCGCCCCTCGGCGGCCAGCTTCTTCATCAGGTTGCGGACCCAGAGGATGCCCTCCGGGTCCAGGCCGTTGACCGGCTCGTCGAAGAGCAGCACCTGCGGGTCGCCGAGGAGCGCCGCCGCGATGCCCAGCCGCTGGCCCATGCCGAGCGAGAAGCCCTTGGAGCGCCGCTTGGCCACGTCCTGGAGGCCGACGACCCCGAGGACCTCGTCGACGCGCTGCGCCGGGATGCCGGCGAGCTGCGCGAGCGACAGCAGATGGCTGCGCGCGCTCCGCCCGCCGTGCACGGCCTTCGCGTCGAGGAGCGCGCCGACCTGACGGGGCGCGTTCGGCAGCTGCCGGAAGGGGTGGCCGCCGATCGTGACATGGCCCGCGGTGGGCTGGTCGAGTCCCAGGATCATGCGCATCGTGGTCGACTTGCCGGACCCGTTGGGCCCCAGGAATCCGGTGACGACACCGGGCCTCACCTGGAAGGAAAGGTTGTACACGGCCGTCTTGGCGCCGTAGCGCTTCGTCAGGCCGACTGCCTCGATCATTCTCCAGCCCCATCGACAGGTCGGTCGCACCATGGTCGGGGCGTGGCGGCCGTCGGCCGGAGCCCCCCGTATGAGCTAGGAGCTTATCCAGCCATTGACGGTTCCGGCGAAGTGGAGACGGCCTCCGCGCGGTCGTCGGGGAAACGTCAGGGGAAAACGTCAGGGTTCCCCCAGGGATCCTGACGTCCGATCCCGCGTCGCCTCAGGCGTCCCGCTTCTTCATCACCAGGTAGCCGCCGGCCAGCGCGGCCACCACCCAGATCACCATGATCCCCAGACCGGCCCAGGGGCCGTACGGAGCCTCCTCCGTGTTCATGGCGTCGGGGACGACCTGCATGATCTTCGATCCGGCCTGGTCGGGGAAGTAGCGGGCCACCTCCTTGGCCTTCGGCACGGCCGCCAGGATCTGCGAGACCAGGAAGAAGAACGGCATCAGGATGCCGAGCGACAGCATCGACGAGCGCAGCATCGCCGCCACGCCCATGGAGAACAGGGCGATGAGGCCCATGTAGAGGCCGCCGCCGATCACCGCCCGCAGCACGTTGTCGTCGCCGATCGAGGCCCGGTGCTCGCCGAGCAGCGCCTGCCCCAGGAAGAAGGAGAGGAAGCTCGTCGCGAGACCCACGGCGAACGCGAGGCCGCCCGCCACCGTGATCTTCGAGAACAGGAAGGTCGCGCGCTGCGGCACGGCCGCGAGGGAGGTGCGGATCATGCCCGAGGAGTACTCGGTCCCCACCACCAGGACACCGAAGACCACCATCGCCAGCTGCCCCAGGGTCATCCCGAAGAAGCTGACCAGGGTCGGGTCGAAGGTGGCCCGCTCGACCTCGCTCAGGTCGTCGAAGGTCGAGTTGAACACGGCGGACAGCGCCGCGCCGATCGCCACCGTGACGATCAGGGCGCTCGCCAGCGTCCAGACGGTCGACGACACCGTCCGGATCTTGGTCCACTCGGACTGCAGGACCGCGGATACCGCTGCCATGGTTCAGGCTCCCTGGGAGGTCGTGCCCCACTGGGGGCCGGGCGCCGGGGCGCCACCGTGTACATCGGTGCCGTGCGCGTGGTACTCCACCGCACTCGCCGTCATCTGCATGAAGGCCTCTTCGAGCGACGCGCGCTGGGAGCTCAGCTCGTGCAGGACGAGCCCGTTCTCGGCGGCGAGTTCACCCAGCTTCTCGGTCGTCGCCCCGTCCACCTCCAGGTTGCCGCTGCCCGCCTCCACGGCGACGAACCCGTGGGCGTGCAGCACGTCCCTGAGCCGCTCCTGCTGCGGCGAGCGCAGCCGTACATAACTCCGGGAATTCTCCTGGATGAAATCCGCCATCGACGTGTCGGCCAGCAGCTTTCCCTGTCCGATCACGATCAGGTGATCGGCCGTCAGGGCCATTTCACTCATCAGATGGCTGGAAACGAAGATCGTCCGGCCCTCGGCCGCCAACGCCTTCATCAGATTGCGGATCCAGTGAATTCCCTCGGGGTCCAGACCATTGACGGGTTCGTCGAACATCAGGATCTCGGGATCGCCGAGCAGCGCCGACGCGATGCCGAGGCGCTGCCCCATACCGAGGGAGAAACCTTTCGACTTCTTCCGCGCGACCGGTGTCAGACCCACCAGGTCCAGCACCTCGCCCACCCGGCGTTCCGGGATGCGGTTCGACTGCGCCAGGCACAGCAGGTTGTTGTAGGCGGAGCGGCCGCCGTTCATCGCCTTCGCGTCGAGCAGCGCGCCGATGTACTTCAGCGGCTCCTCGAGCTCCCGGTAGTGCTTGCCGTCGATCCGGACCGTCCCGCTCGTCGGGTTGTCCAGGTCCAGCATCATCCGCATCGTCGTGGACTTGCCCGCCCCGTTGGGCCCGAGGAAGCCCGTGATCACCCCAGGACGCACCTGGAAGGAGAGATGGTCGACCGCGGTCTTCGCCCCGTATCGCTTGGTCAGGCCCTCAAGCTCGATCATGCGTCCCAACCTACGGGTGCGCAAAACCCCCCGCCACCGGAATGACGGGGGGTTCTGGGGAACGCTGCGAACTCGTTACCGCTTGTGTGTCAGGTCGACGGTCACGACCCGGACGGCCGTACGGGGGGCGGCCGTACGCGTGACAGGCGTACGCGTGACGGGCGTCAGCGGGACTGCTGGGCCGGGACACCGGCCGGGCGCTCGTCGTCGATCGGCGAGCCGGCCGCCGCCACCGCGGCACCGGTCAGCGTCGCCAGCATCTCGCGGACGTTGGTCAGCTGGGCGTTGATCGAGTCCCGGCGGTTCGTCAGCGCCGCGAGCTCGCGCTCCGATTCGCTGCGGATCCGGTCGGCCTTGGCGTTCGCGTCGGCCACGATGTCCTCGGCCTGGCGCTGCGCCGTCTCCACCGTCTGACGGGCCCGGCGCTCCGCGTCCGTGCGCAGCTTCTCGGCCTCCAGGCGGAGCTGCTCGGCGCGGTGCTCGATCTCGGCGAGGCGCTTCTCGGCCTTGGCCTGACGCGAGGCCAGGTCGCGCTCCGACTGCTCGCGGCGCTTGGCCAGGTTGGTCTCGAAGTCCGCGGCGGCCTGGGCGGCCTTGGCGCGGGTCTCCTCGAAGAGGGCGTCCGCCTCCTCGCGCTTCGACTGGGCGTCCTTCTGCGCCTCGGCGCGCAGCGTGTTGGCCTCGCCCTGCGCCTTCTCGACGATGCGGACGCCCTCGTCCTCGGCCTTCGACTTGCGCTCGGCCGCGAAGGACTCCGCGTCGTTGCGCACCTGCTGGGCGGCCGACTCGGCCAGCTCGCGGTGCTGCTCGGCGGCGCGACGGGCCTCCTCACGCAGGTCCTTCGCCTCCTCCTCGGCGAGCCGGAGGATCTTCTCGACCCGGGCGCCGAGCCCCGCGTACGACGGCTCGGCGTCGGTGACCTGCGCCTGGGCGTTCTGCGTCTCGAGGTGGAGTTCCTCGATGCGCTTCTCCAGGGAGGTGATGCGGGACAGCGCACTGTCGCGGTCGGAAACGAGCTTGGTAATGCGGTCGTCCACCTGACCGCGGTCGTAACCGCGCCGCACGAGCTCGAAGCCGAAGGGGGAGGATGTGTCGCTCATGGGTTTCCTGTCGAATGAGACCGGTGAGGTGTTAGAGGGAATCCTAGGGGCCGAAGCGGCGTGTCATCGAGCGTATGCCCGTTTGATCTGGAGAATGTCCAGCCTTTTGAGTGGCTAGCCGTCCTGGGACTTGCCACTCGAACGAGTGGAGCCGGCCGACGCACCCGCCTTGGCACCCACTGCCCCGGCGGACTTGGCACCGGCGGACGGAGTCTCGAAAGACTCCAACGCCTCCAGCACGTCCTGGACACGGGAGATCTCGGCATTGATGTCCTTGCGGCGCCGCACGAGCACTTCCAGTTCGCGCTGGCCCTCCTCGATGGTCTGCTCCGCCTCGGACCGGGCCTCCGCCAGTACCCGCTCGGCCTCGGCCTTGATGCCCTCGGCCTCCGCGACCAGTGAGGCCTTCTTCTGCTCGGCCTCCTTGAGGAGCGCCTCGGCCTTGCGGACCGCGGCGATCCGGACCTTGCTGGCCTCCGAACTCGCCTCGGAGACCAGCTCCTTGGCCTTCTCGTCGGCCTCGGCCCGCTGTTCTGTCGCGGCCTTCATCAGGTTGTCGACCCGCTCGCCCGCCGTCTTCATCTGCTCGGCGCTCTCGCGGCGCGCCCGCTCGTGCAGCTCCTCGATCTCGCCCTCGATCCGGCCCCGCAGCTCCTCGGCCCGCTCCCTTATGGCCGTCGCGTCGCCGCGTGCCCCGACCAGGAGCTCGTCCGCGTCGGTACGGGCCTTCTCCACCAGCGAGTTGCCCTCGACGGTCGCCTCGGCGACGATCCGCTCGGCCTCCTTGCGGGCGGCGCCGACCATCAGGTCGGCCTGCGCCTCGGCCTCGGTGGTGGCGCGCAGCGCCTCCTCCTGGGCCTTGCCGATGAGCTGGTCGGCCTGCTCGGCCGCGTCCGAACGCTTCCGGGCACCGGCCTCCCGCGCCTCGTCGAGCGTCCGGTCCGCCTCCGCGCGGGCCTCCGAGCGCATCTGCTCGGCGGCCGCCTCGGCGGCGGCCTTGAGCCGCTCCGACTCGGTACGGATCCGCTCGGCGTCCTGCTGGGCGGAGCCCACGGTCGCCTCGGCCTCGGCCTGCGCCTCCGCCGTGACGGCGTCGGCGAGTTCACCGGCCTCGCGGGTGAGCCGCTCGGCCTCGGCGGTCGCCTCGGCGACGAGCCGCTCTGCCTCGGCGGCCGTCTCGCGGGTGAGGCGCTCGGCTTCCGAGGTCGCCTCGGCGAGGAGGGCGTCGGCCTGCTCGGCGGCGTCGCTGCGGCGCTTGTCGGCGGCCTTGCGGGCCTCGTCGAGGACCTGCTCGCCGTCGGCCAGGGCGGCGTTCCGCAGGGCCTGCGCGTGCGCCTCCCCGTCGATCTTGACCTGTTCGGCCTCGGTGCGGAGGCGTCGGGCGTCCTGCTCGGTGGTCTCCATGAGCTCGACCGCCTCGGCGGTGAGCCGCTCCGCTTCGGCGGCCGTCTCGCGGGTGAGGCGCTCGGCTTCCGAGGTCGCCTCGGCGAGGAGGGCGTCGGCCTGTTCGGCGGCGTCGCTGCGGCGCTTGTCGGCGGCCTTGCGGGCCTCGTCGAGGACCTGCTCGCCGTCGGCGACCGCGGCCGCGCGCAGCGCTTCCGCGTGCGCCTCGGCGTCCGCCTTGACCTGTTCGGCCTCGGTGCGGAGGCGCCGGGCGTCCTGCTCGGTGGTCTCCATCAGCTCGACCGCCTCGGCGGTGAGCCGCTCCGCTTCGGCGGCCGTCTCGCGGGTGAGCCGCTCGGCCTCCGAGGTCGCCTCGGCGAGGAGCGCGTCGGCCTGCTCGGCCGCGTCGCCGCGACGCTTGTCCGCCGCCTGACGCGCCTCGTCCAGGGCCTGCTCCGCCTCGGCGGCGATCCGGTCCGCCTCCGTACGGGCCTCGCCGACGACCGCCTCGGCGCGCTCGGCGGCCTCCGAGCGGATCCGGTTCGCGTCGTCGCGGGCGTCGGCCCGGGTACGGGCCGCGTCCTGCTCGGACGCGGCGAGCGAATCCGACACCTCGGTACGCACCCGCTGCGCGTACTCGGCGGTGTCCGCCCGCAGCTTCTCCGACTCGGCGATCGCGTCGGAGACCGTCCGCTCGGCCAGCGCCTTCGCGGCGTCCGTCTCCTCCTGCGCACGCGTCCGCGTGCGGGCGGCGTCCTCGGACGCCCGCTCCCGCTCCTCGAAGGCGTCGGCGCGGACCCGGTCCGCCTCCTCCTGCGCCTCGGAACGCGTCCGCTCGGCCGCGTGCTCGGCGGCGCTGCGCAGCCCGGTGACCTCCTCCTCGGCCTGCTCGCGCAGACCCGCCACCGAGTCCCGTACCTCCTGGGCGGCCCGCGAGGCCGCGGCGACCGTCTCGGTCGCCCGCGCGTCCGCCTCCTCGACCAGGCGCTGCGCCTCGACCTGCGCGTCCTCCACGCGCTTGCGGGCCGCGGCGAGCAGCTCCTCGGACTGCGCGCGGGCGTGCTCGCGCTCCCGGCCGGCCTCGGAACGGGCCGACTCGAGCGTCTCCTCGGCCTCCCGGCGACGCCGGACGGCCTCCTCCTGGGCGGCGGCCAGCGCCTCCGCGGCCTCGGTGGCCACCCGCTCGGCCGCGGCGGCGGCCTCGGCCCGTACCCGGTCGGCGGTCTCCTGGGCCTCCGAGCGCAGCCGCTCGGCCTCCTCGGCGGCCTCCTTGCGGAGCCGTCCTGCGGCGCCCTCGGCCTCGGTACGGGTGGTGGACGCGTCCGACGCGGCCTCGGCGCGCAGCCGCTCGGCCTCCTGCTCGGCCTGCTCCCGGAGCGTACGGATGCGCTCCGCGGCCTCGGTCCGCAGCCGCTCCGTCTCCTCGGCGGCCTCGCGCCGGATCAGCTCGCCCTCGGCACGCGCGTCGGTGAGCTCCTCCCCGGCCGCCGCGACCTTCGCCTCGGCGTCGGTGTGCAGCCGGGTCAGCTCCGCGGCGGCCTCGGCGCGGCGGGCCTCGGCGGCCCGCTCGGCGTCGGCGCGCAGCCCGGCCGCGGCCTCCTCGGCCGCCGCCTTGACCGCCTCGGCCTGCTCCTCGGCCTCGGCGCGCAGCCGCTCGGCCTCGGCGCGGGTCCGCTCCAGGGTCTCCTCGGCCTGGGTCCGGAGCGTCTGGGCGCGCTCCATGGCCTCGGACTTGACCCGCTCGCTCTCGGCGCCGGCCTTGGCCCGCATCTCGTCGGAGTCGGTCCGGGCCTTGGTGAGGAGCTCCTCGGCGCTGCTGGCCGCCTCCTCGATCTGCTGGACGGCCTCGCGGCGGGCCTCGCCGCGGATCCGCTCGCCCTCCGCGATGGCCTCGGCGCGCAGCTGCTCGGCCTCGCCGCGCAGCCGGCGGGCCTCCTCCTGCAGCTCGACGGTCTTGGCGCGGTACTCCTTCGTGTCGTCCTTCGCCGAACCGAGGAGTTCGTCCGCCTGCTCCTCGGCCTGGGAGCGCAGCCGGTCGATCTCCGCCTCGGTCTCGCGGCGGATCCGCTCGGCCTCCTCGGAGGCCTTGCGGGTGGTCTCCCTGGCGTCCTCTGACGCCTTAGTGAGGATCTCCTCGGCGTTGCGCGCGGCCTTGGCGAGCGCGGCGGCGGAGTCCTCCGCGGCGACCGTACGGGCCTTCTCGGAGGCCTCGGTGACGAGCTTCTCCGCCTCGGCGGTCGCCTCGCGCAGCTTCTCCGCGGCCTCGGCCTTGAGCGCCTCGGCGTCCTTGGTGGCCTCGCCGACCAGCCGGGCGATCTCGGTCTTCGCGGTGCGGGTGCGCTGCTCGTTGACCGACTCGGCGGTGGCGAGCTGCTTGGCGGCGGTCTCCTTGGCCTCGTTGAGGGCCTTCTCGGCCTCCGCGCGCGCGACGCGCAGCCTCTCCTCGGCCTCCTGCATGCGCTGCTCGGCGGCGCGGGAGAGCTCGGTGGCCTGACGGCGGGCCTGGTCGGTCTCGGCGGTGGTGGTGGAGCGGAGCTGCTCGGCGTGGCTGGTGGCCTCCTGCGCCTGGCTGGAGGCGGCCCCGAGGAGCCGCTCGGCGTCCTTGCGGGCGCGCAGCAGAATCGCTTCGGCCTCGGCACGGGCGGCCTCGGCCTCGGAGCCGACGCGCCGGCTGGTCTCCTCGGCGAGCCGGGTGGCCTCGGCGCGGGCGGTGGCGAGCGCCTGCTCGGCCTCCGCGCGGGACTCCTCCATGAGCCGGCGGGCCTGGGACTCGGTGCGGGCGCGGAGCTGCTCGGCCCAGGCGACGTTCTCGTTGACGTGCGCCTCGACGGTCTGCCGGCGCTCGCTGAGCTCCTGGTCGAGCTGCTGGCGGCGCTGGACCGCCTCGTTGTGCAGTTCGGCCTGGAGCCGGGACTGGTGCTCCGCGTGCTCCTGGAGGATGCGCTGCGTCTGCGCGCGGGCGTCGCGGAGCTCGCGCTCGGCGTCCTGGCGGAGCTGTTCGGCCTGCGCCTGCGCGTTCCGCAGCAGCTGCTCGGCCTGGTATCCGATGTCCGCGCTGTCGTAGGCGGGCCGGGACGCGATGGTGCGCCGCGCCTCGTGGAGCTTGGCGCGCAAGACCTCGACCTGGTATCCGAGATCCTCGGCGTGCTGAACGGCCTTCTCGCGCTCGGTCTTCAGCCGGTCCATCTCGGCTTCGAACCGGGCGAGATGGTCGTCTTCAGCTCGGTGGCTCTCCTGGCGTTCGTAGCCCCGCACTGCGCGGTCCATCCTTCCCCGAGCTCTTCGAGCAGGGGAGACCCCAACCCTGGTCGCAACTCCGACGAGCCGCCCTCACGGCCGAGGACGGACCCCCGGGGAATCGTGGCAGATCGGACGACCCCGACATCCCGACTACGGTGCCGCACGGAGCGGCCCCGACCGGCCCCGGCCCGGAGTCGCCCACTCTACCGGGCCAGGAATCCGGAGGTCAGTGCTCCGCTGAGGAGTGGTCAGCCGACGGCTCTGCCGAGGTGACCAGTTCCGTGAGGACGCCGTGGCAGTCCTTGGGGTGCAGGAAGGTGATCCGGGAGCCCATGGAGCCGATCCGCGGCTGGTCGTAGAGGACCCGGACGCCCTTGCCCCGGATGTCGTCGGCGTCGGCGTCGACGTCCGCCGTGCCGAAGGCGATGTGGTGCACGCCCTCGCCGTTCTTGGCGAGCCACTTGCCCACCGCGGAGTCCTCCCGGGTCGGCTCCAGGAGCTGGAGGTACGAGGCTCCGCCGTCCGAGGTCTCATTGATCTTGAGCATGGCCTCGCGGACGCCCTGCTCCTCGTTGACCTCGGAGTGGAAGACCTCGAAACCGTACGTGGCACGGTAGAACTCGACAGTCTTGTCCAGGTCGAAACAGGCGATCCCGATGTGGTCGATTCGCGTCAGCATGCCTCCAGTGCAACGCCGTGAGGATGGTTACGCAACGTGCGCGCCGTCACACCGACCGGCCGGTGACCCGGCGGTCCGCCGCTCAGTACATTGGCGGTAAACCCTCGTTCACTTCTCATCCCTAGGGGCCGTGCCTCATGTCTGGAACGACCGGTACCACCTCAGTGATCGTCGCGGGCGCCCGCACGCCCATGGGTCGCCTGCTCGGCTCGCTCAAGTCCTTCTCGGGCGCCGAGCTCGGCGGCTTCGCCATCAAGGCCGCGCTCGACCGGGCCGGCATCGGCGGCGACCAGGTCCAGTACGTGATCATGGGCCAGGTGCTCCAGGCGGGCGCCGGCCAGATCCCCGCCCGCCAGGCCGCGGTCAAGGCCGGCATCCCGATGAACGTCCCCGCGCTCACCATCAACAAGGTGTGCCTGTCGGGCCTCGACGCCATCGCGCTCGCCGACCAGCTGATCCGCGCCGGTGAGTTCGACGTGGTCGTCGCCGGCGGCCAGGAGTCGATGACCAACGCGCCGCACCTGCTGCCGAAGTCCCGCGAGGGCTTCAAGTACGGCGCCATCGAGATGCTCGACGCCATGGCGTACGACGGTCTGACCGACGCCTTCGAGAACATCGCCATGGGCGAGTCCACCGAGAAGCACAACAGCCGTCTGGGCATCCGGCGTCCCGAGCAGGACGAGATCGCCGCGCTCTCGCACCAGCGCGCCGCGGCCGCCCAGAAGAACGGCATCTTCGAGGCCGAGATCACCCCGGTCGAGATCCCGCAGCGCAAGGGCGAGCCGGTCGTCTTCTCCCAGGACGAGGGCATCCGCGCGGAGACCACCGCCGAGTCCCTCGGCAAGCTCCGCCCGGCCTTCGCCAAGGACGGCACCATCACCGCCGGCACCTCCTCGCAGATCTCCGACGGCGCCGCCGCCGTCGTCGTGATGAGCAAGGCCAAGGCCGAGGAGCTGGGCCTGGAGTGGATCGCCGAGATCGGCGCCCACGGCAACGTGGCGGGCCCGGACAACTCGCTCCAGTCGCAGCCGTCCAACGCCATCCTGCACGCGCTGAAGAAGGAGGGCCTGACCGTCGGCGACCTCGACCTGATCGAGATCAACGAGGCCTTCGCCGCGGTGGCCGTCCAGTCAATGAAGGACCTCGGCGTTACCCCCGAGAAGGTGAACGTCAACGGCGGCGCCATCGCCCTCGGCCACCCGATCGGCATGTCCGGCGCCCGCGTGGTGCTGCACCTGGCCCTGGAGCTCAAGCGGCGCGGCGGCGGCATCGGCGCGGCCGCCCTGTGCGGCGGTGGCGGTCAGGGCGACGCGCTGATCGTCCGCGTCGCCGGCAAGTAAGTCACCTCGGCACGGTCAGGCAAGGAGCTCAGCGCATGGTGGACGTCCCCGCTCTGGTCGCCCAGGCACGGGAGGGCCGGCCGCGGGCCGTGGCCCGGCTGATCTCGCTCGTGGAGGGGGCGTCCCCGCAGCTGCGCGAGGTCATGGCGGCGCTCGCGCCGCTCGCCGGCGGCGCGTACGTGGTGGGCCTGACCGGTTCGCCCGGCGTCGGCAAGTCCACGTCGACGTCCGCGCTGGTCTCCGCCTACCGGCGGGCGGGCAAGCGGGTCGGCGTCCTGGCCGTCGACCCGTCGTCGCCGTTCAGCGGCGGGGCGCTCCTCGGCGACCGGGTGCGGATGTCGGACCACGCCTCGGATCCGGGCGTCTACATCCGCTCCATGGCGACCCGCGGTCACCTGGGCGGTCTCGCCTGGTCCGCCCCGCAGGCCGTCCGCGTCCTGGACGCGGCCGGCTGCGAGGTGATCCTCGTGGAGACCGTGGGCGTCGGGCAGTCGGAGGTCGAGATCGCCTCCCAGGCCGACACCTCGGTCGTCCTGCTCGCGCCGGGCATGGGCGACGGGATCCAGGCCGCGAAGGCGGGCATCCTGGAGATCGGCGACGTGTACGTGGTGAACAAGGCCGACCGGGACGGCGCGGACGCCACCGCCCGCGAGCTCAACCACATGCTGGGCCTGGGCGAGGCGCGCGGTCCCGGCGACTGGCGGCCGCCGATCGTCAAGACGGTCGCGGCGCGCGGCGAGGGCGTCGACGAGGTCGTGGAGGCGCTGGAGAAGCACCGCGCCTGGATGGAGGAGCGCGGGGTCCTGGCGGAGCGCCGCCGGGCCCGTGCGGCGCGCGAGGTCGAGACCATCGCGGTCACGGCCCTGCGGGAGCGGATCGGCGATCTGCACGGCGACCGGCGCCTGGACGCGCTCGCGGAGCGGATCGTGGCGGGCGACCTCGATCCGTACGCGGCCTCGGACGAGCTGGTCGCGAGCCTGACGGGCAATTGAGCGGCGCGCGGGCGACGGAGCGGCGCGCGCTGCTCCACGGGTACGAACCAGGGCCTCACCGGGACGACCGGTGGGGCCCTACTTCGTCAGGTCCGCCCGGCGGCGCCGCCGCTACGGCTTGCCGCGCCGGCCGCGCAGCTGGTCCGCGACCGGCTTCAGGGACTCGCGCAGGTCGCCGAGGGCGTCCGTGCCGATCTGGTCGATGAAGTGCTTGCGCACCGACTCGACGTGGTGCGGGGCGACCTTGTGCATGGTCTCCATGCCCGCGTCGGTCAGCACGGCGTACAGTCCGCGGCGGTCGGACTCGCAGTTCTCGCGCCGGACGAGTCCGGCGTTCTCCATGCGGGTGATCTGGTGCGAGAGCCGGCTCTTCGACTGGAGCGTGGCCGCGGCCAGATCGCTCATGCGCAGCCGCCGTTCGGCCGACTCCGAGAGGTTCACGAGGATCTCGTAGTCGTTCATCGTCAGTCCGAAGGGCTGGAGGTCCCGCTCCAGCTGGTACGTCAGCATCCTCTGGACGTCCAGGAATGTGCGCCACGCACACTGCTCGGCGTCGGTGAGCCACGGGGTGGCGGTCTCGGTCTCCATGTATGGATTCTACCTAAGAAGTTGAATACTTGACGAAGTCTGGGAGCGTGCGTTCGAAGACGTCACCCTCCGCAGACTACCGCTCACAGACCGAAGCGACGCTGGAGGTCGCCGAGCTGGCCGGGAAGTCGCGGTACCGAGCCTTGCACAGACTGGCCGGAACCGGGCGATCCATGGCCCCCCGGCACCCCCGCCTGGGCCGGCGGTCCGCCGATCGCGCGGTCCGCCATCAGGATCTCCGTCGACTGCAGCAGGACCGTGCCCGCGCCCACGAACTCGAACTGGTGCTCCTCGCCCGAGGTGCCGCCGATGCCCGTCAGCGCGCGGACGCCGCCCATCACGCCCGTCATGTAGCCGTGGTCGTAGTGGTGGCACGGCGAGGGGCAGTCCGCCCAGCCCACCAGGGCCTGCGGGTCCACCCGCATCGGCGGCTCCATGAAGACCACCGGGCCGTTCGACGCGGCCACGAACTTCCCCGTGCCGATCAGCGTCACGAAGCCCGGCACGATCGACTGCTTCAGGGCCAGCGTCGGCTGGTAGGCGAGCAGGTTTCCGGAACGGATCGTCAGATTGCCCTCGTCGAGGTCGAACGAGTTCACGTCGAAGGCCCGGTCCGCCAGCAGCATCTTCCCGCTGCCCTCGGCCACCACCCAGTCGCTCGCGTGCAGCGGCGAGTGGAAGGACGTCCGGACCAGGCGGTCCAGCCGGCCGTGCCCGATGCCGTTGAACTCGATCCGCCCGTAGTAGGCGATCATCTTGCCCTTCTGCAGGAACCACTGGGAGCCCTTGAGCTCCACGCAGAAGGTGTACGGGTTCACGTTGTCGTCCGACGGCAGGGTCGTCGGGTCGTGGATCACGGGACCGGTCACAGCTTCTCCTCCGAGGCCTGCACGTACACCGCGCCGCTGCCGCTCAGCTCCAGCTGGAACGCCTCGCCCGAGCCGCGCCCCACCATGTCGCGCCAGCCCAGCGCGGTGGAGAGCTTGTTCCGTACGTCGCCGTGGTGGGCCACGTACGCCTGCGGGTCCACGTGGACCGGGCGCCCCGGGGTGATCGGCAGCTCGATGACGCCGCCGTGCGCCATGACGGCCACCGCGCCGTGGCCCTTCAGGGTGGTGGTGAAGAGGCCCTGGCCGGTCACCTGGCCGCGGACCATGCCCATGACGCCGCCCTGCGAGCCCATGAACATGGTGCCCTGCTCCAGGGTGCCGTCGAAGGCGAGGAGGCGGTCGGCCTCCACGTACAGGGTGTCGCCGGTCAGCCCGATCACCTGGATGTGGTGACCGCCGTGCCCGAACATCACGGTGCCGCTGCCCTCGACGGTCATCAGCGGCGTCGCCTCGCCGGCCACCCGGCGGCCGATCATCGACATCACGCCGCCCTGGCCGCCCGCCGTGTTCGGCGTGAAAGTGACGTCGCCGCGGTACGCGAGCATGGCGCCGCGCTGGCTGAACATGCGCTGCCCCGGGATGACGGTCGCCTCGACCATCTTCGAGTTGATCTCGCGGAACGGCACTAGACGTCTCCCCCGATCGTGTTCCGCTCGCTCGGCTGGACGTACACGAGGCCGTCCCCCTCGAAGCGGATCTGGAAGGCCTCGCCGCCGCCCTCGCCCATGAGGGTGCGGAAGGTCACACCCGACTGGAAGTGCTGCTGGAGGTTTCCCTGGTGCGCGATGTACGCGCCGGGGTCGACCTGGAGCGGGTACTGCGGGGTCACCCGCAGCACCACCGCCGGGCCGTCGGACATGATCGCGGCCTGGCCGGTGCCCTCCACGGTGGTGGTGAAGAGGCCGTTGCCGGTGGCCCCGCCGCGCAGGCCCGTGAACGTGGTGCCGGTGCGCAGCCCCGCGTCGGTGCAGAGCAGATTGCTCGCCTCGACCCAGAGCTTGTCGCCGTGGAGCGAGACGAGGTTGATCTCGGAGGCCCGGTCGGCGAACCAGCAGGTCCCCTGGCCGCGTACCTCCATCACCTCCATCTGCTCACCCGTGAGCCGGCGGGTGACCATGCCGCGCAGGCCCTCCCCACCACCGCTCATCTTCTTGAACGCCATCTGGCCGTCGTAGGCGACCATCGAGCCGTTCTTCGCCTTGACGGCGTCGCCGGTCATGGACACGGCGAGCACCTTGCTGCCCTGGAGTCGGAACGTTGCCACCCGCTGAAGGTACTGGGGACCCGGATAAAGAGACAGCAAAGTCGGCGTGCACAATGGACGGGCCCTTGTGCATCCGTTCACAAGATCGAACGAAGGTGACCCCCTCCGTGGACATCAAGACCGCTTCCTCCCTCCACCGGCTCCGGCTCGTCTCCGCGCCGGAGGCCGTCTCGTTCCTGCTCCTGCTGGTCTGCTCGGTGCTCAAGCGGACGACGGACTTCAACGCGGTGCCGGTCATGGGCGCGATCCACGGCGTGCTGTTCATCCTCTACGTGCTCTTCTGGCTGGACGCCTGGAACCGGACCAAGTGGAGCTTCGGGACGGCCGCCCTCTACTTCGCGCTCTCCGTGCTCCCCTTCGGCGGCTTCTACGCCGAGCGCAGGCTCAAGGGCGAGGCCGAGGACGCGGTCGTCGCCTCCCGCGCCCGCGCCGCGGCCGCCGAAGGCGCGGTGAAGGCGTGATCGTCGCGTTCTCCGTCACCCCGCTGGGCGTGGGGGAGGAGGTCGGCGAGTACGTCGCCGACGCCGTCCGCGTCGTCCGCGAGTCCGGGCTCCCGAACCGCACCGACGCGATGTTCACCTCCGTCGAGGGCGAGGACTGGGACCAGGTCATGGACGTCGTGAAGCGCGCGGTCGCCGCCGTCGAGGCGCGGGCCCCGCGGGTCTCCGTGGTCATGAAGGTCGACATCCGCCCCGGTGTCACGGACGGTCTCCACAGCAAGGTCGCCACGGTGGAGCGGTACCTGGAGGGCTGAGGCCCCCGCTCCCGATCCCCGGCGAGAAGCCCCCGGCCCCCCTGCGGAGCCGGGGGCTTCGTCATGCCGGGAGACCTGCGGGGCCCGGGGGCTTCGGCATCCCGGGAGACCCGTCTTGAGCGACTGCTCAAAATCGGCTACCTTCAGCCGCGGGGCAGTTTTGAGCAGTCGCTCAAAATGCCGTACGAGCTGGGGGGACACCCATGGGTCTCTACATCGAGACACAGGTCCGCGCGGACCTGGAGACGCTCTGGGAGCACACGCAGGACCCCGCCCGCCATCAGCGGTGGGACCTGCGGTTCACGGAGATCGCGTACCTTCCGCGCGCCGAGGGCGAGCCCCAGCACTTCCGGTACGCGACACGCGTCCTGCCCTTCCTGGTCGTCGCCGGCACCGGTGTCTCCGCGGGGGAGCGCCACCGGGCCGGCGGCGACCGGGTCTCCGCCCTCCGGTTCTCCTCGCCGCACCCGCTCTCGCTGCTCGCCGAGGGCAGCGGGTACTGGCGCTACGTCCCCACCCGGGACGGCATCCGCTTCCTCACCGGCTACGACTACCGGCCCCGCTGGGGCCGCTCCGGCCGCCTCGCCGACCGGCTCGTGTTCCGGCCCCTCATGGGCTGGGCCACCGCCTGGTCCTTCGACCGGCTGCGGCTCTGGTGCGAGCGGGGCATCACCCCGGAGCGCTCCCGGAACCACTGGCTGCTCGAACTCCTCGCCCGGGTGCTGCTCGTGGCCGTGCCGTGGGCCGCCACCGCGCTGCCCCTGGGGCCTGTGTCGTTCGCCGCCGTGCCGTTCACCGTCCTCGGGATCGCCCTCGCCGTGCTCGTACCGCCCTCGTCGCGCACTCCCGCGGCCCGGCGCTGTCTGCGCACCCCGCCCGCCCGCACCCGGGAGCCCCGGCTCCTCGCCGCCCTGGAGCAGCTGTGACCACGACCGCGCCCTCCACCGCGTCCCCTGCCGAGCCGTCCACCGCTCCGTCCACCGCGCCCTCCATCTTCCGCGCGGCCATGGGGGACGCCGCCTTCGGGCGGCTGCACCCCGAGCTCCAGCGGCGCTTCTCCGTCGGGCTCGCGAGCGGCGAGCTGTGCGTCGGGCGGGGCGTCATGGACCGGATCTGGCACGGCCGGGCCGTGGTGAAGCCGTTCCTCGCGGTCGGCGGGCTGCGGAACATCCTGCTGCCCCGCACCGGACGCGACGTGCCCTTCGTCATCGAGAACGTGCCGTATACGGACTCGTACGGGCGCGAGACCGTCACCTTCGTCCGGACCTTCGCCCTGACCGGCGGCCCCCGGCGCTTCGACGCCACCATGGTCCACAGCCCCGAGCGGGACTGCGTCCTCGACTACCTCGGCACCCACCAGCACCTCGCCAGCGATCTGCACCTGTCCGCCGAGCCCGACGGCTCGCTCCTCATCCGCTCCGGCGAGCACCGGTTCCGCGAGGGCCCGCTGGACGTGCGCGTCCCCGAACTGATCGGCGGCCACGCCGAGGTGCGCGAGTCCTTCGACGAGCGCACGGGCCGCTTCCGCATCGCCGTCCGGGTGGAGAACAGGTACGTCGGCCCCGTCTTCGGCTACGAGGGCTCGTTCGTCGCCGCGTACCGGGACCTACGATCCCGGGGGGTGCGCGCGGGGCTGCGCCCGGTGCGCGAGGAGGTACGGGCATGAGCGGGGACGTCAAGGACCGGCGGGCGGGCGAGCCCCGGGGGCGGGACGCACGCAGCCAGGAGACCCGCGAGAAGCTGCTCGCGGGCGCCCTGCGGACCCTCGTCGAGCAGGGCATCACCAAGGCCTCCGCCCGCACCGTCGCCGCCGCGGCGGGGGTGAACCAGGCCCTCGTCTTCTACCACTTCGGTTCCGTCGACGAACTGCTCGCCGAGGCCTGCCGGTACGGCGCCGAGCAGCGCGTCGCCCGGCACCGCGAGCGGCTCGCCGCGGTCGGCAGCCTCACCGAACTGCTCGCCTTCGGGCGCGAGCTGCACGAGGAGGAGCGGGCGGCCGGCCATGTCGCCTTCCTCGGGCAGCTGCTCGCCGGAGCGCAGGCGCATCCCCGCCTGGCGCCGGCCACGGTCGCGGGTCTCGACCTGTGGATCGCCGAGATCGAGCAGGTGCTCGTCCGGGTCCTGGCGGGGACCCCGTTCGCCGAGTTCACCGACCCCGCCGGGCTCGCCCGCGCGGTCGGCGCCTCGTTCGTCGGCCTCGAACTGTACGAGGGCGTCGATCCGGCGGGCGCCGAGGCGGCCTTCACGGCCCTGGAGCAGCTGGGCGCCCTGATGGCCGCCGTGGAGGAGCTGAACCCCGTCGCCAGAAAGGCCGTCGCCTACACGCTCCGGCGGCAGAGCGCCCGTACCCGATAGCCCGGCCCGGCCGACCAACCCAGTCGGACTACTCCAGTCGACACGCCGATCGTTTGCCCCTTTCGTTGGCATATCGATCCGTTCGAAGACAGCTGGAGGCGCCGTGCGGCCGGGAGCCTACGACTACGACACCTACAGCCGACTCGCCGGCCCGCTCACCGAACCGGAGCCCGGGAACTACCGGGTGAGGTACCGGAGTCTGCTCTCCAGGGAGCCGCACCGCATACGCGCGGTCCTCCTGATGAGCCTCGCGCCGCTCCTCTCGGCGCTGCTCCTCGCCTACCTCGTCTGGCCCAGCCACTGGACCGTCCGCGAGGGCGGCGACCGCCGGCTCGTCCACCTCGACACCGTGATGCTCGTGTCGATCGGGCTGATCTGCTTCTTCATGCTGGTGAACGTCACGGCGATCGCCCACGCCACCATGGTCGCCCGCGACCCCATACCCGTGTACGCGGAGAAGGGCACCCGCGTCGCCTTCCTCACCACGTACGTCCCGGGCAAGGAACCGCTCACCATGGTCCGCGGCACCCTGGAGGGCGCCACCCGGCTGCGCCACGACGGCCCCCTCGACGTCTGGCTCCTCGACGAGGGCGACTCCGCCGAGGCCAGGGCGCTCTGCGCCGAACTGGGCGTACGCCACTTCACCCGGGCCGGCGTCCCCGAGTGGAACCGGGGGAAGGGCGTCCACAAGGCGCGCACCAAGCACGGCAACTACAACGCCTGGCTCGCCCGGCACGGCGACGCCTACGACTACTTCGCCTCCGTCGACACCGACCACGTCCCGCTCCCCGACTTCCTGGAGCGGATGCTCGGCTACTTCCGCGACCCCGACATCGCCTTCGTCGTCGGACCGCAGGTGTACGGCAACTACACCAACACCGTCACCAAGGCCGCCGAGTCCCAGCAGTTCCTCTTCCACGCCCTCGTCCAGCGCGCCGGGAACCGCTACCACGCCCCGATGTTCGTCGGCACGAACAACGCCGTCCGGATCTCCGCCCTCAAGCAGGTCGGCGGGCTGTACGACTCGGTCACCGAGGACATGGCCACCGGCTTCGAACTGCACCGCAGTAAGAACCCGGGCACCGGCCGCTACTGGCGCTCCGTCTACACCCCCGACGTCCTCGCCGTCGGCGAGGGCCCGGCCTCCTGGACGGACTTCTTCGCCCAGCAGCTCCGCTGGTCCCGGGGCACGTACGAGACGATCGTCAAGCAGTACTGGAAGGCGCCCTTCCGCACCCCGCCCGGCCGCTTCCTCAACTACACCCTGATGCTCGCCTACTACCCGATGACCGCGGTCAACTGGCTCCTCGGCATCCTCAGCAGCGTCCTCTACCTCTGGTTCGGCGCCTCCGGCACCCAGGTCTCCACCTCGGTGTGGCTGATGATCTACAGCGACGCCGTCGCCCTCCAGATCGGCCTCTACCTCTGGAACCGGCGGCACAACGTCTCGCCCCACGAACCCGAGGGCTCCGGCGGCCTCGCCGGCATGGCGATGTCCGCGTGCTCCGCCCCGATCTACCTCAGGTCCCTCGGCTCTGCGGTCCTCCGCACCCGCGGCACCTTCGTCGTCACGCCCAAGGGCGGCAGGTCGAGCCCCGACCGGTTCCTGACCTTCCGCATCCACCTCTTCTGGGCGGTGGTCCTGCTCGCCTCCCTCGCCGCCTCCGTCCGCCTCGGGCACACCCACGCGGCCATGCGCGTCTGGGCACTCCTCGCCCTGGCCATCGCGCTCGCCCCGGTCGTCCTCTGGGGCCTCGCGGCCCTCGGGGGGCGGCGCGCGCTCCGCGTCCGCGCGCGAGCCCGCGCCCGCGTCCGGGCCCGCGGTCTCCCCGACGCCCGCGAAGGGACCGAGGCCGTCACCCCCGTCGCCGCCCCGGCCGTCGC
Source organism: Streptomyces sp. CB02009 (assembly GCF_001905825.1). Taxonomy (GTDB): domain Bacteria; phylum Actinomycetota; class Actinomycetes; order Streptomycetales; family Streptomycetaceae; genus Streptomyces. The sequence continues at coordinate 312,636 of NZ_LIVV01000006.1, forward strand.
CCCGGTCGCCGCCCCGCAGCCGACCGCCCCCGCGGCCCCCGCCGCCCCCGCCCCCACGACGACCGGAGGGAACTGAGCCATGGCCCACCGACCCTCGGGGAAGTTCCGGAGGACCCTGCTCGGCAGCGCCGCGGTGCTGGTCCTCGCGGCGCTCAACGCCCCCGCCGCCGTCTCCTTCGCCGAGCGGAAGTACCACGCGTACAAGATCGCCCAGCCCGACTACCAGCGGCGGTTCGGCTCCTGGACCGAGGTCGAGGTCCCCGGCCGGTACCGGATCAACGCCATCCACGCGGCCCTGCTGCACACCGGCAAGGTGCTGCTGATCGCCGGCTCCGGCAACAGCCAGAAGAACTTCGACGCAGGGACCTTCGAGACCGTCCTCTGGGACCCCGTCGAGAACACCTTCAAGAAGATCCCCACCCCCGTGGACTTCTTCTGCTCCGGCCACACCCAGCTCCCCGACGGCCGGCTGCTCGTGGCCGGCGGCACCGCGCGGTACGAGATCCTCGACGGCGAGGTCAAGAAGGCCGGCGGCGGCATGCGCGTCAAGAACGAGAGCCCCGACAAGGCGGTCACCCTCAGGAAGGGCACCGTCTTCCGCTCGCCGTCCGGGGTCGAGTACGTCTCCCAGACCGACGTCACCGTCCCCAGGGCCACCCGCGCGTTCGACATCGCGTACTTCGCGAGCGGCCAGATGAAGCCGTGGACGACCAAGGTCACCGCCGCCGAGGCCCGGGTCTTCGTCGAGGCCCGCGAGGAGGGACCGCAGGCCCTCACCACCGAAGCCGCGCAGTACGAGGTCGTCGGCCTCAAGGGCGACGACGCCGACAACGTGTACGGCCTCGCGCAGAAGCTCACCACCGAGAAGCAGGACTTCCAGGGCATCAAGGGCGCCTACGAGTTCGACCCGAGGGCCGAGAAGTACATCCCGGTCGCCCCCATGAAGGACGCCCGCTGGTACCCCACCCTCGTCACCCTCGACGACGGCAAGGTCCTCGCCGTCTCCGGACTCAACGACGTCGGCGACGTCGTCCCCGGCGACAACGAGATCTACGACCCCGCGACCAAGAAGTGGACCGAAGGCCCCTTCCGCTACTTCCCCACCTACCCGTCCCTCTTCCTCACCAAGGGCGGCAAGCTCCTCTACACCGGCTCCAACGCCGGCTACGGGCCCGCCGACAAGGGCCGCGAACCGGGCCTGTGGGACCTGCGGAAGAACTCCTTCACCAAGCTGGCCGGGCTCACCGACCCCGACCAGCTGGAGACCTCCGCCTCCCTGATCCTGCCCCCCGCCCAGCACCAGAAGGTCATGGTCCTCGGCGGCGGCGGGGTCGGCGAGTCGTCCCGGTCGACCGCCCGCACCTCGATCATCGACGTGTCCGGGGACAGCCCCGTCCTCACCGACGGACCGGCGCTCCCGCAGGGCACCCGCTACCTCAGCAGCGTCCTGCTGCCCGACGACACCGTCCTCACCACCGGCGGCTCCGAGGACTACCGGGGCCGCGGCGGCAGCGACATCCTCAAGGCGCAGTTCTACGACCCCAGGAGCAACGCCTTCACCGCGGCCGCCGCGCCCACCGTCGGCCGCAACTACCACTCCGAGGCGCTGCTGCTCCCCGACGGCCGGGTCGCCACGTTCGGCTCCGACCCGCTCTTCGACGACAAGGACAACACCAGGCTCGGCACCTTCGAGCAGCGGATCGAGGTCTTCACCCCGCCCTACCTCCACAAGGCCGGCGCCGACCGGCCCGTCCTGGGGGAGGGCCCGCAGGAACTCGACCAGAACGGCCGCGCCACCTTCAAGACCAGGGACGCCGCCCGGATCGCCGGGGCCCGGCTGATGCGGCCCAGCGCCGTCACCCACACCACCGACGTCGAACAGCGCTCGGTCGAGCTCGGCCTGACGAAGAGCCCGAACGGGACGACGGTCACCGTCGACGTACCGGAGGACCGGACCCTCGTCCCGCCCGGCTGGTACATGCTCTTCGTCACCGACGCGGACGGCATCCCGTCCGAGGCGAAGTGGATCCAGGTGGACTGAGCCGGAGCCGGTCCCCTACGGCTACGACTACGACTACGACGCCGCCCTGCGCGCCAGCCCCAGGGCGTAGTCCGGCCACCACGTGCCGGCGGCCGGGCCGCCCCGGCACGGACCGTCCGAGTCGCCGGGGCGCTTGATCCACAGGTACGCGTCGACCAGGTCGTCCCCGGTCCGGTCCGTCGGCGGTACGCCGAGGGCCCGGCCCGGCGGGTTGCACCAGGCCTCCGGCCGGTCGTCCGGGAGCGGGCCGGCGCCGTTGCGGCTGGTGTCCACGGTGAAGTGGGCGCCGCCCAGCAGCCCCGACAGCGTCGTGCCGAAGCGCCGCACGGTCTCGTTCGTCTGGAAGTTGGAGACGTTCAGCGAGAAGCCGTCCGCGCGGGCCACCCCCGCCCGGCGCAGCGACTCCACCAGCCTGCCCGGATCGCCGATCCAGGCCGGGTTGCCGGCGTCCAGGTAGACCCGGGTGCGGGGCTGCCGCTTGAGCCGCTCGACGGCCTCGGCGAGCAGCCGGTACCGCTCCTCGTGGTACTGGTCCGGGGTGCAGCCGTCCACCATGTGCGGCACCGCGTCCGGCTCCAGGACGACGATCGCCGAGGACTCCCCGAGCGCGGTGGCGAAGGAGTCGATCCAGGTCCGGTAGGCCCGCGCGTCGTGCGAGCCGCCCGCCGAGTACAGACCGCAGTCGCGGTGCGGGATGTTGTACGCGACGAACACGGCCGTACGGTCCTCCGCCGCCGCGCCCCGCGCCGCCCGGGTGATCTCCGGCACGGGATCGTCCCCGGCCGGCCAGTCCGCGACCGGGCGGTCCGCGATCCGCCTCAGGACCCTCGCGTCCTCGGCCCTGCCCTGCTCCTCGTACCGGCGCACCTGCCGGGCCGCGTCGCTCTCCGGGTCGACCCAGAACGGCGAGCTGCTCGCGGGGGCCGCCCCGTCCCGCGTGGACGGCGGACCGACGGGGCCCTTCGGGGGCCCGTCCTCGCCGCACCCGGCCAGGAGCAGCGCGGAGACGAGGGCCAGGGCGGCGGCGGTGACGGTGCGGCGGGACATCCGGCCCCCAGGGTCGGGTACGGCGAGCACGGCGCCTCGTACGGACGGCGGGACGATCCGGGTCATCGTGACATGTCGGTCAGCCGCTCCCGGGCTGTGACACCGCGATCCCCAGCGGGGTCCGTTCGTACAGCACCTGGTGGCCGTACCGCCGCGAGGCCAGCAGCCCCGCGTCCCGCAGCACCGCGAGGTGCGCGGAGACGGTGGACGGGGCCCGGCCCAGGAGGTGGGAGAGCGCCGTCGTCCCCATCGGCTCGGCGAGCGCGCACAGGACGTCCGCCCGCACCGGGCCGAGCAGCCGCCCGAGGGCCTCCGGCGTGCGGTCCCCTGACGCGGACCACAGCCCGCCGATCCCGCGCGCCGGGTAGACCACCGTCGGCTGCCACGGCGGATCGAAACCGCTCACCACGTCCGGCCAGGTGAACACGGACGGCATCAGGACGAGCCCCTGCCCGTCCAGCGGGCGGATGTGCTCACCGCGGTACGCGACCTCCAGCGTCGCCGTCCCCGCGTCCCACGCGAAGGCCGGATGCAGCTCGCCCAGGAGCCGTTCGAGCCCGCCCTCCGCGAGCCGCCGCGAGTGGTACGCCACGTCCGCCTCCAGGAGCGCCCGCAGCCGGGGCCAGTCCGGGGCGATCAGCGCCTCCCACGCGGTCCGGAGCAGCTCCGCCAGCCGCAGCACCGCCCCGGCGGGATCCGCGAGCAGCCGCCGGCCCTCGGCGGTCCCGGCCGCGCCCGGGGTGTCCGCGAGCGCCCGCTCGAAGTCGTCCAGGACGAGCGCCGGATCGGTCTCCCGTACGGCGGCGATCTCGTCCTCGAACGAGGCGGCGGGGCCGAGCGGCGGCGGGTAAAGGAAGTCCGGACTGTGCCCGTGCAGGGGCATCAGCAGATGCAGCGGCCCGAGGTCGAGCTCCCGCGCGGCGGACGCGATCCGCCGCATCCACGGCAGGTGGTAGCCCTGCTTGCCGGGCCGGGCGAGGACCCGGACGGCGGAGTGGGTCTCCCAGAGCGGGGAGATCGCGAACCGGATCCGCAGCGGGTCGGCCTCGCCGAAACGCAGGTGGTACGGCACGGGCCCTCCGGGGGACGGGGCGGAAGATTCGTCTGGGGCCGAAAGTCTAGGGCGGGCGCCGTAGCCGACGGCACGCTGCGTGCCATGCCGAAGCACGACGACCCCACCACCGAGCTGCCCGGAACCGGGACCGGGACGACCACCGCCGATCTGAGCGGGACCAGGACCGGGCCGATCGCCGCCGATCTGGGCGGGACCGGCTCCGGAGCGACCGCCGCCGCGCTGCCCGGGACCCGGACCGGAGCGGCCGCCGCTGAGCTGGGCGGGACCGGGACCGGGACCGGAGCGATCGCAGCCGCGCTGCCCGGGACCGGGACCGCAGAGACCGCCGCCGAGCTGCCCGGGACCGGGACCGGAGCGACCGCCGCCGAGCTGCGCGCGACCGGGTCCGGACCGACCGCAGCCGCGCCTGCGCCCTGGCCCGGCCTGGCTCACGCCGGCCCGGTCCACACCGGCCAGGCCCCCGCGGGCCGGCCTTCCGCCGGCCCGGTACCGATCGCCGCCGAGCTGCGCGCGACCGGGTCCGGACCGACCGCGGCCGTGCCTGCGCCCTGGCCCGGCCTGGCTCACGCCGGCCCGGCGCAGACCGGTCAGGCGGACGCCGGCCCGGTCCACACCGGCCAGGCCCCCGCGGGCCGGCCGTCCGCCAGCCCCGCCGCGCCCGCCGCGCCCGCCGCACCCTCCGCACCCACCGGCCCCGCCGCCCCCGGATACCGGGCCGTCTTCCGGGTGCGGGAGTTCCGCGTCGTCTTCGTGGCGCATCTGTTCTCCCTGCTCGGGGTCGTCGTCAGCGAGCTCGCGCTCACCGTGCTCGTCTACGACCTCACCCGCTCCCCGCTCCTCTCCTCCCTCACCTTCGCCCTCGGCTTCCTCCCCTACCTCGTCGGCGGCACCCTGCTCGCCGGGCTCACCGACCGGCTCCCGCCCCGCCGGATCCTCGTCGTCTGCGACCTCGTCTGCGCCGGCTGCGTCGCGCTCATGGTCGTCCCCGCCACGCCCGTCGCCCTGCTGCTCGCGCTGCGCTGCGCCATCGCCGTCGTCTCGCCCGTCTTCAACGGCACCCGCATGGCGACCCTCGCCGACATCCTCGGCGAGGGCGACCTCTTCGTCCTCGGCCGCTCCCTGCTGCGGATCGTGTCCCAGAGCGCCCTGCTCACCGGCTTCGCCGTCGGCGGTGTGCTGCTCACCGTCGTCCCGCCGCGCGGCGCCCTCGCCGTCACCGCCGGCACGTTCCTCGTATCGGCGCTGCTGCTCCGGCTCGGCACCGTCCGCCGTCCCGCCCGCGGGTCCGGGGCCGCGGGCGGCGGGCTCTCCGGGACCTGGGCGGTGCTGCGGAACCGGCGCGTGCGGGCCCTGATGCTGATGTTCTGGGTGCCGCCGCTGTTCGCCGTCGTCCCGGAGGCGCTCGCCGCCCCGTACGCCGACGAGATCGGGGTCTCCACCGCCGCCCTGGGCCTCCTGATGTGCGCGCTGCCCGTCGGCACCATCACGGGCGAGCTCCTCGCCGGATCGTTCCTCTCCGCCGCCGTCCGCTCCCGGATCGTGCTGCCGCTCGCCGTGACCGGCGTCCTGCCCTACCTCCTGTACGCCCCTGAGCCCGGCGTGCCCCTCGCGGCCGCCGCGCTCTTCCTGGCGGGCGCCACCGGCGCGTACACCCTCGGGCTCGACGCCTGGTTCGTCGCCGCCGTCCCGGAGGAGCAGCGGGGGAGGGCCATGACCCTGATGACCGCGGGCATGATGACCGTCCAGGGCATCGGCATGGCGGGGGCCGGGGTCGCCGCCGAGTTCGCCCCCGTGCACGTGGTCGTCGCCGGCACGGGCGTCCTCGGCACGGTCTGCCTCCTCGCCGCCGCCGCCGAGCTGCGGGCCGCCGGGGCGGCCGGCGACCGAAAGGCGAGACGGGGCTGACCGGCATATGACCAGTCGGTAAGGTCGACGCGTGCCGAAGCCGCTCAGTCTCCCCTTCGACCCCATCGCCCGCGCCGACGAACTCTGGCAGAAGCGCTGGGGCCCGGTCCCCTCGATGGCCGCGATCACCTCGATCATGCGCGCCCACCAGATCCTCCTCGCCGAGGTCGACGCCGTCGTGAAGCCGTACGGGCTGACCTTCGCGCGGTACGAGGCCCTGGTGCTGCTGACCTTCTCGAAGGCCGGCGAGCTGCCGATGTCCAAGATCGGCGAGCGGCTGATGGTCCACCCCACCTCGGTGACGAACACGGTGGACCGGCTCGTGAAGTCCGGTCTGGTCGACAAGCGGCCCAACCCGAACGACGGCCGCGGAACGCTGGCCTCCATCACCGAGAAGGGCCGCGAGGTGGTCGAGGCGGCCACCCGCGACCTGATGGAGATGGAGTTCGGGCTCGGCGCGTACGACGCGGAGGAGTGCGCCGAGATCTTCGCGATGCTGCGTCCGCTGCGGGTCGCGGCGGACGACTTCGACGAGAAGTAGCCGCTCGCGCCGCGAGGGCCGACCCGGGCGAGGCGCGAGGGCCGACCCGGGCGAAGATCGCCCGGAACGTGCCGTTACGCTCGACGGCATGAAATCCAGCGTGCTGACCCGTTACCGCGTCATGGCGTACATCACCGCCGTCATGCTGCTCGTGCTGTGCACCTGCATGGTCTTCAAGTACGGGTTCGACATGGGCGAGGACGTGACCTTCGCGGTCTCCCAGGCCCACGGTGTCCTCTACATCATCTACCTCGTCTTCGCCTTCGACCTGGGCTCCAAGGCCCGCTGGCCGTTCGGGAAGCTGCTCTGGGTCCTGGTCTCGGGCACCATCCCGTTCGCCGCGTTCTTCGTCGAGCGCAAGGTCGTCGCCGAGACGCTGCCGCTGATCGGCGGCGCGCGGCCGGAGCCGGTCAAGGCCTGACACGGACCCCCGCACCGAGGTGCGGGGGTTTCCCTTCGACAGGTACTAGGACGTCCTAGTAAATTTGGTCCATGGACGCTGACGCCATCGAGGAGGGCCGCCGTCGCTGGCAGGCCCGCTACGACAAGGCCCGCAAGCGGGACGCCGACTTCACCACCCTCTCGGGCGACGCCGTCGAGCCCGTGTACGGGCCCCGGCCGGGCGACACCTACGAGGGCTTCGAACGCATCGGCTGGCCCGGCGAGTACCCGTACACCAGAGGCCTCCACGCGACCGGCTACCGCGGCCGGACCTGGACCATCCGCCAGTTCGCCGGCTTCGGGAACGCCGAGCAGACCAACGAGCGCTACAAGATGATCCTCGCCGCCGGCGGCGGCGGCCTCTCCGTCGCCTTCGACATGCCCACCCTCATGGGCCGGGACTCCGACGACCCCCGCGCGCTCGGCGAGGTCGGCCACTGCGGTGTCGCCGTCGACTCCGCCGCCGACATGGAGCTCCTCTTCAAGGACATCCCGCTCGGCGACGTCACCACCTCGATGACGATCTCCGGCCCCGCCGTGCCCGTCTTCTGCATGTACCTGGTCGCCGCCGAGCGCCAGGGCGTCGACCCGGCCGTGCTCAACGGCACGCTCCAGACCGACATCTTCAAGGAGTACATCGCGCAGAAGGAGTGGCTCTTCCAGCCCGAGCCCCATCTGCGGCTCATCGGCGACCTGATGGAGCACTGCGCGCGGGCCATCCCCGCGTACAAGCCGCTCTCCGTCTCCGGCTACCACATCCGCGAGGCCGGGGCGACGGCCGCGCAGGAGCTCGCGTACACCCTCGCCGACGGCTTCGGCTACGTCGAGCTCGGCCTCAGCCGCGGCCTCGACGTGGACGTGTTCGCCCCCGGCCTGTCCTTCTTCTTCGACGCCCACCTCGACTTCTTCGAGGAGATCGCCAAGTTCCGCGCCGCCCGCCGGATCTGGGCGCGCTGGATGAAGGAGGTGTACGGCGCCCGGACCGACAAGGCCCAGTGGCTCCGCTTCCACACCCAGACCGCCGGTGTCTCGCTCACCGCCCAGCAGCCCTACAACAACGTCGTACGGACCGCCGTGGAGGCCCTCTCCGCCGTCCTCGGCGGCACCAACTCCCTCCACACCAACGCCCTCGACGAGACCCTCGCGCTCCCCAGCGAGCAGGCCGCCGAGATCGCGCTCCGCACCCAGCAGGTGCTGATGGAGGAGACCGGCGTCGCCAACGTCGCCGACCCGCTGGGCGGCTCCTGGTACGTCGAGCAGCTCACCGACCGCATCGAGGCCGACGCCGAGAAGATCTTCGACCAGATCAAGGAGCGCGGCCTCCGCGCCCACCCGGACGGGCAGCACCCGATCGGGCCGATCACCTCCGGCATCCTCCGCGGCATCGAGGACGGCTGGTTCACCGGCCGGATCGCCGAGTCGGCCTTCCAGTACCAGCGCTCCCTGGAGAAGGGCGCCAAGCGGGTCGTCGGCGTCAACGTCCACCACGGCTCCGTCACCGGCGACCTGGAGATCCTCCGGGTCAGCCACGAGGTCGAGTGGGAGCAGGTCCGGGTCCTCGGCGAGCGCAAGGAGCGCCGCGACGACGCCCGGGTCCGCGCCTCGATCGACGCCCTGCTGGCGGCCGCCCGGGACGGCTCGAACATGATCGCCCCGATGCTGGACGCCGTCCGCGCGGAGGCCACCCTCGGCGAGATCTGCGACGCGCTGCGGGACGAGTGGGGCGTCTACACGGAGCCCCCGGGCTTCTGACCCCTGCCCGGCCCCCGCCCCGTACCGCCCCGTACGGGTCCTCAGCCGGCCGCGGCCGCCGCTCCCAGGCCGCCCACCAGGAGCGCCGACAGCCGTGCCACCCACGGCCCGTCGACCGGCTCCGCGCTCACCAGGGCGCGGTGCACCACGGCGCCCGCGATCACGTCGAAGATCAGGTCGTCGGTGGCGTCCACCGCGACCGGGTCCCGGTCCGCCGGGAGTTCACCGCGCCGCTGCGCCCGCATCCGGCCCTCCAGGACGAGCCGCTTCTGCCGGTCGACGATCGAGGCCCGTATGCGCTCGCGCAGCGGCTCGTCGCGGGTGGACTCGGCCACCACCGCCATCAGGGCCGTCTTGGTCTCGGGGCGTTCGAGGAGGGCGGCGAACTGGAGGACGACGTTCTCGATGTCGGCCTGGAGGGAACCCAGGTCGGGCAGTTCGAGTTCGTCGAAGAGGACGGCGACGGCGTCGACGACGAGTTCGCTCTTGTTGGCCCACCGCCGGTACAGGGTGGTCTTGGCGACCCCGGCCCGGCCCGCCACGTCCCCCATCGTGAGCTTGGACCAACCCAGCTCGACCAGGGCCGCCCGGGTCGCTTCCAGGATGGCCGTGTCGGCCTCGGTGGAGCGGGGGCGTCCGGTACGGCTGATGCGGTTGGTGCGGCTACACATGGAGGTCGACCATACCCGCCGGTAGGTACGGCGCCAGAGGGCCGGCGTGTGAGGCAGTTCACCGTGCGGATCCGGCCCGCGCCCTCCCCTCGGATCACCCGGGAGAGTTACGCTACGACCTGTAGCGAAAGGCATTGAGCGGCCTGAGCGACAACCAAGCACCGGGTGGGGACCCGGTGCGAGCGGGCACCGGATGGGGATCCGGTGCGAAGCGAAGACGAAGAACCGTGTCGCCCCACGTCTCGCACACCGGCGGGAGACGTGCGGACGGCACGGTTCAGCCATGACTTACCGGTTACGCGCGCGGAAGGGGGAGGATGTACGTATGCAGCCCCGAAACATGTCCATGAGCGGCGTCGTCGACCTCGCCGCTGTGAAGGCGGCCGGAGAGGCCAAGGCGAAGGCGGAGCAGACGCGCGCCGCCACCGCCCGGCAGGGAGGCCCCGCCGCCGTGCCCCCGTCCGCCCTGGTGATCGACGTCGACGAGGCGGGCTTCGAGCGCGACGTGCTCCAGCGTTCCGCCGAGGTCCCGGTCGTCCTCGACTTCTGGGCCGAGTGGTGCGAGCCCTGCAAGCAGCTGAGCCCGCTCCTGGATCGGCTCGCCGTCGAGTACAACGGCCGCTTCCTGCTCGCGAAGATCGACGTCGACGCCAACCAGATGCTGATGCAGCAGTTCGGCATCCAGGGAATTCCGGCCGTTTTCGCGGTGGTCGCCGGTCAGGCGCTGCCGCTCTTCCAGGGCGCCGTGCCCGAGGCCCAGATCCGCGAGACCCTCGACCAGCTGATCCAGATCGGCGAGGAGCGCTTCGGTCTGACCGGCATCGTCGTCGACGCGAACGGCGAGGGCCCCGACGGCGGTACGGCCGCGGCCGCGCAGCCCGTCGGCCCCTATGGCGCGCTCCTCGAAGCGGCCATGTCCGCGCTCGACGCGGGTGATCTGGCCGGTGCCGTCCAGGCGTACAAGAACGTGCTCGCCGACGACCCGGCGCACCCGGAGGCCAAGCTCGGTCTGGCCCAGGCCGAACTCCTCGCCCGGGTGCAGGACCTCGACCCGGCCGCGGTCCGCAAGGCCGCCGCCGACGGTCCGGCCGATGTGACCGCGCAGATCGCCGCCGCCGACCTCGATCTGGTGGGCGGTCATGTGCAGGACGCCTTCGGGCGTCTCGTCGAGACCGTGCGCCGCACGGCCGGCGAAGACCGGGACGCGGCGCGGCTGCGGCTCCTGGAGCTCTTCGAGGTGATCGGCGTCGACGACCCGCGGGTCACGGCGGCCCGGCAGGCCCTGGCGCGGGTGCTGTTCTAGTCCGTTCGGTGCGCCCGATCGTCCGACGATTTGGCAGCAGGGTGACAAAAGGCGGCCGCGCTTTACCAAAACTTGGTAATCGCGGCCGCTGTTACTTGCAGTAAATCGAACCTGTGGTTCTGTCCGTATTCTTCCGGCAATCTGCCGACATTCCTCACCACGTGAACGCACCCTCCGTGCCCATTCGGTCCCGTCCCGCCATGGCGTGGTTATCCACCCGTTACTAGCCAGTAACGAACCCCCTTGTGCGGGGGCCCGGAATGGACCACGATCGGCGACGCTCGGTCCGAACCGCACCACCCCGGCAACCACCCGGGACGCGGCGAGGGTCCCCACCGGGTGGACCGGTGTTCCGGCACCGGTCGTGGACAGGGGGGTTCCCGCTCTCACCGAACGGGGCCTGTCCAATCAGGTCGCGCTCCAAGGCGCGGCCCATGGTTGTCGCTCGGGGGTGATCGCCGGTGATTCGGACGCGCAACGCGCCGCCTGACGCCTCGGCGCTCTCCTTCCCGAGGACGTAGCTCTTCTCCCATCCCAGGACGGGCCCCGCGCCCTTCCGGAGATGTACGTCCGAGAAGGAGGAATTCTCATGAAGTCCCAGGTTCGTGGCGGGACCAGATGGAAGCGGTTCGCCGTCGTCATGGTCCCGAGTGTGGCCGCGACGGCCGCGATCGGTGTCGGCCTGGCCCAGGGCGCGCTGGCCGCGTCCTTCAGCATCTCCGGCCAGGAATTCAAGGTTAAGGCGAACAGCCTCGTCGGCACGAACTTCGTGCAGTACGGCAGCGTCGACGCCGGCAAGGACCTCGAGGGCAAGGACTTCGCCGCCCCGGTGGCGGTGTCCGGCTTCTCCGAGGCCTGGATCACGAACATGTGCCAGTCGGTCGTGACGCCGAAGGTGCCGTTCATCGGTGACGTCACCCTCCGTCTGGAGGCGGGCACCGCCGCCGCCAAGTCCGGCAAGACCGAGGACAAGGTCTACGCGAAGGGCATCTACCTCGATGTCTCCGAGCTCAAGGCCGACGCCGAGTTCACCAACATCGACATCGGCGTCGCGGCCGGCCAGCTCAACGCGGGCCCCGACGGCAAGCCGGTTCCGGGCAAGCCGGGCATCCAGCCCAACACCAAGGCCAACCCGTACGGCTTCGGCCAGCGTGCCGAGCAGGCGACGCTGAACAACGTGGAGCAGAAGGCGTGGGCCACCACGGCCGGCACCTTCAAGCTCCCCGACCTTCACCTGTCCCTGAGCCGGGGCACGTCGCAGGAGTGCTACTAGGACTGACCGGTCCATGAGGACCAGGTCGTCCTGAGGGTGGGGCCGCCCCGTGCGGTCCCACCCGCCAGGCACCCTCTCTTCAACTTCTCAGCAACACCGCTTCCAGGGAGCTGTTCCATGAGCGCCGAGATCCCCGCCTCCCGCGAAGTCCCCAAGAAGGAGAACCGGTTCAAGGTCTGGCGGCAGACCCGGCCCTTCTGGGCGGGACTGTTCACCATGATCGGCGGCGTGCCGATCGCCTACCTTCCGTACGGGGACATGCGGCTCGGCAATGTCACCCTCGCCATGCAGACGACCGCCGGAGCCGGCGCGCTGATCATCGGCGTCCTGCTCATCACGCTCGGTCTGACGATGTGGTTCCAGCCCATCGTCCGGGTGTTCGCGGGTGTCGCGACGATCGTCCTGGCGCTCGTCTCCATCCCGGTCTCGAACTTCGGCGGCCTGGTCGTCGGCTATCTGTTCGCGGTCATCGGCGGCGGCATGTCCGCCGCGTGGGCGCCCGCCCCACCGGCCGAGGAGAACGACGAGGCAGAGGCCGACGCAGAGCACGACGGCCGGCCGGAGGCCTCCGAAGAGGCCGCGCCCGTCCCCGCCCTCGACCCCGAGACCGAGGCCATGGTGGCGGCCGTATTCCCGGAGCAGCGCGAGGGCACGCAGCCGCTGACCGACACGACGATCGACGCCAAGGGCGGGAGGAACAGTGCGGGGTGACGAGACCCAGCCGGCGCTCGCGAAGGAGGGCCCGCGGCACGCGGCCCCGCGCAAGTCGCTGCTGAACAGGATCCAGGGCCCCGCGGGCAAGGCGATGGCGCTGGCCGCCATGCCGACCGCGGTGTTCGTGGGCATGGGCCTCACGCCCAGGCTCGCCCTCGCCGACGAGAAGGACATCCCCTTCGCCCCCGGCCCCTGCGTGACGCGCTCGGACGAGCCGACGCAGGAGGAGACGGAGAAGCCGGCCGAGACGGCGAAGCCGACGCCCACCGCCACCGCCACCGCGACGCCCTCCACCACCGCGACGGCCACCCCCACCGCCACCGCGACCCCCACCGCCACCGGAAGCCCGACGCCGACCGCGACGGAGACCGAGCAGGCGGCCACGCAGGCGCGGGAGCAGGCGAAGACCACCGCCTCGCCGACCGCCACGCCGACCCCGACGGCCACCCCCACGCCGACGAAGTCGAAGAACCCGCTCGACCCGCTGGGCGTCGGCGACGCGCTCAAGGACCTGTTCGACGGCCCGGACCCGAAGCCGACGGAGACGCCCACCACGGCGGCCCCGACGACCCAGGCACCCACCCCGAGCGCCTCCGCGACGGCACCCGCCGACGAGCCGGAGACCGCCGACGAGCCGGCCGCGACCACCCCGCCGAAGTCGACCGCCGCGCCGAAGGCCACCGCCGACCCGGGCGCGGAGAAGACGAAGCGGCAGATCGAGCAGGCCGCCGAGAAGGCGGGCGCGAAGGTCGAGGAACTGCCGGAGAGCGCCAAGGGCCTGGACGCCAAGAAGGACGAGTCCATACCCGACGGGGCCAAGCCCCGCTTCCCGTGCCCCGAGCCGGACGCCGAGGCACTCGCGGCCGCCGACATGGAGCAGGGCATCCCGCTGCTCCCGGACGAGCCGTGGCGCCTGGAGAGCTCGCTGCTCACCCTGAAGGGCCTCAAGTACCACGGCATCGTCGAGGTCAAGACGGGCAGCGGCAAGCTCAAGAAGGTCCTGAAGTTCACCGCGACGGGCGTCGACATCAAGGACCTGCACCAGCTGACGGTCCACTCCGAGGGCCGCACCGGCCACGTCCGGTCCGACAAGGGCTCGACGTCGACCATCACCAACGGCACGGTGACCATGTACACGGAGGAGCTGAAGGGCAACCTCTTCGGCATCATCCCGATCACCTTCGGCCCGGAGAGCCCGCCCCCGCTGGACGTCCCCTTCGCGTTCTTCACCCAGGTGAAGCTGAAGCAGGCGGGCCAGTTCGGCGGCACCCTCAAGGTCCCGGGCCTGCGCAACACGATCGAGCCGAGCTGATCCCGTACGTTCCAAGAGCCGTACACCCTGTGGGCCGCATCCATGTCATCGGATGCGGCCCACAGGGCATGGCGCCCACCACGATCCAGAGGCGAAGTCGATGACCGAGAAGCGCTACCTCCCATTGCCGGGCAGCTGATGAGGAGCATCGTCGAACTGACTGCCCTGTCGGCCGGGGGATACCGGGTGGTGTTCACCCCGGAGCAGGGGCTCGCGGCCTACTCGGCCCTGAGTGCCCTCTCGGGCAGTTCCTTCACGGACACCGCGGTGCGGGTCCAGACGGGCATGGGCAGGAACGAGCTGCACGCGCTGGCCCGCCGGATCCCCACCGCACCCGACGACCCCGGGGCCGACGGGCTGGAACTGCGCGAGGAGGAATTGCGCGCGATCCACGCGGCCGTCATGGCCGTCGCCACCCTCTTCCTGGTCAACTCGGCCTACTTCGCCCAGGATCCGTACCAGATGCGGGTGGGCTACCTCCGCGAGCACATGGACGCCTTCGCGCTGGGGCTCGCGAACGCCGTCTCCGACGTGACCGGCCCGTCCTAGGGCTCGGGCCCGAAGGCCTGTGGGCCGTACTCCCCGGAGGGAGTACGGCCCACAGCTGTAGCGGTGTCCGTGGCGGACGTCAGGCGCGCTCGCCGCCGCCCAGGTGGTGGACGCGGACCATGTTCGTCGTGCCGGGGACGCCGGGGGGCGAGCCGGCGGTGATGACCATGGTGTCGCCCGCGTTGTGGCGCTGGAGCTTCAGGAGCTCGGCGTCCACCAGGTCGACCATCGCGTCCGTGTTGTCCACGTGCGGGACGACGAAGGACTCGACGCCCCAGCTCAGGGTGAGCTGGTTGCGGGTGTTCTCGTCCGTCGTGAAGGCGAGGATCGGCTGCTGCACGCGGTAGCGCGAGAGGCGGCGGGCGGTGTCGCCGGACTGGGTGAAGGCGACCAGGGCCTTGCCGCCGAGGAAGTCGGCGATCTCGCAGGCCGCGCGGGCGACGGAACCGCCCTGGGTGCGCGGCTTCTTGCCCGGGACCAGGGGCTGGAGGCCCTTGGAGAGCAGCTCCTCCTCGGCCGCGGCGACGATCTTCGACATCGTCTTCACGGTCTCGATCGGGTACGCGCCGACCGAGGACTCGGCCGACAGCATGACCGCGTCCGCGCCGTCGAGGATCGCGTTGGCGACGTCGCTCGCCTCGGCGCGGGTCGGACGGGAGTTGGTGATCATCGACTCCATCATCTGGGTCGCGACGATCACCGGCTTGGCGTTGCGGCGGCACATCTCCACGAGGCGCTTCTGCACCATCGGGACCTTCTCGAGCGGGTACTCGACGGCGAGGTCGCCGCGGGCCACCATGACCGCGTCGAAGGCCGCGACGACGGCCTCCATGTTCTCGACTGCCTGCGGCTTCTCCACCTTGGCGATGACGGGGACCCGGCGGCCCTCCTCGTCCATCACCTTGTGGACGTCCTTGACGTCGTCGGCGTCGCGGACGAAGGAGAGCGCGACCATGTCGCAGCCCATCCGGAGCGCGAAGCGGAGGTCGTCGACGTCCTTCTCCGACAGGGCGGGGACGTTCACCGCGGCGCCGGGCAGGTTGATGCCCTTGTGGTCGGAGATGACACCGCCCTCGACGACGATGGTCTTGACCCGGGGGCCCTCGACCTCGACGACCCGCAGTTCGACGTTGCCGTCGTTGATCAGGACCTGGTCGCCCTTGGAGACGTCGCCGGGCAGGCCCTTGTAGGTGGTGCCGCAGATGGACTTGTCACCGGGGACGTCCTCGGTGGTGATGGTGAACTCGTCACCGCGCACCAGCTCGACCGGGCCCTCGGCGAAGGTCTCGAGACGGATCTTGGGGCCCTGGAGGTCGGCGAGGACGCCGACGGCACGACCGGTGTCCGCGGAGACCTGCCGGACGCGGTCGTACCGCTCCTGGTGTTCCGCCTGGGATCCGTGGCTGAAGTTGAATCGGGCCACGTTCATGCCGGCCTCGATGAGAGCCTTCAGCTGCTCATAGGAGTCGACGGCGGGGCCCAGCGTGCAGACGATTTTGGAACGGCGCATGAGGCGGATCCTATCGGTTTGTTTCACTGCGGAATATTCCGACTGGCGGAAAGTACAAATGGGCGCGGGGTCGCTCAGGCGTTCACTTCTCCGAGTGTTTGTCCGGGTGCTCCGACCCCTTCCCCGGATACCTCCCCGCCCACCAGGGCGAAGGCCTGACGGGCGATCTCCAGCTCCTCGTCCGTCGGCACCACGGCGACCGCCACCCGCGCGTAGTCCGGCGAGATCAGCCGTGCCTCGTCCGACCGCACCGCGTTGAGGTCCGCGTCCACCGCGAGCCCCAGCTCCTCCAGGCCCGTGATCGCGGCCTCCCGCACCGGCGCCGCGTTCTCCCCGACCCCCGCCGTGAACGCCACCGCGTCCACCCGGCCCAGCACCGCGTAGTACGCCCCGATGTACTTCTTCAACCGGTGGACGTAGATGTCGAAGGCGAGCGCCGCACGCGCGTCGCCCTCGTCGATCCGGCGGCGGATCTCCCGCATGTCGTTGTCGCCGCAGAGCCCCACCAGGCCGGACTTCTTGTTCAGCAGGACGTCGATGTCGTCGGCCGACATGCCCGCCACCCGCTTGAGGTGGAAGGTGACCGCCGGGTCGATGTCGCCCGAGCGGGTGCCCATGACCAGGCCCTCCAGCGGAGTCAGACCCATCGAGGTGTCCACGCACCGGCCGCCGCGCACCGCGGAGGCGGACGCGCCGTTGCCCAGGTGCAGCACGATCACGTTCACCTCCTCCGGCTGCTTGCCGAGCAGCTTCGCCGTCTCCCGCGACACGTACGCGTGCGAGGTGCCGTGGAAGCCGTACCGCCGGATCCGGTACGCGTCGGCCGTCTCCACGTCGATCGCGTACCGCGCCGCCGACTCCGGCATCGTCGTGTGGAAGGCCGTGTCGAAGACCGCGACCTGCGGCAGGTCCGGGCGGAGCGCCGTCGCCGTAAGGATGCCCGTGAGGTTCGCCGGATTGTGCAGCGGCGCCACCGGCACGAGCCGCTCGATCTCCGCCAGCACCTCGTCGTCGATGACCGTCGGCTCGGTGAACCGCAGTCCGCCGTGCACCACCCGGTGGCCGATCGCCGCCAGCTCGGGGGAGTCCAGGCCCAGCCCGTCCGCCGCCAGCTCCTCGGCGACCGCCTTCAGAGCGGCCGCGTGGTCGGCGATCGGGCCCTTCTTCTCGCGCTTCTCGCCCCCGCCGCCCTGCAGCGGGGTGTGCACGAGCCGCGAGGTCTCCTCGCCGATGCGCTCCACCAGGCCCTGGGCGAGACGGCTGTCGTCGCGCATGTCGAGCAGCTGGTACTTCACCGACGAGGAACCTGAGTTGAGGACCAGGACGCGAGAGGGGGAGACCGGGCGGGGCTCGTCGGGCAGGGCGGTGGCGGGCGACGGGTGGGCTGTCATGCCGGGATCTCCTGGGCCTGGGACTGGATCGCCGTGATGGCGACCGTGTTGACGATGTCGCTGACGAGCGCGCCGCGCGAGAGGTCGTTCACGGGCTTGCGCAGACCCTGCAGCACCGGGCCGACGGCCACGGCGCCGGCCGAACGCTGCACGGCCTTGTAGGTGTTGTTGCCGGTGTTGAGGTCCGGGAAGATCAGCACGGTCGCCTGCCCCGCCACCTCCGAGTCCGGCAGCTTCGTCGCCGCGACCGAGGGCTCGACGGCGGCGTCGTACTGGATGGGCCCCTCGATCCGCAGCTCCGGGTGCGCCTCGCGGACCAGCTTCGTCGCCTCCCGCACCTTGTCGACGTCGGCGCCGGAGCCCGACGTGCCGGTCGAGTACGAGAGCATCGCTATCCGCGGGTCGACGCCGAAGCGGGCCGCGGTGGCCGCCGACTGGACGGCGATGTCCGCGAGCTGCTCGGCGTTCGGGTCCGGGTTGACCGCGCAGTCGCCGTACACGAGGACCCTGTCGGCGAGGCACATGAAGAAGACCGACGAGACGATCGACGCGTCCGGCTTGGTCTTGATGATCTCGAAGGCCGGGCGGATCGTCGCCGCCGTCGAGTGCACCGAACCGGACACCATGCCGTCGGCCAGCCCCTCCTGCACCATCAGCGTGCCGAAGTAGTTGACGTCGGAGACCACGTCGTACGCCAGCTCCACGGTGACGCCCTTGTGGGCCCGCAGCGTCGCGTACTTCTCGGCGAACGAGTCCCGCAGCTCCGAGGTCGCCGGGTCGATCAGCTGGGTGCCGGCGAGCGCGATGCCCAGGTCGGCCGCCTTCTTGCGGATGACCTCGACGTCGCCGAGCAGCGTCAGATCGCACACGTCACGGCGCAGCAGCACGTCGGCGGCGCGCAGCACCCGCTCCTCGCTGCCCTCCGGGAGCACCACCCGGCGCCGGTCGGCGCGCGCCTGCTCGATGAGCTCGTGCTCGAACATCATCGGGGTGACCCGGCCGCTGCGGGCCACCGAGACCCGCTTGAGCAGGTCGGCCGTGTCCACGTGCCGCTCGAACAGGCCGAGCGCGGTCTCCGCCTTCCGCGGGGTGGCCGCGTTCAGCTTGCCTTCCAGGGCGAAGAGTTCGGTGGCGGTCGGGAAGCTGTTGCCCGGTACGGAGATGACCGGCGTGCCCGGTGCGAGACGGGCCGCCAGGGTGAGGATCTCGTCGCTGGGCCGCTCGTTCAGGGTGAGCAGCACCCCGGCGATCGGCGGGGTGCCGGCCGAGTGCGCGGCCAGCGCCCCGACGACCAGGTCGGCCCGGTCCCCGGGGGTGACGACCAGACAGCCCGGGGTCAGCGCGTTGAGGAAGTTCGGCAGCATCGCGCCGCCGAAGACGAAGTCCAGCGCGTCGCGCGCGAGGCCCGCGTCGTCGCCGAGGACCACGGAGGCGCCGAGCGCGTGCTTGATCTGGGCGACGGTGGGCGCGGCGAGCGCCGGCTCGTCCGGCAGGACGTAGCAGGGGACGGGCAGCCGGGCCTTGAGCCGCTCGGCGATGACCTCGCGGTCCTCGCCCGCCACCCGGTTGACGACCATCGCGAGTACGTCGCAGCCGAGTCCGTCGTACGCCCGGAAGGCGTTGCGCGCCTCGGACCGTACGGACTCCGCCGACTGGCCCTTGCCGCCGACGACCGGGATGACGGAGGCGCCGAACTCGTTGGCGAGCCGGGCGTTGAGCGCGAGTTCGTCGGGGAGCTGGGTGGCGGCGAAGTCGGTACCGAGGACGAGCACGACCTCGTAGTCGCGGGCCACCGCGTGGAAGCGGTCGACCAGCTGCGACACCAGTTCGTCGGTGCCGCGCTCGGCCTGCAGCGCGGAGGCCTCGTGGTAGTCCATGCCGTAGACCGTCGAGGCGTCCTGCGAGAGCCGGTAGCGGGTGCGCAGCAGGTCGAAGAGCCGGTCGGGGCCGTCGTGCACGAGGGGCCGGAACACCCCCACCCGGTCCACCTGGCGGGTGAGGAGCTCCATGACTCCCAGCTCGACGACCTGGCGGCCGTCACCGCGGTCGATCCCGGTCACGTACACGCTGCGCGTCACGCCGTGGTCTCCTGTCCAGTCCTGTGGAAAACGGGACTCACGGAGCCGGGGCGAGCCATGTCCTCGCGGCACGCTCGCGGCCCGTACCGCCGCTCGACGCCGTTCCCTCTCACGTCAACCGGCTGTGCTCAGAAAGCCCCGATAGGGCGGCATTACCCCCTTGACAATACCCCCGCCGATGGTTAGGTCGCCCGCCGGACGAAGGGCCCGGAACCCCGGGACGAAAGGCCTCCGCGACCGCCCTGGGAGGGACGCGCGGAGCGGCGGCGAGCGCGCCCCTCAGGCCGGGCGTGTGAGAATCGCTCTGGCTCACCCAGGAACGCGACCGAGCAGGAGACACAGCACGATGCGCATCGGAGTCCTCACCGCAGGCGGCGACTGCCCCGGCCTGAACGCAGTGATCCGGTCGGTCGTGCACCGGGCGCTGACCGGCCACGACGACGAGGTCATCGGCTTCGAGGACGGCTTCAAGGGCCTCCTCGACGGCCACTACCGACCCCTCGACCTCAATGCCGTCAGCGGCATCCTGGCCCGCGGCGGCACCATCCTGGGCTCCGCGCGCCTGGAGCGGAACCGGCTGGCCGAGGCCGCCGAATCCGCCCCCGACCTGGCCCGCGAGTACGGCATCGACGTCCTCATCCCGATCGGCGGCGAAGGCACCCTGACCGCCGCCCGGATGCTCTCCGACGCCGGCATGCCCGTCGTCGGCGTCCCGAAGACGATCGACAACGACATCTCGTCCACGGACCGCACGTTCGGCTTCGACACCGCCGTCGGCGTCGCCACCGAGGCCATGGACCGCCTCAAGACCACCGCCGAGTCCCACCAGCGGGTGATGGTCGTCGAGGTGATGGGCCGCCACGCCGGCTGGATCGCCCTGGAGTCCGGCATGGCCGGCGGCGCCCACGGCATCTGCCTGCCCGAGCGGCCCTTCGAGGTCGACGACCTGGTCAAGATGGTCGAGGAGCGCTTCGCCCGCGGCAAGAAGTTCGCCGTCATCTGCGTCGCCGAGGGCGCCCATCCGGTCGAGGGCTCGATGGAGTACAAGAAGGGCGAGATCGACCAGTTCGGCCACGAGCGCTTCCAGGGCATCGGCAACCAGCTCGCCGTCGAGCTGGAGCGGCGCCTGGGCAAGGAGGCCCGCCCGGTCATCCTCGGCCACGTCCAGCGCGGCGGCACGCCGACCGCGTACGACCGGGTGCTCGCGACCCGCTTCGGCTGGCACGCGGTGGAGGCCGCGCACCGCGGCGAGTTCGGCAGGATGACGGCGCTGCGCGGCACGGGCGTCGAGATGGTGCCGCTGGCCGAGGCGGTCACCCGCCTCAAGACGGTCCCGGAGGACCGCATCCGCGAGGCGGAGTCCGTCTTCTAGGGACGCCGGGTCCGTACGGCCCCGCAGAGCGGCCGGTCCGTAGGTGCGGCCTCGTCCGTACGGCCCCGACCCTACGGCCCTGCAGGAGCGGCCCGGTCCGTACGTCCCCGCCGTCGGGACCTCCGTCCCGACCTGTCCCGGATTCCCGCCGGGACCCCGGCACACCCGAGTGGCCCCGACCGTCCCCCCGTGGACGGTCGGGGCCACTCCGCTGTGCCCGGCATCACCCCTGGAAATGCCGGGTTCCACTCTTGAGCCGCGGCGTGCGATCAACAAGGCTTGGGGCTTGTCCCGGACATGTCCCAACCCCTGTCCGGCGGAGTTCGGTCGGCCCGTTCGAAGGGAAGAGGCGCGGATGACACCGGGGCGGCACACCCCTGACCCACGCGAGGCACGCACCCCCGCCGAGTTCCTCGCGCGCCTCCAGGCCCTCAAGGACCGGTCGGGCCTCACCTACCGCGAGCTCTCGGTCCGGGCCGAGGCCCGCGGGGACGTCCTGCCCCGGTCCACCGTGGCGAACATGCTGGCCCGCGCGACCCTGCCCCGCGAGGAACTCCTGACCGCCTTCGTCCGCGCCTGCGGGGCTACCCCGGACGAGCTGGCGGAGTGGCGGACGGTACGGACGGAGCTGGCGGGACGGGGGGCGTACAGGACGGCCGACGCGGACCAGGATGGCGACACGGACCCGGATACCGATACGGCGGATGTCGACCCGGCGCGAACCGACCCGGCGGATGCCGACCCGGCGGAGACCGCCGGACCGCCCCCCGCCTGGCCCGGGCACGAGGCAGCAGCCGTAGCCGTAGCCGCCCCGCAGGGCGGTCCCGGCACCCCGTCCCGGACCCCTCCCGCCACGTCCCGCATACGGCGCGCGCTCGTCGCCGCCGTGGCCGTGGCCGGGCTCGTCCTCGCCGGGTTCAGCGTCGTCGCCCTCCTCCGCGACGGCGGCACCGGCCGCGCGGGCCGCCCGCCCGGCACCCCCGCCGCCGTGGCCCCCGCCGTCGGAGACGTACGCATCCGGGTGACCGGCACCGACTTCTGCCTCGCCGAACGGCGCGGCACCCGCACCGGGCAGGTCCATCAGGTGCCGTGCGCGGAGCCGGACTTCCCCCGCTACTCGCTCGCGACGGTGGGCACCGGCCGGTGGAGGATCGTCTCCGACCACCCCGACTTCGGCCCCGGCTGCTCCGGGATACCCTCCGGCGGCCGGATACCCGACTCGGCGTACGAGGACTCCGAGTGCGGGGACCCCAGCCGGGTCGAGGCCTTCGCCCTGGAGCCGTACGGCACCCCCGAGGGGGCCGTACGCGGCTACCGGATCGTCCCGGTCGGCTCCGCGACCCCCGGCACCTGCGTCACCGTCGTCGGCGACCGAGAGGCGGCCTGGGCGAAGCTGGCCCAGGCGCCGTGCACCCCGGACGCGGCCGGCCAGCTGTTCTCCTTCGAACGGCGGGACTGAGCGGGGGCGCGGCGCGACATCGGCCGTTCGTCCCGGGACCGTCGTTCCCGGACGGTCCCGGGGCCGTCGTTCCCGGACGGTCCCGGGACCGTCGCTCCCCGACCGTCCCCGGGACCGTCGCCTCGGACCTCAGCGTGACGGCGACGCCTGCTCGACCAGTCGGGCCCTGAGCGCCGTCACCACCGCCGGATCGAGCCCGACGTGGCCGGTGACGTACGCGTCCACGGAGCCGTACCGCGCGCGCAGGTCCGCGAGGAAGAGCCGGATGACGTCGGCGGGCGCCCGGCCGTAGCCCGGCCAGCGGAGTTCGCGGCCGGGGTGGGCGGCCCGCCAGTCGGCGATCAGCCGCTCCGTGGCCAGCTCGGTGAGCGCGAAGTCCGCGAGGATCTCCTCGTCCGGAACGCCCAGGAGGGCGAGGACGACGGCGGCGAGCAGCCCCGTACGGTCCTTTCCCGACGCGCAGTGGAAGACGAGCGGCCCGTCGGCGGAGGCGATCACCTCCAGGGCCGTACGGAGTTCCACCGCGCCGTCCTCGGCGACCTCGGCGAACCGGTCGGCGAGGTAGCGCCAGGGGTCGAGGTCCGGATCGATCTCCGCCTGGTCGTAGGGGCGGTGCTCGATGGAGAGGTTGTGCCAGGAGATGTCCGCCGTCTCCGGGAGGCGGCCCTTGGCGGCGATCTCCCACGGGTAGCGCAGGTCGATCACCGTGGTCACGTCGAGCGCCCGGAAGCGCTCCCGGTCGGCGGGGTCGGCGTCCGCCAGCTTGGCGAGGGAGTCGGAGCGGTAGAGGGTCGCCCACCGCACGGTTCCGCCGTCGGCGGTCCGATATCCGCCCAGGTCGCGGAAGTTGTGGAGTCGTTCGAAGGGTATGTGTCGTATCACCGCGCCAATGTACGGGCGGGGGTGCGGAATCCGGCGCTACGCGCCGACGGCGGCCCAGAAGTGCCCGGTGATCCCGTCGAGATAGGCGCGGCCCTCGTTGCCGGTGCCGGCCGAGGCGCCCCAGCTGCTGGTCGCCGCCATCCGTGCGTGGTACTCGGTGTGCAGCCGCTGCAGGGCGTACTCCAGGGTCTTCCTGGGCAGCGGCAGCATCTTCACGGCCGGTTTCACGTAGGCCTGCCAGCGGTGGGTGGTGGCGGCGTTCCGCAGCAGCTCCGCGAGGTCCTCGTCGCCGCCGGTGGCGGTGATCAGGGCGCGCGGGCCGAGACCGAGCACCTCGGCGAGGGCGGCCGTCTGGCGTTCGGTGCCGCGCCAGCGGCCCTCGTCCTCCATGCGCTGGTACGCGGCGGCCGAGACGCCGACCCGCCGGGCCAGCTCCTCGGGGGCGAGGCCGCGCGTCATCCGGTGCTCGCGGAGGGTGGTGGCGGCGGCGATGAGCTCGGCGGGGGCGCACCACAGGACGCCCGCGAGGGCGGTGAGCTCCTGCTCGTCGGGGACGGCGCGGCCGCGTTCCCACGCGACGACGGCGTCGGGATCGACGAGGAGCCCGTACTGCGCGCGCATGCCGTACGCGACGTGACCGGGGGTCATGCCGAGACCCTCGCGCAAGCGCCGCGCGGCCAGGGCGTTGAAGGGTGGTGAGGGTTGGTGCACCCGGTCAACGTAGGTGCGGAGGGTGACGGCGGGCTACGGTGCGTTCCCCCAAACCTCAGAAGTCGTAGGAACGTGGGAACTGGCCGGTAACCGCCGGTGGCGGGGGCGAAGACGATCAGTGACCGCGGTCGGGGCCGTCGAGCCAGCGGTACTGGAGCTCCGGCCGCCCGATCTGACCGTACTGCGGGGCGCGCACCGCCCGGCCCTCGGTCACCAGGTGCTCGAGGTAGCGGCGCGCGGTGATCCGGGAGATCCCGACGGCCGCGCCGGCCTCGGCGGCGGTGAGCCCGGCCGGGGTGGACCGGAGGGTCCGGGTGACGGACTCCAGGGTGGGCGCGCTCAGGCCCTTGGGAAGGGTGGTGGGGTGCGGGGCCCGGAGGGTGGCGAGCGCCCGGTCGACCTCGTCCTGCCCGGAGGCCTCGCCCGCCGTCGCCCGGAACTCGGCGTACCGGGCGAGCCGGTCCCGCAGGGTCGCGAAGGCGAAGGGCTTGAGGACGTACTGGACGACGCCGAGCGAGACGCCCTCACGGACGACGGCCAGGTCGCGGGCGGAGGTCACGGCGATGACGTCGGCCGAGTGCCCGGCGGCGCGCAGCGCGCGCAGCAGCTGGAGGCCGTGGCCGTCGGGGAGGTACAGGTCGAGCAGGATCAGATCGACGGGCGTCCGCTCCAGCAGGCGCACGGCGGCGGCCCGGGAGTGGGCGACGCCGACGACGGTGAACCCGTCGACGCGGCCGGCGTACAGGGCATGGGCGTCGGCGGCGACGGGATCGTCCTCGACGACCAGCACCCGCAGGGGAGGCACGCTCACGAGACCACCTCGGAAGAGCCGGCGGGGGGCGTGCCGGGTGTGCCGCGCGGCACCGACACGGCTGCCGGCACCGGCACGGCTGTCGGCACCGGTACGGCCGCCGGCACCTGTACGGCCTTCGGCACCTGCACGGCTGTCGGCACCTGCGCGGCCGCCGGCATCGGCGCCGGCAGGGGGAGGCGGACCGTGAAGGCCGCCCCGCCCGCCTCCGCGTCCGTCACGTCCAGCGTGCCCGTCGCGCGGGACACCGCCTGGCCCACCAGGGCCAGGCCCAGGCCCCGCCCCGGGCCCCTGGTGCTCCAGCCCCGGCCCAGGACCGCGTCGCGGTCGGCGGGGCGGACGCCGGGGCCGTTGTCGGAGACCCGGAGGAGCAGTTCGCCGTCTCCCGTGCGCGCCGCGACCGTGACCGTCACGCGGGCGTGCGGGGTGCCTCCCGCCGCCTCCACCGCGTTGTCGATGAGGTTCCCGAGGATCGTCACCAGGTCCCGGGACGGCAGCGCCGACGGCACCAGGCCGTCGTCGATGCGGCTGTCCTCGGTCAGGACCAGCTCCACGCCCCGCTCGTTCGCCTGCGCCGCCTTGCCGAGCAGCAGCGCCGCGAGCACCGGTTCCCCGACGGCGTCCACGACCCGGTCCGTGAGCGCCTGGGCCAGCTCCAGCTCCGCCGTCGCGAACTCCACGGCCTCCGCCACCCGGCCCAGCTCGATGAGCGACACGACCGTGTGCAGCCGGTTCGCCGCCTCGTGGGCCTGCGAGCGGAGCGCCTCCGTGAATCCCCGCTCCGAGTCCAACTCGCCCGACAGCGCCTGGAGTTCCGTGCGGTCCCGGAGCGTGGCGACGGTGCCGCGGCGCTCCCCGCCCACCACCGGCCGGGTGTTGACCACCAGCACCCGGTCCGCCGTCAGATGCGTCTCGTCGACCCGCGGCTCCGAGGACAGCAGCGCGCCCGTCAGCGTCGCGGGGAGGCCGAGTTCCGCCGCCGGCCGGCCGACGACCCCCTCGTCCAGCCCCAGCAGCTCCCGCGCACCGTCGTTGATGAGCGCGATCCGCCGCCGCCCGTCGAGCATCACGAGCCCCTCGCGGACCGCGTGCAGCGCGGCCTCGTGGTAGTCGTGCATGCGGCTCAGCTCCGCCGCGTTCATGCCGTGGGTGTGCCGCCGCAGCCGCGCGTTGATCACGTACGTGCCCGCCCCGCCGAGCGCGAGCGCCGCGCCCGCCATGCCGAGCAGCGCGGCGACCTGCTCCCGTACCTGCTCGCTGATCTTCTCGATCGTGATGCCCGCGCTGACCAGCGCCACGACCCGGCCGCCTCCGTCGAAGACCGGTGCCACCGTCCGCACGGAAGGGCCGAGCACCCCCAGATGGGTCTCGGAGTGCGTCCGGCCCGCCACCGCCTCCTCGATGTGACCGAGGTACGTCCGGCCGATCTGCTCCGGCTCGGGGTGGGTCCAGCGCGTGCCGTCCGGCGCCATGATCACCACGAAGGCCACGCCCGCGTGGCGGCGCAGCGCCTCGGCGTACGGCTGGAGCACCGCCGTCGGGTCGGCGGACCGCGCCGCGGCGAGCACGGACGGGGAGTCGGCGACGGCGGCGGCGGTCGCGGTGGCCTGGCGCCGCGCGTTCTCCTCGGCCTGCGCCCGGTCCGTGACGTATGCGAAGACCGCGCACCCGGCCACGACGACGGCCACGAGCACGACCTGCATCGCGAAGAGCTGGCCGGCCAGGCTGCGGGGGCGGGGGAGGGGGAGACGCATGCGGGTAAGTGTGCACGTGGGACGGTGCGCCGACGCATTGCGTTCCCGAATCGTTCCCTCGCCGCCGTCCCCCGCCGTGCCTCCTCCGCCCCGTCCGCACGGTTCGGTCGTGAACGAAACGTACGTAACCGTGACCCCGGTCACAGGCTGTTGGATGCTCTCGGAGTCCACCGGGACGTGGACACCCATCAGCACGAGGAGGACCCCGTGGCCGCAGGGCGGGACCGTACGCACTATCTGTACCTGGCCGTGATCGGAGCCGTGGTGCTCGGCATCGCGGTCGGATTCCTGGCACCCGGCGTCGCCGTCGAGCTGAAGCCGCTGGGAACCGGCTTCGTCAACCTGATCAAGATGATGATCTCGCCGATCATCTTCTGCACGATCGTGCTCGGCGTCGGATCGGTCCGGAAGGCCGCGAAGGTCGGCGCCGTGGGCGGTCTCGCCCTCGGCTACTTCCTCCTGATGTCGACCGTCGCACTCGCGATCGGCCTCGTCGTCGGCAACATCCTGGAGCCCGGCTCCGGGCTGCACCTCACCAAGGAGCTGGCCGAGGCCGGCGCCAAGCAGGCCGAGGGCGCGAGCGAGTCCACGCCGGACTTCCTCCTCGGGATCATCCCCACGACCATCGTCTCGGCCTTCACCGAGGGCGAGGTCCTCCAGACCCTCCTCGTCGCGCTGCTCGCCGGCTTCGCGCTCCAGGCCATGGGCGCGACGGGCGAACCGGTGCTCCGCGGGATCGGGCACATCCAGCGGCTCGTCTTCCGGATCCTCGGCATGATCATGTGGGCCGCCCCGGTCGGCGCGTTCGGCGCGATCGCGGCCGTCGTCGGCGCGACCGGCGTCGACGCCCTGAAGTCGCTCGCCGTCATCATGATCGGCTTCTACCTGACCTGTGCGATCTTCGTCTTCGTGGTCCTCGGGACGCTCCTGCGGCTGGTCGCCGGGCTCAACATCTGGACCCTCCTCCGGTACCTCGGCCGCGAGTTCCTGCTGATCCTCTCCACCTCCTCGTCCGAGTCCGCGCTGCCGCGGCTCATCGCGAAGATGGAGCACCTGGGCGTCAGCAAGCCCGTCGTCGGCATCACCGTGCCGACCGGCTACTCCTTCAACCTCGACGGCACCGCGATCTACCTGACGATGGCCTCGCTCTTCGTCGCCGAGGCGATGGGCGACCCGCTCTCCGTCGGTGAGCAGATCTCCCTCCTCGTCTTCATGGTCATCGCCTCGAAGGGCGCGGCGGGCGTCACCGGCGCCGGTCTCGCCACCCTCGCGGGCGGCCTCCAGTCCCACCGGCCCGAGCTGGTCGACGGGGTGGGCCTGATCGTCGGCATCGACCGCTTCATGAGCGAGGCGCGCGCGCTGACCAACTTCGCGGGCAACGCGGTCGCGACGGTGCTCGTCGGGACGTGGACGAAGGAGATCGACAAGGAGCGGGTCGCCGAGGTACTGGCCGGGCGGGTGCCGTTCGACGAGAAGACGCTGGTGGACGACCACGCGCCGACTCCCACGGAGGTCCCGGACCAGCGCGCGGAGGAGGGCGAGGAGAAGGCCCGGGCAGGCGTCTGACGCCGAGAGGCGCGGGCGGGCGTCAGACGCCGAGAGGCGCGGGGCGGTTGGGCGGGGGCCGCTGCGTCTCGGGGGAGAAACTCCGTACGCCCCCACAGTCAGGTCCCGGGCCTTGAGCCGGATCCGGGGCCCGAGGGAAGGGCGCCTCCGGACGGGGGCGCCCTCCTGCACACCCGGTCGCGGGTCACACCCCGTCCAGCTCCCGCACCTCCTGCGCCGTCAGCACCAGCGCCCCCGCCGCCGCCGAGTCCCGTGCCGACTCCGGCCGGCTCGCCCCCGGGATCGGCAGGACGGCCTCCGAGCGGGCGAGCAGCCACGCCAGGGCCACCCGCTGCGGGCCGACCCCGCGCGCCCGCGCCACCCTGTGGAAGGCCCCGAACTCCGGGTCCTCCCGCTGGGCGGAGGGGCCGTCGAGGGAACTGCGCGAGATGCCGCCCAGGGGGCTCCACGGCAGGAAGGCCAGGCCCAGCTCCGCGCAGAGCCGCAGCTCCGCCTCGCTCGTGCGGACCGCCGGCGAGTAGCGGTTCTGCACCGAGACCAGCCGGTCGCCCAGGATCTCGCGGGCGAGCAGGATCTGCTCGGTGTCGACGTTGGAGACCCCTGCCAGCCGGATGGTCCCCGCGTCCAGCAACTCCCTTATCGCGCCCAGGGATTCGGCGTACGGGACGGCCGGGTCGGGCTTGTGCAGCTGGTAGAGGCCGATCGGCGTGGAGCCGAGCCGGCGCGCGGAGGCCTCCGCCGCCCGCCGCAGGTGCCCGGGCCGCCCGTCGACGGTCCAGCCGCCGTCCGCCGTCCGGCCCCGTCCGCCCTTCGTCGCCACGAGTACGCCGTCCGAGCCGGCTCCGTACGAGGCGAGGGCCCGCGCCACGAGCAGTTCGCCCTCGCCGGGGGTGCCGTCCGGCGGGTGGTAGGAGTCGGCGGTGTCGAGCAGGGTCACGCCCGCGTCGAGGGCGGCGTGCACGGTGGCCACGGCCCGCGCCTCGTCCGGCCGGCCCTCGACGGACAGCGGCATGGTGCCGAGGCCGACGGCGCCGACCCGTACGTCCCCCAGCATCCGGTGGCGCGTCACGCCCTCACCTCGCCGACCGTCTCGGCGACGGCGTCCGCGAGCCAGGCGGAGGAGTGCGAGAAGGAGTAACCGAGTCCGTTCGCGCGGGAGTTGTCCATGCCGTACGAGCGGGAGAAGGAGAACGGCGAGATCTCGCCGACCTCCACCTCCCGGAAGACGGTCCGGCCGCCGACCCGCCGCTCGATCGCGGCGCAGATCTCGGCCGTGGTCAGCGGGCCGTGGGAATGGGCGTTCACCGGGCCGGTGAAGTCCGTGCCGACGGCCGCCCAGGCGAGGAAGGCGGCGATCTCCTCGACGTACACATAGGTCGCCGGGTGGTTCACGACCGGCACGGCGATCGGTTCGCCCGCCCGGATGCGCCGCGCGTAGTGGTCGATCCGGCCGGTGAAGTCGTCGGCGCCGCCCAGTACATGGGCCACGCGTACCGAAGCCCACGCGAACGGCGGACCCCCGCCGTCCACGGGCCCGCCCCCGCCGACGCCCTCACCCGTGCCCGCGCCCGCACCGGCACCCGCCCCCGCGAAGACCGCCTCCGCCTGCCGCTTGCCCTCCCCGTAGTGCGCCTCGCGGAACTCCGGGTCCTCCCAGGCCGCGCCGGTGTCGACGCTGACCGTGCCGAGGTCGAGGGCGTCCTCGGCGACGGGCGAGGCCGAGTCCTCGTACGCGTACACCTCCACCGTCGACGTCATCACATAGCGCCGGGTGCGCCCCGCGAAGACCCGTCGGGCGATCTCCGCCTGCCGCGGGGTGTAGCAGACCTGGTCCACGACGACGTCGAAGGAGCGGCCCGCGAGGACGGATTCCAGCGCGGCCTCGTCGTCGCGGTCGGCGACGAGCTGCTCGATTCCGTCGGGCGCTGCGGAAGAACCCCGATTGAGGATCGTGACCCGGTGCCCGGATTCCCTCAGCAGAGCGATGAGCCGCTTTCCGAAATAGCGGTTCCCGCCGATGACCAGTACGTCTTTCATGGCCGTCCCATCGTCCCAAGTCCCTTGTTCCACCCCTCAAGTGTTACGTTCTCCGTTCGCCTTCTGAAGGGGGAACCATGGGAGTCGGGGCAGTCGCACCGAAGGAACCACGGCATTCGCGGCCGGCCGCCGACGAAACCTCGGCGGCCGCTTTCGACGCCGTCGACCGGCAGATCGTGGACCTCCTCCAGAGCGACGGCCGCATCAAGCTCAGCGAGCTCGGCCGCCGCGTCCGGCTCAGCCCCGCCGCCGTCACCGAGCGGGTCCGCCGCCTGGAGGCGAGCGGCGCGATCACCGGCTACGGCGCCCATGTCTCCCCGGCCCGCCTCGGATACGGCATCCAGGCCTTCATCCGGGTGAACCCGCACGGCGGCTACACCCTGAAGCACCCGCGGACGCTGGAACTGATCGCGCGCCCCGAGGTGCTGGAGGTCCACCACGTGGTCGGCGAGGACTGCTGGATCCTCAAGGTCGCCGTCACCGACACCGTCCACCTCGAAGACGTCCTGGAGCAGACGTCGGCGCTCGGCCGGACCACGACGTC
Source organism: Streptomyces sp. CB02009 (assembly GCF_001905825.1). Lineage (GTDB taxonomy): Bacteria > Actinomycetota > Actinomycetes > Streptomycetales > Streptomycetaceae > Streptomyces. The sequence goes on from NZ_LIVV01000006.1 coordinate 343,375, forward strand.
GATCGTGCTCTCGTCCCCGGTGGAACGGAAACCGCTGCTGCCGCCCGCCCGCTCCTGACTCCTTGCCTTGACGTGGACGTCAAGGCATACGGTCGTGGACATGCGCATCGGAGAGCTCGCCGAGCGGGCCGGAACGACCACACGGACTCTGCGCTACTACGAGTCCCGTGGCCTGCTGGCCGCCCGGCGCACGGAGAACGGCTACCGCACGTACGACGAGGACGACCTGCGCCTCCTCCAGCAGATCAGGACCCTGCAGGACTTCGGGTTCGAGCTGGAGGAGACGCGGCCGTTCGTCGACTGCCTGCGCGCCGGGCATCCGGCGGGGGACTCCTGTCCCGCGTCGATCGCCGTCTACCGGCGGAAGGTCGCCGAGCTGGACGGGCTGATCGCCCAGCTCCAGGCGGTGCGCGCCGAGGTGGGCGCGCAGCTGCTGCGGGCCGAGGCGGAGCTGCCGCACGGCCCCGAGCCCCGGTGCGAGCTCGGTGCGGAGTGGGACACGGAAGCGGCGACGACGGAGGGAAGGCAAGGATGAGGACGTACGCGGAGGGCGTGGCCGAGGTCACCGACGCGGACTTCGACGCGGAGGTGCTGGCCGCTGGGCGGCCGGTCCTGGTGAAGTTCACCGCGGAGTGGTGCGGACCGTGCCGGCAGCTGACGCCGGTGCTCGCGGCCATCGCCGCGGAGGAGTCGGAGCGGCTCCGGGTCGTCGAGATCGACGTCGACCGGAACCCGGAGACCACCGTGCGGTACGGCGTCCTGGCGACGCCGACCCTCATGGTCTTCCGGGCGGGCGAGCCCGTGAAGTCGATCGTCGGCGCCCGCCCCAAGCGCCGCCTGCTGCAGGACCTGGAGGACGTCCTCGCCTAGACGGCCCCGGCCGTCGGGCACCGCCGCCCGACCGTCCGGCAGGGCATACGGAAATACCCCGACTACAATTGACAGTCGGGGTATTTCATCGCGTATATTAATGGATTCTGCGCCCGGAATGACCACGGGCGCAGAGAAGTTCAGTAAACGCACTGTATCGCGCCGGGAGTCGAATTGTCAACCGAGGAATTTCGGAACGAGCAGCAATTCATCACCGATCTCTACACACGACTCGACGACCTGAGGGACCAGGCCGAGGCCGCCGTCGAGCAGGCCCTGCGTACCCCCGGGGTCGGCGGCAACCAGGGCCGGCTCGAACGCGACGTCATGGTCGCCGAGCAGTCCGGGCTGCTCGCCGCGCTCAACGCGGGGGAGAGCGGGCTCTGTTTCGGCCGGCTCGTCTTCAAGGACGGGCGCGACCACCACATCGGCCGGCTCGGCATCCGCGAGGACGACCCGAACCGCACCCCGCTGGTCGTCGACTGGCGCGCCGAGGTCGCCCGCCCGTTCTACCTCGCCACCGGGTACGAGCCGATGGGGCTCTCCCGCCGCCGGCACATCAGCACTCTCGGCCGGACGGTCACGGCACTCCACGACGAGGTGCTCGACCTCGGCGACGCCACCCGCACCGGGCACGAGAACCGCGACGCCGACGAGGTGCTGCTCGCCGCGCTCGACGCCGCCCGCACCGGCCGGATGCACGACATCGTGCAGACCATTCAGGCCGAGCAGGACGGCATCATCCGCTCCCCGCACCGCGGGGTCCTGGTCGTCGAGGGCGGCCCCGGCACCGGCAAGACGGCGGTCGCCCTGCACCGCGCCGCCTACCTCCTCTACGCGCACCGCGAGCAGCTCGCCAAGCGGGCCGTCCTCATCGTCGGCCCCAACCCGGCCTTCCTCGGCTACATCGGCAACGTCCTGCCGTCCCTCGGCGAGACCGGCGTCCTCCTCGCCACCCCCGCCGAGCTGTTCCCCGGCGTCCGCGCCACCGGCACCGACACTCCCCGCGCCGCCGCCGTCAAGGGCTCCGCCGCCATGGCGGAAGCCCTCGCCGCGGCCGTACGGGACCGCCAGCAGGTCCCCGAGCGCGGCGAGCCGCTGATCGTCCCGCACGAGGACGGCGACCTGGTCATCGACTGGGACATGGCCCTGGAGGCCCGCCACAAGGCCCGCGAGACGGCCCTCCCGCACAACCTGGCCCGCCCGTACTTCGTCTTCCGGATCCTCGACGCGCTCGCCGAGCAGCTCGCCGACCGGATCGGCGCCGACCCCTACGGCGGCCCCAACTTCCTCGGCCCCGACGACATCGCCCTGCTCGCCAAGGGCATCGCGGGGAACCCCGAGGTGTACGCGGCGATCGACACCCTCTGGCCCGCGCTCACCCCGCAGGACCTCCTCGCCGACTACCTGGCCGAACCCACCGGCCTCGACGAGGCCGACGCCCGCGAGATCCGGCGCGACGGCGGCCCCTGGACGCCCGCCGACGTACCGCTGCTCGACGAGGCCGCCGAACTCCTCGGCGAGGACGACTCCGCGGTCCGGGCCGCGGAGGAGGCCGAACGGCAGAAGCAGATCCAGTACGCCCAGGGCGTCCTCGACGTCTCCTACGCCTCCCGCACCTACGAGTTCGAGGACAAGGAGGAGCAGGACAAGGACGCCTCCGAGGTCCTCTCCGCCCACGACATCATCGACGCCGAGCGCTTCGCCGAGCGCCACGAGGAGGCCGACCACCGCACGGCCGCCGAACGCGCCGCCGCCGACCGCACCTGGGCCTTCGGGCACATCATCGTCGACGAGGCGCAGGAGCTCTCCGCGATGGCCTGGCGGCTCCTCATGCGCCGCAGCCCCACCCGCTCGATGACCTTGGTCGGCGACCCCGCCCAGACCGGCGACCCGGCCGGCGTCGGCGCCTGGGAGCGGATCCTCGCCCCGTACGTGGAGGACCGGTGGGAGCTGGTGCGCCTCGGGGTCAACTACCGCACGCCCGCGGAGATCATGGCCGTCGCCGCCGCGGTGCGACGGGCCGACGACCCGGCGTTCGAGCCGCCGAGCTCGGTACGGTCCACCGGGGTGGAGCCCTGGGACCGGACGGTGGACGACCCGGTGAAGGAGGCCGCCGACGCGGTGGCGAGCGAGCTGCGCGACGAGGGCAGGATCGCCATGATCGCCCCGCCGGAGCTGCACCCCGGTCTGATCGCCGCCCTGCCCGACGCCGCGTACGGCCCGGCTCCCGACCTCACCCGGCCGGTCGTGCTGCTCGACCCCCGGCAGGCGAAGGGCCTGGAGTTCGACACCGTGCTGGTCGTCGACCCGGAGGGCATCGTGGCCGGGGCCGTGCACGGGACGAACGACCTGTACGTGGCCCTGACCCGCGCGACCCAGCGGCTCGGGATCATCCGGTCCGCAGCTCGCAGCTGAAGAGCCGCGCGCCGTCCTGGTACCCGGTGACCTCGAACGTCCCGGGTACGTCGGCCGCCCCGGCCGCCCCGGCGGACGCCCCCGCCGCCCCGGCGGACTCCGCCGGGCCCCGTGGCTCCGCGCGGAGCAGGCAGGGGCCGCCGTCGAACTCGGCGTACCGGTCGAAGCGGATCCGCAGCCCGGTCGGCAGGCAGGGCCGGGGCCACACGGCGGCGGAGACGGCCTGCCGGGCCGCCTCCAGGAAGAGCATCCCCGGTATGTGGTCGTTGGGCCGCGGGAAGAGGGTGGGGTGACCGGTGTCGACGATCAGCTCCCACACTCCCTCCCGGCCGGTGGGGGCCAGGAGGACGTCCTCGCGCCTCGTCCGCCCGGCGAGCGGCGCCGGGGCCCGGCGGGCGAAGGGCCCCGGGTGGACGACGCCGGCCTCGACGTGCCCGCCGCGCAGTCGGCGATACGCGGCGCCGCCGGCGAACCGCGCGTGGCCACCGCCCGTCGCCACCACGCGCGTGCCGCGCCGCACCGTCCACTCCACCAGCATTTCGGCCAACTGCGCGCCGCGCACCACGGTCTCGGCGAACCGGATCTCGATGCCCGGCTCGTCGCCCGCGACGGAGAGGCCCGTCGGGTCGCAGGTCAGGGAGATCTCGCTCAGCAGGATGTGCCGGTTCAGCGGAAGCCCGTGGACCGAGTGCAGGAGGGCCATCGAGGCCTGCCGCAGCGTCTCGACGATCAGGAGCGGGTCGTGACACCGCTCTTCACCCCGGCGGACCGGGGTGAAGAACGGGTGGTCGGTGGGCCAGGCGGCCCGGACCGCGAAGCCGTCGCCCCCGTCGAGCGGCAGCCACTCGACGGGGAAGGTGTCCTCGCCGCGCACCCGGTGGCAGAGCTGCGGCGACAGACGCCGCGCGACGGTGTCCTGCATCATTCCCCGCCCCTCCGGGCCTGACGGCCTGATCTGGACAGCGAAGATATCCGAACAACGGGTGCAATGCCCGAACGAGTGAACCATCAACTGAACGACCGTCAATTATCGGACACTCGGTGACCTTTCCCGCCCCGCCGACCGGGGCCCCGACCCGGCTCAGGCGGGGCGCAGCCAGACCGTCGCGAGCGGCGGCAGCGTCATCCGGACGCTGGCCGAACGCCCGTGGTGCGGAACCGACTCCGTCTTCACCGGATCACGCCCCACCACGTCCCCGCCGCCGTACCGGCCGGCGTCCGTGTTCAGGACCTCCGACCAGGCCACCACCGCGTCCGGCACCCCCAGCCGGTAGTCGTGCCGTACGACCGGCGAGAAGTTCGAGACCGCGAGCAGCGGCGAGCCGAACGCGTCGAAGCGCAGGAACGCGAAGACGTTGTCCTCGGCCGCGTCCCCGACCACCCACTGGAAGCCGTCCGGCGCGGTGTCCCGCTCCCAGAGCGAGGGCGTCGCCTGGTACACCGTGTTCAGGTCGCGCACGAGATCCCGCACCCCCCGGTGGTCCGCCTCCGCGCCGTACGCCGGATCGAGCAGCCACCAGTCCGGCCCGTGGTCCGCCGACCACTCGCCGCCCTGCGCGAACTCCTGGCCCATGTACAGCAGTTGCTTGCCCGGGTGCGCCCACATGAAGCCCAGGTAGGCGCGGTGGTTGGCGCGCTGCTGCCACCAGTCGCCCGGCATCTTCGACACCAGCGACCGCTTGCCGTGCACCACCTCGTCGTGGGAGATGGGCAGGATGTAGTTCTCGCTGTACGCGTACACCATCGAGAACGTCATCTCGTGGTGGTGGTACTTGCGGTGCACCGGCTCCTTCTGCACGTACTCCAGCGAGTCGTGCATCCAGCCCATGTTCCACTTCATGCCGAAGCCCAGACCGCCGAAGCCGCCCGGCCCCACCTGGTCCGTCGCCCGCGTCACACCGTCCCAGGCCGTGGACTCCTCCGCGAACGTCACGATCCCCGGGCAGCGCCGGTACACCGTCGCGTTCATCTCCTGGAGGAAGGCCACCGCGTCCAGGTTCTCCCGCCCGCCGTGCTCGTTCGGCAGCCACTCGCCGTGCTCCCGCGAGTAGTCCAGGTAGAGCATCGACGCCACCGCGTCCACCCGCAGCCCGTCGATGTGGAACTCCTGGCACCAGTACACGGCGTTCGCGACCAGGAAGTTCCGCACCTCCTTGCGGCCGTAGTCGAACTCCAGGGTGCCCCAGTCGGGATGGTGCGAGCGGCGCGGGTCCTCGTGCTCGTACAGCGGCCGCCCGTCGAACTCGGCCAGCGCCCAGTCGTCCTTCGGGAAGTGCGCCGGCACCCAGTCCATCAGGACCCCGATGCCCGCCCGGTGCAGGGCGTCCACCAGGAACCTGAAGTCGTCGGGGGTGCCCATGCGGGCCGTCGGCGCGTAGAAGCCCGTGACCTGGTAGCCCCACGAGCCGCCGAAGGGGTGCTCGGTGACCGGCATCAGCTCCACATGCGTGAAACCGAGGTCGCGGACGTACGCGGGCAGCTGCTCGGCCAGCTGGCGATAGCTCAACCCCGGACGCCACGACGGCAGATGGACCTCGTAGACGGAGATCGGCGCCTCGTGCGGCGGACGCGTCCCGCGCCGCGCCATCCACTCGGCGTCGTCCCAGGTGTAGTGCGAGGCGGTGACGATCGACGCGGTGTTCGGCGGGCACTCGGTACGGCGGGCCATCGGGTCCGCGCGGACGGTGTGCGTCCCGTCCGGCCGCGTGATGTCGTACTTGTACAGCGCGCCCTCGCCGACCCCCGGCACGAACAGCTCCCACACGCCCGTCGAACCCAGCGAGCGCATCGGCAGCCCCGTGCCGTCCCAGTGCGTGAAGTCACCGGTGACGCGGACGCCCCGGGCGTTCGGCGCCCAGACCGCGAAGCGGGTGCCGGCGACCCCGCCGTGGGTCATGGTGTGGGAGCCGAGGGCCGTCCACAGCTCCTCGTGCCGGCCCTCGCCGATCAGATGCAGGTCGAGCTCGCCGAGCGAGGGCAGGAAGCGGTACGGGTCGTGGACGGCGAGCTCGTCGGGGCCGTCGTCGTACCGGACGCGCAGCTCGTACGCGGGGACCTTGCGGAGCAGGGGCAGGAGACCGGAGAAGAACCCGTCGCCCTCGCTCCGGAGCGGGATCCGCCTGTCCTTCGCCAGGACGGTGACCTCCTTCGCCCACGGGCGCAGCACCCGGACCGCCACGCCGCCGCGCACCGGATGCGCGCCGAGCACGCCGTGCGGATCGTGGTGCTCACCGGCGAGCAGACGCGCCCGGTCGACCGGGTCGAGCGGTGGGGCCTGGCGGGAGGTGGTGGCGGGGGCGGGGGCGGGGGCGGGTGCGGGCGGCTTGGCGGCGCTCCTGCCCTTCTTGGCTGCTGTGCTGCTGCGGGCCGACTTGCCTGCGGGGCGGGCGGTCACCGGGATGCCTCCTGGGGGTACGGGGGGTATGACTGCGCAACGGTGCGGTACGGGGACGGGACACTCGGCCGAACGGGCGGTGCGGCGGGTGGGGGGTGGGGGGGCCCGGGGGCGGCGCCCGCGCTCTGCGACGGGAACCTGCTCCGCCGGGCGGGTGGGTGCCCTGGTGCGGCACCCCGCCCAGACGCCCCGCCGAGCCGGAGCCCCCCGCCCAGACGTTCCGCCGAGCCGGAGCCTCCCGCCCGGACGTCCCGCCGGGGCGGAGCCCACCCGCACCCCTGCCTTGGCCTTCCGCCGGGGCGGAGCCCGCCCACCCGCCCACCCCGTTGTGGGCAATCGTTCCGCCGGGGCGGAACGGGTGGGCACAACGGACGGCGCCCCTTGCCGGGCCCAGGCTTCCGCGCCCTGACCCGCACCCCGCGCGCGGTGCACTGGTGGTGCGGGTCCAGGCACGAGGGGCGGAGGCGCCGCCAAGGGCGCCGTCCCGTGTGCCCACCCGTCCCGCCCTGCGGGACGATTGCCCACACGGGGGTGGGCGAGGGGGCGGGCGCGGGCCTGCACGAGGGGTGGGTTGTGCGGGCGTGGCCCGCACGGGGGGTGTCGGCGTGGGCACGCGAGGGGAGCCCCCTGTGGGATCCGGGGCCAGAGGGGTGGGCTCGGGCACGTGGTGTGGGGGTGCGCGGGGGGTGCTGGGCGGCCGGGTCATTGGGGGGTCGACAGGCGTTCGATGGCGGACATGGGGACCGGGAGCCAGTCCGGCCGGTGCCGCGCCTCGTACACGACCTCGTACACCGCCTTGTCCGTCTCGTAGGCCCGCAGCAGCGCCGGATCCGTCCGAGGATCCGCGCCCGAGGCCTCCGCGTACCCCGTGCAGAACGCCGCGCGGCTCCGCGCCGCCCATTCCGCGTTCCACGGCCGGTGCGTGCGGGCCGCGTAGTCGAAGGAGCGGAGCATGCCGGCCACGTCGCGGACCGTGGGCTGCGGGCTGCGCCGTTCGTCGAGCGGTTTCGCCGGCTCGCCCTCGAAGTCGATGACGGCCCAGCCGCCGTCGGACCCCCGCAGGGTCTGCCCGAGGTGCAGGTCGCCGTGGATGCGCTGGACGAACCCGTCGCCCGAGGCGCCGCCCGCCGCCTCGAAGACGGCGCGCAGGCCGGGGACGAACGGCAGCAGCGCCGGTACGGCCTGCGCCGCCGCGTGCAGCCTGCGGTCCATCGCGGCGGCCAGCTGCTCGGTCTCGGCCCGGTCGAGCCGGCGGGTCGGCAGCGCCTCCGCGAGGGCGAGGTGGACCTCGGCCGTGGCCCGGCCGAGCGCCCGCGCCTCCGCGGTGAAGTCCCGTCCGTCGGCGAGCGCGTCGAGCGCGAGCCGCCATCCGTCGCGGGAGTCCCGCAGGTACGGCTGGAGGACGCCCAGGGTGGCCGCCCCGCTCTCGAACCAGGCGACCGGTGCCGGGACCCGGGCGCAGCCCGCTCCGGCGAGGGCGAGGGGCAGTTCCAGGTCCGGGTTGGCCCCGGGGCTGACCCGGCGGAAGATCTTCAGGATGAACGAATCTCCGTACACCAGGGACGAGTTGGATTGCTCGGCGTCCAGCATGCGGGGGGCCAGTGCGGGCGGGAGCGCCGTGGTGGCGTGGAAGTGCAGCGGGCCGGTCCGGCCCGGGGTGCGGAGTCGCTCGTAGAGGAGGCCGGCGAGCCGCGGGTCGCGCAGCCCTTCGTACACGGCGCGTCCGGCGAGCGGTCCCTGCCGGATCCGCCCGATCAGGGCGGGGGCGAGGCGGGGCGGGAGCTGGGTCCGTACGCCCAGGAGCAGTTGGTAGCAGTCGGCGGGCGTGTCGGCCGGGCGGCCCGGCTGTTCGACCCGTACGAGCAGATGGAGGAGGCCGGGGCCCGCGCCGTCCAGGGGCAGCAGCTCGGTGGCCGCGTCCAGCGTGAATCCGGTGACCCGGCGGCCCTTGCCCGCGAACCAGCGCTGCCGTGGCAGCCATTCGTGGAGCAGGGGGGCGAGGGACGGAAGGAGGGCGTCCGGGGCCCGGGTGGTGGATGCGGTCTCCGGCATGGCATCGCGTCCTTTCCCCGGGGCGCGCAGTTGGCTGTCGTATGCGTTCAAATGCGCAGAGTGTCCCGGATGGCGGCTGGGGCTGTCCGGATGTGCGGGACGTGTCGGAGGGGGAAGATCCGTATGGGCCCGGCAAGAAGGCCCGTATGGACCTGAATCGTGCTGCGGAACGTGTGTGGGTCACAGTGCCCAGAGTGGGACGGGAGGAAACCGCCCCACCCCGGACGAATCCGAACTGACCGGCGGTCAGCCCTTCTTGAGACGGAACCAGTAGAAGCCGTGTCCCGCAAGGGTCAGGAGGTAGGGGAGCTGGCCGATGGCCGGGAACGTCACCCCGCCGATCAGCTCCACCGGCTGGGTGCCGTCGAAGCGTCGGAGATCGAGTTCGGTCGGCTGCGCGAACCGCGAGAAGTTGTTCACGCAGAGGACGAGATCGTCACCGTCCTCGCGGAGGAAGGCGAGCACCGCCGGGTTGGACGACGGGAGTTCGGTGTACGTCCCCGTCCCGAAGGCCCGGTTCTGCTTGCGGATCTCGATCATCCGCTTCGTCCAGTGCAGCAGCGAGGACGGCGAGGCCATGCCTGCCTCGACGTTGGTCACCTGGTAGCCGTGGACCGGGTCCATGATGGCCGGAAGGTAGAGCCGCCCCGGGTCGCAGGAGGAGAAGCCGGCGTTCCGGTCGGGGGTCCACTGCATCGGGGTGCGGACGCCGTCCCGGTCGCCCAGCCAGATGTTGTCGCCCATGCCGATCTCGTCGCCGTAGTAGAGCACCGGCGAGCCGGGCAGCGAGAAGAGCAGCGCGGTGAACAGCTCCATCTGCTTGCGGTCGTTGTCGAGGAGCGGGGCGAGACGGCGCCGGATGCCGATGTTGGCCCGCATCCGCGGGTCCTTGGCGTACTCGGCGTACATGTAGTCGCGCTCTTCGTCCGTGACCATCTCGAGCGTGAGCTCGTCGTGGTTGCGCAGGAAGATGCCCCACTGGCAGCCGGAGGGGATCTCCGGGGTCTTCGCCAGGATCTCGGAGACCGGGTAGCGCGACTCGCGCCGCACGGCCATGAAGATCCGCGGCATGACCGGGAAGTGGAAGGCCATGTGGCACTCGTCGCCGCCGGAGCGGAAGTCGCCGAAGTAGTCGACGACGTCCTCCGGCCACTGGTTGGCCTCGGCGAGCAGCACCGTGTCCGGGTAGTGGTCGTCGATCTCCTTGCGGACCCGCTTGAGGAAGGCGTGGGTCGCGGGGAGGTTCTCGCAGTTGGTGCCCTCCTGCTGGTACAGGTACGGCACCGCGTCGAGCCGGAAGCCGTCGATGCCCAGGTCCAGCCAGAACTTCAGCGCGGACAGGATCTCCTCCTGCACCGCCGGGTTCTCGTAGTTGAGGTCGGGCTGGTGCGAGAAGAACCGGTGCCAGTAGTACTGCTTGCGGACCGGGTCGAAGGTCCAGTTCGAGGACTCGGTGTCGACGAAGATGATCCGGGCGTCCGGGTACTGCTTGTCGTCGTCGGCCCAGACGTAGTAGTCGCCGTACGGCCCCTCCGGGTCGCGCCGCGACTCCTGGAACCACTCGTGCTGGTCGCTCGTGTGGTTCATGACGAAGTCGATGACCACGCGCATCCCGCGCTGGTGGGCCGCGTCGACGAACTCGACGAAGTCGGCCAGGTCGCCGAACTCGGGCAGCACCGACGTGTAGTCGGCGACGTCGTAGCCGCCGTCCCTCAGAGGGGACTTGAAGAAGGGCGGCAGCCAGAGGCAGTCCACGCCCAGCCACTGGAGGTAGTCCAGCTTGGCCGTGATGCCTTTCAGATCACCGACGCCGTCCCCGTTGCTGTCCTGGAAGGACCGGACGAGGACCTCGTAGAAGACGGCCCGCTTGAACCAGTCGGGATCGCGGTCCTTGGCGGGGGTGTCCTCGAAGGTGTCGGGGACGGGCTCGTTGACAGTCATGAGGTGGGTGACCCTCCGGTCTGCGGGGACGGTCGCAGGACGAGGACGTGCGCGGGTGTGACACCCGGCTCTAGGCGCACGTAGCTGGTCCTGCCCCAGTGATAGGTCTCGCCGGTGAGCTCGTCGCGCACCGGCGCGGTCTCGTGCCAGTCGAGGCCGAGTTCCGGCATGTCCAACGAGAGCGTCGCCTCCTGGGTGTGGTGCGGGTCGAGGTTGACGACCACCAGAACGATGTTCGAACCCGAACGCTTGCTGTACGCGATCACCTGCGGGTTGTCCGTGTCATGGAAGCTGAGGTTCCGCAGCCGGCGCAGGGCCGGGTGGCGGCGCCTGATCCGGTTCAGGGCGGTGATCAGCGGTGTGATCGTCCTCCCCGCGCGCTCCGCCGACTCCCAGTCACGCGGACGGAGTTGGTACTTCTCCGAGTCCAGGTACTCCTCGCTGCCGTCCCGCAGCGGGGTGCCCTCGCACAGCTCGTACCCGGCGTACATGCCCCACGAGGGCGAGAGCGTCGCCGCGAGCACCGCGCGCGCCTCGAACGCCGGCCGACCGCCCTCCTGCAGGTAGGCGTGCAGGATGTCCGGGGTGTTCACGAAGAAGTTCGGCCGCATCTGCGCCGCCGTCTCGCCGGACAGCTCCGTCAGGTACTCCGTGAGCTCCTCCTTGCTGTTCCGCCAGGTGAAGTACGTGTACGACTGCTGGAAGCCGATCGCGCCGAGCGTCCGCATCATCGCGGGCCGGGTGAAGGCCTCCGCCAGGAAGATCACGTCCGGGTCGGCGGCGTTGATCTCGCCGATCACCCGCTCCCAGAACACCACCGGCTTGGTGTGCGGGTTGTCGACGCGGAAGATCCGTACCCCGTGGTCCATCCAGTGCCGGAGGATCCGCACGGTCTCGCGGACGATCCCGTCCATGTCGACGTCGAACGCGATCGGATAGATGTCCTGGTACTTCTTCGGGGGGTTCTCGGCGTACGCGATCGAGCCGTCCGGACGGTGGTGGAACCACTCCGGGTGCTTCTCCACCCACGGGTGGTCCGGGGAGCACTGGAGCGCGAAGTCCAGGGCGATCTCCAGCCGCAGCTCCCTGGCCCGCGCCACGAACGCGTCGAAGTCCTCGAAGGTCCCCAGGTCCGGGTGGAGCGCGTCGTGCCCGCCCTCCGGCGAACCGATCGCCCACGGCACGCCGACGTCGTTCGGCGTCGCGGAGAGGGAGTTGTTGGGGCCCTTGCGGTGGGTCTCGCCGATGGGGTGCACCGGCGGCAGGTAGACCACGTCGAAGCCCATCGCCGCCACCGCGGGGAGCCGCTCGGCGGCGGTGCGGAAGTTCCCCGGGACCGTGCGGCCCTTGACCTTCCGTACGCCCTCGGAGCGCGGGAAGAACTCGTACCAGGAACCGAACAGGGCGCGCTCCCGCTCCACCTGGAGGGGCAACGCGGGCGAGGAGGACAGGAGTTCGCGCAGCGGGTGCCGGTCGAGGGACTCGACGACCCGGGGGTTCAGGGCCGCCGCGAGCCGGACCGCCGCGGGCCGGGACGCGTCGCGCAGCGCGTCCGCGGCGGCGAGCACGGCCTCCCGGGCGCCGCCCTTCTTCGGGACGCCCTTCGCCGCCCGCTCGTGCAGCTCGGCGCCCTCGGCGAGGACCAGCTCGGAGTCGATGCCGGCCGGGATCTTGATCTTCGCCGTGTGGCGCCAGGTGGCCACCGGGTCGCTCCACGCCTCCACGGTGTACGTCCACAGGCCCTCGGCGTCCGGGGTGACCTCGGCCCCCCACCGGTCGGTGCCCGGCGCCAGCTCGCGCATCGGGGTCCAGGGGCCGGGGCGGCCCGAGGGGCCGTGCAGCACGACATTGGCGGCGACCGCGTCGTGGCCCTCGCGGAAGACGGTCGCCGTCACCTCGAAGGATTCTCCGGCCACCGCCTTGGCGGGGCGCCGGCCGCAGTCGACCAGCGGGCGTACGTCCAGTACGGGAATGCGTCCCATGAGCGGATTCACAGCATCACCTGACGGGTTACGGGGGTGCGGGTGGTGGTTGTGCGCTCTTTCTAGCTCCGTCGACGGCCGACGGGTTGCGGGCATGGCCGCTCCTGTCCGCGTTCACTCGGATGGCGGGTCCACAGGGATGAACAGAGGTCACGGGGAGACGGGTTCGGGGGACTACCGGTGAAGCCTTCCCACCGTCCTCGGGTGGGCAATCCCGGCGCTTTGTTAACTACTAGGGCGTAGCCGAAGCGGCAAGCACAGGACCCGGACAAAGAAAAGACCCCGCCCTTGTGGGGCGGGGACTGTTCCACGGGCCGCGGTCAGTGCCGCGAGGACTCGCCGGAAGACCAGACCTGCCACGGCTGGCGGGCGACCCACTCCTCCACAGGAGGCGGTTCCAGGCCCAGTACCTCCGTCGACACGCCGTCGTCGTCCGCCATCAGGAGCGGATCGGCCCCGCTCGCCATGAAGTGGTAGATCCCGGCCACACCGGCCGCCGTCTCCGGGCCCAGCAGCCGGCCGAGGCTCCGTTCGAAAGCGGCCGGATCCAGCTCCTCGTACCGCACCGCCCGGCCGAGCCCGCGGCCGAACGCCGCCGCGAGCTCGCCGCCCGTCAGCGAGCGTTCCCCGCCGATGTCGAACGTCCGGCCCTCCAGGTCCTCCCGGCTGAGCGCCGCGAGCGCCGCCTCCGCCAGACCCCGGTGCGACAGCCACGCGGTCCGCGCGGCCGCCGGCAGCGGATAGGCGAGCACGCCGTCGTCGACCAGGGAGGGCCCGTTCCACGGCGAGAACAGGTTGTCCAGGTACACCGGCGGCCGGATCACCACCAGCGGCACCCCGCTGTCCCGCAGCACCCGCTCCGCGAGCCGCCGCGTCTCGAAGGCGGCCACGTCCGTCGGACCCAGCGGGATCCGGGTGTTGGAGTTGAAGACCAGCCGCTCCGTGCCCGCCTCCAGGGCCGCCGCCGCGACGTTCCGCGCGTACGCCTCCACCCGCTCGCCCTCGTACACCAGCGGCATCGTCATGAACGCGTGCGTCGTCCCCTCGAACAGCCGCCGCACATCGTCCGGACGGCCCAGGTCGCCGGCCACGAAGGCGGCCCCCGGCAGCGGCGGCCGGTCCGCCGACGGCCGCCGCGTCAGCGTGTGGACCCGGTGGTGCCGCTCGGTCAGCAGACGGGCCACCGCACCCCCCTGGAACCCCGTCGCGCCCACGACCGCCACCCGCATCGGAATCTCACTGGACATAGGTGTCTGAGCCCCTTCGATAGACTTTCCCGGCTGTGGTGTCGGCGTCTTTCCAGGCTCGCCGCCACGGCTTCGGCCGTTCAATTAACAAACCGGGGCGGAAGTTGAAGGATCGTCCATGGCAATCGTGGGAACCGACCGTCACGCGCAGCAGCCCGAGCTGGAAGAGCAGGACGACCTGCTGAGCGAACTGCTCAAACCCCTCCGGCTCACCGGAGTCTTCGACAGCCGCTGGCACGTCCGCGCCCCCTGGGCCATCGAGGGCGACGCCGAACGCAGCTGCGCCGTCCTCCACTACGTCGTCGAGGGCGACTGCTGGATCACCACCGAGGCCGAGGCCCCGGTCGAACTGCACGCCGGCGACCTCGTCGTCTTCCCGACCGGCACCGCCCACCGCCTCTCCGACCGGCCCGACCGCCAGGGCCTCCCGCTCAAGGCCGTCCTGCCCGAGCGGCAGCCCGGCACCTCAGGCGAGATCGTCATCGAGGGCAGCGGCCCCGAGAGCCGGCTGCTCTGCGCCGGACTGCACTACGACGCCAGCGCCGCCACCGGCCTCTACACCTCGCTGCCCTGGGCACTCGTCCTCGACGGACCCCAGGTCGCCCGCGAGCCGCTGCTCCGCGACACCCTGCGGCTGCTCGCCGCCCCCGACCGGCCCGTCGGCCCCGGCGACCGGCTCATCACCCTGCGCGCCTTCGAGATGGCCCTGGTCCTCGCGCTCCGGCCGCTGCTCCGCGAACTCGCCGGCAACCCCGCCTCGCTGCCCCTGCTCCGGCACCGCGGGATCAGCCGGGCCGTCGTCATGATGGCCACCCGGTTCGCCGAACCCTGGACCATCGACTCCCTCGCCCGGGAGGTCGGCATGTCCCGCTCCGCGTTCACCGCCTCCTTCCGCGACCTGGTCGGCGAGTCACCCGCCCGGTACCTCGCCGCCCGCCGCATGCAGGAGGCCGGCCGGCTCCTCACCGAGACCTCCCTCCCGCAGTCGGCCGTGCCCGCCCGCGTCGGCTACCAGAGCGCCGTCGGCTTCCACCTCGCCTTCCGCAAGTGGTTCGGGGTGACCCCCGGGGAGTACCGCTCCGGAGCCGACCGGGCCGCCTGAAGCAGGGCGGACCGCCCCCGGAACGGCCGGCGGACGGCCGCCCGGACGGTCTCCTCCGGGCGTCCGCGCCGCCCCCGACCCGCCGACCTGACATCTTCGGGACTCCCTGGCCGGTTCTTAAGGACCCCTGGACGGACGCTCATTGTCCGGACGGGGCGCCCCGGACAGGCTCGGGACCGGCACAGCCGTGACACCCGAGGAGAGGCGACACACCGGTGACGAGGTCCGGGCAGGAGTATCTGGAGGGGCTGCGCGACGGGCGCGAGATCTGGCTCGGCGGGGAACGGGTCAAGGACGTCACCGCCCACCCGGCCTTCCGGTCCACCGCGGCCTCCTTCGCCGGGCTCTACGACCTCGCCGACGACCCCGTCCACCGCCCCGTCCTCGTCCGGGGCGGGGCGCGCCGCGCGTACGCCGTGCCCCGCTCGTACGAGGACCTCGTCGCCCGCCGCCGCGCCTTCCGCACCACCGCCCGGGCCAGCTTCGGCTTCCTCGGCCGCACCCCCGACTACATGGCCGCCGGCGCGGCCGGGTTCGCCGCCGCGCCCGCCGTCTTCACCGGCGCGGCCTTCGACGGCGCCGAGCACGCCCTCGCCTTCCACCGCCGGCTCACCGAGGGCGACCTGCACTGCGCGTTCACCCTCGGCAACCCGCCCCCGGGCCACGGCGGCGAGGACCTCACCCTGCGGGTCGTGGCGGAACGGGACGGCGGGATCGTCGTCCGCGGCGCCAAGACCGTCGGCACGGGCGCCGTCTTCGCCGACGAGATCCTCGTCGGCACCATCGAACCGCTCGCCGCCGACGACCTCGCGCACGCCGTGACCTTCGCCGTACGCCCCGACACCCCCGGACTCAAGCTGATCTCCCGCACCTCGTACGAGGAAGGCGCCCGGTCCGTCTTCGACCACCCGCTGTCCTCCCGGTACGACGAGAACGACGCGATGCTGGTCTGCGAGGACGTCCACGTGCCCTGGGAACGGGTCCTCACCCACCGCGACCCGGCCACCACCGGCGCCGTCTGGTGGCAGACCCCCGCCTACCTCAACTTCGTCCACCAGTCCGCGACCCGCTTCTGGACCAAGCTGGAGTTCCTCACCGGACTCGCCCTCCTCATCACCCGCTCGAACGGCACCGAGACCCTCCCGCCCGTCCAGCAGGCCGTCGGCCGGCTCCTCGGCATGGTCGCCCAGGCCAAGGCCTTCGTACTCGCCGCCGAGGCCTCGTACGAGCAGGTCGACGGCGGGCGCGGCGGCGTCCGCCCCGGGCAGGACATCTCCTTCGCCCAGCGGATCATGGCCGGCGAGCTCTACCCGCGGGCCGTCCAGGACATCAGGCTCCTCGCCGGCGGCGCCCTCGTCCAGCTGCCCACCGGCGGCCGGGACCTCCTCCACCCCGAACTCGGGCCCCTGGTCCGCCGCTACTTCGGCACCACCGGCCACCCCGCGGAGGACCGCGTCAAACTCCTCAAACTCGCCTGGGACGCCCTCGGTTCCGAGTTCGCCGGACGCCACGAGCAGTACGAGCGCCTCTACCACGGGGCCCCGCACGTCTACCTGACCATGCAGACCTGGGCCGGAGCCGCCGACGACTGCGAGAACCTCGCCCAGGCCTGCCTCGACGGCTACGGCCTCGGGACGACCCGGTGACGACCGGACCGGTGCCACGGCGCGGGGCACTCGCCCTGCTGGCCGCCACCCAACTGCTCCTCATCATGGACACCGCGATCGTCAACGTCGCGCTGCCGTCCGTCGGCGAGGACCTCACGGCCGGCTCCGCGGACCTCTCCTGGGTCGCCAACGCCTACCTCATCACCTTCGGCGGGCTCCTCCTCCTCGGCGGCCGGACCGCCGACCTCCTCGGCCACCGGCGGGTCTTCCTCGGCGGCCTCGGCCTGCTCGCCGTCGCCTCCGCCGCCGGTGGCCTCGCCCCCGGCGCCGACGCCCTCGTCGCGGCCCGCGCCGCCCAGGGCGTCGGCGCCGCGCTGGCCGCGGCCGCCGCCTTCGCCCTGCTCCTGCTGCTCTTCCCCGACGGGCCCGCCCGGCACCGGGCGCTCGGCGTGTTCGCCGCGATGGGCGGCCTCGGCGGCGTCCTCGGCACGGTCCTCGGCGGCGTCCTCACCGACCTGCTCGGCTGGCGCTCCACGTTCTGGCTGAACGTGCTGCTCGCGGCGGCCCTCGCCGTCGCCGCCCTGCTCGTCCTCGACCGCCGCACCGGCCCCGTCCGGCACGGCGGCTTCGACCTCGCCGGGGCACTCACCGCGACGGCCGGACTCGGCCTCGTCGCCTCCGCGCTGGTCGGCGCGGCCGACGCCGGATGGCTGTCCGCCCGTACCCTCGGCGCCGCGGGAGCGGGCCTCGCGCTGCTGCTCGCCTTCACCGCCGTCGAGGCCAGGGCCGCCACGCCCCTCGTCCCGCCGTCCGTCCTGAGGCGGCCCGCGCTCCGGCTCTCCAACCTGCTGGCCGCGCTCGCCCAGACCACCCTGTTCCCGATGTTCTTCCTGGTCAGCCTCCACCTCCAGAACGTCCTCGGGTACGCGCCGCTCGGCGGCGGCCTCGGCCTGCTGCCGCTGTCGCTCGTCGTCGTCGCGGTCGCCCCGCAGACCGGACGGCTCATCTTCCGGATCGGCCTGCACCGGACGATGACCCTGGGATTCGTCCTGCTGTGCGCGGGGACCCTGTGGCTCGCCCTGGCCCTCACCCCCGACGGCGGCTTCGCGCGCACGATCCTCGCCCCGAGCCTGCTCCTGGGCGCCGCCCTGCCGCTCGTCATGGTCACCACGAACGTGGCGGCCACCGCGGAGTCACCGGCCGAGGAGACCGGACTCGCCTCCGGACTCGTCAACACCAGCCAGCAGTTCGGCTCCGTCCTCGGCCTCGCCGTCCTGGTCGCCGTCGCCGCGAGCCGGACGGAGGCCGTCGACGCGGCCCGCGCCGCCGCCGAGACCGCCGGGCACCGCGCCGCGCTGCTCACCGGCGCCGCCCTCGCCGCCGCGGCCGCCCTCCTCTCTCTCCGCCTCCACCCGCCGAGACGGACCCCGGGACCGTCCCCGTCCCCCGGGCACCGGGTCCCGGACCGCCGCTGACCCGCCCGCCCCCACCCGAAACCCCTGTCCGCGACCACCGGCGAGTGAGCCGTGCCTCTTCGGCGAACCGCGCCCCGGAAACAAGAGGAGCCCCCGTGCTGCTGGGCGACCCGCGCCACCGCACCCAGGACATCTGCGCCGCCGACCCGCTCGGCGCCGACGGCCTGCTCGCCGCCGTCCCCGCGATGAACGCCGACGCCGACGTCGCCGCGCTCACCGTCGCGCTGCGCGCCCTCGTGCCGGACATCGACCGCGCCGCCCACTGGAGCGTCGGCCACGCGCTCGCCGCCATGCGGGACCTCGGCATCCTGCTCGGCTCGCTGAAACGCCACGGCGTGCAGCCCCTCAGCGCCGTGCCCGAGGCGCTGCCCGTCCTCGAACTCCTCGGCCGCCGCACCGACATGGTGCCGAGGGACACCGTCCACCACTACACGACCTGGAACCCGCCGGGCCCCCGCCGCCGCTCCTACACCGGCCACCCGACGGAGGCCCGGCTCCAGGACGCGGTACGGATGGTCTTCCCCGGCCTCGTCGCCGCGGTCGACGACTGCGCCCGCGTCGCCCGCCTCGAACCGTACGACCCGGGCTTCGCCACCGCCCTCGACCGGGTGGCCCGCCATGTGCGGGCGATGGTCGACTCCATCGACCTCACCGTGGCCCAGGTCTCCCCCGAGTACTTCGCGGCCACCCTGCGCCCCTACTTCGAGGAGGTCGAGGTCGACGGCCGGGACTACCTCGGCCCGGCCGCCGCGCAGGTGCCGCTCTGGCTGGTCGACCTGACGCTGTGGCAGTGCGACCGCTCCGACCCCGGCTACGAGGCCTTCCTCGCCGAGTCCGTGCCGTACGCGCTGCCGGCCTGGCGCGCCTTCCACACCCGGCACCGGGGCGGGGTCTCGGCGGTGAGCAAGCTGTCGGCCGCCGTCAGCTGGGAGGGCGCGGACCGGCTGCCGCCCTCGCTGACCGCGTCGGCGGAGGCGCTCGGCCGGGTGCTCCGCCTCCTGAAGACCTTCCGCGCCCGGCACATCGGCATCGCCCGCAAGGCGTACAGCGAGGAGACCCGGCTGTACGAGGAGGGCAGCGGCGGGGCCCCGGTCGCGCTGCTGCGCTCGATCCTGGATCTGACCAGGCAGAACGAGACCATGGTGCGCCGCGCGACCGTGCGGCGCCGTCCCGCAGGGGCCCCCGTCGGGCCGTCGGCCGCGTAGCGGCGCCGAAGGAGCAGTCGTCATGTCCCCCCACACCCCCTCCGCGTTCCTCCCGGTCCACCGCCGCCGTCCGGCGCCGGACTACGGGGCGAGCCCGCACATCGTGATCGCCGGCGGCGGTGTCGCCGGCCTCACCGCCGCCCTCGCCCTGGACGCCGCCGGCTTCGAGCGGGTGACGGTCGTGGAGACGGCGCCCGCGATCCGGCCGGTCGGCGCCGGGCTCAACCTGATGCCGAACGCCGTCCGCGAACTGGACGCGCTCGGCTTGCTCGACGCCCTGGAGGCGGGCGCCCTGCGCACCCGCGAACTGCGCTACTACCACCGCTCCGGCGGGCTGATATCCCGGGAGCCGCGCGGTCTCGGCGCGGGCTACCTCTGGCCGCAGCTCTCCGTCCACCGAGGGCACCTCCAGCAGGTCCTCGCCGGCGCGGTACGGGCCAGGCTCGGCCCCGCCGCCCTGGTCACCGGGGTCCGGGTGAGCGGCGTGGAGCCGACCCCGGACGGGCGGCCCAGGCTGCGGCTCGAACACCGGGCCGGCGCCGTGCACGGCCGCGCCTCCCTCGAACCGGACGTGCTCGTCGGGGCGGACGGCATCCGCTCGACGGTCCGGGCGGCGCTGCACCCCGGGGAGGGCGGGCCGCCGTGGAACGGGATGCTCGTGTGGCGGGGGGTGTCCCGGATGCCGGCGAGGGCGGTGGGCTCGTTCATGCTCATCGCCGGCGACGACCGGCAGAAGGCCGTCGTCTACCCGATGGGCCGGCCCACCGGGCCCGACCGGGAGGTCCTGGTGAACTGGGCACTCGCCCGCCCCGCCGAGCGCACCTGCGGGGCCGGGACGGCCGCCGGGGAGGAGCGCCTCCTCGGCGACTGGAACCGGCCCGTACCCGTCGAGACGTTCCTCCCGTACTACGAGGGCTGGGAGTTCGACGGCGTCAGCGTCCCCGACGTCCTGCGCGCCGCCGACTCCGCCTACGAGTACCCGATGGTCGACCGCGAGCCGCTCGACCGGTGGACCCACGGCCGCACCACCCTCATCGGCGACGCCGCCCACGCCATGTACCCGATCGGCTCCAACGGGGCCAGCCAGTCGATCGTCGACGCGCGCGCCCTCGCCCACGCCCTCGCCCGGCACGCCGACCCCGAGGACGGCCTCGCCGCCTACGAGCGGGACCGCCGACCCGTCACCACCGCGCTCCAGCGGGCCAACCGCGACCGGGGCCCCGAGGTCGTCATCGACCTCGCCCACGCCCGCGCCCCGCACGGCTTCACCGACATCCACGAGGTCATCCCCGCCGAGGAACTCGCCGCCATCGCCGGCCGGTACGCCGCCACCGGCGCCTTCGACCCGGCGACCGTCAACCAGGGCTCCCCGTACGACGTCCCCCTCCCGGCCGTCCGCTGACACGCGCCCCCACCGCTCCCCGTGCGCCGTCGCGCGGCGGCACGGGTGTGCCCTAAGGTCTGGGCGGAACGACGGACGCACAGCGTGGTGCGTCCACTCCGCTCCGTACTCGCCTGCGAAGGTGGAACGCGTGAAGGCAATCCGTCGATTCACCGTGCGTCCCGTCCTCCCCGACACCCTTCGACCCCTCGCCGACCTCGCGCACAACCTGCGCTGGTCCTGGCACGAACCCACCCGCGCCCTCTTCGAGTCCCTCGCCCCCGAGGGGTCCTCCGACGGCACCGACCCCGTCCGGATCCTCGGCGCACTCGAAGCCCCCCGGCTCGCCGAGCTCGCCGCCGACCAGGACTTCCTGGCCCGGCTCCGGGCCGCCGCCGAGGACCTCGACACCTATCTGCACGCCCCCCGCTGGTACCAGCGGGCCGCCGAGCGCACCGCCGACGCGCCCGCCGCCGTCGCCTACTTCTCGCCCGAGTTCGGCGTCACCGCCGCCCTGCCCCAGTACTCCGGCGGCCTCGGCATCCTGGCCGGCGACCACCTCAAGTCCGCCAGCGACCTCGGCGTCCCGCTCATCGGCGTCGGCCTGCTCTACCGGCACGGCTACTTCCGCCAGTCCCTCGGCCGGGACGGCTGGCAGCAGGAGCAGTACCCCGTCCTCGACCCCGGCGAGCTGCCGGTCACCCTGCTCCGCGAGGCCGACGGCGCCCCCGCCCGGATCACCCTCGCGCTGCCCGGCGGGCGCAGCCTGCACGCCCACCTCTGGATCGCGCGGGTCGGCCGCGTCCCGCTGCTCATGCTCGACTCCGACGTCGAGGAGAACGCCCCCGGCGAACGGAGCGTCACCGACCGGCTGTACGGCGGCGGCAGCGAGCACCGGCTCCTCCAGGAGATGCTCCTCGGCATCGGCGGCGTCCGCGCCGTCCGCACGTACACCCGGCTCACCGGCACCCCCGCACCCGAGGTCTTCCACACCAACGAGGGCCACGCCGGCTTCCTCGGCCTCGAACGCATCCGCGAACTCCAGGGAGAGGGGCTCGACTTCGACAGCGCCCTGGAGACCGTCCGCGCCGGGACCGTGTTCACCACCCACACCCCCGTCCCGGCCGGCATCGACCGCTTCGACCGCAGCCTGGTCGCCCGCCACCTCGGCGACGACGGCGAACTCCCCGGCGTCGACACCGGGAAGGTCCTCGCGCTCGGCGACGAGACCCCGCTGGGCGGCGAGCCCGGCGTCTTCAACATGGCGGCCATGGGCCTGCGCCTCGCCCAGCGCGCCAACGGCGTCTCCACCCTCCACGGGGCCGTCAGCCGGGCCATGTTCGCCGGGCTCTGGCCGGGCTTCGACGCCGAAGAGGTGCCCATCACCTCCATCACCAACGGCGTCCACGCCCCCACCTGGGTCGCCCCCGAGGTCGGCCGGCTCGGCCCCGATCCCGCCGACCGCGAGCTGTGGGAACTCCGCCGCACCCTCCGCGAACGGCTCGTGACCGACGTACGGGAGCGGCTGCGGGCCTCCTGGCGGCAGCGCGGGGCGGCAGCCGCCGAACTCGGCTGGACCGACTCCGTCCTCGACCCCGACGTCCTCACCATCGGCTTCGCCCGCCGGGTCCCCTCGTACAAGCGGCTCACCCTCATGCTCCGCGACAAGGACCGGCTGCGGGCGCTGCTGCTGCACCCCGAGCGGCCGGTGCAGCTCGTCGTCGCGGGCAAGGCCCACCCCGCCGACGACGGCGGGAAGCGGCTCGTGCAGGAACTCGTCCGGTTCGCCGACGACCCCCGGGTCCGGCACCGGATCGTCTTCCTGCCCGACTACGGCATGGCGATGGCCCGCGGCCTCTACCCTGGCTGCGACGTCTGGCTCAACAACCCGCTCCGCCCGCTGGAGGCCTGCGGCACCAGCGGCATGAAGGCCGCGCTCAACGGCTGCCTCAACCTCTCCGTCCTCGACGGCTGGTGGGACGAGTGGTTCGAGCCGGACTTCGGCTGGGCCATCCCCACCGCCGACGGGGCCGCCGCCGCGGACGAGGACCGCCGCGACGACCTGGAGGCCGCCGCCCTCTACGAGCTGATCGAACGCCGCGTCGCCCCCCGCTTCTACGACCGGGGACCCGACGGCGTCCCGGCCGGCTGGACGGCGATGGTCCGCCGCACCCTCACCGACCTCGGCCCGAAGGTGCTCGCCGACCGCATGGTCCGCGAGTACGTCGAGCGGCTGTACGTCCCCGCCGCGGCCGCCCGCCGGGCGCTCACCCCGGACCGGTCGCGGGACCTCGCCGTCTGGAAGGCCCGGGTCCGGGAGGCCTGGCCCAAGGTGACCGTCGACCACGTCGAGGTCGGCGACGGCCTCGCGGACGACCTCGCCGACGCCGAGCTCGGCGCGACACCGGTCGTCCGGGTCCGGGTCGCCCTCGGCTCCCTCACGCCCGACGACGTCGAGGTGCAGGCCGTCACCGGCCGGGTCGACGCCGCCGACACCCTCGCCGACACCCGTGCCGTCCCGCTGAAGCCGGCGGGCGGCCCGGACCTGGAGGGCCGGCAGCCGTACGCGGGCACCCTGGCCCTCGACCGCACCGGCTCCTTCGGCTGCACGGTCCGCGTCCGCCCCTCCCATCCGCTGCTCGCCCACCCGGCGGAACTGGGCCTGGTGGCGCTGCCGGAGGAGACGACGGGGGAGGGGGCGGGCGTGCTCCTGCGCTAGCGGCGCGGCCCGGCCCCGGCCCTCGTCCCGGGGAACGCGGAACCGGTCCCCGTCTAGGGCACCTCGGCCTTGTCGGCGAGGTGCCCCGCGACGAAGCACAGCCGGTACACCGGCACGGCGGCCAGCATCGTCGAGCGGTAGTACCGGCACTCGTCCATCCCCGGCGGCTCCGGCGGGGCCACCTGCGGCGCGGCGTCCAGCGGATGCTCGGGCCAGTCGTCGATGGTCTCGTCGAGCTGCACGGGCGTCTGACCGATCCGGATCCTCGCGTAGTCGTCCGGCTCCAGGTACGACTGGGCCTGCGTCCACGCGGCGACCCCCAGCATCAGCGCGCCGAGCGCCGCGAGGAGCGCGAGCGGGATCCAGATGGCCCGCGCCAGGCCCTTGCGGACCTCGCGGCGCGCCAGGTCCAGTTCCCTGGCCGAGGTGGGGGCGGCCGGCAGCGGCGCGGGGGCCTTGCGGGGCAGCACGGCGGTCAGGGCGAAGCCGCCGTCCTCGGTGGCGCGGTGGCCGAGGGTCCCGCCGGCGAGGCGGACGCGCTCGCCGAGACCGACGAGACCGGTGCCGCCGGAGCCGGAACCGGGGGAGGGCCCGCCGACGCCGGGACCGCTGACCACCTCGACCCGTACCGTCGCGGCCTCCTCGCCCTCCGGGACGACGGCGATCGAGACCGCCGCGCCGGGCGCGTGCTTGGCCGCGTTGGTGAGGCCCTCCTGCACGACCCGGTGCAGGGCGAGCCCCGACATCCCCGGCAGCGTGGGCACCGGTGTCGCGGCGAGGGTGACCGTGAGCCCCGACGCGCGGGCGCGGGCCGCCAGTTCCTCGACCGTCTCACCGGCCGGACTCGTCGGAGCCGCGTCGTCCTCCTCGCGCAGGACGCCGATGATGTCCCGCAGCCGGGCCGTCGCGTCCGCCGCCGCGCGACGCAGCTCGCCCACCGCGCGCTGCTGGTCGGGGCCGAGGGCCGGGGAGACCTCCAGGGCGCCCGCGCGGATCGCGATCAGGGCCAGGTCGTGGCCGAGCGAGTCGTGCATGTCGCCGGCGATCCGGGACCGCTCCCGCAGCCGCTCCCGGTCGGCGACCGCCGCCTGCTCGCGCTCCATCCGGTCCGCCAGCTGCCAGCCGCTTTGCACGAGGCGGTCGTACTGGCGCACGTACCGGCCGATCAGCCAGGGCGCGACGACGGCGAGGGCGAGCGCGAGCAGCAGCGTGAACCACTGGCCGAGCGAGGTACGGGTGACCCAGGTGAGGACCAGCCCGGTGGCCGCGACCGCGCCGAACAGCCAGAGCGCCGCCCGGGTGTGCTCCTGGCGCCGCCCGGCGAGGTATCCGAAGGCGACCAGGGCCAGGCTGTACGAGGGGGTGAACAGCTCCAGGCTGGCCGGCAGGCTCGCCGCGACCGTCGCCGCCAGCGACACCAGCGGCCACCTCCGGCTGACCGCGACGCAGCCCGCGAGGACCACCACGCCGACGGCGACCCGGGTCCAGCTGCCGCCGTCGTTCGGGTCCGACTTCAGCAGGACGGGCACGCAGAGCAGCAGCCAGAGGAGGAGGTCGAAGAGGCGCTCGCGGACCGGTTCGCGGACCGCCTCACGCATCACCGGTCACCAGGCCCGCCTCGTACGCGAGGACCGCGAGCTGGACCCGGTTGCGCAGCCCGAGCCGGCCGAGGACGGCGCTCACGTGCGCCTTGACGGTGCCCTCGACGACGTACATGCGGTCCGCGATCTCCTGGTTGGAGAGTCCGGCGCCGAGCAGGGCGACGACCTCCCGCTCCCGGCCGGTGAGCCGGTCGAGGCGGGCGCGCGCCGCGGCCGCGCGGGTGAGGCGCTCGCCGCCGAGGGTGTCGATGACCCGGCGGGCGACGGTGGGGGAGAGCGCGGCGCCGCCGCCGGCGACGGCCCTGACCCCGGCGATCAGTTCGCGCGGGTCCCCGGACTTGAGCAGGAAGCCGCTGACGCCGCTCCCGAGGGCGCGGGCGATGTACGCGTCCTCGGAGAAGGTGGTGAGCATGACGACGGCCGCGCCCGGGACGGCTCCGCGCAGCTCCTCGGCCGCGCCGAGTCCGTCGAGCCGGGGCATCCGGATGTCGAGGAGGACGACGTCGGGGCGGTGCTCGCGGGCGAGCTCGACGGCCTCGTGGCCGTCGCCGGCCTCGGCGACCACCTCGATCCCGGGATCGGTGGCGAGGATGGCCCGCACCCCGGCCCTGATCATCGTCTCGTCGTCGGCCAGCAGCACCTTGATCATGGGTCCCAGGGTACGGAGGGCCCTCGCGGGCGCCGGGACGCACGGACGCCCGGAGGGAAGGATCCCTCCGGGCGTCCGGCACTTGTGACTCGGGTTCACTCACTCACGCGTCTGCCCTCGCGGGGCCTACGGGAAGGTGAGCTTGAAGCTGTTGATGTAGCCGGTGTCGATCGAGGCCTTGTCCTGGACGCGGAGCTTCCAGGCGCCGTTGGCGACCTCGGAGGAGGCGTTCACGGTGAAGGTCTGGACGATGTTGTCGGCGCTGCCGCCGGACCGGTTGGACAGGCTGTAGGCCGAGCCGTCCGGGGCGACGAGGTCGACGACGAGGTCGCCGCGGTAGGTGTGGACGATGTTCACGTCCACCTTGAGGGCGGAGGGCGCGTTGCCCGTGATGCCCGTGACGTTGACCGTCGAGGTCACCGCGGCGCCGTTGTCCGGGATGGACACGTCGGCGGTGTTCTCGAAGACCTTGCCCGGCTGCGGCTCGCCGCCACCGGGGCGGGTGCCGACGGCGATGGCGGCCCAGGCGTGCTGGACGGCGAGCGTCTCGGGGCTGTTGGCGCCGTACAGCTCGGTGGCGACCGCGACGGTGCCCGTGCGGGCCCCGGCGTAGTTGGTGTTCGAGCCGAACTTGGTGGTGAGCGCCTTGAACCAGATCAGCGAGGCCTTGTCACGGCCGATGCCGGTGACGGGCAGGCCGTCGGAGGTCGGCGAGTCGTAGTTCACGCCGTTGACGGTCTTGGCGCCGCTGCCCTCGGAGAGCAGGTAGTACCAGTGGTTCGCAGGGCCCGAGGAGTAGTGGACGTCGATGCCGCCGAGGCCCGAGTACCACGCGTCCTTGGACGAGCCGTCCTTGCTCGGCTTGTCCATGTAGCGCAGCGGGGTGCCGTTGCCGCGGATGTCGATCTTCTCGCCGACCAGGTAGTCGCCCGGGTCGTTGGCGTTGTTCGCGTAGAACTCGACGGCCGCCGCGAAGATGTCGGAGGTGGCCTCGTTGAGGCCGCCGGACTCGCCGCTGTAGACCAGGCCGGCCGTGTTCGAGGTGACGCCGTGCGTCATCTCGTGCGCCGCGACGTCGATGGAGGTCAGGGGCTTGGTGTTGCCCGCGCCGTCGCCGTACGTCATGCAGAAGCAGGAGTCCGACCAGAAGGCGTTGACGTACGCGTTGCCGTAGTGGACCCGGGAGTACGCGCCGACGCCGTCACCCTTGATGCCGGTGCGGCCGTGCACGTTCTTGTAGTAGTCCCAGGTGAGCGCGGCGCCGTAGTGCGCGTCGGCACCCGCCGTCTCCTTGTTCTGCGGCGTGCCGTTGCCCCACACGTCGGTGGTGTTGCTGAAGAGCGTGCCGGTGCCGGACGTACCGCCGTTGAGGTTGTACGTCTTGTGGTTGCCGCGGCCGGTGTCGGTCAGCGTGTACGAGGGCGCGGTGCCGAGGGTCACCTGGCCGCTGTACTGCGTGTTGCCGGTGCCGGTCTCGATGGCCTGCCACTCGAAGAGCTTCGCGCCGGTCTTCGCGTCCGTCACGACGTGCAGCTCGTTCGGGGTGCCGTCGTGCTGGAGGCCGCCGACGACGGTCTCGTACGCGAGGACGGGGCTGCCGTTGGCGGCCCAGACGACCTTGCGCGGGGCGCGGTCGGCCTTGGCCTTGTCCGAGCCGTCCGCCTGGGCGAGGCCGACGGCCTGCTTCTCGGCCGCGGCCGGGGCCACGGTGGCGGAGGTGGCGATGTTCTTGAGCTCCGCGCGGGTCGACTTGGTGACACCGGTGGTCGCGCCGGCCTTCGTCTCGGCGACGATCAGGTCGCCGCCCAGGACGGGCAGCCCGGCGTAGGTGCGCTCGTAGCGCGTGTGGGTCGTGCCGTCGCGGTCCTGCACGACGTCACGGACGACCAGCTTCTCCTGGGCGCCGAGGCCGAGTTCCTTGGCCGTGGCGGCCTTGCCGGCGTCGGCCGCCTTGATGAGCGCGGTGCGCTCGGCGGGGGTGAGGTCGGCCGGCAGCTTGCCGGGGTTCGCCGAGGTGCCCTGCTGGGCCTTCGGGGCGATGCTCCAGGGGGCGTCCGCCGCGGTGGCGGCGCCCGTCTGGACGCTCACGGCGAGCATGGCGGCGGCAGCGATCAGAGCGCCGGTCGCGGTGGCGCGACGGCTGGGCGTGGATCTCACGCAGACTCCTTCTTGCGAGGGGGGTACCGGCGGACTGGGTCGGCCCATCCGGGCGGAGCAAGCAGAGCTGTGGAGCACGTTCGGGTGAAGCAGCGAACTCTGGTGCGAAGAGCCGGGGAGAGAGTGACAGGAATGACGAGGACCTGTCAGGAGCGCGTCGGCAAGTTGGCCGGAAATCGTTCGCTGCCCGTAAGGCCGTGTTCGTTAAGCGGACGTTTCATCGATCAAGGACGCGATGCCGTCCAATGTTCGCCCGAGCCCGAATTCGAAGAGCGTCCGCAGATCGAGACCGAACCCGCCCTCGCTTGTCACCGAGGCCAACTCCGGGTACGAGCCCGCCGATTGGATCGCGTCGAATCGTGGCTCGTTCTGTTCCATCCACTCTCCGTCGGAGATGCCCGAATCCTGTCGGGCCTGCTCCTCCAGATCGTCCGCCATCGACAGCCCCTGGACGTACGCGAAGAGCGTCAGATGCGTGTGGAGCTTCTGCGTCCGGGTGAGCGGAGTGCCCCTCATGGCCCGCAGCACCCACTCCGTGTACGCCATCGCGTTCGGCGTCGCCACGGGCCGCGTGTACGAGGCCATCGCGTGCGCCAGCCACGGGTGCCGGGCGTACACGTCACGCAGCCAGCGCGCGGCCTGCTCCAGACCCGTCCGCCAGTGCGCCGGCACCGGACCCAGCGGCACCTCGCCGCACGCCTCGTCCGTCATCAGGCGGATCAGCTCCGGCTTGCCCGGGACGTGGCGGTACAGGGCCATGGTGGAGACGCCGAGCCTCGTCGCCACCCTGCGCATGGTCAGGGCGTGCAGCCCTTCCGCGTCGGCGAGTCCGAGAGCCGCGGCGACGATCTCCTCGCGGGTGAGGGGAGCCGCCGCCCCACCCCCGCCCCGGCCGTCCTTCGCCGGGGACACGACCACCGTGCCCACCCCCGGCTCCGGCCGGACCAGGCCCTCCTGGCGCAGCACCGCCAGCGCCTTCGTGGCCGTCGCCATGGCCACGCCCCACTCGCGGGTGATCGCCCGCGTCGACGGAAGCCTGTCCCCCGGACCCAACTCGCCCACCCGCACCCGGCGACGGAGCTCGGCGGCGATCACGAGGTAGGGCGGCTGCGTCGTCACGGCGGGAGTGTACTAGTGCACCCTGAGGGGCGTACGCAGCCCTGAACTGCCCACTTCCCAGCCGGAGTCCAGGTGCACTAGGACGGCAGTGGCACCGTACGCACACCGCTGCTTCCCTCCTCCCCATGACACTCACCGCACCCCCCGAGCCCGCCGCGGGACCCGGCCCCGCCCGCGCCGGCCGCCGCGCATGGACGGCCCTCGGCGTCCTCATGCTGCCGCTGCTCCTCGTCTCCATGGACGTGTCCGTGCTCTACTTCGCCCTCCCCTCCATCAGCGCCGACCTGCGGCCGGGAGCCACCCAACAGCTCTGGATCCTCGACATCTACGGCTTCGTCCTCGCCGGGCTCCTCATCACCATGGGCGCGCTCGGCGACCGCGTCGGGCGCCGCAAGGTCCTGCTCGGCGGCACGGCGCTGTTCGGGCTCGCCTCGGTCGCCGCGGCCTACGCGCACACCCCCGGCGCCCTGATCGGCGCCCGGGCACTGCTCGGCATCGGCGGCGCCTGCCTCATGCCCGCCACGCTCGCCCTGATCCGGGTGCTCTTCACCGACCCGGCCCAGCGCGCCAAGGCCATCACCCTCTGGACCACGGTCATGGCGAGCGGCATCGCCCTCGGGCCCGTCGTCAGCGGCGCGCTCGTCGAGCACTTCTGGTGGGGCTCCGTCTTCCTCGTCAACCTGCCGGCCATGGCCCTGCTCCTCGTCCTGGGGCCGCTCCTGCTGCCCGAGTCCAAGGGGGCCTTCGCCGGACGCTTCGACGTCCTCAGCGCGGCCCTCTCGCTCGGCGCGCTGCTGCCGCTCATCCACGGCATCAAGGAACTGGCCGAGGACGGCTGGGCGCCCCTTCCGGCGGGCGCCGTGTGCGCGGGACTGCTCGTCGGGCTGCTGTTCGTCCGCCGCCAGGCGCGGCTCGCCCACCCCATGGTCGACCTCGCCCTGCTGCGGAACCGGGCCTACGGCGGCTCCGTCCTCGCCAACCTCCTCGCGATGGCGGCGACGGTCGGCTTCGCCGTCTTCCTCACCCAGTACCTGCAGTCCGTCCTGGGCCAGAGCCCGTTCGAGGCGGCGCTCTGGAGCCTCGTGCCCACCGCGGGCGTGCTCGCCGCCGCGCCCACGGCCGCGGCACTGGCCCGGAAGACCGACCGGGCGTACGTGATGGCCGGCGGGTTCCTCGCGGCCGCCGCCGGCTTCGCCTGGCTGGCCGGCGTCGACCGCGGCACGCCCCTGTGGGTCGTCATCGCGGCCGGCGCCCTCTACGCCGGCGGCCTGGTCTCCGCGATGACCCTCGCCAACGAACTGACCCTCGGCGCCGCACCGCCCGAACGGGCCGGCTCGGCCGCCGCCGTGCTCGAATCGGGAGCCGAACTCGGGGGAGCGCTCGGCATGGCGCTCCTGGGCGCCCTGGGAGCGGCGGTCTACACCGGCGCGATGCCCGCGGACGCGCCGGCCGCGGCCCGCGAGACCCTGGGCGGCGCGCTGACGACCGGACCCGAGGTGATCGAAGCGGCCCGCACCGCGTTCGTGGAGGCGATGGGGGCGGTGGCCGTGGGGGCGTCGGTCCTGATGGCGGCGTCGGCGGTGCTGTCGCTCGTGCTGCTGCGGAAGGCACGCCCCTGAACGGGAGCGGGGGACGTGGAGGGGGTCGCGTTCGGGACGTAAAGCGTGATTTGTGGCGCGACAAGAGCGTCCAGCGGCACTGCGCCAGAGCGCCGTAAATCATGCAGTCCCGAATGCGGCCCCCGGAACGGCCCCCGCGGCACCCCCACGGGTGTCAGGCTCAGCCCACCAGACTCTCCCGCCAGGCCTGGTGCAGACCGGCGTAGTGGCCCTCGTCGGTGACCAGGTCCGACGGCGCCCCGTCCTCCACGATCCGGCCCGCCTCCATCACCAGGACCCGGTCCGCGACCTCGACCGTCGACAGGCGATGGGCGATGACCACCGCCGTACGGCCCGCCAGGACCGTGTCCATCGCCCGCTGCACCGCCCGCTCGCCCGGGACGTCCAGCGAACTGGTGGCCTCGTCCAGGATGAGGACGGCCGGGTCCGCGAGCAGTGCCCGCGCGAAGGCGACCAGCTGGCGCTGGCCCGCCGAGATGCGGCCGCCCCGTTTCCGTACGTCCGTGTCGTAGCCGTCGGGCAGACTCTTGATGAAGTCGTGCGCCCCGATCGCGCGGGCCGCGTCCTCGATCTCCTCGCGGCTCGCGTCCGGGCGCCCGATCGCGATGTTCTCGGCGACCGTCCCCGAGAAGAGGAACGCCTCCTGGGTGACCATGACGATGCCCCGGCGCAGATCCGGCGTGGTCAGGTCGCGGAGGTCGACGCCGTCCAGGCGCACCGCGCCGTCCGTGGGGTCGTAGAAGCGGGCGAGGAGCTTCGCCAGGGTGGACTTGCCCGCGCCCGTCGCCCCCACCACCGCCACCGTCTGGCCGGCGGGGACGGTCAGGTCGAAGGTGGGCAGGACCTCGCCGCCCGTGCGGTAGGCGAAGCGGACCTTGTCGAAGACCACCTCGCGCCCCGGGGCGCCCGTGCGGGCGGGCAGGGCGGCGGGGGCCGTCGTCTCCGGGACCCCGGGCTCCTGGGCCAGCAGACCCGCGATCTTGGTGAGGGACGCGGCCGCCGACTCGTACGAGTTGAGGAACATGGCGAGCCGGTCGATCGGGTCGTACAGGCGCCGCATGTACAGCACCGCCGCGGCGAGCACGCCCAGTTCGAGCGAGCCCGAGGCCACCCGGTAGGCGCCCCAGAGACACATGCCGGCGACCGCCGTGTTGGCGACGAGCCGCGAGCCCACGACGTACCGGGCCATCTCGAGGAGCGCGTCGCCGTTGCTCCGCTCGTGCCGGTGGTTGAGCGTCGCGAACTCGGCGTCGTTGACCCGCTCGCGGCGGAACGCCCGTACCGGACGGATGCCGTTCATCGTCTCCGCGAACTTCACGATCACGCCCGCGATGGCCGTGGAGCGCTCGGCGTACACCGCCCCGGCCCGCCGCCGGTAGACGCGCACCAGGAGGGCGAGGGGGACGAAGGACGCCACCGCCACCGCACCGATGCCCAGGTCGAGCCAGAGGAGGATCACCGAGATCGAGACGAACGAGAGGACGACGCCGATCAGTTCCTGCAGTCCCTCCGAGAGGAGCTCCCGGAGGGACTCGACGTCGGTGGTGGAGCGGGAGATGAGCCGGCCCGAGGTGTACCGCTCGTGGAAGTCGACGCTCAGGATCTGCGCGTGGCGGAAGATGCGGCCGCGCAGGTCGAGGAGGACGTCCTGGTTGATACGGGCCGCGCCGCGGACGAAGACGTACTGGAGGAGGCCCGAGAGGGCCGCACAGAGGAGGTAGCCGAGGGCCACCGCGAGGACGGGGCCGTGGTCGCCCGCGCGGAAGGCGGGGACGCCCTCGTCGATGGCGTACGCGACGAGGAGGGGGCCGGCCTGGATCGCACCCTCCTTGACTAGGAGCACCAGGGCGGCGACGGCGACCCGTGCGCGGTGGGCCGAGAGGAGCGAACGGAGCAGGGCGCCCGTCGCTCCGGGGGGTGCCGGGAGGTCGTCGCGGTCGAAGGGGTCTACGGTCTGCTGGGCCGTCAGATCCCTCTCTGCCTGCTGTGCCGTCTGATCCTTCTGTGCCTTTTCTGCCTGCTGTGCCGTCTGTTCCGTCATCGGGGTCCGCCCTCGCCTTCGCCGGACATCAGCCAGGCGTACTCCTCGCTGCTCCGCAGCAGCTCGTGATGGGTTCCCACGGCCGCGATCCGACCCCGGGAGAGCAGCGCCACCCGGTCGGCCAGCATCACCGTCGACGGGCGGTGCGCCACCACGAGTGCCGTGGTGTCCCGCAGGACCTCCCGCAGGGCCGCCTCCACACGCGCCTCCGTGTGGACGTCGAGTGCGGACAGGGGGTCGTCCAGGACCAGGAAGCGGGGGCGGCCGACGACCGCCCTGGCGAGGGCGAGCCGCTGGCGCTGTCCGCCGGACAGGCTCAGGCCCTGCTCGCCGACCTGGGTCCCGGCGCCCTCGGGCAGCCGCTCGACGAAGCCGTCGGCCTGCGCCACGCCGAGCGCGCGCCGCAGTTCCGGCTCGCCCGCCGCTCCGTCCGCGCCCATCAGGACGTTCTCCCCGACGCTGGCGGAGAAGAGGGTCGGCTCCTCGAAGGCCATCGACACCAGGGACCGCAGCCGGTCCCGTTCCATCAGGGCGATGTCCTCGCCGTCCAGGAGGATGCGGCCGCCCGAGGCCTCGTGCAGCCGCGGTACGAGGGCGGTGAGCGTGGTCTTGCCGGAGCCCGTGCCGCCGACCAGGGCCAGGGTCTCGCCGGGGCGGATGTGCAGGTCGATGCCGTCCAGCACGGCCGGGGCGTCCGCCGGGGCGTCCGGGTAGCGGAACGACACGCCCTCGAAGAGCACCCCGCCATGACCGCCCGGACCGCCCGCCGCCGTGGCCCGGGTGTCCCCGGCGTCCGGGGCGGCGTCCGGCTCCTCCTCGGCGTCCATCACCTCGAAGTACCGTTCCGTCGCGGTCGCCGCCTCCTGGCTCATCGCCAGCAGGAAGCCGATCGACTCCACGGGCCAGCGCAGCGCCAGGGCCGTCGACAGGAACGCGACGAGCGTGCCCGCCGACAGGTCGCCGTCCGCCACCTGGACCGTGCCGAGGACGAGGGCCGCACCGATGGCCAGCTCCGGTACGAAGGTGATGACCGCCCAGATCGTCGCGAGCAGCCGGGCCTTGACGAGCTCGGTGCCGCGCAGCCGGCCGGAGAGCTCCCGGAAGGCCGTCGCCTGGCTGCGGTGGCGGCCGAAGCCCTTGACGATGCGGATGCCGAGGACGCTCTCCTCGACGACCGTCGTCAGATCGCCCACCTGGTCCTGGGCGCGGCGCGCGACCGCTCCGTACCGGCCCTCGAAGACCGAGCAGACGATGACGAGCGGGATGACCGGAGTGATGAGGACGAGCCCGAGCGACCAGTCCTGGGCGAGCAGCAGGACGTAACCCGCGAGGATCGTCACGGCGTTGACCAGCAGGAACGTCAGCGGGAAGGCCAGGAACATCCGGACCAGCATGAGGTCGGTCGTGCCTCGGGAGAGGAGCTGGCCCGAGGCCCACCGGTCGTGGAAGGCGATCGGGAGCCGCTGGAGCCTGCCGTACAGGTCGGCGCGCATCCGGGCCTCCACCCCGGACAGGGGGCGGGCGACCAGCCACCGCCGGTACCCGAAGAGCACCGCCTCGGCGATGCCGAGCAGCAGGAGGTAGAGCGCCCCCAGCCACACGCCGCCCGGGTCCCGGTCCGCGACCGGCCCGTCGACCAGCCACTTCAGTACGAGCGGGATGACGAGCGACAGACAGGACGCG
Source organism: Streptomyces sp. CB02009 (assembly GCF_001905825.1). GTDB lineage: Bacteria > Actinomycetota > Actinomycetes > Streptomycetales > Streptomycetaceae > Streptomyces. The sequence continues at coordinate 377,637 of NZ_LIVV01000006.1, forward strand.
ACGACCGCGACGAACGCGGCCGTGAACAGGCGCGCCCGCACGGGCCGCACGTACGGCCAGAGACGGAGCAGCGTCCGCACCGCGGAGCGGTCGTGAGCCTCGGGGGCGTCACGGCCGTCAGGTCCGGCAGGGCCGTCGGGACCGTCGTGATCGTCGGGGGAGTCGGGGGCGGGGGGCTCTGGGGCGACAGGTTTCTCGGGCATCAGGCCCGACTCTATGGTTCACCACTGACACGTCTCATCCCGTTTTCCGGCCGTCCGGGGCACGCCCCGGGCGGCCGGGGGAGTCCCCGGCCGCGGCCGGGCGCCTCCTCATGTCCGCACCCGCAGCAGCACCATCGACCTGGCCTCCACCGTGATGATCCCGCCGCCCGCGTGCTCCGTGCCCGGTGGTGCCGACTGGTCCTCGCGGCCGGTGTCCACGACCAGTTCGTACGTCTCCGCCCACGGGGGGCCCGGGAGGCGGAACTCCAGGGGGCGGTGGCCCGCGTGGAGGACGGCGAGGAAGCTGTCGTCGGTGATCTGCTCGCCGCGCTCGTTCCGGCCCGGTATGTCGCGGCCCGACAGGTAGAGGCCGAGCGTGGCCGTGGGCGCGTACCAGTCGGGCTCCGTCATCTCGGCGCCCTCCGCGGTGAACCAGGCCAGGTCGCGCAGCCCGTCCGTCCCCTGGGGGCGGCCCGAGAAGAAGGCGCGGCGGCGCAGGACCGGATGGTCGTGGCGGAGGGCGAGCAGCCGGCGGGTCAGGGCGAGCAGCTGGGCCCGGCCGGGGTCGTCCGGGAGGGCCCAGTCGAGCCAGCCGATGGCGTTGTCCTGGCAGTAGGCGTTGTTGTTGCCGCCCTGGGTGCGGCCCATCTCGTCGCCGGCGACGAGCATCGGGACGCCGGTGGAGAGGAGCAGGGTGGTGAGGAGGTTGCGCTGCTGGCGGAGGCGGAGGGCGTTGATGCCGGGGTCGTCGGTCTCGCCCTCCACCCCGCAGTTCCAGGAGCGGTTGTCGTGGGTGCCGTCGCGGTTGCCCTCGCCGTTGGCCTCGTTGTGCTTGCGCTCGTACGTGACGAGGTCCCGCAGGGTGAAGCCGTCGTGCGCGGTGACGAAGTTGACGGAGGCGTACGGTCGGCGCCCGCCCCAGGCGTACAGGTCGCTGGAGCCGGAGAGCCGGTAGCCGAGGTCGCGGACGTCGGGCAGCGCCCCGCGCCAGAAGTCCCGGACGGCGTCCCGGTAGCGGTCGTTCCACTCCGTCCAGAGCGGCGGGAAGGCGCCGACCTGGTAGCCGCCGTTGCCCACGTCCCAGGGTTCGGCGATGAGTTTGACCCGCCGGAGCACGGGGTCCTGGGCGATGACCGCGAGGAACGGGGAGAGCATGTCGACGTCGTGCATCGAGCGGGCCAGGGCCGCCGCCAGGTCGAAGCGGAAGCCGTCGACGCCCATCTCCGTGACCCAGTAGCGGAGGCTGTCGGTGATGAGCCGCAGCACCTGCGGCTGCACGACGTGCAGGGTGTTGCCGCAGCCGGTGTAGTCGGCGTAGCGGCGGGCGTCGGACTGGAGCCGGTAGTAGCCGCGGTTGTCGACGCCCTTCAGGGAGAGCGTGGGGCCGAGCTCGCCCGCCTCCGCCGTGTGGTTGTAGACGACGTCGAGGATGACCTCGATCCCGGCCGCGTGCAGTGCCCGCACCATCCGCTTGAACTCGCCGACCTGCTGGCCGGTCGTCCCCGAGGAGGAGTAGCCGGCGTGCGGGGCGAAGTAGCCGATGGAGTTGTAGCCCCAGTGGTTGCGCAGGCCGCGCCGGAGGAGGTGGTCCTCGTGCGCGAACTGGTGCACCGGGAGCAGTTCCACCGCCGTCACCCCGAGCCGGACGAGGTGGTCGATCGCCGCCGGGTGCGCCAGACCCGCGTACGTGCCGCGCAGGTGCTCGGGGATGCCCGGGTGGAGCCGGGTGAAGCCCTTCACGTGCAGCTCGTAGATGACCGAGTCCTGCCAGGGCGTCTTGGGTCTGCGGTCGTCGGACCAGTCGTCGTCGTCCAGGACGACGACGCCCTTGGGGACGTGCGGCGCCGAGTCCCGTTCGTCGCGGACGGTGTCGGCCACGTGCTGCTGCGGCCAGTCGCGGACGTGTCCGTACACCTCGGGCGGCAGCGTGAAGTCGCCGTCGACGGCCCGCGCGTACGGGTCGAGGAGGAGCTTCGCCGGGTTCCAGCGGGCGCCCGTCCAGGGGTCCCAGCGGCCGTGCACCCGGTAGCCGTACCGCTGTCCGGCCCCGACCCCGGGCACGAACCCGTGCCAGATCTCGTGCGTCAGCTCCGTCAGCGGCAGCCGCAGCTCCGTGCCGTCCGGGTCGAAGAGGCACAGTTCGACGGCCTCCGCCCCGCCCGCCCACAGGGCGAAGTTGGTGCCGGTCACCCCGTCGGGGCCGGTCCGGCAGCGTGCGCCGAGCGGCGTCGGCGCGCCCGGCCACACGGGCGGTCCGGCCCGCTCCGGGGCATGGTCAGGTACCGCCTCCTGCTCGGCTGCGCTCGTCACCGTCCCGGCCTCCAGCGGCTCGTCGGGCCCCGCACCCGCGGGGCGGCGGCGTCCCGGCCGCCGCTCCCGCGCGTGGTTCTCCCCCTGTTCTGCCCGGACGGCCCGGCTCCCAACATGACCCGCACGCACGTTTCCCCTGGAGGGTGGCTGTCGTTGGGCCGAGCGTGACCTTTGTATGGAAGCGGGCGGGGTACGCCCTCGCGGTGGCGGGACTGTTGGCGGGCCTCGTGGGCTGCACGGCGCCGGACGGTGGAGGCGGGATCGGCATCGGCCTGCCGGGCAAGGCACGGGCTCCCGGCGACGTCATCCGGGTCAGCCCGGAGGACGGCAGCCGGGGCCTGCCGGCCGACGGCCCGGTCGAGGTGAAGGTGGACAGCGGGCGGCTCGAACGGGTGACCGTGGTCCAGGTGGAGGACGGCAGGCGGACCCGGGTGGCGGGGGAGATCTCCGCCGACGGACTGCGCTGGCGGCCCCGGCCGGAGACCCGGCTCGCGCTGGCCGCGAAGTACAGCGTGGACGCGGTGGCGCTCGACGCGCACGGCCGCCGCTCGGCCCGGCACACCACCTTCACCACCGTGGTGCCGGAGAGCCGCTTCATCGGCTACTTCAAGCCGGAGAACCGTTCCACGGTCGGCACCGGGATGATCGTCTCCTTCGGGTTCAACATGCCGATCGAGAACCGGGCGGCGGTCGAGCGGGCCATCCGGATCACGTCCGTGCCGCCGGTGGAGGTGGTCGGGCACTGGTTCGGCAAGGAGCGGCTCGACTTCCGCCCGGCCGCGTACTGGCGGCCGGGGACCGAGGTCACCGTGGAGATCGGCCTGCGGGACGTCGAGGGAGCCCCCGGCGTGTACGGCATCCAGCGCAAGACCGTCGGCTTCACCGTCGGCCGCTCCCAGGTGTCCGTGGTCGACGCCGCCGCGCACACCATGGAGGTCAGGCGGGACGGCGACGTCCTCGCCACCGTGCCGATCACCGCGGGGGCGCCGAAGACCACCACGTACAACGGGAGGATGGTGGTCACCGAGCTGTACGACGTGACCCGGATGAACGGGGCCACGGTCGGCTTCGGCGGCGAGTACGACATCAAGGACGTGCCGCACGCCATCCGTCTCACCGACTCGGGCACCTTCCTGCACGGCAACTACTGGGCCGATCCGAGCACCTTCGGCTCCGCCAACGTCAGCCACGGCTGCATCGGGCTCCGGGACGACAAGGGCGGCGACGCCGAGTCCCCGGCGGGCTGGTTCTTCGAGCGGACCCTCGTCGGCGACGTGGTGGAAGTGGTCAACTCCCGCGACCGGAAGGTGGCTCCCGACAACGGCCTCGGAGGCTGGAACATGGAGTGGAGGGAGTGGAAGGCCGGCTCCGCGCTGAGCTGACGCCCGCGTCCCCCTCGTACCGTCCGGCGCCTCCGGCCTCTTTCGTTGTCTTAGCAGGTCGATCGGGACGGAACGGTGACATTCACGAGGATCTTTCGTGTCCTGCGGTGTGATTGTCTATCGCCGTGTGCGCGAGCGGATGCGCACGGGGGTGGGGCCGGGCGGTGCCGGGCCGTGCGAGGGGAGAAGACCACAGTGAACGGGCAGCCGATATCGGGGGCATCGGTCGGAGCTACGGGGCGGCGCGGCCGGCGCGGGGGCGTCAGGCTGCAGGCCCTGGCGGCGGGAGCGCTGCTGCTGGTGCTCACCGCCTGCGGCGGCGGTGAGACGGCGAACGGCGGTACGGGGGGCCAGGGGCCGGCGGCGCAGGGCGGCGGCAAGCAGGAGAACGCGGCCTCCCAGGCGGTCGTCACCATCCTGCCGAAGGACGGCGCCGACTCGGTCGCCACCAGCGGGGTCCTCAAGGTCACCGCGGCGCAGGGCAAGCTGACCACGGTCACGGTCGCCGACTCCAAGGGCGCCGCGGTCGAGGGCAGGATCGCGGCGGACGGGGCCAGCTGGTCGCCGACCGCGCACCTGGCTGCGTCCACGCAGTACAAGGTCCACGCGGTCGCGAAGGACGCCGAGGGCCGCGAGTCGGCGAAGGACACCACCTTCACCACCCTCGTCCCGAAGAACACCTTCATCGGCCAGTACACGCCGGAGGACGGTTCGACCGTCGGCGTCGGCATGCCGGTGTCCATCAACTTCACCCGCGGCATCACCGACCCGGAGGCCGTCGAGAAGGCCGTCAAGGTGACGTCCGAGCCGTCCGTGCCGATCGAGGGCCACTGGTTCGGCAACGACCGCCTCGACTTCCGCCCGGAGAACTACTGGGCCGCGGGCACCAAGGTGACCGTGCACCTCAACCTGGACGGCGTCGAGGGCCGCCCGGGCGTCTACGGCAAGCAGAAGAAGACGATCACCTTCACCATCGGCCGCCGTCAGGTCTCCACCGTCGACGCGAGCGCCAAGACGATGAAGATCGAGCGCGACGGCAAGATCATCAAGACGATCCCGATCACCGCGGGCGCGCCGTCCACGACCACGTACAACGGTCAGATGGTCATCAGCGAGAAGTACAAGGTGACCCGCATGAACGGGGCCACGGTCGGCTTCGGCGGCGAGTACGACATCAAGGACGTCCCGCACGCCATGCGCCTGTCGACCTCGGGCACCTTCGTGCACGGCAACTACTGGGCCTCGGCGGGCACGTTCGGCTCCTCCAACGTCAGCCACGGCTGCGTCGGCCTCCAGGACGCGCGGGGCGCGGGCGACAGCTCGATGCCGGCCGCCTGGTTCTACGACCGCTCGATCATCGGTGACGTGGTCGTCGTGAAGAACTCGAAGGACAAGCAGATCCAGCCGGAGAACGGCCTCAACGGCTGGAACATGGACTGGTCGGAGTGGATCAAGTAGTCCACCGCTCGTACGTCCGAGGGGCCCGGTGCTGTGAGCAACAGCACCGGGCCCCCCGGCGTTAACGGACACTAACCTTCCTCCCATGACTGTGAACCTCGAAGTCGCCGACGGCGTCGGCACGATCCGCCTCGACCGCCCCCCGATGAACGCGCTGGACGTCGCCACCCAGGACCGGCTGCGCGAGCTCGCCCAGGAGGCGACCGACCGCGACGACGTCCGCGCCGTGATCATCTACGGCGGGGAGAAGGTGTTCGCGGCGGGCGCGGACATCAAGGAGATGCAGGTCATGGACCACGTGGCCATGGTCAAGCGCTCGCGCGCCCTCCAGGACTCCTTCACCGCCGTCGCGCGCATCCCCAAGCCGGTCGTCGCGGCCGTCACCGGCTACGCCCTCGGGGGCGGCTGCGAGCTCGCGCTCTGCGCCGACTACCGGATCGCCGCCGACAACGCCAAGCTCGGCCAGCCGGAGATCCTGCTGGGCCTGATCCCCGGCGCCGGCGGCACCCAGCGACTGGCCCGGCTCGTCGGCCCCTCCAAGGCCAAGGACCTCATCTTCACCGGCCGGATGGTCAAGGCCGACGAGGCCCTGACGCTGGGTCTGGTCGACCGGGTCGTCCCCGCCGCCGAGGTGTACGAGCAGGCGCACGCCTGGGCCGCCAAGCTGGCACAGGGCCCGGCCGTCGCGCTGCGGGCCGCGAAGGAGGCGATCGACCAAGGCCTGGAGGCCGACATCGACACCGGCCTGGCCATCGAGCGCACCTGGTTCGCCGGCCTGTTCGCGACCGAGGACCGCGCGAACGGGATGCGCAGCTTCGTCGAGGAGGGCCCGGGGAAGGCGAAGTTCGCCTGAGGTGACAGACCTGCCTTCGTGAGGGGCCGATTCCACCGGAACGGCCCCCGCGAGCGGCTCCGTGCGGCCATGATGGGGGCATGGCGGGCCTGGAGGGTAGGGAACAACCGTGGCAGCGCACTGGCGCAGCCGCAGCGCGGTGGTCACCGGCCGCGGAGGACGAACAGGCCGCCGAAGCAGTGGAGTTGTACGGTAATCCGGCGGATGAGGATGTCCGGCTGCCGTCCCGGCCCGAATCCGCGTGGGTGGCCCGCAGGCTCACCCAGCACGTCGTGCTGAGACAGTGGGCGCTCGGCCCGCAGATCGCCGAGCACGCGGTGCTCCTGGTGTCGGAGCTGGTGGGGAACGCGGTCCGGCACACGGGTGCGCGGGTCTTCGCGCTGCGGTTGCAGCGGCGGCGGGGCTGGATCCGGATCGAGGTGCGCGACCCCTCGCGCGGGCTGCCCTGCCTGATGCCGGTCCACGAGCTCGACACGAGCGGCCGGGGGCTCTTCCTGGTCGACAAGCTCTCGGACCGGTGGGGCGTGGACCTGGCGCCCCGCGGCAAGACGACCTGGTTCGAGATGCGGGTCGCCGACCGTCCCTGAGGCCGGTCCGGGGCACGGGTCGCCGACCGTCCCCGAGGCCCGCCCCCGGATACACGGAAGCCCCCGTGCGCCGTGGTGGGGCGCGTGGGGGCTTTCGTGTGGTGCGCCGTGGACGGGGGGGTGTATCCACGGCTGCTATGTCGACCTGGCCCGGGTCAATGGGGGTCGTGCCACCGACTATGGCAGACAGCCGGCCCTACCGCCAAAAGTCCCTAGTGGGGCAAAACAGCCCTAAAGCGGACACTTTAATAGTGAATCGTTGGTGACGTGTGGCACTCACCTTGCAAACAATGAATGACTATGCGGTTCCGTGATTGTTCCTCGGGGTCGTCCGCATGCTGGACGCCCTTGTGGGGCCCGTAAACGTCCTGAATTGGCGTAATCGTGATAAATGGGGCACCTCCGCCCTTAAATGGTCGCGTGAACCCGATCGACCGCCGCGGAGCCCTCCGGGCCGGAGCGGCCGCCGCCCTCGCCGGAGCCCTCACCACCGCCTGCGGCACGACCCCCCGCCCCGCCGCCCCCGCGCCCCGCCGCCCCGCCGCCGCACCCGTCGCGGCCCCCGCACCCCGACGCCTCCCCGGGCAGCCCGCCGAGATCACCCACGGCCCCCGCGACCGGCCCGGGGTCGCACTCACCTTCCACGGCCAGGGCGACCCCGCCCTCGCCCGGACGCTCCTCGGCCAGGCCGAGAAGGCCGGCGCCCGCGTCACCGTCCTCGCCGTCGGCAGCTGGCTCGACCAGCACCCCGACCTGGCCCGCCGCGTCCTCGACGGCGGACACGACCTCGGCAACCACACCCAGCGCCACATCGACGTCAACGCCATGACCGAGACCGAGGCCCTCGCCGAGATCGAGGACTGCGCCACCCGGCTGCGCCGGCTCACCGGCTCCATCGGCACCTGGTTCCGGCCCTCCCGGACCCAGCACGCCGCCCCCGCCGTCCTGCGCGCCGCCCACCGCGCCGGATACCCGCACGTCCTCTCGTACGACGTCGACTCCCTCGACTTCACCTCGCCCGGCGCCACCGCAGTCGTCCGCAACGTCACCGCATCCGTCCGCGCCGGATCCGTCGTCAGCCTGCACTTCGGCTACCCGGACACCGCCGCCGCGCTGCCCCTCCTCCTCGCCGACCTCGACCGCCGCGGCCTGCGCGCGGTCACCACCACGGAGCTGCTGACCTGATGGCACACCGCACCCAGAGACACCGCGCCCCGGCACACCGCGCGCAGGCCCGCCCGACCCGGCACCCCGCCGCGCCGCGCCCCCTCACGAGGCGGACCAGGACCCTCCTCGCCGCCGCCCTCCTCGCCGCGCTCGCCGGCTGCGGCAGCGGCGACCCGGGGGAGGGCGCCGCCCCCGTGAAGAAGGCCGCCGCCGTCCCCAAGCCCGCCGCGGCCCCCGCCGGCCTCCCCGGGATGCCCCCGCCGCTCGACCCGAAGGACGTCTACGCCGCCGACCGGCCCGACCGGCTCTCGCCGGTCGTCAAGGACTTCCCCTCCCGGGTCTACGTCCCCAACACCAACTCCAACACCGTCTCCGTCATCGACCCGGCCACCTACCAGGTCGTCGAGACCCTCCCCGTCGGCAACCAGCCCCAGCACGTCGTGCCCTCCTGGGACCTGAAGACCCTCTGGGTCAACAACAACCGGGGTCACACCCTCACCCCCATCGACCCGGCCACCGGCACCGCCGGCAAGCCCGTCGAGGTCCACGACCCGTACAACCTCTACTTCACGCCCAACGGCAAGTACGCCGTCGTGATGGCCTCCCTCGACCGCGAACTCGTCTTCCGCGACCCGCACACCATGGAACGCAGGAAGACCGTCCCGGTCAGCTGCTACGGCGTCAACCACGCCGACTTCTCCGCCGACGGACGCTACTTCGTCGTCTCCTGCGAGTTCTCCGGCGAGCTGCTCAAGGTCGACACCGAGAAGATGGAGGTGATCGGCCAGCAGAAACTGCCCTTCGAGGGCGCCATGCCGCAGGACGTGAAACTCTCCCCCGACGGCAAGACCTTCTACGTCGCCGACATGATGGCCCACGGCATGTGGGTCCTCGACGGCGAGAAGTTCACCACCCCGAGCCTGATGCCCACCGGCAAGGGCGCCCACGGGCTCTACATCAGCCGGGACTCCCGCGAGATGTACGTCCCCAACCGCGGCGAGGGCTCCATCTCCGTCTTCGACTTCGAGAAGGGCAAGCTGACGAAGAAGTGGCGGCTGCCGGACGGCGGATCCCCCGACATGGGAGGCGTCTCCGCCGACGGCAAGGTCCTCTGGCTCTCCGGCCGCTACGACTCCGAGGTGTACGCGATCGACACCGCGACCGGGAAGCAGCTGGCCCGCATCCCCGTCGGCAGCGGACCCCACGGCCTCGCCGTGTACCCGCAGCCCGGCCGCTACTCGCTCGGCCACACCGGCGTCTTCCGGTAGGGCCCGGCGCCGTCCGGCAGCGCCGGCGGGCGGACGGTCAGCCCGCGACCAGGAGGGCCTCCGAGGCCACCGGGCGGTAGCCCGCCGCCTGGAAGGCGCGGACGCTGCGGGCGTTGCCGGGGGACTGCTGGGCCCAGACGACGGAGTCCGGGGTGAGGTGCCGCGCCGCCGCGGCCAGGGCGCGGCCCAGGCCCCGGTGGCGCACCTCCTCGTCGACCTCGACCGCCGCCTCCCAGCGGCCCGCCACGCCCCGGCCCAGGACCACGAGACCGCCGTCCGCCGCCCACACCCGGACCTCGTCGCGGAACTTCAGCGCCCGCGCGACCCGGGGGTGGTCCGGGTCCACGATCTCCCGGAGCTCCAGCGGAGGAGGACCCGGCAGCGCGTCGGCGACGGTGAGCAGGTCGATCGTGTTCATGTGGCGGCCGGTGCGGGTCATCAGCGCCATCAGGAAGCCCGGGTTCATGCTGGCGGCCAGCGGGTCGCTCGACGTGGCCGCGAGCGCGGCCCGCACCCACTCCGGGTCGGCGTCGGTGAAGACCACCGAGTGGGCGGTGAAGGCCAGCACCCCGGCGTCCCGGGTGCCCGGCTGGGGCACGACCGTCGTCGCCCCGTCCGGGGGAGGGAACGCCCCGCGCGCCGCCGCCGCCAGGATCCGTGCCACCTCGTCGTTCATACCCCCATCATCCGGCAGGCCCGGGCCAGCTAATCTGACCCCCGTCAGAAAAGCACCGAGAAGGGGCGGAAGCAGTGGCGGACATCGACGCGGCACGCACGGCATTCAACACGTTCGACGCCGACGGGGACGGATTCATCACCGCCGCCGAGTACAAGAGCCTCATGGCCCGGCACGGCGACTTCCACGTCACCGAGTCGGTCGCCGAGGTGCTCATCAAGCAGCGCGACACCAACGGTGACGGCGTGCTCTCCTGGGACGAGTTCTGGGCGCACTACAGCAAGGCGTGACCCGCCCGCCCCGACGGGCGGCGCAACGCTGAGCCGCCGCCCGTCCGGGGCACGGTGACGACCGTCCGGTGACGCTCCCCGGACTCTTCTCCGGTGGCGTTCACCGGACCCCTCCGGTGATGCCTCCCGGACTCTTCTCCGGTGATGCTCCCCGGACCCCCCTTGGGTGATGACTCCCGGACTTGTCTCCGGTGACGTTCCCCGGGCGTCTTCCTCTCGTCCCCGGCTCGTTCCCGGCTCGTCCCCCGTCCGTTCGCCCCCCGGCCGTCCGGCGGGGCGGGTTCCGCCGCTCGGCAGCTCCGTGCCGCCGGCAACTTGCCCCACCACATGCCAGTGGCCGGATCCGGGCCCGGCGCGCGAACACTCGGGCATGCGCCCCCCACCTGGCCTTTTGGCCGGAACCAGGGGGTCCGCCGACGGCCCGACCCCCCGCTTTCCCGCAGGTCGTGAGGCAGCTCATTGCCAGGCAGCTTCCTGGCCTGTCCGGAAGCGGACAGCCGGGGCTCCCCGGTGATTACCTCTAGGTGTGCAGCCGGGGAGGCCGAAAAGCCACCGGCCGCCAAGGACCTCCAGACACGCACGTACGCCGCACCCGTACAGCATCCGCACCCGGAAACGGAGACCCACATGTCCTGTCGCACCCGCCGCGCAAGCAGTGTCCTCGCCGCCGTCGCCGCCGCCGTCCTCGGCGGACTGGTGATCGCCTCCCCGGCCGAGGCCGCTCCCACCGCCCCGCACGCGGTCGCCCAGCGCGGCGACGACTTCGTCTGGCCGACGCCGCCGCACCCGCAGATGCCCGACCTCCCGTGCGTCCCGACGCTGCCCGGCATGCCCTGCGTCATCGACCTCCCGGACGACTTCGTCTGGCCCATCGCCCCCCGGGACTGACCACCATGAACGCCATGACCGCCGCCACGGCCGCCGCCCCGCTTCAGATCCACTCCCGGCGGGTCGCCTGCACCCCCGCCTCGAACCGGCTCGACGCACCCAGCCGCTCCATCAGGTCGGCCACGATCCGCCGCTCCGTCCGCACCCCGATGCCCAGCGCACGGGCCACGGCCTCGTCGGTGAGACCGCTCGCCAGGAGCTGGAGCAGCTTGCGCTCCTGCGGGGTGAGCCCGCCGGGCAGGGCGTCCCCCGGGCCGTTCAGCGGGGAGGCGTGCTCCCAGTAGGCCTCGAACAGGGCGCGCATGGCCAGGACCACCGGCTGGCTGCTGAAGAGCAGCGCGGACGGCTGGGCCTGACCCGGCAGCCCGGCGACCACCGCCGCCGTCGTGTCCACGATGAGCAGTCGCATCGGAAGCGTCGGCGAGGTGCGGATCTCGCTGCTCCGCTCCGCCATCCACTGGGCGTGCGCCCGGGTGACCCGGTCACCCGCGACGCTGTCCAGATAGATGGTCCGGAAGCGGACGCCCCGCTCCATCGCCCGCTCGTTGAGCGGCCGGCCGGCCTCGACGGACTCCTCCGTGAGGGCCTTGCCGGGATGGAAGGCGAGCGACTCGCGCGTACAGGACTCGGCGAGCGCCTCCAGGCGGGTACGGATGTCGTCGACGTTGTCGAGGATCTCCGCCCCGTCGAGACCGCCCGAGCGGCCCGACGCCGTGTACTCGGCCGCGAGAGCGGCGAGGGCGGCACGATTCTGCTCGATCCGCTGCTGCCGCGAGGCGAGCTCGCGCTCCTCCCGCTGGAGCAGCACCTTGAGACCGAGCGACGGGTTCACCGCGCGCATCCGGCCCGGACTGTCCCGGGACGGCGCGAGCAGGGAGAGCCGCGTCAGCAGGTCGAGCGCCTCCTCCACCTGCCCGGTCGTACAGCTCAGCAGTTTCGCCAGGCGCTCCGGATCGTGCTCCTTGTGGAACAGGATCGCGCGGTACACGCCCAGCGTGTGTTGGTCGAGCGACGAGACCTCGTCCACGGTGTCCCCCAACGGTCGTACCGCCCCGGGGCCGATCGGGGCGGAGTTCCGAACCGGGGCCGGTGCCCCATGAGCCCGAGCGCCCCGGTCCACCCCATTCACCAGATCATCACGCTACCTGTTCGACGATCTCCTCGAAAGGGACGTCACGTGCTCCAGACCGGTTCCTCCCCGCCGCGGCTCGACGGTCTCGTCGTCCTCGTCGTCGACGCCACCACGGGTGTCGGCCGGGAGCTCGCGACCCGGCTGAGCGCCGCCGGAGCGGTCGTCGCCGTCGTCGGCGCCGGCCATCCCGACCGCGGCGACGACGCCGCCACCAACGCCGCCTTCCTCTGCAAGGCGCTCAGCGACGCGGGGCTGCTCGCCCTGCCGTACCGGATCGACGTCCGCGATCCCGCGGAGGCCGGCCGGCTGCCCGCGCAGATCGCCGCCGACGCGGCGCCGGTGAACGCCGCCGTCGTCGTGCTGCCGGCGCCGGACGCCTCCGGCGAACTGGCGGACGCCTTCCGCGCCGTGTCGGCCGCCCTCGCGGCCGCCCTGCCGCCGGGTGCCCGGCACATCGAGCGCACCCCGGCCGCCGCGGCCGGACCGGAGACGACGACGGCAGGGGACCGCACCTGGCTCCGCTCCGTCGTCGACAGCCTGGCCGCCGACGCGGCACGGGCGACCAGCCGCTGAGACCGGCGGTCCGCGAGGGCCGCCGCCACAGAAGTCACCACGGGGAGAGAGATGTCCATTCGCGTCGTCGTGGCCGGTGACCACCAACTGGTCCTGGAGGCCTTCGCCGAGACCCTGAACGGCACCAACGGCCTGGACGTCGTGGGGCTCGCCACGACCTTCGAGGCGGTGCTCCCGGCCGTCCAGCGGCACCGGCCCACGGTGCTCCTGCTCGGCGAGAGCACCATGGGAGGCAAGGCGCTGCACGCCGCCACCGAGGTGCGCTCGCACCATCCGAACTGCGGAGTGGCGTTGATGGTCGGCTCGGCCACCCCGTCGGTGGTGGACCGGGCGGTGGCCGCCGGAGCACTCGGAGTCGTACCGAAGACGGCCCGGCTGCCGCAGCTGATCACCACCCTCGTGGGGGTCGCGGGCGGCTGCCTCACCGTCGACCCGGGCCTGCTGCGGACCCCGACGGCGGGGGAGACGGTGCTCAGCGTCCGGGAGACCGACGTCCTGCGGCTGACCGCGGGCGGCGCGACCGTCAAGGAGATCGCGGGCGAGCTCTACCTCGCGGCGGGGACGGTACGGAACCTCACCTCCGCGGCGATCAAGAAGCTCGGCGGGCGCAACCGGTTCGACGCCGCGCGCATCGCGGCGGAATGCGGGTTGCTGTGAGGGCGGCGGAGGGGGCCGGACGCGCGCCGGCCCCGGCACGGGGCGTGCCGGGGCGGGGCTTCACGACAGGGTGGAGCAGGGCGCTCCGTGCGCTCCTACTTCTCCAGGCAGAACTCGTTGATCGGGTAGCCGACATGGCGGTCGGCCGTGGGCAGGTGCCCCAGGATGCGGTCGCCCGGCTTGAGTTCGGTGCTGTTGAGCACCGAGGCGCCGGGGCCGAGGACCCGCACGTGCCAGTCGTCCTGGAGGATCAGGTTGACCGTCTGGCCGCTGGGCGCGACCGCGTCGATGGAGATGAGCGGACGCGTCTCGATCTTCACCCGGCCGACGCTGACGGGCCGCGTGCGGCCGTCGACGTCGACCGCCAGGACGGAACTGCCGGCGTGCAGCTCGCTCAGGTAGTGGGTGCGGCCGTTCTGCCCCACGGTGTACGAGTGCAGGGCACCCGCGTTGACGCGGAAGGGACGGGTCGGCATGTACGGCAGCGGGTGGGTCTCGCTGACGCACAGCACCATGCCCTTGGAGTGCGAGCCCACCAGGATGCCCTCGTCCTTGCGGAAGTGGGTCGTGGTGTCGACGCAGGCGCGCTCGCCCATGCCGATGTGCGTGGTGGCCGTGACCTCCAGCTCGACGAGGGAGATCTCCCCGCCGTGCGCGGTCGCCGCGGTCCGCAGGGCCGTCGCGTCGCCGACCGTGCGGCCCCGCATCAGGACACCGTCCGAGCCGTGCTCCAGGACGCCGTACAGGATCTCGGCCTCCTCGGTGTCGGCGGCCGTCGTCACGATGGAGCCGGGCGCGCCCGAGGCGGCCGCGATGACGATCTCCAGCGGGATCTTCGTCGGGTCGCGGAAGTCGAGGACGCTCCACGCCTCGAGGCGCGCCGCCAGGCAGGCGTCCTCCAGGGTGTCGGCGTCGACGATCTCCACGTACCGCCCGAACTGCACGTCCGGGTGGGCCGCTTCGAGCTCGGCGCGGCCGTCCTTCGGACCGGGGACGATCACGACGTCGGCGTCGCCCAGGTCGGCGGGCACGGTGGCGGCGCCGTCCTCGAAGAGCAGGACCTTGCGGACGGTGGGCGGCAGCCCGGCGAAGACGGCCGGGTCGGCGGCGACGATGCCGTCGATCTTCTGGTGCACGGCCTCCTCGAGGACGGCGGCGGTGGCGGCGCCGGCCTCACGGATGTCAAGCCAGCACAGTTTGGCGTCCGTCATGATGCGGACCTCCTGTCAGATGGTCGAGAGACGGGCCGTCGAGCGACGGGCCGTCGAGGTGGGTGTCGTCGTGGTGCGGGTCGTCGAGCGGTGTGCCGTCCAGGTGGTCGGGGGTGAGGCGTTCGCTGTGAAGCCGCTCCCGGCCGCCCGACTCGCTGAACGGGCCCGTGGTGAAGTGCTGTTCGGGGAAGTGGTGCACGATCCTGGCGACCTTGGCCGCCAGCGCGCGCGGGTCCTTGGCCTGGAAGATGTTGCGGCCCATGGCCACCCCGCCCGCCCCTCCGGCGATGGCGTCCCTGACGTACGCCAGGACGTCCTCCTCCTTCTCCAGGGCGGGTCCGCCGGCGACGAGCACCGGCACCGGGCAGGCCGCGGTCAGGTCGAGCATCTCCGCGGTGGATCCGAGGAAGACGGTCTTGACCAGGTCCGCGCCCAGGTCCGCGGCGATCGTCACGGCGTGCGCGACGACCGCCGGGTCCCGGGGGTCGCTGATCCGCGGCCCGCGCGGGTACACCATCGCGAGCAGCGGCAGGTTCCAGCGGTCGCAGGCGTCGGCGATCCTGCCGAGGTCGCCGATCTGCTCCCGCTCGTCGTCGGAGCCGAGGTTGACGTGGACGCTGACGGCGTCCGCGCCGAGGCGCAGGGCCTCCTCGACGCCGGCGACGACGTACTTGGCGTTGGGGTCGAGCGCCTGGCTGGTGCTCGCGTTGAGGTGGATGATCAGCGACATCGCGGCGAACCGCTCCGGGCTGATGTGCCGGACGCTGCCCTTGTGCACGACGACGGCGTCGGCGCCGCCGGCCGCGATCCGGGCGGCGAGCTGGTCGAGCGTGGTGCCCTTCGGCACCACGGGACCGTCGTGGATCGAATGGTCGAGAGGGGTGATCATCAGGCCGGCCGTGCTGTGGCGGTAGAGCCGCCGTAGCCGCAGCGACCGGGCGAAGTGGCCGAAACCGGTCATGGAACGCCCTTTCTGGTTCGCGAGGAGGCGTGATCGGGCTGGTGACCCGCGCCGCTCACGCGGACGGGGTCGTCCCGCGCGGTGGCTCCGCGCGGGGAGCTGAGGGCCGGCCCGCCGGCGCGCGTGCCGCCCGCGGCGGTGGCGCGGGCGCCCGACGCGACGGGGTCCGGTGGCGAGACGGAGCGCAGATAGGCGCGATCCGGTTTGCCCGAGGGCGTGAGCGGCAGCCGCGGCCAGACCGAGACGCGCACCGGAGTGTGCTCCGGAGTCAGCGCAGCGGCCACGTATCCCCGCAGGTCGCAGGAGGTGTGCCCGGCCCCCGAGTACAGCTCGACGGCCGCGTGCACCTGCTCCACCCAGTCGCGGTCCCGCACCCCGAACACCGTGGCCTGGCGCACCTGCGGATGGCGCATCAGCGCCTCCTCGATGGCCGCCGGGTCCAGCTTCAGCCCGCCGTGCTTGATCACGTCGCCCACCCGGCCGTCGAGCCGGAGGTAGCCGTACCGGTCCCAGTGCCCGAGGTCGCCGGTGCAGAGCCAGCCGTCGCGGAAGACGGTCCCGGTGCGTTCCTCGTCGCCGAGGTAGCCGGCCGTGACCGTCGGCGAGCTGATCCAGATCTCGCCCGACACCCCCCGCTCCACCTGGGGGCCGCCGCCGGGGCCGCGGATCTCCACCCGCACCCAGGGGAAGGGGCGGCCCGCCGAGCCGAGCAGCTCCGGCTCGCGGTGGTCCAGCGGGTTGAGGCTGCTGATGCCGCCCGCCTCCGTCGTCCCGTACACCTGGATGAGCACGTCGCCGAAGAGCTCGACGGCCCGCGCCACCCGCGCCGGCGCCGCCGGGGTGCCGCTGTAGGTGATGCGGCGCAGTGACGACAGGTCGGTGAGCGGGGCGGCCGGATGGTCCAGGAGCCGGTAGAGGTGGGGGACGGCGAGGTAGACGTCGGTGACCCCGTGCCGCTCGAAGGCGTCCAGGG
This sequence comes from Streptomyces sp. CB02009, assembly GCF_001905825.1. Lineage (GTDB taxonomy): Bacteria > Actinomycetota > Actinomycetes > Streptomycetales > Streptomycetaceae > Streptomyces. Next base: position 394,226 of record NZ_LIVV01000006.1, read on the forward strand.
CGTCGCCCGCGTCGAACTCGTCGTGCAGCACGACCCGTCCGCCGCTCGCGAGCACCGCGTCGGCCATCGGCGCGGTCGTGTGGCTGATCGGCGTGACGGACAGCAGCGTCGCGGGTCCCCGGGGATCGAGGCCATGGGCGAGACGGCTGACGAGCTCCTCACGCGTGTCGTACCGCTGGGCGACCATCTTGGGCCGACCGGTGCTCCCGCTGGTGAACTCGACGGTCGCGAGGTCGTCCGGGCGCGGCTCGGGGAGTCGCGCCGGCAGCGGTTCGGCGGATCCGGCCGACGGTCCCCAGGGGACGGTCAGCGCGGTCACGGCCGGGACGCGGCGGGTGAGCCACTCGCCGCGCTCGGCGCTCTCGTCGTCGACGAGCAGCACCGACACGCCGAGGTCCTGCAGGAGTCGGGCCTGGGTGGCGACCGAGAAGGTCTCCGTGTCGGTACGCGGGTTCATCGACCGTACGTACACGGAGGTGGCGCCCAGGAGATGGACGGCGTACCGGGCGCCGAGCATCAACGGCCGGTTGGGGCCGGTCAGCACGGCGACGGTGTCACCGGGGCGGACGCCGCGGGAGTGCAGCAGGGCCGTGGTGGCCCGCACCGAGCCGGCGAGCCGGCCGGCGGTGACGGCCTCGTCGGCGCGGTGGATCACCACCCGCCCCGGGTCCTTTCCGAGAGCGTCGAGAATGCGGCGTACGTACATGGTTCCTCCTTTCCGGAACGAGGAGTTCGGTGGTGCGGAAGAATTCAGGAGATGCGCATCTGCGCCATCATTCCCATGGCGCTGTGGTCGATCATGTGGCAGTGGTAGGGAAAGACCCCGCGGTGGGTGTCGAAGGTCAGCTGGAGTTTCGCGGTCTGCCCCGGGAAGAGGAGGACGGTGTCCTTGAGTCCCGCTTCCGCGGGATAGACCGGCATTCCGTCCCTTTCGAGGATCCGGAACTGCACCAGGTGGGTGTGGAAGTTGTGCGGGACGGTCGTGCTGGTGTTCTTGACCGTCCACACCTCGGTGGAGCCCCAGGCGATCTCGGTGTCGATCCGGTCGTGGTCGAAGGTCTTCTCGTTGATGTACGCGAGGTGGCCCGTGCCCGGCTCGTCCATCCGCAGTTCGAAGCTCCGCTCCACGGTCGGGGCGGGCAGCGGCGGGAGGGTGGTCAGGACGTCCGGGACCCGGCTGGTGTCGGTGACCTTCTCCTCGACGTCGAAGCGCATGATCTGCCCGACGAGCTCGGTCGGCCCGGGGCCCAGCATGTTCGCCAGGGTGACCTGGGTGCCGGGCGCGTACCGCGAGAAGTCGATGACGAAGTCGGCGCGCTCGCCGGGGGAGAGGACGACCACCGGCGAGGGCGCGGGCGCCGGCAGCAGCCCGCCGTCCGAGCCGACGTGGATGATCGGGCTGCCGTCGGAGAGCGCCATCACGAAGATGCGCAGGTTGCAGGAGTTGACCATCCGGAAGCGGTACTTGCGGGCCTTGACCTTCATGTACGGCCAGGGGGCCCCGTTGACCAGGATGGTCGTGCGGTTGAGCACGTCGTCCATCGTGTAGACCATCTGCCCGGCCGCGTCGAAGTGCGCGTCCCGGAGGATCAGCGGCACCTCGTACGGCCCGGAGGGCAGTCCGAGCGCGTCCTCGGCCTCGTCGCCGAGGAGGTAGAGCCCGGAAAGGCCCCGGTAGACGTGCTCGGACTCCATGTGGTGGGCGTGGTCGTGGGTCCACAGCGTGGCGCCCACCTGGCGGTTGGCGTACACGTAGGTCTTCGACCGGCCCGGCTGGATCAGGTCCATCATCCCGCCGTCCTGGTCCTGCGGGTTGTTCCCGCCGTGCAGATGGACCGAGGTCGGCGCGGAGAGCGCGTTGATCTGCTTCACGACGGCCGTGCGCCCGCTGCGGGCCCGGATGGTGGGGCCGGGGAAGGTGCCGTTGTACGTCAGGACCTCGGTCCGCAGCCCGGGCAGGATCTCGACCCGCGCCCTGCGCATCGTGACCGCGTAGTAGTCGGCCGACCGGGTCCGCCGGTACGGGGCGAGGACCCGGGGCCGGGGCAGCGGCACGGTGAACGGGGTGACCGCGGGCGGGCCGGCGGGCGGCTCCGCGGCCACCGCCTGCGTACCGGAGGTGAGGCTCTGGAACACCCCGCCGGCCGCGCCGACAGCGCCGACGGCACCGGCCGTGAGTCCGAGTCGTATCGCGTTGCGGCGAGAGAACACAGCGGATTCCTAACGTGACGTTTTTCAGGGAACGGTGGTGAATTCGTTCTCCGAGCATGGGCGCGGAACGCCGGAACTCCGAGCGCGTTCGCCCCGGCTCTTGCATGTGTCACGCGATCGATGACCTCGGTCATTTCCGCCGGTCGGTAAGGGAATCCGGCACTCCGCGATGACGGGAGTCACGGCGCGAAATGCGGTCCGTCACGCGCCCGCCGGGAAATGTCACCGGTTCCGGCGGCCGCGGATCGGGCGCGCGCTCCCCGCGCGAGAGTGGTGCCCGGCGTCTGCCCTGCGTACGGCGCCTTCCCGTCCGCCGGCCTCCGGGGCCGCACGGCCCCGGCGCCGGACCGTCATCCTCGCGCCCACGGAGGCACCGTGCAGACCACGCAGACACCCTCGGACACCGGCCCCCGCCCCCTCGAACCCGCCCTCGCCGTACCGGCGTTCACCGGAGGCGTGCGCGTCCTCTTCGCCCCGGGGGACGGCGACGTCGCCACCCTCGCCGGGCCCGCCACCTCGCTCGCGCTGCGCCCCGTCCGGGACGGCGTCCGGATCGCCCTGGAACGGCTCGCCGAAGGGCCGCTGCCCGCCGCGGAGTTGTACGAGGGCCTTCGCCCCGCCGAACGCGTCCGGTTCGAGCAGGTCCTCGACCGCGCCCGGCACCTGGTCGCCCACGCCGTCCTCGCCCGGGGCGGGAGCCGTGAGCTGCTCCGGCTGGAACCGGTGGCGCGCGACGCGGCGTACGCGCCGGTCCTCGTCCCCGCCGACGCGACCGTACGACTCTCCCGCTTCGCCTTCTGCCGGAGCCGGGAGGGCGCCCTCGTCCTGGAGTCGCCGCTGGTCACGTTCCGCGCGGTGCTCACCGACCCCGCCGCCCGGACCCTGGCCGCCGCGCTCGGCGCACCCGGCACCCCCGCCCGGCTCGGCGCGGACGCCGGTCTCGACGAGGCCGGCACCGCCGACGTCCTCGGCCACCTCGTCGGCGCCGGATTCGCCGAACTCGCCGACGAGGAAGGGGCCTTCGCCTCCGACGGCGAGCCCGTCCTGCGCCAGTGGGACTTCCACGACCTCCTCTTCCACTCGCGCATCCGCTCCGGCCGGTACGACGACGTGTTCGGCGCCGTCTACCCCCACCGGGGCGCCATCGAGCCCCGGCCCGCCGTGCGCCCCGTCCCCGAGGGCCCGTCCGTACCCCTCCACCGGCCGACCCGGGAGGAGATCGCCGCGCACGACCCGTCCCTCACCACGGCCATCGAGACCCGGCGGTCCATCCGGGGCTACGGCGACCAGGAGATGACCGCCCGCCAGCTCGGCGAGTTCCTCTACCGCGTCGCCCGGGTGCGCGCCCACTACACGCCGGAGCCCGGCAGCGACCGCGACGAGGTCGTCTCCCGCCCCTACCCGAGCGGCGGCCAGGGGTACGAGCTCGAGCTGTACGTCACCGTGCGGCGCTGCGACGGCCTGGCACCCGGCATCTACTACTACGACCCCGTCGGCCACCGGCTGGTGCTGCGGAACGAGGAGGAGGCCGACCGCGAGTCCCTCTTCCACGTGGCCTCCCGGGCCACCGGGATGGAGGCGCGCCCCGACGTCCTCGTCACCGTCACGGCCCGCTTCCAGCGCATGTCGTGGAAGTACCGGGCCATCGCCTACGCGACCACGCTCCGGCACACGGGCGTGCTCTACCAGACGATGTACCTGGTCGCGACGGCCCTCGGTCTCGCCCCGTGCGCGCTGGGCAACGGGGACGCCGACATGTCCGCGCGGGTGCTCGGACTCGACTACCTCCAGGAGTCCTCGGTGGGCGACTTCCTGCTCGGCAGCCGGCGCCCGGACGACTCCGTCGCAGGTGAGCCGGGTGAAGGGTGGCGGATGCTCAACAGCCCCGAGTGGTCCCTTCCCGAGAACTCCTGAGCCCTTCCGGCATGACGCCGGTTATTCCGGGCGTGATAAACGTCAGGCGGAGCTCGGAAAGGCTGGTGCGGGGGAGGGTCGGTCAGCATTATTGGTGTTGCAGCCGAACGGTTGCCGAGAAGAATTCGGAAAGGAATTCAGAATGAGCATCGACGACATCAAGCAGGGCCAGGACGCGGACAAGGCGTTCGAGAACTTCGACGTCGACGAGCTGGAGACCCTCGAGGTCGCCCAGGGCGTGGCCCTCCCGGAGATGGGCGCCTCCAGCGGCTCGATCGGCACCTCGTCCTCCAGCTCCTCCACCTGCTCCGCCTGCTGAACATCCCCCAACCGAAACGCTGAAAGGAAACACACCATGAGCATCGACGACATCAAGAACGGCGACGACGCGGCCTTCGACAACTTCGACGTCGCGGAGCTGGAGACCCTCGAGGTCGCCCAGGGCGTGGCCCTCCCGGAGATGGGTGCCTCCAGCGGCTCGATCGGCACCTCGTCGTCGTCCTCCTCCACCTGCTCGGCCTGCTGACCGAGTAACCGAGGCTGAACGCACGACGCACGAAGGATGCGACCGCCCGGCTCCGGCCGGGTGGCGCATCCTCGCGTGCGTTGCGGTGTCTCCGGGGAGTGCGGGCCGTCGGCCCTCAGGGCGGGCGGGGCCGCGTCAGCCGCGCAGGGCCACGTGGAAGGACGAGGCCCAGAGCACGATCGCCGCGCCCAGGCCCACCACCGTGCGGATCGTCTCCGCCGTGGTGCCGGCCGCCAGGACGACGAGCCCCACCAGCGCGACCGCCGTCAGGAGGATCGCGGTCCACTTGTACTGCCCCTGGTCGAAGAGGCGGGCGAGCGGGAAGAAGTGCAGGCCCACGACCAGGCAGATCCCGACCGGGATGAACTCGGGGTGGCCCGAGGCGTTCGACGCCGCGATCACCGCGAAGATCGCCACCAGCTCGGCCATGTTGACCAGGCCGACCCCGCGGTTCCACTTCTCCGGCAGCCGGACCAGGCGGGTCACCGGACCCGCGGTGCCCCGGAAGGCGAGCACCACCGCGCCGGCGGTCACGACGGCGGCGACGACGCCGACCGCGACGGACACGGGCACCGCCGCTATTCCCGAACCGCCCGCGAAGGCCCATACGAGGGCGAAGACGGCGAGGACGATCGCGCCGCGACGGCGCAGATTACGCGTGAGTGCCAGGCACTCGGCGTCGGTGGTTTCCGTAGTCATGGCGCGGACCTTACAACGGCGCTCGGCGATGATCCGACCGCGTTGTCTATTTTCAGCCAGTCCGACTCGGACCTGTCTCGAACGAAGCCGTGGCCCGAGCGTCACGGAAAGGGTGACACATGTCAGCCGGCCCCCCTTTCCCCTATCGCCCCGCAATTCCCCGGCACATGATTGCGGCCGGAAGTCAAAGAAAGTCCAGGACGTTGTTCTCGAATTCTCGGAAGGTGCGAAAGCATGGGGGTTGATGCGCTGGAGCGCACTGCCGTGAAGCCGGATTCCGACGGCCTGACGGGAGTGCGGCTGCACACACGGATGCCGGTCACACCGGCCTGGCTCGCCCGGTACGTCGTACCGGTCGCCCGCGCGCTGAACGAGGCGGGCGCTCCCGCCGTCCAGCTGCGCCGCGGGTGGCTCCACGGGCCGCACGTCGACATCCTCGCCCGCGCCGCCACCGGCGCCCCGGGCGGCGGCCCCGACTGGGAGGGCGTCGCCCGGGCCCTGGACGCCGGCCCGCTCGACCCGCCCCGGGCCCTCACCGAGGAGACCTACCTCGACCAGGCCCGCGAGTTCGGCCGCCTCGAGGCCGTCCAGCCGCCCTACCTGCCGCTGCGCGAGCACGGCGCCGTCGAGCGGATCGAGCCCGGCGGCCGGGACGGCGCGCAGTCCGGCGGACCCGCCGCCGCCCGCGATCCGCGACTCGACCGCTTCCGCACCGTCGTGCACGGGGCCCTGACCCCCGCGCTGCTGCGGACGATCGACGACCTCGCGGGCGAGCCCGGCTCCGGCACGCTCCGGCTCGCCGAAGCCTTCGTCGCGCTCGCCGACACCCACACCCTCGGTCTCGGATACGGGGTCTTCTCGCCCCGCTCCCACGTCGAGGCCTTCCTCGCCTGGGCCGCGCCCACCAAGGACGTACGCCCCGTCTTCCAGCAGCGCCTCGCCAAGGACGCGCCCGTGCTCCGCCGGGTCGTCGAGCAGCGGCTGAGCGGCGAGGTCTCCGCCACCGCCGCCGCCTGGCGCACCGGACTCGCCTACGGCGCCGGGGCGCTGGAGAGCGCGGTCGCCGCCGGCACCCTCACGCTCGACCTGCTCGACGGCGCCACCGCCGGGCTCGACCGCTCCGAGATGGGGCCGCCCGGGGCCACCACCGTCGTCCCGCAGGGCGAGCAGCCCGACAGCGACTTCCACCGGACCGTGGGCGAGGCCGGTGTGACCTCGGCCCCGTCCCCGTGGTTCGCCTCCTTCCGCCTCCTCACGAACCTCTTCTACGAGCAGCTGCCGCTGCTCACCGTCTCCCCGATGCAGCGCTACTACACCTGCTTCGCCGTCGCCGAGACGGTCGACGAGGTCCTCGGTGTCTCCTGGCGCGCCCGTCTCGCCGCGAACACCCCCGCAGGGAACACGCGTTCCGCCGCCCCCGCCCCGAGCGACGCTCCGGGCACCGCCCCCGAGGGAGCCCTCCGATGACCGCCCCCGTGATCGGCATCCCCACGGACCCGCGCGGGGACACGCCGCCCGAGCCGGTGACCGCACCGGCCGCCGGCCGGACCACCGCGGCCGTGGACGCGCCGACGGCCGCGCACGCGGCGCCCGCCCCCGAGCCGCTCTGGTTCCTGCGGGTCAACCCGCTGCGCCGGGCCCGGCTCGCCGACGCCGGACTGCGCCGGCAGCTCGTCCTCGTCACCGCCGCCGAGCAGACCCTCGCCGAGGCCTCCGCCGCCGCCTCCGACGAGCTGTACGAGCGGATCGGCGCCGCGACCGACGACGCCGAACGGCGCGAACTCATCGCTCTGCGCCGCGCCGTGAACAGCGGCAAGGCCCCGAAGAAGACGCCGGAGCCCGCCACCCCCGTGCTCGACGCCTGGCTCGCGGCCCGCGCGGAGCGCGAGCGGATCCGCGAGGAGCTCGTCGCCGGATACCCCGACGCCGCCGAGCGCGAGCGCGGAGTACTCGCCGAACTCCTCGGCGACGCCGACCTGCTGCGCTCGCTCGCCCTCGTCGCACCCGAGGTCCACCAGGAGGCCGAGCGCTACCGCGCCGCCGTCCGGGCCCCCGGCAAGGTCCCCGCCAAGTCCCGCAAGTCCGAGCGCGGCCTCATCCAGTACGTCACCCGCGCCATGGTCCGTACGAGCCCGCTCGCCCGGTTCACGGCCGTCGGCATCGCCGAGCCCGACCCGGCCGGCCCGAGCCCCGACGAGGCGGGCTTCGGCGGCGCGACCGCCTTCCCCGGCCTCGACCGCGTGATGCTCAACTACGTGCTCGGCGGCCTGCCCGACCCGGCCGACCGGGCGATCGAGGACCTGTGGATCGGCCTGCCGCCGACTTCCGCGCCCGACCCGGCGGCCGGCAAGCTGTTCTTCCTCAAGCCCGCCCCCGAGGGGATGCGCCGCGCCGCCGTCTCCCTCGACGGCCCCGCCGGCGACCTCCTCGACGCCGTCTCCATGGGCCCCCGCCCCTTCCCGTCCGTCGTCGCCCATGTCGCCGCACGCTCCGGCATCGCCGCCGAGGACGCCGACCAGAAGGTCCGCGGTGCCGTCGCACAGGGCCTCCTCTGCACCTTCCACGAGGCCGAGGACGGCTCCACCGACTACGACGTCCTGCTCACCCCCGACGACCCCCGCCCGGTGACGAAGCGGCTCACCGACCGCGTCAAGGCGGGCCTGCCCGCCTTCACCGCCGCGCCCGCCGCCGAACGCGGCGACGCGCTGGCCGAGTTGCGCGGCGCCCTCGGTGAACTCAGCCACGCCGCGGGCCGCCCCGCCCACGTCACGGTCGAGGAGGACTACGTGATGCCGCCGCTCACGGTGGCCACGGAACCCTGGAAGGAGTCGCTGAAGGACCTCGGCCCGGCCGTCGAACTCCTCACCGTCTTCGACTGGCTGCACGACGTGCGCGTCCTCATGACCGCCGCGTTCGTCGAGCGCTTCGGCCCCGGGGCCAACGTCCCCCTCGCCGCCAACGCCCCCTTCGTCGTCGGCGAGGTCTCGCGCCGCGCCGCCGCCATGGCCGCCGTGTACGGCCCCGACGGCCCCGGCGACCCGACCGCCCTCAAGGGCATCGGCCCCGCCGACGGCTCCCTCGAACGCATCTACGAGCTGCGCCGCGAGGTCACCGAGGCACTCCACGCCCTCATCGGCCAGGCCGTCGAGCGCGGCGACGACACCCTCCGCATCAGCCCGGAACAGGTCGCCGGCCTCACCGGCGACCTGCCGGAACGCTTCCGCCGCGACCCGCTGATCTACGGCATCCTGCTCCAGCGCGGCGACGGCCACCTCGTCCTCAACGACGGCCTGCCGGGCCACGGCATGCTCTACGCCCGCTTCCTGGAGGCCGACCGGCGCCTCGGCGGCCGCGCGCTGCCCCGACTCGCCGACCATGTGCGCCGCGTGTACGGACACGACGGCGCCCGGGTCACCGAGGACCTGGGCCTGCACCGCCTCAACGTCAACGCCCACACACCGATCCTGCCCGGCGGCCTCACCCCCGACGACTGGTTCGGACTGCGGCTCGCCCACGACCCCGAGACCGACTCCCTGCGCGTCGAGGACGCCGAAGGCGCCCCGCTGCGGGTCCTGCCGCTCGGCACCGGCCACCCCGGCCTGTTCCCGCCGCCGCTCTCCGTCGCCTCCGGCCTCGCCATCAGCGGCCGCCTCTTCAACGCCCTCCCCAACAGCTGGCACGCCGCCACCCCCTGGGACCGGGCGACCACCCGCGTCGCGCCCCGGATGGCCGTCGGCGACGTCCTCATCGGCCGCCGCCGCTGGTACGGCGGAGAGGAACTGGGCACCGCCCTGGCCGCCGGACCCGAGGAGCACGAGCGGCTCCTCGCCCTCAACGCCTGGCGCGCCAAGTACGGCGTGCCCGAGGAGGTCGTCATCAAGACCGTCCCCGAGGACGAGGGCCCGCTCTCCGTCGGCGCCCCCGACATCCAGTCCAAGCGCCTCCAGCAGAAACCCCAGTACGTGGACCTCAGCAGCGCGCTCGGCGCCCGCGTCCTGCCCCGGATGCTGGAGCGCCGCGGCGCCGACACCGGCGGCAGCTACCTGGAGGAGGCGCTGCCCGGCGTCGTCGACGGCACCCACGCCACCGAATGGGTCGTCGAGGTCGGCAGGACCGCCGGCGGCCGCTTCACCTACCACCCGACGACCGAGGGGGAGGCACGATGACGACGCCCGCGGCGCTGCTCAGGACGCGCCCCGACCTGCACTACGCACCCGTCCCCGGCGGGGTCTACTTCAGCGGCGCCCGCGCCCGGTTCGTGCTGCGCGGCTCCGAGGTCCTGCACGCCGTCGCCCAGGGCTGCGTCCCGCTCCTGGAGGACGGCACCGACGAGGACGCCCTGGTCGCCGAGATCGGCACCGAGCGCGCCCGCCCCGCCGTCCGCCTCCTCGTCGACAAGCTCCGCGAGAACGGACTGCTCCTCGACCCGGCCGCGCACACCGCGCCCGAACCGCCGGCCGACGTACGCCTGCGGCACGCCGAGTCCCTCGCCCGCCTCGAAGGCCTCCTCGACGACCCGTACGGGGCCTTCGCCCGGCTCCGTGCCGCGACGGTCCTGGTCACCGGCCCGGCGACCGCCACCGGCCCGGCCGTCCGCGGCCTGCGGCGGGCGGGCATCGGCACCGTCCTCACCGGGCCGGAGGAGGCACCCGCCACGCCGGACGCGATCCTCGACATCCGCGAGGACGACGGGAGCCCGGCACCGTCCACCGACGCGCGCCTCGTCGTCCCCGTCCTCCTCGGCGGCACCGGCGTCACCCTCGTCGGCCCCGCCCTCACCGGCCCCGGACACCCGGCCGTCCGGGCCGCGTTCCACGACCGGGCCCGCGCCTGGGCCGCCGCCGAGTCCACCGCGCCCGCGCCCCGCCCCATGGCGGACGCGCTCGCCGGCGCCCTCGGGGCGCAGCTCCTCATCGACACCCTCACCGGTACGGCGGACACGGGCGAGGCCCATGTCGTGCACGGGACGGACCTGGTCTCCGACCGGGTCACCGTCGAGGGAGCCCACCAGGCGGCCGCGACCGGCCGACCGGGCTCCCTCCCCGAGGGCCCGTACACCCTCGCCGCCGCCCCCGCCGACCCCCGGCCCGAACCGGACGAGGCACGCGAGAGCGCGACCCCGCTCGCCGCGCGCTGGACCGGACCGCTGGCCCTCAGCGAGGGCGCCGACCTGCCCCAGATGCCGCTCGCCCTGCGCGCCGCCGAGCTCCGCGCCGCCGGCCGCCCCCCGACCACGGTCCTCGCCTGGGCCGCCCATCAGGAGACCGCCACCGTGGCGGCCACCCTGCAGGCCCTGCGGGCCCTCATCCCCGGGGCTCCCACCCCGGCGGCCGGCCCGCGCGCCCACATCCCCGGGGCTCCCACCCCGGCGGCCGGGCTCACCAGGGAACACTGGCTCCTCGACGGCGCGCTGCGCCTGCTCGCCGAGGAGACGGCACCCCTTCCGGCGACGACCGCCACCCCGCACGTGCCGCCCGCGGCCCTCCCGGCGGGCGCTCCCGCCGCGGCCGCGGGCGGCGTGGCGTGCGAGGCTCTCGACGCGGAGGGCCTGCGGATCCTCGCCGGACTCCGCGCCCTCCTGCCGGGCGAACCCGCCCTCGGGCTCCACGGCGTGCCCGGCCTCGACTGGCGGCTCGCCGAGGTGACCGCCGACGGCGCCACCCTGGGCCGCGCCTGGGGCGCCGACGCGGCGGAGGCCGCCAGGAACGCCCTGTGCACCGCGCTCGCCCGCACCCAGACCGCGGACGCCCCCGGCACCGTCGACCCGCTCTCCACCGACGCCCTGCTCTTCGCCGACCGCGCCGCCCTGGACGCCCTCCGCGCCCGACTGGCCGCCCGCACCGCCACCACGTACCGGGGCGAGGCCCTCCGCCACGACCCCGTACTCGGCGAGCTTCCCCTCTGGTACGGCCCCGTGGAGGCCCACGATGCCCACTGACACGCTCACCCAGGTCCCCGCACCGGCCCTCGCCCAGGGACCCGGGCTCGACGCCCACCCCGCCGACGAGGCCTGGCGCGCCGCGCTCGACGTCCTCGCGGACCTGCTCCCCGAGGGAACCGTCGCCGTCGACCGCGGCTGGCACCTCGACTGGGAGCGGGCGCGGTTCGACGAGGCCGTCGCCGCCCGCCGGGCCCACCTCTCCGTCCGCCTCCTGGGCGACGAGGTCCTGGTGGGGCCGCTCTGGCGGCCCGGCACCGCGGCCGGCTGCGCCGGCTGCGCCGAGGTCCGCGACCGCACCGTCCCCGACCACCCCCTCGTCGGCGACCTGCGGCACGCGACCAGCGCCCCCGGGCCGGGCGCGCCGCTCCTCCCCGAACTGCTCCGGGCGACCCTGGAGCACCTGGTGAGGCGGCCGCTCGGGCCCGGCGAACTCTTCTCCGTCTCGCCGCGCGGCCTGCGCCGGCACCGGATCGCCCGCAGCTTCCACTGCCCGCTCTGCGGACCGGGGTACGAACGCCTCGACGGCACACGGACCCCGGCACCGCTCACCCCGGCCGACCGGCCCGCGTTCCCGGACGACTGCACCCGCACCGCCGCCAGCCGGCTCGTCGAGCGCGGGGTGCTCCAGGACCGCCTGGTCGACGAGCGCTTCGGTCCGGTCCGCGCCCTCCTGCGCGAGTCGCGCGCCCCGTTCGCGATGAGCATGGCCGTGGTGCCGGACGCCCCGGCGATGGGCCACGGCCGCGCCCGGACCTTCGCCGAGACCGGACCCGTGGCGATCCTGGAGGCGTACGAGCGCCTCGCGGGCTTCCCGTACGACATCCCCGTCCTCACCCACCGCTCGTACGCCGAGGTCGCGGAGCACGCCGTCGACCCGGCCGGTCTCGGGCAGTACACCGCCGAGCAGCTCGCCCACCCGACCAGCAGGGCCACGCCGTTCGACGCGGACACCCCGATGGACTGGGTGTGGGGCCACGACCTCGACGACGGGCGCGCCCTGCTCGTCCCCGCCGACCACGCCTTCTACCAGTACGAGTACAACCACCGCCGTGACCGCAGGGCGGCCCGCGCCGCCGGAACGCCCGGCCGCAAGCACTACTTCTACGAGTCGTCCAGCGGCTGCGCCGTCGGCGCCAACCTCGAAGAGGCCGCCCTGCACTCCCTGTTCGAGCTGGCGGAGCGGGACGCGTTCCTGCTCTCCTGGCACCGGGCCGCCCCGCTGCCGACCATCCCGAACTCGTCCCTCACCGACCCCACCAGCCGCGCCATGATCGAGTTGATGGAGTCGCGCGGCTTCGACGTGCACCTGCTCGTCGCCACCCAGGACATCGGCCTGCCGGTCGTCTGGGTGCTCGCGGTGAACCGGCTCAACCCCTTCCCCGCCACCTTCTCCTCGGCCGGCTCGGGCGCCGACCCGCAGTCCGCGATCCGCGGCGCCCTGCGCGAGGTCGCCCAGCTCGTCACCAACCCGGTCGACTGGACCCGGGAGACCGTCGAGCCGATGGTCGAGGACCCGTGGCTGGTGCAGGAACTGGAGGACCACGTCCGCTTCTCCTCGCTGCCCGAGACCGCCGTCCGCGCCACCGCGGCGCTCGGCGGCCCCCGGGTCACGCTCGACGAGGCCTTCCCCGACTGGCCGGCCCGGATGGAGCGCGGCTCCGGCGGGGACGTGCGCGGAGCCCTGGACTTCGTCCGCGGACTGTTCGCCGAGGCCGGGCTCGACCGGATTGTGCTCGTCGACCAGACCAGCCGCGAACACGCCGACGCGGGCATCCACGTGGCCCGCGCGGTCGTCCCCGGCATCGTCCCTATGTGCTTCGGCCACGCCCAGCAGCGGCTCGCCGGACTGCCCCGGCTCACCGCCGCCCTGCGCGGCACCGGCCAGGAGCACCGGGCGTTCCCCCTCGACCCCCACCCGTTCCCGTGACGGCCCCGACGGCCCCGCGCGCGGCGGACGCCGACGCCGGGGTTCCGCCCCGGCGCGGCCCGGTCGACCTGCCCGGCCCCGAGGGCGACAACAGCATCGCCCGCGAGCCCCTCTGGTACGCGTACGGGGCCGGGGACGACGCGCCGGAGGCGCCCCCGTGGACCTGGGTGCCGCAACCCCCGCCCGACACGCACGTACCGCCCCCGCCGCCGCGCGGGGGCGGCCCGCGCCGGGCCCTGCCCCTCGGTACCCCCGACCGGCTCGCGGCGCTGCCCTACCCGGCGCCGCCACCGCGCGGCGTACCGGGCCCGGGCGCGGCCGAACCGGTCGGGGACCGGCTCGGCCGCGCCCTCGTCACCGCCTTCGGGCCGCAGCGCAGAGAGCCCGAGAACCCCTACAACGACCACCGGCCGTACGCCTCGCCGCGCTGCCTCTTCCCCGTCCACGCCTTCGTGGACGGGGGCGCGGGCATGCCCTGGCGCCTGCTCGAACCGGACCGGCACGCGCTCACCGGCACCCCCGCCGGCCCCGTCGGGAACGTCCTGCTCACCGGCCGCTACACGACCGTGCCGCCCGCCTACCAGTGGTTCCGCGGCTCGCTCATCGCCATCGAACTCGGCTTCGTGCTGCGGGCGCTGACCCTCGGTCTGGAACTGTTCGAGGTGCCCGCGCGGCTCCGGCTCCCTGGCCCGGACGCCCACGCGCTGCTGCCCGCCCTGGGTCTGGACGACGCCTGGGCGTGGTCCCTGCCGTTCGTCGTGGAGCTGGACGAGGGCGGGGGAGTGCGGGCTGACGGCGGCGGGGGAGTGCCGGTCGACGGCGGCGGGCGAGTGCCGGCCAGGGAGGCCGGCCCCGTACCCGCGCCGCCGGCCCGCCTCGCCCGCACCGACCCCGCGCTCGCCGAGCTGATCCGCGTCAACCGGGAGCAGACGTACGACAGCGCCCCCGCCCCGCTCACCACCGCCGTCCCGGCCGGCCTCGGCCCCTCGGCGACCGTGCCGGACTGGGCGGAACTGCTGTGGCGGCGCCACTCCGGACGCATGCCGCGCGCCCTGCACGGCATGAGCGGCCGGCGCCGGGACGTGCCCGCCGAGACACTCGACAGCGCGGCCCGCTGGCTCTCCGTACCCCCGCCCGGACCCGAACTCGCCGCCGCCTTCGAGGCGATGACCGTCACCGCCGTCGTCCGGGGCGTCGAGGGACGGGCCGACGGCGTCCACCGGCTCCGGGACGGCGCCGCGCGTCTCCTGCGCGCCGACGCGACCGCGCCCGAGCGCCTGGAGGAGCAGTACGGCTACGGCGTCTCGCCCGTCAACGGCTGCGGCATCCGCCACGCGCCGCTCACCGTGTTCCTGTCCGTACGGACCCGGGAGCTCTTCGAGCGCCTCGGGACCGCCGGCTGGGGCGCCGTCCAGCACGCCGCCGGCTGGGCCGCGCACGGGCTCTGCCTGTCCGCCGCCGCCTCCGGCCTCTTCGCCCGCCCCGTGCGGGCCTTCAAGGAGATCCCCACCCAGCGCGTCCTCGGCCTGGACCCCGACGAGATGATCGTCCTGTCCGTGGTCGTGGGAGTACCGCAGGACACCGGCGGCGCGCTGCTCGACCTCAGACTCTGAAGGAGCGTCCCCGTGACCCCGACCCCGACCCCCATCCCGATTCCCCCGGCGGCCACGGCCACGGCCCCGCCCCCCGCGGCGCGGGCGACCGACTGGACCGCCTGGCACCTCCACCTCGGTACGACGGCCCGGTCGGCACACGACCGGGTCGTCACCGATGTCATCGGCCCCACGATCCGTGAACTCGCCCCCGGCACCCCGTGGTTCTTCATCCGCTACTGGCAGTCCGGCCCGCACCTCCGGCTCCGCGTGGGCGACCTCGACGCCGCCGCACGCGCGCGCGTGGAGGCCGCCCTCACCGCGCGCCTGGCCGTCGCCGGCGCGCCCGCCCCGGGAGAGGAGCCGCTCGACCCCGCCGCCTACCGCAGCGGGGCCGAGCGGCTGGCCGCCGCCGGCGAGACCGGCGAGAACACCTCCGTGAAGGCCCTGCTGCCCCCCGGTGTCCACCCGGCCGTCTACGAGCCGGAGTTCGACCGCTACGGCGGCCGGGCCCTCATGCCCGCGGCCGAGTCCCTCTTCACCCTGTCCAGCGGCCTCGTCCTCGCCGCCCTGCCCCGGGTGGGCAGCGAGCGGCAGCGGGCCGTGCTCGCCCTGCGCGGCACCGTCGCGGTCGCCGCCGCCCTCGGCGACCCGGCGGACCGCGCGTACTACTACGCCCACGGGCTCGGCGCCTGGCGCGCCTGGGCCGCCGAGGC
The DNA here is from genome assembly GCF_001905825.1 of Streptomyces sp. CB02009. Taxonomy (GTDB): domain Bacteria; phylum Actinomycetota; class Actinomycetes; order Streptomycetales; family Streptomycetaceae; genus Streptomyces. The sequence goes on from NZ_LIVV01000006.1 coordinate 409,752, forward strand.
GGGCCACCCGGCCGAACTGCTCGACACGATCACCCGGGTCGAGGGGGCGGTGACCCTCGACCCGGGCTCCCACGGCCCCTTCGCCGGCTGGCACGCCCGGATCGCCGCCCACGCGGACGAGATCCGGGAGCAGTCGCCGACCCACCCGGGCATGGTCCTCTTCTCGCACGCGCACATGCTCCACAACCGGCTCGGCCTGAGCCTCCTGGAGGAGCTGCGCACCTACGCGGTCCTGGCCCACGCCTTCCCCGTACCCGAGGGCACGCCCGCACCGGCGAGCGCCCCCGTACCGGCGAGCACTCCCGCACCGCGGAACGTCTGACCCAAGCCCCCCCCACGGGGATCACGAAAGGCCCGGCCGGTCTCCCGGTCGGGCCTTTTCGTGGTGCGCACCCGGTTCCTACTCGGGGCGCGGGTCCCAGCGGAAGCTGCGGACGGCGATCAGGGCGCCGACGACACCCCAGGCGGCGAGGACCGCCAGGTCGCGCCACTGGAAGCCGGCGTCCTGGGTGAAGAGCGCCAGCATGGCGTCGTTGAACGGCTTCACGGGCAGCAGACCCGCGATCGTGTTCAGCAGCTCCGCGTGGATCGGGAAGTAGCTGCCCGAGATGAAGACCAGCGGGAACTGGATGAACTGCACGACGGCCGGGGCCGCCTCCGAGTTCTTGATCAGCGAGGCCACGCCCACCCCGAGCGCGCAGAAGCTCGCCGCGCCGAGGACCAGCGTCAGCAGCACCGCGCCCCAGTGGGTGGGCAGGTCGACGCCGTAGAGCGCGCCGATGCCGAAGACGAGCGCGACGTCGACGATGCTGACGACGACGCAGTGCACGAGCAGACCGGCGAAGTAGACCCAGGCCGGCAGCGGCGTGGCGTGCAGCCGCTTGAGGACCCCGGTCTGCCGGCGCATCGCCAGCACGATCGCCAACTGGCCGTAGCAGGCGCCGAGTACGGACACGGCCGCGATCACCGGCGTGTAGTACTGCATGCCGGTGAGGCCGAAGAAGAAGTCCTCGCCCTCGCTGCCGCTGAACACGGCGCCGAAGATGCCGATGATGACGATCGGCAGCACGAAGGTGAAGACCATCGACTGCGGGTTGCGCCAGAACGACAGCTGCTCGTACCGGATCTGGTGGCCGAGCAGGGCCAGCGGGTTCCGCTCGCGCGGGGCGTCCGCGCGGTTCGCCGGGGCGGCCGGGGCGGCCGTCTCGGCGGTCGGGGGGATCAGGGTGGTCATGAGCGGCTCCGTCCGGGTCGGCGGCCTCGTCCCGCGGGCGCCTTGCGCTCCCGCGCGGACGACGGCGAGGAGGCTTCCTGCTGTACGTACTCGCTGGTCAGGCTCAGGTAGACGTCCTCGAGGGTGGGCTGCTCCACGGTCAGCCGGTCGAGCGGCGTGCCCCGGTCGAGCGCCCAGCCGGTCAGCCGGTGCAGAGCGGCCGTCGGCTCGGTCGTCTCGGCCGTCACCAGGCCGTCCTCCACATCGCTCACCGGCAGGGGGACGTCGGCGAGCGCGGCGCCCGTCGGCAGCGCGAAGCGGATCCTGGTCTGGGCGCTGTCGCGGCCGCCGAGGGTGTCCGGCGTGCCGGAGGCGACGATCCGGCCCTCGGCGATCACCACGACGGAGTCGGCCAGCGCCTGCGCCTCGTCCATGTAGTGGGTGGTGAGGACGATGGTGGTGCCGTCGTCGCGCAGATTGCGCACCACGTCCCAGGCGCCGCGGCGCGCGTTCGGGTCGAAGCCGGTGGTCGGCTCGTCCAGGAACAGCAGCTTCGGCCGGCCGACGACGCCGAGCGCCAGGTCGAGCCGGCGCTTCTGGCCGCCCGACAGGTCCTTGACCTTGGCGCCCTTCTTCTCGTTCAGGCCGACGAGGTCGAGCAGTTCGTCGACGTTGCGCGGGTCCGGGTAGTAGCCGGCGTTGCGGGCCACGGTCTCCCGCACCGACAGATAGGGCTCGACGGCGATGTCCTGGAGGACGAGGCCGACCTGGCCGCGCAGCCAGTGGCCGTCGGCCTTGACGCCGGGGTCGCGGCCGAGGACCTCGACCCGGCCGCCGTCGCGCTCCCGGAAGCCCTCCAGGATCTCCAGGGTGGTGGTCTTGCCCGCGCCGTTCGGCCCGAGCAGGGCGAAGATCTCGCCCTCGGCGACGCTGAAGTCGACGCCGCGCACGGCCTCGTGGTCGCCGTACCGCTTCTGCAGGCCTTCGACGGCCACCGCGGCGGTCACCGCGGTCCCTCGGCTCGTGTCACTGTGTGCCTCCCGGCGTGGTGGTGGGACGTCGTGGGGTCGTCGCCCGCAGACGGACTCCGGGGCGCAGCCTCGACGTTAGGTCCGGGCCGGCGGACCGGGCCGGGCCCCCGGGGGCCGCGGTGACGGACGTCATGGAAGCCGCGACAGTTGTCAGAGGGGGCCGTGACCCGCGTTGCCGGGGGCCGGTGGGCGACCCATGCTCGGGGTGCGGCGGACGGCCGGGCTGCGGGAGACCGCGGCCGGCGACGCCGACGGTGCCGACACAGCAGCGACGCGGAAGGCGGTCTCAAAGGTGCGGTTCGGGGATCTGGACGAGTGGGGAGCGGAGGAGCGGCCGCACGTCTCGGTGGTCGGTGCCGGCATCGGCGGACTGACGCTGGCCGGCGCGCTCTCCTCCATGGGTGTTCCGTACACGGTGTACGAACAGACGCGGCGGCTCGCGGAGGTGGGGGCGGGAGTCCAGCTCTCGCCCAACGCGGTCAGGCCGCTGCTGCGGCTCGGCCTCGGCCCGGCCCTGCGTGAGCGGGCGGTGGCGATCGAGGCCATGGAGGTACGGGGGTGGAGCGGGCGGCCGATCGCCCGGACGCCCCTCGGCGCGGAGTGCGAGCGGATGTTCGGGGCCCCGTACTACACGGTGCACCGGGCGCATCTCCACGACGCCCTCCTCACCCTCGTCGACGAGGGCAGCCTCAAGCTGGGCGAACGCCTCAGCGAGGCGCGGGAGACGGACGCGGCGGGTGACGGGGTCCGGCTGGCCTTCGAGGACGGGACCGTCCGCGGGGCGGAGCTGGTGGTGGGCGCCGACGGCATCCACTCCACGGTCCGCGAGGCGTTCCGGCGCGACGAGCCCGAGTTCTCGGGGCTCGGCATCTACCGGGGCCTGGTGCCCATGGACCGGCTCCCGGACGCGGCCCGCGCGCCTCTGGTGCGCCTCTGGCTCGGTCCGGGCGGGCACTTCGTGTGCTACCCGGTCGCGGCGGGGGAGTACCTGAGCTTCGCGGCGACGGTGCCGATGGCGCAGTCCCCGGGCGAGTCCTGGTCCGTCCCGGGCGACCCGGAGGCGCTGCGCCGGGTGTTCGGCGGCTGGACCGGTGTGGTCGCCGACGTCGTGGGCGCCGTGGAGACGACCCTCCAGTGGGCGCTGCACGACCGGCCGCCGCTGGACGTCTGGTCCTCGCGCCGGCTGACCCTGCTCGGCGACGCGGCCCACCCGATGCTGCCGTTCATGGCGCAGGGCGCGAACCAGGCGGTCGAGGACGCGATGGACCTGGCGGCCTGCCTGGCCGATCCGGCGCCGTCGACGACCGCGGCCCGGCTCGACCGCTACCAGTCGCTCCGGATCCCCCGGACGGCGGAGATCCAGCGCGGCTCGCGCGGCAACGCCGGCATCCTGCACCTGCCCGACGGCCCGGCCCAGCGCCGCCGCGACGCCCGCATGGCCGTCCACGCGGCCCTCCGAGACCGGGCGATGCTGTACGCCCACGAGACGGGCAGGAGCGTGGTGCCGACCCCGGCGTGACGGCGGTCGGGGCCACCGGCCCCGCGTATTGGCCTAGACCTATTGTGCGACCCTGCCCGCGACGGTACGTTCGTCCCGGCTGCGCAGCCGGCACATTCCGCACCGCATCGCACCGCAACGCTCCACATCGCATCGTCACGCACTCCGCCGGGGCATCCCGGCGTTTTCAGGAGGACATGCCATGTACCGTCGCATCGCAGCCGCACTCGCCACCGCGGCCACCGCCGGAGCCCTCGCGCTCGGCACCGCAGGCTCCGCCGAGGCCGCGGGCCCCGGCTTCTACGCCCGCAGCCACCACGCCTCGTACGCCGAGTGCCAGGCGGCCGGCGTGGCGGGGCGCCACCTCTGGGGCGCGCTCTTCCTCTGTGAGCCGTTCAGCCCGACGCGCCCGGACGTCTACGTCCTCTGGGTGCGCTACTGACCCGGCCCCCGGCCCGGGCGGCGGCGGCCGCCCGGCCCGGGGACCGTCATGTGAGCAATCGATTCAGCACCGGATTCAGCACTCGATGATGTTCACCGCGAGACCGCCGCGCGCGGTCTCCTTGTACTTCACGCTCATGTCCGCGCCGGTCTCCTTCATGGTCTTGATGACCTTGTCGAGGGAGACCAGGTGGCTGCCGTCGCCGCGCATCGACATCTTCGCCGCCGTGACGGCCTTCACCGCCGCCATGCCGTTGCGCTCGATGCACGGGATCTGGACCAGGCCGCCGACCGGGTCGCAGGTCAGGCCCAGGTTGTGCTCCATGCCGATCTCGGCCGCGTTCTCCACCTGCTCCGGGGAGCCGCCGAGGACCTCGGCGAGGGCGCCCGCCGCCATCGAGCAGGCCGAGCCGACCTCGCCCTGGCAGCCGACCTCGGCGCCGGAGATCGAGGCGTTCTCCTTGAAGAGCATGCCGACCGCGCCGGCCGCCAGCATGAAGCGGACGATGCCGTCGTCGTCGGCACCGGGCACGAAGTTCGTGTAGTAGTGCAGGACCGCGGGGATGATGCCCGCGGCGCCGTTCGTCGGGGCGGTGACCACCCGGCCGCCCGCCGCGTTCTCCTCGTTCACGGCCATCGCGTAGAGGGTGATCCACTCCATGGCGTGCATCTTCGGGTCGCCCTCGGAGCGCAGCTTGCGGGCCAGGTTCGCGGCGCGCCGGCGGACCTTCAGACCGCCGGGCAGGATGCCCTCGCGGGACATGCCGCGCGAGACGCAGGACTGCATGACCCGCCAGATCTCCAGCAGGCCCGCGCGGATCTCGTCCTCGGTGCGCCAGGCCTTCTCGTTCTCCAGCATCAGCGCGGAGATCGACAGACCGGTCTCCTTCGCCAGGCGGAGCAGCTCGTCGCCGGTGCGGAAGGGGTACTTCAGGACGGTGTCGTCGGGGACGATCGGGTTCTCGCCCTGGACGGCGTCCTCGTCGACGACGAAGCCGCCGCCGACCGAGTAGTACGTCTTCTCCAGGACCAGGCCGCCCTCCGCGTCGTACGCGAAGATCGTCATCCCGTTGGCGTGGTACGGCAGCGCCTTGCGCCGGTGCAGGACCAGGTCGGCGTCGAAGTCGAAGGGGATCTCGTGCGCGCCGAGCAGGTTGATCCGGCCGCTCGACTTGATCCGCTCGACCTCGTCGTCCGCGGTCTCGACGTTCACCGTGCGCGGCGAGCTGCCCTCCAGGCCCAGCAGGACCGCCTTCGGGGTGCCGTGGCCGTGGCCGGTGGCGCCGAGCGAGCCGTACAGCTCGGCCCTGATGTGCGCGGTGTGGGCGAGCAGGCCCTCGTTCTTCAGCCGGCGGGCGAACATCCGGGCCGCGCGCATCGGTCCCACCGTGTGGGAGCTCGACGGGCCGATGCCGATCGAGAACAGGTCGAAGACCGAGATGGCCACGAGAGGACTCCTTGTGGGGCTGACGCCGTTGTCTGCCGGGGTGGTGCAGAACAGAGCAGGAACTGGGTGGAGCAAAGGGACGGGGCACCGCGTTCACTGTCCAGTGTGCGCGGTGCCCCGGAGCTTCGTACGAACAAAAGCGTACGAAATTACTTCAGGCCGGGGTACAGCGGGTGCTTGTCGGCGAGCGCCGTCACCCGGGCCTTCAGGGACGCGGCCTTGTCGGCGTCGAAGCCGGGCTTCAGGGTCTCCGCGATGATGTCGCCGACCTCGGTGAAGTCCTCGGCCTGGAAACCGCGGGTCGCGAGCGCCGGCGTACCGATGCGCAGACCCGAGGTGACCATCGGCGGGCGCGGGTCGTTCGGAACGGCGTTCCGGTTGACCGTGATGCCGACCTCGTGGAGACGGTCCTCGGCCTGCTGGCCGTCCAGCTCGCTGTCGCGCAGGTCGACGAGGAGCAGGTGGACGTCCGTGCCGCCGGACAGCACGGAGACACCGTGGGCGGTGACGTCGTCCTGGACCAGGCGCTCGGCGATGATGCGGGCGCCGTCCAGGGTGCGCTGCTGGCGCTCCTTGAACTCCTCCGAGGCCGCGACCTTGAAGGAGACGGCCTTGGCCGCGATCACGTGCTCCAGCGGGCCGCCCTGGAAGCCGGGGAAGACCGAGGAGTTCAGCTTCTTCGCGAACTCCTTCTTCGCCAGGATGATGCCGCCGCGGGGGCCGCCGAGCGTCTTGTGCGTGGTGGAGGTCACCACGTCCGCGTGCTCGACCGGGTTCGGGTGCAGACCGGCCGCGACGAGACCCGCGAAGTGGGCCATGTCGACCCACAGGTAGGCCTCGACCTCGTCCGCGATCCGGCGGAACTCGGCGAAGTCCAGCTGACGCGGGTAGGCGGACCAGCCCGCGATGATCACCTTGGGGCGGTGCTCCTTGGCGAGGCGCTCGACCTCGGCCATGTCGACCAGACCGGCCTCGTCCACGTGGTACGCGACCACGTTGAACTGCTTGCCCGAGAAGTTCAGGCGCATGCCGTGCGTCAGGTGGCCGCCGTGCGCCAGGTCCAGACCCAGGATCGTGTCGCCGGGCTGGGCGATCGCGAAGAGGGCGGCCTGGTTCGCGGAGGCGCCGGAGTGCGGCTGGACGTTCGCGTACTCGGCGCCGAACAGGTCCTTGATCCGGTCGATCGCGATCTGCTCGGCGACGTCGACGTGCTCGCAGCCGCCGTAGTAGCGGCGGCCCGGGTAGCCCTCAGCGTACTTGTTGGTGAGGACGGAGCCCTGCGCCTCCATGACGGCGACCGGAGCGAAGTTCTCCGAGGCGATCATCTCGAGCGTGGACTGCTGACGGCGGAGCTCGGCGTCGACGGCGGCGGCGACGTCGGGGTCCAGCTCGTGGAGGGGAGTGTTCAGAAGCGACATGAATCGATCCCTAGGGGTCTCGGGTTAGCCGGCGGTGAAGGCGGCGTACTCGTCGGCGGTGAGCAGGTCCTCCGGCTCGCCCGTGAGCCGTACCTTGAACAGCCAGCCGCCCTCGAACGGAGCGGTGTTCACGAGGGACGGGTCGTCCACGACGTCCTGGTTGGCCTCGACGATCTCGCCCGTCACCGGCGCGTACAGGTCGCTGACCGACTTGGTGGACTCCAGCTCGCCGCAGGACTCGCCCGCGGTCACCGTGTCGCCGACCGCCGGGAGCTGGGCGTAGACGACGTCACCGAGCGCGTTGGCCGCGAACTCCGTGATGCCGACCGTCGCGACGCCGTCCTCGACGGCCGACAGCCACTCGTGCTCCTTGGTGTAGCGCAGCTGCTGGGGGTTGCTCATGACCTGATTCTCCTGGATCGAGGGAGTGCTGATGAACGGGGGTCTTGCGGGATGAGACGCGAAGTGAGACGGATACGTCACTTCTGGCGCTTGTAGAACGGCAGCGCGACGACCTCGTACGGCTCGTGGGTACCGCGGATGTCCACACCTACACCCTGGGTGCCGGGCTCGGCGTGCGCCGCGTCCACGTACGCGATGGCGATCGGCTTTCCGAGCGTCGGGGACGGGGCCCCGGAGGTGACCTCGCCGATCACCACGCCGTCCTTGACGACGGAGAAACCGGCGCGCGGGACCCGGCGGCCCTCGGCGACCAGGCCGACGAGCTTGCGCGGCGGGGCGGTCTCGGCGCGCTCGGCGGCCTTCTCCAGCGCCTCACGGCCGACGAAGCGGCCGTCGTTGGTCGTCTTCTCGAACTTCACGACCCGGCCCAGGCCCGCGTCGAAGGGGGTCAGCGCGGTGGTCAGCTCGTGGCCGTACAGCGGCATGCCCGCCTCCAGGCGGAGCGTGTCGCGGCAGGACAGGCCGCAGGGGATCAGCCCGACCGGCGCGCCGGCCTCGGTCAGCGCCCTCCAGACGCCCTCGGCGTGCTCGGGCTTCAGGAACAGCTCGAAGCCGTCCTCGCCGGTGTAGCCGGTACGGGCGATCAGCGCGGGCACGCCGGCGACCGTGCCGGGCAGGCCGGCGTAGTACTTCAGACCGTCCAGGTCGGCGTCCGTGATCGCCTTCAGGATGCCGGGGGACTCCGGGCCCTGGACCGCGATCAGGGCGTACGCGTCACGGTCGTCCCGCACCTCGGCGTCGAAGCCCGCCGCGCGCTCCGTCAGCGCGTCCAGGACGGTCTGCGCGTTCGAGGCGTTGGCGACGACCATGTACTCCGTCTCGCCGAGGCGGTAGACGATCAGGTCGTCGAGGATGCCGCCGTCCTCCTGGCAGATCATCGTGTAGCGGGCGCGGCCGACGCCCACCGTGGAGATGTTGCCGACGAGGGCGTGGTCGAGGAGCTCGACCGCCTGCGGGCCGGTGACGGTGATCTCGCCCATGTGGGAGAGGTCGAAGAGGCCCGCCTTGGTCCGGACGGCGATGTGCTCGTCCCGCTCGCTGCCGTACCGGAGCGGCATGTCCCAGCCGGCGAAGTCGGTCATGGTCGCGCCCAGCGAACGATGCAGGGCATCGAGGGCGGTCAGACGGGGGGCAGTGCTCATGGGGTGGCTCCCGGGTCCCAAGGGCGTGATCGGTGACGAAAACACATGACGGGCGAGGACGTCCTCCCCATCTGTCATGGAACCTGAGAGGTTCACCGAGAGCATCTCGTCGCCGAGAGATCGGTTTGCACCTTGGGTGGGGACACGGCACGTGTCCCGCTTTTCAGATCTGCCTCATCCACGCGGTACGGGGCCTGAGAGATTCAAGGGAGGGTCTTGCTCCTTCGGCGTCCGGACACGCCTGGCGTCCGGAACTCTCCCGCGCGGATTCGAGCGGCCGGTATGCGATTGTGTGGCGACTGTGCGCGCCTGGCGCGCACATCATTGCACGCGAGGTCGGCGGGGCACATCGCTTGTGTCCCATTACCGCTTCTTTACACTTTGTGGGCAAGGGTCTTCCCAGGCCCGGCAGGGGGAGAAGCGATGAGGTTCCAGCACACCGGCGCTTACGCGCCGAGTACCGGCATACCGTCCCAGCGAGCCCGTGCCAGGACCCGCGGCCGCGGGCGGCTCCTGCGCGACCTGCGCGAGCGCGGCGGCCGCGGCCCCCGCGCCCTCACCTTCGCCGCCGGCGACGTGGTGGTGGTCTCCGGGCTGCCCGGCAGCGGCAAGTCCACCCTCATGCGGCGCGCCGCAGAGGGCGCCGGCGTCGACTCCCAGGACACCCGGGAGCGCTGGGAGGCCCGGATGCCCCGCCTGCTGCCGTACGCCGTCTACCGCCCGCTGGTCCGGATCGCGCACTACGCGGGGCTGCGCCGCGCCCTGCGTTCCGGCGCCGGAGTGATCGTCCACGACTGCGGCACCCAGTCCTGGGTGCGGGGCTGGCTCGCCCGGGAGGCCCGCCGCCGCGGCCGGTCCCTCCACCTGGTCCTGCTCGACGTCGACCCGGACACCGCCCGCGCGGGCCAGCGGGCCCGCGGCCGGGGCGTCTCGTCGTACGCCTTCGCCCGGCACCGGCGGGCCGTCGGCCGCCTCGTCGCGGCGGCGGAGTCCGGGCGGCTGCCGCACGGCTGCGCCTCCGCGACCCTGCTCGACCGGGACGCGGCGGACACCCTGCGGAAGATCGGCTTCCGGGGGGCGGCCTGAGGCGGCGGCCCGGGCCGTACGCCCGGCGGGAACGGGGCGGGGCGCCGCGAGCCGCGCCGGGGCGTCGGGCGCGGTCGGCGGCGGCCCGTGGCGGCGGCCCGCACCGTCGACCCGGCTCGCGCCGCTGTGACGTACGCCGCTGTCCCGGTGCGCCCGTACCCCTTCTTTTGGCCACGGCGGCGCCGGGGCGGCGTTAGGGTGCTGCCGGGGCGGCCGGTACGGCAGGCCGTGCGAGAAGGGGAAACGGGACCGTGGACGTGACGTGGCCGGGCAACGAGCTCGAAGAGGTCCTTGCCGCCTCCCTCGGCAACCCCTCGGCGGGCGCCCGACTGGTCGAGGTCCTCGGCCGCAGCCCGGTCTGGGTGCCCCTGCCCAACGGCGGCGGGCCCGACAGCCCGAACCTGGACCTCGCCACCATGGAGATCGACGGCGCGGCCTACGTCCCCGTCTTCAGCTCCGAGGAGCAGTTCCTCGCCTGTGTCGGCAGCCACATGTCGTTCACCGTCGCCCCGGCCCGTGACTTCGCCCGCGGCCTGCCCCCGCAGCTCGGCATCGCCGTGAACCCGGGCGGCGTCGTCGGCGTCCCGCTGCCCCCGCCGGCCGTCGCAGAACTCTGCCGCGTCGGCCGCACCCCGCTGGACGGGCCCGCCACCGGCGGCCGCGTCCGGCTCTTCGAGCCCGACTGGCAGGACGACCCGGTCGACTTCCTCGCCGCCGCGTCCGCCGAGTTCGATGCCACCGGCGTCGTCACCACCGCCCGCCGGGCCCTCGCCAGCGTCGAGGGCACCGAGCCCGCGCTCTTCATCGGCGTGCAGCTCGCCGCCTGGGACGGCGTCGACCGCAACGCGCCCCTGGACGCCCTCGGCCGCGCCCTCGGCCGCGTCGAATGCGCCTGGCCGGTCAACCTCATCCTGCTCGACATGGCACAGGATCCGGTCGGCGACTGGATGCTGGAGCGGGTGCGGCCCTTCTACCAGCGCGCCGCCGTGTGACGGACGGCCTGTTTAAGCTGAACTTCTCGACAGCAGGACGGACGTCGCCAGGACGGACGTCAGGGACGGACGTCGGAACAGACGTGGTGACGGAAGAGGGGCGGGACCCAGGGTGAGCGCGTCAGGCACCGCTGCGACCGGACAGGTCGAGCACATGCTGCGCCAGGTGGCACCCGGACGCTACGACGCGTACGAGCAGTTGCTGCACGCCCTCGCCGACGGCGAGCTCTGGATGCTGCTCTGGCACGGCTCGCCCGGCTCGTCCGACGCCCAGTACGGGAACATGAAGGTCGACGGCTTCGGCTACGCGCCCTGCGTCACCTCCGCCCAGGAACTCGCCGCCTCGGGCTGGCACCGCGCCCATGAGCTCGTCACCGGCCGGGAGATCGCCCGCGCCCTCTACCCCGACCGCTGGGGCGTCTGGCTGAATCCGCACGCCCCCGGCGGTGGCGTCGGCATCCCCTGGGCCGATCTGCGCCGGATCGCCACCGGCCTCGACCGGATGCCCGCGGGGCCGCTCCGGGTCACCGAGCCCACCCTGGAGATCCCGCAGTTCTACGCCCTGCTCACGCAGAACGCGCACCGCACCCCGGCCGTCCGGTCTCTGCGCCGCGGCTGGGTGCAGCCCGCGCTCGGTTCCCCGTACCTCGTCATCGGTCTCGACCTGTACGACACCTCGCAGGCGGCCGTCGACACGGTCCGGGCGATGATGCGCCAGTCCATCGGCGCCGTACCCGAGGGGCTGCCCGTCTCGACGGTCGCCCTCTCCGACGGGTACGACCCGGTGGCGCTCTGGCTGCGGGCGAACGGCCGCCCGTTCTACGACCGCGAGGCGCACGCCGGACGCGGACCGGCCCCCGTTGCGGGGTACGGATACCCGCCACCCGCGCCGTCCGGATACTGAGACGTACCCCTTCTCGCCTTCCGCCCCACCAGCCTCCGGAGCTCGCTCCGGAGGCTTTCGTTCGCCCCAATTGAGGAGCTCGAACGCCTAGTTGGGGGGACATGTCCGATTGGGGGGAAGAGGCCCCGAGATGGTCCGCTCACATGACCCCGACGTCCGGATAACGGAAGTCGCAGCACCGCATCACGTTTGAGCAAACATTCCTCGTCAGGGCTGGCGGGTGATCACAAGCGCATTGAAGACTCCCCGGAACACCGGGCGTTCGGCTCCTTTCGAGCACGTGCCCAGCAGGTTGTTCCACCGAGCCGCTACCCGCGGCGGGCAAGGGCCGGCTACCGGCGGCCGAGAGGGGTCCTCACCACGATGACGGCACCACTGCACGAGAAGAGTGCGGGCGAGGCGACCGCCACCGTCGATGGCGCGCCCGACGCCCCCGGCACCCCCGGCGGCACCCCCGCCAAGGCGATCGAGGGCCGCTCGCCCTGGCAGATCGCCTGGACCCGCCTCAAGCGCGACAAACTGGCCCTCGCGGGCGCCTTCATCGTCGTCTTCCTCGTCCTCGTCGCGATCTTCGCGCCGGTCATCGTGGGCCTCCTCGGCCACCCGCCGGACGAGTTCCACGAGGACCAGATCGACCCGCTGTTCGGCACCCCCATCGGTTCCTGGGGCGGCGTCAGCTCCGACTTCCTCTTCGGAGTCGAGCCCGTCAACGGCCGCGACGTCTTCAGCCGCATCGTCTACGGCGCCCGGATCTCGCTCCTCGTCGCCTTCCTCGCGGCCGTCTTCGCCGTCGTCCTCGGCACGATCCTCGGCATCATCGCCGGCTACTTCGGCGGCTGGATCGACGCGGCCCTCAGCCGGGTCATGGACGTGATGCTCGCCTTCCCGCAGCTGCTCTTCACGAGCGCCCTGGTCTCCGTCCTGCCGAACCAGCTCCTCGGCCTCGACGGCTCCGGCGTCCGCATCGCCGCCCTGGTGCTCGTCATCGGCTTCTTCGGCTGGCCGTACGTGGGCCGCATCGTCCGCGGCCAGACCCTCTCGCTGCGCAACCGCGAGTACGTCGAGGCCGCGCAGAGCCTCGGCGCCGGCCGCCTCTACATCCTGCGCCGCGAGCTGCTGCCGAACCTGATCGCCCCGATCACGGTCTACGCGACCCTCATGATCCCCACCAACATCCTCACCGAAGCGGCGCTCAGCTTCCTCGGTGCCGGTGTGAAGCCGCCCACGGCCTCCTGGGGACAGATGCTGTCGACGGCCATCACCACCTACGAGTCGGATCCGCTGTTCATGGTGATCCCCGGCTTCGCGATCTTCATCACCGTTCTGGCGTTCAACCTCTTCGGCGACGGCGTGCGTGACGCGCTCGACCCGAAGGGCTCCCGCTGACCGTTCGCCGACGACCCGCACGACCCGCCCCTGCCGCTGGCGACAGGAGGCTGAACCCCAATCGGCGGACCGCCGTACGGCCGCCACTATCCCGGAGGTTGCTGGACCCATGCTGAAGAGCTCTCAGCGCAGAATCGCCGCGGGCGCGCTGCTCGCGGCGGCCACGATGGTCGTCACCACCGCGTGCGGTGGCGGCACCGGCGACAGCGGCGACAAGGGCAAGGGCGGTGCGCCCGGCTTCAACGCCGGTGTGAACAAGGTCGCCAACGCCTCCGACAAGAAGGGCGGCGAGCTGAAGTTCATCGGCTCGCAGGAGGCCGACTCGTGGGACCCGCAGCGCGGCTACTACGGCTTCGTGTGGGACTTCGCGCGCTACTACACGCGTCAGCTGGTCACCTTCAAGGCCGAGCCGGGCGCCGCCTCCACCGAGCTGGTCCCGGACCTCGCCACCGACGCCGGCAAGGTCTCGGCCGACGGCCTCACCTACACCTTCACGCTGAAGGACGGGGTGACCTGGGAGGACGGCAAGCCGATCACCTCCAAGGACATCAAGTACGGCATCGAGCGCATCTGGGCCCAGGACGTCATCTCCGGCGGCCCGATCTACCTCCAGCAGGTCCTCGACCCCAAGGGCGAGTACAAGGGCCCCTACAAGGACACCTCCGCGGACAAGCTCGGCCTGAAGGCGATCGAGACCCCGGACGACAAGACCATCATCTTCAAGCTGCCGGTCGCCAACGGCGACTTCCTGCAGATGCTGGCCATGCCCGCCGCCTCCCCGGTCCGCCAGGACAAGGACACCAAGGCCAAGTACGGCCTGAAGCCCTTCTCCTCCGGCCCGTACAAGTGGCAGTCGTACACCCCGAACAAGTCCATCAAGCTCGTCCGCAACGACAAGTGGGACGCCAAGACGGACACCGTCCGCAAGGCCCTCCCGGACAGCGTCAGCGTCACGTTCACCACGAACGCCGACGACATGGACAACCGCCTCGTCGAGGGCGAGTACGACCTCGACATCAACGCCACGGGCGTCGGCGCCTCCGCCCGCCAGAAGGTGCTCCAGCAGCACAAGGGCAACGTCGACAACCCGCAGACGGGCTTCATCCGCTACGCGGTCTTCCCGCAGACGGTGATCCCCAACATCGACTGCCGCAAGGCCATCATCTACGCGGCCGACTCCAAGTCCCTCCAGACCGCCCGCGGCGGCCCGCAGGCCGGTGGCGACATCGCCTCCAACATGCTCCCGCCGGCGATCAAGGGCGCCGACCCGAAGGCCGACCCGTACGGCAAGCTCGGGGGCGCCCCGGACCTGGCCAAGGCCAAGGACGCGCTCAAGAAGTGCGGCAAGCCGAACGGCTTCAAGACCACGATCGCGGTCCGCAACAACAAGAAGATCGAGATCGCGACCGCCGAGTCCCTCCAGCAGTCGCTGAAGGCCGTCGGCATCGAGGCCGAGATCGACCAGTTCGACGGCGCCCAGACGTCCGGCATCATCGGTTCGCCGAAGGTCGTCAAGGACAAGGGCTACGGCATCATCATCATGGGCTGGGGCGCCGACTTCCCGAGCGGACAGGGCTTCCTGCAGCCGCTGGTCGACGGCCGCTTCATCCTCCAGAGCGGTAACAACAACTTCTCGGAGCTGAACGACAAGGCCGTCAACGGCCTCTTCGACCAGGCGCTGAAGGAGACCGACCCGGTCAAGGCCGGCGAGCTCTACAAGCAGATCAACACGAAGGTGTCGGAGGCCGCGGTCTACCTGCCCTTCACCCACGAGAAGAACATCATCTGGCGCAGCTCCCGGCTGACCAACGTCTACACGGCGGACGCCTACAACGGCCGCTACGACTACGCGTCGCTCGGCGTCGTCAAGTAATCCGACCCGTTCCACCGGCGCACCACCCGCCGCCAGGTCCGAAGGGCAGGTGATGGCCGAGGGCGGCGGCCGGGGGACCCGATCGGGTCCCCCGGCCGCCGACCGGCCGACCGCATGCTTGCATACATAGTCCGGCGACTCTTCGCGGTCGTCGTGATGCTGCTCGTCGTCACGCTCGTGACGCTCAGCATCTTCTTCCTCATACCCAAGCTGACCGGCAGCGACCCTGCCGCGATGTTCGTCGGCAAGCAGGCGGATCCCGCATCCATCGAGGCCGTCCGGCAGAAACTGGGCCTGGACGAGCCGATCCTGGTGCAGTTCTGGCACTTCGTCTCCGGCATCTTCGTCGGTCGCGACTACACCGGTGGCGGCGACACCATCCACTGCGCCGCGCCCTGCTTCGGCTACTCGTTCCGCACCGAGCAGGACGTCTGGTCGATGCTGGTCGACGCCTTCCCCGTCACCCTCTCCATGGTCATCGGCGCCGCCGTGCTGTGGCTGATCCTGGGTGTCTCCACGGGTGTCGTTTCCGCGCTCAAGCGGGGCACGATCATCGACCGCGCGGCCATGATCACCGCGCTCGCCGGTGTCTCGCTGCCCATCTTCTTCACCGCCATGCTGGCGATGCTCGTCTTCCGTACCCAACTGGGCTGGCTCAACGCCTCGTACACGCCGATCACCGAGTCCGTCGGCGGCTGGTTCGGCGGCCTGCTGCTGCCCTGGGTGACCCTCGCCTTCCTGTACGCGGCGATGTACGCGCGGCTCACCCGCGCCACCATGCTGGAGGTCCTCGGCGAGGACTACATCCGCACCGCGCGGGCCAAGGGCCTCCCGGAGTCCGTCGTGCTCGGCAAGCACGCCATGCGCTCCACCATGACCCCCATCCTGACCATCTTCGGCATGGACCTCGGCGCCCTCGTCGGCGGCGCGATCCTGACCGAGACCGCGTTCAGCCTCCACGGCCTCGGCGGACTCGCCATCAAGGGCGTCAGCGAGCGCGACCTGCCGCTGATCCTGGCCGTCACGCTGATCACCGCGGCGTGCGTCGTCATCGCCAACCTCGTCGTGGACCTGCTGTACGCCGTGATCGACCCCCGAGTGAGGCTCGCATGACGGACAAGCTGACGAAGACCGGCGCGGCGGTCGGCGAACCCGTCGCCACCGGGGCCCCCTCCGACGCCTTCCTCGACGTGCGCGACCTGAAGATCCACTTCCCGACCGACGACGGTCTGGTCAAGTCGGTCGACGGTCTCAGCTTCCAGCTGGAGAAGGGCAAGACCCTCGGCATCGTGGGCGAGTCCGGCTCCGGCAAGTCGGTCACCTCGCTCGGCATCATGGGCCTGCACACCGTCGGCCAGTACGGCCGGCAGAAGGCGCGGATCTCCGGCGAGATCTGGCTCAACGGCCGCGAGCTGCTCACGGCCGACCCGGACGAGGTCCGTAAGATGCGCGGCCGCGACATGGCGATGATCTTCCAGGACCCGCTGTCCGCGATGCACCCGTACTACACGGTCGGCCACCAGATCGTGGAGGCCTACCGCGTCCACCACCCCGTCGACAAGAAGACGGCACGCAGGAGGGCCGTCGAACTCCTCGACCGGGTCGGCATCCCCGAGCCCGCCAAGCGGTTCGACAACTACCCGCACGAGTTCTCCGGCGGCATGCGCCAGCGCGCGATGATCGCCATGGCGCTCGTCAACAACCCCGCGCTGCTCATCGCCGACGAGCCGACCACCGCGCTCGACGTGACCGTGCAGGCCCAGATCCTGGACCTGATGCGGGACCTCCAGAAGGAGTTCGGCTCCGCGGTCGTCATCATCACCCACGACCTCGGCGTCGTCGCCGAGCTCGCCGACGACATCCTCGTCATGTACGGCGGGCGCTGCGTCGAGCGCGGACCGGCCGAGTCCGTCTTCTACGAGCCGCAGCACCCCTACACCTGGGGCCTGCTCGGCTCGATGCCGAGGATCGACCGCGACCAGACCGACCGGCTCATCCCGGTGAAGGGCAACCCGCCCAGCCTCATCAACATCCCGAGCGGCTGCGCCTTCAACCCCCGCTGCCCGTACGCGGACGTCCCCAAGGGCGGCGTCACGCGCACCGTGCGACCGGAGCTGGCGCCGGCCGGGGACCGCCACTTCTCGGCCTGCCACATGCCGCAGGAGGAGCGGACCCGTATCTGGACCGAAGAGATTGCGCCGAAACTGTGAGCGAGACCATGGAACCCCTCCTCAAGGTCACCGGCCTGAAGAAGCACTTCCCCATCAAGAAGGGGCTTCTCCAGCGGCAGACCGGCGCGGTCAAGGCGGTCGACGGGATCGACTTCGAGGTCCTGCCCGGTGAGACCCTCGGCGTCGTCGGCGAGTCCGGCTGCGGCAAGTCCACCATGGGCCGCCTGATCACCCGGCTCCTCGAACCCACCGGCGGCACGGTCGAGTTCCAGGGCAAGGACATCTCGCACCTCGGCGTCTCGGGCATGCGCCCGTTCCGCCGGGACATCCAGATGATCTTCCAGGACCCGTACGGCTCGCTGAACCCGCGCCACACGGTCGGCACGATCGTCTCGGCCCCCTTCAAGCTCCAGGGCGTCGAGCCCGAGGGCGGCGTGAAGAAGGAGGTCCAGCGGCTGCTCGGGCTGGTCGGCCTCAACCCGGAGCACTACAACCGCTACCCGCACGAGTTCTCCGGCGGTCAGCGCCAGCGCATCGGCATCGCCCGCGCGCTGGCCCTGAAGCCGAAGCTCGTGGTGGCGGACGAGCCGGTCTCGGCCCTGGACGTCTCCATCCAGGCCCAGGTGGTCAACCTCCTGGACGACCTCCAGCAGGAGCTCGGCCTCACGTACGTGATCATCGCGCACGACCTGTCGGTCATCCGGCACGTCTCCGACCGCATCGCGGTGATGTACCTGGGCAAGATCGTGGAACTCGCGGACCGCAAGTCCCTCTACGAGAACCCGATGCACCCGTACACCCGCGCCCTCATGTCGGCGGTCCCGATCCCGGACCCCCGCCGCCGGGGCGCGAAGAGCGACCGCATCCTGCTCACGGGCGACGTCCCGTCCCCGATCGCCCCGCCGCCGGGCTGCCGCTTCAACACCCGCTGCTGGAAGGCCACGGACGTCTGCCGCACGGCGGAACCCCCGCTGGTCGAACTCCGCCCGGGCCAGCGGGTGGCCTGCCACCACCCGGAGAACGCGGAGTCCCTGACGATCCCGGGGGCGAGGGAGTCGCTGGAGATCACGACGGCACCCGCGAAGACGGAGACGTCGGCGACGCCGGAGAAGGCGGGGAAGGCGTCGGAGCCGACGGTCGCGGAGGAGCCGACGGAGCCGGCCGAGACGGCGCCGGAGTCGACGGAGGCCGAGGGGAAGGCGGAGGCTCAGGCCGAGACGCCGGAGCCCGCGGCCGAGGGCGACGCGCCGAAGGCGTGACGCGGGGGAGGCCCCCGGTGCCGAAGGGCACCGGGGGCCTTCGCGCGTCCGGGGAGCCGCGCGTCCGGGGAGCCGCGCGTCCGGGGAGCCGCGCGTCCGGGGACCCGCGCTCACGGGGACCCGCGTGGCGGGACCGCTGCGGAACGCCGGGCGCCGGTCCTCGGACCGGGGTCCTGCCGGGGTCGGGCCGGCTTCCGCCGCCTCCCGCCCCGCCGGGCAAGGCGCGTCCGCGAGGCCGCCGGCGTCGGGGGTTCGGGGGCGGAGCCCCCGGTCCCGTCAGGGTTTCGGGAAGGGGCGGGGTGGGGGAGTCCCCCGCCGTACCCGGTGGCGGCGCGACATCCCGGCGCCCGCCGCCCGGCGGCCCGGTGCCCGCCGCCCGGCGGCCCGGCCCCCGCACCGGGTAGGGGACCCGGCCCCCGCACCGGGTACGGGACCCGGCCCCCGCACCGGGCACGGGACCCGGCCCCGCCCCCAGGGACACGCCCCCGGACGGGGAGCCCGTGGTGCGGGACGGGGCCAGGGGGAAGTACCGGGACAATGGGCCGGTGCTCCACGACCTGTTCACCCCCTCCGTCCAACACGCCCTCGACCTCGTCGGCATCTTCGTCTTCGCCATCTCCGGCGCCCTCCTCGCCGTCCGCAAGAACTTCGACGTCTTCGGCATCGCCGTCCTCGCCGAGGTCACCGCCCTCGGCGGCGGCCTCTTCCGCGACCTGATCATCGGCGCCGTGCCGCCCGCCGCCTTCACCGATCTCGGCTACTTCCTCATGCCCCTGATCGCCGCGGGCCTCGTCTTCTTCCTCCACCCGGAGGTCGAGCGCACCCAGACCGCCGTCAACGTCTTCGACGCCGCGGGCCTGGGCCTCTTCTGCGTGACCGGTACGACGAAGGCGTACGACTACGGGCTCGGGCTCACCTCCTCCGCCGCGCTGGGTCTCGCGACGGCGGTCGGCGGCGGTGTCCTGCGCGACGTGCTCGCCAACGAGGTGCCCTCGCTGCTGCGCTGGGACCGGGACCTGTACGCCGTCCCCGCGATCGTCGGGGCCGCCATGGTCGCGCTCTGCATCCGGTTCGACATGCTCAACGGCTGGACCAGCGGCGCCGCCGTCCTCACCGCCTTCCTGCTCCGGCTGCTCGCGATGCGCTACCACTGGCGCGCGCCCCGTGCCTGGAACCGGCGGTCCTCCGCGCGCGAGGAACCAGAAAAAGCTACCGCTCAGTAGCTTCCTGGGGTACCGTCGGAAACATGAGCACGAGCATCGAGACCCCCGCCGCGACGAGCGAGCGCGGACGCGAGGGCGAGCGCGACGACGAGCGCGCGTACGAGTTCGACCGCGACACCGCCGTCACCCTCCGGGAGCCCGGCGTCTACGACGCGGACCTCTCCGCGGGCTGGACGATCATCCACGCGGTCAACGGCGGCTACCTCCTCGCTCTGCTCGGCCGCGCCCTCGGCGACCACCTTCCGCACCCCGACCCGTTCACGATCTCGGCGCACTACCTCACGCCGTCCGTACCGGGCCCCGCGGTGATCAGGACGGAGACCGTCCGCACCGGCCGCACGCTCTCCACCGGCCAGGCCTCCCTCTTCCAGTACGCGGAGGACGGCACCGAGGTCGAGCGCATCAGGGTCCTCGCCTCGTACGGCGACCTCGACTCCCTCTCCGACGACGTCCGCACCACCGCGGCGCTCCCGGCGATGGCCGCCATCGAGAACTGCTTCTCCGCCTCCGACGGCCCGACCCCGGCGATCCCCGGCTCCTCGGCGATCGCCGACCGGCTCGACCTGCGCCTCGACCCGGCCTGCGTCGGCTGGGCGATCGGCGCGCCCTCCGGCAAGGGTGAGATGCGCGCGTGGTTCGGCCTCGCGGACGGCCGTGAGCCGGACGCGCTGTCGCTGCTCCTGACGGTCGACGCGCTGCCGCCGACCTCCTTCGAGCTGGGCCTGAAGGGCTGGACCCCGACCGTCGAGCTCACCACCCACATCCGCTGCCGCCCGGCCCCGGGCCCGCTGCGGGTCTCCATCACCACCCGCAACCTCGCCGGCGGCTTCCTTGAGGAGGACGCGGAGGTCTGGGACAGCGCCGACCGCCTGGTGGCGCAGTCCCGGCAGCTGGCCCGCGCGCCGCGCGCCTGACGCGGTCCCGGCTCAGACCCCGAGCCGGAACGCGCCGACAGGCGACGACAGGGCCCGTACGCCCCGGGGCCGCACACCCCGGAGCGCGTACGGCCCGGAGCGCGTACGGCCCGGCCCCGATCCCGGTCCCGAAGGGGACCGACCGGCGCCGGGACGGTCCCGGACGTGACCTCCGGCCACGTCCGGGACCCGATGACACCCCACGCCCCCCCCAGGGTCCTGAGCCCGAGCCGCCGCCCGCCCGGCGAGGGTGCGACGCGACCGGGGCGAGGGACCGACGAGGGCCAGGAGCGGGCACGAAGCGTGCCCGGCGAGGGGGCGACGAGGGCCCCGTGAGGCACGGCCCCCGGGCCCGGCGCCCGCCGCGCGCGGCGGCGTAGACCGGCCACCCGCCAGGGTCGGGGGAGCGGGCTCGTAGAATCGACCCACCATGGCTTACCTCGACCACGCCGCGACCACGCCCATGCTGCCCGAGGCGATCGAGGCGATGACCGCCCAGCTCGCCGTCACGGGCAACGCCTCCTCCCTGCACGCCGCCGGACGGCGGGCCCGGCGGACCGTCGAGGAGGGCCGCGAGACACTCGCGGCCGCGCTCGGCGCGCGGCCGAGCGAGGTCGTCTTCACCTCCGGCGGCACCGAGGCCGACAACCTCGCCGTGAAGGGCCTCTACTGGGCCCGCCGCGACGCCGACCCCCGCCGCACCCGCGTCCTCGCCAGCCCGGTGGAGCACCATGCCGTGCTCGACGCCGTCGACTGGCTCGCCACCCACGAGGGCGCCGACGTCGAGTACCTGCCGGTCGACCGGTACGGCCGCGTGCACCCCGAGGCCCTGCGCGAGGCCGTCGCCCGCGACCCCGAATCCGTCGCCCTCGCCACCGTCATGTGGGCGAACAACGAGATCGGCACCGTCATGCCGGTCCGCGAACTGGCCGATGTCGCCGCCGAGTTCGGTGTACCGCTGCATGCCGACGCGGTCCAGGCCGTCGGTCAGACCGAGGTCGACTTCGCCGCCTCGGGACTCGCCGCGATGACCGTCTCCGGCCACAAGATCGGCGGCCCCTACGGCATCGGCGCCCTGCTCCTGGGCCGCGAGCACACCCCCGTGCCCGTCCTGCACGGCGGCGGCCAGGAGCGGCACGTCCGCTCCGGCACCCTCGACGTGCCGGCCGTCGCCGCCTTCGCGGTCGCCGCCCGGCTGGCCACCGAGCGGCGCGAGGACTTCGCCCGGGAGGTCGGCGCGCTGCGCGACGAGCTCGTGGCCGAGATCCAGGCACGCGTCCCCGACGTGATCCTCGGCGGCGACCCCGTCGAGCGGCTCCCCGCCAACGCCCACTTCACCTTCCCCGGCTGCGAGGGCGACTCCCTGCTCCTGCTGCTCGACGCGGCCGGGATCGCCTGCTCCACCGGCTCCGCCTGCACCGCCGGCATCGCGCAGCCGAGCCATGTCCTGCTCGCCACCGGCACCGATCCGGACCTGGCCCGGGGCACCCTGCGCTTCTCGCTCGGCCACACCTCCACCAAGGAGGACGTCGCGGCGGTCGCGGACGCGATCGGCCCGGCCGTGGAACGGGCCAGGACCGCGGGCCTCAGCTGACCAGCGCGCGAGCCCCGCGCGCGAGCAGACGACCGGCGCGCGAGCCGACAGCCGCACCCGAGGCCCGCGCCCGAGCCCGTCGAAGACGCTCAGGCGCGGGCCTTCGACGCCTCCCGCACCAGCGTGAGATAGCGGTCCCAGTCCCAGTGCGGACCGGGGTCGGTGTGGTCGGTGCCCTCCACCTCGACGTGCCCGATGATGTGCTCCCGGTCCACGGGTATCCCGTACCGGGCGCATATGTCGGCCGTCAGCCGCGCCGACCCCGCGTACATCGCCGCCGTGAAGTCCTGCGGCCGGTCGACGAAGCCCTCGTGCTCGATGCCGATGCTCCGCTCGTTCATGTCGCGGTTCCCGGCGTGGAACGCGACGTCGAGCTCCCGGATCATCTGCGCCACGTGCCCGTCCTTGCGGACCACGTAGTGGGCGGCGGCCCCGTGCCCGGGGTCCTTGAAGACCTTGAGGGCGGTCGCGTAACTGCCCTGGACGACATGGATCACGACGCGGTCGATCCGGTAGTCGTCCGGCCGGTCGGCCCGCCGCCAGTTCGCCCGCGACGCAGACGTCCACTCGGCGGCCCGGTGGTCCAGCTCGCCCTCCACCCGCTTCTTCTCCATCCCCGGCAGCCGCCACCAGGCGCGCGCCAGTTCCTCCCTGGCCAGTGCCGCCGTCCCCAGGACGGCGACGCCTCCGCCGAGCAGCACCGCGCGCCGCCCCACCCGTCTGCCGGAACCGCCGGCCTTTCCCGAACCGCCGGCCCCGCCCGTGCCACTCGCCTTGCTCCCCATGCCACCGAGAACGCTTACTACCGCGACTGTGGTTCCCGGCGCCCCGTACCCTGGTAGGGCTATGACTCAGACTCCGCCCCCGCGCCCCCAGAGCCGTCCCCTCCGGGTCCTTGCCGCCATGTCCGGCGGAGTGGACTCCGCCGTCGCCGCCGCCCGTGCCGCAGAGGCCGGCCACGACGTCACCGGCGTGCACCTCGCCCTCTCCGCGAACCCGCAGTCCTTCCGTACGGGGGCGCGCGGCTGCTGCACGATCGAGGACTCCCGTGACGCCCGCCGGGCGGCGGACGTCATCGGGATCCCGTTCTACGTGTGGGACCTCGCCGAGCGCTTCCGCGAGGACGTCGTGGACGACTTCGTCGCGGAGTACGAGGCGGGCCGCACGCCCAACCCGTGCCTGCGCTGCAACGAGAAGATCAAGTTCGCCGCGCTGCTCGACAAGGCGCTCGCCCTCGGCTTCGACGCGGTCTGCACCGGTCACTACGCGACGGTCGTCCTGAACGAGGACGGCACCCGCGAACTGCACCGCGCCTCCGACATGGCGAAGGACCAGTCGTACGTGCTCGGCGTGCTCGACGAGAAGCAGCTGGCGCACGCGATGTTCCCGCTGGGCGACACGCTCACCACCAAGGACGAGATCCGGGCGGAGGCGGAGCGGCGCGGGCTCGCGGTCGCGAAGAAGCCCGACAGCCACGACATCTGCTTCATCGCCGACGGCGACACCCAGGGCTTCCTCGCCTCCCGCCTGGGCAAGGCGGAGGGCGACATCGTCGACGAGGCCGGTACGAAGGTCGGCAGTCACGAGGGCGCGTACGGCTTCACCATCGGCCAGCGCAAGGGCCTGCGGATCGGGCACCCGGCCGCCGACGGCAAGCCCCGCTACGTCCTGGACATCTCGCCGGTGAACAACACGGTGACGGTCGGCCCGGTCGAGGCGCTCGACGTCACCGCCCTGACGGCGATCAAGCCCCGCTGGTGCGGCACCGCGCCGGAGGGCGAGGGCCGCTACACGGCCCAGCTCCGCGCCCACGGCGGCGAGACCGAAGTGACGGCGTCCCTGGCGGACGGCGAGCTCACGGTCGCCTTCGACGAGCCGGTCCGCGGGGTCGCCCCGGGACAGGCGATCGTCCTCTACGACGGCACGCGCGTGGTCGGCTCGGCCACGATCGCGACGACGACCCGCCGCACGACGACACCGGAACCCACGGCAACGGCCCCGGCCCCGGCGTAACCCCACCCACCCGAGCCCCGACTCCACCCGAGCCCCGACTCCATCCGAGCCCCGACTCCATCCGAGCCCCGACTCCATCCGAGCCCCGACCCTCACGGTCTGTCAGCAGGCGGTCAGGCTCCGGCAGGTCCGGTCGGGATCGGTCGCTCCGGGCTGTTCCGGCCCGCCTCCGCGGGTTCCTGCGTGTCGCCGAGGAAGTCCGTCAGGACCGGGGCGAGGACGTGCGGGGCCACGTCGTGCGTCTGGCCCGTCAGCGTGCGGTGGCGGCCCCGGGGGAGGGCCTCCGTCAAGGTCCGGGCCGCCTGCCGGACGGCCATCGGGCTCACGCCCCCGTCGACCACCAGCACGCGCGCGTGGACCCCGGCCAGGAGCCGCTCCGGCACGGACCCGTCGCCGAGGACCGCGGCGTCGTACGCCAGGGTGTGCGCCGGCTCCGCGCCCCCGGGGCGCAGTTCCGCCGGCACCGTCGACTCCGCCAGGAACAGGTCGAGCGCCGCCGCCCGCCGCCCGCTCCCGAGCAGCTCGGCCGCCTGCCGTCCCCGCTCGGCGGCCGCGGCCGAGTACGGCGGCTCGAACACCGACACCGCCCCGGCCGGCAGCCCGGCGGCCACCGCGGCGAGGACCAGCACGCCCCCGGTGCCCGTCCCGTGCAGCACCGCACCGGGCCCCGCCTCCCCGACCACCGCGGCCAGGTCCTCGATCTCCCGCTCCACCGCGTACGGCCCGGTGTCGCCGCTCCCGCCGCGGCCCCTCCGGTCGTACGCGACGACCGAGAAGCACCGGGCCAGTAACCCGCCCAGCGCCCGCTCTCCCGCGGCCGTGCCCAGCACGCCGCTCACCAGGACCAGTGGGGGCCCCTCCCCGTACCGCTCGTACGCGATCGGCGTGCCGTCCCCCGACGCGACCCGTCCCCGAACCCTGCCCAGTGTGGTGCTCACCTCGTCCATGGCAGGTGAGACCCGACCGCCCGCCGGAACTCATCGCCGCACGGCGGGATTTCTCGGAGGAATCGGGAAGCCGCTGGTCAGGGCCTACGGTGGGGCCATGAACATCTGTGTCTTCCTCTCCGCGGCCGACCTCGACGAGCGCTACACGGCCCCCGCCCGCGACTTCGCGCGGCTCCTCGGCAAGGCCGGCCACACCCTGGTCTGGGGCGGCTCCGACACCGGTCTGATGAAGGTCGTCGCCGACGGCGTCCAGGAGGCCGGCGGCCGGCTCGTGGGCGTCTCCGTCGACTTTCTCGCCCACAAGGCCCGCCCGAACGCCGACGAGATGGTCGTCGCCGGGGACCTGGCCGAGCGCAAGGCGCTGCTCCTCGCCAAGTCCGACGCGGTCGTGGTCCTGGTCGGCGGCACCGGCACCCTCGACGAGGCCACCGAGATCCTGGAGCTGAAGAAGCACGGCAAGCACCGCAAGCCGGTCGTCCTGCTCAACACGGCGGGCTTCTACGACGGGCTGAAGACCCAGTTCCGCCGGATGGAGGAGGAGGGCTTCCTGCCGATCCCCCTCGCCGACCTCGTCCTCTTCGCCGACGACGCCCAGACGGCCCTCACCCACCTGGAGGAGAACATCGCCGCCCGCTGATGCGAGCATGGTGACCATGGCTACACATGTGATCACCGGAGCCGGTTCCGGCATCGGCGCGGCCGTCGCGCGCCGCCTCCACGCGCGCGGGGACGACCTCGTGCTCCACGCGCGCGACGCGGGGCGGGCCAAGGAGCTCGCCGCGCAGTTCCCCGGCGCCCGGACGCTCGTCGGGGACCTCGCCGACCCGGACCGGCTCTCCTGGGCGTTCTCGCACCAGACCATGCCGGAGCGGGTGGACAGCCTGCTGCACATCGCGGGCGTCGTCGACCTCGGGCCGATCGGGGACCTCACCCCCAAGACCTGGCACCACCAGCTCAACGTCAACCTCGTCGCCCCGGCCGAGCTGACCCGGCACCTCCTGCCCCAGCTGCGCGTCTCCCAGGGCCACGTCGTCTTCGTGAACTCGGGCGCCGGGCTCGCCGCGCACGCCGAGTGGGGCGCGTACGCCGCCTCCAAGCACGGCCTCAAGGCCCTCGCCGACTCCCTGCGCCACGAGGAGCACGGCAACGGCGTGCGGGTGACCTCGGTCTACCCGGGCCGTACCGCGAGCCCCATGCAGGCCAAGGTCCACTCCCAGGAGGGCAAGGAGTACGACCCGTCGCGCTGGATCGACCCCGAGTCGGTCGCGACGGCCATCCTCACCGCCGTCGACCTGCCGCGCGACGCGGAGATCAACGACCTCACCGTTCGTCCGGGACGCTAGGCATGAGCGAGACGCAGACCGAGGACGGCCGCGTGCCCTGGGGGCCCGCCACCGGCGTCGGCTCCATGCCGGGCGGCGACGCCCGGGAGACGGCGAAGACCGTCACCGGGTCCTTCGAGGACTTCCCGTTCCTCGCGGAGCTGCCCGCCCGCGGTCCCGGCGCCGACATGATCGGCCGGACCATCGGGATGCTCGTCGACCTCTACGCGCACGTGGAGCCGAGCGGCTGGCGGATCAGCGACCGGCCCGGCCGCGACACCAAGCGCGCCCGGTCCTGGATGGGCGAGGACCTGGACGCCCTGGAGGAGTTCACGCAGGGGTACGAGGGACCGCTCAAGGTGCAGGCGGTGGGCCCCTGGACGCTCGCCGCGGCCCTGGAGCTGCGCGGCGGCGAGGCCGCCCTCGGCGACGCCGGCGCCTGCCGCGACCTCGTCGGCTCGCTCGCCGAGGGCCTCCGCGAGCACCTCGCGGACCTGCGCAGGCGGGTCCCCGGCGGCCGGGTCGTCCTCCAGCTCGACGAGCCCTCGCTCACCGCCGTCCTGCGCGGCCACGTCCGCACCGCCAGCGGCTACCGCACCCACCGGGCCGTCGACCGGCAGGTCGTGGAGAGCGCCCTGCGCGAGGTGATCGCCGTCCACGACGGACCGGTGGTCGTCCACTCCTGCGCCCCCGACGTCCCGTTCGCGCTGCTCCGGCGGGCCGGCGCCGCGGGCGTCTCGTTCGACTTCTCCCTGCTCACCGAACGTGACGACGACACGCTCGGTGAGGCCGTGGAGGCCGGCACGAAGCTCTTCGCCGGTGTGGTGGCGTCCACCGACGGCCCATTGTCCGACCCGGGCGGTAGCGTCATGGGTGTCAGGACGCTGTGGCGCAGGCTGGGGCTGAATCCGGGGACTCTCGCCGAGTCCGTGGTCGTCACTCCCACGTGCGGGCTCGCGGGCGCTTCGCCCGCCTACGCCCGCGCGGCGCTCGCCCACTGCGCCCGGGCGGCGAGATCGCTCGCGGACAACCCAGAGTGACCGGGTTTCGAGGCACGGGAGGACGGACGAAGGTGGCAGTCGAACAGGGGGCCCTGCCCGCCGAGGCACGGGAGAAGCACGCCGACCTGGCCGAGCAGGTCGAGGAGCACCGCTTCCGGTACTACGTGAAGGACCAGCCGGTCATCAGCGACGGCGACTTCGACACGCTCCTGCGCGCCCTGGAGGCGCTGGAGGAGGAGTACCCGGAGCTGCGGACGCCGGACTCGCCGACGCAGAAGGTCGCCGGGCAGTACGAGACCGAGTTCACCTCCGTCGAGCACCGCGAGCGGATGCTCTCCCTCGACAACGCCTTCGACGACGAGGAGCTGGCCACCTGGGCCGAGCGGGTCGCGCGGGACGTCGGCACCCCCGACTTCCACTACCTGTGCGAGCTCAAGGTCGACGGCCTCGCGGTCAACCTCACGTACGAGCACGGGAGGCTGACCCGGGCCGCCACCCGCGGCGACGGCCGCACCGGCGAGGACATCACGCCCAACGTGCGGACGATCGCCGACATCCCGGAGCGGCTGCGCGGGGACCGGATCCCGGACCTCGTGGAGATCCGCGGCGAGGTCTACTTCCCGATGGAGGCCTTCGAGGGGCTCAACGCCCGCCTGGTGGAGGCCGGCGACAAGCCCTTCGCCAACCCGAGGAACGCGGCGGCGGGTTCGCTCCGCCAGAAGGACCCCAAGGTCACCGCCTCCCGGCCGCTCCACATGGTCGTCCACGGCATCGGCGCCCGCGAGGGCTTCGACATCGACTGCCTCTCCCACGCGTACGAGCTGCTGAGCGAGTGGGGCCTGCCCACCGCCCGGCACAACAAGGTGGTCGGCTCGCTCGCCGAGGTACGGGAGTTCATCGCGTACTTCGGGGAGAACCGCCACTCCGTGGAGCACGAGATCGACGGGGTCGTCGTCAAGCTCGACGAGATCCCGCTCCAGGGCCGGCTCGGCTCCACCGCGCGCGCCCCGCGCTGGGCCATCGCCTGGAAGTACGCGCCGGAGGAGGTCAACACCAAGCTGATCGACATCAAGGTCGGCGTCGGCAGGACCGGCCGGGTCACCCCGTACGCACAGGTGGAGCCGGTGACCGTGGCCGGTTCCGAGGTCGAGTTCGCGACCCTGCACAACCAGGAGGTCGTGAAGGCCAAGGGCGTGCTGATCGGCGACACCGTCGTGCTGCGCAAGGCCGGCGACGTCATCCCGGAGATCCTCGGGCCGGTCGCCGACCTGCGGGACGGCAGCGAGCGGGAGTTCGTGATGCCCGCCGAGTGCCCCGAGTGCGGGACGGCGCTGAAGCCGATGAAGGAGGGCGACATCGACCTCCGCTGCCCGAACGCCCGGACCTGCCCGGCGCAGCTGCGCGAGCGGGTCTACTTCCTGGCCGGGCGCCAGTGCCTGGACATCGAGAACTTCGGCGCGGTGGCCGCGGCGGCGCTCACCCGCCCCCTGGAGCCGGCCGAGCCGCCGCTGGTGGACGAGGGCGACCTGTTCGACCTGACGATCGAGCAGCTGCTGCCGATCAAGGCGTACGTCCTCGACCCGGACAGCGGTCTGCCCCGGCGGGACCCGAAGACCGGCGAGGAGAAGATCGTCACGGTCTTCGCCAACCAGAAGGGCGAGCCGAAGAAGAACGCCCTGGCGATGCTGGAGCACATCGCGGCGGCCAAGACCCGCCCGCTGGCCCGCTTCATCAACGGGCTGTCGATCCGGCACGTGGGGCCGGTCGCGGCCGAGGCGCTGGCCCGTGAGTTCCGCTCGCTGGAGCGGATCGAGCAGGCGAGCGAGGAGGAGCTCGCGGCCGTCGACGGGGTCGGCGGGATCATCGCGACCGCGGTGAAGCAGTGGTTCTCCGAGGAGTGGCACCGCGAGATCGTGCGCAAGTGGCGCGCGGCCGGGGTCACTCTGGAGGACGAAGGGGCCGGGGAGGACGTCGGCCCGCGTCCGCTGGAGGGCCTCACGGTCGTGGTGACCGGCACGCTGGAGAAGTTCACCAGGGATGGCGCAAAAGAGTCCCTCCAGAGCCTCGGTGCGAAGGTGACCGGTTCCGTTTCGAAGAAGACCGCCTTCGTCGTCGTGGGCGAAAACCCTGGTTCGAAGTACGACAAGGCGATGCAGCTGAAGGTTCCGGTTCTGGACGAGGAGGGCTTCGCGATCCTGCTCGAACAGGGGCCGGACGCCGCTCGGGAGGCCGCCGTCCCCGTCGCGGAGTAGTCCCCCGCGGACCTCTCGCACCCCTTCCGCCCCCTCCCGCGCACTCCCCGACGGCCGTGCGACGGTCACCCGTTCGGCGCATACCAGATCGTTACGGGTGGCCTGGTCGCATTCGGGCAAGAGAGGGAGAGCGCTGCCCGTCGACGCCCTCGGCGGCCTAATGTGGTGACCGTGCGCACAGTCCTGCCACAACCGCGCGAGGGCTCTGCCGGTCGTGGCGTCAGGACGACGGCCCCGTGGCACGACGGACGACCGGCAGCGCCCTCGGTCGTCCGACGCTCGACGGACGGCCGGACGACGGACGGCCGCCTGACCGCGGCCCATCGCACACCGACGGCACCGCCGCCTGTGAGAGGGACGGGAATGGAACCGACCGAGAGCGCCGCCCCGGTCCCACGGCCGCACGGCCGTGTGGTGTCCCCGGGTTTCACCTCCCGGCTGCCCGCAGCCGTGGTGGGCATCGCCGCCGTCGTACTCGTCGTCGGGCTCCAGCAGGGCCTGAGCGCCGGCAGCGGCCTCTTCCCCGGCGGGGTCACCGGCTGGTCCCTCGCGGTCCTCACCGGCCTCATCGTCGGGCACCTGGTCGCCCTCGGCCGCGACCGCTGGTGGGGCGGCACCGGTTCCGGCGCCGCCCTCACCCTCGCCGTCCTCCTGCTCTACGGCTGGGTGCCGGCCGGACTCGTCTCGATGACCGTCGTCACCCTGGTCGGCGCCGCCCGCCGGCACCGCTGGCGACAGGGCCTGCTGCACGGCGCCGCCGACGTCCTCGGGGTCGGCGCCGCCGCCCTCGTCCTCGCCCTCTTCGGCGACGTCCCCACCGTCGAACGGCCCTGGCAGCCCCTCGACTGGACGATCGGGGACCTCCCGGAAGTCGTCCTCGCCGCCGCCACCTACCTCGCGGTGACCCGGCTCCTGCTGTGGTACACGCTCGCCCCGCCGACCCGCGGACTGCCCACCGTCGCCCGCACCGCGCTCCTGAGACAGGGCCTCGTCGCCGTCGCCCTGCTCGGCATCGCCCCGCTGATCTGCGTCGTCGCCGCCACCCGGCCCGTCCTGCTGCCGCTCTTCGCCGTCCCCCTCATCGCCCTCGACTCCACCCTGTGGATCGCCCGCGCCCGCGCCGAGGAGCAGCTGCGGGACCCGCTGACCGGACTCCCCAACCGCCAGTGGCTCCTCGAACGGGCCTGGACCGCCCTGGAGGAGGCCGAAGGCGAAGGGGCCCGCGCCGCCCTCGTCCTGATCGACCTCGACCGCTTCCGATCGGTGAACGACACCCTCGGACACCTCGCGGGCGACCGGCTGCTCCTCCAGATCGCCGACCGGCTCCGCCTCGCCCTGCCCCGCGGCGCCGAGGCCGCCCGGCTCGGCGGCGACGAGTTCGCCGTCCTGCTGCCCACCGCCGACTCCACCACCAGCGCCCAGCGGGTCGCCCGCCACCTCGTCGCCGAACTCTCCTCCCCGCTCGACCTCGACGGACTCACCCTCGTCCTGGAGGCCAGCGCGGGCGTCGCCGTCTTCCCCGACCACGCCCTCGACGCCGAAGGCCTGCTGCGCCGCGCCGACGTCGCCATGTACCAGGCCAAGCGCGACCGCACCGGAGTCGAGGTCTACGAGTCCAAGCGCGACTCCAACACCCCCGACCGGCTCGGCCTCCTCGGCGACCTGCGCCGCGCGCTCGACGCCGGCGAGGTCGAACTCCACTACCAGCCCAAGGTCCAGTTCGACGGCCAGGTCGCCGGACTCGAAGCCCTCGTCCGCTGGGTCCACCCCGAGCGCGGCAAGGTCCCGCCGGACGAGTTCATCGCCATCGCCGAGTCCTCCGGCCTGATGCCGCACCTCACCGAGTACGTCCTGGAGACCGCCCTCGCCCAGGTCGCCCGCTGGCGCGCCCAGGGCCTCAACGTCCCGGTCGCCGTCAACGTCTCGCCCCGCGACGTGCACACCCCCGGCTTCGCCGGTGCCGTCGCCGCCCGGCTCGCCCGCCACGGCGTACCGGCCGGCGCGCTCCAGCTGGAGATAACGGAGCACGTCCTCCTGGAGGACCCCCAGCGCGCCGCCGACACCCTCAACGGCCTCACCGGCCACGGCGTCAAGATGTCCCTCGACGACTTCGGCACCGGCTACTCCTCCCTCGTCCATCTGCGCCGGCTCCCCGTCAGCGAACTGAAGATCGACCGCTCCTTCGTCGCCCGGCTCGCCGTGGACACCGAGGACGCCGAGATCGTCCGCTGCACCGTCGACCTCGCCCACTCCCTCGGCCTGCTCGTCGTCGCCGAGGGCGTCGAGGACGACGAGACCTGGGAGCGCCTGCGCGACCTGGGCTGCGACGCCGTCCAGGGCTGGCTCGTCGCCGCCGCGATGCCGCCCGGCGAGGCCACCGCCTGGCTGCTCGCCCGGGGCGAGCACGGCTGGCGCCGACCCGCCGACATCGCCGCCGGACTCGACGTGGACCACCCCTCGGGCCAGGTCGTTCCGTAGGCCGTGCGCACCCCGGGAGACGACCCCGGGCAAACCGTTTCACGGGCAGCGGCACCGGCCCCATAGGATGGGCCCACACCATCAAGCTCACCCCGTGAGGATCCGCATGCCTGGCATCACGCGCGAGGAGGTCGCCCACCTCGCACGGCTGGCGCGTCTGGAGCTGAAGGGCGAAGAACTCGATCACTTCGCCGGCCAGCTCGACGACATCATCGGCGCGGTCGCCCGCGTCTCCGAGGTCGCCGACCAAGACGTACCGCCGACCTCCCACCCGCTGCCGCTGACCAATGTCATGCGCGCGGACGAGGTCCGTCCGTCGCTCACCCCCGAGCAGGCGCTCTCCGGCGCCCCGGCCCAGGAGCAGCAGCGTTTCAAGGTGCCGCAGATCCTGGGGGAGGACTAACAGTCATGACGGACAACATCATCAAGCTCACCGCGGCCGAGATCGCCGGGAAGATCGCCGCCGGCGAGCTGACCGCC
The DNA here is from genome assembly GCF_001905825.1 of Streptomyces sp. CB02009. Lineage (GTDB taxonomy): Bacteria > Actinomycetota > Actinomycetes > Streptomycetales > Streptomycetaceae > Streptomyces. Next base: position 442,299 of record NZ_LIVV01000006.1, read on the forward strand.
GTCGAGGTCACCGAGGCGCACCTCGCCCGCATCGAGGCCGTCGACGAGAAGGTCCACGCCTTCCTGCACGTCGACCGTGAGGGCGCGCTCGCCCAGGCCCGTGCCGTCGACGAGAAGCGCGCCCGCGGCGAGAAGCTCGGCCCGCTCGCCGGTGTGCCGCTCGCGCTCAAGGACATCTTCACCACCGCCGGCATGCCGACGACCGTGGGCTCGAAGATGCTCGAGGGCTGGATCCCGCCGTACGACGCGACCCTGGTCAAGAACCTGAAGGCCGCCGACGTCGTCATCCTCGGCAAGACCAACATGGACGAGTTCGCCATGGGGTCCTCCACCGAGAACAGCGCGTACGGCCCGACCGGCAACCCCTGGGACCTGACCCGGATCCCCGGCGGCTCCGGCGGCGGCTCGTCCGCCGCCCTCGCCGCGTACCAGGCGCCCCTCGCCATCGGCACGGACACCGGCGGCTCGATCCGCCAGCCCGCCGCCGTCACCGGCACCGTCGGCGTCAAGCCGACCTACGGCGGCGTCTCCCGCTACGGCATGGTGGCCTTCTCGTCCTCCCTCGACCAGGGCGGCCCCTGCGCCCGCACGGTCCTGGACGCGGCCCTCCTGCACGAGGCGATCGCCGGGCACGACCCGCTCGACTCGACCTCCATCGACGCCCCGGTCCCGCCGGTCGTCGAGGCCGCGCGCAACGGCTCGGTCGCCGGCATGCGCGTCGGCGTCGTCAAGCAGTTCCGCGGCGAGGGCTACCAGGCCGGTGTCGTGCAGCGCTTCGACGAGTCCGTCGAGCTGCTGAAGACGCTGGGCGCCGAGATCGTCGAGCTGGACTGCCCGACCTTCGACCTCGCCCTTTCGGCGTACTACCTGATCGCGCCGTCGGAGTGCTCCTCCAACCTGGCCCGCTTCGACGCCATGCGCTACGGCCTCCGGGTCGGCGACGACGGCACGCGGTCCGCCGAGGACGTCACCGCCCTCACCCGTGAGGCCGGCTTCGGCGACGAGGTCAAGCGCCGCATCATCCTCGGTACGTACGCGCTGAGCTCCGGCTACTACGACGCGTACTACGGCTCGGCCCAGAAGGTCCGGACCCTGATCACCCGCGAGTTCGAGAAGGCCTTCGAGGAGGTGGACGTGATCGTCTCCCCGACGACCCCCACCACCGCCTTCCCGATCGGCGAGCGCGCCGACGACCCGATGGCGATGTACCTCGCGGACCTGTGCACCATCCCGACCAACCTGGCCGGCAACGCCGCCATGTCGCTGCCCTGCGGCCTGGCGCCCGAGGACGGTCTGCCGGTCGGCCTGCAGATCATCGCTCCCGCCATGAAGGACGACCGGCTGTACAAGGTCGGAGCCGCCGTCGAGGCCGCCTTCGTGGAAAAGTGGGGGCACCCGCTGCTCGAGGAGGCTCCGTCGCTGTGAGTGCCATGGCAAAGAAGGCCAAGAACTTCAAGAAGTCCAAGACCGGCGTCTACGTCTCGCTCGCGACCACCGCGTTCGGTGCCATCAGCGTCGCGAAGCAGGCCAGGATGGCCCGCAGCGACAACGACATGCTGCGGCTGATCGACTCCGCCGTGTCCGCCGCCGCCATCGTTACCGGCCTGGCGATCCTCTACCGGGAGCTCAAGCGCCTGGGCGACGACGACGTCCTGCTGGGCTGAGAGGGAAAGTCTCACCGTGACTGTCACTGAACTGCTGTCGTACGAAGCGGCGCTCGCCGAGTACGACCCCGTCATGGGCCTGGAGGTCCATGTCGAGCTCGGCACCAAGACGAAGATGTTCTGCGGCTGCTCGACCGAGCTGGGCGCCGAGCCGAACGCGCAGACCTGCCCGACCTGCCTGGGTCTGCCGGGCTCGCTGCCCGTCGTCAACGCGATCGGCGTCGAGTCCGCCATCAAGATCGGCCTCGCGCTGCACTGCGAGATCGCCGAGTGGTGCCGCTTCGCCCGGAAGAACTACTTCTATCCGGACATGCCGAAGAACTTCCAGACCTCGCAGTACGACGAGCCGATCGCCTTCAACGGCTACCTGGACGTCCAGCTGGAGGACGGCGAGGTCTTCCGCGTGGAGATCGAGCGCGCCCACATGGAGGAGGACACCGGCAAGTCGCTGCACGTCGGCGGCGCCACCGGCCGTATCCACGGCGCGTCCCACTCGCTGCTCGACTACAACCGGGCCGGCATCCCGCTCATCGAGATCGTCACCAAGCCGATCGAGGGCGCGGGCGAGCGGGCCCCCGAGGTCGCCAAGGCGTACGTCGCCGAGCTGCGCGAGCTCATCCGCGCGCTCGACGTGTCCGAGGCGCGCATGGACAAGGGCCAGATGCGCTGCGACGTGAACCTGTCGCTGCGCCCGCACGGCACCCAGAAGTTCGGCACCCGCTCGGAGACGAAGAACGTCAACTCGCTCCGTTCGGTGGAGCGCGCGGCCCGCTTCGAGATCCAGCGCCACGCCGCGGTGCTGTCCTCCGGCGGCACGATCGTGCAGGAGACCCGTCACTTCCACGAGGACGACGGCTCCACCACCTCCGGCCGCATCAAGGACAACGCCGAGGACTACCGGTACTTCCCGGAGCCCGACCTCGTCCCCGTCGCCCCGGCCCGTGCCTGGGTCGAGGAGCTGCGGGGCACGCTGCCCGAGCTGCCCCGGGTGCGCCGCAACCGGCTGCGCGAGGAGTGGGGCGTGTCCGAGCTGGACATGCAGTCCATCCTCAACGCGGGCGCGGTCGACTCGATCGTCGCCACGATCGAGGCGGGCGCGGACGCGGCCTCGGCCCGCAAGTGGTGGATGGGCGAGCTCGCCCGCAACGCCAACGAGCAGGGCGTCTCCCTCGAGGAGCTGGCGATCACGCCGGCGGACGTGGCCCGGGTCTCGGCCCTGGTCGCGGCCGGCGACCTGAACGACAAGCTGGCCCGCCAGGTCATCGAGGGCGTTCTCGCGGGCGAGGGCACCCCGGACGAGGTCGTCGAGAAGCGCGGTCTGAAGGTCGTCTCCGACGACGGCGCGCTCGGCACGGCGGTCGAGGAGGCCATCGCGGCGAACGCGGCCATCGCCGACAAGATCCGCGGCGGCAAGGTCGCCGCGGTCGGCGCCCTGGTCGGCGCGGTCATGAAGGCCACCCGCGGCCAGGCGGACGCGGCGCGCGTGAAGGACCTGATCCTGGAGAAGCTGGGCGTCAGCGAGGGCTGATCCCCTTCTCGTAGGGACATGCGAGCGGCCCCGCACCGGAGTTCCGGTGCGGGGCCGCTTCGTGTGCGGCTACCGCTTGAGGAGCGGGGCGGCGATGATCACGTACGCGTCCTGGGAGTAGCTGCACGTGTCCTCGACGCGGATGCGCAGCCGCAGGGCCCCGGTGATCGGGATGCTCTTGACGACCGGCTTGCCGAGCTGGACCGTCTGGGAGAAGGAGGCGGTCCGGTCGTCCACCGAGATGGTGATCCGGGCCTCCTCGGTCGGGGAGTCGTCGTCGATGCCCGCGGTGAACTCCAGGCTCTTCCACTTCCGTCCGAGGTTGAACTCCATGTACGACTCGTTGGAGCACCCGGCCGTGAAGGCGGAGCCGTAGTCCCGGGCGTTGAGGGTGGCGGCGGAGGTCACCGAGAATCCGCCGAGGCCGTCGATCGGCGCGAGGCCGGTCAGGTCGGCCTCCTTGCTGTCCGGCACGGATCCGGGGTCGCCCGTCGGGCTCTCCGACGCGGCCGGGTCGGAGGTCTCCTCGCCGGGGGTGCCGGTCGAGGGCTCCTCCGAGGGCGTCGGCTCGTCGGTCGGCTCCTCGGTCGGCTCGTCCGTCGGGGACTCGGTCGTGGGATCGGACGCGGGGGAGGCGCTCGTCGTGACGGTGGTGCCGCCCTTGCCGTCGCTGCCCTTGTCCTCCTTGTCGCCGAGCAGCTGGACGCCGATCACCGCGAGGACGGCGACGACCAGGACCCCGGCCACGGCCCCGATGAGCGGGCCCTTGCGGCGGCGGCGCGGTTCGGGCGCCCGGGGCGGGGCCGTCTCCGCCGCCGCGGACGCCGGGGGAGGCGCCGGCGGCCCGAAGCCGGGCGTGGCGACGGTGGGCGGTTCGGCGGAGGGCTGCGGCAGGACGGACTGCGGTGCGGCGGGCTGCGGTGCGGGGGGCTGCGCGGCCGCGACGGGCGGCGGGGCGACCGGCTGCGGTGCCGCCGCCGGCGGGGTCACCGCCGGCCCGAAGCCGGGCGGGGCGACCGAGGGCTGCGGGGCGACCGGGGGCTGCGCGGCGGCCGCGGGCGCGGCGGCGGGCGGCGGGGGTGCCGTCGGCAGGGGCGGCGCCGACGGCTTCCGCGGCGGCGCGGCGGGCGGGACCGCGTCGGCGACCGTGGCGGGCCGGGAGGTCGTCGTCGACACCACCCCGTGCCGTACGTCCTTGACCCAGGCGGACAGGGAGAGCGGCCGTCGGGCCGGGTCGGCCGAGGCGAGGCTCAGCACCCGGTCGCGCTGCTCGGCCGGCAGCCCCGCGACCTGCGGCAGCGCGCCGAGCGCGGCGACCAGCTGCTCGGGGGCGGTCGGCGGGGACTGGCCGCTGAGGAGGAAGTAGGCGATGGCGCCGAAGGCGTAGCGGTCCGTGCCCGGGGTCCGCTTGCCCTCGAAGACCTCGGGCGCCGCGTAGCCGGGGGTGAACCACACCTCGGCCGTCTGGTGGTCGGCGGTCAGCTTGCTGAGGCCGAAGTCGACGAGGGTCGCCTGCCCGTGCTCGTCGACCATCACGTTGCCCGGGGACAGGTCGCCGTGGACGACGGTGCGCCCGGACGGCGTGGCCTTGCCGGAGTGCAGCCAGTCGAGGACGTCGGCGAGCTGTTCGAGCGTCCGCATCACCTCGCGCCGCTCGGCGGCCGTGGCCAGGGTCCGCTCGGCACGCCAGTCGCGGAGGTCGAGGCCCTCGACATGGTTCATGACCAGGGCCAGGGCCCGGCCGCTGATCGTCCCGGACTCGCCGGGCCGGTGGATCGGCGGCCCCTGGAAGTGCTCCCGTACCCCGACGACTCCCGGCCGGTGGACGAAGCGCAGCAGCTCCGCCTGCTCGTTCCACTTCTGGCTGATGCGCTCGAAGACCTCGGGCGTGAGGGTGGTCTTCGCGTCGAGGATCTTCACGACGACGGGCTCGGTGCCGCCGGCCAGCTCGATCTCGGCGAGGTAGAGCACGGCCTCGCCGCCCCTCCCGATGGACCGCAGCAACCGGTACCGGTCAGGTGCGGAGTCGGGCCCGATGTGGTGTGCCGTGCTGCTCAAATTTCCCCCAGGGCACAGTGATTGACAGAAAGTCAGCTTGCCGCTCCGATGGGTCCGCGGTCAACGCGGAGGGGGCCGGAGCGCCGGGGGAGGCCGCTTGGACTCCCGTCACGGGCTCTTGGACGTTCACCACCGCGCCCCCGTCGGGTCTTCTCTCCGTCATCCGGTCTCACTACCGTCCCCGGCGTACCACCCAATGGCTCGACGGCGAACCATTGGACGTCGACTGGAGGTCGGTCTTGTCATCCGAGATGTCCCGCAGAAGGCTCCTCGCACTGGGCGGAGGCGCCCTCGGTGTCGCCGCGGCCGGCTCGCTGCTGCCGCCGTCGCTGCAGGCCGCGATGGCCGCGGAGCCGCCGGCCGGCGGCATGGCGGCGGTGCGCCACGTGGTGATCCTGATGCAGGAGAACCGGTCCTTCGACCACTACTTCGGCACCCTCCGCGGCGTCCGCGGCTTCTCCGACCGCAACGCCGTCGAGCTGCCCTCCGGCAGGCCCGTGTTCGAGCAGCCCGCCGCGCTCGGCCGGACCGTGCTGCCCTTCCCGATCCGAGGCGCCGCCGAGACGCAGCGGAAGGACCTCCAGTACATCGGGGACCTCGACCACTCCTGGGGCGGCGGCGCCAAGGCCTGGCGCGACGGCTGGATGGACGGCTGGGTCTCGGCCAAGACCGCCGCGACCATGGCGTACTACGACCGGCAGGACATCCCCCTGCACTACGAGCTCGCCGACACCTTCACCGTCTGCGACGCCTACCACTCGTCCATCCACACCTCGACGAGCCCCAACCGCAATCACCTCTGGTCCGGCTGGACCGGCTTCGAGGCCGACGGCAGCCGCGCCGTCACCAACGCCGCGTACGCCGAGGGCACCCACCCCGGCTACGGCTGGCCCACCTACGCCGAGCGGCTCGAAGCCGCCGGGCGCAGCTGGAAGACGTACACCGAGTGGGAGAACTTCACCGACAACAACATCGAGTTCTTCACCGGCTTCAAGAAGATCGCCCGCAAGGCGCTCGCCGGAACCGGCGGGCACACCTTCATGGAGTCCTTCTACGCCGCCGTCCGCGACACCGACGACGCCGCCGAGCGCGCCCGTCTCCTCGGTCTCCTGGAGGAGGGCGTGGCCACCCTCACCGAGGCCGAGCGCTCCCTCTTCGAGCGCGGACTGCGCCGCGTCGAGAGCGGCACCCTCGCCGACGCCTTCCGTGCCGACGTCGCCGCCGGCACCCTCCCCGAGGTCTCCTACCTCGTGCCGTCCGCGATCGACTCCGAGCACCCCGGCTCCTCCTCCCCGATCGCCTCCGCGACCCTCGTCTACAAGGTGCTCGACGCCCTCGGCGCGCACCCGGACGTCTGGCGCCACACCGTCGTCCTGATCAACTACGACGAGAACGACGGCTTCTTCGACCACGTGCCGCCGCCGGTCCCGTCCGGCGACGACCCCTCAGGCGACGCAGAGCGCTGGAAGGGCCAGCCCACCGGCCTCGGCATCCGCGTCCCGCTGCTCGTCGTCTCCCCCTGGTCGGTCGGCGGCTACGTCTGCTCCGAGACCTTCGACCACACCTCGGTGATCCGCTTCCTGGAGAAGCTGACCGGCGTCCGGGAGCCGAACATCACCCCCTGGCGCCGGACCGTCACCGGCGACCTCACCTCCGCCTTCGACTTCCAGCGGGGCCGCCGGCAGCCCGATGTCGAGCAGCCGGGCCCGATCCCGCCCTTCAGCGGCCGCTGGCGGCCGCAGCCCCCGGCCGTCCAGCGGATGCCCGTCCAGGAGCCCGGCGTCCGCCGCGCCCGCCCGCTGCCGTACCAGCCGGACGCCGAGGCGACCCTCCACGCCGGGACGGTGAAGGTCGCGCTCGGCAACCGCGGGAAGGCGAGCGCGCACTTCGCCCTCTACCCGTACGCGGGTGAGTTCGCCGTCCCGCAGCACAAGGACGTCAGGGGCACGGGGGAGTGGTCCGTCCCCGTTCCGGGTGATCATTACCGCTTCACGATCACCGGCCCCAACGGCTTCCGCCGCGAGTTCGAGGGGCCCGCGACCGGCGGCGCCGAACTCGCCTCCCGGATCGATCACCACGACCGCGACCTGCACCTCACCGTACGGAACACGGGCTCGGCGCCCGTCTCCTTCACGGTGCGGCCGCTGGGCTACGCGGATCCCGAGGACTCGGCCGGGCGCGGGGACTGGACCCGCACCGTCACCGTGAAGCCCGGGAGGACCCGTACCGTCGTGCACTCGGCCGCCGACGCGCACGGCTGGTACGACATCGAGGTGACCGCCCCCGGTGGCTTCCGCCGCCGGCTCATGGGCCACATCGAGAACGGCCGCGCCAGCGTCTCCGGCTGAACACCCGCGGTGAGCCGTTGTGCCCGGAGGGCCGGGACCGAGGTCGGGGACCTCCGAACCGGCCTTCCGGGCAGCTCTGTGAGCATCGACACGAAACGGGCAAACGATCACGTTTGGCTGCCACAGTGGGCGCACGTAGGTCAAGCGTTCTTTTTCGGGCTGTTCCCGCTGAAGATCCTCGAACCACCCAGGGAGCACGTCCTTTGGCAGCCATCGCACGGTGGTGCATCAAGCACCGCCTCGTCGCCGTCCTGCTGTGGCTCGTCGCTCTCGGCGGGGTCGGCACCGCGGCCGTCGTCGCCGGCAGCGCGTACTCCAACGACTACGAGGTCCCCGGCACCGAGTCCGGCCGTGCCACCGCCCTCCTGGAGCGTGGCTTCCACGGCCTCGGCGGTGACAGCGACACCATCGTCTGGCACACCGACAAGGGCAGCGTCCGCGCCGACGCCGTCGAGCGCCGCACGACCGCGATGCTCGACAAGGTCGCCGAGCTCCCCGGCATCGCCGCCGTGACCTCCCCGTACGGCGACACCCAGGGCCAGATCAGCGAGGACGGGCACACCGCCTACGCCACCGTCACCTTCCACGAGCAGGCCGACGACATCCCCGAGGCGCAGGCCCGGGCCCTCGTCGACACCGCGAAGGCCGCCGCGGACGACGGCCTCGCGGTCGAACTCGGCGGCAGCGCCGTCGCCCTCACCGAGGCCCCCGGCGGGCACATCGCCGAAGTCGTCGGCGTCGCCGTCGCGGCCGTCGTCCTCTTCCTCGCCTTCGGCTCCCTCGCCGCCTCCGCGCTCCCCATCGCGACCGCGCTCGTCAGCGTCGGCATCGCCTACTCCGGGATCGTGCTCCTCGGCCATCTGATGACCGTCGCCGACTTCGCCCCCATGCTCGGCATGCTCGTCGGGCTAGGCGTCGGCATCGACTACGCCCTCTTCATCGTCACCCGGCACCGCAGAGGCCTGAAACGCGGGCTCTCCGTCGCCGAGGCGGCCGAGACCGCGGTCGCCACCACCGGCCGCGCCGTGGTCTTCGCCGGCGCCACCGTCTGCATCGCCCTCCTCGGCATGCTGATCCTGCGGCTCAGCTTCCTCAACGGCGTCGCCATCGCCGCCTCCCTCACCGTCGTCCTCACGGTGGCGGCCTCCGTCACCCTGCTGCCCGCGCTGCTCTCCCTCATCGGCATGCGGGCGCTGTCCCGGCGCGAACGCCGGACGCTCGCCGAGCACGGGCCGCAGCCCGAGCTGCCCACCGGCTTCGCCGCCCGCTGGTCCGCCTTCGTCGAGCGGCACCCCAAGCTCCTCGGGATCGTCGCCGCCGTCGTCATGGGCGTCCTCGCGCTGCCCACCCTCTCGCTCCACCTGGGCACCTCCGACCAGGGCAACGGCCCGGCCACCGCGACCACGCGGCAGGCGTACGACCTGATCGCCGACGGCTTCGGCCCGGGAGTGAACGGCCCCCTCACCCTGGTCGCCGGGCTCGACGGCGCCGACGACCGGGTCGCCCTCGACCAGCTGCCGGCCGCCCTGTCCGCCACCAAGGGCGTCGCCTCGGTCTCCCCGGTCACGTACAACAGCTCCGGCGACACCGCCGTCCTCACCGTCGTCCCCGACTCCTCGCCCCAGTCCAAGGCCACCAGCGAGCTCGTCGACCGGCTCCGCACGGACGTCCTCCCCGCGGCCGAGAGCGGCACCTCGCTCGATGTGCACGTGGGCGGCGTCACCGCCTCGTACGACGACTTCGCCGAGATCATCATCGGCAAGCTGCCGCTCTTCGTCGGTGTGGTCATCGCGCTCGGCTGTCTGCTGCTCCTGCTCGCCTTCCGCTCCCTCGGCATCCCGCTCAAGGCCGCAGCGATGAACGTCGCCGCCGTCGCCGGCGCCTTCGGCGTCGTCGTGGCGATCTTCCAGTGGGGCTGGGGGAGCGAGCTCCTCGGCCTCGGCAGCGCCGGACCGATCGAGCCGTTCCTGCCGGTGATCATGGTCTCGGTGCTCTTCGGCCTGTCCATGGACTACCAGGTCTTCCTGGTCAGCCGGATGTACGAGGAGTGGCTGGAGACCGGCGACAACCGGCGGGCGGTCCGGGTCGGTCTCGCCGAGACCAGCCGCGTCATCAACTCCGCCGCCGTCATCATGATCGCGGTCTTCCTCGCCTTCGTCCTCTCCGGCGACCGGGTCATCGCGATGTTCGGCATCGCGCTCGCGGCGGCCGTCGCCCTCGACGCCTTCGTCCTGCGGACGCTCCTCGTCCCCGCCCTGATGCACATGCTCGGTGGGGCGAACTGGTGGCTCCCCCAGTGGCTCGACCGCCTCCTGCCCCGGATCAGCATCGAAACGCCCGAGTGCCGCGAGGCCGCCGACACGCGTGGGAAAATACCGGCTCAACGTGTGACGGACGTGACGGCAGTGACGGCGCCCGCGGCTCCGGCCGCGGAGGAGAGGAACGACGATGTTCGCGATACCGCTGGGTGACGACGGCGCCGAGCTGAGGCCCCTGGAGCCCTCGCACGCCGAGGAGTTCCTCGCCCACATGGACCGCGGACGCGCGTTCATCGGCGAGCACATCGTCCTCGCCGACGTCGTGAAGGACCTCGGCTCCGCCCGCTCCTTCCTCGGCTCGTACGCCGAGAAGGCCGCGAACGACACCGGACGCATCTACGGCATCTGGACCGACGGCACACTCGTCGGCGGCGTCCTCTTCCGGACCTTCGACGCCACGTACGGCACCGCCGAGGCGGGCTGCTGGCTGGAGCCCTCCGCGGCGGGGAAGGGCCTGATCACCCGCGCCTGCCGGGTCATCATCGACTGGGCCTTCGAGGAGCGCGGCATCCACCGCGTCGAATGGCACGCCTCCGCGAAGAACGGGCCGAGCATCGCCGTCGCCCGCCGCCTGGGCATGACCCTCGAAGGCGTGCTGCGGGAGAACTACCCGCACCGCGGCGTCCGCGCCGACACCGAGGTCTGGGCCGTCCTCGCGCCGGAGTGGCGCGCGGCCAAGGCCTCCTGAACCGCTTTCCTCATACGGTTCTCATACGGGGCGCCTAGCGTGCCGCGCATGGACACGAAGACGACGACAGAGAAGACCGGCGAGACCGCGGACGCCGCCGCGACCGCGGAGGCGGCCGCACCCGTCGAGGAGAAGGCCGCGATCGCGCTCGACAAGCAGGACGCGAAGCAGGACGCGGAGCGGGACACCGAGCCCACCGCTGCGCTGACCGACGCCGACGCCGATGAGGCCGAGGACGGCGACGAGGACGACGAGCTGCTCGCCGAGGCGGCGGCCCCCTCCTCCGCCGGCATCGGCGGCGCCGCCGCGGCCGTGGTCTCCGCCGCTCTCGGCGCCGTCGCCCTGACCGGCACCTGGACCGGCAAGGTCGTCTCCGAGCGCGAGACCCTCCTCGGCCAGATCAAGACCTCCGGATCCGGCACCCCGGCCCAGCAGATCTCCGAGATCTACGGCGACGCCTGGCACAGCACCGCCCTGGTCAACGGCGTCTTCGCGCTGATCGCCCTGCTCGTCGCCGTCCTCGTGCTCGTCCTCCCGGGACGCCCCGCCTGGGTCCGCTCGGTCGCCGTCGCCGGCGCCGTGCTCGGCGGCCTGGGGCTGCTCCTGTCGGTCGGTACGTACTTCGACCTGTTCCTGAGCCTGCCGACCGCCGGATCCTGACCCCTGCCTAAGGCGGCCCGGGGCGACACCTAAGGACCCCCGGGACCCGCCTAAGGACCCCCGTACCCCGAACATGCGGCACACGCCCGATGTGGCCGCACCCCCTGGGAAACGACAGTAGAGGCATCGCAAGGAGCGATACCGAAACCGAGAAGACCAGGGAGCACCCGATGTTCGAGTACGAACTCCACCGCATGAACCACGCCCAGCTCGTCCGTGAGGCCGCCGCCCAGCGACTGTCCCACGAGGCCGCCGAGACGGTCGGCTCCACCCGGGGCCTGCGCCGCCTCGGCCGCCGGAGCGGCGACAAGGACCCGGAGGGGCGGGTGAGTGACGGGGGACGCGGTCGCTTCGTCCGGGCCGCGTGACCCCCGTATGAGCGAGGGCATGGACGGCTGTGCGATGCTCGGCGCCGTGGAGACCAGGTCAGTCAGCCCCGTGTTCGTCGGCCGCGCCGGCGAACTCACCGCCCTCACCGAGGCGCTCTCCCGCGCGACCGCGGGGGAGCCCCAGGCCCTGCTCATCGGCGGCGAGGCGGGGGTCGGCAAGACCCGGCTCATCGAGGAGTTCCTCGACACGGCCTGCGCACGGGGCGCCGTCGTCGCGCTCGGCGGCTGCGTCGAGCTCGGCGCCGACGGCCTGCCCTTCGCCCCCTTCGCCACCGCACTGCGCTCGCTCCGCCGACGCCTCCCCGAGGAACTCGCCGCGGCGGCCGACGGCCAGCAGGCGGAACTCGCCCGGCTGCTCCCCGAACTGGGCGAGCCCGGCGGCCACGAGTCCTCGGACGAGGACTCCACCGCCCGCCTCTTCGAGCTGACCGTACGCATGCTGGAGCGGCTCGCCGCCGACCGCACGATCGTGCTCGTCCTGGAGGACCTGCACTGGGCCGACGCCTCCACCCGGCACCTCCTCACCTACCTCCTGCGCACCCTGCGCCGCGGCCGCATCGTGGTCGTCGCCAGCTACCGCGCCGACGACATCCACCGCCGCCACCCGCTGCGCCCTCTCCTCGCCGAACTCGACCGGCTCCGCACCATCCGCCGCATCGAACTCGCCCGCTTCACCCGCACCGAGGTGCACCGCCAGCTCACCGGCATCCTCGCCGCCGAACCCGAGCCCGGCCTCGTCGAGGAGGTCTTCGAACGCTCCGACGGCAACGCCTTCTTCGTCGAGGAACTCATCGTCTCCCACGAGGCCGGCTGCGCCGCGGGCCAGCTCAGCGACTCCCTGCGCGACCTCCTGCTCGTCCGGGTCGAGACGCTCCCCGAGGACGCCCAGCGGATCGCCAGGATCGTCGCCGAGGGCGGCTCCACCGTCGAGTACGGACTGCTCGCCGCCGTCGCCCGGCTCACCGAGGACGAACTCATCGAGGCCCTGCGGGCCGCCGTCGGCGCCAACCTCCTGCTCGCCGTCCCCGACGGCGACGGCTACCGCTTCCGCCACTCCCTGGTCCGCGAGGCCGTCAGCGACGACCTCCTGCCCGGTGAACGCTCGCGCCTCAACCGGCGCTACGCCGAAGCCCTGGAGGCCGACCCCGGCCTCGTCAGGGCCGACGAGCGCGCCAACCGGCTGGCCACCTACTGGTACCACGCGCACGACCCGGCCAAGGCCCTGCCCGCCGTCCTCAGCGCCTCCGTCGCGACCCGCAAGCGCCACGCCTACGCCGAACAACTCCGCCTCCTCGAACGGGCCATGGAGCTCTGGGACGAGGCCCCCGCCGAGATCCGCGGCTCGCTCCGGCCGATGGACTACGCCGAGGCCTACCCGGCCTGCGGCTGCGACCCCGAGAGCGCCGCGCTCAGCTACCTCGACCTCCTCGCCGAGGCCGCGATCGCCGCCCGCCTCAGCGGCGACCGCGAACGCGCCCTGAAGATCTGCAAGACGGCGCTGCGCCTCCTCGGCGACGCGGAGTCGGGCGACCCCCTGCGCGCCGCCTGGTTCTGGACCGAGCGGGCCCGCCTCCAGTCCAACCTCGGCCGGGGCGACGGCTGGGAGGAGATCGCCCGCGCCCAGGAACTCGTCAAGGGCCTCCCGCCGTCCGCCGTCCACGCCGTGGTCCTGGTCGGCGCCGCCGGCTGGGGCATGCTCCGCAACCCCGGGCCCGACGCCCTCGCCGCCGCCGAACGCGCCGTCGAGTACGCCCGGCTCGTCAACGCCGAGTCGATCGAACTCAACGCCCGGCTCACCCTCGGCACCCTCATGACCGCGGCCGGCGACGTCGAGGCCGGCCTCAGGGAGATGCACGCGGTACGCGAACGCACCTCGGCCCTCGGCCAGTTCACCGAGACCGTCCGCGCCCACATCAACATCTCCTCCGCCCTGGAGTCCCTCGGCCGCTCGGCGGAGGCCGTCGAAGTGGCCGACACCGGCATCCGCGTCGCCCGCGCCTACGGCCTCGTCGACAGCGTCGGCTGGGTGGAGTCCAACCGGGCCGAGTCCCTCTTCTCGCTCGGCAGCTGGGGCGAGATCGGAGAGATCGCCACCCGGCTGCTCCGGTCGGCCACCAGCAGCAAGCCCCGCGGCTCGGCCTCCCTCCGCCTCGCCCAGCTCGCCGTCGCCCGCGGCGAACTCGACGCGGCGCGCCGCCACCTCGCCGACGCCCGCGCCGCCTACGGCAGCCGCGACACGATCCCGCAGTACGTCCTGCCCATGGCCCAGGTCGAGATCGCCGTGGCCGCCGCCGAGGGACGCATCGAGGACGTCAGGACCCAGCTGGCCGCCGCCGAACAGGCCGGCTTCCCGCCCAGCACCCACCGTTACGGCTGGCCCCTCCTCCTCACCGCCGTCACCGCCGAGGCCGACAGCCGGGGACTGCCCGCCGCCGACGAGGGCCGCGCCGAGGCGCTCGCCGTCGTCCGCCGCAGCGTCCGCGCCCTCGCCACCCCGGCCCCGGTCTGGAAGGCCTACTCCCGGCAGGTCTCCGAGGAGATCGCCCGCGCCGAGGGCCGCGAGACCGCCGCCCGCTGGGCCGAGGTCGCCGCCGCCTACGCACCGCTCGAACGCCCCTACCAGCTGGCCCGCGCCCACCACCGCCACGCCGACGCCCTGCTCGTCGAGGGCGGCCGCCGGGAGGAGGCCACGGCGCTGCTCCGGCAGGCCCACGCCACGGCCGTCCGCCTCGGCGCCGGCCCGCTCCGCGAGGACGTGGAGCTCCTCGCCGCCCGCGCCCGCCTCTCCCTGACCGAGGAGAAGCAGGTCCCGGCCCCCGCCGAGCCGGGGGACGACACCTTCGGCCTCACCCCCCGCGAGCAGGACGTCCTGCGTCTCGTCGCGGCCGGCCGCACCAACCGCCAGATCGCCGAGGAACTCTTCATCTCACCCAAGACGGCCAGCGTCCACGTCTCCAACATCCTCGCCAAGCTCGGCGTCGCCGGCCGGGGCGAGGCCGCCGCCCTGGCCCACCGCCTCCACCTCCTCGACACGCCCCTCTGACCCACCGGGCCCGCCGCCCTCCGCCGCGTCGCCGGCCGTCCCGTCGCCCGTCGCCGCCTCCCCCGCCGTCGGACGGCGGGGGGCCCGTATCGTCACGCGGCCCGACGTGAGGTCTATGGGCCCCCGCGACGGGTCGGCGTCACCCGGGTCCTCCCTGGTCAGCGCCTGCCTGCGGAGCTCCTCCTCGGTGTGCCTGCGGCCGGGCGCGAACAGCTCCGCCAGCGGGTCGAACACGGTCACCAGCTCCTTCAGCTCACCTCCAGCCGGAGAATCCTGTCGTCCCCGGGCCCGGGCGTGCCCCGGCCGTCGGTTTCGCTGGTCACCAGCCAGAGCCGCCCGCCGCCCCCCGCGAGGACCGTGCGCAGGCGTCCGTACTCCTCCGAGAGGAACGCCTGGGGGTCCCCCGAGCGTTCCGCCCCGGCGAGCGGGACCCGCCACAGCCGCTCGCCTCTGAGTCCGGCCATCCAGATCGCGCCCCTGGCGTACGCGATCCCGCTGGGGGAGGCCTCCGAGGTCGGCCACTGGGCCACCGGGTCCACGAACCCGGCCTTCCCGGCCCGCCCCTCCGCCTCCGGCCAGCCGTAGTTCTTCCCGGGCTCCACCAGATTCAGCTCGTCCCAGGTGTTCTGCCCGAACTCGGCCGCCCACAGGCGACCCTCGTCGTCCCAGGCGATGCCCTGCACATTGCGGTGCCCGTACGAATAGACCACCGACCCGGGGAAGGGGTTGCCGGGCGCGGGCCTGCCCTCCGGTGTCATCCGGAGGATCTTCCCGCCGAGCGACTCCCGGTCCTGGGCCAGACCGGTCCGGCCCGTCTCGCCCGTCCCCGCGTACAGCATCCGGTCCGGCCCGAACGCGATCCGTCCGCCGTTGTGCACGACCCCCTTCGGGATGCCGGTCAGCACCGGCTGCGGCACGCCGAGCCGGTCGCCCTCCGCGCCGCCGTACCGCATGCGCACGATGCGGTTGTCCGACTCGGCGGTCAGATACGCGTACACCCAGCCGTCCCGCACGGCGAGGCCCATCAGCCCGCCCTCACCGCCCGGCACCACCCCCGGCACCTCGCCGAGCGAGGTCTTCGCCCCGGTCCGCCCGTCGACCTTGGTGATCGTCCGCTCGTCCCGCGAGGAGACCAGCAGGTCCCCGCCGGGCAGCTCGGCCAGCCCCCAGGGCGACTTCAGCCCCTCGGTGAGCGTGCCCGTCACCGCCGCCCGCCCGTCGGCCGGAGCGGTGGCGGACCCGGACGGGCTCGCCGGGGAGCCAGCCGAGGCCGAGGCCGATGTCGGCGGAGCCGTACCCGGCCGGTCCTCCGTACCTCCCGAGGAGCAGCCCGCCACCAGGACCAGCACGGCGGCGCCCCACAGGGCCTTCACAACTGCAGGACGGCTCATGGCACGGTCCCCTTCGACGAGTCGAGCGGCATCCCTTCACCCTTGATACACCGCCCGGCGCGATCAGGTTCCCGACCGCCGCGACAACCCGTGGCCGACGCGCCGCCGAGGCCCTCAGTCCCAGGACCCCCGGGCCGCCGGAAGGGCCGCGATCTCCGCCAGGTCCGCCGCCGTCAGCCTCAGCCCGGCCGCCCCGGCGTTCTCCACGGCCCAGCACTCCCGCTTCGCCCCCGGCACCGGCACGACGTGCCGTCCCCGGCCGAGCACCCAGGCGAGCGCCACCTGCGCCGGGGTGACCTCCGCCCCGTGCCGGGCCGCCACCCGCCGCAGACCCGCCACCAGCGGCTGGTTCGCCGCCATCATCTCCGCGGTGAACCGGGGGTGCCGGGCCCGCGGGTCGTCCGGCTCGAAGCCGCCGCCCGGCGTCAGCGTCCCGGTCAGGAACCCGTTACCCAGAGGCATCGCCGCCAGGAAGCCGACGCCCCGCGCCACGCACCACGGCAGCAGCCGCACCAGCGCCTCCTGGGACCACACCGACAGCTCGGCCTGCACCGCCGCCACCGGGAACACCTGCTGGAACCGCTCCAGTTGGCGGATCGTTCCCTCATAGCCGTCACGGCTCACACCGGTCGCGCCCCGCCGGGCCGAGCGGCTGCCGACCGCGCAGAGCCCGAGCGCCCGCACCTTGCCCGCGGAGACCAGCTCGGCCATCGCCCCCCAGGTCTCCTCGACCGGTACCTCGGGGTCCGCCCGGTGCAGCTGGTAGAGGTCGATCACATCGGTCTGGAGCCGTCGCAGCGAGGCGTCGCAGGCCCGGCGGACGTACCCCGGCCTGCCGTCGGCGACCACGTGCCGGCGATCGCCGCCGTCGCCGACGAGCAGTCCGCACTTCGTCGAGACGAACGCGTCGGTCCGCCGTTCCTTCAACGCCCGCCCCACCAGCAGCTCGTTGGTGAACGGCCCGTACATGTCGGCGGTGTCGAGCAGGCTCACCCCGGCGTCGAGCGCCGCGTGCACGGTCCGCAGCGAGCGGTCACCCCGCTGTTCCGAACGGCTGTACGCCCAGTTCATCGGCATGCACCCCAGGCCGATCGCACCCACGTCGAGCGCCGTCGCCCCGATAGTCCTGCGCTCCACCTGCCGGTACCCCTCCCTGTGCCGTCCCCCAAAGTAACCAATGACGCGCGCGGTTCTTCGCATAGCCTCCCGCTCATGAGATTCCCGAACACGACCGCTGACGTGTGGCTTCCGATTCCCGCGGACGAGATCGACGATCTCCCCGAACCGGGCGCGTCGGGCCTGAACTACCGCTTCTGGGACGGCGAGCCGGAGTTTCCGGCCGATCCGGCGCACTGCGCCTTCTACGTCGTCCCGTACATGAAGGGCTCCGAGATCGCCGTGCGGCCGCTGGCCGCGATGACCTCGCTGAGGGTGGTGCAGACCCTGTCCGCGGGCATCGACCACGTCACCCCCGGCATCGGCTCGCTGCGGCCCGGCGTGGCCGTCTGCAACGCCAAGGGCGTCCACGAGGCCAGCACCGCCGAGCTGACGCTCGCGCTGATCCTGGCCTCGCTGCGCGGCATCCCCGGCTTCGTGCGGGGCCAGGACGCCGAGGAGTGGCGGGCCGGCTTCTACCCGGCGCTCGCCGACAAGTCCGTCCTGATCGTCGGCTACGGGTCGATCGGCGCCGCCATCGAGGACCGGCTCGCGCCCTTCGAGTGCGCGCGGGTGTCACGCGTCGCGCGCTCCGCGCGCACCACAGCGCGCGGCGAGGTCCACCCCCTGACGGAGCTGCCCGCGCTGCTTCCGGATGCCGATGTCGTGGTGCTCTCCACCCCGCTCACGCCCGCGACCAGGCATCTCGCCGACGCCGGGTTCCTCGGCCGGATGAAGGACGGGGCGCTCCTCGTGAACGTCGCCCGCGGGCCGGTCGTCGACACCGCGGCCCTGCTCAAGGAGGTGGAGAGCGGCAGGATCACGGCGGCACTCGATGTCACCGACCCCGAACCGCTGCCGGCCGGGCATCCGTTGTGGCACGCTCCCGGTGTCCTGATCAGCCCCCACGTCGGAGGTTCCACTTCGGCCTTCATGCCGCGGGCGAAGCGGCTGATCGCGGGACAGCTGCGGCGGTTCGCGGCGGGCGAGGAGCAGGCCAACGTCCTGCTCACCACCGGCTGAGCGGCCGGGCTGGGCCGGTCGGGTGGCTCGCGCCCCCCGACACGCGCTGCCTGCAAGCCCCCGCCCGTCACGGAGAGTACTGCGACCCTGTCCCTGAGTGACCGTCCTGGTGTATCGTCCCGGAGCGGGGGGACTGCGTCGAGTACGGGCTGACGCTGGGGAGCGAAGTGACGGGTCATCAGATTCCGAGGGGGGCGACGGGTGAAGCACGGCCGGAGGACCGACGATCCGACGCGGCGACGCCGCCGCCGGCGGACCTTCCGCGCCTCGCCGGCGGCCTCGCACGTTCCGTGCCGGACCAGGCCGTGCACCACCGTGCGCCCCGAGCCGCCGAACCGCCGGACACCGGAGCGGAGGCCGGACCGGACGCCGGCCCCGCCCCCGGTCCTGGCGCGGGAGCGGCGACCGGACCGGACCGCCGAGCCGAGGGCCGCGGCGGCGAACCGCCGGACGCGGTCGCTCGCCCCGGCGACGCCCCGGCCCCGGCCGCCCGCGCCGCGGCGCCGCACGGCGCACCCGCCGCTCACGGCACACCCGCCGCACACTGCGCCCCCGCGCCTCATGGCGACTTCACGCCACACGGCGCCGGCGAAGCCGTCGCCGCCCCCGCGCCGGAGCCGGCCGCCCGCCGCCCGGTCGGACGGAAGCCGGGCGCCGCACCGGAGCGGGCCGCCCCGGCCGTACGGGACCCCGCCGGCCCCCACGACTGCGACGGGCACGCTCCCGGCGGCGCCGACGAGCCGCCGGCGCGCCCGCACGACGCGGCCGGGTGCGGCGGCGCGGCGCCGGAGGCCCCGGTGAGCGCGCCCGGAGCGGTCCTCACCCGGCGCCCCGTCGGCGCGGGAGGCGACTCCGGGCACCCGGACCCCGGGCGCCCCCGCTTCGGCTCGCTCCTCGCCCAGATCGCCCTGGTCATGATCTGCGCGGGGTACACGACCGGTGCCTCGCTCGGCTGGGGCTCACCGGAACTCGCGCTCTTCATGGGCGACTTCGGACTCAGCGCCGCCGCCCTCACCGCCGCGGTCTCCTGCTTCCTCTACGGGCGCGCCCACCGCGGCAGCGCCCGCCCCGCCTGGCTGCTCTTCGCGTTCTCCTCGTTCATGGCCTCCGCGGGCAACGCCGTGTGGGGGTGGTACGAGGTCGTGCTCCGCACGGAGGTGCCCGACTCCTCCATCGCCGACCTCTTCTTCTTACTCTTCGCTCCGCCGGCCATCGTCGGCCTGCTCGTCCTGGCCAAGAAACCCGTCACCCGGGCCGGCTGGGTCTGCCTGGCGCTCGACGCCTGGCTCATCGGGGGCTCGCTGCTCACGCTGTCCTGGAGCCTCGCCCTCGCGCGAACCGCCCACTTCCAGAACGAGCCGGTCGCCCAGGCGGCACTGTCCCTCGCGTATCCGCTGCTCGACATCGTCCTCGTGAGCATGGTCCTGGTGCTGCACTTCCGGCGCTCGCAGGCCAACCGCTCGGCGACCAACACCGCGATCGCGGCGCTCGCCCTGACCGTGCTGTGCGACGCCCTGTTCACCTCGCCGCTGCTGCGCGAGAACTACGCCTCGGGCCAGCTGCTCGACGCCGGCTGGTTCGCCGGCTCCCTGCTGCTCGCCTACGCCCCCTGGGGCGTGCGCCGCATCCCGGACAGCCCCGTCGCCCCGCGCGGGCAGGGGCTGCACAGCCGCCCGGTCGCCGGCTCGCTCGCCGCCCTCACGCCGTACCTCGCCGCCGCGGTCTGCACCCTCGGCATCCTGTACAACGTGGTGGAGGGGCGCAGGGTCGACCGCGTCGTCGTCCTCACCGGCTGCACGGTGGTCCTCGCCCTCGTCGTACGGCAGGGCATCATGCTCCTCGACAACATCGCCCTGACCCACGAACTGGCCCAGAAGGAGAACCACTTCAGGTCGCTCGTGCAGGGCTCCAGCGATGTCATCATGATCGCCGCGCCGAACGGGATCCTCCGCTACGTCAGCCCGGCCGCCTCCGGGGTGTACGGACGCGACGCCGAGGAGCTGATCGGTTCCGAGCTCGCCTCGCTCATCCATCCCGAGGACCTCGGCGCCGTCGTCCACGAGGTGCGGCGCTTCCTCGCCGTCTCGCCCGCCGACGAGCCCACCACCCGGATCGAGTGCCGCTTCCGCTCCGGCCACGGGGGCGGCTCCCGGCCGGAAGCCGGGGGAGGGGCCGGGAGCGGGGCAGGCTGGCTGAACGTCGAGTCCACCGTCAACCGGCACCAGGGCGGACTGATCTTCAACAGCCGGGACGTCACCGAACGCGTCCGGCTCCAGGCCCAGTTGCAGCACAACGCCGAGCACGACCCGCTCACCGACCTGCCCAACCGGGCGCTCTTCACCCGACGGGTCCGGCAGGCCCTCAGCGGCCGCCGCGCCTCCGACCCCGGCACCGCCGTGCTCTTCATCGACCTCGACGGCTTCAAGGGCGTCAACGACCGCCTCGGCCACCAGGCGGGCGACGACCTCCTCGTCCAGGCCGCCCGCCGCCTCCACGACTCGGTACGCGCCGGGGACACCGCCGCGCGGCTCGGCGGCGACGAGTTCGCCGCCCTCATCCTCGGCGACGGCGGCCGCGACCAGGCGGCCCGCCGGAAACAGGTCCAGGAGATCGCCGACCGGCTCCGGCTGACCCTCTCCCGGCCCTACCGGGTCGACGGGGGCAACGAGGTGCGGGTCGCCGCCTCCATCGGCGTCGCCTTCGCCGAGCCCGGCATCGAGGCCGGCGACCTCCTGCGCAACGCCGACCTGGCCATGTACCGCGCCAAGGCGGCCGGAAAGGACCGCGTCGAGCTCTACGCGCCCCAGATGCAGGCCGAGGTGGTCCGCCGGACCGAGCTGGCCGCCCGGCTGCGCACCGCCCTCCACGACGGCGAGTTCGCCCTGCTCCACCAGCCGGTCGTCGACCTCGCCACCGGGCGGATCTCCGCCGTCAGCGCCCAGGCGCGCTGGCGGTCGGCCCAGGGCATCCTCTTCACCCCCGCCGAGTACCTCCGGGTCACCGACGACAGCGAGCGCACCGCCGAGCTCGGCCGCTGGCTGCTCGAAGAGGCCGTGGAGCAGGCCGCCGAGCGGGCCGGAACAGGCCATCGCACCCCCGTCTCCATCCGGCTCTCCGCCCGCCGCCTGCTGGACCGCTCGCTGCCGCTCGGCTCGATCGAGTCCCTGCTCACCCGGCACGGGCTGCCGTCCGGTTCGCTGATCGTCGAACTCGCCGACAGCGACTCCCGGATCCCGCTCGACGACCTGGAGCAGCGCCTGGTCGCCCTGCGCCGCCTCGGGGTGCGGATCGCGCTCGACGGATTCGGCAGCGGACATGTGGCGATCAACGCCCTCCGCAGGCTTCCCGTCGACATACTGAAGCTGGACCGGGGACTGGTCGAGGGCGTCGTCGAGTCGGCCCGGCTCCGGAAGATCACCCGCGGGGTGCTCCGTATCGCCGACGATCTCGGGATGCAGACCGTCGCCGAGGGTGTGGACGTACCGGAGCAGGTCGTCGCCCTGCGCGCGATGGGCTGCACCCACGCCCAGGGCATGGCCTTCTCGGGCCCGCTCGACGAGTACCGGCTGCGCAGGGCCCTGGTGCGGGACGAGTACCCGCTGCCCGGAGCGGTCCCCGTCCGGGTCGGAAACCGTCCCCCGTTCCGCTCAAATAATGAGACGCCCGTCCCACCCACTTGACAGTGGTGAGGGCTGAGAGGGAGGGTCATTGCCATGCGCACCCGAATTCTCGTACTTGGAAAGCGCGTCGGCTGAAGCAGGGGCCCCGGCAGGCCCCGCTTGAAACGCACCCGACGCGCTCCCCTCGCTTGCCTCACGGCACGAGGGGTTTTTTGTTGCACCGGATCACCCCAAAGCCGTCCCAAACCCTCGTAAAACCCTCTGCTTCGAGAAGAGATGCTGATGACCGACCAGGCCACCGGGCACCATCCGCAGCCGCGGCCCCGTAGCGGCGCTCAGACCGCCACCGCCGTCGAGCACGTCACGGGCGCGCAGTCCCTCATCCGCTCTCTCGAAGAGGTGGGCGCGGACACCATCTTCGGTCTCCCCGGTGGCTGCATCCTCCCGGCCTACGACCCGCTGATGGACTCGAAGAAGGTGCGCCACATCCTGGTCCGCCACGAGCAGGGCGCGGGCCACGCGGCCACCGGCTACGCCCAGGCGACCGGCAAGGTCGGCGTCTGCATGGCGACCTCGGGACCCGGTGCGACCAACCTCGTCACCCCGATCGCCGACGCGCACATGGACTCGGTGCCGCTCGTCGCGATCACCGGCCAGGTCGCCTCGAAGGCGATCGGCACGGACGCCTTCCAGGAGGCGGACATCTGCGGCATCACGATGCCGATCACCAAGCACAACTTCCTGGTCACCAAGGCCGACGACATCCCGCGGACGATCGCCGAGGCCTTCCACATCGCCTCCACCGGCCGCCCGGGCCCGGTCCTGGTCGACATCGCCAAGGACGCCCTGCAGGCGAAGACCACCTTCAGCTGGCCGCCGCAGACCGACCTGCCCGGCTACCGCCCGGTGACCAAGCCGCACGCCAAGCAGATCCGCGAGGCCGCCAAGCTGATCAGCGCGGCCAAGCGCCCCGTCCTGTACGTCGGCGGCGGCGTCATCAAGGCCGGCGCCACCGCCGAGCTGAAGATCCTCGCCGAGCTCACCGGCGCCCCGGTCACCACCACCCTGATGGCGCTCGGAGCCTTCCCGGACAACCACCCGCTGCACGTCGGCATGCCGGGCATGCACGGCGCGGTCACCGCCGTCACCGCGCTGCAGAAGTCGGACCTGATCGTCGCCCTCGGCGCCCGCTTCGACGACCGCGTCACCGGCAAGCTCGACAGCTTCGCCCCGTACGCCAAGATCGTCCACGCGGACATCGACCCGGCCGAGATCGGCAAGAACCGCACCGCCGACGTCCCGATCGTCGGTGACGCCCGCGAGGTCATCGCCGACCTGGTCCAGGCCGTCCAGGCCGAGCACAGCGAGGGCAACAAGGGCGACTACACCGCCTGGTGGAGCGACCTGAACCGCTGGCGCGAGACCTACCCGCTGGGCTACGACATGCCGGACGACGGCAGCCTGTCGCCGCAGCAGGTCATCCAGCGCATCGGCGAGCTCACCCCCGACGACACGATCTTCGCCGCGGGCGTCGGCCAGCACCAGATGTGGGCCGCCCACTTCATCGAGTACCAGCGCCCGGCCACCTGGCTGAACTCCGGCGGCCTCGGGACGATGGGCTACGCGGTGCCCGCCGCGATGGGCGCCAAGGCCGGCATGCCGGACCGCCCGGTCTGGGCGATCGACGGCGACGGCTGCTTCCAGATGACCAATCAGGAGCTCACCACCTGCGCCCTGAACAACATCCCGATCAAGGTCGCCATCATCAACAACGGCGCCCTCGGCATGGTCCGTCAGTGGCAGACCCTCTTCTACAACCAGCGCTACTCGAACACCGTCCTGCACTCCGGCCCGGACGACGTCCAGGCGAACAAGGGCACCCGGGTCCCCGACTTCGTCAAGCTGTCCGAGGCCATGGGCTGTGTCGCCCTGCGCTGTGAGGACCCGGCCGACCTGGACAAGGTCATCGCCGAGGCCAACGCCATCAACGACCGTCCCGTCGTCATCGACTTCATCGTCCACGAGGACGCCCAGGTGTGGCCGATGGTCGCCGCCGGCACCTCGAACGACGAGGTCATGGCCGCCCGGGGCGTCCGCCCCGACTTCGGCGACGGCGAAGACGACTGAAGCGCGGAACGAAGCAGAGCGAAAAGGAAGAGACCCAGACCATGTCCACCAAGCACACGCTCTCCGTTCTCGTCGAGAACACGCCCGGCATCCTCGCCCGGATCGCCGCCCTGTTCTCGCGCCGCGGCTTCAACATCGACTCCCTCGCCGTCGGCGTCACCGAGCACCCCGACATCTCCCGCATCACCATCGTGGTCAATGTCGAGGACCTGCCCCTGGAGCAGGTGACCAAGCAGCTCAACAAGCTGGTCAACGTCCTGAAGATCGTCGAACTCGAGCCCAGCGCTGCGATCCAGCGCGAGCTCGTCCTGGTGAAGGTCCGCGCCGACAACGAGACCCGCTCCCAGATCGTCGAGATCGTCCAGCTGTTCCGCGCCAAGACCGTGGACGTCTCGCCCGAGGCGGTCACCATCGAGGCCACCGGTTCGAGTGACAAGCTCGACGCGATGCTCAAGATGCTGGAGCAGTTCGGCGTCAAGGAGCTCGTGCAGTCCGGCACGATCGCCATAGGGCGTGGTTCCCGGTCCATCACGGACCGGTCCCTCCGGGCCCTCGACCGCAGCGCCTGAGAATCATCGCCCCGGGGTCGCCGGAGGTCGACCGGCGGTCCGTCCGCCGGTCCGACAGACGAGACCCGAAAACTTTCCTCCCGCTCCCCGCCGTACGGTGGGACGCAACACCAGCACCTCAAGGAGATACCCAGTGGCCGAGCTGTTCTACGACGACGACGCCGACCTGTCCATCATCCAGGGCCGCAAGGTCGCGGTGATCGGATACGGCAGCCAGGGCCACGCCCACGCGCTGTCGCTCCGTGACTCCGGTGTCGACGTCCGCGTCGGTCTGCAGGAGGGCTCGAAGTCCAAGGCGAAGGCCGAGGAGCAGGGCCTGCGCGTGGTCTCCGTCGCCGAGGCCGCCGCCGAGGCCGACCTCATCATGATCCTGACCCCGGACCCGATCCAGGCCCAGGTCTACGAGGAGTCCATCAAGGACAACCTCAAGGAGGGCGACGCGCTCTTCTTCGGCCACGGCCTGAACGTCCGCTACGGCTTCATCAAGGTGCCCGAGGGCGTCGACGTCGCCCTGGTCGCCCCGAAGGGCCCGGGCCACCTGGTCCGTCGTCAGTACGAGGAGGGCCGCGGCGTTCCGTGCATCGCGGCCGTCGAGCAGGACGCGACCGGCAACGCCTTCGCGCTGGCGCTCTCGTACGCCAAGGGCATCGGCGGCACCCGCGCCGGCGTCATCAAGACGACCTTCACCGAGGAGACCGAGACCGACCTCTTCGGCGAGCAGGCCGTCCTCTGCGGTGGCACCGCGGCGCTGGTCAAGGCGGGCTTCGAGACCCTGACCGAGGCCGGCTACCAGCCGGAGATCGCGTACTTCGAGTGCCTCCACGAGCTGAAGCTCATCGTCGACCTCATGTACGAGGGCGGCCTGGAGAAGATGCGCTGGTCGGTCTCCGAGACCGCCGAGTGGGGCGACTACGTCACCGGCCCGCGGATCATCACGGACGCCACCAAGGCCGAGATGAAGAAGGTCCTCGCGGAGATCCAGGACGGCACCTTCGCCAAGGAGTGGATGGCCGAGTACCACGGCGGTCTGAAGAAGTACAACGAGTACAAGACCCAGGACGAGAACCACCTCCTGGAGACCACCGGCAAGGAGCTGCGCAAGCTCATGAGCTGGGTGAACGACGAGGAGGCGTAAGCCTTCCGGAGAGGGGTCGGACGGTGCGTCCGACCCCTGTCCGCATCGTTGGACACCCCGTCCAACCACGGACGGGTGATCCTTCCAACGAGGCGCATGATCGGCGCCGACGCACCACTACACTGCTCAACAACATTCGCGTTCAGGCCCACAGCGTCGTGCGCTTTCACGCGGCAAGCCCCCTCCACCGCCTGCGGCCGTCGGGACGGCCGTCCGCACTGGATCTGTGAGGACTCACGTGAGCTCGAAACCTGTCGTACTCATCGCTGAAGAGCTGTCGCCCGCCACCGTCGACGCGCTGGGCCCGGACTTCGAGATCCGGCACTGCAACGGCGCCGACCGCGCCGAGCTGATCCCCGCGATCGCCGATGTGGACGCGATCCTGGTCCGCTCCGCGACCAAGGTCGACGCCGAGGCCCTCGCCGCCGCGAACAAGCTCCGGGTCGTGGCCCGTGCCGGTGTCGGTCTGGACAACGTCGACGTCTCCGCCGCCACCAAGGCAGGCGTGATGGTCGTCAACGCCCCGACCTCGAACATCGTCACCGCCGCCGAGCTCGCCTGCGGTCTGCTGGTCGCCACCGCGCGCAACATCCCGCAGGCCAACACCGCGCTGAAGAACGGCGAGTGGAAGCGCAACAAGTACACGGGCGTCGAGCTGAGCGAGAAGACCCTCGGCGTCGTCGGCCTCGGCCGCATCGGCGTCCTGGTCGCCCAGCGCATGTCGGCGTTCGGCATGAAGATCGTCGCGTACGACCCCTACGTGCAGCCCGCCCGCGCCGCCCAGATGGGGGTGAAGCTGCTGGCCCTGGACGAGCTCCTGGAGGTCGCCGACTTCATCACCGTCCACCTGCCGAAGACCCCCGAGACCCTCGGTCTCATCGGCGACGAGGCGCTGCACAAGGTCAAGCCCTCGGTCCGGATCGTCAACGCCGCGCGCGGCGGGATCGTCGACGAGGCGGCGCTGTACTCGGCGCTCAAGGAGGGCCGGGTCGCCGGCGCCGGCCTCGACGTGTACGCGAAGGAGCCCTGCACGGACTCCCCGCTCTTCGAGCTGGACCAGGTCGTCTGCACCCCGCACCTCGGCGCGTCCACCGACGAGGCCCAGGAGAAGGCCGGCATCGCCGTCGCCCGCTCGGTGCGCCTGGCGCTCGCGGGTGAGCTCGTGCCGGACGCGGTCAACGTCCAGGGCGGTGTCATCGCCGAGGACGTCAAGCCGGGTCTGCCGCTGGCCGAGAAGCTCGGCCGCATCTTCACCGCCCTCGCGGGCGAGGTCGCGGCCCGCCTCGACGTCGAGGTGTACGGCGAGATCACCCAGCACGATGTGAAGGTGCTCGAACTCTCCGCGCTCAAGGGCGTGTTCGAGGACGTGGTCGACGAGACCGTGTCGTACGTCAACGCCCCGCTGTTCGCGCAGGAGCGCGGTGTCGAGGTGCGTCTGACGACGAGCTCCGAGTCGCCCGACCACCGCAACGTGGTCACCGTGCGCGGCACCCTGTCGAGCGGCGAGGAGGTCGCGGTCTCCGGCACGCTGGCCGGCCCCAAGCACCTCCAGAAGATCGTCGCCGTCGGCGACTACGACGTGGACGTGGCGCTCGCCGACCACATGGTCGTGCTGCGCTACGAGGACCGTCCGGGTGTCGTCGGCACCGTCGGCCGGATCCTCGGCGAGGCCGGTCTCAACATCGCGGGCATGCAGGTGGCGCGCGCGGAGGAGGGCGGCGAGGCGCTCGTCGTCCTCACCGTGGACGACACCGTGCCGGCCACGGTCCTCGCGGACATCTCGGCCGAGATCGGCGCCGCCTCGGCCCGCTCGGTCAACCTGATCTGAGGCCTCACCCGCACCACCTCGTACCCGGTCGATAGACGCTCGTCTTACACAAGCGTCTATCGACCGGGTACTGTGCTGTCATGGGACACAAGGAAGACCTGCTCGAAGGCGCCAAGCGCTGCCTCCTGGAGAAGGGGTACGGGCGGACCACGGCCCGCGACATCGTCGCCGCCTCCGGCACCAACCTCGCCTCCATCGGCTACCACTACGGCTCCAAGGACGCCCTGCTCCAGCAGGCCTTCCTCGCCGTCACCGAGGAATGGGGCGAGGCGGTCGGCCCCGCCGGCAGCGGCGAGACGAAGCGGGAGCTGCCGGCCGACCCGTACCGGCGCTTCCACGCCGTCTGGGAGCAGGTCATCGCCGCGGCCGGACCCAGCCGCCCCGTCTGGAAGCTCCAGACCGAGATCGTCACCCGGCTCGACGACGACGAGAAGCTGCGCGAGGCGATCAAGGAGCCGCAGCGCGAGGGCCGGCTCGGCATGGCCGAGGGCTTCCTCGGCATCGACCCGGAGGCGGAGCCGGAGAAGGCCAGGGTGGCGGGACTGCTCTGCCAGGCCCTGGTGGCCGGGGTGATGATCCAGTGGATGGTCGACCCGGACACGGCGCCGACGGCGGACGACCTCACGGAGGGCCTCAAGGTCCTCATGGGGGAGTGACGGGCCCGGCTCAGCGCCACGGAATGTTGCGCCA
This sequence comes from Streptomyces sp. CB02009, assembly GCF_001905825.1. Classification (GTDB taxonomy): domain Bacteria; phylum Actinomycetota; class Actinomycetes; order Streptomycetales; family Streptomycetaceae; genus Streptomyces. The sequence goes on from NZ_LIVV01000006.1 coordinate 470,533, forward strand.
GGGGCTGCCCTCGTGCGCCGTCAGGGCGCGGTGGGCGGTCACGTTGCCCTCGTGGAAGCAGCCGTACTCCTCCCCGTCGAACCGCAGCACCCTCCCCAGCGCGTACCCCGCCGACCACGGGATGTTCCGGTAGGGGCTCGCGGGATCCCCCGTGAGCGCGTGGTGGAGGGCGGTGGACTCCTGGTACATCGGCTCGGGGTCCCCCTCGTCGAAGTGGATCAGCCGGGCGAGCAGATAGCCGAGCGAGAACTCCTCCCAGGAGCGGTACGCCCGCCGCGCCGGTTCGAGGACCCTCAGGACGGACTCCTCGGCCTCCCGCGGATCGCAGTACCGCGCGCCCAGGGCCAGGCGTACGACGTTCACGGCCCGGCCGTGGTCGAAGGCGGCGAGGGTGTCGACCCGGCCGTCCGGCGGCAGGAGGCCGTCGGCGCGGAACCGCTCCTCGTAGTGGGTGATCCGCCGCAGGAACTCCGCGGCCTCGGCCCGGCCCTCGCCGTGGGGGTCGTCCCGCTCGAACGCGGCGGTGACCGTGGCCGCCCACTGCTCGCCCGAGGGCGCGGCGCCCAGCCGGGCGGTGAGGGTGCGCCGTACGTTCAGGACGGACTCGGGGACCCTGCCGACCAGCCGGGTGGCGATGAGGATCCGCAGCTTGTCCCGGAAGTCCGCCCGGTGGTGGACGGCCCAGGGCCGGCGCAGCCGGGAGACGTCGGTGGGGTAGTCCTCGTACTGGGCGCCGAGGCCGTTCCACACCAGGCCGTTGAGGACGGCGAGGTGCGCGCCGAGCGCGAGGGCGTGCGCGACCGGGCCGTGCAGGGGGCCGCCCGCGTGGGTGAGCAGGCGGAGGCGGGGCGGGCCGCCGCCCCGGTCGCTCGCCTCCCGCCAGGCGTGCCGGTCCCGGGCCCGGGCGGGGAGGGCCGCCGCGAACGGGGTGTCGGGGTTGACCGCGAGCCACCACCGGTCGTTCGGCCAGGCGGCGGCGAGCCGGCCGAGGGTGGTCTGCTGGAACACCCAGTCCGGGTGCCACGGCGGCAGCATGCCCTCGGTCAGCACCGGTACGACGGTGCGCCGGGCGGACCGGTCGCGCCGGGAGATCAGCGGAGGGACGTGGCCGGGGGCGTCGGCCTGCGCCCGTGCCTGCAGGACGTACAGGCGGGTCCGTCCGAGGGCGTCCAGGACCGCGGCGCGGTCGTCGCGTTCCCCCGCCTCGTACAGCAGTCGCTCGGTGTGCGTCGGCGGCGCCCCGTTCCCCGTGGTCATGGGGAGAGTCTATGAACCGGCCAAACCGGCCCGGCGGGGCGGCCGTTCGGATCCGGTGGCCTCAGAGCCGGGCCGACTTCAGGGACATGTGGAGGAGCAGGCGGTCCTCGCCGTCGTCGAGGTCCAGGCCGGTGAGCTGCTCCACCCGCGACAGGCGGTAGTAGAGGGTCTGTCGGTGGATGCCCAGGGCCGCCGCCGTGCGGCCCGCCTGCCCCGCGTTGTCGAGGAACACCTCGGCGGTGCGGGCCAGTTCGGCGTGGGCGGGGGCGACGAGCGGGGCGACGGCGGGGTCGACCTCGGGATGGTAGAGCGCCGCGAGCAGGCGGTACGGGCCGATCCCGGCCCACTCGGCCACGGGGCCGAGGGTCGGCTGGGCGGTGGCGGCGCGGGCCGCCGTGTTGGCCTCGCGCCAGGCCGCCGGAAGGTCCGTGAGGCCCCGGCGGGGGGTGGCGATGCCGGCCGGGGCGGCGGCGCGCAGCCGGTCTGCGGCGGCCCGGGCGGGGGCGATGTCCTCGGGCGTGCGGAGCCGTACGAGGACCGCCAGGGACCCGCCGGAATCGCCCTCGGGGAGGACCGCGACCGCCGCCGCGGCGGCGACCGAGCGGATCGAGGGGGCGTCGCCCTGCCAGGGGGTCACGCAGACCACGGCGTGCAACCCGTCCGCGCTGGGGCCGAGGGCCACCCGGAGGGCCGCGACGGCCATGTCGCTCTGCCAGCCGCGCCCGGCGGTCAGGGTCGCGGCGAACTCGCGCGAGAGGTCGGCGTCCGCCCGCTCCTCGTCGGCGAGGAGGTCGCCGATGCGGGTGGCGACCTCCATCGCGGCGGTGAGCCGGTCGGGCGTGGGGCCGGGCTCGGCGTCGAGCAGCCAGACGTACCCGAGGACGACCCCCCGATGGCGTACGGGCAGGCAGATGCGGTCCCGGAACACCCCGGCGTCCGGGGCGGCCGGGATGCGGACCGGGCCGGTCGCCCGGGTGATGCCGAAGCCCTCGAACCAGGCGCGGACCGCCGGGGTCGACTTCCGGGTGAGGATCGACCGGGTCCGGACGGGGTCCATCGCGGTGTCGTCGTCGCTGTCGTGGGCGCCGAAGGCGATCAGACCGAAATCGCGGTTCTCCAGCGTCGCCGGTGCGCCGAGCAGCGCGGAGATCTCGTCCACCAGTTCTTGGTAATCGCCCTTCACAGCGCCATTCTCGCACCCTCTCAGACATATGTATGAGAGGCCGGGCACGGATGCGTGACAGCTGTAGATGGCGGACGATCGGAGCGATCCATAGGTTTCACGGTGGTTCTTCGTGCTGTTCCCGCTTCCTTACGAAAGATCGGGTACAGCACCCTTCATCACCCTTGTCCTTCTGGAGGTCCCCGTGCTGGGTCCCGTGATCCTCGCCGCGTCGCGCAGCGACAAGATGCGCCGTTTCGTGTCGGCCGCCCCCGGGACCAAGCAGGTCGTCGCCCGCTTCATCGCCGGTGAGTCGGTCGGCGACGTCGTCCCGATCGTCCAGGAGCTGAGCGACCGCGGCCTGGAGGTCACCCTCGACGTCGTCGGTGAGGACATCACCACCGTCGAGCAGTCGCACGCCGCCCGGGACGCCTACCTGGAGCTCATCGGCCGCCTCAAGGAGCTGGGCCTCGGCGAGCGCGCCGAGATGTCCGTGAAGCTCTCCATGTTCGGCCAGTCCCTGGAGAACGGCCACGAGCTGGCCCTCGCCAACGTCCGGCCGGTCGTCGAGGCCGCCGCCGAGATCGGCACCACGGTCACCCTGGACGCCGAGGACCACACCACCCTCGACTCGATGTTCGCCATCCACGAGGAGCTGCGGAAGACCCACCCGCAGACCGGCTGCGTCATCCAGGCCTACCTCTTCCGCACCGAGGACGACGCCCGCCGGCTCGCCGCGAACGGCTCCCGCGTCCGGATCGTGAAGGGCGCCTACAAGGAGCCCGCGTCCGTCGCCATCCAGGACAAGCCCGAGATCGACAAGGCGTACGTCCGGATCATGAAGATCCTGATGGACGGCGAGGGCTACCCGATGATCGGGTCCCACGACCCGCGCCTGATCTCCGTCGGCCAGGAGCTCGCCCGCCGCGCGGGGCGCAAGCTGGACGAGTACGAGTTCCAGATGCTGTACGGCATCCGCAGCGAGGAGCAGCACCGGCTGGCCGCCGAAGGGCACCGCATGCGCGTGTACACCGCCTACGGCACCGACTGGTACGGCTACTTCATGCGCCGCCTCGCGGAGAAGCCGGCCAACCTCCTCTTCTTCGTCCGCTCCATCCTCACCAAGGGCTGAGCCCACCTCTCACAAGGAGTATCGAGACTCATGGACGCTGTCACCCAGGTCCCCGCTCCGGTCAACGAGCCGGTGCACAGCTACGCCCCCGGTTCCCCGGAGCGCGCCCGCCTCGAGATCAAGCTCAAGGAGCTGGCCGAGAACCCGCGCGAGCTGCCGATGACCATCGGCGGCGAGAAGCGCCTCGGCGGCGGCGACGAGTTCAAGGTCGTCCAGCCGCACAACCACCAGGCCGTCATCGGCACCTTCCGCGGCGCCACCACGCAGGACGCCCAGGACGCGGTCGACGCTGCCCTGGCCGCGGCCCCCGCCTGGCGCGCGATGGCCTTCGACGACCGTGCCGCGATCATCCTGCGCGCCGCCGAGCTGCTCGCCGGCCCGTGGCGCGAGACGCTGGCCGCGTCCACCATGCTCGGCCAGTCGAAGACCGCCCAGCAGGCCGAGATCGACACCCCGTGCGAGCTCGTCGACTTCTGGCGCTTCAACGTCGCGTACGCCCGCCAGATCCTGGCCGAGCAGCCGCCGGCGAACTCCCCGGGTGTGTGGAACCGTCTGGACCACCGCCCGCTCGAGGGCTTCGTCTACGCGATCACGCCGTTCAACTTCACCGCCATCGCGGGCAACCTGCCCACCGCCCCCGCCCTCATGGGCAACGTGGTGGTCTGGAAGCCGTCCCCGACGCAGACCCACTCCGCCGTGCTCCTCATGGAGCTCCTGGAGGAGGCCGGCCTGCCCAAGGGCGTCATCAACCTGGTGACCGGCGACGGCATCGCCGTCTCCGAGGTGGCCCTGAACCACCCCGACCTGGCCGGCATCCACTTCACCGGTTCGACCAAGACCTTCCAGCACCTGTGGAAGACCGTCGGCACCAACATCGAGAAGTACCGCTCGTACCCGCGGATCGTCGGTGAGACCGGCGGCAAGGACTTCGTCGTCGCGCACCCCAGCGCCGACCGCGCCATCCTGAAGACCGCGCTGACCCGTGGCTCCTTCGAGTTCCAGGGCCAGAAGTGCTCCGCGTCCTCGCGCGCCTACGTTCCGGCGTCCATCTGGAACGACGGCTTCAAGGAGGAGTTCGCGGCCGAGGTCGACGGCATCACCATGGGTGACGTCACCGACCTGTCGAACTTCATCGGCGCCGTCATCGACGAGCGCTCGTTCGCCAAGAACAAGGCCGCGATCGACCGTGCCGCGGCCGACCCGACCTGCACGATCATCGCCGGTGGCACGTACGACGACTCGGTGGGCTACTTCGTCCGCCCGACCGTCATCGCCTGCACCGACCCGGAGAACGAGGTCTTCAAGGCCGAGTACTTCGGTCCGATCCTCGCGATCCACGTGTACGAGGATGACCAGTACGACGCGATGCTGACGCAGATGGAGTCGGTCTCGGACTACGCCCTCACCGGCTCGGTCATCTCCGGCGACCGCGCGGCGGCCGCGTACACGATGGAGAAGCTCCGCTTCGCCGCGGGCAACTTCTACATCAACGACAAGTCGACCGGCGCCGTCGTCGGCCAGCAGCCCTTCGGCGGCGGCCGTGCCTCGGGCACGAACGACAAGGCCGGTGCCCCGCAGAACCTGATGCGCTGGACGCTGACCCGCGCCATCAAGGAGACGCTGGTCCCGCCGACCGAGTACGGCTACCCCCACATGGGCTGACGCCCCTCGCCTCCGCCCGGAGGCCCGCCGCGTGAGCGGCCCCTGATCACCGCCCCCCTCCTCGGTCCCCCAACCGAGGACGGGGGCGGTTCTCATGCGGCGGGCTTACGCTGCTGTGAGGGGGATCGGTGAGGAGGCACGACATGCCCGGTTCGACGACTCTCGGCCCCGGGCACGGGGTCGACGCGATCGAGCACCTCGACGCGCTGCGGATGATGTCCCTGATGAAGGAGCTGCACGGGCTGCTGACCGGGTCGGGACCCGACCGGATCACGGACGCGCAGGCCACCGCCCTCGGCGGGGGCGAGGCCCGCTCGCGGGAGGAGCTCGCCGCCTGGCTGGAGCGGGTCGCCCGCGATCTGGAGAAGGCTACGGCCTGAGCGGGACGCGCCGGGCGAGGAAGTCGCCGATCAGGGCGGCGATCGCCGGCGCGTGCGTCTCCAGGGCGAAGTGGCCCGTGGGGAGCAGGTGGATCTCGGCGTCCGGGAGGTCGCGGCGGAAGGCTTCGGCGCCCGCCGGCACGAAGACCTGGTCGCCTTCGCCCCAGACCGCGAGGAGCGGGACCCGGCTGGTGCGGAAGTACTCCTGGAAGGCCGGGTAGAGGGCGAAGTTGGAGCCGTAGTCGGCGATCAGGCCGAGCTGGATGTCGTCCTGGCCCTCGCGGGCCATCAGGGCGGCGTCGTGGTGCCAGGCGCCGGGGTCGAGAAGGTCGCGGTACTCGGCCGGCACGCCCGTCTCGTACTGCCAGCGGATGCCGTCGAGCGAGCGGATGGCGCGCACCGGCTCCTCCGTCTCGGGGGTGCGCTCCTCGATCAGGGCGCGGACCGGCGCCCAGGCCTCGGTGCCGAGGCCCTCCTCGTACGCGTTGCCGTTCTGGCTGATGATCGCGGTGATCCGCTCGGGGTGGGCGAGGGCGAGGCGCAGGCCGATGGGGGAGCCGTAGTCCTGGATGTAGAGCGCGAACCGGTCCAGCCCCAGTGCCTCGGTGAACTCGGCGGTGAGCGCGGCCAGTTCAGCGAAGGTGTAGTCGAAGTCGGCGGCGGAGGGCGCCGCGCTGAGGCCGAACCCCAGGTGGTCGGGGGCGATCAGGCGGTAGGAGTCGGCGAGCCGGGGGATCAGGTCGCGGAACATGTGCGAGCTGGTGGGGAAGCCGTGCAGCAGCAGGAGGACGGGGGCGTCGGCCGGGCCCGCCTCGCGGTAGGCGATCTCGTGGTCGCGGACCTTGACGGTGCGGTGGTGGGTCGGCAGCACGGTGCTCGTCATCTCTAACCCCTCAGTTGCGTGTCACTGGTTATGAGACGACTCAAGCAGGTGACGGATAACCTGTCAACTAACTTTTAAAGGTTAGAGGTGGGGTGTGGGAGTCTGGGCGCATGACCGTGAGGACCGCGCCCACCCATGAACTCGGGGCCGACCGGCTCCGCTCCGTCCGCGCGATGCTCGACACCGCCTTCGGCGGCGACTTCTCCGAGGACGACTGGGACCACGCGCTCGGCGGCGTCCACGCATGGATCGAGGACGAGGACGGCATCGCCGCCCACGGCGCCGTCGTCATGCGCCGCGCTCTCCACCGCGGGCGTTCGCACCGCGTGGGGTACGTGGAAGGAGTCGCCGTCCGCGCCGGCCTCAGGCGCCGGGGGCTCGGCGGGGCCGTCATGGCCGAGCTGGAGCGGGTCGTCGACGGGGCGTACGCCTTCGGGGCGCTCGGCGCTTCGGACGAAGGGGCCGCGCTCTACCGGGCGCGCGGCTGGCAGGTCTGGGAAGGCCGGCTCGAAGCCGTCGGACCCGAGGGCATCGTCCACCTCGCGGAGGAGGAGGGGCACGTCCTCCTCCGCCCGGCGGCCGGCCGGGCACTGCCCGATCCGGCCGCCGCGCTCGCCTTCGACTGGCGTGACGGCGACGTGATGTGAGGAGGGTTCAGGAGGACGTGGCGCGGTCCTGGTCCACCCGCCCCTTGGCCGTCTCCAGCTGGGAGGTGACCAGCGCGAAGACCATGGAGGCGAGGGCGACGGTGATCGCCAGCCCGCCCGTTCCGAGCGTCCCGATGAAGGTCGCCGCCATCGCACCGACGACCACCACGAGCCACACCGCGAGCAGCGCCTTGCCCCGGCGGCTCAGGAACAGCTGCCGGAGCGGGGCGGCCGGCCGGGAGTCCAGGGCGCCCGCCGGGCCCGCCGTCGCCGCCCGCGGCCGCTTGAAGTAGCCGTACACCAGCCACTCGCCGCACAGCTCCCAGCCCTCGGGCTCCAGCTCGGCCAGGACCCTGGCGCGGCGCCGGGCGCCGATGATCTCGCGGCGGTACTCCCAGCGCAGCGCCGCCGTCGCGGAGCGGCGGCAGACGAACCGGCCGAGGGCGTCCAGGGACTCCACCTCCCAGCCCTGGTCGCCGTGGACGGCGAGCATCCGGCGGTCGTTGAAGAGGTCCGCCGTCCAGGTCCAGCTCTCCGCCTTCCCGTCCGGTTCCCCCGGCAGCGGCGCGAGCCCGCCGAGCTGGGCGGCGAAGGCGGTGGCGGGCCCGAACTCCTCCTCCGGGGGCGTCCCGGTCCCGGAGAGGTGTCCGCGCAGGTCCTCGACGGTGGCGGCGATCTGCTCCGCCGGTACGCCCGTGGTGCGCAGCGCGTCGGCGAGCTCGGTGAAGTAGCGGTCGGATTCCGTGGTCATGCGGTGGTTCCCCCTGGGTGGAGCGTGGTCTCGACGGCGCGGTGGAAGCGCAGCCAGTCGCGGCTCTCGGCGGCGAGGTGCTCGCGCCCCCGCTCGGTCAGCCGGTAGTAGCGGCGTCCCGGGCCGCGCTCGGCGGCGCGGAACTCGGCCTCCACCAGACCGGCTTCCTCCAGGCGGTTCAGTACGGGATAGAGCGTCCCGCCCTTGATCTCGCCGAGGCCCGCCTCGGCGAGCGCCTTGGCGATCTCGTACCCGTAACTCTCGCCGTCGGTCAGGCGGGAGAGGACGAGCAGGTCGAGGACTCCCTTGAGCCAGCTGGATCTGCGGTCTGCGGCCATGGGTGTATTGCAGCACCAGCTAGGTAGGAATGCAAACTAGATAGGGAGGTTGAGTTCGCCGAGTGCCCCGAGTGCCCCGAGCTCACCGCGCGACCAGCATCTTCCCCAGGTTCTCGCCGCGCAGCATCCCCAGGAACGCGCTCACGATGTGCTCGAAGCCCTCCACCACCGTCACGTCCAGGGGTAGCGACCCCTCGCGCAGGCGCGGGACGGCCAGGTCGTACAGCTCGTCGAGGGCGTCCGCGTGGTCGCGGACCAGGAAGCCCTCGAGCCGGATGCTCTTGCCGACGACGTCGAAGAGGTTGCGCGGGGCCGGCGGGGGAGCGGAGAGCGAGTGGTATTGGCCCACGGCGCCGACCCAGGCGATCCGCCCGAACGGGCGCAGCGCGCCGATCGCCGCCTCCAGATGGTCGCCGCCCACCCCGTCGAGCACGGCGTCGAGGCCGTCCGGCGCCGCCTTCGCGAGCAGTTCGGGGACCGGGCCCTCGTGGTAGTCGAAGGCCGCGTCGAAGCCGACCCGCTCCGTCAGGTACGCCACCTTCCGCGCCGACCCCGCACTGCCCACCAGCCGTCCCGCGCCCAGCAGCCGGGCGATCCGGCCCGCCGCCGTGCCCACCCCGCCCGCCGCCGCCGAGACGAACAGGTCCTCGCCCGGCTGGAGCCGCGCGATCCGGGTCAGGCCGACGAAGGCCGACAGGCCCGTACCGCCGAGCAGGCTCAGATGCGCGGCGAGCGGGACGCCGGGGCCGAGGTCCGGGACCTTGCGGGCCTCGGCCGGGGACACCACGGAGTGGGTCCGCCAGCCCCGGCGGTGCAGGACCAGGTCGCCCGGCCGCAGCGCGGGGTCGCGGGAGTCGAGGACCCGGCCCAGGGTGCGGCCCTCCATGGGGGAGTCCAGGGTCCAGATCTCGTCCGAGTCCATCGCCTCGCGGTGGTACGGGTCGACCGACCACAGGAGGTTCTCGACGAGGGCGGTACCGGGCTCCGGCGCGGGGACCGGGGACTCGACGAAGGCGAAGAGGTCGGGGGTGGGGAACCCGTTCGGGCGGGCGGTCTGCCGGACGGTGATCATGGTGTCGTTCGTCATGCCGCAGACCGTAGGAGGGAATCCGGCGGCCGGGCAGGGGGTAGCGTCGATGACCGCGGCTCATCCATGAAAGTCGCTCATAGAACCAGGTGGGAGCCCTCATGACCGATCTCGCGCCCCGCGAGTTGCGGGTCCTCGTCGCCGTCGCGGACGAGGGGGGCTTCTCGGCCGCCGCCGTCGCGCTCGGCATGACCCAGTCCGCCGTCTCCCACTCGGTGCGGGGCAGCGAACGCAGGCTGGGCGCGGTCCTCTTCGACCGCGGCCGGTCCGGCGCGTCCCCGACGCCCGCGGGGGAGGCGGCCCTCGGGTACGCGCGGCGGGTCCTGCGGCTCCTGGAGGTGATGGGCTCCGAGGTGCGCGCCACGGCGTCGGCGGCGGGAGCCGGGCGCGGACCGGGGGCCGGGGTCCTCGCCGGGCCGCTGCGGATCGCGGCCTTCCGCAGCGCGGCGCTCCATCTGCTGCCGCGTGCCCTGGGGCGCCTGACGGAGCGGCATCCGGGGATCGTGCCCGAGGTGCGGATCGTGCGGGAGGTGGGGCGCGGCACGGCCGGTGAGGTGCTGGACGGGCGGGCCGACCTCGGGATCGCCACGCTCGGCACGACCTCGCCGGTGCCACCGGAGCTGGTCGGCGGCGTCCTGGTGGAGGAGGGGTACGCGCTGGTGCACCCGGCGGGGCATCCGGCGCCCCGGTCGCTCCCGCTGATCGACTGGACGGAGAACTGCACCTCGTACACGCGTGAGTGGTGGGCCGGGCAGGAGTGGCTGCCGCCGGCGACCGTCCAGGCCGAGGACGACGGAGCGGTGCTCTCGATGGTGAGCACCGGTTTCGGGATGGCGGTCATGCCGGAGCTGTCCCTGGTCGGAGCACCGCCCTCGGTCGAGATCACCGATCTCGGCCCGGAGCGCCCGACCCGTTCGGTCGGCTACGTCACCACCCCTGAACTGGCCTCCTCCCTCGCCGTACGGGCCCTGATCCGGGAGCTGCGGGCCATCGCGGGCTGACGCGCAGTTCCACGCCGTCTCAGATAGTAGGAAGTCCGAGTAATTGTGGAGACAGATGAGAGGACCTGCCCTAGCTTTGTAGAAGCCGAACGTCTCGCTTCATCAGCGAATGGCGGTCGAGAGCGCGACGCCCTGTGCAGGCAACCCCTGCGGCGGCGCTCCCCGCCCCTGCCGGCACCTTCGATCACCACTGATCTCCGCAACTTCGGATCACCACTGATCTCAAGGAGTCGATCCCTCATGGCAACTCAGACCGCCCGCCGCGTCCGCCACTCGGCCAACCGTCCCAGCGACGAGGCCCGCCAGAACGCCGCCGCCGCCCTCCAGCGCGCCCTCGACCGCCGTGACAACGGCGGCTCCACCGGCCACTGACACACCGTCACCCGAATGGCGCTTCGTCCACATGATGGACGTGACGTGTCAGACGATGGGACGAAGAGTAGGGTGCCGACATGTCTCACAGCATCAATCTCGCAGTCATTCCCGGCGACGGCATCGGCCAGGAGGTCGTGGCCCAGGGCCTCAAGATCCTCGCGGCCGTCCTTCCCCAGGACGTGAAGCTGGAGACCGAGGAGTACGACTTCGGCGCCAAGCGCTACCACGCCACCGGTGAGACCCTCACCGACGCCGACCTCGACTCCCTCAAGAAGCACGACGCCATCCTGCTCGGCGCCATCGGCGACCCGTCGGTCCCCTCCGGCGTCCTGGAGCGCGGCTTCCTCCTGAAGCTCCGCTTCGCCTTCGACCACCACGTGAACCTGCGTCCCTCGAAGCTGCTCCCCGGCGTGGCCACGCCGCTCGCCGGGCAGCCCGAGATCGACTTCGTCGTGGTCCGCGAGGGCACCGAGGGCCCGTACACCGGCAACGGCGGCACCATCCGCAAGGGCACCCCGCACGAGGTCGCCACCGAGGTCTCGGTCAACACCGCCTTCGGTGTCGAGCGGGTCGTCCGCGACGCCTTCGCCCGTGCCCAGGCCCGCCCGCGCAAGAAGCTCACGCTGGTCCACAAGAACAACGTGCTGACCTTCGCCGGCCACCTCTGGACGGACACCTTCCACAAGGTCGCCGCCGAGTTCCCCGAGGTGACCACCGACTACCTGCACGTCGACGCCGCGACGATCTTCCTCGTCACCGACCCGGCCCGCTTCGACGTGATCGTCACCGACAACCTCTTCGGCGACATCATCACCGACCTCGCCGCGGCCGTCTCCGGCGGCATCGGCGTCGCCGCCTCGGGCAACATCAACCCGAGCGGCGCGTTCCCGTCCATGTTCGAGCCGGTCCACGGCTCCGCGCCGGACATCGCGGGTCAGGGCAAGGCCGACCCCACGGCCACCGTCCTCTCCGTCGCCCTCCTGCTGCGCCACCTCGGCTACGAGACCGAGGCCGCCCGGGTCGAGGAGGCCGTCGCGGCCGACCTCACCGAGCGCGGCGACAGCGTCCGCACGACGGACGAGATCGGCGACGCGCTCGCCGCGCGAGTAGCCAGCTGACCCGGCCGGACTGACATCCCACAGCAGCCGCCGGGTCGCCACAGCGCCCGGCGGCTGACTTCTGCGCGGCCCCGGGTGCCCCCATCGAACCCAGGACCGCGCTCACCCGTTTCCCGCACCGGTCCCCGCGAGCGATAATCGGACGTGGGGCCGTGCCATGCGGGCATGCTCGGACGTCCACCTCGTCAGGGACGAAGCAGTCTCCGACAGTGGCGTGCGCGCGCGGTCCTACCCACACAACCGGTGAAGGACACGCACTCATGACGACGCCCACGATCGAGCTCAAGCCCTCCTCCAGCCCGCTGTCCGCCGCGGAGCGCGAGGCGATCCTGGCCAACCCGGGATTCGGCCGCCACTTCACCGACCACATGGTCACCATCCGGTGGACCGAGGGCCGGGGCTGGCACGACGCCCAGCTCGTGCCGTACGGTCCGCTCTCCCTGGACCCGGCGACCAACGTCCTGCACTACGCGCAGGAGATCTTCGAGGGCCTGAAGGCCTACCGCCGTCCCGACGGCTCGGTCGCCAGCTTCCGTCCCGACGCCAACGCCCGCCGCTTCCAGGCCTCCGCCCGCCGGCTCGCCATGCCCGAGCTGCCCGTCGAGACCTTCGTCGAGGCCTGCGACGTCCTCGTCCAGCAGGACAAGGCGTGGGTCCCGGCGCACGGCGGCGAGGCCTCGCTCTACCTGCGTCCGTTCATGATCGCGACCGAGGTCGGCCTGGGCGTCCGCCCGGCCAACGAGTACCTCTTCGTCGTCATCGCCTCCCCGGCCGGCCCGTACTTCCCCGGCGGCGTGAAGCCCGTCTCCATCTGGCTCTCGGAGAACCGCGTCCGCGCCGTCCCCGGCGGCGTCGGCGACGCCAAGACCGGCGGCAACTACGCGGCCTCGCTGCTCGCGCAGGCCGAGGCCGCCGAGAAGGGCTGCGACCAGGTCGCCTACCTCGACGCCGTGGAGCACAAGTGGGTCGAGGAACTCGGCGGCATGAACCTGTACTTCGTGTACGGGAACAAGCTCGTCACCCCCACCCTCACCGGTTCGCTGCTCGCCGGCATCACCCGTGACTCGCTGCTCAAGCTGGCGGCGGACCTCGGTCTGGAGCCGGAGGAGGGCCGCGTCTCCATCGACCAGTGGCAGGCCGACAGCGCCAACGGCACCCTGACCGAGGTCTTCGCCTGCGGCACCGCCGCCGTGATCACCCCGGTCGGCACGGTCAAGTCCGAGCGGGGCGAGTGGCGGCAGTCGGGCGGCGAGCCCGGCGAGGTCACGATGAAGCTGCGCGACGCGCTGCTCGCCGTCCAGACCGGCAAGGCCGAGGACGTCCACGGCTGGATGCACGAGCTGGGCTAGTACCCGCCGGGGCCGGTACCTGCCCGGGCGGGTACCGGCTCAGCCATTCCTACCGGGTGCCCGTACCTGCTCGGTCCGGTACCTACTCCGCCTGCGCCAGGGCTTCCGGGGCCGTCACGGTCCCGGGGGCCCTGTTCGGCGTCAGGACCGCGTACAGCGTGCCGCCCACGAGCCCCGACAGCACGAAGCTGCAGTCGATCCCGCCCGTCAGGGCCAGCAGTGGTGCCTCGTACATCGGGGTCGACACGGCGGCGAGGCCGACGGCGGCGCCGATCGCCCAGGAGGCGGTGGCGCGCGGGTGCCAGCCCGCCGAGAACCAGTAGATCCCGCCGCGCGAGCGCCGGTTGTAGACCTGGAGCGCCTCCGGGTCGTACGAGCCCCGGCAGCGCACATGGCCGATCAGCGTGATCACCGCCCACGGGGTGCCGATCGCCGTGAGGAGCAGGACGAACGAGGTCATCGCCGACTGGGCGTCCGAGGCGAAGTGCCCGAGGAAGACGAAGCCGGTCGCCACCGCCGCGACCACGAGCGTGGCGCGGGCCCGGGTGGCCCGGGGCAGGATCGCGTCCAGGTCCAGGCCCATCGAGTACAGCATCAGTCCGGCGTTGCCTACGGATCCGGCGGTGGCCGCGACGAGCAGCGGCAGCAGGTACCAGGCGGGCGAGGCGGCGACCAGCGGTCCCGCGTAGTCGAGCCCGCCGCGGGCGGCGAGCGCCGTGAACGTGCCGAAGAGCTGGGGGACCAGCAGTCCGACGACCAGGCCGAGGCAGGTGGCCCGCCACACGGACCGGGAGCTGTGCCGCTCGGGCGAGACGTACCGGGTGTAGTCGCCGAGCAGGGTGATGAAGGCGACCGGTCCGCTGAGGCCCGCCGCCACCGCCGAGAGCAGCCAGGTCGGCCAGAACGAGCCGAGCAGGTACGGGGTGTCCGGCACCGCCGCCGTCGTGAAGTCCCCGGCGTACGCGAGGAGTCCGACGGCCAGGAGCACGGTCATGACGACGGCGAGCGCCTTGCTCAGCTTGAGCAGCAGCCGGTAGCCGTACACCGCGGCGACCGCGGTGCAGGCGGCGAGCAGCGCGTAGACGGCGGCGTGCGTGGCGCCGCCGGTCGGCAGGCCGACCAGCCGGGCGAGCGTCCCCACCATGACGTCTCCGCCGATCCAGAGGGTCAGCGCGGTGTATCCGAGGGAGAGCAGCAGTCCGACCACCGAGCCGACCAGCCGGCCCCGGACGCCGAAGAAGGCGCCGGAGGAGGTGGAGAGGTTGGTGGCGGTACGGAGCGACACGAGGGCCAGCGGGGCGGTGACCGCGACGCCGACGAGGGTGCCGGCGACGACGGAGGTCACCGAGGCCCAGAGCCCGAGCCCGAAGGAGACCGGGAGCCAGCCGAAGACGATCACCCCCAGACAGAGGTTGGACCCGAGCAGGATCGCGACGAGATCCCGGGGGCCGCTGGTGCGTTCGGCCTCGGGGACGGTGTCGACTCCGCGCTGTTCTATCGGCATGGGGACTCCTGGGGGACGGGAGCGGTGGCTGTGGCGGGGACTTTTAGAGTGACGCTCAATGTGACCTCAGCCTGTACCCCACGTCAATGCTTGGAAGAAAGCCTCTCAACATTTAGAGTGGCACTCAAACAGGGGGTGCTCCCACGCCTCGACTCCTACCGTTCCGCGCGTTCCTCCAGCTCCTAGGACCTGACACCATGACCTACCGCATGCCCGCCGAGTGGACGCCGCACGAGCGCACCTGGATGGCCTGGCCCAGCCCCAACCCCACCTTCACCAACCCCGACGAGCTGGCCGAGGCCCGCGCGGCCTGGGCGTCCGTGGCCCGCGCCGTACGCCGCTTCGAGCCCGTCACGCTGGTGGTGGCGCCCGGCGACACCGAGTCGGCCCGCGCCCTCGTCGGTGCGGACGTCGACCTGGTCGAGCGCGACCTCGACGACGCCTGGATGCGGGACATCGGCCCGACCTTCGTCACCGACGGCACCGAACTGGCCGCCGTGGACTGGGTGTTCAACGGCTGGGGCGGCCAGGACTGGGCCCGCTGGGAGCACGACTCGAAGATCGCCCGCCATGTCGCCGACGCGGCGGGCGTCCCCGTCCTCTCCTCGCCCCTGGTGAACGAGGGCGGCGCGATCCACGTCGACGGCGAGGGCACGGTCCTGCTGACCGACACCGTCCAGCTCGGCGCCGGCCGCAACCCCGGCTGGACCCGCGAGCAGGTCGAGGCGGAGATCCACGCCAAGCTCGGCACGACGAAGGCGATCTGGCTCCCGCACGGCCTCAGCGGCGACTACGGCCTCTACGGCACCCAGGGCCACGTCGACATCGTCGCGGCCTTCGCCCGCCCCGGCACGGTCCTCGTCCACAGTCAGCAGGACCCGGCCCACCCCGACTACGAGCGCTCCCGGATGTACGTGAACATCCTGCGCGGCCAGACCGACGCCCAGGGCCGCCCCCTGGAGGTCGTCGAGATCCCGGCCCCGACCGTCCTCAAGGACGAGGAGGGCGACTGGGTCGACTACTCGTACATCAACCACTACCTGTGCAACGACGGCGTGGTCCTCTGCGCCTTCGACGACCCGCACGACGAACTGGCGGCCGAGATCTTCCGCCGCCTCTTCCCGGAACGCGAGGTCGTACTGGTCGACGCGCGCACGATCTTCGCAGGTGGGGGCGGCATCCACTGCATCACCCAGCAGCAGCCGCGGGTCTGAGGCGGGGAGGGGATGAGGTAGAACGTACGAGTGACCCGTATGGACCCCTCCGACCCCTCCCGCCCCACCGGCGCCGCCGCCCCGGCCGCCCCGACGCGCCGGCGCAACCAGGCCGCCCCTCCCCGTGAGGAGCTGCTCGCCGCGGCCATGGGCACCATTGCCGAGCGCGGGCTCGACGGGCTGACCATGGCCGGGCTCGGGCGGCAGGTCGGGATGAGCAGCGGGCACCTCCTCTACTACTTCCGCACCAAGGACGAGCTGCTGCTGCAGACCCTGGAGTGGAGCGAGGGGCGCCTCGGCGCCCGGCGGAGCGCACTGCTCTCCCGGCCGGGGACCGCGCGCGAGCGGCTCGACGGGTACGTCGACGTGTACGTGCCCGAAGGGCCGCGCGATCCGCACTGGATCCTGTGGCTGGAGGTCTGGAACCGCTCGCAGAACGCCGACGCCGACGCCCGGATCCGCCAGGCCGCCATCGAGGGCGCCTGGCACCGGGACCTGGTCGCGATCCTGGCCGAGGGCGTCTCGCGCGGGGAGTTCCGCGCCGTCGACCCGGACCGCTTCGCCACCCGTACGAGGGCACTCCTGGACGGCTTCAGCGTGCACGTCGCGGTGGGTGTGCCGGGCACCGGACGTGAGCAAGTCCTGGCACACGTGGGCGAGTTCATCGAGCAGGACCTGCTGGCGCGACCGTAGCCGCAGGGGCGCGGGTCCCGGCGCCGGTTCCGCGCCTGCCGTGGTGCCGGTTCCGTGCGGGCCGCCGTGCCGGTTCCGCGCCGCCGCGCGCCGTGACCGCAACGCACGTAAGTACACGGGATCGTTGCCCGCTACACCCTTGTTGCCCCGGCACCACCTCCGGCACGGTTCCGGTCCATGGGACGAGAGCACTGGAAGAAGATCTGGGTCGGCTCCGCCGGCAACATGGTCGAGTGGTTCGACTGGTTCGTGTACGCGAGCTTCGCCACCTACTTCGCGGGGGCCTTCTTCCCCGAGGGCAACGACACCGCCAAACTCATGAACACCGCCGGCATCTTCGCCGTCGGCTTCTTCATGCGGCCCGTCGGCGGCTGGCTCCTCGGCCGGGTCGGCGACCGCAAGGGCCGCAAGGCGGCCCTCACCCTGACCGTCACCCTGATGTCCGCCTCCGCGCTCCTCATCGCGGTCGCGCCCACCTACTCCGTCGCCGGATACGGCGGCGCCGCCGTCCTCCTGGTCGCCCGCCTCCTCCAGGGGCTCTCCGTCGGCGGCGAGTACGCCGCGAGCGCCACCTACCTCACCGAGGCGTCGGCCCCGGAGCACCGCGGCTTCGCCTCCAGCTTCCAGTACGTGTCGATGACCGCCGGCCAGATCCTCGGACTCGGCCTGCTGCTCGTCCTCCAGCACACCCTGTCCGCCGAGGCCCTGCACAGCTGGGGCTGGCGCATCCCGTTCGTCATCGGCGCCCTCGGCGCGGCCGTCGTCTTCTACCTGCGCCGCACGATGCTGGAGACGGAGGTGTACGAGACCACCGCGGACGACGGGGTCGCGAGCGAGCAGAAGGGCACCCTCAAGGCCCTGTGGGCGCACCGGCGCGAGGCCTTCCTCGTCGTCGCCCTCACCATGGGCGGCACCGTGGCGTACTACACGTACACCACCTACCTCACCAAGTACCTCTCCAACTCCGCCGGCCTCCCCAAGCAGACCGCGACCCTGGTCTCCTTCTGCGCCCTCATCGTCTTCGCCTGCCTCCAGCCGCTGGCCGGCCGGCTCTCCGACCGCATCGGCCGCCGCCCGCTCCTGATCACCTTCGCGGTCGGCTCCACCCTCCTCACCGTGCCGATCCTGACGATGCTCAAGCACGCGGGCTCCTTCTGGCCCGCCCTCGGGCTCTCCCTGCTGGCGCTCGTCGTCGTCACCGGCTACACCTCCATCAACGCCTGCGTGAAGGCCGAGCTCTTCCCCACCGGCATCCGCGCGCTCGGCGTCGCCCTGCCGTACGCCGTCGCCAACGCGCTCTTCGGCGGCACCGCCGAGTACGTGGCCCTCTGGTTCAAGGACGCGGGCGTCGAGTCGGGCTTCTACTGGTACGTGGCGGGCTGCGCGGCCGTCTCCCTGGTCGTCTACCTCATGATGCGGGAGACCAGGGACATCGACCTGGGCCGCGTCGGGACGGACGGCGCCGGGGTTTCCGGCGAGAAGCGCGGGCAGGCGGGCGGCTCGCCGGAGCGGCTGCCGGTGGCGTGAACGCGGGGGCGACGGGTCTCCCGAACGGCTGCCGGTGGCGTGAACGCGGGGGCGGAAGGCCACCCGAACGGCTGCCCGTATCGTGAGACCCCCGTCCCGCCGGGCCGCCACCTGTGTCAGACTTCCGGCGTGCTTGCTACCACGATGATTATCGGCAGCAGCGCGCCGGTCCGCAGTGGCCACTGAATCGCGGCACGACCCCCGCGGCAGTGGACACCGTGCCCCAGACCCGCGCGCAGACCTCTCGCACCCGCGAGGGGTTTTTTCGTTTTCCGGCCCCACCCACGCCGGAAGCGGACGCCGCGTGAGAATGGGGGCAAGTGGATCCAGACCTTCCGGAGCCACATCCGACAGGAGCCATCACAGTCATGACCACGGAGAACGCCGAGAGCCAGCGCCTCGACGACAGCTTCCATGTCTTCGACACGACGCTGCGCGACGGGGCGCAGCGTGAAGGCATCAACCTCACCGTCGCGGACAAGCTGACCATCGCCCGGCACCTCGACGAGTTCGGCGTGGGCTTCATCGAGGGCGGCTGGCCCGGGGCCAACCCGCGCGACACGGAGTTCTTCGCCCGCGCCCGCCAGGAGATCGCGTTCAAGAACGCGCAGCTCGTCGCCTTCGGCGCCACCCGCAGACCGGGCGGCGACGCCGCCGTCGACCCGCAGGTCAGGGCCCTCCTCGACTCCGGCGCCCCGGTCGTCACGCTCGTCGCCAAGTCGCACGACCGGCACGTCGAGCTCGCACTGCGCACCACCCTCGAAGAGAACCTGGAGATGGTCCGCGACACCGTCTCCCACCTGGTCTCCCAGGGCCGCCGCGTCTTCGTCGACTGCGAGCACTTCTTCGACGGCTACAAGGCCAACCCCGACTACGCCAAGGCCGTCGTCCGCGCCGCGTCCGAGGCCGGCGCCGACGTCGTCATCCTCTGCGACACCAACGGCGGCATGCTCCCCGCCCAGATCCAGGCCGTCGTCGCCACCGTCCTCGCCGACACCGGCGCCCGCCTCGGCATCCACGCCCAGGACGACACCGGCTGCGCCGTCGCCAACACCCTGGCCGCCGTCGACGCCGGAGCCACCCACGTCCAGTGCACCGCCAACGGCTACGGCGAGCGGGTCGGCAACGCCAACCTCTTCCCCGTGGTCGCCGCCCTGGAGCTCAAGTACGGCAAGAAGGTGCTGCCCGACGGCGCCCTCGCCGAGATGACCCGGATCTCGCACGCCATCGCCGAGGTCGTCAACCTCACCCCCTCCACCCACCAGCCCTACGTCGGCGTCTCCGCCTTCGCGCACAAGGCCGGGCTCCACGCCTCCGCGATCAAGGTCGACCCCGACCTCTACCAGCACATCGACCCCGAGCTGGTCGGCAACACCATGCGGATGCTGGTCTCCGACATGGCCGGCCGGGCCTCCATCGAGCTCAAGGGCAAGGAGCTCGGCGTCGACCTGGGCGACGACCGCGCGCTCGTGGCCCGGGTCGTCGAGCGGGTCAAGGAGCGCGAGCTCCAGGGCTACACCTACGAGGCCGCCGACGCCTCCTTCGAGCTGCTCCTCCGGGAGGAGGCCGAGGGCCGCGCCCGCCGCTACTTCCGTACGGAGTCCTGGCGCGCGATCGTCGAGGACCGCCCCGACGGCACCCACGCCAACGAGGCCACGGTGAAGCTCTGGGCCAAGGGCGAGCGAATCGTCGCCACCGCCGAGGGCAACGGCCCCGTCAACGCCCTCGACCGCGCGATGCGCCTCGCCCTGGAGCGGATCTACCCGCAGCTCGCCAAGTTCGAGCTGGTCGACTACAAGGTCCGCATCCTGGAGGGCCGCCACGGCACCGAGTCCACCACCCGCGTCCTGATCACCACCAGCGACGGCAACGGCGAGTGGTCGACGGTCGGCGTCGGCGAGAACGTCATCGCCGCCTCCTGGCAGGCCCTGGAGGACGCCTTCACGTACGGAGTGCTGCGCGCCGGGATCGACCCCGCCGAGTAGCCCTCTATGTCTTGTTTGTCGTGCTTCGGGTAGCGTCGAACCATGAGGACCAGGCCGCTTTCCCTCCTGTCGGCCCTCGCCGGGCTGATGATGCTGCTGCTCCTGGCCCTGGCCCCCTCCGCGGGCGCCAGGGCCACGGGGATCCCCGACGCGGCCGCCGCCCTGAAACAGGGCCCGGTGTACGTCGACCCGGGCGCCGCCGACCAGCTGTCGAAGTCCGAGGCGGACGCCCTCGCCCAGAGGATCAAGGACGCGGACAAGCCCCTGTTCGTGGCGGTCCTGCCCGCGAACGCGCAGTTCCCGCCGAAGGACCTGCTGGCGAACCTGCGGACCCAGACCGGCATCACCGGCCTGTACGCGGTCCGCCTCGGCGACGGCTTCGACGCGGGCGCCGACCGCGCCGTCATGTCCGAGCAGGCCGTACGGAACCTCGTGACCTCCGTACGCCAGCCGGGCGTCGACGCGGCCACCGAACTCGACAACTTCGTCGACCAGGCCCTGCCCACCCTGCGCGGCTCCGCCCCCGCGGGCTGGGGCTCCGTCGGCACCGACGACGGCGTGCCCGTCGCCGGCCTGGTGATCCTCGGCGCCGTGGTCGCCGCCGGAGGCGCGGGCGCCTACACGGTCGTCCGCCGCAACCGGCTCCGCAAGGAGGCCGAGGAGCGCGCCGCCCTCGACAAGCTCAGGGTCGTCGTCGACGAGGACATCACCGCCTTCGGCGAGGAACTCGAACGCCTCGACTTCCACCCCGCGGAGGCCGGCGCCGACGACGCCATGCGCGGCGACTACGAACGCTCCCTCGACGCGTACGACAAGGCGAAGTCCCTGATGGCCTCCGCCGGCCGGCCCCATGACGTCCGCGCGGTCACCGAGGCCCTGGAAGACGGCCGCTACTCGCTCGCCGTCCTGGCCGCCCGCCGCGAGTCCCGGCCGCTCCCCGAGCGCCGCGCCCCCTGCTTCTTCGACCCGCGCCACGGCCCCTCCACCGAGGACCGCACCTGGACCCCGGCCGGCGGCACCGCCCGCCAGGTCCCGGTGTGCGCCGCCGACGCGTCCCGCCTCGACGACGGCCTGGACCCGATGGCCCGCACGGTCGACGCGGACGGCGTCCGCCGCCCCTACTGGGAGGCGGGCCCGGCTTACGGCCCCTGGGCCGGCGGCTACTTCGGCGGCGGCCTCCTCCCCGGCCTCCTGATGGGCACCGTCCTCGGCTCGATGCTCTCCACCCCGGCCTACGCGGCCGAGTACGGCGGCGGAGACTTCCAGGGCGGCGACTTCTCGGGCGCCGACTTCGACTCCGGCGACTTCGGCGGCAGCGGCTTCGGCGACGGAGGCGGCGGCTTCGGAGGCGGCGACTTCGGCGGGGGCGGCGACTTCGGCGGCGGGGGCGGGTTCTAGCCCGGGGTCCGGCGGGGCCTCGGGCCGGGCAGCGGTCCGGCGGGGCCTCAGACCAGCGGCTTCACCGACATCAGCAGGTGGCGGTGGGTCGGGTTCGGGCCGTCGGTGAGGAGGGCTCGCTGGCCCGGGCCCAGGAGGTGGAAGTGGACCTCCGGGGTGTCCAGGGTGTTCAGGGCGTCCAGGAGGTAGCCGGGATTGAAGGCGACCGTGAGGGTGTCCGGGCCCGTGAGGGTGGCCGGGAGGTGCTGGGAGGCCACGTCGTCCTCGTAGCCCGCCTGGAGGTGGATCGACGTGGGGGTGAAGGTCAGCTGGACCGGGCCGTCGCCCTCGGCGACGACCGCGACCCGCTTCACGGCCTCGGTCAGCGGGGTCCGGTCGGTGGCGGCCAGGGCGTGGTCGCCGAGGGCGAAGAGCTTGTCGTGGCGGGGGAGGCGGCCGTCCAGGAGACGCGTGGTGGTGCGCAGGCCGTCGCTCTCGAAGCCGATCGAGCCGCCGTCCAGGGCGAGCCGGGCCGGGCCCGCGCCCGCCAGGGAGCGGGCGATCTCGGTGAGCCGCCGGGCCGGGACGACCACGTCGGCCGGTCCGCCGCCGTCCGCCTCCGGCTTCCACTCCAGGGTCCGGACCGCGTAGCGGTAGCGGTCGGTGGCCGCGAGCGTCATGGCCGTGCCGTCCAGCGCGAGCCGTATCCCGGTGAGGACCGGCAGCGAGTCGTCCCGGCCCGCGGCCACGGCCACCTGGCCGACCGCCGCGGCGAAGGCGCCCCCGTCCACCAGGCCGCGGACCTCGGGCAGCGCGGGCGGCGCCGGGTAGTCGTCCAGCGGCAGCAGGGAGAGGCCGAAGCGGGCGTCGCCCGAGGTGACCGAGAGCCGGGCGCCCTCCACGGAGAGCTCCGTGAGGCCCCGGGGGAGCACCTTGCAGATGTCGAGCAGCCGGCGGCCCAGGACCAGGGCCCGGCCCTCGACGTCCGTGTCGGCCTCGACCTCGACCCGCGCCGAGGCCTCGTGGTCGAGGCCGGAGACCCGCAGACGGCCGTCCGCCGCCTCCAGGAGCAGACCGCCGAGGACGGGCATGGGGGAGCGGGCCGGCAGGACGCGCGCGGCCCAGGCCACGGCATCGGTCAACACGCCGCTGTCGATACGGAATTCCATGCCGCCGACGCTAGACGCCACCACTGACAACGCCGTCGACCCGCGGGGGCGGCCGTCCCCGGGTGCCTCGGGAAGGGAACCGCTCCCTCGGTCGTTGCAGTCGTCTGGCAGGTCGTCGACGTTCAGGGGCAGTGAAGCGATGAGTGACGGTCAGGCGCAGGTCCAGGGGCAGGCCCCGGTGCGGGTCCACGGCACGGTGGAGCCAGGATTCGAGTCCGTACGCGAGGAGTTCGCCACCGTCGTGGCGAACGAGGCGCGCGACGGCGGAGCCCAGCTCGCCGTCCATCACCACGGCCGGCTCGTCGTGGACCTCTGGGGCGGCGACGGGGTCGACGGGGACTCGCTCCTCGGCCTCTACTCCTCGTCCAAGGGTGCGATGGCCCTGGTCACCGCCCTGCTCGTGCAGGACGGTGTGCTCGATCTCGACCGCGAAGTCGCCTCCTGGTGGCCCGAGTTCGCCGCCGAGGGCAAGGAGGGGCTGACCCTGCGGGAGCTGCTCGCCCACCGGTCCGGCGTGATCGGCGCCGACGACGGCCTCAGCGCCGAGGAACTCGCCGACGACCGGGCCGTCGCCGCACGGCTCGCGGGCCAGCGCCCCTTCTGGAAGCCCGGCACCGCCCACGGCTACCACGCCCTCGTGATCGGCCCGCTCGTCGGAGAGGTCGTCGTGCGGGCCACCGGCCGGACGATCCAGGAACTGTTCGAGGAGCGGGTCCGCGCCCCGTACGGGCTCGACTACTACCTGGGCCTGCCCGAGGCGCTGGAACCCCGCTTCCGTACGGCCCTGCCGATGCGGCCGACACCCGCCGAGCAGGCCCTCCTCGCGGAGAACCCGATCGCCCCGGACAGCCTCATGGCCGTCGCGTTCAACTTCCACGCGGACCCGCCGTTCGACATCGTCGGATACGCCAACTCCCGTACCGTGCGGGCCCGGGCGCCGATCTCCGGCGGCGGCGTCGGCTCCGCGCGCGGCCTGTCGCGGATGTACGCGGCGGTCGCCGGCGAGCTCGACGGCCGCGCCCCGCTCCTGAAGCCGGACATCCTGGCCGAGGTCTCCCGGATCCACTCCTCGGGCCAGGACCTGGTGACCGGCTCGACCAACGCCTTCGGCCTCGGCTTCGTCCCGCTGGCCACCCGCCACCCGGCGCTCAGCCCGCTCGCCGTCGGCCACAGCGGAGCCCCCGGCTCCCAGGCCTTCGCCGACCCGGCCACCGGCCTCGCCTACAGCTACGCCCGCCGCCGCTTCGGCTTCGCCGCAGGCCCCGGCGCCGCCGAGAACGACCGCCTGATCCCGGCGGTGGTCGCCGCGGCCGCGCGCCGGGACGGCTCCTCCGGCCCGGCCGGAGGAGCCGTTTGACATGATCGCCCGATGCATCGAGAGGACGACCCCTCGGACCACGTGAAGCGGCTCGGCCGCGCGGCGGAGTCCGGCGACACGACACTCGTCGCGGAGCTCCTCGCAACGCCGAGCGCCCGCCTTCCGCTGCTGCGGAGGGCGGGCGCGCTCGTGTGACGTCGGGGGCGGGGCGGGGGCGGGCTCGGGCTTGGGCCAGGGGGGTCCAGGCTCAGGCCCCGTCTCAGGCCCCGGGGCTCGGGATCAGGCGGCGTTCTTGATCGCGGAGATGTCGAAGTTCAGCTTGACCTTGTCGCTGACCATCACGCCACCGGTCTCCAGGGCCGCGTTCCAGGTCAGGCCCCAGTCGGAGCGCAGGATCTCGGCGGAGCCCTCGAAGCCGACGCGCTCGTTGCCGTACACGTCCGTCGCGGAGCCGTTGAACTCCAGGTCGATCGCGAGCGGCTTCGTGACGTCCTTGATGGTCAGGTCGCCGGTGATCCGGTACTTGTCGCCGCCCAGCTGCTGGGCGTGCAGGGAGCGGAACGTCATGAGGGGGAACTGCTCGGCGTCGAAGAAGTCGCCGCTGCGCAGGTGGCCGTCGCGGTCGGCGATGCCCGTGTCGATCGAGGCGATCCTGACGTCGATCGAGGCGGTGGAGGCGTCCGGGTTCGTGCCGTCCAGCTTCAGGACGCCCTCGTGCTCGGCGAAGGTGCCGCGGACGTTGGTGACCATGGCGTGACGGACGGTGAAGCCGATGCTGCTGTGCGCCGGGTCGATGGCGTAGTCGCCGGTCAGGGCGGTCAGGGCCGGGTCCACGGGGAGGGTGGCGACGGCGACGGCGGACTCGGTGCTCTTGCGGTTGAAGATACCCATGACTGACAGCTCCTTGATCGGGACGTGTGCTGAGCGGTTCTTGTTGAACCTTCAACGAGAATGACTGTAGACGCATTCCGTTCAACTTTCAACATCTCTGCGAGATGTTCACCCGGACGGCGCCACCAGGGCCCCGACGCCCTCTGGCGGACGCGCGTAGAACTGCGGCACCATCTCCCTGCGCGCAGCGCGCCAGAGCACCAGAGCACCACCTGCACCACCGTCCCCACCGCCACGGTCATCAGCAGGAGGCACCCCATGAAGCTCCGCTCCGTCCTCACCGCCCTCGCCCTCGTCCTCGGCGCGCTCTTCGCGCCGGGTGTCGGCGTCCTCACCGCCGCGGGCCAGGCCCACGCCGTCACGAAGATCAGCCACGCCACCGCGACCTCGATGTTCCGGTCCTCCGGGATCACCTGGTCCTCGTCCGGCGGCTGCTCCAACCGCAACGTCGCCACGTGCACGTCCTTCGACCAGCTCAACCTGGCCACCGCCCAGGGGGCCCAGACCCTGAGGAGCGCCAGCGGCTGCGCCCTCAACATCACCGGCGGCACCGAGACCGGCCACGCGAGCGGCACGTACTCCCACTGGAACGGCTACAAGCTCGACTTCGGCAAGGCCACCTGCCTCACCAACTACGTGAAGAACACGTTCACGTACATCGGCGTCCGCGGTGACGGCGCCCCGCAGTGGAAGTCCGGCGCGGGCAACGTCTACGCCGACGAGGGCAACCACTGGGACGTGACCTTCTACAACTGCGGCGGCTGCTGACCGGCGGTTCCGGCCCGAAAGAGCCCTCTTCGGCGGTCACTTGGACTAACCGAAGGGGGTTCTTGGACTGGAGGGCCCCACGCGGCGCGATCTCGTTGACGGTGCCGCCGGGGCGGGGCCAACTAGAGCGCATGTCCCTCCCCCCTTCGCGAAGAATCCGTGCGGCCTGTGCGCTCGCCGTCGCTTCCTCCGCCGTGTTCGCCCTGGCCGGGCCCGCCCTGGCCGAGGGAGCCACGGCCGGGGGCACGGCAGCCGTCCCCGCGGCCGCCGACGCGGCGGCAGCCGGCACCCCCGCATCAGGCAGCCCCGCATCAGGCGCCGCAGCCGCCGACGGCCCCGTCATCGCCTCCCGCCAGCTCTCCGTGGCCGTCGCCGAGGACTTCCCCCGCGTCCTCTCGTACACCGACCGCGCGAGCGGCGCCCGGCTCCTCGGCAGTACGGCCCCGGTCACGCAGATCGTCCTCAACGGCACCGCCCATGACGTCCGGGCCAAGGGCGCCCCCGTCCTGACCGGGTCCTCCGCCGCGTACACCCTGGCCTTCCCCGACCTGCCCGGCGTCGAGATCGACGCGCGGATCGGCGTCGACGGGCGGACCACCACGTTCCGGGTGACCGCCGTTCGCGACACCGAGGGCTTCCGGGTCGGCACCCTCGACATACCGGGCCACGACCTGGTCTCCGTCGGCTCCTCGGACGCCGGCGCCGCGACCGCCTTCACCCGGCTCGACCCGGACTCCACCCGTACCGCCGACGTCTTCGCCCAGGTCACCGACGCGACCGCCGCCGAGACCACCCCGGTGGGCGCGAGCTACGCGATCGTCAGCACCGGGCGGCTCGCCGCGGCCGTCGAGTCCAACTCCAGCTACGACAAGCCCACCGGGGCCTCCGCCCGGGACGGCGCCCGCTTCTGGCACCAGGCCCGCAAGCAGGCCACCGCCACCGGCACCGAGACCCGCGTCGGCGTCTGGTCCGGCCAGTGGACCTACCGCGGCGAGGGCGCCCCGAAGCCGGCGAGCGGCGACGGCCTGCCCTGGGCCAAGGTCGTCGTGACCCCCGACGCCAACGCCGACGGCACCACCGACTGGCAGGACGGCGCCGTCGCCTTCCGGACGATCGGGATCAAGGCCCCCGGCAGCGAGGACACCCCCGACCGGGTCGTCGCCCACATTCCGTTCAACTTCGCCTCGCAGGCCACCCACCCCTTCCTGCGCACCCTCGACGACGTCAAGCGGATCTCGCTGTCCACCGACGGACTCGGCCAGTTCGCGCTGCTCAAGGGGTACGGCTCCGAGGGCCACGACTCCGCCCACCCCGACTACGGCGGCAACTACAACAAGCGGGCCGGCGGCCTCACGGACCTCAACGTCCTCCTCGAGGAGGGCCGGAAGTGGGGCGCGGACTTCGGCGTCCACGTCAACGCCACCGAGTCGTACCCCGAGGCGAAGAACTTCAGCGAGACCCTCGTCGACAAGACGAAGCCCGGCTGGAACTGGCTCAACCAGAGCTACTACATCGACCAGCGCCGCGACATCAACAGCGGCGACCTCGCCCGCCGCTTCCAGCAGCTGCGCGACGAGACCGACCGCAACCTCTCCACCCTCTACATCGACGTCTACTACACCCACGGCTGGATCGCCGACGAGACGATGAGGGCCGTCCAGGCGCAGGGCTGGAACGTCGCCACCGAGTGGTCCGAGAAGTTCGAGCGCGCCTCCCTCTGGTCCCACTGGGCCAACGACCTCGACTACGGCGGCGCCACCAACAAGGGCCTCAACTCGCAGATCGTCCGCTTCATCCGCAACGGCGAGAAGGACGTCTGGAACAACCACCCGGTCCTCGGCCAGACCGCCCTCGTCGACTTCGAGGGCTGGACCGGCGAGACCGACTGGAGCGACTTCACCGCCAACATCTGGCAGCGGAACCTCCCCGCCAAGTACCTCCAGCAGCAGCGGATCACCCGCTGGAACGGCAACGACATCACCTTCACCGGCGGGGTCCGCGGCACCGTCGAGGACGGCCGCCGCACCTTCTACGAGGACGGCCGCAAGGTCCTCGACGGCGAGAACTACCTGCTCCCCTGGTCCGACGGGAAGGGCCGCGGCGAGAAGCTCTACCACTACAACAAGGCGGGCGGCACCACCAGTTGGGCCGTCCCGGCCGGCGCCCGCTCGTACACGGTGTACAAGCTCACCGACAACGGCCGGGTGAAGACCGCCACCGTGCGTCCCGTCGGCGGGCGGATCACCCTCGACGCCGTCGCCGGACAGCCCTACGTCCTCCACCCCGACCGCGCCCCCGCGCAGCCCGCCCCGAAGTGGGGCCAGGGCACCCCGGTGAAGGACCCCGGCTTCAACGACGCGAAGCTCGGCTCCTGGACCAGGACCGGCACCGTCGCCCGCGACACCGACGAGCAGGGCCGCAACAGCGCGAAGCTCTCCGGCACGGCCCCCGCCTCGGTCGGCCAGCGGATCACCGGCCTCACCCCGGGCGAGCGGTACACCGCCTCCGCCCTGATCGAGGTCCAGCCCGGCGCCACCCGCCCCACCACCCTCTCGGTCGCCGGACGGTCCGTCACCGTCGAACGGTCCTCGCTGCAGGACCGGGTCGCCGCCTCCGACTGGAACGGCACCCGCTTCCAGCGCGCCAAGGTCACCTTCACCGCCCCGCGCCACGGCGGCACCGAGCTGAGCGTCCGGGCCGCGAGCGGCAGCGCCGCCACCGTCCGGATCGACGACGTCCGGATCGTCGCCAACGACCCCGCCACCCGGCCCGGGACCGTGGTGTACGAGGACTTCGAAGCCGTCGACCAGGGCTGGGGCCCCTTCCTCAAGGGCGACGCCGGCGGTACGACCGACCCGCGGACCCACATCGCCCAGCTCCACGCCCCCTACACCCAGGCCGGCTGGAACGGGAAGCTGATCGACGACGTGATCGGCGGCGCCGAGTCCCTCAAGTCCCACGACGAGAACAGCGGACTCGTCTACCGGACGGCGCCCTGGACCGTCCCCATGAAGGACGGCCACACCTACCGCGTCGCGTACGACTACCGGTCGAGCCACGCGGGCGCGTACGAGTGGATCACCGGCTACGACCGGGCGAACGGGACCTCCGTGGAGACCCGCCGCACCCCGATCGGACAGCAGCGGGACAGCGGGCACTTCTCCGAGACGGTCACCGCCGGCTGCGGCGACACCTGGACCGGGCTGCGCAAGCGCGGTGACGCCCCCGACGGCGCCGACTTCGTCCTCGACGCCTTCACCGTCACCGACCTCGGCCCGGCCGCCGAACGCGCCGCCTGCGGCACGCTCGCCGTCACCGCCCCCGAGACGCTGGAGCCCGGCCGCCCGAACCAGGTCACCGCCACCTTCGGCAACGACGAGGCCACCGAGGTCTCCGGCGCCCTGGCCGCGCTCACCCTCCCGGCGGGCTGGACCGCCGAACCGGCCGCGCCCGTCACCCTGGGCGCGGTCGCGCCGGGCGGGAAGGCCACCGCGACCTGGCAGGTGACGCCCCCGGTGGACGCGGCGTACCGGCCGTACACCCTGGACGCCTCCGTCACGTACGCCCTCGGGGGAGGGGAGCGGAAGCTCACCGCCGCCACCACCGTCCGTACGCTGCCCCCGCCGCCCACCGCCGACAGCTGGGCCAGCGATCTCGACTGGACCTCGGCCACCAACGGCTGGGGCCCCGTCGAGCGCGACCTCTCCAACGGTGAGACCGGCACCGGCGACGGCTCCCCGCTGCGCATCGGGGGAGTGACGTACGCCAAGGGCCTGGGCAGCCACGCGCCCGCGAAGGTCCGCTACTACCTGGGCGGCCGCTGCACCTCCCTCACCGCCGAGGTCGGGGTGGACGACGTCCAGACCAGCCGGGGCTCCGTCCAGTTCAGCGTCCTCGCCGACGGCGCCGAGCGGGTGAAGTCCCCGGTCCTCAGGTCCTCGGACGCGGCCTGGCCGCTCACCGCCGACGTGACCGGCGCCACCTGGGTCGATCTGGTGGTCTCCGACAGCGGCGACGGCAACGGCAACGACCACGCGGACTGGGGCGGCGCCCGCTTCCACTGCGGAGGCTGACCCCGGAGACGAGCCACGGGGCCCGCGACCCTTCCGGGGGGCGCGGGCCCCTTCGGCGCCATGGACTACCTTGTGGGCGAAGCGGAGGCGGCGTCGGCCCGACGGATCCGGGCCCACCGAGGTCTATGTTGAACCCCTACAAACACGAGGGGTACCTGGCTGTTGACTCGTGCTGAACAGTTCGTCGTTCTGTCCAGCCCCACCAGGAATCGACACGGGAGACTGTACGGAGTCGACTGCGGGGTTTTCTTGTCCGACTTCGTAGGGTCGGTACATGACCGTTGTGGACCAGATCCCGAGCGAGCCCGCTGACGCCCGTGGCCGAGTGGCCGAGCTGCACGTCCTGCGCGAGCAGGCCCTGCGCGGCCCGAGTGACCGCGCGACCGAGGCCCAGCACGCGAAGGGCAAGCTGACGGCGCGCGAACGCATCGAGCTGCTGCTCGATCCGGGCTCCTTCAGCGAGGTCGAGCAGCTCCGCCGGCACCGCGCCCAGGGCTTCGGCCTGGAGGCGAAGAAGCCGTACACCGACGGTGTGATCACCGGATGGGGCACGGTCGAGGGCCGCACGGTCTTCGTCTACGCGCACGACTTCCGGATCTTCGGCGGCGCGCTGGGCGAGGCCCACGCGACGAAGATCCACAAGATCATGGACATGGCCATCGCGGCCGGTGCCCCGCTGGTCTCCCTGAACGACGGCGCGGGCGCCCGCATCCAGGAGGGCGTCTCGGCGCTCGCCGGCTACGGCGGCATCTTCCAGCGCAACACCCGCGCGAGCGGTGTCATCCCGCAGATCTCGGTGATGCTCGGCCCGTGCGCCGGCGGCGCGGCCTACAGCCCGGCGCTGACGGACTTCGTCTTCATGGTCCGCGAGACCTCGCAGATGTTCATCACCGGACCGGACGTCGTGAAGGCGGTCACCGGTGAGGAGATCACCCAGAACGGCCTCGGCGGCGCCGACGTCCACGCGGGTGTCTCCGGTGTCTCGCACTTCGCGTACGACGACGAGGAGACCTGCATCGCGGAGGTCCGCTACCTCCTGTCGATGCTCCCGCAGAACAACCGCGAGAACCCGCCGACCGTCGCCTCCGAGGACCCGGCGGACCGCCGCTCCGAGGTCCTCCTCGACCTGGTCCCGGCCGACGGCAACCGCCCGTACGACATGCACAAGGTCATCGAGGAGCTCGTCGACGACGGCGACTACCTGGAGATCCACGAGCGCTGGGCCCGCAACATCATCTGCGCGCTGGCCCGCCTCGACGGCCAGGTCGTCGGCCTCGTCGCCAACCAGCCGCAGACGCTGGCCGGTGTCCTCGACATCGAGGCCTCCGAGAAGGCCGCCCGCTTCGTGCAGATGTGCGACGCCTTCAACATCCCGATCATCACCCTTCTGGACGTACCCGGCTTCCTGCCGGGCGTCGACCAGGAGCACGGTGGAATCATCCGCCACGGCGCGAAGCTGCTGTACGCGTACTGCAACGCGACCGTGCCCCGGATCAGCCTGATCCTGCGCAAGGCCTACGGCGGCGCGTACATCGTCATGGACTCCCAGTCCATCGGCGCCGACCTGACGTACGCCTGGCCCACCAACGAAATCGCGGTCATGGGCGCCGAAGGCGCCGCCAACGTGATCTTCCGCAAGCAGATCGCGGAGGCCGAGGACCCCGAGGCCATGCGGGCCCGCATGGTCAAGGAGTACAAGGCCGAGCTGATGCACCCGTACTACGCGGCGGAGCGCGGCCTGGTCGATGACGTCATCGACCCCGCCGACACCCGCCAGGTGCTCATCAGGTCCCTCGCGATGCTCCGCACCAAGCACGCCGACCTGCCGTCCCGCAAGCACGGCAACCCGCCTCAGTAAGAGGAGTCATCCACGTGACAACCCCTGCCAACCTTCTCCGCGTCGAGAAGGGCCACGCCGACCCCGAGGAGCTGGCGGCCATCACGGCCGTCCTGCTCGCCCGTGCCGCCGCCCGGTCCGACGAGGACAGCGCCGCGGGCCACCGCGGCCGCACCACGGCCGGCTGGCGCCGCCTGGAGCGCGAGCACGGCTTCCGCGCGCCGCACAGCTGGCGCTGAGCGTCCGAGAGAGGGCCTGAACCCGGTGTGACCGGGTTCAGGCCCTCTTTCGCGCTCCCGGGCCCTCACGCGCCGTCTGCGGGCCCTGACGCGCCGTGCACGCCGAAGGCCGCGTCCCCCTGAGGGAACGCGGCCTTCGGTACGGGCGCCGGGGGACAGCTACCGCAGGCGGGCCATGAGGGCGTGCTCGACCAGGGTGATGAGCGCGCTCTTGGCGTCGGCGCGGTGCCGGGCGTCGGTGGTGATGATGGGGGTGTCCGGGCCGATCTGGAGGGCCTCGCGGACCTCTTCCGGCTGGTAGGGCTGTGCGCCGTCGAAGCCGTTGAGGGCGATGACGAAGGGCAGGCCGCTGTTCTCGAAGTAGTCGACCGCGGGGAAGCAGTCGGCGAGGCGGCGGGTGTCGACGAGGACGACGGCGCCGATGGCGCCGCGGACCAGGTCGTCCCACATGAACCAGAAGCGGTCCTGACCAGGCGTACCGAAGAGGTACAGGATCAGGTCCTGGTCCAGGGTGATGCGGCCGAAGTCCATGGCGACGGTCGTCGTCTTCTTGTCGCCGGTGTGCGTGAGGTCGTCGATGCCCGCGGACGCAGACGTCATGACGGCTTCGGTACGCAGCGGATTGATCTCAGAGACGGCGCCGACGAACGTGGTCTTGCCCACGCCGAAGCCACCCGCCACCACGATCTTCGCGCTGGTGGTTGAACGGGCCGCGCCGCCGCTAGAGCTTGCGAAGTCCACTGAGCACCCTTTCGAGCAGTGTCACGTCTGGCTGACCGCCGGCGGCCTCGTCGCCGCCCGGCTGGTGGATGGCGACGAGCCCGGCCTCTGCCAGGTCGGCCACGAGGATTCGGGCGACGCCGAGGGGGATGGAGAGAAGGGCCGAGATCTCGGCGACCGACTTGATCTCGAAGCACAGCCGGCAGATCCGCTGGTGCTCGGGCAACTGCCCCTGCAGCCGGGACGGATCGGCCGTCGTGCTGACCAGTGCCTCGATGGCGAGCTGGTAGCGCGGCCGGGTCCGGCCGCCGGTCATCGCGTACGGACGCACCAGCGGGTTGTGCGAGCCGCCGGAGCTGCTGGAGCCTGCGGCGGACTGGGCACGCGAGGAGCCCTGCGCACCCGCGGGCTGGGCGTGAGGCTGCCGATAGGGCTGCGATACGCCCTGTCTGCTCGGGGCGGAGGGAAAGTTGAACCGGTTCTGCGCGGTCTCGCCGAGCGGCTGGTGCCCGTCATAACCGTTGTAGGGGCTTGAGCCCGGTGGTGTTCCCACGTCTCCTCCTCCGACTGCCTCGCGGTCCATGTCCCTTGGAACCGCGCCACCGCACCTTACGGGGCGGTGGCGCGAAACGCACTGTCTGTCTGTTAGTTGAGAAGACTTCCCTGAAGCTCCGCCCGGAGGTCGGGAGTCAGGACGGTGCCCGCGCGGTCCACGAGCAGCGCCATCTCGTAGCCCACGAGACCGATGTCCGCCTCGGGGTGGGCGAGCACGGCCAGCGAGGAGCCGTCCGAGATCGACATGATGAAGAGGAAGCCGCGCTCCATCTCCACCACGGTCTGATTGACCGCACCACCCTCGAAGATCCGGGACGCGCCCGCGGTCAGCGAGGTCAGTCCGGAGGCGACGGCCGCCAGCTGGTCGGCGCGGTCACGGGGGAAACCCTCGGACATCGCCAGCAGGAGTCCGTCGGCGGAGACCACCACCGTGTGGGACACCCCGGGGGTGTTGTCCACGAAGTTGGTGATCAACCAGTTCAGATTCTGCGCCGCCTGGCTCATGCTCACACTAACGCTCCTGGTTGTAGGTACTGCCCGGGCCGAGGCCCGATCCGTTCGTGTCCGTTCCCGCGCTGCGTCCCTGCTGGACGCCTCGGCGCAGGTTGCTCAACCTGCCCCGCACGTCCTCGGGTGCGCGGGAGACCTGGGGGCCGCCCTGCGGGGTCTGCTCAGCCGTGCCCTCGACCAGGTTGGCCTTCGGGACCCGGCGGGGAAGGCCGGACGAGGTGACCCCGCCCGCCTTCGGGTCCTTGAGCTTCCCGGCCCGCTGCCAGCGCTCGTCGTTGGTCGAGCGCCATTCGTCGGTGGGGTCGGCGTCGTTCTGCTGCTGCTCCTGCGCCGGCTGCGCGGGCTTCGCCTGCTGCGGTGCCTGCTGCTGCGGCGCCTGCTGGGTCGGCGAGGCGACGCTGCCGCGGCGCGGCAGTCCGGCGTCGGTCAGCGCGTGACCGGCGTCCGGGGCGGCACTCGGGGTCGGACCCGGACGGTCGAAGCCTACGCGGTCGGCGGCCTGTTCGGGAGCGCTCGGGGCAGATTCCGATTCCGCTCCGAACGGCTGCTGGTAGCCGCCCTGGTAAGCGCTCTGATCCTGCCAGTCTCCCTGGTGGGACTGGGTATCGAACGCATTGCCGTACTGCTGGTGTTCGGTTCCCGGGGTCTCGTACGAAGCTTCCGCATAGCCCTGCTGCGGGTAGGCCTCGTAGCCCTGCTGCGGGTACGCGTAGCCGTCCTGCTGCTGCTGCGGGAACCCGGCCGCGTACTCCTGGCCGAACCCCTGCGACTGCTGAGGCTGCTGCGACTGCTGCTGCCCGTAGTCCTGCGCCGGGGCGTACTGCTCGGCCGGGTACTCGTGGCCCTGCTGCTGCCCGTACTCCTGCGCCTGGCCGTACTCCTGGCCCTGCTGCCCGTACTCGTCCGGCTGCTCCGCCTCGTCGCGGAAGAGCGGCCGGTCGCCACCCTGCGCCTGGGCCTCCAGGGCGGCACGCCGCCCCTCGCGCTTGAGCGAGCGGTCGACCGGGTCGAGCTGGTGCTCCTCCTCGGCCGGCTGCTCGTAGCGGGAGTCGTCGAAGCCGAGGTCGGCGGCGGTCAGCATCGGCTGCTGCTGCGGCGGGGCGCTCTCGAAGGCGTTCGGCTGGTGCTGCTGCGGAATGATCTGGGAGACCGTGAAGTCGTCCTGGATCGGCTGCTCGCCACCGCCACCGTGCGTGATCGCGTCCGGCAGCATGACGAGCGAGGTCGTACCGGCCTGCTCGCCCGAGGGGCGCAGCTGGACCCGGATGCCGTGGCGGTCGGCGAGCCGGCCGACCACGAAGAGGCCCATGCGCTGCGAGACGGCCGCGTCCACGGTCGGCGGGTTGGCCAGCTTGTGGTTGATGTCCGCGAAGTCCTCGGCGGTGAGGCCGATGCCCTTGTCGTGGATCTCGACCATCACACGGCCGTCGGGGAGACGGGTCGCGGTGACGCGGACCTTGGTCTGCGGGGAGGAGAACGTGGTGGCGTTCTCCAGGAGCTCGGCGAGCAGGTGCACGAGGTCGGTCACGGCCTGGCCGTGGATCTCGGCCTCCGGCACGCCGGCGAGCTCGATGCGCTCGTACTGCTCCACCTCGGAGGAGGCGGCGCGCATGACGTCGACCAGCGGGACCGGCTGGTCCCAGCGGCGGCCCGGCTCCTCGCCGGCGAGGACGAGGAGGTTCTCGCCGTTGCGGCGCATACGGGTCGCGAGGTGGTCCAGGCGGAAGAGGTTCTCCAGCTGGTCCGGGTCGGCCTCGTTGTTCTCCAGGTCGGTGATGAGGGTCAGCTGGCCCTCGATCAGCGACTGGTTGCGGCGCGAGAGGTTGGTGAAGATCGCGTTGACGTTGCCCCGGAGCATGGCCTGCTCGGCGGCGAGCCGGACGGCCTCGCGGTGGACCTGGTCGAAGGCGCGGGCGACCTCGCCGATCTCGTCCTGCGTGTCGATCGGGATCGGCTGCACGCGGGTGTCGACGCGGCCGGGTTCGGCGCGGGACAGCTGGTCGACCAGCATCGGCAGGCGCTGCTCGGCGATGCCGAAGGCGGCGGTCCGCAGCTGCGACATGGCGCGGCTCATCTGGCGGGCCATCATCCCGGCGAGGATGAAGGCGGCGAGCAGGGCGATGACGACGATGCCGCCGTTGACCCAGGCGTCCGTCTTCGCCTCGTCGGAGATCTTGATCGCCTCGGCCACGGCCTTGTCGACCAGGGCCTTCTCGACCTCGGAGTAGCCCTCGAACTTGGCGGTGGCGATCGCCACCCAGGACTCGGCCGTGATGCCCTTGGCCTTGAGCGACGCGAGGCCGTCGGGGTCCTTGGCGGTGCCGATCGCGGTGGCCGCCCCCGAGTAGACGGAGCCGTCCTTGCCCTTGGGCAGGTCGAGGCCGGCGGCCTGCATCTGCTTGGCGCCCGCGGCGGCCTTGCCCGCCATGACCTTCTTCAGCATCTCGACGTCCTCGGGCATACCACCGGAGGAGAACTCGCCGAGGGCGATCTGCTCCAGGTAGTTGTACGAGTTGAACGCCACGGACTGCTGGGCGAAGACGGCTTCGGTGCGGCTGGGCCGGACCAGGAGCTGGGTGCCTATGGAGCGCTGGAGGGACTCGGCGCCCTTGGCCAGCTGGATGGCGTAGACGCTGCGGCCGTAGGCCGTGACGTTGCCGGTGCCGAGGCCGAGCTCGTTGGAGAACTCGGTGAGGTAGTGCTGGACGCCGGTGTACTGGAGCTGGGTGTTCACCGGGTCGAGGGAGCGGGTGTACGCGGCCTTGCGCAGCGCCTCGAGCTTCGGCTCCTCCTCGCGGAAGAGGTTCAGCCGGCGCTCCAGGCCCTGGCCCGAGGGCAGGTCCTTGGCGGCCTCGTCGAACTTCACCTTGGCGGCGTCGGTCGCGGCGTACGCCTTCGTGACCTCGTCGCTCTTGCGGTCCTCGGCGGTCTTCGCCGCCAGCAGGGGGGCCGCGGTGAGGTCGCGCTCGTTGAGCAGAGCGGTGCTGTACTCCGATGCGGCGCGCACGATGAGCGCCGTCTTCTCGGCGTCCTGCGCCTCCTGCCAGGTGTCGATCGACCCCTTGACCTGGAAGCCGCCCATGACGAGGCCGACCAGCACGGGTATGCAGAGGATCGCGT
This sequence comes from Streptomyces sp. CB02009, assembly GCF_001905825.1. Lineage (GTDB taxonomy): Bacteria > Actinomycetota > Actinomycetes > Streptomycetales > Streptomycetaceae > Streptomyces. The sequence continues at coordinate 507,175 of NZ_LIVV01000006.1, forward strand.
TCAGCCTGGTGGGCACCCGCCAGTTGCGGGGCGAAAGCTTGCTGGAGCTGCCCGGTGCGGGGGCCACGGCAGGCTGCGTCACGGGCACGTCCGCGGGCGACATCGCCGTGCGCGACGGCGGGGTGAAGTTGCCCCGTGTCTCCTGCTCCGCGGAGCTTTCCTTGCTGCGCCTCACTCGACCAACAACCTCTCGGCGTCGGCACCTACGTTGTGCCGGTGTTTCGTTCAGGGCCGTACTACTCGGGAGTTCATGAATTGCAGCACGTGAAGGGGGTCGGTTCCAAACAGTGGGACGCGGCCGGTTTCACGGGCCTGAGGCTCGTATAAAACGGGCATAAAGAGCGAGCCCCGTCAAAAGACGGGGCTCAGGTGAGCGCAGCGGCACCGATCGAATGCGTCGGGTGTCCGAGGCGCCCCAATTCTCTGTCGAAATGTTATGAACGCGCGGGCGGTCGTGTCGAACGACACAGACCGCCCCTCGCGTGGCATAGGACAACCGCCCTGGTCGTCCGACTACTTGAGCCGGGCCATGAGGGCGTGCTCGACCAGGGTGATGAGCGCGCTCTTGGCGTCGGCGCGGTGCCGGGCGTCGGTGGTGATGATGGGGGTGCCGGGGCCGATCTGGAGGGCCTCGCGGACCTCTTCCGGCTGGTAGGGCTGTGCGCCGTCGAAGCCGTTGAGGGCGATGACGAAGGGCAGGCCGCTGTTCTCGAAGTAGTCGACCGCGGGGAAGCAGTCGGCGAGGCGGCGGGTGTCGACGAGGACGACGGCGCCGATGGCGCCGCGGACCAGGTCGTCCCACATGAACCAGAAGCGGTCCTGACCGGGCGTACCGAAGAGGTACAGGATCAGGTCCTGGTCCAGGGTGATGCGGCCGAAGTCCATGGCGACGGTCGTCGTCGTCTTGCCACCGGTGTGCGTGAGGTCGTCGATACCCGCCGAGGCGGACGTCATCACGGCCTCGGTACGCAGCGGGTTGATCTCGGAGACGGCGCCGACGAACGTGGTCTTGCCCACGCCGAAGCCACCCGCCACCACGATCTTCGCGCTGGTGGTTGAACGGGCCGCGCCGCCGCTAGAGCTTGCGAAGTCCACTGAGCACCCTTTCGAGCAGAGTCACGTCCGGCGTGCCGCCGGTCTCTCCGTTGCCCGGCTGGTGGATCGCCACCATGCCGGCCTCCGCCAGGTCGGCGACGAGGATGCGGGCGACACCGAGGGGCATCGACAGCAGCGCCGACACCTCGGCCACCGACTTGACCTCACGGCACAGGTGGCAGATCCGCTGGTGTTCCGGGAGGAGCGTGGCGAGGTGCGCCGGGTCGGCCGTGGTGCTGACCAGTGCCTCGATGGCGAGCTGGTAGCGCGGCCGGGTCCGGCCGCCGGTCATCGCGTACGGACGCACCAGCGGCTGGTCGCCCTCATGTCCGTACTCGTCGACTGAGGCGCCGTACGGATCGTGAGAGGCGGGGGGCGGGGTCATGAATCCTCCGGGCGTGACAGCAAACCTTCTGCCGTCTGATGGGGCCGGTGGGGGGCCGGGTGGGGCGGCCGGACGGATAACGGTGCCAGGGCGGTACGGAGGGGCGTACCGCCCTGTCGATCGGTCGTGCGGTGGGGTTCTGTCCCGGAGGCGAACCGGCTAGTGGAGCAGGCTTCCCTGGAGCTCCGCGCGGAGGTCCGGGGTGAGGACACTGCCGGCCCGGTCGACCAGCAGCGTCATCTCGTAGCCGACGAGGCCGATGTCGCACTCGGGGTGCGCGAGCACGGCCAGCGACGAACCGTCGGAGACCGACATGAGGAAGAGGAAGCCGCGCTCCATCTCCACCACGGTCTGCGCGACGGGGCCCCCCTCGAAGATCCGGGACGCACCCGCGGTCAGCGAGGTCAGTCCGGACGCGACCGCCGCCAGCTGGTCGGCACGGTCGCGGGGGAATCCTTCGGACATGGCCAGCAGGAGTCCGTCGGCGGAGACCACCACCGTGTGGGACACCCCAGGGGTGTTGTCCACGAAGTTGGTGATCAACCAGTTCAGATTCTGCGCCGCCTGGCTCATCGCGTTCAACTAACGCTCCTGCTGATGGTTCGGACCGAGGTGGTGATTACCCGTGGTCGAGTTACCTGCCTGCCGGCCCTGCTGGATACCGCGGCGCAGATTGGTCAGCCGGCCGCGGACGTCGTCGGGTGCACGCGAGACCTGGGGGCCGGCCGAGTGGGCCTGCTCCTGTGCGGTCCCGGGTACGAGGTTGGCCTTCGGCACACGCCGGGGAAGACCAGAGGTGGTGACACCGCCGGCCGCGGGCTTGCGCACCCGCTCGGCCTGGCGCACCAGCTCGTCGTTGGGCGAGGTCCGCCAGGCGGCCCCGCCGTTCTGGCGGCCGTCGGCCGGGTCACCGGCCGGACGCTGCGCCGGAGCGGACGGCTGCGGCGCGGCCGGGGCCTGCGCCTGCTGCTGTGCCTGCTGCTGGGCCTGCTCCTGGTGGAACCAGTTGGTCTCCAGCGTGTCGTACAGCGGCGTACGGCCGTCACCCGCGCCCGCGCCCGCCGGCGGCAGGGCCTCCGGACGGCGGGGCTGCTGGAGCTGCGGCTGCTGGCCCTGCGGCTGACGCTGCTGCGGCTGGACCGGCTCCGGGCGCTGGGCGCCGAAGTCGCCGCCGGTGCGCTGGCGCGGGGCCGGCGGCTGCGGGGCCTGCTGCTGCGCCTGCGGCACATAGGGCTGCCGGCCGAACTGCTGCTGCTGGCCGCCCTGGAAGCCCTGCTGCTGCGGGGCCTGCTGCGGTGCCTGCTGCGGTGCGCCGAAGTCGGGCCGCGCGAACTGGCCCGTGGAGCCGGGGCCCTGCGGGGCGCCGAAGTCGGGGCGCGGGAACTGCGCCGTCGACGCCGGGTCCTGGGCACCGCCCTGGTACGCCTGCGGGGCCTGCTGCTGCGGGGCCTGCTGCGGACGGCCCTGCGACTGCGGGGCGCCGAAGTCGGGACGCGGGAACTGACCCGTGGAGCCGGGGCCCTGGGGCGCCGGGAACGAGCCGGTCGTCTCCGGGTCCTCGTGACCGCGCGGCGCGTCCAGCGGGGACATCTCCTGCTGCGGGCGGCGGACCGGCTGCTGGGCCTGGTCGTTGCCCCAGCTCGCGCCCTGCGGGCGCTGCTGCTGGGGGTTGCCACCCGGCAGCTCGGCGCGCGGGAACTCGAACCCACCGGTCTGCGCGGCACCCTGGCCCTGCGGCGCGTGCTGCGGGGCGCCGGGTCCGGCCTGCGGGGCGCCCTGGCTGCCCCACACGTCCGTACGGGACGGGATGGCGCTCGCGGCGCCGCCGATGAGACCGCCGCCACCGGGGCCCGGCCGCAGCGGATCGCCGCTCTGCGGGGCCTGGGGGGCCTGCGGCAGCTGACCGGTCCGGTCGAGGGAGGCGTTCTGCGGCTGCGGGGTGCGGGACTGCGGGGCACCCTGCGGGCCGCCGGCGAGCGGCGCGCCGTCACGGGCGGGCAGCGCGGGCCGGGGACCGCTCGTACCGACCTGGCCGCGCGGAGCGCCGCCGCCGAGCAGGCCGCCCGAGGGCGCACCGCCCTGGCCCGGACGTCCGCCGGGGCCACCGGCCGCGCCGGGACCGGCGGGGAGCCGGCCGCCCGGGGCGGAGGCGCCGGGCGGCATCGCGCCCTGGCCGCCGGCACCCGGCTTGGGCATCGGCTTCTTGCCGCCTTGGGCGACGTCGACCGGCAGCATGACGAGCGCGGTGGTGCCGCCCGAGTCGGAGGGGCGCAGCTGGATGCGGATGCCGTGTCGCAGGGACAGGCGGCCGACCACGAAGAGACCCATGCGGCGGGAGACGGAGACGTCCACGGTGGGCGGCGACGCGAGCCGCTCGTTGATCGCGGCGAGGTCCTCGGGGGAGAGGCCGATGCCGGTGTCGTGGATCTCGACGAGCACCCGGCCGTCGGGCAGCGCGTGACCGGTGACCCGGACCTTCGTCTGCGGCGAGGAGAACGAGGTGGCGTTCTCGAGCAGCTCGGCGAGGAGGTGGACGAGGTCGTTGACGACCCGGCCGGCGACCTCGGTCGCGGGGACCGAGGCGAGTTCGATGCGCTCGTACTGCTCCACCTCGGAGGCGGCGGCACGGAGCACGTCGACCAGCGGGACCGGGCGGGTCCAGCGGCGGCCGGGCTCCTCACCGGCGAGGACGAGGAGGTTCTCACCGTTACGGCGCATACGCGTCGCGAGGTGGTCGAGCTTGAAGAGCGAGGACAGCTGGTCCGGGTCGGCCTCGCGCGACTCCAGTTCGGAGATGAGCGAGAGCTGACGCTGGATGAGGCCCTGGGAACGGCGCGAGAGGTTGGTGAACATCGCGTTGACGTTGCCCCGGAGGAGGGCCTGCTCGGCGGCGAGGCGGACGGCCTCGCGGTGCACGTCGTCGAAGGCCGCGGCCACCTGGCCGATCTCGTCCCGGGAGTGCACACCGACGGACTCGACGGAGGTGTCGACGTCCTGCGGGTCGGACTCGGAGAGCTGCTTGACGAGCTCGGGCAGGCGTTCCTGGGCGACCTTGGTCGCGGTGTCCTGGAGCCGGCGCAGCGAGCGGATCATGGACCGGGCCACGACGAAGGCGCCGATGAGCGAGACGCCGAGGACGAGGAGGATCAGCGCACCGTTGACGATGGCGTCCCGCTGCGACTCCTGGCGGAGCTCACGGGCCAGGCTCTCCATGTCGCCGAGCAGACCGCGCTCGATGCGGTTCATGGTGGCGATCTTGGTGCCGTACTCGTCGGTGAAGTTCAGGTGACCGCGCTTGTCGCCGGTCTTCATGGCGTTGTCCATGTTGAGGACACGCTCGGCGTACTTCTCGGCGGCGGTGATCGACGGGTTGCCGGAGTTGAGGGACGCGAGGCGCTCGGTGGCGTCGCCGCCGGTCGACTCGTAGATCGCCTGGAAGGACTGGAGCTCGCGGCCCTCGGAGTTGAGCGCGGCCTCGGCGTAGAGGCGGTCACCCTGCTGGATGTCGCCGGACGTCCGGTCGCTCGGCGGCAGCGCCGCGGCGATGATCGCCTGCTGGATGGAGGCGTACTCCTTGGCGGACGAGAACGCGGCGAGCGCGCGGGTCCGCTTGATCATCTCGGGGTTGCTGGTCGCCTGCGCCATGTCCTGGGACAGGCTGAGCAGCGAGCGGATGAGACGGCTGTACGCCTCGACCGTCACCGAGTGGGAGACGTCCTTCTCGTACGCGTTGCTCCGGATCGTGTGCAGACCGCTGACCTGCGAGGCGATCTGGTTGACGTTCTGCCGGATGCTGCGCAGCGCCTCGTCGCCCTCGGTGGCCGGGATGGCCTCCGTGGCCTGGAGGAAGGCCTTGTACTCGAGGTCCGTCTTACGGCGCGGGTTGGCGACCTGGTAGTCGCTGACCGGGCGGCCGTTGGAGAGCGGACCCGCGGAGAGGTCGCGCTCGGACTGGAGGGCCTGCGCGAGGTCGGTGGCCTCTCGGGTCAGCTTGGTGAGCAGCTGCATGTGGTCGAGCTGCTCCATGTCCTGGAGCGACTCGCTGATGCGGATGCCGCCCAGGGTGGTCGCGGCGACCACGGGGAGGGTGAGGAGCGCGACCAGGCGCGTGGAGATGCGCCAGTTGCGCAGGGCTATTCGAGGTCCGACCTCGTTCTCGGCCCGGACCTTGGGGGGTGCGTCGGACGGCTCGGCGGACGCGGCCGCGGCGCTCGCGCGCCTGCCGCCGTCACCGCCCTCGCCGGACGGGCCCTGACCCTGGTTCGGGGTGTGCGAGGCCGAGGGACCGCGGTCGGTCCCGGCACGCGGTTCCTGCTCCGCCGGAGCATCCGCTCGGCCCTGACGGGCCTGGGGAGACCCCGAGCCATCCCTCTTGAAACGTCCCTGCACTAGCGTCGCAACCTCTGGACCAGGCGTCCTTCCGGATGAACGGAGAGGACGGTGTCGGTGTCAATCGGGGTGCGTGGAGGGCACCCCAGGTGGTCGTCGGTGACCGGCGCAGCTCCCCCTTCCCCGCCACTAGGCCGGCGCTGCGTTGCGCCCCCTGCGCGCCGGCTTGAAACCCGCGGCGGTGCGTGGAATTCCAGCACAGTGCCGGACCTCCAACAAGGGCCGCGTGTCGCGTCGCGAGGGTCATGACAACCCGTACCCGAAGCGTCACCCCATGTAGAAGATGATCACGGAGGATTCGGACTTTTCCGGTCCAATGGCTGCGCGTACCTGTGTGTCCCAGTCGACATGATCAGGAGCGGAATAGAGCATTCAGTGGCGTAATGTCCCTTTCCGTGGCGACAGGCGACAGTCCGTAATGCCTGGAATGTGGCGCCCGTGGTGAGCAAACTCACACGGTGATCGATGTCTTAGCCATGCATTCGAAGGGAATCGCATGTTTAGCCTGACGCTTTACACCCCTTCGCGCCCGAACGCGGCGCCCGTTCCGGAACAAGGTCAGATCACCGCGATGAAGACGACGACGCCCGGCACCACGGCCAACCCCCGCCGCTCCACCCTCGTCCACCTCTCGGACGCCGCAGAGCTCGGCCGGGTCGCCCTCCCCGAGTACGCGGTCGCGCTGCCGGCGAAGACGGCCAACCCGCGCCGCACCGTCCTCATGCAGCCCCCGGCGCCCTACCAGCCGCAGCCGTACGCCTCCGCGACCCGCTGACGCCACCCCCGGACCCAGCCGCGTCATCCTTGTCACGGCCCCCGTGACATCGCCGGTCGGCCGCCCCGCGCCGCGTTAGCCTGGAGCGTCAGACTCCAGCCAGCACCAAGTGAGGGGCGACAGCACTCGTGCGCATCGCCAGATTCTCCATCGACGGCAATGTGGCCTTCGGCGCCGTCGAGGGCGAGGGAAGCGTCGAATCCGGCGGCCTCGTCCTCGACATCATCAAGGGCATCCCGTACACCGACTTCGAGCTCAGCGGCACCAAGGTCCCGCTGAGCAAGGTACGGCTCCTGCCGCCCGTGCTTCCCAACAAGGTCGTGGCCATCGGCCGCAACTACGCGGAGCACGCCGCCGAACTCGGCAACGAGGTCCCCGACGTCCCCGTCGCCTTCTTCAAGCCGACCACCTCGGTGATCGGCCCCGGCGACGCCATCGAGTACCCCTCCTTCTCCAACGAGCTGCACCACGAGGCCGAACTGGCCGTGGTCATCGGCCGCATGTGCCGCGAGGTGCCCCGCGAGCGCGTGAAGGACGTCATCTTCGGCTTCACCTGCGCCAATGACGTCACCGCCCGCGACGCCCAGCAGCGCGAGAAGCAGTGGGCCCGCGCCAAGGGCTTCGACACCTCCTGCCCGCTGGGCCCCTGGGTCGAGACGGACCTGAGCATCGCTGCCGCGAGCGACCTGACCATCCAGGCCACGGTCAACGGCGAACAGCGCCAGCTGGGTCGGACGAGCGACATGATCCGCTCCATCGAGGACCTGGTCGTCCACATCACCGAGGCCATGACGCTGCTCCCCGGAGACGTCATCCTCACCGGCACCCCCGCCGGGGTCGGCCCCCTCAACGTCGGCGACGAGGTCGCCGTCACCATCGAAGGCATCGGCACTCTCACCAATAGGGTGATCAAGCGTGGCTAACGCGAACATCCGCGTCCGTTTCTGTCCCTCGCCGACCGGCAACCCCCACGTGGGCCTGGTCCGCACCGCCCTCTTCAACTGGGCCTTCGCCCGGCACAACGAGGGCACCATGGTCTTCCGCATCGAGGACACCGACGCTGCGCGCGACTCCGAGGAGTCGTACAACCAGCTGCTCGACTCCCTGAAGTGGCTCGGCCTCGACTGGGACGAGGGCCCGGAGGTCGGCGGCCCGCACGCCCCGTACCGCCAGTCGCAGCGGATGGACATCTACAAGGACGTCGCCGACAAGCTGCTCGCCGGCGGGTACGCGTACCCCTGCTACTGCACCACCGAGGAGCTCGACGAGCGCCGCGCCGCCGCCCGCGCCGCCGGCCGCCCCTCCGGCTACGACGGCCACTGCCGCGACCTCACCGCCGAGCAGAAGGCGGCGTACGAGGCCGAGGGCCGCGCGTCGATCGTCCGCTTCCGGATGCCCGACGAGCCGATCACCTTCACCGACCTGGTCCGCGGCGAGCTCACCTTCACCCCGGAGAACGTGCCGGACTACGGCATCCTCCGGGCCAACGGCGCCCCGCTGTACACCCTGGTCAACCCGGTCGACGACGCGCTGATGGAGATCACCCACGTCCTGCGCGGCGAGGACCTGCTCTCCTCCACCCCCCGCCAGGTCGCGCTCTACAAGGCCCTGATCGAGCTGGGCGTCGCCAAGGAGATCCCCTCCTTCGGCCACCTGCCGTACGTCATGGGCGAGGGCAACAAGAAGCTCTCCAAGCGGGACCCGGAGGCCTCCCTCAACCTCTACCGGGAGCGCGGCTTCCTCCCCGAGGGCCTGCTGAACTACCTCTCGCTCCTCGGCTGGTCCTTCTCGGCCGACCAGGACATCTTCACCATCCCCGAGATGGTGGCGAAGTTCGACATCGCCGACGTCAACGCCAACCCGGCGCGCTTCGACCTCAAGAAGGCCGAGTCGATCAACGCCGACCACATCCGCATGCTGGACGTGAAGGCGTTCGCCGAGGCCTGCGAGCCCTGGCTGCGGGCCCCCTTCGCCAACTGGGCGCCCGAGGAGTTCGACCAGACCGCCTGGGAGGCCATCGCGCCGCACGCCCAGACCCGCGTCACCGTCCTCTCGGACATCACGGCCAACGTGGACTTCCTCTTCCTCGCGGAGCCGGTCTTCGACCAGCCCTCGTGGGACAAGGCGATGAAGGGCGAGCCCGCGGCCCTCCTCACCACCGCCCGCGAGAAGCTCGAAGGCGCCGACTGGAGCGACCCCGAGTCCCTCAAGAACGCCGTGCTGGCCGCCGGCGAGGCGCACGGCCTCAAGCTCGGCAAGGCGCAGGCCCCGGTCCGCGTGGCCGTCACCGGCCGCACGGTCGGCCTGCCCCTCTTCGAGTCCCTGGAGATCCTGGGCAAGGAGAAGACCCTGACCCGCATCGACGCGGCTCTGGCGAAGCTCTCCGCCTGACCCCTGCCGCGCGGTACGGTCGGTCCATGACCATCCGCGCGGTGCTGTGGGACGTCGACGACACGATCTTCGACTACGCCCGCGCCGACCACGTCGGCATGAGCGCGCACCTGACGGCCGAGGGCCTGGTGGACGGATACGCATCCGTCGACCAGGCCCTCGGTCGTTGGCGGGAGCTGACCGTGCTCCACTGGCGCCGTTTCGAGGCCGGCGGGGTCGACTTCCAGGAGCAGCGCAGGGAGCGCGTGCGGGACTTCCTGGAGCGGCCGGCCCTGACCGCCGCGGAGGCGGACGGCTGGTTCGAGCGGTACGTCTCCCACTACGAGGCGGCCTGGGAACTCTTCCCCGACGCCCTCCCCGTCCTGGACCTGCTGGCCGATGACTATCGTCACGGGATTCTGTCCAACTCCAGCCTCCACAACCAGGACCGGAAGCTGCGGGTCCTCGGCGTGCGGGACCGCTTCGAGGCCGTCCTGTGCGCGGCGGAGCTCGGGGTGGCCAAGCCGGCCCCGGAGGCCTTCCACGCCGCCTGCACCGCCCTTGACCTGCGCCCGAGCGAGGTGGCGTACGTGGGGGACCAGCCGGACATCGACGCCAGGGGTGCCGTGGAGGCGGGGCTGCGGGGCATCTGGCTGGACCGGGCGGACACCGGCGGACGCCCCGAACTGAAGCGGATCACGAGCCTCCGTGAGCTTCCGGCCCTGCTGGGAGGCCATACCCGTTTTGGAGCACCGTCCACCTTCGGGTAATGTTCTTCCTGCGCCGAGGGGAACAAGCCGAAAGGCAAGAACCCGGAAAGCGCAAGCCGAGCAAGATCCTCCCTGGTGGGGACATTGCCCCGGTGGCCTATGGTGTAATTGGCAGCACGACGGTTTCTGGTTCCGTTAGTCTTGGTTCGAGTCCAGGTAGGCCAGCTCGCAGAGCTTTATCTGCAACCTGTGGATGGCATCCACAAAGCCCCCGTTGTGTAGCGGCCTAGCACGCCGCCCTCTCAAGGCGGTAGCGCCGGTTCGAATCCGGTCGGGGGTACTGATCCATCCTGTAGGTCACTTGGGTAGCTCCCGGTGGATCTACGGTGACATCACCCGGTTCCGACCGGGTGGGATCGCTAGGGCCCCCGTTGTGTAGCGGCCTAGCACGCCGCCCTCTCAAGGCGGTAGCGCCGGTTCGAATCCGGTCGGGGGTACGGTGTAACCACCATGGCCTATGGTGTAATTGGCAACACTACGGTTTCTGGTACCGTCATTCTTGGTTCGAGTCCAGGTAGGCCAGCTCGCAGAGCTCATCTGCACCCGCGGATCTGATCCGCAAAGGCCCCCGTTGTGTAGCGGCCTAGCACGCCGCCCTCTCAAGGCGGTAGCGCCGGTTCGAATCCGGTCGGGGGTACAGAACGAAGAAGCCCTTCCCTTCGGGGGAGGGCTTCTTCGCTGTTGGGCGTCATGCGTACGGACAACTCCGGCCCACCGCTGCGGCGTTGAAGCGGTGGGCCGGTACGAACAGAAGACGGGCCGGCGGGTCAGCCGGTGCGGCGGAGCGCCTCGGAGAGACGGGCCGCGGCGTCGATGACCGCCTGGGCGTGCATACGGCCCGGGTGGCGCGTCAGGCGCTCGATCGGACCGGACACCGACACGGCGGCCACCACGCGGTTCGACGGCCCGCGCACGGGCGCGGAGACGGACGCGACGCCCGGCTCCCGCTCGCCGATCGACTGGGCCCAGCCGCGGCGCCGTACGCCCGACAGGGCCGTCGCCGTGAAGCGGGCGCCCTGGAGGCCGCGGTGGAGCCGCTCGGGCTCCTCCCAGGCCATCAGGATCTGCGCCGAGGAGCCCGCCTTCATCGTCAGCGTCGAGCCGACCGGGACGGTGTCCCGCAGGCCCGAGAGCCGCTCGGCGGCCGCCACGCAGATGCGCATGTCGCCCTGCCGGCGGTAGAGCTGGGCGCTCTCGCCGGTGACGTCGCGCAGATGCGTCAGAACCGGGCCCGCGGTCGCGAGCAGGCGGTCCTCGCCGGCCGCGGCGGCGAGCTCCGCCAGGCGCGGTCCGAGGATGAACCGGCCCTGCATGTCACGCGCCACCATCCGGTGGTGTTCCAGTGCCACGGCCAGTCGGTGTGCCGTGGGTCGTGCGAGTCCCGTCGCCGCGACCAGTCCTGCGAGGGTGGCCGGACCGGACTCCAGGGCGCTCAGGACAAGGGCTGCCTTGTCGAGAACGCCTACGCCGCTAGAGTTGTCCATGCAACGATATTCGCGTCTCACTCTGTGAAACGCAAGTTCAATTTCCTGCGGAACTTGTCACTCTGGTGAGGCGGCCGCACAACGGCCCGCGAAACGGGTCTCTAGTTGTGCCGGCGTAGACGTCGGCCGGAGGGAAAGCGATGGGTAGGACACTCGCGGAGAAGGTCTGGGACGACCACGTCGTCCGGCGCGCCGAGGGCGAGCCCGACCTCCTCTTCATCGATCTGCACCTGCTGCACGAGGTGACCAGCCCCCAGGCCTTCGACGGCCTGCGCCAGAACGGCCGGCAGGTGCGGCGCCTCGACCTCACCATCGCCACCGAGGACCACAACACCCCGACCCTCGACATCGACAAGCCGATCGCCGACCCGGTCTCCCGCGCGCAGCTGGAGACCCTCCGCAAGAACTGTGCCGAGTTCGGCGTCCGCCTGCATCCGCTGGGCGACGTCGAGCAGGGCGTCGTCCACGTGGTGGGACCGCAGCTGGGCCTGACCCAGCCGGGCACCACCGTGGTCTGCGGCGACTCGCACACCTCCACGCACGGCGCCTTCGGCGCGCTGGCGTTCGGCATCGGCACCAGCCAGGTCGAGCACGTGCTCGCCACTCAGACGCTGCCGCTGGCCCGCCCCCGCACCATGGCCATCACGGTCGACGGCGAGCTGCCCGAGGACGTCACCGCCAAGGACCTGATCCTGGCGATCATCGCCAAGATCGGCACCGGCGGCGGCCAGGGCTACATCCTGGAGTACCGCGGCTCCGCCATCGAGAAGCTCTCGATGGAGGCCCGGATGACCATCTGCAACATGTCGATCGAGGCCGGCGCCCGCGCGGGCATGATCGCCCCCGACGAGACGACCTTCGCCTACCTGAAGGGCCGCGCCCACGCCCCCGAGGGCGAGGACTGGGACGCCGCCGTCGCGTACTGGGAGACCCTGCGGTCCGACGAGGACGCGGTCTTCGACGCCGAGGTCGTCATCGACGCCGCCTCGCTGGCGCCGTTCGTCACCTGGGGCACCAACCCGGGCCAGGGCGCGCCGCTTTCGGCGAACGTCCCCGACCCGACTTCGTACGAAGACGCTTCGGAGCGCCTGGCCGCCGAAAAGGCCCTGGAGTACATGGGGTTGACCGCCGGGCAGGCGCTGCGCGACATCAAGGTCGACACCGTCTTCGTAGGCTCCTGCACCAACGGCCGCATCGAGGACCTGCGCAACGCCGCCGCCCTCCTGGAGGGACGCAAGGTCGCCGACGGCGTCCGCATGCTGGTCGTTCCCGGCTCGGTGCGCGTCGCCCTGCAGGCCGTCGAGGAGGGCCTGGACAAGGTCTTCAAGGAGTCCGGCGCCGAATGGCGGCACGCGGGCTGCTCGATGTGCCTGGGCATGAACCCCGACCAACTGGCTCCCGGTGAGCGCTCCGCGTCCACCTCGAACCGCAACTTCGAGGGCCGGCAGGGCAAGGGCGGCCGGACCCACCTGGTCTCGCCCCAGGTCGCCGCCGCCACCGCCGTCCTGGGCCATCTGGCCTCCCCGGCCGATCTGTCCGACGTCGCCACCACCGCGGGGGTCTGAGGAACCATGGAAGCTTTCACCACGCACACCGGCCGGGCCGTCCCGCTGCGCCGCAGCAACGTCGACACCGACCAGATCATCCCCGCGCACTGGCTGAAGAAGGTCACCCGCGACGGCTTCGAGGACGGCCTCTTCGAGGCCTGGCGCAAGGACGAGCAGTTCGTCCTCAACCGCCCGGAGCGGCAGGGCGCCTCGGTCCTGGTCGCCGGCCCCGACTTCGGTACCGGCTCCTCCCGCGAGCACGCCGTCTGGGCGCTCCAGAACTACGGCTTCCAGGCCGTGATCTCCGCCCGCTTCGCCGACATCTTCCGCGGCAACTCGCTGAAGAACGGCCTGCTCACCGTGGTCCTGCCGCAGGAGACGGTCGACGCGCTGTGGGAGCTGACCGAGGCCGACCCGACCGCCGAGGTCACCGTCGACCTGGAGCGGCGGAAGGTCCTGGCAGCCGGGATCGACGCCGACTTCGAGCTCGACGAGAACGCCCGCTGGCGGCTCCTGAACGGTCTCGACGACATCAGCCTCACCCTTCAGAACGAAGCCGACATCGCGGCATATGAGGCGTCACGACCGGCCTTCAAGCCCCGTACAATGAGCGTCTGAGCAGCGCTTTTCCAAGACTGCGCCCCCCACCGTCCGGTGGGGGGCGCAGTCGCTTGTTGAGACCCTGTCGGGCGACAACTCGCCCTAGATGGCACAATCGGTGCATGGAACGCGACAGCCAACTCGAGCTCTACGAGTCAGTCGCCGCCCGATTGAAGGAAGCGCACACAAGAGTGCGCTCACTGCAAGTCCCGGAGGGCGTAAGGATGGCGCTGTCCCGGAAGCTGCTGGTCGTGACGGCCGCGGCGAAGCACGATCTCAAGGACGCGGCTACGCGTCTGGACCGGTTGATGAAGGACCTCGACGAGGGCCGATTCCCAGAGGACGACTGACACCAAGAACTCCGCAGCGGATCTTCCGCGTTGCGGCACTAGGGTGATTAGCCCGTTTCGTGTTTGATTTGCGGTATATACATGCCTAACGTGCGAAAAAGCTTGAACACTTTCGTTCTGGCAATGTCTCCGAAGGGGAAGACGTGAACAAGGCGCAGCTCGTAGAAGCGATTGCCGACAAGATGGGCGGTCGCCAGCAGGCCGCCGAAGCCGTCGACCACGTGCTCGACGCCATCGTGCGTGCCGTGGTCGGGGGCGACCGGGTCTCGGTGACGGGTTTCGGCTCGTTCGAGAAGGTCGACCGTCCGGCCCGCTACGCCCGCAACCCGCAGACGGGTGAGCGGGTGCGGGTCAAGAAGACCTCGGTCCCGCGCTTCCGTGCAGGTCAGGGCTTCAAGGACCTGGTCAGCGGCTCCAAGAAGCTCCCCAAGGGCGGCGAGGTCTCCGTCAAGAAGGCCCCCAAGGGCAGCCTGAGCGGTGGCGCCTCCGCCACCGTCAAGAAGGCCGCCGCCAAGCGGGCGACCACCGCCAAGAAGGCCGCCGCGAAGAAGGCGACCCCGGCGAAGAAGGTCACCGCGGCCGCCGCGAAGAAGGCGACCCCCGCGAAGAAGACCACCACGGCCGCCAAGAAGGCGACCCCGGCCAAGAAGGCCACCACGGCCGCGGCGAAGAAGACCTCCGCCGCCGCCAAGAAGACCACCACGGCCGCCGCGAAGAAGGCGACCAAGGCCACGGCCAAGAAGACCGCGCCGGCCGCGAAGAAGGCCACGGCGACGAAGGCGCCCGCCAAGAAGACGACGGCGCGCAAGACGACCGCCAAGAAGACCGCCGCCAAGAAGTAGGACGAGCGGTAGACACCCGCCGGGCCGGGCTCCCCCCAGGGAGCCCGGCCCGCGGCGCGTCCGGGGCCCCGCCGACGGGGACCGGGCGCGTCAGAACGTCTGGAGCGTCACCAGGGTGATCCGCAGGCCGGCCCCCGACGTGCCCGGCTCCGCCTCGATCCGGACCCGCTGCCCCGGCCGCAGCAGCCGCAGCCCGCCCGCCTCGAAGGCCTCCGCCCCGAACTCCACGGGGGTGCCGTCGTCGAGCAGCACACTGCCGCTGCGGGTCTCGGGGTCGTACGTGAACGCGGTCGCCTGCATGGACCGCAGCCTATCCGGCCGCCGGCAGCCACCGGGCGGCCGTCCGCGGGCCGAGCCCCAGCGCCCCGGCCGCCGCCAGGTCCTCGCCCGTGTCCACGTCCCGGCGTACCGAATCGACCCCCGCGAGCAGGATTTCCACCGCGCCCGAAGACAAATGCCGAAGCCGCGACGCACCTCCGAATGCCGGTTCCAATTCCACCCCCGGACCCGCCGAGAGGAATGTCGTACCTATTTCGGCGGCATCCGCGAGAAAAGCCCGCGGAAATCTTCCGGCCACGTCCAGGACCCGGGTCAGCTCCTCGGACCTCAGCGCCGGCAGGTCCGCGTTGAGCGCCGCCACCCGCGCGGACGGCCGCCGGGCCCGCACGGCGCGGACCCCGTGCGCGAGCGCCGCGTTGAGCCCCGCCGCCGGGGTGTCCGGGACGATCCGCGCGCCCAGGGCGGCGAGCGCCCCGCCGGCCGCCGGATCGTCCGTGACGACCACCACATCCCGTACCCGCGGGCAGTTCAGCACCGCCCCCACGGTGTCCTCGGCGAACGCCAGCGCCAGCCGCGGGCGCAGCCGGGACCCGGCCGCCGCGGCCAGTCTGCTCTTCGCCAGGGCAAGGGGCTTCAGGGGTACGACCAGGGACCAGCCGTCGTCCGCATGCGTGTTCATCGCGGCCCATTCTGTCCCGCCCACGGGGTCCCCAGGAGGGCCCGGGGCGTACGGTGTCACTCGACAGAGCAGGAGCATGGGGCGACACTTGACCCCCTGCCAGCCAGTCCCGGAGAAAGGTGTACGAGTGCCCCGCCGCAGAATCGGCTTCTGGTACCGCCTCGCGGCGGTCATCGCCAAACCCCCCCTGGTGGTTCTGTTCAAGCGGGACTGGCGCGGTATGGAGCACATTCCGGCCGACGGCGGTTTCATCACCGCGGTCAACCACAACTCCTACCTGGACCCGCTGTCCTACGCGCACTACCAGTACAACACCGGCCGCGTCCCGCGCCTCCTCGCCAAGGCGGGCCTCTTCAAGACCCCCTTCGTCGGGATGATGCTGCGCGGCACCGGACAGATCCCGGTCTACCGGGAGACGACCAACGCGCTCGACGCGTTCCGCGCCGCCGTCGACGCCATCGAGCGCGGCGAATGCGTCGCCTTCTACCCCGAGGGCACCCTCACCCGGGACCCCGACATGTGGCCCATGGCGGGCAAGACCGGGGCCGCGCGCGTCGCGCTGCTCACCCGGGCCCCCGTCATCCCGGTGGCCCAGTGGGGCGCCAACCTGGCGATGCCGCCGTACGCCAAGGAGAACAAGCTCAGCCTGTTCCCGCGCAAGACGCTGACCGTGCAGGCCGGTCCGCCCGTCGACCTCTCCCGCTTCTACGGACTCGAGCCCACGCCCGAGGTGCTCCGCGAGGCGACCGAGGTCATCATGGCCGCCATCACCGCGCTCCTGGAGCAGATCCGCGGCGAGCGGGCGCCCGCCGAACCGTACGACCACCGCAAGGCGCGCCTGGAGCAGCGGCGCAGGGCCGCCGAAGGGGGCACCAAGTGACCAAGGCAGCCGTCTTCGGAAACGGATCCTGGGGTACCGCGTTCGCGATGGTGCTCGCCGACGCGGGCTGCGAGGTGAGCCTCTGGGGCCGCCGCGCCGAACTCGCCAAGGAGATCAACGCCTCCCGGGTCAACCCGGACTACCTGCCGGGCGTCGAACTCCCCGCCGCGATCACGGCCACCGCCGACCCGGCGGAGGCGGCCCACGACGCCGACTTCACCGTCCTCGTCGTCCCCTCCCAGACCCTCCGCGGCAACCTCGCCGCCTGGGCGCCGATGCTGGCGCCCGACACCGTCCTCGTCTCCCTCATGAAGGGCGTCGAACTCGGCACCGCCAAGCGGATGAGCGAGGTCGTCACCGAGGTCGCCGACGTGCCCGCCGAGCGCGTCGCCGTCCTCACCGGCCCCAACCTGGCCAAGGAGATCGCCGCCCGGCAGCCCGCCGCCGCCGTCGTCGCCTGCGTCGACGAGACGGTCGCCCAGCGCCTCCAGACCGCCTGCATGACCCCGTACTTCCGCCCGTACACCAACACCGACGTGGTGGGCTGCGAGCTCGGCGGGGCCGTGAAGAACGTCATCGGCCTCGCCGTCGGCATCGCCAACGGCATGGGCCTCGGCGACAACTCCAAGGCCACGCTCATCACCCGCGGCCTCGCCGAGACCACCCGCCTCGGCCTCGCCATGGGCGCGGACCCGCTCACCTTCTCCGGCCTCGCGGGCCTCGGCGACCTCGTCGCCACCTGCTCCTCGCCGCTCTCCCGGAACAACACCTTCGGCACCAACCTCGGCCGCGGGATGACCCTCCAGGAGACCATCGCGGCCACCAAGCAGACCGCCGAGGGCGTCAAGTCCTGCGAGTCGGTCCTCGATCTGGGCCGCCGCCACGGCGTCGACATGCCCATCACCGAGACGGTCGTGTCGATCGTCCACGACGGCAAGCCGCCGGTCGTCGCCCTCAAGGAACTGATGTCGCGCAGCGCGAAGGCCGAGCGCCGCTAGCCACCGGGCGGTGCCGTCCCCGGTCCCCGCGCGCCGCCGCGCCAGGCCGGACGCGCGAGGGGGGCCGGGGTCGCAAGGTCGTTCGGGGCGCGCAGGGTACGCTCATCGCGATATGAGCGAGAACACCCAGAGCCCCCGCAAGCCGCGCGTGGCCGTCGTCTTCGGCGGACGCAGCTCCGAGCACGCCATCTCCGTCGTCACGGCGGGCGCCGTCCTGAGCGCCATCGACCGGGACAAGTACGACGTGCTGCCCATCGGCATCACGACGGACGGGCGCTGGGCGCTCACCGCCGACGCCCCCGAGCGCATGGCGATCGCCGACCGCGCCCTGCCGAACGTCGCCGACCTGGCCGAGTCCTCCGAGGGCGGCGTCGTCCTCTCCGTCGACCCCGCCAACCGCGAGGTCGTCCTCACCGAGCCCGGCGCCGTGCCGAGGGCCCTCGGCGAGGTCGACGTGGTCTTCCCGATGCTCCACGGCCCGTACGGCGAGGACGGCACCCTCCAGGGCCTCCTGGAGCTCTCCGGCGTCCCCTACGTCGGCGCGGGCGTCCTCGCCTCCGCCGTCGGCCAGGACAAGGAGTACATGAAGCGGGTCTTCGTCTCCTTCGGCCTCCCGGTCGGCCCGTACGAGGTCATCCGGCCGCGCGAGTGGGACCAGAACCCCGCCGCCGCCCGCAAGAAGATCGTCGAGTTCGCCGCCGAGCACGGCTGGCCGCTCTTCGTGAAGCCGGCCCGCGGCGGCTCCTCCATGGGCATCACCAAGGTCGACGACCTCTCCGGCCTGGACGAGGCCGTCGAGGAGGCCCGCCGCCACGACCCCAAGATCCTCGTCGAGTCGCTGCTGCGCGGCCGCGAGATCGAGTGCGGCGTCCTGGAGTTCGAGGACGGGCCGCGCGCGAGCGTGCCGGCCGAGATCCCGCCGGTCACGGACCACGACTTCTACGACTTCGAGGCCAAGTACATCGACTCGGCCTCCGGCATCGTGCCCGCCCCCATCGGGGACGAGGCCACCGCCGAGATCCAGCGCCTCGCCGTCGCCGCCTACGAGGCGGTCTCCTGTGAGGGCCTGGTCCGCGCCGACTTCTTCCTCACCGAGGACGGCGAGTTCGTCATCAACGAGATCAACACCATGCCGGGCTTCACGCCGATCTCCATGTACCCGCGCATGTGGCAGGAGAGCGGCGTGAGCTACTCCGAGCTCGTCGACCGGCTCATCCAGGCCGCGCTGACCCGCTCCACGGGCCTGCGCTGACCCCCGGGGCCCGTCCCCGCACCCCGGAAGACCGTGCCGCCGCCCTCAGAGGCTGGACGGCACGGTCTTCCGTACGGGATCGGCGAGATCCGCGAGCGGCGTCATGTCGTGCGTGTACTGCTCGCCGAGCGTGACCTCGACGTACGTCTTCCGGTACGTCGTGGTGAAACGGGGCCCGCCGCCCTCGGGGCGCTCCAGCATCCAGCCGACGCCGTTCGCCTCGACGCCCTGCGCCTTGGGATCGCTCATCTTTTCGGGCCTGGGCACCCCGCAGCGCAGTACGATCGCACCGTCACCCCAGCCGGCGGTCAACTCGGAGCCGGGCTCCGGGTCACTCCGTTCCAGCCCCGCCACGGCGCCGGGAAGCTCCTTCGCCAGGTCCTGGCAGAGGGCGGCCTCCGCCGCCGGGGGGCTGGGAACCTCGACGGACGCCCCGGCGCCCGACGAGGAACAGCCGGCGGCGGCCAGCAGCAGTACGGCTGCCGTGACGGCGGCGGGCAGGCCGAAGGGCCGGTGGGAAGACTTCACCGGCCAAGCGTAGACGGGGGCTACAGATGAACGACCGGGCAGGTGAGGGTGCGCGTGATGCCGTCCACTTGCTGGACCTTCGCGACCACCATGCGGCCGAGCTCGTCGACCGTGTCCGCCTGCGCGCGCACGATGACGTCGTACGGACCGGTGACGTCTTCGGCCTGGAGCACCCCCGGGATCTTGGAGATGGTGTCGGCGACGGTCGACGCCTTGCCCACCTCGGTCTGGATGAGGATGTACGCCTGAACCACGGAACCTCCAGGGCGACCACGAGGATCTTGTGGGAGAAAGGGACGCCACGGTACCGCGTCGCCGCGGGCCGCGGGGAGACCCGCGCCTCCCGAGGCGCTCGCGGGGTGGCGTACGCAGGACAGAAGTTGACGGTCTACTTGACGGTACCCAGCACGGTGACGGCCCGCGACCCGCGGCGCGCGCAGACGCGCCTCCGCCCGCCGGCCGGCACGAAGACACGAGGTGAGGCGCGGTGAAGGGCACAGTCGGAGAGCTGGGCGAGTTCGGGCTCATCAAGGAGCTCACGTCCCGGCTCACCTCCACCCCGGCGGTACGGATCGGGCCCGGCGACGACGCCGCGGTCGTCTCCGCGCCCGACCGGCGCGTGGTGGCCAGCACGGACATCCTTCTCGAAGGACGGCACTTCCGCCGCGACTGGTCGACGGCGTACGACGTCGGCCGCAAGGCCGCCGCGCAGAACCTCGCCGACATCGCGGCCATGGGCGCGGTCCCCACGGCCCTCCTCCTCGGCCTGGTCGTCCCCGCCGAACTCCCCGTCACCTGGCCCACCGAACTCATGGACGGCCTGCGCGACGAATGTCAGGTCGCGGGCGCCGCGGTCGTCGGCGGCGACGTCGTCCGGGGCGACACGATCATGGTCTCCATCACCGCGCTCGGCGATCTGCGCAACCACGACCCGGTCACCCGGGGCGGCGCCAAGACCGGCGACGTCGTCGCCTACACGGGCTGGCTCGGCTGGTCCGCCGCCGGCTACGCGGTGCTCTCCCGCGGCTTCCGCTCGCCCCGCGCCTTCGTCGAGGCCCACCGCAGGCCCGAACCGCCGTACCACGCGGGTCCCGCGGCCGCCGGGCTCGGCGCCACCGCCATGTGCGACGTCAGCGACGGCCTCATCGCCGACCTCGGCCACATCGCCGAGGCCAGCAAGGTCCGCATCGACCTGCGCTCCGGGCTCATCGACATCCCGACCCAGATGAACGACATCGGCCAGGCCGTCGGCGTCGACCCCATGCAGTGGGTGCTCACCGGGGGAGAGGACCACGCGATCGTGGCCACCTTCCCGCCCGACGTGAAGCTGCCCGCCCGCTGGAAGGTCATCGGCGAGGTCCTCAACCCCTCCGCGCTGCCGCAGGTCACCGTGGACGGCGCGCCCTGGCACAGCGTGGGCGGCTGGGACCACTTCGGGGAGACCGAGTGAGCTCCGCCCCGCCGCTGGTGCTGACCGTCGCCGGATCCGACTCCGGCGGCGGCGCCGGCATCCAGGCCGACCTGAAGGCGATGCTCGCGCTGGGCGTCCACGGCATGAGCGTGCTCACCGCCGTCACCGCCCAGAACTCGCGGGGCGTCCAGGGCGTCTGGGAGCTTCCCGCGGAGGCCGTGCGCGCCCAGTACCGGTCCGTCGTCGACGACATCGGCGTCCAGGCGGTGAAGACCGGCATGCTGGCCACCGCCCCGCTCGTGGAGACCGTCGCGGAACTCCTCGCGGACACCGGCGCGCCCGTCGTCGTGGACCCGGTCGGGGTCTCCAAGCACGGCGACCCGCTCCTCGCCGCGTCCGCGCTCGACGCCGTCCGCACGAAGCTGCTGCCCCGCGCCACCGTCGCCACGCCCAACCTGGACGAGGTGACGCAGCTCATAGACGTGCACGTGGTGTACGAGAGCGACATGAGGAACGCCGCCGAGGGGATCCTGTCGTACGGGCCGGAGTGGGTCCTGATCAAGGGCGGGCACCTGCCCACCGGTCGGGAGGCCGTCGACCTGCTCACGGACGGCACCGAGGAGCACTGGCTGCGGGCCCCGCGCCTCGACAACCGGCACACCCACGGGACGGGCTGCACGCTCGCCTCGGCGATC
The DNA here is from genome assembly GCF_001905825.1 of Streptomyces sp. CB02009. Taxonomy (GTDB): domain Bacteria; phylum Actinomycetota; class Actinomycetes; order Streptomycetales; family Streptomycetaceae; genus Streptomyces. The sequence continues at coordinate 528,504 of NZ_LIVV01000006.1, forward strand.
GCGTCCGGACTCGCCAAGGGGCTCGCCGTGCCGGAGGCGGTACGGGAGGCCAAGGAGTATGTGACGGGCGCCATCCGCGCCGGGTTCGCCCTCGGCGAGGGCATCGGCCCGGTGGACCACGGGTGGCGCTTCAGGGACTGAGCGGGCCGGGGCCCCGCGGGGGCCCGGCCGCACGCCCGGCGGAACCGTCCCCGGACCTGGCGAAACCGTCCCCGGACCCGGTGGAACCGTCCCCGGGCAAGGCAAAAGGCCGGTTCACCTAGGTGAACCGGCCTTTCAAGGCAACCGCAGGGGCTGCGCTACGACAGAACACGCGTCGCAATTAGCGCGAGACCTTGCCGGCCTTGATGCACGAGGTGCAGACGTTGAGCCGCTTCGGCGTCCGACCGACCACGGCACGCACACGCTGGATGTTCGGGTTCCAGCGACGGGGCGTACGGCGGTGCGAGTGCGAAATGTTGTTGCCGAAGCCCGGCCCCTTGCCGCAGACGTCGCAGTTGGCAGCCACGGGTCACTCCAAAGACTTCAGAATTACAGTGAAATCCGGCGCACCGGAATCAGGATTCTGAAGTGGCTTGCCGGGGGATGGCCCGGCGTGGAACCGGGCAACCGAAGCAGCATACAACGGCTGGCTCGGTGGAACGAAACTACCATGGTCTGGGCGGACCCCGCCCCCGGCCCTGGTCACCGGGGGTCCCCCTGCCCGAGCGAAGCCGGGAGCTTGGGGGACGGACACCCCGGGTCTACCCTGCGGTGAGCTCACCGCCGAAGGAGGACCCCCCGTTGTCGCGAGCCCTTCCCCCCTTCGAGGAGCTCGAGGAGCTCGACGCCGAAGCGGTCAGGTCCTGGTGCGCGCGGTCGCTGGACGCGCTCGGCCGGGAGCGCGAGGAGATCGACGCGATCAACGTCTATCCCGTGGCGGACGGGGACACCGGCACCAACCTGTACCTGACGGCGGAGGCCGCCCACCAGGCCGTCGAGGCCGTCTTCGCCGCCTCCGCACCCACCCCCGACACCGCCGAGACCGTACGGGCCATGGCGCACGGCGCGCTCCTCGGAGCCCGCGGGAACTCCGGCACCATCCTGTCCCAGCTCCTCCGCGGCATGGCGGGCGTCCTCGCCGACGGCTGTGACGGTGATCACCTCGCCCGCGCCCTCGGCGAGGCCGCGAGCGCCGCCCGCCGGGCCGTCGCCCACCCCGTGGAGGGCACCATCCTCACCGTGGCGAGCGCCGCGGCCGGAGCCTGCGCGGCCGGCGGCGGCCTCGTCGACGTGGCCAGGAACGCCCACGACGGGGCCAGGACCGCCCTCGCGGCCACCTCGGGGCAGCTCGACGTCCTCGAACGCGCCGGAGTCGTCGACGCGGGCGGCAGGGGCCTCGTGACGGTTCTCGGCGCACTCCTCGAAACCGTGACCGGACAGGCCCCGCCGCCGGCGGTCGCGCCCCGGGCGACGCCCGCGCCCCCCGAGGACTGCCCGGCCGAGGACGGGCCCGCCTACGAGGTGATCTACCTTCTGGAGGCCGGGGACGAGGCAGTGGAGCTGCTCAGGTCCCGGCTGGACGCCCTGGGGGAGTCCCTCGTCGTCGTCGGCGGGGACGGGCTGTGGAACGTCCACGTGCACGTCGACGACGCGGGCGCCGCCGTCGAGGCCGGTGTCGAGGCCGGACGGCCGCACCGCATCCGGATCACCCACTTCGCCGCCGCCTCTGCCGCCGCCTCCGCGCGCGGCGAGCGCGCCCAGCGCGCGGTCGTCGCCGTCGTCCCCGGCGAGGGACTCGCCGGGCTCTGCGCCGAGGCGGGCGCCACGACCGTACGGACCCTGCCCGGCGAACAGCCCGCCGGCGACGAACTCCTCGACGCGATCCGCCGGGCCCACGCGCGCGAGGTGGTCCTCCTGCCCAACGACACCGACCTGCGGCAGACCGCGGCGGCCGCCGCCGAGCGCGCCAGGGCCGAGGGCATCCGCGTCGCCCTCATCCCGACCCGGGCCGCCGTCCAGGGCATCGCCGCCCTCGCCGTCCACGAGCCCGACCGGCGCTTCGACGAGGACGTCGTCGCCATGACGGCCGCCGCCGGAGCCACCCGCTACGCCGAACTCGCCGTCGCCGAACGGCAGTCCTTCACCTCGGCGGGCGTCTGCCAGGCCGGCGACATCCTCGGCCTCATCGAGGGCGACGTCGCCGTCATCGGCACCGACCTCGCCGACACGGCCCGCACCGTCCTGGACCGGATGCTCTCGGCCGGCGGCGAACTCGTCACCCTCGTCGTGGCCGACGACGCCCCGCCCGGACTCGCCCCCGACCTGGAGGCCCACGTCCGGCGCGGCTACCTGGCCGTCGACACCACCACGTACCACGCGGGCACGGGCGCTCCACCGCTGCTCATCGGGGTGGAATAGCGGCATTTCCCGGTGGTCGTCCACAGCCTCCGGGACGACTGTCGGTCGCGTGGTGTGCAATGGAACGCGTGCCCGCGCTCGACGAACCACTCAAGAAGTCCCTCGGCCCCGCCACCGCCAAGGTCATGGCCGAGGCGCTCGACCTGCACACGGTCGGCGACCTGCTGCACCACTACCCCCGCCGGTACGCCGAGCGGGGGGAGCTGACGACCCTCGCCGACCTGCCGCTCGACGAGCACGTCACGGTGGTCGCGCAGGTCGCCGACGCCCGGGTGCACACCTTCAACGGCTCCAAGGGGCGCGGTCAGCGCCTCGAAGTGACCATCACCGACGGCAGCGGCCGCCTCCAGCTGGTCTTCTTCGGCAAGGGCGTGCACAAGCCGCACCACGACCTGCTGCCCGGCACCCGCGCGATGTTCGCCGGCAAGGTCTCGCTCTTCAACCGGCGCCTCCAGCTCGCCCACCCGTCGTACGAACTCCTCCGCGGCGACAGCGAGGAGGCCGTCGACGTCTGGGCCGGGGCCCTCATCCCGATCTACCCGGCCACCACCAAGCTGGAGTCCTGGAAGATCGCCAAGGCGGTCGACGCCGTCCTGCCCAGCGCGGTCGACGCCGTCGACCCGCTCCCCGACGCCCTGCGCGAGGGCCGCGGCCTCGCCGAGCTCCCCGACGCCCTCCGGCTCATCCACCGGCCCCGCACCAAGGCCGACATCGCCCTCGCCCGGGAACGCCTCAAGTGGGACGAGGCCTTCGTCCTCCAGGTCGCCCTGGCCCGCCGCCGGCACGCCGACACCCAACTCCCCGCCGTCGCCCGCAGGCCGGTGCCCGAGGGCATCCTCGACGCCTTCGACGCCAAGCTCCCCTTCACGCTCACCGACGGCCAGCGGAAGGTCTCCAAGGAGATCTTCGACGACCTCGCCACCGACCACCCCATGCACCGCCTCCTCCAGGGCGAGGTCGGCAGCGGGAAGACCATGGTCGCCCTGCGCGCCATGCTCGCCGTCGTCGACTCCGGCGGGCAGGCCGCCATGCTCGCCCCCACCGAGGTCCTCGCCCAGCAGCACCACCGCTCCGTCACCGAGATGATGGGCGAGCTCGCCGAGGGAGGGATGCTCGGAGGAGCCGACCGGGCCACCAAGGTCGTGCTGCTCACCGGCTCCATGGGCACCGCGGCCCGCCGCCAGGCCCTCCTCGACCTGGTCACCGGCGAGGCCGGCGTCGTCATCGGCACCCACGCGCTGATCGAGGACAAGGTCCAGTTCCACGACCTGGGCCTGGTCGTCGTCGACGAGCAGCACCGCTTCGGCGTCGAGCAGCGCGACGCACTGCGCGGCAAGGGCAAGCAGCCCCCGCACCTCCTGGTGATGACCGCCACCCCCATCCCGCGCACGGTCGCCATGACCGTCTTCGGCGACCTGGAGACCTCCGTCCTCGACCAGCTGCCCGCCGGACGCTCCCCGATCGCCACCCACGTCGTGCCCGCCGCCGACAAGCCGCACTTCCTCACGCGCGCCTGGGAACGGGTCCGCGAGGAGGTCGGGAAGGGCCACCAGGCCTACGTGGTCTGCCCCCGCATCGGCGACGAGGAGGACCAGAAGAAGAAGGCGAAGGCGTCAGCCGAGGACGAGGCCGAGAAGCGCCCGCCGCTCGCCGTCCTCGACGTCGCGGAGAAGCTCCGCACCGGACCCCTCACCGGACTCCGGATCGCCGTCCTGCACGGCCGCATGCACCCCGACGACAAGGACGACGTCATGCGCCGCTTCGCCGCGGGCGAGCTCGACGTCCTCGTCGCCACCACCGTCATCGAGGTCGGCGTCAACGTCCCCAACGCCACCGCCATGGTGATCATGGACGCCGACCGCTTCGGCGTCTCCCAGCTCCACCAGCTCCGCGGCCGCGTCGGCCGCGGCTCGGCCCCCGGCCTCTGCCTGCTGGTCAGCGAGATGCCCGAGGCGTCCCCCGCCCGCCAGCGCCTCGCCGCCGTCGCCGCCACCCTCGACGGCTTCGAGCTCTCCCGCATCGACCTCGAACAGCGGCGCGAGGGCGACGTCCTCGGCCAGGCCCAGTCCGGCGTCCGCTCCTCCCTGCGGGTGCTCACCGTCATCGACGACGAGGAGGTCATCGCCGCCGCCCGCGAGGAGGCCACCGCCCTCGTCGTCGCCGACCCGGACCTCACCGCCCACCCGGGCCTGCGCACCGCGCTCGACGCCCTCCTCGACAAGGACCGGGAGGAGTACCTGGAGAAGGGCTGACGCGCGGTGCGGGCCGCGGTCATATCCTGAGACGTACGCACTGGACGACGCACGACACAGGACGAGGACACCGATGACCCGCGTGATCGCCGGCACCGCCGGCGGGCGCCGCCTGGCCGTGCCGCCAGGCAACGGCACCCGCCCCACCTCCGACCGGGCGCGCGAAGGCCTCTTCTCCACCTGGGGCGCCTTCCTCGGCACGCTCGACGGGGCCAGGGTCGCCGACCTGTACGCCGGCTCCGGCGCCGTCGGCCTCGAAGCGCTGTCCCGGGGAGCCGCGCACGCCCTCCTCGTCGAGGCCGAACCGCGCGCCGCTCGCACCATCCGCGAGAACATCGCCTCGCTCGGCCTGCCCGGAGCCGAACTCCGCACCGGCAAAGCGGAGCAGATCGTGACGGGACCGGCCCCCTCCGACCCGTACGACCTGGTCTTCCTCGACCCGCCGTACGCCGTCACCGACGAGGATCTTCGCGAGATACTCCTCACACTCCGCTCGGGGGGCTGGCTCGCGGACGACGCTCTCGTCACCGTGGAGCGCAGCACCAGAGGCGGAGAGTTCGGCTGGCCGGCCGGTTTCGAGCCACTGCGGGCCCGTCGTTACGGCGAGGGAACGTTTTGGTACGGTCGCGCCGCCTCTACGTGCGAAGACGCACGATGACCGGACCGGAGAGCGAGGGACCCACGTTGCGCCGCGCCGTCTGTCCGGGGTCATTCGACCCCATCACCAACGGACATCTCGACATCATCGCCCGCGCCTCCAAGCTGTACGACGTCGTACACGTCGCGGTGATGATCAACCAGTCGAAGAAGGGCCTGTTCACGGTCGACGAGCGGATCGAGCTGATCCGCGAGGTCACCGCCGACTTCGGCAACGTCGAGGTGGAGTCCTTCCACGGACTGCTCGTCGACTTCTGCAAGCAGCGCGACATCCCCGCGATCGTCAAGGGACTGCGCGCGGTCAGCGACTTCGACTACGAGCTGCAGATGGCCCAGATGAACAACGGCCTCACGGGCGTGGAGACCCTCTTCGTCCCCACCAACCCGACCTACAGCTTCCTGTCGTCCTCGCTGGTCAAGGAGGTCGCGGCCTGGGGCGGCGACGTCTCCCACCTGGTGCCGCCGACGGTCCTTCCCCGGCTCACCGAGCGCCTGGCGCGGAAGTGACGCGCGGCCACGGCCGCTGACGCTCCGTCACCCGGTGTCGGACGGGCGCCGACTGCCCTTACAGTCGTCCCGTCCGTCTCCATCCAGCTGTAGAGAGTGGCGAGCACCCGGTGGACGTACAGAAGAAGCTCGACGAGATCGTCGCGACCGTGCAGGGCGCCCGCTCCATGCCCATGTCGGCATCGTGCGTGGTCAATCGCGCCGAGCTGCTCGCCCTGCTCGAAGAGGTGCGGGAGGCCCTGCCCGGCTCCCTCGCGCAGGCCCAGGAGCTCATCGGCGGCCGCGAGCACATGGTCGAGCAGGCCCGCCAGGAGGCGGAGCGGATCATCGAGGCCGCCCACGCCGAGCGTGGCTCGATCGTCTCCGACACCCAGGTCGCCCGGCTGTCGCAGGAGGAGGCCGACCGGATCCTCTCCGAGGCGCGCCGCGAGGCGGAAGAGGTCCGCGCGGAGGCCGACGACTACGTCGACTCCAAGCTGGCGAACTTCGAGGTCGTCCTCAACAAGACCATCGGCTCCGTCGACCGGGGCCGCGAGAAGCTCCTCGGCCGGGGCCCCGGCCTCGACCAGAACGGCTACGCCGACGAGGACGCCCCGGAGTACAGCTCGGACCCGCAGACCCTGATCCACCGGGCCGACGAGTACGTCGACGCCAAGCTCGGCGCCTTCGAGGCGGTGCTCAGCAAGACCCTGGAGGCCGTCGGACGCGGTCGGCAGAAGCTGCACGGCCGGATCGCCACCGACGCGCTGGGCGAGCACATGGCGGCCCAGGACGGCCTCGTCGGATCCGTGCACACCAGCGACTCCGACTACCTGGCCGGACTCGCGGAGCTCTCGGACCCGGAACCGGTCCAGATCCCCGCCCAGCAGCAGTCCCAGCCCGAGCCCGACCCGTACGCGGCGTACCAGCAGGTGCAGCAGCCCGACCCGTACGCCGGCTACCAGCAGGTCCAGCAGCAGCCCGATCCTTACGCGTACCAGCAGCCGCAGCACGCCGACCCGTACGGCTACCAGCAGCAGGACCCGTACGCGTACCAGCAGCCCGTCCAGCAGCAGGGCCACCCGCAGGGGCAGCAGCAGGGTCACCAGCAGCAAAGCGCCGCGCTCGACGAGACGAGCTTCTTCGACACGAGCATGATCGACCTGGAGCAGCTGCGCCGCTACGAACAGGGGCAGTAGCGCGGGGCCGGCGGGGCGGTCGGTAAGGCCCCAAGGCCCGGATTGGGCCCTGAGCGAAGCGTCCAGTATCCTGGCTCTTCGGTCGCGCGTATCTCCGCGATCCATGCTGCCCACGTCTGGCAGCCTCCTCGACACCGCACGATTCGAAAGCAGGAAGAACCCTGAGCACGCGCCTCGACCACCGCAACCCCCTCGTGTTCGACACACACGAGCTGGGGCGGCGTCCTGGTGCCCTCCAGCGGATCTCGCGATCGATCGAGGCCCCCAGGGACCTGGGCGTCGAAGGAGTGATCGGCGTGCCCGAGGGCACTCCGGTGGAAATCGATCTCCGTCTTGAGTCGGTCATGGAAGGGGTGCTTGTCACAGGCACCGCCCGTGCATCAGCCGAGGGGGAGTGCGTAAGGTGTCTGGAGCCCGTCGAGCTGGAGCTCGACGTGGACTTCCAGGAGATGTTCTCGTACCCCGACTCCGACGACCGGGGCCGCTCCAAGGCGGCCGCGGACGACGAAGCCGAGGCAGACGAGGACATGATCCCCCTCGAGGACGGCATGTTCGACCTCGAACCCGTGCTGCGTGATGCGGTGGTGCTCGCACTGCCGATGCAGCCGGTGTGCCGGGAGGACTGTGCAGGCCTGTGTTCCGAATGCGGAACCAACCTGAACGAGAACCCGGACCACCACCATGACGCCGTCGACGTTCGTTGGGCGGCACTGCAGGGACTCGCCGGTTCGCTGGGAACCGATGAGAAGGACAACATGAGCGGCAAAGCCTCTGACGGGGACGTCCGAAGCGCCGCCGAGAAGCAGGAGAAGTAGCCGTGGCTGTTCCGAAGCGGAAGATGTCGCGCAGCAACACGCGCCACCGCCGGTCGCAGTGGAAGGCTGCGGTCCCCACCCTGGTTTCGTGTGAGCGTTGCCAGGAGCCGAAGCTGCAGCACATCGCGTGCCCGAGCTGCGGCACCTACAACAAGCGCCAGGTCCTCTCGGTCTGATTGGGCTGGTGAGAGGCGCAATGTCTGAGTCCCGCAAGACGGACGACAAGACGGACCATGCCTCGTCCCACACGCTTCTGGAAGGGCGGCTCGGCTATCGGCTCGAGTCCGCCCTTCTGGTGCGTGCGCTGACCCACCGTTCGTTCGCGTACGAGAACGGCGGTCTGCCCACCAACGAGCGGCTGGAGTTCCTCGGGGACTCCGTGCTCGGCCTGGTGGTCACGGACACGCTGTACCGGACCCACCCCGACCTGCCGGAAGGCCAGCTGGCCAAACTGCGGGCCGCGGTGGTCAACTCGCGTGCGCTGGCGGACGTGGGGCGCGAACTCGAACTCGGCTCCTTCATCCGGCTCGGCCGGGGCGAAGAGGGCACGGGTGGCCGGGACAAGGCATCCATCCTCGCCGACACCCTTGAAGCGGTGATCGGCGCGGTCTATCTCGACCAGGGCCTCGACGCGGCGTCCGAGCTGGTGCACCGGCTCTTCGACCCGCTGATCGAGAAGTCCTCGAACCTCGGTGCCGGCCTGGACTGGAAGACCAGTCTCCAGGAGCTCACCGCGGCCGAGGGCCTGGGTGTTCCGGAGTACCTCGTCTCCGAAGAGGGTCCGGACCACGAGAAGACCTTCACTGCTGCCGCCCGCGTCGGTGGTGTCTCGTACGGCACCGGCACCGGCCGCAGCAAGAAGGAAGCGGAGCAGCAGGCCGCAGAGTCCGCGTGGCGCGCGATCCGCGCGGCCGCGGACGAACGCGCGGCGGCGGCGAAGGCCGCGGCCGAGGCGGGAACGGGAGAGGTCGCCGACCCCTCTCCTACCGCCCACCGGGCGTCGGCCTGACGGCCGCCCCCCCGCTTCCCGAGAACCCCGCCCCAGGGCGGGGTTCTCGTCTTCTCCCGCCCTCCTTCCCCGCGTTCCGCCCCGCTTCTCCCCGCCTTCTTCCGTCCTTCTCACGGCCCGGCCCCCGGTAGGGTTGAACCGCTGTCGACGACGTACGTCCGGAGGAGTCCCGTGCCCGAGCTGCCCGAGGTCGAGGTCGTACGGCGGGGTCTGGAACGCTGGGTCGCCGGACGGACCGTGACCGAGGTCGAGGTGCTGCACCCCAGGGCCGTACGGCGTCATCCGGCGGGCGGCGAGGACTTCGCGGCCCGGCTGAAGGGGCAGCGGTTCGAGGCCGCGCGCCGCCGCGGCAAGTACCTCTGGCTGCCGCTCGCCGACACCGGCACCTCCGTCCTCGGACACCTGGGCATGAGCGGGCAGCTGCTCGTCCAGCCGGAGGAGGCCGCGGACGAGAAGCACCTCCGCATCCGGATCCGCTTCGCGCCGTCCGCCGACGACCTCGCCGCGGGCACGGTCGGCACCGAACTCCGCTTCGTCGACCAGCGCACCTTCGGCGGGCTCTCGCTCCACGACCAGACCCCCGACGGGCTGCCGGACGTCATCGGGCACATCGCCCGCGATCCGCTGGACCCCGAGTTCGACGACGCCGCCTTCCAGAGCGCGCTGCGGCTGCGCCGCACGACGGTCAAGCGGGCGCTGCTCGACCAGTCGCTGATCAGCGGCGTCGGCAACATCTACGCCGACGAGGCGCTCTGGCGGTCCCGGCTGCACTACGACCGGCCGACCGCCGGCCTCACGCGCCCGCGCTCGGCCGAACTCCTCGGGCACGTCCGGGACGTGATGAACGAGGCCCTCGCGGTCGGCGGCACCAGCTTCGACAGCCTGTACGTGAACGTCAACGGCGAATCCGGCTACTTCGACCGCTCGCTCGACGCCTACGGGCGCGAGGACGAGCCCTGCCACCGCTGCGGTACGCCGATGCGGCGCCGCGCGTGGATGAACCGCTCCAGCTACTTCTGCCCGCGCTGCCAGCGACCGCCGCGCGCGAGTGCCTGACGGCCCGCGCGGCTGACCCCGAGTGACTCGAGGCGCGAGCGGCTGAAGACCCGAGCGCCCGAGGACGCGCGCGTGTCCGGGGATCAGGCGCCGACCGGGGCCGCGCGCTCCGCGTCGTAGGTCTCCCTCGCCGCCTCGACCTGCGGCATCCGCCCCTCCACCAGCTCGATCAGGCCGATCAGCCGCTCCGCGATCTCGCGGCCGAGCGGGGTGAGCCGGTAGTCGACCCGCGGCGGATTCGTCTGCTGCGCCTCGCGGTGGACGAGTCCGTCGCGCTCAAGCGCGTGCAGGGTCTGGGACAGCATCTTCTCGCTCACGCCGTCGACCCGGCGCCGCAGTTCGTTGAACCGGAACGTCCCGTCGTACAGGGCGCCGAGGGTCAGGCTGCCCCAGCGGCCCGTCACGTGCTCCAGCGTGCCGCGCGAGGGGCAGGCGCGCGCGAACACGTCGTAGGCGAGGTCGTCAGTCATGCCCTCCACCGTACTCCCGCACAGCGCTCACTGCCAGGCGTGCGCTAACCCATGGGTTGCGCTGTCGAAAAGTTAGTGCTCTACTTCTGGGCGTCCCCGCAGTCCTGTTCGCAGACCTGCTCCCAGGCCTGTTCGCCGACCCGTTCTCGTTCGAGGAGCCCCTTGTGACCACCCCCGTCGTCTCCATCGCCTACCACTCCGGCTACGGCCACACCGCGGTCCTGGCCGAGGCCGTCCGCGACGGTGCCGCCGACACGGGCGCCGTCGTGCACCTGATCACGGTCGACGGGATCACCGAGGCCGAGTGGGAGCTGCTCGACGCCTCCGACGCCATCGTCTTCGGCTCGCCGACCTACATGGGCACGGCCTCGGGCGCCTTCCACCAGTTCGCCGAGGACTCCTCGAAGCGCTGGTTCGCCGACGCCTGGCTGGACAAGCTCGCCGCCGGCTTCACCAACTCCGGCTCCAAGAGCGGCGACAAGCTGCACACCCTGCAGTACTTCCAGATCCTCGCCGGCCAGCACGGCATGCACTGGGTCAACCTCGGCCTCAAGCCCGGCTGGAACACCAGCGAGGCCTCCGAGAACGACATCAACCGCCTCGGCTTCTTCTCCGGTGCCGCCGGCCAGACCCACGCCGACCTGGGTCCCGAGGGCGTCCACAAGGCCGACATCGCCACCGCCGAACACCTCGGCCGCCGCGTCGCCCTGACGGCCCGCACCTTCGCGGCGGGCAGGGCCGCCGCCTGAGCCTCCGTGCCGCGCGGTACACGAAGCCGTACGCGAAAGGGCCCGCCACCGGGAAGGTGACGGGCCCTTTCACGCGAGGGAGGTGCGGGGACCGGCGGGTCAGTAACCGAAGTCCTGGGTCCACCAGGGGCCGCCGTCGGCGAAGTGGACGCCCACGCCCAGGGTGGTGAAGTCGCAGTTCAGGATGTTGGCGCGGTGGCCGTCGCTGTTCATCCAGGACTCCATGACGGCGGCCGCGTCGGCCTGGCCGCGGGCGATGTTCTCGCCGCCGAGGCCCGAGACGCCCGCCTTCTCGGCGCGCGCCCACGGGGTGGCCCCGTCCGGGTCCGTGTGGTCGAAGAAGCCGCGGGCCGCCATGTCCTCGCTGAACGCTCCGGCCAGTGCCGCGAGCCGGGCGTCCGCGGTCACCGGGGAGCAGCCCACCTTGGCGCGCTCGACGTTGACCAGTCGGACGACCTCCGCCTCGGCGGCCTCGCCGCGGTCGGCGGTGGAAGGGGCCGCGGTCGTCTCGACCGGGGCCTCCGTCGTCGGGTCGGGCTTCGGCTCGGGCTTCGGCGCGGGGGCCTTCGTGGTGGGCGCGGCCGTGGTCTTCCGCGGGGCCGGCGGCTTGGTCGGCGCCTTCGTGGGCGCCTTGGCCGGGGCCTTCGACGGGGTCGGCTTCGTCGCCTTCGGGGTCGGCTTCGTGGACGGGGTCGCCGACGGCGAGGCCGTCCTGCCCTTGTCCGTGCCCGCGCTCGCCCCGGCACTCGTGCGCGCGCCGTTCGAGTCGGCGGTCGGGGTCTGGGTGGACCCGCCCTGCGTCGTCAGCTCCGGCGCCTGCCGTGCCTGGCTCGGGCGCTCGCTCGAGCCGGCGCTCCCGACGGTGAACGTGTCCCCGCCGGGCAGCAGGCCCGAGGCGACGGCGATGGCGCCCACCGCGACGGCGGCGGAGGCTCCGAGCAGGCCGGTGCGCACGGGAGTACGCCGCTTGCGGCGGGTCCCCCGGTGACGGCGGTCCGAACCGTCCGCGTAGTCTTCTGCGGCGGGTGCGGCTCCGGCGCGACGGTGGCGTCCCATCTGGTCTGCCTTCCTCTTGCTGGTCCTGCTGTGGTCCTGTGCCGACCCTGCGGCCTTTGCTGATCTTTGCTGTCGGTACCGTTGCGGACCGGCAGTCGAACAGGGCGGGTCCGATCGGGTGAGGCGTGTTCGGTCGGGACTGTAGTCCATGCGGGCCGGGGGCGATGTGCTCATCTGGCAATCCGCCCGCTAGCGTGCAGGCATGAGCGACGACGTTCGGATGACCGCCTGGGTGCGCGGCCGGGTACAGGGAGTGGGCTTCCGCTGGTTCACCAGGGCAAACGCTTTGGAGATCGGCGGCCTGGTGGGCTTCGCCCTCAACCTCGACGACGGCCGGGTGCAGGTGGTGGCCGAAGGGGCGCGTGAGAATTGCCACCGTCTGCTCGCCTGGCTCCACTCCGCCGACACACCCGGGCGAGTGGACGGCGTCACTGAGATCTGGGCCACCCCGCGCGGCGGCTACGACGGCTTCGCCATCCGCTGACGATCACTCTCCGACACCCTCTCCGGTGACCGAGAGGGGCCTCGAAAGGACGCGCGGTAACAGTCGGATGACGGGGAAACCCCCTGGTGGTTGCCAAGGAGCGGCCGTCATGGAAGGCTGCCGGGTAAGGATGATCGCGACGCCCTGAGGCACCGAGTTCATGAGGCCCCGCCGCCCGCTGAGCGGCCCGGGACTCCTCGGTCGGCCCTTCAGACGGGGCGTGATCGTGTTGACCGTCAAACTTTTTGGTGAGACTCTGGAAGCCCCGCGCACCTTAGCTGTTTGGCAGTGGAACCGGCACGACAAGCAGTACTGCCGAGCACCGCGGGTGCGAAATCCCTCACGACCCAACCGCTACGGTCGGTCACTCATTGTGGAGGACCACTCATCATGGCAAAGGCGCTTCTCGGTTACGTCGGCGGCTCCGACCCGCGACTCCTCGCCGAGATGCGACGGCTCCAGCAGCGCGTCCAGGACCTGGAATCCGAGCTGGTACGGATCCAGTCCGAGAACGACTCGCTCGCCGCGGCCGCCGCTCAGCACCAGGGAGAGTCACTGCTGAACAGCATCGACCTCGACGTACCCCAGGCGGAGCCTGCGCTCACCTGACAACCCCAGCCCCGAGGGGCCAGGTGGGAAACACTCACGCCGGACTCACGTCGGCACAGCCGCATGGACACTCATGCCGGTCGAGCCAACCGCACATCCAGGCCGGCAGAGCAGACATGCAAGGGGCGCTTCGGCGTCCCTTCTTTCTTTCACCCGCCGTTCCCCTCCCGTCCCACCCCTCCTCACCCGAGGATCTGCCCTACGCGTTCGCGGGTGAAACGCACGAGCCCCGGTAGAGTCCCGGGCGTGCACCTCAAGGCCCTGACACTCCGCGGATTCAAGTCGTTCGCCTCGGCCACCACGCTGCGGTTCGAACCGGGAATCACCTGTGTCGTGGGCCCCAACGGATCGGGCAAGTCCAACGTCGTGGACGCCCTGTCCTGGGTCATGGGCGAGCAGGGCGCCAAGTCGCTGCGCGGCGGCAAGATGGAGGACGTCATCTTCGCCGGCACGACCGGGCGCCCCCCGCTCGGCCGTGCCGAGGTGTCCCTCACCATCGACAACTCCGACGGCGCGCTGCCCATCGACTACGCCGAGGTCACGCTCACCCGCATCATGTTCCGCGGCGGCAGCAGCGAGTACCAGATCAACGGCGACACCTGCCGGCTGCTCGACTTCCAGGACCTGCTCTCCGACTCCGGCATCGGCCGAGAGATGCACGTCATCGTCGGCCAGGGGCAGCTCGACTCCGTGCTGCACGCCGACCCGATGGGCCGCCGCGCCTTCATCGAGGAGGCCGCCGGAGTCCTCAAGCACCGCAAGCGCAAGGAGAAGGCGCTGCGGAAGCTCGACGCGATGCAGGCCAACCTCGCGCGCGTCCAGGACCTCACCGACGAACTGCGCCGCCAGCTCAAGCCCCTCGGCCGGCAGGCCGCGGTCGCCCGCCGCGCCGTCGTCATCCAGGCCGACCTCCGCGACGCCCGGCTCCGCCTCCTCGCCGACGACCTCGTCCACCTCCAGCGGGCCCTCACCGCCGAGGTCGCCGACGAAGCGGCCCTGCTCGCCCGCAAGGAGGCCACCGAGGCCGAACTGCGGACCGCGGTCGCCCGCGAGGCCGCCCTGGAGGCCGAGGCACGCGCGCTCGTACCCCGGCTCGAACGCGCCCAGCAGAACTGGTACGCCCTCTCCCAGCTCGCCGAACGCGTCCGCGGCACGGTCTCCCTGGCCGACGCGCGGATGAAGAGCGCCACCGCCGCACCCGCCGAGGAACGCCGCGGCCGCGACCCGGAGGACCTGGAGCGGGAGGCGGCCCGGGTCCGGGAGCAGGAGGCCGAGCTGGAGGTCGCCCTGGAGGCGGCCGAGCGCGCCCTCGAGGACACCGTCGCCCACCGCTCCGAGCTCGAACAGGCCCTCGCGTCCGAGGAGCGCCGCCTCAAGGACCTGGCCCGCGCCCTCGCCGACCGGCGCGAGGGACTCGCCCGCCTCCACGGCCAGGTCAACGCGGCCCGCTCGCGCGCCGCCTCCGCCCAGGCCGAGATCGACCGCCTCGCCGCCGCCCGCGACGAGGCGGGGGAGCGGGCGGCCGCCGCCCAGGAGGAGTACGAGCTGCTCAAGGCCGAGGTCGACGGCCTCGACGCCGCGGACACCGAGCACGGCGAACGGTACGAGGCCGCCCGCCGCGAACTGGCCGACGCCGAGGCCGCGCTCGGCGCCGCCCGCGAGGCCTCCGCCACCGCCGAACGCCGCCGCGCCGCGACCCTCGCCCGGCACGACACCCTCGCCCTCGGACTGCGCCGCAAGGACGGCACGGGCGCCCTGCTGACCGCCGGACTCAGCGGACTCCTCGGCCCGGCCGCCGAACTCCTCACCGTCACCCCCGGATACGAGATCCCCGTCGCCGCCGCACTCGGCGCCGCCGCCGACGCGGTCGCCGCCACCGGCCCCTCCGCCGCCGCCGAAGCCCTCCGCCTGCTCCGCAAGCAGGACGCGGGCCGCGCGTCGCTGCTCCTGACCGGAGCCCCCGAACCGGACCGCCCGGAAGGGACCGGGGCCCCCGCGGCCGGAGGACACCCGAGCGCCGCCGACCTCGTCCGGGGACCCGACGAACTCATGGGAGCCGTCCGCCGGCTGCTCGCCGGAATCGTCGTCGTCGACGACCTGGACCAGGCCGCCGAACTCGTCAGGAGCCGTCCCGCGTCCACCGCGGTCACCCTGGAGGGCGACCTGCTCGGGGCCCACTTCGCCCAGGGCGGCTCCGCGGGCGCGCCCAGCCTCCTGGAGGTCCAGGCCTCGGTCGACGAGGCCGCCGCCGAGCTCGACGAACTCGCCGTACGCTGCGAGGAGTCGGCGGCCGCCAAGGACGAGGCCGACGCACGGCGCCGTACCGCCGCAGCGCTCGTCGAGGAACTCGACACCCTTCGCCGTACCGCCGAACGGGAGAAGTCCGCCGTCGCCCAGCAGCTCGGCCGGCTCGCTGGCCAGGCCAGGGGAGCGGCGGGCGAGGCCGAGCGGACCGCGGCCGCCGCCGCCCGCGCCCAGGAGGCCCTGGAGAAGGCGACCGCCGAGGCGGAGGAGCTCGCCGAACGGCTCCTCGTGGCCCAGGAGGCAGCTGCGTTCGGGGAGGGCGGGGACGAGGAACCCGACACCGGCACCCGCGACCGGCTCGCCATCGACGGATCCAACGCGCGCCAGACCGAGATGGAGGCCCGCCTCCAGGTCCGTACCCACGAGGAGCGGGTCAAGGGGCTCGCCGGCCGGGCCGACTCGCTCGACCGCGCCGCCCGGGCCGAACGGGAGGCACGCGCGCGTGCCGAGGAACGGCGCGCCCGGCTGCGCCACGAGGAGCGGGTCGCGGGCGCGGTCGCCGCCGGCGCCCGGAGCCTCCTGGCCCACATCGAGGTGTCGCTCGTCCGCGCCGAGCGGGAGCGGGTGGTGGCGCAGGCGGCGCGGGCCGACCGGGAGGAGGGCCTGACGGCCGCCCGGAACCGGGGCCGCGACCTCAAGGCGGAACTCGACAAGCTGACCGACTCCGTGCACCGGGGCGAGGTCCTCGGCGCGGAGAAGCGCCTGCGGATCGAGCAGCTGGAGTCGAAGGCCCTGGAGGAGTTCGGTGTGGAGGCGACCGCGCTGGTCGCCGAGTACGGCCCGGACCAGCCCGTGCCGCCGTCCCCGACCGCCGGGGGAGCGGAGGGCGTGGCGGGAGCCGAGGGCGTGGCGGGGGCCGAGGGCGTGGCGGGGGCGGACTCCCCGGGAGCGGACTCCGCGGGGGCCGGCTCCCCGGAGGCCGACGAGGCGCGCCCCTTCATCCGTTCGGAGCAGGAGAAGCGGCTCAGGGCCGCCGAACGGGCGTACCACCAGCTCGGCAAGGTCAACCCGCTGGCCCTCGAGGAGTTCGCGGCCCTGGAGGAGCGGCACCGCTTCCTCTCCGAGCAGCTGGAGGACCTGAGGAAGACCCGGACGGACCTGCTTCAGGTCGTGAAGGAGGTCGACCTGCGGGTCGAGCAGGTCTTCACCGAGGCCTACCGGGACACGGCCCGCGAGTTCGAGGGCGTCTTCTCTAGGCTCTTCCCCGGCGGCGAGGGCCGGCTCGTCCTCACGGACCCCGACAACATGCTGACCACCGGCGTCGAGGTGGAGGCCCGCCCGCCCGGCAAGAAGGTCAAGCGGCTCTCGCTGCTCTCCGGCGGCGAGCGCTCGCTGACGGCCGTGGCGCTGCTGGTGTCGATCTTCAAGGCCAGGCCCAGCCCGTTCTACGTGATGGACGAGGTCGAGGCGGCGCTCGACGACACCAACCTCCAGCGGCTGATCCGGATCATGCGGGAGCTCCAGGAGTCCTCTCAGCTGATCGTGATCACGCACCAGAAGCGGACCATGGAGGTCGCGGACGCGCTGTACGGGGTGTCCATGCAGGGCGACGGCGTCTCGAAGGTGATCAGCCAGCGGCTGCGCTGAGGCTGGGCATGGACCATTGCTTCAAGTGTTGAACCCAACGCCCTCTTCAGTGCTTATTAAGTCACATGACATCGGGTATTGACTTCGAAACTTGAAGGCATAGTCTCTGCAACGTTGCTTTTACCTTCACGTGGTGGGCGGCGTGAAGTTGTGCGCCACTGGAAGGGCTTGTGCCCCCCATCGAGGAGTCCATGTGTCCAATACCGCGCAGGCGCCCACGCCGCCGCCTTCCGGCGGCCGCACCGCACATCCGGACCACCTCGGCCACGTCATCTTCATCACGGCCTCCGCGGCGATGGGCGGATTCCTCTTCGGGTACGACAGCTCCGTCATCAACGGCGCCGTCGAGGCGATCCGCGACCGCTACGACATCGGCTCCGGCACCCTCGCCCAGGTCATCGCCATCGCCCTGATCGGCTGCGCCATCGGCGCCGCCACCGCGGGCCGGATCGCCGACCGCATCGGGCGCATCCGCTGCATGCAGATCTCGGCGGTGCTCTTCGCCGTCAGCGCCGTCGGCTCCGCGCTGCCCTTCGCCCTCTGGGACCTGGCGCTCTGGCGCATCGTCGGCGGCTTCGCCATCGGCATGGCCTCCGTCATCGGCCCGGCGTACATCGCCGAGGTCGCCCCCGCCGCCTACCGCGGCCGCCTCGGCTCCTTCCAGCAGGCCGCGATCGTCATCGGCATCGCCATCTCCCAGCTGGTCAACTACGGCATCCTCCAGCTCGCCGACGGCGACCAGCGCGGCGAGATCGGCGGCCTGGAAGCCTGGCAGTGGATGCTCGGCGTGATGGTCGTCCCCGCCGTGCTCTACGGCATGCTCTCCTTCGCCATCCCCGAGTCGCCCCGCTTCCTCATCTCCGTCGGGCGGATCGACCGCGCCAAGGAGGTCCTCTCCGAGGTCGAGGGCAAGGGGGTCGACCTCGACCACCGTGTCGCCGAGATCGACAGGGCCATGCGCAGCGAGCACAAGTCCACCTTCAAGGACCTGCTCGTCGCCGGCTCCCGGTTCAGGCTGCTGCCGATCGTCTGGGTCGGCATCGGACTCTCGGTCTTCCAGCAGCTCGTCGGCATCAACGTCGCGTTCTACTACTCCGCGACCCTCTGGCAGTCCGTCGGCATCGACCCGTCGAGCTCGTTCTTCTACTCGTTCACCACGTCGATCATCAACATCATCGGCACCGTGATCGCGATGGTCCTGGTCGACCGCGTCGGCCGCAAGCCGCTCGCCCTCGTCGGCTCCGTCGGCATGGCGATCGCCCTCGCCTTCGAGGCCTGGGCCTTCTCCGCCGACCTCGTCGACGGCAAACTGCCCGAGACGCAGGGCGTCGTGGCGCTCGTCGCCGCCCATGTCTTCGTGCTCTTCTTCGCCCTCTCGTGGGGCGTGGTGGTGTGGGTCTTCCTCGGCGAGATGTTCCCCAACCGGATCCGCGCCGCCGCGCTCGGCGTCGCCGCCTCCGCGCAGTGGATCGCCAACTGGGCCATCACGGCCAGCTTCCCGTCCCTCGCGGACTGGAACCTCTCCGGCACCTACATCATCTACACGGTCTTCGCCGTGCTCTCGATCCCCTTCGTGCTCAGGTACGTCAAGGAGACCAAGGGCAAGGCGTTGGAGGAGATGGGCTAACCCCCCCCCGCTGTCCCTCTCCTCACCCACGGAACTGCCCCGGCCCGAGGCCTCACGCCTCGGACCGGGGCAGTACGCCGTGGCCGTCGGGCGCTCAGGCCGTCAGCCCTCAGGCCGTCATGTCCTCAGACGCTCAGACGCTCAGACGCTCAGGCCGTGAGCCGGGGAAGGACGGCGTCGCAGAACAGCCGCAGGCTCCGCCACCCCTCCTCCACCGGCATCCCGCCGCACAGCGGATGCAGCACCAGGCTCTCCAGGCCGAGCGCCAGGCACTCCTCGGGGGTGACGACCCGGTAGACCCCCTCCGCGCGCAGCTCCGCCACCGTCGTGGCCGCCGACCGCACCGCCGAGCGGATGTCCTTCGACTGCCAGGAGGCGTACATCCGCGCCTCGTGCAGGAAGTGCTCCCCGTACTCCGCCCAGGTCCGGTCCGGGTCCTCCGACAGGTGCAGCAGCGGCGTCACCTCGGCCGGCATCATGGTCCAGCCCTCCGTGCCGTACTCCGCGCACCGCTCCCGGTAGTACGCCTCGATCTCCGGCAGGTGCGCGCTCGGGAAGAACGGCAGTCCGAGGCGGGCGGCCCGCCGCGCCGCCGCCCGCGACGAGCCCCCGACCAGCAGCATCGGATGCGGCTGGGTGAAGGGCCGCGGGGTGACCCGTACCGTACGGCCCTGATACGTGAAGGGCTCCCCGCTCCAGGCCGTGAGCAGGGTCTCCAGGAGCAGGTCCTGGAGCTTCCCGCGCCGCCCCCAGTCGACCCCGCGCTCCTCGTACTCCTCCGGGCGGTAGCCGATCCCCGCCACCGTCACCAGGCGTCCGCCGCTCAGCAGGTCGAGGACGGCGATGTCCTCGGCGAGCCGCAGCGGGTCGTGCAGCGGCCCGATGATCGCGGAGACCGTCACCGCGATCCGCCGCGTCGCGCCGAAGACCGCCCCGGCGAAGGCGAAGGGGGACGGCAGCCAGTTGTTGTCGACCCCGTGGTGCTCCTCGGTCTGCACGGTGTCGACGCCGTGCGCGTCGGCGTACGCGGCCATCTCGACGGCGGCCCGGTAGCGGGCGGAGAGGGACTCGGGGGTCGCGCGGGGATCGACGAGGTTGAACCGGACGACGCTGAACGGCATGGGAAGTCCCCCTCCGCTGGTGGGATACCGGCGAAGGGGGACGTTATCTGACGTAGCGTCAGATGGAAACGGTCTCGCGGGTCCCGGCGGACTCCGCGGGCTCGACCGGCTCCTGGGCCGGTGTGCGCGGCAGGACGGCGTACAGGACGCCCGCCACCACGATGGTCGCCGCCCAGCCGAGGCCGTTCTCGCCGATCCAGGAGGAGGCGAGCGGGCCGGAGAACCAGTCGACCCTGGTGAAGAGGAGCCCCGCGACGAGCGCGACCGCCCAGGCCGTCATCGCCTGCCAGGCGAAACCGCCCCGGTACCAGTACGCGCTGGTCCGGGTCGTGTCCATGAGCGCCACCGCGTCGTACGACCGCCGCCGCAGCATGTCCACGCCGAAGACGCCGATCCAGGCCGAGAACGCCACCGCGAGCAGGGTCAGGAAGGAGATGAACGAGCCGATGAAGCTGGTCGCCACCACCATGAGCAGGAAGCCGAAGACCAGGCTGATCAGCGCGTTGACGCTGACCGCCGCCGCGCGCGAGACCTTGATGCCCAGGGTCTGCGCGGTGAACCCGGCCGAGTACATCGACATCGAGTTGATCAGCAGCATCCCGAGCAGGGCGATCACCAGGTAGGGCACCGAGATCCACATCGGCAGCAGCTCGCCGATGAAGGAGACCGGGTCCTGCGCCGAGGCCAGGTCCGGCGTCGACACCGCCATGACCGCGCCCATCAGGACCATCGGCAGCACGACGATCCCGGCGCCGCCGACGGTGGAGCCGACCATCGCCCTCGACGAGGCCGTACGGGGCAGGTAGCGGGTGAAGTCGGGGCCCGAGGGGACCCAGCTGATGCCGCCGGCCGCGATGGTGCCGATGCCCGCGACCATCATCGCCGTCGAACCGGCCGGCTTGTCGAAGACGGCGGACCAGTCGGTGTTCGCCACCAGATAGACCAGGACGAGCACCGAGAAGGCGCCGAAGACGTAGGTGGACCACTTGCTGCACACCCGCAGGGCGTTGATCCCCAGCCCCGAGACGAGGAAGGTGCAGGTGACGAAGAGGAGCAGCGTCACGACGATGAGGAACGTGTTCGACTTCACGTCGAAGAGCAGGTCGAGCACGGTCAGCACCGCGTAGGCGCCGGTGACGGCGTTGATGGTCTCCCAGCCCCACCGGGCCACCCAGATCAGCGCACCGGGAAAGAGGTTCCCGCGCTGGCCGAACACCGCGCGCGACAGCGCCATCCCGGGCGCGCCGCCCCGCTTGCCCGCGATCGATATCAGGCCGACGATCCCGTACGAGAGGACCGGCGCGGCGACCGCCACGGCCAGGACCTGCCAGAAGTTCAGGCCGTTGAAGACGATCAGGCCGGCGCCCATCGTGAGCAGCAGCACACTGATGTTGGCCGCGACCCAGGTCGGGAAGAGCTCGCGGACCCGGCCGGTCCGCTCGGCGTCGGGGACGGGTTCGAGACCGCGGGTCTCCATCGCGCCGTCGTGCGTCGCGCCTGCGGCTTCGGAGGCGTCGTGGGGCATGGGGGTACTCCGTACGAAGGTGTGGGGGTCCGAACATCGTACATACGCGCCCTATCGAGCAAAGGGTGCGTCCGTACGCAGAAGGGCCGCCCCACTCGGCGGGCCGCCCCGCCCTCAGGGCCGCCCCGCCCCCGAGGGGCCTCCCGCCGGTGTGCCGCCGAACGGCGGACCCGTCCGGCCCGGACGGGCACGCCCCCGCCGCGAGAACGAGGGGGCGCGGGCGAGGTCGCGCCATACTGGTCGGGTTATGGAACTCATCCTTGCTGTAGTCATCGCTCTGGTCGTCGCGGTCGCCGTGACGAGCGGGCTCGTGATCAGCGGTCGCAAGAAGAAGCAGCTGCCGCCGGCCGAGCCGCCGTCCACCACGCCGACCATCACCGCTCCGCCCGCCGAACCGCATGTCGGCGAGGAGGCGGAGACGCCGCGGGAGGAACCACGCCGCACGGTCGAGGAGGTCGAACTCCCCGCCGAGCAGGCCGTCGAGACGCCCGCCGCCGTCGAGGACCCCGTCGTCGCCGAGCCCGCGGCTCCCGAGATCGAGGTCCCGGAGCCCACCGCCGGCCGTCTCGTACGGCTCCGGGCCCGGCTCGCCCGCTCGCAGAACTCGCTCGGCAAGGGGCTGCTCACGCTCCTGTCCCGCGAGCACCTCGACGAGGACACCTGGGAGGAGATCGAGGAGACCCTTCTCACCGCCGATGTCGGCGTCGCTCCCACCCAGGAGCTCGTCGAGCGGCTGCGCGAGCGGGTCCGGGTGCTCGGCACCCGCACCCCCGAGGAGCTGCGCGCGCTCCTCCGCGAGGAGCTCGTCACCCTGCTCGGCCCCGACCTGGACCGCACGGTGCACACCGAGAGCCCCACGGACGTGCCCGGCGTGGTCATGGTCGTCGGCGTCAACGGCACCGGGAAGACCACGACCACCGGCAAGCTGGCCCGTGTCCTCGTCGCCGACGGCAAGTCCGTCGTCCTCGGCGCGGCCGACACCTTCCGTGCCGCCGCCGCCGACCAGCTCCAGACCTGGGGCGAGCGCGTCGGCGCCCGGACCGTCCGCGGCCCGGAGGGCGGCGACCCGGCGTCGATCGCCTTCGACGCGGTCAAGGAGGGCATCGCGGAGGGCGCCGACGTGGTCCTCATCGACACCGCCGGCCGCCTCCACACCAAGACCGGCCTCATGGACGAGCTCGGCAAGGTCAAGCGCGTCGTCGAGAAGCACGGCCCGCTCGACGAGGTCCTGCTCGTCCTCGACGCCACCACCGGGCAGAACGGCCTGATCCAGGCCCGTGTCTTCGCCGAGGTGGTCGACATCACCGGCATCGTGCTCACCAAGCTCGACGGCACCGCCAAGGGCGGCATCGTGGTGGCCGTCCAGCGCGAGCTGGGCGTCCCGGTCAAGCTGATCGGCCTGGGCGAGGGCCCGGACGACCTGGCGCCCTTCGAGCCGGGCGCCTTCGTTGACGCCCTGATCGGCGACTGACGCCTCGTACGGTACGCGGAAGGGCCCTCGCCGGGTGGCGAGGGCCCTTCCGCGTACCGGGGCTCGGAGGCGGGTGTGCCGGGGCTCAGAAGTGGGTGCGGTGGCAGATGTACGCCAGCGTGCCGAGCAGCAGCCGCGCCTGCGGCGGCGCGCCCGCCGTGTCCAGCGTCGGGGGCCGCAGCCAGCGCACCGGACCGAGCCCGCCCAGGTCCGACGGGGGAGCGGTGACATGGGCGCCGGGCCCCAGGCAGTGCAGATCCAGATCGGCGTCGTCCCAGCCCATCCGGTAGAGCAGCTGCGGGAGCTCCGCGGCCGCTCCGGGGGCCACGAAGAACCGCGCCCGGCCGGTCGGCGTCGCGCACACCGGGCCCAGCGGCAGCCCCATGCGCTCGAGCCGGACGAGCGCCCGGCGGCCCGCGGCCTCGGCGACCTCGATCACGTCGAAGGCCCGGCCCACCGGGAGCAGCAGCGCCGCTCCGGGGTACTCCGACCACGCCTTGGTCGCGACGTCGAGACCGGCGCCGGCCGGGACCGGTTCGGCGAAGGAGAGGGGATGCGCGCCCGGGGCCGTACAGGCCGGATCCCCGCAGGAGCACTGGCCGGAGACGGCCCGCGCTCCGGGCACCACGGCCCAGCCCCACAGTCCTGTGTACTCGGCCACCGCTGTGCACTCCGTGGTGCGAACGCGGCGGCGTGCGCCGGACCGCATCTCACGAATGCCGCCGATCGTGAAACCCATGTCCCCTCCAACGGGTCGAGCGCGCCGGTGGTTACGACCCGGAGCAACGTCATCACCCTTCGTCACGTTCCGTCGCCGAGGGTGGCGCGCGGTCGTGTGCGGGGTGGTGCGGGCCGGTGCGCGCGCCTCTCCGCGCATCCGTCCGCCGACTCCGGTTCGTCGCATGTCAAGTGAATCGCGTTCCACGGGCGGCGAGTTCATTCGAAGGGGTGGCGAATGGTGGCGTTTCTTGAATCGCCCTCGTGGGCGGGTGATCGTAGGATT
Organism: Streptomyces sp. CB02009; assembly: GCF_001905825.1. Lineage (GTDB taxonomy): Bacteria > Actinomycetota > Actinomycetes > Streptomycetales > Streptomycetaceae > Streptomyces. The sequence continues at coordinate 552,384 of NZ_LIVV01000006.1, forward strand.
ACTTTCGGTACTCGAACCACTGGGGTCGCTTGCGCACGCGGGTATGCCGGAGGCAACCCGGTTTCCAGTTCGAAGGAGTGCGAACGCCGGACGGGTGCCGCGAGACGCGGCATTCTGGTAGGGGTTCGGATGACAGACAATCAGGTGGATGGGGGGCGTTCCTGTGGGCGGCAACGGCGCAGACGGTACGACTGCCGGCAAACGCCCGAACGAGCAGTTGGGCTCGTGGTTCGTGCGCAGCGGCTGGTCCAAGGGCGAACTCGCGCGCCAGGTGAACCGCCGGGCGCGCCAGATGGGCGCGCACCACATCTCCACCGACACCTCGCGCGTGCGCCGCTGGCTCGACGGCGAGCAGCCGCGCGAGCCCATCCCGCGGATCCTCTCCGAGCTGTTCTCCGAGCGCTTCGGCTCCGTCGTCGCCATCGAGGACCTCGGCCTGCGCACCGCCCACCAGTCGCCCTCCGTCTCCGGCGTCGACCTGCCCTGGGCCGGACCGCAGACGGTCGCCCTGCTCGGCGAGTTCTCCCGCAGCGACCTCATGCTCGCCCGCCGCGGCTTCCTGGGCTCCTCCCTGTCGCTCGCCGCGGGACCCGCCCTCATCGAACCGATGCAGCGCTGGCTCGTCCCCACCCCCGCGGGCGACCTCGAGCGCCCCGACCCGCTCGCCGACGCCCGCCGCCCCAACCGGCTCTCCGAGATCGAACTCGACCTCCTCGAATCCACCACCGCCATGTTCCGCAAGTGGGACGCCCAGTGCGGCGGGGGGCTGCGCCGCAAGGCCGTCGTCGGCCAGCTCCACGAGGTCACCGACCTCCTCCAGGAGCCCCAGCCGGCCGCCACCGCCAAGCGCCTCTTCACCTGCGCCGCCGAACTCGCCGAACTCGCCGGCTGGATGAGCTACGACGTGGGCCTCCAGCCCACCGCCCAGAAGTACTTCGTGCTCGCCCTGCACGCCGCGAAGGAAGCCGGCGACAAGCCCCTCGGCTCGTACATCCTGTCCTCGATGAGCCGCCAGATGATCCACCTGGGCCGGCCCGACGACGCCCTCGAACTCATCCACCTCGCCCAGTACGGCAGTCGGGACTGCGCCACCGCCCGCACCCAGGCCATGCTGTATGCGATGGAGGCCCGCGCCTACGCCAACATGGGGCAGCCCTCCAAGTGCAAGCGGGCCGTCCGGATGGCCGAGGACACCTTCGCCGACGTCGGCCTCGACGGCGAGCCCGAGCCCGACTGGATCGGCTTCTTCTCCGAGGCCGAACTCAACGGCGAGAACTCCCACTCCTACCGCGACCTCGCCTACGTCGCCGGACGCTCCCCGACGTACGCCTCGCTCGCCGAGCCCGTCATGGAGCGGGCCGTCGAACTCTTCGAGAAGGACCCCGACCACCAGCGGTCGTACGCGCTGAACCTCATCGGCATGGCCACCGTCCACCTCCTCAAGCGCGAGCCGGAGCAGTCCGTCGTCCTCGCCGAGAAGGCCCTCGGAGTCGCCCGCAGCATCCGCTCCGAGCGGGTCAACACCCGACTCCGCAAGACCGTCGACCACGCCGCCCGCAACTACAGCGACGTCGCCGAGGTCGTCCACCTCACCGACCGGCTCACCCAGCTGCTCCCCGAGGCCGCCGAAGCGGTCTGACCCACCCGGCGCCCCGGCGCCACCCGTACCCCGGCCGCGCCGGACGTCCCGTACTGCCCGACTCGGCTCCCCCGCCGCAAGGTCACACGGACGCCAGGCGCGGCCGGTCCGCGTGTGCAGGGGGTCGCCGGTCGCGGCCGGTCCGCGTGTGCCGGGGGTCGCCCGGGTCGCGGGGCCGGTCCGCGTGCGCCGAGGGCTGCCGGTCGCGGTCGTTTCCGGGTGCGTCGCACGCCCCTCCCGGCCCGTTTCCCCCGTGCGGAGGATACGGACGTTACCTCGCTGTGATGCGGCCGTTCACGGTCGCGTAACACGCCCCACCCCTTCGTCACCGCTCCGAAACATCGAGCGGCATCGGCGGAAACCGCCCTGCGCGAATCTCTGGCCCATAACCGGCCACCCCTCACGGCCGCAGCCGCCCGCCGGCCCCGCCCCCGCACAGGCCGCATTCGACGACGAGGAGACGCCGATGGCACCAGCCATCACGACCCTGGCAGCAGACGCCCCCGAGCTGTCCGCCGCCAACACCGGGTTCATGCTCATCTGCTCCGCCCTGGTCATGCTGATGACCCCGGCACTCGCCTTCTTCTACGGAGGCATGGTCCGCGTCAAGTCCACCCTCAACATGCTGATGATGAGCTTCATCAGCCTCGGGATCGTCACGATCCTGTGGGTGCTCTTCGGCTTCAGCCTCGCCTTCGGCACCGACTCGGGCTCGATCATCGGCTGGTCCTCCGACTACGTCGGCCTCAGCGGCATCGGCGTCACCGAGCTCTGGGACGGCTACACCATCCCGGTGTACGTCTTCGCCGTCTTCCAGCTGATGTTCGCCATCCTCACCCCGGCCCTGATCAGCGGCGCCCTCGCCGACCGCGTCAAGTTCACCGCCTGGGCCCTCTTCATCACCCTCTGGGTCACCGTCGTCTACTTCCCCGTCGCCCACTGGGTCTGGGGCGCCGGCGGCTGGCTCTTCGAGATGGGCGTCATCGACTTCGCCGGCGGTACGGCGGTCCACATCAACGCCGGTGCCGCGGCCCTCGGCGTGATCCTCGTCATCGGCAAGCGCGTCGGCTTCAAGAAGGACCCGATGCGCCCGCACAGCCTCCCCCTGGTGATGCTCGGCGCCGGCCTCCTCTGGTTCGGCTGGTTCGGCTTCAACGCCGGCTCCTGGCTCGGCAACGACGACGGCGTCGGCGCGGTGATGTTCGTCAACACCCAGGTCGCCACCGCCGCCGCCATGCTCGCCTGGCTCGCGTACGAGAAGATCCGCCACGGCTCCTTCACCACCCTGGGCGCCGCCTCCGGCGCGGTCGCGGGCCTCGTCGCCATCACCCCGTCCGGCGGCGCCGTCAGCCCGCTCGGCGCGATCGCCATCGGCGCCATCGCCGGTCTGCTCTGCGCCATGGCCGTCGGCCTCAAGTACCGCTTCGGCTACGACGACTCCCTCGACGTCATCGGCGTCCACCTCGTCGGCGGTGTCCTCGGCTCCCTCCTCGTCGGCCTCTTCGCCACCGGCGGCGTCCAGTCCGACGCCAAGGGCCTCTTCTACGGCGGCGGCCTCGACCAGCTCGGCAAGCAGGCCGTCGGCGTCGTCGCCGTCCTCGCCTACTCTCTGATCGCCTCCGCGATCCTCGCGCTCCTCATCGACAAGACGATGGGCATGCGGGTCAGCGAGGACGACGAGGTCTCCGGCATCGACCAGGTCGAGCACGCCGAGACCGCGTACGACTTCAGCGGAGCCGGCGGCGGCGCGTCCTCGCGCTCCACCGCCGCCCCCGCCCCGGCCGTCACGGAGAACAAGAAGGTGGACGCATGAAGCTCATCACCGCGGTCGTGAAGCCGCACCGGCTCGACGAGATCAAGGAGGCCCTCCAGGCGTTCGGCGTCCACGGCCTCACCGTCACCGAGGCCAGCGGCTACGGCCGCCAGCGCGGCCACACCGAGGTCTACCGGGGCGCCGAGTACACGGTCGACCTGGTCCCCAAGATCCGCATCGAGGTCCTCGTCGAGGACGAGGACGCCGAACAGCTCATCGACGTCGTCGTGAAGGCCGCCCGAACCGGCAAGATCGGAGACGGCAAGGTGTGGAGCGTGCCGGTCGAGACCGCCGTACGCGTCCGCACGGGCGAGCGCGGCCCGGACGCCCTGTAAGCAGCGGTCCGGACGCACCGTAAGCAACGAAGGAGCCGCCGGGTGACGAGCCTCGAAGTCAGCGAAGAGACCGAAGATTCGGGACCCGGCGGTTACGCGGCGGCCCGGCTGCTCCTCCTCCACGAGAAGGAGCGGTCCGGGCCGCCGCGCCGTGCCGCCCTCGCCCGGCTCACCGACGACTGGCTGGCCGCGCTCTTCGCGGCCGCCGCACCGCCCCGCGGGGTCGCCCTGGTCGCCGTCGGCGGCTACGGCCGGGCCGAGCTCTCCCCGCGCAGCGACCTCGACCTCCTGCTGCTCCACGACGGGAGCGCCGACAAGGCCGCGATCGCCGCCCTCGCCGACCGCCTCTGGTACCCCGTGTGGGACCTCGGGCTCGCCCTCGACCACTCCGTCCGCACCGCGGCCGAGGCCCGCGCCACCGCCGCCGAGGACCTCAAGGTCCACCTCGGCCTCCTCGACGCCCGGCCCGTCGCCGGCGACCACGGGCTCGTCGCCGCCCTGCGCACCACCGTCCTCGCCGACTGGCGCAACCAGGCCCCCAAGCGCCTCCCCGAACTCCACGCGCTCTGCCGCGAACGCGCCGAACGCATGGGCGAGCTGCAGTTCCTCCTCGAACCCGACCTCAAGGAGGCCAGGGGCGGCCTCCGCGACGCCCAGGCCCTGCGCGCCGTCGCCGCCTCCTGGCTCGCCGACGCCCCCCGCGAAGGCCTCGACGGCGCCCGCCGCCGCCTCCTCGACGCCCGCGACGCCCTCCACCTCACCACCGGCCGCGCCACCGACCGGCTCGCCCTCCAGGAACAGGACGCCGTCGCCGCCGAACTCGGCCTCCTCGACGCCGACACGCTGCTCCGCGAGGTGTACGAGGCCGCCCGGACCATCTCGTACGCCACGGACGTCACCTGGCGCGAGGTCAACCGCGTCCTCAAGGCCCGCTCCGCCCGGCCGCGCCTCCGCGCCCTCCTCGGCGGCCGGGGCGGCGCGGGCCGGACCGCCACCGGGAAACCGCCCGTCGAGCGCACCCCGCTCGCCGAAGGCGTCGTCGAGATGGACGGCGAGGTCGTCCTCGCCCTCTCCGCCCGGCCCGAACGCGACCCCGTCCTGCCGCTGCGGGCCGCCGCCGCGGCCGCCCAGTCCGCCCTGCCGATCTCCCTGCACGCGGTGCGCCGCCTCGCCGCCACCGCCACCCCGCTGCCCGTGCCCTGGCCCGCCGAGGCCCGCGAGGAACTCGTCACCCTGCTCGGCGCGGGCGAGGCCACCGTCCCCGTCTGGGAGGCCCTCGAAGCCGAGGGGATCATCACCCGGCTCCTCCCCGACTGGGAACGCGTCCGCTGCCGCCCCCAGCGCAACCCCGTCCACACCTGGACCGTCGACCGCCACCTCGTCGAGACCGCCGTCCGCGCCGCCTCGCTCACCCGCCGTGTCGGCCGCCCCGACCTCCTCCTCGTCGCCGCCCTCCTCCACGACATCGGCAAGGGCTGGCCCGGCGACCACTCCGTCGCCGGCGAGACCATCGCCCGCGACCTCGCCACCCGGATCGGCTTCGACCGCACCGACGTGGCCACCCTCGCCACCGCCGTCCGCCACCACCTGCTCCTCGTCGAGACCGCGACCCGCCGCGACCTCGACGACCCCGCCACCGTCCGCGCCGTCGCCACCGCCGTCGGCAGCGTGGGCACCCTGGAGCTCCTGCACGCCCTCACCGAGGCCGACGCCCTCGCCACCGGACCCGCCGCCTGGTCCGCCTGGCGCGCCTCACTCGTCGCCGACCTGGTCAAACGGGTCGCCGGCGTCCTGGCGGGGGAGGCCCCGCCGGACCCCGAGGCCGCCGCCCCCTCCGCCGAACAGGAACGGCTCGCCGTCGAGGCCCTGCGCACCGGTGAACCCGTCCTCGCCCTCCACACCGAACCGGTCGTCGCGGAACCCGAGGAACCCGAACCGGTCGGCGTCGAACTCGTCATCGCCCTGCCCGACCAGCCGGGCGTGCTCCCCGCCGTGGCCGGCGTCCTCGCCCTGCACCGGCTCACCGTCCGCGCCGCCGATCTCCGCGCCGTCGAGCTCCCGCTCGACCTCGGCGCCGGCTCGGGACCCGTCCTCGTCCTCGACTGGCGGGTCGCCGCCGAGTACGGCTCCCTGCCCGAGGCCGCCCGGCTCCGCGCCGACCTCGTCCGCGCCCTCGACGGCTCCCTCGACATCCCCGCCCGGCTGGCCGAGCGCGAGGCCGCCTACCCCCGGCGGCGCGGCCTCACCGCCCCGCCGCCCCGCGTCACCGTCGCCGCCGCGGACTCCCGCCTCGCCACCGTCATCGAGGTCCGCGCCCAGGACGCGCCCGGCCTGCTCCACCGCATCGGCCGGGCCCTGGAGGGCGCGGCGGTACGGGTCCGCAGCGCACACGTGTCGACGCTCGGCGCCAACGCCGTCGACACCCTGTACGTCACCCGGCCCGACGGCTCCCTGCTGCCCGACGAGGAGGCGATCGACCTGGCGCGGGCACTGGAGTCGGCGCTCCGCTGACCCCGGTCCGCACCGCCCCCGCCCGCCGGATCCGGCGGGCGGGGGCACACACTTCGAGCGGCCCGATACCCTGGAGGGCAGTCCGACCGCCCCCGACACCTGAGGATCCGCGACCGCCGTGTTCGATACCCTCTCCGACCGCCTTGCAGCGACCTTCAAGAACCTCCGCGGCAAGGGCCGTCTGTCCGAGGCGGACATCGACGCCACCGCGCGCGAGATCCGTATCGCGCTGCTCGAAGCGGATGTCGCCCTGCCGGTCGTCCGGTCCTTCATCAAGCAGATCAAGGAGCGCGCCCTCGGCATCGAGGTCTCGCAGGCCCTGAACCCGGCCCAGCAGGTCATCAAGATCGTCAACGAGGAGCTCATCGGCATCCTCGGCGGCGAGACCCGGCGCCTGCGGTTCGCCAAGACCGCGCCCACCGTGATCATGCTCGCCGGTCTCCAGGGTGCCGGTAAGACCACCCTCGCCGGAAAGCTCGGCCTCTGGCTCAAGGGCCAGGGCCACTCCCCGCTGCTCGTCGCCTGCGACCTCCAGCGCCCCAACGCCGTCACCCAGCTCGGCGTCGTCGCCGAGCGCGCGGGCGTGGCCTTCTACGGCCCGCAGCCGGGCAACGGCGTCGGCGACCCGGTCCAGGTCGCGAAGGACTCGATCGAGTTCGCGCGCACCAAGATGTACGACGTCGTCATCGTCGACACCGCCGGCCGCCTCGGCATCGACCAGGAGCTGATGCAGCAGGCCGCGGACATCCGCGACGCCGTCAGCCCCGACGAGGTCCTCTTCGTCGTCGACGCCATGATCGGTCAGGACGCGGTCAACACCGCCGAGGCCTTCCGGGACGGCGTCGGCTTCGACGGCGTCGTGCTCTCCAAGCTCGACGGCGACGCCCGCGGCGGTGCCGCGCTCTCCATCGCGCACGTCACCGGCAAGCAGATCATGTTCGCCTCCAACGGCGAGAAGCTGGACGAGTTCGACGCGTTCCACCCGGACCGCATGGCGTCCCGCATCCTCGGCATGGGCGACATGCTCTCCCTCATCGAGAAGGCGCAGCAGACCTTCGACGAGGAAGAGGCCGCCAAGATGGCCTCGAAGCTCGCGTCGAAGAAGGGCCAGGAGTTCACGCTCGACGACTTCCTGGCGCAGATGGAGCAGGTCCGCAAGATGGGCTCCATCTCGAAGCTCCTCGGCATGCTCCCTGGCATGGGCCAGATGAAGGAGCAGATCGCCAACATCGACGAGAAGGACGTCGACCGCACGGCCGCCATCATCAAGTCGATGACCCCGGGCGAGCGCCACGACCCGACCATCATCAACGGCTCGCGCCGCGCCCGTATCGCCAAGGGTTCCGGCGTCGAGGTCAGCGCGGTCAAGGGTCTCGTCGAGCGGTTCTTCGAGGCCCGCAAGATGATGTCCCGCATGGCCCAGGGCGGCGGCCTTCCCGGCATGCCGGGCATGCCGGGCATGGGCGGCGGCCCCGGCCGGCAGAAGAAGCAGGTCAAGCAGGCCAAGGGCAAGCGCAAGAGCGGCAACCCGATGAAGCGGAAGGCCGAGGAGCAGGCCGCCGCCGAGCGCCGCGACCAGGCGCAGCAGGGCGGCGCCTTCGGTCTGCCCGCGCCGGGGCAGACCCCGAAGGACTTCGAGCTGCCGGACGAGTTCAAGAAGTTCATGAGCTGACGAGCCGGCCGGGCCGCGTGCCCGGTGGCGGCGTGAGGGGCCCGGGGCGGTGCGAAACCGCCCCGGGCCCCTTTTCATCCCTGCGGACCGCCCGCGTTCATCCCCGCGGACCGCCCGCGATGCCGCGTTCGTCCCGCTCTTCGATACTGGGGCCACTGCCGCCCCGAGGAGAGCCACGTGGCCAACCCCGTACCCCCGCGCGACCGGACCGACCAGCCCTGGCGCTCGGAAGGGGCCCCGCCGCCACCCCCGGCGAAGCGGAAGATGCCCGGCGGCTGGGGAGGCCTCATCCTCACCGCCCTGGTCGTCTACCTGATCGCCAACCTCGTGCTGTCGTTCTTCAACCGGGGCGACGAGCCGACGATCTCGTACACCGAGTTCAGCAAGCAGGTGACCTCCGGCAACGTCACCAAGATCTACTCCAAGGGCGACGCGATCCAGGGGGAGCTGAAGAACAAGCAGCCCCTGCCCAACGGCGACAAGGGCGACTACAGCAAGTTCGTCACCCAGCGGCCCGCGTTCGCCGACGACAACCTCTGGGGCGAGCTCACCTCGAAGGGCGTCACCGTCACCGCGGAGCCGGTCGTCCAGGAGCGCAGCTTCCTCGCCAACCTCCTCATCTCGCTCGCGCCGATGCTGCTGCTCGTCGTGCTGTGGATCTTCATCGCCCGCCGGATGAGCTCCGGCATGGGCGGCGCCGGCGGCATGCTGGGCCGCAAGGCCCCGCCCAAACCCGTCGAGCTGGAGGCCGGGGACAAGCGCACGACCTTCGCCGACGTCGCCGGCATCGACGAGGTCGAGGGGGAACTCAACGACGTCGTCGACTTCCTCAAGAACCCGCAGGCCTACCGCGAGATGGGCGCCAAGATGCCGCGGGGCGTGCTCCTCGCGGGCCCGCCCGGCACCGGCAAGACCCTCCTCGCCCGCGCCGTGGCGGGGGAGGCCGGCGTGCCGTTCTTCTCCGCCTCCGCGTCCGAGTTCATCGAGATGATCGTGGGCGTCGGCGCCTCCCGGGTCCGCGAGCTGTTCGCCGAGGCCCGCAAGGTCGCCCCCGCGATCATCTTCATCGACGAGATCGACACCATCGGCCGGGCCCGCGGCGGCGGCTCCGGGATGGGCGGCCACGACGAGCGCGAGCAGACCCTCAACCAGATCCTCACCGAGATGGACGGCTTCACCGGCTCCGAGGGCGTCATCGTCCTCGCCGCCACCAACCGCGCCGACGTCCTCGACCCGGCCCTCACCCGCCCCGGCCGCTTCGACCGGATCGTCCACGTCAACCCGCCCGACCGGGGCGGCCGCGAGGCCATCCTCAGGATCCACACCCGGGAGATCCCGCTCGCCAAGGACGTCGACCTGGAGCACGTCGCCCGCACCACCCCCGGCATGACCGGCGCCGAGCTCGCCAACCTCGCCAACGAGGCGGCCCTCCTCGCCGTGAAGCGCGACCAGCGGGCCGTCACCCAGTCGGACCTCTCCGACGCCCTGGAGAAGGTCCAGCTCGGCGCGGAACGGCCGCTGGTGATGCCCGCGGAGGAGCGCCGCAGGACCGCCTACCACGAGAGCGGCCACGCCCTCCTCGGCATGCTCCAGCCCGGTGCCGACCCGGTCCGCAAGATCACCATCGTCCCCCGCGGCCGCGCGCTCGGCGTCACGCTCTCCACCCCCGACGCCGACCGGTACGCCTACACCGAGGAGTACCTGCGCGGCCGGATCATCGGCGCCCTCGGCGGCATGGCCGCCGAGCAGGTCGTCTTCGGCGTGGTCACCACCGGCGCCGAGAGCGACCTGGAACAGGTCACCGGCATCGCCCGGGGCATGGCGGGACGCTGGGGCATGAGCGAGCTCGTCGGACGCCTCACCGCCATCCCCGGCGACTCCCAGCAGGCGTACGGGCTCTCGGCGGCCCCCGCCACCCTCGACACCGTCGACGCGGAGATGCGCCGCATCGTCGACGAGTGCTACGAGAGCGCCGTACGGCAGCTCCACGAGCACCGCGACAAGCTGGACGCGCTGGCCGCCGCGCTCCTGGAGAACGAGACCCTGGAAGAGGCCGCCGCCTACCGCGCGGCGGGCATCACGCGCGCGCCGCGGGAGGACTGAGCGGGCGGACGGGCCACCGGCGGACGGACTAGGGGCGGAAGGGCCACCGGCGGACGACCCACCGGCGGAGGGGCCGGCGGCGCCCGGAACTCCGGCGCCCGGGGACCCGCGGGCGCTACGGCACCCGGGCGACCACGTACCGGAAGACGTTCGGCATCCACACCGTGCCGTCCGCGCGCGTGTGCGGGGCGAGCGCCTCCTCGATCTCCTTCTCGACCTGGGCGAGCTCCGTCGCCCGCACGGCCTCGTCGAACGCGCCCGTCGACAGCAGACCGCGCACCGCGCTGCCCGCGTCGGCGTACCCGAAGGGACAGGCCACCCGCCCCGAGCCGGCCGGCCGCAGCCCCGCCCCCGCGACCAGCCCCTCCAGGTCCGTGCGGAGGCCCGGCCTGCGGTCCGCGAGCCGGGCCGCGACCCGCAGCACCGCCTCGGTGGAACACCGCTCCGCCGGCCCCCAGCCGGCGAGCACGACCGTCGCGCCCGATTGGGCCGTACGGGTGAGCGCCGCCAGCTCCGGCAGCAGCGCGTCCGTCGTGTGGAAGGCCGTGATCACGTCGTACGCGTCCCCCGCGGGGGGCTCGTCCGTGACCGTCACGTCCCCGGGGAGCCGCTCCCTCGCCAGCTCCACGCGCGCGTGGTCCCGGTCCGCGCCGGCCACCCGGGCGCCCCGCGCCGCCGCCATGAGGAGCGCCAGGCCGGAGCCACAGCGCAGGCCGAGGACCCGGGTCCCGGCGCCCACGCCGAGGCGGTCGTACACCGCCTCGTAGAGCGGGACGAGCATCCGTTCCTGGATCTCGGCCCAGTCACGCGCGGGGTGGTACGGGACGAGCGTAGGTGTCATGGAAAACTGCCCCAATCCGTGCTCGGACGACGACCCCCCGTAGCCAGGGAACTGCGCATCCCGGGCCGCGTCCAGTGCTCGCACCGCACCGATTCGTCCGGAGCGCCGCACCGATTCGTCCGGAGGAGAAGCGACCCGGTAATGTCCCTGCCAAGCTTCCCGGTCCGCCCGGAGGAGCCGTTCCCCGAGAGGCGCGCGCACCACGGCCGCACGCCGACGCGTATGCGCCGCTACGCACCAGGTTGACGCCCCCTGCGTGACTCCTCCGCAGATCGGCGCACTGGCCCTCGTCACGACACATCAACGGCAACTGACGGGTACGTGCAAAATATTTGGGATGCCCCGGAATGGAACCCGGGGGCACTTCGGCTCGTTGTACGCGACGTGAGCACGACACCACCTGTTCTCGCCGCAGAGCTGGCACAGGCGTGGGCCGACATTCAGCGGCACCACCCCGAGCTGCCCGATCTTGCCGCGCCCGAGTCCCTGATCGGAGAGTCCTCGTCCGCCTGCGGCGCCGAGCTCTCCTTCGAACGACTGCTCCACGAGGCAGTCCACGGCATCGCCGCCGCCCGGGGTGTCCGCGACACCTCCCGCGCCGGCCGGTACCACAACCGCAGATTCCTCGCGATCGCCGAGGAGATGGGCCTCGACCACCCCGAGGAGCCGCACGCCAGCAGCGGCTTCTCCCTGGTCACGCTCAACCCCGAGGCGAGGCGGCGCTACCGCCCCACCATGGAGCGGCTGCAGCGCGCCCTCAAGGCCCACACGGTCGCCACGGCGGCCGACACCAAGCGCTCCTTCCGCGGACCGGCCGCCCGGCACGGCTCCTCGGGCGGCGGCGTCCGCGTCAAGGCCGTCTGCGACTGCGGACGCAATGTGCGCGTGGTGCCCTCGGTGCTCGCCCAGGCCCCGATCGTCTGCGGCGGCTGCGGCAAGCCCTTCCGCATCCCGGAGACCGTGGGCGCCGCGAGCTGACCTCGCGGTGTGTGGCACAATGGCTAGCTGTACTCGACAGTCGCACAGGACCCCTCTCTCCTCCGGCTGACGCGTCCATCGGGCATCCGAGTACCGCAACCCCACGTGGCATCTCAAAGTGCCCAACCACGTCAAGACCAGGAGACACCACTCCAGTGGCAGTCAAGATCAAGCTCAAGCGCCTCGGCAAGATTCGCCAGCCGCACTACCGCATCGTCGTCGCCGACTCGCGCACCCGCCGCGACGGCCGCGCGATCGAGGAGATCGGCCTCTACCACCCGACGTACAACCCGTCGCGTATCGAGGTCGACTCCGAGCGTGCGCAGTACTGGCTGTCCGTCGGCGCCCAGCCGACCGAGCCGGTTCTCGCCATCCTGAAGCTCACGGGCGACTGGCAGAAGGCCAAGGGCCTCCCGGCCCCCGAGAAGGCCCTGCTCGTCCCCGCGACGAAGGAGGCCAAGCGCGCTTCGTTCGACGAGTTCGCGAAGGCCCTCGAGGGCGGCGACGACAAGGGTGAGGCCATCACCCCGAAGGCCAAGAAGGCCGACAAGAAGGCTGACGAGGCCGAGGCCGCGTCGACCGAGTCGACCGAGGCCTGAGCATGCTCGAGGAGGCTCTCGAGCACCTCGTGAAGGGCATCGTCGACAACCCCGACGACGTGCAGGTCGCCTCGCGCACCCTGCGCCGCGGGCGCGTGCTGGAGGTCCGGGTCCACCCGGACGACCTCGGCAAGGTGATCGGCCGCAACGGCCGCACCGCCCGCGCGCTGCGTACCGTCGTGGGTGCCATCGGCGGCCGTGGCATCCGGGTCGACCTCGTCGACGTGGACCAGGTCCGCTGAGCAGGCCGGCAGCATCACCTTAGTAGTGCCGGCACGGGCCGGGGAGGGCTTACGAGCCCGCCCCGGCCCGTTGTCGTTCGCGTCGTCGTACGAGCTGTGTGACAGGAGAGTGTGGAGCAGTGCAGTTGGTAGTCGCGCGGATCGGCCGCGCCCACGGGATCAAGGGCGAGGTCACCGTCGAGGTACGCACGGACGAGCCCGAACTCAGGCTCGGCCCCGGCGCCGTACTGCTCACCGACCCGGCCTCCGCCGGGCCGCTGACCATCGAGACCGGCCGGGTCCACAGCGGCCGGCTGTTGCTGCGTTTCGAGGGCGTCCGCGACCGCACCGGCGCCGAGGCCCTGCGCAACATCCTCCTCATCGCCGAGGTCGACCCCACGGAGATGCCCGAGGAGGAGGACGAGTACTACGACCACCAGCTCATGGACCTGGACGTGGTGCTCGCCGACGGCACCGAGATCGGCCGCATCACCGAGATCTCCCACCTGCCCTCCCAGGACCTCTTCATCGTCGAGCGTCCCGACGGCACCGAGCTGATGATCCCCTTCGTCGAGTCGATCGTCACCGAGATCGACCTCGAGGAGCAGCGGGCCGTCATCGACCCGCCGCCCGGGCTGATCGACGACCGCGCCGAGATCGTCTCCTCCCGCGACGAGTCCGACGCCGAGGAGGGGGAGGGCGCATGAGGCTCGACGTCGTCACGATCTTCCCCGAGTACCTCGAGCCGCTGAACGTCTCCCTCGTCGGCAAGGCCCGCGCGCGCGGGCAGCTCGACGTCCACGTCCACGACCTGCGGGACTGGACGTACGACCGGCACAACACCGTCGACGACACCCCGTACGGCGGCGGCCCCGGCATGGTCATGAAGACCGACCCCTGGGGCGACGCGCTCGACCAGACGCTCGCCGACGGCTACGAGAGCGGCGCCCACGGCCCCGTCATCGTCGTCCCGACCCCCAGCGGCCGCCCCTTCACCCAGGAGCTCGCCGTCGAGCTCTCCGAGCGCCCCTGGCTGATCTTCACGCCGGCCCGCTACGAGGGCATCGACCGTCGCGTCATGGACGAGTACGCGACCCGGATGCCCGTCTACGAGGTCTCCATCGGCGACTACGTCCTGGCCGGCGGAGAGGCGGCCGTCCTCGTCGTGACCGAGGCCGTCGCCCGCCTCCTGCCCGGTGTCCTCGGCAACGCCGAGTCCCACCGGGACGACTCCTTCGCCCCCGGCGCGATGGCCAACCTCCTCGAAGGGCCCGTCTACACCAAGCCCCCCGAGTGGCGCGGCCACGGCATCCCCGACGTGCTCCTCAGCGGGCACCACGGCAGGATCGCCCGCTGGCGGCGCGACGAGGCCTTCCGCCGTACCGCCGCACACCGGCCCGACCTGATCGAGCGCTGCGACCCGGCGGCGTTCGACAAGAAGGACCGCGAGATCCTCTCGATGATGGGCTGGGCGCCCGAGCCCGGCGGCCGATTTTGGCGCAAGCTCCACGACGTGGAAGAATAGGCCGCTGCCGTCCGTCCGGCGCGCGCCCCTGCCACAGGGGGAACGACGCCGCCAGGACCGGACGGTCTTCCGAATCACTTCGAACGTACCGCTGATGACCTGTGGCATCAGCGAGGAAAGAGACCTCCATGGCCTCCCTGCTCGACCAGGTCAACGCGGGTTCGCTCCGCTCCGACCTCCCCGCCTTCCGCCCCGGCGACACCGTGAACGTCCACGTGCGCGTCATCGAAGGCAACCGCTCGCGTATCCAGCAGTTCAAGGGCGTCGTCATCCGTCGCCAGGGTTCGGGCGTCAGCGAGACCTTCACGGTCCGCAAGGTCTCGTTCTCCGTCGGCGTCGAGCGCACCTTCCCGGTGAACAGCCCGATCTTCGAGAAGATCGAGCTCGTCACCCGCGGTGACGTCCGTCGCGCCAAGCTCTACTACCTCCGTGAGCTGCGCGGCAAGGCCGCGAAGATCAAGGAGAAGCGCGACCGCTGAGCTCGGGCTCCCGGCACGCTCTACGCTTCCGAGCCCTCGCACAGGCAGTCCGGATAGGCTCTGCCACCGATGGACACCGAAGCACAGCACACGGAGCGCGACCCCTCTTCCGACACGGAGGACGGGTCGCGCTCCGCGCGCGTTTCCGAGGACACGAACGACACGCGGGACGCGGGCGACATGGCGGACGCCGGGAGTGCGCGGAGCACCTCCTCCTGGCGGCGCACCGCCTTCGTGGGCGCCGCCTGCGTGGCCTTCCTGCTGCTCCTGAGCCACTTCGTGATGCAGCCCTTCCTGATCCCCAGCCGCTCCATGGAACCGACCCTCCAGGTCGGCGACCGGATTCTGGTCAACAAGCTGGCGTACCGTTTCGGCAGTGAGCCGGCCCGGGGCGACGTCGTCGTCTTCGACGGCACGGGGTCCTTCGTACGGGAACAGCCCCGGGGCAATCCCGTCACCGGTCTCCTGCACGACGGGGCGGCCGCCCTCGGGCTCGCCGAGCCCGACGAGACCGACTTCGTGAAGCGGGTCGTCGGCATCGGCGGCGACCGGGTCGTCTGCTGCGACAAGAACGGCCGCCTCACCGTCAACGGCGTCCCCGTCGAGGAGCGTTACGTGATGCTCGGCGACCAGCCGTCCTCCGTGCCCTTCGACATCGTCGTCCCGCAGGACAGGCTCTGGGTCATGGGCGACCACCGCAGCCAGTCCAGCGACTCCCGAGACCACCTCGGCAACCCCGGCGGCGGCATGGTCCCCGTCGACAAGGTCGTCGGCCGCGCCGACTGGATCGCCTGGCCCTTCGACCGCTGGACCACGGTCCAGGAGACCGACGCCTTCGACGCCGTACCCGCCGCTCCGGCCGGCGGGCACGGGACGGCACCCCATGGGTAGCCGGGGCCGGCCGCCGGGCGGCGCCGGCCGCCCCGCCGACCGGGGGCCCGAGCAGGCCCCGGCCCTGCCGGGCCGGGCCGAGCGGCGCAGGCTCGCCCGCAAGGTCAAGCGGCGCCGGCAGCGCTCCGCGATCCGCGAGATCCCCATCCTGATCACGGTGGCCGTCCTCATCGCGCTCGTCCTGAAGACCTTCCTGGTCCAGGCGTTCGTCATTCCCTCCGGCTCCATGGAACAGACGATCCGCATCTCCGACCGGGTCCTCGTCGACAAGCTCACGCCCTGGTTCGGCTCCCGGCCGCAGCGCGGCGACGTCGTCGTCTTCAAGGACCCCGGCAACTGGCTCCAGCAGGAGGCCGCGCCGCCCGCCGACGATCCCATCGGCGTCAAGCAGGCCAAGCAGGCCCTCACCTTCATCGGGCTGCTGCCCTCCGCGGACGACCGCGACCTCATCAAGCGGGTCGTCGCCGTCGGGGGCGACACCGTCCGCTGCTGCGGCAAGGACGGGCGGATCACCGTCAACGGCGTGGCACTCGACGAGCCGTACCTGCATCCCGGCAACGAGCCGTCGACCATCCCCTTCGAGGTGAAGGTCCCGCAGGGCCGCATCTTCGTCCTCGGCGACCACCGCTCCGACTCGGCCGACTCCCGCTTCCACCTCGAGGAGAAGGACCACGGCACCGTCTCCGAGGAGCAGGTCGTGGGCCGCGCCGTCGTGATCGCCTGGCCCGTCGCGCACTGGCGGGGCCTGGAGGAACGGGGGACGTTCGCCGCCGTACCGGACGCCCGTGCGGGTTCCGAGACCGCGCTCGGTCCGTCGCATAGTGTGTCCCAGCGGAATCTGAACGGATTCCCCGGGCTCCCGACCCCTGCGGAACTTCTGCTCGTTATGGGAGTGGTGGGCCTGTCCCTGTTCCGGGGCAGGCGATCGCACGGACTGAGGAGTGGATGTGGGGGATTTGGCCGTCGGCGCACGATCCGGACACGATGAGCCCGACAAGAGGGCCGGCGGGGCCTTCGGCGATGACACGACGGGTGACGACGTGACGGATGACGGGCAGGCGCAGCCGCCGAGCGGCGGGGCACCGGACGGCGGGACGCCGGACGACGGGGACGAGGCGGCGGACGGCTCCGGCCGCGGCCCCAAGAAGCCGCGTTCCTTCTGGAAGGAACTGCCGCTTCTGGTCGGCATCGCGCTCGTCCTCGCCCTGCTGATCAAGACCTTCCTGGTGCAGGCGTTCTCGATCCCCTCGGAATCGATGATGAACACCCTCCAGCGGGGCGACCGGGTGCTCGTCGACAAGCTGACCCCCTGGTTCGGCTCCGAGCCCGAGCGCGGCGAGGTCGTCGTCTTCCACGACCCGGGCGGCTGGCTCGAGGGCCAGGAGACGCCCACGCCCAACGTGGTGCAGAAGTTCCTCAGCTTCATCGGCCTCATGCCGTCCGCCGAGGAGAAGGACCTCATCAAGCGGGTCATCGCCGTCGGCGGCGACACCGTGTCCTGCAAGGAGGGCGGCAAGGTCGTCCTCAACGGCGTGCCGCTGGACGAGACCTCGTACCTCTACCCCGGCTCCGTCCCCTGCCAGGACTCCTTCGGCCCGATCAAGGTCCCCGAGAACCGCATCTGGGTCATGGGCGACAACCGCCAGAACTCCCTCGACTCCCGCTTCCACCAGCAGCTCCCCGGCGGCGGCACCGTCTCCGTCGACGAGGTCGTGGGCCGTGCGGTCGTGATCGCCTGGCCCGTCACCCGCTGGGCCACCCTCCCGGTGCCGGAGATCTTCGACAACCCCGCGCTCAACAAGGCCCTGGGCGCCGCCCCCCTCGGAGCGGCCGGCCTCGCCGGAGCGCTCCCGCTGGTCCTGTGGCGCCGGAAGAAGGTCGCCGCACGGCATACCGCCGAGTAGCGACCCGCGGGTAGGGTGCCGTCCCGGACCGTCGACAGACCAGCGGTCCGCCGACAGACCTACGGGGTGCGCACATGAGCGGAAACATACGGACCAAGGGCGGCCACGGCAGCCTCGGCAGCATGCTGTCGGGGCTGGCCGTGGCCGTCGGCTGTGTGCTCTTCCTCGGCGGCTTCGTCTGGGGAGCCCTGCTCTACCAGCCGTACTCGGTCCCCACCGACTCCATGACCCCCACCCTCGACGTCGGATCCAAGGTCCTCGCCCAGCGCGTCGACGGCGCCGAGGTGCGGCGCGGGGACGTCGTCGTCTTCACCGACCCCCTCTGGGGCAACACCCCCATGGTGAAGCGGGTCGCCGCGGTCGGCGGCGACACCGTCGCCTGCTGCGACCGGGACGGCCGCCTCACCGTCAACGGCGAGCCCGTCGAGGAGCCCTATCTGCGGCCCGGACCCGGCGGCAGGATCATCGCCTCCGGCACGGAGTTCTCCGTGACCGTCCCGGACGCCAACCTCTTCCTCCTCGGCGACGACCGGCACACCTCGCTCGACTCCCGCACGCACATGGAGGAGGCCGGACGTGGTTCCGTGCCCCGCTCCTCCGTGGTCGCCAGGGTCGACGCCGTGGTCTGGCCCGCCAAGGGCCTCCTGGACCGCCCCGAGGGCTTCGCCGGACTTCCCGGCGGGATCTCGGAGCCCGGGCCCGTCATGCCCCTCCTGGGCGCGATCGCGGCCGGAGGGGTCCTGGTCCTCGCCGGGGGAGCGTACGGGCCGGTGGTACGGCGGACGAGCCGGCTGACGAAGCGCCGGCCGACGGGCACGGCTCCCGGGGCGCGGGAGAAGGTGGGTACATGACGGACTCCGCGGCACGGCAGACGCAGGGGCCCGGTGCCGGTGCGATCGATGATCCGGGTACCGGGGCGGGGGCCGGTTCGGGGGCCGGTCCGATCGACGCGTCGGGTGCCGGGCCGCAGGTGGAGGTGCGGCGGGTCGCGCGGGTCGTCCTGCTCGACGCCGACGACCGCGTCCTCCTCCTGCACGGGTACGAGCCCGACCACCCCGACCAGACCTGGTGGTTCACGCCCGGCGGCGGCCTGGAGGGCGACGAGACCCGGCAGGAGGCGGCCCTGCGCGAGCTCGCAGAGGAGACCGGCATCACCGACATCGACCTCGGGCCCGTGCTCTGGACGCGGTACTGCTCGTTCCCCTTCGACGGGCGCCGCTGGGACCAGGACGAGTGGTACTACCTCGCCCGCACCCGGAGGGCCGAGGCCGCGCCCCGGCCGCAGGCCCTCACCGAGCTGGAGAACCGCAGCCTCGCGGGCCTCAGATGGTGGACCTCCGCCGAACTGTCGGCGGCCCGTGAGACGGTGTACCCGACCAGACTCGCCGAGCTGCTGCGCACGCTGCTCGACGAGGGACCTCCGCGTGCACCGGTGGTTCTCGCCCCGGAAATCGTTTAGGGGCGCGTCCGCCTGGCGCACAATAGGGGGACGCACGGCTGAAGGGGAACATGCCATGAGCGCCGAGGACCTCGAGAAGTACGAGACCGAGATGGAGCTGAAGCTCTACCGGGAGTACCGCGATGTCGTCGGGCTGTTCAAATACGTGATCGAGACCGAGCGGCGCTTCTACCTCACCAACGACTACGAGATGCAGGTGCACTCGGTCCAGGGCGAGGTCTTCTTCGAGGTCAGCATGGCCGATGCCTGGGTCTGGGACATGTACAGACCGGCCAGGTTCGTCAAGCAGGTCCGTGTTCTCACCTTCAAGGACGTCAACATCGAGGAGCTCAACAAGAGCGACCTCGAACTCCCCGGCAGCTGACCCGGCCCTGCCGAGCTCACCCGTACGAGTGAGCAGGTTCTCCACAGGTCCTCGGTCGTCCACAGCGCCGCTCGCGATCCCACCACCTCCGTCACAGTCGGTGACGGAGGTGGTACCGCATGAACAGGACCCAAGCGCTCGGACGGTACGGAGAAGAGCTGGCGACCCGCCTGCTCACCGCGACCGGCATGCGCATCCTCGCCCGCAACTGGCGCTGCGGCCGGACCGGCGAGATCGACATCGTCGCCCGCCACGGCGACACCCTCGTCATCTGCGAGGTCAAGACCCGGCGTGACGGTGCGTACGAGCACCCGATGGCCGCCGTCACACCCCGCAAGGCGGACCGGCTCCGACGGCTCGCCGCCTGCTGGCTCGACCGCAGCGGCATCCCGGCCCCCTCCGGCGGGGTCCGCATCGACCTCGTCGGGATCGTCCTGCCCCGCCGCGGCGCCCCGCTCCTCACCCACGCCCAGGGGGTGGCCTGAGATGGGATTCGCCCGCACCTGCTCCGTCGCCCTCGTCGGTGTCGAAGGCGTCGTCGTCGAGGTCCAGGCCGACCTCGAACCCGGCGTCGCCGCCTTCGCCCTGGTGGGACTCCCCGACAAGAGCCTCACCGAGAGCCGTGACCGGGTCCGTGCGGCCGTCGTCAACTCCGGCGCCGAATGGCCCCAGAAGAAACTCACCGTCGGACTCAGCCCCGCGTCCGTGCCGAAGGGCGGATCGGGCTTCGACCTCGCCGTGGCGGCGGCCGTCCTGGGCGCCGCCGAGCGCATCGACCCGCGGGCCATCGCCGACCTCGTCCTCATCGGCGAACTCGGCCTCGACGGACGGGTCCGGCCCGTCCGCGGCATCCTCCCCGCCGTCCTCGCCGCCGCCGACGCCGGGTACCACCAGGTCGTCGTCCCCGAACAGACCGCCGGCGAGGCCTCCCTCGTCCCAGGGGTGTCCGTCCTGGGCGTCCGCAGCCTCCGCCAGCTCATCGCCGTCCTCACCGACGAACCCGTCCCCGAGGAGGAGCCCACCGAGGCCGGCCGGCCCGACGCCATGCTCGCCGGACTCCTCGTCCCCGGCGCCGGCCTCGGCACCGGACTCGCCGCCGACCCCACCGACCCCTCCGAAGGCCCCGACCTCGCCGACGTCGCCGGCCAGCACCGGGCCCGCCGCGCCCTCGAAGTGGCGGCCGCGGGCAGTCATCACCTCCTGCTGTCCGGACCGCCCGGCGCGGGGAAGACCATGCTGGCCGAGCGCCTCCCCGGCATCCTTCCGCCCCTCACCCGGCAGGAATCGCTCGAAGTCACCGCTGTCCACTCCGTCGCCGGCATCCTCCCGCCCGGCGAACCCCTCGTCCGGCGCGCCCCCTACTGCGCGCCCCACCACTCCGCCACCATGCAGTCCCTCGTCGGCGGCGGAAACGGACTCCCCAGGCCCGGCGCCGTCTCGCTCGCCCACCGGGGCATCCTCTTCCTGGACGAAGCCCCGGAGTTCTCGGGGAAGGCGCTCGACGCGCTCCGCCAACCCCTCGAATCCGGGCACGTCGTCATCGCCCGCGCCGCCGGAGTCGTCCGGCTCCCCGCCCGCTTCCTCCTCGCCCTCGCCGCCAACCCCTGCCCCTGCGGACGCCATACGCTGCACGGCGCCGGCTGCGAATGCCCCGCCGCGCTCGTCCGCCGCTACCAGGCACGTCTCTCCGGACCCCTCCTCGACCGCGTCGACCTCCGCGTCGAGGTCGAACCGGTGACCCGCTCCGACCTCCTCGGGCAGGGCGGTCGCGGCGAGACCACCGAGGCCGTCGCCGAACGCGTCCGCGAAGCCCGCGACCGCGCCGCCGCCCGCCTCGCCGACACCCCCTGGAACGTCAACAGCGAGATCCCCGGGCACGAGCTCCGCACCCGCTACCTCGCCGCCCCCGGAGCCCTCGCCACCGCCGAACGCGACATCGAACGCGGACTCCTCACCGCCCGCGGCCTCGACCGGGTCCTCCGCGTCGCCTGGACCGTCGCCGACCTCGCCGGACACGACCGCCCCGACAGCGAGGACATCGCCCTCGCCCTCGAACTGCGCACCGGCATCGCCCGCGGCGTGCCCGTCGGAGCGGGGGACCGGCCATGACCACCCCAGGCCCCGGCCCCGGACCTGACCCGGGCCACCGCGGTTTCGACACCGGCCACCCCGGCACCGGCCCCGCCCCCGGCCGCCTCGGCTTCGACACCGGCCTTGAGCCCGGCCTCCGCCAGGACTCCAGGCCCGGACCCGGCCCCGACAGCGACTCCCGCCCCGGCGTCTCCGGTGCGGACTCCGGGGACGAGCGGCTGGCGCGGGCCGCGCTCAGCCGCGCCGTCGAACCCGGCGACGAGCACGCCGGCCGCTGGCTCCGCCGCTACGGAGCCGTCGGGTTCCTCGACCGGCTCCTCGACACCGCGCCCGCCCGCCGCGCTCCCCGGGGCGAGGGCGACGGCGACCCCTTCCCCGGCACCGGGCCGAAGCGTGTCGCCTCCTGGAGACTCCGCGCCGCCGCCGCCGCCGACCCCGGCCGCGACCTCGCCACCATCCGCGACCTCGGCGGACGCTTCCTCGTCCCCGGCGACACCGAATGGCCCCGGCAGCTCGACGACCTCGCGGACGCCCGCCCCCTCGGCCTCTGGGTCCGGGGCCCTGCCGACCTGCGCGCCTGGGCCCTCCGCTCGGTCGCTCTCGTCGGCGCCCGCGCCTGCACGCCGTACGGCGCCCACACCGCCGCCGACCTCGCCACCGGCCTCGCCCGCCAGGGCTGGGTCGTCGTCTCCGGAGCCGCCTACGGCATCGACGGGGCCGCCCACCGCGGCGCCCTCGCCGCGGGCGGGGCCACCGTCGCCGTCCTCGCCTGCGGCGTCGACACCCCCTACCCCCGCGGCCACGCCCAGCTCATCGATCGCATCACCGAACAAGGGCTCGTCGTAGGTGAGTTGCCACCCCAGAGCCATCCGACCCCGAGCCGCTTCATCCTCCGCAACCGGGTCATCGCCGCTCTCACCCGGGGCACCGTCGTCATCGAGGCCCAGCACCGCAGCGGTTCACTCGTCACCGCACGCGCCGCCGCCCGCCTCGGCCGCCACACCATGGGCGTTCCCGGCCCCGTGACCAGCGCACTCTCCGCCGGCGTCCATGAACTCCTGCGCGGCGACGCCGTCCTCGTCACCGACGCCGACGAGATCGTCGAACTCGTCGGCGAGATGGGCCAGCTCGCCCCGGCGCGCCGAGGACCCGTCCTCCCGCGCGACCTCCTCGCCCCGGCCGCGGCGCACATCCTCGAAGCGGTCCCGGCCCGCGGACCCACCCCCACCACCGTCATCGCCCGTCGCGCCGGAACCACCCCCGACGACACCCTCGCCAAGCTGTACGAACTCCATTCCCTGGGCTTCGTCGAACGGCACGGAGAGGGCTGGCAGTTGACGAACACGACGACTCCCGCCCCGAACGTGCGGCGAGGCGGTACTTGACCTGGAGCATTCGGGTGAAAGGGTGAAGGTGATGAACAATCGAGTTCTCTCGGTCGCACCCGAGGGGCCGACACGCGCCACGGCCCGGGTTCGAAGATGTGGCCGACGGCGTCCACCCGGAGCGGCGCGATCCGCCGATGTTCGCGCACCGCGACCGCGCACTCACGCTACGCTCACCAGAATTCCGTCCAGGACACCCGCACCGACACACCCGACAGCAGAACGGCTCAAGGCAACGCATGCCCCAGCACACCTCCGGGTCTGACCGCGCTGCGGTGCCCCCAGCAGCCCGGGGCACCGTGCGACCACCCGCACCGACCTCCCTCGACGAACTGTGGCGGTCGTACAAGGACACGGGAGACGAGCGGCTGCGGGAACAGCTGATCCTGCACTACTCGCCCCTCGTCAAATACGTCGCGGGACGTGTCAGCGTCGGGCTGCCGTCCAACGTCGAACAGGCCGACTTCGTCTCCTCCGGCGTCTTCGGCCTCATCGACGCCATCGAGAAGTTCGACGTCGAGCGCGCGATCAAGTTCGAGACGTACGCCATCACCCGCATCCGCGGCGCCATGATCGACGAACTCCGCGCCCTCGACTGGATCCCGCGCTCCGTCCGCCAGAAGGCCCGCAACGTCGAGCGCGCGTACGCCACCCTCGAAGCCCAGCTCAGGCGCACCCCCTCCGAGACCGAGGTCGCCGCGGAGATGGACGTCACGCTGGAGGAACTGCACGCGGTTTTCAGCCAGTTGTCCCTGGCGAACGTGGTCGCCCTCGAAGAGCTGCTGCACGTCGGCGGCGAGGGCGGCGACCGGCTCTCCCTGATGGACACGCTCGAGGACACCGCCGCCGACAACCCCGTCGAGGTCGCCGAGGACCGTGAGCTGCGCCGGCTGCTCGCCCGCGCCATCAACACGCTCCCCGAGCGGGAGAAGACCGTCGTCACGCTCTACTACTACGAGGGCCTCACCCTCGCCGAGATCGGCCACGTCCTCGGCGTCACCGAGAGCCGCGTCAGCCAG
Organism: Streptomyces sp. CB02009; assembly: GCF_001905825.1. Lineage (GTDB taxonomy): Bacteria > Actinomycetota > Actinomycetes > Streptomycetales > Streptomycetaceae > Streptomyces. The sequence goes on from NZ_LIVV01000006.1 coordinate 576,213, forward strand.
ATCCACACCAAGTCCGTCCTCCAGCTCCGGGCCAAGCTGGCCGACGTCGGACGCTGACCCGGCGCGAGCCGGTCGTACAGTGGAGCCGTGCCCAGGATTCGAGCGGCCTCGGTGGCCGAGCACCGGACGATGCAGCGCGGCGCCCTGCTGGACGCCGCGCGTGCCCTGCTGTCCGAGGGCGGTACGGAGGCGTTGACCTTCCCCGCACTCGCCGAGCGCACGGGCCTGGCCCGTTCCTCGGTGTACGAGTACTTCCGATCGCGCGCGGCGGTCGTCGAAGAGCTGTGCGCCGTCGACTTCCCCGTGTGGGCGGCCGAGGTCGAGGTCGCCATGGACGGCGCGGACACCCCGCAGGGCAAGGTCGAGGCCTACGTCCGCAAGCAGCTGGAGCTCGTCGGCGACCGCCGGCACCGCGCGGTCGTCGCCATCTCGGCGAGCGAGCTCGACGACGGCGCCCGCGAGAAGATCCGCGCGGCCCACGGCGGACTCGTCGCCATGATCGTCGAGGCGCTCGCGGCCCTGGGGCAGTCCCAGCCCCGCCTGGGCGCCATGCTCCTCCAGGGCGTCGTCGACGCGGCGGTCCGCCGCATCGAGCTCGGCGCGGCGGAGAACCCCGAGGAGATCGCCGACGCGGCGGTCACGATGGCCCTCCACGGAGTCAACGGCACCGGGTCCTGACCCCGGGCCCGACCCCGGGCCCGACCGTCCGCGGTCGCTCCCGCCGCCCGGTCACCCCCCGACCGGCAGCAGGCGGGACGGGGTGCGCGGGGTCAGCAGCAGCGGGTTCAGGTACCGGTCGCCTCTGAGCAGGCCCCAGTGCAGACAGGCCTCCGGGCAGTGCGTGCCGGGGGCGACCCGGGCGACCGGAGTGCCCGCCGCGACCCGCGTGCCGGTCCTCACCAGCGGAGTCACCGGGCTGAAGGTGGTCCGCAGCGGGGGAGTGCCCGAGTGCGGCAGGGTCAGGGTCAGGACCCCGCGCCCGCCGACCGGGCCCGCGAAGGTGACCGTGCCCGCGACCGGGGCCACCACCGCGGTGCCCGGCGGGGCGGCCAGGTCGACGCCGCGATGGCCGGCCGCGTACGGCCCCGGCGGCGGCTGCCAGCCGCGGAGGACCTCCGGGATCGGCGGCCCCACCGGCCACAGGAGGCCGAGAGTCAGGATCAGTGTCATGAGGTGCATGGGAGAACGCTCCCCCGCACGTCGGGCGCGCAGGGGTGGCGGACGGTTTCTGTGGACGACCAGCCGGTTGTGGACAGCGCCGTCACCCGCTGCTCCCGGGGTCCCGTACACTTCCTATGGCGACCCGGGTCACCGGGTCGACTTCGCACGCCCCGCCACTACCGTCACCGGCCGTGGCAGCGCCTTTCGGTCCCTTGCGGGCATGGCGCGTCGGGGCGTCAGGAACATAACCGAGAAACCCAAGGAGATACGGCCATGGCCGTCGTCACGATGCGGGAGCTGCTGGAGAGCGGCGTCCACTTCGGTCACCAGACCCGTCGCTGGAACCCGAAGATGAAGCGCTTCATCTTCACCGAGCGCAACGGCATCTACATCATCGACCTGCTCCAGTCGCTGTCGTACATCGACCGCGCCTACGAGTTCGTCAAGGAGACCGTCGCGCACGGCGGCTCCATCATGTTCGTCGGTACGAAGAAGCAGGCCCAGGAGGCCATCGCCGAGCAGGCGACGCGTGTCGGCATGCCGTACGTCAACCAGCGTTGGCTCGGTGGCATGCTCACCAACTTCTCCACCGTCTACAAGCGTCTGCAGCGCCTCAAGGAGCTCGAGCAGATCGACTTCGAGGATGTGGCCGCGTCCGGCCTCACCAAGAAGGAGCTCCTGGTCCTCTCCCGCGAGAAGGCCAAGCTGGAGAAGACCCTCGGCGGTATCCGCGAGATGTCCAAGGTGCCCAGCGCCGTCTGGATCGTCGACACCAAGAAGGAGCACATCGCCGTCGGTGAGGCGCGCAAGCTCCACATCCCGGTCGTCGCGATCCTCGACACCAACTGCGACCCCGACGAGGTCGACTACAAGATCCCGGGCAACGACGACGCGATCCGCTCCGTCACCCTGCTCACCCGCGTGATCGCCGACGCCGTCGCCGAGGGCCTCATCGCCCGCTCCGGCGCCGCGACCGGCGACTCGAAGCCGGGCGAGAAGGCCGCCGGCGAGCCCCTCGCCGAGTGGGAGCGCGACCTGCTCGAGGGCGAGAAGAAGGCCGACGACGCGGCCCCCGAGGCTGCCGAGGTCCAGGCCTCCGCCGAGACCGAGAAGGTCGCCGACGCCGAGGCCGCCGACGCCCCGGCCGAGGCCGCCGCCGAGGCTCCGGCCGCGGACGCCGAGCAGGCCTGACCTTCAGGACCTTCGGGTGGACGGCGGGGGCCCACGAAGCCCCCGCCGTTCACCCGTGGACCCGCCCGATCTTTCAGACTTCGAGAGAGAAACAGACTCATGGCGAACTACACCGCCGCTGACGTCAAGAAGCTCCGCGAGCTCACCGGCGCCGGCATGATGGACTGCAAGAAGGCCCTCGACGAGGCCGACGGCAACGTCGACAAGGCCGTCGAGGCCCTGCGCATCAAGGGCCAGAAGGGCGTCGCCAAGCGCGAGGGCCGCTCCGCCGAGAACGGCGCCGTGGTCTCCCTCATCGCCGACGACAACACCTCCGGCGTCCTCGTCGAGCTGAAGTGCGAGACGGACTTCGTCGCCAAGGGTGACAAGTTCCAGGCCGTCGCCAACCAGCTGGCCGCGCACGTCGCCGCGACCGCCCCGGCCGACATCGAGGCGCTGCTCGCCTCCGAGATCGAGGCCGGCAAGACCGTGCAGGCGTTCGTCGACGAGGCCAACGCCAACCTCGGCGAGAAGATCGTCCTGGACCGCTTCGCGCAGTACGCCGACGGCTTCGTCTTCGCGTACATGCACCGCACGATGCCGGACCTCCCGCCGCAGATCGGTGTCCTCGTCGAGTTCGACAAGGCCGACGCCGCCGTCGCCAAGGGTGTCGCCCAGCACATCGCCGCCTTCGCGCCGAAGTACCTCACCCGTGAGGACGTCCCGGCCGAGGTCGTCGAGACCGAGCGTCGCGTCGCCGAGGAGACCACCCGCGCCGAGGGCAAGCCCGAGGCCGCGCTCCCCAAGATCGTCGAGGGTCGCGTGAACGGCTTCTTCAAGGACGCGACGCTGCTCGGTCAGCCGTACGCCCTTGACAACAAGAAGTCCGTCCAGCAGATCCTGGACGAGGCCGGTGTCACCCTGAAGCGCTTCACCCGCATCAAGGTCGGCATCTGAGTCCGTACGCGAACGCGACGGACACCGGACCCCGGTAGGGTCTGAGGCAGTCGTCCGCGCACGCGCAGGACGACCGCAGATCTGACGAGGAGGCCATTGCCGTACGGGAAACCGCGAGGACCCAAGGCAATGGCCTCCTTCGTATGTGCACGAGGAGATCTCCATGAACCAGGGCGCCGTACAGGGCGACGACAACAACGGCAAGAAGGCCGGCCGCTACATGCTGAAGCTGTCCGGAGAAGCCTTCTCCGGCGGTACCGGCCTGGGCGTCGACCCCGACGTCGTGCACGCCATCGCGCGTGAGATCGCGGCCGTCGTTCGCGACGGCGCGGAGATCGCGATCGTGATCGGCGGAGGCAACTTCTTCCGCGGCGCCGAGCTCCAGCAGCGCGGCATGGACCGGGCCCGATCCGACTACATGGGCATGCTCGGCACCGTGATGAACTGCCTCGCCCTCCAGGACTTCCTGGAGAAGGAGGGCATCGACTCCCGCGTCCAGACCGCCATCACCATGGGCCAGGTCGCCGAGCCGTACATCCCGCTGCGCGCCGTGCGCCACCTGGAGAAGGGCCGTGTGGTCATCTTCGGTGCGGGCATGGGCATGCCGTACTTCTCCACGGACACCACCGCCGCCCAGCGCGCCCTGGAGATCGACGCCGAGGCGCTCCTCATGGGCAAGAACGGCGTGGACGGCGTGTACGACTCCGACCCGAAGGCGAACCCCGACGCGGTCAAGTTCGACGCACTGGAGTACGGCGAGGTGATCTCCCGCGACCTCAAGGTCGCCGACGCCACCGCCATCACCCTGTGCCGGGACAACAACCTCCCGATCCTCGTCTTCGAACTGCTCACCGAGGGCAATATCGCTCGCGCGGTGAAGGGTGAGAAGATCGGCACGCTCGTGAGCGACCAGGGCACCCGGGCCTGACCCGAACCGGGGAACCGCCCCGCAAGGGGATGGACAGAGCCCTGCCGGTCGTACACCGTGCAGGACACAACGCGACGACACGCAGGAGCATGTGGTGATCGAAGAGACCCTCCTCGAGGCCGAGGAGAAGATGGAGAAGGCCGTCGTGGTCGCCAAGGAGGACTTCGCCGCGATCCGCACCGGCCGTGCGCACCCGGCGATGTTCAACAAGATCGTGGCGGACTACTACGGTGCCATCACCCCCATCAACCAGCTGGCGTCCTTCTCCGTCCCGGAGCCGCGGATGGCCGTGGTGACCCCGTTCGACAAGAGCGCGCTGCGCAACATCGAGCAGGCGATCCGGGACTCGGACCTCGGCGTCAACCCGAGCAACGACGGCAACATCATCCGGGTGGTGTTCCCCGAGCTGACGGAGGAGCGCCGCCGGGAGTACATCAAGGTCGCCAAGGGCAAGGCCGAGGACTCGAAGATCTCGATCCGCTCGGTCCGCCGCAAGGCCAAGGAGACCATCGACAAGCTCGTCAAGGACGGCGAGGTCGGCGAGGACGAGGGCCGCCGCGCCGAGAAGGAGCTCGACGACACCACCGCGAAGTACGTCTCGCAGGTGGACGAGCTGCTCAAGCACAAGGAAGCCGAGCTGCTCGAGGTCTGATGAACGACTCTTCCTGGGGGGCCCCGGCCGGTTCCGGCCGTGGGGGACCCGACCAGGGGCCCGTCCCGGCGGGTCCCGCATACGATCGGCAGCAGGCGGCGCAGACTCGGCCCATGCCCATCGTGCCCGACGTTCCCGGCGGCGGATTCCAGGACGATCACGGTCGGGGGGCCGCTCACCAGAGCGGTCCCCTGTTCCGCGACGAGACGCCGCACGAGCACCCGCAGGAGCCCATGCCCAGCCCCACCCCGCCTCCGCCGCCCGCGCCACGGCAGAAGAAGAGCGCGGGGCGCAATCTGGGCGCGGCCATAGGGGTCGGGGTCGGCCTCGGGGCCGTCATCATCGCCTCGCTGTACGTCTGGGCTCCGGCGTTCATCGGGGTGATAGCGGTCGCCGTGGTGGTCGGGCTCTGGGAGCTGACCTCCCGTCTCCAGGAGCGCAAGGGCATCAAGGCTCCGCTGGTGCCGCTCGCGGTCGGCGGTGCGGCGATGGTCGTCGCCGGCTACGTACGGGGGCCCGAGGGCGCCTGGGTGGCGATGGCGCTCACGGCGCTCGCGGTACTCGTCTGGCGGATGACGGAGCCTCCCGAGGGCTATCTGAAGGACGTCACGGCGGGTGTGTTCGCGGCGTTCTACGTGCCGTTCCTCGCGACGTTCGTGGCGCTGATGCTCACCGCCGACGACGGCCCGGAGCGGGTGCTGACGTTCCTGGTGCTGACCGTGGTCAGCGACACGGGCGCGTACGCGATCGGCTGGCGCTTCGGCAAGCACAAGCTGGCGCCGAGGATCAGTCCCGGAAAGACCCGCGAGGGCCTGCTCGGGGCGGTGGCCTTCGCGATGGCGGCGGGCGCGCTGTGCATGCAGTTCATGATCGACGACGGCGTCTGGTGGCAGGGTCTGCTGCTGGGTCTCGCGGTGGCGGCGAGCGCGACGCTCGGCGACCTCGGCGAGTCGATGATCAAGCGGGACCTGGGCATCAAGGACATGGGCACCCTGCTTCCCGGACACGGCGGGATCATGGACCGGCTGGACTCGCTGCTGCCGACGGCTCCGGTCGTGTGGCTGCTGTTCGTGATCTTCGTCGGTTCGACCTGATCCGTACGCGTGTGCCGCAAGGGCCCGTCACCCTCCTGGGTGGCGGGCCCTCGTGCGTGGGGGCGCGTAGGACCGCAGGTGTGGACGCCGTCGCCGAGCCGAAACCATCCCGCACGGTGACAATACGGTCATGGCATCCACGGCAGGCGCCGGCGGCGCACCCGCGGGGACGCGGCTCGTCCTGCTGACGCTCGCGGCGGGCCAGTTCCTGATGGCCCTCGACAGCTCCGTCATGAACGTGGCGATCGCGACCGTCGCCGACGACGTGGGCACGACCGTGACCGGCATCCAGGGCGCCATCACCGCGTACACGCTGATCATGGCGATGTTCATGATCCCCGGAGGCAAGGTCGGGGTGCTGATCGGACGCCGGCGCGCGTTCATGATCGGCTGCGTGATCTACGGCTGCGGATCGCTGACCACGGCGCTCGCGCCGAACCTGCCCGTGCTGCTGTTCGGCTGGTCGTTCCTCGAAGGCATCGGGGCGGCGCTCATCCTGCCGTCGATCGTGGCGCTCGTGGCCGGCAACTTCCCCACCGAGGGCCGGGCGGCGGCGTACGGCATCGTGGCGGCCGCGGGTGCCGTGGCCATCGGGCTCGGACCGCTCATCGGCGGCATCGCCACGACCTACTTCTCCTGGCGCTGGGTCTTCGCCGGCGAGGTCCTGGTCGTGCTCGTCATCCTGGTGTTCGCCCGCCGCATCGCCGACGCCGGCGAGGAGGCGCACCCGCGCATCGACCTCGTCGGCGCCGCCCTGTCCGCCGCCGGGCTCGGGATCTTCGTCTACGGCGTCCTGCGCTCGGACGAATGGGGCTGGGTCCAGCCCAAGGCCGACGCGCCCGCGTGGCTCGGGGTGTCGCTGACCGTGTGGCTGATGCTGGCGGGTCTGCTCCTGGTGTACGTGTTCCTCCGCTGGGAGGCCCGGCTCGTGGAGCGGGGCCGGGAGCCGCTCGTCGACCCCGCCATGCTGCGGAACAAGCAGCTCACCGGCGGTCTGACGATGTTCTTCTTCCAGTACCTCGTACAGATGGGCGTCTTCTTCGTCGTCCCGCTCTACCTGTCCGTGGCGCTCGGTCTGTCCGCGCTGCAGACGGGCGCCCGGATCCTGCCGCTCTCGCTGACACTGCTCGCCGCCGCGGTCCTCATCCCGCGCCTCCTCCCCGACGTCTCGCCGCGCCGGGTGGTACGGATCGGGGTGGTGGCGCTGCTCGCCGGCGCGGTCGCGCTGATGGCCGCACTGGACGCGGAGGCGGGGGCCGAGATCGTCACCGTCCCGCTGCTGCTGATCGGGTTCGGGATGGGGGCCCTGGCCTCGCAGCTCGGATCGGTCACGGTCTCCGCGGTCCCCGACCGGCAGAGCGCGGAGGTCGGAGGCATCCAGAACGCCGTCACCAACCTCGGCTCCTCGATGGGCACGGCGCTCGCGGGCTCCCTGATGATCGCCGCGCTCACCACGTCGTTCCTGGGCGCGGTGGAGCGGAACCCGGCCGTCCCGGCCGAGGTGAAGAGCCAGGCCGTCGTCGAGCTGCAGAGCGGCGTCCCGTTCCTCTCGGACGCCCAGCTGACGGCCGCCCTCGACGAGGCGGGCACCAGTGAGCAGGTGTCCCAGGCCGCCCTGGAGGCCAACGAGACCGCCCGCCTGGACGGCCTGAAGGCAGCCCTCGCGATCCTGGCCGGCGCGTCCGTCGTGGCCCTCTTCTTCACCCACCGCATCCCCCGCACCCAGCCCCGCTCACCCACCCCCTGAGGCGGCGAACCGGGCCACGGGCGCGCGTCTGCGACACTGGTACCACCATGCCCAAGCCCGGAGAACTCACTTTCGTCGCCCCCCGCGGAGCCAAGAAGCCGCCGCGGCACCTGGCCGACCTCACGCCCGCCGAGCGGAAGGAGGCCGTCGCCGCGATCGGCGAGAAGCCGTTCCGCGCCAAGCAGCTGTCCACCCACTATTTCGCGCGGTACGCGCACGATCCCGCCGAGTGGACGGACATCCCGGCCGCCTCGCGGGAGAAGCTGGCCGGGGAGCTGCTGCCCGATCTGATGTCCGTGGTGCGGCACATCTCGTGCGACGACGACACCACCCGTAAGACCCTGTGGCGGCTGCACGACGGCACGCTCGTCGAGTCGGTGCTCATGCGCTACCCGGACCGGGTGACCATGTGCATCTCCTCGCAGGCCGGCTGCGGGATGAACTGCCCGTTCTGCGCGACGGGGCAGGCCGGGCTCGACCGGAACCTGTCGACCGCCGAGATCGTGCACCAGATCGTGGACGGGATGCGGTCGCTGCGCGACGGGGAGGTGCCCGGGGGGCCGGCGCGGCTCTCCAACATCGTGTTCATGGGCATGGGCGAGCCGCTCGCCAACTACAAGCGGGTCGTCGGTGCCGTCCGGCGCCTCACCGACCCCGAGCCGGACGGCCTCGGGCTCTCGCAGCGCGGGATCACCGTCTCCACCGTCGGGCTCGTGCCCGCGATGCTGCGGTTCGCCGACGAGGGCTTCAAGTGCCGGCTCGCGGTCTCGCTGCACGCCCCGGACGACGAGCTGCGGGACACCCTGGTGCCGGTCAACACGCGCTGGAAGGTGCGTGAGGTCCTGGACGCCGCCTGGGAGTACGCGGAGAAGTCCGGCCGCCGGATCTCCATCGAGTACGCGCTCATCCGGGACATCAACGACCAGGCCTGGCGTGGTGACCTGCTGGGCCGGCTGCTCAAGGGGCGTCGGGTGCACGTCAACCTGATCCCGCTGAACCCGACGCCGGGTTCGAAGTGGACGGCGTCGCGTCCGGAGGACGAGAAGGCCTTCGTCGAGGCGATCGCCCGCCACGGCGTGCCGGTGACCGTCCGGGACACCCGGGGCCAGGAGATCGACGGTGCCTGTGGACAGCTGGCGGCCGCCGAGCGCTGACCTTGTACTCTGAGGTCGAACACATCTCCATATTCCGACAGGGGAGCGCCACAGCGCTGAGAGTGCGGTCACCGTAGGACCGCAGACCCTCTGAACCTTGCCCAGGTCATTCTGGGTAGGAAGTTCGGTCGTTAACTCAAGCTGTTGCGCCCTGCCCGCGTCCGGTCCGCCGGTCGTGGGCAGGGCCGCGTCTCTTCCTGGTCACACCCAGGAGGAATCTCAGTGAGCACCAATCCGGTGAGCATCAAGAAGGCCGCCGCCGCCGCGCTCGTCGCGGCGCTGGGCGTCACCACCCTCGCCGCCTGCGGCACGGAGGACGTCCGCGAGGCCGCGGGCAAGTCCGGCGCGCCCGCGCCGAAGACCGTGACCCTCGTGAGCCACGACTCGTTCAACGCCTCCAAGGAGGTGCTGGCCGAGTTCACCCGGCAGACCGGCTTCACCGTCAAGGTGTTGAAGAGCGGCGACGCGGGCGAGGCCGTCAACAAGGAGATCCTGACCAAGGGCTCCCCGCAGGGCGACGTCTTCTTCGGCGTCGACAACACCCTGCTGTCCCGCGCCCTCGACAACGGCATCTTCGTGCCGTACGCGGCGAAGGGCCTCGACCGCGTCCCGGCCGCGTACCAGCTCGACAAGGAGCAGCGGGTCACGCCGATCGACTCCGGTGACATCTGCGTCAACTACGACAAGAAGTACTTCGCCGACAAGAAGCTGGCGCCGCCGGTGACCTTCGACGACCTGGCGAAGCCGGCGTACCGGAACCTGCTCGTCGTCGAGAACCCCGAGCGGTCCTCCCCGGGCCTGGGCTTCCTCCTCGGTACGGCCGCGAAGTACGGCGACGACGGCTGGCAGGACTACTGGAAGAAGCTCAAGGCCAACGGCGTGAAGACCGTCGACAGCTGGGAGCTCGCCTACAACCAGGAGTTCTCCGGCTCGGCCGGCGGCAAGCAGGCCAAGGGCGACCGTCCGCTCGTCGTGTCGTACGCCTCCAGCCCGCCGGTCGAGGTGCTCTACGGCGAGCCGCAGCCGAAGACGGCCCCCACCGGGGTCTCCACCGGGACCTGCTTCCGGCAGACCGAGTTCGCGGGCCTGCTGAACGGCGCGAAGAACCCCGAGGGCGGCAAGGCGCTGATCGACTTCCTGATCTCGAAGAAGTTCCAGGAGGACATGCCGCTCCAGATGTTCGTCAACCCGGTGGCCAAGGACGCGGCCCTGCCCGAGCTGTTCACGAAGCACGGCGTGGTGGTCGACAAGCCGGAGACCATGGCGCCCGAGAAGATCGCCGAGAAGCGTGACCCGTGGATCCAGCAGTGGTCGTCGCTCGTTCTGAAGTAGTCCCCGACCGCCGGGGAAGCGCGGCGCGGCTCGGCCTGATGGCCGTGCCCGTCGCCTTCTTCGCGCTCTTCTTCGCCTGGCCCGTCGTCTCGATCGTCGAGCGCGGGCTCCGGGTCGACGGGGCGTGGCAGTTCGGGCGGTTCGGCGAGACGCTGAGCCGGCCGGAGATCCTCGACGTCCTGTGGTTCACGCTCTGGCAGGCGCTCGCCTCCACCGGTCTCACCCTGCTGATCGCGCTGCCCGGCGCGTACGTGTTCGCGCGGTTCGAGTTCCGCGGGAAGGTGCTGCTGCGCGCGGTCGTCACCGTGCCGTTCGTGATGCCGACCGTCATGGTCGGTACGGCCTTCCTGGCGCTCGTCGGGCGCGGCGGTCTCCTGGACGAGCTGTGGGGCGTACGGCTCGACACCACGTTCTGGGCGATCCTGATCGCCCATGTGTTCTTCAACTACGCCGTGGTCGTCCGGACCGTCGGCGGCCTGTGGGCGCAGCTGGACCCGCGGCAGGAGGAGGCCGCCCGGGTCCTCGGCGCGTCCCGCTGGCGGGCGTGGCGGACGGTGACCCTGCCGGCGCTCGCCCCCTCGGTCGCCGCGGCGGCGCTGATGGTCTTCCTGTTCACGGCGAGCTCCTTCGCCGTCGTCCAGATCCTCGGCGGATCCACGTACTCCACCCTGGAGACGGAGATCTACCGGCAGACGGTCGTCCGCTTCGACCTGACGACGGCGGCCGTCCTCACCCTGGTGCAGTTCGTCGCCGTGGGCGTCGTCCTCGCCGTGCACGCCCGGACGGTCCGCCGCCGGGAGACCGCGCTGCGGATGGTGGCGCCCGAGGAGACGGCCCGCCGGCCCCGGGGCCTCGGCCAGTGGGCGCTGTTCGGGGCCGTCCTGCTCTCCGTCGTCCTGCTGATCGTGCTGCCGCTCGGTGTGCTCGTCGAGCGGTCCTTCGCCACCTCCCACGGCTACGGGTTCGACTACTACCGGGCGCTGCAGACCCCCGACCCCTCCGGCACCTTCCTCGTGCCGCTGCTCGACACGATCGGGAACTCGCTGCGGTACGCGGTCGTCGCCACCCTGATCGCCCTCGTCATCGGCGGGCTCGCCGCGGCGGCGCTGACCAGGCGCGCCGGTCGGCTCGTCCGGGGCTTCGACGCGCTGCTCATGCTGCCGCTCGGGGTGTCGGCGGTGACCGTCGGCTTCGGCTTCCTCATCACGCTCGACGAGCCGCCGTTCGACCTGCGGGCCAGCTGGATCCTGGTGCCGCTGGCGCAGGCGCTGGTCGGTGTGCCCTTCGTCGTACGGATGATGCTGCCGGTCCTCCGGGCGGTGGACGAGCGGCTGCGGGAGGCGGCGGCGGTGCTCGGCGCCTCGCCGTGGCGGGCCTGGCGGGAGGTGGACCTGCCGCTGGTGCGGCGGGCGCTGCTGATCGCCGCCGGGTTCGCGTTCGCCGTCTCGCTGGGCGAGTTCGGCGCGACGGTCTTCATCGCCCGGCCCGACAGCCCGACCCTCCCGGTGGCGGTGGCCCGGCTCCTCGGCCGGCCCGGCGAACTCAACTACGGCCAGGCGATGGCCCTCTCGACGATCCTCATGGTGGTGTGCGCGGTGTCCCTGCTGCTCCTCGAACGGCTCCGGACCGAACGCACCTCGGGGGAGTTCTGATGCTGGTACTCGACGGGGCGACCGTGCGGTTCGGGGAGCGGGCCGCGCTCGACGCCGTGGACCTGGAGGTCGCCGACCACGAGATCGTGTCCGTGCTCGGGCCGAGCGGCAGCGGCAAGTCCACGCTGCTGCGGGCCGTGGCCGGGCTGCAGGCCCTCGACGGCGGGCGGGTGCTGCTCGGCGGCGCCGACCAGCGCGGGGTGCCGGTGCACCGGCGGGGCGTCGGGCTGATGTTCCAGGACCACCAGCTGTTCCCGCAGCGGGACGTCGGCGGCAACGTCGCCTTCGGGCTGCGGATGCGGGGTGCGGGGAAGGCCGAGCAGGCCGAGCGGGTGGCGGAGCTGCTCGACCTCGTCGGCCTGCCGGGCGCCGGGCGACGGTCCGTCGCCGCGCTCTCCGGCGGTGAGCAGCAGCGGGTGGCGCTGGCCCGCGCGCTGGCGCCGCGGCCCCGGCTGCTGATGCTCGACGAGCCGCTCGGCCAGCTCGACCGGGGGCTGCGGGAGCGGCTCGTCGTGGAGCTGCGGCAGCTCTTCGGGCGGCTCGGTACGACGGTGCTCGCGGTGACGCACGACCAGGGCGAGGCGTTCGCGCTGGCCGACCGGGTGGTGGTCATGCGGGACGGGCGCATCGCCCAGTCGGGTGCACCCGTCGAGGTGTGGTCGCGGCCGGCCTCGGAGTTCGTGGCCCGCTTCCTGGGGTTCGACAACGTGGTGGCGGCGCGGGTGACCGGGCCGGTCGCGGAGACCCCCTGGGGGAAGGTCCCGGTGCCGGACGGTTCGCCGCAGGGCGAGCGGCGGCTCCTGGTCCGGCCCGGCGGGGTGCGGCTCGTGCCCGCCGAGAAGGGGCCGGCCTGGACGGTCGAGTCCCGGACGTTCCGGGGCGGCCATGTGGCCGTACGGCTCCGCCCGGAGGACGGCCCGCCGCTGGACGCGGAGCTTCCGCTCCGGGAGGCGCCGGGCGAGGGCGCCGCGGTGGGTGTGGAGTTCCGGGCGGAGGACGTGGTGGTGCTGGGGGACGACATTCCGTAGCGGGTGCGATGAGTTTCCCGGTCCGGTGGAGTCTCCTTGGTGTCCGTCATGTCTGTGTCGACCACCCGGGAGGAACCCCATGGGCCAGCTGCTCAGAGTCCAGAACTTCATGGTCTCGTCCGACGGATTCGGTACGGGGGAGGGCCAGAGTCTGGAGCGTCCGTTCGGCCACGCGGATCCCGGGGCCCTGTTCGCCTGGGCGGGGGCCACGGCGAGCTGGCCCAATCGCACCGACCCCGGCGGCAGCCGCGGCCTCGACGACTACTTCACCCGGGACTTCTCCCACAACATCGGCGCCGAGATCATGGGCCGCAACAAGTTCGGGCCCCAGCGGGGTCCCTGGCAGGACCACGAGTGGCAGGGCTGGTGGGGTGACGAGCCGCCGTTCCACACGCCGGTGTTCGTCATGACGCACCACCCGCGTCCCTCGTTCACGCTGTCCGACACGACGTTCCACTTCGTCGACGGCGACCCGGCGAGTGTGCTGGCGCGGGCGAAGGAGGCGGCGGACGGCAAGGACGTCCGGCTCGGCGGCGGGGCCACCGTGGTCCGCGCGTTCCTCGACGCCGGTCTCGTCGACACCCTGCACGTCGCGGTGGCGCCGGTGGAGCTCGGTTCCGGGGTACGGCTCTGGGAGTCGCCCGACGAACTCCTCGACCGCTACCACCGCGACGTCGTACCCAGCCCGGGCGGCGCGGTGACCCACCACCTCTTCTGGCGGAAGTAGGGCGCCCTCGCCGCCCGCCTCGCCCTCCTCCCCGCCCTCGGGGGACGCCGAAGGGGGTGCCGTGCGGACACGGCACCCCCGGGTCGGGCTCAGCCGGTCAGCGGCAGCGCCGCCAGCTCCGCCACGGCCCACGTCAGGGGGAGGAAGACTGCCAGCAGCACGCCGGCGCGCATCAGGGCCGCCGAGCGGAGGACCGCGGGCGGGGCGCCGATGCGGAGGAGGGCCTCGGTGGTGTGGGCGCGGCTCTGCTTGGACTCCAGGGCCGCGGTGAGCAGCGTGGCCGTCGTGCAGGCCAGGATGAGGGCCGCGCCCAGGCCGGAGAGCGGGCCGAAGGCGCCGGGGCCGGTGCCCGCGTCGTCCAGGGCCGCCGCCGCGAGCGTTCCGGAGAGCACCGCGCTGACCACGCCCAGGGGGCGGCCGATACGGCGGGACTCGTCCATCAGGACGCGGCCCGCGAGCAGCCGGGCGGCGCCCGGCCGGACGGACTGGAGGAGGCGGCCGCAGCCGTGGACGAGGCCGGGGCCCACCATCGCGAGACCGGCGGCGGTGAGGACCCAGCCGGCCAGGACGCCGGCCGGGTTGCCGTCGAAGCGGCCCGGCAGCGGGAGCCCGGCGCCGCCGCCGCGGCCCGCGTACGTCTCCACGGCCAGGCCGACCGCGACCAGGGCGACTCCCCACGGCAGCCCGGACGGCACCGGCTTCTCCGCGCCCTCCGGTGCGGCGGGCGCGGTGCGCGGGCGCAGGGCGAGGCCCGCGGCCGTGGCCGCGACGACCGGGACGACGGCGAGCAGGGTGAGGGCGGCGGCGAGCGGGATCGGCTGGTCGGCGGCGAGGAGGTCGGCGGCCGCCCCGTCGAAGGGCAGGCCCGTGATGTCGCCGCGCAGGTGCAGGTAGAACAGCAGCGCGACCATGGAGCCGAGGGTGCAGGCGACGGCCGTGGACGCGGCGGCGATCGCCGTGAGGCGGGCCGGGCCGAGGCCGATCGCGGAGAGTCCCGGCCGCGGGCGGGTGCTGGGGTCCGTCCGGGCCACCGCGACCGCGAACTGGACGGTCGCGGCGAGCGGTAGGACGCACCAGAGCAGCCGCAGCACGGAGGCCGAGGACCGCTCGGGGTGCCCGACCGCGTATCCGAGGGTGCAGAGCAGGAGGAAGCCGACCCCCGCCGCCGCGACGGCGACGAGGAGCCGGCGCGTCTGGACGAGGGGGTGGGCCCCGCGGGCTAGACGGAGAGCGAGCACGCCGCGACGCCCTCCGCCCCTGACGCGGGGGGTACGGTGCCGACCCGGCGTCCGTCGAGGAGTGCGACCGAGCGGTCGGCGAGCGCCGCGACCTCCGGGTCGTGGGTGGCGAGGAGCACGGTGATGCCGTGCGAGCGGGCGGCGGCGGTCAGGGTGCGCAGGACCTGGGCGCCGTCGGCGCGGTGCAGGATCGCGGTGGGCTCGTCGGCGAACAGCACCGACGGGGTGGTGACCAGCGCGCGGGCGATCGCGATGCGCTGGCGCTCCGCGTGGGTGAGGGCGTGCGGGCGCTTGCGGGCGCACGCGCCGATGTCGAGGCGCTCGAGCCACTCCACGGCTGCGGTCCGCGCGGCCCGGTGGGAGGTGCCGCGGAGCAGCAGGGGCAGGGCGGTGTTCTCCCAGCCGGTGAGCTCGGGGACGAGGCCGGGCTCGGGGTCGATCCAGCCGAAGCGGTCGCGGCGGAGCCGTTCGCGGTCGGCGGGGCTGAGGGTGTGCACGGGGCTGCTGTTGAACCAGACCTCGCCCTGCTGGGCGAGCAGCTGGCCGGACAGGCACCGCATGAGGGTGGTCTTGCCGCTGCCGCGCGGGCCGACGACGGCGAGGATCTCGCCCTCGCGGACGCCGAGGGAGACGCCGCTGAGGGCGTCCGAACCGCCCAGGGCGCAGGTCAGGGAACGCGCCCAGAGCACGTCGTTGTCCGGTGGGGCCATCGCGTACACCTCGATGTCGGATCCGATCTGTGTCCCCCGTCCGGGGGAACGAAGGGACGGGCCTGTCGGTCACTGGGCACCGTAAGTATTCGGATCCGTTTGTACGGACAGCACGCGGCCCGGGCCGCCGCCATCCACTCGGATGGCGGCATGCCCGGGCCGGGGTCACGCCGTGAGGGCGGCGTGATGTCGTGTGCCTCGCGCGGCGGGGACCTTAGAGCTTGGTCCAGGCCTCGGTGAGCACCGAGCGCAGGATGCCTTCGATCTCGTCGAAGGTGCCCTGGTCGGCGATCAGCGGCGGGGCGAGCTGGATGACCGGGTCGCCACGGTCGTCGGCACGGCAGTACAGGCCGTTCTCGAAGAGCGCCTTGGAGAGGAAGCCGTACAGGACGCGCTCGGTCTCCTCGTCCGTGAAGGACTCCTTGGTGACCTTGTCCTTGACGAGCTCGATGCCGTAGAAGAAGCCGTTGCCGCGGACGTCGCCGACGATCGGGAGGTCGTGCAGCTTCTTCAGGGTGTCGAAGAAGTTGCCCTCCTGGTCGAGGACGTGCTGGTTCAGGCCTTCCTTGTCGAAGATGTCGAGGTTGGCGATGGCGACCGCCGACGACACCGGGTGGCCACCGAAGGTGTAGCCGTGGAGGAAGGTGTTGTCGCCCTTGTAGAAGGGCTCCGCGATGCGGTCCGAGACGATGCAGGCGCCGATCGGGGAGTAGCCCGAGGTCATGCCCTTGGCGCAGGTGATCATGTCCGGCACGTAGCCGAACTTGTCACAGGCGAACATCGTGCCGAGGCGGCCGAAGGCGCAGATCGTCTCGTCGGAGACGAGCAGCACGTCGTACTGGTCGCAGATCTCGCGGACGCGCTGGAAGTAGCCGGGCGGCGGCGGGAAGCAGCCACCGGCGTTCTGCACCGGCTCCAGGAAGACGGCCGCGACGGTCTCGGGGCCCTCGAAGAGGATCTGCTGCTCGATCTGGTCGGCGGCCCAGCGGCCGAAGGCCTCGGGGTCGTCGCCGTGGATCGGGGCGCGGTAGATGTTGGTGTTCGGCACCTTGTGCGCGCCGGGGACCAGCGGCTCGAAGGGGGCCTTCAGGGCCGGCAGGCCGGTGATGGACAGGGCGCCCTGCGGGGTGCCGTGGTAGGCGACCGCACGCGAGATGACCTTGTACTTGGTGTGCTTGCCCTGCAGCTTGAAGTACTGCTTGGCGAGCTTCCACGCGGTCTCGACGGCCTCGCCGCCACCGGTGGTGAAGAAGACCTTGTTCAGGTCGCCCGGCGCGTAGTCCGCGAGACGCTCGGCGAGCTCGACGGCCTTGGGGTGCGCGTACGACCACACGGGGAAGAACGCGAGCTCCTGGGCCTGCTTGTACGCGACCTCGGCCAGTTCCTTGCGGCCGTGTCCGGCGTTGACCACGAAGAGGCCCGCGAGACCGTCGAGGTAGCGCTTGCCCTTGTCGTCGAAGATGTAGGTGCCCTCACCACGCACGATGGTGGGAACGGGCGAGTTCTCGTACGACGACATGCGGGTGAAGTGCATCCACAGGTGGTCGTACGCGGTCTTTGACATGTCGCTTCGGGACTGGGTCACGATTATCGAGTTCCCCACATATAGGTCTGCTTCTTGAGCTTGAGGTAGACGAAGCTCTCGGTGGAGCGCACGCCGGGGAGGGTGCGGATGCGCTTGTTGATCACATCCAGCAGGTGGTCGTCGTCCTCGCAGACGATCTCCACCATCAGGTCGAAGGAGCCCGCGGTCATCACCACGTACTCGCATTCGGCCATGGCCGTCAGGGCTTCCGCAACCGGATCAAGGTCACCCTCGACGTTGATGCCGACCATCGCCTGCCGCCGGAATCCCACGGTGAGCGGGTCGGTGACGGCGACGATCTGCATGACGCCCTGGTCGAGCAGCTTCTGGACGCGCTGGCGCACGGCGGCCTCGGAGAGGCCCACGGCCTTGCCTATCGCCGCGTAGGGACGGCGACCGTCCTCCTGGAGCTGTTCGATGATCGCCAGGGAGACGGCGTCGATCGTCGGGGACGAACCGGTTCCGGTTCTGGGTTCTGTGCTTCGACTGGCCACGGGTTCACTGTGCACCGAGAATGTCGGTCTTGCAACCCCAGAGCGATGTAATTCGTTGTCGATCGGCTCGAAACTCACGGAATCCGAAGTTGGAGAGGGTTGGGCCTGTTGAAAGCGTCTGCCGAGCGACTAGGCTGAGGTGTCTCGCCCATCGGGACACCGCACAAGGACGTGCGACGACAGAACGTGACAGGAGGGGTGGCAAGTGACCACCGAGCTGCGCCGGCTGCGTAACTACATCAACGGGGAGTTCCGCGACGCGGCCGACGGCCGCACCATCGAGGTGGTCAACCCGGCCACCGGCGAGGTGTACGCCACCTCCCCGCTCTCGGGCCAGGCTGACGTCGACGCCGCGATGGAGGCCGCCGCGGCCGCCTTCCCCGCCTGGCGTGACAGCACCCCGTCCGAGCGCCAGAAGGCACTCCTCAAGATCGCCGACGCCTTCGAGGAGCGCGCCGAGGACCTGATCGCCGCCGAGGTCCAGAACACCGGAAAGCCCATCGCCCTCACGGCGAGCGAAGAGATCCCGCCGATGGTGGACCAGATCCGCTTCTTCGCCGGTGCCGCCCGGATGCTCGAGGGCCGCTCGGCCGGCGAGTACATGGAGGGCATGACCTCCATCGTCCGTCGCGAGCCGGTCGGCGTCTGCGCCCAGGTCGCGCCGTGGAACTACCCGATGATGATGGCCGTGTGGAAGTTCGCCCCGGCGCTCGCCGCGGGCAACACCGTCGTCCTCAAGCCCTCGGACACGACCCCCGCGTCGACCGTCCTGATGGCGGAGATCATCGGTCAGATCCTCCCCAAGGGCGTCTTCAACGTCGTCTGCGGCGACCGCGAGACGGGCAAGGCGATGGTCGAGCACCCGACCCCCGCCATGGCCTCCATCACCGGCTCCGTACGCGCCGGCATGCAGGTCGCCGAGTCGGCGGCCAAGGACGTCAAGCGCGTCCACCTCGAGCTGGGCGGCAAGGCCCCGGTCGTGGTCTTCGAGGACACCGACATCGACAAGGCCGTCGAGGACATCTCCGTCGCCGGCTTCTTCAACGCGGGCCAGGACTGTACGGCCGCGACCCGTGTCCTCGTGCACGAGTCCATCCACGACGAGTTCGTCGCCGCGCTCGCCAAGGCCGCCTCCGAGACCAAGACCGGTCAGCCGGACGACGAGGACGTGCTGTACGGCCCGCTCAACAACGCCAACCAGCTGAAGCAGGTCACCGGCTTCATCGACCGCCTCCCGGCGCACGCCAAGGTCCAGGCCGGCGGCCACCGGGTCGGCGACAAGGGCTACTTCTACGCCCCGACCGTCGTCTCCGGCCTCAAGCAGGACGACGAGATCGTGCAGAACGAGGTCTTCGGCCCCGTCATCACCGTCCAGTCGTTCACCGACGAGGCCCAGGCCCTGGAGTTCGCCAACGGCGTCGAGTACGCCCTCGCCTCCTCCGTCTGGACCAAGGACCACCAGCGCGCCATGCGCATGTCCAAGTCCCTCGACTTCGGCTGCGTGTGGATCAACACCCACATCCCGCTGGTCGCCGAGATGCCCCACGGCGGCTTCAAGAAGTCCGGCTACGGCAAGGACCTCTCCGGCTACGGCTTCGAGGACTACACGCGCATCAAGCACGTCATGACCTCCCTGGGCTGAACCACCGCCTGAACGCCACGCGGCCCCGGCACCCCGGTCGACAGGGTGTCGGGGCCGCGTCGCGTCGCTCGACGGAGCGTCCATTGCCCCGGCGCGCCGCCTGCCGCGATGCTGCACGGGTGAGAGCGACAGCCAGGAACAACATCTCCCGCCGGTCCCTGCTGCGCGGCATCGGCGGTGCCGGGGCCGCGAGTCTGCTCGCCGCCGGATGCGGGGTCCCCGCCGCCTACGTCGACGAGGGCGACCGGGCCGGCCGCGACCTCTCCGCCCGGGACCGGACGCTCGACTTCGCCAACTGGCCGCTGTACATCGACACCGATGACGAGGACGCCAGGAAGCGCCCGACGCTCGACGCCTTCAGGAAGCGCACCGGGATCTCCGTCCGGTACACCGAGGAGATCAACGACAACGACGAGTTCTTCGGCAAGATCAGCCCGTCCCTGATGAACCACCAGGAGACCGGCCGCGACCTGATCGTCGTCAGCGACTGGATGGCCGCCCGCTTCGTCCGCCTCGGCTGGGCCCAGGAGATGAACCGCGCCACCCAGCCGAACGTCACCGAGCACCTCGACCCGCAGCTCCGCTCGCCCGCCTTCGACCCGGGCCGGCTGCACAGCGTCCCCTGGCAGTCCGGGATCACCGGCATCGCGTACAACCGCAGGAAGCTCGGCCGGGAGCTCCGCTCCACCAAGGAGCTGTGGGCCGACGACCTGCGCGGCAAGGTCACCCTGCTGTCCGGGCTCGACGAGTCCTTCGCCCTGCTCATGATGGGCAGGGGGGTCGACGTCACCCGCTGGACCGGCGACGACTTCCACGCCCTGTGCGAGCAGATCGAGGGCCTCGTGAAGAAGCGGCACATCCGCCGCTTCACCGGCAACGACTACATCAAGGACCTGTCGACCGGCGACGTGCTGGCCTGTCAGGCGTACTCGGGCGACGTCATCCAACTCCAGGCCGACAACCCGGAGATCGAGTTCGTCGTCCCCGAGGAGGGCGCCGAACTGTGGGCCGAGTCCCTCATGATCCCCAACCTCGCGCACCACAAGGCCAACGCCGAGAAGCTCGTCGACTACTACTACGAGCCGGAGGTCGCCGCCGAACTCGCCGCCTGGGTCAACTACGTGTGCCCGGTGCCGGCCGCGCAGAAGGTCCTCGCGGACTCCGGCGACGAGGAGCTCGTGGCGCTCGCGGAGGACCCGCTGATCTTCCCGGACGCGGACATGCGGGGACGCCTCGCGATCGCCCGGGACATCACCGCGCGGGAGCGGCAGGACTTCACGAAGCGGTGGAACGCGATCGTCGGTCTGTGAGCCGCGCGGGGGCCGCCGCGGGAGTCGCACCCGCGGCGGCCCCCGTTTCTGAACGCGTTCAAGAGGGGCGTACGCTGCCCTCATGAGCGACTCGAACGGGCCGAGAGCCCTTCTCACGCGCATCCGCGTCTGGCTGATCGTCTTCGTCGTCTGCCTGGTCCTGAGCGGGATCACCGCGTTCCCGCTCGTCACCGAACTCCGGCTGCTTGACTCCGCGCTCGACGGCTGGGCGGCTCCCGTGGCCGACCTCCTCCCCGGACTCGCCGAGTGGATCGACCGGGTGCGGGGCGGCCTCGAGACCGCCGACGAGCAGGCCCCGTACCTGCTCTACGGCACCGACTGGCTCGCCTTCGCGCACCTCGTCATCGCGGTCGCCTTCTACGGCGTCCACCGCGATCCCGTCCGCAACATCTGGGTCGTCGAGTTCGGCATGATCGCCTGTGTCGGCATCATCCCGCTCGCCCTGATCTGCGGACCGATCCGGGGCATCCCCTTCTGGTGGTCGGTCATCGACATGTCCTTCGGCGTCATCGGGATCCTGCCGCTGCTCCACGTACGCCGGCTGATCAAGCGGCTCGAAGCCGCCGCGGCACCGGAGCCCGTGCCGGCCGGCGTCGGCCAGTCCGGCAGGCCGTACGCCGCTAGTCCGGCAGGCCGTACGCCGCGACCATGAGGTTCAGGGCGGTCGGGTTCATGTCCTGGCCCTTCGCGTCGGTGGAGTTGACGCTGTAGACGAGGGTGCGCGCGCCGTCGCGGGTGGAGGCGATGGCCGCGTTGTACCCCCAGCGGCCGCCGGTCTTGCCCCAGACCTCGCGGCCGCCGAGCCTCTTCATCGACAGGCCCGCGGAGTACGCCGCCGGATCCCCGGACTTCAGGTCCGCGACCTTCGGCAGCGTGAACATCTCCTCCAGGAGCGGCCCGCGCACCACCCGGCCCGCGAACAGCGCCCGGGTGAACCGCTCCAGATCGGCCGTGGTCGAGACGAGGTCACCGGCCGCCCAGCCGTCCGTCACCCCCCACACCGAGACGTCCCGCAGCCCGGTCGTCCCGTCGTCGAGCCGCATGGTCTGGTAGCCGTGGTTGTACGGGCCGGCCAGCTCGGCCGCCTCGCCCGGGAGACAGGTGTCCCGGAGGCCCAGTGGCCGCAGGATCCGCCGCTCCACCTGGTGCTCGTACCTGTCGCCCGTGACCCGCTCCACGATCAGACCGGCGATCGTGTACCCGATGTTGAGGTAGTGCTGCTTCGTGCCGGGCCGGAACTCGCGCGGCTTCGCCGTGGCCGAGCGGACCATGTCCTCCGGGCTGTGGACGTCGAAGCGATGGGCGTACCACTCCTCCACCGTGTCGCCGACGGCCAGTTCGGGGGCCGGGATGCCGTGCGTGTGGTTCAGGAGCTGGCGCACGGTCACCGTCGCGTACCGGCCGGGGATCAGCTCCGGCAGGTACGAGCGGGCCGTGCGGTCCAGGTCGATCCGGCGCTCGGACGCCAGCTGCAGGACCGTCGCGGCCGTGAAGACCTTCGTCACCGATCCGGCGCGGAAGCGGGCCGCCGGGTCCGCCGGGGCGCCGCTCACCAGGTCGTGGACCCCGGCACTTCCCCGCCAGGCACCCTCGGAGCCGCCGACCCGGACGAGCGCGGCCGTGGCGTCGGTCCGCGGGAGCCCGGCGATCACCGTGCTCAGGTCCGGGCTCGCCGGGTGGGCCGTCGCCCCGGTCACCGCAGGAGCCGCGACGGCGGACGGTGTCGCGTCGGCGGACGGCGTCGCGCCGGCCCTGGGCGCTTCGACGGCCCTGGGTGCCGCGAAGGCCGGGGTGAGCGCCGGGCCCGCCGCGACCCCCAGGACCAGGGCGGCGGCGAGCAGCGTGCGGGTGGACGTCCTCATGGTCAACTCCGGTGGTGTGAGCCGTTGTTCTCGATGGCTCCATCCTGCTGACCTGCGGCGATCGGCGGATCGCCCGCACCGGCGGTCTTCCGCCGGTCAGTTCCTCGCCGACCCGGGGGAGGGGGCCGGCCCCGCGCCTCCCCCGGGCGGGGGAGAGCCCGCCGCCACCAGACCCGTCTCGTACGCGCAGATCACCGCCTGGATGCGGTCCCGCAGACCGAGCTTGGCGAGCACGTTCCCCACATGGGTCTTCACCGTGTGGTCGCTGACCACCAGTTCCGCCGCGATCTCCGCGTTGGAGAGACCGCGCGCGAGGAGCAGCAGGGTCTCCCGCTCCCGTCCCGTCAGCACGTCGAGCCGGGGGTCGGGGGCGGTCCTGCGCGGACCACCCGCCGTGTACTCCTCCACCAGGCGGCGGGCCACGGAGGGCGCGAGCAGCGAGTCGCCCGCCGCCACCACCCGTACCGCGTGCACCAGATCGTCCCTGCGCACGTCCTTGAGGAGGAAGCCGCTCGCGCCCGCGTGCAGCGCCTCGTACACATACGCGTCGGTGTCGAAGGTCGTCAGGATCACCGTCCGGCAGCCGGTGCCCGCGCTGATCGCCCGGCAGGCCTCGATGCCGTCGGTGCCGGGCATCCTGATGTCGAGCAGCGCCACGTCCGGGGCGTGCCGGCGCACCGCCTCGACCGCCTCGGCCCCGTCCCCCGCCTCGGCCACGACCTCGATGTCCGGCTGCGCGTCGAGGATCATCGCGAAGCCGCTGCGGACCAGTTCCTGGTCGTCCGCGACCACCACCCGGATCGTCGTCATCTCCCCACCTCCGCCGTGGAGGGTACGGGGAGCAGGGCCCGCACCTCGAACCCCCGGCCGCCCGGTCCCGGGCCGGCCGTCACCGTCCCGCCGTGGGCGGCGGCCCGCTCCCGGATGCCGGTCAGGCCGTGGCCGCCGGAACCGCGCCCGGCTGGCCCCGGCGCGGGGCCGCGCCCGTCGTCCGTGACCGTGACCCGCAGGACCCCGTCGACGTGGGCGAGCCGGACGTCGGCCCGGCGGGCGTCCGCGTGCCTGACGACGTTCGTCAGGGCCTCCTGCACGATCCGGTAGGCGCTCGCGCCGGTCGCCGCGGGCAGCGCCCGCACCCCGCCCTCCGTCGCGTACTCCACGAGGAGGCCGCCGGACCTCACCCGCTCCACCAGCGCGGGGATCCCGGAGAGGTCCGGCTGGGGTTCGCGGGGCGGCGCCCCCTCGGGGCCCTCCCGCAGCAGCCCCAGCATCTGCCGCAACTGGGTCATCGCCTCGCGGCCCGTCTCCGAGATCGCCTCGAACGCGGCCTCCGCGCGCTCCGGCGCCGCCCGCACCGCCACCGGGCCCGCCTCGGCCTGCACGACCATCAGGCTCACCGCGTGCGACAGGATGTCGTGCATCTCCCGTGCGATCCGGGCCCGTTCGCGTGCGGCGGCCCGCTCCGCCTCGATCAGGTGCGCCCGCTGCCGGGCGTCCTGGAGCCGGCCGAAGACATAGGCGGCGCCGAACACGAAGAGCGAGAAGGTCAGTTCACGGGCCGACTGGGTGTTGAGCCACACCGAGACCGGCACCGCGACCGTCATCAGTCCCGCCGTCGTGAGCCGCTTCCACGCCGGCGAGTGCAGCGCGATCGTGTAGACGATGACGAGCCCGGTGTACGGCAGCGGCTGGCCCGGCCCTTCGAGCACCAGCTTGTAGAGCGCGCTCGCCGCCAGGATCGCCAGGAGTACGGCCACCGGCGCCCGTCGCCGCCAGACGAGCGGCACCACGGTGAGCGTGGTCAGGCCGTACGCG
Organism: Streptomyces sp. CB02009; assembly: GCF_001905825.1. Lineage (GTDB taxonomy): Bacteria > Actinomycetota > Actinomycetes > Streptomycetales > Streptomycetaceae > Streptomyces. Next base: position 600,492 of record NZ_LIVV01000006.1, read on the forward strand.
GCCCAGGTCGCCGGTTCGAGTTCGGGTCCGCGCGGCACCACGAACGGCATGGTCATCGCCGCCTGGACCAGCAGCGCGATCCCCAGGTCCACCGCCCACGGGTTCGCCGCGCCCCAGGCGCGCACCCGCTCCCACCGCCCGCGGAGCGCCTCCCGCCCGCGCGGCATCCCCCTCAGGACCATTACGGCTTGCGGCCCACCGCGCCGAACTGCGCCACCACGGGCGCCTCTTCGTCCGTCGCGCGCCAGCGCGAGCAGGAGAGGATGCCCGGCTCCAGGAGGTCGAGGCCGTCGAAGAAGGACGCGATCTCGGCGCGGCTGCGGGCGGTGATCGGCGGGGTCGCGTTCTCGTTCCAGAAGGCCATGGCCGCCTTGTTGCCCTCGCCGCCGAGCTCCGGCTCCAGGGTGGGGTGGGTGAGGACCAGGTGGCTGCCGGAGGGGACGGCGTCCATCAGGGCCCGGACGATCGTCCGGGCCTCGCCGGTGTCCAGGACGAAGTTGAGGATGCCGAGCATCATCACGGCCACCGGCCGGGAGAGGTCGAGCGTCGCACCGGCCGCCGCCAGGATCTTCTCCGGGTCGTGGGCGTCGGCGTCCACGTACTCGGTGACGCCCTCCGGCGCGCTGGTCAGGAGCGCGCGGGCGTGGGTGAGGACGATCGGGTCGTTGTCGACGTAGACGATCCGGGCGTCGGGCGCGGCCCGCTGGGCGACCTCGTGGGTGTTGTCGGCGGTCGGCAGACCCGTACCGATGTCGAGGAACTGGCGCATCCCGGCGTCGGCGGCGAGGAAGGTGACGGCGCGGCCGAGGAACGCCCGGTCCGCGCGGGCCACTTCGCCGATGCTCGGGTAGAAGCCGGTGACCTGGTCGCCGACCGCCCGGTCGACCGGGTAGTTGTCCTTGCCGCCCAGCCAGTAGTTCCACACCCGGGCGTTGTGGGCGATGTCGGTCCGGATCCGGTCGTTCATCCCTGGGCCTTTCGCAGGACGGCGGCGAGAGCGTCGACCCGGTTGGTGGTGATCGAGTCGACCCCGTTCCCGATCAGCTTACGCATGGTGCGGGAGGTGTCCGCCGTCCAGGCCGAGACGAGGAGACCGTCCCGGTGGACCCGGTCGGTCAGGGCCCGACTCACCAGGCCGAAGCGGTAGTTGAGCCAGCGGGGCCGGACCACGTCGAGCAGGATCGGACGGGGCGGCGCGAGCGAGGTCCAGGTGAGGGCGATCTCCGCGGCCGGGTCGGCGGCGCGCACCTGGAGCATGGCGACGGCCCCCGCGCAGTAGTAGACGCGCTCCCCGGCGCCGCACTCGCGGACCGTACGGACGATGGCGCGGACCGAGTTCTCGTCGCCGCCCGGCAGATCCAGCATCAGCCGCTTCTCCCCGGCGGTGAGCAGCGCCTCGCGCAGGGTCGGGACCGCGCCGTACGTCAGCTCCCCGACCTGCTCGTACGTGAGCGCGGAGAGCGGGCGGTCATGGCCCCAGAGGCGCTTCAGGGTGTCGTCGTGGAGGAGCACGGGCACCCCGTCCTTCGTCAGCCGCACGTCGACCTCGACCGCGTCCGCCCCCCGCTCGATCGCCGAGGCGATCGAGCCGAGGGTGTTCTCGCGGACGCGGTACGGGTCGCCGCGATGGCCCACGACGGTGACGGAGGCCGTGGCCTCGGCTGCGTGCGCGACGGCGGTCGGGTCCATGGCGGTGTCGGAGTCCATGGGCCCATTCTCGCCGTCGCGGGCGCCCGGGCCAGTCGTCAGCGCGCGAGCCAGGTGCCGGTGTACGTGTCGATCTCGGCGGCGATCCTGGCCTTCCCGGCCGGGTCGAGGAACGAGGCCTCCACCGCGTTCTTCGCGAGGGCGGCGACACCGCGCTCGTCGAGGCCGAGGAGCCGGGCGGCGACCGCGTACTCGTTGTTGAGGTCGGTGCCGAACATCGGCGGGTCGTCGCTGTTGACGGTGACGAGGACGCCGGCGTCCACCATCTGCCGGATCGGGTGCTCGTCCAGGGTGGCGACGGCCCGTGTGGCGATGTTCGAGGTCGGGCAGACCTCCAGCGCGATGCGGTGCTCCGCCAGGTGGGCGAGGAGCGCCGGGTCCTGGACCGAGCTGGTGCCGTGGCCGATGCGCTCGGCGCCCAGGTCGTTGATCGCGTCCCAGACCGTCTGCGGGCCGGTCGTCTCGCCCGCGTGCGGGACGGAGTGCAGGCCGGCCGCCCGCGCCCGGTCGAAGTACGGCTTGAACTGCGGGCGCGGCACGCCGATCTCCGGGCCGCCGAGGCCGAAGGAGACCAGGCCCTCGGGGCGCAGCCCGTCGGTGGTGGCGAGACGGGCGGTCTCCTCCGCGGAGGCCAGGCCGGCCTCGCCCGGGATGTCGAAGCACCAGCGCAGGATGGTGCCGAACTCGGCTTCGGCGGCCTTGCGGGCGTCCTCGATGGCGGCCATGAAGGCGCGCTCGTCGATGCCCCGGCGGGTGGAGGAGTAGGGGGTGATGGTCAGCTCGGCGTACCGGATGTTCTGCCGTGCCATGTCACGGGCGACCTCGAAGGTCAGCAGCCGGACGTCCTCGGGGGTGCGGACCAGGTCGACGACCGAGAGGTAGACGTCGATGAAGTGTGCGAAGTCGGTGAACGTGAAGTAGTCGGTCAGCGCCTCCGGGTCCGTGGGGACCTTGGAGTCGGGGTGCCGGGCGGCGAGCTCGGCGACGATCCGGGGCGAGGCGGAGCCGACGTGGTGGACGTGCAGCTCTGCCTTGGGCAGGCCCGCGATGAAGGGATGGAGATCGGTCATCCCGTCATCGTAGGCCGGACGGTTACCCCTCAGGGGTGAGGCCGTAGCATGGCGGGACCATGATGGGGGAGGCCCATGTCTGACAACCAAGACCAGTCGCAGGGCGGGTACGACCCGACGGACCCGTGGGCTCCGCCGAACCGCGACGGGGTGGAACTGAGCAAGCCGACGACTCCGTCGCCGGTGCACGACCAGCAGACCGTCACGTCCTTTCCGCTGGCGCAGCCCGGCCCCACCGACGTGCCGCCGCCACCGGTCGCACCCGGCGGTCCTGCGGCGACGCCCGGCGCGTACGGCTACCCGGCGGCGGACACGTCCGGCGGATACGGGTACCCGTCGGCGGTGACCCCGCCGCCCGCCCCGGCGGGCTCCGGGTACGGCTATCCCGGCTACCCGTCGCCCGGCGGCTACCCCGGCCAGACCGGCTGGCAGCAGTCCCCGTCGAACGGCATGGGGACGGCCTCGATGGTGCTCGGCATCATCTCGGTGGCGGGCTTCTGCCTGTGGGGCCTGGGCGCGATCCTCGGCATCCTGGCGCTGATCTTCGGCATCATCGGCCTGAAGAAGGCCGGCCGGGGCGAGGCGACCAACCGGGGCATGGCCGTCGCGGGCATCGTCCTCGGCGCGATCGGCACCCTGGTCAGCGCCGTCTTCCTCGGCTTCATCATCTGGGCGGCCACACAGGACTCGTCGTCCTTCGACGACTCCGGCTACGAGGACCCGTTCGCGTCGAGCCTGGTGGTCGAGAGCGGCAGCCGTTGATCCACGGTCACCCCGGGTGACACCGGTCGAGGGCCCCGCACCCGGTGAGGTGCGGGGCCCTCGTCGTCCCGCCGGCGCGAGGCGCGTGCCTCGGCGCGACGCACACACGCCCCGACGCAGCGGGCCCGGCGCGGCCGCACGCGCGCGCCTCGGCGCGACTCACGCGCCCTGGCGCAGCCGCTCCCGTGCCTCCATGAGGGCGAAGCCCAGGAGGTTGTCGCCGCGCCAGCTCGCCGGGTCGTGGGCGCGCGGGTCGTCGGCGGCCAGACCGATGCCCCAGACCCGGTCCACCGGGCTCGCCTCCACCAGGACCCGGGTGCCGGTGCCGAGGAGGTAGCCGCGCAGGGCCTCGTCCGAGGAGAACTTGCGGACGCTGCCCTCGACGACGATCCCGTACCGCTCCCGCGCCCACACCGTCTCGTCGAAGCCGCGGACGAGCCGGCCCGCCTTCTTGGCCTCGGCCGGGGTACGCGCGGACAGCGCGGCCCGCTCCGCCTCGGCGTCCTCGAAGAGCCGGGCCTTGGCCGCCATCATCCAGTGCTCGGCCGTCGCGTACGAGACGCCGTCGACCACGAAGGGTGCCGGCCACCACTGGCTGAGACAGCTCGCCGAGAGTCGCCCGTCCGGGTGCGGACGGTGACCCCAGAAGTGCAGCCACTTGACCCGGTCACCCCGGTTGACCTGCTGTATCAGAGACTCGCGCTCGCTCATGCACGCGAGTGTGGCATCCGCCACGGACACTTAGTACGGAGATAATCCGGCCGCCTCGACACATGGTCGACCGATTCCGTCGCGTAACCAAAAGGCAACAACGGAATCACTTGTTGGGCCATCATCCCTCTGTCAGGATCGGCACTCAATTCGAGCTGGAACAACGGAGAGCGTCATGGGCAACCGCTTCCAGGTGACGGACCGCTTCGCGGACGGCGCACAGTACATCGGCGGGCGGCTCCGCGCCGGAACCTCCGGTCAGGAACACAGCGTGATCGATCCGGCGACCGGGGAGAGCGTGTACACCTACACCCTCGCCTCCACCGCCGACGTGGACGAGGCCGTCGCCGCGGCCAAGGCCGCCTTCCCCGGCTGGGCCGGCGCCACCCCGGGCGAGCGCTCCGACGCGCTCCACCGCTTCGCCGGCGTCCTCGCCGAGTGGGCGGAGGACTTCGCCCGCGTCGAGTCCCTCCAGTGCGGCAAGCCGCTCAAGCTCACCACCGAGTTCGACGTGCCCGGCACCGTCGACAACGCCGCCTTCTTCGCGGGGGCGGCCCGCCACCTCCAGGGCCAGTCCGCCGCCGAGTACAGCGGCGACCACACCTCGTACATCCGCCGCGAACCCATCGGCGTCGTCGGCTCCATCGCCCCCTGGAACTACCCGCTCCAGATGGCCGCCTGGAAGATCCTCCCGGCCATCGCCGCCGGCAACACGATCGTCCTCAAGCCCGCCGAGCTCACACCGCTCACCTCCCTGATGTTCGCCCAGGCGGCGAAGGAGGCCGGCATCCCCGACGGTGTGGTGAACATCGTCAACGGCGCCGGGCGGACCGTCGGCGAACACCTCGTCGGCCACCCCGACGTCGTCATGACCTCCTTCACCGGCTCCACGCCCGTCGGCAAGCGGGTCGCCGAGATCGCCACCGCCACCGTGAAGCGCCTCCACCTCGAACTCGGCGGCAAGGCCCCCTTCGTGGTCTTCGACGACGCCGACCTGGAGGCCGCCGCCCACGGCGCCGTCGCCGCCTCCCTCATCAACAGCGGCCAGGACTGCACCGCCGCCACGCGCGCTTACGTCCAGCGACCGCTCTTCGACGCGTTCGTCGCGCGCGTCGCCGAACTGATGGAGACCGTCCGGCTCGGCGACCCCTTCGACCCGGCCACCGACCTCGGCCCGCTCGTCAGCCACCGCCACCGCGACGCCGTCGCCGGCTTCGTCGAGCGGGCCCGCGGCTACGCCACCGTCGTGACCGGCGGAGAAGCCCCTGGCGGAGACCTCAAGGACGGTGCGTACTATCGTCCGACCCTGATCACCGGCGCCTCGCAGGACAGCGAGGTCGTGCAGTCGGAGATCTTCGGCCCGGTCCTGGTGGCCCTGCCCTTCGACAGCGACGACGAGGGCATCCGGCTCGCCAACGACACCCCGTACGGCCTGGCCGCCTCGGCCTGGAGCCGGGACGTCTACCGGGCCAACCGCGCCACCCGGGAGATCAAGGCCGGCTGCGTCTGGGTCAACGACCACATCCCAATCATCAGCGAGATGCCCCACGGCGGCACCAAGGCATCGGGCTACGGGAAGGACATGTCGGCCTACTCCTTCGAGGAGTACACGCAGGTCAAGCATGTGATGTTCGACAACACCGCGGTCGCCGCGAAGGACTGGCACCGCACGATCTTCGGGGACCGATAGCCATCTGCCGCCGGACCAGCGGCACACTCACCCTCCCGAAAGGGCACAGCGCATGGAGCAGTACGAGCCCGACAGCCTCTCCGCCGCGCAGACGGCGGCGATACGTCGCAGCCTGACGAGCGGCCGGGGCGCCCTCACCCGCCGTTCGATGCTGCGCGCGGGCGGCGTCGGCGCGCTCACCGTCGGAGGCCTCGCGTCCCTCAGCGCCTGCGGCATCCCGCCGGCCAAGCGGGAGGGCCAGGGGCCCGCCTCCACCGACGTGTCGGCCAAGGAGAAGACCCTCGCCTTCTCCAACTGGACCGAGTACATGGACGTCAGCGAGGACGAGAAGTCCCGCCCGACGCTGGAGGCGTTCGCGAAGCGCACCGGGATCAAGGTCAAGTACACCGAGGACATCAACGACAACGTCGAGTTCTTCGGCAAGATCAAGCCGCAGCTCGCGGCCGGCCAGGACACCGGCCGCGACCTGATCTGCGTCACCGACTGGCTCGCCGCCCGGATGATCCGGCTCGGCTGGGTCCAGAAGCTCGACGCGTCGAACCTCCCCCACGCGTACGCGAACCTCTCCGCCCAGTTCCGCAGCCCCGACTGGGACCCCGGCCGCGCCTACTCGTACCCGTGGACCGGCATCTCCACGGTCATCGCGTACAACGCCAAGGCGACCGGCGGGAAGAAGGTCGACTCGGTCACCCAGCTCCTCGACGACCCGTCGCTCAAGGGCCGGGTCGGCTTCCTCACCGAGATGCGCGACTCCGTCGGCATGACGCTGCTCGACCTCGGCAAGGACCCCGGCGACTTCACCGACGCCGACTACGACGCGGCGATCGGGCGCCTCCAGAAGGGCGTCGACAAGAAGCAGATCCGCCGCTTCACCGGCAACGACTACACCTCCGACCTGGACAAGGGCGACATCGCGGCCTGTCTCGCCTGGGCCGGCGACATCATCCAGCTCCAGGCGGACAACCCGGACATCAAGTTCTCCATCCCGTCCGCCGGCTACATCACCTCCAGCGACAACCTGCTCGTCCCCGCCCAGGCCCGGCACAAGACCAACGCCGAGAAGCTCATCGACTACTACTACGAGCTTCCCGTCGCCGCCCAGCTCGCCGCGTACATCAACTACGTGTGCCCCGTCGACGGGGTGAAGGACGAGCTCGCGAAGATCGACCCCGAACTCGCGAACAACACGCTGATCCTCCCGGACAAGGCCATGGCCAAGAAGTCGCACGCCTTCCGCTCGCTCACCAGCGCGGAGGAGACGGCGTACGAGGAGAAGTTCGCCAAGCTCATCGGCGCCTGAGGCCCCCGTCGTCCACCTCTCTCACTCCCCGGGACCACAACCCATGACTGACAGCACTCCTCACACCGGAAAGACCACGGGCGGCGGCGACGTCCGTCTCACCGGGATCAGCAAGTCGTACGGCTCCTTCACCGCGGTCCACCCGCTCGACCTGACCGTCCCCCAGGGCTCCTTCTTCGCCCTCCTCGGCGCCTCCGGCTGCGGCAAGACCACCACCCTGCGGATGATCGCCGGCCTGGAGGACCCCAGCACCGGCACCGTCTTCCTCGGCGACAAGGACGTCACCGACCTCCCGCCGTACAAGCGGCCGGTCAACACCGTCTTCCAGTCCTACGCGCTCTTCCCGCACATGGACATCACCGAGAACATCGCCTTCGGCCTGCGCCGCCGCGGCATCAAGTCGGTGAAGAAGCAGGTCGACGACATGCTGGAGCTCGTCCAGCTGGGCGACAAGGCCCGGCACAAGCCGCACCAGCTCTCCGGCGGACAGCAGCAGCGCGTCGCCGTGGCCCGCGCGCTCATCAACCACCCGCAGGTGCTGCTCCTCGACGAGCCGCTCGGCGCCCTCGACCTCAAGCTGCGCCGCCAGATGCAGCTGGAGCTCAAGCGCATCCAGACCGAGGTCGGCATCACCTTCGTGCACGTCACCCACGACCAGGAGGAGGCCATGACGATGGCCGACCAGGTCGCGGTGATGAACGGCGGCCGCGTCGAGCAGCTCGGCGCCCCCGCCGACCTGTACGAGAACCCGCAGACCACCTTCGTCGCCAACTTCCTCGGCACCTCCAACCTCATCGAGGCCGAGGTCGTCGAGACCGGTGCCGACGTGCTGGTCACGGCCGGCGGCGGCAGGCTCCGCGTCCCCGGCGACCGCTGTACCTCCGCCGTCCGCCAGGGCGGCCGGGTGCTCGTGGGCGTCCGCCCCGAGAAGATCTCGCTGACGCACAAGGACGACGCCGACTCGATACCCGACGGCCGCAACCGCGTCACCGGCCGGATCGCCGACTCCTCCTTCATCGGCGTCTCCACCCAGTACGTGGTGAACAGCCCGGCGGGCGCGGAGCTCCAGGTGTACGAGCAGAACGTCGACCGGCGCGCGGGACTCCTCCCCGGCGCCGAGGTCGTCCTGCACTGGAACCCGGCCCACACCTTCGGGCTCGACGCCGACCAGGACATCGACGCCGGTGTGGAGACGGTGGAGGCCACCGGATGACCGCGACCCTCGTGAAGGACGCGCCGCCCACCGAGGAACCGGTGCTGCGCAAGCCCGCCACCCGCAAGCGGCTCGTCCCCTACTGGCTGCTGCTGCCCGGCATCATCTGGCTGCTCGTCTTCTTCGCGCTGCCGATGGTCTACCAGGCCTCGACCTCGGTGCAGACCGGCTCGCTCGAAGCCGGCTTCCAGGTCACCTGGCACTTCCAGACCTACTGGGACGCCTTCCAGGAGTACTGGCCGCAGTTCGTCCGCTCCCTGCTCTACGCCGGGACCGCGACCATCCTCTGCCTGCTGCTCGGCTACCCGCTCGCGTACCTCATCGCCTTCAAGGCCGGCCGCTGGCGCAACCTGCTCCTCGTCCTCGTCATCGCCCCCTTCTTCACCAGCTTCCTCATCCGGACGCTGGCCTGGAAGACGATCCTCGCCGACGACAGCCTCGTCGTCGACGCGCTGAACGCGCTCCACGTCCTCGACGTGACCAGCTGGATCGGCTGGACCGAGGGCGACCGCGTCCTCGCCACCCCGATGGCGGTCGTCTGCGGTCTCACGTACAACTTCCTGCCCTTCATGATCCTGCCCCTCTACACCTCCCTGGAGCGGATCGACGGCCGGCTGCACGAGGCCGCGCAGGACCTGTACGCCTCCCCGGCCACCACCTTCCGCAAGGTGACCTTCCCGCTGTCGATGCCCGGCGTCGTCTCCGGCACCCTGCTCACGTTCATCCCGGCGAGCGGCGACTACGTCAACGCCGAACTGCTCGGCTCGACCGACACCAAGATGGTCGGCAACGTCATCCAGTCGCAGTTCCTGCGGGTCCTCGACTACCCGACGGCGGCCGCGCTCTCCTTCATCCTCATGGCGATCGTGCTGGTCATGGTCACCGTGTACATCCGCCGAGCGGGAACGGAGGACCTCGTCTGATGCGCTGGATCCGCAAGAACCTCGTCGTCGTCGCGGGCCTGCTCACGCTCGCGTACATGATCCTGCCCAACCTCGTCGTGATGGCGTTCTCCTTCAACAAGCCGAAGGGGCGCTTCAACTACTCCTGGCAGGAGTTCTCGCTCGACGCCTGGAAGGACCCCTGCGGCGTCGCCGACATGTGCGAGTCGCTCTCGCTCTCGCTCCAGCTCGCCGCCTGGGCGACGGTCGGCGCGGTCGTCCTCGGCACGATGATCGCCTTCGCGCTCGTCCGCTACCGCTTCCGGGCCCGCGGCGCGATCAACTCGCTGATCTTCCTGCCGATGGCGATGCCCGAGGTCGTCATGGCCGCCTCGCTGCTCACGCTCTTCCTCAACATGGGCATCGAGCTCGGCTTCTGGACGGTCCTGATCGCCCACATCATGTTCTGCCTGTCGTTCGTCGTGACGGCGGTCAAGGCCCGGGTCATGTCCATGGACCCGCGTCTGGAGGAGGCCGCGCGCGACCTCTACGCCGGGCCCGTGCAGACCTTCCTGCGCGTCACCCTGCCGATCGCGGCCCCCGGCATCGCCGCCGGCGCCCTGCTCGCCTTCGCGCTCTCGTTCGACGACTTCATCATCACCAACTTCAACGCGGGCTCCACCGTCACCTTCCCCATGTTCGTCTGGGGCTCGGCACAGCGAGGAACCCCCGTTCAGATCAACGTCATCGGCACCGCGATGTTCGTCCTCGCGGTACTGGTGGTCGTGGCCGGTCAGATCATTACGAACCGGCGCAGGAAAACAGCAACAGCCTGAGCGATACGCAGCTCAGGCACCGAAGGAGTTGGAAACCATGGCCCCAGTCGCCATGCGTCTCGCTGCACAATCTCTCTCCGACGCCCAGCCCGTCCCCTTCTGGCTGGAAGACCCCGGCAAGCCCGGCGCCCTGCCCGCCCTCACCGGCACCGAGAAGTGCGATCTCCTCGTCGTCGGCGGCGGCTACAGCGGACTGTGGACCGCGCTCCTCGCCAAGGAGCGCGACCCCGCCCGGGATGTCGTACTGATCGAAGGCCGCGAGGTGGGCTGGGCCGCCTCGGGCCGCAACGGAGGGTTCTGCGCCGCCTCCCTCACCCACGGCTTCGGCAACGGGCTCGCCCGCTGGCCGGGCGAGCTGCCGAAGCTGGAGGAGCTCGGCGAGCGCAACCTCGACGGCATCGAGGAGGCGGTCGCCCGCTACTCCCTGGACTGCGACTTCGAGCGCACCGGCGAGATCGACGTCGCCACCGAGCCGTACCAGCTCGACGAGCTCCACGAGATGTACGAGGAGATCGAGCGGCTCGGCCTCGCGGACGGCCTGGAACTCCTCGACCGGGACGCCGTCCGGGCCGAGGTCGACTCGCCGACCTTCCTCGGCGGCCTCTGGGACCGCCGCGGCGTCGCCATGCTGAACCCCGCCAAGCTGGCCTGGGGCCTCAAGCGGGCCTGCCTGGACCTGGGCGTACGCGTCTACGAGAACACCCCGGGGCTCGACCTGGTCTCCGCCGGGGCCGGCATGGGCGTCCGCACCCCCTACGGCCGCGTCCTCGCCCGCCGGGTCGCCCTCGGCACCAACGTCTTCCCTTCGCTGGTCAAGCGCGTGCGCGCGTACACCGTCCCGGTCTACGACTACGCCCTGATGACCGAGCCGCTCAGCGCCGAGCAGCTCGCCTCCGTCGGCTGGAAGAACCGGCAGGGACTCGGCGACTCCGCCAACCAGTTCCACTACTTCCGGATCACCGCCGACCACCGCATCCTCTGGGGCGGTTACGACGCGATCTACCCCTTCGGCGGCAAGGTCAGCGCCGAGATGGACCACCGTCCGGAGACCTACCTCAAGCTCGCCGAGCACTTCTTCCGGTGCTTCCCGCAGCTGGAGGGGCTCCGCTTCAGCCATGCCTGGGGCGGCGCGATCGACACCTGCTCCCGCTTCTCGGCCTTCTTCGGCACGGCGTACCAGGGCAAGGTGGCGTACGCGGCCGGGTTCACCGGCCTCGGGGTCGGCGCGACCCGCTTCGGCGGTGACGTGATGCTGGACCTGCTCGCGGGCGAGCGGACCGAGCGCACCGAGCTCGAGATGGTCCGCCGCAAGCCGCTGCCGTTCCCTCCCGAACCGATCGCCTGGGCGGGCATCGGCATCACCAAGTGGGCGATGGCGCGCGCCGACGAGAACGGCGGCCGACGGAACCTGTGGCTGAAGACGATGGACCGGATGGGGCTCGGCTTCGACAGCTGAGGCCGCACGGCCTGCCGCTCCGACCCCCGTGTGACCCACATCACAACCGATGGGTAGCTGAAACCGCGTAAGAGCAGTCGCCCGAATCGCTCTCTCCGTACGGACACCGTGTCCACACGGAAGGAGACCGTTGCGATGACTGGTACGGGGGCCTCGGGCGCCAAGGGCGCGGTGGAGTGGCTGGTCTCGGTCGCTCCCGATCCCGACGCCTGCCGGTGGGAGTGGGAGCGCAACCCGCACGGGGTCGCCCTGCTGCCCGCCGGCCGGCGCTGGGACGTCCTGATCCTGCCGGCGGAGCTCGGGTATCCCACCCTCGACGTCCTGACCCGCCTGGTGGGCCGGCCTGGTCCGGTCCTCGCCGACTTCGGCGACGCCCGGATGGGCTTCTTCGTCCCGCCGGGCACCGTGACCCGCTGGCTCGGCACCGGGGTGCGCGGCGCGGGCGCCGGGACCTGGATCGTGGTCCCGTACCCGGGCCGGGCGACCGGCGGCGTGCGCTGGCTGGTGGCGCCGGACGGCGCGGGCACCCTCACCGACGCCTCGCTCCTGGAGCTGGCGATGCACGAGGCGGCGGGGCAGATCGGACGGGCGGGAGGGGCGCCGTAGCCGGCGCGGCCGACGGGGGAGTGCGGTCCGTACGGCGGGCGGACCGGAGTGGAGGGCGGTCCGTACGAGGGGGGATCGGCGTGAAGTGCGGTCCGTGCGGCGAGCGGTCCGTACGGTGGGCGGACCGGTGTGTCCGCCGTGCGGACGTCAGGGGTAGAGGTCTTGACCACTCGATTGGTCTGGACCATGCTGTGGCGCGCTCCCACCTCGATTCCCCCATCCCCGGAGGCAGTTGTGGACCGCGCCAGACCTCTCACCCTGCTCCTCGCAGGCGTCCTCGCCGCCGGAGGACTCGCCGCACTCGGCCCCGCCGCCCAGGCGGCCGACGCCGAACTCGCCCGCAACGGCGGCTTCGAGGCCGGCCTCGACGGCTGGACCTGCACCGCCGGCAGCGGCGCCGTCGTCTCCACCCCCACCCACGGCGGTACGAAGGCGCTCCAGGCGACCCCGGCGGGCAGCGACAACGCCCGCTGCTCCCAGACCGTCGCCGTGAAGCCCAACTCCTCGTACACGCTCAGCGGCTGGGTGCGCGGCAGCTACGTCTACCTCGGTGCCACCGGCACCGGCACCACCGACGTCTCCACCTGGACGGGTTCCGCCCCCGACTGGCAGCGGCTCGCGACCACGTTCACGACGGGCGCCTCGACGACCTCGGTCACGATCTACACCCACGGCTGGTACGGCACCCCCGCCTACCAGGCCGACGACCTCTCCCTCTTCGGCCCCGGCGGCGACCCCGTGCAGCTCCCGGCTGCCCCCTCCGGTCTCGCGGCGGGCTCCCCGACCTCCACCACCGTGCCGCTGACCTGGTCCGCGGTCTCCGGCGCCACCTCGTACAACGTCTACCGCGGGACCACCAAGGTCCAGACGGTCAGCGGCACCTCGGCCACCGTCACCGGACTCACCGCCTCCACCGCGTACACCTTCCAGGTCAGCGCGGTGAACAGCGCGGGCGAGTCCGCGAAGTCGGCCACCGTGAGCGCCACGACGACCAGCGGCGGCAACCCGGGCAACCCCGGCCTGCCCGCGCACGCCCTCGTCGGCTACCTCCACGCCAGCTTCGCCAACGGCTCCGGGTACACCCGGATGGCCGACGTCCCCGCCTCCTGGGACGTCATCAACCTCGCCTTCGGCGAGCCGACCTCGGTGACCTCGGGCGACATCCGCTTCAGCCTGTGCCCCGCGACCGAGTGCCCGAACGTCGAGTCGGTCGCCGACTTCAAGGCCGCCATCAAGGCCAAGCAGGCCGCCGGCAAGAAGGTCCTGATCTCGATCGGCGGCCAGAACGGCCAGGTGCAGCTCTCCACCACCGCCGCCCGCGACACGTTCGTCTCCTCCGTCTCGAAGATCATCGACGAGTACGGCCTCGACGGCCTCGACATCGACTTCGAGGGCCACTCGCTGTCCCTCCAGACCGGCGACACCGACTTCCGGAACCCGACCAGCCCGGTCATCGTCAACCTGATCCAGGCGGTCAAGACCCTCAAGGCCAAGTACGGCCAGAACTTCGTCCTGACCATGGCCCCGGAGACCTTCTTCGTCCAGCTCGGCTACCAGTACTACGGCTCCGGCCCCTGGGGCGGCCAGGACCCGCGCGCCGGCGCCTACCTGCCGGTCATCCACGCCCTGCGCGACGACCTCACCCTGCTGCACGTCCAGGACTACAACTCGGGCTCCATCATGGGCCTCGACAACCAGTACCACTCGATGGGCGGCGCCGACTTCCACATCGCGATGACCGACATGCTGCTCACCGGCTTCCCGGTCGCCGGCAACACCGACCGCGTCTTCCCGGCCCTCCGCCCCGAGCAGGTCGCGATCGGCCTCCCGGCCTCCACCCAGGCGGGCAACGGCCACACGGCCCCCGCCGAGGTGAACAAGGCGCTGGACTGCCTGACGAAGAAGACCAACTGCGGCAGCTACCAGACCCACGGCACCTGGCCGGCCCTGCGCGGCCTGATGACCTGGTCGATCAACTGGGACCGCTTCAACCAGTGGCAGTTCTCGAACAACTTCGACGCGTACAACTGGAGCTGACCGCGAGGATCAGCAGCGACAGGCAGAGGCTGGCCAGCACGTCCAGCGGCCAGTGGTAGCCCCGCAGCACCAGACCGGTCCCCGTCACCGCCGTCAGCACGGCGGCGACGGGGACCAGCCGGTTCGAGACCAGGAAGGCCGCACCGAAGTAGGCGACCATCGCCGTGGCGGTGTGGCCCGAGGGGTAGTAGCCGTGCGCCCAGGGTTCCAGCGGACCGGGGCGGGCCGTCCACTCCTTGAGGGGGATCACGAGCAGGGGTACGGCGGCCATGGCGAGGCCCGCGTACAGGGCGGCGATCCGTCGGCCGCGCCACACCGCGTACGCCATCGCGCAGGCGAGGACGGGGAGGGCGACGGTCATGTTGCCGAGGTCGGCGCCGAGTTCGGAGAGGGGCCGGGGGACCGAGTCCACCACGGCCCGGGACACCCGCTCGTCGAGCCTGGCCAAGGGGCCGTGGACGAGCACCTGCCAGGTCACGACGACGAGGGCGACGAGCGCCGAGAAGAGAGCCGGCCGCCCTGGAACAGGGGGGGTGGTTCCAGAGCGGCCGAGAGGATCGGATCGCCGCACGCCCCGGGGGGTGTGGGGCGGGCGGCCGTCCGATCCATGAGGAGTTCCGGAGCACGAGGCTCCAGGGGTGTGCGCGACGGCACGGTGTGGGCGGTGCTGGGGAGGCTCCGCCCGGGGTGTTTCTCTCATCTGCAGAAACCGTACGTCAGAGAAGGGGGGACCGACAGCAGGAAACGCGTCCCGCCATCGGCCCCCCACACAGTCTTCACACGGAGTGTCAGATCCGGGCCGGATCCCAGGTCGGATCCGAACTCGGGTCCGATGCCGCACCCGGCACGGGCCCGCTCCCGGACCTGCCGTCAGATCTGGGCGAACGCGTTCTCGATGACGTCGAGGCCCTCGTTCAGCAGGTCCTCGCCGATGACCAGCGGCGGCAGGAAGCGCAGCACGTTGCCGTAGGTGCCGCAGGTCAGGACCAGAACGCCCTCGGCGTGGCAGGCCTTCGCCAGCGCGGCGGCGGCCTCCGCGTAGGGCTCCTTGGTGTCGCGGTCCTTGACCAGCTCGATGGCGATCATGGCGCCGCGGCCGCGGATGTCGCCGATGGCCGGGAACTTCTCCTGCATGGCGGTGAGGCGGGCCTTCATGACCTCCTCGATGCGCTGCGCCTTGGCGTTGAGGTCGAGCTCCTTCATCGTCTCGATGGAGCCCAGCGCGCCGGCGCAGGCCACCGGGTTGCCGCCGTAGGTGCCGCCGAGACCGCCGCCGTGGACGGAGTCCATGATCTCGGCGCGGCCGGTGACGGCGGCGAGCGGCAGACCGCCCGCGATGCCCTTGGCGGTGGTGATGAGGTCCGGGACGATGCCCTCGTCCTCGCACGCGAACCACTGGCCGGTACGGCAGAAGCCGGACTGGATCTCGTCGGCGACGAAGACGATGCCGTTGTCGTTGGCGAACTTCACGAGCGCCGGGAGGAAGCCCTTGGCCGGCTCGATGAAGCCGCCCTCGCCGAGGACCGGCTCGATGATGATCGCGGCGACGTTGTCGGCGCCGATCTGCTTCGTGATGTTGTCGATCGCCTGGGCGGCGGCCTCGGGGCCGCAGTTCTCCGGGCCGGTGGGCCAGCGGTAGCCGTAGGCCACCGGCACGCGGTAGACCTCGGGGGCGAACGGACCGAAGCCCTGCTTGTACGGCATGTTCTTCGAGGTCAGCGCCATCGTGAGGTTCGTACGGCCGTGGTAGCCGTGGTCGAAGACGACGACGGCCTGGCGCTTGGTGTACGAACGGGCGATCTTGACCGCGTTCTCGACGGCCTCGGCGCCGGAGTTGAACAGCGCGGACTTCTTGGCGTGGTCGCCCGGGGTCAGCTCGGCGAGCGCCTCGCAGACCTCCACGTAGCCCTCGTACGGGGTCACCATGAAACAGGTGTGGGTGAAGTCCTGGAGCTGCGCGGAGGCGCGGCGCACGACGGCCTCGGCGGAGGCGCCGACGGAGGTCACGGCGATGCCGGAACCGAAGTCGATCAGGCGGTTGCCGTCGACGTCCTCGATGATGCCGCCACCGGCCCGCTTGGTGAAGACGGGGAGCGTGGAGCCCACGCCACCGGCGACCGTGTCGAGACGGCGGGCCTGAAGCTCCTGCGACTTCGGACCGGGGATGGCGGTGACGATGCGCCGCTCCTGCGGGACAGCGTTCATGCGGGGCTCCTGGGGGTGTTCTGGACGCACTTGCGGGTTTCCTCCGCAGGCTAGGCGCGAGGCGGGGGCGGAGGCATGCGCCGATCGGGAGTGGTGGGGGGTGTGTCGTTGTCCGGGATGGACAGGGCGGGGGTGGGAGGAGGCGGTGGCGCTCGTCGTGGTCTGGGCTCGACTGCTCGGGCATGCGTGGGCTGTACGGGTGGTCGAATCCCCTCCCGTGCGCCTCCCGCGCACTAGATTGACGGTGGTACAGAGGCGGCGACCTGGCTGTTCAGGGGGCAGGGGTTCATGGAGACCGACGGCACGTACGAGTCAGGCGACACCAAGGGGGGCGCGGTGCCGCGACCGGCGGGGCCTCCCCGGGGGGCGGCCGCCCCCGAGGTGCCACCAGCTCGAAGGGTCGGGCCGGGGCTGCCCAGCGTCCCGCCGTTGCCGCCCAGGGCTCCCGCCCCGGCCACCGTGCGCGCTTCCTCGCCCGTCGCCGAGTGGCTCGATGCTCCGCGTCCGGAGGCCCCTCTCGGCATCTGGCGGTTCCGGTACCTTCCGCCGCCTGCCGAGGTCACGCGCATCAGGCCCATCACCTTGCTCGGGATGATGGTCCCCCTGCTGGTCGGACTGTTCATCTGGTTGGCGTATCGCAATGACAACCTGCCGTACGCGGCCACCGTGATGCGTACCTTCACGCCGAACGACTGGTGGACCGGCTTCGGAGCGACGGCGAGGGACTGGCAGGGCGTCGCGGTCCACACGATCTTCGACGGTCTCGTCTTCTTCGGCCTCGTATGGGTGGTCGGTGCCCTGGGCTCCTGGGGCAGGATCATCGGCTACTACCTCGAGCGACGCCGTCCTCCGGTCCGCGCCGCGCTCACGGGACTGGCGGCGCTCGTCGGACTGGCGGCCGTCCTGCCCGAGGCCCTTCACCTGGGTTGGTCGGCCGTACCGGTCGTGAACCCGATCCTCTACCTCATCGCCCTGGTGACCGGTGGGTGGCAGATCGCCGGGTCGCCGATCGTCATCTACGCGGTGTACGTCCTGGCCGCGGCGCTGGTCATCTGGCCGTGCGCGAAGATCGGCGGCTGGGAGGGCCTCTACCGGCAATGGCGCTCCGGGAGCGCCCCGAGCAGCCCGGACCCCGCCGCTCCGAGCAGCCAGGGAATCCCCCGCTCGCAATGGCCCGAGCTGCGGGCCGCGGGCGCGCACCGGGCGGCGGACGTACTCACCGGCGAAGTCGCCGCCGGGCGCATGAATGACGCCGACTGCGCCCGGCTGCACCGCGTCTGGCAGGCGGGCGAGCGGGACGCCGGACGCCGTGCCGCCTTCGTCGACGCCCTCGTCCGCCAGGGTGCCGCCGCCGACACGCACCCGTCCGGCGACCGAGATCTGCCCGCCCGTTCGGCCTCCCACGACCTCCTCGAGGGCCAGGTCAGAGTCGGCCGGTGGGTGGCTGCCGAGCGTGGTTCACGCAGCTACCACGACGCGGGTCTGGCGCTCGACCCCGAGCTCCTCGGCACCTCCCTTCTGGCCGTGGGCCCCTCCGGATCGGGCAAGACGCGGTCCCTCGTCGCCCCCGTGGTCGAGTCACTGTGCCTCCAGGCGCTCACCGGCGCCTGCGCCGTCGTCGCCGTCGGCTCGGCCGGATCGCAGCTCGGTCCCGACGCGGCGTACGACGTCGTGATCCGACTCGGCGACCCCGCCTCCCGGTACGACCTCGACCTGTACGCCGGAGCCACGGACCCGGACGAGGCCGCCGCGTGCCTCGCCGAAGGACTGGTCGGCGACATGGAGGGCATGGAGACGCGACGAGCCGCCACGGTCCTGGCGCAGCTCCTCGGCCCCTACCGGGTCGCGTACGGACGGTTTCCCACCGTGCCGGTCCTGCGGGAACTGCTCGAAGCCCGCCCCGAGAGCCTGCGGGACCTGCTCGACCTCCTGCCGGCCGACGGCGCGCAGGCGATGCGTCGCGAGCTGGAGTCCCGGCTTCGGCAGGTCGGGACCACGAACGACCTGGGCCCCGTCCTCGCCGACCGACTCGCCGCTCTCGACCGGCCGCTCTTCGCCGAGTTCTTCGGCGGGGCGGAGGGGTCGAGGTCCTTCTCCCTGCGGTCCGCCGCGCAGCACCCGATGCGGGTGCGGATCAGCCTGCCCGAGGGCGGCCACGAGGAGGCCGCGCGTCTGCTCAATCGGTTGTTGCTCGCCCAGTTCCAGCACATCACGCGCGGCGGTGCGGGGCGGGGGATCTCCGCGTTCCTGGTGCTCGACGACGCGGCGGGTGCCGTGACCCCGGGCGCCCTGCGGGCTCTTCAGCGGCTGCGGACGCAGAACTCGGGTGTCGTGCTGGCCCTCCGCACCCTCGCGGAGGTGCCTGAGGCCCTGCACGGACCGCTCCTCGCGACCGTCGGCTGCCGGATGGCCTTCTCGGGCCTTCCCACCTGGGACGGTCGGGCCTTCGCCGAAGCGTGGGGCACCGAACGGGTGGAGATGACCGAGGTGGCCCATCACACCGTCTTCGCCGATCAGCCGATGACCAGGGCCATCCACGCCCTGCGCAAGCTGGTGACGGGCAAGGCGGTGACCACAGAGGCGGTCACCGTGCGCGAGGTGGAGCGGCAGCGCTGGTCCGCCTCGGACCTCGCTCACGCCGTCCCCCCGGGCCACGCCGTCCTCTCGCTGAGCCACGTGCGGGGTGAGCAGGTACCGCCCATGCTCGTCGACCTCCGCGGCTGAGCGGCCACCCCGCCGCCCTGGCACAATCGGGGGCGCCGCTCGGCTGAGCGGCGCCCCCTCGCCCAAAGGTCCGACGGTCCCCAATGCCGCCCACCCTCGCCTCCCTCGTCCAGCACTCCTCCCTGAAGCTCGTCGTCCGGGCGGGGGAGGACCGTCTGGACACCCCCGTCCGCTGGGCGCACGTCAGCGAGCTCGCCGACCCCGTCCCGTACATGGAGGGCGGCGAGCTCCTCCTCACCACCGCGCTCACCCTCGACGCGGAGGACCTGGAGGCGATGCGCCGCTACGTGCGGCGGCTGCTCGGCGCGGGGGTCGTCGGGCTCGGCTTCGCCGTCGGCGTCAACTACGACGAGATCCCGTCCGCCCTGCTCGACGCGGCCAGGGACGAGCACCTGCCCCTCCTCGAAGTGCCGCGCAGGACCCCCTTCCTCGCCATCAGCAAGGCCGTGTCCGCGGCCATCTCCGCCGACCAGTACCGCGCCGTCACCGCAGGCTTCGAGGCCCAGCGCGAGCTGACCCGTGCCGCGCTCGCCGAGGGCCCCGAGGCCGTCGTCGCCCGGCTCGCGGCCCATGTCGACGGCTGGGCCGCGCTCTACGACACCTCCGGCACCGTCGTCGCCGTCTCGCCCGACTGGGCGGCCCGCCGGGCCGCCCGCCTCACCTCCGACGTCGAGCGGCTGCGCGACCGGCCCGCGCCCGCCAGTGCCGTCGTCGGCGGCACGGACGACCGTGTCGAGCTCCAGTCGCTCGGCACCGGACGCCGCGTCCGCGGCGCCCTCGCCGTCGGCACCGGCGCGCCCCTGGGGACGGCCGAGCGGTACGCGGTGCACTCGGCGATCGCCCTGCTCACCCTCACGACGGAACGCTCCCGTTCGCTGCAGGCCGCCGAGCAGCGGCTCGGCGCCGCGGTCCTGAAGATGATGCTCGCGGGCCAGCCGGACCACGCGCGCGCGGTGGCCGGCGACGTGTACGGCGGGCTGCTCGACGCCCCCTTCCGGCTCCTCGTCGCCGAATCCGCCGGGGGCGACCCCGCCGGCGAACCGGCGCTCCAGGTCCTCGCCGAGGCCCTGGAGTCGGCGGCCGCACGCGCGGGCGAGGCGGTGCTCACCGTCCCCGAGAGCGAGCAGCGGCTCGTCGTCCTCGCCGGCGACGCGGGCGCGGTCGTCGCCGCCTGCGAGGGGTACGCCGAACGGGACGCCGAGGACGCCGGCCTCACCATCGGACTCTCGGCCCCCGCCGGCCCCATCACCGCCGCCACCGCGTACAAGCAGGCGGAACAGGCCCTCTCGGTGGCGAGGCGGCGCGGCAAGGCGCTCGTCGAGCACGAGGACCTCGCGGCGGGCTCGGTCCTGCCGCTCCTCGCCGACGACGCGGTCCGCGCCTTCGCCGACGGGATGCTCCGCGCCCTGCGGGACCACGACGCGACGGGCCGCGGCGATCTCGTCGCCTCCCTGCGCGCCTGGCTCTCCCGGCACGGCCAGTGGGACGCGGCCGCGGCCGACCTGGGGGTCCACCGGCACACCCTGCGCTACCGGATGCGGCGGGTGGAGGAGATCCTCGGCCGCTCGCTCGACGACCCGGACGTACGGATGGAGCTGTGGCTGGCGCTCAAGGCGACGGGGGAGGGCGCGGCGGAGTAGCGGCAGCGGAGGGCGGGGCCGGCCGTCCGGGCCCTCTGGTCGTCCGGGCCCGCTGGTCGTCCGGGCCTGCCGGTCGCCCGGGCCCTCTGGTCGTCCGAGTTCGCCAACCGCCTGGGCCCGCTGGTCGTCCTGGTCGGCTAGCCGTCCGAGCCGCCGCTGTCCGAACCCCCGCCCCAGCTCCCGCTGTTCCCGCCGCCGTTCGATCCGCGGCCCCGCCGCCGGTTGCTGTCGCGCAGGATGTGGCCGATCGTCAGCGTCACGGCGGCCACCCCGCGCACCCAGCGGGGCCCGCCCCGTGCCGCCCACACCACGCAGACGCACCCGCCGATCGTGAGCACTAGGACGCCGGCCAACGCGAACATGATCATGTGACTCCCCCTGTCTTCGGTCTCCCCGCACCGCTGCCGCGGCGGGGTCCGGACATCCTGCCACTCCGTGGAAAACGGCCTTCACGCGCGCGCGTGAAGGCCGTACCGGCCTCCGTGTGCCCGATTGCGGGCAATTCTCTTGGTCAACGGACCTTTCACTCCTTACTCTCCTGCTCATGACAAGCCCCGCCGTCGATCCGGCTCCCGACACGACCCGCGCCATCGCCCCCGCCGCGACCGCCACCACCGCCCCCACCCGCCGGATCACCGGGGCCGTATGGGCCGCGCTCGGCATCGTGTACATCGTCTGGGGCTCCACGTACCTCGGCATCCGGATCGCCGTCGAGACGATGCCGCCGTTCCTCTCCGCCGGCGTCCGCTTCACCACCGCCGGCCTGCTCCTCGCCGGGATCATCGCCTGGCGCCAGGGGCCCGCCGCCCTCAAGGTGGACCGGCGGCAGCTCGGGTCGGCCGTCCTCGTCGGTCTGCTCCTGATCCTCGGCGGCAACGCCCTCGTCGTCCTCGCCGAGACCTCCATACCCTCCGGCCTGGCCGCCCTTCTGATCTCCGTCGTCCCGGCCTGGGTCGTGATCCTCAAGGCCGCCACCGGGCAGCGGCCGAGCCTCGGCGGGCTGGCCGGAGTCCTCCTGGGGCTGGTGGGACTCGCCGTGCTCACCCTGCCGGGCATCAGCGGCGAGGTGAAGGTCGGCGGGGTCGTCCTCGTCGTGGTCGCGACCCTGCTCTGGTCCGTCGGCTCGTTCTCCTCCGCCCGCCTCCCGATGCCCGCGAACCCCTTCACGGCCAGTGCGTACGAGATGGTCGCGGGCGGCCTGGCCGGCATGGCCCTCGGGCTTTTCCGGGGCGAGCAGCACGGCCTCGACCTGGCCGGGATCTCCACCCGGTCGTGGGTCGCGCTCGCCTATCTGATCGTCTTCGGCTCGCTGATCGCCTTCACCGCGTACGCGTGGCTCCTGCAGGCCGCACCGCTCTCGCTCGTCGCCACCTACGCGTACGTGAACCCCGTCGTCGCGGTCGCCCTCGGCGCCCTCGTCCTCGACGAGGCGCTGTCCTGGCCCATCGTCCTCGGTGGCGCGATCGTCGTCGGCGGAGTCTGCCTCATCGTCTCGACGGAACGGCGCGGCTGACCGGAGCTCCCCCGGAGTCCTCCGGTGCGGGGGCTCCTCGACGCCCCGTCCTACCCGCGGCCGCCCCTCTTCGGCCAATTCGGACAGAGCTTCCGACCCATCACTCCACACCGGACAAGCCCACGTTTGCCGCCCCGGCCCTAACGTGTCACGAGAGCAATCGCTCGCACCCCCCGATACGGAAAGGGCCGGGACGCAATGACGACCACCCACGCCTTCTGGCTCGCCGGCCGCGAGGCCACCGGCGAGGCCACCTTCGACGTCACGAACTCCTTCGACGGACGTCTGGTCGGCAAGGTCAGCGTGCCCACCGAGGCCCAGGTCGAGGAGGCGGTCGCCGCCGCGCACGCCGTCGTCGACGAGTTCGCCGCGACCCCGGCGCACGTCCGCGCCGCCGCCCTCGACCACGTGTCGAAGCGGCTCGCCGAGCGCACCGAGGAGATCGCCCTGGTGATCTCCGCCGAGAACGGCAAGCCCATCAAGTGGGCCCGCGGCGAGGTCGGCCGTGCCGTCTCCGTCTTCCGTTTCGCCGCCGAGGAGGCCCGCCGCTGGAACGCCGGCGAGGCCCAGCGTCTGGACACCGAGGCCGGTGGCGCGGGCCGCCTCGCGCTCACCCGCCGTATCCCCAAGGGTGTCGTCCTCGGCATCGCGCCGTTCAACTTCCCGCTGAACCTCAGCGCGCACAAGGTCGCCCCGGCCATCGCCGTCGGCGCCCCGATCATCCTCAAGCCGGCGCCGTCGACGCCGATCTCCTCCCTGATCCTGGGCGAGATCCTGGCCGAGACCGACCTGCCGGCCGGCTCCTGGTCGATCCTGACCGTGCCGAACGACCGCATGCCCGCCCTCGTCAAGGACGAGCGCCTCCCGGTCATCTCCTTCACCGGCTCCGACACGGTCGGCTACGCCATCCAGCAGTCGGTGCCCCACAAGCACTGCACCCTGGAGCTCGGCGGCAACGCCGCGGCCGTCGTCCTCCCCGACTGGTCCTCCGAGGAGGACCTGGACTGGGCGGCGAGCCGTATCGCCACCTTCTCCAACTACCAGGGCGGCCAGTCCTGCATCTCCGTCCAGCGCGTGATCGTGGACTCCTCCGTCCACGACCGCCTGCTGCCGAAGATCGTCGCCGCCGTCGAGGCGCAGGTCACGGGTGACCCGTCCGACGCCGCCACCGACGTCGGCCCGCTGGTCGACGAGGCCGCCGCCAAGCGCGTCGAGTCCTGGGTCGACGAGGCCGTCGCCGCCGGCGCCAAGCTCCTCGCGGGCGGCAAGCGCGAGGGCGCGACCTACGCCCCGACCGTGCTCACCGAGCTCCCGTCGGACGTCACGCTGGCCCGCGCCGAGGTCTTCGGCCCGGTCCTGACCATCGCCAAGGTCGACGGCGAGGCCGAGGCCTTCGCCGCGGTCAACGACTCCGACTTCGGCCTCCAGGCGGGCGTCTTCACCCACGACCTCCAGGCCGCCTTCCGCGCCCACCGCGCCCTCGAGGTCGGCGGCGTGATCGTCGGCGACGTCCCCTCGTACCGCGCCGACCAGATGCCGTACGGCGGCGCCAAGCGCTCCGGCGTCGGCCGCGAGGGCGTCAAGTACGCGATGGACGACTACACCTACGAGCGCGTCCTCGTCCTGACGGGCCTCGCCCTCTAGCCGGACGGCGCACGGCGCGAGGCGTACGGCGCGGGCCGTACCCCGTACGGCGCACGTCCACGAGACCAGGCGGTCCGAACCCACTGTGCGGGGGTTCGGGCCGCCTTTCGCCGTACGGCCCACCTGCGGCCCACCTCCGGCCCGCCTCCTGCTCGCCGTACGGCCGGACCTCGGCCGGTCTCCCGCCTGTCCGTACCGGCGGAAATCGGGTACGACGGACATGAGACCGAGGAGGTGTCCATGTCCGCCCCCACCCAGCGGCCCAAGGTCACCGCGCACGAGGCCCGGCAGACCGCCGAGGCCGCACGTGAGCGGGACTGGCACAAGCCCAGCTTCGCCAAGGAGCTCTTCCTCGGCCGGTTCCGGCTCGACCTCGTCCATCCCCATCCGCTGCCCGCCGAGGAGGACGCCCGGCGCGGCGAGGCCTTCCTGGCCACCCTGCGCACGTTCTGCGAGACCCGGATCGACGGCGCCCGCATCGAGCGCGAGGCCCGCATCCCCGACGAGACGCTCGCCGGGCTCAAGGAACTCGGCGCGCTCGGCATGAAGATCGACCGGAAGTACGGCGGTCTCGGCCTCACCCAGCTGTACTACAACCGGGCCCTCGCACTCGTCGGCTCCGCCAGCCCCGCCGTCGGCGCCCTGCTCTCCGCGCATCAGTCGATCGGCGTACCGCAGCCGCTGAAACTGTTCGGCACCCAGGAGCAGAAGGACGCCTTCCTGCCCCGGCTGGCCCGTACGGACATCTCCGCGTTCCTGCTGACCGAGCCGGACGTCGGCTCCGACCCGGCGCGGCTGGCCACCACGGCCGTGCCCGACGGGGACGCGTACGTCCTCGACGGCGTGAAGCTCTGGACCACCAACGGCGTCATCGCCGACCTGCTCGTCGTCATGGCCCGCGTGCCCGCCTCCGACGGGCACCCCGGCGGCATCACCGCCTTCGTCGTCGAGGCCGGCTCGCCCGGCATCACCGTCGAGCACCGCAACGCCTTCATGGGCCTGCGCGGCCTCGAGAACGGCGTCACCCGCTTCCACGGCGTCCGCGTCCCCGCCGAGAACCGCATCGGCCCCGAGGGCGCCGGCCTCAAGATCGCCCTCACCACCCTCAACACCGGCCGGCTCTCGCTCCCCGCCGCCTGCGCGGGCGCCGGGAAGTGGTGCCTGAAGATCGCCCGCGAATGGGCGGGCGTCCGCGAGCAGTGGGGCGGGCCGGTCGGCCGGCACGAGGCCGTCGGCACCAAGATCTCCTTCATCGCGGCCACCACCTTCGCCCTGGAGGCGGTCGTCGACCTCGCCTCCCAGATGGCCGACGAGGACCGCAACGACATCCGCATCGAGGCCGCCCTCGCGAAGCTGTACGGCTCCGAGATGGCCTGGCTCATCGCCGACGAACTCGTGCAGATCCGGGGCGGCCGCGGCTACGAGACCGCCGACTCGCTCGCCGCCCGCGGCGAACGCGCCGTCCCCGCCGAGCAGGTCCTGCGCGACCTCCGGATCAACCGGATCTTCGAGGGCTCGACCGAGATCATGCACCTGCTGATCGCCCGCGAGGCCGTCGACGCCCACCTCTCCGTCGCGGGGGACCTCATCGACCCCGGGAAGTCGCTCGCCGACAAGGCGAAGGCGGGTGCGCGGGCGGGCGGCTTCTACGCCCGCTGGCTGCCGGGACTCGTGACGGGTCCGGGGCAACTGCCCTCTTCGTACGGGGAGTTCGGCGAGCTGGCGGTGCATCTGCGCTATGTGGAGCGGACCTCGCGCAAACTGGCGCGCTCCACGTTCTACGCGATGTCCCGCTGGCAGGGCCGGATGGAGCTCAAGCAGGCCTTCCTCGGCCGGATCGTGGACATCGGCGCGGAACTCTTCGCGATGAGCGCGGCCTGCGTCCGGGCCGAACTGCTGCGCACCACCGGCGACCACGGCCGGGAGGCGCAGCAGCTCGCGGACGCGTTCTGCCGGCAGGCCCGGCTGCGGACCGAGGAGCTGTTCGGCCGGCTCTGGTCCCACACGGACGAGGTCGACGGCCGGGTCGCCGAGGGAGTCCTCGCGGGCCGGTACACGTGGCTGGAGGAGGGCATCGTCGATCCGGGCGACGACGGCCCCTGGATCGCGGACGCGACCCCGGGCCCGACGACCGAGGAGAACGTCCACCGCCGCGTCCCCTGACGCCCCGGCGCCGACGCGGCGTTCCGCCATGCGGAACGCCGGTCGTCCGGGCGGCGAAGCCCGGCAGGATGGACCCGTGACCGTCATCCACATCCCCGGCTCCAAGTCCGTCACCGCCCGCGCGCTCTTCCTCGCCGCCGCGGCCGAAGGCACCACCACCCTCCTGCGGCCCCTCGTCTCCGACGACACCGAGGGCTTCGCCGAGGGGCTGGCCGCCCTCGGGTACGCCGTCCGCCGCGAGGACGACGCCTGGCACATCGAGGGCCGCCCCGCCGGCCCCGGCGCGGACTCCGCCGACGTCTACTGCCGTGACGGCGCCACCACCGCCCGCTTCCTGCCCACCCTCGCGGCCGCCGGCCACGGCACCTACCGCTTCGACGCCTCCGCCCAGATGCGCCGGCGCCCCCTGGGCCCGCTCAGCACCGCCCTGCGCGAGCTCGGCGTCGACCTGCGGCACGGGGGGCAGGAGGGGCACCATCCCCTCGACGTCCACGCCCGCGGAGTGAAGGGCGGCGCGCTCACCCTGGACGCCGGCCAGTCCTCCCAGTACCTGACGGCGCTCCTGATGCTGGGCCCGCTCACCGCCGAGGGCCTCGACATCACCGTCACCGATCTGGTCTCGGAGCCGTACGTCGAGATCACCCTCGCGATGATGCGCGACTTCGGCGCGGAGATCGGCGAGGAGCGGGGCCGGGACGGCGCCCGCACCTACCGGGTCGCCCCCACCGGCTACCGCGCCCGTACCTACGGCATCGAGCCCGACGCCTCCACCGCCAGCTACTTCTTCGCCGCCGCCGCCCTCGAACCCGGCCGCTCCGTCACCGTTCCGGGTCTCGGCACCGGCGCCCTCCAGGGAGACCTCGGTTTCGTCGAGGTGCTGGGCCGCATGGGCGCCGACGTCGAGATCACCGCCACGGGCACGACCGTCCGCTCCACCGGCGTCCTGCGCGGGCTCACCGTCAACATGCGGGACATCTCCGACACCATGCCGACCCTCGCCGCCCTCGCGCCGTTCGCCGAAGGACCGGTCCGCATCGAGGACGTGGCCAACACCCGGGTCAAGGAGTGCGACCGCCTCGACGCCTGCGCCGAGAACCTGCGCCGCCTCGGCATCACGGTCCGCACCGGCCCCGACTGGATCGAGATCCAGCCCGGCACGCCCTCCGGCCCCGTCGAGATCGCCACCCACGGCGACCACCGGATCGTCATGTCGTTCGCGGTCACCGCCCTGCGCACACCCGGCATCACCTTCGACGACCCGGGCTGTGTGAAGAAGACGTTCCCCGACTTCCACCGGGTCTTCGACACGTTCGTCCGCACCCCGTGAAGACCGCACGGCGTTTGCGGCAAGAATGGGGGGCATGAGCGACCGCCCCTCTCCTCTCGCCGACCCCCATATCGCCTTCGACGTCTCCGAAGGACGCCGGGACATCGTCGTCCTCGGCTCGACCGGGTCCATCGGCACGCAGGCCATCGACCTGGTGCTGCGCAACCCCGACCGCTTCCGGGTCACCGCCCTGGCCGCCTCGGGCGGCCGGGTCGCGCTGCTCGCCGAGCAGGCGCACCGGCTGAAGGTCGCCGCGGTCGCCGTGGCCCGCGAGGACGTGGTCGAGGAGCTCCGTACGGCCCTGAAGGCGCTGTACGGCTCCGAGCCGCTGCCCGAGGTCCTCGCCGGCCCCGACGCGGCCACCCAGCTCGCCGCCTCGCCGTGCCACACCGTCCTCAACGGCATCACCGGCTCCATCGGCCTCGCGCCGACCCTCGCCGCCCTCGAAGCCGGCCGTACCCTCGCCCTCGCCAACAAGGAGTCGCTGATCGTCGGCGGCCCCCTGGTGAAGGCACTCGCGAAGCCCGGCCAGATCATCCCGGTCGACTCCGAGCACGCGGCCCTCTTCCAGGCGCTCGCCGCGGGCACCCGCGCCGATGTCCGCAAGCTGGTCGTCACCGCCTCGGGCGGCCCGTTCCGCGGCCGTACGCGGGCCCAGCTCGCCGGCGTCACCCGCGAGGACGCGCTCGCCCACCCGACCTGGGCGATGGGCCCGGTGATCACGGTGAACAGCGCCACCCTGGTCAACAAGGGCCTGGAGGTCATCGAGGCGCACCTCCTCTACGACATCCCCTTCGACCGCATCGAGGTCGTCGTCCACCCGCAGTCGTACGTGCACTCGATGGTCGAGTTCACCGACGGTTCCACGCTCGCCCAGGCCACCCCGCCCGACATGGGCGGCCCGATCGCCATCGGCATCGGCTGGCCCGAGCGGGTCCCGGACGCGGCCCCGGCCTTCGACTGGAGCAAGGCCTCCACCTGGGAGTTCTTCCCGCTCGACACGGAGGCGTTCCCGTCGGTCGGTCTGGCCCGGCACGTCGGCGAGCTGGGCGGCACGGCCCCCGCCGTCTTCAACGCGGCCAACGAGGAGTGCGTCGAGGCGTTTCTCGCCGGACGGCTGCCGTTCAACGGAATCATGGATACGGTCACAGCGGTCGTCGCGGAGCACGGCGTTCCCGTCGCGGGAACCTCCCTCACCGTGCCGGACGTCCTCGAAGCGGAGACCTGGGCGCGCGCCCGGGCCCGAGAGCTCGCAGCGAAGGCAACAGCGGAGGCCCGCGCATGACCGAAATGCTCCTGTACGTCCTGGGCCTCGTGCTGTTCGCCTTCGGCCTTCTCGTCTCCATCGCCTGGCACGAGCTGGGCCACCTCTCCACGGCCAAGCTCTTCGGCATCCGCGTGCCGCAGTACATGGTCGGCTTCGGCCCCACGATCTGGTCGAAGAAGCGCGGCGAGACCGAGTACGGCATCAAGGCCATCCCCGCCGGCGGCTACATCCGCATGATCGGCATGTTCCCGCCGGGCGAGGACGGCAAGATCGAGGCCCGCTCCACCTCGCCCTGGCGCTCGATGATCGAGGACGCCCGGGAGGCCTCGTACGAGGAGCTCAAGCCCGGCGACGAGACCCGGCTCTTCTACACGCGCAAGCCGTGGAAGCGCGTGATCGTGATGTTCGCAGGACCGTTCATGAACCTGGTCCTCGCGGTGGCGCTGTTCTTCGGCTCGATGATGACGCTGGGCATCGAGGGTCAGACGACGCAGGTCGCGGGCGTCCAGAAGTGCGTGATCGAGCAGGACGAGAAGCGCGACAAGTGCGCCGCCGGCGACCCCGTCTCCCCGGCCTTCAAGGCCGGCCTGAAGGACGGCGACAAGATCGTCGCGTTCAACGGGGCCCCCGTGGGCGACTGGGACACCCTCTCCGACCGCATCCGCGACACCATCGGTCCCGCGACGATCACCGTCGAGCGGGCCGGGCAGCGGCTCGAACTGCACCCCGACCTCGTCGCCAACAAGGTGCTGGCGAAGGACGAGGACGGCAAGGTCGTCCAGCCGGTCCGGTACGTCGACGCCGGCTACCTCGGCTTCGCCTCCAAGACCGAGGTCGCGCCGCTCAGCTTCGGCGAGACCACCGACCGCATGGGCGACCTCCTGGAGAACGGCGTCCACTCGGTCATCGCCCTCCCCGGCAAGATCCCCGGCCTGTGGGACGCCACCTTCGGCGACGGGGAGCGCGCCGACGACTCGCCGGTCGGCGTGGTCGGCGCGGCCCGCATCACCGGTGAGCTGATGACCGTCGAGGCCCCGCCGACGACGATCCTCGTGATGTTCATGAACCTGCTCGTCGGGTTCAACGTGTCGCTGTTCCTGTTCAACATGCTCCCGCTGCTGCCGCTCGACGGCGGTCACATCGCGGGCGCCCTGTGGGAGTCCGTACGCCGCCACACGGCCCGGATCTTCAAGCGCCCCGACCCGGGCCCCTTCGACGTGGCGAAGCTGATGCCCGCCGCGTACGTGGTGGCCGGCGTCTTCGTCTGTTTCACGCTGCTCGTCCTCGCCGCCGACCTCGTCAACCCGGTGAAGATCACGTAGCCCGCAGGGGGGCCGGACCCGGTGGTGTCCGGCCCCCCGCCCCCGGGGCGGTAACCTCGGAGACCTGAGCCCGCCGACGCACAACCTTGAGGTTGCACAAAAGATGACCGCGATTTCTCTCGGTATCCCGACCGTCCCGACCCGGCTCGCCGAGCGGCGCAAGAGCCGCCAGATCCAGGTCGGCAGCGTGGCCGTCGGCGGTGACGCTCCCGTCTCCGTGCAGTCGATGACCACGACCCGCACGTCCGACATCGGCGCCACGCTGCAGCAGATCGCCGAGCTGACGGCCTCCGGCTGCCAGATCGTGCGCGTGGCCTGCCCCACCCAGGACGACGCCGACGCCCTCGCGGTCATCGCGCGGAAGTCGCAGATCCCGGTGATCGCCGACATCCACTTCCAGCCGAAGTACGTCTTCGCGGCGATCGACGCCGGCTGCGCGGCCGTCCGCGTCAACCCCGGCAACATCAAGCAGTTCGACGACAAGGTCAAGGAGATCGCCAAGGCGGCCTCCGACGCCCGCACCCCGATCCGCATCGGCGTCAACGCCGGCTCGCTCGACGCGCGCCTGCTCAAGAAGTACGGCCGTGCCACCCCCGAGGCGCTCGTCGAGTCCGCCCTGTGGGAGGCGTCCCTCTTCGAGGAGCACGGCTTCCGCGACATCAAGATCTCGGTCAAGCACAACGACCCGGTGATCATGGTCGAGGCCTACCGCCAGCTCGCCGCCCAGTGCGACTACCCGCTGCACCTCGGCGTCACCGAGGCGGGCCCCGCCTTCCAGGGCACCATCAAGTCGGCCGTCGCCTTCGGCGCGCTGCTCTCGCAGGGCATCGGCGACACCATCCGCGTCTCCCTCTCCGCCCCGCCGGCCGAGGAGATCAAGGTCGGCATGCAGATCCTGGAGTCGCTGAACCTGCGCCAGCGCCGCCTGGAGATCGTCTCCTGCCCGTCCTGCGGCCGCGCCCAGGTCGACGTCTACAAGCTCGCGGAGGAGGTCACCGCCGGCCTCGACGGCATGACCGTCCCGCTGCGCGTCGCCGTCATGGGCTGCGTCGTGAACGGCCCGGGCGAGGCCCGCGAGGCCGACCTCGGCGTCGCCTCCGGCAACGGCAAGGGCCAGATCTTCGTGAAGGGCGAGGTCATCAAGACCGTCCCCGAGTCGAAGATCGTCGAGACCCTCATCGAAGAGGCGCTGAAGATCGCCGAGCAGATGGAGAAGGACGGCGTCGCCAGCGGCGAGCCGTCGGTCGCCGTCGCGGGCTGAGCCTTCCGGCTCCTCACGGGACCGGCTCCCGTCTCCCGTCGAAGCCCCCTCCTCCCTCCGGGGAGGAGGGGGCTTCGTGTGCGGGAAGGGCCCCGCCACAGGCGAGGGGGGTAAAGTGCGGAGACCACGTAGAACCGTACGGTGAGGCCCCCTCGTGCTGACACACCCCGCCACCCGGGTCCTCGAACCCGCCGACCTCGGCGCCGCACTCGCCGTTCTGGAGAGCGCCCCCGTCGAGAACGCCTTCGTGACCGCCCGCGTCCAGGTCGCCGGACTCGATCCCTGGCGGCTCGGCGGCGAGATGTGGGGCTGGTACAGCGAGGGGCGGCTGCGGTCGCTCTGCTACTCCGGTGCCAACCTCGTCCCGCTCTGCGCGACGCCCGAGGCGGTGCGCGCCTTCGCCGACCGTGCGCGCAGGACCGGCCGCCGCTGTTCCTCGATCGTCGGCCCCGCCGAACCCACCACCGAGCTGTGGCGGCTCCTGGAGCCCAGCTGGGGCCCCGCGCGGGACGTCCGCGCCCGGCAGCCGCTGATGGTCGCGGAGGAGCCCTCCACGGCCGTCGCGCCCGACCCGCTCGTGCGCCGCGTCCGCAAGGACGAGATGGAAGTGATCATGCCCGCGTGCGTGGCCATGTTCACCGAGGAGGTCGGCATCTCCCCGCTCGCCAACGACGGCGGACTGCTCTACCAGGCCCGGGTCGCCGAGCTCGTCGGCTCCGGCCGCTCCTTCGCCCGCATCGAGGACGGCAAGGTGGTCTTCAAGGCGGAGATCGGCGCCGCCACCCGCCAGGCCTGCCAGATCCAGGGCGTCTGGGTCGCCCCCGAGCACCGCGGCAAGGGCCTCTCCGAGTCGGGCATGGCAGCCGTCCTCCAGTACGCCCTGGCGGACGTCGCACCCGTCGTCAGCCTGTACGTGAACGACTACAACACCCCGGCGAGGGCCTCGTACCGCCGTGTCGGCTTCCAGGAGACCGGTGCCTTCATGAGCGTGCTGTTCTGAGGCCCCGGCCGCTTGTAGGGTGCGCCGCATGGATGACGCAGAGGTCATGATCGGACCGGTCAATCTCGCCGCCCGGGTGGACGAGGCACTCGCCGTGCAGGCGCTCGCCTTCGGCCTGGACGCGGACGAGGTCGCCGTACGCCGCCACATCGTGCTGCGCCACCTGCTCAGCCCCGGCGCCCGCGCCTACGGGGCCACCACCCCCGAGGGGAGACTCGTCGGATTCGTGTACGGGATGCCCAACGACCGGGGCCACTGGTGGTCCACCGTCGTCGAGGCGTACCTGCGCGCCACCGGCACCGTCGACTGGCTCGACGACTCCTTCGTGATCACCGAACTCCACGTCCACCCCGGCTACCAGGGGCGCGGCGTCGGCCGCGAGCTGATCACCACCATCACCGACGAGTCCGCCCAGCCGCGCTCGATCCTCTCCGCCATCGACACCGACAGCCCGGCCCGCGGCCTCTACCGCTCCCTCGGCTACCAGGACCTCGCCCGCCAGGTGCACTTCCCGAGCGCGGTCCGCCCGTACGCCGTCATGGGCGCGTCGCTGCCGCTCAAGCGCCGGAACTGATTTCTCCGACCCGGGGAGGCCCGGCTAATCTCGGGGCCATCATCCTTACCCGGCAGGAGTACGAGAACCATGGCCAACGCACCGGTCCAGCGCATGTCCCAGTTGATGGCGAAGACGCTGCGCGACGACCCGGCCGACGCCGAGGTCCTCAGCCACAAGCTCCTCGTCCGCGCCGGCTACGTGCGCCGCACCGCCGCCGGCATCTGGAGCTGGCTGCCCCTGGGCAAGAAGGTCCTCACCAACATCGAGCGCATCGTCCGCGAGGAGATGGACGCGATCGGCGCGCAGGAGGTCACCCTCCCCGCGCTGCTGCCGCGTGAGCCGTACGAGGCGACGGGCCGCTGGGACGAGTACGGCGCCGAGCTCTTCCGCCTCCAGGACCGCAAGGGCGGCGACTACCTCCTCGGCCCGACGCACGAGGAGATCTTCACGCTCCTGGTCAAGGACCAGTGCTCCTCGTACAAGGACCTGCCGGTCATCCTGTACCAGATCCAGAACAAGTTCCGTGACGAGGCCCGCCCCCGCGCCGGCATCCTGCGCGGCCGCGAGTTCCTGATGAAGGACTCGTACTCCTTCGACACCGAGGACGAGGGCCTCGCCCGGTCCTACGCCCTGCACCGCCAGGCCTACCAGCGGGTCTTCGAGCGCCTCGGCCTCGACTACCGCATCGTCGCGGCCACCGCCGGCGCCATGGGCGGCTCGAAGTCCGAGGAGTTCCTGGCCCCGGCCGAGGCCGGCGAGGACACCTTCGCCGACTGCCCCAACTGCGACTTCGCGGCGAACACCGAGGCCGTCTCGTACGTGCTCGCGCCGGTCGACGGCTCGGCCGTCGCGGCCGCCGAGGAGATCCCCACCCCGGACACCCCCACGATCGAGACCCTGGCCGCCTCCCTCGGCGTCCCGGCCTCCGCCACGCTGAAGAACCTCCTCGTGAAGGTCGACGGCGAGATCGTCGCCGTGGGCGTCCCGGGCGACCGCGAGGTCGACATGGGCAAGGTCGAGGACCACTTCGCGCCGGCCGTCGTCGAGATGGTCACCGAGACGGACTTCGCCGAGCGCGCCGACCTCGTACGGGGCTACGTCGGCCCGCAGGGCCTGGAGAAGGTCACGTACATCGCCGACCCGCGCGTGGCGCCGGGCACCGCGTGGATCACCGGCGCCAACAAGGACGGCATGCACACGAAGAACGTCGTCGCGGGCCGTGACTTCGAGGTCGAGGAGTACGTCGACGTCGTCGTGGTCGAGGAGGGCGACCCGTGCCCCAAGTGCGGCACCGGCCTCACGCTGGACCGCGCCATCGAGATCGGCCACATCTTCCAGCTGGGCCGCAAGTACGCCGACGCCCTCAAGCTCGACGTCCTCGGCCAGAACGGCAAGCCCGTCCGCGTGACCATGGGCTCGTACGGCATCGGCGTCTCGCGCGCCGTCGCCGCGCTGGCGGAGCAGACCGCCGACGAGAAGGGCCTGTGCTGGCCGGCCGAGGTCGCCCCGGCCGACGTCCACGTCGTCGCCGCGGGCAAGGCCCTCCAGACCGAGCTGGCCCTGGAGGTCTCCGACAAGCTGTCCGCCGCGGGCCTCCGGGTCCTGGTCGACGACCGCGCGGGCGTCTCGCCCGGCGTCAAGTTCACCGACGCGGAGCTCATGGGCGTCCCGAAGATCCTGGTCGCCGGCCGCCGCGCGGCCGAGGGCGTCGTGGAGCTGAAGGACCGCCGGACGGGCGACCGCGAGGAACTGACGGTCGACGAGGCGCTCGCCCGCCTGACCGCCTGAGAGCGGGAGACATGAGGGAGGGGCGGGGGCCGGAAGGCTCCCGCCCCTCCTGTCGTGCCGACGGGCTGTCGTGCCGGCGTGGGGACGCTCAGGCGCCGTCCTCCGGCGGTGCCGGGTCGACCGACGCCCCCGTCAGGTCGCCCACCGGCTCCACACCCTCCGCCGCGTGGGCCGCGCCCTTCAGGTACGCGTCACTGACCGGCGGCTTCGGCGTGGCCGGCGACGTGCCCGGCGGCATGGCAGGCGCCGCGGGCGCCTCGCTCACGGCGGTCGGGGGCGCCTCGACCGCGGCCGCCGGGGCGGGCTCCGCGGGCGCCTCGCTCCCGGCCGCCTGGGGCCCCGCCGTCGACCGTTCCAGGAACCGCAGCAGTTCCACCGGGAAGGGCAGCACCAGCGTCGAGTTCTTCTCCGCCGCGACGGCCACCACCGTCTGCAGCAGCCGCAGCTGCAGCGCCGCCGGCTGGTCGGACATCACCGCCGCCGCCTCCGCCAGCTTCTTCGAGGCCTGCAGCTCCGCGTCCGCGTTGATCACCCGCGCCCGGCGCTCCCGGTCCGCCTCCGCCTGCCGGGCCATCGACCGCTTCATCGTCTCCGGCAGGGAGACGTCCTTGATCTCGACGCGGTCGATCTGCACGCCCCAGCCGATCGCGGGGGAGTCCAGCATCAGCTCCAGGCCCTGGTTGAGCTTCTCCCGGTTCGACAGCAGGTCGTCGAGATCGCTCTTGCCGATGATCGACCGCAGGGACGTCTGCGCCATCTGCGAGACCGCGAACTTGTAGTCCTCGACCCGGATCAGCGCCTCCGCCGCGTCGACGACCTTGAAGTAGACGACGGCGTCGACCCGCACGGTCACGTTGTCCCGGGTGATGCCCTCCTGCGCGGGCACGGGCATCGTGACGATCTGCATGTTCACCTTGTGCAGGCGGTCCACAACCGGAACGATCATCGTGAAACCGGGTGCCCGCACGTCGTCGCGCAGCCGCCCGAAGCGGAAGACGACCCCTCGCTCGTACTGCTTCACGACCCGCGCGGCCGCACCCGCGTACACGGCCGTCGCCGCCGCCGCGCCGGCCACGGCCACCAGCAGCTCTTCGATCATCACGGCCCCCTGGATTGAGCCGAACGGTACAGAAAGGGTATTCCCCTACAGCCAGCTCGCGAACTCCAGAAGCAGCTCGGCATCCTGCCGCCGCCCCGCCGTCAGCGCCCGCGTGCCCGACTCGACCGCGCGGAACAGCGTCCAGCCGCGCAGCCGCTCCCGGTCGAGGTCCAGGGAGTCGGCCAGCTTGTTGACCCGCCGCCGGGCCGCAGAGGCGCCCGAGGACGCGGCCACCAGGTCCTCGACCCGGTCCCGTACGAGCCGGGCGAGGTCGTACGCCCGCTCACCGACCAGCGGCTCGGGTCCCACGGCCAGCCAGGGAGCCCGGTCGCCGCCGAGGACCTTGCCCTGCCGGAAGTTCCCGTGCAGCAGCACCGTCTCCGAGGAGCCGGCCAGCAGCTCCTCGCGCGCCGCGAGCGCCGCCGTCGTCAGCTCGGCGGTCGCCGCCCCGGTCAGGTGGGGGGCCATCGCCGCCGCCTGCCGGGCGGTCCGCTCGGCGACCGTCTCGAAGCCGTGCTCCGCCGCCGGCTCGACCCACAGCTTGCGTACGGTCCCGGCCGCCTCCAGGAGCGCCTTCGCCTCCGGGAGCGAGCGCAGCGAGACCTCGGGGTGCAGCCGTTCGAGGACGAGCGCGCCCTCCGCGGCCTCGTCGAGGAGCTGGACCGCGCCCCAGCCGTTCCAGTGCGCGAGCGCGTCCCGCTCCAGGTCCGGCCGGGCGAACGCGGGCGCGATCTTGAGCGCGGCGGGGGAGCCGTCGGGCCGCCGGACGAGCACGACCAGGCTGCTGCGTCCGCCGGGCGCCATCACCCGTTCGCTGTCCAGGGAGGCGCGGTCGAGCACCTGACCGGCGAGCTCGGGCAGTGTCCCGAGCCACTCGGCCGCCGCGGCGTCCCCGTACGTCTCACCGAGCGTCCTGATCAGTCGCTGCGGCGGTTCGAAACCCATGCGTACGTTGTTCCTTCGGTCGGGGCGGGGCTCACACCCGCTCGGCGAGCCCAGGAAAGGTTACGTCGCTGCCGCGCCAGCGGACCGCGCGTACCGCCGCCTCCCGCAGCGCGGCGGCCGCCTCGCGGCGCCGGGCGCCCTCGGTGGCCCGGACGAGGTCGGAGTAGACCCCGGCCACCCGGTCCTCCAGGACGGCCGCGAGCCGTACGGCGCCGGCCGGGTCCGCGACCCGGAAGGGCAGCTCGTACGCGGCGGCCGCCACCACCGGAGTGCCGCCGAGGTCGCGCACGCTGCGGCGCAGCGTGTCCCTGCGGGCCCGGTGCGCCTCGTACGCGGCGGTGGCCTCGGCCCGCCGTTCCGTACCGATCCGGCCGCCGACGACCCCGTAGCCGTACACCGCGGCGTGTTCGGCGGCCAGTGCGGCCTGGGCCGCGTCGAGGGCGCTCATGCCCGGGCTCCTTCGGTCAGCAGGTAGGAGTGGGCGGCGCCCGCGGCTGCCACGGAGGCCAGGAGCCTGGCGTACTCGGGCGGGGCGGTGACCAGGGCGGCGGTGTGGGTGTCGGAGGTGGTGCGTTCGGCCGCCGCGAGCTCGTTCAGCGCGGTCCGGGGGTCGGCAGCCACGGGCGCGGGGGACGGCGCGGGCCGCGCGGAGGCGGAAGCGGAAGCGGAGGCGGAGGCGGAAGCGGTGGTGGTGGTGGCCGTGGGCGACGGGGCGGCCGTCGCCGGGCGCACCGTCGTACCGCCCTCGCCGAGCGCCTTCACGTGCGCCGCCACGGAGCGTCGCAGCGGGGTCAGCCGGGGGGCGAGGGCCGGATGGGCGGCGAGTGCGGCGTCGTAACGTTCCAGCAGGCTCCTGGAGGCGGTCACGGAGCGCAGCCGCAGGGCGGCCTCGGCGCGCGCCACCCGTTCGGCCTCGACCTCGGCCGCGCCGGGCTTCCGGGGGCCGGGTTCCTCGGCGGCGGTGCAGCCCGGGAGCGCCGTCGCGGCGGCGGCCGCGATGCCCGCCGTCAGGAGTGCGCGCCTGCCCGTCGTCGTCACGCTCTCTCCCTCAGCCGTGGTACGTCGTCGAAGATCGTCGGGATCACCGCAGGCGAGCGTACCCGCGGGCCCCGGGGCGGTGGACGGCAACACCCTCCCGGACCGGATACCCTTTGGTCTGACACGCGAGGAAGACGCGACGAACCCACAACAGCACACGCGGCCGAGGAGTCACCCGGATGAGCACCACCCAGAGCGACAGGCTGCGCGGACTCGTGGAGCCGCTCGTCCAGGCGAAGGACCTGGACCTCGAGGAGATCGAGGTGTCCCGGGCCGGCCGCCGCGGACTGCTGAGGATCGTCGTCGACTCGGACGAGGGCGTGGAACTGGACGCCTGCGCCGAGCTGAGCCGCGCGATCTCCGAGAAGCTCGACGAGACCGACGCGATGGGCGAGGGCGAGTACGTCCTCGAAGTCAGCTCCCCCGGCGCCGACCGCCCGCTGAGCGAGCACCGCCACTACGTGCGGGCCACCGGCCGCCTCGCCAAGCTCCAGCTGAGCACCGACGGCGCCGCCGAGGAACTGGTCGCGCGGATCCTGGCCGTGGACGAGGACGGCCTCGACCTCGAAGTGCCGGGCGTGAAGGGGCGCAAGCCCACCGCCCGCCGGGTCGCGTTCGCCGACATCGTCAAGGCGCGTGTCGAGATCGAGTTCAACCGCAAGGACAAGAAGGAAGAGGAGGCGTAGCCGTGGACATCGACGTGAAGCTGCTCAAGGGCTTGGCGCATGAGAAGGAGATCTCCTTCGACCTGCTGGTCGAGGCGATCGAGTCGGCCCTCCTCATCGCCTACCACCGCACCCCCGACGCCCGCCGCCACGCGCGTGTGGAGCTGGACCGGCTCACCGGTCACGTGACGGTGTGGGCGAAGGAAGACCCCTCCGATCTGGAGGAGGGCCAGGAGCCCAAGGACTTCGACGACACCCCGTCGGACTTCGGCCGGATCGCGGCGAGCACCGCCCGCCAGGTGATCCAGCAGCGTCTGCGGGACGCCGAGAACGACGTGACGTTCGGCGAGTACGCGCGCCGCGAGGGCGACGTCGTCGCCGGTGTGGTGCAGCAGGGCAAGGACCCGAAGAACGTCCTGGTCCGGCTGGACGACAAGCTGGAGGCCATCCTCCCGGTGCAGGAGCAGGTGCCGGGCGAGGACTACACGCACGGTCTGCGGCTGCGGACGTACGTCGTCCGGGTGGCGAAGGGTGTCCGCGGTCCGTCCGTCACCCTGTCGCGCACCCACCCCAATCTGGTGAAGAAGCTCTTCGCCCTCGAGGTGCCCGAGATCGCCGACGGCTCGGTCGAGATCGCGGCCATCGCCCGTGAGGCCGGTCACCGCACCAAGATCGCCGTCCGTTCCACCCGTTCGGGCCTGAACCCGAAGGGCGCCTGCATCGGCCCGATGGGCAGCCGCGTCCGCAACGTGATGGCGGAGCTGCTCGGCGAGAAGATCGACATCGTCGACTGGTCGGACGACCCGGCGGAGATGGTGGCGAACGCGCTCTCCCCGGCGCGGGTGTCCCGGGTCGAGGTCGTCGACATGGCGGCCCGTTCCGCCCGGGTGACGGTGCCGGACTACCAGCTGTCGCTGGCGATCGGCAAGGAGGGCCAGAACGCCCGCCTCGCCGCCCGTCTCACCGGCTGGCGGATCGACATCCGTCCCGACACGGAGCCGAGCGGTCCGGAGGACTGAGACCGTTTTTGGCCAACAACTGTTCGATTCTTGCCCCAAACAGGTGAGGTCGGTACGGGGAGGTAGACTTATCGTGTCTGGCCGGACGCATGCCCGTGCGTGCCCTGAGCGAACCTGTGTGGGATGCCGGGTGCGAGCGGCCAAGAGCGATCTGCTGCGGATCGTGGTGAGCAAGGACGAATGCGTTCCTGATCATCGCGGTACGCTGCCCGGCCGGGGTGCGTACGTGCACCCCGCCGTGGCTTGTCTCGACCTGGCGGTCCGCCGCCGAGCGTTTCCCAGGGCCTTCAGGGTCCAGGGCCCGCTCGACACGGCGGAACTACGTCACCACGTCGAACGGCCGGCACCGCAGTGAAGAAGTACGGCACGGAACACCGTGCGGTCAGGTACCTCGCGAGTTGGAAGTAGGTCGAGATTGCGATGAGCACTCGATGAGTACGCGATGAGTACGCCCATGAAGTAGCGACGGTCCGGCGGTAACCCGGACCTCAAAGGAGCGAAGTGGCTAAGGTCCGGGTATACGAACTCGCCAAGGAGTTCGGCGTGGAGAGCAAGGTCGTCATGGCCAAGCTCCAAGAACTCGGTGAATTCGTCCGTTCGGCGTCCTCGACGATCGAGGCGCCGGTCGTGCGCAAGTTGACTGACGCTTTGCAGGGTCCCGGCGGCAACGCCGGCAAGACCGCTGCCAAGCCCGGGGCGCCTCGCAAGGCCGCCCCCTCCAAGCCCGCGGCGCCTTCTCCGGCCGCCGCGGCACGTCCCGCTGCCCCCAAGCCCGGCGCACCGGCCCCCAAGCCGGCCCCCGCCGCGCCCGCGGCGCCGGCTCCGGTCACTCCGGCCGCGCCCGCGAGCAGCACCCCCTCTCCGGCTCCGGCCGCCTCGGGCCCCCGCCCGGGCCCGAAGCCCGCGCCCAAGCCGGTCACCCCGGCTCCGGCCGCGCCCGAGTTCACCGCGCCGCCGGCGGCTCCCGCCGCCGGTCAGCGCCCCGGTGGCGCCGCCCAGGGACCCCGTCCCACCGGCGACCGCCCCGAGCGTCCGGCCCGTCCGGGTCAGGGCGCACCGCGTCCGCAGGGCCAGGGTGCCCCGCGTCCGCAGGGCCAGGGCGCTCCCCGTCCGGGCGGTGCCCGTCCGGCCGGCCCGCGTCCGGGCAACAACCCCTTCACCTCGGGTGGCTCCACCGGCATGGCGCGTCCGCAGACGCCCCGTCCCGGTGGCGGCGCTCCCCGTCCCGGCGGCCCCGGTGCCCCGCAGGGCGGCGCCCCGCGTCCGCAGGGCGGCCCCGGCGGCGCCCCGCGCCCGCAGGGTCAGGGCGGCGCCCGTCCCACCCCCGGTGGGATGCCCCGTCCGCAGGCTCCCCGTCCGGGCGGCGCGCCCGGCGGTAACCGTCCGAACCCGGGCATGATGCCGCAGCGTCCCGCTGCCGGCCCGCGTCCCGGTCCCGGCGGCGGTGGCCGTGGTCCCGGCGGCCCCGGCGGCCGTCCGGGTGGTCCCGGCGGTGGCGGCGGCGGTCGACCCGGCTTCGCCGGTCGTCCGGCCGGTCCCGGCGGTGGCGGCGGCGGCTTCGCCGGCCGTCCCGGTGGTCCCGGTGGCGGCGGCGGTCGTCCGGGTGGTCCCGGCGGCGGTGGCGGCGGCTTCGGCGGTCGTCCCGGTGGCTTCGGCGGCCGTCCCGGCGGTCCGGGTGGCCGTGGTGGCACGCAGGGCGCCTTCGGTCGTCCCGGCGGTCCCGCGCGTCGCGGTCGCAAGTCGAAGCGTCAGAGGCGCCAGGAGTACGAGGCCATGCAGGCCCCGTCCGTGGGCGGCGTGATGCTCCCGCGCGGTGCCGGCGAGGTCATCCGCCTGTCGCGCGGTGCCTCCCTCACCGACTTCGCCGAGAAGATCGGCGCCAACCCGGCGTCGCTCGTCGCGGTGATGATGAACCTCGGTGAGATGGTCACGGCCACGCAGTCCGTCTCCGACGACACGCTGACGATGCTCGGCGAGGAGATGAACTACACCGTTCAGATCGTCTCGCCGGAGGAGGAGGACCGCGAGCTCCTCGAGTCCTTCGACATCGAGTTCGGCGAGGACGAGGGCGGCGAAGAGGCTCTGGTCTCCCGTCCGCCGGTCGTCACCGTCATGGGTCACGTCGACCACGGTAAGACCCGACTGCTCGACGCGATCCGCAAGACGAACGTCGTCGCGGGCGAGGCCGGTGGCATCACGCAGGGCATCGGTGCCTACCAGGTGGGCACCGAGGTCAACGGCGAGGACCGCAAGATCACCTTCATCGACACCCCGGGTCACGAGGCGTTCACCGCCATGCGTGCCCGTGGTGCGAAGTCGACCGACATCGCGATCCTCGTGGTCGCGGCCAACGACGGCGTCATGCCGCAGACGATCGAGGCGCTCAACCACGCCAAGGCCGCCGGCGTCCCGATCGTCGTCGCGGTCAACAAGATCGACGTCGAGGGTGCGGACCCGACCAAGGTCCGTGGTCAGCTGACCGAGTTCGGTCTGGTGGCCGAGGAGTACGGCGGCGACACGATGTTCGTCGACATCTCCGCCAAGCAGGGTCTGCACATCGACTCCCTGCTGGAGGCCGTCGTCCTCACCGCCGACGCCTCGCTCGACCTGCGGGCCAACCCGAACCAGGACGCGCAGGGTATTGCGATCGAGTCGCACCTCGACCGTGGTCGCGGTGCCGTCTCGACCGTCCTGGTCCAGCGCGGAACGCTGCGCATCGGCGACACCGTGGTGGTCGGCGACGCGTACGGCCGTGTCCGGGCGATGCTCGACGACAAGGGCAACAACGTCGAGGAGGCGACCCCGTCGACTCCCGTCCTGGTCCTGGGTCTCACCAACGTCCCGGGTGCCGGCGACAACCTCCTGGTTGTCGACGAGGACCGTACGGCCCGTCAGATCGCCGAGAAGCGCGCTGCGCGTGAGCGCAACGCCGCCTTCGCCAAGCGCGTCCGCCGGGTGTCCCTCGAGGACCTCGACAAGGTGCTCAAGGCCGGTCTCGTCCAGGAACTCAACCTCATCATCAAGGGCGACGCGTCCGGTGCGGTCGAGGCCCTGGAGGCTTCGCTGCTCCAGCTCGACGTCGGCGAAGAGGTCGACATCCGTGTCCTGCACCGCGGTGT
Source organism: Streptomyces sp. CB02009 (assembly GCF_001905825.1). GTDB lineage: Bacteria > Actinomycetota > Actinomycetes > Streptomycetales > Streptomycetaceae > Streptomyces. The sequence continues at coordinate 643,056 of NZ_LIVV01000006.1, forward strand.
GGGTGCGGTCACCGAGTCGGACATCGACCTGGCCATGGGCTCCGACGCCATCGTCATCGGCTACAACGTCCGTGCGGCCGGCCGTGCCGCGCAGATGGCGGAGCGCGAGGGCGTCGACGTCCGGTACTACTCGGTCATCTACCAGGCGATCGAGGAGATCGAGGCGGCGCTCAAGGGCCTCCTCAAGCCGGAGTACGAAGAGGTCGAGCTCGGTACGGCGGAGATCCGCGAGGTCTTCCGCTCGTCCAAGCTGGGCAACATCGCCGGTGTCCTCATCCGCTCCGGCGAGGTCAAGCGCAACACCAAGGCGCGCCTCGTCCGCGACGGCAAGGTCATCGCCGAGGACCTCACGATCCACGGTCTGCGCCGCTTCAAGGACGACGTCACCGAGATCCGCGAAGGCTTCGAGGGCGGTATCAACCTCGGAAACTTCAACGACATCAAGATCGACGACGTCATCGCGACGTACGAGATGCGCGAGAAGCCGCGCGCCTGATCGCGTCCGATCGCAGCAGTGAGCCGGGGCCGGTCGGCGGAAACTATTCCGTCGATCGGCCCCGGCCGTTGCGTGTACGGTTTCGGATGTCCCCGCCGAGTGGTCGGCGGGCACACCGAACCCGAACCGGCGGGACATCCGGACATACATGTACGTGGGGACACTGTCCTTCGATCTGCTCCTCGGCGACGTTCGTTCGTTGAAGGAGAAACGCTCCGTCGTCAAGCCGATCGTCGCCGAGCTCCAGCGGAAGTTCGCGGTGAGCGTGGCGGAGGTCAGCGGCCAGGACCTCCATCGACGGGCCGAGATCGGCGTCGCGATGGTGTCGGGGGACCCGGGACACCTCAGCGACGTACTGGACCGGTGCGAGCGGCTCGTCGCCGCCCGCCCCGAGGTGGAGCTGCTGTCGGTGCGCCGCAGGCTCCACACTGATGAAGACTGATGTTGAGCAAGGCAAAGAAGGAGAAGGACCAGTGGCCGACAACGCGCGGGCGAAGAAGCTGGCAGACCTCATCCGGGAGGTGGTCGCCGAGAAGCTGCAGCGCGGCATCAAGGACCCCCGCCTGGGCACGCACGTGACCATCACGGACACCCGTGTCACCGGCGACCTGCGGGAGGCCACGGTCTTCTACACGGTCTACGGCGACGACGAGGAGCGGGCGAGCGCAGCCGCCGGGCTGGAGAGCGCCAAGGGCATCCTCCGTTCGGCCGTGGGCCGCGCGGCCGGGACCAAGTTCACCCCGACCCTGGCCTTCGTGGCCGACGCCCTCCCGGAGAACGCCAAGACCATCGAGGACCTCCTCGACAAGGCGCGGGCCTCGGACGCCCAGGTGAGGGAGGCGTCCTCGGGCGCCCACTTCGCCGGCGACGCCGACCCCTACAAGAAGCCGGGCGAGGACGAAGCCGCCGAATGAGCAACGCAGCAAAGACTCCCGACGGACTTGTCATCGTCGACAAGCCGTCGGGATTCACCTCGCACGACGTCGTGGCCAAGATGCGCGGGATCGCCAGGACCCGCCGGGTCGGCCACGCCGGCACGCTCGACCCCATGGCCACCGGCGTCCTCGTCCTCGGCGTGGAGCGGGCGACCAAGCTCCTCGGTCACCTCGCGCTGACCGAGAAGGAGTACCTGGGCACCATCCGCCTGGGCCAGACGACGATCACCGACGACGCCGAGGGCGAGATCACGGCCTCCGTCGACGCCTCCAAGGTGACCCGCGAGGGCATCGACGCGGGCGTCGCCGAGCTGACCGGCGCCATCATGCAGGTGCCGTCGAAGGTCTCCGCGATCAAGATCGACGGCAAGCGGTCGTACGCCCGCGTGCGCGGCGGCGAGGAGTTCGAGATCCCGGCCCGCCCGGTCACCGTCTCGTCCTTCCGGGTGTACGACGTCCGTGAGGCGACCGCCGAGGACGGCACCCCCGTCGTCGACCTGGTCGTCTCCGTCGTCTGCTCCTCCGGTACGTACATCCGGGCGCTCGCCCGGGACCTCGGCGCCGGCCTCGGCGTGGGCGGCCATCTCACCGCACTGCGCCGCACCCGGGTCGGCCCGTACAAGCTGGACTCGGCGAAGACGCTCGACCAGCTCCAGGAGGAGCTGACGGTCATGCCGGTCGCCGACGCGGCCGCGGCGGCGTTCCCCCGGTGGGACGTCGACGAGAAGCGGGCCAAGCTGCTGCTCAACGGCGTCCGCCTGGAGATGCCGGAGTACCCGGCGGGACCCGTCGCGGTCTACGGGCCCGGGGGGACGCTCCTCGCGCTCGTGGAGGACCAGCGGGGCAAGGCCAAGAGCCTCGCCGTCTTCGGCTGATCCGAGCCGGTTCCGAGCCCGTCGTCGGCTCACCGTGAGGGCGGGCACGCACGCGTGCCCGCCCTCACGTGTTTCCCCCTTGCTTCCCCCTGCGAGAGCTTGTCCTACGGAATGCCGAAGAACCACCCGATCAGGGAGGCGCTCGGAGTGAAGGGGGGAGCGCCAGGGGGCGCGTTCCCCTCTCGTGGTCCTTCGTGTGATCACCGGCGACCTACCGTCGACACCATGGGACGCGGGGACCTGGCGACGCTGGTGCGGATCTGCGATCTGGCGGGCCGGCCACGCGGCACCGGATTCCTCGCCGACCACCACGGAACGGTCGTCACCAGTCACGAAGCCGTCGACGGGCTCAGCCGTGTCGTCCTGCACGCCCCCGGCGACCGGACCTGGCTCGCCGAGGCCGAGGCCGTCACCCCGGTGCCGGAGAGCGGCCTCGCCCTCGTACGGACCGAAGGCCTCGGCGTCCGGCCGCTGCCGCTCGCGACCCGCACCGGCATCGAACCCGGCACCTACGTACGGATCGCCGCCCACGGCTGGCGCGAGGCGCGCGTGCTCGGCCCCGCCGCCGTCACGTACACCGCCACGGACCGCCTCCACGCACTCGCCGACGCCCTCGAACTCGCCATCGGCACCGAGGGCGCCGAGGCCCTCCGCCTCGGCGGACAGGCCGCCGGCGGCCCCGTCCTCGACACCGCCACCGGTACCGTCCTCGCCGTCCTCGGCACCGCCCTGCGCGGCGACCGCCCGGCCGCCGGATACGCGGTACGGCTCCGCCCCGGAGGCCCCCTCACCGCGCTCCTCCGGCGCAACGCGGCCACCGTCCCCGCCTACGGCCCCGATCTCAACCTCGCCGGAATCCTGGAACTCACCGCCACCTCCACCGGCCCCGTCCGGGACCCCGGCCCCTGGCCCGAACCCGTCGAACGCCCGGAGTGCGTCCGCGAGTTCACCCGCTTCACCGCGGGCGACCCGCCGGTCCTCGCCCTCGTCGGCGCCCCCGGCAGCGGCCGCACCACCGCCCTCGCCGCCCTCTGCGCCCGCCGCGCCCGGGGCGTCGCACCCGCCCCCACCGTCCGGCTGCGCGGGGCCGACCTGCGCGCCGGGGACCGCTCGCTCGCCGAGGCCGTCGGCCGGGCACTCCGGCAGGCCGGCCGGATCGTCGCCGCCTCAGGGGCGCTCGGCGACACCACCACGGCCACCCCCGAACGGGCCGCCGCCCTCTCCCACGAGGCGGGCCGCCCGCTCCTCGTCGTCCTCGACGGCCCCGAGGAGATGCCCCCGCACCTCGCCCACCGGCTCGCCGACTGGACGGCCGCCACCGAGGACTGGCTCCGCGCCCACCACGTCCGCCTGGTCACCGCCTGCCGCCCCGAGCACTGGGAACGCGCGGGCGCCCTCTACCGGCCGGACGCGCTGCACCGGCCGACGACGGGGCCCCGGGACGGAGCGCCCGGCGGACTGCCGGCCGCCCTCGTCCTCGGGCCGTACTCCGCGGCCGAGGCGCAGGCCGTACGCGAGGGGTACGGGCTCGTGGAGACGGACCTGGCCGAGGCCGACGCCCGCCACCCGCTGGCCCTGCGGCTGCTCGCCGAGGTGCGGGCCGCGCTGCCGGCGGACGTCCCCGGGCGGCCGGGGCGCGAGGAGATCTTCACCGCGTACCTCGACCTGATGTGCCTGCGGATCGCCGTCCGGGTCGCCGCGGGCTCCCGGCCCCTGCCCTCGGGAAGCGCCGTACGCCGCCTCGCCGCCCGCGTCACCGGCCAGGTCCACGAGGCGGCCCGCCGCTGCCTCGGCCCCGGGCACGGCGTCCTGGACCGGGCCTCCTTCGAGGAGCTCTTCCCCTGGCGGGAGGGCTGGGCCTCGGCGGTCCTGACCGAAGGGCTGCTCGTCCCGGCGGGCTCCGGCTACCGCTTCGCCCACGAGGAGCTGGCGGACTGGGTGCAGGCGGCCCACCTGGACCTGGACGGCGCCCTGGGGGCGCTGCTCTCCCCGGGGCCCGGCTCCCTCGCAGGCCCCGGGGCCGCGGCCGGTCCCGCCGCCCTCGCCGACCCCCTCGAGCCGCCCGCCGTCCCCCGGCAGCGGACTCCCGGCGAGGCGCCCCCGCCGGTCCCGCGCCACCGCATCGGCCCCGTCCTCCAGGCGCTCCTGCTGCTCCACCGGGAGCGGGGCCCTAGTGGTCTGGCCCCCCGGCTCGCCGTGCTCGCCGAGGCCCTCGGGCGGTACGCCGACGAGGCGGACGGAGCCTCCGGGGACGGCCCCTGGTGGGCCGCCCGGCTGTTCGGCGAGAGCGTGCGGAGGCTGCCGGACCCCCGTCCGTACCTCCCCGTCCTGCGGCTGCTCGCCGACCGGATCGGGGCGGGCACCGGCCGGATCGGGGCCCCCGGCGGGCGGCACGCGGTGTTCGCCGCGTTCGGGCCCGGCTTCTGGCTGGGGCTGCCGCTCGGGGAGGACGAGCGGATCGACCTGCTGAGGCGGCTCGTCCCCGCCGACCCGCCGCCGGCCGACCCGCCCTCAGCCGACCCGCCGCCCGCCGGCCCGCCCTCCGGCGAGGACCGCGGCCACGACCCGGGCGAGGACCTGGGGGAGTACCCGGGCGACGGTCCCGGCGGCGGGCGGGCCCTCGCGGCCGTCGCCGCCCTGCTCGCCGCGGACCCCCGCGGCGTGCAGCCGCTGCTCTGCCGCTGGTTCGGCGACGACCGCGCACTCCCCGCCGCCGGCGGCGCGACCGTCGCCACCGCCGCCCAGGCCCTGCTGCACACCCATCGGGCGCTCGCCGTCGACGACCTGTGCGAGGCGCTCGTCGCCACCGCCCACCCGCTCGCCGACGGCCTGCTCGCCGCCCTCGCCGCGGACGAGCCCTCCGCCGTCTGCCGGGCCGTCGACCGCTGGGCCCACGACGACGGGCGGCCGGAGCGGCGCGTCGCGGCCGCCACGTACGGGCAGCTGGTCGCCGGTCACGCCACCCGCCCCGCCGACCGCGAGCTCCTCCGCTTCGCCGCTCTGGCCCTGCTCGCGCGGCCCGGCGACCAGCCCCTCCACGGCGCAGCCCTCGGCCTGCTCATCCGTGACCCGCACACCCGGGACCGCCATCTGCCCCGCGCCCTCGCCGAGCCCCGGGTGCCCGCGAGCGCCCTCGTCGCAGCCCTCGCCGCCGACCCGGGGCCGGTCCTCGCCGCCTTCGGGGCCCGGCTCGACGGCGCGGGCGAGGCCCCCGCCGCCGCCCTGCGGGCCCTCGCCGACGTCGACACGCCCGCGCTCGCCCGCCGGGTGGCCGGCCTCGTGCGCGGCTACGCCGCCCGCCACCCCGAGGGCGCCGGGCACGTGGCCGACTTCGTCGACCGGCGCTTCGAGTACGGCCCGGCCGCCCGAGCCGTCCTCCACCCCCTGGTCTCCTGTCTGATCAGGGGCCGTCCCGCGCGGGTGCGCAGCGCCCTCGCCCCCGTCCTCGCCGCGCCCGGCACCGGCGCCTCCCGGCATCTGCGGGCCGAACTCCTCGACGTACTCCTGGAGCACGAGCGGTACGAGGCGGAGACGGGGGAGTTCACCGTCCTGGCCGCCCTCCTGGAGGCCGCCGCGGCGGGCTCGGAGCGGCGCAGCGAGCCGCGTACCCGTGCGCTCACCCTCCGGGTCGGCGCCCTGTGGGTGCGTACCCCCGAGGGCGCGAGACTGCTCGACCCGGCCCTCGCGGGACACCTCGGCGCGTGGCCCGCGTTCGCCACGCTGCTCGCCCACTGGGTGGTCGGCGACCCCGCCGCATGGGCGCCGCTGCTCGGTCCCGAGACCCTCCGGGCGCTGCGGAGCCACGGCACTTCCATGCCGATGCGGACCGAGGGCCGCGGGCATGGCAGTCTTAGACCTGCGTAATCGGCGAACAGGCGGACGAGGAGCGGTCACAGTGCAGCGCTGGCGTGGCTTGGAGGACATCCCCCAGGACTGGGGGCGCAGCGTCGTCACCATCGGCTCCTACGACGGTGTGCACCGCGGGCACCAGCTGATCATCGGGCGGGCCGTCGAGCGCGCCCGGGAACTCGGCGTCCCCTCCGTGGTCGTCACCTTCGACCCGCACCCCTCCGAGGTCGTGCGGCCCGGCAGCCACCCGCCGCTGCTCGCCCCGCACCACCGGCGCGCCGAGCTGATGGCCGGCCTCGGTGTGGACGCGGTGCTCGTCCTGCCGTTCACCGCCGAGTTCTCCCAGCTGTCCCCGGCCGACTTCATCGTCAAGGTGCTCGTCGACAAGCTGCACGCGCGGGCCGTCATCGAGGGCCCCAACTTCCGCTTCGGACACCGGGCCGCCGGAAACGTCGCCTTCCTGTCCGAGCTCGGCGCCACCTACGACTACGAGGTCGAGGTCATCGACCTGTACGTGAGCGGCACGGCGGGCGGCGGCGACCCCTTCTCCTCCACCCTCACCCGCCGGCTCGTCGCCGAGGGCGACATGGCCGGGGCCGGCGAGATCCTCGGCCGCCCGCACCGCGTCGAGGGCATCGTGGTCCGCGGCGCGCAGCGCGGCCGCGAACTGGGCTTCCCGACGGCCAACGTCGAGACCCTCCCGCACACCGCCATCCCGGCCGACGGCGTCTACGCCGGCTGGCTGACGGCCGACGGGGAGCGGATGCCGGCGGCCATCTCGGTCGGTACGAACCCGCAGTTCGACGGCACGGAGCGGACGGTGGAGGCCTACGCCATCGACCGCGAGGGCCTTGACCTGTACGGGCTGCACGTGGCCGTGGACTTCCTCGCGTACGTCCGCGGGATGCTGAAGTTCGACACGCTGGACGACCTGCTCGAAGCGATGGCCGGCGACGTGAAGCGCTGCCGGGAGCTGACCGAGGTGTACGACCTGGAGCACCCCCAGGCCGGCTAGTCCGCCGCCGTACGACCAGGAGCACCGCCAGGCGGCCGACCCGCCGCCGTACGCCCAGCCCGGTCCCGATCCGGTCCCGACCGGCCGCGAGGCGGGAGGCCCGCACCGCCTCCCGCCTCGCGGGCCCGTCGCCCCCGGCGCCTCGGACCACCGCCTCAGACCACCGCCTCCCGCGCCACCCAGTGGCAGGCCACCTCCTGCTCCCCGCCGCCGCCCAGGACCGGCAGGCTCTCGCCCCGGCAGCGGTCCGCGACCGCCGCCGCCTCGCCCGAGGCCAGGATCTGGCAGCGGGCGTGGAAGCGGCAGCCGGACGGGACGCGGGACGGGTCCGGCGGTTCGCCGGTCAGCACCACCGGAGCGTCCCCGGACTCCGGGAGCACCGACAACAGCGCCTGGGTGTAAGGATGCCGAGGCCGGGTCAGGACGGACTCCACCGTGCCGGTCTCCACGACCCGGCCCAGGTACATCACCGCGACCCGGTCCGCGATGTTCCACGCGAGACCCAGGTCGTGCGTCACCACCAGGGCGGAGAGCCCGAGTTCGTCCCGCAGGCGGAGCAGCAGCGCCAGGATCTCGCCCCGTACGGAGGCGTCCAGCGAGGCCACCGGCTCGTCGGCGACGATGAGTTCGGGTTCCAGGACCAGGGCGCCCGCGATGACGACGCGCTGCCGCTGTCCGCCGGACAGCTCGTGCGGGTAGCGCAGGAAGAAGCGCTCCGGCGGGCGCAGCCCGGCCCGCGCGAGGGCCCCGGCGACCGCCTCCCGCTCGTCGCCCGCGTAGCCGTGGATCCGCAGCCCCTCCGCCACCGCGTCGTACACCGTGTGCCGGGGGTTCAGCGAGCCGCTCGGGTCCTGGAGGACCAGCTGGGCCCGCTTCCGGTACGCCTTGAGGGCGGCGGCGCCGTACCCGAGCGGCTTCCCGTCGAAGGAGACCGTCCCCGACGTGGGCCGGACCAGGCCGAGGAGCGAGCGGGCCAGGGTCGTCTTGCCGCAGCCCGACTCCCCGACGAGGGCCACGATCTCGCCCGCGCCGATGTCCAGGTCCACCCCGTCGACCGCCCGTGCGGGCGGCGCGCCCCGCCGCCCGGGGAAGGTGACGTGCAGCCCGCGCGCCGACAGCAGTGCCGCCGCCTTCGCCTCCGTCCGCACGGCCGTCTCCGTACTCATGACGCGCTCCCCACATGGACGCAGGCGGCCCGGTGGTCCGTGCCCGCCTCCCGTAGCTCCAGATCGAGTTCTCCGCAGGCGTCCACCGCCACCGGACAGCGCGGGTGGAAGGTGCAGCCGCCCGGCAGGTCCGCCGGGTCCGGCGGGTCGCCCGGCAGGCCGCGCGGCGCCCGCCGGGACGCGAGGTCCCCGACGCGCGGGAACGCCGACGACAGCGCCCGGCCGTAGGGGTGCCGAGCGGCCTCGTACACGGCCCTGGCCGGGCCCTCCTCGACGACCCGGCCCGCGTACATCACGGCCAGCCGGTCGCAGGTGTCGGCGAGGACCGCGAGGTCGTGGCTGATCATCAGGAGGCTGATGGACTGCTCGGCCACGAGACGCTCGATCAGCCGCAGGATCTGCGCCTGGATCATCACGTCGAGCGCGGTCGTCGGCTCGTCCGCGACGATCAGCCGCGGATCGCAGGCCAGCGCCATCGCGATCATCACGCGCTGCCGCTGCCCGCCGGACAGCTCGTGCGGGTAGGCGGCCGCGCGCGCGGCGGGCAGACCGACGTGTTCGAGCAGCTCGCCGGCCTTTCTGCGGGCCGCCGCCGGGGTCGCCCGGCCGTGTACGAGCAGCGGTTCGGCGATCTGGTCCCCGATCCGGTGCACGGCGTTGAGCGAGTGCATCGCGCCCTGGAAGACGATCGACGCCCCCGCCCACCGCACGGCCCGGAGCCGGCCCCACTTCATGGCGAGGACGTCGTCGCCGTCGAGCAGGATCCGCCCCTCGATCCGCGCCGACGCGGGGAGCAGGCGCAGCAGCGCCAGGGCGAGCGTGGACTTGCCGCAGCCGGACTCGCCGGCCACGCCGAGTTTGCGGCCCGGCTCCAGGGTCAGGTCGACCCCGCGCACGGCGGGCACGGCGGCCGCGCCCGACCCGTAGGTCACCCTGAGGTCCCGTACCTCCAGGAGGCTCTGCGTGGTCATCGACTCACCCCCAGCTTCGGATTGAGCACCGACTCGACGGCCCGGCCACACAGGGTGAACGCCAGCGCGACCAGGGCGATGGCGATGCCGGGCGGGGCCAGGTACCACCAGTGACCGGAGGAGACCGCGCCGGCCTCGCGGGCGTCCTGGAGCATGCCGCCCCAGGAGACGACCGTCGGGTCGCCGAGCCCGAGGAAGGCGAGGGTCGCCTCGGTGAGGATGGCGGTCGAGATGCCGAGCGTGGTCTGCGCGAGCACCAGCGGCATCACGTTCGGCAGGACGTGCCTGGTCATGACGTGCCCGTGGCCGCCGCCGAGCGCGGTCGCCCGTTCGATGTACGGGCGGGACTCGACGGCGATCGTCTGGGCCCGCACCAGGCGGGCCGTGGTCGGCCAGGAGGTCACGCCGATGGCGATGACGACCGTCCACATCGACCGGGACATGACGGTGGCGAGCACGATCGCGAGGACCAGGGTCGGCATCACCAGGAACCAGTCGGTGATCCGCATGACGACGGTCGAGAACCAGCCGCCGTAGTGCCCGGCGATGATCCCCACGAGGGTGCCGATGGCGACCGAGAGGGCCGCCGCGAGGAGTCCGACGAGCAGCGAGATCCGCGCGCCCCAGATCAGCAGGCCCAGCAGCGAGCGGCCGAACTGGTCGGTGCCCAGCGGGAACTCGGCGCTCGGCGGCTCCAGGGCGGTGCCCGGGGCCTGCGTCACGGACTGCACGTCGGCGCCCACGGTCCACGGGGCGGTCAGCGCGAGCAGCGCGATGAGGGCGAGCCCGGCGAGGCCGAGGAGCCCGGCGCGGTGGGTGCGGTACGCCTTCCAGAAGCGGGACACCGAGCTGCGGCGGCGTTCCCACCGCAGGGAGGTCGCCGACGGCAGCGTCGGCTCGGTCGAGGTCATCGGCCCACCCTGGGGTCGAGCAGCGGATACAGCAGGTCGGCGATCAGGTTCATCAGGATCATCGCTCCGGCGAAGACCACGAAGAGGCCCTGGACGAGGGGCAGATCGGGCACGCTGAGGGCCTGGTAGAACAGCCCGCCGAGTCCCGGCCAGGAGAACACCGTCTCCACCAGGATCGAGCCGGCCGCCACATGGCCCAGATTGATGAAGATCATCGTCACGGTGGGCAGGAGCGCGTTCGGCACGGCGTGCCGGCGCCGCACGTCGTCGTCGCGGAGCCCCTTCGCCCGTGCCGTCGTCAGGTAGTCGCCGCCCATCTCGTCGAGGAGCGAGGAGCGCATCACGAGCAGGGTCTGCGCGTACCCGACGGCCACGAGCGTGACGACCGGCAGGACGAGGTGGTGGGCGACGTCGAGCACGTACGCGAAGCCGGTCTCGCCCGTGCCCGACTCCATGCCGCCGGTCGGGAAGAGCCCCGGGACCGGGCCGATGCCGACCGAGAACACGATGATGAGCAGCAGCCCGAGCCAGAAGGAGGGCACCGACCACAGGGTGAGCGCGATCCCGGTGTTCAGCTTGTCGCCGAGCCCGCCGTGGCGCCAGGCCGAGCGGGTGCCGAGCCAGAGCCCGAGCGCCGAGTAGACGACCACGGCGACGCCGGTGAGCAGCAGCGTCGCGGGCAGCTTCTCCGCGATCAGGTCGCCGACCGGGGCGCGGAACTGGAACGAGGTGCCGAGGTCGCCGGTCAGGGCCTTGGCGCAGTAGTCGGTGAACTGCTGCCACAGTGGCAGATCGAGTCCGAACTGACGTCGCAGCGTGGCCAGTTGCTCGGCGGAGGTGGGCACGCCGTGGGTCATCGCCTTCACCGGGTCGCCGGGGATGATCCGGAACAGGAAGAAGCTGGTGACGAGGACGGCGAAGAGGGAGACGAGCGCGCCGCCCAGCTTGCCCGCCGCGTGGCGGAGATAGCCGAGGGAGGAACCGGTGCGGTGTGCGCCGTCCGTGGTGCGGGCCTCTTCGGCCCGCACCACGTCGGCGGGGGTGCTCGCGGTCGTCACGGACTACTCGCGGTCGTCGGCGGTGGTGCGACGGCGACGGGCGGTCCAGACGCCCACGGCGACGAGGACGAGCGCGACCGGGCCGAGGACCAGCCAGAGGGTCGTGCCGGAGCCGGAGCTGTCGCCGCCCGACGCGGAGGCCGTGGGCGTGGCCGACCACCAGCTCCAGTAGCCGTCCTGCCCCCACAGGTTCCCGGCGGCCTCGGGCATGGTCGTGATGGACGCGATCTGGTCCGTGCGGTACGCCTCCAGGGCGTTCGGATAGGCCATGATGTTCATGTACCCCGTGTCGTACAGCCGGGACTGCATCCGCTTCACCAGATCCGCCCGCTTGGCGGTGTCGTACTCCACCGCCTGCTGCGCGTAGAGCCCGTCGAACTCCTTGTCGCAGATGAAGTTGTCGGTGGCCCCGGAGTCCTTCACCGTCGCCGGGAGCGTGCCGCAGGTGTGGATCGACAGGACGTAGTCCGGGTCGGGGTTGACCGACCAGCCGTCGAACGCGAGGTCGTAGTCACCCTTGACCCACGGGTCCGAGACGCTGTCCAGGCACTCGACCTTCAGGCCGATGCCCAGCGCGCCCCACCACTCCTGGAGGTACTTGCCGACCGCCTTGTCGTTCGGGTCGGTGGCGTGGCAGAGGATCCGGAACTCCAGCGGCTTGCCGTCCTTGCCGATCCGCTTGCCCTCGGCGTTCTTCCGGTAGCCGGCCGCGACCAGGGCCTTCTCCGCGGCGACGGGGTCGTACGACCGCTTCTGGGCGTCCTCGGGCTTCCAGAAGTACGAGCCGAAGCGCGGCGGGATGTAGCCCTCGCCCTCGACCGCGTGCCCCTGGAAGACCTTGTCGACGAGGGTGGTGCGGTCGACCGCGAGGAAGAGCGCCTTGCGGACGGCCGGGTCGAGCAGCGCCTTGTGGCCGTTGCCGAAGGTCTTGCCGTCCTGGGCCCGCGCGCCGGGGTTGGTGGCGATGGCGTAGAAGCGGCGGCCGGGGGCGTCGTTGACCTTGACGTTCTGCTGGGTCTTCAGCGCGGCGGCCTGGGCGGGCGTCAGGTTCGGTACGAAGGACACCTCGCCCTTCTGGAGGGCGGCGACGGCGGCGTCCCCGTCCTTGTAGTACTTGAAGACCAGCTCGTCGAACTTCGGCGCGCCCCGCCAGAACGTCTTGTTCGGCTTGAGCTTGATGTACTGGTCGACCTTGAAGTCCGTGATGACGAACGGCCCGTTGCCCACGATGGGGAACTGCTTGTCGTTGTTGAACTTCGAGAAGTCGCCGACCTTCTCCCAGACGTGCTTCGGCACGATCGGCACGTCGAGCGCGGTCATCGTGGCCTGCGGCTTCTTCAGGCGGATGACGAGCGTCTTCGGGTCGGGCGCGGTGACCTGGGCGAAGTTGGCCGTGAAGCTGCCGTTGGCGGTGGCGGCGTTCGGGTCGGTCATCATCTTGTTGAAGGTCCAGGCCGCGTCCTCGGCGGTGGCCGGCTGCCCGTCGGACCACTTCGAGTTCTCGCGGATCGTGTACGTCCACGTCAGCTTGTCCGCCGACGGCGTCCACGCGGTCGCCAGGCCCGGGACGGTACGGGCGTCCTTCGCGTCGTAGTTGGTGAGGTACTCGTACGCCAGCCGGTGGATGCTGGTCGAGGTGAGCTTCTGGGCGAGGAACGGGCTCAGCGAGTCGATGCTCTGCGAGACGGCGACGGTGAGCGTGGTGCCCGCGGACTTGTCGTCCTCCGCCGCGGCGGTACCGGGGACGGCCACGAGCGAGACGGCGGTGACACCGCCGGCGAGCAGCAGGCGGAGCGCTCGGTGAGCGGGGGCGTGACGGGGTGGAACCTTCGTGACCATGACCATGGGACGTGACCTCGCGTCGGGGGATCTGTCGTGGATCTTGGGCTGACGGTGAGTGAAGCGAAGGTTTATCAGCGGTGGTCTGCCGTCGTCAACGATCCCTCAAACCCCTTGTGGGCTGCGGGAATGCCAAGAGGCCCCGTACCGGTGAACCGGTACGGGGCCTCATTGGTCTACTCCTGTGAAGCCCTACTGCTGAGGGGCTGGCGGAGCCTGCGGAGGCTGCTCCTGGGACCAGTCGGGCGGCGGGACCTGTCCCTGTCCCTGGTCATGGCCCTGCCCCTGTCCCTGCGGCTGCCCGTGACCGTGATCCTGCGGATCGGCCTGCGGCGGCAGCGGCTGACCCGGCTGCGGCTGCTGCCACCCCTGCGGCATCCCGGGCGGGCCTGCGGGCGCGCCGTACGGCTGTCCGGGCGCGGGCTGTGCTCCGTACGGCTGACCCGGCGCGGGCTGCTGGCCGTACGGCTGCTGCGGCGGTACGGGCTGTGCCCCGTAGGGCTGTCCGGGCGCGGGCTGTGCTCCGTACGGCTGCCCCGGCGCCGGCTGCTGACCGTACGGCTGCTGCGGCGGGTAGGGCTGGCCGGGCGGCTGCTGACCGGGCATCGGCTGCCCCGGTACGGGCTGTCCGGGCGGGAACTGGCCCGGCATCGGCTGACCGGGTCCGGGCTGGGCACCGTAAGGCTGCCCCGGCACGGGCTGTCCGGGCGCGAACTGCCCCGGCACGGGCTGCCCCGGCATCGGCTGGCCGGGCATCGGCTGCCCCGGCATCTGGTGGCCCGGCATCGGCGGGGCCATGTGGGGCGGCAGCGCGCCCTGGCCGTCGCCGGTCCACAGGCCCTGCGCCTGCTGCGCCCGTACGAAGTCCTCGGCCACCATCGCCGAGAGGTGGAAGTACGCCTCCCGGGTCTTGGGCCGCATCATGTCGAGGTCCACCTCGGCGCCGGCCGACAGGTGCTCGTCGAAGGGCACGACCACGACACCGCGGCAGCGGGTCTGGAAGTGCTGCACGATGTCCTCGACCTTGATCATCTTGCCGGTCTCGCGGACCCCGGAGATGACCGTGATCGAGCGCTGCACCAGGTCCGCGTAGCCGTGCGCGGAGAGCCAGTCCAGCGTCGTCGACGCGCTGGACGCGCCGTCCACGGAGGGCGTGGAGATGATGATCAGCTGATCGGCGAGGTCGAGCACTCCGCGCATCGCGCTGTACAGCAGACCCGTACCCGAGTCCGTGAGGATGATCGGGTACTGCTTGCCCAGGACGTCGATCGCCCGCCGGTAGTCCTCGTCGTTGAACGTCGTCGAGACGGCCGGGTCCACGTCGTTGGCGAGGATCTCCAGACCGGACGGCGCCTGCGAGGTGAACCGGCGGATGTCCATGTACGAGTGCAGGTACGGGATCGCCTGCACCAGGTCGCGGATGGTCGCCCCGGTCTCGCGCCGCACCCGGCGGCCCAGGGTTCCGGCGTCCGGGTTGGCGTCGATCGCCAGGATCTTGTCCTGCCGCTCGGTCGCGAGCGTGGCGCCGAGCGCGGTGGTCGTCGTGGTCTTGCCGACACCGCCCTTGAGCGAGATGACCGCGATCCGGTAGCAGGACAGGACGGGGGTGCGGATCAGCTCCAGCTTCCGCTGCCGCTCCGCCTCCTCCTTCTTGCCGCCGAGCTTGAAGCGCGCGGCGGCGCCGCCGGGCGTCCGGCTGGACTTGGGCTTCTGCTTGTTGTTCCGCAGCAGCCGGTCGGAGGACAGCTCGACGGCCGCGTTGTAGCCGAGCGGGGCGCCCGGCACGGACCGCTCCCGCTGATCGTGCGTCACGGGCGAGGGCCAGGCGGCCCCCGTCCGCGGGTCGACGGGCTGTCCGTCGTGCGGGGGCTGGGGGGCCGGGGCCTGCGGGGGTACGGCGGCGGGGTGCGGATAGCCGTAACCGCCTTGGGCCTGCGGCGGCACACCGCCGGGGACCCCGGGCTGTCCCGCCGGGTCCTGCGGCCCGGGAGCCGCACCCGGCGGGTAGCCGTAACCGGTCTGCTGCGGAGGCGTGCCGGGGTGCGGGAAACCGTAGCCGCCCTGGGGGGCGGCCGGGGGCTGGGGCTGCGACGCCTGGGGAGCCTGGGGGTAGCCGTAACCGGCCGGAGCCTGGGGCTGCTCGTACGGAGCCTGCTGGGCGCGCGGCGGCTGCGGGGCCTGCGGCGCCTGCGGGTAGCCGTAGGCGCCGGGCGCCTGGGGCTGCGGCTGGGCCTGCGGGGGTACGGGACCGGGCGCGCCGGGAGTGGTGGGCGGCGGCCACGCGGCGGCCGGCGGCAGCGGCGCGGCCTGGGGCTGCGGCTGGGCGCCCGGCTGCGCGGGCCACTGCTGGGCGGGCCCGGGAGCGGCCGGCTGGAACGACGGAGGCAGCGGCGGCAGTCCGGCGCCGGCCTGCGGCCCGGCGGCCGGGAAGGGCTGCCCGGGCGCGGGAAGCGGCGCGGCACCGGGGAACGGGCCGGGAGCCGCGTCGGGTCCGAAGCCCTGCGGCGCGGCGTCGGCGGGCGGCTGGGGGACGGCCGCCATCGGCTCGGTCAGTGCCTCGGGAGGGGTCGGGGCGGCGTCCGGAAGCGCGGCGTCGCCGGAGGCGTCCGCGGGTACGGAGTCGTCGACCGGGGCGGAGCCCGCGTCGGGGGCCGTCCCGGATTCCGTGCCGGGGCTCGCCGAGGCGTCGGCGGCCCGGCCGGACACGGCCTCGTCCTGAGGCTCCGGCGCCTCGGGCGCCTCGGAGTCCGCGGCGGCGTCGGCGGGGAGCGCGTCGCCCGTGCTGGAATCCGTGCCGGAATCCGTGCTGGAATCCGCGCCGGACTCCGTCACGTCCACCGCGTCCGTCGCCTCGGAGTCGGCCGCCTCCGCTGCTTCGGCCGCTTCTGCCACGGCCGGTGCGCCGGCGTCGGTGGTCGCGGCGGGCTCCTCGGTGCCGGCTCCCGGCGCGGCCGGGGTGGCGGGCGTCGCCGAGGCGGCGGGTGCGGCCGCGGTGCCCTCCGCCGCGCGCTCCGCGATCTCGCGCTGGAGGGCGGCGGGGGAGAAGCGCATGGTCGAGCCGCTCTCGACGTCCCCGCCTCCGAACGGCGCCGCGGGAGCGGGCGCCGGAGAGCCGGGCAGCGGGGCGGGCGGCGGGAAGGAGCCCGGCACCGAGGCGTCGGAAGACGCGACGACGGGAGGTGCGACGACCGGAGGCGCGACGACGGGAGGCGCGGTGAACGGGGGAGCGGCGACCGGAGGCGTCACCGCGTGAGGCATCCCGACCGGAGGCGTACCCGTCGCGGGTCCACCCACCACCGGCGGGCCCGCCACAGGAGCGCCGGGGACGGGAGTGCCGGTCACAGGAGTACCGGGGACAGGAGTGCCGGTCACGGGGGTCCCGCCGGCCGGCGTGCCCGCCGCCGGAGCGCCCGCGTTCCAGCTCGGCTCGAAGCCGCTGCCCGCCGGGAGGCCCGGGACCGGGACCGGAACAGGTGCTCCGCTCGGGGGCGGGGGAGTGGCACCGCCGGCCCCCGCACCGCCCGACGCGTTCTGCGTGTACCAGGCCGGCGGGGTGTAGTCGATGGTGAACTCACCCGTCATCTCGGCGGGATCCGCGTCGGACTGATCGTCGGCGGGCGGACTCCAACCCCCGTGGATCTCGTCGCGATCGCCGTTCACTTTGCCTCCTGGTGTGGTCGAGCACCCTTGTGCCGTGGTGGGCGGGGCTCTTCCACCCTAATCGGCGCGGGCAACCCCCGGGCAGGCCCGACGGCCCCTCCGCGCCTGTCCCCGTGACCCGGTCCGGTCGTCAAGTGACCTGACCACGTCGCAGAGTGAGAACCCCGACCGTTCGAAACGATGCAAAACCGGACGTACTTGAACGAGTTCATGCCGTCTGGTGTCGCTCGGTGCCGGTCAGTCCATCCTGCGGGCGGCGCCCAACAATCCGGTCTCGGCGTCGGTGCCCTGCGTCATGACGAACTGGCGGTCGCTCGGCGTGCACCAGAGCGTCACTCCGTCCGCGAGCGTGGAGAGCGCCTCGTACTCATGGCGCGGCAGGCTCATGATGCGGCCGATCTGCGCGGCCTCGTCGGGGGAGACCCGCTGGACGCCGACCAGCGAGGACTTCTCCAGGAGCCGGGGCGCGACCGGGCTCAGATAGGGCAGCAGCGTGACCACCGACTGCCAGGGCGCCGACACGACGCGGCCGCGCGGCGGACGCATGCCGCAGTCGCGGATCACGACCACGGGACTGCCCGCGGACGCGCCCTGCGGCGGTACGCGCCCCACGTCGTGCAGGGCGATGCACGGCTGGCCGCCGCCGGCGGCCTGCGCGAGCGCCGTCCAGGCCTGCGCGCGGCCGGTCTCGACCGCCACCCGGGCGCCGGTGGCGGCCGCCCGGAGGGCCAGTACCTGGGCGGTCCACAGACCGCCGATGAGCGTGATGTCGTACGGCACGGGCCGGTTGATGCCGAGCACGGCGGGCCGGCTCTCGGCGTCGACGCCGATCACCATGCCGTCGTCGCCCACCGGCAGGGCCAGCGCCTCGAGTTGGTCGAGGGGGACGGAGTGCCGGTCGCGGCGCGGCCCGACGAGCCCGAAGCCGAAGCGGGGCTTCCCGGCCCGGCCCGTACCCCGGGTGCCGGTGCCCCGGGAGGCGGCCCGGCCGGAGCCGCCGGCGCCCGGACGGGCCGACGGGCCGAAGGCGGGAGAAGGAGAGGGAGAGGAGGCGGCGTGGGACATCAGCGCGCACCCCCCAGCGGCAGCGTCGCGAGGATGCCCGGCACCTGTTCACGGTCGAGTCGCACGAGTCCCGTCCTCACCCCGCGCGCCGCGCGCTCCAGTTCGTGCCGCGCGGCCACGAGTTCCTCGTCGCTGCGCCCGGTGATCCGTACGTGTCCGGTCACCGTCACCTCCTGCCGGTCCCCGCCGCTCAGCGTCAGGCTGAACGTCGTCGCGAGCGCGGGCAGCGAGGTCAGCAGGGCCACCAGCTGCGGCATCGAGGCCCCCGAGCCGCCCTGCCCGCCGAGCTGGGGCCAGCGACCCACCCAGTACGTGGTGTGCCGCCGGTCGTCCACCCGCCAGGTCCGCGCGGTCTCCTGGGTCCGTCGTGCCTGCGTCTGGCCCCGGCCCGCCTGCGCTATCGCCATCGGACTGGCGCAGGTCGAGGTGGCGAGCGCCGAGACGAGTTCCTGCTCGGTCAGCACGCTCGCCGCGAAACCGGCGCCCGCGAGCCGGCTCGCCAGCTGGTCCGCCGCCCGCACCACGCACTTCTGCGCGCCCTTGAGGCCGCCGCCGCGCGCGGCGACCGCCTCGGGGCAGAGCTCCGGGTCGAGTTTGAGCGCGATCCAGGTGATCCGTACGGCGGGCGAACCCGTCTGCGCCTGGAGCGGCCCGTAGTTGCGCGCGGCCATCGACTGCGCGGGCAGGTGCGGCGCGGGAGCGGGCTGCGTGTGCTGCACGACCTGGGCCGACTCCAGGCGGATGCCGTCGACGCTCAGGACGTCCCGGACGAGCCCGACGGGCAGCGGCGCGGACGCCCGGTCCGGGCGCAGGGCGGTGCCGTCCGCCTCGACCCGCAGGACGGCGGTCAGGAAGGTGCCGTCGCCGATCATGCCGACCGGCCGCCGGTCACGGTCGCTGTACGCGTACGTCCGCAGGGCCGGGTCGCACTCCACGACTGGCGCGAGCCCCGGCTCGGTGCCCTCGGGCACCGTGAAGGAGGACGCCTTGCGGGTACGCGTCCGCAGCGCGAGGAACGTTCCGAGCCACTCGGGAAGCGAGCGGCGGTGCCGGCGGACGACCGCCATCAGCACGAGCACGACGGCGACCACGCCCGCGGGAACCATCAGCATCGGCTCGACGACCCAGGCGACGAGCAGCAGAGCCGCCGCCACCTCGATCAGTACGAGCTGTTGCAATTGGAACGAACCGAAGTGTCCTGGGCGCGCCTGGAGCTTCGGCGAGACCGAGGAAACAGGCCCCGTGGACGGGGGTGCGGAGGCGGTGGCCGCGGCGGGCCGCGTCCGCGTCGCGGAAACCATGATGGAGAATCCCCCTCAATTCATCCCGATCACCCTGGCCCGCCAGGGCATTGGCGGCCGGATCACCCTACCCGCCCCACGAACCCCACGGGACAGCAGGCATAGTAGGGGGCCGGTCCGACAGCCGGGGCCCGGGTGTCACCTCCCCCGGCTCCCGCGCGAAGATCGCGCCTGACGAGAATGGGGACTCATGGCATCGCGGCGGGACGAGCTCAACGCGTACACCTTTGCGAAGAAGCGCACGGTGGCGGCATTCCTCCAACCCTCGCCCTCCGGCACGGAGGAGGGGGCGCCGAAGCCGCTGCGCGCGATCCTTCCCGGGCTGATCGTCGCCGCGCTCGTGGTGGCCGGCTTCGGCGCCTGGGGCATGTTCAAGCCGCAGGCCCCCAAGGGCTGGGACACCCCCGGCACCCGGGTGATCGTCGGCAAGCAGTCGACGACCCGGTACGTGGTCCTGGAGACCGGCACGGGCAAGGACAAGAAGACCCTGCTCCACCCCGTGCTCAACCTCGCCTCCGCGCGGCTCCTCCTCGACCCCGAGCAGTTCCAGGTCGTCCAGGTCGCCGACAAGACGCTCGACGAGGGCAAGAACACGCCCCCGCGCGGCCCGATCCTCGGCATTCCGTACGCCCCCGACCGGCTGCCCACCGCCGAGGAGGCGGGCAAGGCCAAGCGCTGGGCGGTCTGCGAGCAGCCCGGCGGCGGCACGGGCGCCAGTGTCCAGAAGGCGACCTTCCTCTTCGCCGAGCGGGACCTGAAGCTCACCGAGAACGGCAACCGGCTCAAGGACGGAGAGGTCCTCTACGTCAAGGGCCAGACCGGCGCGGCCCAGTTCGTCGTCGACCACACCGGCACCAAGTACCCGCTGAAGGCGGAGAACACCGGACTGGTCACCGCACTCTTCACTCTCAACGCGCAGCCGCAGGCGGTCACCGACGACTGGCTCGCCACCCTGAAGACCGGCGACCCGATCGACTTCCCGCGCATCGAGAGCAACGAGGTCGGCCGCTCCACCGAGATCCCCGGGTCCAGCCTGACCGCGACCGAGAGCAGGATCGGGAACGTCCTCGTCGCGCCGACCGGTTCCGGGCCGCAGAGCTATGTCGTCCTCCCCGGCAAGGTGCAGCCGGTCACGCCGTTCACCGCCTGGCTGCTCATCAACTCCCCGCAGACCCGGTCCCTCGACATGGACGGCGACGCCACCCAGGTCGACGCCTCCTCCTTCGTGCCGGACCCGACCGTCTTCCACGGTGAGGTGAACTGGCCGAAGTCGAGGGCCAAGAGGGTCAACTCCGTCACCGGCCCGGACGCCCGCGACACCGTCTGCAGTGTCCTCACCGACGTCGGCGAGCAGGGCCGGACGACCCTCGCGACCTGGGCCGGTCCCCAGTACCCCGCCGACATCACCGCGGGCGGCAGCAGCACGTACGTCACGCCCGGCACCGGCCTGCTGTACACCCAGACCCAGGGCACGCGGGAGACGGCCGGCGGTTCGCTGTTCCTCGTCACCGACACGGGACTCCGCTACGCGGTGCAGGCCAACGGCGACAGCGACTCCGCCCCCTCCGAGATCGGCGCCGGCGACAAGGAGGAGACGGCCGACCGCCGCCCGCAACCCAGCGACGCCCAGAAGCGTCTCGGCTACGACAAGGTCGTGCCGGCCCGCGTCCCGATCGAATGGTCCGAGTTCCTTTCGAAGGGTCCCCGGCTCGACGCCAACAGCGCGGCCCAGCCGCAGGGTTCCTAGGGGGTGGCACCGATGACGACGACCACCCGCGCCGCGGCACTCCTCGCCGCCGGCACCCTCACCGCGCTCCTCGCGGCCCCCGGCGCGGCCTCGGCCGCGCCCGCCGCCCCGGAACCCCGTGACGGCGCCGGCGCCGCCCCCGTCCTCGACGGCAGCGGCGAGTGCACCTTCCCCATGAAGAAGCAGATCGCGGACACCCCCTGGCCGCTCCAGCGGGTCCTCCTCGACGAGCTGTGGCAGGACACCAAGGGCAAGGGCGTCAGGGTCGCCGTCATCGACACGGGCGTCGACGACGTCAACCCGCAGCTGAAGAAGGCCGTCGACGCCAAGGCGGGCAAGGACTACCTCAAGCCCGACAAGGAGAACCGCGGCTTCGGCGACGAGCAGCGCGGCAAGACCGACGGCACCGTCGACCTGGTCGGCCACGGCACCAAGGTCGCGGGGATCATCGCCGCCCGTCCCGCCGACGGCACCGGATTCGTCGGGCTCGCGCCCGAGGCGACGATCATCCCGATCCGGCAGAACGACGAGAAGAACAGCGGCAAGGCCGACACGATGGCGGAGGCCATCACCTGGGCCGTCGCCAAGGGCGCCCACGTCATCAACATCTCGCAGGACACCACCCAGCGACTCGGCCCCGAGACGAAGATGGCCAAGGCGGTGGCCGCGGCCATCAAGAACGACGTCGTCGTCGTGGCCTCCGCAGGGAACGACGGCATGGACGGCGGGTCCAAGCTGACCTACCCGGCCGCCTTCCCCGGGGTCCTCGCCGTCGCCTCCTCCGACCGGAACAACGAGCGCGCAGCGTTCTCCCAGTCGGGCCCCATGGTGGGCGTCGCCGCCCCCGGCGTCGACATCGTCTCCACGGTCCCCGGCGGCGGCCAGTGTGTCGACAACGGCACCAGCTTCTCCGCTCCGTACGTCGCCGGTGTCGCCGCCCTGCTCCGCGCCGAGCACAAGGACTGGAGCGCGGCCCAGATCGTCGCCCGGATCCAGCAGACCGCCGTCCGCTCGGTGAACGGACGCGACAACTACGTCGGTTGGGGTGTGGTCGACCCGGTGCGGGCGCTCGCCGACACCCCGGGGACGCCACCCACGGCGCCCACGCCCGACCCCCGCCCGCCCAAGCCGCCGACTCCCGAGCCGGCCCGACTGGCGCTGTCGGAGACGCCTCAGGAGCGCTCCGAACGGCTCGCCACCTACACGTTGGGGATCGGTGTCGTCCTGGTGGCCGTGGTCGCCGGGACCGCCACCGTGATCCGCGACAGCCGACGTGGAAGGGGGGTCCGTTGACCGGCGTGTCGGTCAAGTATCCCGACCCTCCTTTGCAGTTGGAACTGCCGCCGTCAATGGCTAAAGTGACCGCGGGGCGTACGGCAGTGCGATCCCAGCACGGGGGCGGCATCAGAAGATTCCCGTCCGCATCACGACCGGATGGCCCGACGGCCCAGCCGTCGACGCCACCGAAGGAAGAAGGGGCAAGATGTCGAAAGACCTGAACGTAACCAGTGCCGAACAAGTCAAGCTCGCCGGCCGGATCCAGGACTTCTCCGACGAGCTGCAGTCCCGCATCACCTCGCTCAACAGCGTGGTGGACCGCGTTCAGGCGGGCTGGCAGGGCGCTGCGAGCAAGGAGTACGACCGGGTCCAGAACGACCTGAACCAGCGCCTGCGCAGCATGCGCCAGGAGCTCTCCAACCTCGAAGAGATGATGCGCATGAGCGCCGACGGGTTCTCGCGCGAGGAGGAGGACCGTCTGCGGTCCTTCCGTTCGATGGACACCGGCGGCGGCGCCGGCGGTGGCGGCAACTCCAGCGCCATCCTCGGCGTCTGAGCCACTCGACCAGTCCACCGGGCCACTCTCACTCCAGGAGTCAACACCATGACCACTGCGGTCAATTACGACACCGTGACGCAGGCGGCGGCCGACACCCGTCTGACCTCCACCACCCTCACCCAGAAGCTGGACGACCTCATGGCCGAGGTCAACCGCGTCGCCAGCAACTGGGAGGGTGAGGCCAAGATCGCGTACCGCGAGACGCAGGACCGCCTGACCCGCGACATGGCCGGCATGAACCAGGACCTGGCGCGCATCGCCCAGCTCCTCGACGAGTCGGTCGTCGGCTACCAGGACACCGACCGCGGCAACGCCGCCCGGTTCCGTATGTGAGCTCGGTCGAGCACGCGTGAGGGGGTGGCCCGTACGACGGGCCACCCCCTCACGCATGTCCGCGGGTCACCGCAGGTCGAACTCGCCGTCCCTGGCCCCGAGGACGAACGCGTCCCACTCGGCCTTCGTGTACCGCAGCACCGTCCCCTTGTCGAGGGACGAACGCATCGCCACCGCCCCCTCGGGGAGCCGGGCGATCTCCACCCGCTCCTCGTCCGGGCTCGTCCCGGGAGCGCCCTCCCACGCGACGCCCGAGATGTCGAGCGCGTACAGCTCGTCCTTCTGGCGCTGCTTCTCGGCGGCCAGAGCGGCGTCGGCGGCGCTGTCGGCGCTGGTCGTGCTCGTGTCTGCGTCGGTCATCGGCGCGTTCCCTTCGCGGTGGTACGGCGGTCCCTCCCACAGTAGTGGGACCGCCGTACCCGGTCGGCGGGAATGCCCCCGCCCGTCCGGACCGCCGCGTCAGTGCTGTTCCGGCAGCCAGCCCAGCTGCACCAGCGGCGCGCCCCGCTTCCGCGACACGAACGTGCCCCGGCCCGGAGGCATCGGCCGCGCCCGGACGCTGCCGAGGATGTCGCCCTCCTGCGGATCGCCGGAGAGGATCACGCCCTGCGCGCCCAGCTCCTTCACGCGCTGCATGAACGGCTCGTACATCGCCCGGGAGGCGCCGCCGGAGCTGCGCGCCACGATGAACCGGATGCCGACGTCCCGCGCGAACGGCAGGTTCTCCACCAGCAGCGCCAGCGGGTTCCCCGAGTTGGTGGCCACCAGCTCGAAGTCGTCGACCAGCACGTACAGTTGCGGGCCCGTCCACCAGCTGCGGTCGCGCAGCTGCTGCGGTGTGATGTCGGGCTTGGGCGCCCGCTTCGTCATCACCGTGTTGATGGCCTCCATGTGCATCTGCATCGCGGAGGCCATCGGCGCGTACTCCAGGAGGTGCGAGGGCGCGACCGCCTCCAGCATCGTCCGCCGGTAGTCGCCGACCACGATCCGCGCCTGCTCCGGCGTGTACCGCTCGCACAGCTGCTTGGCGATGAGCCGCAGCAGGGCCGTCTTGCCCGACTCGCTCTCACCGAAGATCAGGAAGAACGGGTCCGACTCGAAGTCGACGAACACCGGCTCCAGGTTCGTCTCGTCGATGCCGATCGCGACGCCGTGCTGCGGGTACTCGAAGCCCTTCGGCAGCCGCTCCGCCGGCAGCTTGCGCGGCAGCAGCCGCACCGCAGGGGCCGGAGCGCCGGTCCAGGACGCCTGCACCGACCGTACGAACGCCGCCGTGCCGTCCGACAGGTCGGCGGCCGAGCTCGATCCGTCGATCCGCGGCAGCGCGCCCATGAAGTGCAGCTTCTCGGGCACCTGGCCGCGACCCGGCACACCGGCCGGCACGTTCGCCGCGACCTTGCGGTCGAACTCGGAGTCCATGACGTCACCGAGCCGCAGTTCGAGCCGGCCCAGCATCTGGTCCTTCAGCGCCGCCCGCACCTCCATGTACCGGGAGGCGGTGATCACCACGTGGATGCCGTAGCCGAGACCGCGCGCGGCGATGTCGGAGACGATCGGCTCCAGCATGTCGTAGTCGTTGCGGAAACCGCCCCAGCCGTCCACGATCAGGAAGACGTCGCCCCAGGCCTCGCCCGGCAGTTCGCCCGCGGCCCGCTTGCGCCGGTAGGTCGCGATCGAGTCGATGGAGTGCGAGCGGAAGAACTCCTCGCGCCGGTTCAGGACGCCCAGCACCTCGGCGACCGTACGCCGCACCCGCTCCGGGTCAAGCCGGGACGCCACCCCGCCGACGTGCGGCAGATCCGCGAGCGACACCATGCCGCCGCCACCGAAGTCCAGGCAGTAGAACTGCACCTCGGCCGGGGTGTGGGTGAGCGCGAACGACGAGACGAGCGTGCGCATCATCGTCGACTTCCCGGACTGCGGACCGCCGACCACCATCATGTGGCCGGCCGCGCCCGAGAAGTCCCGGTACAGCACCTCGCGCCGCTGCTCGAACGGCTTGTCGATGAGTCCGAGCGGCACCGTGAGCCCGCCCTGGCGGGTGTACTCGGTCGCCGTGAGCCCCCGGTCCGCGGTCTGCGCGAGACCCGGGAGCAGCTGGTCGAGCGACGGCGCCTGGTCGAGCGGCGGCAGCCACACCTGGTGCGCGGGCACGCCCTGGCCCTCCAGGCGGCGGACGATCACGTCGAGGACGGTGTCCGCGAGCGCGTCGTCCTCCTCCGCCCGCTGCTGCGCGAGGTACGCCGGGTCCGGCGCCGCGTACACGACGGGCACCGGCGCCGCCGTGAACAGCGCGGGGCGCCGCTCCACCGGCATGTGCCCGATCTCCAGCCGAGGCCCGCCCGTCCGGTACGTGCCCGAGACGTACGCCGCCTTGAAGCGGGTCATCTCGTCCGTACCGAACTTCAGATAGCCCGAGCCCGGCACCGACGGCAGGTGGTACGCGTCCGGCACACCGATCGCCGTCCGCGACTCCGCGGCCGAGAAGGTCCGCAGACCGATCCGGTACGAGAGGTACGTGTCCAGACCGCGCAGCTTGCCCTCCTCCAGGCGCTGCGAGGCGAGCAGCAGATGCACGCCCAGCGAGCGGCCGATGCGGCCGATCTGGATGAACATGTCGATGAAGTCGGGCTTGGCGGTGAGGAGTTCGGAGAACTCGTCGATCACGAGGACCAGCGAGGCGAGCGGTTCGAGCGGGGCGCCCGCCGCCCGCGCCTTCTCGTAGTCGTGGATGTTGGCGTAGTTGCCGGCCGAACGCAGCAGCTCCTGACGCCGCTGCAGTTCACCGCGGATCGCGTCGCCCATGCGGTCGACGAGCGTCAGGTCGTCCGACAGGTTGGTGATGACCGCCGCCACGTGCGGCATCTGGGACATGCCCGCGAACGTCGCGCCGCCCTTGAAGTCCGCGAGGACGAAGTTCAGCGTCTCCGAGGAGTGCGTCACCGCGAGGCCGAGGACCAGCGTCCGCAGCAGCTCCGACTTTCCGGAACCCGTGGCGCCCACGCACAGGCCGTGCGGGCCCATGCCCTCCTGCGCGGCCTCCTTGAGGTCGAGCATGACCGGCTGGCCGTCCTCGCCGACACCGATCGGCACCCGGAGACGCTCGGCGACCGAACGGGGCCGCCAGGTCCGCGCCACGTCCACCGAGGCCGCGTCGCCCAGGTTCAGCAGATCCGTGAAGTCCAGATTGGCGAGCAGCGGCTCGTCGTCGTCCCCGCCGCCCATCCGCAGCGGCGCCAGCTGGCGCGCCAGCGCCTCCGCCGCGGGCAGCGAGATGCCGTCCGGCAGACCCTCGTACGCGAAACCGCCCCCCGACTCCAGCCGCAGCCGGCCCGGCCGCACGACCACCGAGAGACCACCGCGCGGCTCGTCGATGTCGCCGGAGACGACCTCCACGATCGTCACGCCCTGCAGGCCCTCGGCCGCCGCGAGCAGCGAGTCCGGCGGCACCAGGCCGCCACGGGTGGAGTCGGAGTCCAGGACCACGACCACGTGCGGCTGGTCGAGCACCGGCTGGTTCTCCCGGGAGAACCGCGGCCGGCCGTCCAGCTTCGAGCGGACCAACTGCTCCAGCTCGCTCAGGTCGTCGCCGAACAGGCGCTTCGTGCCCGCGCCGTCGACCTGCCCCGGCACCTGGGTGTGCGGCAGCCACTTCGTCCAGTCCCAGCGCTCCTGCGCCGACCGGGCCGCGACCACCGCGACCATCAGGTCCTCGGGGGAGTGCAGGGTCACCAGCTGCGCCACCAGGGCACGCGCCGCCGCCTGCGCCGACTCCGGCTCACCCGACACCGTCACGTGGTAGAACGCCCGCATCGAGACCGCCATCGGCAGCCCGTCCAACGTGCCGTGCACCGCCAGGAACTGCTGCATCGCACCGGCGGACAGCGGCTCCAGCTCGTCCACCGGAGCCGTGTCCGGCGCCACGAGGGGCGTCGCCAACTGCTGCGCCCCCAGCCCTATCCGCGCCTGCCCGAAGTCGTGGTCGCCGACCCGGCGCTCCCACACCCGTGAGCCCTCGGCCACGACCGACCACAACTGCTCGGGGGACGGGTGCAGATAGAGCTGAGCGTCCCGCTGCTTGTGCGCGGTGCGCCGGACCGTACGCCGGGTCTGCGCGAGGTATTTGAGGTAGTCACGGCGGACATCGGACATTTGCCCCTGCGTACCGCGACGGAATCTCACGAACTGGGCGACGGCCATCGCGACCGTCGAGGCGAGCATCAGCGTGCCCATGATCCGCATGATCGGCGACGGCGTCATGAAGAAGAACACCACCGAAGAACCCATGCCGAGCATCGGCAGGAGCTGCATCAACGCCGACTCCTGCTGTCCCCGCGGGAGTTCCGGCGGAGACTCCAGGACCAGTTCCCCACCGGGCACTTCCGGCGGAAGAGACCTCGGCGGGCGTTTGACGACGATCTGGCTCACCGGCGCATCAATCCCTCGTTGGAGGCGGGCTCGTGGCGGGAGCATCCGCCCGGCACCCCTGTCGGCAGCCGGGCACACGGACTTCCCCCATGGGACGGCGATCCTACTTGCAGCCCTCACCCGCCGTCCCCGGTAGGGTGGCGCGCGCATCGTGCGCAACCGCGAATCAGGGGGTCCAGACACGTGAGTACGACCGCAGCGACCGGTTTCTGCCGCGTCACCGTCGTGGCGCCGGACAGCCGCATCGACGTCGCGCTCCCCGAGGACATCGCCGTCGCCGACGTCTACCCGGAGATCCTGCGCCTCACCGGACAGACACAGGCCGCCGGAACGCCCACGGGCTACCACCTGGTCCGCCGCGACGGATCCGTCCTCGACGGGGCCCGCACGCTCGCGGCCCAGCAGGTCCTCGACGGCGAGGTGCTCTCCCTGCGCCCGTTCGCCCAGTCCCTGCCGCCGGCCGTCTACGACGACGTGTCCGACGCCGTCGCCTCCGCCGTCACCCGCGACCGGCACCTGTGGAGCGACGAGCTGCTGCGCGGCGCCGGGCTCCTCGGCGGCGTGCTCCTCCTCGTCCTGATGGGCTTCGTGCTCTGGTTCGCCGACCCGGTCCGGCACGACATGCACAGCCTGCCCGGGATCATCGCGGGCGCCGCCGGCTTCCTCCTCACCGCCTTCGCCGGAGTGCGCGCCCGCGTCTACAACGACCGGGTCACCGCGGTGGCCCTCGGCCTGGGCGCCCTGCCGCTGCTGCTCATCGCCGGCTCCGGCATCGTCGGCCCCGACGCCGGCCAGGGCCCCGGCCGCCTGCAGTTCCTGCTCGGCTGCGTCACCGTCCTCGTCGCCTCTGTGGCACTCGTCGCGCTCACCCCCAGCGGCGACGCGCCCTTCGTCGCCGCCACCTTCCTCGCCACCGTCGGCACCCTCGCGACCTTCACGGCGATCCTCACCGAGTCGACCGCCACCGAGACGGCCGCCGCCTGCGCCCCCGTCGCCATCGGCCTCGTCGCCTTCCTGCCCGGCCTCTCCGCCCGCTTCGCCCGCCTCCCCATCGGCTACGCCGCCCCGCGCAGCGCCGCCGACGACGAGTTCCACGGCGACCCGCAGCAGCCGGCCGGCGACGACCACCAGCCCGTCGACGGCGAGCGCATCGCGCTCCAGGCCCGCCGCGGCCACGAGATGCTCCTCGGCCTGGTCGGCGGCTGCGCCGCGGTCGTCGTCGGCTCCGCCGCCGTCCTCGGCTTCGCCGGGAACGTCTGGGGCCAGCTCCTCGCCCTCGGCGCCGGCCTGGCGATGCTGCTGCGCGCCCGCCTCTTCCGCTACACCTCGCAGGTCGTCTGCGTCCTGGTCGCCGGCATCGCCGCCATCGCGCTGCTCGTCCTGGGCCTCTCGCTCAACCCGCCGGCGGACCTGGTCAAGGACCTCCTCATGTACGGCGACCGGGGCGGCCTCGACATCCGTACGATCTGGCTCACCGCGTCCGTCGCCGCCGGAGCGGCGCTGATCACCGCGATCGGCCTGATCATCCCGAGGAAGGGCCTCTCCCCGTTCTGGGGCCGCCTCCTCGACCTGGCCGAGGGCTTCGTCCTGCTCTCCCTCGTCCCGCTCTGCCTCGCCGTCCTCGACGTCTTCTCCACGGTCCGGTCCTTGACCAGCAAGTAGAGGTCTGCTTCGGGGGCGCTCCGGCGAGCTGGTACGCTGTGTGACGGCCGTTTGTGTACGCGCTCCCGGAAATCTCTGGAAGCTGCGCCCATCGGACCTTCGCCCGCCGAGTCACGGAAGCTTCCCCTGAGACCTAGACCAGGGGCACTCGCGGGCGCACGAACACCTCAAGAGGAGATCCGCGTGGCTCTCGACGCCGCTGTCAAGAAGCAGATCATGACCGAGTTCGGCACCAAGGAGGGCGACACCGGCTCCCCCGAGGTCCAGGTCGCCATGCTGTCCCGTCGCATCTCGGACCTGACCGAGCACCTCAAGCAGCACAAGCACGACCACCACTCCCGTCGTGGCCTGCTGATCCTGGTCGGCCAGCGCCGCCGCCTGCTGCAGTACCTGGCCAAGAAGGACATCCAGCGCTTCCGTACGCTGGTCGACCGGCTCGGCATCCGCCGCGGTGCGGCCGGCGGCGCCAAGTAAGTCGCCGTCGAGGGAGCGGTTCCCCCTTTCAGGGGGCCGCTCCCTTTGCTGTACGTGCACAAAGTACGCATCGGCCCGTAGGCTGGTCGCACAACCCCCATAACGACGAGCGAGGAGCCGCCGGCTCGCCGCCGGTCCTCGGTAGTGGCCCCCGGAAACGAATCCCCGGGTGCTTCGATCGAAGACCGGCCAGCACCCGAGGCGTGCTTCTCCGCCACCGTCGCACACCGTCCCCGGCCACACGGGCCCCGGACGCAAAGACGAACACGTAGGAGAAACCGCTAGTGGAGAACGAGACCCACTACGCCGAGGCCGTCATCGACAACGGCACCTTCGGCACCCGCACCATCCGCTTCGAGACCGGCCGCCTCGCCAAGCAGGCCGCCGGTTCCGCCGTCGCCTACCTCGACGACGACACCATGGTCCTCTCCGCGACGACCGCCTCGAAGCGCCCCAAGGACCAGCTCGACTTCTTCCCCCTCACGGTGGACGTCGAGGAGCGGCAGTACGCGGCCGGCAAGATCCCCGGCTCCTTCTTCCGCCGGGAGGGCCGCCCCTCCGAGGACGCCGTCCTCACCTGCCGTCTGATCGACCGGCCGCTGCGCCCCTCCTTCAAGAAGGGCCTGCGCAACGAGATCCAGATCGTCGAGACGATCATGGCGCTCAACCCCGACCACCTGTACGACGTGGTCGCGATCAACGCCGCCTCCGCCTCCACGATCCTGGCGGGCCTGCCCTTCTCCGGCCCGATCGGCGCCACCCGCGTCGCCCTGATCAAGGGCCAGTGGGTCGCCTTCCCGACGCACACCGAACTCGAGGACGCCGTCTTCGACATGGTCGTCGCCGGACGCGTCCTGGAGGACGGCGACGTCGCGATCATGATGGTCGAGGCCGAGGCCACCGACAAGACCATCACCCTCGTCAAGGGCGGCGCCGAGGCGCCGACCGAGGAGGTCGTCGCCGCCGGTCTCGAGGCCGCGAAGCCCTTCATCAAGGTCCTCTGCAAGGCCCAGTCGGACCTCGCCGCCAAGGCCGCCAAGCCCACCGGCGAGTTCCCGGTCTTCCTCGACTACCAGGACGACGTCCTGGAGGCGCTCTCCGCCGCCGTCAAGGGCGACCTCGCCAAGGCGCTCACCATCGCCGGCAAGCAGGAGCGCGAGACCGAGCTCGACCGCATCAAGGAGCTCGCCGCCGAGAAGCTCCTCCCGGCCTTCGAAGGCCGCGAGAAGGAGATCTCGGGCGCCTACCGCGCGCTGACCAAGAAGCTGGTCCGCGAGCGGATCATCAAGGACAAGGTCCGCATCGACGGCCGCGGCATCACGGACATCCGTACGCTCGCCGCCGAGGTCGAGGCCATCCCGCGCGTGCACGGCTCGGCGCTGTTCGAGCGTGGCGAGACCCAGATCCTGGGCGTCACCACCCTCAACATGCTCCGCATGGAGCAGCAGCTGGACACCCTCTCCCCGGTGACCCGCAAGCGCTACATGCACAACTACAACTTCCCGCCGTACTCCGTCGGCGAGACCGGCCGCGTGGGCTCGCCCAAGCGCCGCGAGATCGGCCACGGCGCCCTCGCCGAGCGCGCCCTCGTGCCGGTGCTGCCGACCCGCGAGGAGTTCCCCTACGCGATCCGTCAGGTGTCCGAGGCCCTCGGCTCCAACGGCTCGACGTCGATGGGCTCGGTCTGCGCCTCCACCATGTCGCTGCTGAACGCCGGTGTGCCGCTGAAGGCCCCCGTCGCCGGTATCGCCATGGGTCTGATCTCCGAGGAGATCGACGGCCAGACGCACTACGTCGCCCTCACCGACATCCTCGGTGCGGAGGACGCCTTCGGCGACATGGACTTCAAGGTCGCCGGCACCAAGGAGTTCGTCACCGCCCTCCAGCTCGACACCAAGCTGGACGGCATCCCGGCCTCCGTCCTGGCCGCGGCCCTCAAGCAGGCCCGCGACGCCCGCCTCCACATCCTCGACGTGATGATGGAAGCGATCGACACGCCGGACGAGATGTCCCCGAACGCCCCGCGGATCATCACCGTCAAGATCCCGGTGGACAAGATCGGTGAGGTCATCGGCCCCAAGGGCAAGATGATCAACCAGATCCAGGAGGACACCGGCGCCGAGATCACGATCGAGGACGACGGCACCATCTACATCGGTGCCGCCGACGGCCCGGCCGCCGAGGCCGCCCGCGCCACGATCAACGGCATCGCGAACCCGACCATGCCGGAGGTCGGCGAGCGCTACCTGGGTACGGTCGTCAAGACCACCACCTTCGGTGCCTTCGTCTCCCTGCTCCCGGGCAAGGACGGCCTGCTGCACATCTCGCAGATCCGCAAGCTCGCCGGTGGCAAGCGCGTGGAGAACGTCGAGGACGTGCTCGCGATCGGCTCCAAGGTCCAGGTCGAGATCGCGGAGATCGACCAGCGCGGCAAGCTCTCGCTGATCCCGGTGATCGCAGACGCCGAGAACGCCGACGGCGCCGCCGACGACAAGGGCGACACCGACCAGTGACGTCCCGTAGTCCCCGCGCGACGGCCCGCCCCTCTTCGGAGGGGCGGGCCGTCGCCCGTACCCAAACGCTTCTCCCGGGCAAGGACGGCATCGGCACGGTCCGCCGCACGACCCTCCCCGGCGGCCTCCGGATCGTCACCGAGACCCTCCCCTCCGTACGCTCCGCCACCTTCGGCATCTGGGCGCACGTCGGATCCCGCGACGAGACCCCGGCGCTCAACGGCGCCACCCACTACCTGGAGCACCTCCTCTTCAAGGGCACCCGCAAGCGGTCCGCCCTCGACATCTCCGCCGCGATCGACGCGGTCGGCGGCGAGATGAACGCCTTCACGGCGAAGGAGTACACCTGCTACTACGCCCGGGTCCTCGACACCGACCTGCCGCTGGCGATCGACGTCGTCTGCGACATGCTCACGGGCTCGTTCATCCTCGAGGAGGACGTCGACGCCGAGCGCGGTGTCATCCTCGAAGAGATCGCGATGACCGAGGACGACCCCGGTGACGTCGTACACGAGCTGTTCGCGAAGACCATGTTCGGCGACACCCCGCTGGGCCGCCCGGTCCTCGGCACCGTCGACACGGTCAACGGCCTCAGCCGCGGCCAGATCGCCCGCTTCTACAAGAAGCACTACGACCCGACCCACCTGGTCGTGGCCGCCGCGGGCAACGTCGACCACGCCACGGTGGTACGCCAGGTCCGCCGCGCCTTCGAGAAGGCCGGCGCCCTCAGCCGCACCGACGCCGTCCCCGTCGCCCCGCGCGACGGCCTGCGCCCCCTGCGCGCCGCCGGCCGCGTCGAGCTCCTGAACCGCAAGACCGAGCAGGCCCACGTGGTCCTCGGCATGCCCGGTCTGGCCCGTACCGACGAGCGCCGCTGGGCCCTCGGCGTACTGAACACCGCCCTCGGCGGCGGCATGTCCTCCCGCCTCTTCCAGGAGGTCCGCGAGAAGCGCGGCCTGGCCTACAGCGTGTACTCGTACACCTCGGGCTTCGCCGACTGCGGCCTCTTCGGGGTGTACGCGGGCTGCCGCCCCGGCCAGGTCCACGACGTCCTGAAGATCTGCCGCGACGAGCTCCACAAGGTCGCGTCCGACGGCCTCACGGACGACGAGATCGCCCGCGCCGTGGGCCAGCTCTCCGGCTCGACCGTGCTCGGCCTCGAGGACACCGGCGCGCTGATGAACCGCATCGGCAAGAGCGAGCTGTGCTGGGGCACCCAGATGTCGGTCGACGACATGCTGGACCGCATCGCCGCCGTCACCCCGGACGAGGTCCGGGAGGTCGCACGCGATGTACTGGACCAGCGGCCCTCGCTCTCGGTGATCGGCCCGCTGAAGGACAAGCAGGCGGACCGCCTCCACCAAGCGGTCTCCTGACCCACAAGTCCCCTAAGGAAGAGCAATGAGCAAGCTGCGCGTGGCGGTCCTCGGTGCACAGGGCCGCATCGGCTCCGAGGCCGTGAGGGCCGTCGAGGCTGCCGAGGACATGGAACTGGTCGCGGCCCTCGGCCGCGGCGACAAGCTGGAGCGCCTCGTCGAGGCGGACGCCCAGGTCGTCGTCGAGCTGACCACCCCGGCCTCGGTCATGGAGAACCTCGACTTCTGCGTGCGCCACGGTATGCACGCGGTCGTCGGCACCACCGGCTGGACCGAGGAGCGCCTCGCGCAGCTCCGCACCTGGCTCGCCGCCTCCCCGGAGACCGGCGTCCTCATCGCGCCGAACTTCTCCATCGGCGCGGTCCTCACCATGAAGTTCGCCCAGCTCGCGGCTCCGTACTTCGAGTCCGTCGAGGTGGTCGAGCTGCATCACCCGCACAAGGTGGACGCCCCCTCCGGCACCGCCACCCGGACGGCCCAGCTGATCGCCGCCGCCCGTGCCGGCGCCGGCCTGGGCGCCCAGCCGGACTCCACCGCGACCGCCCTGGACGGGGCCCGCGGCGCCGACGTCGACGGCGTCCGCGTCCACTCCGTACGCCTGTCGGGCCTGCTGGCCCACCAGGAGGTGCTGCTGGGCGGAGAGGGCGAGACCCTGACGGTCCGCCACGACTCGCTGCACCACTCCAGCTTCATGCCGGGCATCCTCCTGGGCGCCCGCCGCGTCCCCAGCACTCCGGGCCTCACCTTCGGCCTGGAGCACTTCCTGGACCTGGGCTGACGGCCATGGGCGGAAAGATCACGTACGTCTTCCTCTCCACCGTGCTGGTCCTCGTCTTCGGCGTGGTGGCGATGGAGGGCGTCCTGCTCCTCCTCACCGGCGAGCCGGCCGCCATGGGCATGGGCGCGGTGGCGTTCCTGCTGCCCGGGGTCGGCGGCTGGTTCCTCTGGAAGAACACCCGGTTCGCCCGCCGGGCGGGCCGCCTCGCCACCGAACTGGAGGCGGAGGGCGGCCTGCCCGTCGACGAGCTGAAGCGCACCGAGGGCGGCCGGATCGACCGCGACTCGGCCGACGAGGTCTTCGCCCGGCGCAAGGCCGAGACCGAGGACACTCCGGACGACTGGCGCTGCTGGTTCCGGCTCGCGGTCGCCTACCACGACGCCCGCGACACCCCGCGGGCCCGCAAGGCGATGCAGCGGGCCATCGCCCTCCACGAGGGGCGTCCGGTCAGCGTGTAGCGGCCGGGGCCACGCCGTACTCGGCGTTCCACGCCTCGACCGTGTCGGCCGCCCGGTCGAAGGCCTCGACACGGGAGAGGAAGTCGGCGTTGTGGTCGGTGAGCAGCATCAGCTGCTCACCACCCTGCCGGCCGAGCACCAGGGCCTGGCCCTGGACCGTACGGGGGAGACCCAGCCAGCGCACCGGCTGCTGGACGGTGCGCACGGAGGTCACCTTGGCCCAGGGCACGGTCACGGTCGAGAAGAAGGCCACGCGGCGGATGCCGGCGCGGCTCACCCAGGTGCCCATGCGCAGCATCCGCAGGGCGGCCAGGATGACGAGTACGGCGGTGGCCAGGGTGGCGGCCCCACCGCTGAATCCTCCGGCCGCGGTGATGATCACCGCGGCGAGGAGGACGAACGAGGCCAGCAGCAGCGCGAGCGCCGCCGCTCCGACCCGCCAGGACCCGGGCCGGTACGGACGGCGCCACTGGTCGTGGTCGTCGAACGGCAGGGCGACGTGGTCGGTCGTGTCAAAAGCACGGTCGGCCGTCAGAAAGGGCAGGGGCACGACAGGTCCTCACTCACAAGCACGCTCGAAGGGGCGATGCCCGGTGAGGCTACCTCAGCGGTTGTCGGAGGCTTCGGACTGCTGCTGATGAGCGGCGGAGTCGCCCGACTGGAGGGACGGCATCCCGAAGACCAACGAGCCCACGAGACCGGCCGCGACGGTCAGCCCCAGCAGGGTACGGCCCACGATCTGCGAGGCGCCGAGGCGCTCCCGGGGTGGTGGAGTGACGTTACTGCGGAAGTGGTCGGCCTCCGCGACGAACGCGAACGGTACGGCCTCATTCCGGCGGAACATCAGAGCCACTCTCCTCGGGTCGTTGTCATGCGTCACAAGGAGAGACGACAGAACCGAGGTTTTGGTGCCCTATTTCACCAAAGCAGCCGAATCTCATCCTCCGGTAGGACGTCGTTAGAGTGGGCGACTGCACCCCGACTGGAAGGACCGCTGGTGAGCGACAGCCCCACCGAGAACGTGAAGATCGACTTCCGGAGCGACGTCACCGTCGACCTGGTCAAGAGCGCGGCGTCCGACTCCGACGTCCTCTGGGCCGCGCGGGTCTCCACTGCGGGCGAACAGTCCCTCGAAGAGCTCCAGAAGGACCCGGAGCGCTCGAAGGGCCTCATCAACTACCTGATGCGGGACCGCCACGGCAGCCCCTTCGAGCACAACTCGATGACGTTCTTCATCAGCGCCCCGATCTTCGTGTTCCGCGAGTTCATGCGCCACCGCGTGGGCTGGTCCTACAACGAGGAGTCGGGCCGCTACAGGGAGCTTCAGCCGGTCTTCTACGTCCCGGACACCTCGCGCAAGCTCGTCCAGGAGGGGCGCCCCGGCAAGTACGTCTTCGTCGACGGCACGCAGGAGCAGCACGACCTGGTCAGCCGCACGATGGAGGACTCGTACCGGCAGGCGTACGCCACCTACCAGGAGATGCTCGCCGCCGGCGTCGCCCGCGAGGTCGCCCGATCGGTCCTCCCCGTCGGACTCTTCTCCTCGATGTACGCCACCTGCAACGCGCGCTCGCTGATGCACTTCCTCGGTCTGCGCACCCAGCACGAGCTGGCCGCGGTCCCGTCCTTCCCGCAGCGGGAGATCGAGATGGTCGGCGAGAAGATGGAGGAGCACTGGGCCCGGCTGATGCCGCTGACCCATGGAGCTTTCAACAAGAACGGCCGTGTGGCCCCATAGGGCACAGATGTCCGAACACCCGAGTGAAGTGTCCGTATTGCGACGTTTCACGAAGTTCATCTAGGCTGATCAAACGGACCCGGCGCTGCCTGAACCCCCGAGCAGGCAGCGCCGGGCTCCCTTTCTCCTGTCCCCCCAGGGGGACACCCGGCGCTGAGCAGCGAGTAGCGTGTTACCCATGGCTCCGATCTCCACTCCGCAGACCCCCTTCGGGCGGGTCCTCACCGCCATGGTCACGCCCTTCACGGCGGACGGCGCACTCGACCTCGACGGTGCCCAGCGACTGGCCACCCACCTGGTGGACGCAGGCAACGACGGCCTCGTCATCAACGGCACCACCGGCGAGTCCCCCACCACCAGCGACGCGGAGAAATCGGAGCTGGTACGAGCGGTACTGGAGGCGGTCGGCGACCGCGCCCACGTCGTGGCCGGCATCGGCACCAACGACACCCACCACTCCCTCGAACTCGCCCGCACCGCCGAGCGCGACGGCGCACACGGCCTGCTCGCCGTCACGCCGTACTACAACAAGCCCCCGCAGGAGGGCCTGTACCGGCACTTCTCGGCCATCGCCGACGCCACCGAGCTCCCGGTGATGCTCTACGACATCCCCGGCCGCAGCGGCGTCCCCATCGACACCGAGACGCTCGTCCGGCTCGCCGAGCACCCGCGCATCGTCGCCAACAAGGACGCCAAGGGCGACCTCGGCCGCGCCAGCTGGGCCATCGCCCGCTCCGGCCTCGCCTGGTACTCCGGCGACGACATGCTCAACCTGCCCCTGCTCTCCGTCGGAGCCTGCGGCTTCGTCTCCGTCGTGGGCCACGTCGTCACCCCGGAGCTCCGCGCCCTCCTCGAAGCCCACCTGGGCGGCGAGATCCAGAAGGCCACCGAGATCCACCAGAAGCTGCTCCCGGTCTACACCGGGATGTTCCGCACCCAGGGCGTCATGACCACCAAGGCCGCCCTCGCCCTCCAGGGCCTCCCGGCCGGCCCCCTGCGACTGCCCCTCGTGGAGCTGTCCGCCGGAGAGACCGAGCAGCTCAAGATCGACCTGGCCGCCGGCGGGGTAGAGCTCTGACAACGGACTTCACAACTGAACACTGACAACAGCAAGTGCACGAATGTCATGCGCGCCACGTGCCGAGGGGTACGTGGCGTGCGTGGTGAGGAGAGTCTTTTGAGTCATCCGCATCCCGAACTCGGTGCCCCGCCGAAGCTGCCGAAGGGCGCCCTGCGCGTCATCCCGCTCGGCGGGCTCGGCGAAATCGGCCGGAACATGACGGTCTTCGAATTCGACGGCCGTCTGCTCATCGTCGACTGCGGCGTCCTCTTCCCCGAAGAGGAGCAGCCCGGCATCGACCTGATCCTCCCGGACTTCACCATCATCCGGGACCGTCTCGACGACATCGAAGGCATCGTGCTCACGCACGGCCACGAGGACCACATCGGTGCCGTCCCCTACCTGCTCCGGCTCAAGCCGGACATCCCGCTGATCGGCTCCAAGCTGACCCTCGCCCTGATCGAGGCCAAGCTCCAGGAGCACCGCATCCGCCCCTACACCCTCGAGGTGAAGGAGGGCGACCGGGAGGTCCTGGGTTCGTTCGACTGCGAGTTCATCGCGGTCAACCACTCCATCCCGGACGCGCTCGCGGTCGCCATCCGCACCCCCGCGGGCATGGCCGTCGCCACCGGCGACTTCAAGATGGACCAGCTCCCGCTGGACGGTCGCCTCACCGACCTCCACGCGTTCGCGCGGCTGAGCGAGGAAGGCATCGACCTCCTTCTCTCGGACTCCACGAACGCCGAGGTCCCGGGCTTCGTCCCGCCGGAGAAGGACATCTCCAACGTCCTGCGCACGGTCTTCGCGAACGCCCAGAAGCGCATCATCGTGGCCAGCTTCGCCAGCCACGTGCACCGCATCCAGCAGATCCTCGACGCCGCCCACGAGTACGGCCGCAGGGTCGCCTTCGTCGGCCGCTCGATGGTCCGCAACATGGGCATCGCCCGCGACCTCGGCTACCTGCGGGTCCCGGCCGGCCTCGTCGTCGACGTGAAGACCCTCGACGACCTGCCGGACGACGAAGTCGTGCTGGTCTGCACGGGTTCCCAGGGCGAGCCGATGGCGGCCCTGTCCCGCATGGCCAACCGCGACCACCAGATCCGGATCGTCCCGGGCGACACCGTGATCCTGGCGTCGTCCCTGATCCCGGGCAACGAGAACGCGGTCTACCGCGTGATCAACGGCCTGACCCGCTGGGGCGCGAACGTCGTCCACAAGGGCAACGCCAAGGTCCACGTCTCGGGCCACGCCTCGGCCGGCGAGCTGCTGTACTTCTACAACATCTGCCGCCCGAAGAACCTCATGCCGGTCCACGGCGAATGGCGCCACCTCCGGGCCAACGCCGAGCTCGGCGCGATGACGGGCATCCCCAAGGACCACATCGTCATCGCCGAGGACGGCGTCGTCGTCGACCTGGTCGACGGCCGCGCCCGGATCACCGGCAAGGTCCAGGCGGGTTACGTGTACGTCGACGGCCTCTCGGTCGGCGACGTCACCGAGACGTCCCTCAAGGACCGCCGGATCCTCGGCGAGGAGGGCATCATCTCGGTCTTCGTCGTGGTCGACTCCTCCACGGGCAAGATCGTGGGCGGCCCGCACGTCCACGCCCGCGGCTCGGGCATCGACGACTCGGCGTTCGACGCGGTGCTCCCGAAGATCGACCAGGCACTGAACAAGTCGTTCCAGGACGGCGTCGTGGAACCCCACCAGCTCCAGCAGCTGATCCGCCGCAGCGTCGGCAAGTGGGTCTCCGACACCTACCGCCGACGCCCGATGATCCTTCCGGTCGTCGTCGAGGTCTGACCGGTCTGACGACCTGACCAGCGCGGTACCGGAGCGGGGCCCCTCGATTTGCATCGGGGCGCCCCGCTCCAGTACGTTTACGGCTCCGCCAGAACGGGAAGCCCCGGCGCCGACGTGCGCCAGAACGCTTCACCGGGAGGCGGGAAAACCGACTCAGATCTTCTGATAAAGTCGGAAACGCCGAAAGGCCCCCGGAGTAAAAACAAAAGGGACCGGAAAGCACCGAGGAAATCGGATCGAAAAGATCTGATAGAGTCGGAAACGCAAGACCGAAGGGAAGCCCGGAGGAAAGCCCGAGAGGGTGAGTACAAAGGAAGCGTCCGTTCCTTGAGAACTCAACAGCGTGCCAA
>NZ_LIVV01000007.1:0-476384 GCF_001905825.1 Streptomyces sp. CB02009
GTTGAGGCATTTTTGCGTTCAGCAACTTTCAGCCAATGATTGATGCGCGCATGACATCTCATGCCGGCTGTGACACGCTCCGTGGCGCACTCCGAACCCGGGCGGCTCCGGTGAGCGGCTTGGGTTCCCCCCACCCACAAGCTGTGGCAAGGAGAGCGACATGAAGTACACCCCCACCCTGACCGGCTTGGCCGCGCTGGTGATGGCGGTCGGCATCGGTGTTCCTACCTCGGCGTATGCGAGCGGTGCCGTCGCCGGCGCGGAGGTCGACGGCGTGATCGTCGTCTCCGGGAACACCTGTACATGGACCGGTGCCGACGCCAGTGCGACTCCGCCGAGCGCCCTCACCGTCGACCGGTCCACGATCAACAAGCCGGGCGGGAACCTGTCCTGCGGCGGGGGCATCACCGCCTCACTCAACAACAACCCGGCTTTCACCTTCGACGACGCCGCCGGTACGGCGACGACGGACGTCATCGACCTCACCGGGAAGCAGTCGTTCGTCTCCTGCCGCTACAAGGTGACGAACATCGTCTGGAACCGGGACGGGGCCACCAGGAAGTACGTGAACACGCCCTTCACGGCCACCAAGGTGTCGGGCTCGTTCCTGTGCCCGGGGTCCTTCAGCGCAGCGGCCGGGGAGGCTTCTGTCGTGTTCCGTTGATGCGTGGCGCCATCTCTGGTCGATGGCCGGTGCGGCGTTTCTCGCCGTGCCGGCCATCGGCGTGTGCCGCTTCTACAGGCGGCCGGCTGCCTTCAGGGCGAGATACGCGTCGGCCAGGGCCGGGGCGAGGGCGTCGGGGGAGGCGTCGACGACCGTGACGCCGTGGCGGCGGAGCTGGTCCGCGGTGCGGGAGCGCTGGGACCGGGTCTGGGTGGCCGCCGCGGCCTCGTAGACACCCTCGATGGTGCCGCGGGTCGTCGCCATGCGGGCGACGTGGGGGTCGGAGACCGAGGCGAGCAGGACCGTGTGGCGCTGGGCGAGCTGGGGCAGCACCGGGAGGAGCCCCTCCTCGACCGGTGCGGCGTCGAGGCTCGTCAGAAGGACGATCAAGGAGCGGCGGGGAGCTCGGGCGAGGGCCGTCGCGGCCAGGCCGCGGGCGTCCGTCTCCACCAGTTCGGGTTCGAGCGGGGCGAGGGCGTTGACCACGGCGGGCAGGACGTCGCCGGCGGAGCGGCCCTGGACCTGGGCGCGGAGGCGCCGGTCGTAGGCCAGGAGGTCCACGCGGTCACCGGCGCGGGAGGCGAGCGCGGTGAGCAGGAGGGCCGCGTCCATGGAGGCGTCCAGGCGGGGGACGTCGCCGACGCGGCCGGCCGAGGTGCGGCCGGTGTCCAGGACGATCAGGATGTGACGGTCGCGCTCGGGGCGCCAGGTGCGGACGGCGACCGTGGACTGGCGGGCGGTGGCCCGCCAGTCGATCGAGCGGGTGTCGTCGCCGGGGACGTACTCGCGGAGGCTGTCGAACTCCGTGCCCTCACCGCGTGTCAGGACGCTGGTGCGGCCGTCGAGTTCACGGAGACGGGCCAGACGGGACGGCAGGTGCTTCCGGCTGGTGAACGGGGGCAGGACGCGGACGGTCCAGGGGACCTCGTGGTGGCCCTGACGGGCGGCCAGGCCCAGGGGACCGTACGAGCGGACCGTGATCCGCTC
Organism: Streptomyces sp. CB02009; assembly: GCF_001905825.1. Lineage (GTDB taxonomy): Bacteria > Actinomycetota > Actinomycetes > Streptomycetales > Streptomycetaceae > Streptomyces. Next base: position 1,652 of record NZ_LIVV01000007.1, read on the forward strand.
GGCCCGGCGGTCGCCGCGGCGGGTCGGGCGCAGGCTCGTGGTGAGGCGGCGGCGTTCGCCGGAAGGGACTGTCAGGCGGTGGCGCGAGGCGGCCTGTTCGGTGCCGGGGCGCCAGCTGCTGGGCGGCCAGGCGTCGCGGAGCTGGGCGCGGAGGGGGCGGCGGGACCGGTTGGTGACGGTGAGCTGGACGTCTGCCTCGTCACCGAGTCGAACGGATGTGTCACTACTTCGGGTGAATTGGAGCGTTCGTACTGGCGCCGCCAGGAGGTAGTCGCACAGAATTGCGAGGGAGAGGGGCGCGTTCACCGCGAGCATCCCCGCCCAGCTGGGGGCGAGGATGCCGACGGGGATCGATCCGAGGGCGGCGAGCAGCGCTGTTCGTCCGGTGAGGGCCATGGGGCGCCGTTCTCAGCGGGGGACGGGGACGTGGGCGAGGATCGAGTTGATGACGGAGTCGGGGGTGACTCCTTCCATCTCGGCCTCGGGCCGCAGGTGGATGCGATGACGCAGGGTGGGGAGAGCGAGGGCCTTCACATCGTCCGGGGTGACGTAGTCCCGGCCGGTGAGCCAGGCCCAGGCGCGGGCGGTGGAGAGCAGGGCGGTGGCGCCTCGGGGAGAGACCCCGAGCGTGAGTGAGGGGGATTCACGCGTGGCACGACAGATATCGACGACATAGCCGGCGATCTCCGCGGAGACGGAGACCTTGGTGACGGCGGCCCGGGCGGCTTCGAGTTCGGCGGGGCCTGCGACGGGGCGGACACCGGCGGCCTTCAGGTCGCGGGGGTCGAAGCCCTCGGCATGGCGGGTGAGGACCTGGATCTCGTCCGCACGCGAGGGGAGAGGAACCGTCAGCTTGAGCAGGAAGCGGTCTAGTTGGGCTTCGGGGAGGGGGTAGGTGCCCTCGTACTCGACGGGGTTCTGGGTCGCCGCCACCAGGAAGGGCTCGGGCAGTGCGCGCGGGATGCCGTCGACGGTGACCTGGCGCTCCTCCATCGCCTCCAGGAGGGAGGCCTGGGTCTTCGGAGGCGTGCGGTTGATCTCGTCGGCGAGCAGGAGATTCGTGAAGACCGGGCCGGGCTGGAAGGAGAACTCGGAGGTCCGGGTGTCGTAGACCAGGGAGCCGGTCACGTCGCTCGGCATCAGGTCGGGGGTGAACTGGACGCGCTTGGTGTCGAGTTCGAGTGCGGCGGCGAGCGAGCGGACCAGCAGGGTCTTCGCGACGCCGGGCACGCCTTCGAGGAGGACGTGTCCGCGGCAGAGCAGGGCGACGACGAGACCGGTGACGGCGGGGTCCTGGCCGACCACGGCCTTTCCGATCTCGGTGCGCAGGGCCTCCAGGGAGGCGCGGGCGCTGTCCGAGTTCGCAACGGTCTCGGGGGTCGGGGCGCTCATGAGGTGCGTACCTCTCTTTCGAGGGCGTCGAGTTGGTCCGCCAGGCGGATCAGAGTGGCGTCGTCGGCGGGAGCCGGGCCGAAGAGGAGATGGCGGGGGTCCGCGGTGGTCTCGGGGAGACGGACGGAGAGTGCGGGGAGGAGGCGGTCGGCGGAGTGGGCGTCCTGGACGGGGACGCCGAGCAGCGGGGCGATCCGGGTGCGGGTCGCGGTGCGCAGTACCGAGGCGGCGCGGTCGCGGGCGTTCGCCTTGCGGTAGAGGCGGGCGCGGCCCTCGGTGGTCTCGGAGGCGCGGAGGGTGACAGGGAGGCGCTCGGTCACCAGGGGGCCGAGGCGGCGGGCGCGCCAGACGGCGGCGAGCAGGGCCGCGACCGCGAGCTGGAGCGTGCCCCACAGCCAGCCGGAGGGGATGAGGGAGAGGAAGCCGCCCGTGGTGCCGTCGTCGGGTGTGTCGGCGGTGGCGGAGGCATCGGTCAGGGAGGGGAGGTACCAGACGAGATGGGGCCGGGAGCCGAGGAGCTGCAGGGCGAGCGAGGCGTTGCCCTGCTGGTCGAGACGCTTGTTGTAGAGGATGTCGGGCGAACCGAGGAGGACGGTGTCGGTGGTGCCCCGCCCGGGGAGGCGGAGCAGGGTCGGCAGGCCGTCGGACGGGTAGCAGGAGTCGGCGGTGCTGCCGGGGGCGGTGAGGTAGCGCTCGCCGCCGAGGTCGACGGTGCCGGCGCGGGTGGCCTCCGCCAGGGTGCAGGAGGGGGCGCGGTGCTCCACGGGGGTGCTGGTGGAGCTGGTCACTCCCGGGGCGAGGGTGTCGAGGGAGGGCTGCCCCGCGCCGACGAGGATCGTGCGGCCGGCGGAGCCGGTCATGGCCTGGTGGAGCGTGGCCTGCTGAGACCGGGTCAGCAGGTCGGGCGTGGTGACCAGGAGGGTCGCGTCGGGGGTGGTCGCGGCGGTGGCCTCGTCGAGGGTGGTGACGAGGGTGAGCTCGATGCCACGGGTCCTGAGGAGTTCCGCGACGGCCCGGCTGCCGGTCGGGTCGGCGGAGCGGGGGTCGAGGGAGCCGTGGGAGTCGGAGGACCTCAGCGTCGCGAGGGCCAGGCCGCCGATGAGGATCAGGGCGAGGACGAGTGCCGCGCCGCGGGCCCGGGTCCAGAGCTGGCGGGGGGAGGCGGCGGTCGACGTGGTGCTGGTGGCCGGGCGGCTCATGCGGGTGTTCCCGTGGAGGCGGTGTCGAGGGTGGGACGGGTGCGCTCCAGGGCGGTGTCCAGTTCCTCGATGCGGCGGTACGCGGGCTCGTCGGCGGTACGGCCGCCGTACGTGACGTCGTCGAAGACGCGGACGGCGAGGCGGAGGTCGTCCGCGTGGGCCGGGAGGGAACGGCTCGCTTCGGCGGCGGCCTCGTCCGCGGTGCGGCCGGGGCGCGGGTCGAGCAGGGTGCGTTCCTCCAGGGAGCGGACGATGGCCCGGGTGCGTTCCTGGACGGCCTGGTTCCAGCGGCCGGCGGAGGCGTGGCGGGCGGCGGCCGCCCGGTGGTCGCGGGCGGTGCGGGGGCCGTCCGCGAAGAGGGAGTCGCCGGTGGTGGACGGTGCGCGGCGGGGGGTGCCGAGGCGCCACCAGAGGGCGGCGACCGCGGCGATCACGAACAGGACGATCGCGACGAGGCCGATCGCGCCGCCGGGCGTGGCGCCCGAGGCGGCGTCGAAGAGGTCGCCGACCCACTCCCAGAAGCGGTCGAGGCCGCGCTGGAGGAGGTTCGGGTCGTTCTCGTGGTACATCGGCTTGGACAGCTCCCGTTCCGCCGCCTCCTGGGCGGGGACGCGGGAGATGTCCACCGGGATCTCGTCGTCGGCGCGGAGCCGCGCCAGTGCCGTGGTCGTTCCCCCCGTGACCGTCACGGCATCAGCCTCCGACGGTCTGGGCGCCCGGGGCGGGGCCGTAGCCGGGGATGCCCGCGGCCCGTGCCAGTTCGAGGTCCAGGGCTTCGCGGCGGATGCGCTGGTCCACGTAGAGGAGGACCGTGACACCGGCCGAGATCGGGTAGGTGATCGCGCTGGTGATCACACCGCCGATGCCCGTGATGATCAGGAACGGCCAGCCGAAGGTGGTGGACGAGCCGGAGAGCATGTCGGAGAAGCCGTCTCCGTCGACCGCGATGCCGATGATGGTGAACGGGATCGCGATGATCATGGAGAAGATGAAGATCAGCAGCTGGGTGAGGAGCGTGATGCCGAAGATGCGCCACCACGCGCCCCGCACCAGCTTCGCCGAGCGCTTCAGGGACTGGACCACGCCGCCGCGCTCCAGCATCAGGGCGGGAGAGGCCAGGTTGAAGCTGATCATCAGCCAGACCACCGCCACCAGGGCACCGAGACCGCCGAGGAGCGTCAGGGCCACCCCCGCGGCGCCGCCGATCAGCAGACCGGGCAGCAGACCGACCAGGACGATGGCGGTGCTCATCGCGGCCAGCAGCAGCGTCAGGCCGACGAGCTGGAGGAGCCGCGGCCGGGCCTCCTGCCAGGCGGCGCCGAGCGAGACCGGACGGCCGAGGACGGCGCGGCTGATCACGACGGTCAGCAGGGCGGCGCTGACCAGCGATGCCATCAGCGTCACGAGGAGGGCGGGCCCCAGACCGACCAGGGACGACTGGGCGGCGTCGAGGGACTGCTCGAGCGCCTCGGCCGGAGTGGCGTCCGGGTTCGCCGCCGGAACGTCCGGGGAGAGATAGCGCTGGGCCAGGATGTCGGCGATCTGGGAGATCACCGCGACCGTGACCGTGATGGCCAGGACGGTGCGCCAGTAGGTGCGGAGGGTCTTCACCGCGCCGTCGAGGATCTCGCCCATGCCCAGCGGGCGCAGCGGGATCACTCCGGGCTTCGCGGCCGGCGGCCGGCCCCAGTGGGCGTTCGGGGGAGGAGCGCCCCAGCCCTGGCCCTGACCCTGGCCGGGGGCCGGGGGCGGGGTCTGGCCGGTCGGCGGGGACCACTGGCCGGCGGGCGGCTGGTCCTTGGACCACTGAGGGGCGGAGCCGTTCGCGTCGGCCGGAGCGGCGGGCCGGGGGACCCCGGAGCCGTTCTGATCGTCGGAGGGGGCGGATCCGGGCGAGGTCCAGCCCGGAGTGTCGTTCACGGTCGTCCACCTCGGAGGAATGGTCGCGGTGCCGGATCGGCGAACCGGCTCGGTCACGGCGGCCGACACCTGACGCGGCGGCGGGCCGGGTGCCATCGTGCCACGCGGGACCCGCCCGTGGGCCGGAGCGTCCGTGACCTTCGTACCTTCGTCCGGACCTTCATTGTGGGAGAGACAGACGGCACACTGTGCGGATACCCGATCATCTCGCGCGAACCGTGCGGTGGCGGGCCGAGCGGGGCGCGATCGACGGGATCGCGGGTCCGGGCTGGGGGAGGCGCTGTGGGGCAGGTCACGGCAGGTAACGATTGGCTAATGGGATGATGTCGATATGAAGGGACGCGTTCTTGTCGTCGACGACGACACCGCACTGGCCGAGATGCTCGGCATCGTGCTGCGGGGTGAAGGGTTCGAGCCGTCGTTCGTCGCGGACGGTGACAAGGCGCTTGCCGCATTCCGGGAGGCCAAGCCTGACCTGGTGCTGCTCGACCTGATGCTGCCCGGGAGGGACGGCATCGAGGTGTGCCGCCTGATCAGGGCCGAGTCGGGTGTGCCGATCGTCATGCTCACTGCGAAGAGCGACACCGTCGACGTGGTCGTGGGTCTGGAGTCCGGGGCCGACGACTACATCGTCAAGCCGTTCAAGCCGAAGGAGCTCGTGGCCCGTATCCGGGCACGGCTGCGGAGGTCCGAGGAGCCTGCGCCCGAGCAGCTCACCATCGGTGACCTCGTCATCGACGTGGCGGGGCACTCCGTGAAGCGGGACGGGCAGTCCATCGCCCTGACCCCGCTGGAGTTCGACCTGCTCGTCGCGCTGGCGCGCAAGCCGTGGCAGGTGTTCACCCGCGAGGTGCTCCTCGAGCAGGTCTGGGGCTACCGCCACGCGGCGGACACCCGACTGGTGAACGTGCACGTGCAGCGGCTGCGCTCGAAGGTCGAGAAGGACCCCGAGCGGCCCGAGATCGTGGTGACCGTGCGAGGCGTCGGATACAAGGCGGGACCGAGCTGACATGAGTACAGGCAGTACTGCTCCGAAGCCCGGGGACCCGGGAGACCGTACGGGGCGGGCTGCCGGACCGGGGCGGGGGGGCTCGCGTTCCGGCCGTCCGCCGCGGGGCGGACGGCTGTTCCGGGACGGGACGCCGGGCGGACCCGTCCTCCGGCTCTTCGCGCGCTGGGTGCGCCGACCGCTGCTGCCCGCCGTGCGGCTGTGGCGGCGCAACATCCAGCTGCGGATCGTCGCGGGCACCCTGCTGATGTCGCTCGGCGTGGTGCTGCTGCTCGGCCTGGTCGTGATCGGCCAGGTCCGCAACGGACTGCTCGACGCCAAGGAGAGGGCCGCCCAGAGCCAGGCCGCCGGCGGGTTCTCCGCCGCCCAGGACCGGGCGGCGACGACTCCCTCGGCACCCGGCCAGCAGGACGGCGCGCGGGCCGGTGCCTCCGTGAACTGGCGCTCGACCCTGGTCGAGCAGCTCGCCAGTGGCGGCCAGAGCGCCTTCAACGTGGTCGCGCTCTCCCTCGACACCGGTGACGCCGCGAGCCGCGGCGCCCGGGCCTCCGGAGAGGTCGATCCGACCACCAGCATCCCCGCGGAACTGCGGCACCAGGTGGCGCAGGGCACGGACACCTTCCAGAAGTTCACCCGCATCCACTACACCAGCGGGAAGTCGTCCGAGGCCGGTCTGGTGATCGGCAAGCGGCTGAACGACGCCGAGGGCACGCAGTACGAGCTGTACTACCTCTTCCCGCTGACCCAGGAGGAGGACTCCCTCACCCTGGTCAAGGGCACCCTCGCGACCGCCGGGCTCTTCGTCATGGTGCTGCTCGGCGCCATCGCCTGGCTCATGGTGCGCCAGGTCGTCACGCCGGTACGGATGGCCGCCGGGATCGCCGAGCGGCTCTCGGCAGGCCGCCTCCAGGAACGTATGAAGGTCACCGGCGAGGACGACATCGCCCGACTGGGTGAGGCCTTCAACAAGATGGCCCAGAACCTCCAGCTCAAGATCCAGCAGCTGGAGGAGCTGTCGCGGATGCAGCGGCGGTTCGTCTCGGACGTCTCGCACGAGCTGCGCACCCCGCTCACCACGGTCCGGATGGCCGCCGACGTCATCCACGAGGCCCGGGTCGACTTCGACCCGATCACCGCCCGTTCCGCCGAACTCCTCGGCGACCAGCTCGACCGCTTCGAGTCGCTGCTCGCCGACCTTCTGGAGATCAGCCGCTTCGACGCGGGAGCGGCCGCCCTGGAGGCCGAGCCGATAGACCTGCGGCAGGTCGTGCGCCGGGTCATCGGCGGCGCCGAGCCCCTCGCCGAACGCAAGGGCACCCGGATCGTGGTCGTCGGCGACACGCAGCCCGTGGTGGCCGAGGCGGACGCCCGCCGGGTCGAGCGGGTGCTGCGCAACCTCGTGGTCAACGCCGTCGAGCACGGCGAGGGCAAGGACGTGGTGGTGAAGCTGGCCGCCGCCGGCGGCGCCGTCGCCGTCGCGGTGCGCGACTACGGCGTCGGGCTCAAGCCGGGCGAGGCGACCCGGGTCTTCAACCGCTTCTGGCGCGCCGACCCCGCCCGCGCCCGCACCACCGGCGGCACCGGCCTCGGCCTGTCGATCGCGGTGGAGGACGCCCGGCTGCACGGCGGCTGGCTCCAGGCCTGGGGCGAGCCCGGCGGAGGTTCGCAGTTCCGGCTCACCCTGCCGCGGACCGCGGACGAGCCGCTGCGGGGCTCCCCGATACCCCTGGAGCCCGAGGACTCGCGGCGCAACCGCGAGCAGGCGGCCGCCGGACGCGCCCAGGACAACGCACGCCTCGCGGCGGTGCCGGTGCAGCCCGCCGGCGACCGGCCGCAGCTCCCCGTACCGCCGAGGCTCCCCGCGCCGACGCGGGCGACCGTCGACCCGACGGCGCTGCCCGGCAGCGGTGCCCGGGTCGTGGCGCGTACGGCGGCGGAGAACGACGGTGCAGGGGCGGGTCCGGCCACGGCCGACGCACACGGGAACGCGGAGCGGGAGGACGGGACACGTGGGCGCTGACTCCTCACAGGGGCACGCGGGGCGGGGCTTCCGAAGGGGGCACGTGGCCTGGGGCTTCCCGGGCCTCCGCGGGGGGCACACCGCTCCGGACCTCCCTCCGGTGCAGGGCCGGGGCCGCGGTACGCGCGCGGTGGTGCTCGCCGCGTGCGGCGGACTCCTGGTGACCGGGTGCGCGACCATGCCCGACAGCGGCGACGTCCAGCCGGTCAAGGGGGCCAACCAGGGCGACTCGCAGGTACGGGTCTACGCGGTGGCGCCCCGGGAGAACGCCGACCCGGACGAGATCGTCGACGGCTTCCTCGAAGCCATGACCAGTGACGACCCCGGCTTCGCCACGGCCCGCAAGTACCTGACCAGCCAGGCGGCGCGGACCTGGAAGCCGGAGGAGAGCATCACCGTGCTCACCACCGCGCCCAACCGCGACCTCGCCGACCGGAACGCCGACCCCGACAACCAGGGCCGTTCCTACCCGCTCTCCGGCCGCAGGATCGCGACCGTGGACGACCGGCACGCGTACCAGCCGTACAGCCCCGCCGCGTACCTCCAGTCGATCCACGTCGTGCAGCAGCCCTCGGCCAACGGCAAGGGCAAGGAGTGGCGCATCGACAGCCTGCCGCCGGGCCTGGTGCTCGGCGAGGCCGATTTCCTGCGCAACTACCGGTCTGTCAACAAGTACTACTTCGCCTCGGGGGAGGACTGGGTCGTCGCCGACCCGGTCTACATCCGGCAGCGGCAGGACCCCGTCACCCGGATGGACCCGGTGACGCAGACGGTCCGGGCGCTCCTCGAAGGACCCACGGACTGGCTGAAGCCGGCCGTCGACTCCAGCTTCCCCTCCGGTACGGAGCTGCGGAAGGGCGTCACCACGCTCACGCCCGACGACCAGTCCACGCTCAAGGTGCCGCTGAACGGCAAGGCGGACCTGGTGGGAGGCGAGCCGTGCCGGCGGATGGCGGCGCAGCTGCTGTTCACGCTGCGCGACCTGACCTCGGTGAACGCCGAGCAGGTGGAGCTCCAGGGGTCGAGGGGCCAGGCGCTGTGCCGCCTGGGCAAGGGGCAGGCGACCGACGAGTTCGCCCCCGTGCGGAACACGGACCGGGACGAGAACCCGTACTTCGTCGACGAGCACCGCAAGCTGGTGATGCTGGTCGGCGCGGGCAAGGAGTCCAACGCGCCCGTCGAGGTGCCCGGCCCGTTCGGCAAGGGCACGCTGCGGCTCGGATCGGTCGCCGTGGACCGGGGCGAGACCCGGGCCGCGGGGGTCGCGGAGACCGGCCGCGAGCTGTTCGTCTCCTCCATCACCACCGAGGAGGAGGGGGCCCCCGCGATCCTGCGCAGCAAGGCCGTCAAGCCCACCGACCGGCTGTCCGCGCCCAGCTGGGACGGCCTGGGCAACCTGTGGATCGCCGACCGCGACCCCGCCGCGCCCCAGCTGTGGATGGTGCCGGACGGCACCGGCGACCCCGTCAAGGTGCGGACGCCGTGGCCGGCCGACGAGGCCAGGATCGAGTCGCTGCGGGTCTCCCCCGACGGGGTCCGGATCGCGCTCGTGGTCACCCGGGGCGGGGACACCACCCTGCAGATCGGCCGCATCCAGCGGCAGACGTCGGGCGACGAGCCGGTCGTCTCCGTGGACGACCTCCAGCCCGCCGCGCCCCGGATGGAGTCGGTCACGGCCGTCTCCTGGGCCGGTCCCAGCCGGCTCGTGGTGGTCGGCAAGGAGGCGGGCGGCGTCCAGCAGATCCGCTACCTCCAGACCGACGGCTCGACGTCGGCGTCCTCGGTGCTCCCCGGGCTGAACGGGGTGACGTCGGTGGCCGCGCCGTACAAGGGCTCCGCGCCGCTGGTCGCGGACTCCGGCAACGACGGCATCGTGCGGCTCGCGCCGGGCACGAACTGGCAGCCCGTGGTCAAGACCGGGATCTCGCCCGTCTATCCGGGGTAGCCGCCGCCCGGCTGCGGAGGGCCTCCGCCCAGGCCCTCCGCAGCCCACGAGGCTCCCGCGCGGCCCCCGGGGAGGCTGCGCGAAGCCTTCCGCGCGTGGCGGTCGCCGCCGTCCGCGGGCGGTTACCTGACGTACTCCGGGGGCACCCGCGAGGGGTTTTCCACAGGGGTGGCCGAGGCGCCCCGGAAGGCGCACAGTGGAGCCATGCGGGGGTGGTGGCGCGAGATCGCCGGGCTGGTGCTGCCGGTCGCCTGCGGAGGCTGCGGCAGGCAGCGCACCGAGCTGTGCCCGTCGTGCGAGGCCGCGTTGACCGGGGCGGGGAAGGGACCGCGCAGGGTGCGGCCGTCGCCCGAGCCGGCCGGGCTGCCCGTCGTCCATGCCGTCGCGCCGTACGCCGACGCCGTACGCGAACTGCTCATCGCCCACAAGGAACGCGGGGCGCTCCCGCTCGCCCGGCCCCTGGGCGGTGCCCTCGCCGCCGCCGTGGAGGCCGCTGCCGGGGGCGCCGAGGGCCTCGCGGCGCGACCGCTGCTCCTTGTACCGGTGCCCTCCTCACGGCGCTCCGTGCGGGCGCGTGGCCACGATCCGACGCGCCGGATCGCGCTGGCCGCGGCGGCCCGGCTGCGGGGCGCGGGACGGCGGGCGCGGGTCGTGCCGGTGCTGCGGCAGCGGCGGTACGTGGCGGACCAGGCGGGTCTCGGGGCGCGCGGACGGCTGGAGAACCTCTCCGGCGCGCTGGAGGTCGTGCCCGGCGGCGGGCGGCTGCTCCGGGCGGGAGAGGTGGTGCTCGTCGACGATCTGATGACCACGGGCGCCTCGCTGGCGGAGGCGGCGCGCGCTCTCGAAGACGTACACCCTTCGTTCATTCCTGGAATACCGCACGGCTTACCGAGTGGTTCGGCGCAGCGCGGATTCGAACAGCGGGCGGCGGCTGTGATCGCATCCTCTCCCGCTTCGTTCGAAATAAACCGGAACTCGCAAGGAACTTGGAACGTTGCAGGTGGTGAGAGGTGAAGGCACCCGAACGGAGGTATGTCTCGGTACCGGGTGCCGACACCCGTCCGAAGGGGCTATGTTCGGTTGTGAGGAATGGCGAAAGCCATCACCTAGCCGAATACATGGTTGCGCCTACAGGACAGGAGTTCAGGGCGAATTAACCTCTTGTCGATGGGGTGGGGATCTCGTCGACTGGGCAGGAGGAGGTGAAACTCGCCGAGTCCGAGCTCCGGTGACCGACCGGAGTCTGGTGCAAAGGGAGAAGCCCTGCGGCCGAGAGAGCCGACAGGGCGATCCGGGAACGGAGTTCTGCGTGGACATCGTCGTCAAGGGCCGCAAGACCGAGGTGCCCGAGCGGTTCCGCAAGCACGTGGCCGAGAAGCTGAAGCTGGAGAAGATCCAGAAGCTCGACGGCAAGGTGATCAGCCTCGACGTCGAGGTGTCCAAGGAACACAACCCGCGGCAGGCCGACAGGTCGGACCGCGTGGAGATCACTCTCCACTCCCGAGGCCCGGTGATCCGGGCGGAAGCCGCGGCGGCTGACCCGTACGCGGCCCTCGACCTCGCCAGCGACAAGCTCGAGGCACGACTGCGCAAGCAGCACGACAAGCGGTACACCCGCCGTGGAAACGGCAGGCTTTCGGCGGCGGAGGTCGGGGACGTGGTGCCCGGCGCCGCCCAGCTCAACGGAGACGGCCAGCTCGTCGCCGACGAGTCCGACAAGGTGCCCACCACGATGATGGGCTCGATCGAAGTCCAGGGCGAAGGCCCGCTGGTGGTCCGCGAGAAGACCCACCGGGCCGCACCGATGACGCTCGACCAGGCTCTCTACGAGATGGAGCTGGTCGGCCACGACTTCTACCTCTTCGTCGACTCCGACACGAAGCAGCCGAGTGTCGTCTACCGCCGACACGCTTACGACTACGGCGTCATCCACGTGGAGAGCGACCCGCTCGCCGAGGGTGGCGGCGCCGGTGGTGCGCTCGGCGGCTGACCGCCGTCTCGCGCCCCCACACCCCCATTGCCCCTCACGGTGCCCCTGGAGCGCTCTCCGCGCCCCCAGGGGCACCCCCGTGCGTCTGCGGATCGCCCCCGTTGCCGCCGGAGCATGAAAGCATGGCGTGCACGCCAACCGGTGCTCCCCGAGTAGCGGTTGGAGGACCGGAAACGACTTCAGGCCACGGCCTTCAGGGGGAGGAACGATGGCGGACAGCTTCGGGCCGGTGCTCAGCGGGCGCGAGCACGGTGGTGCGGTCCCGGAGGGATCGGAATCGGACAGCGGCGCGTTCCGCAAGGAGCCGATCCGGGTCCTCGTCGTGGATGACCATGCCCTCTTCCGCCGCGGACTCGAGATCGTCCTCGCGCAGGAGGAGGACATCCAGGTCGTCGGGGAGGCCGGCGACGGGGCGGAGGCCGTCGACAAGGCGGCCGACCTGCTGCCCGACATCGTCCTGATGGACGTACGGATGCCCCGGCGCGGCGGCATCGAGGCGTGCACCTCCATCAAGGAGGTGGCCCCCAGCGCGAAGATCATCATGCTGACGATCAGCGACGAGGAGGCCGACCTCTACGACGCGATCAAGGCGGGGGCGACCGGCTACCTCCTCAAGGAGATCTCCACCGACGAGGTCGCGACCGCGATCCGCGCGGTCGCCGACGGCCAGTCGCAGATCAGCCCCTCGATGGCGTCGAAGCTCCTCACCGAGTTCAAGTCGATGATCCAGCGCACCGACGAGCGCAGGCTCGTGCCGGCGCCCCGGCTGACCGACCGTGAGCTGGAGGTCCTCAAGCTCGTCGCGACCGGGATGAACAACCGGGACATCGCCAAGGAGTTGTTCATCTCCGAGAACACCGTGAAGAACCACGTCCGGAACATCCTGGAGAAGCTGCAGCTGCACTCCCGGATGGAGGCCGTGGTCTACGCGATGCGGGAGAAGATCCTCGAGATCCGGTAGCCGGGCGCCCTAACCCAGCGCCGCCACCAGGTCCTTCGCCAGTGCCGGGGTGTCCACGCGCTCCACCCTCACCGCGTCGCAGCCGACCCATTCGGCCGCCTCGCGCAGCGCCCGCGCCACCGCGGGCACGGACTTGGGACCGTCGAGCGACACCTGGCGGGCGACGAGCGTCCCGCCTTCCCGCGCCGGGTCCACCCGGCCGACCAGACGGCCGCCCGCCAGGACCGGCATCGCGAAGTAGCCGTGGATCCGCTTCTGCTTCGGCACGTACGCCTCCAGGCGGTGCGTGAAGCCGAAGATCCGCTCCGTGCGGGGCCGCTCCCAGATCAGCGAGTCGAACGGCGACAGCAGGGTCGTACGGTGCCGGCCGCGCGGCTCCGTGGCCAGCGCCGCCGGGTCCGCCCAGGCGGGCTTCCCCCAGCCCGCCACCGTGACCGGCACCAGGCCCGCCGCCTCGACCACCGCGTCGAACTGCTCCCCCTTGAGCCGGTGGTAGTCGGCGATGTCCGCGCGCGTGCCCACGCCCAGCGCCTCGCCCGCCTGCCGGACGAGCCGCCGCACGCACTCGGTGTCGTCCAGGTCGTCGTGGAGCAGGGCCTGCGGGATCGCCCGCTCCGCCAGGTCGTACACCCGCTTCCAGCCGCGCCGCTCGACCACGACCACCTCGCCGAACATCAGCGCCCGCTCGACGGCGATCTTGGTGTCCGACCAGTCCCACCACTCGCCCTTGTTCTTGGCGCCGCCCAGCTCGGTCGCCGTCTGCGGCCCCTCGGCGCGCAGCTGGTCGACGACCTTGTCGTACGCCCCGGCGGACAGCTCGTGGCCCCAGTGCGGGCGGCCGCGGTAGGCGCGCCTGCGGAAGGCGAAGTGCGGCCACTCCTCGATGGGCAGCACGCAGGCCGCGTGCGACCAGTACTCGAAGGCGTGGGGCCGTGCCGGAGGGGCGCCGTCGGGTCCGGTGGTCCAGTAGGCCTCCTCGACCGCCGTACGGCCGACGGCGCCCAGGCGCGCGTACGGGATGAGCTCGTGCGAGCGGGCGAGGACGGAGATCGTGTCGAGCTGGACCTGGCCGAGCCCGCGCAGCACGCCGCGCACTCCGGCGCGGCGGTCGGGCGCACCCAGGAAGCCCTGGGCTCGCAGGGCGATCCTGCGGGCGTCGTCGGCGGACAGTTCGGCGGCGGGGCGCGGCACAGTCGTCATGAACCGCACCCTAGGCCCCCGCACTGACAGTCCGGCGGGGGCGGTGCCGCCCGAGTCCGGCCCCGGAGCGGGGGCTCAGGACGGGGTCCGGAGGTCACGGGCCGGGAGGTACGGCAGGGGGCTCGGGAGGCCGAAGTCGGAGGGGAGCAGGGCGGCGACCCAGCTGTCCCGGAGCGTGCCCTTGTTGGTGAGGCCGGCGCGCTGGGCGCCCTCGACGACGAAGCCGACCCGCTCGGCCACCGCGCGCGAGCCGGTGTTCCCGACCTCGGCGCGCCAGACCAGGCGGGTGCAGCCGAGCCCGGTGAAGGCCCAGTGGGCGACGGCCCGGACGGTCTCCGTCATGTAGCCGCTGCCGCGGTGCTCGCCGGCGAGCCAGTAGCCGACCTCCCAGACGCCCATGCCGCGACTGGTCAGGGAGACGGCGGCGAGCAGCGGGCCGCCGGCCAGCGGCTCGACGGCGAAGGCGTACTCGGTGTCCTCGCGCCAGCCGTCGGGCACGAGGCGGTTCAGGAAGAGCTCGGCGTCCTGCCGCGTATAGGGGTCGGGGACGACGGTCCAGCGGCGGATGTCCGGGTCCTGACAGATGGCGTGCACCGCGTCGGCGTCCTCGGGGACGAAGTTCCGAAGCCGCAGTCGGTCGGTGGTGAGGGTGATCGGATCCATGCCGGGATTGTGGTGAGCCGCCGGACCGGAAGCGAACACTTTTCGGGTGGGGCGGCACCTTCCGCCCACCTCGTGCGTTCTCTTTCCGGGCGGGCGTACGGCTCCGGCACTGTGGGCCTCCCTTCGCGAGGGCGGTCTCGCTTACGATGGCCGTTGCGGTGGGGACCACCTGCCGTGCCCGCGCTCGCGTCCATGACAAGACCCAGTGCCAGGCCCGACCGGCAAGGAGACCAGCCTCAGTGTCCGTCTTCAACAAGCTCATGCGTGCAGGCGAAGGAAAGATCCTGCGCAAACTGCACCGCATCGCGGACCAGGTCAACTCCATCGAAGATGACTTCGTCAACCTCTCCGACGCCGAGTTGCGGGCGCTCACCGATGAGTACAAGCAGCGGTACGCCGACGGTGAGAGCCTCGACGACCTGATGCCCGAAGCCTTCGCGACGGTCCGCGAGGCCGCGAAGCGGGTGCTCGGTCAGCGCCACTACGACGTCCAGCTGATGGGTGGCGCCGCGCTCCACCTCGGCTATGTCGCCGAGATGAAGACCGGTGAGGGCAAGACCCTCGTGGGTACCCTCCCGGCGTACCTCAACGCGCTCTCCGGCAAGGGCGTGCACCTGATCACGGTCAACGACTACCTGGCCGAGCGTGACTCCGAGCTCATGGGCCGGGTGCACCGCTTCCTGGGTCTGTCCATCGGGTGCATCCTCGCCAACATGACGCCGGCCCAGCGCCGTGAGCAGTACAACTGCGACATCACGTACGGCACGAACAACGAGTTCGGCTTCGACTACCTCCGCGACAACATGGCGTGGTCCAAGGACGAGCTCGTCCAGCGCGGCCACAACTTCGCCTGTGTCGACGAGGTCGACTCCATCCTCGTCGACGAGGCCCGTACGCCGCTGATCATCTCCGGCCCGGCCGACCAGGCGACGAAGTGGTACGGCGACTTCGCCAAGCTCGTCACCCGCCTCTCCAAGGGCGAGCCCGGCAACCAGCTCAAGGGCATCGAGGAGACCGGCGACTACGAGGTCGACGAGAAGAAGCGCACCGTCGCCATCCACGAGGCCGGTGTCGCCAAGGTCGAGGACTGGCTCGGCATCGACAACCTCTACGAGTCGGTGAACACCCCGCTCGTGGGCTACTTGAACAACGCCATCAAGGCGAAGGAACTGTTCAAGAAGGACAAGGATTACGTCGTCATGGACGGCGAAGTCATGATCGTCGACGAGCACACCGGCCGTATCCTCGCCGGCCGCCGCTACAACGAGGGCATGCACCAGGCGATCGAGGCGAAGGAAGGGGTGGCGATCAAGGACGAGAACCAGACCCTCGCCACGATCACCCTGCAGAACTTCTTCCTCCTGTACTCGAAGCTCTCCGGCATGACCGGTACGGCCATGACCGAGGCCGCCGAGTTCCACCAGATCTACAAGCTGGGCGTCGTCCCGATCCCGACGAACCGGCCGATGATCCGCAAGGACCAGTCCGACCTGATCTACCGGACCGAGGTCGCCAAGTTCGCCGCCGTCGTCGACGACATCGCGGAGAAGCACGAGAAGGGTCAGCCGATCCTGGTCGGCACGACCTCCGTCGAGAAGTCCGAGTACCTCTCGCAGCAGCTCTCCAAGCGCGGTGTCCAGCACGAGGTCCTCAACGCCAAGCACCACGACCGCGAGGCGAGCATCGTCGCGCAGGCCGGTCGCCGCGGCGCCGTCACCGTCGCCACGAACATGGCCGGTCGCGGTACGGACATCAAGCTCGGCGGCAACCCGGACGACCTCGCCGAGGCCGAGCTGCGCCAGGCGGGTCTCGACCCGGTCGACCACGTCGAGGAGTGGGCCGCGGCCCTCCCCGCCGCCCTGGAGCGCGCCGGGAAGGCCGTGAAGGCGGAGTTCGAGGAGGTCAAGGACCTCGGCGGGCTGTACGTGCTCGGCACCGAGCGCCACGAGTCGCGTCGTATCGACAACCAGCTGCGCGGTCGTTCCGGCCGTCAGGGCGACCCGGGCGAGTCCCGCTTCTACCTCTCGCTCGGCGACGACCTGATGCGTCTGTTCAAGGCGCAGATGGTCGAGCGCGTGATGGCCATGGCCAACGTGCCGGACGACGTGCCGATCGAGAACAAGATGGTCACCCGGGCGATCGCCTCCGCCCAGTCGCAGGTCGAGACCCAGAACTTCGAGACGCGCAAGAACGTCCTGAAGTACGACGACGTCCTCAACCGGCAGCGTCAGGTCATCTACGGCGAGCGCCGCCGCGTCCTGGAGGGCGAGGACCTGCACGAGCAGATCCAGCACTTCATGGACGACACGATCGACGACTACATCCGCCAGGAGACCGCCGAGGGCTTCGCGGAGGAGTGGGACCTCGACCGCCTGTGGAACGCGTTCAAGCAGCTCTACCCGGTGAAGGTCACCGTGGACGAGCTGGAGGACGCGGCCGGAGACCGGGCGGGCATCACCGCCGAGTTCATCGCCGAGTCCATCAAGGACGACATCCACGAGCAGTACGAGTCGCGGGAGAAGCAGCTCGGCTCGGAGATCATGCGTGAGCTGGAGCGCCGCGTGGTCCTGTCCGTCCTGGACCGCAAGTGGCGCGAGCACCTCTACGAGATGGACTACCTCCAGGAGGGCATCGGCCTCCGCGCCATGGCGCAGAAGGACCCGCTGGTCGAGTACCAGCGCGAGGGCTTCGACATGTTCACCGCCATGATGGAGGGCATCAAGGAGGAGTCCGTCGGCTACCTGTTCAACCTGGAGGTCCAGGTCGAGCAGCAGGTCGAGGAGGTCCCGGTGCAGGCGAGCGGTCCCTCGCTCGACAAGCAGGACGCGGTGCCGGCTGCCGCCGGGCGTCCGGAGATCCGCGCCAAGGGGCTCGACGCCCCGCAGCGGCCGGACCGGCTGCACTTCTCCGCGCCGACGGTGGACGGTGACGGCGGTGTCGTCGAGGGCGACTTCGCCTCGGACGACGTCGACGCCGGTGACGGGATGACGCGGGCGGAGCGCCGCAAGGCGCAGAAGAACGCGGGTGGCGGCGGGCGTCGTCGCAAGAAGTGAGTGAGGTGAGGCCGCCGGCGCGGTGAGTTCGTCGCGCCGGGTCCTTCGCGGAGGGGTCGGTCGCCCGGGTGGGCGGCCGGCCCCTCCGTCATGCCGGGCGGGGTACGGGGCGGGTCGCCGCGCCCAGGCCGTCGAGCTCCACCGCGGCGCAGCGCCAGCGCTGGTCCCCGCCGCGTTCGAGCCGGAACGCCATGGCCCGGACGCGGGCGCCGACGGCGATCGTCGCGAAGGCCTCGACCGCGGTCCGGCCGTCGTCCACCTGGACCGAGCAGCGGCGCAGGACCGGGCGGGGGCCGAGGGAGCGCAGGGGCGTCTCCGGGGCGATCCGGACGAGCTGCTCGTACGCCTCGCCGACGGTGTGGCCGAGCATCCAGTGGACCGGGCGTTCGCCGCTGAGCACGGCGAGCAGGCGCTCGGCGAAGACGGTGTGCGGGGGCAGGGCGCGGGGCCGGTCCGGGCGGGGGTGGCCCTCGCGGGGGCGGGCTTCGCGCGGGTGGCCTTCACGGGGGTGGGCTTCGCGGGGGTGGCCTTCACAGGGGTGGGTGCCCGCCGGGCCGCGGGGGCGCGTGCCTGCCGGGCCGCCGGGCGCCCTGCGGGGGCGCGGGGTGCCGGTCGCGGTGAGGATCGTGCTGGTCATGGTGGCCTGCCCCTGTCGTCGCGTCACCGAGGGATACCGGTCGGTAACTTTCCGTTGGGGATCTTGTACGGGCGGGCCCTGAGGGGCCGCAAGGAGTCCGCCACCGCTCGACGGTCCGATAGGGGAATCACCTATCCGGGTGACGTGAGAGAAATTCGGCTCCCGGGGGTCCGGAGGACGGCCTCCCGGTGTGGACGTACGGCCGCTCCGGCCGCCCACCCCGAAGGGGGACTCCGCACGTATCCTGAGGGCCTCTCCGTCTACGAAAGCGGCCAGCCATGCGCGTCTACGTCCCCCTGACCCTCCCCGGTCTCGCACAGGCGCACAAGGCGGGCGAGCTGGGCCCCGGTCCGCTGACCGCCTACGCCGTCACCCCGGCCCTGCGCGAGTGGTACGTCTCCGACGACATCGAGGAGCTGGAGTACGCGGCGCTCAACCGGGCCGCGTCCGCCTCGCTGCGACTGATCGCCGGGGACCCCGAGGCTCCCCGGCGGCGGATCGTCGTCGCCGTCGACGTCGCCGACAAGGACGCCGCCACGGACCCCGACGGGGCGCTGACCGTGAGCTCCATCGGCGAGGTCCGGATCGCCGGTCCGGTGCGGCTCGCCAAGGCGGCGGCCGTGCACGCGGACGCGGACGACGCGGCGGCCGACGTGACGGCGGCGGCGGACGCGCTGGGGGCGGCGGACCAGGGCGACGACGACGCGCAGTTCGTCGTCGACGGGGCCGAGGACCACGAGCTGCTGTGGTTCGGGGTGCAGGAGATTCCCGGGCTGCTGGGCTGACACCGCCGGGTCCGGGAGCCGGGGCGCCCGGCTTGGATGTCTGTCGGTGGCGCCGGGTACCGTCTTTCCATGGGGAAGCACGACGGCTTGCGCGGCAAGCATCTGGTCTGGGACTGGAACGGCACACTGCTCGACGACATCAGCGCGGTCATCGGCGCGACCAACGCCGCGTTCGCCGAGCTGGGGCTCGAAGCGATCACTCTGGAGCGGTACCGGGAGCTCTACACGGTGCCCGTGCCCAAGTTCTACGAGCGGCTCATGGGGCGGTTGCCCACCGACGCCGAGTGGTCCGTCATGGACGGCGCCTTCCACCGGCACTACTGGGAGCGGGCCGAGGCCTGCGGGCTGACCTCGGGGGCCGCGGAGCTGCTCGCGGCGCGGCAGGCGTCCGGGTTCACGCAGTCACTGCTGTCGCTCGCGCCGCACGCCGAGCTGATACCGCTGGTGCGGAGGCACGGGATCGCCGAGCGGTTCGTACGGATGGACGGGCGGGTCGACGCCTCCACGGACGGGAAGTCCGGGCACATGGTGCGGCACCTGGCCGCGCTGGAAGGGGTGCTCGCCGAGCGGGTCGTCGTCATCGGCGACGCGGCGGACGACGCGATCGCCGCGCGGCACGTGGGGGCGAAGGCGGTGCTCTACACCGGCGGGTCCCACAGCCGGGCCTCGCTGGAGCGGGTGGGCGTCCCCGTCGTGGACTCGCTCGCGGAAGCGGTCGCCGTGGCGGAGGAACTGGTCTGACGGGGCCGGCCGGTGACGGGCGGAGCCCAGGGGCCGGCCGGTGGATGCGTGGTATCCGCTCACCCACCGGCCGGCGCCCCGTCGAACGTATGCCCGCGACCACCGGCGGCGGTGCCGCCCGGGGTCCCGCACGCGGTCCCTCGTGTCAGGCCTTCGTGTCAGGCCTTCGCCCGGAGGACCTTCAGGAACTCGCGCATCCAGGTGGGGTGGTCCGGCCAGGCCCTCGAGGAGACCAGGAGGCCGTCCACCACCGCCGCGCTGTCCTGGAAGGTCGCGCCGGCCGCCTGCATGTCCAGTTCCAGCGCCGGATAGGCCGTGACCCGGCGGCCCTCCAGGCCGCCGACCGCCGCCGTCAGGAGCGGGCCGTGGCAGATCTGGGCCACCGGCTTGTCCGCGTCGAAGAAGGACTTGAGGATCTTGCGGAGCTCCGGGTCGTTGCGCAGGTACTCCGGCGCCCGGCCGCCCGGGATCACCACCGCCAGGTACGCGCCCGGGTCGACCTCCGAGAAGGCCAGGTCGGCGGGCCAGGTGTAGCCGGGCTTCTCGGTGTACGTGTCGAAGCCCGGTTCGAAGTCATGGACGACGAAGCGCAGCTGCTTGCGGGCCGGGGCGGCGATGTCGACCTCGTAGCCCTCCTCCAGTAGCCGCTGGTAGGGGTACATCACCTCCAGCGACTCCGCCGCGTCCCCGGTCACGATCAGGATCTTCGCCATGGCTCTCCCAGATCACAGATGGTCGGTCTGCCGTGCTGCGCCCCTGCTCGCCTCCACGCTGCCCGCGTCGGGACGCTTTGCCAAGAGGACATGTGTCGCTGTCCAGAACGTCAAACTTCCACCCCGTCTTTTGTACACATACGGACCATGACGGTTCGGGGGGCGAGGGCGATAGGCTTTTGCCGTGATCAGCGCGATACGCCGTGGGGGCAGTGAAGCCCCCGGCTGCCGCCCGACCCGCGACAGCGGCCGGGCCGACAGTGCGTTCGCCGATCCTCTCCGTCCGGGCGCGCCGCTCTCTGTGGCCGATAACGACCCGGGCATCTCTCATTCGGGCATAACGTCGTCTTCGACCGGAATCACCGCGTCGAGGCGTCGCTGTGTCCTTTCTTCCACCGACGTCACGCAACGGCGCGCGACAGGAGTCAGAGGACATGCAGACCAAGCTGGACGAAGCCAAGGCCGAGCTGCTCGAAAGGGCCGCTCGGGTAGCTGAGCACAGCCCGGTCGGGGGGCGACTTCCGACGGGCCCGGAGGGTGCCGGGGAGCGCCCGGACCGGGACACCGTGCTCGAGTACCTCCAGCGCTACTACCTGCACACCGCGCCGGAGGACCTCGGCGACCGGGACCCGGTCGACGTGTTCGGCGCGGCGCTCTCTCACTACCGCCTCGCGGAGAACCGTCCGCAGGGCACGGCGAACGTGCGCGTCCACACCCCGACGGTCGAGGAGAACGGCTGGACGAGCAGCCACTCCGTCGTCGAGGTCGTCACCGACGACATGCCGTTCCTGGTGGACTCGGTCACCAACGAGCTCTCGCGCCAGGGCCGCGGCATCCACGTCGTGATCCACCCGCAGGTCCTCGTCCGCCGTGACCTCACGGGCAAGCTCATCGAGGTCCTCTCGGCGCAGATCGAGGGCGAGCTCCCGCACGACGCGCTCACCGAGTCGTGGATCCACGTCGAGATCGACCGGGAGACCGACCGCGCCGACCTCAAGCAGATCACCTCCGATCTGCTGCGCGTCCTGTCCGACGTCCGCGAGACGGTCGAGGACTGGGAGAAGATGCGCGACGCCGCGCTGCGGATCGCCGAGGGCCTCCCGGCCGAGCCCACCGCGTCCGACCTGCGTCCGACCGAGGTGGAGGAGGCCCGCGAGCTGCTGCGCTGGCTCGCCGACGACCACTTCACCTTCCTCGGCTACCGCGAGTACCAGCTGGTCAACGGTGACGCCCTGTCCGCCGTGCCCGGCACCGGCCTCGGCATCCTGCGCTCCGACCCGCAGCACGGCAGCGACGACCAGGGCCACCACGCCCACCCCGTCTCGCCGTCCTTCAGCCGGCTGCCCGAGGACGTCCGCGCCAAGGCGCGCGAGCACAAGCTGCTGATCCTGACGAAGGCCAACAGCCGCTCGACCGTGCACCGCCCCTCGTACCTCGACTACGTCGGTGTGAAGAAGTTCGACGCCGACGGCAACGTCATCGGCGAGCGCCGCTTCCTCGGCCTGTTCTCCTCGGCCGCCTACACCGAGTCCGTCCGCCGCGTTCCCGTGGTCAAGCGCAAGGTCCAGGAGGTCCTGGCGGGCGCCGGCTTCTCGCCGAACAGCCACGACGGCCGCGACCTGCTCCAGATCCTGGAGACGTACCCGCGCGACGAGCTCTTCCAGACCCCGGCCGACCAGCTCCGGTCCGTCGTCACCAGCGTCCTGTACCTGCAGGAGCGGCGCCGGCTGCGCCTGTACCTGCGCCAGGACGAGTACGGCCGCTACTTCTCGGCCCTCGTCTACCTGCCGCGCGACCGCTACACGACCCGCGTCCGGCTGCGGATCATCGACATCCTGAAGGAGGAGCTCGACGGCACCAGCGTCGACTTCACCGCCTGGAACACCGAGTCGATCCTGTCCCGGCTGCACTTCGTCGTCCGCGTCCAGCCCGGCAACGAGCTGGCCAAGCTGACCGACGCCGATGTCGACCGCATCGAGGCCCGGCTCGTCGAGGCCGCCCGCTCCTGGTCCGACGGCTTCGCCGAGGCGCTCAACGCCGAGTGCGGCGAGGAGCGTGCCGCGGAGCTGCTCCGCCGCTACGGCAACGCCTTCCCCGAGGGCTACAAGGCCGACCACTCGCCGCGCGCGGCCGTCGCCGACCTGGTCCACCTGGAGGCCCTCGCCCGCAGCGGCGGCGGCAAGGACTTCGCGCTCTCGCTGTACGAGCCGGTCGGCGCGGGCCCCGGCGAGCGCCGTTTCAAGATCTACAAGACGGGCGACCCGATCTCCCTGTCCGCCGTGCTCCCGGTGCTCAACCGGCTCGGCGTCGAGGTGACCGACGAGCGGCCGTACGAGCTGCGCTGCGCCGACCGCACCCACGCCTGGGTCTACGACTTCGGCCTGCGGATGCCCGTCGCGACCGGCAACGGCGGCGACTACCTCGGCGACGACGCCCGCGAGCGCTTCCAGCAGGCCTTCGCCGCCACCTGGACCGGTGAGGCCGAGAACGACAACTTCAACTCGCTCGTCCTCTCCGCCGGGCTCAACTGGCGCGAGGCGATGGTGCTGCGCGCCTACGCCAAGTACCTGCGCCAGGCCGGCGCGACGTTCAGCCAGGACTACATGGAGGACACCCTCCGCAACAACGTCCACACCACCCGGCTGCTCGTGAACCTCTTCGAGGCCCGGATGGCCCCGGAGCGCCAGCGCGCCGGCACCGAGCTGATCGACGCGCTCCTGGAGGAGCTGGACGCCGCCCTCGACCAGGTCGCGAGCCTGGACGAGGACCGGATCCTGCGGTCCTTCCTGACCGTCATCAAGGCGACGCTGCGGACGAACTTCTTCCAGCTGACGGCGGACGGCACACCGCACTCGTACGTGTCGATGAAGTTCGACCCGCAGGCCATCCCGGACCTCCCGGCGCCCCGCCCGGCCTTCGAGATCTGGGTGTACTCCCCGCGCGTCGAGGGCGTCCACCTGCGCTTCGGCAAGGTCGCCCGAGGCGGTCTGCGCTGGTCCGACCGCCGCGAGGACTTCCGTACGGAGATCCTCGGCCTGGTCAAGGCCCAGATGGTGAAGAACACCGTCATCGTGCCCGTCGGCGCCAAGGGCGGCTTCGTCGCCAAGCAGCTCCCGGACCCGTCCGTGGACCGTGACGCCTGGCTGGCCGAGGGCATCGCCTCGTACAAGACCTTCATCTCGGCGCTGCTCGACATCACCGACAACCTGGTCGCGGGCGAGGTCGTGCCGCCGGTCGACGTGGTCCGCCACGACGAGGACGACACGTACCTGGTGGTCGCCGCCGACAAGGGCACCGCGACCTTCTCCGACATCGCCAACGGGGTCGCCGAGGCGTACGGCTTCTGGCTCGGCGACGCGTTCGCCTCCGGCGGCTCCGCCGGGTACGACCACAAGGGCATGGGCATCACCGCCCGCGGCGCCTGGGAGTCCGTCAAGCGGCACTTCCGCGAGCTGGGCCACGACACCCAGACCGAGGACTTCACGGTCGTCGGCGTCGGCGACATGTCCGGCGACGTCTTCGGCAACGGCATGCTGCTGAGCGAGCACATCAGGCTCGTCGCCGCGTTCGACCACCGGCACATCTTCCTCGACCCGAACCCGGACGCTGCCGTCTCGTACGCCGAGCGCCGCCGGCTCTTCGAGCTGCCCCGCTCGTCCTGGGCCGACTACGACACCTCGCTGCTCTCCGCGGGCGGCGGCATCCACCCCCGCAGCGCCAAGTCGATCCCGGTCAACGCCCAGGTCAGGGCCGCCCTCGGCATCGAGGACGGCATCACCAAGATGACCCCGGCCGAGCTGATGAAGGCCGTGCTCCACGCGCCGGTCGACCTGCTGTGGAACGGCGGCATCGGGACGTACGTCAAGTCCTCGGCCGAGTCGAACGCCGACGTCGGCGACAAGGCCAACGACGCCATCCGCGTCGACGGCCAGGACGTCCGCGCCCAGGTCATCGGCGAGGGCGGCAACCTCGGTGCGACCCAGCTCGGCCGCATCGAGTTCGCCCGCACCGGCGGCCCCGAGGGCCAGGGCGGCAAGGTCAACACCGACGCCATCGACAACAGCGCCGGCGTCGACACCTCCGACCACGAGGTCAACATCAAGATCCTGCTCAACGGGCTCGTCGCCGAGGGCGACATGACCGTCAAGCAGCGCAACAAGATCCTCGCGGAGATGACCGACGAGGTCGGCAAGCTCGTCCTGCGCAACAACTACGCGCAGAACACGGCCCTCGCCAACGCCGTCGCCCAGTCGCCGTCCCTGCTCCACGCCCACCAGCGCTTCATGCGCCGGCTGGGCCGCGACGGGGCCCTCGACCGCTCCCTGGAGTTCCTGCCCAACGACCGGCAGATCCGCGACCTGCTCAACAACGGCCGCGGTCTGAGCCAGCCGGAGCTCGCCGTCCTCCTCGCGTACACCAAGATCACGGTGGCCGACGAGCTCATCGGTACGGAGCTGCCGGACGACCCGTACCTGCGCGGGCTGCTCCACGCCTACTTCCCGACGCTGCTGCGCGAGAAGTTCACCGAGGCCGTCGACAACCACGCGCTGCGCCGCGAGATCATCACCACCGTCCTGGTCAACGACACCGTCAACGCCGGTGGCTCGACCTTCCTGCACCGCCTCCGCGAGGAGACGGGCGCGTCGATCGAGGAGATCGTCCGGGCGCAGACCGCGGCCCGGGTCGTCTTCCGCCTCGGCCAGGTCTGGGACGCCGTCGAGGCCCTCGACAACCAGGTGCCCGCCGACGTCCAGACCCGGATGCGGCTGCACTCCCGCCGGCTCGTCGAGCGCGGCACCCGCTGGCTGCTCAACAACCGGCCGCAGCCGCTCCAGCTCACCGAGACCATCGAGTTCTTCGCCGAGCGCGTCGAGCAGGTCTGGGCGCAGCTGCCGAACCTGCTGCGCGGCGCGGACCTGGAGTGGTACCAGTCGATCGTGGAGGAGCTGACCGAGGTCGGCGTGCCGGAGGAGCTCGCGCTGCGGGTGGCCGGCTTCTCCTCCGCCTTCCCGACGCTCGACATCGTGGCGATCGCGGACCGGACGGACAAGGACCCGCTGGCGGTGGCCGAGGTCTACTACGACCTGGCCGACCGGCTGCGGATCACCGACCTGATGGACCGGATCATCGAGCTGCCGCGCGACGACCGGTGGCAGTCGATGGCCCGTGCGTCGATCCGCGAGGACCTGTTCGCGGCGCACTCGGCGCTGACCGCGGACGTCCTGGCGGCCGGGGACGGCGCGTCGAGCCCGGAGCAGCGGTTCAAGGACTGGGAGGAGAAGAACGCGGCGATCCTGGGCCGCGCGCGGACGACCCTGGAGGAGATCCAGGGCTCGGACACCTTCGACCTGGCGAACCTGTCGGTGGCGATGCGGACGATGCGCACGCTGCTCCGTACCCACAGCTAGCGGCTGAGGCAGTGACGTGAGAAGGGCCCCACCGGTCGTCCGGTGGGGCCCTTCTCGTCGGTCCGTGCCGCGCGGCTTCCGCCGTCCTCGTTACGCGGATTCCTCGGGCGGGCCGGTGACCGTCGACGTCCACAGGCGGCGGGCGGCCAGCAGGGTCGCAGCGAGCAGCAGGCCGTTGCGCAGGACCATGACGGTCAGCCCCTGGGGGGTGCCGGCGACGACGTGGTCGTACAGGACGGGGTACGCGAGGGAGCTGAGGGCGGCCGCCGGGAGCAGCAGCAGCGCCACCGGGCGCATCACGGTGCTGCGCGAGGTCAGACAGACGGCGGCGAGGCCGAGCAGCCAGATCATGTACTGGGGGCTGATCACCCGGCTGGTGACGGTGAACAGCAGGACGGCGGTGAGGGCCGCGTCGAGCGGGGTGGCGGCGGTCCAGCGGTGGGCCCGGACGCGCCACAGGAGCAGCCAGCCGAAGGCGACGACGGTGAGCAGCAGGGCGAGGTGGCCGAGGGTGGAGACGTAGGGGCCGACGTACTCGAAGGCCCCGTAGCGGAACGCGACCCTGCCCGGCCAGATGCCGCCGGCCTCGGCCAGCGCGAGGGCCGTGCCGCCGAGCGACTCGATCTGGATGCCGCGGCTGCCCTGCTGGCGCAGGAAGCCGAGGGAGTCGGAGAAGAACAGCGCCAGGGTGGCGAGCAGGGCGAGCGCCGCGACGACCGCGGCGGTCCACGCCTCGCGGGTGGTACGGCCGCGGGGGGTGCCGATCAGGGCGAGCGCCGGCCAGACCTTGACCATCGCGCCGATGCCCGCGAGCGCCCCGCCGAGCTGATGGGCGGCGGTGGAGCGGGCGGTGAGCGCGAGCAGCGCGAGGACGGCCAGGGCGGTGGCCTGGACGTCGTAGCGCGCGAGCGGCAGGTGCAGGAGCAGCGGCAGTCCGCAGACCCAGATCCACGCGCCGTGGGTGAGCCTGGCGCTGTCGGCGCGGGCGAGTGCGGCGGTGACGGCCGCGTCGGCCAGGAGGGTGAGCGCGACGAACGCCTGGAGGTACGTCAGCCAGGGGAGGATGCCCGGCGACATGATGACGAGCCCCGCGCCGGGCGGGTACTGCCAGGTGACGTCGCCGGGCGGGAAGGTGCCCTGGGCGAACTGCCCGTACCAGTACCGGTAGAGGTCCACCTCGCGGCGGACGCCGCCGATGCCGAGGTTGTCGCGCAGGAGCAGCAGCACCATGCCGACGCGGGTGATCAGCCAGACGGCCGCGACGGCGAGGTAGGGGCCGCGGTCGACCGTCACGAAGGTGGCGGAGGTGAAGGTGTCCGAGTCGAAGGGGGACTTGGTGAGGCTGGGGGGCTCGGCGCGGGACCCGCGGGCTTCTGGCGGCGGTGGGGGCTGATCGTTCGTCATCCCTCCGCACTGTAGCCCTTAATGTCTTATTTGCCCTTTTCTTTGGCCCCTGTTCCGGCTCCTGTCGCGGTGAACTCCTCGTACGCCGCCACCACCTCCTTCGCCGGACCGTCCATCCGCAGGGTGCCCGCCTCCAGCCACAGGGCCCGCTCGCAGGTCTCCGTGATCGTCGAGTTCGAGTGGCTGACCAGGAACACCGTCCCCGCCTCCGCCCGCAGCTCGTCGATCCGCTGCTGGCTCCTGCGGCGGAAGCGCGCGTCCCCGGTGGACAGGGCCTCGTCGATGAGCAGGACGTCATGGCTCTTCGCGGCGGCGATGGAGAAGCGGAGCCGCGCCCCCATGCCGGAGGAGTACGTCCCCATGGGGCGGGAGATGGCGTCGTCCTTCTCGTTGATGCCGGAGAACTCCACGATCCCGTCGTAGCGCTCGCGGACCTCCGTGCGGCTCATGCCCATCGCGAGACCGCCCAGGATCACGTTCCGCTCGCCGGTGAGGTCGTTCATGAGGGCCGCGTTGACGCCGAGGAGCGAGGGCTGTCCGTCGGTGTAGATCTGGCCGCGCTCGACGGGCTGGAGGCCCGCGATGGCCTTCAGGAGGGTGGATTTCCCAGATCCGTTCGAACCGATCAGGCCAATTGCCTCGCCCCGGTGCGCGACGAAGCTGACACCCTTCACGGCGTGGACCCGGCGGCCGGTCGGCCGCTTCCCGTCGCGCCGGAGCAGGCGGCTCAGCGCGGCCGTCGCGGCGCCTCGGCCGCCGGTGCCGCCGCCGTTGACCGTGTAGGTGATGTGGACGCCGTCGACCACGACGGTGGGTGCGGGTGCGGGTGCGGGTGCGGGTGCGGGGGTGGGGCTGGTGGTGAGGGTGGGGGTGGGGGTGCTTTGCGGGTCAGCCACGGCCGTACGTCTCCTCCGCCTTCCAGAACCAGATGAAACCGCCCGTGAAGGCCAGCAGGGCCCAGCCGGCGGCGAGTGCCCAGACGTGCGGCGGCAGTTGCGCCGACGTGTAGCTCTCGATGAGCGCGAAGCGCATCAGGTCGATGTAGACCGCTGCCGGGTTGCACTGGAGGGCGAGCACCACGGCGTCGGGGAAGCGTCCGCTCGCCGCCAGGTTCTGGATCGACCACATGGCGCCCGAGGCGTACATCCAGGTGCGGAGCACGAACGGCATCAGCTGGGAGATGTCCGGGGTGCGGGCCGCGAGCCGGGCGAGGACGAGCGCCACGCCCGTGTTGAACAGCGCCTGGCAGAGCAGTGCGGGGACGGCGAGGAGCCAGCTCCAGGTGGGGAACTCGCCGAGCCCGAAGAGGATCATGACCAGTGCGGCGAGCGAGAGCAGCAGCTGCTGGAGCTGCTGCAGCGACAGGGAGATCGGGAGGCTCGCGCGGGGGAAGTGGAGGGCGCGGACGAGGCCCAGGTTGCCGCTGATCGCCCGGGTGCCGGCCAGGATCGTGTTCGAGGTGAACGTCCACACGAAGATGCCGGTGATCAGGAACGGCACATAGTCGGCGACGCCGTCCTTGGCGTCCATGAGGACGCCGAAGATCAGGTAGTAGACGGCGGCGTTGAGCAGCGGGGTCATCACCTGCCAGACCTGGCCGAGCCGCGCCTGGCTGTACTGGGCGGTGAGCCGGGCGGTCGCGAAGGCGGCGATGAAGTCGCGGCGGGACCAGATCTGCCGGGCGTAGGCGGGCAGCGAGGGGCGGGCGCCGCTGACCGTGAGGCCGTGGCGCCGGGCGAGGGCGCGCAGGTCCTCACTAGAGGCCGCGCGCGGAGGGCCCTCCGGGGGAGAGGTGTCTCCAGGAGGCGGGCTCTGGAGGGGCGGGGGAAGCGTCTGGGTGGTCACGGGTGGGCGCTTTCGACGAAGGGTGCGGGCATCTTCGGCGATGGAACGGGTCCGTATCGTCGCTACGGGGAGAGTAGGGTCAGCAACGTCGGAACGCAACCGTATCGTCGTGACGGCGTCGGGGCGTCGCCGTTGGTTAGGATGCCGTTCATGACCGATCCGACCCCCCGCCGCGCCCCCGCCGGAGCGGCCGTGCTCCGCGAGGACGTGACCGAGGCCATCCGCGCCGCCGTCTTCGAGGAGCTCGCGGCCGTCGGTTTCGCCCGGATGTCCATCGAGGGCATCGCGCGCCGCGCCGGAGTCGGCAAGACCGCCGTCTACCGGCGCTGGAAGTCCAAGCTCGCCCTCGTCCTCGACCTCGTCGGGGCGTTCGCCGTCCAGGGCCTGCCGGCGCCCGCCACCGGCTCCCTCCACGGGGACGTGCGCGCGCTCCTCCAGGTGGCCTCGCACGCGCTGCGCCACCCCGTCGCCTCGCAGGTCATCCCGGACCTGCTCGTCGAGGCGGCCCGGCAGCCCGAGATCGCCGAGGCCGTCACGTCGGCGCTGCTCGACGGCCAGCGCGGCGTCGTGACCCAGATCGTCCGCGAGGCCGTCGCCCGCGGTGAACTCCCCGAGGGCACCGACCCGGGCCGCGCCCTCGACCTGGTCGTCGGGCCGCTCTACTGGCGCCTC
The DNA here is from genome assembly GCF_001905825.1 of Streptomyces sp. CB02009. Lineage (GTDB taxonomy): Bacteria > Actinomycetota > Actinomycetes > Streptomycetales > Streptomycetaceae > Streptomyces. Next base: position 31,209 of record NZ_LIVV01000007.1, read on the forward strand.
GTCGTGGTCCGTACGCCGCTGCCCCCGGGGTACGTGGACGACCTGGCGCGCTCGGCGGTGGCGGCGCTCACGGCCTGAGCGCGCGGCGGAGGGCCGACGGCATCGCCGCCGGGGCGATCGCGGGCGGGGGAGCGCCGCCGGGTGGAGCATCACCGCTGGGTGGAGCGCCGGCGCTGGGAGCGCCGCCGGTGGGAGCACCTCCGGTGGGAGCACCTCCGGTGGGAGCACCTCCGGTGGGAGCACCTCCGCGGGGAGCGCCGTCGATCGAGGCGACGGCGATCCCCGCGGAGGCGATCCCGGCGCCCTCGTGGACCGGTGTCAGCCGTGTGTCGCCGGGGTCAGCGGGGCCACCGGCGTCGCCTCGACCGAGCGGGCGGCACGGTCGAGTGCGCTCGCGAGGAGGGCCAGATCCGTCGGCCCGTTGCCCAGCTCGCGGACCGGACGGCGGGTCGGCGGGTCGCCCATCCGCTCCCACTCCAGCGGCACGACGGTGGGGCGGAGCGTGGCCGTCCGGGGGATCCGGCCGGTGACGCGGCCCGCCTGGAAGGGCGTCACCCGGCCGTCCGGATGGCCCAGGCGTCCGCGCCCGGCCGCCGGTACGTCCGGGCCCGCCGTCACCGGGGGCGCGTCGAGCACGATCCGCAGCCGGGCCCCGTGGGCCAGCTCCGTGTCGGCCGTCCGGTCGGGGCGGGCGGAGGTCGCGACGAGGTGCACGCCGAGCCGTTCGCCGTTCCGCGCGACGGCCTCCAGGGCCCGCACGACGGACCCGGCGGCGGGGCGGCCGGAGGCGCCGAGCGCGGGGGCCACGAGGGCGTCGTAGTCGTCGACGAGAACGATGAGCCGGGGGAGGTGCGCGGGTCCGCCCGAGGCACGCCCGGCCCCCTGCTCGTCGCCCGCGGACCGGGGGACGCGCCCGGCCGTCTCCTCGCCGGAGGGCCGGGGCACGCGTCCGCTGGGGCGGTCGGTGAGGTCGCCGGTGCGGGACACGCGGCCGCTCGGGACTCCGCCGAGGTCGCCGTCGCCGGGGCGTGGCACCCGTCCGCTGCCGTGGCCGCCGAGGTCCTCGGCACCCGTCCGGGACACGCGTCCGCTGCCGTGGCCGCCCAGGTCCTCCGCACCCGTCCGGGACACGCGTCCGCTCGGGAGGTCCGTCAGGTCGCCGTCGCCGGTGCGGAGGGTGCGGCCGCCGGAGCGGTCGTCGCCGTCCCGGCGCGGCAGGCGTCCGCTGGGCGTGTCGGTCAGGAAGGAGTCGGCGCCGGGCCGGGTCCGGGCACTGGGCCGCTCGTCGAGCGAACCGTCCCCGGGCCGGGGCACGCGCACGCCGCCGGGTCCGCCGCGGTCGTCCGCCCCGGGCCGGGGCACCCGTCCGCTGCCCCGGCCGCCGAGGTCCTCCGCACCCGTGCGGGACACGCGTCCGCTCGGGCGGTCCGTGAGGTCGTCGTCGCCCGTGCGCAGGGTGCGGCTGCTGGGGCGGCCGAGCGGGTCCTCGGACCCCGGGTACGCGATCCGCCCGCTCGCCCGGCCGTCGAGGTCGCCCGTGTACGTGATCCGGCCGCTCGGGCGGCCGCCGAGGTCGTCCGACGCGGGGTACGGGCCGTCCGCGCGGCCGTTGCGCGCGGTCGGGAGGGCGCCGATCGTGCCGTCGCCCGTGCGCAGGGTGCGGCCGCTGGGGCGGTCCGCGAGGTCGCCCCGGTCGTGGAGACGGACGGTCGCGCGGGCGCCCTGGGGCACGGACTCCGCCGCGCTCGGGGCGCGCTGGCCGATCAGGCGGTCGGCGGCGGCCGGCGCGCGCGTCCCCCGGCGGTCGGCGAAGTGGCCGTCGCCGATCAGCTCCGCGCGGCGCTTCAGCTCTGCGCCCAGGGCCTGCGCGAACTCCCGCATCCGGACCGGGTCCGAGGCGACCAGGTGCTCCGTGACGTGCGGCAGTTCGGTGCAGACCGCGAGTCCTTCGCCGCGGTCGCCGCCCGCCCCGTCCACCAGGAGCAGGCCGAGCCGGTCGGGGCGGCCGCCGGCCGCGAGCGAGGCGGCGATGGAACGGAGCAGCTCCGTCCGTCCGCTTCCCGCGGGTCCCTCGATCAGGAGGTGCGGGCCCTCGCGGGTGAGGTCCACGGCCAGCGGGCCGCGCGGTCCCGTGCCCAGGACGGCCGTGCCGTCCCCGGCGGAGGCCCAGCGGGCCATCAGGGAGGCGGGGGTGGCACGGGCGAGCCCGAGCTCGTCGAGGAGGCGGGACGACGGGGGCAGCGCTGCGGCACGCGCGCCGGGCGCCGCCGTCGTGTCCGTACGCAGCGGGGCGAGCGCGCGGCCGAAGCGCTCGGCCCAGGCGACCGAGACCGCGTCGACCACACCGACGGTGCCGTGGCCGGCGACCCGTCCGCCGGAGGTCCTGAGCAGCCGCAGCGCCGTCGCCACGTCGCCGCTCAGGAGCGCGGCGGCCCCGCACTCGCGGAACGCGAGGGACGCGGCGCACGCCGTCTCGTAGGTGGCGGCCACCGGGGAGACCGGGGAGGCGGAGGGGGCCTCGGCGAGGCACAGGAGGTGGATCCCGGCCGCAGCTCCGGCGCCGGCCAGCCGCGCGACGGTCTCGCGCAGGGCCGCCGAACCGGGGTCGCCGTCGACGACCACGACCGTCGTCGGCCCCTCGTGGCGGGCCGCCGCCTCGGCGACGGACGCGCGGTCGGCGCTGGGCCAGCCGGGGCCGAGCGGACCGTCGTCGAGCCGTCGGGTCAGCTCCGCCGTACGGGCCTGGGCCTGCTCGCGGTCGTACGCCAGGAGCAGCCGGCAGTCCTGGCCGTGGGCCGGACGGACGTGGGGGAGCCAGCCGAGCCAGCCCCAGGACCGGCGCCGCTCGTCGAGGGAGCGGTTCCGGTCGGCGCTGATCAGCACGATCTCCAGGTCGGAGGGGGAGTGCAGGGCGGCGAGCTGGGCGACGACCGAGCGGGCCAGACCGGCGAGCCGGTCGGCGGGGCCCGCGAGGCCCAGCGAACCGGCCTCCCGCAGTCCCACGGTGACCGGGACGCCGGACAGCTCGGCGCGGTCCGTGGTCCCGAGCCGGACCACGAGGGACTCGGGGTGGTCCTGGCCGCGCTCCCAGAGCCGGGGGCCGGGACCGAGGGCGGTGAGCAGGACGGTGGCCGGGTCGGGCCAGGTGTCGGCCATCGGCACGGGCGCGGGGGAGCCCTCCGGGGCTCCGGCGGCGAGCCGGGCTCCCGTGTGGGTGTCCGGGGCCGTACGCGGGTCGGTGGCGGGCGCCGGGACTTCCTCGCGTCCGCCGGCCAGGCGCCGGGCCCAGGCGCCGAGGCCGCGCTTGCCGCTCCCCGCGCGCGGGGAGCCGGCCGGGGGAGTGTCGCCGCGGGACGGGCGGGTCCCGCCGTGGGCCTCGCCGCCGCCGTCGGGCCCGTCGGCACCGGGGTGGTCGCCGGTGCGGGCGTGGCCCGCGCCGGGGGAGTCCGTACCGCGGTCGCGGGCGCCGCCCGGGCCGTACGGGTCGTGGTGCGCGCCGTGGGCGGCACCGCCGAGCGGGACGCCGCGCGCCCCGCCGTGGGTGGTGTCGTCCACCGGGCCGGCGCCGGTCGCGCGGGGCACGCCCGCGCGGGCGTGCCGGTCGTCGGCGGCCGGATCCCGTCCGTCGCCTCCGGGCGGTGCCACGCGCAGGTGGCCCTCCCCGTCGGGGGCCGTGGGCCTCGCCTCCGCGCCGCCGGGGTCGCCGCCGGGGCCGGTCAGCCGGAGCGCCGACTCGCCGAGGCGCAGCAGGGCACCCGGCCGGAAGGCGACCGGGCGGTCGCCGACCGGCACGCCGTCGAGGGTCGTGCCGTTCGTCGAGCCGCGGTCGGCGACGGTGATCCGGCCGTCCTCGCCGACGGTCACGGTGCAGTGCGCGCGGGAGACGTCCGGGTCGTCGAGCGGTACGTCGGCGTCCACGGAACGGCCGATTCTGATCGCTCCGCCGTGCAGCAGGTGCACTCCGCCCGCGTCCGGGCCCGCCACCACGTGCAGCCGGGCCGCGGCGGCCTCGCCGACGCGGTCGTCGGGGCCGGGGACCTGGAGGGAGAGGACCGCGCCGTCGACCAGCGGGGGCTCGCCGAGCACGCACCGGCTGCCGTCGAGCCGCTCCGCGCCCGCGTAGAGCACGGTGGTGCCCGAGGCGGAGGTGTCGGGGCCGGTGACGGCGGCGGCGAGATGGGAGGCCACGGCGGCCAGGGCCGTCCCGGCGGGGGCCGTGACGAGAACGTCGCAGGTACGTCCGGCGCCATGGCCGGCGTACGGCGCGAGGACGGTCAGCCGGATCTGCATCGCCGTCAGCGGTCCCTTCTGCGTGATGCCCGGCAGGGGAACCGCCCTGTGACTCCCCCCACCCGGCACGGACGCGTCGCCCGGTACAGGTCGGCACGGCGCGGGGGCTCCCGACCCCACCGATGCGACGTGCTGGAGGCATCCTCGCACCTGCCACCGACAACCCGCCCCCGGGTCGGCCGGAAGTGATCTTGAATGGTCGGCTGTGGACGCAAAAGTGCCTGGTTGAGCATGCCTTCGGAACATGCCCGGCAACCGTCCGGCCTCCGGAAGCGTCTTCTTTCGGACAGACCGGACCCACCGGGACCCGCCCGGCGGAGGCGCGCGTCGCCGCCGTCGCCGGTACGGCACCGGTCCGCCCGCGGCGGGCCGCCGGCCGGGCCCCGGAATCGGAATCGGCCTGTGGACGACCGGCCGGTACCCCGTTCGGCGGCACTAAAGTGGGTCGGACACCCGGACGGGTCACAACAGAGAACAGGGACCCCGGGAGCATGACCGGATCACCCCAGGACCACGATCAGCAGGGAGCGCGTGACGTGCGGCCTATCGGCAGCAAGTACCTGCTCGAGGAGCCGCTCGGCCGCGGCGCCACGGGCACCGTCTGGCGAGCCCGCCAGCGGGAGACGGCGGGAGCCGAGGCGGCCGTGCCCGGCCAGCCCGGCGAGACCGTCGCGATCAAGGTCCTCAAGGAGGAGCTGGCCAACGACGCGGACATCGTGATGCGCTTCCTGCGCGAGCGGTCCGTGCTGCTCCGGCTCACCCATCCCAACATCGTGCGGACCCGCGACCTGGTCGTCGAGGGCGATGTCCTCGCCCTCGTCATGGACCTCGTCGAGGGCCCCGACCTGCACCGGTACATCCGGGACAGCGGCCCGCTCACCCCGGTCGCCGCCGCCCTCCTGACCGCCCAGATCGCCGACGCGCTCGCCGCCAGCCACGCCGACGGCGTCGTCCACCGCGACCTGAAGCCGGCCAACGTCCTGCTCGCCGAGCAGGGCGGCCAGATGCACCCGATGCTCACCGACTTCGGCATCGCGCGCCTCGCGGACTCCCCGGGCCTGACCCGCACCCACGAATTCGTCGGCACGCCCGCGTACGTGGCGCCGGAGTCCGCCGAGGGCCGCCCGCAGACCTCCGCCGTCGACATCTACGGCGCCGGCATCCTGCTCTACGAGCTGGTCACCGGCCGGCCCCCGTTCGCGGGCGGCACCGCCCTCGAGGTCCTCCACCGGCACCTCAGCGAGGAGCCCCGCCGGCCCTCGACCGTGCCCGGACCGCTGTGGACGGTCATAGAGCGCTGCCTCAGCAAGGACCCGGAGCGGCGGCCGAGCGCGGTGAACCTCGCGCGCGGTCTGCGCGCGGTCGCCGCCGGCATCGGCGTGCACTCCACGCCCGCCCAGATCGAGGCGGCCGAGGGCGTCGGCGCGCTCCTCGCCCCCGACCCGGCGCCCGCGCCCGTCCCGGAGACCCCCGGGGCCGGGGCCGCCGACCCCACCCAGGTGCTGCCCAGCGGCACCGGGATGCCGCCGCGGTACGACCCCGCGGGCGCGACCAGCGTCATGCCGACCAGCGGCGCGGCGGGCGCCGCCGACCCGACGGCCGTCATGCCCCCCGTACCGCCGCAGCCGCCGCAGGGCACGCAGGCGGCACAGGCCGCTCAGTCGGAGGATCCGCACCCCTGGCAGAGCCAGCTCCGCGCGGCCCGCGACCGCAACGAGCAGACGCAGGTGCAGTACCTGGACCCGAGCCAGGACCCGCTGCGCCGCCGCCCCCAGCGCCAGCAGCCCCCGCAGGACCAGCGGCCCGGCCAGTACGGCCAGCAGGGCCAGCAGGGCCAGCAGGGCCAGTACGGGCAGCAGCCGCCGCAGCCGTACCAGCAGCAGCGCCCCGCGCAGCAGCGGCCGCAGCAGCCGTACCCGCCGCAGCACCAGCAGCAGCACCAGCCGCAGCAGTACGCGCCGCCGCCCGCCCCGCAGCAGTACGCCCCGCCCCAGCAGCAGTACACCCCGCCGCAGCCGCCGCCCCAGGCCCCGGCCCCGCGCGAGCCGCGTCCGCCGCGCCAGCGCAGCGCCAACCCGGTGCGGATCCCCGGCCTCGGCTGCCTCAAGGGCTGCCTGGTCATGATCGTGCTGTTCGTGGTCGCGGGCTGGCTCGTCTGGGAGCTGACCCCGCTGCAGGACTGGATCGCCGAGGGCAAGGGCTACTGGGAGGCCATCGGAGACGGCATCTCGAAGGTGACCGACTGGTTCTCCAAGCTCGGCGAGGCCACCGACTCCACGGGTGCTACCGGCGGTACGACCGGCCAGTGACCCCGTAGGACGACGCAATACTGCCGATTTATCGACTTCCGAGGGGTGATTTCCCCTCGGAAGTGACGTCCGGCGGCTGCGGACGCGTAACTTTGCACGCGAACCGCAGCCGCTGAGGGAGCAGTCTTGGCACGGAACATCGGCAGCCGCTACACCACCCACCAGATCCTGGGGCGGGGCAGTGCAGGGACGGTGTGGCTCGGCGAGGGTCCCGAGGGACCCGTCGCCGTCAAACTGCTGCGCGAGGACCTGGCGTCCGACCAGGAGCTCGTCGGCCGCTTCGTCCAGGAGCGGACCGCCCTGCTCGGCCTCGACCACCCCCGCGTGGTCAAGGTCCGCGACCTCGTCGTCGACGGCAACGACCTGGCCCTCGTCATGGACCTCGTGCGCGGCACCGACCTGCGCACCCGCCTCGACCGGGAGCGCAGGCTCGCCCCCGAGGCGGCCGTCGCGATCGTCGCCGACGTCGCCGACGCGCTCGCGGCCGCGCACGCCGCCGGGATCGTCCACCGGGACGTCAAGCCGGAGAACATCCTGCTCGACATGGAGGGACCGCTCGGGCCCGGCGGCGCGCACCCGGCCCTCCTCACCGACTTCGGTGTCGCCAAGCTGATCGACACGCCGGGCCGCACCAAGGCCACCCGGATCATCGGCACCCCCGACTACCTCGCCCCCGAGATCGTCGAGGGCCTCCCGCCGCGCGCCGCCGTCGACATCTACGCCCTCGCGACCGTCCTGTACGAGCTGCTCGCCGGCTTCACCCCCTTCGGCGGCGGCCACCCCGGCGCCGTGCTGCGCCGCCACGTCACCGAGACCGTCGTCCCGCTGCCGGGCATCCCCGAGGAGCTGTGGCAGCTGGTCGTGCAGTGCCTGGCCAAGGCCCCGGCCTCCCGGCTGCGCGCCTCCGAGCTCGCCACCCGCCTCAAGGACGTCCTGCCGCTGCTCAAGGGCATCCCGCCGCTCGACGTGGACGAGCCGGACGCGGAGCCGGCGCCCGAGGCGCACGAGGAGGACGCGTACGCGACCGGTACGGGCGCGCGGGAGCCCGGTCCGCGCCGGGCCGCCGTCCCGCTCGTCCCCGGCGCCTCCGCCGACTCCAACCGCGACACCCACACCTCCATGCGCGTCCCGGCCCCCGACGAGCTCTCCGGCGGTCCGCTGGGCACGGCCCGCGCCCCGCGCTCCGCGGGGGCCCGCAGACCCGGCTCGGCCCGTCACAAGGCCGGGGTGGTCCGCAAGCGCCGGATCACCCTCACCATCGCGGCGGTGGTGGTCGCGGGCGCCCTCGGCGCGGGCGGCTACCTGGCGGTCTCCGGGGACGCCGAGACCCCGCCGCAGGACTCCAAGCAGTCCTCACTGCCGTAACAGGGGCGGCGAGCCGTTACGCTGGACGCGTGGCAGTCGTCGATGTATCCGAAGAGCTGAAGTCCCTCTCCTCGACCATGGGGTCGATCGAGGCCGTCCTGGACCTCGAGAAGCTGAGGGCCGACATCGCCGTGCTCGAAGAGCAGGCCGCGGCCCCGTCCCTGTGGGACGACCCGGAGGCGGCGCAGAAGATCACGAGCAAGCTTTCGCACCTGCAGGCCGAGGTCCGCAAGGCCGAGACCCTGCGCGGGCGCATCGACGACCTCGCGGTGCTCTTCGAGCTCGCCGAGGAGATGGACGACCCGGACACCCTCGCCGAGGCCGAGACGGAGCTCGGCTCCGTCCGCAAGGCCCTCGACGAGATGGAGGTCCGCACCCTCCTCTCCGGCGAGTACGACGAGCGCGAGGCCCTGGTCAACATCCGCGCCGAGGCCGGTGGCGTCGACGCCTCCGACTTCGCCGAGCGGCTCCAGCGCATGTACCTGCGCTGGGCGGAGCGCCACGGCTACTCGACCGAGGTCTACGAGACCTCGTACGCGGAGGAGGCCGGCATCAAGTCGACCACCTTCGTGGTGAAGGCGCCGTACGCCTACGGCACGCTCTCCGTCGAGCAGGGCACCCACCGCCTCGTCCGCATCTCGCCCTTCGACAACCAGGGGCGTCGCCAGACCTCCTTCGCCGGCGTCGAGATCCTGCCGGTCGTCGAGTCCTCCGACCACGTCGAGATCGACGAGTCCGAGCTGCGCGTCGACGTCTACCGCGCCTCGGGCCCCGGCGGCCAGGGCGTCAACACGACCGACTCGGCCGTGCGCATCACGCACCTCCCGACCGGCATCGTCGTCTCCTGCCAGAACGAGCGCTCGCAGATCCAGAACAAGGCGAGCGCCATGAACGTCCTCCAGGCCAAGCTCCTCGAGCGCCAGCGCCAGGAGGAGCGGGCCAAGATGGACGCCCTGAAGGACAGCGGCAGCTCCTGGGGCAACCAGATGCGCTCGTACGTCCTGCACCCGTACCAGATGGTCAAGGACCTCCGGACGGAGTTCGAGGTCGGCAACCCGCAGTCCGTCCTGGACGGCGAGATCGACGGCTTCCTCGAGGCGGGCATCCGCTGGCGCAAGCAGCAGGAGAAGTAACCCCGGAACACGGCACGTTCGGGCCCCGCACCGTCACGGTGCGGGGCCCGTCGTCATGCTGCGCGGTGGCCTCCGTCCGGTCAGCGGATTCGCTGACGCAAGCGGAAACGAGGTGGTCGGGGAGCTTTGTCGACAAGGGAACTGGCGGCGTGGAGCCCGGAGTTCTGGGTTTACGTCACAGTTGCATCGCCGTATGTAGGACACGTAGTGATCTTTCGGGCATCGCACGCGCAACGACCTTGACGCTTCATCGGAAACTCGGAAGGGTGACGTACTGGCATGCGCATTTCTGGGGCGCGTGCGAACGGGGGCGGGCCCAGTGGTGAGCCGCCTCTGTCGCGTGCCCCGAGCGCTGCCCCATGACGAGATGAGCTACTGGGGGTAGCAGCCAGATGACCAAGCAGATGCGAGTCCGTATCGCGCGCATCGCCGCGGGTGCGGTGATCGCGGCCGGTGCGTCGCTGACGGCGGCGGGCGCGGCACAGGCCGTGGACATGTTCGGCGAGCCGGACCCGACGCCCACCTGCATCCCGGGTACCGCCGGGTGCGAGGTGACGACTCCTCCGACCACCGAGCCGCCCACGACGGAGCCTCCGACCACGGAGCCCCCGACGACGGAGCCGCCCACCACCGAGCCTCCGACCACGGAGCCGCCGACCACCGAGCCGCCCACGACGGAGCCTCCGACCACGGAGCCCCCGACGACGGAGCCGCCCACCACCGAGCCGCCGGTCACCGAGCCGCCCACGACGGAGGAGCCGCCGGCCACCGAGCCGCCGACCGAGCCGGAGCCGGGCGACACGGACGGCCCGGGCCAGACCGAGGCGCCGACCACCCCGGGTGACGGCGGCGACACCGACAACGGTGACGCCGGCACCTGCACCGTCGACCTCGACGGCGCCGAGTGCGTGGACAGCGGCAACAGCAACACCGACACCAACAACGCCGGCTCGCAGCCCGTGCAGCAGGGTCAGGCGAAGGAGGAGCTCGCCGAGACCGGTGCGGCCGAGACCTCGTTCCTGATCATCGGCGCCGCGACCATGATCGCCGGTGGCATCGGCTTCCGTATGCTGCCGCGTCTCGTCGGCGGAGGCCGCGCCGCCGTCTGATCCCGCCGTGAGCGCGGATCGGTACGGCGCATGACGTACAGAGCATGAGGAAGGGCCGGGGAGTCTCTCCCCGGCCCTTCCTCATGTCCTCATGGCTCCGGCTCGTGTGGACGCCGTGCGGTCCCGCTAGACCGTACGGACCGCCGCGAGCAGGGCGATCGCGGCCAGCAGGGCGATCGCCAGCGTCAGCAGCATCGCGGGCGAGAGACCGTTCTGAGGGGTCAGTCGCTCCCGGTTCGCGCGGCAGACGGGGCAGCGGCCCTCGGCGACCGGGGCCGCGCAGTTGGCGCACACCAGTCGGTCGTAGGTCATGCGCTCTCCTCCTCCCGCACTGGGTTTCACACCAGGACAACGTCCGACGGGGTCCGGACGTTCCCCCTACCACTGTGCCAGCTCGACGGCGTTTCGGCGCGCCCCACCGGATCGCGACCGTTTCGTCCGCGAGGGCGAAAAGGATAAACAGCGCAAGCCGGAACCGCGACTGCGCGGGTCTTCCCCGGTCGCGTAAGGTCACGCACACCTACTCCCGGCCGACCGTGGTGCATCCGTGATCCGATTCGACAACGTCTCCAAGTCCTATCCGAAGCAGAACCGCCCCGCGCTCCGGGATGTATCCCTGGAGATCGAGAAGGGGGAGTTCGTCTTCCTCGTCGGTTCGTCCGGCTCCGGAAAGTCGACTTTCCTGCGGCTGCTCCTCCGTGAGGAGCGCGCCAGCCAAGGCCAGGTGCACGTCCTCGGCAAGGACCTGGCCCGGCTCTCCAACTGGAAGGTGCCGCACATGCGGCGTCAGCTCGGCACCGTCTTCCAGGACTTCCGCCTCCTTCCCAACAAGACCGTCGCCGAGAACGTGGCCTTCGCCCAGGAGGTCATCGGCAAGCCGCGCGGCGAGATCCGCAAGGCCGTGCCGCAGGTGCTCGACCTCGTCGGTCTCGGCGGCAAGGAGGACCGGATGCCGGGCGAGCTCTCCGGTGGTGAGCAGCAGCGCGTCGCCATCGCCCGGGCCTTCGTCAACCGCCCGATGCTGCTGATCGCCGACGAGCCCACCGGCAACCTCGACCCGCAGACCTCGGTCGGCATCATGAAGCTGCTCGACCGCATCAACAGGACAGGGACCACCGTCGTCATGGCGACCCACGACCAGAACATCGTCGACCAGATGCGCAAGCGCGTCATCGAGCTGGAGAAGGGCCGCCTCGTCCGCGACCAGGCCCGCGGCGTCTACGGTTACCAGCACTGAGCAGGTAGGGGACTCAACACACCATGCGCGCTCAGTTCGTGCTCTCCGAGATCGGCGTCGGTCTCCGGCGCAATCTCACGATGACGTTCGCCGTCATCGTCTCCGTGGCCCTCTCGCTCGCCCTGTTCGGCGGTGCGCTGCTCATGCGTGAGCAGGTCAGCACGATGAAGGACTACTGGTACGACAAGGTCAACGTCTCCATCTTCCTCTGCAACAAGGCGGACGCGGCCTCGGCGGCCAAGTGCGCCAAGGGCGCGGTCACCGCGCAGCAGAAGGAGCAGATCGAGGCCGATCTGAAGGACATGGCCATCGTCGACACCGTCATGCACGAGACGGCGGACGAGGCGTTCAAGCGGTACAAGGAGCAGTACGGCGACACCGCCATCGCCTCCGTCGTGACGCCGGACCAGATGCAGGAGTCGTTCCGGGTCAAGCTCAAGGACCCGGAGAAGTACAAGGTGGTCGCCACCGCCTTCGCCGGCCGCGACGGCGTCGAGTCGGTCGCGGACCAGCGGGGCATCCTGCAGAACCTCTTCGACCTGATGAACGGCATGAACATCGCCGCCCTCGGCGTCATGGGGCTGATGCTGGTCATCGCGCTGATGCTGATCGTCAACACGGTCCGCGTCTCGGCCTTCAGCCGCCGCCGCGAGACCGGGATCATGCGGCTCGTCGGCGCGTCCAGCTTCTACATCCAGATGCCGTTCATCATGGAGGCGGCGTTCGCCGGCCTCCTCGGTGGCGCGGTCGCCTGTGTGCTGCTGCTCGTCGGCCGGTACTTCCTCATCGACCACGGCATCGCGCTCGCGGAGAAGATGCAGCTCGTCAACTTCATCGGCTGGGACGCCGTCCTCGCCAAGCTCCCGCTGGTGATCGCGATCGGGCTGCTGATGCCCGCTATTGCCGCTTTCATCGCGCTGCGCAAGTACCTGAAGGTGTGAGAAGACACCACTGTCGGTGAAGGGCGTCGTACGGGCAAAGCCCGTGCGGCGCCCTTGCCTTGTCCTAGAGTGGGCGGCATGCCGGCCGGCACCGACCACCTCTGTATCCGGCCCCGCGGAGTGCTCCGTGGGGCCGTTCTGACGTTGGTCTTCACCGGGGTCCTGGCCACCGCCGCCGCCACCGGCTCGCTGCCCCGGCAGGAATCCGCCGGACGCACGGGGGCGACCCTGCGCGCGGGGGAGGCTGCGCGGAGTTCCGGGACGGTCGACAGCGCCGCCCTGAACCGGGCCGCGGCCGATGCCATGGCGGACGGCAAGTCGGGCAAGCAGGCGGCCGAGGAGTTCGTCAGCCGCAGCGGTGACCGCTGGGGCGCGGTGTACGACAAGAGGGAGTACGCCGAGTTCGAGCAGGCCCTTGACGGCGCCTACACCGGCGTGGGGCTCTCCGCGGGCCGGGTCGGCGAGAGCGGCGTCCGGGTGACCCGGGTGCAGCCCGGCGGCCCCGCCGAGCGGGCCGGGATCCGCGCGGACGACCGGCTCGTCTCCGTCGACGGCCGCCCGGTCGCCGGGCTCTCCGTCTCCGAGGTCGTCGCCCTCCTGCGCGGCGACGGCGTACCCGGCTCCACCGTCGCCCTCCGGGTCGAGCGCGGCCGCGCGGCCTGGACCCGGACCCTGCACCGGGCCAGGCTCGCCACGGACCCGGTCACCGTCCGCCGCCTCGGCGACGGGACCCTGATGATCAGGGTCGCCGCCTTCACGAAGGGCGCGGGCACGCGCGTGCGGGACGCGGTACGGGCCGCCCCGGCCGGCGCCGGCGTCCTCCTGGACCTGCGGGGCAACTCCGGCGGCCTGGTCGCCGAGGCCGCGGTGGCCGCCTCCGCCTTCCTCGACGGCGGTCTCGTCGCCACGTACGACGTGAAGGGCGAGCAGCGCGCCGTGTACGCGGAGGGCGGCGGCGACACCGCCAGGCCCCTGGTGGCGCTGATCGACGGCGGCACCATGAGCGCGGCCGAGCTGCTCACCGGCGCCCTCCAGGACCGCGGCAGGGCCGTCACCGTCGGCTCGCGCACCTTCGGCAAGGGCTCGGTCCAGATGCCGAGCGCCCTGCCGGACGGCTCCGTCGCCGAGCTGACCGTCGGCCACTACCGCACTCCGGCCGGTCACGCCGTCGACGGCCGGGGCATCACGCCCGACCTGACCGCCGGGGAACGGGCGGAGGAACGGGCGAAGACGGTATTGAGTGGCCTCGGAGGGGGCTCGTAGTGCGAAAATGACCGCACTATGGCAAAGGGACTCGTGAACGTGCAGGGCAAGCCTGCGAAGAAGAACCAGGACAAGGCGCCCGAGCGCAAGATCATCGCGCAGAACAAGAAGGCGCGCCACGACTACCACATCGTCGACACCTACGAGTGCGGACTGGTGCTCATGGGCACCGAGGTGAAGTCGCTGCGGATGGGCCGCGCCTCGCTGGTCGACGGCTTCGTGCAGATCGACCGGCACGAGGCGTGGCTGCACAACATCCATGTGCCCGAGTACATGCAGGGCAGCTGGACCAACCACTCGGCGAAGCGGAAGCGGAAGCTGCTGCTGCACCGCGAGGAGATCGACAAGCTGGAGGCGAAGTCGCAGGAGACGGGTCACACGATCGTGCCCCTCGCGCTGTACTTCCTGAACGGCCGGGTCAAGGTCGAGATCGCGCTCGCCAAGGGCAAGAAGGAGTTCGACAAGCGCCAGACCCTGCGCGAGAAGCAGGACACCCGCGAGACCAACCGGGCCATCGCGGCGGCCAAGCGCAAGCAGCGGGCGGCGCAGATCCCGTAGCCCCGCGCCGCCGCCCGGCGGCCCGGCGCGGCCGCGGGTAATACGCTGGCGACAGCGCCCGTCGGTCACGTACGATGGGCCGTGCACACCCCGCAAGGGTGCGCACTTTGAAAAATGAACATGGGGATGATCGGTTTCGACAGCGGATACCGATGCAGGGGAAGCGTGTCGAGGAAGCGGCAATGATCTCGTTAACCATATGTCGCAACCAATAATCGCCAACTCCAAGAGCGATAACTCCCGCTTCGCCCTCGCTGCCTAATTTTAGGTAACGACAAGAAGCCTCTGTGAGGAGCGTCAGCCCGGGGGTGGTCCCGACCCGGATCCTGGCGTCATTTAGGGATCTAAACCTCTCACCCCGGTCACGGGGGTGAGAGGGAAATCAAACAGTGACTGAGCCCGTCGGAGACTTGTCCGTGTGATCTCCGGGGCTGAGAAACTCGTAGCGGACTGCGCACGGAGAAGCCCTGTTTCCGTACCGTTGGACGCGGGTTCGATTCCCGCCATCTCCACCGAGCGTCCGGGAGGCCAGCCCTCTCGGACACCTCATCCCATGTGGGCGAAGGCCCGGCAGTCAGCAGACTGCCGGGCCTTCGTCATGCCCGGCCGCCGACCCTGGTCGCCGCGCAGAGCACCAGCGCCGCGGCGGCCGCGGTGGCCGGGACCAGGAATCCGAAGGAGGCGAACGGGGCGTGGTCGGCGGCCCAGCCGCCGGTCGCGGAGCCGGCCGCGATGCCGCCGAGCAGGGCGGTCACGGCCAGCGTCATGCCCTCGTTGAGCTGGCACGCCGGGGTCAGGCGCTGCACCAGGCCCATGCCCGTCACCATCGTCGGAGCCGTCGCCATGCCCGCCACGAGGAGTCCGGCGGCGAGGGCGAGCAGCGAGCCGGTCGAGGCGGCGAGCAGCGGCATCGTCATCAGGACGGCCATCGCGGCCAGGCAGGTGCGGAGCCGGACGGTGCGGCGGGCGCGGCCGTAGAGGAGGCCCGCCGCACAGGAGCCCGCGGCCTGGAGGGCCAGCACCGGACCGGCCACGGGGCCGTCCACGAACGCCACGGTCACCACCTCCATGGAGCCGAAGACCGCGCCGGTGGCGAGGAAGACCGCCAGGAGCGGGGCCATGCCGGGGACCCGCAGCGGGGAGCCCGCGGCGGTACGGGGGGAGACCGGCGGCTCGGTGGAGCGCTGGGCGGCGAAGACCAGGACGCCGGTGAGGAACAGGGCGGCGCCGACGAGGGTGCCGGCCTCGGGGAAGAGCGTGGAGCAGAGGAGCGCGGCCACGACCGGGCCGAGCATGAAGCAGAGCTCGTCGGTGGCCTGTTCGAAGGCGTTGGCGGTGTGCAGGGCGTCCCGGTCGCCCCGGAGGAGATGGGCCCAGCGGGCCCGGGACATGCCGCCCGTGTTGGGCGAGGTGGCGGTGAGCGCGGCGGTGGCGAACAGGGCCCAGGCGGGCGCCTTCTCATGGACGCAGAGCAGCAGCACCAGATGGCCGAGGACGGCGTAGGCGGTGGCGGGGACCGCGATCCGCGCCTGGCCGTACCGGTCGACGAGCCGGGCGATCCACGGGGCGGTGAGGGCCCCGGCGGCCATGCCGGTGGCGGTCACGCCGCCCGCCAGGGCGTACGAGTCGTAGGCCGCGGCGATCATGATCACCGCACTGACGCCGAACATGCCCATGGGCAGCCGGGCGATCAGATTGCCGACGATGAAGCCGCGGGCGCCGGGGACGGCGAAGAGGCGGAGGTAGCCGCTGCGGGGGGTGGGAGCGGGAGCGGGGGCGGACGTGCGGGTGGGGAGCGTGGGGCGCGTGGGGTGGCTGGGGGCGGCGGTGCGCCGGTCGTCGTAGCGGGGGGCGAGGGCCGGGCCCGCCGGGGTCAGGGTGAGGTCCGGTTGCGGCATGGATCAAGGCTCGCGGGAGGAGGCCGGACGGGTCCAACACCTGTTCGGTGGCCATTCACGCAGCTGTGTTGTTAAATGCGGCGATGCCCTCTCCGGTGCCTTCCCCCGTGCCGCCGCCCGCCGCGCCGGTGACCGCCGTGCCTGCGTCCGTCGTGCCGCCGCCCGTCGTGCCGCGGGACGTCGACCCCCGTCTGCTGCGCGCCTTCGCCGCCGTCGCCGAGGAGCTGCACTTCACCCGCGCCGCCGCCCGCCTCTACGTCGCCCAGCAGGCCCTCAGCCGCGACATCCGGCGCCTGGAGCGCGAGCTGGGCGCCGAGCTCTTCGTACGGACCACCCGGCAGGTCTCCCTCACGCCGGACGGCGAACGCCTCCTCCCTTACGCACTCCGGGTGTTGGCCGCGCACGACGAGCTGGCCGAGGCCTTCCGGGCCGCGCCCCGGCCGCTCCTCGTCGACCTCAACAGCCCCGACCTCGCCCCCGAGAGCGTGCTGCGCCGGGCCCGTGAACTCGCCCCGGACCACGAGCTGATGGCCCGCTACGAGAGCGGACTCACCGGAGCCGTACGGGAGATGCTCGCCGGGCGGCTCGACACCTCCTTCGGCCGGTACGGCGGGCTCGACGCCGGGCTGCGGGCCCGGCTCGACTCCCAGTTCGTGCGGTACGAGCGGATGGCCGTGATCCTCCCCGACGACCATCCGCTGGCCGGCCTGCCCGAGGTGCCGCTCGCCGCACTCGCCGGGGAGCGGATCTACGCGGGCGCCGGGAACGACCGCACGCCCGAGTGGACCGACCTCGCCGCCCGGCTCTTCGCCGGGCGCGGCATCGAGATCGCCCCGCCCGCGCCGCTCGCCGTCGGCAAGGAGGAGTTCCGCCGCATCATGGCCAAGCACCGCAACCCGGTGCTCGCCGTCGTCGACTTCCCGCCCATGCCGGGCTGTGTGCTGCGGCCGCTCGTCGACCCCGTACCCCTGTCGCCCGTGAGCCTGGTGTGGCGCAAGGGGCTGCGGCATCCCGGTCTGGACGCGCTGCGGACCGCGGCCGCCGAGATGGGCGCCAGGGAGGGCTGGCACGTCCGCCCGGCCGGGTCCTGGCTGCCGGAGGGGGAGCCGGGGCTGCCGGGCGCCTGAGGGGGAGCCGGGGCTGCCGGGGGCGCCTGAGGGCGCGCTCACAGGGGCTCCGCGCTCCGGGTGAGAGCAAGGTTCCGCTGCCGACACCTCCCGGCACCGGGCCGAAACGCGGCCTCCCTAGCCTCGGGGGCAGATGGACCGGGGCGGTGGACGCCCCAGGACCCGACACCCGCGGAGGTACGACATGGGCGGCCGGTGGATCGAGCAGTGGGAGCCGGAGGACGAGACCTTCTGGCGCGAGAAGGGGGAGCGGATCGCGCGGCGGAACCTGCTCTACTCCGTCCTCTCCGAGCACATCGGCTTCTCCGTCTGGAGCCTGTGGTCGGTCATGGTGCTCTTCATGGGGCCGCAGTACGGGGTCGACCCGGCCGGCAAGTTCTTCCTGATCGGGACCGCGACCTTCGTCGGCGCGCTGATCCGCATCCCGTACACCTTCGCCGTCGCCCGCTTCGGCGGCCGCAACTGGACGGTGTTCAGCGCCCTGCTGCTCCTGCTGCCCACCGGCTTCGCCTTCGCGGTGATGGAGCCCGGGACCTCGTACACCACTTTCGTCCTGGTGGCGGCGCTCACCGGCGTCGGCGGCGGCAACTTCGCCTCCTCGATGACCAACATCAACGCCTTCTTCCCGCTGCGGAAGAAGGGCTGGGCGCTCGGGCTCAACGCGGGCGGCGGCAACATCGGCGTCCCCGTCGTCCAGCTCGTCGGCCTCCTCGTCATCGGCACGGCGGGCGCGATGCACCCGAGGATCGTGCTCGGCGTCTACCTGCCGCTGATCGTCGTCGCCGCCGTCTGCGCCGCGCTCTTCATGGACAACCTCGCCCCCGTCAGGAACGACACCGGCGCCGCGAAGGAGGCCGTCCGGGCCCGGCACACCTGGATCATGGCCTTCCTGTACATCGGCACCTTCGGCTCCTTCATCGGCTACAGCTTCGCCTTCGGCCTGGTCCTCCAGACCCAGTTCGGCCGCACCCCGCTCCAGGCCGCCTCGCTCACCTTCATCGGCCCGCTGCTCGGCTCGCTCATCCGGCCCATCGGCGGCTCCCTCGCCGACCGGCACGGCGGTGCCCGCATCACCCTCGGGACCTTCGCCGCGATGGCCCTCGCGACCGGAGTGGTCATCTACGCCTCGGTGGCCGAGTCCCTCACCGTCTTCCTCGTCGGCTTCATCGGCCTCTTCGTCCTCAGCGGCCTCGGCAACGGCTCCACGTACAAGATGATCCCGGCGATCTTCCTCGCCCAGGGGCACCGCAAGGGCCTCGCCGGAGAGACCGCGGAGGCCTACGGGCGGCGGCTCTCCGGCGCGGCGATGGGCCTCATCGGAGCGGTCGGCGCGCTCGGCGGCCTCGGCATCAACCTCGCCTTCCGCCAGTCCTTCCAGACCTCCGGCACCGGCACGGCGGCCTTCGTCGCCTTCCTGGCCTTCTACGGGGCCTGCATGGCCGTCACCTGGGCGGTATACCTTCGCGCTCCGGCCGCGGTCCCCGCCACGGCCGCCGCGACGGCCGCCGCCACGGGCCCGGAGGGCGCCGGGGGCGTCGCCGAGCCGGAGCCCCGGCCCGGCTACGCGAAGGTGTGACGCCCGATGCCCGGCGCGGACCGTAACGATCAGGAAATACGGGCGAACCGAGACCGTCACGCGTCCCCGTCAGGCTCTGACCCCATGGACGAGCAGCAAGAACACGGCCCGGCCGGGCCCCTCGCCGGCTTCACGGTCGGCGTCACCGCGGCGCGGCGCGCGGACGAGCTCATCGCGCTGCTGCGCCGGCGGGGCGCGGCCGTCGTCCACGGACCCGCCCTGCGGATCGTCCCCCTCGCGGACGACACCGAACTCCTCGCCGCCACCAAGGAACTCATCGGCCACGCCCCGGACGTCGTCGTCGCCACCACGGCGATCGGCTTCCGGGGCTGGGTCGAGGCGGCGGAGGGCTGGGGATGCGGGGAGGAACTCCTCGCCGTCCTGCGGGACGTCGAGCTGCTCGCCCGGGGACCCAAGGTCAAGGGAGCCGTACGGGCCGCCGGACTCACCGAGTCCTGGTCGCCCGGCTCGGAGTCCATGGCCGAGGTCCTCGACCGGCTCCTCGGCGAGGGCGTCGCGGGCCGGCGGATCGCGCTCCAGCTGCACGGGGAGCCGCTCCCCGGCTTCGTGGAGGCGCTCACGGCCGGCGGCGCGGAGGTCGTCGGCGTCCCCGTCTACCGCTGGATGCCGCCGGAGGACATCGGGCCGCTCGACCGGCTCCTCGACGCCGTCCTGTCCGGAAGCCTGGACGCGGTCACCTTCACCAGCGCGCCCGCCGCGGCGTCGCTGCTGTCGCGGGCGGCGGAGAGGGGCGTACGGGCCGCACTCGTCGCCGCGCTCCGGCACGACGTCCTCGCGGTGTGTGTGGGGCCCGTGACGGCGCTCCCGCTCCAGGCGGAGGGCATCGACACGTACGCGCCGGAGCGGTTCCGGCTCGGGCCGCTCGTCCAGCTGCTCTGCACGGAGCTGCCGGCCCGCTCACGGGTCCTGCCCGTGGCCGGCCACCGGGTGGAGGTCCGCGGGCACGCCGTCCTCGTCGACGGCCTCCTCCGGCCCGTCCCGCCCGCCGGAATGGCCCTCCTCGGACTCCTCGCCCGCCGCCCCGGCTGGGTCGTCTCCCGCGCGGACCTGCTGCGCGCGCTGCCGGGCGCGGGGCGGGACGAGCACGCGGTGGAGACGGCGATGGCGCGGCTGCGGGCCGCCCTGGGCACGCCGAAGCTGATCCAGACGGTGGTGAAGCGGGGGTACCGGTTGGCGCTGGACCCGGCGGCGGACGCCAAGTACGGCGACTGAGGGGGACGGAGGACGGCTGAGGGGGGCGGAGGAACGCGACCCGGTTCGGGGGTCTCGCCTGACACAGTGGGGGCCGGTGGCGTACGCTCGACGGCTGCCCAGTGCACGTCAGAAGGGGGCCTTAGGTGGCCGCGCAGGAAGCCGTGGACACGGTCAGAGACCGTGAGATCGGTGTCGAGCAGGAACATCTGGATCACGTCTACCGCCGACTGGAGGAGAAGATCCACGAGGCGGAGTTCCTGATGAACGACGCCGCCCAGCGGGGCCAGGTCGGCACGCCCGGCGCGCTCGCCGAGCGCGACGCCCAGGTCTTCCGGGCCGGCATCCACCTCAACCGGCTCAACAACGAGTTCGAGGACTTCCTCTTCGGCCGGATCGACCTGCTGGAGGGGAAGGACGGGAAGAAGGGCCCGGACGGGGCGTACACCTCCGTCGAGCCCGCCGAGGACGCCGTGCGGCCCGACAGCACCGCCGAGATCGGCGAGACGCTGCACATCGGCCGGATCGGCGTCCTGGATTCCGACTACGCGCCGCTGGTCATCGACTGGCGCGCACCCGCCGCCGCGCCCTTCTACGGGTCCACGCCGGTCGATCCGGGCCGGGTCGTACGGCGCAGGGTCATCCGCTCCAAGGGCCGCAAGGTCCTCGGTGTCGAGGACGACCTGATGCGTCCCGAGCTCCGGGCCACCCTGGAGGGGCGCGAGCTGCCCGTCATCGGCGACGGCGCCCTGATGGCCGCCCTCGGGCAGGCCCGCAGCCACACGATGCGGGACATCGTGTCCTCCATCCAGGCCGAGCAGGACCTCGTCATCCGCGCGCCCGCCGCGTCGGTCACGTACGTCGAGGGCGGGCCGGGCACCGGCAAGACCGCCGTGGCCCTGCACCGGGCCGCCTACCTGCTCTACCAGGACCGCAGGAGGTACGCGGGCGGCATCCTGATCGTCTCGCCGACCCCGCTCCTCGTCTCGTACACCGAGGGCGTCCTGCCCTCCCTGGGCGAGGAGGGGCAGGTCGCCATCCGCGCGGTCGGCAGCCTCGTCGACGGTGCCGAGGCCACCGCCTACGACGACCCGGCCGTCGCCCGGATCAAGGGCTCCTCCCGGATGCTGCACGTGCTCCGCAAGGCCGCCCGCGGCGCCCTGGAGACCCCGCCGCCCAGGACCCAGCCCGAGCTGGGGGAGGAGGACGCCCCCGTCCCGGCGGGCACGCCGACGCGGCTGCGGGTCGTCGCCTTCGGCCGCCGTCTGGAGCTGGAGGCCGACGAACTGCGGCGCATCCGGCACAACGTCCTCGGCGGCACCGCACCCGTCAACCTGCTGCGCCCGCGCGCCCGTCGGCTGCTCCTGGACGC
Organism: Streptomyces sp. CB02009; assembly: GCF_001905825.1. Taxonomy (GTDB): domain Bacteria; phylum Actinomycetota; class Actinomycetes; order Streptomycetales; family Streptomycetaceae; genus Streptomyces. The sequence continues at coordinate 52,599 of NZ_LIVV01000007.1, forward strand.
GCTGTACGCCAAGTCGGGCGCGGTCGGCCGGCACAGCGACCCCGAGCTCGCCGCCGAACTGCGCTCCTCGTTCGACGAGGACGTGTCGACGGAGGACTCCTTCCTCGGGTTCCTCGACGCCTGGTGGCCCGAGCTCACCCCGCGCCGGGTCCTCGACGCGATGTCCGACGAGCGCCGGCTCGGCCGCTGGGCCCGCCGCATCCTCAACCCGGGGGAGGTGCGCCGGCTCGCCCGTTCGCTGCGCCGCAGGGAGCTGTCCGTCCACGACGTGGCGCTCCTCGACGAGCTGCACACCCTGGTGGGGACCCCGGCGCGGCCCCGGAAGAAGCGCGAGTACGACCCGCTCGACCAGCTCACGGGCCTGGAGGAGCTCATGCCGGTGCGGGAGGAGACGCAGCGCGAGCGCGCCGAGCGGCTCGCCGCGGAGCGCACCGAGTACGCGCACGTGATCGTCGACGAGGCGCAGGACCTCACGCCGATGCAGTGGCGGATGGTCGGGCGGCGCGGCCGGCACGCCACCTGGACGGTCGTCGGCGACCCGGCGCAGTCCTCCTGGTCGGACCCGGACGAGGCCGCGGCGGCCCGGGACGAGGCCCTCGGGTCCCGGCCGCGGCGCCGCTTCGAGCTGACCGTGAACTACCGGAACCCGGCCGAGATCGCCGAGCTCGCGGCCAAGGTGCTGGCGCTGGCCATGCCGGGCAAGGAGTCGCCCCGCGCGGTCCGCTCGACCGGCGTCGAGCCCCGGTTCGTCCCGGTTCGGGAGGTCGAAGGCAAGCCTGATCTGGCTGAAACTGTTCGGTCCGAGGCGCGGCTGCTCCTGGAGCGGGTCGAGGGCACCGTCGGTGTCGTCGTGGCCATGAACCGGCGTCAGGAGGCGGCCCGCTGGCTGGCCGAGCTGGGCGACCGGGTGGTGGCGCTGGGCTCCCTGGAGGCGAAGGGCCTGGAGTACGACGCCACGGTCGTGGTCTCGCCCGCGGAGATCGCGGACGAGTCCCCGGCCGGCCTGCGGGTCCTCTACGTGGCTCTCACCCGGGCGACGCAGCAGCTCACGGTGGTCGCGGCGGCGGCCGACATGCCGGACGAGGCGGGGGTCCCGGACCTGCTGAGGGACTGATCCGGACCCGGCGGGAGGCTGGGCCGGACCCGTCGGGGGGCTGGGCCGCCGGAGCCCGGGACACCGATTTCAGGTCAACCTGTGGCGCTGGAATCACCGACCAGGGTGGTTTGTTAGCCTTGTCGTGGCACCGGCTCGATCCAAGCCCCCGGGCCCAACCTTCGTCCCTCAGAGGGACCACTTGCCGCGAGGCGAGCATGGCGGGTCGGTGCCACTTAGACGTATGTACGAAGTTGAGGCCCTCGTCACCCCTGGTGACGGGGGCCTCTTCTGTTTCCTCCGTACTTCTCGTATGGTGGAAACTACTTTCCGAAAACAAAATGACCGCATTACCTGCTACCGGCAGGTAGGTGCGACCATCGGAGGGCGCCGCCGGGCAACCAGCCGGGGCGGCGTAGCAACGAAGCTCAGGGAAAGCAGAGGAACTCGGCCATGGCAACGGCGCCCAGCGTCTCGTACTCGATGACGGTCCGGCTGGAGGTTCCCGCGAGCGGAACCGCGGTCTCCCAGCTCACCACGGCGGTGGAGTCCCACGGCGGATCCGTCACCGGCCTCGACGTGACCGCCTCCGGCCACGAGAAGCTCCGCATCGACGTCACGATCGCCGCGACGTCCACGGCGCACGCCGACGAGATCGTCGCCCAGCTGCGCACCATCGAGGGCGTCGTCCTGGGCAAGGTCTCCGACCGTACGTTCCTGATGCACCTCGGCGGCAAGATCGAGATGGCGGCCAAGCACCCCATCCGCAACCGTGACGACCTCTCCATGATCTACACCCCGGGCGTCGCCCGCGTGTGCATGGCCATCGCCGAGAACCCCGAGGACGCCCGCCGCCTCACCATCAAGCGCAACACCGTCGCCGTCGTCACCGACGGCTCCGCCGTCCTCGGCCTCGGCAACATCGGCCCGATGGCCGCCATGCCGGTCATGGAGGGCAAGGCGGCCCTGTTCAAGCGCTTCGCCGACATCGACGCCTGGCCGATCTGCCTCGACACCCAGGACACCGACGAGATCGTCTCCATCGTCAAGGCGATCGCCCCCGGCTTCGCGGGCATCAATTTGGAGGACATCTCCGCGCCCCGCTGCTTCGAGATCGAGGCCCGGCTGCGCGAGGCCCTCGACATCCCCGTCTTCCACGACGACCAGCACGGCACCGCCATCGTCGTCCTCGCCGCCCTGACCAACGCGCTCCGCGTGGTCAACAAGGGCATCGGCGACGTACGGGTCGTCATGTCCGGTGCGGGCGCCGCCGGTACGGCCATCCTCAAGCTGCTCATCGCCGCGGGCGTCAAGCACGCCGTCGTCGCCGACATCCACGGTGTGGTGCACGCGGGCCGCGAGGACCTGGTCGACGCCGCGCCCGGCACCCCGCTGCGCTGGATCGCCGACAACACCAACCCCGAGGGCGTCACCGGCACCCTCAAGCAGGCCGTGGTCGGCGCGGACGTCTTCATCGGCGTCTCGGCCCCCAACCTGCTGGGCGCGGACGACGTCGCCGCGATGGCAGAGGGCGCGATCGTCTTCGCGCTCGCGAACCCCGACCCGGAGGTCGATCCGGCCGTCGCGCGCCAGACGGCCGCCGTCGTCGCCACCGGCCGCTCGGACTTCCCGAACCAGATCAACAACGTGCTGGTCTTCCCGGGTGTCTTCCGCGGTCTCCTCGACGCCCAGTCCCGTACCGTCAACACGGAGATGATGCTGGCGGCCGCCACGGCCCTGGCCGGCGTCGTCACCGAGGACGAGCTGAACCCGAACTACATCATCCCGTCGGTCTTCAACGACAAGGTCGCGGGCGCGGTCGCCGGAGCCGTGCGCAACGCGGCCAAGGCGGCGGCCGGAAGCCCGGCGGCGACCGGGCGCTGACGGCGCGTCGCGATTCGCGGAGTCGTAAACCCGCCTTTAGGGTGGCTTTTCGGCTCCGCATGGTTTTCGCGGAGTCGACAGAACGTCACCACCACGGGGATCTGGCGCTTTTCGTGTGACCCCAGGGGGTGCCGGATTGGCGTTCCCGCCGCTGGTGGGGGCAGGATGCGTGTTTGGGCGCGAGGGTCTGTCATTAGACCCGGGTCCGGGGACTGTCCGAAGGCCCTGGCAGCATCGGCTTCGCTGTACCCAATCACGCGGCTTCCGCCGCGTGGCACGCCTCACAGGCAAGAAGAACACGGGAGTAACAACATGAACCGCAGTGAGCTGGTGGCCGCCCTGGCCGACCGCGCCGAGGTGACCCGCAAGGACGCTGACGCCGTGCTGGCCGCTCTCGCCGAGACCGTCGGTGAGGTCGTCGCCAAGGGCGACGAGAAGGTCACCATCCCCGGCTTCCTGACCTTCGAGCGCACCCACCGTGCCGCTCGCACCGCTCGTAACCCGCAGACCGGCGACCCGATCAACATCCCGGCCGGCTACAGCGTGAAGGTCTCCGCGGGCTCGAAGCTCAAGGAAGCCGCCAAGGGCAAGTAAGGCCGACAAGGCCGCGTAAGGCAGCCTGGAGGCACAGAAAGGGCGGCCACCCTGTCAGGGGGTGGCCGCCCTTTCGTTTGCCCTTCAGAGGCCCGCTGACGCGGTCGGAGGCCGGTGCACGCGCGCGGGGAGCGGTCCCCGTACGCGCACGGGCCGGTCGAAGGCGCCCGCGGCCGGCCCGTACGCGTACGTCGGGCCGGCCCGTACGCGTACACCCGGCCGGACGTACGCCTGCGCCCGGTCAGACCAGCGCGCTGCCCGGCAGCTCGACCTTGGCGCCGAGCTCGACGAGCTTCTCCATGAAGTTCTCGTAACCGCGGTTGATCAGCTCGATGCCGTGCACCCGGGAGGTGCCCTGCGCCGCGAGCGCCGCGATCAGGTACGAGAAGCCGCCGCGCAGGTCGGGGATGACCAGGTCGGCGCCCTGGAGCTTCGTCGGGCCGGACACGACGGCCGAGTGCAGGAAGTTGCGCTGGCCGAAGCGGCAGTCGGAGCCGCCGAGGCACTCGCGGTACAGCTGGATGTGCGCGCCCATCTGGTTGAGCGCGGAGGTGAAGCCCAGCCGGGACTCGTAGACCGTCTCGTGGACGATGGAGAGGCCGGAGGCCTGCGTCAGGGCCACGACCAGCGGCTGCTGCCAGTCCGTCTGGAAGCCGGGGTGCACGTCCGTCTCCAGGTGGATCGCGTTGAGCGAGCCGCCCGGGTGCCAGAAGCGGATGCCCTCGTCGTCGATCTCGAAGGCGCCACCCACCTTCCGGTAGGTGTTGAGGAAGGTCATCATCGAGCGTTGCTGGGCGCCGCGCACGTAGATGTTGCCCTCGGTCGCGAGCGCCGCGGACGCCCAGGAGGCCGCCTCCAGGCGGTCCGGGAGCGCCCGGTGGGTGTAGCCGTCGAGGCGGTCGACACCGGTGATCCGGATGGTCCGGTCGGTGTCCATGGAGATGATCGCGCCCATCTTCTGCAGCACGCAGATGAGGTCCTCGATCTCGGGCTCCACGGCGGCGTTCGACAGCTCGGTGACACCCTCGGCGAGCACCGCCGTCAGGAGCACCTGCTCGGTCGAACCGACCGAGGGGTACGGCAGCCGGATCTTGCAACCGCGAAGACGCTGCGGGGCCTCCAGGTACTGCCCGTCGTCCCGCTTCTCGATGGTGGCGCCGAACTGGCGCAGCACGTCGAAGTGGAAGTCGATGGGCCGGCCGCCGATGTCGCAGCCGCCGAGGCCGGGGATGAAGGCGTGGCCGAGGCGGTGCAGCAGCGGGCCGCAGAAGAGGATCGGGATGCGCGACGAGCCGGCGTGGGCATCGATGTCGGCGACGTTCGCCGACTCGACGTGCGTCGGGTCGAGGACGAGCTCGCCGGGCTCCTCGCCCGGACGGACCGTCACTCCGTGCAGCTGGAGCAGTCCGCGGACCACGCGGACGTCACGGATGTCGGGCACGTTGCGCAGGCGGCTCGGGCCGCTGCCGAGCAGGGCGGCGACCATCGCCTTGGGCACGAGATTCTTCGCGCCGCGGACGCGGATCTCTCCCTCCAGCGGGGTTCCGCCGTGGACGAGGAGTACATCATGGCTGTCTGTGCCGGTCATGAATCTCGCGTTCCGGAGTGGGTGCGGTCGGGTGGCCAGTGAAAAGGGTAAGGGTCCAGGAGACCCCTCTTGGGTGCTCCGGGTGCCCTGTCAGATGTAATGAATTCGGCACAACACCCTCTGTTCCCGTGATCTTGCGGAGCGTCACCGTCCGCTTCCGCCGCCCGGGCGCCGTCACGGGCCCGCCCCGTCCCCTCTGAACTGCGGCGGTCGGCGAGTTCCGGACATCGGGTCCCTCGGTACCCCCGAGACCGCCCGCGAAGCCGGAAGATGCGGGATCATGTCTCGCATGACCGAGGTGTCCTCGCTCACAGGACGGCTGCTCGTCGCCACCCCCGCCCTCGCGGACCCGAATTTCGACCGCGCGGTGGTGCTGCTGCTCGACCACGACGACGAGGGCTCGCTCGGTGTGGTCCTCAACCGGCCCACTCCGGTGACCGTCGGCGACATCCTCGCCCCCTGGGCCGGACTCGCCGGCGAACCCGGGGTGGTCTTCCAGGGCGGCCCCGTCTCCCTCGACGCCGCGCTCGGCGTCGCCGTGATCCCCGGCGACGAGGGGCCGCTCGGCTGGCGGCGGGTGTACGGGGCGATCGGACTGGTCGACCTGGAGACCCCGCCCGAGCTGCTCGGACCGGCCCTCGGCTCGCTGCGGATCTTCGCCGGGTACGCGGGCTGGGGCCCCGGTCAGCTGGAGACCGAGCTCGGCGACGGGGCCTGGTACGTGGTCGAGTCGGAGCCCGGTGACGTCTCCTCGCCGCAGCCCGAGACGCTCTGGCGGCAGGTGCTCCGCAGACAGCGCGGCGACCTCGCGATGATCGCGACGTACCCGGACGATCCCTCCCTCAACTGAGGGCCCCGGCTTTCAGTACCCTTGGCCCTTATGAGCACTCTCGAGCCCGAGCGCGGGGCAGGTACGGGAACCCTCGTCGAGCCGACGCCGCAGGTGTCCCACGGTGACGGCGACCACGAGCGCTACGCCCATTACGTCCAGAAGGACAAGATCATGGCGAGCGCCCTCGACGGCACCCCCGTCGTGGCGCTGTGCGGAAAGGTCTGGGTGCCGGGGCGTGACCCCAAGAAGTACCCGGTCTGTCCGATGTGCAAGGAGATCTACGACTCCATGGGCGCCGGCGGTGGCGACAAGGACAAGGGCGGCAAGGACAAGTAGAGCTGTCCTGACGTCCCGGAACGTCGGGGGCGGCCCCCGTCACGCGTACTTCGGTACGGGTGACGGGGGCCGTTTCGTTTTCCGGTGCCCGGAGCCGTTGCGCAGGGTGCTTCCGCCGGTCACGGAGTGGTTGAGGTGGTCGAGACCTCTTGTCGGGTCCCCGGAGGCGCGCCTAACCTCACGCGTGTTGTGCAGAACGAAACGCGCATTGCGCATGTTGCAACGCACGCATCCGGAGGGGATCCGTCATGAAGTTTCCTGCCCTCCCCCGCGCCCTCGGCTCCGGCCGAGCAGGGGGAACCCGCGTCACCGCCCGCCTCACCGCCCCGGCCGCCGCGCTCCTGCTGGCCGGCCTGACCGCCACGGCGTGCGCGCCCCAGACGTCCGACGGCAAGGCCACGACGGACGAGAAGACCGGCACCCTGCGGGTCTGGCTCTTCCAGGAGGTGAGCAACAAGCCCAAGGAGCAGGTCGTCGCCCAGGCCGTCGCCGCCTTCGAGAAGCAGCACGAGGGCGCGAAGGTCGAGGTCGAGTACATCCCCGTCGAGACCCGCGCCCAGCGCGTCAAGGCCGCCTTCAACGACCCCAAGTCGGCACCCGACCTCATCGAGTACGGCAACACCGACACCGCCGGATACGTCAAGGACGGCGGACTCGCCGACATCAGCGCCGAGTTCGGCGCCTGGGACGAGGCCAAGGACACCGACCCCACCGCCAAGCAGTCCGTCACCGTCGGCGGAAAGGTCTACGGAGCCCCGCTGTTCGTCGGCGTCCGCGCCCTCTACTACCGCACCGACGTGTTCCGCGACCTCGGCCTCACCGCCCCCAAGTCCCAGGCCGAACTCGTCTCCACGGCCAAGAAGATCCGCAAGGCCAGGCCCGAGCTGTACGGCATCGCCGTCGGCGGCGCGTACACCTACGGCGCCATGCCCTTCGTCTGGGCCGCCGGCGGCGAACTCGCCACCGCGAACGGCGACGCGTACAAGGCCGCCGTCAACAGCGAGGCCGCGCTCAAGGGCATCAGCACCTACACCTCGCTCTTCGGCGACGACAACTGCCCCGCCGCCAAGTGCGCCCAGATGGGCGGCAACGCCACCGTCACCGCCTTCGCCTCCGGCAAGGCCGCCATGGCCATCGGCGGCGACTTCAGCCACGCCGCCGTCGAGGCCGGCACCGTCAAGGGCAAGTACGCCGTCGTCCCGCTGCCCGGCACCACCCCCGGCTCCATCGCCCCGGCCTTCGCCGGCGGCAACAACATCGGCGTCCTCAAGAGCAGCTCCCACCGCAGCCTCGCCGTCGACCTCCTCAAGTCCCTCACCGGCAAGGAGACCCAGGGCAGGCTCTTCGACGCGATGGGCTTCCTCCCCACGTTCACCGACGTCCGGACCGCCGCCGCCCAGCGGCAGCCCTTCGTGAAGCCCTTCATCGACACCCTCGGCGCCGGCACCAAGTTCGTCCCGGCATCCGCCGGCTGGGGCCAGATCGACGCCTCCCTCGTCCTGCCCACGATGTTCCAGGAGGTCGTCAGCGGCCGTAAGGACGTCAAGGCGGCGGCCGACGACGCCGCGAAGAAGATGGACGCGGCCTTCGCGCCGGCGGGCTGAACCGCATGACGACCCAGCTCACCCCGCCCACCGCCACCGGGAAGCGGCCGGGTGCGACCACGCCCCCGGCCGCCGCCCGGCGGGCCCGGCGCGGCGGCCCCCGGGGCCACCGCCCCTGGACCCCCTGGCTGTACCTGCTGCCCGCCCTCGCCGTCCTCGGCGGACTCCTCGTCTACCCCGTCTACCAGCTCGGCCTGATCTCCTTCCTGGAGTACACCCAGGCCCAGGTAAGCGGCGGCGAACCCACCTCCTTCAAGGGCTTCGGCAACTACACGACCCTCTTCGCCGACCCCCAGTTCTGGCAGGTCCTCCTCGCCACCGTCCTCTTCGCCGCCGCCTGCGTCGTCACCACGCTCGCCGTCGGCTGCGCCCTCGCCGTACTCCTCACGCGCGTGCGCGCCCTGCCGCGGTTCGTCCTGATGATGGCCGCGCTCGGCGCCTGGGCCACGCCCGCGATCACCGGCTCCACGGTCTGGGTCTTCCTCTTCGACCCCGACTTCGGCCCCGTCAACAAGCTGCTCGGGCTCGGCGACTTCTCCTGGACGTACGGGCGGTACAGCGCCTTCGCCCTCGTCCTCCTCGAAGTCGTCTGGTGCTCCTTCCCGTTCGTGATGGTCACCGTCTACGCCGGCATCAAGGCCATCCCGTCCGAGGTCCTGGAGGCCGCCGCCCTCGACGGCGCCTCGCAGTGGCGGATCTGGCGCTCGGTCATGGCGCCGGTGCTCCGGCCGATCCTGGTCGTCGTCACGATCCAGTCGATCATCTGGGACTTCAAGGTCTTCACCCAGATCTACGTGATGACGAACGGCGGCGGCATCGCCGGCCAGAACCTCGTCCTCAACGTGTACGCCTACCAGAAGGCCTTCGCCTCGTCCCAGTACAGCCTGGGCTCGGCGATCGGCGTCGTCATGCTGCTGATCCTGCTGGCCGTGACCCTGGTCTACCTGCGCCTGCTGCGACGCCAGGGAGAAGAACTGTGAGCGTTCCGAACGCCCTCCGCATCCGCCGCCCCGGCCGCCTCGCCGCCGAGGCCGTCACCCTGCTCGTCGCGGCCGCCGTCGCCTTCCCGCTGTACTGGATGGTGCTCTCGGCCTTCAAGCCGGCCGGTGAGATCCAGTCCACCGAGCCCCGCCCGTGGACGCTCTCCCCGTCGCTCGACTCCTTCCGGCGCGTCTTCGAACAGCAGGAGTTCGGGCGCTACTTCCTCAACTCGCTGATCGTGGCGGGCACGGTCGTCCTCGCCTCCGCGCTGATCGCCTTCCTCGCCGCGACGGCCGTCACCCGGTTCCGCTTCAAGTTCCGGACGACCCTCCTGATCATGTTCCTGGTCGCCCAGATGGTGCCGGTCGAGGCCCTCACCATCCCGCTGTTCTTCCTCATGCGGGACGCCGGCCAGCTCAACACCCTCGGCTCGCTGATCCTCCCGCACATCGCGTTCTCGCTGCCGTTCGCGATCTGGATGCTGCGCGGCTTCGTCAAGGCCGTCCCCGAGGCCCTGGAGGAGCAGGCCCAGATCGACGGGGCGAGCCGCACCCGGTTCCTGTGGCAGATCCTCTTCCCGCTGGTCTTCCCCGGCCTCGTCGCCACCAGCGTCTTCTCGTTCATCTCCACCTGGAACGACTTCCTCTTCGCGAAGTCGTTCATCATCAGCGACACCTCGCAGTCGACCCTGCCCATGGCGCTGCTCGTCTTCTTCAAGCCCGACGAGAACGACTGGGGAGGCATCATGGCCGGCTCGACCGTGATGACCGTCCCGGTGCTCGTCTTCTTCGTACTCGTACAGCGCCGCCTGGTCTCGGGACTGGGCGGGGCGGTGAAGGACTGACGCGATGACCACCGACGCGACGACCACCGACCCGTACCCCGGCACGGACCTGATCCCGGCACCGCTCCGCCAGGAGACGCGCGGCGACTCCCCGGGCTCCTTCTCGCTCGACGAGCGCACCACCCTCGACGCGGGACCCGGCACCGCGTCCACCGCCCGCTGGCTCCGCACCGTCCTCGGCGCCGCCACCGGCCTGCCGTTCGCCGACGGCACCGGCCCGCACGCGATCCGGCTGCGCGTGAGCGAGGACGTGGAGCGGGAGCACGGCCCCGAGGGCTACCGCCTCACCACCGAGGACCCCGACGCCGCCGTCGTCATCGAGGGCGGCGGCCCCGCCGGGGTGTTCTGGGGCGCCCAGACCCTCCGCCAGCTCCTCGGCCCCGGGGCGTACCGCAGGGCGCCGGTGGGCGGCGGCCCGCGGGACCTCCCGTACGTCACCGTCGAGGACCGGCCCCGCTTCGGCTGGCGCGGCCTCATGCTCGACGTCTCCCGGCACTTCATGCCCAAGGACGACGTCCTGCGCTACCTCGACCTGATCGCCGCCCACAAGCTCAACGTCTTCCACTTCCACCTCACCGACGACCAGGGCTGGCGCATCGAGATCAAGCGCCACCCCCGGCTCACCGAGGCCGGCTCCTGGCGGGCCCGCACCAAGTGGGGCCACCGCGACTCGCCCCTCTGGACCGACACCCCGCACGGCGGCTTCTACACCCAGGACGACATCCGCGAGATCGTCGCCCACGCCGCCGAGCTGCACATCACCGTCGTCCCCGAGATCGACCTCCCCGGCCACTCGCAGGCCGCCATCGCCGCGTACCCCGAGCTCGGCAACGCCGACGTCGTCGACACCGCCGCCCTCACCGTCTGGGACACCTGGGGCGTCAACCCCAACGTCCTCGCCCCCACCGAAGCCGTCCTGCGCTTCTACGAGGGCGTCTTCGAGGAGGTCCTCGACCTCTTCCCGGCAGCCGTGTCGCCCTTCGTGCACGTCGGCGGCGACGAGTGCCCCAAGGACCAGTGGAAGGCCTCCCCGGCCGCCCAGGCCCGCATCCGGGAACTCGGGCTCGCCGACGAGGACGAGCTCCAGTCCTGGTTCATCCGCCACTTCGACCGCTGGCTCGCCGCCCGCGGCCGGCGGCTCATCGGCTGGGACGAGATCCTGGAGGGCGGCCTCGCCGAGGGCGCGGCCGTGTCGTCCTGGCGGGGGTACGGGGGAGGGATCGCCGCCGCGGAGGCCGGCCACGACGTCGTCATGTGCCCCGAGCAGCACGTGTACCTGGACCACCGTCAGGCGCCGGGCGAGGACGAACCGATGCCCATCGGGTACGTCCGCACCCTGGAGGACGTCTACCGCTTCGAGCCCGTCCCGCCGGGCCTGTCGCCGGAGGCCGCCGCCCACATCCTGGGAACCCAGGCCAACGTCTGGACCGAGGTGATGGAGAACCGGTCCCGCGTCGACTACCAGGTCTTCCCGCGCCTCGCCGCCTTCGCCGAGGTCGCCTGGTCGGCGCTGCCCGCGCCGGAGGCGCGCGACTACCCGGCCTTCGCCCGCCGGATGCGCACCCACTACGCCCGCCTGGACGCCCTCGGCGTGGACTACCGCCCGCCCGCCGGACCCCATCCCCGGCAGCAGCGCCCCGGAGTCCTCGGGAGGCCCAGGGAAGGCACGCCCCCGATCGTGTGAGGGACCCGACATCCCCCTTCACCCAAGAGCGGCGAAACGGAAGTTACCGTCATTCGTCGGGGCGTCCCGGACGGAACAGTCCTTCGCGGGCCCTCGCGCCGGACCGCTCGGAAGATGTGCCAGAGTTGCCACGTCCGGCCTGTGAGCACGTACGGTACGCCCACACGCAGGCGCGACCGCCGGGCACATTCGGGGACCACCGGGACACCGGGAAGGGGCAGCGGGTTGACCACGCACGCACCACAGACGGCGCAGTCCGTGACGCTGCCCGCCTCGCTCGACGAGGCCGTGGCGGCGCTCACGGCCATGCCGGCCGCCGTCCCCGTCGCCGGTGGCACCGACCTGATGGCAGCCGTCAACAAGGGGCAGCTCCGCCCCGCCGGACTGGTCGGCCTGAGCCGCATCAACGAGATCCGCGGCTGGCAGTACCAGGACGGCCACGCGCTGCTCGGCGCGGGCCTCACCCACGCGCGCATGGGCCGCCCCGACTTCGCCGCCCTCATCCCCGCCCTCGCCGCCGCCTCCCGCGCCGCGGGACCGCCCCAGATCCGCAACGCGGGCACCCTCGGCGGCAACGTCGTCACCGCCGCGCCCACCGGCGACTCGCTGCCCGTCCTCGCCGCCCTGGAGGCCGACCTGGTCGTCCTCGGGCCGCTCGGCAGCCGCGAGATCCCCGTCTCCCACCTGCTCGCCGGCCGCGACCTGCTGGCCCCCGGCGAGCTCGTCGCCTTCGTCCGCGTCCCCCTGCTCCACGCCCCCCAGGTCTTCGTCAAGGCCACCGGCCGGACCGGCCCGGCCCGTGCCACCGCCTCCGTCGCCGTCGTCCTCGACCCGGCCCGGCGCGGCGTGCGCTGCGCGGTCGGCGCGGTCGCGCCGATGCCGCTGCGCCCGCTGGAGGCCGAGCGCTGGATCGCCTCGCTGGTCGACTGGGACAACGACCGGGGGCTCGCCCCCGAGGCGCTCGCGGCCTTCGGCGAGTACGTCGCCGCCGCCTGCATCCCGGACCCGCCGGGCGACGAAGCGTTGCCCCCGGCCGTACTGCACCTGCGGCGCACCGTCGCCGCACTCGCCCGACGGGCACTGGGGAGGGCACTGTCGTGAGCAGCGAACAGCAGCGTCAGCAGCAGAACTCCGGCGGCTGGGAGCCGATCCCGCAGAGCGAGGGGTACGACGGGGACGCCACCGCGTTCGTCCAGCTGCCGCCCGACTTCATGCTGGACGGCGTCCCCCTGGAGGCGCCCGGCCACGGCTACGTGCCGCCGATGATCACCCCGCTGCAGCCGCTCGACCCGGCCGCGGCCGACCCGTCGGCGACGGGCACGTGGAACGTCCACCTGCCGACGCAGGCGGAGCAGACGCAGTACTTCGACGGGACGGAGTACGCGGAGCAGGGCGGGTACGGCGAGCAGGGCGGGTACCCGGCGCAGGGCGGATACGGCGACGGACAGGGCGGGCAGGGCGGCTACGGCGACGGCCGGGCCGGGCACGCGGCCGGGCACGGCGGGCACGCCGAGTACGCCGAGCGGTTCGAGCAGGACCCGCACGCGACGTCCGAGTGGCGCTTCACGGAGGCGGCGGAGGCCCAGGCGCCCGCCGGCCCCGGCGCCACGGGCCAGTGGGAGATTCCGGGCGTAGCGGATGTACCGGGCGTGTCCGGGACGGGCGAAGGGGCGGGCTCCGTCGAGGAGTCGGGCGACTTCGCCGCCTCGGCGGTCCGGCCGTACGCGGAGGCCCCGGCGACCCTGCCGGGCGGCGCCCCGGCCCCGTGGGCCGTACGGGAGGAGCCGACGGCCGAACCGGTCGCGGAGGCCGCGGAGGCGGCGGACACCGCCTTCACCGGCGCCGGCGGCGAGGCCGGGGAGGGGCAGGGCGCGAGCCGGGCGGCGGAGTCGGCCGAGGCCGGGGCGGAGGCGCGGGAGCGCGACGGCGAGCCGGACGCGACCGACGCGTCCCGTACGTCCGACGCGTCCCACCAGTCCGACCCGTCCCACCTTTCCGACTCTTCCGGCGTTCCGGACCCTTCGGGCTTGTCGGACCCTTCGGGCCTGGCAGACGGGTCCGACGCGTCCGGTCAGGCTGCCTCGGAGGCGGACACCGCCCCCGAGCCCACGACCGAGATCCCGGCCGCACTTGCCGCACCCGCCGCCTCCGACGCGGGGCTCGCCGCCTCCACCGACAGCGACGAGCACCCCCACACCTCGTACACCCTCCGGGTCAACGGCGCCGACCGGCCCGTCACCGGCTCCTGGATCGGCGAGTCGCTGCTCTACGTCCTGCGCGAGCGCCTCGGCCTCGCCGGGGCGAAGGACGGCTGCTCGCAGGGCGAGTGCGGCGCGTGCAACGTGCAGGTCGACGGCCGGCTCGTCGCCTCCTGCCTGGTCCCCGCGGCGACCGCCGCCGGGAGCGAGGTGCGGACGGTCGAGGGCCTCGCGGTCGACGGGGAGCCCTCGGACGTGCAGCGGGCGATGGCCAGGTGCGGCACCGTCCAGTGCGGCTTCTGCATCCCCGGCATGTGCATGACCGTGCACGACCTGCTCGAGGGCAACCACGCCCCCACCGAACTGGAGACGCGCCAGGCGCTCGCGGGCAACCTGTGCCGCTGCTCCGGCTACCGGGGCGTCCTCGACGCCGTGAAGGACGTCGTGGCCGAGCGCGAGGCGAGCGCCGCGGCCGGCGCGTCCGAGGCCGCCGAAGAGCCCCGGGTCCCGCACCAGATCCCCCACCCGCACGACGGAGGCATGGCGTGAGCGACGCGATCACGGCCGTTCCCACGATCCCGGTCCTGGACACCCCCGGGACCCTGGGCCAGGAGCCGGCCGCGCACGGCCTCGGCACCTCGCTTCCGCAGGCCGAGGCGAGGGCGAAGACCGAGGGCACCTTCCCGTACGCCTCCGACCTGTGGGCCGAGGGGCTGCTCTGGGCCGCGATCCTGCGCTCCCCGCACCCCCACGCGCGCATCGTCTCCGTCGACACGAGCGCCGCCACCGCCATGGCGGGCGTACGGGCCGTGGTGACGGCCGCGGACGTGCCCGGCGCCGCGACGTACGGCCGACAGGTCGCCGACCGGCCGGTGTTCGCCTCCGACCTGGTCCGGCACCACGGCGAGGCGATCGCCGCCGTCGCCGCCGACCACCCCGACACGGCCCGGCTCGCGGCCGCCGCGATCGCCGTCGAGTACGAGGTGCTCGACCCGGTCACGGACCCGGAGAAGGCGTTCGCGGCCGAGGCGCTGCACCCCGACGGGAACCTGATCCGGCACATCCCGCTGCGCTTCGGCGACCCCGACGCGACGGGCGAGATCGTCGTCGAGGGCCTGTACCGGATCGGGCGCCAGGACCCGGCGCCGATCGGCGCGGAGGCGGGTCTGGCCGTACCGCGTCCGGACGGCGGGGTGGAGCTCTACACCGCCTCGACCGACCCGCACACCGACCGGGACCTGGCCGCCGCCTGCTTCGGCCTTCCGCCCGAGCAGGTCAAACTGGTGGTGACCGGTGTCCCCGGCGCCACGGGCGACCGCGAGGACCCGGGCTTCCAGATCCCGCTGGGCCTGCTGGCGCTGCGGACCGGCTGCCCGGTCAAGCTCACCGCCACGCGCGAGGAGTCCTTCCTCGGCCACGCCCACCGGCACCCCACCCTGCTGCGCTACCGGCACCACGCGGACGCGGAAGGACGCCTGGTGAAGGTGGAGGCGCAGATCCTGCTCGACGCGGGCGCGTACGCCGACTCCTCGTCGGAGTCGCTCGCGGCGGCCGTGGCGTTCGCCTGCGGTCCGTACGTCGTCCCGCACGCCTTCGTCGAGGGCTGGGCGGTCCGGACGAACAACCCGCCGTCCGGCCATGTGCGGGGCGAGGGCGCGATGCAGGTGTGCGCGGCCTATGAGGCGCAGATGGACAAGATCGCGGCGAAACTGGGCGTGGACCCGGCGGAGCTGCGCATGCGGAACGTGATGTCCACCGGCGACATCCTGCCGACGGGCCAGACCGTGACCTGCCCGGCCCCGGTGGCCGAACTCCTCTCCGCCGTACGCGACTTCCCGCTCCCGCAGCTCCCCAAGGACACCCCCGAGGGCGAGTGGCTGCTGCCCGGCGGCCCCGAGGGCGCGGGCGAACCGGGCGCCGTACGACGGGGCGTGGGCTACGCGCTGGGCATGGTCCACATGCTGGGCGCCGAGGGCACGGACGAGGTCTCGACGGCGACCGTGCGGGTCCAGGACGGGGTCGCGACGGTCATCTGCGCGGCCGTGGACACCGGTTCGGGCTTCTCGACGCTCGCCCGGCAGATCGTGCAGGACACCCTCGGCATCGACGAGGTCCACGTGGCGCCGGTCGACACCGACCAGCCGCCGGCGGGACCCGCGGCCCACGGCCGCCACACCTGGGTCTCCGGCGGTGCGGTGGAGCGGGCCGCGAAGATGGTCCGCACCCAGCTCCTCCAGCCGCTGGCCCACCAGTTCGGCATGTCGACGGAGCTGTTGCAGATCACCGACGGCAAGATCACCTCCTACGACGGGGTGCTGTCGACGACCGTCACGGAGGCGATGGACGGCAAGGAGCTCTGGGCCACCGCCCAGTGCCGCCCCCATCCGACGGAGCCGCTGGACGAGGCGGGCCAGGGCGACGCGTTCGTCGGCCTCGCGTTCTGCGCGATCCGCGCGGTGGTCGACGTGGACATCGAACTCGGCGCCGTACGCGTCGTGGAGATGGCCGTCGCCCAGGACGTCGGCCGCGTCCTCAACCCGGCCCAGCTCGCCACCCGCATCGAGGCGGGCGTCACCCAGGGCGTCGGCGCGGCCCTCACGGAGAACCTCCGCACCGCCCGCGGCCTGGTCCGGCACCCCGACTTCACCGGCTACGCACTCCCGACATCCCTGGACGCCCCGGACATTCGCATCGTGAAACTCGTCGAAGAGCGGGACGTCGTCGCGCCGTTCGGCGCGAAGGCGGCGAGCGCGATCCCGGTCGTCACCTCACCCGCCGCAGTGGCCTCAGCGGTACGCGCGGCGACGGGCCGCCCGGTCAACCGCCTCCCGATCCGCCCCCAGGCAGCGGTGGCCGTGCCCAATTCGTAACCCTGTGATGTCCGTTGCTTGTGCAACCCGGAGGTGCGCACTGTCGTCGTTCCTGACTACAGTGGACTTCTGACTTGGCAGTACGGCGGACAGTTGTTCGACGGGGGAGGAGCGCGGGCATGGAAGCCTACGTGGACGGGGGCGGGTACGGGATGCGGGCGATGAGCGCCGACGCGGTGCGCTACAACACCGAATCCATGTCGGAGTTCAAGACGAGCATCGACGGGCTGATCGAGATGCTCACCTCGTCGGAGGCCGGCACCGGCAACATGAAGGCCGACCCGTTGGGGCGCCTCAAGTTCGGCGGCGGTGGTGCGGCCTGGGGCGAGGCGAACGGCATCTACACCTCGTACGAGACCGTCCTCGGGCAGCTGACGGAACTCTCCGGCCTGCTGCAGGACTGCCTGGAGGGCCTCGGCATCGCGGTCGTCGCGTCGAAGGACGGCTTCGAGCAGATGGACGACGACGTCAAGCGGAAGATGATCAACATTCACCAGCGGACCGATGACGCCAAGACGAAGGCGGACCGCGAGGCCGGACGCATCCCGGAGACCGGGACCGACCAGACGGGTGACGGGGCCGGCGCCTACCGCTAGGGCGGGCGCGGACGGAATGTCGGGGACACGGGGAAGAGGCGAAGGATGAGGCCAGCAGAGGGTGGCGGCGGAGGCGGCGGCACCGATTTCACCTCCATGACACACCAGCAGATGCTGGATTGGCTGGACGAAGCCAGCGAATCCGGCGTGAGGATCGCGGGCGACCGCTTGAAGGCGGCGGCCGAGAAGCTGCTGGAGATCGCGGACCAGCTCAAGAACCGCTCGACCCGTGTGGAATGGGAGGGCGAAGCCGAGAAGGCCTTCAACGTGTGGGCCGAAGGCGTGGTGAGCTCGACCAAGTCGCTCAGCGAGTACAGCGGCAACGGTGCCCTGGAGATGCACAAGACGGCATCGGCCATCGCCAGTGCCAAGAGCGCCATGCCGCGCTACACCTCCCACGAGTCCGCCAAGGCGAACCTGGCCGCCGCGCAGAAGTACCACAACGACCCCGACGCGGCGGGCGTCGCCCGTGACGCGCAGAGGTCGATCGCCGCCAAGGAGGACCTCCAGGCCATTCTGGCCAAGGAGGCGGAGACCAAGCGTGCGGCGGAAGACGAGATGCGGAAGCTCTCGTCCGCGTACTTCTGGTCGGGCTTCCACATGACGAGCGTGGAGCCGCCGACCTTCCCGCCGCCGCCGGGCGACTTCGTGCCGGCGGCCTCCGACGTGAGGGACAGCTCCTCCTCGGTCGGATCCTCGCCGAGCAGCGGCAGCCGTTCCACCGGAACGAACACGGACACCGGGACGGGGACCCACATCGCGCGGCCGCGCGAGGACGACCGTGCCACGCCCGACACGCACGCCACCCTCCCGCCGACCTCCACCAAGGACCCGTCGGGACCGACCCACGTCGTCCGCCCGGACGTGCGGCCCGACGTCCCCGTGGACCTCGGCATCGACAGCGTCGACACCAAGACGCCGCCGACCGCGCCGACCGGACCCACGCAGACCCCGGGCACCCCGCCGCCGATCACCAAGCCGGACGGCAGCGCGCCTCCGTTCGTGACGGCGCCCGGCATGCCCCCGCTGCTCGCGAAGGGCGGCCCCGGGGGCACGCCTCCCACCGGCCCCGTCACCGGCGGCACGCGCAACCCGCTGAACACCATCAGCGGCCCGCGCGGCCTTCCGACCGGCACCGGCCCGCTGGGCGGTCCCCGCGAGGGCATCAGCGGCGGCAAGGCCGTGCCCAGCGCGAACGGACGTCCCCAGACCGGACTTCCGCGCAGCACCGTCATCGGCACCGAGCCCGGCGCCCGCAACGGCACGGGCATGGGCCGCGCGCCCATGGGCGGCGGCATGGGCGGCCCGATGGGCGGCGCGGGCGCCGGACAGCACGGCATCACCGGCGGGCGCCGTCTCGCCGGCGAGACCGGCGGAGTCGTCGGAGGCAAGGCGCAGCGCGCCAGTGCCGCCGGCGGCACCGCGCGTCCCTTCACGCCCGGCGGCTCCGGCCTCGTGCGCGGAGGCTCCGCGCAGCGGCCCGGCGAGCGCGAGGAGACGAACGGAGAGCGTCCCGACTACCTGGTCGAGGACGAGGAGACCTGGCAGCAGGGGCGCCGCGTGGCGCCGCCCGTCATCGACTGATCAGCGCGAGGAAGCAGATGCGTACCAGCAGTATTCGTCGGAGCCGTGCCCGAGCCACCGCCTCGGCCGCCTTGGGGATGCTGCTGGTGGGCATCGCTTCCGTTCCCGCCCACGCGGACGGTGTCCGCGACCGGCAGTGGCACCTGACCGCGATGGGCGCGGAGGAGATCTGGCAGCTCAGCACGGGCAAGGGCGTGACCGTCGCCGTCATCGACTCCGGGGTGGACAGGAACAACCCGGACCTGCGGGGTCAGGTACTGGACGGCAAGGACTTCGCGACGGAGCAGTCGGGGGACCAGTTCACCGACTACCTCGGTCACGGCACGGGCATGGCCGGTCTGATCGCCGGTACCGGAGCGAGCGACGGCGGCAAGGGAGCCTTCGGCCTCGCACCGGGCGCGAAGATCCTGCCCGTGCGCGTTCCCGGACTGGAGGAGGGAACGGCCAGCATCGCCGAGAGCGACAGGGAGTTCAATCGCGTCGTCCCTCCGGCGATCAGGTACGCCGCCGATTCCGGAGCCAAGGTCATCAACGTCTCGCTCGGTGCCACCACGGGCTCGCGCGAACTCACCGACGCGGTGACGTACGCCCTGGACAAGGGCTCCCTGGTCTTCGCCTCCGTCGGCAACAGCGGCGACAAGTCCAACAAGCCGGAGTACCCGGGCGCGACCCCCGGTGTCGTCGGCGTCGGCGCCATCGACGAGAAGCTGAAGCGCGTTCCCGTCTCCCAGTACGGTCCGCAGGTCGACATGGTGTCCGCCGGCAAGGACGTCGTCGCCGCCTGCGGCGACGGCATCTGCAAGGGCACCGGCACCAGTGACGCCACCGCCCTCGCCTCCGCAGCCGCCGCGCTCATCTGGTCGAAGCACCCCGACTGGACCAACAACCAGGTCCTGAAGGTCATGCTCAACACCATCTCGCCGCCGACCGAGGGCGCCAAGCGCAGCGACTACATCGGCTACGGCGCCATCCGGCCGCTCCGGGCGCTCAAGACGCCCGGCGACCCCGGTCCGGCCGATGTCCGGCCCATCGACGACCTCGGCGAGACCGCGACGCCGTCCGCCTCCGCCTCGGCGGCCCCGGCCCCGGCGGAGTCCTCCGTCGCCCCCGCGCCCGCACCCGCCGCCACCCAGGCCGCCGGTGAAGACGGCGGAAACACCGGTCTCTGGATCGGCCTCGGTATCGGCGCAGTCGTGTTGATCGGTGCCGCCATCGCCGTACCCGTACTCCGTTCGCGGCGGGGCTGAGCACACGCCCTGCCGCCGGACGTCCGTATCTCACCCATGGGGAAGTAGATGTCTTTCGACGAGGAGTGGAGCCAGGTCCGCAGCGAGACCGCGGCGATGAGGCTCAACAGCGTGCCCGCCGAAGGCGGCGGTGGCGGTGGCGGTGGCGCCACCGACTACAAGGTGACCTCCGCCGACCTCAAGGCCATCGGCAACGAGGCCCAGGAGCTCTACCACTGGTTCGAGCGGGACGCCTTCCACGCGGGCGCCCAGACGGACGCGGCGGCCAAGAGCCTCGACGGCGACGGCTTCCAGACCGGATCGGCCATGTGGACCATGTGGGACATGTGGCGGGACCAGGCCGAGACCCTCATCAGCGCGTGCGCGCACATCCACAACCACCTTGAGGACACGGTCACCAGCCACGCCAACCACGAAGAAGTGCTGATCACGAACTTCTCCATGGCCACGATCGACGAGCACTTCAAGTAGGCCGACGGAACGGCACGCACGGCACGGCACGGCGCGGTACGAAACGGCTGACGAGGGACGTTAGATGCTGAAGTTCGACCAGGTTCTCCACGCTCGGCTCGGAAGCCTCCAGGAGGCCTCCTCTGTCTGGTCGGAGGCGGTGTCCAAGCTGGAGAAGAGCAAGGACAAGGCCGAGACCGGCCTCAAGGGCAAGGCGGAGAAGGCGGATTGGAAGGGCGAGAACGCCGGGGTGACCCAGGCGTTCGTCAGGAAGACCGCCAAGGAGTTCGGTGACGCCCTCATCGGGGCGACCAGCATCCGCAACATCCTGCGTGACGCCCACACCGAGTTCCAGGCGGCGAAGAGCGAGCTGGAGAAGCTGGTCGCGGAGGCGCCGGGCAAGGGCATCCGCATCGACCAGGACGGTGTCGTCAGCTACCTGATCCACCCCGACCGGCGGGCCAAGGACTACGACGGCCCCAAGCCCGAACAGGCCGACTTCGAGGCGACGCGGTCGGCGATCAAGGCGGCGATCGACCGGGCGAACAACGCCGACGACGTCGCGTCCCGCGCGCTGCGCGGTCTCGTCGGGACGGACAAGAACAACTTCTCCGGGACGCGTTACGACTCGCTCGGCGCCGCCTCGAAGGCGCAGGACGCCGAGGACGCGCACGCCGCCTACGAGCTGTACAAGAAGGGCGACGAGGCCACCCCGGCGGAGATCGACCGGCTCAACGCCCTCTTCAAGGCTAACCAGAAGGACCCGTACTTCGCCGAGAAGTTCGCCCTGGAGGTCGGGCCGAAGGGCAGCATGGAGTACTGGGCCGACATGGGCGACCCGAGCGACGGCTCGCGCCTCGGTGTCGACCACCGGGACAAGCTGAAGGAGCTCCAGACGAACTGGAGCATGACGCTCGCCACCGCCACCCACTCCACCAGCCCCGAGATGGAGCAGTGGAAGGCCGACGTCATCAAGGCCGGCGGCGAGCCCATCCAGACGCGCGGCACCAGCCCGTACGGCTTCCAGGTCATGAGCAACCTGATGCGGGTCGGCGACTACGACGACAAGTTCCTCAAGGACTACGGCAACGGGCTCGTCATCACCGAGCGGAAGATGACGCACGACGGCCGGCTGCCCGCCGACCGCGCCTGGCACGCCATGGGCGGCATGCCGAGCCACCTGAACTGGCAGGGCGGCGACCTCGGCAACGATCCCATGATCGGCTTCATGGAGGGGCTCGGGCACAACCCGAAGGCGTCGACGGACTTCTTCAACGGCAGCATCGACCTCACGCCCGAGAACTCCAAGGACGACAAGAAGATCGACCCGTTCGACTACTTCACCAAGGACCGCGAGTGGCCCGAGGAGCTCAACGACAAGGGTGACAGGACCAAGGAGCCCGGCTACAACGCGCTCGGCCACGCCCTGGAGTCCGCGACCACCGGCCACCCGTACGACGCCGACACCGAGGGCCTCAAGGACGTACGGACCAAGGAGAACGCCGAGGTCATGCAGAAGGTCGTCGAGCGGTACGGCGACGACCCCAAGTACATGCACAAGCAGCCGGGCATCGACGACAGCCTGGGCAAGATGGGTGCCGCCTACATCGACGAGCTGAACCGCTCCCTGGAGACGGACAGCGACACGACGATGGAGGAGAAGAAGAACTCCCCCTTCGGTTACAACGACGACAAGGGCAAGTCCCGCTTCGGCGAGGAGTTCGACACCGGGCTGCTCTGGAACCGCGGCGACGCCGTCAACTTCATGGGCATCGTGTCCCAGAGCGAGACCGGCCACGCCACTCTCTCGGCGGCCGAGACGCTCTACACGACGAGCGTCCTCGACGAGGTCGGCCCCAAGCCCGGGTCCACCTTCGACGAGCGCGACCTCACCGACGCCCGCACCACGCTCCGCATCGGGTCCGAGGCGCAGGGAATCATGGACGAGTCCCGCATGGCGCAGATCGACAAGGACTACGAGAAGGACTCCGAGGAGCACAAGAAGGCCGTCGGCCGGACGACCGAATGGGTCAAGTTCGGGGTCGGCGCGGCCGCCGCGGGCGGTGTCGTCGCTCTGACCGGCGGTGCCGGTGGCGTACTCGTACCGCTGGCCGCCGAGACGGTGGGCGGGGCCGTGACGACCTTCATCGGCATGGAGGCCGACGACATGGCCGAGAAGTACGAGAAGGACGAGCTGCTCAAGAAGAAGTCGGACGACCTGAAGGACGAGGCACTGGCCATGGGCAAGGAGAACTCGCTCCGCCCCGGCATCGCCTACGCGAACGCGCCCGGCTGGAGCGAGCGTGACCGCAACTACCTCGACGAGATGCTGGTCGACGAGGTCCGTGACGCACGCCTGCACGCCCGGGACAACTCGCTCCCCGACCCGTACGAGAAGAAGTGACGCACATGCGGTCCGCGCTGACGCGACTTGGGGCGGCTGCGGCCGTGGCCGCCCTCCTCACGAGCTGCTCCGGGGGGAACGACGGCGGCGCCGGTACGAACGAACCCAGCGGCCTGTCGGCGAGCCAGGTGTGCCGGGGCGCCTTCGCCGAGGACGCCGCCGCCACGGCCGCCCTGAAGGCCGTCATGGGCAGTGGCCGCTTCGACGACGGCCTCGCGAAGTCGGAACCGGACAAGGCCCTCGAAGAGCTGCGCAAGGCCTCCCCGGAACAGTGGGCCGAGTCCTACCGGCCGGAGCCGCGGCGGTACTGCTGGTTCTGGCCTGTTGAGGACGGCGGCAGCGAGAAGGACCTCCAGGTCCAGCTGAGCCCGGCCAAGTCCGCCCCGGGGTTGCTTCCGGAGCACGCCAAGAAGGTGACCTCCTACGCCTCGGGGCTGCAGGCCTACGCCTCCTCCGGCTTCAGCAGGGTCTACTTCTCCTGCCGTATGAAGTCGCCCGCTCACGAGATCGTCGTCGAGACGGTGGTGCGGGGCCCGGCCGGCATCCCGGACGCGGATCCGGACCAGCGGACCCGGCTGATCACCCTCGCCAACGCGGCGGCCCGGCAGGTCTCCAAGGAGCTGGGCTGTGAGAAGGACGGGCTCGCGACGGGCACGCCCTCGCCCACCGCGCATCCGACGTCCTGAGGGCGCCTACACCCCGAGCACCGGAAGCGCTCCGATCCGGCCGCCGCGGGCGATGAAGACGCGGTTGCCGTCGCTCGCCAGCTGGTAGGTGCCCTGGCGCTGCATCGTGATGGTGAAGAGGCGCGCGTGGGTGGCCTTGTGGACGACCTGGATGCTGCTGTTGTCGGGGGCGTGCAGCCAGACCGTCGCGCCCTCGACGGCCGGCGGGTTGACGGTGCCGGGGCCCGTGCCGTCCATGACCTCGTACCAGTCGGAGACGGGGAAGCGGACGTCCTTCATGGTGGAGTACCGGTAGGCGTTGTACCGGTTCATCGCGAAGACGAGCTCGCCGGTGGCGGTCGGCGTGCCCCAGAAGCCCGCGGTGCTGCCGGCCTCCTCCTCCCACAGGAAGTCGCCGCGGTCGAGGCGGCGGGCCGTCAGCTTGCGGCCGCCGAAGTAGGCGGCGTTGTTGGTGCCGAGGGCCGGTGCCTGGCCCTCGGTGCCCTGGTCCTTGATCTCCCAGTCCGTCTCGCCCGTCTCCGTGTACAGGGCGGCGCAGTGGCCGTCCCTGCCGTGGATGACCAGCCGCTTCCGTCCCACGACCGCCTTCGCGGGGCCGTGCGGGGAGCGCTCCGACGTCATCGGGCGCGTCCAGGTGGTGGCCAGGGTCCAGGCGTCGACGGCCCGCAGCCGGTTGTCGGTCGTCACCAGGTAGACGTGCGTGTCGTCCGCGGCGATGACGGCGTCGACATCGGACTGCGTCTGCCAGACGGGCGTGCCGGTGGAGGCGACGAACGCGCACAGGACGCCGTTGACGTCGACACCGACGACGAGCCGGTCGGCGACGGAGACGAACCCGGCCTCCGCGTCGATGTCCTCGGCCCGCCAGCGTTCCTTGCCGTTCGTGACGGACAGCGCGAGCAGGCCGCCCGCCTTCGCCTGCACGACCACCACATCCCGTACCGGCAGCGGCAGTTCGCCCTCGGCCGCCGTCACGTCGAGCGGCCCCCACAGTGCCTTCGGGGACTCGCCCGGCTTCATGTCGACGGCCGAGACGAACGCGGCCTCGGGGGTGGCCGCGGCGGGCGGCACATCGGCCGTGGGCGACTTCTCCGCCCCGCCGCGGTTCAGCCACCAGGCGCCCGCCCCGCCGCCGGCGCCCAGGACCGCCACGCCCACGGCGGCGCCGGTGAGGAAGCGGCGCCGGGACGGCGAGCCGGAGGCGACGACGGTGTCGGCCGGCGCGGCCAGGCGCTTCGTGGCCGTCTCGCGGCGCCTGATGTCGTCGGCGAGCGGCCCCTTGCGCCAGGCGCGGTCCGCGCCCTTCGGCGGGGCGAAGGCCTCGGCGACCTGCGGCGGCCCCGGGCGGTGCGCCGGGTCCTTCGCCAGGCACGGCGCGATCAACTCCCGCAGCTCCGGCGGGACCTGGCTCAGGTCGGCCGTGCCGTGCACGACCTCGTACTGGACGGCCGGCACGTGGGCGCCGTCGAAGGCGCGCCGCCCGCTCGCCGCGTACACGAGGACCGCGCCGAGCGAGAAGACGTCCGAGGCCGGTCCGACCCGCTGTCCGAGGACCTGCTCGGGCGCCCCGTACCCCGGGGTGACCGGGATCTGGCCCGTCGTCGTCAGGGTGAGGCCGTGCTCGGGGCGGGCGATGCCGAAGTCGATGATCCGCGGGCCCGTGGAGGTGAGCACGATGTTCGCGGGCTTGAGGTCGCGGTGGATCAGGCCGGCCGCGTGGATGTCGTGCAGCGTGCGGGCGAGCTGGGCCGCGAGCGCGCGGACCGCCGGCACGTCCATCGGCCCGTACGCCCGGACCGCCTCGTCGAGCGTCGGCCCGGCGAGGAACTCGGCGGCGATCCACGGGCGTCCGCCCTCGGTCTGCGCCCCGAGGACCCGGGCCACGCCCGTGCTGGTGACGGCCCGCGCCATGTCGGCCTCGCGGACGAAGCGCTGGGCGAGGTGCTGGTCGTGGGCGAGTTCGGGCCGCAGCACCTTGACGGCCGCGGGTGCGCCGTCGCCGTCCCGGCCGACGTACACCTTGCCCATGCCGCCCTCGCCGAGGACACCGAGCAGGCGGTACGGGCCGAGCCGGAGCGGGTCGCCGGTGGCGAGGGGCTGAGTGGTCACGGGGTTCTCCGGTGAGGGGCTGGGGGGAGGACGGGGCGAGGGCGGGGCGAGGTGCGAGGAAGGGTCAGACGAGAGGGAGGGCCACGACGGACGTCTCGCCCGCGCCGATGACGCGCGTCCGTTCCTTGTCGGTGACGAACCGGGTGGCGTCCGTTTCGAACACCCACACCGAGCGGCCGGTGTCCGGGTCGACCGCGCTCAGCCCGCCGCGTACGGGCGCGTACACATATCTCTCGCCGACCACGGGAGGGGAGAAGAAGTCGGGTGTCAGCGAGCGGCCGGAGGGCGACTCCGTCCAGCGCCTGGAACCGTAGTCGGCCGTGACGGCCAGAAGCCCCGGGGTGTCCCTGTCCTCCTGTGCGTAGACGACCCCGCTCGCGACGGCCGGAACGCCGTACGAGGTGGCGGCGGAGCCGGAGCCGTACTCCCAGGCGATCCCGCCGTCGCTGAGGCGCAGCGCCCGGAGACGGTCCCCGCCGAAGTACGCGTGCCGCTCGTCGATCGCGAGGTGGCCGGGCTTGAAGGACTCGGATTCCTTCAGCGGCAGGCGACGCTCCCACAGCCGGCGTCCGGTCTGCGTGTCACGAGCCTGGACGAGGAAGGTCTTCCGGTCGCTGCTGTTCTTGCCCAGGATCAGCCGGCCGCCCGCCACCTGCGCCAGCCAGGGGCGGGCATTGGTGTCCGAGTGGGGGTGCCGCCATGCCTCCTTGCCCGTACGCAGGTTGACGGCGATCAGATGCCAGCCGGTCGTGTCGTCCTCGTCGTCCCGTCCGCCCACCCGGGAGGAGGCGTAGAGCACGCCGCCCGCGGCGGTGAGGAGTTCCGTGCCGAACTGGGACCCCTCGAAGCCCTTGAGCGTGATCATCCTCGCCGCTTCCTTGCCGGTGCGGGCGGCGAGCGTGCTGATCCGCAGGGCGGACGGTCCTTCGAGCGGGTAGGTGGACATGTAGAAGTTCGTGCCGTCCGTGGTGACCTGCTTGGGGTCGGAGGCCCTCCTCTCCTCCCACAGCACCGTCCCGTTCTGCGGATCGAAGGCCCGGAGCGACACCGTCTCCGCGAACCCCACGACGCCCCCGGCGAGCAGCGGCATGACGCTCTCCTCGCGGTCCAGGGCGTCGCCCCGCCACAGCGCGGCGGGCGCGCCGTCCGAGGCGGTGGTGGCCGGGATCGCGGTGGGCCCCGTGGGCGTCGGCCCGGCCTTCGGGTCCTGCGGGGTGTCCCGTGAGCCCAGCCACGCCCACACCCCGCCCCCCGCCCCGGCCACCCCGAGCAGGCCCGCGCCGCCCAGCGAGAGCAGCCGGCGGCGGGAGAGCGGTGTGCCGGGGACCGTCTCGGCCACCGCCGAGCCCGCGGGGGCCGGCAGGCGGTGCGGGGCGTGGAGCCAGACGTCCGTGGCCCGGCGGGCGATGTCGGTGAGCAGCAGGGGCGGCAGGTGGTCGGCGAACTCGCCGTGCCCGTCGTGGAATCGGTCGATCAGCAGGCCCGTAGTGGGCCGGGCCGACGGGTCCTTCGCGAGGCAGGCCGCGAGGATCGGGACGAGCGCCTCCGGTACGCCGGTGAGGTCGGGATCCGCGTAGCGGACGCGGTAGAGGAGGTCGGCGGCGGAGCCCGTACCGAAGGGGCCGTGGCCGGTCGCGGCGAACACCAGGACGCCCGCGAGCGCGAACACGTCGCCTGCGGGCGGGTGTTCCTGCCCGCTCGCCTGCTCCGGCGACATGAACGCGGGCGTGCCGGCCGCCGCTCCCGTGCGGGTCAGACGGTCGTCGCCGGCCGCGCGCGCGATGCCGAAGTCGATGATCTTCGGTCCGTAGGCGGTGACGAGGACGTTCGAGGGCTTGAGGTCCCGGTGCACCACGTCCGAGGAGTGCAGCTGCGCCAGCGCCCCGGCGAGGGCCGCGCCGAGGGCGCGGACCGTCGGCTCGGGGAGCGGACCGCCGAGCGCCACCGCGTCGTCGAGCGGCGGGCCGAGGACGTACTCGGTGGCCAGCCACGGCGTCTCGGCCAGCGGGTCCGCGTCGACGACGGCCGCGCCGTGGCGCGCGCCGATGATCCGCGCCGCGTCCGTCTCCAGCCGGAAACGGGCCCGGAACGCCGGGTCGGTGGCGAGCCGCGCGTGCACGGTCTTCAGGGCGACGGTACGACCGCCGGGGGTGCGCGCCAGGTAGACCGTGCCCATGCCGCCGGAACCGAGGCGGGCGATGAGCCGGTACGTGGCGACCGAGGCCGGGTCGTCGTGGGTCAGGGGCGACAGCATGGATGAGGTCCGTCAGGTCCGAGGGCGGGAGGAGGAGAGGGGCGTGCCCGGGCGTCAGGCCCTTGCCGGTGCCGGGAGTTCGGCGGCGAGGAGCTCCGAGGACTGGCGGGCGAGCGCCGCCACGACGCGGCCCGGCAGCCAGCCGGGGGCGAGGAGCGAGCCGGCCGAGTTCAGGACCGTCCCGTGGGTCGTCGGCGGGGCGAGCGCGGTCATCAGGGCGGTCGCCGTCGGCCGGTCGGCGGGGTCGCGGGCCAGGCAGGACGAGATCGCCGGGCGCAGGGCGGGCGGGAGTTCGTCCCGTTCGGGCACGGTGTGACCGGTGGCGGCGTACGCGAGGACCGCGCCGAGCGCGAAGACGTCGCCGGGCGGGCGCGGGCGGCCTCCCGAAGCCTGTTCGGGGGCGAGCGCTCCCGGGTCGAGGCCGGGCAGGCCGGTGCGCGGCTCACCGTCGGCCGAGGCGGCCCGTACCGCGCCGAAGCAGGTCAGCCGGGGCCCGTCCGCGGTGAGCAGGACGGCGGCGGGGGACACCCCGGCGTGGGTGAGGCCCTGGCCGTGGGCGGCGGCGAGGGCTTCGGCGAGGGCGGCGCCGACGGCGCGGACGGTGGTCTCGGGCAGCGGGCCGCCGTGGACGGCGAGCGCCACGGGCAGCGGGAGCGCCGGTGTGTACGGGCTCGCGTACCAGGGGGGCTCGCCGGGTCCTGCCACGCTCGTCACCGGGGCGACCCAGGGGCCGAGGAGGTGGCGGGCGGCGTCGGCCTCCACGGCGAACCGGCCGGGATCGGTGCCGGGCAGCGGGGTGTTGAGCAGCACGGTGTGCTCGCCGTCCTTGGTGCGGGCCACGAACCGGCGGCAGGGCAGGACGGTGTGGGGCGGGTCGAGGCGGGTGATCAGGCGGTACGGGCCGATCCGCCGCGCGGATTCCCGCCGCGCGGGTTCGTGCCGTGCGCGCGACTGTTCCACCGTTCGTGCCCCCCGTCGTCCGTGCGCCCGTGGTGACGGGGCGGGACGAGCCTATCGAGGCGGGGACGGGAGCCCGAGGCGAGGGCCGCACCGGCCCGGGGGGCCGGTGCGGATCATTGGAGACCGTGATCGGATTCGAACCGACGTAACCGGCTTTGCAGGCCGGCCCCTCAACCACTCGGGCACACGGTCGTGTGGTGCGACGAGTACGACCGTAGGCGGGAGCCGGGAGGGGCTCAAGGGGTTCCGGGGTCGTGCCACGCGACCGCAACGGTGCTGCCATACGGCGTTCACAGTCGGGCGTCCGACGTACGTCCAAGGGCTGAGTCGGTCCGGGACTCCTGACAGGGGTCATTTACCTCTTCACCTCTTACTCTGGGGGAATGAGCGCCCTCGAACCCCGCGACGCAGAGGCGGACGCGGACATAGCCGCCGACCCCGCCCCGAGACCCGGACCCCTCGCCCCGCACGACGGCGGCACCGTCACCAAGGGGTCCGTCCTCGATGCGGCCCATCGGGCGCTCAGCATCGGCATGGTCTCCGTCGTGCTGCTCATCGCCTTCGAGGCGACCGCCGTCGGCACGGCCATGCCCGTGGCGGCCCGCGAGCTGAACGGCATCCCCCTCTACGCCTTCGCCTTCTCGGCCTACTTCACGACCAGCCTCTTCGCCATGGTCCTGGCCGGGCAGTGGTCCGACCGCCTCGGGCCGCTCGCCCCGCTCACCGCCGGCATCAGCGCCTTCGCCGCCGGACTGCTGCTCTCCGGGACCGCCGGCGCCATGTGGCTGTTCATCCTCGGGCGGGCCGTGCAGGGCCTCGGCGGGGGGCTCGTCATCGTCGCCCTGTACGTGGTCGTCGGCCGGGCCTACGCCGAGCACCTCAGACCCGCGATCATGGCGGCGTTCGCCGCGAGCTGGGTCGTCCCCTCCGTCGTCGGACCGCTCGCCGCCGGAACGATCACCGAGCACCTCGGCTGGCGCTGGGTCTTCGTCGGCATCCCCGTCCTCGTCCTCCTCCCGCTGGCCCTCGCGCTCCCCGCGATCCGCCGCACCGCCTCGGGGCCCGCCGACCCGACCGCGCCCGTCGCGCCCTGGGACCGGCGCAGGATCAGGCTCGCGCTCGGCATCTCGGCGGGTGCGGCGCTGCTCCAGTACGCCGGACAGGAGCTGCGCTGGCTCTCCGTGCTGCCGGCGGCGGCCGGTGTCGCCTTCCTCGTGCCCGCGGTCCGCGGGCTCCTTCCGCGGGGCACCTACCGGGCCGCCCGCGGTCTGCCGTCCGTCGTCCTGCTCCGCGGCATCGCCGCGGGCGCCTTCATCGCCGCCGAGTCCTTCGTGCCGCTGATGCTGGTCACCCAGCGGGGCCTGAGCCCCACCCTGGCCGGGCTCTCGCTCGCCGCGGGCGGTCTCACCTGGGCCCTCGGGTCCTGGATCCAGGCCCGGCCGTGGACGGAGCCGTACCGGGAGCGGCTCGTCGTCGCCGGCATGGTCCTGGTCGCGATCGCCATCGCGGCGGCGCCCAGCGTGCTGATCACGGCCGTGCCGGTGTGGGTGGTCGCTGCGGCCTGGGGGCTCGGCTGCCTCGGCATGGGGTCCGTGATCGCCTCGACGAGCGTGCTGCTCATGAAGCTCTCGGCGCCCGAGGAGGTCGGTGCGAACTCGGCCGCCCTCCAGATCTCCGACGGCCTCTCCAACGTCCTGCTGCTCGCCGCGGGCGGCGCGGCCTTCGCGGCGCTCGGCGGCGGCGCGGTCGGCCACGCGGTCACCTCGTCCGCGGCCACGGGCTCCCACCCGGGGGCCTTCGCGGCGGTCTTCCTGCCGATGGCGGGGGTCGCTGCGGTGGGGGCGTGGGTGGCGACGCGCCTGCACACGAACGGGGCGGGTGCGGCCTAAATCCGTCGCCGTCACGGTCGCCGTCTCCTACTCTCCGCACATGCGTGAGACGACCGTTCCGGTCGGTGACGGGTTCGCCGACCTCGCCGATGCCCGGGGCGTCAGCCCGGACGAGCTGGCCGCCGAGGCCTGCGGGCGGCTGCTGGCCGCCGAGGCCGAGCTCGTACGCCGCGAGGCCCGGCGCCTCGCCCGGGTGCACGACTCCCTCCTGAGGAGGCTCGGAGAATGAACGACGCCACCACGCGCTTCCTCACCGTCGACGAGGTCGCCGAGGTCGCCCGGATCGCCTTCACCGGCGACGGGGTGCCCGAGCTGCGGGCGCCCGGGCTGCTGGCGTCCGCCGTGCACCGGCCGAGGGCCCGGATGTTCGGGGAGAGCGCGTACGAGGACGTGTACGAGCAGGCCGCCGCGCTGCTGCACGCGGTCGCCACGAACCACCCCTTCGTCGACGGGAACAAGCGGGCGGCGTGGCTGTCCGCGGCCACCTTCCTCGCTGTCAACGGAGTCGATCTCGCCGAGGCCGACCTCGAACGGGCATACGGCCTGGTCATCGGCGTGGCCGGCGGCGAACTGGGTGACATTCCGGACATCGCGCGCCGCCTCCGGGGGCTGTGAGGACCGTCTCAAGCGCACCCGCCACGCCTTCGCGCGGGGCGGGTCGCGGCGCCCGCACCGGTAAGGTGGCCCGGTTGTCATATCTGGACGAGCGTCGAACCCGGAGATCGTGACTACTACCACCACTTCCTCCCATCACCTTTC
This sequence comes from Streptomyces sp. CB02009, assembly GCF_001905825.1. Lineage (GTDB taxonomy): Bacteria > Actinomycetota > Actinomycetes > Streptomycetales > Streptomycetaceae > Streptomyces. The sequence continues at coordinate 84,045 of NZ_LIVV01000007.1, forward strand.
TCCCGCCTTCCCAGGACGGGCCCCGTGGGGTACCGCCGGGAAGCTGCGTGCCTGGCAGCAGGGCGCGATGGAGAGATACATCCAGGAGCAGCCCCGTGACTTCCTCGCGGTCGCCACACCTGGCGCCGGCAAGACCACCTTCGCCCTGACCCTCGCGTCGTGGCTGCTGCACCACCACGTCGTGCAGCAGATCACCGTCGTCGCGCCCACCGAGCACCTGAAGAAGCAGTGGGCCGCCGCCGCCGCGCGGATAGGGATCAAGCTCGACCCGGACTACAGCGCCGGGCCGCTGAGCAAGGAGTACGACGGGGTCGCCATCACCTACGCCGGTGTCGGTGTCCGCCCGATGCTGCACCGCAACCGTTCCGAGCAGCGCAAGACCCTCGTCATCCTCGACGAGATCCACCACGCCGGAGACTCCAAGTCCTGGGGCGAGGCCTGCCTGGAGGCCTTCGAGCCCGCCACGCGGCGCCTCGCGCTGACCGGCACCCCGTTCCGTTCCGACACCAACCCCATCCCCTTCGTCACGTACGAGGAGGGGAACGACGGCATCCGGCGGTCCTCCGCCGACTACACCTACGGCTACGGCAACGCCCTCGGCGACGGCGTCGTCCGGCCCGTCATCTTCCTCTCCTACAGCGGCAACATGCGCTGGCGCACCAAGGCGGGCGACGAGATCGCCGCCCGTCTCGGCGAGCCGATGACCAAGGACGCCGTCTCGCAGGCCTGGCGGACCGCCCTGGACGCGAAGGGCGACTGGATGCCGAACGTCCTGCGCGCCGCCGACCAGCGGCTCACCGAGGTCCGCAAGTCCATCCCGGACGCGGGCGGCCTCGTCATCGCCTCCGACCAGGACTCGGCCCGCTCGTACGCCAAGCTGATCCGCGAGATCACCGGCACCAAGGCCACCGTCGTGCTTTCCGACGACACCGGCGCCTCGAACCGCATCGACGAGTTCAGCGAGAACAACGACCGCTGGATGGTCGCCGTCCGCATGGTGTCCGAGGGCGTGGACGTGCCCCGTCTCGCCGTCGGCGTGTACGCGACGACGATCTCGACCCCGCTCTTCTTCGCCCAGGCCGTCGGCCGTTTCGTGCGTTCGCGCAGGCGCGGCGAGACCGCCTCCGTGTTCCTTCCGACGATCCCCAGCCTCCTCGGGTTCGCCAACGAGATGGAGGTCGAGCGCGACCACGTCCTCGACAAGCCCAAGAAGCAGGGCGAGGAGGACCCGTACGCCGAGTCCGAGAAGGAGATGGCGGAGGCGGAGCGCGAGCAGGACGAGGACACCGGCGAGCAGGACATGCTGCCCTTCGAGGCGCTGGAGTCCGACGCCGTCTTCGACCGCGTCCTCTACAACAGCGCCGAGTTCGGCATGCAGGCCCACCCCGGCAGCGCAGAGGAGCAGGACTACCTCGGCATCCCGGGCCTCCTCGAACCCGACCAGGTCCAGCTGCTCCTCCAGAAGCGCCAGGCCCGGCAGATCGCGCACAGCCGCAAGAAGCCGGACGACGAGGCGGACCTGCTCGAACTCCCCGCCGAGCGGCGGCCTGTCGTTTCCCACAAGGAGCTCCTCGAACTGCGCAAGCAGCTCAACACCATGGTCGGCGCGTACGTCCACCAGACCGGCAAGCCCCACGGTGTGATCCACACGGAGCTCCGCCGGGTCTGCGGCGGACCGCCGAGCGCGGAGGCCACCGCCGGCCAGATCCGGGAACGGATCAAGAAGGTGCAGGAGTGGGCCACCCGCATGCGGTGACCCCGTTCCCCCGCCCCGCCCCCGGGTGTGGCTGAGGCCCGTACGACGGCGTTCGTACGGGCCTCACTCGTCCCGCGCGACGGCGGACCGGTGAAGGAACCGCGGCGGGACCGCGTCGGAGACCGGCCCCCACGGTCGGCCTCCGGGCCCTTCCACGCTACGTGCACGACAAAGCCGATCTTGTCAGCCAAAGTCCCGCATGCGACCGACGAAGGTCCCGAACCGTCTCTATTCGCTCGTCGGCGCCCGGATTCTGGACGAGGTCTTCCGCTGAGCGGAGCGGGTCGCTACTGTCCCGGCTCAAAAGCAAACGCCCCGTGGCAGCGCCGCCGCGGAGCGCAGCCGGTGTACCCCTTCCTGCCGGCGGCCTCTGACGTGCGTCGCCGACGGGACCGGTGACGCGACACCCGTGAGAGCCCGCCGCCACTCACTCCGAAGGAGAGGGCGTCGTGACCGCGGAGACCTCCCAGACGCTCGACCGGGGACTCAGAGTCCTCAAACTGCTCGCCGACACCGACCACGGCCTGACCGTCACCGAGTTGTCCAACAAACTCGGTGTCAACCGGACCGTCGTCTACCGGCTGCTCGCCACCCTCGAGCAGCACGCCCTCGTCCGCCGCGACCTCGGCGGACGCGCCCGCGTCGGCCTCGGCGTGCTCCGGCTCGGCCGCCAGGTCCACCCGCTCGTGCGGGAGGCCGCGCTCCCCGCGCTGCGCTCGCTCGCCGAGGACATCGGGGCGACGGCCCATCTGACGCTGGTCGACGGTGCGGAGGCACTCGCGGTCGCCGTCGTCGAACCGACCTGGACCGACTACCACGTGGCCTACCGGGCCGGCTTCCGCCACCCGCTGGACCGGGGCGCGGCCGGGCGCGCCATCCTCGCCGCCCGCCAGGGCGGGCTGATCGAACCGGGCTTCACGCTCACCCACGGCGAGCTGGAGGCGGGCGCGAGCGGCGCGGCCGCCCCGCTCGTCGGCGTGACGGGCGTCGAGGGCAGCGTCGGCGTCGTGATGCTCGCGGACGCGGTGCCGGAGCGGGTCGGACCGCGGGTGGTCGACGCGGCACGCGAGGTCGCGGACGCACTGCGCTAGGGCGCGGGCGGGCTGCTCCGGTCGTCGGGCGCCGGTCGTCGCGCGCCGGCACCGCCCTACGGTGTCGTGCCGACGACGAGCATCCCCAAGGGGGTCTGCTCGTGGTGGACGGATCTGCCCGTTCTCGTCGTGGTGATCAGGCCCGCCGCCCTCAGGGCCGCCGCGTGGGCGGAGGCCGTCGCGTTGCCGATGCCCGTGCGCCGGGCGAGGTCGGTCGTCGTACGGGGTTCCGCGAGGGCCCGGAGCACGACGGCCCTCGTACGGCCCAGGGCCGCCGCCAGGCCACGGTCGTCGCTCCGCGCCCCCCGGGGCTCCGGCGCGGGCGGAAGGCCGCCGCCCGCCGGGTAGGCCAGCACCACCGGGCGGTCCGGCAGGTCCTGCACCAGCGGGCCTCCCCTCCAGTGGAAGGTCGGCAGCAGCACCAGGCCCCGGCCGCCTAGGCGGACCTCACGGGTGGCACGGGCCGCACGGGCTTCCCCGACTTCCCCGGGTTCCGGGCCTTCGGAGGCTTCCCGGGCCGCCCCGGCTCCCCGGGCCGCCGGGTCGTCGCGGGCTTCCGGGGCTTCGAGGGCCGACCGTGTCGACGGGGCCGACGGCCACTCCCAGACGCCGTCCCGCAGCCGTGAGCCCGGGGCGACCGCCGCCAGCGCGGCGGCCAGGCCCTGTTCCGCCGCCGTCAGGGCGTAGCGGGTGAACTCCGCCCGGTGCAGGTCCTGGACCAGCGGCCACACCGGTGCGAGGACCGTCTCGTGGGCCGCCCGCTGGGCCCGGTCGAGCGTGTCCCAGGCCGTCGCGTCCCCGCGGTGCAGCGCCCTGACCCAGGGCGGGACGGCGCCCTGTCCCGCGTACACCCGCGCCAGCTCGGACCGTACGAACTCCGGCCGCGCCGAACGGATCAGCGCGAAGCCCTCCTCCCGCGTGCCGCCGAGGACGTCGAGGAAGCGCGGGGCCGCCCCGCCCGGCACCAGCTCCCCGAGCGGTTCGGCCGCGCCCGGCAGGGTCCGCAGCAGCCTGCCGCGCCAGCGGCCGAAGAGCAGCCCCTCGTGCGGGGCGCCCAGCATCAGCAGGGCCGCGTGCAGCTCGGGCACGGGGGAGGGGCGGGGCGCGAACCGCACCCGGCTCATGTCCTCCGCCGTGAAACGGATGTGAAGCACCGCACCGACCCCCGTTCGACGCCAGCCTTTCGGGCAGGGCCGCAACCTTCGCTCCGGCGTCCCGTCCGCTCCCAGGATGACGCCCATGACCATGACACCCGATCACACACCCGGCCACACGCCCGCCGGCCACGCGCCCCCCCGCCGTACCGTCGTCGCCGGGGCCCTCGCAGGGGCCGCCGCCCTGCTGCTCGGCACCGGAACCGGCACCGCCTCGGCCACGCCCGCCCGCCCCCTCGTCCTCCGGCTGCCCGCCCCCACCGGCCCGCACGCCGTCGGAGCCACCGTCCGGCATCTCGTCGACCGCTCCCGCAACGATCCGTGGGTGCCCGCCGTCGGGGTGCGGGAGCTGATGGTCACCGTGTTCCGGCCGGCCGCCTCGGGCCGGGGCCTCCCGCGCCTGCCGCAGCTCACCCCCGATGCCGCCGAGGCGTTCACCCTCCTCGCCCCGCTGGTTCGCCCCGCCCTGCCGGCGGCAGGGGTCGACTGGGCGGCCACCCTCACCCACGCCCGCACCGGCGCCCGGCCGTTGCCCGCCCGGCGGCCGGTGCTGGTGTACAGCCCCGGCGGCGGGGACTCCCGGGCGATGGGCAGCTCCCTCGCGATCGACCTCGCCTCGCACGGCTGGACCGTCGTCACCGTCGACCACCCCGGCGACGCCTCCGAGGTGGAGTTCCCCGACGAGCGGCCGGGGCGCGACCGGGTCCGGACCACCGTCCTCCGTCCCGACCTCGACGCCGGGACCTTCCGCACCATGATCGACACGAGGGTCGCCGACCTCCGCTTCGTCCTGGACGCGCTCGGCCTCGACCGGGTCGGGCTCTACGGGCACTCCGCGGGCGGCACCGCCGTCGCGCAGGCGCTCCACGAGGACCCCCGGGTCGCCGCCGCCGTGAACCTGGAGGGCTACCTGGACCAGATGGACGGCGCACTCCTGCCCGTCGCCCGCGAGGGGACGGACCGGCCGCTGCTCCTCGCCGGCACCGACGGCTTCCGCGACGCGCGCCTCGACCGCTCCTGGTCGGCGCTCCTCGGCCACGGCGGACCCGTCGCCCGGCGGCAGCTCGCCGACAGCCACCACTGGGTCTTCACCGACTACGCGGCCCTCGTCCCGCAGCTCCGCGCCGCGGATCTGATGACCGCCGCCGGGCGGGCCGCGATGGTCGGCGGCGTCGACCCCCGGGTCTCGGTGCCCGCCGTGCGGACGCTCGTACGGTCCTTCTTCGACCGGCACCTGCCGGTGCCCGGGTCCGGGGCCCGGTCCGGGGCGGCGTCCGGGGCCGGGTCCGGGGCGGCGTCCGGGGCCGTGCCCCGGGCCGGGCGCGGGTCCGGCTCCGCGCCCACGGCCCGGCTGGGGCGGCCGCCCCAGTAGATTGGGGACGTGCTCTCCAGTCTCTCCCGTCCCAAGGCGCTCGCGGTGTGCGCGCTGCCCGTCGTCGCGCTCTTCGCCGTCGTCGGGCTCGCGCCGCTGCCCTATGCCATCGCGCAGCCCGGTACGACCGCCGACGTGCTCGGCAAGGACAAGGGGCAGGAGGTCATCACGATCACCGGCGCCCCGGTCCGGCCCTCCGAGGGGCAGCTGCGGATGACGACGATCGTCGCGACCGGGCCGTCCACGGACGTGGACCTCGGGGACGTGGCCGACGCCTGGTTCCGTACGGACCGGGCCGTCCTGCCGCGCGACTCCGTCTACCCCCCGGGGAAGTCGGACGCCGAGGTCGAGAAGCACAACCTCGGTCAGATGAAGGAGTCGCAGGACGCGGCCACCCTCGCCGCCCTCGACTACCTCGACGAGGACCCCGAGAAGGTGAAGGTGGACCTGAACCTCGCCGACATCGGCGGGCCCAGCGCGGGTCTGCTCTTCTCCCTCGGCATCGTCGAGAAGCTCGACGGCGACGGCGCGGGCGGGGACCTCACCGGCGGCCGGACCATCGCCGGCACAGGGACGATCGAGGCGGACGGTTCGGTCGGCGCCGTCGGCGGGGTCTCCCTGAAGACCCAGGCCGCCGCGCGGGACGGGGCCACCGTCTTCCTCGTACCGAAGGCCGAGTGCTCGGACGCCCAGGCCGAGCTCCCGAAGGGGATGCGGCTCATCCCCGTCACCGCGCTCAGCGACGCGGTGGCGTCCCTGAAGGCCCTGGAACAGGGGCAGGAGGCGAAGGTTCCGTCCTGCTGACGGGTGCACCGGCGGTGGCTGCGCCGTCCCCTGCCGTCCGCTCGGGCGGCGGCGCGTCCATGCCCCGCCAGGCCGGGAAGACCAGCGGCGAGAGCGTGGCGAGGAAGTAGAGCCCGCCGATCCCGAGCAGGGTCGCCGTCAGCCCGGCGCGCTCGACGAGGAAGCCCGCCGCCAGGCCGCCCAGCGGGGTCGTCAGGAGCACCCCCGCGGTGCTCGCGCCCATGACACGGCTGCGCAGCGCGTCGGGGACCTGCTCGTACATCACCGTGGTCAGGATCGGGTTGAGGACGCCGACGCCGAACCCGGCCGCCGCGAGCGTCACGAGCAGGGGTGTGGTGGTGTCGGTGAACGCGGCCACCACGTACGGCGGGGCGCCGCCGAGCAGGAAGCCCGCCGTGAAGACGGCCCGGCGCGGGAAGCGCTGCCCGACCGCCCCGTAGAGCAGGGCGCCGGCCAGGGCGCAGCCGCCGAAGACCGACACGAGCAGGCCCTGGGTGGCGGGACCGCCGAGATCCTGGCGCGCGTGGACCGGAAGCAGCACCGAACTCCAGCTCTGGTTCAGGCCGTTGGTGACCATCACCATGACCGTGATGCCGAGCAGCAGCCGCGCGCGGAACAGGAAGGCGTACCCCGCGCGCAGATCGGCCCGGTAGCGGGCCGGGGAGAGCCGGGGGCCGTCCCGCACCGGCTCCGCCGAGGGCACCCCGCGCAGGCCCGCGGCGACGAGCAGCGCGGAGAGGCCGAAGGTCGCCGCGTCGACGACCAGGACCGTGTCGGCGCCCAGGAACGCCACGAGGAGTCCGGCGACCGCGGCCCCCGTCATCCGGGCCCCGCGCGCCACGGCGTCGTACAGACTGGCGACCCGGGGCAGTGAGGTCCCGGCGCGCCGGGCGAGATCGGGGACCAGGACGTGCCGGGCCATCTCCCCGGGTGCGTGGAAGAGGCCGGTGACGGCCATCAGGGCGCACAGCATCCAGAACTCCAGGACGCCGGCGCGGTGCAGCAGCGGGATCGCGGCCAGCGCGAGCCCGCAGACCAGGTCGGAGGCGACGCTGACCCGGCGGCGGCCGATCCGGTCGATGACCGGGCCGCCGGCGATCGCGGAGACGAGGACGGGCAGGGCCGCGCAGAAGGCGACGACACCGGCCTTGCCGGGGCTTCCCGTGGTGTCGAGGGCGAACCACGGGACGCCGATGAGGGTGAGTGAATTCCCTGTGATGGAGACGGCGTTGGCGGTGAGGACGGTCGCGAGGGGAACCCGGTCCCGCTTCGTCCCGCTGTCCGGCCCGGGCGTGTTCGGCTCGGGCGTGTTCGGCTTCGCCGCGTCCGCGTCGTTTCCCCCCGGAGTGGTCATGCGGCCAGGCCGACCGGGTGCCGGTGCGCGGGCGTGGCCAGGCGAAGCCCCAACTCGACCATTCGCCAGCCGAGTTGTACGCGGAGGGCGGGGCCGGGGACGCGCGGGGCGGTGGTGGCGGCCGCGCGGTGGAGTTCGGCGGCGTGCAGCTGGTGGAGCTGGAGGTGGATGTCGGCGTGCATGACTCCGTGGTTCCTTCCGTCAGTTCTCGTGCTGCGGGAACGCGTGCAGATGGATCCGTACGCGCTCGGCGTCGGGCGCGTCGGCCTCCTCGATGCCCCGGTACGTCTCGATGAGCGCGTGCATCTTCTGGTCGAGCTCGCGGAGCTTCTCGGGGGGCAGCCGAAGGGTGAAGTCGCTCATGTCGGAGACGCCGATCCACGCGTCGCCCCAGTCGTGCCGGGTGCCGAGGTAGGTGCTCAGCTCCTGGGTGTGGATGGTCGCGATCTCGTGGACGTAGAGGTCGAGGGCGCCGCGGACCTCCGGGTCCGGGTTCCGGGAGAGCGTCTCGTCGACGGTCACGCCCTGCTGGCCTGCCTTCCACCACCGCTCCCGCCCCTTGCCGCGCGTCGGGTCGTCCTCGACGAAGCCGTGGGCCGCGAGCTGGCGCAGGTGGTAGCTGGTCGCTCCGCTGGACTCGCCGAGGCGCTCCGCGAGTTGGGAGGCGGTGGCGGGTCCGTGGGCGCGCAGGGTGCGCAGCAGCTGGATGCGGAGGGGGTGGGCGAGCCCGCGCAGGGTGCGCGGGTCCAGGGGGCGGGTCGGGAAACCTTCGGGCTCGGGCATGGTCCGAGCGTAGAGTTGCAAAGGACTAGTTGCAAGGCTTTCTTTGCAAATAGTCCTTTGTAAGCGGTGGGTGTTCGGCGTTCGGTGCCTACTCCTGCGCCGCCTACTCCTGCGCTGCCTGCTCCACCAGCGGGATGATCCGCAGCGGCACCGGGTTCTCCATCACGATCGCCGTCGACGCCCGCACGATCCCCTCGAACGCCACCACCTTGTCGATCACCCGCTGGAGGTCCGCGTTCGAGCGGGCGACGAGGCGGCACAGCATGTCGCCGTGGCCCGTCGTCGTGTGCAGCTCCAGGACCTCCGGCACCGTCGCCAGATGCCCGCGCACATCCGCTCCCTGCCCCTGCTTGATCTCCAGGGTCGCGAACGCCGTCACCGGATAGCCGAGCGCCGCCGGGTCCACCTGCGGCCCGAAACCCCTGATCACCCCGCTCGCCTGGAGCCGGTCGAGGCGCGCCTGCACCGTCCCCCGCGCCACTCCGAGCCGCCGCGAGGCCTCCAGGACCCCGATGCGCGGCTCACGTGCGAGGAGCGTGATGAGCCGGCCGTCCAGATGATCGATCGCCACAGCGGTCTCCCCATGGTCAGGATGTACAAGTCGCACGGCCATACTCGCCGGTCGCTGTGCAACATGACCAGTGGATCAGCGAACTCTTGCGCACCTTGCAGAACGGCGGGACATTGCTGCCATGACTGAGACCATCGATCACACCCCCTCCACGGCGCGGCAGGCCGATCCCTTCCCCGTGAAGGGAATGGACGCGGTCGTCTTCGCCGTCGGCAACGCCAAGCAGGCCGCGCACTACTACTCCACCGCGTTCGGCATGAAGCTCGTCGCCTACTCCGGACCGGAGAACGGCACCCGCGAGACGGCCAGCTACGTCCTCACCAACGGCGCCGCCCGGTTCGTGTTCACCTCCGTCATCAAGGTCACCACCGACCGGGGCCGCTTCCTCGCCGACCACGTCGCCGAGCACGGCGACGGCGTCGTCGACCTGGCCATCGAGGTGCCGGACGCCCGCGCCGCGTACGCCTACGCCGTCGAGCACGGCGCCACCGGCCTCACCGAGCCGCACGAGGTGAAGGACGAGCACGGCACCGTCGTCCTCGCCGCGATCGCCACGTACGGCAAGACCCGCCACACCCTCGTCGAGCGCTCCGGCTACGACGGCCCGTACCTCCCCGGCTTCGTCGCCGCCAAGCCGATCGTCGAGCCGCCGGCCAAGCGGACCTTCCAGGCCATCGACCACTGCGTCGGCAACGTCGAACTCGGCAAGATGAACGACTGGGTCGGCTTCTACAACAAGGTCATGGGCTTCACCAACATGAAGGAGTTCGTGGGCGACGACATCGCCACCGAGTACTCCGCGCTCATGTCGAAGGTCGTCGCGGACGGCACCCTCAAGGTGAAGTTCCCGATCAACGAGCCCGCGATCGCGAAGAAGAAGTCGCAGATCGACGAGTACCTGGAGTTCTACGGCGGCGCCGGCGTCCAGCACATCGCCCTCGCCACCAACGACATCGTGGCCACCGTGCGCGCGATGCGGGCCGCGGGTGTGTCCTTCCTCGACACCCCCGACTCGTACTACGACACCCTCGGCGAGTGGGCCGGCGAGACGCGCGTGCCCGTCGAGACCCTGCGCGAGCTGAAGATCCTCGTCGACCGCGACGAGGACGGCTACCTGCTGCAGATCTTCACCAAGCCGGTCCAGGACCGCCCGACCGTCTTCTTCGAGATGATCGAGCGGCACGGGTCGATGGGCTTCGGCAAGGGGAACTTCAAGGCGCTGTTCGAGGCGATCGAGCGCGAGCAGGAGAAGCGCGGCAACCTCTGACCGCGACGCCGCACCCGCAGGGCCCGGGGCCACCTCCCGGGCCCTGCGGGCTATGTGGCAGCTGTCGGCCGGCCCGGCGGCCCGCCGGCCTCGGCCCGGGCGCGCGTGGCCGCCCACCGGGCAGCTCCGGCCCGCCGGGCTGGGCGGCGCCCGCCCCGCCCCCGCTCCACTGTGGCGGCGCCGGCCCCCGCCGGGCTGCGGCGGTGCCCGCCCCCGCTCCACTGTGGCGGTGCCCGCCCCCGCCCACCCCGTTGTGGGCATCTGTTCCGCTGGGGCGGAACGGGTGGGCACAACGGACGGTGCCCCTTGCCGGGCCTAGGCTTCCGCGCCTGTACCCGCACCACAGGTGCGGTGCACCGTGTGTGCGGGCCAGGGCGCAAGTGGCGGAGGCGCCGCCGAGCGCGCCGTCCCGTGTGCCCACCCGTCCCGCCCTGCGGGACGATTGCCCACACGGGCGGTGGGGAGGGCGGCGGGCGCGGCCCACGCGCCGGGGGCGCGACCCGCACGATGAGTGCGCGGCCGGCAGGGCGGTGGCGCGGCCCGCCCAGCGGTCGCCGTGGCCCGCGCGGCAGTGGCGTGGCCCGCGCAGCAGCGGCCGTTCGTGCAGCGGCCATCCGATCCGGCGGGCTCCGGCCCACGCGGGGGGTGGGCCGGGGCACCGTCCACATGTGTACGGCGCCGCGTGGCAGGGCCCAAGAACCGGCTACTCCTGCGGCCGCGCCACCCGGCGTCATCCAGGAACCGGCTACTCCTGCGGCCGCGTCGCCGCTGGCGCCGCCCCCGGCGGCGTGCCCGGGCCCGCCCCCCGTCCCCTCTCCGATGCCGATGCCGCGACCGCCACCGGCGCCCCATCCGGGCGGAGTTCCTTCGGGAGTTCCTTCGACGGCTCGCCGAGCACCGCCAGCGTCGCCTCCGCCCTCGGCGCCAGCAGCGGAGAGAAGTGCGGGTTGATCCGCAGCGCCTCCGCCACGTGCCGCCGCGCCGGCCCCTGGTCCCCCAGGGCCCGTTCGATCTCGCCCCGGTGGTACGCGAAGAGGGCGCTCCGCAGGCCCTCCTCCGTGGCCCGTGTCGCGTACTCCAGCGCCTCCTTGGGCTGACCGGCCCGGTACAGCGCCCAGCCGAGCGCGTCCGCCACCCGCACCGAGCGGTGCCCGCGGGCCCATTCCGCCCGCATCCGGGTGACCGCCGCCGCCGCGTTGCCGTGGTCCGCGTCGAGCAGCGCCAGGGCCACCTCCCCGTCGGCCCAGGTCCCGGTCCGCAGCCGCTCGTACAGCGTCCGCGCGTCCCCGTTCAGGCCCAGCGACTCGGACAGCTCGCCCGCCTCCAGGACGTACTCCGGCAGCGGCAGCCGGGCCAGTGCCGCCCGCCAGTCCCGTTGCGCCTCGTCGGTGCGGCCCAGCGCCGCCAGCGCCCGCGCCCGGCCCGCGAGCGCCGGCCCGTGGTCCCGTACCTGCGTCAGCGCCGCCCCGAACCGCGCGAGCGCCTCGTCCGGTTCACCCCGCTCCCACGCCAGGTCCCCGAGCCGCGTCAGCGCGGCCGCCTTGTCCGGGGCCGTCTCGGCGAGCGCCACCGCGTCGAGGGCCGCCGCGTCGGCGTCCTCGCGCCAGCCCCGGTCGCGGTAGGTCAGCGCGGCCCGTGTCCGCACCATCGGGCCCGTGTGGAGCCCCGCCAGGCTCTCCATCGACTTCTGGGCCGCCTTGTAGTCGCCGAGGCCGTTGTACGCGTCCATCAGGACCGGGTACGCGGGCCAGCGGCGCGGATCCGCCTTCCGTACCTTCTCGCCCCACTCCTTGGCCGACTTCCAGTCGCCGCGCGCCCCCGCGAGCGCCCCCAGCCCCAGCTGCGCGGCCGTGTTGCCGCGCGCGGCGGGCCGTTCGGCCAGCGAGCGCCGCAGCGCCCGCTCGGCGCGCGGATAGTCCTGTACGTCGCCGAGCCGCGCGCCCCGCTCCGTGTAGGCCGCGCCGAGCTCCGCCCAGGACGCGTCGTCGTCGGGGTGGGCGCGCAGCCACGCCTCCCGGTCGGTGATCAGCGCGGCCAGGTCGGGGAGCGAGGCCTGCGCGCCCGCGTGGGCCGCGATCGTCGCCCGCTCCGCCGGGCCCGGCGGGGGCGGCGGGCCCTGGTCGAGGAGCTCGGGGACGTAGAGGAGTGCCGTCGCCGCGAGCACCGCGCCCACTCCGGCAGCGAGGACCGTCCTCGACACGTTCTGGGTCTTCATGGCGCTCACTGTGCGCCCGCCCGCACCTGTACGAAGAGCACACGAAGCGGCTGCCCCGGCGGGTTCACACCGATGGCCCCGGGTGCCACGCTGGAGTCATGGACGATCTTCTGACGCGGCTGCGCGCCGGGCTGCCCGCCGAGGCGCTGCTCACCGATCCGGACGTGACCGCCTCGTACGCGAACGACATGGCGAGTTTCTGCGAGGCGGGCTCCCCTGCTGTCGTGGTGCTGCCGCGCACCGTCGAGCAGGTGCAGCACGTCATGCGCACCGCGACCGAACTCCGCGTCCCCGTCGTCCCGCAGGGAGCCCGCACGGGCCTCTCCGGCGGCGCCAACGCCTCCGAGGGCTGCATCGTGCTCTCCCTGGTCAAGATGGACCGCATCCTGGAGATCAACCCGGTCGACCGGATCGCCGTCGTCGAACCGGGTGTCGTCAACGCGGTGCTGTCACGGGCCGTCGCCGAGCACGGCCTGTACTACCCGCCGGATCCGTCCAGCTGGGAGACGTGCACCATCGGCGGGAACATCGGCACGGCCTCCGGCGGCCTGTGCTGTGTGAAGTACGGGGTGACCGCCGAGTACGTCCTCGGCCTCGACGTCGTCCTCGCCGACGGCCGGCTCCTGACCACCGGCCGCCGTACCGCCAAGGGCGTCGCCGGCTATGACCTGACCAGGCTCTTCGTCGGTTCGGAGGGCAGCCTCGGCATCGTCGTCCGGGCCGTGCTGCAGCTCAGGCCGCAGCCTCCGGCGCAGCTCGCGCTGGCCGCCGAGTTCCCCTCCGCGGCCGCCGCCTGCGCGGCCGTCTGCACGATCATGGAGCGCGGCCACACCCCGTCGCTGCTCGAACTCATGGACCGCACCACCGTCCAGGCCGTCAACAAGATGGCGCGCATGGGCCTGCCCGACAGCACCGAGGCGCTGCTCCTGTGCGCCTTCGACACCCCCGACCCGGCCGCCGATCTGGCCGCGGTGGGGGAGCTGTGCGCGGCGGCGGGCGCCACGGAGGTCGTTCCGGCCGCCGACGCCGCCGAGTCCGAACTCCTCCTCCAGGCACGCCGGCTCTCCCTCACGGCCCTGGAGACGATCAAGTCGGCGACGATGATCGACGACGTGTGCGTGCCGCGGACGCGACTCGCCGAGATGCTCGCCGGCACGGCGGCGGTCGCGGAGAAGTACGACCTGACCATCGGCGTCTGCGCGCACGCCGGCGACGGCAACACCCATCCCGTCGTCTGCTTCGACCACACCGACGAGGACGAGTCGCGGCGCGCGCGGGAGTCCTTCGACGAGATCATGGCGCTCGGGCTCGCGCTCGGCGGCACGATCACCGGCGAGCACGGCGTGGGCGTGCTCAAGAAGGAGTGGCTGGCACGGGAGCTGGGGCCGGTCGGACTCGAGCTGCAGCGCGGGATCAAGGCCACCTTCGACCCGCTGGGGCTGCTCAACCCCGGAAAGCTCTTCTGACCCGCGGGATACGGGGGACCTGAGGGACCTGAGGGACCCGAGGGACCTGAGGGACCTGAGGGACCTGAGGGATACGGGGGATCCGGAGGCCCCGCGGGGGCGCACAGGTACGGCGCTCGCCGGTGCGGCGCGCACAGGTACCGCGCTCACAGCTCGCCGTCCTGCGACTCGTCCGACGGCCACGGGTCGCGCAGCCACAGCTCGTCGGCGATCACGGTGGTCGCCAGGAGTTCGGCGAGCCCGTCGTCGATGCCGAGCCGCTCGCACTCGGTGCCCGGCGGCACCGCGCGCAGGGTCCGCTCCAGCCAGGCGGACACCTGCGCGGAGGGGGCTTCGAGGAGGGCGTCGCCGTCGGGGGAGGAGAGCGCCATCAGGATGACGCTGCTGCCCTCGACCTTCGTCGGCCAGATCCGCACGTCACCGTGGCCGCAGGCCCGGAACACGCCCTCGACCAGGAGTTCGCGCGCGAACGTCCAGTTGACCGGGTGGTCGGTGCCGATGTGGAACGTGATGTGGACGGCGTACGGGTCGTCCGTGCGGTAGGCGAGCCGGGCGGGGACGGGGACGGCGCGCTCGGGCGAGAGCACCAGCTTGAGCTCCAGCTCGCGCTCGACGGTGGTGTTGTCGGTGTTCTGCATGGTCGTGCTCCCTCTCGCGGACCGGCCCCGTGCGGGCCTTCACCGGGAGAGAGCGGGGCAGCCGCGGTTCATTACGCGACTTCGGAAAGTTTTCTCGGGAAGATTTCCCGGGAAGTTCTCCGGACGTGCTCACCGGGCTGCGGAGCGCGGGGCATGTCCGGCCCGAACATCACCGGGAGTGATCGATTCCGGTACGTCTCCTCCTCGAAGGCGGCCTTTCTCGCGGGCTCTTTGTTCCCTCGGGGACGTTCTTCGTTACTGTCCTCCTTGGGCGCGGCACGCCCGGCACGCGGCCGCGCGGTTCAAGGGCGTTGTGACTGAACGGAGTCGGGGCAGTGGCTACTCCTCCTGGAGGCGGCGGAGAGGTACCGCAGGCGGGGTACTACCCGGACCCGTCCATTCCCGGGTACATCCGGTACTGGAACGGGGGCGCCTGGGTTCCCGGTACGAGCAGGCCCGCGCCCACGGACGGTGAGGTTCCGCAGGGCCCGCCGGCCTCGGCGATCCCGGCCGGCCCGATCCTGGCCTCCGGCCCGGCGCCCGCACCGGCCGCCGCCCAGCCGGCCCGTTCCGAACCGGAGCCGGTCCAGCCGCAGCAGCCCGTACGGCACCAGCCGCAGCACGTCCAGGAGCAGCGGCTCCCGGCGCAGGAGAGCCAGCCGCAGCAGAGCCCCGCGCAGCACCAGCCGCACGAGCGCCACGAGCAGCAGGTCCCGTCGCACCAGCTCCCCGAGCGCCGGCTTCCGGCCCAGCAGCTCCACGAGCCGCCGGTCCCCGCGCAGTCGTACCCGTCGCAGTCCGCGCCCCCGCTCGAACCCGTGCGCCCCGCCGCGTCCGCACCCGCGCAGGACCGGGCGCCTGCCCAGCTCCCCGCGCAGGACCGGGCGCCCGCCCCGGCTCCCGTACCCGCCGTGGAGGAGACCGGACCCGTCTTCTTCGACGAGGACCCGGCCCCCGCGGAGCCCGCGTCGGCCTGGCAGGCGGACACCTCCCGCCAGACCGGCTTCGGCGGCGACCTCGACCAGAAGGTCTCCTGGGGCGCGCCCCGGACCCCCGACCCGCGCACCCCGGCGGACTGGCCGGTCGCCGGTGCGGGTGAACCCGAGCCCGAGAGCCCGGCGCGGTCCGCGGCCCCGGCGGCGGACCCCCGGGCCACCGGGGGAGCGGCGCGCCTCGGCGGGATGCCGGTCACGCGGATCCCCACCCCCGCCCCCGAGCCCGCCGCCGCCCCTCAGCAGCCCCAGCCGGCCCCGCAGGCCCCCCGGCCCCAGCCGGCTCCCCAGCCTGCCCCGGCGCCCGCGCCCGCCCCCGCGCACCAGGCGCCCGCGCCCGCCCCGGCGCCCGCCACCCCCTCCTGGGCCCAGCAGCCCCAGCAGCAGGGCCAGTCCCAGGCGCAGCAGGGCCGGCCCCAGCAGCAGGGCCAGTCCCAGGACCCGCAGCAGCCCGTCGTCCCCTGGAAGCCGCCCGTCGACGACCTGTTCGTCCAGGCGGCCCGCGCGCAGGCCTCGGCGCGTCCCGCCGGGCTCGGCCGGCGGCTGATCGCCCGGCTGGTCGACACTCTCGTCCTGGGGGCGCTGGTCGGCGCCGCCGCCTTCCCGTTCGTGACCGCCGCCCTCGACCACATCGACGGCAAGATCGAGGCGGCCAAGCAGTCCGGCGCCACCGTGCAGGTGTGGCTGGTCGACGGCACGACCTCCGTGCAGTTCGGCATCGCGCTGGCCGCGTTCTTCGTCATCGGCGTCCTGTACGAGGCGCTGCCCACCGCCAAGTGGGGGCGCACGCTCGGCAAGAAGCTGTGCGGGATCGAGGTGCGGGACATCGAGGCGCACCAGCCGCCGGGGTTCGGGGCGGCCCTGCGCCGCTGGCTCGTCTACAGCGTCCTGGGCCTGCTGGCCATCGGCGTCCTCAACGTCCTGTGGTGCCTCTTCGACCGCCCCTGGCGGCAGTGCTGGCACGACAAGGCGGCCCGTACCTTCGTGGCGCGCTGATCCGCGGCCGCCGGGCCCCGGCGGGACCGGGCGGTCCACCGGCGGCGGGCGGGTCCCCCGAACGGGCGGTGATTCCTTGCGGGGGCGCCCGGCCCGGGATGCACTGCCCCCATGAGCACCGACCAGCCGCCGCCCGGCCAGCCGCCCGAGGAGGACCCGTTCCTCAAGAGGCCGCAGGAGCCTCCGCCGCCCTCCGCAGGCCAGCCGCCCCCGGCCGGGCCGCCCCCGGAAGGGCCTCCGCCCGGGGGGCCTCCGCCGGGCGGTCCGCCGCCGGAGGGTCCGCCGCCGGGAGGTCCGTCGCCCGGGAGTCCGTACGGACCCCCGGGTGGTTCGCCGTACGGTCCGCCGGGCGGCTCCCCGTACGACAGCGCGCCGCCGCCCCCGTACGGCGGCTACGGCGCCGGGTACGGAGGGACCGATCCGCTCTCCGGGATGCCGCCGCTCGCCGAGTCGGGCAAGCGCATCATCGCCCGCGTCATCGACTGGCTGATCATCGCGATCCCGCTGGCGATCATCGGTATCCCGTTCAAGATCTACTCGCGGGCGACCGAGGACGGCAACGACTTCGGCGACACGGTCAACAGCCTCAACGGCGGTAGCCAGCTGGTCTTCCAGCTGATCACGATCGTCGCGTTCGTCGCGTACGACACGGTGATGGTGGCGAAGAACGGCCAGACGCTCGGCAAGAAGTGGATGAAGCTGCGGGTCGCCATGCTCAACGACGGCTCGACGCCGCCGATGAGCCAGTCGCTGCTGCGCGCGATCGTCCTGTGGCTGCCCGCCCTGGTCTGCTGCGCCTGCCTGTGGCCGCTGCTCCTGCTGATCCTGATCCTGGTCGACAAGCCCTACAAGCAGGGTCTGCACGACAAGGCGGCGAAGACGGTGGTGGTCTCCGTCCCGCAGTAGCCGAACCGGCGCCGTCCGCGGGGAACCGGCGGAGACGGCGCATCACGGACGAGGTGTCACGAACCGGTCCGGGTGTCGACTCCCGCGCCCACGCGCGCGGTCGGGACCCGGACCTCTTCGTGCGCGGCGGGCGCCGGAGTCGGTGCGGCGGTCTTGACGCCGTTCGTCCGCGGGGGCATCGTCACGGCCACGAGCAGTCCGAGCAGCAGGCCGGCGAGGCTGATCACCGTGATGCCGAGCGTGCTCGTCGTACCGGAGAGCAGCAGCAGGGCGACGGTCGCGAGGACGACGGTGGCCGAACCGTAGGTGAGTTGCGCGGCGTTCGGACGCTGCATGACACGTACCGCCCTCTCAGGACAACGGTTCGACTCCTGGTCCGTGGATGCCCGGGCGGAACCGAAGTAAGCATGACCTCACCCAGGATGCGGGGGCACGGGGTGCACGGGGGGCGCACGGAGTCATGGGTCATGTGATTTTTACCCGTAAGACGCCCGTCGATCGTCCGATAATCGGAATTCATCTCCCGCATAGTGCAGTTGGTATGTGCAAGTCAAGATCTGTCTTTTCTTGCGTACCTCCGGTCGAATGTCGTCACTTGTGACGCGCGACCCGCCGGACGGACACCCCACCTTCGGTCCGAAGCGCGGGCGCCGGGGAGGACATATCAAGTGACCAACAGACGACGGGCGATCAGAACGTCCGCAGTTGTTGTGGCGCTCGCGGCCACCGCCGCCACCGCCTCGACCTTCACCACCGCATGGGCCGACAATCACGGCAGCGTGAACCCGGCCGATGTCCGTCACGACCCGGCGCCCGGCGCCGGGATCGACAAGACGGCGGTCGACCACGACCTCGAGGGTCCCTTCAGCGAGCAGCAGGAGCAGCAGCGCAAGGCTGCCCTGGAGCAGGTGCTGAGCGGCGAGTCGAAGGTGGAGCGGCGCAACGGCTCCCAGGTCGTCAAGCTCGACGACAAGAAGTACGTCGAGCTGGGCCGTGAGAAGACCGACAAGATCTTCACGATCCTCGTCGAGTTCGGCGACAAGGTGGACAACACCACCCTCGTCGACCGCGCGGACGACGACACGACCGAGCCGAAGCCGAAGTTCGGCGGCACGCCCGGTCCCCTGCACAACCAGATAGCCAAGCCGGACCGTGCGCACGACAACTCCACGGACTGGAAGGCCGACTACAACCAGCAGCACTTCCAGGACCTGTACTTCGGCACCGGCAAGGACGCCAAGGGTCAGGCCAAGCAGTCGCTGAAGACCTACTACGAGAAGACCTCGTCCGGCCGTTACTCGGTCGACGGCAACGTCTCCGACTGGGTCAAGGTCGAGTACAACGAGGCCCGTTACGGCTCGAACTACTGCGGCAACAGCAACTGCTCCAACGTCTGGGACGCGGTCCGCGACGGCGTCACCGCCTTCGTCGCCGACCAGAAGGCCAAGGGCCGCACCGACGCCCAGATCAAGGCCGACATGGCCCAGTACGACCTCTGGGACCGGTACGACTTCGACGGCGACGGCAACTTCAACGAGCCCGACGGGTACATCGACCACTTCCAGATCGTCCACGCGGGCGAGGACGAGTCGGCGGGCGGCGGCGCCCAGGGCGGCGACGCCCTGTGGGCCCACCGCTGGTACGCCTACGGCACCAACGCGGGCAAGACCGGCCCGGCGAACAACAAGGCCGGCGGCACGCAGATCGGCGACTCCGGCATCTGGGTCGGCGACTACACGATGCAGCCGGAGAACGGCGGCCTCGGCGTCTTCGCGCACGAGTACGGCCACGACCTCGGTCTGCCGGACCTGTACGACACCTCCGGCCTCTCCGGCGCCGAGAACTCGACCGGCTTCTGGTCGCTCATGTCCTCCGGCTCCTGGCTCGGCCGCGGCAAGGACGCCATCGGCGACCTGCCCGGCGACATGAACGCCTGGGACAAGCTGCAGCTCGGCTGGCTGAACTACACCAAGGTCGCCAACGAGGCCCGCAAGTGGAACTCCACCCACAAGCTGGGCGTGGCCGAGTACAACACGAAGAACCCGCAGGCGCTCGTCGTCGAGCTGCCGAAGAAGGCCGTCACCACCGATGTCGTCGCGCCCGCCGAGGGTGCCTCGCAGTGGTGGAGCAACATGGGTGACGACCTCAAGAACACCCTGACCCGCTCCGTCGACCTGACGGGCAAGACGTCCGCCTCCCTGAAGCTCAAGGGCTGGTACGACATCGAGCTCGACTACGACTACCTCTACACCGAGGTGTCGACCGACGGCGGCGCCAACTGGACGGCCCTGGACGGCACCGCCGACGGCAAGCCGCTCCCGCGCGACGCCAGCGGCGCCCCGGCGCTGACCGACGTGTCGGGCACGCACAAGGAGCTCGTCTACGGCCTCGACGCCTACGCGGGCAAGAAGTTCGACCTCCGCTTCCGCTACCAGACGGACGGCGGCGCCGGCGGCAAGGGCTTCACGGCCGACGCCATCACGCTGACCGCCGACGGTGCCACCGTCTTCGCGGACGGCGCCGAGAACGGTGACAACGGCTGGGCGGCCAAGGGCTTCTCGCGGGTCGGCAAGGGCTTCACGAAGGAGTACGAGCAGTACTACATCGCGGAGAACCGCCAGTACGTCTCGTACGACTCCACCCTCAAGGTCGGCCCGTACAACTTCGGGTTCACCGGTGACAAGGCCAGCTGGGTCGAGCACTACGCGTACCAGAACGGCCTGCTCATCTGGAAGTGGGACCTCTCCCAGAAGGACAACAACACCGCGGTCCACCCGGGCCAGGGTCTGATCCTTCCGGTCGACTCCCACCCGACCCCGCTGAAGTGGAAGGACGGCACCCTGATGCGCAACCGCGTCCAGGCGTACGACTCCACCTTCGGCACGTACAAGACCGACGGCATGCTGCTCCACAAGGCCGACGTCGCGTCCTTCGTCCCGTCGCTGCCGGGCAACCCGGTCTTCGACGACCGCAAGGGCACGTACTGGTTCAAGGAGACGGCGCGCGCCGGTGTCCAGGTAACTGACACCAACACCAAGATCCAGGTCGTCAAGGAGCCGTCGAACGGCGAGACGATCACGGTCCGCGTGGGCCCGTCCACGAAGTAATCGGTAAAACCGCAGGTCAAGCCATGATCGGCCGTCGCCCCTCTAGCGGGCGGCGGCCGATCGTGTTTAGGTGCGTCTGACGCATCAGACCGATGTTCTTATTGACAGTCGATCCACGGGGGAGTGGTTCCGCATGCCCAACGGAGGGTTCTGCAAGTTGCCGGGAGGCAGCGTGGTCGTCGCGATAGGGCTGCCCAGCCCGGCCCGCGACGGCGCCAGCGTCCGCTTCCTGGTCCACGCCGCCAACCGTGCCCGCGCCCTGACCCGGCTGCGGAACCTCGGGCTGCGCGCGGTCTACCTCCGGGGCAACAGCGAGCCGCCCACGCCGGACGAGATCACGGCCGTCCTCCACCACCCCGACGGCCTGCTGTGGAGATCCGCGCCCGGCGCGGCCCAGGAGCTGTGGCACCCCGTACGGACCCTCCCCAGGGAGCCGGCCGCCTGAGCGGCCCCGCCGGGCCCCGCGGCACCGCTCAGGCCACCACGGGCTTGCCGGTCAGCTCCACGCCCGCCGTCCGCAGCTCCTCCAGGGCCCGGTCCGTCGTCTCCTTCGCGACGCCGGCCGTCAGGTCGAGCAGCACATGAGTGCGGAAGCCCGCGCGGGCCGCGTCCAGAGCCGTCGCCCGCACGCAGTGGTCGGTGGCGATGCCCACCACGTCGACCTCGGTGACGTCCCGCTCGCGGAGCCACTCCGCGAGCGTCATGCCGTTCTCGTCGTGGCCCTCGAAGCCGCTGTACGCCGCGTCGTACGCGCCCTTGTCGAAGACGGCGTCGATCGCCCCGCTGGCGACGGCCGGCGCGAAGTTCGGGTGGAAGCCGACGCCCTCCGTGCCGGCCACGCAGTGCACCGGCCACGAGGTCACGTAGTCCGGCTCCTCACCGGCCGGCGCGAAGTGCGCGCCCGGGTCGACATGGTGGTCGCGGGTGGCGACCACGTGCCGGTAGGAGCTGCCCGCCGTCTGGCCGACCAGGTCGGTGATGGCGGCGGCGACGTCCGCGCCGCCGGTCACCGCGAGGCTGCCGCCCTCGCAGAAGTCGTTCTGAACGTCCACAACGATCAATGCGCGGTGCATGGCGGGTGTCCTTAGCGCGTCGGGGAGGGGTGGGACCGAGCCTAGAGAATCGGCCCGCCCACCGGGAGGGGGCGGGTCCGGTCTCCGCGGGCTCCGGAGTGCCTCCGGAGGTCCTCTAGAGATATTCCGTCGGGAGCACCGGCTCGCCCCGGGAGAGCTGCATCGCCGACATGGGCAGCGCGGCGCGGGCCGCGATGTGCCGGGCCCGGGCGGCCTCCAGGGGCTCCCTGGCCACCACGTCGCCGCCCTTGACCAGCTCGACCAGGAGCTGGTGGTCGGCGAGCTCCGGCGGTACCGGGCCGGTGCCCAGGACCTCCGCCTCGGCGACGCCGTACGCGTCGGGGCGGCGCGCCGCCCACTTGCGTCCGCCGACCGAGGCCTTGCCGCCGAGGGACTTCTTGGCGACCGGGGTGAGGGGGGCCCTGAGGTCGGCCGAGGAGGCGCGGGCGACCAGCTTGTAGACCATGGAGCAGGTCGGGTGGCCGCTGCCGGTGACCAGCTGGGTGCCCACCCCGTAGGCGTCGACCGGGGCCGCCGCGAGGGAGGCGATGGCGTACTCGTCGAGGTCCGACGTGACGACGATCTTCGTGTCCCGCGCACCCAGCTCGTCAAGCTGCTGCCGGACGCGGTGGGCGACGAGCAGCAGGTCGCCGGAGTCGATCCGGACGGCCCCGAGCTCGGGGCCCGCCACCTCGACGGCGGTGCGCACGGCCTCGGCGACGTCGTAGGTGTCGACGAGCAGTGTCGTACCGCGGCCGAGGCTCTCGACCTGGGCGCGGAAGGCGTCCCGCTCGCTGTCGTGGAGGAGCGTGAAGGCGTGGGCGGAGGTGCCGACGGTCGGGATGCCGTAGCGGAAGCCCGCCGCGAGGTCGGAGGTGGAGTCGAAGCCGCCGACGTACGCGGCGCGGGAGGCGGCGACGGCCGCCAGCTCGTGGGTGCGCCGGGCGCCCATCTCGATCAGGCGCCGGCCGCCGGCCGCTGCCGACATGCGGGAGGCGGCGGCGGCGATGGCGGAGTCGTGGTTGAGGATGGAGAGGATCACCGTCTCCAGGAGCACGCACTCGGCGAAGGAGCCCTCGACGCGCAGCACGGGCGAGCCGGGGAAGTACACCTCGCCCTCGGGGTAGCCCCAGATGTCGCCGGTGAAGCGGTAGCGGGCGAGCCATTCCAGGGTCGGCTCGTCGACGATGCCGCGCTCGCGCAGGAAGCCCAGGACGGCGGGGTCGAACCGGAAGTTCTCGACGGCGTCGAGGACCCGGCCGACGCCCGCGAGGACGCCGTAGCGCCGTCCCTCGGGCAGCCGCCGGGTGAAGACCTCGAAGACCGAGCGCCGGTCGGCGGTGCCGCCCCGGAGGGCTGCCTGGAGCATGGTCAGCTCGTACTGGTCGGTGAAGAGCGCGGTCGACGGCACGTCCACCGGCAGCCCAAGGTCCGCAGCGTTCATGTCAGCGATGCTAGCGCAGAAATCGTCAGAGTGACGAATAGTGGCGCGAGCGGGTGACGGGCGGGTGACCCGTTTGTGCGACGGGCCCTCCGGGGTGGCAGCATGGGGTGAGTGAGCGTCGCGCCTATTGAGATCGAACGTACGGAATCGGCCCAGGAGGTCTCCGCGGTCGTCGAACCCGACGTGCCCTGGGTGACCCTCGTGCACAACGATCCGGTCAACCTGATGAGCTACGTGACCTACGTCTTCCAGGCGTACTTCGGCTATTCCAAGGACAAGGCGCACAAGCTGATGCTCGACGTGCACCACAAGGGCCGTGCGGTGGTCTCCAGCGGCACCCGCGAGGAGATGGAACGCGACGTGCAGGCGATGCACGGCTACGGCCTCTGGGCGACCCTCACCCAGGACCGCGGCTGATGGCCGGCCACTTCGAGACCCTGCCCGGCGGCGGCGCGGCCGTCGCCCTCGACGACGTCGAGATCTCCATCCTGCGCTCCCTCGCCGTCCAGCTCATGGAGCTGATCGGGCCGGGCGACGAGCCCGCCAAGGACGCCGACCCGCTGGCAGCGCTCTTCGCGGAGGGCCCCAGCAAGCCGCCGTCCGACCCCGCCCTCAAGCGCCTCTTCCCCGACGCGTACGGGGACGACAGCGAGGAGCTGCGGGCGGCCGCCTCCGACTTCCGCCGCTTCACCGAGAACGACCTGCGCGCCCGCAAGCGCGACGACGCCCTCGTCGTCGTCCGCGCCCTCGACGGGCTCTCCGCCGAAGCCGCGGGCGAGGGCGGCGCCGTCCTGAAGCTGACCCCGGACGAGTCCCGCGCCTGGCTCGGCGCGCTCAACGACCTCCGGCTGACCATCGGCACCCGCCTGGAGGTCACCGACGAGGAGGGCGAGCAGCTGTACCGGCTGCCGGACTCCGACCCGCGCAAGCCGATGGTGATGGCGTACCTCTGGCTGGGGGCGCTCCAGGAGTCCCTCGTCGAGACCCTGATGTCCTGACGGCACCTCCCGGCGCCGCCCGGCGCCGCCCGGCACCTCCCTCCGGACGCCCCTCCGTGACGGGATGTTCGCTCAGCGGACGCTCAAATCCGGATAACGAATGCGTTATCAGAGCGTCCGCTTTGGCGTCTTGCATCCCTTTCGCCCGTCGCTTTCTGTGGCGTGCGCCACATCCAACTCCCTCGATCACGCGTCGGCCCGTGATAAATCTTCACGACCGCTCGGGGACGCCACCCCTGTTCCCGAGGGCGCTTGGACCGGCTGACCGCCGGTGGCACTCCATCCACATCCGGGGGGATCAGGATCTGATCCGCGGCAGACGCACTCGCAGTCGCGCGGATCAGCATGGAGAAAGGCGCACCACCATGACCTCTGTGCAGGTCGACAAGCAGCACGACGGCACCGACGGGGCCGTGGACGGCGGCGAGGGCTACCAGCGTGGCCTCGGCGCCCGGCAGATCCAGATGATCGCGATCGGCGGTGCCATCGGCACCGGCCTCTTCCTCGGCGCCGGCAAGGCCATCGCCAAGGCGGGGCCCAGCCTGATCCTCGCGTACGCCATCGCGGGCCTGGTCATCTTCTTCATCATGCGCGCCCTGGGCGAGCTCCTCATGTACCGCCCCGTGTCGGGCTCCTTCGCGGAGTACGCACGGGAGTTCGTCGGCCCCTTCTGGGGCTTCGTGACCGGCTGGACGTACTGGCTCTTCTGGGTCGTCACCGGCATCACCGAAGTCACCGCCGCGGCCACCTATATGACGTACTGGTGGGACATCCCGCAGTGGATCTCCGCACTGGTCTTCACCGTCATCCTCTACGGCGCCAACCTGATCTCCGTGAAGCTCTTCGGTGAGCTGGAGTTCTGGTTCTCCATGGTCAAGGTCACCGCCATCATCGGCATGATCCTGATCTGCGCCGGCATCCTCACCATCGGCTTCTCCGACGCCGGCGACACCGCCTCCGTGACCCACCTGTGGGACCAGGGCGGCTTCTTCCCCACCGGCATCGGCAACACGCTGATGACCCTGCAGATCGTCATGTTCGCGTTCCTCGCGGTCGAGCTGGTCGGCGTCACCGCCGGCGAGTCCAAGGACCCGAAGACCGTCCTGCCCAAGGCCATCAACACCGTGCCGTGGCGCATCGCCGTCTTCTACGTCGGCGCGCTGATCATGATCCTGTCGGTCGTCCCGTGGACCGAGTTCCAGCCGGGCGTCTCCCCGTTCGTCGCCGCCTTCGAGAAGATGGGCCTCGGCGTCGGCGCCGCCATCGTCAACTTCGTGGTGCTGACCGCCGCCCTGTCCTCCTGCAACTCGGGCATGTACTCCACCGGCCGCATGCTGCGCGACCTCGCGCTCAACGGCCAGGGCCCGAAGGTCTTCACCAAGCTCACCAAGAGCGGCACCCCGCTGCTCGGCCTGACCTTCTCGGCCTCGCTGATGCTGGTCGGCGTCTGGATCAACTACGTCGCCCCGGGCAAGGCCTTCGAGTACGTCGTCTCCTTCGCCACCATCTCCGGCATGTGGGCCTGGATCATGATCCTGGTCTGCCAGATCCGCTACCGGGCCAAGGCCAACCGCGGCGAGCTCCCCGAGTCCACCTTCAAGGCCCCGGGAGCCCCGTACACCAGCTGGTTCGCGCTCCTCTTCATCGGCATGGTCATCGTCATGATGGGCATCGACGAGGGCGCCCGCGTCTCCCTGTACGCGGCCCCGGTCTGGGGTCTCATCCTGGGCGTCTCCTACCTGGTCCTGAAGTCCCGCAACCCCGAGGGCGCCGCCTTCGCCAAGCGGTCCTGACCGGACCCCCCGGACGATCGCCCCGGGCCGTCCCCAAGCGGCGCTGACCTCGATCGTCTCGGCATACGGGCCGTTCCGTACCACTCCCCGGTACGGAACGGCCCGTCGGCTTATCCTGTCGGCATGCTGACCATCACCCGGGCCCTGTACGACCAGATCGTGGAACACTCCCGCGCGGACCACCCCGACGAGGCCTGCGGCGTGGTCGCGGGACCGGTCGGCACCGGCCGCCCCGAGCGGTTCATCCCGATGCTCAACGCGGCCCGCTCGCCCACCTTCTACGAGTTCGACTCCGCGGACCTGCTCAAGCTCTACCGCGAGATGGACGACCGGGACGAGGAGCCCGTCATCGTCTACCACTCGCACACCGCGACCGAGGCCTACCCGTCCCGCACGGACATCTCGTACGCCAACGAGCCCCAGGCCCACTACGTCCTCGTCTCCACCGCGGACAGCGACGGCGCGGGCCCCTTCCAGTTCCGCTCCTTCACCATCGTCGAGGGCGTCGTCACCGAGGAAGAGGTCAAGGTCGTCGAGGCGTACGACGCCTGAGACACTGACGGGGACCTACGGGCGGCAGGACCCAGGAAGCCGGTGCGAATCCGGCACGGTCCCGCCACTGTGACCGCCTCCTCCGGGAGACGGAAGCCAGGAACTGACCTGCCGCCTTCTCACCACCGATCGGGGACGTGGAAATCCCCGGAGGAGGCACGTTCCGTCATGTCCCGGCCCCGCCGCACCCGGCTGCCCCTGGCGCCCCTGCTGTCCGCCGCCGCACTGCTCCCGCTGCTCGCCGCCTGCTCGGCCCCCGCGACGGAGACCCCCGACGCCAAGGCCGCCCCGGGATTCCCGTACACCGTCTCCAACTGCGGTGTGAAGACGACCTTCAAGGCCCCGCCGAAGCGCGCGGTCACCATGAACCAGCACGTCACCGAGGTCATGCTCGCCCTCGGCCTGGAGAAGTCCCTCGTCGGCACCGCCTACCTCGACGACGCGATCCTCCCCGCCTACGAGAAAGCGTACGACTCCGTCCCCGTCCTCGCGAAGGAGTACCCCTCCAAGGAGGCCCTGCTCGCCGCGAACCCCGACTTCGTCTACGGCGGTTACTCCTCCGCCTTCTCGGGCAAGGACGGCCGCAGCCGCGACGACCTGAAGCGCGCGGGCATCGACACCCGGCTCAACACCGAGTACTGCCCCTCCGGTTCGCCGTCCGTCGACGACCTCTACCGCGAAGTCGACGAGATCGGGCGGACGTTCGGCGTCCCCGACCGGGCCGCGAAGTGGGTGTCCGAGGCGCGGACCACCGTCGCCGCCACCGAGAAGCGCCTCAAGGGCACCGCGCCCGTCTCCGTCTTCGTCTACGACAGCGGCGACAAGACCGCCTTCACCGCGGGCGGCAAGGGCATCGGCAACGAGCTGATCACCCGCGCCGGCGGCCGGAACGTCTTCGCCGACCTCGACAAGGCCTTCGGCGACGCCACCTGGGAGCAGGTCGTCGCCCGCAAGCCCGAGGTCGTCGTCATCTACGACTACGGCTCCACCACCGTCGAACAGAAGAAGAAGCGGCTCATCGGCGACCCGGCCCTCAAGGACGTCCCGGCGATCAAGAACCGCCGGTTCGCCGTGATGCCGCTCTCCGACACCGTCCTCGGCGTCCGCGTCCCCGCGGCCGTCGACAAGCTGGCCGCCCAGCTCCACCCGGCCCGATGACCCCGGAGCCCGCCCGCACGGCGAGCACACCGAAAGACCCGCCGCCGCCCGGTCCCCGAATCCCGACCCCCACCGATCCTGCGGACACCCCTGCCGGGGGGCCCGCAGGGGCGCCCGGTCGTGACCCGCGTCCCCGGGCCGGGTGGGCGGGGGTGGACCGGGGTGCGGGGGGCGGGCCGCTGCGGTACGTGGTCGTCGTCGCCGGGCTCCTCCTCGCCCTGGCCGCCGCCGTGATCGCCTCGCTCGCCCTCGGCTCCGTCCGCATCCCGCCCGGCCAGGTCCTCGACGCCCTCACCGGACGCGCCGCCGACCCCTCCCCGTACCGCACGATCGTCCTCGACGTACGCCTGCCCCGGGTCCTGCTCGGCGTGGTCGTCGGCGCCGGGCTCGCCGTCGTCGGCGCCGTCCTCCAGGCCCTCGTCCGCAACCGGCTCGCCGACCCCTTCCTCCTCGGGATCTCCTCCGGCGCCTCCGCGGGAGCCGTCCTCGTCCTGGTCGTCGGCGGGGGAGCGGGCCTCGTGAGCGGTGTGACCACCACGATCGCCATGCCCGCCGCCGCCTTCGCGGGAGCCCTGCTCGCCCTCGTCCTCGTCTACGGGCTCGCGCGCCGCGGCGGCACCCTGACCAGCACCCGGCTCGTCCTCGCCGGAGTCGCCGTCTCCTACATCCTGTCCGCGCTCGCCACCCTGCTCCTGGTCGTCGCCGGACGCCCCGAGCAGTTCCAGGAGGCCATGTACTGGTCCCTCGGCGGCCTCGGCAGCGCCCGCTGGGACACCCTGGTCCTGCCCGCCGCCGTTCTCGCCGTCGGCGTCGCGGTCCTCCTCACCCTCGCCCGCCCGCTCGACCTGCTCCTCGTCGGCGAGGAGGACGCCACCATCCTCGGCCTGGACACCGCGCGCTTCCGCGCCGCCGTCTTCGTCCTCGCCTCCCTTGTCACCGCCGTGATGGTCGCCGCCAGCGGAGCCGTCGGCTTCGTCGGCCTGATGGCGCCGCACGCCGCCCGGCTCGCCGTCGGCGCCCCGCACCGCCGGCTCCTCCCGGTCGCCGCGCTCGGCGGAGCGCTCGCCCTGGTCCTCGCCGACCTGGCCGCCCGGACCGTCGCCGCACCCCAGGACGTCCCGGTCGGCATCCTCACCGCCCTCACCGGCGGCCCGTTCTTCCTCTGGCTGATGCGCCGCCGCCCGGAAGGAGCACAGCCGTGACCGAACTGAGCCTGCACGGCCTCTCGTACGAGAACCGGCTCCGCTCCGTCGATCTCACCGTCCGGCCGGGCGAGACCGTCGGTCTCATCGGACCCAACGGCAGCGGAAAGACCACCCTCCTGCGCTGCGTCTACGGCACCCTCACCCCCACGGCGGGCCGTGCCCTCCTCGACGGCGACGACCTGCACGCCCTCGGCCCCAAGGCCCGCGCCCGCCGCGTCGCCACCGTCCCGCAGGACAGCGCCCTGGAGTTCGAACTCACCGTCGGCGAACTCGTCGCCCTCGGCCGCTCCCCGCACAAGCGGTTCTGGGAGGGCGACACCGGAGCCGACCGGGAGCGCGCCGCGGAGGCCCTCGCCCGGGTCGGCCTCGCCGACCTCGCCGACCGCCCGTACCCCACCCTCTCCGGCGGCGAACGCCAACGTGCCCTGGTCGCCCGCGCCCTCGTCCAGGACCCGGCCCTCCTCGTCCTCGACGAACCCACCAACCACCTGGACATCCGCCACCAGCTCGACGTCCTGGCCCTCGTCCGTACCCTGGGCACCACCAACCTGCTCGCGCTGCACGACCTGAACCTGGCGGGGGCGTACTGCGACCGGATCTACGTCCTGGAGCGTGGGAGGCTCGTCACCGGCGGCACACCCGCCGAGGTGCTCACCCCCGCCCTGCTTGAGGCCGTCTACGGGGTGGACGCCGAGGTCATCCCGCATCCGAGGACGGGGAGCCCCACCGTCCTCTTCCAGCACCGTCCGGCAGTCGGGCAGGAATCATCCACCATGTGAGATCACATTCCGAAACCCGGACCGGGAATCGATACGATGAGCCCATGGTTTCCCACGACGTGAGCGAAGAGACTCCGGGCACAGTCCTGCTCGTCGCGCGCCTGCACGTCGACCTGTGCCGCCTCGCCAGCGCGATCTGTTCGTCCCGCGCTGCGCTCTGAGCGACCGGCCGAGCGCACGTACGTACGACCCCCCTCCGCGCGGGGGCCCCAGCAGCGCGCCCATCACGCCACTTCCGACAGGAGCCCACGCCATGGCCATCGAGGTCCGCATCCCGACCATCCTCCGCACCTACACCGACGGCGAGAAGGCCGTCGAGGGCAGCGGCGGCACCCTCGCCGAGCTCTTCGCCGACCTGGAGTCCCGCCACGCCGGGATCGAGGCCCGCATCGTCGACGACGGCAAGCTCCGCCGCTTCGTCAACGTCTACCTCAACGACGAGGACGTCCGCTTCCTCGACGGCATCGACACCAAGCTGACCGACGGCGACAACGTCACGATCCTGCCGGCCGTCGCCGGTGGCATGGTCTGATCCACATGCGCTACGACTCCTCGCTGGCGGCGGTCGGCAACACACCGCTCGTCCGCCTCCCCCGGCTCTCGCCCTCGGACGACGTCCGCATCTGGGCGAAGCTGGAGGACCGCAACCCGACCGGCTCGGTCAAGGACCGCCCCGCGCTCCACATGATCGAGCAGGCGGAGAAGGACGGCCGACTCACCCCCGGCTGCACCATCCTGGAGCCGACCAGCGGCAACACCGGCATCTCCCTGGCCATGGCCGCCAAGCTCAAGGGCTACCGCATCGTCTGCGTCATGCCCGAGAACACCAGCGAGGAGCGTCGCCAGCTGCTCTCCATGTGGGGTGCCGAGATCATCTCGTCCCCCGCGGCGGGCGGCTCCAACACGGCGGTGCGCGTCGCCAAGGAGATCGCGGCGGAGAACCCGACCTGGGTGATGCTCTACCAGTACGGCAACCCGCACAACGCCGGCGCCCACTACGCCACCACCGGCCCCGAGATCCTCGCCGACCTGCCCTCCATCACCCACTTCGTGGCGGGCCTCGGCACCACCGGCACCCTGATGGGCGTCGGCCGCTACCTCCGCGAGCAGAAGCCCGACGTCAAGATCGTCGCCGCCGAGCCGCGCTACGACGACCTCGTCTACGGCCTCCGGAACCTCGACGAGGGCTTCGTACCGGAGCTGTACGACGCCTCCGTCCTCACCACCCGCTTCTCCGTCGGCTCCGCCGACGCGGTCACCCGCACCCGCGAACTCCTCAAGCAGGAGGGCATCTTCGCGGGCGTCTCCACGGGCGCGGCCCTGCACGCGGCCATCGGCGTCGGCAACAAGGCGGTGAAGGCGGGCGAGAGCGCGGACATCGCCTTCGTCGTCGCGGACGGCGGCTGGAAGTACCTCTCGACGGGCCTCTACACGGCCGCGACGACGGAGGAGGCCATCGCGGCGGTCCAGGGCCAGCTCTGGGCCTGAGCCCCTGCGGCCCTGCGACTCCGGTCCAGGGCCGGCTCGGGGCGGCCTGAGCCCTGCGGCTCCGCCCCGCCCAGCGCCCCGAAGGCCCGCACAGCGCTCAGGCGCTCAGGCGCCATCCCGACAGCGCTCACGCACCACCGCGCTCACGCGCTACCGCGCCAGATGGCGGACCCGGTCCCAGAGGACCGGGTCCGCCGTTCCCGCTTTCCGCCGGAAGTCGCCCACCGGCACCTCGCGGAGCTCATCCGTCTCCAGGAAGCTCGGCCGCCCCTGCGCGTCCCCCACCGCACCCGGCGGCAGCGCGATCACCCCGGGCCGCTCGTCGTGGTACTTGCTGGTGATCTTGGCGACGAGCGCGCTGTGCCCCCGTACCGACAGCACGAGACAGGGCCGGTCCTTCGACCCGGGCCCGTCCTCGAAGGGCACGTCCGCCCACCAGATCTCCGCGGCCCGCGGCAACCGCGACGGAGCCTTCCGCGGCCCGGTCGGCCGGGCCGGCGGCCGGGTCCGCCCCGACGGGCGGCCCGCCGGGCGCCCCTGCGCACGCCCCGAGGGGCGGCGCGACGACCGCCGCCACCCGTCGGCGAGCGCCACCACCAGAGCGATCACCACGACCGCGACCAGCGCGGGCCACCACGACGTGTCCATACCTCAAGAAGGTACCGGCGCGCCGCTCACGGCGCCGAGGCGGCCCGCCATCCATCCGAACCGGTGACAGAGCCCGTGAGTTCGCCCACAACGGGCCACCGCAAAGGAGCGACAGGCCCTGGAGCGCCTTACGCTCGACAGACCGCACAGCCTCCCCCTTCCTCAGCGCGCTTTCCGTATCCGTCCACGGAGGTTCACGCTCCATGAAGCTCACCGTCGTCGGCTGCTCCGGGTCGTTCCCGTCCGCGGATTCGGCCTGTTCGAGCTACCTCGTCGAGGCCGACGGCTTCCGGCTGCTCCTCGACATGGGCAACGGCGCCCTGGGCGAGCTGCAGCGACACATCGGTCTGTACGACCTCGACGCGATCTTCCTCAGCCATCTCCACGCCGACCACTGCATCGACATGTGCGGGTACTTCGTCGCCCGCTACTACCGGCACGAGGGCGGACGCTGCGACGCGCTCCCCGTCTACGCCCCGGAGGGCGCCGAGCAGCGCCTGACCACGGCGTACGCGGACACCCCCTCGCCCAGCTCGATGAGCGAGGTCTTCGACTTCCGCACCCTGAAGTCGGAGGCCTTCGAGATCGGCCCGTTCTCCGTCCGTACGGAGAAGGTGTGCCACCCGGTGGAGGCGTACGGCATCCGGGTCGAGCACGACGGCCGCTCGCTGACGTACTCCGGGGACACCGGGGTCTGCGAGTCGCTGCACAAGCTCGCCGAGGGCACCGACCTCTTCCTCTGCGAGGCCTCCTTCACCCACGGCAAGGAGGACATCCCGGCCCTCCACCTCAACGGCCGCGAGGCGGGCGCCGAGGCGACCCGCTCGTCGGTGGGCCGGCTCGTCCTGACCCACATCCCGCCGTGGACGGACGGCGAACAGAACCTGGCGGACGCCCGCCAGGTCTACTCGGGTCCGTCGGAGCTGGCGAGACCGGGCGCGGTCTACGAGGTCTGAGCCTTGCGCGGACACGGGGAAGGCCCCGGAACCTGTCGGTTCCGGGGCCTTCCCTTTCGTGCGGACGGAACTCACGCCTTGGTGAGGTCCTCGATCTCCTCGTCGGGCTCGCGGCCCGGCGTCGGGAGGTTGAACTTGGTGATCGCGAAGCGGAAGACCACGTAGTAGATCGCCGCGAAGACGAGACCGATCGGGATGATCAGCCACGGCTTGGTCGCGAGGTTCCAGTTCAGCAGGTAGTCGATGCCGCCTGCCGAGAAGGTGAAGCCCGCGTGGACACCGAAGGCCCAGGTGACGGCCATGGACACGGCGGTCAGGACGGCGTGGATCGCGTACAGGACCGGCGCGATGAACATGAAGGTGAACTCGATCGGCTCCGTGATGCCGGTGACGAAGGAGGTCAGCGCGAGGGAGACCATCATGCCCATCACGGCCTTGCGGCGCTCGGGGCGAGCGGCGTGGGCGATGGCGATGGCGGCGGCCGGGAGGCCGAACATCATGATCGGGAAGAAGCCCGACATGAAGATTCCGGCGCTCGGGTCACCGGCGAAGAAGCGGTTGAGGTCACCGTGGACGACCTCGCCGGCGGCGTTGGTGAAGTCGCCGATCTGGAACCACGAGACGGTGTTCACGAACTGGTGCATGCCGACGGGGATCAGCGCGCGGTTGATGAGACCGAAGAGGCCGGCGCCACCGGCGCCCAGGCCGGTCATCCACTCGCCGAAGTTGGAGATGCCCTCACCGATGGGCTCCCAGACCAGACCGAACACGACACCGACGAGGGTGCCGACGAAGGCCATGATGATCGGGACGAGACGGCGGCCGTTGAAGAAGCCGAGCCAGTCGACGAGCTTGGTCCGGTGGAACTTCTGCCACAGGACGGCCGCGATCAGACCCATCAGGATGCCGCCGAGGACACCCGGGTTGTTGTACTTCGCGGCGACGTCGACGCCCTTGTTGGCGGTCGTGTTGACGACGGCCTCGGCGACGGGGAAGGCCTTCAGCACGTTGCTGTAGACCAGGAAGCCGACCAGTGCGGCCAGGGCGGTGGAGCCGTCCGCCTTCTTGGCGAAGCCGATGGCGACACCGATGCAGAAGAGCAGGGGCAGGTTGTCGAAGACCGCGCCGCCGGCGGTGGCGAAGACGGAGGCGACCTTGTCCCAGCCGAGCCCGTCCTTTCCGAAGACGTCGGGCTGGCCGAGACGGAGCAAGATACCCGCGGCCGGCAGGACGGCGATCGGCAGCTGCAGGCTGCGACCGACCTTCTGCAGGCCCTGGAACAGGCCGGATCCGCGCTTCTTCGCGGGAGCGGCGGCCTGGGCGGTGGCCGTACTCATCAACTTCCTCCAGTAAGGCAAGGCGCCGCCAGGGGACCGGGGAAGGGGGGACGGCGACGTCTCGTGGAACGCGGTGGTCTGGACCGCGTGGTCTACACCAATGAGTGGTGTAGACCAGTTGTAGCACGTGAGACTTAGATAAGGAACCTGCGAATTTTGTGTGCTCAGCCATAGCTGGAAATGCACGACATAAGGCCCCCGGACCGTCAGGTCCAGGGGCCTTTCGCGGGGCTTACGGGAGGGACGAAAGCCTCGAAACGGTCAGGCTCCGCGGGGTGGTCGCGGCGCTACTTGACGTTCTCCCGCTCCATCTCGTCGCCGATCTCGTCCGGCTCGCGGCCGGGTGTCTGGAGGTTGAACTTCGTGATCGCGAACCTGAAGATCGCGTAGTACACCACCGCGAACGCGAGACCGATGGGGATGATCAGCCAGGGCTTCGTCGCGAGGTTCCAGTTGATCACGTAGTCGATCAGACCGGCCGAGAAGCTGAAGCCGTCCTTCACGCCGAACGCCCAGGTCACGGCCATCGATACACCCGTGAGCAGGGCGTGGACCGCGTACAGCAGCGGGGCGATGAAGAGGAACGAGTACTCCAGCGGCTCGGTGATGCCGGTGACGAACGACGTCAGTGCCACCGACAGCATCAGACCGCCGACCTCCTTGCGGCGGTGCGGCTTCGCGCAGTGGGTGATCGCGAGCGCCGCCGCCGGCAGCGCGAACATCATGATCGGGAAGAAGCCCGTCAGGAACTGGCCGGCGTTCGGGTCGCCCGCGAGGAACATCGGGATGTCGCCGTGGACCACCGTGCCGTCCGGCTTCTCGTACGTGCCGAACTGGAACCAGATCGGCACGTTGAGGAACTGGTGCAGGCCGATGACCAGCAACGCCCGGTTCGCCACGCCGAAGATGCCCGAACCCCAGGAGCCGAGGCCGACCAGCCAGTCGCTGAAGCTCTCCAGCGCGTCACCGATCGGCGGCCAGATCCACAGGCAGATCGCGGCGAACGCGATCGCCACGAAGGTCATGATGATCGGGACGAGGCGGCGGCCGTTGAAGAAGCCCAGCCAGTCGACCAGCTTCGTCCGGTGGTAGCGCTGCCACAGGTACGCGGTGAGCAGACCCATCACGATGCCGCCGAAGACACCGGGGTTCTGGTACGTGTAACCCGCGAAGGAGTCGTCGAGGGCGAGGCAGCCGCCGCCGATGTCCTTCGAGCCCGACGGGCAGTCCTTCGGGAACTGGCGCAGCACGTTGTAGTAGACGAGGAAGCCGACGACGGCCGCGAGCGCGGTCGAGCCGTCTGCCTTCTTCGCCATGCCGATCGCGACACCGATGCAGAAGAGGAGCGGCAGGCCGAGGTTGCCGTCGAGCAGCGCGCCGCCCGCACCCGCCATCACCTTGGCGACGTTGTCCCAGCCGAGACCGTCCGCGCCGAACACGTCCGGCTGCCCGAGCCGGTTGATGATGCCCGCGGCCGGGAGGACGGCGATGGGGAGCTGGAGGCTGCGGCCCATCTTCTGGAGGCCCTGGAAGAGTCCGCCCCACACGGACTTCTTCGGCCGTGCCGCAGCGCTGTCGGTACTCATCGGCGTCCTCCCTGCCCGGAACAAGCCGGGTCCGCGTCTCGTTGCACACTGGTGTAGACCAGTTGCGATAGGCTCCCCGGAGCCCGCTGAGGACAGGCCGCCGGTGATCGTCATCTTTCGGCAGAACGGCGGCACTCGCTCGCGAAGTTGGGCCAACCGTGGGTTACCGTGACAAAGCGGACCACCGGTGCGCCGAGATTCGCGTACGCGCGAACGGAACGGACAGGGAGAAACACATGGCCAGCAAGGCTGAGAAGATCGTCGCCGGGCTCGGCGGCATCGAGAACATCGAAGAGGTCGAAGGCTGCATCACCCGCCTGCGCACCGAGGTCGTGGACCCGTCCAAGGTCGACGAGGCCGCCCTCAAGGCCGCCGGCGCCCACGGCGTCGTCAAGATGGGCACCGCGATCCAGGTCGTCATCGGCACCGACGCCGACCCGATCGCCGCCGACATCGAAGACATGATGTAAGCAGCCGCATCAGCTGAAGGGCCCGTTCCGGCAGGGGAACGGGCC
Organism: Streptomyces sp. CB02009; assembly: GCF_001905825.1. GTDB lineage: Bacteria > Actinomycetota > Actinomycetes > Streptomycetales > Streptomycetaceae > Streptomyces. Next base: position 120,049 of record NZ_LIVV01000007.1, read on the forward strand.
CTTCGTCATGCCCGGCCCGGCAGGGGAACAGCCCCCTCCCCGCGTCCCGCTAGGCTCGTCCCATGTCTCGTATCGACGGCCGTACCCCCGAACAGCTCCGCCCCGTCACCATCGAACGCGGATGGAGCAAGCACGCCGAGGGCTCCGTCCTCATCTCCTTCGGCGACACCAAGGTCTTCTGCACCGCCTCCGTCACCGAAGGCGTCCCGCGCTGGCGCAAGGGCAGCGGCGAAGGCTGGGTCACCGGCGAGTACTCCATGCTCCCGCGGGCCACCAACACCCGCGGCGACCGCGAGTCCGTCCGCGGCAAGATCGGCGGCCGCACCCACGAGATCTCCCGCCTCATCGGCCGCTCCCTGCGCGCCGTCATCGACTACAAGGCGCTCGGCGAGAACACCATCGTCCTCGACTGCGACGTCCTCCAGGCCGACGGCGGCACCCGTACCGCCGCCATCACCGGCGCGTACGTCGCCCTCGCCGACGCCGTCGCCTGGGCCCAGGGCAAGAAGCTCGTCAAAGCCGGCCGCAAGCCGCTCACCGGCACCGTCGGCGCCGTCTCCGTCGGCATCGTCGACGGCGTCCCCCTCCTCGACCTCTGCTACGAGGAGGACGTCCGCGCCGACACCGACATGAACGTCGTCTGCACCGGCGACGGCCGCTTCGTCGAGGTCCAGGGCACCGCCGAGGCCGAGCCCTTCGACCGCGACGAACTCAACGCCCTCCTCGACCTCGCCTCCGGCGGCTGCGCCGAACTCGCCGAGATCCAGCGCAAGGCCCTCGAAGGAACCCTCTGACCCCGCACTGCGTCCTGACGGGCGGGCAGCCCGGTACGATCCGTGCGCCCGCCCGTCCGCGTGTACGTATCTGGGGGAGGACCCGCCTTGAAGCGCCGTCTCGCACTCGCCGTGGCCACGGCCGCCGCACTCACCACCGTCCTGAGCGGCTGCGGAGCCCTCGACAAGGCCATGGACTGCGTCAAGACCGCCGACGCCATAGCCACCTCGGTGAGCAACCTTCAGCAGGCGGTCTCCAACGCCTCGAACGACGCCACCCAGATCGAGGAGTCCCTCAACTCCATCTCCACGGAACTGGGCAACCTCAAGAACACCACCGACAACGCCGACCTCTCCAAGGCGGTCGACGACCTCACCAAGGGCGTCGACACCGTCCGCGCCGCCGTCAAGAACGGCGACACCACGCCGGACATCACCCCCGTCACCGACGCGGCCACCGAGATCGGCAAGGTCTGCACCCCGGGATAATCGGTGGCATGACCCGTCTGATCCTCGCCACCCGCAACGCGGGCAAGATCACCGAACTCCACGCGATCCTCGCCGACGCAGGTCTCGACCTGGAACTCGTCGGCGCGGACGCGTTCCCCGAGATCCCCGACGTCAAGGAGACCGGCGTCACCTTCGCGGAGAACGCCCTCCTGAAAGCCCACGCCCTCGCCCAGGCCACCGGCCTGCCCGCGGTGGCCGACGACTCCGGCCTGTGCGTCGACGTCCTCAACGGCGCCCCCGGCATCTTCTCCGCCCGCTGGTCGGGCACGCACGGCGACGACCGCGCCAACCTGGACCTCCTGCTGGCCCAACTCTCCGACATCGCGGCCGAACACCGCGGCGCCCACTTCGCCTGCGCGGCGGCCCTGGCCCTGCCCGACGGCACGGAACGCGTCGTCGAGGGCACGATGCCGGGCACCCTCCGCCACACCCCGGCCGGCACGAACGGCTTCGGCTACGACCCGATCCTCCAGCCGGAGGGCCACGACGTGACCTGCGCCGAACTGACCCCGGCGGAGAAGAACGCGATCAGCCACCGGGGCAAGGCGTTCCGCGCCCTCGTCCCGGTGGTGCGGGAACTGCTGGGCTGAGGCCCCAAACAGCCGTGAGGGGCCGTCCGGATCGGACGGCCCCTCACGTATGGTGCGGCCGGTGGGACTCGAACCCACACGGGCTTTCGCCCACTGGGACCTAAACCCAGCTCGGCTGCCAGTTACGACACGGCCGCGTGCACCGTCATCGTAGCGGGCGCCGCCCGTTCGGATCAGCCCTCCGGCGGCGTCCGCCCCGCCGCCGCGCACCCGCGGGCGTGCGGCGGCCAGAGCCGGTCAGAACCTCGGTTCCGGGGCCTGGGCCATCACGATCTCGGCCGCTTCCTCCGGGGTCTCCACCGAGGGCGGGGAGCCCTCAAGGGGCTGCCGGGCCGTCTCCTTCATGCAGGCGACGGCGATCACACCGACGAGCGCCGCGCCCATCGCGTAGTACGCCGGCATCAGGTTGCTGCCGGTCGCGCCGATCAGGGCCGTGATCACCAGCGGGGTCGTACCGCCGAACAGCGACGCCGACAGGTTGTAGCCCACCGACAGGGAGCCGTAGCGGACGTCGGTCGGGAAGAGCGCCGGGAGCGCCGCCGACATCGTGCCGAGCAGGCAGACCAGGGACAGGCCGAGCATCACCATGCCCGCGGTGATCGCCGGGATGCCGCCCTGTCCGATCAGCAGGAACGCGGGCAGCGACAGGAAGAAGAAGCCCAGCATGCCCGCCATCAGCAGCGGCTTCCGCCCGAAGCGGTCGCTCAGCCGGCCGACCTGGGTGATGACCAGCATCAGCAGGACCATCACGAGCAGCAGGATCAGCAGACCATGCGTCTCGCTGTAGCCGAGTTCGTCGGAGAGGTACGTCGGCATGTACGACAGCAGCATGTAGTCGGTGATGTTGTACGCGCCGACCAGCGCGATGCAGAGGATCAGCGTCGGCCACTGCTGCCGGAATATCTTCGCCAGGTCGCCCTTGGTGGAGGTCTCGACCGCGTCGGCGGCGTCGGAGGCGCGCGCCGAGTCGCTCTCCAGCTTCTGGAAGGCGGGCGTCTCGTCGAGCCGCAGCCGCAGGTAGAGGCCGACCAGGCCCAGCGGGCCCGCGACGAGGAACGGCACGCGCCAGCCCCAGGCCTCCATGGTGTCGGAGCCGAGCCAGGTGGTGAGCGCGGTCACGAGGCCGGCCGCGGCGACGTAGCCCGCGAGGGTGCCGAACTCCAGGAAGCTGCCGAAGTAGCCGCGGCGGCGGTCGGGGGCGTACTCGGCGATGAAGGTGGAGGCGCCGCCGTACTCGCCGCCGGTGGAGAAGCCCTGGAGCATCCGGAAGAGGATCAGGAGGACCGGCGCCCAGAAGCCGATGGAGGCGTACGAGGGGATCAGGCCGATCGCGAAGGTGCCGACGGCCATGAGGATCATCGTGAGGGCGAGGACCTTCTTGCGGCCCAGCCGGTCACCCATCGGGCCGAACACCATGCCGCCGAGCGGGCGGACCAGGAAGGCCACCGCGAAGGTCGCGAAGGACGACAGCAGCTGGACGGTGTCGTTGCCCGAGGGGAAGAAGACATGGCCGAGGGTGACGGCGAGGTAGGCGTAGATGCCGAAGTCGAACCACTCCATGGCATTGCCCAGCGAGGCCGCCTTCACGGCGCGCTTGACGGCCGCCTCGTCGGTGACCGTGATGTCGGTGCGCCGCAGTCTGGGCTGCCGCCGCCGGGTGACGGCCTTGAACAGCAGCGGATGACGCCGCTGGGCCTCGGGATCGGCGACGGGGCCGTCGCTGTCTGTGGCCGGCATGGCCGTACGTCCTCTCTCCGGGAAAAGCTCCAGAGGACCTTCTGCACGGTCATGCCGTTCACAAACGGAAGTCGTCCGGGATTGGGACGTCCGTCACGTCGTCGGCGCGGTGGTTCAGGCCTCGATGGAGAGGTCCCTGAGGATCTTGGCCACGTGGCCCGTCGCCTTCACGTTGTAGAACGCGTGCTCCACCTTGCCGTCCTCGTCGACGACGACCGTCGAGCGGATCACGCCGGTCACCGTCTTGCCGTAGAGCTTCTTCTCGCCGAAGGCGCCGTAGGCCTCCAGGATCTCCTTGGACGGGTCGCCGACCAGCGTGACCTTGAGGTTCTCCTTCTCGCGGAACTTCGCCAGCTTCTCCGGCTTGTCCGGCGAGACGCCGATGACGTCGTAGCCCGCCGCCGCGAGCACGTCCAGGTTGTCCGTGAAGTCGCAGGCCTGCTTCGTGCAGCCGGGTGTCAGCGCGGCCGGGTAGAAGTAGACGATGACCTTGCGGCCCTTGTGGTCCGCGAGGGAGACCTCGTTGCCGTCCGCGTCGGGCAGGGTGAAGGCGGGGGCGGTGTCGCCGGGCTGCAGTCGCTCGCTCATGGCTGGCTCTCCTCGAGATCGTTCGCGTACGCATTCAGAGCCTAATGGGGGTCGGGGACAGCCCGGCGGCGGCAGAGCTGACAGACTGTCCACAAGGACCGATCAACGACCGGATCACGACCCACCCGGATCACGACTACGGAGGCAGCGCGGTGTCGGAGGCCAGGACCCCTGCGCAGATCGAGGCGGACATCGTCCGCCGGCGCGAGCAGCTCGCCGTCACTCTCGACGAGATCGGCATTCGGATGCACCCGAAGACGATCATCGGGGATGCGAAGGCCAAGGTCGCCTCGACGGTCGACCAGACCGCCGGACGCGCCTTCGTCGCCGTCAACCGGGTCGTCTCGGACGTGAAGGCACGTTTCACCCATGAGGACGGCGCTCCCCGCCTGGAGCGCGTGGTGCCGGCGGCGCTCGTCGCCGTCGCGGTCATCGGACTGCTCGCCGCCTCCTCCCGCAAGGGAAAGGGATGACCCCTCCCCGCTCCGGGTTCCGTATCCGGGCAGGTAGGTTCACACCGTGAGCGAGAACACGCACGACAAGCTGCCCATCCGGATGCTCCACGACCGCGTCCTGGTCCGCACCGACTCTCCGGAGGGTGAGCGGCGCTCCGGCGGCGGCATCCTGATTCCGGCGACCGCCGCGGTGGGCCGTCGTCTCGCCTGGGCCGAGGTGGTCGCGGTCGGTCAGAACGTCCGTACCGTCGAGATCGGCGACCGGGTGCTGTACGACCCCGAGGACCGTGCCGAGGTCGAGGTGCGGGGCGTGGCGTACGTCCTGATGCGGGAGCGCGATCTGCACGCGGTGGCCGCGGACCGCTTCCAGGGGACGACGGACTCGACCGGGCTGTATCTCTGACCCCGTGTGCTTCGGAAGGCCTTGGTGACCATGGTCACCAAGGCCTTCCGCCGTTCTTTGCTAGCCTGGAGACACCCGACGAGACGCGCCGTACCGGGATTCCGACAAGACGACGCACCCCTGTTGTTCCGTCTCGCGGAGGTGTCGTCATGGCCTGGGTTCTTCTTGTCGTCGCGGGTCTGCTGGAAGTCGGCTGGTCGATCGGGATGAAGTACACCGACGGCTTCACGCGGCTCTGGCCCAGCGTGTTCACCGGTGCGGGGATCATCGCCTCGATGGTGCTGCTGTCGCATGCCGCGAAGACCCTGCCGATCGGTACGGCGTACGGCGTGTGGGTGGGTATCGGCGCGGCCGGTGCGGCGGTGCTCGGCATGGTGGTGCTGGGTGAGCCGGCGACCGCCGCCCGGATCTTCTTCGTCTGTCTGCTGCTGGTCGCCGTCGTGGGTCTGAAGGCGACCTCGGGTCACTGACCCGGGGTGCCGCGAGGCGGCCTGGGGCTGCGGGGCGCCGCTCCCGGTCCCGCCTCGCCCAGCTCGTACGGCCCCGCGGGAGCCTCGTGTGCCTCTCGCACCTCTCGTGCCTCGCGCGCCTCACGAACATCAGGAGCCTCTGAGACCTCAGGGGCTCCTGATGCGTCGGGGGCTGTCGAGTCGTCAGGAGCCGTAGAGGCATCCGAGACACCAGGGGCGTTCGAGACACCAGGGGCGTTCGAGGTGCCGGGAGCGGCCGAGGCGGCAGCGCCCGCCGCGGCGTCCGGGGCATCGGGCGACGGCGGGAGCGGCGGCGGTTCCTCCGCCCCCGGCATCAGCTGGAGCTCGAAGTCCCGCGGGGTCGTCCCCGCCAGTGCCTCGCGGGTGAACTGCGCCCAGATCTCGGCGGGCGTCCCGCCCCCGTTGATCCGGGCCTGTCCGAGCGCGCCGTACAGCGGTTCCTGCCGGCCCGACTCGGGGTCCTGGCCCATCACGGCGACGACCGCGGCGAGTTCCGGGGTGTAGCCGGCGAACCAGGCGGCCTTGTCGTCCTCCGCCGTGCCCGTCTTGCCGGCGGCGGGGCGTCCGACGGCCTGCGCGGCCGTGCCCGTACCCGTCTCGATGACGCTCCGCAGGATGGCCGTGGTGGTGTCGGCGGCCTCCCGGCTCACCGCCTGCCGGGACGCCGGAGCCGGGACGGCCATCTCCTGGCCGTCCCGGCTGAGGCCCTCGACGAGGGAGTACCCGCCGTGCCGGCCGTGCGCGGCGAGGGTCGCGTACGCCGTCGCCATGTCCAGGACACTCGCCGTGGCCGCGCCGAGCGCGATGGAGGGGGAGGCGGTGAGGTCGGGGGTGGAGCCCGGCAGGCCGAGGTCGACGGCGGTGCGGCGCACGTGCCCAGGGCCGACGTCGACGGCCATCTGGGCGTACACGGCGTTCACCGAGAGATCGGTGGCGGCGCCGACGGGGAGCTCGCCGAAGCTCTCGTCGTCCTCGTTGGCGGGATCGTACGGGGCGCCGTTCCAGCCCTCGACCGGGCGCCGGTTGCTGCCGTCGTACACGGTGTACGGGGTGATCGGCTCGCCCTGCTGGGTCTGGGCGCCGCTCTGGACGGCGGCGGTGAAGACGAAGGGCTTGAAGGTGGAGCCGACCTGGTAGTCGCGCCGGGTGGCGTTGTTGACGTACTGCCGGGTGTAGTCGACGCCGCCGTACAGGGCGAGGACCTTGCCGTTCGCCGGGTCGATGGCGGCCGCGCCGACCCGTACGAACCGGTCGGCGGGGGTGCTCGCCGGGTCGAGCTTGGACATGACCTGCTCCTCGACGGTCTCGACGAGCGCGTCCTGCTTGGCGGGTTCGAGGGTGGTGGTGATGCGGAAGCCGCCGCCGGCGAGGGTCTTCTCGTCGACGATGCCGTGCTCGGTCAGGTACTCCTCGACGGCCTGGACGAGATAGCCGCGCTGGCCGGAGAGGCCGGTCGCGGGGCGGGCGGTCTCGGGGGTGGGGAAGCGGGCGGCGGCGCGGTCGGCGCGGGTGAGCCAGCCTTCGCCGACCATGCCGTCGAGGACGTAGTTCCAGCGGGCGACGGCCTTGGCGCGGTTCTCGGGGTGGGTGGTGACGTCGTAGGCGCTGGGGGCCTTGAGGACGGAGGCGAGGTACGCGCCCTCGGCGGTGTCGAGGTCCTCGGCGTCCTTGCCGTAGTAGGCGCGGGCGGCGGCCTGGAGGCCGTAGGCGTTGCGTCCGAAGTAGCTGGTGTTCAGATAGCCCTGGAGGATGTCCTCCTTGCTCTTCTCGCGGCCGAGCTTGATCGCGATGAAGAACTCCTTCGCCTTGCGGGTGAGGGTCTGCTCCTGCCCCAGGTAGTAGTTCTTGACGTACTGCTGGGTGATCGTGGAGCCGGACTGGCGGCCCTTGCCGGTGACGGTGTTCCAGGCGGCGCGGACCATCGCCTTGGGGTCGACGGCGCGTGAGGTGTGGAAGTCGCGGTCCTCGGCGGCGAGGACGGCCCGCCGGACGGTGAGCGGGACGCGGTCGAGCCGGATGTTCTCGCGGTTGACCTCGCCGTCGCGGGCGAGGGTGGTGCCGTCCCGGTAGAGGTAGACGTTGGACTGGGCGAGGGCGGCGGAGTTGGCGGGCGGGATCTCCACCAGGAGGTACCCGGCGGCGAAGACGCCCGCGAGCAGCAGGGTGCCGAGGAGCAGGAGCCCGAAGAGGGTGCGCAGGAGGCGGCGGGGACGGCGCCTCGGCGTGCGCGAGGGGGGAGTGGAGAGGGTGGGGTCCCTCGGCTCCCAGCCCGTGGGGCGGGCCGGCCGGGGGGCGTCGGAGTCGCTCGTACCGGAGGAAGGGGGCATGGCAAGTCATATTGCCCCTTAAGGGGCGAAACTCCTGAATGCGACCCGAGGTGGCGGGAAATCCGGTCGCGGGGCCGCGGCGCCCTTCGCTAGGGTCGTGCGCTTCGGCGTTTTTCGGTTCTTTACGGACTGGGGAGGAGAAGCCGCATGCTGCGGCTGTACTCGACGGTGGCCGCGGGAGGCTTCCGGCGGCATGCCACCTACCGGGTGGCGACGGCGGCGGGGGTGTTCACCAACTCCGTCTTCGGTCTCGTCCTGTCGTACACCTACATCGCCCTCTGGGACGAGCGCCCGCACCTCGGCGGCTACTCGATGGACGACGCCCTCGCGTACGTGTGGATCGGGCAGGCGCTGCTCACGGTCTGCGGCCTGATGGGCGGCGGCTTCGAGGTCGAGCTGATCGAGCGGATCAGGACCGGGGACATCGCGGTCGACCTCTCCCGCCCGGCCGACCTCCAGGCCTGGTGGTTCTCGGCCGACCTGGGCAGGTCCGCCTACCAGTTGCTCGGCCGCGGGGTCGCTCCGATGGCGGTCGGCTGGCTGGCCTTCCGCTTCACCCTGCCGGCCGGGCCGGGCTCGTGGCTCGCCTTCCTGCTTGCGGTGGCGCTCGGATCGACGGTCGGCTTCGCGCTCTGGTACCTGGTGGCCATGAGCGCGTTCTGGCTGCTCGACGGCCAGGGCGTGGTCCAGGTGGCCTGGCTGGGCGGCCTGTTCTTCTCGGGGATGCTGCTCCCGCTCAACGTCTTCCCCGGCGCGCTCGGCGAGGTCGCGCGGGCCCTGCCGTGGGCCTCGCTGCTCCAGGTGCCGGCCGATGTGTACCTCGGGAAGTACGAGGGCTGGGGCCTCGCGGGGGCGTACGCCTTCCAGGGCGGCTGGGCGCTGGTGCTGCTGGGCGCCGGCCGCGCGGCGCAGGCGGCGGCGACGCGGAAGGTGGTGGTGCAGGGTGGCTGAGGCGACGCGTACGCCGGTGGGGTCCGGGGGCCGTTCCGGAGGCGCGTCTGGGGGTCGCTCCGGAGGCGGGTCGGGAGGTCGCTCCGGAGACGGGTCCGGTGGCCGCTCCGGAGACGGGTACGACCGGGCTGCCGCTCCCGGCCGCCTGGGCGACGCCTGGCGGACGTACCGGATGGTCGCGGGGATGTGGATCCGCTCGACGATGACGTACCGGGCGTCCTTCCTCATCACGCTGTTCACGAACTTCTGCGTCACGTTCTTCGACTTCGTCGTGATCCTGCTGATGTTCGGTCAGGTGAAGGGCCTGGGCGGCTTCGCCTTCGCGGAGGTCGCGCTGCTGTACGGGACGGCGGGCACGGCGTTCGGGATCGCGGACCTCACGGTGGGCTCGCTCCAGCGGATGGGGGCACGGGTCAGGGACGGCTCGCTCGACACGTTCCTGATGCGCCCCGCGCCGCTGCTCGCGCAGCTCGCCGGGGACAAGTTCGCGCTGAAGAGGTTCGGCCGGGTCACGCAGGGCCTCGTCGTCCTGGTCTGGAGCCTGTGCCTGCTGGACGTGGCGTGGACGCCGCTGAAGGTGCTGCTGCTGCCGGTGTCGGTGGTGAGCGGCGCGGTGATCTTCGGGGCGGTGATGGTCGCCGGCGCGTCGGTGCTGTTCTGGATGCAGGACGCGGCGGAGGTGACGAACGCGTTCACGTACGGCGGGAACACCCTCCTCCAGTACCCGCCGACGATCTTCGCCCAGGACCTGGTGCGGGGTGTGGTGTACGTCGTACCGCTGGCGTTCGTGAACTGGCTGCCGGTGCTGTACGTGCTGGACCGGCCGGCGCCGGCGGGCGTGCCGGAGTGGGCGGCGTTCGCGTCGCCGCTGGTGGCGGCCGTGTGTTGCGGAGTGGCGGGGCTCGCGTGGCGGGCCGGGGTCCGCGCGTACCGATCGACGGGAAGCTGAGGGCAGAGCATGGCATCGCACACGACGGGCCCGAGGGACGGGGCGGCAGGGGGCCCGACCGGTGGCCGGCCTACCGGCCCGCCCACCGAACCGTTCATCGAACTGGAGGACCTGGAGAAGGTCTTCACGGTCCGGCGGAAGGCGGCGGGCCTCCTCCGCCGCGAGAAGCGAGAGGTGAGAGCGGTCGACGGCATCAGCTTCACCGTCGAGCGCGGGGAGATGGTCGGCTACATCGGCCCGAACGGCGCCGGGAAGTCGACGACGATCAAGATGCTGACCGGCATCCTCACCCCCAGCGCCGGCCGGCTGCGCGTCGCGGGCATCGACCCCGCGCGCGAGCGCACCCGTCTGGCCCAGCGCATCGGAGTGGTCTTCGGCCAGCGGACGACACTCTGGTGGGACCTGCCGCTGAAGGACTCGTACCGGCTGATGCACCGGATGTACCGCATCCCCGACGCCCGCTTCCGGGAGAACCTGGACCGCTGCGTGGAACTCCTCGAACTGGAGGAGCTCCTCGACGTGCCGGTACGGCAGCTGTCGCTGGGCCAGCGGATGCGCGGGGACATCGCGGCGGCCCTCCTCCACGACCCGGAGGTCCTCTACCTGGACGAGCCGACGATCGGCCTGGACGTGGTGTCGAAGGCGAGGGTGCGGGAGTTCCTGAGCCATCTCAACACCACCGAGGGCACGACCGTCCTCCTGACCACCCACGACCTCACGGACATCGAGCAGCTGTGCTCGCGGGTGATGGTGATCGACCACGGGCGCCTGATGTACGACGGGAAGCTGTCGGGCCTGCACGCGGTGGGGGAGAGCGAGCGGCTCCTGGTGGTGGACCTGGAGCGGGAGCTGCCGCCGATCGAGGTCCCCGGCGCCCGCTTCGTACGGGCGGAAGGCCCCCGCCAGTGGCTCGCCTTCCCGGCCACGGCATCGGCGGCCCCGCTGGTCGCGGAGGTGGCGGCGACGTATCCCCTGCTGGACCTCTCGGTGCGGGAGCCGGACATCGAGACGGTGATCGCGAAGATGTACGGGGGAACTCGGGACGAGCGCCGGGAGTCCCTGATGTAGGAGGTCGGGCCCATGGTGAGTTTTTCGTACACGGCAGCGGACGAGGAGAAGAGCAGAGGCGTCCGCCGCATGAAGTCGCTGGCGACGGCGCTGCTGCTCACCGTGGCGGTGATCTACGCCCTGGCGACCTGGGCGGAGAACGCGGGCTGGGGGCCCTGGACGGGCTATGTCGCGGCGGCGGCGGAGGCGGGCATGGTCGGCGCGCTCGCGGACTGGTTCGCGGTGACGGCGCTCTTCCGGCGCCCGCTGGGCCTGCCGATCCCGCACACGGCGATCATCCCGACGAAGAAGGACCAGCTGGGAGCGTCGCTGGGCCAGTTCGTCGGAGAGAACTTCCTCTCCGCCGACGTCGTACGGGGCAGGCTGGCGGCACTGGGCATCGGCCGACGCCTCGGCGGGTGGCTGGCGGACCCGGCGCACGCGGACCGGGTCACGGCGGAGGCGTCCACGGCGCTGCGGGGCGCGCTCACCGTGCTGCGCGACTCCGACGTGCAGGCGGTCGTGGGCGAGGCGATCACCCGGCGGGCGGAGGCGGCGGAGATCGCGCCGAGCCTCGGCAAGACACTGCAGAAGATCGTCTCGGACGGGGCGCACCACCGGGCGGTGGACCTCGTGTGCACCAGGGCCCACGACTGGCTGGTGACCCACGGCGACTCGGTGATGGACGCGGTGCAGGGCGGGGCGCCGGGCTGGACGCCGCGCTTCGTGGACAAGCGCATCGGCGAACGCGTCTACAAGGAGCTCCTCCGCTTCGTCACGGAGATGCGGGACATGCCGGGGCATCCGGCGCGCGGCGCGATCGACCGCTTCCTGACCGACTTCGCGGCGGACCTCCAGGCGGACACGGACACCAGGGCCCGCGTCGAACGCCTGAAGTCGGACCTGCTGGCCCGCCCGGAGGTCCAGGACATCATCGCCTCGGCCTGGTCCTCGGTCCGCAACCTGATCATCGCGGCGGCCGAGGACGACCGCAGCCAACTCCGCCTCCGCGCCCGGGCGTCCCTGATGTCCCTGGGCAACCGCCTGGCGACGGACACCCGCCTCCAGCAGAAGGTGGAGGGCTGGGCGGAGGACGCGGCGGCCTACGTGGTCACGACGTACCGGCACGAGATCACGTCCCTGATCACGGACACGGTCGCGGGCTGGGACGCGACGCAGACCTCGAAGAAGATCGAGGCGAACATCGGCCGCGACCTCCAGTTCATCCGCATCAACGGCACGGTGGTGGGCGCACTGGCGGGCCTGCTGATCTACACGGTGAGCCACGCGGCGGGAGGCTGAGGACCGGGGTGCTGCTCACCCCGGTGAGCGGCCACCGGGCGAAGGGTCAGCCCCGGTCGCGGGTGACGGCCCAGGAGGCGGCGGCCATGCCCCCGGCGACGGAGAACACCGCCGGCCAGGCCCCGATCTTCTTGGCGAGCGGGTGGGACCCGGCGAACGCGGCGACGTACGCGGTACCGAGCCCGGCGGCGACCTTGGCCCCACCGACCTGCTGCCACTCCCGAGCGGCTGCGACACCGGCCCCGGCGAGCACGACACCCCCGAGGGGCCGCTTCTTGGTCCACCGGGCGACGGCATAACCACCGACGAGCCCGGCGGCGGCGATGACGGGGGAGGGGATGCGGGGCATGACGGGGCCTTTCGCTCGGTGGGGTTGCCCTTCGAGCCTACGAGGGCGCGCGAAGGCGCTCCCCGCCGGGCACCGGCACCGGCTCGTCACGGGTGGGCGCGGCGCATGCGGCGCACAGGGTCTCGTCGGCGAGCGGCCGGAACAGCATGGGCTGGGTGTGGTGACCGGTGCACTCGCGGGCGCCTTCGAGGCGGACGGAGAGCCGGATCGGTGTGGGGGCGGTCGGGGGCGGAGTCGGCAGGGTGCGGGGCGGGACGTCACGGAGGAGATGGCGGACGAGTCCGCCGGGCCGGTGAACGGGCGTCCCGGCGCCGGGCAGGCCACGGAGGACGTGCTCGTGGACATCGGCGGACGAGTGCCCCGCGTCGAGCCAGCGGGCGGCGAGACCGGCGAGTTCGTCGCGCATGGCGGGCGGGATGTACCGCAGGGCGGGGGAGAGCAGGTGCAGCGCTCCGACGAGGGCGCGGGCGTCCTCGAGGCGGGGGCTGGCGGGCGCGCCGTCGGCGGTCACCGTGGGCTCGGCGGCCTCGGCGGGCCCGGCGGCCTCGGCGGCCTTTGCGGGCCCGACCGGAGGGTTGGAGGTGTCTTTCCTCAGGTGTTCATCTGGATGACCGTCGGTGGGCGGGGTGGTCGGGCGACCGGCGGCCGGATTCCGGGGACTCGGTGCGACCTGCGGGGTGACGGGGTCCGCGCAGGCGGGGAGGGGTGTCCGGGCGAGGAGTTTGGCGGCCTCGCCGGGGGCCAAAGGGGTACTGGAGACGAGCTGCTGGGTGGTCCATCGCCCGCCGGGCCCCTGCACCCGCCGCTCATGCACGAATCCCTCCTCCTTGAGCTGCCGCTTGGCGCGGGTGAAGGCGCATCCCCCGATCCGGGCACGTCGGGCGGTCGCGGAAAGGGACTCGCGCGCGTTCTGCGGGAGGGAGAGCTGCCAGGTGAGGAGTCGAACGGCGTCGGAACTGAGCCGAGGATGCCGAATGATCTCGTGCGAGAACTGACTGAAGGCACGCGAGGGCGCGTTAAAGTGCCGGTAGATCACGGTGGACGCCTTTTCCACGAGTGGTTCAGGCCCTCGCCGACGGTTGCAGCCATCGGCGGGGGCCGTTTTGCGCGAACGTAGCGTGTTGATCGTCCGCGCAGGGACACGTCGGCGGAACAACGCTCGTGTGGGTGACGGAGGAGAGGGGAGCGCGGCGGTGAAGACGATCGGGCTGATCGGCGGAATGAGCTGGGAGTCGACGGCGGAGTACTACCGCCTGCTGAACGAGTTCACGCGGGACCGCCTGGGCGGACTCCACTCGGCGCGTTGCGTGCTCTACTCGGTGGACTTCGCGGAGATCGAGCAGCTGCAGGTCCAGAACCGCTGGACGGAGGCGGGCGAGATCCTGGCGGCGGCCGCACAGGCGCTTGAAGCGGCCGGCGCGGAGATGATCCTGATCTGCACCAACACCATGCACAAGGTCGCCGACCAGGTCGGGGCGGCGGTCTCGGTACCCCTGCTGCACCTGGCCGACGCCACCGCGCAGGCAGTACGGGCGTCGGGCCTGCACCGAGTCGGCCTGCTGGGCACGGCGTTCACGATGGAGCAGGACTTCTACCGGGGGCGCCTGGAGGAGGGCGGGCTCGCTGTCCACATCCCCGATGCCGACGGCCGAGCGCTCGTTCACCACGTGATCTACGACGAACTCTGCCGCGGCATCGTGCGGGAGGAGTCACGTGCCGCGTACCAGAAGGTCATCACGGACCTGGTCGCCGCCGGCGCGGAAGGCATAATCCTGGGCTGCACCGAGATCGAGCTCCTCATCGGCCCCGAGGACAGCCCCGTCCCGATCTTCCCCACGGCCCGCCTCCACGCCGCAGCCGCCGTGCAGGCGGCACTGCCGACCGACTAGCCCGACCCCGAACCGGCAACGAGAGTGCGGGCGCGGCCGCCCTCTTTCCGAGTGTGGCGCCCTCCACCACCGCGTCAAGGGCGCCTTCGGCGTCGGCTTCGCCGATGGGCTCCGCCCACCCTTGACCCGGCGGCGGAGGCCGCCTTTTCCCACTCGGAGGGCGGCCGAGGGCCGGGGCCGACGCCAGGGCCCGGGTAGTGGCCGGTGCTTGGGGGCGTCTGATTGCCGGTGGGTGGGGGGCTTGGTTTGTGGCGGGGGTGAGTGGGCTCCGGTCGGCCGGTTCGGGGTGCGCGGTTGTTGAATGGGGCGGCCCGGCAGCGCTTAGCGACCGACCTTCGTCGTCGGGCTGGGATTCAGGCCCCGCTGGTCACTGCTGGTGGGTGGTGAGGTGGGGTCGGCGTGAGTTTCTTACACTTTCACCGCCCGTTAAGGGTGATTCGCCCGTTATGGGGCATCTTTCGGGTCGTGTTACTCGGAGTAGCCCGCAGTTTCCTCCACCCACACTCCACCGGCAGTGACCAGCGGGGCCTGAAGCCCCACCACGAACGACCTTCCGCCGCTAAGCCGTGCCCAGCTGCCCCATTCAACAACCGCGCACCCACCCACCGGTCGGCACACGCCCGCCGACGGCGGCCACTGCCCGAGGCCTGGCGTGGACCCGGTCCCCTGGACCGCCCTCCGAGAGTGTTTTCGCTCCTGGAGGTGGTGGGTCAAGGGTGGCCGAAGGCCATCGCGCAGCGACGCGACGAAGGAGCGCCCTTGACGCACCGCCGGAAGGAGCGACTCTCGGAAAGAGGGCGGTCCCACCCGTCACTTACACACCCGGCCCACCTGATGGGCCCACCTCAGCGTTCGGAGGCGTCTCGCCAGTAGTCGGCGAGCATCTCGCCCGGCCACGTCGGCTGAGTCACCGGCCCGCGAGGCAGCATCTCCTGGAACGTCGCGACAAGATCGACGATCTGAGTGCCGTCGTCTGCGTCGAGGTCCACGACATGCAGGTCGTGACCATCGACCTTGAGGAGTCTCGGGAAGGAAGTAGCCAGCCGCGCTGGGCGGCGGTGGTTGTGATGGACGAAGGTGCCGGTCGCCGGCCACGCGGGGTTGTCGCGGGGGCTGCGTGCGTGAAGCGCGACATCGTCCGGTGATCCGAGGTTGAAGAACCACGTGACCTGAAGGTGCGAGAACTCCTCGATGCCCTGCAGGGTCTCCACGGGGAACTCCGGCCGCAGGCGGATGATCGATTCCACGCCGCCCTTGAAGTCGTCGAGCCGTCCGGCATGCCCTCCGACCACGTCGGCGATGACCGGCACCTCGATGAACTGCGTAGCCACGTTGTCCCCTTCTCCCTTACAGAAAAAGCCACTTGTGGGTCCAGAGGCTTCGACTCCGTCAGGCTACTCGTCGGAGTGTGACCCGAGCTCGCTCGTCCACTTCGGTAGCAGACGGGATTCCGCGATTGCGGAACGGGGACAGAGTCGTCCGCATGGTGAGCGCCGCTTCCCGCGTTCTACCGGACTCAACGCCGAGGTCGGTTTCGGCTTAGTTGATCGCGGCGATCGCGTTGCTCTTCTGGCCATTCACGGCCAGCGCCCGCGCACGCACGATGCCGATCAGAGCTCGTTCGCGCGGAGTGGCGTGGACATACACCTTGACCTCGGGCCGTGAGGGCCCTTGGTCAGGGTGACGGGGTAGCGGCGGGCTGTCCACGGAGAGAGGCCGGTGCTCACGGGTGTTGCAGGTGACCGAGCAGCGCGTGGAGGTCGGCGGAGTCCATTCCCCACGGAGTGAGGTCCTCCTCCGGGTCCGCCAGTTCCCGTACGACCGGGTCGTCGAGGATCTGGCCCATGAACTCCAGCTTGCGGCCGAGGCGCTCGTGCACGATGGTGTCGATCGTCCCCTCGGCGACGAGCACCGTCACGCGGGTGTCCGTATCCGGTGCGAGTCCGAGCCGGTGGATCCGGTCGAGGCTCTGGAGGTAGCGGCCGGCTGCGAAGTCGCGGTCTAGGTAGACGGCGTCGTGACAGACGTGGTGAAGGCTGATCCCCTCGCCCAGCGTGGCCGGGTTGGAGAGCAGCACCATGCAGTCCGGGTCCTCGCGGAACCTACGGATCTGCTCGTCCCGGTCCGGTGTGGCGCCGTGGACCACTGCGGGGCGGAGCGAACCGAGAGAGGCCGCGAGCGTGGTCAGGTTTCTGACGAACGTCGACCAGACGAGTGTCTTGCGGCCTGCGCGGGCGTTCTCCGTCACGGTCCGCAGAACGGCCTCGTACTTAGGGGACAGCTCGTAGCGCGGAAGCTCCCGCATGAGATCCAGCAGGGGGAGCCCGGGGTCCGCTGGGCGCCGGCCCGCGAAAAGCGGCAGGGGCTGGTACCGGTCCGATCCGGACTCCAGCAGGGCGGGGTTCGTACTGGCCATCATCAGGTACACGAGCACCTTGCCCAGCCGGGCAAACTCCTCCTGCTCACGGTCCTGGATATCCGTGAGCTGGTTCTTGAGCGCGGCGTAGAGGCGGCGGTGCGCCTCGGGAAGCGGAACGTACTTCACCCGTATGTCCACTGGAGGGAGCTGGAGTTCGTTCTTCGTCGTCCTGGTGAAGAGCGGTCTCAGCACCCGGCTCGCGTGCGCGAGGTCCCCGCCCGCCACCGCCCGGTCCACGGCTCGCCGCCCGTGACCGGGCCAGACGAACGAGAGGAGGCTCTCCAGGTCCTTGGCGCCGTTCGGCGCCGGAGTCCCGGTGAGGATGAGGCGGTGCGCGGCCAGCGGCCCAAGGGCCATACAGCTGGCCCCGTACGTCCCCCGGACTCCCAGCTTCATCCGGTGGGCCTCGTCCAGGACCATGAGCGCCGGGGCGGCCGAGAGCCACTCGGCGAGCTGGGACTGCTGTCTGCTCAGCCGCTCGTAGTTGACGAGCAAGATCTCTGCACCGCTGTCCTCCGACCGCTGGAAGACGCGGAGAACGGGGGGCACGGAGAAGCACATGGCAGCTTCGTCGGTCCAGGCCTCGTACGCGGACTTGGGGCTGACTACCAGAAGCCGCCGGACTTTGCCGGCCTGCCGGAGGGCCGCGTATACCGCCAGAGCGGCGCGGGTCTTGCCCGCCCCGGGGACGCTGAAGTTGGCGCCGTGCGTGAGGGACAGCAGCTTTGCGATGTCGCGCTGCTGGAAACTAGTCAGCGGAGCCGTCCAGGCCGGGCCGAGGAGCGCCGGGACGTCAGAGGGCGAGACCTCTCCCCGTACCTGCTCGCCGCGCTGCCCCGCCTCCAGCCGGGCTTCCACCGCCTGTGAATCCCGTACCGACCCTTCGGCGAGCGCCTTCAGGCCGGGCGAGAACGCGACACCCTGCGGGTCGTACCAGTGGGTCAGCAGAGGCAGCTGGGCGAGGAACTCCTCCAGGTCCACCTCCGCCGCCTGAGGACCGCGCTGGCTCCCGCTGCCGTACCGTGCGATGAACCGCACGAGATGACCCTGGCCGTCCGCGAGGCTCCGGAACACCACTTTTGTACGGGTCTCGTCAAAGCTGATTCTGAGCGAAGGCTCTTCGGTATCGGCCACGCTCAGTCCTCGCTCGCCTTGATCAGCCAGCTGACACCCTCACCGCGCGTACTGACACCACGGCTGGCCTGTCGGGCCAGCTTCGCGAGACTGCTCCGGACCCTGAGCAGCGCGCTGTCGAAACTCGCCTCGTCGAGGCTTTGGCTGCCGAGCGCCTGCACCAGATCGCTCACGCTCTGGTCGATTGACGCGCGCGCGTCGTCGAGACGCTCCGCGGTGGTCTGCCTGACTTTCCTGAGCCGGTCGTCCCGCTCCGCCGCGTCCAGCGCGCGGCGCATCCCCTTGCGTGCTTCGGTGATCTCGCGTTGGGCGGCCTCACGTACGGCGTCCGGAACGTTCCGGGAGGACCAGGTGGCGCGGGCCTGGAGGATCTGGTCGGTGACGGCCCGGGCCCGGATGACCGGATCCGAGGGCGGGGCGACGGCGACGGACAGACCAGGGATGGAGATTCCGGCCGGGCTCTCCCCGCCGGAACCGGCACCCTCGAACAGAGTGGGGAGGCTTTCCTCCAGGTAGTCCCCCTGGAAATCCTCTCCGATGACACGGGTCTTGGTCTTGGCGAAGTCCAGGATGATGGCCGCGATCCGATTCTCCTTGACCCGCTCGGCCTGTTCCTGACTCGAAGCCCGCACCTTCTCGTACGTACGGTGCAGCTCCTTCAGGTTCTCCTGATGGCCCTCGAAGTCCGAGAGGCCGAGCTGGGCGCCTTCTGGCGTGGCGCTGCGCTCGATCATGTCCCGGATCACTCCGAGGATCCAGCGCTCCTGCCGGAAGGTCTTGAGCTGGATGTGGAAGTCGCGGGCGATGTCGGCCGCCTCGCGACCCATCTCCTCCTGCTCCTCCATGGCGATCAGGCGGTTGATGTAGGAGTAGTCACGACGCTTGTCGGGGCGCAGCTGAAGGGTCAGCTCGACCGCGTTGATGTCGTCCCAGGTGAAGGAACGGGGGAGGACGCCGACCCGGATCGAGGTGCGCCCCAGCCGGCGCAGGGCCGCGGCACGTGTGTTGCCGTTCACGAGGATGCCCTCGTGCGTCATGAGTCCGGGTTCCTGCTGGTCGACGGAGCGCAGGCTGTCCAGCAGTGCTTCGAAGTCAGGGTCCGTCTCGTCCGGGCTGGCGGGCTTTCCCCTCAGCAGGCGGTCGAGGTATTCCTGGCTCTCCACGCTCCACGGGTCCGACTTCAGCCCGCGGGCGAGGTCGGGGTCGTGGTCGCGCTGAGCCCTGATGCGGTGAGTCGCCGGGTTGTAGTAGACGTCGCGCAGCGGCATGTCGATGACACCGACATGAAGCGGACGGCCGTTCCACTCCACGGTCACGGTCTCGCTGATTCCGTCGCCTTCGGTGGACTCATGGAGCCGCCGTGCGACGAGCTCGGTGTTCTCCGGGCCCTTAGGCGGAAGAGCGAATGCCAGCATTCCCACGTTTCTCCTCAACTCCGGACCTCGGCCCGTTCTTTCTTCCAGCTCTCCGCTAAGACGGGCTACGGCCGTCTGACCGCCGTGCGGACCGTCTCACGGGACTCCGCCGGCAGACTGCGGTACTCGCCCCACAGCCGCTCCATGGCGCTGAAGTCCCGGTGGTCGGCGGCCACCCACTGTGCGAAGAGCTCGCGCTCCACACCGCTCATCTTCCCCAGCCGGCCAAGGATGTCCGCCACGTCGGTCTGCCGGCCCCGGCCGCCGATCCTGCACCGCCGGCACTCGATGACCAGCTCGACGGTCTTGCCGCCCGGCTTCAGTACCTCGCGGCGGGCGATGTCCAGCTGGGCGGTCTCGATTCCGCCGTCGTACGCCTCGCCGGCAGCGATGCCGCACACCCGGCAGAGGTGATCGTCCCGGTCGAGGATCTCACGGCGCTGCGGAGCGCTGATGCCGGCGGCGGCCGGCTTGATCCGTGCCTGACCGGGCTTCCAGACCTCGGCCCCCTGCTCGACGAACCGGTGCTCGTTCGGGGAGAGGGTGGGGTCCTCGCGATTTGTCGCAATGACCCAGCCATGTACCCGGAGATCGCGCATGCGACGGTCGATCTGCGAGGTCTCCGGGAACGCCTCGCGCAGCTGGGTCTTGGTGAAGACCGAACCCGCGCCGACCTCGGTGACGAGCCAGAGCGCGCAGCGGACCATGGTCCCCTGTGTGCTAGTCCGCCACGAGGGAATGCCGGTGTCCACCACGATGATCTCCTTAAGGCCGACCAGGGGTCTGCGTCCGCGTGCGGTTGCCGGCGCCCGGATCCGTTTGCCTTCCATTGGACGCGGGGGCCGGCCAGTAGATCAAGCTGTCCCGGGTGTTTGCGGCCCAACGCAAACATGTGGGTGCGCGGGTCGGCGGAAACGCAAACACCGGGAGACGGAGCTCACGGCAAATGCAAACATCCGGGTTCGCCGGAACGACTGGTTCCTGTGTTGTCCTGCGCATGATCGCGTCAGACTGAATGATCGACAAATGCGTTCGTCTCTGGAGGTTCGATGGCAGCTCTGGGTCGAGTAAGGGAAACGTTCTGGGAAGGGTGTACGCCCGAGGGCATCGCGTTTGCCACGGAGTTCCGTGCGCTGGTGAACGCGATGACGTCCCCCAAGCAGCGTGTCCGCGCACTGCAGTTGGGCATCGCGCCCAGCACCCTGTCCAACTACTGGATCGGCCGCCGCATCCCCTGGCAGTCGCGCCTTCGTGCCCTCTTCGCGGCGGCACGGAAGTACTCGGCTGGTGACGCGCCGGTGACCCTGGCCGCGCTTGAGAAGCTGCGTGTGTATGCGCGGCTGAACCGGCTCAGCCGCGACGCCCACGCCGCGTCCGTCATCGGGAGGCTGCCTGACGTGGCTCTCGCGTCCGGCACGGACGCCCCGGAATCCGGCACCGTTCCGGCAACGGGACCGGCGCAGGACCGGCGGAACGATGGGAACACCGGGCCGCTGGAGACCGGGGAGAACCTGGAGAGCTCAGAGATGCCGGGGTACTCGTCGCAGGACCCGGGAAACCAGGAGGGACCGGAGGCCGCCGAGACGAGCTCGGAGGTCACCGAGAGTGGCGCGGTGGCTGAAACCCTGGGGATCCTGCGGGCGGCGCGGGCATCGGGGAACCTCCGGCAGCTCGTCGGTACGGCCTGGTCGGCCAGTAGGGCCTTCAGTGAGGCCGAATTCTGCGCTGCCGTCGCCGCGCTCCACACCACCGGCGACGCGGACCTGGCCGAGGCGCTGCTTCTCGCCGACGGACAGCGTGACGCGGACGCCACGATGCGGCTGGCTCTGGCGCTGATGGGCGCCGATCTCGGAAGCTCCGCCGAGCTCGTCATGCGGGCCAGCCTTCCCGCGGAGGCCAGCCTGGGGCGCTAGCCGACGGCCCTCGGGGCATTCCGAAGAACACCAGCACGGGGTGGGACGACGTCGCCGCTCCGGTCTCTGTGGCGCCCGGATCCGGACCGCCTCCTCGCTCACGTTGCACAGGAGTCCCTTCATGCTGCACATTTCGCTGGCCCTGATCGTCGGGATCGGCTTCGCCGTCTTCGTCGCGGTCGTCGCCGCCGCCGCTGCCTTCGCCCTCTCCAGGGGGGAGGGGGAGACGATGTTCGTCTCGGTCCGCTGGGGAGCCGGAGCCTTCGCCGGCGCGCTCACCCTCGGCATCCTGATCCTCACTCTGCTCAGGAGTGTGGCGGGTTAGCCACCGTGGGCGCCGTGCGAGGAGTACGCTCCCGATCCGCCCGAGGCGCGGTCAGACGCCCGTGCCTGATGCCGCACACTTATGTGGGCGCTGTCTGTTCTCGGGGCTCATTGTCAGTGGGGTCTGTCACCCTCTGTGATGGCTGGTGGCACAAGGCGCCAGCCGGGGTTCGCGTACGAAGGAGGGTGCATGGCCGGCACTGCATCGGAGTTCACCTCGATCGAGATCTGTGCTGGAGCCGGCGGACAGGCCATCGGCCTGCACCGCGCGGGTTTCCGGCACCTCGCGCTCGTGGAGATCGACAAGAACGCCAGGGAGACGCTGCGGCGGAACATCGAGACGCGGCCGGACTGGGCGTGGGAGCTGCGGCACTGTGACCTCAGCCACTCGGACGTGCAGGATTTCGAGCCCCTCGAAACCATCCGCCGGGATGGGGCGCCGCTCCAGCCGGAGGAGCTGGACCTCCTGGCCGGCGGCGTGCCGTGCCCTCCGTTCTCGCACGCCGGAAAGCAGCTGGGCAGGGACGACGAGAGGGATCTCTTCCCGCGCATGCTCGATCTCGTGGGAAAGCTCCGCCCCCGGGCGGTCATGATTGAAAACGTGCGGGGCATTCTGGACCCCAAATTCGAGGACTACCGGGACTACATCAGGGCCAGGCTCGCAGGTGGCTCGTACCGCGAGGTAGACGGGACCGAAGTCACCGTAAAGGGGATGAACTACCGGGTCTGTCACTGGGGGCTTCTGGAGGCCAGTAACTTCGGGGTCCCGCAGCTCCGCCCGCGTGCGATTCTCGTCGCCATCCGGGAGGACGTCCTGAAGGACGTGAAGTACGAGTGGCCCACGCCGACGCACGAGGAGCCGTTCAGCGTCGCGGAGGCGCTGAAGGAGTCGATGGAGGCGCGGTACGCCGCTCACTACGACGGCGTCCGTGAGCAGCAGGCGCGGGATGCCCTGGAGAGGTGGCACCGGAAGGCGTCGGAGCGACACGCGGAGCTCAGGGCCAAGGGCAGCGCCGGCATCGCCCCCACGCTCGTGGGCGGCTCCAAGAAGCACGGCGGGGCCGACCTCGGTCCGAGCCGGGCCAAGGCGGCCTGGAAACAGCTGGGTGTGTCGGGCCTCGGGGTCGCCAATGACGCCGAGACCGCCGAGAAGAAGAACTCGGCGGACCGCGACCTCTTTGGCGCGGACGGCCCGATGCTGACGGTCGAACAGGCCGCGATCATCCAGGGCTTTCCGCACGACTGGATCTTCGACGGGGGCAAGACGGCTCAGTACCGGCAGGTCGGCAACGCCTTCCCGCCGCCGGTCGCCGAGGCTGTGGGCCGCTCGATCATGGAGGTCCTGAAGGCTGCCCGGGAGAGGGACGCGCAGCAGTCCTGATCAAGCAGAGTCCGTGCCTGTGTCCGTGCCCATTTTCGCCGCGCGGGCACAGGCGCGGCGCTTCTCTACTTCGGCGGCGATCCGGAGGGCGCACTCAGCGGGTGCCTCGTGCTCCCAGAAGCGGAGGACGGTCCATCCCGCCTCCACCAGCCGCGCGTCCGTGTCCCGGTCGCGGGCCATGTTGCCGGCGACCTTGTCCGACCAGTAACCGGGGTTCGTTTTGGGCGGCACGTAATGTTCGGGGCATCCGTGCCAATAGCACCCATCGATGAACACTGCGACCCTCACCGGCCGGAAGACGATGTCTGCCGTCCGCCGCAGGTCGGCCACCGGCCTGGCGGCCACGCGGTAGCGCAGCCCCTGAGCGTGCAGCAGCCTCCGGACCAGTTGCTCCGGCTTCGTGTCGCGGCTACGGATGGCCTGCATATTGCGCCGGCGGGCGGCAGATGAGGCCCAGGAGCCCGGCGGGAGTTCCGGCTCCCCGGCCGACGGGCGGGTGTCCTTCTGGCGCGGATTGTCCATGGTGCTGGCGGCCCCTACAGAGGCGCGGGGACGGTCGGCTGTTCCCCGGGGAGGGGGACAGCGTAGAAGAGCCCATTGATTTCGGCCCTGGCCCGGCTGCTTTCGGGGCCGACTTGAGTAAGGGCCGTGGAGAGCCACGATCCCTTTCCTGGAACGCCGAGGCCGAGTGCCCGGGCGATCTGAGGGTGCGGATTCAGGTGCCCGAGGATGGCGATGCCTTCGGAGCGCAGCCTGTTTCTGGCGTCGCGGACCCGCTTGGGGCTGTCGTCCTGCCGGGCGACGGTGAGAACGGTGTCCCGGTTGATGATGCGTCCCTGAATCCGCCGGAACAGCTCGTCGGTACGTAGCTGTCCGCTTCTTCCCCCGCCAGCTCCGAAGATTGCTTCCCGGTCGGCTTGGCTGGTGTGGAGAAGGATGTTCTCCGGGAGCTTTGCCCGGTTGGCAATCCAGAGGACGGCGTTCCGCCCCGACGCCGAAAGAGTTCGCTTGCCGTCCCGGTTCCTGCCGGGGTTCAACACGTCGTCGCGGATGCGCAGGATTCCCGCAGTGAATTCACCTTTCCGGTCGTTGGCGGAGACGAGAAGGCAGATGTGCCCGTCGGCCTCCGACGGAATGGTCCAGTTCTGTCCGACGGTGAACTTCGAGTCGACCTCATGACTGGCGATCACGTAGTCCATGCTCCGGCCGCGACCCAGGCCGAAGGCGCTCCTCAGGATGATCTCCACCTTGGTGCCGAGGTAGGTCTTCTCGGTCTTTTCCAGCGTGTCGATGTCGAAGCGGCCGGTGCGCTGACCGTCCAGCACTTCGTCGAATGCCTGCCGGATCGAGTCTCCTATGACCTCAACCGCCTGTCGCTGCTCCAGCCAGGCGGCCACCTCGGAGACAGCGGCGTCAGGTTCTGGGGAGCAACTGGGCCGGCTTCCCATGTTCTGCGCGGCCGCGATGTCGAAAGGAAGGAAGGATTCCTGCACTGCTGTCAGCTCCCCGGATGTGTCCCCGCCCGATGTGCGACTCGGATCACTCTGCCCCTTGGCACTCCTCGTACCGTTCTGAGCCGCACCCGCATTCTGCCGGACCGGCCAGCGGTCATTCCGCCCCGTGGCACTCCCCGTACGTCCGTTCCGAGCCGCACCAGCATGTGTCCGCCCAGGCCGGCGGCCAAGCCGTCGCCTTGCCTCTGGCTGCCAGGGTCGTCGCGTACTGGGGCAGCAGGTCCGCGTTCGACGGGCGGGTGGATTCCGAGGCCGCGAAGGCTTCGTACGAGGGGACCGTGGCGCGGACGATGCCCAGGTTCGGGGTGCCCGCCTGGGCGAGTTCGCGGAGGGAGGCTTCGATGTCCGTCAGGTGGGCGCGGTACGTGGGGTACTCCGCCTCCAGTTCCGGGTACGCCGCGAGCAGTTCGTCCAGTTCCGGTTCCGGCCAGTGCAGGACCGCCACCGGGAACGGGCGGGACAGGGCCGTGCGGTAGGTGCCCAGTTCCGAGCGGAGGCGGTTGATCTCCGCCTGCAGTTCCGCCGGGTCCTCCGAGCCCAGCGACCACAGGCGCTTCGGGTCGTGCAGTTCGTCCAGCGGGACGGCCCCCGTGTGCAGGCGGTCCGCCTGGGCGTCCCAGTCGTCGTGCTCCAGTGCCAGCATCCGGCGGACGCGGTGCCGGGTCATCAGGAGCGACTGCGTCGCGTGCGGGAGTTCCGCCGAGGTGACCAGCAGCGCCGCCGCCTCCGTCAGCGTCTGCTCCGCCGCCTCCAGTTCGTCGTGCGCCTCCAGCGTCTCCGCCGCGATCTCCCACGGCGTCGCGTCGGTGGGCCGTGCGCTCCGGACGCCTTCGATGATCGCGCGGGCCTCCGCCTCGTGGCCGTACTCCCACAGGTTCGCCGCCTTCAGCGACCTGATCAGGAGCGGGTTCGCGGGGGTGGCGGAGAGCAGCTCGTCGTACAGGGCCGTCGCTGCCTGGCGGTCGCCCGCCAGTTCCAGGTGTGCCGCGGCCTGGAGGTAGAGGGGTTCCCGGTCTCCGGGGTACTGCGCTGCCGTGCGCAGCAGGCGCTCGGCTTCGGTGGCGTGGGCGGCAGGCGTGTCGGGGCGCATGCCCTCCACCGTACTGCTGTACGGGCCTGGAGAGTTGGCGCCCCAGCGCTTATCGTGCCCGGCGTGCGGGCCAGGGTGGGGCAGCGGGTGCCGGTCGTCGTCCAGTCGCGAGGGCGGCGCCGTACCGGTGCGCGCGTGCTGTGGGTGTGTGCCGAGACCGTCGTCACCTGTGGTGTCGTGGTGCTGCTTCTCGTGGTGCATCAGCTGTGGTGGACCAACCAGCAGGCCCGTGCCGAGGCCCTTCAGCAGGTGCGGGTCCTCGAGCGGGAGTGGGACATCTCTCCTCCCGGGCCGACCTCGCCGACCTCGCCGACCGGGCCTGTCGCCGATGCCGGTGCCGGCAGCGGTGCCGATGCCGGCGCCGGTGGTTCCTCGCCCAGCGGCGCCCCCTCGGACGGTGCCACCCGTCGGCCCGCCCCCGATGCCGCCCCGGGCCGGAGCGATCCGGCGCCCTCCGACGCCTTCGCCGTCCTCCGCATCCCCCGTCTCGGCCTCACCGTCCCCGTCGCCCAGGGGATCTCCAAGCGGTCCGTCCTCGACAAGGGGTACGTCGGGCACTACCCCGGCACCGCCGCCCCTGGCCGTAGCGGGAACTTCGCTCTCGCCGGGCATCGCAACACCCACGGCGAGCCCTTCCGGTACATCAACCGGCTCGCCGAGGGCGACGTCATCTCGGTGCGGACCCGGGGGGCCACGTACACCTATCGCGTCGACCAGATCCTGCCCCGCACCGCTCCGCGTGACGTGGGGGTCGTGCGGGCCGTGCCCCGGTCGATCGTCAAGCCCTCGTACGGGTACGACGCCCCCGGCGCCTATCTCACCCTCACCACCTGCACCCCCGAGTTCAGCAGCGCCTACCGGCTCGTCGTGTGGGCGAAGCTCGTCTCCTGAGGAGGGGCGTCCTCGCCCTGGGGGGAGGGGGGGAAGGGGGGGGGAGGGGGGAGGGGAGGTCACCGGCCCTGTCGTCGTCCCAGCGCCAGCGTGAGTCCCGCGCCCGTCAGGGCCAGGGCCGCCGCCACCACGACCGCCGTGTCCGGGCCCGCCGTCGCCAGTGCCAGCATCAGGGCCACGCCGGCCGAGGAGCCGATGTAGCGGGCGGTGTTGTTGGCGCCCGAGCCCATCGCGGCGCGTTCCGGCGGTACGGAGTCGACCGCGAGGCGCGGCAGGGCGGCGTTCAGGAGGCCGCTGCCCGCGCCCGCCACCAGGAGGCCGGGGAGGAGACGCGGCCAGGAGCCGGCCGGGCCTTCCAGGCCGCCGAGCAGGGCCAGGACCCCGGCCGCCGACAGGACGAAGCCCAGGGCCAGCTGGTACGGGGCGGAGAGGCGGGCCGCGAGTCGGCGGGTCTGCAGGGCCACGACGAACGCCGTGCCCGACCAGAGCACGAACAGCCACGCCGCGCCCAGCGGGGACATCCCGCCACCCGCGCCGCCACCCGGGCCGCCGCCGGTCCCGCCGCCGCCCTGGAGCAGCGCCGGCACCACGCTGAACAGGCCGATCACCGCCAGGCCCGTGAACAGCGCGCCCAGCGTCGACGCCAGGAACGCCGGCCGCCGGAGCAGTGCCAGATCCACCATGGGCGTACGGCTCCGGTGCTCGACCCGCACGAACAGTGCCGTCAGGGCGAGGGAGGCGAGCAGCAGGAGGCCCACCTGGGGGCGCAGCCAGCCGTCCCGGCCGAGGGTGAGTGCGGTGAGCAGCGCCGCCAGGGCGAGGCCCAGGGCGAGCGCGCCCGCGATGTCGGGGCGGTTGCCCGAAGTGCCGGTCTTCTCCGTTGTCCCTTCGGCCGCTCCCTCGGCCGCCCCGCCGGCCGGCAGCAGCCGCGCTCCCGCCCCCGCGATCACCAGTGCCGACGCGCCCAGGACCTCGTACGCCAGCCGCCAGTCCACCAGGCTCAGCGCGCCGGCGAGCAGCGGGCCCAGGGCGATGCCGGCGCTGACGGACGCGCCCCAGATACCGGTCGCCCTGATCCGGTCCCGGCCGGCCGGGTACGCCTGGGCCAGCAGGCCGAGGCTGCCCGCGAGGACCGCCGCGCTCGCCGCGCCCTGGGCGATCCGGGCCGCGGTGAAGGTGGCCGTGGAGCCCGCGAAGGCGCCGGTGGCGGTGGTGAGGCCGAGGGCGAGGGTGCCGAGGAGGAAGACCCGGCGGCGGCCGTGCGCGTCGGCGAGGCTGCCGGCCACCAGGAGGAGGACGGCGAGGCCGAGCGGGGTGCCGTTGAGCAGCCAGGCACGGGCAGAGGCCGGGGTGCCGAACGCGGCGGCCATGTCGGGGAGGGTGAGCATCGGGGCCGTGTAGTTCATCAGCGCGACCGCGGTGGCCGCGGCGGTGACGGCGAGCGTGGCCCCGGGGCGCGGACCGGGGCGGGTGCGGGTGGCCCGGGACGGGGGCGGGGCGGGGGTGCGGGCGGTGGATGCGGGCTGTGGCATGGCGGGACCTTTCCACCGGTCGGTTCGGTGAACGAACTCTGGGTAGGACGGTCAACGTACCAGGAAGGTTCATTCATTGAACCCGTATTGAGTACGATGCATTCCATGGCTCTCGGCAAGGACTACGCCCACCAGCAGTGCTCCATCGCCCGCGCCCTCGAAGTCGTCGGGGAGCGGTGGACCCTGCTCGTCGTGCGCGACGCCTTCTACGGCGTCCGCCGCTACAACGACTTCCTCGTGCACCTCGGCGCCCCCCGCGCCGTCCTCGCCGCCCGCCTCCAGGCCCTCGTCGAGGCCGGTGTCCTCGACAGGCGGCGCTACCAGGAGTCGCCCCCGCGCGACGAGTACGTGCTCACCGACCGCGGTCTCGCCCTCTGGCCCGTCCTGCGCTCGCTCGGCGCCTGGGGGCGGGCCGGGGTTCCGGAGGCCCCGGCGGTGCGCCACTTCCACCACGCCGACTGCGGCACCGAACTCGGCTCCTACGGCGAGTGCCCGTCCTGCCGCGTCCCCGTACCGCCCGCCGACGTCGAGATGCGGCCCGGCGCCGGGCTCGACCGGGACCCCGCGGACCCCGTCAGCCACGCCCTGCTCGCGCCCCGCCGACTCCTCGTCCCGCTGGACCACGCGCATCTCTGAACGGAAGGAATGGGGGTGCCGGTCCGGGAACTCCGGGGCCGCTCCGTACGTCCTCTCGGTGAGAAACGACGTGACTCGGGACAGAGGAGGTGGCGGATGACGACCAGGAACGTTCTCCTGCGCGTCCTCGCGCCGCTGTTCTTCCTCCTCGCCCTCGCCGATCTGCTGCTCTCCGACGGCGGTGGCCTCTCCGCCGCCGTCGCGCTCGCCGCGACCACCGTCGTCTGCGCGCTGCTCGGAGCCCCCGCGGCCCCGGCCGTGCCGCCCACCGCCGTGCGCACCGCCATCCGCGACCGCGAGCGGCGCACCGCCTTCCTGCCCCAGCGCGATCCCGACGCCGCGGGGCGTCGCAGACCCCGCGCACCCGGCCGTCCCCTCCTGACGGCCGCGTAGCAGAACGCCCCACCGGACCTGCCCCACGCGGATCCGTCATGCCGAGAACCGACATCTCCCCGGCACGACGAGACCCCACGGAGGGCTCCCCATGTCCGACATCCTTTCCGCCTTCGGCTCCCTGGTGGAGCGGCTCGCCGCCCTGCTCGAACCGCTCTTCGCCACCACCGCCACCGCCGCCGCGATCGTCCTCTTCACGATGCTCGTACGGCTCGCGGTCCACCCGCTGTCCCGGGCGTCCGCCCGCGGGCAGAAGGCGCGCACCCGGATCGCGCCGGAGCTCGCCGCGCTCCGCAAGAAGCACGCCAAGAACCCCGAGCGGCTGCGGAAGGCGGTGACGGAGCTGCACGCGCGGGAGAAGGTCTCGCCGTTCGCCGGGATCCTCCCCAGCCTGCTCCAGGCGCCCGCGTTCCTGCTGATGTACCACCTGTTCGCCGGCGACCGGATGGCCGGGCACACCCTTCTCGCCGCCCCGCTCGGCGACCACTGGGCCGACGCCCTCTCCCACGGCGGCCCCTTCGGCCCGGCGGGCCGGGTCTACCTGGTCCTCTTCGCGCTCGTCGCCGCCGTGGCCACGTACACGTACCGGCGTACGAAGGCGCAGCTCGCCGCCCAGCCCCTGGACCTGGGCCAGCCCACGCCGGGCGCGGGCACCATCGCCAAGGTGATGCCGCTGCTCTCCTTCGCCACCCTGGTCACGGTCGCCGTCGTCCCCCTCGCTGCCGCGCTCTACGTGGTCACCAGCACCACCTGGACCGCCGTCGAGCGCACCCTGCTCTTCCGTGAGCGCCCTGCCGAGGGCGACGAGACGGGTGACGGGAAGGGCGGAGAGGAAGACACGCAGAAGGTTGCGCAGAAGGGTGCGCCGAAGAGCGTGCAGAAGAGTGCGCAGAGGGGCGCGCCGAAGGGCGCGAAGAAGAGGGCTCAGAAGGGGCGCGCGCCGCTTGCTACTCGCGCGTAAGGGTCCAGTAGCTGAACGGGGTCTTGCAGAGTGACCCGTTGTCTTGGAGGATCGACCAATCCTCCGATGGCCGCACTCCATCGGCCGGGGTACCTCAGGGCCCTTTCCCGGGCCCGCCTCGACCACAGGGAGAAGTCCATGAAGCTGCTGCGTGTCGGCCCGCCCGGAGCCGAGCGTCCCGCCCTGCTCGACCAGGACGGGACGCTTCGCGACCTGTCCGCGCTGGTCGACGACATCGACGGCAGTCTGCTCGCCGACGCCTCCGCCCTCGACCGGGTGCGGGCCGCCGCCGGTGCCGGTGTGCTGCCCGCGCTCGACGCCACCGGGCTGCGCGTCGGCCCGCCCGTCGGCCGGATCGGCAAGGTCGTGTGCATCGGGCTGAACTACCACGGCCACGCCGCCGAGACGGGCCAGGCGACCCCCGCCGAGCCCGTCGTCTTCCTCAAAGCCGCCGACACCGTCGTCGGCCCGGACGACACCGTGCTCGTACCGCGCGGCTCGGTGAAGACCGACTGGGAGGTGGAGCTCGCGATCGTCATCGGCCGCACCGCCCGCTACCTGGAGACCGACGAGGAGGCCCTCGCGCACGTCGCCGGGTACGCCGTCGCCCACGACGTCTCCGAGCGCGAGTTCCAGATCGAGCGCGGCGGCACCTGGGACAAGGGCAAGAACTGCGAGACGTTCAACCCGCTCGGCCCCTGGCTCGTCACCGCCGACGAGGTGCCGGACCCGCAGGCGCTCGGCCTGCGCCTCTGGGTCAACGGCGAGCTCAAGCAGGACGGCGACACCTCGGACCAGATCTTCCCCGTCGCCGAGGTCGTCCGGTACGTCAGCCGGTTCATGACCCTCTACCCGGGCGACATCATCAACACCGGCACCCCCGCCGGTGTCGCCATGGGGCAGCCGGAGCCCAAGCCGTACCTGCGCCCCGGTGACGTCGTCGAGCTGGAGGTCGACGGCCTGGGCCGGCAGCGGCAGGAGCTCAAGAGCGCCTGACCCCCGATTGCATCCTTCCTCCGGGAAAACGGCGGCGCCCCGCGTGGGGCGTCGCCATTTCCATATCCTTTTTTGCATATTGCCGGATATGGAACACCTGGAATCGCCGGAGTCCCCGGAAGCAGCGGGCCGCCCCGACGCGTCGGCAGCCACCGCGTACCAGCGTGGACGCGACCGGCGCCGACTCGCCGTCATCGCCGCCTCCACCGTCGCCGCCACCGCGCTCGTCGGCGCGCTCGCCGTCAACAGCTGGGCCGACCCGCTGCCGGGCGGGCTCGGGCCCTGCCTCCCGGGCACCTGCCCGACCGGCACGTACCCCGACATCGGCAGCGGCACCGTCACGCACCGCGACAACAACATCAACGTCTACGTCGGCGGCGACATGCGCGTCCGCGAGGCCGCCGCCGAGGCCGAGGGCAAGATCGTCGTCCTGGGCGACTTCGACATGCGGAAGCGCGCCGGCGCCTCCAGCGTCTACAACGTCGGCGTCGCGGGCGTCGGCTCGCGCGTCCCGCCGGACAACGGCACCGACTTCCTCACCGTCGGCACGAACCTGACGGTCGCCGCCGGCCAGCGCCTGCTCGCCGAGGAGGGCTCCGTCAGCGGCCTCGTACGGTACGGCGGCACGCTCTCCGGCACGGTCGCCCCGCCCGCCGTGCACACCGCCGGCGCCGACGCCCCGTACACCGCGCTCCGCGAGCAGCTCACCGACGCCAGCCAGTGCTACGCCTACGTGAACGGCGCCTCCCGCCCCGCCACCGGCACCGCCGTCAACAACAACAGCGAGACCCTCTTCACGGGTGACGGCACGTCGAAGCTCCAGGTCTTCAACGTCGCCTTCGACCTGGAGACCATGGGCGGCCGACAGCAGGGCATCCGCTTCGAAAGGATCCCGGCCGGTTCGACCGTCCTCGTCAACCTGCTGGGCGCCGACCGCACCGTCGACACGTACATCAACCAGCTCCCGGACGGACTGCGCGAGCGGGTGCTCTGGAACTTCCCCGACGCCACCACCGTCACGTTCGAGGGAACGGCCCAGTTCGCGGGCAGCGTGCTGGTCGGCAACCAGACCAGCACGACGACGATCACGATGCCGGGCATGAACGGCCGCTTCTTCACCACCGGGAATCTGGCGCACACCTCGGAACAGGGCGGCGGCGGGGGCCAGGAGCTCCACGCCTATCCGTTCAACGGCGACCTGCCGTCCTGCGGGGGCAGCACGCCCACGCCCACGCCGACCCCGACGGA
This sequence comes from Streptomyces sp. CB02009, assembly GCF_001905825.1. Lineage (GTDB taxonomy): Bacteria > Actinomycetota > Actinomycetes > Streptomycetales > Streptomycetaceae > Streptomyces. The sequence continues at coordinate 152,257 of NZ_LIVV01000007.1, forward strand.
TCCGACTCCGACTCCCACGGACCCGACGCCGACCCCGACGGACCCCACACCCACGCCGACGGATCCGACCCCGACTCCCACGGACCCGACGCCGACCCCGACCGATCCCACCCCCACCCCGACCCCGACCCCCACGCACACCCACCCGGCGACCGGCGGGTCGGCGAACGGCGGCAGTGACGGCGGCCACGGCGGCAACGGCGGCAACGGGGGCGACGGCGGGTACGGAGACTCCGGCGGCGGCCACCACGGCCCCGACGGCGAACTCTCCGAGACCGGCGCCGGCACCGGGAACATCGTCATGGGCGCCGCCGCCGTCGGTCTCGCCCTCGGCGGCGGCGCGCTCGTCCTCGTCAGCCGCCGGCGGAGGCGTACGAACTGAGCAGGCGCTCCAGTGCCTCGACGACCATGGCGTGGTCCTCGGCCTGCGGCAGCCCCGAGACCGTGACCGAGCCGATCACGCCCGCGCCCTCGACCGCGACCGGGAACGCGCCGCCGTGCGCCGCGTACCGGTCGGGGTCGAGGCGCGAGGACGCCTCGAAGGTCGTCCCCTTGGCGCGGAACCTCGCGCCGACCAGGAACGAGCTCACGCCGTACCGCTCGACGACCCGTCGCTTGCGGTCGATCCAGGCGTCGTTGTCCGCGCTCGACCCCGGTAGGGCGCAGTGGAAGAGCTGCTGCGGCCCGCGCCGGATGTCGACGGCCACCGGCGCCCCGCGCTCGCGCGCCATGCCGACGAGCAGGCCGCCGAGCGTCCAGGCGTCCTCGTACGTGAAGCGGGGGAGGACCAGCCGGGCCTCCTGCGCCTCCAGCTCACGGACTTCCCGGTCGCTCGCATCCCGGCCGCTCACGTCCCGGCTGCTCACTTCCCGGTCGCTCACAGCGCCACCGTGATTCCCTCGCGGGCGGACCGCTTCGCCGCCTCCAGGACGTCGAGCGCGGCCGCGGCCTCGTGGGCCGTCACCGGGTTCTCGCCGGTGCCGCGCAGGGCGGCGGCGACGGCCGCGTAGTACGCCGGGTAGTCGCCCGGCAGCGACTCGACCGGGATCCCGCCCCCGGTCAGCGGCGACTCGCCGGAGCCGAGCCGGCCCCACAGCTCCTCCGGCTCCACGCCCCACACCGTGCCCGGCACCGGGCGCAGACCGTCGCGGAGGGCCGCCTCCTGCGGATCGAGGCCGTACTTCACGAAGCCCGCGCGCTGCCCGAGCACCCGGAAGCGGGGGCCCAGCTGGGCGGTGGTGGCGCTCACGTACAGGTGCGAGCGGACGCCGTTCGCGTGGGTGAGCGCGAGGAAGGTGTCGTCGTCGGCCTCGGCGCCCGGCCGGCGGACGTCCGACTCCGCGTACACGGAGACCACGGGGCCGAAGAGGACCAGTGCCTGGTCGACGACATGGCTGCCCAGGTCGTAGAGCAGACCGCCGATCTCCGACGGCGCGCCGGACTCGCGCCAGCCGCCCTTGGGCAGCGGGCGCCAGCGCTCGAAACGGGACTCGAAGCGCTGGACCTCGCCGAGCGCCTTCTCGTCGACGAGGCTGCGGAGGGTCAGGAAGTCGTTGTCCCAGCGGCGGTTCTGAAAGACGGAGAGCAGCAGGCCCCGCTCCTCGGCGAGGGCCGCGAGGGTGCGCGCCTCGGCGGCGGTCCCCGCCAGCGGCTTGTCGACGACGACCGGCAGGCCCGCCTCCAGGGCGGCCGTGGCGATCGCGACGTGCGTCTTGTTGGGGGAGGCGACGACGACCAGGTCGAGCTCGTCCGCCGCCCCGTCCGCCCACAGCTCCTCGGGGGTGGCCACGACCCGGACGCCCGGGTGGGCGGCGCGTGCCTCGGCGGCCCGTTCGGGGTTGCCGGTGGTGACGGCCGCGAGGACGAGGTCCTCGGACGCGGCGATCAGCGGGGCGTGGAAGACGGAGCCCGCGAGGCCGTAGCCGACGAGGCCGACGCGGAGAGGGGTGCGGGGGATGCCAGTCATGCCCCTCACTTAAGCAACGGTGTTGCCAAAGTGCAAGCGACAGCGACAATGGGCAGGTGGAGACGGACCTGATCGGAGTGGTGGAGTGAACGTGCCGGCCCTGCGCAGCCCCAACGCGGCGCTCGTGCTCGACCTGCTGCGCACCGCGGGCGAGACCGGCATCAGCCGCCTCGAACTGGCCGAGCGGACCGGCCTCACCCCGCAGGCCGTCAGCAAGATCACCGCACGGCTCCGGTCCGAGGGCCTCGCCACCGAGGCCGGCCACCGCGCCTCGACCGGCGGCAAGCCCCGCACGGTCCTGCGGCTCGTCCCCACCGCCGGGTACGCGGTCGGCGTCCACCTCGACCGCGACGAGCTGACCACGCTCCTCACCGACCTCGCGGGCGCGGTCGTCGCCCGGCGCACGCGCGCCCTGGACCTGGGTGCAGGCGCGGGGCCCGTCCTGGACGCGGTGGCGGAGGAGGTACGGGGACTCCTGACGGCCGGCTCCACGGCCCACGCGGCCGGGCCTGAGGTCGGGCGTGACGCGAGGCCCGAGGCGAGGCCCGATGCCAGGCCCGACGCGAGGCCCGATGCCGAGCCCGACGCCCGTGCCGCCGGACTCGACTGCGTCCCCGGCCCCGACTCCGCCCCCGCCGCCGCACCCGCCGCCGGACCCGCTCCCGACCCCGCCCCCGTCCTCGGCGTCGGGGTCGCCATGCCCGGGCCGCTCGACCACCGCGCCGGAGTCCCGGGCCGGGTGACCGGTTTCCCCGAGTGGGAGGGCCACCCCGTCCGCGAGGAGCTGGCCCGGCGCCTCGGACTCCCCGTCGTCCTCGACAAGGACACCAACGCCGCCGCCCTCGGCCTGGCCGTCCGCCCCGCCGCCCCCGGCTCCTTCGCGTACGTCCACCTCGGTACGGGGCTCGGCGCCGGCCTCGTCCTCGGCGGGGCGCCGCTCCGGGGGGACAGGACGGGCGCCGGCGAACTCGGCCACCAGACCGTCCAACTCGACGGGCCCCCGTGCGGCTGCGGCGGGCGCGGCTGCCTGGAGGTCCTGTGCCTCGCGGCGGTGGCGCGCGGCGACGACGCCGGGGCGGCGCGCATCCTCGGCGCGGGCGCGGCCAACGTCGTACGGCTCCTCGACATCGACGAGGTCCTGCTCGGCGGCCGGCTGGTCCTCGCCGCGCCGGAGGTGTTCGCGGGCGGGGTGCGGGAGGTCCTCGACGGGCTCGGCCTGACGGCTCCGGTGCGCGTGGCGGGGGAGCGGGACGCGGTGGCGGAAGGTGCCGCGTGGCTGATCCTCGCCCCGGTCTTCGGAACGTAGGCAGAGCCGTAAAGCCGCAGAGCGGTTAAGCAGTGGACCCGTAAAGCCGCAGACCCGTAAAGCCGCAGAGCCGCAGAGCCGCTAAACCGCAGACCCGTAAAGCAGCAAAGCCGTACGTACGACAGTAGGCCGATCGGGCGGATCGGCCGGGCCGTCCGGGGGCGGACCCGGTGTCGCTGCCCGGCCCCCACCCCCGGGGCATGGCAGCGTCGCGGCCGACCCGTACGTCCCGCGAGCAGCAAAGGCCCGGCCCCATGACATCCGCCCCCCTGCGACCGCGCAGCCCCCGCGCCCTGACCGCGGCGGCCGCGCTGACGGTCACCGCGACGGCCCACCTGGCCCTGGCGTCCCCCGCCCTGGCCGCACCGGCCCCCTCGGTGCCGCCCACGACGGCCCCCGCCCCGGCACAGGCCGCCCCCGACATCCCCGCCCCCGATCCGCCGGCCCCGACCTGCGGCACCCCCTCCGGCTCGGCCTTCCCGCTCGACACCCGGATCCACGGCGGCCCCGCCGACTACCCCGCCGGCGGCCCCCTCCAGGAGTGGAAGCTCGATCTCACCAACACCACCGACGCCACCTGCTCGGGCATCCACCCCGTGCTCGTCCTCACCGACGAAAAGCGGGTGCTGAAGCCCGCGCAGATCCGGTTCGAGTTCTACGACGCCGGGGCCGCGCGCTGGCGGCCCGTGACCTTCGAGGCCACCGAACAGGCCGAGAACATCGGTGTGTTCAGCACGCCCGAGGACGCCGGAAGGTCCGCCGGTTCCGGCGTCTCCAGCGGTTCCGGCACTTCCGGCGGTTCCGGTGCCTCCGACGGGCCGGAGGGCTTCGACGGCTTCATGGTGCCCGCGGGCGGGACCCTCACCGTCCCCGTACGGCTCGGCTTCCGCGCGGAGACCGCCCCCGACCAGGTCGTCGTGAATGCCGCCGTCGTCCAGCGGCGGGGCGTCGACGGCGACTGGGTCGGCGAGTCCGGCGACTACCGGCTGGCCGTAGTGCCCGCGGTGCCCGCCGATCCGGACCGCTCCACCGGCGCGGACGAGCCCGCACCTGACACATCCGGCACGCCCGACCCGGGCACCCGCTCCCGGCCGCCCGGGGCGACGCCCCGCCCGCCGGGTTCCACCGCCGAAGACTCGGGAGACCTCGTACTCGCCGGCCCGGACAACGAACTCGCGGAAACGGGACGGGAGTCGGGGGATCGCGCCAGGTTCCTGGCGCCCCTCGCGGCCGCCCTCGTCCTCCTGGGCGCCGTCCTCTTCCGGGCCGCCCGCCGCCCCCGGCACCGGTGAGTCATGCCGCGTACACCTTCCCGTTCATCCCCGTCTGCGACCATCCCCCGGTGAACTACCAGAACGCCCCCGGCACCCCGGGCGCCCCCGTGAACTCCGGCATCCCGGAGCACGGCCGCGTGCCCAAGTACTACGCCGTCAAGGCCAAACTCGCCCTGATGGTCGACGAGTTGGGGGAGGGTGGGCTGCTGCCCACCGAGCGGGACCTCGCCGTCCGGTACGAGGTGTCCCGCGAGACCGTCCGGCAGGCGCTGCGCGAACTCCTCCTGGAGGGACGGCTGCGCCGCCAGGGCCGGGGCACGGTCGTCGCGGGCCCCAAGCTGGAGCAGCCCCTCTCGCTCGCGAGCTACACGGAGGGCGTCCGCCGGCAGGGCCTCCGCCCCGGCCGCAGCCTCATCTCGCTCGACCGCTTCCCCTGCCCGGAGGCGCTCGCCCCCGAGGTCGGCGCCGAACGGGGCGAGCCCGTCTGGCACATGGAGCGCGTACTCCTCGCCGACGACGAGCGGGTCGGCCTGGAGAGCACGTACGTCTCCGAGGCCCGCGCCCCGCACCTGGACACCGAGTTCGACCCGGACTCCTCCTTCTACTCCTACCTGCACGACCGCCTCGGCATCTCCTTCGGCGACGCGGACGAGCGCATCGAGACGGTGCTCGCGACGCCCCGCGAGGCCCTTCTGATCGGCACCCCGCCGGCCCTGCCGATGCTGCTGCTGCACCGCGTCTCCCGGGACACCGCGGGGCGGCCCCTGGAGCGGGTCCGCACCCTCTACCGGGGCGACCGGTTCAGCTTCACCGCCCATCTGGGACAGCGGGGCTGACCGAGGGGCTGGCCGAGGGGCTGGCCGAGGGGCCGAGCACCCGCCCGGGGTGAATTCGCGCCCCCTCCACCCCGCTCAGATCACGAGAAGATAACGGGTCTGGTCCAAGCTTGGCGGGCCGTTCACCGTCCCGTCGCCCACCGGCCCCGTCCGGGTCACCCGCTCCCAGGACCGTCGACGGCATGAAGGTGATCGTCGTAGGAGCCGGCGTGGTGGGAACCATGCACGCCTGGCACGCAGTGGAACGCGGCCACGAGGTCGTACACATCGAGCGCGAGGCCGAGGCGCGCGGAGCGTCCCTCCGCAACTTCGGCCAGATCTGGGTGAGCGGACGGGCGGGCGGAGAGGAGCTGGACACCGCCCTGCGCGCCCGGGAACTCTGGGAGGGCATCGGCGCCCGGGTCCCCGGCCTCGGCTTCCGGGCCATCGGCTCGCTCACCCCCGTCCGGAACGAGCTGGAACTCGCCGTCGCAGAGGCCGCCGTGGCCCGCCCCGACGCCGCCGCCCGCGGCTACAAGCTGCTGACGGCCGACGAGGCCCGCGCGGTCAACCCGGCCCTGCGCGGCACGTTCGAGGCGGCGCTCTGGTGCGAGCGCGACGCGGCCGTCGAGCCCCGCCTCGCCCAGCTCGCGCTCCGCGAGGCCCTCCTCGCCACCGGGAAGTACACCTTCCTGCCGAACCGCGAGGTCAGGGACGTCGTCGGGGAGAACGCGGTCCGCGACGACCGCGGCGAGCTCCACAGCGGCGACGCCGTCGTCCTGTGCACCGGAGCCTGGCTCTCCGGCCTCGTCCGCGAGGTCGCCGGCGAGATACCCGTCCGCCGCGTCCGGCTCCAGATGATGCAGACCGAGCCTCTCGGCGAGGCGCTCACCACCTCCGTCGCCGACGCCGACTCCTTCCGCTACTACCCCGCCTACGCCTCCGAGGCCCTGGACTCCCTCCAGGCCGCGCAGCCGCAGGACCCGACCGCCGCCGCCCACAAGATGCAGCTCCTCATGGTGCAGCGCCTCGACGGCGGACTGACCATCGGCGACACCCACGAGTACGAGCACCCCTTCGCCTTCGACACCCTCGAAGACCCCTACGAGCACCTCACCCGCGTCGTCGAGTCCTTCCTCGGCCGCCCGCTGCCGAAGATCAGGCGCCGCTGGGCCGGGGTGTACGCGCAGTGCGTCGACACCAGCCGGGTCGTCCACCGCCAGCGGGTCCGCGACGGCGTGTGGCTGGTGACGGGGCCCGGCGGCCGCGGCATGACCTGCTCGCCCGCCATCGCCGAGAAGACCGCAGACGAACTGGGCTGGTGAACCACATGAGCACGCTCCCCACGCAGACGCAGACGCAGACGCAGACGCACACGGGCACCCCCACGGGCACCCACACGCACACCCACACGGACACCCACCCGCACAAGCGCCGGCACGGACTCGTCGTCCTCGACATGGCCGGCACCACCGTCGCCGACGGCGGTCTCGTCGAGCAGGCCTTCACCGCCGCCGCCGAGCGCCTCGGCGAAGACCCGGCCACGATGATCGACTACGTCCGCGCCACCATGGGCGAGTCCAAGATCTCCGTCTTCCGCCACCTCTTCGGCGGCGACGAGACCCGCGCCCAGGAGGCCAACCTCGCCTTCGAGGCGGCCTACGGCGAGCTGGTCTCCGGCGGCCGGATCGCCCCGATACCCGGCGCGGCCGAGGCGATCGACGAGCTGAGGGCCCAGGGCCGGCGGGTGGTCCTCACCACCGGCTTCGCCCGGGTCACCCAGGACGCCATCCTCGACGCGCTCGGCTGGCGGGACCTGGTCGAGCTGACCCTCTGCCCGGCGGACGCCGGCGGTCGCGGACGCCCGTACCCGGACATGGTCCTCGCCGCCTTCCTCCGCACCGGCGCCGTGGACGACGTCCGGCAGCTCGTGGTCGCGGGCGACACCTCTTACGACATGCTCAGCGGGGTCCGCTCGGGCGCCGGGATCGTCGCGGGCGTCCTGACCGGCGCGCACGACGAGGCGGCGCTCAAGGAGCACGGCGCGACGCACGTCCTCCCCTCGGTCGCCGGACTTCCCGCGCTGCTCGGGGAGTCGGACGCATGACCAGCGGCATCCGCTTCGACGCCGTGTCCGTCGCGTACGGCGGCACCACCGTCCTCGACCGGCTCGACCTGACCGTCGAGCCCGGCGAGGTCATGGCCCTCCTCGGGCCCTCGGGTTCCGGGAAGACCACCGCGCTGCGGGCCGTCGCCGGATTCGTGCGGCCGGCCTCCGGGCGGGTGCTCATCGGCGACCGCGACGTCACCGGCCTCCCACCGTACAAGCGGGGGATCGGCATGGTCGTCCAGCAGTACGCCCTCTTCCCGCACCTGCGGGTCGAGGCCAACGTCGCCTTCGGCCTGAAGGCGCAGAAGGTCCCCAAGGGCGAGATCCCCGGCCGGGTCGCCGAGGCCCTGGAGATGACCGGCATGGCGGCCTACGCCCACCGGTACCCGCGGGAGCTCTCCGGCGGGCAGCAGCAGCGCGTCGCCATCGCCCGCGCGCTCGCCATCCGGCCCAAGGTCCTCCTCCTCGACGAGCCGCTCTCCGCGCTCGACACGCAGCTGCGCTCCGGCATGCTGGCCGAACTGGCCCGACTCCACCGCGAGTTGCCCGATGTGTCGATCCTGTACGTCACCCACGACCAGGTCGAGGCGCTGACCCTCGCGGACCGGATCGCCGTCATGGACAAGGCCCGGCTCCAGGACTGCGGCACCCCGCAGGACCTGTACCGCAGGCCGCGCACGGAGTTCACGGCCTCGTTCGTCGGGAACGCCAACCTGCTCCCGGTGACGGTCGGCGCGGACGGGGTCGTCTTCGCGGGCACGGAGCTGAAGGTCGGCACGGAGGGCGCGCCGGGACCGGCCCTCGGCGCGGGCGCCACGCTCTGCGTCCGGCCCCACCTGATCGGCCTCGGAGACGGTCCGAACGCGCTGCGGGGCCGGATCGGCGAGGTCCAGTGGCGGGGGTCCACCCACCGGCTGTACGTGGAGGTGGGCGGGCACCGGGTGAAGGCGGACGTACGGGAGCTGCGGGAGACACCGCTGCTCGGGACCGAGGTCACGCTGCACTTCGCGCCCGAGGACGCGGTGCTGCTCGGGGCGGGGGTGTCCGATGGGTAGCCCCGCGAGCGGGCTCAGGGAACGGCGGCCCGCGACGGGCGTGGCGACCGGCCCCTCCGTCCCCGTGGAACGCCCGTCCGCGACGAGGCGCGCCACCCCCGCCTGGGTCTGGGCCCTCCCGCCCGTCGCCGTGCTCGCCGTCGTCTTCCTCTATCCGCTGGCGCTCGTCGTCCAGGAGTCCCTGGCCCCCGGCGCGTACGGGGACGTCCTCGCCTCCGCGTCCTTCCGCCAGGCCCTCGTCACCACTGTGTGGCTCGCCGTCGCCTCCACCGTCGGGTGCCTCGTCCTCGGCTTCGTGCTCGCCGTCGTGATCGCCTTCGTGCCCTTCCCCGGTGGGAAGGCGGTGTCGAAGTTCATCGACGTCTTCCTCTCCTTCCCGTCCTTCCTCATCACGCTCGCCCTGCTGTTCCTCTACGGCACGGTCGGCATGGCCAACGGCGTCTGGACGGACGTCACCGGGGACCCCTCGGGCCCGTTCCGGTTCCTGGCCACCCCGTGGGGCGTCCTCCTCGCCGAGATCACGTACTTCACCCCGTTCGTGATGCGGCCGCTGCTCGCCGCCTTCTCGCAGATGGAGACGGCCCAGCTGGAGGTCGCGTCCTCGCTCGGCGCCCGGCCGCTCCGGATCGTCCGGCGGGTGATCCTGCCGGAGGCGCTGCCCGCGCTCGCCGCCGGCGGCAGCCTCGTCCTCGTCATGTGCCTGAACGAGTTCGGCATCGTCCTCTTCACCGGGGCCAAGGGCGTCACGACCCTCCCCATGCTCGTCTACGGCAAGGCGATCCTCGAGTCCGACTACGCGGCCGCCTGTGTCGTCGCCGTCGTCAACGTCGCCCTCTCCGTGGGCCTCTACGTCCTCTACCGGGGGGTGAGCCGCCGTGCTGGTGCATAGCCGCAGCGGCAGGTGGACGGCCTGGGCCGTGTTCGCCGTCCTGTTCGTCCCGCTCTTCGCCCTCCCGCTCCTGGTCATCGTCGCCGCCTCGTTCGCCACGCACTGGTCCAGCGCCTTCCCCTCCGGGCCGACCACCGAGCACTACGCGGCGGCCGTCCGCGGGGAGTCCCTCCAGGCCCTCACCACCAGCCTGGTCACCGCCCTCACCGCGAGCCTGGTCGCCCTGACCGTCGGCACCTGGGCCGCGCTCGCCGGCGCCGCGCTCGGCCGGAGGGGCAAGCGGGTCCTCGACGCGCTGTTCATGCTGCCGGTCGCCGTGCCGTCCGTGGTCGTCGGCCTGGCCGTCCTCGTCGCGTTCTCGCAGCCGCCGGTGCTCCTCAACGGCACACGCTGGATCGTGATCCTCGCGCACACCGTGCTCGTCACGGCGTTCGCCCACCAGTCGGTGTCGGCCGCGATCCAGCGGCTCGACCCGATGTACGAGCAGGCGGCGGCCAGTCTCGGCGCCCGCCCCTCGTACGTCCTGCTCCGGGTGCGGCTGCCGCTCCTGCTGCCGTCCCTGAACGCGGCCGCCGGACTCTGCTTCGCCCTGTCCATGGGCGAGTTGAGCGCCACGATGATGCTCTACCCGCCGGACTGGATGCCGCTCCCGGTGCTCATCTTCACGGCCACCGACCGCGGTTCCCTCTTCACCGGATCGGCGCTGGCCGTGGTCCTCATGGCCACGACCCTGCTGGCCCTGCTCGCCGTCTCCCGCATCCGCACCAGGGCCTCCTTCCGCTAGAGGCCCCGGCGTTCCCTCCCCGCGCTTCCATCAGCCAGAGATCCTCAGGAGAACACGACGTTATGCGTACGTACGCCAAGCCGATCGCCGCCGTCACCGGCTCCCTCGTCCTCGCCGCGGGCCTCACCGCCTGCGGGGGTTCCACCGCCGCCTCCGACGAGAAGACCGTCACCGTCTACAGCGCCGACGGCCTCAAGGGCGAGGCGGGCGACGGCTGGTACGACAAGGTCTTCGCCGACTTCGAGAAGAAGACCGGCATCAAGGTCAAGTATGTCGAGGGCGGCTCCGGGGAGATGGTGCAGCGCGCCCTCCGCGAGAAGAGCAACACCCAGGCCGACGTCCTCGTGACCCTGCCGCCCTTCATCCAGCAGGCCGGATCCAAGGGCCTGCTCCAGAAGTACACGCCGCAGGGCGCCGACCACGTCGGCGGCGGCGACAAGGCGAGCGACGGCACCTGGACCTCGGTCGTCAACAACTACTTCGGCTTCGTCCACAACAAGAAGGAGCTCCCCACCGCCCCCACGACCTGGGAGGAGCTGCTCGACGGCAGGTTCAAGGACAGGCTCCAGTACTCCACCCCGGGCGTCGCGGGCGACGGCACCGCCGTCCTCATCAAGGCGATGCACGACTTCGGCGGCCAGGAGCCGGCCATGGAGTACCTGAAGAAGCTCCAGGCCAACAACGTCGGCCCGTCCTCCTCCACCTCCAAGCTCGCCCCCAAGGTGGACAAGGGCGAACTCCTCGTCGCCAACGGCGATGTGCAGATGAACTTCGCCCAGTCCCGGTCCATGCCGAACCTCGGCATCTGGTTCCCGGCCAAGGGCACGGGCCGGCCCACCACCTTCGCCCTGCCGTACGCGGCCGGCCTGGTGGACAAGGCCCCGCACGCCGAGAACGGCAGGAAGCTCCTCGACTTCATGCTGACCGAGGGCGCCCAGCGCGAGGTCAGCGCCATCGGCGGCGGCTTCCCGGCCCGCAAGGACGTCAAGGCGACCGACGCCAACGCGATCGAACTGGCCAAGCTGATGGAGGGCGTGGAGGTGTTCGAGCCGGACTGGGCCGACATCGACAAGAACCTCACGGCGTACGTCGACGCGTGGAAGTCCGCGACCGGAAGCTAAGAGTTCACCGTACGACCCTGGAAAGCCCCCGTTGATCGCGGAAAGATAACGGGTACGGACCAACGCCCCTGAGGAATCAGGGGCGTTGGCGCGCGTCCGCACCCCCATCGACCCCGCTCACGGAGGACTTCGACATGCCGATCACCGGCATCTCCCGACGCACCGTGCTCGCCGCCGCCGGTGCCACCGCGGCCGTCGCCGCCACCGGCCTCGCCACCGCCCCGGCGGCCCTCGCCGCCGCCGCGCCCACGCTCCCCGACGGCACCAGCAAGGACAAGGTGCTCGTCGTCGGCATGGACGGCCTGCGCCACGACCGGATCGACGCCGCCAAAGCGCCGCACCTCAAGTCCCTGATGGCGAACGGCACCTACGGCCGCTCCCTGCTCTACGCCAACCCGATGGCCGCGACCTCCTCCGGCCCCGGCTGGTCCACCATCTCCACCGGCGTCTGGCCCGACAAGCACGGCGTGAAGGACAACACCTTCAGCGGCAAGAACTACGGCCAGTACCCCGGCTTCCTCGCCCGCCTGAACCAGGTCCGCCCCGAGCTCTCGCTCTTCGCCGCCGTCGACTGGCCCGAGCTCGACACCCACGGCACCGTCACCCCCGGCGCCGACGCCAAGCTCGTCTACAACAACAACTACGTCGTCAACGACCTCGTGATCACCGACATCACCGAGGACGTCCTGCGCAACCAGAACCCGGACGTCCTCTTCGTCTACTTCGGCGAGACCGACGAGATCGGCCACAACCACGGCGCCGCCAGCCCCAAGTACACCGACGCCATCGACGTCCAGGACGGCTACCTCGGCCGGCTGCTCACCGCGATCAAGGCCCGGCCCGCGTACGCCACCGAGCGCTGGACGGTCATCGTCACGACCGACCACGGCCACACCGACGGCGGCGGCCACGGCGGCTCCTCCATCGAGGAGCGGCGCACCTTCGTCCTCGCCCAGGGCCCCGGCATCGCCGCCGGCGCCCGCCCCATCGACACCCGGCTCGTCGACGTCGCCGCCACCGTCTTCCGCCAGCTCGGCATCACCCCCGCCGCGTCCTGGGGCCTCGACGGCAAGCCGATCCAGGACCGCTCCACCGACCCCTTCGACAGCCTCTACGGCTCGCTGACCGGCCGCGTCGACGAGACCGGCATCCCCGCCGGGATCCTCGGCTTCACCCGCACCGCCCCCAGCGGCTGGTCCGTCATCAACACCGCCATGGGCACCGGCGGCATGACCGAGTGGCGCGGCTGGTCCTTCGCCACCGACGAGTTCTGGTCCCGCTCCCAGCGCGACCAGTCCCGCGAGCTGAACGTGCGCGCCCGGGGCGTCTTCGCCGTCGCCGACTCCGACGAGTGGGCCGACAAGACGTTCTCGGGGACGTACGACTCGACCCTCGTCACCCCGGCGTACGGCGTCGCGGGCGCGACCCGGGTCACCCTGGACTTCACGACCTTCTACCGCCAGGAGGGCAGCCAGAGCGCCCAGGTCCAGGCCGTCTTCAACGGCGGCACCCCGACCGTCGTGAAGAACTACACCGCCGATGTGATCTCCCAGCCCCAGTCCCTCGCGGTCCCCGTCCCGGCCGGCGCGTCCACCGTGAGCTTCCGCTTCCGCTACACCGGCTCCAACAACTGGTACTGGGTGATCGACGGGGTCAAGGTCACGACCTCTTGACGCAGGCCCCGCCCACCCGCACGCGCTGGGCTCGCGGGCTCTGGCACGCACATCTGCGGCGTTGTCGTCGGTCGCCATGGCTCCGCCATGCCTCCCTCCTCCGCCTTGCAGCTGCACGCACCAGAACCCGCTCCCTGACCCAGCCCGCGCGGGCGGGCAGGGCCTAGGCTGGGGGCGTCGCCACAGCGCTGTCGCGGCGCCCCCAGCACACCGCACTTCGCACGGCAGGAGTCCCGCACCCATGGCAGAGCGCAAGCCGATCGAATCCTGGCTGACCGACATGGACGGCGTCCTCATCCACGAGGGCGTGCCGATCCCCGGCGCCGACGCGTTCATCAGGAAGCTGCGGGACACCGGGAAGCCCTTCCTCGTCCTCACCAACAACTCGATCTACACGGCCCGCGACCTGCACGCCCGCCTCGCCCGGATGGGCCTGGAGGTCCCCGTCGAGAACATCTGGACCTCGGCCCTCGCCACCGCCAAGTTCCTCGACGACCAGCGCCCCGGCGGCACCGCGTACGTCATCGGCGAGGCCGGTCTGACCACCGCGCTGCACGACATCGGCTACGTCCTCACCGACCACGACCCGGACTACGTGGTCCTCGGCGAGACCCGTACCTACTCCTTCGAGGCGATGACCAAGGCCGTCCGGCTCATCAACGCCGGCGCCCGCTTCATCTGCACCAACCCCGACGAGACCGGCCCCTCCCTCGAAGGACCGCTGCCGGCCACCGGCTCGGTCGCCGCGCTCATCACGAAGGCCACCGGCAAGGACCCGTACTTCGCGGGCAAGCCGAACCCGCTGATGATGCGCACCGGACTGAACGCCATCGGCGCCCACTCCGAGACCAGCGCCATGATCGGCGACCGGATGGACACCGACATCCTGGCGGGTCTTGAGGCGGGCATGCAGACCTTCCTGGTGCTGACCGGCCTGACGTCGGAGGCGGAGATCGACCGCTTCCCGTTCCGCCCCTCCAAGATCGTGAAGTCGATCGCGGACATCGTCGACCGGGTGTAGCGGCCGCTCGCCGGCGCCCCTGCGGATGCGAGAAGCCCCGATCCGGGTGACCCTGCCAGTATCAGGAGGTCACGATGCGTTCAGGTCCCATTGCTCTCCGTGCCGCAGGGGCGGCCCTCGTACTCGTACTGGCACCCACGGCCGGTGGCGCGTACGCCCACGACGGGGTGAAGGTCACCGTCACCCCGTCCACCGCCTCGCCCGGCGCCGACGTCGACGTCCGCGTCCAGGGCTGCAAGGGCACGACGGGGGCCGCGAAGTCCCCGGCGTTCGTCGCCGACGCCGAACTCACCGGCCGGGACGGCGGTGGCGCACCGCTGTTCGGCGACACCACGATCAAGACCCGGCTCGAGAACGGCACGTACAAGGTCAGCGTGACCTGCGACGGCCACGACCACCCGGATGTCGGCACCGTGCGCGTCGAGCGCCAGAAGCCCACGCACGAGCCGACCCGCAAGCCCACGCACGAGCCGACGTGGAAGCCGACGCACGAGCCGACGCACGAGCCGACCCACGAGCCGACCCACCACGCCAGCCCGGTCGCCCCGGTCCGCGCGGGCGGCGGCGGCACCGCCGCCTTCGCCGCCCCGGCCGCCCCCGGCGTCGCCCAGACCACCAGCGAGAGCGGCCTCGGCACCCCGTACACCCTGCTCGGCCTCGGTCTCGCGGCCGTCGCCGCGGTCGCGGTCGCCTTCCGCAGCTCCCGCCGACGCGGTACGGGGGCGAGTACGGGCACGGGCTCGGGGTCGGGTACGGAATGACGGGGCCGTCCGGCTCCCGCCCGGCGGGCACCGGGCGACTCGTCACCGGCGTGGCCTGGGCGCTGCTCCTGCTCGGGCTCTGGCTCTGGGGCCGCGAGGTCACCGAGGGCCCCGGGGGCAGCTCCGCGCCGACCACCGGAGACATCGCCGCCGTCGGCCGGCCGCTCGGCGTCCCCCTGCCCCCGGCGCGCGACCCCCTCGCACCCCTCGAGCCCCGGCGGGTCGAGATCCCGTCCCTCGGCATCGCCGCGCCCGTCGTGGCGCGCGGCCTGGACAGCACGGGGGCGATCGATCCGCCGCCGTACGAGATGCCGCACACGGTCGGCTGGTTCGGCGCCGGCACCCGGCCGGGCGCCGCGGGCCCGGCCCTCCTCGTCGGCCACGTCGACACCGAGACGCGGCCGGCGGTCTTCTACGGCCTGAGCGCGGCCCGCCCCGGAGCGAAGGTCCGCGTCACCCGTACGGACGGATCGGTCGCCGAGTTCACGGTGGACGACGTCCAGGTCTACCCGCGGGAGTCCTTCGACGCGAGCAAGGTCTACGGGGCGCGGGATCCGCACCGGGCGGAGCTGCGGCTGATCACGTGCGGGGGCACGTTCGACCGCGGCGCGAACGCGTACACGGCGAACGTGGTGGTCTCGGCCTACCTGACAGCCGCCACCCCCTGACCCCCTCCCGGCGCCCGGGGCACCCGGTCCCATCTGCCCGGGCCCAGGGCCTGGCGCACCCCCGGCCCCGCCGGGCCAGGCCTGTCGGCCCGACCCGGACGGGCGCCCGCCGCCGCCCACCCCCGTTGTGGGCATCTGTTCCGCTGGGGCGGAACGGGTGGGCACAACGGAACGGCGCCCGTTGCCGGGCCTAGGCTTCCGCGCCTGAACCCGCACCCCTTCGCGCCGCACAACTGGGTGCGGGTCCAGGCACAAGGGGCGGAGGCGCCGCCGAGCGCGCCGTCCCGTGTGCCCACCCGTCCCGCCCCAGCGGGACGATTGCCCACACGGGCGGTGGGGCGAGGGTACGGGCGCAGCCCACACGGCGGTGGGCGCGGGCGCAGCCCACACGGCGGTGGGCGCGGGCGCGGGCCGCATGGCGGTGGGCGCGGGCGGCGCGGCCCGCACGGCGGGTGGACGCGGGCGCGGGTCCGCGCGGGCGGTGGGTGAGGGCGCGGGCGCGGTTCGCACGGTGGTGA
This sequence comes from Streptomyces sp. CB02009, assembly GCF_001905825.1. GTDB lineage: Bacteria > Actinomycetota > Actinomycetes > Streptomycetales > Streptomycetaceae > Streptomyces. The sequence goes on from NZ_LIVV01000007.1 coordinate 168,218, forward strand.
GTGGCGCTGCGGGTGCGGCCCGTACGGGCGGTGGGTGGCGAGGGCGCGGCCCACGGCGGGGCGGGGGGCGTGGTTCCGAGGGCGCGGTCGCGCGGCCCGCACCGGGTCGTACCGGGCGCGTCGACCGCGCGGCGAGTGGTGGCCGCCCCCGTCGACGCGGACGCGCGGACCTGGCCCCGGTCGGCGCCGCGCGTCCCGCTGCCGCCGCCGACCGGGCCGGTCCTCCACCGCAGGGCTCGCGGACGCGGGAGGGGTCCGGTGCCGCCGCGGGAGGTCGAGGTTCCGGACACTGTAAGGGCCCCGCCCCGCCCGGCCCAGAGGGCTGTCGTGTCACGCTGCTCACGACCGCGCGCCGAGCCGGGTCCACACCCCCGCCCCACCGGCCGGCCCGCAAGGCATCCGCGAGACGTCCGCACGACGTCCGCGAGGCACCCGCCAGGCACCCGCCAGGCACCCGTAAGGCACCCGCGCTCGTCACTCCACCGACCAGACCACGGCCGAGAAACGAACAAGACCCCCTCACCATCGGTGAGGGGGTCTTGACTCTGCGTGCGCCGCCAGGGACTCGAACCCCGGACCCGCTGATTAAGAGTCAGCTGCTCTAACCAACTGAGCTAGCGGCGCTTGCTGACAGAGAGAACTCTACCCGACGTCCGGGTGTGCTCCTGACCAATTACGGTCACCCCCGGCCTGTCGGATGGTCGTATCAGGCCTTCGATCCGTCAAAATGCGATTTGTCCAGACAGTTGAGACACTGACGCCCAAAACCAAGGGTCAAAAGATCTTGACGAGTGTGGAGGGGAATCGCATGAGCGTGCCGGTCTTCGAGGAGTTCGAACCCGCGGCCGACTGCGGCTGCCCGGGCTGTGCCCGGCAGCGGCGCGACCTCGCGCTTGGCCTGCCGGTCCGGGCGGGCGGACACCCCGCGGCGCACGGCGCGCGCCGCGCCCTGGTCCTGGTGACGGCCGCCGGCGTGGCCCTCGGCGGTGGCGGGGCCGCCGTGGCGGCGGCCCTCCCGCCGCCCTCCGCCCCGTTCACCCCGGCGGACCTCACGGAGCCCGCCACCGACACCGCCGCCCACCCGGACGCCCCCGAGCCCGACACCCCGCAGGGCGGCCGGGGGCCGCTGCACGGAGCGCCGGGCCCCGGCGGGCAGCCCTCCCCGAACGCGGACCCGACGACCAGTCAGGTCTCGGCCGCCACCCTGCGGAAGACGAGCCGGACCGAGATCATCAACCGCGCGAAGCTGTGGGTGACCGCCCAGGTCCCGTACTCCATGGAGAAGTACTGGACGGACGGCTACCGCCAGGACTGCTCGGGCTACATCTCGATGGCCTGGAACCTCCGCAGCAACGAGTGGACCGGCAGCCTCGACCGCTTCGCGGACCGCGTCGACCGCACCGAGCTGCAGCCCGGCGACATCCTGCTCTTCCACAACCCGGCCAACCCGACCCGCGGCTCGCACGTCACGATCTTCGGCGGCTGGACCGACTACACCCACACCTCCTACGTCGCGTACGAGCAGACCAAGCCGCGCACGCGGAAGCAGGCGACGCCGATGGCGTACTGGGAGAACTCCAACCGGTACGTGGCCTACCGCTACAAGGGCCTGGCCGGCGGCGGCACCGGCGGCACCACGGGCGGGGCGGTCTCCACGGCGACGCCCTACCCGGGCATCGCGATGTTCGGCACCGGCGCGAACAACGCGTACGTCACCCAGCTCGGCCGGCTGCTCGTCGACCGCGGCGGCAAGCGGTACTACAGCCAGGGACCCGGCCCGAAGTGGGGCGAGGCGGACCGCCGCGCGACCCAGGCGTTCCAGCTGGCGCAGGGCTGGAAGGGCAAGGAGGCGGACGGCCTGCCCGGCCCCGAGACCTGGAAGCTCCTCGTGACCGGCAAGGGCAGGGACATCGGCGGTTCGAGTGGTGCGAGCGGGTCGACTTCGAATGCGACGGCATTTCCCGGGCGTGGCTCCTTCCGTCCGGGCCAATCCAACGCATATGTGGAGAAGCTGGGCAAACAACTGGTGAAGCGGGGCTTCGGCAAGCACTACCTGTCGGGACCCGGTCCGCGCTGGACGGAGGCGGACCGCCGCAACGTCGAGGCGTTCCAGCGGGCACAGGGCTGGCGCGGCGCAGCCGCCGACGGCTACCCGGGCCCGGAGACCTGGCGGCGCTTGTTCCGATGACCCCGAGAGCATGAGGTGGACCCGAATGACGGCATCGACCCCGAACCCCGCGGATTCCGGCGCGGCGGCCTCACGTGACGCGGCCCGCACGGCCCGCCGCCTGACGGACGGCACCCTCCCGCGCACGTCCCCTCCCCAGGGCGCGCCCCCGGGCACCCCGCCGACCCGACGTGAGACGGCGGAGGAGTCGCGGGAGTCGCCGGAGCCGCGGGAGCCTGGGGCGCCGGGGGAGTTGAGCGAGTCGAGGGACGGCGCACCGGCGGAGGGCGGCGCGCCGTCGCCGGACGACGTGGCGGCGGCCGCGACGGCAGCGGCAGCGGCCGTGGACGACGCGCCGGCGTCCGCCGCCCAGGACGTCGCGCCGGTACGCCCGGGCGCCGCGCCGGCCGCCGCGCAGGGCGTCGCGCCGGGCGTCGCGCCGGGCGGGACCTCGGGCGCCGCGCCGGGCGGGACCTCGGCCGGGACCTCGGCCGGGACCTCGGCCGGGACCTCGGCCGGGACCTCGGACGGAGCGCCCGTCGGGCAGGCTCCCGCGCCGGAATCCCCTGCGGCCGGTGAGCCGGCGCCGTCGGCCCCGGCCGCCGGGGAGCCGGTGACGACCTCGCGCAGGGTCCCGGTGTGGCCCGAGCCGGGAGCGAGGGGCGGCGCCGCTGCGGCGGCGGCCAGCCCGGAAGCCACGACCAGGCCTGACGCCCCGGCGAGGCCGGAAGCTCGAACGGAGCCGACCGCCACTTCGGGGCCGACCGCCCCGACCACCCGCATCACCCCGACCGCCCCGACTGCCCCGACTGCCCTGGCCGCGCCGACCGGCCCGGAGTCGGGTCGCGGCACGGGGACGGCCGGTGCGTCGCCCCGCGACGGGGCCGGGTCGTCCGGCGCGTCCGCGGTCCGCCCGCTCGGCTCCACGCCCCCGGTCGCGACCGCGCCCCCCGTCGGCGCCACGCCCCCGACCGCGTCCGCATCCGGTACGGCCTCAAGTGCGCCCGCCGCCCCGGCAGTCGCCCCGGTGATCACCCGGGTGCAACCCGTTCCGCCCGCCTACCCCGGCACCACGCCCTCCGGTGCGGGCCGCCACGCCCGCCCCCATTCCTCTTCTTCCCCCTCCCCCTCCCCCTCCTCTTCCTCCTCCTTCAAGGCCGCCGTCACCGTGCGGTCCGGTGGACCTTCGCCGGTCCCGGCCGCAGTGCCCGCCGCCGCCCCGACCGCAGCCCCCGGTACCCGGCCCGCGTCGGACCGCCCCGCCACCCCCGACTTCGGGCGGATCGCCGGGGCCGGTGTCGGTGCCGTCGCCGTGCCCGTCGCAGCCGTCGTGCGGGTCGCTCGGCGGAAGAACGTGATCGGGGCCGAGACCACCGGCTCGATCCCGGTGCATCTCCTCTTCCGCGACCAGCCGGGGAACGCCGTGCCCTTCGCGGCCGGTGAGGACGACGGCGGTCCCGACACCGTCGCCATGGCCGCGCCGACCCTGCCCAGGACGGGTACGGGCGCCGCCATTCCCGGCCCGTCGAAGGTCCAGGCCCAGGACCCGGAGCAGCCCCGGGCGGACGCCGCCGGTGCCGGGGCCGGGGCCGCCGGCCGTGCCTCGTCCAAGCGGAAGTCGAAGTCCCCGTCGAAGGCGGAACTCAACGGGCGTCTCGACGGGCGTCTCGACGAGCGGCTCGACGGCCGTCTCGCCCGACGCCTCGACGCACCGCTCAAGGCGCGGTCCGCGTCCCACCCCGGCGCGCAGGCCGCCAAGGCCTCCGCCCCCGCCCCCGCCCCCGCCCCCGCCACCGCCACCGCCTCCGCCTCCGCTTCCCGGTCCTCCGCCTCCCGGCCCGCCCCCACCGCCGATCCCGCTCTCGTCGAACGCACCGGGCCGGTGCTGCCCGGCTGGGTCGGGGTGGTCGGCGGGGCGCTCGCGCTCGCCGCGTGCGCGGCGGTCGTGTGGTGGGCCGGGGCCGTGCCCGAGGAGGCGTCCCGGATGCTGCGGCTGCCGGAACGCCCGTACAACGGCATCCATCTCGGCCAGTGGGCGCTCCTCGCGCTCGGTGTCGTCCTCACCCTGTTCGCGCTCGGCGGGCTCGGCCGGGGCCGGGTCGGCTACGCCTGGGTGCTGACCCTGTTCGGCGACTACCGCGGCACGGTCCGCCGTACGGGTCTGGTCTGGGTCAGCCCGCTCCTGCTGCGCCGCCGCGTCGACGTACGGCTCCGGCACTGGCGCAGCGAGCCGCTGTCGGCGGTGGACGCCAAGGGCACGGCGCTCGATGTCACCGTGCTCGTGGTGTGGCGGGTGCGGGACACCGTCCGGGCGGCGCTCGGCGTCGACGGGCACGAGGACTATCTGCGGGAGCAGGTGGAGGCGGCGATGGCCCGGGTGCTGTCGCAGCTTCCGGCGGACGCCTTCCACGAGGACGCCCCCACGCTCCGGGACGCGGAGGCCGTCGGCGAGGCGCTGACTTGGATGCTGTCGGCGGAGTGCGCCCCGGTCGGTGTGGACGTGTTCTCGGCGCAGCCGACGCGGATCGAGTACGCGCCGGACGTGGCGGCGGCGATGCGGCGGCGCCGGATCGCGGCGATCGACGCGAAGCACCGGGACAGCGTGCTGACCTCGGTGGTGGACGCGGTGGACGACGTGGTCCACCGGCTGACCAGTCGTGGTCTGGTCGAGCTCGACGACTACGAGCGCAAGGCGCTGGTCAAGGACCTGACGGTGGCCTTCTACACGGGGCGGACGGGTCCTGTAGAGGGGGCGTGAAGGGATGGACATGTTCAACTTCCGTCCATACCTTGGTACTTGGTCCAGACCAAAATCGGTACGACGTACCACCGCACGCGTGCGCGCACGGCCCAACAGAACCCCCACGTTCTCCTGGAGCGAAGCATGCGCAAAAAGTCAGTCGGGGCGGCGGTGGTGGCGCTCGGCGTCGCCGGCGTCACCCTCTTCGCCACCGGTAGCGCCGGCAGTCACGGCTACACCGACTCGCCGATCAGCCGCCAGAAGCTCTGCGCCAACGGCACCGTGACCAACTGCGGCTCCATACAGTGGGAGCCGCAGTCGGTCGAGGGGCCCAAGGGCTTCCCCGCCGGCGGTCCCGCCGACGGCAAGATCTGTTCCGCCGGGCTCACGCAGTTCGCCCAGCTGGACGACCCGAGGGGCGGTGCGTGGCCCACGACGCAGCTCACGTCGGGGCAGAGCTACAGCTTCCGCTGGCAGTTCACGGCCCGGCACGCCACCACCGACTTCAAGTACTACATCACCAAGAACGGCTGGAACGGGACCCAGAAGCTCACCCGGGCCATGCTGGACCCCCAGCCGTTCCTGACCGTCCCCTACAACAACCAGCAGCCGCCGGCGACCCTCTCGCACTCCGGGACGATCCCGGCGGGCAAGACGGGCCGCCATCTGATCCTGGCGGTGTGGACGATCGCGGACACGTCGAACGCGTTCTACGCGTGCTCGGACGTCAGGTTCTGACGCCCGGGGCCGCTCGGTGGCCGTCCGGTGGCCGGTCCTGACGGTCGCCGGACGGTCTCTCCCGCCCGTTCATTTCTGATGGATCGTCAGTTACAGTCCGGCCCATGAGGGGTGCGGACACCGTCGCGGAACTCGTACGGCGCAAGTGGGGCGACCACCGGATCGGGCTGAGGGACGAGCACCACGCCCTCACCCACCACCAGGTCGCCGCCGGCGCCGCCGCGCGGGCCGCACTCCTCGTGGACCTGATGCCACCCCTGCCGGGGGGCGAGCCGCACCTCGGCATCCTGCTCGACAACACGCCGGAGTACCCGCTCTGGCTCAGCGCGGCGGCCCTCGCGGGGGCCGCCGTCGCCGGGATCAACCCCACCCGGCGCGGCGCCGAACTCGCCCGGGACATCCGGCACACCGCCTGCCGGGTCCTGGTCACCCAGCGCGCCCATCTGCCGCTCCTCGACGGCCTCCCGCTGCCCGGCGTGCGGATCCTGGTCACGGACACCGACGCGTACCGGGAACTCCTCGCCCCGTACGGCTCGGCCCGCCCGGGCGACGCGCGCCTCGGCCCCGTACGCCCCGACAGCCGCTTCCTGCTCTCCTTCACGTCCGGTTCGACGGGCGCCCCGAAGGCGGCACTCTGCAGCCAGGGCCGGCTGGCGGCGGCCGGAGCCTCGCTCGCGGCGCACTTCTCCGTCGGCCGGGACGACGTCCACTACGTCTGTATGCCGATGTTCCACGGGAACGCGGTGATCGCGGACTGGGCCCCGGCCCTGGTCGCCGGGGCCGGGGTGGCGCTGCGGTCCCGCTTCTCGGCCTCCCGCTTCCTCTCGGACGTACGGGACTTCGAGGCCACCTACTTCACCTACGTCGGCCGGGCGGTGCAGTACCTCCTGGCGACCCCGCCCACCCCCGAGGACCGCGCGCACCGGCTCCGCCTCGGCTTCGGCACGGAGGCGGGGGCGGTGGACGCGGCCCGCTTCCGGGAGCGGTTCGGGGTGCCGCTCGTGGAGGGGTACGGCTCCTCGGAGGGAGGCGCGTCGATCCAGCGGACGCCGGACACGCCGCCGGGCGCGGTCGGCCGGGCGGCCCCGGCCGACGACCTGCTGGTGGTGGACGCGGAGACGGGCCGTGAGTGCGAGGCGGCCCGCTTCTCCCCCGAGGGCCGGCTCCTCAACGCCGCCGAGGCCGTCGGAGAACTCGTCAACCGGGGCCGCAGCGCCTTCGAGGGCTACTGGCGCAATCCGGAGGCGCAGGCCGCGCGGCTGCGCGACGGCTGGTACTGGACCGGTGACCTCTTCTACCGGGACGCGGACGGCTTCCTCTACTTCGCGGGCCGTACGGACGACCGGCTGCGGGTCGACAGCGAGAACCTGGCGGCGGCGATGATCGAACACATCCTGGCCCGCTGGGACCGGGCCGCGGGGGTCGCGGTCTACGCGATACCGGACCCGGTGGCGGGGGACCAGGTGATGGCCGCGCTGGCGCTGCGGGAGGGGGCGGTCTTCGATCCGGCGGAGTTCGCCGGCTTCCTCGCGGCGCAGCGGGACCTGGGGACGAAGATGCCGCCCCGGTTCGTCCGGGTGATGCCCGAACTCCCCCTCACCGCCACGAACAAGATCCACCGGGTGGCCCTCCGCCGCGAGTCCTTCCTCTGCGAGGACCCGGTCTGGTGGCGCCCGACCCCGGGAGCCCCGTACGAGCCACTGACACCCGCGGCCACGGCCGCGCTCCGGGGGGAGTACGCCCGCCAGGGGCGGAGTCCGGGGCTTGCGGACAGCTGAGGGAGAGGCGGTGGACGGACGCCCGGGGCACGGGCTGACGGCCGTCGCGGCCGGAACCACCGGCTCCTACGGCGCGGGCGACGAACAGCCGGGCGACGAACAGCCGGGTGACGAACAGCCGGGTGACGAACAGCCGGGTGACGAACAGCCGGGTGACGAACAGCCGGGTGACGGCGGCCCCGACCCCGCGCCCGCAGTGCGACCGCCGCTGGGGCGACCACCCTCGGGGCGACCGCAGGGGCGACCCCTGCCGCGACTGCCGCCGCCGAGGTAGGCCCAGCCCCACCACCGCCCACCCCGCACCCCCACCCCAGCCCCACCCCTCCACCCCATCGCCCCGCCCCGGTCGGCGGGCCTAACGTGGGGCCGCATGGACCCCCGTACCCCCTGGCAGGCGCTCACCCGGCCCCGGTTCCTCCTCGGACCCTGGCCCTGGCGATCCGTCGCGTACCTGGCGACCGGCGCGCTCCTCGGGGGCCTCGTCTGCGCCGTGTTCGCGCTGCTCGGGCTGTTCTCCGTCCTGCTCGTCGGACTGCCGCCGCTCCTCCTGTCCGGGCTCGCCCTCGGCGGCGTCGAGCGCCGCCGCCTCCGCCTCGTCGACCTCGACCCCGCCCCGGATCCGCACCGCGTCCCCACCGCGCCCGGCCTCGCCGCCTGGCTCCGGCTCCGGGCGGGGGAGCAGGCGACCTGGCGGGAGCTCGCGTACGCCCTGCTCCTCGCCACCGTCCTGTGGCCGCTCGACCTCCTCGCCGTCGCCGTCGGCGTCGGCCTCCCCGTCCTGCTCCTCGGCGCGCCGGTCCAGCTGGCCGTGGACGGCCAGGAGGCCAAGGTCGTCAAGGCGTACCTGGTGACCTCCTATCCGGAGGCCTTCGCCGCCGCCCTCCTCGGCGCCCTGCTCCTCGTCGCCCTCGCCCACCCGCTCGCCGCCTTCGCCGGCGCCCGCGCGGCCCTCGTCCGCGCCCTGCTCACCCCTCGCGAGTCCGCCCGGCAGGGCGCGATCGGCGAGGTCATCGCCTCCCGTGCCCGGCTCGTCGACGCCTTCGAGGCCGAGCGGCGCCGGATCGAGCGCGATCTGCACGACGGAGCGCAGCAGCGTCTGGTCGCCCTCACGATGACCCTCGGGCTGGCCCGGCTCGACGCCCCGCCGGGCGGCCCGCTCGCCGAGCAGCTGGCGAAGGCGCACGCGGAGGCCGGACAGGTCCTCACCGAACTGCGCGAGCTGATCCACGGGATCCATCCGCAGGTCCTCGCCGACTACGGCCTCGGCCCGGCCCTCGCCGACGCCGCCGACCGGTCCGCCGTGCCCGTCGCCACCGACGTCGACCTGCCCCGGCTGCCGGAGTCCGTGGAGAGCGCGGGGTACTTCGCCGGCTGCGAGGCCCTCGCCAACATCGGCAAGCACAGCGGGGCGAGCCGGGCCTCGATCACCGCCCGGCATGCCGGCGGTGTGCTCCGGATCGACGTCGAGGACGACGGGCGCGGCGCCGCCGACCCGGCCGCGGGCACCGGTCTCACCGGCCTGGCCGACCGGATCGCCGTCCTCGATGGCACACTGACGATCATGAGCCCGCCGGGCGGGCCGACCCTCCTCCGAGTGGAGATCCCATGCCCCGCACTGAGCGAACGCTCCGCGTCGTCCTCGCCGAGGACAGCGTCCTCCTCCGGGAGGGACTGACCGGGCTCCTGGCCCGTTTCGGCCACGAGGTCGTCGCCGCCGTCGGGGACGCCGACGCGCTGAGCGCCGCGGTCGCCGCCCACGATCCGGACATCGTCGTGACCGACGTCCGGATGCCGCCCGGCTTCCAGGACGAGGGGCTGCGCGCCGCCGTCGCGCTCCGCGCCGAGCGCCCCGCCCTGCCGGTCCTCGTCCTCAGCCAGTACGTGCAGCGCAGCTACGCCGCGGATCTCCTGGACGCGGGCGACGGCACCGGCGTCGGCTATCTGCTCAAGGACCGGGTCGGCCAGGTCGAGGAGTTCCTGGACGCGCTCGCCCGGGTCGCGGACGGCGGCACGGTCGTCGACCCCGAGGTCGTACGGCAGCTGCTCCGCCGGCACCGCGATCCGCTGGAGGCGCTGACCCCGCGCGAGCGCGAGGTCCTGGGCCTGGTCGCGGAGGGCCGTTCGAACGGTGCCATCGCCCGCAGTCTGGTCGTCACCGAGGCCGCCGTCGGCAAGCACATCGGCAACATCCTGGCGAAGCTGGATCTGCCGCCGGCCGAGGACACCCACCGCCGGGTCCTCGCCGTCCTCACCTACCTCCGGGCCTAGGGGGATAGGGGATGGGGGATGGGGGAGCCACCTCAGGCCTGCCCCCGGGGACTGGCCCCTGGTACTGCCCCCCCCACGCACGAAGAAGCCCCCCGCTTCCGCGAGGGGCTTCTTCCGTCTGTGCGCCGCCAGGGACTCGAACCCCGGACCCGCTGATTAAGAGTCAGCTGCTCTAACCAACTGAGCTAGCGGCGCTTGCTGACAGAGAAAATACTACCTGGTCCCGCGGGGTGCTCATGACCATCCCGCGCGAGCGCGCCGCAGGGGCGTCCGCATGCCCCGGGCCGCGGATTCCTCCGCCGCCCGGGGCCCCGTGTGTCTCAGATCGCCAGTGCCATGACCACCGGCGCCGCGCGCCGGTTCAGTGTGTCGGCCGCCGAGCGCAGCCGGTGGGCGTGCTCGATCGGCAGGGAGAGGGCCAGGCAGCCCACGGCGGAGCCGGCCGTCAGGGGAACGGCCGCGCAGACCGTGCCCACCGCGTACTCCTGGAGGTCGAGGACCGGGACGGTCGGCGGCTGGCTGTCCAGCTTGGAGAAGAGGATCTGCTCGCTGGTGATCGTCCGGGAGGTCAGTCGGGCGATCTTGTGCCGGGACAGGTGGTCCCGGCGTCCGTTCTGGTCGAGCTGGGTGAGCAGGCACTTGCCGACCGCGCTGGCGTGCGCGGCCGAGCGGAAGTCGACCCACTCGTTGACCTTCGGTGTGCGCGGGCCGTCGGCGAACTGGGTGATCTTCACCTCGCCGTCGATGTACCGGCTGATGTAGACCGCCGCGCCGACGGAGTCGCGCAGCTCGGTCAGGGTCTCCTGGAGCTTCGCCTCCAGGGCTTCGCGGCGGGTCAGGCCGGAGCCGAGGAGGACGAGGGAGTCCCCGATCACATAGGCGCCGTCGGCGACCTGCTCGACGTACCCCTCACGGCGGAGCATGAGGAGCAGCGAGGTGAGGTGGGCCACGGGCAGGCCGGCTTCGCGCGCGATCTGGACGTCCGTCACTCCGCCACCGTGCCGCGAGATCGTCTCGAGGACGCGCAAGGCGTATTGCACCGAGTGGAACGGCGCGGTGGGCTCGGGCTTCAGCGCCACGGTTTCCCCCTACCAGGTTGTGACCGCAAGCTTTCGTACCACGATAGCCGCCAAGCGCCGTTTGCGGGGCGGCTGTTGGCGAGAATGATGCGGAGCGTCCGGGCCCTGGACTGGGGTGCACCACTCTGGCATATGCCGTGGTCATGACGTGGCGGGAGAGTCTCAGGTCAGGGCCGTGCGCGAGGGGTTTCGCGTATGCGTTCGGCCCTGGGGGAGCGTGAGATTTTTTATGGGGAAACGGACGCGGTGGCGGTCGTTCCGGTCGCCTTCCGGCCCCTCGTGGTGGCCGAGAACCATCGGAAGGTCCCCGTGAAGCCCCCGGCGCCGACCCGGAATAAACGGAGACACCCTCCTGTTGTCATGCAGTCCACGCCGATCCACGGGTCGCTCAGCCGGTCCGTGCGTCGTCCATGAGTCCGTACGTGTGCCGAGGAGGGTCCCGAAGGTGACCGACGCTATTCGAGGAGAGGCGCGGGGCTCCGCGCCCGTGCCGCTGTCCGTGCTGGACCTGGTGACCGTCGGCAGCGGCAGGACCGCGACCCAGGCGCTCGCCACCAGCGTCGAGCTGAGCAGGCTCGCCGAGCGGCGCGGCTTCCACCGGCACTGGGTGGCCGAACACCACTCCATGCCGGGCGTCGCCTCCTCGTCCCCTGCGGTGATCCTCGCCCATCTCGCCGCCCACACCACGCGCATCCGCCTCGGTTCGGGCGGCGTCATGCTGCCCAACCACGCCCCGCTGGTCATCGCCGAGCAGTTCGGCACCCTGGAGGCCTTCGCCCCGGGCCGGATCGACCTCGGGCTCGGGCGCGCGCCCGGAACCGACGGGGCCACGGCCGCCGCGCTGCGCCGCACCGCCACCCTCCACGAGGGCGCGGACGATTTCCCGGAGCAGCTCGCCGAGCTGACCCGCTTCCTGGACGACGACTTCCCGGACGGCCACCGGTACGCCCGGATCCACGCCGTGCCCGGCCCGGTGCAGGGCCCGAAGGGCCGGCCGCCGGTCTGGCTGCTCGGCTCGTCCGGCTTCAGCGCGCGCCTGGCCGGCCTGCTCGGGCTGCCCTTCGCGTTCGCCCACCACTTCTCGGCCAGGAACACGATCCCGGCGCTCGACCTCTACCGGGAGTCCTTCCGGCCCTCCGAGGTGCTCGACGCGCCGTACGCGATGATCGGCGTCTCGGCGCTGGCCGCCGACGAGGCGGCGCAGGCCCGTCGCCAGGTCCTCTCCGGCGCCCTCGCCATGCTGCGGCTGCGCACCGGCCGGCCCGGTCTGGTGCCGACGCCGGAGGAGGCGGAGGCGTACGCGTTCAGTCCCGCCGAGCGGGAGTTCGTGAACGACTGGCTGGCGAACATCGTCCACGGCACCCCCGACGAGGTCCGTACCGGTCTGGACGACCTCCGGAAGCGGACGGGCGCGGACGAGCTGATGATCACGGCCAACGCGCACGGCGGAGAGGCGCGGCTGCGGAGCTACGAGCTCATCGCGGACGCGTACGAACTCCCCGAGCTGCCCCAGGAGTAGGTCGCGCCGGCTGTTCCGGGGTGGGGGCGGCCGGGTAAAAACCCTGGTCCCCGGAGGCGGTTGGTTCCTGCACGGATCCGGCCCCGCTCCACCCCTAAGTGAACCTTAAACCGCTCGTCACCGATGGTGGCGGGCGGTTCCGTTTTGTGCTGCGCGCCTCTGACGAGGCCTTTCTCCTTCGAATTGGTCTAGTCCTCAATCTGGTTCAGACCATTGACGCACTGTTCACGTGCCGGTTATCACTGCTCCAGCTCCTGTACGGCACCACCCCCGCACTCCCCCCGATGGAGGCCGCACGTGCACCCCCGTAAGCCCTTGATCGCCGCGCTCCTCAGCACGGCCCTCGCCGCCGGCGCCCTCGCGGCGACCGTCGGCCTCGGCTCCGCCCAGGCGGCCGACACATCGACCACTGCCGCTGCGGGCGGTGTGCGCATCGCGTACTACGACCAGTGGAGCGTCTACGGCAACGCGTTCTACCCCAAGCACCTCGACACCCGGGGCATCGCGGGCCAGCTGGACGTCATCAACTACTCGTTCGGCAACATCCACCCCACCAACCTCACCTGTTTCATGGCCAACAAGGCCGCGGGTGACGACAACAACCCCAACGCGGGTGACGGTGCGGGCGACTCGTACGCCGACTACCAGAAGTCCTTCAGCGCGGCGGACAGCGTCGACGGCGTCGCCGACAAGTGGGACCAGCCGATCGTGGGCGTCTTCAACCAGTTCAAGGAACTGAAGGCGAAGTATCCCCACCTGAAGATCAACATCTCGCTCGGCGGCTGGACCTACTCCAAGTACTTCAGCGACGCGGCCAAGACGGACGCGAGCCGCAAGAAGCTCGTCTCCTCCTGCATCGACCAGTACCTCAAGGGCAACCTGCCCGTCGAGGGCGGCTACGGCGGCGCGGGCACCGCGGCCGGCATCTTCGACGGCATCGACATCGACTGGGAGTACCCCGGCTCCTCCGGCGGTCACCTGGGCAACCACTACGCCCCCGAGGACAAGCAGAACTTCACGCTGCTCCTCGCCGAGTTCCGCAAGCAGCTCGACGAGTACGGCGCCGCCAACGGCGGCAAGAAGTACATGCTGACCGCCGCCATGCCGGCCGGCCAGGACAAGATCAAGTACATCGAGACCGACAAGATCGGCCAGTACTTGGACTACGCCAACATCATGACGTACGACATGCACGGCGCCTGGGACGGCGACGGGCCGACGTACCACCAGTCGCCGCTGTACTCCGGCGCGAACGACCCGACCGACCCGATCGCTCCGGGCACCGAGAAGTACTCGATCGACAACGCGATCGACTCCTGGATCGACGGCAAGCCCGCCTACGGCATCGCCGGCGGCTTCCCCGCCAGCAAGCTGACCCTGGGCTACGAGTTCTACTACCGCGGCTGGAAGGGCGTGCCCGCCGGCTCCGCCAACGGCCTCGGCGGCACCGCGACCGGCGGCTCCAGCGTCCGCCCGCTCAGCCAGCAGGCCGGCATCGCGCACTACAAGGAGCTCGGCGGCATCGTCGACAACGCGGCGACGACCTTCTGGGACGACCAGGCGAAGGCCTCGTACTTCTACAAGGACGGCGAGTTCTTCACCGGCCTCAACCAGCGCTCCATCCAGGCCCGCGTGGACTACGCCAAGCAGCGCGGCCTCGGCGGCGCGATGATGTACTCGCTCCTCGGCCTGGACGAGAACGCCACCCTGCTGAAGCAGATCAACACGGCGCTCGGCTCCACCACGACCCCGCCGACCACCCCGCCGACGACGCCCCCGACCACCCCGCCCACCACGCCTCCGACCACCCCGCCGACGACCCCGCCGACCACCCCGCCCACGGGCTGCGGCTCGGTCCCGGCGTACGTGGCCGGCACGGTCTACAACGGCGGCACGGTCGTCTCCCACAACGGCCGCAAGTGGCTCGCCCAGTGGTGGACCCAGAACGAGACCCCCGGCACCACCGGCGAGTGGGGTGTCTGGAAGGACCAGGGCGCCTGCTGAGGCCCTGACCCGCACCGGGGCCAGGGAGGACCACATGACTCGCTGACCCCCGCATGAACCGCTGCCCCCGCCCGGAATGTCCCTCCGGCCGGGGGCAGTTCCATGTCCCGGGACCCGGGCGGGCAGCGGCTCCACGCCCGCCCGCGCCCGCCGGAGCCCGCGCCGTCCCTCCGTCCCCGGTCTCAGGCCGGCAGCGGCTCCGCGCCGATCAGCTCCGCGATGCGGTCCGGGGTCACGGCCCGCGAGTACAGCCAGCCCTGCCCCGTGTCGCAGCCGATCCGGCGCAGCCGGCTCGCCTGCCCCGAGGTCTCCACGCACTCGGCGGTGACCGTCAGCCCCAGCCGGTGCGCGAGCTGGACCAGCGCCTCGACGATCAGCTCGTCGGCCGGGTTGGCGTGCTCCTCGTCCTGGAAGCCGCGGACGAAGGAGCCGTCCAGCTTGAGCACGGAGACCGGCAGCCGGCTCAGATAGGCCAGGTTCGAGTAGCCGGTGCCGAAGTCGTCGATCGCGATCCGCACCCCCATGTCGCTCAGCGCCTGGAGCGCCTGGAGCGGCCGGCCGGCGGAGCCCATCACGGCCGACTCGGTGAGCTCCAGCTGGAGCAGGTGCGGGGCGAGCCCCGTCTCCGCGAGGATGCCGGCCACGTCGGCGACCAGGTCGGAGTCCCAGACCTGACGCACCGCCACGTTGACGCTGACGAAGATCGGGCGCTCCCGCGGATGGTCCTTCTGCCACTGCCGGGCCTGCCGGCAGGCCGTGTTCAGCACCCAGCGGCCGAGCTCCACGATGGAGCCGTCCTCCTCGGCGATCCCGACGAACCGATTCGGCGGAAGGACGCCGAACTGCGGGTGGTTCCAGCGCACCAGCGCCTCCACCCCGCGCACCGCGCCGTCCGCCAGATCCACCAGCGGCTGGTACTCCAGGGCGAACTCCCCGCGCTCCACGGCCGGGCGCAGGGTGGAGGAGAGCGCCTGCCGGGTCATCCGGTGCGCGTTGCGCTCCGGGTCGAACAGGGTCCAGCGGGCCTTGCCGTCCGCCTTCGCCCAGTACAGCGTGGTGTCGGCGTCCTGCATCAGGGCCGTCGCCGTCGTGCCGGACCCGGAGCGCTCGACCACGCCGATCGAGGCGGAGACCGAGAGCCGCTGGCCGCCCAGGTCGAAGGGCCGCTGGAGCGCGTTCAGCACCGAGCGCGCCAGATCGGCGAGTTGCTCCGTGCCGGTGGATTCCTCGACCACGATCGCGAACTCGTCCCCGCCGAGCCGCGCCACGAGATGGCCTCCACTGCGGGTGTAGCCGTCGCTGTCCGCGCACTCCGTGAGACGGGAGGCGACGGCGGCGAGGAGCCGGTCGCCGACCCGGTGGCCGAGGGTGTCGTTGACGGCCTTGAAGCCGTCGAGGTCGAGGTAGCAGAGGCCGATCCGCCCTGTTCTGCCATACCCGTACGACTCGTACGACGAGCTGATCGTCCCGCCCGGTCCCACCGTGTCCACCGCGCCCGCGACGGCGACGGCGCTCGCGGTGCCCGCGACGGCCGCGGCGCTCGCGCGGTCCGCCGCGTCCTGCGTCGAGGACTCCAGGGCCGCCGAGAGGCGCTCGAAGAACAGGGCGCGGTTGGGCAGTCGGGTCACCGGGTCGTGCATCTGGAGGTGCCGCAGCCGCGCCTGGAGCTCGCGCCGGTCGCTGATGTCCGTGATCGACAGCAGGACGCGCCGGCTGTCGGGCACGGGCGCGACGGTGACCTCGGCCCAGAGCGAGCGCCCGTCGGCGTGCTTGAGGCGGCGGGTGCAGCGGAAGCGGGAGCGCCGGCCGCGCAGCACCTCGCGGTACGCGTGCCAGGTGCGCCCGTCGGACGCGAGGTCGACGAGGTCGGCGGCGGCCTGCTCCCGGAGCGACTCCGGCGCGGCGCCGACGAGGGTGCCGAAGGAGTCGTTGGCGGTGACGACGACGCCGTCCTGGTCGATGACGGCCATCGCGAGCTGGGCGACGCGGAACGCGGCGCGGTAGTCGCGGAGTTCCGAGGGGGAGCAGCCGACGCGCGGCTCGGCTCCGTACGGAGGGTGACGCTCCGTGAGTGCGGACTCCGCCGCGCGTGTCTCCGGCGGCTCTGGGTGCACCGGTCCTTCGGGGGTTCCGCTCACCGCTCGCTCCCGTAGTGCAGTCGGGCCGGTCACATGTGGTCGGGACGGTCGGCCGAGGAAGAGTGTGCCGATCATAGAGCCCGTACGGGGGAGCCTTCCAGCTCCGGGGCGCCTCCGGGGAGCGCCCGCCGCTGTGAGACCGCCCACCGCCCCACCCCGCTCGATCGTTTCTGCGCGGGTCTGACATGGGTCGATGACGATGTGACCGAATGTGACTTTCCGTGAGCTGAAGCGTGCTCGTGTCGCGTCGACCGCGTGTTGCGCTCTCACCCGACCGGGGCAGCGGAAACGTGCGAAACCTCGCAAACCATCACAAGGTGGGTGGAGTGTCCCGCATTCCCGATCCGGAGGTCCACGTGAGGGGTCAGCAGCCACCCGGGGGAGTGGACCGCTCGCGGCTCCGCGCCGGCGCGGCGGCCCTCACCTCGTTCGCCGCCCTGGCCGCCACCGGGCTCGTCGCCGGCCCCGCCGTCGGCGCCCCCACGGCGGGGCCCTGCGTCCTGCCCCGTACGGCGGCCCATCACTCGCTCGGCCTCGACACCTGGAACAGGTCGTACCCGCGGCCCGACCGCACCCTCGACGCGGTCATGATCTTCCTGTCGTTCCCGGACTCCGAGCCGCTCACCGAACCGGCCGAACTCGCCGCCGACCACTTCCCCGCCACCAGCGAGTACTTCGCCCGCGCCTCCTACGGGCGCTTCCACCTGCGCCCGCACCCCCAGCGCGGCTGGACCCCGATGCCGAAGGAGTCGAGCGCGTACGACATACGGCGTGACTGGGACGCCGGACAGCGCTCCGCGTACCTCCGGGACGCGATCGGCGCCGCCGACGCGAGCATCGACTTCTCCCGGTACGACATCGTCTACCTGGTCGCCGACCCGGACGCGCCCGGTGTGGACTCCGACGCGACCAAGGTCGTCAACCTGGAGAAGCCGATCGAGGTCGACGGCACCGAGATCAAGCGGGTCGTCACCGTCTTCGAGCGGCACCCGCCCGACCGGAACGTCCTGGCCCACGAGACCGGGCACGTCTTCGACCTGCCCGACCTCTACCACCGTCCGGCGGACGGCAAGGGCGACTGGGACACCCATGTGGGTGACTGGGACGTCATGGGCAGCCAGTTCGGGCTCTCCCCGGACCTCTTCGGCTGGCACAAGTGGAAGCTCGGCTGGCTCTCCAGCGCCCAGGTCGCCTGCGTGCAGGGGACGGGTGCCCGGATGGTCAGCCTGGAAGCGACCGACGCCCAGCCCGCTCCCGGCGCCAGCCTCGGCACCCGGCTCGCCGTGGTCCGTACGGGCCCCGACAGCGTCCTCGCGATCGAGGCCAGGGGCCGCGCCGGCAGCAACGCCGAGACCTGCACGGAGGGCGTCCTCGTCTACCGCGTCCGCGGTACCGCGGCCTCCGGCGACGGCCCCGTCGAGGTCGTCGACGCCCACCCGCGCACCGAGGCCTGCTGGGACCGCTCCGTCTACCCGCCCCTGGCGGACGCCCCGCTGGACGAGGGCGAGACGCTCACCGTGCCCGGGACGGGGGTACGGGTGGAGGTCGCGGAACGGACCGGGACGGGTGCCTGGACGGTCCGGATCACCCCGCCCGCCGTCGACTGAGCGCCAGGACCGGCAACCCGCGGGGAACACGGCCGGGGAACACCGCCGGGAACACGAAGAAGCCCCTCGCTTCCGCGAGGGGCTTCTTCTGTCGGTGCGCCGCCAGGGACTCGAACCCCGGACCCGCTGATTAAGAGTCAGCTGCTCTAACCAACTGAGCTAGCGGCGCCTGCTGACGTCGTAGACATTAGCACCCGGATCGGCGGGAGGAAAAATCGATACCCGCACGTCGGCGGCGGAAGCCGCCCGGACGGCCCGCACGCAGGCCCAGAGCACGACCTCGGGGCCGGGCAGCCAGGGGTTCCGGGTGTCGGGCGCCACCAGCCAGCGGGGCCCGGCGGAGCCGGAGGGCACGAGCGGCGGCACGGTCACCGCGTCCCCGATGCCGTGGCAGAGCGGCCGGGGGACGGCCTCGCCCCACTCCTCCCAGTCCAGCAGGGCCGGCAGCCGCTGGGCCGTGCCCGGCGCGGTGAACAGCATCATCCGGCCCCGGTGCACCGCCACGGGCCCCGAACCCGGGCCCTCCTCCCAGAGCCGGTCCAGCATGCGGCGCCCGAAGACCGGGTCCACGTTGACCACGTCGAAGACGGCCCCGCAGGGCAGTGCCGCGAGGGAGTCCGGCCGGGACTCCCAGCGGGTGAGCGCGGCCTCCCGGTTCCCGGTGGCGGAGGCGAGCCAGGAGGCGCCGTCGGCGGTCACCCGGGCGGTCTGGTGCCGCCCCTCGTCGCCCTCCCGGAGGAACCGGAAGATGTCGTGCTCGGCCTCGTCGCGCGTCCACGTCGTCATACGTCCAGGTCTACCGGCTGTCACGGATCGGTCGCCGAGAGTTCACCGAATCCCGGACAGAGGGAGAGGGGGAGGAGTATCGTGCACCCCCGGCATATGCCAGCTGTGCTTTTCGGCCACATACGACGAAGCCCTCCGGGCGGCCGGGAGGGCGCGCCGGAGGGCTCGGTGGAGGGCTCAGCGGACGGCTCGGTGGCGGCCGGGAGGCTGGGGCGCCGCCGCGAGGCTCGGGCGCCGCCGCGAGGCTCGGGCGCCGCCGGGAGGCTCGGGGGCCGCCGGGCGGCTCGGCCCTCCGTCGGGCGGCTCAGTCCTCGGACGGCCGGCCGTTGGTCCTGATCAGGTCGCGGCCGAACTCGATCATCTTCCGGGCGTAGTCCTCGGTCCACTGCGCCCGCTCGGCGACGTCCGCCGGTGTCAGGCGGTCGAACCGGCGCGGATCCGCCAGCTGCGCCGCCGCGATCGCCTGGAACTCGGTCGCCCGGTCCGTCGCCGCGCGGAACGCCAGCGTCAGTTCCGTCGCACGGGCCAGCAGCTCCCGCGGATCGTCCAGCGACTCCAGGTCGAAGAAGTGCTCCGGGTCGGCGGTCGCCTCGGCAGGCTCGAAGACCAGCGGTGCCGGCCTCAGCCGCCGCTGTCCGCTCCGCTCCGCGGGTTCCGCCATCGTCGCTCTCCTCTTCACGTTCACGGTCAGGCCGTACGCACCGGCGCGTCGCGCACCGGCTCTCCGCACACGGGCGGCCCGGAACCCCGGGCCGTCTTCCATTGTCCCGCGCCCCGCAAGAGGGCGTCGGGGGGCCGGGGCGCGGTCAGCCGTCGAGGCCGCGCAGAAGCAGTCGCAGGCCGCCGAAGAACTCCTGGTCGGGGTCGACTTCGCCGGCCGTCCGCGCGGTCTGCGTCAGATACGGGAACCTGTCCTCGGGCAGCGCGGCGATGGCCGAGGTGCCCGCTCCCGCCAGCGGCCCGAGGTGTTCGAGCTGGATGGCGCCGGTGAGGTACCCGTGGAGCGCGCGCAGTGCGACGACCCGGCGCGGGCCGTCGATGCCGGCCTCGGTCAGGATGCCGAGCACCGTCTCCGACCACAGCAGGCCGCCGGGGGCGCGGTGCCGGTGGGCGAGGGTCAGCCGGACGGCCTCCGGGTGGCGGGCGACGGCGTCGCGCAGCCGTCCGGCCATGGTCTCGATCCGGTCCCGCCAGGGCGTGTCCGCGGCGGGCGGGGTGGTGTCGAGGTCGCCCAGGACGCGGTCGACGACGAGCGCCTCCAGCTCCTCGCGGTCGGCGACGTAGCGGTAGAGCCCCATGGGGCTCATGCCGAGTTCCTTGGCGGCGGTGCGCATCGAGAGGGCGGCGAGTCCGTCGCGGTCGATGACGGCGAGGGCGGCGGCGGCGAGCCGGTCGGGGGTGAGGGAGCGGGGTCGCGGCATGACGGTTGACAGCGTACGCCCTACGCCTACGCTGATAGGAGTACGCCGTACGCCTACGAGGATGGTGTCCCATGCGCATGCCCCAGACCGCCTCTTCGACGACCTCGCCCGTGACGTCCTCCACGACCCCGCCCCGCACCCGGCCGGCCCCCGGCGACCTCGTGCCGGTCCGCTCCCTCACCCCGGTGACCGGCCCGGAGCTGACCCTCCCGGACCCCGGCCGGACCACCCACGTGCAGTTCCGGCGCTTCGCGGGCTGCCCCGTCTGCAACCTCCATCTGCGCTCGGTGGCCCGGCGGCACGACGAGATCGAGCGGGCCGGGATCCGGGAGGTCGTGTTCTTCCACTCGCCCGCCGAGGAACTGCGCGAGCACGTGGCGCACCTGCCGTTCGCCGTCGTCGCCGACCCCGACAAGGTGCTGTACACCGCGTTCGGCGTGGAGTCCCACCGCCGGTCCCTGCTCGACCCGCGCGGCAGGCCCGCGATCGCCGGAGGCGTGCTCCGCGACACCTGGGAACTGCTCCGGGGCAGGGGCCGGCTCCCGGCCGGCACCCAGCCCGCCGGCCGGCTGGGACTCCCCGCCGACTTCCTGATCACGCCCGACGGCCGGGTCGCCGCCGTGAAGTACGGCGAGCACGTCTACGACCAGTGGTCGGTGGACGAACTCCTCGCCCTGGCGGCGCGACCCGCCCCGTAGCACCGCGCGGGAGCGCCGGGGGCCACCGGGCCGCCCGGCACCTGAGGCGGCCGGCTCACGGCGTCCAGGTGACCCGGTGCTCCGCCAGGTGGGAGAGGACCGCGTGGTTCGCCTCCCAGCCGTCCGGGAACGACACGGCGACGCCCAGCTGGACCGGCTCGGTCGACGGGTGCGCGTCGAGGAGGTCCGTGACGCCCGCCCGGCAGACCACGACGCACGCGTGCCGGTGCCGGGACGCGAGGACGCACAGCCGGCCCGTCTCCAGGTGGAAGGCGGTCGCGTCGGGGCGCCCGGACAGCGGATGGAGGACGACGGTCACGTCGTACTCACGCCCCTGGAGCCGGTTCGCGGTGTCCACCGTCACGCCCGAGACGCCCAGTTCGGCGAGGGCCGCCCGGATCGCCGCCGCCTGGTCGCGGTGGGCGGTGCCGACCGCGACCCGGTCGGGCGTCAGCGGGACGGGGGTCTCCGAGCGCTCCGACACCGCGGCGCCGCCCCGGTCGAGGAGCCGGCGCACCACGAGCGCGACCGCGCCGACCGCCTCCGGGTCGGTGCGGGGGGTGTGCCGGGCGGGCAGTTCGAGCAGGCCCCAGCCCGACTCCGCCGCCTCGTCGAGGACCCGGTCGGGTCCCGAACCGTCCGAGGCGGCCGAGAAGGAGAGCTTCCGGTCCCCGTGCCCGGTGCCGCTGCGGAACGGCGTGAACGGGTAGAACGCGTCCGAGACCAGCGGCGCCGCCGAGGCGGGCAGCCGCCAGGACACCGGCAGCCGGTGCTGCGGCAGTTCCGGGTTGTGCGCGAGCAGGGTGGAGACCGCGCTCGCCGACGGGTCGTACGAGAGCCCCGCCCACTGCTCGGCGCCCACCACGGAGAAGGGGTCCAACTGCCCGGGGTCGCCCACGAACAGCGCCCGCTCGAAGAGGCCCGCCACGGCGAGCAGCGCGTCCGAGCGCATCTGGTACGCCTCGTCGACGATCGCGTGCGCCCACGGTTCGACGTTCTTCACGTGCCCCCACTTGGCGGCCGTGGAGAGGACGACCGGCAGCCCGGTCAGCTCACCGGCCTTCGCCGACTTCCGTACGTTCTCCAGGTCGTCGAGCGCCTTGTCGTACGGGTCGCTGTCGTTCGAGTGCAGCCGGCCGACCTCCAGGTCGGGCTCCTTCTCGGCGAGCCGCAGGACCAGGTCGTCCACCTGCGCGTTCGTCTGGGCCACCACCATCAGGGGGCGTCCGGCCGCGGCCAGTTCGAGCGCGGCCCGCACCACCAGCGTCGACTTCCCCGCGCCCGGCGGGGAGTCCACGACGACACCGCGCGCGGTGCCCTCCAGGGTGGCCGCGAGGATGTCGGCCGTCGCCCGGCCCGCGGCGGCCGCGGGATCGAACGGCGCCGCGTCGTCCACGGGCGGCGTCGAGAGGTCGAACACGGTCACAGCACGTCCTCCGCGGTCACGGCGTCGGGCAGTTCCACGGCGTCGGTCCGGGGAGGACCGCCGTGCGTCCAGGGCGTCTCCTCCGCCTCCGGAAGCTGCGGCCCGACCCGCTGGTCGTGCTCGAACAGCGTCCAGGCGATCCGCTCGCCCTTCTCCGGCACCGAGCCCTCCGCGGGCTCCTTCGAGCGGCCCATCCGGTCCAGCAGGCGGAGCAGCAGCGCCCCGTCCTCCTCGTACCGCACGAACTCCGCCGACTGCGGCTTCCCGCCGAGCGAGCGGTACACCTTCACCTTCTCGCCCAGATGCGGCCGGTCCTCGGTGCGGACCGTGAGCAGCGGGCGCGGCGCGGGCCGCTTGGACTCCGTCCACGCCATCGTCACCTCGACCACCTCGGCCGCGAACGCCTCGCCCGACAGCCTCCGTCCGGCGAGGACCAGCGGATCGTCGAGGGCCTCCTGCGCCTCCAGCTGGCCCTGGGCCTGCTCGCGCGCGGCGAGCTTGCGGGCCGCCGTCACGGCGTCGTCCCGGCGCGGCTGCGGCGGTTCACCCGCGGTGACCCGGTCCCGGTGGGCGGTGAAGGACCAGCGGTCGCGGGTCCAGCGGTCCTCGACCCTGGCCCCCTCCGGCAGCTCCCGCAGCAGGCCGATCGCCCGCCAGACCGCGTCCCACGTGGGCTTCGTCTGCGAGGCGACCAGCCGGCGCAGTTCCCCCTCGGCCCGGTGCAGTTCGCCGAGTCCGCGCTCGGCCGCCTCGCCGTCCTCGGCGGCGCCGACGGCCTGCCGGGCCCGGTCGTACCGCTCGATCGCCGGCGCGAGGAGACCGTTGTCGAAGGCGGGGTCGGTGGCGGGACCGGCGGGCGGGCACAGCAGCTGCCCCTCGGCGTCCCGCCCGGTCTCGGCCCGCAGCGCCGCCTCGGCGCCCGGCTCGCCGTCGTGGTCGATCCACGCGAGCAGCGCGCCCAGGTGCTGGTCCTCCAGGGAGGACTGGCCGGTGGCCCAGTGGCGGTTGAGGAGATCGGTCGCCGACAGCAGCAGCGAGGAGCCCGGCACCCGGGCCCGGTCGCCGAGGTGCGTCAGCCAGCGGCCGAGGAGCGGGACGCGCGGCGGCGCCGGGAACGGCGTCTCCGGGTCCTGCTCGGCCGTCCGCCGGAACCGCGTCGACCGCCCGAGGAGCCGTACGTACTCGATGCCCGCCCGGCTCGGCACGATCAGCTGCGGCGCGTCCGCGCACAGCTCGACCTCGACCTTCACCTTCTTGCCGGTCTCGGGATCGACCTCGCTCTTCTCCGCCGCCTCGACGGCCGCCGTGAAGGAGTCGATGTACGGCAGGACCTCCTCGGCCAGATCGGCGAGGAACGCGAACCGCAGGTCCCGGTCCCGGGGCTGGGCCACCACCAGGAGCCGCGGCTCCTCCGGGTCGGTGCCGACGAGCGCGCCCAGCGGGGCGCCCGCCTCGCCGGCCGTGGTCAGCGGCACCAGGACGAGCGGCCGCTCGGAGAGCCGCCGGTGCCGGACGGTCGCCAGGGGCTGCGCCCGGCCGGACTCGACGGCCTCCATACGGGCCAGGGTGGAGATCAGCGACATGCCCGCGCCCCCGCTCCCGACAGCGCTTCCTCGCGGAGCGCGCGCGCTCTGCGCAGGGCCGCCACCGCCGGGTCCGCCGGGTCGCCCTCCTCGCCCCGCGCCGCCGCGAGGACCGCGCCGACCGTCGTCAGGCCGCCCAGCTCACCCCGTACCGAACGGCCCAGGGTCTCCACCGCGTCCGCCTGCCGCGTCCGCGACCGGCAGTGGAAGGCCAGCTCGCAGGCGGCCAGGCACTCCGGCGCGTACTGATGGGGCACGGATTCCACGGCCGCCGTCAGCTCCTCGGCCGAGCGCTCCGCCACATCGAAGCCGACCCCCTCCGGCAGGGCCGCCGCGATCTCGTCGATCCGGGTCAGCCGGTCCAGCTGGCGCCGGGTGACGGACCGCTGCTTGCGCACGTCGACGACCGAGGCGGTCGGCAGGTTGGAGAAGTCCTTCGGGCAGACGAGGAGCACCGACTGGGCGACCCGGGCGCCCTCGGTCGCCGCCGCCACCCGTTCGAGCGCGAGCACGTACACGGCGGCCTGCCGGGCCGCCGCGCCGACCTTCGACGCGTCCGCCGCGCCGTCGACCATCGGGAAGGACTTGATCTCCACGACCGTCCACCCGCCGTCGGGCCGGACCACCACCGCGTCCGGCTCCAGGTACACCGGCGAACCGGCGACCTCCAGGGCGAGCAGCGGATGGTCGAGCAGCGTCCAGGTCCCCGCCGCGGTCGCCTCCCGCAGGGCGAGGGCCGTGCGCGCCACCCGCCCCTCGGGCCCCGCGGCCGAGAGCTCGGGCACGGACACCGTCCCCGGATCCTCGACGCCGATCAGGCGCAGCAGCTCGCGGCCGCCGTCCGCCTTGACCTTCGCCTCGAAGGAGTTGCCCCGCACGATCGCGAACTGGGACTGCCCGAACGGGGCGGGCGAGCCGAGCTTCGCGGCCAGCGCGGACTTGTCGACCCCCGCGCCGTCGAGCAGGGCCCGGCGCCGGCATCCGGGGTTGGCGGCCAGCGCCGCGAGGGCCCGCGCGTCCAGCGGACGCGGTGGGGTGGCCGGTCCGCGCAGCTCAGCGAGCCGCTGTCGACGTGTCGTCTGCGGAGGTCGGGACAGACCGCTGTCCGGGGATGCGCTCACCCGTGGAAGTCTCGCATCCGCCACTGACAACCGGGGGCGCTTCCGCCG
Source organism: Streptomyces sp. CB02009 (assembly GCF_001905825.1). Lineage (GTDB taxonomy): Bacteria > Actinomycetota > Actinomycetes > Streptomycetales > Streptomycetaceae > Streptomyces. The sequence continues at coordinate 193,339 of NZ_LIVV01000007.1, forward strand.
TCCCGCGCAGGCGCCGGGCGAGCCGCAGCACGGGCGGGGTGAGGAGCAGACCCGCCCCCATCACGGCCGCGCCGGCGACCGCGTCGAGCAGGTAGTGGTTGGCGGTCCCCATCACGACCACCGTCGTGACCAGCGGATACGCGAGCCCCAGCGCCCTCGTGACGGGGGTCCGCCCGTACCGCCAGAGCATCACCCCGCACCACAGCGCCCAGCCGACGTGCAGGCTGGGCATCGCCGCGTACTGGTTGGTGAGGCCGCCGAGGCCGCGCGGCGCGCTGGCCTCGCCGCCCCACCAGCCGTACGCGCTGAAGTGCGCCATGGTGTCGGTGAAGCCGTACGCCGGGTCGAGCAGCCGGGGCGGGCAGGTGGGCAGCAGGGTGAAGCCGACCAGGCCCAGCAGGGTGGAGAGCATCAGCCAGGTGCGGGCGGCCCGGTAGTGGGCGGGCCGGCGGCGGAAGAGCCAGACCAGGACCGCCGGGGTGACGAGGTAGTGCAGCGAGGCGTACGCGAAGTCCGCCGGTATCCCGAGCGCGGGCACGTCCGTGAACAGCCGGTTCAGGGGGTGCTCGGCGTCGATCCCGAGGAGCCGTTCCAGACGCAGGATGGCGAGGCCGTGCTCGACGGCCTGGGCCTCGCCGCCCCGGACGAGCAGCCGCCCGCCCGAATAGGCCGCGTACACGACCGCTATCAGCGCCGATTCGGCCCACCAGCGTGGCTTGCGCATACGAGAAGGTCCCCCCAACCGGTGATCGCCCCGGGGGAGGGGACGCCGGAGGCCGCCCGGGGGTTGCCCGGAGGTCACCCCGAATCCACGTGGGCGATGATGGACGGAGGCACGTCCGCACCGTGAACCCCTGGAGATCCTTCCCATGGCACCGCGCATCCTGCTCGCCCGGCACGGCCAGACCGAGTGGTCACTTCTCGGCCGGCACACCGGCAGGACCGACATCCCGCTGCTCGACGAGGGGCGGCGCGGCGCGAAGCTCCTGGGCGAGCGCCTGCACCGCGGCCCCTGGCAGGGACTGCCCGGCGTGGAGGTGCGCACGAGCCCCCTGGTCCGCGCGAGCGAGACCTGCGAGATCGCCGGTCTCGGTGAGCGGGCGGAGCCCTGGGACGCGCTGATGGAGTGGGACTACGGGGCGTACGAGGGGCTGACCCCGCCGCAGATCCAGGACATCAGGCCGGGCTGGTTCATCTGGCGCGACGCGGTGCCGGACGGCGAGACCCTGGCGCAGCTGTCGGACCGGGCCGACGAGGTCGTGAACTGGGCCCGCTCGGCCGACCGCGACGTGCTGGTCTTCGCCCACGGCCACATCCTGCGGTCGATCGGCGCCCGCTGGCTCGGCGAGGACGTCTCCTTCGCCTCCCGCATCCGCCTCGACCCGACGAGCCTGTCCGTCCTGGGCTGGGCGTACGGCGCCCCCGCGATCGAGCGCTGGAACGACACCGGGCACCTGGAGCAGTAGCCGCCGGCCGCCGGTCAGTACGCGGCGAGGGCCCGGCGGGTGTCGACGAGCATCCCGCGGATCCGGGCGGACGCGATGCCCTCCAGGGAGTCCACCACCCGCTTCGCCTCCGCCGCGGCCTCGTCGGGGCGGCCCGCGTGCGCCAGGTTCTTGGCGAGGTGGGCGCGGTAGAGCGCCAGGTTCCGCGCGAAGTGCGGGTTCTGCAGGACGGCGGCCCGGTGGGAGTGCCGGGCCGCCCGGCCCCAGTCGCCCAGGGCCGACCAGCACTGGGCCTCCAGGGCCTCCCGCTCCGGCTCCCCGAAGAACGACATCCACTCGGGGTCGTCGTCCGCCGGGCCCCGGTCGAAGAAGCCGTGCGCGCGGCCGAGCGCCTGCTCGCAGGCCGACCGGTCGCCGAGGCCGGCCCACGCGGCGGCCTCCCGCAGCGAGAGCAGCGACAGCAGCCGGGCCGAGTCCAGCGCCTGGGCGGCCCGCAGGCCCGCCTGCGCCGCCCGCACCGCCTCCCGGTACCGCCCGGTGTCGCGGGCGAGGAAGGACGTGTTGCAGAAGGCGTGCGCCTCCAGGGCCGCGTTCCCCGACACGCGCGCGGTGGCGAGGGCCTCGGCGTAGTGGGAGCGGGCGTCGTCGTGGCGGCCCGAGTCGTGGGCCAGCCAGCCCACCGAGAGGGAGAGCTCGCCCGCGCCCGCGTGCAGCCGGTCCTCGGTGGAGCGGCGGGTCATGGTGCCCGTGTCGAGCAGCGCGTACGCGGCCCGGAGCGGGTGGGCGGCGACCTTGTAGAGCCCGTCGGCGCCGTGCCGGTCGTCGAGCAGACGGATCTGCCGGACGGCGTCCTCGACGGCCCGGACCTCGGCGTCGCCGATCCGGTGGGTGCCGCGGGGGGCGGGGATCGCGACGGCGGGGCCGCCGAGTCCCAGCGAGGCGGCCGCCAGGGTGGCGGAGCCGCTCGTCATGAATGCGCGACGCAGCACGTCGCTCTCCTCATCGTTCCGGGTCGGGAGTGCCGCGGGAGGCGGAGCCCCGGCCGCGACCGGCTGCCGCCGGCCGCGCACCGTCTCCCGCGCGGAGAAGCCCAGGTCGGAGAGGCCCAGACCGGGGAACATGTGCAGGAAGACCCGCTCGTACGCGTAGTTGGGGCAGCGGATCTCGCCTGCCTCCACGCGCCCGATGTAGCGGGCGTCGCACGCGACCTGTTCGCCGATCTCCCGCGCCGCCCGGCGGACCGCCGCGGCGAACTCCGCCGGCGAGTGCTGCCCGCGGAGCCGGCGGAAGGCGAGATTGGGAACTGCCCGTGACATCGCCATGGCCGAGCCCTCTCCTGTGCTGCCGGGTGGTCCGGCGGCAAGAACGTACCTGCTGTGACCGGATGCCTACACAGCGTTTGGCTACAAATCGGATATCTCGCCTGTGATCTGCCATGAACTGCCATCCTTTGCGGCGGCATGGCGCCGTAGCCGTTGACGCGCACGGGCGTTGAACCGTAAGGGAGAGACGGAACGTGTCTCCTCAGGAGCGAGGAGGGGTCCCATGTCGGAGATCGGTTCCCAGTCGGCCACGCGCCACGTGCCCGCCCCGGACGCCCGCGCGTCCCTGGCCACCCCCCAGGACCGCGGTCCGGTTCCGGCCGCCGCCCAGCAGCCCGCCGAGCCCTGGGACCTGGTGACCGTGCCGGTCCGGCAGGGTCTCGAGGCCGTCGACATCCTGCGGCGCGGAGCGGGCCCCGCCGTCGGCCCCGTCGTCCACGACGGCGCCTGCGACACCCTCGGCTTCCTCGTCCCGCCCGGCACGGCCGCCGGGTGGGACATGCCCGGCAGCGCGTGCACCCGGACCTCGGGCCGCGGCCTGCGCCTCCCCGAGCTGCCGGAGCTGCCCGAGCCGGCCGGGGACGCGCCCCGCCCCGCCGGCTGGCTGCTGCCCCCCGGCGACACCGACCCCGTCACCGATCCCGTCGTCCTGCGCCAGGCGCTCGGCGAGGCGGCCCGGCTCATCGAGGCGGCCGACGGCTGTCACTGACGGCGGTCGCGCGGGCCGCGGCGCCGCGCTCCCGGGGCCGTCGGACGGGGCCGTCGGGCGGGGCCGGGGCGAAAGCGCCGATAATGGGCCCGTGGCCAGGAACAAGCAGCGCGACCGGGCGGCGTCCGCCGCCTCCGTCGTCGAGACCGTCGACGGCGGGCTCGCCGAACTCATACCCGACCGGGAGCGCCCCCGCGCCTGGACCCTCCTCATCGACGGCGCCCCGCAGTCCCATGTGGACCTCGACGACCCGGCCCACCTCGGCTTCGAGTACCAGCGGCGCCTCGGCCACATCGCCGACCTCGTCGCCCCGCCGAACCGGCCCCTCCAGGTCGTCCACCTCGGCGGCGGCGCCTTCACCCTCGCCCGGTACGTCGCCGCGACCCGGCCCCGCTCCACGCAGCAGATCGTGGAGGTCGACGGGCTCCTCGTGCAGCTCGTCCGCCGGGAGCTGCCGCTCGACGCGGGGGCCCGGATCCGGGTCCGCTCCACCGACGCCCGCGCCGGGCTCGCCAAGGTCCAGGACGGCTGGGCCGACCTCGTCATCGCCGACGTGTTCAGCGGGGCCCGCACCCCCGCGCATCTGACCAGCACCGAGTTCCTCGGCGAGGTGCGGCGGGTGCTGCGCCCCGGCGGCTGGTACGCCGCGAACCTGGCCGACGGCCCGCCGCTGACGCACCTCCGCGGCCAGATCGCCACCGCCGCGGCCGTCTTCCCCGAGCTCGCCCTGGCGGCCGACCCGACGGTGCTGCGCGGCCGCCGCTTCGGCAACGCGGTGCTGCTGGCCTCCGAGCGGGAGCTGCCGGTGGCGGAGCTGACCCGCCGGGTCGCCACCGACCCGCACCCGGGCCGGGTCGAACACGGCCGGGCCCTCGCCGACTTCGCCGGGGGAGCGGTGCCGGTCACCGACGCGAGCGCCAAGCCCTCACCCGTACCGCCCGCGTCCGTCTTCCGCTGACCCGCCGGTCGCCCGGGGCGCCGGGTCAGACCGCGCGGTCGTCGATCTCCACGCGGGGCGCGGTGTCGTGCCAGACGCAGAAGACGGACAGCTCGCGGCCGTTCGCCGTGAACGTGACCCGGATCCAGGTCGTCTGCTTCCACACCTGCATCTGCCAGCCGGAGGCGGGGATCGCCGAGACCAGCTCGGCCGAGTTCTCGCCCAGGTCGAAGGTGACCCGGCCGCCGTCCACCGTGTAGGTCTTCACGTCCGATTCGGCCGGCGGCGCGGTGACGGGCGGCGCCTGCGTCGTCGGACTCGCCGTCCGCGAGGGGGCCGTGGACGGGGTGGACGACGGGGCGGCCGCGGTCGAACGGCCGCTGCTCGGCGTCGGCATCCTCGTGACGGCGGCCGTGGGCTCGACGGTCTCGGGCCGCTGGGTCGAGGAGGACAGCGGATCGTTCCCGTCCGGGTCCGCCTCACCGGTGCCGCCGGCCGGCAGGGGCAGCGCGCGCGGGGGGTCGTAGACCGTTCCGGACATGACCGTGTGCACTCCCCACCAGGAGAGCGTGACCGCCGCGCCGGTGGCGAGCGACCAGGCCAGGGCGTGCACGAGTCCTCTTCGCATCGGGGCCATACTGCACCACGTGGTCCCCGCCCTCACCGCAGGGTGCTCCTTGCCTCCCGTTCCCCCGAATGGCGTACGGTGCCGCCCATGGCAAGTGTGCTCGTGGTCGAGGACGACCAGTTCGTGCGCTCCGCCCTCATCCGCCGGCTCTCCGAGGCGTCCCACACGGTACGGAGCGTCGGTACGGCTCTGGAGGCGCTGCGCGAGGTCGCCCATTTCCGGTTCGACGTGGTCATCCTGGACCTCGGACTGCCCGATCTGGACGGGTCGGAGGCGCTCAAGATGCTCCGCGGGATCACCGACGTACCGGTGATCATCGCGACCGCCCGGGACGACGAGGCGGAGATCGTACGGCTCCTCCACGCGGGCGCCGACGACTACCTCGTGAAGCCGTTCTCGGTCGACCACCTCTCGGCCCGGATGGCCGCCGTCCTGCGCCGGGCCCGGTCCGGCGCGGGCGAGGCGCCGCCGCCGCGGGTGATCCGGGTCGGCGGGCTCACCGTCGACCCGCTGCGCCGGCAGGCGGAACTCGACGGGGCGCCCCTGGACCTGACCCGGCGGGAGTTCGACCTGCTCGCCTTCCTCGCCGGGCGGCCCGGCGTCGTCGTCCCGCGCAAGGAGCTGCTCGCCGAGGTGTGGCAGCAGTCGTACGGGGACGACCAGACCATCGACGTCCATCTGTCCTGGCTGCGGCGGAAACTGGGCGAGACGGCCGCCCGGCCCCGCTATCTGCACACCCTGCGCGGAGTCGGCGTGAAGCTGGAGCCGCCCCGGGAGCCGCAGCCGTGAGATGGGCGCTCGTCAAGGTGTCGCTCGCCGTCACCGCCATGGTCGTCGTCGCCTTCGCCGTACCCCTCGGGCTCGTCGTCAAGGAGATGGCCCGCGACCGGGCGTTCTCCAACGCCGAACGGCGGGCCGCCGGCCTCGCCCCCGTGCTCGCCATCACCACCGACCGCGAGGAGCTCGACAAGGCCGTCGCCACCACCGAGGACGGCGCCGCCGGGCGGCTCGCCGTCCATGTGCCGGCCACCGAACCCGGCGGTACGGGCCTGGAGATCGGCACCCGGCGGGCCGGCGAGGAGGAGCTGGCCGCCACCCGCCGGCTCGGCCGGGCGTCCATCGCCGAGGTGCCGGGCGGCTTCGCGCTGCTCCAGCCCACCGCGCTCAGCAGCGGCGAGGTCGCCGTCGTCGAACTCTTCGTCGCCGAGGGCGAGGTGTCCAACGGCGTCGCCACCTCCTGGCTGGTCCTCGCCGGGGTCGGCATCGCCCTGATCGTCGGCTCCGTCGCCGTCGCCGACCGGCTCGGCGTCCGGATGGTCCAGCCCGCGCAGCGGCTCGCGGGCGCCGCCCACGACCTCGGCGAGGGCAGGCTCGGCGCCCGCGTTCCCGAGGAGGGGCCGCCCGAACTGAAGTCGGCCGCCGTCGCGTTCAACTCGATGGCCGACCAGGTCGTCCAACTCCTCGCCAACGAGCGGGAGCTGGCCGCCGACCTCTCCCACCGGCTGCGCACCCCGCTCACCGTGCTCCGGCTCAACGCGGCCTCGCTGGGCTCGGGTCCGGCCGCCGAGCAGACCCGCGCGGCCGTCGAGCAGCTGGAGCGCGAGGTCGACATCATCATCAGGACCGCCCGGGACGCGAAGCCGCAGACCCAGGCGACCGGGCCCGGCGCGGGCTGCGACGCCGCCGAAGTGGTGCGTGAGCGGATGGAGTTCTGGTCGGCGCTCGCCGAGGACGAGGGGCGCCGGGTCCGCGTCGCGGGCGTCGAGCGCCCGGTCCGCATCCCGGTCGCCCGCCCCGAACTCGTCGCCGCGCTCGACGCGCTGCTCGGCAACGTCTTCCGGCACACCCCCGAGGGCACGGCCTTCTCGATCGACGTCCACAACGGCGAGGATGCCGTCATCGTCCTCGTCTCCGACGCGGGCCCCGGCATCGAGGACCCGGCGGCCGCCCTCGCCCGCGGCAACAGCGGGGCCAGGGACGGCTCCACGGGCCTCGGCCTGGACATCGTCCGGCGGATGGCGGAGACCACCGGCGGCGACGTCCGCATCGGGCACTCGGTGCTCGGCGGTACGGAGGTCCGGATCTGGATCGGCCTCGACGGGCGTGGCACGGGCGGCGCGACCGGCCGCCGCGGCCACCGCCCGGCCCGGCGGCGGCGCGGCGGCACCGGCACCCGCAGGGCCGCCGAGCACTGACGACATCCCCACCGCCACCGCCACCGCCACCGCCACCCCCACGGCCCCTCCCCAGACCGGCGTCGGCCCCTCAACCTTTCCTGGCTCCGATGCCTTCCTTAAGCGGAGCCTAAGGATCCCCACGCGCGTCCACGGACGCCGGTTTGTCCGTTTCCCGGTCGCTAGCGTGCTGCCGCACCCCTTCCCCACCCCCCAGCACGCAGAGGCAGGCACGCGATGGGCACCAGTTCGCACCGGCGCAGGGCGAGCACCAGGACCAAGGCCGTCGGAGCGCTCGTCGCGGCCGCGGTCGTCGGCGGTGCCGCGTTCGCGCTCACCGGTACGGCCCAGGCCGCCGCCGTCGGCGCCGCGTACACCAGGACCAGCTCGTGGACCGGCGGCTACACCGGGCAGTACGTCGTCACCAACGAGACCTCCGCCGCCCAGTCCGACTGGACCCTGGAGTTCGACCTGCCGGCCGGCACGACCATCGGCTCCCTCTGGAACGGCGAGCACACCGTCTCCGGCAGCCACGTCACCGTGAAGCCCGCCGGCTGGAACAAGCAGCTCGCGCCCGGCCAGTCGGTCACCGTCGGCTTCGTCACCTCCGCCGCCGGACAGGCCGGCGACCCCGCCGGCTGCCGGATCAACAAGGCGGCCTGCTCCGCCGGAGGCACCGCCCCCACCCCCAGCGGCCGCCCCACCACGACCGCCCCCACCCCCACCGCGACCCCGAAGCCGACCGCCACCGCCACCACGAGCCCCAGGCCGACCGCCACCCCCACCACCACGGCGCCCCCGAAGCCCACGGCCACCCCCACGCCGACCCCCACCCCCACGGCGACCGCGACCGGCGGGCCCGTCGCCGCCGCCCGGTTCGCCCCGTACGTCGACACCTCGCTCTACCCGGCCTACGACCTCCTCGCCACCGCCGACGCCACCGGCGTGAAGGAGTTCAACCTCGCCTTCATCACCTCCGGCGGCTCCTGCGCCCCGCTCTGGGGCGGGGTCACCGACCTGGCGAACGACAGGGTCGCCGCCCAGATCGGCGCCCTGCGTGCCAAGGGCGGCGACGTCCGGGTCTCCTTCGGCGGCGCCGCCGGGCACGAGCTGGCCCTGAACTGCTCCTCGTCCTCGGCGCTGGCCGCCGCGTACGGCAAGGTCGTCGACCAGTACAAGCTGACCAAGGTCGACTTCGACGTCGAGGGCGCGGCCCTGCCCGACACCGCGGCCAACACCCGCCGCTCGCAGGCGATCGCCCAGCTGCAGAAGTCCCACCCCGGCCTGAACGTCTCCTTCACCCTGCCCGTCATGCCCGAGGGCCTCACCCAGCCGGGCGTCGACCTGCTCGCCGACGCCAAGCGCAACGGGGTCCGCGTCGACGCCGTCAACATCATGGCGATGGACTACGGGCCGGCCTACAGCGCCGACATGGGCACGTACGCCGTCCAGGCCGCGACCGCGACCCAGGCGCAGATCAAGGGCGTCCTCGGGCTCTCCGACGCGGCCGCCTGGAAGGCCGTCGCGGTCACCCCGATGATCGGCGTCAACGACGTCGTGAGCGAGGTCTTCAGGGTCGACGACGCCACCCAGCTCGTCGACTTCGCGAAGTCCAAGGGCATCGGCTGGCTCTCGATGTGGTCCTCGACCCGGGACAAGCAGTGCCCGGACGGCGCCGTGAACCGCGCCGACGCCACCTGCTCCTCGATCCTCCAGCAGCCGCTGGCGTTCACGAAGGCCTTCGCCGCCTACAAGTAGCCGCCCCCACAGACCAGTCGGTCCGCCCCCACAGACCAGTCGGTCCGCCCCCCCCGGACCAGTCGGTCCCCCCCCAGGAGCCATCGCGCCCCCCACACCGCGCGCCCCGGCCGGAGACACCCCACCTCCCGGCCGGGGCGCGCACCCCTGTGTCCGGAGCCGTCCGGAGCCGTCCGGAGCCGTCCGGAGCCGTCCGGAGCCGTCCGTTGCCGTCAGGCCCGGGCGGCCTTCCACTCCTCGGCGTAGTCGTTGAAGATCGCCCGCAGATGGTGGCCGATCTTCAGGTAGTCCAGGTCGTCGAGGTTGGCGAGGGACACCCGGACCGACCACTCGGGGCCGTCGAACCCGCCGCCGTTGAGGAGGACGACACCGGTCTGCTCGGCGAGCCGGAACAGCGGGTCGACCGGCTCGTACTCCTTCTCCAGGAAGTCCGCGAAGTCCTTCCCGTGCACCCGCTCGGCCTCGGCGAGCAGATCGAGCTCGATGTAGTAGCCGGCCCGCTTCACGTCCTCGGCGATCTTCATCTGGGCGCCCTCGAGGAGCAGGTCGAGGCGCTGGCGCACGATGCCGCGGATCTTCTCCTTGTAGGCCTGGCCCTCGGGCAGCAGGTCGAAGAGCGAGAACAGCGACATCATGACCTGCTGGGGGAGCGAGAGGCCCGCCGTGTGGTTGAGGGCGACCTGGCGGGAGTCGGCGACCAGGCGGTCGATGAACCGGATGTTCGCCGGCTCCAGGGACAGCGTCCCGTACCGCTTGTCCAGGAGCTCCTTCTCGTCCCGCGGCAGGTTCGCCAGCATCTCGTCGACGACGTTGTCGTCGTGGAGGGCGATGACGCCGAGCCGGTGGCCGGTGCAGCCGTAGTGCTTGGAGTACGAGTACACGAGGAGCGTGTTGCGGGGCAGGTCGGCGGCGATCGAGCGGAAGCCCTCGACGAAGGTGCCGTACACGTCGTCCGTGACGATCAGCAGGTTCGGGTTGGTGGTGGCGACGATGTCCTGGATCTGGCTCGCGACCCGCTCGCTCAGCGCGAGCGACGGCGGGTTCGAGGGGTTCACGAGGCAGACCATCTTCACCGAGGGGTCGGCGAGCTTGGCGACCTCCTCGGCCGGGTAGCGCCACTCGCGGACGCCGGTCTCGGTGAAGAGGCTCGCGTTGACCGTCACGACGTCGAAGTCGTACGTATCGAGCTCGGGGATCTCGATGTACGGGGTGAAGACCGGCACCATCAGGGCGATCCGGTCGCCCTTCCGCAGGATCCCGTTCTTCATCAGGGAGTCGAAGATGTAGCACATGGCGGCCGTGCCGCCCTCCGTCGCGAAGAGCGACGTGGTCCCGGCGGGCGGCCGCTTGCCGAACATCTCGTCGTCGAGGTAGCCGCGGACGATCTGCTCGGCGTGCGGCAGCATCCGGTCCGGTACGGGGTAGTTGTCGCCGATCGTGCTGTCGGTCAGCTCGTGCACGAACGCGTCCTTGCCGAAGCCGAAGCGCTCGATCGCGTACTCCACACAGCTCTGCAGCAGCTCGATCCCGGGCAGGTCCGGGTGCTGCCGCACGAAGGCGTCGAAGCGGTCTCCGGAGCCCCGGAGTTCGGGCATGCCGCCGAGGTTGTCGGCGGTCCAGACCCGGCGGGACTCGGAGAGCGCGAAGTAGCCGAGGGCGAAGAAGGCCTCGCGGGGGCCGGTGGCGACCCAGTTCGGGTTGCCGCGGCCCGCGTTGAGCATCTGGGCCTGCGACTTCTCCTTCTGGCCGGGCTTGTCGGCCTGCGCGGCCTGCGCGAGCTGGATGAACTTGTCCTTCAGCTCGAACGGCGAGAGCTGCGCGAAGGACTTGATCTCCTCGCGGGTGAAGGTGGTCCTGGGCACGGTGGCTTCCTTACGTACGGGAGGGGGGGCGGTCGGCTCAGTGGGTGAGGATGACGATCACGGCGCCCCAGATGGTCAGCAGGACGTTGCCCACCGCGTAGGGGATCGTGTAGCCGAGAGTGGGGATCTGGGACCTGGACTGCTCGTTGATCGCGCCGATCGCCGCGGTCGTCGTCTGGCCGCCGGCCAGGACGCCCATCAGGACCGGGAAGCGGATCTTCTGGATGTAGTGCCCGACGCCGAAGCCCACGAGCAGCGGGACCACCGTCGCCACCGCGCCCCAGACGAGCAGCCCCCAGCCGGCCGTCGAGAGGCCGCTGGTGAAACTGGGGCCGGCGTTGATGCCGACGACCGCGATGAAGAGGCAGAGGCCGAGGGTGTCCATGAACCACTGGGCGCCGGGCGGCACATTGCCGTACGTCGGGTACTTGCCGCGGATCCAGCCGAAGACCAGGCCCATGATCAGCGCGCCGCCCGAGGTGGACAGGGAGACCGGCACGCCCGACACGGTCAGCGCCGGGATGCCGATGCACCCGCCGAGGAAGATGCCGAGGCCGACCCAGAGCATGTCGGTGGCGAAGGAGGTCGGCACGGGTGTGCCGATCGCCCTGCCCGCCGGGTCCACCAGGCGCTTCGGCCCGGTGAGGATCACCGTGTCGCCGCGTTCCAGCGTCGTGGAGAGCCGGTACGGGAACTCCGCGCCCGAGCGGTAGATCTTGTCGATGTAGACGCCGACCATGAAGGGCTCGCGCCGCAGGTCGGCGATCGACTTCCCGAGCTGCGCCTTCTCCGAGGCGACGACGTGCAGGGTCTCCGTCTGGTAGCCGAGCAGTTCCACGTCGTCGGTCTCGGGACCGATGTGGGCGCGGGGGTCGAAGTCGACGAGGGCCCCGCGCAGGGCGCTGACGGCGACCACGTCGCCGGGGCGCAGCACCGTCCCCTGGTCGTGGGCGAGGATCAGCCCCTCGCGCCGGACCCGGGTGATGTAGATGCGGCGCCCGAGCTCCTTCTGCTGGTTCTCGAAGTCGTCGATGGTCCGGCCGGCCAGCGGCGAGCGGTCCATCCGGTACGCGCGGAGGACGACCTCGTAGTAGCCCTCGGCCAGGTCGGGGTCGTCGCCCGGGGCGTCGAGCTCCTTGGCGATCCGGGCGGACTCCTCGGCCAGGTCCCGCTTGTACAGCTTGGGCAGGACGTTGGCGAGGAGCATCGCGCAGAGGATGGTGCCGAGCGGGTAGGTGACGGCGTAGCCGATCGCGACCAGGTTCTCCTCGGTCTTCATCTGTTCGGCGGAGAGCCCGGGCAGGTTGCCGATGGCGTCCTGGGCGACACCGATGACCGCGGACTGGGTGAGCGCGCCGCCCAGCAGGCCGGCGGAGAGCCCGGGGCCGTAGCCGAGCATCACGGCGAAGCCCCAGGAGACCAGGAGTCCCGTCACACAGACGACGACGGCGTTGACGACCTGCGGCATGCCGTCCTTCTTCAGGCCGCGGAAGAACTGGGGGCCGACCTTGTAGCCGAGGGCGAAGAGGAACATCGTGAAGAAGAGGTTCTTCACCGTGCCGTCGATCGTGACCTTGAACTGCGCCCCGAGCAGCAGGCCGGCCACCAGGCAGCCGGTGACGGCGCCGAGCGCGATCGCCTTGTAGCGGAGCTTGCCGAAGAGGAAGCCGATCGCGACGGTGATGAAGACGAGCAGCTCGGGGTGGGGCTGGAAGATGTTCCGGTTGAGGAAGTCGATCATGGGTGCCCCTCACGCTCCGAGGATGCCGACGAGCAGCGGGCCGGTCAGCGGAAGCAGGAAGTTCGAGAGCGTGTACGTGATGGTGTAGCCGAGCATCGGGACCGAGCTCTGGGCGACCTGGGTCACCGAGGTGATGGCCGGGGTCGAGCACTGCTGGCCGGCGATCGCGCCGATGAGCAGCGGTTTCTCGATGTTCAGGAGCTTGCGGCCGACGAACAGCGAGATCGTCGCGGGGATCAGGACCATCGCGATCCCGGCGAACGGCAGCAGCGCCCCGTACTCCTTGAGCAGCGGCCAGGCCTGCGGGCCCGACACCAGGCCCGTGCACGCGATGAAGATCGCCAGGCCCATGTCCTTGAGGGTGGCGGCGGCCTGCGGGGGGAACGCGCCGAAGGTCTGCATCCGGGACCGGAACCAGCCGAAGAGCAGGCCGGAGATCAGACAGCCGCCACCGGTGCCGAGCGACATGGGGACGTCGCCGAACGTGACCACGACCTGGCCGAGGAGCGAGCCGCAGACGATGCCGAGACCCAGGTAGATGAAGTCGGTGGCGTCGTTCTTGACGACCGCGCCGACCTTGGACGCCAGCTTGCCGAGGCCCGCGCGGGCGCCGACCAGGGTGAGGACGTCGCCCCGGGCCACCACGGTCTCGGGGGTCGCGGGCAGGTGCTGGTCGTTGCGGAGCACGTCCGTCACGTACACCCCGCCGGAGGAGAACTCCGGGTGCTCCTTGGACAGGGTGTCCAGGGACTTGCCGGCCGCGTTTTTGTCGGTCAGCGAGATCTGGGTGGTGGCGAGCGGGGTGTCCAGGCCGGGGACGGCCGGGGTCTCGGGGCCGATGACCCGGCCCGCCTCGATGATGTTGGCCCGCCGTCCGACGGTGAGCACGAGGTCGGAGAGGGTCAGCTCGAAGTCGGGCGGGGGAGGGGTGAGGACCTTGCTGCCCCGCTTCACCGCCTCGACGGTGACCCGGCCGCCGAGCGAGCGCTCCAGATCGCCGACCCTGGCGCCGTCCGCCTGGGTGACCAGGAACGTCCGGCCGACCATGCCGGGCAGCGCCTCGCGCTCGTCGTCCTCCAGGCCGCCGCCCGAGCCGCGCATCTTCTCCCACAGCTCGCGGCAGGCGTCGCGGAGGTTGATCCGCATCATCATCGGCATGATCTGGCTGGTGTAGATGACGATGGTGATGAGGCCGAAGAGGTAGCAGACGGTGTACGCGGTGGCGACATGGCCCTGGTACTGGGTGATCTGCTCCTGCGTCAGGTCGGACAGGTTGCCGATGGCCTCGGTGGCCGTACCGACGACCGCCGACTCGGTGGCGGCCCCGGCGAGGATGCCCGCGGCGGTGCCGACGTCCAGGTCGAAGGCCTCGGCGAGGCCGAGCGCGATGCCGACGACGCAGACGACCTCGATCAGGCAGAGGGCGAAGTACCGCAGGCTCTTCTTGTTGAGGTTCGCGAAGAACTGGGGGCCGGCCATGTAGCCGAGCGAGAAGATGAAGAGCGCGAAGAAGATCGTCTTCACGTCGTCGGAGATGGTGAGCTTCGTCCAGGCGCCGACGAGCAGCGAGACGATCAGGGTTCCGCAGATGCCGCCGAGCGTGATGGGGCCGACCCGGAGCTTGCCGACGAGATAGCCGGCCGAGAGGCAGAGGAAGAGGGCGAGTTCGGGGTTGTCACGGAGGACTCCCATCCGCCCTCACCTCGCCCAAACAGGGCGAATAGTGAGGATAGTGGACATAAGGGGACGCTAACAGGGTGGTGGAGGGAGAGGGGCAACGCCTCACCCGAACGGGTGAGCCAGTGATGCCTGTTCGACCCCTGCGGGTGTCGCACGTCCCCCGGCGGGGTGTCGCGCGTGCCTCTGAGGGCGGCGCCGGCCGGAACGGCTCAGGCCCCGGTTCGCGACGAACCGGGGCCTGAGCCGCACGAGTGGGGGTGGAGGGCGCCGTCAGGTCGCGGGCCGCGCCCTGCCGAACTCGCCCCGGAGCCCCAGGCCGCACGCGGCGATGGCGACCAGGGCGAGCAGCACCATCACCCAGTTGATGACGAGGTCCGGTCCGCCCTCGCGTGCCAGGGCGTTGGACACGGCCTCCCGGACGACGAACACCTGCAGGGCCGCCGCCGCGCCGAGCGCCGCGACCCGGGCCCAGCGGGGGCCCCTGCCCCTGAAGGAGTCGAGCCCGAGCACCGCCGCGCTCCAGAGCATCACCACCGCCACGGCGGCTTCGGCCGCGAGGAAGAGGAGGACGGCGCCGGAGCTCCTCGGATCGGTGTGGTCGATCTCGGCGGTGTCCGGCGTGAACAGCACCATGGCCAGCTGGATGAGGAGGACGTAGCCGATCTCCAGGGCGAGGACGGACGCCCCCGCCTGCCTGAGGAAGCGGGACGTCATCGAGGGCTCCTGGTGGTCATGACGGTCGGGAGTACGACTCAGGCCCCGGTTCGCAAGGAACCGGGGCCTGAGCTGAAAGGGTGAGTAACGGGACTCGAACCCGCGACATCCTGGACCACAACCAGGTGCTCTACCGTCTGAGCTATACCCACCATGACCGGCGGTTTCCCGAGGGTTTCCCCGACCGGCCGAGAAGAAGTCTACAGGGTTCTGGAGGGTGCTCGCGCCCACATTGATCTGCGGGCACGAGCGGCCCTGCGCGGAGGGGATTATTCGGCCGGTACGACGTGCCGGGCCGCGATCTGCTTCGCGGTCTCCGAGTCGGGGCCGGGCTGCGGGACGAAGACCGCCTCGCGGTAGTAGCGCAGCTCCGCGATGGACTCGCGGATGTCGGCGAGCGCCCGGTGGTTGCCGTTCTTCTCCGGACTGTTGAAGTACGCCCTCGGGTACCAGCGGCGGGCCAGCTCCTTGACCGAGGAGACATCGACGATCCGGTAGTGCAGGTGGCTCTCCAGGGCGGCCATGTCCCGGGCGAGGAAGCCGCGGTCCGTGGAGACCGAGTTCCCGCACAGGGGCGCCTTGCCGGGTTCCTTGACGTGCTCGCGGATGTACGCGAGGACCTGGGCCTCCGCGTCGGCGAGCGTGGTGCCGTCGGCGAGCGCGTCGAGCAGCCCCGAGGCCGTGTGCATCTGGCGCACGATCTCCGGCATGGTCTCCAGGGCGCTGTCCGGCGGGCGGATCACGATGTCCACCCCGTCGCCGAGCACGTTCAGTTCCGAGTCGGTGACCAGTGCGGCCACCTCGATGAGTGCGTCGTCCGTCAGCGAGAGCCCGGTCATCTCGCAGTCGATCCACACCATGCGATCGTTCATGCGTCCACCTTAGGGGCTCTTTCCCCTGTCGGAGCGGGCCGAGCCGTCCCGTGCCGGGGCGGATACGGGAGCCGGCGCCGTTTCCCTCCCGCGCCCGGAGGCCGCTCCCGCCCCGGCGGCCCCGCCGGCACGACGCCGACGGGCCCCCGGGGGAGATGTCCCCGGGGGCCCGTCGTTCCTGCGGCGCGCCGCTTGTGGCGGCGGCGGTCTTCTCTTTCCTTACGGCGCGCTGCGCTGGCCCGGGAGCGCGGGCCGCCCCGGAGCGTAGGCGTCGGACTGCGGCTTCCCCTGGTCCAGCGGGGACCCGGGGCGGCGGATTCCGGCCATGACCTGGGCGGGCACGACCGGGTCGAGCACCGCCGTGGCGGTGTCGCCCTGCGGCCGCCGCGCGCGGTACGCCGCCCGGTAGGCGGCCGGCGAGGAGCCGAGCTGCCGCCGGAAGTGGCCGCGCAGCGCCACCGGCGAGCGGAAGCCGCACCGGCCCGCGACCTCGTCGACCGAGTAGTCGGAGGTCTCCAGCAGCCGCTGGGCCTGCAGCACCCGCTGGGTGATCAGCCACTGGAGGGGGGCCGAACCGGTCAGCGAGCGGAACCGGCGGTCGAAGGTCCGCCGTGACATGTACGCGCGGGCGGCCAGGGTCTCCACGTCGAACTGCTCGTGGAGGTGCTCCAGCGCCCAGGCGACGACCTCGGCCAGCGGGTCGGCGCCGATCTCCTCAGGTAAAGACCTGTCGAGGTAGCGCTCCTGACCGCCGCTGCGCCGCGGCGGGACGACCAGCCGGCGCGCCAGGGCGCCCGCGGCCTCCGTGCCGTGGTCGGTCCGCACGATGTGCAGGCACAGATCGATTCCGGCCGCCGTGCCCGCGGAGGTCAGGACGTCCCCGTCGTCGACGAAGAGCTCCCGGGGGTCCACATGGACCGACGGGTAGCGCTTGGCGAGCGTCGGCGCGTACATCCAGTGCGTCGTCGCCGGGCGGCCGTCGAGCAGGCCGGCCGCGGCGAGGACGAACGCACCGGTGCACAGGCCGACGATCCGCGCGCCCTCCTCGTGGGCGCGGCGCAGCGCTTCGAGCGCCTCCGGCGGTGGCGGCGAGGTGATCGACCGCCAGGCCGGGACGACGACGGTGCCCGCCCGGCTGATCGCCTCCAGGCCGTACGGCGCGGTCAGTTCGAGTCCACCGGTGGTCCGCAGCGGTCCGTCCTCGCCCGCACAGACGAGCAGTCGGTAGCGGGGCACTCCGGCGTCCTGCCGGTCGATGCCGAACACGGAGAGCGGGATGGAACTCTCGAAGATGGGGCCGCCGCTGAACAGCAGCACCGCGACGACTTCGCGACGGCGGCGCCCGGTCAGCTTCCGTGCGGCCTCCGGTGCGGTGGAGTCCTGGCTCATGACGCTAAGCCCCCCTCGGTGTTCGCGTCTCCCTGGTCGTGTCGCTCCTGCACGTTTCCCCTCGGTTTTGCACGAGACCCCAGTCTTCGGTACCCATGATCGAATCTACTGCGTCCCGTGGCGCCGGCGTGACAAGTTCTCCATCCGGTGGATTGTCGACAAGGCCACTTGGCGTGAAGCGATCGATCGCGAACTCTTCCGCCGGGAGGCCCCCCGGGGAGGGGGCGGGGCGACGAACGCCCCCGTACGCGGGGGGTGCGAGCCCTTGGTACGGGGCATTTCCGGGTCCTGGCGCCAGGGTTGGCCAACCGTTTTGCCAAGGACTCGCCGACGGATGGAACTTGGCTGAAAACATATGGGTTCGCGTGTACGAACCTGTCAACTCCACGAGGGGCGGGGCCGATCGGCGTCCCGTTACGGGCTGGTTTGCACCCCGGAAATCTAGGGCCTGTCCGGGTCGCGCCGCCTGCCGCGGGCACCCTCGCTCCGCATCCCCCGCTCCGAGCGGCGCAGCAGGACCCGGCAGGCCGCCGTCACCGAGACGAGGCCGAGCGCGGTCCCGGCGGCGCCGCCGAGGGAGGTGCCGTAGACGAGCAGGACCACCGGCACCAGGACGCAGCAGAAGACCGCCCAGCGGACGACGTCGCCGGCCTGGTCCGCGGCGGCCGCGCCGGCCCCCGCGGCTCCCCCGCCCGTCCCCCCGCCGGCTGCCCCGTCCGTCCCCCCGCCGGCCGCCCCGCCCCCGGCCCGCACGGGCGCCCCCGCCGGTCCCCGCCCGCTGCCCGGATCCGGGTCGGCGGTGGCGGCCGGGCCGAGGACGGGCGTCCGGCGACGGCCGCGGGGCCCTCCGAGCGCGGCGGCGTGGGCGGTGGCGGAGGCGGTGGAGGTCTGGCCGGCGGCGGTCGATGGTGCGGGCACGGGCGGTCTCCCTGCGACGGTGGGCTGGACCTGTGGCAACGAGAAACGGAACGTTCCGGTCACTCTCGGCGACGTCCGTTTGGCCCCCGTACGGACACCTGTAGGGCACATCCGGCATTGCCAGATCCCGAACCGCTCGTGCATGCTCCCTGGGACGCCGCGCGAGTGCGGGGCGCACGCCGGGAGCGGCACGGCGGGCTCTGGGCAGGAGAGGAGTGTCGCCGTACCCTTGGGGGTATGGGCTTGGGAAGATGATTCCCGGACACGGCTCCCGCCGCCACCCGTTGCTCCGTCCCCTTCCGTCCCCCGTCCCTTCCCACGAGGACTCCCTTCGCCGAGACACCGATGGCCGGTCACGAATTCTCCGAACCCGCGGACCGCAAGCGCGTCGCCGATTCCACGGTCGACCCCCTCGCGGTCGAACAGCCACGTCACGCCTGCGACCCGGCCTTCCGGCACGGTGTCGTCGTCGGCTTCGACGGCTCCACGTCCAGTGAGCGCGCCCTCGCGTACGCCATCGGCATGGCCAGGCGCTCCGGCTCGGGCCTGATCATCGTGCACGTGGCCAACAGGCTGCCCACCACGGTGTGGGCCGGCTGCGAGCCCCCCGTCTTCGTCGACGTGCCCGATCACCGGACCGAGGTCCTCGGTCTGGAGCTGGCCTGCGCCGAACACCTCTCCGAGGTGCCCTGGATCCTCGTCGAGCGCGGTGGCGACATCTGCCACGAGCTGGAGGAGGTCGGCCGGGAGTACTCGGCCGACGCGATCGTGGTCGGCTCCACGCACGGGATCGTCGGCAGGATCTTCGGCTCGGTCGCCGGCCGCCTCGCGCGCCGCGCCCAGCGGCCCGTGATCGTCATCCCGTAGCGCGTCCGAGAACCCCTCCCGCTCCGTACGGTCCGTCAGGCCGCCTTCCCAACTGACGTCATCCCGCCATAATTTCGGCCTTCCTCAGGTGAATTGTGTGCTTGTGAAGGGTACATAAGCGTCACCGGAACACAGGAGCTCACGCAGTACACCTGCGCACTTGAAGGGAGCCCGCCGTGGACAACGAAGTCGCCGCGGGAAACACCACTTCCACTCTCGGCCACCTCGCACTCGGACTGACCCTGCTGGCCTTCGGCCTGGGCGGCACCGGTGTCATCGACAACGTCGCGGCAGCGGATGCCGCGGGCCTCGCCACCTGGGTCGGCGGGGTGACGCTCTTCCTCGTCGGCCTGCTCGCCCTCCGCGCGGGCGACAAGGGTGAGGGCACGGCGTTCGCGGCGCTCGGCGCCTTCTGGTTCACCTGGGGCACCGCGGCGGGCGGCGGCGCGTCCGCCGACGCCGTGGGCGTCTTCCTGCTCCTGTGGGCGCTCCTCGCGCTCACGCTGACGCTGGCCGCCTCGGGCAGCGGGCTGTTCGGACAGGGCGTGTACGGGCTGCTGTTCGTCGCGCTGTTGCTGCTCGGCATAGGGGCGCTCGCCGACAACGGCGGGCTGGCGAAGGCGGGCGGCTGGGTGGCGGCCGTCGCCGGTCTGGTCGCCTGGTACGGCGCGACGGCCGCGGTGGCCGGCTGGCCGACCGCGCTGGGCCGGGCGAACCGCAGCGCGGCCGCGGCGAGCTGACGGACGGCCCGGACGGATGAAGAGACGTACGGGCTGACCGTACGAGCGGAAAAGAAGAGGTCCCCCCGTGCACCTGGGATGCACGGGGGGACCTCTTCGTGTCCGGTCGAACCTCCGGGGGACAGGCCCGGCGGCGCGGCTCGGGGGGACAGGCCCCGAGGCCGCTGCTACTCGACCGTGACGGACTTGGCCAGGTTGCGCGGCTTGTCGATGTCGCGGCCCATGGCGAGCGCCGTGTGGTAGGCGAGGAGCTGGAGCGGGATGCCCATCAGGATCGGGTCCAGCTCGTCCTCGTTCTTCGGCACGACGATGGTGTGGTCGGCCTTCGCCTGCTCCTGGTGCGCGACCGCGAGGATGCGGCCGCTGCGGGCCTTGATCTCCTCCAGGGCGGCGCGGTTCTTCTCCAGCAGGTCGTCGTCGGGGACGATCGCGACCGTCGGCAGGGCCGGCTCGATGAGGGCGAGCGGGCCGTGCTTCAGCTCGGAGGCCGGGTAGGCCTCGGCGTGGATGTAGGAGATCTCCTTGAGCTTCAGGGAGGCCTCCAGGGCGACGGGGTAGCCCCGGACGCGGCCGATGAACATCATCGACTGGGCGCCGGCGTACTCCGCGGCGATCTTCTTGATCTCGTCCTCGGTCTCGAGGATCTCCTGGATCTGCGCGGGCAGCTTGCGCAGGCCCTCGATGATCCGCTTGCCGTCGGTGACGGACAGGTCGCGGATGCGGCCCAGGTGCAGGGCGAGCAGCGCGAACGCGGTGACCGTGTTGGTGAAGCACTTGGTGGAGACGACGCAGACCTCGGGGCCGGCGTGGACGTACACGCCGCCGTCGGCCTCGCGGGCGATGGCGGAGCCGACCACGTTGACCACGCCGAGGACGCGGGCGCCCTTGCGCTTCAGCTCCTGGACGGCGGCGAGCACGTCGTAGGTCTCGCCGGACTGGGAGACGGCGATGTAGAGGGTGTCGGGGTCCACGACCGGGTTGCGGTAGCGGAACTCCGAGGCCGGCTCGGCGTCGGCGGGGATGCGGGCCATGGACTCGATGAGCCCGGCGCCGATGAGGCCGGCGTGGTACGAGGTGCCGCAGCCGAGGATCTTGATGCGGCGGATGGTGCGGGCCTCGCGCGGGTCCAGGTTCAGACCGCCCAGGTGCACGGTGGAGAAGCGGTCGTCGATCCGGCCGCGCAGCACGCGGTCGACCGCGTCGGGCTGCTCGGAGATCTCCTTGTGCATGAAGGTGTCGTGACCGCCCATGTCGTACGAGGCGGCCTCCCACTCCACGGTCTCCGGGGTGGCGGTGGTGGTCGCGCCCGAGGTCGTGTACGTGCGGAAGTCGTCGGCCTTCAGGGTGGCCATCTCGCCGTCGTCGAGGGTGACGACCTGGCGGGTGTGGGCGATCAGGGCGGCGACGTCGGAGGCGACGAGCATCTCCTTCTCGCCGATGCCGAGGATGACCGGCGAGCCGTTGCGGGCCACGACGATGCGGTCGTTGAAGTCGGCGTGCATCACGGCGATGCCGTAGGTGCCCTCGATGACCTTGAGCGCCTCGCGGACCTTCTCCTCGAGGGTGGTGGCCTGGGAGCGGGCGATGAGGTGGGTGATGACCTCGGTGTCCGTCTCGGAGGCGAAGACGACGCCGTCGGCCTCCAGCTTGGCGCGGAGCTCCTGGGCGTTGTCGACGATGCCGTTGTGGACGACCGCGACCTTGTTCTCGGGGTCCATGTGCGGGTGCGAGTTGATGTCGCTCGGCGCGCCGTGGGTGGCCCAGCGGGTGTGGGCGATGCCGGTGGTACCGGTGAAGCGCTTGGGGACGCGGGCCTCCAGGTCGCGGACGCGACCCTTGGCCTTCACCATCTTCAGGCCGGAGGCCTTCGGGCTGGTGACGACCATGCCGGCCGAGTCGTATCCCCGGTACTCCAGACGTGCCAGGCCCTCGAGGAGCAGCGGGGCGACGTCGCGCTTTCCGATGTAACCGACAATTCCGCACATAAAGGTGAAACCCCTCCAGGTTGGTGAGCGTGCCCGCCGTGGTCGTTCGTGGCTCAGCCGTAGACGATGCGGCGCAGTTGCCGGAGCGAGAGCTCCGGCGGCGCCACGGCCCGGTGGGGCAGTTCCGCCGAGATCCGTTCGAAGATCTCGGCGTTCACGGCCCCGCCGGACTGCAGTTCGCGGTGTCGGCGGCGGACGAACTCCTCGGTCGTCTCGTCGAAGTACGCCAGTACGTCGAGCACGACCCGGGCGGCCTCACCGCGCTGGAGCGCGGTGCTGCGGACCAGGTGGTCGATGAGGTCGTCGTGCGACGGGCGGCGTTCGAGCACCCATGAATATTGGGGGGTAGCTGTCGCCGTTCGCAAGAATCCTGCCCGATATCGGGCAGGTGTGTCATGATCGACCCGCTGTCCGGGGTGATTGGTCCATACCTTGACGGGTGGATACCCCGGCGGTACGCATGGTGACGGTTCGGTTATAGAACTCGACAGACGCGTCCAACGCCTGATCCAACGCCCGAAGGGGACCAGCCTGTGACACAGCGCCGAAGGATTCCGCGCCTGATCGGATCCCTGCTCCTCGTCGCCGCCGCCGGTGTCGGCTGCGGCGAGGCCTCCGCCGACAGCACGCCGGACGGCAAGAACGCCGCGGCCGCCGAGCCCGAGGTCCGCCCGCTCGGCCGCATCGTGCCCGTACCCGCCTCCGTCACCCCCCAGGGCGAGCCCTTCACCCTCACCCTGACCACCCGCATCGGCGTGGACGACACGAACCGCGAGATCCGGGACCTCGGCCGCTACCTCGCCGGACTGCTCCGCCCCGCCACCGGCTTCCCGCTGCCCGTCGTCGACGACGAGGCCGCCGGCGGCGGCATCCGGCTCCGCCTCAGCCCCGGCGACACCGAGCTCGGCGCCGAGGGCTACCGGCTCCACTCGGCCCCCGACGGCGTCACCCTCACCGCGCGCGAACCCGCGGGGCTCTTCCGCGGCGTCCAGACCCTGCGCCAGCAGCTGCCCTCCGCCGTCGAGCGCAAGAGCGTCCAGAACGGGCCCTGGAAGATCGCCGGCGGCACGATCACCGACACCCCGCGGTACGCCTACCGGGGCGCCATGCTCGACGTCTCCCGCCACTTCTTCACCGTCGACGAGGTGAAGCGGTACATCGACCAGCTCGCGCTCTACAAGGTCAACACCCTCCACCTGCACCTCTCCGACGACCAGGGGTGGCGCATCGCCGTCGACTCCTGGCCCCGGCTCACCACCTACGGCGGCTCCACCGAGGTCGGCGGCGGCCCCGGCGGCTTCTACACCAAGGCGCAGTACCAGGAGATCGTCCGCTACGCCGCCTCCCGCTACCAGGAGGTGATCCCCGAGATCGACCTCCCCGGCCACACCAACGCCGCCCTCGCCTCCTACGCCGAGCTCAACTGCGACGGCGTCGCCCCGCCGCTCTACACCGGCACCAAGGTCGGCTTCAGCTCCCTGTGCGTGCCGAAGCCCGTCACGTACGACTTCGTCGACGACGTGATCCGCGAGATCGCCGCGCTCACCCCAGGCCGGTACATCCACATCGGCGGCGACGAGGCCCACTCCACCAGCCACGCGGACTACGTGACCTTCATGGACAAGGTGCAGCCCGTCGTCGCGAAGTACGGGAAGAAGGTCGTCGGCTGGCACCAGCTGACCGGCACCACCCCGGCGGACGGCGCCCTCGTCCAGTACTGGGGCCTCGACCGCACCCCCGCGGAGGAGAAGGAGCGGGTCGCGGCCGCCGCCCGGAACGGCGCCGGCCTCGTCCTCTCCCCGGCCGACCGCACGTACCTCGACATGAAGTACACCAAGGACACCAAGCTCGGCCTCGCCTGGGCGGGCTACGTCGAGGTCCGCAGGTCGTACGACTGGAACCCGTCCGCCTACCTCGCGGGCGCCCCGGCGGACAGCGTCCGCGGCATCGAGGCCCCGCTCTGGACGGAGACCCTGGCCACCACGGACGACCTGGACGTCATGGCCTTCCCGCGGCTCCCGGGCCTGGCGGAACTGGGCTGGTCGCCGGCGGCCACCCACGACTGGGACACCTACAAGGTCCGCCTCGCGGAGCAGGCCCCGCGGTTCGACGCCCTGGGCATCGACTACTACCGCTCCCCCGAGGTCCCCTGGCCTGCGGAGTAGCCCCGCGCACAGAGATGTGAGCCCCGGCGGAGGACCGTACTCCGCCGGGGCTCACATCGGTTCGGGGGTTACGCGAAGCGGGCGATCGGGTTGACCAGGTCGCCGACGAGCTGAAGGGCCGCCGACGGGTCGGACAGGTCGACCATCTGCTTGTTGTTGCGGAGCTGCAGGCGGTTCAGGGCCGACAGCGCGAAGGTCTCCGCGAACATGTCGTACTGGGCGAACCGGTCCGCCAGTTCCGGCTTCGACTGCTCGTAGCCGCGCACGCACTCCGCGACCGTCCGCCAGAAGCCGTCCTCGTCGAGGACGCCCTCCGTGGCGAGCGTCGCCGCCAGGAAGCGGAAGAAGCAGTCGAAGACGTCCGTGAAGACCGAGAGGAGCTTCATGTCCTCGGGGATCTCCGCGCGGACCCGCTCCACCGCCGGCGGCAGGACCGCCGCCGGGTCCATGACGACGATCTCCTCCGCGATGTCCTTGAAGATCGCCCGCGACACCGCGCCGCGCTCGTCGAGGACCAGGATCACGTTCTCGCCGTGCGGCATGAACGCCAGGTCGTAGGCGTAGAAGCTGTGCAGGACCGGCAGCAGGTAGGCGTCCAGGTACTGGCGGAGCCAGTCCCGGGCCTCCAGGCCCGACTCCTTGATCAGCGCACCCGCGAACGACGCGCCCGTGTGGTCCACGTGGACGAGGGACGCCATCGTCGCGAGCCGCTCGCCCTCGGCGAGCGTCGGCACGGGCGACTCGCGCCAGAGCGCCGCCAGCATCTTGCGGTACGGCGAGTAGCGGTCGGTCGCGGCCTCGTACTCCAGGTGCCGGTAGCCGACGGCCGCCCGCTCGCGGATGATCGAGAAGCGGACCGAGCGGAACGTCGCGTCCGACTCGATCAGGGTGTGCAGCCAGTCGTTGATGGCCGGGGTGGCCTCCATGTACGCGGCCGAGAGACCCCGCATGAAGCCCATGTTGAGGACCGACAGGGCCGTCTTCACATAGTGCTTGGCCGGGTCCGAGGTGTTGAAGAAGGTACGGATCGACTGCTGCGCCAGATACGTGTCGTCGCCCTCGCCCAGGTACACCAGGCGCTGCTGCGCGACCTCGGCCGCGAAGGTGACGGACAGCTTGTTCCACCACTGCCAGGGGTGCGCCGGCATGAGGAGGTAGTCGGCCAGGTCGAGACCGCGGGCGGCCAGAACGGCCGCGAAGCCGTCCACCGCCGCGTCGCCCAGCTCCGCGCGGACGAAGGCCTCGTAGTCGATGCCCGCGCCGGCCGTGAAGGTGGTGCGGTCGCGCCGCGCCGCCAGCCAGATCAGACGGATCCCGCTCGCCGCCTCGGGGGCGTACGCGCGGAACTCGTCGACGCCGAAGCCGAGCCGCCCGTTGTTCGCGACGAAGCAGGGGTGGCCCTCGGTCATCCCCGTCTCGATCGCCTGGAAGCCGGCGTGGGCCAGCTCGGCTGAGGTCACCGGCTCCTTGGTCGCCTTGAAGGCCGTACCGGCCAGCGTGGAGGAGATCTCCTCCAGGTAGACCGGCAGGACCTCGTCGCTCAGCCCGAGGGCGCCGCGCAGCTCGGTGACGAACTGGAGCGCGTCGAGCGGAAGCTGCTCGTCGCCGCGGTGGCGGCTGATCGACTCCGCGTAGACCTGCCAGTGGTCGAGGGCGTACCGGTCCGCGGTGAAGCGGTACTCGGTGGCGCCGTCGTCCGACAGCACCGCGTAGCGGCTGTCGCCGAGCTCGCGCGGGTCGAGGAGCCGCTCGTGGGCGAACTCCGCGAGGCCCTTGCGGATCAGCGCGCGGTTGGCGTCCGCCCAGAGCTCGGGGGTGAGGTGCGCGACGGGGTTCGTCGTATCGGCGGTGCTCATGCGGCGACTCCCACGGCGGCCTCGAACTGCTCCCGGGTGCAGAAGCTCAGCAGTGCCTTCTTCTCCGGCTTCTGGATCTCCCGCTCCGGCACGAAGCCGACGGCCTCGTTGAGCGCGTGGACGGCCTTGTTGGACACGTCGGGCTCGACGACGACCCGGGCGGTCGCCGGGTCGGCGAACAGCTCCGTCATCACGGCGGTGATCACCTTGCGGGTGAAGCCGTGCACGGGGGTGTCGGTCGGGGCGACGAGGAAGTGCATGCCGACGTCGCCCGGCTGCGGGTCGTAGAGGCCGACCAGCTCCAGGTGGGCCGGGTCGTAGCGCTCCATGAGGATCGCGGGGACCTCGTCGACCAGGCCGATGAACGCCTCGTGGTGGGGGTGGGCGGCGAAGGCCGTGTACTCGCGCACGACGTCCTCGACGCTCGCGTCCTGCATCATCCAGAACGCGGCCTTGGGGTGGGTGACCCAGCCGTGGAGCAGTTCCGCGTCCTGGACGGGGTCGAGCGGGCGGAAGCGGACGGTCATGCGGCGAACTCCTGGAAGGCGATGGTCTTCTCGACGGGGTAGTAGTCGTAGCCCAGCATCGCTCCGATGATGTACGCGTTGCGGTACGCACCCATGCCGAGGTCGGGCGAGGTGATCGAGTGGGTGTGCACGGAGGCGTTCTGCAGGAACACCCCGCGGCCCGTCGTGTCGATCGCGTAGTTGCGGGCCACGTCGAAGCGGCCCTGTCCGTCCCAGTTGAGGCGGTCGCGGACCGGCTCCAGGAAGGCGGGGACGGCGTACTTGTAGCCGGTGGCGAGGATCAGGCCCTCGGTGTCCAGGGTGAAGTCCTTCTCCTGCTCCTCCTGGCGGAAGCCGAGGGTGTACGTGCCGGTCGACTCCTCGTACGCGGCGGTGTGCAGCGCGGAGTTGGTGAGGAGGCGGGTGGGCACGGGGCCGGCCAGGTTCTTCTGGTAGAGCAGGTCGAAGATGGCGTCGATGAGCTCGCCGTCGATGCCCTTGAAGAGGCCCTTCTGCTCGGTCTCCAGGCGGTAGCGGGTCCGCTCGGGGAGCGCGTGGAAGTAGTCCACGTACTCCGGGGAGGTCATCTCCAGGGTGAGCTTGGTGTACTCCAGCGGGAAGAAGCGCGGGGAGCGGGTCACCCAGTTGAGCCGGTACCCGTGGACGTCGATCTCGCCGAGGAGGTCGTAGTAGATCTCGGCGGCGCTCTGGCCGCTGCCGACCAGGGTGATCGACTTCTTCTTCTGGAGCTCCGCCTTGTTCGGGAGGTAGCGCGAGTTGTGGATCAGGTCGCCGCCGAGGTCCTGGCAGGTCTCGGGGACGTACGCCGGGGTGCCGGTGCCGAGGACCAGACGACGCGAGCGGAACGTTTCTCCGGCCTCGGTGGCCACCACGTACACCTCGGCGGCCTCGTCGAACGTCACGGTGGCGACGGTCGTCGAGAAGCGGACGGAGGAGAGGCGTCCGGCGGCCCAGCGGCAGTAGTCGTTGTACTCGGTCCGCAGCGGGTAGAAGTTCTCGCGGATGTAGAACGAGTACAGCCGGCCCTTGTCCTTGAGGTAGCTCAGGAAGGAGTACGGCGAGGTCGGGTCGGCCATCGTGACCAGGTCCGACATGAACGGGGTCTGGAGGTGGGCGCCTTCGAGGAACATCCCCGAGTGCCACTCGAAGTCGGGCTTCGACTCCAGGAAGAGGCCGTTCAGCTCGTCGATCGGCTCGGTCAGGCAGGCGAGTCCGAGGTTGAACGGACCGAGCCCGATGCCGATGAAGTCGTGGATCTCGGTCGTCTCAGGCGTGGACAAGGGTCTCTCCCAGGTACTGCTCGGCGTAGCCGGCGATCAGATCGAGGACGGCGGCGATGTCGGCCGCGGTGGTCTCGGGGTTGAGCAGGGTGAACTTGAGGTACTGGCGGCCGTCGACCTTGGTGCCGGCGACGACGGCCTCACCGGAGGCGAACAGGGCCTTGCGGGCGTGCAGGTTGGCCCGGTCGATGTCCTCGGGGGACGCGGCGCCCCGCGGGATGTAGCGGTAGACGAGGGTGGAGATCCGCGGCTCGACCACGACGTCGTAGCGCGGGTCGGCGGCGAGCAGCGCGAAGCCCTCGGCGGCCAGGTCGCAGACCTCGTCGAAGAGCTGCCCGACACCGTCGGCGCCCATCACGCGCAGGGTCATCCAGAGCTTGAGCGCGTCGAAGCGGCGGGTGGTCTGGAGGGACTTGTCGACCTGGTTGGGGATCTGCTCGGCCACCGTGCGAGCCGGGTTGAGGTAGTCCGCGTGGTAGGTCGCGTGGCGCAGGGTGGCGCCGTCGCGGACCAGGATCGCCGAGGAACTCACCGGCTGGAAGAAGGACTTGTGGAAGTCGACGGTGACCGAGTCGGCCCGCTCGATGCCGGACAGGAGGCCGCGGCGGGTGGGGGAGGCGAGCAGTCCGCAGCCGTAGGCGGCATCCACGTGCATCCAGGTGCCGTACTCGTCGGCCAGGGCCGCGATCTCGGGCAGCGGGTCGATGGAGCCGAAGTCGGTGGTTCCGGCGGTGGCGACGATCGCCATCGGGACGAGGCCCTCGGCGCGGCAGGCCTCCAGCTCGGCGGCGAGGACGACGGACTGCATCCGCTTGTCCCGGTCGACCGGGATGGAGATGACGGCGTCCTGGCCGAGGCCGAGGAGGCCGGCCGACTTCTGGACGCTGAAGTGGCTGCACTCGGAGGAGAAGATCCGGAGCTTCGACAGGTCGGTGCTCTTCGCCTCCTCGCGGGCGAGGAGCAGCGCCTGGAGGTTGGACTGCGAACCGCCGCTGGTGAACACGCCGTCGGCGCCCGGGCCGAAGCCGATGCGGCCGTTGGTCCAGTCGACGAGCTTGCGCTCGATGAGGGTGCCGCCCGCGCTCTGGTCCCAGGTGTCGAGCGAGGAGTTGACCGCCGAGAGGACGGCCTCGCCGAGGACGGCCGGGATGACCACCGGGCAGTTGAGGTGGCCCAGGTAGCGGGGGTGGTGGAAGTAGACGGCGTCGCGGAGGTAGACGCTCTCCAGCTCGTCGAGCGCGGCGGAGGCGTCGCCGAGCGGACGGTCGAGGTCGACGGCGTCGATGACGGGGGCGAGCTCGGCGGGGGTCACTCCGGTGAACGGACGTCGCGTCGCGGCGAGTTTGTCCGCCACCCGCTCGACTCCTTCGGTGACGGAGCGCCGGTAGCTCTCCGCCGTGGTGTCGTTGAGCAGGTGAGAGCGCATGTGGGGGGCCTCCAGGTACGGGGCTCGGTCGCGCCCTCCGGACAGGGGAAAGGGGCGAGGGGCGACGCGGTGAAAACAAGGTTAGCCTAACCTAACTTTCCACCGCAATGACCCTCGCCCCTCACCTGTCACGGCAGTTGGCGGCCGTCATCGACCGGACTGTCCGCTTTTGACGGGGAGTGTGCTGGCTGGCTGGCTATGCGTCTTCCTGTGTCTCGTCCGGGACCTCGCGCAGCGCGTCCTCGGACAGGCCCTTGCGCCAGTAGCCGACGAACGTCACCCGGCGCCGGTCGAGTTCGCGGTCCCGCACGAAGTGCCGGCGCAGCGCCTTCACCGCGCCCGACTCGCCCGCGATCCAGACGTACGGGGCCTCCCCGGGCAGTTCGGCGCCCCGCACCGCCTCCACGGCGGACGGCGCCCCCTCCTCGCGTACGAGCCAGGTGACGGTCGCGTCCGCCCGCGTCGCCAGGTCCGTGCGGTCGCCGGAGTACGGCACCTCCAGGAACACCTGGGCGCGGATCCCGGCCGGCAGCCACTCCAGGATCGCCGAGGCGGCCGGAAGCGCGGTCTCGTCGGCCCAGATCAGGACCGAGTCGGCGTCCTCGGGCAGCCGGAAGCGGACGGCGGTGTTCTCGGCGATCGCCGGGCCGAGGACGACCACGCGGTCGCCCGGGGTGGCCCGCGAGGCCCAGCGGCAGGCGGGGCCGCCGTCCTCGTGGATCGCGAAGTCGATGTCGACGGCGTTCTCGGAGTGCTCCGCCTCGGTGCGCTGCTCGCGGACGGTGTACGAACGCATCACGGCCCGCACGTCCTCGGGCATCGCACGCCAGGCGCCGAGGACCGCGTACATGTCCGGGTCGTCGAGCGGGGGCAGGACGGGTGCGTCCTGGCCGGGGTGCGGCAGGAAGAGGGAGAGCGACTGGTCGCGGCCGCCGGCGGCGAAGTTCTTCAGGTCGTCGCCGGTGAAGGTGACGCGGACCAGGGACGGGCCGAGCCGCCGGGTCCGGTCCACCCGCAGGCGGAAGAACTGGAAGGGGGCGGTCTCGGGGTGCGTCATGGAAACATAGGTTAGCCTAACCTCATAAGTGCTGGAACGGGGGGAGGGCCCGCCGCCCCCGCGGGGCGACGGACCCTCCACGCGAGCCGGGCCGGGTCAGCCCTGGAGGCCCAACTCCCTCGCGATCAGCATGCGCTGGACCTCGCTGGTGCCCTCGCCGATCTCCAGGATCTTGGAGTCGCGCCACATCCGGGCCACCGGGTACTCGTTCATGAAGCCGTAGCCGCCGTGGATCTGGGTCGCCTCACGGGCGTTGTCCACAGCCACCGTCGAGGAGTACAGCTTCGCGATCGCCGCCTCCTTCTTGAACGTCTCGCCGAGCACCAGCCGCGAGGCCGCGTCCCGCCAGCCGATCCGCGCCATGTGCGCCCGCATCTCCATGTCGGCGATCTTGAACTGGATGGCCTGGTTGTCACCGATCGGCCGGCCGAAGGCGTGACGTTCCTTCGCGTACTTCACCGACTCGTCGACACAGCCCTGCGCCAGACCCGTCGCCAGCGCCGCGATCGCCACCCGGCCCTCGTCCAGGATCCGCAGGAACTGCGCGTACCCGCGCCCCTCCTCGCCCAGCAGGTTCTCCACCGGGACCCGCACGTCG
Source organism: Streptomyces sp. CB02009 (assembly GCF_001905825.1). Taxonomy (GTDB): domain Bacteria; phylum Actinomycetota; class Actinomycetes; order Streptomycetales; family Streptomycetaceae; genus Streptomyces. The sequence continues at coordinate 223,989 of NZ_LIVV01000007.1, forward strand.
TCGAACGACAGCTCACGCGTGTCCGACGCGTTCCAGCCCACCTTCGAATACGGCGCGGCCACAGTGAACCCGGGAGTCCCGGACGGCACGATGATGGAGGAGATCAGCGGACGGCCGTCGGGCTTGCGGCCCGTCACCGCCGTGACCGTCACCAGACCCGTGATGTCCGTACCGGAGTTGGTGATGAAGCACTTCGAACCGTTGATCACCCAGTGGTCGCCGTCGCGCACCGCCGTCGTCCGCGTGCCGCCCGCGTCCGAACCGGCGCCCGGCTCCGTCAGACCGAACGCACCCAGTACCTCACCCGCGCACAGCCGCGGCAGCCACTCCCGCTTCTGCTCGTCCGTGCCGAAGAGGTAGACGGGCATCGCACCGAGCGACACCCCCGCCTCCAGCGTGATCGCCACCGAGGAGTCCACCCGGGCCAGCTCCTCCAGCGCGATCCCCAGCGCCAGATAGTCACCGCCCATACCGCCGTACTCCTCGGGGAACGGCAGCCCGAACAGGCCCATACGGCCCATCTCGCGGACGATCTCGTACGGGAACTCGTGCCGCTCGTAGTAGTCGCCGATCTTCGGCGCCACGACATCGTGCGCGAACGCCTCGACGGTACGGCGGAGTTCCTCGTGCTCGGCGGAGAGCCGGTGGTCGAGAGACATGGGGGACGTCACTCCTTGTGGGAGAGGGCGCGGACGGTACGGGAGGGGCTGGGACGGCCCAGCTGTTCGGCCATCCACACGCTCGTGGCGGTGAGGGCGGCCAGATCGACCCCGGTCTCGATGCCGAGACCGTCGAGCATCCACACGAGATCCTCGGTGGCGAGATTGCCGGTCGCGCTCTTCGCGTACGGGCAGCCGCCGAGGCCGCCGGCGGAGGCGTCGACCGTGGTCACTCCGTGGCGGAGCGCGGCGAGCGTGTTGGAGAGGGCCTGGCCGTAGGTGTCGTGGAAGTGCACGGCCAGGCGGGAGGTCGGGACGCCCGCCTCGTGCAGCGCGGTCAGCAGCGCCTGGACGTGGCCGGGGGTGGCCACGCCGATCGTGTCCCCGAGGCTCAGCTCGTCGCAGCCCATCTCCGCGAGGGCCTTGGTGACGCGGACCACCTGCTCGATCGGGACGGCGCCCTCCCAGGGGTCGCCGAAGCACATCGACAGATAGCCGCGGACCTTGAGCCCGGCCTCTATGGCCCGGGTGACCGTCGGCGCGAACATCGCGAGCGCCTCGTCCACGGTCCGGTTCAGGTTGGCCTTCGCGAAGGACTCGGTCGCCGAGGCGAACACCGCCACCTCGCGTGCCCCGAGCGCCAGGGCGCGGTCGAGGCCGCGCTCGTTCGGCACGAGCACCGGGAGCCGGACCGGCAGATCGCGGACCAGCGGGAACAGGTCCTCCGCGTCGGCCAGCTGGGGCACCCACTTGGGGTGCACGAAGCTGGTCGCCTCGACGGTGGACAGCCCGGCGGCGGCGAGCCGCCGGATGAACTCCGCCTTCACATCCGTCGGGACGGCGCCCTTCTCGTTCTGCAGCCCGTCGCGCGCGCCGACCTCGTGGATCCGCACCCGGGCCGGCAGCGCCGGATCGGGCACGGCCATGGGCAGTCCTGCGGCGGTCATGCGGTCTCCTCCTCGCGGGGCGCCACCACGGCCAGGATCTGGTCCATGGCGACGGTCGAACCGGGCATGACGTCCAGCTCGGTGACGGTGCCGGCGTGCGGGGCGGAGATGACGTGCTCCATCTTCATCGCCTCGACGACCAGCAGACTCTGCCCGGCCTCGACCTCGTCGCCGACGGCCACCTTGACGACGGTCACGGTCCCCGGCATGGGAGCGGCGAGCGTGTCGGCACCCCCGTGCCGGGCGCCGGAGAGCGCGGCGGCGACGGGATCGTGGTCCCTCACGTGCCAGGAGTCGCCGTCGCGGCCCAGCCAGTCGCCGGCCCGGTGGAAGCGGTGGACGACGCCGTCCACCGTGACCGCCACCGAGGACTCCGTGACCCGGGCGCCGGCCGGCGCCTCGGCCGTCACGGCTTCGAGTCCCGCCGCCCGCACGGGGAAGGGCAGCGGGGCCGGGCTGCCGCCCAGGCGCCAGCCGCTCGGCACCGAGAACGGGTCGGTCCAGCCGCCCCCGGAAGCCGGAGCCAGCCCGGCGAGCCGGACGGCCGCCGCCGCCGCGTACACCTCCTCCGGGACGCCCGCCGGGACCAGGCTCTCCGCGTCCCGCTCCACCAGGCCCGTGTCCAGGGCGCCGGAGACGACGTCCGGGTGGGCCAGGAGCCGGCGCAGGAAGCCCGCGTTCGTCGGGACGCCCAGGGTCACCGTGTCCGCCAGGGCCGCGCGCAGCCGGCGCAGCGCCGTCGGGCGGTCCTCGGCGTGGACGATGACCTTCGACAGCATCGGGTCGTAGAGGGACGAGACCTCCGTGCCCTCCGAGAGGCCCGAGTCGGTCCGGACCCCTTCGCCCGCCGGCTCGTTCAGGGCCAGCACCGTGCCGCCGGAGGGCAGGAAGCCCCGGGAGGGGTCCTCCGCGCAGATCCGCGCCTCGATCGCCCAGCCCGTGAGGGTGATGTCCTCCTGCGCGAAGGGCAGCGGCTCGCCCGCCGCCACCCGCAGCTGCCACTCCACCAGGTCGATGCCCGTGATCAGTTCGGTGACCGGGTGCTCGACCTGGAGGCGGGTGTTCATCTCCATGAAGTAGTACGAGGACGGGTCGCCGCCCGGGACGATGAACTCGACCGTGCCCGCGCCCACATACCCGCAGGAGCGCGCCGCCTCGACCGCCGCCGCGCCCATCGACGCCCGGATCTCCGGGGTCAGCAGGACGCTCGGCGCCTCCTCGATGATCTTCTGGTGGCGGCGCTGGAGCGAGCACTCGCGCTCGCCCAGGTGGACCACGTTCCCGTGGGCGTCCGCCAGGACCTGGATCTCGATGTGCCGGGGCCGGTCGATCCACCGCTCCACCAGCAGCGTGTCGTCACCGAAGGAGGCACGGGCCTCGCGCCGCGCGGACGCGATCTCCTCCGTCAGCGTCGACAGGTCGCGGACCAGCCGCATGCCCTTGCCGCCGCCGCCCGCGCTCGGCTTGAGCAGCACCGGTGCGCCCAGCTCGCGCGCCGCGGCCTCCAGTTCGGGGTCGGCCGCGCCGGGGACGACGGGGACACCCGCCGCCTTCACCGTCTCCTTCGCCGTGATCTTGTCGCCCATCAGGGAGATGGCCGCGGCGGGCGGGCCGATGAAGACGAGCCCCGCGTCCGCGCAGGCCTGCGCGAACCCCGCGTTCTCCGCGAGGAAGCCGTAGCCGGGGTGCACCGCCTGCGCGCCGGTCCGGCGGGCCGCGTCGAGCAGCGCCGCCACCGACAGGTACGACTCCGAGGCCGGCGGCGGTCCGATCCGTACCGCCGTGTCCGCCTCCCGGACGTGCCGGGCGTCGGCGTCCGCGTCGCTGTACACCGCGACCGCGCGCACGCCGAGCGCCCGCAGCGTGCGGATGACCCGGACCGCGATCTCGCCGCGGTTCGCGACGAGCACTGTGTCGAACATGGACGTCCTCACACCCTCACATCCGGAAGACGCCGAACTGGGGGTCTCCCAGGGGCGCGTTGGCACAGGCGGTCAGGGCGAGGCCGAGGACCTGCCGGGTCTCCATCGGGTCGATGACCCCGTCGTCCCAGAGCCGGGCGCTCGCGTAGTAGGCGCTGCCCTGGGTCTCGTACTGCTCGCGGATCGGGGCCTTGAAGGCCTCCTCGTCCTCCGCGCTCCACCCGTCGCCGAGCTGGTCGCGCTTGACGGTGGCGAGGACGGACGCGGCCTGCTCGCCGCCCATGACCGAGATCTTGGCGTTCGGCCACATCCACAGGAAGCGCGGCGAGTACGCCCGGCCGCACATCGAGTAGTTGCCCGCGCCGTACGAACCGCCGACGACGACCGTCAGCTTCGGGACCCGGGTGGTGGCCACGGCCGTCACCATCTTGGCGCCGTGCTTGGCGATGCCGCCGTGCTCGTACGCCTTGCCGACCATGAACCCGGTGATGTTCTGCAGGAAGACCAGCGGGATGCCGCGCTGGTCGCACAGCTCGATGAAGTGCGCGCCCTTCTGGGCCGACTCGGCGAACAGGATGCCGTTGTTGGCGACGATGCCGACCGGGTGCCCGTGGATCCGGGCGAAGCCGGTGATCAGCGTCTGCCCGTACTCGGACTTGAACTCCTGGAAGCGGGAGCCGTCCACGACCCGGGCGATGACCTCGCGCACGTCGTACGGGGTACGGGAGTCCACCGGCACCGCGCCGTACAGCCCGGCCGGATCCACCTTCGGCTCCTCGACCGGCTCGACCGACCACGGCAGCGGGCCGCGCTCGGGCAGCGTCGCGACGATGTTCCGCACGATCCGCAGCGCGTGGGCGTCGTCCTCGGCGAGGTGGTCGGTGACACCGGAGATCCGCGAGTGGACCTCGCCGCCGCCCAGCTCCTCCGCCGTCACGACCTCACCGGTCGCCGCCTTCACCAGCGGCGGACCGCCGAGGAAGATCGTGCCCTGGTTCCGTACGATCACGGCCTCGTCGCTCATCGCCGGCACGTACGCGCCGCCGGCCGTGCACGAACCCAGGACCGCCGCGATCTGCGGGATGCCCGCGCCGGACATCCGGGCCTGGTTGTAGAAGATCCGGCCGAAGTGCTCCCGGTCGGGGAAGACCTCGTCCTGCATCGGCAGGAACGCGCCGCCCGAGTCGACCAGGTAGAGGCAGGGGAGACGGTTCTCCAGCGCCACCTCCTGGGCCCGGAGGTGCTTCTTCACCGTCATCGGGTAGTACGTGCCGCCCTTGACGGTCGCGTCGTTGGCGACGATCACGCACTCGCGGCCCGAGACCCGGCCGATGCCCGCGATGACCCCGGCCGCCGGGGCCGCGTCGCCGTACATCCCGTTCGCCGCGAGCGGCGCCAGCTCCAGGAAGGGTGAACCGGGGTCGAGGAGGGTGTCCACCCGGTCCCTCGGCAGCAGCTTGCCGCGCGCGGTGTGCCGGGCCCGGGACTTCTCACCGCCGCCCAGCGCCGCCGCCGCGAGCTTGGCACGCAGGACGGCCGCCAGCTCGTGGTGCGCCGCCTCGTTCGCCTGCCAGGCCGGCGAGGCGGGATCCGCCGCACTCGCCAGCACAGGTGCCTGCTGCATCCCTCGAGCTCCCTTGCTCGGTTAATGAGCGTTAACGTATGGCGTTCAGGTTAACGACCGCTAACCGGGTTGTCTAGAATCGAATCCATGACCACGACCCCCGCCACGACCCGGACCGCCACCGGCAGGACCGACGCCCCGACGCGGCGCCAGCAGATCCTCAAGGAGGCCGCCCGCCTCTTCGCCGAGCGCGGCTTCCACGGCGTGGGCGTGGACGAGATAGGAGCCGCCGTCGGCATCAGCGGCCCCGGCCTCTACCGCCACTTCCCCGGCAAGGACGCGATGCTCGCCGAGCTCCTCGTCGGCATCAGCGAGCGGCTCCTCGACGGCGGCCGGCTGCGGGTCGGCGAGACCACCGGGGACCCCGAGGCCCTGCTCGGCGCCCTCATCGACGGCCACATCGACTTCGCCCTCGACGACCGGCCGCTGATCACCCTCCACGACCGCGAGCTGGACCGCCTCAAGGACGAGGACCGCAAGCGGGTCCGGCAGCTCCAGCGGCAGTACGTGGAGCTGTGGGTGGCGGTGGTGCGGGAGCTCTACCCGGACGCGGCGGAGTCCGAGTCGCGGACGGCGGTCCACGCGGTCTTCGGCCTGCTCAACTCGACACCCCACCTCGACGCGGTGGGGCGCCGGCCGATGGAGGACCTCCTCCGGCGCCTGGCCCACGGGGCCTTCGGGGCGCTCGAAGGCTGAGCGGCGCCCCGCCCCGGGCGGGTCCACGGGACGGAACGATTGCCCACAACGGCGGGCCGTCGTCCAGAATGAGCCCCATGCCGATACTCAGCCGCCCCGCCCTTGTCGAGCACCTCGTCCGCACCCGGATCGCGGGAGACGTCGCCACCCCGCGCGACAACAACCTCTCCCACTACCGCAAGCTCGCCAACGGCGACCGGCACTACTGGCTCGGCCTGGAGCTCGGCGACCGCTGGACCGACGAGCAGGACGTGCTCGCCGTGATGGCCGAGCGCTGCGGCGTCGTCGACGACCCGGCCCACCGCACCGGCCAGGACACCATCGACCCCGAGCTCACCGTGGACGGCCTGGACCGGATGGCCGACCGGCTGCGCAAGGCCGCCGCCGGCAAGGAGCGGGTCCTCTTCGCCACCGGCCACCCCGGCGCGCTGATCGACGTGCACAGCCGCGTCGCGGCCGGGCTGCGCGCCCAGGGCTGCGACATCGTGAAGATCCCCGGGGGCCTCGTCGCCGACGAGGGGTACGTCGTGCAGTTCGCCGACGTCGCCGTCTTCGAGCGGGGCGCGAGCCTCTGGCACACCCACTCCCCGGAGCCGATGAACGCGATCCTCGACGCGCTCGGCGAGGACGGACGCCCCGACCTGGTGATCGCCGACCACGGCTGGGCCGGACGGGCGGGCCAGCGGGGCATCGACTCCGTCGGCTACGCCGACTGCAACGACCCCGCCCTCTTCATCGGCGAGGCCGAGGGCACGATGCAGGTCACGATCCCGCTGGACGACCACGTCCTCGACCCGCGCTTCTACGAGCCGATGACGGCGTACACGCTGAACGCGGCGGGCCTCGCCTGACGCGCCCCGGGCCCCGCGCCCCACGCCCCGGACCGGGGCGCGGGACCGGGACCGGGACCGGGAAGACGGGAACGCCCCGCGCCGAGACGGCGCGGGGCGTTCCGTGTCGGGGTGCCTTCCCCCTGCGGCGGGGGATCAGAACACGACCGGGCCGTTGCCGTGGGCCAGAGGGCCGCCGCCCAGCGCCGCACCGGCCCCGAACGGGGCCTTCCAGTCGCCGGTGCCCTTGTAGACGGTCAGCGTCGACACGTCGCCGGAGCCGCGCTCCGCGACCAGGTCCGCCCGGCCGTCCCGGTCCACGTCGCCGATGTTGACGACGGCGCGGAAGCCGTTCCACCCGGCGCCGACCTTGCTGCGGGCCGCGAACGTGCCGTCGCCCTTGCCGAGGTACAGCCACAGCACGCCGTCCTTGTCGCGGGCCAGGAGGTCACCGGACTTCGCACCGCCGATGTCGCCCGGGGCGGTGAGCAGGTCGTACGTGTTCCACCCGCCGCCGACGCGGACGCGCGCCTCGAACGGCTTGGCGGCGTCGCCGGTGGCCTTGTACAGCCACAGCACCCCCGCCGTGTCGGTGGCGACGAGGTCGGGGCGGCCGTCGCCGGTCAGGTCGGAGCCCGCCGCGAACGTCGTGTAGATGCCCCAGCCGGCGCCGACCCGGACCCGCGGCGCGAGGGACTGTCCCGTGCCCGAGTAGAGCCACAGGACGCCCTGGCCGTCGCGGGCGAGGAGGTCGGCGTACGGGGACGCGTCGAGGTTCCCGGCGGACAGCAGCCGGTCGTACACGGACCAGCCGCCACCCCGCTCGGTCCGCTCGGGCGTGGCCTCCGGAGCGGAGGCGAGCTGCCGGACGTCGTACGAGGCGAGGCGGCCCGACCCCTCACGGACGAGCAGGTCCGGGGAGCCGCTGTCGGAGTAGTCGTGCGGGGCGGTGCCGCTGTCGACCTGGAGGGTGCCGTTCCGCGTGACCGAACCGCCGATGCCGTTGAGCGGCGCGACGTTCACCTCCCACGCGTAGGCGCCGTTGTACGCGGCGGTTCCGTTCGCGAAGGTCCCGTCCCAGGGGAAGGCGGCCTCGGTGGCCGTCCCCAGGAGGTCCTTGACGGCCGTCCAGGTCCTGCCCGTCGCCTTGTGCGTCAGCTTGACGTTCACCTTCACGTCGCCCCGGTTGAGCTTCCAGCGCAGCTCCGCCGTGGACCCGGCCGTGCCGAAGCCGGCGGTGGCGGGCACCTGCTCGTCCACGACCGAGACGGGCGTCCGCACGCCGTCGGTCGCCACCTGGGTCACGGCGGGCCGGCCGTCGGCATCGAGGGCGATCCGGTACAGGCCCTGGCCGTGCTCCGCGGTGCTGCCCCGCGCCAGCAGGTCGTCGCCGGATGCCGACACCCCCTGCAGGTCTCCGAGGAGACCGGTGGTCGTGCCGTCCTCGAGGGAGACGGCCGACAGGTCCTTGCCGGACAGGCCGAAGACGACCCACTCCCCGAGCAGGGAGACCGGAACGTAGTAGCCGCCGTCGGTCTCGAAGGTGGTGTGCCGCGTCGTCCCCGCCGCACCCCGGAGGGCCGTCACCAGGGTGACGGAGCCGTCGGCGTTGCTCTCGGCCCACGCCAGGTGGGTGGCCGAGACCGCGATCTCGGACGAGTGGTAGATCCGGGGCACGGCCCGGTCCTCGACGACCTTCGCCTCCGCGAGGTCGACGACGGCCAGGTGCTCCCCGTCGGAGACCTTGTACCGGACGAGGAGCGCGCCGGAGGGGGAGTACCTGAGGTCCCGGATCTCCGCGTCCGCGGGCAGGCCCTGCACCTGGCGGTGCACGACGGAGCTCCCGGGCTTGGAGACGAGATGGAGGCTGTGGCCGTCGCGGACCAGCACGAGGGTGTCCCTCGCGACCTCCCAGAGTTCCCCCCTCTCACCGACGGCGCCGGTGTCGATGTCGACGGGCGCGCCGCCCGCCATGTCCAGGAGCCGGTAGCTGCTCACCCCCGTCTGCACCGCGACGAGGTCGCTGTCCGTGGCCGCCGTGGGGTTGGCGAAGTCGGGGGCGCCCTTGGGCAGGGTGGTCGCGGCCCCGTCCGCGGACCGGCGCCACTGCCAGGTGGTGCCCACGCCGCCGTGGGACTGGACGAAGGTCACGAAGCCCGTGGAACCGGCGCCGTACAGCGCCTCGCCGGAGGCGAGCGCGAAGGGCCCCGTCTGCTGCTCCGCCGCGACGGCGGCGGCGGCGCCGGGGGCCGCGAGGGCAGGGGTGCCGGCCATGGCGGTCCCGGCCGTCACGGCGAGGGTGACGGCGACGGCGACCGCGACGTTCCGACCGGCCGGGCTGAGGTACTTCAAGAGGCTTCCTCCGAGCTGTGGTTGGGGCGTTCCTACGCCACAACCACTGGACCCGCGGCAGCCGTGCAAGGTTGTACGGAATTCGGAAAGAAGATCGATTTCGTCAGATCGGGCCCGGATCGGAGGGCCGCCGCTCCCGGCGCTGCTCCACGCCCGGTGTCGGGTCCAGGTACACGCGGCGGATCGACGGGAAGCGCTCCCGGAGCTGGGACTCGGCGTCCTCGCACGCCCACTCGACCTGCGCCGCGGACGCCACGTCCCGGAAGTCGACCTTCGCCGCGATCAGCACCTCGCCGGGCCCCTGGATGAGCGTCGTCAGGTCGAGGACGTCCACGATGTGCGGGACGGAGAGCAGCTCCTCGCGGATCTCGACCCGCACCCGCTTCGGGAGCGGCCGGCCGATGAGGAGTTCGGCGTTGGAGCGGCCCAGCACCCAGGCCACGTACACGAGCAGGGCGCCGATGAGGATCGAGGCGACGCCGTCCCAGACGCTGGAGCCGGTGATCTGGACGCCGAGGAGGCCGCCGGCCGCCAGCATCAGGCCGGCCAGGGCGGCGGAGTCCTCCATCACCACCGCCTTCACCGTGGTGTCCGGGGTGAGGCGGAGGTATCGGGCGAACGGGATCCGGGACCGCTCCGCCTCGGCCCGCATCTGCCGGACGCCGGTCCTGAGCGAGTAGCCCTCCAGGACGAAGGCGACGGCCAGCACGATGTAGGAGATCAGCGGGTCGCCCACCTCCTCGCCGTGGGTGAGGGTGTGGACGCCGTCGTAGACCGAGAAGACCGCGCCGCCGACGAAGGTCGCCACGGCCGCGAGCAGCGCCCAGACGTACCGCTCGCCCGCGTAGCCCACCGGATGGTCCTCGTCGGCCGGCTTCTCGCTCCGCTTCAGCGCGGTGAGCAGCATGACCTCGGTGACGGTGTCGGCTACCGAGTGGGCGGCCTCCGACAGCATCGCGCTGGATCCGCTGACGATACCGGCGACTGCCTTGGCGGCGGCGATCCCCAGATTCGCCACCGCCGCCACGATCACCGTGAACGTGCTCTCGCCCTGTTCCGCCATGGACCGGACGTTATGTCCGGTCAGCTGCGGGGAACGCGAACGACACCCTCCTGGATGACCGAGATCGCGAGCCTGCCGTCCTGCGTGTAGATCCGGGCCTGGCCCAGGCCGCGTCCGCCGGACGCGGTCGGCGACTCCTGGTCGTACAGGAGCCATTCGTCGGCCCGGAAGGGCCGGTGGAACCACATCGCGTGGTCCAGGGACGCCCCGACGACGTCCCCGACGGCCCAGCCGCCCCGCCCGTGCGCGAGCAGGACGGAGTCGAGCAGCGTCATGTCGGAGACATAGGTGGCGAGGACGACGTGGAGCAGGGGGTCGTCGGCCAGCTTGCCGTTGGTGCGGAACCAGACCTGCGAGCGCGGCTCGCGCGGTGCGCCGACCGAGCCCCACGGCGGGACCTCGGCGTAGCGGAGGTCGACGGCCGCCCGGGCCTCGATCAGCCGGTCCGCGACCTCGCGGGGGAGGTGGCGGGGCAGCATCTCGGCCGGCGTGGGCAGCGACTCCGGGTCCGGCGCGGCCGGCATGTCCGCCTGGTGGTCGAGCCCCTCCTCGTACGTCTGGAACGACGCCGAGAGGTGGAAGATCGGCTGCCCGTGCTGGACGGCGACGACCCGCCGGGTGGTGAAGGAGCGCCCGTCGCGGATCCGGTCGACCGTGTACACGATCGGCGCGCCCGGGTCGCCGGGGCGCAGGAAGTACGCGTGGAGCGAGTGCGCCGGGCGGTCCTCGGGTACGGTCCGGCCGGCCGCCACCAGGGCCTGGGCGGCCACCTGGCCGCCGAAGACGCGGGGGACGAGCGCGGAGCGGGACTCGCCCCGGAAGATGTCCCGCTCGATCCGCTCCAGGTCGAGCAGATCGAGCAGGCCATCCAGCGCCGTGGGGGCGTGGGGCACTTACAGGCCCATCGACTTGGCGATGATCGACTTCATGATCTCGCTGGTGCCGCCGTAGATGCGGTTGACGCGGTTGTCCGCGTACAGGCGCGCGATCGGGTACTCGTTCATGTAGCCGTAGCCGCCGTGCAGCTGAAGGCAGCGGTCGATGACGCGGTGCGCGACCTCGGTGCAGAAGAGCTTGGCGCTCGCGGCCTCGGCCGGGGACAGCTCGCCCGCGTCCAGGGCCTCCAGGGCGCGGTCGGCCACGGCCTCGGCGGCGTCGACCTCGGCCTGGCAGGCGGCCAGCTCGAACTTGGTGTTCTGGAAGTGCGCGACCGGCTTGCCGAAGACGGTGCGGTCCTGCACGTACTCCTTGGCGAAGCGCACGGCGGCCTTGGCCTGCGCGTAGGCGCCGAAGGCGATGCCCCAGCGCTCGGAGGCCAGGTTGTGGCCGAGGTAGGAGAAGCCCTTGCCCTCCTCGCCGAGGAGGTCCTCGACCGGCACCTTCACGTCGACGAACGCCAGCTCGGCGGTGTCGGAGGTGCGCAGGCCCAGCTTGTCCAGCTTGCGGCCGATGGAGTAGCCCTCGGACTTCGTGTCCACGGCGAAGAGGGAGATGCCGAAGCGGCGGTCCTCGGCCGTCGGGGCGGAGGTGCGGGCGCAGACGATCACGCGGTCGGCGTGGACGCCACCGGTGATGAAGGTCTTGGAGCCGTTGAGGACGTAGTGCGTGCCGTCCTCGGAGAGCTTGGCGGTGGTCTTCATGCCCGCGACGTCGGAGCCGGTGCCCGGCTCGGTCATCGCGAGGGCCCACATCTCCTCGCCGGTGACGAACTTCGGCAGGTAGCGCTTCTTCTGGTCGCCGGTGGCGAGCATCTTGATGTACGGCAGGGCGAGCAGCACGTGGACACCGGAGCCGCCGAACTGCACGCCCGCGCGCGAGGTCTCCTCGTAGAGGACGGCCTCGAACTTGTGGGTGTCCAGGCCCGCGCCGCCGAACTCCTCGGGCACGTTGATGCCGAAGACGCCCAGCTCGCCGAGCTTGTCGTAGAACTCGCGCGGCGCCTGGCCGGCCGCGAACCATTCGTCGTAGACCGGGACGACCTCGGCCTCGATGAAGGCGCGGATGGTCTCCCGGAACGCCTCGTGGTCCTCGTTGAATACGGTACGGCGCACGGTGCGACTCCTCCGGTGTGCGGGCCCTGTTGTCTAAGCGCTTGCTCAGTCTCTCGTCAACGAAGTTACCCAGCAGTCACCCGCCCTGTCCAGAGTTCTCGCCTGTGATCCAGGCCCGCCCCACGGAGTCGTACCCGTACACGGGCCGCCCCTTCGCCCCGCTCGTCCGGAAGGGCGCGCCGTCCTCGTCCCCGATCCGGACCGTGCCCCTGCGCCCCTCCGAGCTCCACTCCAGCTCCAGGTACCAGCGGCAGTCGCAGCCCGCCGCCCCCGCCGACACCAGCAGCTCCTCCGGCTCGGCGGCGCTGACCGCGTACGGGAAGGAGACCGCCGGGAGGGTCCGGCCCTCCTGCCCGGAGGCGTCGTACCCGTCCAGCGACCGCGCCACCGGCCGCGGCCGGTCCAGGTCCACCTCGAAACGGCGCGGTGTCACCGCGCCGCCGCACCCGTCGTCCATCCGGTACGCCGTCCACGGCAGCGGCGCGCCCCGCTCGACCACCCGCACGTGCAGCGCCTGCAGCACCACGGCCGCCGCGCTCTTCCCCTGCACCGACACCCGCACGAGCGTCTTCCCGCCGTCCACGGCCCCCTGCGCCGCCGCCCAGCTCCGCGCGTCGGCCGCCTCGGGCGGGGGAGGGGGCGTGCGCCGCACGAGGTAGGTGTGCCCGCAGCCGTTCTCCCAGAGGTCGGAGGCGACCGTCCACGTGAGCGGCGCCGGTGGTGCGGCGGGCTGTCGCGGGGCCTTGCCTGGCAGGAGTACGGCTCCGAGCGTCACCGTCGCCACGACCGCCAGCGCCCCGACGACCACGCCCGGCCACCCCCAGCGGCGCCTCCGCCGCTCGGGCGGGAGGCCCGGCACGCGCGCGTGCACGGGGTCCAGCTCGGGTCCGGACGCGGCCTCCGTGGCCGGCGCGGGCACCGGGGCCGGCTCCTGCCCCGGCGCGGGCGCGGGCTCCGGGCCGGGTTCGCGGCCGGGTGCGGGTGCCGCCTCCGCGCCGGGCCCGGGTGGCGCGGAAACGGCGCTGGGTCCCGGTGTCGCCTCCGCGACGGGCTCGGGTGCCGTCTCCGCGCCGGGTTCCGGTGTCGGCGGGCGGCGGGCGTCGTCCGCGCGGGTCCAGGCCGCCTCCAGGGCCCGCCGCTCCTCCTCGCCCGCCCCGCACAGCAGGGCGAGGCGGTCGACCACGGCGAACTCCTCCGGGACGGTCGCGCCGGAGCAGTAGCGGTGGAGGGTGGACGCGCTGACGCTCAGGCGCCGGCCCAGCGCCTCGTAACTCCTCCCGTCCCGCGCCTTCAGCGCGCGCACGAGTCGCGCGAACTCCTCGACGGCGGCGTCCTTCGGCATTCCATCCCCCTCGACCCTGCGTCCCACCCTTCACGTCCTTGCACGTCAGCAGGGGTGGAATGGTTCCGGGACGGGGGGCGGGCGCGTCACCGTTGCCAGCCGGCGGGCGCCGGCCCGACGCTGAGGGAGCACTGACCGAACCACCCGACGGGGGATCCACCACCATGAACAAGCTCCGCACCGCACTCGCCACCGCCGCCGCTGCCGCCCTGGGCCTCGCGGCCCTCGCCACGGGCCCGGCGCAGGCCGCCGCCCAGCCCGCCTTCCTCGCGGCCTCCCAGATGCCGCCGTCGGCGACGCCGTGGACCGCCACCCAGGTCTTCACCGGCGTCCCGGAGAACGGCGGCGCCCTCTGCGCCCCGTACAAGATCCCGGCGCAGAACTCCCGCTACCGCGAGTTCAGCACCGAGCTCGACACCAACGGCGTCCAGATCACCACCGTGGCCCGCACCGAGGCCGACGCCGTGAAGCTCGTCGACACCCTCCGCACGTCCCTCGCCGGCTGCGGGCCCCTGCTCCAGAAGCAGAACCCGGGCCTGAAGGCCGTCAGCGCCGCCCACGGCAAGGTCGCCGTCGAGGAGGGCGCCTGGGTCTACAGCCTGGACACCGCCGACCCGCAGGTCGGCAGCACCGACATCCACCTCTTCTCGGTGGGCCGCGACGGCCGGACCGTCACCTTCGTCCGCTGGGGCCAGATGGGCGACCTGAAGGACGCCCCGCTGACCGCCTTCAAGACGACGACCAAGACCGCCGTGAACAAGCTCTGGTCCTGACGCAGCGTCATCCTCCCGGATGGCGGACTACTCAGAGTGACAGTCAAGTCGCAGAGTACCGCCATCCGGGCGATACTGGGAGGAGAGCTGAGCTTCCGACGCCGGCGCGCTCGTGGGTCCGACCGAGCCGCCCGTCCGTCATCAGACCGGTACCGGCCGGGGGGAACCTTCCCGCATGTGATGCGAAAGGACGCGTCATGGACCTCGAATCCCTCCCTCTCGAATCCCTGCCGGACGAGGTCGTCGCCCAGATCGAGGTCCGGGACCGCTGGAGGCGCGCGACGGCCGCCGGCGGCCTGGAGTTCCTCGTCACCGACATCGGGAGATGGCCCCTGGGCAAGACGGTGCGGGTCGCCTTCCTCGACGGGGACGACCAGCTGCACGCGGACGTCGCCGGAGCGACCCGGCAGATCACCGACGCCTGCAACCTGACACTCGACTTCGGGCGGAACGGCGGCGGATCGTTCCGGCGGTGGAGCGAGGACGACACCGTCCTCGCCGCCGAGATCCGCGTCAGCTTCGACCTGCCGGGCTTCTTCTCCCTCGTGGGCACCGACAGCACGGACGGCGCCATCGGCGCGGGAGGGGGCCCGGTCGGCGGCAACCCCGGCCAGCGCAGCCTGAACCTCGGGGGGTTCGTGTCGAACAGGCCCGCCCGCTGGGAGGGCACCGTGCGGCACGAGTTCCTGCACGCGCTGGGCTTCCACCACTCCCACCAGAACATGCGCGGCACCTGCGAGGGCGAGTTCCGCTGGGAGGACCCGGAAGGGTACGACCCCACGCAGGATCCGACCGGAGCCTTCGTGGCGGACGCCCAGGGGCGGCAGCCTGGCATCTACACGTTCCTCGCGGGCGCGCCGAACCGGTGGCCGCGCGCGAAGGTGGACCACAACCTGCGCACCGTGGACGCCCCGGACCTCGTCGCCGGACCCTTCGACACGAAGTCCGTGATGCTGTACCGCTTCCCGGCGTTCTTCTACAAGTCCACCCCCAGCAGCTGCGCGCCGGCCGGCGACGGGCAGAACCTGTCGGACGGCGACAAGCGTGGACTCGACCTGCTCTACCCGCACACCGGGGGAGCGGTGGCGGACCGTCAGGCCCGTGCCGACGCGGTCCTGGAGTCCCTCGGGGCCGGTCCCGAGGGGGTACCCGGTGCGAACGGCGGCGACCTGGCCGCGGTGTACCGCAGCCGGGTGGAGGAACTGGCGGCCGCCCAGGCCGCGGGAGTCCGGGCCGCGGGCGCCCGGTGATCCGCGCCCCGGCCTCGCCGCTCACCGGGACGTGAGCGCGAACCACAGCTCCATCCGCACGTCCGGGTCGTCCAGGTCCCGGTCCAGGAGCGCGGCGCAGCGGGTGATCCGCTGGCGGACGGTGTTGCGGTGGATGTCCATCGCGGCGGCCGTCCGGTCCCAGCCGCCGTGCAGCGAGAGCCAGACGCGCAGGGTCTCGGCGAGCGGTTCGCTCAGCGGGGCGAGGAGGGCGCGCGCGTGGGCGGTGGCCTCGTCCGGGTCCACCAGCGCGGCGAGCCCGCCCGGGCGGTGCCGCACCAGATCCGCCCCGGTCGCCTCCGCCCGCCGCAGGGCCCGCGCCGCCTGCGCGTCGGCCGCCGCGAGTCCGTCCGCCGCGAGTCCGTCCGCGTCGACGGGGGCGCTCACTCCCAGCGTCCAGCCGGACTGAGCGGTGACGGAGGAGGGGGCGGGCAGCAGCAGGCGTACGGCTCCGAGCGCGACGCTCCCCGCCGTGCCTCCCGGTCCCGCGACGCCCGGGGTCGTGCCTTCCTGGCCCGGAGTGCCAGGTGCCGCGCCTCCTCGGCCCCCCGCCCCGGTCCCCGCACCCGTCCCGCCGGTGTCCACCAGCGCGGTGCCCAGTGCCGCCGCCAGGCCCGCCGCCGCGAACGGGGTGCCGTCGCCGCCCCGCGCGTGGACCACGGTCCAGGGGCCCGGGCCCAGGGTGCCCGCGATCTCCGCCGGGGCCGTGCCGAGCAGCAGCCGGACCAGGGCCCCGTCCCGCGCGGTCGCGTCCGCGCCCCGGTGCGGGGCCGTCAGCAGGGACAGCAGGACGACCGCGACCCCCGCGATCGTGTGGTCCCCGGGGCCGCGCCGCTCCGTCGCCACCCCGAGCGTCAGCCCGTCCCCGCCGCCGAGCGCGTACGCGGCGAGCCGGAGCCCGCCGCCGTCCCCGCTCGCCGAGGCCGGGCCGCCCGGGCGCGGGCCCAGGACGCCCGCGAGGTCCCGCAGCGCCCGGGTCGCCTCGGCCGGCACCTCCCGGCCGGCCGCCACCGACGGCGTGCCGTCCGCCCCGAAGAGCACCGCCCGTCCCCCGAGCCGCGAGGCGAGCGCGCCGAGCACCGCCGGGACCGGGGCCGGCCGGGCCGCGGCCGCCGCCAGGGACTGCTGCGCCTCCGTCACCCGGCGGAGCTCGTACAGCCGGGCCTCCGCCATCAGCCGCCACAGCGCCCGCGCCACCGCCGTGAACGGGGTCCTCGGCGGCACCTCGACCAGCGGCAGGCCGTGCCGGGCGCAGGCCTCCACGAGTTCCGCGGGGACCGTGTCGTACACCGGGGTCACGCCGAAGGCGAGCGCCGCCGCCCCCGCCTCCACGACCCGCTCCACGTAGTGCGCCGGATCGGCGAGCTGCACGCCCGCCGTCATCAGCAGCTCACCGCCGAGGAGGTACGGGTACGGGTCGGCCATCTCCGAGGTGTGCACCCAGTGGATCGAGACGTCCTCGGGGCCGGCGAGCAGCCGCAGCCCGAGGTCGCGCCGGGCGAGCAGCGCGGTCAGCGAGACCGGCGGCGCGGGCGGGGTGGCGGCGGGCTCGGCGGAGGTCATGGCGATGTGCCCTTCGTACATCCCCCGCCCGGTCAGTGGAGGAAACGTACACTTCATCGTCGCTTTCCGGCCACCTACTGTCATGGCATCCAGAGGCCGCGGGTACGGGCGGATGTCCCCGCGATCAGCTTCTGGCCACTCCCCTGCACGACACGCCACCGAGGTGAACGAAGGAGCCCCATGGCCGTCGACTACACAGTGATCGCCCTGTACCTGGCCGGCATGCTCGCGATGGGCTGGTGGGGCATGCGCCGCGCCAAGTCCAAGAGCGAGTTCCTGGTCGCCGGGCGCCGCCTCGGTCCCTGGATGTACTCCGGCACGATGGCCGCCATCGTCCTCGGCGGTGCCTCCACCATCGGCGGCGTGGGCCTCGGCTACAAGTACGGCCTCTCGGGCGCCTGGATGGTCTTCGCCATCGGCCTCGGCCTGCTCGCGCTGAGCGTCTTCTTCTCCGCCCGGATCGCCCGGCTCAAGGTCTACACCGTCTCCGAGATGCTCGACCTGCGCTACGGCGGCCGGGCCGGCGTCATCTCGGGCGTCGTCATGTGGGCGTACACGCTGATGCTCGCGGTCACCTCGACCATCGCGTACGCCACGATCTTCGACGTCCTCTTCGACCTGCCCCGGACCCTCGCGATCGTCCTCGGCGGCACCATCGTCGTCGCCTACTCGACGCTCGGCGGCATGTGGTCCATCACCATCACCGACATGGTGCAGTTCGTGGTGAAGACCATCGGCGTGCTGCTCCTGCTGCTGCCGATCGCCGTCGTCAAGGCGGGCGGCTTCGCCGAGATGAAGGCCGCGCTGCCCACCTCGTACTTCGAGCCCCTCGGCATCGGCGGCGAGACGATCTTCACGTACGTGCTGATCTACACCTTCGGCATGCTCATCGGGCAGGACATCTGGCAGCGGGTCTTCACCGCCCGCACCGACAAGGTCGCCAAGTGGGGCGGCACCGTCGCCGGCACCTACTGCCTCGCGTACGCCCTCGCCGGAGCCGTCATCGGCACCGCGGCCAAGGTGCTCTACCCGAACCTGCCCAGCGCCGACGACGCCTTCGCCACCATCGTCAAGGACGAGCTGCCCATGGGTGTCCGGGGCCTCGTCCTCGCCGCCGCCCTCGCCGCCGTCATGTCGACCTCCTCCGGCGCGCTGATCGCCTGCGCCACCGTCGCCAACAACGACATCTGGTCGCGGCTGCGCGGAACCGTGTCGGCGGACAAGGACGACCACGACGAGGTGAAGGGCAACCGCGCCTTCATCCTGATCATGGGCGTCGCCGTCATCCTCATCGCCATCGCCCTCAACGACGTCGTCCAGGCCCTCACCGTCGCCTACAACCTGCTGGTCGGCGGGCTCCTCGTGCCGATCCTCGGCGGACTGCTCTGGCGCCGCGGCACGGTCCAGGGCGCGCTCGCCGCGGTCGCCGTCGGCGGTCTGGCCGTCATTGGCCTGATGTGGACTTACGGAATCCTTGCAAATGAGCCTGTTTACTATGGTTTGTTGGCCTCGCTCGCCGCATATGTGATCGTTTCCCTGGCCACCCGCCCGACGGACGCCGCCGTGCTCGCGCACTGGCGCGCCCGCCTCGCGGGCCGGGAGAACCCCGAGGCCGACGCGACGCCGGAGACCGTGCCGGCCCCCGCGACCGGCTGACCGCCCCGAGACCCCCGGCCGGGGCCCCGAGACCCGAGGCCCCGACCGGACCCCCACCGATACACCCCAGGAGGACCCGACCATGAGCAGCAGCGACCAGAACACCCCGCGCGGCCCGATCGACTCGTCCCGCATCCCGCGGTACGCCGGTCCCGCGACGTTCGCCCGGCTGCCGCGGCTCGACGAGGTCGGCACCGCCGACATCGCCGTGGTCGGCGTCCCCTTCGACAGCGGCGTCTCCTACCGCCCCGGCGCCCGCTTCGGCGGCAACGCCATCCGCGAGGCCTCCCGCCTGCTCCGCCCGTACAACCCGGCGCAGGACGCCTCCCCGTTCGCCCTCGCCCAGGTCGCGGACGCCGGTGACATCGCCGCCAACCCGTTCAACATCAACGAGGCCGTCGAGACCGTCGAGGCCGCCGCGGACGACCTGCTGAACTCCGGCGCCCGCATGATGACCCTCGGCGGCGACCACACCATCGCGCTGCCGCTGCTCCGCTCCGTCGCCAAGAAGCACGGCCCCGTCGCCCTGCTCCACTTCGACGCGCACCTCGACACCTGGGACACGTACTTCGGCGCCGAGTACACCCACGGCACCCCGTTCCGCCGCGCCGTCGAGGAGGGCATCCTCGACACCGAGGCGCTCTCCCACGTCGGCACCCGCGGCCCGCTGTACGGCAAGCAGGACCTCACCGACGACGAGAAGATGGGCTTCGGCATCGTCACCTCGGCCGACATCTACCGCCGCGGCGCCGACGAGGTCGCCGACCAGCTGCGCCAGCGCATCGGCGACCGCCCGCTGTACATCTCCATCGACATCGACTGCCTCGACCCGGCCCACGCGCCCGGCACCGGCACCCCGGAGGCGGGCGGCATGACCTCCCGCGAGCTCCTGGAGATCCTCCGCGGCCTCTCCTCCTGCAACCTGGTCTCGGCCGACGTCGTCGAGGTCGCCCCGGCCTACGACCACGCCGAGATCACCGCGGTCGCCGCGTCGCACACGGCCTACGAACTGACGACGATCATGGCCCGCCAGATCTCGGCGGAGCGCGCCGCCGGCGCGAAGTAACCTCCCAGGCCGTAGCGGGCTCAGGTGCGGGGTGGGTACGGCCCGGTCGCCGGGTCGTACCCACCCGTTCCGCCCTGCGGAACGCCTGCCCACAACCTGAAGGGACCCCCATGACCCACGACCACGACCTGGTGCTGCGCCCGACCGCCGCCCAGACGGAGGCCGCGCTCAACCCGCCCGCCGGGCGCAACGGCGGCGACCTCGTCGTCGAGACCCTCACCGGCCTCGGCGCCACCACCGTCTTCGGCCTCCCCGGCCAGCACGCCCTGGGCATGTTCGACGCCCTGCGCCGCTCCTCCCTCCGGTACGTCGGCCTCCGCGTCGAGAACAACGCGGGCTTCGCCGCCGACGCGTACGGCCGGATCACCGGCGAGGCGGCCCCGCTGCTGCTCTCCACCGGCCCCGGCGCGCTCATGTCGCTCGCCGCGCTCCAGGAGGCGGCCGCCGCCTCCGCGCCCGTCCTCGCGATCGGCAGCCAGATCCCGGTGGCCGGCCTCGGCGGCGGCCGGCACGGCTACCTGCACGAGCTGCGCGACCAGCAGGCGTCCTTCCGGGACATCGTGAAGTCGGTCCACACCGTCCGTACGCAGTCCCAGATCCCCTCGGCCATCGCCGCGGCCTGGGAGTCGGCGCTCACCGCCCCGCACGGGCCGGTCTGGGTGGAGATCCCGCAGGACGTGCTCCTCGCGGAGACCGCCCTGCCGGTGGTGACGGCCATGGACGCGACGCCCGAGGACATCGCCCCGCGCCCCGAGCTCACGGCGGTCGCCGCGCACCTCCTGGCGAACGCCGAGCGCCCCGCGATCATCGCGGGCGGCGGGGTCGTCCGCTCCGACGCCTCGGGCAAGCTCCTCGCGCTCGCGGAGCGGCTCGACATCCCCGTGGTGACGACCTTCGGCGGCAAGGGCGCGTTCCCCTGGGAGCACCCGCTGTCGCTGCAGTCCTGGCTGGAGGACCGGCACACCACCGACTTCCTGGAGGACGCGGACGTCCTGCTCGTCGTCGGCTCGGGCCTCGGCGAGCTGTCCTCGAACTACCACACCTTCGCGCCGCGCGGCCGGGTGATCCAGATCGAGGCGGACGCCGGGAAGCTGGAGTCCAACCACCCGGCGCTCGGCATCCACGCGGACGCCCGGCTCGCGCTCCAGGCACTCCTGGAGACGGCGCCCGAGCGCCGGGACGCCACCGCTCCCGAGCGGGTCTCGGCCGTCCTGACCAAGGTCCGGGACCGGATCGCGGCGCAGGACCTCGGCCTGGAGCAGCGGATCGTCGCGGCGGTGCGGGAGGCGCTTCCCGAGCGGTCCCCGAGCTTCTGGGACATGACGATCCTGGCGTACTGGGCCTGGTCGGCCTTCGACGCGAAGCACCCGAACACGATGCACTCCGCGCAGGGCGCGGGCGGCCTCGGCTACGGCTTCCCCGCGGCGCTCGGCGCGGCGGCGGCGGACCCGAGCCGGCCGGTGCTCGCGGTGTCCGGCGACGGCGGAGCGATGTACTCGATCGCGGAGCTGGCGACGGCGAAGCAGTACGGCCTCGACGTGACGTGGCTGATCGTGGACGACGGCGGCTACGGCATCCTGCGCGAGTACATGACGGGCGCGTTCGGCGAGGCCACGGGCACGGAGCTGTCCCGCCCGGACTTCGTGGCGCTTGCGGAGTCCTTCGGCGTCCCGGCGACCCTGACGAGCCCGGAATCCCTGACGGCGGACCTCGCGAAGGCCCTCGCGACCCCGGGCCCGTCGGTGGTCGTCCTCCCGGCCCTCCTCCGCATGTTCGAGCCGACGCACCTCTGATCGGGGCGCGGTCCCACGGCGCGGTCCCACGGCGCGGTCCTAGGACCGCGGTCCCGTCCCCGTGGGACCTCCGGACGAATCCCCGGCCCGGATTGTTGCGGCGGGATGAAATCGCAGCCCACCCGTGTTGGGGCTTCCGGTAGAGCAGGACGAACGGGAGGCCACTCGTGGCGGCGGTCGGGGAAAAACAGCAGGGCTGGGCGCGCAGGCTCGCCGGGTACGCGTGGCGGTACAAGGCGAACACGTTGCTCGCGCTCGGGTCCTCGCTGGCCGGCATGGCCGTGCTCGCCCTCGTGCCGCTGGTCACCAAGGTGATCATCGACGACGTCATCGGGACGAAGACCCGGGACCTCGCGGTCTGGACCGGCCTCCTCATCGGCGCCGCCGTCCTCGTCTACGCCCTCACCTACATCCGCCGCTACTACGGCGGACGCCTCGCCCTCGACGTCCAGCACGACCTGCGCACCGACATGTACGCCACCATCACCCGGCTCGACGGGCGACGGCAGGACGAACTGTCGACCGGGCAGGTCATCGGGCGGGCCACCAGCGACCTGCAGCTCATCCAGGGCCTGCTGTTCATGCTCCCGATGACCATCGGGAACGTGCTGCTCTTCCTCATCTCGCTGGGCGTCATGGCCTGGCTGTCCCTCCCGCTCACGCTCGTCGCGCTCGCCGTCGCCCCCGCCCTCTGGTTCATCGCCAAGCGCAGCCGCACCCGCCTCCACCCCGCCACCTGGCACGCGCAGCAGCAGGCCGCGGTCGTCGCCGGGGTCGTCGACGGGGCCGTGACCGGCGTCCGGGTCGTGAAGGGCTTCGGCCAGGAGGACCAGGAGACCGGCAAGATCCGCGAGGCCGGGCGGAAGCTGTTCGCCGGCCGGCTGCGGACGGTCCGGCTGAACTCCCGGTACACCCCGGCCCTCCAGGCCGTGCCCGCCCTCGGCCAGGTCGCCGTGCTGGCCCTCGGCGGCTGGCTCGCCTACCGCGGCCAGATCACCCTCGGCACCTTCGTCGCCTTCTCCGCCTACCTGGCCTCCCTCGTCGGCCCGGTCCGCATGCTCGCCATGGTCCTCACCGTCGCCCAGCAGGCCCGCGCCGGCGTCGAGCGGGTCCTCGACCTGGTCGACACCGAGCCGGCCATCAAGGACGGCACCAAGGAGCTGCCCGCCGACGCTCCGGCGACCGTCGAGTTCGACGACGTGTCGTTCGCGTACGAGGGCGCCGACGGCAGGACCAGCCCCGTCCTCGACGGGTTCTCGCTGGAGATCCGGGCCGGCGAGACCGTGGCCGTGGTCGGCGCCTCCGGCTCCGGCAAGTCCACCGTCTCCCTGCTCCTGCCGCGCTTCTACGACGTCGGCCACGGCGCCGTCCTCGTCGGCGGCCACGACGTCCGCGAGCTCACCCTCGACTCGCTGCGCGCCGCGATCGGCCTGGTCCCCGAGGACTCCTTCCTCTTCTCCGACACGGTCCGCGCCAACATCGCGTACGGCCTCCCGGACGCCACCCAGGAGCAGATCGAGGCGGCCGCCCGCGCCGCCCAGGCGGACCGTTTCATCGCCGAGCTGCCCGACGGGTACGACACCAAGGTCGGCGAGCACGGCCTCACCCTCTCCGGCGGCCAGCGCCAGCGCGTCGCCCTCGCCCGCGCGATCCTCACCGACCCCCGGCTGCTCCTCCTCGACGACGCCACCTCCGCCGTCGACGCCAAGGTCGAGCACGAGATCCACGAGGCCCTGAAGTCGGTGATGGCGGGCCGTACGACCCTGCTCATCGCGCACCGCCGCTCCACCCTCGGCCTCGCCGACCGCATCGCGGTCCTGGAGGACGGCCGGCTCGCCGACATCGGCACCTACGCCGAGCTGGAGGAGCGCTCCCCGCTCTTCCGCCGCCTGCTCACCGACCCCGACGAGCTGGGCGCCGTCTCGCCCGGCCACCTCACCCCCGCCGAGGTCCCCGAGGACCGCACCCTGCGGGCCGAACTGGACGCCGAGTTCGACGCCGAGCGCGGCCTCACCCCCGCCCTGTGGGTGCGGGAGGAGACCACCGACCGGGAGAGCGACGCGCCCGGGGCCACACCCGAGCTGCTCGCCGCCGTCGAGGCGCTGCCGCCCGCCGACGACACCCCCGGCATCGACGAGGGCCGGGCCGTCTCGCCCGAGGACAGCTACGGTCTGCGCCGGCTGCTCCGCGGCTTCGGCGTCCCGCTGCTCATCAGCCTCGGCCTGGTCGCCCTCGACGCGGGCGCCGGCCTGCTGCTGCCGGTCCTGATCCGGCACGGCATCGACGAGGGCGTGAACCGGCTCGCGATCGGCGCCGTCTGGGCGGCCTCCGCGTTCGCCCTGGTCACCGTGCTCGTGCAGTGGGTCGCGCAGACCGCGGAGACCCGGATGACCGGACGTACCGGCGAGCGGGTCCTCTACGCGCTGCGCCTGAAGATCTTCGCCCAGCTCCAGCGGCTCGGTCTCGACTACTACGAGCGCGAGCTCACCGGCCGGATCATGACCCGGATGACCACGGACGTGGACGCCCTGTCGACGTTCCTGCAGACGGGCCTGGTCACCGCCTTCGTGTCCGTGGTGACCTTCTTCGGGATCATGGTCGCGCTGCTGGTGCTCGACCTCCAGCTCGCCCTGGTGGTCTTCGCGACGCTGCCGGTCCTCGCCGTCGCCACGTACTACTTCCGCCGCTCCAGCGTGAAGGCGTACGAGCTGGCCCGCGAGCGGATCAGTGTCGTCAACGCCGACCTCCAGGAGTCCGTCTCCGGCCTCCGGATCGTGCAGGCCTTCCGCCGCGAGGAGTCCGGCGCGGCCCGGTTCGCCGAGCGCAGCGACCACTACCGCGAGGCGCGCGTCCGCGGCCAGTGGCTGATCTCCGTCTACTTCCCGTTCGTCACCCTGCTGTCCTCGGTGGCCGCCGCCGCCGTCATGATCGTCGGCGCGAACCGCATCGACGGCGGCACCCTCACCACCGGCGCCCTCGTCGCCTACCTCCTCTACATCGACCTGTTCTTCGCCCCCGTGCAGCAGCTCTCGCAGGTCTTCGACGGCTACCAGCAGGCCGCCGTCTCGCTGAAGCGGATGCAGGAGCTCCTCCAGGAGCCGACGTCGACGGCCGCCGCGCCCGCACCCCTGGACGTGCTGTCGCTGCGCGGCGAGATCGCCTTCGAGGACGTCTCCTTCGCGTACGGCGGCGAGGACGGCGCCCCGAAGGAGGAGACCGCCCTCACCGGCATCGACCTGCGCATCCCGGCCGGTCAGACCGTCGCGTTCGTCGGCGAGACCGGCGCGGGCAAGTCCACCCTGGTCAAGCTCGTCGCCCGGTTCTACGACCCGACGGGCGGCCGGGTCACCGCCGACGGCACCGACCTGCGCGACCTCGACCTCACCGCGTACCGGCACCGGCTCGGCGTCGTCCCGCAGGAGGCGTACCTCTTCGCCGGGACGATCCGCGACGCCATCGCGTACGGCCGCCCCGACGCGACCGACGCCGAGGTGGAGGCGGCGGCCCGCGCTGTCGGCGCCCACGACATGATCGCGACCCTCGACGGCGGCTACCTCCACGAGGTCGCCGAGCGGGGCCGCAACCTCTCGGCCGGTCAGCGCCAGCTCATCGCGCTGGCCCGCGCCGAGCTCGTCGACCCGGACATCCTGCTCCTCGACGAGGCCACGGCGGCCCTGGACCTGGCCACCGAGGCCCAGGTCAACCAGGCCACCGACCGCTTGGCCGGCCGCCGTACGACGCTGGTCGTCGCCCACCGGCTGACCACCGCCGCCCGCGCCGACCGGGTGGTCCTCATGGACCACGGACGGGTCGCGGAGGACGGCACCCACGAGGAGCTGCTCGCCCTGGACGGCCGGTACGCGACGCTGTGGCGGACGTTCATCGGCGAACCCGCCGACGAGGTCGACGAGGAGGAGCCGGAGCGGGTGTGAGTACCCGGCCGTCCCGCGGGTGAGTACGCGGGCGGATACGGGAGCACGGGCGGGCGGGGTGGGATGGGGGCATGAGCCCCGAGCCCCGCACCCGCGCCGCCTCGCCCGTCCCGATCACCCCGCCGGACGTCGAGGGCCCGCGCCTGCGGAGGCGGTCGGCGGTGTGGGCGGGGCTGTTCGTGCCCGCGGCCCTGCTCGCCGGCCTCCTCGTGCTCGGCCGCGAGAACGCCGCCCGCTGCCTCACCCACGGGGACTCCTGCGACGGCACCCCCGGCTTCCTGTACGCCGCCGCCCTGGCGATCGCCTTCGCGGCGCTTCTCACCGCGCAGGGGACCTCCCGCCCGGGGCTCCGCAGGGCGGCGTGCCGGACCCAGATCGGCGCCGAGGGTGTCTTCCTTGTCCTCCTGCTCACCGCGTTCTCGTAGCGGGCGGCCAGAGCGGAGGCAACCATTCCGGCCCGGGGTGCGTCGTACGCCCGTACGCCGATCCACTCGGGAGGGGAACGCATGGCCACGGACCCGCAGCACCGACGACGCTGCCCCCGGCTGCTCGCCCGGGTCCTCGCGCCGCTCCTCGCCGCCCTCGTTCTCGTCCTGACCCCGTCCACCCTCGTCCCCGGCGCCGGCGCCGGTACCGCCGAGGCCGTCTCCGTCTGCCAGGGCCGGCC
The DNA here is from genome assembly GCF_001905825.1 of Streptomyces sp. CB02009. Taxonomy (GTDB): domain Bacteria; phylum Actinomycetota; class Actinomycetes; order Streptomycetales; family Streptomycetaceae; genus Streptomyces. The sequence goes on from NZ_LIVV01000007.1 coordinate 250,193, forward strand.
CACCCGGACCATCACCTTCGCCACCGGCGAGCTCCGCCTCTACCGGACCCGCCACTACGCCTGCGCCGTCACCGTCGCCCACCGCCCCGGCGCCCGCCGGCCGATGGCCGTCTCCCTCCAGCCGCGCGGCGGCCGGCCCGCCGTCCGGGCCGGCCGTTTCGACCGGCAGGCCGGTCCCGTCACCGTCCACGCCCTCAACCGCTGCGTCCGGGCGCGCGGTTCGGTGGCCGGACGCGGCACGTCCACCGACTGGATCCTGTGCTGATGTACAGGAAAGTCCAAGAGTAAGGATCAACTGGGGCTGGCGGTCCACACGTTGCCCCCGCTAGGTTCGCGACACCGTTGTGAACCAAGGGGAGGGTGAATGCGCAAGTCGCTGAGATGGGCGCTGTCGCTTTCGGTGCTCATAGGCACCGTGGCACCGACCGGCGTGGCTACCGCCGCGGACACGGACACGGGCAGCACGGCCGTCGTCGACTCGCAGAGCACGGACATCAAGGACCGCATCCTGGCGATCCCCGGGATGAGCCTGATCGAGGAGAAGCCGTACGCGGGCTACCGCTTCTTCGTCCTGAACTACAAGCAGCCGATCGACCACCGGCGCCCGTGGGCCGGTACGTTCGACCAGCGGATCTCCGTCCTCCACAAGGACACGAGCCGCCCGACCGTCTTCCGCACCAGCGGCTACTCGCTGAGCACCACCCCGAGCCGCGCGGAGCCGACGCGGATCATCGACGGCAACCAGGTCTCCATGGAGTACCGCTTCTTCACGCCGTCCCGTCCGCAGCCCGCCGACTGGTCGAAGCTCGACATCTGGCAGGCGGCCAGCGACCAGCACCGGATCTTCACCGCGCTGAAGAAGATCTACGGCCAGAAGTGGCTCTCCACCGGCGCCTCCAAGGGCGGCATGACCGCCACCTACTTCGAGCGCTTCTACCCGCGGGACATGGACGGTGTCGTCGCCTACGTGGCGCCGAACGACGTGGTCAACAAGGAGGACTCGGCGTACGACCGGTTCTTCGAGACCGTCGGCACCAAGGACTGCCGCGACCGCCTGAACAACCTGCAGCGCGAGGCCCTCGTCCGCCGCGCACCGCTGGAGGCCAGGTACAAGGCGTGGGCCGAGTCGGAGGGCGCCACCTTCCACACGGTCGGCACGCTCGACAAGGCCTTCGAGGCCGTCGTCCTCGACTTCGTGTGGGGCTTCTGGCAGTACTACGGCGAGGACGTCTGCGACCAGATCCCGGTCGCGAAGACGGCCACCGACGACGAGGTGTACAACACGATCGACGCCTACTCCGGCTGGGCGGCCTACACCGACCAGGGCCTGGAGCCGTACACGCCGTACTACTACCAGGCGGCGACCGAGCTCGGCTCGCCCACGATCAAGCAGCCGCACCTCAAGGGCCTGAGCCGCTACGGCTACCAGCCCGCGAGCAACTTCGTGCCGCGCGAGATCCCGATGAAGTTCAAGCCGCACGCCATGCGCGACGTGGACGACTGGGTCCGCAAGAACGCGAACAAGATGCTGTTCGTGTACGGCGGCAACGACCCGTGGGGCTCCGAGAAGTTCCACCTGGGCAAGAGCGCCCGCGACAGCTACGTGTACGTGGCGCCGGGCGCCAACCACGGTGCGAACGTCGCCGGGCTCGTCGAGGCCGAGCGGAACAACGCCACCGCCCGCATCCTGGCCTGGGCCGGCGTCCCCGCCCCCGCCGTCCAGGCGGCGCAGCCGCTGGCCCGCTTCGACGCGCGCCTCGACCGGCAGGTCGACGAGGACGCGACGAAGGAGCACGGCCTGCGGCCGTAACCGCTTCGAGGGGGGTGGGGTGCGCCCGACGGGCGCACCCCACCCCCCTTCGTCGTGCCGGCGGTGCCGGCGGTGCCGGCGGTGCCGCCGGTGTCAGCGGTACGACAGGCCGTGTCCGACGGGGTAGAGCACCTTCGCCGGGTCGTCGGCGCTCTGCACCGGCACCGGCAGACGGCCCCGCGGCGCGGCCCGGCCCGCCAGGACCCGTACGGCGGCCCGGAGTTCGACGTCGGTCCAGGAGTAGGCGGCGAGCGCCGCCCGCTGGCCGGAGATCCGGGCGACGTCGTACGGGTTGCGGATCGCGATCGCCACGACGGGCACCCCGGTCGCGACGAGCCGCGCCACCAGCGTGCGCTGCGGGCTGGTCGCGGTGACGTTGTACGTGCCCACCACCACGACGTCCTTGCCCGCGGCGGCCGCCACCGCCTCGTCGATCTTCGCTGCTGTCGGGGTGATCCCGGTGGAGAGCGCGGTCGCGGTGAACCCCAGCTCCGTCAGGGCGGTCGCGAGGGTCGTCGTCGGCGGGCCCGTCGTACCGGACGGGGAGGCCGGGTCGGCGCCCACGACGAGGACCGAACCGTGGCGGGTCGGACTCAGCGGCAGGAAGCCGCCCTCGTTGGTGAGCAGGGTCGTGGTGGCCTCGGCGATCCGGTCGGCCTGGGCGAGATGGGCGGCGGTGCCGACCACCCGCTCGACGCCGGCCCGGGTGACGGAGGCGTTCCGGAACAGACCGAGCTTCGACTTGAGCCGCAGGATCCGCAGGATCGATTCGTCGAGCCGGGCCTCCGTCAGTTCGCCGTCCCTCACGGCCTTCAGGACCGCGTTCCAGGCCACGTCCAGCTTCGGCGGGTTGAGCAGCTGGTCCACGCCGGCCTTCAGGGCGAGCACCGGGACGCGCTCGTCGCCGTACTTGGTGCGCACCCCCTCCATCCCGAGCGCGTCGGTGACCACCACACCGTCGTAGCCCAGCTCCTCGCGGAGGATGCCGGTGAGGATCGGCCGGGACAGCGTCGCCGGGTCCTCGCTCGGGTCGAGCGCCGGGACCACGATGTGCGCGGTCATGATCGAGTCGATCCCGGCGGCGATCGCGGACCGGAACGGCGGTGCGTCCAGCGCGCTCCACTGCGCCCGCGTGTGGGTGATCGTCGGCAGGCCGTAGTGGCTGTCGACGGCGGTGTCGCCGTGCCCCGGGAAGTGCTTGGACGTGGCCGCGACCCCGGCCCGCTGGTAGCCCTTGACCTGCGCGGCGACCATCCGGGCGACCGCCGCCGGGTCGGAGCCGAAGGAGCGGACGCCGATGACCGGGTTGGCCGGGTTGACGTTGACGTCGGCGACCGGGGCGTAGTTCTGCCGGATGCCGACCGCCGCCAGCTCCTCGCCCGCGATCTGCGCCGCCCTGCGGGAGTCCGCCAGCGAACCGCCGGCGCCGAGGGCCATCGCGCCGGGCACCAGGGTGGCGGGCTCGCCCACCCGACAGACGATGCCGTGCTCCTGGTCGGTGGAGATGAGCGCCGGGATCGGCGTGGGCTGCGCGAGGGCGGCCTGCTGGATGCCGTTGGACAGCGCGGCGATCTGCTGCGGGTCGCGGGTGTTGTGGGCCCAGGAGAAGTAGATGACGCCGCCCACGTGGTAGCGCTCGACCAGCTCGGCGGCCGTACGGACACCGATCTCCGCGAGGTTGGCGTCGACGTCGGCCTGGTCGGGCGCGGTGGCGGAGTGGCCGTACACCCGCATCACGAAGAGCTGGCCGACCTTCTCCTCGAGGGACATGCGGTCGATGATCCGCCGGAGCTTCCGGTCGTCGTGCCGGCCCTGTGCGGCGTGGGCGGGGGTGCTGACCCCGGTGACGGCGGCCGCTGCCGCGGCGGCGGTCACCGTGAGGAGGGTGCGTCGGGAGGGGGCGGGGGCGCGGTGGTGCACTGATGCTCCTTCCGGCCGTGCGAGGTTGAAGGGATCCATGCGCGAGATCCTCGGAAGCCGCCTCTGAAGGAAACTTCCAAGGAGTCACGGATAGCCCGAAAGTAACTGCCAGGTCAAGGACCCGCGCACGAATCGCCCACGGCGGCGATCCCGGGCCAGAGCTCCTGGAGCGTACGGACCGTCTCCCGGATCGCCGGGCGCCGCGCCGCCCCGGTCCGCCACATGGCGTGCAGCCGACGCGTCGGCATCGGGTCGAGCCGCACCGGGGTCACCTCCGGCGGCAGGGTCCCCCGCCCCAGACGCGGCACGAGCGCGATGCCCAGACCGGCCGCGACCAGGGCGACCTGCGTGTGGTTCTCCTCCGCGCGGTGGACGATCAGCGGCTCGAAGCCCGTCTCCCGCAGCGTCCGCGTCAGCCAGTCGTGGCAGACCGTCCCCGGCGGCTGCGAGATCCACCGCTCCGCCGCCAGCTCCTCCCGGCGCACCGAGTCCCGCGCGGCCAGCGGATGGTCGCGGTGGACGAGGATGTCGCACAGGTCGTCGCCGATCACCGCCTGCTCGACCCCCGGCGGTACGGGCAGCGGGGCGATGTCCCAGTCGTGCGCCACCGCCAGGTCGATGACCCCGCGCGCCACCAGGTCGACCGACACGTGCGGGTCCACCTCCGAGAGCCGGGCGTCGACCTCGGGATGGACCCGGCCCAGCTCCGCGAGCACCCGGGGCATCAGCCCGCGCGCCGCACTCGCGAAGCAGCCGATGTCGAGGCGGCCCGCGGGCCGGCCGCGCCGCTCCTCGATCCGCACCTCCGCCTCCTCCACGAGCGCGAGCAACTGGCGTGCGGTGGCGGCCAGGTGATGGGCGTCGTCGGTGAGGCGGATGCCGCGGCCGCTGCGTTCGAGCAGGGTCGTACGGGTCTCCCGCTCCAGCTTCGCGATCTGCTGGGAGACCGCGGACGGCGTGTAGCCGAGGGCGGTGGCGGCGGCGCCGACACTGCCGTGGACGGCGACGGCGTGCAGGGCGCGCAGGCGACCGAGGTCCAGCACGGGCGTTCCTCCCTGGATGAAGCGTTGCTACATCCCATCATGAAGGAGACCGTGCTGGTGCTACACGGTCGGGGCGGCCATGCTCGATCGCATGCGCCCCGCCCACCTCGCCCTCGCCGCCCTGGTCGCCGCCGTCTGGGGGGTCAACTTCGTCGTCATCGAGATCGGCCTCGACCACTTCCCGCCGCTGCTCTTCTCCGCCCTCCGCTTCCTCGCCGCCGCCCTGCCCGCCGTCTTCCTGGTGGGCCGGCCCACCGTGGCCTGGAAGTGGATCGTGGCGGTCGGACTCGTCCTCGGCGTCGCCAAGTTCGGGCTCCTCTTCACCGGCATGGACCTGGGCGCGCCCGCCGGGCTCTCCTCCCTCGTCCTCCAGGTCCAGGCCGTCTTCACCGCCCTCTTCGCCTTCGCCGCCCTCGGCGAGCGCCCCGGCCGCCTCAAGCTGGCGGGCATGGGGGTCGCGCTGGTGGGCATCGGCGTGGCGGCGGCCGACGAGGGCGGCGCCGGAACCCTCACCGGCTTCGCCCTGGTGATCGCCGCCGCGGCCTGCTGGGGCGTCTCCAACGTCCTGACCCGCAAGGCCTCACCACCGGACGCGCTCAACTTCATGGTCTGGGTCAGCGTCGTGCCGGTCCTTCCGCTGCTCGGCCTCTCCCTGCTCCTCGAAGGCCCGGACCGCGACCTCGCGGCCCTGCGCGGGCTCGACTGGACCGGCGTCGGCGTCATCGTCTACGTCGCCTGGATCACGACCGTCTTCGGCTTCGGCGCCTGGGGCTGGCTGCTCCGCCGCCACCCCGCCTCCGCCGTCGCCCCGTTCTCCCTCCTCGTGCCCGTCTTCGGGATGTCCTCCGCGGCGCTCGTCCTGGGCGAGGGCGTGAGCCCGGCCCGCTGGTGCGCGGCGGCGCTCCTCGTCGGGGGAGTGGCCCTGACGTCGTTCGCGCCGGGCCGACGGGCCACCGGCGGGGCCGGCGGGGCCGGCGGTGGGGCCGCGGGCGGGGCCGGCGGGTCCACCGGCGGGGCCGGCGGGTCCACCGGCGGGGCCACGGGCGGGGCCGGGAATCCCGTGGCGCCGCCCGAGCCCGCCGCCGTATCGTCGACCGGCCGCCCGCTCGGCGAGGAACGGCGTACGACCCGCGAGGAAAGGCCCGTATGACCTTCGAGAACATCACCGTGGACGCGCCGGGACCCGTCCCCCCGGCCGTACTGCTCGCCGGCATCCCCGGCAGCGGGAAGTCCACCGTCGCGGCCGCCCTCGCGGCCCGCTTCGCCCGGGCCGCGCACATCGAGGTCGACGCGCTCCAGTCCCTCATCGTGAGCGGCTGCCACTGGCCGAGCCCGGACGGCGACCCGGAGGCGGACCGCCAGATCCTGCTGCGCGCCCGCAACGCCTGCCTCCTCGCCGGCAGCTTCGCGGCGGCCGGCTTCCTCCCGGTCCTCGACGACGTGGTCGTACGCCGCTCCCACCTGGACTACTACCGCGCCCAGACGACGGCGGGCGGGCTCCGCACGGTGATCCTGGCCCCCGGCCCCGACAAGGCCTGGGAGCGCAACAACGCCCGCGACAAGCGCCTGACGACCAACTGGGCCTTCCTGGACGAGGCGATGCGCGCGGAGCTGTCGGACGAGGGCGTCTGGATCGACAACGCGGACCTGACGGTGGCGGAGACGGTGGACGCGGTCCTCGCGGCGACGGGCCTGACCCCGCGGTCGTAGCCCGCCGGATCCCCACGGGGGTGGGATCCGACGGGCTCGCCGTCCCGTCCGGGGCGCCGCGGTCAGGCGAACATGTCGGCCAGCAGCTCGGGGCCGATCACGATCGGCGCCGGGCGGTAGGCGGGCGGCAAGGTGCCCATCAGCTCGCGGACCAGGAAGTCCCAGCAGCGGGTGCGGACATGGGCCAGGCAGTCGATGAAGGTGTGCTCGGCGCCGGGCACGACGTGCAGTTCGACGTCCTTGCCCGCGGCGAGGAGCCGGTCGGCGAACCGCAGGGTCTGGTGCGGGTGGACCTGGTCGTCCATGTCCCCGTGGACGAGCAGCAGCTTGCCGGCCAGCCGGTCGGCGAGGTCCAGGTTGGACGTCCGGGCCCAGGCCTCGGGGTTGTCCGCGCCGTCGTAGGACTCGACGAAACCGGCGTTGAAGGTGCGGGCGTCGTGCGAACCGGAGAGGGCGACCCCGGCCCTGTACGTCCCGGGGAAGTCCAGCATCGCGCGCGCCGCGGCGAACCCGCCCCCGGAGTGGCCGAGGACGCCGACCCGCTCCAGGTCCATCCACGGCCGGGTCTCGGCCAGCTGCCCCAGGGCCGCGACATGGTCGGCCAGGGAGCCGGCGTCGGCCAGGCGGCCGAAGGAGGCGTCGTGGAAGGCCTTGCTCCGGCCCGGGGTGCCCCGGCCGTCGAGCGCGACGACCACGAAGCCGAGCGCCGCCAGGGGTTCCGCGTCCAGACCCATGCCGCCGGGGTCGAAGCACGGGGCGACCCGGTTGACCTGCGGGCCCGGGTACAGGTTGTCCACCACCGGGTAGGACAGGGCCGGGTCGAAGTCCCGCGGCCGGTACAGCACTCCGTAGACGTCGGTCTCGCCGTCGGCGGCCTTGACGCGGAAGCGCTCCGGCGCGGTCCACCCGGTGGCGGCCAGCTTGGTGGTGTCGGCGCGCTCCAGCTCGACGAGCACCCGCCCGGTCCAGTCCCGGACCGTGGTGACGGGGGCGAGGGCGACGGTGGAGGCCGAGTCGACGAAGTACGCCTGGTCGCACGGGGATTCCGGCAGGACGGCGATGTGGTCGAGCGCGTCGTCGGTGAGCCGGGTGAAACCGGAGCCGTCCAGGCCCACCCGGCACACCGTGCGCCGGTACGGGTCCTCGTCGACGAGCCCGGAGGCCGTGAAGTACACGACGCGGTCGGCCTCGTCGACGCGCAGGATCTGCCGTACCAGCCACGGTCCGGAGGTGACCCGGCCGAGCAGCTCGCCGGTGTGCAGGTCGTAACGGTAGAGGTGGCCCCAGCCGTCCCGCTGCGAGAACCACAGCACCTCGTCGGCGAGCACCCGCACGAGCGGCGGCTCGGTCATCCACTGGTTGGGCTCCACCCGGGTCTCCCCGGACTCGCTGACCACGGTGGTGACCTCGCCCGTGACCGGGTCGAGGCGGTTCAGGGTGAGGGAGTGCTGGTCCCGGGGCCTGGCGAGGAAGTAGACGGCGGAGCCGTCCGCCGCCCACCACGCCCACTTCACGGTGATCGGCGACACATGGGTCATGATCAGCGGCTCGGTCCCGGCGCGGACCACCGTGCCCTCGGCGACGTCGAGGACGACCAGCTCGGCCAGCGGCAGGTGCTCGTCCCCGGGATACGCGAACGGCTGGGTGTGCAGGCGGGGCGCGCCCCCGTCGGCGGGCAGCGCTTCCACGAGGTGGGTCCTGCGGACCTGGCGCTCGTCGGCCCGGTGGGCGAGGACCTTCGTCGAGTCCGGCGACCAGGCGACGGCGGGCGGCAGATACGGCACGCCGAGCTTGCGCAGCAGGGTGGGGTTGCCGGTCGCGGCGGGACCGGGACCGTAGGCGTGATCGGGCGCGCCGTCGGTGGTCAGGGGCCACTCGCGGCCGTCGGACAGCGAGCGGGCCCACAGGTCGTGCCCCCGCTGGGACACCGCGGTCTTCCCGTCGGGCGACGTCACGTCCAGCGGGTTGCCGGGGGCCGTGAACTCGGCCCGCTCGCAGACGTAACCGTCCAGTGCGCAGCGCCAGTACGCGCCGAACGCCACGAATCGGACCTCGTCGTCCGCCGGTTCGACGGCGGCGAACGGCAGGGCCTCGGGGTCGACCCGCTCCCCGGAGGCGGCGGCCAGCGAGGCGGCCAGCCGGGCGTGGTCGAAGAGCGGCTCACGCGTGCCCGCCGCCGGGTCGACCCGTAGGAAACGCCGGCCGGTGCCGTCGCTCACCGCGTACCAGAAGCGGGCGCCCCCGTCGATCCACTGCGGCCTGACCTTGTCACCGACGACGAGCTCGCCCGGGCGGGCGGGACGACGGAGAAGCTGCTCGGCGGCCTGGTAGTTCTGCGTGGTGCTCATTCTGCTTGTCCGTCCTGGGAGTTCGTAGTCAAGGATCTGGGGGCCGGGCCCGCGCCGCCGGGTCGTTCAGAGGCTGCGGGCGGTGATGTCGCCGTACGAGGTGGTGGCGTGGATGTGCAGGCCGGCGGCGGCGCCGTCGGTGTTGGCGAGGGCGTTGTGGACGCGGCCGTAGGCGGTGCCGGCGTTCAGGGTGGCGGAGACGCCGCGGGCGGCACCGACCGTGATCGCGCCGGACTCCGTGCGCAGCACGACCGTGCCGCGCGTGGCCTCCGCGATCCGCAGGTCGCCCTTCTTGGTGCTGATCTCGGCGGGGCCGTCGAGGCGGCCGACCGTGACGTCGCCGGCGAGCAGGGCGATGCGGGCGCCCGCGGTCTCGTCGAGCTCGACCGTGCCCTGCGCCCCCTCGACGGTGACATCGCCGAGCCGCCCGGTGCCGCGGAGTTCGGCGGCGGCGGTCTTCGCCTCGACGCGGGAGCCCGCGGGGAGCTGGACGGTCACCTCGACCGATCCGGAGTCGCCGAGGACCTTGTTCTTCGCGGGAGCGGCGGCGATCCGCAGGACGCCGTCGGCGAACTCGACGGTGGTCTCCTCGGCGGCCTTCACGTCGTTGCCCTTGGCGGGGTTCGCGGGGCGGATGTCGACGGTGGCGTCGGCGCGGTCGGCGGCGATGAGCCGGATACGGCCGGCGGGGATGTCGAGGACGGTGGTGAGGGCGGCGGCGGTGGCGAACTTCTGCATGGTGCTTCTCCTTCGTGGGGCGGGCCCGCTGCTGGGCCGCGCTGTTTCCGATGAAGGAAAAGCTACGTTGCGTTCATGGGTCTGGCAACGTGCTTGTTGCGCTGAATCTGTATTGCCGCAGGTGAGTTGAGGAATTTCGTTGCAACGGTTTCCAGGCTAATGCAACGTCAGGAGTGTTGCTCGTTGCAATGGAATGAAGGTGAATGCACTGCGGGGCGCTTCGGATGCTCCAGGCGCTCGGATGCGCGGAGTGCGCGGAGTGCTGCCCGGTTGCTCCCGGCGTCCGTGCGGGGCGCGGGGCGCGGGGCGCGTGGCGCGGGGCGCGTGGCGCCGTCACGAGGGCCGGTACCGGCCCTCGTGGGTGCCCGGGTGCATGGGTGCCCGGGGGAGCCGGCTGTTCGTCCTCTCCGGCGCACTCGCCGGCGGCTCCGGCCCGGTCGGTGCTCCCGCCCGGTGCTCGCGCGTCCCCGACGGTTCTCGCGTCCTCGCCCTCGGCGGTGTCCTCGCCCTCGGCGGCGCTCCCGCCTCCCCGGCGGTGCCGGGTGCGCCCCCGGCGTCAACTCGCCCGTGTGCCGGGCCACTTCACCCGCGCGTCCGTCGGCCGCGCGCGTCGGGCCCGTGCGCGGCCTCCGGGCTCCGGCCTCCGGGCTCCGGCCTCCGGGCCCCCGGTGGGGACGGGACCCGCCCGCCTACTTCCGCGGCCGCCCCGTGGAACCCCGTACCACCAGCTCCGCCGGGACGCGGGCCAGGCCGCCCGCCGGGGGGTCCTCCGTGCCCATCGCCAGGCGGCCCGCTCGCGCCCCCGCCTCGTGCAGCGGCAGGTGGACCGTCGTCAGGGACGGGACCGCGTCCACCGAGAACGGGAGGTCGTCGAAGCCCGCCACGGACACGTCGCCCGGGATCGACAGGCCGCGTTCCCGCAGGGCCGCGCAGACACCGAGGGCCACCGTGTCGTTGGCGGCGACGACCGCCGTGAGGTCCGGGTCGCGGGCCAGGAGTTCCGCCGTGGCCTCGTAGCCGGCCTGCCGGTCGTACGCGCTGTGGACCGTCGGCCCCTCCGCGATCCCGGCCGCCGCGAGGGCCGCCCGGTGGCCCTCCAGCCGGTGCCGGGTCGTCGTCCGGTCGGCCGGGCCGGCCGCGTAGCCGATCCGCTGGTGGCCGAGTCCGAGCAGGTGCTCGGTGAGGCGGCGCGCGCCGCCCCGGTTGTCGAAGACGAGCGCGGCCGCGTTCGCGTCGCCGGTGACCGGCGGGCGCCCGCAGAGCACGACCCGGGTCCCCGCCTCCGCCAGCTTGGCCAGCTTGCCGGTCGTCGCCGCCAGGTGCTCGGGGTTCTCCAGGGAGCCGCCCATGAGGATCACGGCCGCGGCCCGCTGCCGCTGGAGCAGGGTGAGGTAGGTCAGTTCGCGCTCCGGCGAGCCGCCGGTGTTGCAGACGACGGCGAGCTTCTCGCCTCCGCCGCGCCCCGATCCGCCCTCCCCGATGGCACTCTGCGCCGCGCTCGCCATGATCCCGAAGAACGGGTCGGCGATGTCGTGGACGAGGACGCCGACCAGGTCGGAGGTGGCGGCGGCGAGGGAGCTGGCGGGCCCGTTGAGGACGTAGTCCAGCTCGTCCACGGCCCGCAGGACCCGCTCGCGGGTCGACTCGGCGACCGGGTAGTTGCCGTTGAGGACGCGCGAGACGGTGGCGGGCGAGACCCGTGCGCGAGCGGCCACGTCCGCCAGGGTGACGGTCATCGTGTGCGTACCTCCAGGGCCTTGTCGACGGCGATGTCGGCAGGCTAGCGTCATCGCCGATGGAAAGCGCTTTCTATGAAGGCGCGGCACACCGCGGAGAGGAACCTTTCGTGACACGCAGGACAGTCCGCATCGCCATGAACGGCGTCACCGGGCGGATGGGACACCGCCAGCACCTGGTCCGTTCGATCCTCGCCCTGCGCGAACAGGGCGGCCTCGACCTCGGCAACGGCGAGACCCTGTGGCCCGAGCCGGTCCTCGTCGGCCGCCGCGAACCCGCCCTGCGCGCACTCGCCGAGCGCCACGGCCTCACCGAGTGGTCCACCGACCTCGACGCCGTCCTCGCCGACGACACCATCGACATCTACTTCGACGCCCAGGTCACCTCCGCCCGCGCCGAGGCGATCACCCGGGCCGTCCACGCCGGCAAGCACGTCTACACCGAGAAGCCCACGGCCGCCGACCTCGCCGGCGCCCTGGAGCTCGCACGGCTCGCCACCGAGAAGGGCGTCAAGCACGGCGTCGTCCAGGACAAACTGTTCCTGCCGGGCCTGCTCAAGCTCAAGCGCCTCATCGACGGCGGCTTCTTCGGCGAGATCCTGTCCGTGCGCGGCGAGTTCGGCTACTGGGTCTTCGAGGGCGACTGGCAGGACGCCCAGCGCCCCAGCTGGAACTACCGCTCCCAGGACGGCGGCGGCATCGTCGTCGACATGTTCCCGCACTGGGAGTACGTGCTCCACGAGCTGTTCGGCCGCGTCACCTCCGTCACCGCCCAGGTCGCCACCCACGTCCCGCGCCGCTGGGACGAGCAGGGCAAGCCCTACGACGCCACCGCAGACGACGCCGCCTACGGCATCTTCCAGCTGGAGGGCGGCGCCGTCGCCCAGATCAACTCCTCCTGGACCGTCCGGGTCAACCGCGACGAACTCGTCGAGTTCCAGGTCGACGGCACCCACGGCTCCGCCGTCGCCGGACTGCGCAACTGCCGCGTCCAGCACCGATCGGCGACCCCCAAGCCCGTCTGGAACCCGGACATCCCGGCCACCGAGCCCTTCCGGGAGCAGTGGCAGGAGGTCCCCGACAACGCCGAGTTCGACAACGGCTTCAAGGCCCAGTGGGAGCTGTTCCTGCGGCACGTCGTCCTCGACGAGCCGTACCACTGGGACCTCCTCGCGGGCGCCCGCGGCGTCCAGCTCGCCGAACTCGGCCTGAGGTCCGCCGCCGAGGGCCGCCGCCTCGACGTCCCGGAGGTGACCCTGTGATCCGCCTGCCCGAGGCCGGCGGCGGCACACGGGAGTACACGCCGCGCACCGAGCCGCTGGCCCTGGGCGGGGGCGGCCCCCTGACCTCCCGTACGGTCTTCTCCGCCGCCCACGTGGTCGCCGACCCGTACGCCGACACCACTCCCGACTCTCCCGCGGCGGTCGACTGGGACGCCACCCTCGCCTTCCGCCGCCACCTCTGGTCGCACGGCCTCGGGGTCGCCGAGGCCATGGACACCGCGCAGCGGGGGATGGGCCTCGACTGGACCGGGGCGGCCGAACTGATCCGCCGCAGCGCGGCCGAGGCGAAGGCGGTGGGCGGCCGGATCGCCTGCGGCGTCGGCACCGACCAGCTCGCCGGGCCGGAACCGCTCACCGGCCCGGACGGCCTGGCGGCGGTCCGCAAGGCGTACGAGGAGCAGCTCGCGCTCGTCGAGGAGACCGGCTCCCAGGCCGTCCTGATGGCCTCCCGCGCCCTCGCCGCGGCGGCGACGGGCCCCGAGGACTACCTCGACCTGTACGGCCACCTCCTCCGCCAGGCGAGCGAACCGGTGGTCCTCCACTGGCTCGGCCCGATGTTCGACCCGGCACTCGACGGGTACTGGGGCTCGGCCGACCTGGACACCGCGACCGAGACGTTCCTGGAGGTCATCGCCGCGCACCCGGACAAGGTCGACGGCATCAAGGTCTCCCTCCTGGACGCCCGGCGCGAGGTCGAACTGCGCCGCCGCCTCCCGGAGGGCGTGCGCTGCTACACGGGCGACGACTTCCACTACCCGGAGCTGATCGCCGGCGACGAACACGGCTTCAGCCACGCCCTGCTGGGCGTCTTCGACCCGCTGGCCCCCCTCGCGGCCGAGGCGGTCCGCACCCTGGACACGGGCGACACGGACGGCTTCCGCGCGCTCCTCGACCCGACGGTCGCCCTGTCCCGGCACCTCTTCCGGGCGCCGACCCGCTACTACAAGACGGGAGTCGTCCTGCTCGCCTGGCTCGCCGGCCACCAGGACCACTTCACGATGGTCGGCGGCCTGCAGTCGGCCCGCTCGCTGCCGCACCTCGCGACCGCCTACGAACTCGCCGACGGCCTGGGCCTGTTCCCCGACCCGGCGCTCGCCGAGTCGCGCATGCGCGCCCTCCTGACGGTCCAGGGAGGGCTGTGATGGACCTCGACCGCTTCAGCATCAACCAGATGACGGTCAAGCAGCTGTCCCTCCCCGACCTCGTCGCCCACTGCGTCCGGCTCGGCGTCCCGGGCGTGGGACTGTGGCGCGAACCGGTCCAGGAGTACGGCGTGCGGGCGGCGGCCGAGCTCGTACGGGACGCCGGCCTCACGGTCACCACCCTCTGCCGCGGCGGCTTCTTCACCTCGGACGGCTGGGAGGCGGAGAACCGGGCGGCGATCGACGAGGCGGTCGCGCTCGGCACGGACACCGTCGTGCTGGTCTCCGGCGGCCTCACCCCCGCCTTCCCCGACCTGCCCTCGGCCCGCGCCCGGATCACCGAGGCGATCGGGGAACTGGCCCCCTACGCGGGCGAACGAGGAATCCGCCTGGCCGTCGAACCCCTCCACCCCATGTACGCCGCCGACCGCTGCGCGGTCTCCACCCTGGACCAGGCGCTGGCCGTCGCCGAGCACTTCCCGCCCGAGCAGGTGGGCGTGGTGGTCGACACGTACCACCTCTGGTGGGACGACCGCGCCCCGGCGGCGGTGGAACGCGCGGGCGCGTCGGGCCGCATCCACTCCTTCCAGCTCGCCGACTGGACCACCCCCCTCCCGGCCGGCGTCCTGACCGGCCGGGGCCAGCTGGGCACCGGCGCGATCGACCTGCGGGCCTGGAAGGACCTGACGGAGAAGGCGGGCTGGACGGGCCCGGTGGAGGTGGAGATCTTCAACGACACCCTGTGGGCACGGGACGGCGTCGAGGTCCTTGAGGAGACCCTGGACCGCTTCCTGGCGGTCTGACGGACCCCTCGGCCCCTTGTGCGGAGAGACCGAGGAGAGCAAGGCCGCCCGGCCGTGCGGCGCCGCACGGCGGGGGCAAGCAGCGGGACGGACGGTTACCCTCCGAGGTGCCGTACGTCCTGCTGCTCGACCTCCGTGAGGACGCGGGCGACCGTCGCGAAGTCGTTGTCCCTGTGCAGGATGGTTAACCCGTGATGCACCGCCGTGGCACAGATCAGGAGATCGACGACGCCCGCCGCACGGTGCTGCCCCTTCTGTGTCAGCTTGTACTGGGCGGTCTCCACCCACCGCCACGCGTCCTTGGGGACGCGCACGATTCCGAACGCGGCGGAGAGGGCCTCCTCGATCTCCTCGCGGTCGTCCGGGCCGGTGGCCGTGAAGAGGATCTCTGCCCGGGTGGCCTCGCAGATGCCGATGGCGCCCGTTTCGATCTCGGTGTCCCAGTGCCGGTGTGCGACGGGATCGGTGGTGAGGTGGACGTACCCGCTGGTGTCGACGAGGTACGTGATCACTCGGCATCCACGCCGTGCTGGGCGGCCTTGCGGGCCTCCCACGCCCGACGAAGAGGCTCCATTTCACCTCGCGCGCCCCGCTCCGCCAGCCGCTGGTAGGCCGCACGGCGGCGGTGACGCAGTATGACCTCTGCCAGCGCCGTGTTGATGGTGTCCTTCTTCGTGGTCGTACCGAGCAGTTTCGCGGCCTCGGCGAGTACGTCGTCGTCCACGTCCACGTTGGTCACACCCATGATCACCCTCCAGCGTGCCATGTGGGAAGAGTGCCCACCTCTCATACATGGTAGCCGCGTGCACCGACCACGGGGGTGCCGTACTACTTCCTCGGGCCGCCCAGCAGGTCGCCCAGGCCGTCCGCCGTCGTGCCACCGGTCTTCTTCGCCGCCGCGCGCTTCGTCATGACCGCGAGGACCACCGGTACCAGGATGTCGACCGCCCGGGTCACCGTGGCCGCCGGGATGCCGGTCCTCTTCGCGATGGCGTTCGCCGCCGGGCGGGCCAGTCTGCCCAGGACTCCGGCCATGAGGCCGCCGGCCGCGAGGCCGCCGAAGCCGGCGACGCCCTGGAGCGGGGGTTCGGCCGAGGTGACCTCGTCGACGGCGGCGCGGACCTCGTCCGCGCTGGCCGGCTCGGCCGCCGCCTGGCGCAGTTCGCCGGAGAGTTCGGCCACCGAACTGCCCACCACCGCCTGTGCCCCGGCGGGGTCCGTGCCGAGCAGGCCGGCGATCTCCTGGAGCCGGTCGTCGCCCAGCTCGTCCAGGACCTCGTCCTCGAAGGTTTCGCTCATGCCGGAAACGCTACGACCTGCCCCCTGGGTCGGCACTCCGAGCATCCTGCCGGGGAAGGCCCCGGCGGGGAGTTGTCCACAGGGCCGCCCCGCTGTCGGACCGGTTCGCTACCTTCGGGGCATGTCCAACGAAGGTCGCGGGCCGGGGTCGGCCGTGCTCGAAGGGGTCCTGGAGCGGATCACCTACGCCAACGAGGAGAGCGGGTACACGGTCGCCCGGGTCGACACCGGGCGCGGGGCCGGGGACCTGCTCACCGTGGTCGGGGCGCTGCTCGGGGCGCAGCCGGGGGAGTCGCTGCGGATGGAGGGCCGTTGGGGCTCGCATCCGCAGTACGGCAAGCAGTTCACCGTCGAGAACTACACGACCCTGCTGCCCGCCACCATCCAGGGCATCCGCCGCTATCTCGGCTCGGGCCTGGTCAAGGGCATCGGGCCCGTCTTCGCCGACCGCATCACCCAGCACTTCGGCCTGGACACCCTCCAGATCCTGGAGGAGGCTCCGGCCCGGCTGATCGAGGTCCCGGGCCTGGGGCCCAAGCGCACGAAGAAGATCAGCGCGGCCTGGGAGGAGCAGAAGGCGATCAAGGAGGTGATGGTCTTCCTCCAGGGCGTCGGCGTCTCCACCTCGATCGCGGTCCGGATCTACAAGAAGTACGGGGACGCCTCGATCTCCGTCGTGCGGAACCAGCCGTACCGGCTCGCCGCCGACGTCTGGGGCATCGGCTTCCTCACCGCCGACAAGATCGCCCAGGCGGTGGGCATACCCCACGACAGCCCCGACCGGGTGAAGGCAGGCCTGCAGTACGCGCTCTCGCAGTCCAGCGACCAGGGGCACTGCTTCCTCCCCGAGGAGCGGTTGATCGCCGAGGCGGTGAAGCTCCTCCAGGTCGACACCGGACTCGTCATCGAGTGCCTCGCCGAGCTGGCGGAGGACCCCGAGGGGGTCGTACGGGAGACGGTGCCGGGCCCGGAGGGGACGCCCGTGACCGCCGTGTACCTGATCCCCTTCCACCGGGCCGAGCTGTCGCTCTCCGGGCAGCTCCGGCGGCTGCTGCGGGCCGAGGAGGACCGGATGCCGGGCTTCCGGGACGTGGCCTGGGACAAGGCCCTCGCCTGGCTCGCGGACCGGACGGGGGCCTCGCTCGCGCCCGAGCAGGAGGAGGCCGTCCGGCTCGCGCTGACGCGGAAGGTCGCCGTGCTCACCGGCGGTCCCGGCTGCGGCAAGTCGTTCACGGTCCGCTCCATCGTGGAGCTGGCCCGCGCCAAGAAGGCCAAGGTCGTCCTCGCCGCCCCCACCGGCCGGGCGGCCAAGCGGCTCGCCGAGCTGACCGGCGCGGAGGCCTCCACCGTCCACCGGCTCCTGGAGCTGAAGCCGGGGGGCGACGCGGCCTATGACCGGGACCGGCCGCTCGACGCGGACCTGGTCGTGGTCGACGAGGCCTCCATGCTCGACCTGCTCCTCGCGAACAAGCTGGTGAAGGCGGTGGCGCCGGGGGCCCATCTGCTGCTCGTGGGCGATGTGGACCAGTTGCCCTCGGTGGGCGCGGGGGAGGTCCTCGGTGATCTGCTCGCGCCGGGCAGCCCGGTGCCGGCGGTCCGGCTGACCCGGATCTTCCGCCAGGCCCAGGAGTCCGGCGTCGTCACCAACGCGCACCGGATCAACGCCGGCACTCCGCCGAAGACCGAGGGCCTGCCGGACTTCTTCCTCTTCGTCGAGGAGGAGACCGAGGACGCCGCCCGGGTGGCCGTGGACGTCGCGGCCCGGCGGATTCCGGCCAAGTTCGGTCTCGACCCCCGCCGTGACGTGCAGGTCCTCGCCCCCATGCACCGCGGCCCGGCCGGCGCGGGCTCGCTCAACGGACTGCTGCAGCAGGTCATCACCCCGGGCCGCCCGGACGTGCCGGAGAAGCGGTTCGGCGGCCGGGTCTTCCGGGTGGGCGACAAGGTCACGCAGATCAGGAACAACTACGACAAGGGGGCCAACGGGGTCTTCAACGGCACGGTGGGGGTCGTGACCCAGCTGGACCTCGTCGAGCAGAAGCTCGTGGTGCGGACGGACGAGGACGAGGAGGTGCCGTACGACTTCGACGAGCTGGACGAGCTGGCCCACGCGTACGCGGTCACCATCCACCGGTCGCAGGGCAGCGAGTATCCGGCCGTGGTGATCCCGGTCACCATGAGTGCCTGGATGATGCTCCAGCGCAACCTGCTCTACACGGCCGTGACCCGGGCGAAGAAGCTCGTGGTCCTCGTCGGCTCCCGGCGGGCGATCGCGCAGGCGGTCCGCACGGTCTCGGCGGGCAGGCGCTTTACCGCACTCGCGTTTCGGCTCACAGGCGGCGCCCCCGTGTGAAAGATCACGGAGGGCTACCGGAACCGGGGCGAAGGGGGCAGGATATGAAGGTTGGCGGCACTGAGTGCCGCCGATTGGCCCAATGGTCGACCCCGAGTGCACTCTCCTGAGCCAAATGGGGGATGGTAGAGACAGTCAGGGCACCTCGAAGAAGAGGCACTACGTCGGTGAGGGATGACGTGAGCGACAACTCTGTAGTACTGCGGTACGCGGACGGTGAACACACCTACCCGGTGGTCGAGAGCACCGTCGGCGACAAGGGCTTCGACATCGGGAAACTCCGAGCCCAGACCGGTCTGGTCACCCTGGACAGCGGATACGGCAACACCGCCGCCTATAAATCCGCGATCACCTACCTGGACGGTGAGCAGGGGATTCTGCGGTACCGCGGTTACCCCATCGAGCAGCTGGCCGAGCGCTCCACCTTCCTTGAGGTGGCGTACCTGCTGATCAACGGCGAGCTGCCCAAGGTCGACGAGCTGGCGACCTTCAAGAACGAGATCACGCAGCACACGCTCGTCCACGAGGACGTCAAGAACTTCTTCCGCGGTTTCCCGCGGGACGCGCACCCGATGGCGATGCTGTCCTCGGTGGTCTCGGCGCTGTCCACCTTCTACCAGGACAGCCACAACCCGTTCGACGAGGAGCAGCGCCACCTCTCCACGATCCGGCTGCTCGCGAAGCTGCCGACGATCGCGGCGTACGCGTACAAGAAGTCGATCGGCCACCCCTTCGTCTACCCGCGCAACGACCTCGGGTACGTCGAGAACTTCCTGCGCATGACCTTCTCGGTCCCGGCGCAGGAGTACGACCTGGACCCGGTCGTCGTCAACGCGCTCGACAAGCTGCTGATCCTGCACGCGGACCACGAGCAGAACTGCTCGACCTCGACCGTGCGTCTGGTCGGCTCCTCGCAGGCGAACATGTTCGCCTCGATCTCCGCCGGCATCTCGGCCCTGTGGGGCCCGCTGCACGGTGGCGCCAACCAGTCGGTCCTGGAGATGCTCGAGGGCATCAAGGCCAACGGCGGCGATGTCGACTCCTTCATCCGCAAGGTGAAGAACAAGGAGGACGGCGTCCGCCTGATGGGCTTCGGCCACCGGGTGTACAAGTCCTTCGACCCGCGCGCCAAGATCATCAAGGCGGCGGCGCACGACGTCCTCTCGGCCCTCGGCAAGTCCGACGAGCTGCTGGACATCGCGCTCAAGCTGGAGGAGCACGCGCTCTCCGACGAGTACTTCGTCTCGCGCAACCTCTACCCCAACGTGGACTTCTACACGGGCCTCATCTACCGCGCGATGGGCTTCCCGACCGAGATGTTCACCGTGCTCTTCGCGCTCGGCCGGCTGCCCGGCTGGATCGCCCAGTGGCACGAGATGATCAAGGAGCCCGGCTCCCGTATCGGCCGTCCGCGCCAGATCTACACCGGCGAGGTCCTGCGCGACTTCGTCCCGGTCGAGGCGCGCTAGTCCTCCGACCAGGACGCCCCTCGCGAAAAAGAGGAAGCGCCCCGCCGTCGATCCCCCCACGGGTCGACGAGCGGGGCGCTTCCCATGTCCCGGTGCGGATTCCCCCCACGGGATCCGGGCCGGGCGTCTGCGGGTGTCGCAGAAGCTACGCGGGTCGGCGCGACGCGGTCTGCCGGGGTACGTACGGGAGGGCCGCTCAAAGCTCCCCGGTGCACGTGCCCCGGCCAACGCTTGCCTGGAACGTCCCCCAAGACATTCCATGAACGTCCCCCAAGACGTTCTCGGCATCGCCCACTTAGACTCGCGAACAGCCCAGATGGTTACCCCCCAATATCTGTGATCTAGGTCTCTTTGTGAAGGTCTTGTGCGTCACACGTGGGTGAATTCACGTGAAGCGGCGCAGACGAAGGCTGTTGGATACGACGAAGACGGACGAAAAGGCCATCGCCAGACCGGCGATCATCGGGTTCAGGAGTCCGGCCGCGGCGAGCGGCAGCGCCGCCACGTTGTAGCCGAAGGCCCAGCCGAGGTTGCCCTTGATCGTCGCCAGGGTGCGGCGGGCGAGCCGGATCGCGTCGGCCGCGACCCGCAGGTCGCCCCGGACCAGGGTCAGATCGCTCGCCTCGATCGCCGCGTCCGTGCCCGTCCCCATCGCCAGGCCCAGGTCCGCCGTGGCGAGGGCCGCCGCGTCGTTCACCCCGTCGCCGACCATCGCGACCGTCCGGCCCTCCGCCTGGAGCCGCCGGACGACCTCGGCCTTCTCCTCGGGAAGCACCTCGGCGATCACCTCGTCGATGCCCACCTCGGCCGCCACGGCCTCCGCCACCGCCGTGTGGTCCCCGGTGAGGAGGACCGGCCGCAGCCCGAGGCCGCGCAGCCGGGCCACCGCCTCGGCGCTGGTGTCCTTGACGGTGTCGGCGACGGTCAGGGTGCCCCGGGCGACCCCGTCCCAGGCGACGTGGACGGCGCCGGGCTCCGCCCCCGACGGCACCTCGACGCCCTCCGCCGCCAGCAGCGCGGCGCGGCCGACGAGGACCAGGCGGCCGTCGACCGAGCCGCGTACGCCGAGCCCGGGAACGTTCTCGAAGGCCTTCGGCACGGGGAGCTCCCCGCAGCGCTCGGCGGCTCCCGCCGCGACCGCGCGGGCCACCGGGTGCTCGGAGGAGTGCTCCAGGGCCCCGGCCAGCCGCAGCAGCTCGGTCTCGTCGGTGGCGTCGGTGCCGTACTTCCCGCCGTACACCCGCACACCGGCGAGCCGCATCCGGCCCGTGGTGACCGTCCCGGTCTTGTCGAGGACGATCGTGTCGACGCGCCGGGTGGACTCCAGGACCTCGGGGCCCTTGATGAGGATGCCGAGCTGCGCGCCGCGGCCGGTGCCGACCATGAGCGCGGTCGGGGTCGCGAGGCCCAGCGCGCACGGGCAGGCGATGATCAGGACGGCGACGGCGGCGGTGAAGGAGGCCGTCGGGTCGTCGGTCAGCAGCAGCCAGGCGACGAGGGTGCCGAGCGCGAGGAGCAGCACGACCGGCACGAAGACGGCGGAGATCCGATCGGCGAGCCGCTGCACCTCGGCCTTGCCGTTCTGGGCGTCCTCGACGAGCTTGGCCATCCGGGCGAGCTGTGTGTCGGCGCCGACGCGGGTGGCCCGGACGACGAGCCGTCCCGAGACGTTGACGCAGCCGCCCGTGACGTCACCGCCCGCGGTGACGTCCAGCGGCAGCGACTCGCCGGTGAGGAGGGAGGCGTCGACGGCCGACGCGCCCTCGGTGACGGTGCCGTCGGTGGCGATCTTCTCCCCGGGTCGTACGACGAAGAGGTCGCCGGTCCGCAGCGCGGCGACCGGCACCCGTACCTCGGCGCCCCCGCGCAGGACGGCCACGTCCTTGGCGCCGAGTTCCATCAGGGCCCGGAGCGCCGCGCCCGCCTTCCGCTTGGCGCGGGCCTCCAGGTAGCGGCCGAGGAGGATGAAGGTGACGACGCCGGCCGCGACCTCCAGGTAGATCGCGGACGAGGCCGCCGAGCGGTCGACGGTCAGGTCGAAGCCGTGCCGCATGCCGGGCATGCCCGCGTCGCCGAGGAAGAGGGCCCAGAGCGACCAGCCGAAGGCGGCGAGGGTGCCGACCGAGACGAGGGTGTCCATGGTGGCGGCGCCGTGCCGGAGGTTGGTCCAGGCGGCCCGGTGGAAGGGCAGTCCGCCCCAGACGACGACGGGGGCGGCGAGGGTGAGGGAGAGCCACTGCCAGTTGTCGAACTGCAGGCCCGGGACCATGGCGAGCAGGACGACGGGCGCGGAGAGCAGCGCGGAGACGGTGAGCCGCTGCCGGAGCGAGGCGAGCCCGGGGTCGGGGGCGGGCTCCGGCTCCTCCGGCGCGGCGGCCGGTTCGGGCTCCGGCGGCGGCGGTTCCTCCGCCGTGTAGCCGGTCCTGACGACGGTGGCGATCAGCGCGTCGACCCCGACCTCCGGCGGGTGTTCGATCCGCGCTTTCTCCGTGGCGTAGTTGACGGTCGCCGTCACCCCGTCGATGCGGTTGAGCTTCTTCTCGACGCGGGCCGCGCACGAGGCGCAGGTCATCCCGCCGATCGTCAGCTCGGTGACCGCGACGGCCGTGCTGTCGGCGGGGTGTGCGGTGGTGCTGGAGGTCATGTGCGCTTCCAAAGGGGAGCAGGGCCGTACCCGGTAACGGTACGGCCCTGCGGGGTGTCGGCGGGGGGAGCGGTCAGACCAGCTCGTAGCCGGCCTCGTCGACGGCGGCGCGGACGGCCTCCTCGTCGAGCGGGGCGGCGGAGACGACGGTCACCTGGCCGGTGGAGGCGACGGCCGTGACCGACGAGACGCCGGGGAGCTCGGAGATCTCGCTCGACACCGCGCCCTCGCAGTGGCCGCAGGTCATGCCCTTGACCTGGTAGACGGTGGTGAGGTCGGTCTTCGTCTCTGCGGTCATGGCGCTCTCCTCGTGGGTTCAGGACCGTACGCCGCGCAGTTTATACCCCTAGGGGGTATAAAAGCCAGTCGGGTCCGGCTGCGTGCCGCACCGGGGGTCCGGGCTGATCCCTATGGTAAATAGCCGACATGTCGCATTCGGGGACCACGCTCATCCTGATCATGGCGATCGCCGTCCTGGCGCCGCTGCTCGCCTACGGAGTCGGGCGCAGGCTTCCCGTCCCCCTCGTCATCTTCGAGATCCTGCTCGGCATCCTCATCGGCCCCGACGTTCTGGACTGGGCGCGCCCCGACGCGCTGATCGACGGTCTTTCGGAGCTCGGCCTCGCCATGCTGATCTTCCTCGCGGGGTACGAGATCGAGTTCGGCAAGGTCCGCGGCGACACCCTCCGGCGCTCCGTGTGGGCCTGGCTGGCCGCCCTCGCGCTCGGTCTCGCCACCGGTGTCCTGCTCGGCGGCGGCTACACCAAGGGCGTCTTCATCGGCGTCGCGCTGACCAGCACCGCGCTCGGCACCGTCCTGCCCGTGCTCCGGGACTCGGGCGACCTGCACGGGCGGTTCGGCTCGGTCGTCATGGCGTTCGGGGCGGTGGGCGAGTTCGGCCCGATCATCGCGATGGCCCTGCTGCTCAGCGGACGCGGCGCGGCCGAGTCGACCGTGCTGCTCGCGGTGTTCGCCGCGCTGACCGCCGGGGCGGTGTTCTGGGCGCTGCGGCCGCGCCCGCCGTGGTTCTCCCGGATCATCGCCAAGACCCTCCACACCAGCGGTCAGTTCGCGGTCCGGTTCGTCTTCCTGCTGCTCGCCCTGATGCTGGGCGCCTCGGAGGCCCTCGGGCTCGACATCCTGCTCGGCGCCTTCGCGGCCGGCCTCGTCACCCGGCTCGTCCTGACCGGGGCGGCGCCCGAGTCGGGGCCGCAGATCCTGGAGAAGATCGAGGGGGTCGGCTTCGGCTTCCTCGTGCCGGTCTTCTTCGTCGTCACCGGGATCGAGTTCGACCTGGCCTCGCTCCTCGACGGCGGCCGCACCCTGCTCCTGCTGCCGGTCTTCCTGCTGCTCTTCCTGGCGGTGCGCGGCGGGCCGATCTGGTTCCTCGCCCCGCGCGACCTCGACCGCAGGGACCGGGGCGGGCTCGTGCTGTACGGCTCCACCGCGCTGCCGCTCGTCGTGGCCATCACGACCATCGGCGTGGACGACAAGACGATGACGGCCGGTGAGGCGGCGGCGCTCGTCGGGGCCGGCATGCTCTCCGTGCTCGTCTTCCCGCTGGTCGCGCTGAGGTCGCGGTCCGGGGCGAAGGGCCTGCCGACCGAACGGATCAGCGGCTCGGAGTCGTGGTGACCTGCCCCTCGACCAGGGGGGAGAGGTAGCGCAGGAGGAGCGTCTTCAGCTCGGCGATCGTGGCGTCCCGCTCGGCCCCCTCCGGGGCGGCGAGGACGAGGTCCAGGCCGCCCTTGAAGGTGGCGAAGGCCATGCCCGCCGTCCGGAGGCGGTCCTCGGCGGGCAGCGCGGGCGCGTAGTGGGCGATGACCTCCTGCACGCGGGTGAGCAGGGTCGCGTGCAGTTCGTCGTGCTCCTCGGCGATCCGGCCGGGGACCTCGGAGCCGTGCATCAGGGCGAGGAAGGCCGGGTTGGCGCAGTTGAACTCGATCAGCGGGTCGACGACGGCGTCCAGCAGCTCGGGCAGCGGCAGGGCGAGGTTCTCCGGGGTGAACGCCTGGCCGTGGGCCTCGCGCATCTGGTGCAGCAGGCGCTCGCCCAGCTCGATCGCGATCGCTTCCTTGTTGGGGAAGTACTGGTAGAGCGTGCCGGGCGAGACATGGGCCTCGCGGGCGATCGCGTTGGTGCTGGACGCCGTGTAGCCGTTCGCGCAGAAGACGTTCGCGGCGGCCTGGAGCAGCTGCGCGATGCGGCGCTCCCCGCGCGCCTGGCGGCGGCGCGGCTTCGGTTCTTCGGACATGGCTGTCCCCAGCTCTCCTCACACGTTTGACAAACACGAGCGGTCGCTCGCATTCTTGTGAAACGCGAGTGATCACTCGTGTTTGCCAGTCTATGGCAATGGGCGACCCATGTGACCTGCCGGGAAGCGAGCACAGGGGTCAGGTGAAGGGGACACCTCGTCATGGCCGAAGTCAAGAAATCAGCGCCCGGCGGCGCCGGATCCAGCGGATCCCCGTCCCCGGAGGACGGCGGCGGATCGCCGCGGCGGGACGGGGCGGGCGGCTGGACGCGGTTCGTGACCGTCCGGCCGCGCCTGACGCTGCTCGTCGCCCTCGTCCTCACCGCCCTCGCCGTCCTGGCCGGCGGCGGGGTCGCCGACCGGATGGGCAGCGGCGGCTGGGAGGACCCGGCCGCCGAATCCACGTACGCGACCGAGGCCCTCGGACGCCAGTTCCCCGGCTCCCAGCCGAACCTGCTCCTGCTCGTCGACGCCGGAGCGGCCGGCACCGACGCGCCCGCGGTCGCCGCCGAGGCCCGCCGGCTCGCCGAGCGGCTCGACGCCGAGCCGGGCGTCGACGGCGTCGGCTCCTACTGGTCCACCGGCTCGCCCGCCCTCCGCTCCGAGGACGGCCGCAAGGCCGTGATAGCCGCCCGGATCGCCGGCGAGGAGAAGGACGCGGCCGCCGTCCTCGACCGGATCGCCCCCGAGTACCGGGGCACCCACGGCCCCGTCGAGGTCTCCCTCGGCGGCGGACTCGCCGTGCGCCACGAGATGCAGACGGTCATCCAGGAGGACCTGCTGCGGGCCGAGCTCATCGCCCTGCCCCTCACCCTCGTCCTGCTCGTCATGGTCTTCGGCAGCGCCGTCGCCGCCCTGCTGCCGCTCGGCGTCGGCATCGTCGCCATCCTCGGCACCAACGCCGTCCTGCGCGGCCTCACCGAGTTCACCGACGTCTCCGTCTTCGCGCAGAACCTGACGACGGCCCTCGGCCTCGGACTCGCCATCGACTACGCGCTGTTCGTCGTCCGCCGGTACCGCGAGGAGCTCGACGCCGGGGCCGACACGTACACCGCCGTCCGCACCACCCTGCGCACCGCCGGGCGGACCGTGCTCTTCTCCGCCCTGACCGTCGCCGTCTCGCTCTCCGCGATGCTGGTCTTCCCGCAGTACTTCCTGCGCTCCTTCGCGTACGCCGGGATCGCCGTGGTCCTGCTCGCCGCGACCGCCGCGCTCACCCTGCTCCCGGCGGCCCTCGTCCTGCTCGGCGACCGGGTCAACGCGCTCGACCTGCGGCGCCTCCTCCGGCGCGGCCGGACGCCCGGTGCGCAGCGCGCAGGGGACGACGAGGGCACGGGCTGGGGACGGGCCGCCGCGCTCGTGATGCGCAGGGCGCCGGTCTTCGCCGTCCTCACCACCGCCGGACTCGTCCTCCTCGGACTGCCCTTCCTCGGCGTGACGTTCGGCACCGCCGACGACCGCCAGCTCCCCGTCACCGCCTCCTCCCGGGTCGTCCAGGACGAACTGCGGAACGGCTTCCCCGGCGACCCCGGCGGCACCCTCACCGTCCTCGCCGAGGGCGCGGCCACCCCCGCGCAGTACGCGGCCTTCCGCGAGCGGATCGGCGCCCTCGACGGCGTGGCCCGGGCCGACGGGCCGGTGACCGCCGCCGGCGGCCACGCCTACTTCACGGTCGTCGCCGAGGGCGAGACCGTCGGCGCCCAGGCCCAGCGGACCGTGGCCGAACTCCGCGCCGCACCCGCACCGTTCGAGACCTCCGTCACCGGGCAGGCCGCCGTCCTGGTCGACTCCAAGGACGCCCTCGCCGAGCGGCTGCCCTGGGCCGCGGCGATCATCGTGATCGTCACGCTGCTCCTGGTCTTCCTGCTCACCGGCAGCGTCCTCATCCCCGTCCAGGCCGTCGTCCTCAACGCCCTCAGCCTCACGGCGATGTTCGGCGCGGTGGTCTGGGTCTTCCAGGACGGGCACCTCGCGGGGCTCCTCGGCTTCACCCCCACCGGGGACATCGAGACCACCCTGCCGGTGCTCATGTTCTGCGTGGCCTTCGGACTCTCCATGGACTACGGGGTGTTCCTGCTCTCCCGCATCAAGGAGGAGTACGACCGCACCGGCGACCACGAGCACTCCGTCCGCTTCGGTCTGCGCCGCACCGGCGGCCTCATCACCGCGGCCGCCGTGATCCTCGCCGTCGTCATGGTCGCCATCGGCACCTCCCGCGTCACCAACACCAAGATGCTCGGCCTCGGCGTCGCCCTCGCCGTCCTCATGGACGCCATGGTGGTCCGCAGCCTCCTCGTCCCCTCCGTGATGAAGCTGACCGGCCGCCTCACCTGGTGGGCCCCCGGCCCGCTGCGCCGCTTCCACGACCGCTTCGGCATCAGCGAGTCGGACGCGCCCGCCCCCGAGAGGGAGGACGCGCCCGACTCCGCGAAGGAGGACGCGCCCGACTCCGAAGGCGCGGACGCCGCGGCGCCGGAGGAGCGCCGGGAGACGGCCCCGCTCCGGCGGTGACACGCCGCGGGGCCGGACCGGGGGCGGCCGCCCGGGTCCGGCCCCGCGAGGAGGCGGGGGAGGGGGCGGTCCCCCTCGGGTCAGTCGCGGCGGCCCCGGTTGCCGGGGCGGCTCGCGACCCAGGCGCGGATCGTGTCCGCGTACCAGTAGGGCTTGCCCGACTCCACGTGGTCGGGGGCCGGCAGCAGCCCGTGCTTCCGGTAGGAGCGGACCGTGTCGGGCTGCACCCGGATGTGTGCGGCGATGTCCTTGTACGACCAGAGCCTTCTGTCCGTCATGCCTGGTACCTCCCTGCGCACCGCGCAGCGGCGGCGGGGGTGCCGTTCGGGGGCGCTGCGGGCGGGCGTTGGCGATCACTGAGCCATTGCCCCCTGCAACGACCCCGCCAGACAGCAGGGGAGCGCCTGTCGAGCGGCTGTGACGGAAAGCCCGCGTAACGGAGATATGCGTGACACCGAAGGGACGTGTGTGACGAAAAAGCCGCATCAGGACATCGGTGTGTCCCCGTGCCCCGCCCCTGCTCGGAGAGATATGCGCCGGTCGCGCGCCGGTCACATGCCGCAGGACCTCAGATAGCGCCGGGTACGGAGCGCGATCGGATACGGAACGTCCGGCTCGCAGGGGTACATGTCCTGCTCCACGATCGCGAACAGGTCCACGTCCAGCGCCGAGGCGGCCGCGAGCACCGGCTCCAGGGCGGGCACCCCGGACGGCGGCTCGCACATCACCCCGCGCGCCACCGCCGGCCCGAACGGCACCCCCTCGGCCACCACCCCCGCCAGGATCTCCGGGTCGACCTGCTTGAGATGCAGATAGCCGATCCGCTCGCCGTACGCCTCGATCAGCTTGACGCTGTCCCCGCCCGCGTACGCGTAGTGCCCGGTGTCCAGGCAGAGCGAGACCGCCTCCGGGTCCGTCGCGTCCAGGAACCGCGTCACGCTCTCCTCGCCGTCCAGATGCGTGTCGGCGTGCGGATGGACGACGATCCGCAGCCCGTACCGCTCGCGCACCTCCCGGCCGAGCCGCTCGGTGAGCCCCGTCAGATCCCGCCACTGCGCCGCCGTGAGCGTCCGGTCCTCCAGGACCTCGCCCGTCCGGTCGTCCCGCCAGAACGAGGGGATGACGACCAGATGGCCCGCGCCCACCGCCTGCGCCAGGGCCGCGTTCTCGGCGACGTGCGCCCAGGTCCGCTCCCAGACGTCCGGGCCGTGGTGCAGGCCGGTGAAGACCGTCCCCGCCGAGACCCGCAGCCCGCGCCGCGCGGTCTCCTCCGTCAGGACGGACGGATCGGTGGGCAGATAGCCGTACGGGCCGAGCTCGATCCACTCGTACCCCGCGCCGGACACCTCGTCCAGGAACCGCTGCCACGGCACCTGCCGGGGATCGTCGGGGAACCACACCCCCCAGGAGTCCGGGGCGGAGCCGATCCGGATCCGGGACGGGGGAGGGGACGAGGGCGGGGGCGGCTGCGGTGACGGCGTCGTCATGCCTGCCACCTTGACCGGGGCCCGCGAGCAGCGTCAAGGAGGCCGCCCCGGCCCGGTCACGTCGTCAGAATGTCCGGACATATCGTTGACAGGCCTCCGGGCGGACGGCTAGACCTGGGTGCGGAAGCCGGACGCGAGAGGTGGCGCGGGTGGAGTCGGAGCCGTACGACCTGATCACCATGGGGCGCCTCGGCGTGGACCTGTACCCGCTGCAGACCGGAGTCGGGCTCGACCGGGTCGACACCTTCGCCAAGTTCCTCGGCGGCTCCCCGGCGAACGTCGCCGTCGCCGCCGCCCGGCTCGGCCTGCGCACCGCACTCGTCTCCCGCACCGGCGCCGACCCCTTCGGCAGCTACCTGCGCCGCGAGCTGAAGGGCTTCGGGGTCGACGACCGCTGGGTGACCGAGGTCGAGGCCTACCCCACCCCCGTCACCTTCTGCGCCCTCTTCCCGCCCGACGACTTCCCGCTCACCTTCTACCGCCGCCCCAAGGCCCCCGACCTGGAGATCCACCCGCACGAGCTGGACCTCGACGCGATCCGCGCCGCACGGGTCCTCTGGGCGACCGGCACCGGCCTCAGCGCCGAGCCGAGCCGCACCGCGACCCTGGAGGCGCTGCGGGCCAGGTCCGGGCGGCAGACGACGGTCCTCGACCTGGACTGGCGGCCGATGTTCTGGACGGACCCGGCGGCCGCCCGCCCGTACTACGCCGAGGCGCTGCGGCACGCGACCGTCGTCGTCGGCAACGGCGACGAGTGCGAGGTGGCGACGGGGGAGCGCGAGCCGTACGCGGCCGCCCGCGCGCTGCTCGCCGCCGGAGCGGACACCGGCCTCCGGCTCGCCGTCGTCAAGCGGGGCCCCGAGGGCGTCCTCGCGCTCGCCGCCGACGGGACGAGCGCCGAGGTGCCGCCGCTGCCGGTCGAGGTGGTCAACGGCCTCGGCGCGGGCGACGCGTTCGGCGGGGCGCTCGTCCACGGGCTGCTCGCCGGCCGGGACCTGGAGACCGCCCTGCGCCACGCCAACGCCGCCGGCGCGATCGTCGCGGGCCGCCTCCCCTGCTCGTCCGCCATGCCGTCCGCCGCGGAGATCGCCGAAGCACTCGCGACCGGCTCCGGAACCCTGGCGGAAAACGGGTAGGGGTGAGTCATGAGCACCCGTCACCCCCCGTCCCTCCACCTCCCCGCCGGAACCGCCGCCCACGGCCCGTACGGGCTCGACATCGACCCCCGGCGGGCCGGCTGGACATACTCCGCCCTGCGGGTCCTCACCCTAGGGCCGGGCGCGATCCACTCCTTCGAGAGCGGGGATTCCGAATGGGTCGTGCTTCCCCTCTCCGGTGCCTGTAGCGTGCGCGTCGACGGAGAGATCCTCGAACTCCAGGGCCGCACGAGCGTGTTCGACGGAGTCACCGACTTCGCCTATGTACCGCGCGACGCCCACGCCCAGATCGCCTCCGGTGCGGGAGGCCGCTTCGCTTTGGCAGGAGCGAAGTGCGAGCGACGACTCCCCGCCCGCTACGGCCCCGCGCCGGAGGTTCCCGTCGAGACCCGCGGCAGCGGCAACCGCGCCCGCGAGGTCCGGAACTTCGCCTCGGCCGACGCCTTCGCCTGCGACCGGCTCATCGCCGTCGAGGTCGTCACGCCCGGCGGCAACTGGTCCTCCTACCCCCCGCACAAGCACGACGAGCACCGTCCCGGCGCCGAGTCCCTCCTCGAAGAGATCTACTACTACGAGATCGACGGCCCAAGCGCCCTCGCCTACCAGCGGATCTCCCCCTCCCGGCCGGGCGGCGCCGAGCTCCTCGCCGAGGTCCGGGACGGCGACGCCGTCCTCGTACCCGACGGCTGGCACGGCCCGTCGATCGCCCAGCCCGGACACCCGCTGTACTACCTGAACGTCATGGCCGGGCCCGGCCCCGAACGGGAGTGGCGGATCTGCTTCCACCCCGACCACACGGAGGGATACGCATGAGCGTCCGGCTCACCGTCGCCCAGGCCCTGGTGCGTTTCCTCGCCGCGCAGTACACCGAACGCGACGGCGTACGACAGCGGCTGATCACCGCGACCTGGGGCATCTTCGGCCACGGCAACGTCGCCGGCATCGGGCAGGCGCTCGTCGAGTACCCCGGCCTCATGCCGTTCCACCAGGGACGCAACGAGCAGGCCATGGTGCACGCGGCCGTCGGCTACGCCCGCCAGTCCAACCGGCTGCGCGTCCACGCCGTCACCACCTCCATCGGCCCCGGCGCCACCAACCTCGTCACCGGCGCAGCCCTCGCCACCGTCAACCGGCTGCCCGTCCTCCTGCTGCCCGGCGACACCTTCGCGAGCCGCCCCGCCGACCCCGTCCTGCAGCAGCTCGAAGTCCCGTACGCGGGCGAGACGTCCGTCAACGACTGCCTGCGGCCCGTGTCGCGCTACTTCGACCGCGTCACCCGCCCCGAGGCGCTCGTCCCGGCCGCCCTCGCCGCCGTACGCGTCCTCACCGACCCCGCCGACACCGGGGCGGTCACGCTCGCCCTGCCGCAGGACGTGCAGGCAGAGGCGTACGACTGGCCCGAGGAGTTCCTCGCCGAACGGACCTGGACCGTGCGCCGGCCGCGGCCCGACACCGCCGAACTCGACGCCGCCGTACAGGCGGTCGGGAAGGCCCGGCGGCCGATGATCATCGCCGGCGGCGGCGTCAGGTACAGCGCGGCCCAGGACGCCCTGAGCACCCTCGCCCGCACGGCCGGCCTCCCCGTCGCCACCACCCAGGCCGGCAAGGGCGTCCTGCCCTGGGACCACCCCTGCGACGTCGGCGGCATCGGCCACACCGGCACGGCGACCGCCGACGCCCTGGCCCGCGGCAGCGACCTGGTCATCGGCGTCGGCACCCGCCTCACCGACTTCACCACCGCCTCCGGCACCCTCTTCCGCCCCGACACGCGGCTCGTCAACCTCAACATCACCGCGTTCGACGCCCACAAGCAGGCCGCGCTGCCGCTCGTCGCCGACGCCCGCGCCGGACTGGAGGCCCTCACCGAGGCCCTCGGCGGCCACCCGGGCGACCACCGGCAGGACACCGCGCACTGGGCGGCCTCCAAGCGGGAATGGCAGGAACGGACCGACGCCGCCTACGCCGCACCCGACCCGCACGCCCGCCCCACCCAGGTCCAGGTCCTCGGCGTACTCGACACTCTGGTCGACGGCAGCGACATCCTGATCAACGCCGCCGGCTCGCTCCCCGGCGACCTGCACAGGCTCTGGCGGGCCCGGTCCGACGACCAGTACCACGTCGAATACGGCTACTCGTGCATGGGCTACGAGATCCCCGCCGCCATCGGCGTCGCCCTCGCCGCCCCCGGCCGGCCGGTCTGGGCCCTCGTCGGCGACGGTACGTACCTGATGAATCCCACCGAGATCGTCACCGCCGTCCAGGAGGGACTGCCCATCAAGCTGGTCGTCCTCCAGAACCACGGCTACGCCTCCATCGGCGGCCTCTCGGAGGCCGTCGGCGCCGAGCGGTTCGGCACCGACTACCGCCACCGGGACGCCTTCGGCGGCTTCACCGGCCCGCCGCTCCCCGTCGACCTCGGCGCCAACGCCGCCTCCCTCGGCATGCGCGTGCTGCGCCCCCGCACCGTGCGTGACCTGCGGGAAGCCCTCGCGGACGCACGGAGCGCGACGGTTCCCACATGTGTCTACGTCGAGACCGAAACGCCAGACACTGTGTCGGGCCCGCCCCCGGCCCAGGCATGGTGGGATGTGCCCGTGGCCGAGACCTCGACCCGCCCGTCGGCGGTCAAGGCCCGGGAGGAGTACGACCGGCACGTCACCGCCCGACGCCGCCATCTCTGAAGGAGCATTTCGTCATGACGAACACCGTCAAGACCGTCAACCACTGGATCGGTGGCAAGACCGTCGAGGGCACGTCGGGCAACTGGGGCCCGGTCACCGACCCGGCCACCGGCGCCGTGACCACGAAGGTCGCGCTCGCCTCCGTCGAGGAGGTCGACGCCGCCGTCGCCGCCGCCAAGGACGCCTGGGCGACCTGGGGCACCTCCTCGCTCGCCCAGCGCACCACCATCCTCTTCAAGTTCCGCGCGCTCCTCGACGCCAACCGCGACGCCATCGCCGAGCTGATCGTCGCCGAGCACGGCAAGGTCCACTCCGACGCGCTCGGCGAGGTCGCCCGCGGCCTGGAGATCGTCGACCTGGCCTGCGGCATCACCACCCAGCTCAAGGGCGAGCTCTCCACCCAGGTGTCGAACCGGGTGGACGTGGCGTCCATCCGCCAGCCCGTCGGCGTCGTCGCCGGCATCACGCCCTTCAACTTCCCGGCCATGGTGCCGATGTGGATGTTCCCGATCGCCATCGCGACCGGCAACACCTTCATCCTCAAGCCGAGCGAGAAGGACCCCTCGCCGTCCCTCAAGATCGCCGAGCTGCTCGCGGAGGCGGGCCTCCCGGACGGCGTCTTCAACGTCCTGCACGGCGACAAGGTGGCCGTCGACCGCCTCCTGGAGCACCCGGACGTCTCCGCGATCTCCTTCGTCGGCTCCACCCCGATCGCCCGGTACATCCACACCACCGCCTCCGCGAACGGCAAGCGCGTCCAGGCGCTCGGCGGCGCGAAGAACCACATGCTGGTCCTTCCCGACGCCGACCTCGACGCGGCGGCCGACGCGGCCGTCTCCGCGGCCTACGGCTCCGCGGGCGAGCGCTGCATGGCCATCTCGGCCGTCGTGGCCGTCGGCTCCATCGCCGACGAGCTCGTCCAGAAGATCCGCGAGCGCGCCGAGAAGATCAAGATCGGCCCCGGCACCGACCCGACCTCCGAGATGGGCCCGCTCATCACGGCCGTCCACCGCGACAAGGTCGCCTCCTACGTCCACGGCGCCGCGGACGAGGGCTGCGAGGTCGTCCTCGACGGCACCGGATACACCGTGGAGGGCCACGAGGACGGCCACTGGATCGGCCTCTCCCTCCTGGACCACGTGCCGACCACCGCCAAGGCCTACCAGGACGAGATCTTCGGCCCGGTGCTCTGCGTGCTGCGCACCGACACGTACGAGGAGGGCCTCGCCCTCATCAACGCCTCGCCGTTCGGCAACGGCACCGCGATCTTCACCCGCGACGGCGGCGCCGCCCGCCGCTTCCAGCTGGAGGTCGAGGCCGGCATGGTCGGCGTGAACGTGCCGATCCCCGTACCGGTCGGCTACCACTCCTTCGGCGGCTGGAAGGACTCGCTCTTCGGCGACCACCACATCTACGGCAACGACGGCGTGCACTTCTACACCCGGGGCAAGGTCGTCACCACCCGCTGGCCGGACCCGTCCGACGCCCCGGCGGGCGTGGACCTGGGCTTCCCGCGCAACCACTGACGCGGGCGGTCCGCGCCGACGGCCCCCGGGGTGCTGACAGCACACCCCGGGGGCCGTCGGCGTGCTCCGGTCCCGAGGGGTCCCGGTGAGGACCCGGTCGGCGCCCCTCGGCGAAGGCCGGGGCGGCGGCCCTCACCCAAGGCCGCGGCCGGCGGTCCTCGCCGAGAGGCGCCCGACCGGGCCGGCCGTCCTCGGTGACGCCCCGGTCAGTCGTCCTCGGCGAAGGTCCAGCCACGCATCGTGAACACGCCCTCGTCCGCCGCGCCCGCCGACCGGTAGGTCGCGAGCGCGGGACCGTTGTCCGTGTCCACGCCCACCCACACACCCCGGCAACCCCGCCCCCGGGCCTCCGCGAGGAGTGCCTCGGCCAGCGCCCGCCCTACCCCGCGCCGACGGTGGGCCTCGTCCACGGACAGCTCGTAGAGGCACATCTCCGCACCCTTGTCGGGGTGCAGCATCTCGATCCCGGAGACGAACCCGGCCGGGAAGCCGTCGGCGCCGTCATCGGCGTACGCGATCAGCATCAGATGGCCCGGTGCCGCCAGGAAGCGCTCCGCCCAGGCCTCCCGGGGTGGGTCGTCGTACAGGTGTCCCGCCGCCAGCAGCTCCGCCACCGTCGCCGCCCGCCGGATCTCCATGCCGTCTCCCTGTGCTCGGGTGTCCGCGTACCGCGCCTGCTGTACGCGGACCGTACTGCGTACGACCGGAGGAGGTGCGGCACTTCCGTCTCCGGGCAGCCGTGGCGCACCGGCCGCCCGCTTAGGCTCGAACCATGCGACTCCGACTTCCCCGGTGGGCCGCGGTCACCGCCGTCCTCGCCGTCCTCGCGGGTGCCGGCACCTGGACCGCCGTCGCCTCGGACGATCCGCCGCCCGTACACCGGGCGGACCGGATGCTCGATCTCGACGGCGCCCGTGTCGACACCTCCTACTTCACCGGCGACGCCGACGGACGCCGGCCGGCCGTCCTCCTCGGCCACGGCTTCGGCGGCTCCAAGGACGACGTCCGCGCCCAGGCCGAGCAGCTGGCCAGGGACGGCTACGCCGTCCTCACCTGGTCCGCGCGCGGCTTCGGCGTCTCCACCGGCGAGATCGGGCTCAACGACCCCGACCACGAGGTCGAGGACGCCCGGAAGCTGATCGACTGGCTCGCCGCCCGGCCCGAGGTCCTCCTCGACAAGCCGGGCGATCCGCGCGTCGGCGTCACCGGCGCCTCCTACGGCGGCGCGATCTCGCTGCTCGCCGCCGGACACGACAACCGCGTCGACGCCATCGCCCCGCAGATCACCTACTGGAACCTCTCCGACGCCCTCTTCCCGGACGGCGTCTTCAAGAAGCTCTGGGCCGGGATCTTCTTCTCCGCGGGGAACCAGCCCGGAACCCCGGCCGGGGTCGCACCGGGGGAGGTCCCTCCGGGGCAGCCCACGGGCGGGAACCCCACCCCGGGGAGGGCCTCAGGGGAGAAGGGCTCCGCGGACAAGGCCCCCGCGGCCGAGGGGGCGGCGGGGAAGCCGGCCGGCTGCGGCCGGTTCACCCCCGAGCTCTGCGCCCTCTACGAGCGCGTCGCCGTCGCGGGGAAGCCCGACGCCGCCGCCCGGGCCCTCCTCGAAGCCCGCAGCCCCTCCGCCGTCGGCTCCCGGATCAAGGTGCCCGCGCTGCTCGTCCAGGGACAGACCGACTCGCTCTTCACCCTGGCCCAGTCCGACGCCATGGCCCGCACCCTCACCGCCAACGGCGCCCCCGTCGCCGTCGACTGGATCTCCGGCGGCCACGACGGCGGCGACCGCGAGACCGAACGCGTTGAGCGACGGATCAGCACCTGGTTCGACCGCTACCTGAAGAAGGACACCTCCGTCGACACCGGCCCCGCCTTCCGCGTCAGCCGTACCGGCGGTGTCGACTCCACCGACGGGCAGGCCACCCTGCGCGCCGCGACCGCCGACCGCTACCCGGGTCTCACCGCCGGTGCCACGGGCATCCCGCTCGCCGGACCGGCGCAGACCTTCGCGAACCCCGCCGGCGCCGCACCGCCCGCCGTCTCCGCCGTCCCCGGCCTCGGCGGCGGAGTCGCCGGACTCTCCTCCCTCGGCGTCGGCCTCTCCCTCGACTTCCCCGGCCAGCACGCCCGGTTCGACGCGAAGCCGCAGGACGAGCCGCTCCGGATCACCGGCACCCCGACCGTCCGCGTCAAGGTCACCTCCACCGCCACCGACGGTTCCGCCGTCCTCTTCGCCAAGGTGTACGACGTCGGGCCCGACGGCCGGCAGCAGGTGCTGCCCGCCCAGCTCGTCGCCCCCGTCCGCGTCGACGGCGCCCGGGCCGGCAGGAGCGTCACGCTGACCCTGCCCGCGATCGACCACGAGGTGGAGGCCGGACACCGGCTCCG
Source organism: Streptomyces sp. CB02009 (assembly GCF_001905825.1). Classification (GTDB taxonomy): domain Bacteria; phylum Actinomycetota; class Actinomycetes; order Streptomycetales; family Streptomycetaceae; genus Streptomyces. Next base: position 286,492 of record NZ_LIVV01000007.1, read on the forward strand.
GCTCGTCGTCGCCGCCACCGACCTCGGCTACGCCTCCCCGGCCGTCCCCGCCGACTACACCGTCGCCGTCGAGGGCCCGCTCACCGTCCCCACCGGCCCCGGCCTCGACACCCAGGCCGCCGCCCTGCCCTGGTGGGTCTGGGGCCTGCCGCTCCTCGGCCTCGCCGGCGCCGCCGCGCTGCTGCTCACCGCCCGCCGCCGCACCGCCGCCCCCGCGCCCGACCCCGCACTGGCCGCCGTACCGCTCCAGATCACCGGGCTCTCCAAGAAGTACAAGGGAGGCGACCGGTACAGCGTCAAGGACCTCGGCTTCCGCGTCGAGCAGGGCCAGGTCCTCGGCCTCCTCGGGCCCAACGGCGCCGGAAAGACGACCACCCTGCGGATGCTGATGGGCCTGATCACCCCCGACGAGGGCGAGATCCGGGTCTTCGGCCAGGCCATCCGGCCCGGCGCGCCGGTCCTCTCCCGCGTCGGCTCCTTCGTCGAGGGCGCCGGCTTCCTGCCGCACCTCAACGGCCGGGAGAACCTGGACCTGTACTGGAAGGCCACCGGCCGTCCCGCCGAGGACGCCCATGTCGACGAGGCCCTGCGCATCGCCAACCTGGGCAACGCCCTCGACCGGGCCGTCCGCACCTACTCGCAGGGCATGCGGCAGCGCCTCGCCCTCGCCCAGGCCATGCTCGGCCTGCCGGACCTGCTGATCCTCGACGAGCCCACCAACGGACTCGACCCGCCGCAGATCCGCGAGATGCGCGAGGTGATGATCCGGTACGCGGCCGGCGGCCGTACCGTCATCGTCTCCAGCCACCTCCTCGCCGAGGTCGAGCAGTCCTGCACCCATCTCGTCGTGATGGACCGCGGGCAGCTCGTGCAGGCCGGACCGGTCGCCGAGATCACCGGCTCCGGCGACACCCTGCTCGTCACCCTCGCGGAGGCCGTCCCCGACGCGCTCGTCGAGAAGGTCGGCGCCCTCCCGGGCGTCGCCGCGGCGACCCGGACCGACGGCGGCATCCTCGTCCGCCTCGACACCCTCGACCCGACCGCCCTCATCGGCGCACTCGTCGACCTGGACGTGCCGCTGACCGGCGTCGGACCGCACCGGCGCCTCGAGGACGCGTTCCTGACCCTGATCGGAGGAGGAGCCGCATGAGCCCGCTGCCCGCCACCCCCACGGCTCCCGCCGCCCCCGCCGCACCGGTGGACGCCGCCCCCGGCTACCGCCCCGGACGCACCCTGCCGCTGCGCGTCGAGGCCCTGCGCCAGTGGAAGCGCCGCCGCACCATGATCATGGGCGGCATCCTGGTCGCCCTGCCGTTCGTCCTGCTGATCGCCTTCGCGATCGGCGGCGACCAGGACCGCGGCGGCAGCGGCCGCATCACCCTGATGGACACGGCGACCGCCTCCGGCGCCAACTTCGCGGCGACCAGCCTCTTCGTCTCGGCCGGATTCCTCCTCGTCATCCCCGTGGCGCTGTTCTGCGGGGACACCGTCGCCTCCGAGGCGAGCTGGTCCTCCCTGCGCTACCTCCTGGCCGCGCCCGTGCCCCGGTCCCGGCTCCTGGCCTCCAAGCTGACGGTCGCCCTCGCCTACAGCGCGGCCGCGATGGTCCTGCTGCCGCTCGTCGCCCTGGCCGTGGGCACCGTCGCCTACGGCTGGGGGCCGCTCCAGCTGCCCACCGGCGGCGCGGTGCCCGCCGGGGACGCGGTGCTCCGCATCGGTATCGCCGTCGCCTTCGTCTTCGCCTCCCAACTGGTCACCGCAGGCCTCGCCTTCTGGCTCTCCACCCGCACCGACGCACCGCTCGGCGCGGTCGGCGGAGCCGTCGGTCTGACGATCGTCGGCAACGTCCTGGACGCCGTCACGGCGCTCGGCGACTGGCGCGACTACCTGCCCGCCCACTGGCAGTTCGCCTGGATCGACGCGCTCCAGCCGCAGCTGGAGTGGGGCGGCATGGTGAAGGGCACGGCGATCTCGCTGACGTACGCCCTCGTCCTCTTCGCGCTGGCCTTCCGCGGCTTCGCCCGCAAGGACATCGTGTCGTAGGCGCTGTCTCGGGCCCCGAACGGCGATTCCGGCCGGGGCCCCGGGGTCTTCTGCTCACAGCCACCCCCTTCGAGCCGCTTCCGCGCCCGCGCGGAAGCGGCTCGTCGTGCCGAGGGCGGCCATCAGCTCGCCCACCCGCCGGCTGTACGTCCGCGCGGACATGCCGAGCCGGGCCGCCGCCGTCTCGTCCGTGACCCCCGACAGCAGGGCGTCGAGCACCGGGCGCAGCTGCGGCGGCAGATCATCGGACGGCGGCCGCGGGGCCGGCGGGGCGTACGTCAGCTCCTCGGCCGTCGCCCAGCAGGCGTGATGCGCCCGGGCGAGGGCCTGCACCACCACCGGGTCGCGGATCAGCAGCAGCCCGTTGTAGAGCAGTTCCAGGTCGAGCGGGACCGCGGCCACCGTGCGGTCGACGACGATCATCTTGAACGGGATGGCCTCCGCGAGCCGGGCCCGGCCGGGAATCCGGAGGCCGCCCTCCAGGAGCGGCAGCGCGTGCCGCGGCACGATCCGCCGGACCTCGACGGCCCGCTCCGCCGCCGCCCGCATGCAGGCCTCCGCCAGCTCCAGGAACGGCTCGGGGATCGCGCAGCCCGCCGACGCCACCGGGTCGTCGAAGGTCAGCAACTCGTACCGCGTGGAAGCGGCCAGCCCGGCGAGCGCCGCGCTGATGCGCCGCGCACCCCGGACCGGGCGCCCCGCGGGCCGCTGTCCCTCGGTCGCGGCCCGGTTCATCGCCGAACGGGCGAGCATCACGGAGCCCGCGCTCTCTGCCACCGCTGACCACCCCCGCCCGATCGATGTCCACTCCATGTACGCATGTGACTGCACACGGTGACAACCCCTGTTGAGAAGGATGGCGAATCCATGCCACACGTCGTCCGATCCGATCGCCGTTGCCGCATCGAGATCCATCCGCAACCCCTTCGACTGCTCCCGGCGGGCCCTTCGTTCGTCACATTCACAAGTGGCTTACCAAGAGGGGGAGATGACATGGCACGACAGGACAAGGCGGCGGCCGGACGCCGCCGGGCCCGGTTCTCGGCCACCGTCGCGGCTCTGCTGGCGGCCGGACTGGCCGTCGGGGGCTGCGGCGCCGGCGGCGAGCGGAGCAGCGCCGACCGGGCGAAGGGCGGGGACGGCCGGACCGCCCCGGCCGTCCCTGACGGGGGAGCGGGCACCGTGGCGCCCGAGGACGCCGACGGCGCGGCGCGGGACCGGCAGCCGTCCGCCCGGCCCGCCCCCGACTACCTCTCCACGTTCGCCCTGGACGTGGACACCGCCTCGTACGGCTACGCACGCCGGACCCTCTCCGAGGGGCGGCTGCCCGACCCGGCGACCGTGCGCCCCGAGGAGTTCGTCAACAGCTTCCGCCCCGACTACCCGCGTCCGGAGGACAACGGCTTCAGCGTGACCCTCGACGGGGCCCGCGCCGGGCAGGACGGCTGGTCCCTGGTCCGGGTCGGCCTCGCCACGCGCGCGGCGGACCGGAGCGGCGAACGCCCGCCCGCCGCCCTCACGTTCGTCGTCGACGTCTCCGGATCGATGGCCGAGCCCGGCCGGCTCGACCTGGTCAAGGAGTCCCTCGGGCTCCTCGCCGACGAGCTGCGCGACGACGACTCGATCGGCCTCGTCACCTTCAGCGACCAGGCCGAGACCCGGCTGCCGCTGACCCGGGTGGGCGACGCCCGCGGCCGTATCCGCGAGGTCGTGGACTCCCTCGCGACGAGCTCCTCGACCAATGTCGAGGCCGGTGTCCGCACCGGCTACGACGTGGCCGTCGAGGGCCACCGCGAGGGCGCCACCAACCGGGTCGTGCTGCTCTCCGACGCGCTCGCCAACACCGGTGCCACCGGGGCCGGGACGATCCTGGAGCGCATCGACGCGGAGCGGAAGCGGTACGGGATCACCCTCTTCGGCGTCGGCGTGGGCAGCGACTACGGCGACGCGTTCATGGAGCAGCTCGCCGACCGGGGCGACGGCCAGACCACGTACGTCTCCACCTCCGCGCAGGCCCGCAAGGTCTTCGTGGACCAGCTGCCCGCCCATGTCGAACTGCGGGCGCGGGACGCCAAGGCGCAGGTCTCCTTCGACCGTCGGACCGTCGAGAGGTTCCGGTTGATCGGCTACGAGAACCGCGAGGTCGCCGACGAGGACTTCCGGAACGACCGGGTCGACGGCGGCGAGGTCGGAGCCGGTCACACGGTCACCGCGCTGTACGCGGTCAGGACCAGGTCCGGGGCGACCGGCCCGGTGGCCACCGCCACCGTCCGCTGGCTCGACCCGGCCACGCGCGCGCCCCACGAGCGTTCCGGCTCGGTCGGCACGGCCGCCCTCTCCGGTGACGTCTGGGGCGGCGGTCACGACAGCCTGCAACTGACGGCGATCACCGCCTACTTCGCGGACGCCCTGCGGGGCGGGGACCTGCCGGGCGCGCCGGGTCTCCCGGTGCTCGCGGAGCGCGCCGAGTCGATCGCCGGCCGCTCGGGCTCGGCGGTGGTGCGGGAGCTGGCCGAGGCCGTACGGCAGGCCGACCGGCTCCGTGGGCCGGTCGAAGAGCCCACGGGCGAGGGCGAGTTGAAATCCGGTGATCCGTACAGCTGACGTGGTGGGCGGGCAGCGGGTGAGAATGGCCGCATGGCTTCCCTGCTGCTCGCCCTCGCCATCGGATCGACCGGCCTGTACGCCGGTTTCATGCTGATCTTCCAGACCGGGATCATGCCCGCGCTCGCCCGTCTGGCGGACGCCGAGTTCGTCACCGCGATGCGCCGGATCAACGAAGCCGTCCCGAGGGCCGCGTTCCTGATCGTCTTCCTCGGAGTGCTCGCCTTCCCCGTCGCCGCGTTCCTCGTCCCCGTCGACGGCCGCACGGACACCCAGAGGTGGCTGGTGCTCGCGGGGCTGGTGTGCGCGGTCCTCAACCACGTGGTCACCGTCGCCGGCAACGTCCCGCTCAACAACGCGCTGGCCGCGTCGGAGGCGACGGGTGACGAGCCGTCGGCCGTCCGGGCCGCCTTCGAGAAGCGCTGGAACGGCTTCCACCGCGTCCGTACCCTGCTGATCGTCGTCGCGTTCGGCCTGCTGACCGCCGCCGCCGTCGTCTAGGGCGGGTCCGTTCCGCGCCTTTCCGTCCCTTCCACCTCCGGCCCGTCGGGCATGCCCCGGCGGGCCGTTCGGCCGCCCGCCCCCGGATGCCGCCGGCCGCGGAACCGTACCCCCTGGACGGTTTCTGGCGTGATCTCGTGCGTGTCGGCCTCTTCGCACTCCACGAAGATCCCGCGAAAGCGTACCTACGAGTCCGGAAACAGTCTTCGGGCATGTGTTGGTCTGCGCCAGTGACGAAAATCTTACGTCCTTATAGCCCCCCAAAGGGGGTGAATCACCCCGATATCCCGGGTTGGGTTTCCATACCCTCCGGTTTCTTATTGACATGCCTACGGGGGTCTTTTCTAATCATCGAGAGTCATCCCGCGCGCTGACACCGCACAGGCATGGAGGGGGCAAGGTGGACGTCCGGATTCTGGGGGGACTGTCGGTACGTGAGCACGGGGTGTCGATCACGCCGACAGCCGCCGCGCCCCGGCAGCTCCTCGCCCTGCTCACGGCCAGCGCCGACCAGGTCGTCCCGGTGACGGTGCTCACCGAGGAACTGTGGCCGTCCGGCGCACCCCGCGGCGCACGCGCCGAACTCCAGGCCCACATAGCCGAGTTGCGCACCCTCATCACGGGTGCGCTGCGCGACGCCCCCTCGGCGGAGCCCGGGCCCGGCTGGTCCGACCGGCGCACCGCCGACGCGATCCTCGTCTCCCAGCCCGGCGGCTACCGGCTCGACACCGGCGGCGGCACCAACGACGTCCGGCAGTTCGAGCGCGCGGCCGGCGCCGGATACCGCGCCATGGAGGCCGGCGACCTCGACCGCGCCGCGCTCCGCCTCGGCGAGGCCCTCGCCCTGTGGCGCGGCGAACCCTACGCGGGCGTCGCCGCGGGGCCCCGCCTCCGCCGCGAGGTCGAGCGCCTCGAAACCTCCCGGCTGAGCGTCCTCGACCAGTGGGTGGAAGCCCAGTTGGGCCTCGGCCGGCACGCCGAACTCGTCCCCGAACTCTCCGGACTCGTCGCCCGCTACCGCACCAACGAGCCCCTCCACGCCCACTACATGGTGGCCCTGCTGCGCTGCGGCCAGCACGACGAGGCCCTCACCGTGTACGAGCGGCTCCGCGCGGCCCTCAAGGGGGAGAGCGGCATGGAGCCCTCGGCACGGCTGCGCCGACTCCAGCGCTCGGTCCTCGCCGTACGGACCACCGAGGTCCGCCCGCTCTACGCGCCGCGCGTCCCGGCCCAGTTCAGCTCCCCGCGGGCCCGCCTCGTCCCTGCGGGGTCCGTGGGCTGACCTCCGACGCGGCCCGCGGCACGGCCGCCCGCTCGACATCACAGCCCCCCGAAGGCGGCCGGTCCGACCAGCCGGACGCCTCCCGGGGGCCTTCACCGGGAATGAAGTGCGGGAACTCACCGTTGACCGACTCCCGAAGCCGAATTAGTTTCGGCGAGCAGTACGGGTTTCCTCCCAGGTGCCCGATTTCGCTCGACTACGGGGGACGGGGCCATGACCTTGCACGGCGCGGACGGAGCCGGTGGTGCCGACGCGCTGCTCACGGTCCTCGAACTACTGGCCCGGCAGGCCCCGCCCGCCCGCTTCGACAGCCTCCTCGACGAGGCCAGGCTCGCCGGAACCGGCGGCGCGGAACTCGACCGCGTCGAACGGGCCGTCGCCCTCGCCGGAGAGGTGACCGCCCGCCGCGAGGCGGAAGAGCGCCGCGAGGCGGGACTCGCCACGCTCACCGACACCGCCCGCGACCTCACCCGGTCGTACGACCTCGACAGCCTGCTGCGCGTGATCACCCGCAGGGCCCGCCGACTCCTCGGCCTCGACCTGGTGTACGTGACCCTCCGCGGCCCGCAGGGAACCTGCTACGTCCACACCGCCGAGGGCTCCCGCACCGGACAGGCCGGCGGCCCGAGGATCGCCCCCGGCCTGCGGATCGCCGAGGGGTACGGGCTCGGCGGCGCCGTCCAGGCGCACGGCGAGGCCGTGTGGACCGCCGACCGCCTCGCCGACGAACGCTTCGCCTCCTTCGACTCCCTCGACGCCGGCGTCCACGTCCCCGCCTTCGACGAGGTCGCCGAAACGGCCCTCCGCGCCGAGGAGGTGCACGCGGTGATGGCCGCGCCGCTGCGCAGCGGCGACACCGTCATCGGCGTCCTGCACGGCGCCGACCGGCGGGTCCGCCACCACACCGGCGAGGAGATCGGGCTGCTCACCGCGCTCGCCGACCTCGCCGCACTGGCCGTCGAGAAGGCCGGACTCCTCGACAGGACCCGGGCCGAGGTCTCCGAACTCGAACGGGACAGCTCCCGGGTCCGCACCAGCCTCACCCGGATGCGGCACGTCAGCGAGGCCCACGGCCGGATCATGAGCCTCGTGCTCGCCGGCGGGGACCTGGGCAGCGTCGCCAAGGCCGCGGCCGACGCCCTCGACGCCACGGTGATGATCCGCGACCAGGGCGGCCGCTGCCTCGCCACCGCGGGAGACATACCCGGGCTCGTCGAGGAGGCCGTCGCCAAGGCCTCGCTCGACGCGCACGCCCGCCGCCGCCCGGTCCTCGCCGACGACGACACCTGGGTCGCCCCCGTCATCGCCGGCTCCGAAGACCTCGGCGGCCTCGTCATCCGCGCCGCCGGCGGCCTCACCGGCGAGGACGAGCGGCTCCTCGAACTCGCCGCCCAGTCCGTCGCCTTCCTCCTCCTCATGCGGCGCTCCACCGCCGTCGCCGAGGGACCCGTCCGCGACGAACTCCTCGACGACCTCATAGCCGACCCGCCGCACGCACCCCAGCAGATCGCCCAGCGCGCCCGCCGCCTCGGCGTCGACCTGCGCAGACCGCACGTCCTCGTGCTCGCCCGGCCGGAGGGCGGCGAACAGGGCAGGGCCGTGGTGTGGGCGTCCTCGTACGCGTACCGCCTCAGCGGTCTGAAGACCGTGCAGGGCGGCTGCATCGTGCTGCTGCTCCCCGGCATCGACGCCTCCGCCGCCGCCAGGGCCGTCGCCGACGAGCTGTCCCCGCTGCTCGGCCACCCCGTCTCCGTCGCCGCCGCCGGACCCGGCCAGAGCCCGGACGGCGTCGCCCGGATGCACCAGGAGGCCGGGCGCTGCCTGGACGCGATGAGCGCCCTCGGCGGCACCGGTTCGGCGGCGTCCGTGCAGGACCTGGGCTTCCTCGGGCTGCTGCTCTCCGACGACAACGACGTCGACGGCTTCGTCGAGGCGGCGATCGGACCCGTACTCGACTACGACGCCGAGCGGTTCACCGACCTCACCCACACCCTGGAGGCGTACTTCGCGTCCGGCGGCAGCCCGACCAACGCGGCCGAGGCGCTCCACGTCCACCCCAACACCGTCTCGCGCCGGCTGGAGCGGATCGGCGAACTCCTCGGCCCCGAGTGGCAGAAGCCCGGCCAGGTCCTGGAGGTCCAGCTGGCGCTGCGCCTGCAGCGCACCCGGGAGGTCCTGGCCAGGGGCCGCGCCACCGCGGACCCGGGCCGGCCGGCGGCGGGCCCGCCGGAGCGGAGCGCCTGACCGCCGCGGCCGCGCGGGGCGACCGCCGGCGCGGGTCAGCTCGCCGTCCGGGCCGTCCGCCCCGATCCGTAGCCGGAGCCGTAGGACGCCTCCCAGTCGGTGGCCGCCATGACCGTCGCCGCGTGGGCCGCCGACGCCAGCGTGATGTGCCGGTGCCAGCCGCGGAACGAGCGGCCCACGAAGTCCCGCAGCCCCGCCCCCTCGCCGACCTCCACGAAGTCCCGCTCCACCCTGCGGGCCAGCTTCGTCAGCCGCAGCAGCGAGCCGACCGGCGAGGCGGTCAGATCGCTGATCCACACCCGGGCCGGGGGCCGCCGCGGGTCGTCCCACTCGCCGAGCAGCACCAGCGGACGCATCCGCTCGCCGCCCGGCGTGGGCAGCGCCACCCGCACCGCCGTGGCCAGCGAGGTGCGCGAGGTCCGCGCGCCGGCCACCGTGTCTACCCAGCTCACCGGCCTGCGCAGGCCCTTGAGCGACTCCAGGATCTGCATCGCCGACAGCGGACCGGCCCCGAAACCGGGCAGCGAGCGGTCGGCGATCGCCAGCCGGGACCCCGGACCGATCCGGGCCACGACCGGCACTCCCGCACCGGCGAGCCGGGTCAGGGCCGCCCGCCCCGCGCCGCCCCGGATGTCAAGGAGCACCGGCTTGCGGGTCACGTCCGGCCAGCGGGCCGTGTCGAGCGCCGCCGCGACGGCGCACTCCTCCAGGGTCTCCTCGCCGGCCTCCTGGGGAACCTCCGCGCGGTCGCGCCGCGTACGGTCGTTCACCCACGGGTCCGGCAGGAACAGACGCCAGTTGACGGGCACGCTCAGCTCGTCGCTGGCGAACCACACCCCGAACGCCTGCTGGCCGTGGAAGACCTGCCCGCGCTCCGGGTCGAACCGCCGGTCCACACCCACCGAGTGCTCACCGGCCTTCGGTATCGGCATCGGCCGCACCACCCAGGCCTGCGGGCAGCTGTTGCGCTCCAGGTACCGGGCGAGCGAGGCCCGCATCGGCTGCCAGTCCCAGGTGGAACTGGACACGAAGTGGTGCAGGCTCTGCTCGGCGGCGGGACCGCCTATCTGCGCGGCGATGTTGCGGATCGACTTGCGGCCCTGCGCGGTGAGCAGGCCGTGCAGATACTGCTCGGCCTTCAGGCGCTGGTCCCGGCGCGGGAAGCCGGAGAACAGCGCGGCACACAGCTCGGCGTAGGCGTCCTCGCGCGAGCCGGGCGCGCCGGCGGACCTCACGACGTCCAGGGGAACGGCCGGCGGCACGGACCCGGTCACGGTCCTGCGCTTGGTTGCGACGGATGTACTCACGACACTCCTGCCCGAAGGTTGCGCAGCTCCCTCCCGCTGCTCCACCACCGTCGCCCGACACGGCCTCCGGCGGCGAGGTGTACCCGGCACCCGAATCGGCCGCCGGATGGTGACCGGACCACCCCCCGCCGTGTCGTCGCAGGTCGGAGGCGTGTCCCGGGGCCCCTCACGGCCCACTTCCGGAGGGTCGTCCACCCCTCGGAACGGCCCTCCGGAATACCCCGTGGGGGATCTGACAGACTCGCCGGCCCCGCTTTGACCCGTCGCAGGGCGTGGCCGGACCATCGCAGAGCGAGGCTGCACGGGCCGGACCCCGGTTAATGCCCCAGGCCGGGGGCCGTGCCTGTGCGCCTCGCCTTGACCCGTTCCTCGTAGGCTTCCGGCCATGGGACTGCGCGCGGAACTGCCGGTCGTCGGGGTGGTGGCCGCCGGCGGCGCCCTCGGCGCATCCGCCCGCTACGGCGCGGGACTCGTCTGGCCGACCCCCGAAGGCGCCTTCCCGTGGACCACGTTCACGGTGAACGTGATCGGGTGCGCGCTGCTCGGCGCCCTGATGGTCCTGCTGACGGAGCGCCCGACCGAGTGGTCGACGGCGCCCCCGCACCCGCTCCTCCGACCCTTCCTCGGCACCGGGTTCTGCGGCGGGTTCACCACCTTCTCGACGTACAGCCTCGAGACCGAGCGGCTGCTGAGCGCCGGGGACCCGACGCGCGGCCTGCTCTACCTGGGCGGCACCCTCGTCAGCGCGCTCGCCGCCGTCGGGGCCGGCGTCGCCGGCGCCAGGGCCGTGCACGCCAGGACCGGCCGGGGCCGGGTGGGGGGCGCGTGAACTGGCTGCTGGTCGTCGCGGGCTCCGCCGTCGGCGCGCCCCTGCGCTACCTCACGGACCGGGCGGCGCGCGCCCGCTTCGGCCCCGGCCTCCCGTGGGGCACGTTCACGGTGAACGTCGTCGGCTCGTTCGTCCTCGGACTGCTCACCGGCGTGACGTCGGCCCAGCTCCATCTGCTGCTCGGCACGGGCCTGTGCGGGGCGCTCACCACGTACTCGACCTTCTCGTACGAGACGCTGAAGCTCTCCGAGGACGGGGCGAAGGGGTACGCGGCGCTCAACGTCGCCGCGAGCCTGGCCGCCGGACTCGGAGCCGTATGGCTGGGAGTGGAGACGGCCAGGCTGTGGTGATCCGGTGCCTCAGGCGGTGATCCAGTCGCTGGTCGCGATCACCGGCTGCACGCCCTCACGGTGGATGGTGCCCTCGATGAGGCCGTACATCCGGTCCGCCGCGAAGTAGACCTCGTTGTCGTTCTTGAGGCCGAAGGGCTCCAGGTCCACCAGGAAGTGGTGCTTGTTCGGCAGGTTGAGCCGGACCTCGTTGACCGTGGAGACGTTGTCCAGGACCCGGTCGGCCATCGCGTGCAGCGTCTGCTGGAGCGAGTAGCTGTACGTCTCCGCGAACGCCTCAAGCAGGTGGCGGCGCACCTTCTGGTACGAGCGGTCCCAGTCGTGCCCCTCGTCCGCGGCGGCCGGGGCCGAGTTCGCCCAGCGGGCGGTGACCTTGGTGGCCAGGATCCGGTCGTACGCCTCCTTGAGGGTCGTGTACTTGTCCTTGATGAAGCCGTGGAACTCCGAGTTCGTCGAGTTCATGACGGTGAGGTCCTTGAGGCCCGAGAGGACCTGGAGCCCGGTGTTCGCCGAGTAGGTGATCTGGGCGGTGCGGACCTCCTGCCCCTTGCGGGCGAAGGAGTGCTGCTCCTTGCGGGTGGGCACGGAGATCCGCTCCCAGGCGTACTCCTCCACCCGGATCTGCGCCTCGTGGATCACCGCCTGCGAGGTCACGAAGTGCTTGGCCAGGAGGATGCCGAAGGCCTCGGGGGAGGCCACGCCGTGCTCCTTGGCGAAGGCGTAGACCGTGTTCTTGGTGGTGTCGGTCGGCAGGCAGTTGCCGTTGTCGCCGGTCAGATGGACCTCGCGGTACTCACCGCGCAGCGCCACCGACACGTTCAGGTCGCGGATCTCGTGCCACGCGCCGTCGTCGCCCTTGCGGGTCACGGCGACGATGCGGTTCTCGGCCTTGCCGTACTGGTTCTGCGCCAGGACGTGCTTGCTCATGCTGCTCAGCTCCTGCGGGTACGTGGATACGGATATCCCGTACGCCCGGCGTCCAGCGTCCCCCCGTCGTCCCCGAGAGTGCCGCTCCCCGCCGTCCGACCCGTGAACGGCGGGTCGCCCCGGGACTGACGAGCATCCCGGTCCGTAGGTTTCGCTCGAAGATATGTCCCCTTCCGGCCACTGGCAATGGGTGAGCGCCGAACCGGCCGGAGCCCGCGGCCCGTGGGCCGGGTCACCCGTACGTACGGGACGCGTCAAGACGGGCACGGACGGCGTTAGGGGCACGTCAACGGAGGCGGCGGGGCGGCCGGGGAGAGGTTTCCTCGATTCGTCCGAGAATCCGTTCTTCCTTCTTCCTGCATCCGGGAGCTCACGATGGCCGACGTGGCCTTCGTCGTCACCACGATCGCGGTCTTCGCGCTGGTGGCCTTCATCGCCAAGGGGGTGGCCAAGCTGTGAGTGCCGAGAACATCGTCGGTCTGCTCGTGGCCGCCGCCCTGCTGGGCTATCTCGTCCTCGCCCTCGTCAAGCCGGAGAGGTTCTGAGTACGGCTATGAGTCCCGTTCTTGCTGGAGTCCTCCAGCTTCTGGCGTTGATCGTCGCGCTGGGTCTGTCGTACCGGCCGCTGGGCGACCACATGGCCCGGGTCTACTCCTCGGAGAAGCACCTCCGGGTGGAGAAGTGGATCTACAAGGGCATCGGCGCCAACCCGTCGGCGGAGATGCGCTGGCCCGCGTACCTGCGGGGTGTCCTGGCCTTCTCCGCGGTGAGCGTCCTCTTCCTGTACCTGCTCCAGCGGGTGCAGGGTGCGCTGCCGGGCTCGCTCGGCTTCGTGTCGATCGACCCGGACCAGGCGTTCAACACGGCCGCCTCGTTCGTCGCCAACACCAACTGGCAGTCGTACTACGGCGAGCAGGCCATGGGCCACGTCGTGCAGACCGGCGGCCTCGCGGTGCAGAACTTCGTGTCGGCGGCCGTCGGCATGGCGGTGGCGGTCGCGCTGGTGCGCGGTTTCGCCCGCTCCCGTACCGGTGAGCTGGGCAACTTCTGGTCCGACCTGGTCCGCGGCACGGTCCGGATCCTGCTGCCGATCTCCGTGGTCGGCGCCCTGGTCCTCGTCGCCTGCGGCGCGATCCAGAACTTCGCCGGCATCCACGAGGTCGGCCAGTTCACGGGCGGTCCGCAGCAGTGGAACGGCGGGGCGGTGGCCTCGCAGGAGGTCATCAAGGAGCTGGGCACGAACGGCGGCGGCTACTTCAACGCCAACTCGTCCCACCCCTTCGAGAACCCCGACGGCCTCTCCAACCTCTTCGAGATCTACCTGATCCTGGTGATCCCCTTCGCGCTGACGCGGACGTTCGGCCGGATGGTCGGCTCGCTGAGGCAGGGGTACGCGATCCTCGGCACGATGGCCGCGATCTGGCTCGGGTTCACGGCGCTGATGATGTGGACCGAGTTCGCCCACAACGGACCCGCCTTCGACCTCGCGGGCGGGGCGATGGAGGGCAAGGAGACCCGGTTCGGGATCGCCGGCTCGTCGATCTTCGCTGTCGCCACCACGCTCACGTCCACCGGCGCGGTGAACTCCTTCCACTCCTCGTACACCGGCTTCGGCGGCGGGATCACCATGCTCGGCATGCAGCTGGGCGAGATCGCGCCCGGCGGCGTCGGCTCCGGCCTCTACGGCATGCTGATCATGGCGATCATCGCGGTGTTCATCGCCGGCCTGATGGTCGGCCGCACCCCCGAGTACCTGGGCAAGAAGATCGGCACCCGCGAGATCAAGTTCGCGGCCTGCTACATCCTGATCACCCCGGCCCTGGTGCTCTGCTTCACGGCGGCCTCGTTCGTCCTGGACACGCCGTCGCACTCGATGACCAACTCCGGCGCGCACGGGTTCTCCGAGATCCTCTACGCCTACACGTCGGGTGCGAACAACAACGGCTCGGCCTTCGCGGGTCTGAACGCGGACACCCAGTGGTTCAACACGACCATCGGCATCGCGATGCTGCTCGGCCGGTTCCTGCCGATGGTGTTCGTGCTCGCGCTGGCGGGTTCGCTGGCGGAGCAGAAGCCCGTGCCGGAGACGGCGGGCACGCTGCGGACCGAGAAGCCGCTGTTCACGGGCCTGCTGGTCGGCACGATCCTCATCATCACCGGTCTCACCTACTTCCCGGCCCTCGCGCTGGGACCGCTCGCCGAAGGGCTCGCAGCATGAGCACCATCACTCCCACCCGGCCCCCGCAGTCCGGGGAGCCCGTCGGCCGGCCGGCCGAGGCCGGACGCGTCGGCGGCGGACTGTTCGACCCGAAGCAGCTGGTCACGTCCTTCCCGGACGCGATCAGGAAGCTCGACCCGCGGGTCATGGTCAAGTCGCCCGTGATGTTCGTGGTGTTGATCGGATCGGTCGTCACCACGGTGCTCGCGGTGAAGAACCCGGGGGACTGGTTCGGCTGGGCGATCACCGCCTGGCTGTGGCTGACCACGGTCTTCGCCAACCTGGCGGAGGCGGTCGCCGAGGGCCGCGGCAAGGCGCAGGCCGACACCCTGCGCAAGGCCAAGACCGACACCGTCGCCCGCCGGATCACCCCCACCGGCGAGGAGCAGGTGCCCGGCACCGAGCTGCGCGTCGGCGACCTGGTGGTCTGCGAGGCCGGAGACGTCATCCCCGGCGACGGTGACGTCGTCGAGGGCGTCGCGTCGGTCGACGAGTCCGCCATCACCGGCGAGTCCGCTCCCGTGATCCGCGAGTCCGGTGGCGACCGCTGCGCCGTCACCGGCGGCACGAAGGTCCTGTCGGACCGTGTCGTCGTCAAGATCACGACGAAGCCGGGCGAGACGTTCATCGACCGGATGATCAACCTGGTCGAGGGCGCGGCCCGGCAGAAGACCCCGAACGAGATCGCCCTCAACATCCTCCTGGCCTCGCTGACGATCGTCTTCCTGCTCGCGGTGGTGACGCTGAAGCCGTTCGCGATCTACGCCGGGGCCGACACGCAGACCTCGCTCATCGTCCTCACCGCCCTGCTCGTCTGCCTGATCCCCACCACGATCGGCGCGCTGCTCTCCGCGATCGGCATCGCCGGCATGGACCGGCTCGTGCAGCGCAACGTCCTCGCGATGTCGGGCCGCGCGGTCGAGGCCGCCGGCGACGTCTCCACGCTGCTCCTCGACAAGACCGGCACCATCACCCTCGGCAACCGCCAGGCCTCCGAGTTCGTGCCGGTGGCCGGGACGACGGAGGCCGAGCTGGCCGACGCCGCCCAGCTCTCCTCCCTCGCGGACGAGACGCCCGAGGGCCGCTCGATCGTGGTCCTCGCCAAGGAGAAGTACGGCCTGCGCGAGCGCCACCAGGGCGAGCTGGCCGGCGCGGAGTGGATCGAGTTCACCGCCCAGACCCGGATGTCGGGCGTCGACCTCGTCGAGCACGGGGCCGGACGCAAGGTGCGCAAGGGCGCGACCGGTTCGGTCGTGGCATGGGTGAAGGAGCGGGGCGGCAGTGTCTCCGAGGACGCGCAGGCGCTCACGGACCGGATTTCCCAGGCTGGTGGCACGCCGCTGCTGGTGGCTCTGGAGGACGACAAGGGCGCGCGCGTCCTCGGGGTCATCCACCTGAAGGACGTGGTGAAGGAGGGCATGCGGGAGCGGTTCGACGAACTGCGCCGCATGGGCATCCGTACGGTCATGATCACGGGTGACAACCCGCTGACCGCGAAGGCGATCGCCGAGGAGGCGGGGGTCGACGACTTCCTCGCCGAGGCCACGCCCGAGGACAAGATGGCCCTCATCAAGCGGGAGCAGGCGGGCGGCAAGCTCGTCGCGATGACCGGTGACGGCACCAACGACGCCCCCGCGCTCGCGCAGGCCGACGTCGGCGTCGCGATGAACACGGGCACGTCGGCCGCGAAGGAGGCCGGCAACATGGTCGACCTCGACTCCAACCCGACCAAGCTCATCGAGATCGTCGAGATCGGCAAGCAACTCCTCATCACGCGGGGCGCCTTGACGACCTTCTCGATCGCCAACGACGTGGCCAAGTACTTCGCGATCATCCCCGCGATGTTCGCCGTCGCCTATCCGTCGCTGGACAAGCTCAACATCATGGGGCTGACCTCGCCCGAGTCCGCGATCCTCTCGGCCGTCGTCTTCAACGCGCTGATCATCGTCGCGCTCGTCCCGCTCGCCCTCAAGGGCGTCCGCTACCGGCCCTCCAGCGCCGACTCGATGCTCCGGCGCAACCTCGGGATCTACGGACTCGGCGGCCTGATCGCCCCGTTCATCGGCATCAAGATCATCGACGTCCTCATCTCCCTCATCCCCGGAATCGGCTGACCACGATGAACAACTCCGCAGCGAACACCGGCCGCGTGCTCTGGGCGGGCCTGCGCGCCCTCCTCGTCCTCACCGTCGTGTGCGGCGTCCTCTACCCGCTGGCCGTCACCGGGATCGCCCAGGTGGCCTTCCCCGGCAAGGCGAACGGCTCCGAGGTCACCGACGCGAGCGGCAGGGTCGTCGGCTCCGCACTCATCGGCCAGACCTACAACCTCCCGCTCAAGGAGGGCGAGGAGACGCCGACCCCGGACCTGAAGTGGTTCCAGCCGCGCCCCTCCAACGGCCTGGGCACCAACAGCGTCAACACCCGGTACTCGATCATCCTCTCCGGCGCCACCAACCGCTCCGGCGACAACGAGGACCTGATCACCTGGGTCAAGGACGCCAAGGCCGCCGTCGTCAAGGACAACTCGACGGCCGACCACAAGGTCAAGCCGTCGGACGTCCCCGCCGACGCCGTCACCTCCTCCGGCTCCGGCCTCGACCCGCACATCTCCCCGGAGTACGCGAAGCTCCAGGTCCACCGGATCGCCGAGAGGAACCACCTCACCGTCGCCCAGGTCGACAAGCTCGTCGCCGACCACACCGACGGCCGCATCCTCGGCTTCGTCGGCGAACCCCGCGTCAACGTCCTCCAGCTGAACATCGCCCTCAAGCAGCTGGTGGCGACGCGGGGCTGAGCCCCGGCAGCACCCGGGTCTCCACCGCGGGCAGCCCCTTGACCCACCAGTGGTCGTACCGGCTGTACACACGACGGTCGCGCGCCCCGAGGAAACCGTCGAGCGCCTCGGCCTCCTCCGCCAGCTCCGCCCAGACCCGGGCGGGCAGCGGGTGGAAGGCCGAGGCCTCGATGCCCCCCTCGACGGGACGCCAGACCCCCGCCACGTACCCGTCGACGAGCAGCGTCGGCAGCGTGTCGCCGTTCACGCGGATCACGTGCCTGCGGTACTCGGCCGGGATGACACGGCTGCGGTCCGCATAGGCCAGCAGGATGCTGTCCCACATCGCGAGGAGCCGGGGCGGCGCCGGGACGTCCTCGCCGGGCAGGGGCGCCCCGGGCACGTCGTACAGCAGCACCCCGCCCGGCCCCTCCGTCTGCTCCAGCTCGCCCTCGACCAGCCGCACGGCCTCGCGCACCTTCCCCCGCGGCGCCAGCGTGAACTGCGCCATGTCCGCGACGGACGCCGGCCCGAAGCCCTCCAGATAGCGCCGGATCAGGACGGCGAGCCCCGCCGTCGCCGCGTCCGGATCGCCGAGCACCGGCAGCGGCGCCGTCGCCGTCACGAACGACTGCGCCGCCCCGAACGACCACGGCGGCCCCGTCGGCGCGTGCCACAGCGGCGCGTACTGCCGCATCATCCGCCACACCACGGCCTCCACCGGCCCGCCCCGCGCCGCTTCGAGGCGCTCCCGCATCTGCGCCCCGCTCCTGGCCTCCCCGGCGTAGTCGAGGAGCGCGGGCAGCAGGGCGTCGGCGTCGTCGGCGGTGAACCCCGCCGCCTTGTACCGGGGGTCGTGGAGCCGCGAACCGCGCAGGGTCGGCTCCATGGCCTCGCGGAAGGGCCGGTAGTCCTCGGCGTGCACCAGGTGCAGCGTGAGCCGCATCAGCGTCGACCTGACCAACTCGAAGTCCGCCACGGCCTCGTCGAGCCGCGCGGGATCGAAGCCGGCGACGCGGTTCCACAACGCCACGTAGGGCGAGCCCGGTTGCTGCGCCTGCAGCGCCACCACCCGGCGCACGGCGTCCCCGACACCGATCGGCTCCCGGTCGAGGAGGAGCTGCCGGGCGAGAGTGGAGCGGTTGAGGGCGCGCGCGGTGATCACCATGGCGCGATTGTCCTCCCCGGTACCGACACACGGGGGCCGGAGTCATTCGTTCACCGGGGGCCGGAGTCGTGCGTTCACCGACGGCCGGAGTCGTGCGTTCACCGACGGCTCGCCCCGATGTCGCCCACCCGACGCCCACCGTTGTGGCCGGAATTGGACCATGAGGCGCCTTCACGGGCGCCATTCCATGTGTGCAAAGGGAGTTCAGATGAATCCGCGCCTCATGCGCCGGCCCGCCGTCGTGGTCCTTCCGCTGTCCGCCGCGCTCGCCCTGACGGTGGTCATGGGGACGGCCGAGGCGGAGCCGGCGCGGCACGGTTCCGCCGCCCGGGTCGTCTCCACCTCGACCCTGCCGGACATCCCGCTGGCCGCCTTCAGCAACCGCCTGCTGCCCGGCAGCGTCGACGACGACCGGGACGTCGACCTGGGCGGCATCGGCAGCGACCTGTACCCGGCCGAGCGGCGCGGCGAGTACTGGACGGTCACCGACCGGGGCCCCAACGGCCAGATAGCCGTCGGCAAGGACAAGCGCCGCACCTTCCCGGTGCCCGGCTTCGACCCGGCGATCGTCAAGGTCCGCGCGACCGGTGGCCGGATCCAGGTGTTGAAGTCCCTCCCGATCACCACCGCCTCCGGCGCCCCCGTCACCGGCCTGCCCAACCAGCCGGGCCGCGACGAGGCCCCGTACAACCACGACGCCACGACCCCGCTCGCGTACAACGCGAACGGCCTCGACACCGAGGGCCTCGTCAGGGACCGGGACGGCAGCTTCTGGCTGGTGGACGAGTACGGCCCCTCGCTGGTGCACGTCTCCGCCACGGGCCGGGTCCTCGCCCGCCACGTCCCCCGGGGGCTCGCCCTGACCGGCGCCGACTACCCGGTGATCGAGTCGCTCCCGTCGATCTTCCTCAAGCGCAAGATCAACCGCGGCTTCGAGGGCCTGGCGCTGCTCCCCGACGGCGACCTGGTGATGGCGCTGCAGAGCCCGCTGCTCAACCCGGACAAGGCCGCCGGAGAGGACTCCCGCACCACCCGCCTGCTGCGCTTCTCGACCCGCACGAACCGGGTCACCGCGGAGTACGCGTACCGCTTCGACCCGGTGGGCGTCGTGGAGCCGGGCCAGACGAAGACGTCGGAGCTGAAGATCTCCTCGGTCGTGGCCCTGGGCGGCGACCGCCTGCTGGTCCAGGAGCGCACGGACAAGGCCTCCCGCGTCTACGAGGTACGGCTCCGCCGCGGCGCCGACATCCTCGGCTCCCCGTGGGACACGACCGCGAGCCCGACCCTGGAGCAGCTCGACGACGAGGCGTCCGCAGCCGCCCCGGTCCTGGCGAAGCGCCTGGTGGTCGACCTCAACACGGTCGCAGGCGTCCCCGGCAAGATCGAGGGCATCGCGGTGGAGGGCTCCTCGACCCTGGTCCTCCTCAACGACAACGACTTCGGCATGACGGACGGCCCGGAGGCCTTCGACGCGAACGGACGCCTGGTCGACAGCGACGTGGAGACCACGCTGGTCCGCGTCCGGCTGCCGCAGCGACTGCGCTGAGGCGGCGGGGCGGCGGGGGCGTCAGGGCTTCGGGGCGCGGGGCGCTGGTCGGCCGGGGCGTCGGGGGCGCGCGGGCGCTGGTCGGCTGGTCGGCCGGGGCGCTGGGGCGTCGACGTGCACAGCACGTCGGGGCGGCGCTACGCGGGCCGCGTGGACGTGAGGACGCCGACCTTGTCGATGCGGTGCTCGGGGTTGTGCTGGGCGTCGCGCCAGAAGTTGCCCGCGGCGTTGTCCTCGGGGGTCGCGCAGGTGGAGAGCGTGATCATGGCCCGGGTGGGCTTCTCGCCCGGCTCGCCCGGCACGGCCGCCCGCTGCTCGGCGAGCGAGCGGGCCGAGCGGAAGGACGTGGTCCGGGTCTCGACGATCTCGTACGTGTAGACGGTGCCGTCGGCGGTGACGCGGACCTCGTCCCCCACCTCGACGGAGGGCAGGTCACGCAGGGGTCCGCCGGCGGAGAGCCGGTGGGCGGTCACCAGGTAGTTGCCGACCTCGCCCGGGCCCACCCCGCCGCGCTTGCCGTGAGGGCTCGCGGCGACCCCGCGGTCCTGGATCCGGGTGCCCGCGCGGTCGTCGGTCGTCCCCTCGTACGGCAGGACGTCGAGGTCCTCGACACCGATCGAGGGGATGGAGATCTCGGCGGCGACCGGCCCGCGGGGCGAGGGGGCCGCCGAGGTGGACGGCGCGGGGGTGGGTGTCGGGGGAGGGGCGGCGACCGGGGGAGCGAGCGACACGGGGCCGGGCGCGCCGGTGGCGGTGCCGGTCGTGCTGGCGGTGGTGCTGGTCGTGCTGGCGGTGGTGGCGGTGCTGGCACTCGTACGGGCACCGGCCCCAGCACCGGCCCCGGCGCTGTCGGTGCCCGCGCAACCGGCCGACGCGGTGAAGCCCACGACGAGGGCGGCGGCCACGCCGACCAGAGCCGAGCGCGACCCTCGGCCGCGACTCCGCGCCTTCCCCGGGGACCCAGACACACCACGCACGGCACCCATACCCCAAGAATGACCCACCTTCCGGGCCGGGGCACCCACGGAGGAGTCATCCACCCGCGGAAGGCCTCCGGCGTCAGGGCCCGGCTGCAGCCCGGTCGGCCCGGTCGGGTCACTGGGCTCACGGGGCTCGGTCGGCCTGTCCGGCCCGGTCAGCCCACCGCTTCCGCGGCGACGGCCGGCTGCGGCCGGGTCCGGACGCCCCACCGGGCCAGCGCGGGCCCGGCCGCGCCCAGGGCCGCGAAGAAGGCCGCGAGGACCAGCCAGCCCGCCGTGCCGAGGCCGAGCACCACCGTGGTCAGGATCGCGGGGGCCAGGGCCTGGCCCGCCCTGAAGCCGAGGCCGAGGAGGCCCTGGTACTGGCCCTGGGCGTGGTCGGGCGCGAGGCCGAAGCCCAGGGCGAAGCCCGCCGAGGACTCCCAGATCTCCCCGAGGCTGTGGACGAAGATTGCCGCGACGAGCAGCCCCGCCGCCGCCCAGACCGGGGTGTACGCCGCCAGCGCCATCATCGGGCAGCTGACGAGGAAGAGCAGACCGGCGTTGCGGAACGCCCGGCCGCCGTCGTGCGGCGTCTCGATGCGGGAGCCGATCCTGGTCTGCAGGAGGACGCAGAAGGCCGCGTTGACGGCGAACACCGCCGCCACCGTCCAGCGCGGCGCCTCGGTGTGCTGGGCGATCCAGATCGGCAGGAGCAGGGACACCACCGAGTACTGCAGCCCCATGGCCCCGTACAGGGCGGTGAACGTCAGGTACGGGCGGTCCGAGAAGGCCGCGCGGCGGCGCTCCCGCGGCGGTGCCGGCAGCGGTGGGTAGTTCGGCAGCAGGAACAGGAGCAGCGCGCACAGGGCGAAGCTCGACGCGTTGCCGAGGATCAGGGCGAGGTAGGCGCCGCGGGTGTCCGCCGCCACCGCAAGACCGGAACCGACCGTTCCGAAGATGACGCCCAGGTTGACGAAGGTGCGCAGCTTCGCCCGGAACAGGGCCGGGCGTTCGGTCCCGACCCGGGCCACCAGCGCGCCCCAGGCCGCTCCGCCGGCCGCCGCGGCGATCTGGTCGAGCGTCGCGAGGACGGTCAGCGCGGTCCAGCTCTCGACGAGCACGAGGGCCGACATCGCCACTGCCTGGACCGCGAGGGACAGCATCATGATCGTGCGGGCGCCGCGCCGGTCGGCGAGGTGGCCTCCGGGGATCCCCGCGAACAGGCCGATCAGTCCGGCGACGGTGAGCGCGGCCCCGACCTGCGCCGCCGGCAGTCCGACGACCAGGGTGAAGTAGAGCGCGGACGCCGCGTTGAAGAGCCCGTTCCCGACCCGGTTGACGAAGCTGGCGGCGATCAGCACGCGCTCCGGCCCGTTGTCTCCCGCCACGCGGGCCAGGCGGGCTATTCGGCCGTCCGGGCTGCTCTTGATCATGAGCCGCAGGCTAGCAGCGGCCGCGGAGGGGGGACGGCGGCTCCTGTGCGACGGCTTCGCCCCGCCGCACGACGCGGTCGGCCAGGTCCTCCCACGGACGCGGAGCGACCACCGGCACGCCGGCCTCGCGCGCCCGCGCGGCGAGCCATCGGCCGTACAGCACGCTGACGCGGGCGCGATGGTGCTGCGGCCCGGCCTCCGGCTCCCGGCGCAGGTAGTTGGCCGTCACCCGCGCCTCGTCGTCCTCGTGGAGGAGGACGCCGCGGACCGGGCCTCCGGGGGTCACGACGCGGGGCAGGAGGTAGTCCCCCTCCAGGATCACCGGGGTGTCGGTGCCCAGGTGGTTGGCCACCACCGCCCCGACCGCCGGGGCCAGTGCCTCGGCGATCGCGATCTGCCGCTCGACGACCGACTCGGGCGCCCGGCGAGCGGCTTCCGGGTGCGTGCGCCAGTAGTGAACCTCCGGCAGGTGCTCGGGCCGCGTCACCGCGAGCAGCGCCTCCACGATGTCGTCGACCTCCACGACGGGGACGCCGTAGCGCCGGGCCAGTGCGCGCGCGACACCGGTCTTGCCCATTCCCGAGGCACCCCCGACGACGAACACCCGCCAGTCGGGACGCTCCCGCGCCTCCCTCGTACCGTTCACGAGCCCTCCTCCTCGGCCGCGGACACCCACGAGCGCACCGGTGACGACGTGGAAAAACACGATGGCCCGAACGCACGGGATGCCCCAGGCTGGGCCCGATCACCCGTGCGACTCTCCCGAGCCGCTCCGCCCTGCCCAGTCCCACCCCACGCCGCCCGCCCCGCCCGCACACAGGCAACAACCGACAGAGCCATCCTCACCGAGGAGTCACCCATGATCAACATCGTTCCGCTCACCCAGGTCTCGACCGAGGACGCCACCGCCTGGCACGCGGTCGTGTCGGCCTCGCTCGCCGCCGATCTGCCCGAGGAGCCCCGGCCCACGGTCGAGCAGATCCGTGCCCAACTCTCCGTCGTCGGGCGGGACAACCGCCGGCTGCTGTGGCTGGCGGCCGACGCCGACGGCGCGGTGGTCGGTGTGGCCGGACTGCGGCTGTTCACCTCGCCGGGTCAGCAGCACCTGGCGGAGCTGGAGCTGCACGTCACCCCGGAGCGACGGCGCTCGGGAGTGGGCTCGCACCTGCTGGCCACGGCGGTGGGAGCGGCACGGGACGACGAGCGCCGCAGCCTGGTGGCCGCCGCGCCCGGCGAGGGACCGACGGGCGCCTTCTGCGCCGCCCGCGGCTTCCGGCGCGTCCTGGCCCTCGACCACCTGCTGCTCGACGTCGCGGACGCCGACGTCGCCGAGGCCGAGGCGGAACACCCCGGTTACGAACTGGTCGGCTGGACGGGCACGGTTCCCGACGAACTGGCCGAGGCCTTCGCCTCGGCCAAGAACGCGATGAACGACATGCCCATGGGCGACATGGACTTCGGCAGCCGGACGTGGACCGCCGACCGGGTCCGCGCGATGGCCGAAGTCCTGGCCGACCGCGGTGACCTGCTGCTGACGACGGCGGCGCTGGAGAAGGGCGGGAAGGGCGAGATGGCCGGATACACCGAGATCGTCATCCGCTCCGGGGAGACGCGGCGGGCCCTGCAGTACGACACCGCGGTGGCGCCCGCCCACCGCGGCCACGGGCTGGGGCTGTGGGTCAAGGCGGAGATGGTGCGCAGGCTCCGGGCCGAGCACCCCGGGATCGAGGAGGTGGAGACGGACAACGCGCAGGACAACACCCACATGATCGCGGTCAACCACCGCCTGGGCTTCCGCTTCCACCGCAGCACGCACGAGTACCAGCTGGACCTACTGACCGACTGACGAAAGCCCCCGCTCCTGTCCCACCCGGTCCCGTCCCAGTCCCGCCCGGTCCTGCCCAGTGCCGCCCAGTCTCGTCCCGTCCGGTCCCGCCCGGTCCCGCCCGGTCCCCTCCCGCCCCGACGCCCGCTCGCCGCAGGGCCCGAGGCGATCCGACCGAGGCGATCCGCCCGCGGCGATCCGCCCGGACGGACGGGACGTCAGACCACCCGGACGGAGGCGCCGGCGGGCGCCGTGCGGGGGACACCTTCCCGAACCCCCGTGACCAGGCGTTCCGGCAGCCGGTTGGCGAACCGTGAAGAAGATCATCGCCACCACGGCCCTGGCCTGCGCCGCTCTCGCCCTCGCCACTCCGGCCCACGCGGACAACGACAGCAACTTCGGACCCGGCGTGAACGCCGCCAACAACTGGAACTTCAGCGCCGCAGCCGTCTGCTTCCAGGAGCTGGCGGTCGTCCCCGTGGGCGGCGCGTGGACGGGCGACACCACGAACCACTGCACCAACGGCAACGTGCTCAACCACGCCGGCTGACCACCCCGACCAGCAAAAAGACCCTCCCGAAGGAGGGTCTTACGCGGAGCGCCCCCGGCAGGACTCGAACCTGCGGCCAAGTGCTGGAAGGGAATTGGTGTGATTCGCGGATTAGGTGCTTGACCTGCGTCTTTGTCGGCACTCGCAGGTCCCGCGCTCCAGGCAGCAGGCGGATGGCGAGTACGGACCCGTCGGGCATGGACGGAGACGGGCCCCACTTCTTGTCTGAGGCGAGCCGGGGACGGGTGTGCCGGGCAGCGTGTACGCGGATGCGGTACTCCTCGGCCTTACTTCCTGCTGCGAGGAGGTCGAAGGGTTCCCCGTCCAGGCCGGAGAAGGCTTCGGCGCGGAGGCCGTTCAGCTGGAGCACATGGCCGGTGTCGGCGTAGTGCGTCCGAGGAGTCGGCGGCCGTCGGCGGCGGCTTGCTCGAGGTCGTCGGAGCGGTCATTGCCCGGCCGTTCGGTGGGGTAGCAAGCGGTGCCCTGGCCGGAGTAAGTAGAGGCGAGCAAGCAAAGGCCAGCAGGCTCGGTGCCTCGTTCTACGCGCGGATGTGTACGCCCTCGAGGCGCGCCGATACGGACGCCAATTGCTGCGCAGAAATGGCCGCGTTGCTGTGGATTCCCTGGCAGCGATGGGGATCGCAAAGGACGGCTCCCCGCTCGCCAGACCTCCGCGAAGTACTGCGGCCGGTAAGGCAAGTACGCTGCGCATATCGAATCACTCTTTGGGTGATCGGCCACGCTCCGGGAGGTCTAGCCACCTCGGCGGGGTCTTCTTGTGTCACGCGATCGGAGCACATGCGTGTATGCGTACTCGCTTATCTGCGGTCGCGTGAACAGGCAAATGCGCACAGCCTTTGCCGTATGGATCTCGATCGCAGTACGACCGTATGGCCTCAGGCGGTCGATGAACTACGCCGGCTCCTGGATGCGGTCAAATGGCGGGCAGGGGAGCGGTTCCCTGCCGTGTACCAGGTGGCCGCCGAGCTGGACGTGGTGCCGTCGACGGTTCAGAAGGCGGTTGTCGCCCTACGTGAAGAGGGGCGGCTGTACACCGAGCTGGGTCGAGGCTCGTTCGTTTCGGACGCGCCGGAGCTGTGATTGATCTGACCGTGCGCCCGATGGCGTGAACGTGACGGACTTGCAGGCGTCGATCGAAAGTGTGTTCCCTTGCGGGGGTAAGTCCCATACTGTGAAGCCATGTTGAGAACCAAGGTATGCGCCGCGCTGGCCGCAGTCGCTCTGTCCCTGCTCGCCGTCCCCGCCGCCTCCGCTGAGACCGCCGATGCGCGGACAGGCGTGAGTGCGCCTCTCGTCGAGTACAAGGGCGGTGCCACCACCCTGCCCACCCTGGAGAAGGAAATCGGCGAGGCTCACTGTCACGACGCGAAGGGCATGGGTGAACTGACCTGCTTTGCGACCGAGCGTGAGCTTGAGCTCGACCTGCTCGCAGTGGGAGGACTGCCCGCTGACGCTGCTAAGAACGCTGCGCGTAAGTGGGGCGTCGCCGTCCCGAAGCAGCCCCGCACTGCTGCCGCCGCTGCCGCCCCGACGTGTCACCCCTGGGCGACCATGCGCTTCTACGATGGGTACAACGCCACGGGGTCGTCGGTCAGTGTCTTTTGCGACTACCCGGATCTTCGCAACGTCAGCTTTGACAACCGAGCCAACTCCGCGATCTGTATGGTTTGCAAGAACCCCTTCACCAGTGCGAACCCGTACAACGTGAAGCGGATGACAGCCTTCCAGAACTACAACTTCTCAGTTAACGCGATGGCCCAGGAGACCAGCGTCGTAATTAACGCCAGCGCCCTAGCTGCCAACACCGCGTCGTCGAACCGCATCTACTTCAACTAGGGCCTGACTGATGATTGATCTTGTGGCGGCGTCGTAATCAGCTGACGGATGCGGCATGGGAGCAGATAGTGCCCTTGCTGTCAGATGTTGATGGGTGAGGTCGCTCATGGCGGGATCACCGGCAGGTGATCAACGGGGTGTTGTGGCGGTTGCTGACCGGTGCTCCCCGGCGTGACCTGCCGGAGCGCTATGGCTCGTGGCAGACGGACCATGGGCGGTTCGCCCGCTGGGAGGCGGACCCCGCTGCATCAAGCTCCCGAACGGCGCGCCCTCCGAGTGCGCCGGGTCGACCTGGACCTCTGGCTGAACGAGCACGAGGACGCCGCGTGATGGACGTGACGTACAACGTGAAGTTCTGGAAGACCGGCGTCAACGTGGGCAAGCGGAAGACCACCTAAACCGTGCGCTGGGAGTTGAACGGCCGGGAGCACCGCCAGACGTTCGTCACGGCGGCCCTCGCCGAGTTCTTCCGTGCCGGGCTGGTGTCAGCGGCGCGGAAGGGGGAGGCGTTCAGCATCTCCACTGGGCTCCCGGTCTCGCGCATCTCCCAGCCGGCTGGCGTGACGTGGTTCGACTTCTCGATCCAGTTCGTGGACCAGCTCTGGGCGCGGACGTCCGCGAACAACCGGCGGAACGTGGCGAAGGCACTCACGCCCGTCACGATCGCCCTGCTCCGATCCCAGCCCACCGCGTTCAAGGGCGTCGACGTGCGCCGGGCCCTCCGCGAGTACGCCTTCAACACCCTGAGGCGTGGCCAGGCACCGCCGGAGGTCGCCGTGATCCTTCGGTGGGTGGAGCGGAACTCGCTCACCATGGCGGCCTGGGAGGACGAAAGCACCGTGGAGACAGTGCTGCGCGCGGCCGGGACGAAGCTGGACGGGACGGCTGTGGCCGCCAGCACGGCGCGGCGCACCAAGCGGGTCCTGAACGTCCTCCTCGAGCACGCCATCAAGAAGAAGGTGCTCAAGGAGAACCTGCTCCCGAAGGGGAAGGGCGCCGGCGCTGCCGCGTCCAAGACCTCCTCGGCCGTCGACAAGCGCTCCCTGCTGAACAAGGAGCAGGCCGCCAAGCTCCTCGGCTGGGTCTACGCCCGACCGAGGGGCGGCCCGCGGCTGCACACCTTCTTCGCCGCGATGTACTACGCCGGCGCCCGACCCGAGGAGGTCGTGGCGATCGACGTCGGCGACGTCCGCCTGCCCGACGTGGAAGCTGACGACCAGTGGGGCGAGCTGCTGCTCCACACCGCCCACCCCGAGGTCGGCAAACAGTGGACGGACACGGGGGAGGTGCGCGAGCAGCGCGGCCTCAAGGGGCGAGCCGCCGACGACACCCGGACGGTGCCCTGTCGCCCCGCCCTGACGCGGATCCTCCGGGCCCACATCGAGAAGGAGGGCCTGAAGCCCGGAGACCTTCTGATGCAGGGGGAGAAGGGCGGAGATCTCGCCGGATCCGTGATCCGGCGAGCGTGGCGGCGGGCCCGGAAGGAGGTGCTCACCTCGTACGAATTCGGGACCCCGCTTGGCCGCCGCGTGTACGACCTCCGGCACACCTGCTTGACGAACTGGCTCAACGCCGGCGTACCGCCCGCGACCGTGGCCGAGTGGGCGGGCAACAGCGTCCCCGTGCTGCTCTCCACCTACGCCCGGTGCGTGGACGGGCAGCTGCCCGACCTCAAGCGCCGCATCGAGCAAGCGGGGGAGCTGCCGGACCCGGCCGCGGCGACCGGCTGAAAATTTCTCCGCGTATTCTCCGTGGCCACCCGCAGAAACCCGGTTTCAGCCGGACACGGCCGGACGTGCCTCACCCCGTCGTGGGGCGTGTCCGGCCCCTCCGCGACCCACCCGAAACCACCCCTGACCAGCAAAAAGACCCTCCCGAAGGAGGGTCTTACGCGGAGCGCCCCCGGCAGGACTCGAACCTGCGGCCAAGTGCTTAGAAGGCACCTGCTCTATCCACTGAGCTACGGGGGCCGGGTGGTGGCCGTGTGGCCAGGAGCCCCTTGTGGGTGGGGTGTGGCCTGCCGGGACAAGGATAGGGCTCCGATCGCCTTGGCCCGGTTGCTTCACCTGCGTGGCACGATGTGGAGGTTCGGTGAAGCGGAACGATAATCGCAGGCAGGTGCGATTCGCGCAGCGCTTTTGGCGCCGCTCGGGGCGGGTGTTGTGCACTCGTTATGCCTGAGGTTCCGGTCACCACCCCTCTCTTCGGCGCGCAGGGCCGCAATAGGCTTCAAAAACACTCATAAATTGGGCATTCTTCGCATGTGGTGACCTTGGACGAACGGCCTCAGCTGATCGACGCACTCTCCGCCCTGCGCGACCGTGTCGCCGCCGTGCGCCTTCCTCTCCCCCTCCCCGACACACCACGCGCCCGGCAGACCCGGGCCGAGCTGCTCGCTCAGCTCGACGACTACCTGGTGCCCCGGCTCAAAGATCCCGACGCCCCGCTGCTCGCCGTCGTCGGCGGGTCCACCGGGGCCGGCAAGTCCACGCTCGTCAACTCCCTTGTCGGGCGGCGCGTCAGCGAGTCCGGTGTGCTCCGGCCCACCACCCGCACCCCCGTGCTCGTCTGCCACCCCGAGGACCACCACTGGTTCGCCGGGATGCGGGTCCTCCCGCAGCTCACCCGCGTCTGGCTGCCGCAGGCCGACGACGACCACGCCGACGACGCCCCGCCCCCCGAGGAGAACGCGCTCCGCGTCGAGACCGCCGCCTCCATGCCCCGCGGCCTCGCCCTCCTCGACGCGCCCGACATCGACTCCCTCGTCGTCGAGAACCGGCTCCTCGCCTCCGAGTTGATCTGCGCCGCCGACATCTGGGTGATGGTCACCACCGCCTCGCGGTACGCCGACGCCGTGCCCTGGCACCTCCTCCGTACCGCCAAGGAGTACGACGCCACCCTCGTCACCGTCCTCGACCGCGTCCCCCACCAGGTCATCGGCGAGGTCTCCCGCCAGTACGAGGCCCTCCTCGACAAGGCCGGCCTCGGCGACGTGCCCCGCTTCACCATCCCCGAGCTCCCCGAGTCCGCCGACGGCGGCAGCGGCCTCCTCCCCGACTCCGCCGTCGCCGCCCTGCGCGGCTGGCTCGCCCACCGCGCCGAGGACCCCGCCGCCCGCCAGCAGGCCGCCGACCGGACCGCCACCGGCGTCATCGACTCCCTCGACGCCCGCCTCCCCGAACTGGCCGGCGCCGTCGCCGCGCAGTACGCCGCCTCCGTCCGCCTCGGCGGCGCCGTCGAAACCGCCTACGGCGAACAGGCCAAGCGGGTACGCGAACAGCTCGGCCGCGGCGCCGTCCTCGCCGGCGACGCCCGCACCCGCTGGCGCGCCTACCCCCGCGACAGCACCGCCGACGAACTCCTCGACGCCCTCGCCGAGTCCCTCGCCGCCCTCCTCCACTGCGCCGTCTCCGCCGCCGAGGAACGCGTCCGCGACGCCTGGCGGCGCGAACCCGCCGCCGACGCCCTCGGCCCCGCCAGGACCGGCGGCGACCGCGACACGGCCGAGCGGATCGGCGTGGAGGTACGGCGCTGGCGGCGCGTCCTCGAGGAGGTCGCGGAGGACGAGGTGCGCACCGTCGAACGCCCGGCCGCTTCCCGTACGGCCGTCCCGGAGGCCGACACCGTCGCCGCCCTCCTCGCCGCCTCCCTCCTCGGCGGCCGCCGCACCCGGGCCGCGGGCGAGCGCCTCGCCGAACTCCTCGGCGCCCAGGCCGCCCTCCGCCTGCGCGACAAGGGCGGCGAACTCGTCCTCTCGTACGTCGACCGCGTCCTGCACGCCGAACGCGACCAGCGCCTCGCGCCCCTCGCGGCACTCGACGTGAACCCCGAGCCGCAGGCGGAGCTGATCGCCGCGCTCTCCGTACTGCAGAAGGAGAAGTGACGTGGTGGACGACGACGAGTCGCGCACCGGAACCCGTGCTGACGGGGGAGGGGGCGGCGCCGACGCCCGTCCCGGTGACAGGGGCGGTGCCCGTGCCCGGGACGGTGACGGCGCCGACGCCCGCGCCTGGGACAGTGACGGGGCCGGTGCCCGTGCCCGGGACGGTGACAGGGCTGGCGACAGGGCCGGTGCCCGTACCGGGGCAGGCGCCGACGGCAGTACGCCCGACCGCGAGCAGCCCGACCGCGAGCGGCCCGGTCGTTGGGACGACGGGCTGATCGCGCGGCGCGCCGCCGAGCGGAGTGCCGCCGTCGCCGACGCGCTTCCCGGCGCGGACGGCATCCAGGAGCCCGACACCCTGCCGCCCCTCGGCGGGAGTTACGGCGGGCCCCTCCGTGCCCGCCTCGACGCGCTCCACGAACTCGTCGGGCTCTCCCGTACCCGGGTCGAGAGCGAAGCCCTCGCCGAGGCCGGGCGGGTGCTCGACGAGGCCGCCGCCCGGCAGCGGCTCTCCTCGCGGCACACCGTGATCGCGATCGCCGGCGCCACCGGCAGCGGCAAGTCCACGCTCTTCAACGCCCTCGCCGGCGTCCCCGTGTCCGAGACCGGACTCCGCCGCCCCACCACCTCCGCGCCCATCGCGCTCTCGTGGTCCGAGGGCGCCGCCGGGCTGCTCGACCGGCTCGCCGTCCCCAGCCGACTGCGCCGCCGGCCGCTCGCGGGCGGAGCCGCCGACGCCGGCCTCCAGGGACTCGTCCTCATCGACCTCCCCGACCACGACTCGGCGGTCACCGCCCACCGCGACCAGGTCGACCGGGTCCTCGGCCTCGTCGACGGCGTCATCTGGGTCGTCGACCCCGAGAAGTACGCCGACGCCGCCCTCCACGAGCGCTACCTCCGGCCGCTCGCCGGGCACGCCGAGGTCACCTTCGTCGTCCTCAACCAGATCGACCGGCTCGGCACCGAGGCCGCCGACCTGGTCCTCGACGACCTCCGCCGCCTCCTCGACGAGGACGGCGTCGCGCTCGGCGAGCACGGCGAACCCGGCGCCACGGTCCTGGCCGTCTCCGCCCTGACCGGTGACGGCGTACCCGAACTGCGGGAGATGGTGGCCGGATTCGTCCAGGAACGTACCGCTCCCGAGCGCCGGCTCGCCGCCGACGTCGACGCCGCCGCGGCCCGGCTCCGGCCCGCCTACCTCGCCGAGGGCCGCTCGGGGCTCGACGAGCGCGCCCGCGAGGCCTTCAGCGACCGGCTCGCCGCCGCCGTCGGTGCCCAGGCCGCCGGAGAGGCCGCCGAACGGGTCTGGCGCCGCGGCGCCATCCGCGCCTGCGGCACCCCCTGGCTGCGCCTCTACCGCTGGTACGAGCGGATCCGCGAGCACGGCTCCACCGATCCGCACCTCGCCACCCCGGTCGAGGACGAACTGACGGCACGCCAGCGCGTGGAGCAGGCGGTACGGGTCGTCGCCGACGAAGCCTCCCGCGGGCTCCCGACCCCGTGGGCGCAGGCCGTGCGAGAGGCGGCGGCGCGCGGGGCGGAAGGGCTGCCGGAGGCGCTGGACGAGCTCACGGTCACCATCGGCGACGCGGCGGCCCGGCCGCCCCGCCCGGCGTGGTGGCCTGCGGCCGTCCTCGCCCAGGCCGTGATGACGCTCCTGCAGATCTTCGGCGCGCTGTGGCTGGTGGGGCAGATCGTCGGCGTCGTCGAGCCGGGGCTGCTCCCGCCGGTCCTCGTCATGCTCGGCGGCATCATCGGCGGACCGCTGGTCGAATGGGCCTGCGAGGGAGCCGTCAAGGGCCCCGCGCGACGGTACGGGCAGGAGGCCGAACGCCGCCTGCGCGAGGCGGCGGCGGCCTGCGGCCGGGCCCGGGTGCTCGACCCGGTCGCGGCGGAGCTGATGCGCTACCGCGAGGTGCGCGAGCAGTACGCGACGGTGGTGGGCACGCGTCCGGCGGCCCGGATCGTCGGCGGAAGCCGCAGCGGCGCGGGTCGGCTCG
Organism: Streptomyces sp. CB02009; assembly: GCF_001905825.1. GTDB lineage: Bacteria > Actinomycetota > Actinomycetes > Streptomycetales > Streptomycetaceae > Streptomyces. Next base: position 318,794 of record NZ_LIVV01000007.1, read on the forward strand.
GCGCGACCCGCACGGGGGTCCGGGGGCGGTAGCGGGGTACGGGGGATGCGGATGCGGATGCGGAGGCGGAAAGAGCGTACGAAGGAGGCCTCGGCGTACGAAGGAGGCCTCGGCGGCCTCCTCGTGCGGTGGTTTCTCCCGGTGTGCCCCGCCCTCGGTACACCCTTCCGAGTGGGGGAGTTGTCCACATTCCCGCACCCGTCCACAGCCCCCGGCGGCGTCTTCGCCGCAGCCCCACGATGGTGTCCGACCGGTGAAGAGACAGCAGCGTGAACGCAGGGTGGGGGAACGGACCATGAACGACACGACCGTGACGCTCGTCGGCAACGTGGCGACGGCGGTGGAGTACCGGGACACGGCGACGGGCGGGGTCGCCAGGTTCCGCTTCGCGGTGACGGCGCGCCGCTGGGACCGTGAGAAGGGGATCTGGTCCGATGGGCCCACCAGCTTCTACACGGTGTCCGCCTGGCGTTCCCTCGGAGCCAATCTGGCGGCCTCGGTGTCCGTCGGGGAACCGCTCGTGGTGCACGGCAGGCTGAGGGTGCGTGAGGACGAGCGGGACGGGCAGCGCAAGACCTTCGTGGACGTGGCGGCGCTGGCCGTGGGGCACGATCTGAGCCGGGGGACGGCGGCCTTCCGGCGGGTGGCGCGGCCGCTCAGGGCCGAGGCGGAGCCGGGGTCTTGGCCAGGGGCCGGGTCGGGAGCCGAGCCGCGGACGGAACCGCAGGTGGGGGCCGTGGAGAGGGCGCCGGTGCTCGGTCTGGCGCCGGACCGGGACCCATGGGCGGTGGCGGCGGAGGAGGCCGCGGCGGAGTCGGCGACGCAGTTGGTGACCGTGCCCTGACCATGCGTCGTGGCGATTTGTCGACCAACTCGCCCTGCGTGATAACGATTCCGATTCGGAATGGTTATCTGACCGTATGGCCGGGCACCGGGGGGTTCCGCATCCCTAGGATTCCCGGGTACTCATGTGGCACGTGAGCCCATCGGGTCTGTGATCTGCTGGCGTGCGCTCCCCCCACGCGAAACCAGTCCATGGTTCGTGGAGCGACTCGCCCGGAGGGGAAAGCAATGTATTCAGTACGTGGCCGAGGCGCTGCTCGCCTCGCTGCCGCCGCCCTCGTCTCCGGCCTTGTCATGGCCGGTGCGATAGCGACCGCCGGACCGGCGCTGGCCGACGACGGTGCCCCGGGCACCGGAGGCGTGACGGCGAAGCTCGGCGGGATGACGGACCGCGACGCCGTCGAGATCGTCGAGAAGAACGGCTCGAAGTGGGGCGTCCAGGGCGGCCTCTTCAAGATGCAGGTCGAGGGTGGGGGCACTCTCCAGACCTACTGCATCGACCTCCGGACGCCGGCCAAGCACGACTTCGACTACAAGGAAGTCGGCTGGGACGAGTCCTCCCTGCACAACAACGACAACGCCGGAAAGATCCTCTGGATCCTCGAGAACGGCTACCCGAAGCACTCCGCGGAGGAGCTCGGCAAGAAGCTCGACGTCGACCTGTCCAAGGACGAGGCCGCCGCGGCCACCCAGGCCGCCATCTGGACCCTGTCCGACGACGTGACGGCGACGCCGAAGAGCGCCGACGCCCGCAAGCTCACCGAGCAGCTCCTGAAGGACGCGGTCAAGCTCGAGGAGCCGAAGGCCTCCCTCTCGCTCTCCCCGTCCTCGGTCGCGGGCAAGGCCGGTGAGCGGCTCGGCCCGATCACCGTCTCCACCAACGCCCAGATCGCCAAGCTGACGACCGCCCCGGGCACCCCGGACGGCGTCAAGATCGTGGACAAGGACGGCAAGCCCGTCACCGAGGCGAAGAACGGCGACGAGGTCTTCTTCGACGTTCCCGCCGGCACCGCCGACGGCACCGCCGGTCTGTCCGCCGAGGCCTCCACCAAGGTCTCGCTGGGCCGCGCGTTCGTCTCCATCGACGGCCCGTCCCAGACCCTGATCCTGGCCGGCTCCAGCGAGTCGACCGTCACCGCCCAGGCCTCGGCCACGTGGGCGAAGAAGGGTGCCGTCCCGGCCGTCACGGTCGCCAAGGACTGCGCCAAGGGCGGCCTCGAGGTCATCGCGTCCAACGAGGGTGACGAGCCCTGGACCTTCGACCTGAAGGGCACCTCGTACACCGTCGCCCCCGGCGAGAAGAAGACCATCCCGGTCCCGCTCGCCGAGGACGAGGCGTACAAGTTCACCATCACCGGCCCGAACGGCTTCGAGGAGACCTTCGAGGGCGTCCTGGACTGCAAGACGGCCACCCCCGGCCCGACGCCGTCCGAGACCCCCAGCACGGAGCCCTCGACCGAGCCGTCGAGCCCCGCCCCGTCGACCACCGCTCCCACGACCGGTGACACCACGGGCGGCACCACCGGCACCACCGGCACCACCACGACCGGTGGCGGCGACCTCGCCGAGACCGGCAGCTCCAACGCCACCCCGATGATCGCGGGCATCGCCGCCGCGCTCGTCGTGATCGGCGGCGGCGCGGTGTTCTTCCTCCGCAAGAAGAAGACCGCCGGCGCCTGATCCCCGGCCCCCGGTGCCGGCCCCGCCGGCACCGGGAAGCCACCCGATCCCGTGGAGTGATCCGCGTCACATCATGATCGCCCCGTGATCACCGCACGACCCCGGAACGCGTCAGCGTCCGGGGTCGTCGCACGTCCGGGCTCCGTTTCCACCCGCTACCGCCCGGTACGACTCCGCGCCGCCCCCGGCACACCCCGCCGCCGGGCCCCCGCTCCCGCCTTACCGGTTTCCGCCCCGGGGTTCCGGTCAGGCAAGATGGGGTGTATCTGCCCACTCACTCCTTGCCGGACGGTTTCTCTTGGCTGAGTACATCTACACGATGCGCAAGACGCGCAAGGCGCACGGCGACAAGGTCATCCTCGATGACGTGACGCTGAGCTTCCTGCCGGGTGCGAAGATCGGTGTGGTCGGCCCGAACGGTGCCGGTAAGTCCACCGTTCTCAAGATCATGGCTGGCCTCGAGCAGCCGTCCAACGGTGACGCGTTCCTGACGCCCGGCTTCACCGTCGGCATCCTCATGCAGGAGCCGAAGCTCGACGAGTCGAAGACCGTCCTGGAGAACGTGCAGGACGGCGCCGCCGAGCAGATGGGCAAGCTCAAGCGCTTCAACGAGGTGGCCGAGCTCATGGCCACCGACTACAGCGACGCCCTGATGGAAGAGATGGGCAAGCTCCAGGAGGACCTGGACCACTCCAACGCCTGGGACCTCGACGCCCAGCTGGAGCAGGCCATGGACGCCCTGGGCTGCCCGCCCGGCGACTGGCCGGTCGTCAACCTCTCCGGTGGCGAGAAGCGCCGTGTCGCGCTCTGCAAGCTGCTCATCGAGGCCCCGGACCTGCTCCTCCTCGACGAGCCCACCAACCACCTCGACGCCGAGTCGGTGAACTGGCTGGAGCAGCACCTCTCGAAGTACTCCGGCGCCGTCGTCGCGGTCACCCACGACCGCTACTTCCTGAACAACGTCGCCGAGTGGATCCTGGAGCTCGACCGCGGTCGCGCGATCCCCTACGAGGGCAACTACTCCACCTACCTCGACAAGAAGGCCACCCGCCTCAAGGTCGAGGGCAAGAAGGACGAGAAGCGCGCCAAGCGCCTCAAGGAAGAGCTGGAGTGGGTGCGGTCCAACGCCAAGGGGCGTCAGACCAAGTCCAAGGCCCGTCTCGCCCGCTACGAGGAGATGGCGGCCGAGGCCGACAAGATGCGGAAGCTGGACTTCGACGAGATCCAGATCCCGCCGGGCCCGCGTCTGGGCTCCATCGTCGTCGAGGTCGAGAACCTCTCCAAGGCCTTCGGCGACAAGGTCCTCATCGACGACCTGTCCTTCACGCTCCCGCGCAACGGCATCGTCGGCGTCATCGGCCCGAACGGCGCCGGCAAGACCACGCTCTTCAAGATGCTCCAGGGTCTGGAGACCCCGGACTCCGGCTCGGTCAAGATCGGCGAGACCGTCAAGATCTCGTACGTCGACCAGACCCGCGCCAACATCGACCCGAAGAAGACGCTGTGGGCCGTCGTCTCCGACGAGCTCGACTACATCAACGTCGGCAACGTCGAGATGCCCTCCCGCGCCTACGTCTCCGCGTTCGGCTTCAAGGGCCCGGACCAGCAGAAGCCGGCCGGTGTGCTCTCCGGTGGTGAGCGCAACCGCCTGAACCTCGCGCTGACCCTCAAGCAGGGCGGCAACCTGCTGCTCCTCGACGAGCCCACCAACGACCTCGACGTCGAGACCCTGTCGTCGCTGGAGAACGCCCTCCTGGAGTTCCCCGGCGCCGCGGTCGTGATCTCCCACGACCGGTGGTTCCTGGACCGGGTGGCCACCCACATCCTCGCCTACGAGGGCGAGTCCAAGTGGTACTGGTTCGAGGGCAACTTCGAGTCGTACGAGAAGAACAAGATCGAGCGTCTCGGCCCGGACGCGGCCCGCCCGCACCGTGCCACGTACAAGAAGCTGACCCGAGGCTGAGCGTGCGCCACATCTACAGCTGTCCCCTGCGCTGGTCGGACATGGACGCCTTCGGGCACGTCAACAACGTCGTCTTCCTGCGGTACCTGGAAGAGGCGCGGATCGACTTCATGTTCCGGCTCGCGCCGGGGGGCGGTTCCCCCTCGTTCTCCGGCGGGTCCGTCGTGGCCCGGCACGAGATCGACTACGTGCGGCCGCTGGTCCACCGGCACCAGCCGGTGACCATCGAGTCCTGGGTGACGAAGATAGGCGCGGCGTCGCTGACGATCGCGTACGAGATCAAGGACCCCGAGGTCACGTACGTGCGGGCGTCCACGGTCGTCGTGCCCTTCGACCTCGAGGCGCAGCGGCCGCGCAGGATCTCCGCCGAGGAGCGCGAGTTCCTCCAGGAGTACGTCGACGACGGGATGACGTCCGCAGCATGACCGTGCTCGCGCCGCTGCACTTCGCCGACGCCAGGGAGGCGGCGGCACTCGCCGCCTTCCTGACCCGGCTCGTCCACTACGACCGGGCCGCCGCCGTCCGCCTCCAGGCCGGCGGCGGGGCGCTGGCCGTCTTCGGCCGGCCGGCGTCCTTCGAGGTCCTCGCGATCCGTACGGCCCGGCTGGTCGACGCCGTCGACCTCGACGTCACCGTCTCCGCCGGTGAACTCCTCGAAGGCATCGAGGAGTCGGCGGGCAAGGCGGTCGTCCCGGACTCCGTCACCGGGCCCCCGTGGACCGGTGTCCTCCCGCCCCGCGCCGGCTGGCGGCCGGTCGCCGGGCTGCCCGCCGCCGCCGAGATGCGCGCCGCGGTCGCCGCGGCCGTCGCGGAGTTCCGGGGGCGGGACGAGGACCTGCCCGAGGAGCGGCGCACCACGGCCGAGCGCGACCGGATCGGCCGCGAGATCTGGTCGCGGACCCTCGGGACCACCGGACTCCCGCTGCGGGCCGTGCACGCCGCGCAGTCACTGGGCTTCCTGCCGCCCGCGGACACCGAGGCCGCGGTGGCGCTCTTCGCCTCCGGTCCCTGGCTGCGGCTCCGCACCCCGTACGGCTCGATCGCGCTCCGTACCGTGTCGATGTCGCTGACCGTCACTCCCGGCGGCCCCGTGTGACCGACCTCGTCGTCGAGGTCGGCGCGGCGCTCACGGGCGACGAGCTCAACGCTCTCTTCCGGGCCTCCTGGCCGGGGCACCGGGACACCGACTTCGGCCCCGTCCTGACCCGCAGTCTCCTCCGCGTGACCGCCCGGCGCGCCGGGAGGCTCGTCGGGTACGTGAACGTCGTCGGCGACGGCGGCGTGCACGCCTTCCTCCTCGACACCACCGTCCACCCCGACGAGCGTCGGCAGGGGCTCGGCGTCACCCTCGTCCGTGCCGCCGCCGAGGCCGCCCGGCGGCACGGCGCGCACTGGCTGCACGTGGACTTCGAGCCCCGCCTCACCGACTTCCACGAGCGCTGCGGCTTCCGGCCGACGGCGGCCGGCCTGATGGACCTGACCGGGCCTCCCGCTCCCGCCGGCCCGCCCGGCTGAACCTCCGCGCCCCCGCCGTCGCGGCCGCCAGCAGCAGGACGGCGAAGACCGCCTGGCCCCAGGGCGGGGACGAGCCCTCCACCGCCGGTGCCACCCGGCGGCGCGGATCGTAGGCCACCCGTACCTCCCCGCCGTCCTTGGCGATCCGGTGGTCCTCCGCCAGGGCCGACGGATAGCCGCCGGGACAGCGCAGGGTGTGGCGGTACACGGTCCGCTCGCCGCCGCCCTCGCCGACCGACACGTGCGTCTCCTCGTGGACCTTCACCACGACGCAGTCCGCGACCGCCCCGCGCGAGGCCCACTGGTCGGCCGTGGCCACCGTGAGCAGCAGCGCGCCGACCAGGGCCAGCGCGCCCCAGAAGCCCGCCACGCCGTCGACGAGCAGGTAGTAGGCCACGGCCGCGGCGAGGACGGCCGCTCCGCCGACCGAGACCGCGACCGTGGTGGACGGCGCCGACGCGCCTCCGAAGGACCAGGCCGACCAGGCGAGGAGGGCGACCGCGCAGAACGCGGGCAGGAGCGTGGCCACCCAGGTTCCCGCGCCGGCCCGATCTCCCGGGCCGCCCGGTGTCCCTACGCCGGCCCGACCTCCCGCGCCGGCCGGTGTCCCCGCGCCGGCTCGATCCCCCGCGCCGGCTCGATCCCCTGCGCCTGCCGGGCCGCCCGCGCCTGCCCGGCCGCCCGCGCCCGAAGAACCGCCCGCGCCCGCCGGACCCCCCGCGCCCGTAGATGACATGGACATCACCCCCGCAGGGAGGGACGTCCGGTGGCGGCTCCCGGTTGCTCAGGCCTCCGCGTCGTCCGGCCACACCCCGATGTGGTCCTGCTCCAGTTCCAGGGCCACCCGGTGCTCCATGCCGAGGGCCTGGGTGTAGTCCGCCGGGAGCTGGAGCCGGCCCGCCCGGTCGAGCATCGCGTACTCCCGTGCCACCAGGGACTCCTTGCCCTGCTCGTCGACCTCGGTGCGGCGCAGGACCTCCGAGGAGGTGCGGCCGTCGCGGATGGCGACCGTGCGGCGGACCTCGGAGGCGACCGCCTGGTCGTGGGTGACGATCACGATCGTCGTGCCCAGCTCCTCGTTGGCGCGGCGGAAGGCCGCGAAGACCTGCTCGCCGGTGGCCGAGTCCAGCTCGCCGGTGGGCTCGTCGGCGAGGAGCACGGCCGGGTTGTTGGCCAACGCGACCGCGATCGCCACCCGCTGCTGCTGGCCGCCGGAGAGCTGGTGCGGCCGCCGGTCGCGGGCGTCCGCGATGCCCAGCATGGCGAGGAGCTCCTCGGCGCGCTCCGCCTTGTGCTTCGCGCGGCCCTTCAACTGCATCGGCAGCGCCACGTTCTGGGCTGCCGTCAGGTAGGGGAGCAGGTTGCGGGCGGTCTGCTGCCAGACGAAGCCGACGACCTCGCGGCGGTAGCGCAGCCGCGCCTTGCCGTCCATCGCGAGCAGATCGGCCCCGGCGACCCGGGCCGCGCCGGCGGTCGGCACGTCCAGGCCGGCGAGGATGTTCATGAGCGTCGACTTGCCGGAACCCGAGGCCCCGACCAGGGCCATCAACTCGCCCTCCTTCACGAGGAGGTCGAGCCCCTGGAGGGCCTGCACCTCCACCCCGTCGGTGGTGAAGATCCGGACGAGACGGTCGCAGGCGATGAGCGCGTCATGGCCGTACGAGGGCCGGTCGCGCCGGGCGGTCGCCTTCCGCTCCAGTTCCTCCAGGGTGGTGGGGTCGGAGGCGGACCCGGCCGCACCGGCCCGGATCGACGTGTCGGTCTTCGTCATCGTGCGTCTCCTGCCCTGAGTTCCTTGATCGAGCCCTTGCGTCCCGCCCACCAGGCCTGTCCGGCCGCCGCCACCGCCGTGATCAGGACGACCGCGACCGCCGGCACCACCAGCGACCACGGGTCCGCCCGCAGCGGCGCGCTGTCCAGCGGGGCGAATCCCGGTGTCGTCGCGAGCGCGAGCCGGAACAGGTCGATGCCGGGCGCGAGCAGCGGCACCGTCGCCCAGCCGACGAGCGTGCCGCCGACCGCCGCGAGCACCGCCTGGGGCAGCGCCTCGAGACCGAGCAGCCGCCGTCCCTGCCCGCGGGTCAGACCCATCGTCCGCAGCCGCGCGAGGAGCGTCGTGCGCTCCGGCGCGCTCTGCATCAGCGACAGCAGGACGGCCACCACGGCGAACCCGGCACCCGCGCCGATCGCGCCCAGGTAGATCCGCTCGGCACCCGACTGGAGCGGCGAGTCCACGTAGCCGGCCCGCTCCTCGGCCCGCATCGACACCAGGAGCGCGTCGGACTTCGCCTTCACCACGGCCCGCAGCGCGGCCCCGTCCGCCGGACCCGTGACGAGCAGGGCCGTGTTCGTCCGGTGGGTGAGGTCGGCGGCGTTGACCAGCAGGAAGTCGGCCCCCTGCAGGGCCGGGGTGTGCGACCGGACCGCGACGACCTTCACCCGGAACACCCCGGCCGCCGACACGATCTCCTGCGGCGCGCCGCCGAGCCGCCGGGCGACCGAGGGCGAGGCGATCGCGGGCAGCACCCGCTCCGTGTCCGCCGCGGCCTCCTTGCCGCCCTGGCCCGTCGACGCGAGCAGCGCCGCCGGGAAGTCGCCGGAATCGGTCCGCCGGGCGAGCCGGGTGTACGAGCCGGGCTCGACGCCCACGAGCGCCGAGCTCATCGGCTGGGCGGAGGAGTTCCCGGGGGACGGCAGCGACACCCCGTACTCGATCTGCAGCGGCGCGACGTCCCGTACGCCCGCCGTCCCGCGCACCGCTTCGGTGAGGTCGGCCGGCACCGGGGTCCACTCGACCGAGCCGTCGATCCGGGCGTCCGCTCCGGTGGCCAGGAGCGCGGCCCGGTCGCGGGCGTCGGCGACGCCGGCCAGGACGGAGCCGCCGAAGGCCGCCGTGGTCAGGGCGAGGACGAGCGCGAGCAGCGGCAGGGTGCCCGCCGAGGACGCGCGGCCGGCGCGGGCCAGGGCCAGCGGGCCGACGGCGCCGCGCAGCCGGCGGGCCGGTCGGGCCGCCCACCGCAGGGGCAGCGGATAGATCCGTACGAGCACCATGGCGGCGATCAGGCCGACGAGCACCGGTGCGGCGCTCACCAGATGGTCCCCGGAGTCCGCGGTGCCGCGGAGCCGCAGCGAGGCGACCGCGCCCACGGCCAGGACGAGCAGGGTGAGTTCGAGGACGGTGCGGCGCCGGGAGGGGCGGGCGGTGAGCAGGTCGTCGCGACCGCCGTGCAGCCGCGGGCGCCGGTGCACGACGACGGCCCGCAGCGGCAGGACCAGCATCGCGACGAGGGCGGTGGCGGAGGCGGCGAGGACCGAGGGCGGCAGCGGGATCCCGCCGGACCCGCCGTCGGCTCCCCGTACGGTCACCACCGCGAGGGCCAGGGCGAGGGCCGCGGCCGGTACGGCGACCGCCGAGGTCTCGCCGAGCAGGCGCAGCCCGATGCCGGTGAGCGAGGCGCCCCGGGAGCGGATCAGGGCCAGCTCGCTGTCCCGGCGGGCCACGAACAGCCCGCCCGTCATGGCGAGGACGACGGCCGCGACCGCGCCGATGCCGAAGACGGCGACGGCCACGACCGGGCTGATCGCCTCGCGCATCGAACCGTAGCCGTCCACGATCTCGTCGAGTTCGGTGAGCAGCGCACCGGTGGGCCCCACGACCTCGCGCAGCTTGACCAGATCGGGGCCGCCGGCCGCCGAGTCGAGCGCCGCGCCGAGGCGGTCGGTGTCCCGCCCGGTGAGATGCCCGCTGGTGGGCATGTACCGGAAGAAGACCTCCGGCTCACCGGTGGTGGAGAGCATCGCGGGCGCCGAGCCGGGGGAGAGCAGCAGCGCTCCCTGCCAGTAGTACTTGATCTCGTCGCCGACCAGGGGGGCGAGCGCCGGGGTGCGGAGCAGCGGCTCCACCGCCCAGTACGGGCCCTCGGGGCGGCGCGGCTCCACGATCCCCGTGACCGTCAGCGCGATCGGTTCCGCGCTGACCCGGCCCGGTACGTGCACGACGGAGCCGGGCTTCAGGCGCAGCGCCTCGGCGGTCCTCACGGTCACCGCGGCCTCGGGTGCGCGGGCCGTGCCCGCGGGGAGGCGGCCCGCGCGGAGCGTGGCGTGTTCCGCCAGGTCCGACGGGGAGGAGAGGACGAACTCGGGGGAGATGCCGTCCGGCCGGGGCAGCCACGGGTCGAGCCCGTCGACCCGCTTGACCGTGCGCAGGCCGTGGACGGTCTGCTCCGGGTCGGTCCGCAGCGGCTCGGGCAGCAGGGCGCGCGCCTCGTCGCGCTGCTTCCGGAGCACGGCGGGGGCCAGGCCCGCCTCGCGGACGGGCAGGTCGAGTTCGAGGCCGGGCGGCTCGGCGGTCAGTTCGAGGACGCTGTTGCGGGGCGCGGCGGTCCGGATGTCGTGCCGCAGCCCCTCGGTCTCGTACGCGTCCACGGCGCGCGGCAGCGCCGCCGCGAGGTAGGCGGTGACGAGGACGAGGGCGGCGAGGGAGGCGGCGGCCCAGGGCGCGGTCCGCAGCCGGGTCCGCACCCAGGGCGCCACGGCGCGGGCGGGCTGCTCGGACCGGGGCGACCGGGGCGACCGGGACCGGGACATGTCGGGTGCCTTCCTGCGTACGGCGGGTGTGTCGGGGGTCTTCTCCCGGATCGGGTCCGCGTGCGGGCCTTCTTGCGGACCCTCGTGCGTGCCCTCGTCCGGGTGCTCCCCGGCCTGGCCGGGCATCAGTTCTCCCCCTGGTGGCGCAGCGTCACGGCCGGGTCGGTGCGCCGCAGGGCGATCGCGGCGACCATGGCGAGCGGCAGCGCGGCGACGCCGACGAGCAGCAGGGCCACCTGGCCGAGGGGCAGTTCGACCAGGACCGGAGGTACGGGCCGGGCGGCCTGGCCGGTCAGGACGACGAGCGGGACCACGGCCCGGGCCAGGACGGTGCCGAGTCCGATGCCGATGAGCAGGCCGATGCCGATGAGGAGTCCCTGTTCGGCGGCGATCAGCCGGGCGAGGCGGCGGCGTGGTGCGCCGAGCGCCCGGAGGACGCCGAACTCGGCGGACCGTTCCCGCATGGCGCCGGCCGAGCCGACCGCGAAGCCCACGGCGGCGAGCGCGGCGGCAGCGGCGGCGACCGCCATGAGCGCGGCGTTGGGGCCGGCGCCGAGCGGGTCGCCGAGCAGTTCGGCGGCGACCTCGTCGCGTACGAGCACCTGGGCGGGGTCGGCGTTGGGCCGGGCGCGCAGGGCGGCGGCGACCTCGTCGGCCCGGCCGGGGTCGACGGTCAGCCACCACTCGGTCGCCGCCACGGTCGAGGCCTCACCGGTGGACAGGTACTGGTTGACGGAGGACAGGTCGAGGAGGATCGTGCCGCCGTCCTCGGGGGTGGCGACCGGGCTGCTCGCGGACGCGGCCTGGGCGCCCGGGCCGGTGGTGGGCAGTTCCTCGACGACGCGGGAGACGGTGACGTCGATCCGGCGGCCGCCGAGGGCGACCTCGATCACGTCGCCCGGCTTCGCCCCGGCCGCGGTCATGAAGGATCCGGTGGCGACGGCCGGGAGACGTCGGGGCGCCTTGGGCCCGGGGGCCTTCATGCGGACGGTGTACTCCTCCGCCGACCAGAACATCTCGCTCAGCGGCGTGCCGGAGACGGCGAAGGTGAGGACGTACGGGGCGGGGCGGCCGCCCGGGCCGGCGGCGCCGGGGACGCCGGAGGTGGGGACGGGGTTCTGGAGGTCGCCCTGCCTGGTCTGCTCGAAGGAGTGCGCCCAGGGGGCGAGGACCGTCGCGGGGGCGTGGACCTTCTCGGCGCCGTCCGCGCCGACGACACCGAACCGCTCCGCGCGGAGGGTCTGGGTGCCCTTCGCGTCGGCGGTGATCTCTCCGGCGAACTCCAGACCGACGAGGGTGAGCAGCCCGGCGGAGCCGCGGTCGCCCCCGGTGCTGCCGGGGCCCGCGGTCATGGCGCTGACGTCGAGGGTCAGCCGGTGCGTGCGGCCGTCGTCGGGCAGCGTCCCCAGGGACCGTCGGTACGGGACGCCGGTCGGGTCCTCCAGGACCGCCGTGACCCGGGCGTCGCCCTTCGGCTCGGCGAGCCGCAGGTCGGCGGTGAGCGACCGGGTGCCGGCGGGCAGCGGGAGGCCGGGCCGGGTGGTGGCCTTGGGAGCCAGGGGGGAGAGGAGGGAGCGGACGGGGACGTCGGCGAGGTCGGGGCGGAGCAGCATGCCGTCGGCGGCGTTGCGGGTGTCCACGGCCAGGATGGTCGCGTTCCTGCCGGTCAGGTCCATGCTGGTGCGGTGCACCGGGGCGACGGCGCGGACGCCGGGCACCGCGCCCAGCTGCTCGGTCTCGGTGGGCTCGCCGGGGCCCGCGCTGAGGACGCGGACGGCCGCGCCGGCCCGGAAGTCGGCCTGGTCGCGCTGCGAACGCTCCCAGGAACCGCTCTGCCCGATGGCCAGCATGCCCATCGCGACGGCGAGGACGAGCAGCAGCACCGGTCCGGCGCCGCGCAGCGGCCGGCGGCTGAACTGCCAGCCGGCCAGGGCGGCGGAGAGGCCGCGCCCGCCCGCCGCGCGCCGCTCGGCCAGCTTGGCGGCGGGCGGCAGCAGACGCAGCGTCAGAACGGTGCCGGCGAGCAGCGCGAGGGCGGGCGCGGCGACGAGCACCGGGTCGATGGAGCCGCCGTCCCCGTCCGCGCCGAGGGTGCCGCCCGCGGCGGCGGGCCGCTGCAACTGCCAGTAGGCGACGGCGGCGACGGCGAGCAGACCGAGGTCGGCCCCGGCCCGCACGGGACCGGGCAGGGAGGCCGAGCGGGCCTGGCGCAGCGAGACGACGGAGCCGTCCCCGGCGGCGAGCGCGGGCGCGACGACGGCCGCGGCGCAGCACAGGGCGACGGCGGCGGCCACCAGCCACACCTGGAGGGACGGGGACGTGTCGAGCCGTACGCCGAGGGAGGAGAGCGCGGACTGCTCGGCGAAGAGCCTGGTCAGCGGTCCGGAAAGAAGGGGGGCGGCGAGTGCGGCCGGCAGGGCGAGCAGCAGTGCCTCGGTGGCGGCGAGCCCGGCGATCCGGCGGCGCGAGCCACCGCGGGCCCGCAGCAGCGCGGTCTCCCCGGACCGCTCGGTGCTGAGCAGCCGGGCGACGAGCAGCAGCGCGTACGCGGCGAGGAGGATCAGCTGGACGGCGACGATCAGCAGGGTGGAGCGGGAGACGAGCAGGGACCGCTGGGTCTGCTCCAGGACGGTCGGCAGCGCGGTGGCCGCGGTGATCGTCGTGCCGAACCGGTCGGTGGCCCCGGCCAGCGCCTTCGGGCCCTCGGTCGCGGTGCCGCGCAGGGCGTCGATGCGGTCGGTGGTGAAGCCGGTGAAGTCGGCGGAGCCCAGCCAGGCCGTCTCGCCGGTGGTCAGTGCCCCGGAGGTCATGACGGCCGGGTCGACGAGCAGCGGCCCGTACGTCGTGAACGCGACCGTCCGCACACCGCGGCCGCCGGCCGGATCCAGCTGCCAGTACAGGTCGCCGGTGTCGGTGGGCCGGTAGACGCCGGTGACCCGGGCCTTCACCTTCCGGGCGTCGAGCCGGTCGGTGAGGTCGAGCACCGCCCCGGGCGCTACCTTCAGCCGCCGCGCGGCCTCCTCGGGCAGCGCCGTCTCGACGACACCGGCCGTGCGGGCGGCCGCGGGCCAGGCGCCCTTGACGAGGGAGAGCCGCGAGCGGTCGAGCGCGGCGAAGTGCGTCAGGTCGGGGTCGCCCTTACGGGCGGCGGGCGGCTGAAGGCTCCGGGGCAGCGCGTACGGCCCCGAGCGTTCGAGCCGTCGTACGGTCACGGGCAGCCCGTCGAAGGTCTGCCGCATCCCCTCCTGGACGGCCTGTTCGGCGTCCGCCCGCTTGGCGGCGGACACCTGCCCGCTCACGAGCAGGGAGGCGGCGGCCGCGGAACGCCCCCGCAGCCCCGCCTGGAGCGCGGCGTCCCCGATCGTCCCGGAGAACGAGGCGAGGGCGGCGAGCACCGAGGTCGTCAGGAGCACGGCGAGCAGTGCCGCGGAGAGCAGCAGCCGGTGCGCCCTGACGCGCAGAAATACGAACCCCGTCACCCATCCCCCTGGCCACCCTGATCACGGTGCGCACGTCGAACATGTGCCGAACGCTCCCGAAACTTCTCTCGGATGCTTTCAGAGTGCATGTGCCGCTGGAAACCGCTTGCGGGCGCACCTTGATCCGATCGTGACCGTTATTCGGGGTTCCGACTCCGGAATGTGTCCGTCCGTGAGGGGGCTCGGTGAGGTGCTCGGTGGCGGGGCGGTGAGGGGCTCGGTGACGTGGCCGTGAGGGGCCGTCAGCCTTCGGTGTTCACCATCGACGCCGCCGCGTACGTCAGGTAGCGCCACAGTTCGGCCTCGTGCTCCGGGGCCAGGGCGAGGTCGTCCAGCGCCGCCCGCATGTGGCGGAGCCACGCGTCGTGGGCCGCGCGGTCCACGGCGAACGGAGCGTGGCGCATCCGCAGGCGCGGGTGGCCGCGGTGGTCGCTGTAGGTGCGGGGGCCGCCCCAGTACTGCATCAGGAAGAGTGCGAACCGCTCCTCCGCCGGGCCCAGGTCCTCCTCCGGGTACATCGGGCGGAGCAGGGGGTCCCCCGCGACCCCCTCGTAGAAACGGCGGACCAGACGGCGGAAGGTCTCCTCGCCCCCGACCTGCTCGTAGAAGGTCTGCTCCTGCACTGCTTCCCCGGGAATCTCGTTCACCATTCCATCGTCTCAGATGCCCCGCCCTAGGACCGGAGGACGAGGACCGCTCGCCGGGGCCCCCGGGCGGCGGGACAGTGGAGGCATGGGTGAGCGGCGGGACGAGTTCGCCGAGGCCGGCGCGCGGGCGCGACGGGCGCTCGTGCGGGAGATCGAGGCCGAGGGCGGGCCGGCCGACGCCCGCTGGCGACGGGCCTTCGCCGAGGTCCCCCGCCATCTCTTCGTGCCCTACTACTACGTCCCCGGCACCGGCGGCTACGAGCGGATCTGGTCCGGCGACCCCGACCCCGAGCGGCGGGACCGCTGGCTGAGCGGGGCCTACGCGGACACCGCCCTCGCCACCCGGGTACGGGACGGGGAACTGGTCTCCTCCGCCAGCCAGCCCTCCCTGATGGCCCTGATGCTCCAGGCCCTCGACGTCCGCGAGGGGGACGACGTCCTGGAGATCGGCGCGGGGACCGGTTACAACGCCGCCCTGCTCTGCCACGGCCTCGGCGCGGAGCATGTCACCACCGTCGACCTGGACGAGGAGATCGCCGAGTCCGCCCGGACCCATCTGGCCGCCGCCGGGTACCGGCCGACGGTGCTCGCCGCCGACGGAGCCCGCGGCTGCCCGGAGCGCGCCCCGTTCGACCGGATCGTGGCGACCTGCGCGATGCCCTCGGTCCCGAACGCCTTGCTCGCCCAGTGCAGACCAGGAGCCCGCGTCCTCGCCCCGCTCTCCACCGGGCTCCTCCTGCTGCGGGTGCACGACGCCACCCGGGCGGAGGGACGGTTCCTCGCGACGTCGGCGTACTTCGTGGCGCTGCGGGGCGTCGCGGAACGGGTCCCGCGCCACGGCCCGGCCGGGGACGAGCGCTTCCGCTTCTTCTGGGGGCTGGTCGACCGGGCCCTGGACAGGAACGAAGCGCTCTCGCTCTGGCTGCGCGAGGGGCGGCCCGAGCGGGAGCGCTTCGGTGTGACGGTCAGCGGTGAGCGTCAGTGGGCCTGGCTGGACGACCCCGGAGGGCCGTACGCCTGGCCCCTGCTCCGGGAGGGGCTCAGCCCACCCGGATCGTGATCGTCGTCCAGGCGCCGACGTGCACCCGGTCGCCGTCCTGGAGCTGGACGGGGACGTAGGGCTGGATCGGCTCCTCGCCGCCGTTGATCGTGGTGCCGTTGGTGGAGTTCTGGTCCACCACCGCCCACGAGCCGTCCGGCTGCTGCACGAGCACGGCGTGCTGGTGCGAGACGCCCGGGTCCTCCGGCGGCACCGCCAGGTCGATGTCCGGGGACTCGCCGGTGGAGTGCCGGCGACGGCCGATGGAGATCTGGTTGCCCTGGAGCGGCAGGTGCTTGTCCGGCGAGTACGCGGGCAGGTTCAGCCCGCCGGCCTCCGGACCGCTGCGCTGCATCATCGCCATGAAGTACTCGCGGTCCGGGCCGATGACCGCGGTCCAGCCGAGCGGCTGCCGCGGCGGCTGGAACTGCTGCTGCGGGGGTGCCTGGAACTGCTGCTGCTGAGGCGGGGGCGCCATGTGCGGCGGGGGTCCCTGGTGCTGCGGCGGCTGCGGAGGCGCCTGGTGCTGCTGAGGCGGCGGCGGTGCCTGGTGCTGCGAGGGCGGCGAGAGCACCCAGTCGTCGTCCGCGCGCGGCTGCGGCGGCGCGGGCGGCGCCGGAGCGCTCGGGGGCGCGGCCGGCGGAGCGGACGGGGTCTGGAGGTACGCCGGAGGCGCGGGCGGCTGCTGACCGGGCGGACCGAAAGGACCGCCCTGACCGGGCGGACCGAAGGGGTCGCTCTGACCGGGCGCGCCGAAGGGGACGCCCTGACCGGCCGGGCCGGGCGGCTGCTGCGCCGGCGGGCGCTGCGGCGGGGCCTGGTGGTGCGTGGGGTCGCCGCCCAGCGGCTCGGCGGGGCGGTTCACCTGCGAGGGCCGCGAGCCCTGGTAGCCGAACGGGTCCTGCCCCGGCGGCGGTCCCTGCTGCCCGTGCGGACCGGGCTGGCCCTGCGGACCGGGCTGGCCCTGCTGCTGGCCGGGGTGGCCCTGCTGCGGTCCCGGCGGTCCCGGCGGCGTGGACTGGAAGCCCGGCGGCAGGTTCAGACCGGGCGGGGGGCCCGCCGGGCGCTGCGCGGACGGCACGTTCTGCGGGGCCACCGGCGTGTACGAGGTCGCCGTGTTGGTGAGGAAGTTCCAGCGGCACTCCTCGCAGAACGGCGCCATGGGCTCGCGCGGCGTCCGGCACTGCGGGCAGAGCTCGGCCTGGGCCGTCGCGTTCGGGTCGCCACCGGGGCCGAAGCCGCCGGGAGCGCCGGGAGCGTCGTAGCCACCGGGGCCGGCCGGGCCGCTTGGGCCGGGATATCCGTACGCGGGGGGCGGCGGCGGGGGAGGCGGCGGTACGGCACCCGTCGGCGCACCCGCCCCGGCCATGCGATGGCCGCAGACCTCGCACCAGTCGTCGGAGACCGACTGGTGTCCGTTCGGGCAGGTCGGCATGTCGGTGCTCCCCCCTCTCGTCGTCCGGCCCGTGGCCGGGCTACCTCTTGACGCGAACGGTCTTGGTGGAGCGGGTCTCGAGTGTCATCTCGTCCGCTTCCGCGACCTTCGCCTTCAAACGCACAGTACCGGTCGCCGCATCGACGACGTCGACCACCTTCGAAAGGAGTTTCGCCGTATCCGCGTTGCCGGAGGCCGCCGCGAGCTGCACGGCGCGACCCAGTTTCGCCGTCGCGCCGTCGTGATCGCCCGATTTGCGGGCATCCAACCCCTGCTGGATGACGTCCGCGAGCTCGGCCTGGCCCGTGTAGTGGGCGACCTGCGGGTTGATCGACGTCGACATCGCCAGGTCGTCGGTCCACACCGCCCGTACCAGTCCTTGGGACAGCGGCTTCGGATCGCCGCCCAGCGGGTCCGGCGCGATCAGGGAGACCCGGGCCGCCAGCATCTCCTGGCCGATCGCGGCCTGCGGGACCCGCACGCTCACGTGGTAGTCACGGGACTCGTCGCCCCAGGAGCCCGTCGGGTAGTCCCCGGCGCGAGGCCCGGCCTCCGTACGGCGCCCGGTCAGGTCCTCGACCGTCGGCGCCACCTGCTTCACATAGGCGATCTCCACCCCCACCGGGGTCCACAGCCGCAGCACGACGTCCGCCACGCCCTTGCCCATCGCCTGCTCCATCATCGTCGTGAAGTCGGCGGCGAGGCCGGCCGGGTCGGCGACGATGTCGGCGGAGCCGAGGAGCGCCGAGGCGATCCCGGTGACCTCCTTGACCTCCCAGTCGGTGCCCACCCCGCGCGCGTCGCAGGTGAAGCGGCCGGCGCAGGCGTCGAGCGCGGCCCGCAGCTCCTCCGGCGACTCGTGCTCGTTGCGGCCGTCGGTGAGCAGGATGCCGTGC
The DNA here is from genome assembly GCF_001905825.1 of Streptomyces sp. CB02009. Taxonomy (GTDB): domain Bacteria; phylum Actinomycetota; class Actinomycetes; order Streptomycetales; family Streptomycetaceae; genus Streptomyces. The sequence continues at coordinate 336,878 of NZ_LIVV01000007.1, forward strand.
CGGATCGTGAGGTGGTCGGACGAGGAGAGCAGCCGGTCCGCGAGCCGCAGCCAGGTGCCGATGGCCGTGCCGCCGCCCGCGCTCAGCCGGCGCAGCGACTCCTTGGCCTCGGCCCGGGTCCTGGCGTCGGCGACGGCGAGCCCGCCGTTGCCCGGGTAGACCTCCTTCGCCACGTGCGTACCGGCGACGACGGCGAAGGCCGTGCCGTCGCGCAGGGTGTCGACGGCGGCGGCGGTCGCCTCACGGGCACCGCGCATCTTGGTGGCGGGGTAGTCCATCGAGCCGGAGCAGTCGACCATGATCACGACACCGGCCGTGCCGCCGCCCACCCGGGCGAGCGGCTGCCGGCCCGTGGTCCCGCCGCCGGTCGAGGTGACCGTGACGATCGCGCTGACGTCCCGGCCGCCCTCGGGCAGGAACTCGTTCTGGTAGACGTCCACCGAGAACTGCGGCACGGTCGACTTGGAGAAGTTCGCCATCTGTTACGGCTCCTCGGGCAACAACGGTCAATCGGTGGAGGGACGGGGGGATCGGGCACCGCTCAGGCGGATCCTGCCCCTGGGGGAGCGACGGTGAACGGCACGAGCGCGACCGTGATGTTGTCGTGGCCTCCGCCGTCCAGGGCGTGGCCGACGAGGACCTGGGCGCTGTGCAGCAGCCGGTCGGACGCGTCGGCCGGGACGACCCTGGCCATGTCGGCGGCGCCCTCCGCGTAGTTCCACAGGCCGTCCGTGCAGACGACGACCACACCGGACCGGTCGGGCTTGAACGCGGCCGTGTGCGGCTCCAGTTCGTACGCGTCGGCGCCGAGCCAGCCGGTGATCGCGTGCGCCCGCTCGTCCGCGTACGCCTCCGCCTCGTTCATCAGACCGGCCGCGACCATCTGCGCGGCCCACGAGTCGTCCTCGGTGAGCCGGGCGGCCGGGGTGGCCCGGTCGTCCGGCACCCAGTAGACGCGGCTGTCGCCGACCCAGCCCACGACGAGCAGGCCGTCGGCGACGACGGAGCCCACGATGGTGCAGGCCGGGGCGTTGCGGTGGCGGTGCGGGTCGTGCTCGGCGCCGTCCTGACCGGGCTCCTCCGCGAGGGAGTTGACGGCCTCGGCGGCGGCCACGATCGCCTCGTGCATCGCCTGCTGGGGGTGCGTCCCCCGGGGCAGCGCGGCGAGCAGCGAGGCGCCGGCCGCCTCGGCCGCGGCGGCGGACGCCTCGTCGGGCCGGGTCGCCGACGACACCCCGTCGCAGACGATCGCGAGGACGGCGGGGGAGCCGTCCGGGAGGGTGGTCGCCGACACGGCGAACGCGTCCTCGTTGCGGTGGTGGCGCAGCCCCCGGTCGGAGACGGCGGCGACACCGCCGAGCTCCCGCTCCATGTGGTCGCGCTCGCGGGGCTGCGCGTGCCCGCAGTTCTCGCAGTAGCCGTCGGTGTCCACCCGGCCGGCCCGGCAGGCGACGCACAGGGCGGAGCCGGGGGTGGCGGGGGCGACGGCCGGATCGGCGGCCTGAGCCGGATCCAGAGCCGGATCCTGAGCCGCCGGTACGGGAGAGGGCGCGGGCGCCGGTGCGGGGGACGGCGCGGGTGCGGCCTGCGTCGGGTCCACCCGTACCGCCGCGCGCGGGTCCGGCGCGGCCAGCTCGAAGTCACCGCTGCCCGCCGTGGTCCGCCCGGCCGGATCGGTGCCCGGCGGCACCGGCCCGTCCGTGCGGACCGCCAGCGTGGGCAGGTCCCGGCCACCGGAGTCGGTGCCCGGCAGGTCGCCCGGGTGCTGGGTGGCGGTCGACAGCGAACCCGGGTCACGGGGCGGGGCGTCCGGCCAGGCCACGGGGGTGCCGATGGCCACGGTCGGGCGGTCCGGCTCGACCTCGGCGGCCGGCACGGCCGCCAGGTCGTAGCCGCACGCCCCGCAGAACCGGTCACCCGACTCCAGCGGTTCCGCGCAGTCCGGGCAGACGGTGAGGCCGTGCGACGGCTTCGGCTTCTGGGACATCCTCACACCCACGTCCGGGGGCGGAAGCGGTTGGCCCGCTCCACCAGTTCGATCCTCTCCTCGCCCCGCTGGGCGAGCCGGGCCAGCACCCGGTACGAGCGTTCGAGGCCGAAGCGCAGTCCGCGCTCGTCCAGTTCACTCCCGAGCAGCAGCGCGCCGCCGCCCGGTTCCGCACCGGGACTCCCGGAGAGTACCCAGTCGAGGGCCGTCCCGAGGACCTCCGTCGACAACTGCTCCCGGCGCACGGCGTCCAGACCGAAGCCCTGGAGCGCCGACACCTGCGCGGCGGCCGCCGTCAGATCGGCGGCGAGCGGCTCCGTCGCCGGGCGCCGCCGCAGCCGCGCCCGCACGGTCGCGACCCGCGCCGCCGTGTAGTGGATCGAGGCCTCCGGCACGGACTCCAGCGTCCGTACCGCGCCGATCCGGTCCCCGGCGGCGAGCTGCACCCGGGCGAGCCCGAAGGCCGCGCTGACGAAGCTCGGATCGGTGGCCCACACCAGGCGGTAGTACTCGGCGGCGTTGTCCAGCTGGCCCAGCACCTCGGCACAGATCCCGAGGGCCAGCTTCGGCGAGGGCTCGCCGGGGAAGGCGTCGTAGACCGCGTCGAAGGCGAGCGCCGCGTGCTCGTGGTCGCCGGTCACCAGGGAGGCGACGCCCCGGTACCAGACCACCCGCCAGTCGTCCGGGTCGCGCTCCTCCAGACCGGCCAGGGTCCGGGCGGCGGACGGCAGGTCGCCCAGCTCCAGCTCGGCCCGCAGGGTCCGCAGCCGCAGCTCGGCGGAGGGCGCGGGCGCGGCCTGCAGCGCGGCGAGCAGCTCGCCGGGCGCGGCGGCGGCGAGACCGGCGAGGAAGCCGGCGTTGGGGTCGCCCGTGTCGACGCGGGGGACGGGCAGCGCGAGCGCGGTCGCGGGCGTGTCGAGCGGCGCGAGCAGCGCCCCGAGCGGGACGGGCGCCGCGCCACCGGAACCGGCCGGAAGAGCGGTCCCGGGCCCGGCGGCGGCCCCCGGCGCATGCGAGGCACCCGGCAGAGCACCGGCGGCACCCGACGTACCCGCGGCCCCCGGCACCGCACCGGCAGCCCCCGGCGCGCCCGCGGCCCCCGGCACCCCCGCGGGCAGCGCGGGCAGCGCGGGTCGCTTGCGTCCCCGGCGGGCCCCGAGCAGCGACACGTCCTCCGTCAGTTCGGCGAACAGGGCCGTGTCCGTGACCCGTACCTCCGTGCCGAACAACGTCGACAGCGCGGGCCGCGGCCGCCCCGACTGCAGCGCCACGACCTCCCGCAGCACACCCGTCAGCTGCTCCGCCATCTCCTGCGCGGAGGCGAACCGCCGTGCCGGGTCCGGGTCGGTGGCGCGGACCAGGAAGCGGTAGAACGACTCGTACGTCCGGAAGACCGCGATGTTGTCCGGGTCGGGCAGCGAGTCCACGAAGACGTTCGTGTAGCCCTGGAAGTCGAAGGTCATCACCGCGAGCGTGCGCGCCACCGTGTACAGGTCGCTCGCGACCGACGGCCCGACCTCGGCCACCTCCGGCGCCTGGTAGCCGACGGTGCCGTAGATCGCGGACTCGTCGTCGTCCATCCGCCGGACCGCGCCCATGTCGATGAGCTTCAGCTGGTCCTCGGACTGGATGGCGTTGTCGACCTTGAAGTCGCAGTACAGCAGGTTGCGGCTGTGCAGGTGGCCGAGCGCCTCCAGGGCCTCGATGCCGTACGCGCAGGCCTGCTCGACCGGCAGCGGATCGCGGCGGCCGTCCGGGGTGCGCCGGTCGTTGGCGATCTCCTTGAGGGACTTGCCGCCGACGTACTCCATGACGATGTAGCCGTCCATGGAGCCGGTGCGCTGGTCGAGGTGCTCGACGAAGTTGTAGATGCGGACGATGTTGGAGTGCTCGATCTCGGCGAGGAAGCGGCGCTCGGAGATCGCGGCGGCCATGGCGTCCTGGTCGCCCGTGTCGAGCAGGCCCTTGAGCACGACCCAGCGGTCGGAGACGGCCCGGTCGACGGCGAGGTAGATCCAGCCGAGGCCGCCGTGCGCGAGACAGCCCGCGACCTCGTACTGGCCGTGGACGATGTCCCCACCGCGCAGCTTGGGCACGAAGGAGTACGGGTGCCCGCACTTGGTGCAGAAGCCCTCCGTACGGCCCGGCCGCTCACCGCGCGAACGGCCCACGGGCGCACCGCAGTCGGAACGGGAGCAGAAACGCTTCCGCTCGGGAACCTCCGGGTTGTCCATGACCGCCACCCGCGGGTCGGGACGCGGCACCTCGGGGATCGACACCAGGCCGGCGCCCAGCCGGTTGCGCGCGGACTGACCGGTCGACGTGCCGGAACTGCGCACCGACACCGAGCGGGACGTGGACGAGGCCCCGGAGAGCGAGCGCGAGAGCCGCCCGGAGACCGAACGGCGTGAGGTCGAGGAGCGCGACGAGGCCCGCGACGACGCCCGCGAACTGCTCCGCGAGGAGCCGGAGTCCGGCCCCCCGACGCCGGAGCCGCCCCCGCCGACACTGCCCGTGCCCGTGCCTCTGCCCGGCACGGCCACCCCCGTGGGCGTCGAGCCGATGAGCCCTCCGGCCGCGACCACCGGGGCCAGGCCGCAGGTGTCGCAGTACAGCTCGCCGCCTCCCATGTCCTCGTACGAACCCTCGCACGAAGGACGCTGACAGCTCCCCACGCCCGTCTCCCCGCCGCTCACCACTGTTCCCCGCTCACCACTGTCGTCCTCCCGCGTCTCCCGGGCCGGACAGTACGTCCGCCGCCGCCTGCTGGTAGCGCAGTACGGCCTGTTCCGCGACCCGCAGGTCGCAGGGCGCGCTCCACAGCATGCGCCGGGCCGCGTCGTACCGCTCCACGAGCAGCGGGTCCTCCGCCGCGCCGAGCCGCGCCACCTTCGCCTTGTACGCGTCGAGCCTGCCGCGCAGTTCGGCCCGGACCGCGAGCGGGGCCGTCACCGCGGTCAGCGACTCCCGGGCGCGCAGCAGTTCGTCCTCCGCGTCCCGCTCCAGGGACTCCAGGAGCGGGGAGAGCCGGTGCCACTGGGCGTGCCTGCGGTACTCGGCCGCGGCCACGAGCCGCTCCTGGAGCACGATCGGCGGCCCGCTGACGGCCGGCACCTCGGAGGCGGCGATCTTCGCGAGGACCTCGCCGCGCGCGGCCCGCGCCTCGGCGAGCGTCCGGTCCGCCCGCGACAGCACGTCCCGCAGCCGGAGCAGCCGGTCCTCGGAGTCCTGCCGGACCGCGAGCACCGCCTCGATCTCCCGCCGGATGTCCTCCAGGGCCAGGGCCGCCCGGTCGTACCGCTCGGTGTCGGGGCGCCCCCCGCCGGGCGCCGAACTCCCGCTCGCCGGGCGCCAGAAGGCCAGCGGGTCGGTGACGACCTGGGACCGCAGCGCCGCCAGCTCGGCGGTGATGTCCTCCAGCTCGTCGCCGGCCGGGTGCTCCCCGGGCCGTACGCCCACCGAGTGCGCGAGCGAGCGCGTCCGGCCCAGCTCGGCGGCGAGGAGGTCTATCCGGGCGGGCAGCGCCGACCAGACCGCGTCGGCGGTCACCACCACGTCCAGCGAGGACGCGTACAGCTCGTTCATCCGCCGGACCAGGCCCTCCAGGGTGAACCGCTCGGTGAGCAGCCCCTGTTCACCCGCCCCGCCCGCCACGTGGACGCTCTCGCCGCGCAGCCGGTCGGTCAGCTCCGCGAGCTCCTCACGGCCGGGCCAGCGGCGCCGGGCGCGCACCTCGCGGGCGTCCCGGAGGGCGCCGGTGTACACGTCGAAGCAGGTCCAGAGCAGGGTGATGGTCCGCTCGGTCGCCGTCCAGCGGTCCCGGGTCGTGCCGGTCAGCTCCGCCCCTTCGAGCAGCCTGCGGCCCGCGTGGTCCTGGAGCGCGAGGAGCGAGTCCTCGACCGCCTTGTGCTCGGCTCCGAGGCGCGCCAGCGCACGGTCCGCCTCGTCCCGGTCCATCACCGGCCCAGGGGGTCCCGTGACGCCCATCGATCACCTCTTCCTCTCCGTGTACAGGGCTGTTCGTACGGGGCTGCCCGGCGCTACTTGTACAGGGGAGCGGGCGGCCCGGTTATCCCGGGCAGGTCCTTCTCCAGCCAGTTCTTGTACGCCTGCTGCCAGGGGCCCTGGCGGTAGCCCACGAGGACCTGGTTGACCCGGCGGACCAGGTCGTCGTTGCCGAGCTTGGCGGCCACGCCGTAGAACTCGGTGGTGAACGGGGTGCCCTTCAGCTCGACCGCCGGGTCCTGGGCGGCCTGGCCGGCCGCCAGGGCGTTGTCGGTGACGACGGCGTCGACCTCGCCCATCTGGAGCCTGGCCAGGCAGTCCAGCTGGTTGGGGACGGTCAGCAGGTCCTTGTCGTCCTTGGTGCCGTCGCCCTCGTCCTTGAAGAGCGCGCCGAAGGACTTCTCCTCCAGGGCCTCGTAGGCCGTGGAGCCCTCGGCGGTGCAGACCCGCTTGCCCTTCAGCGAGGTGTCGTAGCCGGTGATGCCCGTGGCCAGCTTCGGCGCCAGGACCTGCTGGCCGGCCTGGAAGTAGGCGGTGGAGAAGGCGACCTGCTGGATCCGCTTGCAGTTGATCGTCATGGTGCGCACGACGAGGTCGACCTTGCCGCTGTCGAGGGCGGCGATCCGCTGGTTCGTGGGGATCGCCCGGAAGATGACGGCGTCGGGGCTGCCCAGGATGTCCTTGGCGATGGCACGTGCCAGGTCGATGTCGAAGCCTTCGAGCGCGCGGGTCTCCGGGTTGCGGTAGCCCCAGCGGTAGCTGGACTGGTCGACGCCGACGACGAGCTTCCCGCGCTGCTTGATCGCCTCGATCGAGGGTCCGTCCGCCGTCGAGGGGGTGAGGGAGGCCCAGGGCTTGTCGCAGGTGTCCGCCTTGACCTGGACCCCGGTGCCGACGCCGGGTCCCGGGCCGCCGGGCGCGGCCGCCGCGTCGCCGCCCTCGTGGGTCAGTGGGAGCAGGGTGAGCGAGGCGGTGAGCCCGCAGGCCACGGCCATCGCGGCCACCCCGCCCCAGCCCCGGAAGCGCTGCGCCGTCCGCCGCACCAGCGGGTACGTGCCCTTCGGCATCCCGCCCCCTCTCACCGGTACTCCGACAGTCTGCGGTTGATGCCGAGCACGGCGCCCGCCGCGCCCAGGATCCCGAGGGCCAGCGCGCCGAGCGGCAGGGCCGTCAGCGCGTCCCTGGCGTCCCCGGCGGAGCGGGTGAACTCGGTCTGCTCGTGCGCCAGGGCGCGGTCCAGGGCGGCGTCGACCTGGTCGAAGGTCTGGCCCGTCGATTCCCCGGAGCCGACGATCCGGCCGAGGGCGCCCTCGAAGTCGCCCGCCTCGTCCTTGGCGCGGGCGTCCTTGTGGCGCTGCTTCCACTCCGCCGTGCGCGAGGCGGCCTCGTCGACGGGGCCGCGGCCCGCGTCGTCGTCGGCCAGCTCCCGCGCCACGGCGAGCGCGTCCGTCAGGGTGCCCGAGCTCGACGTGTACTCGGCCTCGTACTTGTCGTTCTTGCCGTCCTCGGTGAGGACGGCGCCGCGGGCGACCAGGGTCAGGAGTTCGTTGGCGCGGGCCGTGAGCGAGCCGATCCGGGCCGTGTTGAGCGACTGGAGGGACTCCTGCCCGTGCTCCCGCGCGTCGTCGAGGCCGCTGCGGGCGACGGTGTGCGCGGCGAGCAGCCAGAGCAGCACGGTCAGCGTGGCGGCGGTGGCGGCGAGCAGCCCGTGGTTGAAGACCCGGTTCGTCCGCGCGTAGGTGCGGCGCTGGGCCCAGGCCAGGGCGGCGAGGGTGAGCAGTCCCAGGCCGAGGGCGAGGAGCGGCCAGGCGCGGGCCGACTCGTCGTCCTCGTGGAGCCGCACGGTCTCGGCCTCGTACAGCCGCTCGGCGGCGGGCAGCAGGGTGCTGGTCATCTGCTGGTTGGCGTACCGCAGATAGGCCCCGCCCAGCGGGAGTCCCTGCCGGTTGGCGGCGCGGGCGCGCTCGATCAGGCCCGTGTAGCGCGGGAGCTGTTCGTTGAGGGTGGCGATCTCGCGGGCCGACTCGCCCGAACCGTCCGTGCCGGCCGCGGCCTTGACGAGCAGTCGGGCCGCGGTGGCGATGTCCCGGTCGTACCGCGCGCGGGACTCCGCGGGCTCCAGGGTGCCCGCGAGGAAGCCGCCGGCGGCGGTGGTGTCCGCGTCGGCGAGGGACCGGTAGATCGCGGCGGCGTCCGCGGACAGCGGCTGGCTGCGGCTCACGACGTCGTCGGCGGCGGTCGTCCGGTCGTCGACCTGGAAGGCGGTGACGGCTCCGAACGCGACGACGAGCAGCGCGAGAACGGCCCCGAGGATCTGGAGCCGGCCGGGCTCGGTCGTCGCGGCGACCCGCAGCCGCTCCCGTCCCACGGCCCAGGCGCCGCGCCCCGCGGGCGGGGCGGAGCCCGGCGCGGGCGACGGCTGCGCGGGTACGCCGGCCGGGCGCGCGGGCGCCTGCGCCGTGCTCCGCGCCGCCGGGGCGGCGGGTGCGTTCGGCGGGTGTGTCACGTGACCTCCCCCTGGGTCGCCGACTTCGGCCGGTCCGGCCTGCAGTATGGCCGCAGGGGGCCGTCCGCACACCGGGATTGACTGGATCTTGTTCTTATCGTGCCGTATGCCCCCGGCACATCCGCGGGCGAACCCCCTCATGCCGAGGGGCGAGCCCCTCGACATCGAGGGGCGAATCCCCTCACTCTGAATACGTCACGAGGCCGTGATCGGTTCCGTACCGGCCCTCGCTCGAACAGGTGAACATGCCTGCGGGGCGTCTCCTCCGGCAGAGGAGACGCCCCGCGACCACACCCCCGCAGGTCCTTCAGGCCCCGTAGTGCTCCCGCAGCCGGGCCGCCGCCTCCGGGCCCGCCGCCACCTCGTCCAGGGCGAGCAGCCCCGCCCCGAGGACCGGCGGCGCCGTCACGAAGCCGATGACGGCCTTCGGCGCCCGCTCGGCGAGGAGTTCACGGATCCTCTCCTCCAGCTGCGGATGCCGCGCGGCGAGCACGCTGCCGCCCAGCATCACCGGCGCCTCCTCCGCCAGGAGTCCGAGCCGCCCGAGCGCGACCGCCGACAGCGCGACGACCTCCTCGGCGAGCCGGTGCACCAGCGACAGCGCGACCGGGTCGCCGTCCGCGCTCACCCGGAACAGGACCGGCGTCAGCTCGTGCCGCCGCTCGAAGGGCACAAGTCCCAGGTGCAGCGCCTCGATCAGCGCGTACATCGACTCCAGACCGAAGTGCGCCGGCAGCGCCCGCGCCAGCTCGGACGGCTCGCCGCGACCGTCCTCGGCGCGCGCCGCGAACCAGAGCGCCTCCTCGGCCATGCCGCTGCCGCCGCCCCAGTCCCCGGAGATCTTGCCGATCGCGGGGAAGCGCGCGGTCCGGCCGTCCGGGGTCATACCGACGCAGTTGATGCCCGCCCCGCACACCACCGCGACGCCGCGCGGCTCGTCGAGCCCGGCCCGCAGGATCGCGAAGGTGTCGTTGTGCACCCGCGCCGACCGGCTCCAGCCCCTGCGGAGGAGTTCTGCCTGGAGCGCGGTCTCCTCGACGGGCAGGTCGGCGTTGGCGAGACAGGCCGCGACATGGGCGAACGTCGGGGGGAGACCGGCGCCGCCGGCCTCCGCCCAGGCCCGCCCGACGATCTCCGCCAGGGTGTCGACGGCCGTCTCCACCCCCACCACCGGCGGCTGGAACCCGCCGCCGCGCGCCGCGCCGAGGACGGTGCCGTCCTGGGCGAGGACCGCGACGTCGGTCTTGCTGTTCCCCGCGTCGATCGCGAGGAGCACGCCGTTCAGGTTCACGCCCACGCGAGGTGCTCCCGGTTGTGCGCGATCAGCCGGTCGGTGAGCCCGTCGGCGTACGCGTACTGGCCCACCAGCGGGTGCGCGAGCAGGGCCTTGAAGACCCGGTCGCGGCCACCGCGCAGCGCCGCTTCGAGCGCCAGGTCCTCGTAGGCCGTGACGTTCGCGACGAGACCGGCGTACAGCGGGTCCACCGGCGCGGCCGGCAGCGGCGCGGGGCCGTGGGTGCCGACCGCGGCCTGCGTCTCGATGACGGCGTCGTCCGGCAGGAACGGCAGCGTGCCGTTGTTGTACGTGTTGACCACCTGGTACGGCGAACCCCCGCCGCCGAGCAGGGCGGCCGCCAGGTCCACGGCCGCCTCCGAGTAGAAGGCGCCGCCGCGCTTGGCGAGCAGGGCCGGCTTCTCGTCGAGCGCCGGGTCCCCGTACATCTCCAGGAGTTCCTTCTCCATCGCGGCGACCTCGGCGGCCCGCGAGGGCTTGGTGCCGAGCTCCCGGACGACCTCGTCGTGCGCGTAGAAGTAGCGCAGGTAGTACGAGGGGACGACGCCGAGCCGGTCCAGGACCGGGCGCGGCAGGCGCAGGTCGTCGGCGATCGCGTCGCCGTGCTCGGCGAGCAGCCGGGGCAGCACGTTCTCGCCCTTGGGGCCCCCGATGCGTACGGCGCGCTCCCAGGTCAGGTGGTTGAGCCCGACGTGGTCCAGGTGGACCTCGGACGGGGCGACGCCGAGGAGTCCGGCGAACTTCCGCTGGAAGCCGATCGCCACGTTGCACAGGCCGACGGCCTTGTGGCCGGCCTGGAGCAGCGCGCGCGTGACGATGCCGACCGGGTTGGTGAAGTCGATGATCCAGGCGTCCGGGTTGGCGCGCCGGACCCGCTCCGCGATGTCCAGGACGACCGGGACCGTGCGCAGCGCCTTGGCGAGACCGCCGGCTCCGGTGGTCTCCTGGCCGACGCAGCCGCACTCCAGGGGCCAGGTCTCGTCCTGTTCGCGGGCGGCCTGTCCGCCGATCCGCAGCTGGAGCAGGACGGCGTCGGCGCCGTCGACGCCGGCGTCGAGGTCGGAGGTGGTGGTGATCTTCCCTTCGTGGTCCTGCTTGGCGAAGATCCGCCGGGCGAGACCGCCGACCAGGTCGAGCCGGTCCGCGGCCGGGTCGACGAGGACGAGCTCGGTGATGGGCAGGGTGTCGCGCAGCCGCGCGAAGCCGTCGATCAGTTCGGGGGTGTAGGTGGAACCGCCCCCCACGACAGTGAGCTTCATGTGTGAGTCAGCCCTTCACTCCGGTCAGTGTGACTCCCTCGACGAACGCCTTCTGGGCGAAGAAGAAGACGAGGATCACAGGGGCCATGACCAGTACGGTCGCGGCCATGGTCAGATTCCAGTCGGTGTGGTGCGCGCCCTTGAAGGACTCCAGGCCGTAACTCAGCGTGTAGGCCGCCGGGTTCTCGGAGGTGTAGATCTGGGGTCCGAAGTAGTCGTTCCAGCAGTAGAAGAACTGGAACAGGGCCACGGCGGCGATGCCGGGCTTGGCCATCGGGAGCACGACCTTGAGCAGGGTGCGCAGTTCGCCGCAGCCGTCGATCCTGGCGGCCTCGATGTACTCGTTCGGGATCGTCAGCAGGAACTGCCGGAGCAGGAAGATCGCGAAGGCGTCGCCGAAGGCCATCGGGACGATCAGCGGCCAGAGCGTTCCGGAGAGGTCCAGCTGCTTGGCCCAGAACAGGTACATCGGGATGATGACCACCTGCGGCGGCAGCATCATCATCGAGATGACGAGCAGCAGCGACAGGTGCCGGCCGCGGAAGCGGAACTTGGCGAGCGCGTACGCCACCGGGACCGAGGACACCACCACGAGCGCGGTGCCGAGTCCGGCGTACAGCAGGGAGTTCTTCCACCAGCCCAGGAAGCCCGGGGTCTCGAAGACCCGGACGTAGTTGTCCCAGTGCCAGGTGTTCGGCGTGAGGTCGCGGGTGAGGGCCTGCTGGTCGCTCATCACGGACGTCAGGAAGACGAAGACGAACGGCAGGACGAAGAACAGGGCCGCGGCTATCCCGAGGGAGTGCACGGCGATCCAGTGCAGCAGCGCCTTGCGGCGGGCCGTCTTCTCGGCCGCTCCGGCGGACTCCCGGCGGACGGGCCGGTCGAGGGTGGATGTGGAGGTCATGGATCAGTCACCCGAGCCGATCAGGCCGCCCCGCCGGCGCATGAGCAGCGCCGTGAAGGCCATGGAGAGGGCGAACAGGACGAGGGCCACGACGCTGGCCGCGCCGTAGTCGAAGCGGCCGAAGCCGAGGTCGTAGACCAGCTGCGGCAGCGTGAGCGTCGAATCGTCGGGGTAGCCCGGTTCGAAGGTCTGGCCGGAGCCGCCCATCACGCCCGAGGCGACCTTCGCCGCCACGATCGGCTGGGTGTAGTACTGCATCGCGCCGATGATCCCGGTGACCACCGCGAAGAGGATGATCGGCGAGATGTTCGGCAGGGTGACGTAGCGGAAGCGCTGCCAGGGCGAGGCCCCGTCCAGCTCGGCCGCCTCGTACTGCTCCTTCGGTACGTCGAGCAGCGCGGCCATGAAGATGACCATGAGGTCCCCGACGCCCCAGACGGCGAGGACGGTGAGGGCCGGCTTGGCCCACGCGGTGTCGTTGAACCAGGAGGGCGCGGGGATCCCGACGGCCTCCAGGAGCGAGTTGACCGGCCCCGTGCCCGGGTTGAGCAGGAACACGAAGGCGAGGGTCGCGGCCACCGGCGGGGCCAGGTACGGCAGGTAGAACAGGGTGCGGAAGATTCCCGCGCCGGTCTTGATCCTGGTGACGAGCAGGCCGATGCCGAGGCCGAACGCGACCCGGCAGGTGACCATGACGACCGCGAGCCAGAGGGTGTTCTGCATCGCGGGCCAGAACTTCGGCAGGTCGGAGAAGACGTAGTCCCAGTTCTCCAGGCCCCGCCAGGTCGGCGGGTTGAGCCCGTCGTACTTCATGAAGGAGAAGTAGACGGTCGAGACGAGCGGGTACGCGAAGAAGACGCTGAAGCCGATCAGCCAGGGCGACATGAATGCCGCGGTGCGAAGCGCGTTGCGCACGCGCTTCGACCGCAGCGCCGCCTGACGCCCGGCGAGGGTGTCGGACATGAGATACCGGTCCCGGGTCTTACTTCGCCTGGGCGATGTCGCGGTCGATCTGGGCGGCCGTGTCCGCGAGACCCTTCTTCAGGTCCGGGACCTGGCCCTTCTCGTACTTCTGGGCGAAGTCCTGGAAGGTGTCCTGGTACGTGGAGCCGTTCACCGCGCCGTCGGAGGTGGTGGACTGCGGGTGCTGGGCGATGTCCAGGAAGGTCTTGAAACGCGCGTCGAACTTCAGGTTCGGCGACTTCAGCGCCTCCAGGGTGGAGGGGACGTTGCCGATGTCGTTGGCGAAGTTCACCACGGCCTCGGTGTCCATCGTCATGTACTTGACGAGCTCCCAGGCCGCGTTCTGCTTCTTGCTCTGCGGCGCGATGCCGATGATGGTGCCGGAGAGGTAGCCCTTGCCGTACTCGGCGAGCTCGTCGTCGGCGACGGGCAGCGGCGCGACACCGACGTCGATCTTCACCCCGGCGTCCTTGATGAAGTTGAGCCGCCACTCGCCGTCCAGCTGCATGGCGACCTGGCCGGTGTGGAAGGGGTGCTTGGCGCCCCACTCGTCACCGAAGGTGGTGCGGTACCGGTCCAGCTTCGCGAACCCGCCCAGGCCGTCGACCAGCGACTTCTGGTAGCTCAGCATCTCGGCGAAGCCGGGGTCCTTGCCGAGGAGCGACTTGCCGCTCTCGTCGAAGTACGCGTGGTCCCACTGCGACATGTAGTGGCTCGGGACGGTCTCGTAGCCGAGGTAGTTCGGCATGAAGCCGAGCTGCTCGTAGCCGTCGCCCTTGGCCTTGGTGAGCTTCTTGGCGACCTCGGCGAACTGGGACCAGGTCTTCGGCGGCGCCTCGGGGTCGAGGCCGGCCTTCCGGAAGGCGTCCTTGTTGTAGTAGAGGCCGTAGGCGTCGGAGAGCAGCGGCAGGGAGCAGCGCTTGCCCTCGAACTGGGTGTAGTTCTGGAGGACCTTCGAGAACGTCTTGTCGAGGTCGACCTTGTCCTTGTCGAGGAAGGGCTTCAGGTCCGCGAGGGCGCCGGTGTGGCAGAACTTGCCGACGTTGGACGTGGTGAAGGAGGCGGCCACGTCCGGCCCGTTGGAACCGCCGGCGCGCAGGGCCTGGCCGAGCTTGGCGTCGTTGATGCCGCCGACGACCTTCACCTTGATGTTCGGGTGGGCCTTCATGAAGCGGTCGATGTTGTTCTGGATCGCCTTGACCTCGGCGGGCGCCGACCAGCCGTGCCAGAAGGTGATGGTGGTCTCGGCCTTGGGGTCGTCGGAGGCCGCGTTGTTCGCGGAGCCCGTACAGGCCGAGGCGAAGAGGGCTATCGAGGCGGTGGCGGCGAGCGCTGCGGCTGCTCTGCGCGGGCGTACGGGCATGACGGTGTCTCCCTGTGGCGGGGGCTTACGGGGGAAGGGGAACGCGTGGGGCGGTGAGTCGGTCGGTGGGTCAGCGCGAGGTGTCGAAGACCTCGGCGCGCGTGGTGGCGAGGGCGCTTTCGAGGGCGCCGCGCAGCACGGGGCGCCGGGGGACGGCGGCGAGGACGAGCCGTGGCCGGGAGGCGGCGAGATCGGCGAGTTCGGACTGCACGCGCGCGCGGAGGGGTTCGCCGCCGGCGACGAGGACGTCGCCGGAGAGCACGATGAGTTCGGGGTCGAGGACGGCGACGATCGAGGCGAGTCCGATGGCGACGCGCTCGGCGTACCGGTCGAGCAGCTCCGCGTACCGGGGGTCCTCGCCGTGCGCCTCGACGGCGTGGGCGAGGAGTCCGCTCGCGACCTCCACGTACGGCTGCTCGGGGGTGTCGATCCCGATGGCGCGGGCGATCCGGGGCACCGCCTGGACGCCGGCGAGCTCCTGGAAGCCGCCGGAGTTGGCCTTGGTGACCTGCCGTACGAGCGGGGTGCCGGGCACGGGCAGGAAGCCGACCTCGCCGGCGCCGCCGGTGAAGCCGCGGTGCAGCCGCCCGCCGAGGACGAGGGCGGCGCCGAGGCCCTCCTCGTTCCACAGCAGGGCGAAGTCGGTGTGGCCGCGGGCCGCGCCGACGCGCTGCTCGGCGACGGCGACGAGGTTGACGTCGTTCTCGTACTCGAACGGCATCGGCAGGACGGCGGCCAGCTCCTCGAGCAGGGTGGGGGAGTGCCAGCCGGGCAGGTGGGAGGCGTACCGGAGGCGTCCGGTGGCCGGGTCGAAGGCGCCGGGGGTGCCGATGACCAGGCGCCGGACGTCCTCGCGGGTGATCCCGGCCGCCTTGACGGCTCCGTCGAGGGCGTCGGTGACCTGGCGGACGACGCCGGAGGCGGCGCGGCCGGGGGTGCGGAGCTCGTACTCGCCGACGATCTCGCCCGTGATGTCGGCGACGGCGGCGTGGATGCGGAACGGGTTGACGTCGAGTCCGGCGGCGTACGCGGCCCGCGCGTTCACCGCGTAGAGCTGGGCGTTCGGCCCGGGCCTGCCCGCGGTGGTGCCGGTGGCGACGACGAGGCCGGCCGCTTCGAGGCGGGCCAGCAGCTGGGAGGCGGTCGGCTTGGACAGGCCGGTGAGCTTGCCGATCCGGGTCCGCGACAGGGGGCCGTGCTCCAGGAGCAGGTCCAGGGCGGCACGGTCGTTCATGGCGCGCAGCACGCGCGGCGTGCCGGGGGTTCCCGGAGTCGTACCGGCCATGAGGTCGCACCCGCCCTTCGGTCTGCTGGTCGGGCCATTCTGCTGCCTCGCGGCGGCCCGTCTCCCCGACTTCACTGTTAGGAAAGTTTCCTATTCGGTGGGAGGAAAATAAGACGGCCGTCACGGGGCCGTCAATACCCGGGCACGCGAGACGCCCCCGAAGGCAACCAAAGCGTTACCTGCGGGGGCGTCGTGCCGGAGTCCGGCTACTTGTTGAGGTCCGTCCTCGGGAGCGGCGTCGCCGCCGCCGACTGGGGCGAGGTCGCCGAGGCGAAGGCCGACGGCGCCGCCATGCCCGCGGTCGGGTCGGCGGCCGCCTCCTCGGCCGGCGCCGGAAGCCCGCCCACGATCCGGATGCCGGCCCGGTCCAGGCCCTGCTTGATCCGCCAGCGCAGCTCGCGCTCCACGCCCAGCGCCTTCCCCGGCATCGTCTTCGCCGAGACCCGGACGGTCATCGAGTCCATCAGCACCTCGACCAGACCCAGCACCTCGACCGGACCCCACAGCCGCTCGTTCCACGGCTCGTCCTTCGCCATGGACTCCGCGGCCTCGGTGATCACCGACCGCACCTTCTCCAGGTCCTCCGTCGGCCGGACGGTCACGTCCACGCCCGCCGTCGCCCAGCCCTGGCTGAGGTTCCCTATCCGCTTGATCTCGCCGTTGCGCACGTACCAGATCTCGCCGTCCACCCCGCGGAGCTTGGTCACCCGCAGACCCACCTCCACGACCTCGCCGGAGGCCACGCCCGCGTCGACCGAGTCGCCCACGCCGTACTGGTCCTCAAGGATCATGAAGACACCCGACAGGAAGTCCGTCACCAGGTTCCGCGCGCCGAAACCGATCGCCACACCGGCCACACCGGCCGAGGCGAGCAGCGGCGCCAGGTCGATCTTGAAGGCGCCCAGGATCATCAGCCCGGCCGTGCCCAGGATCAGGAACGAGGCCACCGAACGCAGGACCGAACCGATCGCCTCCGAGCGCTGCCGCCGGCGCTCGGTGTTGACGAGGAGACCGCCCAGGGCCGTCCCCTGCACGGCCTGCGCCGAACGGTTCATCCGCTCGATCAGCTTCGTCAGGGCCCGCCGGACCGCCATCCGCAGCAGCAGCGCGACGATCAGGATCAGCACGATCCGCAGGCCCGTGTTCAGCCAGGTGGACCAGTTCTCCTCCACCCAGCTCGCCGCGTTCGTGGCCCTCTCCGCCGCCTCGTCGAGCGTCACCGGCATGGGCTCGGGTTCGGTGGCAGCCGCAGGAGCGGACCAAAGCACGGGGAAACCTCCAGGCATCGCGTACGCAGAGCTTCCACAGTAACGGGGCGTCGGACGTGGTCCCGTAGCCCTGTTCGAGGGAGAGACGGACCTCACCCGGGCAAAGAGAAGGAGACATGCCGATGTGGTCGAGAACACGCCGGGCCCGTCACCCCGGTCCACATACGTGGTGGCGTTCCGACCAGGCATGAGGAGAGACTGAGAGCAGTTCGTCCCGGCGCGAGCCACGCGCCGCCGGCGTCATAGGAGGCATCCGTGCCGCATGTCCTGGTCCTCAACGCGTCGTACGAGCCGCTCGGCGTCGTACCGCTCCGCCGCGCACTCGTCCTCGTCCTGGAGAACAAGGCTCTCTGCCTCGAGGAATCAGGCGCCTTCCTGCACAGCGAGACCCAAGTCGTCCCCGCGCCCAGCGTGGTGCGACTGAAGCGCTTCGTGCGGGTCCCCTACCGGGGGCCCGTTCCCTTGACCCGCAGAGCCCTCTTCGCACGCGACGGCGGGCGCTGCATGTACTGCGGGGGCGTCGCGACCAGCGTCGACCACGTCATCCCCCGCAGCCGCGGGGGCACGCACGCCTGGGAGAACGTGGTGGCGGCCTGCCGCCGCTGCAACCACGTCAAGGCCGACCGGCACCTGAGGGAGATCGGCTGGCGGCTGCGCCACCAACCGGCCCCGCCGACCGGCCTGGCCTGGCGGATCATCGGGACCGGACACCGGGACCCCCGCTGGCTGCCGTACCTCCAGCCGTTCGGCGCCGAGGATGTGATGGCCCGGATCGACTCCGCCGCCGACGCCCCCGTGAGGGCGCTGACGACGGGTTGAGCCGGGCCTTTCGCGTCCGTACGCGGAACCACGCGCGGACGGACGCGGGGGCGGCCCCGGCACGGAAGCGGTCCGCCCCTCAGGGGGCGGGCCGCTCCTCCGCCGTGCCCTGGGGCGGGTCGGCCGGCGCCGTACTGCCGACGGCCCCCGTCGGCGGCTCCGCCGGCTTCCGGGCGGGACCCGCGGGCTGCCCGGGCCGCTGCTGCCCGGCCACCGCGTAGGTCTCCACCGACCAGAGCGAATAGCCGTACTGCGTCGCCCGCGCGTCGCCCTGCACCCGCAGGAACCGCGTGTCCGCCGCGTCCATCCGCACCGACTCCCGGCCGCCGCGGCCCTCCGCGACCGTCGCCGCCGTACGCCACACCCGCCCGTCGGCCGAGACCTGGACCCGGTAGCGGGAGGCGTACGCGTCCTGCCAGTGCAGCACCACCTGCCCTATCCGGGCCGGCTCCGCCAGCTCCAGCTGCCACCAGGCGCCGTCCTCCGCCGGCGAGGACCAGCGGGTGGCCGGATCGCCGTCCACCGCGAGAGCGGCCGGGAAGTCCGGCGTCTCGTCGCCCGAGGAGGAGGCCGTCGCCGCCCGCGCCAGGTCCGGGCCCGCCGTGCGGGGGAAGGCGCGCACCGTCAGCACCCGCTCCTCGCCCGCGAACGACACCGGCACCCGGTACGTGCCCGCGTGCGCGTCGGGAGCCACCGACACCTGGAGGGGCACCGTCGACCGGGCGCCGCGCTCGACCACCGCCTGCTCCGGCAGCGCGACCGTGATCCCCTTCGGGGCCTTCGCCGTCAGCGGCCCCCGCACCTCGCCCGCGCGCAGTCCCGACAGCTCCACGTCCACCCGCTGGGCCGGACCGCCGATCTCCGCGTCCGCCTCCGTCCGGGCCAGGTCGAGCGTCGCGCGCGGCCCGTCGGCGAACCACGGCACCAGCGAGCGCACCGCGGGCGCCGGGCCGTCGCCGCTCCACACCACCCGCAGCGCCTCCGCGCGCAGCCCCTTCAGCTCGGCCTGCGTCCAGCCGGACGCCGACAGCGGGCCGAGCGGCCGCCAGCCCTCGCCCGCGACGTACGCCTCCACGCGCGCGTCGCGCGGGTCCCCGGCGGCCGGATCCGTCATCACGGTCAGGGCCTCCACCGGCCGCGCCCGGTCGAGCCGCACGGTGTACGAGTCGGTGGCACGGTCGGCACGGGCCTTGGGCGTCCGGTCGGCGCCGGTCCAGGCCTTGGCCCGGTCCACCGCGCGCGTGAGGAACGGTTCGAGCACGCCCGTGCCGACCGTGACCCGGCCCGCCGCGAGGTCCTTCCGCTGCGCCTCCAGGTCCAACTGCGCCCGCCAGGCCGCCGCCCCGTCGCCGGAATCCTGGGCGACCAGCATGTCGACGGCCGTCTCGCCGGCCCGGCCGTAGCGGGAGAGCCGCTCCAGCCAGGGCCCGGTCTCGTCGTCGAGGGTGCCGCCGGCGGTGCCCGAGAGCCGCGCCGGCGCCTCGCGCATCACGGTGAACGCGGCCCGCAGCTCCCGCGCGGCCTTCTCCCGCCCGGGGCTCGCCCCGGTCCCCGCGCTCGTGCGCGAGGCCCAGAAGGCCGCCAGGAGGGGCTTCAGATAGGCCGATTCGGCCGCCGGGTCGAGGACCGATGAGGCGCCGTTCCCCACGAGCGCCCGCAAGGCCTCGCGGGCGGCCGGCTCCGGGCCCGCGAGGTCGTCGACGGCCGCCTGCCAGGACTCCTCGGGCCGGTAGCCGCGCGGGTTCCAGGCGTAGTCGGCGGTGGTGAAGAGCGGGACGCGGGAGGCCGCGGGCTGCTCCATCGCGAGCGCGAGGAAGGCCGCGGAACCGGCGGCCACGGCCGGCTCACGGCCCGTCGCGGGGCCGAGGAACAGCCGGTCCTGCGCGTAGTCGTTGACCGGGTAGTTGTCCATGGTGACCAGCGGATGGCGCAGGGCGGCCCGCGTCCGGGCCAGTTCCCCGCCGGTGATCGAGCGCGGCACCACGCCGACGCCGGTCCACGCCACCCGCACGTCCGCGTCGAGCGCCTCGCCGAGCCGGGTGCGGTAGGCGGTCGCGCCGTCCTGGTAGTACTCCGTCGGCATCACCGTCAGCGGCTCGGCGTCCGGGTACCGCTCGGCGAGGTGCCGGGCGACCGTGTTCGCCACGCGCGCGTGGGCGGCCGCCGCGGCCTCGGGACCCCGCCCGAAGGTGTCGGCGTCCCGGTCACAGTGCCACTCGTCGTACGAGGCGTCCTGGAACTGGAGCTGGAAGGAGCGCACCCCGAGCGCCCACATCGCGTCGAGCTTCCGCGTCAGCGCCGCCATGTCACCGCCCGAGGACAGGCACATGGACTGGGCGGGCGCCACGGCCCAGCCGAGCGTCACGTGGTTGGCGCGGGCACGCTCCGCGAGCGCGCGGAACTCGGCCTGCTGCGCGGCCGGGTAGGGGTCGCGCCACTGCACGCCCCGGTACGGGTCGTCGCCCGGCGCGTAGAGATAGCGGTTCTGCTTGGTCCGGCCCAGGAAGTCGATCTGGGCGAGCCGCTGTTCGGCCGTCCACGGCGTCCCGTAGAAGCCCTCGGTGATCCCGCGCTCGGCCGTGCCCGGCCAGTCGCGCACGACGACCCCCGGGATCTCCCGGCCGCCGCCGAGGAGCTGGCGCAGCGTCTGCACGGCGTGGAACACCCCGTCGCCGCCCACCCCGTCCAGGACGACCGTGTCCCGGCCCCCGAGGCGGCCCGTGGCGAGCCGGTAGCCACCGCGCGGCAGATCGAGCCGGTCGGGCACCCCCAGGGCGCTCAGCGCGTCCTCCGCGGCCTCGCCGGAGGGGCCCGCGACCCGGAAGAGCGGGCCCCGGCCCGGGAGCCCGGTGTGGACGGTCCGCACCCCGGCGGCCCGCAGCAGCTCGCGCAGGGCCGCGAGGGCGTACGGATCGGCGTCGGCGTCCGCGAGCAGCGTCACCTCGTCCCCGAGGGGTACGGCGGGCCCGGCGGCGGTCAGCGACTGCGGCCGCGGCCAGACGGCGGGCACGCGCGCGGAGCCGACGGCCGCGGAGCCGACGGAGGGGGCCGAGGTCGAGGAGGCCGAGGTCGAGGAGGCCACGGGCGCCCCCGGGTCCGCCGGAGCGTCCGGCGCTGTCGGGGTGAACGGCGCGGCCTTCGGGCGCTCGTTCGGAGCCGTCCCCGGGACCGCCTGCGCCGAGCCCGGCACCGCGCCGCCGAGGAGGCCGCCGATGACGGCGGCGGCGACGGCCGTCGCGGTGCGCCTGCTGCGCCCGAGGTGCCCGAGGTGCACAGAGGTCTCCCTTCGGCCGGGGCCGCCGGCCGCTCGCCGGTTCGGTAACGAGTGGGTCACGAGCCCACCACCCGTCGCACTGAGGTGTCAATGCACGTGGCCGATGTGTCGGCTTTGCCCGGCGATCCGTCGGCGAGGTGACGTCACTTCGCCACTTTCCGCCGGTAAAACGAGGTGCGGTGGGTAGGCCTCAGTCGTTACCCAGGTCCCACCAGTCGAGACGAATCGGGAGACCCCCGTGACCACGACCGCCCCGCACCTCGCACGGATACGGATTCCGGAGCAGCCGGCCAGGACGGACGAGCCGCTGACCAGCGAGCCGCCGCTGCCCGACGCCGAGCCCCTCACCAGCGAGCCGCCCCTGACCATGGCGGCCCCCCTCACCAGCGAACCCACCGCCCCAGGAAGTGCGGGCACGGAGTCCCCCGGAGTGTGAAGTGACCCTGGCCCGTCTCGCCGCCCGTCACGGCGTCGCCACCGCCTACAGCCCCTCCGCCGGGGTCACCGTGCCCGTGCCGGACGCCACCGTGGTGGCCGTCCTCGGCGCGCTCGGCGTGGACGCGGCGACGCCGGAAGCGGTCGCCGCCGCCCTCGACGCGGCCGAACGGACGGACCGGGAGCGCCTGCTGCCCCCGACCCTGGTCCGCTGGCGCGGCGAGGACCCCGCCGACCCGCCGGCCGGCCTGCCGCCCGGCACCCGGTTCCGGGTCACCACCGAGGAGGGCGCCGTCGTCACCGGCCAGGACTGGGAGCGCCTTCCCCTCGGCGTCCACACGGTCGAGGCGCAGGCCCCCGACGGGCGCGCCGCCACCGCGACCCTGATCGTCGCCCCCGCGCGCGTGCCCGCCCCCGAGCGGCGCGCGTACGGGCTGCTCGTCCAGCTCTACTCGCTGCTCTCCACCCGCTCCTGGGGCATGGGCGACCTCGGCGACCTGCGGGAACTCGCCACCTGGGCCGGCCGCACGCACGGCGCCGGCTTCGTCCAGGTCAACCCGCTCCACGCGGGCGTGCCCGGGGCTCCGAGCGACCCCTCCCCGTACCGCCCGTCCTCGCGCCGCTTCCCCGACCCGGTCCATCTGCGGATCGAGGAGATCCCCGAGTACGCCCTGGTCGGCCCCGAGCGCCGCGAGGAGCTCGACCTGATCCTCGCCGACGCCGCCGAGCTGCGTGACCGCGTCCTCGGCAAGGGCGCGGTGATCGACCGGGACGCCGTGTGGGAGGTCAAGCGGCGCGCCCTCGAACTCGTCGTCGGCGGTGTGGAGCTCGGCCCCGGCCGGCGCGCCGACTTCCACGACTTCCTCGCCGCGCGCGGCCCGGCCCTCGAGGACCACGCCACGTACCAGGCCCTCGCCGAGCGGCACGGCCCCCACTGGCGGAGCTGGCCCGAGGAACTGCGTTCCCCGCGCGCGGCGGAGGCCGCCGTCCGCGACGACCCGGCCCTCGCCGCCCGCGTCGACTTCCACTGCCGGCTCGCCTGGCTGACGGACCGGCAGCTCGCCGACGCCGCCGCGGCCGCCCGCGAGGCCGGGATGGAGGTCGGGATCGTCCACGACCTGGCGGTCGGCGTCCACCCGGAGGGCTCCGACGCCTGGGCCCAGCAGGACGCCTTCGCGGCCGGCATGTCGGTCGGCGCCCCGCCCGACGCCTTCAACTCCCGCGGCCAGGACTGGGGCCTGCCGCCCTGGCGGCCCGACGCCCTGGCCGCCGCCGGCTACGCCCCGTACCGCGGACTCCTGCGTGAACTCCTGCGCCACGCGGGCGCGCTGCGCATCGACCATGTGATGGGCCTGTTCCGGCTGTGGTGGGTGCCGGAGGGCCGGGAGCCCACCGAGGGCACGTATGTCCGCTACGACGCAGGGGCGATGCTCGCCGTCCTCGTCCTGGAGGCCCACCGGGCCGGCGCCCTCGTCATCGGCGAGGACCTCGGCACGGTCGAGTCCGGGGTACGGGAGGAACTGGCCGCGCGCGGGGTGTTCGGCACCTCCGTGCTCTGGTTCGAGCGGGACTGGGCGGCCTCCGGCCGTCCGCTGGCCCCGGCCGACTGGCGCGCGGAGTGCGTGGCCACCGCCACGACCCACGACCTGCCGCCGACCGCCGCCCGTCTCTCCGGCGACCATGTCCTGCTGCGGCACCGCCTCGGCATGCTCCCGGGAGACCTGCCGCGCGAGCGGGCGGCGGACGCGGCCGAGACCGCCGAGTGGCTGGGCCTGTTCCAGCGGCTCGGTCTGCTGCCGGAGGGCCCCGGGACGGAGGAGGCCGAGATCAGGGCCGTGCACCGGTTCCTGCTCGGCACCCCGGCCCGGATGGTGGGCGTCTGGCTGCCGGACGCGGTGGGCGACCGCAGACCGCAGAACCTGCCCGGCACCTGGGACGAGTACCCCAACTGGCGGCTGCCGCTCGCGGACGCGGACGGGCAGCCGATGACCCTGGAGCGCCTCGCCGCCTCGCCCCGGGCGCACGCCCTGCTGCGCGAACTCCACGCGCGGACGGCGGTCCCGGAGGCCCGGACCACCCGCTCCGACGCCCGTACGGCACCCCCGGGCGCGCGGGCCGATTAGGTGTTCGCTACGTTTGCACCGTGGACAAGAAGAACGCACTGCGCGCCGGCTCGCTCGCGGCCGGTACGACGCTGATGATGCTGCTCATGTCGTCCCCCGCGCTCGCGCTCACCCGCGACGACGGCGACGACCCGGCCCCCAAGCTGTCGGTCATCGAGACCCTCGGCCTGTTCGTGGCCGCACCGCTGGTGCTGTTCCTGGTCATCACCGGCCTGGTGATGGTCCTCGACAAGTCCAAGAAGGCCTGACCGCCTCCTCCTCAGCTCCGCCGAGGGCGCCGCACGGTACGACGTACCGTGCGGCGCCCTCGCGTGCGTGAAACCCTCCGGCCGCCAGGGGTGCCGTGTCGATCGAGCCCCTCTCGATCGACACGACAGTGCCTACGCCGTGCTCGCCAGCAGCCGGCGCAGCAGCCCGGCCAGCTGCGCCGCCTCCTCCTCGTCGAGCGCGCCCTCCAGGGCCTCCCGCTGCTGCGCGAGACCGGCCGTGACGGACTGGTCCACCAGCTCCCGGCCCTGCTCGGTGAGCGTGACCCGCAGTCCGCGCCGGTCGTGCGGATCGGGGCTGCGGGTGACGAGCCCCGCCTTCTCCAGCTTGTCCAGTCGGCCGGTCATCCCGCCGGTGGTGATCATCAGCGTCGCCGTCAGCTCACGCGGCGAGAGCGTGTACGGCTCCCCTGAGCGGCGCAGGGTCGCGAGCACGTCGAACTCCCCGAGTGCCAGGCCGTAGGGCGCGTACGCCTTGTCCACCCTGCTTCGCATGGCGTTCGAGAGCCGGTAGATCCGCCCGAAGACGGCCATCGGCACGGTGTCCAGGTCGGGGCGGACCACCGCCCACTGGTCGGCGATGGCGTCGACGGCGTCGTGGGCGGGGCCGGGGCCGGGGCCAGGAGTCTTCGTGTCCATGCGGGCAGTCTCCTCTTCCCCGCGACTCGATGGCAAGAAAGCCACTTGCAAGTAAGTAGCTTAGTGGTAAGTTAATTACCGCCAAGCCAGTCCGGCTCGTCCGGACCGGCATCCGCAGCGAGGGGGAGACCGTCATGTCCCGCAAGGCAGCCGTCGTCGCACTGACCGCCCTGGCCCCGATCTCCTGGGGCTCCACCTACTTCGTCACCACCGAGTTCCTGCCGCCCGACCGGCCGCTCTTCACCGGCCTGATGCGCGCCCTGCCCGCCGGGCTCCTGCTCCTGGCGCTCACCCGCAAGCTCCCGCGGGGCGCCTGGTGGTGGAAGTCCGCCGTCCTCGGGGCCCTCAACATCGGCGCGTTCTTCCCGCTGCTCTTCCTCGCGGCCTACCGGCTCCCCGGAGGCGTCGCCGCCGTCGTCGGCTCGGTCGGCCCGCTGTTCGTCGTCGGCCTCGCCGCCCTCTTCCTCGGTGAGAAGCCCACGGCGAAGACCCTCCTCACCGCCGTCGCCGCCGCCTTCGGCGTCAGCCTCGTGGTCCTCAAGGCGGGCGCGGCGTTCGACACCGTCGGCGTGCTCGCCGGGCTGCTCTCCGCCCTGTCGATGTCGGCCGGCGTCGTCTTCACCAAGCGCTGGGGCCGCCCCGAGGGTGTCGGCGCCCTCGCGCTCACCGGCTGGCAGCTCACCGCGGGCGGCCTGGTCATCCTGCCGATCGCCTTCCTGATCGAGGGCGCCCCGCCGGCCCTGACCGGCACCCACCTGGCCGGGTACGCCTACCTCGCCTTCGGCAACACCGCGATCTCGTACTTCCTCTGGTTCCGCGGCATCGAGCGGCTCAGCGCCTCCTCCGTCACCCTCCTCGGCCCGCTCTCGCCCCTCACCGCCGCGATCATCGGCTGGGCGGCGCTCGGCCAGGCCCTCGGCGCCGTGCAGGTGCTCGGCATGGCCATCGCGTTCGGCGCGACCCTGGCGGGCCAGCTGAGCCCCCGCGCGGCGAAGCGGACCGAACAGGCCGCCGGGACGGGCGTCGAGACGGCCGCCGAGCTGGCCGCCGGGCCGGTCGCCGAGACTGCACCGTTCAGTTCCACTGAAGAAAAGGCTCAGGAAGTTTCGATGGACCTGGAAGGTTCGGCGGTGCGACGGTAGGCCCCATGAGCCTGATCACCGCACGTCGCCCGACCCCCGTCACCACCCGGAAGCCGGCGCCCGCCCGAGGCGCCGGCTTCGGTGTGCTCCTCGCCCTGCTCGCCACCGTCGTCTGGTCCGGCAGCTTCGTCGCGGCCCGCGCCCTGCACGACACCGTCCCGCCCGTCCAGGCCGCCTTCTGGCGCTGGATCGTGGCGATCCTGGCCGTCACCCCCTTCGCCGCCCGCGCCACCTGGCGGCAGCGGCACCTGATCCGCCGGCACCTGGCCTTCGTCGCCCTCGCCTCGCTGCTCGGCATCACCGTCTACAACACCCTCGTCAACCAGGCCGGACTCACCACGTCCGCAGGCAACATGGGCATGATCATGGCCGCCTCACCGGTGGTCATGGCGCTGTACGAGCGGCTCGGCGGCGCCCGGCTCGGGGCCCGGCGCGTCACGGGCATGGCCATCGCCTGCGCCGGCGTGCTGCTCCTGGTCGGCGAGGGGGCCCTGCCGTCCCGGCTCGGCGCCGGCGACCTCTGGATGTTCGCCGCGGCGCTCAGCTTCGCCTCGTACAGCGCCCTGCTCAAGCGCCGGCCGGAGGGACTCGGCGGGATCGTCTTCCTCTACGCGACCTTCCTCCTCGGCGCCCTGATGCTGCTCCCGGCGTACGCGGCCGACCTCGCCGTCCACGGCGGCTTCGAGCCCACCGCCGGCACCGTCGGCCCGCTCGTCTACGTCGGGGTGCTCTCCTCCGCCGTCGCCTTCTTCGCCTGGAACAAGGCCGTCGCCCTCGTCGGCGCCGCCCGCGCCGGAATCGTCTACTACCTCCAGCCCGTCTGCGTCGCCCTCCTCTCGTACGCCCTGCTCGGCGAGCGGCTCGGCCTCCTCGGCGTGGCCTGCATGGCGCTCATCCTCGGCGGCGTGGCCCTGAGCTCGGCGACCGGCGCACGCGGGCCGCGCAGGTCCGGATAGGTTGCGCCCCATGACCGAGTGGGACATCAAGAAGCTCCAGATCCTCCGCACCCTCCGTGACCGCGGCACCGTCACCGCGACCGCGGAGGCGCTGCTCATGACCCCCTCGGCCGTGTCGCAGCAGCTCACCAACCTCGCCAAACAGCTCGGCGTACCCGTCCTCGAGGCCCAGGGCCGACGCGTCCGGCTCACCGACGCCGCCCACCTCGTCCTGCGGCACGCGGAGGCGGTCTTCGCCCAGCTGGAGCGCGCCGACGCCGAACTCGACGGCTACCTGCGGGGCGAGGCCGGAGAGGTGCGGGTGGCGGCGTTCTCGACGGCCGTGCCCGCGCTCGTCGTGCCCGCCGTACGGCAGCTCCGGAGCGCCCACCCCGGGCTCGCCGTCCGGATCAGGGAGGCCGAGGCGGCGGAGGCGTACGAGCTGCTCTCGGCCGGCGAGGTCGATCTGGCCCTCTCGCTCGCCGCCCACGCGCCCTCCGCCCGCGACCCCAAGTTCAGCCGGGTCCCCCTGCTCGCCGACCCCCTCGACGTGGCCCTGCCCGCCGGGCACCCGCACGCCGACGCGCCCGGCCTGCGGCTCGCCGACCTCGCCGCCGAGCCCTGGATCTTCGGCGGCTCGGGCCCCTGGTCGGAGATCACCACCGCCGCCTGCGAGGCCGCCGGCTTCGTGCCCGAGCAGGCCCACAGCGCCTCCGGCTGGACGGCGATCCTCGCCATGGTCGAGGCCGGGATGGGGATCGCCCTGGTGCCCCGGATGGCCTCCGCGGAACGCCGGGGCGGCGCCGGGATCGTGATGCGCGTCCTCGCCGCCGACCAGCCGCGCCGCCATGTCGTCGCGGCGGTACGGCGCGGTGCGGAGGAGGGTCCGGCGGTGGCGCGGGTGCTGGGAGCCCTCCGGCAGGCGGCGGCCCACCGGGAGACCGCGCAGCAGGCCTGACCCCGGCGCCGCCCGGCCGGGCCGTGCCCCGGAACCGTTCAGCAGAACTGAACACGCCCATCGAAAACATTCGATGGACCCACCAGGTCCCCGGGGCGCACAGTCGACGCATGACCTTCGAGACGAGCCAGGACCAGGACCCGCACGCCAACGACGCCGCCCCGTACTCCGGCGGCGACCCGTACGCCGACTACCGGACCGGTGACTTCCCGTTCACCGAGCTGGTCGACCTCGCCGACCGCCGTCTCGGCGCCGGCGTCGTCGCCGCGAACGACGAGTTCTTCGCCGAGCGGGAGAACCTCCTCGTCCGTGAGCGCGCCGTCTTCGACCCCGAGCACTTCGGCCACAAGGGCAAGATCATGGACGGCTGGGAGACCCGCCGCCGCCGCGGCGCCGACGCCGAGAACGTCTTCCCCGCCCCCGAGGACCACGACTGGGCGATCGTCCGGCTCGGCGCCCCCGGAGTGATCCGCGGGATCATCGTCGACACCGCCCACTTCCGCGGCAACTACCCGCAGCGCGTGAGCATCCAGGCCACCTCGGTGGAGGGCTCGCCGAGCCCCGCGGAGCTCCTGGACGCCAAGTGGGAGGAGCTCGTCCCGGAGACCCCCGTCCGGGGCCACGCCGAGAACGGCTTCACCGTCACCGCCGAGCGCCGCTGGACCCACCTGCGGGTCTGCCAGCACCCCGACGGCGGCATCGCCCGCCTCCGCGTCCACGGCGAGGTCGTGCCCGACCCCGAGTGGCTGGAGCTGCTCGGCACCCTCGACCTGATCTCCGTGCTCAACGGCGGTTCGTACGAGGACGCCTCCGACAAGTTCTACTCCTCGCCGACCCAGATCATCCTGCCGGGCACCTCCCGCAAGATGGACGACGGCTGGGAGAACCGGCGCCGCCGGGTGCGCGGCACCAACGACTGGGTGCGCTTCCGGCTCGCCGCGCAGGGCGCCGTCCGCGCCGTCGAGATCGACACCGCCTACCTCAAGGGCAACTCGGCGGGCTGGATCGCCCTCCAGGGGCGCAACGGCGATCCCTCGGGAGGCGCAGAGTGGTTCGAGATCATCCCCCGCACCAAGCTCCAGCCCGACACCCTGCACCGCTTCAAGCTCCCCGCCCAGGCCGTCGTCACCCACGTCCGCCTCGACGCCTTCCCCGACGGCGGCGTCGCCCGGATGCGCCTCCACGGGGCGCTGACGGAGCAGGGCGCGGCCGATCTGCGCGCCCGCTTCACGGCGCTCGGCGGCTGAGCACGGCCGACGCCCCTCCCGTACTTCCGCCCGGCGGCGCGGCAGCGCGCCGACGCCCGCCCGCCGGGCGGACCTCACGTCCGGTCCTCCACGATCCGCACGCGTCGGACCGTCGGAGCGCCGATACGCCGAAGGGCCCCGGACCGACCTGGTCCGGGGCCCTTCCCTCGCTACGGGTGCGCTACTTCGCCGCCGCCGCGTCCGCCGCCCGGGCCCGGAGCGCGCGCTCCACGCCCGCGCGGCTCTCCGTCACCAGACGGCGCAGCGCCGGGGCCGGGTTGTGCTCGGCGATCCAGGCGTCCGTCGCGTCCAGGGTCTCCTGCGAGACCTGGAGGCTGGGGTAGAGGCCGACCACGATCTGCTGGACGATCTCGTGGCTGCGGGTCTCCGAGACACCCTTGATCGACGCGAAGTACTTCGCCGTGTACGGGGCGAGCAGCTCGCGCTGGTCGGCCTGCACGAAGCCGCCGATGACGGCCTCCTGCACGGCGTTCGCCAGCTTGTCGTCCTCGACGACCGAGGCCCAGGCCTCCGCCTTCGCCGCCTCCGTCGGACGGGCCGCGCGCGCGGTGGCCGCGTGGCGCTCGCCCGCCGCGGTGCGGTCGCGCTCCAGCTCGGCGGCGATCTCCGGCTCGTCGTAGACGCCGGTGGCCGCGAGCCGCTGGACGAACGCCCAGCGCAGCTCGGTGTCGACCGCCAGGCCCTCGATCGTCTCGCGGCCCTCCAGGAGGGCCGCGAGCAGGTCCAGCTGCTGCGGGGTGCGGGCGGTCGCCGCGAAGGCGCGCGCCCAGGCCAGCTGGTGGTCGCTCGCGGGCGCGGACGCCTGGAGGTGCGCGAGGGTGGCCTCGGTCCAGCGGGCCAGCCCGGCCTCGCGCCACTCCGGCGCCGCGTACATCTCCAGGGCGGCCTTGACCTGGCCCTGCAGCGACTGGACCACGCCGATGTCGGACTCCTTGGCGACGCCGGAGAGCACGAGCTCCAGGTAGTCGCGGGTGGCCAGCTCGCCGTCGCGGGTCATGTCCCAGGCCGAGGCCCAGCTCAGGGCGCGCGGCAGCGACTCGGCGAAGTCGCCGAGGTGCGCGGTGACGTTCTTCAGCGACACCTCGTCGAGGCGGACCTTGGCGTACGACAGGTCGTCGTCGTTGAGCAGGACGACCGCCGGGCGGGCCTTGCCCACGAGCTGCGGGACGGCGGTCAGCTCGGCGGCCTCGATGTCGAGTTCGAGGCGCTCGGTGCGGACCAGCTTGCCGGCCGCGTCGAGGTCGTAGAAGCCGATCGCGATCCGGTGCGGGCGCAGGACGGCCTCGCCCTTGGCGCCGGCGGGGAGCGCGGGCGCCTCCTGCTTGACGGCGAAGGAGGTGATCGAGCCGTTCTCGTCGGTCTCGATCTCCGGGCGGAGGATGTTGATGCCGGCCGTCTCCAGCCATGCCTTCGACCAGGTCTTCAGGTCGCGGCCGGAGGTCTCCTCCAGGGCGCCGAGGAGGTCGGAGAGGCGGGTGTTGCCGAAGGCGTGGGCCTGGAAGTAGGCCTGGACGCCCTTGAAGAACTCGTCCTGGCCGACGTAGGAGACGAGCTGCTTCAGGACCGAGGCGCCCTTGGCGTACGTGATCCCGTCGAAGTTGACGAGCACGTCCTCCAGGTCGTTGATCTCGGCCATGATCGGGTGCGTGGACGGCAGCTGGTCCTGGCGGTAGGCCCAGGTCTTCTCCGCGTTGGCGAAGGTCGTCCAGGCGTTGGGCCAGCGGGTGCCCGCCACCGAGGCCTGGCAGGCGACGGAGGTGTAGGTGGCGAACGACTCGTTCAGCCAGAGGTCGTTCCACCACTCCATCGTCACGAGGTCGCCGAACCACATGTGGGCGAGCTCGTGCAGGATGGTCTCGGCGCGCCGCTCGTACGCCGCGTCCGTCACCTTCGAGCGGAAGACGTACTGGTCGCGGATGGTGACCGCGCCCGCGTTCTCCATCGCGCCCGCGTTGAACTCCGGCACGAAGAGCTGGTCGTACTTCGCGAACGGGTAGTCGTACGCGAACTTCTCCTGGAACCAGTCGAAGCCCTGGCGCGTGACGTCGAAGATGTGGTCCGCGTCGAGGAACTCGGCGAGCGACGGACGGCAGTAGATGCCGAGCGGGACGCTCTGCCCGTCCTTCTCGTACGAGGAGTGCACCGAGTGGTACGGGCCCACGATCAGCGCGGTGATGTACGTGGAGATCCGCGGCGTCGGCTCGAAGACCCAGAGGTCGTCCTTGGGCTCCGGGGTCGGCGAGTTGGAGATGACCTTCCAGCCCGTCGGCGCCTTCACGGTGAACTGGAAGGTCGCCTTGAGGTCGGGCTGCTCGAACGAGGCGAAGACGCGACGCGCGTCCGGCACCTCGAACTGCGTGTACAGATAGGCCTGGTCGTCGACCGGGTCGACGAAGCGGTGCAGACCCTCGCCGGTGTTGGTGTACGCGCAGTCGGCGACGACCTTCAGCTCGTTGCGGCCCGCGACGAGGTGGGCCAGCGCGATCCGCGAGTCGCGGAAGACGGCGGCGACGTCCAGCGAGTGGCCGTTCAGCACGACCTCGTGGACGGCGGGGGCGACGAGGTCGATGAAGGTGGAGGCACCGGCCTCGGCGGAATCGAAGCGGACGGTGGTGACGGACCGGTAGGTGCCGCCCTCCTGCGCACCGGAGAGGTCCAGTTCGACCTCGTACGCGTCCACGGTGAGCAGCGCTGCCCGCTGCTGAGCCTCTTCACGGGTCAGGTTTGTGCCAGGCACCCGGTCAACTCCTCGGTTTTGTGATGTTTGGCCCATCCTTCCACGGGGTGTGTCGGCAGTGCACGAGACATTTCCCAGGGCGAACACGGGAGCGTCCCCGGGCGCACGCGTGAGGGCGGCCACCCGCCTCCGGATGGCCGCCCTCGTACCGCTTCAGGTGTCAGGCGCCCGTGAGCTCGGCCGCGACCAGCTCCGCGATCTGCACGGCGTTCAGCGCCGCGCCCTTGCGCAGGTTGTCGTTGGAGAGGAAGAGCGCGAGACCGTTGTCGACGGTCTCGTCCACCCGGATGCGGCCCACGTACGAGGCGTCCTTGCCGGCCGCCTGGAGCGGGGTCGGGATCTCGGAGAGCTCGACGCCCTCGGCGTCCTTGAGCAGCTCGTAGGCGCGCTCGACGCTGATCGGGCGGTCGAAGCGGACGTTCACCTGGAGGGAGTGGCCGGAGAAGACCGGGACGCGCACGCAGGTGCCGGAGACCTTGAGGCCGGGGATCTCCAGGATCTTGCGGGACTCGTTGCGGAGCTTCTGCTCCTCGTCGGTCTCGAAGGAGCCGTCGTCGACGAGGGAGCCGGCGAGCGGGACCACGTTGAACGCGATCGGGCGCTTGTAGACGGCGGGCTCGGGGAACGCGACGGCCTCGCCGTCGAAGGCCAGCTGGTCGGCGGTCTCGGCCACGGCGCACGCCTGGGTGCGGAGCTCGGCGACGCCGGCCACGCCCGAGCCGGAGACGGCCTGGTAGGTGGTGGCGATCAGCCCGGTGAGGCCGGCCTCCTGGTGGAGGGGCTTGAGGACCGGCATCGCGGCCATCGTGGTGCAGTTCGGGTTGGCGATGATGCCCTTGGGGCGGTCCTTGATCGCGTGCGCGTTGACCTCGGAGACCACCAGCGGGACCTCGGGGTCGCCGCGCCAGGCGGAGGAGTTGTCGATCACAACGGCGCCCTGGGAGGCGACCTTCTCGGCGAGGGCGCGGGAGGTGGCGCCGCCGGCGGAGAAGAGGACGATGTCCAGGCCGGTGTAGTCGGCGGTGGAGGCGTCCTCGACCGTGACGCCGTCCACGACGGTGCCGGCGGAGCGGGCGGAGGCGAAGAGCCGCAGCTCGTCGAGGGGGAAGCTCCGCTCGGCCAGGATGCTGCGCATGACTGTGCCGACCTGACCGGTGGCTCCGACGATTCCGACCTTCACGGGGACTCCTCCGTACGTATGTGCAGGTTGCTGCCGGTCCATGATGCGTATGTCCCGGGTCGCCTTGTCCAATCCATTGTCCAAGGGACGGGACGGAAGAGGGTCAGCTCTCCTTCGTGCGGGCGTAGTGGCGGGAGGCCTTGGCCCGGTTGCCGCAGACGGCCATCGAGCACCAGCGGCGGGTGCCGTTCCGCGAGGTGTCGAAGAAGTGCAGGATGCAGGCCTCGTGGGCGCAGGCCCGGATCCGGTCGGGGGCGGTGCGCAGCAGGTCGAGGTAGTCGCGGGCGGCGGTCCAGCCGGGGCCCCAGGCGGGGTCCGCGAACTCGGGTCGCTCACCGGGGCCCTCGGCGGTGAGCGTGGCCCGGATGCGGCCGTGGCCGAGGACGGTGTCGACGCGGGCGGTGGCGGCGGGGTCGCCGGGGCGGTCGACGAGCGCGGTGAGGGCGTCCCGGGCGGTGAGGGTGTGGCGCAGGGTGGTGGCGTCGGCGGTGAACCGCTCGTCGAGCCCGTTGGCGGCGAGCCAGACGGCGAGCCCGTCGACCCCGGCGAGCAGGTCCTGCCGGACGCCCTCGTCGTTCCAGCGGGTGTTGAGCAGATCGAGGGAGACGGGCTCGCCGACGAGCGGCCGTGGGTCGATCGCGGTCATGACGGGAACCCTCCTCGGTGAACTAACCCCTCAAGAGTACGTGAGCGGTTGACGTTCCTCGCGTATAACCTTTAAAGTCAAATTGAAAGGTTAGCCCCAGGAGGGGCCGGCCACCTCCGCGACGGACGGATCCGCCATGACCGCGATCGGCACGCTCACCACCCACCACGTCGGCCTCAACGTCACCGACCTGGACCGCTCCCTCACCTTCTACGGAGAGGTCCTCGGCTTCGAGACGCTCGGCGAGGGCGAGGAGGGGGACAGCCGCTTCGCCTTCCTCGGCCGGGACGGCAGCCTGGTCCTCACCCTCTGGCAGCAGGCGGGCGAGGCCTACGCGCCGGGCCGCGCGGGCCTCCACCACCTCGCCTTCGAGGCCGAGTCCCTCGACCACGTCCGCGCCGCCGAGGCCGCGCTGCTCGCCCGGGGCGCGACCTTCGCGTACGAGGGCGTGGTGGCCCACCGCGAGGGCGCGGCCTCGGGCGGCATCTTCTTCCACGACCCGGACGGCACCCGCCTGGAGATCTCGGTCCCGAAGGGCGCGGAGGGCGCGGAAGCCCCCAGCGAAACGGCCCCGACCTGCGGCTTCTTCTAACAGATACCAGGTTGTGGGCAATCGTTCCGTAGGGCGGAACGGGTGGGCACAACCATGAACGCGCCCCCGCGCCAGGGGCCGGACCCGCACCCCCAGCGACCCGCACCCCGGAGGACCCCGTGACCGCCTACCACCAGGGCTCGATCAACGTCCAGGCCCGCGTGGGCGTCCAGGACCTGGCCGCCCACATCGCCCCCTCCATCCGTCCCGGCATCCGCCCCGTCGCCGCCGCCTTCCTGGAGGCCCAGCCGATGCTGATGATCGGCGCGGCGGACCGGGGCGGCCACGTCTGGGCGAGCCTCCTCACCGGCGCGCCCGGCTTCACCCGCGCCACCGGCCCGCACACCGTCTCCGTCGCCGGCGGCGTCCCCGCGTACGACCCGCTCGCCGAGGCGATCACCCCCGACGGCACCCCGGTCGGCACCCTCGCCCTCGACCCCCGCACCCGCCGCCGCATGCGCCTCAACGGCACCGCCCGCCCCAGCGCGCGCGGCTTCACGATCGAGGCCGAGCAGGTCTTCTCCAACTGCCCCAAGTACCTCCAGAAGAGGGAGTGGTACGGCTCCGATCCCACCGCCCCCGGGACCGGCGCCGTCCGGTACGGCGCGGAGCTCACCCCCGCCCAACTGCGCCGGGTCCGGGCGGCGGACACCTTCTTCGTGGCCAGCGTCGCGTCCGACGGGGTCGACACCAGCCATCGCGGGGGCAACCCCGGGTTCGTCCGGGCCGACGCGCCCCGGGAGCTCAGCTGGCGCGACTACCCGGGCAACGCGATGTTCCTGACCCTGGGGAACCTCGAGTCGGACGGCCGCGCGGGGCTGCTCTTCCTCGACTGGGAGACCGGGGCGACCCTGCAGCTCAGCGGCCTCGCCCACACCGAGTACGGCCCCGAGGGGCGCGTCACCCGCTTCCGCGTCGAGCACACGGCCGAGACCCCGGCCGGCAGCCCGCTGCGCTGGTCGCCGCCGGAGTACTCCCCGGCCAACCCGGCCGCGGCCTGACGACGGCCGGCCCGCCCGCACCGCTCCCGTACGCCCACGCCCGTGCCCACCCGCCGACCCCACCCCGAGGACCGCTCCGTGACCACC
Source organism: Streptomyces sp. CB02009 (assembly GCF_001905825.1). Classification (GTDB taxonomy): domain Bacteria; phylum Actinomycetota; class Actinomycetes; order Streptomycetales; family Streptomycetaceae; genus Streptomyces. The sequence continues at coordinate 371,814 of NZ_LIVV01000007.1, forward strand.
ACCCCGGCCCCCGACACCACCCTGCCCACGAGCCCCGGCTCCGGCCCCGGCTCCGGCTCCGGCTCCGTCTCCGGCTCGGCCCCCGCCCCCGCGACGGCCGTCGCCGGAACCGCCCCCTCCGCGGTTCCGGCGGCCGCCGCCGCACCCCGGCGCCCCGGCCCGCCCCCGCGCCCCCGGCCCCGCGTCCTCCTCCTCTCCACCGCCGGAAGCGTCGCCGCGCTGCTGCTGCTCGTCGTCGTCGGGACCGTGCTCGACCGGCCCCTGCTCATCCCGCCGCTCGCCGCGAGCATGGCCCTGGTCGCCGGCGCGCCCGATCTGCCGCTGTCCCAGCCGCGCTCGGTCCTCGGCGGCCAGCTGCTCTCCGCCCTCACCGGCTTCGCCGTCCTGACCGTGGCCGGGCCGGGACTCTGGAGCGCCGCCGTCGCGGGAGGCCTCGCCCTGGGCGTCATGTCGCTGGCCCGCACCCCGCACTCGCCCGCCGCCGCCACCGCCGTGATCGTCGCCCTCGCGGCCCCGCCCTTCTGGTCGTTTCTCGGCCTTCTCGCGCTCGCCTGCCTCCTCCTCGTCGCCGTCGGTCTCGGAGCCGCCCGCGCCACCGGCCGGACGTACCCCGCGTACTGGTTCTAACCTCCTTCCATGCAGAAGGACTTGAGAGTGGCGGCCTACGCCGTGTGCGTACGGGACGGGCAGGTGCTGCTGGCCCGCTGGGTGGCGGGCGACGGCACCAGGCGCTGGACGCTGCCGGGCGGCGGCATGGACCACGGGGAGGAGCCCGTGGACACCGTGGTCCGCGAGGTGGAGGAGGAGACGGGGTATCTCGCCGAGCCCACCGCCCTCCTCGGCATCGACTCCATCCGCCGCGGCTGGCTGCGCCGCCTCGGGAGGCCCGGCGACTTCCAGGGCCTGCGGATCGTCTACGAGGCCCGGATCACCGGCGGCGCGCTGCGCAACGAGACCGACGGTTCCACCGACCTCGCCGCCTGGCACCCGCTCGACGCCGTGCCCGGACTGGCCCGCGTCGGCCTGGTCGACATCGGCCTCGACCTGTGGCGCGAGCGGCCCCCGGTCGGCCGCTCCCGGCTCGCCGACCCGTCGGGCAGCTGAGCACCGACCGCCCGGTCGAGGATCGGCCGAAAACCGCTCAACCGGCGCACACCCGCTCAACCGTCCCGCAGCCCTCGAAGTCCTCCCCGCCGACCGCGGCACACGCGCCGCAGCAGAGTCCCAGGGGAGCCCGCATGCCAGCCGTACGCACGACCCGCACCGTCCTCGCCGCCGTCCTGGTCGCCGGACTCACCGGCACGGCACTCGCCACCCCGGCCCTGGCGGCGGACGCGCCCGCGGCCTCCGACCACACCGCCACCCGGGCGGCGCTCCAGGCCGCCGTCGACGCCGGTGTGCCCGGGGCCGTGGCCCAGGCCCGGGACGGCCGGGGCGCCTGGACCGGCACCGCGGGGGAGCGCCGGGGGAACGACCGCTACCGCGTCGGCTCCATCACCAAGACCTTCGTCGCCACCGTCCTCCTCCAGCTCCAGGCGGAGGGCCGGCTCGACCTCGACGACCCGGTCGAGAAGTGGCTGCCCGGAGTCGTCCGGGGCAACGGCCACGACGGCCGCAGGATCACCGTCCGCCAGCTGCTCAACCACACCAGCGGCGTCTACAGCGTCACCTCCGACCCCGGCTTCCAGGAGAAGATCTTCGGCCCCGGCTTCCTGGAGCACCGCTACGACCGCTGGACCCCGCGCCAGCTCGTCGACATCGCGATGACCCACGCGCCGGACTTCGCCCCCGGCACCGACTGGAACTACTCCAACACCAACTACGTCCTCGCCGGGATGGTCATCGAGAAGGTCACCGGCCGCCCCTACGGCAAGGCCGTCGAGAACCGCATCATCAAGCCGCTCAAGCTCCGCGCCACGAGCGTCCCCGGCACCGACGTGCGGATGCCGAAGCCGAGCTCCCCCGCCTATTCCACGCTCTCCGAGGCCCCGGACGCACCGGTCCACGACGTCAGCCGGCTGAGCCCCACCATCGCCTACGCCGCCGGCGAGATGATCTCCGACTCCAACGACCTGCAGACCTTCTACCGCGCCCTGCTCAAGGGCCGGCTGCTCCCCAGGGCCGAGATGAAGGAGATGACCACCACCGTCGCGGTGTCCCCCGAGCTCCCCGGCGTGGGATACGGACTCGGGCTCATGAGGCAGAAGCTCAGCTGCGGCAAGGAGATCTGGGGTCACGGCGGCGGCATCCACGGTTCCTCCTCCGAGGCCCAGGCCACCCGTGACGGCGGGCACTCCCTCGCGCTGAACTTCAACGCCGACTGGACGGGCGACAGCGGCAGCGTCCTGGAGGCCGAGTTCTGCGGCGTCACGCCCCCGCGCTGACCCCTCACCGCGGCAGGACGACGACATACGCGGCAGGCGGCCGGTCGGGCGCGGCCATCAGGGCCGTACGCACCACGGTGGCCTGCTGCTCCATCGCCTCGCGCAGCTTGCGCGGGGTGAGGTGGACGACCGTGATGCCGAGCCGCTCCAGGTGCTCCCGCTTGCGGGTGTACTCGGACCACAGCGCGTCCTCGTCCTGCCGCGGCGCCCGGGTGTCCAGCTCGACGGCGACGGCCTGGTCGGGCCAGTAGGCGTCCACCCCGCCCAGGTGCGGGCCGCCCGGCAGCCGCAGGTCCACGTTCCACACCGGGTCCGGCAGGGCGAACTCCCGCACCATCTCGTACAGCCGCTCCTCGGAGAGCGAGCGCCCCTCGGCGAGCAGCGCGTCCACCGCGTCCACTACGTGCGGCCGGGTGAGGAGCCGGGCCTGGTTCAACTCGCGCACCACCGCACCCGGTTCGCAGTGGCCACCGCGTACCGCCTCGGTGAGCAGCCGGCGTACGGCCTCCGCGTCCGAGAGCCCGGACACCGCGTCGGCGACGGCGCGGGCGACCGGGGCGACGGGCACGCCCGTCAGCTCCACCGGCTCAGGGGACTCCAGGGCGCGCACCACCCGCACCCAGCCGGTGGAACGCAGCCGCCGGGTCCGGGGGACCAGGACGTCGATCCGCTCCAGGGCGGTGAGCGGGGGAGCGGCGGAGAAGCGGTGCAGGGCCAGTGCGGCGAGTCCGGTGATCATCGGGTCGGGGCCCTGCTGGGGCACGGCCCCGGTCCTGCGGGCGTAGAGCAGCGCGGCGTGGAGCCGGTCCTCGCTGGTGGGCTGCCCCGGCTGGAGCAGGAAGACGCCGGGGAGGAGCTGCTGCCAGGCCCCCGGCCGGCAGTGCGCGGCGACCTCGCCGGCGGGAATGCCCTGGGCCCTCAACTGGTCGGCGGACGCCAGGCGTTGCGCCTGGCCGGTGTGGGGGGAGAGGGGGAGGGGGCGGGGGGTGATGGGGGTGTTGTGGTTCATGCCGGGGGTCTTCCGCTCCCGAAGGCCGCCCTAACCCCTGTTACACGCTCGTCGACAATTAGGGACAACCCCGTCCTAAAGTACGCGCGTTCGAGTGCCGATGAGGGGCGCGCCCCGATCCGCTTCGACCTGGCCCGGTCCGTCCGGGCCGTGCCCGGAAAGCCCGGTGGGGGCCGCGGACCGAAGTCCGCGACCCCCACCGCCGCCGGCCGGGGGCGTCAGCCCGCCAGGCGGTCGCAGTCCTGCGCCCGCAGCGCCCGCGCCAGGTCGTCCCGCGACTCCAGGACCAGCCGGCGCAGGGCCGGGGCGGCCGACTCGTGCGCCGACAGCCAGGTGTCCGTCGCGGCCAGCGTCGCCTCGTCGTCCTGGAGCCCCGGGAACAGGCCCCGGACGACGTCCATGCCGATCTGGATCGACCGCTCGGCCCACAGCCGCTCGATCACCGCGAAGTACTTCTCCGCGTAGGGGGCGATCAGTTCGCGCTGCGAGGGCTGGACGAAGCCCGCGATGGTCGCCTCGACGAGCGCGTTCGACAGGGTGTCCGACTCGACGACCTGGGCCCAGGCCTGCGCCTTGACGGCGGCCGAGGGCCGCGAGGCCAGCAGCCGGACCTGGTGGCGCTTGCCCGTCGCCGTGTCGTCCCGGGTCAGCTCCTCGCCGATCCGCGCCTCGTCCGCGCGGCCGTGCGCGGCGAGCGGCGAGAGCAGCGACCAGCGCAGCTCCTGGTCGACGTCGAGCCCGTCGATCTTCGCCGCGCCGTCGAGCAGCCCTTCGAGGAGCTGGAAGTCGGCCTCGGACGAGGCCGTCGCGGCGAAGAACCGCGCCCAGGTCAGCTGGTGCTCGCTGCCCGGCTCGGCGACCCGCAGCTCGCGCAGCGCGCCCTCGGCGAGCAGCCGCCCGCCCTCCTCGCGCCACGCGGGAGCCGCGTAGTGGGTGACCGCGGACTTGCCCCAGGCGTGCACCATCTGCAGGACGCCGATGTCGGTCTCGCGGCCCGCGAAGGCGAGCACGACGGAGACGAAGTCCCGGGCGGGCATCAGGGCGTCGCGGGTCTGGTTCCACAGCGCCGACCAGCACAGGGCGCGGGCCAGCGGGTCGGTGATGTTGCCGAGGTGCGCGCGCAGGGTGGCGAGCGAGTCCTCGTCGAAGCGGACCTTGCAGTAGGTGAGGTCGTCGTCGTTGACGAGGACCAGGTCGGGCTTCGCCTCGCCCTCCAGGTCGGCGACGACGGTCCGGGCCCCGGTGATGTCGGCCTCGGCGCGCGCGTACCGGGTGAGCTGCCCGTCCGTGAGCCGGTAGAGGCCGACCGCGGCCCGGTGGGGGCGCAGCTCGTCGCCCTCCTGGAGGACCGCGAGCTCGGTGATCCGGCCCTCGGCGTCGTGGCTGACGGCCGGCGTCAGGGTGTTCACGCCGGAGGTCTGGAGCCAGGACTTCGCCCAGGCCTTCATGTCACGGCCCGAGGTCTCCTCCAGGATGGTGAGGAGGTCCGTGAGCCGGGTGTTCCCGTACGCGTGGCGCTTGAAGTAGCGGCGCGCACCCTCCAGGAACGCGTCCCGGCCGGCGTACGCGACGAGCTGCTTGAGCACCGACGCGCCCTTGGCGTAGGTGATGCCGTCGAAGTTGAGCTTGGCGTCCTCCAGGTCACGGATGTCGGCCGTGATCGGGTGCGTGGACGGCAGCTGGTCGGCGCGGTACGCCCAGGCCTTGCGGTTGTTGGCGAAGGTCACCCAGCTGTTGGTGAAGCGGGTCGCCTCGGCGAGCGAGAACGAGCCCATGAAGTCCGCGAAGGACTCCTTCAGCCACAGGTCGTCCCACCACACCATGGTGACGAGGTCGCCGAACCACATGTGCGCCATCTCGTGCAGGATGACGTTCGCCCGGCGCTCGTACGCCGCCTGCGTGACCTTGCCCCGGTAGATGTACTCCTCGCGGAAGGTCACCATGCCCGGGTTCTCCATCGCGCCGAGGTTGTACTCGGGGACGAAGGCCTGGTCGTACTTCCCGAAGGGGTACGGGTAGTCGAAGTTGTCGTGGAAGAAGTCGAAGCCCTGCTTGGTGACCAGGAAGACGTCGTCCGCGTCGAAGTGCCGGGCGAGCCCCTTGCGGCACATCGCGCCGAGCGGGATCTCCAGCTCGGTCCCGTCGGCCAGCGTCCGCGTGTAGCGGTCCGTGACGTAGTGGTACGGGCCCGCCACGACACAGCTGATGTACGTGGAGATCGGCGCCGTCTCGGCGAACCGCCACACGCCCTCGGCGTCCTGCTCGCCCGCGCCGTTCGACCAGACCGTCCAGCCCTCGGGCGCGGTCACCGCGAAGAGGTGCGGGGCCTTGAGGTCGGGCTGCTCGAAGGTGGCGTACACCCGGCGGGCGTCGGCCGGCTCGTACTGCGTGTAGAGGTAGACCTCGCCGTCCTCCGGGTCGACGAAGCGGTGCATGCCCTCGCCGGTCCGGCTGTAGGCGCACTGCGCGTCCACCACGAGGACGTTCTCGTCGGCGAGCCCGTCGAGCGCGATCCGGGAGCCGTCGAAGACGGCCTCGGGGTCGAGGGAGCGCCCGTTGAGGGTGACCGCGGTCACGGCCGGGGCGATCAGATCCACGAACGTGCTCGTGCCCTCGCCGGTGCGACGGAAGCGGATCGTCGTCTCCGAGCGGAAGGTGCGCACGGCGTCGGCCGAGTCGCCGACCGCCGAGCGCAGGTCGAGGACGACCTCGTACCCGTCGACGGACAGCAGCGCCGCCCGCTCGTGGGCCTCGTCGCGGGACAGATTCTCACCGGGCACGGTCACTCCTTCGTGGCACGTTCGAAACAGCACCGATCTTCCCATGTGCGGCTGTCACCCGGGACACGGGAATGCCACCGCGCGTCCGGGGGTTCCCTCCTTTCGGCGCACCACCGTCTTCTTTCCGCCTTTCTTCCCCCACGGCCGTACCGAGGAGTGACATGTCCGAGAGCAGGACCACCGCCGACTTCTACTTCGACCCGCTGTGCCCCTGGGCCTGGATGACCTCCCGCTGGATGCTGGAGGTGGAGCAGGTCCGCCCGGTCGACGTGCGGTGGAAGGTCATGAGCCTGGCCGTGCTCAACGAGAACCGTCTCGACGAGGTCCCCGCCGAGTACCGCGAGATGCTGGAGACCAAGGCCTGGGGCCCGGTCCGCGTCGTGATCGCCGCCCAGCAGCTGCACGGCGACGAGGTCGTCGGCAAGCTCTACACCGCGCTCGGCACCCGCTTCCACAACAACGGCGAGGGCCCGACCCGCGAGGCGATCGCCGGTGCCCTGGCCGACGCCGGCCTGCCCGAGGACCTCGTCGAGTACGCCGACAAGGACACCTACGACGCGGAGCTGCGCGCCTCCCACACCGAGGGCATAGCGAAGGTCGGCCAGGACGTCGGCACCCCGGTCATCGCGGTGCCGGGCGCGGACGGTGACGAGGTCGCCTTCTTCGGTCCCGTCGTCACCCCGACCCCGCGCGGCGAGGCGGCGGCCCGGCTCTGGGACGGCACCCTGCTCGTGGCGTCGACGCCGGGCTTCTACGAGATCAAGCGCACCCGGACGGCGGACCCCAGCTTCACGTAGTCCGCAGCTTCACGTAGTCCGCGTGGCCGCTCCGGCGTATGGAAGAACCCCCGTGATTCACGTCATCACGGGGGTTCTTCTTTCATCCGCCCGCACGTGAAGGTTGAGAAGACGATCACGAGTGGGACGTCGGAGGGAGCCCGCCGGGCTCCGGTCCTCAGAAGGAGATCAGCGGCACGGAGGCCTTGGCGGCGTGGTAGCGCTTGCTGACGTCCTGCCAGTTGACGACCTGCCACATGGCCTCGATGAAGTCCACCTTCTGGTTCTTGTACTGCAGGTAGAAGGCGTGCTCCCAGGCGTCGAAGACCAGGACCGGGACGGAGCCCTGACCGACGTTGCCCTGGTGGTCGTAGACCTGCTCGACGATCAGGCGGCCGCTGATCGGCTCGTACGCGAGGACGCCCCAGCCGGAGCCCTGGGTGGTCGCGGAGGCCTTGGTCAGCTGCGCCTTGAACTTGGCGAAGGAGCCGAAGGACTCGGTGATCGCGTCCGCGAGGTCACCGACGCCGTCCGCGGCCAGTGGCTCGCCGCCGCCCCCGTCCTTCGGGCTGTTCATGTTGTTCCAGTAGATGGAGTGCAGGATGTGGCCGGAGAGGTGGAAGGCCAGGTTCTTCTCCAGGCCGTTGATCGAGCCCCACTGGTCCTTGTCGCGCGCCTCCTCCAGCTGCTCCAGCGTGTCGTTCGCGCCCTTGACGTACGCGGCGTGGTGCTTGTCGTGGTGCAGCTCGATGATCTGCGGATTGATCACCGGCTCCAGCGCCGCGTAGTCGTACGGCAGCTCCGGAAGTGTGTAGATCGCCATGACCGAGCCCTTCGACTGACCTCTTATTGCAACCTGTATGCAAGTGCAGGCTAACAGTAGGTGCTACTCGTAGGTGATCAGCCCTTGGTCCTAAGTCGGTCCTGGTCCTCTGGTTCGTTCGTCCTGCTTCCGCGTGCTCCGCCGAACGGGCCAACGCGTCCGGAGGCAGCGCCGCGCCCCGCCGAGCGGGAGCTCGACGGGGCGCGGTGGGACGGGGCGGGGCAGGCTCAGGACTCCTGGGCGACCGGCCCCCGCAGCTTCTGCCGCGCGAAGCCGACGGCGGCGAGCAGCAGCGTCAGGCCGCCCGTCCAGTACAGCTGCACCCGCGTGCCCTCCTCGCGGGCCATCAGGACGAAGATCGCCGCCATGCCGGCGAGCGCCACCCAGGTCAGCACCGGGAAGGCCCACATGCGCACGACCAGCTTCTCCGGCGCCTCGCGCTCGGTGCGGCGGCGCAGCACCAGCTGGGAGGCGGCGATGAAGAACCAGACGACCAGGATGATCGCGCCGATCGTGTTGAGCAGCCAGACGAAGATGTCGTCCGGGCGCCAGTAGCTGAGCAGCACGCAGGCGAAGCCGAAGACGGAGGAGACGAGCACCGCCGGGCGGGGGACCCCGCCGAAGGTGCGGCCCAGCGCCTTCGGGCCCTGGCCGCGCGAGACGAGCGAACCTGCCATGCGGGAGGCGCCGTAGATGTTGGCGTTCATCGCCGACAGCAGGGCGACGAGCACGACGACGTTCATGATCTGGCCGGCCGCCGGGATGCCCAGGTGGTCGAGGGTCGCGACGTACGGGCCCTTCTCGACGACGGCCTTGTCGCCCCACGGGACGAGCGTGACGATGACCGCCATCGACCCGATGTAGAAGAGCGCGATCCGCCACATCGCCGTACGGACCGCCTTGGCGACGCCCTGCACCGGGTGCTCCGACTCGGCCGCCGCGATGGTGACCGTCTCCAGGCCGCCGTACGCGAAGACGGAGGCGAGCAGGCCCACGATCAGACCCTCGGAGCCGTGCGGGAAGAAGCCGCCGTCGCCGGTGAGGTTCGTGGTGCCGGGGGAGTCCGTGCCGGGCAGGACGCCGACGATCGCGAGGACGCCGATGCCGAGGAAGAGGACGATCGCGCCGACCTTGAGCGCGGCGAACCAGAACTCGAACTCGCCGAAGTTCTTCACGGCCGCGAGGTTGGTGACGCAGAAGACCAGCATGAAGAGGGCGACCCAGGCCCACTCGGGGCTGTCCGGGAACCAGCCGGTCATGATCTTCGCGGCGCCGATGCCCTCCAGGCCGACCGCGACGCAGAGCAGGAACCAGAAGGCCCAGCCGGCGGTGAAGCCCGCCCAGGGGCCGAGGGCCCGCTCGGCGTGGACGGAGAACGAGCCGGAGGCCGGGTTCGCCGCGGACATCTCGCCGAGCATGCGCATCACCAGCATCACCAGGATGCCGGAGATCGCGTAGGCGATCACGATCGAGGGCCCGGCGGCGGCGATACCGGCGCCGGAGCCCACGAAGAGCCCGGCGCCGATGACGCCGCCGAGGGCGATCATCGAGAGATGGCGCTGCTTGAGGCCGTGACCGAGGCCATCGGCGGTCGCCGTCGCGCCGTCCTTGCGGTCGGCCGGCGCGGGCGCGGTGGTCCGAGACATGGGCGAGCCCTGTTCACTAGCTGAGACGGGGGAGGGAGCCCACAGTCTGTGGGCCACCACCGCTCACAGGGAACGGATGTCCGCTATACGGGCACGACCTTCACACAAGGTGAAGATCTAACCCCGCTTCGTACGCAGTTCCCGGGCCCAGGCCACCAGCAGTACCGCCCCGGTCGCCGCCCCCGACCACAGCACCTGCGGCCGGGCCGAGTCGTCGAAGAGCATCAGGACCAGCACCGCGCCCATCGCGGCGAGCGCCACCCAGGTCAGCCACGGGAAGCCCCACATCCGCAGCGTCAGCGTCTTCGGGGCCTCCCGCTCGATCCGGCGCCGCAGCCGCAGCTGCGAGACCGCGATCAGCGCCCAGACGAAGAGCAGGACCGCGCCGACGGCGTTGAGCATGTAGAGGAAGACGGAGTCCGGCCACTTCAGATTCAGCAGCACGGAGACGAAGCCGAAGGCCACCGAGGCCAGCACCGCCCGCCGCGGCACCCCTCCGCCGGACACCCGCAGCAGCCCCTTGGGGGCCTCGCCGCGCTCGGCCAGCGAGAACACCATCCGCGAGGAGCCGTACAGGTTCGCGTTGAGCGCCGAGAGCAGCGCCACGAACACCACGATGTTCATGATCTGGCCCGCCGCCGGCACCCCGATCGCGTCCAGGACGGCGACGTACGGCGACTCGCCCGGCTCCATCGAGGTCCAGGGCAGCAGCGTCACGATGACCAGCATCGAGCCCACGTAGAAGAGGAGGATCCGCCAGACCGCGCTGCGCACCGCCCGGGCCACGTTCCGCGCCGGGTCGTCGGACTCGGCCGCCGCGATCGTGACGACCTCGAGACCGCCGAAGGCGAAGACGACGGCGAGGACCCCGGAGATCACTCCCGACCAGCCGTTGGGCAGGAAACCGCCCTGCCCGGTCAGGTTCGCCAGCCCCACCGGATCCGTGTCCGGCAGCCAGCCGACGATCGCCAGCGTGCCGAGGATCAGGAAGAGGACGATCGCGCCGACCTTGAGCGCGGCGAACCAGAACTCGAACTCGCCGAAGTTCTTCACCGCCGCGAGGTTGGCCACGGTGAACACGACCATGAAGATCAGCACCCAGCCCCACTGCGGGACCCCCGGCACCCAGCCGTTCGCGATCCGCGCCGCGCCCGTGGCCTCCACGGCGAGGACGACGACGAGCAGGAACCAGTACAGCCAGCCGACCGAGAAGCCGGCCCACCGGCCGAGCGCACGCTCGGCGTGCACCGAGAAGGCCCCCGACGCGGGCATCGCCGCCGACATCTCGCCCAGCATCCGCATGACCAGCATCGCGAGCGCGCCGGCGATCAGATACGAGACCACGATGCCGGGTCCGGCCACGGCGATGCCCGCGCCGGAGCCGACGAAGAGCCCGGCGCCGATCACACCGCCGAGGCCCAGCATCGTCAGATGACGCTGCTTCAGACCGTGGGAGAGGGGCTCCGGTTCGGAGGCGAGGGAGTCGTGCATGTGGGGGCTCGTGCTCTCTGACGGTTTATGGAGACCCCACAGTCTCTCCAGTGAACGACCCCTGGCGCAAAAGGGACCTCCATGCAGGACTTCCCAGTGACAAGCGTCACGTGGCGAGACGTGTGATCGACGCGGTTTGTTCGATCTCCACGAAGCACGCGACCGTCGCTTTGTCGGCGGCTGACGGTGATCGAGCGTTCACTCCTGGCATACCGTCAAGGCGTCCCGCCCACCCTCACCCCCGCGGAGTACCGATGAGCACCGCCACCGCCCCCGTCCGTCCCCTCCGTGCGGGGACCGTCCTCGCCGACCTGCTGCCCGCGAGCGGGAGCGTGGCCGCGAGCCGCGCCCGCGACATCGCGCTGGTCGTCGGCGGCGCCGCCCTCACCGGCCTCGCCGCCCAGCTCTCCGTCCCGGTCCCCGGCTCGCCGGTCCCGGTCTCCGGCCAGACCTTCGCCGCCCTGCTCGTCGGCACGGCCCTCGGTGCCCGCCGCGGCTTCCTCGCCCTGGCCCTGTACGCGGTCGCCGGCATGGCGGGCGTGCCGTGGTTCGCGCAGGCCACCTCGGGCTACGCCATGCCGTCCTTCGGCTACGTCCTCGGCATGCTGCTCGCCTCGACCGTCGTCGGCGCCCTCGCCCGCCGGGGCGCGGACCGCTCGGTGCTCCGCACGGCCGGCGCGATGGTGCTGGGCTCCGCGGTCGTCTACGCGGTCGGCGTGCCCTACCTGGCGCTCGCCACCGGCATGACCCTCGGCCAGGCCGTCGCGGCGGGCCTCACCCCGTTCCTCATCGGCGACGCCCTCAAGGCTGCCCTCGCCATGGGCGTCCTGCCGACCGCGTGGAAGCTGCTCGACCGCAAGGGCTGAGCCGCCACCCCGTCCGTACGGGACCCCGGCGCACAGGAAGAGGGCCCGTCGTTCCCCGAGGAACGACGGGCCCTCTCGCGTGGGTGCCCCGGCGCTAGACGCGCTCGGAGAGCTCCGGGGCGGCCTCCGCCGAGGCCTTCGTGAACCGCTCCTTGACCAGGGCGATCACGATCACGAGCGCGGCCACGAGGAGCGAGAGGACGACCTGCTCACGCGCGCTGCCGCCGTCGTAGATCATGTAGCCGAGGACGAAGACGATCATGCCGATCGTCGCCCAGGTCAGGTACGGGAAGAGCCACATCCTCACGACGAGCTTCTCCGGCGTCTCGCGCAGGATGATGCCGCGCATCCGCAGCTGGGTCACGCAGATGACCAGCCAGACGAAGAGCGCCACCGCACCGGAGGAGTTCAGCAGGAACGCGAAGACGGTGTCCGGCCACTTGTAGTTGAAGAAGACCGCGACGAAGCCGAAGACGACCGAGCCGAGGATCGCCGCCACCGGCACGCCCCGCTTGTTGACCTTGGCGAAGGCCTTGGGCGCGTCACCGCGCCGGCCGAGCGAGAAGGCCATGCGGGAGGCGGTGTAGAGGCCCGAGTTCAGGCAGGAGAGCACGGCGGTGAGGACGATCACGTTCATGATCTGACCGGCGTGCGCGATGCCGATGGAGTCGAGGGCGGCGACGTACGAGCCCTTCTCCGTGATCGACTTGTCGTTCCACGGCAGCAGGGTCAGGACGACGAAGATCGAGCCCAGGTAGAAGACGCCGATGCGCCAGATGACGCTGTTGGTGGCCTTGGTGACGGCGCGCTGCGGGTCCTCGGACTCGCCGGCGGCCAGGGTGACGATCTCGCTGCCCATGAAGGAGAAGACGACCATCAGCACACCGGTGAGGATCGCCCCCGCGCCCATCGGGAAGAAGCCCCCGCTGTCGGTGAGGTGCGCGAATCCGGCGCCCGGGTTGTCCGAGCCGGGCAGCACGCCGAAGACGGCGAGCATGCCGATGACGACGAACGCGCCGATCGCGACGACCTTGATGCCCGCGAACCAGAACTCGAACTCGCCGTACGAGGCGACGGAGCCGAGGTTGGTGGCGGTGAGCACCACCATCACGATGAGCGCCCAGCCCCACTGCGGCACGGCGGGGATCCAGCTCTCCAGGATCTTGGCGCCCGCGGTCGCCTCGACGGCGAGCACGACGACCCAGAAGAACCAGTAGAGCCAGCCGATGCTGAAGCCGGCCCAGCGGCCGAGCGCGCGGTCGGCGTAGGCGGAGAAGGAGCCGGAGGACGGCCGGGCGGCGGCCATCTCGCCGAGCATCCGCATCACGAAGACGACCATGGCGCCGACGAGAGCGTACGAGAGCAGGATCGCGGGACCGGCGGCGGCGATGCCGGAGCCGGAGCCGACGAAGAGACCGGCACCGATGACGCCGCCGATGGCGATCATCGACAGGTGGCGGTTCTTGAGACCGGCCTTGAGACCGTCGGAGGAGTCCGGTGTCCCGGGGGTACCGGTCTCCTCGCCGTCCTTCGTCAGGGTCGGTTGCGTGTTCATGGACGCTTCCTTGCGTGTGGGGGTCGCTCGGATCGCGAGCCCGTGCATTGAACACCGGGAACGGGTCTGATCGGAAGACCTCATTCCGGATCGTTGTGTGGACCACTTCGCGAGAGTCGAAGGTCCGTACCAGGGCGGATGAAGGTCCCGACCCCGCTGCCTGCTACCCGGCCCCGGACATGCCACACTCGGTTTCATGCGCGTCTACATCGGTTCCGACCACGCCGGCTTTGAACTCAAGAACCACCTCGTCGAGTGGCTCACGGCACACGGCCACGAGCCCGTCGACTGCGGTCCCCACATCTACGACGCCCTCGACGACTACCCGCCGTTCTGCCTGCGCGCCGCCGAGAAGACGGCCGCGGACCCGGACAGCCTGGGCATCGTCATCGGCGGCTCGGGCAACGGTGAGCAGATCGCCGCGAACAAGGTGAAGGGGGTGCGCGCCGCCCTCGCCTGGAGCGAGCAGACCGCCGCCCTCGGCCGCGAGCACAACAACGCCAACGTGATCTCCGTCGGCGGCCGGATGCACACGCAGGAAGAGGCGACCAAGTTCGTCGAGATCTTCCTCAGCACCCCGTACTCCGGTGACGAGCGTCACACCCGCCGGATCGACATGCTCACCGCCTACGAGAACACCGGCGAGCTCCCCCCGATCCCGGCCCACCACCCGCAGGAGCCGACCGCCTGATGCCCGAGGGGCACACGATCCACCGACTGGCCGCCGACCACCGGGAACGGTTCGGCGGCCGGTCCGTGCGGGTGACCAGCCCGCAGGGCAAGTTCACGGACTCCGCCGCGCTGCTCGACGGCACCGTGCTCGACACCACCGAGGCCCACGGCAAGCACCTCTTCCTCGGCTTCACCGGCATGGGCTGGGTCCACATCCACCTGGGCCTCTTCGGCAAGGTGGCCTTCGGGGACGCCCCGGCCCCGCCGCCCACCGACACGGTCCGGCTGCGCCTCGCGAACCCCGAGTCGTACGTCGACCTCCGCGGCCCCACCACCTGCGCGCTGATCACCGACGCCGAGAAGCGGGCGATACACGACCGCCTCGGCCCCGACCCGCTCCGCGACGGCGACGACCCCGACCGGGCCTGGCGCCGCGTCGCGAAGTCCCGCACCACGATCGCCGCGCTGCTCATGGACCAGAAGGTCATCGCCGGCGTCGGCAACGTCTACCGCGCCGAGGTCCTCTTCCGGCACGGCATCGACCCCTACCGCGCGGGCAAGGACCTGACGCGCCGGGAATGGGACGCCCTCTGGACCGACCTGGTCGCGCTCATGCGCGAGGGCGTCCGCCTGAACCGCATCGACACGGTCCGCCCCGAGCACACCCCCGAGGCGATGGGCCGCCCGCCGCGCGTGGACGACCACGGCGGCGAGGTCTACGTCTACCGCCGCGCCCACCTGCCCTGCCACCTCTGCGCCACGGAGATCCGCACGGCGGACCTCGCGGCCCGCAACCTCTTCTGGTGCCCGGGCTGCCAGCAGCACTGAACGCTGCCGCCGGACTTCCGTCCGCCCCGCGGGCGAGGACGGGAGACCGCGGACAGGGCCCGGCGGGCGCGCCCCGCCGGAACCCCCGCGGGACAGCCCCGCCGGAAGCCGTACGGGGCGGCCGCGGCTAGAACCCGTGCGGGGCGGCCATGGCTAGAACCCGTGCGGCAGCCACGGCGCGACCGGCGACCCGAAGGCGACGGACGCCTCCACCAGCGCCCCCTCCCGCAGCTCCCGCACCCGACCGGCACCCGCCAGCGACGCCAGCGAGATCCCGCCCAGATAGGCCGCGCCCAACTCCTTGACGGACAGCGTCAGATCAGCCGGATCCGAGGTACGGACACAGGTCGCGCCCTTCTGGTCCCCGACCAGCCGCCACCGCCCCTCGTTCCACGGACAGAACGCGTCCTCCACCTCGAACACCACGTCCACCGGCGCCTGGTACGTCCGCGCCTCCAGCGCCGCCCCGACCTCCACCAGCCGCAGATGCAGCGCGTCCCGCAGATGCGGCGCGCAGCGCCGGATGTCGCTCACCAGGTGCTGCCAGCCGTCGTCCACCGGCCGGCTGAGGATCCGTACCTCCGAGGTCAGGTCCACCGAGCAGAGGAACCGCCACAGCGACGCCTCCGCCGCCGGGTCGAGACCGAACAGCCGGTGCACGATCACCGCCCCCGCCGACCCCGTGAACGACCAGTCGGGCTTGATCGCGTAATGGGCGTACCCCACGACCTCCCCGTCCCGCTCGGCGAGCACGCAGAGCCGCGGCGACGCACCCTCCCGGTCGCCCGCCGGGTCGAGCAGCGCGAGGCGCTCCCAGCCGGGCATCGAGGCGAGCATCCCCGGCCTGCTGGGCACGAGACGCGCGTACACGGCCTCGCACGCCGCCGCGGACTCGGTGGGATCGGCCAGCCGCAGCCGCACCTCGTCCGTGCCCTCCGGCACCGTGAGCCGCACCCGCGTCGTGTCGATCGTCGCCCGCGCCGTGTACGCGGTGACGCCGTACCCGAACCGCCCGTAGATCTCCGGCTCCGAGGCCGTGAGCACCGCGATCGACTCGCCCGCCGCCCGCAGGTCGTCCAGCTGCCGCCGCATCATCGACGTCAGGATCCCGCGCCGCCGGTGCGTGCCGGCCACGCTCACCATCGTCACCCCGCCGACCGGGACCGACGCCCCTCCCGGCACCGTCAGCCGGAACGAGAACGCCCCCGCCGTACCGACACACAGGTCACCGTCCCAAACCCCCAGAGAACGGTCGAACTCGGTCAGGTCGCGCCACAGCTGTCGCTCCTCCGGCGACTCGGGCACACCCCCGAAGGCGAGTTCGAGGACCCCGTACCAGCGGTCCCACTCGGTCGGGTCGAGAACCCGCAGTTCAGTAGTCATATGCCATCGATATCAGCGGCACCCGCCCGGGGCGACCCGATTTCGCGCACATTGTCACAGGGGTACCCCTGCGCGATGTCGGACGGGATGGATAGGGTCCAGGCCAATGGGACACCGCGGCGGAGTGAAGACGTACGCGGCCCGGATGCGCCGACGCGCCCGCCGGGCCCGCATCGCGCTGCGCAGATCCGGCGTCGACTACTTCCGCGGGGACGGCTCCGACTGGCTCGCCTTCGCCGCACTCCTGCTGATGATTCCGGCCATCGCCGTCGGCACGATCCTCGACCCGGTCTGGTGCGCACCCGCCGCCCTCGTCCTGCCGATCGTCGCCGGCGGACTGCTGCTGCGCCCCGCCAGCCTGCTCGGCCTGTACGCGGCCGCCGCCGGCGCCCTCATCGTCGAGTCCATCGTCCTCGGCCCGTACACCCAGGGGCCCGCGCGCGTGACCCCCGGCACCGTCCTGGTCGTCGCCGCCTGCGGACTCTTCGGACTGCTCATCGCCCAGTTCCGGGCCCGGGTCGGAGTGCCCTGGCGGCGCGGCGGCACCATGCTCTTCGACCTGCGCGAGCGCATCCGCGTCCAGAGCGCCCTGCCGCGGCTCCCGCAGGGCTGGCACCGCGAGATGGCCCTGCGCCCGGCCGGCGGCCAGTCGTTCTCCGGCGACTTCGTCGTCGCCGCCCGCACCCACGGCGGCCGGACCCTCGAGGTCGTCCTCACCGACGTCTCCGGCAAGGGCATGGACGCGGCCTCCCGCTCCCTGCTGCTCTCCGGCGCCTTCGGCGGACTCCTCGGCTCGCTCCCGCCGCACGGCTTCCTGCCCGCGGCCAACGGCTATCTGCTCCGGCAGAACTGGGACGAGGGCTTCGCCACCTCCATCCACCTCGTCCTCGACCTGGAGTCCGGCGACTACGAGCTCTTCTCCGCCGGCCACCTGCCCGCCCTCCAGCTGCACGCGGGCAGCGGACGCTGGGAGGAGAAGGCCGCCGACGGCCCGCTGCTCGGCGTCTACGACGGCGCCGAGTTCCACCCGGACAAGGGGACCCTGCGCCCCGGCGACGTCCTCATGCTCTTCACCGACGGCCTCGTCGAGGCCGCCGACCGGGACATCGCCGAGGGCATCGACCGCCTCACCGGCGAGGCCGACCGCTGCGTCGTGGAAGGCTTCGACGGCGTCGCCTGGGACCTGATCGAGGCCGTCGCCAAGGACGTCAACGACGACCGGGCCCTGCTGCTGATCTCCCGCCGCGCCTGACCCGCGTCCGCCGGGCGACGTGATCTTGTCCACGACGATTCGTCACCAGGCAGCGGGGGCAGGGGGGTTGGTGGCACGATGGAGGCAGCGGGGGGTGTTCCGGGACACGGGCTCCCTGGTGGGCAAGGCGGGACCGACCGAGGGTGTGATCAGTTGTGGCCATTTCACTGTCTGTGGTGTTGCTGTTGGCAATCATCCTGGTGGTGCTGATCCGCGGGGGGAACCTCAAGGGCGGCCCCGCCGTGGTCGCGGTCCTCTTCGGCTTCTTCCTCGCCTCCACCGGCATGGCCGACGACATCCAGCGCTTCCTGGACTCGATAACGCAGACGGTCGCCTCGATCAAGTTCTGAGGCGGGCCCCGGGACGGCCCTGAGCGGCGGACACCGGGGCCGCTCCGAGGCGACTGTCAGGAGGAGGCGGCGGCCGAGGCGGTCGCCTCGGGCTTCGCCGCCGCTTGCTTCGTCCGCCGGCCGCCACCGGAGGCCGGGGCGGGCCCGGCCGCCGCCTTGCGCGACGCCCGCTTCGCCGGCGTCGCCGATCCGGCCGCCGCGGTCTTCTTCGCGGCCCTCGCCGGTCTGGCCTTCGCCGCCGAGGCGTTCGCCGTCGTGCTCTTCGCCGCCGAGGCCTTCGCCGGCTCGGCCGCCTTCGCGGGCGCGCTCTTCCGCGCGCGGCCCGTCGGCCACGTGAACTCGATCTCCAGCTCGATCTCCCCGTCCGACACCTCGAATTCCAGCTCGCAGCGGAGCTCGTCGGGGATGCGCAGGCTCAGGGTCCCCGCCCCCAGCTCCAGCTCGGCCTCCCCGCCCTGCCGCAGGGCGGCCGCGAGTGCGGTCAGCTGGTCCGCCGCCTCGGCGCGGGACAGCGAGCGCTTCTGCTCGAACTTCAGGTCCTTCATGGACGGCCTCCGGTGCGGAGAAGGACGGGGCGTGATCTCAGCCCAGTCTGCGGCCGTCCGTCCGACCCGGCATCTCGCACGGTCCGGGGACACCCCGTGAAACGCCTCGGGGCCGGTCAGGAGAAGACAACTCCTGACCGGCCCCGGGTACATGGAGCGGGTGACGGGAATCGAACCCGCGTAGCTAGTTTGGAAGACTAGTGCTCTACCATTGAGCTACACCCGCACAGCATCGCGCCGCAGGTCACGAGGACCGCGGCACGAAGAGCATGGTAGCGGTTCCGGGGCCCTCCGCGCACACCCCGAAATCAGGGGGCGCCGCACAGTCTCCGTCCATGTACCCTACGTGTCGCACCGACGGGGTGTGGCGCAGCTTGGTAGCGCGTCCGCTTTGGGAGCGGAAGGCCGTGGGTTCAAATCCCGCCACCCCGACCATGACGATCACGCGCGGCAGCTCGCGCGCTCTTGATCACGTTGTGGGCGTCATCCCGCTTGCGGTTACTATGCAAGCTGCGTGCCCGTGTGTCTTTCTGACCGGGCCGAGCCACCGGAACCGCCACACGCGGCGCCGGTGGATTCCAGGAATCAGCCACAAGGAGACCGAACCGTGAAGAGCGCCGTGGAGACCCTGAACCCGACCCGGGTTCGGCTCACTGTCGAGGTGCCCTTCGAGGAGCTCAAGGACAGCCTCGACGCGGCGTACAAGAAGATCAACCAGCAGGTCACGGTCAAGGGCTTCCGTAAGGGCAAGATCCCGGCTCGCGTGATCGACCAGCGGTTCGGCCGCGGCGCCGTGCTGGAAGAGGCCGTCAACGACGCGCTCCCGAAGTTCTACACCGAGGCCGTCAACGAGGCCGAGGTCAACCCGCTCGGCCAGCCCGAGGTCGACATCACCGAGCTGAAGGACGGCGAGCTGCTGGCCTTCACCGCCGAGGTCGACATCCGCCCGACGCTCGAGATCCCGGACTACTCCGGCATCGAGGTCACCGTCGACGCGGTCGAGGTCACCGACGAGGACGTCGAGAAGTCCGTGGAGCAGCTCCGCGAGCGCTTCGCCTCGACCTCCGCGGTCGAGCGCGCCGCCCAGGACGGCGACGTCGTCACCATCGACCTCGAGGCCAAGGTCGACGGCGAGGTCCTGCCCGACGGTGTGGCGAGCGACGTCTCGTACACCATCGGTTCGGGCGAGCTGCTCGACGGCATCGACGAGGCCGTCAAGGGCCTGGAGGCCGGTGGCGAGGCCACCTTCACCTCGCAGCTGAAGGGCGGCTCCGCCGAGGGCAAGGACGCGGAGGTCACCGTCAAGGTCACCACCGTCTCCGCCCGTGAGCTCCCCGAGCTCGACGACGAGTTCGCGCAGATGGCGTCGGAGTTCGACACCCTCGACGAGCTCAAGGCCGACAGCCGCAAGCGCCTCGAGAACATGAAGCAGTTCGACCAGGCCACCCAGGCCCAGGAGCGCGTCCTCGACGAGCTCCTCAAGCTGGTCGAGGTCCCGATGCCCGAGAAGCTTCTCGAGGACGAGATCAACACCCGCAAGCACAACCTGGAGCACCACCAGCTCGGCCAGATGGGCCTCGACCTCGCGAAGTACCTGGAGATCCAGGGCAAGACCGAGGAGGAGTTCCTGGCCGAGACCAAGGAGCAGGCCGAGAAGGGCATCAAGACGCAGTTCATCCTCGATGAGCTCGTCAACAAGGAGAAGCTCGACGTCTCCCGCGAGGAGCTCACCGAGCACCTGTTCCGCCGTGCCGCCTCCTCCGGCATGAGCCCCGACCAGTTCGCCCAGGCCGTGGCCGAGGGCGGCCAGGTGCCGATGCTCGTCGGCGAGGTCGCCCGCGGCAAGGCCCTCGCGGTCGTCGTCGAGGCCGCCAAGGTCCTCGACAGCAACGGTGAGGTCGTCGACCTCTCCGACGACGAGGACGAGGTCGAGACCGCCGCCGAGGCCGTCGAGGCCGTCACCGGCGAGGCCGAGGTCTCCGAGGACAAGTAAGGGGCCCTCCGCCCCGCGCGGACCCCGCTCCACGGGCCCGTACGCACTCCAGTGCGTACGGGCCCGCGGACGTCCGAGGACCCGGTCATGCGCCTCCAACTACCTTGCGCTCCCAGCGAACAGTTCGGGAACCGGGATGGCGTTGTCCCACCTGCGCGTTAGGGTCCATGAAGAGAGGGCAGTGCCCTCGGTACGAGACGCTGAGACGGCCCTGGCCGTCGGAGACGAGCAGGTGGATACGTGACGAATCTGAAGCCTTACGCCGCGGGTGAGCCGTCCATCGGTGGCGGCCTCGGCGACCATGTCTACAACCGGCTGCTCGGCGAGCGGATCATCTTCCTCGGCCAGCAGGTCGACGACGAGATCGCCAACAAGATCACCGCCCAGATGCTCCTCCTGGCCGCCGAGCCGGAGAAGGACATCTACCTGTACATCAACAGCCCCGGCGGCTCGGTGACGGCCGGCATGGCGGTCTACGACACCATGCAGTTCATCCCGAACGACGTCGTCACCATCGGCATGGGCATGGCGGCCTCGATGGGCCAGTTCCTGCTCACCGCCGGCACCCCCGGCAAGCGCTTCGCGCTGCCGAACACCGACATCCTGATGCACCAGGGCTCCGCCGGCATCGGTGGAACCGCCTCCGACATCAAGATCCAGGCCGAGTACCTGCTCCGTACGAAGAAGCGGATGGCCGAGATCACCGCGCACCACTCCGGCCAGACCGTCGAGGCGATCATCCGTGACGGTGACCGCGACCGCTGGTTCACCACGGAGGAGGCCAAGCAGTACGGCCTCATCGACGACATCATCACGCACGCCGCAGGTGTTCCGGGCGGCGGCGGCACGGGCGCCTGAGCCCGACCGCCCACCCAAGAGCCCCAGCCCACCGAACGCCACCAGGACGGTGAACACCCAGATGCAGAACAACCTCTCCGCCAGCGGCCTCTACACCGGCGCGCCGATCGACAACCGCTACGTCGTGCCGCGTTTCGTCGAGCGCACCTCGCAGGGCATCCGCGAGTACGACCCGTACGCCAAGCTCTTCGAAGAGCGCGTGATCTTCCTCGGCGTGCAGATCGACGACGCCTCCGCCAACGACGTCATGGCGCAGCTCCTGTGCCTGGAGTCGATGGACCCGGACCGCGACATCTCCATCTACATCAACAGCCCCGGTGGCTCCTTCACCGCGCTGACGGCGATCTACGACACGATGCAGTTCGTGAAGCCGGACATCCAGACGGTCTGCATGGGCCAGGCGGCCTCCGCCGCGGCCGTGCTGCTCGCCGCCGGCACCCCCGGCAAGCGGATGGCCCTGCCGAACGCCCGCGTGCTGATCCACCAGCCGTCCGGCGGCACCGGCCGTGAGCAGCTCTCCGACCTGGAGATCGCGGCCAACGAGATCCTGCGCATGCGCAGCCAGCTCGAGGAGATGCTGGCCAAGCACTCCTCGACGCCGATCGAGAAGATCCGCGACGACATCGAGCGCGACAAGATCCTCACGGCCGAGGACGCCCTGGCGTACGGCCTCGTGGACCAGATCGTCTCGACCCGTAAGAGCACGGCCGCCGCGGCACACTGACGCCCGACCTTCCCGCGGCACGGTGCGCATGGCCGAATCCCGACCATGTGAACCGTGCCAAGGGGGGCCCGAACGGGGGGCCCGGCAAGGTACCGTCGAATATGAGGCACCAGGAGTCGCTGAACCAGGCGCTCCCAGGCGAAGGGGAAGCACCTCGTGGCACGCATCGGTGATGGCGGCGACCTGCTCAAGTGCTCGTTCTGCGGAAAGAGCCAGAAGCAGGTGAAGAAGCTCATCGCGGGACCCGGTGTGTACATCTGCGACGAGTGCATCGACCTCTGCAACGAGATCATCGAGGAAGAACTCGCGGAGACGAGCGAGGTGCGCTGGGAGGAACTCCCCAAGCCCCGCGAGATCTACGAGTTCCTCGAGGGGTACGTCGTCGGGCAGGAGCCCGCGAAGAAGGCCCTCTCGGTCGCGGTGTACAACCACTACAAGCGCGTCCAGGCCGGCGAGAACGGCGGCGGCGCGGGGCGGGACGACGCCATCGAACTGGCGAAGTCCAACATTCTGCTGCTGGGCCCCACGGGCTCCGGCAAGACGCTCCTGGCCCAGACGCTGGCGCGCATGCTCAACGTTCCGTTCGCCATCGCCGACGCGACGGCGCTGACGGAGGCCGGCTACGTCGGCGAGGACGTCGAGAACATCCTGCTGAAGCTGATCCAGGCGGCCGACTACGACGTCAAGAAGGCCGAGACCGGGATCATCTACATCGACGAGATCGACAAGGTCGCCCGTAAGAGCGAAAACCCGTCGATCACCCGCGATGTCTCCGGCGAGGGCGTGCAGCAGGCCCTCCTGAAGATCCTGGAAGGGACGACGGCCTCGGTGCCGCCGCAGGGCGGCCGGAAGCACCCCCACCAGGAGTTCATCCAGATCGACACGACGAACGTGCTCTTCATCGTGGGCGGCGCCTTCGCCGGCCTCGAGAAGATCATCGAGTCGCGGGCGGGCGCCAAGGGCATCGGCTTCGGGGCGACCATCCGCTCCAAGCGCGAGATCGAGGCGAGCGACCAGTTCCAGGAGGTCATGCCGGAGGACCTGGTGAAGTTCGGGATGATCCCCGAGTTCATCGGCCGCCTCCCTGTCCTCACCTCCGTCCACAACCTGGACCGCGAGGCACTCCTCCAGATCCTGGTCGAGCCGCGGAACGCCCTGGTGAAGCAGTACCAGCGCCTCTTCGAACTCGACGGCGTGGAGCTGGACTTCGACCGCCCGGCCCTGGAGGCCATCGCCGACCAGGCGATCCTCCGCGGCACCGGCGCGCGAGGCCTGCGGGCCATCATGGAGGAGGTCCTCCAGTCGGTGATGTACGAGGTCCCGTCCCGCAAGGACGTGGCCCGCGTGGTCATCACGGCGGACGTCGTCCGCAACAACGTGAACCCGACGCTGGTCCCGCGGATCGTGAAGAACGACGGCAGGCACGAGAAGTCGGCCTGAGCCGCACGGACATGAAAGGGGCGCCCCGCCGACCGGCGGGGCGCCCCTTTCGTTCACGTAGGTGTCACGCCCGCATGCACGCGCTGTAGCGGTGCTGCCAGTTGCTGACCCCGATGTCGGAGAGTATCCCCATGCAGGCGGGGCTGGGCTTCCAGATCGGGAAGTGATCGGCCGGCCAACCGCAGGCCGACCGCACCTTCGGGCCGATGACGTAGCCGAGGTCGGACATGTGGATGATGCAGCTGCTCTGCGTCGCTGACGCGGGTGCCGCGGTCGCCAGAGGGGCTGCGATCGCCGCTCCGGTGAGAACGAGGCCGGTGACCAGCCGCCGGAGGTTCGCGCGGGCCATGAATGCTCCTGAGGTAGGGAACGAGTGTTCGATCTACCTCAGGGGAGCAGGAACGGGGAGTGCGGCACCAGGCACAGCCGGGGTTTTGGCCGGTTCTCTGTGATCCTCGGCCTGCTCCGGGTCGATCTTCTCGTGCGGGCCCAGCCGGGCCTCTGGTCGGCTGGGCCCGCACGGAGCCGATGTCAGGCCTTGCTGCGCGAGGCCTTGTACTGCTGGGCCGTCAGCTCGGCGACCTGGTCGAGGGTGAAGCCCTGGCCGCCGGTCAGCATCGTCGACGGGTCGAGCGCGTTGACGACGCCCACGGTGCCGTAGTCCGCCCAGATGCACGTGGGCACCGTGAACGACTTCGGGCCCGGGGTGGTCTGCGCCTTGGTGCTCTCGAGGGTGAGGTTCTGGCACTTCATCAGCGCGCCCTCGAACCCGGCCGGGGTCTTGTCCTCGGGGCTGCCGACCGGGGTGACCTTGACGTCCTCGGACTTGCTGCCCTGGTTCTTCCCGTAGTTCGCGAACGCGGCGTCGATCGCCTTCTCCGGATCGGCGACCTCACCCCACATCCCGTTCAGGCTCATGTTCTTGCCCTTGAGGGGATCGGTCGCGTCGCCGGCCTTGTACGAGGCCTGCGCCTGCTGCGGGTTCTTGATGCCCATCGCGTCGGCGGCGATCTTCTGCTCGGGGGTCAGGTCGCCGGTCTTGCCGGCGCCCTCCTTCTTGTATTCGCCGATCGTCGCCGCCGGGGTGATCTTGTACCCCTTGGTGTCGTCGGCCACGGCACTGTTCCCGCTGCCGCCCAGCACGAAGTACGCGCCCACGCCGATCGCCGCCACCACCGCGACCGCGCCGATGATCCAGCCCGCCTTCGACTTCTTCGGGGCCGGCGGGTGCGGGACGTAGCCGCCGGGGCCCTGGGGGGCGCCGTAGGGGGGCTGCTGGCCGTACGGGCCGGGCTGCTGGGGCTGCTGCGGGTAGCCGTACGGCGGCTGCTGCGGCGGGACGCCCTGCGGGGCCTGCTGGGGGTAGCCGTAACCGGGCTGCTGGCCGTAGGGCCCGGGCTGCTGCGGCTGCTGCCCGTAGGGGCCCGGCTGCTGGCCGTAGGGCCCGGGCTGCTGCGGCTGCTGGCCGTACGGGCCCGGCTGGTTGTAGCTCATCGACAGGTTCCCCTCACAGGATGTTTATGCCTACCGAACATCCTGGCGGAACCGGTGGGGTGGCAGTGCGGCGGGGCCCACACCGTTACCGAACCAAAGCGTTTCAGGACAGCACCGGGACACCCCTAAACTGGCCTCGTGACCGAGAACACTCAGCAGCAGACAGCGCCCACCACCGAACTGCCGACCACGTACGCGCCGGCCGAGGTAGAGGGGCCGCTGTACGAGCGCTGGGTAGAGCGCGGCTACTTCGAGGCGGACGCGAAGAGCGAGAAGCCCGCGTACACGATCGTCATCCCGCCGCCGAACGTCACCGGCTCGCTCCACCTGGGCCACGCCTTCGAGCACACGCTGATCGACGCCCTCACCCGCCGCAAGCGCATGCAGGGCTTCGAGACGCTGTGGCAGCCCGGCATGGACCACGCCGGCATCGCCACCCAGAACGTCGTCGAGCGTGAGCTCGCCAAGGAGGGCAAGTCCCGCCACGACCTGGGCCGCGAGGCCTTCGTCGAGCGCGTCTGGGAGTGGAAGGCCGAGTCCGGCGGGCAGATCGCCGGGCAGATGCGCCGCCTCGGTGAGGGCCTCGCGTGGAGCCGCGACCGCTTCACCATGGACGAGGGTCTCTCCCGCGCGGTCCAGACGGTCTTCAAGAAGATGTTCGACGACGGTCTGATCTACCGCGCCGAGCGCATCATCAACTGGTGCCCGCGCTGTCTGACGGCCATCTCCGACATCGAGGTCGACTACCAGGACGACGACGGCGAGCTCGTCTCCATGAAGTACGGCGAGGGCGAGGACACCATCGTCGTCGCCACCACGCGTGCGGAGACGATGCTCGGCGACACCGCGGTCGCCGTCCACCCCGACGACGAGCGCTACGCGCACCTGATCGGCAAGCAGATCAAGCTGCCGCTGACGGACCGGACCATCCCGGTCGTCGCCGACACGCACGTCGACCCGGAGTTCGGCACCGGCGCCGTCAAGGTGACCCCCGCCCACGACCCGAACGACTTCGCCATCGGCCAGCGCCACGACCTCGAGTCCATCGAGGTCCTCGACGAGCGCGGTGTGATCACCGTCCACGGCCCCTTCCAGGGCCTGGACCGCTTCGAGGCGCGCTCCGCGATCGTCGCCGCCCTGCGGGCCGAGGGCCGGATCGTCGCCGAGAAGCGCCCGTACGTCCACTCCGTCGGCCACTGCTCGCGCTGCAAGACGACGCTGGAGCCGCGTCTGTCGCTGCAGTGGTGGGTCAAGGTCGAGACCCTCGCCAAGGCCGCGGGCGACGCGGTCCGCGACGGGCGGGTCGACATCCACCCGGCCGACATGTCGCAGCGGTACTTCGACTGGGTCGACAACCTCAACGACTGGTGCATCTCGCGTCAGTTGTGGTGGGGCCACCGCATCCCCGTCTGGCACGGCCCGAACGGCGAGCTGGTCTGCGTCGGTCCCGACGACGAGACGCCCACGGGTGAGGGCTGGACCCAGGACACCGACGTCCTCGACACGTGGTTCTCGTCCGGCCTGTGGCCGTTCTCCACGCTCGGCTGGCCCGAGAAGACCCCGGACCTGGAGAAGTTCTATCCGAACTCCGTCCTGGTCACCGGCTACGACCTGATGTTCTTCTGGGTCGCCCGGATGATGATGTTCGGTCTGTACGCGATGGACGGCCAGCCGCCGTTCCGCACGATCGCGTTCCACGGCATGGTCCGCGACGAGTTCGGCAAGAAGATGTCGAAGTCGTTCGGGAACACGGTCAACCCGCTGGACTGGATGGACAAGTACGGCTCCGACGCCCTGCGCTTCACCCTGGCCAAGGGCGCCAACCCGGGCGTCGACGTCCCGATCGGC
Source organism: Streptomyces sp. CB02009 (assembly GCF_001905825.1). Taxonomy (GTDB): domain Bacteria; phylum Actinomycetota; class Actinomycetes; order Streptomycetales; family Streptomycetaceae; genus Streptomyces. The sequence continues at coordinate 398,531 of NZ_LIVV01000007.1, forward strand.
GAGGACTGGGTCCAGGCGTCCCGTAACTTCGCCAACAAGATCTGGAACGCGACCCGTTTCGCGATGATGAACGGCGCCACGATCGAGGGCCCGCTGCCGGACGCCTCGGCGATGTCGGCGACGGACCGCTGGATCCTGTCCCGGCTCAACGAGACGGTCGCCCAGGTCGACGCTTACTACGAGGACTTCCAGTTCGCCAAGCTGGCCGACACCCTCTACCACTTCGCGTGGGACGAGGTGTTCGCCTGGTACGTCGAGCTGTCGAAGACCACGTTCTTCGCGGGCGGCGAGGGCGCCAAGGTCTCCGGCCGGGTCCTCGGCGAGGTCCTGGACGTCATGCTGCGGCTGCTGCACCCGATCGTCCCGTTCGTCACCGACACCCTGTGGACCACCCTCACCGGGGGCGAGTCCCTGGTGGTCGCCGACTGGCCGAAGGACAGCGGCTTCCGCGACAAGGCCGCCGAGCAGGAGATCGAGCTGGTCCAGCGGGTCGTCACCGAGGTCCGCCGCTTCCGCAAGGAGCAGGGCCTCCAGGACGCCCAGAAGGTGCCGGCCCGCCTCACCGTCGAGGGCACCCCGCTGGTCGCGCACGAGGCCGCCATCCGCCAGATCCTGCGCCTCCAGCCGGAGGGCGAGGGCTTCGCCGCCACCGCCTCCCTGCCGGTCGCCGGCGCGACGGTCGCGCTCGACCTCTCGGGCACGATCGACGTGGCCGCGGAGCGCAAGCGTCTCGCGAAGGACCTCGCGGCCGCCGAGAAGGAGAAGGCCCAGGCGAACGGGAAGCTCGGCAACGAGGCGTTCCTGGCCAAGGCCCCGGACAACGTGGTCGACAAGATCCGTGGCCGCCTCGCCAAGGCGGACGAGGACATCGCCCGCATCGAGGCCCAGCTGGCGAACCTGCCGCAGGCCTAGTACGGCACGACGAGGGGGCCCGGGACCGTGACACACGGTCCCGGGCCCCCTCGCGTACGCCCGTCCGTGCGCCCGCCCTCCGGTTCCGCGGCGGCGGCGGCGTCGGCGTCGGCGTCGAACAGGAATCGGGACGAAGTGCCCGATCTCACATCAGACGGGACTTCAGGTCCACGACGTCGGGACGAAAGACCTTGGATGATGGAAGGCATGCTCCGCCTCCCCACCGTCCCCGCGCTGCGCCGATGCGTGGACCGGTGGGCGGTCTCGCCCCGCGCCCTCGACGTCGTCGCCGCGCTCAGCGCCTTCGGCCTCATGTGCCTGGACGTGCCGGGGCTCGCCCGCGCCGACAACTCCCTCAGCGGGCTCACCGCCACCCTGGTCCTCGCGGCCGGAGCCGCCACGCTGGTGCTCCGGCGCCGACTGCCCTGGGTGCCGTACGTGGTGGCGCTCGTCCTGATGGGCTGGCTGCACGAGCTGACGATGATCCAGTTCGCGCTGTACTCGATCGGCCGCTACCGGGGACGGCGGTCCGCGGTCGTCGCCACCCTGCTGTACGTCGGCGTCGCCTACGGCCTCTTCCTGACACCCGGCTGGCCCGCCCGGCACGGCGACACCCTGAGCGACTTCCTGAGCCTGGTCGTCCCGATCGGCGTCCTCGCGGCGGGCGTCGGCATCGCCGCGTACCGCCAGGACCTCGTCCGCGCCCTGGAGGTCCAGCGGCGCGAGGCCGCCGCCCGGCAGGCCGTCCAGGAGGAGCGGATCTCCGTCGGCCGGGACGTCCACGACCTGGTCGGCCGCGAGCTGACCGTGCTCGCGGTGCGCGCCGAGGTCCTCGCCGTACGGGCCAGGGGCGACGGCCACCAGAAGGACTTCGAGGAGCTCGCGGACACCGCCCGGCGCGCCCACCTCATGCTCAACGAGACGATCGTGCGCCGCGCCGACCGGGACTCGGCCACCCCCGGCCTGGAAGGGCTCGCCGAGCTCGCCGGGGAGAGCGAGCGGATGGGCAGCCCGGTCGAGCTGACGGTCGCCCGGGAGGCGAAGGCCCTCTCGCCGCTGCGGCAGGCGGCCGTCCACCGGGTCGTGCGGGAGTGCCTGACGAACGCCGCGAAGCACGCGCCCGGACTGCCCGTGACGGTCGCGATCACGGTGGAGGGCCCCGATCTGCGGATCGAGGTCCGCAACCCGCTGCCGAAGACACCGCCGGACCCGGCCCCGGTCTCCACCGGCACCGGGCTGTTCTCGATGGAGGAGCGGGTCACCAGCATGGGCGGCACCCTGAGGGCCCGCCGCGAGGGCGGGTCGTACGAGGTCACGGCACTCCTGCCGACAGGCCTGCGGCACTGACACCGCCGAAGCCGGTCGGCCGTCGCTCCGGCGAAGCCCCCGCGGCGCGCGCGTCGGTTCAGCGCGTCGTCTCCGCCTTCCCCATCACCCGCTGCAGCCCCTCGAAGTCCTCCACGCACCGCCCCGAGCCCAGCACCACGCATTCCAGCGGCCGGTCCGCGACGAAGACCGGGATGCCCGTCGCCGAGGCCATCCGCAGGTCGAGGCCCGGCAGCAGCGCTCCGCCGCCGGTCAGCACGATGCCGTGCTCCATGACGTCGCCGGACAGCTCCGGCGGGCACTCCTCCAGGGTGGCCCGTACCGCCGAGATGATCGCCTCGACGGGCTCGTCGAGCGCCTCCCGCACCTCGGGCACCGTCAGCCGCACCGTCCGGGGCAGTCCGCCGACCTTCTCCCGGCCGCGCACGGTGAAGGTCGCGTCCTCCCGCTCCTCCTCGCCCGGCACCGGCCAGGCCGTGCCGATGGCGACCTTGACGTCCTCGGCGGTCCGCTCGCCGATGAGCAGCGCGTGCCGCTTGCGGACGTACTCGGTGACGGCCGTGTCCAGACGGTCGCCGCCGACCCGCAGCGACCGGGCCGTGACGATCCCGCCGAGCGAGATCACCGCCACCTCGGTCGTACCGCCGCCGATGTCGACGACCATCGATCCGCGCGGGGAGGAGACGGGCAGCCCGGCTCCGATCGCCGCCGCCATCGGCTCCTCGATCAGGTGCACCGCCCGCGCGCCGGCCGAGAGCGAGGCGTGCACGATGGCCCGCCGCTCGACCTGGGTCACCCCGCTCGGCACGCACACGACCATCCGGGTACGGGGCCGGCGACGGCCCGGGACGGCCTTGCGCACGAAGTGCCGGATCATCTCCTCGGCCGCCTCGTAGTCGCTGATCACGCCGTCCCGCAGCGGGCGGATCGCGGTGATCGAACCGGGTGTGCGGCCGATGGTCTCCTTCGCCTCCGTGCCGACCGCGAGCGCCTGCCGCGAGCCCGCCTGGACCGCCACCACCGACGGTTCGTCGAGCACGATGCCCTGGCCCCGTGCGTAGAGGAGCGTGTTGGCCGTGCCGAGGTCGATCCCTATGTCCATGATCGCCAAGTTTGCCCGGCCGGTCCGGCGGACGGTGGACCGAAGGTCCCGAATGGGGTGGGTCCAATGTCCTGTCAGTACCGCTCCGTAGACTGGGCCCGTGAGCGAGCCGAGCGACCCGAGTGACCAGTTCGACGACATCGTCGACGCCGAGACCGACCGAGACCCCGACCTGGCGGTGATCGAGGCAGGCAGCCGTACCCTGCGCACCCAGGGCGGCCGGCCCCAGGGCGACCCGGTGCCCAGCCGCCCCGAGGACCCGGAGCTCGACAAGGCCCTGCGCGAGGTCGAGACCGAGCTGTCCACCCGCTGGGGCGAGACCAAGCTGGAGCCCTCGGTCACCCGGATCGCGGCCCTGATGGACGTCCTCGGCGATCCGCAGCGCGCGTACCCGTCGATCCACATCACCGGCACCAACGGCAAGACGTCCACGGCCCGCATGATCGAGGCCCTGCTCGGCGCCTTCGAGCTGCGCACCGGTCGGTACACGTCGCCGCACGTGCAGACCATCACCGAGCGCATCAGCCTGGACGGCGCCCCGATCTCCGCCGAGCGGTTCGTCGAGACGTACCAGGACATCAAGCCGTACGTGGAGCTGGTCGACGCCCGGGAGGAGTACCGGCTCTCCTTCTTCGAGGTCCTCACCGGAATGGCGTACGCGGCCTTCGCCGACGCCCCGGTCGACGTGGCCGTCGTCGAGGTCGGCATGGGCGGCACCTGGGACGCGACGAACGTCATCGACGGCTCCGTCGCCGTGGTGACCCCCATCGACCTGGACCACACGGACCGGCTCGGCTCGACCACCGCCGAGATCGCCGGCGAGAAGTCCGGGATCATCAAGCAGGGCGCGACCGTGATCCTGGCCCAGCAGCCGGTGGACGCGGCGCAGGTCCTGCTGAAGAAGGCCGTCGAGGCGGACGCCACCGTGGCCCGCGAGGGCATGGAGTACGGCATCGTCGCCCGCGAGGTGGCGGTCGGCGGCCAGCTCCTCACCCTGCGCGGCCTGGGCGGCGAGTACGACAACATCTTCCTGCCGCTGCACGGCGCCTACCAGGCGCACAACGCGGCGGTGGCGCTGGCGGCGGTCGAGGCCTTCTTCGGGATCGGCGCGGACCACGCGCGGACCCTGGACCTCGACACGGTCCGGCAGGCGTTCGCCCAGGTGGCCTCGCCCGGTCGGCTGGAGATCGTGCGCTCGTCCCCGACGGTCATCCTGGACGCCGCGCACAACCCGCACGGCGCGCGGGCGACGGCGGAGGGCGTCAGCGAGGCCTTCGGCTTCTCCCGGCTCGTCGGCGTGGTCTCCACGAGCGGCGACAAGGACGCCAAGGGCCTCCTGGAGGCCTTCGAGCCGATCTTCGCGGAGGTCGTCGTCACGGCGAACTCCAACCCCCGTGCCACGGACGTGGACGCGCTCGCCGCCCTCGCGGTCGAGGTCTTCGGCGAGGACCGGGTCGTCGTGGAGCCGCGGCTGCCCGACGCCCTGGAGGCGGCCATCACCCTCGCGGAGGAAGAGGCCGAGTACGGCGGCGCGGGTGTCCTCGTGACCGGTTCGATCTTCACGGTCGGCGACGCCCGGCTGCTGCTGCGAAGGGGCTGAACCCGATGCGTACGCTCTGTTCCTCGACGCTCATCGGCGAGTTCTTCGTGATCGGTTTCGCCGGTCTCGTCGCGATGAAGGACGACAGTCTCACGATGTCCACCGTCTGGTGGGTCTGCGGTGTCGCGATGGTCGTCTCCGTGCTGCTCTGTGGGATGGTCACCCGCCCCGGCGGTGTGCAGCTCGGCTGGGCCCTGCAGATCGGCCTGATCCTCAGCGGTTTCGTCGTGCCGACGATGTTCTTCCTCGGGGCGGTTTTCGCCGGTCTGTGGTGGGCGTCCGTTCACTATGGGCGACGGATCGACGACATCAAGGCACGGTGGGCCGAGGCCCAGGCCGCGGAAGCCTCGGCAGGGCCTGACGCTGCGTAATCGAGGGGCGTGCGGGGCCTGTAGCCTCGGAGGTCCCGCACACCGCTTTTCCGAAGGAGTTCCCCCGTGAGCCAGCGCACGCTCGTCCTGCTCAAGCCCGACGCCGTCCGCCGTGGCCTGGTCGGCGAGATCATCGGCCGCATCGAGCGCAAGGCCGGCTGGTCCCTGGCGGCCCTGGAGCTGCGCGAGCTGGACCAGGAGACCCTGGAGCAGCACTACGGCGAGCACAAGGGCAAGCCCTTCTACGAGCCGCTGATGGGCTTCATGTCCTCCGGTCCCGTCGTCGCGCTCGTCGTCGAGGGCGAGCGGGTCATCGAGGGCGTCCGCCAGCTGGCCGGTCCGACCGACCCGATCGCCGCCGCGCCCGGCTCGATCCGCGGCGACTTCGGCACCATCGTCCGGGAGAACCTGATCCACGCCTCCGACTCGGAGGAGTCGGCCCTGCGCGAGCTGAAGATCTTCTTCCCCGGTCTCGTCTGAGCCGACCCGACTCCGCTGACTCGGCGTCAGCCGAACGCAGCAGCCTGTGGGGCGACCGAAGGAATTCGGTCGCCCCCAGGCATATGAACGCCGATCCCGGGAACGGATCGCCGCGTCCTACCGTCACCTGTACAGAGGTGGACCACCGCGCGGTATCCGGGCGGGCGGCACTACGATGGAAAACTCCACGCCGCACCACCTTCAGCCACCCACTTCAGCACCGTTTCGCCTGCCTGAGCAGCCGTCAACGCTCGCTGGGGAAGGCCCGAAGCATCCTCATGGGAAACAAGGGGAACTCAATGTCGTTCATCGGCCGTGACATGGCTATCGACCTCGGGACTGCCAACACGCTGGTGTACGTCAGGGGGCGTGGCATCGTCCTCAACGAGCCGTCCGTCGTCGCGATCAACACCAACACCGGCGGCATCCTCGCGGTGGGCGCCGAGGCGAAGAAGATGATCGGCCGGACGCCCGGCAACATCGTCGCCGTCCGGCCCCTGAAGGACGGCGTGATCGCCGACTTCGAGATCACCGAGCGGATGCTCCGCTACTTCATCCTCAAGATCCACAAGCGCCGCTACCTGGCCCGCCCCCGGGTCGTCGTCTGCGTGCCCTCCGGCATCACCGGAGTGGAGCGCCGCGCCGTCATCGAGGCCTCGACGCAGGCCGGCGCCCGCCAGGTGCACATCATCGAGGAGCCCATGGCGGCGGCCATCGGCTCGGGCCTCCCGGTCCACGAGGCCACCGGCAACATGGTCGTGGACATCGGCGGCGGCACCACCGAGGTCGCCGTCATCTCCCTCGGCGGAATCGTCACGGCACAGTCGATCCGGGTCGCCGGCGACGAGCTGGACAACGCGATCATCCAGCACATCAAGAAGGAGTACTCGCTCCTCCTCGGTGAGCGCACCGCCGAGCAGATCAAGATCACCATCGGCTCCGCGTACGACCTCGACAAGGACGAGCACACCGAGATCCGCGGCCGCGACCTGGTCTCCGGCCTGCCCAAGACCGTCGTCATCTCGGCCGCCGAGGTCCGCAAGGCCATCGAGGAACCGGTCAACGCCATCGTCGACGCGGTGAAGACCACCCTCGACAAGTGCCCGCCCGAGCTCTCGGGTGACGTCATGGACCGCGGCATCGTTCTCACCGGTGGCGGCGCCCTGCTCCGCGGCCTCGACGAGCGCCTCCGCCGCGAGACCGGCATGCCGATCCACATCGCCGAGGACCCGCTGGACTCGGTGGCGCTCGGCTCCGGCAAGTGCGTGGAGGAGTTCGAGGCCCTCCAGCAGGTCCTGGACGCCCAGCCGCGCCGCTAGCACCACCCGTACGGCCCACGCGAGCACCACAGCAGGGCCGTACGGCCGCACAGCCCGACAACCGAACCCCGAGGAAAGGCACGGCCGCCGCACGTGAGGGACACACGAGAGAGCCGGCTGCTCCTGGTGCTGCTGATCGCCATCGCGTTCGCATTGATCACGGTGGACATCCGCGGCGGCCAGGAGTCACCCGTCGACGGTGCCCGACAGGCCGCAGCGGCGGTCTTCGGGCCGGTCGAGAACGGTGTGGCGGCCGCCGTCGATCCCATCGGCAACGCCATAGGCGCGGTCAGGGACTCCGGCGAGCGGCACACCCGGATCGCGGCCCTGGAGAAGGAGAACGCCGAGCTCAAGGCGGAGCTCGGCAGCGACGACCGCAACCGCAACCGGCTGCGCGAGCTCGACTCCATCCTGAAGACCGCCGGCGCCGGGCAGTACGGCATCAAGGGCGCCCAGGTCATCGCCATAGGAGCGGCCCAGGGCTTCTCCTGGACCGTCACCGTCGACGTGGGCGCGCGCGACGGCATCAAGCGGGACATGACCGTCCTGAACGGCTCCGGGCTCGTCGGCCGCGTCACCACCGTCGGTCCCTCGACCTCCACCGTCCTCCTCGCCAACGACCCCGACTTCACCGTCGGCACGCGCATGGAGAAGTCCGACGAACTCGGCTTCGCCACCGGCCAGGGCGACCGCCCGCTGCTCGTGCAGCTCCTCAACGGCAAGGCCAAGGTGAAGAACGGCGACCGGCTCGTCACCTTCGGCTCGCGCGCCGACAAGCCGTTCGTGCCGGGCGTCCCGGTCGGCGAGGTCGTCCGCGTCGACCCCGCGGGCGGCGGCCTGACCCGCAACATCTACGTCCGCCCGTACGTCGGCTTCACCAAGCTCGACATCGTCGGCATCGTGGTCCAGGCCCCCCGCGCCGACCCGCGCGACACGGTCCTCCCGCAGAAGCCCAAGCCGGCGCCGACCGTCACCGTCACGGTCACGCCGACGGCGACGCCGCAGGACGGGCAGCAGGCCGCCGACGGACAGCCGAACACGCAGGGCCGGAACCAGCAGCAGGGCCAGGACCAGGGGGACGTGACACCGTGAAGTTCAACCGGATCCTCCTCTCCGCCACCCTGATCGTGGTGGCCCTGGTCGTGCAGGTCTCCGTGCTCGCCCGGCTCCAGCTGCCCGGCGCCGTCCCCGACCTGGTCCTGCTCACCGTGGTCGGCCTGGCCCTGGTGTACGGACCGGTCAGCGGCTCGCTCATCGGCTTCAGCGCCGGCCTCCTCGCCGACCTGGCCCCGCCCGCCGACCACGCCGCCGGCCGCTACGCCCTCGTGCTCTGCGTCATCGGCTACCTCGTGGGCCTGGCCCGCCCGGAGAACGGCCGGCTGACCTCGGCGGCCGGCCCGATGGCCGTCGTCGTCGCGGCCGCCGTCGGCTCCACCCTGCTGTACGCGGGGGTGGGCGCCCTCGTCGGCGACACCGCCGCCCGCCATGTCGGCCTGGGGTTCCTGCTGTTCACCGCGGCCGTGTACGACCTGCTCCTCGCGCCCTTCACGGTGCCGCTCATCATGGCGCTGGCCCGACGCGCGGAGAACGACCCGCTCGCCGACGCGGGCGGGGGCAACGGCGCCGACGTCGCCTCCGGCTGGCTCTCCTCCGGCACCGGCCTGAGGATCGGCAACCAGCGCGGCGGCCTGCGGGTGAAGACCGCCCGGAGCCGCGCCTCACGGGCCGGACGCATCAAGGGAGTCAAGCGACTGTGACCGAGGGGGCCCCGACCGTATGAGCAACATCCCCGAGACAGGGCGGACCCCTCGGGTCCAGATCCGGCTCGTCGTCATCCAGATCCTCGTCTTCTCGCTGCTGCTGACCCTGGGGGGCCGGCTCTGGTACCTCCAGATCCGCAACGGCAAGGAGTACACGGACGAGGCGAAGAACAACCACGTCCAGCAGGTCGTGCAGCCCGCCGTGCGCGGCTCCGTCCTCGATGCCCGCGGCGTCCCGCTCGCGGACAACGAGACCCGGCTCGTGGTCTCCGCGTCCCGCACCGAGATGATGAAGATGAAGGACCGCGGCAGGACGGTCCTGACCCGGCTCGCCGACGTCCTCGACATGAAGCCCGACGACGTCATCAACAAGATCCGGCTCTGCGACTCCAAGACCCCGAAGCCCTGCTGGAACGGTTCTCCCTACCAGCCGATCCCGGTCACGGACGAGGCCACCACCCAGCAGGCCCTCCAGATCCGCGAGCGCGCCGAGGACTTCCCCGGCATCACCGCCGAACCCACCGCCGTACGCCGCTACCCGGCGCCCGGCAAGGCCCGCACCTCGCAGGTCCTCGGCTACCTCTCGCCCGTCACCGACGGCGAGATCGAGAAGGCCAAGGACACCGACTCGCCGTTCCTCCGCTCCGACCAGATCGGCCGGTCCGGCATCGAGCGCACCTACGACAAGGAACTGCGCGGCAAGGCCGGCGTCACCCGCTACGAGGTCGACAACCTCGGCCGGGTCATCGGCCAGGCCCAGAACGACCCCGCGGTCCCCGGCTCCAACGTCGTCACCTCCATCGACGCCCGCGTGCAGGCGGTCGCCGAGTGGGAGCTGCACAACGCGATGGTCGAGGCCCGCAAGGTGTACGACAAGAACACCAGCGAGAACTACAAGGCCGACTCCGGCGCCGTCGTCGTCATGGAGAACAAGACCGGCCGGATCGTCGCCATGGCCTCCCAGCCCGACTACGACCCCAACGCCTGGGTCGGCGGCATCTCCGCCAAGGACTACGCGGCCCTCACCGGCAAGGACTCCAACTTCCCGCTCCTCAACCGGGCCATCCAGGGCCAGGCCGCCCCCGGCTCGATCTTCAAGGTCATCCCGACCACCGCCGCGGTCAACGCCGGATACGACTTCAACGGGCGCTACCCGTGCCCCTCCTCGTACTCCATCGGCAACCAGGTCTTCAAGAACTTCGAGTCCCAGGGCCACGGCTCCATCACCCTCGGCCAGGCCCTCGAGGTCTCCTGCGACACCGTCTACTACGCCCTCTCCCACCAGCAGTGGCAGAAGGACGGCGGGATGAAGCCGAAGAAGAACGCCAACGACTGGTTCTACAAGACGGCCCACCAGTTCGGCCTCGGCGCCGAGACCGGCATCGACCTTCCCAACGAGGTCACCGGCCGGGTCCCCGACCGGAAGTGGAAGCAGGACTTCTGGGCGGCCAACAAGGACTACTGGTGCAAGATCGGCAAGCGCGGCGGCACCTACGTGCAGCAGCTCTCCTACGAGAACTGCCTCGAAGGCAACCTGATGCGCGCCGGTGACTCGGTCAACTACTCCATCGGCCAGGGCGACACCCTCGTCACCCCCATCCAGATGGCCACCATCTACGCCGCCATCGCCAACGGCGGCACCCTCTGGAACCCCACCGTCGGCAAGGCGATCATCAGCCCCGACGGCAAGGACGTCACCGAGATCAAGCCCAAGGCACACGGCAAGCTCCCCATGGACACCAAGACGCAGGCCTTGATAGAGGAAGCCCTCGCGGGAGTCGCCACCCGCGGTACGGCCGCCTGGCGATTCGGCGGCTGGCCGCAGGACAAGATCCCGATGCACGCCAAGACGGGTACCGCCGAGGTCTACGGCAAGCAGACGACCTCCTGGTTCGCCACGTACACCAAGGACTACGCGATCGTCATGACGATCGCCCAGGGCGGTACGGGCTCCGGCGCCTCGGGCCCCGCCGTCCGCAACATCTACGACGCGCTCTACGGACTCGACGACGCCGGCAACCAGGACCTCAAGCGGGCCCTGCTGCCGCAGCCGCAGAAGACCCTCCCGAAGATCGAGGCCGACGGCTCCATCGACCCCCCGAAGGTCACGCCGTACGACCCGGAGATCGGGAAGATCGACCCCGACGCGCCCCTGAGCACGCCGGACGGCACCCAGCAGCCCGACCCGGCCGACCCCGGCGGGACCGACCCGGCCGACCCCGGCCAGGCCGACCCCGACAAGCCCGACCAGCAGGAACTCGCGGGCCCGCCCGCCGCCTGGCGGAGGGACTGAACCGATGACCGCACCCCACGGCTTCTCCGTCTCCCGGTACGCCCCCGAGCGCGGCACGCTCGCCAAACTGGCCGCCCGCGACTCGGTGGTCCGCCGGCTCGACTGGCCGATCCTGCTCTCCGCGCTCGCGCTCTCCTTCATCGGGGCGCTGCTCGTCTGGTCCGCCACCCGCGGCCGCACCGAGCTCAACCAGGGCGACCCGTACTACTTCCTCTTCCGGCACCTGCTCAACACCGGCATCGGCGTCGCCCTGATGATCGGCACGATCTGGCTCGGCCACCGCACCCTGCGGGGCGCGGTCCCGGTCCTCTACGGCCTCTCGATCGTGCTGATCCTCGCCGTGCTCACCCCGCTCGGCGCCACCATCAACGGCGCCCACGCGTGGATCGTCGTCGGCGGCGGCTTCTCGCTCCAGCCCAGTGAGTTCGTGAAGATCACGATCATCCTGGTGATGGCGATGCTGCTGGCCGCCAAGGTCGACGCGGGCGACCAGATCCACCCCGACCACCGCACCGTCGCCAAGGCCCTCACCCTGGCCGCGCTCCCCATGGGCATCGTCATGCTGATGCCGGACCTCGGCTCGGTCATGGTCATGGCGGTCATCGTGCTCGGCGTGCTGCTCGCGTCCGGCGCCTCCAACCGCTGGGTCCTCGGACTGATCGGCGCCGGCGTCGGAGGCGCGGTCCTCGTCACCGCGCTCGGGATGCTCGACGAGTACCAGATCAACCGCTTCGCGGCCTTCGCCAACCCCGACCTCGACCCGGCCGGCGTCGGCTACAACACCAACCAGGCCCGGATCGCGATCGGCTCCGGCGGCCTCCTCGGCGCCGGGCTCTTCAAGGGCTCCCAGACCACCGGCCAGTTCGTGCCCGAGCAGCAGACCGACTTCGTCTTCACGGTCGCGGGGGAGGAGCTGGGCTTCGTCGGCGCCGGCCTGATCCTGCTGCTCCTCGGCGTCGTCCTCTGGCGGGCCTGCCGGATCGCCCGCGAGACCACCGAGCTCTACGGCACGGTCGTCGCGGCCGGGATCATCGCCTGGTTCGCCTTCCAGTCCTTCGAGAACATCGGCATGACGCTCGGCATCATGCCGGTCGCCGGACTGCCGCTGCCGTTCGTCTCGTACGGCGGCTCGTCGATGTTCGCGGTGTGGGTGGCGATCGGACTGCTCCAGTCGATCAGGGTCCAGCGGCCCATGACCGCCTAGAGGACGTCCGGCGGATCCCCCAGGGGATTTCCGGACAGGCTGACGGGCGTACTCCCGCGGAGTTCACTTCCCGTCTAGATTCGATTCATGGCGGACACGAAGCGAGAGATCGAGCGGAAGTACGAAGCCACCCCCCGGACCGGCCTCCCGGACCTGACCCGGGCGGCCGGGGTGGCGTCGGTCACCGACGAGGGCGTCACCGAACTCGACGCCGTCTACTACGACACCCCCGACCTGCGGCTCGCCGCCGACGCGCTCACCCTCCGCCGCCGCACCGGCGGCGCGGACGCCGGCTGGCACCTGAAGTTCCCCGTCGCCTCCGGCATCCGCGACGAGATCAGAGCCCCGCTCTCGGACACGCTCCCGCGGTCCCTGGCGGGGCTCCTGCGTTCCCGCGTCCGGGACGCCGAGGTCGTCCCCGTCGTCCGCCTCCGCTCCTCCCGCGACGTCCGCCACCTCCGCGACGGCGACGGCACCCTCCTCGCCGAACTCTCCGTGGACACCGTGCACGCCGAGGGCCTCACGAGCGGGGGAGAGGCCGCCTGGACCGAGATCGAGGTCGAACTCGCCGACGACACCGACCCCGCCGTCCTCGACGCCGTCGAGAAGCGCCTCAGGAAGGCCGGCATCCGGCCCTCGGACTCCCCGTCGAAACTCTCCCGCGCGCTCACCGAGACGGGCGTGGAGCCCGAGACGCCCGCGGCCCCGCCGGAGCCCCCCGGTGCGCCCGGCACCGCCGGAGCCGCCGTCCTCGCCTACGTACGGGAGCAGGTCGAGGCGGTCGTCGCGTACGACCCCGCCGTACGGCGGGGCCTGCCCGACGCCGTCCACCAGCTGCGCGTCGCCTGCCGCCGGCTGCGCAGCGCCTTCAAGACGTACCGGAAGGTCCTCGACCGGGAGGTCACCGACCCGATCGGCGAGGAGCTGAAATGGCTCGCCGGAGAACTCGGCGTCGCCCGCGACCAGGAGGTCCTCGACGAACGGCTGCGCGCCCGCCTCGACGAGCTGCCCCGCACCCTGGTCCTCGGCCCGGTCAAGGCCCGGCTGCGCCGCCGTGACGCCGCCCACGGCAGGACCGCCCGCCGCCAGGCCCTCGCCGCCCTCGACTCCGCCCGCTACCTCGCCCTCCTCGGCACCCTCGACGCCCTGCTCGCCGACCCGCCGCTGCGCGCGGACGCCGCCGGCGACGCCCGGACGGTCCTCGCCCGCGCCGTCCGCAAGGACCACGCCCGCCTCGGTCACCGGATCGGCCACGCCCTCTCCCTCGAACCCCCGCACGCACGCGACCTCGCCCTCCACGAGGCCCGCAAGGCCGCCAAACGCGCCCGGTACGCGGCCGAGGCGGCTCGCCCCACCCTCGGCAAGCCCGCGAAACGGCTTGCGAAGCGGGTGAAGGCCGTCCAGAGCCTGCTCGGCGAGCACCAGGACGCCGTCGTCGCCCGGGGCGCCCTGCGCGAGCTCGCGGTCGTGGCCCACGGCGCCGGCGAATCGGCCTTCACCTGGGGACTTCTGTACGGACACGAGGAGGCCGCCGCGCTGGCCGCCGAGCGGGCGCTCCCCGGGGTCTGGGCCAGGGCCTCGGCCCCGGAACTCACGGCGTCCCTGACCCGCTGAGCACCGGGGTACGCTTGAGAGTCGCCCCCCTGCCAGCTCACGAAGGTTCGAGATGTCTGCTGCCGAGTCTGTCTTCCCGCAGCTCGAAGCTCTGCTCCCGCACGTGCAGAAGCCGATTCAGTACGTCGGTGGAGAGCTGAACTCCACGGTCAAGCCGTGGGAGTCCGCCGATGTCCGCTGGGCGCTGATGTACCCGGACGCGTACGAGGTCGGTCTGCCCAACCAGGGCGTGATGATCCTGTACGAGGTGCTCAACGAGCGCGAGGGCGTCCTCGCCGAGCGCACCTACAGCGTCTGGCCGGACCTCGAAGAGCTGATGCGGGAGCACAAGGTCCCGCAGTTCACGGTCGACAGCCACCGCCCCGTCGGCGCGTTCGACGTGTTCGGCCTGAGCTTCTCCACCGAGCTCGGCTACACGAACATGCTCACCGCCCTCGACCTGGCCGGCGTCCCGCTGGAGTCGAAGGACCGGACCGTCGACCACCCGATCGTGCTCGCGGGCGGCCACGCGGCCTTCAACCCCGAGCCGATCGCGGACTTCATCGACGCGGCGATCATCGGCGACGGCGAGCAGGCCGTCCTCGACATGACCGAGATCATCCGCGCCTGGAAGGCCGAGGGCCGGCCGGGCGGCCGCGAGGAGGTCCTCTTCCGCCTCGCCAGGACCGGCTCGGTGTACATCCCGCGGTTCTACGACGTGGAGTACCTGCCGGACGGCCGCATCGGCCGCGTCGTGCCCAACAGGTCCGGCGTGCCGTGGCGCGTCTCCAAGCACACCGTCATGGACCTCGACGAGTGGCCCTACCCCAAGCAGCCCCTCGTGCCGCTCGCGGAGACCGTCCACGAGCGCATGTCCGTCGAGATCTTCCGCGGCTGCACCCGCGGCTGCCGCTTCTGCCAGGCCGGCATGATCACGCGCCCCGTGCGGGAGCGAAGCATCACCGGCATCGGCGAGATGGTCGAGAAGGGCCTCAAGGCGACGGGCTTCGAGGAGGTCGGCCTCCTCTCGCTGTCCTCCGCGGACCACTCCGAGATCGGTGAGATCGCCAAGGGCCTCGCCGACCGGTACACGGAGGACAAGGTGGGCCTGTCCCTCCCGTCCACCCGTGTCGACGCCTTCAACGTGGACCTGGCCAACGAGCTGACCAGGAACGGACGCCGCTCCGGCCTCACCTTCGCCCCCGAGGGCGGCTCCGAGCGCATGCGCAAGGTCATCAACAAGATGGTCTCGGAGGAGGACCTCATCCGGACCGTCTCCACCGCGTACGGCAACGGCTGGCGCCAGGTGAAGCTGTACTTCATGTGCGGCCTGCCGACGGAGACCGACGAGGACGTCCTCCAGATCGCCGACATGGCGATGAACGTGATCGCCGAGGGCCGCAAGGTCTCCGGCCAGAACGACATCCGCTGCACCGTCTCCATCGGCGGTTTCGTCCCCAAGCCGCACACCCCGTTCCAGTGGGCCCCGCAGCTGTCGGCCGAGGAGACGGACGAGCGGCTGCGCAAGCTCCGCGACAAGATCCGCGGCGACAAGAAGTACGGCCGCTCGATCGGCTTCCGCTACCACGACGGCAAGCCGGGCATCGTCGAGGGCCTCCTGTCCCGCGGCGACCGCCGCATCGGCGCGGTCATCCGCGCGGTGTACGAGGACGGCGGCCGCTTCGACGGCTGGCGCGAGCACTTCTCGTACGACCGCTGGATGGCCTGCGCCGAGAAGACGCTGCCGGAGATGGGCGTCGACGTCGCCTGGTACACGACCCGCGAGCGCACCTACGAGGAGGTCCTGCCCTGGGACCACCTGGACTCCGGTCTCGACAAGGACTGGCTCTGGGAGGACTGGCAGGACTCGCTCGACGAGACCGAGGTCGAGGACTGCCGCTGGACCCCGTGCTTCGACTGCGGCGTCTGCCCGCAGATGGACACCCACATCCAGATCGGCCCCACCGGCAAGAAGCTGCTGCCGCTGTCGGTCGTGAAGTAGCCCACGCGGGACCCGCGCGAAGGACCGGACCCCGGACCCGCGCGGACAGGCACGAAGAAGAGGCGCCCGGAGCGGATTCGCTCCGGGCGCCTCTTTCGTACGCGCGGTCCGTGGTCGGCCGCCGGCCGCTAGGCCCGGGCCACCGGGCGGTCCTCCGTGTCCGCCTGGGCGTCCGCCTGGCGCGGCACCGACGCCTCGGCCACCCGCGGCGACGGGGCCGGGGTGCGCTCGGCCACGGGCACCACGGCCGGCCGGGGCCGCTCCTCGCCGAGGAAGACCCGGCGGACGACCCGCTCGGCGGCGAAGCCGTCGTCCCAGGAGCAGAAGCGCTCCCGGAAGGCCTGCCGCAGGGCGGCGGCCGGCTCGGCCTCCCAGGCGCCGCCGCGGAAGGCCTCGATCAGCTCGTCCTCGGTGGTGGTGATCACACCGGGGGTGTCACCCGGCTCGCCCGAGAGCAGGTCGAAGGTCACACCGCGGCAGGTGCGGTACATCTCCCAGTCGTCGGCGTACGTCACGATCGGCCGGTCGAGGTTGGCGTAGTCGAACATGATCGACGAGTAGTCGGTGATCAGGGCGTCCGACGCCAGGCAGAGCTCCTCCACCGACGGGTACCGCGACACGTCGATCAGCGCGCCCCGCTCGGCGAGGGCGGCCAGCTCCGGGTCGCCGCCGTAGAAGTAGTGGGCACGGACCAGCAGGACGAAGTCCGGGCCGAGTTCGCGGGCGAAGCGCGCGAAGTCGAGGCGCGGGACGAAGGAGTCCTTCTGGTGGTCGCGCACGGTGGGGGCGTACAGGACCGCCTTCCTGCCGTGCCCGATGCCGAGTTCGCCGCGGATCCGGCGGACGTCCGCGGCGGTGGCGCGGTAGTACACGTCGTTGCGCGGGTAGCCGGTGTTCAGGGTCCGGAAGGCGGCCGGGTAGACCCGCTCCCAGTGCTCGGTGGAGTGCTGGTTCGACGAGACGCTCCAGTCCCAGCGGTCCACCCGCTCCAGGAGCTTGTCGAAGTCCATGCTGCGGGCGACGGCCGGGTACTGCTGCTGGTCGAGACCCATCC
The DNA here is from genome assembly GCF_001905825.1 of Streptomyces sp. CB02009. Taxonomy (GTDB): domain Bacteria; phylum Actinomycetota; class Actinomycetes; order Streptomycetales; family Streptomycetaceae; genus Streptomyces. The sequence goes on from NZ_LIVV01000007.1 coordinate 415,547, forward strand.
GCTTGAGCGGGGTGCCGTGATGGGTCTGCAGGTGCACCTGGCCGGGGCGCTTGACCACGGAGTCCGGGAAGTTCACGTTGTTGACCAGGTACTTGGCCCGGGCCATCGCCTTCCAGTAGCCGAAGGTGGCCGGGGCGATCCGGGTCACACCGGCCGGCACGCTGCCCGCGTACGCCTGGTTCACGACCCACACGCCGCGCAGCGCGGGCGCGAGCTTCTTGGCGGCCTCGTGCACCGCGAGCGGGTTGCAGCCGGGGGTGCGGCCCCAGTACGCCGAGTAGACGGCGAGGTTCTCGTCCAGCGGGAGGCGGCGCTGCACACCGTAGTAGGCGCGCAGGGCCTTGCGGCCGCCCCAGCGCTTGGTCCGGCCGAGGGCGCCGAAGGCCGTCTCCCGGGTGCCGTTGACCGTCTTGAGGGCCTCGAACGCGGCGTACGAACCGGTTCGCATCACCTTGAACTTCAGGCCGAGCATGCCGGGCGGCGGGGTGAAGCCCGCGGGCTCGTTCCTGCGGTAGGTCTTGCCGGCCTGCTTGATGTAGGCGCGCCGGTGGCTGCGGGGTATTCGGAAGCCGCGGGCGAAGGTGAAGAGGAAGTGCGCGACCATCCGCTCGAAGACGAGCCTGCGGTACGCGTCGAGACCGGGACGGCCCTCGAGGTGGTCGAAGACCCGCTGGTACTGATCGAAGATCACGAAGTGCTTGCGCGGGGAGCTGCTGCGCATCGAGCTGCCCTGGCGGCGCTGGCGGTACTCGACGACCACGTACTCCAGGCCCGCGACGCGCTGGGCGTCGGCCATGGTCGTGTAGACCATGAGCGCGTCCTCGTACAGCCCGTCGGTGAAGGTGTAGCCCCCGCCGGTGAAGAAGTCGCGGCGGTAGACGCGGTTCCACACCACGGCGAAGATCCGCAGCAGTTCGAGCTCGTCGACGGGGCTGACCACCCGGTCGCGGATGGCGGCCAGGTACGGGCCGGTCTTGCTGGTCTCGACGCTGCCGTCCACATGGGTGCGGACGTGGTCGAACAGCAGGATCTCGGGGTCCCGGGCCGCGTCGAGGCGGTCGGCCATGGCCTGCAGCGAGCCGGGGCGGATCGAGTCGTCGCCGTCGATGAAGAGCAGGTAGTCGCCGCGGGCGTGCTCGACGCCCGTGTTGCGGGCGGCGCCGATGCCGCCGTTCTCGGCGCGGTGGACGGCGCGGACCCGCGGGTCACGGGCGGCGAACTCGTCGATGATGGCGCCGCTGCTGTCCACGGAGCAGTCGTCGACCGCGATGATCTCGAAGTCCCCGTACCCCTGCGACGTCACCGACTCGAGGCACTCACGGATGTAGCCCTCGACCCCGTAGACCGGGATGATCACGCTGAATCTGGGGGTAGCTGCAGCCGCCATGCCTTGTCGTCTCCTCAGTCGAACCGCTCGGATGAAGTATGACAGGAGCCCTTCCGCGCCCCCGAGGCCGCGGGCGGCCGCCCCGGAACCGTTCCCGCCCACGTCACCGCCGCTTTCGCCCCCTGCGGGGCCCTCCGTCCGATCGGTGACCCGGCGACGAAGGGGTGATGACGGACACAACGGCAGGAAAACGGCCGTGGTACGGATCGTCTATTCTGGAGTGCTGCGGCGGCCGGGGGGTCGCCGCAGAGTCGTATAGGCCGAGCGGAACCAGGTCTTGCCGAGGGCTGGGCGGGTTTTTCCCGGAGGGCGGAGACGCCCTCGTCGGTCCGCAGGAAAACCGAAGAGCACGCCCCGTCACCCCTCAGGCGCTCGAGCTTGTCGAGCGGGTCTGAAACGGAAAGGAACGCAGAACTACATGGCACCCCGGCTCAGCGTCATCGTCCCGATCTACAACGTGGCGCAGTACCTGCCCGCCTGCCTCAACTCGTTGGCCGTGCAGACCTTCCAGGACCTGGAAGTTCTCATGATCGACGACGGCTCCACCGACGAGTCCCACGCGATAGCGGCGGAGTACGCGGCCAAGGACGCCCGTTTCCGGCTGATACGCAAGGAGAACGCCGGCCTGGGTGCCGCCCGTAACACGGGTATCGACAGCCTGGCCCCGCAGAGCGAGTTCCTGGCGTTCGTCGACAGCGACGACATGATCCCGCCGGACGCCTACCGGATGATGATCAGCAGCCTGGACGAGACCGGCTCCTCCTTCGCCACCGGCAACGTCGAGCACATCAACTCGACCAAGGTGTGGCAGTCCCCGATGCACCGGTTCCTTTCCCGGGGCGCGGTCAAGCGCACGCACGTCAGCAGGAAGCGCCAGCTCCTCACCGACCGGATCGCCTGCAACAAGGTCTTCCGCCGCGACTTCTGGGACCAGCACGCGCTGCGCTTCCCCGAGGGCGTGCTGTACGAGGACACCCCGGTCATCGTGCCGGCCCAGTACCTCGCCGAGTCCGTCGACATCATCAGCCAGGCCACGTACTACTGGCGGCTGCGCGAGGGCGAGGCGAGCCCCTCGATCACCCAGCGCCGCAACGAGCCGAAGGCCGCCCGCGACCGGGCGTCGGCCGTGGAGTCCGTGAGCCGCTTCTTCGCCGCGCAGAAGGACCCCGTCGCCGACTCGCTGAAGCGTGAGTACGACCACACCGTCCTCACCGGCGACCTCCGCATCTTCCTCAACGTGCTGCCCGACGGCGACGAGGAGTACCGCGCCGAGTTCCTGCGCGTGGCCAACAAGTACCTCGACCAGGTCGACATCAAGGCCCTCGACCGGCTGCCCACCGCGCTGCGCGTCAAGTGGCTGCTCGTCCGCAAGCACGCCATGGCCGAGATCCTCGAGTTCATCGAGGCGGAGCGGCTCGGCGAGCCCGTCGAGCTCGGCGGTGTCATCCGCAAGTACGCCAAGTACCCCTCGCTCGAGTCCCACGCGGACCTGCTGCCCAAGAGGTTCCTGCGGGTCGACAAGGACCTCCAGCTGCGCTCGCCGCTGAAGGAGCTGTCCTGGGAGAACGGCAAGCTGCGGCTGGCCGGCCACGCCTGGATCGACCGCGTCGACCAGACGGGCAAGCGCAGCGTCGTCAAGCTGCTCCAGCTGAAGAAGGACGGCACGCAGCGCCGCATGCTGCTGCCGCTCGCCAACATCTTCGACCCGGAGGCCACCACCGGCTCGGGCCACAAGGGACGCGGTCACAGCTTCGACTGGGCCGGCTGGGAGACGGTCATCGACCCGGCCCGCTTCCGCAAGGGCGACCAGTGGCAGGAAGGCCTCTGGCACGTCGGCATGCGCGTGCTGTCCGGCGGCCTCGTGCGCTCCCGCTCCGTGCACTCGTACGGCTCCGACCGCCTCACGTACCCGCCCTACCAGTGGCTCGACGAGAACTACCGGATGGTGCCGGAGATGCGGCGCGCGGCCCTCAAGCTGCGCATCGAGAAGGTCCCGGTCCTGATCAACGGCTTCGAGCAGTCCGGCGACGACATCCTCGTCGAGGGCGAACTCCGCGAGACCGTCGCCCCGGGCGCCGAGATATCCCTGCGCGTCGCCAACCAGAACAGCGGTGAGGCGCTCCTCTACCCGGTGGAGCTCCTCCCGGCCGCCGGCGGCCGCATCCCCCTGCGGGTCCGCGTCCCCCTGCGGGACGTCGCCCTGCTGCCGGAGCACCTGGACACCGCCGCGGCCCGCGCCGCGGGCGGCGCCGACCCGGCGAAGCTGATGCGCCGCAACTGGAGCACGCAGATCCAGATCGACGAGCCGGAGCAGACCCCGCGCAAGCTCCGGGTCGTCGTCCGGGACGGTCTCGCCGACCTCCAGATCCGGCTGACCGAGGCGTTCGGCGAGGAGGCCTCGCTGAACGAGGTCGCCGTCCTCTCCGGCGCCAACGGCTACCTGAAGTTCTCCGGCCGCCCGCTGCGCGCCACGATCACCGGCATCTCCGAGTCCGACGGCACGTTCACGATCCGCGGCACCGCGTCGGTCGACCTGTCGGGCCACCACCTGGTCGTCAGCGCCAAGAACCGCTTCGACGAGAAGACCGTCCCGCTGACCGCCCTCCCGGACGGCGGCTTCGAGGCGACCTTCCGCCCCTCCACGATGTCGGGTGCCGGCGGCAGGCTGCCGCTGAAGGCCGGCCGCTGGGTGTTCCGCCTGGACGGCGCGGAGGACGAGCCGTCGATCCCGCTCGTCGTGGACCGCCTCGCCGCGACCCAGTTCCCGCTGGAGGCCACGCACAACGGCCGCGAGTACCAGCTCGAGGTCCACTGGCAGGACCACCCGCAGCTGAACTGCATGACCGACCTCACGGCCATGGAGAAGGGCGCGAACCGCCAGTACCAGCTGCGCCAGGAGGTCTACGAGGCCGGCCGCGAGCTGCCGCTGCGCGACTCGGTGCTGTACATCAGCTACAACGGCAAGCAGTACTCGGACAGCCCGCGCGCCGTCCACGAGGAGCTGCTGCGCCGCGGTGCGGACGTCGAGCACCTGTGGCTGGTCAGGGACGGCCAGGTCGAGCTCCCCGACACGGTCAAGGCCGTCAAGTTCCAGGGCCGGGACTGGTACGAGGCGCTGGCGCGCTCGCGCTACATCGTCACCAACGCCCACCTCCCGCACTGGATCAAGCGGCGCGAGGGCCAGGTGATCGTGCAGGCCTGGCACGGCACGATGCTGAAGAAGATCGGCCTGGACATCGACGCCCCGAAGTTCGACCCGAACTACCACGAGCGGCTGGTCCAGGAGGCGGCGAACTGGAACGTCCTCGTCTCGTCGAACCGGTTCAGCACCCCCATCCTCAAGCGCGCCATGGGCTACAACGGGCTGATCGCGGAGACGGGTTACCCGCGCAACGACTACCTCTACGCCGAGGACCGCGACGAGCGGGCCCGTGAGGTGCGGGAGAAGCTGGGGCTGCCCGAGGGCAAGAAGGTCGTGCTGTACGCGCCGACCTGGCGCGACGACCTCTCGCACAGCCGCGGTCAGTTCAAGTTCGACCTCCGGGTCGACCTGGAGGACGCCCGCCGCCGGCTCGGGGACGACCACGTCTTCCTCATCCGGCGCCACTCCAACATCGTGGACAGCATCCCCGGTGCCGGGAACGGCTTCGTCTTCGACGTCTCCGAGTACCCCGACATCGCGGACCTCTACGTGGCCGCCGACATCATGATCACGGACTACTCCTCGGTCATGTTCGACTACGCGCACCTGCGCCGCCCGATGCTGTTCTTCACGTACGACCTGGAGCACTACCGCGACAAGCTGCGCGGGTTCTACTTCGACTTCGAGAACGACGCCCCGGGTCCGCTGGTCGACAACTCGAACGACCTGCTCCAGGCGATCCGTGAGATCGACGAGGTGGCGGCCGAGTACCAGGAGAAGTACGACGAGTTCCACCACCAGTTCTGCGACCTGGACGACGGCCACGCGGCCGGCCGTCTCGCCGATCTGATGTTCAAGATCGCCGAGGAGGGCGCGCCGCTGTAGGCGGTGCCCCCGGGCATACGGAAGAGCCCCGGTCCGCAGGTCTCCCTGCGGGCCGGGGCTCCGTCGTGACGGGCCGGGGCCCGCCTGCCGGTCGGCGGGCCGTGGTCCGCCTACCGGTCGCCGGTCACTTCTTGTCGATGATCTTCAGCGAGAACTGGCCGTTGCTCGCGAAGTACGGGCGCAGCTCGTGCTTGACGCCACCGGTGACGGCGGCGGGGACGGTCGAGGACAGCCGGTTGCGCCAGCCGCTCTTCGCCTTGGTGTCCGCGGCGGCCGCGACCGGGGCGCCGGAACCGTTCACCACCGGGTACGGGTAGGTGAAGACGGTCATCGGGGTGAGCACGTCGGTGGCCAGCTTGCAGACGCGGATCCGGGCGGAGTCGCGGTCCGGCAGCAGCCAGAGGTCCCAGATGTCCTCGGTGCCGGCCTGGTGCAGACGGGCCGCGGCGGCGTTGTCCAGGGAGGCCGTGAAGCGGCCGCCGGCACCGGGCTTCACCGGGACGGTGAAGTTCTTGTCGGCGTCCTTGCGGTGGACGGCCTCGATCACGCTGCCCGTGCCGGGCTCGACGCCCCAGGCCGCGGCGTCGATGACGATCGAGGTGGCACCGGCGTGCACGGCCGCGACCTCGACGTGCTGGGCGCGCACCCGGCTCTGCACCCGCAGAGTGCCGTCCGTGTGGTCGTGCGGCAGCAGCAGGGACAGGGCGGGGCCCTCGGCGCGGGGCAGCTTCAGCGACAGGATCTGGAGGGTGTCGCAGCCGGACGACCGCAGCGGCATGTCGAAGCCGGCGGCGCGGATCGCCAGCTCCCAGTCGCCCTCGACGAGCGTGCCGAGCGAGGGGACGAGCGCCTCGCCGCCGATGAGGGGGAGGACCACCTCGTCGGCCTTCTTGCGGATGTCCTTGCAGACCAGCACGGCGTCGCTGCCGGCGGGCAGCTCCTCGACCTTCACCCGGACGTCGCCCTGCGGGGTGACCACGGCGGCGGCCGTGCGGGGGATGGCCCGGCGGGCCCGCATGGTCTCCACGAGCTGCTCGAAGCGGGCGACCGTCTCGGCCTCCTGGAAGCGGACGACGTTGGCCACCGCGGCGGCCGCCATCTTCCGGCGCAGGTCCTCGTCGGCGATCAGCTTCTCGATGTGCTCGGCGAGCGCCTTCTTGTCGCCGAGCGGCACGACGTAGCCGTCCTCGCCCTGCGTGATGATGTTGCGCGGGCCGTGCGGCGCGTCGTACGCGACGACCGGCAGGCCGGCCGCCATCGCCTCGACGGTGACGTTGCCGAAGGCCTCCAGGCGGGAGGGGAGGACGAACACGGACGCCTTGGCGAACTCCGGGGTGACCGGGGTGGCCGGGCCCATCAGGAAGACCTGGTTGTTGCTGCCCGAGTCGTTGATCTTCTTGCGCAGCTTGCCGTGCTCGGGGCCGGAGCCGTAGATCCGCAGGCTCCAGTCCGGGTGGCGCGGCGCCACGCTGGAGAAGGCCTCGATGAGGTCGTCGAAGCCCTTGTGCGGCTTGAGCAGGCCGGCCGTGACGACGATCTTGTTGTCGCCGGTGGACATCTGGCCCTCGTGGGCCGGGATGCAGTTCGGCATCGGGGAGAGCAGGTGGCTCACGCCGGGGACGACGCCGGCGATGGTCCGGCACTCGTCCGGCGTCGGCGCGGTGATCGCGTCCATCTTCGGGTACGCGTCCTTGAAGAGCGCGTCCCGGATGTGCGGGCCGTACTGCGCGGGCCGGGAGTGCTCCATGGCGACCTTCAGGAAGTCGCGGTCCGCGTAGGCCAGCATGATGGTGATCTTGGGGTTGTTGCTGACCACCACGTCGGCGTCGGTCGTGGCCAGGTACTCCATCAGCCGCCGCTCGGCGAGGCGGCTGATCCACGGCTTCTTGTCCGTGGGCTCGTTCGGGTAGATGTGCGGGAACGTCTCGATGTGCGGGTCGTCGCCGTCGTACGTGTGGGAGTGCTTCCGCATGTCGCTGAGCGCGAGGGTCTTCACCCGGGGGTCGAGCGGGAAGAACGCCTGGTCGCGGTTGCGGCGGAGGGAGACGAGCTCGACCTCGTGGTGGTCCGCGAGCGCCTTGGCGAGGTTGTGGATCGCGCTGACCACGCCTCCGATGTGGCAGCGATCGACCAGAAGAAAGGATATTTTCATACCAAGCCTCAGCGTGTCGGGGGTATGCGGGGGACGGACGTACAGACTCAGGCTACGGGGACGCCCCTGCAGGCGGTGCCCGTCCGTCCGGTTACGGCGGCGCCCACCGTAGCGCCACGACCGGCGAACCCCGAATGGACCGGGAAGAAACCACCGGTGCACGTGATGCGTCTCCAGGCATATGCACCCGGAGAGAACAGGCCACCCGCCGCAGCCCGAGGGCTGTCTGACGGCGGCCGTCAGGATTCCCGTACGGATCGTGGTGCTGGTCCTCGTCGTCCCCCTGCGCCTCGGATGGGACGTCCTCGTCCTGTGCGGCGCGTTCCTGCGCAGGGTGTTCCGCCCGGTCGGCCGGGCCCTCGCCTGGTTCGGCGACGCGGTGCTGGCCCCCGTGGGCCGGGCCGTCGCCCGGCTGGCGGAGTGGGTCGCCACCGCGTGCTGGTGGCTCGTCGCGACGCTCTTCAAGACCCTCTTCTACTGGCCGTGGCTCGGGCTCTGGCGGTACGTGATCGTGCCGGTCGCCGTCCACGGGATCGCGGCTCCGGCGGCCTGGCTGCACCGGACCGTCCTCGCCCCGCTCGGCCGCGGCCTCGCCCGCGGCACGGCCTGGGCGTACGCCCGACTGCTCGCCCCGCTCGGCCGCGGCACCGGCCTGGTGCTGCGGGCGGTGCTCGTATGGCCGTGGACGGCCCTGTGGCGGTACGCGGTCGTGCCCGTCGCCACGGGGGTGTACCGCCGGGTCCTCACCCCGCTCGGCCACGGCCTCACCTGGCTCGCCAGGGGCGCGGGTCGGGGTCTCGCGCTGCTCGGGCGGGGCGTCGCGCTGCTCGGCCGCGGTGTCGGCCTGCTGCTGAGGGTCCTTGTCCTCGCCCCCCTCGTGTTCCTGTACCGCTGGGTCCTCACCCCCGTCGGACGGGTCCTCGCGGTCGTGGGACGCGAGCTCGCCGACGCGCTCGTCGTCGCCTGGCGCGTCGCCGGCTACGTCACCAGGGCCGTCGGCCGCGCCCTGAAACGGCTGGCCCGCAACCTGATCGGCCGACCCGTCGCCTGGTTCTACCGAAGCGTCTGCACCCCGGTCGGGCACCTCGTGCGCGACGCCGTGTGGCGCCCGGCCAGGAAGGCCGCCGTCGAGGCGGGCCGGGCGGTGTCCGCGGCCCTCGCCTCGGCCCGCGCGACCGTGGCCGCCGCCCGCCGCGACGCGTGGCGCGCCCTCTTCGGAGGGCTCCGGGAGCCCGAGCCCGTGCCCGGCATCCCCGGTCGGGCGCGTAACCTGGGAGGTGCTGCATCACGACAGACCGTTCCCGGCGTGGCGGCCGAGTCCGAGATCTCCCCGCGCCAGGGGGGATGAGCCGGCTGCCCCCGAGAGAGCCCCCGTACATTCGTGGGCGGCGCGCCCCCCGCGCCCGCCCCGCACCGAGGAGAAGAACCACTGGGCAAGCGACAGCCCGAAGGCCCGCCGCCCGCACCGGCGGTGCAGCGCATCCGACTGCGCTACACCAAGCGCGGCCGCCTCCGGTTCACCAGCCATCGTGACTTCCAGCGCGCTTTCGAGCGTGCGCTGCGCCGTGCCGAGGTGCCCATGGCGTACTCGGCCGGCTTCACCCCGCACCCCAAGGTGTCGTACGCCAACGCCGCCCCCACGGGCACGGGCTCCGAAGCCGAGTACCTGGAGATCGCCCTCACCGAGGCGCGCGACCCGGAGACCCTGCGGGCCCTGCTCGACGAGTCCCTCCCCGCCGGCCTCGACATCACCGACGCCGTCGAGGCCCGCACCTCGGGCCTCGCCGACCGGCTCACCGCCTCCATCTGGGAACTGCGTCTCGAAGGCGTCGCCGTCGAGGACGTGGAGAAGGCCGCCGAGGCGTTTCTCGCGGCCGAGACCGTGGAAGTACAGCGCAAGACCAAGAACGGCGTCCGCACCTTCGACGCGCGCTCCGCGGTCACCGAGCTGACGGCAGCCGCTCCCCAGGGCGATCCCCAGGGTGATAGGCCGCTGGACAGCGCCTGTGCGATACTGCGGCTGGTTGTTCGGCACGTGACACCTGCCGTACGACCCGACGACGTCCTGTCCGGTCTCCGAGCTGTGGCCGACCTGGCGCCGCCGGTCCCCGCTGCGGTGACCAGGCTGGCGCAGGGGCTCTTCGACGAGGAGTCCGGCACGGTGACCGACCCGCTCGCGCCCGACCGCGAGGCAGTCAAGGCCGCATCTACCACGGCCGCCGCGACCGCCTCTGCGACGGCGCCGGGTGCCGGCATCGCGTAGGGAGCGGTCGTCGTAGCGCCGCCCTGGTACTCGGGAGCCACCTGGGTCGGGCAGCGCACTGACCAGGAGACTTTCGCCAGGCCGTACGCACAGTGCGTACGGAACCGGCGAGCCAGACACAGAGCTCCCGTGCGGCGCCCGCGCCCCGGACGGCGGCACCGCGCCCCAGGCGCGACCGTGCCGCCGGACCGGACCAAGACGCGGCGCCCGGGAGCGTGACGGGAGAACCCCGCATGCTCGAGTCCAACGAAGACACCAACGCCCCCGGTGACAAGCTGCCGCCGCGCCGCAGGCGCCGCGCCGCTTCCCGCCCCGCCGGTCCGCCGGTGACGGGTGCGAACACCGAAACCGCAGAGGCCGCAGAGGCCGTAGCGGCCGCGCCGGCCGCCGAGGCCGCGCCCGTGGAGGCCGCCCCGGCCGAGACCGAGGCCGCACCCGCGCCGCGCGCCCGCCGCCGGGCCACCCGCAAGGCCACCGCACCGGCCGCGGAGACCGCGGCACCCGCCGTGGAGACCCCGGAGCCGGCCGTCGAGGCCCCCGCCGCCGAGGCCGCCGCCCCCGAGGCCGTCGAGGAGGCCTCCCAGGCCGCCCCGGCCCGCCCGCGCCGCCGCGCCACCCGCAAGGCCACCTCGCCGGTGACCTCCCCGGCCGCCGCCGAGGCCCCCGAAGAGACCACCGCGGTCACGCCGGCCGAGCCCGTGGCCGAGGAGGCCCCCGAGGCCGCCCCGCCGGCCCGCGCCCGCCGCCGCGCCACCCGCAAGGCGACCGCCCCGGCCGGCGCGCCCGCCGCCGCCGAGGAGACCGCGGAGACCGTGGTCGCCGCCGCTCCGGCCGCCGAACCGGTGGCCGCTGCCGCTCCGGCTGCCGCGCCCGCCCCGGCCGCCGAGGTCGCGGAGGAGGCCGCCGCGCCCGCCCCGCGCACCCGCCGCCGCGCCACCCGCAAGGCCACCTCGCCCGAGGTGACCGCCGCGCCGGCCGCCACCGCCGAGCCCGCCGCCACCGGCGAGTCGCTGCCGACCGCCGCCGTCGCGCAGATCACCGCCGACGAGGCCGAGGTCGCCGCCGCCGAGACCGCCGCCACCCGCGGCCGCGGCCGCCGCCGCGCGACCTCCCCGCAGTTCACCTCCGAGCCCGCCCCGGCCCGCGAGTCGCGCCGTGCCGCGCGCCCCTCCGTCGCCGTCTTCCAGGCCCCGGTCTTCACCGAGCCGATGTTCCAGACCCCGGAGACCGCCGCCGCGGCCGCTGCCGCCGCCCCGGTGGAGCCGGAGGAGGACGAGACGGTCGAGGAGATCGAGACCGTCGAGGCCGTCACCGAGGTCGAGGAGGCCCCCGAGACCCCCGAGCCTGCCGAGCGCCCCGAGGGCTCCCGCCGTCGCCGTCGCCGCCGCGGCGAGCCCGTCGCCGTCGAGCCGGTCCCGGCCACCGTCGCCGACGAGCCCGAGGTCGAGGCCGCCGCCGACGAGGCCGAGGAGGCCGACGACTCCGAGGAGACCGACGAGTACGAGGACCGCCCGTCCCGTCGCCGCCGCCGTGGCGGCCGTCGCCGTCGCCGCGGTGAGCTCGCCGACGCCGAGGAGTCCGAGGACGAGGAGCCGCGCTCCGAGGACTCCGACGAGACCGAGGAGTCCGAGGACGGCGAGGAGGAGCACGACGAGGCCGAGGCCTTCGCCGGCGGCTCCAGCAGCTCCCGCCGCCGCCGTCGCCGCCGCCGTCGCAGCGGGGACGCCTCCGCCGACGCCGAGGGCACCGACGAGGAGGGCGTCCGTACGGTCGTCAAGGTCCGCGAGCCCCGCCCGGCCCGTGAGAAGGCCGAGCCCGGCACCGGCGCCGACGAGGTCCAGTCCATCAAGGGCTCGACCCGCCTCGAGGCCAAGAAGCAGCGCCGCCGCGAGGGCCGCGAGCAGGGCCGCCGCCGCGTCCCGATCATCACCGAGGCCGAGTTCCTGGCCCGCCGCGAGGCCGTCGAGCGCGTCATGGTCGTCCGCCAGAGCGGCGAGCGCACCCAGATCGGCGTCCTCGAGGACAACGTGCTGGTCGAGCACTACGTCAACAAGGAGCAGGCCACCTCGTACGTCGGCAACGTCTACCTGGGCAAGGTCCAGAACGTCCTGCCGTCCATGGAGGCCGCCTTCGTCGACATCGGCAAGGGCCGCAACGCCGTCCTGTACGCCGGCGAGGTCAACTTCGAGGCGCTCGGCATGGGCAACGGCCCGCGCCGCATCGAGACCGCCCTCAAGTCCGGCCAGTCGGTCCTCGTCCAGGTGACCAAGGACCCGATCGGCCACAAGGGCGCCCGTCTGACCAGCCAGGTCTCGCTGCCCGGCCGCTACCTCGTGTACGTCCCCGAGGGCTCGATGACCGGCATCAGCCGAAAGCTCCCGGACACCGAGCGCGCCCGTCTCAAGACCATCCTCAAGAAGATCGTCCCCGAGGACGCGGGCGTCATCGTGCGCACCGCCGCCGAAGGCGCGAGCGAGGACGAGCTGCGCCGCGACGTCGAGCGACTGCAGGCGCAGTGGGAGGACATCCAGAAGAAGGCGAAGAGCGGCAACGCCCCGACGCTGCTCTACGGCGAGCCGGACATGACGGTCCGCGTCGTCCGCGACATCTTCAACGAGGACTTCTCCAAGGTCATCGTCAGCGGTGACGAGGCGTGGGAGACCATCCACGGCTACGTGCACCACGTCGCCCCGGACCTGACCGACCGCCTGTCCAAGTGGACGAGCGAGGTCGACGTCTTCGCGACGTACCGGATCGACGAGCAGCTCATGAAGGCGCTCGACCGCAAGGTTTGGCTGCCCAGCGGCGGCTCGCTGGTGATCGACAAGACCGAGGCGATGATCGTCGTCGACGTCAACACCGGCAAGTTCACCGGCCAGGGCGGCAACCTCGAAGAGACCGTGACGAGGAACAACCTCGAAGCGGCCGAGGAGATCGTGCGCCAGCTCCGGCTGCGCGACCTCGGCGGCATCGTCGTCATCGACTTCATCGACATGGTCCTGGAGTCCAACCGCGACCTGGTGCTGCGCCGCCTCCTGGAGTGCCTGGGCCGCGACCGGACCAAGCACCAGGTGGCCGAGGTGACCTCGCTCGGCCTGGTGCAGATGACCCGCAAGCGGGTCGGCCAGGGCCTCCTGGAGTCCTTCTCCGAGACCTGCGTCCACTGCAACGGCCGCGGTGTCATCGTGCACATGGAGCAGCCGACCACCGCCGGTGGCGGTGGCGGCGGCAAGCGCTCGAAGAAGCGCGGCCGCGGCGGCGCCGAGCACGTCCACGAGCACGAGCACGCCGAGACGGACGTCGAGACCGCCGAGGTCGAGACCGAGGCCGAGGTCGCCGCCGAGGTGGCCGCCCCGGTGGCGCTGCCCGAGCCGATCGCCGCGGACGAGGAGCTGTACGGCTCCGTCGCCGAGGCGGAGGCCGCCGCGACCCGTGGTCGCGGCCGCCGTCGGGCGACCCGCCGGGTGTCCGCGCCGGCCACCGCGCGGCCGGTCGTGGAGACCGAGGCCGTCGAGTTCGAGGCGAAGCCGAAGGCCGAGCCGAAGCCGGAGCCCGTGGCGGCGCCGGAGCCGGTCGTCGAGCCGGAGCCCGTCGTGGCCCCGGTCGCCGAGACCGTCGCCGAGCCGGTGGCCGAGGAGACCGCGGCCCCGGCCCCCCGCGGCCGTCGCCGTGCCACCCGCCGGGCGACCTCCCCGGTCGTCTCGACCACGGAGCCGGCCGCCGCGCCGACCGTCGTCGAGCCGGTCGTCGAGACCGCCCCGGAGCCGGAGCCCGTCGTGGCGCCGGTCGCGGAGCCGGAGCCCGCCGTCGCGCCCGTCGCCGAGGAGGCCCCCGTGGCCGCCCCGCCGCGGGCCCGCCGCCGGGTGGTCCGCAAGGCCACCGCTCCCGCCGGTTCGCCCTCGGGCGCCGAGGACGCGGCCGTCGTCGTGGTGACCACGGCTCCGGCCGAGGCCGCCGAGACGGCCCCGCAGGCCGCAGAGACCGAGGCCGAGCCCGCCCCCGTCAAGAAGACGGCGGCGCGCAAGACCGCGGCGAAGAAGACCACGGCCAAGAAGGCCGCCACCAAGAAGACGGCGGCGACCAAGAAGACCGCGGCGAAGAAGACCACCACCAAGAAGGCCCCGGCCAAGAAGGCGGCGGAGAAGACCGCCGCCCCGGCCCAGGACTGACCGGTGGGTGCGGGCCGCCCCCTCACCGGGGCGGCCCGCACCGAACGGGCGAATTTGACCCTCTGCGGCAGCCGCCCGTAACCTAGACCGTCGGCGTGTCTATCGACGCGTCGCGCCTCTGAGCACCTCCCTCCCGCTCGTCGGGAGAGGCCGCTCGTCCGATTCCGGAACGCCGCGGGCCCTCGGGTCCGTGTGAGTGGCTGGCTTCAGAGGTTTCGATCCCGAGTGAGAGAGAGATCCGCGTGTACGCCATCGTGCGCAGCGGTGGTCGCCAGCACAAGGTTGCTGTCGGCGACATCGTTGAGGTTGACAAGATTTCCACTGCCAAGGTTGGCGACACGGTCGAGCTCTCGACCCTGCTCGTTGTCGACGGCGACGCCGTGACCAGCGACCCGTGGGTCCTGGCCGGCATCAAGGTCACGGCCGAGGTCGTGGACCACCACAAGGGCGCGAAGATCGACATCCTGCGCTACAAGAACAAGACCGGCTACCGCCGTCGCCAGGGTCACCGCCAGCAGTACACGGCGATCAAGGTCACCGGTATCCCCGCGGCTGCGAAGTAAGAGGGACTGAGACATGGCACACAAGAAGGGCGCATCGTCCACCCGGAACGGGCGCGACTCCAATGCCCAGCGGCTCGGCGTGAAGCGCTTCGGCGGTCAGGTCGTCAGCGCTGGTGAGATCCTCATCCGCCAGCGTGGCACCCACTTCCACCCGGGCTCCGGCGTCGGCCGTGGCGGCGACGACACGCTGTTCGCCCTGCAGGCCGGTTCGGTGCAGTTCGGCACCCACCGTGGCCGCAAGGTCGTGAACATCGTTCCGGTCGCCTGATCGGTTCATTCTGCGGAGGCGGACCTCACTTCCCGGTCGGGAAGCGGGTCCGCCTTTCGCGTGTTACTAGATAGACATTCCGCACGTATTCAGATGGAGGCACACCCATGACCACCTTCGTGGACCGCGTCGAGCTGCATGTCGCCGCGGGTAACGGAGGCCACGGCTGCGCCTCCGTTCACCGGGAGAAGTTCAAGCCGCTCGGCGGGCCCGACGGCGGCAACGGCGGCCGCGGCGGCGACGTGATCCTGGTCGTCGACCAGGCGATCACCACGCTCCTCGACTACCACCACTCGCCGCACCGCAAGGCGACCAACGGCCAGCCCGGCGCCGGCGACAACCGCTCCGGCAAGGACGGCCAGGACCTCGTCCTGAACGTGCCCGACGGCACCGTCGTCCTCGACAAGGAGGGCAACGTCCTCGCCGACCTCGTCGGCCAGGGCACCACCTTCGTCGCGGGCCAGGGCGGCCGCGGCGGCCTCGGCAACGCGGCGCTGTCCTCCGCGCGCCGCAAGGCCCCCGGCTTCGCGCTCCTCGGCGAGCCCGGTGAGGCCCGGGACATCGTCCTGGAGCTGAAGACCGTCGCCGACGTGGCGCTCGTCGGCTACCCGAGCGCCGGCAAGTCCTCGCTCATCTCGGTCCTCTCGGCCGCCAAGCCGAAGATCGCGGACTACCCCTTCACCACGCTCGTCCCGAACCTGGGCGTCGTCACGGCCGGCTCGACCGTCTACACGATCGCCGACGTGCCGGGTCTCATCCCGGGCGCCAGCCAGGGCCGCGGCCTGGGCCTGGAGTTCCTGCGCCACGTCGAGCGCTGCTCGGTCCTCGTGCACGTGCTGGACACCGCGACCCTCGAATCGGACCGCGACCCGGTCACCGACCTCGACATCATCGAGGAGGAGCTGCGGCAGTACGGCGGTCTCGAGGACCGGCCGCGCATCGTCGTCCTCAACAAGGTCGACATCCCCGACGGCCAGGACCTCGCGGACATGATCCGCCCGGACCTGGAGGCCCGCGGCTACCAGGTGTTCGAGGTCTCCGCCGTGGCCCGCCTCGGCCTCAAGGAGCTCTCCTTCGCCCTCGCCGGCATCGTCGGCGAGGCGCGCGCGTCGAAGCCGCAGGAGGAGGCGACCCGTATCGTCATCCGCCCGAAGGCCGTCGACGACGCGGGCTTCACGGTCACGTACGACGAGGCCGAGGACGTGTACCGGGTGCGCGGCGAGAAGCCGGAGCGCTGGGTCCGCCAGACCGACTTCAACAACGACGAGGCCGTGGGCTACCTGGCCGACCGCCTCAACCGCCTCGGCGTCGAGGACCAGCTGATGAAGGCCGGTGCCCGCGCGGGCGACGGCGTGGCGATCGGCTCCCTGGAGAACGCGGTCGTCTTCGACTGGGAGCCCACGATGATGGCCGGCGCCGAGATGCTCGGCCGCCGAGGCGAGGACCACCGCCTCGAAGCCCCGCGTCCCGCGGCCCAGCGCCGCCGCGACCGCGAGGCGGAGCGCGACGACGCACAGCGCGCGTTCGACGAGTTCGACCCGTTCTAAAGGGGCTGCTCCGGCGGGGCGGTTCGGCTAGACCGCTCCGACAGGACCGGTTCGGCCGGGGCTGTTCCGGCGGGTCCGGGCGGTGCGCCGGTCGCCGGACGGAGTCCGGCGCAGTCGTCCGATGCCGGTGAGGCCCCTCGGGGCCGAGCCGTGCGAGGGCGGCCGGTAGCAGGCTCTGCCCACCGCCTCGAAGCCCCGCGTCCCGCGGCCCAGCGCCGCCGCGACCGCGAGGCGGAGCGCGACGACGCACAGCGCGCGTTCGACGAGTTCGACCCGTTCTAACGGGAGCGTTCCGGCGCAGCCGGGTGGTCGGGCTGCCTCTCGCGGCGCCCCGCCCCGGTTCCCCGGTTCGTCAACCGAGCGGCCTCTCTCACCCGTCCTGTTGGACGGGGCGGGCAGAGGCCGTTCGGGTGTCCGGGGGACCGTAGCATCCTCGATGTGAGCAGCATCACGTCCACTGAGGTGGCAGGAAAGCTCGGCGTCGTCGTCATCGCGCACAACGACGAGGCGCTGGTGGGTGACGCGATCCGGTCCGTGCTCGACCAGGGACCCGTCGTCGCCGAGGTCGTGGCCGTCGACGACGGATCGAGCGACGGTACGGCCCGGGTCCTCGACGAACTGGCCGCGCTGCACCCCCGGTTGCGGGTCGTCCACCGCACGGTGAACAGCGGCGGTTGCGGCACCCCCCGCAACGACGGCTTCCGGGCCGTCACCGCGCCCATCGTGATATTCCTCGACAGCGACGACGTCCTGCCCGAGGGCGCGGCCGAGACCCTGGTGGCGGCGGCCGAGCGCCACCACACCCCCGTCGCCGTCGGCGCCTGCGTACGGCGGGAGCTGCCCGAGGGCCGCGACGTGCGCTGGCAGCCCGCGCTGTACCGGGAGCCCGCCGTCCTGGAGACCGCGGACGACCTGCTGCCGCTCGTGCACGACACGCTCTGCGTCAACAAGGTCTACGACCGCGCGTTCCTCGCCGAGCACGGCATCCGCTTCCCCGAAGGCCGCTGCGTCTACGAGGACTTCCTCTTCACCGCCCGCGTCCTCGCCGCCGCGCCGCGCGTCGCCGTCGTCCCCGACACGGTCTACATCTGGCATGTGCGCCGTGCCGCCACCGCCCGGCTGTCGATCTCCCTCGACCGGGACGGCATCGCCAACTGGCAGGCCCGGATCTCCGCCCACCGCACCGCCGTGGAGACCTTCGAGGCGGCCGGCCGCAAGGAGCTCGCCTCCGCCTGCCGCACCAAGTTCCTCGAGCACGACCTGCGTCTGTACGCCCGTGACCTGCGGTCGCACGACATCGCGTACCGCACCGAGTGGTGGGAGCTGACCCGCGCGTACCTCGGGACCTTCGGGGAGGGCGCGATCGCCGCGGCGGCCGCCCCCGCCCGCTGGGCCGCCCGGTTCGTGCTGGCCGCCGAGGAGCCGCGGGACCTGGAGCGGCTCTCCCGGCTCACCGCCGACCCCGCCCGGCTGCTGCCGCCCCACGCCCTGAGCGGGGACACCGCCGTCTGGTCCGAGGACCTCCCGGTGGAGCTGGACGGGCTGGACTCGGTGCCGCTCGACGGCCTCCCGCTGCTCGTCGACGGCAACCTGCGCGCCGGAGCGACCGGCGGCGCGGGGGCGGGCATCGGCGGCGAACTGCGGTTCACCGTCCGCGACCTGTACGGACGGCTGGGCGCCGCCGTTCCCCGTACCGCGCGGATCGACTTCCTGCCCCGGGGCGCCGACATCCCCGCCCGTACCGAGCGGGCCGAGCTGGCCGAAGGGCCCGCCGGCTGGTCCGGCCGTGTCCCCGCCGGACTCACCGGTCTGGCCCGCGAGGGCCGTCGCCGTGGGAACCGGGGCGTGCAGCTCTGGGACGTGCGGGCCACGGTGACCTGCGCGGACGGCGCGGTCTTCACGACGGCCCTCCGACTCCCGGCGGAACGGCAGCGTCGGTCGCTCGTGCCGAGCAGCCGGTACGGTGTACTGCTGGTGCGGCAGTACACGACGGCGAACGGATCGCTGGCGGTGCGGCTCGCACCGGGTGTCCGTGACGGGCTCCGGGCGATCGGGGCAAAACTCCGCAGGATCTCCCGCAGCTCTCATTGAAAGGGGTTTGGGGCTATGACTTATCTGATCACCGGTGGCGCCGGATACATCGGCTCCCATGTCGTCCGTGCCATGACGCAGGCCGGCGAGCGGGTCGTCGTCCTCGACGACCTGTCCACGGGATACGAGTCGCGGGTGCCGGAGGGCGTCCCCCTGGTGGTCGGCTCCACGCTCGACCGCGAGGTCCTGGACCGCACGATCGCCGAGCACGGCGTGACCGGCGTCGTCCACCTCGCCGCGAAGAAGCAGGTCGGCGAGTCCGTCGAGCTGCCGCTGCACTACTACCGCGAGAACGTCATCGGTCTCACGGTCCTCCTGGAGGCCGTCGCCGCCGCCGGCGTGCGCAACTTCCTCTTCTCCTCCTCCGCCGCCGTCTACGGCATGCCGGACGTCGACCTCGTCACCGAGGAGACCCCCTGCCTGCCGCTGAGCCCGTACGGCGAGACCAAGCTGGCCGGTGAGTGGCTGGTGCGCGCCGCGGGCGCGGCGCACGGCATCTCCACGGCCTGCCTGCGCTACTTCAACGTGGCCGGCGCGGCCGCCCCCGAGCTGGCCGACACCGGGGTCTTCAACCTGGTGCCGATGGTCTTCGAGCGCCTGGACGCGGGGGAGTCCCCGCGGATCTTCGGCGACGACTACGCCACGCCCGACGGCACCTGCATCCGGGACTACATCCACGTCGAGGACCTGGCCGACGCGCACCTCGTCGCCGCGCGCAAGCTCGCGGAGTGGGCCGAGGCGGGCGAGCCGCGCGACCTGACGGTGAACATCGGCCGCGGCGAGGGCGTCTCCGTCACCGAGATGGTCGAGCTGATCAACGAGATCACCGGCCACACCACCGAGCCGCTCGTCACCCCGCGCCGCCCCGGCGACCCCGCCCGGGTCGTCGCCGCCGCCGACCGCATCCACGCGGAGCTGGGCTGGAAGGCCCGTCACGACGTGCGCGACATGATCACCTCGGCCTGGGACGGCTGGGTCGCGCGCCGGGGCGCGTCGGTCTGACGGACGGACGGGGCGCACGGAGCGATCCGTACGCCCCGTACGCCGTACCGAGGAGTCGTACGGAGGAAGGGCCGGGGAGTCGTCTCCCCGGCCCTTCCCCCGTGTCACGGCGATGCGTCACGGCGATGCGGCGTCACGGCGATCTGCCACGGTGGCCCCGTGCCGGCCCCTCAGCGCTCCAGGAAGGCGAACAGCGCCTCCCAGCGGTCCGTGATCCGGTCGGCGGAGTACCGCTTCACGTTCTCGAAGGCCGCGTCGCCCATGCGGTCCCGCAGCTCCTTGTCGGTGATGAGGGTGCTGATGCGGCCGCCGAGTTCCACGGTGTTGCCGAGCCGCGCGAGCAGTCCGTCCTCGCCGTCCCGGATGATCTCGCGCACACCCGGCGCGCAGTCGAACGCGGCACAGGGCACCCCGGCCGCCATCGCCTCCAGGAGGGTGATCGGGAAGCCCTCGGCGCGCGAGGCCTGGGCGAAGACGGAGGCCCCGGAGAGCGCCCCGAGGACGTCGTTGGTGCGGCCCGCCCACTCCACGGAGCCGTCGAGACCGAGGTCGGTCGTGCGCCGCCGCAGCGACTCCTCCTCGTCCCCGGCCCCGTAGATCCGCAGGGTCCAGTCGGGGTGGCGGTGGGCGATCTCGGCCCAGCTGTCGAGCAGTATGTCCACGCCCTTCTCGTGCGAGAGGCGGCCGACGGAGACGACCGCCTTCTCGGTGCGCGGTACCGGCGCGGCGGGCATGAAGGGCAGGGCGTTGGGCATGTGGCCGACGTTGTCCATGCCGGCCCTGATCCAGCGGTCCGCGTCCCCGGGGGTCAGGACGAGCAGCCGGTCGACCTCCCGGTAGTGGCGCTTCACGCGGGCGAGCCGGGAGGCGGCCGCGCTCGCGGCGTACGACTCGTGGCTCATGCCGATGACGACCAGGCCCTTGGTATCGGCGAGGGCCACCCACTCCATCGCCCACACCTGGGTGACGATCACCACGGCCCCGGGCCGGGCGGCGGCGAACAGGGCCGTCATCCGCTCGGCCCGCTCCCGCATCCCGGCGGCGCGGAGCGCGTGCCGCCGCCGCTCGGCGGCGTTGAGCCGGCCCTTGAGGCCGCGCAGCGAGCGGACCTGCGGCGGGTGAGCGTCGTACAGCGTGGTGGTGGGGTACGGCAGCGGCTCGGGGAAGTCGTGCTCGCGTCCCTCGGGGGCCGGCCGGATCCCGATGACGTGCACCCGGTGGCCCCGGTCGGTGAACGCCCGGGCCATCTGGTGCGTCCAGGTCGTCACCCCGCCCATCTCGTCCACGCTGTTGGAGACGATGAAGATGTCACGGCCGTCGCCGACGGGGGACGCGGGCGTCCCAGGGGTCTCGTTGGTCACTTCCCGCTCCCGGTGAAGAACGTGGTGACGATCCGGCGGGCCGCGTCGCCCCGGTCGTACTCGCTGAAGTCCGCGTTGAACCGCTGGCGGGCCGCCGCGTACTTGCTGTCGGCCTCGTCCGTCAGGTTGGCGATCACCCCGAAGAGCTCGTCCTCCGTGGCCACCACGGGACCGGGGGCATGTTCCTTCAGGTCGAAGTAGGTGCCCCGGTTCTCCTTGGCGTACTCCTCGTAGTCGTACGCGAAGAAGACCATCGGGCGGTCGAGCAGCCCGTAGTCGAACATCACGGAGGAGTAGTCGGTGATCAGCCCGTCCGCGAGGGCGAGCAGCGGGGTGACGTCGTGGAGGCGCGACACGTCGACGACCCGACCCCGGACCGACGGCGGCAGCGACACGCTGTTCAGGTAGTGCGTCCTGATCAGCAGCGTGTAGGTGTCGCCGAAGCGGTCGGCGAACTCCTCGATGTCGAAGGGGGCCTCGAAGGCGCGGACCTTGCCGCCGGGCGCCGCGCGGAACGTCGGCGCGTAGAGCAGGATCTTCTTCTCCGGGTCGATGCCCAGCTCCGCCGCGAGCGGTCCGCGGTCCCGGCGGCCCGTCCGCGCCTCCTCGCGCCGCGCCTCGACGAGGCTGTCGTTGCGGGGGTAGCCGACGGGCAGCAGCACCTCGTCGCGGAGCCGGAAGGCCCGTGCGAGGGTGCGCCGGTCGTGCTCGCCGCGGATGAGGAAGTGGTCGAAGCGGTCCAGGGCCTGCTGGAAGGAGGCCTGGGCGGCGAGGCCGCGCGACTTGGTGTGGGGCTCGTCGAAGCCCATCCGCTTGAGGGCCGTGCCGTGCCAGGTCTGGATGTACGTGGTCCCCGGGCGCTTGGCGAGCCGCAGCGGGAAGCCCTGGTTGTCGATCCAGAACTCGGCCTGGGCCAGCGCCCGCAGATACGGCCAGCTCCAGCGCCTCACCAGGGTGGCGTCCTCGGGGAAGCCGGTCGGTTTCGCCCCCGCGTACGACCAGACGGCCCCGAAGGCGACGCCCTGCCGGCGCATCTCCTCGTAGACGGCCCGGGGGCTGTCGCTGTACTGCTTGCCGAGGTGGCTCTCGAAGACCACCAGGCCCTTGCGGATCGGCAGCCGGCTGTAGACCTCGTGGTAGACCCGCAGCTTGGTCTCGCCCGAGTTCAGGTCCTTCTTGGCCCTGAGCAGGCGGCGCAGGCTCGTCTTCGCCAGCCGGGCGGCGCGTCCGTGCATGGCGCCCTCGATCATCGCCGTGGTGTGCACGGCGGCCCTGCCCTCGGCGGCGAGCACGTAGGACAGGTTGCCCTTCCGGGTGACCTGGGGCACGAACCGGTCGGACACCAGCGTCGTCAGCCGCGGGCGGATCCGCAGGCTGCCGGCCTGGTCGACGGGGGTGCCGCCGACGGACACCCGGGTCCGCAGGTCCTGGCCGTCGACCGTGAGGATCAGCCGGACGTCCCAGACGGCGTCGATGATGCCGAGCGGGCGGACCGCGCGGGCGATGTCCGCCTCGCCCTCCCACTCGATCCAGGCGCCGGCGTGCCGGATCGTGCCGACCGGGATGCGGACGGTCCTGCCGCCGACACTGCGGCGGGCCGAGAACTCGAGGACCGCGCCGAGCTCCATGTCGGGGCGGATCCGGCCGAGCGGGTTGACGACGCGCCCGGCGAGGCTGACGACCCCGGCCCTGCTGGAGTACGAGGTCAGCCGGTTGCCCAGGGCGAGCGAGGTCAGCGGTTTCGCGTCGTAGTGGGAGGAAGTGACGTCCAGGATCTGGCGGCCCTGCTCGGTGTCCAGGTGCTCGGCGCACCAGTAGACCTGCCCGTCCCGCTCGGCGAGCGGGACGGTGAGCCGGCCCGGGTTGGTGAGGGCGTCGGTGGCCGGGATGAGGTTGGGCCAGTCCTCCTTGCTCAGCAGGTAGGCGCAGATGGCGTGCATGCGCTGCACCTCCTCGTACGCCCGCGGGTCGATCTCGGCCAGGTAGCCGTTGGCCAGCCGGGCGAACTCGCGCCGGTAGTCGTCGCCGAGCAGCGGAAGGTCGCGCAGGTGGAGGACGAGGTCGTGCTTGAGGAACTTGATGTCCTTGCGGTACTTCAGCTCGTCGTAGCCCCGGCTCTCCAGGAGGGCGTCCACCCGGCGGTGGATCTCCATCCGGTGCACGAAGTTGGCGATCTCGTGGCGCCGGTTGCTGATCGACTTCGCGGCGGCCTTCTCCTGCACGTTCCAGTAGTAGACGTGGTTCGGGATCAGGGTGATCCGGCGCGCGGCGACATAGGCCTGGGCCGAGAAGAGCAGGTCCTCGTAGTGGATGCCGACGGGGAACTCCAGGCCCTGTTCGAGGAGGAACGCGCGCCGGTAGCACTTGTTCGTCGACAGGGTGTCGAAGACCAGCAGGTCGGCCAGCTCGGTGATCGACTCGATCGTCCGGGTCCGGGCGTAGAGCCAGGGGTACCACTCGGTGGTCTTCTTGTGCCGGCTGTCGAGGTGGACACGGACGCACAGGCCGGAGACCAGGTCGGAGCCGGTGCTCTCGGCGGCGTCGAGCATGTTGCGGCAGGCGTTGCGCTCCAGCACGTCGTCGCTGTCGAGGAACATGACGTACGTGCCGGTGGCGTGCCGGATGCCGTGGTTGCGGGGCGCGCCGCAGCCGCCGCTGTTCTCCGGCAGCTGGAACGCCCGGACCCGGTCCGGGTTCTCGGCGGCGAGAGCCTGGGCGACCGTGAAGGTGTCGTCCTTGCTGCAGTCGTCGACGATGACGACCTCGACGCCGTGCAGGGTCTGCTCCAGCACCGACCGGACGGCCGTCGGCAGACGCTCTGCGTCGTTGTAGGCGATGACGACCACGGAGACGTCAGGCACGTGCACCTCGATTCACTTGTCGTTCGTCCACTCCTCCTCAAACTACCTGGTGTTCACCATCCGTTACGCAATGTCACCCTTCGCAGGGCTGTTCGGTCAGGATGGGTTGATCCGGTCCACGCCGTAGTACCCGGCCGTACACCGGGCGGCCCAGTCCTTCTCGTACACCTTCGTGAAGAACGGCTCCGCGAGCACACCGATGTGGAGCGGGCGGTACGTGACCTCGCTCCGGCCCGCCGCCACCTCCGCCCGGATCCTGGCGTCCTGCCGGTCCCAGGCCAGGCTGCGCGCCACCGTCTGCGTGGTCAGCGCCCGCACCTCGGGCACCAGGGCCACCGTGCTCGCCACGGCGACGGCCCCGGTGGCGACCAGGGCCGCGAGCCGGGCGGCGCGGACACCGGGGGGTGACGACGGCGCCCCGCTCCCGGGTGCGTCCCCGGCCGCGGCCGCCGCCGGGGACGCGAGCCCGCGCCCGAGGCGGTACCCCAGCCAGGCCCCGTAGCCGCAGAGCGCCAGCAGGAACGGCACGACGAAACTGGTCCACGTGCGCGCGTACGTCCAGCCGGTCGGCCCGTAACCGCTGCGCAGTCCGTACGCGGCGACCAGGCTCCCCAGCACGATCAGCGGCAGGGGGAGCACCAGGACGGCGACGCGAAAACTTCCGCCCGAAGACCGGCCCGCCCCGGCGTCCTCGCCGTCGGCCCGCACGTCCCCGTCCCGCGGGCGGCGGGGCGAGAGGGCCACCGCCAGGCCGAGGAGCACCCCGGCGGCGAGCGCGCCCCCGTACGCCCACTGCCCGCCGATCGTCTCCCAGATCCGGTACCAGTCGCGGACCGTCTCCCCGGCCCCCGACAGGGTCAGCGGCTCCTTCGGCTGCTGGGCGCGCCGCCAGCGGGCGCCGGGGGAGGTGGTGAGCAGCACCAGGCCGATCACCAGCCCCAGGCACCAGGCGGCGCACCAGGTCGACGCGAACCGGTCCCGCGTCCGGCCGAACCGCGGCAGGCAGAGCACGCCCGCCGCCGCGGCCACCAGCCCGGACATGGCGACGAAGGGCTCGCTCAGCATGCCGGCCGCGGTGCCGAGCAGCGCCGCGGTGCCGACGGCGGTGCCCCGCGCCCAGCGCCGCCGGCTGCGGGCCGCCCACACCGCCGAGAGGACCGCCCAGACGCCGAGGACGCTCGGCAGGGTGTGGGAGATGGTGGCCGGGGCCCAGAGCAGCACCTGGTACGCGCGGGTCCCCGCGAAGAACAGCAGTGCTTCGAGGACCAGGACCGCCGCGGCGGCCGCCGCCGCGGGGAACGGCAGCCGGAGCGCCCGCAGCGTCGCGCGGGCGAGGAGGAAGAGGCCCGAGCCGAGCGCGACGACGAGGAAGGCGGGCAGCAGCTTCGGCCCCCGCATGCCGTCGGAGTAGAGCAGCCCGGTCAGGAGGGCGTTGGTGACGCGTCCGTTCTGGGTCAGGTAGAAGTCCGACGTGATGCCGAAGACCCCCAGGTCGCGGGTCTTCCACAGGGCGCACCAGTCGTCCGACGTGGGGCGTACGTACAGACCGAGGAAGGCGCCGACCGAGAGCAGCGCACCCGCTCCGGCGGCGATGACCAGCGCGATCCAGGGGAGGACCTGGCGGAGCCCGCGCGCCGGGTCGGTGCTCTGTTCTCCGTCGTCCGACATCCGTGCGTCACCGAGGTCCGACAGGGTCGTTCTACTCACGGGGCATTGCTCCAGGGGGCCGAGTTCCGTGGCACGAAGGCGCCGCCTCCGTGGCGTCGCCAAGGTATCGGCGCAACGGTCTCTAGGGTGACAAAAGACAAGAAATGCCACGTATACCAAAATCTTCCCCGCATGCTTTGCCGCATGGACGACATGCCGACCGGGGGCGGCCACCCGGGCGACGCCGGACGGTCACCGCCGCTTCGTACCGTGACCGCGCTGCTCGAAGGCGAGTTCGGTGGCGGTCCCTCAGGACGTACTCTTGCCCATCCCTCTGGAGTGACCGTTCATGACCAGGCTTTCCGTCGTCGTCCCCTGCTTCAACGAGGAGGACGTCGTCGAACGCTTCGACGCGCGGATGCGCCAGGTGCTCGACACGCTCCCCGTCGGATACGAGATCTGCTACGTCGACGACGGCAGCTCCGACGGAACGCTCGGCAAGCTGCGCGAGATCGCCGCCCGGCACCCGCACCGCACCCAGTACGCCTCCTTCAGCCGCAACTTCGGCAAGGAGGCCGCCATGCTGGCCGGCCTGCGCAAGTCCACCGGCGACGCCGTGGTCATCATGGACGCCGACCTCCAGCACCCGCCCGAGCTCCTCGCGCGCATGCTCGACCTGCACCACCAGGGCCACGACCAGGTCATCGCGCGCCGGACCCGCGAAGGCGACAAGAAGCTCCGCTCCGCGCTCAGCCGGATGTACTACCGGGCGGTCAACCGCTGGGTCGACGTGGAACTCACCGACGGCGTCGGCGACTTCCGCCTCCTGTCCCGCCCCGCCGTCGACGCGCTGCTCTCGCTGCCCGAGTACAACCGCTTCTCCAAGGGCCTCTTCTCCTGGATCGGCTTCGACACCGTCACCTTCGACTACCAGAACGCCGCACGCGAGGGCGGTGAGACGAAGTGGAAGTTCAGCTCCCTGATCAACTACGGCATGGACGGGCTGATCTCCTTCAACAACCGCCCGCTGCGTATCGCCCTCTGGCTCGGCATGACGCTGACCGGCCTCGCCGCCCTCTACGCGGCCTGGGTCGTCGTCGCCGCCCTCACCCAGGGCGTCACCGCCCCCGGATACGTCACCCTGGTCGCGATCATCGCGGGACTCGGAGGCGTGCAGATGGTGATGCTGGGACTGATCGGCGAGTACATCGGCCGCATCTACTACGAGACCAAGCGCCGGCCGCACTTCCTCGTCAAGGAGACCCACCGCTCCTTCGGCCGCGGTGCCTCCGAGCGCGCCGCCGCCGAGCGGATCCGCGTCGTGGCCACCGACGGAGAGCGCTGATGGGCCCCGCGTCCCCCGCCACGGGGCGCGGACGGCTCGCCGAGATCTTCCGCTTCGCGCTCGTCGGCGGCGTCAACACCGGTACCTTCTTCGGCTGTTACCTGCTGCTCCACCCGTGGATGCCGTACTTCGCCGCGTACTCCCTCGCCTTCGTCCTCAGCATGATCGGCTCCTTCTTCCTCAACACCTACTTCACCTACCGCACCCGGCCGACCTGGAAGAAGTTCGCCCTCTTCCCGCTCACCAACGTCACCAACTACCTGGTGCAGAGCGTCGGTCTGTACGCGCTCGTCACCTGGGCCGGAATGGACGACAGGATCGCGCCACTCGTCGCGGCCGTCGTCGCCATCCCCTTCACCTACCTGATCTCCCAGCGGATCCTCGTGCCCCGGAACGGCGGACAGGACACCGGTGACTCCGGTCCAGGGAGCGAAACGGACGAGCGGCAGCCCTCCCGGCTCGCGTAGATTGCCTGGCAGTCGCGGCGGGGAACACACGGCGCGCGGGACAGCCGAGTGAGGACGACGCAGGTGGCGGCAGAGGTGACGGCGCAGATGACCGGAGAGACGGACGACGCGAGGCGCTATGTGACGGAGGCCCGCAGGATCGTCATCAAGGTCGGCTCCTCCTCCCTCACCACCGCCTCCGGAGGCCTCGACGCCGACCGCGTCGACGCCCTCGTCGACGTGCTCGCCAAGGTCCGCAGCGGTGGCGAGAAGGAGATCGTCCTGGTCTCCTCCGGTGCGATCGCCGCGGGACTCGCACCGCTCGGCCTCACCCGCCGCCCCAAGGACCTCGCCCGACAGCAGGCCGCCGCCAGCGTCGGCCAGGGCCTCCTCGTCGCCCGGTACACCGCCTCCTTCGCCCGCTACGGCGTGCGCGTCGGACAGGTCCTCCTCACCACCGACGACACCAGCCGGCGCGCGCACTACCGCAACGCCTACCGGACCCTCGACCAGCTCCTCGCGATGGGCGCGCTGCCCGTCGTCAACGAGAACGACACCGTCGCCACCGACGAGATCCGCTTCGGCGACAACGACCGGCTCGCCGCCCTCGTCGCCCATCTCGTCCGCGCCGACCTGCTCGTCCTGCTCTCCGACGTCGACGGCCTCTACGACGGCGACCCGTCCAAGCCCGGCACGTCGAGGATCGCCCAGGTCGCCGGCCCCGACGACATCGCCCATGTGGAGATCGGCTCCGCCGGAAAGGCGGGCGTCGGCACCGGAGGCATGGTCACCAAGGTCGAGGCCGCCCGGATCGCCGCCGCCGCGGGCATCCCCGTGGTCCTCACCTCCGCGAGCCGCGCCGCCGACGCCCTCGCCGGACGCGACACCGGCACGTACTTCCACCGCACCGGGCGCCGCTCCGCCGACCGGCTCCTGTGGCTGGCGCACGCCTCCACCCCCCAGGGCTCCCTCACCCTGGACGACGGAGCCGTACGCGCCGTCGTCGAGGGCAAGAAGTCCCTGCTCGCGGCCGGTGTCGCCGGCGTCGAGGGCGACTTCGTGGCGGGCGACCCGGTCGAACTGCGCGACACAGCCGGCCGCGCCGTCGCCCGCGGTCTCGTCAACTTCGACGCCAAGGAGATGCCCCGGATGCTCGGGCGCTCCACCCCCGAGCTCGCCAAGGAGCTCGGCCCCGAGTACGAGCGCGAGGTCGTCCACCGCGACGACCTGGTCGTCATCCGCTGACCCTCGCGCCCCTCCCGAAACGGCTGAAAGTGCGGCCATCCGGAAGGGACGTTTACCAAAACCGCCCCAAGTGCAGCCTCGGGCTGGTCAACTTTGTCTCGGGGGTAAGAGAGCAGGGGCGGGGTACAGCACCACACGCATCACACAGGAGGCCGCCGGTGAGACGAGCGCGCCCAGGGGCACCGCCCCGAGGGACTGCCGAACGCGCCCTGACCAGTGTCGAGGCCGGAGCCGACTTCGACGAGGCACGGGACAGGTCCACGGACACCAAGACCGAGACCACCACCGAGACACGCGAGGTTCGCGAGGCACGTGAGGTACGCGCCAGGGAACAGCCCGTGTCCAAACTCTGGCACATCACGCTCAGCGTGTCGGGTGTCGAGTCACCGCTCAAGGAGGTGCGCCGCGGGCTCGAACAGCTGGCCCACGACCACCCCTTCCTGCTGACCAGCAGGTATGCCAACGACCACGCCGAGATCCGGTACTGGGAGGAGGCCCGCGACCTGCACGACGCCGCGGCCGTCGCCCTGCGCCTGTGGGGCGAGCACCGGCAGACCGCCAAGCTGCCGCCGTGGGAGATCGTCGGCCTCGAGGTCATCGACCGCGAGACCTACCACCAGCGGATCGCGGAGGGCTACGGCCCGCCGCCGGCCGCCCCGGTCGGCGTCCACCCGTACTGAGCGGGGGCGTGTTCAGGACGCCTCCCCGTGCGGCGTCTCGGAACCACCGGGGCACGTCTCGGAGTGCGGGATACGTGAGGGATGTCCGCAGGGGTGCCAGTACCCTGCGGGCATGACCTCGCTCACGCCCCTCGACAACCTGTCCCCGGTCGCCCGGGCCGCCTACCGAGCCCGGGGAGCCGCCGCCGAAATCGCGCCACTCCCGCGTGCGACGAAGGACGACGCCCTGCTGGCGATCGCGGACGCCCTCGAAGTGCGCACCGCCGAGATCGTCGAGGCCAACGCCGAGGACATCGCCAAGGCCCGCGAAGCCGGGACCAGCGAGGCGATCATCGACCGGCTCACCCTCACCCCCGAGCGCGTCCGGGCCATCGCCGCCGACGTCCGCGACGTCGCCACGCTGCCCGACCCCGTCGGCGAGGTCGTCCGCGGCTCCACCCTCCCCAACGGCATCGACCTGCGCCAGGTCCGCGTCCCGCTCGGCGTCGTCGGCATCATCTACGAGGCCCGCCCCAACGTCACCGTCGACGCCGCCGCCCTCTGCCTCAAGTCCGGCAACGCCGTCCTGCTCCGCGGCTCGTCCTCCGCCTACGCCTCCAACAGCGCCCTGGTGAAGGTCCTGCGCGACGCCGTCGGCGGCGCGGGACTGCCCGCGGACGCGATCCAGCTCGTCCCCGGCGAGTCCCGCGAGTCGGTCCGCGAGCTGATGCGCGCCCGCGGCCTCGTCGACGTCCTCATCCCGCGCGGCGGAGCCTCCCTGATCCGGACGGTCGTCGAGGAGTCCACCGTGCCCGTCATCGAGACCGGCACCGGCAACTGCCACGTCTACGTGGACGCCCAGACCGACCTCGACATGGCCGTCGAGATCCTGATCAACTCCAAGGCCCACCGGGTCAGCGTCTGCAACGCCGCCGAGACCCTCCTCGTCCACCAGGACGTCGCCGCCGCCTTCCTGCCCAGGGCCCTCGACGCGCTCGCCGAGGCCGGCGTCACCGTCCACGCCGACGAGCGGGTGATCGCCTTCGCCGAGGGCTCCAAGGCCACCGTCGTACCGGCCACGCCGGAGGACTGGGAGACCGAGTACCTCTCGTACGACATCGCCGCCGCCGTCGTCGACTCCCTCGACCGGGCCGTCGAGCACATCCGGACCTGGTCCTCCGGCCACACCGAGGCGATCGTCACCACCTCGCAGGCCGCGGCGCGCCGTTTCACCCAGCTGGTCGACTCCACCACGGTCGCCGTGAACGCCTCCACCCGGTTCACGGACGGCGGACAGTTCGGCTTCGGCGCGGAGATCGGCATCTCCACCCAGAAGCTGCACGCCAGGGGCCCCATGGGCCTTCCGGAGCTCACCTCGACCAAGTACATCGTCACCGGCGACGGTCACGTGCGGTAACCACTCCTTTCGGTACGGGGCGGTACGGGCAGGGAGGCTTCGCCTTCTCCCTGCCCAAAACCACCTCGCGGGTCTACTCTGAACCCGTGCCGGACGACGTGGGGGGCATGCCGTTCCAGGACGGCGGGGACCCTGAGGACTCTGTCGACCGCGGAGGCGCCGACGAGGTCTACGCCGACGTGGTGTTCGACGAGGACTTCGTACGGGCCGCGACCGTTCACGAGCCCACCGCCGTCGAGCGGCTCCTCGCCGCCGCCCAGGCCCGCGCGGAGGCCGAGTCGGCCCGCGCCCGCGCCGGTGGCGGATCCGGCGACGACGACCTCTACGAGGACTTCCACGACTCCTCCGGCCTCACCTACGAGCCGGACGACGTCGGGGACGACGCCAGCCCCTACGGCCGGCACGGCGGCGCCCTGCGCCCCTACCGGGGCAGCGCCCGCTGGCACCGGCCCGTCGCCTGGCTCCTCGCCCTCGTGATGGGGATCGGCATGGTCGCCCTGGCGTTCAGCGCCGTCTACCGGGGCGCGGCCGCCAACCGCCAGGACCAGGTCCCGCCGCCGGCCACGACCGGCGTCGACACGCCCAACCCGAACCCGGCCCCACCCGCCGCCTACGCGCCCGCGGCAAGCTCTCCGTCCCCCAAATAGCCCCGCTCCCCGCGCCCGGGCAGGCCCGCTCCCCGCGCACGGGCAGGCGTGCTCCGGCTCGCGTCGGCGGGTTCGCCCCTCAGCCGCCGGCAGGCCCGCTCCGCATCCCCCTGGGGCCTGCTCCCCATCCCCTGGGGCACGCTCCGCGTACCCCGTGTGGCGGTCCGCTGCCGTCCCGGGTTCTCCGTGTCCCCCGGGTGGCCGAGCCGCGCTGCTCCGCGGCGCCGCGCACACACCCTGACGGCGGAATTCTTCCGAACTTGTCGTGTACCTGGGCGTTTACCGAAGCCCCCGCAGACCTACCCTGAAGGTATGGCAGGGCGTGGCGACCCGCCTGAGGGGACACCCGAGGGTCTCCCCGGTGGTGAGGACGAGTACAGGTCCGTCGTCTTCGACGAGGCGTTCGTCCGCGCTGCCCACCTCCAGGAGTTCTCGGCCCGGGAACGGATGGGCGAGCACACCGAGGCCGTCCGCAGCCGCCCGTCGTCCTGGGAGGGCCGGAGCGGCTCCCGCCAGGCCCTCATGCTGGTCCTGCTGATCCTCCTCGCCTTCGGTACGGCCATCTATCTGGGCGTCCGCAACCCCTACCAGCCGCCCGCCGACCTCCGGGCCGAGCCGCTGCGGACCACCGTGGTCCCGCTCGCCCCGCAGGGACCCGTCGTCGGCGGACAGCCCGACCGGCTCTTCGACCACAGCCCGGTCGCCGAGTACCGCACGGGAGCCGCCGGCATCAACCTCCCCGTCGCGGGGCGCACCACCCACTTCGCCGAGAGCCAGGTCGTCACCGCCCTCAGCATCGCCAAGGACTACCTGGTGGCCTCGTCCCTGGAACCCGACGTCCTGTCCGGCGTCACCGTGCGACCCGTCCGCCTGCTGCTCGACCCCGACCAGCTGGAACAGTTCGACCGGACCGTCGAGGCACCGGCCGACGACGGCCGGCACGCCCTCGCCGCCTGGCTGGTCCGCTTCGACCCGCGCCAGGCGGTCCTCGCGGACCCCTCGACCCGCGTCCAGGGCACCCTGCGCTTCGAGGAGACCGGGCCCGACACCCTGGACGTCACCGCGGACCACACGTACACCTACGCCCTCCGCCCGGCGGCCCAGGGCGCGGGACCGGTCGGTCAGGCCTCGCTCTTCACCGTGCACCGCGAGGTCCACTTCCGCTTCGACCCCGAGGACCTGCGCATGCACCGGGCCGAGCTGGTGACCAGCACCGCCGAGGCGGGCCCGCAGGCGTGCGGCGCGGACACCACCGGCTCCCTGAAGCCGCTCCTGGCCGGAGCGAGGGCCCCCCAGGCGGGCGGCGGTCCGCCGGTCACCGACCCGTACGCCACGGGCCGGCCCGCCGCCCCCTCGCTGTGCGGAGCACTGTCGCCGGACGCCCAGCCCTCGCTCTGAGGGCCCCGGCGTCTGCGCTACGACTCGCTACCGGGCGTCCCCGGTGGCGCCCTCCGGGCCGCTCTCGCCGTCCCCGGCGGCTCCGTCGGTCCCCGCCGCGTCCGACTTCTTCGGGCCCTGGGCGCCGCCGAAGGCGTTGCGCAGCTTCCCGCCGAGGTCGCCCGCCAGGTCACCGGCGCCGCCGGCTATGTCACCGACCAGCTTCATCAGCGGATCCTTGCTGGTCCGCACGGTGTCGGCGTAGTGTCCCGCCGACTCGCGGAAGGAGTCCGTGACCGAGGTGTCCTTGTCCTCCGAGCGCTTCGGGTAATGGCCGTCCATGATCCGCTGGAAGTCGCGGCTCTCCGACCACTTCTTCAGCTCCGCCGCCCGGACGGTGGTGAAGGGGTGCGTCCGCGGCAGCACGTTGAGGATCTTGAGGACGGAGTCCCGCAGGTCCCCGGCCTTCTCGTACTCGTCGGCCTGGGCGAGGAACGCGTCCACGTTCATCTCGTGGAGGTGGTTGCCGCCGGCGATCTTCATCAGGCCGCGCATCGAGGCCTGCACGTCCTGGCCGACGAGCAGCCCGGCCCGGTCGGCGGAGAGCTCCGACTTGCGGAACCACTCGCGCAGCGCCGTGACGATGGCCATGATCGCGACGTTCCCCAGCGGGATCCAGGCGATCTTGAGGGCCAGGCCGGTGAGGAAGAGCAGCACCGTGCGGTACACGGAGTGCCCGGAGAGCGCGTGGCCCACCTCGTGGCCGACGACCGCACGCATCTCCTCCTCGTCGAGGAGCTCGACGAGGCCGGTCGTGACGACGATGATCGGCTCGTCCAGGCCGATGCACATCGCGTTGGGCTTCGGGTCCTGCGTCACGTACATCGGCGGGACCTTCTCCAGGTCCAGGATGTAACAGGCGTCCCGCAGCATGTCGTTGAGATGGGCGAACTGCGCGTCGCTCACCCGGACGGAGTCCGAGAGGAAGAGCAGGCGCAGACTGCGCTCCGGCAGCAGTCCGCTGAGTGCTTTGAAGACCGTGTCGAAGCCGCTGAGCTTGCGCAGCGCCACCAGCGCCGAGCGGTCGGCCGGATGTTCGTAGGCCCGCGAGGAGATGCCGGGGAACCGCTTCCGCTGCCTGCTCGGCACGTTCCCCTGGTCGTTCTCGGTCATGGATGCCCCCTGTTCGTACGAGTCGGTGCTCGTCCCCCTGACGCACCCCAGCCTAGGTGCTGGCGCTACCGTGTGCCGGGGCCTGTGGATAACTCGGGCACCGAGGACGACCGAGGAGCACAACCGACATGCCGGACACCGTCGACACCGCCGCCGCCCTGCTCGCGGCCGCCGCGCAGGAGGGGCCGGGCGACACGCTCCGTATCGTGCTGCTGGTCTCGATCGTGGGCGGCGCGCTGCTCGCCTGGTTCCTGCTGCGCGGCTACCGCACCGACGACTCGGGCGACGCCGGCACCGGCGACGGCGCCGCCCGCGGAGCCGGAGACGGCCCGGACGGCAACACAGACCGTGACGCGAGTGCCTGAGTCGGCGTGAGCCCTTCCGGACCGCCCGCATACGATGTGCGCGAAGTCTCCGCTCCCATCCCCGATCGATAGGTCTGCCGAAGATGAGCCTCCACAGCACCGCCGCCAACCTGGTCACTCTCGCCGAGGGCGCCGAGCACGGCGGCAACCACGACAGCCTCAGCCCCTACCTCACCGGCTTCGGCGCCTTCGGTGCCCTGCTTCTGCTGCTGTGGATCACCACGCGCTTCAACCGCGACCGCTGAACCGGCGACCC
Organism: Streptomyces sp. CB02009; assembly: GCF_001905825.1. Lineage (GTDB taxonomy): Bacteria > Actinomycetota > Actinomycetes > Streptomycetales > Streptomycetaceae > Streptomyces. The sequence continues at coordinate 449,815 of NZ_LIVV01000007.1, forward strand.
TGATCAGGCGTCCGCTGCCGTGCCAGTAGGCTCTGCACGCATGGGAGAGCAGGAAATGCCTACTGGCGGGCGCGGGAAGCGCCGACTCGGCGTGATGGGCGGAACGTTCGACCCGATCCACCACGGACACCTGGTGGCGGCCAGTGAGGTCGCCGCCCTGTTCCACCTGGACGAGGTCGTGTTCGTGCCGACCGGGCAGCCGTGGCAGAAGAGCGAGCGGGCCGTCTCGGCGGCCGAGGACCGCTATCTGATGACGGTCATCGCGACGGCCTCCAACCCGCAGTTCTCGGTCAGCCGCATCGACATCGACCGCGGCGGCGCGACCTACACCATCGACACCCTGCGGGACCTGCGCTCCCTCAACAGCGACGCGGACCTCTTCTTCATCACCGGGGCCGACGCGCTGTCGCAGATCCTCACCTGGCGCGACGCCGAGGAACTCTTCTCGCTCGCGCACTTCATCGGCGTCACCCGGCCGGGCCACGACCTCACCGACGACGGACTGCCCAAGGGCGGCGTCTCGCTGGTCGAGGTGCCCGCGCTCGCCATCTCCTCCACCGACTGCCGGGCGAGGGTCGCACAGGGCGATCCCGTCTGGTACCTGGTCCCGGACGGCGTGGTGCGCTACATCGACAAGCGCCAGCTGTACCGCGGCGAGTGAGCTTCGGGGAGGGCCACCGGTGAACGACCAGCAGCAGCCGTACGACCCGTACTATCCGCAGCCGCAGATCATCGGCTACGACGAGTACGGGCAGCCGGTGTACCAGCAGCCGCAGCAGGGATACGGATACGACCCGTACGCCCAGCAGCCGTACCAGGAACCGCAGCAGCCGTACCAGGGGCAGCCCTCGGCCTACCAGGGGCAGCCCTCGGCGTACCAGGGGCAGCCCCAGCAATCCCAGCAGTCCCAGCCGTCCCACGAGCCGCAGTACGACCCGTACGGACAGCAGGGCTACAGCTACCCGTCCTACGACGCGACGGGGCAGCAGTGGGCCGCCCAGCCCGAGACCGCCGCGCCCGCCGCCCCGGTCGCACCCCCGGCTGCCCAGGCCGCACCCCCCGTGGCGCCCGCCGCGCCCGTCGCGGCGCCCGCGGGGGTCCCCGGGCAGCGCCCCGCCTCGGAGCGCTCCGCGCCGCCCCGGCCCGCCCCCGACGACGACCGCGAGTACCGGACCGAGCAGTTCTCGTTCATCGAGGAGCCGGACGAGGACTCCGAGGACGTCATCGACTGGCTGAAGTTCACCGAGAGCCGTTCCGAGCGGCGCGAGGAGGCCAGGCGCCGGGGCCGCAACCGGATCATCGCCCTCGTCGTCGTGCTCGTCCTCGCCGCCGTGGGCGGCGTCGGCTACCTCTGGTCCGCCGGGATGCTCCCCGGGGCGTCCGAGGAGCAGCAGAAGGGGAGCACCGCGACCGGTCCGCAGAAGCGCGACACGATCGTCGTCCACCTCCACAACACCACGGGGGGCGGCACCTCCACCGTCCTGCTCGTCAACAACGCCACCACCCGCCAGGGCACCTCGGTCCTGATCCCCAACTCCGTCGTCGTCGCCGACGGCGAGGGCGCCGCGACCACGCTCGGCAAGTCGGTCGAGGACGACGGGTCCGGCGGGACCCGCGAGGCGATCGGCAACCTCCTCGGCGCCCCGATCACCGGCACCTGGCGCCTGGACACGCCGTACCTGGACACCCTCGTCGACCTCGTCAGCGGGATCGAGACGGACACCGACACCGACGTGCCCGATGCGAAGAAGGGCGCGGAGCCGCTGGTCAGGAAGGGCGAGAAGCAGTCCCTGAACGGCCGCGCCGCCGTCGCCTACGCGACCTACCGGGCTCCCGGCGAGGCCGAGACCAAGCAGCTCCAGCGCTTCGGCCAGGTCATGTACGCCGTGCTCCGCAAGATCTCCGACAGTCCCGAGTCCGCCACGGTGACCGTCGAGAGCCTCACCCAGATCTTCGACCCCTCGCTCTCCGAGAAGGACCTGGGCGCCGCCCTGGCCAAGCTCGCCGAGCACGCCAAGGTCGGCGACTACAAGACGGCCCTGCTCCCGGTGGCCCAGGACGGCACGCTGACCGAGGGTGCGAGCGACAGTGTGGTGAAGGACATCCTGGGCGGAAAGGTCACCGCCCCCGAGGCGGGCGACGTGCCCCGGGTCTCGGTGCGGGACGGCTCGGGCAAGAAGGCGACCGAGGCGGCCAGGATCGTCCTGATCAACGGCGGCTACACCTTCGTGGGCGGCGGTGACGCGGACACCCAGGAGAAGTCGCAGGTCGTCTACGGTGACGACCTCCAGAAGGCGACGGCTGCCGAGGTGGCCAAGACGCTGGGCCTGCCGGCCGGCTCGGTCACCAAGGGCAAGACCTCGGGAGCGGCCGCGGTGACCGTGATCCTGGGCCAGGACTACAAGGCGCCGGAGGCCCCGTAGCGGCGCTCCGTAAAACGTTGGCGGGGCCGTCGGCGGTCCGTGAGACCCTGGAGGGGTACTGGACCGCCGACGAAAGCCTGCTTGTGACCGCCACGGATCGTTCCATCGAGCTCGTCAACGCCGCCGCTCAGGCGGCCGCCGACCGGCTCGCGCACGACATCATCGCGTACGACGTCAGCGATGTGCTGTCGATCACCGACGCCTTCCTGCTCGCCTCCGCGCCCAACGACCGCCAGGTCAAGTCGATCGTCGACGAGATCGAGGAGCGCCTCAACAAGGACCTCGGCGCCAAGCCGGTCCGCCGTGAGGGCGACCGCGACGCGCGCTGGATCCTCCTGGACTACGTCGACATCGTCGTCCACGTCCAGCACAGCGAGGAGCGCGTCTTCTACGCGCTCGAGCGCCTGTGGAAGGACTGCCCCGAGCTCGAGCTCCCCGAGGACGCGGCGAACACCCGCGGCAAGGGTGCCGAGCACGCCGCCCTGACCGGCGTCGACCTCTCCGAGCACGCCGCCGGGCTGCCCGACGGACCCGACGGTGAGCTGAGCTGAGCACCACCAAGGGCGGCACTGGCCGCCGCATCGTCCTCTGGCGCCACGGCCAGACCTCCTGGAACCTGGAGCGCCGCTTCCAGGGCTCGACCGACATCGAGCTGACGGAGGCCGGCGTCGCCCAGGCGCGCCGGGCCGCCAGGCTGCTCGCCGCGCTGAAGCCGGACGCCATCGTGGCCTCCGACCTGAAGCGGGCGGCGGCCACCGCCGCCGAGCTCGCCTCGCTCACCGGCCACACCGTCGACCACGACTCCGCGCTGCGCGAGACGTACGCGGGGGAGTGGCAGGGGCTGACCCACGACGAGATCGTCGCGCGGTACGGCGAGCAGTACTCCGCGTGGAAGCGCGGCGAGCCCGTGCGCCGGGGCGGCGGCGAACTGGAGACCGAGGTGGCCGACCGGGCCGCCCCGGTGGTCCTGGAGCACGCCGACAAGCTTCCGGAGGACGGCGGCACGCTCGTCGTGGTCAGCCACGGCGGCACGATCCGCACCACGATCGGCCGGCTCCTCGGGCTGGAGTCCCAGCACTGGGAGAGCCTGGGCGGCCTCTCGAACTGCTGCTGGTCGGTCCTCGGCGAGGGCGCGCGCGGCTGGCGTCTGATGGAGCACAACGCGGGCACGCTGCCCGAGCCGGTCCTCGGCGACGACGACTGAGCCCCACGACCGGCCTGCCGGACCCGGATTTCACTTTCCGGCAGGTCACAGGCTAAAGTTCTTCTTGTTCGCAGCGCAGAGCGCGAAGAACACGAGGGGCTATAGCTCAGTTGGTAGAGCGCCTGCATGGCATGCAGGAGGTCAGGAGTTCAATTCTCCTTAGCTCCACAATCACCGGATCCCGTCCCCAGCAGGGGGCGGGATTCGTCGTTCCCGGGCCGTCGTTCCCGGGCCGTCCGGTCCATGCGGTCCGTCCGCCCCGACGGCGGCGTCGGCCCGCTCTACGGGGTCCGTCGCCCTGTCATCTCCCGCAGGGACGCGAGCGCGTGGCGGCTCTCCTCGTCGTTCGGCGTGTAGGCCACGATCCGGCACTCCGGCATCCCGTTGACCGAGAGGGAGACCGAGGTCAGCCGGATCTCGCCGGTCCGCGCGTGCCGGAAGGTCTTCACCCGCGTCCCCGGCGGGACCACGTCGCCGCTGCGCCACAGCCGGGCGAACTCCGAGCTGGCCTCCGCCAGTGCCCGTACGAACTCCTCCCAGGCCGGCTCGCCGACATGGCGGCCGTACGCGCCGCGCAGCTGGGCCACCATCAGCGGCAGCTCCCGCTTCCGGTCGACCACCGGGCAGGTGGGCCCGGTGTCGCTGAACAGCGCCCACAGCACGTTGCGTATGCCGAACGGGCCGGTGTCCTGGCCGCCCCTGCGCTCCTGGAAGAAGAGCAGCTCGTACATGGCGTTGGTCGCGAGCACGTCGTACCGCGCGTTGTAGAGCACCGCCGGGTGCGGGTCCAGGGCATCCAGGATGCCCTGGATCTCCGGGCTCACCACCGCCACGTCCGAGCCCGACCGCTCCGGCGCGTACGGCACCTCGGCCAGGTGGTAGAGGTGCTCGCGCTCGGGCCGGTCGAGCCGGAGCGTCCTGGCCACCGCGTCGAGCACCTGCGCCGAGGCGTTGATCGGGCGCCCCTGCTCCAGCCACGTGTACCAGGTGACGCCGACGCCGGAGAGCTGCGCGACCTCCTCGCGGCGCAGCCCCGGCGTGCGGCGGCGGAGTCCCGGGGGCATCCCCACGTCCTCCGGTGTCACCCTGGCCCTGCGGCTGCGCAGGAACGCGGCCAGCTCCGGTCGTCGGCGCCGCTGTGTCGGTACTGCTGCCACGATCGTCACACCCCCATGGTCGAGTCCCCGTGCCGCCGCTGCCAGGTGGTGCCAGTACCAGCATCGGCGGGCTCTCGTTACCCGTATCCGATCGAGGTCACGCTCGGCGTATGACCTCGACCACGACACGTCCCGTACTCAGTAAAGACGGTGGCACCGACAACCGCCCCGGACTGTTGCTCGGCGTGGTCCTCGCCGCCCAGTTCATGGCGCTGCTCGACGTCTTCATCGTCAACGTCGCCGCGCCCACGATCCGTGTCGAGCTCTCCGCGTCCGGAGCCGCGCTCCAGCTCGTCGTCGCCGGATACACCATCGCCTACGCGGTGTTGCTGATCACCGGTGCCCGGCTGGGCGCCCTCGTCGGGCACCGCCGGATGTACCTCGGCGGACTCGCCCTCTTCACCGCGGCCTCCCTCGCCTGCGGACTCGCGGCCGGAACAGGCCAGTTGATCGCCTTCCGGCTCGCGCAGGGCGCGGGCGCCGCCCTGATGATCCCTCAGATCCTGAGCCTCATCCAGCGCGAGTTCACCGGCGAGCGCCGCACGAAGGCGCTCAGCGCCTACTCCGCGGTCCTGGCCACCGGCGCCGCCGCCGGACAGGTCGTCGGCGGGATCCTGGTGAGCGCCGACCTCTTCGGCACCGGCTGGCGGCCCGTCTTCCTCGTCAACGTCCCGATCGGCATCGCCCTGCTCGTGCTCGGCGCCCGGGTCCTGCCCCGCGACGCCCGGACCGGGGCCACGCGGGCGCGTGATGCCCGGACCGGGGCCACGCGGGCGCGTGCCCTCGATCTGCCCGGCCTCGTCCTGCTCGCCGGCGCCGTGTCCCTGCTGACCGTCCCCCTGGTCCTCGGCCAGGAGCAGGACTGGCCCCTGTGGTCCTGGCTGTCGCTCGGCGGCTCCCTCGTGCTCCTCGCCCTCTTCGGGGCGTACGAGTCGCGGCTGGCCCGGCGCGGCGGTGCCCCGCTCGTCGCCCCGCGCGTGCTGCGGATCCCGGGCATGGGGCGGGCGGTCCTCTGGATCGCGGTGTCGATGGGAGTCAACGCCGGCTTCCTGTTCACCCTCACCCTGCATCTGCAGGGCGGGCTCGGGCACAGCGCACTGCGCGCCGGGCTCACCTTCGGTCCCGCCGCCGTCGTCTTCGGCATCGTCGGACTGACCTGGCGGCGCCGGCCGGCCCGGCTCCACCGCGCACTGATCCCGGGCGGGTTCCTGCTCGCCGCCGCGGGAGCCCTCGGCGTCGGCGGTCTGCTCGCGGACGGCGGTACGGGCGGCTGGGGGCTCTATCCGGCCCTCGGGGCGCTCGGCGCCGGGATCTCGCTGGCCTTCAGCCCCGCCCTCACCGGCGCGTTGGCCACCGTACGGCCGGAGGACGCGGCCGACGCGAGCGGGCTGCTCGCCACCGTCACCCAGCTCGGCCAGCTCATCGGGGTCGCCGCGTTCGGGACCCTGTTCCTCGCCGCAGCGGACGGCTCCGGAGCGCAGAACTCCGCCGACGCGCTGCGGACGACCATGATCGCCCTGTCCGTCACCGCCCTCGCCGGCGCGATGGCCGGACCGTGGCGTCGAGCACGCTGACCCCCTTGCGGGGCCATGGCAGAATCGGACGGCCGGAGGGGGACGAGGATCCGGACGGGAGGGTGGCCCAAGTGCTCGGCGACAACGGCGGGGTGTCCTATGGGTGCACGGCCTGCGGCCACAGCTGGAGCTGACTGATGGGTGCACACAGGCGGAAATGCGACTGGTGCGGCAGCGGCACGCCCATCGTGCGGGACATGGACCCCGTCAACCCGGGGTTCCAGTACTGGTGCGAGGAGTGCGCGCGGGCGCTGATCATAAAAGGCGACCCCATCGAGACGTACCGCGAGCTCGAGGGGGAGCCGATCTACGGCCGGCTCCTCGACGAGCACTGCACCCTCAAGCGCTTCTACTCCTTCGCCACGGCCTGACGCCGCAGCGTCAGCACGTACCCCACGAGCAGGGCCGCGGTCGTCAGCGGATAGATCGCGGACAGCACCATCTGCCCCGCGTTCTGGTCCAGTTCCGGCCGGCCCGGGTCGTGCGGGACCCACCACAGCGCGAACGAGGCGAAGGCCAGGGCCACCGCCCCCGTTACCGGCCACGCGCGCGTGGCGCGGTCCGCGATCAGGATCAGCAGGGGCACGCACCAGACCCAGTGGTGGGACCAGGAGATCGGGCTGATCATCAGCGCCGTGAACGCACAGACGACCACCGCCACCGCCTTGTCCCCGCGCACCGCCGCCCGCACCGCGAGGACCATCGCCAGGCCGCCCAGGACGGCCGCGGTCACCGCCCACCACATGCCCGGGTCGTCGGTGTGCATCAGCCGGGCCAGGACGCCGCGGATCGACTGGTTGGCGGTCTCCTCCGCGAAGCCCACCCGGCCGGTCTCGAACAGCGTCTCCGTCCAGAACCGCTTCGAGTCCGCCGGCAGCACGAGCGCCACGGCCAGCGTCGTCCCCAGGAACACCCCGGTCGCCGTCACCGCCGTGCGCAGCCAGCTGTTCCAGCCCCGGTCCCGGCGCCACAGCAGCACGCCCGCGACGAGCAGCAGGACCACGAAGAGCCCCGGTGTGAGCTTCACCGCGGTCGCCAGGCCGATGCCCAGGCCGGCCCAGCGGCTGTCCCGGCGCCGGGTGAGGTCCCAGAGGACCGCCACCGCTATGAGCAGGTTGATCTGGCCGTACCGCAGGGTCGTCCACACCGGCTCGCACCAGACCACCACCGCGGCGACCCACAGGGTCGTGCGCCACAGGTCCGTACGCGACAGCGTGGGGCGGACCAGCTGGAGCGACAGCTGCACCAGCGCGACCACCAGGAGCAGGTTCCCCGCGGTGGCGAGCGTCCGCATCACGGGGACGCTCACCAGGGTCAGCGGAACGAACAGCAGGGCCGCGAAGGGCGGGTAGGTCATGCCGAGGTTCGCCGAGGTCGCGCGCATCGCGTAGAGATCGCCGCCCGCCCGGACCGTCTCGCCCTCCGCCCGGTAGACCATCACGTCGAGCATGTTCACGTGGGCGAGGCGTTGCGCCACCCAGAAGGCCACGAACGAGAGCAGGCAGATCGCCGCGGCGGTGGCCAGGGGCCAGGGCCGGGCGCGGGTCTTGGAGAGCACGGAGACGGACACAGTCGGCGACCCTACCCGGCAGGTCAGGAGGGCCCGGAGAATCGATTTGGAGATCTGCCGGGAAGCCGGTTAATGTTCTGTCTGTCGCCGCGAGGGAAACCGAAACGGAGACGGAAAGCAAGGGGCTATAGCTCAGTTGGTAGAGCGCCTGCATGGCATGCAGGAGGTCAGGAGTTCAATTCTCCTTAGCTCCACAGAAAAGAAGCGGGTCACCCGGATCGGGTGGCCCGCTTCTTCGTTGTCCGGCTTCTTCGTCGTCGCCCCGCGTTCGTCGTCCCGCTTCTGCGGCCGGCCTCCGGGCCTTCGCCCGGCCTCACCTGCCGCGACTCCGCTCCGTGGAACGTCGGTGCGGCCCGCTCGGGCCCTGCGGTACCCTGGCGCCATGCGTGCCGTACGCCTTCTGCTTACCGAGCCGCGCTGATCAGTCCCGGCGGATGACAGACATCCGCCGGAGTCGGCGCGGCGTCCCCTCCTGTGCGAGGGGCTTTTTCATTTCACGGCAGTCCGTGGCAGTGGGCAGAGACGATCGATGGAGCTTCAAGGACCATGACCGAGATCAATACGGCCGCCGAGACGGCGGCCCCGCATCGCTACACGGCGGCCATGGCCGCCGACATCGAGGCACGCTGGCAGGACTTCTGGGACGCCGAGGGCACGTACGAGGCCCCGAACCCCACCGGTGACCTGGCGGGCGACCCCGCCATCGCCGCGCGGCCCAAGAAGTTCATCATGGACATGTTCCCGTACCCCTCGGGTGCGGGCCTGCACGTCGGCCACCCGCTCGGCTACATCGCCACGGACGTCTTCGCCCGCCACGCGCGCATGACCGGCCACAACGTGCTGCACACCCTGGGCTTCGACGCCTTCGGCCTGCCGGCCGAGCAGTACGCCGTGCAGACGGGCACGCACCCGCGTGTGTCCACCGAGGCCAACATGGAGAACATGAAGGTCCAGCTGCGCCGGCTGGGCCTGGGCCACGACAAGCGCCGGTCGTTCGCCACGATCGACCCCGAGTACTACAAGTGGACCCAGTGGATCTTCCTGCAGATCTTCAACTCCTGGTACGACGACGAGGCCGGCAAGGCCCGTCCGATCGCCGAGCTGATCGCGCAGTTCGAGAACGGCACGCGTGAGGTTCCCGGCACCACGCGCGCGTGGAGCGAGCTGACCGCCGCCGAGCGCTCCGACGTCCTGGGCGAGTACCGCCTGGCCTACGCCTCCGACGCGCCCGTCAACTGGTGCCCCGGCCTGGGCACGGTCCTGGCCAACGAGGAGGTCACCGCCGACGGCCGCTCCGAGCGCGGCAACTTCCCCGTCTTCAAGTCCAAGCTGCGCCAGTGGAACATGCGGATCACCGCCTACGCGGACCGCCTGCTCGACGACCTGGACGCACTGGACTGGCCCGAGGCCATCAAGCTGCAGCAGCGGAACTGGATCGGCCGCTCCGAGGGCGCCCGTGTCGACTTCCAGGTCGGCGACACCGGTGCCATCACCGTCTTCACCACCCGCCAGGACACCCTGTTCGGCGCCACGTACATGGTCCTGGCGCCCGAGCACGACCTGGTCGAGAAGATCGTCCCGGCCACCTGGCCCGAGGGCACCCACGACGTGTGGACCGGCGGACACGCCACCCCGTCCGAGGCCGTCGACGCCTACCGCAAGCAGGCCGCCTCCAAGTCCGACGTCGAGCGGCAGGCCGACGCCAAGGAGAAGACCGGCGTCTTCACCGGCGCGTACGCGACCAACCCGGTCAGCGGCGAGCAGGTCCCGGTCTTCATCGCCGACTACGTCCTGATGGGCTACGGCACCGGCGCCATCATGGCCGTCCCCGCTCACGACAGCCGCGACTTCGCCTTCGCGCGCGCCTTCGAGCTGCCGATGCGCTGCGTCGTCGAGCCGAGCGACGACCGCGGCACCGACCCGTCGACCTGGGACGAGGCCTTCTCCTCGTACGAGGCCAAGCTGGTCAACTCCTCCAACGAGGACGTGGCGCTCGACGGCCTGGGCGTCGTCGACGCCAAGGCGAGGATCACCGACTGGCTGGCCGAGCGCGGCATCGGCGAGGGCACCGTCAACTTCCGGCTGCGCGACTGGCTGTTCAGCCGCCAGCGCTACTGGGGCGAGCCCTTCCCGATCGTCTACGACGAGGACGGCGTCGCCCACTCGCTGCCCGAGTCGATGCTGCCGCTGGAGCTGCCGGAGGTCGAGGACTACTCGCCGCGCACCTTCGACCCGAACGACGCGGACACCCAGCCGGAGACGCCGCTGTCCCGCAACGAGGACTGGGTCAACGTCACCCTGGACCTCGGTGACGGCGCCGGCCCGCGCGCGTACCGCCGCGAGACCAACACCATGCCCAACTGGGCCGGTTCCTGCTGGTACGAGCTGCGCTACCTGGACCCGCGCAACACCGAGCAGCTGGTCGACCCCGCCGTCGAGCAGTACTGGATGGGCCCGCGCGAGGGCATGCCCACCGGCGGCGTCGACCTGTACGTCGGTGGCGCCGAGCACGCCGTGCTGCACCTGCTGTACGCGCGCTTCTGGTCGAAGATGCTGTTCGACCTGGGCCACATCTCCTCGGCCGAGCCGTTCCACAAGCTCTACAACCAGGGCATGATCCAGGCCTTCGTCTACCGCGACGCGCGCGGCATCGCCGTCCCGGCGGCCGAGGTCGAGGAGCGCGACGGCGGCTTCTGGTACCAGGGCGAGAAGGTCAGCCGCGTCCTGGGCAAGATGGGCAAGTCCCTGAAGAACGCCGTGACGCCGGACGAGATCTGCTCCGAGTACGGCGCCGACACCCTGCGCCTGTACGAGATGGCGATGGGCCCGCTGGACGTGTCGCGCCCCTGGGACACGCGCGCGGTGATCGGCCAGTACCGGCTGCTGCAGCGGCTGTGGCGCAACATCGTCGACGAGTCGACCGGTGAGGTCACCGTCGTCGACGCTCCGGCCGACGAGGACACGCTGCGCGCCCTGCACAAGGCGATCGACGGCGTCGGCCAGGACATGGTCGCGATGCGCTTCAACACCGCCATCGCCAAGATCACCGAGCTGAACAACCACCTGACGAAGTCCGGTGGCGTGCTCTCCCGGCCGGTCGCCGAGCAGCTGGTGCTGCTGGTCGCCCCGCTGGCCCCGCACATCGCGGAGGAGCTGTGGCGCCGACTGGGCCACAGCGACTCGGTGGTCCACCAGGGCTTCCCGGTCGCCGACCCGGCGTACGTCGTCGACGAGACCGTGACCTGCGTCGTGCAGATCAAGGGCAAGGTCAAGGCCCGCCTGGAGGTCTCCCCGTCGATCACCGACGCGGAGCTGGAGACGCTGGCCCTGGCCGACCCGCACGTGGTCGCCGCGCTGGGCGGTGCCGAGATCCGCAAGGTGATCGTGCGGGCGCCGAAGCTGGTCAACATCGTCGCCTGACGCACATAGGGATGTCCCCTACGGGCAGGTTGGGGGTTCCGATGGAACCCCTGGCCTGCCCGTTCCGTTTACCGTGGAGGAACCACATCCGTGGGGACCGGACGGACGCCGGAGGGGCGAGCATGGAAGCCGAAGCCGCGATTATCACGATCATGGCGCTGCTCTTCTTGTCCTTCGTGGCGCTGGGGGTCTACGCCACGGTGAAGGCGGCCAAGGCCGCCAAGCGCGGCGTCGACCGCACCATCGACCAGGCCCGGCGCACCGTCGAGGACACGACCCTGCGGGCCAAGAGCTACGGCCAGGCCGGGACGGCGGGCGAGCTGGCCCGGCTGCGGCTCTCGCTGCGCACCTCGATGCGAGCCACCCAGGAGGCCCTGCAGGCCGGGGTCGGCGAGGACGCCTCGCTGAAGGAGTCGCTGGAGCTGTTCCACCGGCTCAGCGCGCACGGGCTCGAACTGGACGAGGACATGAAGCGGATCGAGCGGGAGCCCGACCGCGCCTGGGTCGCCGGCCAGCTCCCCGAACTCACCGCGCGGACCGAGCGGATCACCAGCTCGGCGGACGCGCTGCGCCGCGCCGCCCGTGAGCGTGCCCTCAGGTTCGCCGAGGACGACCTGTCGTCGCTCAGCGCCCAGATCGACGTCGAGGCGGGTGCGCTGCGGCACTGGACGACCACGGGTCCGGAGACGGCCTACGGGGCGGCGGGGACGTCGGCGACCGGCGGCACGTCGGGGAGCACCGGCACGTCGGGCACGGTGCCCGGGGCGGCCTCCGGGAGCTCGGTGCCGGGCGGTCAGGGCGCCACCTCAGGGAGCCCGCGGCCGGGATCCGGCGGCGAGCAGCCCGCGATCACCGCGCCCGACCCCCGGCTGACCTCCTACCCCTGGGAGAAGTCGGCCCGCCCGGAGACCACCACCTGACGGAACCGTCACCCGACGGATCCGCGCCGACGCGGAACCGCCGACTCGGAGCCCCGGCCGGGCACCGGGCGGGACGCGCCCGGCGGTGCCGGAGCGCTCACGACGGGGGCCGGGCTGCCGTGCACCGGTCTCGGCGGGTAACCTCCCGCTCATGTCCCGGCATGTCGCGATCGTCACCGATTCCACGGCCTACCTGCCACACCAGACCAGGGAACGGCACGCCGTCACCACGGTCCCGCTGACCGTCGTCATCGGCGACCGCGCCCTCGAGGAAGGCACCGAGGTCTCGGCCAAGGCGCTCGTCGAGGCCCTGCAGAAGAAGCGGGCCGTCACCACCTCGCGGCCCAGCCCCGAGGTCTTCGCCGAGGCCTACCGCGAGGCCGCGGAGGCCGGGGCGAAGGGCGTCGTCTCCCTCCATCTCTCCGCCGAGGTCTCCGGGACCTACGACGCGGCCGTGCTCGCCGCGAAGGACGCTCCCGTGCCCGTGCGGGTCGTCGACACCCGCATGATGGGCATGGCCCTGGGCTTCTGCGCCCTCGCGGCGGCCGAGGTCGCCGAGGCCGGCGGATCGCTCGACGAGGCCGTCGCGGCCGCCGAGAAGCGTGCCGCGGGCACCTCCGCCTACTTCTACGTCGACACCCTGGACTATCTGCGCCGCGGCGGACGCATCGGGGCGGCGCAGGCGCTGCTCGGCTCCGCGCTCGCGGTGAAGCCGCTCCTCGAACTCGACGGCGGTCGGATCGAGCTGCGGGAGAAGGTGCGGACGGCCTCGAAGGCCATCGCCCGGCTCGAGGAGATCGCCGTGGAGCGCGCCGGCTCCGGCCCCGTCGACATCGCCGTGCACCACCTCTCCGCGCCCGAGCGGGCCGCCGCGCTCGCCGACCGGCTCAAGGAGCGGGTGCCCGGCGTGGCGGAGCTGCACGTCAGCGAGGTGGGAGCGGTCATCGGCGCCCACACGGGCCCGGGGCTGCTCGCGGTCGTCGTCTCGCCTCGCTGAGTCAGTAGGCGGGTCCGCTCCCTGAGGGAGAGCCGCGGGTGCATCCCCCGGAGGAGTGACGGAGTTTTCCACAATGCGGGCTCTGTCCACGGAACGTGAGTGAGTCCCGCACGGCGCCGCGGTGGTTCCTAACGTCATCGGCATGACTCTTCGTACGCGTATCTCATCGACGACTCCCGGCGCTCTCGGCACGGCGGTCGCATCGGCCAGTGGTCCCGGCAGGACACCGGGCTCCGACGGGAGGAGCCGCCCCGGGGCGCGTGGCGCGCCTTCTGGGCGGACCCGGCGGCGGACCCGGGTGAGGAGGGCCGGGGCGGTGCCGGAGGCTGCTGTGCGGCGGCGAGGGGATGAGCTGTTCCCGGCAGCGGCGTCTGTGGCAGGGGCGGGGGCGGCGGCTGAGGCGGGGGCGGACGGGGGCGCGGATCCGGGTGCGGATGCGGAGGCGGAGCGGCGGGTATCTCCGTCGGGGGTACGAGAACGGGGGTCGCCGCCCGGGGTACGGGCACGGTTCGCGGCCGTGCTGCGTGACCGGACCCCGGTGTGGGTGCAGACGCGGATCGGTCTCGAACCGAGGGCGCTGGCCGCACTGACGGTGGTGCTCGTCGTGGCCGCAGGCCTGGCGGGCGGCTACTTCTGGACGGGGCGGCCGGAGCCGGTACGGGCTCCGGAGCTCGTCCGCGCGGCGCCGGTCGCCGCCGCACCCGCGCCCGCCGCGCCCTCCGCACCTGCCGCACCGGGGGCGTCCGCCACCACGGCCGGGCCGGGGGCCGGAGCGGGTGGGGCGCGGGTGATCGTGGACGTCGGGGGCAAGGTGCGCAAGCCCGGGGTGCTGACGCTGCCTGCCGGTTCGCGCGTGGCGGACGCGTTGCGGGCCGCGGGCGGGGCGAAGCCCGGCGCCGATCTCACCGGTCTCAACCGGGCCCGGGTGCTGTTCGACGGCGAGCAGGTGCTCGTCGGGCTGCCGGGGACGCAGGTCGGAGGCTCAGGTCCCGGATCAGGTGGCGGACCGGTCCTCGGCGGTGGCTCCGGCGCGGTGGGCTCGCAGATGCCGTTGAGCCTCAACACGGCCACGGTCGAGCAGCTCGACACGCTGCCGGGCGTCGGTCCGGTTCTCGCCCGGCACATCGTCGACCATCGCGCGCAGCACGGTGGTTTCCGGTCGGTCGGGGAGCTGCGGGAGGTCAACGGCATCGGCGAGCGGCGGTTCGCCGAACTCGAACGGCTGGTGCGGCCGTGAAGACGGACGGGGCGGCCCCGGACGGGGCGGACGTGGATCAGGCGAACGTGGACGGGGCGGCCGCGGACGGGGCGGACGTGGACGGGCGGGGAGCGCGGGCGTTGTCCTGGGAGGAGGGGCCGGCCGATCTCCGGCTGGTGCCGCTCGCGGTGGCCGCGTGGGTGGCGGCGGCGGTCGCGGTGGGGGTTCCCGGGTGGTGGACGGTCGCGGGAGTCGTGGTCTGCCTGGTGGGCGGAGCTGTCCTCCTGACGCCTGCGGCGGCGCGCAGGTTCGGCGGGACCGCCCGGCCCGGCGAGGGGAACCTGGCGGCGGACGCGCCGACCGGGCGGGGCACACCCGCGTGGCGATTACGGGCGACGGCGTTCGCCGGGGTCCTGCTCTGTGCCGCCGCCGGCGCCGCGTCGGCCGGTCTGCACACGGCGGATCTGCGGCGCGGGCCGGTACCGGCCCTGGCGCGGGATTACGGGCGGGCGCAGCTGGAGGTGACGGTGACCTCGGACCCCCGGCTGACCCGGCCCCGGGTGCGGGGCAGCGAGTCGGTGCCGGTCTCCGTCGTCCTGGACGGAGAGGTGACCCGCGCCGAGCGGTCGGACGGGACGGTCCACCGGACGAGGGCTCCGGTCCTGCTGATCGTGCCGCCCGGGGAGGGGCGGGCGGAGTGGCTGCGGCTGCTGCCGTCCACGCGGTTGAGCGTCGGTGCCCGGCTCGCGCCGCCCTCGCGCCCAGGCGATCCGTTCGCGGCGGTGCTCAAGGTCGGCGGCGGGGGACCGCCCCGGATCATCGGCCCGCCGAGCGTCCTGCAGCGGACGGCGGGGGAGCTGCGCGCCGGCCTGCGGCGGGCGACCGACGGTCTCGACCCGGACGCGCGGGCCCTGTTGCCCGGCCTGGTCGTGGGGGACACCTCGCGGATCGGGTCCGAGCTGCGTGACGCCTTCGTGGCCACCGATCTCACCCATCTGCTCGCCGTCTCCGGAAGCAATCTGGCAGTCGTCCTGATTCTGCTGGTCGGCCGTCCCGGGCGGGCGCACCAGGTGGAGCGCGGGGGCCTCGCGCCCCGGCTGGGGATGTCGCTGCGGGGCACGGCGGTGGCTGGGGGAGCGCTCACGCTCGCCTTCGTCGTGGTCTGCCGGCCCGAGCCGAGTGTGCTGCGCGCCGCGGCCTGCGGGTTCGTCGTCCTGCTCGCGATCGGCACCGGCCGGCGGAGATCGCTGATCCCCGCCCTGGCCGCCGCCGTACTGCTCCTGGTGCTGTACGACCCGTGGCTCGCGCGGAGTTACGGGTTCCTGCTCTCGGTCCTCGCCACCGGGGCGCTGCTGACGGTGGCACCGCGTTGGAGCGAGGCGCTGCGTCGGCGCGGGGTGCCCGAACGTCTCGCGGAGGCGTTGGCGGCGTCGCTGGCGGCGCAGGCGGTGTGCGCTCCCGTCGTGGTGGTCTTCGCCGGCCGAGTGAGCCTGGTGGCGATCCCGGCGAATCTGTTCGCCGAGCTCGCGGTGGCACCGGCGACGGTGTTCGGCTTCGCCACGCTCGCCGCGGCGGCGGTCTGGATGCCGGCCGCGGAAGGGCTGGCGTGGGTGGCGGGGTGGCCGGCCGGGTGGATCGCGCGGGTGGCCCGTACGGGCGCCGCGCTGCCGGGTGCGGAGCTGAGCTGGCCCGGTGGGTGGTGGGGCGGGTTCGCTCTCGCCCTGGTGACCGCGGTGGTGGTGGTCGCGGCGCGCAGGCTGCCGCACCGGGGGCCGGTCGCGGGGCTCCTCGTCGTCCTGCTGCTGCTCGTGGTGGTGCGGCCGGTGCCGCTGACGCGGTGGGCCACCGGATGGCCGCCGCGGGGCTGGGTGTTCGCGATGTGCCAGGTGGGGCAGGGGGACGCGACGGTCCTCGCGGCGGGCGGGGACGCGGCCGTCGTGGTGGACGCGGGCCCCGACCCCGTACCGGTGGACCGGTGTCTGAGGGAGCTCGGGGTGCGCAGGGTGCCGTTGCTGGTGCTGACCCATTTCCACGCGGACCATGTGGCCGGGTTGCCGGGGGTGTTGCGGGGGCGGTCGGTGGGGGCGATCCAGACGACGGGGCTCGAGGAGCCGCCGGCCCAGGCGGCGTTCGTACGGCGGACGGCGGCCGCTGCGCGGGTGCCGCTGATCCGTGCGGGGGCGGGGGAGCGGCGCAGGATCGGCGGGCTGGAGTGGACCGTTCTCTGGCCGGCGGAGGACAGCGGGGCCGCCGGGGGAAGGGGGGTGGCGGCGGGCTCGGGTGGGGCGAACGACGCCAGTGTCGCGATGCTCGTCAGGGCGGCCGGTGGGCTGACGCTGCTGCTGCTCGGGGATCTGGAGCCGCCGGCCCAGCGGGGGCTGCTGCGGGCTCATCCGGGGCTCGCGCCGGTGGACGTCCTCAAGGTCGCCCACCATGGCTCCGCGCATCAGGACCCGGGGCTGATACGGGCCGTGCGGCCGCGGCTCGCGCTGGTGTCGACGGGGCGCGACAACCCGTACGGGCATCCCTCGCCCAGGACGGTGGAGTTGTTGCGGGCCGGTGGGGCGCGGGTGTTGCGGACGGACCGCGACGGGGCGATCGCGGTCGTCGGGGCGGGGCACGGGCTGATGGCCGTACCCGGGGGAGGGTGACGCGCCGATGGGGAGAACCCTTGTAAAGAAGTCTTTCTAAAGATACCTTTTCATCATGCCGGAGGAGATCATCGACCCGCAGCCCGAGGGCGAACAGCCCCGCAGCATCCGACTCACCGACCCGCGCGCCCTGCGCGCCTACGCCCACCCCCTGCGGATGACGCTGGTGGGGCTGCTGCGCGGCAGTGGGCCCTTCACCGCCACCCGGGCCGCCGAACTGACCGGCGAGTCCGTGGCCAGCTGCTCCTACCACCTGCGGATACTCGCCAAGTACGGGCTGGTGGAGGAGGCGCCGGGCGGCCGGGGGCGGGAGAAGCCCTGGCGGGCCACGGCCCGGTACACGGAGTGGCCGGAGTACAGCGAGGACCCGTCGATCGCCCAGGCGGCCGACGCGCTGAACGCCGCCGTCGTCGAGCGGTACTTCGAGCGGGTCGCCCGGGCCATGGCGAACCGGCACCGGCTGCCGAGGGAGTGGCAGGAGGCCGAGCAGTTCGGCGACTCGCTGCTCCACCTCACGCACGAGGAGCTGGCCGACCTCGGCGCGCGCGTCGAGGCGCTGTTCCGGCCCTACGAGGCGCGGTCCTCCGACCCGTCCCTCCGCCCGGAGGGCGCCAGGCCCGTCAGTGTCCTGCGGATCGCCTACCTGGATCCGGACGTCCCCGACAGCGAGAAGGAGTGAGCACGATGGCTCTCGTCGACCGTGTACCGGCGCTGCTGCGCGAGCGGACCTTCCGCCGCTACTGGACCGGGCAGACCACCTCCCTCGCCGGGGACCAGATATCCCTGATGGCGATCCCGCTCGCCGCCGTCCTCGTCCTCGGCGCCGACGCCGCGGCGATGGGCTGGCTCAAGGCCGCCGAACTCCTGCCCGCGCTCCTGCTCAACCTGCCCTTCGGGGCCTGGGCCGATCGGCAGGCCAGCCGCAGACGGGCGATGATCGGGGCCGACATCGGGCGGGCGGCGCTGGTCCTGACCCTTCCGGTGGCCTATCTGCTCGATGCGCTGACGCTGACCCAGCTGTACGTGGTGGCCTTCGGTGTCGGCGCGCTCACCGTGCTCTTCGAGGTCTGCAACACCACGCTCTTCGTGGCGCTCGTGCCCAGCGAGCGCTATGTGCAGGCGAACTCGCTGGTGAACGGCAGCCGTTCGACGGCCTGGCTGGCGGGGCCTGGGATCGGCGGACTGCTCGTGCAGTTCCTCACCGCCCCCTTCGCGCTGGTCGCGGACGCCCTCACCTACCTCGTGTCGGCCGGGTACCTGGCCCGGATCAAGCCGGTCGAACCCCCGCCGGCCCCCGTGGCCAAGGGCCACTTCACCGAAGGGCTGCGCTGGGTGGTCCGGGAGCGCTCGATGCGGGCGCTGTTCGCCGCCTCGGGCACGGTCCAGTTCTTCAACTACATGTTCCACACCCTCTTCGTCCTCTACGTGACCACCGAACTCGGCCTCGGTGCGGGGCTGCTCGGCCTGATCCTCGGAGCCGGCGCCGTGGGCGGCCTCCTCGGGGCGGTCGTCAGCGGGGCTGTCGTCCGACGGATCGGCATCGGCGGCTCGCTCGTCGCCGGCTTCCTCGGGTTCACCCTGCCGCTGGTCCTGATACCCCTGGCCGAAGGGCCGGTGGCGCTCGTGGTGTTCGTGCTCTTCGTGGCCGAGTTCCTCTCCTGCGTCGGCGTGATGATCGTCGACATCGCCGCCGGATCGTTCCAGATGGCGCTGATACCCGACGCCGTGCGGGCCCGGGTCATGGGGGCCTTCCGGACGCTCAACCACGGCTTCCGTCCGCTCGGCGCGCTCGTCGGCGGGTTTCTCGGCACCGCGATCGGGCTGCGCCCGACCCTCTGGATCGCCACCGTCGGGGCCGTCTTCGCCGTGCTGTGGGTGCTGCCCTCGCCGCTGCCGCGGATGCGGGAACTGCCCTCTCCGAAGGAGGAGTCGGAGCCCGTCGGGCAGCCGGGGGGAGCCAGCGGCTGACCGGGCAGACTGGTCGCATGACGACGCGACCGACGGCACCCGTCCCCTCCGAGCCCTTCACCCCCGCGCCGGGGGACGTCCGGGCCTATCTGCGGCGCATCGACGCGGAGCGGCCGGACCGCGCGGACACCGAGGCGCTGCGCGATCTGCATCTGCGCCATCTGCGCACCGTGCCGTTCGAGAACCTCTCGATCCACCTCGGCGAGGACATCGTCCTGGAGGAGAAGGCACTGCTCGACAAGGTGATCGGCGCGCACCGGGGAGGGTTCTGCTACGAGGTCAACACGGCGTTCGCCGTGCTGCTGCGGGGCCTCGGCTACCGGGTGTCGCTGCTCCAGGCGCGGGTCTTCGGGCCGGAGGGGAAGCCGGGCATCCCGTACGACCACATGGCGCTGCTCGTGGAGACGGCGGACGGGGAGCGCCTGCTCGCGGACGTCGGCTTCGGTGACCACAGCCACTTCCCGCTCCGCTACGAGGACCGCGGCGACCAGGCCGACCCGGGCGGTGTCTTCCGGCTCGTGGACACCGCCGAGGGGGACGTGGACGTGCTGCGGGACGGGAAGCCGCAGTACCGGGTGGAGCTCCAGCCCCGCCTCCTCGCCGACTTCACGGCCGGCGCCTGGTACCACCGGACCTCGCCCGACTCGCACTTCCCGCGCAGTCTCGTCTGCTCGCTGCTCACCGAGGAGGGCCGGATCACCCTCAGCGACCGGAAGCTGATCACGCGGGCCGGGGGCGAGCGCGAGGAGCGGATCCTCGAAGGCGACGACGAGGTGCGGGGCGCGTACCGGGATCTGTTCGGGATCGAGCTCGACGCGCTGCCGGTCGTTCGCGGCGGAATTTCCGATTCGAACCCTCGGTAACGCTTGTTCACCGCATGACCGGTTTGCGTCGAACGCTCCAGCGGTGATCGAATGCAACTTCGTTGCATAGTGAACGAGTCGCACGGGGGTGCGTGAAGAATGTTCGATCGTCTCTTCGGGAAGCGTGCGGTGGGTGTCGTGCGGGGCGGCCCGCTCGCCGGCCTCGCCGTCCCCGCCTCGGCGGGGATGCTGAGCTGCCGGGTGCTCGACCCCGTGCACGAACCGGTCCGGCAGGCCGAGTTCGTCCTCAGCGACGCCGCCGGGCGCAAGGTGATCGCCGGCGAGACCGACCCGTACGGCACGGCGCTCGCGACCGTGCCGGCGGGCGAGTACCGGCTCGCGGTCACCGCCGAGGGCTACACGCCGCACCACACCAGGGCCGTCGTCACCGAGGGCGGCCACACCGGCCTCGACGATGTGCTGCTCCAGATCGCCCCGCAGCCGCAGCTCCCCGAGCCCGGCGACTGGGAGATCGACCCGACGCACTCCCAGATCGGCTTCACCGCACGCCACATCGGGCTCGCGCGGATCCACGGCCGGTTCAACCGCTTCGCCGGAGCGGTCCGGATCGGCGACCGGGTGGAGCGCTCCGCGATGCACGTCGTCATCGACGCGGCCTCCATCGACACCGGGGTGCAGATGCGCGACGACCACCTGCGGTCGGGCGACTTCCTCGACGTCGGCGCGTACCCGACGCTGGAGTTCTCCAGCGAGCGCTTCACGCACAAGGGCGGCAGCCGTTGGGCCGTCACCGGGGCGCTCACCCTCCACGGGGTGAGCCGCACAGTCACCCTCGACACCCAGTACCTGGGCCTCGGCAGCGGCCTGGAGGGCGAGACCCGGTGCGCCTGCCGGGCCACCACCGAACTGCACCGGGAGGACTTCACCCTCACCTGGCAGACGTTGCTGGCGCGGGGGATCGCGGCGGTGGGGTCGAGCATCAGCATCGACCTGGACGTGCAGATCGTGCCCAAGGCGGGGCGGGGCTGAGGCGGGCGGTTCTCCAAGGGCGGGCTGGTCCTACGGGGCCTCCAGCCAGCCCTCGTACTCCGCCGCCAGGGAGTCGAGCGCCGTCGGGTCGAGCCTGCCGTCCGGGTCCTCGACGACCACCAGCCACTGGGCGTCCTCGGCGTCGTCCTCCCCGGCCAGGGAGTCCCGTACGAGCTGCGGTTCCTCGGCGACGCCGAAACGGTCGGGGAGTTCCCCGGCGACCTCCTCGGCGGCGTCGCGGTCGGGGAGTACCAGTACGTGTCGTTCACTCACCCCGCCATTCTCGGGCATCGCCGCACTGTCGGTGGTCCGTGGGATGCTGGACCGCGATGGCCACCAGAAAGACTTCCCCCGACGACCTCCTCGGCCCCTTGACGCTCGCCGTGGGGCAGGAGGACCTGCTCCTCGACCGTGCCGTCCAGGCGGTGGTGGCGGCCGCGCGTGCCGCCGACGCCGACACGGACGTGCGCGACCTCACGCCCGACCAGCTCCAGCCCGGTTCGCTGATGGAGCTCACCAGCCCCTCGCTGTTCGCCGAGCGCAAGGTGCTGGTCGTGCGGAACGCCCAGGATCTGTCCGCGGACACGATCAAGGACGTCAAGGCGTATCTCGAGGACCCGGTCGAGGACATCTCGCTCGTCCTGCTCCACGCCGGCGGAGCCAAGGGCAAGGGGCTGCTCGACGCGGCGCGCAAGGCGGGGGCGCGGGAGGTGGCCTGCCCGAAGACGACGAAGCCGGCGGAGCGGCTGACGTTCGTGCGGCAGGAGTTCCGGACGCTGGGGCGTTCGGCCACACCCGAGGCCTGCCAGGCGCTCGTCGACTCCATCGGCAGCGACCTGCGGGAGCTCGCGTCCGCGGTCGCGCAGCTCACGTCCGACGTGGACGGGACGATCGACGAGGCCGTCGTCGGGCGCTACTACACGGGCCGTGCCGAGGCCTCCTCCTTCAACATCGCGGACCGCGCGGTGGAGGGGCGTGCGGCGGAGGCCCTCGAAGCGCTGCGGTGGTCGCTCTCGACCGGGGTCGCGCCGGTGCTCGTCACGAGCGCGTTGGCGCAGGGCGTACGGGCGATCGGCAAGCTGTCGTCGGCCCGGGGCGGGCGGCCGGCGGATCTGGCGCGGGAGCTGGGCATGCCGCCGTGGAAGATCGACCGCGTACGGCAGCAGATGCGGGGCTGGACCCCCGACGGGGTGTCCCTCGCGCTGCGGGCGATCGCGGAGGCGGACGCGGGGGTGAAGGGCGGCGGGGACGACCCGGAGTACGCCCTGGAGAAGGCGGTGGTCGCGGTGGCTCGGGCGGCGAGGATGCGGCGGGACGGGTAGCGGGGGGGCGGTTGGGCCTTGGCCTTGGCCTGTGCCGGGCCGGGCCAGGGCGGGTGGTGCCCGCGCCCCTGCCCGTAGGGGGCTGGGCGTGCCGGGGCCCGGGGGCGGTTGTGGGTGCGGGGTGGGCGGTGGCTGGTGCCAGGGCGGATTCCCCCACCCCACCCCTTCCCGAAACCCTGCCGGGGGCTGGTGGGTGGGTAGGGGGAGAGTCCCGGGGGCTGCGCCCCCGGACCCCGCTAGGAGCTGCGCCCCCGGACCCCGCTCGGGGCTGCGCCCCCGGACCCCGCTCGGGGCTGCGCCCCGGACCCCGCTCGGGGCTGCGCCCCGGACCCCGCTCGGGGCTGCGCCCCCGGACCCCGCTCGGGGCTGCGCCCCCGGACCCCCCTCGGGGCTGCGCCCCCGGACCCCCCTCGGGGCTGCGCCCCTGACCCGCCCCGAGTCGTGCGGTGGTTGGCCGCAGTCGCTCCTACGAGTGAGGGTGGGGCGGGGCGTTTCGGGCCCGGGTACGCCGAAGGCCCCGGTCTCCTGGGGAAGGAGGGGCGGGGCCTTCGGTGTTGGAGCTGGTGGGCTCGCACCCGCGTGGCGAACGCGTCCGCGTGCGAGTCCTGGTGGCCGGGTGGGAGCGGGAGAGAGGGCCCGCTAGGTCCCGTGCGGCCGGTTACATCAGAGCTCAGCCCTGGAGAGCGGCAACCTTGGTGGCCAGCGCCGACTTCTTGTTGGCGGCGGCGTTCTTGTGGATGACGCCCTTCGAGACAGCCTTGTCGAGCGCGCGGGAGGCGGCGCGGGAAGCCACGGTGGCCTTCTCGACGTCACCCGCGGCGACGGCCTCGCGGGCCTTGCGGATCGCGGTCTTGAGCGAGGACTTGACGGCCTTGTTGCGCAGGCGCGCCTTCTCGTTCGTCTTGTTCCGCTTGATCTGGGACTTGATGTTCGCCACGAAAAGAGCCTTTACAGGTTCGATGTTCCTTCTGGATGCGTCTCGCAGGCTGAGAGGGCACACGAGACACAGCTGTCCACAGTATCAGCCACTCTCGTGCCCGCCCAAACCGGGCGCAGGGCGACGGGCATGGGACCATGGAGCCTACGTATCGATCCGACATCGCCCCGAGACGAGACCCTGCGTGCCCGCGACTCCTACCAACGTGCCCGAGCCGAGCCGTACCGACCCGGCTCTGATCCGCAACTTCTGCATCATCGCGCACATCGACCACGGCAAGTCCACGCTCGCCGACCGGATGCTCCAGCTGACCGGTGTGGTCGACCAGCGGCAGATGCGTGCCCAGTACCTCGACCGCATGGACATCGAGCGGGAGCGCGGCATCACGATCAAGTCCCAGGCGGTCCGGCTGCCGTGGGCGCCGACCGAGGGGCCGGGTCAGGGCGACACGCACATCCTGAACATGATCGACACCCCTGGGCACGTCGACTTCACCTATGAGGTGTCCCGGTCGCTGGCCGCCTGTGAGGGCACGGTCCTGCTGGTCGACGCGGCCCAGGGCATCGAGGCGCAGACGCTGGCCAACCTCTACCTGGCCATGGAGAACGACCTCACGATCGTTCCCGTGCTGAACAAGATCGACCTGCCGGCCGCCCAGCCGGAGAAGTTCTCCGAGGAGCTGGCGAACCTCATCGGCTGCCAGCCGGAGGACGTCCTCAAGGTCTCCGCGAAGACCGGTGTCGGTGTCGACGCGCTGCTCGACCGGGTCGTCCGGGACGTTCCGGCCCCGGTCGGTGTCGCCGACGCGCCCGCCCGCGCGATGATCTTCGACTCCGTGTACGACTCGTACCGCGGCGTCGTGACCTACGTGCGTGTGGTCGACGGTCAGCTCAACAAGCGCGAGCGCATCAAGATGATGTCGACCGGCGCCACCCACGAGCTGCTGGAGATCGGTGTCTCGTCTCCGGAGATGACGCCGTCCGACGGTCTCGGCGTCGGTGAGGTGGGCTACCTCATCACCGGTGTGAAGGACGTCCGCCAGTCCAAGGTCGGTGACACGATCACCTCCCTGAACAAGGGCGCCACCGAGGCCCTCGGCGGTTACAAGGACCCGAAGCCGATGGTCTTCTCGGGCCTGTACCCGCTGGACGGCTCGGAGTACCCGGACCTCCGCGAGGCCCTCGACAAGCTGCAGCTCAACGACGCCGCGCTGGTCTACGAGCCGGAGACCTCCGCCGCGCTGGGGTTCGGCTTCCGTGTCGGCTTCCTGGGGCTCCTCCACCTCGACGTGATCCGTGAGCGGCTCGAGCGCGAGTTCGGGCTCGACCTCATCGCCACCGCCCCCAACGTGGTCTACCGCGTGGTCATGGAGGACGGCAGCGAGCACACGGTCACCAACCCGAGCGAGTTCCCCGAGGGCAAGATCAACGACGTGTACGAGCCCGTCGTACGCGCCACGATCCTCGCCCCCAGCGAGTTCATCGGCGCGATCATGGAGCTGTGCCAGACGCGTCGCGGCACCCTGATCGGCATGGACTACCTCTCCGAGGACCGGGTCGAGATCCGCTACACCCTGCCCCTCGCCGAGATCGTCTTCGACTTCTTCGACCAGCTGAAGTCCAAGACGCGCGGTTACGCCTCCCTCGACTACGAGCCCACCGGCGAGCAGGCCTCCAGCCTGGTCAAGGTCGACATCCTGCTGCACGGCGACAAGGTCGACGCCTTCTCGGCCGTCACCCACAAGGACGCCGCGTACGCCTACGGTGTGCGGCTCGTCGCCAAGCTGCGCGAGCTCATCCCGAGGCAGGCCTTCGAGGTGCCGATCCAGGCCGCGATCGGCTCCCGGGTGATCGCCCGCGAGACCATTCGGGCCATCCGCAAGGACGTCCTCGCCAAGTGCTACGGCGGTGACATCTCCCGTAAGCGGAAGCTGCTCGAGAAGCAGAAGGAAGGCAAGAAGCGCATGAAGATGGTCGGCTCGGTGGAGGTGCCGCAGGAGGCCTTCATCGCCGTTCTGTCGAGCGACGAGTCCTCCGGCAAGAAGAAGTAGTCCAGGGCGCCCCAGGTAGCTGCCCTGTGCATACAACGGGTCCACGTGCCAGGTGCGCGTGGGCCCGTTCGTTATGAAGCGGCGCCCCGTAGGCCCTTACGCGCCGGACCTCGGGCCTTTACTCTGATCCCGGCTCGAAGGTTACTCGCCAGTTAGTTACGAACCGCCAGAAGGCACCGCCGCCGCCCGGAGGACGTCGTGAGCGACACACAGACCCAGATCGAGAACCGGCCGCCCTCCGTGGCGACCCTCTTCCTTGAGCGCGTCGAGCGGACTCCGGATGCGGAGGCGTACCGCTACCCGGTGCCCGCCGCCTCGGGCGCCGGCCCGGACGACTGGAAGTCGCTCAGCTGGGGGCAGGCCGCCGAGCGGGTCTACGCGATCGCCGCCGGCCTCGTCGACCTCGGCGTCGAGTCCGAGGAGCGGGTCGCCCTCGCCTCCGCCACCCGGGTCGAGTGGATCCTCGCCGACCTCGGTGTCATGTGCGCGGGCGCCGCGACCACCACGGTCTACCCGCAGACCAACGCCGAGGAGTCGGCGTTCATCCTCTCCGACTCCGAGTCGCGGGTCCTCATCGCGGAGGACGCGGCCCAGCTCGCGAAGGCCGTCGAGCGCCGCGCCGAGCTGCCGAACCTCCGCCATGTCGTCGTCATCGACGCCACCGGCGTGGAGAGCGACGGCGAGTTCGTCCTCACGCTCGCCGAGCTGGAGGCGCGCGGCAAGGGCTACCTGGAGAAGCACCCCGAGGCCGTCAAGGAGCGGGTCGCGGCGATCACGCCCACGCAGCTCGCCACCCTCATCTACACCTCGGGCACTACGGGCCGCCCCAAGGGCGTCCGCCTGCCGCACGACAACTGGTCGTACATGGCCAAGGCCATCGCCGCCACCGGCCTCGTCACCCAGGTCGACGTGCAGTACCTGTGGCTGCCGCTCGCCCACGTCTTCGGCAAGGTCCTCACCTCGGGCCAGATCGAGGTCGGTCACGTCACCGCCGTCGACGGCCGCGTCGACAAGATCATCGAGAACCTGCCGGTCGTCCAGCCGACCTACATGGCGGCCGTGCCCCGCATCTTCGAGAAGGTCTACAACGGCGTCGCCGCCAAGGCCCGCGCGGCCGGCGGAGCCAAGTACAAGATCTTCCAGTGGGCGGCCGGGGTCTCCCGCGAGTACGCCAAGGCCAGCCAGGACAACTTCCGCCGCACCGGGACCGCCTCCGCGCCCTTCGGCCTCACCGCCAAGCACAAGGTCGCCGACGCCCTCGTCTACGCCAAGATCCGTGAGGCCTTCGGCGGCAACCTGCGCGCGTGCATCTCCGGATCCGCCGCG
>NZ_LIVV01000007.1:476405-513935 GCF_001905825.1 Streptomyces sp. CB02009
CGGCCTCGTCACCCAGGTCGACGTGCAGTACCTGTGGCTGCCGCTCGCCCACGTCTTCGGCAAGGTCCTCACCTCGGGCCAGATCGAGGTCGGTCACGTCACCGCCGTCGACGGCCGCGTCGACAAGATCATCGAGAACCTGCCGGTCGTCCAGCCGACCTACATGGCGGCCGTGCCCCGCATCTTCGAGAAGGTCTACAACGGCGTCGCCGCCAAGGCCCGCGCGGCCGGCGGAGCCAAGTACAAGATCTTCCAGTGGGCGGCCGGGGTCTCCCGCGAGTACGCCAAGGCCAGCCAGGACAACTTCCGCCGCACCGGGACCGCCTCCGCGCCCTTCGGCCTCACCGCCAAGCACAAGGTCGCCGACGCCCTCGTCTACGCCAAGATCCGTGAGGCCTTCGGCGGCAACCTGCGCGCGTGCATCTCCGGATCCGCCGCGCTCGCCCCCGAGATCGGCTACTTCTTCGCCGGCGCCGGCATCCACATCCTGGAGGGCTACGGACTCACCGAGACGTCGGCCGCCTCCTTCGTCAACCCGGGTGAGGCCTACCGCACCGGCACCGTCGGCAAGCCGCTCCCCGGCACCGAGGTCCGGATCGCCGACGACGGCGAGATCCTGCTGCGCGGCCCCGGCGTCATGGAGGGCTACCACGGCCTGCCGGAGAAGACGAACGAGGTGCTGGAGTCCGACGGCTGGTTCCACACCGGTGACATCGGCGAGCTGTCCGCCGACGGCTACCTGCGGATCACCGACCGCAAGAAGGACCTGATCAAGACGTCCGGCGGCAAGTACATCGCGCCCGCCGAGGTCGAGGGCCAGTTCAAGGCGGTCTGCCCGTTCGTCTCGAACATCCTCGTCCACGGCGCCGACCGGAACTTCTGCACCGCGCTGATCGCCCTCGACGAGCCCACCCTCCTCGGCTGGGCCGCCGACCACGACCTCGCGGGCAAGTCGTACGCCGAGGTCGTCGCCGCCCCGCAGACCGTCGCGATGGTCCAGGGCTACGTCGACCGCCTCAACGAGGGCCTCCAGCGCTGGCAGACGATCAAGAAGTTCCGCCTGCTGCCGCGCGACCTCGACATCGAGCACGGCGAGCTCACCCCGTCCCTGAAGCTGAAGCGGCCGGTGGTGGAGCGCGAGTACAAGGGGCTCATCGAGGAGATGTACGCGGGGTCGCGGGAGTCCTGACTCCCGCCGCAGGGGAGGGGGCGCGGGTGTCCCGGCCCCCGCCGCCGCGGACGCGGCCGCCGCCCCTGTGGAGAGGTTGTCCACAGGCAGGGCGTTCACCTGGGCAGTACGGGACAATGGGGCTCATGCCTTCCGTACTGCCCGATGGTGAGTCCGTTCCCGACGACGGGGCGCTGCCCCCGCACGCCCTCGAAGGGGCGGGGGAGCGGCCGCTCGGGTTCTACCTGCACGTGCCGTACTGCGCGACGCGCTGCGGGTACTGCGACTTCAACACCTACACGGCCAGTGAGCTGCGGGGGACCGGCGGCGTGCTCGCCTCCCGGGACAACTACGCCGAGCAGGTCGTCGAGGAGATCAGGCTCGCCCGGAAGGTGCTCGGGGACGACCCGCGGCCGGTCCGGACCGTCTTCGTGGGCGGCGGCACGCCCACGCTCCTCGCCGCCGCCGACCTCGTACGGATGCTGGGGGCCGTCCGCGAGGAGTTCGGGCTCGCCGACGACGCCGAGGTGACCACCGAGGCCAATCCCGACTCCGTGAACCCGGCCTACCTGGCGGAGCTGCGGGCCGGCGGCTTCAACCGGATCTCCTTCGGCATGCAGAGCGCCAAGCAGCACGTCCTGAAGATCCTCGACCGGACGCACACCCCGGGCCGCCCCGAGGCCTGCGTCGGGGAGGCGCGGGCCGCCGGGTTCGAGCACGTCAACCTCGACCTGATCTACGGCACCCCCGGAGAGACCGACGACGACTGGCGGGCCTCGCTCGACGCGGCCATCGGCGCCGGGCCCGACCACATCAGCGCGTACGCCCTGATCGTCGAGGAGGGTACGCAGCTGGCGCGGCGCATCCGGCGCGGCGAGGTCCCCATGACCGACGACGACGTCCACGCCGACCGGTACCTGATCGCCGAGGACGTCCTCACCGGGGCCGGTTTCGACTGGTACGAGGTCTCCAACTGGGCCACCTCCGAGGCCGGGCGCTGCCTCCACAACGAGCTGTACTGGCGCGGGGCCGACTGGTGGGGCGCGGGCCCCGGCGCCCACAGCCACGTGGGCGGCGTCCGCTGGTGGAACGTGAAGCATCCCGGTGCGTACGCCGCCGCGCTGGCCGCGGGGAAGTCGCCGGGGGCCGGACGGGAGCTGCTCACCCCGGAGGACCGCAGGGTCGAGCGCGTGCTCCTGGAGCTGCGGCTCAAGGAGGGCGTCGAGCTGTCCCTCCTCAAGCCCGCGGGCCTCGCGGCCGCCCGCAAGGCCCTCGCCGACGGGCTGCTCGACGCCGGGCCGTACGCCGAGGGGCGCGCGGTCCTGACCCTGCGCGGCCGGCTCCTCGCGGACGCGGTCGTCCGGGACCTCGTGGACTAGGACGCCGAGAGCGCCCTGCGGGACGGCAGGGCGATGAGCAGCGCGCCCAGGACCAGGAGGCCGCTCGCCCACAGCGGGCCGAGCGTCCCCGCGCCGGTCCGGAGGGCGAGGGCGGCGACGAGCGGTCCGGTGGCCGCCCCGACGTTGAGCGCGGCGGTCGCGTAGGAGCCGGCCATGGTCGGGGCTCCCGCGGCCTCGTAGAGCACCCTCGCGATCAGCGTGCCGCCCAGCGCGAACGACGCCATGCCCTGCAGGAACACGAGGGCGAGCAGCGCGGCCGGCTCGTCGGCCAGCACGGCCAGGGCCGGCCAGCCGACGAGCAGCAGCGGACCGCCGACCGCGACGACCACACCCGGGTACCGGTCGGACCACCGGCCCGCGAGGGTGATCCCGGCGAAGGAGCCGGCCCCGAAGAGCACCAGGGCCACCGGCACCCACAGCGCGCCGAGGCCGGCGGAGCCGGTCACGACGGGCGCCAGGAAGGTGAAGCTCGCGAAGGTCGCCGCGTTCACCAGGGCGCCGAGCAGCATCACCAGGAGCAGCCGCGGGCGCCTGAGCCGCGCCAGTTCCGCGCGCAGGTCGGGCCCCTCGGCCGTGCCCTCCCGCGCGGGCCGCGCCGGGATCCCCCGGAGCACGCCGAGGGCCGCGGGCAGGCAGAGGACGGCCACGGCCCAGAACGTGGCCCGCCAGTCGAGCAGCGTGCCCAGCAGCGATCCCGCGGGGACGCCGGCGATCGTGGCCAGCGTCGTGCCCGACAGCAGGACGGCCAGCGCGCGCCCCTTCCGGTCCGGCGGTACGAGACGGGTGGCGGTGGTCAGGGCCACCGCGAGGAACCCGGCGTTCGCGAGGGCCGCGACCACCCGGGTCGTGAAGAGGACGGTGAAGCTGCCGGTGGCGGCGCCCAGGACGTGAGCCGTCGAGAAGACGAGGACGAACCCGAGCAGGCTCGCCCGTGCCGGCCAGGAGCGGGCGAGCACGGCCAGGAGCGGGGCGCCGACGATCATTCCGACGGCGAAGGCGGAGGTGAGCAGACCCGCGCTCCCGACCGTGACGCCGAGGTCGGAGGCGATGTGCGGCACGAGGCCGGCGAGCATGAATTCCGAGGTGCCCATGGCGAAGACCGCCAGGGCGAGCAGGAAGAGCGGGAGGGGCATCGAGTGGCTCCGGGGTGAGGAAGAGACGACAGAGGCATCTCGTCACCGCGGTCAGCGCCCAGGGGCCGGCTCGTCCGCACGGCCGCGGGGGCCGTACGGAGCGGACTCAGTGGTCCGGGAGAACTCGGGGGTCCAGGGGGCTGACGGCGTGACCGAAAGCCCCCGACGTGTCCGACTCGGGGCTCGACATGCCGCGCACGCTACCCGACCGCGCCGCGCCCGGGCATCCCCGTTCTCGGGGCGGGCGGGTGGACGACAGCCCCCGCGGGTCGCCCCTACGGCGCCGTCACGAAGTCGATCAGTTCCTCCACCCGGCCCAGCAGCTCCGGTTCCAGGTCCTTGTACGTCGTCACCTTCGACAGGATGTGCTGCCAGGCGGCGCCCGTGTTCGGCGGCCAGCCCAGCGCCTCGCACACGCCCGTCTTCCAGTCCTGGCCCCTGGGGACCCGCGGCCAGGCCCGGATGCCCACCGACGCCGGCTTCACCGCCTCCCAGATGTCGATGTACGGGTGGCCGACGACCAGCACGTCGGGCGAGGTCACCTGGGCGGCGATCCTCGACTCCTTCGAACCCGGGACCAGATGGTCCACCAGGACGCCCAGCCGGGCGTCCGGCGCGGGGGCGAACTCCGCGACGATCGACGGCAGGTCGTCGACGCCCTCCAGGTACTCCACGACCACGCCCTCGATCCGGAGGTCGTCGCCCCAGACCCGCTCCACCAGCTCCGCGTCGTGGCGGCCCTCCACGTAGATCCGGCCCGCGCGCGCCACCCGGGCCCGCGCCCCCGGGACCGCCACCGAGCCCGACGCCGTACGGGTGGGGCGTGCGGGCGCGGCCGACGGGCGGACCAGGGTCACGACCCGGCCCTCCAGGAGGAAGCCGCGCGGATCCAGCGGGAACACCCGGTGCTTGCCGAACCGGTCCTCCAGGGTCACTGTGCCCGCCTCGCAGCGGATCACCGCCCCGCAGAAGCCCGTCGTGACCTCCTCGACGACCAGATCACGATCGGCCGGCACCTCGGGAACGGGCGCCGAGCGCTTCCAGGGGGGCGTCAGGTCCGGGTTGTAGCTGCGCATTCGGGCGACGTTATGCGACGGAGAAGCGCGTGGCCAGCTCCTCCCGCTGGAGTCGTACGAACGTGGCGTCCACCACCGCCCCGTGCCCCGGCACGTACACCGCGTCCTCGCCGCCGAGCCGCAGCAGCCGGTCGAGCGCGTCCGGCCAGCGGGCGGGGATCGCGTCCGGGCCCGCCTGCGGCTCGCCCGACTCCTCGACCAGGTCGCCGCAGAAGACGACCTCCCGCTCACCCGGCACCAGGAGCACCAGGTCGTGGCCCGTGTGGCCGGGGCCGACGTTCGCGAGCAGGACCTGCCGGCCGCCCAGGTCGAGCGTCCACTCGCCCGAGACCACGTGCCGCGGGGCCACCAGGACGTCCACCGCCTCCGTCGCCGCCCGCTCGTCGAGCCCGTGCCGTACCGCGTCCGCGCGCAGGGCCTCCCGGTCCCGCGCCCGGCCGAGGAGCTCGTCCGAGCCCACCGCGCCGAAGACCTCCGCACCGGCGAACGCCGCCGTGCCGAGAACGTGGTCGAAATGGGGGTGGCTCAGTGCGATGTGCGTCACTCTGCGGCCGCCCGTGAGGTCCGCGATCACCGTCCGCAGCTCGGCGCCCTCCGCGAGCGAGGAGCCCGTGTCGTACAGCAGCACCGCCCGTTCACCCAGTACCAGTCCGACCGTGGCGTCCCACCCGGGCAGCCGTCGCCGGCCCACCCCGTCCGCGAGCCGCTCCCATCCGTACGCTTCCCAATCCACGTCCATGCGGCGACGCTAACCGGTGCAGGCGTCGCCACCTTGCCAGGAGCGACGCCCGCCGCCGTACACTGGCCGGGGGATCGCTGGCACTCGAACAGGGCGAGTGCCAAAAGCGGAGCAACCGGAACGACGACGACAGCTGGAGGTGCGCACCATGCTCAGCGAACGCAGACTCGAGGTCCTGCGCGCCATCGTCCAGGACTACGTCGGTACGGAGGAGCCCGTCGGCTCCAAGGCGCTCACCGAGCGCCACAAGCTCGGCGTCTCGCCCGCCACCGTGCGCAACGACATGGCCGTGCTGGAGGAGGAGGGCTTCATCGCCCAGCCCCACACCAGCGCCGGCCGCATCCCGACCGACAAGGGCTACCGGCTCTTCGTCGACCGGCTCGCCGGCGTCAAGCCGCTGTCGACGCCCGAGCGCCGGGCCATCCACAACTTCCTCGACGGCGCGGTCGACCTGGACGACGTCGTCGGCCGCACGGTCCGGCTGCTCGCGCAGCTGACCCGGCAGGTCGCCGTCGTCCAGTACCCCTCGCTGACCCGTTCGACCGTCCGGCACGTGGAGCTGCTCTCGCTGGCCCCCGCCCGCCTGATGCTGGTGCTCATCACGGACACCGGCCGTGTCGAGCAGCGGGTCGTCGACTGCCCCGCGCCGTTCGGCGAGGCCTCGCTCGCCGACCTGCGGGCCCGGCTCAACAGCCGGGTCGTCGGCCGCCGGTTCGCCGACGTGCCGCAGCTGGTGCAGGACCTCCCCGAGTCCTTCGAGGAGCTCGAGGACCGGGCCACGGTCTCGACCGTGCTCGCGACCCTCCTCGAAACCCTCGTCGAGGAGCACGAGGAGCGGCTGATGATCGGCGGCACCGCCAATCTCACCCGCTTCGGACCCGACTTCCCCCTGATGATCAGGCCCGTCCTCGAAGCTCTGGAGGAGCAGGTCGTGCTCCTCAAGCTGCTGGGCGAGGCCAAGGAATCGGGCATGACCGTACGCATCGGGCACGAGAACGCCCACGAGGGGCTGAGCTCCACGTCCGTCGTCTCGGTCGGCTACGGTTCGGGCGGCGAGGCAGTCGCCAAACTCGGCGTGGTCGGACCGACCCGCATGGACTACCCCGGAACGATGGGAGCGGTACGCGCAGTGGCACGTTACGTCGGACAGATCCTGGCGGAGTCGTAAGTGGCCACGGACTACTACGCCGTACTCGGCGTGCGCCGCGACGCTTCCCAGGACGAGATCAAGAAGGCCTTCCGGAGGCTCGCTCGCGAGCTGCACCCGGACGTGAATCCCGATCCGAAGACGCAGGAACGCTTCAAGGAGATCAACGCCGCCTACGAGGTCCTCTCGGACCCGCAGAAGAAGCAGGTCTACGACCTGGGCGGCGACCCGCTCTCGGCCTCCGGCGGAGGCGGCGCGGGCGGCTTCGGGGCCGGTGGCTTCGGCAACTTCTCCGACATCATGGACGCCTTCTTCGGCACGTCCCAGCAGCGCGGCCCGCGCTCGCGGACCCGCCGCGGCCAGGACGCCATGATCCGTCTGGAGATCGACCTCAACGAGGCGGCCTTCGGCACCACCAAGGACATCCAGGTCGACACGGCGGTCGTCTGTACGACCTGCTCGGGCGAGGGCGCCGCACCCGGCACCTCCGCCCAGACCTGTGACATGTGCCGCGGCCGCGGCGAGGTCTCGCAGGTCACCCGGTCCTTCCTGGGCCAGGTCATGACCTCGCGCCCCTGCCCGCAGTGCCAGGGCTTCGGCACCGTCGTCCCGACCCCGTGCCCCGAGTGCGCGGGCGACGGCCGGGTCCGGTCCCGCCGCACCCTGACGGTCAAGATCCCGGCCGGTGTCGACAACGGCACCCGCATCCAGCTCGCGGGCGAGGGCGAGGTCGGCCCCGGCGGCGGCCCCGCCGGCGACCTGTACGTGGAGATCCACGAGACCCCGCACGAGACCTTCCAGCGGCGCGGCGACGACCTGCACTGCACGGTCACCCTCCCGATGACGGCGGCGGCGCTCGGCACCAAGGTGCAGCTGCAGACCCTCGACGGCCTCGAGGAGATCGACGTCCGGCCGGGCACCCAGTCCGGCCAGTCGATCCCGCTGCACGGCCGCGGCGTCACCCACCTGCGCGGCAACGGCCGGGGCGACCTGATCGTGCACGTCGAGGTGCAGACCCCGGGCAAGCTCGACGCGGAGCAGGAGCGCCTCCTGCGCGAACTGGCCAAGCTGCGCGGCGAGGAGCGGCCCACGGGTCAGTTCCAGCCGGGTCAGCAGGGCTTGTTCTCGCGCTTGAAGGACGCGTTCAACGGGCGGTAGGCAGCGCCGGTATCTGTTGTACGGAAGGGCGGCACACGCGATCGCGCGTGTGCCGCCCTTCGCGTACCGCGGGTACCCCGAACGCGCCCCGCTCCGTACCTGACGTACGGATTCGGCCCGGAAGCAGGGGCATGGCACGATGCCCATATGTCCACCACCGCACTGAACGATCTCTCTCGGGTTCCGATCGTGCAGGCCCCCATGGCCGGTGGCGGCTCCTCTCCCGAGCTGGTCGGAGCCGTGTGCGCGGCCGGGGCGCTCGGCTTCCTGGCCGGCGGGTACAAGACGGCCGGAGGCCTCTACCAGGAGATCAAGCAGGTGCGCGGGCTCACCGCACGCCCCTTCGGCGTGAACCTCTTCCTGCCGGAGTCGGGGCGGCCCGCCGACCCCGCCTCCGTCGAGGTCTACCGGCATCAGCTCGCGGGCGAGGCGACCTGGTACGAGACCCCCCTCGGCGAGACCGACGACTGCCGTGACGACGCGTACGACGCCAAGCTGGCGATCCTCCTGGAGGACCCGGTCCGCGTGGTCTCGTTCACCTTCGGCTGCCCCGCGCCCGAGGTCCTCGCGTCCTTCGCGCGCGTGGGAACGTTCACGATCGTGACCGTCACCTCCGCGGAGGAGGCCCTCGCCGCCCAGCAGGCCGGGGCGAACGCGGTCTGCGTGCAGGGCGCGGAGGCGGGCGGACACCAGGGCACGTTCCGCGACGACCCCGCCGACGACGCCCCGGGCACCGGACTGCTCGCCCTGCTCGGCCTGGTGCGCGAGAGCGTCTCCCTGCCGGTCGTCGCGGCCGGCGGCATCATGCGCGGAGCGCAGATCGCCGCGGTCCTGGCCGCCGGGGCGGACGCCGCCCAGCTCGGCACGGCCTTCCTCCGCTGCCCCGAGTCGGGCGCCCACCCGCTGCACAAGCGGGCCCTGACCGACCCGCTGTACACCCGGACCGCCCTCACCCGGGCCTTCACCGGACGGCCGGCGCGCGGCCTCGTCAACCGCTTCATGCGCGAGCACGGGCCGTACGCCCCCGCCGCCTACCCCGAGATCCACCACCTCACCGCCCCGATCCGGAAGGCCGCCGCCACCGCGGGGGACGCCCAGGGCATGGCCCTGTGGGCCGGTCAGGGCCACCGGCTCGCCCGCGAACTCCCCGCCGGGCAGCTGGTCGAGGTGCTGGCCGCCGAACTCGACACCGCTCTCTCCGAGCTGCCCCACAGGAGCGCCTCATGACCGCACCCGTCTTCGTCGTCGACGCCGTTCCCGGACCCGGGAGCTTCCTCCTGGACGGCCCGGAGGGCCGGCACGCCGTCTCGGTGAAGCGGCTCCGGGAGGGCGAGGAGCTCGTCCTCGCCGACGGCCGGGGCCGCTGGGCCGCGTGCGTGGTGCTGGCCGCCGAGGGCAAGGACCAGCTCACGGTGCGGGTCGACGAGGTGCACGAGGACCCCGCGGAGGAGCCCCGTATCACCGTCGTCCAGGCGCTGCCCAAGGGCGACCGGGGCGAACTCGCCGTCGAGACCATGACGGAGACCGGGGTGGACGCGATCGTGCCGTGGGCCGCCTCCCGCTGCATCACGCAGTGGAAGGGCGACCGGGGTCTGAAGGCGCTCGCCAAGTGGCGGTCCACCGCGCGCGAGGCCGGGAAGCAGTCGCGCCGCTCCCGGTTCCCCGAGGTCGCGGACCTGATGACGACCAAGCAGGCCGCCGCGCTGCTGGCGGGCGCCGACTTCGCCGCCGTGCTGCACGAGGACCGCGACCATCCGAGCGGTGCGCTCGCCACCGCGGAACTCCCCGTGAAGGGCTCGATCGTGCTGGTCGTCGGCCCCGAGGGCGGGGTCTCGCCGGAGGAGCTCGCGGCGTTCGAGGCGGCGGGGGCGAAGCCGTACCGGCTCGGCAGGAGCGTGCTGCGGACGTCGACGGCGGGCACGGCGGCGACGGCACTCGTCCTGGGGCGCACGGGCCGCTGGAGCTGATCGCCTCCGGCCACGAGCCCGGCCTGATCAGCGGGCACCCCTAGGCGCTCGTGGGCCCTTCCCCTGCCGTCAGGGCGTCGTAGAGGGGCCAGCCGTCCTCGTCGTGGATGCCGTGGGCGGTCGGGAGCAGGCCGCGGGCCGCCGCCTCGTCGAGGAAGCGGCGGGCGACGCCCGGCTCGTTCAGGTTGAGGATCGCGCCGGCGCCGGTCGAGGCGATGTCGCCCGCGCCGAAGGGGTAGCCGGCCACGATGCGGCCCGGACCGTCCCGGAAGAGCAGCCGGAGCTGGGCGTGGCGGTTCTCCGCGCGGCGCAGGGTGAGGAACGTCAGGCAGTCCGGGGTGTGGTGGTGCCCCACGTTCCACAGCCAGACCGTGGACCCCGCCGTCAGCCTGCGCGGTACGCGGTCGCGTCTCATCCGGCGAAGTGTACGGAGTGTGCAACGGACCGCACCCGGTGGACATCCCGCCCCGCGCGCTCCTTAGGCTGGCCGCATGGCCGACGAGTCCCCCCTCATCCGCAGTCTGCGCGCCGCCGTGGCCGCCGCGCCCGGTGACGTACCCCTGCGTCTCCACTTCGCCGAACTCCTCCTCTCCGAGGGACGGAACGACGAGGCCGTCGCGGAGGCGGCCGTCGCGCTCCAGCACGCACCGGGGGACGCGGACGCGCGTGCGCTGATGATGCGGGCCATGGGGATGCCGCCGGCCGCGGCCACCGCTCCCGCGGGCAGCGCCCGCCCCGAGCCGTCCGGACCGGCCGTGCCGTCCGGACCGGGCCAGTCGACCGCACCGGGCCAGTCGACCGCACCGGGCGAAGCGGCCGAGCCGTCCGGACCGGCCGAGCCGCCCGCGCGGCCCGAGCCGACCACGGGCAAGGCCCCCGCCTTCGACTGGGACGCCGCCGAGCAGCAGGTGCAGGACGTCGTCGGGCCCCGTTTCCTGGAGGACCCCCAGGCCGCCGCCGGCGACGGGGCCGCCGGGGACGCCGACGCCTGGGACGTCGACGCGCCCGGCGCCGTACGCCTCGCGGACGTCGGCGGCATGGACGAGGTCAAGGAGCGCCTGGAGGCCGCCTTCCTCGCGCCCATGCGCAACCCCGAACTGCGCAGGCTGTACGGCAAGTCGCTGCGCGGCGGGCTGCTCCTCTACGGGCCTCCCGGCTGCGGCAAGACCTTCATCGCGCGGGCCGTCGCCGGCGAGCTGGGCGCGAACTTCCTCACCGTCTCGCTCTCCGACGTCCTCGACATGTGGATCGGGGCCTCCGAGAAGAACATCCACGACATCTTCGAGACCGCCCGCCGCCAGGCCCCCTGCGTCGTCTTCCTCGACGAGCTGGACGCCCTCGGCGCCAAGCGCTCCCGCACCCACCACAGCGGACTGCGCAATGTCGTCAACCAGCTCCTCACCGAGCTCGACGGCATCGCGAGCGGCGCGGGCAACGAAGGCGTGTTCGTGCTCGCCGCCACCAACGTGCCCTGGGACGTGGACATCGCGCTGCGCCGCCCCGGCCGCCTCGACCGCACGCTCCTCGTGCTGCCGCCGGACGCCACCGCGCGCGAGTCGATCCTCCGCTACCACCTGCGCGAGCGGCCCATCGAGGCCGTCGACCTCGGCAAGCTCGTCAAGGCCACCGAGGACTTCTCCGGCGCCGACCTCGCCCATGTCTGCGAGTCGGCCGCCGAGGCCGCGCTGCTCGACTCCGCCCGCAGCGGCTCCGTACGGCTGATCACCACCAAGGACCTGCTGGGCGCGGCCAAGCAGATCAAGCCGTCCACCGAGCCGTGGTTCGCCGCCGCGCGGAACGTCGCCATGTTCGCCAACGAGGGCGGCCTGTACGACGACCTCCTCGCCCACCTCAAGCGGAAGCGCAAGCTGTGACCACGCCCACCACACTGCTGCGCGCCGAAGCCCTGTACGACACGGGGCGGTTCGCGCAGGCCGGGGAACTGGTCGCCCAGCACCTGGCGAGCGAACCGGAGGACGCCGAGGCACTCGTCCTGCTCGCCCGCTGCCACCACCGGGCCGAGAAGTACCAGGCCGCCCTGGAAGCCGTGGACGGCGCGCTGCGCGCCGAACCCGAGCTCCTCATGGCCTGGCTGATGCGGGTCCAGATCCTGCTCGAACTGCGCCGGTTCCAGGAGGCGGAGGCCGCCGCCCGGTACGCGGTGCGGCTCGCCCCGCAGTACTGGGGCACCCACTACGCCCTCGGCACCGCCCTCGCCCAGTTCGCGGAGCACGCGCGGACGCCCGCGCGCACCGTCGAGGCGTACGAGGCGGCGCGGGCCGCCGTCAGCCTCGCGCCCGAGGAGGACGCGGCCCACTTCCTGGTGGGGCTCACCGCCCAGCGCCGGGGCGACCACGCCACCGCGCAGCGGGCGTACGAGGCGGCCCTGCGGCTCAACCCGCAGAGCAGCGAGGCCCACAACAACCTGTCGCTGCTCCGGCTGCGGCGCCGCTGGTTCCGCCGCGGGGCCTGGACCCAGGCCGCCGAGGGCTTCGTGGCCTCCGCCGCGCTCGACCTCCAGGACCGCAAGGCCCGCTACAACCTGGAGGCCATGGCCTGGAACACCGTCGCCGGGGCGCGCTGGGTGGCGCTGCTCGGCTTCGTCGCCTCGACGTTCGGCGCCGCTCCGGTCCGGAGCGGCGAGACCGGCGCGGACGCGATCGTGCCGTTCCTGATCGGCGCGGCCGTGATCGCCGGGGCCTGGGGCGGCTGGGTGCTGTGGATGAGCCGCCGGGTGCCGCCCCGGCTGCGCCGCCCGATGCTCCTCGTGGCGCGCTCCTGCCGGCCGGTGATCGCGATGGCCACGGCGGTGGGGCTGCTCGGGCTGTACTCGGTGGTGTCGATGGCCCTCTGGTCCTTCGACGCCGGGCTGGTCGGCGGGCTCGGGACGCCGCTGTTCTGGGCCGTGATCATCACGTACTGGGTGAGCCGCTCGGCCCTCAACCGCCGCGCGCCCAAGGACTGACCTGGGACGCGGCGGCGGCCGCGGCGGCGGATAGCATGCGGGGGTAGCGACCGACGAGGCGAGGAGGCCCGGGCCATGGCCGGAGAGCCGCAGAGCGACTGCCTGTTCTGCAAGATCGTGGCGGGGGAGGTGCCGGCGACGATCGTGCGCGAGACGGAGACCACGCTCGCGTTCCGCGACATCAACCCGCAGGCGCCCAGCCACGTCCTGGTGATCCCGCGCCTCCACTACCCGGACGCCGCGTCCCTGGCCTCCGCGGCCCCGACCGTCGCCGCCGACGTGCTGCGCGAGGCCGGAGAGGTCGCCGCCCAGGAGAAGGTCGAGGGCAGCGGCTTCAGGATCGTCTTCAACACCGGCGCCGGCGCGGGCCAGACCGTCTTCCACGCCCACGCGCACGTGCTCGGAGGCCGCGGCCTCAACTGGCCCCCCGGCTAGACCGGCGGCACCCATGTCCGTACGAGAACTCGTCGTGCTCGGGACCGCGAGCCAGGTCCCGACCCGGCACCGCAACCACAACGGCTACCTGCTGCGCTGGGACGGCCAGGGCATCCTCTTCGACCCCGGTGAGGGCACCCAGCGCCAGATGCTGCGGGCCGGGGTGGCCGCGCACGACATCGACCGGATCTGCGTCACGCACTTCCACGGCGACCACTCGCTCGGCCTCGCCGGGGTGATCCAGCGGATCAACCTCGACCAGGTCCCGCACCCCGTCACCGCGCACTACCCGGCGAGCGGGCAGCACTTCTTCGAGCGGCTGCGGTACGCCACGGCCTACCGGGAGACCGTGCGGCTGGCCGAGGCGCCGGTGGCCGCCGACGGGCCGCTCGCCGTGACCGACGCGTACACCCTCGACGCCCGTCTGCTCTCGCACCCGGTCGAGTCGTACGGCTACCGGCTCACCGAGCCCGACGGGCGCCGCGTCCTGCCCGAACGGCTCGCCGCGCACGGCATCAAGGGCCCCGACGTCGGCCGCCTCCAGCGCGAGGGCGTCCTCGGCGGCGTGACCCTCGACGACGTCAGCGAGGTCCGGCGCGGGCAGCGGTTCGCCTTCGTCATGGACACCCGGCTCTGCGACGGCGTGCACGCGCTCGCCGAAGGCGCCGACATGCTCGTCATCGAGTCGACCTTCCTCGACGAGGACGTCCGCCTCGCCACCGACCACGGCCATCTGACGGCCGGGCAGGCCGCGGCGGTCGCCCGGGACGCGGGTGTACGGCACCTCGTCCTGACCCACTTCTCGCAGCGCTACTCCGACCCGGCCGAGTTCGAGCGGCAGGCGCGGGCGGCCGGGTTCGACGGCGAACTGAGCATTGCCCAGGACCTCATGAGGGTCCCCGTACCGAAGAGATAGAGCACCACGCATGCCCCTCCCCGCGGCTCTCCCCAAGGCCGAACTGCACCTCCACATCGAAGGCACCCTCGAACCCGAGCTGGCCTTCGCGCTCGCCGCGCGCAACGGCGTCACCCTGCCGTACGCGGACACCGAGGCCCTGCGCGAGGCGTACCGCTTCAGCGACCTCCAGTCCTTCCTGGACCTCTACTACGGCCTGATGGCGGTCCTGCGCACCGCCGAGGACTTCACCGAGCTCACCGACGCCTACCTGGAGCGCGCCGCCGCCCAGGGCGTCAGGCACGCCGAGATCTTCTTCGACCCGCAGGCGCACACCGCCCGCGGCGTCCCCCTCGGCACGGTGATCGAGGGCCTGAGCGCCTCCCTCGCACGCTCCGAGGAGCGGTACGGGGTCTCCACCCGGCTCATCATGTGCTTCCTGCGCGACGAGTCGGCGGAGTCGGCGCTCGCGACCCTGGAGGCCGCGAAGCCCTACCTGGACCGGATCACCGGTGTCGGCCTGGACTCGGCGGAGGTCGGCCACCCGCCGGCCAAGTTCCGCGAGGTGTACGAGGCCGCCGCGGCGCTCGGGCTGCGCCGTGTCGCCCACGCGGGCGAGGAGGGCCCCGCGGCGTACGTCCGCGAGGCGCTCGACGTCCTCGGCGTGGAGCGGATCGACCACGGGCTGCGGTGCATGGAGGACCCGGAGCTCGTGGAGCGGCTCGTGCGGGAGCGGGTGCCGCTGACGCTCTGTCCGCTGTCGAACGTGCGGCTGCGGGCCATCGACGTGCTGGGTGACCACCCGCTGCCGGCGATGATGGCGGCGGGGCTGCTCGTCACCGTGAACTCGGACGACCCGGCGTACTTCGGCGGGTACGTGGGGGACAACTTCGACGGGGTGCGGGAGACGCTGGGGCTTTCGCAGGAGCAGTTGCGGGAGCTGGCGCGGAACTCGTTCGAGGCGTCGTTCCTGGAGGACGACGAGGCGCGTCGGGCGCGGTACCTGGCCGAGGTCGAGGCGTACGAGTTCGGCGGGGGCCGGGCGTAGCGCCCGTACCCCCTCAGTCCCGTACCCCCTCAGCCCCGGCCCCCTCAGCCCCGTACCCCCTCGACCCCGTACCCCCTCGGCCTAGGCCCCCTCAGCCCCGGTCGCTCGGCCTCGCCAGACGGAAGGCCGACTTCGCCGGGCGGCGGCGGCCCGCGGCGGCCGGGACCCGGATCGGGGTGATCTCCTGTTCCGGCGCGCCCATCTGCGGGACCGTCGGCGGGGTGGCCGCCGCCGCGCCCGCCAGGACCGCGCCCGCCGCGCCGCCCCGCCGTCGCACCGAGCCCGGGACCAGGGGGCGGCCCGAGACGTGCCGGGCCACCGCCGTCATCGGCATCGCGACCAGGAGGAGCAGGGCGCACAGGACCGTGCCCATGCCCGGGTACCCCGCGCCCTCCGACAGGAGGCTGCCCGCCAGCGGGCCGCAGGCCACGCCCAGGGAGGACGCCGCGCCGACCAGGACCGCCCAGCGGCCCCGGGGGTCGAGGGAGGCGGCCAGGCCCAGGAGGTAGGAGAGGACCACCGGGTAGCAGGCGTTCCACAGGATCTCGCCCGTCGCGAAGGAGGCCAGGTCCCGCGCCGACGAGCTGAGCAGGACGCAGGCCGCGATGGCGACGGTGCCCACGCCGATCGGTACCGCCCGGCCCAGCCGGGAGCCGAGTGCGCCGGCCGCCGTCACCCCGAGGAGTCCCGCGCCGAGGGCAGCGGCGAAGACCGCTCCGACCGTGACCTCGGAGAGGCCGGCCTGGGTGAGGCCGATGCGGCCGCTCACGCCCCACAGGGCGTTCTGGGAGAGGGACCAGAGGAGGATGCCGCCCGCCAGGACGGCGCCGGCCGTGCGGTGGGGGAGGGGCCCGGTCGGGGCGGACTCGCGGGGCTCCCGGACCGCGCCCGGGAGCCTGCTCGTGAGCGGCCACACCAGGGCCGCCGCGCAGGCGATCGCGAGGAGCGGCGGGGCGTGGCCGCCGGACAGGTGCGGGAGGGTGAGGTAGAGCGCGCCCGCCGTGGCCGAGACCGTGAGCAGGCCGAGCGTGGAGGCCCGGTGCGGGTCCCGCTGCCCGGCGATGCCGGCCGCCGCCACCGCCGTGGCCGTACCGGAGCCGAGGCCGCCGAGGACGGCGCCCGCGACCACCAGGGGCACGACGCCGGTCGCGGCGGCGGAGCCGTACCCCACCGCCATGGCGAGCAGGCCCGCGCGGGCCGCCCGGCGGGGGCCGATCCGGTCCCCGCGCGCGGCGAGGGTGAAGCCCGCGGTGGAGGAGCCGAGGAGCAGGACGGATCCCACGAGGCCCGCCTGGGCCGGAGTGAGGCCGAGTCCGGCGGAGAGCCGGCCGACGACGGTCGGCAGCAGGTAGGGGGCCAGGTAGCCGGCGGTGAAGAGGGAGACGAGGGCGACGAGGGCCCCCGGGACGCGCGGGCGCGACGACATGGGCGTTCCAGGAACTGAACAGGGAAGTGAGACGGCGCCCGGTGAGTCACGGGGTCGCGGCACCATGTGTATCAAGCATCCGACTGGGCGGAGAAGGTGGATTCCCCCGATTCGGTCAGTGATACGGGTCACAATGGGTTTGGAGTCGAGTCGGATGGGTATCGCGCGAGCACCGTGTGGTGTCCCCCCGTCTCGCCAGCCCCATCGGGCACACTGTCCAGATCGGCACCACGGTGCCGGTCCACGCACCACGACCGGGGAGTCCGCCGTGACCACAGCAAGGGGAGACCAGCCGCAACAGGACGCCGGGGTCGACCCGTTGGTGTGCCTGCGGGAGCCCACCGACCCCGCCTGCGACGTCTTCCTCACCGGCACGGTCTTCCTCGACATCATCTTCACCGGCCTCGACTCCGCACCCGTCCGCGGCACCGAGTCCTGGGCCCGCGGCATGGGCTCCAGCCCCGGCGGCGTCGCCAACATGGCCACCGCCCTCGCCCGGCTGGGGCTCCGCACCTCCCTCGCCGCCGCCTTCGGCGACGACCACTACGGCGAGTACTGCTGGGACGCACTAGAACAGGGCGAGGGGATCGACCTGTCGCTCTCCCGCACCGTCCCCGGCTGGCACTCCCCGGTCACGGTCTCCATGGCCTACGAGGGCGAGCGCACGATGGTCTCCCACGGCCACGAGGCCCCGCCGCTCGACGGCGCCCTGCCCGCCTACCCGCCGCACGCCCGCGCGGCCGTCGCCTCCCTCGTCCCCGGCCGCGACGAGGACTGGGTCGCCCAGGCCGCCCGCGGCGGCGCCAAGGTCTTCGCCGACGTCGGCTGGGACGACACCGGCCGCTGGGACCTGGCCGGCCTCACCGACCTCACGCACTGCGAGGCCTTCCTGCCCAACGCCGCCGAGGCGATGCGCTACACCCGGACCGACTGCCCCAGGGCCGCCGCCCGCGCCCTCGCCGACAAGGTCCGCTACGCCGTCGTCACCCTCGGATCCGAAGGCGCCTACGCCGTCGACGGCGGCACCGGCGAGACCGCGGAGGTCCCCGCCATCCAGGTCTCCGCCCTCGACCCCACCGGGGCCGGGGACGTCTTCGTCGCCGGGTTCGTCACCGGCACCCTCGCCGACTGGCCGCTCGCCGACCGCCTCGCCTTCGCCGGGCTCACCGCCGCCCTCTCCGTCCAGGAGTTCGGCGGCTCCCTGTCCGCCCCCACCTGGGGCGAGATCGCCGCCTGGTGGCAGCACGTCCAGGGCCACGAGAGCCAGGACCCCGAGGCCCTGCGCGACCGCTACGCCTTCCTGGAGCGGCTCCTGCCCGCCCCCGCCCGCCCCTGGCCGCTGCGCCGGGCGGTGCCGACGATCGGTTTCCGCGCGGCCCACACGTAGGCCCCCCGGAATCCGCCGCCCGCGGCGGCACCGTAATCCGCTACGGGCTTCTCGGCGCCGAGTCGTAGGCTTGGTAGCCCAGAGGCGGTCGAGTGGCGACAGCCCTGCATCGGGAGGTGTGTGCAGGCCACAGTGCCGGCCCATGACTCAGACGCCCACATCCCACAACGGCGCGCCCGGCGAGGCCCGCGCCCAG
The DNA here is from genome assembly GCF_001905825.1 of Streptomyces sp. CB02009. Classification (GTDB taxonomy): domain Bacteria; phylum Actinomycetota; class Actinomycetes; order Streptomycetales; family Streptomycetaceae; genus Streptomyces. The sequence continues at coordinate 494,546 of NZ_LIVV01000007.1, forward strand.
TTCACCGTCCCCGCCAAGCATCCGATGGTGACCATCCTCGGCTCGGGTGACTCACTGCTCCGCGTGATCGAGCGGTCGTTCCCGCAGGCGGACATCCACGTCCGGGGCAACCAGGTCAGCGCCGTCGGCGACGCGGCGGAAGTCGCGCTGATCCAGCGCCTGTTCGACGAGATGATGCTGGTGCTCCGCACCGGTCAGCCGATGACGGAGGACGCGGTGGAACGCTCGATCGCCATGCTCAGGGCGAGCGAGAACGGTTCGGAGGCCGGCGAGGAGACCCCCGCCGAGGTGCTCACGCAGAACATCCTCTCCAACCGCGGTCGCACGATCCGTCCCAAGACCCTCAACCAGAAGCGGTACGTCGACGCGATCGACAAGCACACGATCGTCTTCGGCATCGGTCCCGCCGGTACGGGAAAGACCTATCTGGCCATGGCCAAGGCGGTCCAGGCCCTGCAGTCCAAGCAGGTCACCCGGATCATCCTGACCCGCCCGGCCGTCGAGGCCGGCGAGCGCCTGGGATTCCTGCCCGGCACGCTCTACGAGAAGATCGACCCCTACCTGCGCCCGCTCTACGACGCGCTCCACGACATGCTCGACCCCGACTCCATCCCCAAGCTCATGGCGAGCGGGACGATCGAGGTCGCGCCCCTGGCGTACATGCGCGGCAGGACCCTGAACGACGCGTTCATCATCCTGGACGAGGCGCAGAACACGAACCCCGAGCAGATGAAGATGTTCCTCACCCGCCTCGGCTTCGACTCGAAGATCGTCATCACCGGTGACGTCACCCAGGTCGACCTGCCGAACGGGACGAAGAGCGGTCTGCGACAGGTCCGCGACATCCTGGAAGGCGTCCAGGACGTCCACTTCTCGACGCTCACGTCGCAGGATGTCGTCCGGCACAAGCTCGTCGGCCGTATCGTCGACGCGTACGAGCAGTACGACCTCCGCAACGAGGGCCGCGACGACAGCCGCGGCGAGCATCGGCGCGGCCGCAACGGGAAGTAGAACGCAGAACACATGTCGATCGACGTCAACAACGAGTCCGGTACCGAGGTCGACGAGCAGGCGATCCTCGACATCGCCCGCTACGCGCTCGCGCGCATGCGCATCCACCCCCTCTCCGAGCTCTCGGTGATCGTCGTGGACGCGGAGGCGATGGAGCAGCTCCACATCCAGTGGATGGACCTGCCGGGTCCGACGGACGTCATGTCCTTCCCGATGGACGAGCTCCGTCCGCCGGCGAAGGACGACCAGGAGCCCCCGCAGGGGCTCCTGGGCGACATCGTGCTCTGCCCCGAGGTCGCCACCCAGCAGGGCAAGGACGCGCCGACGGAGCACTCCATGGACGAGGAGCTCCAGCTGCTCACCGTCCACGGTGTGCTCCACCTCCTCGGGTACGACCACGAGGAGCCCGACGAGAAGGCCGAGATGTTCGGCCTCCAGGCGGCGATCGTCGACGGCTGGCGCGAGGAGAAGGGCCTCACCGGCCCCTCCCCGGCGCCGACCGTCTCCTGACCCCGATGGACGTCTCGCTGATCCTCGGCGCCGTCGCGCTGGTCGTCGTGGCCTGGCTCGCCGCCTGCGCCGAGGCCGGTCTCGCGCGCGTCTCCAGCTTCCGCGCCGCCGAGGCCGTACGGTCCGGCCGGCGCGGGGCCGAGAAGCTCGCCCAGGTCGCCTCCGACCCCACCCGCTATCTCAACGTGGCGCTGCTGGTGCGCGTCGCCTGCGAGATGGCGGCCGGGGTCCTCGTCACCTACGCCTGCCTCGAAGCCTTCCCGGAGACCTGGGAGGCGCTGCTCGTCGCCATCGCCGTGATGGTCCTCGTGTCGTACGTGGCCGTGGGCGTCTCACCGCGCACCATCGGCCGCCAGCACCCGCTGAACACGGCGACGGCCGCCGCGTACGTGCTGCTGCCGCTGGCCCGGATCATGGGGCCGATCCCGCAGCTGCTGATCCTCATCGGCAACGCGCTGACCCCGGGCAAGGGCTTCCGCAAGGGCCCCTTCGCCTCCGAGGCCGAGCTGCGGGCCATGGTGGACCTCGCCGAGCAGGAGTCGCTGATCGAGGACGAGGAGCGCCGCATGGTGCACTCCGTCTTCGAGCTGGGCGACACGCTCGTACGGGAGGTGATGGTGCCGCGTACCGATCTCATCAGCATCGAGCGGTACAAGACGATCCGCCAGGCCCTCACGCTCGCGCTGCGCTCGGGCTTCTCCCGCATCCCCGTCACCGGGGAGAACGAGGACGACATCGTCGGCATCGTGTATCTGAAGGACCTGGTCCGCAAGACGCACATCAACCGCGACTCCGAGGCGGACGTGCTGTCGACCGCGATGCGGCCCGCCGCCTTCGTGCCCGACACCAAGAACGCCGGTGACCTGCTGCGCGAGATGCAGCAGGAGCGCAACCACGTCGCCGTCGTCATCGACGAGTACGGCGGCACGGCCGGGATCGTCACCATCGAGGACATCCTGGAGGAGATCGTCGGGGAGATCACCGACGAGTACGACCGGGAGCTCCCGCCGGTCCAGGAGCTGGGCGAGGACCGCCACCGGGTCACCGCGCGCCTCGACATCGGCGACCTCGGCGAGCTGTACGGGCTGGGCCCCGACGAGTACGACGACGAGGACGTGGAGACCGTCGGCGGACTGCTCGCGAAGGCGCTCGGCCGGGTCCCGATCGCCGGTGCCAAGGCGGTCGTGGAGCTGCCGGACGGGCGTTCGCTGCGGCTGACGGCCGAGGCCCCGGCCGGCCGCCGGAACAAGATCGTCACCGTTCTCGTGGAACCCCTGGAACCGGAGGAGAAGCAGGTATGACCCCTGACGAGCTGCGCGCCTTCTGCCTGGACTTCAACGACGCCGCGGAGGAGTTCCCGTTCGGGCCCGACACCTCCGTCTTCAAGGTCGTCGGAAAGCTGTTCGCGCTCTCGTCGCTCGAGGACGAGCCGCTGCGGGTCAACCTCAAGTGCGATCCGGACGACGCCGTACGGCTCCGCGAGGAGCATCCGGCGATCGCCCCGGGCTATCACATGAACAAGCGGCACTGGAACACGGTGACCGTCGGAGAGCTCCCGGACCGCATGGTCCGGGAGCTCGTCGAGGACTCGTACGACCTGGTGGTCGCGGGTCTCCCGAAGGCCGTACGGCTCCGCCTCGACCGCCCGTAGCCCTCCCGCCGCGGTGGTTCAGGACCGGCGCCGCAGGCCGAGGCCGACCAGGACCGCCGTGCCGAGGACGATCGCCGCGTCCAGGACGAGGACCGTGCGGACGCCTCCGAACAGGTCGCCGCCCGTGGTGGCGAGTACGCCGAGCAGCGGGATGCCGACCGTCAGGCCGACCTGCTGGGTGGTCGTCACCAGACCGGTCGCCAGGCCCTGCTCCCCGTCCGGGACACCCGAGGTGACGGTCAGTCCGTACGAGATGATCGCGCCGAGGTGGCACATCGAGGCCAGCGAGACGGCGACGGTCGCGAGGACCACGCCCGACTCCTCGCCCAGGCCGAGCAGAGCGGCCGTCAGCACGCCCTGGCCGGCCAGCGAGCCGACCAGCGTGGCGCGGGCGCCGATCCGGCCGATCACCTTCGGCGCGAACATGCCGGCCACGACCGACATCACGCCCTGCACACCGAAGACCAGCCCGGTCGCGAAGGCCGACAGGCCCAGCGTCTCCTGCAGGTACAGGGTGAGGACGAAGACGACGGTCGACATCATCGAGAAGGTGATCAGACCGCCCAGGTTGCCGAAGGCGACCGTGCGGCGCCGCAGCATCGGCAGCGACACCAGCGGCGCCGCGTGCCGGGACTCGACCCGCACGAACACCGCGAGCAGCGCGATCCCCGCCACCAGGGTGACCAGCACGTCCGTGCCGCCGAAGCCGCGCTCGGCCGCCGTCGACAGGGCGTAGATCAGGGCGAGCAGACCACCGGTGACGGTCACCGCGCCGGGCACGTCCAGGCGGGGCCGCTCGGGGGTGCGGGACTCGGGGAGCAGGCCGGGGGCCAGCGGCAGCACGATCACGGCGAAGAGGGCGAGCAGGCCCATGGTGGAGCGCCAGCCGAGGGTGTCCGTCATGACGCCGCCGAGGACCATGCCGACGGTGAAGCCGAGCGACAGCAGGGTGCCGGAGATGCCGAGCGCCTTGTCGCGCAGCGGCCCCTCGGGGAAGGTCGTGGTCAGCAGGGACATGCCGGTGGGCACGATCGCGGCGGCGCCGATGCCCTGGAGGGCGCGGGCGGTGAGGAACGCGGCCGGGTTCCAGGCGAAGGTGGCCAGCAGCGACGCGAGGCCGAAGAGGGCGAGTCCGGCGAGGAACAGCTTCTTGCGTCCGTAGAGGTCGCCGACGCGGCCGAAGAGGAGCAGGAAGCCGCCGGAGGGCAGCGCGAACGCGGTGACGGCCCACTGGAGGGCGGACTGGCCGAGGCCGAGGTCGGCGCCGAGGACGGGCAGCGCCACGTTCAGCACGGAGAAGTCGAGCGCGACCATGAACTGGGCGGCGCACAGCACGAAGAGGATGAGCCGGGTGCGGCCGGTGAGGGCCGGGGGAGCGGCCGGAGGGGCGGCCTCGGTGTCGGTGCCCGCGGGGGGAGAGGTCAGGGTTGCCATGACCCCACCTTCGGCGTCCGGGAACAACGCTGGGGAGCGGGAACTTATCCTGTTGGTCGTACCACCAGGCATCCAGGGGGAGGAAGCACACGTGGCCACCGCTCTCGAGAGCACCACCGCGAAGCAGCACCGACTCGGCGAGCTGCGCGAGTTCCTGATGAGCCGTCGGGCCCGGGTGAGCCCCGCGGAGGCGGGCCTCCCGGACGGTGGCGCGCGCCGCCGGACGCCGGGGCTGCGCCGGGAGGAGGTCGCGGTCCTCGCGGGCGTCGGCGTCTCCTGGTACCAGTGGCTGGAGCAGGGCCGGGACATCACGGTCTCGCCGCAGGTGCTCGACTCGGTGGCGCGGGTGCTGCGGCTGAGCCCGGCGGAGCGGCGCCATCTGTACGTCCTGGCGGCGCTGAACCCGCCGGCGCCGGAGACGGCCCCGGAGGACCGGGACATGTGCGAGGGGCTGCGGCGGCTCATCGAGGCGTGGATGCCGTTCCCCGCGCACATCATGGACGCGTACTGGAACACCGTCCTCTACAACGACGCGGCGGCGATCGTGCTCGGGATGGGTCCCGAGTCCGCGCAGAACTGCCTGGTCACCTTCTTCACCGACCCGCTGTACCGCACCCGCATGGGCCACTGGGAGGAGATCGCCCCCCGGGTCGTCGCCCAGTTCCGCTCGGCGTGCTCGGAGAGCCCCGAGGACGAGGGTTTCCGGCAGGTCGTCGAGGAGGTCAAGGAGCTGAGCCCGGAGTTCGCGGAGCTGTGGGAGCGGCGGGACATCCTGCCCGGCGGGCAGAACCGCAAGGAGCTGGAGCACCCGCTGGTCGGCACGCTGTACGTCGAGGCGACCCAGCTCAGGGTCCCGGCCCGCCCGGACCTGGTGATCGTGCTCCACACCCCGCTGCCGGAGGCCGGTACGGCGGAGAAGCTGGAGTGGCTGGTGTCGCCCGAGGGGCGCCGCGGGGCGATGTACCCGGTCGCGGGCTGAGCCCCGGGGGTGTCGCGGGCCGGGTTCCGGAGCGGACCTATGCTCAGGGCATGACACTCAGCAGCGAGCACGGCGACCTCGGCGCCGAGGACCTCAAGATCATCACGCTGGCGCGCAGCGCCCGCGCCCGCAACGGTGTGCCCGAGGGCGCCGCCGTACGGGACGAGACCGGTCGCACGTACGTGGCGGGGACCGTGGAGCTGGAGTCGCTCAAGCTGAGCGCCCTGCGGACCGCGGTCGCGATGGCCGTGGCGAGCGGTGCGCAGTCCCTGGAGGCGGCGGCCGTCGTGTCGAGCGCCGCGTCCGCGTCGGACGAGGACCGCGCGGCCGTACGGGACCTCGGCGGCCCGGAGACCCCCGTCCTGCTGGCCGGCCCGGACGGGCAGCTGCGCGTGGCGGTCACCGCGGGCTGAGCGGCCCGGCCGCCGCACGGGGGCGAGCGGCGAGAACGCGACATCGAGGGCCCGGCGTCCCTACGCCGGGCCCTCGCGCTGTACGGCGTTTGTGTATTTGTGAACGATCACCGCAACTTCTCTTGCCTTCCCATGCGGTCTGCGTCTCAATGAACACCGGTCCGCCCGACGGACCGTCAGATCTCCACCATTCACGCAGTGTCCGCACCCCCTGCGTTCGCCATCGGAAGGGGTTCGAACTCGCCATGAGAAGCAGAAGCACCTTAGGGACCGTCGCGGTCCTCGCCGGAGGGCTCGCCGCCGCCTCGCTCGCCTTCGCGCCGACGGCCGCCGCCGTCTCGCCGGGGTCGGCCACGGCGACGTACGACTGCGGGTCGTGGGGCGGCGGCAGCGCCACCCTCGTCGCGACGCAGAGCGGCACCGCCGCGACCATCACCCTCACCTCGTCCGTGACCACCCCGATCCCGGTCGGCGCCGACCAGATCAACGCCACGCTGACGCTGGCCAAGGCCGGCGGCGGCACGCGGGTCTTCAGCGGCAAGAAGAACCCGGCGCTCCCCGTGGGGCCCGTGACCATCGGACCCCTCAGCGGGACCGTGGCCTCGGGTGACAGCCTCAACTCGTACTTCGCGGGTGTCGCCCTCAAGATGGTGATCTTCGGCGTCACGGTGAACTGCGACGCGCTGACCTCGCAGTCGCCGGGCCCGTTCGTCTTCAGCTGAGCCCTGTACCGACCGGACCGGTGCCGCCCTGGGCGGCACCGGTCTCCGTCGTGTTCCGGCACCCCGGAGAAGGCGCTGAGCAGGGGAAACGCCTCCGGTTCGCCGATCTTGCCAGCATCTGATGGGTCATCAGTCGATGTCTCCCGCGTGCATTGACTTCTCTCCGCCCGCAGCCGTCAATGGCGCCCACTCATCCCTCAGGAGGGGGCATACCCATGGCACTCACCCGATCCCGGGCGGCGGCCCGAAGACGGCGCTGGACCGCCGTCCTCGGCGCCACCGCCCTCGCGGTCGCAGGAGGCGCGCTCGCGGCCCCGGCCGGCGCGACGACCACCTCCCAGCCGGTGGAATTCCAGACCCGCTGCGTCCCGCCGCCGATCGCCGGCATCCCGCCCATCACGGGCGCGACCACCGCCGAGATCACCGTCGACAAGGCCAGCCCCAAGGTCGGCGAGACGGTCACGGTGACGTACACGATCACCAAGCCCGCCGCGTCCAACCCGGTCGACCTCGCCCTGCCGGCCGACATCATGACGCCCAGCGGCAAGGTCGTCCTCGGTGGCGCCCAGAGCGGCGCGGTCACCGTCAACGGCCCCAAGAAGAACCCGCCGGTCCCCGGCAAGGGCTCCTTCCCGGCCTTCTCGATGACCGGCACCTTCACCGTCACGCAGGCCGGGTCGATCACCCTCTCGCCCGGTGACTACAACATCCACACCAGCTACCTCATGGAGCTGGACACCCCCTGTACGGTGCTCAACCCGCCCGCCCCGGTCTCGGAGACGGTCGTCGCGAGCCCCGTGACCAGCCCCAACACCCGCGCGCTGGCCCTCGACACCGCGTCCGGCGACCCGGGCGTCCGGGTGACCGTGAACGGCTCCAGGTTCACCCCGCTCACCGAGGTCACCGTCGTCGGCCGGGCCGGGGCGGCGGAGACCGCGGACAAGATGACCGTCACGACCGACAGCGAGGGCTCCTTCGCCGCGCGCCTGAAGGTCAACGACGTGGCGACCACCGGGATCGTGGCCTACGAGGGCGCGGCCTGGGACCCGGAGAAGGGCGCCGGACCCGCCGCGTACAAGGTCGTCGTACCGGCGCCGCCGAACAGCCAGACCATCACCGCGGCCGTCACCGCCGGTGAGCTGTCCATGACCCAGGCCGGGGACGCCGTCGAGCTGTCGTCCGTCGACTTCGGCCAGGGCGGCGCGGCGACCGGCGACCTCAGGACGGTGACGGTGAAGGACTTCCGCGGCGGCCCCGCGGGCTGGTCCCTCACCGGCAAGGTCACCGACTTCACCGGCACCGGCGGCTCCATCGGCGCCGGAAGCCTCAGCTGGACCCCGGCCTGCACCGCCAAGGCCGGCAGCCCCAGCGCCTGCGCGGCCGGCTCGGCCGGCCCGGTCGGCAGCGGCGGCGCGACCCTCGCCTCCACGCCGAACGGCGCCCTCACGGGCGGCGAGTTCACGATCGACGCGGGGCTCTCCCTCGACGTCCCGGCCTTCACGGCGCCGGGCTCGTACGCGGGCGTGCTGACGCTCACCCTGTCCTGACCACCGTGCGGGCCGGGCGCGCACCCGGCCGGCCCGCTCCGCACCCCGGGGGTTTCCGACTCGTGCGCACGCTGTACGTCCTCCTCCTGAGCGCCCTGCTCCTCCTGCTCGCCCCCGCCCCGCAGGCGCGGGCCGCCGAGAACGGCGAATGGGCCGTCTATCCGGCCGCCGCCCGGCTGGGCAGCCGCCCCTACTTCTTCCTCACCGCCGACCCGGGCGCCACGCTCACCGATCGGGTCACCGTCGCCAACAAGACGGCCGCCCCGCTGACCTTCCGGCTCTACGGCGCCGACGCCTACAACACCGACCGGGACGGCGGCTTCGCCGTCCGCACCCAGCGGGAGAAGCAGACCGGCGCCGGTGCCTGGATCAAGCCCGAGCGGACCCGGGTCACCGTCCCGCCCGGCTCCGCCGTCACCGTCCGGTACACGCTGAGCGTCCCCGCCGACGCCGACCCCGGCGACCACCCCGGGGCGCTCGTCGCCCTCGACGAGCGGATCAGCCCCGGCGGGAGCGGCGCCGTCGCCGTCGGCGTCCAGCGGGCCGTCGCCGCCCGCCTCTACCTGCGGGTCAACGGCCCGACCGTGCCCGCCCTCGGCGTCGAGGACGTCACCGTCGACCAGGACCGGCCGCTGGTCCCCGGCGCCGGCACGAGCAGCGCGCTCGTCTCGTACACGCTGCACAACCGGGGCAACGTCACCCTCAACCCCAAGGTCGCCCTCAAGGCGGAGGGCCTCTTCGGACGCACCCTCCTCGCCCGCGACCTCGCCGCGGTGCCGTCCGAGCTGCTGCCCCGGCAGAAGATCAGGCTCACCGAGCGGTGGACCGGCTCCCCGCAGCTCGACTGGGGTGACATCACCCTCACCGCCACCGCGAAGGACGTCCGGGAGACCGGCACGGTCTCCTTCCTCGCCCTGCCCTGGTTCGCCGCCGCGACGCTGCTCGTCGGGGGCGCCGCGGGCGTCTTCGGCCTGCGGATCCGACGGCACAGGGCGGCCCGCGCGGAGCCGCGTGCGCACGTGAGTACGTGAGGCGGGCGCTCATCGGGGACAATGGCCTCCATGAGCGCTCGCAACCAAGAAACCGAAGCTGTCCACCGGGCCGGCTTCGCCTGCTTCGTCGGCCGCCCCAACGCGGGCAAGTCCACCCTCACGAACGCTCTGGTCGGCCAGAAGGTGGCCATCACCTCGAACCGGCCGCAGACCACCCGGCACACCGTCCGCGGCATCGTGCACCGCCCCGAGGCGCAGCTGATCCTGGTGGACACCCCCGGCCTCCACAAGCCGCGCACCCTCCTCGGCGAGCGGCTCAACGACGTCGTGCGCACCACCTGGGCCGAGGTCGACGTGATCGGCTTCTGCCTGCCCGCCGACCAGAAGCTCGGCCCCGGCGACAAGTTCATCGCCAAGGAACTCGCCGGGATCAAGAAGACCCCCAAGGTCGCGATCATCACCAAGACCGACCTGGTCGACTCCAAGACCCTCGCCGAGCAGCTGATCGCCGTCGACCAGCTCGGCAAGGAGCTGGGCTTCGAGTGGGCGCAGATCGTGCCGGTCTCGGCCGTCGGGAACAAGCAGGTCCAGCTCGTCGCCGACCTGCTGATCCCGCTGCTCCCGGAGTCCCCGCCGCTCTACCCGGAGGGCGACCTCACGGACGAGCCCGAGCAGGTCATGGTCGCGGAGCTGATCCGCGAGGCCGCGCTCGAAGGCGTACGGGACGAGCTGCCGCACTCGATCGCGGTGGTCGTCGAGGAGATGATCCCGCGCGAGAACCGCCCGGCGGACCGGCCGCTGCTCGACATCCACGCCAACGTGTACATCGAGCGCCCCAGCCAGAAGGGCATCATCATCGGCCCGAAGGGCAGCCGTCTCAAGGAGGTCGGCATGAAGTCCCGCAAGCACATCGAGGCCCTCCTCGGCACCCCGGTCTTCCTGGACCTCCACGTCAAGGTCGCGAAGGACTGGCAGCGCGACCCGAAGCAGCTGCGGAAGCTCGGCTTCTAGCGGACACGACGGGGGCCGCGCCCGGGAGGACTCCCGGGCGCGGCCCTCTTCCGTGCGTCGTTCCGGCGGCCCTACGGCTGGATCAGCGAGTCCTTGTAGTAGACCGACGCCGTGCGCGCGCCCGGGGTGTCGCCCGAGGCGAAGCCCATGCAGAGGCGGAACACGCCGGGCTCGGAGGCCTTCGGTATCTGGACGGCCAGACCCTCCGGCTCGCGGAACGGCAGCGTGTAGCCCGCCTTCGAGTGGAAGGTCCTGATGATCTGGCCGGTGTTCAGGTCCACCGAGGTGAGATGGGTGTTGCCCTCGCCCGGCGGGGAGATGACGATCTTGGGCGTCGACGCGTCGCCGTCGTGGTCCTGCGTGTAGCCGTACGAGTTGCCGTGCAGCATGTACAGGTACTGGCCGGCCACCGCGTACCCCTGGAACGAGGGCTGTCCGTAGCGGTTGCGGTCGATCGAGATCGCGGGCTCGGCGATCTCGGCCAGCGGCGTGCTGAAGTCGCCCGCCCGCGCCGCGGCCAGGTCGAAGATCCGGTAGTGCATCCCGTTCAGGCTGTACCGGACCACCAGGCGGTTGTTGAGCGGATCGATCCCCGCCGTGTTGTTCACGCTGCCCGGGACGGGGGTGAACTTCTGCAGCGAGGTGCTGGTGGCGTCCAGCGGCGTGCTGGAGCTCGCGAACTTGAAGCGGCAGAGGCGGCGGCCCCGGCTCGTACCGTTCGTGGTGTCCTGGACGGCGTCGACCTCGGTCCACAGGTAGGTGCTGCTGCCGGACGGCTCGACGCCGATGCCGACGCCGTGGCCGAAGCCCCGCAGGTACATGAAGCCGGTGATCCTGGCGCTGCCGGCGCCCTCCGCCGTGTCGGCGCCGAGCGTCCACTCGGTGATCGCCAGGTCGCCGTGGAGGTCGCGGGTGTCCCCGGAGAGCGGTGCGGGCTCGCCCTTGAGCTGGAGGCCGCCGCCGATGAGCTGGGCGAAGTAGAGCCGGCGGTTGACGTTGTCGAAGCCCATGGACTGGATGACCGTCCCCCGGTGCACGGCCTTCTCACGGAAGTAGGCGGGGCCGGTGTTCCCCTCGACGCGGATCAGCTTCGACGGCGGCAGCGCCAGGGCCGCCGCCGCACCGGCCGCACCGGCCGTGCCCGCCGCACCCGCGGTGCCGGCCGCGCTCGCGGTGCCGGCCGCCGCTCCGAGCCCGGCGGCGGAGAGGGCGGCGATGCCGCTCAGGGAGAGGAAACTGCGACGGTCGAGTCGGCTGTCGTTCATGTACGGTCCACTTTCCCGAGGTTGACGGAGTGACACCATCCTTCCAAGGCCGGGCCGCGCTTCGAACGCCAGGGCGACATCGGGGGCGGGTGGGGCCGTCCGGTCACGCGCCTTCCTTGAGGACCCTCGTCACGAGGGTCCTCTGCGCGTCCGTCAGGCGGGGGTCGCGGCAGCGGACCGTGCGGCCGTCGACGGTGATCTCGTACGAGAAGCCGTCCGGCACGCCCCGGACGTCGCCGTCGCCCTCGTCGAGGACGGCGGTCGCCAGGGACTCCCACTCGGGGTCCGAGACCTCCACCTCCGCCGACCGCTCGATGCCCGCGAAACCGCCCGTGCGCCGCACTCGAATCCGCATGGGACCTGTGTACCAGCCGGATCAGTCGCTCGGTACGCCCACGGCCGACCAGGCCTTCAGGACGGCCTGGATCTCCTCCCCGTCGCCGTACCGCGCCCGCGCCGCCGCCACCGTGGCCGCCGCGAACTCGGAGAACCGGGCCTCGGGGGTGAGGGTCCCGCCGGTCATCACGTCGTACCAGATCTGCCCGGCCCGCTCCCAGGCGTTGCCGCCCAGCTCGGTCGCCGCCAGGTAGAAGGCGTGGTTGGGGATGCCGGAGTTGATGTGGACCCCGCCGTTGTCGCGGCCGGTGCGGACGTAGTCGTCCATGTGGCCGGGCTGCGGGTCCTTGCCGAGGACGTCGTCGTCGTACGCGGTGCCCGGGGCCTTCATGGAGCGCAGCGCCGTCCCCTCCACGTTCGGGTGGAAGAGTCCCTCGCCGATGAGCCAGTCGGCGGTGTCGGCGGTCTGGCCGAGCGCGTACTGCTTCACGAGGGAGCCGAAGACGTCGGAGACGGACTCGTTGAGCGCGCCGGACTGGCTGAAGTACTCCAGGTTCGCCGAGTACTGGGTGAAGCCGTGGGCGAGCTCGTGGCCGATGACGTCCACGGGGAGGGTGAAGTCGAGGAAGATCTCGTCGTCGCCGTCGCCGAACACCATCTGCTCGCCGTTCCAGAAGGCGTTGCCGTACTTCTCGTCGTAGTGGACGGAGGCGAGCAGCGGCAGCCCGGCGCCGTCGATCGAGTTGTGCCCGAAGGCGTTGAGGAAGAGGTCGAAGGTGGCGCCCAGGCCGGCGTACGCCCGGTTGACGGTGGCGTCCCCGGTCGCCGCGTCGCCCTCGCCGCGGACCTTCACCCCGGGCAGGTCGGTGCCGCGCTCGCAGTCGTAGATCGTGCGGTGCGGCCGGCCGGCCTCGGCGGGGGCGAGCGTGGGCGCGGTGCCGGGCAGCGGCAGGATCCGGAACGTACGGGCCGAGGCGTCCGCGACCAGCGTGCGGCGCGCGGCCGCGGCGACGGCCGGGTTCGAGGAGTGCGCCAGGTGCTCCAGCAGGTGCGGGGGGACGATCGAGCAGAAGACGGGCGTCTGGGGAGTCATGCTCGCAATGTGGCACTGCGTGAGCCCTCTGTCACGGGCTGAGACGAGGATTGGCGAAATGGAGTGATGCGTCACTGTTCGCCCTTGACGCGGACGTCGTCCCGCATACTGATACAGGACGTCCGCCTCCGACGTCCCTGGGCTAGGCTGCGGCACATCATGCGTTTCGGGCTGCTTCTCCTTAGCTGCCGCGGCGAGGGCCTGTAGTCGTAGGCCGACCCCCTCCCCGCGGGACCTGGTGTTGCGTTCGACAGTCGGCCGTCCTTCTTGCCGGACCCGAGGAGCCCAACGCACATGTCCCAGTCTCCGTTCGTCAGCCGCCCCACGCCGATCACCAACGCGACGCAGCTGCAGAAGCCGTCCGGGATGCCGATCCACAAGTACGGCCAGTACGAGCAGGTACGGATCCCCGACCGGACCTGGCCCGAGCAGCGGATCACCAAGGCCCCGCGCTGGCTGTCCACCGACCTGCGCGACGGCAACCAGGCCCTGATCGACCCGATGTCCCCGGCCCGCAAGCGCGAGATGTTCGACCTGCTCGTCCGCATGGGCTACAAGGAGATCGAGGTCGGCTTCCCGTCCTCCGGTGAGACCGACTTCGCGTTCGTGCGCTCCATCATCGAAGAGGGCGCGATCCCCGAGGACGTCACCATCTCCGTCCTGACCCAGGCCCGCGAGGACCTGATCGAGCGGACCGTGGAGTCGCTGGTCGGCGCGAAGCGCGCCACCGTCCACCTGTACAACGCCACCGCGCCCACCTTCCGCCGGGTCGTCTTCCGCGGCTCGAAGGAGCAGATCAAGCAGATCGCCGTGGACGGCACCCGCCTGGTCATGGAGTACGCGGAGAAGCTGCTGGGCCCGGAGACGATCTTCGGCTACCAGTACAGCCCCGAGATCTTCACCGACACCGAGCTGGACTTCGCCCTGGAGGTCTGCGAGGCGGTCTGCGACGTCTGGCAGCCGGGCCCGGGCCGCGAGATCATCCTGAACCTGCCCGCCACCGTGGAGCGCTCGACGCCGTCCACGCACGCGGACCGCTTCGAGTGGATGTCCCGGAACCTGACCCGCCGCGAGCACATCTGCGTGTCGGTCCACCCGCACAACGACCGCGGCACGGCCGTGGCCGCCGCCGAGCTGGCGATCATGGCCGGCGCCGACCGCATCGAGGGCTGCCTGTTCGGGCAGGGCGAGCGCACCGGCAACGTCGACCTGGTGACCCTGGGCATGAACCTGTTCAGCCAGGGCGTCGACCCGCAGATCGACTTCTCGCAGATCGACGAGATCCGCCGCACGAGCGAGTACTGCAACCAGATGGAGGTCCACCCGCGCCACCCCTACGCGGGCGACCTGGTCTACACCGCCTTCTCCGGCTCCCACCAGGACGCCATCAAGAAGGGCTTCGACGCCATGGAGGCCGACGCGGCCGCCAAGGGCGTCACCGTCGACGACATCGAGTGGGCCGTGCCGTACCTGCCGATCGACCCGAAGGACGTCGGCCGCTCCTACGAGGCCGTCATCCGGGTCAACTCGCAGTCCGGCAAGGGCGGCATCGCGTACGTCCTGAAGAACGACCACAAGCTGGACCTGCCCCGCCGGATGCAGATCGAGTTCTCGAAGATCATCCAGCAGAAGACGGACACCGAGGGCGGCGAGGTCACGCCGGCCGCGATCTGGTCCGTGTTCCAGGACGAGTACCTGCCCAACCCGGAGAACGCCTGGGGACGGATCCAGCTGCGCTCCGGCCAGACCACCTCCGACACCGACGGCACGGACACGCTGACCGTCGAGGCGGTCGTCGACGGCGCCGAGACCGTCCTGTCCGGTTCCGGCAACGGCCCGATCTCCGCCTTCTTCGCCGCCCTGCAGGCGATCGGCGTGGACGCCCGCCTGCTGGACTACCAGGAGCACACCATGAGCGAGGGCGCCTCCGCGCAGGCCGCCTCGTACATCGAGTGCGCCATCGACGGCCAGGTCCTGTGGGGCATCGGCATCGACGCCAACACGACCCGCGCCTCCCTGAAGGCGGTCATCTCGGCGGTCAACCGCTCCGCCCGCTGACCCGGTCCCCGGCGACGGCCCCCGCACCCCTCCGAGGGGGCGGGGGCCGTCCCGTTTCCGGCCGGGGTGATGTTTCCGGGGCCCGGTGCCACCCCGGAGGGTGATCTCGTGACGACCGCTTCGGCCATCGAATCCGCTGCGATCGGCCCGGTGGAGGCCGCAGACCGGGCCGGCGGAGGCTTTCTGGCCTTCGCAAAGCGCCGTCGCCGCCCTCCGCGGGCCGTGACGTGTCTCGGCCAACTCCGCGGTGAAGTCCTGACGGGGTGCTGACGCCACATCAAGGATGTGGCTAACATCACGCCAACGCCGGCAGTGCAGCCGGGCCGTTGAGGAGGTGCGTGTGCGGTCTGCCCGGAATTCACGTGGTGGGAAAGTGGGCGTCTGCGGAATCCGCACCTCCTGGAACACGGTCGGAGACGGCGAGTTCTTCTGCGTGGAGTGCGGCGGCGACCGGAACTACCGGCGACGCACCGGCCGCCGCAGGTTCGCCGTCCTGGGGGTCCCGGTCCTGCCCCGGGGCTGTACCGGCCCCGTCGTCGAGTGCGCGGCCTGTCACACGCACTTCGGCACGGAGGTGCTCGACCACCCCACGACCAGCCGCTTCTCCGCGATGCTGCGGGACGCCGTGCACACCGTCGCCCTCGCCGTGCTCGCGGCCGGCGGCACCGACTCGCGGGCGGTCCTCGACCGGGCCGTGAGCGCCGTCAGGTCCGCCGGCTTCGCCGAGTGCACCGCCGTCCAGCTCGTCGACCTCGTCGAGGCCCTGGAGGCCGACACCGGGCGCTTCATGCCCGAGGTGAACCCCGAGGGCGCGCTCCTCGCGATCGAGCTGCACGAGGCCCTGGAGCCGCTCACCCCGCACCTGGCGCCCTCCGGCCGGGAGTCGATCCTGCTCCAGGCCGCCGGGATCGCCCTCGCCGACGGGGTCTACAGCCCGGCCGAGCGGGAGGTCCTGGGGACGGTCGGCAACGCGCTGGCGCTCGGCCCGGACGACGTCGTACGGCTCCTCGCCTCGGCCCGGACGGTCTCGTAGCACCGCTCAGGGCGCGATGTTCTGGTTCAGCCGGAACACGTTGTCGGGGTCGTACCGGCGCTTGACCGCCCTCAGCCGGTCGTAGTTCTGCCGGTAGTTCACCCGGACGCGGTCCTGGTCGTCGGTGTCCATGAAGTTGACGTAGCCGCCCTCCTGGGTGTGCGGGCGCAGGGCCGTGTCGTAGGCGCGGGTCCAGGCGATGTTCCGCTCCGAGTCCGCCGGGTCGGTCCAGGTGCCGCCGAAGGAGTGCGAGAAGACGGCGTCCCGGTACGCGAACGCGGTCTCCTCCGGGCCCACCCGGTGGCAGGCGCCGTCGATCGGGAAGATCGCCGTGTCCGATTCGAGGGACGGCATCGTCGCGCCGTACTCGGCGTGGACCGCGATCGCGCCGTCCGACAGCTCGCGGCTGAAGTTGCCCTTCCAGTAGTGGTGGAGCCCGGCCGGCAGCTGCTCGTCGAAGAGGGTGTTGATCACCGGGTACGGCATCCGCTCCATGAACCGGCCGATCACCGGGCCGAGCCCGTCCAGGCGGGCGAGGACCTTCCCGTCCTCCGCCGCCGGGCCGCTGAAGCAGGTGAACGCGGCGCAGATCGGCCGGCCGTGCCAGCGCTCCGGGAGGAACGGCTCCTCCGGGCCGAGTGCCAGGACCAGGATCGAGTTCAGCTCCTCGGGGGAGTCCGCGATCAGCTCGCGCCAGGCGCGCGCCACGTCCGCGTCGAGCGGGTAGCAGCTCAGACCGCCGAAGACGTCCGCGACCGGATGCAGCCGGTACGCGAGGGAGACGGCGACGCCGAAGTTGCCGCCGCCGCCCCGCAGCGCCCAGAACAGGTCGGGGTTCCGCTCGGCGTCGCAGGACACCAGGGCGCCCTCGGCGGTCACCACGTCGGCGGCGAGCAGGTTGTCGCAGCTCAGGCCGTAGCGGCGGGCGAGGTGGCCCATGCCGCCGCCGAGCGTGAGGCCGCCGACGCCGGTCGAGGAGACCACCCCGCCGGTGGTGGCGAGCCCGAAGGCGTGGGTGGCGTGGTTGAAGTCGCCCCAGGTGGCGCCGCCCTCGGCCCGTGCCGTCCGGGCGTCCGGGTCGACCCGGACGCCCCGCATCGGGGACAGGTCGACGACGAGGCCGTCGTCGACGGTGCCGAAGCCGGCGACCGAGTGGGAGCCGCCGCGCACGGCCAGCGGGAGCCCGTGCTCCCGGGCGTGGAGCACCGCCGCGATCACGTCGGCGGCGTCCACGGCGTGGACGACGACGGCCGGGTGGCGGTCGTGCTGGGCGTTGTAGACCCGGCGGGCCTCGTCGTACGACGGGTCGCCGCGGGTCACGACGGTGCCGCGTACGGCACCGCGGAGCGTGTCGGCATGGGTGTGGGGGGAGGTCGTGGTGGTCATGTCTCCGGTGTAGCCCGGCGGGTTCCCGGCCCGCATCGCCCGAACCGCCCATGCGCGGGCACCGGCCCGCATGGGCCGTTCAGACCAGGCCGTGCGCGTACGCGTAGGCCGTGGCGGAGGCGCGGGAGCCGACGCCCAGCTTGGCGAAGATGTTGTTCAGGTGCCGGGCGACGGTGTGCTCGCTGATCACCAGCGCACGGGCGATGTCCTTGTTCGTGCCGCCCGAGGCGACCAGCCGCAGGACCTCCGCCTCCCGCGCGGTGAGCCCGCCCGGGAGCCGCCGCCGCGACCCGCCGCCGACCAGGGCCGCCGCGCGCCGGGCGTCCGGCACGGCCCCGAGCCGCTCGAAGACCGCCCGCGCGGTGCCGAGCTCCAGGCGGGCCGCCTCCTCGTCGCCCGCGTCCCGGCAGGCGGCCGCGAGCAGCATCCGCACCTGCGCGGCCTCGTACGGCACCCGCAGCTCCAGCCAGCCGGCGAGCGCCCTGCGCAGCGGGAGCAGCGCGCCGGGGCGCTTCTCGGCGAGGGCCACCGCGCCGAGGGCCGTGTCGGCCAGGGCGCGCAGCAGGGGTACGTCTCCGTCGGCTGCGCCCGCGAGGGCGTCGAGGTCCGCCGCGGCCCGCGCCGCCCCGGGGAGGTCGCGGACGGCGAGCGCCACCTCCGTACGGGCGGCGAGCAGCCGGGCCCGGCCCAGGACGTCGTGGTCGGGGTCGCTTCGGCAGGCGAGGGCCAGGTCGACGCCCGCGACGGCCGCGTCGGCCCGGCCCTGCGCGAGGCGCAGCAGCGCGAGGCCGGGCTGCGGGATCCTGCCCAGCTCGTGGGCGTGGCCGTACGAGACGGCGGCTGCTTCGAGACGGCCCTGCCGCCGCTGGACGTCCCCGGCGGCGTAGTAGGCGGCGGCGGCCGACTCCAGGCAGTCCACCGGCACCTCGCGGCAGGCCTGGCGGGCCTCGGCCTCGGCGAGCGCCCAGGCCCCGAGGAGGTCGAGGACCTCGACCCGGTGGGCCCGGCAGACGCCCCGGAAGGGGTTCTCGCCGGAGGGGACGGTCATGGGGAGCGGGGCCGTGCCCGCGGCGGACTCCTCCGAGGCCGAGGCCGAGGCCGTGGTCATGGCCGGGGTCGCGGTCGGGCCCTCGTCCGGCGGGCGGCCGGTCCACGGCGGGGCGCACCACTCCATCGCCGCGTTCGTCCACTCCACCGCCCGCGCGAAGTCGGCCGCCTCCATGCACTGGGTCAGGGCGAGGCAGTACAGCCAGCCCGTGACCATGCCGCTCAGTTCGCCGGCCGACACCGCGCACATCGCGTCGTCGAGGAGGGCGAGGCCCTCGGTCCTGCGGCCGGCGGCGAGGAGGGCGCGGGACTCGGCCTGGCGGCTGAGGGCGAGCAGGTCGGGGCTGCCGCAGGCGAGGGCCAGGGCGGTCATGCGGCGGGTCGCGGCGAGCGCGGTCCCGTGGTCGCCGCGCGCCGAGGCCTCCTCGGCGGCCGTCATCTCCAGGAAGCACTGCTCCGGGCAGTCCGGCAGGTCCTCCAGGTGGTGCCGGGCGCGGTGGAGCCAGCCGGCGGCCGCCGCGGGCCGCCCGAGACCGGCGTACTCGTAGTACAGCCACCAGGAGGCGAGCCCGGCGCCCCGGTGGTCGTCGGCGGCGAGGTAGGCGGCGTGGGCCCGGAGCCGGGCGGTCACGGACTCGTCGACGTGCCCGGACCACCAGGCGGCGTCGGCGAGCACGGAGAGGTCGTCGGCGGTCAGGCCGCGCGAGGGGTGCCGGTCGTGGGCGTGGAGCAGCTGGTACGCCTCGGCCCAGGACTCACGGGCGGCGGCGTCCCTGGCGCGTCCGACCGGGTCGGTCGTGGTGGGTACGGACATGGCTCTCGCCCCTTCCCGGTCCTTTCAGGGTAGGCCGGGGAAGGGGCGGGAGCCCGCGCAGTGCTACTCGATGGCGCCGCTGGCGCGC
>NZ_LIVV01000008.1 GCF_001905825.1 Streptomyces sp. CB02009
AGCTCGGGGGTCTCGTCCGACGCGTAGCCGAACATCAGGCCCTGGTCGCCGGCGCCCTGCTTGTCCAGCTCGTCCTCGTCGCCCTCGACCCGCTGCTCGTACGCGGTGTCCACGCCCTGGGCGATGTCCGGGGACTGAGACCCGATGGACACCGACACGCCGCAGGAGGCGCCGTCGAAGCCCTTCTTCGAGGAGTCGTAACCGATCTCGAGGATCTTGTTCCGGACGAGGGTCGGGATGTCCGCCCACGCCTTGGTGGTCACCTCACCGGCGACGTGCACGAGGCCGGTGGTGATCAGCGTCTCGACGGCGACGCGCGAGGTGGGGTCCTCTCGCAGGAGTGCGTCGAGGATGGTGTCGCTGATCTGGTCAGCGATCTTGTCGGGGTGTCCCTCGGTGACGGACTCCGAGGTGAACAGACGACGGGACACAACGCTCCCTGGGGTTGCAGCGGCTGCTGGCTCTTCTCTGTCGGACCGGCAGGGGGCTGCGCCCCAAGACGTTCCGCGGACAGTCTATCGGTCGTGGTCGCGGGATGGACCAGGTGTCTCGCCTGGCGAATGCCCTGAGCGGGTGAATCCGGCCGCTTCACGGCGGGCGAACGCCCTGATGGGGCGTACATCACACGCGTCCCGCTGGATTCACGGTCCTCGTGGGGCCGGATGCGTCAGGTCGTGGCCCGCAGCCTCGGCAGGACCAGGTCCCAGACCGTCTCGGCGAGCGCTTCCTTCGGACCGTACGGCACGGGGGTCTCGGCGCCGTCCGAGGCGAGCACGACGGCCTCGTTCTCCTCGGAGCCGAAGGTCTTGCGCTCCCCCACCTCGTTGACGACGAGGAGGTCGCAGCCCTTGCGGCGGAGCTTCTCCCGGCCGTTGGCGAGGACGTCGTCGGTCTCGGCGGCGAAGCCGACGACCACCTGGCCCGGCAGGGCCCGGTCGGCGGAGAGCTCGGCGAGGATGTCGGGGTTGCGGACGAGCTCGACGGTGGGCGCTCCACCGTCGTCCTTCTTCTTGATCTTCCCGGTGGCGTAGACGGCCGGGCGGAAGTCGGCGACGGCGGCCGCCATGACCACGGCGTCGGCGTCGGCGACGGCCTTGAGCACGGCCTCGCGGAGCTGGAGGGCGGTGCCGACGTGGACGACGTCGACGCCGGCCGGGTCGGGGATGCCGGTGTTGGCCTCGACGAGGGTGACCCGGGCCCCCCGGGCGGCGGCGGCCCGCGCGAGCGCGTACCCCTGCTTCCCCGAGGAGCGGTTGCCCAGGTAGCGGACCGGGTCGAGGGGCTCACGGGTGCCGCCGGCGCTGACCACGACGTGCCGTCCGGCGAGGTCGGGGGCGGCGGTGCCGCCGGTGAGACCCTGCCGATTCAGGATGTGCCGGCAGATCTCGAAGATCTCCGCCGGGTCGGGCAGCCGGCCCTTGCCGGTGTCGACGCCGGTGAGGCGGCCGACGGCGGGCTCGATGACGACGGCGCCGCGCCGGCGCAGGGTGGCCACGTTCTCCTGGGTCGCCGGGTGCTCCCACATCTCGGTGTGCATGGCGGGGGCGAAGACGACGGGACAGCGCGCGGTGAGCAGCGTGTTGGTGAGCAGGTCGTCCGCGAGGCCGTGGGCGGCCTTGGCGAGCATGTCGGCGGTGGCGGGGGCGACCACGACGAGGTCGGCGGCCTGGCCGATCCGGACGTGCGGCACCTCGTGGACGCTCTCCCATACCTCGGTCGAGACGGGGTTGCCGGAGAGCGCGGACCAGGTGGCGGCGCCGACGAAGTGGAGGGCGGAGTCGGTGGGGACGACGCGGACGTCGTGGCCCGACTCGGTGAGCCGTCTGAGCAGCTCGCAGGCCTTGTAGGCGGCGATGCCGCCGCTGACGCCCAGAACGACCTTCGGCTTGGTCACCACTGCCACTCCCCGCACTCGGATGCCTACGACTCCATGAGACACCACAGGCCCGGCGGATGTTCCGCCGGGCCTGTGGTGAAGGAACGTGACGTGCTTACGTGGCCGGGCCCTCGATGGCCTCGGACGTCAGCAGACCCGCGTTGATCTCGCGCAGGGCGATCGAGAGCGGCTTCTCGTGGACGTGGGTGTCGACCAGCGGACCCACGTACTCCAGCAGGCCCTCGCCGAGCTGGGAGTAGTACGCATTGATCTGACGCGCGCGCTTGGCCGCGTAGATCACGAGGCTGTACTTCGAGTCCGTGGCCTCGAGCAGCTCGTCGATCGGCGGGTTGATGATGCCCTCGGGCGCGGTGATGGAAGAGGACACGCTCTACCTTCCGAAGATGGAAAAAGGATCGGACAGCCGAGTGGGTGTCCGGGGGAACAAGTGGATCATTCCCCAGAAGTCAACAGCATCAACGTTAGCAGCTCGCGCGCAACGTCCTCGACGGAGGTGTTGACGAGCGTGGTGTCGAACTCCGACTCGGCGGCCAGCTCGACCTTCGCGGCGGCCAGCCGGCGCTCGATGACCTCGGGGGACTCGGTGCCGCGGCCGGTGAGGCGGCGGACCAGTTCCTCCCAGCTCGGCGGGGCCAGGAAGACCAGCTGGGACTCGGACATCGAGTCCTTCACCTGGCGGGCGCCCTGGAGGTCGATCTCCAGGAGCACGGGCTCGCCGGCGTCGAGGCGGTCGAGGACCGCGCGGCGCGGGGTGCCGTACCGGTTGCCCGCGAACTCGGCCCATTCGAGGAGTTCACCGTTGGCGATCAGCTTGTCGAACTCGTCGTCCGTCACGAAGAAGTAGTGGACGCCGTGCTTCTCGCCGGGGCGGGGCTTCCGTGTCGTCGCCGACACCGAGAGCCAGACCTCGGGGTGGACCTTGCGCATATGAGCGACGACCGTGCTCTTGCCGACCCCTGAGGGGCCGGAGAGCACGGTCAGCCGCGGACGTACCTCTGCTGCCATGCAGCGATTATTCCAGCTTTACCGGGGTGCCCGGGACGCGTGTCCCGGATCGGTGGCCGGACCGGTCGCCGGATCAGGCGCCGGTGCTGCCGAACTCGCGCTCCAGGGAGGCGATCTGGTTGGAGCCGAGACCGCGCACCCGGCGGCTCTCGGAGATGCCGAGCCGCTCCATGATCTGCTTGGCGCGGACCTTGCCCACGCCGGGCAGGGACTCGAGCAGCGCGGAGACCTTCATCTTGCCGATGACGTCGTTCTCCTGGCCGGTCTTGATGACCTCGTGGAGGGAGGCGCCGGAGTGCTTGAGTCGATTCTTGACCTCGGCCCGCTCCCGGCGAGCCGCGGCGGCCTTCTCGAGCGCGGCTGCGCGCTGTTCAGGGGTAAGGGGCGGAAGAGCCACGCCTACGTCACCTCGGATGTCGATCTGTCGGATACGGACCGGTGAGGAACCTCGCGCCCCACACCAGTGGAGCAACGCTCAACGGAGTGGTCGTTGAACGCCTGCTCTGCCCCGGAGACTAGCGGCCGAGGCCGCTCCAGTCAGCGAGAACGAAGGAAAAGTCCTGGTCAGCATCGACCGACCGGGACTTTTCCGGCAAAACGACCCGGTTTTGAGCCAAGATTTCGTCAAGTAGTGAGACGGCCCGGCGGGACGGGTCGTCCCACCGGGCCGAAACAGTGCCGACATCCGGGTCGATCCGCTCCGACCTGCGGAGAGACCGTGATGCTCGTTACCCGCCGACGGCCGCGCGGATCTCGTCCGCGTACCGGTGCGCCGAGTCCCGCAGGGCGCTCGCGTCCGGTCCGTGCCGCAGGACCCCGCGGCTGACGTTCGGGACGACGTTGCCGACGGCCGCGCCGAAGACCGCCGGGAGGTCGGCCGGGGTCGCGCCCTGGGCACCGATGCCGGGAGCCAGGAGGGGACCGTTGATGTCCAGGTCGAACGAGGACAGGTCGCCGAGGGTGGCACCGACGACCGCGCCGAAGGAGCCCATCGGGCTCTCCCCCGCGTTCTCCGCGGCGAGGTGGCCCAGCATGGTCGCGCCGATGGTGCGGCCGTCCGGGTCGTCGGTGCGGACGGCCCGCTGGACCTCCGCGCCCTCCGGGTTGGACGTCAGGGCCAGGACGAAGAGTCCGGCGCCGGACTCGCGCGCCAGGTCCACGGCCGGCTTCAGGGAGCCGTAGCCGAGGTACGGGGAGACCGTGAGCGCGTCGGAGAAGAGCGGGGAGTCCTTGCGCAGGTAGGTCTCGGCGTACGCGGCCATGGTCGAGCCGATGTCGCCGCGCTTGGCGTCCATGACGACCAGGCCGCCCGCCGCGCGCAGATCGGCGGTGGCGCGCTCCAGGACGGCGACACCGCGCGAGCCGAAGCGCTCGAAGAAGGCGGACTGCGGCTTGAAGACGGCCACGGTGTCCGCGAGCGCCTCGACGACGGTGAAGGTGAACCGCTCGAGACCGGCGATGTCGTCGGTCAGGCCCCAGGAGTCGAGCAGCGCCGCGTGCGGATCGATGCCGACGCAGAGCGGGCCGCGCTCGTCCATGGCGGAGCGCAGGCGGGTGCCGAAGGAGAGAGTCATCGGGCGGCCTTTCGGTTGGCTGCGCCGACGGCCTCGGCGAGGGTGGCGTACGGGGAGGCCGCGAGGCGCGCGGCGAGGCCCTTGTGGATCGCGCGGGCGTAGAACGGGCCCTCGTAGATGAAGGCGCTGTAGCCCTGGACCAGGGTGGCGCCGGCCAGGATGCGCTGCCAGGCGTCCTCGGCGTTCTCGATGCCGCCGACGCCCACGAGGACCAGCCGGTCGCCCACGCGCGCGTGGAGGCGCCTGAGGACCGCGAGGGAGCGCTCCTTGACGGGCGCGCCGGACAGGCCGCCGGTCTCCTTGACGAGCGCGGGGTCGGACTTCAGGCCGAGGCCCTCGCGCGCGATGGTGGTGTTGGTGGCGATGATGCCGTCGAGGCCGAGCTCCAGGGCGAGGTCGGCGACCGCGTCGACGTCCTCGTCGGCCAGGTCGGGGGCGATCTTGACGAGGAGGGGGACCCGGCGGTCGGTGACCGTGCGGTCGGCGGCTTCGCGCACGGCCGTGAGGAGCGGTCGCAGGGACTCGGTGGCCTGGAGGTTGCGCAGGCCGGGGGTGTTCGGCGAGGAGACGTTCACGACGAGGTAGTCGGCGTGCGCGGCGAGGCGCTCGGTGGACTTCACGTAGTCGGCGGCGGCGTCGGCCTCGGGGACGACCTTGGTCTTGCCGATGTTGACGCCGACGACGGTGCGGAAGACCGGCGTGCGGGCGGCCAGGCGGGCGGCGACGGCGGCGGAGCCCTCGTTGTTGAAGCCCATGCGGTTGATCAGGGCGCGGTCCGGCACGAGCCGGAAGAGGCGCTTCTTGGGGTTGCCGGGCTGGGCCTCGCCGGTGACCGTGCCGATCTCGATGTGGTCGAAGCCGAGCATCGACATGCCGTCGATGGCGACGGCGTTCTTGTCGAAGCCGGCGGCGAGCCCGAAGGGGCCGTGCATCCGCAGGCCCAGGGCCTCGGTGCGCAGCTCCTTGTACCGGGGCGCGAGGACGGCGGCGGCGAAGGTCCGCAGCACGGGGACGCGGGCGGCCAGCCGGATCCAGCGGAAGGCCAGGTAGTGGGCCTCCTCGGGGTCCATGCGCTTGAAGACGACGTTGAAGAAGAACTTGTACATGTGCTCCGGTCCGGGTCTGCTCATGACGAGGGGGACACCGCAGATCCTGCCGGTGTCCCCCTCCTCTGACGGGCTGCTAGTCGCGGGCCGCGGTCAGGTGTTCCGCGTGCTCCTGGAGCGAGCGGACCCCGACGTCGCCCCGGTTGAGCGCGTCGATGCCCTGGACGGCCGCGGCGAGCGCCTGGACCGTGGTGAGGCACGGGACGCTGCGCGCCACCGCGGCCGTGCGGATCTCGTAGCCGTCGAGGCGGCCGCCGGTGCCGTACGGCGTGTTGACGATCAGGTCGACCTGGCCGTCGTGGATGAGCTGGACGATCGTCTTCTCGCCGTTCGGGCCCTCGCCCTCGCTCAGCTTGCGCACGACCGTGGCGTTGAGGCCGTTGCGCTTGAGGACCTCGGCGGTACCGGAGGTGGCGAGCAGCTCGAAGCCGTGGGCGACCAGCTCGCGCGCCGGGAAGATCATCGAGCGCTTGTCGCGGTTGGCGACCGAGATGAACGCGCGGCCCTTGGTGGGCAGCGGGCCGTAGGCGCCGGCCTGCGACTTGGCGTACGCCGTGCCGAAGACCGCGTCGATGCCCATGACCTCGCCGGTGGAGCGCATCTCCGGGCCGAGGACCGTGTCGACGCCGCGGCCGTGCACGTCGCGGAAGCGCGACCACGGCATCACGGCCTCCTTGACGGAGATCGGCGCGTCGAGCGGCAGGGTGCCGCCGTCGCCGGTCTTCGGCAGCAGGCCCTCGGTCCGCAGCTCGGCGATGGTGGCGCCGAGCGAGATGCGGGCGGCGGCCTTCGCCAGCGGGACGGCGGTCGCCTTCGAGGTGAAGGGGACGGTCCGGGAGGCCCGCGGGTTCGCCTCGAGGACGTAGAGGATGTCGCCGGCCATTGCGAACTGGATGTTGATCAGGCCGCGCACGCCGACGCCCTTGGCGATGGCCTCGGTGGAGGCGCGCAGGCGCTTGATGTCGAAGCCGCCGAGGGTGATCGGAGGCAGGGCGCAGGCCGAGTCGCCGGAGTGGATGCCGGCTTCCTCGATGTGCTCCATGACGCCGCCGAGGTAGAGCTCGTGGCCGTCGTAGAGGGCGTCGACGTCGATCTCGATGGCGTCGTCGAGGAAGCGGTCGACCAGGACCGGCCGGGTGGGGCTGATCTCGGTGGACTCGGCGATGTACGACTCCAGGCGGGTCTCGTCGTAGACGATCTCCATGCCGCGGCCGCCGAGCACGTACGAGGGGCGGACGAGGACCGGGTAGCCGATCTCGTCGGCGATGGCCTTGGCGCCGGCGAAGGTGGTCGCGGTGCCGTGCTTGGGGGCCGGGAGGCCCGCCTCGGCGAGGACCTGGCCGAAGGCGCCGCGGTCCTCGGCGGCGTGGATGGCCTCCGGCGAGGTGCCGACGACCGGTACGCCGTTGTCCTTGAGGGCCTGCGAGAGGCCCAGCGGGGTCTGGCCGCCGAGCTGGACGACGACACCGGCGACGGGGCCGGCGAGGGTCTCCGCGTGGACGATCTCCAGCACGTCCTCGAGCGTCAGCGGCTCGAAGTACAGGCGGTCGGAGGTGTCGTAGTCGGTGGAGACGGTCTCCGGGTTGCAGTTGACCATCACGGTCTCGTAGCCGGCGTCGCTCAGGGCGAAGGAGGCGTGGACGCAGGAGTAGTCGAACTCGATGCCCTGGCCGATGCGGTTCGGGCCGGAGCCCAGGATGATCACCGCGGGCTTGGTGCGGGGCGCGACCTCGGTCTCCTCGTCGTACGAGGAGTAGAAGTACGGCGTCTTGGCGGCGAACTCGGCGGCGCAGGTGTCGACCGTCTTGTAGACCGGGCGGACGCCGAGGGCGTGCCGGACCTCGCGGACGACGTCCTCGCGCAGACCGCGGATCTCGGCGATCTGGGCGTCGGAGAAGCCGTGGCGCTTGGCCTCGGCGAGGAGCTCGGGCTCGAGCTTCTCGGCGGCGGCCAGCTCGTCGGCGATCTCCTTGATGAGGAAGAGCTGGTCGACGAACCACGGGTCGATCCTCGTGGAGTCGAAGACCTCCTCCGGGGTGGCTCCGGCGCGGATGGCCTGCATGACGGTGTTGATGCGGCCGTCGGTCGGGCGGACCGCTTCGCGGAGCAGCTCGGCCTTGTCGCCGGGCTGGCCGACGAAGGTGAACTGCGAGCCCTTCTTCTCCAGGGAGCGCAGGGCCTTCTGGAGGGCCTCGGTGAAGTTGCGGCCGATCGCCATGGCCTCGCCGACCGACTTCATGGTCGTGGTCAGCGTGGAGTCGGCGGAGGGGAACTTCTCGAAGGCGAACCGCGGGGCCTTGACGACGACGTAGTCGAGCGTGGGCTCGAAGGACGCCGGGGTCTTCTCCGTGATGTCGTTCGGGATCTCGTCCAGCGTGTAGCCGACGGCGAGACGGGCCGCGATCTTGGCGATCGGGAAGCCGGTCGCCTTGGAGGCGAGCGCCGAGGAGCGGGAGACGCGCGGGTTCATCTCGATGACGATGATCCGGCCGTCGGCCGGGTCGATCGCGAACTGGATGTTGCAGCCGCCGGTGTCGACGCCGACCTCGCGGATGATCGCGATGCCGATGTCGCGCAGCCGCTGGTACTCGCGGTCGGTGAGGGTCATCGCCGGGGCGACGGTGATCGAGTCACCGGTGTGGACGCCCATCGGGTCGAAGTTCTCGATGGAGCAGACGACCACGACGTTGTCGTTCTTGTCGCGCATCAGCTCCAGCTCGTACTCCTTCCAGCCGAGGATGGACTCCTCCAGGAGCACCTCGGTGGTCGGGGAGAGCGTGAGGCCCTGGCCGGCGATGCGGCGCAGCTCCTCCTCGTCGTGGGCGAAGCCGGAGCCGGCGCCGCCCATGGTGAAGGAGGGGCGGACGACGACGGGGTAGCCGCCGAGGGTGTCGACGCCCTTGATGACGTCGTCCATCGAGTGGCAGATGACCGAGCGGGCGGACTCGCCGTAGCCGATCTTGGCCTTGACGGCCTCGACGACGCCCTTGAAGAGGTCGCGGTCCTCGCCCTTGTTGATGGCCTCGACGTTGGCGCCGATGAGCTCGACGCCGTACTTCTCCAGGACGCCCTGCTCGTGCATGGAGATCGCGGTGTTGAGCGCGGTCTGGCCGCCGAGGGTGGGCAGGAGGGCGTCGGGGCGCTCCTTGGCGATGATCTTCTCAACGAACTCGGGGGTGATCGGCTCGACGTACGTGGCGTCGGCGATCTCCGGGTCGGTCATGATCGTCGCCGGGTTGGAGTTGACCAGGATCACCCGCAGGCCCTCGGCCTTGAGGATGCGGCAGGCCTGGGTTCCGGAGTAGTCGAACTCGGCGGCCTGGCCGATGACGATCGGGCCGGAGCCGATGACCAGGACGGACTGGATATCGGTGCGCTTAGGCACGCTCGGCCTCCATCAGGGATACGAAACGGTCGAAGAGGTACGCGGCGTCGTGCGGGCCCGCGGCCGCCTCGGGGTGGTACTGGACGGAGAAGGCCGGCTGGTCGAGCAGCTGGAGGCCTTCCACGACGTCGTCGTTCAGGCAGACGTGCGAGACCTCGGCACGCCCGAAGGGGGTCTCGGAGACCTTGTCGAGGGGCGCGTCGACGGCGAAGCCGTGGTTGTGCGCGGTGATCTCGACCTTGCCGGTCGTGCGGTCCTGGACCGGCTGGTTGATGCCCCGGTGGCCGTACTTCAGCTTGTAGGTGCCGAAGCCGAGCGCGCGGCCGAGGATCTGGTTGCCGAAGCAGATACCGAAGAGCGGGGTCTTCCGCTCCAGGACGGCCTGCATGAGGGCGACGGGGCCGTCCGCGGTGGCCGGGTCGCCCGGGCCGTTGGAGAAGAACACGCCGTCCGGGGCGACCGCGTACACGTCCTCGACGGTCGCGGTGGCGGGCAGCACGTGGACCTCGATGCCGCGCTCGGCCATCCGGTGCGGGGTCATGCCCTTGATGCCGAGGTCGACCGCGGCGACGGTGAACTTCTTCGTGCCGATCGCGGGGACGACGTAGGTCTCCTTGGTGGCGACCTCGGCGGAGAGGTTCGCGCCCTTCATCTGCGGCTGGGCCTTGACCTTGTCGAGGAGGGCCTCGTCGCGGATGCCGGTCCAGGCGTCGCCGGAGAAGATGCCGACGCGCATGGCGCCGCGCTCGCGCAGGTGGCGGGTGAGGGCGCGGGTGTCGATGCCGGAGATGCCGACGACGCCCTGGCGCTCCAGCTCCTCGTCCAGCGAGCGCCGGGCGCGCCAGTTGGAGGAGACGCGGGCGGGGTCGCGGACGACGTAGCCGGAGACCCAGATCCGCTCGGACTCGGGGTCCTCGTCGTTGACGCCCGTGTTGCCGACGTGCGGGGCGGTCATGACGACGACCTGGCGGTGGTACGACGGGTCGGTGAGGGTCTCCTGGTAGCCGCTCATGCCGGTGGAGAACACGGCCTCGCCGAAGGTCTCCCCCACGGCCCCGTAGGCGCGACCGCGGAAGATGCGGCCGTCCTCCAGGACGAGTACGGCGGGAACCTTGCTGGTTCCCCGGGTGGAGGTCGTCATCGTGCGATGCCTTCCGTCGTGGTGGTCATGGAGTTGATGGCCTCGACCCAGGCGGTGTGTTCGGCCGCCCGGTCGGACCGGAAGCCGGAGTCGAGCAGGGTGCCGCCGTGCGTCCAGGTGACGATCAGCAGGCCGCCCTCGGCGAGGACCTTGCCCGCGATGCCCTTGTCGAGGCGGGCCTCGCGCAGGGCTTCGGCCGGGACGAAGAAGTCGTTCGCCCCGGGGCGTACGACCGCGAGCCCGGCGTCGGTGAGCGTGAGCTCGACGCGGCTGCGGGTGCCGAGCCCGTGGGCCACGATCCGGTCGAGCCACTGCCCGGCGGTCGTGGAGCCGTGGTAGCGCCCGCTGAGAGTCAGTTTCTCCACACCGGCGGCCTCGGGCGCGGTGGGGAGCTCGGGGAGGTCCGACTGGAGGCTGCCGCGCCACTTCCAGCCCTGGCGCATCAGCCAGTACACGAAGGCGATGAAGAGCAGCAGTCCGGCGACCCAGCCGAGCCGTCCGGCCCAGTCGGTCACCTCCGCCGACTTCTGCTCGGCAGCCTCTGCGGCGATTGCGATGAGTGGTGTCACGCCAGCTTCCCGTCCACGACCGTTGCCCGGCCCCGCAGGAAGGTGTGGGTGACGCGTCCCGGCAGCTCACGGCCCTCGTAGGGGGTGTTGCGGCTGCGGGAGGCGAAGTCCGCGGGGTCCACGACACCACGGTAAGCCGGATCGACCAGCGTCAGGTTCGCGGGCTCACCAGCCGAGACGGGTCGTCCGTGGCCGGTGGCCCGTCCGATGCGGGCGGGCGCGAAGGACATCCGGTCGGCGACGCCGGCCCAGTCGAGGAGTCCGGTCTCGACCATCGTCTGCTGGACGACGGAGAGCGCGGTCTCCAGGCCGACCATGCCCATGGCGGCCGCGGCCCACTCGCAGTCCTTGTCCTCGTGGGGGTGCGGGGCGTGGTCGGTGGCGACGATGTCGATCGTGCCGTCGGCCAGCGCCTCGCGGAGCGCGAGGACGTCCTTCTCGGTGCGCAGCGGCGGGTTGACCTTGTAGACCGGGTTGTAGCTCCGGACCATCTCGTCGGTGAGGAGGAGGTGGTGCGGGGTGACCTCGGCGGTGACGTCGATGCCGCGGGACTTGGCCCAGCGGACGATCTCGACGGAGCCTGCGGTGGAGAGGTGGCAGATGTGGACGCGGGAGCCGACGTGCTCGGCGAGGAGGACGTCGCGGGCGATGATCGACTCCTCGGCGACGGCCGGCCAGCCGCCGAGTCCGAGCTCGGCCGAGACGATGCCCTCGTTCATCTGGGCACCCTCGGTGAGGCGGGGCTCCTGGGCGTGCTGGGCGACGACGCCGCCGAAGGCCTTCACGTACTCCAGGGCGCGGCGCATGATCACGGCGTCGTCGACGCACTTGCCGTCGTCCGAGAAGACGGTGACGCCGGCGGCGGAGTCGTGCA
This sequence comes from Streptomyces sp. CB02009, assembly GCF_001905825.1. Taxonomy (GTDB): domain Bacteria; phylum Actinomycetota; class Actinomycetes; order Streptomycetales; family Streptomycetaceae; genus Streptomyces. The sequence continues at coordinate 11,552 of NZ_LIVV01000008.1, forward strand.
TGGCGCCGAGCTCGGCGAGCTTCCTGCCCTCCAGGCCGACGGTGACGGCGCCGATGGGCTGCACGTCGCAGTAGCCGGACTCCTTGCCGAGCCGGTAGACCTGCTCGACGACACCGGCGGTGTCGGCGACCGGGTGGGTGTTGGCCATGGCGAAGACGGCCGTGAAGCCGCCGGAGGCGGCGGCGCGGGTGCCGGTGAGGACGGTCTCGGAGTCCTCGCGGCCGGGCTCGCGCAGGTGGGTGTGGAGGTCGACGAGGCCGGGCAGCAGGATCTGGCCGTCGGCCTCGATCACGGTGGCGGCGTCGGCGGACAGGCCGGTGCCGACCTCGGTGATGGTCTCGCCGTCGATCAGCACGTCCTGGACGGCGCCGCCGAGCACCTTCGCACCGCGGATCAGAGTCTTGCCCATGGTTACTTGTTCTCCTCGGTACGGGGGGTGCTGGGGGCGGGGGCGGCGGAGTCGTTGCCGCCGAGCAGCAGGTAGAGGACCGCCATCCGGACGGAGACGCCGTTGGCGACCTGCTCGACGACCGTGCAGCGGTCGGAGTCGGCGACCTCGGCGGTGATCTCCATGCCGCGGACCATGGGGCCGGGGTGCATGACGATGGCGTGCTCGGGCATCTTCGCCATCCGCTCGCCGTCGAGCCCGTACCGGCGGGAGTACTCGCGCTCGGTGGGGAAGAAGGCGGCGTTCATCCGCTCTCGCTGCACACGCAGCATCATGACGGCGTCGGACTTCGGCAGCACGCGGTCGATGTCGTACGAGATCTCGCAGGGCCAGGTCTCGACGCCGACGGGGACCAGGGTGGGCGGGGCCACCAGGGTGACCTCGGCGCCGAGGGTGTGCAGCAGGTCGACGTTGGAGCGGGCGACCCGGCTGTGCAGGACATCGCCGACGAGCGTGATCCGCTTGCCCGCGAGGTCCTGGCCGAGTCCGGCGTCCCGGCCGACCAGGCGGCGGCGCATGGTGAAGGCGTCCAGGAGGGCCTGGGTGGGGTGCTGGTGGGTGCCGTCGCCGGCGTTGATGACGGGGGCGTCGATCCAGCCGGAGGTGGCGAGGCGGTACGGGGCTCCGGAGGCTCCGTGGCGGATGACGACCGCGTCGACGCCCATGGCCTCCAGGGTCTGCGCGGTGTCCTTGAGGGACTCGCCCTTGGAGACGCTGGAGCCCTTGGCCGCGAAGTTGATGACGTCGGCGGAGAGGCGCTTCTCGGCGGCCTCGAAGGAGATCCGGGTCCGGGTGGAGTCCTCGAAGAACAGGTTGCAGATGGTCCGGCCGCGCAGGGTGGGCAGCTTCCGGATGGGCCGGTCGGCCACCCGGGCCATCTCCTCGGCGGTGTCGAGGATCAGGACGGCGTCGTCGCGGGTGAGGTCGGCGGCCGAGATGAGGTGACGCATCATCGGTGTGTCTCTCCGTGGTGGGGAGGTGTGAGGGCATGCGGGGGCGCAGGGGGGTGCCCCGGCCCCGCGGGGGAAAGCCGGTCCGGCTAGGCGGTGGGCCGGGCGCCGAGCAGCACGGTGTCGCGACCGTCCTCCTCGGCGAGCTGGACCTTGACCGTCTCCCGCAGCGACGTGGGGAGGTTCTTGCCGACGTAGTCGGCGCGGATCGGAAGCTCGCGGTGGCCGCGGTCGACGAGGACGGCGAGCTGGACCGCGCGGGGGCGGCCGATGTCGCCGAGGGCGTCGAGGGCGGCGCGGATGGTGCGACCGGAGAAGAGCACGTCGTCGACGAGGACGACGAGGCGGCCGTCGATGCCGTCACCGGGGATCTCGGTGCGGCCGATGGCGCGGGCCGGCTTCATCCGCAGGTCGTCCCGGTACATGGTGATGTCCAGGGATCCGACGGGGATCTTGGCGCCGGTGATCGATTCGAGCTTCTCGGCCAGCCGGCGGGCGAGGAACACACCGCGGGTGGGGATGCCGAGGAGAACCACGTCGTCCGCGCCCTTGGCGCGCTCGACGATCTCGTGAGCGATGCGGGTCAGGACCCGCGCGATGTCGGGGGCCTCGAGAACGGGCCGCGCGTCGTCGCCGTACTTCTGCTGAGTGTCCATGAAGAAACGGACCTCCTTCTCCGCCTCACGGGACGGTTCTTAAAGGACGTCGGATTTGCGACGTCAACGATACCAGGGGCGGGCGGAGCCCTCCCCCGCACCCCTGGCGCCACTCCGGGCACCGTCCCCCGGGAGTGGGCGGTACGGACCATTCGGCTTGACGGGAAAGAGTAACGCTGCGTAACCTCACAGTGAGTTACCAGCCGCGCGGCGCAGCCGCATGTCGTCACAGCGTCCGGGAGCGTTATGTCCAGCGAATACGCAAAGCAGCTCGGGGCCAAACTCCGTGCCATCCGCACCCAGCAGGGTCTCTCCCTCCACGGGGTGGAGGAGAAGTCCCAGGGCCGCTGGAAGGCGGTCGTGGTCGGTTCGTACGAGCGCGGGGACCGCGCGGTGACCGTGCAGCGTCTTGCCGAGCTGGCCGACTTCTACGGGGTGCCGGTGCAGGAGCTCCTGCCGGGCACCACGCCGGGCGGGGCCGCCGAGCCGCCGCCGAAGCTCGTGCTCGACCTGGAGCGCCTCGCGCACGTCCCCCAGGAGAAGGCGGGCCCGCTCCAGCGCTACGCGGCGACGATCCAGTCGCAGCGCGGCGACTACAACGGCAAGGTGCTGTCGATCCGTCAGGACGACCTGCGCACCCTCGCCGTCATCTACGACCAGTCCCCCTCGGTCCTCACCGAGCAGCTCATCAGCTGGGGCGTGCTGGACGCGGACGCGCGCCGCGCGGTCGCCCACGAGGAGAACTGACCCCTTCCGGGGACCCAGCAGAAACGTACCGCCGGGCCCGTGGACGTCATCCGACGTCCACGGGCCCGCGGCCTTTCCCCGGTGCCGCGACCCGCGGTCCCGCCCGCTCTCGCGACGCCGGCCTTCCTCGCGTCCCGCAGGGGTGCCTCCCCCTCACGCGACGCCTCACGCGACGCCTCACGCGAGGCCTCACGCCCGCCCCGTCGCCTGCCGCTCCCGTGACGTCTCCGCCCGCCCCGACGCCTGCCGCCCACGCCGTCGCGAACGCGATGCGCCGGGGACACGGCGAAGGGGCCCGCAGCACGAGTGCTGCGGGCCCCTTCGACTGCCGGTGACGTCATCCGCCTCAGACGTCGGCGTCCCGGCGCAGACGCGGCTTCAAGTCCTTGAAGCGCGCCAGCAGGCCGTTGACGAAGGTCGGGGACTCGTCCGTGGAGAACTCCTTGGCGAGCTGCACCGCCTCGTCGATCGCGACCGCGTCCGGCGTGCCGTCCTCCCAGATCAGCTCGTACGCACCGAGGCGCACGATGTTCCGGTCGGCGACGGGCATCCGGTCGAGGTCCCAGTCCACCGCGTAGGTCGCGATGAGCTCGTCGATCCGGGCCACGTGGGACGCGTAGCCCTCGACCAGCTGCATGGTGAAGTCGTTCACCGGCGGCTGGCGGTCGTCCGACCGCGCGTGCCGGACCTGGTCCGCGAGAACCTCCTGGACGGAGGCACCGCGCTGGTCCGCCTCGAAGAGGATCTGGAAGGCGCGCTTGCGTGCCTTGCTCCGAGCGGCCACGGTTACTTGTTCACCCGGCCGAGGTAGTCGCTGGTGCGGGTGTCGACCTTGACCTTCTCGCCGGTGGTGACGAAGAGCGGGACCTGGATCTCGTGGCCGGTCTCCAGCGTGGCGGGCTTGGTGCCGCCGGTGGAGCGGTCGCCCTGGACGCCCGGGTCGGTGTGCTTGATCGTCAGCTCGACGGCGGCCGGGAGCTCGACGTAGAGCACCGAGCCCTCGTGCTGCGCGACGGAGGCGGTGAAGCCCTCGATGAGGAAGTTGGCGGCGTCGCCGACGGACTTGCGGTCGACCATGAGCTGGTCGTACGTCTGCTCGTCCATGAAGACGAAGTAGTCGCCATCCATGTAGGAGAACTGCATGTCGCGGCGGTCGATGGTGGCCGTCTCGACCTTCACGCCGGCGTTGAAGGTCTTGTCGACGACCTTGCCGGACAGCACGTTCTTGAGCTTGGTGCGCACGAAGGCCGGGCCCTTGCCGGGCTTGACGTGCTGGAACTCGACGACGGACCAGAGCTGGCCCCCGTCGAGCTTGAGCACCATGCCGTTCTTGAGGTCGTTCGTGGAAGCCACGGTTGCGGAATCTCCTGGACTGACGTGGGACCGCGGATGCGTACGCGCCCTACAGCGCGAGCAGCTCCTTGGTCGTGATGGTGAGTAGCTCGGGTCCGCCGTCCGCCTCCTGGCGCACGACGAGCGTGTCATCGATCCGGACCCCGCCCCGTCCCGGGAGGTGAACCCCCGGTTCGACGGTGACCGGCACACAAGCGTCCAGTTTACCCATGGCCGAGGGTGAGAGCTGCGGGTCCTCGTCGATTTCGAGCCCCACCCCGTGCCCGGTGAGGGGTACGGCGGCCTCCCCGTGCCCCGCCGAGTCCAGAATCTGGCGGGCCGCCCGGTCCACGTCACGGTACTCGGCGCCCGGCACGAGAGACTCCCGGCCGGCCCGCTGAGCGGCGAAGACGAGCTCGTACAGCTCGATCTGCCAGTCGGCCGGCGTCGTGCCGATGACGAAGGTGCGGCCGATCTCGCAGCGGTAGCCGCGGTAGTCGGCGCCGAGACAGACGGAGAGGAAATCGCCCTCCTCCACCCGGCGGTCGGACGGCCGGTGGCCCCGGCGGCCGGAGTGCGGGCCGGTCGCCACCGAGGTCGGGAAGGCGGCCCCGTCGGCGCCGTGGTCGACGAGCCGCCGCTCCAGCTCCAGGGCGAGGTGCCGCTCGGTCCGCCCGACCAGGATCGATTCCAGGAGCTCCCCGAGCGCCTGGTCGGCGATCTCGGCGGCAATGCGGAGACAGGCGATCTCGTCCTCGTCCTTCACGATCCTCAGCTGCTCCACGGCGCACGCGAGGTCGGCGAGCCGCAGCCCCGGCACGACGGAGCCCATGGCACGGTGCCGGGTCACGGTCAGATCGTGCTCCTCGACCGCCAGCGCGTCGGCGCCCGCCCGGCGGGCGAGGTCGACCGCGGCGACGGCGGGATCGCCGCCCCCCGCGGGCAGCACCTGCCGGCGGAGGAGTTCGTCGAGCCGCCCGTCGACCGGTTCACCGGTGGGAGCGACCGGGCAGAGCAGCACGTCCGCGTCGGGTGCGGGCCCGACGAGGAGGACCGCGCCCGGGGGCGAACCGCCCGCGAGATAGCGGACGTTGGCAGGGCGGGAGACCAGGGCCGCCGGGCTGCCCGCGGCCGCGCACCGATCGCGCAGCCGTACACGGCGGTCCGCATACACCTCTGACATGCTCCGAGCCTACGAGCAGCGGGGCGCGGCGGCCTGTTCAGGACGGCCGACCGGGCGGGAACCCCGGCCGGGCCGTGATCGACCCGGCCGTGGGGCCGGGTCGGGCCTCCCCCGACCCCGACCCTCACCCCGACCCGACCCTGCCCGGTGTCACCAGGTGGGCGGGCTGGCGATCGCGCGGGCCAGCACGTCGTCGAGGACGCGGGCGGTGGTCTCGACGTCGTACGTGGAGTTGTCGATGATCGGCAGGCCGGAGCCGTACCAGCCGGCCATCCGGCCGTGGATGGCCGCGACCTCCTCGTCCGAGAGGCGCCGGTTGCCGCTGCGCTCGGCGTTGCGCTCCAGCACGATCTCCAGACCGGGCAGGAGCACCACGGGCAGCAGCCCGGGGCCGACGTGGCGCTTCCAGCCGCCGAGGCCGACGACGGGCCGGTCCGGGAAGACGGCGTCGTCGACGATGCAGGAGATGCCGTTGGCGAGGAAGTTGCGCGCGGCGAACCCGCAGGTGCGGCGGGCGAGCCGGTACTGCGCCTCGGAGTGCTCGTTCCACCCGGACTGCGGGTCGGCGAAGCCGGAGCAGACCCACTCGCGGACGTCGTCGAGGCTGATGTGCGCGGTGGGCACCCGGCGGCGCTGCGCCCAGTGCCGGGCGACGGTGGTCTTGCCGGCGCCCGCGGGGCCGATGAGCAGGACGGCGAGGGTCGCGGCACCGGTACCGCCGCCGTGCTCCACGGCGGGTGCGAGCGGCGCGCTCACGGGCGGCAGGGGCACGTGCCCGGTGAAGTCGGCGCGCGGGGGCTGCCCGCCGGGATACTGCGAGCCGCCCGGGTGCTGCGGACCGCCGCCGGAATGCTGCGGTACGGGACCGGGGCCGCCCCAGCCGGGCGTACCGGGCCCGGTGGGGGGCGCGGACCGCGGAGGCGGGGCGGAGTGCGGCGACGCGGCGTGCGGAGGCCGGGGGGCGCCGCTCGGGACGGTCGGGTGCACACCGAGCCGGGGTCCGGCGGGCGGCCCCGGGTAGGGGGCGCCGGGCGGAGGCGGCGGTATCGGCGGCAGCCCTCCCGGGGCAGTGCCGGGCACGCCGCCGGGGCCGCCACCGGCCGTGCCGGGCACGGGTCCGGTCGGCGCTCCGGTGCCTGCTCCGATGCCGGCTCCCGGGCCGGTGCCGTGCCCAGGCGCGGCCCCCGGCGCGGAAGCGGGATCCGGGACGGGTCCCGGGCCGGTACCGGGGTCGGCCGCCCGGCCCGGTCGCTCCGGCGGTGGCAGCGGACCCCCCACTGCGTGCTGCATCCGGTCCCACTCCGTCTCGTACGCCTGTTGTAGCCGGTGTCTCCGGTGCGCCGGAACGTTACCGCCCCCGGCCCCCGCCAGGGGAACGGCCGGGGCCCCTCACTGGTGCCCGGTCAGCCCGTCAGTTCCTCGGCGAGCGCCCGCAGCGCCAGCCGGTAGGACCCGATCCCGAAGCCGGCGACCGTCCCGGTCGCCACGGCCGCGACGACCGAGGTGTGCCGGAACTCCTCCCGGGCGTACGGGTTCGAGATGTGGACCTCGATCAGCGGCGCGGTCCGCTGGGCGGCCGCGTCCCGCATCCCGTACGAGTAGTGCGTGAACGCCCCCGGGTTGATCACCACCGGTACCGCGCGGTCCGCCGCCTCGTGGAGCCAGCGGATCATCTCGCCCTCGTCGTTCGTCTCCCGCACCTCGACGTCGAAGCCGAGCTCCGCGCCGAGGGCCTTGCAGGACTCGACGAGGCCCTTGTAGGAGGTGGCGCCGTAGATGTCGGGCTCACGGGAGCCGAGCCGGCCCAGGTTGGGGCCGTTGAGCACCAGGACGGGACGGGGCTCGCTCACGCGGACACCTCTCCGTACGCCGCGATCAGGACCGCCGGGTCGGGGCCCTCGAGGACGGTCGGCTTGCCGATCCCGTCGAGCACGATGAAGCGCAGCAGGTCACCGCGGGACTTCTTGTCCACCCGCATGGTCTCCAGCAGCTTGGGCCACTGGTCGCCGCGGTAGCTGAGCGGCAGTCCGACGGACTCCAGGATCGCCCGGTGCCGGTCGGCGGTGGCGTCGTCGAGGCGCCCGGCGAGGCGGCCGAGCTCGGCGGCGAAGACCATGCCGACGGAGACGGCGGCGCCGTGGCGCCACTTGTACCGCTCGTTCTTCTCGATGGCGTGGGCGAGGGTGTGGCCGTAGTTGAGGATCTCGCGGCGGCCGGACTCCTTGAGGTCGCCGGAGACGACCTCGGCCTTGACCCTGATCGAGCGGACGAGCAGCTCGGCCGTGTGGGGACCGGCGGGGGTACGGGCCGCCTGCGGGTCCTCCTCGATGAGGTCGAGGATCACCGGGTCGACGATGAAGCCGGCCTTGATGATCTCCGCGAGGCCGCTGACGTAGTCGTTGACCGGCAGCGAGTCGAGCGCGGCCAGGTCGCAGAGGACCCCGGCGGGCGGGTGGAAGGAGCCGACGAGGTTCTTGCCCTCGGCGGTGTTGATGCCCGTCTTGCCGCCGACGGCCGCGTCGACCATCGCGAGGACGGTGGTGGGCACCGCGATCCAGCGGACACCGCGCAGCCAGGTCGCGGCGACGAAGCCGGCCAGGTCGGTGGTGGCACCGCCGCCGACGCCCACGATGACGTCGCTGCGGGTGAAGCCGGTCTGGCCGAGCGCCTTCCAGCAGTAGGCGGCGACCTCGGCGGTCTTCGCCTCCTCGGCGTTCGGCACCTGGATGGCGACCGCCTCGTAGCCCTGGTCGGCGAGGTCCGCGCGGAGCGCCTCCCCGGTGTCGGCGAGCGCCTCCGGGTGGATCACGGCGACCCGCTTGGCCTGGTTGCCGATGAGGGCCGGGAGCTCGCCCAGCAGCTGCCGGCCGACCAGCACCTCGTACGGATCCGTGCCGGCGCTGCCCGCGACGTGGATACGGGTGACTTCCTGGTCCGTCGTCATGCGTCCTTCTTCAGATCCAGTGCCGCGAGGACCGCGTCCGCGACCTCTTCGGGGGTGCGGTCGTCGGTGGTGACGACGGCCCGCGCGACTTCGGTGTATAGATGGCGGCGCGCCTCCATCAGCTCGCGCCACTGACGGCGCGGGTTGACGGCGAGCAGCGGGCGCGCGGTGTTGAGGCCGACGCGCCGGACCGCCTCGTCGACGTCCATCGAGAGGTACGCGACGGGCAGCCCGGCCAGCAGGGCGCGGGTTCCGGCGTCGAGGACGGCGCCTCCGCCGAGGGCGAGGACTCCCCCGTGCCCGGCGAGGGCCGCGGCGACCGCGTCCCGCTCCAGGGCGCGGAAGTGCTCCTCGCCGTCCTCGATGAAGATGTCGGAGATCTCGCGGCCCTCGGCGGCGACGATGTCGGCGTCGGTGTCCCGGTAGGGCGCGCCGAGCCGGTCGGCCAGGAGCGCGCCCACCGTGGACTTGCCGGAGCCCATGGGCCCGACGAGGACGACCAGGGGACCGCCGGTCACCGGATGTGCAGGTTCTCGAGGTACGACCGCACGTTGCGGCGGGTCTCGGGGACGCTGTCGCCGCCGAACTTCTCGACGACGGCGTCCGCGAGGACGAGCGCGACCATGGCCTCGGCGACGATGCCCGCCGCGGGGACGGCGCAGACGTCGGAGCGCTGGTGGTGGGCCTGGGTGGCCTCGCCGGTGGCGACGTCGACGGTGGCGAGGGCGCGGGGCACGGTCGCGATGGGCTTCATCGCGGCACGGACCCGGAGCAGCTCGCCGGTGGTCAGACCGCCCTCGGTGCCGCCGGAACGGCCGGAGGTGCGCCTGATGCCCTCGTCGGTCTTCACGATCTCGTCGTGGGCCTGGGAGCCGGGCACGCGGGCCAGGTCGAAGCCGTCGCCGACCTCGACGCCCTTGATGGCCTGGATGCCCATGAGCGCGGCGGCGAGCCGCGCGTCGAGGCGCCGGTCCCAGTGGACGTGGGAGCCGAGGCCGACGGGCACGCCGTAGGCGAGGACCTCGACGACACCGCCGAGGGTGTCGCCGTCCTTGTGGGCCTGGTCGATCTCGGCGACCATCGCCTTCGACGCGTCGGCGTCGAGGCAGCGGACCGGGTCGGCGTCGAGCTTCTCGACATCGGCGGGGGTCGGGTAGACGCCGTACGGCGCCTTGGCGGCGGCCAGTTCGACGACGTGCGAGACGATCTCGATGCCCGCGGTCTCCTTGATGAAGGAGCGGGCGATCGCGCCGAGGGCGACACGGGCCGCGGTCTCCCGGGCGCTGGCGCGCTCCAGGATCGGCCGGGCCTCGTCGAAGCCGTACTTCTGCATGCCGGCGAGGTCGGCGTGACCGGGACGCGGCCGGGTCAGGGGGGCGTTGCGGCCCGTCTCCTTGAGCTCGGACGGGTCGACCGGGTCGGCCGCCATGACCTTCTCCCACTTGGGCCACTCGGTGTTGCCGACCATGACGGCGATCGGGGAACCGAGGGAGAGCCCGTGCCGGACTCCGCCCAGGAAGGTGATCTCGTCCTGCTCGAACTTCATCCGGGCGCCGCGCCCATAGCCGAGGCGTCGCCGCGCGAGGTGGTCCGCCACCAGCTCAGTGGTGACCGGGACGCCGGCGGGAAGGCCCTCCAGTGTCGCGACCAGCGCGGGTCCGTGGGATTCCCCAGCGGTCAGCCAACGCAACCTGCTCAACGATGCTCCTCATGCTCGCGCCTGGGTACTGCGACGGCGCGACCGGGTGCGCGGCCCTGGCCCGCCATCCCTGATCCTCCCACGTCCGCGGGACGAACCCGTCCTCCGGTCCAGCTGTCGGACGCGAATCGCGCCGTTCCGGACGTTTCCGGGGGTCTCGGCCGACGCTAGCGGGCCGCCAGGGCCTGCTCCCCCGCCGCGCGCATCGCGGCGAGCGGCGCCCTGGGGACGCCGGTCATCTGCTCGACCTGGAGGACGGCCTGGTGGACGAGGAGGTCGAGGCCGCCGACCACCTTGCCGCCGCGGTCGGACCAGGCCGCGGCGAGCGCGGTCGGCCACGGGTCGTACAGGACGTCGAAGAGGGTGCCGACGGCATCGGGGACGGCGCCCGCGAGGGCGTTCGTCGTGCCGGCGGGGGTGGTCGCGATCACCAGCGGGGAGGCGAAGGCCTCCGCCGCGTCGTCCCAGGCGGCGGTCCGGACCTCCACGCCGAGCCGCTCGCCCCAGCCGCGCATCTCCTCGGCCCGCGCCTCACTGCGTACGTACGCGGTGACGGGCCCGTCGCAGATCCGGGCGAGCGCGGCGAGCGCGGAGGAGGCGGTGGCGCCGGCCCCGAGGACCGCCGCCGACTCCACCTTCTCGACGCCCCGCTCGCGCAGGGCGGCGAGCATGCCGGGGATGTCGGTGTTGTCGCCGACCCGGCGGCCGTCCTCGCGGAGGACGACCGTGTTCACGGCCTCGACCGAGGCGGCCGTGTCGCTGATCCCGTCGAGCAGCGGGATGATCGCCCGCTTCAGCGGCATGGTCAGCGACAGTCCGGCCCAGCTGTCGTCCAGCTCGCGGACGAAGCCGGGCAGCCCGGCCTCGTCGACCTCGAAGCGCTCGTACGACCAGTCGTCGAGACCGAGGGCGGCGTACGCGGCCCGGTGCAGGACCGGGGAGAGCGAGTGCGCGATCGGCGAGCCGAGGACGGCCGCGCGGCGGGACAGGGTCATGTTCAGTTCCCCGCGTTGAACTTGTCGACGAGCTTCTGGTGCTCGACGAGCGTCTTGGCGAATTCGGTCTTGCTCATGCCGTCGGTGGCGACGAAGTAGATCCAGCCGTCCTTCGTCGGGTCGAGCATGGCGGCGAGGGCGTCGTTGCCCGGGTTGCTGATCGGACCGGGCGGCAGGCCCTTGTGCTTGTACGTGTTGTACGGGTCGGTGTTGCTGTTCGCCTCCTTCTCGGAGATCTTGATCTCCGACTGACCCTTCAGGTAGTTGAGGGTCGAGTCGAACTGCAGCAGCTGGAACGTCTCGCGGTTGTCCGGCGCCAGGCGGTTGTAGATGACCTCGGCCATCTTGCGGAAGTCGTCGTGCGTCTTGCCCTCCGCCTGGACCAGGCTGGCCACCGTGAGGAGTTCCCACGGCCCCTCGACGCCGAGGCCCTTGGCCTTCGCCGCCAGGTCGAGCTTCGCGTACTCCTGGTTGGCGCGCGCGACCATCTTGCGGAGCGCGTCCTCCGGCTTGCTGCTCTTGGCCACCGGGTAGCTCGCCGGGTAGAGGAACCCTTCCAGCGGGTCCTTGATGTCGGGGTGCTTCTTGGCCCAGTCGGGCAGTCCGAGGCTGTCCGCCTTGGCGCGGGCGACCTCCTTGGCGGTGCCCGGCTTGAGGTCGAGGCGCTTGTCGAGCTGGTCGTACACCCAGGCGTTGCGCTTGCCCTCGGGAATGACGAGGTTGGCCTGGCTGGCCGGGTCGAGCATCATCTTCACCGCGTTCTCGGCCGACATCTCCTTCTTCAGCGTGTACACGCCCGCCTGGATGGAGAGGCCCTTGGAGTTGCGCCCTTGCGCCGAGACGAAGGCGTCGACGCTCTTGACGACGCCCGCCTTCTTGAGGATGTTGCCGATCTCGTTGCCCAGCGCGCCCTTCGGGATCTCGACCTGGACGTCGCCCGAGCCCGTGCCCGCGTAGTCCTCCGCCGCGCCGAACTGGCCCTGCCAGAACTGGTAGCCGAAGTAGCCGACGCCGCCGACGCCGCCCGCGAGGACGAGGGCGACGACGAGGCAGGCCACGCCGTTCTTGCCCTTGCGCTTGTTCGCCTTGCTCCGGCGTTCGCGGTCGCCGCCGCGGGAGCCCCGGCCGCGGCCCGGCTCCTCGTCGTACGCGTCGTCGTCCGGGTCCTCCTCGCCGGTGAAGAAGGGGTGCTTCTCCTCCTCCGGCTCCGGCTGGGCCTCCTCCTCCGGAGCCCAGTCGATCACCGGCTCCGGCGGGTTCTGCCGGCGGCCGGGGGGCTGGGGCGGGGGGTACGCCTCGGGGGTGCCGTACAGGTCGGGGTTCTGGCCGCCGTACGGATCGGCCGGAGGACCGCCGTACGGCATCGCCGCCTGGCCCGTCTCCCAGTTGCCGTCGTACTGCTGTCCGAGGTGCCCGGGCGTGTCGTACCCGCCCTGACCCTGGTCCTGGTACCCCGTCCCGTACTGCTGCGGCTGCTGGTGCTGCTGTTCGTAAGCCTGCTGGTACTGCTGCTGATGCGCAGCGTGCTGCTGAGCCTGCTGCTGGTACTGCGCCTGCGGATCGACGTACCCCTGCGGCTGCTGCTGGTACTGCTGCGCATGCTGCTGCTGGTGGTTCTGCTGGTACGGGTCGCCTTCGTACGCCTGCGGGACCTGACCGGTCTGGCCGCCCTGCCCGTACGGGTCCTGGTAGCCGTGAGCGCCCTGGCCGTACTGGTTTGCCTGCTGCGGGTGCGGGTAGTGCTGCTGCTGGCCCTCCCACCCCTGGTCCCCGTACAACGGGTCCCCGGGGTGCCACGGTTCGGAGCCGGGGCTCCGGCCATACTCAGTCATCGATCCCCAAAACAGCCGCGAGGCTTCCGGACGATCCGCCTCTACGTAGTGCGGCAGCTGTTCGAACACCGCCGCATCGCGCGGAACGTTACCGTATCGCGATCAGATGACCACTTCGACGCCCTCACCGGGCGGATTACCTGATACCCGTTCGGACTCAAGAGCGTTCTGAAGGATGATCACAGCGGCGGCCTGATCGATGACGGACCGCCCCTTCTTGGCCTTCACACCGGAGGCCCGCAGCCCCTGGGTCGCGGTGACCGTGGTCATCCGCTCGTCCACCAGCCGGACCGGCACCGGGGCGATGCCCTTGGCCATCTCCCCCGCGAAGGCACGGACCTTGGTCGCGGCCGGGCCCTCCCGTCCGCTGAGCGAGCGGGGCAGGCCCACGACGACCTCGATCGGCTCGTACTCCTCGACGATCTGGCGGAGCCGCCGGTGGGCGGCCGGGACGTCACGTCCCGGCACGGTCTCCACCGGCGTGGCGAGGACCCCGTCGGGGTCGCACGAGGCGACCCCGATCCGGGCGTCCCCGACATCGACCGCGAGACGGCGGCCGCGACGCATCGTCACGCCGTCTCCACCACGAGACGCTCGACGGCGGCGATGGCCTCGCCGACGGCCTGCGGGTTCGTACCACCGCCCTGGGCGACGTCCGGCTTGCCGCCGCCACCGCCACCGAGGGTCTTGGCGGCCGTGCGGACCAGCTCGCCGGCCTTGAGACCGCGCTCGCGGGCGGCCTCGTTGGTGGCGATGACGGTGAGCGGCTTGCCGTTGGCCGTGGTGAACAGGGCGACGACGGCCGGGCGGTCGGACGGGAAGCGGCCGCGGATGTCGAGGACCAGCTTGCGCAGGTCGTCGGCACCGGTGCCGTCCTGGACCTGGCCGGTGACGAGGGCGAGGCCGCGGATGTCCTGGGCGGAGTCGACGAGACCGGCGGCGGCCTGGAGGACCTTCTCCGCGCGGAACTTCTCGATCTCCTTCTCGGCGTCCTTCAGCTTGCCGAGCATGGCGGAGATCTTCTCGGGAAGCTCCTCCGGACGGCCCTTGACCAGCTCCTGGAGCTGGGCGACGACCGTGTGCTCGCGGGCGAGGAAGTTGTACGCGTCGACACCCACGAGGGCCTCGATGCGGCGCACGCCGGAGCCGATGGACGACTCGCCGAGCAGCTTCACCAGACCCAGCTGGGCGGTGTTGCCGACGTGCGTACCGCCGCACAGCTCCTTGGAGAAGTCGCCGATGGTGACGACGCGGACCTGCTCGCCGTACTTCTCGCCGAACTCGGCGATGGCGCCCTGGCGCTTGGCCTCGTTGATCGGCATGACCTCGGCGTGGACCTCCAGCTCGCGCGAGAGGACCTCGTTGATCTTCTGCTCGACGTCGGTGAGGACGGCGCCGGGGACGGCGTTCGGCGAACCGAAGTCGAAGCGGAAGCGGCCGGGCTGGTTCTCGGAACCGGCCTGGGCGGCCGTCGGGCCGAGGGCGTCGCGCAGCGCCTGGTGGGTGAGGTGGGTGGCCGAGTGGGCGCGGGCGATGGCCCGGCGGCGGCGCACGTCGATGGTGGCGTAGGCGGTGGCGCCCACGGTCACCTCGCCGACCTGCACGGAACCCTTGTGCACGGAGACACCCGGCACGGGCTGCTGGACGTCACGGATCTCGATGACCGCGCCGCTGTGCAGCTTGATCCGGCCCTGGTCGGCGATCTGGCCGCCGCCCTCGGCGTAGAACGGGGTCCGGTCGAGGACGACCTCGACCTCGTCGCCCTCGGAGGCGGCCGGCGAGGAGACGCCGTTGACCAGGAGGCCGACGACGGTGCTCTCGCCCTCGGTGTTGGTGTAGCCGGTGAACTCGGTGGCGCCGTTGCTGTCGGCGATCTCCCGGTACGAGGTCATGTCGGCGTGGCCGGTCTTCTTCGCCTTGGCGTCGGCCTTGGCGCGGTCCCGCTGCTCCTTCATCAGGCGGCGGAAGCCGTCCTCGTCCACGGAGAGGCCCTGCTCGGAGGCCATCTCGAGGGTGAGGTCGATCGGGAAGCCCCAGGTGTCGTGGAGCAGGAACGCCTTGTCGCCGGAGAGGATCGTGCCGCCGGCGGCCTTCGTCTCGGTGACGGCGGTGTCGAGGATGTTGGTGCCGCCCTTGAGGGCCTTGAGGAAGGCGGCCTCTTCGGCGAGGGCGACGGTCTCGATCCGCTTGCGGTCGGTGACCAGCTCCGGGTACTGCTCGCCCATCGTGTCGATCACGGTGTCGACGAGGTCCTGGACGACCGGACCGGTGGCGCCGAGCAGGCGCATGTTGCGGACGGCGCGGCGCATGATGCGGCGCAGCACGTAGCCGCGGCCCTCGTTGCCCGGGGTGACGCCGTCGCCGATGAGCATGACGGAGGTCCGCATGTGGTCGGCGACCACGCGCAGCGAGACGTCGCTGTCGTGGGCCTTGCCGTAGGCGACGCCGGTGAGCTCGGTGGCCTTGTCGATGACGACCTGGAGGGTGTCCGTCTCGTACATGTTCTGGACGCCCTGGAGGATCATCGCCAGGCGCTCGAGACCGAGGCCCGTGTCGATGTTCTTCGACGGCAGCTCGCCGAGGATCGGGAAGTCGTCCTTCCCGGTGCCCTCGCCGCGCTCGTACTGCATGAAGACCAGGTTCCAGATCTCCACGTACCGCTCGTCGTTGACGGCCGGGCCGCCCTCGACGCCGAACTCGGGGCCGCGGTCGTAGTTGATCTCGGAGCACGGGCCGCAGGGGCCGGGGACGCCCATCGACCAGTAGTTGTCCTTCTTGCCGAGGCGCTGGATGCGCTCGGCGGGGACGCCGACGACGTCGCGCCAGATCTGCTCGGCCTCGTCGTCCTCCTGGTAGACGGTGATCCAGAGCTTCTCCGGCTCCAGCCCGTAGCCGCCGTGCTCCACCGGGGTGGTCAGCAGCTCCCAGGCGAGCTTGATGGCGCCTTCCTTGAAGTAGTCGCCGAAGGAGAAGTTGCCGCACATCTGGAAGAACGTGCCGTGGCGGGTGGTCTTGCCGACCTCTTCGATGTCCGGCGTGCGCACGCACTTCTGCACGCTCGACGCGCGCGTGAACGGCGGCTTGACCTCGCCCAGGAAGTAGGGCTTGAAGGGCACCATGCCGGCGGGGACGAGCAGCAGAGTCGGGTCGTCCGCGATGAGCGACGCCGAAGGGACGACGGTGTGCCCGCGCTCCTCGAAGAAGCTCAGCCAGCGGCGGCGGATTTCAGCCGACTCCATCAGTGGTCCTCATTCCGGTTGTACGAGATCGTGGGAGTGGAATACGTGGTCGGGTGCGGGGTGGGGCCGAGCGCCCCCCGGCGGCGCGGCTCAGGAAGCTCCCGGGCCCGGTCCGGGCCCGGCTCGACGGGTGCGTCGAGGCCGAGCGCCTCCTCCAGTTCGGCCTCCCGCTGGACCATGCCCGCCCTCACGTCGAGGGCGAAGTCCTTGAGGCGGTGGCCGGTCTCGATCGCCTTGTTCGCCGCCTGGGAGGCGAGGCTCTCGGGGGTCAGCTGCTTCAGCTTCCGGTTGACCTTGGCGGTGGCCCACACGCCGGCGGCAGCGCCGGCCGTGAACCAGAACGTGCGGCGGAACATCGCGGCTCAGCCCTTCTGCTTCCGGCGTCGCGAGGACGGCACCGTACGGCCGACGATCACAGTGCGGCGCGAGGAGGTCCGCGGCGCGTCCGTGCCGGCCCCGCCCTCCCCGCCGCGTCCGAGCGCCTTGCGCACCCCGTAGCCGAAGGCCGCGACCTTGACGAGCGGGCCGCCGAAGGTGGAGGCGACGGTGGAGGAGAGCGCGGAGGCGTTGGAGGTGACCTCCTGGACGTCCGACGCGATGGCGTCGACCCGGTCGAGCTGGGTCTGGGCCGAGCGGACGGTCGCGGAGGCGTCGGCCAGCAGGGGCACGGCCTGCTCGGTCACGTCCGCCACCATCCGGGTGGTCGCCCTGAGCGTCTGCGCCAGCCTCACCAGAACCACGGCGAGGAAGGAGACCAGGATCGCCCAGAAGACGGCCACCAGGATCCCGGCAACCTCTCCACCGGTCACTCTGCACCGCTCTCTGCTGTCGTTGGGGCCTTACGAAAAGTCGTTCCCCGAGCCTATCGCGCCCGGGCTGTCGCCCCGCACCCGCATTACCGCCTGTGGGGCGGGAGTTACCGGAACCGATTGTACGGAGCGCGCGGGGGTGAGTACGCTCCGTGTCCCATGCGACGGAGCAATCTACCGGCGGAGCTCAACCGGTTCGTCGGAAGGACCACCGAGCAGGCCGCACTGGCGGCGCTCCTCGACACGTCCCGCCTGGTCACGGTCGTGGGGGTGGGCGGGGTCGGCAAGACCCGGCTCGCCCTGAGGGCTGCCGCGGGCGCGCAGAAACGCTACAGCGACGGGGTACGGCTCGCCGGGCTCGCGCCGCTGCGCGATCCGGAGCTGATCGAGTACGCCCTGGTCGAGGCGCTCGACCTGACCGACCACACGCCCCGGCCCCCGCGCGAGGTGCTCGTCGAACACCTCGCCGAACGGCGGACGCTGCTGGTCGTCGACGGTTTCGAGCACCTCGTGGAGCACTGCGCGCCGCTGGTGCGGGAACTCCTGGAGCACGCGCCCGGGCTCACCGTCCTAGCGAGCGGCCGCCGGGCCCTGCGGGTGGCGGGCGAGGTGGTGTTCCCGCTGGCTCCGCTGGGCGAGGCGGACGCGATGACGCTGCTCGCGGAGCGGGCGGCGGAGGCGGGCGCGCCGAGCCTGCCGTGGCCGGGGGCGGAGTCCGGGGGCGGAGGCGCGGGCGGAGCCGGGGACAGCACCGGAGCGGGCGGATCGGGCGGGACCGGAGCCGGGGGCTCGGGTGGCGTCGGTGCCGTCGGTGCCGTCCACCGTGTTCCGACTCCGGCGGGCGCGCCCGTCCGCCCGGGCGCGGCCGCGGCCCGGCCCGGCGTCCCGGGAGTTCCGGCCGGAGGCCCGGCCCGGGGCGGCGGACGGGACGCCGTGCGGGAGCTGTGCCGGCGCCTCGACGGGATTCCGCTCGCCCTCGAACTGGCGGCCGGGCGACTGCCTCTGCTCTCCGTCGAGCAGATGCTGTACCGCCTCGACGACCGCTTCCGGCTCCTCACGGACGGCGCGCGCGGCGCCCTCCCCCGCCATCAGACGCTGCGCACGGCCATCGGCTGGAGCCATGAGCTGTGCACTCCGGAGGAGCGGCTGCTCTGGGCGCGGCTCTCCGTGTTCCCCGGTCCGTTCGACCTGGAGGCGGTGGAGTACGTCTGCGGGGGCCCGGAGCTGCCGCCGGAGCGGATCCTGGACCTGCTCGGCGGGCTGCTCGCGCAGTCGCTGCTCACCCGGGAGGACACCCCGGCCGGTCCCGCGTACCGGATGCTCGACACGGTCTCGGCGTACGGGGCCGAGTGGCTGGCGGCGCTCGACGACACGGAGCGGATGCGGCGGCGGCACCGCGACTGGTACATGGGCCTGGCCACCTGGTGCGAGCTGGAGTGGTTCAGCCCGCGCCAGCCCGAGGTGGCGGCGCTGACGGAGGCGGCGCTGCCGCATCTGCGGGCGGCCCTCGAACTCTGCCTGGAGCTGCCGGAGGACGCGCATCTCGCCCAGCACCTGGCGGGGACGCTCTGGTTCGCGTGGGTGGGCTGCGGGCGCCTCTCGGAGGGCCGGCACTGGCTGGACCGGGCCCTGGCGCTCGAGTCCGGCCGCGAGGAGGCGCGGCTCAAGGCGCTGTGGGTGCTCGGGTACGTGACGGTGCTGCAGGGCGACGGCACGGCGGCGGTGGCGGCGCTCCACGAGTGCGGGGAGCGGGCCAGGTCCTCGCGGAACGCGCTGGCGGAGGCGTACGCGACGCACCGGATGGGCTGTCTCGCGCTGCTCACGGACGACATGCCGCGGGCCGAGGAGCTGATCGGGCGGGCGCTGGAGGCGTACCGGGAGCTCGGTGAGCTGAACAGCAATGTGCTGATGGCGCAGATCGAGCTGGCGATGGCGCGGGCCTTCCTGGGTGACCAGGAGGGGGCGGGTGCCCTCTCCCGGGAGGTCAGGGAGGTCTGCGAGGAGCGGGGCGAGCTCTGGGCGAGGGCGTACGCCCTCTATGTGCTGGGGTATCTGGCGTGGGCCCGGGGCGCGTTCGGGGAGGCGCGGGAGCTGCTCACCGAGTGCGTGTCGATCAACGACAGCTTCCGCGACCTGGTCGGCCTCGTCCTGGCGATCGAGCTGCTGGCCCTGGTGACGGTGAGCGAGGGCGACGCGGCGGAGGCCGCGGTCCTGCAGGGGGCGGCGGTCCCGGTGTGGGACACGGTGGGGGTCCGGCTCTTCGGCTCGGAGGCGTTCGGCGTGCCGAGGGCGCTGTGCGAGCGGCGGGCCGAGGAGGTGCTCGGCGCGGACGCGTACGGCGCCGCGTTCCGGGCCGGCCAGGGGCTCTCGGCCGCGGAGGCGGTGGAGCGCGCGCTCGCGGCGGGCCGGAGTCCGGCCGTCGGCGTCCCGGCGGAGGAGTCCGCGCCGCGTCCGTTCCGTACGGCCGGCGCGGCGGTCCCGGGAACGCGGAAGCCCGCCGGCTCCCCCACCGGCAAGGGCGGGGAAGCGGCGGGCTGAACACCGCGGAGGTGGTACTACGTCCCCCGGCCTGCGCCGGGGGCCCGGATCAGCGGGCGTAGTACTCGACGACCAGCTGCTCGTCGCAGATGACCGGGATCTCCTTGCGGTTCGGGTCGCGGTCGAGGCGGAAGGCCAGGGCCTTCAGGTTGACCTGCAGGTAGCGCGGGGTCTCACCGTCGGCGGCGAAGCCACCCTCACGGGCGACCTCGAACAGCGGCTTGGTGCGGCTGCGCTCGCGGACCATCACGACGTCGTCGGGACGGACGCGGAACGACGGCTTGTCGACCTTGCCGCCGTTGACCTGGATGTGGCCGTGGACGACCATCTGGCGGGCCTGGTAGATGGTGCGGGCGATGCCCGAACGCAGGACCAGGGCGTCGAGGCGACGCTCGAGCTCGACGACCAGCGCCTCGCCCGTCTTGCCTTCGGCCTTCTTGGCGCGGTCGTAGGCGCGCGCCATCTGGCGCTCGCTGATGTCGTACTGGGCGCGCAGACGCTGCTTCTCGAGCAGACGGACCTTGTAGTCCGAGTTCTGCTTGCGGCCACGGCCGTGCTCGCCCGGCGGGTAGGGGCGGGCCTCGAAGTACTTGACAGCCTTCGGGGTCAGCGCGATGCCGAGGGCACGCGACTTCTTGACCTTGGGACGGGACTGGTTCGGCATGAACCAACCTCTCTACTGGTACGAAACGGCTTCACCAGGGTTAGGGGAGGTCGCATCCGCAGCCGGGAAACCCGTCGGGTCCGTACAGGACGGACCGTGCCGGGCAGCCGCTCCCAGGTCTGGGCACATACGTGCAGCACGCGAACGACCCACCGCCGCTCCCGGAAGCCCGGGTGGTGGTGGGTGGCACGCGACACCTTCGAAGGTGCGCGACGCTCCTGGAAACCCCGCCCGAGGGCCGGGTCTCCGGCTGACTGTCCCGTTCTGGTGGTGCCGACCGGAGCCGGACACGGGACGCAGCAATCCGGACCAGTGTACCGGCTCCGCGGGACTCCCTCGCACGCGGTCCCGCGGCCTCAGCGGCAGGTGTCCAGGAGCTCCTGGACCGCCTTCCTCTCCGGCGGGGACACCGTGAGACCGTACTTGGCCTTGATCCCGGTCCAGCGCCGGCCGTACTCGCACCAGTACGCGCTCCGCGGCGGCCGCCACTTGTCCGGGGTCCTGCTGCTCTTGTCCTGGTTCGTCTGCTTGTCGGTGGCGAGCAGCACGTCCAGGTCGTTGGCGTACGTCAGCCGCCGCTCGGGGGTCCACGCCCAGGCGCCGGCGCGCCAGGCCGCGCCGAGCGCGACGACGTGGTCGGTCTGGATCTGCGAGGCCCTGCGGTACGAGTAGGGCAGTGCCTTGCCGGTGTACGGGTCGTGCAGGACGCCGGAGAGGACGACGCACGGGTTCCGGTCGCCGAGCCGGACGTCGTCGAGGTCCCGGTGCAGCACGTCGTCCCGGGTGTCGCAGCCGTTGCGCCCGCCGGGGGCGTCGGTCGCGTCGGACCAGCCGTTCCCGAACTTCGCGCGCTCGTACGCCTGCCAGTTCTCGCCCCAGGCGACCCGGAGGCCGGCCAGCTGAGTCCTCGCCTGTGCCGGGGTGGGCGGGAAGCCCGGGGAGACGAGCGGGCGGGCGGAGGCCGTGGTCCCGGTCTCCTTCGGCCCGGTCCGCAACGGCCCGGTCTCCGCCGCTCGGCCGGGTGCGCACGCGGCGGCGCTCACCGCCAGGACCAGCACGCCTGCTGTACGGATCATGGGGCGAGGCTAGGTCCCCGAGGTGGTGGTCCGGGCGAAGGGCGCGCCTACTCGTCGCCCTTCAGGCGGGTCCTCACCCGCTCCACCACGTCCGCGTACCGCGCCTCCGCGCCGTAGCGCGTCGGTTCGTAGTACTGGCGGCCGTGGATCGTGTCCGGGGCGTACTGCTGGGCCGCGATGCCGCCCGGGACGTCATGGGGGTAGACGTAGCCCTGGGCGTGGCCGAGCTTGGCCGCGCCCTTGTAGTGGCCGTCGCGCAGATGGGCCGGGACCGATCCCGCGAGGCCGTTGCGCACGTCCGCCAGGGCGGCGCCGATCGCGGTGGTCGCCGCGTTCGACTTGGGGGCCAGGGCCAGGGCGATGGTCGCGTGGCTCAGGGTGAGCGCCGCCTCGGGGAAGCCGATCATGGCGACGGCCTGCGCGGCGGCGACGGCGATCGGCAGCGCGTTCGGGTCGGCGAGTCCGATGTCCTCGCTCGCGGAGATCATGAGGCGCCGGGCGATGAACCGGGGGTCCTCCCCCGCCTCGATCATCCGGGCCAGGTAGTGCAGGGCCGCGTCCACGTCCGAGCCGCGGATCGACTTGATGAGCGCGCTGGCCACGTCGTAGTGCTGGTCGCCGTCCCGGTCGTACTTGACGGCCGCGCGGTCGACGGTCTCCTCGACCGTCTCCAGGGTGATCTCCGGCTCGCCCTTGGCGATGGCCGCGCCCGCGGCGGCCTCCAGGGCGGTCAGGGCGCGCCGGGCGTCGCCGCCGGCGACCCGGAGGAGGTGGGCCTCGGCGTCCTCGGGGAGGGTCACCGCCCCGCCGAGTCCGCGCTCGCCGGTGAGCGCCCGGGCCATCAGGCCGCGCAGGTCGTCGTCGGTCAGCGGCTCCAGGGTGAGGAGCAGGGAGCGGGAGAGGAGCGGGGAGATAATCGAGAAGTACGGGTTCTCGGTGGTGGCGGCGATGAGCGTCACCCAGCGGTTCTCGACGGCGGGCAGCAGCGAGTCCTGCTGGGCCTTGGAGAAGCGGTGGATCTCGTCGAGGAAGAGGACGGTCTCCTTGCCGTAGCCGCCGACCGCGCGGCGGGCTCCGTCGATGACGGCGCGGACCTCCTTGACGCCCGCGGTGATCGCCGAGAGCTCCACGAACCGCTTGTTCGTGGCCTTGGAGACCACGTACGCCAGGGTCGTCTTCCCGATGCCGGGCGGGCCCCAGAGGATCACGGAGGAGGCGCCCGCGGGGCCGCCGTCGCCGTCGCCCACGAGGCGGCGCAGCGGCGAGCCGGGCTTGAGCAGGTGCTTCTGCCCCACCACCTCGTCGAGGGTGCGCGGGCGCATCCGGACGGCCAGCGGGCTGCTGGCGGGGTCCTTCTCCTGGCGGTCTTCGGCTGCTGCGGTAAAGAGGTCGGGCTCCACGTCATGAAGCCTAGGACACGCCACCGACAGCGCGGTCCCCGCCGACTGGGCCCGGCGGGCGGTCAGCCGGTCCGGGGGCGGGCGGTCAGCCGGTCCAGAAGTCCCACCAGCGGGTCAGGATCAGCATGCCGATGATCCCGATGTGCAGGACGGGGAGGACCCAGGTGAACTCGTCGAAGAAGGTCCTGAGGCCGCGGGGGGCGGGGATGACGCCGCTGCGGACGTTCTGCGAGGTCACGTACCAGAACATGACGATGGTGGCGACCCAGGCCAGGCAGCACCACAGGCACAGCGAGTTGATCTCGTACAGCGACTGGTACATCAGCCAGGTGCAGAACCCGACGCCGAACAGGGTGCCGGCGTTGAGGCCGAGCCAGTACCAGCGGCGGTAGCGGGCCCCGGCGAGCAGGGCGAGGCCGATGGCGATCACCATGGCGTACGTGACCAGGCCGAGCATCGGGTTCGGGAAGCCGAAGACCGAGGCCTGCTCGCTCTTCATGATGTTGCCGCAGGAGACGATCGGGTTGAGGCTGCACCCGGGGACGAAGTTCGGGTCCTCCAGGAGCTTGAACTTGTCGATCGTGATGACCCAGGCAGCGAGCACCCCGGCCGCTCCGGTGATCACGAGCATCCAGGCGAAGGCCCTGCTCGCCCCGATGGTGCCGTCCTGCCGGCCGGACGCGGCTTCGTCCACCGCTGCCTTCGTCATGTCGCCTGTTCCCTCGCTCGCGAGCCTTGTGGGCACGGCCATTCTGCCGTACGGGGCAGCGCGCCCACCGTTCGCCGGGGATAAGTGAAGCGAACATAAGAACGAAAACAAGTGCGGCCAAGGGCCGGCAAGGGCCGACGAAGGCAAGGGGCCCGGGCCCCTTGCCCGGCGAGCCCGTCGGGCTCGCCGGTACGTCCGTCAGGCCAGCTTGGCCCGTACCGCGTCGAGCAGCGCGTCCACGGCGACCGCCTGCTGCTCGCCGGACTCCATGTCCTTGAGCTGCACGACGCCCTCGGCGAGGTCACGCTCACCGGCGACGACCGCGAGCCGGGCGCCGGAGCGGTTGGCGTCCTTCATCGCGCCCTTGAGGCCCTTCCCGCCGAACGAGAAGTCCGCGGAGACGCCCTCCCGGCGCAGCTCGGTGACCTTGCCGAAGAGGGTCCGCCGCGCCTCCTCGCCGATGGCCACGGCGAAGACGCTGGTGACGGCGGGGAGGTCGAGCTCGATGCCCTCCGCCTCCAGGGCGAGGACCGTGCGGTCCACCCCGAGCGCCCAGCCGACGGACGGCAGCGCGGGGCCGCCGATCATCTCGGAGAGGCCGTCGTAGCGGCCGCCGCCGCCGACCGCCGACTGCGAGCCGAGCCCGCCGTGGACGAACTCGAAGGTCGTGCGGGTGTAGTAGTCCAGGCCGCGCACCAGCTTGGCGTCGTCCTCGAACTCCACGCCCGCCGCGGTGACCAGGGCGCGCACCTCCTCGTGGTACGCCTTGCACGCGTCGCACAGGTAGTCGCCGAGCAGCGGGGCGCCGACGAGCTGCTTCTGCACGGACTCGCGCTTGTCGTCGAGGACGCGCAGCGGGTTGATCTCGGCGCGGCGCAGGGTCTCCTCGTCGAGGTCCAGCCCGCGCAGGAAGCTTTGGAGCGCCTCGCGGTAGACGGGACGGCACTCCTTGTCGCCCAGCGAGTTGAGCAGGATGCGGAAGTTGCGCAGCCCCAGCGAGCGGTACGCCTGGTCGGCCAGGATGATCAGCTCGGCGTCGAGCGCCGGGTCCTCGGCGCCGATCGCCTCGGCGCCCACCTGGGAGAAGTGGCGGTAGCGGCCGGCCTGGGCCCGCTCGTAGCGGTAGTACGAGCCGGAGTACCAGAGCTTCACCGGCAGGTTGCCCTGCTTGTGCAGGTTGGCCTGGAGCGCCGCCCGCAGGACGGACGCGGTGCCCTCGGGACGGAGGGCGAGGTGGTCGTTGCCCTTCGTGGTGAGGGTGTACATCTCCTTGGTCACGATGTCGGTGGACTCGCCGACACCGCGGGAGAACAGCTCGACGTTCTCGAAACCGGGCGTCTCGATGTAGCCGTAGCCGGAGTTCCTCAGCGGCGTGGAGATCGCGTCCCGGACCGCCAGGAAGGTGGCGGAGCGGGGCGGGATCAGGTCGTACGTGCCCTTGGGGGCCTGAAAGGTGCTCACGAAAGTCTCGTCACATTCCTCGTCGGGGAGCCTTCGCGCTCCCGAGGCCGTCGGCCACGTCCCGCAGATAGGGGTTCGTGGCGCGCTCCTGGCCGATGGTCGTCTGGGGACCGTGCCCCGACAGCACCACGGTCGAGTTGTCGAGCGGCAGGCACACACGGGCCAGCGAAGCGAGCATCTCGTCCATGTCACCGCCGGGGAGGTCGGTGCGTCCGACGGAGCCGGCGAACAGCAGGTCCCCGGAGAAGAACACGGAGGGGATCTCCGTGGTCTCCGGCATCCTGAAGGTCACCGACCCCTTGGTATGACCGGGCGCGTGGGCGACGGAGAAGTCCAGACCGGCCAGCTTCAGCTCGGCGCCGTCCGTCAGTTCTCGCACGTCGTCGGGCTCTCCCACGGTCAGCTCGCCCATGAGGGGCATCCCGATGGAGCGGCCGAGGGCCTTCTCCGGGTCGCTCATCATGTAGCGGTCGGACGGGTGGATCCACGCGGGGACGTCATGGGCGCCGCACACCGGGACGACGGAGGCGACGTGGTCGATGTGTCCATGGGTGAGGACGACGGCGACGGGCTTGAGCCGATGCTTCTTCAGCGTCTCCTCGACACCCTCGGCGGCCTGGTGGCCCGGGTCGATGATCACGCACTCCTCGCCTGCGGCGGGGGCGACCAGATAGCAGTTGGTCCCCCAGGCCCCGGCGGGGAACCCGGCAATCAGCACGTTCGTCCTTAGTTGTCGTCCGGCACGGGGGCGCGGAATTCGCGGAACCCGCGGAAAACGCGGAATACGGCAGATCAGAGCCTACCGGCGGTGCCGGTTCCACAGCCAACCCGTATACGGTACGGGCACACCCGGCCAGGACAGGAACACACGAGCGACAGGAGCGGAACCGGTGGTCACCAGCGATCAGCGGCGGCGGCAGCTTGCCAGGGAGAAGTACGCGCGGCAGCAGCAGCGGCGGGAGGAGAACCGGCGCAAGGCGAAGCGCCGCAACACCGTCGTCGCGGCCGCCCTCGCGGTGGTCCTCGCGGCGGGCGCCGCGGTGTACGCCTCCGTGGCCCTGACGGGCGACGACACCAAGGACAACGCGGGCTCCGACAACTCGGCGAGCAGCTCGCCCAGCAGCCCGGCGCCCTCGCAGAGCGAGTCGGCGAGCGCCGAACCGAAGATGTCGGTGGACGCCAAGGCCACGTACGCCATGGCGCTCAAGACGAACGAGGGCGACATCACGATCACCATGGACGCGGCGAAGACCCCGCGCACGGTGAACTCCTTCTCGCACCTCGCCGGGAAGAAGTACTTCGACGGGACGAAGTGCCACCGCCTCACCACCAGCGGCATCTTCGTGCTCCAGTGCGGCGACCCCAAGGGCGACGGCACCGGCGGTCCGGGCTACACCATCCCGGACGAGAACCTGGACGCCCTGGGCAAGGCGGGCGCGGACGGCTCGGTCACCTACCCCGCGGGCACCGTGGCGATGGCGAACACCGGGCAGCCGGGCAGCGGCGGCTCGCAGTTCTTCCTCGTCTACAAGGACACCAAGCTGCCGCCGAGCTACACGCCGTTCGGGAAGATCGACGCGGCCGGCCTCCAGGTGGTCGAGGACGTCGCCGAGGCCGGAGTCGCGGGCGGCGCCGGCGACGGCGCCCCGAAGAAGGCCGTCACCATCGAGAAGGCGACCGTCGCGAAGAAGTGAGCCGGGGGTCCGCACGCACGCGTGACCGCCGAATCTCGGTCGCGCTGAGTGCGGACAGCCGGGCCGCCGTTCGCCTAGATTGGCGTTGTGCAGCGTTGGGCCGTCGGCCGCGCTGCGGAAGGCGGGCGAGGCCCGCCGGGAAACTGTGGACGATGCCCGGGGGGTACGACCCCGCGACGGCATCATGGTGAGGAGGCGCTGTGAGCAGCGACCCGTGGGGCCGCGTCGACGAGACGGGCACCGTGTACGTGCGGACGGCCGAAGGCGAGAAGGTCGTCGGATCGTGGCAGGCCGGCACCCCTGAGGAGGCTCTGGCCTACTTCGAGCGCAAGTACGAGGGCTTGGTGGTCGAGATCGGCCTCCTCGAGAAGCGGGTGAAGACCACCGACCTCTCGGCGAAGGACGCCACCGCGGCGATCGAGCACATCCGCCAGCAGATCGACGAGCACCACGCCGTCGGCGACCTGGCCGCGCTCGCGACCCGTCTC
This sequence comes from Streptomyces sp. CB02009, assembly GCF_001905825.1. GTDB lineage: Bacteria > Actinomycetota > Actinomycetes > Streptomycetales > Streptomycetaceae > Streptomyces. Next base: position 38,416 of record NZ_LIVV01000008.1, read on the forward strand.
GACAAGCTCGTCGGGACGGTCGACTCGCGCCGCGAGGAGCGCAAGGCCCAGAAGGCCAAGCAGACCGACGAGGCGCGCTCCGCCAAGGATAAGCTCGTCACCGAGGCCGAGGAGCTGGCCCAGAGCGAGCAGTGGCGCTCCGCGGGCGAGCGGCTGCGCGCGCTCGTGGACACCTGGAAGGGCCTGCCCCGGCTCGACCGCAAGTCCGACGACGAGCTGTGGCACCGCTTCTCGCACGCCCGCTCGGCGTTCTCGAAGCGCCGCAAGGCCCACTTCGCCTCGCTCGACGCCCAGCGCGAGGACGCCCGCAAGGCCAAGGAGCGCCTGGTCGCCGAGGCGGAGTCGCTGTCGAACTCCACCGACTGGGGCACCACGGCGGCCCGCTACCGCGACCTGATGACGGAGTGGAAGGCGGCCGGCCGCGCCCAGCGCGAGCACGAGGACGACCTGTGGAACCGCTTCCGCGGCGCCCAGGACGTCTTCTTCGCGGCGCGCGGCGAGGTCTTCGCCGAGCGGGACGCGGAGCAGACCGAGAACCTCAAGCTCAAGGAGGAGCTCGCGACCGAGGCCGAGAAGCTGCTGCCGGTGTCGGACCTGAAGGCGGCGCGTGCCGCCTTCCGCTCCCTCAACGAGCGGTGGGAGGCCGTCGGCCACGTCCCGCGGGACGCCCGTCCCAAGGTCGAGGGCCGGATGCACACGGTGGAGCGGGCCATCCAGGAGGCCGAGGAGACCGAGTGGCGCCGGACGAACCCGGAGGCACGCGCGCGTGCCGCGGGTCTGACCGGTCAGCTCCAGGACGCGGTCGAGAAGCTGCGCAAGCAGATCGACGCGGCCCGCGCCGCCGGCAACGACGCCAAGGCCGACAAGCTCTCCCGTGAGCTGGAGGGCCGCCAGGCCCTGCTCGACCAGGCGATGAAGGGCCTGGAGGAGTTCGGCGGCTGAACCCGGCCGTGACCGTACGAGGAAGGCCCCCCGGCCGAGTGCCGGGGGGCCTTCCTCGTGTCCGCCGTTACGGCCTGCGGGCCGAGGTCACGCGGTAGACGTCGTAGACGCCCTCCACGCCGCGCACGGCCTTCAGGACGTGGCCCAGGTGCTTCGGGTCGCCCATCTCGAAGGTGAAGCGCGAGGTGGCCACCCGGTCGCGGGAGGTCTGGACGGCCGCCGAGAGGATGTTGACGTGCTGGTCCGAGAGGACCCGGGTGACGTCGGAGAGCAGCCGCGAGCGGTCCAGGGCCTCGACCTGGATGGCGACGAGGAAGACCGAGGACTGGGTGGGCGCCCACTCGACCTCGAGGATCCGCTCGGGTTCCCGGGAGAGCGACTCGACGTTGACGCAGTCGCTGCGGTGAACCGATACGCCACTGCCTCGGGTCACGAACCCGATGATCGGGTCGCCGGGCACGGGGGTGCAGCAGCGGGCCAGCTTCACCCAGACGTCATCGACGCCCTTGACGACGACGCCGGGGTCCGCGTTGGAACGACGCTTGGAGCGGCCGCGGGCGGGCGGGGCGACCTCCTCGATGTCCTCGGTGGCCGCCTCCTCGCCGCCGAGCGCCTGCACCAGCTTCTGCACGATGGACTGGGCGGTGACATGGCCCTCGCCGATCGCCGCGTACAGCGAGGAGATGTCGGTGTAGCGCAGCTCGTGGGCGAGGGTGACCAGGGAGTCGCCGGTCAGGATCCGCTGGATCGGCAGGTTCTGCTTGCGCATGGCCCGCGCGATGGCGTCCTTGCCCTGCTCGATGGCCTCGTCCCGGCGCTCCTTGGAGAACCAGGCGCGGATCTTGTTGCGGGCGCGCGGGGACTTGACGAAGCCCAGCCAGTCACGGGAGGGCCCGGCGCCGGCGGCCTTGGAGGTGAAGACCTCGACCAGGTCGCCGTTGTCGAGGGTCGATTCGAGCGGCACGAGCCGCCCGTTGACCCGCGCCCCTATGGTGCGGTGGCCGACCTCGGTGTGGACGGCGTACGAGAAGTCGACGGGGGTCGCGCCGGCGGGCAGCGCGATGACGTCGCCCTTGGGCGTGAAGACGAAGACCTCGTTGCGCGAGAGGTCGAAGCGCAGGGACTCCAGGAACTCGCTGGGGTCCTCGGTCTCCTTCTGCCAGTCGAGGAGCTGGCGCAGCCACGCCATGTCGTTGAGGTGGTCGTCCTTGCCGGCCTTCTTCGGCACGTCGGCGCGGACCTTGGAGGCGCCGGCGACGGCCTCCTGCTTGTACTTCCAGTGCGCGGCGATGCCGTACTCGGCCCGCCGGTGCATGTCGAAGGTGCGGATCTGCAGCTCGACGGGCTTGCCGTTGGGTCCGATGACCGTCGTGTGCAGCGACTGGTACATGTTGAACTTCGGCATCGCGATGTAGTCCTTGAACCGGCCGGGGACCGGGTTCCATCGCGCGTGGACGGTGCCGAGGGCCGCGTAGCAGTCGCGGACGGTGTCCACGAGGACGCGGATGCCCACCAGGTCGTAGATCTCCGCGAAGTCACGGCCGCGGACGATCATCTTCTGGTAGACGCTGTAGTAGTGCTTGGGGCGGCCGGTGACGGTCGCCTTGATGCGGGCCGCGCGCAGGTCCGCCTGGACCTCGTCGGTCACTATGGCGAGGTACTCGTCCCGCTTCGGGGCGCGCTCGGCGACGAGCCGGACGATCTCGTCGTACATCTTGGGGTAGAGGATCGCGAAGGCGAGGTCCTCGAGCTCCCACTTGATGGTGTTCATGCCCAGGCGGTGGGCCAGCGGCGCGTAGATCTCGAGGGTCTCGCGGGCCTTCTTCTCCTGCTTCTCCCGCTTGAGGTAGCGCATGGTGCGCATGTTGTGCAGGCGGTCGGCGAGCTTGATGACCAGGACCCGGGGGTCCTTGGCCATCGCGACGACCATCTTGCGGACGGTCTCGGCCTGCGCGGCCTCGCCGAACCTGACCTTGTCGAGCTTGGTGACGCCGTCGACGAGCAGGGTGACCTGGTCGCCGAAGTCACGGCGCAGGTCCTCCAGGCCGTACTCGGTGTCCTCGACGGTGTCGTGCAGCAGCCCGGCCATCAGGGTCGCCGGGTCCATGCCGAGCTCGGCGAGGATGGTGGTGACGGCGAGCGGGTGCGTGATGTACGGGTCGCCGCTCTTGCGCTTCTGGCCGCGGTGCCAGCGCTCGGCGACCTGGTAGGCCCGCTCGACCTGGCGGAGCGTCGCCGTCTCGATCTTGGGGTCGTTGGAGCGGACGATCCGCAGCAGCGGTTCGAGCACCGGGTTGTACGGGGAGGAGCGCTGGACGCCGAGCCGGGCCAGGCGGGCGCGCACGCGGTTGGACGAGCCGCCCGAGCGGGCGGGCGCCGACGGCGCGGGACGCGTGGGGGCGGGGGCCTCGGGCGCCGGGGGCTTGGGGGCCGGCGTCGCGGAGGCGGCAGGCGCGGGCCCGGTCTCCGCGGGCTTGTTCTGGGGCGTGCCCGCACCCGGCGCGGCCTTGCCGGCCTTCGGGTCGGGCTGCGCGGCGGAGAGTGACTGGGCCTCGTCTGGCAAGAGCGCTCCTCTGGGGTCCCCCCGGACGGGGTCTGGGGGAGGTACCGGGTCCCCCGGTCAGGCCCGGAAAGGCCATCGTATCGAGCCCGGACACGCACTGCTCACGCGGCCGGGGCGGAGTACGGGCCCGACGGCGGGCGCGGCACACCCCCCGGGTTCGCGGACCCGGACACCCTGGAAAACCGACGGGGCGCCCCGGGGATTCCCCGGAGCGCCCCGTGCGGGGGTGAAGCCCGATGTCAGACGGTGATCAGCGCCGTGAGCGGAGCGCCGTTCAGAGCCGGCTCCAGACGGGCGCGGCCCGGGAGGAAGCCGAGCTCCATCAGGACCGCGACGCCCGCCACCTCGGCGCCCGCGCGGCGGATGAGCTCGATCGAGGCCTCGGCCGTCCCGCCGGTGGCGAGGACGTCGTCGATGACCATGACGCGGTCGCCCGCGGCCAGGTCCTCGGCGTGCACCTCGATCTCGGCGGTGCCGTACTCCAGCTCGTACGCCTGGCGGAGCGTCGCCCCGGGGAGCTTGCCGGCCTTGCGGACGGGGACGAATCCCAGTCCCGCGCGGACGGCCACCGGGGCGGCCAGGATGAAGCCGCGCGCCTCGAGACCGACGATCTTCGTCGCACCGTGCGCGGAGCACAGCCCGGCGAGGGCGTCCGTGAGCGCCGTGAACGCCTCCGGGTCCGCGAGCAGCGGCGTGATGTCCTTGAACAGCACGCCCGGCTTCGGGTAGTCCGGTACGTCGCGGATGCGGCTGAGCAGGAGGTCGGTGACGTCCTGGGCCTCGGCGGTCATCCTCGGTGCTCCGAGGAGCGGCCGCGACGGCTCGCCCGCGGGCCGACGACGGCGATCTCGTTGTCGTCGGACCGGTCGTCCGAGCCGTCGTACGACTCGCCCTTGGCGGCCGCACCGGCCCGCTTCGCCATGATGCGCTTCTTGAGCGCCCTGATCGCCGGGTCGCGCTCCTTGAGGTCGGCGACGAGCGGGGTGGCGATGAAGATCGAGGAGTACGCACCGGCGGCGAGGCCGACGAACAGCGACAGCGAGATGTCGTTGAGCATGCCGGCGCCGAGGACGCCGCCACCGATGAAGAGCAGGCCGGCGACCGGCAGCAGCGCGACGACGGTGGTGTTGATCGAACGGACCAGGGTGCCGTTGATCGAGCGGTTGGCCAGCTCGCTGTACGTGAAGCGGGTCTGCTTCGTGATGTCCTTCGTCTGTTCCTTGAGGGAGTCGAAGACGACGACGGTGTCGTACAGCGAATAACCGAGGATCGTCAGCAGACCGATGACCGTGCCGACGGTGACCTCGAAGCCGACCAGCGAGTAGATGCCGACCGTGATCGTGAGGTCGTGGATCAGCGCGATGAGCGCCGCGACCGCCATCCTCCACTCGAAGGCGATGGCCAGGTAGATCACCACGAGGATCATGAAGACCCCCAGACCTGTCCAGGCCTTGGTGGCGATCTGCTCACCCCAGCTGGGACCGACGAGCTCCGCCGCGATCTTGTCCTCGGGGACGTTCAGGTCCTTGGCGAGCTCCGTGCGGACCTTGTCGGACTGCGCGGTGTCGAGGCCGCCGACCTGGATGCGGAGGGAGCCGTTGCCGAGCTGCTGGACGATGGCGTCGTGGCCGGAGGCCTCTTCCGCGTACTCCTGCGCCTGGCTGACGGAGACTTCCGACTTCGGGGTCGTGAAGACGGCGCCGCCCTGGAACTCGATACCCATGTTGAGGCCGCGGACGGCCAGGGCGACGATGGCGGTGATGGTGATCAGGATGGACAGGCCATACCAGATCTTGCGGTTGCCGATGAAGTCGTAGCCGACCTCACCACGGTGGAGCCGGGCGCCGAGATCGCCGAGCTTCGACATCTCACGCCTCCTTCGGGTCGACAGGGCCAGCGGCAGAGGCATTGGCACGACGGGTGCGGCGCAGCGGCGGCTTGGCGCCGAGCCGCTTCGGGTCGAGGCCGGACCAGGCGTGGCCGTCGCCGAAGAACTTGGTCCGCGCGAGGAGCGTCATGACCGGCTTGGTGAAGAGGAACACCACGACGACGTCGAGCAGGGTGGTCAGGCCCAGCGTGAACGCGAAGCCCTGGACCTTGCCGACGGTGACGATGAAGAGCACGGCCGCGGCCAGGAACGACACGAAGTCGGAGACCAGGATGGTGCGGCGGGCGCGCGGCCAGGCGCGCTCCACGGCCGGGCGGAGCGTGCGGCCCTCGCGGAGCTCGTCACGGATGCGCTCGAAGTACACGATGAACGAGTCCGCGGTGATGCCGATGGCGACGATGGCACCGCAGACGGCCGGCAGGTTCAGCGCGAAGCCGATGGTCGGGCCGAGCAGGGCCATGATCACGTAGGTGAGCAGCGCGGAGACGCCGAGGCTCAGGATGGCGATCAGCGACAGGCCGCGGTAGTAGGCCACCAGGTAGATGATGACCAGGCCGAGGCCGATGGCGCCGGCGATCAGACCGGCTTCCAGCTGCTCGCCGCCGAGCGCGGCGGTGACCGTGTCGACGCTCTGCGTCTCGAAGGTCAGGGGCAGGGCACCGTACGACAGGATGTTGCCGAGGTCCTGGGCCGACTGCTGGTTGAAGTTGCCGGAGATCTCGGCGCTGGCGCTCAGCGTCTGGCGCACGGACGGGGCCGAGACGACCTCGCCGTCCAGGACGATCGCGAAGCGGTTCTGCGGGTCGGCCTGCGCCGACAGCTTGCCGGTGATCGCCTGGAACTTCTTGGAGCCCGCGTCCGTGAAGTCCATGGTGACGATCCACATGCCGCGCTGCTGGTCGAGCTGGCCCTTGGCGTCGTCGACGTCACGGCCCTCGACCTCGGCGGGGCCGAGGAGGTACTTCGACCAGACGCCGGGCTCGTCCTCGCCGCACGCGACGGTGGGCTCGGTGGGCTTGACGCCCTGGCCGGCCGCGGTGCGCTGCTTGGGGTCGAGGCAGTTCAGGGAGGTGAACTTCTGCTGGAGCGCCGCGGTGGCGGCGTCCGGCGTCGGGGTCGCCGACGGGGTACCGGTGGCCTTCGGCGTCGTGGACGGCGAGGCGCTGCCGGTCGGCGTCGGGGTGGGGCTCGGGGCCTTGAGGGCCTCGGTGAGCGCGCGGCCCTGGGCGGAGCCGGTGGCCGTCGGGGTGGCCTGCTTCTCGCCCGCGGTCGAGCCGGAGGCGGAGGAGGACGGCTTGGCGGAGGGAGAACCGGAGGAGCCGGCGCTGGGCGCCGCGGCGGGTCCACCGTTCGTCACCGCGAGAACGGGCCGGAAGTAGAGCTGGGCGGTGGTACCGACCTGCTCCCTGGCCTGCTTCTCGTTCGTCCCGCGAGGGATGTTGACGATGATGTTCTCTTTGCCCTGCGTCTGGACCTCGGCCTCGGAGACACCGAGACCGTTGACCCGGCGCTCGATGATGCCGACGGCGGTGTTCATGTTGGTCTCGTTGACCGCCGACTCCTGGCCGGGCTCAGCCTTGGCCTTGAGCGTGATCGACGTACCGCCGGCGAGGTCGATGCCCAGGCGCGGGGTGGTGTGCCCCGACCAGAACATCCCGCCGGTGAGCGCGACCATGGCGATCAGGATGAGTGCCAGGGCGCGGCCCGGCCGGCTCTGTCCCCCCGCCGGCCTTCGGCCCTTCTTCGGTGCTGCCACCTGTCGTATCTCCCTGTCCAACCGTCCCGCGCCGGGTGTGCGCGGGACGGCCACGAAGTGTGTGTGGGGACCTTCCCCCGCAGACGTGGAACCGTTCCGAGAACCGCGCGCGCCGGTGGGCGTGCGCGGTGTCCTCGGCCGCGACTACTTCGCGTCGGTCTCGCCGTCGGCCTTGCCGTCCTTCTGGCCCTCCGCAGCGTCGGTCGCGTCCGACTTCTTCGTCAGATCGGCCTTCGGCGCGTCCTCGACGGTCTCCGTGGCCTCGGCGGCCTCGGTCAGCGACGAGGCGTCGTCCGGGACGACCGCGTCGGAGTCCGAGTCCTCGTCGTCACCGTGGACGATGCGGTTGTACTCGGAGTCCTCGAGGACGGCGCCGATCGCGTTCTTGGCGTAGACGGCGTGCACGCCGGGCGCGACCTCGAGGAGGACGGTCTCGTCGGCGATCTCCTTGACAGTGGCGTACATCCCCCCGATCGTCCGTACACCGGTGCCGGGCTGCATCTCGTTGCGCATCTGCGCCGCCGCCTGCTGCTTCTTCTTGGCAGAGCGGGTCATCAGGAACATGGCCCCGATGAGGACGATGAAGGGGAGGAGGGTCACGATGCTCACGGGACGGGTTTCCTTCGCACGGTCGCGGAGAACCCGCGGCCTGATCTTCGGGGGTGGGCGCGCCGACCAGAAAGGGCGGCATCGGCGGAGTCTAGGCGAGTCCGCATCGACTGAACAACGTCCAGCATCGCACCCCGGTTCCTGTCCGGGCGAGTGTCAGCACCGTCACGCCCCGAAGAGCCCCTGTTGTCCGCTTCCGGCCGCCCCCGGGCCCGCAGCCTGCGGCGGAACCAGTCCCAGGTGCGCCCATGCCGCGGGGGTGGCGACCCGGCCACGGGGCGTGCGGGCCAGCAGTCCCTCCCGTACGAGGAAGGGTTCGGCGACCTCCTCGACGGTCTCGCGCTCCTCCCCCACCGCCACGGCCAGCGTGGAGAGGCCGACCGGGCCGCCGCCGAAGAGCTTGAGCAGGGCCTCGAGGACGGCCCGGTCGAGCCGGTCGAGGCCGCGGCCGTCGACCTCGTACACGCTGAGGGCCGCCTCCGCGATCTCCCGGGTGATGGCTCCGTCGGCCCTGACCTGCGCGTAGTCGCGGACGCGGCGGAGCAGCCGGTTGGCGATACGGGGGGTGCCGCGGGACCGGCCGGCGATCTCGGCGGCGCCCGCCGGGTCGATCTCGACGTCGAGGAGTCCGGCGGAGCGGTGGATCACGCGCTGGAGCTCGGCCGGGTCGTAGAACTCCATGTGGCCGGTGAAGCCGAAGCGGTCGCGCAGCGGCGGCGGCAGGAGTCCGGCCCGGGTGGTGGCGCCGACCAGGGTGAACGGCGGGAGTTCGAGCGGGATGGCGGTGGCACCGGGGCCCTTGCCGACGATCACGTCGACGCGGAAGTCCTCCATCGCCATGTAGAGCATCTCCTCGGCGGGCCGGGACATCCGGTGGATCTCGTCGAGGAAGAGGATCTCGCCCTCCTGGAGGGAGGAGAGGATCGCGGCGAGGTCGCCGGCGTGCTGGATCGCGGGACCCGAGGTGATGCGGATCGGCGCGTTCATCTCGGCGGCGATGATCATGGAGAGGGTGGTCTTGCCGAGGCCGGGGGCGCCGGAGAGCAGCACGTGGTCGGCGGTGGCGCCGCGCTGACGGGCGGCCTTGAGGACCAGGTCGAGCTGCTGGCGGACCTTCTCCTGGCCGACGAACTCGCTGAGGTCCTTGGGCCGGAGAGCCGCCTCGACGGCCTGGTCGTCCCCCTCGGCCGATGCCCCGACGATGCGCGCCTCGTCGTCGCCGGTGGTCTCGTCGTCCCAGTTCACGGTTCTTCTGCCTTCTCGGTGGTGGTGCGGTGGTCGGTGCGGCGGGGTGGGGAAGGCCCCGCCGCCGCGGCGGGGCCCGTCAGCGGGCGCGGTTCAGGGACTGCAGGGCCGCCCGCAGCAGCTGCGGCACCGGCGCCGAGCCGCCCGCGGCGATCGCCTCCTCCGCCTGCGGCGTCACCGCGGCCACGGCCTCCTCCGCCTCGCGCGACGCGTAGCCGAGTCCGATGAGCGCGGCGGAGAGCTGCTCCGTCCACGGCGCGGGTCCGGAGGCCGCCGCCCGCTGGGCGCCGACCATGCCGCTGCTGCCGAGCGGTGCGCCGAGCTTGTCCTTCAGTTCGAGGAGGAGTTTCTGCGCGCCCTTCTTGCCGATGCCGGGGACGGCCATGAGCGCCTTCTCGTCACCGGTGGACACGGCGAGGCGCAGTGCGTCGGGGCTGTGCACCCCGAGCATGGCCTGGGCGAGCCGGGGCCCGACGCCGCTCGCGGTCTGGAGCAGCTCGAAGACCTGCCGCTCGTCGTCGTCCGCGAAGCCGTACAGGGTGAGGGAGTCCTCCCGGACGACCAGGGAGGTGGCGAGCCGGGCGTCCTCGCCGATCCGCAGTCCCGCGAGCGTTCCCGGGGTGCACTGGACGGCCATGCCCACGCCGCCGACCTCGATGACGGCCGTGGTGGGGGCGAGCGCGGCGACCGGGCCGCTGACGAAGGCGATCATCGGGTTCGGCCTTTCACTGCGGCCGCCTGCCGGGCGACCGCCTGCTGGAGACGGTTCTCGGCGACGGCCTGCTGGAGACGGTTCTGGGCGGGGGCGCGCCAGATGTGGCAGATGGCGAGGGCGAGCGCGTCGGCGGCGTCGGCCGGCTTGGGCGGGGCGGAGAGCCGGAGCAGCCGCGTCACCATGGCCCCGACCTGCGCCTTGTCGGCGCGTCCGCTGCCGGTGACGGCGGCCTTGACCTCACTGGGGGTGTGCAGGGCGACGGGGATGCCGCGGCGCGAGGCGCAGAGCATGGCGACGGCGCTCGCCTGGGCGGTGCCCATCACCGTACGGACGTTGTGCTGGCTGAACACCCGCTCCACGGCGACGAGTTCGGGCGAGAAGCGGTCGAGCCACTCCTCGATGCCGCGCTCGATGCCGACGAGGCGCACCCCGATGTCGTCGTCCGCGGCGGTCCGCACCACGCCCACGCCGAGCATGGTGAGGGGCCGTCCGGCGACCCCCTCGACGACGCCGACGCCGCACCGGGTCAGACCCGGGTCCACCCCGAGAACACGCACGCCGCACCCCCTCCTCGCTCACCTGTTTGTGCAGGCTATCCGGTGCCACCGACAACGCCGCGCGAACGACAGCGGGCCGACGGGGGTGTGTCCCCGTCGGCCCGCTGTCCGGCCGTGCCGATCGACGGCCCGGATCAGGCGTCGACCTTCTCCATGACCTCGTCGCTGACGTCGAAGTTGGCGAAGACGTTCTGCACGTCGTCGCTGTCCTCCAGCGCGTCGATCAGCTTGAAGATCTTGCGCGCGCCCTCTTCGTCGAGCTCGACCTGCATGGTCGGGACGAAGCTGGACTCGGCGGAGTCGTAGTCGATACCGGCCTCCTGGAGGGCGGTGCGGACCGCGACCAGGTCGGTGGCCTCGCTGATGATCTCGAAGGACTCACCGAGGTCGTTGACCTCCTCGGCACCGGCCTCGAGCACCGACTCCAGGACGTCGTCCTCGGACAGCTCGCCCTTGGGGAGCACGATGACGCCCTTGCGGTTGAACAGGTACGAGACCGAGCCCGGGTCGGCCATGGAGCCGCCGTTGCGGGTCATGGCCACGCGCACGTCGGAGGCGGCGCGGTTGCGGTTGTCGGTGAGGCACTCGATGAGCACCGCGACACCGTTCGGACCGTAGCCCTCGTACATGATCGTCTCGTAGTCGGCGCCGCCGGCCTCGAGACCCGCACCGCGCTTGAGCGCGGAGTCGATGTTCTTGTTCGGGACCGACTGCTTCTTCGCCTTCTGGACGGCGTCGAACAGCGTCGGGTTGCCGTCCAGGTCGGCGCCGCCCGTGCGGGCCGCGACCTCGATGTTCTTGATCAGCTTCGCGAAGAGCTTGCCGCGCTTGGCGTCGATCACGGCCTTCTTGTGCTTCGTCGTAGCCCATTTAGAGTGGCCGGACATCTGCCTGTCTCCTTCGCGTAACCCATTTCTGAACGAACCCCAGAGATCCTACCGGGATCGGATCAGCGTGCCGCGCGCACCATGTCGACGAACAGGGCGTGAATGCGGTGATCCCCGGTGAGCTCCGGGTGGAACGAGGTCGCGAGGACCCGGCCCTGCCGTACGGCGACGATGTGGCCCTCGTGCTCGGCGAGCACCTCGACCTCGGCGCCGACGGACTCCACCCAGGGGGCCCGGATGAAGACGCCCTCGACGGGGCCGTCCTCGATGCCCGCGACGGTGACGCCGGCCTCGAAGGACTCGTTCTGACGTCCGAAGGCGTTGCGGCGGACGATCATGTCGATGCCGCCGAAGGTCTCCTGGCCCGAACGCGGGTCGAGGATCTTCTCGGCGAGCATGATCAGACCGGCGCAGGTGCCGTAGACCGGCAGGCCGGCGGCTATCCGCTTGCGCAGCGGCTCCGCCATGCCGAACAGCTCGGCCAGCTTGGAGATGGTGGTGGACTCCCCGCCGGGGATGACCAGACCGTCGATCTCGGCCAGCTCTTCGGGGCGCCGGACCGGCCTGGCCACGGCGTCAGCCGCGGCCAGGGCGATCAGGTGCTCCCGTACGTCGCCCTGGAGTGCCAGGACACCGATCACGGGTGTGCTCATGAGTGATTACCAGCCGCGGTTGGCGTAGCGCTCGGACTCGGGGAGGGTGTCGCAGTTGATGCCGACCATGGCCTCGCCCAGGTTGCGGGAGGCGTCCGCGATGATCTTCGGGTCGTCGTAGAAGGTGGTGGCCTTCACGATGGCGGCGGCGCGCTTGGCCGGGTCGCCCGACTTGAAGATGCCGGAGCCGACGAAGACGCCCTCGGCGCCGAGCTGGCGCATGAGCGCGGCGTCGGCGGGGGTGGCGACACCACCGGCGGAGAACAGCACGACCGGCAGCTTGCCGAGCTCGGCGACCTCCTTGACCAGCTCGTACGGGGCGCGCAGGTCCTTGGCGGCGGCGAACAGCTCGTTGTTGTCGAAGCCGCGCAGCCTGGCGATCTCGTTCTTGATCTGGCGCAGGTGGCGGACGGCCTCGACGACGTTGCCGGTGCCGGCCTCACCCTTGGAGCGGATCATGGCCGCGCCCTCGGCGATACGGCGGAGGGCCTCGCCCAGGTTGGTGGCGCCACAGACGAAGGGGGTCGTGAAGGCCCACTTGTCGGAGTGGTTGACCTCGTCGGCCGGGGTGAGGACCTCGGACTCGTCGATGTAGTCGACACCGAGGGACTGCAGGACCTGGGCCTCGACGAAGTGGCCGATGCGGGACTTGGCCATGACCGGGATGGAGACCGCGCCGATGATCTCTTCGATCATGTTCGGGTCCGACATGCGGGCCACGCCGCCGTCCTTGCGGATGTCCGCGGGGACCCGCTCCAGGGCCATGACGGCCACGGCGCCGGCGTCCTCGGCGATCTTCGCCTGCTCGGCGTTGACCACGTCCATGATCACGCCGCCCTTGAGCTGCTCGGCCATGCCGCGCTTCACACGGGCGGTGCCGGTCTCGGGGGACTGGGGGGAAACGGAAGGCGTGGTGGACACGGGTACCTCACTCGTGACAACGGGGGTTGACGACTAGGACGAGGAAACAGTCCACATGCAGTCCACAGCAAGGGCCAATGTGGACCCGGTGGATCGTTTTCGCAGGCTGAGAGCGTCAGGCCGGGCGGTCGGCAAGGGCCACAGGCGCCTCGTCGTCCATTTCGAAGGCCAGCGGGAAGGGCGCGTGGCCCGCGAGCCGGAACCAGCGGACCGTACGGTGGCGGCGCAGGGCACGGGCGGCCCGGACGGCGTCGTTGTGGAAACGGCGGGCCATCGGCACCCGGCGGACGGACGCCGCCAGCTCCTCCGCGGCCTCCTCGCCACCGGGAGCCTCCCGTACGAGCTCCACCTGCTCGGGCTCGCCGAACACCACCCGCAGCGCCTGGCTCAACTCGCTCTCGGCGACCTCCCGGTGGTCCTCCTCCGCCTGCCGCGCCGCGTGCGCGGCCTCGTACAGCACGATCGAGGCGGCCGGGTCGAGGACGCCGGAGGTGGCCAGCTCCTGGGTGACCGAGGCCCGGCGCAGCAACTGCGCGTCCAGGGCCGCGCGGGCGGCGTCGATGCGGGAGTGCAGCCGGTCGAGCCGTCCGGCGGTCCAGCTGAGGTAGACGCCGATGACGATCAGCGCGACGACGGTCCAGATCAGGGTTTCGGTCACGGGCGGAAAGGCTACCGGGGCGCCGGCAGCGCCCCTTCCCAAAGGTCGTGGTCATGGGCGAACAGGACACGCGCGGGCCGGCCCGCGGCGAGTTCGCCGAGCCGGTCCAGCCAGGGCAGGCGGGGCGTGCCGAACTCGTGGGCGAAGTCGTACGCCTGCCCTGCCAGGACGGTCACCCGGTCGCCGTGGTCGAGGAAGAGCGACTGGTGGCCCTCGGTGTGGCCGGGAGTGGGCACGATCCGCACACCCGGAGCGATCTCGTGCTCGCCGTCGAGCTCCACGTACCGGACGCCGGGCAGCAGCGAGTCGATGGTGTGCCCGCCGGCCCGGGCGAGGGCCAGCTCGGCGCGCTGGACGAGGACCGGGGTGTCGGGGAAGCGCTGGTTGCCGCCGATGTGATCGAAGTGCAGATGGCAGTTCACGACGGTGTCCACGTCCCCGGGACCGACGGCGAGCGGCTTGCGGACGGGCCGGTAGTGGGCATCGGTCTCGGCGGAACCGGTGCCCATGCCGGTGTCGAAGAGGAGCGCGCCGCGGGGGTGCCGCACGAGATAGCCGAGCACGGGCTCCACGCGGGGGCGGGGGCCGCCCCACTCGGCGGCGGGGCGGGTGAAGTGCCCGAGATCGAGCGTGTCGACGAGGATCATGAGCGGAGCCTGCCCGGGGGTGGTGGCGGCAACCACGGGCACGGGGAATCGACGCCGCGGCGCACCTCTCCGTGTGGGCAATCGTCCCGCAGGGCGGGACGGGTGGGCACACGGGACGGCGCCCTCGGCGGCGCCTCCGCCCCTTGTGCCTGAACCCGCACCCCAAGTGGCGGTGCACAGGGGTGCGGGTCAGGGCGCGGAAGCCTAGGCCCGGCAAGGGGCGCCGTTCCGTTGTGCCCACCCGTTCCGCCCCAGCGGAACGAATGCCCACAACGGGGTGGGCGGGGTGGGCACCGCCCCAGCGGAGGGACCCGGGCCCGAAGGGCCGGGCTTCCCAGGGCGCCGGCGGGTGCGGCCTCAGCCCGCCGACGGGCGCCGGGCTACAGGCCCAGGCGGGCGCGGAGGCCTACTCGTTCGTCCGTGTCCACCGCCGCCGCCCCGTCCGTCACCGTCTCGTACACCGCCAGGATGTCCGCGCCGACCGTCGTCCAGTCGAAGCGGCGCACGTGCGCCGACCCCCGCGCGCTCAGTTCCGCGCGGCGCTCCTCGTCGCCGAGGAGCCGGATCGCCGCGTCCGCGAGCGCGTCCGCGTCCTCGTTGGTGAAGAGCTCGCCCGCCGCCCCCTGGTCCAGGACCTGCGCGAACGCGTCCAGGTCGGAGGCCAGCACCGGCGCCCCCGCCGACAGCGCCTCGACGAGGATGATGCCGAAGCTCTCACCGCCGGTGTTGGGCGCCACGTACACGTCGACGCTGCGCAGCAGCCGCGCCTTGTCCTCGTCGCTGACCATGCCGAGGAACTCCACCCGGGAGCGCATCTCCCGGGGCAGCGAGGCCACCGCCTCCTCCTCGTCACCGCGCCCGGCGACCAGGAGCCGCGCCCCGGGCCGCTCGGTGAGGATCCTGGGCAGCGCCCGCATGAGGACGGGCAGGCCCTTCCTCGGCTCGTCGATGCGCCCGATGAAGCCGAGCGTCTCGCCCTGCCACTCCTTCTTCGGCTCGGCGCGCGCGAAGAAGTCCACGTCGACCCCGTTGGGGATGACGACGGCGTCGCCGCCGAGGTGCTCGACGAGCGTGCGCCGCGCGTACTCGCTCACGGCGATGCGCGCGCTGATCTTCTCCAGCGCGGGCTGGAGGATCGGGTACGCCGCGATCATGGCCCGCGAGCGCGGGTTCGACGTGTGGAAGGTGGCCACGATCGGCCCCTGCGCCGCCCAGCAGGTCAGCAGCCCGAGGGACGGCGAGGTCGGCTCGTGGATGTGGACGACGTCGAAGGTGCCGTCGTGCAGCCAGCGGCGCACCCGCGCCGCCGAGAGGAAGCCGAAGTTGAGCCGTGCCACCGAGCCGTTGTACGGCACGGGGACGGCCCGGCCGGCCGACACCACGTACGGCGGCAGCGGCGTCTCGTCGTCGGCGGGCGCGAGGACGGAGACCTCGTGGCCGAGCCGGATGAGGTGCTCGGCGAGGTCGCGGATGTGGAACTGGACGCCGCCCGGCACGTCCCACGAGTACGGGCAGACGATCCCGATCTTCACTCGCCGCGCTCCCCGCCCCGCTCGGCGCCCGCGGTCCCGGCGGCGCCGGGCTCCGGGCGTTCCTCCAGGTCGGCGAGCCACAGTCGTTGCAGCATGTGCCAGTCCTCCGGGTGGTCCGCGATGCCGGTGGCGAAGGCGTCGGCCAGCGCCTGTGTCATGACGGACGTCTTCTCGGCCCGCGTACCTGACTCGGGCACGTCGATCGGCGGGTGGATGCGCCCCCGCATGACCGCTGTGTCGTCGTACCAGAGCGTCACCGGCAGGAGCAGCGCGCCGGTCTGCTGGGCGAGGATGGCCGGGCCCGCCGGCATCCGCGCCGTGTCCCCGAAGAAGGTCACCTCGGTGCCGGACGCGGACAGGTCGCGGTCGGCGACCAGGCAGACGAGGCCGCCCGCCCGCAGGCGCCGCGCCAGCGTGCCGAAGGCGGAGCCGCCGGTGTGCGGGAGGACCTCCATGCCGAGGGACTCGCGGTAGGCCACGAAGCGGTCGTACAGCGTCTCCGGCTTGAGCCGTTCCGCGACGGTGGTGAAGGGGACGCCGAGGCAGCGGGTCACCCACACGCCCGCGAGGTCCCAGTTCGCCAGGTGCGGCAGGGCCAGGACGACCCCTCGCCCGGCGGCGAGGCCTTCCTGGAGGTGGTGGACGTCCTGGATGTCTATCCCGCGCTCGACCCGCTCCTTGCTCCAGGTCGGCAGCCGGAAGGACTCCATCCAGTACCGCATGTACGAGCGCATGCCGGCCTTCGACAGCTCGGCGAGCCGCTCGGGTGTGGCGTCCGGCACCACGCGCGCGAGGTTGGACTCGAGGCGCAGGACGCTCTTGCCCCGTCGCTTCCAGGTGAGGTCGGCGATCCGCCGGCCGAGGCCCGCGGCGACCGGCTCGGGCAGCTTCTTGACGGTCGCCCAGCCGGCGCCGTACAGGCCGTCGCTCAGCCGTTCCTTCAGCGTGCTGCCCGCGGGGGACGCGCCGCCCTCGGGCACGGCGCCCGGAGCCGCGCCGCCCTCCGGCGTCCCGGCCGCCGTCGACATGCCGTGCCCGGGCGCACCGCCCTCCCGAGTCCCGCCCTCCGGCGTCCCGGCCTCCGACGTCGCGCCCTCCGGCGTCCCGTCCTCGGGCATGCCGTCCTTCGACGTGCCGTCCTTCAGCGTGCTCACGTCGTCGCCCCGCTCCCGCCGGCCGCGGCGGCGTCAGCCTCGGCCGATTCCCGTCGTACGGTCACGACGCGCTGGCCCAGGGTGACGGCGCTCCCGACGGCCACGATCCACAGCGCGATCGGGAGCAGGATCTCGACCCCGGGGACACCGAACGTGTGCAGCCCGGCGAGGCCGGCCGCGACCAGCGAGATGACCAGGCGCTCGGCGCGCTCGATCAGGCCGTTGACGGCGACGGGCAGGCCGATCGATTCGCCTCGGGCCTTCGTGTACGACACGACCTGACCGCTCGCCAGGCAGAAGATCGCCACGGCGCACAGCACGTTGTCGTCGCCCTTGCCCGCGTACCAGAGCGCGAAGCCGCCGAAGATGGCGCCGTCGGCGACCCGGTCGAGCGTCGAGTCGAGGAAGGCGCCCCAGCGGCTGGAGATCCCCGCCTGCCGGGCCATGTTGCCGTCGACGAGGTCGGAGAAGACGAACAGCGTGATGACGATGGTGCCCCAGAAGAACTCCCCGCGCGGGAAGAAGACCAGTGCACCGGCCATCACTCCCGCCGTGCCGATGAGCGTGACCGCGTCGGGGCTGACGCCCCTGCGGAGCAGAAACGCGGCGAACGGTGTGAGGACACGCGTAAAAAATGCACGCGCGTACTTGTTCAGCATGGCCTTCCCGAGGTTCGGTGGGCCGCGCGGCCCCTACGACCACCGGCTCACCCATCGTAGCCACGCGCGCCCCGGCGCACGGGCGGCACCCGCCCCACCGCGTCCGCGTCCCCCGCGAGGGCCCTCCCCGTGTACGACGTATGGACGCCTCCCCGCGTCGGTGCAAAGCTCGAAGGACCACCGCGGGCACCCGCCGGAGCCGTACCGCGACACACCACTCCCCCGCGCCCGCATCCCGCCGCGAGCAGTCGGGAGGCACACATCATGGGTGACAAGGCGAACACGGCCGCCGGAGCCGCCGGCAGGGCCTTGACGGCCGACCGGCCCACGGCCGTACGGAACGTGGTGCTGGTCGGCCACAGCGGATCGGGCAAGACGACCCTGGTCGAGGCGCTCGCGCAGGCCGCCGGGGCACTCAACCGGGCGGGCCGCGTCGAGGACGGGGGCACCGTCTCCGACTACGACGAGATCGAGCACCGCCAGCATCGCTCCGTACAGCTCTCCCTCGTTCCGCTCGGCTGGGACGGGTACAAGATCAACCTCCTCGACACCCCCGGGTACGCCGACTTCGTCGGGGAGCTGAGGGCCGGTCTGCGCGCGGCGGACGCGGCCCTCTTCGTCGTCTCGGCCGCCCAGGAGGCCGACGCGGTCGCCGCGTCCACCCGGATGATCTGGGAGGAGTGCGCCGCCGTCGGCATGCCCCGCGCCATCGTCGTCACCCACCTGGACACCGCCCGCACCGACTTCGGCGAACTCACCGAGGTCTGCGCCTCGCTCTTCGGCCACGACGACCCGGACGCCGTCCTGCCCCTCTACCTCCCGGTGCGCGGCGAGGAGGGCGCCGACGGGCACGCGCCCGCGACCGGTCTGGTCGGCCTGCTCTCGGAGCGGATCTTCGACTACTCGACGGGGGTACGGCAGGAGAACCCGCCCGACGAGGGACAGCGGGAGCTGATCGCCGAGGCCCGGGCCCGGCTGATCGAGGGGATCATCGCCGAGAGCGAGGACGAGACCCTGATGGACCGCTACCTCGGCGGCGAGCCGATCGACGTGAAGACGCTCGTCGACGACCTGGAGAAGGCCGTCGCCCGGGGCGCCTTCCACCCGGTGCTCGCGGCCGCGCCCGCCGCCGACGGCGGTACGCAGGGCCTGGGCACCGTCGAACTCCTCGAGCTCATCACCGGCGGCTTCCCCTCCCCCCTGGAACACGAACCGCCCGCCGTGACCACCCCGGACGGGCGGCCCCGCCCGCCGATCGCCTGCGACCCCGACGGCCCCCTCGTCGCCGAGGTCGTGAAGACCGCCGCCGACCCCTACGTGGGCCGGGTCTCCCTCGTCCGCGTCTTCTCCGGCACCCTGCGCCCCGACGAGACCGTCCACGTCTCCGGTCACGGCCTCGCCGACCGGGGGCACGAGGACCACGACGTCGACGAGCGGATCGGCGGCCTCACCTCTCCCTTCGGCAAGCAGCAGCGGCCCATGGCGCACTGCATCGCCGGGGACCTGGCCTGTGTGGCCCGGCTGGGCCGCGCCGAGACCGGCGACACGATCTCCGCGAAGGACGATCCGCTGCTGATGGAGCCCTGGAGCATGCCGGAGCCGCTGCTCCCGCTGGCCGTCCAGGCCCACGGCAAGGCCGACGAGGACCGGCTCTCGCAGGGCCTGGCCCGGCTGGTCGCCGAGGACCCCACGCTGCGCCTCGAACACAACCAGGACACCCGGCAGGTGGTCCTGTGGTGCCTGGGCGAGGCCCACCAGGACGTCGTCCTCGAACGCCTCCGCGGCCGGTACGGCGTCCAGGTCGACGCCGTGCCCTACAAGGTGTCGCTGCGCGAGACCTTCGGCGGCGCCTCCGCGGGCCGGGGCCGGCACGTCAAGCAGTCCGGCGGCCACGGCCAGTACGCCATCTGCGAGATCGAGGTGGAGCCGCTCCCGGCGGGCAGCGGCATCGAGTTCGTCGACAAGGTCGTCGGCGGCGCGGTCCCCCGGCAGTTCATCACCTCCGTCGAGAAGGGCGTGCGGGCCCAGGCCGCGCGCGGTGTCGCGGCCGGCTATCCCCTCGTCGACATCCGGGTCACCCTCAGGGACGGCAAGGCCCACTCGGTGGACTCCTCCGACGCCGCGTTCCAGACGGCCGGGGCGCTCGCGCTGCGCGAGGCGGCGGCCGAGGTCGCCGTCCACCTCCTGGAGCCGGTCGCCGAGGTCCAGGTCCTGGTGCCCGACGAGTACGTCGGTCCCGTGATGAGCGATCTGTCGGGTCGCCGGGGCCGGGTCGTCGGCACCGACCAGGCCGGCCCCGGGCGGACCATGGTCCGGGCCGAGGTGCCGGAGATCGAGATCGGGCGGTACGCGATCGACCTGCGCTCCGTGTCGCACGGCACGGGCCGGTTCGACCGCGCGTACGCCCGGCACGAGCCGATGCCCCCGCACCTCGCCGAGAAGGTCCGCGAACAGGCCTGAAAGAGCCCCCGGTTGAGGGGGGGGTGACGGCGGAGCGGCGCGGAGCGGCCGCGGTGGACGTTCGCCCGGCACCGGTCGGGCGAACGTCATTCGGCCTCGACATCCACAGGCGGTGACGCACACGACGGTACCCGGTTACGCTGTGGTGCCCAGCTCAGAAGGTGTGCGGGGCGCGGCAGTTGGGAACAGCCCGCACAGGTAACCGCGGCGATGGGGGCGGCAGTGTCGATCGATGGCTTCGGACCCGGGGCGCAGGTCCCCCTCACGGGTACGGGAGGCGGTACGGGCGCGACGAACGCGCTCGCGTCCGCCGCCTACCGGGACAGCGAACTGAAGACGATTCAGGAAGCGGACAACGAGCTCTACAAGACGACCCTCAAGGCCGGGAAGTGGGAGAAGCTCTTCCGTCCCGACCTGGGTGAGGCCTTCTCCCGGGCGGTCCAGGTCCGCATGCTCGGCGGCGGCCGGGGCGCCCTGATCCAGTCGTTCGGCGCCGAGCCGCAGCCGGTCGTCGAGCACTGCCTCGCGGCCACCCACATCCGCCGGCAGCGGGACACCAAGCTCACTCTGATCACCTTCGTCTGCGGTGTCCTCTTCCTGCCCGGCCTGCTGCTGTGGCTCGGTGTCATCCAGCTGCGCCGGCTTGTCGCCGGCTCCGACAACAAGCGGACGAGCGTCCTCGGCACCGTCCTGCTGTGGGGGGCGGGGATCTTCGCGGCGCTCGTGCTGCTCAAGCTGCCGCTCGACGGGATCCTGCCGAACTACCTGCGCGCCATGCTCGTGGCCCCCGTCATCGGCTGGCTCCTGGCCCGGCGGATCTGCGACCGGTCCGCCGTCGACCTGCGGGAGCGCTGGGCGGGTCTGCTCAGCGGCGGCGGCGCCGGCCCGCAGGTGCCGAAGTCCGTTCCGCAGGACCCCGGCGAGAAGTCGGCCGAGGACCTCCGGCTGAACCTGGAGAAGCTCTCGGCGGAGCAGCAGTCCAACATCGCGTTCTACGCCGGGCCCAAGGGCATCCTCGGGCTGGGCACCCGCTGGGGCAGCTGGACCCTCGCCGAGGAGCTCGTCCCCGTGGCCGGCCGGGAGATCCACGACTTCCGCGCCTGGGACGTCATCCGCAAGATCCACGACCAGCTCACCCTGCTGGAGCGGGGCTCGCTCAAGACCGGCTTCCCGAAGCCGACGGTGAAGCACTGGGTCGTCTCGGCGGTCGGCGAGGGCGCCGACTCCGTCACCCGCCCCGAGGGCGACAACATCGTCCACTTCCAGGTCAAGCCGCACGAGATACAGCGCATCTGCAACGACCAGCAGTTCGGCGCGGGCAATCGCCACTACCTCGGCGTCCAGTTCACCCTCTGGGACGGGAACCTCGTCCTCACGATGATGGTCACGGTGACCTCGCTGCACCACACGCTCAGGATCGAGGTGACCGGGCACGCGCTGGGCCCCGTGCACGGCCTGTTCGGCACGAAGCCCGCGGCCAAGACCAAGGAGGTCTCGAAGACCGTCCGCTTCTGGGAGACGAAGTCGATCCAGCAGCCGCTGCTCACCACCGACGACATCGTCCGGCTGGCGGTGCGCGCCCCGCTCACCTGGTACCCGCCGGTCCTGGAGTTCCTCGGCGGCAAGATGGTCCTGCCCGAGCCCTTCGGCCTGCGGCACGTCTGGGCGGGTCCGCTCTGGAAGAACCGCTTCATGGCCGACGACGCCATAAGGATGGCGACGCCGGTGCTGCGCGCGGTGCACTCCGCGACCCTCAAGTTCCTCGACGAGCACAACGTGGACACCGAGCGCTTCACCAACCGCTCGCTGGTCCTCAGCGGCGGCATCCAGGAGCCCGGCCCCAAGAAGGCCGACGTCTACGACGCGTGACGGACCGTACGCGAGGTCGCGCGCCGCGGCCGTGGCCTCGCGTACGGCGAAGGGCCCGGGCCCTTCGCCGTACGGATCAGACGGTGGCGGGCCAGGCGTCGGCCAGCATCTTCCGGGTGTCCGCGAGGAGCTGCGGCAGCACCTTGGTGTGCCCGACGACCGGCATGAAGTTGGTGTCGCCGCCCCAGCGCGGCACCACGTGCTGGTGCAGGTGGGCGGCGATGCCGGCGCCCGCGACGGCGCCCTGGTTCATGCCGATGTTGAAGCCGTGCGCGCCGGAGGCCGCCCGCAGCGCGACCATGGCGCGCTTGGTGAAGTCGGCGAGCTCCGCCGTCTCCGCCGCGTCCAGATCGGTGTAGTCGGCGACGTGGCGGTAGGGGACGACCATGAGGTGACCGCCGTTGTACGGGTACAGGTTGAGGACCGCGTACACGCTGTCGCCCCGGGCGATCACCAGACCGTCCTCGTCCGACTTCGCCGGGATCGAGCAGAACGGACAGCCGTCCTCGGCGCCCGGCCCGGTCGGCTTGTTCTCGCCCTGGATGTACGCCATCCGGTGAGGCGTCCACAGGCGCTGGAACGCGTCCTGCGTCCCGACTCCGATCTGCTGCTCCGGCTCAGTCGTCATGCTGTGCAGCATATTGCGTCGCCCGTTCGGAACGTGTCGCCGGGGCGGAAGATCCATGCAGCGGCCATGCTGATCCGATGGACGTGAGACCGGAGAAGCAGGAGCGCTGGGACCGTCGCATGGAGAAGCCGCTCGCGGTGGCGGCTCTGCTCTTCCTCGCCGGGTACACGGTGCGGGTGCTCGCCCACGGCATGGACCAGGTCTGGCTGGACCTCTGCCTCGCGGTCACGCTCGGGTCGTGGGGCGTCTTCGTCCTCGACTACGTGGTACGGCTCCGGCTCAGCGGCCTCGGCCCCCTGCGGTTCCTCCGGGCGCATCTCCTGGGCACCGTCGTGCTGCTGCTGCCGCTGCTGCGGCCGCTGCAGATGGTGAAGATCTATGAGCAGATCCAGCGCCGCCACGACAAGCCGCGCCTGACCCTCTACGCCCGCGTCATGGCGTACTCCAGCCTCACGGTCGCGCTGCTCGGCTTCGCGGGCGCGCTCGCCGTCTACCAGCACGAGCGCGGTGTCCCGGGGGCCACGATCCGTACCTTCGGCGACGCCCTGTGGTGGGCCGCCGAGACGCTGACGACGGTGGGATACGGGGACGTGACCCCGGTGACCGCGATGGGCCGGTTCATCGCGGTGGGCATGATGGCGTGCGGAGTCGCCCTGATCGGGGCCGTCACGGGTTCGTTCTCGTCCTGGCTGATCCAGACGTTCAGACGGGAGGACGAGGAGAGGCCCCCGGGCGACAACCCGGGGGCCTCCTGACTCCGTACGACCGGCGGATCAGACCTGGACGCGGTCCTCGACGATCTTGGCGATCTTGGCGATGGCCTCGTCGACGGGGATGCCGTTCTCCTGCGAACCGTCGCGGTAGCGGAAGGAGACGGCGCCGGCGGCCATGTCCTCGTCACCCGCGATGATCATGAACGGGACCTTCTGCTTCTGCGCGTTGCGGATCTTCTTCTGCATCCGGTCCGAGGACGAGTCGACGTCCACCCGCAGACCCTGCTTCTTCGCCTTGGCGGCGAACTCGTGCAGGTAGTCGACGTGCGCGTCGCCGATCGGGATGCCGGTCGCCTGGACGGGGGCCAGCCACGGCGGCATCGCGCCCGCGTAGTGCTCGAGGAGCACGGCGAAGAAGCGCTCGATCGAGCCGAACAGGGCGCGGTGGATCATGACCGGGCGCTGCTTGGTGCCGTCCGGGGCGGTGTACTCCAGGTCGAAGCGCTCCGGCAGGTTGAAGTCGAGCTGCACGGTCGACATCTGCCAGGTGCGGCCGATGGCGTCGCGCGCCTGCACCGAGATCTTCGGGCCGTAGAACGCGGCGCCGCCCGGGTCGGGGGTCAGCGGGAGGCCCTGCTTCTCGGCGACCTGCTGGAGGACCGCGGTGGCCTCCTCCCAGACCTCGTCCGAGCCGACGAACTTCTCCGGGTCCTTGGTGGACAGCTCCAGGTAGAAGTCGGTCAGACCGTAGTCGCGCAGCAGGTTCAGGACGAAGGTGAGGGTCTTGTCGAGCTCCTCCGCCATCTGCTCCTTGGTGCAGTAGATGTGCGCGTCATCCTGGGTGAAGCCGCGGGCCCGGGTCAGGCCGTGCACGACGCCCGACTTCTCGTACCGGTACACGGTGCCGAACTCGAACAGGCGCAGCGGGAGTTCACGGTACGAACGGCCGCGCGCGTCGAAGATCAGGTTGTGCATCGGGCAGTTCATGGGCTTGAGGTAGTAGTCCACGCCCTCGTCGAGCTGCATGGGGGGGTACATGCCCTCGGCGTACCAGTCGAGGTGGCCCGACTTCTCGAACAGCTTGCCCTTGGTGGCGTGCGGCGAGTAGACGAACTCGTAGCCCTCCTCCTCGTGGCGCTTGCGCGAGTAGTCCTCCATGACCCGGCGGATGATGCCGCCCTTGGGGTGGAAGACGGCGAGGCCGGAGCCGATCTCGTCCGGGACGGAGAAGAGGTCGAGCTCGTTGCCCAGCTTGCGGTGGTCGCGCTTCTCGGCCTCGGCGAGGAAGTCGAGGTGGGCCTTCAGCTCGTCCTTCGACGGCCAGGCGGTGCCGTAGATGCGCTGGAGCATCGGGTTCTTCTCGCTGCCGCGCCAGTAGGCGGCGGCGTTGCGCATGAGCTTGAACGCCGGGATGTTCCGGGTGGTGGGCAGGTGGGGACCGCGGCAGAGGTCCTTCCAGCACAGGTCGCCGGTCTTGGCGTCGATGTTGTCGTAGATGGTCAGCTCGCCGCCGCCCACCTCGACGTTCGCGCCGTCGTCGGTCGACGCGGAGCCCTTGATGCCGATGAGCTCCAGCT
Source organism: Streptomyces sp. CB02009 (assembly GCF_001905825.1). Classification (GTDB taxonomy): domain Bacteria; phylum Actinomycetota; class Actinomycetes; order Streptomycetales; family Streptomycetaceae; genus Streptomyces. The sequence continues at coordinate 63,049 of NZ_LIVV01000008.1, forward strand.
TGTACGGCTCGTCCGCCAGCTCGGCGCGGGCGTCCTCGTCGGTCACCACGCGGCGGGCGAACCGCTGGCCGCGCTTCTGGATCTCCTGCATCTTCTTCTCGATGACCTTGAGGTCCTCGGGAGTGAAGGGCTTCTCGACGTCGAAGTCGTAGTAGAAGCCGTCCCGGACCGGCGGGCCGATGCCCAGCTTGGCCTCGGGGAAGAGCTCCTGCACGGCCTGGGCCATGACGTGCGCGGTCGAGTGGCGCAGGATGTCGAGACCGTCGGGGGAGGAGATCTCCACGCCCTCGACGACATCGCCGTCGGCGAGCTCGTACGACAGGTCCTTCAGCTCGCCGGCCACGCGGGCGGCGATGATGGTGCGGTCGTCGGCGAACAGGGCGCCGGCGGTGGTGCCCGCGCTCACCGCCCTCTCCTCAGGTTCCGAGGCGGACTGGACGGTCACACGGACTTCAGACACGGGTACTCCGTACATAGGGGCGCAAGCAGACACGAGGTGCCGGCGCCGGCGGTGCGCGACAGGTACGAGGTGCCGCGCACGGCCGATCCTACCGAGGCGGCCGGGCCGCCCGCGAAACGGTTTCCCGCCCGGCGGGCGGCCCGCGGGAGGGTTTCCGGCCCGCCGGCCCCGTCGCGTGCGTCACCCCTCGTCCGGCCCGCACTCCTCGTCGAAGAAGTCCGCGTCCCCCATGTTCCCCTGGAGCGACTTCATCAGCCGGTCCCGTTCCGTCTCGTCGACGTGGACGGGGACGACCCCGGAGGCGTCCGTGAGGCGGCGGAAGCCGCCCCGGCTCTCCAGCCGGCCCACCACCCGGATCGGGAGCCCGACGAGATGGGCGTGCCCGGCGGTGCGGTACGCCTCCTCGTCGAGGCTGACCCGGACGTGCGGGACCTCCGCCCCGCCGAGCACCCGGAGCCGTACGGTCCCCTCGCCGCGCGGCCCGGAGCGGCGCATGCGGACGACGGCTCCGGTCAGCCGGACGGGTACGGAGGGCTCGTCGGTCAGGTAGCGGGCGCCGGCCTCGCGCAGCGCGGGCAGGTCGCCGGGCGAGAACTCGACCGGTTCGGGCCGGGCGGCGCAGCCCGCGGGCGCCCCGGCGGACGGGGCCCACTCCAGGGCGATCCTGGCTCCCTCGGTGCCCCGCACCAGCGCCACGAGCGCCTCGGTGAGTTCGCGGCTGACGCCGGCCTCGACGGCCGTGTCGAAGGCCTCCATGCCGCCGGTGGTCCGCTGGTAGTCGGTGGCCTCCCGGGCCGCGTGGAGGGCGTGGTAGAGCCGGACGGCGATGGGGCGGCCCGGTGCCACGGGCAGGAAGGCGGTGAGCCCGCGCCCGCCGGGTGCCGCGCCGACGACGACGGTCTCCAGGGAGGCCTGGGCGGGGCGCCGGTGCCGGGCCCCGTAGTAGCCGGCCCTGCCCCGTACGGCGAGGGCGCCGGCGAGGAGGAGCTGGCGGGCGGCGGACCTGAGCTGTTCCTGCACGGTCCAGGGGACGGTGCCGGCCGGGCCCGGGGGCACGTCGCGCCACCAGCGGATCTCGTCGCTGGGCACGGCGAGGCCGGTGAGGACCTCGCGGGCGGAGGGCGTGGCGCTGCGGGCGAGGGCGGTGAGCGCCTCGCCGAGCAGGTCCTCGCAGTCCGGGAAGGCACGGCTCTCCGGTACGAGCAGGCTGGTGCCGGTGCCGCTGCCGGGCGGGGTCCAGCGGCTGTAGCGCCCGGCCGCCCCGCCCCGCCGCCGCCAGCCGTGGCGGGCCAGCAGGGCGCCGAGGACGCGCGGGTCGACCCTGCCGGGATCGGGTGTGCCCTGGGTGTCGGCCCAGGGGCCGGTGGGCGGGGCCGGGACCCCGGTCCAGTGCCCGGGGACGTCCCCGGGCACCGGATGGGGGCGGTAGGGCGGAGGAACGGAGACGGGGCCGTGTCCGGCCCCGCTCCCCTCGTCCCCGAACCCCGGTTCGTCGATCGGTCGGTGCATCAAGGTCTCCCTCCCACGCCGACCCGGGTCATGATCTCGCAGAGCGCCCGGTCGTCGAAGATCCGTGCCGTCGGTACGCGCACGGTGGTCCGGCGCTGTCCCGTGACCGGGTGTCCGGCCAGGTTGATCCAGTAGCAGCAGTGCCGCAGGTCGAGCCGGTCGTGGCTCGCTCTCAGCCAGTCCTCCTGTGACCTCGGGACGAGCATCACGACGAGGATCTTGTGCACGGACACCGGGGTCCTGGCGAGCTTCACCAGGTGGTCGTTGTCGAGGGTGAACGAGAAGGTCTTCCCGGGCGGGCGCGGCGGTATCTGGTAGGTGCACTTGAGCTGCACCTTGATGGTGACCTCGTCGTCGACCGTGTGGCCGGGCGAGCCGTGGCTCACGTGCCAGTCGATGCCGTTGTCCGGAAAGGGCTGGGACAGCGAGCAGCCGGCCGCGGCGGCGACGGCGTGCAGGTATCCCACCTGGAGGGTCTCCATGCAGGCGGTGGTGGCGAGTGAGCCGCGCGTCGGTGCCAGCCGCTGGGGCGGCAGCCCTCCCGACTCGGGCTGGGCGAGCGCCATGTCGTTTTCCTTCCCCGTCCCTTCTGTTGTGACCGGTCCGCGTACGACGCAAACAGTCCGGGTATCACCGTTTCGGGGCAGGGGGTCGGCCATCTGCCGCACGTGTGCGAGGAGTTCAGGGATGACGATGCATTGGTACGAAGGGCCCCTGGCCGCTTTCGACACGGAGACCACGGGAGTTGACGTCGAAGGCGACCGGATCGTGTCCGCCGCCCTCGTCGTGCAGGACACGGTGGGGGCGCGGCCGCGGGTGACGCGGTGGCTGGTCAATCCGGGCATACCGGTGCCCGAGGGGGCCACCGCCGTGCACGGGCTGACGGACGATCACCTCCAGCGGAACGGCCGCTGGCCGGCTCCGGTGATGGAGGAGCTGGCGCGGGCGCTGGCGGAGCAGAGCGCGGCGGGGCGTCCGCTGGTGGTGATGAACGCGCCGTTCGACCTGACGATCCTCGACCGCGAGCTGCGCAGGCACCGGGCGTCCTCGCTCGGCGCCTATCTGGGGGCCACCCCGCTGGTCGTCCTCGACCCGCGGGTCCTGGACAAGCACCTGGACCGCTACCGGAAGGGCCGCCGTACGCTCACGGACCTGTGCGCGCACTACGAGGTGGAGCTGGCGGGCGCGCACGACGCGGCGGCGGACGCGACGGCGGCGCTCGATGTCGTACGGGCGGTGGCGCGGCGTTTCTCGTCGCGGCTGGAGCGGCTGACGCCGGCGGAGCTGCACACGCTGCAGGGGGTGTGGCACGCGGCTCAGGCGCGGGGCCTCCAGGCGTGGTTCACCCGGCAGGGGACGCCGGAGACGGTGGACCCGTCGTGGCCGCTGCGGCCGGAGCTGGGCACGGCGGCCTGAACCGGGCCCGGCGGCCCGGAACATGACAGAGGCCGGTCCGTCTTTCGACGGACCGGCCTCTACCCGGTGGGCGATACTGGGATCGAACCAGTGACCCCTTCGGTGTGAACGAAGTGCTCTCCCGCTGAGCTAATCGCCCGGGAACGGGTTGAACCATACAGGCCTTCAAGCCCTTCGTTCAAACCGCCCGCCCGGCGCCGGCGGGCACCCCTCATCGGCGGTCTTCGGGCGGCCCCTTCAGCAGAGCTTCGATCCCCCGCCGCCCTCCCCGCATCATCAGGGCGTGGTTGGCGCGGAAGACGGGCCGCCCGGGGACGGCGAGGGCGCGCAGCAGCCGGGCGCGGACCTCGACCTCCTGCTCGTACAGGGCGTGGGTGCCGGTGCCTTCCGGGGTCACGGTCCAGCGGGCCCAGCCCTCCAGGTCGCCGCCGAGCCCGACCTCCAGGACCCGTGCCGCGGGGTCGCGGCGCAGGGCGCGGGCGGTGACGACGAGGTCGTACGGGAGCAGGGAGCGGAAGCGGGCGGTGCCGGTGGTGTCGTCGACGGAGACGACCTCGCGGACCTGGGGCCACCAGCGCGGGTACTCCTCGGCGCGCTCCAGGACGGCGTAGACGGCGTCGGGCGGGGCGGCGAGCCGCCAGACGCTGCGGAAGCGGTACCGGCACCAGTCCATGCCCCCAGTGTGGACGTACTCAGACGCGCGGGAGCCGGAAGATGAGTATCCGGACGCATTCCCGCCCGGTGTGGCGGGGGCCACACTCCGGTCATGGACAACTCCCTGCCGCCCGCGGACGAGCTCGTGCTCGTCGACCGTGAGCTGGCCCGACTCGACGCCCGCCGGTCCCAGTTGCTGGCTCGGCGGGCCTGGCTGCTCCGGGTGCTGTACGCGCCGACGGCGCCCGCCCCCTTCCCCCCGGCGCCCGGCGCCCGTCCGGCGGCCGCCGGCCCGCGCCCGCCGGTGGCGGACTCGACGCCGCGGAGCGCGCAGAACGTGCTGCTGACGCTCGGCGGCACGCTGCTGACGATCGCGGCGATCGCGTTCACGCTGGTGAGCTGGGGCTCGATGGGGATCGGCGGCCGTTCGGTCGTGCTGTTCGCGGTCACGTCGGCCGCGCTGGCGGTGCCGGTGGCGCTGCTGCGCCGGGGCCTGGCGTCGACGGCCGAGTCGGTGGCGGCGCTGGGTCTGGTGCTGATGGTGCTCGACGCGTACGCGCTGCACCGGGTGGCCCTGCCGGAGACGGACGGCGCGGGGTACACGGCGGTGGCCGCCGCGGTCCTCGCGGGCGTGTGGACGGCGTACGGCTCGGCTCTGTCCCGGCTGCGGATCCCGCTGCCGGCGGCGGTGGTCGCGGGGCAGCTGCCGCTGCCGCTCGGGGTACTCGCGGCCGGGGGCGGCCCGACGGCCTTCGCGTGGGCGGCGCTCGTGACGGCCGCGGCGGACGGCGCGCTGATCCTGTGGACCCGTCCGGCGGCGGTCCGGATCACGGCGGCCGTCGGCGCGACGGGCCTGGGCGGCTGGGCGCTCCTGACGGGCGGCTGGCTCTCGCTGACCTCGCCGTGGAGCGGCGCCGCGCTGCTCCTGGCGTCCGCGGCGCTGACCCTGTACGCGGCCCGGCGGCTGCCCTCCCTCGCGGTGGCGGCCTCGGCCGTCGCCGGCCTCGCGGCGGTCGCGGCGGCGGGCGGTCTGCTCCGCCCGGCCGTCCCTGCGGACTGGACCGTGCCGGTGTACGCCCTGTGCGGCCTGGCTCTGGTGTCGGTGTGGCGTCCGTCCGCGGCCCCGTCGGCTCCGTCCCCGGCCACGTCCCCGGCCGGTGACGACGGAGCCGCCGGGGCGGGCGGGCGACTGCCGGTCGGCGTCCGGCTCGGGCTCGCCTGCGCGGGTGCCGGAGTCGCGGCGCTGGGGGTCGTCTGGGCGCTGCCGCCGGTCGCGGTCGGGCTCCTCGGGCCGATGGCCCGGACGACCGAGGTGTGGTCCGGCGAGCACGCCGACCGGGCGCTGACCTCGTTCCCGGGGACGGCCGTCCTCGTCCTGGCGGCGGCCGCCGCCGTCCTCGCGGCCGTCCCCCGGCTGTGGGCCCGCTGCGTCGCCCTCGCCCTGGTCTGGGCGCTGCTCACGGCGCTGCCGGTCTCCCTCGGCCTGCCGTACGCGGCGACCCTGGCCCTCCAGCTCCTCACGATCGCGGCGGCGCTCGCGTCCGCCGTCCGCCCCGGCCCGCTGACGCGCGGCCTCCGCCGCCCGGAACCGTCCGAAGACCCCGGCACTCCGCAGGCCGAGCCCGCCGCTGCCGCTGGTGCCTCTGGTGCTCCCGGTGCCCCCTGGGGCCCGTGGGCGCCCTCCCGGCCACGTCCTCAGGCTCCCGCCGCGGAGCCCGGGACCGTCCTGGGGTGGCTCGCCTACGCCTGCGGGCTGGTGTCCGTGCCGAGCGCGGTCGCGCTCGCCCTGGACGTGCGGGCGGCCACGTTCGCGGCACTCGGGGCGCTGCTGGTGCTCCTGGCGGGCGTGGCGGTGCTCGGCACCGGGGCGCGCCGGGTGGTCGCCGCCTGCGCCGCGGTGCTCACCGCGACCGGTCTCGTGGTCGCGGTGGCGGCCGCCGCCGGGTGGGAGGACCACTGGACGGCGCTCGCCCTGCTGCTCGTCCCGGGCGCGACGGCCGCGGTCGGCGCGAAGGCCCGCCCGGTGGCCCTGCCGGTCGAGATCACCGGTGCGGTCGTGGCGCTGCCGGCGTTCGCGCTCGCCGCGTCCCGGCCCGCGTTCCTGGCGCTCGCCCTGGCCCTCGGCGGGGTGATCGCGGCGGCCACGGCCGTGCGGCCCGAGCGGCGGCGGTTCGCCTCGTGGACGGCGGCGGTGCTGTTCCTGCTGGCCACCTGGGTGCGGCTCGCGGTGTGGGAGGTGGCGACCCCGGAGGCGTACACCCTGCCGGTGACCGTGCCGGCCCTCGTCGTCGGCTTCCTGCGGCGGCGCCGGGACCGGGACGCCTCGTCCTGGACGGCGTACGGACCGGGTCTCGCGGCGACGCTGCTGCCGAGCCTCCTCGCGGCCTGGACTGACCCGGAGTGGCCGCGGCCGCTGGCCCTGGGGGTCGCCGCCCTGGTCGTGACCCTGCTCGGCGCACGGTTCCGGCTGCAGGCGCTGCTGGTCCTGGGCGGCTCGGTCCTCGCCCTGGACGGGCTGCACGAGCTGGCGCCGTACGTGGTGCAGGCGGTGGGCGCGCTGCCGCGCTGGCTGCCGCCGGCCCTCGCCGGGCTCCTGCTGCTCGCGGTGGGCGCCACGTACGAGCAGCGGCTGCGGGACGCCCGGCGGCTCCGGGACAGGGTCGCCCGGATGCGGTGACGGACGGGGTACGCCGAAGGCCCGAGACGGTGTTCCGTCTCGGGCCTTCGGACCGGGTGGTGGGCGATACTGGGTTCGAACCAGTGACCCCTTCGGTGTGAACGAAGTGCTCTCCCACTGAGCTAATCGCCCCGGTGCACCGCAAACATTACCGCATGTCAGCGGGGCTCCCGCACCATCCCCAGGTCACTCGTCGATCTTCCACGGCATGACGAAGCCGAACTTCCACAGGTAGACGCCGAGCAGGGCGGCGATGATCACCAGCCCGACGGTGGTGAGGATGATGTTCCTGCGGCGGACCTTGGGGTCGAGCGCGCGCTGTGCGGCCTCCGTGACCTTGCGCTTGGTCCAGCGGAGCACCAGCTGCGCCCAGACGAACTCGGTCGCCCAGATCGCCATGCCGCCGAAGATGACCAGCCAGCCGGGACCCGGGAGCGGCAGCATGACCACTCCGGCGCCGACCACGGCGAGTCCCACGATGAAGACGCCGACCTGCCAGCTCAGATGGAGTCCTCGTCGGGACTTGATGAACTCCGGTGCGCGGGATCCCAGTTCGGCTTCCTGGCCGTCTGCGGACTCCCCGGTGCGCTCGTCACTCTCCGCATTCATGGTCCCCAACTTACCGGACGCGGAGCGCTCACCGGAATGGTCGTATTACCGCAGGTCACACGCCCCCGAACGAGCTACCTGAACGATCACAAAACCGACAGAGGGGTTTACAACGGCACCTGAGGTGGCATGTCGATTTCGCCGACGTGCGAATCCCCGAGCGCACACTGAGCGAAAGGCCCTGGCGCTTATGAACACCACGGTCAGCTGCGAGCTGCACCTGCGCCTCGTTGTGTCGAGCGAGTCCTCACTGCCTGTACCCGCGGGCCTGCGGTATGACACGGCCGATCCCTATGCCGTGCACGCCACCTTCCACACCGGAGCCGAGGAGACGGTCGAGTGGGTCTTCGCCCGCGACCTTCTCGCCGAGGGGCTGCACCGGCCCACCGGCACGGGCGACGTCCGCGTCTGGCCGTCCCGGAGTCACGGTCAGGGAGTCGTCTGCATCGCGTTGAGCTCCCCCGAGGGAGAAGCCCTGCTCGAGGCCCCGGCGAGGGCCCTGGAGTCGTTCCTGAAGCGGACCGACGCCGCCGTGCCACCGGGCACCGAGCACCGGCACTTCGATCTCGATACGGAGCTCTCCCACATCCTGGCCGACAGCTGAGCCAGGCCGAGAGCCGCACGGCGCCGTCCGACTCGGGGCGACGGCGCCGCGCGGGCAGCCACATAGGCACGACACCGGCGCTCCCCACCGCGCAGCCGGCGCGGTGGTGGGCGCCGTTGTCCTTTTCCCGGTCGCGCTAAAGTCAGCGCCATTCCGCGGGCGCCCGCCCGCGGCCGGCCAGGGAGCGAATCGTGCTGATCCCCCACGACACCCGGATCGCCCTCGACACAGTCGTCGATCTGATGAACACCGCGCCGCAGGGCGACCGGCCCGACGAGCTCGCGGACATCCCGGGACTGCGGACCTTCGTCCGCGCGCACAAGATCAGCGACGTGGGCGACCTCGGAGCGGCCGATCTGCGGGCCGTGCGCGAGGTGCGCGAGAAGTTCGCGGCGGTCTTCTCCGCGCCTGAGGCCCGGATCGCGGCCCCGCTGATCAACCAGCTGGTGGCGGGTGCGGGGACCACGCCCCAGCTCACCGACCACGACGGCTACGACTGGCACGTGCACTACTTCGCGCCGGGCGCCTCGGTGGCCGACCACCTCGCGGCCGACTGCGGCATGGCGCTGGCGTTCATCGTGGTGGCGGGCGAGCAGGAGCGGCTGCGGCGCTGCGAGGCGCCGGACTGCGGCCGGGCCTTCGTCGACCTCTCCCGCAACCGCTCGCGCCGCTACTGCGACAGCCGCACCTGCGGCAACCGCCTGCACGTGGCCGCGTACCGGGCGCGCCGCAAGGAGGCCGCGGGCTGAGGCACCGGCCGGAGTCACGGCCGGAGCCGGCCTCACCGCCGGGGCCGGCTCCCGGTCCTTCGGCGCGGCCCGCCGCCCGACCGGGCCCTGAGCCGGGGCCGCGCCCCGGGCCGGGGCCGTCACAGGACGAAGAGATCGTGCACGGCGGCCATGAGCAGCAGACAGCCGATCACCCCGAGGAAGATCATCAGCGGGGGCTGGGAGAGCGCGAACAGACAGCCGCGCGGCTCTTCGGCAGGGGCATCGGGGGCGGCGGGGACGGTCTCCCGCGAGGTATCCAGCATCTCGGGGGGATGATCGCGCACGCGGGACCCCGGAAATCCCGGAACACGCCTCACAGCAAGGGGAGTTCACCCCTTCCCGTGGATCGCCGGACGATCACGGCAACGGGAACGGCCAGAAGCGGTCAGATTCCGTGCTTCTTCAGAATCGCCTCGATGTCGCTGAAGTCGTCTCCGGCCGGCGTCACGCCGGTCTGCGGCTTCGCCGTCACGGCACGCGAGGGCGACGACGCCGCCGGGGCCACCGCACCCGGCTCCGCCCCTCCGGTGGTCACCTTGCGGCCGCCCCGGCGCCGCTCCACGGCCCGGGTGGACAGGAAGAGCAGCCAGGCGGCGCCCAGGACACCGAAGCCGGCCCAGGCGACCGGACTGAACGCCGTGTCCACGAGCCATTCGACGGCGCCCGTCATCACCAGACCGATCGGCACCAGGGAGTAGGCGGCGATCCGGGCCGCGGACAGGAATCGCTTCCGGTACGCCGTGATCGCGGCGATGCCCAGGCCCGCCACGGACACCGCGGAGCAGATGGTCTCGGCGAGCATGCGGTCCTCCAGGTCCGGGTGATACGTCCCTTCCATCCTGCACCGGCGAGGCCCTCCGCGGCCATGTCCCGGGCCCGGTCTCAGGGAGATCTCCGGGTCGCCCCGCCCGGATCTCCTCCCCAGGTCCCGGTCGGGAGACGTCGGGAGACACCCGCTCCTCCCTGGTGAGGGAGACTGCTGTCATGAGTGACTCCACCACCGCACCCGCCTCCCCCGTCGTCGTCGAGGCGTGGTTCGACCTCCAGTGCCCCGACTGCTTCCAGGCCCTCGACGACGTCCGCGCGCTCCGCGAGAAGTACGGCGACCGGCTCGACGTACAGCTGCGGCACTTCCCGCTCGCGAAGCACAAGCACGCGTACGCCGCCGCGCAGGCCGCCGAGGAGGCCTTCGAGCAGGGCAAGGGCTGGGCGTACGCGGAGGCGCTGCTCGCCAGGACGGCGGAGCTGGGCGAGCGGGGCGAGCCGGTGCTCATGGAGGTCGCCTCGGAACTCGGCCTGGACGCCGAGGAGTTCGACACGGCGCTGATCGACGGCCGGCACCTCCTGACCGTCGACGCGGACGAGGCCGAGGGCAAGGCGATCAAGGTCACCGGCACCCCGACCTATGTCGTCGACGGCGTGCGGCTGGACGGCGGCCAGAGCCAGGACGGTCTGCGCGGGCGCATCGAGGAGATCGCCGACCGCCTCCTGGCGGGCTGAGGGCCGCGGGCCCGGAGCTCCGGCCGCGGCCCGCCGCCCTCCCCTACCGCAGCGCCTTCGCGCTGTTGACGTAGGTCGTGCGGTAGCCCAGCGACTCGTAGAGCCGGATCGCCGGGGTGTTGCCCGCGAAGACGTGCAGTCCGAGCAGGGTCTCCCCGGCCTCCCGCGCGACCCGCTCGGCGAGCAGCATCAGCGCCCGCCCGTAGCCGTGGCCGCGGTGCGCCTCCTCGACCTCGATGTCGTACACGAAGGCGGCCCGGCGGCCCTCCTCGAGCTCGATCCGGCCGGTCCACAGGAACCCGGCGGGCCGTCCGTCCCGGACGACCACGTGGATCGCGACCCCCGGCGTGGCGAGGCCTTCGGGAAGGTACCGCGCGTGGCTGCTCTCGGCCTTGGCGCGGGCCTGCTCCTCGGGCACCCCGCGGTCGATCCAGCTCCGCGCGAAGCCCTCCTTGGCCCGCGCCTCCCACTCCGTGTACTCGGCCCCGGTCATCGGCCGCACCTCGACGCCCTCCGGCAGGGCCGGCGGCTCGGCGGGCAGCTCCTTGACCATGTTCCGGCTGCGCTCGGTGTAGCCGAGCGAGCGGGCCATCCGCAGCGCCGGTCCGGCGTCGGCGGGCACGGAGACCTGGACCTCGACGCAGCCCCAGCCCCGCAGCACCTCCTCGGAGGCCAGCGCCGCGACCGTGGCGCGGCCCCGCCCCCGGTCCGGCTCGTGGACCCCGAGGCGGCTGATCACGCCGGAGGCGGCGCCGAAGCCGGGGTCGGTGGAGAGGTGCACGGAACCGACGCGGCGGCTGTTCACACACACGTCGTAAGTACGGGAACGGCCGCCGTCGGGCGTCTGCTGAAGCGGCTCGGCCGGCCGCAGGGTGGTGGTCATCAGTCGTGTTCTACCCACCCGGAGGCCGTCCGTCATCAGGTTTTGCGCGAGGCGGCTACCCGAGGCGCGGATCCCGGTCCCGCGCGGCGTGCTCGTCGAAGATCCGCATGGCCTTGGCGGTGACCGGGCCGGGGGCCGGCGACAGCTCGCGTCCGTCGACGCGGTGCACGGCCTGGACGTCGCGGAGCGTCGAGGTCAGGAAGATCTCGTCGGCGCTCTCCAGGACGTCCAGCGGCAGATCGGCCTCCTGCGCACCGGTCCACGCGACGGTCAGGGCGCGGGTGATGCCCGCGAGGCAGCCGGAGGAGACGGGCGGGGTGAGGATCCGGCCGTCGACCACGACGAAGACGTTGGAGCCGGTGCCTTCGCAGAGCTGCCCCACCGTGTTGGCGAAGAGCGCCTCGGAGCCGCCCTGCTCGCGCGCCCGGGCGAGGGCGACCACGTTCTCGGCGTACGAGGTGGTCTTGAGCCCGGTGAGGGCGCCGCGCTCGTTGCGCGTCCAGGGCACGGTGATCACAGCGGTGGAGTCGGCGCGGCGGCCGGTCTCCCCCAGGCCGACGACCAGGCTGGTCCCCGCGTCGCCGCGCTCCGAGCCGAGCGGCGAGAGGCCGCCGGTGTACGTGATGCGGAGCCGGCCGAGTTCCATCGGGTTGGCGTCGAGGACGGCGGCGCAGGCGCGCCGGACCTCGTCGAGGTCCGGGTCGGGCAGGCCGAGGCCGCGGGCGGAGCGGGTGAGGCGCTCCAGGTGGAGGGTGAGGGCGAAGGTCTCGCCGCGTACCGCCTTGACCGTCTCGAAGATGCCGTCGCCGACGGTCAGTCCGTGGTCCAGTACGGAGACCAGGGCGGTCTCCGCGTCGTGCAGCCCGCCGTTGACCCAGATTTTCATCGAGAAGTGGCCTTTCCGCTCGCCTCAAGGGCGCCTGACTCGTAAGCGCCCGACGCTATCGCGACCAGCCGGGACGCCTTCAGCTCGGTCTCCTCCCACTCGCGCTCCGGGTCGGAGCCCCAGGTGATCCCGGCGCCGGTGCCGAAGCGGAGCACGCCTTCGGCGCGGTCGATCCAGAAGGTCCTTATCCCGACGGCCAGCTCCGCCGTGCCCGCGTCGGCGTCGACCCAGCCGACGCCTCCGCAGTACGGGCCGCGGGGGGCGGTCTCCAGGGACTCGATGATCCGCAGCGCGCTCGACTTGGGCGCGCCGGTCACGGAGCCGGGCGGGAAGGCGGCGTCGAGCAGCTCGGGCCAGCCGGCGTCCTCGCGCAGCAGGCCGGTGACCGTGGAGACGAGGTGGACGAGGCCGGGGTGCTCCTCGATCGCGCAGAGGGCGGGGACGGCGACGGATCCGGTCTCGCTGACGCGCCCCAGGTCGTTGCGGACGAGGTCGACGATCATCACGTTCTCCGCGTGGTCCTTGGGGAGGAGGTCGGCGGCGGTGCGGCCGGTCCCCTTGATGGGACCGGAGGAGATCAGCGCCCCCTCCCTGCGGAGGAAGAGCTCGGGAGAGGCGGTGGCGATCTCCACGCCGTGCGCGGGCAGCCGGATCGTCCCGGCGTAGGGGGCGGGGTTGCCCCGGGCGAGGAGAGCGGTGAGGGCGTCGACGTCGGCGGCGGCCGGATCCGGCAGCGGCGCGGTCAGCACCCGGCAGAGGTTCGCCTGGTAGACCTCGCCGCGCGCGATGTGCTCGCGCACGCGCCGGACGCCCGCGGTGTACGCGGTGCGGTCGAGGGAGGACGTCCAGTCACCGGCGGCGGGGCCGCGCCAGCCTCCGGGGACGGGCGCGGGGATGGGGTCGGGCCGCACGTCCCCGAAGCGGGCGCAGGTCAGACGGCCCTCGAAGTCCGCGCAGACGGCCCAGAAGCCGGCGGAGTCCAGGGCTTCGGGGTCGTGGGTGACGTCCCGGAGGTCGGTCGCGAGGAGGCCGCCGAAGCGGGCCAGCGGAGCAAGGTCGTACACGCATCGAGTCTAGGTCCGCCGGAGGAGGGACACCGGGGCACGGGCGCCGGGGCTCCGCGCCACCTCCCGGGCACGGCGAGTGAACGGCACGGGAACCCTCCGGGACGCACCGCCGGGCACCGGGATCGGCGCGCAGGTCAGCACGCTGCGGAAACGCGTTTTTGTGCTGGCCCAGGAATCCGCTAGAGTTCAACACGTCGCCGGGACGCGCAAGCGAAACGGAAACGACAAGCGGACGTGGCTCAGTTGGTAGAGCATCACCTTGCCAAGGTGAGGGTCGCGAGTTCGAATCTCGTCGTCCGCTCGATGTGGGGGATCTTCCCGAACCCCTGTATTCACTCCTGGTGGAGTGGCCGAGAGGCGAGGCAACGGCCTGCAAAGCCGTCTACACGGGTTCAAATCCCGTCTCCACCTCCAAGCGCGATTAGCTCAGCGGGAGAGCGCTTCCCTGACACGGAAGAGGTCACTGGTTCAATCCCAGTATCGCGCACGCAGAACAACCGAAGATCCGGTCCTCACCGACCGTCCCGCGCGATTAGCTCAGCGGGAGAGCGCTTCCCTGACACGGAAGAGGTCACTGGTTCAATCCCAGTATCGCGCACGCAGTACGCAGTACCTTCGGGTACGCCGTGTGCACCACCCGCGCGATTAGCTCAGCGGGAGAGCGCTTCCCTGACACGGAAGAGGTCACTGGTTCAATCCCAGTATCGCGCACCACCGAAGAGCCCCCGGCCGCATCTCGCGGTCGGGGGCTTCTTCATGCGCGAGAGGCTCCGCGTGCACCGGGAGGCCCGGTGCACCGCTCCGTCAGGAGGAGAAGAGCATCCGGCCGAAACCGCGCTGGCGGTAGTGACCGCCGCCGTGGTGGCCGCCGTGGTGCGGGGCACCCCAGGCGGGGGCGGCGGGCTGCGCGGCCGGGTAGGCCTGCGGAGCCGGCGGGGCGGGCGGGGCCTGCTGGACCCACTGGGACTCCAGGCGGGTCAGGGCCTCCAGCTCGCCGTAGTCCAGGAATATCCCGCGGCAGCCGCTGCACTGCTCGATCTGGACGCCGTTGCGGTTGTACGTGTGCATGGCCGCATGGCACTTGGGACACTGCATGGTCGGCTCAACTCCCTGACTTCGCCGTACGAATGGTGGCTTCACCTTACGTGGACGCCGTCGGGGCCGAGTCGGTTCGATGCCCGGCGATACGGGCGCAGGTGTCGATCATCACGTCCTCGACCTCGTCGAGCGGCCGGCCCTCGGCCGTGGACTTGGCGACGGCGAGCGCCGCCGTCTGGACCGTCAGGGCACGGGCGGGCACATCCAGTTGGGCCCAGGGGTCCGCGCCCACGGCCGGGCCGCCGGCCTCCTGGTACGCCCCGAGGAAGCGGGACCAGATCTCCGGCGGCAGGATGCCGGCCGCGAACCAGGCCGCGGGGCGGGCCAGATCCCACGCGGGGTCGCCGAGGCCGGCGTCGTCCGGGTCGATGAGCCGCCAGGGCGCGGAGGGCGGGGTCGGCACGCCCTCGGACTTCGCGGGCTCGGCGGGCTCGGCGGACTCCTCGTCGCGGACCAGTTGGCCCAGGTGGAAGTCGCCGTGGCAGAGGAGCCGGGGGCCGTCCGTCGCGGCGCCGTCGGGGACCGAGCTCCAGGCGGCCAGGACGGTCGCGGCGGCCGGGTGGTCCGGTGCCGTCCGGCGCATCCGGTCCACGGCGAGCGCCGCCTTGGCGGGAGCCCTCATCCCGGGAAGCCGGATCGCCGCCCCGTCGGGAGGCGGGGTGCGGTGGAGCCGGGCGAGGAGCCTCGCGGCCTCCTCCCAGGGAGCGGCGTCGGGGTCCGCCGGGTCGACGGGCGAGCCGTACGGCCACAGGCTGACCGGGCGGCCGTCGAGCTCCCCCGGCGGGGAGACCGTGAGCGGCGGGAGGAAGACCTCGCGGACGTCCGGGTGGGCCGCGAGCGCGATCCGCGCCCGGTGCGCCTCGGGGTCGATGCCGGGGGCGTGCGCCTTGGCGACCAGCCGCCCGTGCCGTACGACCGTCCCGTCGTCCCGGTCCGCCAGCACCCCGACGAGACCGCCCGCGCAGCGGCAGGGCGTGCCGGGACGGTGGGCGGCGGCGTGCGCGTACGCCGCGAGGGCGTCGAGGAGGGGCCGGTCGGGGAGGTCCACGGAGGCGAGCGTACGGGGCGGGTACGGGTCGGGAACGCGCGAGGGCCGGTCAGCTCCCCAGCTGACCGGCCCCACGCTGCCGTCCGCCGCACCCCCGTCCCCACGGGGTTGATGGCCGGATGTCCCGACCCGGGCCGCTCTCCCGGGTCCGGGGCGCTGCTCAGCGCCCCAGCATCACGCCCACGGACGACGCCTGTGTGACCACTGCCTCCCAGCCGCCGAAGACGACCACCAGCAGGGCCGCGAGAGGGAGGACCATGGCGGTGGCCACCAGCGGGTGCCGCCGGCTCGAAGGCTGGGTGCTCGTCCGCGATGCCGTGAGGGCCATGGTTCCTCTCCTGTCGTGTCTGGCGCGGCGGGTGCGTGACCTCGGGGGACGAGTGCTGCACCCGCCGCTTGACCTCAACATTAGGGAGCCGGGGGCGGCGGGACGTCATGCCCGCGTACCGACTTGCGGGCCTCCCGGAGGATGACGACCGGTCGTGCGGCGTACTCCCCTGGGTGGAGACGGGGGTGCGGAAGCCGGGGTCTTCCCTGAGGGGTTCCGGTCGGGGCTCCGGCCGGGCACCCGGGGCGTGACTTCGCTCACTTCCCCGGCCGTCGCGCGAACGCCCTGGTCGGGGGGTGTGGGAGCCGCCTTCCGGGGCATGCCGAGCCCACCTGGGGAGGAGCGTCAACTGGGTTGGCGGGGACGGGGGTTGGGTCGGTCACCGGAGGCGTGTATTCCTCCCGCCCACCCCTCAGCACTGACAATCGATCCCGGCGCGAGGGCGCGGCCTATGAGCGCCTGCGGGCGCCACTACGTAAGCTGTGCCACGTCGAACGGACGAGGGGACGGACATGGCGATGATGCGGCTCCGGCGCGAGGATCCGCGGATCGTCGGGTCGTTCCGGCTCCACCGCAGGCTGGGGGCCGGCGGGATGGGCGTCGTGTACCTGGGTTCCGACCGGCGCGGCCAGCGGGTGGCGCTCAAGGTGATCCGGCCCGATCTCGCCGAGGACCAGGAGTTCCGGTCCCGGTTCGCCCGTGAGGTCTCGGCCGCCCGGCGGATCCGCGGCGGCTGCACGGCCCGGCTGGTCGCCGCCGACCTGGAGGCCGAGCGCCCCTGGTTCGCCACCCAGTACGTGCCCGGCCCCTCGCTGCACGACCGGGTCGCCGAGGAGGGCTCGCTGCGCGCCGCCGACGTGGCCTCGATCGGGGCCGCGCTCTCGGAGGGGCTCGTCGCCGTCCACGAGGCCGGGGTCGTGCACCGGGACCTCAAGCCCTCGAACATCCTGCTCTCCCCCAAGGGCCCCCGGATCATCGACTTCGGCATCGCCTGGGCCACCGGGGCCAGCACCCTGACCCACGTCGGCACCGCCGTCGGCTCCCCCGGCTTCCTCGCGCCCGAACAGGTGCGCGGCGCGGCCGTCACCCCCGCCACCGACGTGTTCTCGCTCGGTGCCACGCTGGCGTACGCGGCGATGGCCGACTCTCCCTTCGGGCACGGCAGTTCCGAGGTCATGCTCTACCGGGTCGTGCACGAGGAGCCGCAGCTGCACGGGGTGCCGGACGCGCTGGCACCGCTCATCCGGGCCTGTCTCGCGAAGGACCCCGAGGACCGTCCCAGCACCCTCCAGCTGTCGATGCGGCTCAAGGAGATCGCAGCGCGCGAGGCGCAGGGGCTGCCGGTCTCCCGGCCGCCCGTGCAGCGGGAACGCACCGAGGAACGCAACACCCTGCGGCCGACCGAGCGCTACACCGACCGGGACGTGCCCGGTCGGGGGCCGGAGCGCGGTGCGGAGCGGGGCACCGACCGGGGTACCGAGCGAGGCGTCGACCGGGGTACGGAGCGCGGCGCCGATCGCGGCACCGAGCGTGGTGGGGAGCGCGGCGGGCGTGGACCCGGTCCGTCGTCCCGGCCCTCCGCCGGGCCCCGGACCGGTGGCCGCCCCGCGACCCGGCCGGGTGCGCGGTCGACGTCCACCGGCCGCCGGCCCGCCAACCCGCGGCTGCTGCGTCAGCGGCTCTTCGTCTTCGTGGTCGTGACGCTCGTGGTGGCCCTGGGCATCGCCGCCGCCCAGGCTCTCCAGGGGTAGATCCCTGGGTCTGGGCCTGGGCGTGGAATGGGCCTGGGCGTGGAATGGGCCTGGGCGTGGACCTGGGCGTGGACTGGACCTGGGCGTGGACCTGGGCGTGGACTGGACCTGGGCGTGGACTGGGCCTGGGCGTGCGCCTGGTGGAGCGTCGGCCTTGGTTCGGGCCTGGCAGAGGTTCTGACCTGTCTCAGGACTCCGGGCGGCCCGTCGCCACCGCGTAGAACGCCACCGCCGCCGCCGCGCCCACGTTCAGCGAGTCGACCCCGTGGGCCATCGGGATGCGAACCCACTCGTCCGCCGCCCGCAGCGCCTGCGTGGACAGACCGTCGCCCTCCGCGCCCAGCATGAGGGCCACCCGCTCCATCCGGTGCGGGGCGGCCTCGTCGATGGACATCGCCTTCTCGGCCGGCGTCAGCGCCAGGAGCTTGAAGCCCGCCTCCCGTACCGTCTCCAGGCCCCGCGGCCAGGTGTCGAGCCGCGCGTACGGCACGGAGAACACCGCCCCCATCGAGACCTTCACCGAGCGCCGGTACAGCGGATCCGCGCAGTCCGGCGACAGCAGCACCGCGTCCATGCCCAGCGCCGCGGCGCTGCGGAAGATCGCGCCGATGTTGGTGTGGTCGTTCACCGACTCCATCACCACCACCCGGCGGGCGCCGGTGAGCAGTTCGGCGGCGTCCGGGAGCGGCTTGCGCTGCATCGAGGCGAGCGCGCCCCGGTGCACGTGGTAGCCCGTGACGCGTTCCGCGAGGTCCGGCTGGATCGCGTACACCGGCGCGGGGACCTCGTCGATGACGTCCCGCATCACGTCGACCCACTTGGCGGAGAGCAGCATCGACCGCATCTCGTAGCCCGCCTGACGGGCCCTGCGGATGACCTTCTCGCCCTCCGCGATGAACAGGCCCTCGGCGGGTTCCCTTCTGCGGCGGAGTTCGACATCGGTCAGACCGGTGTAGTCGCGCAGGCGCGGGTCGTCGGGGTCGTCGATCGTGATGAGTTCGGCCACGAGGTGATACTGCCTTGTCCGGGGTGTGGTGCCAATGTGTGTGCCGCTGTGCGTCGCCCGTCCGCGACCGGTGCTAGGAGACCAGGCGGTCCGGGCCCTCCGTCACGACCTCGCCGATCACGATGACCGCCGGCGGGCGGACCTCCTGCGTCCGCACCGTCTCCGCCACCGTCGCCAGCGTCGCGTCCACCCGGCGCTGGGCCGCCGTCGTGCCCTCCTGGACCAGGGCCAACGGGGTCTCCGGGGCCTTGCCGTGCGCGATCAGGGCCTCCGCGATCTTTCCGATCTTGTCCACGCCCATCAGGATCACCAGCGTGCCCGTGAGCTTCGCCAGCGACGCCCAGTCCACGAGGGAGCGCGGGTCCTCCGGGGCCACATGGCCGCTGACCACGGTGAACTCGTGCGCCACGCCCCGGTGCGTCACCGGGATGCCCGCCGCGCCCGGCACCGAGATGGAGCTGGAGATGCCCGGCACCACCGTGCAGGCGATGCCCTCGGCGGCCAGCGCCTGCGCCTCCTCCATGCCCCGGCCGAAGACGAACGGGTCGCCGCCCTTCAGCCGGACGACGGACCTGCCCGCCTTAGCGTGCTCGATCAGCGCGTTGTTGATGGCCTCTTGCGCCATGAACCGGCCGTACGGGATCTTCGCCGCGTCGATCACCTCGACGTGCGGGGGCAGTTCGTCCAGCAGGTCGCGGGGGCCCAGGCGGTCCGCGATCACCACGTCCGCCTCCGTCAGCAGACGGCGGCCCCGGACCGTGATCAGGTCCGGGTCGCCCGGGCCGCCGCCGACCAAGGCCACGAACGGGGTGCGCGCGCGGTGCTGCGGGGCCGCGATCGAACCGTCCCGGAGGCCCTCGACGATCGCGTCGCGGACGGCCGCCGAGCGGCGCGGGTCGTGGCCGGTGAGCACCGCGACGGTCACGCCCTCGCTGCGGCCCGTCGCCGGGGTCCAGGCGGTGGCCGCCTCGGCGTCGTCGGAGCGCACGCACCAGGTCCGGGACCGCTCGGCCTCCGCGGAGGCGGCGGCGTTCGTGGCGGCGTCGGTGGTCGCGACCAGGACGTACCAGGCGTCGGCGAGGTCGCCCTCCTCGTACCTGCGCTTGATCCAGGTGATCTCGCCCGTCTCCGCCATCACGTCCACGGACGGGGTCGCGGAGGGGGAGATCAGGGTGATCTCGGCGCCCGCGGCGATCAGGGCGGGGAGGCGTCGCTGGGCGACCTGACCGCCGCCCAGGACGACCACGCGGCGGCCGGCCAGGCGCAGGCCCACCGGGTAGGCGGGGTGCGTCGTCGGCTGGGCGGTGTGATCGGCGTGCTCGGCGTGCTCGGCCATGGGTGAGCGGCTCCTCGGAGGGCGGGTGCTGGCCGCTGCTGCGATGAAGCGGCTGGTGGGCGGCGGCGGGGCGCCTGCGACCAGGATATCTGTGGCGGGGGCACGTCACGCTGTGACGGATCTCCCCGCCGTGGAGGGTGACGTGGGGGCCGCTCCGGAACAGGGTTCGGGACTGCATGATTTACGGCGCCCCGGGCCCTGAGAACGCTAAGCCTGTTTTCGCGCCACAAATCACGCTTTACGTCCCGAACCCTGTTCCTGCGCGGCCCCCACTCCCGTACGTGGGTGGGGGCCGCGCCGGTGGTGCTACTTCTCGGTGACGCCCGCCGAGTCGAACGTGGCCACCTCGTGCATCGCGCGGGCCGCGCTCTGCACCAGCGGGAGGGCGAGCAGCGCGCCCGTGCCCTCGCCGAGGCGGAGGTCCAGGTCGACCAGGGGGCGCAGGCCCAGCTTGTTGAGCGCGGCCACGTGGCCCGGCTCGGCGCTGCGGTGTCCGGCGATGCAGGCCGCGAGCGACTCCGGTGCGATCGCGCGGGCCACCAGGGCCGCCGCGCCGGTGGACACGCCGTCGAGGATCACCGGGGTACGCAGGGAGGCCGCGCCCAGGATCAGGCCGACGAGGGCCGCGTGCTCCAGGCCGCCGACCGCCGACAGGACGCCGATCGGGTCCGCCGGGTCCGGCTTGTGCAGGTCGAGGGCGCGTCGGACGACGTCCACCTTGCGGGCGTGCGTCTCGTCGTTGATGCCCGTGCCCCGGCCGGTGACCTCCGTCGGGTCGACGCCCGTGTAGACCGAGATCAGGGCGGCGGACGCGGTGGTGTTCGCGATGCCCATCTCGCCCGTGAGCAGCGCCTTGTTGCCGGCCGCGACGAGGTCGCGGGCCGTTTCGATGCCCACCTCGATCGCCGCCAGCACCTCGTCGCGGGTCATCGCGGGACCCGTGGTGAAGTCGGCGGTGCCGGGGCGGACCTTGCGCGGCAGGAGGCCGGGGGTGGCCGGGAGTTCGGACGCCACGCCCACGTCGATGACGCAGACCTCGGCGCCCACCTGGTTGGCGAAGGCGTTGCAGACCGCTCCCCCGCCGAGGAAGTTGGCCACCATCTGGCCGGTGACCTCCTGCGGCCAGGGCGTCACGCCCTGGGCGTGGACGCCGTGGTCGCCCGCGAAGATCGCGACGGCGGCCGGCTCCGGGATCGGCGGCGGGCAGACCCGGGAGAGTCCCGAGAGCTGTGCCGCGATGATCTCCAGCATGCCGAGCGCGCCGGCCGGCTTGGTCATCCGCTTCTGGCGCTCCCAGGCCTCGCCGAGCGCCTTCGCGTCCAGCGGGCGGATGTTGGCGATGGTCTCCTGGAGGAGGTCGTGCGGCTCCTCGCCGGGCAGGGCGCGGCGGCCGTACGTCTCCTCGTGGACGACCCAGGCCAGCGGGCGGCGCTTGGACCAGCCCGCCTGCATCAGCTCGGGCTCCTCGGGGAACTCGTCGACGTAACCCACGCAGAGGTACGCGACCACTTCGAGGTGCTCGGGGAGGCCCAGGGTGCGGACCATCTCGCGCTCGTCGAAGAAGCTGACCCAGCCGACGCCGAGGCCCTCGGCCCGGGCGGCGAGCCAGAGGTTCTCGACGGCGAGCGCCGAGGAGTACGGGGCCATCTGCGGCTGGGTGTAGCGGCCGAGGGTGTGGCGGCCGCCGCGGGTCGGGTCGGCCGTCACGACGATGTTGACCGGGGTGTCGAGGATGGCCTCGATCTTCAGTTCCTTGAACTGCTTCGCCCGGGCCTTCGGCAGCGACTTGGCGTAGGCCTCGCGCTGCCGCTGGGCCAGCTCGTGCATCGTCTGCCGGGTCTCGGCGGAGCGGATGACGACGAAGTCCCAGGGCTGCGAGTGGCCGACGCTGGGCGCCGTGTGGGCCGCCTCCAGGACGCGGAGCAGCACCTCGTGCGGGATCGGGTCGGAGCGAAAGCCGTTGCGGATGTCGCGGCGCTCGCGCATCACACGGAGGACGGCCTCGCGCTCGGCGTCGTCGTAGCCGGGGGCGGGGGCCGACTCGGCCTCCTCCGCCGCGACGGGGGCCGTCTCCGGCTGCTCCTCGGGGGCGGCCTCTGCGGGCACGTCGGCGTCTGCGGGCAGCTCGGCCTCCGCGGGCAGCTCGGCCTCCGCGGGCAGTTCGGGGGCGACGGTCTGCTCGGCGGCGACCGGCTCGACGGGGGCCTCCTCTGCGGCGACCTGCTCCTCGGCCTCCACCGGCTCCTCGGCCTGCGGGGCCGCCTCGGCTTCGGGCGCCGTCCCGGTCCCGGCCTCCGGGGCCTGCTCGGGCAGGGCCTCGGGGGCCTCGGGGGTCTCAGGGGCCTCGTCCGGGACGAAGGGGATCTCCTCGGCGACCGCCTCGACGGGGGCCTCCTCGGGGAGCTGCTCCTCCGCGGGCTGCTCCTCCGCCACGGCGACCGGCTCGGCCGGGGCCTCGGCGACGGCTTCCGCGACCGGCTCCGGGTGCTCCTCGGGCTGCGGCTCGGGCTCCGGGGCCTGCTCGGCCTCGGGGGCGGCCGTTTCGGGCTCCTCCACCGGTGCCGGCTGGGGGGCTTCCGCGGTCGGCTCGCCCTCGCGCGGGGCGGGGACGACGGCGTGGACCTCGGGCGCCTCCGCCGGGGCCTCCGGTGCGGTCTCCTCGACGGCCACCGGGGCCTCGGCCTCCGCCGGCTCCTCCTGCGCGGGGGTCGGCTCCGGGGCCGGGGCGAGGTGGGGGGTCGTCGGGACGTTGCCGTCGACCTGGACGAACTGCCCGCTCTGCGGGACGACCGTTTCTGCGGGGAGCTCCGGGGCCTGCGGGGCCTCGGGCGCCTGCGGCTGCGCGGCCCACGGCTCGGCGCCCTGCGGCGCGAGCTGCTGGTCCTGCGCGATCTCGAAGTACTCGGGGCCGCTGGTCGGCGGTCCCGGGTTCCGTACGGGCACGGGCGCGGGGGCGGTGGCCACGAGCGGCTCGGGCGTGGGAACCGGAACGGGCTGCGGGGCCGGTGCGGGCGCGGCGGCGGGGCCGCGGTCGGCCAGCGAGCGCACGACGCCGCCGGCCTCGGGCACGGGCGGGCCCATGTGCAGCGGGCGGCGGGCCGCCTGCGGGGCCGGGGCCGGCGGGGGCACCCGGACTCCGCTCAGGTCGACGGAGCCGGAGTCGCGGCCGGCGGCCTCGTGCGCGCCGGTGTCGAGGATGCCGGGCTCGTAGCCGTGCTGGGGCGCCTGCTCCTGCGGGGCCGCGGGGACGCCGTGCGCCGGGGTACCGGTCGGCTGGTCCAGCGGGATGCCGTGGGCGGGCGTGCCCGTCGGCTGGTCCACCGGAATGCCGTGCGCGGGGGTGCCGCCGAACTGGTCCACCGGGACGCCGTGCGCCGGGGTGCCGAGCGGCTGGTCCGTGGGGACGCCGTGCGCGGGGGTGCCGGTCGGCTGGTCCAGGGGGAGGCCCTGCGGCGGGGTCTGGTGCTGCGGGGCCGTGAGGACGTCGGCGAGGGCGACGGAGTCCAGCGGGGCCGTGAGCGGGTCCGGCAGCGGGTCGGTGAGCGGGTCGCCGACCACGGCCGGCGCCTCGGCGGCCGGCGGGTGCACGCCCTGGTGCGGGACCACGGGAGCCTGCGGCGGCACGGCGACGAGGGGCGCGGGCGCGACGCCCGGCGGGTGCTCGCTCCAGGCGCCCTGGGCGCCCGGCATCAGCAGCAGGTCGTCGTCCTCGGTGGTGTGCCCGGAGGGGTCCAGGAAGGTGTACGCGCCCGGTGCGGGGATGCCCGGCTGCTCGACCATGCCTGCGTTCTCCGGCAGTCCCTCGCCCGGGACCTGGCCGGTGTCCGTCATGCGTACCCCTCGCCCATCGCTTGTGTTCTTTCAGACCTGCGCCCGTCGACAAGAACGAGCGCGCGCGCCGCGCGGCACGAAGGACACGCGGACATCCCTCACATTGTCGCGGCCTCGGGCCCTCGTGGCAGGGAGATTTGCCACGGTGCGCTGTGGACTGCGCCACGTCGCGCGGTCCCCCCTTGTCGCGTACCACGTCAGCGGCGCAAGGCGGCCGCCCGTTCCGGACATTGACCCGGGGGTCCCCCGAAGAATCGAACATCCGGACGCGGTACAACAATCGGCCAGCCTACCTGCACCGACGGGCGGCGTGGTCACGGGTGGGGGGTGCCGGATCTAGGTGTGGGGGGTGTCGGTCCTGCGGCCCGCGAGCAGGAAGACGACCGAACGCTCGCGCTCCGACCAGTCGTGCGGGTCGAGTCCGACGGTCTGGAGGAGCAGGCTCTCCACGCGGTAGCCGCCGTCGGCGAGGGCGGCGCCGATCGCCTCTGCCTCGTCCCTGGTGGAGGCGTGGGCGACGATGCGTTCCGGCCGTCGGTCGGTGCAGGCGGTGACGACGGCGACGCCGCCGGCGCCGATGCGGACGACATCGGGTTCGGGCAGGCTCTCCAGGACGTGCGGGGCGCGGCCGCGCACGGTCTGGAGGGGTACGCCGTGGCGGCGGGCGGCCTGCTCGGTGCGGGCGCAGGCCGCCGGGTCGAGGTCCACGGCGATGACGGCGGCGCCGAAGCGGGCCGCCTCGACGGCGAAGGCGCCGCCCGCGCAGCCGATGTCCCAGACGAGGTCGCCGGTGCGGGGGCCGAGGCGGGCGAGCTGGGCGGCGCGCAGGGAGGGGTCCTCGCCCGCCCGGGCCGGTGCGCCGTCCGCGGCGGGGTCGTACTCCTCGGCGGGCAGGCCCCAGCCGCGGACCGTGGGCGCCGCCGCGTCCAGGCCCATCAGCCAGGGGGCGGAGGGGGCTCCGCCCGAGGTGCCGCCGATGACGAGGACGACGTTCGGGTCGCGCCAGGTGTGGTCGGCGGCCTTGTCGGAGGTGAGGACGGAGACCTGTTCCCGCTCGGTGCCGAGCTCCTCGCAGACGACGAAGGTGCGGTGGACGCCGTCGAGCAGCAGGGCGAGTTCGGCGGGTCCCGCGCCGGGCGAGGTGAGGACGGCGACCTTGGGGTGCGCGCGGCAGACGTTGACGGCGCGGCGCAGGGTGCGCTGCTGGGCGACGACGATCCGGGCGTCCTCCCAGGGCATGCCGGCGCGGGCGAACGCGGCGGCGACGGAGGAGACGGCGGGGACGACCTCGACCTCGAGCCCGTGCTCGGGGGCGCGCAGGGTGCGGACGACGCCGAAGAAGCCGGGGTCGCCGTCGGCGAGGACGACGGCGGTGCCGCGGTGGCCGGCGATGCGGCGGGCGGCGAGGTCGACGCTGCCGAGGCGGATGCGTTCGGCGCCGGGCGGGACCTCGGGCAGTGCCAGATGGTGGGCGGCGCCCGCCACCAGGGTGGCGGCGGAGAGCGCGGACCGGGCCGCCGCGGTGAGGGGCGAGCCGTCCCAGCCGATCACCGTGACCCGGTCGGCCATTCGTCGTCTCCTGGTGTCGTCGCAGGTCGGGTGGGTGAGCGTACCCCGGGCCGGGTGGGGCGCGGGGCTCAGCTCCAGTCGGTGTACGAGGAGTACCCGGCCTCGGCCATCTGGTCGGCGACGTCGTCGAGGTCCTCGGGGAGGAGGCCCCAGACGATGAAGTCGGTGCGCAGCTCGGTCCAGCTGCCGTCCTCGGTGCGGGTGCGGGCTATGCAGGCGTTGCGGAGGACGCCTTCGCTGATGCAGCCGATCTTCTGGGCGACCTGCTGGGAGGCGGTGTTGTCGGCGGCGGTGCGCAGTTCGATGCGCTCGAACTTCTGGTCGCCGAAGAGCCACTGGGCGGTGGCGAGGGCGGCTTCGGAGGCGTACCCCTCGCCGCGGGCCCAGGGGGCGACGATGTAGGAGAGTTCGGTCGAGCGGACCCGCCAGTCGGTCTTGCCCAGCTGGACGATGCCGACCAGGCGCTGGGTGAGGAACTCGGTGACGGCGAGGTCGATGCCCCGGCCCGCGGCGCGTTCGGCGGGCGCGTACTCGGTGATCCAGCGGCGGGCGGCCGCGTCGGTGAAGGGCTGGGGCACGGCGGTCCAGGCGCCGACGAGTTCGTCGTTCATCATCTCGGCGAGGGCGGGGGCGTCCCCCTCTTCGAGCGCGCGCAGCACCAACCGGTCCGTGTTGATGGAGATGTCCGGAAAGGTGGTAGTCATGCGCAGCTCCATGCCGTGGACCGTCCGAATCGACCGTGAACGCACAGCATGCAGCATGCGGGCGCCGGTGCGCATGGCCGGGTCGGTGTCGGGCGGGGGTGCGGCGAAGGCCCCGCGCACCGGACGGGATGCGGGGGCCTTCTCCTCAAGGACTGTACGGGGGAACCGGTCTGACGGTCCCTCGGACGCGGGGGCCTACTGGGGGGTGCCGAAGGCCGGGATGACCGAGC
Source organism: Streptomyces sp. CB02009 (assembly GCF_001905825.1). Classification (GTDB taxonomy): domain Bacteria; phylum Actinomycetota; class Actinomycetes; order Streptomycetales; family Streptomycetaceae; genus Streptomyces. The sequence continues at coordinate 88,985 of NZ_LIVV01000008.1, forward strand.
CCTTGTAGGTGTCCTCGATGTACTTCTTCACCTCGGGCGAGTTGAGGAGCTTGGCGAGCTTCTGCACGCGGGCGTCCTTCTCGTTGCCCTCCTTGACGGCGAGGAAGTTGGCGTACGGGTTGCCGTCCGCCTTCTCCAGGGCGATGGCGTCCTTGGCCGGCGAGAGCTTGGCCTCGATGGCGTAGTTGCCGTTGATGACGGCGGCGTCGACGTCGTTCAGGGCGCGGGGCACGGTGGCGGCCTCCAGCTCCTTGAACTCCAGGCCCTTCTTGTCGGTGATGTCGGAGAGCTTGGCGTTGGTGCCGACGCCCGGCTTGATGGTGATCAGGCCGTTCTCGGCGAGCAGCTGGAGCGCGCGGCCGCCGTTGGTGGTGTCGTTCGGGACGGCGATGGTCTGGCCCGCCTTGATGTCCTTCACCGACTTGATGTTCTTGGAGTAGAGGCCCAGCGGCTCCAGGTGGACGTTGACCACCGGGACGATGGTGGTGCCGTTCTTCTTGTTGAAGTCGTCGAGGTACGGCTTGTGCTGGAAGAAGTTGGCGTCGACCTGGCCGGACTGGGTGGCGGTGTTCGGCAGGACGTAGTCCGTGAACTCCTTCACCTCCAGCTTCAGGCCGGCCTTCTCGGCCAGGTTGTCCTTGACGTAGTTGAGGATGTCGGCGTGCGGCGTCGGGGACGCGGCGACGACGAGCGCCTTGCCGGAGTCGCCGGAGCCGGCCGAGTCCTTGGACCCGGGGTCCGAGGAGGTGCCGCAGGCGCTGAGGCCGAGGGCGAGGGCGGCGGTGGCGGCGATACCAGCGGTGATCTTGATGTTCTTACGCACGAAGAGTGCCTCTTTCCGGTGGTGCGGTGGTCGCCTGGACAACAAGTCCGGGCTGTTCTTCGAAGGGCGAAGTCTGGGGTGGCCGGGGAGCCGTCAGGCGGTGCGGCCCCGGCGGGCGAGGAGTCGCACGACTCCGTCGCCGATGAGCTGGACGACGGTCACGATCAGGACCAGGACGACGACGGTGACCAGCATGAACGTGGTGTCGAAGCGCTGGTATCCGTAGGTGACGGCCTTGGAGCCGAGGCCCTCGCCGCCGACCGCGCCGGCCATCGCCGAGTAGCCGATGAGGACGATGACCGTGGTGGTGACGCCCGAGACCAGCGAGGGCAGGGCCTGCGGGAGCAGCACCTTGCGGACGATGGTGGGGATGCCGCCGCCCATGGCCTGGACGGCCTCGACGAGCCCGTGGTCGACCTCGCGGATGGAGGTCTCGACGAGGCGCGCGAAGAAGGGGATGGCGCCGATGGCGAGCGGCACGATCATGGCGGTGGGGCCGATGAAGGTGCCGACGACCAGGGTGGTGAAGGGGATCAGGGCGATCAGCAGGATGATGAACGGCAGCGAACGCCCGATGTTCACGATCGCACCGACGACCTTGTTGACCGGCAGGTTCTGCAGCAGTCCGCCCTTGTCCGTGAGGACGAGGAGGATGCCGAGCGGCAGGCCGCCGAGCACGGTGACGACGGTGGCCCACAGGACCATGTAGAGGGTGTCGACGGTGCCCTGCTCCAGCAGTGGCTGCATCTCGGACCAGGTCACTTGGCACCTTCCTTCACGAGCAGGGTCGCCGCGTCCTGGACAACCGTTTCTTCGGTGAGCGTCTCCTCGACGACCTCGACCTGGAGGCCCTGCTCGCGCAGGAAGCCGACCGGGACGACGTTGTCCTCGTACCGCCCGGGCAGTTCGATCCGCATCCGGCCGATCTGCCGGCCGCCGACGGTGTCCATCGCCGCCCCGAGGATCGAGATGTCGATGTTGTACGTACGGGAGAGCTGCGAGATCACCGGCTGGGTGGCGGCGTCGCCGTGGAAGGTGACGTCGACGACCGTGCGGTCGGGGCCGGTGTGGGTGCCGCTGACCGGGAACAGCTCGGCGGCCAGCTGGGAGCCGGGGGTGGCGAGCAGTTCGCTGACGGTGCCGGACTCGACGATCCGCCCCTTCTGCATCAGCGCGGCCGAGTCGCAGATCGTCTTGACGACGTCCATCTCGTGCGTGATGAGCAGGACGGTGAGGCCGAGCTGCTGGTTGAGGTCGCGCAGCAGCTGGAGGATGGAGCGGGTGGTCTCCGGGTCGAGGGCGCTGGTGGCCTCGTCGGAGAGCAGGACCTTGGGCTCGCCGGCCAGGGCGCGGGCGATGCCGACGCGCTGCTTCTGGCCGCCGGAGAGCTGGCCCGGGTAGGACTTGGCCTTGTCGGCGAGGCCGACCAGGTCGAGGAGTTCGAGGGCGCGGCGGGAGCGCTCTGCTCCAGAGACGCCGAGGATCTCCAGGGGAAGCTCGATGTTGTCCTTCACCGTGCGGGAGGACAGCAGGTTGAAGTGCTGGAAGACCATGCCGATGCTGCTGCGCGCCCGGCGCAGGTCCTTGCCGGCGCGGCGGCCCCTGCCCGCGAGGGCGGTGAGGTCCACGCCGTCGACGGTCACGGTGCCGGAGGTGGGGCGCTCCAGGAGGTTGACGCAGCGGATGAGCGAGGACTTGCCGGCGCCGCTCTGGCCGATCACGCCGAATACCTCGCCCTCGCGGACGTGGAGGTCGACACCGTCCAGAGCGGTGACCTGGCGGCCGCGCGACTCGTAGACCTTGGTCAGGCCCGAAGTGGTGATCACAGGGGGGTTTCCGTCACTGTCGAGTGCGCGACGCGGGGTCCGTCGTGCACGGGGCATTCGTCTTCGGACAGTCAGGCGCACGGGGGCCGGTCCGGCGGGTGGCCGGGAGTCTCGGCGGTGCGCGGGGCGGGCACGTCCCCACACCGGAAGGCGGGAGGAACGGCACGGCCGTCGGTCTCGCTTCGGGGCGCGGGACTCAGGCGGGGGCCCTCAGATGGCGCACATTCGACACATACAACGAGCACCGGGCGTCGGGATCGCCTCGGTCGCAAGGATGCGGCTGCTCGTCGTGGTCATGTCTGCAAGTAAAGCATGCGCAGGTGCGAAGGAAAGGGGGCTGTCCGAATAGCGGACGTCATTGAGACGCCATGCGGACACTCCGGAGGCCTGCGTTCCGGGTCTTCTCCCCGCGTGGCCTGCGGGGACGGGCGCCTTTCACCGGGGTCCGCGGGGGACGCGGCGGGCACGTCACGGGCGCCGGCTGTGGCCAAGGCCACGGTCCGCGCGCGGGACCGCGGCGGCGGCGCGGGGGGCGAGCGCATCGGGCCATTCGCACCGTAATACCCTCGGGCGCATGCTTGACGCCCTGACGGTCGCGGTCTCCGTGGCCGCGCTCGCCCTCGCCGCCTGGTGCGGCTTCGCCGCCTTCCGCGACCAGTCGACCAAGGACTGGCACTTCATCGGCATGGCCGTGGTGACCTTCCTCGTCCTGGTCCAGCTGATCGTCGGGATCGTGCAGCTGGCGCGGGGCGAGAAGGCGGAGGAGGGCGCGACGATCTTCGTCGCCTATCTGCTCGGGGCGCTGTGCGCGGTGCCCATCGCCGGCTTCATGTCGCTCGCGGAGCGCAGCCGGTGGGGCTCGGCCACGGTGGCCGCCGGCGCGGTCGTCCTGGCCGTGCTCGAAGTGCGTCTCTACGACATCTGGACGGTGGGCTGACCATGACCGAGACGCAGGAGAAGGCCGCACCGGGCACGAAGGCCCGTCTCGTCACGGGTCCCGGCATCCTGCTGGTCTGGCTCTACGGCGTGATGTCGGTCGGCGCGGTCTCGCGCTCGATCTACCAGATCGCCACCGAGTTCGACCGGGCGCCGCTCGCGTACACGCTGTCGGCGGTGGCCGCCGTCGTCTACGCCTTCATCACCTACACGCTGGTGCGGGGCGGGGAGAAGGCCCGCAGGGCGGCGCTGGTGTGCTGCGCCGCCGAGCTCACGGGCGTACTGATCGTGGGGACCTGGACGCTGGTCGAGCCGTCCGCCTTCCCGGACGCGACGGTCTGGTCGGACTACGGCTTCGGCTACCTCTTCATTCCGGTCCTGCTGCCGCTGAGCGGCATCTGGTGGCTGCGCCGGGCGCGTACCGCGACGGCCGCCTGAGTCAGGCCGCGGCCTTCTCCAGGGTCACCAGGGTGAGTCGGGGGCCGAGCTCGCGGGTGGAGACCTGCGCGTAGCCCTTGCTGCGGTAGAGGCGCAGGTTGCCCTCGCTGCGGTGGCCGGTGAAGAGCTGGAAGCGCTTGGGCGACGGAGCCGGCTGCGCGGCCGTCTCCGCCGTCTCGGCGAAGTGGCGCTCGATGCCGTCGAGAAGGCGGCCGCCGAGGCCGTGCCGCCGCATCCGCGGGTGCACGATGAGCTTGGCGATCCGTACCGTGCCGTCCTCGTCGATCCGGGCCCGCACGGAGGCGACGACCTCGTCGCCGAGCCGGGCCACCAGCCCGTAGCCCTCGTCCAGTTCGGCGCGCAGGGCGTCGAGCGACTGGGTGAGCGGTTCGATGGACCAGTCCCCGTAGAGCTCCGCCTCGCTCTGGTAGCAGAGGTACTGCAGCTTCAGGATGTGCTCCGCGTCCGCCGCGTCCGCCGCTGAGATGGTCACACTCAGGCCCATGTGTGCACGCCTCCCGCTCATCTGTCGATCATCGGTTTACCGCACACTTCCCCGTCGGCCGGGGGCGGGAACCTCTGCCGCCAGCATTCTGCGCAGGCATCCCAGGCAACGGGAACGCATCGGCCCCAGACTGCCCTGTGAGATACCCAACTCTCCTGCGATTTCGCGGTACGTGGGGTCCTCGGGATCGAGCATCGCGGTCAGCACCCGGGGGCAGCGGCCGGGTGTCCTGGTGACGGCAGCGCGCAGGGTGCGGCGGCCCTCGGCGGCCATCAGCGAGGACTCCGGGGAGCCCTGGGGTTCGGAGGTGCCCGGGTCGTGGCCGGGTTCGTCGCGGTAGGGGCGTTCGCGGTCGCTCGTCCTGCGGGCCCGGCGGGCCTCCGCGCGGACGGCGCGGCGCAGCCATTCGGCGGGGCGCTCGGGGGCGCTTCCGGTGTCGCGGAGCTGTTCCAGGAGGCGGAGCCAGACGGCCTGTTCCAGGTCGCTCGGCTCGACGCCGGCAGCCGGCGCCTCGGCGTCCGACTCGGCGGCGAGCAGCGGGGCGAGGGAGGCGAGGAGCCCGGGGGTGGCGTCCGGGGCCGCATCGGACGCGGCGGACGCGGTGTCCGGGCCGGAGGCGTAGGGGGTGCGGGGCGCCGCGTCGGACGCGGTGCGCCCGGCGGACCCGGGGGCGGTCGCGAAGGCGGTCACGGGGGTGGTGGTCACGGGGGTCGTCATGCACCGCACCATGCCGAGGCACGCGGGCGTGGTTGCGGTTCGGGCCCCAAACCACCCGGGAGGAGGGTGTGCGGGTCCGATCGGCGGACCCGCACGGTCCTCGCGTACGTGGCGGTCAGTCGCGGGCGGTGACGTCCGCCGCGCCCAGCAGGGCGGTGTCCGGGTTGTCGGAGAAGATGCCGTCGATCCCCGTCTCCAGGTAGCGCTTCAGGGCCCCGAAGGAGTCCCCGTATGCCGTCGGGTCCGTGCCCCGGCGGAAGTCCGCGGGGAGGAAGGAGTTCTCGTTGCGGTGGGTGTACGGGTGGAGGATCAGTCCCTGGGCGTGCGCGTCGCGGACCAGGGTGGTCGGGTCGCCGAGGCGGCCGCTCGCGTCCTTCGGGATCACCAGGTCGAGCGTGGGGCCGATGCCCTTGGCGTACGAGGCGATCCAGCGCAGGCCCTCGGGCGTGACCAGGTCGGCGACCGTCCGCGGGTCCCCGGCCTGGACGAAGTCCCAGGGGCGGCTGGTCGCCCCGGAGAGCAGGACCACGCCGGGCGCGTCGACCAGTTTCGCCAGCCGCTGGATGCTGGTCGGCTCGAACGACTGCAGGAAGACCGGGGAGTCGGCGCGGTGGCGGCCGTACCGGCGGAGCAGCTTGGCGAGGCGCTCCTCCAGGCCGAGGCCGAGGGAGCGGAAGTAGGTGGGGTGCTTGGTCTCGACGTGGAGCCAGATCTCGCGGCCCCGGCGGCGGCCCTCCTCCTCGGCCCAGCGCAGCACCTCCTCGAAGGTGGGGACCGGCCAGCGGCCGTCGTAGAGGGTGTTCTCCTGGCGGACGGCCGGAATGCGCTCCTTGGCGCGGAGCGTCCTGAGCTCGGCGAGCGTGAAGTCCTCGGTGAACCAGCCGGTGAGGGAGACGCCGTCGACGCTCTTGGTGGTCCTGCGGGACGCGAACTCGGGGTGGTCGGCGACGTCGGTGGTGCCGGCGATGTCGTTCTCGTGGCGGCAGACCAGGTGTCCGTCCTTGGTGGGGACGAGGTCCTGCTCGATGACGTGGGCGCCGAGGTCCAGGGCGTGGCGGTAGGAGCCGAGGGTGTGCTCGGGGCGGTAGCCGCTGGCGCCCCGGTGGGCGATGACGGTGGGGACGGGGAGGGAGCGGTACCCGCGGCCGTGACCGTGGCCCCGGCCCGCCGCGGCGGACGGCACCTCGGCGGTCCCGGACGCCGCCGCCTGCGCCGTACCGCCGCCGGCGAGGGCCGTGGAGGCGCCGAGGACGGTGGCGCCCGCCGCTCCGAGAACCGTGCGCCGGGCCGGGATCCGGCGTTCGCCCTGGGTCATGTGGTGTCCTCCTGTGTCATGTCCCGCTCCTGTCGACGGGTGCTCCCGACGCTAGGCACCGGGGCCCTACGGGCGGCAGACCTACGCCGAACATGGCGGAAACACACGTCAACACTGCGTATCCACTCGGTGAACCCGATGTGCGCACGGACGTGACCCGCGAGTATCGTCGCCAGCTGCACCGTCGGCTCGGCCGACCCGCATCCCACCGGAGGAACCGTTGTCCCGTCTCGCGATCATCAAGGCAGTGCTCGGGCCGGTCATGCGCCTGATGTTCCGCCCCCGCGTGGAGGGCGCCGAGAACATCCCGGGGACCGGTCCCGTCATCCTCGCGGGCAACCACCTGACCTTCATCGACTCGATGATCATGCCGATCTGCCTGGACCGCCCGGTCTACTTCATCGGCAAGGACGAGTACGTGACGGGCAAGGGACTCAAGGGCCGGGCGATGGCCTGGTTCTTCACCAGCGTCGGCATGATCCCGGTGGACCGGGACGGCGGCCGCGGTGGCGTGGCGGCCCTGATGACCGGCCGCCGGATCCTGGAGGAGGGCAAGATCTTCTCGATCTACCCGGAGGGCACCCGCTCCCCCGACGGCCGTCTGTACCGGGGCCGTACGGGCATCGCGCGGCTCACCCTGATGACGGGCGCGCCGGTGATCCCGTTCGCGATGATCGGCACCGACAAGATCCAGCCGGGCGGCGCGGGCTTCCCCCGCCCGGGCCGGGTCACGGTCCGCTTCGGCGAGGCGATGGAGTTCTCGCGGTACGACGGGATGGACCGCGACCGCTATGTGCTGCGGGCGGTGACGGACTCGGTGATGGCCGAGGTCATGCGTCTGTCCGGTCAGGAGTACGTGGACATGTACGCCACGAAGGCGAAGGCCGCGTAAGCCCACGGGCCGCGCGACCCCCGGGGCCACGCGGTCCCCGCGGACGGCCGCCCGGCCCCGCCTCCACGTGACGGTGCCCCGTACGGCCTCCTGGCCGTACGGGGCACCGTCGTGTCACGCCCGGCGTCCGGGCTCGACGCCGTCCTTCACACCGGGCGTCAGTGCTCGACGCCGTCCTCCAGCTTCTGGCCCTTGAGCAGGAACCAGGCCGCGACCGCCGTCGCCAGGAGGACCGCCGCGCCGACGCCGGCCGCGATCCGCAGACCGTCCACGAAGGCCTCCTGGGCGGCCGACACCAGGGCCGTCGCCGTGTCCGGGGCGAGGGCGCCCGAGGCCTCGACCGCGCCGCCGAGGGATTCATGGGCGGCGGACGCGATGTCGGAGGGGACGCCGGCCGGGGTGGCGAAGCCCCGGTAGACGCCGGTCACGATCGAGCCGAGGACGGCGATGCCGAGCGCTGCGCCCAGTTCGTACGCGGTCTCGGAGACCGCCGACGCGGAGCCGGCCTGGTCCTTCGGGACGCTGGACAGGATCACGTCGGCCGTGACGGTGAAGGCGAATCCGGCGCCCACACCGACCACGAGCAGGGCGGCGCCGAGCATCGGGTAGCCGGTGTTCTGGTCGAGCGTCGTCAGGACCGCGAGCGAGAGGCCGACCGCCGCGAGACCGCCGGCCACCACGGACCGCACCGAGAACCGGCGGGCCACCAGACCGGCGATCAGACCGGCCGTGACCGCGCCGACCGCCGCCGGGAGTTCGGCGAGTCCGGCCTCCAGGGGCTGCCGGCCCTGCACCAGCTGGAAGAACTGGGACAGGAAGAACACCAGGCCGGAGAGGCCGAGGATGGTCAGCAGGTCGGCGAGAACGGCGCCCGAGAAGCCGCGGTGGCGGAACAGGCGCATGTCCAGGAGCGGCGCGGGCAGCGTCAGCTGCCGGCGGACGAACCAGGTCAGGGCACCGGCACCGGCCAGGGCGGCGACGCCCGCGTCCGCGGAGAGGCCGTGCGAGGCCAGTTCCTTGATCGCGTAGACGATGCCGATCAGGCCGACGAGGGAGAGGGCGACGCTCGGCAGGTCCCAGGGGCCCGGGTTCGGGTTCTTGGACTCCGGGATCAGCTTGATGCCGACGAAGACGAGGACCGCCATGACGGGCAGGTTGATCAGGAAGACCGAGCCCCACCAGAAGTGCTCCAGGAGGAAGCCTCCGACGACCGGTCCGACGGCGGCGCCGGCCGAGGCCATGGCACCCCAGATGCCGATGGCGAGGCTGCGCTCGCGCGGATCGTGGAAGAGGTTCCGGATGAGCGCCAGAGTGGACGGCATCAGGGTCGCGCCGGCGACGCCCAGCAGGGCGCGCGCCACGATCATCATCTCGGGGCTGGTCGCGTAGGCGTTGAGCACGGAGACGGCGCCGAAGGCGGTGGCACCGATCAGGAGCAGCTTCTTGCGGCCGATGCGGTCGCCGAGGCTGCCCATGGAGACCAGGAGTCCGGCGATGACGAAGGAGTAGACGTCGCCGATCCAGAGGAGCTGGGTACCCGAGGGCTCCAGGTCCTCGGAGAGGAAGGGGGTGGCGAGTCCCAGCACCGTGGCGTCGACCGCCACGAGGAGGACGGCCAGGACGAGAACGGAGAGGGCGAGCCACCGGCCGGGGCGGCGCACGCCCTCGGTATGGCCTGTGGTCTTGAGGGTGCTGACGGTCACTTCTCCACGCTCCTGCGCGCTCCGCCGAGCAGCAGCTCGACGATCATGTACTGAAAGTCCTTGGCGGCGACCCGGCCGTCCTGCACGGCCCAGGCGCCGGAACCGACGAGCCCGTAGAAGGCCTCGGTGAGCCAGGCGGGGGTCAGGTCGATCCGGAAGACGCCGTTCTCCTGGCCGCGCCGGAAGAGCGCGGAGACGCGGGCGTCGATGCGCGCCCAGCCCTCGTTCTGCTGGTCGCCCTCGAAGAGCTGGTTCTCGGTGACGAGGAAGGACAGCAGGGGGGCGAGGTGCTCCACCTCGGCGACGATCCGGCGCACCGCCTCGTCCTCGGGGCCCGCCTCGGGCTCGGCCCGTTCGAGCGCGGCCTCGATCTCCTGCAGTCCGTGCTCTTCGAGCGCCCGTACGAGCGCGTCCCGTCCGGCGAAGTGCCGGTGCAGGGTGGCACGGCCGATCCCGGCGGCCCGGGCGACCTCGTCCATCGTGGCGGTCGCCTTGCGGGAGAGCAGGGCGGCGGCTGCGTGGAGCACCTGGGTGCGATCGACTGACATGAGACGACCATACACCGAATGAGACGTTCATGTCTCATTCAATAATTCGACGCCTCACCCGGGGCGGGAACGGAATGCTGTGAACATGACCAAGCCACTGCTGCTGATCGACGTCGACGGGCCGCTGAACCCCTATGCGGCGCAGCGCGAACGGCGCCCCGAGGGGTATACGACCCACCGGATGCGGCCGGGCGGCTGGTTCGATACGAAGCCCCTGCGGGTGTGGCTGAATCCGGCGCACGGGGACGAGCTGCGCGCGCTGGCGGAGGCGTACGAGCTGGTCTGGGCGACGACCTGGAAGGGCGAGGCGAACGACTGGATCGGACCGCATCTGGGGCTGCCCGGCCTGCCGTTCATCGACTGGCCCCAGATGCACGGAAAGGCCCCTCGCGGGACCTTCTGGAAGACGCAGTACATCCTGGAGTACGCGGCGGGGCGGCCGTTCGCCTGGGTCGACGACGACATCACCCGGTACGACCGGGAGTTCGTGGAGCACAACCACCTCGCCGCCGCCCTGCTGCTGCACGTCGACCCCCGGCTGGGACTGCTCCGGCCGGACTTCGACGCGCTCGCGGACTGGGCGGCGGCGCTGTGACGCACTGAGGGGGCGGGTTACCTCTTCTTGGCGGCGGCCCAGGCGTGCTGGATCACCAGGTCGGCCTTGACCTCGACGAGCTGGACGGCGACCGCCGAGGGGGCGGTGCCGCCGCGGCCGCTGCGGGAGGCGAGGGCGCCGGGGACGTTGAGGACCGTGCGGACCTCGGGGGTGAGGTGCTCGGAGATCTTGGCGAACTGCTCGTCCGTCAGCTCGTCCAGCTCCTTGCCCTCGGACTCGGCGACCTTCACGCACTCGCCGGCCACCTCGTGCGCCACCCGGAACGGCACGCCCTGCTTGACGAGCCACTCCGCGATGTCCGTGGCGAGCGAGAAGCCGGCCGGGGCGAGCTCCTCCATCCGCTCCCGGTTGACGGTGAGCGTGGCCATCATGCCGGTGAAGGCGGGCAGCAGGACCTCGAGCTGGTCGCAGGAGTCGAAGACCGGCTCCTTGTCCTCCTGGAGGTCGCGGTTGTAGGCGAGGGGGAGCGCCTTGAGCGTGGCGAGGAGGCCGGTGAGGTTGCCGACGAGGCGACCGGACTTGCCCCGGGCGAGCTCGGCGATGTCCGGGTTCTTCTTCTGCGGCATGATCGACGAGCCGGTGGAGAAGGCGTCGTGGAGGGTGACGAAGGAGAACTCCTTCGTGTTCCAGATGATGATCTCCTCCGCGATCCGCGACACGTTGATGCCGATCATCGCGGTGATGAAGGCGAACTCGGCGACGAAGTCGCGGGAGGCCGTGCCGTCGATCGAGTTGCCGACCGAACCGCGCTCGAAGCCCAGGTCCTTGGCTACCGCCTCCGGGTCGAGCCCGAGGGAGGAGCCGGCCAGGGCGCCGGAGCCGTACGGGGAGACGGCCGTCCGGGTGTCCCACTGCCGCAGCCGCTCGGCGTCCCGGGAGAGGGACTGGGCGTGGGCCAGGACGTGGTGGGCGAAGAGCACCGGCTGGGCGTGCTGGAGGTGCGTACGGCCGGGCATGGCGACGTCGGCGTGCGCCTCGGCGAGGCCGACGAGGGCGTCCTGGAGGTCGGCGACGAGGCCGCCGATGATCCGGGCGTGGTCCCGCAGGTACATCCGGAAGAGGGTGGCGACCTGGTCGTTGCGGGACCGGCCGGCGCGCAGCTTGCCGCCGAGGTCCGGGCCGACGCGCTCCAGGAGGCCGCGCTCCAGGGCGGTGTGGACGTCCTCGTCGGCGACGGTGCCGACGAGGGTGCCGTCGGCGACGTCCGCCTCCAGCCGGTCGAGACCGGCGAGCATGCGGGTCAGCTCGTCCTCGGTGAGCAGTCCGGCCTTGTGCAGCACGCGCGCGTGGGCGCGGGAACCGGCGATGTCGTACGGCGCGAGGCGCCAGTCGAAGTGGACCGACGCGGACAACTTCGCCAGGGCCTCGGCGGGCCCGTCGGCGAACCGTCCGCCCCAGAGCCGGACGTCACCGTTGTTGCTGCTCACAGCTGCTGCTCCTCGGGAGAATGGGTACTGCCGCCACCGCCCCGCCCCTCGAAGGGGACGGGCCGCGACCTGTTCAACGGGGGCGGGTCACGCCAGGTTCGGCGGCGGGGCCGACAGCCTCCTGCCGTAGGCATAACTATGCAAGCCACCGTATGGATTGTCAACGCGCTGCTTGGGCCCCCGGAATCCGGAGGCGCCGGTCGCCGCCCCGGACCTAGGCTCCGCGCATGCACACCAGCGCGTTCGACGAGATCCTGCACCGGGTCGCCCAGGTGCTCGCCGGGGGCGGGGAGGGCGACGCGGACGCGTGGACCGCGCTCGACGAGGACATCCGCAGTGCGCTCCGGTACGGCGGTCTTCCGGCCGCGCCCGCCTGGTTCCCCGACGGCCCCACCCGGTTTCCCGGCGACCCCACCCGGTTCCCCGGCGGCGACGGGACCGACCGGCCCGGCGTCGAGCTGCTCGCCGTCGCCCTGTGCGGCTCCGACGGCCGGATCCGGGAGGCCGCCCTGGCGTACGCGGGCGACACACCCGCCCTCCTGCCCCTGGTCGCGATCCGGTGCGCCGACTGGGCCGGGCCGGTGCGGGAGCGGGCGCGGGCCGTCCTGCGCGCGGAGCTGTCGGGTCCGGACAGCCGGCCGTCCGAGGCGCTCGGCGCCCTCGCCCCCGTGATCCTCCGGGTCGCCGGCCGGCGGCACGGCGACGCCGCGCGCGAACTGCTCGTCCAGGTCCTGCGCGAAGGACCGGAGACCGGCGTGACCGTTCTGCGGGCGAGCCGGGACCGGAGGGTCCGGCGGCTCGCCCACCGGATCGCCGTCGACCGCGGCCTCCTCTCGCCCGCGCAGCTCGCCGCGACCGCGGTCGCGGACCCCGACGTGGTCGTCCAGGACCTGTGCGCGGACGCGGTGCTCGCCGCTGTCGGGGCGGACGGCGGAACGGCCGGCGGCGCGCCCCTCACCCGCCTGCTGGGCGCCCGGCAGGGCCGGATTCGGGCGGCGGGCGTCACGGGGCTGCGGAAGGCGGGCCGGGCCGAGGAGGCCGAACCGTTCCTGTACGACCGCTCCGCGCTGGTGCGCGCCTGCGCCCGCTGGGTGCTGCGGCAGACGGGAACCGAACCGCTGCCGCTCTACCGGGCCGCCTGCGCGGCCGGCGACGGCATGCCCGACCACGCGCCGACGGGTCTCGCCGAGTGCGGTGACCGGGCGACGGACGCGCCGGTGCTCTGGGAGTTCACCGGCGACGAGCGGCCCCGGGTGCGGGCCGCCGCCGTGGCGGGGCTGCGGGTGCTGGACGCCGTGCGGCCCGGCCGGCTCGCGCCCCTGCTCGACGACAGCTCCCCGCGGGTCGTCCGCGAGACCAGGAAGGCGCTGCGGCCCTGGGCCGACCACTTCCCGGTCGCCGGCCCGCCACGCCCCGCCGCCGTCGCTCCTTCCCCGCGGGTCGAGGGGGACACGTCGACGCCCCCTCCGGAGGCAGGAGGGGCCCCGCGACGGGACACGGCCTCCCCCGAGGCTCCGGGGGCACGCGGGCGGATGCGTCGGATGCTCGGCTTCCGAGGGGTGTTCCCCCGTCCCCGCTGACCCAGCATGAGACGGGACCGCCCGGGACCGTGCGGACGGAGCAGTATGGACGGCATGGGAAAAACATATGAGCGCATCGACGGGCGTCTTCGGGCCTTCATCGAGGACCAGCCCGTCTTCTTCACCGCGACCGCTCCCCTCTCCGGCGACGGGCACGTCAACCTCAGCCCCAAGGGCCGCCGGGGCACCCTCGTGGTGCTCGACGAACTGACCCTCGCGTACGTCGACTTCGGGGGCAGCAGCGCCGAGACCGTCGCCCATCTGCGGGAGCCGGGGAACGGGCGGATCACCCTCATGTGGACCGCGTTCTCCGGACCGCCGACCGTCGTGCGGGTGCACGGCACCGGCGAGGCCGTGCTGCGGGACGATCCGCGCTGGGGCGAACTGTTCGCGCGGTTCCCGGCCGAGGCCGTCGAGGGCCAGGGCAGCGCGCGGGCGATCGTCCTCGTCCACGCGCGGCGGGTCAGCGACGCCTGCGGGTACGCCGTACCGCTGATGGAGTACCAGGAGGACCGGGGCCTGCACGCCGAGTACTTCAACCGGAAGACCGACGACGAGTTCAACGCGTACTGCGAGCGCAAGGACCACATCGCGACCAGCCTCGACGGGCTGCCCGCGCTGCCGCTCCCCCTGCCGCCGCTGCCGCAGACCGCCGGATAGCCGGATGGCCGCGCCCCGCGCGCGTACCTCCGGACAACCCCGTCCCGCGCGCGCGTACCGCCGGTCAGCCGCGCCACGCGCGCGGGGAGGCTCGGCGCGGCCCCAGGGGGTGTCCTGCCGGGCGGGCCGGGCTCGCGCACCTAGCCTCTCGCCCATGCGCACCGCACTCCCCCGCACCCTGCTCGTCCTCGGCGCCGTCCTGATGTCCCTCGGCGCCGCGCCCGGTCCCGTGCCGCTGCCCGCGCGCATGGCGGACACCGGCGGCGGCTCCCAGCTGATCACCGCGGAGGCCGCCGGGACCGGCTCCACCACGGGCACCCTGACCTGGTGGGACCGGCGCGGCGGCCGGTGGGTGAAGGCGGGGTCGGCGCCCGCCCGGTTCGGCGAGAAGGGGCTCGTCGAGGGCACGCGGCGGCGGCAGGGTACGAACACCACCCCCACCGGGCTCTACCGGCTGCCGTACGCCTTCGGGATCGAGCCCGCGCCGCCAGGGACCTCATTCCGCTACGCGCGTGTGACGCCGCGCTCCTGGTGGTGCCAGGACAACGACTCCCGCGCGTACAACCGCTGGGTCGAGGGGCTGCCGCGGGACTGCCGGGCCGCCGAGGCCGAGCACCTGGTCACGTACCGGCGCCCGTACGCGCACGGGCTCGTCATCGGGTTCAACTACGACCGGCCGGTCCGCGGGCGCGGGGCCGGCATCTTCCTGCACGTCAACGGGCGCGGGGCGACCGCGGGTTGCGTCTCCGTCCCGGCGGACGCGATGCGCGCGGTGCTCGCCTGGGCCGATCCCGCGCGCCGGCCGCACATCGCCGTCGGCACCCGGGGCGGCGGGCCGACGGCGATCACGCGCTACTGAGGCGCGGCCGCTTCCGCTACTTCTGCGCCAGCTTCAGCAGGTGGTCCGCGAGTGCCTGGCCTCCCGCCGGGTCGCGGCTGATGAGCAGCAGGGTGTCGTCGCCCGCGATCGTACCGAGGATCGCGTGGAGTTCGGCCTGGTCGATGGCCGACGCGAGGAACTGGGCGGCGCCCGGCGGGGTCCGCAGGACCACCAGGTTGGCGGACGCCTCCGCGGAGATCAGCAGTTCGCCGGAGAGGCGCCGCATGCGCTCCTCCTTCGCGGACTCGCCGAGCGGGGCCTGCGGGGTGCGGAAGCCGCCCTCGCTGGGCACCGCGTAGATCAGCTCGCCGCCGGTGTTGCGGATCTTCACCGCGCCCAGCTCGTCGAGGTCGCGGGAGAGCGTCGCCTGGGTGACGCTCAGCCCGTCGTCCGCGAGGAGCTTGGCGAGCTGGCTCTGCGAGCGCACCGGCTGCCGGTTGAGGATGTCGACGATCCTGCGGTGGCGAGCGGTGCGGGTCTGCGGAACCGACGGCCCTCCGTGCTCGTTCTCCTGCGCGTCGGTCATCGTCGTCTCATTCTCCGGTTCGTCCTTGCCCGTTCGCCACGTCGAGGACTCCGGGCAGGGCCTGGAGGAAGGCGTCCGCCTCGGCGTCGGTGAGGACCAGCGGAGGCATGATCCGTACGACATCGGGGGCGGGCGCGTTCACCAGGAGGCCGGCGTCCTGAGCCGCCTGCTGCACCTGAGGTGCGAGGGACTCCGTGAGCACGATACCCAGCAGGAGGCCCGCACCACGGACGTGGGAGACCAGCGGGTGCCCGAGACCCTCGATTCCCTGCCTCAGCCGCTCCCCGACCGCCTTCACGTGGTCGAGGGCGGCGTCGGCGCCGAGGGTGTCGAGGACGGCGATGCCGGCGGCGCAGGCCACCGGGTTCCCGCCGAAGGTGGTGCCGTGGTGACCGGGCCCGAAGAGGTCCGCGGCGGGGCCGAACGCGACGGTCGCACCGATCGGGAGACCGCCGCCGAGGCCCTTGGCGAGGGTCACGACATCGGGCTCGACGCCCTCGTGGGCCTGGTACTCGAACCAGTGGCCGCAGCGGCCGATGCCCGTCTGCACCTCGTCGAGGACGAGGAGGGTGCCGGTGGCCCGGGTGATCTCCCGGGCCGCCTTCAGGTAGCCGGCGGGCGGGACGACGACGCCGTTCTCGCCCTGGATCGGCTCGATGACCACGAGGGCGGTGTCCTCGGTGACGGCGGCGCGGAGCGCTTCCACGTCTCCGTACGGCACATGTGTCACGTCGCCGGGCAGCGGCAGGAACGGGGTCTGCTTGGCGGGCTGGCCGGTGAGGGCGAGCGAGCCCATGGTCCGGCCGTGGAATCCGCCCTGGGTGGCGACCATGTGGGACCGGCCGGTGAGCCGGCCGATCTTGAAGGCGCCTTCGACGGCCTCGGCGCCCGAGTTGCAGAAGAAGACCTTGCCGGGCCGGCCGAAGAGCGCGAGCAGCTTCTCGGCGAGGGCGACGGGCGGTTCGGCGACGAAGAGGTTGGAGACGTGGCCGAGGGTCTGGATCTGCCGGGTGACGGCCTCGACGATCGCCGGGTGGCCGTGGCCCAGGGCGTTCACGGCGATGCCGCCGACGAAGTCCAGGTACTCGTTGCCGTCGGCGTCCCAGACCTTGGCGCCCTCACCGCGGACGAGGGGCAGCCGGGGGGTGCCGTAGTTGTTCATCAGCGCGCCCTGCCACCGCTGGGTCAGCCGCTCGTTGCCGGGCTGCGTGGTGCCGCTCATCAGTCCCCCTGTCCGTCCGGCACGACCATCGTGCCGATGCCCTCGTCGGTGAAGATCTCCAGCAGGATCGAGTGCTGGACGCGGCCGTCGATCACGCGGGCCGTGGTGACCCCGTTCCGTACGGCGTGCAGGCAGCCCTCCATCTTGGGGACCATGCCGCTGGAGAGCTCGGGCAGCAGCTTCTCCAGCTGGCTCGCGGTGAGCCGGCTGATGACCTCGTCGCTGTGGGGCCAGTCCTCGTAGAGGCCCTCGACGTCGGTCAGGACCATCAGCGTCTCGGCGCCCAGCGCCGCAGCGAGTGCCGCAGCCGCCGTATCAGCATTGACGTTGTAGACATGTCCGTCGTCCTGGGAGCGGGCGATGGAGGAGATGACCGGGATCCGGCCGTCCTCCAGGAGCGCCTGGATGGCGCCGGTGTCGATGGCGGTGATCTCACCGACCCGGCCGATGTCGATCTGCTCGCCGCCCACGACCGGCCGGTGCCGGGTGGCGGTGATGGTGTGGGCGTCCTCGCCGGTGAGGCCGACGGCGAGCGGGCCGTGCTGGTTGAGCAGCCCGACGAGCTCGCGCTGGACCTGTCCGGCGAGGACCATCCGTACGACGTCCATGGCGTCCTCGGTGGTGACCCGGAGGCCCGCCTTGAACTCGCTGACGATGCCGTGCCGGTCGAGGGCGGCGCTGATCTGGGGGCCGCCGCCGTGCACGACGACCGGCTTGAGGCCGGCCTGGCGGAGGAAGACGACGTCCTGGGCGAAGGCGGCCTTCAGGTCCTCGTCGATCATGGCGTTGCCGCCGAACTTGATGACGACCGTCTTGCCGTTGTGCCGGGTGAGCCAGGGCAGGGCCTCGATGAGGATCTCGGCCTTGGGGAGCGCCGTGTGCTTCCGGGTCGTGCTCTCGGGGGCCTGGGGCGTCTCGGGGTTCTGGGGGGCCTGGTGGGCCTGGGGGTCGCTCATGACGAGTACGCGCTGTTCTCGTGGACGTAGTCGGCGGTGAGGTCGTTCGCCCAGATGACGGCGGACTCGGTGCCGGCGGCGAGGTCGGCGGTGACGGTGACCTCCCGGTAGCGCATGTCGACGAGGTCGCGGTCCTCGCCGACGGAGCCGTTCTTGCAGACCCAGACGCCGTTGATGGCGACGTTGAGCTCGTCGGGCTCGAAGGCCGCCGCCGTCGTGCCGATGGCGGAGAGCACCCGGCCCCAGTTGGGGTCCTCGCCGTGGATGGCGCACTTGAGGAGGTTGTTGCGGGCGATGGAGCGGCCCACCTCGACGGCGTCGTCCTCGGTCGCGGCGTTGATCACCTCGATGCGGATGTCCTTGCTGGCGCCCTCGGCGTCGCCGATGAGCTGGCGGGCGAGGTCGTCGCAGACCTCCCGCACGGCCGCGGTGAACGCTTCCTGCTCCGGCGTCACGCCGGAGGAGCCGGAGGCGAGGAGGAGGACGGTGTCGTTGGTGGACATGCAGCCGTCGGAGTCGACCCGGTCGAAGGTGACGCGCGTGGCACCCCGCAGGGCGCTGTCCAGGCCCGCGCTGTCGACGTCCGCGTCGGTGGTGAGGACGACGAGCATGGTGGCGAGGCCGGGGGCGAGCATGCCGGCGCCCTTGGCCATGCCGCCGACCGTCCAGGCGCCGCCGGGGCCGTCCTTCGTCACCACGGAGGTCTTGTGGACGGTGTCGGTGGTCTTGATGGCGATGGCGGCCTTCTCGCCGCCGTGCTCGGACAGCTCGGCCGCGGCCTTCTCGACGCCGGGGAGGAGCTTGTCCATGGGGAGCAGGATGCCGATGAGGCCGGTGGAGGCGACGGCGATCTCGCCCGCGCCGACGTCCGTGCCCTGGGCGCTGAGGACCTCGGCGACCTTCTCGGCGGTGGCGTGGGTGTCCTGGAAGCCCTGGGGGCCGGTGCAGGCGTTGGCGCCACCGGAGTTGAGGACGACGGCGGTCAGTTCGCCGTCGGCGAGGACCTGCTGGGACCAGACGACGGGGGCGGCCTTGACGCGGTTGGAGGTGAAGACTCCCGCGGCGGCACGGCGGGGGCCGGTGTTGACCACGAGGGCCAGGTCCGGGTTGCCGTTCCCCTTGATCCCGGCGGCGATGCCCGCCGCCGTGAATCCCTTCGCTGCGGTGACACTCACGGCGCCACTCCAATCGTGGAAAGTCCGGTGCTCTCGGCGTACCCGAGGGCGATGTTCATGCTCTGCACCGCGCCGCCGGCGGTGCCCTTGGTGAGATTGTCGATGGCACTGATCGCGATGATCCGGTTCGCCGCCGCGTCGAAGGCGACCTGCACCTGAACGGCGTTGGAACCGTAGACGGACGCCGTCGCCGGCCACTGCCCCTCCGGGAGCAGATGGACGAACGGCTCGTCCGCGAAGGCCTTCTCGTACGCGGCCCGGACGGTCTCGGCGGTGACGCCCGGCTTCGCGGTGGCGGTGCAGGTGGCGAGGATGCCGCGCGGCATCGGCGCCAGGGTCGGCGTGAAGGAGACGGTGACCCGCTCCCCCGCCGGTCCGCTGAGGTTCTGGATCATCTCGGGGGTGTGCCGGTGGCCGCCGCCGACGCCGTACGGCGACATGCTGCCCATGACCTCGCTGCCGAGCAGGTGCGGCTTGGCCGCCTTGCCGGCGCCGGAGGTGCCGGAGGCCGCGACGATCACGGCCTCGGGCTCGGCCAGCCCGTTCTCGTACGCGGGGAAGAGCGCGAGCGAGACGGCGGTCGGGTAGCAGCCGGGCACGGCGACCCGCTTGGAGCCCTGGAGGGCGGCACGGGCGCCCGGAAGCTCCGGGAGGCCGTAGGGCCAGGTGCCGGCGTGCGGGGAGCCGTAGTACGTCTCCCAGTCGGCCGACTCCTTGAGCCGGAAGTCGGCGCCCATGTCGACGACGAGGACGTCCGGGCCGAGCTGCTCGGCCACGGCCGCGGACTGGCCGTGCGGCAGCGCGAGGAACACGACGTCGTGGCCGGCGAGCTCGTCGGCCGTGGTGGGCACGAGGAGGCGGTCGGCGAGCGGCAGCAGGTGGGGCTGCAGCGCCCCGAGCCGCTGGCCGGCGTTGGAGTGGCCCGTCAGGGCGCCGATCTCCACGTGGGGGTGGGCGAGAAGGAGGCGCAGGAGCTCTCCGCCCGCGTATCCGCTCGCACCCGCCACTGCTACTCGTACCGTCATCGAAACCCTCCTCATGGATGGCATGACTATACGTAGCCCGGCAGTTTTATGCAACGACACTCCGCACCCCGAGGTATTCCTTGACGAGAATATTCTCGGTGGAGAATACTTGCACTCATGGACGACGCAGACCCGCTCCTCATCGCATTGGCCGACCCGGCGCGCTGGCGCCTCGTGCGCCTGCTGGCCGAGCGGCCCCGACCCGTCGGCGTCCTCGCCCAGCTGGCCGAGGCGCGCCAGCCGCAGACGACCAAGCACCTGCAGACGCTCGAGCGGGCCGGGGTCGTCACCTCCCAGCGCTCCGGGCAGCGCCGGGTCTACGCTCTCCGGTCCGGCCCGCTGCGGGAGCTGGCGGCGGCGCTCGGGCGGCTCGCCGACACCGCGGACCGCCAGGGCGGGTCGCGCGAGACGTACGAGCGCTACGGGCTCAGCCTCGCGAGCGAACGACGCGCGGCGGAGGGACCCGGCTGGGCGGACGAGCGCTCCTTCCGGTTCCACCGGTCACTGGCCGGTGACCCCGTCGCGGTCTGGCGCCACCTGACCGAGACCGCCCTGCTCGCCCACTGGTGGACGCCCGACGACCTGCGCGTCTCGGACCTCGTCTTCGAGGCCCGGCCGGGCGGGCACATCGTCCTGGAGTACCGCGACGTGGAGGACACCGGAATCACCGGAGACGCAGGAGGCGCAGGAGGCGTAGGAGACGCGGGAGACGCGGGAGACACCGAGGGCCCCGGGGGCTCCGGGAGTTCCGGGGAGTCCGGGAGCTCCGACCCGGTCGTCGGGCGCGGGGACGGCGTCGTCGACGTCGCCCGCCCCGGCGAGCGGCTCGCGTACCGGCTCTCGCCCCGGCTCCCCGACGGCGGCGCCGCCTTCACGGCCCACGTCGACTTCGACCTCCGGCCGACCGGCACCGGCACGGACCTCGACGTCCACTACCTCATCGCCGACAGCACCGTGGAATCCGCCGACTTCGTCGCGGGCATCGAGATCGGCTTCGGCCAGTGCCTCGACAAGCTCGCCACCGCGCTCGACGCGGCCCATGACACCCCTCCCGACGCGACCCGCCCCTCCGCCCGCACCGAAGGAAAGCAGGTACAGCCATGACCAAGCCCACGCCCACTTCCACGCCCACGCCCACGCCCACCGGACGCAAGGTGACCGCCAACATCGCCCTCACCCTCGACGGGCGCTACAACGGCCCCGGCGGGCCGGGGGACATCTCCGCGATCCTTCCGTACGCCACCACCGAGGTCGCCCGCGACCACCTCGGCCGCATCTGGGAGAACGCGACGACCGCACTGCTCGGCCGCGTCAACGCCGAGGGCTTCCTGGGGTACTGGCCGGCGGTCGCGGCCGACGAGGGCGCCGACCCGCGCGACCGCGGCTACGCGAAGTGGCTCGTGGACACGGAGAAGGTGGTCCTGTCGACCACCCTCACCGCGTCCCCGTGGGAACGCGCCCGCGTGGTGAACGCCCCGGCCGCCGAGGTCGTCGCCGAGCTCAGGAGCCGCGGCGAGGGCGACATCCTGGTCAACACCAGCCCGAGCATCACCAAGGCGCTCCTCGCCGCGGACCTGGTGGACCGGCTGTACCTGCTGATCTGCCCGGAGATCGCCGGGGACGGGGACCGGCTGTTCGACGACGGCCTGCCCGGTTCGCGGTGGCGGCTCACCCGCCGGGAGACCGGCGAGCTCGGCGAGATGGCGCTGGTCTACGACCGGGTGCGCTGAGCGCCACGACCGCGCATGCTGATCGTGGACCGCGCATGCCGATCGCTGCGGAGGGCCGGAAGGGAAGGGGTGATTCCCTCCTCCCTCACCGGCACCCCTTTGCATGACCATGCGAGATGATGCATACTCTTCCTATGTCCAAGGTCCTCACCTCCCTGCCCGCCGGCGAGCGCGTCGGCATCGCCTTCTCCGGCGGCCTCGACACCTCCGTCGCGGTCGCATGGATGCGCGACAAGGGCGCCATCCCCTGCACCTACACCGCCGACATCGGTCAGTACGACGAGCCCGACATCGCCTCGGTGCCCGGCCGTGCCAAGACCTACGGTGCCGAGATCGCGCGCCTGGTCGACTGCCGCGCCGCGCTGGTCGAGGAGGGGCTCGCCGCACTCACCTGCGGGGCGTTCCACATCCGCTCCGGCGGCCGCGCGTACTTCAACACCACGCCGCTCGGCCGTGCCGTCACCGGCACCCTCCTCGTGCGGGCGATGCTCGAGGACAACGTCCAGATCTGGGGCGACGGCTCGACCTTCAAGGGCAACGACATCGAGCGGTTCTACCGCTACGGCCTGCTCGCCAACCCGCACCTGCGGATCTACAAGCCCTGGCTGGACGCCGACTTCGTGACGGAGCTCGGCGGCCGCAAGGAGATGTCGGAGTGGCTGGTCGCCCACGACCTGCCGTACCGCGACAGCACGGAGAAGGCGTACTCCACCGACGCCAACATCTGGGGCGCCACCCACGAGGCCAAGACGCTGGAGCACCTCGACACCGGCGTGGAGACCGTCGAGCCGATCATGGGCGTCCGCTTCTGGGACCCGTCGGTCGAGATCGACACCGAGGACGTCACGATCGGCTTCGCGCAGGGCCGGCCGGTGTCCATCAACGGCAAGGAGTTCGCCTCCGCCGTCGACCTCGTCATGGAGGCCAACGCCATCGGCGGCCGCCACGGCATGGGCATGTCGGACCAGATCGAGAACCGGATCATCGAGGCCAAGAGCCGCGGCATCTACGAGGCGCCCGGCATGGCCCTGCTGCACGCCGCGTACGAGCGGCTGGTCAACGCCATCCACAACGAGGACACCCTCGCCCAGTACCACAACGAGGGACGGCGTCTCGGCCGGCTGATGTACGAGGGCCGGTGGCTCGACCCGCAGGCGCTGATGGTCCGCGAGTCCCTCCAGCGCTGGGTCGGCGCCGCCGTCACCGGCGAGGTGACGCTGCGGCTGCGGCGCGGCGAGGACTACTCGATCCTCGACACGACGGGCCCGGCGTTCAGCTACCACCCGGACAAGCTCTCCATGGAGCGCACCGAGGACTCGGCCTTCGGACCGGTGGACCGGATCGGCCAGCTCACCATGCGGAACCTCGACATCGCCGACTCCCGCGCCAAGCTGGAGCAGTACGCGGGCCTCGGCCTGCTCGGCACCGGCAGCCCCGCGATCGGCGCCGCCCAGGCGGCCGCGACCGGCCTGATCGGCACCCTGACGGAGCTCCCCGAGGGCGGCGCGGAAGCCATCGCGTCCCGCGGCGAGGCCACCGACGAGGACGAGATGCTGGACCGCGCCGCGATGGAGTTCGGCACCGACTGACCCGGCACCGCCCCGAAGACCCACCTCCGTCGAGCACCACGCGCTCGACACCCCGGAAGGCCGGCTCGACGTCCCCCGCGTCGAGCCGGCCTTTCCGTTCGCCCCGAGCCCTTGCCTCCCCCGCCCTCCTGCGGAAACAATGCGCGGCGCTCCACTTGTGGAGATGACATGATCAGTACAGGGCGAGGCCGTGAAGACCGGTCCGCCCGGGGGGAGTACGGAATGACAGAGACGGCTCACGCTGTCGCGACGGCGGTACGGGACTGCCCGGAGTGCGGCGCCTCCGTGGCGGACGGCGGGCGGTACGTCACCTGGTGCGCGGCCTGCGACTGGAACGTGGACCCCGAGGTGCGGGACGAGGAGCCGCCGGGGCGCGTCGAACGGCTGCGACGGCGCCTGGCCCGGCGGGGCGGCGAGCAACTCCTCGCTGAGCTCACGGAGACCGAGGACCGCGGGACGTCCGGCGACGCCGACGGGGCCGGCCCGCCCGGAGGCCGCGGGGGGCGGCGCGGGGCGGCGGGCGGCCTCGCCGTGGGACTCGCCGTGGCCGTGCACGGCGTGACCCTCGCGCTGCTTGTGGGCGGCCTGTGGCTGGTCGTCGCGGGATGGGGCGAGGGCTTCCTTCCCGCCTTCGGAGCCCTGGGGATCGGCCTGGCCGTCGTCCTGCGGCCGCGGTTCCACCGACTCCCGAAGGGCGAAACCCAC
Organism: Streptomyces sp. CB02009; assembly: GCF_001905825.1. Taxonomy (GTDB): domain Bacteria; phylum Actinomycetota; class Actinomycetes; order Streptomycetales; family Streptomycetaceae; genus Streptomyces. The sequence continues at coordinate 112,779 of NZ_LIVV01000008.1, forward strand.
CGCCCGGTCCTGCGCAGGCCCGACGCGCCCCGCCTCTTCGCCCTCCTCGACGAGGTCGCGCAGAGCGTCGGCACGACGGGCGTGGACACCGTGGTGATCGACGCCGACACCAACGCGTCGGTGAGCACGTACGGCGTGCGGCAGCGGCGCGTGCTCCACATCGGCCTCGGCCTGTGGGAGATCCTGACCCCGCAGGAGCGCATCGCGCTCCTCGGCCACGAGTTCGGCCACTACTCCCACGGGGACACCCGGCGCGGCCTCCTCGTCTGGAACGCGTTCCTCTCCCTCGACACCTGGCGCTACACCCTGGCCGCCCAGCGGGCGGAGAGCCTGACGGACCACTTCGTGAACGTCGTGACCGCCCCGCCGCGGCTGCTCGTCGACGGCCTCCTCGTCCTCCTGGAGCACCTGACCCTGCACGACTCCCAACGGGCCGAGTACCGCGCCGACTCCGCCGCCGCGCGGACGGCGGGCACCGACGCGGCGGCCGGGCTCATGGACCGGCTCCTCATCTCCGACGGCGTCACCGGCGAACTCGCGCGGGAGTCCGTCGCGGCGCGGACCCGGATCGGCGGGGCGCGCCGCGAGGACCCGGCGGAGGGGCTGTGGGGGCGCCTCGCCGCCCATGCCGCGTCGGTGCCCGAGCACGAGTACGAGCGGCTGCGCCGGGTCGCGGAACGGCGCGGCCATCAGGTGGACTCCACGCATCCGCCGACCCACCTCCGCCGCCGCAGGCTGACGCGGGGCGCCCGGGTCGAGGCCCGGATCGTGTGCGCGCCGCCGAGGGTCGCGGAGGTGGACGCGGAACTCGCCGAGGTCCGGCGGAGCGTGGCCCGGGAGCTCGTACGGCGCTGAGCCGGCCGAGAGCGGCCGGTGCTGTCACATCGTGGCGCGGCCTCACGTCAACGCGGTGACGGGACCGACGAGGAGTGAGGCGCCATGCACGACGACACCTTTCCGGCCGCCCTGGCCGGGCGTTTCGACGCCCACGAGGAGCAACTGCGGCGCGTGGCCCTGCGGATGACGGGTTCGGAGGCCGAGGCCGCGGAAGCGCTCGCCGCCGTACGGGCGGGGCTGGGGCGGGACGACGGGGCAGCGGTACGCGCCTGGCTGACTGCGCTGGTCACGCGGGAGTGCCTGCGAGCGCGCCGGGGACGGCGGGCGGCCGAGGGGCGCGGGGCCGCGAGCGGGCGCGGGGGCACGGGCGGGGGCGCGGCCATTGTCTCGGGCGGATCCGGGGGAACGGGCGGATCCGGAGGCGGGAGCACGGGCGGAGGCAAGGACGAGCCCGGGGGCGGGTGCGGGGGCCAAGGCGAGTCCGGGGACCGAGGCGGGGGCCAAGGCGAGTCCGAGCGCCAAGGCGAGCGCGGGGGCCAAGGCGGGGCCGGGGACCGAGGCGGGGGCCAAGGCGAGTCCGAGTGCCAAGGCGGGTCCGGCGGCCAAGGCAAGCCCGGGGGCTGGGGCTGGGGCCAAGACGGTGGCCAGGGCGAGCTCGGGGGCCGGGGCGAGTCCCTGTGGCTCGCGCTGTTCCTCGTGCTGGAGTCCCTGGGGGTCGAGGAGCGGCTCGCCTATGTGCTGCACGACGTGTTCGGGCTGCCGTCCCACGAGACGGCCCGCATCACCGGCCGCTCCCCCGAGGAGGTGGCCCGGCTGGCCCGCGGGGCCCGGGAGCGGGTCCGGGGCCACGGGGCGGCCCCGACCGCGGGGGCCGCCGCGCGGCAGCGGGCGGTGGTGGACCTGTTCCTGGCCGCCGCACGCGCACGGGACGCCCGTACGCTCGCGGCCGTCCTCGCCCCGGACGTGGTCGCCCACTCCGAGCGCGGCCCGGTGCACGGCGCGCCCGCCGTCGCCGAGGGCGCGGCGGCGTTCGCCCGGTTCGCGGACGTGGCCCGGCCCGCGCTGGTCGACGGGGCCGTCGGCGCGGTCGCCTTCGTCGACGGTCGGCCCGTCTCCGCCGTGGCGTTCACCCTCCGCGGGGACCGGATCGTCACCGTGTCCGTCACCACGGGCGAGGCCCGGGTGCGCGCCCTGGACCTGGTCTTCTCCGACGGGTGAGGCGGCCCGTCTCCGACGCGTGACGGGGGGCGCGCGACGGGCGGCGGGGCCGGGCGGAGCGGGAAAGTCCGGTGCGCCGCCGCCCCTCCTCCGTTAGCCTCGACAGCATGTCCACGCCCCGAATCTCCTAGCTGAGGACCCGCACCCACGCCACCCGTGTGTCCTCAAGCCCTTTCGGAGCGTTACCCCATGATCACCGTTCGTGGTGCCGACGTGCGCGTCGGCGCCCGGCTCCTGCTGTCCGGCGTCTCCTTCCACGTCGCCCCCGGCGACCGGATCGGCCTCGTCGGCCGCAACGGGGCCGGCAAGACCACCCTCCTCGACACCCTCGCCGGGCTGCGCGCCCCCGCCGTCGGCACCGTCACCCGTACCGGCTCCGTCGGGCATCTCGCCCAGGACTCGCGGGCCGCCGACCCGACCGTGACCGTCACCGACCGCGTCCTGTCCGCGCGCGGCCTCGACCGGGCCGTCCGGCGGCTCGCGGAGGCGGCCCGCCGGCTCGGCGAGTCGCCCGACGCGCGGGCGCTCGCCGCGTACGACCGGGCCGAGTCCGCCTTCGAGGCGGGCGGCGGCTACGCGGCCGAGGCGGAGGCCGCCCGGGTCGCCGCCGGCCTCGGCCTGCCCGCCGAGGTCATGGACCGGCCCGTCGGCCGGCTGTCCGGCGGCCAGAAGCGCCGGGTCGAGCTGGCCAGGATCCTCTTCGCCGGTCACGGCCGGGAGGACACCCTGCTGCTCGACGAGCCGACCAACCACCTGGACGCCGACTCGATCGGCTGGCTCCGCGGCCATCTCGCCGCCCACCGGGGCGGCCTGGTCCTGATCAGCCATGACGTACGGCTCCTCGCCGACACCGTCAACCGGGTCTTCCACCTCGACCCGGCACGGGCCGCGCTCGACGTCCACAACACCGGCTGGGAGGCGTACCTCGCCCAGCGGGAGGCCGACGAGCGGCGGCGGGTCCGCGAGCGCGCCAACGCAGAGCGCAAGGCCGCGGCGCTGCACGCGCAGGCGGACCGCATGAAGTCCCGGGTGGCGACGGCGACGACGGCCCGCAGCATGGCGCGGCGGGCCGACCGGATGCTCGCCGGGCTCGACCCGGCGCGGCAGGCCGAACGGGTCGCCCGCATCCGGCTCCCCGAGCCCGCGCCCTGCGGGCGGATGCCGCTGGGCGCGGTCTCGCTCACCAAGGCGTACGGGGCGCGCCCCGTGCTCGACGGGGTGGACCTCGCCGTGGACCGGGGCAGCCGGCTCGTCGTCCTCGGGCTCAACGGGGCCGGAAAGACGACCCTGCTGCGGCTCCTCGCCGGCCAGGAGACCCCCGACGCCGGGCGGGTGGTGCGCGGGCACGGGCTGCGGCTCGGCTACTTCGCCCAGGAGCACGACACGCTCGACCCGGCGCGTACGGTCCGGGAGAACCTGGCCGACGCGGCTCCGCAGCTGACGAACGGTGAGGTACGGGCGGTCCTGGGCGCGTTCCTGTTCCGGGGCGACGACGCGGACAAGCCGGCCGGGGTGCTCTCCGGCGGCGAGAAGACCCGTCTCGCCCTGGCAGCGCTCGTCCACTCGGGCGCGAACGTCCTGCTCCTCGACGAACCCACCAACAACCTGGACCCCGCCTCCCGCGGCGAGGTGCTGGCCGCCGTGGGCACGTACCCGGGCGCGATCGTGATGGTCACGCACGACGAGGAGGCGCTCGACGCCCTGCGCCCCGAACGGGTCCTGCTGCTGCCGGACGCGGACGAGGACCTGTGGAGCGAGGAGTACCGGGGGCTGGTGAGCCTGGCCTGACGGACGCCCGGGGAGGTCCGCCCGGACGGGTCGGCGGACGCCCGGACGGGTCGGCAGGCCTCCGGGGAGGCCCGCCGCCCGGCCTCGCCTAGTCTGACGACATGATCATCGATGCGCGGACCCACGTACGGGTCGCCCGTCCCTCGCGGGACCTGGCCGCCGCCGAGCGGTTCTACGTCGACGGGCTCGGTCTCGAGGTGCAGTGGCGGACCACCGAGCGGGTGTCCGGCAAGCACGACCTGCTCATGGTCGGCCCCCGGGGCGGCGGTTGGCACTTCGAGCTGACCCGTGATCCCGAGCACCCCGTGGAGCCGGCCCCCACCGTCGAGGACCTGTTCGTGGTCTATCTCGGGGCGCCCGTCGAGGAGGCGCAGGTGGAGCGGCTGCTCGCGGCCGGCGGCACGCGGGTGGCCGCGCAGAACCCCTACTGGGACGAGTACGGCGTGACCGTCGAGGACCCCGACGGGTACCAGCTCGTCCTGTGCTCCCGTACCTGGGGCGCATGACGAAGGGGCGCGGCCGGAAGGCCGCGCCCCGAAGGGTCCCCGCCGGGGAACGGGGTCGCCGGACCCCGTCCCCGCCGTCGCTCCCTAAGCCTGCCGCACCGCGCGCAGGACCACGAACTTGGCGTCGCTCGCGACCAGTTCGCTGTTGCCGAAGATCCGGCGGAGGGTGACGTGGTAGCCGAGGTGCCGGTTGCCGATGACCCACAGCTCGCCGCCCGGGCGCAGCGCGCGCCGCGCGTCGGTGAACATCCGGCGGGCCGTGCGGTCCGTGGTCGCCTGGTGGCTGTGGAACGGCGGGTTGTTGAGGACGAGGTCCACCGAGCCGTCGGGCACGTCGGCGAGACCGTCGCCGACGAGGAACTCGGCCTTGCGCCCGGCGCCCACGTGCGTACGGAAGTTCTCCTCGGCCGAGGCGACCGCCTGGTACGACTCGTCGGTGAAGATCAGTTCCGCGTCGGGTTCGTGCAGCGCGATGGCGAGGCCGACCACGCCGTTGCCGCAGCCGAGGTCGGCGACCCGGACCCGGCCGATGCCGCCGGGCAGGTTCGCGAGGAGGAAGCGGGTGCCGATGTCGAGGCGGTCGGCGCAGAAGACCCCGGCCTGGTTGGTGACGGTCAGACCGGGCAGCCCGGGGGCCGGGGTGTCGGCCGGCAGGTCGTAGCGGTGCGGCCAGGGGTTCGGGCGCGGGGTGAGCGACGGGTCCGGCGTGGTGTGGATCAGCCGCGCCTTCTTCACCGCGAGCGAGGTGCGGGTGGGGCCGAGGATCCGCTCGAAGAGCCGGAGGGTGGAGGTGTGGATCTCCTTGACCATGCCGGTGCCGACGATCACGGTGCCCTCGTGCACGGCGGGCGCGAGCCGGTGCAGCTGGTCCTCCAGGAGCGCGAGGCTCTTGGGGACGCGGACGAGGAGGACGTCGATCCGCTCCGGCGGAGGGTCCTGGGTGGTGAGCAGCCGGACGGAGTCCCGGGCGGCCCCGGCACGCGCGAGGTTGGTCCGGGTGGCCCGCCGTCCGAGGTACGAGTCGGAGATCTGGACGAGCTCCCCGGGGCCGGCGGCCTGGAGGGCGGTGACGAGCGCTCCCCAGCGGTCGCCGAGGACGGCGACGGTGCCGGACAGGTCGGTGCCCTCCTCGGCCAGTGCGGCGAGGAGGTACTCGTCGGACGCGTCCCAGGCGCGCAACTGGTCGCGCGGGTCCTCGGGATGGCGGGTCAGCGTGAAGGCGCCCCATGACGTGGTCAAACGGTTCATCGTGCTCTCAGGCTAGCCGGTCGCGGGCGGTCTCTCCCCCCGCCACGTGCGCGTCGGCGGCTTCGGGGCGCCCGCCCCCGTGCCCGGCGGTGCAGGTCGGCGCGGGGCCGGCCGGTCGGCGGGGGCTCCGGCCGCTCAGCGCAGGGCCGTGTCGAGCTGGAGGTGCCAGAGCCCGGGTCGGCCGGTGAGGGTGACGGTGGAGAGGGGGCGGACGTCGACGTTCCAGTACGTGGCGGGCGGCGCCTTCAGGGCGTACACGAGGGCGGCCCGTACGACGGAGGGTTCGGCGACGGCGACGATCTCGCCGTCCTCGGCCGGGCGGGTGTCGAGCCAGTTCCCTATCCGGGTGATGAAGGCGAGGAGGGGTTCGCCGCCGTGCGGGGCGGTGCGGGCGTCCGTCAGCCAGGCGTCGAAGGCGGCCGGTTCGAGGGCGGCGACCTCGGCGAGGGTCAGACCGCGCCAGCGGCCCATGTCGCAGTCGCGGAGCGCGGGCTGGGCGAGCGGGGCGTAGCCGAGGGCGGTGCCGGTGGCGCGGCTGCGCGGGGTCGGGGAGCAGTAGCGCAGTTCGGCCGCGCCGAGCGGGATGAGCGCGGGCGCGGCCTGCTGCACCTCGTACCAGCCGGCCTCGTCCAGTGGCCGGTCGTCGTCGAAGCGTTCGGCGAGCAGGGAGGAGCTGCGTGCCGCCGTGACGAGCGTCACCCGAAGACCCATGGGCGCGATCGTGAGGCCGAAGGCTCCGCAGGTCAAGGGGTCATTCCCCGGGGCCGGAGGGGCTTCGGCTCACTGCTGCCCGAGAGCCATCCACTTGTCCGGATTCTGCAGTGGCGTGAAACCGACCTTCTCGTACACACCGTGCGCGTCGGCCGTGGCGAGCATGATGCGGCGCAGCCCGTACGGCGCGAGGTGGTCGCGGACGGCGGTGACGAGCGCCGTGCCGAGGCCGGTGCCGCGGGCCGGGCGGTCGACGTAGACGTCGCAGAGCCAGGCGAAGGTGGCGTAGTCGGTGACGACGCGCGCGTAGGCGGCCATCTCGCCGGTCTCCCGCTCGTAGGCACCGACGTTGAGCGAGCCCTCGATGGCCCGGTCCTGCTTCTCCCGAGGTCGGCCGTGGGCCCAGTAGGAGTCCGTGGACAGCCAGTGGTGCACCCGGGCGGCGTCGATCCGCGCGGGGTCGGCTGAGATCTCGTACGCCCCGTGCATGACGGGCGTATCCGTGGTGGCGCTGTCGCTCATGCCCGAAGCGTTCCAGTGACACCGGTGCTTGTCAGGTGAATTTGCCCGGGACCGGAGCGCGCCGGGGCCGCGCGGGCGGCCGCCGCTCCCCCGCCCGGCCCGCCGCCGGCGCTCAGGGGTTGAGCTCGTCGACCGCCGTCCGCAGGCGGCGCACACCCTCCGCGATCTCCGTGGGGCCCGCGACACCCGCGAAACTCAGCCGGATGTGGCCGGCGGGGGGTTCGGCGCAGAAGTACGGGCGGCCCGGGGCCACGGCGACACCGGCCCGCAGGGCGCCGGCGACCAGGGCCGCCTCCGGGACGCCGTCGGGGAGCCGGAGCCAGAGGTGGTGGCCGCCGTACGGGATGTGGGGCAGGGCGAACGCCGGCAGCTGGTCGGCGAGCGCGCCGGCGAGCAGGCCGCGCCGGCTCCTGAGCTCCTGGGCGACGGCCCGCTGATGGCGGTGCCAGGCCGGCGAGCCGACGAGTTCGAGCGCGGCCTCCTGGAGCGGCCGGGGGACGAAGAAGCTGTCGACGACCTGGATGGCGCGGAGGCGTTCCAGGACGGGGCCGCGGGCGGCGAGGGCGCCGACCCGCAGGCTCGGCGAGGTGGCCTTGGTGAGGGAGCAGACGTGGACGACGACACCGTCGGGGTCCTCGGCCGCGAGCGGCGCGGGGAGCGGTGGCGCGTCCTCGTGGACGAGCCGGCGGGCGAAGTCGTCCTCGACGACGAAGGCTCCGGCGGCGCGGGCGATACGGAGCACCTCGCGGCGCCGCTCGGGGCCGAGCACCGCTCCGGTGGGGTTCTGGAAGAGCGGCTGGCAGACGAGGACACGGGCGCCGGTGGCGCGGAAGGCGGCTTCGAGGAGCTCGGGGCGGACCCCTTCGGCGTCGGTGGGCACGGGGACGGGGCGCAGTCCGGCCGCGCGGGCGACGGCGAGCATGCCCGGATAGGTCGGGGACTCGACGAGGACCGGGGTGCCGGGCGGGGCGAGGGCGCGCAGGGCGGTGGTGATGGCGGACTGGCCGCCGGCGGTGACGAGGAGGTCGGCGGCGGTGACGCTGCCGCCGATCTCGCGGGCGAACCACTCGCGCAGCTCGGGCAGGCCGTCGGTGGGCGGCCTGCCCCAGGCGCCGGGGCGGCGTCCGGCGCGGGCGAGGGCGGCGGCGAGGGCCCGCTCCGGCTGGAGCGAGGGGTGGAGGTAGCCGCCGTTGAACTCGATCACGCCGGGCGGCGGGGCGGCCAGGGTGACGAGGACGCCCGAGGCGTCGACGGCCCGGGGGACGAGCTCGGTGGCGGTGTCGGCGCTGAGGGCGACCTCCTGCCACGAGGTGTCGCCGGTGTCGGGAGCGGCGGTCCTGGGCTCGGCACGGAACGCGCCGGCGCCGGGGCGGGTGACGACGAGCCCCTCGGCGGCGAGCTGCGCGAGGGCCCGGGTGACGGTCACCGGGGAGACCCGGTAGCGCTCCACGAGGGCGCGGCTCGACGGCAGCTTTCCACCAGGCGAGTAGCGGTTCAGCTCCGCTCTCAAGGAGTTCGCCAGTTCCGCGACACTGCTACGCTCACTCATGAGAGCACAGGATAGCGCTACTGCCACCAGGACGATAGCGGTCCCCACGACGGCCCCCGCGGCGGACCGCACGAGCGACGCCGTCCGCACGAGCGGCACCGTCCGCACGGGAGACACCGTCCGCACGGGCGGGACCGTCCGCACCGCCCGCGCCGACCCGCTCCCCCGCGGCACCCTGCTCGCCGCCCTCGGTGTGTTCGCCTTCTCTCTCACGTTCCCGTCGACCGTCTGGGGCCTCGAGAGCTTCGGCCCCTGGTCGCTGGTGGCCGTGCGCTCCGTGCTGGCCGCCCTCGTCGCGGGAGCGTTCCTCCTCGCCGGCCGGGTGCCGCTGCCGGAGCGGCGCCACTGGGCGGGCCTCGCGGTGGTCGCCGGCGGAGTCGTCATCGGCTTCCCGCTCCTGACCACCCTGGCCCTGCAGACCTCCACCACCTCGCACGCCGCCGTCGTCGTCGGCCTGCTGCCGCTCACCACGGCGGCCTTCGCCGCGCTGCGGACCAGGCGCAGGCCGTCCCGCACCTTCTGGTGCGCGGCCGTGGCGGGCGCGGTCGTGGTGCTCGCCTTCACCGTCCAGCAGAGCGGCGGCGCCGTCTCACGGGGCGACCTGTACCTGTTCGGCGCGCTCCTCGTGTGCGCGGCCGGCTACACCGAGGGCGGCCGTCTCGCACGGCTCATGCCGGGCTGGCAGGTCATCGGCTGGGCCCTGATCCTCTGCCTGCCGCTGATGGCGGCCGGCTCGGCCGTGGCGCTGTCCGCCGAGCCGGTCCACCTGAACGCCCACGGCGTCCTCGGGCTGGTCTGGGTCGCGGTCGGCTCCACCTTCTTCGGGCTGTACGTCTGGTACCGGGGCATGGCCTCGATCGGCATCCCCAAGGCGAGCCAGCTCCAGCTGGCGCAGCCGCTCCTCACCCTGGTCTGGTCGGTCGTGCTGCTCGGCGAGACCCTGCCGCTCGCCGCCCCGCTCGCGGCGGCGGCGGTGCTGGTCTGCATCGCGGTGACCCAGCGGGCGAGGAGCTGACGCGACGGATCAGGGTGACCCGCGTCACAATGACAGACAGAGGTACTGGACAACAGCACGAGCCCGGTCGCGAGGAGGTCAGCCCGATGCAGGCGAACGTGGGCGACACACTGCTGGTGCACGGCCGGACCGTCGGTCATCACGACCGTACGGCCGAGGTCCTTCAGGTACTGGGGGAGAACGGCACGCCCCCGTACCGCGTCAAGTTCGACGACGACGGCCACGAGGCCCTGATGTCTCCCGGCCCCGACACCGTCGTACGCCATCACCCCGAGCCGGGTGCGGGCTGACCCCCGCCCAGCCCGCCGCCCGGCAGGACCCGGGTCAGCCCCGTCCCGGCGCCCGGACCCTGGTCGGGTAGTGATCCGCCACCACGGTGGCCATCGCCCCGATCGGGTCCTTCGCGACGTCCAGGGCGGAGAAGAAGCAGTGGCCGCCGACCGCCGGGAAGGAGGCGGCCAGTTCCAGGTGCCGTGACAGCTCCCCCGGGTCCTGCCAGGCGGCGGGCTGGGCGGGGTCGCCCGCCTTGTAGAGCGCCTCGCCGATGTAGAGGCCGACGCCGGTGCCCCCTACCACCGCGTCCCACCACGGCAGCAGCGTGGCGTAGTCGGCGGCGGGCAGGCCGATGTGCCAGTACAGCTGGGGCACGACGTAGTCGATCCAGCCCTCCCGGATCCACTTCCGGGTGTCGGCGTACAGGTCGTCGTAGGTGGCGACGCCGGCCCGGGTGTCCGAGCCCTCCGGGTCCTGGGCGATGTTGCGCCAGACCCCGAAGGGGCTGATGCCGAAGGCCACGTGCGGCTTGAGGGCCTTGATCCGGGCCGACATCTCGGAGACCAGCAGGTCGGTGTTGTTCCGCCGCCAGGAGGCCCGGTCGGGGAAGTCCCCGCCGTACCGCGCGTACGAATCGTCGTCGGCGAAGACCTCCCCCGCCACCGGGTACGGATAGAAGTAGTCGTCCCAGTGCACGGCGTCGATGTCGTAGCGCCCCACCGCGTCCAGCATCGCGTCCTGGATGAACCGCCGGACCTCGGGCAGCCCGGGGTCGTAGGAGAGCTTCCCGCCGTACGGCAGCACCCACTCGGGGTGGAGCCGGGCCGGATGGCCCGCGACGAGCCGGGTCGGGTCGGTGTGGTGCGCCACGCGGTACGGGTTGAACCAGGCGTGCAGTTCGAGCCCCCGCGCGTGGGCCTCCTCGACGGCCGTGCCCAGCGGGTCCCAGCCGGGGTCGCGGCCCTGCGTCCCGGTGAGGAACTCCGTCCACGGTTCGTACGGCGAGGGCCAGAGCGCGTCGGCGGTGGGCCGGACCTGGAGGACGACCGCGTTGAGCCGGCGCTCGACCGCGGTGTCCAGGTGGGCCAGGAGCTCGGCACGCTGCGCCTCCGCGGCCAGTCCGGTGCGGGAGGGCCAGTCGCGGTGGAAGACCGTGGAGATCCACACACCGCGGAAGTCGGACCCGGCGGCCGGGCGCGCGGACCCCTCCGACGCGGCGGCAGCCGTCCCGTCGCCCGGCCCCGTTCCACCGCCCGCACCCGGGGCCGCGCCCGTCTCCACGCCGCTTCCGGCTTCCGCGCCCGTCACCGCTCCCCCGCCCGCCACAGCCAGCGCCGCCCTGGCAGCGGCCCCCGCCACGAAGCCTCTTCTGCCGATAGGCCGCACTTGTACCCCTCCTGTGTCGGATACGTCACACCCACCCGGACAGCATGCCCGCCCCGGGCGATCGATCATCGGTTAATGAGCGGTAACGTCGTGGGGGTCGAGGCGGACGCACCGGAATCACACGGGCCCGCCGCCAGAGAAGAGCGAAAGGCACGAGGTGACGGACTCCATGGCCGACATTGAGCGCGTCGGAGTGGTGGGCTGCGGCCAGATGGGCGCGGGCATCGCAGAGGTGTGTGCCCGGAGCGGCCTTGAGGTGAAGGTCGCCGAGACCACCGGCGAGGCGCTGGAGATCGGCCGCACACGGCTCTACAACTCGCTGGCGAAGGCCGCCGAACGCGGCAAGATCAGCGAGGAGGAGCGGGACGCGACGCTCGCCCGCCTCAGCTTCACCACCGACCTGGGCGAGTTCGCCGACCGCGACCTCGTCATCGAGGCGGTCGTGGAGAACGAGCAGGTCAAGACCGAGATCTTCCAGGTCCTCGACCAGGTGATGACCCGGCCGGACGCCATCCTGGCCTCGAACACCTCCTCGATCCCGCTGGTCAAGCTGGCCGTGGCGACCTCCCGCCCCGACCAGGTCATCGGCATCCACTTCTTCAACCCGGCCCCGGTGCAGAAGCTCGTCGAGCTGATCCCGGCCCTCACCACCTCCGAGGGCACCATCAGCCGGGCCCAGGCCTTCGCGGAGAAGACCCTCGGCAAGCACGCGATCCGCGCGCAGGACCGCTCGGGCTTCGTGGTCAACGCGCTGCTCGTGCCGTACCTGCTCTCCGCGATCCGGATGTTCGAGTCGGGCATCGCGAGCCGCGACGACATCGACAACGGCATGGAGTTCGGCTGCGCCCACCCGATGGGCCCGCTGAAGCTCTCCGACCTCATCGGCCTCGACACGATCGCGTCGATCGCCGACTCGATGTACGCCGAGTTCAAGGAGCCGCTGTACGCCGCTCCCCCGCTGCTCCAGCGCATGGTGGACGCGGGCCGGCTCGGCCGGAAGACGGGCTCGGGCTTCTACCCGTACGCCTGATCCCCCAGGACACCGGACGGCCCGTACACACGCACAGGTACGGGCCGTCCGGCTTTCCACGCGCTCCTCAGCCCAGCCGCAGATGGTGGAGCATCAGCAGCCCCGCGGCCATGTTCGCGGCCGGGATCTCGCCCCGGGCGATCATGTCGGGGACCTGTTTCAGCGGCACCCAGGCCCGCCGTGAGGACTCGAAGGCGTCCTCGGGCGGTCCGGTGTAGGTGGCCGTCTCCGCCCAGTAGAGGTGGTGGCGGGCGTCGGTGAGGCCGTTGGACGGCTCGACGGTGAGGAGATGGCGCAGCGGCCCCGGCCGCCAGCCGGTCTCCTCCTCCATCTCGCGGGCGGCGGCGACTTCGATCGCCTCGCCGTCCTCGACGACTCCGGCGGCCAGTTCCCAGCCCCAGCTGTCGGTGATGAAGCGATGGCGCCAGAGCATCAGGACTTCGTCGGCCTCGTTGACGGCCGTCGCGACGGCGACCGGGCGGAGCCGGATCAGATAGTGGTCGAGGTGGCGGCCGTCCGGGAGTTCGACGTCCGCGAGGTTCACCTGGAACCAGCGATTCTCATAGACAGAGTGTTCACTCAGTTTCGTCCACTGCACGTTCTTGCCACCTTCCGACTGGTCGGTGCTTGTTTGGTGGCAATATCGCAGCAGTTGGCGGCTCACAGGGGAACGCGCAGCGCCCCGTCGATGAGCGCCGCCGCCTCCCGCGCGTCCCCTCCCCCACTGGCCAGGAGGTGCTCCCGCACCTGCCGCAGCCGGTCACGCAGCCGTCGCGACTCCATCCCCCGCGCCCGCTCGGTCATCTCCACGGCCGTCCGCGCCGCCGCGTCCGCCTCTCCCTGGCGCAGCTCGATCTGGCACAGCATCGCCAGCCGGTGCACCCGGCCCCGGTCGTGCGAGGGCACCCCGACGGCCACCGACGCGTGCTCGTGGGCCGCGGCGAGATCCCCCAGACTGAGCAGGGCCTCGGCCACCTGGACGTTGACGAGTCCCGGCTGGACGTAGCCCGTCTCGGCCGGCTCGTCCCCCGGGCTGATCCGCTCGGCCGCGGCCTCGGCCCGCCGGATGCAGGCCAGCGCGGCCGCCCCGTCGCCCAGATGCGCGTACGCCTTCGCCTGCATCGCCGTCAGATCGGCGGCGAGCGCCGGGGTGATCTGCCGCCCGGCCGTCCGCAGCGCCGCCTCCGCGAAGGCGACCGCCTGCCGGTACTCCCCCATGAACAGCGACTGGTTGACGAGCAGGGCGATCACATAGGCGCCGAGCCCCCGGTCCCCGCTCGCCTTCGCCAGCCGCAGGGCCTGGTGGAAGTAGCGCTGGGCGAGACCGTGCGCGTCGGCGTCGTACGCGCAGATGCCGGCCACCGCCACCAGCCCGCCGGTGGCGCGGTGCAGCCGGCGGCCCAGGGCGTCGCTGTACGAGCCGCGCAGCAGCGGCGCCGTCTCGGCGGTGAGGAAACCGACGATACGGGCGCGGGTCGCGATGCCCCCGGCCTTGCGGTACATCTGCTCGTAGTGGGACCGGGCGGCGCTCAGCACCCCGATGTCGGCGGCGGAGACCGTCGTCCGGCCGACACGGGAGACGTCCGCGTCCTCCGGCGGGTTCTCCCACTCCCAGACGGGCATCACGGCCGGCGTGCCGGTCACGGCGGGCGCGGCCACTATGTGCGGCCGCTGCTGCTCGTCGGACCGCCACAGGGCCGCGGCGCGCTCCACGAACCCGGAGAGCGGTGAGCCGACCGCGAGCACGGGCCCCTCGGGCACCCCGAAGCCGATGTCGTCCAGCGTCACCTGCCGGTGCAGCCGCGCGGCGAGCACCTCGCAGATCAGGTCCGGCACCTGGCCGCGCGGCCGCTGGCCCTTCAACCACCGGGCCACGGCGGTGTGTTCGTAGCGCAGGGTGAGTCCCCGGGCCCGGCCGGCCCGGTTCACATGGGCGGCGAGGCCGGCGTTCGAGACGCCCGCTTCGTCGAGCAGGGCGTCGAGCAAGGTGTTGGGCTGCATGACCGCTCCGGTCGCTCCGGTCCGCTCCGGCCGCTCGGCTCGATCGCGGTGAACTCAGCGTAGCGGTGGCCGAATTCGTACGGACCGAACTACTGCGGAGAACCCCTTCCGATCACCGCCCTTCGACGGCTCCGGGGGGATTTCGCACGGGGTGTGAATGAAGTACTCGTTCTTCCGGTCCGCGTGCTCTGCCGCGCTCGTCCCCGTACCGCTTGACTGTGCTTCTCGCCGCAAGGCGAAGACCGGGCCGCCGGCTCCCCCCTCAAACAGTGCGGCCGCCCGGTCCGTGTCGCCCGCCCCGCTGATCTGCCCGACACTCCGTGGCGGGGCGGGCGGCACCGGTCCCGGCCCCTCCTCTCAACAGTGGGAGGAGGGGGCGGGCCGGGGGCGGCGCAGCCCGGGTTCGGCGGGCTGCGCCGGCACCCGGACACGGTCGTTGCGCACGACCAGCAGGGCGGTGTCGTCGGCGAGCCGCCCGCCCGTGTGGTGCAGCAGCGCGGCGTGGACCTCGCGGACGAGCGCCTCGGGCGCCGCGCCGCACATCCCGGCCAGCGCGGTGTCGAGCGCGAAGAACCGGCCCCGGTGGTCCCGGGCCTCCTCAGCACCGTCGGTGTACAGGACGAGCGTCTCGCCGGGCCTCAGCCGGGCCCCGGTGTACGGCGCGAGGACCGCCGGCAGCGGCAGGACCCCGAGCGGCGGCAGCGGCTCCCCGACCGGAAGCCGCTCCGCAGTATGCCCGAGCCGGTACGGGCCGGGGTGACCGCAGTTGAACACTGACAGCCTGCCGTCGGAGCGGACCTCCAGGAGCAATAGGGTCACGAACTCCTCCGCCACCGGATGCTCGGGCGCCGTCCCGGCCCGCGCCGGGTGCTCGTCCCGGGCCCGCTCCCGCAGATGCCGCCCCAGAGCGCGCTCCAACCTCCGCAGCACCCCGGCGAGTTCGGCCTCGTCGTGCGCGGCCTCACGAAAGCTCCCGAGCACGGCGACCACGGCGCCCAGCGCCGCGAGACCGTGCCCCCGCACGTCCCCGACGACGATCCGCACGCCGTACGGGGTGGCCGCCGCCTCGTACAGGTCCCCGCCGACGGACGCGCCCCGGGAAGCCGACAACTGCCCCGCCGCGAGGGCCAGTCCGTCGAGCCGGGCGGGCGGCGGGCGCAGCAGCACCTGCTGCGTCGCGTCGGCGACGGCCCGCACACGCGCCAGCTCCCGCGCGAACCCGCGCCGCAGCCCGAGCACCAGCCCGATGCCGACCGAGAGGAAGACCACGCTGGTGGCGATCCGCGTCGGCAGCCCGGGCTGCCGGGCCAGCGGACAGCCGAACTTCCAGGCCACGGCCACCGCACCCCACGCGGCGGGAAGAGCGAGCGGGGCCAACCGGCGGAGCCGGGAGCCATCGGAGACCAACGACCTCGTACGGATCATGCACGGCCCTTCCCGAGCCCCGACAGCGCCCGAAGGCCCTGCGACCCACAGGTCCGCCCCTGCGGCCGCGTCGATTCTGCCGACCGCACCCCCCACCGGGGAACACCCCCCGACGATCTCACCCGAAGGAGTGACCACCTCCACGACGCCACCCTCCGTCAGTCCTCCGCCACCCGAACGAAAGAACGACGTCCGACCTCGCGTACGGCATCTCGGGTTCCGGAAACGACGGAGGGCCGCCCCGGGGTTCTCCGGGGCGGCCCTCCTTGGTGCGGTGCTACGGCGTTCAGGCGCCGCGCAGGACCGCGCCCGTGCGTTCGGACGCCAGGGCGACCGCCGCGTCGCGGGCCGCGGTGGCCTCGTCGACCGTGAGGGTGCGGTCCTCGGCGCGGAACTTCAGCGCGTACGCCAGGGACTTGGTGCCCTCGCCGAGCTGGTCGCCGGTGTAGACGTCGAACAGCCGGATGGACTCCAGGAGTTCACCCGCGCCCTCGGCGAGCGCGGCCTCGACCTCGGCGGCCGGGACGTTGCCCGCGACGACCAGGGCGACGTCCTGGGTGGCGACCGGGAAGGAGGAGATCCGGGGGGCCTTGACCGGACCCTCGTTCGCCTTCTCCAGGAGGTCCAGGTCGATCTCCATCGCGCAGGTGCGGGCCGGCAGGCCGAAGGCCTTGACCACGCGCGGGTGGAGCTCGCCCGCGTGGCCGACGAGGACCTTCTCGCCGTCCACCTCGACGTGGAACGCGGCGCAGCGGCCCGGGTGCCACGGGGCGTGCTGGTCGGCGCTGATGATCAGCTCGACGCCCGCCTCCGCGGCCACGGTCCGGCCGGCCTCGACCGCGTCCGCCCAGTCGGACGGACGGCCCTTGCCCCACCAGCCGGCCTGCTCGCGCGCACCGGCGAGGACGACGGCGGCGCGGCGCGGCTGCGCGGGCAGCACGGCGTTGACCGAGGCGATCTCCTCGTCGGTGGGACGGCGGTCGACGGGCAGGCGGACGGCGACGCCCGGCTGTCCCTCCGGCCGGAAGACCAGACCGGTCTCGAAGAGCGCCAGGTCGTGGCTGCCGCGGCTGTCGTTCCGGCGCAGCGCGCCGAGGAGGCCCGGCAGCAGCGTCGTACGGAGCGCGGGCTCCTCGTCCGAGAGCGGGTTGACCAGCTTCACGAGCCGACGGCGGGCGTCGTCCGCGTCGAGGCCGAGGTGGTCGAGGGCCTGCTCCCCGATGAACGGGTAGTTCAGCGCCTCGACGTAGCCGGAGCCGGCCAGGGCGCGGCCCACCCGGCGGTGGACGCGCTGGCGCTCGGTGAGCCCGCGGCCGGCCGGCGGCTTCGGCAGCGTGGAGGGCAGGTTCTCGTAGCCCTCCAGCCGGATGACCTCTTCGGCGAGGTCGTTCGGCTCGTTGAGGTCGGGGCGCCACGACGGCACGGTGACGATGAGCTCGTCCTGGCCGTAGACGTCGCAGCCGACCTCCTGGAGGCGGCGGACGACGGTCTCGCGGCCGTAGCCCACGCCCGCGACCTTGTCCGGGTGGTTCGCCGGCATGGTGATCGTGCGCGGCGCGGACGGGGCGCTGATCTCGGTGACCCCGGCCTCCGCCGTGCCGCCCGCGAGCAGCACGAGCAGGTCGACGCAGCGCTGGGCCGCGGCGGCCGCGGCCTGCGGGTCGACACCGCGCTCGAAGCGCTTGGACGCCTCGGAGGCCAGCTTGTGGCGGCGCGCGGTGCGGGCGATCGAGATCGCGTCGAAGTGCGCGGCCTCGATGACGATCTCGGAGGTGCCGGTGACGATCCCGGTCTCCGGGTCCGTCTCCGGGTCGGCGATCTCCGTGTTGGCGCCGCCCATGACACCGGCGATGCCGATCGGACCGCGGTCGTCGGTGATGACCAGGTCCGCCGCGTCCAGGACGCGGACGGCTCCGTCGAGCGTGGTGATCTTCTCTCCGGCCTCGGCGCGACGCACTCCGACGGGGCCGTCGAGACGGCTCCGGTCGTAGGCGTGCAGCGGCTGGCCGAGCTCGAGCATCATGTAGTTCGTGACGTCGACCGCGAGCGAGATCGGACGCATGCCGGCCTTCTGGAGGCGGCGGCGCAGCCAGATCGGGGACCGGGCCTCGGGCTGCAGACCGACGACGGTGCGCGCGGTGAAGCGGTCGCAGCCGATGGGGTCGGTGACCCGGACCGGGTAGCCGTACGAGTTGGGCGCGGGCACGTCGAGCAGCGCCGGGTCGCGCAGCGGCAGGCCGTACGCGATGGCGGTCTCGCGGGCGACGCCGCGCATCGAGAGGCAGTAACCGCGGTCCGGGGTGACGGCGATGTCGAGGACCTCGTCGTACAGCTCCAGGAGCTTCGTGGCGTCGATGCCGATCTCGAGCTCCGGCGGCAGCACGATGATGCCGTGGGTGCCGTCGTCGCCCATGCCGAGCTCGTCGCCGGAGCAGATCATGCCGCGGGAGACCCGGCCGTACGTCTTGCGCTCGGCGATCCGGAAGTCACCGGGGAGCACGGCTCCGGGCAGGGCCACGACGACCTTGTCGCCCTCGGCGAAGTTCCGGGCGCCGCAGATGATCTCCTGGGGCTCGCCGGTGCCGTTGGCCTGGCCGACGTCGACGGTGCAGAAGCGGATGGGCTTCTTGAACTCCGTCAGCTCCTCGATGGTGAGGACCCTGCCGACCACCAGCGGGCCGGTCAGGCCGGCGCCGAGCTGCTCGACCGTCTCGACCTCGAGGCCTGCCGAAATGAGCTTGGCCTGGACGTCGCGGCCGGTCTCCGTCGCCGGCAGGTCGACGTACTCCCGCAGCCAAGAAAGCGGGACCCGCATCAGATCTCCATCCCGAACGGCCGGGTGAACCGGACGTCACCCTCGACCATGTTTCGCATGTCGTCGACGTTGTGGCGGAACATCAGCATCCGCTCGATGCCGAACCCGAAGGCGAATCCGCTGTACTTCTCGGGGTCCACACCGCAGGCGACGAGCACCTTCGGGTTGACCATGCCGCAGCCGCCCAGCTCGATCCAGCCCTCGCTGCCGCAGGTGCGGCAGGGGCGGTCCGGGTTGCCGACGGACTCGCCGCGGCAGACGTAGCAGAGCATGTCCATCTCGGCGGACGGCTCGGTGAAGGGGAAGAAGTTCGGGCGCAGCCGGGTCTTCATGTCCGGGCCGAAGAGCGCCTGGACCATGTGGTCCAGGGTGCCCTTGAGGTCGGCCATGGTGAGGCCCTCGTCGACGGCGAGCAGCTCGATCTGGTGGAAGACCGGGGTGTGCGTGGCGTCGAGCTCGTCGGTGCGGTAGACGCGGCCGGGGCACACGACGTAGACCGGGGGCTCCCGGTCGATGAGCGTGCGGGCCTGCACCGGCGAGGTGTGCGTGCGCAGCACGACACCGGACTCGTCGCCGGTGGTGGCCTTTCCGTCGACGGAGGTGCCCTCGACGAAGAAGGTGTCCTGCATCTGGCGCGCCGGGTGGTCCGGTACGAAGTTGAGGGCGTCGAAGTTGAACCACTCCGCCTCGACCTCGGGACCCTCGGCGACCTCGTACCCCATGGAGACGAACACGTCGGAGACGCGCTCCATGAGCGTGGTCAGCGGGTGGCGGGCACCGGCCGGGACGCGGTCGTACGGCAGGGTGACGTCGACGGCCTCCTCGACGAGGACGCGCGCGTCGCGCTCGGCCTCCAGCTCCGTCTGGCGGGCGGCGAGCGCCTTGGAGACGATGCCGCGGGCCTGGCCCACGATCTTTCCGGCGGCGGCCTTGGCCTGCGGCGGCAGGGCACCGATCTCCCGGTTGGCGAGCGCCAGCGGCGAGGTGCCGCCGGTGTGCGCCGTCTTCGCGTGCGCGAGCGCGTCGAGGTCGCCCGCGGCGGCGAAGGCGGCGAGCGCCTCGTCCCGCATGCGCTCGATCTCTTCCGGTTTCAGTGCCTCGACCTCAACCGGGTCGTACGACTTATTGGGTGCGGACATCTCTTCCCGTGCTTCCGTTGGCTTGGCTGGGCGGCCCCGCTCGACGTCAAGGGCGCAAACGTGCCAAAGGACGAGTCTAACGGGGTGGGGGGATGCGAATGAGCCCGTGGGCGGCCCGGGCGGCTTTCGATCTCGTCCGATCCTGTCCGATCCGGTCGGACTTCGTGCTGGATCTCGTCAGGCGAGATGGGCCGGGGTGCCGACGGGCAGCATAAATCGGAACTCGGCCCCGCCCCGGGGGCCCCTGCCGACGGTGATGGTTCCGCCGTGGGCCTCGACGACGCCCTTGACGATGTAGAGGCCGAGGCCGGTGCCGCCGCGCTTGCTGCCCCGCCAGAAGCGGGTGAAGACGCGGCTCATCGACTCCTCGGGGATGCCGGGGCCCTCGTCGCTCACGGTGACCTCCGTCCCCTCTTCTCCGTCGGCGCACGTCCTGGCGGGTGCCACCTCGATGGTGACGGTTCCGTCGCCGTGGCGCACCGCATTTTCGAGGAGGTTCCCGAGGATCTGGTCGATCTTGTCGGGGTCGGCCCAGAGCGCGGGAAGCCCGGGCATGATCCGGACGAAGAACCGGTCCGGGGACTGCCCGCCGGTGGTGTGCACCTGGACGTGCCGGCCGATGGCGGCGGCGATGTCGACGGGCTGGCGCCGCACCTCGAGCCGGCCCGAGTCGATCCGGGAGATGTCGAGGAGCTCGGCGATGAGCCGCTTGATGCGGCCCGCGTCGGCGTCGACGGTCTCCAGCATCAGCCGCTTCTGCTCGTCGTTGAACCGCTCCCACTTGGTGAGGAGCGTGGCGGTGAAGCCCTTGACGGAGGTGAGCGGGGAGCGCAGCTCGTGGGCGACCGTGGCGATGAGCTCGGCGTGGCTGCGCTCGGTGCGGCGGCGCGCCTCGGTGCCGCGCAGCGAGACCACGACCCGGCGGACCGGTCCGGTGGGGTGCTCGCGGACGTACCGGGCGGAGACGAGGACCTCACGGCCGCCGGGCAGCAGCAGATTGCGCTCGGGCTGGCCGCGGCGGGTGGCGAGGCCGCCGTACGGGTCGGTCAGGGCCCACCAGCGGCTTCCCTTGAGGTCTTCGAGCGGCAGCGCCTGGTCGAGGGGGAGGCCGAGGGCCTTGTCGCCGGGGACGGCGGTGATACGGCTGGCGGCGGCGTTGAAGAGGACGACCCGGCCGGTCTCGTCGGCGACGACGAGTCCGTCGGGCAGGTCGTCGGGGAGCAGACCGGCGAACCCTTCGGCTCCGGCCTGGTCCCGGGCGTCCGGTGCGGGCGCCCGGCCCGGTGGTTCCTGGGCGTGCGGCGCGGCGCTCCGTGCCTCCGCGGGACTGTCCGTGCCGACCGTCATCGCCGTTCCCCCACCCCTCCGTGTAGCGCAGTGGGCCCCCGAGTGCGTCACTCTACTGGGCGGGGAGGGCGGAATGGACCCCTCAGGCGGAGGTTCGGGGCCGCTGGGCGCGGGCGGAGGCGTACAGGCAGACCGCGGCGGCCGTCGCGAGGTTGAGGCTCTCGGCCTTGCCGTGGATCGGGACGCGGACGACGGCGTCGGCGAGGGCCCGGGTCTCCTCGGGCAGCCCCCAGGCCTCGTTGCCGAAGATCCAGGCGGTGGGCCCGCCCATGGTGCCGGCGTCCAGCTCGGCGTCGAGGTCGTCCTGACCGGCCCCGTCGGCGGCGAGGATCCGTACGCCCGCGCTCTTCAGACCGGCGACGGCCTGCTCGACGGGGACACCGACGGCGACCGGCAGGTGGAAGAGCGAACCGACGGAGGCCCGGACGGACTTGGGGTTGTACAGGTCGACGGAGGCGTCGGTGAGGACGACCGCGTCGGCGCCGGCCGCGTCGGCGCAGCGGAGCACCGTGCCGGCGTTCCCGGGATCGCGTACGTGGGCGAGGACGGCGACCAGCTTGGGGCGGGCCGCGACGATCTCCTCGAACGGCGAGTCGAGGAACCGGCAGACACCGACGAGCCCCTGCGGGGTGACGGTCTGGGAGACCTCGGCGAGAACCGCGTCGGAGGCGTGGTGGACGCGGGCCCCGGCGGCGAGGGCGGCGTCGATGATGACGCTGTAGCGCTCGGCCGCCTCCACGGTGGTGAAGAGCTCGACGAGCGTGGGCTCTCCGGTGGAGCCGCGGTGCTCGACGGCCTCGCGGACGGCCTGCGGGCCCTCGGCGATGAAGAGGCGGTCCTTGCCCCGGAAGTTGCGCTTGGCGAGCCGCCGGGCGGCGACGACGCGCGGGGAACGCGGGGAGATCAGCTCGGGGGTGACCATGAGGTGCGGCGGTTCTCTCTTCGGTGCCGGGTGGCTTCGGGGTCCGGGGCTTCGGGTCCGGGGCTTCTCGTCGGGCCCGGTCGCGTGACCTTCGGTGCCCGGCTCCCGGGACCGGGGCGGTGGCGCGGCGGCGCCGGGGGCGGTGACGCGGCGGGCCTGCGCGGCCCACCTCCACCGAACACCCTTCAGGGGGCGGACGCACCCGGACCCGCAGACGCGTGCGCGCCTGCGGGTCCGGGCAGAGGTCCTGCGGCCTGGAAGATCAGGCGGCGGCCTTCGGGGCGTTGACGTCGGCCGGGAGGGCCTTCTGCGCGACCTCGACCAGCGCGGCGAACGCGTTGATGTCGTTGACGGCCAGCTCGGCGAGGATCTTGCGGTCCACCTCGATGTTGGCGGCCTTCAGACCCTGGATGAGGCGGTTGTACGTCATGCCGTTCTGGCGGGCAGCGGCGTTAATGCGCTGGATCCACAGCTGACGGAAGTCGCCCTTGCGCTTCTTGCGGTCGTTGTAGTTGTAGACCAGCGAGTGGGTGACCTGCTCCTTGGCCTTGCGGTACAGGCGCGAACGCTGACCGCGGTAGCCGGAGGCCGCCTCGAGGATCGCCCGGCGCTTCTTGTGGGCGTTGACTGCCCGCTTGACGCGTGCCACTTGTTAACTCCTTGTAGCGGGGTCGCGGTGGTCCTCACACGACCCGAAAAACGGATGGTTCCCGGTCTTGGCCGGAAGCTCTCGTCGCCGAGAGCGGGAGATCAGACTCAGATGCCCAGCATCTTCTTGATCTTGGCGGCGTCACCCGGGGCCATCTCGGCGTTGCCGGTGAGGCGACGCGTCAGCTTGGACGACTTGTGCTCGAGCAGGTGGCGCTTGCCGGCGCGCTCGCGCAGGATCTTGCCGGTGCCGGTGACCTTGAAGCGCTTCTTGGCACCGGAGTGCGTCTTGTTCTTCGGCATCGCGCCGTATCTCCTCGTCAGTGGCGCTCCCCACCGGTGCGGGCACCGGAGATCCGGGAGCGTCAATTCTTCGTTTGGTGGTTCCGGGCGGGGCCCGGGGCTGCCTGGTGGGCAGCCCCGCGGGTCACGCCTCGGGGGTCTCGGCCGGGGCTTCCGCCTCGGCCTCGACGACCGGAGCCTCAGCGGCCTCGGTCGCGGCGGCCGGAGCCTCGGACGTCTCCTCGGAGGTGACGCCCTGGCGCTCGGCCTTGCGTGCGGCCTGGGCCTCACGCGCCTCGGCCATGGCCTCGGTCTTCTTCTTGTGCGGGCCGAGAACCATGATCATGTTCCGGCCGTCCTGCTTCGGGTTGGACTCGATGAAGCCAAGCTCCTCGACGTCCGACGCCAGCCGCTGCAGCAGCCGGAAACCAAGCTCGGGACGGGACTGCTCACGACCACGGAACATGATCGTGATCTTGACCTTGTCACCCTGCTTGAGGAACCGGACGACGTGACCCTTCTTGGTGTCGTAGTCGTGCGGGTCGATCTTCGGCCGGAGCTTCATCTCCTTGATGACCGTGTGCGCCTGGTTCTTGCGCGCCTCACGGGCCTTCATGGCCGACTCGTACTTGAACTTCCCGTAGTCCATGAGCTTGCACACGGGCGGACGGGCGTTCGCCGCGACCTCGACCAGGTCGAGGTCGTACTCCTGTGCGAGCTCCAGGGCCTTGGCAAGCGGAACAATCCCGACCTGCTCGCCGCTGGGTCCGACAAGTCGCACCTCGGGAACGCGAATCCTGTCGTTGATGCGGGGCTCGGCGCTGATGGATCCTCCTCGGTAGCACCACGCGACCGCCTGGCGGACGGACGCGCATGTTTTCTGGTGAGACCAACCGAGCCGGTACATGAAAAATGCCCCGGACGGGACACAGGCGGGGCTCCACAGAAATACCGGAGCACCGCCGCGTTCAACCGCGGGGCGCACATCGGGCGGCTCCATCGTCCGTACGGAACGATGGGCGCCACCTGACCGGTGACCCGCCACCCGCGAGGGTGGTCAGGTGGGAGTACGGAGCCTCCACTTGTGGGCCGGGCACACAGGTGTCCGGCCGGTCGTTACACAAGGTTAGCAGGACCCGGCGGTCTCCGCTAACCGAGGACCGGCATATCGTATGAGGCATGAGCGAGACGCCCCAGAACGAGTCCGCGGACTCCCCCGACTCCCCCGACTTCGACGCCATGACCCGCGACATCGCGGAGGTCCCCGCGGTCGAGGTGATCGTGACCGTCGCCGTCAACCTGATGAGCGCCGCCGCGGTGAAGCTCGGGCTCACCGAGGAGGGCGACAAGTACAAGGACCTCGACGAGGCCCGCAAGCTGGTGCACGCGCTCGCGGGCCTGCTCGACGCCGGCGCGACGGAGGTCTCGTCCTTCCACGCGGCTCCGCTGCGGGACGGCCTGAAGTCCCTCCAGCTCGCCTTCCGCGAGGCGTCCCTGATCCCGGACGAGCCGGGCCAGGGACCGGGCGAGAAGTACACGGGTCCGGTGTACGGCTAGGACCTGCCCGTACGTCCTAGTTCTTCACGTAGAAGGGCTCGCCCGGAGGCGTGGCCGAGGCCGGCAGGAGTGCCAGGTCGAGGCCCCGCACCAGGCGGGCCCTCAGTGTCTCGTCCGCGGCCAGGGCCCGGGCCACGCGCTGGGCGGCCTCCGCGGGGGAGCCGTCCTCGGCGAGGACCAGGGCGAGGGTGCCGTCGGCGGCGCCGGGTCCCAGGTGGGCGCGGAGCACCGCGGGCTCGGCGGCGACGGCGGCCCGCACCGCTTCCCGTACGGCGGGGTCGTCGAGCGGGTCGGCGCTGGCGCGGCCCTCGGCGAGGGCGAGCAGGGCGGGGCCGGTCAGCTGGTACGGCACCGGGCCCGCGAGGTCGAGGACGAGCGTGTCGGCCTTCTCGTGCGCGGCCGCCTGGAGCGCCTGGTGGAGCGGGACGGCGACGGGCCGGGCCTCCGGGTCCCAGAGGGCGAGCGAGGCGATCGAGGTGAAGGCGGGCAGCGCCCGCCGGTCACCGGCCGTGAGGGTGGGGACCGCCATGTCGCTGGTCTTCTCGCGGCGCAGGCCGTTCTCGTCGGTCTCGACCTCGCCGAGGACGGCGACGACGGGGACGAGCAGCCGGGCCTCGCGCAGTGCGTCGAGGACGGGGCCGTGGGCGGTTCTGTCCTCCGCCCAGGCCGCGAGGGCCGCGGCGAGCCGCGGGTCGGCGGTGCCGTCGTCGTCGGAGAAACCGGGGTCCGGGATGTTCTTGAGCGCCACGCACCGAGCCTAACCGCCGCGCGGGGGCGGTCGGTCCGGTGGGTCCGGCACGGCTGGTGGGTCCGGTGGGTTCGGCGCGGGCCGCGAGTCTGGTGGGCCTGTGCGTCCCGGCGGGGCAGGTGCGTCCGTTGGGGTCCGCGCGGCCCGTGCGTCCTGGCGGGGCCGGTGGGGACCGTGGTTCCTAGCGGGGCCGGTGGGCGCGGCGGAGGATCACGGCGGTGAGGAGGAGCAGGGCGCCGAGGCCGCCGGTGAGCGGGGCGAGCAGGCCGATGGGGCGGCTCTCCTCCGGGGCGGCGAGCGGTCCGGGGCCGAAGTAGCGGCCCCGGTAGCCGGCGGCCGCGGTCTTGAGGTCGCCGCCCTTGATCTTCGCGCCGGCCTCGATCGCGGCGGCCGGGTCGACCGTTCCGTACCCCTTGGCGTCGCTGCGGCCGCCCTCGGGGCGGCTGCGGGCGGTGTCGATGAGGAGCCGCTTGACCTGGGCCGGGGTGAGGTCGGGGTGCGCGGAGCGGACGAGGGCGACGGCTCCGGAGGCGAACGCGGCGGCCGCGCTGGTGCCCCAGCCCTCGTAGTAGCGGCGGTCGGGGTCGGCGATGGCGATGTCGACACCGGGGGCGCTGACGGTGGCGTACCAGCGGCGGGTGGAGAAGGAGGCGTGGGTGCCGTAGCGGTCGACCGCGGTCACGGCGATGACGCCGGGGTAGGCGGCGGGGTACGAGATGTGGTCGCCCTTCTCGCCGCCGTTGCCGGCGGAGGCGACGACGGACACGCCCTTCGCGAGGGCGTACTGGACGGCCGCGTCCTCGCCGGCGTCCGGGTGGGCGGACTTGGAGTCGTCGCCCAGGGACATGTTGATGACGTCGGCGCCGTGGTCGGCGGCCCATCGGATGCCTTCGGCGAGCGCGGTGCCACGGGTCTTGCGGGCCTTGTCCCGGGACGTGTCGGTGCCTTCGAGGATGACCCGGACGGGCAGGATCCTGGCGTCGGGGGCGATGCCGAGGACGCCGTCGCCGCCGTCGGGGCCGTGGCCGTGCCCGGCGATGATCCCGGCCATGGCGGTGCCGTGCCGGGCCCAGGCGCGGTCGCCCCGGGAGGCGCCGAAGCCGATGAGGTCGCGGCCGGCGAGGACCGAACCCTCGAGGTCGGGGTGCTGGTCGTCGACGCCGGTGTCGAGGACCGCGACGGTGATGCCCTCGCCCTTGGTGGTCTGCCAGGCCTCCGTGGTGTGGAGGGCCTGGAGGCCCCACTGCCGGGCCCGGATGGTGTCTGCGTACGCGGGCGTGGTGGTGGCGGGGAGGACGGCGAAGGCGGTGGCGAGGACGACGGCCGCGGGGGTACGGAGGCGGGTCACCGGGCGTCCTTCTCCTTGTCCTTCTTCGGCGGGGCGACGGCCGTCCGCAGCAGCTGCTCGAAGCGGAGGGTGATGTTCTTGGCCTCGTGGCCGAGGCCGGACTGCGCGGTCGCGTCGGTGCGGCCCGCGGTCATGGCGCGGTCGGCGGGCTGCGGGGCGTCGACGGCACGGCCGTCGGCGAAGCCGGAGACGGCGGTGACGACGACGGGGAGGTCGGTGGGGGCGTTCAGCCACCAGCCGGCCCGCTGCTTCGCGCCGAAGCGGGCGGCGACGGTGCCGGGGCCGGGGAGCGCCGGGGGGACGTCCTGGCCGAGGCGGGTGGTGAGGCCCTGGCCGAGGGTGCGCTGCGTGGTGGCGTCGGCGCGGGTGAAGACGAGGCCCACGGTGATCACGCTGCTGGCGGTGGCGTCGGTGTACGTGGCGCGCAGGACGCGCTCGCAGCCGAGCGGCTGGAGGGTGGCGAGGAGGCCCTTGGCCAGGACGGCCGGCGAGCAGGCGGCGTCCGGGGCGACGACGATCCGGGTCCAGGTACGGGCGGCACCGCCGGGGCCCGCGCCGGGTCCCGCGAGGGTGCGGGGGAAGAGGCTGTCGACGGGCGCGTTGTGCCAGAGGTCCTTGGCCTGGGTGTACCCGGCGGGCTCCGCGGGCTCCCCGGGCTGGGCGGCGGCCAGCCACATGCCGGTGAGGGCCCCGCCGATGAGCCCGATCCCGAGCACGGCGCAGACGCCGACGGCGATGGCCCGCCCGGTGCGCCGCTCCCGCACCGGCCGGAGCCGCGTGGTGGTCTCGGAGGGAGTCTCGGGCGGCAGGGCCGCGGGGGCGGCCCGGTGGGCACCGTGGCCGTGGAGGTGGCCGAACGGGGTGGTGTGGGGCCGTGCGTGGTGGGGCCCGGCGGCGTGACCGGGGGCGAGGCCCGTGTGCGTCGCGGGAGCGGCCGGGGCGGGGGCCGCGGCGGCGGGCGCGGGGTGCGTCGGGCGGGGCGTCGGCCGGGCGGGGGCCGGTGCGGGCTGCCGGGCGAGCGCCGGTGCCGGTCCGGTCGGTGCGGGATGCCGGGCGAGCGCCGGTGCCGGTCCGGTCGGTGCGGGCTGCCGGGCGGCGGGGGGACCCGCGGCGGGGCGCGGGAGGGTGGCGGGCGCGGGCCGGGAAGGGGCCGGGGGCGCGGGCTGCCAGGGGGCGCCGGGCGCCGGAGCCGAGGGCCCGGACGCCGGCCGGCCCGGAACTGCCGTCGCGGGCCCGCCGGAGGAGGCGGGGGCGGCCGGGGCCGAGGGCGCGGTCGCCGGCCGGGGCGAGCCGCCGGTCCCGACCGGGGCCGCCGGGGCGGAGGCCACGGCGGAGTCCGGGGAGACCCGGGGAGCCGACGCGTGGGAGGACTCGGCGGGAGGAGTCGGGGGGCGGGATGGCACGACGGGGGAAGCCGCCGGGCGGGACGGCGCGGCCGGAGCGGTCGTCGGACGGGGCGGTGTCCCGGGCATCGAACTCACGGAACTCCCAGGGCTCACGGAGCCCTCAGGACCCTCCGGACCCGCAGAGGTCGCGCGACCCGCCAGCGGAGGCAGCGGTTGCGAGGCCGCGGGAGGGGCTGCCGGACCGGACGTCGCCGATGCGGGGCCGTCCCCTGGGGCCGTACGGCCAGGCGTGCTTGCCGGGGCCGCGGGGCCGGGCGCGGGCCGAGCCGGAGCCTCGGGCGCCCGGGTCGTCGGGCCGGACTCCGGCCGCGCCACGGGCACCGGGACCGCACGTGGCGGAGCCGTGGGAGCGGCCGTGGGGCGGACCGGGGTTCCGGCCGCCGGGGCCGTGGGCGCTGCCGACGGGCGAGGGGCGGTGCCGGCGGGCCTCGGCAGGGTCGCCGGGGCCGCCGCGGCCACCGGTGCGCCTCCCGGAGCCGGCGGCGCTTCCCCCGGCCTGATCGGTCGCAGCCGCGTCGTCGTCTCCGTCTCGGACGGGGCCGGGTCCGGTCGGAGGAGGGCGTCCGTGATGCGGGAGGTCGTGCCGGGGCGCTGTTCGCCGGTCATCCCCGTTCCCCCGCTCGTGTCGACAATGCCCGTCACTCTACGGGCTGTTCCCCCTGGTACGGGAACTCAGGGGCTACCCACCCGTAAACCTGTCTGGCAAGCTCGGGCCATGACTCCCCGTGCCGCCGACCGGGCCCGTTACGACCGGGCCACCGCTCATCTCGACGCGCCCGTGGCGATCGTCGATCTGGAGGCCTTCGACGCCAACGCGGACGACCTCGTGCGACGGGCCGCAGGCAAGCCCGTCCGGGTCGCGAGCAAGTCCGTGCGGTGCCGGGCGCTCCTGGAGCGGGTGCTGGCGCGGGAGGGCTTCGCCGGGATCATGTCGTTCACGCTCGACGAGTCGCTGTGGCTGGCCCGTGCCGGGTTCGAGGACGTGCTCCTCGCCTATCCGTCGGCGGACCGCGCGGGCTTCGGTGAGCTGGCCCGCGATCCGAAGCTGGCCGCCGCCGTGACCGTGATGGTCGACGACGTGGCGCAGCTGGATCTGATCGACGCCTCCCGCGCGGGCGGGACGGAGGAGGTCCGGGTCTGTCTGGAGCTGGACACGGCGCTCCGCCTCCTCGGCGGCCGGATCCGCGTCGGTGCCCTCCGCTCCCCGCTGCGCGAGCCCGCGCAACTCGCTGAGCTGGCCCGTTCGGTGGTGCGGCGTCCCGGGTTCCGGCTGGTCGGGATCATGGCGTACGAGGGGCATGTCGCGGGTGTCGGGGACTCGCTCGCGGGTCGGCCGCTGCGGTCGCGGGCGATCCGGCTCATGCAGGCGGCGGCCCGCAGGGAGCTGGCCGAGCGCAGGGCGGCCGTGGTGCGTGCGGTCCGGGCCGTGGCGCCGGACCTGGAGTTCGTGAACGGCGGCGGCACCGGCAGCGTGCAGCACACGGCCGCCGAGGAGGCGGTGACGGAGATCGCCGCGGGTTCGGGGCTCTTCGTGCCGCGGCTCTTCGACAACTACACCTCGTTCAGCGGGCGGCCCGCGGCGCTCTTCGCGCAGCCCGTCGTCCGTCGGCCGGGGGTCGGGGTGGTGACCGTCCTCGGGGGCGGCTATCCGGCGTCCGGCGCCGCCGGGCCCGACCGGCTGCCCGTGCCGTACCTCCCGGAGGGCCTCGCGTACGACCCCCAGGAGGGTCCGGGAGAGGTGCAGACCCCGCTGGTCGGCTCGCCCGCCGACGATCTCCGGATCGGCGACAAGGTGTGGTTCCGGCACGCGAAGGCGGGCGAGCTGTGTGAGCGGTTCGCGAGTCTGCAGCTGATCGAGGGCGACCGGGTCACCGCCACCGTCCCCACGTACCGGGGCGAGGGCCGGACCTTCCTCTAGGACCTCAGAACACCTTGTCCGGCTGGTCCGGGATCACGCTTCCGTCGGACCGTCGGACCGGCTCCGGCGTGCCGTCGCCCGCCGTGTAGCCGGTGGTCGCGCAGGGGTACGGGGCGGCCTTCCGCTGCTTGGGCTCGATGAACATGGGGTTGACGATCCAGCGGCCGTCGCCGTTCTCGTACGCCCGGCACATGAGTTCGTTCTTGTTGCGGTTGAGGACCAGCCGCAGGCCGGTGGCGTCCCTCAGGAACGACACGTCGGTGTCGGAGTCGCCCGCGGCGAACACCTGGCGCCGTGCGGCCGGCTGCACCCGCTCGGCGGCGGGGCCGCGGACCCCGAAGATCTCCTGGTTGATCCAGCAGCGCTTGCCGTCGATGTAGGTGATCATCGTGTCCTCGCCGTCCCGTACCGTTCCGCAGCCCTTGAGGTGGGCGGTGAGCCGGCCTCCCTCGGTGGTGTTGCGGATGCCGAGGGCGTGGGAGGGGTCGACACCGGCGCCCTTCGCCCAGACGTCGACGACGGGTTCGGGCGAGGCGGAGACGATCCACACGTCGAAGCCCGCCTCCTTGAGCGTGCGGATCAGGTCGCGCTGCTGCGGGTAGTAGCGGACCCAGCCGGTGACCTGGGAGGTGCCGACGCGCTGGGTGGCGCCCTGGGGGGCGGCGAGGTTCTCGGCGCGGGCGGCGGCGGCGAAGGACTCGACCTGGCGGGTGGTCCAGCCGCGCAGGAGCTGGGCGAGCCAGGCGTACTGGGGCTCCATGCGGCGGCGGTCGTGGCCGGCGAAGGCGGTCTTCCCCGCCGTGGTGGTGCCGGAGGCGTAGACGGAGAGGAGTTCGTCGGCGCAGCGGGTGTCGGTGGACGTGGGCAGGACGCGTCCGCCGGTGGGACAGGCCTCGCCGAGGGCGGTGGCCGCCGCCGGGGTGAGGTGGCGGCTGGTGGTGGACCAGTCGCCGTCCCTGGGCGGGCGTACGCGGTCGTTCCGGAGGAGCCAGTGGAAGGTGGCGTCGCCGACGTCGTTCTTGATGACGGTGTTGTCCCAGTCGAAGACCGCGACGGGCTTCCTGCCCCTGTCGTGGCAGTGCGCGGCCACGAGGGCGTCGATCCGGGCCTTGTTGTCGCCGTGCCAGCCCTCGGAGACCCGCAGGGTAGGGCAGGGCCGGGGCGTGCGGTGGTCCCCGGGCCCGGCCTCGGCGGCGGTGGCGGAGGCGGGGACGAGGCTCGTCGCGGCGAGGGCGAGGGCGGCGGTGACGGCGGACGAACGGAGCCGGGCGCGCTGGTTCATGATCACTCTCCTGTCGGGGCTGCGGCGGACGCCGAACAGCCGGGCGCCTCGCGACGCCCGGCTGCCGGGTGGGGATGTGGGGGTTGTGGGGATGTGGGGGTGTGGCGGCTGTGGGGGGTGTGGCGGCGGTCTAGAGGGGCGTCACGTACGCGCCCGCGATGCCTCCGTCGACCAGGAAGTCGCTGGCGTTGACGAAGGAGGAGTCGTCGCTCGCGAGGAAGGCGACCGCGGCGGCGATCTCCTCGGCCTCGGCGAAGCGGCCGACCGGGATGTGGACCAGGCGGCGCGCGGCGCGCTCGGGGTCC
This sequence comes from Streptomyces sp. CB02009, assembly GCF_001905825.1. Classification (GTDB taxonomy): domain Bacteria; phylum Actinomycetota; class Actinomycetes; order Streptomycetales; family Streptomycetaceae; genus Streptomyces. The sequence continues at coordinate 144,005 of NZ_LIVV01000008.1, forward strand.
TTGGCGAACAGCTCCTGGAGGAGCGGGGTGTTCACCGGGCCGGGGCACAGGGCGTTGACGCGGATGCCCTCGCGGGCGAACTGCACGCCCAGCTCGCGGGACATGGCGAGCACGCCGCCCTTGGAGGCGGTGTAGGAGATCTGGCTGGTGGCCGCGCCCATGATCGCGACGAAGGAGGCGGTGTTGATGATGGAGCCCTTGCCCTGGCGGCGCATGTACGGCAGGGCGGCCTTGCAGCAGAGGTAGACCGAGGTGAGGTTGACGTCCTGGACGCGCTTCCAGGCTTCGAGGCCGGTCTCCAGGATGGAGTCGTCGTCGGGCGGCGAGATGCCGGCGTTGTTGAAGGCGATGTCGACGGAGCCGTAGGTGTCGAAGGCGGTCCTGAACAGCGCCTCGACCTGCTCGGGGTCGGTGACGTCGACCTTCACGAAGGTTCCGCCGACCTCCTCGGCGGCGGCCTTCCCGGCGGTCTCGTCGATGTCGCCGCAGACGACGTTCGCGCCCTCGGAGGCGAGCCGGCGGGCGGTGGCGAGGCCGATGCCGCTGCCGGCTCCGGTGATGACGGCGGTGCGGCCGACGAGCCGGCGGCAGACGATCTCTTCGGTGCTGGTGCTGGTCATGTGGGCTCAGGCCTCCGTGCTGATGAAGACGTTCTTGGTTTCGGTGAAGGCGGTCAGTGCGTCGGGGCCGAGTTCGCGGCCGAGGCCGGACTGCTGGTAGCCGCCGAACGGGGTCCAGTAGCGGACGCTGGAGTGGGAGTTGACCGAGAGGTTGCCGGCCCGGACGGCGCGGGAGGCGCGCAGGGCGCGGCCGACGTCCCGGGTCCAGATCGAGCCGGACAGGCCGTACTCGGTGGCGTTCGCGAGGCGGATCGCGTCGGCCTCGTCCTCGAAGGGGAGGACGACGGCGACGGGCCCGAAGACCTCCTCGACGGCGCAGGGGGCGTCCTCGGGGAGGCCGGTGAGGACGGTCGGGGGGAACCAGAAGCCGGGCCCCTCGGGCGCCTTGCCGCGGATGCCGGGGAGGTCGTCCGGCACGTAGGAGCGGACCCGGTCGAGCTGGGCGCGGGAGATGAGCGGGCCCATCTGGGTGCGCTCGTCGGCGGGGTCGCCGACGACGATCTCCTCGATCGCGGGGGTGAGCAGCTCCATGAAGCGGTCGTACGCGCTCCGCTGGACGAGGATGCGCGTACGGGCGCAGCAGTCCTGGCCGCTGTTGTCGAGGAACGACATGGGGGCGGCCGCGGCGGCGGCGTCGAGGTCCGCGTCGGCGAAGACGATGTTGGGGCTCTTGCCGCCGAGTTCGAGGGTGACCCGCTTCACCTGGCCGGCGCACTTGGCCATGATCGACTTGCCGACCCGGGTGGAGCCGGTGAAGACGATCTTGGCGACGCCGGGGTGTTCGACGAGGGCGTTGCCCGCGACCGGGCCGGTGCCGGGGAGGACCTGGAAGAGGCCGTCGGGCAGGCCCGCCTCCAGGGCGAGTTCGGCGAGCCGGAGCGCGGTGAGCGGGGTGGTCTCCGCGGGCTTGAGGAGGACGGCGTTGCCGGCGGCGAGGGCGGGTGCGGTGGCCCAGGCGGCGATCGGCATGGGGAAGTTCCAGGGGGCGATGACGCCGACGACACCGAGCGGTTCGAGGATGGTGACGTCCAGACCGCCGGCCACCGGGATCTGGCGGCCGTTGAGGCGCTCCACTCCCCCGGCGGAGAAGTCGAGCAGGTCGCGGACGTTGCCGGCCTCCCAGCGGGCGTTGCCGATGGTGTGGCCGGCCTCGACGACCTCGAGACGGGCCAGTTCCTCGACGTGGTCGTCGACGACCGCGGCGAAGCGGCGGAGGAGCCTGGCCCGGTCGGCGGGCGCGGCGGCGGCCCAGCGGCGCTGGGCGGCGGCGGCCCGTGCGACGGCGGCGTCCACGTCGGCCGGGGTGGCGGCGGGGACGGTGGCGACCGACTCCTCGGTCGCCGGGTTCAGTACCTGGAGCAACTCTTTCCTCTCAGAGGCGGTGCGGCGGCCCGGGGCCTTCAGGGGCCGGAGGGCCTGCGGCGGCCGGAGGGCGTACCGGGGCCGGAAGGCTCACGACGGCCGGAGGCCGTACCGGGGCCGGAACACTGACGGGGGCCGGAGGGCGTACGGGGGTTCAGAGCCGTTCGAAGGAGCGGCGCAGTTCCCAGTCGGTCACCGCGGCGTCGAAGGCGTCGAGTTCGACGCGGGCCATGTTGCGGTAGTGGGCGACGACCTCGTCCCCGAAGGCGGCCTTGGCGATCTCGCTGGTCTCCCAGAGTTCGGCGGCCTCGCGCAGGGTGGTGGGGACGTGCGCGTACTCGGCGGTGTAGGCGTTCCCGGTGCAGGGCTCGGGGAGTTCGAGCCGCTGCTCGATGCCGTGCAGGCCGGCGGCGACCAGGCCGGCGACGGCGAGGTACGGGTTGACGTCGCCGCCCGGGAGGCGGTTCTCGAAGCGGGTGGAGCGGCCGTGGCCGACGACCCGGAGCGAGCAGGTGCGGTTGTCGTGGCCCCAGGCGACGGCGGTGGGCGCGAAGGAGCCGGGCTGGAACCGCTTGTAGGAGTTGATGTTGGGGGCGTAGAGGAGGGAGAAGTCGCGGAGGGCGGCGAGCTGTCCGGCGAGGAAGTGCCGCATGGTCGCGGACATCCCGTGCGGGTCGTCCCCGGCCATCACGTTGGTTCCCTTGGCGTCCTGGAGGGAGAGGTGGATGTGACAGGAGTTGCCCTCGCGCTCGTTGTACTTCGCCATGAAGGTGAGCGAGCAGCCCTCCTGGGCGGCGATCTCCTTGGCGCCCGTCTTGTAGACGGCGTGCCCGTCGCAGGTGGCGAGGGCCTCGTCGTACTTGAAGGCGATCTCGTGCTGGCCGGGGTTGCACTCGCCCTTGGCGGACTCGACGGTGAGTCCGGCGCCGGTCATCTCGTTGCGGATGCGGCGCAGGAGGGGTTCGATGCGTCCGGTGCCCAGGACGGAGTAGTCGATGTTGTACTGGTTGGCGGGGGTGAGGCCGCGGTAGTTCGCGTCCCAGGCCTGCTCGTAGCTGTCCTTGAAGACGATGAACTCGAGCTCGGTGCCGACGTGGGCGGTGAAGCCGTGCTCCGCGAGACGCTCCAGCTGGCGCCGGAGGATCTGGCGGGGCGCCGCGACGACGGGGGTGCCGTCGCCCCACGCGAGGTCCGCCGTCACCATGGCGGTGGCCTCGTTCCAGGGGAGTCGGCGGAGGGTGGTGAGGTCGGGGTGCATCGCGAAGTCGCCGTACCCGCGGTCCCAGGAGGACATCTCGAAGCCGTCGACGGTGTTCATCTCGGTGTCGACGGCCAGGAGGTAGTTGCACCCCTCGGTGCCGTGGCCCAGCACCTCGTCCAGGAAGAACGGGGCGGCGAACCGCTTGCCCTGGAGCCGCCCCTGCATGTCGGGGAAGGCCAGGACGACGGTGTCGATCTCGCCGCTCGCGACGAGGGCACGGAGCTCCTCGACGGTGAGCGGGGGTTTGCGGTCTGCCACGGGATTGCTCCTCCTTCGGCCTGCCGGAAGCCATAAGGTATTGCGGAAGACCATTGCTTGGGAAGTGCTGACGAGAGGGAATCGAGAACGTGGCCAGTACGAGTGAATCGGCGGACCGGCTGACGCCCGTGCTGCGGCCGGTCCGGGCGGGCAACGGCTTCGAGGAGGCCCTGGAGCAGATCCTCCAGGTGGTACGGCTCGGACTCGTGCCCGGCGGGGAGCGGCTGCCCGCCGAGCGGGAGCTCGCCGACCGGATGGGGATCAGCCGGGTGACCCTGCGCGAGGTCCTCAAGGTCCTCCAGGAGCAGGGCCTCGTGGAGAGCCGGCGCGGCCGCTACGGCGGAACGTTCGTGCTCCCCCGCGTCCAGACCGCCGACGAGGACGAGTTGCGCCGCCGGATCGCCACGGTCGACATGGAGGACACCCTGCGCTTCCGCGAGGTCCTGGAGGTCGGGGCCGCCGGGCTCTGCGCGGCCCACGGCCTGGACGCGGCGGGCGCCGAGCGGCTGCGGACGGCCGTGGCGGCCACCCATGACGCCCCGCTGGCCGACTACCGCCGCCAGGACACCCTGCTCCACCTCACCCTGGCCGAGCTCTCCGGCTCACCGACGCTCACCGCGCAGTACGCCGCCGTCCGGGCGACCGTGAACGACCTCCTGGACTGCATCCCGCTGCTCGTCCGCAACCTGGAGCACTCCCAGCACCAGCACACCGCCCTGGTGGAGGCGGTCCTGGACGGGGACGCGGACGCGGCGCGCGAGGTGATGCGGGAGCACTGCTCGGGGACGGCCGCGTTGCTCCGGGGGTTCTTGACATGAGACGGGCGTCCCCGGGTACGTAACCCGAAAGTAACGCACGGGGGTTGCGCTCTCCGGTCGGCACCGCAAAGGTATGGCTCCAATCCATTGGGCCCGTTGCGGGGAGCTGACGCTGCCATGACGCTCGAAGACACCACCGGGAGTGCCGGAGGCACCACCCCACCGCAGGACGACTATCTGGAGCGCCGCGCCCTGCGCCGCGGCAGCGCCGGATGGCTGCTGCTCACCGGGCTCGGCGTCGCCTACGTCGTCTCCGGGGACTTCTCGGGCTGGAACATCGGCCTCTCCAAGGGCGGCTTCGGCGGACTCGCCATCGCCACGGTCCTGATGGGCGCGATGTACGCCTGTCTGGTCTTCGCCCTCGCCGAACTCTCCGCCATCCTGCCCACCGCGGGCGGCGGTTACGGCTTCGCCCGCCGGGCGCTCGGCACCTGGGGCGGGTTCCTCACCGGCACCGCGATCCTCATCGAGTACATCCTGGCGCCCGCCGCGATCTCCATCTTCATCGGCGACTACGTCGAATCCCTCGGCCTGTTCGGCCTGGAGTCCGGCTGGCCCGTCTACCTGGTGTGCTTCGCCCTCTTCATCGGCATCCACCTGTGGGGCGTGGGCGAGGCCCTGCGGTTCAGCCTGATCGTGACGGCGATCGCGGTCGCGGCGCTCGTCGTCTTCGCGCTCGGCGCCCTCACCGACTTCCACGTCGACGGACTGAACGACATCCCGGTCGACGGCGAAGCCTTCGGGGCCAACTCCTGGCTGCCGTTCGGCCTGCTCGGGATCTGGGCGGCGTTCCCCTTCGGCATGTGGTTCTTCCTCGGCGTGGAGGGCGTGCCGCTCGCCGCCGAGGAGGCCAAGGACCCGGTGCGGTCGATGCCGAAGGCACTCGCGATCTCCATGGGCATCCTGGTGCTGCTCGCCGTGATGACCTTCTTCGCCGCGACCGGGGCGCGCGGTGCGGCCGCCGTCCAGGAAGCGGGGAACCCGCTGGTCGTGGCGCTCCAGGGCGACGGGGAGCCGACCGCGCTCAGCCGCTTCGTGAACTACGCGGGCCTGGCCGGCCTGGTCGCCTCCTTCTTCTCCCTCATCTACGCCGGCTCGCGCCAGCTGTTCGCGCTCTCCCGGGCGGGCTACCTGCCCCGCTTCCTCTCCCTCACCAGCCGCCGCAAGTCGCCGTACCTGGGACTCCTCATCCCCGGCGCGATCGGCTTCGCGCTGGCCGCCGGGACCGGGGACGGGGCCCGGATGCTGAACATCGCGGTGTTCGGCGCCACCATCTCGTACGCCCTGATGGCGCTCTCCCACATCGTCCTGCGGCGCCGCGAGCCCGGCCTGCACCGGCCGTACCGCACACCCGGCGGCATCGTGACCTCGTCGGTGGCGTTCGTCCTGGCCCTGTCGGCCCTCGTCGCGACCTTCCTGGTGGACCGGACGGCGGCGTTCATGGCACTCGGGGTGTACGCGATCGCCCTCGCCTACTTCGCGTTCTACAGTCGACACCATCTGGTGGCCAGGGCGCCCGAGGAGGAGTTCGCCGCGCTCGCGGCCGCCGAGGCCGAACTCGCCCGCGACTGACCGCCCGCACCCGATCCCCCGCCCCCCAGCCCGTCTCCCGCTCCCGTACACCGCTCCCCCGGAGGACGTTCCGTGTCCAAGCCGCTCATCGGCGTGACCACCTATCTGGACCAGGCCCGCTGGGGCGTGTGGGACATGCGGGCCGCGCTGCTCCCCGCGCCGTACCCGCGGCTCGTCCAGGAGAGCGGGGGGATCGCGGTGATGCTGCCGCCCGACGCGCCGGAGGCCGCCGCGGCGGTCGTGGCCCGGCTCGACGGGGTGGTGATCGCGGGCGGGGCGGACGTGGAGCCCGTACGGTACGGGGCCGAGCCCGACCCCCGTACCGGCCCGCCCGCCCGGGAGCGGGACGCCTGGGAGCTGGCCCTGATCGGCGCGGCCCTCGCCGCCGGGACCCCGCTGCTCGGCATCTGCCGGGGCATGCAGCTCCTGAACGTGGCGCGCGGCGGGACGCTGGTCCAGCACCTGGACGGGCACGTCGAGGCGGTCGGGGTGATCGGCCGGCACGCGGTGAAGCCGGTGCCGGGGAGCCGGTACGCCGCCCTGGTGCCGGAGCTCACCGAGGTGCCGACCTACCACCACCAGGCCGTGGACCGGCTGGGCGCGGGTCTCGCGGTCTCCGCCCTCGCGGAGGACGGCACGGTGGAGGCGGTCGAGCTGGCCGACCCGGCCTGGGCGCTGGGCGTCCAGTGGCATCCGGAGATGGGCGAGGACCTGCGGGTGATGCGCGGCCTGGTCGAGGCGGCGGGAGCCCGCCGGGACTGAGGGTTGCCGGCGCCCGGTTCCGGGTGGCGGGCGCGCGGTTCCGGTTGGCGGGCGGGCCCGGTTCCCGGTGGCGGGCGCGCCCGCGTCGGCGGCCGAGTCAACGCGGGAACGCGGACGGGGGCGCGTTCCGTCGGCGCCCCTTCCTGCGGCGCGCCCCCTGCCTGTCAGCGCCGGGGCGCGGTGAGCGGGGTCCAGGTCCCGGGTCCGGCCGAGCAGGGGCCGCCGTCGTGCACCGCGAGACGCCGCTCAGCGGGGTCGAGGGCCACGGTCGCGAGGGTCGCCCACCGGCTGCCGAGCCGGCCTTCGGCCGGGGCATGGCAGCACACCTCGGCACCGCCGTCCCGATGCGCGGCGAGCAGACGGACGAGCACGTCCGGACCCAGCACGTCCGGGCCGAGCCCGTCCGGTCCTGGCGCCCCGGCGCCGGACACGTCGGTGCCGGACACGCCGGTGCCCGGCCCGTCGTCGTGTGCGCGCACGCGTTCCGTGAGCAGCCGGTGGCGGTCGTACGTCTCCGGCTCCCGGCGGCCGCGCAGTTCCGCCGCGGCCAGGACCGGATCGAGGAAGTGGTTGGTGCGCACGAGCAGGCCCCCGTCGTCCGGGGCGACGACGGCCGAGCCGCCCGGGGAGAGTTCGACGGACGCGGCCCGGTCCGGGGTCACCACGGTGATGACCGTGGAGGCCGAGACGGGGGCGCCGGTCAGCAGGGCGACGGCCTCGGTGAACGAACCGGCCGTGCCAAGCACCTGACGGGCGACCAGGTGGACGGGCACGCCGGTCGCGGCGTCGTCCGCGTGGCCGAGGATGTTGAAGAGCACGCCCACACCGGCCTCGTTGACGCCGATCTTCGCGAGGATGCCGTGCTCGGTGATCCCGGCGAAGCCCTGGGCGTCCCCGTTCACCGTCTGGAGGTGCCAGGCGTCGGCGAGTTCCTGGTGCCAGTCCCAGCACTGGCCGCCGGCGGTCCGGGGGCCGACACGGACGAGGGTGGAGCACTCGCCCGTGCGGGGCGCGCCGGCCTCGGCGAGGATCTCGGTGCGGGCGTTGAGCGCGGCGATCGTCCAGAACGGCAGCCCGGCGCCCTCGGCGACTCCCTCCATCTCGGCGACCAGCTCCGGCGCCCAGGCACGGGTCGCCCGGACGGTGCGGAGGGCGAGGGCGGGTACGTCGAGCGTCCGGGCGTTCCCGGCGGCGACGGTCGCGAAGAGCTCCTCGTACACCTGCCACGCGCGCGTGATGCCGGCGCGGGCCTGCCGGCCGCGGGCCTCGCCGCGGCGGCGGGGGGTGTCCCCGGTGATCCGCAGGGTCGTACGGCGAGGGGTGCTCACGCCTCCGCCCGGGCGGCGCGCAGGGTGCGGTCCTTGCGCATCAGGAGGGCGTAGAGGGTGGCGGCGACGACCATGCCGACGGGGAGGGAGAGGTCGATGCCGTCGAGGGCGGCGGCGACCGGGCCCGTGTAGAGGGTGTTGACGCAGAGGGACGCCGCGGTGACGCCGACCACGATCGCGAGGGCACCGGCCGGGTTGACGCCGGAGGTGTACCAGAAGGGGCTGTCGGGGGTCTCGTCCGACAGCGCGATTCCGTCGTAGCGGCAGCGGCGCAGCACGACGTCGGTGGCGTAGACCGCCATCAGCGGGCCGATCAAGACGGTGATCACCTGGAGGGCGTTGCTGACGGTGTCGAGGAAGTTGGAGACGAGCAGCCCGTAGAGGGTGAGGGCGACGGCGACGGCCCCGTCGAAGAGGACGCTGACGGAGCGTCGGATGCGCAGGCCGACGGCCTGGAGCGCGAGGCCGGCGCTGTACGCCGTCAGGGCGTTGATGGAGATGGTGCCGAGGACCAGGGCGAGCAGGAAGACGGGGACGAACCAGCCGGGCAGGAGCTCCTGGAGCGCGGTCTGCGGATCGGTCATGTCGACGGCGGTGGCGGCGAAGGCGCCGAGCGAGCAGACGACGACGCTGGGCAGGAAGGCGCCGAGCGCGTTCCAGCCGATGATCGCCTTCCTGGAGGCGGTGCGGGGCAGGTAGCGGGAGAAGTCGGCGCTCGTGGTGTACGAGAGCGGGCCCGAGGCGATCATCGTGGTGCCGGCGAGGAGCAGGGCCCAGAGCTCGACTCCGCCGGGCCGCTCGGCGGGGGCGTACGAGAAGTCGGCGTGCCGCAGGACGGCGAACGCGACGACGGTGAAGGCTCCGGCGAGCACCAGGGTGATCGGCAGGTACAGCCTGATGATCAGGCCGTGCCCGTAGACGCTGATGACCAGCGTGAGCGCGGCGATGACCACGATGACGGCGACCTTGACCGGGGTGGTGGCCGTGATGCCCGCCTTCTCGACGAGCGCGAAGGCGGCGGTGGCCGCGGCGGCCAGGTTGAGGGCGAAGTAGCAGACGGAGACGAGCCAGCCGCCGACGAGGTTGTTCAGACGGTTGCCGAGGACGCCGTAGACGGCCCGGGTGATCACCTCGCTGGGTGCGCCGGCCGCCGGGCCCGAGGTGGCGAGGAGGCCGGGGAGCAGCCAGAACAGGTTGCCCACCACGGTCACGGCGACGGCCTGCCAGAGGGTCAGGCCCATCAGGACGAGGGCACCGCCGATGACGAGGCTGAGGTAGTTGACGTTGGCCGCCGCCCACACGGAGAAGAGCTCCCGGGGGTGGCCGTGGCGCTCGGACTCGGGGATGTGGTCGATGCCGTGCGCCTCGATGCGGCCGGGCCGATCGGTGTCCTGCAGGGCGACCTGCGCGCCCTGGGGGCCTGGGAGCGGATCGGGGATCGTGGAAGCCATGCGGCCCTCCGGATGCGTGTGGTGCCCACCTGCTTGCTTATTGGTCGCACACTCAATAGTATCCCGGTTATGCCGTCAAGCGTCCAGCGCAAGAGAGTTCGGAAAACACCGGAAGCCCGGCGGGCGGAGATCGTGGAGACCGCCGCACGCGTGGCCCTCACCGAAGGGCTCGAGTGCGTCACCCTCCGGCGGATCGCCGAGGAGCTCGCCGTACGACCCGGCCTGATCAGCCACTACTTCCCCTCGGCCGAGGACCTGGTGGGTGAGGCCTTCAGCGTGGCCGCCACCGGCGAGCTCGACGCGCTGCTGCCCGCGGAGCGGCCCCACGGGACGCCCACGCAGTGGCTCGCGCGCTATTTCGCCCTCTCGGCGGGCGAGGCGTACGACGACATCAGCCGCCTCTGGATCAACGCCCGGCACCTCAGCCGCTACCGGCCCGTCCTGCGCGACCGGGTCACCGAACAGGAACTCGCCTCCGACGACCGTCTGGAGGAACTCATCCGCGAGGGCGTCGCACGCGGCGAGTTCCACACGGACGACCCGCGGACCGCCGCCATCCAGATCCTGGTGGTGCTCGACGGCCTCGGCGCCCACGCCAACTCCGACCGGACCGACCGGCCGGAGGCCGTGACCCGGATGGCCCTGACCACGGCGGAACGCGGACTCGGACTGCCGCACGGCGCGCTGACCGACGTACCGCCACCCGCCGAACCCGCCGAACCCGTCGAACCCGTCGAACCCGCCTGACCGACCCCGCCCGCCGAACCCGCCTGACCGACCCCGTTCACCCGGACCGGCCGGCGGGGCCCGCGCGACCGGCCTCCTTGGCGAGGCCGCCCGCGGGCCCGCCCGGCCGATCCCTCGGACCGCCCCCACAGACCGATCCCCTCAGACAGATCCCCTCACCGAAGCCACCCGCAGGGCCCGCTGCATCGAAGCCACCCGCGGGGCCCTCCCGACATCCCTCCTCACCAAGCGTCCCGCGGGCGCGCCCGGCCGGATCCCTTCGCCGAGGCCGCCCGCAGGCCGCCCCACCCGTCCCCCTTCCTGTTCCCGGAGCCCTGGAGCCACCCGTGCGCACCCGACTCGTCCTGCTCTCCGCCCGTCTGCTCGACCCCGGCACGGGGGCGTTCCTGCCCGAGACCGCGCTCGCCGTCTCCGACGACGGCCGGATCGCCGCCCTCGGCGACGACCGCGAGATCCGCGCCCTCGCGGGACCCGCCACCACCGTCGTCGACCTCAAGAGCGCCGTCGTCACCCCCGGCCTCGTCGACGGGCACGTCCACCCCGTGTCCGGCGCCGAACTGACCCACGGCCTCGACCTCTCGTACTGCGCCGACCTCGACGACGTGCGCGAGGCCCTCGCGCGCGAGGTCCGGGAGCTGGGCCGGGGCGACTGGCTCTTCGGCTGGGGCCTCGACCCGAACGTCTTCGGCGGCCGGCCCGTCGGCATCGCCCCCTTCGACGCCGTCCTCGACGGCGTCCCCGCGTTCCTGCTGCTCTTCGACGCCCACTCGGCGCTCGCCAGCCGGCGGGCGCTCGAACTCGCCGGGGTCGACGGCCCCCGCACCTTCGACCAGGCCTCCGCGGAGGTCGTCTGCGACGCCGAAGGACGCCCCACCGGCCTCCTCCAGGAGGACGCCGCCTGCGAGCTCGTCGAGCGGGTCGCCCCGCGTCCGACGGCAGAGGAGAGCCGGGAGCGCCTCGCGGCGGCCCTGCGGTCCATGGCGGCGGCCGGACTCACCGGCGGTCACGCCATGGACGCGAACGGCGACAGCCTCGCCCTGTACGGGGAGCTCGACAAGGCCGGCGAACTGGCGCTGCGGCTCCGGGTGGCTCCCTGGTGCCAGCCCGGCACCGACGCGGCCGGTGTACGGGACCTCATCGCGCTGCAGGGCACGGGCGGCGCGCTGTGGCAGGTCGCGGGCGTGAAGCTGTTCATGGACGGGACCATCGACAACGGCACCGCGTGGCTGGAGCGCCCCGACTGCCACGGCGAGTCCACGCACGCGTTCTGGCCCGATCCCGACGCGTACACCCGCATCGTCGGGGAACTGCACCGGGCCGGGGTCCCGACCGCGACGCACGCCATCGGGGACGCCGCCGTGCGGCACGTCCTCGACGCCGTCGAGCAGGCGCGCGCGGGCGGCGGCGAGGCGCGGCACCGGGTCGAGCACATCGAGACGGTCCCGGACGACACGCTGCGCCGCTTCGCCGAGCTGGGCGTGCTCGCCTCCATGCAGCCCACCCACTGCTGCGACTTCACCCGGGCCGACCACACCGACAACTGGTCACGCCGTCTCGGCGAGGAGCGCGCCTCGCGCGCGTGGCGCTGCCGAGACCTGGCCGACTCCGGGGCCACGGTGGTCCTCGGCTCCGACTGGCCGATCGCACCCTTCCCGCCGCTCGGCGTGATGGCGGGCGCACGGCACCGGCGCCCGAGCCGGGACCTCGGACAGGCTCCGCACGGGCCCGAGCAGGCGCTGACGGCACTGGAGGCGCTGCGGGGCATGACGACGGCTCCGGCGTACGCGGCGGGCGAGGAACACGAGGCCGGCCGACTCGCACCCGGCTTCCGCGGCGATCTGACGGTCTTCGGCGGCAACCCGCTCACGACACCGGCGACGGACCTGCCGGACCTGCCGGTCCTGCTGACGGTCCTGGACGGCCGGATCACACACCGGGCAACGGGCGTCTGATCCCTCGATCCCGGGCGGTCGGCCTGCCGGGCGGTCAACGCCCGGACGGCCAGCCTGTCGAGCTGTCGACCTGCCTGACGACCAACCGCCCGAGGCGGTCAACCTTCCGGGCCGCCGGCCCGCCGGGCCCTCCGCCTCCCCGAGCCGTCAGCCCGTCGGCCGTCCGCCTCCCCATGCGGTCGGCCCGCCGGCCGGTCAACGTCCGGACGGTCAGCCTGCCGTGTGGTCGACCTGCCGGACGGCCAACCGCCCGCGTGGTCGGGCCGACCGGCGGCCGACCACCCCAGGCGGTCAACCTTCCGCGCGGTCAGCCCGCCCCGCGCTCAACCCGCCGGGCGCGCCCGGGTCAGGGACAGGAGGTCTCGGGCCGGGCCGGTCGGGCGGTGGCCGGTGGGCCAGACCGCGCGGAGGTCGCGACGCAGCTCGACCCCCTCGACGGGGATGGCCACCAGGCGCCGCGAGGCCAGCTCCTCGGCGATCGCGAGTTCGCTGAGGACGGCCGGCCCGGCACCGCTGACCGCCGCCGCCTTCACCGCCGTCGTGGAGGCGAGTTCGAGGAGCGGCCGGGCGAGCCCGCCGTGGCCCGAGAGCGCCGCGTCCAGCACCTGCCGGGTGCCCGAACCCCGTTCCCGCAGGACCAGCGGGGTCGCCGCCAGCTCCGCCGGGTCCACCGGGCCGCGGCGGCGGGCCCACGGGTGCGAGGGCGCCGTGACGATCACGAGCCGGTCGTGCGCGACGACCACCCCGTCGAGGCCGTCCGGCACCGCGAGGCCCTCCACGAAACCCATGTCCGCCTCGTTCGCGAGGAGCCGCTCCGCGACGACCGCCGAGTTTCCCGCCTGGAGCGACACCGCCGTGTCGGGACGCTCGGCGCGCAGCGCGATCAGCCAGCCCGGCAGCAGGTACTCGGCGATCGTCATCGACGCGGCCACCCGCAGCCGGGAGTCCCGCCGCCCGCGCAGTGCCTGGGCGCCCGCGTCGAAGGCCTCGGCCGCCTCGACGATCCGCCGCGCCCAGTCGGTGACGAGCGCACCCGCGTCGGTGAGCCGTGAGCCGCGCGGCGAACGGTCCACCAGGGCCACACCGAGCTGCCGCTCCATCGAGCGGATCCGGCTGCTGGCGGCCGGCTGGGTGATGCCGACCTCCCGGGCGGCGGCACCGAGGCTCCCGTGCCGGGCGACGGCCAGGAGCAGTTCGAGCGCCCCGAGGTCCGGGACCCGGTGATGCAGCTGCGCCCTGACGCCGGAGCCGGCAGAGCCGCCGGAGCCGTACGCCTCGGTCGGACGCCCGCCCGCGTGCTGCTCCTCGTGCCGCTCTCCGTGGTGCTCCCCGCTGCTGCTCATAAAGCCAGCTTATGACGTCATAGCCGCAAGATCCCTGGTGGGTGCCGGGGAACCGGACGACGGTGGAGTCATGGCAAGCCTCGCACCTCCGCTCCCGACCGTCCGCGCCACCACCCCCGGCGCCCGGCCGACGGCCTCCCCGGCCCGCTCCGTCCGTCACCTCGGACCCAACTGGTACGCCTCCGTGATGGGTACCGCCATCGTGGCCAACGCCGGCGCCGGTCTCCCGCTCGGCCTCCCCGGGCTCCGTACCGCCTGCGCCGCGGTCTGGGCGCTGTCCCTCGCGATGCTGCTCGTCCTGCTCGCCGCCCGCACCGTGCACTGGATCCGCCACCGCGACCAGGCCCGCGCCCACCTCCTGGACCCCGCCGTGGCGCCGTTCTACGGCTGTCTCTCGATGGCGCTGCTCGCGGTCGGCGGCGGCGCCGTGATCGTGGGCCGGGACTGGATCGGACTCCCCGCCGCCGTCGCGCTCGACACCGTCCTGTTCACCGCCGGGACGGTCGTCGGCCTGGCGGCCGCGGTCGGCATCCCGTACCTCATGGTCGTGCACCACAGGATCGAGAACGCGTCCCCGGTCTGGCTGCTGCCGGTCGTCGCCCCCATGGTCTCCGCGGCGCTCGGCCCGCTGCTCGTGCCCCACCTGCCCGCCGGGCAGGCCCAGGAGACGCTGCTCCTCGCCTGCTGGGCGATGTTCGGCGTGAGCCTCCTCGCAACCCTGGTCATGCTGCCGCTGGTCTTCGGCCGGCTGGTGACCGGCGGCCCGCTGCCCCTCGCGCTCACCCCCACCCTCTTCCTCGTCCTCGGCCCCCTCGGCCAGTCGACGACCGCCACGAACAAGTTCGCCGACGTCGCCCCGGGCGTGCTCCCCGCCCCGTACGCCCACGGCTTCGCCTCCTTCGCCGTCCTCTACGGCGTGCCCGTCATGGGCTTCGCCCTGCTGTGGCTGGCCCTCGCCGCGGCGATGGTGCTGCGGGCACGGAGGCAGGGCATGGGCTTCGCGATGACGTTCTGGGCGTTCACCTTCCCCGTCGGGACCTGCGTGACCGGCGCCGAGGGGCTCGCCCAGCACACCGGTCTCGCCGCCTTCCGGTGGCTCGCGATCGGCCTGTACGCGGCCCTCGTCGCGGCCTGGCTGGTCGCCGGGACGCACACCGTCCGCGGCCTCCTCAGCGGTGCGCTGCTCGCAGGGCCCGCGCCAGCGCCCGCGGCGCCTCGGCGAGAGACGGCCCGTACCAGGTGAGGTGACGCCCGTCGACGAGGGCGGCGGGGGTCCCGGGGAACGCCTCGGGGCCGTCGTCGCGCGTGAAGCGGTACGGCTCGTCGGGCAGCACGACCAGACCGGGCTCCGCGGCGCGGAGCTCGTCGATCGGCACCTTCGGATAGCGCTCCGGGTGCTCGGCGTACAGGTTGCGGACCCCCAGGCGGGCCAGCAGGTCACCGGCGAAGGTGTCACGGCCGAGGACCATCCAGGGGCGCCGCCAGATCGGCACGACGGCCGAGCACTCCCCCTCCGGGACGACCGCGGCCCACGCCGCCTCGGCCTCGTCGAGCCAGCGGGGCCGCCGGGGCGCGCCGCACGCGGCGAGGACCCGCTCCAGCTCGCGCAGCCCCTGGTCGAGGGTGCGGATCTCGGTGACGAGGACGTCGAGGCCGGCGGCCCGCAGCTCGTCGAGGTCGGCGGCGCGGTTCTCCTCCTCGTTGGCGATCACGAGGTCGGGGCGGAGCGCGGTGATCGCGCGGACGTCCGGGTTCTTGGTGCCGCCGATCCGTGCGACGTCGAGGCCGGCCGGGTGGGCGCACCAGTCGGTGGCGCCGACGAGCAGGCCCGGCGCGGTGACGGCGACGGCCTCCGTCAGGGACGGCACGAGGGAGACGATCCTGCCGACCGTGCCCCGGCCCGCGCTCACTCCTCCTCGGCTTCGACGTGCTCGGCGACCGCGACGACGAGCAGCCGGGTACCCGCCTCGGTGGCGCGCCAGCGGTGGCGCACCCCGCCCGAGAGGTAGAGCGTGTCGCCGCGGCCCAGCCGGTACGCGCGGCCCTCGGCCTCGACCTCGGCCGCCCCGTCGGCCACGTACAGCAGCTCGTCGTTCCGGTGCTGGAACTCGCGGCCCGCGTCCTGCTCTCCGGTGAACTCCAGGGCGTGCAGCTGGTGGCGGCCGCGGACGATCGCCCGTACCCCCGGGGGAAGCGCCGGGGAGGCCTCGTCGGCCCGTACGACATCGACGGTACGGGAGGCCTCCGCGGCGGCCAGGAGGTCGGCGGCCGTGGTCTCCAGGGCGTCGGCGACGAGTTCGAGGGAGCGGTGGCTGGGGCGCGCGCGGTCGTTCTCGACCTGGCTGAGGAACGGCACGGAGAGACCGCTGCGCGAGGAGACGACGGCCAGGGTGAGCTGGAGCGCTCTGCGCCGTCTCTTGACGGCCGCGCCCACGCGGGGTGCTTCCTTCTCGTCCATGTCGGCTCCCTCCCTCGTGCCTCGTGCGTACCCGTACCGGGCGGTTACCTGAACCTTACGCAGCTTTGGGGCGGGGTTTCGCGTCGTGACGAAAAGGGGTGGCCGCCGAACACGTTCGGCGACCACCCCTTTTCGGACAGGAACCGATCGGTCGGTCGCTGTCCGTCGCCCGGGGCTCACGGCCGGGTCACGGCCGCGGCCCTGGCGGGCTTCCGGCGGGTTACTGCGGGGCGAGCTTCTCGACGAGGCCCGGGTTCTTGTCCAGCCAGGTCCTGACGGCCTGCTGCTCCTTGCCCTTGCCGGTCTCCTGGATGACGGCTTCGAGGTCCGTGAGCTGCTTCTCGGTCAGCTTGAAGTTCTTCAGCCAGGCGCCGACCTCGGGGTTCTCGGCGGCGAAGCCCTTGCGGGCCAGGGTGTGGACGCCGTCGCCCTTGCCCCAGGAGCCCTTGGGGTCGGCGAGCTTCTTCAGGTCGTGCGCGGAGTAGGCCCAGTGCGGCGACCAGAGGGTCACGACGACCGGTTCCTTGCGCTCGTAGGCGCGCTTCAGCTCGGCGAGCATGCCGGGCGTGGAGCCGTCGACGACCTTGTACTCGCCTTCGAGGCCGTACTCCTTGAGGACCTTGTCCTTCAGGATGCCCATCATTCCGGCGCTGGGCTCGATGCCGACGATCCGGCCCTTGAACTGTCCGGCCTTGCCCTTGAGGTCGGCGAGCGAGTCGACGCCCTTCACGTACGAGGGGACGGAGAGCTCGAGCGAGGTGGGGCCGTACCAGGAGCCGAGGTCCTCCAGCTTGTTCTTGTACTTCTCCCAGTACTGGGCGTGGGTGACGGGCAGCCAGGAGTCGGTCTGGAAGTCGAGCTGACCGCCTGCCAGACCGGTGTAGAGCGCGCCGGCCTCCAGCTGCTTGGTCTCGACCTCGTACCCCCGGCGCTCCAGGATCTCCTTCCACAGGTACGTGGAGGCGATGCCCTCGTCCCAGGGGATGTAGCCGATGCTGACCTTCTTGCCGTTCTTGCCCGAGGCGGTGCCGGAGCCCGTACCGGAGCCGCCGAGGAAGCCGGTGCCGCCGGCGACGAGGGCGAGCACCACGACCCCGACGAGTGCGGTGACCGGCTGCGGGCGGTGGGCCCACAGCTTCGCCCCGGGGCGCCTGGCGCTCAGCGCGGCGCGGGCCTTGGCGGCGGCGCGGCGGCCGAGCGGGGAGACCTGCCGGCCGAGGGCGCCGGTCATCCGGTCGAGGTACATGGCGAGGACGACGATGGACACGCCGGCCTCGAAGCCGAGGCCGATGTCGACGTTGCCGATGGCGCGGTACACGGCGCCGCCGAGTCCGCCGCCGCCGACCATGCCGGCGATGACGACCATGGACAGGCCGAGCATGATGACCTGGTTGATGCCCGCCATGATCGTCGGCAGGGCCAGCGGGAGCTGCACGCGCAGCAGCGTGTTGCGCGGGGTGGTGCCGAACGCCTCGGCGGCCTCGACGAGTTCGCCGTCGACCTGCCGGATGCCCAGCTCGGTCATGCGGACGCCCGGGGGCAGCGCGAAGACGATGGTGGCGATGATGCCGGGGACGACTCCGACGCCGAAGAAGATGATGCCGGGGATCAGGTAGACCATCGCCGGCATGGTCTGCATGAAGTCGAGGACCGGCCGGAGCACGGCGCTGACGGTCTTGGAGCGGGCCGCCCAGATGCCGAGCGGTACGGCGATCACCAGGGTCACCAGGGTGGCGACGAGAACGAGCGACAGGGTCGCCATGGCCTCGTCCCACAGCTGGACCGAGTCGACGAGCGCGAACCCGGCGAAGGCGAGGACGCCGGCGGCGAGGCCGCGCAGCCACCAGGCGACGACGGCCAGGATGCCGGCGAAGAGCAGCGGCTGGGGCGCGGACAGGACGGCGTCGATGCCGTCGTAGAGGCCGGTGACACCGGTGGTGACGGCATCGAAGAGCCAGGAGAACTGGGACTGGAGCCAGTCGACGGAGCTGTCGACCCACTCGCCGAGGGGGAGCCTAGGCACGGGCGGTCAGCTCCTTCGTCGTGCGGGTGGCGGGTTTGCCGTCGACGTTGCCGCCGGCCTTGTCGCCGGCGGCTTCGGCGGTCTTCGCGCCGGGCGTGCGGTCGGCCTTCCGGGCCGTCGTGCCGCCGGTGCCACGACCGACCGACGAGCCGGTCGGGCCGTCGGCGTCGCTCGCGCCGAGTCCGCCCATGACGGCGAGCAGGCGCTCCGTCGGTACGACTCCGAGGACGGCGCCTTCGGAGTCCTGGACGGTCACGGGGTGCGGGGCGCGGGCGGCGACGGCGCACAGGTCGGCGACGAGCGTGTCCGGGCCGACCGGCTCGCAGGCGCAGTCGGCGGGGCAGTCCGCCGGGGTGGCGCCGCCCGTCATGACGGCGGAGGCGGTGAGCACCCGGGAGCGGTCGACGTCCTGGATGAAGGAGGCGACGTAGTCGTCGGCGGGGCGGACCAGGATGTCCTCGGCGGTGCCGAGCTGGACGATCCTGCCGTCCCGCATGACGGCGATCCGGTCGCCGAGGCGCATGGCCTCGTTGAGGTCGTGGGTGATGAAGACGATGGTCTTCTTCAGCCGCTGCTGGAGGACGAGGAGCTGGTCCTGCATGTCGCGCCGGATCAGCGGGTCGAGCGCGCTGAAGGACTCGTCCATGAGGAGCAGGTCGGCGTCGGTCGCGAGCGCGCGGGCCAGGCCGACGCGCTGCTGCATGCCGCCGGAGAGCTCGTCGGGCCAGGACTTCTCCCAGCCGGCGAGGCCGCACAGTTCGAGGGCCTCGGTGGCCCGGGTCTCACGCTCGGCGCGCGGGACGCCCTGGACCTCAAGCCCGTAGGCGGCGTTCTCCAGAACGTTCCGGTGCGGGAACAGCGCGAAGTGCTGGAAGACCATGCTGATCTTGGTGGAGCGGACCGTGCGGAGGTCCCGGGGGGACAGTGCGGTGAGGTCCCGCCCGTCGAAGAGGACCCGGCCGGCGGTCGGCTCCAGCAGGCCGTTGAGCATGCGGAGAAGAGTCGACTTGCCGGACCCGGAGAGTCCCATCACGACGAAGATCTGGCCGGGCTCGACGGTGAAACCGGCGTCCACGACGGCTGCTGTCGTCCCCTCGGCGCGCAGCTCCTCGCGGTCGGCGTCGCCGGCCGCGAGCCGGCGGACGGCTTCGTCGGGTCGTCTGCCGAACACCTTGAACAGGTGGTCTGCCTGGAGCCTGGACACATGAACCTCACGGGTAGCAACGAAAACGGCCCCCACCACCCCCGCGTGGCCGGGCCGTGGAGCGGGCGGGATCGGCCCGCGGGCCCGTCGTGCACGGGAATCCTTTCGTTGAATCCCGTACCGGGTTCCGCTCCGGGCTCGCGCCTGCCCGGCTTCACAGGGTGCAAACGCAAAGGTGACCGGGGTCACGTACGGGGGTCCGGAACCGCGGGGGCGGCGAACGCGTCCCCGGGCGCCGGAGGGGCCTGGCGAAGAGTTACGGGCTGTCGGGGCCCTCGACGGGACGCGCCTCGCGGCGGGCGCTCGGCAGACGCTCCGCAGGCGCCCGGCGGGCGGTCGGCGAGACGCGTCCCCCGGCCCCGAAGGCGCCCGAGCCCTAACATCAAGCAGGTGACTCGACGCCTCATGCTCCTCGACACCGCCAGCCTCTACTTCCGCGCCTACTTCGGAGTGCCGGACTCCGTCCGGGCCCCCGACGGTTCGCCCGTGAACGCCGTGCGCGGACTGCTCGACTTCATCACCCGGCTCGTCCAGGACCACCACCCGGACGAGCTGGTGGCCTGCTGGGACAACGACTGGCGCCCGCAGTGGCGGGTCGACCTGATCCCCTCGTACAAGGCGCACCGGGTGGCCGTCGAGACCGAGACCGGCCCGGACGAGGAGGAGATCCCGGACACCCTGTCCCCGCAGGTGCCGGTGATCGAGGAGGTCCTGGCGGCGCTCGGCATCGCCAGGATCGGCGCGGCCGGCTACGAGGCGGACGACGTGATCGGGACGCTCGCCGGCCACGCCCCCGGGCCGGTGGACATCGTCACGGGCGACCGGGACCTCTTCCAGCTGGTGGACGACGCGCGGGGCGTCCGCGTGCTGTACCCGCGCAAGGGCGTCGGCGACTGCGACCTGGTGGACGCGGAGCTGATCCGCACGAAGTACGGCGTGCGGCCCGACCAGTACGCGGACTTCGCGGCACTGCGCGGTGACGCGAGCGACGGGCTCCCCGGCGTGAAGGGCATCGGCGAGAAGACGGCCGCGCAGCTGATCACGGAGTACGGGGACCTGGCGGGCGTACGGGCGGCGGCCGAGGACCGGACGTCCAAGCTGACGCCGGCCAAGCGGCGCGGCATCGTGGAGGCGGCGGCGTACCTGGACGTCGCGCCGACGGTGGTGCGCGTCGCCGGGGACGTACCGCTGCCGGAGTTCGACGCGGCCCTGCCGAAGGCTCCCCGCGACCCGGCCGCCCTCGACGCCCTCGCGAAGCGCTGGGGCCTCGGCGGCGCCGTGGGCCGGCTGCTTCCGGTCCTGGAACGCTGACGAAATCAGGCCACCCTGGGTCGACCGCGCCTCAGGATGCTAGCTTAGGCATACCTAAGTACCCGGTACGTCGAGTCACCTCGAGTCAGGAGAGCCCCTCGTGGCGGAGCAGCCCCGCAAGGCACCGAAGGCCACCGAAGCGCGTGTGGTGCGCACCGAGCGCATCACCCCGCACATGGTGCGGGTCGTCCTGGGCGGCGCCGGTCTCGACGCCTTCGAGGTCGGCACCTACACCGACCACTACGTGAAGCTGCTCTTCGCCCCCGAGGGGGTCGCCTACCCGGAGCCGTTCGACATGGACCGGATCCGGGCGGAGTTCCCCCGGGAGCAGTGGCCGACGACCCGGACGTACACCGTGCGGGCCTGGGACCCGGTCCACCGCGAGCTGACCATCGACTTCGTGGTCCACGGGGACGAGGGCCTCGCCGGACCGTGGGCGGCGCGGGCGCAGGAGGGCGAGACGGTGCGCTTCCTCGGCCCCGGCGGCGGCTACACCCCGGACCCGACGGCGGACTGGCACCTGCTGGCGGGCGACGAGAGCGCGCTGCCGGCGATCGCGGTGGCTCTGGAGCGACTGCCCGCGGGTGCGCGGGTGCACGCGTTCGTGGAGATCTCCGACGCCGCCGAGGAGCAGAAGTTCGCGACGGAGCACGACATCCACGTCACGTGGCTGCACCGGGGCGACCGCCCGGCGGGCGAGGCGCTCGTCGAGGCCGTGCAGAACCTGGACTTCCCGGCGGGCGACGTGCACGCCTTCGTCCACGGCGAGGCGGGCTTCGTGAAGGACCTCCGCCGCCACCTGCGGCTGGACCGCGAGATCCCGCGCGAGCGGCTGTCGATCTCGGGCTACTGGCGCCAGGGCAAGACGGACGAGGCGTGGCGCGCGATCAAGCGCGACTGGAACGACCAGGTGGAGCGCGAGCAGGAGAACTGAGGCAGGGAGCCGGAGCCGGGCAAGTTCGGCTCCGGCCCGGGAGCCGGGCAGCTCGGCTCACGGAGCCGGAGCCGGGCAGTTCGGCTCACGGCGCGCGGCTCACGGCGGCGCGGGGTCCGGGGAGGGTCACCCTCCCGGGCCCCGCGCCGTTTCGCGTACGGGACGCCCGCGAGGGGGGCGGGCCCCACAAGCCCGGCCTGATCGGCAGGACTCCCGTTAGGTCGTCTCCTCGAACATGCGGTCCGAGGTGTCCGTCTGGGCCATCCGCCGCAGCGCCGAGAACATCGCGTCGCCGATGACCGTGCCGACGACGACGCTCTCGACCAGCACCTCGCGCGCCACGTTGCCCGCCACGTAGTCAAGGTCGGCCCGCGCCACCTGCTCCGCCGCGTCCGCGTACGCGTCCAGCACCTGGGAGAACCCCCCGTGGCCGGCCTCGTCGACCGCCGCGAGGGCGACGGCGAGCGCCTCCGCCGCCGGGTTGCCCTGCTGCACCCGCCAGCCGCGCGCGGCGATCAGCGCCGCGACCTGCTTCCGCGCTTCCTCGATCCCGGTGTGCGACTCGCGGTCGTAGCGCGGCACCAGCCCGGAGGCCACCGTGCCGAGGAGCTTGTGCACCGACCGCTCGGGGTCGTCGACCGCGAGGATCACCTCACGGATCGCCGCCACCGACAGGCCGCCCACATCGAGCAGCGCCCGGATCAGCCGGAGGCGCTGCACATGCGTCTCCCCGTACGAGGCCTGGTTCGGGCTCGTCAGTTCACCGGCGGGCAGCAGTCCTTCCCGTACGTAGAACTTGATCGTCGGGATGGACACCCCGGTCCTGCGACTCAACTCTCCGATGCGCACCGCGTGTTCACCTTCCTGGTCTTGCTTCGGCCTTGCCGACCGACGCCCCCATCATAGATAGTGGCGCTATCAGATAGTGGCTAGTGCCACTATCCATACATTCCCACGGGGGGATCCGTATGTCCTCAGCACACAAGAGCCCGCTCCTGCGGCTTCATCGACCGCTGGTCTGGGTCGCCGTCTCCATGGCCGTCTACGCCCTGGCCTCCGCCGTCGGCATCGTCGTCGACGACCGGATCCTGGTCGGCGTGCCCATCTGGACCAAGCCGTTCAAGTTCTCGGTCTCCTTACTCGCGTACACGCTCTCGCTCGCCTGGATGATCTCGCTGCTGCCCCGCGGCCGCCGGGTCGCCTGGTGGGCCGGAACCGTGGTCGCCGCCACCAGCTCCGCCGAGATGGTGCTCATCACCGTCCAGGTGATCCGCGGCAAGCGAAGTCACTTCAACCACGCCACCCCCTTCGACGACGCCCTCTTCCAGATCATGGGCATCAGCATCCTGATGCTCTGGCTGGCCGCGCTCGTCATCGCGATCCTCCTGCTGCGCGCCAAGATCCTCGACCGGGCGATGGCCTGGGCCGTCCGGCTGTCCTCGCTGATCGCCCTGGCGGGCGCCGGGCTGGGCTTCCTGATGGTCCGTCCGACCCCGGAGCAGCTGGCGGTCGAGAATTCGCCGATCATCGGCGCCCACGCCGTCGGCGTACCGGACGGCGGCCCCTCGATGCCGCTGACCGGCTGGGCGAGCAACGGCGGCGACCTGCGCATACCGCACTTCTTCGGCATGCACGCCCTGCAGCTGATCCCGCTGCTCCTGCTGGTCCTGGCCGCGCTCGCACCGCGCTTCGCCCGCCTCGCTGACGAACGGGTACGGCTCCGGCTCACCCTCACCGCCTCGGCCGCCTACACGGCGACCTTCGTCCTGCTGACCTGGCAGGCCCTGCGCGGCCAGGCCCTGTTCGCACCGGACGGCGCGACGCTGGCGGGGGCGGGGGCGATCGTCCTGCTGGGCGGCGCGGCCGCAGCACTCTCCCTCCGGGGGACCTCCCCCTCCCCCACCCCCTCCTCCCCTCCCTCCCCGTTCCCGCCTGCCCCCGCGCCCGCGCCCTCCGAGGAAGAGATCACTCGATGACAGGCTTCCTCTTCGAGCTGACGTTCCTGCTCGCCGCTCCGGTGTGGCTCCTGATGATCTTCGCGCCGGCGTGGCGGATCACCGAGCGCGTCGCGGCCTCGCCCCTGACCGTGCTGCCGCTCCTGGTGGTCTGGGCGGTCCTGGCAGCCCCGGTCGCACCGGAACTGTGGACGGCGGTCAGCAGCCCCGACCTCGACACCTTCCGCGATCTCATGGCGCTCGCGAACGGGGCCGGTGCGATCTGGGCCCAGGTCATCGCCTGGGACCTGCTGCTCGGTCAGTGGATGTACCGGGAGGCCCGTCGCCTCGCCGTGCCTCCCCTCCTGATGGCTCCCCTGCTGGTCCTGACGATCCTTCTCTCCCCTCTGGGACTGCCCCTGTTCCTGGTGGTCCGCGCGGTGTGGACGAGCCGGGCGGCGCAGCGACGGACCGGGCCCGCACTACCCTGACCGGATGCGAGCCACCGAACGTTCCGTGGGCGCCGTCCTCGGCTCCGCCGTCGGCGACGCCCTCGGCGCCCCTTTCGAGTTCAGGCTCCCGGGGGTCTTCCGGGAGCAGTTCCCCGACGGCGTCGGGGAGTTGTGCGGGGGCGGCGGCTGGGATCCCGGCGAGGCCACGGACGACACGCAGATGGCCGTCCTCCTCGGTGAGTCGCTCCTCGAACGACGCGGCCTCGACCTGCCGGACATCTTCGACCGCTTCCGCCGATGGGCCGCGGCCGACCCCAAGGACATCGGTCTCCAGACCGAGCAGGTCCTGCTCGGCGGTGACCCCTGGGACCTGGCCGCCGCGTTGCACTTCCAGATCAACGCGCGGGCGGCCGGCAACGGTTCGCTGATGCGGGCGTCGACCTCCGCCGTGTACTTCGCGACCCGGGGGCGGGCGGAGACGATGGACGCCGCCCGTCGGATCAGCGCCTTGACCCATGGCGACGGCGCCGCCGGGGAGGGTGTGGCGATCCTCCACGAGCTGGTCCGTGTGGCCCTCCTCGGCGAGGACCCGCTCGCCGCCCTGCCCGCGACCCTCGCCGAGGTGGCGCCGCGGCACCGGGCCCGCTGGGCAACCGTCCTGGCACCCGGCTGGCACCCGGACGACGCCACCGAGTTCAACGGCGCGGTGTGGCCCTGTCTCGCTTCGGCCGTGTGGGCGCTCCGTACGACCGACTCCTTCGAAGGCGCCGTGGCCGCGGCCGTCGACCTCGGTGGGGACACCGACACGGTCGCGGCGGTGACCGGGATGCTCGCCGGCGTCGTGCACGGGGCCGGCGCGATCCCCGCCCGCTGGACCGCCGCCCTCCACGTCCCCCTGCCCGGCTTCGGCGACCGGGTCCTGTCCGCCGACGACCTCCGGGGCCTGGCGACGGCTCTGGCGTCCGGACCGCCGCCCGCCTGACGGAGCTGCTCCGCCCAGCGGACCGGTGGCGGCCTCATCGGCCTTGCCCACGGCCGCTCGGCCGTCTCGGCGGGCCTAAGCGGCCCTCGGCGGCCTCGATCGTGCTTGCTTGAGGTCCGGGCCTCAGCCCCGGGCCCGTACCGTCGCCAGCACGTCGCGGTCCGGCTGCAATGTGAGGCTCGGGACCGGGAGGATCTCCTCGGCGGTGACGTCCAGGTGGTAGCGGCGGGCCAGGACCGCGAGGATCAGGACGGCCTCCACGAGGGCGAACCGGGTGCCGAGGCAGACGCGGGGGCCGCCGCCGAAGGGGAACCAGGCGTACTCGGGTATCTCCTCCGCGGGTTCTCCGTCCCGTTCGATCCAGCGCTCGGGGCGGAAGGCCTCCGCGTCCCCGTACCAGCGGGGGTCGCGGTGGGTGGCCCACTGGCTCGACCAGACCCGGGTGCCGGCCGGGACGGCCGCGCCACCGAGTGTGGCGCCCTCCTTCGCGAGGCCGGTGAGCAGCCAGATCGTGGGGTAGAGGCGGAGGGTCTCCTTGATGACCGCCTGGGTGTAGGTGAGGGAGGCGTAGTCGTCGTAGCCGGGTTCGTGGTCGGCGAGGACCCGGTCGAGTTCCTCGGCGAGGGCGTCGCGGACCTGCGGGTTGCGGGAGAGCAGGTACCAGGTCCAGACGAGCGTGGAGCTCGTGGTCTCGTGGCCGCCGATGTAGAGGGTGACGGTCTCGTCGCGTATCTCCTGGTCGGAGAGGGGCGCGCCGGTCTCGTCGCGGGCCGCGAGGAGGCGGCTGAGAAGGTCGGGGCGGTCGGTGTCACCGTCGCGATGACGGGAGACGACACGGGAGACCTCCGCGTCGATGACGGCGGTGGCGCGTTTGATGCGGGCGCGTCCTGGGGTCGGCAGCCAGTCGGGCAGCACGGCTCCGATGCCGCTGAACTCAGCGCCGATCTCCTTCTGCGCGACGTCCATCGCCTGGCCGATGGCTTCGGCGTCGGCGGCGGTGTCGACGCCGAAGATGGTGCGGACGGCGACGAGTTGGGTGAGGGCCGCCATCTCCTTCTTGATGTCGATGTGCTGCCCGTCGGCCCATCGGTCGGCGAGGGCGACGGCGCATTCGGACATGGTCGCCGCGTAGGACCGGACCTGTTTCGGCCGGACGGAGGGCTGCACGAGGGAGCGCTTGCGCCGCCAGTCGGCTCCCTTGGAGACGATGACGCCGTTGCCGAGGAGGGTGCGGAAGGCGATGCCGAGGTCGGGCTGGTCGAAGGTGCCTTCGACCTCGGTGAGGAGTTCGCCGACGGTGTCGGGGTGGGCGATGAAGAGGGAGGGTTTGCGGCCGAAGCGCCAGCGGACGATGTCGCCGCGGTCCCGGAGCTGCTCGAAGAAGGCCAGCGGGTTCTTTCCGAAGGCGGGCAGGCTGCCGAGGAGGGGCACGCCCCGCGGCCCGTCGACGACGACCGGAGTCGCGGCCCGCGCCGCTGCCGGAGCGTCCGCCAGCGCGTCTGATGACGCGTCAGACGGCATCCCCGAAAGCGCGCCCGTCGGCCCGCCCGGAGACGCTTCCAAGGGCGCGTCCGCCGGTTGTCCCTCGCCCTGTTCTCCGGCGCTCGATCGGCCCTCGCCCTGCGCCCCCGCGTGCGGATGACCGGCTTGCGTGGTCATGTACATCCCTCCCCAACTGGCCTTCCCTGCTTGCGAGTCCATGCAATCGGAACGGCCTCGCCCGCGCCACCCCTGTGGACGACGGCCTGTGGACAACGACTGCACCAACGGCCCGGTATGACCATCGGACCACCGAAGAAGGCTCTGAGAAGGCCCTGAGAAGGCTGGCTTCAAGAGGCTCAGGAAAGGCCGGGTGCCCGTGGCGTGATCGCCACGGGCAGCCGGCCTGTGCAGGAGGGGATCGGGGCCGTCAGCCCACCGAGCTGTAGGCGACGACACCCCGCAGCAGCGCGTCCACGGCCTTGCGGGCGTTCTTGGCGACGGTGCTGTTCTCCCTGGGCGCCGCCGCCGCGATCTGCCCGAGGACGTCGATGACCTGCTTGCACCAGCGGACGAAGTCGCCGGCCGGCATCTCGGCCTCGCGCAGCACCTCGTCGAGGCTCTTGTCGGAGGCCCACTGGTAGGCGGCCCAGGCGAATCCGAGGTCGGGTTCGCGCTGGCCGACCCCCTCCGCCTGGTTGATCTTGAATTCCTCTTCGAGGGCGTCGAGCCGGCCCCAGATCCTGACCATCTCGCCGAGCGCCGCCTTGGCGTTGCCCGCGGGCAGCTTGGGGGCGACGGCGTCGTCGGACTGACGTGCCTCGAACACCAACGCCGAGACGCAGGCCGCGAGTTCGGCCGGGTTCAGGCCCTCCCAGACTCCGTCGCGGAGGCATTCGCTGGCCAGCAGGTCGAGTTCGCCGTAGAGCCGGGCGAGCCGCTTGCCGTTCTCCGTGACCTCGTTGCCGCGCAGGTAGTCGAGCTCGGTGAGGAGGGCGACGATCCGGTCGAAGGTGCGCGCGATGGTGTTGGTGCGGCCCTCGATGCGCCGCTCCAGCTGCTGGGTGTCGCGCTGGAGGCGGTGGTAGCGCTCGGCCCAGCGGGCGTGGTCCTCGCGCTCGTCGCAGCCGTGGCAGGGATGGGCGCGGATCTCGGAGCGCAGCCGGGCGATCTCGCGGTCGTCGGCGGCGGCGGAGCGCTGCTTGTGGTGGCGCTCGGGGTTGATGTGTCCGGCCTTGCTCCGCAGGGCGGAGGCGAGGTCGCGGCGGGACTGCGGGGAGCGCGGGTTGAAGGACTTGGGGATCCGCATCCGCTCCAGGGCCTCGACCGGGACGGGGAAGTCGATGGAGGCGAGCCTCTTGACCTGCCGTTCGGCGGTGAGGACGAGGGGGCGGGGCCCGTCGTGGTGCTCGAAGCCGCGGTGGCCGTTGGTGCGGCCGGCCGGGATGCCCGGGTCGAGGACGAGGGCGAGTCCGGCGAACTTGCCGGTGGGGACGTGGATGACGTCGCCGGGCTTGAGCTTCTCCAGGGAGCCGGCGGCCTGGGCGCGGCGCTGGGCGGCGCCCTGGCGGGCCAGTTCGGTCTCGCGGTCCTTGAGGTCGCGGCGGAGCCGCGCGTACTCCTCGAAGTCTCCGAGGTGGCAGGTCATGCCCTCGCGGTAGCCTTCGAGGCCCTCCTCGTTCTTCTGCACCTGCCGGGAGATGCCGACGACGGAGCGGTCGGCCTGGAACTGGGCGAAGGACGTTTCGAGGAGCTCGCGGGAGCGGTGCCGGCCGAAGCCTTCGACGAGGTTGACCGCCATGTTGTACGAGGGCTTGAAGCTGGAGCGCAGCGGGTAGGTGCGCGTGCCGGCGAGGCCGGCGAGGTGGTCCGGGTCGAGGCCGCGCTGCCAGAGGACGACGGCGTGGCCTTCGACGTCGATGCCGCGGCGTCCGGCCCGGCCGGTGAGCTGGGTGTACTCGCCGGGGGTGATGTCGGCGTGCTGCTCGCCGTTCCACTTGACGAGCTTCTCCAGGATGACGGTGCGCGCGGGCATGTTGATGCCCAGGGCGAGCGTCTCGGTGGCGAAGACGGCCTTGACGAGGCCCTTCACGAAGAGGTCCTCGACGACCTCCTTGAAGGTCGGGAGCATGCCGGCGTGGTGGGCGGCGATGCCGCGTTCCAGCGCTTCGAGCCATTCGTAGTAGCCGAGGACGTGGAGGTCCTCGGTGGGGATGGCGGCGGTGCGCTCCTCGACGATCTCGCGGACGCGGCGGCGTCCCTCGTCGTCGTTGAGCCGGAGTCCGGCGTAGAGGCACTGCTGGACGGCGGCCTCGCAGCCGGCGCGGCTGAAGATGAAGGTGATGGCGGGCAGGAGCCCTTCGGCGTCGAGGCGCTCGATGACCTCGGGGCGGCCGGGGGTCCAGATGCGGGAGCGCTGGCGGCGCTCGCGCTCGCGGTCGGCCTCGCGGACCATCTTGCCGCGGCGGCGGTCGCGCGGGTTGTACGTGCGCGTGTTCTCCGTGCGGGCGAGTCGCTGGAGGTCGGGGTTGACCTCGCGGCGGGAGGCGCCGCGGCCGCCGTGGTCGGTCTCCTCCTCGAAGAGGTCGTACATCCGGCGTCCGGCGAGGACGTGCTGCCAGAGGGGGACGGGGCGGCTCTCGGAGACGATGACCTCGGTGTCGCCGCGGACGGTGTCGAGCCAGTCGCCGAACTCCTCGGCGTTGGACACGGTCGCGGAGAGTGAGACGAGGGTGACCGATTCGGGGAGGTGGATGATCACTTCCTCCCAGACGGCGCCGCGGAAGCGGTCGGAGAGGTAGTGGACCTCGTCCATGACCACGTAGCCGAGGCCGGAGAGGGCCTGGGACCCCGCGTACAGCATGTTGCGGAGGACTTCGGTGGTCATGACCACGATCGGCGCGTCGCCGTTGACGCTGTTGTCGCCGGTGAGCAGGCCGACCTTGTCGTTGCCGTAGCGCCGGACGAGGTCGGCGTACTTCTGGTTCGACAGCGCCTTGATCGGCGTCGTGTAGAAGCACTTGCGGCCCTGGTTCAGGGCGAGGTGGACGGCGAACTCGCCGACGATGGTCTTGCCGGAGCCCGTGGGCGCGGCGACGAGCACGCCCTTGCCCGCTTCGAGGGCCTGGCATGCCTCGATCTGGAAGGGGTCCAGACCGAACTCGTACATCTCGCGGAAGGGGGCCAGCGCGGTGGCCGCATCGGCGTTGCGGGCACGGGCGGCCGCGTACGCCTCGGCTGGTGTGAGGTCCTCTGTCATCTTGTTCTCGAGCCTACCCGCCGCCTGTGACAGTGACGCGATCTTTATCGAGGGGATGTGGAGGGGTCCGCTCCGGGGTCTTCGCGGGGTGCCGGGGCGAGGACGCGGAGGGCGCCGGGGACGCAGCTCACGGTGAGGGGGAGGCTGCCGAGGGGCTCGCCGTCGGCGTATCCGGTGGTGTCGGGGGCTTCGAGGGTGAGGGAGCGGACCCGGTACGTGGTGACCTTCGGGTGGCTGAGATGGGTGCCCTTGTAGACACGGGGGAAGACCTTGATCAGGGTCCTGCGGTCGCAGTCGCCGACGACGGTGACGTCGAGGAGTCCGTCGTCGAGGCGGGCGTCGGCGCAGATCCGCATGCCGCCGCCGTACGAGCTGCCGTTGCCGACGGCGACGAGGGTGGCGTCGGTCTCGACGACCCGCCCGTCGTCGAGGGTGAGGCGGTACGGGACGGGGCGGAAGCCGGCGAGCTCGGCGAGGATCGCGAGGTCGTAGGTGAAGCGTCCGGCGCGGAGGCGCATGCGGTTGCCCCGGTCGTTGACGCGGGAGTCGAACCCGGAGGCGAGGACGGTGCCGTACCAGCGGCCGGTCCCGGATCCCCCGGCGGTGTCTCCGGCGCCGGCGATGTCCCTGCCCCGGGCCACGTCTCCGCCCCCGCCCGTGTCCCCGGCTCCGGCCGTGTCCCCGCCGGTGCCGATCCGTCCCAGGTCGACGGCCCGGGCGCCCGTCGTCCCGAGGATCCGCGCCGTGACGCGCGCGGCGGCGGCCGGGTCGCCGAGGGGCAGGCCGAGAGCGCGGGCGAAGTCGTTGCCGGTGCCGGCGGGGATGATCCCGAGCGGGGTACGGGTCCCGGCGACCGCCCGGAGCGCGAGGGCGACCATTCCGTCGCCGCCGACGACGACCAGGGCGCCGGTGCCCGCCGCGACCGCCTCGCGGGCGCGCCGCAGGGCGTCGTCGGCGGTGTGCCCGAGGACGGTGCGGACGGAGAAGCCCGCGTCCCGAAGGGCGCGGGCGGCGGGCTGGGCGGCATGGGAGCCGCGGCCGCGGCCCGCGGTGGGGTTCACGAAGAGGGTGAGCTCGCTGGTCATGGGGTCCCCCCGGACGAAGTCTGGGGGGACCCTACAAGCTCAGGTGATGTCGTCGTAACCGTTGGCGCGCTGCACGGCCGAACCGCCGTGTTCGCCGGTGGCCTGCTCGGGCAGGGCGCGGGGAGCGCCGACCGGCTCGATGGCGCCGACGGCCTGCGGCGTCAGGTCCAGCACCGAGGCCTCGTCGTCGTCGAGCTCGGCGTCGGGGTTGTTGCGCCTGCGCCGCCGGTCGTTGAGGAGGGAGAAGCCGACGGCACCGAAGTACAGGACGGTGACGGGTCCCGCGAGGGCGATCATGCCGACGGGGTCGGTGGTCGGGGTGATGACGGCGCCGAAGATGAAGACGCCCATGATCACGCCGCGCCACCAGCCGGCCATCCGGCGGCCCGTGAGGACGCCGGTGAGGTTGAGCATCACCAGGATCAGCGGCAGCTCGAAGGCCAGGCCGAAGACGAGCACCATGCGCAGGGTGAAGTCGAGGACGTCAGCGAGCGAGAGGAGGTTCTGGGCCCCGTCGGGCGTGAGGCTGATGAGGACCTTCACGCTGATGGGGAGGATCTTGTACGCGAGGTAGGCACCGGCCGCGAAGAGCGGGACGGCCGCGCCGACGAAGGCGTACGTGTACTTCTTCTCGCTCTTGTGCAGCCCGGGCGCGATGAAGGCCCACAGCTGGTAGAGCCACACGGGGCTCGCGACGACCAGGCCCACGGTCAGGGAGATCTGGATCGTCGTGCTGAAGGGAGCCGTCAGCGTGGCGAAGGTGACCTCGGCGCAGTTGCCGCCGCTGCTCTTGACGCCCGGTGGGCACTTGGGCACCGACTTCTGCAGGAAAACCAGCAGCTCCTCGCTGTACACGAGGGCGACGATCGTCACCGCGACGATGGCGAGGAGGCCCTTCGCCATGCGGTTGCGGAGTTCACGCAGGTGCTCCACGAGGGGCATACGGCCCTCGGGATCTTTGTCCTGCTTGCGGGCAGACTTGGGCAACCCACGTCCTCATCTCATGCGGCAGGCCGCCGCACGGTGCGGCGGCCGCGGCGGACCGGGTCAGCGCTTGGTGGTGTCCGAGGGCTCGGTCACGGGACGTGCGCTGGTCACGTCACCGGGAGCGGCCTGGATGGTGCGCGGTGCGGGCTCCTGGGCGGCGGCGGTGCCGGTGCCGGGGTGCGGCGGGTCGGCGGGGGCGCTCTGCTGGTCGTCCGACTTCATCGCCTTGGCCTCGCTCTTGAGGATGCGGGCCGACTTGCCGAGCGAGCGGGCCATGTCCGGGAGCTTCTTGGCGCCGAACAGCAGGATGATGACGACGAGGATGAGAATGATCTCGGTGGGGCCGAGCCTACCCATAGCTGTTTACCTTCTTCACCGAGGCGACATGGAGTGCAGTGCCCGGCGGGTCGGACAGGTGTCCGGCCACCGCGCTGTCTGCGATCGTAACCCGCAGGAGTAAACGCAGGGCAATGCCCTTGCATACTCCCGATTGCGTCCCGCGCGCCCGGTTCAGGGCCGCTTCACGCAGGGTACGGCACGGGATCAGCGCAGCGACTCGCCCGTGCGGGCCAGACCGACGGCCGCCGTTTCGAGGTCGTCGGCGGCCTGGCTGATCCGCTCTGTGGTGTGGGCCACTTGACGGCCGAGGCGCTGGACCTCGACGAAGACCCTGATGGCGAGGACGCCGAGGACGGCGATGCCGAGGAAGCCGAGGGCGATGGCGAGCATGGGCCAGAACATGTGCTGAGCCTAGACGTTGGGCGCGGCGGACCCGGGGCCGGGCCGCGGCCCGGTCCTCTGTGCTCGGTCCTCTGCGCTCGGTTCACGCTGCTCGGTTCCCGGTTCCCGGTTCGCGGTTCGCGGTTCGCGGTTCGCGGTTCGCGGTCGCGGTCGCGGTTCAGACAGTCGTGTGGAGCCGCAGGGTCCGGACGCCGCCGCCGGTGAGGAGTTCGACGATGCGCTCGCCTGCGGGCTTGCGGACGGAGCTGCCGCACTCGGGGCAGGTGAAGGAGTAGAAGGTGGTACGGCGGCTGGCCCCGATGGCGAGGCGCAGGGAGCTCGCGGAGAGCTCGCAGCGGGAGCGGCAGTCGGGGCAGGCGGCCTTGAAGAGGACCGGGGCGATCGTCGCCGTAAGATCGTGGATCACGGACATTTCCCTCATCTCTCTGCTCCCGCACCTCGCGCGGCGCGCGTCGCGCAGCGCGCACGTCCGCAGGCGCGGCTTCTCCGTCCTTGCCCGCTCCGGCGTGTCGGGCCGGTGACCGCACCGGTCACCGCACCCGTCGCACCGCCGGCCCGCGGCCGGTCACCCCGTCTGTCACAGCGTCCCCCGGGCGGGGAACGTCACTCGCCCTCGTACGCGGCGAGCGCGGCGGCCGCCGCCGTCCTGGCGTTGTCGGCGAGCTCCGGCGGCGCGGCGATCCGGCCGTCGCTGCCCAGCCGCAGCGCCAGCCGGCGCAGCGAGGCCGGGTCCGGCGTCCGCAGCGTGATCCGCAGCCCGCCGTCGGGCAGCTCCTCGGCCCGGTCGTGCGGGTAGTACTCGGCGACCCAGCGCCCGCCGGGGCCGACCTCGACGACGACCTCGGGGTCGTCCGCGGAGGGCTGGACCAGACCCGCGGAGAGGTCGCGCAGCTCGAGCTCGGGCGGTGCCGCGTGCTCGTCGAGGATGCGGATCTCGGCCACGCGGTCGAGGCGGAAGGTGCGGCGCGCCTCGGAGAGCCGGCACCACGCCTCCATGTAGGTGTGGCCGACGGCGAAGAGCCGGATCGGGTCCACCTCGCGCTCGGTGAGCTCGTCGCGGGCGGGCGAGTAGTAGCGGACCCAGAGGCGACGGCGCTCGGAGATCGCCCGGTCGACCTCGGCGAAGACGCCGCCCTCGGACTCGAAGGTCACCGAGAGCCGGGAGCTGGCCCCGGCGGCCTCGCCCGCGGCGGCCTCCAGCTTGGCGGTGGCCCGCAGCAGCGCCTCGCGGTCGCTCTCCCGGAGCCCGGGGAGGGTGGCGACGGCGCGGGCTGCGACAAGCAGGGCGGTCGCCTCGTCGGCGGCGAGCCGGAGCGGTGCGGCGACGTCGTCCGGGTTGTGCCACCAGATCCGGTCGCCGTCGGTGTCGATGTCGAGGAGGTCTCCGCCGCGGAAGCTGGTGCCGCACATGGGCAGCACGTCCAGGTCGGAGATCAGCTCGTCCTCGGTGATCCCGAAGGCGCGGGCGACATCGGCGACGTGGGCGCCGGGGCGCTCACGGAGATAGGTGACGAGCGAGAGCATCCGCCTCGTCTGGTCGATCGCGTTGGCAGCCATGCGGTACGTCTCCCCCTCAGCCCTTGGCCACGGCGCGCAGCCGGTCCACCACGTCGGCCCGCAGATCGGCCGGTTCCAGTACGACGACATCGGGTCCGAACTCGACGAGCCAGGCGTCGAGGCCGTGCCCGTACGGGATCTCCAGCTCGTCCCAGCCGTCGGCGCCCTCGGTCAGGGACTGGGCGCGGGCGCGCAGCGGGTAGCCGCAGCCGGTGCGCAGCCGGATCCGGGCGGAGCGGGTGGCGGTCTCGCCGGCCCAGCTCTCCACGGTCTCGCGGACGGTGACGACGTCGGGCACGGGCGCGGTGAAGGCTCCGGCGCGGGAGCGGACCTTGCCGGTGATGCGGGAGAGCCGGAAGACGCGCTCGGCTCCGCGGTCGCGGTCCCAGCCGGCCAGGTACCAGTGGCCGCGCCAGCATTCGAGGGTCCAGGGCTCGACCTGGCGGGCCTCGGGGCGGGCGGCGTTGGCCTTGCGGTAGTCGAAGGAGACGGGCCGCCGGTCGCGGCAGGCCAGCATCAGCGGTTCGAAGGCGGCCTCGTGGACGGGGATACGCGGTTCGAGGGCGCTGGGCTGGGTGTCGTACGAGTCCTCGGCCTCCGGCATGCCGGCGGCGCGGAGCTTCTGCAGGGCGCCGCTGGCGGCACCGGCGAGGCGGGCCTGCTGCCAGACCTTGGCAGCCAGGCCGAGGGCGGCTGCCTCCTCGGCGTCCAGGGTGATGGGCGGCAGCCGGTTGGAGTCGCGGCGGGCGAGGTAGCCGGTCTCGCCCTCCAGGTTCTCGACGGTCTCGATGACGAGGCCGAGCTCGCGGAGGTCGTCCTTGTCGCGCTCGAACATGCGGTTGAAGGCATCGTCGCCGCTCGCTTCGAGGTAGGCCTCGATGGAGCCGCGGAGCTCCCGCTTGCTCAAGGGGCGGCGTGTCCCGAGCAGGCACAGCGCGAGATTCATCAGCCGCTCGGACTTGGCAATCGCCATCGACGCCCCGTACCCCTTCGCCGTTCCACTTCTCGGACGTCCGACCGTACCGCCCCGGGGTGTCGGGACCAAAGCCGGGACCGAAGCCCGGACGGGGGCTGGACCCACGCAGGGACCGCGGCCCGGACGGGGGCTTGCACCGACGCCCCGACCCGGGCCCGGACCGCAGCCCGACCCGGGCCGGATCGGAGCCTGATCCCGCGCCGGGCCGGGGCATGCCCGAGGGCCCCCGCCGGGAACGGCGGGGGCCCTCGGAGCGACCGGAACCCGGTCGGGGTGCGCGGGTCAGCGCTTGGTGACGCCCACGAGGTCGCAGACGAAGATCAGCGTCTCGCCCGGGGCGATCTTGCCGCCGGCGCCGCGGTCGCCGTAGGCGAGGTGCGCGGGGATGACCAGCTGGCGGCGGCCGCCGACCTTCATGCCCTGGACGCCCTGGTCCCAGCCCTGGATGACCTGACCGGCGCCGAGGTGGAAGTCGAGCGGGGCGCCGCGGTTCCAGGAGGCGTCGAACTCCTCGCCGGAGTCGAAGGACACACCGACGTAGTGGACCTTCACGAAGTCACCGGCTTCGGCGAGGTCGCCGTCGCCCTCCCAGAGGTCCTTGATCTCCAGGTCCTTCGGCGGCTCGCCACCCGGGAAGTCGATCTCGGGCTTCTCGATGCTCACTGAACTGCTCCTCATGCTGATGAACTGCGTGATCGGGACAGTCTTACACCTTCGTGAGGATGTCCACGGCGAAGACGAGGGTGGAGTTCTTCGGGATGCCCTGCTGCTCCTTGTCGCCGAACGCCTCGGACGGCGGCGCGACGATGAGGACGCGGCTGCCGACCTTCTTGCCGACGAGGCCGTCCTTCAGACCCTTCAGCGTGAGCTGCGCGAGCGGGAAGTTCGCGGGCTTGCCCGAGGTGTACGTCGAGTCGAAGACCTTGCCGTCCTTCCACAGGGCGGCGACGTAGTTCACGACGACCGTGTCGGTGGCGGTCACGGCGTCGCCCTTGGCCTCGAGGATGTAGTTCGAGACGAGCTTGGTCGGCGGGTCGACCTTGGGGACCGTGAGCGAGGGGGCCTTGCCGTCGGTGTTCGTGCCGACCTTCGGCAGGTCCTTGTTGTCCTGGGCGACCGGGGTGCCGGTGGCGGACTTGGGGATCGTGACGGCCTTCAGGATGTCCACGACGAAGACGAGGGTGGCGTTCGGCTTGATGCTGGGCGGCGAGCCCTTCTCGCCGTAGCCGAGCTCCGGCGGGATGCCGACCTCGATGCGGCTGCCGACCTTCTGGCCTTCGAGGGCCTGCTCCCAGCCCTTGATGACCTGGCCCTCGCCCAGCGTCACGCTGAAGGGCTGGCCGCGGTCGAAGCTGTTGTCGAAGGGGGTGGTGGAGTCCCAGGCCTGACCCAGGTAGTTCACCGAGAGCGCGTCGCCCTTCTTCGTCACCGCGCCCTTGCCCTCGCTGATGACGTTGACCTTGAGTTCCTTGGGCGGGTCGCCCTCGCCCTTGGCGAGGGTCGGCTTCTCGCCGAACTTGGCCCCCGCGGTGATGGCGGGCAGCCCGTTCGTCATCGAAGCGGAATCGGAGCCCTTGTCGTCGCTGCCGCACGCCGCTGTGGAGAGCAGCAGCAGCGGGACGACGAGAAGGCCGGCAAGTCGGCGCACGTGTTCCTCAGATCTCAGACGGCACAGTAGTTGTCCCGACACTCTAGGGGACCCTCCTGTCACGTCGAGGGCCCCGCACGCCAAACGTGCGGGGCCCACATCGCCGGTACGACCGGCCTACATTCCGGCGATCAGCTTTTCGACGCGGTCGTCGACGGAGCGGAACGGGTCCTTGCACAACACCGTGCGCTGCGCCTGGTCGTTCAGCTTGAGGTGGACCCAGTCGACGGTGAAGTCCCGCCGCTGCTCCTGGGCGCGGCGGATGAAGTCGCCGCGGAGCCGGGCCCGAGTGGTCTGCGGGGGCACCGACTTGCCCTCGAAGATCTTCATGTCGTTGCAGATCCGGGCCGCCTGGCCGTTCTTCTGCAGCAGGTAGTACAGCCCACGACGGCGGTGGATGTCGTGGTAGGCGAGGTCTATCTGCGCGACCCTCGGGTTCGACATGGTCATGTTGTGCTTGGCCCGGTAGCGCTCGATGAGCCGGTGCTTCATGACCCAGTCGATCTCGGTCTCGATCCTGTCGAGCCGCTCGCTCTCGATCGCGTCGAGCGTGCGGCCCCACAGCTCCAGGACCTGGGCGACCGTGCCGTTCCTGATGCCTCGGCGGTCGACGAAGTCGACGGCCTTCTCGTAGTACTCGCGCTGGACCTCCAGGGCGGAGGCCTCGCGGCCGCTGGCGAGCCGGACCTTGCGCTGTCCGGTGATGTCGTGGCTGACCTCGCGGATGGCCCGGATCGGGTTCTCCAGGGTCAGGTCGCGCATCACGGTGCCGGCCTCGATCATGCGGAGGACCAGGTCGGTGGCGCCGACCTTGAGGAGCATGGTCGTCTCGGACATGTTCGAGTCGCCGACGATGACGTGGAGCCGGCGGTAGCGCTCGGCGTCCGCGTGCGGTTCGTCACGGGTGTTGATGATGGGGCGTGAGCGGGTGGTCGCGGAGCTGACGCCCTCCCAGATGTGCTCGGCGCGCTGGGAGACGCAGAACACCGCTCCGCGCGGGGTCTGGAGGACCTTTCCCGCGCCGCAGATGAGCTGCCGGGTGACCAGGAACGGAATGAGGATGTCCGCGAGCCGGGAGAACTCTCCGTGGCGGGCGACGAGATAGTTCTCGTGGCAGCCGTAGGAGTTTCCTGCCGAGTCGGTGTTGTTCTTGAAGAGGTAGACGTCGCCCGCGATTCCCTCCTCGTGCAGGCGGCGTTCGGCGTCGACGAGCAGGCCCTCGAGAATGCGCTCACCGGCCTTGTCGTGGGTGACCAGTTCGGTCACGTTGTCGCATTCCGGTGTGGCGTATTCCGGATGCGATCCCACGTCGAGGTACAGGCGGGCGCCGTTCCGCAGGAAGACATTGCTGCTGCGGCCCCATGACACGACACGGCGGAAGAGGTAGCGCGCCACTTCGTCAGGAGACAGTCGGCGCTGTCCCCTGAACGTGCACGTGACGCCGTACTCGTTCTCCAGCCCGAAAATGCGGCGGTCCATGTCTGAACATTACGCCTGACGGCCTGTGCTGAAACCGGGTTGGACGTTCCCGTTTCGATCATTTTCCGATCAGTGCGTGTTCTTTTCCGTGTGTACGGAGGTGGGGACGGCCGCACCGACGGCGTGTCGCGGCTCGGCCCCGGGCGTTTCGGGGGCCGCGGGCACGTGCAGGACACGGCCGGTGGCGAGCAGGACGAGGAGGGCGGCGACGCCGCCCGCCCCGGCGACGGCGAATCCGGCGACCGTCCCGGCGAGTTCGACGGCGGGGCCCGCCGCGGCGGAGCCGAGGGCGGAGCCGACGCCGAAGGTGGTGACGAGCCAGGAGAAGGCCTCGGTGACCGTGCCGCGCGGCGCGTGCCGGTCCACGACGATGAACGCGCAGGCGAGGACCGGCGCCAGGAAGACGCCGGCGAGGGCCGCGAGGGCGCTCATGGCGACGGGGCCGGGGGTGAGCACCAGCGGCAGGTAGCAGACGGCCAGGAGGAGCACGAGGACGCGCAGTCGCCGCTCGGGGGCTCCGGACCACTGCCGGGCGCCGTAGGTGACACCGCCGACGAGCGCGCCGAGGCCGAGCGCGGCCATCAGCCAGCCGTAGACGGACGGGGTGCCCCGGTCGTCGGCGTACGCGACGGCGGCGACAGTGATGGAGCCGAGCGCGAGGCCGACGAAGAAGAACGAGCCCAGCAGGGCGAGCAGGCCCGGGGAGCGCAGGGCGCCCAGCCAGTGGGCCTCCCGGGGCGCGGAGCGCCAGGCGCGGGAAGGCTCGGAGAGGACGACGGCGAGGGCGCCGAGGACGCCGAGGAGGTTGATGACGAGGAGGGCGGCGGCGGGCGACCAGAGGGAGACCAGGAGGGTCAGCAGCAGCGGGCCGACGGTGAACATGACCTCCTGCGCGACCGCGTCCATGGCGTACGCGCGGTGGACCCGGTCCTCGCGGCCGAGGACGCTCGGCCACAGGGCCCGCAGACCGCCCTCCAGGGGCGGTGTGAAGAGTCCGGCGACGACGACGGCCACGTAGGCGAGGCCGAGGTGGCCGATGCCGGTGAGGGCGAGCAGGGCCATGCCGAGGGCGGAGAGGACCGCGGCGGGCAGCTGGACACGGGGCTGGCCCTTCAGGTCGACGGCGCGGCCGAGGAGGGGCTGGCCGACGGCGGTCGCGACGCCGTAGGCGGCGATGAGGCCGCCGGCCAGGGTGTAGCTGCCGCCCTGGTCGCGGACGAAGAGGGTGAGGGCGATGGGGCCGACGCCGTTGGGCAGGCGCCCCACGAGGGTGCCGGCGAGCAGCCGGGCCGCGTGCGGCGCCCGGAGTATGTCGAGATAGCCGCCTCGCGCCGGGGCCTCGGTGGCCATGTGGTCTCCCCTCGCCTCGGACCGCTCCGAGGTTTTACGTATAACTTCCGTGGTCATACGTACCATGTCGCCAGTGCGCGGGTCCACCCCGCGACCGGGCAGCGGACGCCCCCGCGCGCCCGGACCGTACGACGCGGAGGCTTGTGTGCAGACCCCGGAGCCGCTCGGCGGCACCCGCCCCACCAGCCGCGACGTCGCCCGGACCGCGGGCGTCTCCCAGGCCACCGTCTCCCTCGTGCTCGGCGACAAGTGGCGCGGCCGTGTGTCGGAACGCACGGCCGAGGCCGTGCGCGGGGCCGCCCGGGAGCTCGGCTACCGGCCCAACCTGGCCGCCCGCAACCTGCGGCTCGGCCG
This sequence comes from Streptomyces sp. CB02009, assembly GCF_001905825.1. Taxonomy (GTDB): domain Bacteria; phylum Actinomycetota; class Actinomycetes; order Streptomycetales; family Streptomycetaceae; genus Streptomyces. The sequence goes on from NZ_LIVV01000008.1 coordinate 183,692, forward strand.
CACCCGTACCGCCATGCTCGTCGTCCCGGCGCTCACCAACGAGTTCTTCGCGCACGTCTACACGGGAGCGGCCGCCGCGGCGGCCCGGCACGGCTTCGGCGTGGTCCTCTACCCCTCCCCCGACGGCCTGGGCCCCGCACGGGACCCCTTCGCCTCGGCGCAGGCCGCCCTCGACGGGGTGATCGCCTCCTCGATGGCGACCGGCGCCCTGGAGGCCTTCCGGGGCACCGACCTCCCGCTCGTCATGCTCGACAGCGACCCGGCCGATGCCGGGGCGGCCGCCCATGTGAACCTCGACGTCGCCGACGGCATGCGCCGGGTGACCGACCACCTGCTCGCCCTGGGCCACCGCCGCTTCCTGCACCTGGCCTCCGCGGCCCCGTCCTGGACCTTCGACGTGCGGGCGGCCGCCCTCGCCCACGCCCTGCGGGGCACGGAGGTGCGCACCGTGCGGTCGCCGCTGAACGTCGCGGACGCGTGGGAGGTCGCGGGCCGGGCCCTCGACGCCCCCGGGCCCCGGCCCACGGCGGTGATCTGCGACGACGACATCCTCGCGGCCGGCGTCTGCAAGGCCGCGCGGCGGCTCGGACTGCGGGTCCCCGAGGACCTGTCGGTGACCGGCTTCGACGACATGGCCCTGGCGACGGTGGTCGACCCGGAGCTCACCACCGTGCGACTGCCCGCGGAGGAGTTCGGCCGGCGGGGCATGGAGGCCCTCCTCGCGGTCCTCACGGGCGAACGGCCCCAGCCGGACACCCTTCCCGTCTCCCTGATCCCCCGAGGCTCCTCGGGGCCCGCACCGGCCGCCTGAGGGGCGGACCGGGCTCCTCGGGGCCCGCACCAGGCCGTCCGAGACAGGACCGGGCTTCACGGGGCCCGCACCGGCGGTCTGAAGGGCCACCAGGCTTCACGGGGCCCGCGCCGGCCGCCTGCGGGGCGGACCGGGCTCCCGGCCGGGTCTGAGACCGGACCGGCTCCTCGGGGCTCACACCGGCCGTCTGAGACCGGACCGCGCTCCCTCGGGGCCGCACCGGCCGTTCGATGGCGCACCCGGGCTCCCCGGGGCCGTTCGAGGGCGGACCCGGCTCCCCGGCGCCCGCGCCGCCGGCCGTCCGAGGGCGGACATGCCGGAGGGGCCCCGGCCGCGCGTCCGCGGGACGGGGCCCCTCCGGGCCGTGCCGACTACTCCTCGGGAGCCTCGTCCGAGGGCTCGTCCGTCTTCGCCACCGCCGCGTCGTCGGCCTCCAGGAGGCGCGACAGCTGACGGCCGACGATCCGCTTGAACTTGCGCTGCTGCGGCCGCGTGCGGTCCAGGACCGCCACCTCGAGGCGCTCCGCGGGGATCTCCCGCTCGCTGCCGTTGGTGTCGCGCGAGAGCGCCTGCACGGCCAGCCTCAGGGCCTCGGCGAGGGACATGCCGTCCCGGTGCCGCTGGTCCAGGAAGGAGCCGATCTGCTCGGCGTTGCCGCCGACCGCGACCGAGCCGTGCTCGTCCACGATCGAGCCGTCGTGCGGCAGCCGGTAGATCTGGTCGCCCGACGGCTCGGTGCCGACCTCGGCGACGACCAGCTCCACCTCGTACGGCTTCTCCCCCGCGCTGGAGAAGATCGTGCCGAGGGTCTGGGCGTAGACGTTGGCCAGGCCGCGCGCGGTGACGTCGTCCCGGTCGTAGGTGTAGCCCCGCAGGTCGGCGTAGCGGACGCCGCCGATGCGGAGGTTCTCGTACTCGTTGTACTTGCCGGCGGCCGCGAAGCCGATCCGGTCGTAGATCTCGCTGAACTTGTGCAGCGCGCGGGACGGGTTCTCACCGACGAAGACGATCCCGTCGGTGTACTGGAGGACGACAAGGCTGCGGCCTCGGGCGATGCCCTTGCGGGCGTACTCCGCCCGGTCGGCCATGGCCTGCTGGGGTGAGACGTAGAACGGAGTGGACACCGGCGGTCCGTCCCTTTCTTCTGGGCTTCAGTCGGGCGACGAGGGGTCAGAGCAGGGCGGCGCGGGGCCCGTCGGGCTCCTCGAGACGCCGCTCGGTGACCGACCGGGCCAGCGCGGAGGACTCGTCCTCCGTGAGCCTGCGGTAGCCCTCGTCGGTGATGACCGTGACGATCGGGAAGATCCGGCGTGCCATGTCCGGCCCTCCGGTCGCGGAGTCGTCGTCCGCCGCGTCGTAGAGCGCCTGCACGACCAGCGTGGTGGCCTGCTGCTCGGTCAGGTCGGCGCGGTAGAGCTTCTTCATCGAGCCGCGCGCGAAGATCGAGCCGGAGCCGGTGGCGGCGAACCCGTGCTCCTCGGAGCGGCCGCCGGTCACGTCGTAGGAGAAGATCCGGCCCTTCTCCTTGCCCTCGTCCCAGCCCGCGAAGAGCGGCACGACGGCGAGCCCCTGCATGGCCATGCCGAGGTTGCCCCGGATCATGGTGGAGAGGCGGTTCGCCTTGCCCTCCAGGGAGAGCGTGACGCCCTCCACCTTCTCGAAGTGCTCCAGCTCCAGCTGGAACAGCTTGACCATCTCCACGGCGAGGCCGGCGGTGCCGGCGATGCCGACGGCGGAGTACTCGTCGGCAGGGAAGACCTTCTCGATGTCCCGCTGCGCGATCATGTTGCCCATGGTGGCCCGCCGGTCACCGGCGAGCACGACCCCGCCGGGGAACGTGGCCGCCACGATGGTCGTCCCGTGCGGGGCCTCGACGACCCCTTCGGGGAGCTTGCGCCCGCCCGGCAGCATCTCCGGCGAGTGGTCCGCCAGGAAGTCGATGAAGGAGGACGAGCCCGGCGTCAGGAAGGCCGCCGGCAGACGCCCGGTGCTACGAGGGTTGGCTTCCACGCGATTCCTTCCGGGTGGGAGAGTCGGCCCGCCGTGGGAAGCGCCGGCCGATCTTGCTTGCTGTGCACGGACCTTACCCGTGCCACCGCTTGTCATCCGTCCCCGGGCCCACGGCTTTCGCCGGGGCTCCGGGGACGGGGACGACAGACGCGCCGAGCGGCTACTCGCCGCCCTTTTGCACAAATGACCGCACGAAGTCCTCGGCGTTCTCCTCGAGGACGTCGTCGATCTCGTCCAGGACGGAGTCGACGTCGTCGCTCAGCTTCTCCTGGCGCTCCTGGAGGTCGGAGCTCGCCTCCGTGGTGGTCTCCTCGACCTCCTCCGTGGAGCGCGTCGCCTTCTGCTGTCCGCCGCCGGTGTCCTTGGTCGCCATATCCCTCACCCCGCTCGAATCGGCCCGCTCGGTTGAGTCCGTACAAGATCAGACCCTATACGGCGGGTCCTGTTTCGGCCCTGCTGTTTCGACAACGCCCGGGCACTGATTCCATGATTCCCAGTGCCGGGGTATTTCAGGCCCCCGCGGGGCCTCGGATCAGCCGCCGGACAGGACGCGCACCAGTTCCTCGGCGGTCCTGCAGCGGTCCAGGAGCGATTTCACATGGGCTTTGGTGCCCCGCAGCGGCTCCAGGGTGGGAACGCGCTGGAGGGAGTCGCGGCCGGGCAGGTCGAAGATCACCGAGTCCCAGGAGGCCGCCGCGACGTCGTCGGCGTACTGCTCCAGGCACCGGCCCCTGAAGTAAGCCCGGGTGTCCTCCGGAGGCGCCGTCTCGGCCCGCTCCACCTCGGTCTCGTCCAGGAGCCGCCTCATCCGCCCGCGGGCCGCCAGCCGGTTGTAGAGGCCCTTCTCGGGGCGCACGTCCGCGTACTGGAGGTCGACCAGGTGCAGCCGTGCGGCGTCCCAGTCCAGGCCGTCCCGGCGCCGGTAGCCCTCCATGAGCTCCCGCTTGGCGATCCAGTCGAGCTCGCCGGCCAGGCTCATGGGGTCGTTCTCGAGCCGGTTGAGCGTGTCCTCCCAGCGGATCAGGACGTCCTTGGTCTGCTCGTCGGCGTCGACCCCGTACCGCTCCTCCACGTACTTCCTGGCCAGCTCGAAGTACTCCATCTGGAGCTGCACCGCGGTGAGTGTCCGGCCGCTGCGCAGCGTGACGAGGTACTGGAGGGTCGGGTCGTGCGAGACCTGGTGGAGGGTCCGTACCGGCTGGTCGACGGCGAGGTCGACGGTGATGAACCCGTCCTCGATCATCGAGAGGACCAGGGCGGTGGTGCCCAGCTTGAGGTAGGTCGAGATCTCCGAGAGGTTCGCGTCGCCGATGATCACGTGCAGGCGCCGGTACCGCTCGGCGTCCGCGTGCGGCTCGTCCCGGGTGTTGATGATGGGCCGCTTGAGGGTGGTCTCCAGGCCGACCTCGACCTCGAAGTAGTCGGCGCGCTGGCTGATCTGGAAGCCGTTCTTCCGGCCGTCCTGCCCGATGCCGACCCGTCCCGCGCCGGTCACGACCTGGCGGGAGACGAAGAAGGGCGTCAGGTGGCGCACGATGTCCGAGAAGGGGGTCTCCCGCTTCATCAGGTAGTTCTCGTGCGTGCCGTAGGAGGCGCCCTTGTTGTCGGTGTTGTTCTTGTAGAGGTGGATCGGCTGCGCCCCGGGGAGCTGCGCGGCCCGCTCGGCGGCCTCCGCCATGATCCGCTCGCCGGCCTTGTCCCAGCGGACGGCGTCGAGCGGGTTGGTGACCTCGGGCGAGCTGTACTCGGGGTGGGCGTGGTCCACGTAGAGGCGGGCCCCGTTGGTGAGGATCACGTTCGCCAGGCCGATGTCCTCGTCGGTGAGCTGGCTGGAGTCGGCGGCCTCGCGGGCGAGGTCGAAGCCGCGGGCGTCCCGCAGCGGGTTCTCCTCCTCGAAGTCCCAGCGGGCGCGGCGCGCCCGGTGCATCGCCGCCGCGTAGGCGTTGACGATCTGGGACGAGGTGAGCATGGCATTGGCGTTCGGGTGTCCCGGGACGGAGATCCCGTACTCCGTCTCGATGCCCATTACTCGCCGTACGGTCATGCGGCCCTCCTTGCCCGGCGGCGCTCACTGTGCGCGACTCGGCGGTACCGATGAGCCTAGAGCGGCTCCGCGCTGGTGGGGAGATCGGTTGCGTATTTCCCTGTGATGCCGGGGGAAATGCTGGATGGAATGCGTCGGCTGCGGATGCCCGGTTTCCGGACATCCGCAGCCGGGGCGTTTTACAGGTACTGACCGGTATTGGCCACCGTGTCGATGGAGCGCCCGGTGTCCGCGCCCTGCTTTCCGGTGACGAGGGTGCGGATGAACACGATCCGCTCGCCCTTCTTTCCGGAGATCCGGGCCCAGTCGTCGGGGTTGGTGGTGTTGGGCAGGTCCTCGTTCTCCTTGAACTCGTCCACGCACGCCTGGAGGAGGTGGGAGACCCGGATGCCCTTCTGGTTGTGGTCGAGGAAGGCCTTGATGGCCATCTTCTTGGCCCGGTCGACGATGTTCTGGATCATCGCGCCGGAGTTGAAGTCCTTGAAGTAGAGGACTTCCTTGTCGCCGTTGGCGTACGTGACTTCGAGGAAGCGGTTCTCCTCGGATTCGGCGTACATCTGCTCGACGACCGACTGGATCATTCCGTGAGCGGCCGCCGCCTTGGAACCGCTGTGCTCGGAGATGTCGTCCGAGTGGAGCGGCAGGGTGGCGGTGAGGTACTTCGCGAAGATGTCCTTCGCGGCCTCGGCGTCCGGACGCTCGATCTTGATCTTGACGTCGAGCCGGCCGGGTCGCAGGATCGCGGGGTCGATCATGTCCTCGCGGTTGGAGGCGCCGATGACGATGACGTTCTCCAGGCCCTCCACACCGTCGATCTCGGCGAGCAGCTGGGGGACGATGGTGTTCTCCACGTCCGAGCTGACACCGGATCCGCGGGTGCGGAAGAGGGATTCCATCTCGTCGAAGAAGACGATGACGGGGGTGCCCTCGCTCGCCTTCTCCCGCGCACGCTGGAAGACGAGGCGGATGTGCCGCTCGGTCTCGCCGACGTACTTGTTGAGGAGCTCGGGGCCCTTGATGTTGAGGAAGTAGGACTTCCCCGCGGGCTGGCCGGTCACCTCGGCGACCTTCTTGGCCAGGGAGTTGGCCACGGCCTTCGCGATCAGCGTCTTGCCGCAGCCGGGCGGGCCGTAGAGCAGGATGCCCTTGGGCGGCCGCAGTTCGTGCTCCTTGAAGAGGTCCGGGTAGAGGTAGGGGAGCTCGACCGCGTCCCTGATCAGCTCGATCTGGTTGCCCAGGCCGCCGATCTTGTTGTAGTCGACGTCCGGGACCTCTTCCAGAACGAGCTCTTCGACCTCGCTCTTAGGGACCACTTCGTACACGTAGCCGGACCGGGAGTCGAGCAGCAGGGCGTCGCCGGGGCGGATGGTGACGTCCAGCAGAGGCTCGGCGAGCCTCACCACCCGCTCCTCGTCGGTGTGCCCGACCACCAGGGCGCGCTCGCCGTCCTCGAGGATCTCCTTGAGGGTGACGATGTCCCCGGCGCGCTCGAACTCCATGGCCTCGACCACGTTGAGCGCTTCGTTGAGCATGACTTCCTGGCCGCGCTTGAGCTCTTCGAGCTCGATGCTCGGGCTGACGTTCACCCGGAGCTTGCGGCCCCCGGTGAAGATGTCGCACGTGCCGTCCTCATTGGCCTGAAGGAAGACACCGAAGCCGGCCGGCGGCTGCGCGAGCCGGTCGACTTCCTCCTTGAGGGCCACGATCTGGTCGCGGGCCTCACGGAGCGTGTTCGCCAGTCGTTCGTTCTGCGCGGACACGCCGGCCAGGCTGGTCTGCAGCTCGACGATCCGCTCTTCGAGAATCCTCGTGTGTCGCGGAGAGTCGGCGAGCTTGCGGCGCAGGACGGCGATTTCCTGCTCGAGATAGGCAACCTGACCGGCGGGGTCCTCAGACCCTCGCCCGGGCCGGATGCCGCGGTTGATGTCGTCGTCGTGGGCTGCCACGGTCCTCACCTCCTCCAAGGGGAGCTGGACGCTTCCTGACCCTACCTGCGTGGGTGGTGATTGAAACCCCTAGATCAAAAAGACTCCGAGGTGTGTCCGATCTTCACCCTTGCGCTTCCCCTGTCGACAGGGGAATACCCACCCTTCGCAGGTTGAAAGCGGGCGGTTGTATCGTCGTCATGGGCCAACACCCGTCGGAGGTGGCCCGACTTACCCGCGAGAACACACGAGAAGCAGAAACGGCAGGAGATATGACCGTGCAGCACGAGGCTCCGTCCACGGGCGCCGCAGAGGCGCTGGAGGTCTGGATCGACCAGGACCTGTGCACCGGGGACGGGATCTGCGCGCAGTACGCTCCCGAGGTCTTCGAGCTGGACATCGACGGGCTCGCTTATGTGAAGAGCGCCGACGACGAGCTGCTCCAGGACACCGGTGCCACGACGCCGGTCCCGCTGACGCTGCTCCAGGACGTGGTGGACTCGGCGAAGGAGTGCCCGGGCGACTGCATCCATGTGCGCCGGGTCGCGGACAAGGTCGAGGTGTACGGCCCCGACGCGGAGTGACGGGTCAGGCGCTGCGCGCTTCGGCCTGTCCGGTGCGCACGAAGGCGCCGCCCTTCCAGTGCCAGCTGACCTGCTCCTTCTCGTCGGGGCAGCAGCTGGGCACGTCGGGGGACGAGTAGCCGAGCAGGGTGGCGCGGACCGCCCCGTCGCGTACGGAGAAGTCGGTCACGGTCTTGAGCAGCTCGGGTGCGACGAGGGTGGCCACCACGCGCGCGGGTGCGCCGGCCTGCTTACCCCGGGTGAGGACGTAGACGCCGCTCGGCGGTGTGCCGGAGCCCGCTTCGCAGTGCACGACCGCAACGGTCTCGGGGTTCCCGTCTCCGTCGAGGTCCCCCGACGCCCGCTCGGCGACCTTGTGGGGTGCTCCCCCGCAGTCGAGCGGGTAGGCGACGCCGGCGGCCTCGGGGGCCGGTGCGGGCTTCGCTGCCGTGGCGGGGGTCGCGGTGGCTCCGGCGGGGCCGGGCTGGAGGAGGCCGGCGAGGGCGACGACCGCGGCGGTCGCGGTGGCGGTGGCGAGCCAGTGGGCCGGCCGGGCGTGGGTGTGTGCGAGGTCCGCGAGGTCCGGGGCGGCGGAGGGCTGCACGCGAGACGTCTCCTGTGGGGTGGTGCGGCGGTTTCCGGCATCGTGCCACACGTCACAGGGGGACGGAACCGTCGGGGTCGGCCTCGTGGGAGTCCGGGTGCCCGCCGAACGTGAGGACGCCGAACATGAGGACGCCGAACATGAGGACGCCGCCGTCGAGTTCCCCGCGGCGGGCGGGGAAGTCGACGGCGGCGCGCCGTGGGTGTCGGGACGTCAGCCCTTGTTGGGGCCTTCGTAGTCCTCGCCGTAGGCGCCCTTGGCGGGGCGGCGGCGGCGCATCGGGGGCTCGACGCCGTCCGCGAGGCGGCGGGCGGTGACGAGGAAGCCGGTGTGGCCGATCATGCGGTGATCGGGGCGGACGGCGAGGCCCTCGACGTGCCAGTTGCGGATCATGGATTCCCAGGGCTGCGGCTCGGCGTAGCAGCCGAACTCGCGGATGGACTCCACGGTGCGGGCGAGCTGGGTGGTGGTCGCCACGTAGCAGCAGAGGATGCCGCCGGGGACGAGTGCCTTGGAGACGGCCTCCAGGCACTCCCAGGGGGCGAGCATGTCCAGGATGACGCGGTCGACGTCGGTGTCGGACAGGTTGTCCTGGAGGTCGCCGACGGTCAGCTGCCACGCGGGGTGGGGGCCGCCGAAGTAGCGCTCGACGTTGCCCTTCGCGATCTCGGCGAAGTCCTCGCGGCGCTCGTAGGAGTGCAGCATGCCGCTGTCCCCGATGGCGCGCAGGAGGAAGCTGCTCAGCGAGCCCGAGCCCACTCCCGCTTCCACGACGCGGGCGCCGGGGAAGATGTCGGCGAAGGCCAGGATCTGCCCCGCGTCCTTGGGGTAGACCACGGCGGCGCCGCGGGGCATGGACAGGACGTAGTCGGGGAGCAGGGGGCGCAGCGCGAGGTAGGCGACGTTTCCGGTGGTGCGGACAACGCTGCCCTCGGGGGCGCCGATCAGTTCGTCGTGCGGGAAAGAACCCTTGTGGGTGTGGAAGTTCTTTCCCTCTTCGAGCGTGAACGTGTAGTGACGGCCCTTGGGGTCGGTCAGCTGAACCTGGTCCCCGACCTTGAAGGGCCCGCGTCGGCGGGCGGCACCGGTCGGTTCGGACATGTGACCAGAGTACAAGGACTACGAGGAGGGTCGTGCCATGGCCTGGACGAAGGCGCGCTCGACGTCGGTGGTGGAGAGGACTCCGTAGATCTCGCCGGTGTCCTCGACGACGAGGTACTCGGTGGCCGGGCTGGCGCGGAGGTGGTCGAGGAGGGGCTGGCCGGTGAGTTCGGCGGGGACGCGCATGCCGCTGGTGAGGTCCTGGGCGAGGGTGCTGACGGCGACCCAGGGGCGGCGGTGCTGGGGGACGGCGGCGATGGCGGCCTCGCGGACGATGCCGGTGGGTTCGCCGTGGCCGTCGACGACGACGAGGGCGCGGGCGCCCGCCTCGTTGGCGCGGCGGAGGGCCTCGGAGAGGGGGGTGACGGGCTCGACGGGGATGGCGCGGCGGGTGAGGCTGCGGGCGCGGAGCTCGGGGAGGTGTTCGCGGAGGCGGGCCATGCGGAGGCTGTTGCCGGCGCCGGTCCAGATGATGGCGGCGAGGATCGCGGCGAGCAGGGCGTCGGTGACGGTGTTGAGGCCGCTGATGTCCTCGGTGGAGTTGCCGAGGAAGCCGGTGCGGGTGAGCAGGGGCAGTCCGACGAGGACGAGGACGGCGAGGGCGCGGCCGACCCAGGCGGCGGCGATGGTGCCGCTCATGGGCTTGCCGGTGATCTTCCAGACGACGGCGCGGAGCATCCGGCCGCCGTCGAGGGGGAGCCCGGGGAGCAGGTTGAAGATCGCGACGATGAGGTTGGAGATCATCAGGCCGGCGAGGAGGACGCCGGGGACGGTGCCGGGCTCGACGGCGTACATCGAGAGATAGAACACGCCGGCGAGGACGAGGGAGAGGAGGGGGCCGACGAACGCGAGGACGAATTCGCGGCCGGGGGTCTCGGTCTCCTTCTCGATCTCGGAGACGCCGCCGAAGAACTGGAGCTGGATGCGGCGCACCGGGAGCTTGAAGCGGAGCGCGGCGATGGTGTGGGCCAGTTCGTGGACGAGTACGGAGGCGTAGAAGGCGACGGCGAAGAAGAGGGAGACGAGGTAGCGGGCGGCGCCGAGTTCGGGCAGGACGCGCTCGATCTGGTCGCCGAAGACCCAGGTGATGAGGGCGGCGACGAGGAACCAGCTGGGGGCGACGTAGACGGGCACGCCGAAGGGCCGGCCCATGAGGATCCCGCCGCCGGGCTCCTCGGTCCGCTGCGGCTTGGGCTCGTCCTGGTTCACGGGTTCCTCTCGTCGCGGGCGGTGACCACGTCGGTGTGTCACGGTTCGATCATGCAGTGCGACGGGGTCCCAGGTCGATGGTATTCCGCTCGCTGTCGGTGGCGGGTCGTAGGGTCTTCGTCATGAGTACGAGCGAGCAGGTGCCGGCGGAGCCCCGGGCGCCCATGTCGTTGTCGCCGTCGCGGGCGAGCGATTTCATGCAGTGTCCGCTGCTGTACCGGTTCCGGGTGATCGACCGGCTGCCGGAGAAGCCGAGCGAGGCGGCGACGCGGGGGACGCTGGTGCACGCGGTGCTCGAGCGGCTCTTCGACGATCCCGCGGTGGAGCGGACGGCTCCGCGGGCGCGGGCGATGGTTCCGGGGCAGTGGGACCGGCTCCTGGAGTCGAAGCCGGAGCTGGGTGCGCTGTTCGCGGAGGATCCGGAGGGCGAGCGGCTCGCGGGCTGGCTGGGTGAGGCGGAGCGGCTGGTCGAGCGGTGGTTCACGCTGGAGGACCCGACGCGGCTGGAGCCCGCCGAGCGGGAGCTGTTCGTGGAGACGGAGCTGGATTCGGGGCTGCGGCTGCGCGGGGTGATCGACCGGATCGACGTGGCGCCGTCGGGTGACGTGCGGATCGTCGACTACAAGACCGGGAAGGCGCCCCGTCCTGAGTACCGGGACGGCGCGCTGTTCCAGATGACGTTCTACGCGCTGGTGGTGTGGCGGCTGCGGCGGGTGATCCCGCGGCGGTTGCAGCTGGTCTACCTGGGCAGCGGGGAGGTGCTGACGTACGACCCGGTGGAGGCGGATCTGCTGCGGGTGGAGCGGAAGCTGCTGGCGCTGTGGGAGGCGATCCGGCTGGCGACGGAGACGGGCGACTGGCGGCCGCGTCCGACGAAGCTGTGCGGCTGGTGCGATCACCAGGCGGTGTGTCCGGAGTTCGGGGGGACTCCCCCGGTCTATCCGCTGAAGATCGTTCCCGCGCGCCCGCCGGAGTCGGGCGATTCGGGGCAGGGCAGAATGGACCTGGCCCCGCCGGCGCCGTAGTGCCGGTGCACCTCGTGAGCTCAGCCCCGTGAAGGAGCCCCTGTGACGATCCGCGTCCTCTTGGTCGACGATCAGCCGCTGCTGCGCACCGGCTTCCGGATGATTCTGGAGGCGGAGCAGGACATCGCGGTGGTGGGTGAGGCCGGGGACGGTCTCCAGGCGCAGGACCAGGTGCGGGCGCTGCAGCCGGACGTGGTGCTGATGGACATCCGGATGCCGCGGATGGACGGGGTGGAGGCGACCCGGCAGATCACGGGTCCGGGTCGGGACGGTCCGGCGAAGGTGCTGGTCCTGACGACCTTCGATCTCGACGAGTACGTGGTGGAGGCGCTGCGTGCGGGGGCGAGCGGCTTCCTCCTGAAGGACGCCCCGGCGAACGAGCTGGTGCAGGCGATCCGGGTGGTGGCGGCCGGTGAGGCGATGCTGGCGCCGTCGATCACGCGCCGGCTGCTCGACAAGTACTCGGCGCATCTGCCGACGGGCGAGGAGCAGGTGCCGGACACGCTGAACACCTTGACGGACCGTGAGGTCGAGGTGCTGAAGCTGGTGGCCCGGGGCCTGTCGAACGCGGAGATCGCGGCGGACCTGTTCGTCAGCGAGACGACGGTGAAGACGCATGTGGGCCATGTGCTGACGAAGCTGGGCCTGCGGGACCGGGTGCAGGCCGCGGTGTACGCGTACGAGAGCGGTCTGGTGCGGCCGGGGGCCAACGGGCAGTAGTCCCGGCGGGTTCTTCGGGAGCGGGGACGCCGGCGGAGACGACGGGAGGGGCCCGGTGCGCGTGCTGCGTGCACCGGGCCCCTCCTGTCGTGCCGGGACGGGCCTCGCCCCCCAGGGGGGACGGGCCTCGTGTCCCGGGGCGGTCAGCCCTTGCGGATCTCCCAGAAGCGGAAGACCGTCGAGGCGTCGAGGGTCCATTCGAGGCCCGTGACGTCCTGGCGGGCGACGGCGTACTGCTTGCCCTGCCAGAGCGGCAGGAGGGGCAGCTGCTCGGCGACGAGGTCCTGGAGCCTGCCGTACTCGTCGGCGGTGGCGGCGCGGTCCGGGGCGGCGGCGGTCTTGGGGAGGAGGCTGCCGGTGATGGTGGCGTTCTCGTAGTGGTTGCCGAGGACGTTGCCCTCGCCGAAGAACGGGGTGGTGAAGTTGTCGGCGTCGGGGTAGTCGGGGACCCAGCCCTTGACGTAGACGCCGTACTTGCCGGCCGCGACGTCCTTCTCGTACTGGTCGTAGGCGACGGACTTGACGTCGGCGTCGAAGAGGCCGCTGGCGTTGAGCTGCTCGGCGATGGCCTTGAGCTCCTCGTCGGTGGAGGGGCCGTAGCGGCTGGGCGTGGACCAGAGGGTGAGCTTCACCTTGTCGGTGATGCCGGCGGCGCGCAGGGCCTTCTTCGCCTTGGCGGCGTCGGGAGTGCCGTAGGTGTCGTAGAAGGCGGTGTTGTGTCCGGCGATGCCGGCCGGGACGATCGAGTACAGCGGCGTGGCCGTCGACTTGTAGATGCCTTCGACGAGGGCCTCGCGGTCGACGAGGTGGGCGATGGCCTGGCGGACGCCCAGCTTTCCGGCGACCGGGTCCTTCATGTTGAAGACGAGGTGCTGGACCTCGGCGCTGCTGCCCTGGACGACCTCGATGCCCTTGTCGTCCGTGGTGTCGGAGGTCTCGAGGGTCGCGATGTCCTCGGCGGAGAGGCCTCGGTAGGCGACGTCGACGTCTCCGTCGGTGAGCGCCTTGGCGAGGGCGGAGCGGTCGCCGCCGTAGAGCTTGAGGGTGACGGCGTCGTTCTTGCGCTGCGCGGTGCCCTTGTAGCCGGGGTTGGCGGAGAAGGTGGCCTCGGTGGCGCTGAAGGAGTCCAGCTTGTAGGGGCCGGAGCCGGTGGCCTTGCCGTCGGTGCGCAGGGCGTCGGCGGCGTACTCGCGGTGGTCGACGATGGAGCCGGCGCCGGAGGCGATCTTGCTGGGGAAGGTGGCGTCGGGGACCTTGAGGTGGAAGACGACCGTCTTCTCGTCCGGGGTCTCGATGCGCTTGATGGTGGCCAGCAGCGGCGCCGGGCCCATCGGGTCGGCGATCTTGAGGGCGCGCTCGAAGGAGAACTTGACGTCCTCCGAGGTGAGCTTGTTGCCGTTGGAGAAGGTCAGGCCGTCCCGCAGGGTGCAGCTGTACACGGTGCTGCCGGTGGTGAAGCCGCACTTGTCGGCGGCCTCGGGCTCGGGCTCGGAGCCGCCCTTGGGGAAGGCCAGCAGGGACTGGAAGACGTTGTTGAACAGCAGCCACGAGCCGGGGTCGTAGCCGGCCGCCGGGTCGGTGGCGACGATCTCGTCGGACATGCCGACGCGTATGCCGTTGCCGGAGTCGCCCGAGCCGCCCTGCTCGGTGCCGCAGCCGCTGAGGAGGGCGGCGGACAGACCGGCGGCGAGGGGGGCCGTCAGCCACTTGTTGTGCGTCTTCACAGAACGTGCCTCGTGATCTCTTGTCATGTCAGGCCGGCCGCGCGCGGGTGCGCGGCCGGTGTAACCGACCCGGTCGACGGGGTTATGCGGTACCGCGGCCCAGTTCCCACAGCAGGAGGTCGGAGGACGTGTTGAGGGCGTACTCGACTCCGTTGAGGTCGTCGCGCGCGGCGACGTACTGCTTGCCCTGCCACAGCGGCAGGACGGGTACGTCCTCGGCGACGATCTTCTGGATCTGGTTGAAGACGGGGCTCGCGGCGGTGCGGTCGGCCTGCCGGCGCGAGCGCGGGATGAGCTGGTCGCGGACGACCTTGTTCACGTACGGGGTGTTGAGGAAGTTGTCGCTGTCCAGGAACGGCGCGATGTAGTTGTCCGGGTCCGGGTAGTCGGGGAACCAGCCGAGTCCGTAGACGGCGTAGTCGCCGCGCTTCTGGGCGGTGCGGAACGTCGACCACTCGGCACCCTGCACGGTGACGTCGAAGAGCTCGCTGGAGACGAGCTGCTTCTTGAGCGCCTCGAACTCCTCCGCGGTCTCGGCGCCGTAGTGGTCGGTGGTGTAGTTCAGCGTCAGCTTGACCGGGGTCTTGACGCCGGCGTCCTTGAGGAGCTTGGCGGCGCGGTCCTGGTCGGGCTCGCCGTAGGTGTCGAAGAAGGGGGTGGCGTGGCCGGTGATGCTGGAGGGGATCAGCGAGTACAGCGGCTCGGCGGTGGTGCCGTACACCCGGTTGACGAGGGCGCCGCGGTCGACGACGGCGGCCATGGCCTGGCGGACGGCCTTCTCCTGGACGGCGGGGGCCTTGGTGTTGAAGCCGAGGTAGCGGATCTCGAGGCCGGGGACCTCGATGACCTCGATGCCGTCCTTGGGGGTCTCGGTGAGGTCCTTGACCTGCTTCCGGGACAGGGAGCGGGCCATCATGTCGATGTCGTCGCTCTCCAGGGCCCGGCCCATGGTGCTCGCGTCGGCGTAGGGGCGCAGCTCGACCTTCTCGTTGCGCAGGGTGATGTCGCCCTTGTAGGACGCGTTCTTGGTGAAGACGAAGCGCGTGGCCTTGTCGCCCTCGCGCTCGACCTTCATGGTGTACGGCCCGGAGCCGTCGACGTCGAAGCCCTCGCGGAGCTTTCCGGCCTCGTACTTGTCCTTGCTGAGGATGCCGGCGACCGGGGTGGAGAGCTTGTACGGGAAGGTGGCGTCGGGGGTCTTCAGGTGGAAGACGACCTCGTCGGCGCCCTTGGTCTCGATGGTGTCGATGTTCGAGAGGAGGGCGGCGGTGCCGTTGTCCGACTTGATCTTCAGCACGCGCTCGATGGAGAACTTGACGTCCTCGGCGGTGATCGGGGTGCCGTCGGCGAAGGTGAGGCCGGAGCGCAGCTTGCAGCGGTAGCTCTCGCTGGCCTTGTCGGAGAATCCGCAGCTCTGGGCGGCCTCGGGGACGGGCTCGCCGCTGTCGCGGGGCACGTGCATCAGCGTCTGCACGGTCTGCCGGAGGATGTTCCAGGCGCCGGTGTCGTAGGCGAAGGCCGGGTCGAGCGGCGCGGGGGCGTCCGCGGTGGCGATGAACTGGTCCGTGGTGCCGACGACGATCGCTCCGCCTTCCTCCGCACCGCCGCAGGCGGCGAGCAGGGGGGCGAGCAGTCCGGCCACGGCCGGGAGCACCAGGGTCTTGCGGTTCATCAGGGACGATCTCCTCATCCGGCACTGGGATACAGCGGTCAGTGGAACTCCGCCGCCGGCCGCCCGGTCGGGGCGGGAGCGATCGGGCCGGGTGTTGCGATCGGTCCTGTGTTCACGGCGACTTGGGTGTGCGCCGGTGCACGCGGGTTATGCGGCGAAGTACTCGCGAAAGATTAGTGGGCGGCGTCGCTATTGCTTGACCACGGGCGGCCGTGGGGGTAATCGCACAGTGATCATGAATGCGGGAGCCTCGATAGTCATGCGTCGGATGATGCGGACGGTGGCCATCGAATCGGGACACAGGGGGCGCCGAAACACACCCCAATCGGACAGGGGACGCAGGAAGGCCACCCACCGTCCGGCACTCTGCGTGACCAAGGTCACGCAGAGGCCTTTTCGGCGAATGGCCTGATCGTTTTCTCCGGGCGTTCCCCGGGTGCACCCCGGGTGCCTCCTGGGTGCCCCCCGGGGTATCTCCCGGCGGTATCTCCCGGGGGAAATCGCATTCCGCCCGAGGGGAAGCTCAGATAGAGCTCAGATTCCGGTGATCAATGTACGGAGGAAGGGCACGTCGACCTCTTCGAGGGAGCGCACGACCACCCGGCCCGGGGAGGGCGCGATCGGGGCGACCGAGGGCACCGCGACGACCCGGCAGCCGGCCGCCTCTGCGGCCGCCACACCGGTCGCGGTGTCCTCGATGACGGCGCAGAGCACGGGGTCGGCCCCGACCCCCTGGGCGGCCGCCAGGTACGGCTCCGGGTGCGGCTTGGTCCGGACGACCTCGTCGCCCGCGACGGTGAGCGCGAAGCGGTCGCGGCCCAGCGAGTGGAGCACCTTGTCGATGATCCGCCGGTGCGAGGCGGAGACCAGCGCGGTCGGGATGGAGTGCCGGGCCAGCTCGGCGAGGAGCCGCTCGGCGCCGGGCATGAGGGGCACGCCGCGCTCGATGCGCTGCTCGAACTTCTCGTTGAGCAGCACGGTCAGCTCGTCGACGGTGATGTCGGCGCCGGTGGACTCGATGAGGTAGCCCGCGCTGCGCGTCATCGGGCCGCCGACGACGACGTCCCGCCAGGCCTCGTCCAGCCGGTGCCCGAGGTCGGCGAAGGCCTCGACCTCCGCGTCCCACCAGAAGCCCTCCGTGTCGACGAGGGTCCCGTCCATGTCGAGGAAGACCGCCTGCAGGGCGGAGCTTCCGTTGGTACGGATCAGGGACGCGGGGACCGTACTGGTCATCCGGCACACCTCCATGGAGGGACGAGAAGGCCGGCCCCCCTCCCCGGTACGGGGAGGAAGACCGGCCTGCACTGGACCGACAAGTGTACGTCCGGATCACCGAAAGGGCGCGGATTTACCCCCGGGACGGTGTGCGCCCGGTCACCGGGCGTTGAAGTACTTCGCCTCGGGGTGGTGGATCACGATGGCGTCGGTGGACTGCTCGGGGTGGAGCTGGAACTCCTCGGAGAGGTGGACGCCGATCCGCTCCGGACGCAGCAGCTCCGCGATCTTCGCGCGGTCCTCCAGGTCGGGGCAGGCTCCGTAGCCGAGCGAGAAGCGCGCGCCGCGGTACTTGAGGTCGAACATGTCCTCGACCGCGTCCGGGTCCTCGCCGCCGAAGCCGAGCTCGGCGCGGACCCGGGCGTGCCAGTACTCGGCCATGGCCTCGGCGAGCTGGACGGAGAGGCCGTGCAGCTCCAGGTACTCGCGGTAGGAGTCGGACTCGAACAGCTTGGCGGTGGCCTCGCCGATCTTCGAGCCGACGGTGACGACCTGGAGGCCGACCACGTCGGTCTCGCCGGACTCCTCCGGCCGGAAGAAGTCCGCGAGGCAGAGCCGGCGGCCGCGGCGCTGGCGCGGGAAGGTGAAGCGGGTCCGCTCGTTGCCGGCCTCGTCGAGGATGATCAGGTCCTCGCCCTTGGAGACGCAGGGGAAGTAGCCGTAGACGACGGCCGCCTCGAGCAGGTTGTCGGTGTGCAGCCTGTCGAGCAGGCCGCGCAGCCGCGGCCGGCCCTCGCTCTCGACGAGCTCCTCGTAGCTGGCGCCGCCGACGCGGGCCTGCTTGAGGCCCCACTGGCCCTTGAAGAGGGCGCCCTCGTCGAGCCAGGAGGCGTAGTCCTTGAGCGGGATGCCCTTGACGACGCGGGTGCCCCAGAACGGCGGGGTGGGGACGGGGTTGTCGACGGCGACGTCGGAGCGGCCGCCCGGCTCGTCCGCCTCCTCCACCTGGACGACCGGCGTGTCCCGCTTGGGGACGCGGCGCTGCTTGAGCTCGGGGAGCGTGGCGCCGGGGACGCCGCGCTTGACGGCGACGAGGGCGTCCATGAGGCGCAGGCCCTCGAAGGCGTCGCGGGCGTAGCGGACCTCGCCCTGGTAGATCTCGTGGAGGTCCTGTTCGACGTACGCCCTGGTGAGGGCGGCGCCGCCGAGGATCACGGGGTACTTGGCGGCCAGCTCGCGCTGGTTCAGCTCCTCCAGGTTCTCCTTCATGATCACGGTGGACTTCACGAGGAGGCCGGACATGCCGATCACGTCGGCGCTGTGCTCCTCTGCGGCTTCCAGGATCGCGGAGACGGGCTGCTTGATGCCGATGTTGACGACGTTGTAGCCGTTGTTAGAGAGGATGATGTCGACGAGGTTCTTGCCGATGTCGTGGACGTCGCCGCGGACGGTGGCGAGCACGATCGTGCCCTTGCCGTCGGCGTCCGTCTTCTCCATGTGCGGTTCGAGGTAGGCCACCGCGGTCTTCATGACCTCGGCGGACTGGAGCACGAACGGCAGCTGCATCTGGCCCGAGCCGAACAGCTCGCCGACGGTCTTCATGCCGTCGAGCAGGATCTCGTTGACGATCTCCAGAGCGGGGCGGATCGTCAGCGCCTCGTCGAGGTCGGCCTCGAGACCGTTCTTCTCGCCGTCGATGATCCGCCGCTTCAGGCGCTCGTCCAGCGGCAGCGCGAGGAGCTCCTCGGTCTTGCCCGCCTTCATCGACTTGGTGTTGACGCCCTCGAAGAGGGCCATCAGCTTCTGCAGCGGGTCGTAGGCCGGTTCGTCCCCCTGCTGGGGGCGCCGCCGGTCGTAGATCAGGTCGAGCGCGGTGGTGACCTGCTCGTCGTCGAAGCGGGCGATCGGCAGGATCTTCGAGGCGTGGACGATCGCCGAGTCGAGTCCGGCCTTGACGCACTCGTCGAGGAAGACCGAGTTGAGCAGGATGCGGGCGGCCGGGTTCAGGCCGAAGGAGATGTTGGAGAGGCCCAGGGTGGTCTGGACGTCCGGGTGGCGGCGCTTGAGCTCGCGGATCGCCTCGATGGTGGCGATGCCGTCCTTGCGCGACTCCTCCTGACCGGTACAGATGGTGAAGGTCAGGGTGTCGATGAGGATGTCGGACTCGTGGATGCCCCAGGTGCCCGTGAGGTCCTCGATGAGCCGCTCGGCGATGGCGACCTTGTGCTCGGGGGTGCGGGCCTGGCCCTCCTCGTCGATGGTGAGGGCGATGAGCGCGGCGCCGTGCTCCTGGGCGAGGCGGGTGACCTTGGCGAAGCGGGACTCGGGGCCGTCGCCGTCCTCGTAGTTGACGGAGTTGATGACGGCCCGGCCGCCGAGCTTCTCCAGACCGGCCTGCAGCACGTCGACCTCGGTGGAGTCGAGGACGATCGGCAGGGTGGAGGCGGTGGCGAAGCGGCCGGCGAGCTCCCGCATGTCGGCGACGCCGTCGCGGCCCACGTAGTCGACGCAGAGGTCGAGCATGTGCGCGCCCTCGCGGATCTGGTCGCGGGCCATCTCGACGCAGTCGTCCCAGCGGGCCTCCAGCATGGCCTCGCGGAACTTCTTCGAGCCGTTGGCGTTGGTGCGCTCGCCGATCGCCATGTACGCGGTGTCCTGGCGGAACGGCACGGTCTGGTAGAGCGAGGCGGCGCCGGGCTCGGGGTGCGGCTCGCGCACGGCGGGGGTGAGGTCCCGGACGCGCTCGACGACCTGGCGAAGGTGCTCGGGGGTCGTACCGCAGCAGCCGCCGATCAGGGAGAGGCCGTACTCGCGGACGAAGGTCTCCTGGGCGTCGGCGAGCTCGGCGGGGCTGAGCGGGTAGTGGGCGCCGTCGGAGGTGAGGACGGGCAGGCCGGCGTTGGGCATGCAGGAGAGCGGGATGCGCGAGTGGCGGGCGAGGTAGCGGAGGTGCTCGCTCATCTCGGCGGGGCCGGTGGCGCAGTTCAGCCCGATCATGTCGATGCCGAGCGGCTCCAGGGCGGTCAGCGCCGCGCCGATCTCGGAGCCGAGGAGCATGGTGCCGGTGGTCTCGACGGTGACGGAGACGATGAGCGGCACGTCGGCGCCGAGGGCCTCGAGGGCGCGGCGGGCGCCGATGACGGAGGCCTTGGTCTGGAGGAGGTCCTGGGTGGTCTCGACGAGCAGGGCGTCGGCGCCGCCGGCGATGAGGCCTTCGGCGTTCTGCTGGTAGGCGTCGCGCAGCAGGGTGTACGGGGCGTGGCCGAGGGTCGGCAGCTTGGTGCCGGGGCCGATGGAGCCGAGGACCCAGCGCTGGCGTCCGGTGGAGGCGGTGAACTCGTCGGCGACCTCGCGGGCGATGCGGGCACCGGCCTCGGAGAGCTCGTGGACACGCTCGGGAATGTCGTACTCGCCCAGGGCGGCGTGGTTGGCGCCGAACGTGTTGGTCTCGACGCAGTCGACGCCGGCGGCGAAGTACTCCTGGTGGACCGAACGGACGATGTCGGGCCTGGTGATGTTCAGGATCTCGTTGCAGCCTTCGAGGTTCTGGAAGTCCTCGAGGGTGGGGTCCTGCGCCTGGAGCATGGTGCCCATGGCGCCGTCGGCGACGACGACTCGGCTGGCGAGTGCCTCGCGGAGGGCTGCGGCGCGGTTCCGGCTGTCTGCGGAAGGGGTCGGCAACGAGGCCATGGATGAGCTCCCTGGGATGCGACGGCTGTCGGCTTTGCACCTTCGGAGGAGGGTGCACGGGGCCAGCGTAACCGCGCGCCGGTCGGGGTGGACACGGCGTCTCGCGGGGCGGACGGCATCCTGTGTGCGGGGACTCCCGGTTCTGACCGTTCTTGACTGACACTGTCGTGTGTCACCCAAGGTCGGCATCGACCGATAGTGTTCAGCATTGTCGAACAGCATGAGAGGGAGAAGGGGTCGGGCGATGGCGAAGAACATCCAGTCGCTTGAACGGGCGGCGGCCATGCTGCGACTGCTCGCGGGCGGCGAGCGCCGGCTGGGCCTGTCCGACATCGCGTCCTCGCTGGGACTCGCCAAGGGCACCGCCCACGGCATCCTGCGCACGCTCCAGGCGGAGGGCTTCGTGGAGCAGGAGGCGGCCTCGGGCCGCTACCAGCTCGGCGCGGAGCTGCTGCGGCTCGGCAACAGCTATCTCGACGTGCACGAGCTGCGCGCGCGGGCGCTGGTCTGGACGGACGACCTGGCGCGGTCCAGCGGCGAGAGCGTGCACCTGGGGGTGCTGCACCAGCAGGGCGTCCTGATCGTGCACCACGTCTTCCGGCCGGACGACAGCCGCCAGGTGCTGGAGGTGGGGGCCATGCAGCCGCTGCACTCCACGGCGCTGGGCAAGGTCCTCTCGGCGTACGACCCGGTGGCGCACAGCGAGGTCCTGGAGGTCGAGCGGGAGCCGTTCACGCCCCGTACGACGACGGAGCTCGGGGCGTTCGAGTCGCTGCTCGACATGACGCGGGCCAAGGGCTGGGCGGCGGACGTGGAGGAGACCTGGGAGGGGGTCGCCTCGGTGGCGGCGCCGATCCACGACCGGCGGCGGATGCCGGTGGGCGCGGTGGCGGTGACGGGCGCCGTGGAGCGGCTGTGCCCGGCCGGGGAGCTGCGTCCCGAACTCGTCGCGGCGGTGCGCGACTGCGCCCGCGCGGTCTCCCGGGATCTGGGGGCCGGACGCTTCTGACCCTGCGCCACCGTGCACCCCGAGCTGAGTGAACCCGCCGGTAACGATCGCGTTATCGGCGGGTCTTTCGTTTCCCGGGGCCTTGACGCGCTGTTAACCCGGGGGCAAAACTTCCGTTCATCGGTCGGCAATGCCGAACACCTAACGGCAATACGCGCTAAGGTGTGGCAGTGCCAAGGGCCGGAAACAGCCCTCACACGAGGGTGCGGACCTCCGGAGGGACCCGGAGTCCGCCGTTCCCCTGGACGAAGGACAAAGGAGTCGCGGGTGTCCAGCTCCGACATCTTCCTCGGCGAGACCATCGGTACCGCCGTTCTGATTCTGCTCGGCGGCGGCGTGTGCGCCGCTGTCACGCTCAAGGGCTCCAAGGCCCGCAACGCGGGCTGGCTCGCGATCACCTTCGGGTGGGGCTTCGCCGTCATGACGGCCGTCTACATGACGGCTTCCCTCTCCGGCGCCCATCTGAACCCCGCCGTCACGGTCGGCATCGCGATCAAGGACAGCGACTGGGGCAACGTCCCCGTCTACATCGCGGGCCAGATGCTCGGCGCCATGATCGGCGCGGCGCTGGTCTGGGTGGCCTACTACGGCCAGTTCCAGGCGCACCTCGACGACCCGGAGGCCTCGGGCCAGAAGCCGATCGAGGGCCCCGGCCCGGTGCTCGGCATCTTCTCCACCGGCCCCGAGATCCGTAACACCTGGCAGAACCTGGCGACCGAGATCATCGGCACCGTCGTGCTCGTCCTGGCCGTGCTCACGCAGGGCCTCAACGACAGCGGCAAGGGCCTCGGCGTCATAGGCGCCCTGATCACCGCGTTCGTCGTGGTCTCCATCGGCCTGTCGCTCGGCGGCCCGACCGGCTACGCGATCAACCCGGCCCGCGACCTCGGCCCGCGCATCGTGCACGCCCTGCTCCCGCTGAAGCACAAGGGCGGCTCCGACTGGAGCTACGCCTGGATCCCGGTCGCCGGTCCGCTGATCGGTGGAGCCATCGCCGCGGGTATCTACAACATCGCGTTCGCCTGAGCCGTCCTTCTTCCAGACCTCCCTTGGAGCCAACCGTGACCGACGCACACACCTCCGGCCCGTTCATCGCGGCCATCGACCAGGGCACCACCTCCTCCCGCTGCATCGTCTTCGACAAGGACGGCCGGATCGTCTCGGTCGACCAGAAGGAGCACGAGCAGATCTTCCCGAAGCCGGGCTGGGTCGAGCACGACGCCGCCGAGATCTGGACCAACGTCCAGGAGGTCGTCGCCGGCGCCCTGACGAAGGGCGGCATCGCCGCCGCCGACGTCAAGGCCATCGGCATCACCAACCAGCGCGAGACCACGCTGCTCTGGGACAAGAACACCGGCGAGCCCGTCCACAACGCCCTCGTCTGGCAGGACACCCGCACCGACGCCCTCTGCAAGGAGCTCGGCCGCAACGTCGGCCAGGACCGCTTCCGCCGCGAGACCGGCCTGCCGCTGGCGAGCTACTTCGCCGGTCCGAAGATCCGCTGGATGCTCGACAACGTCGAGGGGCTCCGCGAGCGCGCCGAGGCCGGCGACATCCTCTTCGGCACCATGGACTCCTGGGTCATCTGGAACCTCACGGGTGGCACCGACGGCGGCGTGCACGTCACCGACGTCACCAACGCCTCGCGCACCATGCTGATGAACCTGCACACCCTGGCCTGGGACGAGAAGATCGCGGAGTCGATGGGGGTCCCCCTCAACGTCCTCCCCGAGATCCGCTCCTCCGCCGAGGTCTACGGCCACGTCAAGGACGGCGCCCTCGCCGGCGTCCCGGTCGCCTCCGCGCTCGGCGACCAGCAGGCCGCCCTCTTCGGCCAGACCTGTTTCGCCGAGGGTGAGGCCAAGTCCACGTACGGCACCGGCACCTTCATGCTGATGAACACCGGTGACAAGATCATCAACTCCTACAGCGGCCTGCTGACCACGGTCGGCTACCAGATCGGCGACCAGAAGCCGGTCTACGCCCTGGAGGGCTCGATCGCCGTCACCGGTTCGCTGGTGCAGTGGATGCGCGACCAGATGGGCCTGATCAAGTCCGCCGCCGAGATCGAGACCCTCGCGTCCTCGGTCGAGGACAACGGCGGCGCCTACTTCGTGCCGGCCTTCTCCGGTCTCTTCGCCCCGTACTGGCGCTCCGACGCCCGCGGTGTGATCGCCGGCCTCACCCGGTACGTCACCAAGGCGCACATCGCCCGTGCCGTCCTGGAGGCCACCGCCTGGCAGACCCGCGAGATCACCGACGCCATGACGAAGGACTCCGGCGTCGAGCTGACCGCGCTCAAGGTCGACGGCGGCATGACCTCCAACAACCTGCTGATGCAGACCCTCTCGGACTTCCTGGACGCGCCCGTCGTGCGCCCCATGGTCGCCGAGACCACCTGCCTCGGTGCCGCCTACGCCGCCGGCCTGGCCGTCGGCTTCTGGCCGGACACCGACGCCCTGCGCGCCAACTGGCGCCGCGCGGCGGAATGGACCCCTCGCATGGACGCCGACAGGCGCGACAGCGAGTACAAGAGCTGGCTCAAGGCCGTGGAGCGGACCATGGGCTGGATCGAGGACGAGGAGTAAGACACATGACCACCCTGCAGAGCGTCCCTGCCCTTGGGACGCACCCGGCGTCCGGCTCCCTCCCGAGCCGCGCCGAGACCCGGGACCGGCTTTCCAAGGCGACGTACGACCTCCTGGTGATCGGCGGCGGCATCCTGGGCATCTCCACCGCCTGGCACGCCGCGCAGTCGGGCCTGCGGGTGGCCCTGGTGGACGCCGGCGACTTCGCCGGCGCCACCTCCTCCGCCTCCTCGAAGCTGCTCCACGGCGGTCTGCGCTACCTGCAGACCGGCGCGGTGAAGCTGGTCGCGGAGAACCACTTCGAGCGGCGTGCGGTCTCCCGCCAGGTGGCACCGCACCTCGCCAACCCCCTCACCTTCTACCTGCCCGTCTACAAGGGCGGCCCGCACGGCGCGGCCAAGCTGGGTGCCGGCGTCTTCGCGTACAGCGCCCTCTCGGCGTTCGGCGACGGCGTCGGACACCTGCTCTCCCCCGCCAAGGCCGCGCAGGACGTGCCGGAGCTGCGCACCGACAACCTCAAGGCCGTGGCCGTCTACGGCGACGACCAGATGAACGACGCCCGCATGGCGCTGATGACGGTCCGCGCCGCCGTCGACGCCGGCGCCACCGTCCTCAACCACGCCGAGGTCACCGGGCTGCGCTTCACCAGGGGCCGGGTCACCGGCGCCGAGCTGAAGGACCGCACCAGCGGCGACGAGTTCGGCGTCACCGCCCGTCTCGTGCTCAACGCCACCGGCCCGTGGGTCGACCACCTGCGCAGGATGGAGGACCCGAACGCGGCCCCCTCCATCCGCCTCTCCAAGGGCGCCCACCTGGTCCTCAAGCGGACCTCGCCGTGGAAGGCCGCCCTGGCCACCCCGATCGACAAGTACCGCATCACCTTCGCCCTCCCCTGGGAGGACATGCTGCTCCTCGGCACCACCGACGAGGAGTACGAGGGCGACCCCGGCCAGGTCGAGGTCACCGAGAAGGACACCGCCCAGATCCTGGACGAGGCCGCCTTCTCCATCCGCGACCAGCAGCTGTCGCGCGACCTGATCACCTACGCGTTCGCCGGTCTGCGGGTGCTCCCGGGCGGTCCCGGCGACACCTCGAAGGCCAAGCGCGAGACGGTCGTCACCGAGGGCCGCGGCGGCATGCTGTCGGTGGCCGGCGGCAAGTGGACGACCTTCCGCCACATCGGCCGCACGGTCATGAAGAAGCTGGAGCAGCTCCCCGGCCACCCGCTCGGCGAGGACTACGAGTCGGTGTCCACGCTGCCGAAGCGGCTGCCGCTGCCCGGCATCGCCAACCCGAACGCCGTCGCGCACCGGCTGCTCGTCGACGGCCCGGCGCCCGGCCCGCGGATGGCCGCCGACACCGCCAAGCACCTGGCGACGCACTACGGCTCGCTCTCCTTCGACATCGCCCGCATGGCGAACGAGAACCCGGAGCTGGCGCGGCGCATACACCCCGACGCGCCGGAGATCTGGGCGCAGGTCGCCTACGCCCGCGACCACGAGTGGGCCGAGACGGCGGACGACGTGCTGCGCCGCCGCACCACGCTGACCATCCGCGGCCTCGCGACGGACGAGATCCGCGCGGACGTCGAGAAGATGCTGAACAAGTAGCACCGGGATCGATCCAACTCCCGTGCGCACAGGGGCGGTTCCTCTCCGGAGGGCCGCCCCTGCGGCGTGCCACACGCCGTCCACACCGCGGCAACACTCGGCGCGCAGAGTGGAGCGCATGAAATTCCAGGTGCTCTCGATCGTCCACCACTCCCCGCACCCGCTCACCGGCGAACTCCTCTCCGCCGCCGACCGGTTGGAGCAGGTCGTCACGCTCGGCGAGACGGCCGAGCGGCTCGGCTTCGACGCGTACGCCGTCGGCGAACGGCACGCGGGCCCCTTCCTCTCCTCCGCCCCCACCGTGCTGCTCGCCGCACTCGCCGCCCGCACCACCCGGATCAGGCTGCTCACCGGCGTCACCGTCGTCGCGATCCTCGACCCGGTCCGGGTCGCCGAGGACTACGCCACCCTCGACCAGCTCTCCCGCGGCCGGATCGAACTCGTCGTCGGCAAGGGCGCGGAGGCCGGCCACTTCGACCTCTTCGGCCTGGACGAGGAGCGGCAGTGGGACCTCCAGAAGGAGAAGTACGAGCTGCTCCGGCGGCTCTGGACGGAGGAGGGCGTCGACTGGGAGGGCGAGTTCCGGCCCGCGCTGAAGAACGTCACCACGGTGCCGCGCCCGTACGCGGGACCGCCCCGCATCTGGCACGGCTCGGCCACCAGCCTCAACTCCCCCGAGCTCGCGGCGAAGCACGGCGATCCGCTCTTCACCGCCAACGCGATCCAGCCCCGAGAGGCGTACGCGCGGCTCATCGCCCACTACCGGGAGAAGTTCGAGGAGTACGGGCACGACCCGGCGCACGCGCGCGTGGCGGCCGGTTCCGGCGGCCTGCTCATCGCCGACACCACCCAGGAGGCGATCGCCCGTCACAAGGACCTGTACGAGGCGAAGGTGCGGCAGAGCTTCAAGCCGCACCTGGAGGGCAAGGCCGGTTACAACACGCCGTTCCGCACGATCGAGGACGCCGTCGCGGACGGCCCCCAGCTGATCGGCTCCCCGCAGCAGATCATCGACAAGATCCTCGGCTACCACGCCCACTACGGGCACGACCTGCAGTCCGTCACGGTCGACACCTTCGGCCAGTCGACGGCCGAGCAGATCGAGACGCTCCAGCGCTTCGCCGAGGAGATCGCGCCGGTGGTCCGGAGGGAGGCGCCGAGCACGCTCTGGGAGGAGTGAGACCGCCGTGTGCGGAGGCGAGTTCCTGGGTAGTCGATCAAGGCCGCACGGGTTTTCGGGGATGTCCGGGGGCTGCGGACGGACCGGGAGAAAGCCGTAAGGTTGGTCCGTACGACAGGAACTTCGAAAAGGAGGCGCTGGGTGATCGAGCTCGAGGGGGTACCCGAGCTGATCGACCCGGTCATGGTGGCCGCGTTCGAAGGCTGGAACGACGCCGGCGACGCCGCCTCCACCGCGGTCGCCCATCTGGACCGGGAATGGAAGGGCGAGGTCTTCGCGGCACTCGACGCCGAGGACTACTACGACTTCCAGGTCAACCGGCCCACGGTCTTCCTGGACAACGGCGTCCGGAAGATCACCTGGCCGACGACCCGGCTCTCCGTGGTCCGGGTCGGCGGCGAGAAACCCCGTGACCTGGTGCTGGTGCGCGGGATCGAGCCGTCGATGCGCTGGCGCTCCTTCTGCAACGAGATCCTCGCCTTCGCCCACGAGCTGGGCGTGGAGATGGTCGTGATCCTGGGCGCGCTGCTCGGCGACACCCCGCACACCCGGCCGGTCCCGGTCAGCGGTGTGACCTCCGACCCGGACCTGGCGCGCACGATGGACCTGGAGGAGACCCGGTACGAGGGCCCGACGGGCATCGTGGGCATCCTCCAGGAGGCGTGCACCCACGCGGGCGTGCCGGCGGTGAGCCTGTGGGCCGCGGTGCCGCACTACGTGTCGCAGCCGCCGAACCCGAAGGCGACCCTGGCGCTCCTCAACCGGCTGGAGGACCTGATCGGGCTGCGCATCCCGCTGGGCGAGCTGCCCGAGGACGCGCGTGCCTGGCAGGTCGGTGTGGACCAGCTGGCCGCCGAGGACAGCGAGGTCGCCGAGTACGTGCAGACGCTCGAGGAGGCCCGGGACACGGCGGAGCTGCCGGAGGCCTCGGGCGAGGCGATCGCCCGCGAGTTCGAGCGGTATCTGCGGCGGCGTGAGCCGGGCACGGGTCCCGGCGGCCCCGGGGTGGCGATGGAGGGCGGCGACACGCCGTTCCTCCGGGACACCGGCGGCGGTCGTACGCGCCCTCCGAAGCCGGAGCAGCCGGGCCCGGAGGCGGTCCCGGGTGCGGAGGCGGCCGAGGGGGCCGGGGCGGCGGAGGAGCCGGACGGTCCCGAGGCGCCGGAAGGGTCCGCCGACGGTTCGGCGGACGGGGCCACGGCCCTGGATGCTGGCACGGACGCAGGCACGGGTACCGGCACGGGTACCGGCACGGGCACGGACGCGGCCACCGGCACGGACGCAGGCGCCGAAGCGGACGCGGACGCGGACGGCGGCACGGGTCGCGGCACGGGCGGCGACACCGGCAGCAGCCCCAGCGGCGACAGCGGCAGCGGCAGCGGCACCAGCGGCGACACGGACGGCGAGTCCGGCAAGTAGCCGCCTCCGCCGGGAAGTCGGGACGGAACGGGAGGGGTGCCCGAGGGCGCCCCTCCCGTCGTCGTGCCGGCCGGAGTCAGGTCACGCGTCAGGCGCAGCCGAACCGGGCCGCCGCCCAGTCCCCGTGGTCGCCGCTCTTGGACCCGTTGGTGTCCGTGAGCCGCAGCCGGACGTGCCGCGCCCCGGTCACGTCGACGTTCACGGGCAGGGTGGCGGAGGCGCCGGTGAGCCGGGGCGAGGTCCACAGGACCTTGCCGTCGGCCTCGACGGAGAAGGCCACGTCGCCGTAGCCGTTGATCTCGTCGTCAATGCCGACGTCGGCGGTGAAGGTGGTGCAGCGGCCGCCGAGGTAGACCTCGATGTCGGAGTCGGCGTGGGCGCCGATGCCCTTCTCGTAGGCCGTGCCGGCCAGGGTGAGGGCCCGACCGTCGGCGGCGCCGGACTCGCCGTTGGAGCGGTCGCGTTCGGGCGGTCCCCAGCCGTTCGTGGAGCGCAGCCAGACGAGGTCGCTCGCCCAGGCGTCGCCGGTGGGCGGCGGGGGCATGACGCCGATCGCGAACCGCTGGCCCGCGGTGCGGTCGATGCCCGCGGCGCGGTGCCGGGCGGTGGCGGTGAGGGTGACCTCGCCGGGCTCGGCGTCCGGGGCGGGGGTGACGGTGACCTCGACCCGGCGGGTGGTTCCGGCCGGGACGCGGTCGACCGGCGCGGCCGGGGTGACCTGCCAGCCGGCCGGGGCGGCCAGGGAGACCCGTACGTCGGTGGCGTCGCGGGTGCCGGCGGTGACGTCCACGGCGACGGTGCCGGGCGCTCCGGCGCCGAGTTCCTGCGCCGTGGGGACGGCGAGGGTGGCGGCGGCGCCCGGTACGGCGCCGCCGACCGCGCTGGTGTCGGTCAGCAGCAGTTCGAAGTCGCGGGCGGTGGAGAGGGCGGCCGTCTTGACCCGGACGACTCCCCCGCGCTCGTCGCGGTCGTACCACCAGCCCTGGGAGGCCGCGTCGAAGGCGGCGCGGGAGGTGAGGGCGGGCAGCTTGCGCCCGTCGAGCCGGACGGTGCCGGGCGCGTCGCCGGTGTGGACCGTGAAGGCGTACGGCCGGGCGGCCGCCTTGCCGGCGTACGTACCCTTGCTCGCTCCGATGCGGACGGTGACGTCGCCGGCGCCGCGCTGCGGGGCGCGGACCTCGGCGCGCTGGGTGGCGTACCGGCCCGTGCGGTGTTCGCGGGTGACGCCGTCGTCCTCGTACAGCTCGAAGGAGGAGGTGCCCTTCGGGTAGACGTCCCAGGCGATCGGGTCGCCGGGGGCGCGGTCCGTGTACGAGCGGATGTCGCCGGGCCACATGGGCACGGTCGCCCCGGCCCGTACGAAGAGGGGCAGGGTGTCGAGCGGGGCGCTGTAGTCGTCGACGGTGACGGGGCCCTCGTAGGTGCGGCCGTTCCAGTAGTCGATCCAGGTGCCGGCGGGCAGGTGGATGCCGTCGCGTTCGACGGCGTCCTGGTAGACGGGGGCGACCAGGAAGTCCTCGCCGCTGAGGAACTCGTACTTCGCGGCGTCGCTCGCGGCCTTCGGATCGTCCGGGTACTCCAGGGCCAGCGGCCGGGCGAGGCCGACGCCGGTCTTCGTCGCCCGGTGGGCGTGGCTGTAGATGTACGGGAGCAGGGCCTCGTGGAGCTTGAGGGAGGCGCGGTTGATGCTGGTGTAGGGCTCGCCGTACCGGAAGGGCTGCTTGTCGTTCGCGGCCCAGCCGTCCATGGTCATGGTGACCGGGAGGAAGGTCTTCCACTGCAGGTCGCGGGTGTACGTCTTGGCGCTGCCGCCGAAGATGCCGTCGACGTCGCCGGTGGTGTAGGCGAGTCCGGACATGGAGGCGCCGGCGTAGGTGGGGATCTGCCAGCGGATGTACTCCCAGCTGCCGGACTGGTCGCCGGACCACTGGACGCCGCAGCGCTGGGCGCCGGACCAGCTCTCGGGGGCCCAGGTGAAGCCGCGGGCGTCGCTGTGGGCCTCGATGCCGGCGTGGGCGTCCTTGCAGCCGTCGAGGGCGAACTTGTAGCCGTCGCCGACCCAGGCGACGTCGAGCTTGGCGACCCGCTGTCCGGCCTTGACCTGCTCTTCGAGCTTGTCGATGCCGTCCTCGGTCCAGAGGCCGAGCTTCATGCCGCGCTCGCCGAGTCCTGCGGAGGCCTCGGCGAGGTTCTCGTAGCCGCAGCCGTAGCCGTCGTTGACGAGCATCCAGCCGTTGGGCATGTCGTTCTCGACGTAGCCGTCGGCGACCTTCAGGGCGTCGAGGGTGCGGCGCTCGCCCCGGTTGGCGTTGTGGAGGTAGCAGTCGGCGTCGCCGATCTCCAGGCCGTACACGGGCGGCAGGAAGGGCTTGCCGGTGAGCCGGGTGTACTGGCCGATGACGTCCTTGGCGGCGTCGCGGCCGGTGCCGGCGAAGTAGTAGGCGTCGAAGCGCCGTTCCTGGGCGCTGGTGGTGACGGGTTCGGTGAAGGCGTAGGTGTTCGGGGCGTAGGTGTTGCGGTAGACGCCGTATCCGGCCGAGGAGAGGTAGAAGGGGACGGAGTTGGGGTGGCCGCCGTCGTTCCAGTTGTAGTCGACGCCGACCTCGACGGTCTTGTCGCGGTGGGAGGTGTTGCCGCGGCCGTTCTGCATGCCGGCGCCGTAGAACTGCTCGGTGGCGCCGCGGGCGAGGGTCTGGGTGGTGCGGTCGGCGGTCCAGCTGAGGCCGCGGGACTCGCTCCAGAGCGGGGTGCCGTCGGCGCGCAGGGCGGCGAAGCGGAGCGGTGACTTGTAGGCGCGCAGGGTCACCGCGGCCGTGCTCAGTTCGTAGCGGTCGCCCAGGTCGCGCCAGCGGGTGGCGGGCGGCGGGCCCTGGGGCAGGGTGATGTCGCTGCCGGTGGGGTCGGTGAACGTGCCGTCGGGGGCGAGTTCGATGCGGAAGGTGTCTGCGGTGACGAAGCTGACCCGGGCCTGGGCCCGGCCCGCGGTCAGCTGGTAGACGGATCCGGTGGCGGCGAACCCGGTGAGGTCGCCGACCGTGGTGGCGGGCTCCTGTGCCGTGGTGTCGGCTCGGTCGGCGCGGCCGTCGGGGCGGGCCGACGCGGTGGTGCCGGGTCCCGCGAGGGCCGCGAGGAGCCCGAGGACGGCTCCGGCGAGTGCAACTTTCATGCGTGATGATGATTGCATGGAGCTTATTTAGCGCAGGATCGAGCAGTGCCGCCAGGACAAAACGGAACCGCCCTCGGACTTCGGCGAGAAGTCCGAGGGCGGTTGCCTGAAAGGGAGTTGTACGGTCCTGCTCGCTACAGGGCCACACCGAGCAGTGCGTCGACGGCACGGGAGACGAGACCGGGTGCGGAGTCGTCGGTGCCGCCCTCGGCCGTCTGGAGCGCGGCCCAGCGGTCGACCGCGGCGAGCGCGGTCGGCGTGTCGAGGTCGTCGGAGAGGGCCTCGCGGAGCTCCTCGACGAGCGCGTCGGCGGACGGGCCGTCGGGGCGCGACACGGCGGCGCGCCACCGGCCGAGGCGCTCCACGGCGTCCTGGAGGACCTGGTCGGTCCACTCCCAGTCGTCGCGGTAGCGGTGCGAGAGGAGCGCGAGCCGGATGGCGGCCGGGTCGACGCCGTCGCGGCGGAGCTTCGAGACGAAGACCAGGTTGCCCCGGGACTTGGACATCTTCTCGCCGTCGAGGGCGACCATGCCGGCGTGGACGTACGCCTTCGCCATGGGGAACTCGCCGGTGAGCGTCTGGGCGTGGGAGGCGCCCATCTCGTGGTGCGGGAAGATCAGGTCGGAGCCGCCGCCCTGCACGTCGAAGCCCATGCCGAGGTGGTCGAGGGCGATGGCGACGCACTCGATGTGCCAGCCGGGGCGGCCGGCGCCGAGGCTCGCGCCGTCCCAGCTCGGCTCGCCCTCGCGGGCGGCCATCCAGAGCATCGGGTCGAGCGGGTTCTTCTTGCCCGGACGGTCCGGGTCCCCGCCGCGCTCGGCGGAGAGGTGGCGCATCAGCTCGGTGGTGTAGTTCGAGACCTGCCCGAAGTGCGGGTCGGCGTCGACGGAGAAGTAGACGTCCCCTTCGAGCTCGTAGGCGGCTCCGGAGTCCCGGAGGCGCTCGACGAGCGGGACGATGCCGGGTATGGCCTCGACCGCGCCGATGTAGTGCTGCGGGGGCAGCATCCGCAGGGCGGTCATGTCCTCGCGGAAGAGGGCGGTCTCCCGCTCGGCGAGGCCGACCCAGTCGACGCCGTCGCGGATCGCCCGCTCCAGGAGCGGGTCGTCCACGTCCGTGACGTTCTGGACGTAGTGCACCTGCCGCTTGGTGTCGAGCCACACGCGCTGAACGAGGTCGAACGCGTTGTAGGTCGCCGCGTGACCCATGTGGGTCGCGTCGTACGGCGTGATGCCGCAGACGTAGATACGGGCGACGGGGCCGGGGGCGAGGGTCACTCGTCCACCGGTCGCGGTGTCGTGGATCCGGAGGTCGCGGCCCTTGCCGGGAAGGGCGGGGACCTCAGAAGCGGGCCAGGCATGCATGACCCGAGCGTAACCGGACAGGTGTTCCGGATACGAACCGGATCCGGGATCTTGACCGATTAGGCGCTCTTGCGGGTCGGAGGCCTGCGTGCATACCCCCCAGGGGTGCACGGCACCCGAGGGGCCGCGCACAGGGATGGCTGAAACCTTTCGGCCCGGTCAGACGGGGGGCCAGGGGATCGCCGGCCACTGCCCCGAGGGCTCCGGGTGCCGTCCCGTGCTCCGCAGCGCCTCCACGCGGGCGCGTACGGCGGCCACCTCGGCATCCGTGAGCAGTTCCGCCAGACGGGCGGCGAGCGGCTCTCCCGGGGCCAGGGAGCGGCCCAGGGAGTCGAGCACCCCGGCCGCCTCCGCGGGCAGTTCCTCGCCCGCCCAGCCCCACAGCAGGGTGCGCAGCTTGTCGTCGACGTGGAAGGTCACCCCGTGGTCGATGCCGTAGAGGTGTCCGCCGGGGGCGGGCAGCAGATGCCCGCCCTTCCGGTCGCCGTTGTTGATGACGGCGTCCAGGACGGCGAGCCGCCGCAGGTCGGGGGTGTCCGCGTGGACCAGGAGGGCGGTGCGGTCCTCGTCGACCTGCGCGGGACCGACGGCCTTCCAGCCCTCGCCCGCCTCGTCGTCCTCGGTCAGGGCGAGCAGCCGCGCCTCGGGGTCGGCCTCGATCCACAGCTGGACCATGCCCTGCCCGTACGGGCCGTCGCGGAGCACGGTCGGCGGGACCAGGCTCCAGCCGGTGGCCTCGGAGATCTCGTACGCCGCGACCTCGCGCTGGGCGAGCGTGCCGTCGGGGAAGTCCCACAGCGGCTGCTCGCCCGCGACCGGCTTGTAGACGCAGGCCGCCTCGCGCCCCTCGTACGCGACGGAGCAGTAGAGCACGGCGTTGGAGGCCTCGCGGACCCGGCCGCGCACGGTCAGCTCACCGTGGGCGAGCAGCTCGGCGTCGGGCGGCGGCGGGGGGCTGCTGCTCATGCTCCGCGGCGGTATCCGTTCTGGCGCGGGCAGACGTGGCCCTCGGGGTCGAGCGGCAGGCTGCACAGCGGGCAGGGCGGACGGCCGGCGTTGACGACGTCCAGGGCCCGCTTCGCGAAGGCGCGGGCCTGGGCGCCGCTGAGGCGGACCCGGAGCATCGGCGGGCCGTTCTCCTCGTCCTGGAGCAGCCGCTCCTCGGCCTCGGCGAGGTCCTCCTCGGACTCCACGTCGAGTTCGACGAGCGCCTGCGCCTCGACGATCATGCGCTGCTCCTCGCCGTCCCAGGCGAGCGCCATGGTGCCGACCCGGAACTCCTCCTCGACGGGTACGTCGAGGGGGGCGGTGTCGGCGACCTCGGCGGGCGCGACGGCGGGGACCGGGGCGTTCCCCCCGGTGCGGCGGACGACCTCGTCGAGGAGTTCGTCCATGCGCTCGGCGAGCGCGGCGACCTGTGTCTTCTCCAGGGCGACGCTGGTGACCCGGCCGGCGGCGGACGCCTGGAGGAAGAACGTACGGCGGCCAGGCAGCCCGACCGTGCCGGCCACGAAACGCTCCGGTGGGTCGTAGAGGAACACCTGACGGGACACGTTTCCCGGCTCCCTTGCGTCTCGACAGTCGTACTACGGCGGCGCGTCCACCCTACTGCGCGAGAGGATCACGGTGCGCCCGCACCACCCCCGACCTCGGCGGTACCGCTGCTGTCGGAGTGCTCGCGCGGGGCGAATCCGGCGAAGTCCCCGGTGTCGCCGAGGCGGACGAGGAACGGGCGCAGGCGGGTGTAGCGGATGACGGTGACCGAGCACGGGTCGACGTGGAGGCGCTGGAAGAGGTCGAGGTGGAGCCCGAGCGCGTCGGCCACGATCGACTTGACGATGTCGCCGTGGGAGCACATGACGTAGGCGGCCTCCTCGCCGTGCTCGGCCTCGATCCGCGCGTTCCAGTCCTGCACGGCGTCGACGGCGCGGGCCTGCATCGCGCGCATGGACTCGCCGCCGGGGAACGCCGCCGCGGAGGCGTGCGCCTGGACGACCTCCATCAGGGGTTCGTCGTTGAGCTCGGCCAGCTTCCGGCCGGACCAGTCGCCGTAGTCGCACTCGTTGATCCGGTCCTCGACGTGCAGCGGGAGGTCCGGGCGGGCGTCGAGGAGCGGGCGTACGGTCTCCCGGCAGCGCTGGAGGGGGCTGGAGACGACGGCGGCGAGCGGGACGTCCGCCAGGCGTCCGGGGAGCGCGGCGGCCTGCGCGGCGCCCCGCTCGTCGAGGGAGATCCCGGGGGTGCGCCCGGCGAGGACCCCGGAGGTGTTGGCGGTGGAGCGTCCGTGCCGGACGAGGATCAGCGTGGCCATGGCGGCCAGCCTAGGCGGTGCCCGGAGGTGTCCGGCGGGTCCGGTCCTGCGGGGCCGGAGGGTCCGGTCCTGGGGGGCCAGGGGGCTCCGGGCGGATCCACGCGTGCGTCGCGAGGCCGTTCGATGGAGAATACGGCGCGTGATCGTGGACTCAGCCATCTACCGGGACGGGCGCCGTACGGACGGCCCCGCCGACCTCTCCGACGCGCTCGACGAGGCGCGGGCCGCCGGGGACGCCTTTCTGTGGGTGGGGCTCCACGAACCCACGGAGGCCGAGTTCGCCCATGTCGCCTCGGAGTTCGCGCTGCACCCGCTGGCCGTCGAGGACGCCCTCAAGGCCCACCAGCGTCCCAAGCTGGAGGTCTACGACGACTCCCTGTTCGCGGTCCTCAAGCCGGTCGACTACGAGCCGGAGAGCGACCGGGTCTCCTCCGGCGAGCTGATGGTGTTCATGGGCGACTCCTTCGTGGTGACCGTCCGGCACGGGCAGGGCGCTCCGCTCGCGGAGGTCCGCCGGCGGCTCGAAGCCGATCCGGAGGTCCTGAAGCACGGGCCGACGGCGGTGCTGTACGCGGTGAGCGACGCGATCGTGGACCACTACCTCGATGTGGCGGGCGAGCTCCAGGTGGACCTCGAGGAGCTGGAGGCGGACGTCTTCGCGCCCACCGGGGGCAATCCCGCGAACACGGCGGAGCGGATCTACACGGCGAAGCGGCAGGTCCTGGAGTTCCGCCGGGCCAGCGGTCCGCTCGCCGGGCCGATGTCCCGGCTCACGGGCGGTTCGGTGCCGTTCGTGAACGAGCGGTCGCAGCCCTTCTTCCGGGACGTCAACGACCATCTGCTGCGGGCCAACGAGCAGGTGGAGGGGCTCGACCGGCTCCTCTCGGACGTGCTGTCGGCCCATCTCGCGCAGATGGGCGTGCGGCAGAACGACGACATGCGGAAGATCTCGGCCTGGGCGGCGATGGCGGCCGTCCCCACGATGGTCGCGGGCATCTACGGCATGAACTTCGACCACATGCCGGAGCTGCGCTGGGTGGGGTCGTACCCGGTGGTGCTCGTGGCGATGGCCGGCATCGTCGTCACCCTGTACCGGATGTTCAAGCGGCGCGGCTGGATGTGAGCCCGCCGGCCCGCCCCGCGCGGCCCGGCGGTCGCCCCGGAGCGGGTCGGAACGGCGGCGCGGGTCAGAACGCCGGGGCGGGGGTCGCGGGCCCGCCGAGGGCGTCGAGCCGCTCGGGCATCCTCAGGCCGACCATCCGGTGCCAGCCCGCGGCGCGCTCGTACACGTACGTCCCGTGGATGCCGGCGGCGAGGACGGCCGCCTTGGGCTTGGACCAGCCCAGGATCCGCCCCATGTGCCCCATCACGGCGAGGCTGACGTCGCGGTAGACCTGGATCTCGACGAGGGCGGACTCGCGCAGGGTCCGCTGGATGAGCCGGCCGTGTCCCGCGCGCGCGAGGCGCAGCAGCTCCTCGTGGCAGTAGGCGAGGTGGTTCGCCTCGTCGTTGTCGATCATGTGGATGGCCTTGCCGAGTTCGGGATGGTCCCCGAAGTACGTGACCAGCATGTCCATCTGGTCGGCGGCCCGCTGCTCGGTGACCCGGCTGTGGGCGAGGTAGACGACGACGTCCTCCTCGCTCAGCGGTTCGTCGCGGCGCAGCTTGTCGTGGGCGAGGCCGATGCCGCGCTGTTCGAGCAGCATCGTGTAGTCCGTGTCGGGCGGCACCGGGACGGGTTCGAGACCGCGCTTCTTCATCAGCGCGTTGAAGATCCGGCCGTGCTTGTCCTCGTCGGCGCCGTGCCGGGTGATCTTGGGCGTGAGATCCCTCATCCCGGGGGCGACGAGCGCCGCGATCCGGGCGTTCTCCCAGCCGCCCTGGGACTCCCCGCTCGCCGCGATCGAGCAGAAGAGCGCGAAGGACTCGTCGTTGTCGATGATTTCCTTGAACAGGCCCTTGGCCGTGAGCATCGCCGCCACCTCCGTGCGCAAGTCCGCACTCCGTCCGGCCCCCGGGAGAACGAGTCAAGTGCGGTACGCGGCGAGGGGCAACACGGGGGCCGGAAGGCTCGGCCGAAAGAGTGAGTCCCGAGGGCGTAACCGAGGGCCCCGTGGAGCCGTTGTGCAGCGTGACGGCCGTGGCGGGGAAGACCCCCGAGCCCCCACCACGGCCGCAGAACCTCTCGCCGACGGCGCCCCCTCGGGGTCACGCCAGTCCGGCTCGCTCCATCGCCTCGACGCCCGCCCGCAGCGCCGCCACCCGCTCGTCCAGGGTGAAGCCGGCCGGGGCCAGGGTGAGGGTGGTGACACCGGCCTCCGCGTAGGCCGTCATCCGCTCGGCGATCCGCTCGACGGAGCCGAGCAGCGAGGTCTGGTCGATCAGGCTCTGCGGCACGGCCGCGGCGGCCCCCGCCTTGTCGCCGGCCAGGTACTTGTCCTGGATCTCGGCGGCCTCCTTCTCGTACCCCATGCGCTGCGCGAGCTGGTTGTAGAAGTTCTGCTTGCGGCTGCCCATGCCGCCGACGTACAGCGCGGTGTACGGGCGGAACACGTCGGCGAGGGCGTCGACGTCGTCCCCGAGGGCGAGCGGCACGGTGGGACAGACGTCGAAGCCGTCCATCGTCAGTCCGGCCTTCTCGCGGCCCGCGCGGATGTGCCGGAGCGCGGTCTCCTCCAGGTGGGCGGCGGAGGGGAAGATCAGCAGGGCGCCGTCGGCGATCTCGCCGGTCTGCTCCAGGTTCTTGGGGCCGATCGCGGCGATGTAGAGCGGGATGTGCTCGCGCTCCGGGTGCACGGTGAGCTTGATCGGCTTGCCGGGGCCGCCGGGCAGCGGCAGGGTCCAGTGCTCGCCGTCGTAGCTGAGGCGCTCCCGGGTCATCGCCCGGCGGACGATCTCGACGTACTCGCGGGTCCTGGCCAGCGGCTTGTCGAACTTCACGCCGTACCAGCCCTCGGAGACCTGCGGCCCCGAGACGCCGAGGCCGAGGCGGAAGCGGCCGCCGGTGAGCGAGTCGAGGGTGGCGGCGGTCATGGCCGTCATCGCGGGCTGCCGGGCCGGGATCTGCATGATCGCGGAGCCGACGTCGATCCGCTCCGTCTTCGCCGCGAC
This sequence comes from Streptomyces sp. CB02009, assembly GCF_001905825.1. Taxonomy (GTDB): domain Bacteria; phylum Actinomycetota; class Actinomycetes; order Streptomycetales; family Streptomycetaceae; genus Streptomyces. Next base: position 221,763 of record NZ_LIVV01000008.1, read on the forward strand.
CCAGGCGAGCACGGTGGGCGCGTCGGAGCCGTAGGCCTCGGCGGCCCAGCACACGTCGTAGCCGAGGCGGTCCGCCTCCTGGGCGACGGCGAGGTTGTCGCCGTCCATGCCCGCACCCCAGTAGCCGAGGTTGATGCCGAGCCGCATGTCCACGCACCCCTTACCCATCGGTAACGTTCTTGTGGGCGGGACTCTAGCGCGCGGTCGGGGCATCCGACAGGACGTGGTTGTCCACAGGCTCTCTCCGCGTGGTGCCCTGGCCAGTAATCTCGCGCCCATGGAGCAGAGGCATCTCGGACGTACGGGCCTGCGTGTGTCGCGCATCGGACTCGGCACCCTCACCTGGGGCCGGGACACCGACGAGCACGACGCCGCCGAGCAGTTGAAGTCGTTCTGGGACGCGGGCGGCACGCTCGTGGACACCGCCGACGTGTACGGCGGGGGCGAGGCGGAGTATCTGCTCGGCCGTCTGATGGAGCGGCTCGTGTCCCGGCAGGACCTGGTGCTGTCGACCAAGGCGGGCAGCGTGCCGGACCCCGACCGGCGGACGGACGGCTCGCGCGGGCATCTGCTCGCCGCGCTCGACGCCTCGCTCGCCCGGCTCGGCACGGACCACGTGGACCTGTGGCAGCTGCACGCCTTCGACCCGCACACGCCGCTGGAGGAGTCCCTCCAGGCGCTCGACATCGCGGTGCGCAGCGGGCGGGCGCGGTACGCCGGTGTGGCGAACTTCTGCGGCTGGCAGCTCGCCAAGGCCGGCACCTGGCAGCTCGGCGGGGACCGGACCCGGCTCGCGGGGACGCAACTGGAGTACTCGCTGCTCCAGCGGGGCGTGGAGCGTGAGGTCCTGCCGGCGGCGCAGGACCTCGGGATAGGCCTGCTGCCCTCCTCACCGCTGGGGCGCGGAGTCCTGACGGGCAAGTACCGCGGCGGGACCCCGTCCGACTCGCGCGGTGCCTCGGAGACGATGGCGCCGTTCGTGGAGCCGTACCTGGACGACGCCGCGAGCAGGATCGTGGACGCGGTCGCGACGGCCGCCGACGGCCTCGCGACGACCCCGCTGCACGTGGCGCTCGCCTGGGTCCGCGACCGGCCCGGGGTGACCGCGCCGATCGTCGGCGCGCGCACGGCGCGCCAGCTCGCGGCCGCGTTGTCGGTGGAGACCCTTAGTCTTCCTGACGAGATCTGTCGGGCGCTGGACGATGTGTCGGCGCCCGTGCACCGCTATCCGGATCACGACTGGAGCACCTTGTGACCGAGCCTTCCGGGGAGACCGCGCCCGAGGCACCCGAGGACGTGGCACCCACCGAGGACGTCCGGGAGGACGTACGGCAGGGAGCCGCCGAGCCGGAGGAGCCGGGGACGGCGGAGGAGCCTGCGTCGGCCGAGGAGTCCGCGCCGGCTGAGGAGCCTGCGTCGGCCGAGGAGTCGGCGTCGGCCGAGGAGTCGGCGAGCGGCGAGGAGTCGCCGCGGGCCGGGGAGCCCACGCCGGCTCAGGAGCCCGCCGCGTCCGAGGAGTCGGACGGGCCCGCCGCGGGCGACGCGGCACCGGAGCCGGAGTCGGAAGGGCCCGACGCGGCCCAGGCGTCTCCGGAGCCGGCCGGCACCGAGTCCGGCGCGGACGGCGGCGCCGTCGCCGAGACCTCCGACACGCCCGAGCTGAGCGACGCGCAGGCCGAGCTCGCCGCGCAGCGGGAGCTGCGGGCCAGGATCGAGGCGCGCAAGGCCGAGAAGGAAGGGCCCCTGGCGAGCGGCGCCAAGCTGAGCGGCACGGCCGCCGATCTGCTCGCCGCCGTCCGTGCGGTGGAGGGCGGTGCGGCCTCCGGCAGCGCGTTCTACGAGGCCCCCGCGCCCGCGCCCCGCCGGACCGCCCCCGAAGCGGCCCCCGCCACGACGGTGCGGCCACCCGTACCGGCTCAGGCGCCCGCCCCTGCTCCCGGCACCACCGCCGCAGTGCGGGAGGTCCTGGCCAAGGGCGGCGCCCCCGAGGCCCTGGCCGGCCAGGTCGCCGCCGCGCTCGGCGAGGGCGCCGCCCAGGCCCTGCTCGACGACCCCTGGCAGCTGCTCACGGTCTCCGGGGTCCGCCCCGAGCAGGCCGACGGCTTCGCGCGGGCCCTGCTCGGCGCCGCGTGCGGCCCCGACGACCCGCGCCGGACGGTCGCCCTGACGGTGTGGCTCCTGGAGCGGGCCGCGCTCCAGGGACACACGGCGCTGGAGGTCGACGCCGTGCGCGCCGGGCTCGCCCGGCACGCGGTGCCCGACGCCGGGTCGGCCGTCGAGGAGGCGGTGTCCGCGGGCGCCGTCCTCGTCTTCCAGGAGGAGGAACCCTCCGAGGGGGATCACGAGGAGGACGAAGAGGACGAGGGCCACGAGGAGGCGCCGGGGGCGGCGGAAGCCGCCGCCGAGCCGGCCTCGCCCGTGCTGCTCGGCCTCGACCGGTACGCGCTCGCGGAGGAGAGCCTCGCCGACGGGCTCGCCCGGCTGGTCAAGACGGCGACGGCCGACACCTGGGAGGGCTCCGAGCTCGAACGGGCCGCCGGGGCGCACGGTCTCGTCCTGCACACGGGCGGCGAGGCCTCCCGCGCCGAGCCGGTCGCGCTCGCCGCGGCCGCCCGCGCGCACGGGCTCCGCACTCTGGTCGCCGTCCACGCGGACGGCGGACGGCGCGCGCTCGGCCCCGCCGGGACGGACGCGGTGACGGTCGCCGCGCTGCTCTCCGGAGCGGCCGGACCCGGCCGTGACGAGGAGGGCGCGTTCGCCCTGGACCTCCTGGTGGTGCTCGACGCGCCGCAGCTGGACGTGGAGACCGCCGCGATGCTCGTGGAGTCGCTGCCCGACGGCTGCCGACTGGTGCTGAGCGGCGACCCGGCGGTGCTCGGCGCGCCGGGGGCCGGCCAGGTCTTCGACGACCTGCTGGCGGCCCGGGTGTGCCCGCGGATCGCCTCCCGCGTGCCCGACCCGGGCCCGCTCGGCGAACTGGTCTCGGGCATCGGCGCCGGAGAGCTGAACCAGGTCGAGGCACCCGGCAAGGAGATCGTGATCGTCCCCGTGCGGGACGCCGGCGAGGCCGTGCACCGCACCGTCCAGCTGGTGGCCGACTCGGTGCCGCGGGCGATCGGGGTACCCGCCGAGCAGACGCAGGTCGTCACGGTCGGCCACGGCGGCTCGGCCGGTACGCGCGCGTTGAACACCGCGCTCAAGGAGCGGCTGAACCCGGGACCCGGCCGGTTCGGCGGCTACGACCCCGGTGACCGGGTGGCGTACGCGCCGGTGCCGGGGCGGACGGTGACCGGCACGGTCCTGTCGGCCGACGCCGAGGGGCTGCGGCTGCGGTGCGGCGACGAGGAACTCCTCGTACCGAAGGAGCGCGTGGAGTCGGCGCTGCGGCACGGCTGGGCGCTCACCGCGCACCAGGCGGCCGGGCTGCGCTGGCCCGCGGTGGTCGTGGTGCTGCCGGGCGACGCCGCGGGCGGCCTGAGCAGGCCGTGGGTGTACACGGCGTTCGGCCGCGCGGAGCGTCATCTGTCCGTCGTCCACGGGGTGGACCAGGCACTGCCCCGCGCGGTGGCCGAGGGTGCCGCCCCGGAGCGCACGACGCGACTGCGGCCGCTCCTCGAGGCGCTGCTCGCCGTTCCCGAGGAGTAGGGGCCGCGGAGCAGGGGCCGAGCCGCGGGCGCCCGGGCAGGGGCCCGACCGACGGGACGGCGGAGGGCCGGGACACCGATCGTGGTGTCCCGGCCCTCCGCCGTCTCCCCGCGTCTCGCGCGCCCCCGGATGCCTGTCAGGAGGCGGAGCCGCCGGCCCCCACCCGGTCACCGTCGCCGGCGTCGTCGTCGGCGACATCGACGATGTCCGCGATGTCGGCGTCGTCGTCATCGTCCTCGTCGAAGACGGAGCTGACGTCGAAGCGGCAGACGATCCGCTCCGGATCGGCGTGCTCGAAGGGGGCGTTGAGCCACTCCCCCGGTTCCGGGAGCTCCTCGGCAGCCGTCACCCAGAGCGTGGAGTCGCCCTCCTCCAGGCCGAACTCCTTGTGCCGGGAGGCGATCTCGTCCGGTTCGTACTCGCCGAAGAGCACCCCGAGTGCGGCGAGCGGTGAGACTCCGGCCCGGGCGCCGGGGCCGGTGGCGTCCGCCCCGCCGTCGATCTCGGCGATCCGGCGGGCCTGGGCGAGCAGTCGCTTCGGTTCCGCCACGGCGTAGTCACGGCGGATCAGGAGGCTGAGCGCGTGCGGTTCGTCGGGTCCGGCGTACGGCGGCAGCGAACCGTCCGCTCCGGGGATCTCGAAGGGAGTGACCTCGTCGTACCGGTCGTAGAGGAGTTCGTCGTACGCCTCGGCCGCCCCCGCGAGGGCGTTGAAGGCTTCGTAGACGGCCGGGTCGTCGTCACCCGTGCGGCGTTCGACCGCCGTGAGGTGACGGTCCAGTGCGGCTTTGACCGCCTCGGCGGCGGCACGTACCTCGGCAGCGGTGGGCTGCGCAGCATCAGACATGAGACGCACGCTATCCGTAGCGGGCCCGTGCCCGCACAATAGATGCGATGCCGGAATACGAATTTGTCGACGTGTACGTGCCGCGCGGTGTCTCCCGCAAGGAGGCGACGCGGCTGCTGACCGACCATGCCGAGTACGGACACTGGGAGTTGGACCGCCTGACCCTGCACCGGGACGGGAGCCGCAGAGTACGGCTGAAGCGGCGGATCATCCGCCAGGTGCGAGCGACCTGGTAGAGCGGCGAGAAGGGGCCCCGCGGTGTGCGGGGCCCCTGTGCGTGGTGCTGCGCGGATCAGGCGGCGCTGCGGGACCGGCGGTAGATCAGCGCACCGGCGAGCAGCAGACCGGCACCGGCGGGGACGATCACGCCGAGCGGACCGGAGCCGGTCTCGGCGAGCTCCTCCACGGCGCGGGGCGGAGTGGCACCCTGCTCACCCGGGGTGTTCGGCCCGCCCTCACTGCCGGGAGTGCCGGGCGTACCCGGGTTGCCCGGGGTCCCGGGAGTACCAGGGGTGCCGGGGTTGCCCGGGTTACCGGGGTTACCGGGGCTACCCGGGTTCCCAGGGTTGCCGGGGTTGCCCGGGTTCCCGGGGTTCCCGGGGTTCCCAGGGTTCCCAGGGTTACCCGGGTTGCCGGGGTTCCCAGGGTTCCCAGGGTTACCCGGGTTGCCGGGGTTCCCAGGGTTCCCAGGGTTACCCGGGTTGCCGGGGTTCCCAGGGTTACCCGGGTTGCCGGGATTCCCCGGATTCCCAGGGTTACCGGGGTTCCCCGGGTTGCCCGGATGCGTCGGCTCGATGCCGTTGCCGCAGCCGTTGCCCGCGGCGGCGTTGCCCAGGCCGATGCCCGTGACGCTGTTGCCGCACACGTTGACCGGGACGTCGACGGGCACCTGGACGGTGTTGCCGGAGCCGACGCCCGGGGAGTTGCTGGTGTGCCCGCCGGCGGAGGAACCGCCGCCCGGCTTGCCGGGCTTACCCGGCTTGGAGATGTTGGCGCACTTGTTGCCGAAGGCCGGATTGAGCACTCCGACGACGTTGACGGTGTTTCCGCAGGCGTTCACCGGCACGTGCACCGGGACCTGGACGGAATTTCCGGACGCGACGCCCGGGGAATTGGTGGCCGCACCGTACGCACCGGAATCGGCGTGCGCGTAACCGCCGACGGCGGCGAGAACGCCTCCGGCTGCCGCAACGGTGACAAGACTCTTGCGCGTGACCTGTCGCATAGTTCGTTCCCTGCCTGCTCGGCTTCGAAAGAGTGCCACCGGGTGGAACACCCGGGGCTGAAATGGCCACCGGCCCCGGAGTGCATGGCACGCACTCCGGGGCCGGACCGGCTCACACCCTCACGGGGCGAGGCACAACGTCAGGCGTTGACGCAGGTGTTGCCGAAGGCGGGGTTCAGCAGCCCGATCACGGAGACCGTGTTACCGCACACGTTCACGGGAACGTGAACCGGCACCTGGACGACGTTGCCCGAGAGGACACCGGGGGAACCGATGGCCGCACCCTGGGCACCCGCGTCGGCGACGGCCATGCCCGCACCCGCGAGAACGAGACCGCCAGTGGCAGCCGCAGCAGCGACGACCTTCTTGATCATTATTCCTCCTAGTTGGAAATGCGGTCCCAGCCGCGGACCGCACCACCTGTAACGAGGGGGAATGGTGGGGGCTACGAGCCCCCGGGTGCATTCACTCTTTCCGGTCACATGCAAACGCGCGGACGAATTGCGACGGACGAAGCGCACGGACGTCGCGACCGTCGTCAGCAGGCGTCGATGAACCGGTCCAGGACGCGGGCACCGAACTTCAGGCCGTCGACCGGCACCCGCTCGTCCACGCCGTGGAACATGCCGGCGAAGTCGAGCTCGGGCGGCAGCTGGAGCGGGGCGAAGCCGAAGCAGCGGATGCCGAGGTCGTCGAAGGACTTCGCGTCGGTGCCGCCGGACAGCATGTACGGCACGGCGCGGGCGATCGGGTCCTCGGCGCGCAGCGCCAGCTGCATGGCGTCGACCAGGGCACCGTCGAAGCTGGTCTCCAGGGCCTTGTCGCCGTGGACGTCCTCGCGCTTCACGTTCGGTCCGAGGATCCGGTCGAGGTCGGCGAGGAACTCCTGCTCGTATCCGGGCAGGAAGCGGCCGTCGACGTGCGCGGTGGCCTGGCCGGGGATCACGTTCACCTTGTAGCCGGCGCCGAGCATGGTGGGGGCGGCCGAGTTCCGCAGGGTGGCGCCGACCATCTTGGCGATGCCGCCGAGCTTGGCGAGGGTGCCGTCCATGTCCTCGGGGTCGAGCGGGGTGCCCAGCGCGTCGGAGAGCTCGTCCAGGAAGGAGCGGACGGTCTTGGTGACCCGTACCGGCCACTGGTGGCGGCCGAGCCGGCCGACGGCCTCGCAGAGCTCGGTGATGGCGTTGTCGTCGTTGGTCATCGAGCCGTGGCCGGCCGTGCCCTCGACGGTCAGCCGCATCCAGTGCATGCCCTTCTGGGCGGTCTCGACCAGGTAGAGCCGCAGGTTCTCGTTCACGGTGAAGGAGAAGCCGCCGACCTCGCCGATGGCCTCGTCGACCCCGTCGAAGAGGTCCCGGTGCTTGTCGACCAGGTGCCGGGCGCCGTAGGTGCCGCCGGCCTCCTCGTCGGCGAGGAAGGCGAGGACGATGTCGCGCGGGGGCTTGCGGCCGCTGCGCAGCCGGTCCCGGACGACCGCGAGGGTCATCGCGTCCATGTCCTTCATGTCGACGGCGCCGCGGCCCCAGACGCAGCCGTCGGCGATCTCCCCGGAGAAGGGGTGGTGGGTCCAGTCCTCGGCGTTGGCCGGGACGACGTCGGTGTGGCCGTGGATGAGCAGGGCCGGCCGCGACGGGTCCTCGCCCTCGATGCGGGCGACGGTGGAGGCCCGCCCCTTGTGCGACTCGATGATCTTGGGTTCGAGTCCGACCTCCGCGAGCTTCTCGGCGATGTACTCCGCCGCCGCCCGCTCGCCCGGCCCGGAGTGGTCGCCGTAGTTGCTGGTGTCGATGCGGATGAGGTCGCGACAGAGGTCCACGACCTCGTTCTCGGCGGTCTCGGCGCTGCCGCCTCGACCCGTGTTCGACTCGCTCACGCTGCTTCCTCCCACTACGTGCCCCACGTGATTGCTTCGGTCCTCCCCCCATCCTCCCGCGTGCCCCCCTCCCCGCCCAAGGGCGGCCCTCGGCCGACATGCGGCTGTCACATGACGGGGGCGACCTGGGGTGGTGATCGACCACCCCGAATGTTTGCTATGGTTTTCCTCGTCGGAAGGGCCCAGCGGCCAGGAAGACAGACACCTTGTCCGGGTGGCGGAATGGCAGACGCGCTAGCTTGAGGTGCTAGTGCCCTTTATCGGGCGTGGGGGTTCAAGTCCCCCCTCGGACACCACAGGAAGTCCCGGTCGATCTCATCGACCGGGACTTTCGGCATGAGTACGCGCAGTCACGAGGCGGAGCCGTGAGACGGAGAGCGAAGGCGCCGGTCGCGCCGTTGCCGCAGCGGGACGGGATCGATCCCGTGCGGCTGCGGCTGCCGGAGGATCCGGGCGGGGCCTGGGCGACCGTGCAGGAGTACCTGGTCGACCGGTACGGGGTGGCCGTCGGTGCCGGGCGGGTCGAGGAGATGCTCGGTGAGGGCCGGTTCGTCGGGGTCGACGGGCCGGCGGCCGGGGGCGATCCGTACACCGCGGGCAGGTACCTCTGGTTCCACCGGGACTTTCCGGTGGAGGAGCCGGTGCCGTTCCCCGTCGGGGTGGTCCACCGGGACGAGCGGATCGTCGTCGCGGACAAGCCGCACTTCCTCGCCACCATGCCCCGGGGGCGGCACGTCACGGAGACCGCGCTCGCGCGGCTGCGGCGGGAGCTGGGGCTCCCGTCGCTGCAGCCCGCGCACCGGCTCGACCGGCTGACGGCGGGCCTGGTGCTCTGTGTCGTACGTCCGGAGGACCGGGGGGCGTACCAGACGCTGTTCCGGGACCGGCTGGTGCGCAAGGAGTACGAGGCGGTGGCGCCGTACGACCCGGCGGTGGGGCTGCCGGTGACGGTGCGCAGCCGGATCGAGAAGGAGCGCGGGGTGATGGCCGCCCGGGAGGTGCCGGGCGAGCCGAACAGCGAGAGCCGGATCGCGCTCGTGGAGCGGCGGGGCGGGCTCGGGCGGTACCGGCTGGTGCCGGAGACCGGGCGGACGCATCAGCTGCGGGTGCACATGAACGCGCTGGGGCTGCCGATCCTGCACGATCCGATCTATCCGGTGGTCCGTGAGGACGGGCCGGAGGACTTCCGGCGTCCGCTGCAACTGCTGGCGCGGACGCTGGAGTTCACCGACCCGTTCACGGGTGTCGAGAGGCGTTTCGAGAGCCGGTCGGCTCTCAGTGGCCTCGGTTGATCCATTCCTGGAGGTGCGGGGCCTCGGCGCCGATCGTGGTGCTGTCGCCGTGGCCGGTGCGGACCACCGTCTCCGGCGGGAGGGTGAGGAGCTTCTCGCGGATCGAGTCCACGATCGTCGGGAAGTCCGAGAAGGACCGGCCGGTGGCGCCGGGGCCGCCCTGGAAGAGGGTGTCGCCGGTGAAGACCGTGCCCAGGTCGGGGGCGTACAGGCAGATGCCGCCGGGGGCGTGACCTGGGGTGTGCAGGACCGTGAGGTCGGTGCCGGCGATGGTGAGGACCTGGCCGTCGGCGAGTTCGCCGTCGGGGCTGTGGTCGGGGTGGGTCTGCTTCCACAGCGGCTGGTCGGCCGAGTGGAGCAGGATGCGGGCGCCGGTGGCGGCCGCGAGCGCCGGGGCCGCGTCGATGTGGTCGTTGTGGGCGTGGGTGCAGACGATGGCGCGCAGGGCGCGGCCGTCGAGGGCGGCGAGGATGGCCTCGGCGTCGTGGGCGGCGTCGATGACGATCGCCTCGCTGTCGTCGCCGACGATCCAGACGTTGTTGTCGACGTCCCAGGTGCCGCCGTCGAGGCTGAAGGTGCCGGAGGTGACGAGGTGGTCGATGCGGGCGGCCATCAGAACACCACCACCGAGCGCAGGACGTCGCCCTCGTGCATGCGGCCGAAGGCCTTCTCGACGTCGCCGAGGCCGATGGTCTCGGTGACGAAGGCGGCGAGGTCGATGCGGCCCTGCTGGTGCAGGTCGACGAGCATCGGGAAGTCGCGGGAGGGCAGGCAGTCGCCGTACCAGGAGGACTTGAGCGCGCCGCCGCGGCCGAAGACGTCGAGGAGCGGGAGCTCCAGCTTCATCTCGGGGGTGGGGACGCCGACGAGGACGACGGTGCCGGCGAGGTCGCGGGCGTAGAAGGCCTGCTGGTAGGTCTCGGGGCGGCCGACGGCCTCGATGACGACGTCGGCGCCGAAGCCCCCGGTGAGCTCGCGGATCGCTTCGACGGGGTCGGTGGAGCGGGAGTTGACGGTGTGGGTGGCGCCCATCGCCTTCGCCGTCTCCAGCTTCCGGTCGTCGATGTCGACGGCGATGATCTTCGCGGCTCCGGCGAGGCGGGAGCCGACGACCGCCGCGTCGCCGACGCCGCCGCAGCCGATGACGGCGACGGTGTCGCCGCGGCCGACGTTCCCGGTGTTGATCGCGGCGCCGATGCCGGCCATCACGCCGCAGCCGAGGAGGCCCGCGACCTCGGGGGCGACGGCGGGGTCGACCTTGGTGCACTGGCCGGAGGCGACGAGGGTCTTCTCGGCGAAGGCGCCGATGCCGAGGGCCGGGGACAGCTCCGTGCCGTCGAGCAGGGTCATCCGCTGCTTGGCGTTGTGGGTGTCGAAGCAGTACCAGGGGCGGCCGCGCAGACAGGCGCGGCACTGGCCGCACACCGCGCGCCAGTTGAGGATCACGAAGTCGCCGGGCTCGACGTCGGTGACGCCCTCGCCGACCGACTCGACGATTCCGGCGGCCTCGTGGCCGAGCAGGAAGGGGAACTCGTCGTTGATCGCGCCCTGCTTGTAGTGGAGATCGGTGTGGCAGACGCCACAGGCCTGGATCTTCACGACGGCCTCGCCGGGGCCGGGATCGGGGATCACGATCGTCTCGACCCGTACCGGTTCGTTCCTGCCGGGGGCGATGACCCCCTGGACGTGCTGCGGCATCGCGAACTTCCCTTCCTCCGACCGGATCTTGTAAGGCTCTTGCGTACCACTATCTCCTGACAAAAGGCGAGACCCCCGCAGGCCGTGCCTGCGGGGGTCTCGCCGTTCCCGTGGGGGGAGGTCAGCCGCGGTTCGCCGCGGCGGTCGTACGGACCCGCTTGCGGACGAGGAACCAGCCGCCGACCAGGGCCGCCGCGATGAGCGGCAGACAGTTGACGGTGGTGCGGCTGATGCCGCCGTCCATCCACATGAGGACGAGGACGGAGCCGAGGAAGACGAGCGTCACGATCTGGGTGTACGGGGCCCAGGGCAGCTTGTAGCCGGGGCGGGACAGCTTGCCCTCCTGGGCGTTGCGCCAGAACAGGAGCGAGCAGACCATGATCATGGCCCAGGTGCCGATGATGCCGATGGAGGCGAAGTTGAGGACCAGTTCGAAGGCCTCGCCGGGCATCACGTAGTTGAGCGCGACGCCCATGACGCCGAAGGCGGCGGTGAGCAGGATGCCGCCGTAGGGGACGCCGCCCTTGTTCATGACGCCGGTGAACTTCGGCGCGGAGCCGGAGAGCGACATGGAGCGCAGGATGCGGCCGGTGGAGTAGAGGCCCGAGTTGAGGCTGGAGAGCGCGGCCGTGAGGACGACGAGGTTCATCACGCCGGCGGCGCCGGGGATGCCCAGCTTGTCGAAGACGGTGACGAAGGGGCTCTGGTCGCCGGAGTACGCGGTGTACGGGAGGATCAGCGCGAGCAGGACGACGGAGCCGACGTAGAAGAGGCCCACGCGCCACATGATCGAGTTGATCGCCTTCGGCATGATCTTCTCGGGGTTCTCGGTCTCGCCCGCGGCGACGCCGCACAGTTCGACGGAGGCGTAGGCGAACACGACGCCCTGGATGAGCAGCAGCATCGGCATCATGCCGTTGGGGAAGATGCCGCCGTTGTCGGTGATGTTCGCGAGGCCCGGGGTGCTGCCGCCGACGTCGTGGGAGGTCACGATGAGGAAGATGCCGATCAGCATGAAGGCGACGAGCGCGCCCACCTTGATGATCGCGAACCAGAACTCCATCTCGCCGAAGTACTTCACGGAGATGAGGTTGGCGGCGAGGACGACCGCGAGGGCGATCAGCGCGAGGATCCACTGCGGGACGTCGCTGAACATCGACCAGAAGTGGGCGTAGGTCGCGGCCGCGGTGATGTCGGCGACGGCGGTGGTCGACCAGTTGAGGAAGTACAGCCAGCCGGCCGTGTAGGCGCCCTTCTCGCCCATGAACTCACGGGCGTAGGAGACGAAGGCGCCGGACGAGGGGCGGTAGAGCACGAGCTCGCCGAGGGCCCGCACGACGAAGAAGGCGAAGACGCCGCAGACCGCGTACGCGATGAAGAGGGAGGGGCCCGCCTGGGCCATCCGGCCGCCGGCGCCCAGGAAGAGGCCGGTGCCGATCGCGCCGCCGATGGCGATCATGTTGATGTGGCGGGACTTGAGGTCCTTGCGGTATCCGGCGTCGCCGGCGTCGACGTGGGGGGCGGCCGGGTTCGCCGTGGCGGCGGACAGCGGGTCGGCCGCGATGACGCGGTCACTCATGGACTGGTTCGCCTTCGTGAGGGGGCTGTGCGGTACCCGGCCGTGCCTGGTGGGGGGTCACCCCGGCACGGCCAGCGCACATCCTCACGGCAAGGAGCGGCAAATGACTGTGGCGCATGTCACTGAACGCCCGTATTTGAGCTAGTTCAGAGCTTGGCAGTGTCTTGATTGGGCCTGGCGGACACCTACGGGGCGAGGACGTCCAGCTCCTGGAGGGCGCCGACCGCGATCTGCCGGGTGAGCTCCTCCGCGCGGGCCGCGTCCCGCTCCCGTACGGCCTCGGCGACCTGGACGTGGAGGGTCACGGCGGCCGGGTCGGGGTCCTCGAACATCACGTGGTGGTGGGTGCGGCCGGTGAGGACCTCGGCGACGACGTCGCCGAGGCGGGCGAACATCTCGTTCCCCGAGGCGTTGAGCACGACCCGGTGGAAGGCGATGTCGTGGACGAGGTACTCCTCCAGGCGCCGGCCGCGCGAGGTGGCGACCATGCCGAGGGCGTGCTCGGTGAGCTCGCGGCACTGCTCGGGGGTGGCGTTCTCGGCGGCCAGGCCGGCGGCGACGGGCTCGACGGCCGAGCGGAGCACGGTGAGCGAGCGGAGCTGGCGGGGCCGGTCGGCGCCGGCCAGCCGCCAGCGGATGACCTGGGGGTCGTACACGTTCCAGCCGGCGATGGGGAGGACGGTCACGCCGACGCGGCGACGGGACTCGACGAGGTGCATGGACTCCAGGACGCGGACGACCTCCCGGACCACCGTCCTGGACACGTCGAAGCGCTGGGCGAGCTCGTCGGTGCGCAGCACGGTGCCCGGCGGGTACTCCCCCGCGGTGATCGCGAGACCCAGGGTGGCGAGGACCTGCGAGTGAAGCCCCTGGGCCGGTGTCGTCATGGTGGCAAGCCTATGCGCGCTCGCGGGGATGATCACATCGGGAATTAAAAGTACTACTTTTATGTCACAGCCTCTTGAATACGTCGTACCCAATGGGTTTCATGGGCGCGACGGATCGATGTCGAAGAAGACAGCGAGGCACCACCCATGAGCACCACCCCCCAGCCCGGAACGACGACGGTCGTCGTCGTGATGGGCGTCGCCGGGACCGGGAAGACCACGATCGGCCCGCTGGTCGCCGACGCCCTCGGCCTCCCCTACGCCGAGGGCGACGACTTCCACCCGGCGGCGAACGTGGCCAAGATGTCGGCCGGCACCCCCCTGGACGACAGCGACCGCGCGCCGTGGCTGGACGCCATCGGCGCCTGGGCGCACGACCGGGCCGGGCTCGGCGGTGTGGTGAGCAGCTCCGCGCTGAAGCGCAGCTACCGGGACCGGCTCCGCGCGGCGGCCCCCGGTGTGGTCTTCCTCCATCTGACCGGCGACCGGGAGCTGATCGAGCAGCGCATGGGGGCCCGCAAGGGCCACTTCATGCCGACGGCGCTCCTCGACTCCCAGTTCGCCACCCTGCAGCCGCTGCAGGAGGACGAGGCCGGCGTCGCCGTCGACGTCTCCGGCACCCCCGAGGAGATCGCCGCCCGGGCCGCCGCCGCGCTGCGCGGCCTCGCCGGCTGATCCCCCTCCCGTCCCCGTCCCCGTCCCCGTCCCGTTCCCCCCGCTCGTACGAAGGACACCACCGTGACCAGTCTCAGCGTCGAGATCCTGGCAGCGGACGCCGCCGAACCGATCACCTCGGCAGGCAACGCCCAGCTCGGCATCGCCGTACTCGCCGGCATCGCCGTCATCGTCGTGCTCATCACCAAGTTCAAGCTGCACGCCTTCCTGGCGCTGACCATCGGGTCGCTCGCCCTCGGCGCGTTCGCCGGTGCGCCGCTCGCGGACACCATCAAGTCCTTCACCACGGGCCTCGGCAACACCGTGGCCGGCGTGGGCGTCCTGATCGCGCTCGGCGCGATCCTCGGCAAGCTGCTCGCCGACTCGGGCGGCGCCGACCAGATCGTCGACACGATCCTCGCGAAGGCGAGCGGCCGGGCGATGCCCTGGGCCATGGTCCTGATCGCCTCGGTGATCGGTCTGCCGCTCTTCTTCGAGGTCGGCATCGTGCTGCTGATCCCGGTGGTGCTGCTCGTCGCCAAGCGCGGCAACTACTCCCTGATGCGGATCGGCATCCCGGCCCTCGCCGGCCTCTCCGTGATGCACGGCCTCATCCCGCCGCACCCCGGCCCGCTCGTCGCCATCGACGCGGTCGGCGCCAACCTGGGCGTCACCCTGGCCCTCGGCCTCGTCGTCGCGATACCGACCGTGATCATCGCCGGTCCGCTGTTCGCCCGGTACGCGGCCCGCTGGGTCGACATCCCGGCCCCCGAGAACATGATCCCGACGCGCCCCTCCGAGGACCTGGAGAAGCGCCCCGGCTTCGGCGTCACCGTCGCGACCGTCATGCTGCCCGTCGTCCTCATGCTGGTGAAGGCGCTCGTCGACATCGTCGTCGACGACCCGGAGAACGGCGTCCAGAAGGTCACCGACGTCATCGGCTCCCCGCTGATCGCCCTCCTCGCCGCCGTCATCGTCGGCATGTTCACCCTGGGCCGCGCGGCCGGCTTCACCAAGGAGCGGCTGTCCACGACCGTCGAGAAGTCGCTCGCCCCGATCGCGGGCGTGCTGCTGATCGTCGGCGCGGGGGGCGGCTTCAAGCAGACCCTGATCGACATCGGCGTCGGCCAGATGATCCTGGACTTCTCCGAGAACTGGTCCATCCCGGCCCTGCTGCTCGCCTGGCTGATCGCCGTCGCGATCCGCCTGGCGACGGGTTCCGCGACCGTGGCGACGATCTCGGCGGCGGGGCTCGTGGCTCCGCTGGCGGCGGGCATGTCGACGACCGAGACGGCGCTGCTCGTGCTCGCGATCGGCGCGGGTTCGCTCTTCTTCAGCCACGTCAACGACGCCGGGTTCTGGCTGGTGAAGGAGTACTTCGGCATGACCGTCGGCCAGACGATCAAGACCTGGTCGGTGATGGAGACGATCATCTCCGTCGTGGGCATCGGCTTCGTGCTGCTGCTGTCGCTGGTGTTGTAGCCCGGCGCCTCCGATACGGCTCCGAGGGCCGGTCACGGCTGACAGACTGTCGGCCATGACCGGCCCTCACGCGCTGAAGCCCTTCCTCCTCGCCTTCCCCGGCCCCCTGCGGGACCGGCTCGTCGCGGCGGTCCTCTCCGGCGAGAAGACCGCCACGACAGGGCTCCTCGTGGAGTACGAGGTCGAGAACGAGGAGCTGCCGGAGGCGGGCGAGCGCTCGGCCCTGATCGACTCGGACGGCCGCGAGGTGGCGGTCGTGGAGATCACGGAGGTCGAGGTCCTGCCCCTGGGCAGCGCGGACCTGCGGCTCGCGCTCGACGAGGGCGAGGGCTTCCTGTCGGTCGCGGACTGGCGCGCGGCGCACGAACGGTTCTGGCACAGCGCGGAGATGCGGGAGGGACTGGGGGACCCCGGGTTCGTGGTGGACGACACGACGATGGTGGTGGTGGAGCGGTTCAGGGTGGTGGAGGCGGTCCGGGAGTCCTGAGCCGGGAGCCCTGGTCCCTGAGCCGTGAGCCCTGGTCCCTGAGCCGGGAGCCAGGAGTCCTGAGCCGGGGCCTCAGCCCACCGCCTTCGCCGCCGCCCGGCCCGCCGCGCGGCCCGAGAAGATGCAGCCGCCGAGGAAGGTGCCTTCCAGGGAGCGGTAGCCGTGGACCCCGCCGCCGCCGAAGCCGGCCGCCTCGCCCGCCGCGTACAGGCCCTCCAGGGGCTCGCCGCCCTCCGTGAGGACGCGGGAGTCGAGGTCGGTCTCCAGGCCGCCGAGGGACTTGCGGGTCAGGATGTTGAGGCGGACGGCGATCAGCGGGCCCGCCGCGGGGTCGAGGATGCGGTGCGGGGCCGCCGTGCGGATCAGCTTGTCGCCGAGGTACTTGCGCGCGCCGCGGATCGCCGTGACCTGGAGGTCCTTGGTGAAGGGGTTGGCGATCTCGCGGTCGCGGGCGGTGATCTCCCGGCGGAGGGCGTCCTCGTCGATGAGGGGCTCGTCGGTGAGTGCGTTCATGCCCCGCACGAGGGCCGGAAGGTCGTTCTCCACGACGAAGTCTGCGCCCTTGTCCATGAACGCCTGGACAGGGCCCGGCACGTCGGCGCGGGCGCGGCCGATGACGTCGCGGACCGACTTGCCGGTCAGGTCGGGGTTCTGCTCGGAGCCGGAGAGGGCGAACTCCTTGCCGATGATCCGCTTGTCGAGGACGAACCAGGTGTGGTCGTGGCCGGTCCGCATGATGTGTTCGAGGGTGCCGAGGGTGTCGAAGCCGGGGAAGAGCGGGACGGACAGCCGCTTGCCGGTCGCGTCCAGCCAGAGCGAGGACGGCCCGGGGAGGATGCGGATGCCGTGCCTGGCCCAGATCGGGTTCCAGTTCTCGATGCCCTCGGTGTAGTGCCACATCCGGTCGCGGTTGATGTGGCTGGCGCCGGCCTTCTCGGCGATGCCGAGCATCAGGCCGTCGACGTGGGCGGGGACGCCGGAGAGCAGCTTGGCGGGCGGGGTGCCCAGCCGCTCGGGCCACTGGGCGCGGACGAGCTCGTGGTTGCCGCCGATGCCGCCGGAGGTGACGATCACCGCCTGGGCGCGCAGTTCGAAGGCGCCGGTGGCCGTGCGGGTGCTGGCGGTGCCGCGCTCGGCCGCGGAGGGTTCCAGGATCTCGCCGGTGACGGTGTCGACGGCTCCGGCGGTGCGGCCGAGGGCGGTGACCCGGTGGCGGAAGCGGAGCTGGACGAGGCCCCGGGCGACGCCCTCGCGGACCTTCCGCTCGAAGGGGGCGACGAGGCCGGGGCCCGTACCCCAGGTGATGTGGAAGCGGGGGACGGAGTTGCCGTGGCCGTTGGCGTCGTAGCCGCCGCGCTCGGCCCAGCCGACGACGGGGAAGAACCGCACCCCGCGCGCGTGGAGCCAGGAGCGCTTCTCGCCGGCGGCGAAGTCGACGTACGCCTCGGCCCACTTCTTCGGCCAGTGGTCCTCGGTCCGGTCGAAGCCGGCGGTGCCGTACCAGTCCTGGAGGGCGAGGGCGTGGCTGTCCTTGACGCGCATCCGGCGCTGCTCGGGCGAGTCGACGAGGAAGAGGCCGCCGAAGGACCAGTGGGCCTGGCCGCCGAGGGACTGTTCGGGCTCCTGGTCGAGGAGGATCACGGTGCGGCCGGCGTCGACCAGCTCGGCGGTGGCGACGAGGCCGGCGAGGCCCGCCCCGATCACGATCACATCTGCGTCGTAGGACATGGACCGCATCTTGGATACACGGATGTATCGAGTCAACCTTTTCGCCGTTCCGCCGCGACTCCCACCCCCCTCCCGTTTCCTAATGCCGAGCATTAATATGAATGCATGGCGAGGACATCGGGGCCCGAGACCCGGGACAGACTGATCCGCGCGGCGGAGGAGCTCTTCGCCGCCCAGGGCGTCCACGGCGCCCAGCTGCGGGACATCGTGAGCCGCGCGGGGCAGGCCAACCCCTCCGCGGTGCAGTACCACTTCGGCTCGCGCGCCGGGCTGCTCGACGCCGTGATGGCCGGCCGTCAAGCGCGCACCGAAAGCGTGCTCGCCCCGCTGCTCACCGCCGCCCCCGACGAGACCCACGCCCTGGTCGGCGCCCTCGTCACGGCCGAGGCCAGCGAGCTGCGCACCGACCGGGGCCGCCGCTGCCTGCGGATCTCCGCGCAGCTCAGCCACGAGAGCGGCGTGCGCGCCCGGACCCCGCACCCCACGCTCGCCGGCACCGGCTACTGGCGTCTGATCGAGCGGATCGCGGACCGGCTCGCCGCCGACGGCCTGCCCGAGCCCCTGCTCCTCGAGCGCCTCGACCTGGCGCTGACCGTGGTGGGCGCGGCGATGGCGGACCGGGCCCGGCAGTACCTCGACGGCACCGAACCCCTCACCGGTGAGGGGCTCTTCCTCGCCGACCTCGTCGAGACCACCACCGCCCTGCTGCGTGCCGCACAGCCGGAGCAGGCGCATCTCCCCCGAAAGGACCCTTCATGAACGACCTCACCGGCAGGACCGTCCTCATCACCGGCGGCGCCCGCGGCCTCGGCGCCGAGGCCGCCAAGCAGGCGGTCGCGGCCGGCGCGAACGTCGTCGTCACCGACGTGCTCGACGAGGAGGGCCGGGCGACCGCCGAGGCACTCGGCGAGCGGGCGCGGTACGTCCACCACGACGTGACCTCCGAGGAGGAGTGGGCGGCGGCCGTCGCGTACGCCGTGGCGGAGTTCGGCGGGCTGCACGGCCTGGTGAACAACGCGGGCATCTCCACCGGCGCGTTCCTCGAGACCGAGTCCGTCGAGCACTTCCGCAAGGTCCTCGACATCAACCTGACGGGTGTCTTCATCGGCATGAAGGCCGCGATACCGGCGATGAAGGAGGCCGGCGGCGGCTCCATCGTCAACATCTCCTCGGCCGCGGGCCTGATGGGCCTCGCCCTGACCGCCGGATACGGTGCCTCCAAGTGGGGTGTGCGCGGGCTGACGAAGATCGGCGCGGTGGAACTCGGTACCGCGGGGATCCGCGTCAACTCGGTCCACCCGGGCATGACGTACACCCCGATGACGGCCTCCGTGGGCATCGAGCGCGGCGAGGGCAAGTACCCGAACACGCCGATGGGCCGGGTCGGCGAGGCCGACGAGATCGCCGGCGCGGTCGTCTTCCTGCTGTCGGACGCCGCCTCCTACGTGACGGGCGCGGAGCTGGCGGTGGACGGCGGCTGGACCACCGGGCCGACGGTCAAGTACGTGATGGGGCAGTGAGGCGGCAGTGACGGGACGGTGATCCCGCCGGTCGCGGCCCGGCGGGCCCGGCGGCCCCCGCGGTTTGCTTGGATGGCGGGATGAGCGCCGCTGAAGAGATTCTCGATGTCGTCGACGAGCACGACCGGGTGATCGGGCAGGCCCCGCGCGGTGAGGTGTACGCGCGGGGTCTGATCCATCGCTGCGTCTTCATCCGGGTCCGGGACGCCGAGGGCCGGATCTTCGTGCACCGCAGGACGCCGACGAAGCTGGTCTTCCCGTCGATGTACGACATGTTCGTCGGCGGGGTCGTCGGCGCGGGCGAGTCCTACGACGAGGCCGCGCTGCGAGAGGCCGAGGAGGAGCTGGGAGTACGGGGCCTGCCCCGGCCCGAGCCCGTCCTGACCTTCCTGTACGACTCCGCGGGCGTGGCCGGCAAGTGGTGGTCGGCGGTCTACGAGGTGCGGTGCGACCTGCCGGTGGATCCGCAGGCGGAGGAGGTCGCCTGGCACTCCTTCCTGACGGAGGAGGAGCTGGCGGCGCGGATCGGCGACTGGGCGTGGGTGCCGGACGGGCTCGCGGCGTACGAGCGGCTCCGGAAGCACGGGGCGGGCGAGGCGCACCCCGCGGGCTGAACCACGCGCGAGGGCCGGGGCCCGGTGGGCGCGGGACGCCGGGCGGCCGGTGGGCGCTGGGCGCCCGGCGGTCATCGGCCCCTGGGCGCCCGGCGGGCTGATCACTCGAACGTTAGGGTGCGCGTGTGAGCGATTTCGTACAGAGCCTGCGGCTGTGGTTCGCACCGCAGCGGATCCGGGACGAGGGGGACACCCCGGACTACCGGTTCTCCCTCGCCAACGAGCGGACGTTCCTGGCCTGGATCCGGACCGCGCTCGCCCTCGTCGGCGGCGGTTTCGCCGTCGACCAGTTCCTGCCGGACCTGCGCTGGGGCGTCCGGGTCGGGCTCGCGCTCGCGCTGCTCGCCGCCGGCGTGCTGTGCGCGCTGCGGGCGGTGAACCACTGGGTGCGCTGCGAGCGGGCCATGCGGCGCGGCGAGGATCTGCCGGGGTCCCGCTTCCCGGCGGTGCTGAGTCTGGTCGTGGCCGTGGTGGCGGTCGCGATGGTGGTGGTCGTGCTCTTCGGCTGGGCGGGGCGGTGACGGAGGCCGCCTCCGGGACCGACGCGCGTGATCCCGGGCTCCAGCCGGAACGGACCCGGCTCGCGTGGCGGCGGACGACCCTGTCGTGCACGGTGGTGGCGGTCCTCGCCGTGAAGCTGGCCGTGAGCGACGAGATCACGGCCGTGGGGATCACCGGGCTCGCGCTGTCGGCGCTCGTGTGGATCGGGTTCCTGGCCGTCGCCCACCGCCGGATCCGCTCCCTGAGCCCGGCCCGGCCGCAGGCCCTCTCCCGCCGGGGCGCGCTGCTCGCGGCCGGCTGCACGGTCGCGCTCGCCGTCTTCGGGGCGGCGATGATCTGGTGACTCGCCCGCCCTGGGCCGTCTCCTTCGGTTCCTGCCGGCCGGGCCGGCGGATCAGGGGACGGTGACGACGACCTTGCCGTTCAGGCCGCCCGCGGCGTTGGCGCGCTGCGCGTCGGCCGCCTGCTCCAGGGGGAACGTCCTGGCCACCCGTACGGAGAGCACGCCGTCGTCGACCAGGTCCGCGAGGGCCGCGAGGTCGACCGGGTCGGGGCGGACCCAGAAGTAGCGGCCGCCGAGGGCGAGGACCTCGCCGTCGGCGATGGAGGCGAGCCGGCCGCCGGCCGCGAGCAGTCCGGCGGAGATCCGCAGGAACGGTCCGCCGATGGTGTCGAGGACGGCGTCCACGCCCTGTGGGGCGAGGGTGCGGACCTGCTCGGCGAAGGTCGCCTCGTCGTAGACGACCGGTTCGGCGCCGAGCTCCGCGACCCGTTCGAGGCCTGCCTCCCGCGCCGCGCCGATGACCCGGCAGCCGAGGTGGCGGGCGATCTGCACGCCCATGGATCCGACCCCGCCGGCCGCCGCGTGCACGAGGACGGTGTCGCCGGGGCCGACCGCGAGGGGCTGGTGGAGCGCCTGGTAGGCGGTGAGGCCGACGAGCGGCAGGGCCGCGGACTCCTCGAAGCCGACCGAGCGCGGCTTGCGGGCGAGGGTGCGGACGGGGGCGGCGACGTACTCCGCGAAGGTGCCCCGGGAGAGGAAGTCCTCCCGGACGTATCCCATGACCTCGTCGCCCTCGGCGAACTCGGTGACGGAGACCCCGGGCCGGACGACGACACCGGAGACGTCCCAGCCGGGGATCACGGGGAAGACCGCGTCCATCATCCCGTCGAGGTACCCGGCCTGGCACTTCCAGTCGACCGGGTTGACCGCGGCGGCCCGCACCTTGACCAGCACCGCGTCGGGGCCGATCTTGGGATCGGGCAGCTCGCCGTACTCCAGGACCTCGGGGCCGCCGTACCGGCGGTAGCTGATCGCCTTCATACTCCGACCCTCGACGCAGTGCTGTCGGCCCGCAAGCCGGGGAGACTCCTCCCTGTCCGATCAGGCACTCACGCCTCACCACCGGGGGAATCCCTGCCCATGTCCGCCACCACCGAGTCCCACGACGCCCGCGCTCCCCATGTGGTCACGCTCGCGCCGAACGTCCACGCCTTCCTCCAGCCCGACGGCGGCTGGTGCCTGAACAACGCCGGCTTCCTCGGCGACCCGCGCGAGTCGCTGCTCGTCGACACCGCCGCCACGGAACGCCGGGCGCGGCTGCTGCGGGAGGCGGTCCTCGCGGCGGGTCTTCCGCTGCCGGGGACGATCGTCTCCACCCACCACCACGGCGACCACACCTACGGCAACGGGGTGTTCCTGCCGGAGGCGCGGATCGTCGGCCACGAGAACTGCCGGAGCGAGCAGCTGGCGGCCGGGCACCAGCTGCATCTGCTGTGGCCCCGAACCGACTTCGGGAAGATCGACATCGTCGCGCCGTCCGTCACGTACCGCGAGCGCATGACTCTGTACGTCGGCGGGATCGAGGTACGGGTGATCCACCCGGGGCCCGCGCACACGTCGGGCGACTCGATCGTGCACCTGCCCGAGCAGGGCGTCGTCTTCACCGGCGACCTGGTCTTCCACGGCGGGACGCCGTTCCTGCCGATGGGTTCGCTGACCGGGTCGCTGCGGGCGCTCGACCTGCTGCGCTCGCTCGACGCGCCGACGGTGGTCCCGGGGCACGGCCGGGTGACCGACCCCTCGGCGTACGACGCGACCGAGCGCTATCTGCTCTGGGTGCGGGAGGTCGCGGCGGAGGGGTACGCCAAGGGGGCGACGCCGCTGGAGACGGCACGGCGGGCGGAGCTCGGCGAGTTCGCCGCGTGGCGGGAGAGCGAGCGCCTGGTGGCCAACCTGCACCGGGCGTACGCGGAGCTGGCGGGCCTGCCGGAGACGTCGCCGCTGGATCCGGTGGCGGTGTTCGGGGACATGGCGGCGATGAACGGGGGCGTGCCGGTGGCCTGCCACGCGTAGCCCTCGGGCGGGCGGCGGGGACTACCGACGGCGGGGCCGCCACTCCGGGTTCGCCGCGCGCATCGCCGCCGCGTCGTCGCGGTCCCGGTACCTCCCGTCGTCCTCCCGCCAGCGGCGGTGCAGGGTCGCCAGGGCCTCCCGGTCCAGTTCGACGCCCAGGCCGGGGGCGTCGGAGACGGCGAGCCGGCCGTCCCGGAAGACGGGGCGGGTGGTGACGACGTCCTCGGTCTGCCACGGGTAGTGGGTGTCGCAGGCGTGGCGGAGTTCGGGCAGGGTGGCGGCGACCTGGGTCATGGCGGCGAGGCTGATGCCCAGGTGGGTGTTGGAGTGCATGGACAGCCCCACGCCGTACGTCCGGCAGAGCGCGGCGAGTTCACGGGTGCGCCCGAGGCCGCCCCAGTAGTGGTGGTCGCAGAGGACGATCCGTACCGCCCCCTTCGCGAAGGCCTCCGGGACCTCCTCGAAGGTGGTCACGCACATGTTGGTGGCGAGCGGGACCTCGGTGCCCGCGGCGATCTCGGCCATCGCCCCGGTGCCGCTCGCCGGGTCCTCCAGGTACTCCAGCACGTCCGCCAGTTCGCGTGCGACGGCGAGGGAGGTCTCCACGGACCAGGCGCCGTTGGGGTCGAGGCGGAGCGGACGGCCGGGGAACTCCTCGGCGAGGGCGCGGATCGCGGCGATCTCCTGCTCCGGTGCGAACACCCCGCCCTTGAGCTTGAAGGACCGGAAGCCGTACGCGCGGTCGAAGCGGCGGGCCTGCGCGACGATCCCGGCGGGGTCGAGGGCCGCGCCCCAGTCGTCGACGGGGCCGCCGCCGGGGTGGGTGGCCCAGCGGTAGAAGAGGTAGGCGCTGTACTCGACCGAGTCGCGGACCTTGCCGCCCAGGAGGGCGTGGACGGGCAGACCGAGGGTCCTGCCGAGGGCGTCGAGGCACGCGGTCTCGAAGGCGGAGACGACGGAGAGGCGGAGCTTCTCGGCGGTACGGACGCCGCGGAGACCGCCGGCGTCGACACCGGCGTCGATCCCGGCGTCGGTGCCCGTAGCGGAGCCGGAGCCCGTGGCGGAGTGGGCGCCCGTGCCGGCGTCGGTGCCCGTGCCGGAGCCGGATCCGGTGCCGGAGCCCGCGCTTCGGCCCGGGTTCGCGGCCTCCTCCGCGAGCGCGAACAAGGCGTTCACATCCGTGACCGATCGCCCCGGCAGCGTCTCGGCCAGCGGGCGGGCCAGGTCCAGGTAGACGCCGTCACCGTACGTCTCCCCCAGTCCGCTCACCCCGCCCCGGGTGATCACCTCGACCACGAGCCGGGGCGTATACGGCTGGTGAACCCCCTGGACGTTGAGGAGAGGCGGGTCGGAGATGAGGATCGGGGTCAGCCGGACTTCGTCGACGATCAGCTTCGCATCCATATGTGAACCCTATTCATGGATGGGATCGGTGACCAGAGGACGGTGCACGGTTTCACGACTCCCCCCTGGACGACATACCGACTGGTCGGTCATCATGAACGCCGACCGAAGCCGATCCGGAGGTACGCACGAATGAGTTCCGCCCCGCCGCCAGGCCTCGACCCCGAGCAGCTGCGCCGCTTCCTCGACCGCGAGCGCCCCGGCCTGGTGTCCGGCCCCCTCGAAGCCCGGCTGATCGAAGGCGGCCGGTCGAACCTGACGTACGTCGTGACCGACGGCACGGGCCGCTGGGTCGTCCGCCGGCCGCCGCTCGGCCACGTCCTCGCCACCGCCCACGACATGCGCCGCGAGCACCGCGTCATCAGCGCCCTGCACACCACGGACGTGCCCGTGCCGGAGGCGCTGCTCCTCTGCGAGGACGACTCCGTGCTGGGCGCGCCGTTCTACGTCATGGAGTTCGTCGAAGGGACTCCGTACCGCTCGGCGGCGGAACTCGCCCCGCTCGGCCCCGAGCGCACCCGCGCCGCCGCCCTCGGCCTGGTCGACACCCTCGTCGACCTGCACGCCGTGGACCCGGCCGCCGTCGGGCTCGCCGACTTCGGGCGCCCCGAGGGCTTCCTCGACCGGCAGCTGCGCCGCTGGGGCAAGCAGCTCGACGCCTCGCGCGGCCGCGAGCTCCCCGGGATCGACGAGCTGCACGCCGCCCTCGGCCGTGCGCTGCCCGTCTCGCCCGCGCCCACCGTGATCCACGGCGACTACCGGCTCGACAACGTCCTCATCGACGGGGACGACCGCATCCGGGCCGTCCTCGACTGGGAGATGTCGACCCTCGGCGACCCGCTGACCGACCTCGGCCTGCTCGTCATGTACAGCACGCCGCTCGACCTGCCCGACTCCCCCATCTCCACCACCGCGACGGCCCCCGGGCACCCGGCCGCCGCCGAACTGGTCGAGCGCTACGCCGCCCGCTCGGGCCGCGACACCTCCGCCCTCGCCTGGTACACCGCCTTCGCCTGGTTCAAGCTCGCCGTGATCCTGGAGGGCATCCACTACCGCTGGACCCTCGGGCAGACCGTCGGCGCGGGCTTCGACCGCATCGGCGAACTCGTCCCCGTCTTCATCGAGCACGGCCTGACCACCCTTCAGGAGGGCTGAACCGCCATGGACTTCGCTTACGACGCGCGCACCGAGGAACTCCGCGGGAAGCTGCTCGCCTTCATGGACGAGCACGTGTACCCGGCCGAGCGGACGGCCGAGGAGCAGCGCGCCCTGCTCGCCTCCCCGTGGGACACCCCGCGGGTCGTGGAGGAGCTGAAGGCCGAGGCCAAGCGGCAGGGCCTCTGGAACCTCTTCCTGCCGGACGCGGAGTACGGTGCCGGGCTGACGAACCTCCAGTACGCGCCGCTCGCCGAGATCACCGGCCGCAGCCCGCACCTGGCCCCCACCGCCCTCAACTGCGCCGCCCCCGACACCGGGAACATGGAGCTGCTGGCCCAGTTCGGCGACGAGGCGCAGAAGAAGCAGTGGCTGGAGCCCCTGCTCGCGGGCGAGATCCGCTCGGCCTTCGCGATGACCGAGCCCGAGGTCGCCTCCTCCGACGCCACCAACATCGAGACCCGGATCCGGCGGGACGGCGACGCGTACGTCGTCACCGGACGCAAGTGGTACATCTCCGGGGCGATGAACCCCCACTGCGGGATCTTCATCGTGATGGGCAAGACCGACCCCGACGGCGCCGACCCGCGCCGCCAGCAGTCGATGATCCTCGTACCCCGCGACACCCCCGGCGTCGAGGTGCGGCGCGCGATGCAGGTGTACGGCTACGAGGACCACTCGCACGGCGGCCACGCCGAGGTGCTCTTCGACGACGTCCGCGTCCCCGCCTCGCACCTCATCGGCGAGGAGGGCGGCGGCTTCGCCATCGCCCAGGCCCGGCTCGGCCCCGGCCGCATCCACCACTGCATGCGGCTCATCGGCATGGCCGAGCGGGCCGTCGAGCTGATGTGCCGCCGGGCGGTGTCCCGTACGGCCTTCGGCAAGACGATCGCCCAGCAGGGCGTCGTGCAGAACTGGATCGCGGACGCCCGGGTGCAGATCGAGCAGCTGCGGCTCCTCGTCCTCAAGACGGCCTGGCTCATGGACACCGTGGGCAACCGCGGCGCGCACACCGAGATCCAGGCCATCAAGATCGCGACCCCGCGCGCGGTGGTCGACATCATCGACAAGGCCGTCCAGGCGCACGGGGCGGGCGGGGTCTCGCAGGACTTCCCGCTGGCCGAACTGTGGGCGGCGGCGCGGACGCTGAAGCTCGCCGACGGCCCGGACGAGGTGCACCAGCGGTCACTGGCACGCCGGGAGCTGAAGAAGTACCTGTAGGAGCCGGGCCGGTCACCCGCCTGCGGCCCTCAGGGCCGCAGGGCCCTGAGCAGGAGGTCGGCGAGGTGGCCGGCGACCTGCTCGGGGGTGAGCGGGCCGTCCGGGCGGTACCAGGTGGAGAGGTGGTGGACCGAGCCGAAGTGGTAGTCCACGACCAGGTCGGCGGGGGTCGCCGAGGAGAACACCCCGGCCCGCTGCCCCTCCTCGATCAGGGCGCGGAACCGCTCGTGGTAGCGGCGCCGCTCCGACCTGACCTGCTTGTTCTTCTCCGGGCTGAGGTGGTGCATGGAGCGGAAGAAGATGGCGGCGTCGTCGAGGTTCTCGATGGTGGTGACGACGACGTCGGCGGCGGCGTCGCGCAGCCGGTCCTCGACGGGCGCGTCGGCGTCCGCGAAGGCGTCGAGGCGCTCCTGCTGGAGGCGCAGGACCCGTGAGTAGACCTCCTGGAGGAGGTCCTCCTTGGAGCCGAAGTAGTGGTAGAGCGCGCCCTTGGTGACCCCGGCGGCCTCGACGATCTCCTGGACGGAGGTGCGGTCGTACCCGCGCTCCGCGAAGAGCCGGGTGGCGGCGGCGAGGAGCCTCTGGGGGACGGGCGTGCCGCTCCCTTCCGTCGTCCTGGCCATGCTCCGCCGCCTTCCTTGGTGGTCGTTCTCAGTGGTCGTACTCGCTGATGGTTTTCGGTCAGGGGAACGCGTTCCCGCCGGTAGATCTTCGCATCCGGTCGGGTCCGGCTAGCGCGTGCCCGTCTCCCAGGCCTGCTGGACGTGGTTCATGGTGCCGAGCCAGCGCTCCGGGTCGGTGGCCCGGTTGCGGTAGTAGCCGGCCACCTCGGGGTGCGGCAGGACGAGGAAGCGGTCGGCGGAGATCGCGTCGAGGAGGGCGTCGGCGACGTCCTCGGGCTCGATGGCGGTGGGGGCGAGGACGAGTTCGCCGGCCGTTCCCGCGGCCGTGAGCATGTCCGTACGGACGCCCTGCGGGCAGATCGCGTGGACGGCGAGGCCGCGGTGCCGGTAGGTGAGGGAGAGCCATTCGGCGAAGGCGTACGCGCCGTGCTTGGAGACGCTGTACGGCGCCGCGCCGATCATGGTGAGCAGCCCGGCGGCGGAGACCGTGGAGACGAAGCGGCCGCTGCCGCGCTCCAGCCAGTCGGGGAGCAGCGCGCGGGCCGCCCGGACGTGGGCCATCACGTTGACGTCCCAGGCGGCGGCCCAGACGTCCTCGTCGGCGAAGGCGTCGCCGGGCGAGGAGAGGCCGGCGTTGGCGCACCAGATGTCGACGGTGCCGCCGAGGGCCTCGCGGGCCTCTTCGACGACGGCGGAGGCGTCACCGGGGACGGCGAGGGCGCCGATCTCCTCGGCGACCGCCTTGGTGCGGACGGGGTCGAGGTCGTTGACCACGACGCGGGCCCCCTCGGCCGCGAACCGGCGCGCGAGGGCGGCGCCGATGCCTCCGCCCGCTCCCGTGACGACGACTCCGGCGCCCTGGACCTGGTTCGCGCCCTCGCTCATGGACCCACCCCTCCGCTCGGCGGCCTGTGACGGCCGCTGTGATGACCTGTGCTGACCTGCGGGACGCGGACAGACTAACCAGTCGGTATGGAAAGACGGAAGAGTGTCGGCCGCTTGCCTCGTTCCCGTGGGCGGTCAGGACCGCTAGCGTGCGTGCCCATGTCACGCGCCCCGGCCGGGGACGGCGATCGAGGAGGTTTCGCATGGGCCTGTCGCGACGGAGTCTGCTGGCCGCCGGAGGCGCGCTCGGGGCGGTGGCGGCCACCGCGCCGACCGCTTCGGCCGGCGCCCCCACGGCGGCGACGGGCTCGCCCACCGCGTCGGCGGAGGAGCGGCAGCACGGGCACGCGCGCGTGCGGACCGGTTTCGAGCGGCTCGCCGACGACGGGTACGCGCTGCTGTCCGGGGAGCGCGTCGGTGTCGTCACCAACCCGACCGGCGTCACCCGGGACGCCCGGCACATCGTCGACGTGATGCACGCCGACGAACGGGTGGACCTGGTGGCCGTCTTCGGCCCGGAGCACGGCTTCCGGGGCACCGCGCAGGCGGGCGGCTCCGAGGGGCGGTACGACGACCCGGCGACCGGGCTGCCCGTCTACGACACGTACCTGAAGAGCGGGCAGCCGCTCGCGGACGTCTTCACCGCCTCCGGCGTGGACACGGTCGTCTTCGACATCCAGGACGCCGGCGCCCGCTTCTACACGTACATCTGGACGCTGTACGACTGCATGGCGGCCGCCGCGCTCGCCGGGAAGCGGTTCGTGGTCCTCGACCGGCCGAACCCGGTGACCGGGCGGGCGGCGCTGGGCCCGGTCCTGGACCGGGCGTTCGCCACCTTCGTCGGGCGCGAGCCGATCGCGCAGGCGCACGGCATGACGGTGGCCGAGCTGGCCCGCCTCTTCAACGGCGAGTTCCTCGCCACGCCGGTCGCCCTGGAGACCGTACGGATGACGGGCTGGCGGCGCACGGACTTCTTCGACGCCACCGGACTGCCCTGGGTGCCGCCCAGCCCCAACATGCCGACGCCGGAGACCGCGCTCGTCTACTCCGGCACCTGCCTCTTCGAGGGGACGAACCTCTCCGAGGGCCGCGGCACCACCCGCCCCTTCGAACTCCTCGGCGCGGAGGGGATCGACCGGCGGTGGGCGGAGGCGGCGAACGCGCTCGGCCTGCCCGGCGTCCGGTTCCGCGAGGCGTACTTCGCGCCGACCTTCTCCAAGTTCCAGGGGAAGACCGTGGGCGGGGTGCAGCTGCACGTCGACGACCGGGAGTCCTTCGATCCGGTACGGGCCGGGATCGGGCTCCTGGTCACCGCCCGGAGCTCGTGGTCCGGCTTCGCCTGGCGGGCGGACAACTGGATCGACAAGCTGACGGGTTCGACGCGGGTGCGGACCCTGATCGACGCGGGCGCCGGGGTGGACGAGGTCGTCGGGGCGTGGCAGACGGACCTGGCGGCGTTCCGGGCGGTACGGAGGGAGTACCTGGTCTACCGCTGAGGCCGGTCGGCGCGGAGATCGGTCGCCGTGGAGCCGGGGGGTCGGCGGCGCCGGGAGGGTCGGCGCCGAGCGGGGTCGGCGCCGGTGTTCAGCGTCCCCGCGGCGGTCGCGGCGGGTGGGGTTGTCCCCATGATCGACCGGGGTGCGGGCGGGATGTCCCGGCGGCGGCCCGCCGACCAGGCTTGGCCCATGAACCTATCCAGCTCCTTCTTACGACGCCGACTGCCCCTCGTCGGGCTCCTCCTGGCCGCCTGCCTCGGCTCCCTGGCGCCCGCCGCCGGGGCCGCCGGGCCCCCGGCCGCTCCCGATCCCGCACGGGAACTCGCCCGCACGGCGGAGCCGTTCACCGATCTCCGCCCGCTCGACCGGATGATCGGCTCGGCCAAGGTCGTCGGCGTCGGCGAGGCCACCCACAGCTCGGCGGAGTTCTTCACCGCCAAGCACCGGATCTTCGAGCACCTGGTGGAGCGCAAGGGCTTCACCACCTTCGCCCTGGAGGCCAACTGGTCCACCGGGCTGCTCGTCGACGAGTGGGTGCGCACCGGGCGCGGCGACATCCGGGCGATCATGCGGGACGAGTTCCAGGAGTCGTACCGACTCTGGAACACCGAGGAGTACCTCGACCTCTTCCGCTGGATGCGGCGGCACAACCAGCTCCACCCCGACCACCAGGTCCGCTTCATGGGCAACGACCTCGGCTACGCGGGCGCGAACCTCTTCGACCGCGTGACCTCGTACGTGGCCCGCGTCCACCCCGCCCTCCTCCCCCGCTTCGAGGAGCTGTACCGGGGTTCGCGCCCCACGGGCACGGTCGAGGACTGGATGAAGGGGTACATGACCAGGCCGCGCCCTGAGCGGCAGCGGATGGCCGCCGACGTGAACACGGCGCTCGCCCTCCTGGAGCGGCAGCGGCCCGCGCGGGACCCCCGCGCGCGTGAGGCGGCCCAGTGGGCGGTGCAGCACGCCCGGGCCATCGCCCAGGTCGGCACCGAGTACGCCCACGACATGTTCACGGACGCGGGGATCGCCCAGGCCATGCTCTACCGCGACCGGGTGATGGCCGAGAACACCGTGTGGTGGCAGCGGCAGACCGGCGACCGGATCGTGCTCTCCGCGCACAACGGGCACGTCGGCTACGAGACCCCGAAGCCCGACCAGTACCCGAGGATCCAGGGCGCCTTCCTGCGCGACGCGCTCGGCCGGGACTACGTGAGCGTGGGCGCCTCCTTCGGGCAGGGCTCGTTCAACGCCCACGACACCGAGGCACCCGGCGAGCCGCTGCGGCCCTTCACCGTCGGCGCCCTGGGTCCGGACAGCAACGCCCACACCCTGGACCGGGTCTCGCCCGGCGCGTTCTACCTGGACCTGCGGCGCACGACACCGGCCGCGCGCGACTGGCTCGGCACCGCCCGGCCGACCCGCGGCATCGGGACGGCGTACCCCTGGCCGGACGCCGTGCACGAGGCGCGCCTCGCGACCTCGTACGACCTGCTGATCCACTTCCCCCGGATCACGGCGGCGCGCGTCCGCTGAGGCGGGAGACACGGACGGGCCGGCCGAGACGGTACGGAACTCGGCCACGGTCCGTCCGAAAAGGTACGCCTCCCGGTCGAGGTCTGGCCGGGGCCACGCGCGGGCATGCTGGCCCTTGAGCCGCCGCCCGCGCTGGGCGCGTCCGGGTGCGACGGCCACCTCGAGGAGAGGGGCGGGTCGGGCCGTGACCGGGATGAGTGTGGAGCCGTACCGGGAGATCACCTTCGACAAGGAGGGCGACGGGCCCGCGGGGCAGCCCGCGGCCCTCGCCGCTCTGGCCCGGCAGGGCCTCACCGACCTGGTGGTGTTCGCGCACGGGTGGAACAGCTCCCCTGCCGGTGCCACCCGGCTGTGCTCCGACTTCTTCGGGCCGTTCCCCGGTCTGCTGGCCCCCGGTGTCGAGGCCGGGTACGCGGGCGTGATCTGGCCGTCGATGATGTTCACCGGCGAGCCGGTGCCCGACTACCGGGCCCTCGTGACGGTCCTTCCGGAGAAGGAGCCGGTCCTCGACCGGCTCACCGAACTCCTCGCGACGGCCCCGGCGGACGAGGCGGCGTTCGCCGAGTTCGGCGCGCTGCTGCGGGAGCTGGCGGACGTGGCCGTCGACGGGGACGGCCGGGCGGGCGCGGCCGGTCCCCGGGAGCCGGTGCCCGCGTTCCTGGTCGCGGACCCGCTGGAGGTGTGCGCCCTGTTCACCGAGGCCTTGGAGGCGGACGCCGGCGCCGCGGGGGGCTTGGGCCAGGACGAGGGCTTCGGCGTCGTGGAGAGATCCGGCCCGAACGGGGGCTTCGGCCCCGCGGAGGGCTTCCGGGCGGGTCTCGGGCGGTACTGGAAGGGGGCCCGGGAGGTCCTGCGGCAGGCCACGTACTACGTGATGAAGAAGCGGGCCGGTCGCGTCGGCGAGTCCGGCCTCGGGCCGCTGCTCGGCGAGGTCGCCCGCGCCGCCCCCCGGGTCCGCGTCCACCTGGTCGGTCACAGCATGGGCGCCCGGCTCGTCGCGTACGCGCTGAGGGGGCTGCCGTCGGGGGCCCGTCCGGTCGCCTCCGTGACCCTGCTCCAGGGCGCCTTCTCGCACTACGCGTTCGCGACCAGGCTGCCGCACGACCCCGGGCGCGCGGGCGCGCTGCGGGACCTGCAGAACCGGGTCCGGGGACCCGTGGTGGCCTGCTACTCGCGGCACGACACGGCGCTCGGCGTGTTCTACCCGCTGGCGTCCCGGCTCGCGGGCGACTCGGCGTCGCTGACCCGGGCCGCCGGCCTGCTCGGGTCGGACGACCCGCGCTGGGCGGCGATCGGGCACGACGGCGTCCATGCGGTGCCCGGGACGGTCGTACGGCCGCTGGCGGCGGTGCTGCGCGACGGAGTGCCGGCTTCCGGGTGCGTGAGTGTCGACACGGCGGACGTGGTCCGCTCGCACAGCGACATCTGCCGCGCGGAACTCGCCCGGGTGGTGGTGTCGGCGGCACGGACGGGCAGGTAGGAGGGGGTACGGCCGCCTTCCCGAGCCGCTTCGGAAGCTCGCCGTCCGGCCGCCCGAGGCGTCCGCTCGCCTCGCCGGACTCTTCCGTTCCGCCCTTCCTCCGGTGCCTCTCGGCCCCCGCTGATGGCAGCCATCCGAATTTCGATGGAACACGGCGGGGCGCTCGTTCGTCCCTCTGATATCGCGGAACGACCAGCGACGGAGGTGGCGGGAGATGGCCGGTTTCCGGAGTCTTGCGAGACAGGTGCGCGATCCGGGGTGCGACACGGCCCTGCGCAGGTACTCGCTGCGCAAGTGTCTGGAGCGGTTCGCGCCGTACGGACACCGGGCGACGTGGGACCACCTGTGCCGCAGGCACAGGTTCGGACCGGAGGACCGGGAGCTCGACCCCGGGCGGCTGATCGCCGCGCTCGACGAGCTGGAGGAGGCGCGGGCCGTGTGGCTCGCGTACGAGGAGGAGTTCGCCGCCCGGCGGCGGCGCGAGAAACACGAGGGGCTGCGCCGGCTCGGCTCCCTCGACGACTGGCACCGGCGGGTCTGGGGCGGCAACGGCGTGGTGCGGTGCGGCGATCCGGCCGTGCACCCGTCGGACCCGCTGCCCGAGGTGCTGCGGCGGCTGATCACGGCCCTGGAGGGCGACCCGGGCGAGCGGTGCCCGGTGTGCGCGGGGCCGCGCATCGCGTGGGCCGGTCCCGGGGACACGCACGAGCCGTGGCTCGGCCCCGTCTGCGGGGACTGCGGGGTGGGTGTGCCCCGCGCGGTCCTCACCTCGGGGGCGCTGGCCCGCGCGCGCGGGGAGCGGAACCGCTCGCTGGCGTCGGCGGCGTGAGTCCGCGGGAACCCGGCGTGCCGTGGGTTCCGCCGGGGGTGCCGGTGCTGCAGGTCTGCCTCAACGGAGCACGGGGGCACGGCGATTCGGCGGCGGTGCCGATGTCGCCCGAGTCGCTCGCGGAGTCCGCCGCGCGGGCGGTGGCGGCGGGCGCGGGCGAGGTGCGGGTGCATCCCCGGACGCCCTGCGGAGGCACGTCGCTCTCGCCCCGCGTGCTCGGCCCCGTCCTGGCCTCGGTCCGGGCGGCGGTGGGCGGAGGCGTGGGGGTCACGACGGCCGCGGCCGCCGAGCCCGACGTAGGACGCCGGGCGGAGCGGATCCGGTCCTGGGAGGTGCTGCCCGACCTGGTGTCGGTCGACTGGCACGAGCCCGGGGCCGAGGAGGTGGCGGCGGTGCTCCTGGAGCGCGGGATCGGGGTCGAGGCCGGGCTCTGGGCCGGTAGCGACGGGCGGGAGCGCTTCGCCCGCTCGCCGCTCGCGCCCCGCGTACGACGGGTCCTCGTGAAGGTCCCGTACCCGTCGGCGGGGACCGGGGCCGAGGAGGCCTCGCGCGCCGTCCTGTCCGGCCTCGAACCGCCGCCCGGCGTCCCGGTGCTGCTGCACGGCGAGGACGCCGGCGCCTGGCCGGTGCTGCGGCTCGCCCGGCGGCTGGGCCTCGCCGCCAGGATCGGTCTCGAGGACACCGTGCTGCTGCCGGACGGCACCTGGGCGCGCTCCAACGCGGAGCTGGTCGCCGCGGCCCTCGCGGGCCAGGGGCGTCCCGCCGATCGCGCCCGGCTCGCGGGGTCCGATCGGCAGGGCAACCCCTAGGGCGAGGCCGGTCCGATCGGCGGGGCACCCGCTAGGGCGAGCCGGTCGGATCGGCAGGGAACCCGTCAGGCCGAGCCCGGTCGGATCGGCAGGGAACCCGTCAGGCCGAGCCCGGTCGGATCGGCAGGGAACCCGTCAGGCCGAGCCCGGTCTGGTCGGCAGGGCACCAGCTAGGCCGAGCCCGGCCTGACCGGCAGCCCGCGCCCTAGGCCTCGTCGCCGTCCGGGGCGGGGTTGCGGACCGGCAGCAGGCGGGAGCCCGCCATTCGCTCGCCGAAGGCGTCGTCGGGGTTGGACAGCACGCAGGTCTCCAGGGAGAGGCAGCCGCAGCCGATGCAGTCCGTCAAGTGGTCGCGGAGCCGGCCCAGCTGCTTGATGCGCTCGTCCAGCTCGGTGCGCCAGGCCGCCGAGAGCCGGGCCCAGTCCTCGTTGGTGGGGGTGCGCTCCTCCGGGAGCTGGGCGAGGGCCTGACGGATCGTCGCCAGCGGGATCCCGACGCGCTGCGCGGCGCGGACGAAGGCGACCCGGCGCAGGGTGTCGCGGCCGTAGCGGCGCTGGTTGCCGGTGGTGCGGCGGCTGCTGATGAGCCCCTTCGCCTCGTAGAAGTGGAGGGCGGAGACGGCTGCCCCGCTACGGGCGGAGAGCTGGCCGACGGTGAGCTCGTGGATCTTCTCTGGAATCTGCGGCACCCCAGGACCCTACTGGTCCGTTGACAGCGGCCTCCTCACCCCACATGCTGAGCAAGCGCTTAGATACCGACCGTTGGGTATGCCGTACCGGGTGGGGCGTACCGGACCAGAAGGGACCAGGAACATGGCCGAGCCGAGGATCTTCACCTCCGCGGAGGAACTGCGCGCGGGAGTCGGCGAGCAGCTGGGGCACAGCGACTGGGTGGAGATCGACCAGAAGCGGATCGACCTCTTCGCCGAGGCGACCGGGGACCACCAGTGGATCCACGTCGACCCGGAGCGCGCGGCCACCGGTCCGTTCGGCACGACCATCGCGCACGGCTATCTGACCCTGTCGCTGCTCCCGCTGTTCGTTCCGCAGGTGCTGCGGGTCGAGGGCATGAAGATGGGCCTCAACTACGGCACGGAGAAGGTGCGTTTCCCCGCCCCCGTGCCGGTCGGCTCGCGCCTGCGCGCCTCGGCCGTCCTGACGAAGGTCGAGGAGGCCGGCGGCGGTGTGCAGGTGACGGCGGCCGTGACGGTGGAGCGCGAGGGCTCCGAGAAGCCGGTCTGCGTCGCCGAGTCGGTCTCCCGCTACTACTTCTGAGCGCCGACCATCCTGAGGACGAGGTCGGCGTAGAGCGCGCCGACCTCGTCGGGCGACCGGCGCCCCTGGACGTTGAACCAGCGCGAGACGTCGATGCAGAGCGAGAGCACGGCGACCGTGGTGCCCGCGACGTCCGGCACGTCGAACTCGCCCGCCGCCACGCCCTCGTCGATGATGCCGCGCACCGCCGCGTCGGACCGGCGGCGCAGCTCCACGATCTCGGCCCGGTGCTCGGGGCCGAGGGCGTCGAGCTCGTACTGGACGACCCGCGCGGTGGTGTGGCGCTCGGCGTGCCAGCGGACGAAGGAGCGCACGGCGTCGGCGAGGCGCTCGGCGGCCGTGCCGTCGCCTTCGGCCGCGGCCCGGAGGATCTCCAGGGCCTTGTCGTGGCCGATGCGGCTGATCCGGTGGAGCAGCTCTTCCTTGGTCTTGTAGTGGATGTAGAGCGCGGCCGGGCTCATCCCCGCGCGGCCCGCGATGTCCCGGGTGGTGGTGGCGTGGTAGCCGCGCTCGGCGAACGCCTCGACGGCGGCCACCAGCAGTCGCCGGGCCGCCTCGGGCGTGACCTCGCCCCAGGGCATGTCCTCGCCGCCGGGCGTCTCCTCCGCCGCGCTCATCCCACACTCCCTCTCGGACCCCGTCAGGACGCACACCATACCAACGAGGGTGAGCAAGCGCTTAGAGAGCGAGTGGGGCGGCTCGGGGCCCGCCGAGCGGTCAGAGCTTCTGGAAGGGGTCGTGCTCCGCGAGCAGCTTCTCGAGGCGGGCCTGGTCGACCCGGCTGACGATCTGCCCGGCCTCCTGGCGGTCGCGGACGACCTTGGCGAGCGTGAAGGCCGAGGTGGTGAGGTAGAGGACCGCGACGGCGAGGAAGGCGCGGACCCAGGCGCTGGCCTCCAGCTGGTAGATCCCGATGGCCACGGCCCCGAGGGCGAGCGAGAAGGAGGCGACGGCCTGGGCGTAGTAGGCGGCGGTGTTCTGCTGCTTGACCGGTGTGTCACTCATGGGCCCAGCATCGGGCGGATGTGGCCGGTGCCACATCCGTCCTCGTACTCAGCGGGGTACTCAGAAGAGCGGGCCGGGGACCCGGACAGGGTCGGAACGCGGAGACCCCGGCCCGGATCCTGGGCGGCGTCAGAACGCGGAGACCCCCGTCAACGCCCGCCCGATGATGAGCTTCTGGATCTGGCTGGTGCCCTCGTACAGGGTCATGACGCGGGCGTCCCTGAGGAGCTTCCCGACCGGGTACTCGTCGATGTAGCCGTAGCCGCCGAAGACCTGGAGGGCGTTGTTCGCGGCACGGACGGCGGCCTCGGAGGCGTACAGCTTCGCCTTGGAGGCGGCGGTCGCGAAGTCCAGGCCGCGGTCGATCAGGTCGGCGACCCGCCAGGTGAGCAGCCGGGCGGCGTCCACGTCGACGGCGATGTCGCTGATCAGCTCCTGCACGAGCTGGTACGAGGCGATGGGCCGGCCGAACTGCTCGCGCTCCCCGGCGTACCGGACGGCCGCGTCGAGGGCGGCCTGGGCGATGCCGACGCAGCCCGCGGCGACGGACATCCGGCCCTTGGCGAGGGCGGACATGGCGATGCTGAAGCCCTTGCCCTCGGGGCCGAGCATCGCGGCGGCGGGGACGCGGACGTCCTCGAGGACGAGTTCGGCGGTGGCCTGGCCGCGCAGGCCGAGCTTGCCGTGAATGGCGCGACGGGTGAGGCCCGGGGTGTCGGTGGGGACGAGGAAGGCGGAGACGCCCTTGTGTCCGGGGGTGTCGTTGGTGCGGGCGAAGAGCAGCACCACCTCGGCCCAGGTGCCGTTGGTGATGAACATCTTGGTGCCGCTGATGCGGTAGTCGTCGCCGTCGCGGACGGCCCGTGTGACGAGGTTCCCCGCGTCGGACCCGGTGCCGGGCTCGGTGAGGCCGAAGCAGCCGAGCGCCTCGCCGGAGGCGAGCCGGGGCAGCCATTCCCGCTTCTGCTCCTCGGTGCCCCAGGCGGCGACGGTCTTGGCGACCAGGCCGAGCGAGACGGAGACGATGCCGCGCACGGAGGAGTCGCCTCGCCCGAGTTCCTCGGTGACGAGGCAGTACGCGAGGTGGTCGCCGCCGGAGCCGCCGTACTCCTCCGGGACGGTCAGTCCGAGGAAGCCGACGGCGCCGAGCTTCTTCACGATCGCCCGGTCCACCTCCTCCGCCCGGTCCCACGCCACGGCGTGCGGGGCGACCTCGCGCGCGACAAAGTCCTCGGCGAGCCGCCGTACGGCTTCCTGCTCCTCGCTGAGTTCCAGATTCATGCGGCGCCCACCTCACCCGACCGTTTAATTACCACTGCTAGTTTTCTTGGTGCAGGCCTACTATGTGCGCCATGGCCCGACCGCGCAAGCCCCTGCTCAGCCGAGACCGCATCGTCGAGACGGCGGGCGCGCTCGTCGACGCGGAGGGCCTCGACGCGCTCTCGACCCGGCGGCTCGCGGCCGAACTCGGGGTCAGCGGACCCTCGCTCTACAACCACTTCCGCACCAAGGACGAGATCCTCGACGCCGTCGCCGACGCGGTGAGCGCGAAGATCGACCTGTCGATGTTCGCGGAGGAGGACGGCCGCGACTGGCAGACGGCGCTGCACGACTGGGCCGTCTCCTACCGCGCCGCCCTCGCCGACCACCCGCACATCGTCCCGGTCCTCGCCCAGGGCCCCGGCCGCCGCCCGGCGGGGCTGCGCGTCGCGGACGCCGTCTTCGGCGCGATGGTCCGCGCGGGCTGGCCGCCGGCCCAGGCCACCTCCATCGGCGCGCTGATGCGGTACTTCATCACCGGCTCGGCGCTCGGCTCGTTCGCGCGCGGCTTCGTCGACGACGAGGCGGCCTACGACCCGGCCGACTACCCCCACCTCGGCCAGGCGCACCGCCTCGCCGAGCACCGCCAGAAGGTCGACGAGGGCGCGTTCACCACGGGCCTGCGGGCGCTGCTCGACGGACTGCGGCTCCAGTACGAGGGCCAGGCCCGCCCGTCCGAGGCGCGGCCCGGAGCCCGCCCGTCCGAGGCGGGGCCTGGAGCACGCCTGTCCGAGGCGGGGCCCGGAGCCCGCTCTTCCGAGGCAGAGCCTGGAGCACGCCCGCCCGCGGCGGAGCCTGGAGCACGCCCGCCCGCGGAACAGCCCGGAGCCCCCTCGTCCGATGTGCAGCCTGGAGCCCGCCCCTCCACCCCGTAGGACAGTTCGACAGGACGGTTCGGCCCCCGCCGAAGCGTGCGTGCGGGAGGGTGGACGCATGGCAGCCAGTGACCTCGCCGCGCTCGCGGCGCTCTTCGCGGACGAGACCCGCGCCGCGTTCCTGCTCGCCCTGCTCGACGGGCGGGCCTGGACCTCAGGGGAACTCGCCCGGCACGCGGGCGTGGCCCCGTCCACCGCGAGTGAGCACCTCGGGAAGCTCGTCACCGGCGGGGTGCTCGCGGAGGAACGGCAGGGCCGTCACCGGTACGTGCGCCTCGCCGACCCCGGGATCGCGCACCTGGTCGAGGACCTGGCCGCCCGGTCCGAGCCCGCGGTGCCCGCGCCGCCCCGCTCGCTGGGCGCCGCGAGCGCCGGCCGGGCGATGGCCAGGGGCCGGACCTGCTACGACCACCTCGCCGGGCGGCTCGGCATCGCGATCACCGAGGCGATGACGGTCCGCGGACTGCTGCGCCAGGACACCGGGTTCGCGCTCACGGACCGGGGGCTCGCCTGGTTCGACGAGCTGGGCGTCCCGCTCGTGTGCCGGGGGCGGCGGCCGGTCGCGCGCGGCTGCCTCGACTGGACCGAGCGCCGGCCGCACCTCGCGGGGCTCGCGGGCGCCGCGCTGTGCCGGCACGCCCTGGACGAGGAGTGGTGCGTGCGGATCGGGTCCGAGCGGGCCGTGAAGGTGACCGGGCGGGGCGAGAGCGCGCTGCACGCGCACCTGGGGATCGCCCCGGAGGAGCTGCGATGAGGCGGCTGCCGCGGGGCGGCGGCGCCCGGCCCGGGATATTGCGGTGAGCGCCGAAGGGTTCGCGCCCTACGGTCGAGCCATGCAGAAGCAATCCTCGCGGCTCGCCCTCGCCGCCGCCGGTGTCACGGTCGTCCTCTGGGCCTCGGCCTTCGTCTCCATCCGCAGCGCGGGAGAGGCCTACTCCCCCGGCGCGCTCGCGCTCGGTCGGCTGCTCGCCGGCGCCCTGGTCCTCGGAGCCGTCCTCCTGGTCCGCCGGGAGGGACTGCCGCCCCGGGCGGCCTGGCCGGGGATCCTGGTCTCGGGCCTGCTCTGGTTCGGCGTCTACATGGTGGTGCTCAACTGGGGCGAGCAGGAGGTCGACGCGGGCACGGCGGCGATGGTGGTGAACATCGGGCCGATCCTGATCGCGCTGCTCGGCGCCCGCTTCCTGAAGGAGTCCCTGCCGCCGCGGCTGCTCGCGGGCATGGCGGTCTCCTTCGCGGGCGCGGTGGTCGTGGGCCTCTCCATGTCCCGCGCCTCCTCCGGCGCGCACGCCTCCCTGCTCGGCGTGTTCCTCTGCCTCCTGGCGGCGATCGCGTACGCGGGCGGGGTCGTGGCGCAGAAGCCGGCGCTCGCCCACGGCAGCGCGCTCCAGGTGACGACGTTCGGGTGCCTGGTCGGGGCGGTCGCCTGCCTGCCGTTCGCCGGGCAGCTGGTCGACGAGGCGGGCCGGGCCCCGCTGTCGGCGACCCTGAACATGGTCTACCTGGGAGTGTTCCCGACCGCGCTCGCGTTCACGACCTGGGCCTACGCCCTGGCCCGGACGACCGCGGGGCGGATGGGCGCGACGACGTACGCCGTGCCCGCCCTGGTGGTGCTGATGGCGTGGCTGTTCCTCGGCGAGCTGCCGGGTCCGCTCACGCTCGCCGGGGGCGCGCTGTGCCTGGCGGGTGTGGCTGTATCCCGTTCACGGGCGCGGACGGCCGCCGGCGCCGGAACGGCCGAATCCACCTGACAGGGCATGGCTCCGGTTCCGGACACTTCACACGCCCCCGGCGCCGGGTGTGCGCCCGCGACCTGGAGGGGAGATGCCCGTCAAGCCCCAGTTTCGGCCGGTGGGACGAGAGGACACGTTTCGTGACTCCCCGGCCGGATAGTTTCGAGTCGGTCACAGGCGCGGGCCGGAACATCACGCTCCGGCCCCTTCTCGCAAGCCGACGGGGGAGTCATGGCGATTCAGCAGCGGGCAGAACGCACAAGACAGGAAATCCTGTCGGCGGCCGCACGGGTGTTCGACAGGCATGGGTACGAGCGGGCCTCGCTCGCCAGGATCGCCGGCGAGGCCCGGGTGACGACCGGCGCGCTCGTCTTCCACTTCGCGACCAAGGCGGAGCTCGCGACGGCGGTCCACGGGCGGGCGCACGCCGCCACCCGGATCACGGTCGAGTCGGCGTGTCTGTCCACGGAGGGCGTCGGCGGCACCGCGATCGACAAGCTGGTGATCGCCACGCACGCGCTGATACGGCTCTTCGAGACCGATCCGACGGCACGCGCCGGTGAACGCCTGGCGCGGGAACTCCAATTAGCCGACCCGGGGTTCTCCCGGGACTGCCCCTGGCGGCGCGAGGTGGCGCGCCTGGCACGCTACGCGGAGGCCGAGAAGGCCCTGCGTCCCGGCGTGGACGCGACGGCGGTCGCCGCGCTGATCGGCTATGTGATCACCGGGGTCGAGCTGGAGATGCGCTGCCCCAACGGCCCGTCCGACGAGTGCTGGCCCTCCGAGGACCCGAGGAGCGCCGACACCGGCGCCCTGCACGGCCCCGCCGAGCAACGGCTGGACCGCATCTGGAAGTTGATCCTCCCGGGCCTGGTCCACCCGGCCGGGAGACGGCCCGGGGCCCCCGCGAGCCCGGCCTGACCGACACGACACTCCTAGGCCCTTCCCGATCCCGGCCGCCCGCGGGGCGGCCCGGGAAGCGGCGTCCGGCGGGTCGCCGGCGCCGTGCGGCGCCCCGCCTCACTCCCCCGAACGCAGCAGCTGGCGCGCGAAGTCGGCGAGCGAGCGGCCGACGCGTTCGGTCGACAGACCGAGTTCGTGCCGCTGGAACTGGTAGAGCTCGGGCGACAGCGGGCTGAGCGCGATGTCGATCAGCGGGTCCGGGTCCTGGATCCCGTGGTCGACGAGCAGCGTGCGGACGTGCACGCGCCAGAAGCCGTACGCACCCGTCCGGAAGCGCGCGGGACCGGTCTCCGCGCCGAGGGCCAGCGGCAGGTGCCGCTCCAGGAGATCGAGCATCGCCAGGTAGAACGCCGCCAGCCGCTCCCCCGCCGGCGCGCCGGGGCCGAGCGGCGGCGGGCCGTAGATGAGCTGCCCCTGGAGCCGGCGCTCGTGCTCGTCGAGCAGCGCGACGGCGACCGACGAGGGATCGGGGAAGCTCCGGTAGAGCGTGGCCCGACCCACCCCGGCGGCCTTGGCGATCTTGTCCATGGTGACCGTCCGCGGATCCTGCTGGGCGAAGAGCTGCTCGGCCGCGGCCAGGATCTGGGCACGGTTGCGCTCCGCGTCCGCGCGTCTGCGCGGGGCGACCGGCTGTTCGTCCGCGGCCTGGAGATCACCGAGGAGCCCGCCGACCCGGTGGACGGAGGCGGCTCCACGACCCCGCTGCTCTTCGTCGCTCATGGACCAGACCTTACTTCCCCTGGAGCTAAGTGGACACCTTGTCCGTTTGCCATGTCGCGTGGCATGCTAAACGGACTCAGTGTCCACTTATCCGCTCGCCATCCCGCCCCAGGGAGATCCAGATGCACACCGCGCTCCTCGCCGCGGCCCTGCTGGTCGGCTGCCTCCTGGCCGTCCAGGCCTCGGTGAACCTCCAGCTCAACTCGGCCGTCGGCACCCCGTACGGCGCCTCGACCATCCAGCTCGGCGTCGCGACCGGTCTGCTGACCGTGCTCGCGGTGGCGGCCGGAGCGCTCGGCGCGCTCGGCAAGCTGCCCGACGTCGAGCCCTGGCAGCTGCTCGGCGGACTCGCCAGTCCGCTCTACATCACCAGCGGCATCCTGCTCTTCCCACGGCTCGGCGCCCTCGCCGCCGTCGGACTCTTCGTCACCGGCCAGATGTTCGCCTCGCTCGCGCTCGACCTCTTCGGCCTCCTCGGCCTCGAGAAGCAGGACCTGAGCGCCGGGATCGTCATCGGCGCCGTGGCCGTCCTCGCCGGCATCGTCGTGATCATCCGGGGCATGAAGGCGGCGGCCCCGCCCGGCGCCCCCAAGATGTCGAGCGCCGGCCGCGCCGGCTGGCTCGCCCTCGGCATCGTCGCCGGCGCCGTGCTGCCCATTCAGGGCGCCGTCAACGCCCAGCTGCGCGCCCAGCTCAAGCAGCCCGTCACCGTCGCCGTGATCAGCTTCGCCGTGGCGACCTTCACCATCGCCGTCGTCCTGCTCGTGCTGTACGCGACCCGGAAGACGCCGAAGCCCAAGATCGCCCCGCTGAAGAAGATGCCCTGGTGGGGCTGGCTCGGTGGCGCCTGCGCCGCCGCCTACGTCACCGGGACCTTCCTGCTCATCCCCGAGATCGGGGCCGCGGTGACCATCGCGCTCACCGTGACCGGGCAGCAGCTCACCTCGGCCCTGATCGACCACAAGGGCCTCTTCAAGCTCCCCCAGCGCTCCCTCACCAAGCCGCGCACCCTGGGCCTCGCCCTGCTGATCGCCGGCTCGCTGACCATCCAGCTCGTCTGACCGAGGCCGTCACTCCCCCGGGACCCCGCCCGGGGGCCACGGCCCGCACGGTGCGTCATGAAAGGTGTGTCATGCAAGCGTCCTACACCGCCGGGCCGGACCTCCACGTCCTCCCCTCGGCGCTGCCCATACCCGGCCTCGGCGACCAGCCGGTGAACGCCTTCCTCCTCCGCTCGGGCGAGCCGATCCTCGTGGACACCGGCATGCCCGTCGACCGGGAGGGCTTCCTGGACTCCCTCTGGTCGCTGATCGAGCCGGCCGACCTGCGCTGGGTGGTCGTCACGCACGACGACCGCGACCACACCGGCGCCCTCGCCCGGATCCTGGAGGCGGCGCCGAACGCGAAGGTCCTGGCCAACGCCATATCGCTGACGCGAATATCGGAAGAGTTCAGCATTCCGCAGGAAAGGGTCGTCACCGCGAACCCGGGAAGCCGCGTGAAAGTCGGGGACCGCGAGCTCAGTTTTCACCGGCCGCCCACTTTCGATTCACCCGGGACTCTCGCCGTGTTCGACCATTCCGATGGAACGCTCTACAGTTCCGACAGTTTCGGGACCGTCGTCGAGGAAATCAGCCACGAGTTCACCGACCTTTCAGAGGCCGAGTTCTTCCACGGCTTCGAGGTCCTGAACCGGGCGATAGCCCCGTGGACCGCGCTGGTCGACGAGACGAAATTCCTCCGGCCGGTGCGTGAACTGGCCGCCCTGCGCCCCGCGAAGCTGCTGAGCGCCCACGGGCCGACCGTCCGCGAGGCCGCCGTACCGCGGCTCTTCGAGGCGATGGCCCGCATCCCCTCCCTGCCCGCCTGGCTGCCCGACGCCGACCTCGACCTCGAGGCCGCGCTCGACGCCGTCGAGCCCCCCGCCGCCTGAGATCCCCGCACGAACCGAGGAGAACCATGTCCGACCCGACCACCGCCGACCTGACGCCGCCGCGCGGAGTCGTCACCGTCTTCTCCGACATCTGGTGTTCCTTCGCGCACATCGCGATCCACCGGCTGCACACCACCCGGGCCCGCCTCGGCCTGGAGGAGCAGGTCGCCTTCGACCTGCGCGCCTTCCCTCTCGAACTGCTCAACGACGCCCCGAGCCCGCGCCCCGGCACGGACAGCGAGGTCGCCCGGATGGCCAGCCTGGAGCCGGCCGCCGGCTGGCAGCTCTGGCAGGCCAAGGACTGGCTGTACCCGTCGACGACCCTGCCGGCCCTCGAGGCGGTGCTCGCCGCCAAGGAGCAGAGCCTGCGCGCGTCGGAACAGCTCGACCTCGGGCTGCGCCGGGCCTTCTGGGCCGAATCGCGCTGCATCAGCCACCGCAAGGTGATCCTGGACGTGGCCGCCGAGACCGGTGCGGTCGACGTCGACGCCCTCGCCGAGGCCCTGGACGACGGGCGCGCGCGCCGGTCGCTCGCGGACCAGGCCGCGCTCGCCGCGAGCGACCGGGTGGACTGCAGCCCCCACCTGTTCCTGCCCGACGGCTCCGACCACGCCAACCCCGGCATCGAGGTGGACTGGGAGGGCGCCTACGGCATCGGCTGGCCGGTGATCGGCTCGGACGACCCGAAGGTGTTCGAGGACATCCTGCTGAAGGCCGCCACTGAATAGTTGAATACGCCGCAGAAAGCGGCCGCACCACCGGAACGACGGCCAGGCATTCCTTTACGAGGAATGCCTGGCCGTCGTTCCTTTTTTTCGCCCGCAGAACATCGCGGTGATTATTAATTGCGTGACCCGGCCGTTATTCGCAAGGCCGCTCGAAGCTCCTACAGTCATTCACGCCGCCGGAATTCCGGACGGAGATTCGTATCGACAGCGGGAGTTCTTCATGTCGTTGACCGACAAGGCAGACGTCAGCACGTTCGTCGACCTCACCCAGCACGAGATCGAAGCCCTGAAGACCCGGTTCAACCTGGCCGACGCGCACACCCACCAGCGTCAGTCCACCTCCCAGGAGCGGATCGTCTCGCGGCTTCCCGAGCTGTGGCACGAGTCCGAGTCGAAGCAGCAGGCGCACTTCGAGCAGCAGTTCCTGGACGCCTTCTTCCGGCTGCACCGGCAGCCCACGGCCCGCGCCATGGGCCGCACGCTCCTGTCGTACTCCGC
Source organism: Streptomyces sp. CB02009 (assembly GCF_001905825.1). GTDB lineage: Bacteria > Actinomycetota > Actinomycetes > Streptomycetales > Streptomycetaceae > Streptomyces. The sequence continues at coordinate 266,632 of NZ_LIVV01000008.1, forward strand.
GAGCGTGTCGACCATGGTCGCCGGCATGTTCCTCAAGCAGCGCGGGATGTCGGTGCAGTTGGTCGAGCCCTGCTTCGACAACCTGGTCGACCTGCTGCGCAACATGCAGGTGCCGATCGCCCCGTTCGCCGAGTCGGCGCTGCACGACAAGGACTCGATCTACGAGCGGCTGGTCGAGGAGATCACCGCGGACGCGATCTACCTCGTCGACCCCAACAACCCCACCGGGTTCACCCTGCTCGCCGAGAAGCTGGAGGGCTTCCGCGAGGTCGTCCGCTACTGCGTGGACCACGACAAGGTCCTGGTGATGGACTTCTGCTTCGCGTCCTTCGCGCTCTGCGACGAGGGCATCGGCCGGGTGGACATCTACCAGCTCCTCGAGGAGTCCGGCGTCACATACATGGTCATGGAGGACACCGGCAAGACCTGGCCGATCCAGGACGCCAAGTGCGCCATGATCACGGCCAGCCGGAACATCCAGGAGGAGGTCTACAACCTCCACACCAGCGTCCTCCTGAACGTCTCGCCGTTCGTGCTCAACATGGTCACGCAGTACGTCGAGGACTCCATCACCGACGGCTTCGCCTCCGTCCGCGACATCATCCGCACCAACGGCGAGGCCGCCCGCAACGCCCTCAGCGGCACCATCCTGGAGTTCCAGGAGCCGGTCGTCGGCACCAGCGTCGCCTGGTTCCGCATCAAGCCCGAGCACCTGACCGCCACCCAGCTCCAGGCCGTCCTCTTCGACGAGGAGGTGTATGTCCTGCCGGGCACGTTCTTCTACTGGAACACCAAGGAGAAGGGCGAGCGCTTCGTGCGCCTGGCCCTGGCCCGCGAGCCGGAGCTGTTCGCCGGCGCGATGGAGCGGATGCGGAAGGTGCTCGAGCGCTATGCCGGCTGACACCGACCCGGTGGTGTTCATCGACGCCACCACGTTCATGGGCATGCACAGCAAGGACGACGCGGTCCGCGTGGCCGCCAAGGCCTTCTTCGCCGGCCGGCTGGCCGCGGGGGAAGCCGGCGGGGTCGTCATGAGCTGGGAGCAGGTCGGCCGCTGCGACGACCTCGTGTGGGGCTACGAGCGCGAACTGCAGGACGAGTACTACCCGTTCATGGACGTCCTCCACACGGACCTCGCGATCGACCGGATCGCCTACACCGAGGACGACGTCCGCCGGGCCTTCGCCGAGCCCGCACTCGACGGCCTGCCCGCTCATGAACGTCTGCTGCTCGCCCAGGTCATCGGCCGCGGGGGCGTGCTCCACACGGCGAGCCCCCGGCTCGTCCGGGCCGCGGCCGGCCTGCCCGTCGTACCGCTGGCCCCGCTCGTCCCGGCCGGCGCTCCCGCCCCCGGCGAGGAGCCGTCGTTCCCGGCGTACCTGGAGGACCTCTACCGGCGGTCGCTGGTCCTGAAGGTCGTCTCCGAAATCCTCTGAAGTCGTTCCGAAGGGCACCCCACCTCATGCCTGGCACCTACTCCGGGACCGTCGTCCCGCTGATCACCCCGTTCGACGAGCACGGCGTCGTCGACGAGCAGAGCGTCGTCCGTCTCCTGGACCACATCCGCGCCGAGGTCAGCGGCTTCATGCCGGCCCTGACCTCCGGCGAGGGCTGGAAGCTCGACGCGCGGCAGTGGCAGGACGTCGTCACGTACACCGTCCGGCACGCGGGCGGTCTGCCCGTCCTCGCCGGCATCCAGCTCCCCGACACCGACGCGGTGATCGACCGGGCCCGGACGGCGGCCGCGATCGGCGCCGACGCCGTCGTCGTCACCACGCCGTTCGGCGCCGAGGTGACGCAGGACGACATCGTCGAGCACTACAAGGCGATCCGCGCGGCCCTCGACATCCCGATCTTCCTCTACAACGAGGAGGCGCTCTCGGGCAACCGCATCGAGTTCGACACCCTGATCCGGATCTGCAAGGAGATACCGGGGATCGTCGGGATCAAGGAGTCCAGCGGCGACGCCGCGTTCACCCGGAACATGGCCGAGGCCGGCACCGGCATCCCGGTCTTCGAGGGCTGGGAGAACCTCCTCGTCGACGCCCGCGGCATCGACGGCTTCATCGGCCCGCTGGCCAACCTCGAACCCTCGCTGTGCAACGCGATGCTGGTCGACCCGACCCCCGACCGGCAGGCGGAGATCAACACCGTCTGCGAGCGGTACGGCGTCTTCAAGGACGACTGGTACCGCTGGGTCAAGAAGGAACTGCACGTGCGCGGCGTGATCTCCTCCCCGACCGTTCACGAGGAGGCGAAGGCGGCATGAGCACCACCCCCGCCGCTCCCTCCGCGGCCGTCCCGTCCGCCGTACCGGTGGCCGCGCACTCGATCACCGCCCCGGCCGCGACCTCCCAGCGCGAGCTGCACAGCCTCTACCGGCGGGTTCCCAACCTCGGCGACTACGGGTCGATGACCGCGATCGAGGAGCGCTGGATCCTGCCCAAGGCGCGGGCGTACGAGGCCTCCGCGCCCCGGTTCGGCTCGCCCGGCGAGCTCCTGCAGGCCCTCAAGGAGTTCCTCGCCGAGGAGGAGGCGTCGCTCCCCGAGAGCGCCACCTTCCTCGCCGAGCACGCGACGCTCGACCAGTTCAAGGTCGTGGTCCGGCAGTTCGCGCTCGACGGTCTCACCGAGTCGGAGTCGCTGCTCCCGGTGGTGCCCCGGCTGCCGTACCGCTCGGCGATGGCGGTCTTCCGCGTCCTCATCGACGAACTCGGCTGCGGCAACGAGGAGAAGGCGCACTCCCAGCTCTACCGCGACCTGCTCACCGAGCTCGGCCTGAGCCTCCGGCTCGACGACTACCTCGACGAGACGGTCCCCGAGTGCTTCGCCTACGTGAACATGTTCCACTGGCTGGCGAGCCGGGCCCCCTCGCCCCAGTACTTCCTGGGCGCGTACGCCTACTTCGAGACGAGTGTGCTGTACGCCTTCCAGAGCTTCGCGCGGGCGGCGCGGCGGCTCGGGATCAGCCACGACGCCTACTACACCGAGCACCTCTACATCGACTCGTACCACAGCAGTCATATGCGCACGGCGATCCGGTCGCTCGAGGAGCCGGACCTGGCGAAGATCTGGGCGGGCGTGCGCCTGGCCTCCGACATCGTCGGCACGGCCACGGAGGCGGCCGTCGCCCGAGCCCGGGAGACCGTCGCATGACGGCCGTGCCGGCGGGGCGGCGGCGGGGCTCCGACGAGCCCACCGTGCGCCAGGTGACCGAGGACCTGGTCCTCGTCGAGGTCGGCGGCCGAAAGGTCCTCGCGGCCGCCGTCTGCCCCCACCGCGGGGGCCGGCTCAAGTACGGCAGGGTCGACGGGGACAGGCTGCGCATCACCTGCCCCCTGCACCACACGACCTTCGACCTGACCAGCGGCGCGCGGCTGGCCGGAGCCGCGTGCGCGGACATCCGCGTGGTGGACGTGCTGCCCGGGGACCTCAGCGTCCCCGAGCAGCGCGACCCCGCCCACGACAGCCGGGCGGCCGCCCCCACCGAAGCGGCCGTCCAGGGGACCGCCCCGTCCGGGGGCGCCTCATGACCACCACACCGACCGGGGCGGCGTCCACCGCGACGCCGCCCCGTGCGGCCGTCGACCACGACGGCATCGCACCGGTGCCCGAGGCCGAACGCACCTCGACCCCGGGCGACTTCGGCTGGATCTGGCCCTCCGCCCAGTTCTCCTTCGGCACGGTCGTGCTCGGCGCGCTGCCCGTCGTCTTCGGACTCGGCTGGTGGGCCTCGGCGAGCGCCATCGCCGTCGGCGTGGCCGTCGGCACGGCGCTGCTCGCGCCGCTCGCCCGCTTCGGCGTCCGGACCGGCACCAACGACCCCGTGTCGAGCGGCGCGCACTTCGGCGTACGGGGCAGGGTCGTCGGCAACGTCCTCACGGTCGTGACCGCGCTCGGCTTCTTCGCCATCGCCGTGTGGACGGGCGGCACCGCCGTCATGGTCGCCGGCCACCGGCTGTTCTCCACCCCCACGGGCCCCGGGGCCCTGACCGCCGCGATGTTCGTGACGGCGGCCGCGGTCGCGCTGGTCGCCGTACGCGGCCACGAGACCCTCGTCCGTACGTACAAGGTCACCGCGGTCACCGGCGGCGCGGTCCTCCTCGGCACCGTGCTCGTCCTCGCCCCGGACTTCGACGCGGGCTACGCCGGCGGAACGCTCGCGCTCGACAGCACCCTGCACACCTGGCTGCTCGCGGCGACCGCCTCCGCCACCGTGCCCCTGTCGTACGCCACCTTCCAGGGCGACTACACCCGCTTCATGCCCGCCTCCACGCCCGCCGGCCGGGTCGCGCGGGCCAGCGGGATCTCGATGTTCCTCAGCAGTCTCGCCGCGCTGCTCACCGGCGCGTACGTGACGACCCTCTTCCCCGTCCCCGACGAGCCGTGGCTCCAGGGCCTGACCGACGCGGTGCCCGGCTGGTTCGCGGTCGCGGTGGTCGTCTTCGGCTTCGCGGGCACCCTGCCGCAGGCCGGGCTCTGCCTGTACGCGGCCGGGCTCTCCGCCAACTCGGTGTTCTGGCGCTCCTCACGGGCCGCCGTCACCACGGTGGTCGCGGTGCTGGCGGCGGCCGTGCTGTACCTCGGTGCGGTCGTGTACGACGCCATGGACGCGATGTCGGCGTTCGTGACGCTGCTCCTCACCGTCGTCGCCCCGTGGGCGGCGGTGCTCTTCGTCGGGTACGTGCTCCACCGCGGCAGGTACGACGCGGAGGCGCTGCGTACCTTCACCACGGGTGGCGGCGGCCGGTACTGGTACACCGGCGGGGTCAACCCGCGGGCGGCCACGGCCTTCGTGATCGGCTCGGTCGTCGGGGTCCTCTGGGTCAACAACCCGCTCTACACCGGCCCGTTGACCGACCTGACAGGCGGGGTCGACCTCAGCCTGCCGGCCTCCTTCGCGGTCGCCGCCGTGCTGTACGGGGCGCTGTGCCGGGTGTGGCCGGAGCCGCTGCTGCCGCCGACACGAGTCCCGAGGTGACGATGTCCACCACAGTCCCGCGCACCGCCCGGCTCACGGTCCGGGCGGTCGTCCCCGAGGCCGAGGGCGTCCTGGGGCTCGTGCTCGCCGATCCCACGGGCGCCGAGCTGGCCCCGTGGGAGCCCGGCGCCCATCTGGAGGTGACCCTGCCGTCCGGGGCGGTCCGGCACTACTCGCTCTGCGGGGACCCCGCGGACCGGAGCACGTACCGGCTCGGGGTGCTGCGGGAGCGTGACGGCCGGGGCGGATCGGAGGAGGTCCACACGGCCGTCGGCGCGGGCACCGTCCTCGGGGTGCGCGGGCCGTTCAACCGCTTCCCGCTGGTGCCCGCCGAGCGGTACCTGTTCATCGCGGGCGGCATCGGCATCACCCCGCTGCTTCCGATGGTCCGCTCGCTTCCGCCGGGGTCCTGGTCCCTGCTGTACGGGGGCCGGAGCCTGCCGGGCATGGCGTACCGCGAGGAGCTCGCCGCACTCCCCGGGGTCACGCTCGTCCCGCAGGACACGGCGGGGCTGCCCGACCTGGACGGCGTCCTGGCGGGGCTGCCCGCGGGGACGGCCGTCTACTGCTGCGGTCCCGAGGGGCTGCTGCGGGCCGTGGAGGAACGCTGGCCGGGTCCCCTGCACACGGAGCGGTTCGGGGCGGCGCCGGCCGCCGTCCCCGGGGCGGACCCCGGGACCGGCGACGGCTTCGAGGTGGAGCTGCGGCGGAGCGGGCGGACCGTGCGCGTCGCGCCCGACCGGACCCTGCTCGACGCCGTGCGCGAGGTGGTCCCCGGGGTCGCGTACTCCTGCGAGGAGGGGTTCTGCGGGACCTGCGAGACGAAGGTGCTCGCCGGGACGCCCGAGCACCACGACTCCGTCCTCGGCGAGGACGAGAAGGCCTCGGGGACGACGATGATGATCTGCGTGGGCCGCTCGCGCGGCGGCCGCCTCGTGCTCGACCTGTGACGCGAACGCGACCTGTGACGCGCCCTCGATCCGCGGCGCGGCGCCGGTCCTAGACGCGCGGAGGGCCCGGTAAGGGCCCCCGCGCGTACGGGTCGTGTCAGGGGAAGACCACCAGGGCCCGGCCGCCCTTGCCCGCGAGCATGTTCTCGAAGGCGCCCGGGATGCCGTCCAGGGTGATCCGCTCGGTGACGAGCGCGCTCAGGTCGAGGCGCCCGGCGCGGATGTGCCCGGCCAGGACCGGCAGGTCGACGGCGGGGTTCGAGTTGCCGTAGACGCAGCCCGCGAGGGTGCGGCCCCAGTGGAAGATCTCCAGGGCGTTGAAGGCGACCTGCTGGTCCTTGCCGCCGATGCCGACGACCGTGGTGCGGCCGCCGCGCCGGGTGGAGTCCCAGGCGGTACGGATGGTGACGGCGCGGCCGACGCACTCGACGGCCACGTCGACGCCGTGGCCCCCCGTCAGCTTCCGGATCTCCTTCGCCGTCGTCTCCGAGGCGACGACGTACTCGGTCGCCCCGGCCGCCCGCGCGAGCGCCTCCTTCTCCGGGGAGACGTCCACGGCGACGATCGTCGAGGCGCCCGCGATCCGGGCCGCCTGCAGCGTCGCGAGCCCCACCCCGCCGACACCGAACACCGCCACCGTCTCGCCCTCGCGGACCCGGGCGGAGTGGTGGACCGCGCCCCAGCCGGTGAGCACGGCGCAGCCGAGGAGGGCCGCGTCGGCGAGCGGCACGCCCTCGGGGACGGGCAGGACGCAGTTCGCGGCGACGACCGTCTCCTCGGCGAAGGCGGCGACGTTGAGCCCGGGGTGGAGCTCGGTGCCGTCCTCGGTGCGGGCGTGGGTGTTCGCGGTGCCGGTCAGGGCATTCGCGCAGAGCCAGACCTCGCCGAGCGAGCAGGGGTGGCAGTCACCGCAGGACGGCGCCCAGTTGAGGACGACGCCGTCACCGGGGGCGACATGGGTGACGCCCTCGCCGACGGAGACGACGGTCCCCGCGCCCTCGTGGCCGAGGACGGCGGGCACCGGCACCCGCATCGTGCCGTTGGTGAGGGACAGGTCGGAGTGGCAGACACCGGCGGCCGCGAGCCGGATCCGGACCTGGCCGGGCCCCGGCTCGGGGAGTTCGATGCCGGTGACCTCCAGCGGGGAGCCGACGGCGGGCAGGACGGCGGCGCGGATCAGGCTCACGTGCGGTGCTCCTCGGGAGTCGCGTGGACGGGGCGGAACGGCGGGGCCGGTGGGGTTGGTGGAGTTGGCGGGGTTGGTGGGACAGGCGGGCCCCGTCTCTCAGAACTGCAGGGACTTGGTCTGGAGATACTCGGTGAGACCGTGCGCGCCGAGCTCCCGGCCCACGCCGGACTGCTTGTACCCGCCGAAGGGGGCCAGCGGGTTGAACCGGCCGCCGTTGATGTCGACCTGGCCGGCCTCCATGCGCCGGGCGAAGGCGACGGCCTCCTCCGGCTCGCCCCAGACCGCCCCGGCGAGGCCGTACACCGTGCCGTTGGCGATGGCGAGGGCCTCCTCCTCATCCTCGTACCGGAGCAGCGAGACGACCGGTCCGAAGATCTCCTCCTGCGCGATGGTCATCTCCGGGGTGACGTCGGCGAAGACGGTCGGGGAGACGTAGTAGCCGGTCTCCAGCGGGGCCTCGGCTCCGCCGGCGACGAGCCGGGCGCCCTCCTCGACGCCCTTCTCGATGTAGCCGCGGACGCGCTCCTGCTGCTTGGCGTTGACCAGCGGGCCGAGGCGCTCGCCGGGGACGTACTTGGCGACGGCCTCCGCCGCGAGCGCCACCGCCTCCTCGTACCGGTCCGCGGGGATCAGCATCCGGGTCCAGGCGCTGCACTTCTGACCGGAGTTGGACATCACGTTGGCGACGCCGACGGAGACCGCCTTGGCGAGGTCGGCGCTCGGCAGGATGACGTTGGCGGACTTGCCGCCGAGTTCGAGGGCGACCCGCTTGACGGCGCCGCCCGCGAGGGCGCCGATGCGGCGGCCGACGGCGGTGGAGCCGGTGAAGGAGACGAGGTCCACGTCGGGGTGCTCGGCGAGGGCCTGCCCCGCGACCGGGCCGAGGCCGGTGACCAGGTTGAAGACGCCGGCCGGCAGGCCCGCCTCGTGCACGGCCTCGGCGAAGAGCTGGGCGGTCAGCGGGGTGTCCTCGGCGGGCTTGAGGACGGTCGTGCAGCCGGCGGCGAGGGCCGGCGCGATCTTGGCGACGACCTGGTGGAGCGGGAAGTTCCAGGGCGTGATCGCGGCGACGACGCCGACGGGCTCGGCGTAGACGGTCGAGTTGCCGACCTTCTCCTCGAAGGGGTGGGTGGCGGCGAGCTCCGCGTACGTCCCCGCCACGGCGATCGGCAGTCCGGCGTGCACGGCGGCGGCGAGCTGCGGCGGAGCGCCGAGTTCGGCGGTCACGGTGGCGGCGATCTCCTCCGCGCGGGCGGCGAGCGCGTCGCGCAGGGCGGCGATCCGGGCGCCGCGCTCGGCGGGCGGGGTCGCGGCCCAGCCGGGCAGGGCGGCACGGGCGGCGCGTACCGCCGCGTCGACGTCCTCGGCGGTGCCCGCCGGGACGTGGGCGATGACCTGCTCGTCCGCCGGGTTGAGGACGGCGATCGTGTCGGGACCGACGGCGGGCCGCCACTCTCCGCCGATGTACATCGCGTCGTGCGCCTTCATCCGATGTCTCCTCACACTACCGACCGGTTCGACACCCAAACTAGCGCTGTTAGTTTTTGGGCGCCAGGGCCTCCGGACGTGCCCCCGGTCTCAGTCCCCAGCCGATCGTGCCGCTCCCTCGCACCCGCTGTCCACGGGAGGACCGGACAGATGCCGGGCGGGCCCCGGCACAGCACCGCGCCCGGCGGGCACGCACCTGGGTGGTGCGGCCCGCCGGACGCGGCGGGGCGGGGCCGACGGAGCGGCTGGGTCTGTCGGACCCGTGGTTCAGATCGGACCTGTGGTTCAGATCTGCTGGGCGATGTCGGTGAGGTGGGCGAAGACGACGATGTTCGCCTCGTAGCCCTTTCCGGGGTCGAAGGCTCCGCCGCAGGTGAGCAGCCGCAGTTCGGGCCGCCCCGTGGAGCCGTACACCTCCTTGTCGGGGAAGCCGGTCTTGGAGTAGGTGACGACGCGGTCGACCGTGAAGACGGCGACCTTGCCGTCGGCGCGGGCGACCCGGACGGTGTTGCCGGCGCTGAGCGAGTCGAGGCTGACGAAGATGGCGGGTCCGGTACGGGTGTCACGGTGGCCGACGACGACGGCGGTCCCCCGCTCACCGGGAGTGACCCCCTTCGCGTACCAGCCGACCACGTCGGGGTTCTCCATCGGCGGTGTCGCGAGCCGCCCTTCGCCGTCGAGGCCGAGATCCAGCACCGGGGCCTCGATGGTGATGGCCGGTACGGCGACGGTGACGGGACGCGAACGGGCCAGCGGCGCGGGCGGGGGCGAGGACCGGGGCGACGGCACTGCCTTCGGCACCGCACCGGGCGCCGCCTTGGGCACTGCCTTCGGCGCCGCCTTGGGCTTCGCCGTGGCTTTCGCCCCGGGTTTCGCCGTGGATCCCGCCTGCGGCTTCGCCACGGGCCTCGTCTCGGGCTTGGCCTCAGGCTTCGCGACGGGCCTCGTCTCGGGCTTGACCGCAGACCTCGCCTCCGGCTTTCCCTCGGGCTTCGTCTCGGGCTTCGTCTCGGGCTTCGCCTTGTGGTCGAGGGCCGCCTGTGCTCCGACCGCCGCCTCCGCCGGGCCGGGAGCGGCCGCCGCGGCGGCAGCGGCAAGCGCCGGAGCGTCCGGTTCCTCGTCACCGGCCCACCAGATCCCGCCGGTCACCAGGACCGTGGTGACCGTCACGGTCCTGGCGAGCCGGAACAGCCGCCGTTGACGACGCGTGAGGCGCGCGAGGCTACGCGGCGCCATGGTCGCGGCGGCGCGAGCGGCGGATCAGGACCAGGCCGGCCGTGCCGGCGAGGCCGGCGGCGACGGCCGCCCCGATGCCGAAGCCGGAGGAGTCGTCGGCGGCGACCTCCGCGCTGCCGCCGCCGCCCGCGCCGACCGCGCCCTGCGGAGGCTGGCCGCTCCAGCTGTCTTCGCGGCTGCTGTCGCTTCCGCCGTTCCAGTTGTTTCCGTTGCCGCCGGTGGCGTTGGGATTGCCGTTGCCATTGCCGTTGCCGTTGCCGCCGTCGGCATTGGGGCCGGGGCCGTTCCCGCCCGTGCCGTTACCGCCGCCACCGTTCCCGCCGGTGGGTGGCGGACTCGCGATGGTGTCACCGGGGCACGAGACCTGGAAGGCCTTCGGCCTCACCACGACGGTCTGGCCCTGGAAGGTCCATGAGAGCCGGTACTGCCCGCTCGGCAGGGAGAGCGGGTCCGTGTGCCCCGCGCCGGCCACGAGGGTGAGCTGCCCGGAGAGGGCGGGCCCGTTGGCGGACGGCTGGCGTGAGATCGCCCAGTTGACCTGCGGGAGCGTCTCGAAGTCGGAGGCCGACAGATAGAACCGGCAGACCCTCGGTTCGTCCCTCTGGGACCCGAAGGGCGTGCCGACACTGTGGACCTTGATGTCGCCGCTGTCGCCGGGGGCGGCGTAGGCCGAGGGCGCGCCCGCGAGGGCGAGGCCGCCGAGCGTGAGGACGGCGGCCGCGGTGGCGGCGAGAGGGCGGGCGGTACGAGCGGTCATGCGGGGTTCCTCCGGAAGGAGCGCGCCGGACAGTACAAACCGATAATCGGACTATCTGTCACGACAGAACTACGGAGGGTGGCGCCATGCGCACGCCACCCTCCGAAGTCGCCCGTCCGGCCCAGGCCGGGGCTCCGAGGCCCCAGCCTGGGCCGCTCCGGGGCTCAGATGATGCCGAAGAGGATCCCCGCCGCGAGGACGACGAGCGAGGTCAGCGCGGCCCACTTCACCGTGAACCTGGTGTGGTCACCGAACTCCACCTTCGCCATGCCGACGAGGACGTACACGGCGGGGACCAGCGGGCTCGACATGTGCAGGGCCTGGCCGACCAGGGAGGCGCGCGCGATCTCCAGGGGCGAGACGCCGTGGGCGGCGCCCGCCTCGGCGAGGACCGGTACGACGCCGAAGTAGAAGCCGTCGTTCGACATGAAGTAGGTGAGCGGGATGCTCAGGACACCGGTGACCAGGCCCATGTGCGGGCCCATGCCCTCGGGGATGGCGCCGACGAGCCAGTCGGCCATGTGCTTGACCATGCCCGTGCCGGTGAGGACACCGGTGAAGACGGCGGCGGCGAAGACCATGCCGGAGACGTTGAGGACGTTGTCCGCGTGGGCCGCGATGCGCGCCTTCTGCTCGGCCATCTTGGGGTAGTTGACCGTGAGCGCGAGCGCGGCGCCGAGCAGGAAGAGCACCGGGATCGGCATCAGTTCGAGGATCATCGCGGTGAGCAGCGCGACCGTCAGCCCTGCGTTGAACCAGTACAGCCGGGGGCGCAGGGTCGCCCGGTTCGGATCGAGCCCCTGGAACCCCTCGTCCTCGCCCTCACCGGAGCTGGAACCGGAGGCGGAGCCGGGAACGGAACCGGAGACCGCGCCCGTCGCGTCACCGGAACCACCGCCGGACTTCTTGGTCAGGTCCACCACACCCCCAGCACCCCCGGCACCGCCGTGGCCGCCCCCGGTGCCCGCCGCGACCAGGACCGTGTCGTTCTCGGGCACGAGGGCCTCGTCGAGCGTGAGGTAGCCGATGCGCTTCCGCTCGCGGCGCCCGAGGACGTACGCGAGGACGAACACGAAGAGCAGGCCCGTGCCGAGCGCCGGGATCATCGGTACGAAGACATCGCCGGCGTCCAGCTTCAGCGCGGTCGCGGCGCGGGCCGTGGGACCGCCCCAGGGGAGGGTGTTCATGACACCGTTCGCGGTGGCGGCGACGCCCGTCATGACCACCAGGCTCATGCCGAGCCGCTTGTAGAGCGGATACATCGCGGAGACGGTGATCATGAACGTGGTCGAACCGTCGCCGTCCAGCGACACGATCGCGGCCAGCACCGCCGTACCCACCACGATCCGTACGGGGTCGGCCTTGCAGAAGCGCAGGATGCCCCGGACGATCGGGTCGAAGAGGCCGACGTCGATCATCACGCCGAAGTAGACGATGGCGAACATCAGCATCGCCGCCGTCGGTGCCAGCTTGCCGACGCCCTCGATGACGTAGTCGCCGAGCTGGGCTCCCTGCCCGACCGCCACGCAGAACAGCGCGGGGATCAGCACGAGTGCCGCGATCGGCGACATCTTTTTCATCATGATCAGGACCAGGAAGGTCGCGATCATGGCGAAGCCGAGGACGGTCAGCATGGAGGACACCTCACGTTCACCCTTGAACTGCCGCCGAGCGGCGGTCCGGATGACGGTAGGTGCCCCCTTCTGCCGTTAACAAGACGTTGACGCGTGAGCAATACGAGCAAAACCCCAGGTCACGGCAGGGGCGAGACCTGGACGGGGAAGCCGTTCAGGACGGCGGTGCCCGACAGGGGGTCGAGCCGGGAGCCGTCGAGCAGCTGGTTGACATTGACTCCGGGGCGCGCGGACGCGACGGCCAGCCGGGTGCCCGGCCGGTCGTGACCCCAGCCGTGCGGCAGGCTCACCACCCCCGGGCGCACCCCGTCGGTCACCTCGACCGGGACCTCCAGCTCGCCGCCCTCCCCCTTCACCCGCGCGAGGCCGCCGTCGGCGAGCCGCAGCCGGGCCGCGTCGTCGGGGTGCACCTGGAGGGTGCACCGGTTCGAACCGCCGCCGAGCGCCGGGGTGTTGTGCAGCCAGCTGTTGTTCGAGCGCAGGTGGCGGCGGCCCACGAGCTGGACGCTGCCCGCGTCGGGTACGGCGTGGAGCGCGGCCCGCAGCCGGGGCAGGTCGGCGGCGAGCGGCGCGGCGAACAGCTCGATCCGTCCGCTGCGCGTCCTGAGGACCTGCGGGAGGCGCGGCTTGAGCGGGCCGAGGTCGATGCCGTTCGGGTGGGCCCGCAGCTCGTCGAGGGTGAGCCCGTACGGGCCGAGGCGGAGCATCATGTCGAGCCGGCGCTCGGGCCCGGTGTCCCCGGTGAGCCCCGCGGCGAACTCCGCGGGGTCCGCCCCGTACGCCGGTGAGTGCTCCTGGGTCACCGCCTTGGCGAGGGTGGTGTCGATCGCGAGCCGGTCGACGGCGGACGGCGGGGCTCCGTGCATCCCGGAGACGGCGAGGATCAGCCGGGCGTGGATCTCGCACTCGTCCATCCGGTCCGCCTCCAGGGGGACGGCCGCCGGGGTGTAGCGGACCTGGTCGCGGACGGCGAGGGCGTTGAAGGCGAAGTCGAAGTGGGCGCTCCTGGAGGGCGGGGGCGGGGGCAGCAGGACGTCGGCGTGGCGGGTGGTCTCGTTGAGGTACGGGTCGACGGCGACCATCAGGTCGAGGGAGCCGAGCGCCGCGTCGAGGCGATCCCCGTCGGGTGCGGACAGGACAGGGTTGGAGGCGACGGTGATCAGCGCCCGGACGCGCCCCTCCCCCGGCGTCTCGATCTCCTCGGCGAGCGCCACCATCGGCAACTCCCCCTTGACCTCGGGGTGGTGCGAGACCCGGCTGTGCCGGCGGCCGAGGGCGAAGCCCCTGCCGGGTCCCGCGGGGCGCGGGGCCGGCGCGGTGGCGGAGAGCGGGAAGAGGGCGCCGCCGGGCCGGTCGAGGTTGCCGGTGAGGATGTTGAGGACGTCGACGAGCCAGTTGGCGAGGGTGCCGTAGGCCACGGTGGAGCTGCCCATCCGCCCGTACACGGCGGCGGTGGGCGCCGCGGCGAGCTCCCGGGCCAGGGCGCGGAGGGTGTCGGCGTCCACGTCGCAGGCGTCGGCGACGGCCTCGGGGCTGAACTCCCGTACCGCGGCCCTCACCTCCTCGACCCCCTCCACCTGGGCGGCGAGCGGGCCGAGGTCGGTGAGCCCCTCCTCGAAGAGGGTGTGGACGAGTGCGGCGAGGAGGAACGCGTCGGCGCCGGGGCGGATCGCGACGTGCCGGTCGGCGAGGCGGGCGGTGCGGGTGCGCCGGGGGTCGACGACGGTGAGGGTGCCGCCGCGCCGGCGCAGCGCCTTGAGCCTGCCGGGGAAGTCGGGGGCGGTGCACAGGCTTCCGTTGGAGTCCAGCGGGTTGGCTCCGAGGATCAGCAGGTGGTCGGTGCGGTCCAGGTCCGGCACGGGGATCGCGAAGGGGTCTCCGAACAGCAGGCCGCTGGAGACGTGCTTGGGCATCTGGTCGATCGTCGACGCCGTGAAGAGGTTCCGCGTGCGCAACGCGCCGATCAGCAGGGGCGGGTAGAGGGCGCCGGCGATCGTGTGCACATTGGGGTTGCCCAGGACGATACCCACGGCATCCGGCCCGTACTCCTCGATCAGCGGACGGATTCTCTCGGCGATCGTGTCGAACGCCTCGTCCCAGGTCGCCTCCTGGAGCCGCCCGTCCTTCCTGACCAGCGGGGTGCGGAGCCGGTCGGGGTCGGCGTCGATCCCGGGGAAGGCGGCCCCCTTGGGGCAGACGAAGCCCTGGCTGAACACGTCCTCGCGGTTTCCGCGCGCGCCGGTGACCCGGGACCCTTCGATCGTCAGGGTCAGTCCGCAGGTCGCTTCGCAGAGGGGGCAGATGCGCGGGGCGGTGGACATGGCGTCTCCCGGGGGCAGCGTCGGGTCGGGGCCGGGGCATCGGCCCGCCGCGAGCATACCGACCGGTAGGCACGTCCGGCAGGGTTACGACAGGGAGGGCGAGAGATAGGCGTGAAGGAGCTGCCGGGTCTCGTCGATGACGGCCGGGTCGCCCTCGGGGGCGGCGCGGAAGGCGAGGCGGACGAGGGTGTCGGCGGTCTCGACGCCGACCCGGACCTTGCGTCGCAGCGTCTCGTCCGCGGGACGGCCGAGGTGGGCGGCGAGCAGATCGCAGATCCGCTCGGCGACCTGGCCGTTGGGGTCCTCGCCGGCCTCCTCGGCGGCGGGCACCCCGAAGTCGACGAGGGCGAAGCCCGGAACGGTCCTCTTCATGGCGATGAACTCGTCGAGCACACCGTCGATGGCCGCGTGGGGATCGGGATCGGCGGCGGCGTCGAGATGGGCGGCGATCCGCTCGGCGTACCGGTCGAGGTTCCGGTGGGCGAGCGCGGAGACCATGGCCCGCTTGTTGTCGAAGAAGCGGTAGACGGAGCCGATGGGGACTCCGGCACGGGCTGCGACGGCACGGGTGCTCAGCTGCTCGTAGCCGGTCTCGTCGAGCAGGTCGGCGCACGTGTCGAGGATCCGGGCGAGCCGCTCGGCACTCCGCTGCTGCACGGGGGCCCGGCGCAGCGTGGACGGGGTCTGGGCGTGGGACTGGGGCACGGAGTCCATGATGCCGCTCCCCGGGCGGGTTCCACGGCCCGGGCGACCGCGAAAGCGGCCGGGCGGCGGCCCGTCGACGGGCCGAACCGCCCCTGGAACCGGCCAGGACGGCGCCGAGGCCCCGCCCACACCTGCCGCGGGCCTGCCTCCCGATCCACCGCGGGCGCCCCTTGCCCGAGGGGCGAAGGGAGCACGGGCGGACGCCCCGGGCCGCGGCGGGGACGGCGAAGACGGCGAAGACGGCGAGGACGCGCCTGGTCAGGCGATCAGCAGGCCGATTCCGCCGAGGGTGTACGCGATCATGAGCGCGAACAGCGGGAGTTGGCCGGCGACCGCGCGGTCGGGCGGGAAGAGGCGTACGGACCGGTCGTGGGCGGCGACGACACCGAGGACGTGGCCGGTGACGATAGCGGTGACCTGAAGGGTCGCGAGGCCGCCGGGGCCCAGGAACGGGGCGGGTGCGAGGGCGTTGTCAGTGCCCCCTGCCATCATGACTGTACGTAGTCCTTCGGTGACGAAGAGCGAGAAGTAGTGGGCGGTGAGGTAGCCGAGGGCGATGGGCAGGAGCGAGTGGGCGAAGGAGGTGAGCGGGGTGGTGAGGGTGCGGTTCATCAGGCGGAGGGCGCCCGCGCAGAGTCCGTAGCAGGCGGCGACGAGGGCGACGGCGGCGAGCAGGCCGAGTGTGGCGGTGGGGACGGGGCCGAGGGGTGAGGTCTGGAGGGTGGTGATCCAGCGGGGGCTGTCGGAGAGGCCGTCGTAGGCGGTGGAGCCGAGGAGGACACAGACGGCGGCGACGAGACCGGGGGTCTGCGGGGTGGAGTCGAGGCCGTGGAAGGGGGAGCGGAGGACGAGTCGGCCGTCGACGCGGCGGCCGAGCGGGGAGAGCCGGGCGAGAAGGGAGGAGTACACCTCGAAGGGGTCGGCGTGGGCGAACCACCGGTCGCCGTAGCGGGCGGCGCCGCCGAGCTGGACGGCGGCGTGGAGGGCGAAGGCCGCCAGGAGGGTGGTGGTGGAGGTGTTGTCGGGGGCGACGAGTTCGAGCCAGGTGAAGAGGAGGAGCCCGAGGGCGGCCGGGCGGATGCCGACGGCGGCGGGCAGCGGACGGGGTTTCCGCGGCGGGTGCAGGGAGTGGGCGGCGCGCAGGGGGTTGAGGAGGCGCCAGACGGGGCCGAGGAGGAGGGAGGCGGGGACGAGGCCGACCCAGAGCAGGACGTAGACGGCGCCGGGCGCGGGGTTGCGGTCGGGGTCGTCGGGCCCGAGAAGGAGGTGGAGGAGGAACACGAGGGCGGCGACGGCGCCGAGGAACCGGAGGGCGGTACGGGTGGCGGGGGCGTCGGCGACCCGCTGGAGGGCCGCGGGGAGCGGGCGTCCCGACAGGTCGCCGCGGAAGCGGGAGGAGGACCAGAGCAGCCCGAGGGCGAGGAAGGAGACGAGCAGCGCGGTGAACGCGCCGGCGTAGGCGTAGAAGGGCGAGAGGGGGAGGTCGTGCCGGGAGCCCACGCCGTGGGCGAGCGGAAGGCCGAGACCGGGGCCGGGCTCGGGGGTGAGGGCATGGACCTGGGCGTGGGCCTGGGCGAGTGGGGCGGTCTGGGTGAGCGTGCCGGTCATCGGACGACGAGTTGGGTCAGCAGGAGTCCGGACTCGTGGGTCTCGACCTCGAAGAGGCCGGTGCGGTCGGCGGTGAGGGTGAGGGTGGCGGGCGTGCCGGGAGAGAGGGGGAGTTCGCGGTCGTAGCCGTGCACATGGAGGGTGTCGGCTCGGTCGCTGGTGACACGGAGGGTGAGGCGCTCGCCCTTCTTCAACTCGACGCGGGAGGGCAGCGGCTGGACGGTCGATCCGGAGACGGTGATGTCGACGGTGCGTCCGGTGGCGGTCGGCGGGGGTTTCGGTGCCGGGCTGCTCGG
Source organism: Streptomyces sp. CB02009 (assembly GCF_001905825.1). Taxonomy (GTDB): domain Bacteria; phylum Actinomycetota; class Actinomycetes; order Streptomycetales; family Streptomycetaceae; genus Streptomyces. The sequence goes on from NZ_LIVV01000008.1 coordinate 283,797, forward strand.
GGGCGCGGCGCCGTCCAGGCGGACTGTCGCCTGCACGGGGGCGCCCGCGACGGCCCAGGCGGTGTGGTCGTCGGCATGCAGGCGGACGGTGAGGGTACGGGTGCCGGCCGGTACGTATCCCCACGGGCTGTAGAGGCGGCCGGCCTCGCGGCCGTCGACCAGGAGGCGGGCGTGGCCGCGGCCCGGGAGGGCCGCGCCGCCGGTGCTGTCGGGGGTGAAGCGGAACCTCTCCACCGTGAGGTGGACGTTCCAGCCGCCCTCGGCGTCGGGGCGGGTCTCGACGCGGACGGTGGGCGCTTCCGCCGCGGGGAGCTCCCGGAGCCGGTGCCCGCTCTCATCCCGGGCGGTGAGCAGGGTGCCGGTGCCGCCGGTGGCCTCCTCGTGGCTGGTGCCGGGCTTGTGGTGGGTGGTGGCCCGGCCGCCGCAGCCGGTCAGGAGCAGGGCGGCGGCCAGGAGTGCGGCCAGGGCCGCGACGAGGGGCGGGCGGGTGACGCCGCCGACGGGCCGCCTCATGCCGTGGCCTCGCCGTGCGGCCGGGGCTCGGCCGGGGTGCCGCCCGCGCCGGGGGCCGCGCCGGGATTCGAGCCGGGGGCGGCGCCGGATGCCCCGCCGGGGGTCGCCGCCCCGGACGCCGTGCCGGGGGCGGCACTCGGGCCCGTCCCTGCCCGTGGGCCCGCCCCGGGGTCGGGGGCCGGTGTCGCGCCCGCCTGGGCGTGGGCCGGGGCCGGGTCCGAGGCCGCGTCCGGCTGGGCGTGGGCAGAGGCCGGGTCCGATGCCGCGTCCGCCTGGGCGTGGGCCAGAGCCGGGTCCGATGCCGCGTCCGCCTGGGCCGGGTCCTGGGCGTGGGCCGGGGCCGACGTCCCGTCCGCCGGGGCCACGTCCGGATCCGTCGGGGCCGGGCCGCGGGATCCTGCGGCTACGACCGCCCACAGCACCCAGATGACGCCCAGGAGCAGGCGGAGCCAGGCGGGGCTGAGGGGGATGCCGGGGACCATGAGGATCGCCTTGTCGAAGGCGTCGAGGAGGGTGAGGGCGCCGAGGACCACGGTGGTCCAGGCCAGGACGGGGCGGGTGGGGCGCAGGGCGAGGCCGAGGAGGGTCCACCAGACGCCGGTGAGGAGCAGCGCGAGGGCCGGGACGGCGGTCGGCGTGAGGGCGAGGGTCGAGCCGGCGACGTCGAGGGCGAGGCCCGCGAGGCCGATGAGGGTGGCGACGCCCGCGAGGCGGTTGCCGCGCAGTCGGCGCCACCAGAGGGCGAAGCCGGCGAGGGCGAGGACGAGGGAGCTGCCGAGGGCGAGTTGGGTCTCGACGCGCTGGAGGCCGCGGGCGCCGTACCAGTCGCAGCCTGCCGGGAGGCGGCGCGCCTGGACGTTGTAGTCGGCGCAGACGAGGAGTTGGGCGAGTTTGACGGGTTCGCCGACGAGCCGGTCGGTGCCGCCGGAGACGTCGCCGCGGCGCGCCCCGCAGTGAGGCAGGGCGCCGGGGCTGGCGGCGCCGGTGTCGGGCTGCCAGCAGTTGCCGCTGCCCTGGCCGTCCCACCAGACGTCGGTGCGGTTGGGGCGGGCCGTGCCGGACTTGTCGACGCCGAGGTGGTTGTCGGCGTAGCGGTTGTGGTGGGAGGTGTCGGCCTGCTTGCCCCAGGCGGACTCGCCGCGGATGAAGGCGGGGACGGCGTTGAGGTAGAAGGCGGCGCGCTGGTGGCCGTAGACCCAGTTGTTCTCGTAGAGGTTCCAGTTGCCGCCGGCGGTGATGATGCCGGTGCCGGGGGGCATGGAGATCTGGGGGCAGACGACGCCCTGTTCGTAGCCGCGCTCGACGGGCGGTTTGGCGCAGGTGCCGTCGGCGACGTACGGGTAGTAGTTCTCGTTGTTGTCGTGGATCAGGTTGCGTTCGAAGCGGGCGTGGTTCTGCGGCAGTCCGGGGTGGCCGGGGAAGGCGGAGTCCATGGAGGCGCCGCCCATGTTGTGGTCGAACTCGTTGTCGTGGACCCAGACGGAGTCTCCGGCGGTGCCGGAGTAGCCGACCATGTTGTGGTGGCTGCGGCAGCCGGTGATCTCGATGGAGTAGCGGGGGACGTCGTAGCCCCGGCCGTCGTTGATGTTGGATGCCGAGCCGGGGTAGATGCCGGAGTCGCCGTTGCCGTAGGACTCGCAGTTCTTGTAGAGCCCGTGGTCGGAGGCGAAGGTGAGGAAGCCGTACTCGTCGTTCCAGCGGGTGAGGACGTCGTCGATGACGAAGCCGTCGGCGGCGAGGACGTACAGCGAGTTGAACGTGGTGCGCTGGGCGGTGAAGTTGCGGAAGTAGACGCCGTCGCTGCCGTCGGCCCGCAGTGCGTTGAGCTTCCGGTACTTGGCGTCGATGACGACGTCGAGGCGGGATGCTCCGGTGCCCTCGATCTGCAGGTTCTTCTTGCCGAGGATCGCGACGAGGTTCTGGTTGTGCGGGCACTGCCGCTGCTGCTCGTAGCTGAGGATCTGGTAGCCGAGCGAGGACTTGGGCGCGTCGAGGGTGGCGCAGGCTCCGGTGGGCGAGGGCAGGGAGGGCTCCTCCTCGTACAGGCCGGGGAGGATCGCGATGGTCAGGCCGGGCCGGTCGACGGCGTCGACGGCCTGCTGGAGGTGGCGGTAGCCCTCGCGGGCGCAGCGCTCGTAGAGGGTGCGGTTGCGGGTCTTGAGGGTCTCCGGGAACCGGGAAATCCGGCTTTCGAACGCGGTCCGGTCGGTCTTGCAGACGAGGAGGTCGGGTTCTCCGGTGCGGAGCTTCGGCACGGTGCCGGAGCCGTCGGGGAAGGTGACGGGCCGCTCCTCGTGGGCCTGGGCCCCGGGGGCGGTGAGCAGGGCCGCGGCGAGCGTCGCCAGCACGGCCGAGAGCGCGAGGACGAACCTTCGGGTCCAGGACATGCGCGTGAGAGTAGAGGATTGTTCATCTTTTTGGACCCCCTCGCGCAGCACCTGATTTCCGGGGCCGCTACCGCCCGCGCCCCGACGCCGGAAGCCGGGCCGCCGCCCCGATTCGGTCGCCGGCCCCCGGCACAGCCCCCGACGCGACCCCCGCCGCCCCGTTGACGTGAGCCGCGCGGAATCCTACGGTCATGCATAGGATTCCCTTGTGGGCTTCCCTTGTGGGCTCAGGACAGGAGCGGGCGATGACCACGGAGCAGGCCGAGAAGCGCGAGCAGGCCAGGAAGACGGCCGAGACGCTCGGCTACAGCACCGGTTTCGGCAACGAGCACAGCTCGGAGGCGATCCCCGGCGCACTGCCGCACGGCCGCAACTCGCCGCAGCGGGCACCCCTCGGCCTGTACGCCGAGCAGCTCAGCGGCAGTGCGTTCACCGAGCCGCGGGCGCACAACCGCCGCTCCTGGCTCTACCGGATCCGCCCCTCCGCGGCGCACCCGCCGTTCACCCGGATCGACAACGGCGCCGTGCGCTCCGCGCCCTTCGACCAGACCGTGCCCGACCCGAACCGGCTGCGCTGGAACCCGCTGCCCGACCCGGCCCCCGGCACCGACTGGCTGGCCGGACTGTGGACCCTCGGCGGCAACGGCGACGCGACCCAGCGAAGCGGCATGGCCGTGCACCTGTACCACGCGAACGCCTCCATGGAACGGGTCTTCGGCAACGCGGACGGCGAGCTGCTGATCGTGCCGGAGCGCGGCGGCCTCCTCCTCCGCACCGAGCTGGGCCTGCTCGCCGTCCACCCCGGCGAGACGGCGCTGATCCCGCGCGGGGTCCGCTTCCGCGTGGACCTGCTGGAGGAGACCGCCCGGGGATACGTCTGCGAGAACTACGGGGCGCCTTTCCAGCTCCCCGACCTCGGCCCGATCGGCGCCAACGGCCTCGCCAACGCCCGGGACTTCCGGGCGCCCGTCGCCGCCTACGAGGACGTCGAGGGCCCGGTCGAGGTGGTCAACAAGTACTGCGGCAACCTCTGGTCGGCGACGTACGGCCACTCGCCGCTCGATGTCGTCGCCTGGCACGGCAACCACACCCCGTACGTCTACGACCTGCACCGCTTCAACGTCATCGGGACGATCTCGTACGACCACCCCGACCCGTCGATCTTCACGGTCCTCACCTCGCCCTCCGACACCCCGGGGCTCGCGAGCGTGGACTTCGTCGTCTTCGCCCCGCGCTGGCTGGTCGGCGAGGACACCTTCCGGCCGCCGTACTTCCACCGCAACGTGATGAGCGAGTACATGGGCCTCATCGAGGGCGCGTACGACGCGAAGGCGGAGGGCTTCGTGCCGGGCGGCGGCTCGCTGCACAACATGATGTCCGCGCACGGCCCCGACCGTGAGACCTTCGACCGGGCGAGCGCCGCCGAGCTGAAGCCGCAGAAGATCGACGACGGTCTTGCCTTCATGTTCGAGACCCGCTGGCCGGTGACCGCGACCCCGCAGGCCGCGGGCGCCGACCACCTGCAGAAGGGCTACGACGACGTATGGCAGGGTCTGGAGCGCCACTTTCGGCCGTAGTGTCTCGGCCGTAAGCCCGTAGCCTTCGTACGGAGAACCCGTGACCGCCTTCGCACCCGACTCGCTGGTCCTGAACCGCAAGCTGCCGCTCTGGTATCAGGTCTCGCAGTCGCTGCGCGCCTCGATACTGGGCCGCGCGCCCGACGCCTCGCTGCGGCTGCCCACCGAGGAGCAGCTCGCGGCGCACTACGGCGTCAGCGTGCTCACCATGCGCCAGGCCCTCAAGGAACTCGAGGAGGAGGGCCTGATCAGCCGGCACCGGCGGCGCGGGACCTTCATCGAGCCCGGCGCCCGGCGTTCCACCCCGCGCCGGCTGCTCGGCTCGATCGACGCGATCGTGGCCCAGCAGTCGGGCGAGCGGACGACGGTCCTGGGGCACGGCAGCGAGGCGGTGCCGGGTGAGCTCTCCGAACACTTCCCCGACCTGGCCGAGATCGTGGCGTACCGGCGGCTGCGCCGCGACGGGGAGAGCGGCGAGCCGACCAACTGGGCGGAGAACGCGGTGCGTCCCGAGCTCGCCGCCGCGATCGACCCGGCCGATCTGGAGCGCTGGCCGATGACGAAGGTGCTGCGGGACGTGGTCGGGGTGCGAATCAGCCGCATCACGGACACGGTCGAGGCGCGTCTCGCCGACCCGGAGACGGCGGCGCTCCTGGAGGTCCCGCTCCTGTCGCCGATCCTGCACTACACCGGCGTGACGTACGACGAGGCGGGCAGGGTCGTCGACGTGGCGCGCATCCGGTACCGGGGCGACCGCTTCTCCTTCACGGTCACGGTCGAGGCCCAGTGAGGGTCACGGTCGAGGCGCAGTGAGGGCGACGGCCGAGGCCCAGTGAGGGCGACGGCCGAGGCCCTGTGACGGTCGCGGCGGGAGCCCGGCGGCCGACACCGTCACCGCCAGCACCGCCGCCGTCACCGCCCCGCCGTCGTCGCCGCCGAAGCCCGCCCGTCGACGGCCGGGGCCTCCGGACGGTGGAGACCCGTGGACGGCGGTCGTTAGCATGCGGGGCGTGACGGAAGCCCCCGGAGCGAACAACGCCGATCTGCCGCCCCTCGCCGACGCGCCGCCCGTCGCCGACCTCCCCCTCCTCGACGACCTCATGCCGTGGTCCGTCGCGCCGCTGCGCTTCGGCCGCTCCTGGATCGTGGCGCCGGACGCCCGGACGCTGCGATCCCGCTGGGACCGCCTGGCGGCCGCCGAAGGGGCCGAGCGCGAGGCCCTGTTCCACCCCAGCCGGGCGCGCACCCCGTCGAGCGCCGTCGCCGCGCTGCCGGGCCAGCGGACCGGGACCGCGCGCTGGGCCCGTGAGCCGGGTCCGTGCCCGGAGCCGGTACGGGTCGCGCGGGGGCCGTTCGACGAGCAGCTCCTGCTGCCCGACCACCGGCTGATCGACACCGCCCGGCCGGAGCTGTGGCGGGTCGTCGGCGAGCCGCAGCTCTTCGCGGTCGAGCAGGGATACGTGCCCGGGGCGGCCGGCCCCGCGCTCCTGGTGACGTCGGCGCTGCCCGAGGGCCGCTCCCCCGCGGGCCGACCGGGCCGGATCCGCCCGCTGTTCCGGCGCCCCGGAGGGCGGGAGCCGAACCTCGCCCCCGGCCTCCTCGGCTTCCTCGGCGAGCGGTACGGGCACGAGGTCGACGCCCTGGAGTGGCTCGCGTGGACGGTGGCTGCGGCCCGCCCCTCCCCCGCCGGATGCCGGGTGCCGCTCCCCGCGGACCCGGAGGTCTGGGCGGCGGGTGTGGCGCTCGGCCGGGACCTCGTCGACGTCCAGGTGCGGGGTGCGCTGAGCGGGGCGAAGCCGCGGCTGCCCGGCGGGCGCCGTCCGTATGTGCGCGCGGCGGTCCCCCCGCGCCCCGGGGCGTTGACGTACGACCCGGCCGACGAGGCGCTGTGCCTCGACGAGGGCCGCATCTCGCCCGTACCGGCGGAGGCCTGGGAGTTCAGCGTCGGCGGGGCGCGGGTCCTCGAGCAGTGGTTCGCGCACCGGACCGCCCCGGCGGAGCCCGGGTCGCTCGACGCGATCGGACCGGCGGCCTGGCCGCAGGAGTGGACCTCGGAGCTGCTCGACCTGGTCACGGTGCTCGCGCTGCTCGGCGCGCGGGAGCCGGAGCGGGCGGCCCTGGCCTCGGAGGCCCTCGCCCCGGCGCGGGCCGGGTCCGCGGGCCGTGAGGAGCTGCGGGCGGCGGGCGTCCTGCCGCCGCCGGCCGGGTCCCGCCGTCCCGCCTCCGTGCTCGACCATCAGGAGGAGGGCCCGGAGGGCCAGTTCATGCTGCTGTGACGGGGCCCTCCGGCGGCGCGAACGAGTCGAGGAGGCGCCCGATGGTCAGGGCGAAGATCTCGTCCGGGTCGACGGGGGCGGCGGGGGCCTCGGCGAGCAGCCCGGCGAGGTGCGGGTACCGCCCGCTCGCGACCTGCCCCATGAGGTAGGCGCCGCGCACCGCCTGCTCCTCCTCCTCGGACCAGGGCAGTCCGCGGGCCCGTTCGGCGATGGCCTGTTCGTTGGCGACGGTCGCCATCACCGTGCCGTTGACCATGGCGATCAGCTGCATCTTGAGCCCCGGGGGGACGTCGAGCGGGGCGAGGCAGCCGAGGCACCACTCCAGGAAGCGCAGGGCGTTGGGACTGAATCCGTAGGCGGTGGTCATCACCCGGGCCAGCCAGGGGTGCCGGTACATGATCGCGCGGCTCTGGTGGGCGATCCCGGTCATGTCCGCGCGCCAGTCTCCACTGGGTTCCTCGGGGAGCACGTACTCGCCGCTGACCGCGTCGACCATCAGCTCGTACAGGTCCTCCTTGCGGGGGACGTAGTTGTAGAGCGACATGGTGCCGCAGCCGATCTCGGCGGCGATCCGCCGCATGGAGACCGCGTCGATGCCGTCCGTGTCGGCGACGCGCACGGCGGCGTCCACGATGTCCCGCCGGCTGTACGCCGGTTTCGGGCCGCGGCCCGCGCGCTCGGGCCGCGCCCAGATCACTTCCGGTTCGGCCGCTCGGCCCGCCATGGATCATCACCTCGCTCCCATCGTAGTTACGTACGCCGTACGTAGTGCGGTATGGTCGCGCCATGACGACTACGTACGCTGTACTTAGTGAGGGTCTGCGGAAGCGGTACGGCGATGTCCACGCCCTCCGCGGCCTCGATCTCGCCGTCCCCGAGGGCTCGGTCTGCGGTGTCCTCGGCCCCAACGGCGCCGGCAAGACCACCGCCGTCCGCGTCCTGACGACCCTGGCGAGACCCGACGCGGGCAGCGCGCTGGTGGCCGGCCGCGACGTGGTGCGCGATCCGGCGGGGGTGCGGCAGCGGATCGCGGTCACCGGGCAGAACACCTCCGTCGACGGGGACCTGACCGGCGCCGAGAACCTGCAGCTCTTCGCCCGGCTGCTGCGCGCCCCGCGCAGCCGCGCCGACGCGCTCCTGGAGCAGTTCGGCCTCACGGCGGCCTCCGGGCGCCCCGCCCGCACCTACTCCGGCGGCATGCGCCGCCGGCTCGACCTGGCGGCGAGCCTGATCGTCCCGCCGCGGGTCCTCTTCCTCGACGAACCGACGACCGGGCTCGACCCGCACAGTCGCAACGGGATCTGGGACGCCGTACGGGGGTTGGCGTCCCTGGGCACGACGGTGCTGCTGACCACGCAGTACCTGGAGGAGGCCGACCAGCTCGCCGACGACATCGTCCTGATCGACGAGGGCCGGGTGGCGCAGCGCGGCACCCCGGCCGCGCTCAAGGCCCTCGTCGGCAGCTACGCCGAGGTCGTCGTCGCCGACCCTTCGGCGCTCACGGCGGCCGCGGCCGTCCTCGACCGGCTGACCGGCTCGGCCCCGGTCCTGGACGCCGAGCGCCGCACGGTCGGCGCGGTGACGACGGACGGCACGCTCACCCTCCCCCGGATCGTCCGCGAGGTCGACGCGGCGGGGGTCCTCGTCGTCGACGCGTCGCTGCGCCCGCCGACCCTCGACGAGGTGTTCCTTCGCCTCACCGACCGGAAGGAACTCGCCGCATGAGCACCGCTCTCGTCCCGGAGCAGGGAACCCGCCCGGTGAGCACCGCTCTCGTCCGCGACGGAACGGCCGTCCTCTGCCGTCATCTCCTGCGCATCCGGCACGCGCCCGCGATCACCGTGATGACCCAGACGATGCCGATCGTGTTCCTGCTGTTCTTCGGGTACGTCTTCGGCAGCGCGCTCGCCGTGCCGGGCGCCGAGTACCGGTCCCAGCTGGTGCCGGGCCTGCTCGTCGCGACGGCGGCCGGAGGCCTGATGACCGGCATGTTCCAGGCCGCCCAGGACTCCCACCGAGGTGTCATGGACCGCTTCCGGACCATGCCCGTGAGCCGCGCCGCCGTCCCGCTCGGGCAGGCGCTCGCCGACCTCGTGGCCTGCGCCCTCGGCACCGTGCCACTCGTCCTGGTCGGGCTCGCGATGGGCTGGCGGATCGAGGGCGGCGCGGCGGAGGCCCTGGGCGCCTTCGGTCTGCTGCTGCTCTTCCGCTTCGCGGCGACCTGGGTGGGCATCCTGCTCGGCCTCGCCTCGAAGAGCGAGGAGGCCGCGGGCCAGCTCGGCAGCGCCACCTTCATGCTGCCGCTGCTCTCCAACGCGTACATCCCCACCGACGGCCTGCCCGGCTGGCTGCGCACGGTCGCCGAGTGGAACCCGATCTCGGCGGTCACGACAGCGGTGCGGCTCCTCTTCGGCAACGCGCCCGTCCCGGTGGACGCAGCCTGGCCGGTGGCCCACCCGGTCGCCGGGGCCCTGCTCTGGTCGCTCGGCCTGATCGCCCTCTTCGCACCCCTGGCGGTCCGCCGCCACACCCGCGGCTGACAGCGGCGCCTGCCCCACCCCAGGGTGACGGCCCCACCCCGCCCCGGGGTGACGGGCCCGCACCACCCCGGGGTGACATGTCCCCTGGTGACAAGGACCGGCCCCGCAGGGTAGGCAGGGCTGTCATGAGCACTCAGCCACTCCCCCTCGAAGGCATCACGGTCCTCGCCGTCGAGCAGGCCGTCGCCGCCCCCTTCGCCACCCGGCAACTCGCCGACCTCGGCGCCCGCGTCGTCAAGATCGAGCGCCCCGACGGCGGGGACTTCGCCCGGGGGTACGACACGGCCGCGCGGGGCCTCGCCTCCCACTTCGTGTGGTGCAACCGGGGCAAGGAGTCCGTGGCCGTCGACCTCAAGGACCCGCGCGGCCTCGCCCTCGCCCGGCGGCTGGTGGCCGGCGCGGACGTCTTCGTGCAGAACCTCGCGCAGGGGGCGGCGGCCCGGCTCGGTCTCGACGCCGCCACGCTGTGCGCCGCGCACCCACGGCTGATCGCCGTGGACGTCTCCGGGTACGGGGCGACCGGACCGTACGCGCACCGACGGGCGTACGACATGCTCGTCCAGTGCGAGGCGGGTCTCGTGTCGGTGACCGGGACGCCGGAGCAGCCGGTCAAGTCCGGGATCCCGGCGGCGGACATCGCCGCCGGGATGTACGCCTTCTCCGGCGTCCTCGCCGCCCTCGTACGGCGCGGCACGACCGGCCGGGGCGGCCCGGTGGAGGTGTCCCTGCTGGACTCGCTCGCCGAGTGGATGGGGCACCCGTTGCACTACGGCACCCATGGGGGTACGCCCCCGGCGCGAACGGGGCTCGCGCACGCGGTGATCGCTCCGTACGACGCCTATCCGACGGCGGACGGCGGTCTGGTGCTGCTCTCCGTGCAGAACGACCGGGAGTGGCGGCGGCTCGCCGAGCAGGTCCTCGGCCGGCCGGACCTCGCCGATGCCCCGGAGTTCGCGACGAACACGGCGCGGGTGGCGGGCCGGGCGGCGACGGACGCGGCGGTCGGGGCGGCGCTGGCCCCGCTGACGGCGCCCGAGGCGCTGGCCCGCCTCGATGCGGCGGGCATCGCCTGTGCCCGGCTCAACTCGGTCGCGGAGCTCGCGGACCATCCTCAGCTGACGGCCCGTGACCGCTGGCGGGAGGTCGCGTCGCAGGTCGGGCCGCTGCGCTCGCTGCTGCCGCCGATCGTGTTCCCGGACGCGCCGGAGCCGCGGATGGACCGGATCCCGGCCCTCGGGCAGGACACGGACGAGGTCCTCGGCGAGATCGGAGTGCCGGAGGCCGAGGTGAAGGAGCTGAGGCGGGCGGGGGTGATCGCCTGAGACCGCGCGACGGGCGGAGGCCCTCTCGCGCGGGCCGGGCGCCTCAGCGCAGGCCGGGCGCCTCGCGCGGGCCGGGGCCGCGGCAGGGTACGACTGAGCGCCGGACGGGCGGGGACACGTCCGGCGATGTCGCAGTCGTGCGGTCATGCAGTCGTGCGGTCGGAATCGTCAGGGCGACCGGGCGGAAGCGGGCGGGAACCTCGGGGTTGCTCGGCCCGGTGCGCCCGGCTCCTAGTGGCGCGTCCCGAAGAGGGAGCGGCGCAGGCGGCGGAGCGGGGCGAAGAGCGAGACCCGCGCGCTGCGGCTGCGGTGACCGTGCACCGAGACCTCGGGCGTACGCGACGTCAGTTCACGCATCAGCAGCGTCGCCTCGGCCACCTCACGCTGGGGCACGGCGGGACCGCCGAGCACCGCGAGATGACGGTCGAGCCGCGAACTCGTCGCGCTGCTCCCGCAGGTGATGGCAGGCACTCGCGGCCTGCTGCGCATTGCTATCTGTTCCATGTCACTCCCCACCCGTACAAGGGCACCCGACCCAGGGCAGGTTAACCCTATCGCCCCGCGGTGACACCCGTGTATCCCGGCGACGGGATGCACGGCACTCGTACGGGGGTTGACGGTCACCGTCCGAATCCGTCTGATTCCAGGGCGAGTTGGACAGGATTCGAACACCTGCCGAACCGTCACGAACCATCCTGCCCTCCGGACCCCCGTGCCCGCGCACCCGGATCGGTGTGATCTCCACCACCAAGATCGTCCCCGCCGGACGGCGTGCGGAGCGGGCACCCCGCCGCCGACGGACCGGGGCGGGCGGGACACCCCTCGGCTACCGTGGATCCATGACGGTGATCGCGGGTCGTTACCGGCTTCTGGACGTGCTCGCCGAAGGGGCGACGGGCACCGTCTGGCGCGCCCTGGACGAGACGGACCGCCACGAGGTGGCCCTCAAGGAACTCCGGGCCCCGGACGGGCTCCCGGCGGACGAGGTGCCCCTTCTGTACGCGCGGCGCGAGCGCGAGGCCCGGGCGGCCGCCCGGATCTCCCATCCCGCGGTCGCACGGGTCCTCGGCGTCGCCACGGAGGACGGCCGGCCCTGGGTGGTCATGGAGCTGGTCCGAGGCCTCAGCCTGGCCGAGACCGTCGACGCGGCCGGGCCGCTGCCGCCGCGCGAGGCCGCCCGGGTCGGGGCGGAGGTCCTGGCCGGACTGCGGGCGGCTCGCGAGGCCGGCGCCCCGCACCGGGAGGTGGACCCGGAGCACGTCCTCCTCGCCAACGACGGACGGGTCGTCGTGACCGGCTTCGGCACGGCCCCCGGGGACGATCCGGGTCCGGCGGCGGAGCTGCGCGCCCTGGGAAGGCTCCTCGACGCGGCGGCGTCGGCGCGGCCGTCGCCGCTGCCCGCGAGGGACGACCGGGCCGGGGAACTCCGCGCTCTCGTCGAGAGGCTCTCCGGTGGAGGGCTGTCCGACGGAGGGCCGTCCGACGGGAGCCCTGAGCACTCCCTGACGGCGGACCAGGTCGAGCGGGAGCTGCGGCGGGTGGCGACGGGCGGGGCGCGGCCCGCACGGGCGACGCCGAACCCGCCGGACTCCGGCCGGGCCCCGGCGGAACCGTCCGCCGGACGCTCCGCCGCTCAGGCGGAAGACGGGCCGGGCGGGCGGATCGGCGGCTCTCGCGCCGGCACCCCGGCGGCACCCGCGGGTGCCGCACCGGAATCACCCCGGCCGAAGCCACCCCGGCCGAGGTCGCCCCGTCGCGCCCACGTCCTGCTCGCCGGACTGGTCGGCGCGCTGCTCATCGCGGGAGCCCTGGCGTATCACCTGGTCCGGGACGACGAGCGTGGCGCCGGGCCCGGGCCTGGCGGTGTCACGAGCACCGCTCCGGCCCGCCCCGGCGCCACGGACGGCGGTCCGGTTACACCGCGTTCCTGAAGCTGGGCAGGTAGCCGCCGGACTGGCCGGCGGCCGTCGGGTGGTAGGACTCCCCGATGTTGAGCCAGTTGACGCTGTGGAGCCAGGCGGAGCCGGAGCAGATCTCGTGTCCGGTGAACGCCGGGACGACGCTGGAGAAGGTGTAGCCGTGGTCGGCCGCGCGCTTGGCCACGGCGGCGTTGAGGTAGTCGGAGGCTCCGTTGATGGCGCGGCGCTCGTTCTCGCTCAGGCCCGCGACGCAGCTGCCGCCCAGCTGGTAGAAGCGCGGGTAGCCGAGGACGACGACGCGGGCGGCGGGCGCCTTGTTCCTGATCGCGGTGTAGACGGAGTCGAGTTTGCCGGGCAGCGTCGTGTCGACGTAGCCCTTGGCCTGATTCACCCGGCTGATACAGGTGGCTTCGGACTGCAGCACACAGGTCGTCATGACGTCGGCGAAACCGGCATCATTTCCCCCGATCGTGATCGAGACCAGGTCGGTGGCGGACGAGAGCGGACCGAGCTGATTCGCGGTCACATCACCCGTTCGGGCGCCCGAGCAGGCGGTGAACGCGAACGAGGAGGGGGCGTTCGCGTTCTTCCACAGCACCGGGTACGCCTTCGTGGAGCGCTTGCAGTCGCCGCTGGCGCTGTCGTAACTCCCCGAGCCGACACCGGAGGAGTACGAGTCACCAAGGGCCACATAGTCGACTGCGGCGGCCTCGGCGGCCTGGGCGGCGCCCGCCCCGGTGAGGGCGAGGACGGCACCTAGGAGGAGCGAGGACGAAACGGCGGCAAAACGGGACAGTCTCATGGAACCTCCCTTTAGCAGGATCTCTGCGCTACCAGGTAGTAGCATCGGATCCGCCGCGCCGGAAGTGTTCATGTCAAAACTGTGGACGAACGTCACCCGATCCTCCGTCAGCGTCCGCCTCTTTCCAGCCATGAGCGCCCGGTCGCCATGAGCGATCGAAACCAGACAGGAAGCGGAGCCTCCGGTCCCGCCGAATGATCGAGCGAGAACACGACACATTCGCACAACAAAGCACAGACGCCTGATGCCGCATCACTGTTCCCTGCATGCAAACGGATTGACCGGATCCGACCGGGAAGGTTGCACATCTGACCGTCGAAGCTTCGCCAAACTGCGGAAAAGCGGGCCACAGATCCGGGACTTGCCATACAGTCCCATTCATCAATACCGTCGTACATCTCACCCGCACCGGTCCATCACGCACAGCGGCTCAGGGGAGGGCTCTAGCGTCGCTGATGGAACCGGGGCGGGGCGCGGTAGGGGGGTGCCGTGCTCGGTGTTCGAACGTGCGCCGAGTCGCGGGTACCGCGCGGCCAGACATGCCAACTCGCCGATCCCGCAAGGTGATCGTTCTGCGCGGGATGGCGAGAACCCCCCTTTCGAACCGGACACACCATCGGACCGCCCAAGGGGTGGGCGGCCCACCGGACGAGAGGGAAACCAGACCCATGAGCTCGTTCCTGCGCCCATCCGTCTCGGGCCAAGAAATCACCGAGCCGAGTCGAATAGCCGCCCAGTACCGGGCGATCACCTCACATCTGGCGATCACTCCGCCGGTGAGTGTTGTCATTCCCGCGATGAACGAAGCCGAAAATCTTCCGTATGTGTTCAAGACACTGCCGGAATGGATTCACGAAGTCGTCCTCGTCGACGGAAATTCCACGGACAACACGGTGAACGTCGCCCGCGAACTCCGGCCGGACGTCAAGGTGGTCAAACAGGTCGGCAAGGGCAAGGGCGACGCGCTGATCAGCGGATTCGCGGCCTGCACCGGCGACATCATCGTCATGGTCGACGCGGACGGCTCGGCCGACGGCCAGGAGATCGTCTCGTACGTCTCCGCCCTCGTCGGTGGTGCCGATTTCGCCAAGGGCTCCCGTTTCGCCAACGGCGGCGGCACCGACGACATGACGACCATTCGCCGACTGGGCAACTGGGCTCTCTGCTCGCTCGTCAACCGCAAGTTCGGCGCCCGGTACACCGACCTCTGCTACGGATACAACGCCTTCTGGCGGCACTGCCTCGACAAGATCACCCTCGACTGCACCGGGTTCGAGATAGAGACCCTCATCAACATCAGGGTCGTCACGGCCGGCCTCAAGGTGCAGGAGGTGCCGAGCCACGAGTACAACCGGATCCACGGCGTCAGCAACCTCAACGCCGTACGCGACGGCATCCGGGTCCTGAAGGTCATCCTCAAGGAGAAGGCCGTCAGCAAGGCAGCCCGGCGCCGGCCGGCCCCGTTCTCGGTGAGCGTTCCCCGGGGAGAGGCGTCTTGAACGACCGCACGACCCCGCACGGCTTCTCGGTGGTGATCTGCGTCTACACGGAGGAGCGGTGGGAGGACATCCTCGCCGCCGTCGACTCCGTACGGAAGCAGTCGCTGCCCGCCCTGGAGACACTGCTCGTGGTCGACCACAACGAGCGGCTCCTCACCCGGCTGACCGAGGAGTACGCGGAACAGCGGCACACCGAGGAGGTGCGGGTGCTCGCCAACGCGGGCCCCCGCGGCCTCTCCGCCGGCCGCAACACCGGAATCGCCGCCGCCCGCGGCGAGTTCGTGGCCTTCCTCGACGACGACGCCGTCGCCGAGCGGGACTGGCTCCACCACTTCTCGGCGGCCTACGACGAGCCGCGCGTCATGGCCGTCGGCGGCCGCACGCTGCCCGCCTGGGCCTCCGGCCGCCGCCCGGCCTGGTTCCCCGAGGAGTTCGACTGGGTCGTGGGCTGCACGTACTTGGGACTGCCCCCGGGCCGCGTCCCGGTGCGCAACGTGCTCGGCGGCAACGCCTCCTTCCGCCGTACGGCCTTCGACGCGGCCGGAGGATTCGCCACCGGCATCGGGCGGGACGGCGACCGGCGCCCGCTCGGCGGCGAGGAGACCGAGCTGTGCATCCGGCTCTCCAAGGCCATGCCCGAGGCGATCCTGCTCATCGACGACCGGGCCGTCATCCACCACAAGGTGCCCGCCGTGCGCGAGCGCTTCGGCTACTTCCGCACCCGGGTCTACGCCGAGGGGCTCTCGAAGGCACTCGTCGCCCGCAGCGTCGGCGCGCAGAAGGGCCTGGAGTCGGAACGGCGGTACACGACCCGGGTGCTGCCCGCCGGAGTCCTGCGCGGGATGCGCGACGCGCTGCGCGGACGCTCCGGCGGCGCGGGCCGTGCCGGGGCCATCGTCACCGGGGTGACGGTCGCGGCCGGCGGCTACGCGCTGGGGACGCTGCGGGCCCGGAGGAACGGGACGACGTTCTCCTGGGGGCCGATCGAGCGACACGACGCCATGGCGACCGGGACCGTGGGCGGGGCCGAGGACACGGCCGGTGCCGGCACCGGCACCGGTGAGGCGGTACGGGCCGAGGCCGTGTCCGTGGCCTCCGAGGGAGGGCTCCGGTGACCGGCCGTACCGACCGCGCCCCCGACGACACCCTCGACGACGCCCTCGACCGCACCCCCGACAGCACCGGGACCACGGAGGACACCGACAGCGCCGGCGTGCCCGTCCCCATCCTCATGTACCACGCCGTCGACGCCGACCCCGCTCCCGCGACCCTCGGTCTGTCCGTCACCCCCGAGGCCTTCGCCGCGCAGATGGACGTGGTCGCCGAGCGGGGATTCACCCCGCTGACCACCGCCGCGCTCGCCGCCGCCTGGCGGACCGGCGGCCCGCTGCCCGCGCGGCCGCTCCTCGTCACCTTCGACGACGGCTACGAGGGCGTCCACCGGCACGCCCTCCCCGTGCTCGCCGAGCACTCCTTCGCGAGCACCGTCTTCGTCTCCACCGGCTGGCTCCGCGGCAGGCACGAGACGGGCGGCGCGCTCGACACGATGCTCGACTGGGCGCAGGTGCGGGAACTCGCCGACGCGGGCGCGGAGATCGGCGGGCACAGCCACACCCACCCCCAGCTCGACCAGCTCGACGCGGGACGGCTCCGGTTCGAGACGCTGCGCTGCCGGGAGATCGTCGGCGAGGAGCTCGGGACGGCGCCGGTCTCCTTCGCGTACCCGTACGGATACTCCAGCCGCCGGGTCCGCCGTACGGTCCGGGAGGCCGGCTTCACGCAGGCGCTCGCCGTCGGCAACGCGCTGGCCAGACGCCGCCAGGGGCCGTACGCCCTGGAGCGGGTGACCGTGCGCCGGTCCACCGGCGCCGAGGAGTTCACCCGGCTCGTGGAAGGCCGGGCGATCGCCCGTGCGTTCGCGGTGGACCGGGCCATGACGAAGGGGTACGCGCTCGCGCGGCGCGCCCGGGGCGCGGCACGGGGTCACTGGATCTGAGCCCCAGGTCCGGCTCCGGGAGCCGGGCGTCCGCGGAATCGTCCCGTTCAAAACCCGGTGCACGGAATGCCCGGTTGCCCGATCATGGGCCCATGGCTGACACCCCACCGGAACCGTCCGAGCCGCAGCGGTCGCTGCCGATCCGGCTCACTCTCGACGACAGCGACTCGCCCGCGGACGTCGTGGACGCGCTGTTCCTCGGCCGCTTCGCGACCGGGGAGCAGCCCCACTCGCACAGCACCACCGTGGACCGGGTCAGGCCCGAGGCGACCCTCCTTCCCGCCGGCGCCACCGTGCTGCGGGCCGCGAAGGACGACGACCGCAGCGCCGTGCTCGCCGAGGGCGAGGGGTGGACCCTGCTGATCTCCCGCTGGAACCGGGGCGCCGACGTCACCGTCACGGCCGCCGACCCCGACCTCGCCGAGCGGATCCTGAAGGAGGCGACCGACGGGGCCAAGGACGACCCGGAGCCCCAGCCGGAGAACGTGACGATGGGGTTCTGGTACGTGTCCCCGCGGCGCGGCCCGCACCGGACGACCCGGCAGATCAGCGCCGGGACCTGGGACGAGGTCCGGCCCAACTACTCGGCGCCGGTGGCCGAGTCGATGGACCGGCTGATGCAGGTGACGCCCGAGTCGATCGCGGGCCGCCTCCTGCTGCTGCACGGCCCGCCCGGCACGGGCAAGACGTCCGCGCTGCGCACCCTGGCCCGGTCGTGGCGGGACTGGTGCCAGGTGGACTGCGTCCTCGATCCGGAGCGGCTCTTCAACGACGTCGGCTATCTGATGGACATCGCCATCGGGGAGGACGAGGGCACGGCGAAGGGGCGCTGGCGGCTGCTCCTCCTGGAGGACTGCGACGAGCTGATCCGGGGCGAGGCGAAGCACACGGCGGGTCAGGCCCTCTCCCGGCTGCTCAACCTGACGGACGGTCTGCTCGGCCAGGGGCGCAACGTCCTCGTCGGCGTCACCACCAACGAGGACCTGGAGCGGCTCCACCCCGCCGTGGTCCGGCCCGGCCGCTGCCTGGCCCGGATCGAGGTCGGGCCGCTGAGCCGGGCCGAGTCCGTGGAGTGGCTCGGGCGCACGGAGGACGTACCGCGCGAGGGCGCGACGCTGGCGGAGCTGTTCGCCCTGCGGCGCGGCACGCCCCCGGCGGAGTTCCCGGAACCCCGCACGGCGGGGGCGGGCCTGTATCTGTAGGGCCTGTACCTGTGGAGCCCGTAGCTGTGGGGCCCGTACCTGTAGGGCCCGTACCTGTGGAGCCCGCGCCCGGGCGTCAGCTGTCGTAGGCCGCGCGCAGGGCCTCGTTCATCGCGGCCTCGGCCGCCTCGCGGCTGAGACCGAGGCGGCGGGCCTCCTCCGCGTACTGGGCGGCGGCGGTCGCGGCCCGGCGGGTGGCCGCGTCGCCCGCGGCGGCGACGAAGGTGCCGTGACGCCCGCGCGTCTCGATCACCCCGTCCGCCTCCAGCGCCTTGTACGCCTTGGCGACCGTGTTCGCGGCGAGGCCCAGCTGCTCCGCGAGTCCTCGTACCGTCGGCAGCTTGTACCCGACCGGCAGTCGGCCCGACCTGGCCCGCTCCGAGATCTGGGCACGCAGTTGTTCGTACGGAGCGGTGGTGGATTCGTGGTCCACGGCGATGGTGAGTGTCACCCCGCCGATTCTGCCCCCACCCCACCCGAAAATGGGAGGCGGCGGTGCGCTCCCTGCCCGTAGCGTGCGGCCCCATGACTGTGATCGTCCGTGATGTACACGCCGAGGACGCCGAGGGTTTCGCCCGGGTGCGCCGGGCGGCCCTCCCCTACATGCTCGCCACGGCCGAGCAGCTCGTCTTCGACTGGGCGCGCGCCCACCCCGACAGCCACTACCGGCCGCTCGTGGCCGTGACCGGGACCGGCGGGATCGTCGGGACCGCCCAGGTCGGGATCGCGCACGACGCGGCGGAGCCCGGCATCGGCTACGCCAACGTGTACGTCGACCCCGAGCACCTGGGTCGCGGTGCCGGGACGCTGCTGCTGCGCGCCGCCGAGGAGCACCTGGCCGAGCGGGGGGCGCGGACCCTGTACAGCTGGGTCCTGGACGCGCCGGAGAACCTCGCCTGGGCCGCGCGGCGGGGGTACTCCTCCAGCCGTTCCGCCTACTTCCTCCGGCTCGACCTCACCACCGCCGAGCTGCCGCCGCTGCAGGCGCCGCCGGCCGGTGTCGAGCTGCTCACGGCCGAGGACTTCGCGGCCGACCCCCGGCCGCTCTTCGAGCTGGACGCGCTGACGTCGGCCGACGAGCCGGGCGACGTGGGAGTGGAGCTCGACGACTTCGCGCACTGGCGGGCGACCACCTGGGAGCACCCGCTCTTCGACCGGGCGTTGACGACGGTCGCGGTGGTGGACGGCGTGCCGGCGGCGTTCAGCGCGGCTCAGACGGACGGTCTGGGCCGGTACAACTCGGGGATGACCGGCACCGCGCCGGCGTTCCGCGGGCGCGGGCTCGCGAAGCTCGCCAAGAACACGTCGCTGCACCGGGCCAGGGCGGCCGGCTGCACGGAGGCGTTCACCGGGAACGACACCGGGAACGAGCCGATGCTGGCGATCAACAAGTGGTTCGGTTACGAGGTCGGGGCGCGGGAGGTACGGCATGTCCGGACGATCGGTTGAGGTCACCCTGACGAAGGCGGGCCGGACGAAGATCCGCTACCCGGCGGAGGTGCTGACGGAGGACGGCGCCCGGCTCTCGGTGCGTGCCCCGTGGGCGGCCGACGGGGTACGGGACTTCGGCTTCGTGCGGTTCGAGCCGGGTGATGTCTTCGTGGAGCACTACTGGAGCGACCGCTGGTTCACGGTCAAGGAGGTGTGGTCCGCGGACGGCGCGCTCAAGGGCTGGTACTGCGACATCACCCGGCCGGCCGTGATCGACGGCTCCGGGGTGGTGATCGAGGACCTGGACCTGGACCTGTGGGTGTCGGCGGACGGCAGCGAGGTGCTGCGGCTCGACGAGGACGAGTTCGCGGCGAGCGGGCTCACCGCCTCCGATCCGGAGGCGGCGGCGTGTGCCGTGGTCGCCCTCGACGAGCTGGAGGTCCTGGGGCGCGAGGGCCTGATCGAGCTGCTGCGGTAGCGGGCGGCACGGCCCGGCCAGAGCTGCTGCCCTAGCGTCGCGGCCCGGCCCGAGCTGCTGCGCCGGCGGCCCCGGCGGCCGGAGCCCGCCCGCCCTCGACGGCGGGCCCGGCGGCCGTACGCCCGGGTGGCGTCAGCGGAGTACGACGGCCGCGTCCTCGGCGGCGAGGAAGCCGGGCGTCGGCAGTCCCTCCTCGTCGGCCGTGAGCTGCATCAGGGTGGCGCGCACCCGGGCGGAGCCCGGTCGGTACGCGGGGTCCTTCACGACGGAGGTGTTGACCCACTCGTGGAGGTGTCCGTCGCAGACGGCCTGGGTGCCGCCGATCCCGGCGGAACGGTTCCCCTGGACGAGCGTCGAGCTGACGAAGACGGGACCGGCGCTGTCGTCGAGGCAGCGGTACATGCCGGAGAGCGTCACCGTGCTGTCGTCGCCGACGGTTCCGTATCCGTAGACGGTGAGGTCGTCGGCCGCGCGGCTGCCGGGCGCCCGGTCGTCGAGGGCGGATCCGTCAAGGACGTGTCCGTCGCGGACGGGCCCGTTCAGGGCGGATCCGTTCAGGAGAGGTCCGTTGAGCACGGGGCCGTCGAGGGCCGGTCCCGCGGAGAGGCCGCCGGCCCCTCCCGCGTGGGCGAGGGGGGCGGCGGCGGAGGCCAGCAGGACGCCTGCGGCAAGGACGAGTCGGACGCGCATGAGCGGGGTCCCTTCGGGGTGGGGGGAAGGTGCTGCCCGCCAGGGATACCGGATCCGGCCGCCCTACCGTCGAAACTCACCCATTGGGGGGCGAGTTGAGCAGTTTTCGGTAGTGAATACGGTCGTACGGTCCGTCCGCGCGCCGCTCGACGACCTCATAGCCGTACCGCTCGTACAGCTTCTGGTTCTCCCACATCATCGCGTTGGTCAACAGCCTGACCTCCGGAAGCCCGAGCTCGCGCGCCCGGGACTCCACGAAGCCCAGGAGCAGCCGCCCCAGGCCGGTGCCCTGGGCGTCGGGGTGGACGGCGATGTTGTCGAGGTAGAGGTGGTCGGCCTCGGTCCTGAGGACCACGAGGCCGACCACCGGATCGCCGGCGACGAACACCCTCCCGGCGGCCACGTCCGCCGCGTGGTCCGCCTCCATCGGGGCCGGTACGAGACCGATGCGGTCGATGTAGTGGTGGTAGGCCGCGTCGGTCACGGCCTTCACCCTCGGCACGTCGCCGCTCACCGCGAGCCGCATGTCCTGTGTCATGCCGCCACGTTACGGCGCCGGACCACCGCCTTCCGCAGCAGCGGCCAGGTGAGCAGGAGGGCGACGACCGCGTACACGGTGATCGAGAACGGCGTGTTCACCAGACCGGTCACCGAGCCGTCGCTGATCTGCAGGGCGCGGCGCAGCTGCTGCTCGGCGGCCGGGCCGAGGATGACCCCGATCACGGCCGGCAGGACCGGCAGTCCGTACCTCCGCATGCCGAGTCCGATCAGGCCGACGACCAGCAGGATGACCAGGTCGAGTGCCTCGCCGCCCACCGCGTACGCACCGACGGCGGCGAAGAAGAGGATGCCGGCGTAGAGGTACGGGCGCGGGATGCGCAGCAGCTTGGCCCAGACGGGGGCGAGCGGCAGGTTGAGCGCCAGCAGGAGCACCATGCCGACGAACAGCGACGCGATCAGCCCCCACACCAGCTCGGGCTCCCGCTCGAAGAGCAGCGGGCCGGGCTGGATGCCGTACTGCTGGA
Source organism: Streptomyces sp. CB02009 (assembly GCF_001905825.1). GTDB lineage: Bacteria > Actinomycetota > Actinomycetes > Streptomycetales > Streptomycetaceae > Streptomyces. Next base: position 305,454 of record NZ_LIVV01000008.1, read on the forward strand.
ACGCGGCCAGCATCACGGCGGCGACGGCCGTCGTCGGCAGGCCGAGGGTCAGCATCGAGACGAGCGTCCCGGCCGCCGAGGCCGAGGCCGCCGACTCGGGTCCCGCCACGCCCTCGATGGCGCCCTTGCCGAACTGCTCCTTGTGCTTCGAGAGGCGCTTCTCCGTGACGTACGACAGGAAGGTCGGGATCTCCGCGCCGCCGGCCGGGATCGCGCCGAACGGGAAGCCGATGAACGGGCCGCGCAGCCAGGACTTCCAGGTGCGCCTCACATCGTCCCCGCCCAGCCAGGGGCGGCCGACCGGGATGGCCTCCCCCGCCGTGCGGCGCAGGTGCGCCGCGACCCAGAGGGCCTCGCCGATGGCGAAGAGTCCGACCGCGACGATGACGACGTCGACGCCGTCGGCGAGCTGGAGCGAACCGAAGGTGAGGCGCTGCTGCCCGGTCATCTGGTCGAGGCCGACCAGACCGATCGTGAGGCCGACGAGGAGCGAGGCGAGACCGCGGATGCGGGAGGAGCCGAGGACCGAGGTGACCGCGATGAAGGCGAGGACCATCAGGGCGAGGTAGTCGGGGGCGCCGATGTCGACGGCGAGCGCGGCGACCGTCGGAGCGAGGACGACGAGCAGGATCGTGCCGATCATGCCGCCGGCGAAGTGACCGATGGCCGCCGCGGCGAGCGCCTGCGCGCCCCGGCCCGCCTTGGCCATCGGGTTGCCCTCGATGGCGGCGACGACGGCCGCGCTCTCCCCGGGGGTGTTGAGGAGGATCGAGGTCGTGGAGCCGCCGAACATCGCGCCGTAGTAGATGCCGGCGAACATGATGAACGCGCCGGTCGGTTCGAGGCCGTACGTCACCGGGAGCAGCAGGGCCACGGCCATGGCGGGGCCGATGCCGGGCAGGACGCCGATGGCGGTGCCGAGGAGCACGCCGACGGCGGCCCACAGCAGGTTCATCGGGGTCAGGGCAGTGCCGAAGCCGTCGATGAGGGAGTTCAGGGAATCCATGGGTCAGATCACTCCCATCAGCGGACCGCCGGGCAGCGGAACGCCGAGCAGCGTGTCGAAGACGACGTAGGTCAGGAGCGAGAGGGCGGCCGCGATCAGCGGGTCGCGGTGGAAGTGGCGGCTGCCGAGGGCGTACGCCGCGCCCCAGAAGAGGAGCGCTCCGGCGACGGGGAAGCCGACGGGGCCGATGAGGACGGCGAAGGCGAGGAAGACACCCGCGAGGAGCAGGACCGTGCGCCAGTCGGCGGGCTCCGTCAGGTCGACGTCCTCACCGGCCTCGGCCTCGCCGCGGCCGCCGCGCAGGACGTCGACGGAGAGGAGGACGGCGACGACGAGCAGTCCGCAGCCGACGACGAGGGGGACGGTGGCGGGGCCGACGGGGCCGCGGCCGGCGAGGTCGGCGTCGAGGGTGAGGGCGTCGGTGAGGACGAGCACACCGAGGACGAACAGCAGAACGCCCACGCCGAGTTCGGACCGCTCGCGCCACCAGGAGGCGAGGTTTCCGCTCTTGCCGTCAACCGTCGGGGTGGTCTCGGATTCGGTGCTCACAGTCCGAGCTCCTTCAGTACGGAGCCGACGCGGCGGTCCTGCTCGGCGAGGAAGGTGCCGAACTCGTCGCCGGGCAGGAAGGCGTCGTTCCAGCCGTGGGTCTTGAGCGACTCGCGCCACTGCGGGGAGTCGTGCAGCTCGGTCACCAGGGTGACGAGCTTCTCGCGCTCGGCGTCGGAGAGTCCGGGCGGGGCGACGATGCCGCGCCAGTTGGTGAACTCGGTGTCGAGACCGGCCTCGCGGAGGGTGGGCGCGTCGAGGCCGGGGACGCGCTTCGGGCCGGTCACGGCGAGGAGCCGCAGCTCACCGGCCTTGATCTGGTCGAGGTACTCGCCGACGCCCGAGACGCCGAAGGCGACCTTGTCGCCGAGGATGGAGGCGAGGAGCTCGCCGCCGCCGTCGAAGGGGACGTAGTTGACCTCCTTGGGGGCGATGCCGGCGGCCTGGGCCATCAGCATCGGGGCGAGGTGGTCGGGGCCGCCGGGCGAGGAGCCGCCGCCGACGGGGAGCTTGCCGGGGTTCGCCTTCCAGGCGGTGAGCAGCTCGCCGATGGTCTTGTACGGGGAGTCTTTGCCGACCACGACGATGTCCTGCTCCTCGGTGAGCCGGGCGATCGGGGTCGTGTCGCCGAGGGTCCTGGGGGTCTCGTTGGTGTGGACGGCGCCGACGACGCCGAGGCCCATGGACATGGCGAGGCGGCCGTTGCCGCGCTCCCCCACGAGCCGGGTGAGGCCGACGGTGCCGCCCGCGCCGGGCAGGTTGAAGACCTCGATGTCGCCGGTGAGGTCCGCCTCCTCGGCGTTCTTGGCGGCGGTGCGGGCGGTGATGTCGTAACCGCCGCCGGGGGTGTTGGGGACCATGAAACGCAGGCCGGGTATCCGGGTGCCGGTGTCGGAGCCGCTGCCGGGAGTGAGCAGCGGCGGACCCACCAGCACCAGGAGACCGGCCCCGAGGAGGGCGAAGGGGGTGCGCAACCGCACGTGTGCCGCCTCTCAGCTGTAGGGGAACGGGGGATGTGAAGTGGCCCACATGTTGCCCGCGCGTTAAGAAGCTGTCTCTCTTCCGCAACCAACGGACGTTGTGGTCGTTGTGGTCGGGACCTAGCGTGGGTCGTCGTGACGAACGTGCTGGTGGTGGACGACGACTTCATGGTCGCCAAGCTGCACTGCCGCTATGTGTCGGCGGTGGCGGGCTTCACGGTGTCCGGGGTCGCGCACAACGGCGCCGACGCCCTGCGCGCGGCCGAGCGGCTCAGGCCCGACCTGGTGCTCCTCGACGTGTTCCTGCCGGACATGGACGGCATCCAGGTACTGCGGGAGCTGCGCGCGGCGGGCCTGGGCATGGACGCGCTCTTCATCACGGCGGCCCGGGACGTGGGCACGATCCGCGAGGCGCTGCGGGCGGGGGCGCTGCACTATCTGATCAAGCCGTTCAGCCAGGCGGCGCTGCACGAGCAGCTCCGCCACGTGGCCTCGCTGCGCAGCCGCCTCGACGAACTCGACGAGGCCCGCCAGGAGGACGTCGACCAGATCTTCGGCACCCGCCCCCGAGGCTCCCGCGAACTCCCGAAGGGCCTGGCGGCCCACACGGCCGACCTGGTCGACTCCGTCCTCCGCGCCCACCCGGAGGGCCTCTCGGCCACGGAATGCGCGGAAGCCGGCTCCCTGTCCCGCGTGAGCGCCCGCCGCTACCTGGAGTACTTCGCGGAAACGGGCCGAGCGGAGATCACCCTCCGCTACGGCGGCACGGGCCGGCCGGAGCGAAGGTACCGACGGCTGGGGTGAGCCTGTCGGCCCGGGAGGTTCCTCAGGCGCTTCTTTCCTCTGCCTTAAAGCGGTCCTAAGGATCACCATTTCCCGGTCTCCGGCGGCTTTTTCGCGGTTCGGGGCGGCTAGTTTTCTGGGCATTCCCCCACCTCGTCCTCGTGAAGGAGCTGTCCACCCATGACTTCTCGCCGTACCGCCGCCGTCACCGCCACCGCGGTTCTGGCTCTTTCCGGGCTCGCCTCCGGGCCCGCGTTCGCGCATGGGTCGATGACCGATCCGGTGAGCCGGGTCTCGGCCTGTTACGCGGAGGGGCCCGAGTCGCCGAAGTCGGCGGCGTGCAAGGCGGCCGTGGCGGCGAGTGGGACGCAGGCGTTCTACGACTGGAACGCGGTGAACATCGCCAACGCCGCCGGGAAGCACCGTGACCTGATCCCGGACGGCAAGCTCTGCAGCGCCGGGAACGACAAGTACAAGGGGCTCGACCTCGCGCGGGCCGACTGGCCCGCCAGCAAGCTGGACTCGGGTGCGCACACCTTCCGTTACAAGGGGACCGCGCCGCACCGGGGCTCGTTCGAGCTGTACGTGACGAAGGACGGGTACGACCCGTCGAAGCCGCTGAAGTGGTCGGACCTGGAGGCCGAGCCGTTCGCCACGGTGACCGACCCGCGGATGGAGAGCGGCGACTACGTGTTCCAGGGCACGGTGCCGAAGAAGTCCGGCCGCCACCTGATCTACTCGATCTGGCAGCGCTCCGACTCCCCCGAGGCCTTCTACACCTGCTCGGACGTGGTGTTCGGGAAGGACAGCGGCGGTACGGCCCCGGCGCCGACGGCCTCCGCGCCGAGTGACGAGCAGATCGAGGACGGTCAGGACGAGTCCTCGGTCGAGCACGGCGGGCACGGGGACGGCGACGCCTCCACGGGTCCGGAGAAGACCGCGGCCGCCCCCGAGCCGAGCCAGGAGGCGGACCACGGGGCGGGGCACGCTACGGAGACGGCGCCGGCCGGCGAGGCCTCCTCCGCCGCGCCCAACGCGCCTGCCCCCGCCGCCGCTTCGGACGCCGGCTCCGGCGAGGTGCTCGCCGAGACCGGTGGCGACGCCACCACCCCGTATCTCGCGGTAGGTGGCGCCGCCGTGCTCGCGATCGGTGCGGCCGTGCTCTTCGGGTCGACGCGCCGGCGGCGTACCCAGGGCTAGAAGGGTTAGCCGATCACCGAGAGGCAGGTGGTCGGGGTCGCGCGGGCCGGGTCCAGGGCGTTCTCCACCTCGTGGAAGGTGACCCGGTCCACCGTGCCGATCGCCACGTGCTCGGACAGGTCGAGCGCGCACTTGTCCTGGATCAGGACGTTGGTGACGTTCGGGCCGCTCAGGAACTGCGAGCGGTACGGGGTGACCACTTCGTCGTACTGGGTCGCGATGACGTGGTAGCGGACCCCGGGCACGGTGTCGCCGCCCTGGTTGAGCTTGGTGAGGAACGGCGAGCCGGCGATCTGGTCGGCGAGCCCCGGGGTGTTGGCCTTGATCAGGCCCTCGGCTCCGGGGAAGTACGGCAGGAGCTTGGTGAGGCCGAGCAGGGTGGTGCCGTGGTTGTCGGGGGCGATCCCGATGAGCGCGTTCACCTTCTCGGCCCCGCCGAGGAACTTGAGGTACCAGCGCGGCATCATGCCGCCCTGCGAGTGTCCGACGATGTCCACCTCGGGGGCGCCGGTGGCGGCGAGGACGCGGTCGACGTAGGTGTCGAGCTGTCCCGCGGAGGCCTCGATGGAGCCGAGTCCGTGGAAGAACGGCACGTTGGGCAGTTGGCCGTAGTCGAGCGAGAAGACGCAGTATCCGCGGTTGACCAGGTACGGCGCGAGGACGAGCCAGTTGTCGACGGAGTTCCCGAGGGTTCCGTGGACGAGGACGACGGGCCGCGGGTGCGCGGCGGAGGGCTTGCAGGAGTAGTCGTTCCAGCCCCGACTGCTCGTGGCGGTGGTGGCGATCTCGGCCTGTGCCGAGGCGGCGGTGGTGGGCGCGAGGGTGGCGGCGGCGGCCAGCAGCAGGACGGACAGTGCTCTGACGGCGTGTTTCCAGGGCAGCATCGGGCGATCTCCTTGCGGCTCAAGGGGATGGTGGGGGTGCTACGCCCTGCGGTCCGGACCACAAGTGGGGATGCGCGGTGGGGATGCGCTTCAGCCAAGCTACGCACGGGTAGCCATGGCTGGGAAGTTACGCGTCGGTAAAAAGTGATGTGTCGTCACCAGAGCCCGCCGGAAGGGCTCTCAGGCCGCCAGTGATCCCGGCAGGACCGCCCTCGGGCCGAATTTCGCCCGTGCCTTGTCCGCCACCGCCTCGATCCGCCGGGCCTTCTCGTCCGTCGGGTCCAGGGACAGCTGGTGTGCCGCGCCCTCCGCTCCCGCGAGCCCCTCGGCGCGCAGGGCGATGCCCCGCACCCGGGCCCGCTGGAGGCCGAAGGAGTCGTGGACGGCGTACGCGAGGGCGGTGAGCGCGGCCGAGTGGGCGGTGGGTTCGGGCAGCGTACGGCTCCGGGTGGTCGTGCTGCGGTCCGCGTACCGCACGGTGACGGCGAGCGCGCGGCACACCTGCCCCTCCGTGCGCAGCCGGGTGCCCAGTTCCTCGGTGAGCGAGAGGAGGGCCAGGCGCTGCCGCGTCCGGTCGGTCTCGTCGCGCGGGAAGGAGCGCTCGGCCGCGACGGACCGGGAGGCCGCGTTCGGAACGACGGGGGTGCGGTCGATGCCCCGGGCCCGTTCCCACAGTTCGCGGCCGGTCTTCGCGCCGACGAGCCGCTGGAGGACGGCGAGCGGGGCGTCCGCGACGCGGCCGACGGAGTCGAGTCCGTAGCCGCAGAGGGTGCGGGCGGTGGCGCGGCCGACGCCGTCGAGCGCCGCGACCGGCCGGTCACGCAGGAAGGCCGCGGGGTCGTCGACGACCAGGGTGACGCCCGGACGGGCCTCGCTCGCGGCCATCCGGGCCAGCATCGGGTTGGGGCCGGCTCCGATGACGCAGTCGACGCCGTACAGGGCGAGGGCCCTGACCCGGATCACCGAGGCGAGCTCGGCCGGGCTCCGGTCGAAGTAGCGCAGCGCACCCCGCACGTCGGCGAGTGCCTCGTGGGGCGGGGCGGCCTCGACGACGGGGGTGAACTCGGCGAGCAGGTCGATCAGCGGGGGGAGCAGGGTCTCCGCCCCGCCCCTCACGACAGCGCCGGAAGCGTGGGAAGCGCCGACAGTGCCGACAGCGTGGGAAGCGGGTGGCTCAAGCCGGAACCGTACACAGAGGATCATCTCGCTCTCCTCCGTCTCTTGTCCCTGTTACCTCTGAGCGGTCTATCCCGTAAAGCCCCCTCCCGTCTCCTCAGCCTAGAGCATGTTCGAATGTTTGTGCGAGTCGTTTGAGTGTCAACCATGGTTGACATACGAGTGGCTGTCAACGTAAGTTGACGGCATGACCGATGCGACCGATCTCGCCGCACGGGCCGGCGACCGCGACCCACGGGTCGGACTGCGGGCCGTCTCCGCCCTGCGGCGACTGCTCGAACAGCTGGAAGCCGTCCAGGTGCGCAGCGCGCGCAACCAGGGGTGGTCGTGGCAGGAGATCGCGACCGAACTGGGTGTCAGCCGACAGGCCGTCCACAAGAAGTACGGGAGGCAGTGATGTTCGAACGGTTCACGAAGGCCGCGCGCACCGTTGTGAAGGGCGCGGTCGAGCACGCGGAGCGGGGCGGCGCGGCCGTCGTCACCCCGGAGCATCTGCTCCTCGCCCTGCTCGACGAGGAGGGCACCCGGGCGGCGGGCGCGCTGCGCACGCTGTGCCCGCCGGACCGCCGGCCGTCCCTGGTGGCCGCGCTGACCGACGCCCGGCGCCGGGCGGGGCTCTCCCGCGCGGACCAGGAGGCGCTGGCGGACCTCGGCATCGACGTCGGCGCGATCGTGGCACGGGTGGAGGAGACCCACGGCGAGGGTGCGCTGGCGGGCGACCGCAAGGACTCCGGGTGGTGGTCGGGTCGCCGGTCCTTCTCGCGGGAGGCCAAGACCGTCCTGGAGAAGTCCCTCCGGGTGGCACTGGCCCGCAAGGACCGGGAGATCGGCGACGAGCACATCCTGCTCGCGCTCACCACGACCGGCGGGGTCGTCGCGGAGGTGCTGGCCGACCACGGGGTGACGTACGCGTCCGTCGACACGGCGGTCTCCGGAGCCGCGACCGCCTGAACCCGGCCGCCCGGGCCGCTCAGCCCGCCGAACCCGGGCTGCTGTGCCACAGCTTCCGTCCACTCGGAGTCCCTTCACCCGCCGGCTTGAGGTCGGCCCAGGGGTTCATCTCGTACCCCGTGGGCATCGTGATGCGCCGGCCGGAGTCGCCGCGGCCGCCGGCGGGCGCGGCGACTCCGTTCCCGTCGGCCGCGTCGGGCGCGGTCGCCGGTCCGGTGGGTTCGGCGAGGCGCTCCCCCACCGCGTCCAGGCCGCCGGACGACCGGAGTTCGACGAGTTCGGCGAGGTTCCAGGCGGCGGAGCCGACCACGCTGACGCTGCGCGGGCCGCGCCGCTGCACCACTCCCCTGACCAGCAGCAGCCAGGAGTGGAAGACGGTGTGGGCGCAGCGCTCGTGGGCGTCGTCGAAGAAGGCGAGGTCGACCAGGCCGGTGCCGTCGTCGAGGGTGGTGAAGATGACGCGCTTGCCGGAGCGGATCGGCGGGGTCTGGGTGGCGGCCTTGGCGCCCGCGACCAGGACGGTCCTGCCGTGCGGGGTCTCGCGGAGGCGCTGGGCGGAGACGACGCCGAGTTCGCGGAGGAAGGCGTGGTGGTCGCCCATGAGGTGTCGGGAGGCGTCCATGCCGAGGATGCCGAGCTCGGCGCTGAGGCGTTCCGTCTCGTCGAGGTCGGGCAGGCCGACGGGGGCGGTCTTCCCGCCCTGGGCGAGCGGGAGTTGACCGCCGTGCGAGGCGGCTCCCCGCTGGATGCGCCGGAGTTCGGTGAGGTGGAGGAGGAGGTCGCGGCGGTTGGCGCCGAAGGCGTCCAACGCGCCGACCTGGGCGAGCCGTTCGGCGACGGGGGTGCGGGGGCGGGCCCGTTCCCAGAAGTCGAGGAGGGAGGCGTACGGCTGGCCGGCCTCGATCCGCGCGCCCTCGGCCTCACTGATGCCGTGGACGTCGGTGAGGCCCAGCCGGAGCCCCCACCGCACCGTTGATTCAGACACCAGTTCGATACGGTGGGCGACCGCCGAGTGGTTCACGTCCAGCGGCAGCACCGGCACCCCGCGCCGCCGCGCGTCCGCGAGGAGCAGCCGCTTGGGGTACATGCCGGGGTCGTGGGTGAGCAGCCCGGCATAGAAGGCGGCCGGGTGGTGCGCCTTGAGCCAGGCGGACTGGTACGTCGGTACGGCGAAGGCCACCGCGTGCGCCTTGCAGAAGCCGTACGAGCCGAAGGCGGCCACGATCTCCCAGGTGCGGGCCACGACCTCGTCCGCGTATCCGCGCGCCGAGGCCTCCCGGGCGAACCAGAGCCTGATCCGGCCCTGCGCCTCCGGGTCCGAGAGCCCGCGCCGCACCTGGTCGGCCTCGTCGCGGCCGCAGCCGGTCATGATCCGTACGATCTCGATGATCTGCTCGTGGAAGACGACCACGCCGTACGTCTCCCGCAGCGTCTCCTCCAGGTCGGGGTGCGGGTAGCGGACGGGCGCGCGGCCGTGCCGGGCCTCGATGAAGGGGCGGACCATGTCGGCGGCGACCGGGCCCGGCCGGAAGAGCGAGATGTCGACGACGAGGTCGTGGAAGGTGGCGGGCTGGAGCCGGCCGACCAGGTCGCGCTGGCCCGGCGACTCGATCTGGAAGCAGCCGAGGGTCTCGGTGGAGCGGATGAGCCGGTAGGTCTCGGGGTCGCCCTCCGGGACCGCGTCGATGTCCGGGCGGGTGCCGGTGGCCCGCTCGACCTCGGCGACGGCGTGGGCCATCGCGGACTGCATGCGGACCCCGAGGACGTCGAGCTTGAGCAGCCCGAGGTCCTCCACGTCCTCCTTGTCGAACTGGGACATGGGGAACCCCTCGCCGCTGGTGGGCACCACGGGGGTGCGGGCGAGCAGCGAGGCGTCCGAGAGCAGGACCCCGCAGGGGTGCATGGCGGTGCCGCGCGGCAGCGCGTCAAGGGCCTCGACCAGCTCCCAGAGCTTTCCGAACCTCTGCCGCTCGCCGGCGAGTTCCCGCAGTTCGGGCAGTTCGTCGAGGGCGGCGAGGGCGTCGCGGGCGCGGATGTGCGGGAAGGCCTTCGCGACCCGGTCGATCTCGGCCGGGTCCATGGAGAGGGCCGCGCCCACGTCCCGTACCGCGTGGCGGACCCGGTAGGTCTCGGGCATGGAGACGGTGGCGACGCGCGCGGTGCCGAAGCGGTCGATGATCGCCCGGTAGACCTCGAGCCGGCGGGCGGACTCCACGTCGATGTCGATGTCGGGCAGGGCGGTGCGGCGCTTGGAGAGGAAGCGTTCCATCAGGAGGCCGTGCTCGACCGGGTCGGCGTGGGCGATGCCGAGGAGGTGGTTGACGAGGGAGCCGGCGCCGGAGCCCCGGGCGGCGACCCGGATGCCCATCCGCCGGACGTCGTCGACGACCTGGGCGACCGTCAGGAAGTAGGGGGCGAAGCGGTGGTGGGCGATGACGTCCAGCTCGCGGTGCATCCGGTCCCAGTAGGCGCCCCGTTTCTCGTACCCCTTGAGGATCATGCCGGCGGCGGCTCGGGAGGTGAGGACGCGCTGGGCGGTGCGGTGCTCGGCGCCGACGAGGTGCGGTTCGGGGAAGTGCGCGGAGCCGATGCCGAGGTCGTCCTCGGGGTCGACCAGGCAGGCGGCGGCGACCGTCGCGGTCTGTTCGAGGAGCCGGTGGGCGGTGTCCCGCCGGAAGCCGGCGGCCTCGACGATCCGCTCGGCGGCGGCCAGCATGTCGCCGGCCCCCTTGAGCCAGGCGGCACCGCTGTCGAGCTCCTTGCGGGGGTCGACGGGGACGAGGCGGCGGGCGGAGTCGAGGACGTCGGCCACCGGGCCCTGGCCGGGGTCGGCGTACCGGACGGCGTTGCTGAGGACCGGCCGGACGCCCTGCTCGGCGGCGAAGCCGACGGTACGGGCGGCCAGCCGCAGGGAGCCGGGGCCCGTGCCGGAGCGCCCGTGGTCGACGGCCGTGAGGCGCAGTGCCTCGCCGTACCGGTCGCGCCAGGGCGCGAGCAGCCGGACGGCCCGGTCGGGGCGGCCGGCGGCGAGGGCCTGTCCGACGTCGGAGCCGGGGCCGAGGAGGACGAGGACGTCGTCGTCGCGCAGGGCGGACCAGGGCAGCAGGGGCCGCTCCCCGCCTCCGGCGTGGGCGGCGGTGATCATCGCGCAGAGCGAGGCCCAGCCGGTGCGGGAGCGGGCGAGGAAGAGGGCGCGGGGCGCGGACTCGTCGACGAAGGCTCCGCCGCGGACGGGGACCCGCCGGATGTCCTGCGGGCCGCGGTCGCCCGCCCGCCCGGCGCCCCGGGGGCCGCCGCCGGACGCGGACGCCCGCCCCGTGCCCTCCCCGGCCCGTCCGGCACTCCCTCCGGGCCGCCCCGGTCCCGGCCCGGGCGTCGTCGCCTCGTAGGCGAGGTCTACGCCGAACAGGGGGCGGACCCCCTCCTTCGCGCAGGCCTTCGCGAAGCGGATCGTGCCCGCGAGGGTGTCCCGGTCGGTCAGGGCGAGCGCGTCCATGCCGCGTTCGGCGGCGCGTGCGGCCAGTCGTTCGGGGTGGGAGGCGCCGTAGCGCAGGGAGTAGCCCGACGCGGTGTGCAGATGCGTGAACCCCGGCATGGCGCGCCTCCCGGCTCCCGCATCGAAATCGTACGTACGTTCCCACCCCCTCGTTCCTCACCTTAACCCATTTCGAACGTCCGTACGATAAGCGTGCCGGGTCGTCCTCCGGTCCACCATTCGGGCGCATCCCACCTGCGGAAACGCCCTCCGCCCCGGAGCGTGGGGGCATGAGCCTCGTCGACGAACTGAAAAGCGCCGTGACCCCCCGAGCCGCCCTCCTCGTCGTCGGCGTCTTCGCCCTCCAGCTGCTGTTCATCACCTCGTACGTCGGAGCCCTGCACCACCCCAAGCCGCGGGACGTCCCCTTCGGCGTCGTCGCACCGCAACAGGTCTCCGCACAGCTCGTCGGACAGCTGGACCGGCTCCCCGGCGCCCCGCTCGACCCCCGTGCGGTCGCCGGCGAGGCCGCGGCACGGAACCAGATCCTGAACCGGGAGATCGACGGCGCCCTGATCGTCGACCCCGGCGGCCGCACCGACACCCTGCTCGTGGCCTCGGGCGGCGGCACCGTGCTCTCCTCGGCCCTGGAGACGATCCTCACCCGGGTGGAGGCGACCCAGCAGCGCACCGTACGGACCGTCGACGTGGCCCCCGCCTCGTCGGAGGACTTCGACGGGCTCTCGGCCTTCTACCTCGTCGTCGGCTGGTGCGTCGGCGGCTACATCTGCGCCGCGATCCTGGCCATCAGCGCGGGCTCCCGGCCCGCGAACCGGGAACGCGCGATCATCCGCCTCGGGGTCCTCGCGGTCTACTCGGTCCTCGGCGGGCTCGGCGGCGCCGTCATCGTCGGCCCGGTCCTGGGCGCCCTGCCCGGCAGCGTCGCCGCCCTGTGGGGACTCGGGACCCTGGTCGTCTTCGCCGTCGGCGCCGCCACCCTCGCCCTGCAGTCGGTCTTCGGGATCGTCGGCATCGGCCTGGCGATCCTGCTCATCGTGGTCGCGGGCAACCCCAGCGCGGGCGGCGCCTTCCCGCTGCCGATGCTGCCCCCGTTCTGGAACGCGATCGGCCCCGCCCTGCCACCGGGCGCCGGCACCTGGGCGGCACGCTCGATCGCGTACTTCAAGGGCAACGACATGACCGGCTCGATGCTGGTCCTCTCGGCCTGGGCGGTCGTCGGCACGGTCGTCACCCTGGTGATGTCCTCCCTGAAGCGCGGGCCCGAGTCGGAGCCGATCGCGGACGAGGTCGACGCCGCGAGCGGCGCGCGGGCCCGCTGACCGCCGCGCGGGCCCGCCGACGCCCAAAACCCCTGGCCCACCGGCCCCTTGGCCGCTACGTTCGCGGGGCAGCACCGACCCTTCCCCGAACCGACAAGGCCCTCCGTGACTTCTGTCCGCCCCGCCCGTCCCGACGAACTCCCCGCCCTGGTCGAGCACCCCGGCGACCCCGAGCGCAACGCCGCCACCCACGCGTACCTCGCCCAGCTCCTCGACAGCGGGTGCACCCGGCCCGAGTGGTGCCTGGTCGCCGAGGACGGCGACGGCCGGCTCACCGGCAGCGTCGTGCTGTGGACCGTCCCGGGGCACGAGGTCCCGCTCGCGCTGGTGCTGTTCGAGGCTCCGGAGGACGCCCCGGAGACCGCCGCCGCGCTGCTCGACGCGGCCGCCGTCACGGCCAGGGAGCTGGGCGCGACCGACCTGGAGCACGTCGTCGACTCCCCCGCGCAGGCCCCGCAGTTCCAGCGGAACCCGGAGCACCGCGGCGAGCTGCTGCGGGCGTCCGGGTACGCCGTGCTCCGCGACGGCCGCAGGTTCGGCCTCCGGCTCCCCGCCGCGACCGGAGCGGACGGCGCCGGACCGGAGCCGTCCGGCGTACCGGACGGGCTGCCCGCCGACGACCCCCGGCTGACCTTCCGCTCGCTCGCCGAACTCGGCCCCGAGCCGTTCGTCGCGGTCCTCGCCGAGCTGCTCGCCGACACCGCGGACGCCCGCCTCGCGGCCGACGTACGGCAGCACGGCGCCCGGCGCGCGGCCGAGCTGCTCTTCGAGGAGACGGCCGAGCTGAAGCACGAGCCCGCGTGGTGGGAGCTCGGCTACGACGCGGACGGCAGCGTCGCCGTGATCAGCCTGCCCGCCGAGAACCCCAGCGTTCCGGTCATCGGTTTCGTCGGCGTCGCCCCCGCCCACCGGGGCAAGGGGTACGCCACCTCGGTCGTGGTCCGGGGCACGCGCGTCCTGGCCGGGGCAGGGGCCACCGAGATCCGCGGGGACTGCGACGCCGCGAACGTGGCGATGGCCAAGGCCTTCGAGCGCGCCGGGTACGTGAACTTCGCCGACCGGCTGGAGTTCGGCCGCGCCCTCTGACCCCGCGCCCTCCGGCTCCGCGTCCCCCGCCTGCGCGTCCTCCCGGCCCGCCTCCTCCGACCCCGCCCCCTCCGGCTCCGCGCCCTGACGCGCCCGCGCACGAGGCGGTGCCGCCCCGTGCTTCCTCGCACGGGGCGGCACCGTCGTACGGCGGCGGACTACCGGCCGTAGTACGCCCGGGTCATCAGTTCCTTCATCTCGTCGATCATCGGCATCCGGGGGTTGGCCGGCGCGCACTGGTCGGCGTACGCGTTCATCGCCTGCTGCGGCAGGGCCGCGAGGAAGGCCGCCTCGTCGACGCCCTCCTCACGGAACGAGGCGGGGATGCCGCACCGGGTCCGCAGCTCCTCGACCGCCCGCGCGTAGGACTCCACGCCCTCCGCCGGGGTCGCGGCCGGCAGGCCGAGCGTCCGCGCGATCTCCTGGAAGCGCTCCGGGGCCCGGTAGACCTCGGCCTTCGGCCACGGCACGGCCTTGTGGGTGACGGTGCCGTTGTGGCGGATCACGTGCGGGAGCAGCAGCGCGTTGGCGCGGCCGTGGGCGACGTGGAAGGTGTTGCCGAGCGTGTGGGCCATGGCGTGGACCAGGCCGAGGAAGGCGTTGGCGAAGGCCATGCCGGCGATGGTGGACGCGTTGTGCATCCTCTCGCGGGCCTCGGGCGCCCTCGCGCCCTCCGTCACACAGGTCTCCAGGTTCTGGAAGATCAGCTTGATCGCCTGGAGGCACTGGCCGTCGGTGAAGTCGTTCGCGTAGGCGGAGACGTACGCCTCGGTGGCGTGGGTCAGGGCGTCGAAGCCGGAGTCGGCGGTGACCGTGGGCGGCAGGTGCAGCGGCAGGGCCGGGTCGACGATGGCCACGTCCGGGGTGAGGGCGTAGTCGGCGAGCGGGTACTTCTGCGCAGCCTCCGGGTCGGAGATGACGGCGAAGGGGGTGACCTCGCTGCCGGTGCCCGAGGTGGTCGGGATCGCGACGAGCCGGGCCTTCTCGCCGAGCTTCGGGAAGCGGTAGGCGCGCTTGCGGATGTCGAAGAACTTCTCCTTGGTGTCCGCGAACTCGACCTCGGGCCGCTCGTACATCAGCCACATGATCTTCGCCGCGTCCATCGGGGAGCCGCCGCCGAGGGCGATGATCGTGTCCGGGCGGAACGCGCGCATGGCAGCGGCGCCGTCCCGGACGGTGGAGAGCTCGGGGTTGGGCTCGACGGAGTCGATGACCTGGAGGGCGACCGGCTCCTCGCGTCCGTTGAGGATGTCGGTGACCTTCTGGACGAAGCCGATCTCGCCCATGGTCCGGTCGGTGACGAGCGTGACCCGCTTCAGGCCCTCCATCTCGCCGAGGTAACGGAGGGCGCCGCGCTCGAAGTAGATCTTCGGCGGGACCTTGTACCACTGCATGTTGGTGGTGCGCCGTCCGATCCGCTTGACGTTGATCAGGTTGACCGCGGTGACGTTGTCCGAGACGGAGTTGTGTCCGTACGAGCCGCAGCCGAGCGTGAGGGAGGGCAGGAAGGAGTTGTAGACGTCGCCGATGCCGCCGAAGGTGGAGGGGGCGTTGACGATGACCCGGACCGCCTTGACGCGCCGGCCGAACTCCTCGGCGAGTTCCTCGTCCTCGGTGTGGATGGCGGCGCTGTGGCCGAGGCCGTGGAACTCGACCATCCGCGCGGCCAGTTCGAGGCCGTGCTCGGTGGAGTCGGCCTTGAGGGCGGCCAGGACCGGGGAGAGCTTCTCGCGGGTGAGGGGCTCGCCCTCGCCGACCTCGGCGCATTCGGCGAGGAGGATCGAGGTGTTCTCGGGGACCTCGAAGCCGGCCTGCTCGGCGATCCAGTGCGGCGACCTGCCGACGACGTCGGCGTTCAGCTTCGCGCCGCCGCAGCCGGTGGCGTAGGCGGTGGTGCCGAAGACGTACTCCTCCAGCTTGGTCTTCTCGGCGGCGGTGACGACGTACGCGCCGAGGCGCTCGAACTCGGCGATGCCCTCCTCGTACACCTCCGCGTCGAGGATGACGGCCTGCTCGGAGGCGCAGATCATGCCGTTGTCGAAGGCCTTGGAGAGCACGATGTCGTGGATCGCGCGCGGGAGCCTGCCACTGCGGGTGACATAGGCGGGGACGTTGCCCGCGCCGACGCCGAGGGCGGGCTTGCCGCACGAGTAGGCGGCCTTGACCATGGCGTTTCCGCCGGTGGCGAGGATGGTGGAGACGCCGTCGTGGTGCATCAGGAGGCCGGTGGCGGCCATGGAGGGCTCTTCGATCCACTGCACGCAGCCGGCGGGGGCGCCGGCGGCGACGGCGGCGTCCCGGACGATCCGGGCGGCCTCGGCCGAGCACCGCTGCGCGGAGGGGTGGAAGGCGAAGACGATCGGGTTGCGGGTCTTGAGGGCGATGAGCGCCTTGAAGACCGTGGTCGAGGTGGGGTTGGTGACGGGGGTCATCGCGCAGATCACGCCGACGGGTTCGGCGATCTCGGTGATGCCGCTCAGCTCGTCGCGGCGGATGACTCCGGCGGTCTTGAGGCCGGCCATCGAGTGGGTGACGTGTTCGCAGGCGAAGAGGTTCTTGACGGCCTTGTCCTCGAAGAGGCCGCGCCCGGTCTCCTCGACGGCGAGCTTCGCCAGGTCGCCGTGGGCGCTCAGCGCCGCGAGCGAGGCCTTCTTGACGATGTGGTCGACCTGCTCCTGGTCGAAGGTCTCGAACCGGTCGAGCGCCCCGAGGGCCTCCCGCACCAGTCCGTCCACCATCTCCTCGGTCTCCATGGCAGGCACTCCTTCGTGGGTCCCTTTTCGCTGATGTCTCCATTCGACACCCGATGACCTGCGAAAAGGGGCGGTGAAGGGCCCGCGTGAAGGGGCCGGAAGTCCCTTTGTGAAGGGATTCACAAAGGGACTTCCGGTGGCTGCGCCCCGGGTCGGCTAGAAGACGCTGACCCCGTACGCGCTCAGCGCCTCCGTCACGGGCTGGAAGAAGGTCGTCCCGCCTGTGGAGCAGTTGCCGCTGCCGCCCGAGGTGAGGCCGATGGCACGGCTGCCCGAGTAGAGCGGGCCGCCGGAGTCGCCGGGCTCGGCGCAGACGTTGGTGCGGATCAGGCCGGAGACGATGTCGCCGCCGCCGTAGTTCACGGTGGCGTTGAGGCCCGTCACGGAGCCGCTGTGGGTGCCGGTGGTGGAGCCGCGGCGGGTGACGGACATGCCGACGGTGGCGTTGGCGGCGCTCGTGATGTCCACGTTGCCGACCGTGCCGGACTTGGTGACGGAGGTGTTCGTGTAGCGCACCAGGCCGTAGTCGTTGCCCGGGAAGCTGGACCCCGCGGTGCTGCCGAGGACCGTGGTCCGGGAGGAGTTGGAGTACCAGGTGCCCGCGCCGTCGGTGCAGTGGCCGGCGGTCAGGAAGTAGTAGTTGCCCGAGCCGTCCCGGACGTTGAAGCCCAGCGAGCAGCGCCAGCTGGTGGCGTAGATCGCGTCGCCGCCGGATATCAGCTTGCTGAACTTCCCGGGGGTGCGCTCGACCCGGATGGCGTCCGCGTGGGCGCCGGCCTGCCGCTTGATCCTCGCGAGCTCGGCCTGGCTGACGGTGGAGTCGGCGGTGACGACCAGCTTGCCGGTGGCGGTGTCGGCGTACCAGGCGGTTCCGGCCACGTCCGCGGCGCGGACGGCGTCGCCGGTCGCCGAGAGGGCGGCGGCGTCGAAGGTGCGGGTGCTCTCTGCGGTGTCGGCGGTGCCCGCGCTCGCGGTGGGGGCGGCGAGCGCGGCCGCGGCGGCGAGGCCGGCCGCGACGGCGAGCAGCCGGACGGTTCTCGTGGGGGTGGTGCGCAAGGTCCTCACTTCTGTTCCTCCCGAGGGGAATCGGGGGCCCGCCGTGGGGTGCCGGGCCCGTGAGGCGCGGCCCGGGGCCGGCGCTGTGGGGGAGTCTCGGGCCGTACGACTTCACGCCGCAAGGGCGCGAATCGGCCGTACGGCCCTCGACTTCCCACCGACTCGGCTTGCCTCCGGTTCCCCCGAGTCGAGGAGTCAGACCTCGTTCAGCCGCCGCTCCCCCGCAGCGACGGCGGTGTCGAGCGTGTTCCCCGGCGGCGGGAACGGGCAGATGAAGTGGTCGGCGAAGGCGCACGGCGGCAGCAGCGCGCGGTTGAGGTCCACCGTCACCGAGCCGTCCGCCGCCGGGGCCGGCGGCCGCAGGAAGCGGAAGCGGTAGCTGTCCCGGCCGCTGGTGGCGTCCGCGAAGACCGCCCACAGGGTGCCGTCGTCCTCGACGGCGACCTGGAGGGTGTGCTCGCCGCCGTGCAGTTCGAAGGCCAGCTCCCCGGAGAGCCCGAGACCGCGCTCGCGGCCGTCGGCGTTCTCCACCCTTACGCTGCGCGTCCGCTCGTACGGCCGGAAGACTCCGGGCACCACCCAGCGCTCGTCGTACGGGGTGGCCTCGATGCCCCGGAAGGCGGTACGGGCCTGGGAGCCGGGGTCGAAGTCCCGTACGGCCCAGAGCCCTTCGCGCCGCAGCACCACGAGCCGCCGGCCCGCCGACTCGACGCGGGACTCGTGGATCGGACCGTGGTCGGCGGCGAGCCGGACCGTGCCGGCGAAGGGCTTGTCGTCGACGGTGATCCCGTCCTCGGCCCGGGCGCTGAGGAGCACCTCGTCGCCGTCCTCCCGCCACTCCCCCGGAACGGCCGGAATTCGCCCCTCCGGGAAGTCCGAGAGCCAATGGGTGCCCGTGAGGGAGAGCGGACCGTACGAGGAGGAGACCGCGGCCTCCCGCTGCTCGTGCCAGCGCTGCCACTCCTGCCGCGCGTCGGCCCCCGCGTCCGTACCCGTGCCGCTGTCGTCATCCGTGCTCATGGTGCTCAACCCTTCCATACGGGCTCGGGAAGCCCGAGGTGCGAGCGGAGCGTCGTGCCGGAGTACTCCGTACGGAAGACGCCCCGTTCCTGCAGCAGCGGGACGACCCGGTCGACGAACTCGTCCAGGCCGCCGGGGGTCAGGTGGGGGACGAGGATGAAGCCGTCGGCGGCGTCCGTGGACACGAACTCCTCCAGGGCCGCCGCGACCGTCGCCGGGCTGCCGACGAAGGACTGCCGGCCGGTGGACTCGACGACCGTCTGACGGATCGACAGGCCCTTGGCCTCGGAGAGCGCCCGCCACTTCCGGGCCACCCCGACCGGGTCGGCGACCCTCACCCGCCCCTGCACCAGGGTCGAGTCGGGATCGGGATCGACGTCCGGGAGCGGTCCGTCCGGGTCGTAACCGGACAGGTCGCGGCCCCAGATCTGCTCCAGGGCGAGGATCGCGTTCTGCGGGGAGACCTGCTGGCGGCGGATCTCCCCGGCGCGCTCCTGCGCCTCGCCGTCGGTGTCCCCGAGGACGTACGTCACCCCGGGCATGATCTTCAGGTCGCCGGGCTCCCTGCCGTACCGGGCGAGCCGCCCCTTGACGTCGGCGTAGAACTCCCGGCCCGCCTCCAGGGTCGAGTGCCGGGTGAAGACCACGTCGGCGCCCGAGGCCGCGAACTCCCGTCCCTCGGCGGAGTCCCCGGCCTGGATGACGACCGGGTGGCCCTGCGGGGAGCGCGGGACGGTGAACTCGCCCTCGATGCCGAACTGCGGCCCGCTGTGGACGAAGGGCCGCTGCCGGCCCTCGGGGGTCCAGGAGTCCCACAGCTCCCGGGCCGTGGCGAGGAACTCGGCGGCCCGGGTGTACCGGTCGGCCCGGTCCAGGTAGCCGCCGCGCCGGAAGTTCTCGCCGGTGAAGGCGTCCGACGAGGTGACGACGTTCCAGGCGGCCCGGCCGGCGCTGAGGTGGTCCAGCGAGGCGAGCCGGCGGGCCAGTTCGTACGGCTCGTTGAAGGTGGCGTTGACCGTGCCGGCCAGGCCGAGCCGGTCGGTGACGGCGGCGAGCGCGTTCAGGACGGTGATCGACTCGGGCCGGCCGACGACGTCGAGGTCGTGGATGCGGCCGTTGTGCTCGCGCAGCCGCAGCCCCTCGGCCAGGAAGAAGAAGTCGAAGAGGCCGCGCTCGGCGGTCCTGGCGAGATGTTCGAAGGAGGAGAAGTCGATCTGCGAGCCGGAGCGCGGATCGGCCCAGACGGTGGTGGAGTTGACGCCGGGGAAGTGCGCGGCGAGATGGATCTGCTTCCGGCCCGGAGGCGTGCTCATGCGCGTGCTCCCGTCGTCACCCGTGCCTCGGTGGCGTACTGGCTGACGGGGCGGGCGAGCCCCAGGTGGTCGCGGAGGGTGGTGCCCTCGTAGGCCGTGCGGAAGAGACCGCGGTCGCGCAGCCGGGCGACGGTGCCGGCGGTGAACCGCTCCAGGTCCCGCTCGGGCACGGCCGGCACGAGGTGGAAGCCGTCGACGGCGCCGCCGCCGTGCCAGCCCGCGATCAGCTCGGCGAGGGCACCGGGCCCGCCCTCGTACGCGTCGAGGTCGACGGTCGCCGAGAGCAGGACGCGCAGCTGCTCGGGGTCCCGGCCGTGGGCGCGGGCCCCCTGCCGCAGTTCGGCGCGGAGGGCGGCGGCCTCCTCGGCGGAGGAGGCCCGGATCAGGGCCACGTCGGCGTGGTGGGCCGCGGTGTCGCGGGCGGCGGGGCGGGTGGCGTCGACGACGGTCACCGGGTTGCCCTGCGGGGGCCGGGGGACGATCGAGGGGCCGGTGACCGAGAAGGTGGCGCCCTGGAAGTTCACGTGGTGCAGCTTGCGGCGGTCCACGAACCGGCCGGTCACCACGTCCCGTATCTCGGCGTCGTCCTCCCAGCTGTCCCACAGTTTGCGGGAGACCTCGGCGACCTCGCCCGCCTCCTGCCAGAGCTCGGCGGTGGGCGGGGCCGTCCGGCGGCCGAAGAGCCTGGCCTCGGTGCCGGTCGGGGAGACGGCGATCCGCCAGCCGGCCCGGCCCCTGCTCACCCAGTCGAGGGTGGCGACGGCGGCCTGGACGTGGAAGGGCTCGGTGTGGGTGGTGGTCACGGTCGGCACGAGGCCGATGGAGCGGGTCTCGGGGGCGACCCGGGCCAGGACGGCGAGCGCGTCCAGGCCGGGCCGGGTGAAGGAGTCGTCGTGGGTGAGGAGGTCGAGGCCGGCGGCCTCGGCGAGCCGGGCGAGCGCGACGGTACGGGCGCCGGTCCCGGCGACGGCGGGTGCGGCGGTGCGGGCGGAGGCGAGGGCGCCCGGGGAGTCGGCGGCGCCCGGGGCGAGTTCGGCGGCGAGGTGGAGCGTTCGGCTGCTGGTCATGCGGGGTCTCTCTCGGAAGGGCGGGGTGCGGGCGACGGAGCGCGGTCAGTTCTTGGTGCGGGGCAGCCCGGGCGGGTTGATCTCCGACTTCGTCACGGCCTCGCTGTCGAGGCCCCAGCGCTTGAGGACCTGGGCGTAGGTGCCGTTCTCGACGATGTGGTCGATCGCGGCGGCGTAGGCGGCGACGAGTCCGCTGTCCTTCTTCGTGGTGGCCGCGATCTTGCCCTGGAGTCCGGCGCCCGCGCCGGAGAACTTGCCGACGATCTCGGTCTGTCCGGCGGAGAGCACGTGGTAGGCGGCGACGGGGTTGGGGCCCAGGTAGCCGTCGATCCGGCCGGACTGGAGCGCCAGGTAGTAGTCCGAGGTGTTCTGGTAGTACTTGATGTCGACCGGCTTGCGGCCTGCCTTCTCGTTCTGCGCGGACCAGTCGACGAGGATCTTCTCCTGGTTGGTGCCGGAGCCGACGGCGATCGCCTTGCCCGCCACGTCCTCGGGGCCCTTGACCGTCCAGCCGGAGCCCTTCTTCGCCTCGAAGGCGAGGTCGTCGAGGCGGTAGGTGGCGAAGTCGTACTTGTCCTTGCGCTCCTCGGTGACGGTGACGTTGGAGAAGACGGCGTCGTACTTGCCGCTGTCCAGGCCGACGAAGAGGTTCTCCCAGGAGACCGGGTTGAACTCGGGCTTCAGACCGAGGGCGTCGGCGACCAGGGTCGCGAGGTCGACCTCGACGCCGATCAGCGTCTTGTCGTCGGTGGCGTGGAAGGCGAGCGGCGGGTTGCTCGTCGCGGAGACGCCGAGGACCAGGGTGCCTCTCTTGCGGACGGCCTCGGGGAGCTTCGCGGCGAGTGCGTCGACCTTGGGGGTGTGGACGCGGTTCTGCTCAGGGCTGAGGTTGATGCCGTCGGCGGCCTTCTTCGCCTCGGGCTTGGCCGCGTCGAGGGCGGCGTCACCCGAGCCGCAGGCGGTGAGGACGCCGAGGGCGGTGAGCGAGGCGAGGGCGGCGAGGACGGTGCGGCGGGTCTTCATGGCAGTACTCCTGAGAGGGATGGGGCGGGTGGGTGGGTGGTCGGAGGACCTTGGAGAGGGATGGGGCCGGGGGGTGGTCAGAGGACCTTGGAGAGGAAGGCGCGGGTGCGTTCGTGGCGGGGGCTGTCGAGCACCTCGGCCGGCGGACCCTGTTCGACGATCCGGCCCTCGTCCATGAAGACCACGGTGTCGGCGACCTCGCGGGCGAAGCCGATCTCGTGGGTGACGACGATCATGGTGGTGCCGGAGGCGGCCAGGTCCTTGATGACGTCGAGGACCTCGCCGACCAGCTCGGGGTCGAGCGCGGAGGTCGGCTCGTCGAAGAGGAGCAGGCCGGGTTCGAGGGCGAGCGCGCGGGCGATGGCGACCCGCTGCTGCTGCCCGCCGGAGAGCTGCTTGGGGTACGCCTCCGCCTTGTCGGCGAGTCCGACGCGTTCGAGCAGCGTCCGCGCCGCGGCCTCGGCCTCCTTGCGGGGGCGCTTCAGGGCCGAGACGGGGGCCTCGACGATGTTCTCCAGGACGGTGAGGTGCGGGAAGAGGTGGAAGTTCTGGAAGACGAAGCCGATCCGGGTGCGCTGCTTGAGGATGTCCCGCTCGCGCAGCTCGTAGAGCTTGTTGCCGGAGCGGCGGTAGCCGACGAGGGTGCCGTCGACGCTGACGGTGCCGCTGTCGACCTTCTCCAGGTGGTTGATGGTCCGCAGCAGGGTGGACTTGCCGGAGCCCGAGGGGCCGAGGACGACGGTGACCTCGCCGGCGCGGACGTCGAGGTCGATGCCGCGCAGGACGTGGAGGGGGCCGAAGTTCTTGTGGACGGCCCGGATCTCGACCTTGGCGGTGGTGACGGGCGCGGCATCGGCGGGCGGGTCGACGGTGACGGAGCTCATCGGACGCTCCCCTTCGCGTAGTGGCGTTCGACGTAGTGCTGGACGACGGAGAGCGCGGTGGTGAGCAGGACGTACCAGGCGGTGGCGACCATCAGGAGCGGGACGACCCGTCCGTTGCGGCCGTAGACGACCTGGACCTGGTAGAAGAGCTCGCCGATCGCCATGACGGAGACGATCGAGGTGCCCTTGAAGAGCGAGATGATCTCGTTGGCGGCGTTGGGCAGGATCGAGCGCATCGCCTGCGGCAGGACGATCCGCCGCACCTGCCGGAGCCGCGGGATGCCGAGCGAGGCCGCGGCCTGCAACTGGCCCTCGTCCACGGCGAGTACACCGCCGCGGACGATCTCCGCCGCGTAGGCCGCCTGGTGCAGGGCGAGTCCGAGGACGGCGGCGCTCATCTCGCCGACCAGGCCCATCGTGTCGAAGGAGAGGAAGCTCGGCCCGAACGGGATGCCGATGCTCAGCTCCTTGTAGAGATAGGCGAGGTTGAACCAGAAGAGCAGCTGGACGATGAGCGGGATCGAGCGGAAGGCCCAGATGTAGCCGAACGCGACGGACCGCAGGAACGGGCTGTCCGACAGGCGCATGAAGGCGAGCACGATGCCGATCGCGAAGCCGAGGGCGGTGCCGTAGAAGGTGAGCTGGAGGGTGACCCAGACGGCCCGGAGGACCGTCTCGGTGGTGAAGAAGGCGGCGAAGACGTCCCACTCCCAGCCGGGGTTGGTGACGAGCCCGTGGACGAACTGGACGAGCAGGACGGCGGTGACGACGACGGCCGCCCAGCGCCAGGGGTGCCGCACGGGGACGACCACGAGCTCGGGGCCCGCCGCGGGTTCCTTCTGGACGGCTCTGGTGACGGGCGGATCGCTGGTGAGAGACATGGCGGTTCCTCGGAAAGGGGTCGGGCGGCGGGAGGGTGCGGAGAAGGGGTCAGGCGCTCAGCGGCGCCGGGAGACACGCCCGGTCGCGCAGGAACGTCAGGGCCGCCCGCGCGGTGACGTCGTTCTGCCGGAAGGCGACCCCGCCGGTACGGGGCCGGGTGAAGGCGCTGTCGGTCCGCGCCGTGGTGTGCGGACCGAGCGCGAAGCGGCGCGGGTGCGGGCGTCCGTCGGCGTCGAGGACCCGGCCGTCGACGGGGTCGACGACGAGGAGGCCGCTGACGGTGGCCCTGGCACCCTCCTCGTGCAGGGCGCGCAGGAGGGGGCTGCTGGTGAGTTCGAGGGTGGGGTCGGGGAGCCGGGCCTCGACCAGGGCGCGTGCCTCGGTCCACTCCCCCGGTACGGCGGCGGACGCGGCCCGGAAGACCCCGCGCTCCTCGTCGGCCTCGACGGTGACCTGCGGGCCGAGGAAGCGGACGACGCCGGCCCGGGAGAGGGCCAGGAGCTGGCGCAGCCGGGGGCCGGGCGGCCCGGAGGCGAGGTAGCTGAAGAAGCCGTGCCACCAGTCGCCGGTGTCGACGCGGTTTCCGAGCCGGAGGAGCTGCCCGTAGACGGAGAGCAGGCCGGCGAAGACGGCGGCGTCGGAGCTGTGGGAGGGGTCGTGCCGGCGGGTGAGGTCGTCGGTGATGTAGGCGCGCAGACCGTGCTGGAGGGCCTCCTTCGAGGCGAAGCGGACGCCGTCCAGGGGGTGGTCGAGGGCGTCCAGGTCGAGCCGGTCGGCCGGGTCGGGGACGGCCGCGGCGACGGCGGCGGCGAGTTCGGGGCCGCGCGGCGGGGCGGCCGCGTAGGCCCGCTCGAAGTCGTCCAGGGCTTGCGCGGTGCGCTCGGGGTGGGTGGAGAAGAGCCGGTGGTAGTGGGCCCAGCCGAGCTCCTTGTCGACCAGCGGCCAGACGTCGCGCCGGAAGTCGATCGGCCCGGTCCCGCGCAGCAGGGCGTCGGTCTGCTCGGGTCCGAAGAACCGGGGCAGCGGGGGCCGTTCGCCTTCGAGGGCGTAGCCGAGCTTGGAGTGGTACGGGACGCCCCGGCGCGATCCGACGTGCAGCACGGGTTCCTTGCCGGAGGGTACGTAGACCAGCGCGTCGCCCTCGCCCTCGTACCGTCCGCCGCGGCCCTCGGTGAGCAGCACCATCAGGTCGACGAAGGCGAGCCCGAAGCCGCGGACGAGGACGGCCTCGCCGGCGGGCAGGGCGGTCAGGTCGGTGTCGGCGGTGAAGTCGGGCGGCAGGTGGACGAGGTCGTGGCGGGCGGCGAAGCCGGCGAGGGCCCGCTGCTCCGGGTCGGGTTCGGCGTCCAGGTGGCCGACGGTGAGGACGACGAGGTCGGCGAGGAGCGGTTCGGCGGAGCCCTCGAGCCAGACGCGCTGGCGCCCCTCCCGGGGGCCCGCGATCCGCAGGGCGCTGGTGCGGTGCTCGTGGACGGTCACGGAGGCGGGCAGCGCGGCCCGGGCCCGCTCGAACACCCAGCGCAGATAGGCGCCCTGCTGGGGTCGGGTGGGGAAGGACCGGCCCTCGATGCCGGCCCATTCGGCGATGGTGGGGCCGGGGCGGACGGGGCCGGTCAGGTCGACGGTCTCGTCGGTGAACATGGTGACGTCCTCGGCCCGGGAGTTCATCCAGAGCAGCGGGGACTGTGCGGTGCGCCAGATGCGGCCGGGGCCCGGCGGGTGCGGGTCGACGAGGTGGAGGTCGAGCGGGCGGTCGCCGTACAGCTCGGGCAGGTTGGCGGCGAGCCGTTCGAGGAAGCCGGTCCCCCGCGGACCGGCGCCCACGATCACGATCGAGGCGTGGGTGCTCATCGCGCACCCGCCGTACCGCGGGCGTAGTGGCGCTCGACGTAGTGCTGGCCGAGGCTGAGGACGGAGGTGACGGCGACGTACCAGAGCGTGGCCACGAGCAGCAGCGGGATGACCTCGTACGTGCGGTGGTAGATGAGCTGGGTCGAGTACAGCAGGTCCTGGACGGCGATCACGGAGACGATCGAGGTGCCCTTGAGGGTGCCGATGAGCATGTTCCCGGCCGGCGGGACGATCGCCTTCATGGCCTGCGGCAGCACGATCCGGGAGAGCCGGCGCCAGCGGCCGAGGCCGAGGGACTGGGCGGCCTCGAGCTGGCCGCGGTCGACGGAGAGGATGCCGCCGCGCACCACCTCGGCGGCGTAGGCGGCCTCGTGCAGGGTGAGGCCGATGACGGCGACGGACACGGGGCCGAGGAGGTTGACCGTGCTGACGCCGAGGATCTGCGGGTAGAGCGCGCCGATGTTGAACCAGAAGAGCAGCTGGACCAGGATCGGGGTGGACCTGAAGAACCACACGTATCCCCAGCTCACCGCGCGCAGGACGGGGTTGGCGGAGAGCCTGAGGACCGCGAGCAGGGTGCCGAGGACGAAGCCGAGCGCCATGACGAGGGCGGTCAGCCACAGGGTGAGGCCGAGCCCGCGCAGGACGGACGCGGAGGTGAAGTACTCGGCGACCACGTCCCACTGGAAGGCCTTGTTGCGGACGACCGAGACCAGGCCGAGGGCGAGCAGGACGAGCACGAGGGCCGCGGCGGTCCACTGCCCGGCGCGGCGGGCGGGGACGATGCGGGGCGGTGGTTCGGCCGGTGGGGCCGTGGAGGGGGTTTTGACCAGGGTCGCGGACATACGAAGACTCCGTGGATGCCAGAGGCGGATCGAACACGGGGTGCGCCTTCACACGCGGTGAGCACGGAACCGGGCCCCTCAGCACCGATCCGCCCTTCGAGGCTATGCGGTCAACAGGCCCCGTTGTCAAGGGTGTCCGCACTGTGAGCCGTACGTCTCATCGCGGTTGACGCGGGAACGGATGCCTGTTCCACTGTGGCCATGCATTCGCCGCAGCTGGTCACGCGCTCCCACATCGACTTCGGTCGCGTGTGGTCCTCCTCCTGTTGAGCCGACCCTCTGCACGGTGAGCCGGCCGCCGGCTCCGCCCCGTCCGCGTGCTGTCTCCCGCGGCGCCTTCACATCCAGGCCCTTCGTGGTGCCTGGGCTCTCCCCTCCCCTCGCTCCGCCGCGCCGCCCTCCCTCGTCCTGAAGGGCCGCTCTCCTTCGTCCTGAAGGGCCGTCATGACCTTCGCGTTGTCCGTGCACCGGACCACGACCACCGACCCTCTGGCGCGCCCGCTCCTCGACGAGCTGGCGTACGAGTACACGACCCGGTACGGCTCCGCGCACGATCTGAGCCGCTACCCGGCGGAGGAGTTCACCCCGCCCCACGGCGCCTTCCTGCTCCTCCTCGAGCAGGGCCGGCCGGTGGCGGGCGGCGCCTACCGCCGCTACGACGACGACACCGCCGAACTGAAGCGGATCTGGACCCACTCGGCGCACCGCAGGCGCGGACTCGCCCGCCGGGTCCTGACCGTGCTCGAACGGGAGGCCGCCGCCCGCGGCTACTCCCGCCTCTACCTCACGACCGGACCGCGTCAGCCGGAGGCCAGGGGCCTCTATCTGGCGAGCGGCTACCGCCCGCTCTTCGACGTGTCCGCCGATCCCGAGTCGATCGGCCCGCTGCCGTTCGAGAAACTCCTGGAGAACCCGAAGCCATGACCACGCGCACGCGTCCCGGCACCGCACGCACCGCCCTCGTCTTCGCCCTGATCACCGGCGCCGCCCTCGGCCTGACCGCCTGCGCGGGCGGCGATCCCGCGACGGCCCCGGCCGGTGCCTCGGGGGCGCCGGGGGCCGCGAAGGGCGCGCTCCCGACGGAGGACGTGGTGTCGGCGGTGAAGAGGAACGAGGCGGCGGCGAAGCTGCTGCCCGCCGACGTACGGCAGCGGGGCAGCTTCACGATCGCCTCGTCCGTCGCCACCCCGCCGAGCTCGGCGTACCTGCCCGACGGGAAGACGGTCGTGGGGGTCGACGCCGACTTCGCCGCCGCCGTGGCGAAGGCCCTCGGTCTGGAGCTCAAGCGCGAGGTGGTCGGGTTCGAGGCGATCCTGCCGGCGCTCGGCAGCGGCAAGTACGACGTCGGCACCGGCAACTTCGGCGTGACCGAGGAGCGGCGCAAGGCCATCGACTTCGTGACGTACATCAACGACGGCCAGGGCTTCGCGAGCCGCGCGGACAGCCCGCTGAAGGCGGTCACCGACCTCACGCAGCTGTGCGGTCTGAAGGTGGCCGTGAACGCGGGCACCACCTTCGAGCGGACCCTGGAGCAGAACAAGGGCCGGTGCGCGGAGGCGGGCAGGAAGCCCTACGAGGTGAACGTCTACAGCGAGACCGGGGCGATCTGGATGTCGCTCCAGCAGGGCCGCAGCGATGTCGTGATGAACACGATCAACGGGGTGCGGTACGCGGTGACGCAGCAGAAGAACGTGAAGTTCCTCAACGAGTACCGGCGGCTCGACGTCGGCTTCGCCTTCAAGAAGGGCACGCCGCTCGCGCCCGCCTTCCAGGCCGCGGTGAACGGCCTGAAGGCGGACGGGACGTACGACAGGATCCTGCGGAAGTGGGGTGTGACGGGGTCGGGCATCGCCACGTCGCAGATCTCCCCGCCGGAGATCCCGGCGCCGAAGAAGTAGCGGCGGCGCCCCCGGACGCCCGGGCGCCCGGACGCCTGGACGCCCGGTCGTCCGGGCGTCCGACGGGGTGTCAGCAGTCGCAGCCGCAGCTGCAGTCCCCGCAGCAGCCGTCCCCCTCGCAGCAGGAGGAGCAGTTGCTGCAGCAGTCGCAGCAGTCGCAGCAGCTGCCGGGGTCGCACTGCTGGCAGAGGCCCTCGCGCCGCTGGCGGCTCCAGGGGTCCTCGAACGTCCCGCAGCACATCTGGCAGGTGCAGGCGAGGCCCACCCACAGGGCGCATCCGGCGATCAGACCGCGCCGGTTCGGCGGCCCGGGCGGGAACGGCCCGCCGGGGCCGCCGGGACCGCCGGGGCCGGGGGCGTAGGGACCGCCCGGGCCGCCGGGTCCGGGCGCGTACGGGTTGCCGGGCACCGGACCGTGGGCGCCGTGGGCGTGACCGGCGGGTCCGTGGGCATGGCCCTGACCCTGGCCGCCCGGTATGCCCTGTCCCGCCCCAGGTGCCCCGTGCGCGCAGGTCGTCGTGCCGAAGGCGCGGTCCACCGAGGTGCGCAGCTCGTGGGCGAGCAGGACGTGGGCCAGCTTGCCGTCGGCGAACTCGGCGTCCTTCAGCGCGAGGCGGATGCCGTGCAGGGCGTCGTCGGCGAGCCGGCGGGCCTCCTCTCGGGAGGTGCCGGTCGCGGTGAGCGGGTTCCAGGCGCCCTTCTCCGCGTCGGCGGTCTGGTCCTCGACGGCGTCGAGGAGGTGCGCGAGGCGCCCGAAGAGCCGGCCCGCCTCGGCGAGCGGCTCGGCGTTCCCTGGCCGTCCGGCGAGGACGGCGGTGTGCGCGAAGGCGGCCGCGGTGGCGGTCTCGGTCGGTTCGGTGACGGTGAGCAGGGGGGTGCCGGGTCCGGCGAGGGCCTCGATCCCGGTCTGGCGGTCGACGGCGTCGACGAGGACGGCGGTGTCGAAGCCGAGGGACCGGCCCGTCCTGGCTCCCGCCCTGTCCCAGGAACGGGCGACGCGGCGGGCCGCCGCGGCGGCGGGCCGGCGGGCCAACAGCCCGTCCCGGTCGGCGACGTGGTCGCGTACCTTCGCCGAGGCGAGGACGAGCGAGACGGCGGCGGCGAGCCGGGCGCCCTCGCCCCGGGCCACGGGGGCGGTCCGCATGGCGCGCAGCGCGCAGGGCCCGGCCGTGCGGCGGCCCGCCTCCGTGACGCCGGTCTGAGCCTCCGTCAGGACCGAGACGATGAGCCCGTCGTAGTTGGTGACGACCCGGGCGAACTGGCCGTGGTCGGCGCGAAGTGCCAGGCAGAGGCCGCAGAGATGGGCCATCCACTCGGTCTTGAGCCTGTCGGTGAGCCGGTGGGTGCAGGGTCTGACGATTCCGAACATGGACTCCCCCGTGAGTCGTGAATCTGGGCCGGGCTATGGACCGCCGGACGGCCTCGCGGCATCGTAGCGACCGGGCCCGTTCACCCGTACGCGCCCACCGTCACCCTTGTGGCCCGACTTTCATATTTTCAGCTGCATGGCCCTCCCCCAGGCCCCGCATACCGCAAGTTTCCTGACGAATCGCCAGGAAACGGTGCTCACGTTCTGCACCAGTACCGTCACGAATCCCCTGCGCGCCGACTATCCACTTGGCGCGCGATCCGCATCATGAAGGACGATAGGGAAATGCGGAACCACAAGTGACCGCGTGAAAGGAGGCGTCCATGGGATCGGTGCGCAAGGCGAGTGCCTGGCTGGGCCTCGTCGAGGACAACGACGAGCGTTACTACGACGACGAGTACGCCGACGGTGCCGAGGGCGGCGACGCCTGGGTGACGGACCCCCGGGTCCGGGTGGCCACGGACACCGCCGAGGACCGGGGCCGGCGGATCGCCACCGTCTCCCCCGACGGCTTCCGGGACGCCAGGGGCATCGGCGAGCTCTTCCGGGACGGCGTTCCGGTCATCGTGAACCTGACCGCCATGGAGCCGAACGACGCCAAGCGCGTCGTCGACTTCGCCGCCGGTCTCGCCTTCGGTCTGCGCGGTTCGATCGAGCGCGTGGCGACGCGGGTCTTCCTGCTGACCCCGGCCGACACCCAGATCGTCACCGGCGAGACGGGCCGCCGCCAGCAGGACGGTTTCTTCAACCAGAGCTGAGCGAGTCCGCCGGCCGGCCGGGCACCCCCGAGGGATCGGGTCAGTGCGCCTGACGCCCCGAGCCGGCGGGCTCGATCGCTTCCCGGGTCGCGGGCACCCGCGGCCCGGACGGGTCGGCGTGCTCCCGCGCCTCGGACGGCTCCGGGGACCGCACGGCCCCCACCGGCCTCGACGGCACCGGCGCGGGCCGGACCGGCTCGGACCCGGCCGCCTCCGACGGAGCCGGCTTCGGCAGCACCGCCTCAGGGACGGCCTCGGACACGGCCTCGGACACGGCCTCGGACACCGCCTCCTCCGGATCCACCGGGCACTCCATCACCCGGGGCAGGCGCCGGGCCATCGCCGCGCCGATCAGCAGCAGTCCCGCGCTCACGAAGAGCGTGATGTGCAGCCCGTCCACGAAGGCGTGCCGGGCGGCCCGGTACAGCGCGTCGCCGGCCGCCCCGCCGAGCGAGTCGGCGACCTGGTAGGCCTCGCCGAGCGAGTTCGCGGCGGCCCGGCCGGCCTCCGCGGGCACCCCGGGGACGGCCGCGAGCCCGGGGGCGTACGCCGCGTTCATCACGCTGCCGAGCAGGGCCGTGCCCATGCCGGCGCCGAGCTGGTACGAGGTCTCGCCGATCGAGGCCGCGGCTCCCGCGCTCCGCTGCGGGGCCTCGCTCAGCATCGACTCGTACGCCGAGAAGAGCGTGGTCTGCAGGCCGAAGCCGAGCAGCACGAAGCCCACCGTGAGCAGCAGCGGCCGGTCGTGCTGCCCCATGAAGGTGAGCAGCAGCACGGCCGCCGCGGTGAGGACGAAGCCCCAGCAGACCATCCGGCGCGGTCCGATCCTGCGCAGGGTGTACGAGCCGGTGGCGCCGGCGGCCATGGCGGCGAAGGTGAGCGGCAGCAGCCGCAGCCCGGTCTCCAGCGGACTGAGGCCGATGACCAGCTGGAGGTACTGGACGGCGATGAGCTGCAGGCCGACCAGGGCCAGCATCGCGAGCACGATGCAGCCGACCGAGGTCGTGAAGGCGGCCCGGGAGAACAGCCCCATGTCGATCAGCGGGTGGGGCCGTCGCCGCTGGCGCCGGACGAAGAGGACGAGGAGCGCGGCGCCGAGCAGCAGGGGCCCGGCGGTCGGGAGCGCGAGGAGCGGTTCGCCGGCACCGGCGCGCTTGACCCCGAGGACGCAGCCGAGCACACCGGCGGCGGCCATGAGCGCGCCGAGCACGTCCCAGGGTCCGTCGGCGGCTCCCCGGGACTCGGGGAGGAGGCGGCGGCCGAGCGGCAGGATCAGCGCCATCAGCGGAATGTTGATGAGGAAGACGGAGCCCCACCAGTAGTGCTCGACGAGGAAGCCGCCGAGCACCGGCCCGGTGGCGGCGCCTATCGCGGCGACCGCCGTCCAGATGCCGATGGCGGTGGCGCGCTCCCGCCGGTCGGGGAAGACCGCCCGGAGGATGGAGAGCGTGGCGGGCATGATCATGGCGCCGCCGACGCCGAGCAGCACCCGGGCTCCGATGAGGACCGACGGTTCGGTGGCGAGCGCGGCAACCGCGGAGGCGATGCCGAACAGCGCGTAGCCGAGGAGCAGGACTCTGCGCCGGCCGACCCGGTCCCCGAGCGTGCCGAAGAGGATCAGGAGCGAGGCGCAGATCAGTGGATAGGCGTCGACGATCCAGAGCAGCGAGGTGGAGCTGGGGCGCAGGTCCTCGGTGAGCGAGGGGATCGCGACATGGAGGATCGTCGCGTCGAGGGCGACCACGAGAAGGCTGACGCAGAGGACGACGAGGACGACCCAGCGGTTGGCTCCGCCGTCGGCTGCGGCACGGGGTCGTGCTGGGGCCGTGTTCGTCCGCGACATGTACGTACCTCCCAGTGAAGCTCTCGCGCTCGGCGGGCCCCGACCAGGGCTTATGCCCCCTGAGCGGCCCGGCATCGACGGGCGAGTGAGCCGTCAGCGTACGCGAGACCGGGGCCCGAGCGCGTGGTGCAGCTCTCACCCCGGCGGGCCGCGCGGTGTGGCGTACGCCACTCGGGGCGGCTCGCGCGTCGCATGGAATTCCGTACGGACACCCGTTTGAAGCAATTTCCGCGCGTTCAAACACGCTTCCGGAAACGGCCTCGCGACAATAGGGCGGAAGGTCATCGGATTTCCCGACGGACGCCGGGAATAGGCCACCGACTGAGACCTACTCCACATCACATCAACATCACGAACAGACGGGAACGACCGGGTCTGCTTCTCACTCCCTGTAACGTCGATTGGGTGCGTACCGACATCTTTGCCCGGCTGGACCGGGAGCCGGAACCGCCGAAGATAGAGGTCCCGCGGATGACCCGCACGCGTCTCGCCCTCTTCGGCGGGACGTCGGCGTTCTATCTCGCCATGGTCGTCGCCGTGCTGCTCTCGACGTGGCTGGTGACCCTCGACTGGAAGATCATGCTCTTCCGGCCCTATCAGCAGTGGCCGGAGATCCACGGCTTCCTCGACTACTACGTCGTCCTCGGCCAGCGCGGCCCCACGGCCGTGATGGTGGCCGCCTGGCTGGGCTGGCGCTCGTGGCGCCAGCACACCCTGCGCCCCCTGCTCTGCCTCGGCGCCGCGCTCCTGCTGCTCAACGTCACGGTCGGCGCGGTCAAGCTCGGGCTCGGCCGTCTCGGACCCCACTACGCGACCGAGGTCGGCTCGGCCGAGCTCTTCGCGGGCGGCGACATATTCCCCTCGGGTCACACCGCCAACGCGGTCGTGACCTGGGGCATCCTCGCCTATCTGGCGACCACCCCGAGGGCCAGGCGCTACCTCTCGGCGCTCTCCGCCGTGGTCGCGCTCGGCGTCGGACTCACCACGGTCTACCTGGGCACGCACTGGCTGAGCGACGTCCTCCTCGGCTGGGCCGCCGGGCTGCTGATCCTGCTCGCCCTGCCCTGGTGCGAGCCGGTCCTCGCCGTGGCGGAGTCCTGGATCCTCGCCCTGCGCGACCGGGTGCGGGACCGGCTCCGGGACCGTCGCCGTCTGGTTCCCTCGCTCCCCGTGGCCTCCGGAGGACCCCGCCCGGGGTACTTCCCGCAGCGTCCGCCCGGGGCCGAGGAGCCGGCCCGCGGGCCGTCCGGAGTGGCCGGCGGCCGCGCTCCTGCGACCCGTGCGGGAGTGGCCGGCGGGCGCGCCCCGGCGACCCGCGGCTGACCGCGGGCCACCGCCCCCACGCAGACGGAAGGGCCCCGGCCGACGAATCGGCCGGGGCCCTTCCGTACGTCCGGGGCGGGGCGCTCGACGCCCCCGCCCTTCCGTCTGTCCCGCTGTCCCGGGCGAGGTCCTTCCGTGCCTCCCGGGGCGGGGTCCTTCCGTCTCAGCCGTGCCAGCAGCGGGTGACCGTGCCGTCCTCGACCTCGAAGTTGATGCGTCCCGCGAGGTACTCCATCGTGATGATCGAGCCGGGCTGGAGCGACCTCACGGTGCTCCAGCCCCGCGTCCTGGCGAGCCGTGCGGCGCCTTCCGCGTCGAGGCCCACATAGGACTCGGGGGCGTCGCGGGGCGGTTCGGGAGTGCGCGATGTGGGTGCCATAGCCCTCACGTTAGTCCCTTGGCGGTCACGCTTGTGTCACAAGTTCTCGACATATGTTTGGCATGATCCACGTCACTCCACGACATGGATTCCGGCCGTTTCTCCAGCAATTCCGAAGGCCGTCCGGCAGTTCGCACCAAGGGCCCCGAAGTGCCGATAGGACGCCGGTAATTCGGCTCTTCCCGCTCCGCCCGTCCCGAATTGTCTCGGCGACGCGCACGCGAGCCGCTCACTCTTCCCTTACACAATGCTTACGCTGTCCGAACGCCGGGAGAGGCGGAGCCGGGGCGACCGCGGAGCGGAGGCAGCGGATGGGCAACGGGACAGCGACCGCGACCGTCGAATCGAGCCGCGAGCGGCACGGCCGCGTCCTGATCGACTGGCTCACCACCACCGACCACAAGAAGATCGGCCACCTCTACCTGGTGACCGCGTTCGTCTTCTTCCTCGTCGCCGGGCTGATGGCGATGCTCATGCGGGCCGAGCTGGCCCGCCCGGGACTCCAGCTGCTCACGAACCAGGAGTACAACCAGGCCTTCACCCTGCACGGCACGATCATGCTGCTGCTCTTCGCGACGCCGACCTTCGCCGGCTTCGCCAACGAGCTGGTGCCGCTGCAGATCGGCTCCCCCGACGTCGCCTTCCCGCGGCTCAACATGTTCTCGTACTGGCTGTTCCTCCTCGGCAGCCTGATGGTGATCGGCTCGCTGCTCACCCCGACCGGTCCGGCCGCCTTCGGCTGGACCGCCTACGCCCCGCTCAACAGCCTGGAGCGGTCCCCCGGCGCCGGCGTCGACCTGTGGATCACGGGGCTCGCGCTCTCCGGCTTCGGCACCATCCTGACCTCGGTGAACTTCCTCGCGACCATCATCGGGATGCGGGCGCCCGGCATGACCATGTTCCGGATGCCGATCTTCACCTGGAACGTGCTGTTCACGGCGGTCCTGGTGATCGTCGCCTTCCCCGTGCTCGCCGCGGCCCTGCTCGTCCTGGAGGCGGACCGCCGCCTCGGCTCGGTGGTCTTCCAGCCCGAGAACGGCGGCGCGCTGCTCTGGCAGCACCTGTTCTGGTTCTTCGGCCACCCCGAGGTCTACATCATCGCGCTGCCGTTCTTCGGGATCGTCAGCGAGATCATCCCCGTCTTCGCCCGGAAGCCGATCTTCGGCTACACCACGCTGATCGCCGCCACCATGGCCATCACCGGCCTCTCGGTGGTCGTCTGGGCCCACCACATGTTCGCGACCGGCGCGGTGCTGCTGCCGTTCTTCTCGCTGCTCTCGTTCCTCATCGCGGTCCCCACCGGGGTGAAGTTCTTCAACTGGACCGGGACCATGCTGCGGGGCTCGCTCTCCTTCGAGACCCCGATGCTGTGGTGCGTCGGCTTCCTGGTGTCGTTCCTCTTCGGCGGCCTCACCGGCGTCATCCTCGCCTCGCCGCCGATGGACTTCCCGGTCACCGACTCGTACTTCGTGGTCGCCCACTTCCACTACACGGTCTTCGGCACGGTCGTCTTCGCGACCTTCGCCGGCTTCACCTTCTGGTGGCCCAAGTTCACCGGCCGGATGCTCGACGAGCGGCTCGGGAAGATCCACTTCTGGACCCTCTTCGTCGGCTTCCACCTGACCTTCCTGGTGCAGCACTGGCTCGGCGCCGAGGGCATGCCCCGGCGGTACGCCGACTACCTGCAGGCGGACGGCTTCACCGCCCTCAACACCGTCTCCACCATCGGCGCCTTCCTGCTCGGCGCGTCCACCCTGCCGTTCCTCTACAACGTGTGGCGGACCACGCTGTACGCGCCGAAGGTCGAGGTCGACGACCCCTGGGGCTTCGGCCGCTCCCTCGAGTGGGCCACCTCGTGCCCGCCGCCCCGGCACAACTTCGACTCCGTCCCCCGGATCCGCTCCGAGGCGCCCGCCTTCGACCTGCACCACCCCGAGTTCGCGGCCTACGAGCGGATGCGGATCACGAGCCCTCCGCCGGAACCGGAGCCGACCGGTCGAGGGACCGATCGAGGGACCGGGACAGCAGGTCCCTGAGCGCCCGCACCCGGTCGACCAGCTCCGGCGGGTCGAGCACCTCGAACTCGAAGCCGATCAGCGACACGTGGATCACCATCACGTCGAGGCTGTGCGCCCCGGTCCTGAGCAGGCAGGCGTCCTCCCCGTCCGCCGTCAGGACGCCGTCGGCCGCACCGACGGCCGCGGCCGCCTCGGCGAGCGGCACATGCAGCCGGATGGTCGCCTCGGTCGCGTACGCGGCGGTGGACACCCCCTTCGCGACATAGGCGGCCAGATCCTCGGCGGGCGGCTCGCGGGGCGGGAAGCGGGGCCCGTGCGGCGGCGTCGGCTCGATCCGGTCGGCGCGGAAGGTGCGCCAGTCGGCCCGGTCCACATCCCAGGCGACCAGGTACCAGCGGCGCTCGCTGCAGACCAGGCGGTGCGGCTCGACGTTCCTGCGGGTGGTGGCCCCGCCGTGGTCCCGGTACGCGAAGCGCAGCCGCTCGGTGTCCCGGCAGGCGTTGGCGAGTTCGGTGAGGACGGCCGGGTCGATGCGCTCGCGCGGGGTGCGCAGCATCGGGACGGTGAAGGCGTTCAGGGCGCTCACCCGGCGCCGCAGCCGCCCGGGAAGCACCTGCTCCAGCTTGGCCAGGGCCCGTACGGAACTCTCGCCGATGCCCTCGACCCCCTGCCCGGCGGCGGCGCGCAGGCCGACGGCGACCGCCACGGCCTCCTCGTCGTCGAGGAGCAGCGGCGGCAGTTCGGCCCCGGCGCCCAGCTGGTACCCGCCGCCGGTACCGGGGCTGGCGTTGACCGGATAGCCGAGCTCGCGGAGCCGGTCCACGTCCCGCCGTACCGTGCGGGACGTGACCCCGAGCCGGTCGGCGAGGTCGGCACCGGACCACTCGCGGTGGGCCTGGAGCAGCGAGAGCAGACGCAAGAGCCGTGCGGAGGTCTCCAACATGGCCCCGAGTCTGCCAGCCCTCGCGGACGACTTCTGTCCTCGATGCGCGGGCGGTCCGGGAGCTTCCCTTCGGTCAGCGGAAGCGGCGGACGAGCCGGCCGGCCCGCGCCTTCAGTGCGTAGACCGCGTCGATCACGCGACCGGTCCCGGCGTGCCGCGCCGCCCGGCCCGGCGCGTGGGTGCGCAGGCTCGCGCCCCGTTCGACGAGCTCCGTCCACAGTTCCTCGTGCCGCGCGGCGATCCGGACCGGGTCGAACCGCTCGGAGGCGTCGAGCGCCGCCCGTGCCGCCTCGGCCCGCAGCTCGTCGTCCTCGACGAGCCGGCGCAGCGCCCGGGCGAACGCCGCCGTGTCGTCGACCGGCACCAGGAAGCCGTCGACCCCGTCCTCGATGATCTCGCCCGGCCCGTGCGGGCAGTCGGTGGAGACCACCGGGAGTCCGCAGCGCATCGCCTCGACGATGGTCATGCCGAAGGACTCGCGCTGCGAGGTCACCGCGGCGATCGAGCCCTTGGCCAGCTCCGGTTCCAGCGGGGTCGCCGAACCCATCAGGAAGACCTGCCCGCCGAGGCCCCGGTCCGCGATCTGCCGGGTCAGCGGGCCCTTGAGGTTCTGGACCGCGTCCCCGCTGCCGTAGATCCGCAGCTGCCAGCCGGGGTGGTCGGCGGCCACCTCGGCGAAGGCGTCGATCAGCAGGTCGTACCGCTTGACGCGGGTGAGCCGGCCCGCCGCGACGACGGTCTTCGCCGCGGGGTCGGCGGGCGGTCCGGCGGGCGCGGGCACGCTGTTGGGCACGGACTCGACGCGTACGCCGGGCAGCCCGAGCTTCCGGTAGGCGCGGGCGTCCGCCTCGGTGACGGTGGTGACGGCGTCGAGGAGCGCGTACTCGTGGCCGATGTCCCGGCGCAGCCGGAACGGGTGGCCGTCGAGGATCAGGTGCTCCTGCCCGACGAGGACCGGCCCCCGCCGGGCCTGCCGGACGAGCTGCACGTTGAGCCCGGGGCGGGTGCCGACGAGGACGTCCGCCTCGACGCCGCCCAGGTGCTCCCCGATCCGGGCGTCGGTGAGCGCGCTGTACTGCTTCCAGCGTCCGTCGCCGCGCGGGAAGACCTCGGCGGGCCGGTGGAGGTCGGGGTGGTCGCCGTCGTATCCGGGGCTGTCCTTGCGCAGGTCGACGAGGTGGCGCAGGGTCACCCCGGAGGGCAGGCCGAGGAGGGGGCGGTCGCGGTGGCGGAACACCGAGACGATCTCGACCTCATGACGTCTCGCCAGTTCCTCGGCGAGGGTGAACGTCGTCCGGATCGTGCCGCCGTAGTGGTAGCCGTTGTGGAGCAGAAAGGAGATACGCATCGCGCTGCCGGTTCCCCCCGGTCAGTTGATCGGTCGTCCGACTGTACTGCCGGTGGAGGGGCGGCCGTTCACGCCCTGTAGCCGGGGAGGGTCAGGGGCGGTAGCCGAGCTGGGGCACGGTCGCGCAGTTCTCCGTCATCTCGCCCTGGCTCACCCAGCCACGGCCGTCCTGCCAACGGGCCACGGACAGGCAGGTGTTCCTGGTCGCGGGCGGTCGCGCGAGGTGTTCGTAGCGGACGGGGAGCAGCAGCCCCCGCGCGGTGTACGCCTCCGGGCGGTTCAGGTACGCCTCCACGCACGCGCGGGTGAGCCCGTCACCCGCGGCGCCGCTGCTCACGCCGCCGTCGCCCCCCGCGCCGCCGTTCCCGCCGCCGCCACCGTCCGCGCCGCCGTCGTTCCGGCCCGCGCCGCCGTCGCCCCCGCCCGCGGCGAGGCAGGAACGGGCCGCGTCGGTGAACCACATCGCCGCCGCCCAGCCCTCCAGCTGCCACTGCGACAGCGGCCGGTCCCCCATCGCCGCCCGGAACTCGCGGACCGCCGGGTGTCCGGTGTCCTGGTGGTTGCGGCTCGCGCCGGTCACCCAGAGTGCGTCCCGGCAGCCGGGCGCGCGGGCGTAGTCGCGGGCGACGGACGAGGACCAGTTCTGCACGTTGGTGACCTTGGCGTCGACCCGTACGCCCAGGGACTCCATCGCCTCGCACAGGCGGACGTTGCCGTGGGTGTCCATGGCGTCGAAGAGGACGTCGACGTGCTGGGCCCGCAGGTCGGCGGCGACCGCGCGGAAGTTGGGCAGGGCGAAGTCCACCTGCTCCTCGACGACCCGGTAGCCCTCGGCGCGCAGCCCCCGGGTGACGAGACGGGCGTACGCGGCGGACGCGCTCTGGTTGTAGGAGACGACGGCGGCGGTCCGCGCCCCCTTCTCCCGGGCGAACCAGCGGTAGACCTCGGTCCCGCCGTACAGGACCCCGCCCCAGCCGGGCTCCTTCCCGGTGCGCGGGGCGGAGCTGCCGTAGATCCCGTACAGGTGGGGATAGGTGTCGTACGCGGGGGTGAGCGGCTGGCCGCCGACGTCGGGGACGCCGGCCCGGGAGACGAGGGGCGCGCCCGCGTAGTCGAGGGCGGTGGTGGCGACCAGGGCGAAGACCCGGCGCTCGTCGACCAGCCGGTGCACGCACGCGTTGTTGCCGACACCGCTGCCGCCGTCGTCGCAGGTCTCGACCTCGATCCGGCGCCCGTCCAGGCCGCCGCGCGCGTTGAGGGCGTCGAAGTAGGCGCGGGCTCCGTCGCGGGTGCCCGTGAAGGCCTGTCCGCCGACGGGGCTGGTGACGCTGGTGATGATCCCGACGCGGAGCGGCTCACCGCCGGAGGGGTGGGCGGTGGGCCGCGTCTCGAAGGCGCGCTCAGGGAGCCGGCTGCCGCAGGCCGTGAGCAGGATCAGCAGCAGGCCCAGGAGCAGCGCCGCTCCCGCCTCAGCAGCCCGGAACGGTGACACCGCTCAGCTGGACCAGGCCGCACAGCGTCTTCACGGTGACCTTCCAGGTGTCGTTCTGGAGGACGGACGTGCCCTGCGAGCCGGTCAGCGCGGGGTTGCCGCCGACGAGCAGGTCGTACGTCACGTTGGCCTCGGTGGCGGAGGTGAACTCGACGCCGGTGACCTTCGCCGAGGTCATGGCGGCGTTCTTGTCGCCGCCGAAGGCGCCGAGGACCTCCTGCATCCGCTCCCCGTCCTCCAGGAGCCCCACCCGCTCGGCGGCAGGGGTGGCGGGGTCGAAGAACGCCGTCCAGTTCCTGGTGATCTCCGCCTTGGCGGCGACGGGGTCCTCGGGTTCGTCGGCGGCGGGCGCGGTGGTCGCGGTGGCGGTCTCGGTGCCGTCGGCGCGGCCCTCGCCGCCGCCGGCGCCGTCGTCGGAGCAGCCGGCGAGGACGGGGGTGAGGGCCAGGACGGCGGCGGCCGCGACGGCGGCGAGCCGGGGGCGTCGGCCGAGTCGTGCGTAAACCATGTGGCTCACCACCGGGTGTCCCTGCGGGCCGTACGGTCCGACGCCTCCAGAGTGGTACGTATCGGGGCATAGTGCAAGATCAGGGCATAGCGTGAGGAAGAGACGAGGAAGGGCGCCGTGCCGACATCCCGGATCCTGCTGTGGAGCGGCCTCGTGGCGGCCGCCGGGGGCGCGGTGCTGTGCGTGCTCGGCTGGTACGGGATCTCCGGCGAGCGGTTCGCGGAGCGGCAGCTGCCCTATCTGGCCTCGTGCACGGCGCCGGGCACGGCCCTGATCGTCGCGGGCGCGGTCCTCGTGGTGGCGGCGTACGCGCTTCCCGTACGCCCGCCGGAACGACCGCACCGCCGGGAGACGGCGGAGGACGCTTCCGGGGCGGTGGGCGGCCCCGTGGCAGGCGTGGCGGGGAGCGGCCCCGTGGCGGGCCCGGCAGGGAGCGGCCCCGTGGCGGAGGAGACTCCCCCGCCCTCCTCCGACGGCCCGCCGCTCCGCGTCCCGGGCGGAACGCTCGCCCACCGCCCCGACTGCCCCCTGGTCGCGGGCAGACCGGGGGCGACGGAGGCGGGGGACGCGGCCCTGGCCCCCTGCCCGGTGTGCGAGCCGTGGCCGCCCTGATGACCTCCCTGACGTACGAGCTGACGCTCGCCGGCCTCGCGGTGGGCAGCGCCGCCGCGCTCACCGGCATCGGGCTGATCGTCACCTACCGGGCGACCGGCGTCCTGAACCTGGCGCACGGCGCGGTGGCCATGATCTGCGCGTACGTGCTCCGCCAGCTGGTGGTCGTCTGGGGTTGGCCGCTGCCGGCGGGCGCCCTCGTCACCCTTCTCGTCGTCGCCCCCGGCATCGGCCTCGTCCTGGACGTCGGGGTGTTCCGGCCGCTCGCCCGGCGGGAGGCCGGACCGGCGCGGACCCTGGTGGCCTCCATCGGCGTCTTCGTCCTGCTCGTCGGCGCGGCAGTGCTGCTGTGGGGGCCGGGGGCACGCGACGACGTGCCCGTCCTCCTCGGTGACGATCCCTGGGCCCAGCTCGGCGCGGTGGTGGCCCTCGCCTGCCTGGTGGGGGCGGTGACCCGGTGGACCCGCTTCGGGCGGGAGCTGCGGGCCGTGGTCGACAACCGTCCGCTCGCCGTGCTCTCCGGCATCGACGCGGACCGGGTCGCGGCGGCCGGCTGGGCCTTCGGCTCCTTCACCGCCGGGCTCACCGGGGTGCTCCTCGCCCCGTACGTACGGCTCGACCCGTACGGGATGCCGCTGCTCGTCGTCGAGGTGATCGCGGTCGCCGTCATCGCCCGGATGCGGTCCCTGCCGGTCGCCGTGCTCGCCGCGCTCGCCCTCGGCGTCGCCCAGGCCCAGCTCACCCGGCTGCACCCGGAGGGATGGGCGGGGCCACTGGTCCAGGCGGTCGGGGCGAACCTGTTCGTGGTGGCGCTCCTGGTCGCCGCGCTCGTCCTGCCGGGCATCGGCGGCAAAGGCCGGGACGCCCTGCCGCCGCCGGTGCGCCAGGGTCGGGTGCCGGGGGCCTGGTGGCTCGTCGTGGGCGTGCTGTTCCTGCTCCCGCTCGGCTTCGCGGGCGCGGACCTGCACACCGCGATCCAGGTCCCGGCGCTCGCGGTGATCCTCCTTTCCCTGGTCGTGGTGGCGGGCCGGGGCGGCCAGATCGCGCTCGGGCAGGCGGCGTACGCGGGCCTGGGCGCCCTGTTCACGGCGCTGCTCACGGCACGCGGGGTCCCGGGCCTCCCGGCCCTCGCCCTCGCGGTGCCGCTGGTGGCGGCGGCGGGCCTGCTCACGGCCTGGCCGGCGATCCGCCGCCACGGCCTGGCGCTGGCGCTCGTGACCCTGGCGACGGGCGTCGCGGTGAGCCGCTTCGTCCTCGTCCAGCCGTACGCCACGGCCGGCCTGTCCCTCGGCCGCCCGGCGGGCTTCGGCGGCGACCGGGCCTTCTACGCCCTCGAGCTCCTCGTCCTCGCGGGCTGCCTGGCCCTGGTGGCGGCGCTCCGCCGGGGCCGTACGGGCCGGGCGCTCGCGGCGCTGCGGGACCACGAGCCGGGCGCGGAGGCGGCGGGCGTCGCGGTCCCCGGCCTGAAGCTCCTCGCGTTCGTGCTGGGCGCGGCCCTGGCGGCCCTGGGCGGCGGCCTGCTCGGCATGGGCCTGCGCGCCTTCGACCCGGAGGCGTACGACCCGGTCCGCGGCCTGCTGTGGTTCGCCGCGGTGATGGTCCTGGGCGCGGACAGCCTGCTGACCCCGCTGGCGGCCGCGGCCCTCCTGACGACCCTGGACGCGGGCGCGTACGCGGGCACGGCGGCCCTGGCGCTGGGCCTCCTGGCCACTCTGACGGGCAGGATCCCGCCGCTGACGGACCTGCTCCCGCGGGAGGCCCGCCCACCCGCGGACGCCGAGGCCCCCGCGCACGCCACGCGGGGGCGCCCCGTTCGGGCCGGGGCCCCCGAGGACCGGACGCGCGCCGACCGGCCCGCCGCCGCCCGCGCCACGCGGGGACGCCCCGGTCGGACGGGTGGCCCCGAGGACCGGACGCGCCCCCGCCCGCCCGGCGTCGCCCAGGCCCCCGCGCCCGTCCCCCGCCTCCACGCCCACGCGCTCACGCTCACCCACCCCGGCGGGGTCACCGCCCTCGACCGCGTCACCCTCGACCTCGCCCCCTCCCGCATCACCGCCCTCGTCGGCCCCAACGGCGCCGGCAAGAGCACCCTCTTCGACTGCCTCGCCGGCACCCTCCGCCCCCGCGAGGGCCGGATCACCCTCGACGGCGCCGACATCACCCACCGCTCGGCCCACGCCCGCACCCGCCTCGGCATCGCCCGGACCTTCCAGCGCCTCGCCGTCTTCCCGTCCCTCACCGTCGAGGAGAACGTCCGCCTCGGCGAGGAGCAGGGCCACGTCCGCACGGACCCCGCCGCGGTCGAGCGGAGCCTCCGGCTCCTCGGCCTCGCGGGCTCCGTACGGCACGCCACGGCGGCGGACCTGCCCACCGGGACCCTGCGCCGGGTCGAACTGGCGCGGGCGCTCGCCGGGCAGCCGCACACCCTGCTCCTGGACGAGCCCGCCGCCGGTCTCGACGCCGCAGAGACGGCCGCGCTCGCCCGGGTCCTCGCCGCGCTGGCCGCCGACGGCCTGACCGTCCTGGTCGTCGAGCACGACCCGGATCTCGTCGCGGGCATCGCCCACACCGTGCACACCATGGAAGGCGGCCGGATCGTGTCATGAGCGTCGAGATCGCCCTGTGCGCCGCCCGGGTCCGCTACGGCCCCCTGGAGGCCCTGCACGGCCTGGACCTGCCCGTCCCGGCCGGCACGGTCACCGTCCTCCTGGGCCGCAACGGCTCCGGACGGACGACGGTGCTGCGCGCCCTCGCCGGCACGGTGCGCCTCTCCGCCGGCCGGGTCCTGTGGCGGGGCGCCGACGCGACCCGCCTCCCCGCGCACGAACGCGCCCGCCGCGGGCTGTGCTTCGTACCGGACCTGCAGGCGGTGTACGCGGGCCTCACCGTCGCCGAGAACCTCGCGCTCACGTCTCCCGGGGCCCGGCCCCCGTACGCCGAGCTCGTCCCCCTCCTCCACCGCACCGCCGGGACCCTCTCCGGCGGCGAGCGCCGCATGCTGGCCCTCTCCCGAGCCCTTCGGCTCCCCCATCACGCGCGCGTGGTGCTGGTCGACGAGCCGTCGCTCGGCCTGGCCCCGCCGGTCGCCGCCCGCACGTACCGCGCGCTGTCCGCACTCGCCACGGAGGGCGGCGCCGCCCTGGTCCTGGCGGAGCAGCGGGTCCCGGACGGGCTGCCGCCCGGGACCCTCGTGCACGAGCTGCGGCGCGGCTCGCTCGCGTTCAGCGGCGAGCCGGCCGAGCTGGGGTGACGGCCCCGCGCCCCGTCACAGCGGGGCGATGCGCAGCATCGTCCCGACGACCACCCGGTTCGGATCGGGCCCCACGAGGCTCCGGTTCGCCGCGTACAGCGCCTTCCAGCCGCCCTTGACCGCGAAGCGGCGGGCGATGGAGCTGAGGGTGTCACCGGGCTGGACGACGTGCGCCCGCCCGCTCAGCCCGTACCGCTTCGAGCAGACCGGCCAGGCCCCCCAGCCCTGGGTGCGGAGCACCTCCTCGGCCACGGCGATCTGCTGGGGGCGGGTCGCCAGGTCGGCCCGGGGCGCGTACCGCAGTCCGCCGTGCCCGACCCAGGTCGGGTGCCAGAACTGGAGCCCGCCGTAGAAGCCGTTGCCGCTGTTGATGTGCCAGTTCCCGCTGCTCTCGCACTCGGCGACGCAGCCCCACGGCCACTGGTCCTTGGCGCAGGCGTAGGCGGGCACGGCGGCGGCCGCCCGAAGCCCGTCGGCCACGTCCCTGAGCACGGCGGACGTGCTCCGGGGGCCGGCCGGCACCTCACGGGCCAGGGCGGGTGCCGGGGCCAGGGCCAGCAGCGCGGCGGCGGACGCCGCCACGAGCGAACCCGTCGTCCAAAATCGGATCATCGACATCGGGGCAGGCTAGGCAGCACCCCGCCGCCCGCGGCCCGTGCCGCGCGGAACACCGTTCACACCCCACCCGGTCGGAGTCACCCTCGTTCCGGGCCTCCGCCGAGCCCCGCCCGCGCCCTTCCGCACGAGCCGGTGGCAAGTTGCCTCGGTTCCACGCGTGACCCCGGCCGAGCCTGACCCGTTGAACTCGGCATGAGACGACCGGGAACCGCCCGGCGTCCCCCCCGTACCGAGTCCAGGGAGCCCCCCGTGCCGCGCATGCTCGACGTCAGCGAGGACGTACGCGCCGAGATCGGCGACGAAGAAGCGGACCGGCTGCTCGCCGGCGACAACGCCCCGGGCAGCTACGACTGCACCTCCTGCCGCACGCCGGGGGACTCCGACCAGGAGCGCACCAGCACGGTGCTGTTCGTCGGCGACGAGACCGCGGTCCTCGCGTTCGCCCACGCCAGCTGCATTCCGTCGCAGGTCGTCCGGGTCGCC
Source organism: Streptomyces sp. CB02009 (assembly GCF_001905825.1). Taxonomy (GTDB): domain Bacteria; phylum Actinomycetota; class Actinomycetes; order Streptomycetales; family Streptomycetaceae; genus Streptomyces. Next base: position 350,420 of record NZ_LIVV01000008.1, read on the forward strand.
GAGGAGCAGCTCCAGGGCGCCGTCGCTTCCATCACGGCCTCGGACACCGCCGACGCGCTGTCCGCCGCCCACCCCGAGCAGGCCGTGCTCGGCGTCACCAGCGGCCTCGTCCTGATCCAGGGCGAGCTGCACCCGGCCCTCGTCGTCGAGCCGACCGCGCCGGTGGCCCGTCCGGGTTCGGACGGTCTCACCGACGAGTTCCTGCCGCTCCTGGCCGACCAGGGCTTCCACCAGGTCGTGAACCTCGACGAGAAGCCGGCGGTGCTGCCGGGCTGGTCGGTCCTGGTCGCCATGGGCCAGCTGCACTCCGTCCTCCAGCCGGGCCCCGGCGGCGCCGGGCAGGCCGCCTGGTGGCAGGCGCACCAGCCGCTCCAGGTCACCGACGGCTGGCGCGCGGCGGCCAACAAGTCGCACACGGTGCTGGTCTTCGCCGCCCCGGTCGGCTCGATCGGCCAGCAGCCGCGCGAGGACCTGCTGCGCGACGCACTGGAGAAGGCCGCGGCGAACGGGCGCCTGGTCGCCGCCGCGATGCCGCTGGCCGGTACCTGATGGAGCCCCGCCGGCCGGGCACAGGGTGGGCGCGGGTCCACGGCGTGCCGACGGGGCCGAGCGGCTCCGCCGGTCCGGCGGCCCCCACCGTGCCGCGTCCCCGGCGTGCGGCCCATTCGGAGAGCCGCCCGCATCCGACGGGCGGCGGGGTCGTTGGCACCTACGTGCACGCATACGACCCCTTCCTCCAGCCGTATCCGAGTCAGATCCCGTCGATGCGCCCCGCGCAGGACGTCTCGGCCGGGGCATCTCCCACGCCGATCTACGACGCCCTGTACTCGGAGTACCGCAGGTCGTTCCGCACGCTGCCGGGTGACCGCAGCGGCGAGGAGGAGCTGACGTTCCGGGCGTTCGGCACGGCGGCGAGCACGGGCGTGTACGGGAACGGGCAGGGCCACCGGTACACCTCGGCGTATCCGACGACCTGGTCCACCCCGTACCCGCCGACGCACACCCCCACCCAGGCGGCCCTGCCACCGGGGCCCCGCAGGGGCCTCTAGGGGACACGGCACACCGGGGGAACGGCGGAGGGCCGGGGCGCGATCGCCCCGGCCCTCCGCCGCGTCCCCGGCCCGTCGCCGGTGCCGGACTACTTCTTGCGGCCGCGCTTCTCGCGCACGCGCACCGAGATGTGGATCGGGGTGCCCTCGAAGCCGAACTCCTCGCGGAGGCGGCGCTCGATGAAGCGGCGGTAGCCGGCCTCGAGGAAGCCGGAGGCGAAGAGCACGAAGCGGGGCGGCTTGGTGCCGGCCTGCGTGCCGAAGAGGATGCGGGGCTGCTTGCCGCCGCGGATCGGGTGCGGGTGGGCCGCGACGATCTCACCGAGGAAGGCGTTGAGCCGGCCGGTGGGGACACGGGTCTCCCAGCCGGCGAGGGCGGTCTCGATGGCCGGGACCAGCTTCTCCATGTGGCGGCCGGTCTTGGCGGAGACGTTGACGCGGGGCGCCCAGGCGACCTGCTGCATCTCGGTCTCGATCTCGCGCTCGAGGTAGTAGCGGCGCTCCTCGTCGAGCTCGTCCCACTTGTTGTAGGCGATGACGATGGCGCGGCCCGACTCGACGGCCATCGTGATGATGCGCTGGTCCTGGACCGAGATGTTGTCGGTGGTGTCGATCAGGATGACGGCCACCTCGGCCTTCTCGACGGCGGCGGCCGTCCGCAGGGAGGCGTAGTAGTCCGCGCCCTCCTGGAGGTGGACCTTCTTGCGGATACCGGCGGTGTCGACGAACTTCCACGTCACGCCGCCGAGCTCGATCAGCTCGTCGACCGGGTCGCGGGTGGTGCCGGCCAGCTCGTTGACGACCACGCGGTCCTCGTTCGCCACCTTGTTGAGCAGCGAGGACTTGCCGACGTTCGGGCGGCCGATCAGGGCGATGCGGCGCGGGCCGCCGACGGCGTTGCCGAAGCGCTGCTCGGGGGCCTCCGGCAGCTTCTTCAGGACCTCGTCGAGGAGGTCGCCGGTGCCGCGGCCGTGCAGCGAGGAGACGGGGAACGGCTCGCCGAGGCCCAGGGACCACAGCATGGCCGCGTCCGCCTCGCCGGACTGCCCGTCGACCTTGTTGGCGGCGAGGACGACCGGCTTCCCCGCGCGGCGCAGCAGCTTCACGACGGCCTCGTCGGTGTCGGTCGCGCCGACGGTGGCGTCCACGACGAAGAGACAGGCGTCGGCGGCCTCGATGGCGAACTCGGCCTGGGCGGCGACGGAGGCGTCGATACCGAGGACGTCCTGCTCCCAGCCGCCGGTGTCGACGACCTTGAAGCGGCGCCCGGCCCATTCGGCCTCGTAGGTGACGCGGTCGCGGGTCACGCCCGGCTTGTCCTCGACGACGGCCTCGCGGCGGCCGATGATGCGGTTCACCAGGGTCGACTTGCCGACGTTCGGCCGGCCGACGACGGCGAGGACGGGGAGCGCGCCGTGACCCGCCTCCTCGATCGCGCCCTCGACCTCTTCGACGTCGAAGCCTTCTTCGGAGGCGAGCTCCATGAACTCCGCGTACTCGGCGTCGCCAAGTGCCCCGTGGTCGTGCTGGTCGTTCATGAAGTCCGTTCCTTGATCATTCGTGGTCGGTGGGTCCCCGGGCCGCGGGGCCCACTACTGAAAGTCTCGCTCAGCGCCCGGTGAGGCGCCTGGCGTTTTCCAGGTGGTCGGTGAGCTTCCCCTGGATCCGTACGGTGGCCTCGTCGAGCGCCTTGCGTGTGCGGCGGCCGGAGCCGTCGCCCGCGTCGAAGGCGTCACCGAAGACGACGTCGACGCGGCCGCGCAGCGGAGGCAGTGCCTTGACCAGCCGTCCGCGGCGCTCGGTGCTTCCCAGGACGGCCACCGGGACGATCGGCGCGCCGCTGCGGACGGCGAAGTACGCCAGGCCCGAGCGGAGCGAGGCGAAGTCCCCGTCGCCCCTGGTGCCCTCGGGGAAGATCCCGAGGACGCCGCCCTGCTCCAGGACGCCCAGGGCGTTGCCTATCGCCGCGCGGTCGGCGCCGTGACGGTCCACCTTCAGCTGCCCGATGCCCTCCAGGAAGCTGCCGAGCGGGCCGACGAACGCCTCCTTCTTGATGAGGAAGTGCACGGGGCGCGGTGCGGTGCCCATGAGCATGGGGCCGTCGATGTTGTGCGCGTGGTTGACGGCGAGGATGGCGGGGCCGGAGGCCGGCACCTTCCAGGCACCGAGGACGCGCGGCTTCCAGAAGCCGTACATCAGTCCGATGCCGATGCGTCTGCCGACCGCGGCGCCCTTCTCGGAGGGCACGGTCACTTGGCGACCGTCCGCTTCTCGTCCACCAGGGTGACGACGCACTCGATGACCTGGTCGAGGGTGAGCTCGGTGGTGTCGACCTCGACGGCGTCGCCGGCCTTGGCGAGCGGCGAGGTCTTCCGGCTGGAGTCGGCCGCGTCCCGCTTGACCAGGGCTTCCTTGGTCGCCTGTACGTCGACGCCCTTGAGCTCGCCGGAGCGGCGGGCGGCACGGGCCTCGGGCGAGGCGGTGAGGAAGATCTTGAGGTCGGCGTCGGGCAGGACGGTGGTGCCGATGTCCCGGCCCTCGACGACGATGCCGTGCTCGGCGTTGCGGGCGATGGACCGCTGGAGCTCCGTGATCAGGCTCCGCACCTCGGGGACGGCGCTGACGGCGCTGACCTTGGAGGTGACCTCCTCGGTACGGATGGGCCCTGCGGCGTCGGCGCCGTCGACGGTGATGGTGGGCCGCGCCGGGTCGGTGCCGGAGACGATGACCGGCTTGGCGGCGGCGTTGGCGACGGCCTCGGCGTCGTGGACGTCCACGCCGTTGCTGATCATCCACCAGGTGATCGCCCGGTACTGGGCACCGGTGTCGAGGTAGCTCAGACCCAGCTTGGCGGCGACCGCCTTCGAGGTGCTGGACTTGCCCGTGCCGGAGGGCCCGTCGATGGCGACGATCACGGATTCCACGGTGGGAACACCTTCCTGGGGTGAGTGTCTGGACCCGGCGGAGATGCGGGGGACCTCCACAAGGTTACCGAGTCCCCGACCCCCACCCGGCCCCACCCACACGGGCCCCCACGCCCCGACCCCCACCCCACGGTGAACAGCAACCCGACCCACCCCACTCGTTGCGCGCTTCGGCCGCTGCCGGGGGCTGCACCGACCCCCGCCCCCTCGTTGTGGCCCTCCACCCTTCGAAAGCCGCAGCCACCCCCGCCCACCCCGTTGTGGGCAACTGTTCCGCTGGGGCGGAACGGGTGGGCACAGCGGACGGCGCCCCCTGCCGGGCCCAGGCTCCCGCGCCTGAAACCACACCCCCGCCCACCCCCGTTGTGGGCAATCGTTCCGCTGGGGCGGAACGGGTGGGCACAACGGAACGGCGCCCCTTGCCGGGCCCAGGCTTCCGCGACCTGACCCGCACCCGAGTGCACGGTGCGCTGGTGGTGCGGGTTCAGGCACAAGGGGCGGAGGCGCCGCCGAGGGCGCCGTCCCGTGTGCCCACCCGTCCCGCCCCAGCGGGACGATTGCCCACACGGGGGTGGCTGGGCGAGGGTGCGGGTGCAGCCCGCACGGGGGTGGCTGGGCGAGGGTGCGGGTGCAGCCCGCACGGCGGGATGCCGGGTATGGGCCGAGGGCGCCGGTCCGGGCCCGGGGCGTCAGGTCGTGCGGAGGGACCAGCCTCGGTCCTGGAGGGCCGCCCCGAGGACCGGCGCAGCCGAAGGTTCCACCATCAGCTGGACCAGACCCGCCTGCTGCCCCGTCGCGTGCTCGATGCGGACGTCCTCGATGTTGACCCCCGCCCGACCCGCGTCGGCGAAGATCCGGGCCAGCTCGCCCGGCTGGTCGCTGATGAGGACGGCGACCGTCTCGTACGTCGTGGGCGCGGCCCCGTGCTTGCCGGGGACGCGGGAGCGGCCGGCGTTGCCGCGGCGCAGTACGTCCTCGACGCCCGAGGCGCCGTCCCGGCGCTTGTCCTCGTCGGCGGACTGCAGGGAGCGCAGCGCCCGGACCGTCTCGTCGAGGTCGGCGGCGACGCCGGAGAGGACGTCGGCCACGGGGCCGGGGTTCGCGGAGAGGATCTCGACCCACATGCGCGGGTCCGAGGCCGCGATCCGGGTGACGTCGCGGATGCCCTGCCCGCAGAGGCGTACGGCGGACTCGTCGGCCTCTTCGAGGCGCGCGGCGACCATCGACGACACCAGCTGCGGGGTGTGGGAGACCAGGGCGACCGCGCGGTCGTGGGCGTCGGCGTCCATGACGACGGGGACGGCCCGGCACAGCGCGACGAGTTCCAGGGCGAGGTTGAGGACCTCGGTGTCGGTGTCCCGGGTCGGGGTGAGCACCCAGGGGCGTCCCTCGAAGAGGTCGGCGGTCGCGGCGAGCGGGCCCGAGCGTTCCTTGCCGGCCATGGGGTGCGTACCGATGTAGGAGGTGAGGTCGAGGCCGAGGGCCTCCAGCTCCCGCTTGGGGCCGCTCTTGACGCTCGCCACGTCGAGGTAGCCGCGCCCGAGCCCGGCGGTCATCGCCTCGGCGAGGGTGCCGGCCACGTGCGCCGGGGGGACGGCGACGATGACGAGGTCGACGGGTCCGTCGGGTGCCTCGTCGGTGCCGGCGCCGAGCGCGGCGGCCATGCCGGCGCGCGCCGGGTCGTGGTCGCGAAGGTGGACGGTGACGCCCCGGCCCGCGAGGGCGATCGCGGCGGAGGTGCCGATCAGTCCGGTGCCGATGACGAGCGCTGTTCTCACTGGGCGATGTCCTTGCGCAGGGCGGCCGCGGCACCGAGGTAGACGTGCGCGATCCGGGACTTGGGGAGGTCGGTCTCGACGTGGGCGAGGAGCCGGACGACCCTCGGCATCGCGCCCTCGATGTCGAGTTCCTGTGCGCAGATCAGGGGGACGTCGACGATGCCGGTGCGGCGGGCCGCGGCGGCGGGGAAGTCGCTGTGGAGGTCGGGGGTGGCCGTGAACCAGATGCTGATGAGGTCGTCGGCGTCGAGCCCGTTGCGTTCCAGGACGGCGGTGAGCAGTTCTTCGACCTGCTCGCTCATGTGTCCTGCCTCGTCCCGCTCCAGCTGGACGGCTCCTCGGACCGCTCGTACCGCCACGTCGTGCTCCTTCGCCTGCGTCAGTGCTCCGTTCAGCCTAGTCAGGGGCCGGGAGGGCGTGCCGGGGCGCCCGCCCTCCGAGACGGAGGGCGGGCGCCCGTCACGTGCCCGGTACGCGCCCGGTGCGCGTCCGGTCAGAGGTTCTGCTCGCGGATGATGTCCTCGAGGGAGCCCTGGGGCATCGAGCCGGTCGGCGTCAGCTTGTCGACGGCCTGCGGCAGCGACTGCGCGATCTGGTCGGCGGCCTCCTGGGGGCTGACGCCGGCGTCCTGGGCGACCTTCTGCAGGGTCTCGTCCGGGAGGGCCTCGGCGATCTGGGCGCCGCTGACGGGCTGGTTGTCGCCGGTGCCGACCCAGGACCGGGTCTGGTCGGTGAGTCCCGATCGGGTGAGCATGTCGAGGAGTCCGCCGAGCGGGTTCGACGCCCCGCCGGCTCCGCTCGCGCCGCCGCCCCCGCCCTGGCCGCCCGCGAGCGCGCCGATCAGGGAGCCGAGGATGCCGCCCGCGCCGCTGCCGCCGCTCTGCCCGCCGGAGCCTCCGAGGAGGCTGCCGAGGAGACTGCCGAGGTCGTTTCCCGCCATGGTCCTGCCTTTCGTCCGGTTCGGAACACGCCCAATGTCACCCGAACCGGGGTGCTCCGCCACTCGGGGTACAGGACCGGCCCGGAGGATCCGGAGGGTAGGGAGGATCCGGAGGGTAGGGAGGATCCGCAGCGTGGAGAGGATCCGCGGGGTAGAACTGTCGGCATGCTGCTGCACGTCGTTCCGCTGGCCGACTGGTCCGCCGCCCCCGATGCCCCGTACGCCCCGGCGTCCCTCGCCGCCGAGGGCTTCGTCCACTGCTCGCCGGACGAGGCCGCGGCCCTCGTGATCGCCGACACCCGCTACCGGGACGTGCGGGGTCCGCTCCTGGTGCTGGTGATCGACGAGGAGAGGCTGGCCGGGGAGGTCCGCTGGGAGGGCTCGGGAGGGACGCTCTTCCCGCATGTGTACGGGCCGGTCGAGCGGGACGCGGTGGCCTCGGTCCTGGAGGTGCGGCGGGACGCGGACGGCCGTGCGAGGGAGCTGGCGCCCCGGGTGTAGGCGTGTTGCGGGATCCGGTGGCCCGGCGGCGCCAAGGTGGCCGTATGACTTCACGCGTCACGAACCTGACTTCACTCGCCACGAGCCGCCGCACCGTCCTGGTCG
>NZ_LIVV01000009.1 GCF_001905825.1 Streptomyces sp. CB02009
TCGTCCTGAGCCAGGATCAAACTCTCCGTGAATGTTTACCCGTAATCGGGTGACACTCGCGTTGAGCGGGACAGTCAGACCGGAATAAGGCCGACTGTCCACAGCGTCCTCGCTGTGTATGTTGCCTGCAGACCACAAGGGCCGGCAGGACTTTCAAAGGAACCTCGCCATCCGAAGATGGACGGGGTATCAACTAATCTGGCGTTGATTTTTGGCACGCTGTTGAGTTCTCAAGGAACGGACGCTTCCTTTGTACTCACCCTCTCGGGCTTTCCTCCGGGCTTCCCTTCGTTCTTGCGTTTCCGACTCTATCAGATCTTTCCGATCCGATTTCCTCGGTGCTTTCCGGTCCCTTTTGTTTTCACTCCGGGGGCCTTTCGGCGGTTCCGACTTTATCAGAATCATTTGGGCCGACCTAATCGGTGGCTTTCTTGATTCGGATAGGAATCGGGGTGGCTCCGTGGAATCGAATTCCCGACCGGAGCGAGTGAGACTCTACTTGATTGCTGCCGAACTGTCCAGTTCCAGGCAACCGTTCAAACCTACCTCGCCACGTCCGCCATGTCAATGGCTTTTGTGGGCACCGGAGGACACTAGCAGGTCAGCGGGGTCGTACGCACATCAGGCGGCGGTGGGGAGCTGCGCGCTGCGGTCGGGCTCCTCCAGGTCGCCCTCGTCGCCGGCGCGGGCGGCGCGGCCGCCGAGGACGTAGACGTAGGCGAGGAAGAGCAGCTCAGCGGCGATGCCGATGGTGATGCGGGCCCAGGAGGGCAGGCCGGACGGGGTGACGAAGCCTTCGATCAGGCCCGAGACGAAGAGGACCAGGGCCAGGCCGATGGCCATGCCGACGGCGGCGCGGCCGCGTTCCGCGAGGGCCGCGCGGCGGGTGGTGGGGCCGGGGTCGATGACCGTCCAGCCGAGGCGGAGGCCCGTGCCGGCGGCGACGAAGACGGCGGTCAGTTCGAGCAGGCCATGGGGAAGGATCAGGCCCAGGAACACGTCGAGGCGGCCCGCGGACGCCATCAGGCCGATGCCGACGCCGACGTTCAGCATGTTCAGGAAGAGGATCCACAGCACCGGGATGCCCAGGAAGGCGCCCAGGACCAGGCACATGGCGGCGGCCTGGGCGTTGTTCGTCCAGACCTGGGCGGCGAAGGACGCCGCCGGGTTGCTGGAGTAGTACGTCTCGTACTGGCCGCCGGGGCGGGTCATCTCGCGGAGGTCGGCGGGAGCGCCGATCGCCGCCTGGACCTCGGGGTGCGTGCCGATCCACCAGCCGATGAGGACGGCGAGCAGGGTCGAGAGGACGGCGGTGGGCACCCACCAGTGGCGGGAGCGGTAGACGGCCGCGGGGAAACCGGCGGTGAGGAAGCGGGCCGCGTCACGCCACGAGGCGCGGCGGGTGCCGGTGACCGTGGCGCGGGCGCGGGCCACGAGCTGGGTGAGCCGGGCCGTGAGCACGGGGTCCGGGGCGCTCGACTGCACGATCGAGAGATGGGTGGCCGTGCGCTGGTACAGGGACACGAGTTCGTCGGCCTCGGCTCCGGTGAGCTTGCCGCCCCGGCGCAGGAGGTGGTCGAGGCGCTCCCACTCGGAGCGGTGGGCGGTGACGTAGACGTCGAGGTCCATGATCGGCTGCTGCTCCAGGCATCGGCTGCGGACGGTTCCGTACTGCTGCGGCGCGCTGCGGGTCAGCTTGGCAGACTGGCGTTCGGAGGGGTCGGGAAGGGCGGAGAAGGGTGGGTGCCGTGAGTGACGTGGTGACCGGGGATGCCGTCGTACTGGGGTTGCAGCCCGCACGGCTCCCGAGCCGGGCCTTGGCGGTGCTCATCGACCTGGTGGTGGTCTGGGCCGTGTACCTGCTGGTCACGCTCGGGCTCGCGGTCGCCACCGCGTCGCTCGACGAGGCGGCGGTGACGGCGGTGTCGATCGCCTCCTTCCTGCTGATCCTGGTGGGGGCGCCGATCGCGGTGGAGACGCTGTCGCACGGGCGGTCGCTGGGGAAGCTGGCCTGCGGACTCCGTGTGGTGCGGGACGACGGGGGGCCGATCCGGTTCCGGCACGCGCTCGTCCGGGGGGCGATGGGGGTCGTGGAGATCCTGATGACCTTCGGGGTCGTCGCCTGTGTCGCGTCGCTCGTGTCGGAGCGGGGGCGACGGCTCGGGGACGTCTTCGCGGGGACGCTGGTCGTACGTGAGCGGATACCCGCGGCGCGGGCGCTCGCCGTGCCCCCGCCGCCGCCGTGGCTGGTGGGGCGTTTCGCCGGGCTGGACCTTTCGGCGGTGCCCGAGCCGCTGTGGCTGGAGATACGGCAGTACCTCACGCGGGCCCGTGAGCTCGACCCCGTGGTGGGGCGGCGGCTCGCGGAGCGGCTGGCCGACGAGCTGGTGGCGCGGACCGGGACGCCTCCGCCGCCCGGAGTGCCGGCCGACGCGTATCTGGCGGGGGTGGTGGCCGAGCGGCAGACCCGGGAGGCTCGGCGGGCCTTCGGCTCCGCGGCAGTGGCCGGGGCGCCGGGGGCGGCCGGGGTGCCTGGGCCGGTCGGGGGCGCGGGGGCGGTGGTGAGTGGGGCGGTCGGGACCTCGGGGATGACGGCGCCGGGCTTCGGTCCTCCCGTCGCGCCTTCACCGGTGGCCGCGCCGGCTGTCGCGCCGGTCGTCGTCTCCCCCGTGGCCGACGCTCAGGAGCCCACGGCGCCCGCTACCGGGTTCGCTCCGCCCGCCTGATCGTCAGGGGAAGACCGACGGCGGGGTCTCCAGGGCCTCGAGTTCGATGCCGGGTGCTGCGAGGACGACGTCGCCGGCGATGTGGACGGTGTGCTGTTCCCCGGTGTCCAAGGCGCTGACCTGGTATTCGTCCACCATCAGGGGGCCGTTGTCAGTGGCGTGCGCTTCACTCTTCAGCAGGGCCCAGGACTGGTCGACCGTGAGGGGGGCGAGCACCGGGTCCGTGAAGGCGACGAGCCTGACGCGGGTCTCGGGGGAATCGGGGGTGAGACGCAGGAGTCGCGTGAGCGCGACGAGGAACGCCGGGGACGTGCCGGTGAAGGCGTGGGCGCGCACATTGCCTTCGGTGGCGTGGGTTCCGGCGGGGTCCGTGCGGACCCAGGTGACGCCGTCGAGGGCCGCGCCGCGGACCTGCCAGCCGGCGGCGTGGAGTTCGAGGCGGATGGGGCGGCCGAGTTCGTCGACGGCCAGGTCGACGGAGCCCTGGTGGTCGCCCGAGGGGGTGGTGACCTGTGAGACGTAGCGCCAGCCGGAGGGGCCGGGCGCGCAGTGGAAGTGTTCGTCACCGAGGGGGGTGTGGTCGTGCGGGTCATGGAGCGAATATCGGCCGCGGGGCATGGGTCGGGTCCTCGGGACGGGGGCTTCCGGGCGTGGGAGCAGGGCTGATCCGGCTCTGGGGTGGGGCTGCAGGGCCCTGATCTCGGCCGGACAGGACCCTGGGGACGAGGCAGGCCCCCCGGCACGGGGGTGCGGGGGGCCTGTCTGTTCCTCCACAGGTGTCCGGGACGGCGTCGCGTCAGCGCGCGGGCGCCGCCGGCCGGAGCATCAGTAGCGGTAGTGGTCCGGCTTGAACGGGCCCTCGACCTCGACGCCGATGTACGCGGCCTGCTCGGGGCGGAGGGTCGTCAGCTTGACGCCGAGGGCGTCGAGGTGGAGACGGGCGACCTTCTCGTCCAGGTGCTTGGGCAGCACGTACACGTCGGTCGGGTACTCCTGCGGCTTCGTGTAGAGCTCGATCTGGGCCAGGGTCTGGTCCGCGAACGAGTTCGACATGACGAAGGAGGGGTGGCCGGTCGCGTTGCCCAGGTTGAGGAGGCGGCCCTCGGACAGCACGATCAGGACCCTGCCGTCGGGGTACGTCCAGGTGTGGACCTGCGGCTTGACCTCGTCCTTGACGATGCCGGGGACCTTGGCGAGGCCGGCCATGTCGATCTCGTTGTCGAAGTGGCCGATGTTGCCGACGATGGCCTGGTGCTTCATCTTGGCCATGTCCGTGGCCATGATGATGTCCTTGTTGCCGGTCGTGGTGATGAAGATGTCGGCCTTCTCCACGACGTCGTCCAGGGTCGTGACCTGGTAGCCGTCCATCGCCGCCTGGAGCGCGCAGATCGGGTCGATCTCGGTGACGATGACGCGGGCGCCCTGGCCGCGCAGGGACTCGGCGCAGCCCTTGCCGACGTCGCCGTAGCCGCAGACGACGACGGTCTTGCCGCCGATGAGGACGTCGGTGGCGCGGTTGATGCCGTCGATGAGGGAGTGGCGGCAGCCGTACTTGTTGTCGAACTTCGACTTCGTCACGGCGTCGTTCACGTTGATCGCCGGGAAGAGGAGCTCGCCGGCCTGGTGCATCTCGTACAGGCGGTGGACACCGGTGGTGGTCTCCTCGGTGACGCCGCGGATCTCGGACGCCAGCTGGGTCCACTTCTGCGGGTTCTCGCCGAGGGTGCGGTTGAGGAGCGTGAGGATGTGGCCGTACTCCTCACTGTCCGCGGTGGACGGGTCCGGGGCCGAGCCGGCCTTCTCGAACTCGACGCCCTTGTGGACGAGGAGGGTGGCGTCACCACCGTCGTCGAGGATCATGTTCGGACCGCCGGTGGGCGTGTTCGGCCAGGTGAGGGCCTGCTCGGTGCACCACCAGTACTCCTCGAGGGTCTCGCCCTTCCAGGCGAAGACCGGGACGCCCTGCGGGTTCTCCGGGGTGCCGTTCGGGCCGACGGCGATGGCCGCGGCGGCGTGGTCCTGGGTGGAGAAGATGTTGCAGGAGGCCCAGCGGACCTCGGCGCCGAGGGCGACCAGGGTCTCGATGAGGACGGCGGTCTGCACGGTCATGTGCAGGGAGCCGGTGACACGGGCGCCGGCGAGGGGCTGCTGCTCGGCGTACTCGCGGCGGATCGACATCAGGCCGGGCATCTCGTGCTCGGCGAGGGTGATCTCCTTGCGGCCGAACGCGGCCAGGGAGAGGTCGGCGACCTTGAAGTCCTGATGGGCGGCAGTCGTCATGACTGAGCTGCTCCTCGTGTGTTCGCGTGCGAGGGTCGGTTGGGGCGCCGGGCACCACGGAGGCTCCCCGGACACACGAATGCCCGGGCTTTCCACGGTGCCGTCGTCGGAGGCCCTCTCTCCCTCGGCCGGTCCGCGAGGACCGCCCGACCGCCATCAGCAGCGACGTCTGGCTGGTCACGAATCTACACCGGACGGCGGGCCGGGCCACAGTCCGCGTCGGGCGGTGGGGCGCGATCGGAGGGCCGTACAAGGGGCGTACATACGCACGAGACCCCCGGGACCGCGGGGTCCCGGGGGTCGTGCGAAGGGGGTCCATCAGTGGCCGTCGCACGACGGGCCTCGGTCGTTGCCGGACGTCAGTGGGGCGTTGCCGGACAACCGTGGGCGTTGCCGGACAACCGTGGGCGTCGGCGGACGGCCGTGGGCGTCGGCCGACTCAGTGGTCGTCGGTGTCCGGGGTCTTCGTCAGGTCGGTGGCCGTCGACGTGGCCGTCTCCCTGTAGATGTCCGGCTCCAGGTAGATGACACGGGCGATCGGGACGGCCGCGCGGATGCGCTCCTCGGCGGCGTTGATGGCGTTCGCGACCTCGGCGGCCGAGTCGTCGTGCTGGACGGCGATCTTGGCGGCGACGAGGAGCTCCTCCGGGCCGAGGTGCAGCGTCCGCATGTGGATGAGGCGGGTGACGGTCTCGCCGTCCACGACCGCGGCCTCGATCCGCTTGACCTCCTCGGTGCCCGCGGACTCGCCGAGCAGCAGCGACTTGGTCTCGGCGGCCAGCACGATCGCGATGGCGATCAGCAGGACACCGATGCAGAGGGTGCCGATGCCGTCCCAGACGCCGTCGCCGGTCAGCAGCGCCAGTCCGACGCCGCCGAGCGCGAGGATGAGGCCGACGAGCGCGCCCAGGTCCTCCAGGAGGACGACGGGCAGCTCGGGGGCCTTGGCGCGGCGGACGAACTGCGTCCAGGTGAGACCGCCGCGGATCAGGTTCGACTCCTTGATGGCGGTCCGGAAGGAGAACGACTCGGCGATGATCGCGAAGACGAGGACGCCGACCGGCCAGTACCAGGCCTCGATCGGGTGCGGGTGCTTGATCTTCTCGTAGCCCTCGTAGATGGCGAACATGCCACCGACGGAGAAGAGCACGATCGAGACGAGGAAGGCGTAGATGTAGCGCTCGCGGCCGTAGCCGAAGGGGTGCTGCGGAGTCGCCTCGCGCTGCGCCTTCTTGCCGCCGAGCAGCAGCAGGCCCTGGTTGCCGGAGTCGGCGAGGGAGTGGACGCTCTCCGCGAGCATCGACGACGAACCACTGAAGAGGAACGCCACGAACTTGGCTACGGCGATCGCCAGGTTGGCTGCGAGTGCCGCCACGATCGCCTTGGTTCCGCCTGACGCGCTCATGGGTGTACGTGGTCCCTTCGTCGATGCACCGGCTCTGTCGCCGCGGTTCGGCCGGTCATTGTTGCATCAGGCCACGACGGTGGCGCGAAAGACCGTCCCCGCACCGGACAGTTCGGCCTTCTCGCCCGCGGGCACGAAGACGGATTCGCCGGCGGCGAGGGTCTCGTCCCCCGCCTTCGGGCTGCCCGCGACGGCGAGCAGGATCTGCGAGGTGGGGCTCGTCAGGTCGGTCGGGGCCGCGCCCTCCGGCCGTACGAAACGGGAGAGGCGGAACTCGTCGATCGGGGTGTCGTAGACCTCCTCCCCCGACGGCGAGGCCTCGGGGCGCAGGACGGCCGGGTCGGTCGGCTCGAAACGGACCACGCGCAGGAGTTCGGGGACGTCGATGTGCTTGGGGGTGAGTCCACAGCGCAGCACGTTGTCGGAGTTGGCCATGATCTCGACGCCGAGGCCCGAGAGGTAGGCGTGCGGGACGCCCGCGCCCAGGTAGAGGGCCTCGCCCGGCTGGAGCGTGATCCGGTTGAGGAGCATCGCGGCGATGACGCCGGGGTCGCTCGGGTAGTGGTGGGCGAGGCTCGCGTACGGGGCGTGCTCGCCGCCGAGGCGGTCCGCGGCCGCGGCCGCCTCCGCCACGGTGTTCGCCATCTCCGCCGGGTCGGCGGTCAGCAGCGCCGTCAGGACCTCGCGGAGCGCCGCCTCTTCGGGGTGGGCGTACAGGAGGTCGACGTACGGCTTGAGCGAGTCGACGCCGAGCGCGGCGATCAGGTCCGCGGTCTCGGCCGGCGCGCGGAATCCGCACAGCCCCTCGAAGGGGGTGAGCGCGCAGATCAGCTCGGGCTTGTGGTTGGCGTCCTTGTACGTGCGGTGCGGGGCGTCGACCGGGATGCCCAGGGCTTCCTCGGCCGCGTGACCGGCCCGCGCCTGGGCCAGGTCGGGGTGGGCCTGGAGGGAGAGCGGGGCGCCGGCGGCGAGCACCTTCAGCAGGAACGGAAGGCGCGGGCCGAACTTGTCGACGGAACGCTCCCCCAGTTCGCCCACGGGATCGGCGTCGATCAGCGCGTTCAGTGAGCCGCGATCGGTGCGGGAGGGGGCGCCGGGGTGGGCGCCCATCCACATCTCGGCCTGGGGCTCGCCGGTCGGGGCGGTGCCGAGCAGCTCCGGGATGGCCGTCGTGGATCCCCAGGCGTAGGGGCGAACGGTGTTGACGAGGCGGTCCATGGTGCCTGCCAGCTCCTCGGGGTGGTGACGGATGGTGAGTGAGGGGTGTCGGGTGACAGGTGACAGGGGGCGGATGACGGGTGGGTTACGAGTGGTGGGCGGGTCGGTGGACGGGGGTTTTGTTCGTCCGGGGGGGCGGTTGGGGATGTGGACGGTCGCCGGCGCTTGCTTGCGGGGTGTGTTCGATGGTGGGGCGGGCTGGGTCGCGGGGCGCGCTCAGAGCGCCGTACGGCCCGGGGTCGCCAGGCAGAGGTACACCGCCGCGAAGTCGGTCACCGCGAGAAGTTCCGCCAGGGTCTCCAGGTCACCACCCTCCTCCGGTTCCAGCTCGCTGATCGCCGTCTCGTGGCTCAGCGCCAGCTCGCGCGCCGCGTGGGCGGCCGTCAGACCGTCCGACGGCCGGTCCCTCAGCAGGACCACCCGGGCGCGGAGCGCCTGCGGCTCCTCCACCCGGTCGCGGAAGAAGTCCTCGGGGTCCGCGCCCGCCGCGTAGTCGCCCGCGAGGAGGACGCCATGGGCCGGGAGGGCCTCCGGGAGTTCCGCCGCCAGCGCCGGCAGACCCGCCAGCTCCGCCAGGACCGCGGCGAACCTGCGGCCCGCCGGGCCCGCGGCCGCGCCCTCCGTCCAGATCAGCGGCAGCGAGTCCGCGAGCTCGGCGGCGAGCGTCTTGGCCGGGTTGCTGTACGTGGCGATGGCCGGCCCGCACCGCTCCGCCGTACGGTCCAGCCGGTCCGCGACCTTCTCCAGGGCCTCCGGCGGGGCCTCCAGGAGACCGACCCGGTCGAGCAGCATGAGCAGCGGGGTGAACAGGGCCCACAGGGTGCCGGGGCTCGCCGCGATGTTCTCCGCGTACTCGTTCGGGGCCTCGTTCGGGGCGATCGCCATCGGCACGAACAGGCCGCGCGAGCCGCTGACCGTCTCGGTGAGGGGCGAGGCCTTGGGCGCCACGGCGACGACCGTGATCCCGCGGCGGTACGCCTGCTCCGCGAGGAGCGCCAGGCCCGGTTCGGAACCGTCCGTCGTCGGCAGCAGCAGGAGGTCCACGCTGCCCGCCCAGCCGGGCAGCGCCCAGCGCAGGGCGCCCGCCGCGGGGGCGACGCCGGTCGGCTGGAGGCGTACGACGGGTGCCGAGGCTCCCGCCAGGGCGCCGATCAGGTCGGCGACGGCCGCGGCGGCGGTGCCCGGGCCGGCGACGAGTACCGCACGGGGGCGGCCCTCGGGGTGGAGGTCCGCGATGCCGGCCTCGGCGGCGTGCCTCGCCGCCGTCCGAACCCGGGCGCCGGCTTCGGCGGCGCCGCGGAGGAGGCCGCGGCGGTCCGCCAGGGCGAGGTCGTCCGGGGCGTCGAGGAGGGTCTCGTCGAGCATGGGGCGGGTGCCTCCGGTCGCGTCGTCGTCGCGGGGCCCTCGGCGGGGCCCTCGGGCGGGCTGCTGGCGTGCCTTGTGGTGCGTGCACCTTCTATGGTGCGGGGTTTGCGAGGCTGGTGCGGGGTTGTGCGGGCGTCTTTGGTGCGGGCGTCTTTGGTGCGGGTGCGTGCGGGTGTTTGTGGTGCGCCCTGCCTTCGGCCGGGCTTTTCGGTTCCCACCCGCACCACCCGTACAGCTGGGAGGGCAGAGGTGCGGGCCTTCCCGTGGGGGGTGCTCGCCGTCGGCGGCGGACCCTCCGGGGTGGTGGACCCTTCCGGGGAGAGGGAAACGGGCCCCTCCCGGAGTGCGGGGGGGGGATGGAGCGGGGGCCGTTCGGGGGCCCGTGGGAGGCGGGCTGGGGCGGCGGTGGTGGAGGCGGGGCGGGAGCGGGCAGATCGGCCGGTTGGTTGGTCCGCCCGTCCGTCGACCGGTTGGTTGGTTGGTTGGTTGGTCGGTCCGCCCGTGCGACCGTCGGCCAGTCGTCCGCCGGTCCGTCGGCCATTCCGTCCGTCCGTCGGTCGGTCGGTCGGTCGGTCGGCCAGTCCGTCGGCCAGTCAGCCAGTCCGTCCGCCCGCCCGTCGGCCACTCGGTCGGGAGTCCGATGCCGCGTGGGCGGCGGGCGCCCCGTGCCGTGTCGCTCGGTCGGTCGCCTTGGCGTGGTCGGGACCCGCGCCGGATCGCTCGGCCGACGGAGCTGGCGTGGGCCAGAGCCCCTGCCTCCTCGCTCGGCCGGCCGACTCGACGTCAGCCGAGACCCCGTGCCCTAGCGATCAGCCCACCGGCCCGGCGTGAAGCGAAGACCCGCGCCGTAGCGATCAGCCCGCCGAACCGGCCTGAACCGAAGGCCCCCTGCCCTGTGGAGCGGGCCTGGCCACGTTCGTGCCGGGAGGCGCGGCCGGGCCTGTCGTACGGACCCGGAGCGGCGTGGCGCGGTTCGTGGTGCGCCGTGCTGTCGCCTTCCCGTCGGATGCGCCGGACCCCGGGGCCTGCCGCGTGGTCGTGCGGCGGCCCGGGGGCGTGTCGCCCTGGCCGCTTACGGGCGGCGGGCCTCGTCCGTCAGGAGGACCGGGATGTTGTCGCGGACCGGGTAGGCGAGGCCGCAGTCGGGGCTCGTGCAGATGAGTTCGGGGGTCTCGTCCGCCGTGCGGTCGTTCAGTGGAGCGTGGCACGCGGGGCAGGCCAGGATCTCCAGGAGGCCGGCTTCGAGCGGCATGGGGTGTCCCTTCGAACAGTTCGAGCAAGCAGGGTGGGGCCAGGTCAGCCTACCGCCGGGGAACAGGGGCGCCCCGCTCCCCGGCGGTGGGTGCGGGGAGGTCAGGCGCTGGTGCGGACCAGGTTCAGGACCTCGTCGCGGATCCTCGTCATGGTCGCCACGTCGCGGGCCTCGACGTTGAGGCGCAGCAGCGGCTCGGTGTTGGAGGCGCGGAGGTTGAACCACCAGTCCCGCGCCGTCACGGTCAGGCCGTCCAGGGTGTCGAGCGTGACGTCCTCGTTCTCGTACGCGGCCTTGACCTTGGCCGCGCTCGCCTTCTGGTCCGCCACCGTCGAGTTGATCTCGCCCGAGGAGGCGTAGCGGTCGTACGCGGCCACCAGGGCCGACAGGGTGCCCTCCTGGCCGCCCAGGGCCGCCAGGACGTGGAGGGCGGCCAGCATGCCCGTGTCCGCGTTCCAGAAGTCCTTGAAGTAGTAGTGCGCCGAGTGCTCGCCGCCGAAGATCGCGCCGGTCTTCGCCATCTCCTCCTTGATGAAGGAGTGGCCGACCCGGGTGCGGACCGGTTCGCCGCCCTGCTCGCGGACGACCTCAGGCACCGACCACGAGGTGATCAGGTTGTGGATGATCGTTCCGCCGGGGTGCTTCGCGAGCTCGCGGGCCGCCACGAGGGCCGTGATCGCCGACGGCGAGACCGGCTCGCCGCGCTCGTCCACGACGAAGCAGCGGTCGGCGTCGCCGTCGAAGGCGAGCCCGAGGTCGGCGCCCTCGGCCAGGACGCGGGCCTGGAGGTCGACGATGTTCTTCGGGTCCAGCGGGTTCGCCTCGTGGTTCGGGAACGTGCCGTCCAGCTCGAAGTACATCGGGACCACGTCCAGCGGCAGGCCCTCGAAGACGGTGGGGACCGTGTGGCCGCCCATGCCGTTGCCCGCGTCCACCACGACCTTGAGGGGGCGGATCGCCGTGAGGTCCACCAGGGACTTCAGGTACTCCGCGTAGTCCTTGAGCGTGTCGCGGTGGGTGACGGAGCCCGGGGTCGCCGCCGCTTCCGGCGCGCCGTTCTCCGACCAGTCCTCCGCGAGTTCCCTGATCTCCGCCAGGCCCGTGTCCTGGCCCACCGGGGCGGCGCCCGCGCGGCACATCTTGATGCCGTTGTACTGGGCCGGGTTGTGCGAGGCGGTGAACATCGCGCCGGGCAGGTCGAAGCTGCCGGAGGCGAAGTACAGCTGATCGGTGGAGCAGAGTCCGATCAGGGTGACGTCGGCGCCGAGGCGGGCCGCGCCGCGCGCGAAGGCGTCCGCCAGGCCGGGCGACGAGGGGCGCATGTCATGGCCGATGACGATCGCGTTCGCGTCCGTCACCCGTACGAAGGCGGCGCCGAAGAGCTCGGCGAGCGACTCGTCCCACTGGTCGGGTACCACTCCGCGGACGTCGTACGCCTTCACGATCTGCGACAGATCGGCAGTCACGGATCCACCCTCCTGAGTTCTCGGCACGCGTGTGCGGCGCGTGTACGGAACGCCAAAACTACCCGGAGTGGGGAGGGGGTAGGCGGACGGTGGCCGGTTGCGCTCAGTTGTCCGGGGAACGGAGCACCCTCAGGTGCCCTCTGCGGCCGACCTCCATGGGGTCTCCGCCGCGCCCTCCGCCGCCCTTGCCGCCGGACTCGGCCGCGCGTTCCTGGGGGCGGGCCGCCTCGCGTACCGCGTTGGCCAGGGCTTCGAGGTCGTCGCCGCTGGGGCGGGGCGGGGCGGAACCGTCGGTCAGCCGCACGACCTCCCACCCGCGGGGGGCGGTCAGGCGCTCGCTGTGCGGGGCGCACAGGTCGTAGCAGTGGGGCTCGGCGTAGGTGGCGAGCGGGCCGAGGACCGCAGTCGAGTCGGCATAGACGTACGTCAGTGTCGCGACGGCAGGGCGGCCGCACGCGGTGCGCGAACAGCGACGTACAGGGCTCACGACGTTGGACGGTACCGCACTCTTGAGCGGGCCGCGACGACTCTCCCTCAGGTCACTCCACCGTGTCGCACTGTGACCTCCGCCACCACCCTCCGTACGGCGACCGCTCCGACCTGCGTGGGAGGGGGCACAAGGGGGTGGCGCCGGGAGCCGATCCGGACACTCCGGAGTCTGGATCCGGTCAACCACGGCCAGATGGCCGATCGCGGTCGGACCCCGAATCGCTCGGCCGGATGGCCGGAACGTTCAGGTTTCGACAGGGCGTGGGGTGGTGCCGCCCGGACCCCCGGGAAGTGGCGAGGACGCGCCACGGTGCGCGGGCACCGATGGGGGTTACGCTGCGTCAGTGATGGACAGTCCTGTGCCGCCGAGCCCCCCGCACCCCTCCACGGAGCCCCCGGCGGAGCCCCGGGTCCGTCGCCGCGACCGGCACGGCCGCGGGATGCGGGGACCGGTCGCGCCGCCCCAGGTGCCGCTCTCCGCGAGCCGGGCCGACACCTTCCGCGATCTCGTCCTCGACTCGGTGGAGCGTCTGGAGCGGCGCTGGCCGCAGCTCGCCGACGTCGAGTTCCTCGTGATGGAGGTGCCGCCGACGGTGCCGGGCGAGACGGTGCCGCTGGGCGGCTCGGCTGCCGCCGAGAAGAACGATCCCGCCCGGGTGGTCGTCTACCGGCGGCCGGTCGAGATCCGCTCCAAGAACCGGGACGAGCGGGCGCTCCTCGTCCACGAGGTCGTCGTGGAGCAGGTCGCCGAGCTGCTCGGGCTCTCCCCCGAGTCGGTCGATCCGCGGTACGGGCAGGACTGACCCCGACCCCGGCTCCTCCGCGCGCCGCGCTTCCCCGTACGGGCGGCGAGACAGCGGGGGGCGGGCCGGCCGGTGGCCGTGGCCCCCGCCCGTAACGCCCGCGCCGCTCGCCCCGCCCCGCCCTTAGTCCAGGACCCCCAGGTCCTGGCGGGCCGACGGGACCTCGACCGTGCCCCGGTCGTCGACGAAGGTCTGGACCGTGAACATCGGCGTGCCGTCCAGCGGCACCGCCAGCGTCCTCGCCGCGTACACCTTGCCGCCCGAGACCGGTTCGACGGTCAGCGCGTAGGAGCCCTTCAGGCCCTCGGGGACCAGGTCCGGCACGGCCGTCGTCGTGCCTTCCTTGACCGTGACCGTCTTCGTCACGGGCGTCCCCCCGCCGGAGCCCGCCGAGGCGGTGACCTTCACCTGCGCCGCCGCGCCGACGGCGGTCAGGGCCAGCGTCGTCCCCTTGGCCCGGTTGTCGGCGACCGTCGCGCGGGCGGAGACCGCCCCGGTCGCCGGTACGAAGGCGACCTCGGTGTCGTCGCCCTTGCCGCGGACCACCCGGAGGGCGGCCACGACCGGGGCGGCCTTCTTCGGGTCGCTCGGGCTCAGCATCAGCGAGCCCACCTCGCCGCGGGTGAGGTCCGGCAGGTCGACGGCGGCCGTCATCCCCGACTTCACGTGCAGGGAGCGGGCGCTCGCCGGGACGATCGTGCCGCTCTGGGTGACCAGCTGGATCTTCAGGTCGGCGTCGTCCTCGCCCGGGACGAACGCCACCAGGCGTACGGAGGTGGCGTCGGCCGGGATGCCGGGGAGCACGGCCGTGCTCGCCGGGTCGGCCGAGGGCGCGATCCAGTCGCTGCCGAGCTTCTCGTCGGCGGAGGCGATGGCCGCGCCGACCCGGCCGCTGCGGGTGGTGACGTGGACGGTGACGGACTGCTGCGCGGCCTCGCCCGTGAGGGTGGAGAGCAGGACGGGGACCGTGGACCGGGCCGGGACCGGGATGCCCTCGGTGAACTGGGACTTGAGGACGCCCTCGGGGCCGTACAGCTCGATGTCGGCGACGGCGGCCGTGTCGTCCGGGTTGGTGAGGTGGACGTAGTCCTGGCGTTCCTTGGCGGTGGAGGCCGCGGGGAACCAGAAGTCGGTGTCGGGTGCGCCGCAGCTGAGGCCGAGGAGGCCGCGGGCGCCGCCCGCCGGGACGACGGTGGTCTGCTGGACGGTCCAGCCGGGGGCGAGGATGCCGCTCGCCGCACCCGCGAGGGCGGGGGCCGCGGGGCCGTTCGCCTCGGCCGTGACGGGCTTGCCGGGGGCGGTGACGGTGGCGGGGGCCTTCGGGGGCTTCGCCTTCTTGCCGCCCTTGGCGGTGCCGCCGGAGGTCGACGTGCTCGCGGCGGGCCGCAGCTGGGCGGTGGCGGCGGGCTTGTCGGCACCGCCCGTGCCGCCCTTCGCCGGGGCCGTACCGCCGCCGCTGAGCGGGGTGTACGAGGTGTAGAGGGTCTCGGCCACCTCGGAGGTGCTGGGCACCGGGCAGGCCAGGCCCGCGCGCTCGACCGGCAGCCGGGTGGGCGCCGCGGCCCGGGGGGCGGCGGCGCCGTCCGGGGCGGAGAGCGACGCGAAGCCGGTGACGGCGGCGAGCGCCGTGGCGCCCGCGATCAGGGAGAGGGTCGTGCGCTTCACTGGTTGCTGCTCCCGTCGGGACGCTGCTCGGTCTCGTGGCCCTGGGGGTGCCCGTAGCCGTAGGTGTACGGGTCGTACTGCTGCGGGTCGTACGGCTGCTGCTCGTAGCCCTGGCCGCCGTACTGCGCCTGCTGGGGGTCGTACGGCTGCTGCTCGTAGCCCTGGTCGGCGTACGGCTGCTGCGGGTCGTACGGCGGAGGCTGCTGGTCGTAGCCCTGCTGGGGGTACGCGTACGGCTGCTGCTGGTACGGGTCGGCCGCGTACTCCTGGTAGTAGCCCTGCTCGGCGTACGCCTGGGGCTGGGGCTCCTGGTGGCCGCCCTGCGGCTGTTCCTGGGCCTGGGCGTACGCCGGGTCGTAGCCGTCCCACTCCTGGGGCTCCTGGGACTGCTGCTCCGGGATCGCGGTGGTCTCGGGCGCCGGGTCCTGGCCGCCCTCGACGGTCTCGCCCTCCGACTCGGCCTCCGCGGCGGCGCGCAGCCGGCGGGCGCGGCGGCCGTCGCCCTCGGTCGCCTGGGCGGGGATCGCGAGCTCCTCCTCGGGCAGGTCGTCGTCGATCTCGCGGCGCCGGCCGGGCAGGGCGAGGACGAGGAGGACGACGGCGAGGCCGACCTGGGCCCAGATCCACGCGGTGTGGGTGAGGGGCTGGTCGTGTGTGAGGTCGAGGCGGCCGGCCTGGGCGGGGAGTTCGAAGCCCTGGGCCCAGCCGTCGACGGTGGTGGGCGTCAGCTCCTTGCCGTCGAGGGTGGCGGTCCAGCCCTCGTCGGCGCGGTCGGCGAGGCGCAGGACGCGGCCGGCGGGGCCGGCCGGGATCTCGGTGTGCGCCTCGACGGGGCCGGCGGCGACGGCGACCGGCGCGGTCGGCGGCTTCGCGGAGTCGGCGGTCCCCTGGGTCGCGCCGTCCGCGGTCTTCGCCGCGGGCGGGACGATCATGACGCGGGCGATGTCGCGGTCCACGCGCCAGAGCGCGCTGCCGTCGAGCTGGCTGAGCCGGCTGAGTCCGGGGGTGGAGTCGAGGACGCGGCTCATCTGGCGCGGTGCCCCGTCGCGTACCAGGACGTAGCGGATCGCGTAGCCGCTGAGCTGCTCGGTCTGGTCGGCGCCTGAGCCGGCGACCAGGTGGGCGACGACGTCGTCGAGACGGGGGTCGTCCTCGGCGGCCGCGTTGAGTTCGGCGTCGCCGAGGCGGGCGCCGGAGCCGCGGACCAGGGTGTACGTGACCTCGCCGGGCGAGGTGCCGCCGAGGACCAGGGTGCGGGGCTGGTCGCGGGTGCCGGACTCCTCGGCGACGAAGGCCGGGACCTGGACCGGGTCGCGCCGGGTCAGCGGGCCGTCGGCGCCGGCGATCATCCAGCCGGCGGCGGCGACGGCGGGGCCGACGGCGCAGGCGAGGGCGATCAGGGCGGCGACGGGCTGGCGCCAGCCGAAGCCGTGGGCGGCGACGCGGGTGCGGCCGCCCTCGGCGCCGATCATGCCGGCGGCGATGAGGGCGGCGCCGTAGACGAGGGTGGCGGGGCCGGCCCAGCCGGTGCCGCCCGCGCCGTTGGACAGGGCGGCGAAGAGGAGGCCGGCGAGGCCGGCGGCCCAGGCGGCGCGGACGGCGAGCTGCCGCTCCTCGCGCAGCAGCCCGGCCAGGCCGGCGAGGACGAGGCCGGCCAGCAGGAGGCCGCCGGTGGTGCCGGGGCCGCCGGGGCTGGTGCCGAGCAGGTCGAGCGCGGTGGCCGTGCCCGTACGGATGTCGAGTCCCGCCTCGCGCAGGAACGCCGCCGGCTCGGTGAGCAGGGTCAGCGACCAGGGCGCGAGGACGAGGAGCGGGGTGCCGACGGCGGCCAGGAAGCGCAGCCCGTAGGCGGTGATGTCGGAGCGCCGGACGACGAGCACGCCGAGGCCGAGGAGGACCGCGAGCGGCCAGACGACCGGGGTGAACGCGGTGGCGAAGGTCAGCAGGAAGGTGTACGCCCAGGTGGCGCGCCAGCTGCCCCGGTCCGGCCGGTTGAAGCCGTGGGCGGCGACGGCGGCGCGGGCCATGAGCGGCAGCAGGATCGCGAGGACCGCGGTGCCGAGCCGGCCGGTGGCGAGGGCCCCGGTGGCGGCGGGCAGGAACGCGTAGGCGATGGCGCCCCAGGCGCGCAGGAGCCGGGACTCGACGATGCCGCGGGCCGCGAAGTACGCGGTGAAGCCGGCGAGCGGGACCGAGCAGACGAGCAGCAGGGTCAGCGCGGTGGAGGTGGAGCCGAGGAAGAGCGCGGAGAGCGCGGCCAGGACGGCGAGGTACGGCGGGGCGGTCTGGGTGCCGCCGGTGCCGAGGGCGTGCCAGCCGTCGGCGTACCGCGACCACAGTTCGGAGACGGTGTCGGGCGCGGGCAGCAGGGCGCCGCCGGCCAGCGAGCCGCCGGCGAAGAGGTTGCGGGAGGCGACCAGGGAGATGAGCAGCAGGAGGGCGAAGAGGAGCGGGCCGGGCTTGCGGGCGACCTTCTTGAGCCGGGCGAACTGCTCGACTTCCAGGTAGTCGGCGTCGTCTCCGCCGGGTCCTGACTCGACGACTCCGTGGCGGGAGCCGCCGGAATCGGCCTCGGAGCCGCCGAAGTTGGCGGTGAACTGCTCGACGGCTGCGCGGACGGTGGCGCCGGGCGGCGGGAACAGCGGGCGGAGTTCGTTCGCCGGGACGGCGGGGTTCTTGCGGCGCCTGCGGGCGGCGAGGATCTTCTCGGGGCGCAGCAGGGTGGCGAGGAGGCCCATGACCTCGTCGACGGCCTGCCCGGGGACCTTGCCGACGAGGTAGGCGAGGGTACGGAGCAGGGTGCTGACGATCAGCCGGACGAAGACGTACGGGAGGGCGGCGCCGCGGCTGTTGGCGAGGAGGGTGTAGACGGCGCCGGCCTTGTCGACGCGGTGCGGGTTGGCCGCGGTGCGTCCCGCGCAGTCGACGGTGCGGCGCTCGCGGGCGGAGGCCTCGGCGTGCCGGAGGACGGCGTCGGGGGCGATCAGGACGCGATGGCCCGCGGAGTGGGCGCGCCAGCACAGGTCGACGTCGTCGCGCATGAGGGGCAGGCGGCGGTCGAAGCCGCCGAGCTCCTCGAAGACGTCGCGGCGGACGAGCATGCCGGCGGTGGAGACGGAGAGGACGGAGCGGACCTGGTCGTGCTGGCCCTGGTCCTGCTCGCGGCGGTCGAGTCCGGTCCAGCGGCGGCCGCTGCGGGCGATGGAGACGCCGGTCTCGAGCAGCTGCTTCCGGTCGTACCAGCCGCGCAGTTTGGGGCCGATGACGGCGGCGTCCGCGTCGGAGTCGGCGACGCGCAGGAGTTCGGCGAGGGCGCCGGGCTCGGGGGCGCAGTCGTCGTGGAGCAGCCAGAGCCACTGGACCGGTTCGCCGTGCGGGAGTTCGGGGAGGTCGTACGCCTCGTCGTTCCAGCTCCGGCTGACCGGGTCCCAGCCGCTGGGGCGCTTCAGGTAGGGGAGGTCCTCGGGTCCGAGCACGGGCGCCGTGCGGGCGGCCTCCTCGACGGCGGCACCGAAGCCGGTGCGGCGGGCGAGGTGGAGGACGCGGTCGGCGCCGATGCCGTCGGCGAGGAGCTGCGCCGAGTCGTCGGCGCTGCCGGTGTCGGCGGCGACCACGTTCTGCACGGGGCGTTCCTGGGCGAGCAGCCCGGCGAGGGCGTCCGGCAGCCAGCGGGCGCCGTCGTGGGTGACGAGCACGGCGGTGACGACGTGTCGCGGAAACTCAGGAGTTGAGGACATCGAGCTACGGGCCCTCCGGCCGGGGTCGCCCCGCGGGGGGCGTGGGAAGCGTCTCGGACGGAGGCCCACACTAACGGCTGCACGCGGAGCGGTCCGCCGCCGCTGTGGACAGAGCGGGAGGAAGGGTTTCTTGCGATGCGTGCGGAGTTTCCCTCGGTACGGGGGGGAACGGCGCGGCTTCCGGCAGCGGAGCGTCCGTCCGCTGACATGCGGAACGGTCCGCCTCCTGGGGGTGAACCACAGGTGGCGGACCGTTCTCGGTGGACCGCGTTCTCTTGGCGCGCGGCGCGGTCTGGGTGCGCCGCGCGGTCCCGGTGGACCGGGGGCTCCTGGTGCGCCGCGCGGTGCCGGTGCGCCTCGTGCTCCCGGTGGACCGGGCGTTCCCGGTGCGCCGCGCGATGCCGGTGTGCGCGCCGCGGAGCGCGGAGGCCCGGGAGGTGTCGCGCGGGCCGGGGAGGCCTCGTGCAGGGCCCGGGGCGCTGCGCGCGGTTCGGGCGGTTCGAGCGGTTCGGGAGGCGACTCAGACCGCGGCCTTCTTCAGGCGGCGCCGCTCACGCTCGGAGAGGCCGCCCCAGATGCCGAACCGCTCGTCGTTCTGCAGGGCGTATTCGAGGCATTCGGAGCGGACCTCGCAGGCGAGGCAGACCTTCTTGGCCTCTCGGGTCGAGCCGCCCTTCTCGGGGAAGAAGGACTCGGGATCGGTCTGGGCGCACAGCGCGCGCTCCTGCCAGCCGAGTTCTTCGTCCGCGTCCTCGACCAGCAGTTCCTGGAACAACTCGGTCATGTGCGCCCCTCGTCTGTTCTGTGCGTCCCCGTGGTCTTGCCGTTGCGAACCCGGCCGAACGACACGAGTGAAATTACAAGTTTGTGCTCTGCGCGAGTCAAGCCGAGATCTGCTATTGGGCCTCGTATTCACTCTGCGGAACCAAGCGTATGCGGAAAGTGTTCAAATCACCAAAAAACGAGACACAAGCCACCGCCCTGGGTGCACCGTGCGCGACCCTTCACAAGGGAGGACGTCCGAGACTTGGATCTTGTTGCGATCCAGCCATGGAAGCGATCCGGATCACAGTCCGATCACGGACCGGCCGGAATCCGCGTGGTGACCGAGCGTGGTCATCACGTGGACGCCGCCATGTTTACGGGCACGGTTGAAGCGCCATCTGTCCTGGTCCGCGGCTGAACAAACCTTTCTCCGCGCACTGTAACCGGATGAGGTGAAACATTACCCCCAAATCGGGCATTGGGTTGACAGTCGGGTGTTGTTCCGGCCACCTTTGGTGGCATGCCAGCGACCGCAGCGCTCTCCGCGACCCACGACCGTGGGTTCCGCAGCGCTGTCCAGGCGCGCTGTTGCTGTTGCTGTCCCAGCTGTTGATGCCGTAGAGCTCCAGCTTCTTCTCCCAGCGTCACCCTGCGTCACTCGCGTCACCTTCTCTCCGTGACCCCCACCGCTTCTGTTTCTGCTGAGGAACCACCCCACCCATGAACATGGACAGCGACCTTCAGATCGCCGGCGACATCCTCGAGGTCCCGCACCTCCTCCAGCCCGAGCGCGCCCACCCCGTGACGGTGGCCGAGTTCGCCGGCCTGGCGCGCTCGATCGCCGACGACCGCGCCCAGTGGGCCCCGTACGTCGAGTACGACGCCACGACCCGCTGGTACCACCGGCTGCGCACCGGCCCGGGCTACGAGGTGTGGCTGCTCTCCTGGGTTCCCGGCCAGGGCAGCGGGCTCCACGACCACGGCGTCTCCTCCGGCGTACTGACCGTCCTGCAGGGCGAACTGACGGAGCGTACGGAGCGGGGCACCCGGGTGCTCGCGCCGGGCGCGGAGCGGGTGTTCGCGCCGGGGTACGTCCACGAGGTCGTCAACGACTCCCTGGAACCCGCCGTCAGCCTGCACGTCTACTTCCCCGGCCTCACCGAGATGCCGATGCACGAGTCGCTCCAGGCGCAGTGCGCTCCCCTCACCGCGGACGCCGTCGTCGCCTGACGCGCGCCCGTTCCCGGCCACCACCCCTCATACGATCAGTCCTCGGCTGACAGACTGTTCGCATGCGCATTGTGGTTCTGGCCGGCGGTATCGGTGGTGCCCGTTTCCTTCGCGGCCTCAAGCAGGCCGCACCGGACGCGGAGATCACGGTCGTCGGCAACACCGGTGACGACATCCATCTCTTCGGGCTCAAGGTCTGCCCCGACCTGGACACGGTGATGTACACCCTCGGCGGTGGCATCAACGAGGAACAGGGCTGGGGACGCACGGACGAGTCCTTCACCGTCAAGGAGGAACTCGCGGCGTACGGCGTCGGACCCGAGTGGTTCGGCCTCGGCGACCGGGACTTCGCGACCCACATCGTCCGGACCCAGATGCTCGGCGCGGGCTACCCGCTGAGCGCCGTCACCGAGGCGCTCTGCGCCCGCTGGCAGCCCGGCGTACGCCTCCTCCCCATGTCCGACGACCGGGTCGAGACGCATGTGGCGATCGAGGTCGACGGCGAGCAGCGCGCGGTGCACTTCCAGGAGTACTGGGTGAAGCTGCGGGCCTCCGTCGACGCCAAGGCCGTCGTGCCGGTCGGCGCGGAGGCCGCCAAGCCCGCGCCGGGCGTCCTGGACGCCATCGCCGAGGCGGACGTCATCCTCTTCCCGCCGTCGAACCCCGTGGTCAGCGTCGGGACGATCCTGGCCGTTCCCGGGATCCGCGAGGCGATCGTCGCGGCCGGAGCGCCCGTCGTGGGCCTCTCCCCCATCGTCGGTGACGCGCCCGTGCGCGGGATGGCCGACAAGGTGCTCGCGGCGGTCGGCGTGGAGGCGACGGCGGCGGCGGTCGCCCGGAACTACGGCTCCGAGCTCCTCGGCGGCTGGCTCGTCGACACCGTCGACGCGGGCGCGGTGGAGGACGTCGAGGCGGCGGGCATCCGCTGCCGGGCGGTCCCGCTGATGATGACCGACGTCGACGCGACGGCGGCGATGGCACGGGAGGCGCTGGCGCTCGCGGAGGAGCTGCGGTGACGGATGTGACGGACGGGGCGGCCGCTGACGGGGCTGCCGGTATGGACGGGGCGGCCGCTACGGGCTGGGTGGCCGGTGACGGGGCCGCCGCTACGGACGGGGCCGCCGCTGACGCGGTCGTCCTTGGCGAGGTCGTCCTTGGCGAGGTCGCCGCGGGGCCGGAGCGGGAGGCTCCCTCGTACCGGGTCTGGGCACTGCCCGGACTGCCCGAGGTGACGGCCGGGGACGACCTGGCCAAGCTGATCGCCTCCGTCTCGCCCGCGCTCGTCGACGGGGACGTCCTCCTCGTCACCTCCAAGATCGTGAGCAAGGCCGAGGGGCGGGTGATCGCCGCCGACGACCGCGAGGCGGCGATCGACGCCGAGACGGTACGGGTGGTGGCACGGCGCGGCACCCTGCGGATCGTGGAGAACCGGCAGGGGCTCGTCATGGCCGCCGCCGGCGTCGACGCGTCCAACACCCCCGCCGGGACCGTCCTGTTGCTGCCCGAGGACCCCGACGCCTCGGCGCGGCGCATCCGTTCGGGGCTGCGCGACGCGCTCGGCGTCGACGTGGGCGTCGTCGTCACGGACACCTTCGGGCGGCCCTGGCGCGGCGGACTCACCGACGTGGCGATCGGCGCGGCCGGAGTGCGGGTCCTCGACGACCTGCGCGGCGGAACCGACGCGCACGGCAATCCGCTGAGCGCGACGGTGGTCGCCACGGCGGACGAACTCGCCGCCGCGGGCGACCTGGTGAAGGGCAAGGCGACCGGACTTCCGGTCGCCGTCGTCCGGGGCCTCCCGCACGTGGTGGCCGGGGACGAGGAGCCGGGGGCGCGGGCGCTGGTGCGCGGCGCCGCCGACGACATGTTCCGGCTGGGCACGTCGGAGGCCGTACGGGAGGCGGTGACGCAGCGGCGGACCGTACGGGAGTTCACCGACGAGCCGGTCGACCCGGGAGCGGTACGGCGCGCGGTCGCCGCGGCCCTGACGGCGCCGGCCCCGCACCACACGACGCCGTGGCGCTTCGTGCTCCTGGAATCGGCGGAGTCGCGGGTACGGCTGCTCGACGCGATGCGGGACGCGTGGATCGCGGACCTGCGGCAGGACGGCCGGTCCGAGGAGGCCATCGCGAAGCGGGTACGGCGCGGGGACGTGCTGCGCAACGCCCCGTACCTGGCGGTGCCCTGTCTCGTCATGGACGGCTCCCACCACTACGGCGACCCGCGCCGGGACACGGCCGAACGCGAGATGTTCGTGGTGGCGGCCGGCGCGGGCGTCCAGAACTTCCTGGTGGCACTGGCCGGCGAGCGGCTCGGCTCGGCGTGGGTGTCCTCGACGATGTTCTGCCGGGACGTCGTCCGCGAGGTCCTCGACCTGCCGGCCCACTGGGACCCCCTGGGCGCGGTGGCGATCGGACGGGCGGCGGGGGAACCGCGGGAGCGGGAGGCGCGGGTGGCTGCGGAGTTCGTCGAGGTGAGGTAGGGCGGCTCTCCTGAGTGTGGAGTGGAAAGGACCTGACCCGGGACGGGTCGGGTCGCTACTCTCGCCTCCTGCCGCGTGCGACAAGGGGGGCCGTGTCCACATCCAGTGCTGCGGGGCTGAGGCGGTGCGTCGTCTGCGCGCAGCCGGTCAGCCCGAAGAAGCTCGTCCTCGTCCGAGACGACCGGCCGGCGCACCGCGCCTGCCGGCCGGTGACGGGCGTGCCCGTCCGGGTCGCGGCCGAGGCGGCGGCCGCGGCCGCCGCCCGGAAGCCGAAGCCGCCGAAGCCCATGAGCCGGACCGAGATGCTCCGCCGCATCGACGAACTGCGCAGACGGGACGCGCGGAAGGCGGCGGAGCAGGGGCGCGGGAAGGCCGGGGCGGTGGGCGGGGGCCGGGGGGCGAAGTCCGCGAAGTCCGCGAAGTCCGCGGGCGGGGGTCGGGGTGTGGCGAAGCCCGCGAAGTCCGTGAAGAACGTTCCCGGGCCGAGGGTGGGCGGCTCCGGGGAGGCCGGCCCTCAGCCGTACTACGGCGTCGAGATGAAGTCCGTCGGCGGTCGGTGGGTGCAGATGCACCCGGACTCCGAGTAGCGCGCGGGCGGACGCCCCCGGGGCACCCCCTAGATCCGCGTGATGTCTCCCGGCGCCATGCGGGGGGCCCGGCGGGGCGGGACCCGGCCGCTGAGGAGGATCAGGCGGACCGCGCGGTGGCGTTGGCCCGCGTACGGGGCCAGGAGGTCGAGCATCGCCTCGTCGTCGGCCGCCCGGTCGCCCGCCAGGGCCCAGCCGACGATCCCGGGCAGGTGGAGGTCGCCGGTGGTGACCTCGTCCGGGGCGCCGTTGCTCCGCTGGATCGTCTCCGCGCTCGTCCACGGGCCGATGCCCGGGATCAGTTCCAGGCGCCTGCGGGCCGCCGGCGGGTCCATGAGGACGGCCTCCTCCAGACGGGCCGCGACCCGGGCCGCGCGGACGATCGTCGCCGAGCGCTTGCCGTCGACGTTCGCGCGGTGCCACTCCCATGACGGGATCCGCGTCCACGTCCGCGCGTCCGGCATCACGTACATGCCCTCGGGGGCCGGGCCGGGAGCGGGCTCGCCGAACGTCCGTACGAGCTGCCGCCAGGAGGCGTACGCCTCCGTCGCCGTGACCTTCTGCTCCAGGATCGTCGGGATCAGCGACTCCAGGACCAGGCCCGTACGGGTCAGCCGGAGGCCGGGGCGGCGGCGGAGGGACGCCAGGACCAGCTTGTGGCGGGGGACGAAGGCGGCGGGGTCGTCCTCGGAGCCGAGCAGCGCGGGGGCGTTGTCCAGGAGCCAGGTCGCGCCCGGGCCCCAGGCGTCAGCCTTGGGCGCCCCGTCGCGGACCGCCGCCAGTCGGATCGTGCCGGGGCCTTCGGGGGTGCGGCTCGCCCGCCAGACGGAGCCGTCGGGGGTCACCCGGAAGGTGGGGTCGGCGGGGCCGCGGCGGAGGGGGCCGAGGGTGAGACCGAGGTCCGGGGCGGGGCCGGGGATGGGGGCGGAAGCGGGGCTGAGGGCGGGGTCGGGGTCGGAGCCCGGGTCGAGGGGGGCGTTGGGGGGTGGGGGTACGGGGGTGTGGCCGCCTCGGAACGTGGTGCGGGTGGTGGGGGTGGGGGGTCTGAAGCGGCCGGCCATGGGTACGAGCGTAGCCCTGTGGGTGGGGGTGGGGGCTTGGTGCCGTGTGCGGCCGGGCCTGGTGCCGTGGGGCGGTCGGCTTGGCGCCGCCGTGGGGGCGGGGGCTTGGTGCCGGGGGGGGCGGGCCGATGTGACCTTGGCGCCGCCGGGTGAGCTGTTGGGCCCGCGCTGCGTCGCGTGAGCCGCGGGCTGGCGCTGCGTCGTGCGGGCACGCACCGTGTGCCACATCCACGCGTGCTCCGCCCGCCGCGCGCTGTGTCGCGTCGGCTGCGCCCGCCGCCCCGCCGTGTGGGCAATCGTCCCGCAGGGCGGGACGGGTGGGCACACGGGACGGCGCCCTGGCGGCGCCTCCGCCCCTTGCGCCCTGGCCCGCACCCCCCACAGCGCCGCACCTGTGGTGCGGGTCCAGGCGCGGAAGCCTAGGCCCGGCAACGGGCGCCGTTCCGTTGTGCCCACCCGTTCCGCCCCAGCGGAACAGTTGCCCACAACGGGGGTGGCGGGGGGGGCGGGCACCGCCGCAGCAGAGCAGGCTCCGTCCGGCCCGCGGGTCCCACAACGGGGGTGGGCGGGGTGGGCATCGCCCCAGCCCAGCGGGGGCGGGCGTGGCCCGTGCCAGGTGGGCGCTCGGCGGAGCAGCCAGGCGGGTGGCCGCCCTCTGGAGCCCGGTCCAGGGCGGTGGGCGGCCCTCTGGAGCCCGGGCCAGGCCGGTGGGCCGCCCTCTGGAGCCCCGGCCAGGCCGGTGGGCGGCCGCCCCTGGGCCTGGGCAGGGTTGCCCGGCCCAGGCCGGCGGGTGGGGCCCCGACCCGGGGGTTACTGGTCTGAGGAGAAGCGGATGGTGGCGGCGGGGAGGGTGGCGTTGCACCAGACCCTCGTGCCGTCGCGGAGTTCGTTGTCCGGGCCCACCTGCGCGCCGTCGCCGATCACCGCGCCCGCCAGGACCGTGCGGGCGCCGATGCGGGCGCCCGCACCGATCAGGGAGTCGGTGACCACCGCGCCCGGTTCGACGACCGCGCCGGCCAGCAGCGTGGAGCCCGTGATGCGGGCGCCTTCGCCGACGACCGCGTCCGCGCCGACGACCGTGCCGCCGGTCAGCTTGGCGTCGGGGGCGACGCGGGCCGACGGCAGGACCAGGCGGTCGCCGCAGCGGCCCGGGACGGCCGGGGAGGGGGCGCGGCCCAGGACCAGGTCGGCGGAGCCGCGGACGAAGGCCTGCGGGGTGCCGAGGTCGA
The DNA here is from genome assembly GCF_001905825.1 of Streptomyces sp. CB02009. GTDB lineage: Bacteria > Actinomycetota > Actinomycetes > Streptomycetales > Streptomycetaceae > Streptomyces. Next base: position 25,761 of record NZ_LIVV01000009.1, read on the forward strand.
GCCAGTAGGTGGAGTCGACCATGCCCTGGAGGTGGGCTCCGGCGGAGAGGAGTTCCGGGAAGGTCTCGCGTTCGACCGAGACGGGGCGGCCGGCGGGGATGCGGTCGATGACCGAGCGCCGGAACACGTACGCGCCGGCGTTGATCTGGTCGGTGACGATCTCCTCGGGGGTCTGCGGCTTCTCCAGGAAGGCCGTGACCCGGCCGGTCTCGTCCGTGGGGACCAGGCCGAAGGCGCGCGGGTCGTCGACCCGGGTGAGGTGCAGCGAGACGTCCGCGCCGGAGGAGGAGTGGGTGGCGACGAGGGCCTGGATGTCGAGGCCCGTGAGGATGTCCCCGTTGAAGATCAGGACCGGGTCGTCGGGGCCCGAGTGGAGTCGCGAGGCGACGTTGCGTATCGCGCCGCCGGTGCCGAGCGGCTCCTCCTCGGTGACGTACTCCAGGCTCAGGCCGAGCGCCGAGCCGTCACCGAAGTGCGGCTCGAAGACCTCGGCCAGGTAGGAGGTGGCGAGCACGATGTGCTCGACGCCGGCGGCGCGGGCGCGGGCCAGCTGGTGCGTCAGGAAGGGGACGCCGGCCGCCGGAACCATGGGCTTGGGCGTGTTGACCGTGAGCGGTCGCAGCCTCGTTCCCTTGCCACCGACCAGGAGGATCGCTTCTGTCACCTTGTCGTCTCTGCTTCCTGTTCGGGGCCCGTCGGCTCGCCCGTCTCGGTCGTCCGTGCGATATGACCGGTCAGTTTAGGCAGATGGTTGCCCCGATGACCCCATCAGCTCCTTCCCTGGTATTTCGCGGAGCTGGTGCGGGCCGTTCCGAGCTTGCCGTACAGGCGGGCTCCGGGGCACTCCGTCGCGAATCCGTCGCGGTGTCCGGCGATGGCGTTGAGCTTGACCGTGCTGCCCTTCTTGTACAGGTTTCCGCCACCGGAGACGAGGTACGCGGAGCCCTTCGGATTCACCCCGTGGAGCCCGAGCTTCCAGGCCGTCAGACGGGCGACGGCGGTCACGACGGCGGCCGGCGGGTTGCTCTTGGTGAAGGTGCCGAGGACGGCGATGCCCATGCTGTTGGTGTTGAACCCGAGGGTGTGCGCGCCGAGGACCGGCTTGGCCACTCCGCCGGCCCGGCCTTCGTAGATGTTTCCGCACTTGTCGACGGCGAAGTTGTAGCCGAAGTCGCGCCATCCACTGCTCTGTACGTGGTAGCGGTAGATACTGCGCAGAACGGAGGGGGCCTGGGCGCAGGTGTAGTTGTTGCCGGTGGCGCTGTGGTGCACGAAGGCGGCCTTGATGGTCTTCGTGTAGACGAAGCCCTTCTCTCGGATCCGCTCGTCGGCGCCCCAGCCCGCACGGGTGATGATCTTGGGTCGCGGTCCGATGTACGGCTTCGCGGCGGCCAACTGCTCGGACGCCTGGGCCTCGGCGGGGGCCTGGGCCTCGGCGGCCTGGGCCTCGTCCGGGGCCTGCGCCTCGTCCGGGAGGACGTGGGGAGCGACGTGCGGAGCCTGGGCCTCGCCGGGGGCCGGCGCGAACGGAAGCGTGAGCTCCGTGGCCTCCTTCGACAGGGCAGGGATCCAGGCCGAGCCGAACGGGGCGAGCTGGGTGTTCACGCCGCTCACCGCCGCCTGCGCCGCGCTGAGGCCGGCCAGGGCCAGCGAGCCGGCCGTCGTGCGGGACCACGAGGCCTTCGTCACGGCCGTCACCGCCGCGGCCTCCGCGGCCGCCGTGGCCGCGGTCGCGGGGGTCGCCGTCGTCTCCGGCTCCTGGGCGGGGTCCTGGGCCGGGGTTCCGCCCGGGGCCTCGCCCGGGTCGACCAGTTCCAGGCGCAGGCCCTCGGGGAGCGGCTCGTCCCCCCGTACCCGGATCTCGACGCCGTCCGAGTCGCCCACCCACAGCGGGGCGGTGGAGCCCTTGAGCGCCCGCCCGTGGCCTTCGGCGGTGTCGGGGTCGGCGCCGTGTTCCTCGTTGTGGGTCTCCACGTCCTGCCACTCCGACCAGGCGCCGCCGCCGGTGGCCCGGGTGCGGACCTGCACGACGCCGTGCAGGGCGGCCGCCGGGTCGTCCCAGACGACGCCGACGAGCGAGAAGGGTCTGACGTCGCGTCGGGTGAGTCCCTGGACGTCGGCGTCGTCCGCCCCGCCGCCCAGCGAGCGGTCGCCGGCGTCGAGCGGCTCCAGGGGCAGGGACTGCGTGGCGCCGGGCAGTTCGGGCGCGGGTGGCTGCGCGGTGGCCGCCGGTGGCAGCCCCAGCGCCGATGGCACCGCGGCCGCCGCGGGAGCGGCGAGAGAGACCGGCAGGGCGAGGACCGTCGCGCAGGTCACGGCGATCGAGGAGGCGAGTGAGCAACGCATGGGCCGATCGTGCGTAGCCCGGGGCCGTTCCGCGCGTCGGGAACCCGCCGGGAAACCCGCGTCCCGTCGGGCCGACCGGTGGACGGCGTCACCGGTACGGCGGACCCCGGCGGGGCGGCGCGCGTACGCTGTCCGGCGTGAACGCCAGCGACCGCACCCCCGCCGACCTGCTGCGATCCGCGCTCGCCGCGGACCCCGCCCGCCCCTTGGTCACCTTCTACGACGACGCCACCGGTGAGCGGGTGGAATTGTCCGTCGCCACCTTCGCCAATTGGGTGGCCAAGACGGCGAACCTGCTCCAGGGAGAGCTGTCCGCCGAGCCCGGCGACCGGCTCGCGCTGCTGCTGCCCGCGCACTGGCAGACGGCCGTCTGGCTGCTCGCCTGCTCGTCCGTCGGTGTGACCGCGGAGGTGGGCGGCGACCCGGCCGGCGCGGACCTGGTGGTCGCGGGACCGGACACGCTGGAGGCGGGGCTCGCCTGCTCCGGGGAGCGGATCGCGCTCTCCCTCGCCCCGCTGGGCCGCCGCTTCCCCACGGCGCCCGCCGGGTACGCGGACTACGCGGTGGAGGTGCCGAGCCAGGGCGACCGGTTCGCCCCCTTCGCACCGGTCGACCCGGGTGCTCCCGCGCTCGTCGTCGACGGGACGGAGCGCAGTGGGGCGCGCCTCGTCGAGGAGGCCCGCGCGGACGCCGAGGCCCTCGGCATCGCCCCCGGGGCGCGGCTGCTCTCCGGACTCGGGTACGGCGACTGGAAGGGCCTCTCCACGGGCCTGTACGCCCCGCTCGCGGCGGGCGGCTCCGTGGTCCTCTGCCGGAACCTGGACCAGCTGTCGCCCGAGTCCCTGGCGAAGCGCGCGGAGAGCGAGCGCGTCACGGTCACCGAGGTCTGACCGGCACCGCCGAACCCGTCTCCGGCCCTTCCCTCCCCTACGCCCCCGGCACCGGATCAGCGCCCGTGCCGGGGGCGTACGGCCGCCCGTACCGCGCCGGATGACCCCCGTACGTCCTCGTTCGGCCTAGCACCGCGCCGAGTCCACGCGTCACCGCGCCCCGTCCGGTACATGATCGGCCGGGGGAGGCGACTCCTTCCGCACAACCATGCGCGGGGTTCGGCCGTCTCCTCCTACGACCGGCGGCCGCCCGGCGCGCCGCCGACGCCATGAAGGACGGACTGAGACGTGACGGACCGTGCTGGTACGCCCGACGAACCGGATCCCCCGGCAGCGGAGGGAACCGCGGCGGAGGGCACGGCTCCCGGGGCTCCGGAGCCGCGCCGCCGACGCCACTGGCTGCGGTGGACGGCGCTCGGCGTCTCGCTGGTGGTGCTGGCCGCGGCCGGGGTCGGCTGGTGGTTCTACCGGAAGCTCGACGGCAACATCACCACGGACACCACCGCCGCCGCCGAGCTCCGGAGGTACGAGAAGGAGCGCCCGCCGGCGGTCGTGTCCGCCGCCCGGAACATCCTGCTCATCGGTTCGGACACCCGGTCGGGCGAGGGGAACCGGAAGTACGGCAGGGACAAGGGCACCCAGCGTTCGGACACGACGATCCTGCTGCACCTGTCGGCGGGGAAGAAGAGCGCGACGGCCGTCTCGGTCCCCCGCGACCTGATGGTGACGATCCCGAGCTGCCGCAGGACGGACGGGACGCGGACCCGTGAGCAGTTCGCGCAGTTCAACTGGGCCTTCGAGTTCGGCGGTACGGCGTGCACGATCCGTACCGTCGAGAAGCTGACCGGGATCCGGGTGGACCACCACATGGTGATCGACTTCCGGGGCTTCAAGAAGATGGTGGACGCCGTCGACGGTGTGGAGGTCTGCCTCAAGGAGCCGGTGAACGACCCGGACGCGAAGCTGAAGCTGCCCGCGGGACGCCAGACGCTCCACGGGGAGCAGGCCCTCGGCTTCGTACGGGCCCGGAAGTCGATCGGCAACGGCAGCGACACCGACCGCATGGACCGCCAGCAGCAGTTCCTCGGCGCCCTGGTCAACAAGGTGCAGAGCAACGGGGTGCTGCTGAACCCGACCAAGCTCTATCCGGTCCTGGACGCGGCCACCAAGGCGATCACCACCGACCAGGGGCTCGACTCGCTGCGGGACCTGTACGACCTGGCGCGTTCGATGCGGGCCATCCCGACCGAGAAGGTGCTGTTCCTCACGGTCCCCCGGCGCCCCTACACGTACGACGCGAACCGGGACGAACTGGTGCAGCCGGCGGCGAGTCAACTCTTCAAGCAGCTGCGGGAGGACCGGCCCGTCGTGGTGACCCCGGACGACGGGAAGAAGGACGGGACGGGAACGCCCGGGAACGGGGCGGACGGGAAGCCCGACGACGCGGACACCCCCGCCCCCTCCGTGACGCCGACCTTCACGGGGCGGACCGCGGCGGAAGGCGTGTGCTCCTAGCGCGGCGGCCGGAGGGGGCCGCGGGAGCGGTGAGTAAAGGGCGAACCAAGGGGAGGGTGGGGAGGGATGAGGTTTGAGCAAATTGCCCGGTTGTAAGGGTCGTGGAATTTGTCACGCGCGTCGCCCCACGCTGAACTGGGCGGATAGTGTGACGCGATCCGGTGCACCCCGACCGCGTGGTCGCACTCACCAAGGATCGAACGACCGAGAGAGCGGCGCCCTGTGGGGGAGGCGCCTCGCGTGGCACCGACGGAGGACTCGAGTAACCGTGGACGCGCACAGCCGTGGACGGGCGGACGAGATCGACCCCGCCGACCAGTGGGTGCTCAACCCGCAGACGGGCAACTACGAACTGCGACTGGACCACTCCGCTGAGCAGTCGCAGCCGCAGGCGGCGTCCGGGGCCCGTAGATCCACCGTTCCCGCTCCCGCGTCGCGCGACACCTCCGCCGAGCCGTCCGTGGACGCGCCCGTGCCCGGCCAGCGCCGCCGACGGGTCTCCGAGCCCGAAGGCGGCCGGGGCAAGGAGTCGTCCGCGAGCCGCCGCAAGCGCAAGCAGGGCGCGTCCCGCAAGAAGAAGGTCCTGCTGTGGACCGGCGGCACGATGGCGCTGGTCCTCGTCGGCGGCGCGACCGGCGCGTACGTGCTCTACAACAAGCTCGACGGGAACATCGACGTCGTCGACCCGGTGGGCGTCGAGAGCAAGGGCTTCCGCAAGGGCGAGGCCTTCAACGTCCTGATCATCGGCACCGACAAGCGGACCGGCGAGGGCAACTCGGGCTACGGCGACAACAACAGCCCCGGCCACGCGGACACCACGATCCTCTTCCACGTCTCCAAGGACCGGACGAACGCCACGGCGCTCTCCATCCCGCGCGACCTGATGACGACGATCCCCGAGTGCCAGACGCGGCAGCCCGACGGCCAGATCCTCACGATCCCCGGCCAGCGGCAGGCCCGCTTCAACGTGAGCCTCGGCCAGGACGGCCGCGACCCCGGCTGCACCATGCGCACGGTCAAGGAGCTGACCGGCCTGACCGTCGACCACTTCATGATGGTCGACTTCAACGCCGTCAAGGAGCTGACCTCGGCCGTCGGCGGTGTGAAGGTCTGCGTCGAGAAGGCCGTCGACGACCCCAAGTCGCACCTCAAGCTGCCGGCCGGCGAGTCGGTCATCGAGGGGGAGAAGGCGCTCGCCTTCGTCCGTACCCGCTCCAGCTTCGGCAACAAGAGCGACCTGGACCGGATCAAGGTCCAGCAGCAGTTCCTCGGTTCGATGATCCGGCAGATGAAGTCGAACGAGACGCTCACCAGCCCGACGAAGCTGTACGACCTCGCCCAGGCGGCGACGGACGCGCTCACCGTCGACAAGGGCATAGGGTCCCTCGGCAAGCTCCAGGACCTGGCGGGGGAACTCTCCGGGATCGACACGAAGAACATCGCGTTCGCGACCCTCCCGGTCATCGACAACCCGGACGAGCCCAAGCCGATCACCGTGGTGCCGCACCCGACGCAGGCACCGCAGCTCTTCGCCGCGATGCAGGCCGACACCTCGCTCACCGAGGTGAAGAAGAAGCAGCAGGACGCCAAGAACGCCCAGGCGCAGGCCCAGGCGAAGCTCCTCCAGGGTGCGCGGGCCGAGGCCGTCGACGTACGCGTCGACGTCTTCAACGGCAGCGGCATCACGGGCGCGGCCCAGTCGACCATCAACTGGCTGCAGAACGAAGAGGGCGTCACCCGCTCCACCAACAAGAGCAACGCCCCTGAGAAGGCGGCGAAGACGACGCTCACCTATGCACCGAACCAGGCCGATCAGGCCCGCAAGCTCGCGGACATGATGGGGCTGGCCGCCACGGCGCTCAAGCCGGGCACACAGGACGCCGCGGAACGCGAGCCCATGACGCTCGTTCTCGGTGCCGACTTCAAGGGCGCGGGGGTGCCCATCAACGGTCCGGTAAAGGCGCCGGACGTCGAGAAGGTACAAGCTGACAAGCAGGTGTGCGCCAAGTAGTCCGGAAACACCGGCACTTGGCGCGCTCCTGACTGACGAGGGGACCTGGGGTGGGACAGAACAGCGTGCGTGGGGAGGGAACGCGCGGACGCGTTCCGCGCGCCCGAGAACTGGGCTGGGACGACGAGCTGTACGACGCCGGTGCGGCCACCGGCGCCGATGCGGCCGACGCTCCCGAGGAGAAGGACACGGGGGCCGCATCCGACACGGGGGCCGCCTCCGACACGACGACCCGTGCCGAGCGCCGCCGTGGCGCCGGGAAGGGCGCAGCGAACGGCGGAGGCGGTACCGACGGACGGTCGGGCCACCGGCGCGGCGGCTCCCGCCGGCGCTCCAAGAAGGCCGGCAAGCGCAAGGCGCTGCGCTGGGTCGCGATCACGCTCGCGGTGCTGATACTCGGCACGGCCGGCGCCGGATACCTGTACTACGAGCACCTCAACGGCAACATCCGCGGCGGCTCGCGCGCGGGCGGCGACAGCGGCGTCAAGAAGGCCGCGCCGAACGCCCTCGGCGACACCCCGCTCAACATCCTCCTGATCGGCTCCGACAGCCGGGCCGACGCCAAGAACGTGGCGCTCGGCGGCGGCAAGAACCTCCGTGACGCGAAGCCGCTCGCGGACGTGCAGATGCTGCTCCACGTCTCCGCCGACCGGCAGAACGCCTCCATCGTCTCCATCCCGCGCGACACGATCGTGCCCATCCCGAAGTGCACCGGCAAGGACGGCGCCACCTACGGGGCGACGACCACCTCTCCCATCAACGAGACGCTGGGACGCGGGGGTCCCGGCTGCACGCTGACCACCTGGGAGAGCCTCACCGGGGTCTACATCGACCACTGGATGATGATCGACTTCTCGGGTGTGGTGGCGATGGCCGACGAGGTCGGCGGCGTCCCCGTCTGCGTGAAGACCGGCGTCTGGGACAAGCCGACCCGGCTGGTGAAGGGCGGCTCGGGCCTGAAGCTGCCCGAGGGCACCCACGAGATCCAGGGCAAGCAGGCCCTCCAGTGGCTGCGTACCCGGCACGCCTTCGGCAACGACCAGGGCCGGGCCAAGGCCCAGCACATGTACCTCAACGGCATGGTCGAGAAGCTCCAGAAGCAGGACGCCTGGAGCGACACCGGTCAGCTGATGGGGCTCGCCGAGACGGCCACCAAAGCGCTCCAGGTCTCCGACGAACTGAAGTCCGTGAAGAAGCTCTTCGACCTGTCGATGCAGCTCAAGAACGTGAAGATGAACCGCCTCACGACGGCGACCGTCCCGACCACCGAGTGGTCGCAGGACAGGAACAAGCTCCAGATGGTCCAGTCGTCCGCCGACAAGATGTGGGCGATGCTCCGCGACGACATCGCCTTCGACAAGAACGGCAAGCCGGCCACGGCCAAGCCGAAGCCGGGCGCGTCCGCGAAGCCGAAGACGGCCGCCGAGTCCCCGGACTCCTTCCCGGTCACCGTCGCCAACGGCACCGCGGGCACCGACCAGGCGCCCGTCGAGGGCCGCGCGAAGGCGATCACCGCGGCGCTCACGGAGAAGGGCTTCACGCAGGCCGGCTCCTCCAAGGAGCCGCAGCCCCGCCAGGACACGGTCGTCCTCTACCCGAAGGACGCCGGGGACCAGGGCCGGGCGAACGCCGTGTCGGTGGCGAAGGCCCTCGGGCTGCCGGAGACCAAGGTCAGGGCCGACGCCGCGGCGGAGGGCATCACGCTGATCGTCGGGGCCGACTGGCGCGAGGGCACCGCCTACAAGAAGCCGGCGGCGGAGGCGGGCGACCTGCCCGAGGGCGCCGACGACAAGGCGACCTGCATGGACATCTACTCGGTCTACAAGTGGGACGGGAAGAGCTGACCCTCCCCCGCGTGCGCACGACCCCGTACGGCCGACGGCCGGGACCCGTGAGGGTCCCGGCCGTCGGCCGTCGCGAGGCATGATCGCGGAGACGGCGCGGCACGGCTCCCGGGGACGCGGGTCCACCTCCCGGAGGACAGCGGATCAGGGCCGCCTCGTTACCGCGAACGGGGGACAGCGGGCGTGCCGCACGGGTGGTTCTGCCTTGCGCTGATCGTATGGGCCTACCGTGCTCACGGTTCCCTTTGTCACACCCGCGGAGGTGTCCGTCCGTGCCCACACCGCCCCGCACGCCCCGTCCCCGGCCCGCCGCCCGCTCCGCGCCGGTCCGCCGACGGCGGAGGCGCCCCCGGTGGGGGATGCGGATGGCGACGGCGCTCTCCGTGACGGTGCTCGCGGCGGGCGGGATCGGGCACGCGCTGGTCACCGGGCTCGACACCGGGATCACCCGGGTCGACCCCTTCAAGGACATGAAGAACCGGCCGCAGGCAGGGAACGGGATGAACGTCCTCGTCGTCGGCACCGACGGACGGGACCGGATCACCCCCGAGGAGAAGGCGAAGTACCGGCTCGGCGGCGCGCCCTGCCGCTGCACCGACACGGTGATGCTGGTCCACATCTCGGAGGACCGGGAGCGGGCGAGCGTGGTGAGCCTGCCCCGTGACTCGTACGCCGAGATGCCCGAGCACACCGACCTCACCAGCGGGAAGAAGCACCACGCGCACCCGGTGAAACTGAACGCGGCGTACGCGGAGGGCGGGCCCTCGCTGACCGTGCGGACCGTCGAGTCGATGACCGGGGTCAAGATCGACCACTATCTGGAGGTCGACTTCACCAGCTTCATGCGGACGGTGGACGCGGTCGGCGGGGTGCAGATCTGTACGACCCGGCCGGTCAAGGACGCGTACACCGGGCTCGACCTGCCGGCCGGCACCCACGAGCTGGACGGCGGGCAGGCCCTGCAGTACGTGCGCTCCCGGCACATCGACGGGGCCGCGGACATCGGCCGGATGCAGCGACAGCAGCGGTTCCTGGCGGCACTCGTCGAGCGGATCACGAGCGGCGGGGTGCTGTTCAACCCGGTGCGGTTCCGCGAGGTCGCCACGACGATGCTGAGCTCCGTCCGGGCCGACCAGGACTTCGGTACGGATCAGCTGCTCGCCCTGTCCAAGGCGATGCGGGGCTTCACGCCGGCGTCGTCGGAGTTCGTGTCCGTGCCGATCGGCGACATGAGCTTTCCCGTGAAGGGGATCGGGTCGACGGTGAAGTGGGACGCGGCGAAGGCGCGGCGGCTGTTCCAGGCGCTGCGGGAGGACCGGCCCCTGGCCGCGTCGAAGCCGGGTTCCGCGTCCTCCGCGAAGGCGCCGAAGGCCGTGGTGGTCGACGTGGCGCCGCGGACCGTGCGGGTGCAGGTCTACAACGGGACCAGGACGGACGGGCTCGGCCGGAAGGTCGACGACGCGCTGCGCGGGACCGGCTTCGACACCACCCGGGCCCCGAAGACCGGGACGGGGAAGGAGCGGGCGCGGACCCTCGTGGAGTACGACCCCCGCTGGGACCGCTCGGCGAAGTCCCTCGCGGCGGCGCTGCCGGGGGCGGAACTGCGGGCCGTGCAGGGGCGGGGCGGCACGCTGCGGGTGACGGTGGGGGCCGACTACAAGGGGGTGACGGCGGTCCGGAGCGAGGACACCGCACGGGGCGGGCCGTTCGAAGCGGTGACGGGCGACCGGGTGGTGTGCCCGTGACGACGGAGGCCGCGACGGCGGACGCCGGGCGGGCCGCGTCGGCGGCCGTGCTGATCGTGACCTGCGTCTCGACGCTGATCGTCAACGCCAACACGTCGGCGGTGAGCATCCTGCTGCCGGCGATCAGCGAGGACACCGGGATGTCGCTGGACACCCTGCAGTGGGCCGTCACCGGGTACTCGCTGGTGGGCGCGGCGGTGATCGTCACCTCGGGGGCTCTCGGCGACGTGTTCGGACGCCGGCTGGTGTTCCTGGGCGGGCTGGCGCTGTTCATCGGCTCGTGCGTGCTCATCGCGCTGTCCGGCGGCGGCGTGGGCGTGATCGTGGGGCGGGCGATCCAGGGGGCGGCGGGGGCCACGATCCTGGCCTGCGGGATGAGCCTGCTGTCCGTGGCCACGTCCGGTGCCGGGCAGGTGCGGGCGGTGACGCTGTGGGGCGGCGCGTCGGCGGTGGGGGCCGCGGCGGGGCCGCTGGTCGGCGGTGTGCTGGTGGACGGTACGGGCTGGCAGGGGCTGTTCTGGATCGACGCGGCGATCGCGCTCGCCTGTGTCCCGGTCACCCTGAAGGGCGTCGCCGAGTCCCGTGATCCCGAGCGGAGCCGCTCGATCGACTTCGCGGGGACGCTGCTGATCGCCGCCGTGCTGGCCCCGGCGCTGCTCGCGCTGAGCGAGGGCTCGGACTGGGGCTGGACCTCGGCCGGGGTGCTCGGCTGCTTCGCGGTGGCCGCGGCGTCGGCCGTGGGGTTCGTGGCGGTGGAGCGCCGGGTCGAGGCGCCGCTGGTGGACCTCCGGCTGCTGCGCGACCGGGTGCTGATCGGGGCGACGGTCGCGATCCTGCTGAGCGCGGGCGTGATCAACGGGCTGATGTACCTGGTCAGCCTCTACTTCCAGAACCCCGCCACGCTCGGGCTGAGCCCGTTCGAGGCCGGCCTGGCCACCCTGCCCGCGACGGTGGGGCTGATCGCGGTCACGCCCCTCGTGCCCCGGGCGGTCCAGCACCTGGGGATCGGCCCGGTGATCGCGCTGGGCTTCGCGGCGGCGACGGCCGGCTGCGCGCTGCTGGTGTTCGTGGAGGGCGACTGGCGGTACGCGGCGTTCGTCCTGCCGCTGGTGCTGCTGGCCGTCGGCCTGGGCCTGGTCAACGGACCGGCGAGTTCGGCGTCCACGTCGTCGGTGTCCGCCGACGCGGTCGGCGCCGCCTCCGGCATCTCGAACATGGCGCGGTACATCGGGGCGGCCGCGTTCACCGCGGCCGTCGCGACGGTCAACGCGACGGTGGGAGCGTCACGGACCGAGGACGGGGACGCGGCGGCCGACGCGCTGGCGGCGGGCCTGTCCGGTGCGTGCCTGCTGCTCACGGTGGCGTCGGGCGCGGGCATGCTGCTGTCCGTCCTCGCGGTACGGGCGCGCCGCCGCCGGGCGGGCCCGGGGGCCTACGGTGCGGCGGCGGCCTCGCACGCGCACACCGTGCCCGTCGTGCCTCAGTCCTCGTAGCCCTCGGCCGCGCGGCGTTCGCGGAGTTCCTTGATCGCCTGGCGGCGGGCCAGCCGGTGGGTGCGGCGGATCTGCGCCTCCTGGTTGCGGCGCTTGTCCCGCTCCGTCTCGGGGACGACCTGGGGGACCGGGCGCGGCTTGCCGTCGGCGTCGACCGCGGCGAAGACCAGGTAGGCGGAGCCGACCTGGGTCGCGGGCGTGGACTCGTTCCAGCGCTCCGCGAGGACCCGTACGCCGACCTCCATCGACGACCGGCCCGTCCAGTTCACCTGGGCCTTCACGTGCAGCAGGTCACCGACGCGCACCGGCTCAAGGAAGACCATCTCGTCCATCGAGGCGGTGACCGCCGGGCCGCCCGAGTGCCGGCCCGCGACGGCGCCCGCCGCGTCGTCCACCAGCTTCATGATCACGCCGCCGTGCACCGTACCGAGGAGGTTGGTGTCGTGGCTGGTCATGATGTGGCTGAGGGTGGTGCGGGAGGCCGAGGTGGGCTTGCCCGGAATATCGCCCTGATCTGTCATGCCCTCCACCATATGCCGGGTCCCGCGGCCGTCGCCGTTCGGTCCCCTTTGCATCAGCTTGGCAACAGCACCGGTCCGATCCTCCACCCGCCCTGTCGCGCGTAAAGGCATGCCCGGCACACTGGTCCGCATGAATGACTGGCCCGAAGACGGCGGCTACGGCCGTGGCAGCGCGAACTCCCAGCCCGAGGGACCTCGCCGGATGAGCCATGTGCAGCGTCCGCAGGTTCCGCAGCAGCCGCCTCGGCACGACCAGGGCTACCAGCAGGGCAGCGGCAACCAGGGCTACAACCCGAACTTCACCCAGGCGCAGGGCTCGGGCTACGACTCCGGTTACAGCTCGGGCCAGGTCTACGGCGGCGCCCAGCAGGGCGGCGCACCCCAGGGCGGCGGGCGCGGCACCGTGCCTCCGCAGTACGCTCCGGGCCCCGGCGCGGGCGGTCCCGGGCGTCCCGCCCCGGACTGGCGCAAGCGCATCAAGGTCGGCTCGATCGTCCTGGTCGTCGCCGTCACCGCCTGGGGCATCGGCACCTACGCGTGGGCCAGCTCGCAGATGCGCAACGAGGTCGACCTCTCCAAGGTCATCGAGCGTCCGTCCGAGGGCGACTGCACGACGTACCTGATCGTCGGCTCCGACAGCCGTGAGGGCATGTCGGCCGAGGAGAAGAAGAAGCTCCACACCGGTTCCGCCGAGGGCAAGCGGACCGACTCGATGATGATCCTCGCGTCCTGCTCCAGCGGGAACACGATGGTCTCGCTCCCCCGTGACTCCTGGGTGACGATCCCCAGCTTCGTGGGCTCCGAGTCGGGCAAGACGTATCCGGCGCGGGGCGGCTCCAAGCTGAACGCCGCGTACGCGATGGACGGCCCCGAGCTGCTCGTCCGCACCGTCGAGTACAACACCGGTCTGCGCATCGACCACTACGCCGAGATCGGCTTCGCCGGCTTCGCGAACATCGTCGACGCGCTCGGCGGTGTCGAGCTGAACATCGAGAAGGGCTTCAAGGACAAGAAGTCCGGCGCGAACTTCCAGGCCGGTACGCAGACCCTCAACGGCGAGCAGGCCCTGGCCTTCGTCCGCACCCGGTACGCCTTCGCCGAGTCGGACCTGCAGCGGACGAAGAACCAGCAGAAGTTCCTCTCCGCCCTGGCCAACCAGGCGGCGACGCCGGGCACGATCCTCAACCCGTTCGCGCTGTACCCGACGCTGGGCGCCGGTCTGGACACGCTGATCGTGGACAAGGACATGTCGCTGTACGACCTCGGGAAGATGTTCTTCGCCATGAAGGGCATCAACAGCGGTGACGGCAAGTCCATGAACATGCCGATCTCGGGCAGCGCGCCGCAGGGCTCCCTGAAGTGGGACATGCCCAAGGTGAAGCAGCTCGTGCAGCAGATCCAGAACGACGAGAAGGTCACGGTCGAGTCGAACCGCTGACCCCGTCGGACGGACGGCAGGGGGCGCTCCCGCCCGGTGGCGGGAGCGCCCTTCCGCGTGCCTACGGGAGGTTGCGGGCCATGACGATGCGCTGGACCTGGTTGGTGCCCTCGTAGATCTGGGTGATCTTGGCGTCGCGCATCATGCGCTCGACGGGGTAGTCGCGGGTGTAGCCGTAGCCGCCGAGGAGCTGGACGGCGTCGGTGGTGACCTCCATGGCGACGTCGGAGGCGAAGCACTTGGCGGCGGCGCCGAAGAAGGTGAGGTCCTCCTTGTCGCCCCCGGCGGAGACGCGCTCGGACTTCGCGGCGGCGGCGTAGGTGAGCTGGCGGGCCGCTTCGAGCTTCATGGCCATGTCGGCGAGCATGAACTGGACGCCCTGGAAGTCGGCGATGGGCTTGCCGAACTGCTTGCGCTCGGTGACGTAGCCCTTGGCGTAGTCCAGGGCGCCCTGGGCGATGCCGATGGCCTGGGCGGCGATGGTGATGCGGGTGTGGTCGAGGGTCTTCATCGCGGTGGCGAAGCCGGTGCCCTCGGCGCCGATCATGCGGCTCGCGGGGATGCGGACGTTGTCGAGGTAGACCTCGCGGGTCGGGGAGCCCTTGATGCCGAGCTTCTTCTCCGGGGCCCCGAAGGACACGCCCTCGTCGGACTTCTCCACGACGAAGGCGGAGATGCCCTTGGAGCGCTTGTCGGGGTCGGTGACGGCCATCACGGTGTAGTACTCGGAGACGCCGGCGTTGGTGATCCACCGCTTGACGCCGTTGAGGACCCAGAAGTCCCCGTCGCGCACGGCGCGGGTCTTCATCCCGGCCGCGTCCGAGCCCGCGTCGGGCTCGGAGAGGGCGTAGGAGAACATCGCGTCGCCCTTGGCCAGCGGGCCGAGGTACCGGTGCTTGAGTTCCTCGGAGCCGGACAGGATCACCGGCAGCGAGCCCAGCTTGTTGACCGCCGGGATCAGCGAGGACGAACCGCACGCACGGGCGACCTCCTCGATCACGATCACCGTGGCGAGCGCGTCCGCGCCCGCGCCGCCGTAGGCCTCCGGCACGTGCACCGCGTGCAGGTCGTTGGCGACCAGCGCGTCCAGGGCCTCCTGCGGGAACCGGCCCTCCTCGTCCACCGCCGCGGCGAACGGCACGATCTTCGCCTCCGCGAGCGCACGCACCGACTCCCGGAGCATGTCGTGCTCCTCGGAGGGCCGATACAGGTCGAAATCAGACGAACCTGACACTCTCACTCACTCCCACGTTGCTAACTACCGTTAAGTAACCCAAAGCGTAGGGCGTGCCCCGGCCCCGGACCAGAGCACGACTATGCTCGGGCAGGCATTCCGCCCGACGTCACTGGAGACCCGCATGGCCCTCAAGATCACCGTGATCGGCACCGGCTACCTCGGCGCCACCCACGCCGCGGCCATGGCGGAACTGGGCTTCGAGGTCCTGGGGCTCGACGTCGTGCCCGAGAAGATCGAGCTGCTGTCCTCCGGCCGGGTCCCGATGTACGAGCCGGGCCTGGAGGAACTCCTCGCGAAGCACGTCGCGGGCATCGAGGGTTCGAGCGGCCGGCTGCGCTTCACCACCTCCTGGGAGGAGGTCGGCGCCTTCGGCGACGTGCACTTCGTCTGTGTGAACACCCCGCAGAAGCACGGCGAGTACGCCTGCGACATGAGCTACGTGGACGCCGCCTTCGCCTCCCTCGCCGCGGTCGTACGCGAAGGGGCCCTGGTCGTCGGCAAGTCGACCGTGCCCGTCGGCTCGGCCGAGCGGCTCGCGGGCGTGCTCCCGGAGGGCGTGGAGCTGGCCTGGAACCCGGAGTTCCTGCGCGAGGGCTTCGCCGTCCAGGACACCCTGCACCCGGACCGGATCGTCGTCGGCGTCCAGGGCGAGCGGGCCGAGAAGCTGCTGCGCGAGGTGTACGCGGGGCCGGTCGGCGACGGTTCGCCGTTCGTGGTGACCGACTTCCCCACCGCCGAGCTGGTGAAGACCTCCGCGAACTCCTTCCTCGCGACCAAGATCTCCTTCATCAACGCGATGGCCGAGGTCTGCGAGGCCGCCGGCGGCGACGTCGCGAAGCTGGCCGAGGCGATCGGGCACGACGACCGGATCGGCGCCAAGTTCCTGCGCGCCGGCATCGGCTTCGGCGGCGGCTGCCTGCCCAAGGACATCCGGGCCTTCATGGCCCGCGCGGGAGAGCTGGGCGCCGACCAGGCGCTGACCTTCCTCCGCGAGATCGACTCCATCAACATGCGGCGCCGCGGCCAGATGGTCGAGATGGCGCGCGAGGCCCTCGGCGGCAGCACCTTCCTGGGCCGCCGGGTCGCCGTCCTCGGCGCCGCCTTCAAGCCGGACTCGGACGACGTCCGCGACTCCCCCGCGCTGAACGTGGCCGGTCAGATACACCTCCAGGGCGGCCAGGTCACCGTCTACGACCCCAAGGGCATGGACAACGCCCGCCGCCTCTTCCCGACCCTCGGATACGCCGATTCCGCCCTCGAAGCGGTGCGCGGGGCGGACGTGGTGCTGCACCTGACGGAGTGGCGCGAGTTCCGCGAGCTCGACCCGGCGGCGCTCGCCGAGGTCGCCGCCTCGCGGGTGATCCTGGACGGCCGCAACGCGCTGGACTCCGCGCGCTGGCGGTCGGCCGGCTGGACGTACCGGGCGATGGGTCGCCCGCGCGCCTGAGGACGCCGCGGTACGGGAGGAGGGGGCGCCGGCTTCGGCGCCCCCTCCTCCGTTCACACGGTCAGGCCGCCGCCGGCCTGATGCGGTTCGTCCGCGCCAGGAACTCCGCCTCGCGCAGCGCCCGCGTCACGTTGCCGTGCGCGAGGCCGACCAGTTCCTGGGCGGTCCAGTCCCGGCGGAGGAGCTCCGCGAAGAGCGGGACGTAGCCGACGGCCGGGGCGGTGGCGTGGGAGACGCCCACGCAGTGCGCGCCCGCCTCCGCGCGCACCCGGTCCAGGACGTCGGCGACCGCGGCCGGGTCCTCGGTCACGGTCACCATGCAGACGGCGCCGTTCTCGCCGAGCAGGCCCAGGACGTCGTCCGGCAGGCCTTCCGGGGCCGCCCTGGTGAGCAGGGCGGGGGCGCGGGTGACCGCGAGGGCGCGGCGGACCGTGTCCTGGTCGGCGTCCGAGAGGTCCACGGCCAGGCCGATGCGGTTCATCTCCCGTACCGCGTCGCGGGCGAAGCGGTCGAAGCGGGTGAGGTTCACGGCCCGTACGCCCAGGGCGTGGTAGGCCCGCAGGGTCGCGGCGGAGGCACCGAGCGCCGTCCAGCTGACCGGACCGAGCAGGGCGGCGACGCGGCCGCAGTTGCGGGCGTGGGCCATCTCGGAGGTCGTGTGGGCGAGGCGCAGGTCCTCGGGGCAGGCGGCGACGAGCGCGCGGATGGCGTCGATGCGCCGCAGGGTCCCGATGACGCCCGCAGCGTCCTCACCGGGTCCGACGCGCAGCGACCAGAACTGGGCTCCGGCCTCCGCCGCGCGGGCGGGCGGAAGGTCCTCGGGGTCGAGGCTCGGGGGCAGTTCGGTGTGTCCCTCGACGACGGGCTGCGCCGCCAGGATGGCGCGGGCCCGGGACGTCTCGTCGAGCGGTGGGGGTGGTTCGGGGGGTGCGGGCTCCCCGGCGGCGGCAGGGACGGTGGAGAGGGTGGGATGGTCGTCTAGCAGTTCCGCCATGGTCTGACTCCAGCTCGGTGATGCAGTACCGCCCCGCCGAATTGGGCGGGGCAGTACCGTCCACCGTGCCACCGGCCCCGCGCGGGGGCTCGGTGGGCTGAGCCGTCCGGGTGAACGGCGCGACCCGGGGCCGGGCCGTTCACACCTCGTCAGGCGACCGGCGTGTCCAGGGAGTCGATCGTCGCGTTCGACGGTGCCGTACGGCTCCGCAGGTCGCGCGAGACCGCCTCCGCGTCGCGCAGGACGCGGACGGCGTTGGACCAGGTCAGCTTCGCCAGGTCCGGGTGCGACCAGCCGCGGTGCAGCAGCTCGGCGACCAGGTTCGGGTAGCCGGCGACGTCGTCCAGGCCGGCCGGGGTGAAGGCCGTGCCGTCGTAGTCCCCGCCGATGCCGATGTGGTCGATGCCGGCGGCCTCGCGCATGTGGTCGAGGTGGTCGGCGACCGTGGCGGCGGTGGCGATCGGACGCGGGTTCGCCTCCTCGAAGGCGCGGTGCAGCTTCATCGCCTCCGCGGTCGTGTCGAGGTGGTCGAAGCCGTGCGCCCGGAGGTTCTCGTCGGCCCGCGCGGTCCACTCGACGGCCGCGGGGAGGATGAACTTGGGCACGAACGTGGCCATCGCGACGCCGCCGTTGGCGGGCAGCCGCTCCAGGACGTCGTCCGGGACGTTCCTCGGGTGGTCGCAGACGGCCAGCGCCGAGGAGTGCGAGAAGATCACCGGCGCGGCCGAGGCGTCCAGCGCGTCCCGCATGGTCGTCGCGGCGACGTGCGACAGGTCGACGAGCATGCCCGAGCGGTTCATCTCGCGGACGACCGTACGGCCGAAGGCGGAGAGCCCGCCGACGCCGGGCGCGTCGGTCGCGGAGTCCGCCCAGTCGTTGTTGTCGTTGTGGGTGAGCGTCATGTAGCGCACGCCGAGGGTGTGCAGGGCGCGCAGGGTGGCGAGGGAGTTGTTGATCGAGTGGCCGCCCTCGGCCCCCTTGAGGGAGGCGATGCGGCCCTGCTCGCGGGCCGCCTCCATGTCGTCGGCCGTCAGCGCCGGGGCGAGGTCGCCCGCGTACCGCTCCAGGAGCTGGTCGACGATGTCGATCTGCTCCAGGGTCGCGCTGACCGCGTCGTCGCCGGCCAGCCGGCAGGGCACGTACACCGACCAGAACTGGGCGCCGACCCCGCCGGCCCGCAGCCGCCCGAGGTCGGTGTGCAGGGCGCCGGTCTGGTCCGCCCCGATGTCCATCCGGTCCAGGTCGTACCGGACGTGCTCCCTCAGCGCCCACGGCAGGTCGTTGTGGCCGTCGACGACGGGGTGGCCGGCCAGCAGCTCGCGGGCCTCGGCGAGGCGGCCGGCCGCTCCGCCGGAGGCCCCGTCCACGGCGCTCACTTGGCGAAGCCGAACGAGTCCGCGCCCTCGACCCTGGCCCGCAGGCGCTTGCCCTTCTCCGTCGCCTGGTCGTTCAGCTCCTGCTGGAACTCCCGCATCCGGGCGAGCAGTGCGGGGTCGTGCGCGGCGAGGACACGGGCCGCGAGCAGGCCCGCGTTCCGGGCGCCGCCGACGGAGACCGTGGCGACCGGCACGCCGGCCGGCATCTGCACGATGGAGAGCAGCGAGTCCATGCCGTCGAGGTACTTCAGCGGCACCGGGACGCCGATGACCGGCAGCGGGGTGACGGAGGCGAGCATGCCGGGCAGGTGGGCGGCGCCGCCCGCGCCCGCGATGATCGCCTTGATGCCGCGGCCCGCGGCCTCCTCGCCGTACGCGATCATCTCGCGCGGCATCCGGTGCGCGGAGACGACGTCGACCTCGTAGGGGATCTCGAACTCGTCGAGGGCCTGCGCCGCGGCCTCCATGACGGGCCAGTCGGAGTCGGATCCCATGACGATGCCGATCACGGGGGCGGTGGAGGTGTCGGGCGCTGCGGCGGGGCTCGTGCTGGTCACTCGGTGATCGTTCCTCGCAGGTAGCCGGCGGCGTGACGCGCGCGCTCCAGCACGTCGTCCAGGTCGTCGCCGTAGGTGTTGACGTGACCCACCTTGCGGCCGGGCTTCACGTCCTTGCCATACATGTGGATCTTGAGCTGCGGGTCCCTGGCCATGCAGTGCAGGTACGCGGAGTACATGTCCGGGTAGTCGCCGCCCAGGACATTGCACATCACGGTCCACGTCGCGCGCGGGCGCGGATCGCCGAGGGGCAGGTCGAGGACCGCCCGGACGTGGTTGGCGAACTGCGAGGTGATCGCGCCGTCCTGGGTCCAGTGGCCGGAGTTGTGCGGGCGCATCGCCAGTTCGTTGACGAGGATGCGGCCGTCCGTGGTCTCGAACAGCTCGACGGCCAGGTGGCCGACGACGCCGAGCTCCTTCGCGATGCGGAGGGCCAGCTCCTGCGCCTGCCCCGCGAGCTCGCCGTCGAGGTCGGGCGCGGGTGCGATCACCGTGTCGCAGACGCCGTCGACCTGCCGGGACTCGACGACCGGGTAGGCGACGGCCTGGCCGTGCGGGGAGCGGACGATGTTCGCGGCGAGCTCGCGCGCGAAGTCGACCTTCTCCTCGGCGAGGACCGGGACACCCGCCAGGAAGGGATCGCGGGCGTCCTCGGGCTTCCGGACGAACCAGACGCCCTTGCCGTCGTAGCCGCCGCGGACCGTCTTGAGGATGATCGGGAAGCCCCCGACCTCGGCGGCGAAGGCCTCCGCGTCCCCGGGGTCCGCCACGATGCGGTGCCGGGGGCTGGGTACGCCGATCTCGTCGAGCTTCGCGCGCATCACCCCCTTGTCCTGGGCGTGCACCAGCGCGTCGGGCCCGGGGCGGACGGGGATGCCGTCCGCCTCCAGGGCCCGCAGGTGCTCCGTGGGGACGTGCTCGTGATCGAAGGTGATCACGTCACATCCGCGCGCGAAGTCACGCAGCGTAGCCAGGTCGCGATAGTCGCCGATGACGACCTCGCTCACCACCTGCGCCGCAGAGTCCTGCGGGGTGTCGCTGAGGAGCTTGAACTTGATGCCGAGGGGGATGCCCGCCTCGTGGGTCATTCGGGCGAGCTGACCGCCACCGACCATGCCGACTACCGGGAACGTCACCCTCTTAGGGTATCCGCACCATCGGTGAACACTCGTCCGGCTGTGGTTTGGCACAAGAACGACGCTGGTGGGGAGCCGGTTCGGAAGCGGTTTCCGAGGTACACGGGCGGGTGACAGGAGCGCTGGTTAGCATGGTTGGGTTGACGTCACCCGGACGTCATCCGGACGGACGGGACAGAGCCATCACCATGAGTGAACCCGGCGCGCTGCGCACGCGACTCGACCGGCTCGCCCGGGAAGTCGCCAAGTTCGGGGTGGTGGGCGGTCTCGGCGTCCTGGTGAACCTCGGCGTCTTCAACATCGTCCGGGGCGCCACGGACATCCCGATGGTCCGGGCCAGCCTGATCGCCACCGTGGTCGCGATCGTCTTCAACTACGTGGGGTTCCGCTACTTCACCTACCGTGACCGGGACAAGTCCGGGCGCACCAAGGAGATGTCGCTGTTCCTGCTGTTCAGCGTCGTCGGCATGGTCATCGAGAACGGTGTGCTCTACGCGGCGACGTACGGCTTCGGCTGGGACGGCCCGCTCGCGAGCAACTTCTTCAAGTTCTTCGGCATCGGGATCGGGACGCTGTTCCGCTTCTGGTCGTACCGCACCTGGGTGTTCCGCGCGCTGCCGGCGAAGGAGGCGGTGCAGACCGCCGAATCGTTCCTGGAGCAGGCGCCGCGGCAGACGCCCCAGCGGCAGCCCGACCGCGTCTGAGCCGCTGCTCCCCCAGCACCCCGAAACCCCTGGCCGGCGGGACCGGCCAGGGGTTTCCTCGTGCCCGTGGGCGAGCGGTCGCCCCTACCGGACGGGGCGCTCCCGCTGCGGGTCCGAGACGCTGCGGACCTCCCGGCTGAGGAACAGCGCGAAGACCGGCGGCTGCTGCTGGAGGAGCTCCAGGCGGCCGCCGTCCGCCTCCGCGAGGTCCCTGGCGACCGCCAGGCCGATGCCGGTGGAGCTGCGTCCGCTGACCGCGCGCTCGAAGATCCGGGCGCCGAGGTCCGCCGGGACGCCCGGCCCCTCGTCGGTGACCTCGATCACCGACTGGTTGCCGGTGACGCGGGTCCGCAGGGCGACCGTGCCGCCGCCGTGCATGAGCGAGTTCTCGATCAGGGCGGCGAGGACCTGGGCGACCGCGCCCGGGGTGCCGACGGCCCGCATGCCCTGCTTGCCGGAGTGGACGATGGCCCGCCCCGCGCTGCGGTAGGCCGGCCGCCACTCCTCGATCTGCTGCTTGACGACCTCGTCGAGGTCGAAGGCGACGGCGGAGCCGGTGCGCGGGTCGCGGGAGTTCGTGAGCAGCCGCTCGACGACGTCGGTGAGCCGCTCGACCTGGGTGAGCGCGATCGTCGCCTCCTCCTTGACCGTGTCCAGGTCGTCGGCGAGCGCGACCTCCTCCAGGCGCATGGAGAGGGCGGTGAGGGGCGTGCGGAGCTGGTGCGAGGCGTCCGCGGCCAGCCGGCGCTCGGCGGTCAGCATCCGGGCGATGCGCTCGGCGGAGGCGTCCAGGACGTCCGCGACGCGGTCCAGCTCGGGCACCCCGTACCGCTTGTGCCGGGGCCGCGGGTCGCCGGAGCCGAGGCGCTCGGCGGTCTCCGCGAGGTCGGTGAGCGGGGACGTGAGCTTGTTGGCCTGCCGTACGGCGAGGAGGACGGCGGCGATGACGGCGAGCAGCGCGACCGCGCCGATGATCATGAGGGTGCGGCCGACCTCGGCGGTGACCGCCGAGCGGGACTCCTCGACGACCACGGTCTCGCCCCGCTCGCCCTCGGCGACGCCGCGGGTGACGTCGCCCTCCGGGCGGGTGCCGATCTCGATGGTGTCGCGGCCGGGGATGTGGATCTGGGCGTACCGCTTGACGCCGCCCTGCTCGGCCAGGATGTCCGGGTTCACCGGCTCGCCGCCGATGAGGCGGCTGTCGACGATCGAGACGATGCGGAGGGCTTCCAGGTCCACGCTCTCCTGGGCGCTGCTGGAGATGGTGCGGGTCTCCACGATGACCAGGGAGACGCCGAAGACGGCGATGACGACAAGGACGACGGCGAGGGTGGAGTTGATGAGACGGCGACGCACGGTTGCCCTCCGGGCGGGAACGGGAGACGCTCCCGACCTTACGGGCCGTCCCTAGCTCTTCTCGAAACGGAAGCCGACACCCCGGACCGTGGCGATGTAGCGGGGGTTCGCCGCGTCGTCGCCGAGCTTCTTGCGGAGCCAGGAGATGTGCATGTCCAGGGTCTTCGTGGAGGACCACCAGGTGGTGTCCCAGACCTCGCGCATCAGCTGGTCGCGGGTGACGACCCGGCCCGCGTCGCGGACCAGGACCCGCAGCAGGTCGAACTCCTTGGCCGTGAGCTGGAGCTCCTCGTCGCCCATCCACGCCCGGTGCGACTCGACGTCGATCCGTACGCCGTGGGTGGAGGGGGCGACGACCGGCTCGGTGGAGCCGCGCCGGAGCAGCGCCCGGACGCGGGCGAGGAGTTCGGCGAGCCGGAACGGCTTGGTGACGTAGTCGTCGGCGCCCGCGTCGAGCCCCACGACCGTGTCGACCTCGTCGGCGCGGGCGGTGAGCACCAGGATCGGGACCGTGTGGCCCTCGGCGCGCAGCCGCCTGGCGACCTCCAGGCCGTCCATGCCGGGCAGGCCCAGGTCGAGCACGACCAGGTCCACGCCGCCCTGCAGGCCGGCGTCGAGGGCGGTCGGGCCGTCCTCGCGGACCTCGACCTCGTACCCCTCTCTCCGCAGGGCGCGGGCCAGCGGCTCCGAGATGGATGCGTCGTCCTCGGCGAGCAGTACACGGGTCATGGGGTGATGGTAGTCCGCACGGGCGGGCGCCCGGGGCGTGATCCACGGGGAGCGGAGGAACCCTGGGGATCTTGTGGGTATCTTGCACATGACCTTCGAATGACCCCGCGCGGTTGCGGTGTCACCTGTGATCCATCTCTCAAGTCCTTCCATATCCGGCACTGTCGTGTCGTATGGTGGCTCGACGTCTGTAGCGGTAATCGGGGACCTTTGGCCAGCTTCGCGCGCCAAGGTCCTCTTTCTGCGTGAGGTCGGCTCAGCCGAACCTTGAGGACAGTGAATGACCTGT
Source organism: Streptomyces sp. CB02009 (assembly GCF_001905825.1). Classification (GTDB taxonomy): domain Bacteria; phylum Actinomycetota; class Actinomycetes; order Streptomycetales; family Streptomycetaceae; genus Streptomyces. The sequence continues at coordinate 49,389 of NZ_LIVV01000009.1, forward strand.
GGGCCGGGTCCCGGGACGCGAAGACGCATCTCCCGGGGCGTGGATCCCGGTGGAGTCCACTCCGACTCCGCCGGTGCCGGCCTCCCCCACCGGGCGCACCACGCTCACAAGGCGCGCGTCCCGACAGAGCAAGGATCGACATGGCGTCCAGCCTGACGACGGCTTCGGCCGGAACCCCCGGTTCCGAGAAGACGTTCTTCGGCCACCCCCGCGGCCTGGCCACCCTCTTCATGACCGAGATGTGGGAGCGCTTCTCCTACTACGGCATGCGGGCACTTCTCGTTCTGTACCTGGTCTCCGGCGGCGCGGACGCCGCGACCGGCAGCCAGGGTGGCGGCCTCGCCATGACCGCGGCGACGGCGACGGCGATCTACTCCGTCTACGTCTCGATGGTCTACCTGATGGCCATGCCCGGCGGCTGGTTCGGTGACCGCGTCTGGGGCGCCCGCAAGACCGTCACCATCGCCGCCTTCGTGATCATGGCGGGCCACGCCTCGCTCGCGATCCCCGGTCAGGCGATGTTCTTCGTCGGCCTGGCGCTCGTCGCGGCCGGCTCGGGTCTGCTCAAGGCCAACATCTCCACGATGGTCGGCCACCTCTACGACGGCCCGGACGACCCGCGCCGCGACGGCGGCTTCACGCTGTTCTACGTCGGCATCAACCTCGGTGCCTTCGTGGCGCCGTTCGTGGTCGGCACCGTCGGCGAGAAGGTCAACTGGCACCTCGGCTTCGCGCTCGCCGCGCTCGGCATGGGTCTGGGCCTGATCCAGTTCCTCGTCGGCACGAAGAGCCTGAGCCCGAAGAGCAACGTCGTCCCGAACCCGCTCTCCCCGGCCGAGCGCAAGAGCATCCTGGTCAAGGTCTCCCTGGTCGTCGTCCTCGCCGCCGCGTTCTACGGCGTCGTCGTCGCCCTGGGCGTGTACACCCTGAACTGGGCCCTGGTCCCGATCACCCTCGCCGGTCTGATCATCCCGGTCGCCGTCCTGGTCCGCATCAAGCGCGACAAGGACCTCGACAAGACCGAGCAGTCGAAGATGACCGGCTACATCTGGTTCTTCGTCGCCGCCGCCGTCTTCTGGATGATCTACGACCAGGGTGGCTCGACGCTGTCGCTGTTCGCGGACGACAAGACCGCCGACACCGTCTTCGGCCTGGGCTTCCCGGCCACCTGGTACCAGTCGCTGAACCCGCTGTTCGTCATGGCGCTGGCCCCGGTCTTCGCCTGGCTGTGGCTGTGGCTGGCCCGCAAGAACCAGGAGCCGAACACCATCGTGAAGTTCGCGATGGGCCTGGTCCTGGTCGGCGCGTCCTTCTTCGTCTTCATCGTCCCGATGAACATGGCCGGTGGCGGCGACAAGGTCTCCCCGATGTGGCTGGTCTCGATCTACATGATCCAGACCATCGGTGAGCTGTGCCTCTCCCCGGTCGGCCTCTCCGTCACGACGAAGATGGCGCCGCAGAAGTACGCCTCCCAGATGATGGGCGTGTGGTTCCTCGCCGTCACCGCGGGCGACTGCACCACGGGTCTGCTCTCGCTGGCCGGCGTGGACCTCAACGGCACAGGGATCATCGCGATGGAAGCGAGCCTCGCGGTCCTCGCGGGCTTCGCGATCTACATGTACCGCAAGAAGGTCCAGGGGCTCATGGGCAGCGTCCACTGACCTCCCCCGTACGGCCGTGAGGGCCGCCGCACCGGATCGGTGCGGCGGCCCTCCGCCGTTTCCGGCCCCGCGTCAGCGCCTGAGGCGCGCCCACGGGGTGAAGGTGAACACGGCGCCGCCGAGCAGGATCACCGTGCCGGCGACGAGGGCGAGGGCGCGCAGGGCGCCGTCGCTCTCGGCGCCGGTCTCGGCGAGGTTCCCGCCGTCGGAGCCGCCGGATCCGGAGCCGCTGCCGGATCCCGACCCGCTGCCCGAGCCCGAGCCGCTGCCGTCGCCGCCGCCCGACGCGCCGCCCGCCTGCTTGCTCGTGTCCAGTTCGAGGGAGGCCTTGACGGCGCCCTTCACCTGGCACGGGATCTCCAGGTTCGAGCTGCCGAGGGTGACCTTGATGGTCAGCGTGCCGGGGCTGAGCGTGGACTTCCCGGTCGCTCCGGGCTTGTACACGCCCTTCATGTCCGGCAGGTTCACCGGGTCGCCCAGCTTCAGCGCGGTGGGGTTCGGGGGCCCGGAGACGTTCACGGTGCCGCTGTCGGCGCCGCCGATCCTGACCGCCATGGAGCCCTTCAGGGCGCCCGCGGGGAGGGCCGCGGGGCTGTTCATGACGCCCTTGGCCGTCCTGACCGTGAGGTCGTACACACCGCCGTTCTTCTTGGCGTCGATCGTCACCTTGCCGTTGATGGAGTCGGGGCCGGGTGCCGTGCAGCCGAACGTGACGGCGACCTCCTTGCCGGGGAAGGACGTCTCACCGCCGCCCCCGCCGCTCGCGCCGCCGCTGGAGGATCCGCCGGAGGCCGACCCGGAGCCGGAGCCGGAGGATCCGCCGGAGGCCGAGCCGGAGCCGGAGCCGCCGGAGGACGAGGTCGAGGAGCCGCCGGTCGTGGTCGAACCGCCGGTGGTCGTGGTCGAACCGCCGGTCGTGGTCGAGCCGCCCGTGGTGGTCGAACCGCCGGTCGTGGTCGAACCGCCCGTGGTGCTGCCGCCCGTCGTCGTCCCGCCGCCGCCGGCCGTGACCTTGATCGTGGCCGCGACCGGCACCGTCTCCTTCGGGGCGCACTTCGTGTCCGTCGACAGCGGCTTGGACACGTTGATCGTGTACTTGTCGGGCGTGAGCGTGATCTCGCCCGCCTTCGTCAGCTTCAGCTTCCCCTTCATCTCGGGCAGCACCATCGGGCTGTTCTTGGGGATCGGCGGGTTCTGCCGGGGCCCCTCCATCGCGACGGTGCCGGTCCCCGCGCCGCCCACGGTGAGGACGCCGGTCGGCCTCACCGTGTCCGCGCCGAGGTCGAGCACGTCGGGGTTCTTCGAGGCGGCCTGGACCGTCTTCCAGACGATCTCGACCTCGTCGCCGACCTTGGCCTCCGCCGGTGCCGTGATCAGCACCTTCGTCGTGCCCTGCACGGGCGGAAGCCCGGAGATGGACGGCGGGATGCACTCCGTCTTGTACGAGACCTCGGCGGCCTGGGCGGGGCCGGCGGAAATCATGATCCCCGCGCCGCCGAGCATCAGCGCGACTCCGGCCGCGCTCATCCTCCGTTGCGTACTCACGCATGTCCCTTCGTCGTCGGGCTGCTCTCTGGGGCTGACGGTGCGGAGTCAGGACTGAACCACGGCAGGGCCGCGGTCGGTTCGTCGTCCCCCGGGCCCCGGGGCGCGGTGTCGCGCGCGGGGCCGGGGGCACGGGTGCGGAGCCGGGCCAGGGGCGTGGTCCGGGGCCGGGCGCGCGGCCGGGGCCGGAGCCGGGCGGGGGCCGTCGCCGGGCGGACGCGGTCCACCACGGCCATCCCGATCCGGAACAGCGCCGCCGGGACGACCACGGCGAGCAGCAGCCAGAAGAGCGTCACGCCCCAGGGCCTGCCGACCCCCCACGGCTGCTCGACCAGGACCTTGCCCGCGTACCGCACGGAGACCTGGTAGTCGCCGTGGGCGCCCGCCGTCAGTTCGACGGGGAGCCGGACCAGGGCCTTCTTTCCGGGGGCGATCGTGCCGCGCCACTGCCGCTCCTCGTACTGCGGGGCGAACACGCCGTGGCTGGAGCCGACCTGGAAGACCGGGTCCTTCACGGGGGCGGAGCCGAGGTTGCCGACGGTGAAGACGATCTCGCGGCTCGGCGGCGCCCCGAACCAGGTGAGGAGGCCGCTGGAGCCGTCGAGGCGTACGGCGGCGAGGACGGCGAGCCGCCCGTCGCCGGAGGCCTCGGGGAGCGGCGCCACGGGGTGCCCGGCGACGGTGAACTCCCGGTCGACGGCGTCCTGCTGTCCGGTCACCCCGGCGACGTGCACCACGCAGGGGCAGGGCTTGGGCGGTTCGGCGACCGGGAGCTTCACGCTGAAGGCGCCGCGGGCGTCGACGGTGGCGGCCCGGCCGTCGGTGTTGGCGCAGGAGTTGGTGCCGCCGATGACGCCCTTGCCGGGCGCGGCCTGGCCGCAGATCAGCAGCATGAGCAGCGCGCCCGGCTTCCAGCCGCTGCCGCTGACGGTGACCTCGCCGCCCTTGCCGCCCTCCGCCTGGGAGAGCTCGACGGCGGGACCGGGGGCCGCGAGGGCGGGGGCGGCCGGGAGGAGGCCGAGGGCGAGCACGGTCACGAGCGCCGCCGCTGTACGTATCCACCTCATGTGCGCACTCCCGCCGGGGCTCGCTGGGTACGGGACCTGCCGCGCCGCCGTACCGCGTATCCGCCGCCGCCCGCCGCGAGCAGCAGCAGTCCTGCCGCCCCCGCGAGCGCCGGGCCGGAGGCGAACGAGGCCTCTGCGCGGGCGGTGGCCGGGGCCGCGCCCTCGGCGGTGGCGGTCAGCCGGACGGTGACGGAGTCGAGGGCCGGCGGGTCGGGCCAGGCTTCGGTACGGGTGGCCCGCTGACCGGGCCTCAGGGTGAGCGGCAGGGGCCGGCCCGGCCGGTCGAGGACGGTGCCGAGGACGCCTTCGGCGCGCACCGCGAGGTGCGGGGCGAGGACGGTGGTGCCCCGGTTGACCAGGGTGTAGCGGAGGGCGCCGGTCGTGGTGTCGACGTGGACGTCCTCGACGGTCAGCGCGGCGAGCCGCGGTCCGCTGACCCGCAGCCGCAGGTCGACGCGTGCCTCCCGGCCGGCCGCCGAGGCCCGTACCGTCCCCCGGTGCTCACCGGGCGGGGTGTCCGCGGTGACGGTCACCGCGAAGGGCACGTCCGCCCGGGTCCTGGCGGGCACGGTCACCGTCCGGGCGGCGAAGGACACCGGTGCGCCCTGCCCGCTGAGCCGGACCGTGAGCGGCCGGGCGCCCGGGTTGGTCAGCGACAGGGTGTCCTGGAGGACGCTGCCCGCGGGGCCCTCCAGATAGGCGTACGGCCGCCCGGCGGCGGGCGCCGCCGTCCAGGAGGCCGGGGCGTCGGCGGAGGCCGCGGCCCGGAGGGGGACGGGGGCCGCGGTCCGGGCGCCCGCGGGCACCGCCGCGACCGCGCCGACGAGGGCGGTCGCGGCGGCCACGAGTCCGGTGCGCGCCGCCGTCCGCATCAGCGAGCCGTGCGCCGCGTGAGCCAGAGGACTCCGGCCGCGCCGGTGAGGAGGACGGTGCCGCCGAGGGTGCCGAGGGCCATGGCGGAGTCGAGCGGGCCGGTCCTGGGCAGTTCGGCGCCCGTGTTCCCGCCGTCGCCTTCGTCGCCCGTGTCGGCGGGCGGCGGGGTGTCGGAGCCGCCGGAGAGTCCCGTCACCTCCAGTTCGAGGGCGGGCTTCGGGTTGTTCTTCGGGGTGCAGACGGCCGCGTCCATGCCGAGCGCGTGGACGGTCAGGGTTCCGGCCGTGAAGGTCACCTTGCCGTTCTTCTTCGGGGTGTACGTGCCCGTCAGCGTGCCGATCCTGATCGGGGTGTCGGGCGGGATGGCGGCGGTGTTCGGCGTTCCCTTGACCTTGACGGTGCCGGAGTCCGCGCCGCCGAGGACGAGGTCGGCGCGCGGGGTCATGACGCCCTTGGGCAGCTCGACCGGGCTGTCGGAGACGCCCTTCTCGAACGCCATCGTGATCGTGTACGCGCTGCCGTTCTTGACGGCCTTGATGTCGACGGGCGAGACGGCGCCCTTGGGCCCGATCTTCGTCTCGCAGGCGTAGTCGACGTCGACGACGGCCGCCTGGGCGGTCGGCGCGCCGGCGAGCACGGTCGCGCCCGCCACCGCGACCGCCGCCGCGAGCGCGGCGGTCGTTCTCCTCCGGTTCGGCTCCTTGGACACCCCGAGCACCCCTCACCGCAATGGAACTGACGGTCTTTCAGATTGGGCGTCAAGGTACGCCCGGGGCCTTGCGGAGGGAAGAAGAGAGACGGTGAAAGTCCTAGGCGGGTGCGGAGAGTTCGGCCCAGACGGTCTTTCCGGGGGCGCCGGGGGTGCGCTCGATGCCCCAGTCGAGGCAGAGCCGCTGGACGATGAACATGCCGTGGCCGCCGGGGCGCCCGGCCCGGTGCGGGGTGCGGGGCGCGGGAGTTCCGGCGCCCCGGTCGGTGACTTCGAGGCGCAGGGCCTTGGGCAGCCGCAGGACGCGGAGGCGCTCGGGGCCCTCGGCGTGCAGGCAGGCGTTGGTGACGAGCTCGGAGACGACGAGCAGGACGTCCTCGGCGGCGGCCCTGCGGTCGGCGGTGGCGGCCGGCAGCCAGCCCCACTCCTGGAGCGCGGACCGCGTGAAGTCACGGGCGAGCGGCACCGTGCCGCTCGTCTCGCCGAGGGCGAGCGTACGGACGTCGGAAGCTTGGTCCATCAGCGCTTCACCTCACCGATCGACGGGACAGAGGGCAGGACGTGCGGGCGGTGCGGAGCCGGGACGTGGGGGCGGGCCCGGCCGGGGGTCAGCCGGGCAGGGCCGTGGCGAGCGTCTCGTGCACGGTGAAGACGACCTCCGCGCCCGTGATGTGGAACACCCGGGCCACCGCGGGCCGCATCCCGACGAGATGGACGCCGCCACCGGCGGCGTCCGCCCTCAGCCGGGCGCCGAGGAGCACGTTGAGCCCGGTCGAGTCGCAGAACTCCAGACCCGAGCAGTCGACGACGAGTCGCGAGCGGCCCTCGTCCAGCGCCTGGTCCAGGGGGGAGCGCAGCAGTTCGGCGGTGTAGTGATCGAGCTCACCCACCGGGGCGAGGATCTCGGTCCGGTCCACGGTCCGGACTTCGACCCGCAACCGCGCGGGCGGTGCGCTGCCGATGTTCTCGCGGTCCATGGCCGTGCCTCTTTCGCTCTCGCGGATGCCGACTGACGTGCCTCGAACCCTACAAGCGGGACGCCCTCCGATGCACACGAGGTCCACCACATAAGGGACAAACCGGATTATCGATACTTGCGACCTTCACCGCCGAGCAGGTAGGGCTAGGAGGGAACACCCGACACGACCGGCCTCGGAGGCGCCGCAAACCGCAGCAAGAACCCACGAAGGAGACCCATGTCACCCCGGCTCGACGCCCCGCGTACCCCCGACGCGCCGTCGGCAGAAGTCCCCCCGGACCACTCGCTCGACCACCATGCCGCGCTCTCCCACGAGCCCGCGCACGCACTCCCGCACGACCTGGCGCTCGCGCTCCCGATCGACCGGCCGCTCGACGGCATCGGCCCCGTCGACGCGCGCTCCCTGTCGAAGCAGCTCTTCGCCCGGCTCGCCGAGCTCGAAGAGGGCACCCACGACCACGCGTACGTCCGCAACACCCTCGTCGAACTCAATCTGGCCCTCGTCAGGTTCGCCGCCGCCCGCTTCGGCACCCGCAGCGAGCCGATGGAGGACATCGTCCAGGTCGGCACCATCGGCCTCATCAAGGCGATCGACCGCTTCGAGCTCACCCGCGGCGTGGAGTTCCCCACCTTCGCGATGCCCACGATCATCGGCGAGATCAAGCGCTTCTTCCGCGACACCTCGTGGTCCGTGCACGTGCCGCGCAGGCTCCAGGAGCTGCGGCTCGAGCTCGCCAAGGCGGGCGACGCCCTCTCCCAGCGCCTCGACCGCGCGCCGACCGTCGCCGAACTCGCCGAGGAGCTCGGCATCCCGCCGGAGGAGGTCGTCGAGGGCATGGCCGCGAGCAACGCGTACACCGCGAGCTCGCTCGACGCGCAGCCCGACGAGGAGGAGGGCCCCGGCGGCGAGGCCACGCTCGCCGACCGGCTGGGCTACGAGGACCACGGCCTCACCGGGATCGAGTACATCGCCTCCCTGAAGCCGATGATCGCCTCGCTGCCCGCCCGCGACCGGCAGATCCTCTCGCTCCGCTTCGTCTCCGGCATGACCCAGTCGGAGATCGGCACGGAGCTCGGCATCTCCCAGATGCACGTGTCCCGGCTGCTCTCCCGCACCCTCGCCACCCTGCGCCGCGGCCTCACTCTGGAGGAATGACCTCCACCGGCTTCCCCGAGCCGCCAAAATGGCTGCGGAAAGGGCCCGTCCACGGTCTTCCGACCCGTGACGGGCCCTTCCGCATGCCGCGCCCCGAGCCACTCCCGCGGCAGCTCGCGCGACCAACCGCGCGACGGGGGCGTCTTGTTGACGCGGCATCCGGAATGGGCCACATTGAGCCCGGGGGTTCAGGGGGGAATCACATGTTTTCTGCGTACGCGGAACTGGAAGAACGCATGCGCGGCCGGCTCGGGGGCAGGGAGTGCCTCTACGTGCCGTCGTGCCGCTTCGGGCTCTACCTCGCGCTGCGGCACTGGTGCCGGCCCGGCGGCAAGGTCCTGATGTCACCGGTCAACGACGACGTCATCTTCTTCGTCGTCCTGGCCGCCGGGCTCCGCCCCGTCCAGGCACCGCTCGACCCCCGGGACGGCTCGATCGACACCGCCGCCGTGCCCGAGCCCGTCTGGCGGGACCTCTCCGCCGTCCTCACCACCAATCTGTACGGGAACCCCGACCCGGCTCCGGAGCTGCGGGGCCACTGCGACCGGCTCGGCATCCCGCTGATCGAGGACGCGGCCCACGCGATCGGCTCCACCGTCGGCGGGCGCCCGGTCGGCACGTACGGCGAGGCGTCCGTCTTCAGCCTCTCCAAGCACACCGGCGCCAAGACCGGCGGCTTCCTGGCCCTCGCCGACCCGGCCCTGCGCGAGGAACTCGCTTCCGCCCGCGACGCGTTGCTGCACCCGACCCGCCCCACCGCCGAACTCGCCCACCTCGTACGGCCGTACGCCGAGTCCGCGCTGCGCGGACTGCGCCTGGTCGGAGCCGCGCGGGCGGCCGTCCGGCGGCTCGGCCTGGAGGAACGGGAGGAGATCCGGATGCCGCTCCGCGCCGAGGAGCTGACCCGGGCCCTCACGGCGGCGCCCGCGCTCGAACCCTTCCACTCCTGGGTCCGGGTCGACATGCACGACTACCGGCTGCGGCCCGGAGCTGGCCGGCTCCGCCGCACCACCCGCAGGTTCGGCCGGCTCGACGACGTCCTCGACGCCCACCGGGCGGGCACCGCCCTGCTGCTGGCGGGCGAGTACGGCACGGCGGAGGCGTTCCCGGGCGGGATGCCCGAGGAACCCGAGGCCGGGACGCCGGCGCAGCCGCTCTACCGGGTGCCGCTGCTCGTCGACGACCGGGACGCGGCCGTCGTCGCCCTCGCCCGGCGCCGGATCACCACCGGCTACCTCTACGACCCGCCGCTCGACAGCTACGCGGGAGAGTCCTTCACGGACCCCTCGCCCGCGCCGGAACCGGCCGCCTGGTTCGCCCGGCACGCGCTGCCGGTGGACCCGCGCCGCGCGGCCGAGGCGGTCGCGGTCCTGCGCGGCGCCGGAATCCGCCCGGCCCGCCCGTCGATGGTCCCCGGCGGGTCACGGTGACGGAGACGGTACGGCTGCGGGGGTCCGACCGGGACGACGCGACAGGAACGACAGGAACGACAGGCATGGCGGGCACGACGGGGTACGGACCGGCGTCGGCCGGGGCGGGCGGCGGGAAGGGGCCGGACTCCGACCCGCACCCGGGCTCGGGCTCGGGCTCCGGCTTCAACCCGCACTCGGGCTCCGGCTCGGGCTCGGGCTCGGGCTCGGGCATCGACCCGCACTCCGGCTCCGGCTCCGACCCGCACTCCGAGTCCGGCTCCGCCGAGAACTCCATGTTCCGCAACGCCTACGCACTGATGCTCTCCACCGGCGTCTCGGCGGCCCTCGGCCTCGGCTTCTGGCTGATCGCCGCCCGCTACTACTCGGAGGAGGCCGTCGGCCAGGGCTCCGCAGCCATCGCCGCGCAGCGGATGCTCGCCTCGATCACGGCGACCACCCTGTCCGGCGCGGTCGTCCGCTACGTCCCCCGGGCCGGCCGCGCCACCGGCCCTCTGGTCGTGCGCCTGTACCTGTTCAGCACGGTCGTCGTCACCGTGGCCTGCGGGATCTTCCTGCTCACCATCGACCTGTGGGGACCCTCGTACGCCCCGCTCGGCACCCTGTCCGCCGGGATCTTCTTCACCGCGTCCGCCGTCGGCTGGGCCCTGCTCACCCTCCAGGACGGGGTGCTCACCGGCCTGAGACGGGCCTTCTGGGTCCCCGTCGGCAACGCCGTCTTCTCGCTGGGCAAGCTCGTCCTGCTCGTCCTGCTCGCGGCCTCCGTGCCGGTCCTCGGCGTCTTCGTCTCCTGGGCGGCGGCGATCGTGCTCTCCGTCCTGCCGCTGGGCTGGCTGGTGTTCCGCCGGCTCATCCCCCAGCAGGCCCGCGCCGACCGGGACCGCGAACCGCCGGGCATGCGGGAGATCGGCCGGTTCATCGCCGGTGACTCCGTCGGGGCGTTCTTCAGCCTCATCATGATCAGCCTGCTGCCGGTGATGGTCGCCGTCCGCTTCGACGCCGCCCACAACGCCTTCTTCTACACGGCGTACACCGTCGGCGGCACCATGGAGTTCATGGCCATCAACATGGCCTCCTCGCTCACCGCGCACGCCTCGCACAGCCCCGAGTCCCTCGCCGAGGGCGTGCGGGGCGCGCTGCGCCGCATGGTGCTGCTGCTCGTCCCCGTCGTGCTCGTCCTCGTCGTCTTCGCGCCGCTGATCCTGGCCCCCTTCGGCCAGGGCTACCAGGACAACGGCTCCACCGTGCTGCGGCTCCTCGCCGCCGCGGCGCTGCCCCGGGTCGCCGTGGAGCTCTACATCGGCGTGCTGCGGGTCCAGGGCCGTACGGGCATGCTCGCCGTCCTCCAGGGCGCGATGTGCGTCCTCGTGCTCGGCAGCGCGGCCGTGCTGCTCGGCCCGTACGGCATCAGCGGGGCCGGTATCGCCGTCCTCGGCGCGATGACCCTGATGGCGGTGGCCTGCGTGCCGGGCCTGCGGGCCACCCTGAAGGGGCGGACCCCGGCCGAACGCCCCCGGGCCGCGGCCCGGGTGAAGGAGCGCGAGGAGGACGGGTACGGCACCAACTGGGCGCGGGAGAGCGCCTATCTGCGCGGTGCGCACGAGTCGGTGACGCCGGCCTTCGGCATCCCCGTGTACGTACCGCGGCAGCGCGACGAGGCGCCCGCGGGCCCGCTCGCCCGGCCCCTGCCGCCCCCGGCGTCCCGGCCGGAGGCACCGGACGCGCCCGACCGGTGGGGGACCTGGCTGTGGCCGGCGCTCGGCCTGGCGGCCGGTCTCTTCTGGTTCCCGCTCGCCCGGTCCGGCGAGCTCGACGTGGCGACGCTGTCCGGGACCGGACTGCTCACCGCCCTGCCCGCGGTCACCCTCCTCGCCGGGCTGCTCCTGGTCGCCCTCCAGGGCGCCGCCGTCGGACTCCGCCTCTTCCGCCCCGCGTTCGCCGCGGCGGTCCTGCTCGCCACCTTCCTGGCCCTGCACACGGCCCCGCCGCTGCTCGGCCTGCGGCCCGCCGACGCGGCGGGTCCCGGGGCGGCGCTCCTGGGCGAAGGCGTCGAGCGGGCGGTCGTCCCGATCGCGCTGCAGGCCCTGAGCCTGCTCCTGACGGCCGTGCTGCTGCGGGTGGTCGGGGTGGGCGCGCGGGTCACCGCCGGTGTGGTGTGGGTCCTGGTCTGGGCGGGCTGGGCGGGCCAGCAGGCCTTCGCCACGGCTCCGCTCCCGCTCTTCCTGGGGCTGGCCGGCGGCACGATGGCGGTGTGCGCCTTCCGGGGGCTGACGTCGGGACGCCGCTGAGCCCCCGGGCGCGGCCCCCGGGCGCGGCCCCCGGGCGCGGGTCAGCGGTCCGGCACGTCCTGCCGGAAGTACGGGTCCCGCCCGGCGATCCGGTAGCCCTCCAGGGCGGGACCGGAGTCGACGGTCAAGTCGCAGCCGGGCCCGGGCACGGCCCGGTTCCAGTGCACGTACGCCCGTGCCTCCGGCAGGGTCGGCGCCGTCCCCGGGATCGCGGCGTACCAGTCGCGCTGCCGCTCGGGCCGCTCGGGGTCGGGGGCGGTGGAGAATTCGGAGAACATGATCGGCTTGTCGTCGGAGATGTTCTTCCGGAGCCAGTCGTAGCCGGGCCGCTGGCTCCGGTCGAAGTCGAGCCAGTCCGGCGACTTGTGGCAGAGGTAGTAGTTGTACTGGTCCATGCCGATCCAGTCGACGTAGTCGTCGCCCGGGTAGAGCGCCTTCATCGTCGCGGCGTTGCCGAGCCAGCCGGAGACCGTCCACACCCACACCACGTTGGTGACGCCCAGCTTCTCGAAGCGGTCGTGGAGGTGGCGGTAGGCGGCGACGTACTCCTCGGGGGTCCCCGCGCCCTCGGGGATGCGGAAGTCGGCCTCCTGGTCGAAGGAGAAGAAGACCCGCTTGCCGTACTCCTTGATCCGCCGGGCCTGCGGGTCGATGACGGAGGCGTCGTACCGCCCGGAGGCGATGTTCTTCCAGCCGAGCTGCCGCTCGGTCCAGCCGGCGTGGTGCTTCTCGGTCCACACGGTGGACTCCCAGGCCAGCATGAGGAGCCGCTCGCGGCCGAGTTCCCGCTCGTCGGCGGTGAGGAGTTCGCCGTCCGCCGCGCTCCCCGACATGTCGTGGTACGTGTACACGAGGTCGAGCTTGCGGCCGATCTTCTTCTCGAAGGCGTACACGGGCCGGGTGAGCGAGCTGTCCTCGTCGTACGGGATGTAGGCGCCCCACCAGGCCCCGCACGGGGCGACGAGCACGGCGTCCGGGGTGCAGCGGTCGTCGCCCTCGGCGAGGGTCGACCGGACCACCGCGCCGGCGGTCAGCACGCCGACGGCGGCCAGCGCGACCGCGAGGCGGGTCCGGCGGTTGCCCCGGGCCTGCCGGCCGGTCATCCGCCCCCACCGGTCCCTCGTTTCCGGAACTGCGGCGCACGGAGACGGAGCGGGCGGGTCCGGGAGGGTCGGGCGCCGTCGCGCTCGACGGCCCCGCGCGTGGCGGCCGGCAGCGGGACCCCGGGCAGGGCGGCGACGACGCTCACGAAGAGGGCGAGGACGACGAGGAAGACGGTGAGCGAGAAGGCCTTCGCCAGGAACAGGGTGGTCGCGACGAGGGTGGCCACCGACAGGCTGACCGGCGCGGCAAGTGCCAGCGCCTCCAGCCGGGCGCCGGGGCGCAGTCCGAGCGGCTGCGGGAGCAGCAGGGCCAGGCCGGGCGCGAGGACGACGAAGGCGAGGACGGGGATCCAGCGGGCCGGGGAGCCGCCGGGCAGCGCGGTCGCCGCGAGGGCGACCCATCCGGAGGCCGCGAGCGCGGCTCTGCGCTGGACGCGCGGGGTCAGGCGTGGGTGGGCCATGGCGTACCTGCTCCTCGTACGGGTGGGCCGACGGTCGGGTCGTCGGCGGGGTGTGCGGCCGGTGGCGGGGGTGCGGGCGGTGTCGGGCGTTGCGGCGGGTGGCGGGGGTGGCGGGATGCGGGCGGTGCGGCGGGTGGCGGCCGGTGGCGGGGTGCGGCCGGCGTGCGGCCGGGGGGGTGCGGGCGGTCGTGCTCAGCCGGTGGTGGTGGGCCGGTAGCGCAGGACGAGCCCGTACCGGCTCTCCTCCACGACCGCGAACAGCGGCGACGCCCTGAGCGCCGCGCCGAGGCGGTCGAAGCCGCCCGCCGGGAGGTAGCCCTCTCCGATGACCGCCTCGCCCTGGGTGGGGGTGAGGATCACATAGGCCGGGCGGCCCGCGGGGATGCCGCCCGCGAGGTAGCCGGCCGGGTCCTTCAGCATGCGGAGGTTCTCGTCGACCTCCTGCTCGGTGAAGAACCAGCGCTCGTACCGGTCGTAGCGGTAGTACGAGTCGGCGAACGCACCGGTCGCGGCGAGGATCAGCGCCCCCTCGGGTGCCCGGTCGAAGGCGCGGCGGGTGAGCGCGGTCTCGCCGGGCGGCGCGTAGTGCATGCCCTCCTTGCCGTAGTACGAGGGCAGGAATCCGGCGAGCATGGCGACGAGGGTGAGGGGCAGCGCGACGGTGGCCGTGCGGCGGGCGAGCGTGGCGGCGCGGCTCGCGGCCCCGGCGGCGGGGACGAGCGCGGCGGCCGCGAAGAACGCGGCGCCGGGAAGGCCGAAGAGGTAGACCCGGAAGATCATCTCGCCGCCGTAGTCGTTCACGGCGAACATCGGCAGCGGCGCGGCGGCGGTGAGCAGCAGCGGCAGCGCGCTGCGGACCAGCCTGCGGCGCAGGAGCACGGCGGCGGCGGCGAGACCGCCGAGGGCGAGCACCATCAGGATGTTGGCGCTGCCGACGAGTTCCGGGCCCGGCCCGGTGGGGTCGCCCGCGAAGCCGGGGCGCGAGTTGCCGAGCAGGTCGCCGGCCTTCTCGCGCAGGGTGCCGAGGGTCTCCAGGAACAGCTCCCGGCCCATGGTCAGGTTCCAGGCCAGCATGATCAGGCCGGTGACGGCAAGGAGCCCGAGGTTGCGGTAGCGCCGGGTGAGGCAGAGGGCGAAGAGGCTCGCGCACAGCATGATCGGGGTGAGCTGGTGCGAGGCGTTGATGGTGGCGATGATCGGGACGAGGAAGAGGACCGCGACGGCCCGCTGCCGGGTGGTCGTGGGCGGCGGCACGGCGGCGGCAGCCGGGTCGAGCGTGGCGCGGTCACGGAGCGCCCCCGCCGAGCCGGGCAGGACGAAGTGCCGGACGACGACGGCGAAGACGGTGAGGTAGAGCAGGTACGAGAAGCCCTGCGGGGAGAGGTAGTCCTGGCCCACCCAGTTCGCGAGCTGGAAGATCCACACCCCGGTCCACACGAGGCGCCAGTCGTCGCTGAACGTGCGGTAGACGAGTATCAGGACGGGGACGGTCAGCAGACCGAGCGCGACCGGCGCCCAGTTGATGAACGAGGCGGCGGCGTCCACCCCGAAGGCGCGGACGAGGGCGGCGTCCAGTGAGAAGAAGCCGGGCCACTGGTCGTAGGCGGACATGCCGCCGGAGAGCTCGGTCCCGGGGTGGACGGTGCCCTGGTCGAGCAGTCTGCTGATGATCGCGTCGTGCTTGGACGCCCAGGCGTAGCGGACGGTGTCGTAGAGGATCGCGGGCGGCGCCTTCAGGGCGACGAGCATCGCCGCGCAGTAGGTCGCCGGCCAGAGGGGCGCGGTGCCGGCGCGACGCAGGGTGATGACGAACCCGCAGGTGAGGACCACGAGGGCGGCGTAGAAGGCGAGCGGGAAGCGGTCGAGGAGACCGAACTCGTCCATGCTCCGGAAGTCGATGCCGGGCAGCGCCCAGAGCCAGAGGGCGCCGGCGACGAGCAGCGGGAGCAGGTTGAGGGCGTCGGGGGACCGGAGGAAGGCGGCGAACCGGCCCCGGGGAGCGGCGGACCGCTCCCCCGCCGTCCGCTCCGCCGGCTCCCCCGCCGGTGCCGCCGGGGCCCCGGCCGTCCGCTCCCCCGCTCCGCGGGCCTCCGCCTCCCCGTCCGCGGCGGAGGGCTGCGGTGGCACACCGCTCCCGGTCACCGGTGCGGGCCCCTGACGCTGCACGGCCTCTCCCCCCACGAACTGTCCTTTTCGACGAAGTACAGGAGAACCGGTTCGGTTCTGTTCGGGCATTCAACCACCGGACGGATCGCCGGAGTTGTCGATCTCGGGACACATCGGCACTCAGCCGGCGAACTCGGGCCCCTTCACCAGGGCACGGGCCCTGCGGTACATCCGCCAGCCGACCGTGGGCAGCGAGTCGGGGTACGGCGCGGCCTTCGCGCCCCGTCCCTCCATCCACCGCTCGACGTCGGCGACGGTGTGACCGCGGCGCAGGATCAGCCGGGCGATGCGGTAGATCTCGTCGGTCCCCGAGCTGAGCGCGTGGCGGACGGCGACGGCCGAGGTGTACCCGGCGGCCGCGGCGGCCCGCCGGACGGCCGGGCTGTTGTAGCCGTGCGGGTAGGCGAGATGGCGGACCTCGTGCCCGAGGACGTCCTCCAGGACCGCCTTGGACTCCCGCAGTTCCCGCCGGAGGGCGGTCGGGGCCAGGGTGTCCAGCTGCGGGTGGGTGGCGGTGTGCGCGCCGACCTCCATCCCGTACTGCTCCAGGAGCGGCGCCTGGGCGAGGGTCATCATCGGCGCGGGCGGCAGCAGACAGGGCCGGCCGCGGGTGATGGCCCCGGTGGTGAGGTACGCGGTGGACGGCAGGCCGCGGGCGGCGAGGGCCTCGGCGGTCGGCCCCACCAGATCGGCGAAGCCGTCGTCGAAGGTGAGGACGACGGGCCGGGGCGGCAGCGGGGCACCGGTGGCGACGTGCGCGGCGAGCGCGCCGACGGTGACGGCGGTCCGGCCGCTCGCGACGATCGCGTCGAGCTGGGCGGCGAAGTCCTTCGGCGAGACGGTGAACTCGGCTATCCAGTCCGGGGGTTCCTCCATCACGGCGTGGTAGAGGAGCACGGGTATGCGCAGGCGCGCGGCGGTGCCGGTCATCGGGCCACCGCCGAACCACCGCGCGGTGCCTGCGGACGGACCCGCGCGCTGTCCGTGGCGCGGGCCCGCGTACGGGACTGGGCGCGGGCCTTGGCGTATCCGATCGGTCCGTAGAGCATGCCGCGCCGCTCCAGCCGGGAGAGGGAGGCGGGCCACGGGTGGTGCTGGGTGCCGTGCTCGCCGGGGACGCCGCCCTCGGAGGTCTCCCCGCGCTGGGCGGTCATGGTCCGGGCGTGCGCGAGGCCGCGCGGCAGCCGGGCGAGCAGGGCGGGCAGCAGGCGGGGGCTGCGTACCAGGGTGGCAGTGAGGTACGCGGTGAGCCCGGCGCCGTAGCCGTACGCCTGGTTCCGCAGGTCCTGCCAGGTGTCGCGGTGGTGGTGCCAGACGAGGGCCTCGGAGGTGTAGCGGAGGCGGAAGCCGGCGGACAGCACGGCGACGAAGGCGTACAGGTCGTCGCCGCCGCGTGCGGCGGTGCCGGTGCCGGTGGCCGGGTCGAAACCGCCCGCCCGGCGCAGCGCGTCGACCCGGAAGGCCATGTTGGCGCCGGAGCCGAAGCTCCCCGCGGTGAAGGGGAAGAGCGGCTCGTCGGCGGGCGGGTGCGCCGGATCGTAGAGCCGGGGCGCGAAGCCCTTGGCGAAGCCGCCGTGGGATTCGAGGAGGATCTGGGCGGGGGTGCCGAGGCGGGCGGGCAGGATCAGACCGGTGGTGCAGCCGAGGCCGGGATCGGTGGCGAACGGCGCGGTGAGGGAGCTCAGCCAGCGCGGGTCGGCGATCACGTCGTCGTCGGTGAAGGCGACGACGGTCCCCTCGGCGGCCGCGAGTCCGGTGTTGTGGGCGGTGGCGAGACCGGGGGTGTCCTCGCGCACGTACCGGACGCGGTCGGTGTGGTCGGCGTACGTGCGGGTGACGAGCTCGTGGGTGGCTGCGGTGCGGGGCGCGTTGTCGACGACGACCAGTTCGAAGTCCGGGTGGTCCTGGGCGAGCAGCGAGTCGAGGGCGCGGGCGAGGGACTCGGGGCGCTCGCGGGTGGCGACGACGACGGAGGCGCGCGGCGGCGCGGGCGCGGCGGGGGCGGGGGCGGGGGCGGGGGGCCGGGCGGCGGCGAGGCGTTCCGCGTCGGTCCCGGGCCTCCCCGCCGCGGCGAGCCGCGGCCGGGCGAGTGCGGCGAGCACCTCCGCGGGGTCCTCGCCGGCGCGGACGGTCCCGACGACGGTGGCGGCGGGCCGGCCCCTGAGCCGTACGAGCGCGTAGACGTCACCGGGCACGACGGCCGGCGCGCCGGGCGCGGGTCGGAAGCCGAGGACGGGCCCGTCGGGCGCGTCGAGATCGAGCTCGGCGACCGAGAGGGGCCGGGGGGCGGGGGTGCTGCTCATCGGGGGTCTCCCCAGAGACGTACGGAGGCGGGTGCGGGTGGGGCCGGGCCGTGTGGGCGGGGCCGGCGGGGCGGGTACGGGCGATGCGAGTGGGGCTGGTGGCGTTGGTGGGGCTGGTGCGGGCGATGTGAGTGGGGCTGGTGGGGCTGGTCCGGCCGCCGAAGCGGACGGCGGCGCCGTGATGGGGCTAACGGTGGCCCCGCAGACGGGCGAGACCGTTGAGGGCGGCGCGCCCGCGGGCCGCGAGGGCGGGCCGGGTGCGGACGAAGCGGTGCACGCGCAGCGGGGGCTCCCGGCGCAGCCAGTGCACCGCGCCCAGCAGCCCCGGCCGGACGACGGCGCCTTCGTGCACCGTCAACTCCCCCGTCTTCAGGGCGTCCTTGTACTCGGCGGCGCCACGGCCCAGGTCCAGCATCCCGATCCCGGCGGCGGCCGCGGCCTCGGCCATCCGCAGATGGAGGACGAGGCCCGGCGAGTACTTCGCGAACTCGGGGTCGTACGCCGGGAACCAGCAGGACAGCACGGTCCGGGACCGCAGCCCGAAGTGGGCGGCGACCGGGCGCTCCCCCGCGTACAGCACGGACAGGACACCGGAGCAGCCGGGCGTACGGAGCGTGTGGAGGCGGCGGACGAGCGCGCTGATCCACTCCTGGGCGAACCGGTCGCCGCGGCCCGTCCTGCGGTACTGGGCGGACTTCCACGCCATGAGCGTGCGCAGGGCCGCCGGATCGCGCTCGTCGAAGACGAAGCGCAGCTCTCCGTCCGCCTGCCGGCCGAGCTTGCGCTCCTTGGCGAGGGTGGTCCTGAGGAACTTGGGCGACTGGACGCGGAGCAGGGCCTCGTAGGCCGCGTACCCCTCGCCGACGTCGATCACGGGCGAGGCGAAGGACTCGGTGGCGGCGCCCTCGAAGACCGGCTGGCCGTCCTCCAGGTTGTCGAACCGCCAGACGGCGAGACCGCAGGCGCGCAGCAACACCCGTGCGCCCGGCCGCAGTCCGGAGCGCAGGACGGCCCCCTGGCTGTCGGAGACCCCGAAGCCGATGGCCCGGCCCCCGCCGAGGAGGCCCTTCTCGTACGGGAAGAAGCCGACCGGCTCGCCGTCCTCCCACCAGACGGCGACCCGCGCGCGCGGGCGGACCTCGGCGACCGCGCGGGTGAACTCCGGCTCCATGAAGGGGTTCGCGGGCCCGCCGGCCTTGGCGCGCAGCTCCCGCCACGCCTCGGTCTCGCGCTCGCTCAGCTCCCCCGGCCGCACGACGCGCACGTTCACAGCACTCACCTGCCGACCCCCCGGTCTACCCCCTGAGCACAACCAGGACAGGACGGTACCCGTCCGCGGTCACCCGTGGCAGGGATACTGGGCCTTTCCGTGACCAACCCGTGAAGGAGGGGACATGCCGGGGATCCGTGGTGATCAAGAGGCGCTCGGGGTGGACGAGTTGGAGATCATCGGGTGGGGCAGGACCGCGGACGTGTACGCGCTGCCGGGGGACGACCCGTGGGTGCTGCGGCGCAACCGGGACGGCGGCGGCACCGCCCGGGAGGCCGAGGTCATGGCGCGGCTGGCGCGCCAGGGCTACCCGGTCCCCGCGGTGCTGCGCGCCGAGGGGCCCGATCTGGTGATGGAGCGCCTCGCGGGGCCGTCGCTGCTGGACGCCCTGCTGGCCGGCGCGTACGAACCGGAACCGGCGGGCCTGCTGATCGCGGAACTCCTGGCGGGGCTGCACGCGCTGCCGGGGTCGTCTGTGTCGCACCTGGACCTGCACCCCGGGAACGTCCTCCTGACGGCGGGCCGGGGGCCCGTCGTCATCGACTGGGAGACGGCCGAGGAGGGGCACCCGCCGGGCCTCGACCACGCGATGTCGGCGCTGCTCCTCGCGGAGGTGGCGGTCTCACCGGCCCCGTACGCCCCGGGGGCCCGGGCCGGCCTGGCCGCGCTCCTGTCGGCCGCGAAGGCCCCGGTCCTGCCGCACGTCGGCGAGGCACGGGCCCGCCGCGCGGTGAACCCGTGCCTCACGGGCGAGGAGGCGGCCGCGGTGGGCGCGGCGGCGGACCTGGTGACGGAGCTGGCGGCGCCCCGGGAGGCGTGAGCGGCACGGTCCTCCTCCCGGGCCGCCGAAACCCGGTGGCCCGACGCCCGGCCCCGTCGGTAGCGTCGGGGCACCGCAGACCGCGCCCCGCGGCTGTGCCCTGCGCGCCTGTGCCTCATGCGCGTCCGCGCGCCCGTGCGCCCGTGCGCCCGTGCGCCCGTGCGCCCCGCGAGAGAGAAGTGAGTTCCGTGACCGCCGCCCACCGCCCGACGACGACTCTGTGGCGCCCCACCGGCCCGACCGAGCTGGACCTCGTGCGGGAGCTGGAGTGGCGGGCCTGGCCGCCGCGGCTGCCGGAGCAGCCGATCTTCTACCCGGTCCTCGACGAGGAGTACGCGGTGATGATCGCGCGCGACTGGAACGTCAAGCACTCCGGCGCCGGTTTCGTCACGCGCTTCGAGGTCGACACGGAGTTCCTGCGCAGGTACCCGGTCCGGCAGGCGGGCGGCCGGACGATTCTGGAGCTGTGGGTGCCGGCCGAGGAGCTCGACGCGTTCAACGCGCACATCGTGGGCCGCATCGAGCTGGTTCACACCTTCCGCTGAGCGTCGGCTCGCTAGGGTGCGTCCATGGGAGCACTGACGACCGTCGAACCCGGGAACGAGTCCTGCGCGCCGCGCCCGCCGGAAGGGGGCCGTCGATGACGGTCCGCCGCGCGGTCCCCAACCTCAGGACCGCCGCCCCCGGGGAGAACCGCGACTTCTACACGCTGCTCGGGTTCGAGGCGGTGATGGACCACGGCTGGATCGCCACCCTCGCCTCCCCGTCGGCCCCCACGGCCCAGATCAGTCTGATGACCCACGACCTGACCGCCCCGGTCACCCCGGACCTGAGCGTGGAGGTCGACGACGTGGACGCGGCGTACGCGGCGGTCCGCGCGTCCGGCGCCGAGATCGTCCACCCCCTGACCGACGAGCCCTGGGGCGTGCGCCGGTTCTTCACCCGCGACCCGGACGGCCGGGTGGTCAACGTCCTGAGTCACCGGTCCTCCTGAGTCACCGGTCGTCCTGAGTCACCGGTCCCAGGTCCTGGCCTGGCCGGCCTCAGCCGCGCCGCTTCACGTCCGTGCAGTACACCGCCGGGTGGACGCCGTACGGGTCGAAGGTCGTGCGGGTCCCGTCGTAGGTGCCGTCGAGGCACAGCTCGCCGCCTCGGAGGTCCAGGGTGAACTCGACCTTTCCGTCGGCTTCCACGGGGCCGTGGAGTCGGTAGGGGAGGTTGTAGCCGATCTCGCCGAGGGCCTTCTCGACATGGGCCGCGGTCGGGTCGCCCGATCCGTCCAGGGCCTTCGCGATCCGGCTGCCATGGCGGAGGGCGGCGCACTTCTCGACCTCGCCCAACTCGACCTCCTGGCGCACGCGGTCGAAGTTCCAGGCGGTGTCGGCGGGCCCGGGCAGGTCCTCGACGGGAACGGGGACCTCAGAGACGGCGGGCCGGGGCCGCGGGGCGCCGGGCTCGTCCGGCCCCGGCACCGGCCGCTGCGGCGGGAGGCTCGACGGCACGGTGGGGAGGTCCTCGGCGTCCTCCTCGCACGGCGCGGCGACCTCGGTCACGAGAGCCATGAACGCGACCGCGGCCTGCTGGTCCTCGAGGGTGAGGGCGGGGTCGTCCATGGGGTCGGGTCTCGCCTCCGTGGGGGTGGGCGTGGCGGTCGGCCGCGCGGCCATGGCCGCTCCCGCCGTCACCTGGCCCCCCGCTCCCTCCGTGCCGCAGGCCGTGAGCGCGAGGGCGCACAGCGCAGCCGCGAGCGCGCCGCCGACTCGCTTGTTCCGCCGGGTGGTCGAGTTCGTCGAAGTCATGCCGGCAGTCTGTGCGCGGCGGGCCGGGCCGCACCTGAGTAGGGCTACTCAACCGCCGCGCCCGCGTGCTCAGACCACGCGTACGCCCGCCCGCCAGACCTCCGTCACCAGCGGGACGCCCGGGCGGTACGCCAGGTGCACGTGGGAGGGGGCGTCGAGGAACACGAGGTCCGCGCGCGCTCCGGGCGCCAGCCGGCCGACGTCCGTGCGGCGCAGGGCCGCCGCGCCGCCCGCCGTGGCCGACCAGACCGCCTCGTCCGGGGTCATGCCCATGTCCCGTACGGCGAGCGCGACGCAGAAGGGGACCGAGGACGTGAAGGACGAGCCCGGGTTGCAGTCCGTGGACAGGGCGACCGTCACGCCCGCGTCCAGGAGGCGGCGCGCGTTCGGCCACTGCGCGCGGGTGGAGAACTCCGCGCCCGGGAGGAGGGTCGCGACCGTCGAGCCGCTCGCCAGCGCGTCCACGTCGGCGTCCGTGAGGTGGGTGCAGTGGTCCGCGCTCGCCGCGTCCAGCTCCACCGCGAGCTGGACGCCGGGGCCGTACGTGAGCTGGTTGGCGTGCACCCGGGGGTGCAGGCCCTTCGCCTTGCCCGCGGTCAGGATCGCCCGCGCCTGGTCGCCGTCGAAGGCGCCCTTCTCGCAGAAGACGTCCACCCAGCGGGCGTACGGGGCGCACGCGTCGAGCATCTCGCCCGTCACGAGGTCCACGTACGCGGCCGGGTCGTCGGCGTAGTCGGGGGAGACGATGTGCGCGCCGAGGTACGTGACCTCGTCGGTGTGCTCGGCCGCGATGCGCAGAGCACGGGCCTCGTCCTCGACCGTGAGGCCGTAGCCCGACTTGGTCTCGAAGGTCGTCGTGCCCTGGCGGAGGGCCTCGCGGAGGTAGCGGGCGACGTTCGCCGAGAGCTCGGCGTCGGTGGCCGCGCGGGTCGCCGCGACGGTGGTGCGGATGCCGCCGGCCTTGTAGGGCTGGCCGGACATGCGGGCGTTGAACTCGGCGGTGCGGTCGCCCGCGAAGACCAGGTGCGAGTGGGAGTCCACGAAGCCGGGGACGACCGCGCGGCCGCCGGCGTCGACCCGGTTGTCAGTGGCCGGTGCTTTGCTGGATTCACCGACCCAGACGACGCGGTCGCCGTCGATGACGACGGCCGCGTCCTGGATCAGCCCCAGGGCACTGCCATCACCGAGGGAGGGATCGTTCGTGACGAGGCTGGCGATGTTGACGACGGCGGTGGCGGTCGCCGCCACGGCGCTGTTCGCGCTCGTGGGGGCGGAGCTCGCCATCGGGTTGTTCGTCGCCGCGGGGCCCGTGTTCATGGTGGGGGGTGTCTCCTTCAGGCGCTTCAGCCGCGCAGTGCGGCGATCGAGTCCGCGAGGGCACGGGGGACGTCCTGCACGGTCTGGTGGACACCGTCCCGTACGACGTGGCGTCCGCCCACGACCGTGTGCCGGACGTCCGCTGCCGACGCTGCGAATACCGCCGTCTCGGCTGCCAGACGCGGCACCGGTCCCGCTGTCCTGACCGAGTCGAGCGCGAGCGTCGTGAAGTCGGCGAGCCCGCCGGCCTCCAGGGTTCCGGCGTCCTTCCAGCCGAGGGCCGCGTGGCCGTCCGCCGTGGCCGCGCGCAGGAGGGCGGCCGCCGTCCAGTGGCCGCGGGTGCGGGTGCGGAGGCGTTCGTTCAGCTCCATCGCGCGCGCCTCCTCCAGGAGGTCGATCACCGCGTGGCTGTCGCTGCCCAGGGACAGCGGGGAGCCGGCCCGCTGGAGGGCGACGGCCGGGCCGATGCCGTCGGCGAGGTCCCGTTCCGTCGTGGGGCACATGCAGGTGCCGGTGGACGTCGAGCCGATCAGGGCGATGTCGGCGTCGGTCATGTGGGTGTTGTGGACGCCGGTGGTCCGGGCGCCGAGCACGCCGTGGTCGGCCAGGAGCTGGGTGGGCGTGCGGCCGTGGGCGGCGAGGCAGGCGTCGTTCTCGGCGGTCTGCTCCGAGAGGTGGACGTGGAGCGGGGCCTGCCGGTCCTGGGCCCAGCGGGCCACCGTGGACAGCTGGTCCGCGGGGACCGCGCGCACGGAGTGGATCGCGGCCCCGATCCGTACGCCGTCGCGTTCCTTGAGGCCGCCGACCCGCTCGGCCCAGGCGTCCGCTGTGCCGTCGGAGAAGCGGAGCTGGTGCCGGTCGGGGGCGGCGCCGAAGCCGGCGGAGAGGTAGGCCGTGTCGAGGAGGGTGATGCGGATGCCCGCCTCGCCCGCGGCGGCGATCAGGGCCTCGCCCATGGCGTTGGGGTCGGCGTACGGGGTGCCGCCGGGCGCGTGGTGGAGGTAGTGGAACTCTCCGACGGCCGTGATGCCCGCCAGCGCCATCTCCGCGTACACGGCGCGGGCGAGGGCGAAGTAGCTGTCGGGGGTGAGGCGCTGGGCGACGTTGTACATGACCTCGCGCCAGGTCCAGAACGTGCCGGAGCCGACCTGGACCGTGCCGCGCAGGGCGCGGTGGAAGGCGTGCGAGTGGGCGTTGGCGAGGCCGGGGAGCGTGAGGCCGCGGAGGGCGACGGCGCCCGGGGGCGGGGCGTCCACCCCCGTGCGGACGGCCGTGATCCGGCCGTCGGCGTCCACGTCCAGGGCCACGCCCGGCTCGACGTTGGTGTCGAGCCAGGCGTGTTCCAGCCAGTACGTCGTCAGCGGCACGCCAGCTCCTCCAGTACGTCGGCGAGTGCGAGGACCCCGGCCACGCAGTCGTCCTCGGCCGCGAACTCGGCCGGGGAGTGCGAGACGCCGGTGGGGTTCCGTACGAACAGCATGGCGGTCGGAATCGATTCGGAGAGGATTCCGGCGTCGTGTCCGGCGCCGGTGCCGAGGACCGGGACCTTGCCCGACCCGCCGAGGATCCGGGACAGCTCGTCGCGCAGGGCGTGCGAGAAGTCCACGACCGGGGTGAAGGACTCCCGGACGACGGTGAGGTCGATGCCGTGCTTCCCGGCGTAGTCGCGGGCCGCCGTCTCGACGCCCGCCACGACCGTGTCGAGCGCGTCCTGGTCGGCGGCGCGGGCGTCGAGCCAGCCGCGGACCAGGGACGGGATGGCGTTGACGCCGTTGGGCTCGACGGCGATCTTGCCGAAGGTGGCGACGGCGCCCGCGAGCTCCGCCTCGCGGCGGGCGGCGAGAACCGTCTCCGCGTAGGTGAGCATCGGGTCCCTGCGGTCGACCAGCCGGGTGGTGCCCGCGTGGTTGGCCTCGCCGGCGAAGTCGTACCGCCAGCGGCCGTGCGGCCAGATGGAGGAGGCGATGCCGACGGAGTCCCCGGACAGGTCGAGGGCGCGGCCCTGCTCGACGTGGAGTTCGACGAACGCGCCGACGCGGGCGAGCCGTTCGGGGTCGGGGCCGATGGTGGAGGGGTCGTACCCGGCCGCCTCCATGGCCTGCGGGAGGCTGGTCCCGGAGGCGTCGCGGAGCTCGTACGCCTGCTCCTTCGTCAGCCGACCGGCGGTGAGGCGGGAGCCGACGCAGGCCAGGCCGAAGCGGGCGCCCTCCTCGTCGCCGAAGTTGGTGATGGCGAGCGGGCGCTTGAACGAGACGCCGCGGGAGCGGAGTTCGTCGAGGGCGGCGAAGGCGGACACGACGCCCAGGGGGCCGTCGAACGCGCCGCCGTCCGGGACGGAGTCCAGGTGGGAGCCGGTGACGACGGCGTTCCCCGCGGTGGGGTCGCCGAGCCAGGCCCACTGGTTGCCGTTGCGGTCGGTCTCGACGTCCATGCGGCGGGCCTCGGCCTGCATGCGGAACCAGAGCCGGCAGTCGGCGTCGGCCTCGGTCCAGGCGTAGCGCCGGTAGCCACCGGAGGCGGCGCTGCGGCCGATGGGCCGCAGCGACCGCCACATGGCGTCGAAGCTCGCGCTCACGCGGAGTCACCCTCGGCGTCCTGGTCGCCCTCGCGCATCGGGACGCGGACGCCCTTCTCGTCGGCGACCCGCTCCGCGATGTCGTAGCCCGCGTCGACGTGGCGGATGACGCCCATGCCGGGGTCGTTCGTCAGGACGCGGCGGATCTTCTCGCCCGCGAGCTTCGTGCCGTCGGCCACCGAGACCTGGCCGGCGTGGATGGAGCGGCCCATGCCGACGCCGCCGCCGTGGTGGATCGAGACCCAGGAGGCGCCGGAGGCGACGTTCACCATGGCGTTGAGGAGCGGCCAGTCGGCGATGGCGTCGGAGCCGTCGAGCATGGCCTCGGTCTCGCGGTACGGGGAGGCCACCGAGCCGCAGTCGAGGTGGTCGCGGCCGATCGCGAGGGGCGCGGCGAGGGTGCCGTTGCCGACCATGTCGTTGAACATGTCGCCGGCCTTGTCGCGCTCGCCCTGGCCGAGCCAGCAGATGCGGGCGGGCAGGCCCTGGAAGTGGACGCGCTCGCCGGCCATCTTGATCCAGCGGTGCAGGGACTCGTTCTCCGGGAAGAGGTCGAGGATCGCCTTGTCCGTCTTGTGGATGTCGGAGGCCTCGCCGGACAGGGCGGCCCAGCGGAACGGGCCCTTGCCCTCGCAGAACAGCGGGCGGATGTAGGCCGGGACGAAGCCGGGGAAGGCGAACGCGCGGTCGTAGCCGGCCAGCTGGGCCTCGCCGCGGATCGAGTTGCCGTAGTCGAAGACCTCGGCGCCGGCGTCCATGAAGCCGACCATGGCCTCGACGTGGCGGGCCATCGACTCGCGGGCGCGCACCGTGAACCCGGCCGGGTCCTTGGCGGCGGCGTCGGCCATGTCGTCGAAGGCCACGCCGACCGGGAGGTAGGACAGCGGGTCGTGGGCGGAGGTCTGGTCCGTCACGATGTCGATCGGGGCGCCCTCGGCGAGCATCTGCGGGAGCAGCTCGGCGGCGTTGCCGAGGAGGCCGATGGAGAGCGGGCGGCGGGCGTCGCGGGCCTCCGTGGCCAGCTGGAGCGCGTGGGCGAGGTTGTCGGCCTTCACGTCCAGGTAGCGGTGCTCGATGCGGCGCTCGATGGCGCGCGGGTCGACGTCGATACAGATCGCGACGCCGTCGTTCATCGTCACGGCGAGGGGCTGGGCGCCGCCCATGCCGCCGAGGCCGGCGGTGAGGGTGATCGTGCCGGCCAGGGTGCCGCCGAACTTCTTCGCGGCGACGGCGGCGAAGGTCTCGTACGTGCCCTGGAGGATGCCCTGGGTGCCGATGTAGATCCAGGACCCGGCGGTCATCTGGCCGTACATGGTGAGGCCGAGCTGCTCCAGGCGCCGGAACTCCTCCCAGTTGGCCCAGTCGCCGACCAGGTTGGAGTTGGCGATGAGGACGCGCGGGGCCCACTCGTGGGTCTGCATGACGCCGACGGGGCGGCCGGACTGGACGAGCATCGTCTCGTCCTGCTTCAGCGTCCGGAGCGTGCGGACCATGGCGTCGAAGGAGCGCCAGTCGCGGGCGGCCTTGCCGGTGCCGCCGTAGACGACGAGCTTGTCGGGGTGCTCGGCGACCTCGGGGTCGAGGTTGTTCTGGAGCATCCGGAGGGCGGCTTCCTGCTGCCATCCCAGGGCGCTCAGTTCCGTACCGCGCGGGGCCCGTACGGGGCGGGGTCCTGACATGGCGGTGCCTCCTCGAATGTCGTTCAGATATTCACATCCTGGCGTCTTGAATAGTTGTAGTCAACAGCTGCGGGGCGGCACGTCCCGGTGATGGGATGGATCCATGGCCTCCTCCCGCCGCGATCTCGCCGTCCGCGCCGCCGTCGACCAAGGACTCCTCTCCGCCGCCGAACCGGTCGTCGCCCTCCTCGACACCGCCGGCATCCGCGCCTCCGCCGCCGCCCTGACCAGCGCGTTCGCCGCCGTCACCGACGCGCCCGTCCTGCACGCCTTCGCCGTCAAGGCCTGCCCGCTCGTCCCGGTGCTGCGCCTCCTGCGCGAGGCCGGACTCGGTGTCGAGGTCGCGAGCCCCGGCGAGCTGGCCCTCGCGCGCGCCGCCGGGGTCCCGCCCGCCGACACGGTGCTCGACTCCCCCGCCAAGACCCCCGCCGAGCTGCGCCAGGCCCTCGCGCTCGGCATCGCCGTCAACGCCGACAACCTCCAGGAGCTGGCCAGGCTCGACGCGCTCGTCGCCTCCGCACCCACCGCCTCACCGCTCGGCATCCGGGTGAACCCGCAGGTCGGAGCCGGTTCCATCGGTGCCCTCTCGACCGCGACCGCCACCTCCAAGTTCGGCGTGGCGCTCCGCGACGAGGGCGCCCGCAAGGCCGTCGTCCAGGCCTGCCTGGAGCGCCCCTGGCTGACCCGGCTGCACACCCACACCGGCTCCCAGGGCGTCCCGCTCGCCCTGATGGCCGAAGGCGTCGGCGAGGCGTACGCGCTGGCCGAGGACATCAACCACGCGGCCGGCCGTCAGCAGATCGACACCCTCGACATCGGGGGCGGCCTGCCGGTCGACTTCCACTCCGACGAGGAGACGCCGACGTACGCGGAGTACGCCCGGCTGCTCGCCGACACCGTCCCCGGGCTCTTCGACGGCCGCTACGGCCTGGTGACCGAGTTCGGCCGCTCACTGCTCGCCAAGCACGGCACGGTCCTCGCCCGGGTGGAGTACACGAAGACCTCCGGCGGCCGCCCCATCGCCGTCACCCACGCGGGCGTGCAGCTGGCCACCCGGACGGTCTACGCCCCCGACGCCTGGCCGCTGCGCGTCCTCGCCTACGACTCCGAGGGCCGGCCCCGCACCGGGGAGGTCACCGTCCAGGACGTGGCGGGCCCCGCCTGCTTCGCCGGGGACCTGCTCGCCACCGGCCGGGCGCTGCCGCTGCTGCACCAGGGCGACGTGGTCGCCGTGCCGGACACCGGCGCGTACTACTTCGCCCACCACTACGCGTACAACAGCCTGCCCCGGCCGGGCATCCACGGCTTCACGGTGACCGGGGGCGGCGCCGGGAGCGGGAACGGCGGCGCGGGCGGCGACGCGGGCGGCGCCGGGAGCGGGAGCGACGACGCGGGCGGCGCCGGGGTGGTCGCCTTCACGACCGTGCGGAAGCCCCAGACGCTCGCGGAGATCGTCGCCGAGTCGGGCGGGGCGCTCGCCGACGCCCTCGTCGGGTAGCGCGGGCCGTGCGTCGCGGTTTCGATGAAGCCATGACTGGAACGGGAACCGGCGCGAACACCACGACCGTCGTCGTCGAGCGGCGGGTCGACGCCTCCCCCGGGCGGGTCTGGGAGTCGATCACCGACCTCCCGGACATGCCCCGCGTCCTCTCGGGCGTCGAACGGGTCGAGGTGCTCACCGAGGGCGGCTTCGCCGTGGGCACCCGCTGGCGCGAGACCCGGCGGATGCTCGGCAAGGAGGCCACCGAGGAGATGCTGGTGACGGAGTGCGAGCCGCCCGACCGGTACGTCACGGTCGCCGACTCGCACGGCATGCACTACGTCTCCGAGATCACCCTCACGCCCGACGGGACCGGGGCGACCACCCTGCGGATGACCTTCTCCGCCCGCCCCTCCCGCGGCCGCCGACAGGGCTTCCTGGGGCGGCTGATGGCCCGCTTCGGCGCGAAGGCGGTCGCCAAGGCGCTCACGAAGGACCTGTCCGAGATCGCGAACGCGGTGGAATCGAAGACCTGACGGTCGACCTGACACACATCCGGACCCCATTGTCGCCGAGTCCTGGCATGTTCCGATGGAAAATGCCAGAACACCTCCCTGAGGCCGCTGCGTTCAGTAACGTCACCGTCACTGCCGCACGTCCGCACGCTGCATCGGGAGGGGAATCCGCGTGCCCGGAATCGACGAGTGCCTTCTGGAGGCCATGGCCCTGCCGGGCGCTCGCGGAGCCTCCCTGGTCGACTGGACCAGCGGGCTCGCCCTCGGGACGGCGGGCGAGTCACCGGTCGGCGACCATGAGACGACCGCCGCCGAGACCGCCGAACTCGCCCGCGCCGCCGCCGAGTTCGACTCGTTCGCAGCCGCGGGCGAGGACCCCGGCGACGAACCGCCCGTCGAGGACCTGATCGTCACCACCCGCGCCGGCTTCCACGTCCTGCGCTTCGTCGAGACGACCTTCGACAGCAGCGTCTTCCTCCACCTCTGGCTCGACCGCGACGCCGGCAACCTCGCCCTCGCGCGAATACGCCTCCGCGACCTCGCCGAGCGGCTGGTCCTGGGATGAGCGCGCCCGGAGCGACCGCCGTCGCCACCCCCGTCTCCCCGATGCTGGTCCGGCTGGCCGCGGAGAAGGCCACCGGCGCCCTGCTCCGCGACCACGGCACGCTCTACCTCGTCGACGGCCGCGTCGTGCACGCCGAGAGCCCCGCCGCCCCCGGCGTCGACGTCCTCCTCACCACCGGCGGACGGCTGCCCCGCGAGGGTTGGGACGAGGCCGTCGACCGGGCCGGCGCCCACCGCGCCGTGGGCCGCTTCCTCGTCGACAGCGGCCGGCTCCACGACGGCGAGCTGGAGATCTGCCACCTCGGCGCCGTCTTCGACGCGGCCTTCTTCGCCCTCTCCCCCACCAGCGGCCCGACCCGCTTCCGGTACGGGGTCGGGCACTGGTTCGGAACGGTGCGGCCGGTGTCCGCCGAGGCCGTGGAGCGCGAGACGGTGCGCCGCCGCGAACTGCTCGACGCCGTCTGGCCGTACGCCGCCGTGGACACCTCCCCGGTCGTGCCGCGCCGCGCCGCCCCCGGCCAGACCGTGGGGGCGCGCCAGCGGGCCCTGCTCGCCGCCGCCGACGGGCGGCTGACCCCGGCCGAACTGGCCCTGGCGCTCGGCCGCCCCGCCTTCCACACCCTCCTCGACATCCGGCGGCTCGCGGCCGCCGGCCTCGTCGAGACGCCGCTCGACCCCGCCCCCGCACCACCGCCACCGCCCTTGCCCGTCCTCTTACCGGCCCTGCCGGTGGCCGATCCCGACATCGCCCTGCTGCGCCGGCTCCGTGACGCCCTGGAGGCACACCTGTGATGAGGCGTGCCCTGCGCCTGCGCGCCGAAAGGAAACAGCTCATGACGGCAGAAGCCGAGGTACTCGGCGAGCTCAGACGGCTGCGGGCCCGGCTGCCCCAGCTGACCGGAGCGCTCGCGGCCAGTGCCGACGGGCTCGTCCTGGCCCACGACACCGTGGACGGCGAGGCGGAGAGCGTGGCCGCGCTGACCGCGGCGGCGCTCGGCGTCGGCCAGCGGCTGACCGACAGCACCGGCCAGGGCCGGTTCCGGGAGCTGCTGGTGCGCGGCGAGAACGGCTACGTGGCGACGTACGCGGCGGGCGGCTCGGCCGTCCTGACGCTGCTCGCCGAGCCCCGGATCAACGTCGGACGGCTCCACCTGGAGGCCCGCAGATCCAGCGTCCGCATCGGCGAACTCGTCGACGGCGCGCTGGAGCGCAGAGACCTGAACTGACGCACCGCACCACGCACGACAGGCACCACGCAACGCGCACCACGG
This sequence comes from Streptomyces sp. CB02009, assembly GCF_001905825.1. Classification (GTDB taxonomy): domain Bacteria; phylum Actinomycetota; class Actinomycetes; order Streptomycetales; family Streptomycetaceae; genus Streptomyces. Next base: position 80,420 of record NZ_LIVV01000009.1, read on the forward strand.
ACCACGAACACCGCTGAGAAGACACGTACACGAGAAGCACGTACACGAGAAGGAAGTGCGACACCCATGGCGAACACCGAGACCTCACTCAAGGAAGCGGCCTCCATCGAAGGCGCCATCGGCGCGGCCCTCGTCGACTACACGAGCGGCATGGCACTCGGCACGATCGGCGGCGGCAAGGAGCTCGACCTCAACATGGCGGCGGCCGGCAACACCGACGTCGTCCGGGCCAAGGTCCGGACGATGGAGATGCTCGGCCTCGGCGAGGAGATCGAGGACATCCTGATCACCCTCGGCCGGCAGTACCACATGATCCGGCTGCTCAAGGGGCAGGGCAAGAGCGGCCTGTTCCTGTACCTCGCGCTCGACAAGGAGCGGGCGAACCTGGCGATGGCCCGCCACCAGCTGAAGAAGATCGAGGCCGAGCTGGACGTCTGACCCGGCTTCGCGGGCGCGGGGCCTATTCGACGAACAGGCCCCGCGCGGCCGCCTTCGTGTCGAACTCCTCCAGGCGCGCCTGCGCGTCCGGGAGCTCGTCGGCCATGGCCTCCAGGAGGACCCGGCCGAGCATCATCGGCGCACAGGCGGTGTCGAAGGCGAGCCCGGTGCCGACGGCGGCCGGGATGAGCAGGTCGCTGTGGGCGGCGACGGGCGCGAACGCCGACTCGGCGACGGTCACGACCGCGAGCCCGGCCGCCCGCGCGTACTCCAGGGCCTCGACGACCTCCCGCGGGTGCCGGGGCAGCGCGAAGCACAGCAGGGCCGTGGCACCGGCGCGTACGGCGGCGTCGACGCGGTCCGTGAGCATGGAGCCGGCCTCGTCCAGGAGCCGGACGTCCGGGTGCACCTTGGCGGCGAAGTAGGCGAAGCCGCGCGCCTGCGAGGAGGCGGCCCGCAGACCGAGCACCGGCAGCGGGCGGGAGCGGGCGAGCAGCCGGCCGGCCCGCTCGACGGGCGCCGGGTCGGCGAGGAGTCCTGCGAGGTGCCTGAGGTTCTCGATCTCGGCGAGGACGGCCTGCTGGTACTCGTTGAGCGCCTCGCCCTCCTTCTCGGCCGCGTCGGGCTCGGGGGGTGCGACCTCGCGCAGATGGCGGCGGAGCGCCGGGTACCCGTCGAATCCGAGGGCGACGGCGAAGCGGGTGACGGAGGGCTGGCTGACCCCGGCGAGCTCGGCGAGCTCGACGCTGGACAGGAAGGGCACGTCACCGGCGCGCCGCACCATGCAGTGCGCGATCCGCCGCTGCGTCGGCGTCAGCCGGTGCCCCTCGAAGAGCGCCTGCAGCCGACCGGCCGGGCTGTCGCTCATGCCGCCGCCCCCTCTCTCTCGCCCATTCACCCGCCAAGGGCTCTGCATAAGGATATGCAGAGGGGTGCTCAGGAGAGAAGCGCGAAGGAGAAGCCGCTGGGAGAAGTCGGCGCGGGGACCGCCGCACCCCCGAAACGGGGGGCGGGACGACGGCGGTCCCCGCGAGGACACGGGCCCGGGTCAGGGCCGGCCTCCGCGTCCGCGGCGTCGTCAGGAGTCCGGGAGCCGCTCCGGAAGTCCGTGACGCCGACAACCACCAATGTGCCGGACGCGTGTTAAGCGGGTGCTGCGCGTACGTGTCGCGCTCGTACCGATTGCGCGAACGCGCCCGCAGCACCCGCGGGCCCCGGCCCCGGGAACTACTTCGCGCCGCCGTTGGCCAGGAAGGCCAGCAGGTCCTGGCGGCTGACGACGCCGGTCGGCTTGCCCTCGACCAGGACGATCGCCGCGTCGGCGGCCTCGCCGAGGACGGACATCAGGTCGGCGACCGGCTCGCCGGAGCCGACCTGCGGCAGCGGCGCGCTCATGTGGCGCTCCAGCGGGTCCTCCAGGGAGGCGCTCTGCTTGAACAGCGCGTCGAGCAGCTCGCGCTCGACGACCGAGCCGACGACCTCGGCGGCCATCACGTCGGGGTGGCCGGCGCCGGGCTTCACGATGGGCATCTGGGAGACGCCGTACTCGCGGAGCACCTCGATGGCCTGGCCGACGGTCTCGTCCGGGTGCATGTGGACGAGGGAGGGCATGGTGCCGCCCTCCTTGTGGCGCAGGACGTCGGCGACGGTGGCCGTGGAGGTGTCCTCCAGGAAGCCGTAGTCGGCCATCCACTCGTCGCTGAAGATCTTCGACATGTAGCCGCGGCCGGAGTCCGGCAGCAGGACGACGACGACGTCGTCCGGGCCGAGCTCCTTGGCGACCTCGAGCGCGGCCACGACGGCCATGCCGCAGGAACCGCCGACGAGGAGGCCCTCCTCCTTGGCGAGGCGGCGGGTCATCTGGAACGAGTCCTTGTCGGACACGGCGACGATCCGGTCCGTGACGTTCCGGTCGTACGCGGTCGGCCAGAAGTCCTCGCCGACGCCCTCGACCAGGTAGGGGCGGCCCGAGCCGCCCGAGTAGACCGAGCCCTCCGGGTCGGCGCCGATGACCTGCACGGAGCCGCCGCTGGCCTCCTTGAGGTAGTTGCCGGTGCCGGAGATCGTGCCGCCGGTGCCGACGCCCGCGACGAAGTGGGTGATCTTCCCCTCCGTCTGCTCCCAGAGCTCGGGACCGGTGGTCTCGTAGTGGGAGCGCGGGTTGTTCGGGTTGGAGTACTGGTCGGGCTTCCAGGCACCGGGCGTCTCACGGACCAGGCGGTCCGAGACGTTGTAGTACGAGTCGGGGTGCTCCGGGTCGACCGCGGTGGGGCAGACGACGACCTCGGCGCCGTACGCCCGCAGTACGTTGATCTTGTCGAGGGACACCTTGTCGGGGCAGACGAAGATGCACTTGTAGCCCTTCGTCTGCGCCACGATCGCCAGGCCGACGCCGGTGTTGCCGGACGTGGGCTCGACGATGGTTCCGCCGGGCTTGAGCTCGCCGCTCTGCTCGGCGGCCTCGATCATCCGCAGGGCGATCCGGTCCTTGACCGAGCCTCCGGGGTTGAAGTACTCGACCTTGGCCAGAACGGTCGCCTGAATGCCCGCTGTGACGCTGTTGAGCTTCACCAGCGGGGTGTTGCCGACGAGGCTGATCATCGAGTCGTGGAATTGCACCGTAATCTCCGGGGTCTCCGTAATGGTGTGGCCAGCGTATGCGTAGTCGGAGCGGGTTACGGGGCAGTTAGACCCTGAACGGCTTGAAGGAGGTGACGGCCCCATGTCGAGGGCGAGGGTGGCGCGGCGGATCGCGGCGGGTGCGGCGTACGGCGGCGGGAGCATCGGACTGCTGGGTGTGGCGGCGGTGGGCGTCCTGCTGGCCGAGATGCAGATCGCGAAGCGGACGGTGGGCGGCGGAGCGGCCCCCCTGCCACCGGGGGCGGACGGCCTCTACGGCCGCGCGTTCGGCACGGACGACCCCCTGCGACTGGCCCTTCTGGGTGATTCCACGGCGGCGGGGCAGGGGGTGCGCCGCTCCGGCCAGACGCCGGGCGCGCTGCTCGCCTCGGGGCTCGCGGCGGTGGCGGAGCGGCCGGTGGTGCTGCGGAACGTGGCGCTCTCCGGCGCCCGCTCGGACGACCTGGAGCGCCAGGTGTCGCTGCTGCTGGCCCAGCCGCTCGGGCCGCCGGACGTCTGCGTGATCATGATCGGCGCCAACGACGTGACGCACCGGATGTCGCCGACGGAGTCGGTACGGCTCCTGGCGTCGGCGGTCCGGCGGCTGCGGACGGCCGGCGCGGAGGTGGTCGTCGGGACCTGCCCGGACCTCGGGACGATCGAGCCGGTCTACCAGCCGCTGCGCTGGCTGGCCCGACGCGCCTCCCGGCAGCTGGCGGCGGCGCAGACGATCGTGGTGGTCGAGCAGGGCGGCCGGACGGTGTCGCTGGGCGACCTGCTCGGGCCCGAGTTCGCGGCGAACCCGCGCGAGATGTTCGGCGTGGACAACTTCCACCCCTCCGCGGAGGGGTACGCGACGGCGGCGATGGCCGTGCTGCCGACGATGTGCGCGGTCCTGGGGGTGTGGCCGGAGACGGACCGCCTCGAACCGGCGCGGCGGGAGAACATGCTGCCGGTCGCGAAGGCGGCGGCGGAGGCGGCGAAGGAGGCGGGCACGGAGGTCACGGGAGCCCGCGCGCCCTGGGCCCTGCTGAAGCACCGCCGCAGGCGGCGCCTGCCGGTCGCGGCGGAGGCGTCGCCCGAGGCGCGCGGGGAGGGGGCCGCGGAGACACCCGCCCCCACCAACTGAGCGCTCGCTTAGAAAAGAGGTCCGCATCACATGCCCAGCCCGGTGACCCCATGCGGTACGTACGGGTAACTTCCCTTTCAGTCCGCCCACTCCGCACCCTCATGGAGCCGTGATGCCCGAAGCCGTGATCGTCTCGACCGCCCGCTCGCCCATCGGCCGGGCCTTCAAGGGCTCCCTCAAGGACCTGCGGCCGGACGACCTCACCGCGACCATCGTCAAGGCCGCCCTGGCCAAGGTGCCGGAACTCGACCCGCGCGACATCGACGACCTGATGCTGGGCTGCGGCCTGCCCGGCGGCGAGCAGGGCAACAACCTGGGCCGCATCGTGGCCGTGCAGATGGGCATGGACCACCTGCCGGGCTGCACGATCACCCGCTACTGCTCCTCCTCGCTGCAGACCTCCCGCATGGCGCTGCACGCGATCAAGGCCGGCGAGGGCGACGTCTTCATCTCGGCCGGTGTCGAGATGGTGTCCCGCTTCGTGAAGGGCAACTCGGACTCCCTGCCCGACACGCACAACCCCTTCTTCGCCGAGGCCGAGGCCCGTACCGCAGAGGTCGCCGCCTCCGAGGGCTCCACGTGGCACGACCCGCGCGAGGACGGCGTCATCCCGGACGCGTACATCGCCATGGGCCAGACCGCGGAGAACCTGGCCCGCCTCAAGGGCATCAGCCGCCAGGAGATGGACGAGTTCGGCGTCCGCTCGCAGAACCTCGCCGAGCAGGCCATCAAGAACGGCTTCTGGGAGCGCGAGATCACCCCGGTGACGCTCCCGGACGGCACCGTGGTCTCCGCGGACGACGGCCCGCGCGCCGGCGTCACCCTGGAGGGCGTCCAGGGCCTCAAGCCGGTCTTCCGCCCCGACGGCCTGGTCACCGCCGCCAACTGCTGCCCGCTGAACGACGGCGCCGCCGCGCTCGTCATCATGTCGGACACGAAGGCCCGCGAGCTCGGCCTGACCCCGCTCGCCCGCATCGTCTCCACCGGCGTCTCCGGCCTCTCCCCCGAGATCATGGGCCTCGGCCCGGTCGAGGCGTCGAAGCAGGCCCTCAAGCGTGCCGGTCTGACCATCGGCGACATCGACCTGGCCGAGATCAACGAGGCCTTCGCGGCCCAGGTCATCCCGTCCTACCAGGACCTGGGCCTGGACCTGGACAAGGTGAACGTCAACGGTGGCGCCATCGCCGTCGGCCACCCCTTCGGCATGACCGGCGCCCGGATCACCGGCACGCTGATCAACAGCCTCCAGTTCCACGACAAGCAGTTCGGCCTGGAGACCATGTGCGTCGGCGGCGGCCAGGGCATGGCCATGGTGATCGAGCGCCTGTCGTAGGACCGGACCCCCGGGGCCGGGCGCCTGCCGCGGGATGGGGAGTGCGCCGGGGCGCGTCTCCCCTTACCGAGGACTCCAACCGCTCCGCGTCCGAGCCGTGACCGAATCTCCCCCAGGATGTGACCTACGTCCCGGGGGAGTTCGTTTTCCCAGGTCAGAGCGGTTTCGGGACTAAACACCTGGCAGAAATACCTGTCCAATTCGTGACGTAATGCACTGACAGCGAGCCCCACCCCAGGACAAGCTGATGTAGGAAGTCGGGGGATCGACTCGGAATCGGGAGTACGTCAGTGAGCGCCATGCCTCTTGCCCTGCTGCTGACCACGGCCGCTGCCACGGCCGTGGGCGCTGCCGCCCTGCACGCCGTCCACGGTCTCCGCAAGCAGGTCACGGCCCTGCGGAGCGAACTGGCCGCCGGGCACGGCGTCACCGTTCCCGCGGCCCGTGCCACGCCCGCCGCCGAGATACGGGCCGCGGTCGCGGAGGCGCTGGCCGAGGAGCGCGAGCGCGAGCTCGCCGAGGCGCGGGCCTTCTGGGCCGCGCAGGAGGCCCGGGACGCGGCCGACGCCCCGTCCCTGCTGGGCGGCCTCGGCGGCCCGGTCGACGACGGCACGTTCTTCGTCCCGCGCCAGGCCGACTTCGTGGGCCTGGAGGCGATGGCCCTGGAGGCCATGGAGGCGGAGGCCGCCGCGCTCGACGGCCCCGACGCCCTGGACGCGCTCGACGCGATCGACGCCTTCGAGGAGTACCCGGAGGACTCGGCCGAGCTGGCCGCGGCCCGCCGCCGGCACCCCTCGCACCCGGACTTCGTGCCGGTGCAGACCCCCGTGGTCACCGACCACGAGCGGACGGTGGCCCGCCTCGAGGAGCTGGCCGACACCGCCACCGCCCTGACCGACGTGCGTCCGGGCCCGCTGGGCACGCTCGACGTGTACGTCTTCGCGGACGGCACGACGCTCTGTATGACCCCGGGGCACCGGGAGACCGCGGAGCGCCTCGCGGAGGCCCTGCGCTCCGGCCGCACGCCGGTGCTGCTCGGCGGCTCGGGCGTCTCCGGCGCCTTCGCCCTCACCTTCTCGTACGGCGAGGCGGACGACGAGAACGTCTACATCCTGGCGGACCGCGTCATCGCGTCCCTTTGATTTCGCGCCCCTCGCGGCGCTCTGAACGCACGGGGCGGGTTCCACCGCCCGACCGGCACCGCGCCCCCGTACCGGGCGCGCCCCGGCCCGAGCGCTCCGCCGGCGCTACAGCCCCGAGCGCTCCGCCGCCCCACGGACCATTTCCACGGCCTCTGCCAGTTCCCCCTCGCGGGAGTCGGCCGGGGCCGTTCGCAGGATCTCGGCCAGATCGTTCCCGGCGACGACCAGCTGGTCGGCCACGGTGAAGACCCCCGCGTCCGGCATCTGCCTCGGCTCCGCCTCCGGATCCTCGGCGCGCTGGGCGCGCACCGCGAGCTCGCGGGCGAGGGCAAGTCCCTCGGCCGCCGCACCGCGCTGGAGGCGGCTCTGCGGGGCCGCCCGCAGCCGGTCGGCGAGGCGTTCGACGGCGGCGGTCAGTTCACTCGTATCGCGCACCCCGCGACCCTACGCGCCGCCCCGGGCCTCTTGCCAACGGGCGAACACTTGGGCACGGTGACGTGAAGAAGTGCCAGGAGTACGAGGAGCACACGGTACGACGCGTCCGGAGGCGCCGATGTCCCACACATTCTCCGAAGAGACCCACCGCAACATGCTGGCCCGCATCCCGGGCCGTACCGGTCGTGAGATCGCCGACTGGATGCGCACCGTCGAGGAGGGGCCCTCCCTCCTCCGATTCGAGGAGCGGGTCAGCTGGCTCCGCGGAGCGCACGAGCTGGCGTACGGCCACGCGAAGGCGATCCTGCACGAGTACGACCTGCGGCGGGCCGCCCGGAGACTGCTCTGAGGTCCGAGCACCACCTCGTCCGACGGGGAGGGTCCGCGCACCGCCCCCGTCCCGACCGGGAACGCGGAAGGGCCCGCCCGGCACGAAGCCGGACGGGCCCTTCCCCCCGAGTCGGGACGCGTCAGTCGTCGCCCTGCAGGATCGACAGCAGACGCAGCATCTCCAGGTAGATCCACACCAGGGTCATGGTGAGGCCGAAGGCGGCCAGCCAGGCCTCCTCGCGCGGGGCACCGTAGGTGATGCCGTCCTCGACCTGCTTGAAGTCGAGGGCGAGGAAGCAGGCACCCAGGATGATGCCGATGACACCGAAGAGGATGCCGAGGCCACCGCTGCGGAAGCCGAGGCCGTCACCGCCGGCGAACACGGCGAACAGCAGGTTGGTCACCATGAGGAGCATGAAGCCCATCGCGGCGGCCATCACGAAGCCGTAGAAGCGCCGGTTGACCCGGATCCAGCCCATCTTGTAGGCGACCAGCACGCCGGCGAAGACCGCCATCGTGCCGAGGACCGCCTGGATGACCACGCCGTCGGCGATGTACGTCGAGACGGCGGCCGAGATGACACCGAGGAAGACGCCCTCGAAGGCCGCGTAGCCCAGGATGAGCGCCGGCGACGGCTTGCGCTTGAAGGACTGCACGAGCGACAGCACCAGGGCGACCAGGGCGGCGCCGATGGCGATGCCGTAGGACTTGCCCAGGTTGGCGGAGTCGACCGGCAGGAGCAGCCAGGACAGGACGGCGGTGAGCACGACCGTACCGAGCGTCATGGCCGTGCGGCTCACGACGTCGTCGATCGTCATCACGTTGCCGCGGGCCTGCTGCGGGGCGCCGAGCTGCGTGTCCTGCGGGGCGTACGGGTTGGTGGCGTACGGGTTCGTCGCGCCCTCGGCGTACGGGTTGCCGGCGGCGTACGGGTTGGTCCCGACGGCGGGGCCCCCGGCCTGCGGCTGCTGGCCGTTGAAGCCCGCGGTGCCGTTGTCGCGGCTGAACCCCCGTCGCGAGAAGACCGGGTTGCTGCTCCTCATCTCACTCCTCCATGGCGTGCCGCATGCGCGCGGCCTCGCGTCAAGAGTAATGCGTAGGCAAAAGAAACTCTCTAGTGCTCGGGGAGGATCTTTTCCCGTACGTTTTCGATCTTCGAGCGGGTCGTCGCGGGGTGCGAGGGGGGCCACTCGGTGAGTGAGGGGCTCCGCCGGGCCACAGGCGTGACACCTGGGGCCCGGGTGGTGCCCGGAACCGGACTCGAACCTGTTCCGAGAACCTATCTGACCTGCGGCGATGCGCTGACCTCTACGTTCTAACCCGTCCTCGCCCGTTCGCACCCGTCCGGGCCCGTCTGGACTCTCCTCCGTGTTCCCGCGGGAACACGGAGGAGAACACCGCAGGTCGGGCACCACAAGCGGCCGCAAGGGCCAGATAGGGACGGTCAGGCTGTGCGTCGAGCTTCGGGCGGGATGCGATCGCCCAACCGGCGGAGGACTTCGGCCTGAACGCGCACGGGCAGGCCGTCCAGGATCGTGAGAATCGCGGCTGCCTGAGGGTCGAGCGGCTCCTCGGCCGGCACCGACGCCGGTGACGGCGGGGCAGTCTCAACGGTCGGCTCACCGCCGGCGGCCGCTGCCGCCACACTTCCCGCGGCCCAGCCGAGAGCGCGCTCCAGCTTCCGATACGTGACGGAACTGACGCGCACCCCCCTGCGGATCTTGGCCAGGGTCTCAATGGAAAAGCCACCGCGCTCCGCGACCTCGGTGAACTGCAGCGCATGCTCGGCAATGAAGCGCTCCACCGTGCCGCCGAGTGTTGCGAGCTCCTTGGCTCCGTACCCAGCCTCCGTCATGCGGCCAAGCTACAGCCAGACTCCAAAGTCCTCCAATGGCGTCCCGGCCACGTGGCCGGATTTCACGACACCACCGCGACTGGTTGACGCGATTCCGCAACCTGGTGCCACGTTGGACCCCAGATTCGCCAACCTTGGACAAGGTCGCAACGATATGAGCTTGACCAACTCCAACGTTGGAGTATGTTGGAGTCATGTTGAGCCTCCAGGTTGACGGCCGAAAGGTCCGCCGCCTCCGCGAGAAGCGTGGCAAGTCCGTTGTCGCTATCGCGGAGGCCGCGGGCTGCACGAAGTGGGCGATCTACAACGTGGAACGCGGGCGGAACCAGCCCTCGGCCCGGCTGTACGCCGCCCTCAAGAGCGAGCTGCGAGCGACGGACAGGGACCTCTCGATGAAGAAGAGGACCGGCCGATGAGCTTCCCCCGGAACTACAGGGTCCCCGAGGCGGCCGAGCTCCTCGGCTGCGCGGAGCGGTACCTCACAGACAACCTGGCTCGGCTGCCCCACCAGAAGATCGGCGCCGCCGTCGTCTTCGACGATGCGGACCTGACCGAGATCAAGGAACTGCACCGGCGTCGGCCTCGCGCCGCCGCCGCCGACGCAGCGCCCCGGTCCCTCGCGCAGATCCGCCCCAAGGGCGCGCGCGCTTCCTGATCCACCGGGGTCGTCCGAGGCCGGGCCATGGCCTCGGCGCCCCGTCTTCGGCACCTCAACCACGAATCGAGGAACCGTGGCACACCGTACCCAACTCCCGCCCGAGACCGAACCCTCCCGCCTCGTCCAGGCCGCCGACGGCTCGCGCTGGCTCACCGCCGGCCGGAACGCCGCCGGTGAGCAGCTCTACGTCCCGGAGGCCGTCGACGTCGACACGTGCCCGATGTGGGTGCGTGCGGAGGAGACCGGGCTCGTCGAGGCCACCGGCGGCCCGCTCACGGCCGTGGACGAGGAGGCCGCCGCGTGATCGCCGCCGCCGCAGCCCTCGTCTGGGTCCTCGGCGTCCTCGCCGTCCGGGCCGCCCTCACCGCCGATGTCCGCCGCTCAGCGAAGCCGAAGGGGAAGCACCGGTGACGAACCTCATCACGCCCGAGCGACTCGCCGAGATCCTCGCGGGCCAGAACACGTACCGCACCATCGGCCAGTTGGACCGGGACATCCGGGACCTCCTGGCCGAGCGCGAGCAGCTGCTCGCCGACGCGGCGACCCGAGGGAAGGACACGGGTAACGCCCGCGGGTCCACCCACGCAGCCGCACCGCACCGCGCCACCCGGGCCGAGGTCCGGTTCACCGCGTACGGACTGGTTCCGCTGATCGGTCCGGTCGTGGAGGACCTGGAGCCGGACTACTACGGGCACGTCTACCGCCAGCTCGGCGGCTGGCTCCCCGACACCTGGAGCGGCGAGCACCTGCGCGGAACCGAGCGCATGGAGTTCGCGCACGTGCCGGGCCTGGTGATGCCGGCCGACATCAACGTTCAGGTCCAGACGCGGGCGTCTCGCGACGGCTCGCGCTACATGACCGTCCAGTGGCGCCGCGAGCGCCCGACCACCACCCGCCGCACTGAGATGGAGCTGCACGGATGACCGGCCCCGAGCACTACCACGAGGCCGAGCGCCTCCTGCAGGACCTGACCCGCATGGCTGGAGGAACCGGCGGTGGGGTGCGCGAGGCCATCCTCGCCGAGGCGCAGGTCCACGCCACGCTCGCCCTCGTCGCCGTCGAGTCGGTGTCCGCCGTGCCCGCCGGTGCCGTCACGGTCTACCGGGCCGCGTACGAGCACTCGCCGTTCCCGGTCGGCCTGTACGTCACCCCCGAGGCCGCCCGGGCGCACTGTGAGGACCTCGTCAGCGACGAGCACCCGGCGGCCGTCGCCCTGTTCTTCGAGTGGGCGGTCGACGAGGACGAGCCCGAGGTGTGCGAGCTGGACGTGCGGATCGGCGACCAGCGGACGTCCACCGGCTACACCGTCACGGCCGTCGTCGCCGAGGCCTCCTACGACCCGGAGGCCGACGCGTGATGCAAGCCCCCGCCCTCACCCTCCCGCAGGTCTCCGTCGCCTGTCCGGCCTGCGGGTCGGCCGCCGGACGGCTGTGCACCAGCCACGAAGGGAGCCGCTACCGCCGTAACGACGTCCACCGTGAGCGCCGCGCCGCCTGGGCCGCGCTGCAGACGTCGAGGGCGAAAGCCCGCGCCGCCCACGTGGCCGGAGCGGCCGCGCCGATCGTCGTCGAGACGCCCGTCGAGGCGCCGCCCGTCGACACGATCGAGCACGGCACGCCCCGCGGCTACAACCAGCACCGCACCCGCAAGGTTCCGTTCTGCCAGCCGTGCCGTGACGCGCTCAACGCGCAGAACCGCGCCCGCCGGGCCGAACGCGCGGGGGCCTCGGCGGCGCAGCAGACGTGGAACCGCGGCCACGTCGGTACGCCGACGGCTCCGGCCCCGGTGCCGACCGGTCGGGACTGCCCGGTCTCGGGGTGCGGCGAGCTCGCCACCGCCCCGCGGCCGAGGGCCCGCATGGTCCGCGTCTCCTGGCCCGACTCCCGTGAGCCCGGCCGCTGGTACTGCCCCGGCGCCTGCCAGGCGTACGGGCTGGCGCTGGCCGAGATCCGGGCGATCGGAGGCCGCGATGCGTGACGCGCTCCCCCTGGCCGTCCTCGTGCTGCTGCTCCTGGGCGCGGCAACCGCCGCCGTCGGCGTCGGATGCCTCACGGTGGCCAGTGCCCGGGCCCTGCACCGGCTCTTCTTCCCTCGCCCCCGGGTACGGCTGCACCGCGTAGTCCCGACCCCCCGCCGGTACGTGTGGGTGGCCTGCGACACCCCGCGCTGCGGGCACCTGCAGACGCCGCACTACCCGGCCGGTCCCGGCCAGGTGCAGTGCAACCACTGCAGCGCGATCCGCCCCCGGCCATGACCCGCCGCCCGTTCCGGCCGTGTGAGCTCCCCGGCCCGCACGGCCTCGGCCGGCCCCGCCTGTACGTCACCGGCTGGCGCTGCGACCGCCACACCCCCGCCGCCCTCGCCGGACGCCCCGAGTCCCCACCCGGGCCCGGCTGGCCACCCGGCAACTACCTCAACGCCCGCACCGACGAACCACAGCCGCACCCCCAGGAGTAGCCCGTGAGCATCCCGACCCCTGCCGACGTCATGCGCCGTGCGCAGCACCCACTCATCGCGCCCGGCCTCCACAACCCGACCGTCGACGAGCCGTACCGGGCTCTGTGGGAGCGCGGGATCACCGGCTCCGAGCTGCTGAGCCAGACCACGCTCGTCGCCCTGGCGCTGGCCACGCATGCCGAGTGGGCCACCGGCCGGATCCCCGAGGAGGCACAGCCGCGCCTGGGCCGCCTCGTCGACTGCACCGCGCTGCCCTCCTGGCAGGTGTGCAGCTCCCTGGCCTTCCTTGAGGCGCGCGGCTGGATCGTCCGGGACGACCGGCGCCGCCGCTGGAGCGTCGCGTCCGTACAGCTCGCCATCCCCGGCCCGATCATGCGCCGCCTCAAGAAGGCCTCCCGCACCGCCTCCTGAGGGCTCCGGCCGGGGCTCCGCGCCCCGGCCCAGCCCTGCCACACCCGCACCAACCTGAGAGGCACCCCGTGGACGACGAGCAGCAGCGCAGGCCGAGCGGCAACAGCGTCGCGCACGCCTTCGGCAACGCGCTCGCCCGACAGTGGGCCGCACAGCTGCCCCGCCCCCTCACCGGAGGGTTCCTCACCACCCTGTACGCGGTGCGCCAACTCGCCTCCGCCGACGGCCGCCTGCGCTACGAGCGGGACGGCGCCGCCATCACCCTCGCCCAGATCTCCGCCGCGTCCCGCTGCGATCTCAAGGACACCCGCACCTACCTCGCCGCGGCCGTCGCCGCCGGCGTCCTGGCCATCGTCGAGGACGGCCACGGCCAGGGCCGCACCCGGGGGCGCGCCGTGATGTACGCGCTGCTGCTGTGCCCCACGCCGGACTGGGAGCGCGCCGCCGGCCTCGTGTGGATCGCGCAGCAGGAGAAGAAGGAGAAGCGTGCGGCCGCCGCCGCCCGCAAGGCCGCCCGGGCGGACGGAGGGTCGGGGGACAGTGCCCCTACCCCCGACACCGACACCTCGGGGGACTGTCCCCCTACCTCTCAGGCGCCTACCTCGGGGGACTGTCCCCCTACCTCTCAGGCGCCTACCTCGGGGGACTGTCCCCCTAGGTCCGGCGAGGAGGGGTGGGGGGACAGTGCCCCTACCCAGGTAGGGGGACAGTCCCCCGAGGAGGTAGGGGCACAGTCCCCCCACCACCCAGGAAGTACCCATGTACTACCCCATGAGATGGCTGGGGTTGTACCTCAGCTACAGGACGTGCGCGGGCCCGCGAGCGAGACGAAGATCCCGCAGCAGCCCGAGAAGCACCGCCGCTGCGCGGGCGGCTGCGGCCAGCCCGTCATCCGGTCCGACCGGATGGTGTGCACCGGATGCGAGCGCCGCGCACAACAGGCCCGCGAGCAGCCCTCCGTGCCCGTGCAAGGCGCGTTCATGATCTCGCTGCCCTCCGGGACCCCTCCGGCCCCCCGCAGCGCCCCACGGGCCGCTCAGGGCTCCTGGCCCCAGGTCGACCCGTTCGCGCCGCTGCGGACCTGCGAGTGCGGCCGCGCCTACCGCGCCACCACCCCCGGCGGTGGCTGCCCCGACTGCCTCGACGCCGCCGACCGCGAGCACACCGCCGGCACCGGCTGACCCGCTGCTCCCCGCCCGACTCACGACCCTGGAGACCTCGATGTCCACGCCTCACGGCTCGACGCCGTGCCCCAGCTGCAGCCAGCCCATCCGATGGGCCACCACCGCCGCCACCGGCGCCCGCCAGGCCATCAACCCCGCCACCGACCCCAAGGGCAACCTCGGCGCCTACACCGACGGCACCGGCCGCCTCCGCGTCCGCGTCCTCACCGCCGAGCGCCCCTCCCTCGAGGGAGCCGAGTGGCGCGCCATGCCCCATCACGCCACCTGCCCCCGCCCCAAGCCCCGCCGCAGCATCCCCCGGCAGCGCAACGGCGTACGCCCCGCCCCGTGGCAGAGGTGGGCACGGTGACCGCCCAGCAACCTCCCCGCGTCCCGGCCGCCGTGGCCGCCGTCGTCGCCACCCAGGCCCTCACCCGCCTCGGCCACCGCATCACCACCGAGGAGGCCAGCATCCTGGGGCGCGCCACCGTCGAGGCCCTGGCCGCCGACGGCTGGACCATCGCCCCCACGCCCGCCGGCGTACGCCGCCTCTCGCAGGTGTCCCCGGCCCTGTGGGAACACGATCTGCCCGTCCTGGCCGGCCTCGCCCGCGGCCGCACCGCCCGGGAGATCGCCACCGAGATGGACACCCCCGAGCCCACCGTCCGCCAGCGCATCGCCCGCCTCCTGGGGCGCACTGGCGCCGCGAACTCCGCCGAACTGCTTGCCATCGCATACCAGTCCGGATGGATGGCCGCCCTGGCCCCCGAGCCCCGCGGGCCCATCACGCTTACACAGCAGCAGCTGCAGATCCTCGCCCTCATCGCCGACGGCCTCGACAACACGGCCATCGCCGACGTCCTCGGCATGCCGCTCAACACCGCCATCGGCCACATGCGCCGCGTGTACGCCGCCCTGGACGCCACCCGCCCGGGTCAGCGCAACCACTCCTCCCGCTGCCTCGCCGTCGCCCTCGCCTACCAGCACGGGCTCCTCCCCTTCCCCGCCCGCCCCGCCACGCCCGCCGCCTAGGAGCGCCCGCATGCACACCTCCCCGGTCCTGCCCCTCATCGTGACCATGGCCCTGGCTGCCCTGGCCCACGGCTACGAGCAGGTCGACGCCCCCGGCCCCGGCTTTAACGGCCTCGGCCACTGCGCCGAGTTGGACCCGGAACTGTTCTTCCCCGAGCGCGTCAACTCGGTGTCCACCCACGACGCCAAGGCCACCTGCGCGGGCTGCCCGGTCCGGCAGGCCTGCATGAACTGGGCCCTCGACAACGGCGAGGAGTACGGCGTCTGGGGCGGCCTGGACGAGCGGGAACGCCGCGCCCTGCGCCGCGCCCGTACGGCGTGATGGCCGCCCTGGTGCTCGCCGCCGCGTTCACCGCCCTCGTCGTCCTGGCCGCCGCTGTCCCCCTCGGCCACATCGCCCACCGCTCGCTCATCCCCCGACAGCGCTGGCGCTACTGGGCGCACCGCGCCGGCCTCCTGCGCTCGCCCAGCTGCTCCGTCTGGGGCGTGCCGTTCGGCACCGCCCGGATGCGCCGCCGCCGCCTCGCCCGTACCGCTCAGCACCCCCAGGAGTCACCCATGGACCACGTCCCCAGCGCCATCACCGTCGCGTCCCTGCGCACCCACCGGCTGATCCTCGTCGTCGACAACGACGGAGGCGGTCAGACGCGCAGCAACCTGCCCCGGCCCGCCGCGGCCGCCGTCTTGCGCAGCATCGCCCAGATCCTCGGCGACCAGGAGTGCGACCGCGAGGTCTGCCTGGAAGGGGTCTTCACCGGAGTCCTCTGCGCCGACCACGCATCGGCTACCGAGCAGGACCCGACCACCGCCGACGACCCGACCCCGCTGCGCTGGGGCCTCGGCGACGTCCTCCACGGCGACGACGACACCGTCACCGTCTGCCTCTCCGGGCCCGACCGCGAGCCGTACGCCCTGGAGCTCACCCCCGACCGCGCCAGGGCGCTGCGGGCGGACCTCGCCACGCCCGCCGGCCGTACCGCGCGGGCCGAGGCGGCCCTCCGCAAGGCCCTCGCTCCGCAGAACAGCCAGTGACCCGCGACGGCGCGCCCACGCCCACCCCAGGAGACCGCACCATGTTCCCGACTCTCATCCACACCCCCGGCCTCCGCCGGTTCGCCTACGACCTCGACGCCGAACGCCAGCTGCAGCTCGCCCGGTTCGGGGAGCAGCGCCATCCCGACGGCACCGGCCGCGCCGGATACGTCGAGAAGGCCAACACGGCCCGGGACGCTTGCCAGTTCGACGCCGCGATCGTCGAGGGCGGCCCCCGCTGGTCGCTGATCCTCCTCGAGGAGGTCTACGAGGCCCTCGCCGAGTCCGACCCGGCCCGGCTGCGCGCGGAGCTCGTCCAGGTCGCCGCCGTCTGCGCCGCCTGGGTCAACGACATCGACCAGCGCACGGCCGGCACCTCGGAGGCCGAGGCCGTTGCGGTGGCCACCGTGAAGCTGCGCGCGATCCTTGCCCCCGGCAGCCCCGCCGAGCAGCAGGCCAGCGCCACTTACGCCGCCGCCCTCGGCCAGGACGACACCGCCCACCCCAGCGACGCCGAGACCGCCCACACCACCATCGCCAGCCTCACCGAGAACCTCACCGCGCAGGAGCAGCTCCGGCTCAACTCCGTGGCCGCAGCGATCTACGAGTGGAACAACCCCGACCGCCCATGGGTCCTGGCGCACCCCCACGACCGCATCTGCTACACCGGGGACGCCTACGCCGCCATGACCGCCCTGCGCAGGCCGCCGAGCAACGATCCGTTCGTGGTCGGCTTCCGGCTCCATCTCCGCCAGGGCAGGGCCCTCGACGGCGCCCTGTTTCCCTCCGGCCGCTGCCTCGTCGTCGAGGACGGCGCCGGCGGCCTGATCACCGCCGCCCTGTCCATCGACGACCTCGTCCGCGGCTACCCGGACGCCCGCGTCGAGTGGCCCGAGTCGAGCGCCACCGCCCGCGTGCTCGCGTGGTGCGACGACCTCGACGCCTCGGCCCGCCTGCAGCACGGCGACCCGCACGCCGAGCACCCCCACGCCGTCGCCCTCCGCCTCATCATCGACCCGCAGGAGAGCCCGTGAGCCTCTGCCTGATCTGCACCCACACCGCCGAGCCCCCCCGTACGGCATGCGCCCGGTGCGAGCACCGCATCCGCGGCTGGCTCGCAGAGATCCCCCGCCAACTCGTGCTGCTCACCGCCTCCCTCGAACTCGGCACCCGCCCCGCCCAAGGGTTCGGCGGCGCCGGCCGCGCGCACTCCCCGCTCCCCGTACGCGCCGACGTCCTCAACCTCCTCGGCCCGGCCGCGCCCGGGCCCGTCCGCGACACCGCCGGCGACCAGAGCGACCGCCAGCCCGTCCACGCCGTCCTGCACGCCTGGGCCGACCAACTCGCCGACGACCTCGGCCACATGCTCCCGCCCATCAACCCCAGCGCCCCGTACGCCGACTACCTCGCCCGCCACCTCGGCCACGCCGTCCGCGCCCGCTGGATCGCGCTCATGCACGCCGAGCTCGACGACCTCATCCGCCGCATCCGGGCCGTCACCACCACCGAGCCCCGTCGCGACACCCTCCAGGCCCCTTGCCCGGCCTGCCAGGCATTCGCGCTCGGCCGCGTCGACTGGGAGACCTACATCGACTGCGCCGCCTGCGGCCAGCTGCTCACCCGCGAGGAGTACGACGCCCACCGCGCCCTCGTCATGCCCCCGCTCGCCCGCATCGGCATCCTCATCGCCGCCCACGACCACCTCGCCCAGGAGGCCTCATGACCACCGCGACAGACGAGGCCGCCGTCGCGACGCGGCGCGAGAAAGTCGCGCAACTGCTCCGCGACAGATGGACCCAACGCGCGATCGCCGACAACCTCGGCGTCAGCAAAGACACCATCTATCGCGACGTCCAGGCCCTGACGCGCGCCGCCGCGACGCCCCCCGACCAGGACACTCGCGCACCAGGCGCGACGGAGATCCTCGACGTCGCGCTCCCCGCCGCGACGCCCCCCGAGGCCACCGCGACGGCGTCGCGCGACACCGCGACACCGGCCGCGCCCTGCCTCGCCCTGCCCCTCGACGCGGCGCTCCTGGCCGACCTCGCCACCCTCACCGCCAACGGCACCTCGCCCGAGGAGGCCATCCGCCACGCCCTCGCGCACGTCGCCAAGGGCTACCGGCTCGCGTGGGGCATCGGCCTCTACCCCGTCACCGTCGACCCGGTCCTCAGCCACCCCCGGGTCAACGCCTACCAGCCGACCACCCCTGAGACCGTGCTCCCGGACACGCCGAAGAGACAGACGCTATGACAACCGAGCTCCTCGCCTTCCTCGACGCCCGCATCACCGACGACGAGCGCAGCATCGGTGACGCTCAGACCGTCAGCTCCGCGCTTCCTCGGCACGTGGTCGGCACCATGGGAGGCACCACCGTCCTCATGTCCGCCTGGCGGTTCCACGCCGAGACCGAAGCCAAGCGGCGCATCCTCAGCGCCCACCCGATCGAGCCGTACGACGATGACCCGACGATCGGGTTCTGCCAGGAATGCCAGCGCGGCGGCGCAGCCGGGATTGCTCCCTGCACCACGCTGCGCCTCCTCGCCCTCCCGTACGCCGACCACCCCGACTACCGGCCTGAGTGGCGACCGCACGTAACCGGCTGGACATGATCGCCACTTAGCGCAACACTGATGCCAGCGCCACACGTGCGCCCGCACACCACCACGGCCCCCTCGACGAGGGGGCCGTCGCCGTTCCCGGAGGTGAGTCGTGGCCACCCTCTACACCGCCGCCGAGGCCGCCGAGCACGCCACCCAGTGGCGCCGCCTCCTCTCTGCCGGCGCCGCCGCCGTCACCCCGATCACCATCCGTTCCTGGGCCCGGCGCGGCCACCTCAAGGCAGTCGGCCTCAACGGCCGTGGCCACCCCCTCTACGCGCACGTGGACGTCGCCCGCGCCGAGGCCGCCACCCGCAGCCGCGCCCTACGTCTCGTCGGCATCCCACAGACCCGGCCGTAGCCCGTACGGCCAACAGAGGTCCAGGGACGGAGTCAGGCTCTCCTCGACACGAGTGCACCCCTGGCCACCGCCTGGATGCGGTATCCGCAAGGACCGTGACGGCGCCCAGTCCTAGGTCACTGGGCGCCGCTCAGCTTCCCCAGGAGGTACCCGATGGCCCAGCACCTCGTAGAGATCGAGTACGGCGTACGGCAGGTGGCTGAGCCGAGCGTCCCCGGATGGATCCAGTACGAGCACGACGGCTCCTCACACGCATGGTGCGGCTGCGGGTTCGACACCGGCTGGGTGGCCATCGCCGAGGCCACCGAGGCAGCGCGGGCACACCGCCTGACGATGGCGGGGTAGGGCATGGCGGACCGCAGCGACCTCACCGCGTACGGCTACCGCAAGGCCCGCGCCCACTTCCTCGCCGAGCAGGACGTGTGCCACCTCTGCGGCCACGCTGGCGCCGACGTGGTCGACCACATCACCCCCGTCAGCAAGGGCGGCGACCCCCGCGACCCCGACAACTGGGCCCCCGCGCACGGCGTCAACCGCTGCCCCACCTGCGGACGGAACTGCAACGGCGAGAAGAGCGACAAGCCCCTCACCGCCGCTGCTCCCCTCAACACCTCACGCGACTGGTACGCCGGACCCTAGGAGCGCCCCATGCCCGAACCCCGTTCGGTACAGATCGCCCTCGACGGAGCCGGACGCGGCACCGTCAAGGTCAACCACGTGGACATCAGCCGTTCCGTCCGCGGGCTGACCCTCCGCGCGGAGGTCGACGAGCTCCCGAGGATCGAGCTGGAGCTCCTCGTGTTCGACGTCGCCACCCATGCCGAGGTCGCCAAGGTCTACATCCCGGAGGAGACGGAGGCCGCGCTCATCGCCCTCGGCTGGGACCCGCCCGTCGGGCACCCCGACTCCCAGCGCACGCAGGACAGCAGCGCGCCCCGCCTATGGCTCAACGACCGGGTCACTGGTACGACACCTGACCCTGCGCCCGGGCTCGACTCCGGCTGAGCGCGCCGGAGTTTTTGGCCGGGGCCTCTTCCCAGCCCCGCGCCCAGCTTTCATTTTTCTCCCCCCGGCCCTGACCAGCCCGTATGCGACTCCTGGGCCTGACTTGAGGGGAGGCGGAGCATGGCGGCACGCGCCACCTCGATCGGCCCGGCCGGGCAGCACGTCGCCCAGGCCGTGGCCAGGCTCCGCGAGGCCCGCTCCTGGGATCAGGCCGCGCTCGTCGCCCGCCTCGCCACCGAGGGCCTGGCCATCTCCCAGCCGATCCTGTCCCGCGTTGAGGCCGGCACCCGCCGCGTGGACGTCGACGAGCTCCTCGCCCTGGCCGTCGCGCTCGGCGTCGCGCCCGTCGCCCTCCTGCCCCCAGTCGTCACCGATGCGGCACCGTCCGGCCCGGGCGGCATGCGGGGCGTGTCCGCCGGTCTCGTCGTCGTCGACGAGCTCGGCGCGGTGAGCACCGCGCTCGCCGAGGACCTCGACGAGCTCGGCGACCTCACAGGTATGGAGCCCACCCTCGCCGCCACCGCCGTACGGCTCGCCGAGCTCGTCGACGGCGGGCAGCCCGTCCCGTGCGACGAGTGCGGGCACCTCGTACGCGGACTGGCCGACGCCCGGACTCTCCCCCAGCTGACGCGCGAGCTGCGGGCGACCGTAGCCGCGCTGCTGGAGGGGCGGACCGTGGATGACGACGACGATGACGACCTCGGCGACCTCGGCGACATCTGAGAAGACCTGGGCGCCGCCGGCCTCGTTCGCCGCCGACCTCCTCGACCGGTACGGGCTCACGTGCCCGCCACTCTGGGGCACCCCCCGCAACCCGGCTTTCCCCAGCCTCGGCCCCAAGCTGTGGAAGGTCATGGAGCGCCTCGGCGCCCCGCCGATGCCGTGGCAGAAGTACGTCAGCGACGTCGCCCTGGAGATCAACCCGGCCACCGGCCTGTTCGTGCACCGCGAGGTCGGCCTGTCGGTCTCCCGGCAGCAGGGCAAGACCGAGCTCACCCTCGCTGCCCAGGTCCACCGCGCGCTCGCGTGGAAGCGCCAGCGGATCGTCTACGCCGCCCAGACCCGGGGCATGGCGCGCGAGCGCTGGGAGGATGAGTTCTGGGAGAAGATCGCCGCCTCCCCGATCGCCCCGCGTGCCCGCATCCGCAAGTCCAACGGCAACGAGGCGATTCTGTGGCCCAAGACCCGCAGCCGCATGGGCATCACCGCCAACACGGAGAAGGCCGGGCACGGGCCGCCGCTCGACCTCGGGTTCATCGACGAGGCCTTCGCCCACGAGGACGACCGCCTGGAGCAAGCGTTCTCCCCCGCGATGCTCACGCGCCCCATGGCGCAGCTGTGGTGGGCGAGCGCGGGCGGGACGGAAAAGTCGGTCTGGCTCAACGGCAAGCGGGCCAAGGGCCGCGAGTTGATCGAGGCTCTCTGGGCCGCGCTCGAGGAGGACCCGGCGGCGCTTCGACCGCGCTCGGCGTACTTCGAATGGTTCGCCCCGGACACGATGGCCCGGGACGACCCGGCCACGTGGTACGCCACGCTGCCCGCCCTCGGCCACACCGTCACCGAGGACACCATCCGGGCCGAGCTGGACAAGATGAAGGCCGCCGAGTTCGACCGGGCGTACCTCAACCGGACGAGGAAGTCGACGCCGCCCGACGATCCGAACATCCCCAAGGGTGAGTGGCCCGGGCTGGCCGAGGCCTCCTCGATGCCGGCGGCCGTCGAGCTCGCGCTCGCGGTCGACGTCTCGCAGGACCGCAAGCACGCCAGCATCGGCGCCGCGATCAAGCGGCCCGACGGACGTGTGCACCTGGAGCTCATCGACCGCCGCGCCGGTACCGCCTGGGTGGTGCCCGCCGTCGTCCGGCTCGCCGCTCTGTGGCAGCCGCTCGTCGTCGCGGTGTCCGGCTCCGGCACTCCGGCCGGCTCCCTCGTCGACGACCTCGTCACCGCTGGAATCACCGCCCCGAAGAAGAACAAGAAGGGTGACCCGGTGCCGCACCGCGGACACCTCGTCGTCGTGCGGGGCGGCGACATGACCGAGGCGTGCGGCCAGCTCGCCGACGCGATCCGGCAGGACACCGTCCGGCACATCGACCAGGCCCCGCTCACCGGCGCCGTCAACGGCGGCCGCACCCGGCGCATCGGTGACGCCTGGGTCATCGACCGCACCGCGTCCCTCGTCGACGTCGCCCCGCTCGTCGCGGTGACCGAGGCCCGCTGGGCGCTGCTGACCAAGGGGCCGGCGGTCCTGGACGACTACGACGTACTCAGCAGCATCGGATGACAGGAGGTGGCGGTATGCCGCGCTGGACCAGGGCGCTCGCCGCGCCGTTCCGGCGGCTCGGCCAGATCACGAAGCGGGCGATCACTTCGCTGCCCTGGGGCGCCGGAGGCCCGTCGCCGACGGCCATGTCCGCCGAACGGGCCCTCAGCCTGATCCCCGTGTTCGCGTGCGTGCGGATCATCTCCCAGTCCGTGGCCACCCTGCCCCTGCAGCTGTTCCGCCGGGACGGCTCCACCCGCGAGCCGCTGAACTTCGTCCCCCAGCTCTTCTGGGCCCCCGACTCCCAGGGCGACCTTGTGACGTGGCTGACGAAGTGCCTCACGAGCATGCTGCTCCGCGGCAACGCCTACGGCCTGATCACCCAGCGGGACACCCTCGGATTCCCCACGATGATCGAGTGGCTGAACCCCGACGACGTGTGGGTGGACGAGCTCAACCCCGTCCGGCCCGTCTACTACTGGCGCGGCCGGCACGTCGAGACCAGCGACATCGTCCATATCCCGTGGATCGTCCTGCCCGGACACGTCGTCGGCCTGTCCCCGGTCGCCGCGTTCGCCCAGACCATCGGGTTCGGGCTGACCATCACCGAGTACGGGCGCAGCTGGTTCGCCAACGGCGGCACCCCGCCGGCCGTGCTGAAGAACTCCCAGCGGATCATCTCCCCGGCTGACTCCGAGGAGATCTCCGACCGCCTGTCCGCGCGGATCCGGGCCCGTAAGCCGCTCGTCATCGGCTCCGACTGGGACTTCACCGCCCTGTCGGTGAGCCCGGAGGAGTCGCAGTTCATCGAGTCGCTCCGGCTCAACGCCACGCAGATCGCCGCGATCTACGGCGTCCCGCCCACGAAGGTCGGTGGCGAGGCCGGCGGGTCGATGACGTACTCCAGCACCGAGGCCGACGCCAACGACCTGGCCGCGATGACCCTGCGGCCGTGGATGGTCCGCCTGGAGAACGTGTTCTCCCGCCTCATGCCCGGCCGCGAGTACGTGCGGTTCAACGTCGACGCGATGATCCGCACCTCGCTCCTCGACCGCTACAACGCGCACGGAATGGCCATCCGTGACGGCTGGCAGAACCGCGACGAGGTCCGCGCCACCGAGAACAAGGCCCCCATCCCCGGCCCGGCCGGCCAGATCTACGGCCCGCTCCCCGCCCTTCCTGCAGGGACCCCGACCCAGGAGGTATGACCATGGGCGACGCAGAGCGCCGCTTCACCCGCGGCCTCGTCGAGGTCCGCGCCACCGGCGGGACCTCCCGCCAGATTGGCGGCTACGCCGCGAAGTTCAACAAGCTCAGCCAGAACCTGGGCGGGTTCGTCGAGCGCCTCGACCCCGGGTTCTTCGCCAAGAGCGAGGGCGACGGCTGGCCCGAGGTGATGGCCCGCTACAACCACGACGACAACCGGCTCCTGGGCACCACCGAGGCCGAGACGCTCCGGCTCCTCGTCGACGGCACCGGCCTCGACTACAGCGTCGACGTCCCCGCCTCCCGCGAGGACGTCTACGAACTGGTCCAGCGCGGCGACGTCCGCCGCAGCTCGTTCGCGTTCCGCACGTTCGCCGACGACTGGTCGCAGACCGAGGACGGGTTCCCCCTGCGAACCCTGCTCTCCGGCGCGCTCGTCGACGTCGCCCCCGTCAACACCCCCGCGTACATGGACACCTCGACCGGTCTGCGCTCCCTCGCCGAGAAGGCTGGCGCCGACCTCGCCGAGGTCCGCAAGGCGGCCGAGACCGGCGAACTCGGCCGCTTCCTGGGGGCCAAGCCCCCGACCACCCTCGACCTCGCGCCGAGCGGGCAGGGCGACACCCACCCGCTCATCGCGATCCGGCGGCGGCGCGCCGAGCTCGAACTGCGCCGCACCCCCTGAGGCAGGGCGACACCCACCTCGACAACCCCGTCCACACCTGACGCCCCGGCCACCGGCCGCACGGGCGTCGTCGTCATGCCCAAGGAGGGCACATGCCCGCGTACATCAAGCGACTCCAGGAGCAGCGCGCCGGACTCTGGGAGCAGGTCAAGGCCCTGCTTGACAAGGCCGAGGACGAGAAGCGCGACCTCACGGCCGAGGAAGACCAGACCTACCAGCGGCTCAACGGCGAGATCGACGCCATCGACGTCCGCGCGAAGGACCTGGCCGCCGCCGAGCAGCGCACCAAGGACGCCGACGAGACGTTCCGCCAGCTCCTGGAGAAGGAGCCCGCGCCCGAGGCCCGGGGCGGCGCCGCCGACCAGGAGGTCCAGCGGGTCCGCGACTGGCTCACCGGCGCGTCCGGCAGCCGCTCCCTGGACATCGCTCCCGACAAGACACTGCCGCTGGACCAGCGCACGCTGTCCAAGCTCACCGCGGCCGCCGGCGCGAACACGGTCCCGATCAGCTTCTACAACCGGCTCGTCGCCCACATGATCGAGACATCCGGTGTCCTGGCCGCCGGGCCCACCGTTCTGCGCACCGCGACCGGCGAGCAGATGCAGATCCCGAAGACGACCGCGCACTCCTCGTCCGCGTCCATCGTCGCCGAGGCGGGGACCCTGTCCGCGAACGAGCCGACGTTCGGACAGGTCAGCCTCGACGGGTACAAGTACGGCTTCCTGCTCCAGGTCTCCCACGAGCTGGCGAACGACACCGCCGTCGACCTCCTGGGCTACCTCGCCATGCAGGCCGGCCGCGCGCTCGGCAACGGCTTCGGCGTCCACCTCGTCACCGGCGACGGCTCGTCCAAGCCCAACGGTGTCCTGACCGCCTCGACGCTCGGCAAGACCGGCGCCGCGTCCGTGGCCGGCGCCCCGGGCGGCGACGACCTGATCGACATGTTCTACAGCGTCATCGCCCCCTACCGGCAGTCCGGCTCCTGCGGCTGGCTCATGCGGGACGCCACCGTCGCCGCGGTCCGCAAGCTCAAGGACACCACCGGCCAGTACCTCTGGCAGCCCGGCCTCCAGGCCGGCAGCCCGGACACCATCCTCGGCAAGCCGGTCCGGACCGACCCGAACATGCCGGCCGTCGCGCTGGGCGCCAAGTCGATCCTCTTCGGCGACTTCTCCACCTACTTCGTCCGCCAGGTCGAGTCGCTCCGCTTCGAGCGGTCGGACGACTTCGCGTTCAACACCGACCTGATCACCTACCGCGCGATCCTGCGCGGCGACGGCGACCAGGTCGACACCACCGGCGCGATCAAGCACTTCATCGGCAACGCCGCCTGATCACCCCTCGGGGCGGGCCCGAACCGGCCCGCCCCTGGACCCCTTCACCGAGAGGAGCACCACCGTGCGCGTGCGCATGAAGATCAAGATCAGTGGCACCCGGGACGGCCAGGAATGGCCCGACCGCGGCGACGAAATCGACCTCCCCGACGACGAGGCCGAGCAGCTGCTCCGCTACAACGCCGCCGAGGCCGTCACCGAGCCCGAGCCGGACACCACCGACGAGGACGAGGGCGAGCAGGAGGCGGAGGAGACCGACCCCGAGCCCGCGCCGCAGGAGCCGGACGAGGAGACCGCGACCGCCCCGGACACGGCCGAGACGCGGCCCCGCTCACGCCGCAAGGCCTGACCCGTGGTCGCCCCCCTGTACGCCGCCCTGGCCGATCTGCGCGCGATGCTGAACCTCGCCGACGACGACACGAGCCGGGACAACCTCCTCACCACCGCGCTCACGGCGGCGTGCCGGGGGATCGACCGGGCGACCGGCCGCCGGTTCTACCTCGACGAGACCCCCACCGCACGCCTCTACCGCCCGGCCGGACGGACCGTGTGCGGCAGCGACGGCGAGCGCCTGGTCGTCGACGACATCGGCAGCGCCACCGGCCTCGTCGTCGAGACCGGCACCGCCGGCGCCTGGACGCCGGTCACCGGCTACGAGACCGGCCCCGACAACGCACTAGCCCGCGGGCGCCCCGTCACCGCGCTGCTCACCACGGCGAGCTGGGGATCCGGCGCCACACGCGTCCGGGTCACCGCCCAGTGGGGATGGCCGGACGTCCCCGAAGAGATCGAGCAGGCCTCCCTCATCCAGGCCGCCCGCCTCTACCGCCGCAAGGACTCACCCGAGGGCGTCACCGGGTCGGCCGAGTGGGGCGTTGTCCGGCTCTCCCGCCGGGACCCCGACGTGTGGGCCCTGATCGAGCACTTCATCGTCCCCGGCTTCGGATAGGAGGCCCCGATGCGCATGTCCGCCGTCCGCGCCGCGATCGCGGACGCCGCCCGCCAGGTCGTCATGCCCGCCGGCACCGCCGCCCTCACGTCCTCCGGGTATGTCCCGGACTCCGTCAGCGCCCCGCACTTCTTCGTCGGCGAGTACTCCGTCGAGTACGACAAGGCCATGGGCCGCGCCCTCGACGAGGCGGAGTTCACGTGCCGGGTCCTCGTCGGCCGGGCCGACGACCGTGCGGGCCAGGAGCTCCTCGACGACCTCCTCGACGGCTCCGGCCCCGCCTCCCTCAAACAGGCCATCGAGGCCGCCCGCGGCGCCCCCGGCGAGTACGCCCTCGGCGGCCTGGCCGACGACCTCCGCGTGACCCGCATCCAGGGCTACCGCTGGTACGAGCACGCCGGAATCCAGTACGTGGGCGCCGAACTCATGATCCGCGTCATCGGAAAGGGGGCCCCGTCATGAGCCTCGTCCTGACCAACGTCCGCGCCTTCGCGATCGGCGCCGACCTCACCGGCTCCAGCAGCAAGGTGGAGCTCTCCGGCGAGGTCGAGGAGAAGGACGTCACGACCTACGGAACGAGCGGCTGGAAGGGCGTCATCGGCGGCCTCGGCGCCGCCGAGATCGCCGGGGAAGGGTTCTGGGAGGCCGGTGACCCCGGCCTCGTCGACGACGCGTCATGGGCCCAGCTCGGCGGCGTCGGCCCCTGGACGATCTGCCCGGACACCGCTGCGGTCGGATCCCTCGCCTACCTCACCCGCGCGCTGCGCTCGAACTACCAGCTGGGTGGCGCCGTCGGCGACGTCGCCCCGTGGACCGGCAGCGCTAAGTCGTGCTGGCCGCTGGTCCGCGGGCAGATCGGGCACCCGCCCGGTACCGCCCGCACCGCGACCGGCTCCGGCACCGTCCTCAACCTCGGCGCCATCCCCGCGGGGAAGCGGCTCTACGCCGCGCTGCACGTCCTGTCGGTGGCCGGGACGACGCCCTCGCTCACGGTCTCCGTCGAGTCGGACGACGCCGTCGGCATGGCCACCCCCACCACCCGCCTGAGTTTTGACGCGGCCACGGCCGCCGGCGGGCAGGCCCTGCGGACCGACGCCTCGGCCATCACTGACACGCACTACCGGGTCGCCTGGAGCGTCTCCGGCACGACCCCCTCGTTCATGTTCGCTGTCTCTCTGGGAATCAGGTGATCACCCATGCCGTTCATGGTCCTCACGGCCGAGTACGTCAGCCTCAACGGCGTCGACCTCTCCGAGTACGCCCGCAAGGCGGAGCTCGGCGTCGAGGTCGAGGAGAAGGACGTCACGACCTATGCCAGCGCCGGATGGAAGGTCCTCATCGGCGGCCTCAAGTCCGGTGAGCTGGGCTGCGAGTTCCTCCAGGACTTCGCCAACACCCGCATCGACAGCATCATGTGGCCACTCCTCGGCAGCGTCGTCCCGTTCGAGGTCCGCCCCACCAACGCTGCGGTCGGCACGTCGAACCCCAAGTACACCGGCAGCGTCCTGATCAAGGAGTGGAAGCCGATCGAGGGCAGCGTGGGCGACGAGGCCACCTCCTCGGCGTCCTTCCCGACGTCCGGCCCGGTGCTGCGCGCCACCGCCTGATGGCCGCGAACGGCCTGCCGTTCGAGCTCCACATCGACACCCAGGAGGGCCTCGCCGCGCTCACCCGGGCCATCCGGGCCGAGGCCGACGGCAAGGAGCTCCGCAAGGAGCTCGCGAAGAACATGCGCGAGGCCCTCAAGCCCGCGGCCGCCGAGGCCAAGAGCGGCATCATGTCGATGGCCTCGGCCGGCCCCGGCACCGCCCCCGGGCTGCGCTCCTCGGTCGCCCGCAAGATCCGGCCCGAGGTCAAGCTCGGCGGCCGCTGGTCCGGCGCCCGCGTCAAGGCGTTCAAGACCAAGAACATTCGCCACTTCCCCAACGCCCCCAAGCGCACCAACCGGGCGAGCGGCTGGCGCCACCTCGTCTACGGCCGCGCCGACTCCTGGGTCACCCAGCACGGCAAGGTCGATTGGTTCGACCACGCCATGCAGGGCGTCGGTCCCCAAGCCAAAGAGGCCGTCGAGAAAGCCATGTCCGACATGGCCCGCCGCCTCGCATCCCGCATCGGATAGGAGCACCACCCGCATGTTTCTCGTCTACAAGCCCGAGGGCCAGGCCGAGCCGACTCGCTGGCGCTACAACCCGCGCAAGCTGATGTCCGTCGAGCGCGAGGACCTGGAGCGCCGTACGGGCAAGAACTTCAGCGAGTTCACCACCGCCGTCCTCCAGGGCAACTCGCTGTGCCGGCGCGCGCTGCTCTACACCTTCCTGCGCCGCGACCACCCGCGCACCAAGTTCGACGACGTCGACTTCGCGTGGGACGAGCTGACGCTGGAGTACTCCAAGCAGGAGCTCCGCGACATGCGGGAGAAGGTCGCCGAGGGCACCCACGGCGCCGAGCGGGCGGCCGCCCTGGAGCAGATCGACGCGGACATCGAGGACGCGTTCGACGACACCGAGGCAGAGGGAAAAGCGAGTCTGCCGATCGCCGACTGAGGCAGCTCGGCAACGCCGCCCACCTCCTGGGCATCCGCCCCTGGCAGTGGGACCTCATGACCGTCGAGCAGGCCGACGCCGCCCTCGACTGGCTGGACACGTACAAGGCCTCCATGGACGAGGCCGAGGAGAAGATGCGAAGGGGGTGATCCGTCGTGTCGGACACCTCCCTCGTGTTCAACCTCGTCGCCCGGGACCGCGCGTCGGGCGAGGTCTCGGCGATGGGCGAGCGGTTCAACGCGGCCGCGGCCGGAATCGGCGCAGGTTTCGCGGCCGCGCTCGGCGCGAGCGTCGTCACCGCGATGGACATGGAGGCCGCCGGCGACAAGCTCGCCGCCCAGCTCGGCGCGGGCCCGGCCGAGGCCGCCGCCCTCGCGCAGGTCTCTGCCAAGGTCTACCAGGAGGCCTGGGGCGACTCCACGGCCACCGTGAACGAGGCGATCCGCGGCGTCTACAAGAACATCGGCGACACCTCCGAGGCGGAGAACGGCCTGGAAGGCGTCACCACCAAGGTCCTCGCGATCGCCGAGGCTTTCGACGAGGACCTCGCCATGGCCACCGCCGCGGCCGGACAGCTCGTCCGTACCGGCCTGGCGAAGGACGTCGACGAGGCCCTCGACATCATCACCGTCGGCATGCAGGGCGCCGCCGACAAGTCGGGTGACTACCTGGAGACCCTCAACGAGTACTCCATCCAGTGGCAGCGCATCGGCCTCGACGGGAAGACCGCCACCGGTCTCCTCACCCAGGCCCTCGCAGCGGGCGCCCGCGACGCCGACCAAGTCGCCGACGCCATCGGCATCTTCGGCGAGAGCGCCCTCAAGGGCGGCAAGGCCGTCGACGACGCCTACAAGTCCATCGGCCTGTCGAGCAAGACCGTCGGCCGGCTGATGCGCGAGGGCGGGACGAGCGCGCAACAGGCCTTCCAGATGACCATGGACGCCCTGCGCGGCACCGAGGACCGGACGGTCAGGCTCAACGCTGCGGCCGCCCTGTTCGGCGACCCCGCCAACATTATGGGTGACGCGTTGTACGCCCTGGACCCGGCGTCCGCGGCGGCCGCCGGCGGCATGGACAAGGCCGCCGGAGCCACCGACCGCCTCGCCGAGACCCTGGAGAACAACTCCACCCGGGCCCTGGAGAAGTTCAAGCGCGGCGCCATGGCACAGCTCGGCGAAGTAGGCGGGAAGATCGCCCAGTTCGCCATGGACAACCAGGCCATCGTCGTCCCGCTCGGCTGGGCGTTCACCGGGCTCGCGCTCACCGTCCTCGCCGTCAAGGGCGCCATGATGGCCTACTCCGCGATCGCCGCCGTCGTCACCGGCGCACACACGATCATCTCCGCGTCGTGCTGGACCGTCATCGGCAACTGGCTCCGCATGAACGCCATCGGCCTCGGCGTCTACATCAAGATCGCGGCCGGTGCCGTCGCCTCCGCCGCGACCACGGCGGCCGCGTGGGTCGGCTCCGCGCTCACCGCGATGGGCACGTGGATCGCCGCCGTCGTCCGCACCGCGATCACCGCCAGCGCCCAGTTCGTCATGATGGCCGCCCGCGCCGTCGCCTGGGCGGCCGTCATGGCCGCACAGTGGCTCATCGCGATGGGCCCGATCGGCTGGGCCATCGCCGCCGTCATCGGCCTCGTCGTCCTGATCATCGCCAACTGGGACAGGATCAAGCGCTACACCGGACTCGTCTGGGACTGGCTCTGGACCAAGATCAAGGCGATCGGCGGCTACATCCTCAACTACGTCCTCGGCTGGAAGCTGGTCAGCTACTTCCTGGCCCACTGGGACCGCATCAAGTCCGGTGTGGTCACCAAGGCCGTCGGGCTCGTCGCCTGGATCAAGGGCCTGCCAGGCCGCATCACCAGCGCCCTCGGCAGCCTCGGCTCCCTGCTGTACAGCAAGGGCGTAGCGGTCGTTCAGGGCCTGTGGCGGGGTATCTCCTCGATGGGCGGCTGGCTCCGGTCCCAGATCATGGGCTGGGCCCGCAGCGCCATCCCCGGGCCGATCGCCGACGCCCTCGGCATTCAGTCCCCGTCCCGCGTGACCACCGCGCAGGGCCGCTGGATCGCCCGCGGCCTCATCGTCGGCATGACAGGCCAGATGAGCCAGATCAGGTCGACGGCAACCAAGATGGCCGACATCATCGCCGACGCCACCACAGTGAAGCTGACCCCGAAGGTCAAGGGCGGCACGCGGCGCCAGAACAAGGCGATCGAGGACCGCAACCGGCAGATGCTGGCCGCCGCGAACCGACAGCGATCCGCCGCCACGGCGATCCTCACCTCGGGCACCAACCAGCTGCTCAAGCTCGCCAGCGCCGAGGCATCCGTCGCCGCCAAGCTCAAGACCGCGAACGGGCGCCTGAAAGACCTCGTCAAGGCCCGTGGGGACCTGATCGCCGACGTCCGGTCCGGGATCCTCGACGCCGCGAACATCACCCAGAACGCCGACGCCGGCGGGACCACCGCAACGAGCATCTGGGCCAACCTCAACCAGCAGCTCGCCAAGGCCAAGAAGTTCGCGGCGGACCTCGCCACCCTGCGCAAGAAGGGCGTGCGCGCCGACCTGATCGCGCAGATCGCGCAGGCCGGCGCCGAGCAGGGCGGC
The DNA here is from genome assembly GCF_001905825.1 of Streptomyces sp. CB02009. GTDB lineage: Bacteria > Actinomycetota > Actinomycetes > Streptomycetales > Streptomycetaceae > Streptomyces. Next base: position 112,015 of record NZ_LIVV01000009.1, read on the forward strand.
GCCGCGGCGTCCGCCCTCGCCACCGCGTCCGCGGGGCAGATCAGCCAGATCAACTCCACCCAGGCGCAGCTCGTCGCCGCGGCGAACAGGGCCGGCACCGTCGCCGGAGACGCCATGTACGGCACGGGCATCAGGGCGGCGGAGGGACTGGTCAAGGGCCTGGAGAAGCAACAGGCGGCGATCGAACGGCAGATGCTCAAGATCGCGACGAGCATGCAGAAAGCGATCAAGCGGGCGCTGGGCATCCGGTCGCCCTCGCGGGTCATGGCGATGCTCGGCCAGTGGATCCCCGCCGGCCTCGTCAAGGGCATCGACGACGGCCGCCCCGCGGTCGCCCGCTCCATGGCCACCCTCGCGCAGGTCCCGCCGTCCTCGGCGGGGCTGCTCACCGGGCAGCAGATGGCCCCGGCCGCCCCGCTCCTGCGCCAGGGCGGGGGCGCCGGCGGGGTCGTCGTCGTGCGGCTGGAGACCACCGGCGGCGACTCCGCCACGCGCACGTTCCTGCAAAAGATCGTCCGCGTCGAGGGGCGCGGCAACGTCCAAGTCGCCTTCGGGCAGTAGAGGAGGCCTGTCGTGGCGTTCCCCCAGACCCCGCTCGACGTCCGGACCGAGCTGCAGATCGGCGGTGTCTGGACGGACGTCACGGCCGACTGCTACACCCGCTCGCCGATCGGGATCGAGTGCGGGCGCTCCGAGGAGAGCGCCCGCACCAACCCGTCCCGCGCCAGCCTGGAGTTCAACAACCGGCTCGGGAAGTACTCCCCGCGCAACCCGATGAGCCCGTACTACGGGCTCATCGGCCGCAACACCCCGGTGCAGGTGTCCGTCCTCGGAGGCGCCACGTACCTGCGTGTCACAGGCGGGACGACCAACACCGGAGCGACGACGCCGGACGCGGCCGCGCTCGACATCACCGGCGACATCGACATCCGCTTCGACGCCACCCTCGACCTGTGGACCACTCCCGCTGGAATTCAGGGCACCGACCTCACAGGAAAGTGGATCACGACCGGCGGGCAACGCTCCTGGATGTTCCAGCAGCGCAACGGCCGGCCCTACCTGGAGTGGTCGCCGGACGGGACCACCACCATCGGCGCGCACTGCGCCACCACCCCCGCCGTCCCGCCGTCCCGGCGCATGGCCTGGCGGGCCACCCTCGACGTCAACAACGGCTCCGGCGGCTGGACCGCCACGTTCTACACCGCCCCGACGATCGCAGGCCCCTGGACCCAGCTCGGCGACCCAGTCACCGGCGCCGGCGTCACCTCGATCTTCAACTCCACCACGCCCGTCGCCGTCGGCAACGCCACCAACCTCCTGTACACCAAGCCCCTCGGCCAGTTCCACGCGATGGAGCTCCGCAACGGCATCGCCGGCACCCTCGTCGCCTCACCCACCTTCGCCGGCCAGACGCCCGGGGCTCCGTCGATCACCGACTCCACGGGCAAGGTCTGGACGATGAATCCGCAGGGGTCGATCTCCAACCAGCAGCGGATCTTCAGCGGCGCGATCTCCTCCTGGCCCACCCGCTGGGACGTCTCGGGGAAGGACGTGTGGGTGTCCGTCGAGGCCTCCGGCACCCTGCGCCGCCTCGGCCAGGGCACCAAGGCCCTCGCCTCCACGCTGCGCCGACGGTTGCCGTCCTACTCCCCGCTCGCCTACTGGCCGTGCGAGGAGGACGACGGCGCCACCCAGGCCTACTCGCCGATCACCGGCGTCGCCCCGCTCGCCGTCACCGGGTGGCAGTTCGCCCAGGACGACAGCCTCGGCGGATCGGCCGCCCTGCCCAACGTCGCCCCCGGCGCCACCCTGCGAGGCCGCGTCCCCACCACCGCATCCACCGCATGGGCCCTGTGCCTGCCCTACCGAGCAGACGGCACGCCACCGGCCGCCGAACAGGAAATGCTCTCGTGGACCACCACGGGAACCATCCGTCGGTGGCGCATCCTGATGAGCAGCACGAGCACACACATCCTCGGCTACGACGCCACCGGCGCCCTGGCACTGGACAGCACCATCCTTACGGGTACGAACCTGTGGAGCGCGTGGTGGAGGCTGGAGTTCGCCGCCGAGCAGTCCGGCGGGAACGTCTCGTACACCATCACGTGGACGAAGGTCGGTGTGTCGTCAGGCGTCCCCGTGTCAGGCAGCTACGCCGGAACCGTCGGGGTCGTCAACCAGGTCGACACCAGTTTCGGCCCTGGCATCCCGACTCTCAGCATCGGCCACCTCGCCGTTTTCGCCGCCGACATCGTCGCCGCCGCGTACGCCTCCGCCGACCACGGGTTCACCGGCGAGACCGCCACGACCCGCATGGCCCGCCTCGCGAACGAGGAGAGCCGGACCGTCGCCCTCTCCACCTACACCGACCCGGCCAACCCGTCCGCCGCCCTCGGCCCCCAGCGCCCCGCCGACCTCCTCACCCTGCTGCAGGACTGCGCCGACGCCGACGGCGGCATCCTCTACGAGTCCAAGACCGACGCCTCCCTCGCCTACCGCGACCTGCGCACCCTCTACAACCAGACGCCCCGAATGACCCTCAGCTACACCGCCGAGGGTGAGATCGGGCCCCCGCTGGAGCCGGTCGACGACGACCAGAAGAGCCGCAACGACGTCACCGTCACGCGGACGGCCGGCTCCTCGGCCCGGTCGGTCCAGGAGACCGGCCCCATGTCGACGGCCGCCCCGCCGAACGGCATCGGCGTCTACGACGACTCCGTCACCCTCAACCTGCACAACGACGACCAGCCCCCGCAGATCGCCGGGTGGCGGCTGCACCTGGGCACCTGGGACGAGGCCCGCTACCCCAGCGTGCGCCTCATGCTCCACGCCGCACCCCACCTGATCCCCGCGTTCCTCGGGCTCACCGTCGGCGACCGCATCCGGCTCACCAACCTCCCCTCCTGGCTGCCGCCCGGGCCGGTCGACCTGATCGTCCAGGGCTGGAGCCAGGTCTTGGACCTCTACACGTGGGACGTCGTCCTCAACTGCACCCCCGCCGGGCCCTGGACCGTCGGCGTCCTCGACGACCCCAACCTCGGACGGCTCGACACCGACGGCTGCACCCTCGGCGCCGGCGTCTCATCGAGCGCGACCAGCATGACCCTCGTCTCCTCGCCCGGGCCCCGCTGGATCGACAGCGCCGCCTTCCCGAGCGAGTTCCCGTTCGACGTGCTCATCGGCGGCGAACAGGTCCGCATCACCGCCATGTCTGGCACGACCCTCACGCAGACCGCCACGGTCGTCCGCTCCATCAACGGCATCGTCAAGGCCCACTCGACCGGAGCCGCCGTCGCCCTGGCCCAACCCCTCGTCCTCGCCCTGTAGGAGGCACCTGTGGCGCCGTACATCCCGTTCCTCGCGGGGGAGCTCCTCACCGCCGGCAAGCTCAACTCGCGCCTGTTCGAGGAGGTCATGGAGTGGACCCCGCTCACCACCCTCGGCACTTTTGTCACCGGATTCAGCGCGGCCACCCTCACCCCCATGCTGCGCAAGCTCCGCGTCCTCGGGCAGGACCGCTGGGAGCTGAAGGGGCGCATCTCCGTCGTCGCCGGAACCCTCGTGGCCAACTCCAACACCACGGGTTTCAACTTCAATGCTCCGCACAGACCCACGTTCGAGCACGGCTGGCAACTCGCCGGCGGCACCACCGGCTTCTACGGCGTCCGCACCACCTCACAGCCGTCCGGCGCGCTCCAGTTCGGCGTGCCCGCGGCGGCTGGCAACAACACCAACGGGATCATGCTCGACGGCTTGTTCATCGACGGCCCCATCTGACCCCTCACACCCCGTACGCCCCGCCTCCGGCCGGGGCTTTCTGCATTTCTGGAGGTCCTCACCATGGCCGCACCACTGACCGCGGACCGGCTCCTCGCTGCGCTCCGCGGCGCCGGCCTGACCGTCGTCGAACACGACGGCTGGCGCACCCACAACCGCAACCACAAGGGCCCGTTCGGCCCGGTGCACGGCGTGATGATCCACCACACCGTCACCAAGGGCACGACGACCACCGTCCGGATCTGCCACGACGGGTACGCCGGGCTCCCGGGCCCGCTCTGCCACGGCGTCATCGCCAAGGACGGCGTGGTGCACCTGCTGTCCGCCGGTCGCGCGAACCACGCAGGGAGTGGCGACGGCGACGTCCTCCAGGCCGTCACCGACGAGCGGCCCCTGCCGGTCGACGACGAGGCCGACACCGACGGCAACCGGTACTTCTACGGGTTCGAGTGCGAGAACCTCGGCGACGGCAAGGACCCCTGGCCCAAGGTCCAGCTGGAGGCCATCGCCAAGGCCGCGGCCGCCGTCTGCCGCGCGTACGGCTGGGGCGAGCGCTCCGTCATTGGCCACCTCGAGTGGCAGCCCGGTAAGAGCGACCCGCGCGGTTTCTCGATGGACTCGATGCGTACCCGGGTCGCCGCCCTCCTCGACCTGGCGCCGGTCCCGCCGAAGAAGCCCGAGACGCCGGCGCCCGGCCGCTCGCGGCCGCCGTTCCCCGGCCGCGCCGCATTCGCCCTCGGCCAGTCGAGCCCCGCCATCGAGCAGCTCGGCCGCCAGCTGGTGAAGAAGGGCTACGGCCGGCACTACCGCGTCGGCCCGTCCCGGCAGTGGGGCGAGGCCGACCGCCTCAACGTGCGCGACTTCCAGCGCTCCCAGCCCCAGCTCCGGGGCGACGCCGACGGCTATCCCGGCCCCCTCACCTGGCACCTCCTCTTCTCCTGAAAGGACACCACCCCCATGAAGGACAGCACCAAGCGCACCGTACGGACCGTCCTGCAGACCGGGCTCGGCATCGCCGTGGTCCTCCCCGCCATCGTCACCGCGGCCGGGATCCCCGAGGCCCTGCCCTGGGTCGCCGGCGCCCTCGCCGTCGCCGGAGGCCTCACGCGCGTGATGGCCCTCCCCGGCGTGCAGCGGCTCCTCCCCGGCTGGCTCCGTACCGACCAGCCGCCGACCCGCACCCTCCCGCCCCGCCAGTAACACCAGCCCCACAGACCGGAGGCCACCGCGTGGACATCGCGACGCTCGGCGCACTCGGGACCATCCTCGTCGGCCTCGCAGCGGCCGGTGCCTCCCTCGCCGGGCACCGCAGCCAGTCCCGCTCAGCGCGAGACGGACAGGTCCTCGGCGGCTACTCGACACTCGTCGACGACCTCCAGGAGGAGCGCGAGCAGCTGCGGCGACAGCTGACCACCAAGGCGGAGGAGCTCGCCGCGGCCTACGCCGAGCTCGCGGAGGAGCGCGCGAGCACTTCCGCCCTGCACCATCGGATAGCCGAACTCACCACCGAGTGCGACGGGTTGCGCGTGCGCCTCGCCGAGCTGGAAGGACGCCCCGCGTGACGCCGACGACGCACCGCCAGCCCACCGCCCTGCGCCGCACCCTCGCCCACCGGTGGCGCGCCCTCGGGCTCGCTGCCTTCCTCCTCGTGCTGTCCGGCGCGGTCGTACTGGTGTGGCTGCGGATCACCCACGAGACCGAGGCCCGCGAACAGGCCATCACCGAGGCGAATCTCCGCGGGGACGCGGCCTCGACGCTCGCCGGCGACGTCCGCGTCCTGCGCGCGCAGGTCGAGGCCCTCGGCGAGGCACCGGCGGCGCCCGACCCGGAACAGGCCGTCGAGGACCTCCCTCAGCGCACAACGGTCCCCGTGCCCATCCCCGGGCCCGCCGGTCCCACCGGAGCCAAGGGCGAGCCAGGGGAGCCCGGGCGCCCCGGAGCCACCGGGCCGCCCGGTACCCCGGGTGAGCCTGGCGCGGCAATCACGGGCCCGCCCGGGCCGACCGGCCCCGCCGGCCCAGCCGTCACAGGCCCGGAAGGCCCGGCGGGCCCCGCGGGTGCCACCGGGCCCGCAGGGCCTGAGGGGCCGACCGGGCCCGCCGGGCAGGATGGGGACGACGGCCGGGACGGCACCGACGGCCAGCCCTGCCCCGACGGGTACACCCTGCAGCCCCTCGGCGGCGACCCCAACGTCCTCGCCTGCCAGCGCCCGCCCACCGCACCCACCCCGACGCAGACCCCGTTCAAGCGGGCCGAGGCCGCCGCCCTGGACCCCACCCGCCGCCAGTACCCCTGAACCGACGCGCCCTCTCTCGCAGCCTGCGAGAGAGGGCGATTTCTTGCGTTCTGGATCACATGGGAGAGGCCCTGCCCCCTACCCTGACAGGTGTCGAGTCTGATCAGAGATAGGGGCAAGGCCCATGCCACGTGATGCTACCCCCGACCCGTACGCCGACCCGGTGCGTTTCGGCACACGACTCCAGATCCTGCGTCAGCACCGCGGTATGACCCGTGAGGTTCTGGCCGGCCTCGTCGGCATGTCGGTTGAGTGGGTCAAGCGAGTCGAGAGCGGGCGCATCGAGGAGCCCGGCCTCGGCACCGTACTGCGGTGCGCCGAGGCGCTCCGAGTCCGGGACCTATCCGACCTGACAGGACGCAGCGACATGCCCGCCCCCCTCTTCCAAGGCCCAGGCCATCCCCGGCTCGCCGCCGTTCGCGCCGCCGTCGATGCACTGCCGATCGGCGCACCAACGGCGGCCCCGCCCCGCGCTGAACACCTCGCGGCACGACTCTCGGTGGCCTGGCAGTCGCGGCACTCGGCGCCGAACCACCGCGAGATCCTGGGCAGCCTGTTGCCGGGCCTCATCCGTGATGCCCACCTCGCCGTACAGCACGCCGAGACGCAGACCGAGTGGCGTGCAGCCCAGGCAGTGCTGAGCGAGACCTACTCGCTCAGCCAGTTCTTCCTCGCGTACCAGCCTGATCCGTCGCTGCTGTGGCGCGTCGCGGAGCGCAGCATGGTCGCCGCCGCCCAGTCCACGGACCCGCACGCCATCGGCGTCTCGGCCTGGCTCATGGCACAAGCACACCGCGACTCCGGCCCGGGCCACTACGACGCCGCAGACGCCGTCACCATGCAAGCACTGGAGCACCTCGCCCCGCTGCTGCCGGACGCCGACGACCGCGTCCTCGCGATCGCTGGCGCCCTGCGGTTCGAAGCGGGGTACACCGCGGCCCGAAGGGGCAGCAAGGGCACGGCCTGGAGCCACTGGAGCAAGGCCCGCAAGATGGCCAAGGCCCTGCCGGACGACTACTTCCACCCGGTGACCAGCTTCTCTCAGGCCATCATGGGCGCCCACGCGGTAACCGTCGCTGTGGAGCTGCACGCCGGCGGCGAGTCCGTACGGCAGGCCGCCCGCGCGGACGCCACGACGATTCCGTCCCGGCCGCGGCGCGCCCGGCACCGCATCGAGGAAGCCCGCGGTTACCAGCTCAACAACCAGCCTGACGTCGCCATCGCGACGCTCGAGAAAGCCCATGAGGCGGCGCCGGAAACCATCCGCTACAACGGGTACGCAAAGTCCCTGATCCTTGAGGAGTGCTCGGCTCGCACCGCCGGCCGCCGCGAGCGAGCCTCCCGACTGGCGGTGAAAGTCGGTCTCCTGGCCGCCTGAGACAAGGGGGTACTTTCGTACCCCTCGCACTCTCCTGAGGCCCCTACCGTCGCAGTACCGACAGCCCCGCGACGGTAGGGAGCACCTGATGCCCGAGCAGTCCGAGCGCACCATTGAGGTTGATCTCAGTACGCCTCTCCGCCAGATCGCTACGTCCGTCGAGGAGCACGCGGAGGACGAGGCGCTGCTCACCGTCCGCCGGGCCCTCACGATGCAGCAGAACCCCGACGCCCTGGCGCTCGCGCAGCTCACCGACGCACTCCTGACGCACGCCGCGAGCCTTGCCGAGGGCATCGAGGCGATTCCCGCCGGGCGGCGTCCCGTGCGCGGGCAGGGCGCCCTGCGGGACTGGGCCATGCTCCAGAAGGACGGGCCCGGTGACGGGCCCCTCGGCCCCTGGTCGTACGCCCGGCAGCTCGCCATGGTCGTCCGCAGCATGGTCACGACGTTCCGTGAGTACCGCGCGGCGGAGGAGTCCCGCGCGCCGTTCGTCGGGCGTCCCGGCCTGCCCCCGCTCGCGCCGGCCGCCCCGTGAGGGAGTGGCAGAGGCAAGTGATCTACTGCCTGATCTTGGCCTGCATGCTCGCCGCGCTCGTTCTCGGCATCGCACCCGAGGGATCCTCCGCGCCTGCCTAGACTGGCTCGGCTGCCACCGACCGAAAGATCACCAAATGCGCCTCGACACATTCCACGCGTTCGCACTCTCCGCGCTGGCGGAAGCACCCGACGTCCTGTCCTCCGTACCGTGGGAGCGCGGCGCGGAGCACCTGCGGGGCATCCACGTCACTCTCACCACCGGCGCACAGGCCTGGATCGGCGTCACGGCCGCCGCGGCCCCCGGTGACAAGTGGGAGGGGCCCGAAATCCCCGTCGAGGGCGAGCCCCCGGCCGAGGTCCCCTACCCGGCCCTGTTCGAGAACAAGTCCACGACGCCCATCCGCCTGTCGGCCTACCTGGCCGCCGCTTTGGCGAACAGCGGCAACAAGCAGATCGCCGAGTCCTCCGCGTACAGCTCCGACGCCCAGCACCCCGGGTTCGGCGTGCTCTTCCACAACGGCGCCCGCGGTTTCTGCTTGCTCCACTACACCGCCCGCTCGGGCCAGACGCTCGGAGGCCGCGAGTTCGACCTCCAGGCGTCCATCTGACCCTCCCCGGCACCGCCCGGGGAGTGCACATCGCACCACCGTCAGCACCACCTAACCCAGGAGGACTGCACCGTGAGCAAGCGATTCGACCCCGGCATGTGTGAGGGATCCTGCCCCGTCTGCGGCGCAGGAGTGGGCGCCTCGACCGGCGAGCCGACGGCCATGCACCAGCGCGGCGGCACCGGAACCGAGACCTGCCCGGGCAGCGGCCAGCCGGCCCTGTAGCTGTACCCAGCTCCGGCCGGAGACCTTCCGGCCGGAGCTACTCGAACAGCTCGCCAGGGGGAATCCCGATCGCGTCCGCCAGGAGCAAGACGGTGTCGACCGTGGGCGCGGCGCGCCCGGCCTCGATCTCCTGCACGGTCGCCCGCCCGAGGCCTGAACGCTCGCAGACGGCCTGTTGCGTCAGGTTCGCGTACATCCGCGCGTCGCGCACCCTCGCCCCGAACCGAGCACGACGGGCAAGCACCCAGTCGGGGGGCGGGGCTGAACTTGGGCGGACCACATGCCCACACTGAATGCACCATGATCATTTGTATGCACGGCTAGCCAGGCATTTTTGGATCTTTGATGGCCCACGTCACCCCCGCGCCGCCCGACTACAGGCGGCGGCCGCTACGGCACTTCCCTGTCTCGACTCGTCGCCCACCACACCATCAGCTGGTTCGTCGACTTGAGCCCCAGTTCGTCGCGCAGCGATTCCAGCTCGCGGCCGACCTCCCTGCCGCTCACGTCCAGCGCCTTGGCCACGACCGCCTGCGTGTCACCTTCACCCAGGCCGCGCAGGATCATGCGCTGACGCGGAGTGGTGACGGCGTCCGCGAGGGCAGCGCGTGCCTCCTGCCACGGCGTAGCTCTGACCCAGTACCCCTCGAACACCGATCGGGCGAAGGCGGCGCCGGCAACGTCCTTGATGTGCCAGCCCGAGTCGACCTCCGCCGGTACGACATGGTTCTCGACGAACAGGTCCCTGCCCGCCAGGACCATGCGCGGTGGAAGATCGCGACCCACGCGGACCTCGCCGCCACCCTCGATGACGCAGTCGACGTACTCCATCGTCGCCGCGTGGGTGAGCGCAGCGGCCGGGTAGAGCGACCGGACCATGACGCCCCGCTCCAGGAGCGCACGGGCCCGCACTATGGCCTCCTGGAGGACCTCCGGGTTTCGCTCACTCGGCACACCGGGCTGAACAGTCAGGAGCCCCTCCTGCGCGTCAAGGAGCGCGTGCCCGATCCGCTCGTTCATCAGTTGCCTACTGTGGACGAACTCGCTGGCCGGACCGCCGTACGCGCGCTGCGGGTCGTAGTGGCGGGAGAGCGCCTCGACCTGCGCGACTTGGCTCATCAACTGGAGCGTGCGAGCAAGCTGGCCGTGGTAGCCGGTCAGGAGGTGCTGAGCCGTCATCCTCGGGTCGAGGGCGACCACCGTGCCTCCGATGTCGCGTACGAGGCCGAGATGGCGGAGTCGGTCGAGGGCGCCCGAGGCGGCCACTGGCCGCCCTTCCGCGACGTCGCGGTAGGCCTGCTCCTCCTCCGCCGTAAGCCGAAGACTGGCGTCCACTTCCATACCGCGCTCCTTGTTCTTGTCCTCTTTCGGACTTGTCCAACTTTTCACTAGGTAACTGGTGGCATACGCCATCGCCACATGTCAGCGTAGGGTCCACGTCAAGAGGCGTATGCGCGTTCGAATTGTGATCGATACAGGGAGGGGACTCGCATGGGACAGAGAGTGATCAAGATTGTCGTCGGCGTCCTGTTTTCCGTCGCCGCGGTCGTGGGCATCAACACGGCCGCTCAGGCGGATCCGGGATGGGGCCGCTCCGCCGAGGTGACACCGGCCGCGACACCGACACCGACACCCAGCGAGCCGGCGAACGACCCCGGCTGGGGATAGGCAGCTCGGCACCATGCTTCGGTCGCTCGCCCGCCAACCCCCACACGGCGGGCGAGCCCCTTTATCGGCCCGAGTGCACAGCGCGCGCACGGGGGGAGACCTGGATCCGGCGACTACGCCGGGATGGGTGGAAGAAATGACGGACGTAGTCCGGGTAATGGTCCTCGGCGTACTGACCCTTGCTGTTGTCACGCTCGCCCTCACATTCCGGTCCCTCCGAGGGCAGGTGGACGATCTGCGCGCCGAGGTGGCCTGTCTGCGCATCGAGCGCCTCCTCGACGAGCCGGCCGCGGCCCCCTCGGCCGTCCAGACGAGTCAGCAGCGCCGCCGCCCCGAGCTCGGCATGGTCTTGGGCGCGGTGGTCGGCGCGATTACCGCCACGGCCGTCACGTGGCTCCTGTGGGGATGACCTTCTCCCGATGCCCCGGCAGTCAGAGCCGTTCTTGCGGCTCGGCCGCCGGGGCATCGGCGCGTCGCCGGCCGCGCTACGCCGAGGAGACGGCGCGGAGGGTTGGCGGGGCGCCCTGCAGGGCGGTCTCGATCGTCTCCATCGCGTCGTCGTCCGCCTCGGGCAAGAGATGCCCGTAGAGGTCCGACGTGGTCTTGATCGACTCGTGGCCGAGGCGCCGCTGCACGTACGTGAGCGAGTGGCCGGCCGAGATGAGAGCGGCCGCGTGCGAGTGCCTCAGGTCATGCGGAGTCGGGTTCTTGTAGACGGCCAGCAGCCCCTCGGCTTTGGCCTTGCGCACGGCGCGGAGCCACCGATCGTAGAACGTGCTGTAGTGGAGCCGCTGCCCCTCGTCCCCCGTGAAAAAGTGCGCGTCCACGTCGAGCGCCTCGACGCGCTGCAGCTCTGCGAGGGCCTCGATCACGGTCGTACTGACACGGATGGTGCGGCGCGACCGCGCCGACTTCGGCATCCCGATGTAGTACCCGCCGTTCCCGTCCTTCTTCCACGCCCGGTGCACCTGGAGCCGCACACGGGGCGTCCCGGCGTCGAGGAGGCAGAACGGGGCGAGTGCCGTGATCTCGCTGTAGCGGACCCCGGTGCCGTACTTGACGTCCAGCATCAGCTGGTCCTGGCGGAGCGTCATGCATGCCCGGATGGCGGCCACCTCCTGAGGGGTCAGGAACTCAACGTCCTCGTCGCCGGCGACTGCGCCGCCGTCGTCCTTCCGCGGGAGTTTCGTGCGCTCGCACGGGTTCCGGGCCCGCAGCGGCGGCTCGGCCTGTACGGCCTCGTTCAGGATGCTGGAGAGCAGCCCGTGAAGGTTCCGGATGGTCTTGGGGGACATCTTCCGGTTGTACGGGCCTCGGCCCTTGCGGACCATGGTCCGCTCAAGGACACGCACCCAGGCCCGTACGGTCGTGCTGCTGAAGTGTTCGACGGACCGGACGTCGCACTCGCCGAAGGTGGGGAAGACGTACATCTCCAGCTCGCGCATGCACGCGTTGCGGTAGTGCTCCTCGATGCCGGTCTTGTTCTCGATGACCTCGGTGGCGAATGCGCGGAACCTGAACCGCGCGTCTTCGGTGGCCCCAGGGTCCTCCGGGACGATGAATCCCTGGCCCTTCACCCATCCGAGAGGCCATCGCTGGCCCGCCTCGTCCACGGCCGCCTTGAAGATGGCGGCGGCCTCCTGGCCGGCCTCATCACCGTCGAACTTCTCCGACTGAGGGGCGCCTGTCCGGCCACCGCCGTCGCGCCACTTCACCTGATAGCTCGTGATCTCTCCTGCGCGGTTCCTCCGCGCGTGCACGCTCGCCATGGCAGGACGATAGACCACCGTGTTCCCGCCGTGTTCCCGCAGGGCGGGATTCGAGGGGCGGGATCACGCCGTTTACGCAGGTAGATCGCTTCTTGTAGGTGGTGCCCGGAACCGGACTCGAACCGGTACGGCCCGAAGGCCAGCGAGGTTTAAGCTCGCCGTGTCTGCATTCCACCATCCGGGCGTCGCGAAGCTCCGCGTTGGCACATGAGCCTATCCGGGGCGCATCCCCCGTTCAGCGGAACATCCTCCCGATGTTGTCTTATTTTATTGACGCCTGAGGGTGTGTCAGTGCAGGTGGGGGCCGTTTCACCGAACTGTGACAGGGGTCGCAGGCGCAAAGCCGCACCCCCCGGAATGACGAAAAGTCGTCGCACGTGTGTCACGTCGGCGTGAACCCGGCTCTCAGGGCCGCCGTCATACCTCAGGAGGAGGACCGGACCTCCCGGTCCGACTCGAGACTGCCCCGGGAACGGGCATGTGGGCGGACGATCCGAGCACGAACGCTCGACACGATGGAGGGGTTCCCGAAGAAGCCCCGCAGTGACAGGAGTCCCTCGTGACCACCACCCCCACCGTGTCCCGCGCCACCGCGGTGGCCGCCCGCGCCACGGATCTCTCGAAGGTCTACGGACACGGCGAGACCCAGGTCGTCGCGCTCGATCACGTCACCGTGGACTTCCGCCAGGGCGAGTTCACCGCGATCATGGGCCCCTCCGGCTCCGGCAAGTCGACCCTCATGCACTGCGTCGCCGGCCTCGACTCCTTCTCCTCCGGCTCGGTCCGCATCGGCGAGACCGAGCTCTCCACCCTGAAGGACAAGCAGCTCACCCAGCTGCGCCGGGACAAGATCGGCTTCATCTTCCAGGCCTTCAACCTGCTGCCGACGCTGACGGCCCTGGAGAACATCACGCTGCCGATGGACATCGCCGGCCGCAAGCCCGACAAGCAGTGGGTCCAGCAGGTCATCGACATGCTCGGGCTCTCCGCCCGGCTCAGCCACCGCCCCACCGAGCTCTCCGGCGGCCAGCAGCAGCGCGTGGCCGTGGCCCGCGCCCTCGCCTCCCGCCCCGAGATCATCTTCGGTGACGAGCCCACCGGAAACCTCGACTCCCGCTCGGGCGCCGAGGTCCTCGGCTTCCTGCGCAACTCCGTCCGCGAGCTCGGCCAGACCGTCGTCATGGTCACCCACGACCCGGTCGCCGCCTCCTACGCGGACCGCGTGATCTTCCTCGCCGACGGCCGGATCGTCGACGAGATGCTGCACCCGACGGCGGACGGCGTGCTCGACCGCATGAAGGCCTTCGACGCCAAGGGCCGCACGAGCTGACGCCGCCGGGCCGTCCCGCCGACCAGGCAGGACACCCCCTGGCACAGCCCGCACCGACCGCCGTCCCTCCTCCTCCAGGACACACCCATGTTCCGTACCGCCCTGCGCAACGTCCTCGCGCACAAGGCGCGGCTGCTGATGACCGTCCTCGCCGTGATGCTCGGCGTGGCCTTCGTCTCCGGCACCCTCGTCTTCACCGACACCCTCGGCCAGGCCTTCCGTAACCAGTCGGCCAAGAGCTACGACGACGTCGCCGTCGCCGTCGAGATGTACCCGTCCGCCGAGGACGCCCGGAAGACCCCCGGCCTCTCCCAGCAGGACGTCGACAAGGTCGCGAAGCTCGACGGGGTCGCCTCCGTCACGCCCCGCGTCGACGGCTTCGCCGGCGTGCCCGACAAGAACGGCAAGCTGATCGGCGTCGGCTGGTCCAACAAGGGCACCAACTTCGCCCCCGGCAAGGACGGCAAGGACCGCGCGTACGCCTTCACCTCCGGGAACGGCCCTGCCTCGGCCGGCCAGATCGCGCTCGACAAGGACACCGCCGACAAGGGCGGCTACAAGGTCGGCGACACCGTCCGCGTCGCGACGACCGGCCCGGTGAAGGAGTACGAGCTCTCCGGCGTCTTCACCACCGAGGACGGCGCCGTCAACGCCGGCGGCAGCCTCGTCGTCTTCGACACCGCCGTCGCCCAGAAGCTCTACCTCAAGCCCGGCTACTACCGAGACCTGGCCGTCAGCGCCACGCCCGGCACGAACGACGAGAAGCTCCTCGACGAGGTCCTGAAGGTCGTCCCGAAGGCGGCCACCGCCCAGACCGGCGAGGCCCTCGCCGAGCAGCAGGCCAAGGACATCGAGGCCGGCCTCGGCGCCCTCAACCAGGTCCTCCTCGGCTTCGCGGGCATCGCGCTCTTCGTCGGGATCTTCCTGATCTCCAACACCTTCACCATGCTGGTCGCCCAGCGCACCAAGGAACTGGCGCTGATGCGCGCCGTCGGCGCCTCGCGCAAGCAGATCACCCGCTCCGTCCTCGCCGAGGCCGGCCTGGTCGGCCTGCTCGCCTCCGCCGTCGGCTACGTCCTCGGCATCGGCCTCGCCGTCTCGCTCCGCTCGGCCATGAGCGCCTTCGAGATGAAGGTCCCCGGCGGCGGTCTCGTGCTCACCGCCACCCCGGCCGTCAGCGCCTTCGCCGTCGGCGTCCTGATCACGATGCTCGCCGCCTGGCTGCCCGGCCGCCGCGCCGCGAAGATCCCGCCGGTCGCCGCCATGAGCAGCGTCCACGCCACCGCGAGCACCAAGTCGCTCGTCGTGCGCAACTCCATCGGCGCCGCGTTCGCCGCGCTCGGCGCGGTCCTGATCGTGCTCGGCGCCGGCCAGGGCGGCGACGAGGGCCGCATGCTCATCGCGGGCGGCGCCTTCCTCGCCCTCATCGGCGTGATCGTGCTGATCCCGTTCCTGTCCCGGCCCGTGATCGCCGTGATCCGCCCCGTCTTCGTCAACCTCTTCGGGGTCTCCGGCAAGCTCGCCGGCCTGAACGCGGTCCGCAACCCGCGCCGCACCGGCGCCACCGCCTCCGCGCTCGCCATCGGCCTGACGCTCGTCACCGGTCTCTCGGTGCTCGGCGCCACGGTCGGCACGGCCCTCGACAAGGCCACCACGGACCAGATCAAGGCCGACTACATGGTCACCATGGCCAGCGGCAACAGCCTGAGCCCCGAGGCCCTGACCGCCCTGGAGAAGGCACCGGGCGTCACCGCGATCTCCCCGCAGCAGGCGGGCGCCCTGGAGATCAAGGGCGACTACGTCTCGGCCTCCGGCGTCACCCCCGGCGACATCGGCAAGGTCCTCAACCTCACCGTCGTGAAGGGCTCGCTGTCCGCCCTCGACAAGGGCGCCATCGCCGTCGACGAGAAGACCGCCGCCAAGCGCGGCCTCAAGGTCGGCGACACCGTCCCCGTCGAGTACCTCGACAAGCAGAAGGCCACGCTGAAGGTCGGCGCGGTCTTCGAGCCCAGCGAGTTCGTCTCCCCGGTCCTGATCGACCACAAGCTGGTCACCGCGCACGAGGAGCGCGCGGAGATCCGTCAGATCTTCGTCTCGACCGAGGGCGGCGCGAGCGCGGCCAACGAGCGGGCCCTGGCGAAGGCCATGGGCGACAACCCCGACATCACGGTGATGGACCACAAGGGCATCCGCGACTCCTTCGGCGGCCCGATCAACCTGATGCTCAACATCATGTACGGCCTGCTCGGCATGGCTCTGATCATCGCGGTCCTCGGCGTCGTCAACACCCTCGCGATGTCCGTCTTCGAGCGCCAGCAGGAGATCGGCATGCTGCGGGCGATCGGTCTCGACCGGCGCCGGGTGAAGCGGATGGTCCGTCTGGAGGCCGTGGTCATCTCGGTGTTCGGCGCGGTCGTCGGCATCGGCCTCGGCTCGTTCCTCGGCTGGGCGATCGGCGAGACGATCAGGGAGCAGATCCCGGGCTACGCCCTGGTCCTGCCCTGGGACCGGATCGGGATCTTCCTGGTCCTGGCCGCCCTGGTCGGCGTCCTCGCCTCCCTGTGGCCGGCCCGCAGCGCGGCCAGGCTGAACATGCTCGCCGCCATCAAGGCCGAGTAGCCCGGCGGCGCGAGCCCCGGCACGAAGGGCCGGTCCCCCACCCGGGGGCCGGCCCTTCGGCGTACCTCAGGCCTTCCTGCCAGGCCTTCCTGTCAGGCCGGCCTGTCAGGCCTTCTCGTTCCAGACGCGCGGCCGCAGCGCCGTGCCGCTCCTCCCCGACACCGGGGTCCGCACGGCGAGGAACTGGTTCACGCCGATCCGGTTGCGCTCGAAGGAGACGGCGGAGGCCGCCATGTACAGCCGCCAGATCCTCGCCCGGCCCGGCGAGGTGAGCCGGACCGCCCGGTCCCACTCGCGCTCCAGGTTGGCCACCCAGCGGCGCAGGGTGAGGGCGTAGTGCTCGCGGATCGCCTCCACGTCCCTGACCTCGAAGCCGGCGTCCTCCAGGGTGCTCAGCGTGCGGCCCATGGGGGCGAGTTCGCCGTCGGGGAAGACGTACGCGTCGATGAAGGCGTCGATCTCGTACGCCCCCTCGTCGGGCTCGGGGCGCCGCGAGATCTGGTGGTTGAGGAGCCGCCCGCCGGGCTTGAGGAGCCCGTACAGGATGTCGGCGTACTCCCGGTACCGGACGGCGCCGACGTGCTCGGCCATGCCGATGGAGGAGATCGCGTCGTACGGGCCGTCCGTGACGTCCCGGTAGTCCTGGACGCGGATCTCGACCAGGTCGGTCAGGCCCTCCTCGGCGATGCGCTTGCGGGCGTACGCCGCCTGCTCGCGGGAGAGGGTGATGCCGACGACCCTGGCCCCGTACTCCCGGGCGGCGTGGAGGGCCATGGAGCCCCATCCGCAGCCCACGTCGAGGAGCCGGTCGCCCTCCTTCAGGTTCAGCTTCCGGGCGATCAGGTCCAGCTTGTCGCGCTGGGCGTCCTCCAGGGTCGCGTCGGGGCCGTCGGAGGCCCAGTACGCGCACGAGTAGACCATCGACGGGCCGAGGACCAGCTCGTAGAAGTCGTTGCCGACGTCGTAGTGGTGACTGATCGCCTGCTTGTCGCGGCGCCGGGTGTGCCGGCCGCCGCTGCGGCCGCGGATCTCCTCGGCGGGCGGCTGCGGAGGCAGCGGCGGACCGGCCAGTTTCAGCAGGGCGCGGGCGGCGGCGCGCAGCTTCGGGTCGCGCGCGGAGGCGAGCAGCCCCCTGGTGTCCCCGTCCCGCTCCCAGAGAATGCCCGAGAGCGCGTCGAGCAGCGCGTACAGGTCTCCCTCGACGTCCAGGTCCCCGGCCACCCAGGCGCGGGCCAGGCCCAGTTCGCCGGGCTTCCAGATCATCCTCCGCAGAGCGCGGCGGTCGCGGACGATCAGGACGGGGCCGCCCACCGGCCCGGCCTCACTGCCGTCCCAGGCTCGCAGCCGGACCGGGAGCGGTTCGCCCAGCAGCTCCTCGGCGAGAGTCGTCAGCCGCGACGCGGCGTCGGCCATGGTGCACACCTCCGTGATCTCGTGCCCCAGAAATGCTCGTCACCAAGGGAACACCGTCCGTAGGTGTTTGCAGTCCCGGCACAGCGCAATCAGTCGGCAAAACACGCGAAGGGCCGTCCGCACCACGGATGGCGGACGGCCCTTTTACGGCCTTGCGTGTACTGCTGGTACTGCTGGTGCTACGTGTGCTGCTGGTACTACGTGTACTGCCGGTACCGCGTGTGCTGCCGGTACCGCGGACCCTGCTCGGGTCAGGAGGCCTTGGCCTTCTCCTGCGCCGGGGCGGCCGGCGCGGGGGCGGGCTTGGCGGCCTCGTAGAACTCCTCGCGCGGCGTCTCCATGGCGCCCAGGGAGACGACCTCGCGCTTGAGGAACATCGCGAGGGTCCAGTCGGCGAAGACGCGGATCTTGCGGTTCCAGGTCGGCATCGCCATGCCGTGGTAGCCACGGTGCATGTACCAGGCGAGACGGCCCTTGAGCTTGATCTTCACCTTGCCCATGACGATCATCGCGACGCCCTTGTGCAGGCCGAGACCCGCCACCGCGCCCTTGTTGGCGTGGCTGTACTCCTTCTGCGGGAAGCCGCGCATGCCGGCCACCACGTTGTCGCCGAGGACCTTGGCCTGGCGCAGGGCGTGCTGGGCGTTCGGCGGGCACCAGGCGTTCGGGTTGCCCGCCTTGCGGCCGACCATGTCCGGGACCTGGGCGTTGTCGCCCGCGGCCCAGGCGTAGTCGAGGCCGTTGATCTGGAGCTTCTCGTTGCAGTCCACGTGGCCGCGGGGGCCGAGCGGCAGACCGAAGCGGGAGAGCGCCGGGTTCGGCTTCACGCCGGCGGTCCACACGATCGTGTTGGAGTCGACCTCGAGGCCGTTCTTCAGCACGACGTGGCCGTCGACGCAGGAGTCCATGGAGGTCTCGAGGTAGATCTCGATCCCGCGGCTCTCCAGGTGCTCCTTGCCGTACTGGCCGAGCTTGGGGCCCACCTCGGGGAGGATCTTGTCGGCCGCGTCGACCAGGACGAAGCGCATGTCCTCGCGCGACACGTTCTGGTAGTACTTCGCGGCGTCCCTGGCCAGGTCCTCGACCTCGCCGATGGTCTCCGCGCCGGCGAAGCCGCCGCCCACGAAGACGAAGGTCAGCGCCTTGCGGCGGACCTCCTCGTCGGTGGTCGAGTCGGCCTTGTCGAGCTGCTCGAGGACGTGGTTGCGCAGGCCGATGGCCTCCTCGATGCCCTTCATGCCGATGCCCTGCTCGGCGAGGCCGGGGATCGGGAAGGTACGGGAGACGGCGCCCATCGCGATGACGAGGTAGTCGAAAGGCAGCTCGTACGCCTCGCCGACGAGCGGCGCGATCGTGGCGACCTTGCGGTCCTGGTCGATGGTGGTGACCCGGCCGGTGAGCACCTCGGCTCCGCGCACGACGCGTCGCAGCGGGACGACGACGTGGCGCGGCGAGATGCTGCCGGCGGCGGCTTCGGGGAGGAAGGGCTGGTAGGTCATGTACGACCGCGGGTCGACGACCGTGACGGTCGCCTCCGCGTAGCGCATCTTCTTGAGGATGCGCCGAGCTGCGTACAGGCCTACGTACCCGCCGCCTACTACGAGGATCCTGGGACGCTCCGTGGTGCTCATGAGATCGAGTATCCACCCCTCCTGAGGGGGGTGCTCGTGCGCCCCTTCACAAGGTCTCTGGACACCTCTGCTACACTCCGCCGCCCACGTGATCCATGTCATGGTGCTGCAAAGGAACCGGAGTGCCGGGGTGAACGTTGTTCACCCCTTGTGAACTGGCCCGGAGAGCCCCCGTTAACGCTGAACCGGGACCCCCGTTCACACGATGGAAACATCGAGCGAATCGACCCCCGCACCTGCGAAAGGGCCCTGAGGCGCCACCCGAAGGGCCCAAAGACCCCCCTCGGACGCCATCAGGGCCCTTTTCCTTGTGAAGAACTTCACGAACTTTCCGGCCGGCACCCCTCCGGGGGGCGTCGATAGGTGCCCACTATGCGACGGATAGGGCGATCCCATCGAGGATGTCGTGCTCGCTGACGACGACCTCGTGCGCTCCGACCCGCTCGACGATCTCCCTCAGGACGATCGCGCCGGCGATGATCACGTCCACCCGGCCGGGGTGGATGACGGGGATCGCGGCCCGCTCGGCGTGCGTGGAGGCGAGCAGCCGGTCGGTGACCTCGGCGACCTGGGCGGCGGAGATCCGCGCGTGGTGGATCTTCTCGGAGTCGTACTCCGGGAGCCCGAGGGCGATGGCGGCGACCGTGGTGACCGATCCGGCGAGGCCGACGAGGGTCTCGGCGGTGTCGATCGGGACGGTCCCGGCGGCCAGGTCGAGCGCGGCCCGGACGTCGGCGCGGATCGCGTCGGCCTCCTCCGCGGTCGGCGGGTCGTGCCGGACGTGCCGCTCGGTGAGCCGGACGCAGCCGATGTCGACGGAGCGGGCCGCCTCGACGTGCCGGTTGCCGACGACGAACTCGGTCGAGCCGCCGCCGATGTCCACGACCAGCCGGCGGTCGTCGCCGTGCAGCTCGCCGGTGGCGCCGGTGAAGGAGAACGCGGCCTCCTGGTCGCCGGTGATCACCTCGGGTTCGACACCGAGGATCTCCACGACCCCGTTCACGAAGTCGGCGCGGTTCTCGGCGTCGCGGGAGGCGGAGGTGGCGACGAAGCGCAGCTTCTCGGCGCCGAGGTCCTTGATGACCTCGGCGTACGCGCGGCAGGCGGCGAAGGTCCGCTCCAGGGCCTCGGGGGCGAGCCGGCCGGTCTTGTCGACGCCCTGCCCGAGCCGGACGATCGTCATCCGGCGGTCCAGCTCGATCAGGTCGCCCGTCTCGGGGTGGACGTCGGCGACGAGCAGGCGGATGGAGTTCGTACCGCAGTCGATTCCGGCGACCCGGGTCACCGCGCCTCCTCCTTCTTCTCCTCGTCCTGGTCCGCGCACGGCGTGACGCAGGCGCCCTTCGCCCACCACTCCGGCAGCATCGCGAGCGCCTCGTCGCCGAACGGGTTCACGCCCGGTCCCGCGGCCAGCGAGTGGCCGACGAGGACGTGCAGGCACTTCACGCGGTCCGGCATGCCGCCGGCGCTCGGGAAGCCCTCCAGGACCTCGATGGCGTCACGGCGCGCGATGTAGTCCTCGTGGGCGGCCCGGTAGGCGGCGGCGAGCTCCGGGTCGGTGGCGAGCCGGGCCTGCATCTCCTTCATGACCCCGTTGGCCTCCAGGGTCCCGATGGCCGAGGCCGCCCGGGGGCAGGTCAGGTAGTACGTGGTCGGGAACGGCGTGCCGTCGGGGAGCCGGGGCGCGGTCTCGACGACGTCCGGGTTGCCGCACGGGCAGCGGTGCGCGATGGCGCGCAGGCCGCGGGGCGGCCGGCCGAGCTGGAGCTCGAAGGCGGCGATGTCCCGCTCGGTGGGCTCGGTGCGTTCGGTCTGCGGAGGGGGCGTGTCCATGTGTGTCTCGGTTGCCTTGCTCGTCTGGTGCGGAGGAGGGGTCAGGGACGGTCGGCGCGGTCGACGCCGTCCCAGAGGTTGTCGTACCAGGGGCGGTCCGCCGCGCCCTGGTCGCCGCGGGGCCGTTGCTCCGCGTCGGGGTCGTTCACGGTGAAGCCGGTCTCGCCGGGCAGCACGTAGTGGAGGTGCTCGCGGGCGAGGCGGCGGACGTACGCCGGGTCCTGGAGCCGGGCCTTCTCGTCCCTGAGCTCCTCGACGCGGCGGGCGGCCTCGGCGGCTCTGCGCTCCTGCTCGGCAATCTCGCCCTGCTGGGAGACGTAGCTCCGCATCGGGTAGGCGAGCGCCACGACGAGGGAGCAGACGACCAGGGCGAGGAAGGCCGCGCGGCCGGTGAGCCGGGAGCGGCGGGCCTGGCGGCGGGTCTGGGAGCGGTAGACACGGGCGGCGGTCTGCTCGCCGAGCAGTCTGATCCGGGTCGCGGTGGAGAACCGGTCCCGGTCCTTCGCGGCCATGTCGTGTCGCCTCCCCTGTTCACGCGGACGTCCCCGCACACGGTACGGGACCGAGTACGGGGACGTACGGAAGCTGCCCTGCGGAGAGGTTCAGCCGTCGATCAGCCTTGCGGGGTGATCAGCCCTTGAAGCGCGGGAAGGCGCTGCGGCCGGCGTAGACCGCGGCGTCGTCGAGGATCTCCTCGATGCGCAGCAGCTGGTTGTACTTGGCGACGCGGTCCGAGCGGGCCGGGGCGCCGGTCTTGATCTGACCGCAGTTCACGGCGACCGCGAGGTCGGCGATGGTGACGTCCTCGGTCTCGCCGGAGCGGTGGGACATCATGCACTTGAAGCCGTTGCGCTGGGCGAGCTCGACCGCGTCGAGGGTCTCGGTCAGCGAGCCGATCTGGTTGACCTTGACCAGGAGGGCGTTCGCGGTGCCCTCCTCGATGCCGCGGGCCAGGCGCTCCGGGTTGGTGACGAAGAGGTCGTCGCCGACGATCTGGACCTTGGTGCCCAGCTTGTCGGTGAGGACCTTCCAGCCGGCCCAGTCGTCCTCGTACAGCGGGTCCTCGATGGAGACCATCGGGTACGCGGAGACGAGCTCCTCGTAGTACTCGGTCATCTCGGCGGCCGAGCGGGACTTGCCCTCGAACTCGTACGTGCCGTCCTTGTAGAACTCGGACGCGGCCACGTCGAGCGCGAGCGCGACGTCGGAGCCCGGGGTGTAGCCGGCCTCCTTGATGGCCTCGACGATGAGGTCGAGGGCGGCGCGGTTCGACTCCAGGTTCGGCGCGAAGCCGCCCTCGTCGCCGAGACCGGTGGAGAGGCCCTTGCGCTTCAGCACGGCCTTGAGGGTGTGGTAGATCTCGGCGCCCCAGCGGAGGGCCTCGGAGAAGGACTCCGCGCCGATCGGGGCGATCATGAACTCCTGGATGTCCACGTTGGAGTCGGCGTGCGACCCACCGTTGAGGATGTTCATCATCGGAACGGGCAGCAGGTGCGCGTTCGGGCCGCCGAGGTAGCGGAAGAGCGGGAGGTCCGAGGCCTCGGACGCGGCGTGCGCGACGGCGAGGGAGACGCCGAGGATGGCGTTGGCGCCGAGGGAGCCCTTGTTCTCGGTGGCGTCCAGGTCGAACATGGCCTGGTCGATGAGGCGCTGCTCGGTGGCGTCGTAGCCGACGAGCTCCGGGCCGATCTGCTCGATGACGGCGAGGACGGCCTTCTCGACACCCTTGCCCAGGTAGCGGTTCGGGTCACCGTCGCGAAGCTCGATGGCCTCGAACGCACCGGTGGAGGCGCCGGACGGAACAGCAGCACGACCGGTGCTGCCGTCGTCGAGGCCGACCTCGACCTCGACCGTGGGGTTGCCTCGGGAGTCCAGGATTTCCCGGGCTACGACGACGTCGATGGACGGCACGAGCATCTCCTTTTTGGGATGTGACGCTGGATGTGACGCAAGGTCGGTGCAGGGTCGCTTGGCCTTGCGACAAGAGCCTAACCGGCTCGGGGGCTCCGGCCAGCCGGGCGCCCGCCCCCTGGGACGAAAAAGGACCCAAGGGCAGGCATGTCGGGACGAAGGGCCTCAGATCTACCGGCTGGTAACCGTGTCGGCCGTCCGGTGTTCCCGCAGGCCGCCCCCTCCCTACCGCTGCCGGCTCCTCCGACTGCCGGTCTCTCCGCTACGTCTCCGGAAACGGGGGAACCCCGGCCCGACGCGCACGGGGGAGTGGCGCGCCGGGCCGGGGTGGTCACCGCGGGAGGGTCGGAGGGGCCGCGTGAGCCGCCGGACTCACGCGAGCCGCCGGGCTCACTTCAGGTGAAGCTGCTGGCCCGGGTAGATCAGGTCGGCGTCGTCGACGACGTCCTTGTTCAGCTCGAAGAGCTTGGCCCAGCCGCCCTTGACGCCGTGCGCCTGGGCGATCGTGCTGAGGGTGTCGCCGGCCGTGACCTTGTACTCGCCGTCACCCTTCTCGACCTTCTTGCCGGTCGGGGTGGTGACGGTCTTCTTCGCGGCGGCCTGCGGAGCGGCCTGCTGCTGCGTGGCCTTCTTCGGGGCCTGGCGCTGCTCGCTGCGGGTGGTCGGCTGCTCGGCCTTCCGCTCCGGCTGCTGGGTGCTCTGCTGCGGCGCGCTCTCGGCGGCACCGGTGTTCGGCGAGGCGCCGGAGAGGCCCACGCCGCAGGACGGCCAGGCGCCCTTGCCCTGGCCCGCGAGGACCTTCTCGGCGACGGCGATCTGCTGGGACTTCGACGCCTGGTTGGCGGTCGCGGCATAGGCGGTGCCGCCGTACGCGGCCCAGGTGGAGGCGGAGAACTGCAGGCCGCCGTAGTAGCCGTTGCCCGTGTTGATGGACCAGTTGCCACCGGACTCGCACGCGGCGACGGTGTCCCACTCGGAGACCGTGGCGGCCGAGGCGGTGCCCGCGGTCATCAGCGGGGCGGCGACGGCGACACCGGTGACGCCGACGAGCGTGACGACCTGGGTGGCCTTGGAGGGACGGCGGTGTTTGCCCTTACCGGAAAACAGCATGGAGATTCTCCTCACCGACGCCTGTGAGGTGAGCTGTCGGGTTCGGGCCGGAAAGTTGCCCGGCCGCGTGTCCTAGCACGCGGCTTCACCCCAAGCCGTTCGCCGGCCGTCTGTCTCAACGGCCGGGACCGGCACTTACCTTGGGTCCCCCACTCCTGCCTTCGGCGCTTGCGCGACGACTGTTCCCATCGGCCGACGGCAGGATTCGGCGTTTCGGTCGACGGGGCCCGCGGTGGCGAGCGGTGACGACCGTAGACACAGACCCACCGGAAGTTCAAAGAGGCGTATTGCGGAAATAACGCCCCTGCTTGCCTTCCGGTGGGGGGTGTTTGTGCAGGTGGGAGGTGACGGGAGCAAAGTTTGCGGGCGGGACACGCCAGTTGGGGTGAAGAGACCCATGTCTCACTTGCCCAGAACAGGACATACGCCCCCGAATCACTCTGCCGACACGGTCGAACCGTTCGTCAGGTCGAGGGCCTGACCAGGGAGGATGAGGTCCGGATCCTGGCCCACGGTCTGCCGGTTGGCGTCGTAGAGGGCGGTCCAGCCTCCGGGGAGTTCGTTCTCCTGTGCAATGTCGGACAGATTGTCGCCCGGCTGCACGAGGTATGCGTCCGACTTGCCCTGACTGTCCGTTGCGTCCGATTCCTTCGACGCGTCAGCCGGGGACTTCTCCAGGGGCTTTTCAGTCAACTTGCTGTCGGATGAGGCATGTCTACCCGATTCGGTAGAACTGTCCGGGTTGCCGGTTTCCTCCGGAGCGGCGTCACCCCGGTGCTTGCCGGTTCCGGGCGTGGTCGACGACACGTCGTCCGTCGGCCCGCCGGGCGCGGTGGCCCCCGGCTCGCCGGACGTACCGGGCGTAACCGGCGTAACGGACTCATCGGGCGTGCCCGGAGTGGTGGGCACCGTCGGGTGGCTCGGGTCGGTCGACACGGAGGGGCTCGTCGGGGTCGTCGGCGTGACGGGAGCGGTCGGCGAGACGGGAGTGGCGGGCGCGGTCGGCGAAGCCGACTCAGTGGCCTTCTTCGCGCTCTCGGGCGCCTTGGACTCCTTCGCCTCCTCCGCGGACCCCTCGGAGGTCCCGGGAAGGCCCGTGGTCCAGTTCGACTCGGGAACCGGGCCCGTGGGGGCCTTGGGGACGCTCGCGGGGCCGGGGTCCACGCCGGGCGCGGTGCCGTCGTTCGTCAGGCCGGCGATCGGCGCGCAGGTGGCCCACTCGGTGGAGCCCTTCGCAAGGGCCTTCTCGGCCACCGCGATCTGCTGGGCGCGGCTGGCCAGGTCGGGGCTGGGCGCGTACGTCAGGCCGCCGTTCCGCTCCCAGCTGTCCTGGGTGAACTGGAGCCCGCCGTACATGCCGTTGCCGAAGTTGGCGCTCCACTGGCCGCCGGACTCGCACTCGGCGACGCGGTCCCACGTGGCGGCGTCGGCCGCGGAGGCGGACCCGGTGGCGAGCAGCGGCAGCGCCATGGCGGAGCCGGTCACGCCCGCGGCGACGACGATTGCGGGGGCCTGACGGGGGCGACGGTGACGTCCGTTCCCGGAACGCATAGGAGCGCCTTTCGCGTGACGACTGTGTGGACGACCCGAGTTGCCGACGTGGCCGAATTACTCAACCACGTTGACGAACCGAGCTGACGGGGAAGGTAGCCGTATTCGAACGCTCATCACAAGTCGATGCACCCGCGATCACGTGAAGATCACATTTCTGAGGGGCCGTCACTTCGTGGAGGTCGTGCGGAAGGGGAGAACTCCACCGGAAGCGTGCGCAATCCCCGCATGATGAGCCCTCCCCGCCAGCGCAGTTCCTCGGGATCGGCGGCAAGTCGCAGGTCCGGAAGCCGCGTCAGCAGGGTGGCGAGCGCGGTCTGTCCTTCGAGCCGCGCGAGCGGCGCGCCGAGGCAGTAGTGGATGCCGTGCCCGTACCCGAGGTGCTGGTTGTCGCGCCGGGCCAGGTCCAGGACGTCCGGCCCGTCGAACCGCTCCGGGTCCCGGTCCGCGGCGGCGAGCACCACGAGGACGGGGTCGCCCGCCGGGATGTCCTGCCCGCCGATGGTCAGCGGCTCGGTCGCGTACCGCCAGGTGGCCATCTCCACCGGCCCGTCGTACCGCAGCAGCTCCTCGATCCCGGTCTCCAGGAGACCGGTCTCCCCCGCCGCGACCGACGCCTGGAGCAGCTCGCGCTGCTCGGGGTGGCGCAGGAGCTGGTACATGCCGTTGCCGATGAGGTTGACGGTCGTCTCGAAGCCGGCGAAGAGAAGGATGAACGCCATGGCGGCGGCCTCGTTCTCGGTGAGGTGCTCGCCGTGGTCGGAGGCCTTGATGAGTCCCGAGATGAGGTCCTCGCCGGGCTCCTCGCGCTTGCGGTGGATCAGCTCGGCGAGGTAGCCGCGCATCTTCTTCACCGACCGCGCGACCCCGCCGCGCGGGCCGCCGCCGTGCCGGATCATCATCCCGGCCCAGTCGCGGAAGTCGTCCTGGTCCTCCTCGGGCACGCCGAGCAGGTCGCAGATCGCGTAGATGGGGAGCGGGAAGGCGAACTCGTGGATGAGGTCCGCGCTCCCCTTCTCCGCGAAGGCGTCGATGAGCCGGTCGGTCAGCTCCTGCACGCGCGGGGTGAACTCGGCGACCCGGCGCGGGGTGAAGGCCTTCGAGACGAGCCGCCGCAGCCGGGTGTGGTCCGGCGGGTCGATGTTGAGCAGATGCGTCATCAGCTCGGCCTTGCGCTCGCCCGGGATGCCCGTCTTGCCCTTGGCGTGCGGGGACTCGTCGTGGTGCGCGGGGTTCTTGGAGAGCCGCTGGTCGGCGAGCGCCTGCCGGGCGTCGCCGTACCGCGTCACCAGCCAGGCCTCGACCCCGCTGGGCAGCGTCGTCCGGTGCACGGGCGCGTGCTCCCGGAGCCAGGCGTACGCGGGATACGGATCGCTCGCGAACTCCCAGGTGAAGAGCTCGGGAGCGGGCGACGACACGGGGCAGGAGGCGGGACCGGTTCCGGGGGTGGTGCTCACTCCCCGACCGTACAGGGCGGTCCGGAAGGCGAGGTCTGCCGGATCCTGTGATCAAGAAGGGGGTGGTGCCCTAGATTCTTGTCGGTGGATCCTCAGATGCTCAGAAGCACGTTCGCTGTCGTCGAGAGACGGGCCGAACACGCCGTCACCTTCTTCTACTCGCATCTTTTCTGGAACAACCCCGCGCTGCGCGAGCTGTTCCCCGAGGACATGCAGCCCCAGCGGGACCGGCTCTTCGCCGCGCTCACCCATGTGGTGACCCATCTGGAGTCGCCGGGGCTCGCCGCGTACCTGGGGCAGCTGGGCCGCGACCACCGCAAGTTCCTCGCCTCCCCCGCGCTCTACGCCGCCGTCGGGACGAGCCTGCTCGCCGCGTTCGCGCACGCCGCCGGGGCCGCCTGGAGCCAGGACGCCGAGAAGGCCTGGACCGAGGCGTACGGGCATGTCGCCGACCTGATGCTGGCGGGCGCCGAGGAGGCGGCCGGGGCCGGGGAGCCGGCCTGGTGGGACGCGGACGTCCTCCGGCACGAGCGGTACGGCGAGGACCTGGCCGTCCTCACCCTGCGGCCCCGGCAGCCCTTCCCCTTCCTGCCCGGGCAGTACGTCAGCGTCAGCTCGCTGCGCGTGCCGCGCGTCTGGCGCACCTACTCCCTCGCGGACGCGCCCCGCCCCGACGGCACGGTCGAACTCCATGTGAGCCGGATCCCGGGCGGCGCGATGAGCACGGCCCTCGTCGACGGGACCGGTCCGGGCGAGACGCTGCGGCTGAGCGCGCCCGGCGGCGGCCTCACCGCGTGCACGGAGCCGGGCGGACTCCGTACCTATATATGCGCGGGTACGGGCTGGGCGCCGGTGAAGGCGCTCCTCTCCGAGGCGGCGGAGGCCGAGCCGGAGCTGAAGGGGCGGCTGTTCGTGGTGGCCCGCGCGAAGGAGTACCTGTACGGCCGGCGGGACGCGGAGCGACTGCAGAAACGTCTCAGCGGACTCAGCGTCACCTACATCACCTCGGCCCCCGGCCACCGCAAGGACCAGGCGACCGAACGGCTCCTCCAGGCGCTGCGGGCCTGCGTCCACTGGCCCTCGCACGACGTCTACCTGGCCGGCCCGCCGGGCTTCCTGACCGAGGTCGCCGAGGTGCTGGTGGAACTGGGCACCGACCCGTACCGGATCCACCACGACACCCTGCAGCCGGTGGGCCGCTTCACCTTCCGCCCGAACACCCCGGCGGAGCGGCTCCTGGGCCCGCCGCCCCCGCTCTGGCACAACCCGGGCGCCCGGGCACCCCGCGAGCCCTGAGACCTGCCGCGGCCGAAGCGCTGTTCCGGTCCCGGTCGCCGGCTCTGGTCCCGATCCCGGTCCCGGTCCCGATCCCAGCTCTGAGCCTCAGCCCGGTCCTGGTCCCGATCCCGGTCCTGAGCCTCAGCCAGGTCCCGACCCCGGCCCTCGCCCCCCGGTCCGGTCCGGTCCGGCCGCGAACCGCTACGCCGTCACACCCTCCGCCGCGCGGATCGCGTCCCGGTACGTCCGGGCCGCCGCGCGCAGCGCCGCCTCCGGGTCCACCCCCTCCGCCTCCGCGCGGACCGCGAGGGCGAGCAGCTCGTACCCGATGCCCCGGTCCGCCGGGAGGGCCACGTCGAGACCCGCCACGCGCGCCCGGCCGCCGAGCTTCGCCGCGAGCGCGAGCCCCGGCTGCCCCAGCGGCACGCCGTCCGTCACGGACTCCCGCTGCTTCTCGATGGCCTTGGTGCGCAGCCAGTGGGCGCGTACGTCCTCCGGCGTCTCGGCCGTCGCGTCCCCGAAGACGTGCGGGTGCCGGTGGATCAGCTTCTCGGCGAGGTCGCCGGCGACGTCGTCCAGGGAGAAGGGGTCCTCCGGGTCCTCCTCGGCGATCCGGGCGTGGAAGACCACCTGCAGGAGGACGTCCCCGAGCTCCTCGCGCAGCGCGTCCCGGTCGTCGTCCTCGATCGCCTCGACGAGCTCGTACGCCTCCTCGATGCCGTACTTGACGAGCTCCTTGTGCGTCTGGCGCGAGGACCACGGGCACTCGCGCCGGATGCGGTCCATGATCTGCACGAGGTCGAGGAGCCGGGCGCCGGGCAGGTCGTACGAGCCGGGCAGCAGTTCCAGGTCGGGCATCGAGTAGCGGCCCGAGCCGGCGAGCCGGGCGAGCCCGTCGGTCAGCGCCCGGTCGCCCTCGCCGGAGGGCAGCAGCAGGACCGTACGGCCTCCGGCGCACGCCTCGACGAGCTGCTCGGCGGTGGGCCGGAGGTGCTCGACGGCGACCCCGGCCTCCCGCAGGTACGGCAGCTGGGGGTGGTGCTCGTCGGGGCAGAGCACCCGGTCCGCGGCGCGCAGCGCCTGCCAGGCGGGCCAGGACAGCAGTCCGGGTGCCACGCGGTGGCTGGCGGTGAGCAGAACGATGCGGCCGGGGCTCTCAGATGTCACCCCTTGAACTTACTCCGCCTCACGCACCGGCCGGGACGGCGCCCGGGTCCTGGCTGATCTGCCGCAGCCAGGGCGCGGTGGTGCTGCCGAGCCGGACCTGGGCGTCGTCCCAGGCGCCGTACCGCGGGTTCACGTCGATGTCGAGGTCCTTGGAGGCGGCGGAGAAGACCTCCGTCAGCTTCCGCTGGCCCTCCGGGGTGTCCGTGACGCCCAGCTTGGCGGCGATCTTGTTCATGAGGACGTTGCGGCGGACGACGTCGTCGATCTCGCCGGGCGCCACGCCCTGCTCCTGGAGCAGGACGTCGGCGAGCCGGTCCTCGCCGCCGCTCTCGCGGACGAACGCGGTCCTGGTCTCCTGGAGCTCGGCGCGGCTGACGCCGACGCCGTTGTCCGCGGCGACCTTGTCGACGACCCGGTCGAAGATCATGACGTTGAGCTTGCGGCGGGGCAGGTCACCGGTGGCCTGGACGAGCTGGGTGGCCTGCGGGGAGCGCTCCTGGGCGGCGCGCACGTCCTGCACCTGCGCCTGCAGGCTGGAGACGTCGATCCGCTCGCCGCCGACGACGGCCGCCGCTCCTGGGTGGGCGTCACTGCCGCAGGCGGTGAGCAGCGGGGCCGCGGCGAGCAGTGCGGCGGAGACGGTGAGCGCAGTGCGGCGGTGCAAAGGAGCCTCCCGGGCTGGTCGTGCGTCAGTTGAACGACCTTGCGGTGATCGATGTTAGGGAGTCGCCCGGGCCGGAGCCACTACTTCGGTGCGACTGTTTCCCACAACGACTCACCGGCACCGCGGGTGTCGGCCGGTACCCGACCCGTGTCCGCCCCCTCGCGCGCCCCTTCGTACGTCCCTTCGTACGCCCCCTCGTGCGTCTCCTTGACCAGGTAGTGCGGCCGTCGCTTGACCTCGTAGTAGATGCGGCCGACGTACTCGCCGATCAGTCCGACCATCACCATCTGCACGCCGGCGAGGGCGGTGACGGCGACGAGGAGGGTCACGTAGCCGGGTGTGTCGACGCCGTTGACCAGCGCGTCCCCGACGATCCAGGCCGCGTAGCCGAGGGCGACGAGGACGAGCAGGAGACCGAGGTGGACGGCGGCCCTGAGCGGCTTGTTGTTGAAGGAGAGGAGGCCGTCGAGGCCGTAGTTGAGGAGCTTGCCGAAGGTCCACTTGGAGCGGCCCTCCTCGCGGACGGCGTTCTCGTACGAGAACGTCGTCGTCCGGAATCCGACCCAGGAGAAGAGGCCCTTGGAGAAGCGGTTGTACTCGCCGAGACCGAGGACCGCGTCGACGGTGCGGCGGGACAGGAGCCGGAAGTCCCCGACGCCGTCCACGAGCTCGACGTCGACGAGCCGGTTGATCGCCCAGTAGTAGAGGCGGGCGGTCAGGGTGCGGGTGACGCGGTCGCCCTCGCGGGTGCGGCGGGCGACGACCTGGTCGTACCCCTCGGCGTGCAGCGCGACCATGCGGTGCACCAGCTCCGGCGGGTGCTGGAGGTCGGCGTCCATGATCACGACGGCGTCGCCCGCGGCGTCGCGGAGGCCGGCCAGCATCGCCGCCTCCTTGCCGAAGTTCCGGCTGAAGGAGACGTACCGGACGTGGCGGGGGTCGCGCGCGGCGAGCTCCTGGAGGAGGGGGAGCGTCCCGTCCCGGCTTCCGTCGTCGACGTAGACGATCTCGAACTCGCCGTCGAATCGGGCGAGTTCGGTGGTCACGTGGTCATGGAAACGGGCGAGGACGTCTTCCTCGTTGAAGCACGGGACGACGATCGAGAGCAGCACGCGGACCACGACAACGGAGCCCGGTGTCCCGGCCGGTCCGCATGGATGGCGTGCAGAAGACCATTGAGTGAACGAGGCCGCGGGGAACGGACTTTCCCGTGCGGACGCTGGCATATTCGACGGGTCATGTCGCACGCCACTCGAACGCGGGGCTCGGCCCAGCCCGCCCTCCCACCGACCGCCCCCGCACCGACCGCCGCGGCCCGCGCGGCCCGGCTCACGGCCGAGGGCCCGCGCTCCCTGCTCCTCGCCGCGCTGCTCACCGTGCTCGCCGTCTGCGGCGGCGACGCCGCCGCCCGGGTCTTCCCCTTCGGACCGCGCCACCGGGCCGTCAACGACCTCGCGAACCAGTTCGTGCCGTTCCACGCACACCTGTGGGACCTGCTGCGCGGCCGGGCGGACGGCGGCCTGCTGCTCGACTGGCAGGCCGGCTGGGGGACGAGCTTCCTCCCCGACTACGGCACCTACCTGTCCAGCCCCTTCGCACCGCTGGTCGCGCTCTTCCCGCGCGGGGACATCGAGTACGCGGTGTACGGGATCACCGTCCTGAAGACCGCCGTCGCCGCGGCGGCCATGACGTACCTGCTGCGCCGCCTCGGCCCCGGCACCTGGTGGTGGGCGTCCGCCCTCGGCGCCTCGTACGCGCTCTGCGGCTGGTCGCTCGCGGAGGGCACGTACAACCCGATGTGGCTGGACGGCCTGATCGCCTTCCCGCTGCTCTGCCTGGTGGGCGAGTGGGTACGGGAGGGCAGGCGGCCGCTGCTCGGCCCGCTGGTGGTCGCGGTCTGCTGGGTGGCGAACTTCTACACGGCGTACATGGCGACGATCGGGGCGGCCCTGGTCCTCCTGGTGCGACTCCTGACGGCCCGGGCCGGGACGGCGGACGCGGCCGGGGACGCCGCGGCGGGCTCGGCGAGCGGCGCGGGGGCGGGCTCTGCAGCCGGTGCGGCGGGGGAGGTCTCCAGCGCCGGTGGCGGAGGTGCTGGTCCGGCCGGGCGCGGCGATGGCGGGCGCTTCGGCACCGGCGCGCGCCTCGCCGTCGTCCGCACGCTGCTGCGGGCCGGGCTGACGACCGGGATCGGGGTCGCCCTCGCGGCGCCCGTCCTCGTCCCCGTCCTCCTCGGCTCGCGGCACGCCCACCCGGGCCTGGTCAGGGAGTTCGACCCGGCGCCCGCCCCGGACGTCCTCGCCCGGCTGCTCCCCGTCACGTACAGCTTCTCGACCCCGGCGGCCTTCGTCTCCACGGCGGTGCTGCTGCTCGTCGCCGCGCTGCTGTTCCGCCGCGAGATCCCCGGCCGGGAGCGATGGCCGTGGGCCGGCCTGTGCGCGGCGGTCCTGGCCTCGATGCAGTGGGGCCCGACCCACCTCCTCTGGCACGCGTTCGCCACCCCGAACGGCAGCCCGTACCGCCAGACCTTCGTCCTCTCCGGTGTCCTCGTCCTCACCGCGTGGACCGGCTTCGCCCACGGCCGTCCGGGCCGCCGGGCCCTGCTCGGCGGGGCGGCGGTCGTCGCGGCCCTGTCCCTCGGCTCGCTCCCGAGCTCCTTCCTCACGTCCTGGGCACTCGTCCTCACGGCCGCGGGCCTGGCGGCGGTGGCGGCCGCGCTGCTGCTCCCGCGCCGGGGCCGGTACGGAGTGCTCGCCGCGCTCCTGGTGATCGGCACCGTCGTCGGCCAGGCGGCGGCGACGACCGCGTACGCCGACCGGGAGCGGCCGGCCCGGCTCGACGACTACCCGCCCTGGGGCGCCGGGCAGCAGCGGCGGGCGGACGCCCTCGCGGAGGCGGACGGCTGGCCCACGTACCGCACGGACCCGGGACTGCCCCGGGTCGCGGGCAACGACCCGCTGCTCCTGGGCGGCCAGGGCGCCGCGTACTACAGCAGCCACACCCCGGCGGTCCTGACCGGGACGCTGACCGCGCTGGGCGGCGGCTGGACCTCCCGGGGCCGGAACCTGCTGAGCCTGGACAACCCGGTGACGGACGCCCTGTTCGGCGTGGGGGCGAGGTGGCGGGACGGGACGGTGGTCCGCGCGGAGCCGTCGGCGCCGCCGCTCCCGCTGGTGACGGTACGGCCGCCGGGACCGGCCCCGGCCTACGGCAGGTCCCCCTTCCGCAACCAGGAACTCCTGCTGGGCGCCCGGGTGTACGAGGCCCCGGGGGCGGGCGGCGCGTGCCGGGTCGGCACGGAGGTCTTCCTCTGGGCCCCGGACGCGACGGGCCCGGCCCGCCTGGGCGGCTACGAGACGCGGCTGCTCGGCGGCCGGCCGAAGCGGCTGGCGGCGCTGACGTCCCTGGGCGTGCAGCAGCGGGAGGGGACCGCGCCCCGGGTCCCGCCCGGCGGGCGCGCCGAGATCGCCTGCCTGGACCACGACCGCCTGCGCGCGGCCGTGGCGGGGCTCCGCGCCCGGGCGGCGACGAGGATCGACGTCCGCGACGACGGCCTGACGGCCACGCTGCCGCCGGGCGTGACGGGCACGGCGGTGGTGGCCGCCCCGAGGATCGCCGGCTGGCGCTGCGAGGGCGGGAGGGCGAGTGCGTACGGCGGCCTGCTCGCCGTCGGCGTCCGTCCGGGGACGACGACCGTGAGCTGCCGCTTCCGCCCGCCGGGCCTGCGGGCCGGGCAGGCGGCGGGGGCGGCGGGCGTACTGCTGCTCGCCGCGTCCCTGTGGCTCGGCGCCCGGGGCCGCCGGAGGGTGGAGGGGCCGGTCCCGCTCCGCCCCCGGCGCCCGGGGCCGCCGGGGGCGGAGCGGCCGGTCCATACCGCTCAGCCCGAGGCGGCCGGAAGGCGGAGCGGTCGGTCCATCCCGCTCAGCCCGTGACCGCGACGACGCGCCAGCCGACCGCGCCCGAGGCGCCGGCCCGGCCGTCGACGGCGAGGGGGAGTTCGGCGGGCGCGCTCGCGATCCGGTGCGTCACGGTCACGCCGTCGCAGGGCACGGCCTCGGTCGCCTCGCCGCCGACGACGGGCACGACCGTGCCTTCACCGACGCAGACGACGGCCAGCTGGTAGGCGGACCCCTTCGTCAGCCGGGACCGGTGGTGCACGCCGTCCTCCACCCGCTCGACCCCGGACTCCACGAACGCGGGAGCGTCCGGGGAGATCGTGTCCAGGACGTCCTTGACGCGCTTCTCCTGCGCGGCGGCCGCCGCCGTGCCACGGCCCGGGGGCGTGGCGGCGGCGGGCGTCGACGCGGTGGGCGGGGCGGACTCGGCGGGCTTGGCGGATGCCGGGGCGGGCCCCGGCTCCGTGCATCCGACGGCTCCGACCGACAGCAGCCCGAGCGCGGCCCCCGTCAGCAGATACGCACGCATTCTGGTCATCAGCAGTCTCCCCCTGGTCGAACGGTCCGACCAGCGACGCTAGGTCACACCCCCGGGCCGGGGAACGCCAATTCGATTTCCCTGAGGAAGAGTTGAGGAACCGTCGGCGGCCTTCAGCCCGACACCCGCCGCTCCCACCTGACCTCGCCCTCCACGGTCCGGTCCGTGGGCGCGAGGCCGGCCGCAGCGGCGACCGCCGCCGACGCCGCGTGGTCCGGGTGGACATGGGCCACGATCGTCCGCGCGCCGTGCTCCACGAGCAGCGCGACCAGACCCTCGGCCGCCTCCCGTGCGATGCCCCGGCCCTGCCACTCCGTGCCGACCACCCAGGCGACCTCCGCGCCCCGCCCGTCCTCCGTGACCGTCGCCTGCACGGTCCCGGTGAGCCGGTCCTCGGCGCGGAGCCGGACCACCCAGTTGCCCCAGACCGTCGCCGGGTCGGGCGACCCGGCCGCCAACCGCCCGTACCGGGCGCGGAGTTCCGGCGGGCTCAGCGGGGTGCCGCCGATGAAGGCGTGCAGGGCGGGGTCGGCGAGGACGCCCGCCATCTCCTCGGCGTGCGCGACGGCGAGCGGGACGAGGTCGAGGCGGGAGGTCCGCACCGTACGCGCGGCCACCCCGCTCCCCTCCCCCGCGCTCCCCTCTCCCCCACTCATACGTTCCCCAGGAAACCGGGGTCGCTCTCGTCGAGCCCCACGCTCGTCTCCCGCGCGAAGTCCAGGAGTTCCGCCATCGTCACGACGCGGCGGCTGGTCGCGGCCAGGTCCTGGTGCGCCTCCGCCGACCACAGCGGCGGGTAAAGGGTGAGCCCCCGGTCGCCGTCCAGCCGGCGGACCTCGTCCTGCCAGCCGGGCCAGCGCAGACCCTCGTAGAACTCCTCCGTGCCGCCGGACAGCACCCACGACAGCCAGGCCCCGTATCCGGCGCCGAGCGCCTCCCAGCTCAGCGAGTCCGGCGCGAAGTACACCATCTCGCCGGGCTGCCCCGGCAGCCCGACCTGGTCCGCGGGCCCGCCCTGGAGGACGAACACCCCGCCGAGCACGTCGTGGGCCACGACGAGCCCGGCCTCGGGCCGCCACCCCGGATCGGCCGCGGCGTCCGCGGGGAAACCGTTGACCTGCGCGAGCGACGGCAGCCGCCGGTCGTTGTCGGCGGCCGGGCTGCCGTACACCCGCAGCCAGCCGTCGTCTACGAACGCCCCGCCGCTGTGGAGGACGAACGCCCCCAGGAACGACCGCACGGTCACCTGCGTCCGCAACAGCGCGGCCGCACCCCGCACCGCGTCGGCGCCCAGCACCTCGACGGTCACGGCCGCGGCCCGCAGCTTCTCCCCGAGAACCGGCCAGGCCGGGTCCTCGACCTCGATCAACTCACTCAGTTCACGCACGGGGGCATGCTCGCACGCCCACGTGCACGATCAGGCCACCCGGCCGCTCGCTACTCTTCCCGCGGGACGCACGACATTCCCCGACCCCCACGGTCATCGTCGGCACGGACGAGAGGTGTGTCCGGGCCGGCCACCCACTCGACGACAGCCATGGAAGAGAAGACGCACACGATGACCGAGCACTGCTGCGAGACGATGAACCGCCTGGTAGACGTGGAATGCGACCAGCACGAAGACCCCTTCGACTGCCCGGACACACTGATCGGCTTCAGCGCCAAGTTCCAGGAGTACGGGCTGCTGATCCACGACGGCGGCACGTCGAGCGTCACCGTCGAGTTCTGCCCCTGGTGCGGACGCCGGCTCCCCGAGTCGCAGCGGGACCGGTGGTTCGACGAGCTGGAGCGCCGCGGGATCGACCCGTGGGAGGACGAGGTCCCGGCCGAGTTCCAGGACGAGCGCTGGCTGGCGGAGCTGCCTCAGGACTGATTTCCGGCATCTGATGCCTGGGGCCTTGGGGCCTGGGGGGGTGACTCGGGAGGTCGGGCGGTGGGGCGGCCGGGCGGTGGCTCCGTGGCAGGGTGGGTTTCATGACGACCGGCTCCGCGCGCTCCCCCGACCCGACCGATCCCGCCGATCCCGCCGGCCTCGCCGCCTCGCTCCCCGGTGACCTCCTCGCGGTGCGGGCGCTCGTCTTCGGGCCCTGCGGTCTCGTGTGCTCGGAGGCGGTGCCGGAGGCCGAGTCCGCCGACTACGCGGCCCACGCGCTCGTCCTCGACGGCCGCGCCGTCCGTTTCCGGGTGGCGAAGACGACGCCCACCAAGGTCGGCCAGTTCGTCACCGTGTGGAAGAGGTCGCCGGCCGGACCGATCGCGCCGTTCGACACCGCGGACGGCATCGACCTCGTCGTCGTCAGCTGCCGGGACGGCCGGCACGCGGGCCGCTTCGGGCAGTTCGTCTTCCCGGTGGAGGCGCTCCGCCGGCACGGCGTCGTCTCGGAGAACGGGTCGGGCGGGAAGCGCGGGTTCCGTGTCTACCCGCCCTGGGTGACCACGGCCAACGGCCAGGCCTCCCGTACGCAGGCCTGGCAGCTGGACCACTTCCTGGACGTGCCCGAGGACGGCACACCCCTCGACCTGGTACGGGCCCGCGCGCTGTACGGCCGCTGACCGCCGGGCCACGGGCCTACGGGGATACCGGGCTACGGGGTTACCGGGCTACGGGGTTACCGGGCTACGGGGTTACCGGGCTACCGGGCTACGGCCGAGCGGTCCTGGCGGCGCTGCCCAGGATCCGGGTCGGCGTGATGCGGACGACCACGCGGACGTGATCCGCCGGAGCCTCCTCGTACTCCTTGCCGCCGCCCGGACCGAGGTACTCCTCGGCGATGCGGACGGCCACCGCCCGGCCGGTGTCCTCGGTGACGGTGGCGGTGCCGCGTATCTCCACGTACAGCTCGGGGTCGGCGGGATCGAAGACGGTCAGGCCGACGCGCGGGTCCCTGAGCATGTTCCGCGCCTTGCGCCGGCTCTCCGTGGTGGAGATCAGCAACTCGCCGCCGTCGCGGCTGACCCACACCACCGAACTCTGCGGGGAGCCGTCCGGTTGGAGGGTGGCGAGCACGGCCATGTGCGGGGCGTCGAGCAGGCCGCGTACGGCGTCGTTCATCTCAAGGGTCATGCCTGGGAGGCTATGCGGGCGCCCGGCCGGACGCACCGGATTACCTGCGGGGCGGCCCGGCTCGCCAAGCGACTCGGCGGCTTGGCGGCCTTCCGCAGCGGCCGCGGCCGCGGGATCACGCGTCGCAGAGCGACCGGTCGTACAGCGACTTCAGGGCCGTGTCGACGGGGTGGGGCTGCGTGGCTCCCTCCGCGCTCCGGGCGTTCCAGCGCTGGAGGTTGACCGCCACCGACATCTGGCGGCCCCCGTCCGCCCGCGTCAGGGAGATCGTGCCCGCTCCCCAGACCGTGCCGTCGTGTCCCCAGAACGTGCCGCAGCCGGGGAGGACGACCTTGTGCAGGCCGAGACCGTACTCGATCATCGTCCCGTCCAGAGCGCGGACCGGGACCGTACGTTGCATCTGCGCCAGCGACGACCGGCTGACGATGCCGCCGTCGAGCAGCCGTGCGTAGAAGCGGTTGAGGTCGTCCATGGTGGAGACGAGGGCGGCCCCCGTGCCCGTCCACGACATGTTGTAGACGCTGTAGTCGCGCGGCGGTTCGAGCAGACCCCACAGGGACTCGTACATGCGCGGGTGCGGCCCGTCGATCGTCGGCCCGCCCGGGAACCCGGTGTGCCGCAGCCCCGCGCGCTCGATGACGTGACGGGTGATGTAGCGCTCGGCGGTCGTTCCGGTGACCCGTTCCAGGAGCCGGCCGAGCAGCAGCCAGTTGGTGTTGGAGTACACGCCGGTGGGACCGCCGGGCTCGCCCGCGGGCGGCGCCGCGAGCCCCAGCGCGATCAGCTCCTCCGGCCGGAACTCACGGAAGCGGTTCTCGTCCAGGCTGGCGGGCGAGTTCCGCTGGAGGGAGGGGAAGGCGTACGCGATGTAGTCGGGGATGCCGCTCGTGTTGTTGAGGAGCATCCGGACGGTGATCCGCCGGCCCCGCTCCCCCGGTACGAGGTCGGGCAGATACGCGCCGACGGGCGCGTCGAGCCGGATCCGGCCCCGCTCGACCTGCTGCATGACGGCCGCCGCGGTGAAGGTCTTGGTGATGCTCCCGACCCGTTGCCGCATGTCGGGGCTCACCGGCCGTCCGGTGGCGAGGTCGGCGACCCCGGAGGCCCCGCGCCAGGTCCGGCCTGCGTCCCGCACCTCGTCGAACACCCCGGGGACGCCCGCCCGGTGGACGGCGTCCATGGCGGTGCGCAGCCGGGCCGGGTCGAGCCGGGACGGTGCCGCCGCCGGGTGCGGGGCGGGCCCGGCGGCCGCCACCGTGCCGACGCAGGCGGCGAGCGCGGTCACTCCCGCGATCAGGGAGAGGCGGATCTTCGATCGGAGTTTCACGGCGTACGGACTCCTTCGGACGGGGAGGGGTGAGGTGGGTGACGTGGGTGACGTGGGTGACGTGGGTGACGTGGGTGAGGTCGGCTGGGGAGGGTGGGGTGGCCGGAGTGGCCTCATCCGGTCAGGGCCCGGCGCAGGACCGCGCCGAGTTCCGCGTTCTGCCGCTGCGAGACCTCGGCGGAGAGCAGCGCCTGCGAGCCGTGGAAGGTGCCGGGCCACTGGTGGATCTCCACCGACACCCCCGCCTGGAGCAGGCGAAGCCCGTACGCCAGGCCCTCGTCCCGGTTCGGGTCGAACTCGGCGGTGGCGAGGTAGGCCGGCGGCAGCCCGGTCAGGTCCTCGGCGCGGGCCGGGGCCGCGTACGGGGTCGCGGGCCGGCCGCCCAGGTAGTGCTGCCACGAGGCCAGGGCCTTGGACCGGTGGAACCACGGGGTGTCGGTGAAGTTCAGCGCCGACCACGAGTCCTGCCGGCCGTCGAGCCCCGGCTGGTTGAGCAGTTGGAAGCGGATCGGCGGCCCCTGCCGGTCGCGGGCCCGCAGGGCCACGGCGGCGGCGAGGTTGGCGCCGGCGCTGTGGCCTCCGACCGCGATGCGGTCCGGCTCGACGCCGAGCGCGGCGGCGTGTCCGACGGCCCACTCCAGCACGGCGTACGCGTCGTCCAGGGCGGCCGGGTAGGGGTGTTCGGGGGCGAGCCGGTAGCCCACCGAGATCACCACCGCTCCGGAGGAGGCCGCGATCCGGCCGGCCCACGGGTGTTCGGTGTCCAGGTCGCCCATGAGGAATCCGCCGCCGTGCAGCCAGATGACGGCGCCCCGGGCCCCGTGCGGGCGGTAGACCCGTACCGGCACGGGCGGTTCGGCCGGAACCACGTGGTCCTCGACGTCCATGTCCGTGGTGTCGGGGGCCGGTACGGCGGCGGCCAGTCGGGCGAAGTCCTTCCGCGCGGTGACCGGGTCGGCGAGGTCGGTGCGGGGGAAGAACGGTACGAAGGCTTCGAGTTCGGGGTCCATGACGGTCATCCTCGGGGAGCCGCCCGCGCCGGGTCGTCCGCCGTCCGTCGGGCATCGGGAGCCGATCGCGCGCCGATCGGCGCAACCGTCCCGCCGCCCCGTCCTCCTATCCTGCTGCCATGGAGGCTTTGGCCGTACGGCTGTCTGGACTCGATCCGTACGTCGACGGCGCGCTCCGCATCGTCGCGTTCTACGACACCCTGATGCGCAGGCGGGTGGACCTTCCCGCGCTCGCCCGGGCCTCCGCCGGTCTCGCCGAGTGCGTCGCCGGCGTCGGACTCCGCGGCACCGGGCGGACGATCCGCGTCGGGCCCGACGGCCGCGAGGCCCCCGGCACTGCGGGGCCCGCGTCCGGCACGGTCCCGGTCGTCCTCGACGAGGAGGAGATCGGCACGGTGTGGCTGGAGCGGGCCGGGCCTGCCGGGCCGCTCGACGAGGTGCTGCTCGACCGGCTGGCCCTCGCCGTGGCGGGAGCCGTCGAACGGTACGGTCCGGCCCGTACGACCATGGCGGACCCCGCGCTCGTCGAGCTGGTCATCGGCGCCGAGACCGACGAGGCGGCCCGCGCCCGGGCGCTGCGGCTCCTCGGCTTCGCCGCAGGGCCGGTGGTGAGGGTGGCCGCCGTACGGTCGCCGCGACTGCCGCTCGACCAGGTGGGCGGAGCCGTCTGCCCCGGCGGGACCGTGAAGGCGGCGCGGATCGGCGGGGTCGGCGTGCTCCTGGCCTCGGCGGTGGACCGGGACCGGTTCCCGGCGGGCGTCCGCGCGGGCCTGGGCGCGGCGGACCGGCCGGACCTGGCGTGGCGGGAGGCCCGTACCGCCCTGCGGCTCACCACCGCGCGCGAACCCGTTCTCGAACACGCCGAGTTGGGTGCGCTGGCGCTGCTCGCGGAGGTGCCGAGGGAGGTGCTGCGCGGCAACCCCGACGTCGCGGCCCTCGTCCGGCTGGCCGGTGCCCCGGGCGATCCCGAGGAGGATGCCCGGGGGAACGGGGACGGCCGGGAGGCCCAGGCGCCCCGGGAGGCTCGGGAGGCCCAGACGCCCCGGGAGGCTCGGGAGGCGCTGGACACGCTGAACACCCTGGAGGCGTACTGCGCGGCGGGGTCGCTGCGCCGGGCGGCCGACGCCCTGCACCTGCACCACAGCAGCGTGGCCCGTCGCGTCGACCTGATCGGCAGGGCCCTGTCCGTGGACCTCACCACCCCGACGGGCCTGACCAGGGCCCGCATGGCCCTGGCGGCGTGGCGGTTGCTGGGCGACTAGGAGCCGCCGGGCGGGGTCGGCAGAAGGGGCAGGAAACTTTCTCGGAGCCGGTCGCAACCTCGTGGGGTGACGCACGTCTGGTGGGGTGAAGGCGCCCTTCACCCGATCCACCTGACCGTGTCCGTCCCTTCCTCGGGAGAACCCATGTCCAGCCACGCCAAGCGGACCTTCCGCCCCCGCCCCCGCATCCTGGGTGTCATCACCGGCGCCGCGCTCCTTCTCGGTGGCGGCGGCTTCGCCGCGCAGGCCCTCGCCGACTCCGGTCCGCGGCCCGTGCCCGCCGCGCCGAAGGTCGCGGTCCCCGACGCGGCCCCGGCGGCCCCGGCGGCTCCGGCCGCCGCCCCCGCTCCGGCCGTCGCGCCGAAGGCCGTTCCGAAGGCCGCCGTGCCCGCCGCGCCCGCCCCGGCGGCGAAGCCCGTCGCCGCCCCGGCCCCGGGCGCCGCGCCGAAGGTCGTCTCGCCCGGCAAGCCCCGCCCGGCCGCCGTGCCCGCGCCCGTGCCCGTCCCCGCCGACCAGGGGGCTCGCCCCGCCCCTGCCCCGGCCCCGGCGGTCAAGCCGACGGCCGCCCCCGCGCCCGCCCCGGCTCCGGCCGCCCCCGCGCCCCGCGTCCGGAAGTAGCGGCACGCGGTAGCACCGAGGAGCGGGCGGTCCGGCCGGACTTGCGCAGGTCCGGCCGGGCCGCCCCTCCGTCCCGCAACGGATCGAGGACCGTGCAGTTGTCGTACGCCATACCCGTGCCCGTACCCGTCCCCGGACACCCGGACCGGCCGTCGCCCTGGTGGGCCCGGCTGCTCGCCCGCATGCCCCGGACCCGCCCCCGGCCTCGGACCGACGACGCCCCCGGGGCCGTACGGGGAAGGCATCTGCGTGCGGTGGACGGCCCGGAGGACCAGGGGCCGCCGCCCACCCTCACGGAGCTGTACCGGGCACGGCGGCTCGACATGGTGCGGCTCGCGCTGTTCCTCGTCGACGACCTGCACACCGCGGAGGACGTCGTCCAGGACGCGTTCGCCGCCGTGTGCCGGACGTACGGCACCTCCCTGCACGGGCTCCAGGACCCGGGGGCGTATCTGCACACCGCCGTCGTCAACGCCGCCCGTTCCGTACTGCGCAGGCGCCGCACCGCGCGCGCGTATACCCCGCCCCACCCGGTCTCGGAGCCGCCCGTCGACGAGGGGCTGCTGCTCGCCGAGGAGCACCGGTACGTGCTCGACGCGCTCGCGCAGCTGACCCGGCGCCAGCGTGAGGTCCTCGTGCTGCGCTACTGGTCGGAGCTGACCGAGGCGCAGATCGCCCAGACGCTCGGGCTCTCGCGCGGCACGGTGAAGTCGACCGCGAGCCGCGCGCTCGACGCCCTGGAGAAGAAGCTGGAGGCGGGCCGATGAGACCGCGCGCCGAGGACCCCCGCACCGTCACCGAGGAGCGGCTGCGCGCCGCGTTCGCCGCGCGCGCGGCCCTCGTCACGT
This sequence comes from Streptomyces sp. CB02009, assembly GCF_001905825.1. GTDB lineage: Bacteria > Actinomycetota > Actinomycetes > Streptomycetales > Streptomycetaceae > Streptomyces. The sequence goes on from NZ_LIVV01000009.1 coordinate 154,800, forward strand.
ACCGGGACCTGCGCCGGGACGAGCCCCCGGAGGGGCGGAGCTGGGGGCTGCGGCGGGTGCGCGGCGTCGCCTTCGCCTCGCTGGGTGCCGTCGCCGCGGCCGCGGCCGCCGCGGTCGCGTACCTGCTCCTCCTGGTGCCCGCCGGCACGGTCTCCCCCACCCCGGCGCCGCCCGCCCGGCCCCCGGGGGTCAGCACGTCCCCGGTCACGCCCGAGCCCTCCCCGGTCGCCCCGTCGGTCACCGGGCCGGGCGCGGCCCCCGATCCGGGGGCGGTGCGGCCGTCCGAGAACGGTCCGAAGCCGGGGGCGGTGCCGCAGCCCGGGGCGGAGCCTGAGCCGGGAGCGGTGCCGAAGCCCGGAGCGGAGCCGCAGCCCGGGGCGGAGCCGGCGGACCCGGCGTCCCCGACGGACCCGAGGCCCGTCGGCCGACCGTAGGCGGCGGCCGGGCCCGGTACGCCGGAAGGGTCCGGCACGCAGGAAGGGCCGGAACCCCCGCGGGGGTCCCGGCCCTTCCCGTACGTGCGGGTGCGCGCCGACTGCTTCGCGCTACTTCGCGGCGACCTCTTCCAGGCACAGCACGAACTTGTCCGACTCCAGCTGCTGCGCGAGCGCCGACAGCTCCGCGCCGCACTGGTTCACGTCGAAGGTGTCGTCGATGACCTTGACGACCTTGTACAGGTCGGCCTTGCCCGAGGAGCAGTCCGTGGTGTCGACCTTGGGGTCGTTGTCCGGGCCCGTCACGGTGACGCACTCGCCGGCCTTGGCGTGCACGGGGGCGTCGCCGGTGAGGTACGGAAGGCCGAGCTTCACGCCGAGGGCGAGGGCGATCGCGAGGACGACACCGCCGACCTTCTTGAGGATGCGGCTGCCCTTCTTCGCGGGGGCGGGCTGCTCCGGAGCGAGGGGCTGCTCGGGGGTGAAGGGCGCGGGCGGCGTCGCCATGAGGGATTCCTTGGGGACGTGAACATGATCAGACGCGAACGCTACATGCACCAAAAAGGACAAAGGGGATCACGAAGATCCATTGACCGATCAGTTGTCGAGTCGTGATGCTGTCGCTCCGTCAGGACCGGGACCCCAACTGACGCTGGTGTTCCAGCACGCGTCGCAAGTCCGCCGGAAGCGGGTGATACGGCCCGAACGCCCGCTCCGCGTCGAACAGCAGCCGCTGCAGCTGGTCCTGCCCGGCCGCGTGCTCGCCCGTCGCCACGAGAAGCAGGGCGATCCGCTGCCGGATGTCGAAGGCACGGGCCGGGTCGCCCTCGTAGTACGGCAGCACCGCACGGAACTCGGCGAGCGCGGCGGCCGTCTCCCCCAGCTGCTCCAGACACAGGGCGGCGTCATAACGGAATTGAAGAACCTGCGGATCCGCCGGCCCGGCCTCCGCGTCGCGGTCCGCCGCGAGACGCCGCAACTCGGGCAGCGCGCGCCGGTACTGGCCGTCGTCCATCAGCGTGGACGCGTACTGCTTGCGCAGGATGCGGACGACCGGCGACCGCTCGCCGTGCTCGGCCGCGGCGGCGGGCAGGATCCCGCCGAGCATGTCGACGGCCCGGGTGAGCGCCCCCTCCCCCAGCAGCCGCTTGACCTCGTCGACCGCGGCGGCGACGTCGGGCCGGGCGGGGGCGGCCGGGGGCACGGGAGCGCCATGGGGCGCGGAGGCGGCGGCAGGCACGGGCGCGCCGGCGGCCGGCGGCCGGTAGGAGGACCTCGGGTCGCTCCCGGCAGCGACCGCGGGAGCGGCCACAGGCAGCGACGGCGGGACCTGCACAGGGACGGCGGGTACGACCGGAACGACCGGGACGACCGGCGCCGCCGGAGCCGTTGCCGTCGCCGTCGCCGGGCGGTCCGGCCAGGGCGCGTGCGGGCGGAGGAACGGCCGGGTCGGGTCCAGCGGCCCGGCCGGGGCCCCGCGCGCGGGAAGCAGCGGCAGCAGCCCCTCGTACACCTCGTGCGCACCGGACGGCCGCTCCCGCGGGTCCTTGGCGAGCAGCCGGAGGACCAGCCCTTCGAGCGGCTCGGGCACCTCGGGCCGCAGCTGGCGGAGCGGCACGGGAGGCTCGTACAGATGGCGGTGGAGGACACCGAGCGCCGTGGACCCGGCGAAGGGCACGTTTCCGCTGAGGAGTTCGTGCAGCAGCACGCCGAGCGCGTACAGGTCGGTGGAGGGGCCGACGGCGCCGCCCATGGCCTGTTCGGGCGCCATGTAGGCGGGGCTGCCGATCGGCGAACCGGTGTGGGTGAGGCGCGTGGTGTCGCTGTCCAGGACGGAGGCGACGCCGAGGTCGAGGACGAGGACGGACCCGTCGGGACGGACCATCACGTTCCGCGGCTTGAGGTCGCGGTGCACGATCGGCACCGCGTGGACGGCCGCAAGCACGGCGCACAACTGCGCGGCGACACTGACCGCCCACTCCCAGGGGTACGGGTCGTGCTCGGCGAGGTGGTCGGCGAGGTCGGCGCCCTCGACGTACTGCATGACGAGGTACAGGTCCTCGCCCTCGCTGCCCGCGTCGTGGACGGTGACGAGGCCGGGGTGGTCGACGTGCGCGGTCACCCGGCACTCGCGCACGAAGCGGCGGCGCAGCTCGTCGGCTGCGGTGGCCGGGCCCGTCATGGTGGCCGGCTTGAGCAGCTTCACCGCGACCCGGCGGTCGAGCCTGCGGTCGTACGCCGTCCAGACCTGGCCCATGCCGCCCTGCCCGATGACGGTGGCGAGCTCGTAACGCCCGCCGATCACGCGCCCGTTCATGCCCGGCCGTCGCCTTCCCCGGCCTGCCGGAGCAGGTCGCTGAGCTCGTCGAGCTCGGCGCGGACCTGCTCGATACGGGGGGCGCCCGAGGGAGCGGGCGGGGCGGGGACGGACGGGGGCGGTGTCGCCGGGAGCGGGGTGGAGGCGTACGGATTCGGGCCCGGGCTCGGATGCGGATTCGGGCTCGGGCTCGGCGTCGTCACGGCGGCGGGCGGATAGCCGTACCCCGGGGTGGCGTACCCGGGCGCCGGGTAACCCGGCGGCGGCGTGCCGTACCCGTACGGCTGCGACAGGGGCGGCGACGGCGACGGAACCATGATCACCACCGGGGCCGGCTGGTGGTGGCGGATGTCGACCACCAGGAAGTAGCAGGTCACGAGCGCCATCTGGACCAGCAGCACGATCATGCCGGCGGTGTTCATCCAGGTGCCGGCGAACCGCTGCTCCAGCGGCACCACACACCCGACGTTCAGCACCAACTGGCCCCAGAAGAGGGCCCAGTCGCGCCCGGTGCGCCGCATGATCGCGATCCGGAGCATGGCGACCCACGCGAGGAAGCCGAGCGACAGGACCACCAGGACCGTGATGAGGACCCGGACGGTGATCGTGGCCGCTGTCGGGCCGGTGGCACGCGGCGGCACGGGCGCGGGTGTGGCCGCGGGTGTGGGCACCTGACCGTACATACGACGCTCCCCCAGGACGGACGATCAGGCCTCTGCGGTTGACCGGACCAAGTCGGACCAAGAGAGTATGACGGCCTTCACGCGGGCTCCACACTTCCGTCCGCGAGTCCGTCGTACAGCCCCTGGACCAGCTGCTCGCCGAGGCGCGCGGCGAGCCGCAGGGCCTCCTCGAACTCGGCGAGCGACTTGAAGTGGGCGCCGTGGCGGCGCTGGTCGGCCAGGGGCAGCCGGGGCAGCTGGAGCCGGCGCACGTCCAGCCGGGTCGCGGTCGAGGCGAAGCTGCTGGCCTGCCGGTTGTTGGCGGTGCCGCGCAGGAATCCGGCGAGGAACCAGGCGTCGAGGGCCGCCGGTTCGGGCCGCAGGAGCTGGAGGTTGCGGCCGAGGGCGGCGCCCGCGGTGGCGGCGTCCACCACCCGGGCGACGGAGCCGCCGCCGAGGACGGGGACGACGACGTCGCCCTCGGCGACGAGGACGGGCTCCTCGCGCTCCTCGCCCTCCGCGCCGGCGGCGGGGAGGGTGCCGGAGGGCGCGCCGCCGGACAGGACGTCGTGCTCGGTGAGGACGGGCACGCCGCCGCCGGCGGGGGCCGTGCCCGAGCCGCCCGTACGGAGCTGGAGGGCGCCGGTGCGGGCGAGTTCGCCGACGGTGGTGAGGGGGCGGGGCGCGGGGCGGGCCGGGACCGGGGTGGGGGCGAGGCCGCGGGTGCGGCGGAGGGTCTCGTCGAGTCGGTCGCGGACGGCGGCGAGTTCGGGTGCGGTGCCGCCGGCGGCGGGGGCGGCGAGGTAGCGGGCGGGGGCGAGGTCGACCTCGTCGTCGAGGAGTTCGATGACGGGGACGGCGCGGGCGACGGACTCCTCGCCGCCGCGGCCGGCCCAGGCGTCGAGCACCGTGTTCCGCAGGACGGTCCAGGGGAGTCTGTCGCGTCCGGCGTCCGGGACGAGCCCGGCGGTGTCCACGAACAGGGTCTCGGCCGGGGGGCGTTCGCCGCCTCCCGGGCGGACGAGGACCCAGAGGTGGAGCGGGATGCCGTACGGGGGTGCGGCGCCGGCCGGGAGGGCGACGACGGCCCGGAGGGCGCCGCGGCGCAGCAGGTCGGCGCGGATGCGGCGGCCCGAGCGTCGGGAGGCGACGGCGGGCGGCATGAGGAGGACGGCGGCGCCGCCGTCGCGGAGCCGGGCGAGGGCGTGCTGCACCCAGGCCAGCTCGGACTCGGTGCGGGCCGGGAAGCCGTACTCCCAGCGGGGGTCGTAGGCGAGTTCGTCGTGGCCCCAGGCCCGCTCGTTGAACGGGGGGTGGCACAGGACCGCGTCGGCGCGGAGGGTCGGGAAGGCGTCGGCGCGGAGGGTGTCGCCGGTGGCGGCGCGGACGTCGGCGTCGCCGTGGAGGGCGAGCCGGAGGGCCGAGAGGGCGGCCAGGTCGGGGTCGGCGTCCTGGGCGTGGAGCGCGGTGGGGTGCGGGACGGCGCGCAGCAGGCCGCCGGTGCCGGAGGCCGGGTCGAGGACGGTGGCGAGGGGACGGCCGTCGGTGGCCGCCGCGGCGGCGGCGAGGTCGGCCATGAGCTCGGCCAGCGGGGGCGGGGTGAGCGTGTACTGACGCGGGTTGGCGTCCAGGTGGCGGCCGAGCAGGAACTCGAAGGCCTGCCGGGCGCCGCCCAGCTCGCCGGCCAGCTCGACGGCGGCGCGGAGCAGGGGGACGGCGGGGAGCGTCTCGGCCGGGGTGGGGGTGTGAACGGACCTGGGCAGACCGAAGCGGGCGGTGAGGACCTCTTCGAAGACACCGGGCAGGAGCTCGCCGAGCCGGTCGTCGGGGAGCGCGGCCAGCTCGGTCCAGGCACCCGGGCGGGCGCGGAGGAGGAGCAGGACGCAGCCGGTGTGCACGAGGCCGGCGACGGTGCCGGAGGGGTGGCCGGCGAGCTGCTGCCAGACCCGCTCGCGGAGCGGCACTTCGGCGAGTTTTCCCTGGTCGCGGAGCCACTGCTCGACGTCGGCGAGGGAGAAGGAGGGGCTGGTCTCGGTGCCGCCGACGGGCTTGGGGAAGTCGGCGTGGCGCCGGCGCCAGTTGCTGACGGCGGCCCTGCCGACCCCCGCGAGCCGGGCGATGCCGGCGGCGGTGACCTCTGCCGTGCTGTCTTCGGGCATCTGTCCGTCTCCCCTCGTACGTGTGTGAACACACCGAGCATAGCGGCCGAACCGATTCACGGCGTGAGCAAACTCGCAACGCGTGAACGGTGTTGACTCGGTTCACAGCTTCTGCTGTGATTACTCCATCGGAACACGGAGTCCCGAAAGCGGAGTCCTCAAGCGCCCGGAAGGTGCCACAGCCATGTCTCAGCAGCAGCGCAACTGGTTCGCCCGCCACAAGGTCCTCACCGCGGCCGGCGCGGTCGTCGCGGTCATCGCGATCGGCGCGGCGATGGGCGGGGGCGGCGACACCGACACCCCCACGGCGGGCGCGAAGCAGGAGCAGCCCGCGAAGCAGGGCGGCGACAAGAAGGCCCAGGACAAGCCGAAGGGCGCCACGATCGACGGGGACGGCGACTTCGAGGTCGGCTCCGACGCGAAGCCGGGCCTCTACCGCTCGACGGGCAACAAGGACGCGGGCTGCTATTGGGAGCGCGCGAAGGACGCCTCGTCCGAGACGGACTCGATCCTCGCCAACGACAACGTGACGGGCACGGCGTACGTCGAGATCAAGGCGACGGACAAGCTCTTCAAGTCGACGGGCTGCGGCACGTGGGAAGCGGTCGACGCGAAGGCGAAGGGCACCCCCGGGACGACCCTCAAGGGCGACGGCGGCATGTTCAAGGTGGGCGTCGACATCGCCCCGGGCACGTACAAGTCGACGGGCAACAAGGACGCGGAGTGCTACTGGGAGCGCGCGAAGGACGCGAGCCACGGCACGGACTCGATCCTGGCGAACGACAACGTGACGGGCACGGCGGTCGTGAAGGTGAGCGCGTCGGACGGGTACTTCAAGTCGTCGGGGTGCGGGGACTGGGCGAAGACGGGCTGAGGGGCAGGGGGTGCCTGCACCTCCGCAGTGGCGGGTGGGACGGCACCGTGCCGTCGTCGCGGCCGCCGCCGCACAGCACGAGGGCCGCCCACCCGGCGTTCCGGGTGGACGGCCCTCGTTTTCAGCAGGGTTCGTCCTCGAATCGAGGACGAGGTCAGTTCAGGGTCTCCAGGATCTCGGCGGGGGCCGGCTGGTGCTCCCGGGCCTCGCCGTCAACGGCCCACGAGCCGTTCCACTCGATCCGCCAGACCCGTCCGTGACGGTTCTCGTACTCCACGAAGCTGCCGGGCGCGCCCTCCAGGAGCTCCAGCTCCCGAAGCAGCACGTCGGGGGTGGTGAAGCCGCGGAGGTCACCTTCGCTGCCACCACCGGTCCTCGTGTTGTCGAACTTCATCCGGAGGAACGGCACGGCCTCGCGCGTCATGTCCGCCGTGTTCAGCATCTTCTTGAATCGGAAGAACGCCTCATCCGGCGTCTCGTTCCCGGAGAACTCCCGGGCATACGCGGGGAAGACCCCGACCACGACCTCGTTGAGCTCCTCGTTCCGGCCCACGTAGTAGCCATGGATCTCGGGCTGGATGGCCACCAGGGCGTCGAAGTCGTAACCCGGGTGGGAGAACCCGGGCACGACCTCGAACGGGCGGGGGTCCTCCCCGAGCCCGGCACGGTGCTCACGTGCGAACGTAAGCACCGCCCGGGCCAGGTCCTCGTCGAAGGAGTCTCGGGCGTTCACCTGATGGATGCGCGTCCCCTCCGCGTTCATCGCCAGGGAGAACACGAACCGGAACATGGGCGACCAGCGCCACGCGCGTGCGAGGCCAGGGAATTTCTCTACGTTCGGAATTTCACTTACAGCCTGCTCCACATCAAATGACACCCGAGGCCTCCTCTAATTCGAGTATTTGGGACCTGTGTTCTGCTGATAACGAGCCGTCATGCTACCACCACCGCTTGAATTCGCCTTTCGGCGCATGGGATGCATTTTGGTGGTGTCATTGAAGAACTTCGCCCGCTCGCTTCTGCTCTGGTTATGACCTTCGGCGTTCCAATGGTCGACGACCGCATACGTGTGCTCGTAGGTGAGTTCGGCGTCCGGAACGATATTACCCTCGTTGTCCAACCAGTTTCCGGCGCTGTCCTTCCAGTTCCTCGCCATTTCCCGGTGGGTTTCCGCCCAGTATCCCGACGGGTACTGGTTGTCCCGGTTGAGCCGGCTCGGATTCGGGTTCGGGTTGGCGCCCATACTCCCGTTGGCCATGCGCGGCTGATTTCCGGCCGCACAGGTGCACGTGCGCGAGTGGGCGGGGTTGCTGCCACCGCAGTTGTGCACCAGCACCGCGTCGCCCGGGTCGGCCGCCATCACCGTGTCACCGGCGAACACGAAGTACGTGTGCAGACCCTCGACGCTCAGGTCGTACGTGGTCCTGTCGGCCTTGTACGACGTGACGTCGACGATGACCCTCGGCGCGCCCTCGCCGTTCTGGAGCTTCTGGCCGACCTTGAGGTCGCCCGCCTGCGTCCAGGCGTTGCGGGTGGACTCGTAGAACTGGTGGTGCTTGGTGGTCTCGATCGTCTTCCGGCCGGCCTTCGCGACGATGGTGACGTCGACGTAGTCGCGGTCGGTCTTCGTGACGATGACCTGCTTGACCTCGTGGATCTCCTTGGTCTTCTTGCCGGGCTCGGCTGTGAGGACCTTGTCGCCCGCCTTGACCTTGGAGATCTGCTTGGTCGTGCCGTCCGCCATCAGCACCGGCGTCTTGCCGGTGAAGCTGTGCGGCGTACTGCCACGGCGAATCGGGCACCCGGGACCGGAGGAGCCACCGGGCGAATCATTCGCCTTCGGACCCTTGCCGCTGCCCTTGGCTCCGAACGCGCCGCCCATGACCGCGCCGATCGTCGCCGCCTTCGCGGCTCCGGCGACCGAGCAGCCCTCCTCGCTGTTCACACACGAGGTGCCGTACTCGACCGCGCCCGCGAGGGCTTCCTCGCCGGCGCTCTCCGCGACGTTCGTCGCGATCTTGCCGGCCGTGCCGGAGAGCAGCTTGCCCGCGGCGCTCGCCGCGAGACGGCCGCCGACGCCACCGGCGGCACCGGTCACGGCGCCGATGGCGACCGCGCCGAGGAATCCGCCGACCGACTTGGGTCCGTCACTCATCGCGTAGCCGACGGCATTGCCCGCGGCGCCCGCGAGGGCGGCGCAGCCGATGGCTCCGACGCCGGCCGTGATCGCGGTGCAGCCCGCGAAGACGGCGATGCCGACGGCGACCGAGGCGATGGTGGAGGCGTGTTGCTTGACGAAGTTGGCTGTGGCCTTCGCCGCCTTCTTGACGGCTCTGCCGACCTTCTTGGCTGCCTTGACCACCTTCTTGGCCACGTGTTTGACGGCCTTGGCGACCTTGCGGACCGCCTTCTTCACATGCTTGACGACCTTGTGGGCCACACGTTTCACGGTCTTGTAGACCCGCTTGACGTATCTCTTGACCTTCCGGACGCTGTCGGCCACGTACCGGACGGCCTTTCTGACCGCCCGCTTGGCCCGCTTTACCACCTTCTTGACGGCCTTCTTGACGACCTTCGCGGCCTTCTTGACGACCTTGGCGACCTTCTTGACGGCCTTCTTGACGTGCTTGTAGGCCGACTTGACGGTCTTGGTGACCTTCTTCTTGACCTTCTTGACGATCTTGTCGGCCCAGCCCGGCCAGTGGCCGGTCGGGTCCATGCCCGTCATCGGGTTGCCGTCCGCGTACGCGTACCGGTTCGCCGAGATCGAGTTCGGGACCCCGCTGAGGGAGACGGTGTCACGGCTGTTGAACTGGCCGGTCTCCGGCGAGTACCAGCGCGCGGCCATGTTGACCTTGGCCGTCTCCGGGTCGGTCCAGCCGGACTGGTAGCCCAGCGAACCGAGCATCGTCGCCGACTGGACGACCTTGCCGAACGGCGAGTAGGTCGTCGATCCGGTCAGCGCCTCGCCCGTGGTGGTGAACTGCGCCACCACGTCCGTGTGCAGGTCCGTCAGGGCCAGCACGGAGCTGACGGCGTTCTTCACACCGACCACGGCGCCGCCGGCGTCTCGGCTGTAGGTCGACAGACCGTCCGAGGCCACCTCGTTGCCGTCGCCGCTGTACTTGAAGGCGTAGAGCTCGGTGCCCGTCTCGTCCTTGGCGTTCAGGACACGGTCGAGACCGTCGTACGTGTAGGTGCGGTTTCCTTCCTGGATGACGCGGTTGAAGGCGTCCACCTTCATGGTCGTCACCCGGCTGGCCTCGTCCGTCACCGAGCTCAGCGTGCCGCGCGCGGTGTAGGTGTAGGCGCTGTGACCGTCCGACGTGAGCCGGTTCCGGGCGTCGTAGGTGTAGGTGTCGCCACCCACCCGGGTCCGGTTGCCGGACGCGTCGTAGCCGTAGACCTCGTTCGTCGTCCCGTTGTTCCAGGACATGACGCGGTCGGCCCAGTCGTACGTGTACGTGTTGGCCGTCGAACCGGTGAGCCCCGTCGTCGTCTTCGACGTCAGGTTGTCACTCGCGTCCCACCCGTAGGTGAAGGACGCGAGCGTCTTGCCGGTCGGCGAGGTCAGCGAGTCGCTGGTCAGTCGCTCCAGCTTGTCGTAGCCGAAGCTGCGCTTCGCCTTGCCCGTGCCGTAGTCGATCGACGTCACGTTGCTGTTGACGTCGTAGCCGTACGTCGCCGTCGAGCCCGTCAGACCGTCGTTCGCCGTCTTCACGCGGCCGGCGGTGTCGTAGCCGAAGGTGGACGTGCCCGAGGCGTCGGTGCGGGAGGTCATCCCGCCGTCGCCGTCGTACGCGAAGGACGAGGAGCCCGAGGGCCCGTTCGCGGTCAGGAGCAGACCCCGGTCGTCGTAGGAGAAGGTGTTCTTCTCCTCACCGAGACCGGCGACGGCCGTGACACGGTCGTCGGCGTCGTAGGCGTACGTGTGGTCGGCCGTGGCGGCCTCCGCACCCGTACCCGACTGGCGGACCAGTCGGCTCTTCACGTCGTACTCGAAGGAGGCGCTCACCCCACCGGGAGAGCGGGACTCCTTGATCCGGCCGCCGCCGTCGTAGACCGCCGTGAACGTCCGGTCCGCGAGGTTCGGATGGGTCGGCGTGGACGGCTCGATCTGCGACTCCGGCAGACCCCACGTGTTGTACGTCGTCAGGAACGGGTTGCCCCGCCCGTCGGTGAAGCGGGTCTGGTTGCCCGCCGCGTCGTACCCGTAGGTCGTGGTGATCGACTCGGTCGCGGAGACCGGCTCGACGACCTTCGTGATCAGACCCGAGGAGTCGTACGTGAAGGTCTTCGTGTGACCGCGGTGATCGGTCGCCGAGACCATGTTGCCGCCCCGGTCGTAACCGGTGCTCGCCGTACGCAGCACGGCACCCGTCTCGTCCAGGTCGTCCGTCCTCACCAGCTGGCCGAAGCCGTCGTACGTGTTGCGGGTGCTGGTGCCGTCGGGCTCGGTGGCCGTGAGCGGCTGTCCGTCCATGTCGTACGTGAAGCGCGAGACCTTGCCCGCGCCGTCGGTCACCTCGGTGACCTCGCCCTCGGCGTTGTACTTGTACGACTCCGTGACGCCCTGCGGCGACACGATCCGGGACAGCTCGCCGCCCGGCGCGTTGTACTCGTTGATCGCCGTGTACGCCCGCTGGGTCGGCTGGCGCACGATGTCCGTGCTGGTCAGCTCGCGGCCCAGGTAGTCGTACGTCATCTCCTGGCGGGCGCCGTTCGGCCGGGTGGCCGACAGCTGGTCGCCGTTGGTGGAGTACGTGTACTTCGTCGTACCGCCGCCCGGCTCGGTGACCGAGGCCAGGTCGCCCAGCTGCGTGTACGTGTAGGTGGTGCGGCCGCCGAGCGGGTCGACCTCCGCCGTCACCTGGCCGAGCTTGTTGTACTCGTTGTACGAGGTGGCGCGGATCGGGGCCGACGCACCCGGCGCGAGGTACTCGGGAGTCGTCGTCGACAGCTCCTGGCCCTCCGCGTCGTACGCCGTCGTCACCACGTTGCCGAGCGGGTCCGAGGACTCCGTCGCCTCGCCGTACGTGTTGTACCCGGTCATCGTGACGGGCCGGACGGAGACCGGGGTCCCGCCGTTCTGCTCCGCCATGACGGCCGGCTCGGTGACCGAGGTCTGCTGGCCGAGCTCGTCGTAGCCGTAGTCGGTGACGTTGCCCGCGGTGTCCGTCTGGTTCAGCGGCAGACCGCGCTGGTCCAGCTTCCACGTGGTGGTGCGGACCGTGGAGCCCGCGGCCGGCAGGGTGCCGCCCTTGAGCGCCGTGACCTGTGCCGCGGTGAGCGCCTCGCCGTAGACCTGGACGTCGTCCAGGCCGCCGAGGTGGTTCTCCGCGTAGGCGCCCTTGTACCAGCGGCGTCCGAGCTGGAGCGGGCCGGTGGCCTCCCACGGCGTGCCGAAGGTGGCCGGGGTGCCGCTCGCGACGCCGTTCACGTACAGCCGGATCTGGGAGCTCGCCTGGTCGTAGACGCCGACCAGGTGGGTCCAGGTGTTGGCCGTGACGGCGGCGGTGCCCGACGAGACCCGCACGATGGCCGGGTCGTAGGTGTCGGTGGCGTGCCGGTTGAAGGTCCAGCCGTAGGCCGTCGAGTAGTACAGCTGGAAGCCGGAGGCCTCCTTGCCGTCCTGCGCGAGGAAGGTCCGGTTGGCTGTCGTGTTGGTCAGCTTGACCCAGGCCGAGACCGTGAAGCTGCCGGCGGTGTTCACCACCGGGCCGTTGGTCTGCGCCCACGAGTTGGCGTCACCGTCGAAGGCGCCGTTGCCGCCCCGGTCGGTGTTCCAGTGCATTCCGGTGCCGTGGGTACCGGTGTTGTTGGCGCCGGAGGAGTCGGCCAGGCCGAAGCCCGTCGTCTCGTCCAGCTTGTAGCGGGCCACCGGCGCCGTGGTGCCGTCGTGGCTGGTGGTTCCGGTGATGTTGCCCAGGGCGTCGTACCGGGTGTCCGTGGTGGACAGGTCGCCCGTCGCCGGGTCGCGGTCCGTCTCCGACACCACGTTGTCGTCCGGGTCGTAGCTCGTCTGCGTGGTCCTGGCGAGCCCGTTGGGGTCGAGGATCTCGGAGACCGTACGGTCGGCCGCGTCCACCGTGAAGGTGGTGCGGGTCTGCCCGTCGTTGGTGACCTGCTCGATCAGGTTGCCGGCGGCGTCGTAGGTGTTCGCCTGCTCCGTGAAGGACTTGCCGGTCTGCGGGTCCTTGCGGACCACGGAGGCCGACAGGCCGTCGTCGGTGTAGGTGTACACCGTCTGCCAGCCCAGCGGGTCGGTGATCGACGCGAGGCGGCCGGCCGGGTCGTAGGCCCGGGACTCCTGGACGAGCGTCGTCGGAGCCGTCGGGTTGTACGGGTCGCCCGTGTAGTCGAGCAGGTTGGTGGTGAGCGGGCGCTGTTCGGCGTCGAAGGTGTAGGTGTTGACGGTCCCCGCGGGGTCCGTCTCCTTCACCTTGTTGCCGTAGACGTCGTACTCGAACGACGTGGTGTCGCCGCCCGGGTCCGTCCTGGTCGCCAGCTGGTTGGTGGCGTCGTACGTCATCGACGTGACGCGCGCCGTGTCACCGCCGGTGAGGTCCTGGACCGTCTGGGACAGGACGTTGCCGTCGGGGTCGTAGCCCGTGGTCGTCTTCGCCTGGTGCTTGGCGCCGGTGACCCGGTTGGTGACGGCCGGGGTCGTCTCGGTGAGGACCTGGTCGTTCTTGTCGTACGTCTGCGACGTGACCAGACCGCCCGGGTTCGCGTCCGAGACCTCCTTCTTGGAGATCTCGCGGCCCAGCTTGTCGTACGTGTACTCCACCGTGGCGCCGTTGGCGTCGGTGATCTTCGCCAGGTCGCCGTTGGCGAAGTAGGTGTACGTCGTCTTCCGGCCGCCCGGCGTCACGACCTGCGACACGAGACCCGCCGGCGTGACCGCCGTGCCGCCCTCCGCCGCCGGGGTGGTGGCGGTGGTGTACGTGGTCGAGGCGGTCCGGCCGTTCGGGTGACCGGCCACGGGGGGCGTGGTCACCGACAGCAGGTTGCCGCCCGCGTCGTAGGAGTAGCTCGTGAGGTAGGCGTTGTCGGTCGGACCGGACGAGCGCCCGTCCCGCTCCGTGAGGATCAGGTCGTTGCGGAGGTCCATCGGCGGGAAGGCCGTGGTCGAGTCCGGGTAGAAGGTGTAGTACTCCGTCGAGCACTTGTTGGCGGCCGTGTTCTGGCAGGTGGTCTGGGAGACCGTGTTGCCGCGCACGTCGTGGCCGGTGATGGAGCGGTTGCCGTTGGCGTCCGTGATGGTGTGGAGGAAGCCGCCGGTGTCGTACCCGTAGGTGGTGCGGTCGCCCTCGGTGTCGATCGCGGCGAGCAGGCGGTTGCCCATCTCGGCGTCGTACACGTAGGTGAGGGTCTTGTCCTTCGGGTCGGTCAGCTTGACCGTCTTGACCGGGGCGATGCCCGAGGACGCCTTGTAGGCGGACCAGTGGGCCGCCACGTCCGCGTCGGTGAGGCCCTTGGCGTGGACCGCGACCTCGGCGAGGGAGCCGGTGAAGAAGGAGACGTCACCCGGGGAGCTGAGCCAGTTCTTCCCGAAGCCCGCGCCGATGAACGTCCGCGAGGTCGTCTGGTCGCTCGGGGCGCCGGTGCAGGTGCCCTGCTTCGCGCCGTCCAGGTAGAGCGTCTGCGTGGTGCCGGCGGCCGAGAGGACCGCGTGGTGCCACTTGTCGTCCGTGACCGTGCCCGTGGAGCCGAGGGTGGCCGCACCGTTGCAGGTGGAGCTCCACCAGTGGCCGTGCAGCTTGTTGTCGGCGCCGACGTAGAGCAGGTCGCTCCAGCTGCCGGTGGCACCGCCGGGGTTGTTCGGTGCGACGCTCTGATCGCTCATGATCACGCCGGGCTCGGCCGTCTTGAACCAGAGCTCGACCGAGCGGTCGGCCTTGGCGTGCAGCGGGCCGTACGGCACCTCCACGAAGGAGGTCGAGCCGTCGAACGTCGCCGCGCTCGCGTCACCCGGACCGAAGGGACCCTCGGCGCCCTGGATGACGTTGTTGTACGTGCCGAAGCCGGTGTTCACCTGGTTCGCGGCCTGCGCCGCGCCCTGGGTGTCGTCCATGCGCCAGTAGCCGGCCGGGGCGGAGCCCATGACGGCGGAGCGGTAGACCTGGGACGAGCCGGTGATGGTCGGCGGGTTGAGCTTCCAGGTGCCGCCGTTGCCGTCGGTGGACTGGAGGACGCGGTCGTCGGTGGTGTCGTAGACGACCGACGCCTGGGTCTTGCCGCCGGGCGTGGTGATCTTCTGGAGGAGACCGGCCGACCGGGTGGCGGAGTCGTACTGGGTCTTGATCACGTCGGCCGGGAGGGGCTCGGAGAAGATCGCGACCTCGGCCAGCTGGCCGTTGAAGTGACCGAGCTTGTCGTTGGCGTTCATCGCCGGCCAGCCCATGGTGTTCACACCGGCGCCGAGGGAGATGTACGGCTGCACCCAGTCGTTGATGGTGCCGCTGAGCGAGCCGACCGCCGCACCGTCGAGGTACAGGGTCTGGCTGTTGGCGACACCGGTCAGGACGGCGTTGTGCCACTTGCCGTCGGTGACGACCGGGGTGGACGTGATCGTCGTCATGCAGCCCGGCGACATGGCCAGGCAGCCGCGGAGCTTGCCGTCGGTGCCCACGTACACCGCGGGGGTGTTCTTCGTGGTGTTGGCCACCGGGTCGGGGTCGCTGAGGGGCTTGTCGCCGTAGTAGAAGAGCACGCCTCCGGCGGTGCTCGTCTTGAACCACAGCGAGACCGAGGTGTACGAGGGCGTGGCGCCCGGCGCGGCCGGCATCTCGACGTACGAGGTGGTGCCGTTGAAGGTGGCCGCCTTCTGGGTGGAGCCCGCGAGGGGACCCGTCCCGCCCAGCGTCACGTTCTTGTAGGTGCCGTTGTACTGGCCCTGGTTCGCGTCGAGGGCGTCCTTGGCGACCGTGCCCGAGGTCTCGCCGAGCCGCCAGTAGGCGAACGGGTCGGCGTCGAGGACCGTGGTCCGGTAGTGGTTGCCGGTGGCGTACGTGTACGTCGTGCACTTCGACCAGTCGGCCGGCGGGCACACCTTGGTGAGCTGGTCACCGGTGTAGGTGTACTGCCAGGTCTGGACCGAGTTCGCGTCGCCGGCCGTGGCCTGGTCGGTGTAGACGGTCTGGACGTGCCAGGCGGTGGCCGAGGCGGGCTGGTACCAGGTCAGGCCGAGGTTCCGCTTGGAGACCTCGTTCGTGATCTTCGTGAGGCGCTTGTTGGCGTCGTACGAGAAGGTCTCGGTGCGGCCCGCGTAGTCCTTGATGGTCTTCAGCGCGTAGGTGCCGGTCTTCGCGGTCGCCTGGGTGAAGGCGTACTCCGTGAAGTCCTTGTCCGTGAGCGCGTATCCGCCGGTGACGGCCGCGAGGCGCGCGTAGCGGCCCAGCGGGGGCACGAAGGTGCCGTCCGAGTTCCGGCCGAAGGCGACCTGCTCACCACCCGGGTAGGTGATGACCACGCTGGTGAGGGCACCGGTGCCGTCCTTGACCTCGACGGCCTTCATGTCGACGATCGTCGACCAGCCGGCGCCGAAGGCGGAGTCCACGCGGGGGTCGAGGCTGTTGTAGGAGCGCTCGATCTCCAGCGACGGGCCGATGACCGGCACGTCGGCGTCGGTGTCCTCGGTCGTGTAATTGCCGTCCGAGGGGTCGAACTCGTGCCCGTCGGTGTTCATCGACAGGCCCGAGGTGACCGGCGGCTGCGGCACGGCCGTGGTGAAGCGGCTGCCTTCCACGACGGCCGAGGTGCCGTCGCTGGCCTCCACGTACCAGTCGTAGTTCTTCGACCACTTGAGCTTGCCGGCGGGAACCTTCCAGCTGCCCTTGGTGACCGCGCCGGACGTGGCCACCAGCGTGGGGGTGCCGGTGGCGTCGCCGTCGTAGACCTCGAACGTGTAGGACAGCGGGCTCGGTCCCTTGTCGGCGTCGCTCGCGTAGACGAGCAGCTCCGGCTGGAGGGTGTTGGCCTGGAAGTTCTGCGGCGGGTACGAGGCGTTGACCTGCGGCGCGGTGTTGGCCGTGTACGTCAGGTCCAGGGCCGGGCGGAAGCCGGCGGTCGCCGCGTTGTCCGAGTGGAACTTCTTCCAGTGCAGCATGTCGTTGGTCGGGGCGGTGAGCGCCAGACCGTAGTTCGCGGCTCCGCCGGCGACGTTGTTGAACCACGTCGTGTTCAGCGAGACCGGCATCTTCACGCCGACCGAGGCCGAGTTCCCGCTGTTGGAGCAGGAGGCTCCGGGGGCGGGCGTGGCCGTGCCCATGGCCGCGCCGAAGCTCGGGCCGGGGTAGGCGGTCACTCCGGACGGGGTCCAGGACTGGGTGATCGGGTGCACCGAGAACGACTGGGCGGCACAGGTGGAGGACCAGAGCGCGTAGACGTTCAGGGTGGCGGCGGTGACCCGCTTCCCCGCGAGCGTGGTGCCCAGCGAGGAGAACTGCAGGAACGAGTTCGTCTTGTTCGTGCCCGAGTCGTAGGAGCCGACCTTGATCTGGGTCTCGGTGGAGTGGTCACCACCGATGGTGTTCTGCGTGTACGTGGAGTTCGACGCGGTCACCGTCGGGTCGACGGTCACCGGGTAGACCCGGGCGGGGTCGTCCAGCCAGGCGCGGTCCGCGGTCATCCGCAGCGCCGGCTCGCCGTCCACCGTGACCAGTTCGTAGGTCACGGCCCGCGACTGGGCGGGGTCGCCCGAGCGGGGGTCGATCCTGGAGTCCTCCATGAACGCGTGCGGGATGGTCGCGGTGACCTTTCCGTTCGCATCGGTGAACTCCACGTCGCCGTCGGCGGCGACGCGGGGGGTGAGGCCCTTCACCGCGAGCGGGAAGGTCCAGGAGTTCGCGGCCTGCGGGGAGCGCAGGACGACGTTCTCCTTGAAGCCCTCCGCCAGCGGGACGAGCTGCACGTCGGTCTCGGGCAGCACGTCCGCGTAGGTCACGGTGCCGTTGGCGGCGACGGTGGGCTCCGTCTTCGCGGCGCCCTTCAGCGCGTACGCGAGCGAGCGTCCGGCGCCGAAGTCGACGGAGGCCAGCGCCTTGTCGGCGGCGTCCGGCGCGAACTCGACGTCGAGGGAGTTGGCCGTCTGCTGGAGGCGGCCGTCCTTGTCCTCGGTCAGGCTCGTGTCGATGGCCTTCCACGTGCCGTCCGCGCCCTTGAAGTTGGTGCGGCCGGCGAAGTGGCGGACGGTGGTGGAGCCGTCGGCGTTGACGTAGTAGTCCGAGGTGGCCGTGGACTTCTTCGCGTCGCGCCTGCTGGTGCGCGCGTCGAAGCTCTTGGCGTTGCCCGGCGCCCTGCCGGTGCGGGTCTCGGCGGGGTCGTCGGTCTCCCGCTCGAACAGCGGGAGTTCGCCCTTGCCCTTGCCGGGCTTGCGCCCGGCCTTGCCTTCGAGGCTCGTGGCGTCCGACGAGGCGTGGTGGCTCTTGCCCCGGGCGGTGCCGCCCTGCTGGTCAGGGGTGTCGAGAGGGCTCTCGCTCACCCACTTCCACAGTCCGGAGAGGGAGAGCTTGGGCATCTTCACCGGTTCGAGCGTGACGCCCGCGGCGAGTGCCGACTCGGTGGTGAGCATGAGGAACAGGGAGATGAGTACGGAAAGAGCCGTAGCCCTCAGCCTGCGTCTACCGGTGCGACCCGGTGGGAACAGGCGAGGGCTACGGACCCGGCGTATACGCATGGGCCAGCCTTTACTAACGCGATACTTACAAAGCCTCGCGAGCCTGCCCGATGACGGATCACCAGTTCGCACCAGGGTGCCGAACTTTACTCCGGCTTTACTTGTGGGACGGAACCCTTCCGGACAACTCCGGCCGAGACCACGCGGCGGGGCCCCTCCGGCCCCTCAGCCCTCGCGGGCGAGCCGCTTCACCGTCGCCGCGATGTCGTCCTTGAGGGACGCACCGGGCGCCACCCGGACCAGATTGTCGTGAGCGGCGCCGCCGCCCGCCTCTCCGACCGTCACGAACCGGACCTTCGGGTTCTTCTCCACCGCCGCCTCGGCGGCCGCCACCTGCGGGGCGCCCGAGGCGACGACGATCTCGCAGTCCCGCTGGACCAGGCCGTTGAGGAACGGCCGGGCGTTCTCCACCGACTTCTCGCCCATGACCGGTACGAACGTCACGCGGATCCGCTTGTCCAGGGACGCCGCCTGCATCCCCTCCCAGACGGGGGCCGCCGGAGCACCGGTCACGATGCCCCGCTCGTCGGTGAGCAGACAGGCGTCGTAGTCCTGGTAGGCACGGGCCCGGGTGTCGGGCGGGGTGCCAGGACCGTCCGATCCGGCGAACAGCGAGACTCCGACGAAACCGAGGACGAGGACCAGGACCGAGGCGACGGCCCAGCCGAGCCGCCCGCGCAGCGCACCCGCACCGGCGGCCAGCAGACCGGGGATCCGGGCGCTCCCGGACTCCGCCGCCTCCCTCTTGGCCGCTTCCCGCTCGGTGGCGCGCCAGGCGCGACGGGTCTTCACCGGTCGGCCCTCCCGGCGGCGAGGCCGTGCGCCGCCGCACCCAGGGTGGCGGCCGCGAGCAGCACCACGTCGACGAGGTACGCGAGGCCGTGGGTCTCCACGGGCGTCAGCGCGATCTGGAAGCACCAGCCGACCGAGGCGGCCGTGAACAGCAGCGCGGCGAGCCAGTCGCTCCGCGTCCCGCGCCGCAGGGCGAGCGTGAGCGAGGGGACGAACCCGAGGACGCCGAGGCTCAGCAGCGGCACCAGCGCGAGCCCGACCCGGGCCGGCCGGCCGGGCAGCTCCATGGGGCGCGGGGACTCCGCGCCCTTCTCCAAGCGGACGGCCTGGTTCACGTTTCGCGGGACCTCTCACGGCGGCGCGCGCCGGGGGCGGGGCGCACGGGTGTACGACAGGGGACGCCGTACGGTACATCCCCCGCCGTGAAGATCACCCCCGGGGTCCCGCTCCCCGGGGGCGTCCCGTACGTGCTCAGATGCGGTGCCGCACCCAGACGTTGGGCTCGACGTAGACCGCGTAGCCGCGCGAGGCGTCGCAGTGGACGGGCACGAGCGCGCCGGCGACCTCGACCGGGCCGTCCGTGTCGAAGGGCAGACCGGTCCAGGCGCGCCACTGCTCGACCGAGCCGGAGACGGTCATCGAGGCCGGGGCGACCGCCTCGATGACACCGCCCGCGCGCACATGGACGCGCAGCCAGGCGTCGTGCGGCAGTCCGTCGGACTCCCGGGTGCGGAAGGCGTACTCGTGGATGGAGGACGCGGCCTCCAGGTGCTTGCCGTTGGGGCGGACCGGGGCGACGAGCTCGGAGAAGCCGAGCCGCCGGGCGTTGTCGCGCATGGCGGCCAGCATCCGGTGCGAGAGTCCCTGGCCCAGGGCGCTCGTGTCGACCGTGATCTCGATGGCGCTCACGGTGTCGGCCTCACGGCCGTGCTTCAGGTCGGAGAACGCCCAGAGCAGCACCTCGTCCCAGCCGCGCGCGGGCAGCGCGCGGCGCCCGTCGGCGTCGAGGCGGAAGGGAACGCTGAAGCCGCGGGCGACGACCTTGCCCTCGGCGTCGGTGGCGACGACGACGTACTCGGGCAGCTCGCGCACGATCCGCCCGATGTTCGCCCAGCCCACCGGGTCGTACATCATGAACTCGGGCCAGAGGTCGCGCATGCCCCACATCGGCCCTTCCAGTTCGGGGCGCTCGGCAAGGGTCGATATGTTCAGGTCCATGCGGGCAGAGTAAAGATCGTTTCCGGCAGGGCCAACAGGTTTTCCCCTGGTCGGGGCGGGTTACGGGAGTTTCTGCCGCGGGCAGCCGGCGAGGACCCGCTTCATCGCGTCCCGCTCGCCGGCCGTCACCCACACCCCGTACTTCTTCTTCACGGCGATCTGCCGGGCCACGTACGTGCAGCGGTACGCCTTGTTCGGCGGAAGCCAGGTCGCCGCGTCGCCGTCGGACTTGCGGCGGTTGGTGGCGGAGTCGACGGCGAGCAGGTTGAGCGGGTCGTTGGCGAACCGGCGCCGGGTCTCGCCGTCCCACTTCCCCGCGCCCTTCTGCCAGGCGTCGGAGAGCGCGACGACATGGTCGATGTCGACCTTGCTGCGCCCGCGGACGAAGCGGACGGTGGTCCCGGTGTACGGGTCGTCGGTGAGGGTGCCGGAGGCGACCTTGCAGCGGCCGTCGGTGAACCGGACGCCGGTCAGGTCGCGCTTGAGTATGTCGTCCCGGGTCCCGCAGCCGTTGCCGTCGACGTCCGCCCAGGCGCGTCCGAACTTCTCCCGCTCGTAACCGGTCTTCGGCGCACGCCCCTTGACGGCGAGCGTCTCGACGGCGGCGAGCGCGGTCCCCCGCGCGGCGGACCCGCCGCCGGAGCCTCCACCGGATCCCGAGCCGCCACCGGATCCGGCGCCTCCGCCGCCTTCCGGTGAGCAGGCGGTGGCGAGGAGCGTGGTGACGGCAAGTGCCGAGGCGACCAGGGTCGTTCGAATCGTCCGCTCTGCAAGCATTCGGGAATTCTAGGCCGTCGGGGCCTGACGGGGCCCGTCCAGGCCCATCCGGTGGCCTGCCGAGGCCCGCCGGGAGGAGTGCGTCCCCTTCGGACCCTCCTCCCGAAGCAAACAATCGTTCGAGTACCGTTCGAAGCTTTCCAGACACTCCATCAGGAGAGCTTCTCCATGCGAAGATTCGGGCCGCTTCGAGCCCTGCTGACCACACTGGCCTTCCTCTGCGCGGCGATGACGGTGACCGCGCCCCAGGCCCGCGCCGACGTGGTGACCCCGTCCACGGCACCGCCTCTGCGGACCGTCACCTACAACATCTGCGGCAGCGGCGGGACCGCCGGCTGCGACGTGACCGCGAGCGGCAACACCAGGCGCTACGACGCGATCGTCAACGAGACCTCCGCCACCGGCTGGAACACCGACCAGATCTTCCTGGTCGAGATCTGCAAGTACCAGTTCGACGATCTCGACCAGCGGCTTCCCGCGTCGTACGTCGGCCACTACGCCTCCACCCTGAAGCCGGCGGCGGCCGGGCTCTGCGTGAACCCGGCCAACCCCTCCGACACCGACAACAGGGACTACGGGATGGCCCTGTTCGTCCGGGGCACGAAGGTCGACGACGCCACCCTCACCCTGCACAGGCCCGGGGACCTCCCGCCGGTCTCGCCGGGCGTTCCCCAGACCGAGGCCATCAAGGCCCCCTGCCTGAAGACCTACGTCCAGAACCGGCTCAACTGGGCCTGCGCGGTCCACCTCTTCTGGGGCACGCCGGGGGCCGGCCCCATGGAGGAGGAGGCCAGGAGGCTGACCGACCAGACCCGGCAGTGGGAGAGCGAGGGCATCCCCGTCGTGCTCGGCGGCGACTTCAACGCCAATCCGCTCACCGCTCCCCTGTCGTACTTCTACGACACGAGCATCAACAACAACGCCACCGGCACCTTCGTCGAGGCCGACGAGACCGACCGCGAGCACTTCGCGGGCAACCCGACGGTCGACTGCGGCCTCCGCGACCGGTGCCGCACCGGTGAGAGCACGTTCGTCAGCGACAAGGGCGAACGCAAGAAGCTCGACTTCCTCTTCTTCAGCTCGCGCTTCTTCTCGGGCGCCGTGGGCGACGCGTTCACCGAGGTCCGCTCCCTCTCCGACCACGGCCGCTACCGCGGCGCCGCCTACTGGGCGGACTGCCTCCACCCCTACACCGCCGCTCCCGGCTCGGTGTTCCGGCGGGACGCGACCGGCGGCCTCTACCGCTACGACGGCCGCCCGAGCGGGGACACCGCCGCGCTGGAGAAGCCGTGCAAGGTGGGCTACGGCTGGCAGGGCATGACGCACGTCGCCCGCCAGGGCACGACCGTGGCCGCGGTCGACGCGGCCGGCACGCTGTGGCACTACCCGGCCGCGGCGGCCGACGGCTCGTACTCCGGCTCCACCAGGAAGCAGGCCGGCACGGGTTTCCAGGACGACGACGCGCTCCTCACGCCCGGCGACTTCGACGGTGACGGCACTGCCGACCTGATCACCCGGGAGTCCACCACGGGCACGTTCTGGCTGCACAAGGGGACCGGCGCGCACAGCTACGCCCCGCGCGCGCGGATCGTCGAACCCGGCGCCGAGTGGCGGATCTACCCGTACCTCGTCGCCACGGACTTCGCCCGCGGCACGGGCGCCGCGCAGGGCACGGCCGACATCGTCGCCATCGACGAACTCGGCTCCCTCTGGCTCCAGGAGGGGAACGGCGACGGCACCCTCGCGGAGCGCAGGAGGATCGGCAACGGCTGGCAGGTCTACGACGCCCTCGCCGCTCCCGGCGACCTGAACGGCGACGGGAACGCCGACCTGATCGGCCGCGAGGACGGCGGTGACCTCTACTACTACAAGGGCGACGGCGCCGGCGGCTACGCCCCGCGCGTGAAGGTCGGCTCGAACTTCCCCGCGGGGGAACTGCTCTTCTGACGCTCCTCGGGGAGCCGGACCGGGCCCGGGTGTCGCACACGCGACGCCCGGGCCCTTCGCGTCCCCGGACCTCCGGCTCCGCAGCAGCTCTCACGGCTCCGCAGCAGCCCTCACCCCCTGCAGCAGCCCCTCACACCTTGCCGATGCCCAGGGTGTTCTCCGAGGGCAGCAGGCCGGAGCCGATCGCCGCCAGCCACGGGCCGCCGAGCAGCTCCGCGAGGCGGGCGGTGCCGTCCGCGCCGAGGGCGGCCCAGGGGGCGGCGGCGAGTTCGTCGGTACGCCGCTCGACCTCGGCGCGCAGCGCGCGGCCCGCCTCGGTGGCTCCCCCGTCGGCGGTCAGGAGGCCGCGGGAGACGAGACGGGCGCGCGCCGCCCCCCACTCCTCGCCGCTCCAGCCCCGGCTCTCGAAGACGGGCTCCGGCGCGGCGCCGATCGCCGCGAAGGAGACGAGCGACTCGACCGGGTCGAGTCCGGCGTCGACGAGGGCTTCGAGATGGCCGTCGCCCCGGTGCTCGCGGAGGACCGTCGCGGACTGCCAGAGGACCAGGTGCGGGGCCTCGGGCCGGGCCAGGGCGGCGTTGGCGGCGGCGAGCGGGCGGGCCACGGCGGGGTCGGAGGCGGTCACCGCCCGGTCGGCCGCGGTGCGGGCGAGGTCGGCGGCCTCGGCGAGTTCGGGGCCCGCGAGGAGCTCCTCGCCCAGGACGGCCCGGTAGGTGCGGTCGACGGCCCGGAGCCGCGCGGCGAGGACGTCGGCCGGAGCGGCGGTCTCCCAGCCGGCGGGGACGTAGCGGGCGATCATCGCGGGGCTGAAGCTGTAGAAGGTGTCCGCGACCCGGTCCGGGCCCACGGGGCCGAGGGGCGCGGCGCGCCAGGCGAAGTAGGAGGGCCAGCGCTCGGAGGTGTCGTAGCCGAGGGCGGCGGCCTCGTCGAAGGCCTCGGGGGCGTAGTAGAGCAGGGCGTGCAGGGGTTCGAGCAGGTGCCACATCTGACGTACGCGTCCGGATTCCACGGCGGGCTCCTCGTCCTTCACTCACTATCTAGTCACTGCCTAGATAGTGCTCCGCGCCCCAGAACTTGTCAATGCCTAGATGAGGGCTAGGCTCCTCCCATGACGCCTACGAGCCGGAGCTCCTACCACCACGGCGGCCTGCGGCAGGCCGTCCTCGATGCCGCCCTCGACGTCATCGCCGCCGAGGGCCCCGGGGCGCTCAGCCTGCGCGACCTCGCGCGCCGCGCGGGCGTCTCGCACGCCGCGCCCGCCCACCACTTCAAGGACCGCACCGGGCTCCTCACCGCCCTCGCGACCGAGGGGTACGGGCTGCTCGCCGAGGCCCTCGCCGCCGCACCAGAGCTGCGCGAACGCGGCGTGCGGTACGTGCGGTTCGCGATCGAGCACCCCGCCCACTTCCAGGTCATGTTCCAGCCGGACCTGCTGCGCGCCGACGACCCGGACCTGCTCGCCGCCAAGGAGCGCGCCTCCGCCGAACTCCGCGCCGGCGTCGCCGAACTGACGGACGTCCCCGACGCCCGCACGGCGGGCATCGCCGCCTGGTCGCTCGCCCACGGCTTCGCGACGCTGCTCCTCACCCACAACGTGACGGGGGCGCTGGGCGAGCGCGACGCCGAGGAGTACTTCCGCTCCCTCACCGGCCTGCTCTTCACCGGCCAACTCCCGCCGGAGGGACCGGAGCCGCGGGAATAGCCCGCGTCGGTCAGCAATTGACGGAGAACATGAGAACCACGAGCACCCTCCGTCGCAGCGCCACAGCCCTGCTCACCACGGCGACCCTCGCCTTAGCCCCCACCGCCCTCGCCACCCCCGACCACGCGGGATCCGGAACGCCCTGGCGCGGCGCCTGGGCCGCCTCCCCGCAGGCACCGGCCGCGCCGCTCGCCCCCAACTGGTCGGAGCGGGGCTTCGACAACCACACCGTGCGGCAGGTCGTCCGCGTCACGGCCGCCGGCACCCGGGCCAGGATCGAGCTGAGCAACCGCTACGGCACCCGCCCGCTGCGCGTCACCGGCGCGACCGTGGCCCGTACTGTCGAGGGCGGCGCGGTGCGGGCCGGTTCGGTCCGCACCCTGCGCTTCGACGGGCGGGCGTCCACCACGATCCCGGCCGGCGGCACGCTCCTCAGCGACGGCGCGCCCTTCCCGGTCAAGGCGTTCGAGTCCCTGACCGTCACCCTCTACCTGGCGGGCGAGACCGGACCGGCCACCTTCCACCAGTTCGCCGGCGCCACCGCCTACCGGGCCGCGGGCGACCACCGCGGAGACCTGTCCGGCTCGGCCTTCACCGAGACGAGCACGTCCTCGTACTTCCTGTCGGGCGTGGAGGTCACCGGCGGCCGGGACACCGCCCGCCGCGACGGCATCGTCGCCTTCGGCGACTCGATCACCGACGGCGTGGGCTCCGCGACGGACGCGGACAACCGTTACCCGGACGAGCTCGCCGAGCGCCTGGCCGCGGCGGGCAGCCCCCGTGCGGTCCTCAACCACGGGATCGCGGGCAACCAGGTCGTCAACGACACGACCTGGGCCGGCGAGAAGGCCCTGACCCGCTTCCGCCACGACGTCCTGAACGAGCGGGGCGTCCGCACGGTCATCCTCCTCGAAGGCATCAACGACATCGGCGGCAGCACGGTGAACGTCCCCGCCGCACCCACCCCCGACGTCTCCGTGGCCGAGCTGATCAAGGGCCACCGCACCCTGATCCGCCAGGCCCACGCCAAGGGCCTGAAGGTGATCGGCGCGACCCTCACGCCGGTCAAGGGCTCCTTCTACGACACCCCGGCCAACGAGGCCAAGCGCGACGCCTTCAACACCTGGGTCCGCACCTCGGGCGCGTACGACGCGGTCGTCGACCTCGACCAGGCGGTCGCCGACCCGACGGACCCGGACCGCATCCTCCCGGCGTACGACTCGGGCGACGCCCTCCACCCGAACGACGCGGGCTACCGCGCGATGGCCGGGGCACTGGACCTCGACGAGCTGTAGCCGACGGCCGGGGCGCGCGGGCCGGGGCGCGCGTCCGCCCGCGCACCCCGGCCCGCCTCCGCTACGACCCCAGGATCGTCGTCAGGAACTCCCCCGTCCACGCCAGCAGTTCGCGGCCCACCACCGGCTTTCCGCCGATCTTGCCGGTCGTCGGGCGCGGCACCAGGATCTGGTGGACGGCCGGCTTGATGACGGTCCGCGGGTAGAGCCGCTTCAGGCGCAGCTCCTGCGACTCGCGCAGCTCCACCGGCGCGAAGCGGATGTTCGGGCCCTGCAGGACGATCTCGCCGACGCCGCACGCGCGGGCCAGCATGCGCAGGCCCGCCACCAGCAGGAGGTTCTCGACCGGCTCGGGCAACTTGCCGTAGCGGTCGGTGAGTTCCTCGCGGACCGCCCTGATGTCCTCCTCCGAGTTCGCCGAGGCGATCGAACGGTAGGCCTGGAGGCGGAGCCGCTCCCCCGGGGCGTAGTCGTGCGGCATGTGGGCGTCGACCGGCAGCTCGATCTTGACCTCCAGCGGGGCCTCCTCCTCCGCCCCGCCCTCCATCTGCGCCCGGTAGTCCGCGACGGCCTCGCCGACCATCCGGACGTACAGGTCGAAGCCGACGCCCGCGATGTGGCCGGACTGCTCGCCGCCGAGCAGGTTGCCCGCGCCGCGGATCTCCAGGTCCTTCATCGCCACGTACATGCCCGCGCCCATCTCGGTGTGCTGGGCGATCGTCGCGAGCCGCTCGTGCGCCGTCTCGGTGAGCGGCTTCTCCGGCGGGTACAGGAAGTAGGCGTAGCCGCGCTCCCGGCCGCGGCCGACACGGCCGCGCAGCTGGTGGAGCTGCGAGAGGCCGAAGTTGTCGCCGCGCTCGACGATCAGGGTGTTGGCGTTGGAGATGTCGATGCCCGACTCGACGATGGTCGTCGAGACGAGGACGTCGAACTTCTTCTCCCAGAAGTCGACGACGACCTGCTCCAGGGCCGACTCGGACATCTGGCCGTGGGCCGTCGCGATCCGCGCCTCGGGCACGATCTCGCGCAGCCGCGCCGCCGCCCGGTCGATCGAGTCGACCCGGTTGTGGATGTAGAAGACCTGGCCCTCGCGCAGGAGTTCGCGCCGGATCGCGGCGCCGATCTGCTTCTCCTCGTACGGCCCCACGAAGGTGAGGACGGGGTGGCGCTCCTCCGGCGGGGTGGTGATGGTCGACATCTCGCGGATGCCGGTGACCGCCATCTCGAGCGTACGGGGGATGGGGGTGGCCGACATCGTCAGCACGTCGACGTTGGCCCGGAGCTTCTTCAGCTGCTCCTTGTGCTCGACGCCGAAGCGCTGCTCCTCGTCGACGATGACCAGGCCCAGGTCCTTGAACTTCGTCTCGGAGGCGAAGAGCCGGTGGGTGCCGATGACGACGTCGACCGAGCCCTCCCGCATGCCTTCCAGGGTCGCCTTCGCCTCCGTGTCGGTCTGGAAGCGGGACAGCGCCCGCACCTTCACCGGGAACTGGGAGTACCGCTCGGAGAAGGTCCCGAAGTGCTGCTGCACGAGCAGCGTCGTCGGGACGAGGACCGCGACCTGCTTGCCGTCCTGCACCGCCTTGAAGGCCGCGCGGACCGCGATCTCCGTCTTGCCGTAGCCCACGTCGCCGCAGATCAGGCGGTCCATGGGGACGGTCTTCTCCATGTCCTCCTTCACCTCGGCGATGGTGGACAGCTGGTCGGGCGTCTCCGCGTACGGGAAGGCGTCCTCCAGCTCGCGCTGCCACGGGGTGTCCGGGGCGAAGGCGTGCCCGGGGGCCGCCATCCGCGCCGAGTACAGCTTGATGAGGTCGGCCGCGATCTCCTTGACGGCCTTCTTCGCGCGCGCCTTCGTCTTCGTCCAGTCCGCGCCGCCGAGCCGGTGCAGGGTCGGCGCCTCGCCGCCCACGTACTTGGTGACCTGCTCCAGCTGGTCCGTCGGGATGTACAGCCGGTCGCCGGGCTGGCCGCGCTTGGCGGGGGCGTACTCGACGAGGAGGTACTCGCGGGTGGCGCCCTGCACGGTCCGCTGGACCATCTCCACGTACCGGCCGACGCCGTGCTGCTCGTGCACGATGTAGTCGCCGACCTCCAGGGTCAGCGGGTCGATGGTCTTGCGCCGCTTGGCCGGCATCCGCTGGCCGTCCTTGCCGGCCGCCTTCTGGCCGGACAGGTCGGTCTCGGTGAGGACGGCGAGCTTCAGGGCCGCGTCGACGAAGCCGTAGTCGATGGAGCCGGTCGAGACGTGCACGACCGACGGGGAGATCTCCGCGAGGTCCGCGTCGAGGCGGGCGGCGATGCCCTCGCCGCCGAGGACCTCGACCGTACGGGTCGCGGGGCCGTGGGCCTCCGTGACGTAGACCGTGCGCCAGCCGTCGGCCAGCCAGCCCTTGGTGTCGGCGAGCGCGCGTGCGGTGTCCCCGCGGTACGACTCGGGGGCATGCATGCCGAGCGTGAGGGTGTCCCCGTCGGCGCCCTCGGCCGTCGCGTCCGCCGCGAACGGCGACACCGACCACCAGGACATCCCCAGCTCGCGCGCCCGGTCCCGGACGTCCGCGATCCCCCACAGGGAGGCCGCGCCGACGTCGATCGGGGCCTCGCCGCCGCCGGCCGTGGCCGCCCACGAGGCCTGGAGGAACTCCTGGCTCGTGGCGACGAGGTCCGAGGCCCGGGTCCGCACCCGCTCCGGGTCGCAGACCACGGCCATGGCGCCCTTCGGCAGGACGTCGAGGAGCAGCTCCATGTCGTCGACGAGGACCGGCGCGAGGGACTCCATGCCCTCGACGGCGATCCCCTCGGCGATCTTGTTGAGGAGTTCGCCCAGCTCCGGGTGCTCCTCGGCGAGCGCCGCCGCCCGCTCCCGTACGTCCGCGGTGAGCAGCAGCTCGCGGCAGGGCGGCGCCCAGAGCCCGTGCTCGGCCACTTCGAGGGACCGCTGGTCGGCGACCTTGAAGTACCGGATCTCCTCGACGTCGTCGCCCCAGAACTCGATGCGGAGCGGGTGCTCCTCGGTCGGCGGGAAGACGTCCAGGATGCCGCCGCGGACGGCGAACTCGCCGCGCTTCTCGACCAGCTCCACGCGGGAGTACGCGGCGGCCGCCAGGCCCTCCACGATCTCGTTCAGGTCGGCCGTCTGCCCGCTCCGCAGCGCCACCGGCTCCAGGTCGCCGAGGCCCTTGACCTGCGGCTGGAGCACGGAGCGGATGGGGGCGACGACGACGCTCACCGGGCCGGCGGCCGGGTCGTCGTCCCTCGGGTGCGCGAGGCGGCGCAGGACGGCGAGGCGGCGGCCGACGGTGTCGGAGCGGGGCGAGAGCCGCTCGTGCGGCAGGGTCTCCCAGGACGGGTACTCGACGACCGTGTCCGGGTCGAGCAGGGACCGCAGCGCGGCGGCGAGGTCCTCGGCCTCCCGCCCGGTCGCGGTCACCGCGAGCACCGGCCGCCCCGAGTCCCGGGCGAGCGCGGCGACGGCGAAGGGCCGGGCGGCCGCGGGACCGACCAGGTCCACGTGCGGGCGGTTCCCGTCGGCGGCGGCCTTCACCGCCTCGGCGAGGGCCGCGTCCTTGACGACGACATCGAGCAGACCGTGCAGGCTCATGAAGCTTTCCATCCCGAGGGGTGACGGGGGCGGGCAACGCGAACAGCCCGACACGTCGCACGGGCCGGGGTGTCCAGCGTACGACGAGCCACGGACACCCGCCCCCGTAACACCACCCGCCCGTGCCCGCCCCGCCGCTCACGCACCGCGCCCGGCCCCGCCGCGCGGGAACCGGGCCGGGCCTGCGTACGGCCCGGCGCGGTCGTCCGCCCCACCCCCGTGCGGGCGGACGACCGCGCCTTCCGAACGCCTTCCGAAGGCCCTCCGAAGGCCTTCCGAGCGCCTTCCGGGCTACTCGCTGGCGATCGCGTTCAGGACGTTCATCCGGCCGGCCCGGAACGCCGGGACCAGGGCCGCGAACAGTCCCACGAAGGCCGAGCCGACGAAGACCGTCAGGATCGTCGGCCAGGGGATCTCCAGGACCCCGAGGCCCTCCAGGGCGAGGAGCTTCTGGGCCGCCGTGCCCCAGCCCATGCCCAGGCCGAGGCCGAGCAGTGCGCCGAACAGGGCGATCACCACCGACTCCAGGCGGATCATGCGGCGCAGCTGGCGGCGGGAGAGGCCGATGGCCCGCATGAGCCCGATCTCCCGGGTCCGCTCGACGACCGACAGGGCCAGGGTGTTCACGACGCCCAGGATCGCGACGACGATCGCCAGGGCGAGGAGCCCGTACACGATGTTGAGCAGCTGTCCGACCTGGTCCTGCAGCTGTTCCTTGTAGTCGGCCTGGTTGCTCACCTTGTACTGCGGGTACGGCCCGAGCGCGTCCTTGAGGGCCTGGTAGGCCGCGGTCTCCTGGCCGTCCTTCGCGCTGGCGAGCAGGAGCAGGCTCTGCGGCATGCGGTCGGCGGGGACGTATTCGGCGAGGGTGGTGACGTTGATGTACATCGCCCCCTTGTCGACCTGCCCCGTGTCGGCGGTGATCGCCGCGACCTTCAGCTTCGCCTTCTCGCCGCCCTTGAACGCGACGGTCAGCACGTCGCCGACCTTCACCTTGTGCGCGGTGGCGTAGTCGCTGCCGACCGACATCGCGCCCTTGCCGTACGCGTCGGTGAGGGTGCCCGCCGTGGTCTCCCGGCGCAGGTCCTGCACGTACGACGGTTCGGTGGCGGCCAGGTCGGCCGTGGTGGTCCTGCCGCGCGGGTCGGTGACGGTGGCGTCGACCCACCGGTACTCGGTGACGTGGTCCAGGCCCGGGGCCTTCTCCAGGGCCGCCTGGGCCTGCGGGACGATCGGCTGGCCGGTGCCGGACTGGACGATGAAGTCGGCGCCGACGGACCTGTCCAGTTCGTCGGTGGCCGAGGCGACCATCGAGGAGCCGACGACCGACAGGGCGGCGACGAGCGCGAGGCCGATCATCAGGGCCGCGGCGGTGGCGCCGGTGCGGCGCGGGTTGCGGAGCGCGTTCCGCTCGGCCATCCGGCCGACCGGGCCGAAGATCCGGAGGACGACGACGCCCAGGGCGCGGACGACCGCGCCCGCGAGGAGCGGGCCGACGACGACGAAGCCGAGGAGGGTGAAGAGGACGCCGAGGCCGAGCCACAGGGAGCCGGGGGCGGCCTCCTCGGCGCGGGACGCCGCCACGAGCGCGGCCGCTCCGGCGGCGGTGAGGGCGAGACCGATGCCGCCGCGGATCCGGCCGGCCCGGCCGTCGGCGGGGGTGCCCGCGTCGCGGAGGGCCGCCATCGGGGAGATCTTCCCGGCCCGGCGGGCCGGGATGTAGGCGGCGAGGACGGTGACGACGATGCCGAGGACGAGGCCGACGACCGGGGTCGTCCACGTGACGGTGAGGTCGTCGGTGGAGAGCTCCATGCCGATCGAGGACATGAGCTGCATCAGTCCGACGGCGAGTCCGACGCCGGCGGCGACTCCGGCGACGGAGCCGAAGAGGCCGAGGAGCAGCGCCTCGATGAGGACGGAGCGGTTGACCTGCTTGCGGCTGGAGCCGATGGCCCGCATGAGGCCGATCTCGCGGGTGCGCTGGGCGACCAGCATCGAGAAGGTGTTGACGATGAGGAAGATGCCGACGAGGAAGGCGATCCCGGCGAAGCCGAGCATCGCGTACTTCATGACGTCGAGGAAGCCGGCGACGTCCTCGCGGCCCGCGTCGGCGGACTCGGCGGCGGTCTGCAGGGTGTAGCCGCCGCCGAGCGAGGCGGCGATGTTCGCCTTCAGGGCGTCGTCGGTCACGCCGGCCTTGGCGTCGGCCGTGATCTGGGTGAACAGGCCTTCCTTGCCGAGAAGTTCGCGCTGGGCGACGGCCGTCTCGAAGTAGACGACGGTGGCGCCGGGGTTGGTGACCTTGAAGTCGACGATGCCGGAGATCTTCGTGGTGAAGTCGCCGACGACGGAGATGGTCCGCAGTTCGTCGCCGAGCTTGAGGCCGTGCTTCTCGGCGGTGTCGCCGTCGACGACGACCTCGGTGGGGCCGCGCGGCTCGTGGCCGGAGGTCATCTCCATGGAACGGAGTTCGTTCGGGCTCCAGTTGACGGCGATGGTGGGCGCGCCGCTGGTGGGTCCGACGTTCTTGTTCTTCGCGTCGACGACGGTGATCCCGGTGGAGACGACGGAGCCCTGGGCGGCCTGGACGCCCTCGGTCTTCCGGACCTGCTCGACGAGCGAGGCGGGGAAGGACTCGGGGCGGCCGCCCTGGGACACCTCGCCGGGGTCGGTGTCCTTGGGGCTGACCGTGACGTCGGAGGCGGTCGAGGCGAAGAGCTTGTCGAACGTCGTGTTCATGGTGTCGGTGAACACGAGGGTGCCACTGACGAACGCGACGGAGAGCAGGACGGCGATGGCGGACAGCGCCATGCGTCCCTTGTGCGCGAAGAAGTTGCGCATCGAGGTCTTCAGGACGCTCATGACGTCCGCCCGCGCGCGTCGAAGTCCTTCATGCGGTCGAGGACGGCGTCGGCGGTCGGCCGGAGCATCTCGTCCACGATCCGCCCGTCGGCGAGGTAGAGGACCCGGTCCGCGTAGGAGGCGGCGACGGGGTCGTGGGTGACCATGACGATCGTCTGGCCGAGTTCGTCGACCGACGTGCGGAGGAAGCCGAGGACCTCGGCGCCCGCCCGCGAGTCCAGGTTTCCGGTCGGCTCGTCCCCGAAGATGATCTCGGGTCTGGCGGCGAGGGCGCGGGCCACGGCCACGCGCTGCTGCTGGCCGCCGGAGAGCTCGTTGGGGCGGTGCTTGAGGCGCTCGGAGAGACCGACGGTGTCCACGACCCGGCGCAGCCACTCGGCGTCCGGCTTGCGGCCGGCGATGTCCATCGGCAGCGTGATGTTCTCGATGGCGCTCAGGGTCGGCAGCAGGTTGAACGCCTGGAAGATGAA
Source organism: Streptomyces sp. CB02009 (assembly GCF_001905825.1). Classification (GTDB taxonomy): domain Bacteria; phylum Actinomycetota; class Actinomycetes; order Streptomycetales; family Streptomycetaceae; genus Streptomyces. The sequence continues at coordinate 187,590 of NZ_LIVV01000009.1, forward strand.
GCCGATCCGGTCCCGGCGCAACTGCGTGAGCTTCTTGTCCTTGAGCCGGGTGATCTCGGTCTCGTCGAGGAAGATCTCGCCGCTGGTGACGGTGTCGAGCCCGGCGAGGCAGTGCATCAGGGTCGATTTGCCGGAACCCGAGGGTCCCATGATCGCGGTGAACTGTCCGCGGGCGATGTCGACGTCGACGGAGTCCAGTGCGACGACCCGGGTCTCCCCGGTGCCGTACGCCTTGACGACCTGACGCGCCCGCGCGGCGACGGCCGTACTCCCACCCGCCGCCCGACCACCGCCCCTCAACGAGGCGCTGCGCGCCGCACCTTCATCGTCTCCCCCGTGCCTGGGGATGGTCACAGCCGTGGTCACGGTTTTCTCCTAGCGGTGGCGTGAAGCGTGGGTGGGTTTGTAAGTTCAAGTTAAGGAGCGGGGCGCGGAGTTCTCCTCCTCCGCCGGGACGAACGGCCCCTGGCCCGTATGGGGGAGATCCCCCTAAGGGGCGTCCACCCGGGGAACCCCCCGTCCCCCACCCCGGACGTACGCCCACCGCCACCCGACGCCTCCGACCTCGCCGTCAGCCGCACCGGACACGCAAAAGGGCCTCCACCCGAAGGTGGAGGCCCTCACTTCTGGGCGCCGCCGCCCGGCCGCGGCGGTGCGGCGGATCGCACCTCGGGGTGGTCCGCGATCGACGCGTCGAACCACGTGTGCGGAGCGTCGCGCAGGTGCTGGTCGAAGAAGGCGCGCAGACAGGTGCGGGTGATCGCCGTGGTGCGCAGCCCCGAGGTGGCCGCGCCGAGCGGCATGCCGAGCTGGTCGGCCAGCAGGCCGAGATCGGTGAAGGACGGGTGTCTGGCGCCCGCGACGACGAGCCAGCGCTTCCAGCCGGTCAGCAGGGCCCAGTCCCGGGCCCAGGTGTCCGCGGCGGGCCCGTCGCCGGGTGCGTACTGGCCGTCCCGGCCGAGGAACAGGAACGGGCGGTCCAGGCCGGTGTCCGGGATCAGGGAGTCGGTGCTGCCGTCCACGTCGGCGCCCGCGCGGATGCGCTCGTCCGCGACCATCGCCGCGAGCGTGGCCGCGCCGCCCGCGGAGTGTCCGGCCATGCCGATCCGGTCCGGGGCCAGCGCGGCCGCGCCGTCCCACGGCGGGTCGCCGCCGAGCAGCCGGTCCAGGACGAAGGAGACGTCGCGGGCGCGGCCGGTCTTCACCTTGCGCCAGAACTCGGGGGTGCGCGCGAACCCGTGGCCGAGGGCGAAGCCGACCACCCGGCCGTCGGGAAAGGCGGTGGCCGCCGTCTCGTGGGTGTGGTCGACGGCGACCGCGACATAGCCGTGGCTGGCCAGGTCCTCGCCGATCGAGGTGAGCGTGGCGCGGGGCCGGGTGAAGCCCGGCGAGAGGACGATCAGCGGCAGTCCGCTCAGCGCGGGGTCGGGCGGGGCGTCGGGGAAGGCGTGGGTGCGCACCGAGCTCAGCACGTCGGGGTCGACTCCCACGGACCGCCCGGCCAGGACTTCCGCCGCCACGGCCCGCGTCAGGTACCGGGCGCGCGGTCCGGACGGGCGCGCGGCCGGGTACCAGATCGTGATCATCAGCTCGCGCGTCGGCGCGTCCGCGACCCACGGGTCGGGGCGGGAGACGTCCTCGAGGTGCACCGACGTGGTGCCGACCGGATGCGACCCGGTCGGCGCGGGCAGGGCGGGTTCGGTCATGCGGTGCATCGTCGTCGTCCGCGCCCGCCCGCGCCATCGGGGAGATCCCCGAGGTGCGGGTCAGGGGCACGGATCTCCCGGAGGCACGCGGCGGGGAACGGAACGCCTCGGGGGCTTCCTCCACCTCGGGTACGGGTGAGACCCTGTCCAGCGAACATTTAGGTGTACGAAGAAAGGGTTCTTGCGGTGACCGAGTCCTCCACGACACCGGCGGGCACCCCCGCCGGAAAGGCCGGAGCCACCGCCTCCCCACCCGGCCCGCCGGCGCCCCACCGCCGCGGTCCCGTCGTGGCCGCCCTCATGCTCGGCATGGGCCTCGCCGCCATCGACGGCACGATCGTGTCCACGGCCGTCCCCCAGATCGTCGGCGACCTCGGCGGACTCGCCGTCTTCTCCTGGCTGTTCTCCGGCTACCTGCTCGCCGTCACGGTCACCCTGCCGGTGTACGGGAAGCTCAGCGACACCTTCGGCCGCAAGCCGGTCCTGATCGCCGGGGTCGTCCTCTTCCTCATCGGCTCCCTGCTGTGCGCGGCCGCCTGGAACATGGCCTCCCTCATCGCCTTCCGCGTCGTCCAGGGCCTCGGCGGCGGCGCGCTCCAGGGCACGATCCAGACCATCGCCGCCGACCTGTACCCGCTGAAGGAACGCCCCAAGATCCAGGCGAAGCTCTCCTCCGTGTGGGCCGCGTCCTCGGTCGCCGGCCCGGCGGCCGGCGGACTCCTCGCCGGGTACGCCGACTGGCGCTGGATCTTCCTGATCAACCTGCCGGTCGGGGCGGTGGCGCTGTGGCTGATCGTCAGGCACCTGAAGGAACCGGCCCGCACCGCGCCACGCGCGCGCGTACGCGTCGACTGGGCGGGCGCGCTCGCCGTCTTCGCCACCGGGGCCCTGCTCCTGACCGCACTGGTCCAGGGCGGCGTCGCCTGGCCCTGGCTGTCGGCCCCGTCCCTCGGACTGCTCGCCGGGTCGGCCGTCCTCGGCGCGGCGACCGTGGTCATCGAACGGCGCGCCGCCGAGCCGATCATCCCCGGCTGGGTCTGGCGCCGCCGCACGATATCCGCCGTCAACCTCGCGCTGGGCGCGCTGGGCCTGCTCATGGTCGCGCCGACGGTCTTCCTGCCGACGTACGCGCAGTCCGTCCTCGGCCTCGGGCCGATCGCGGCCGGGTTCGTCCTCTCGGTGATGACCCTGAGCTGGCCCATCAGCGCGGCGTTCTCGAACCGGATCTACGGCCGGATCGGCTTCCGCCTCACCGCCGTCATCGGCATCTCGCTGGCCTTGCTGCTGCTCCTGGCCTTCCCGTTCCTGCCGTTCCCCGGGGAGCCCTGGCAGCCCGCACTGATCATGCTGCTCCTGGGCGGGGCGCTCGGCCTCTTCCAACTGCCGCTGATCGTGGGCGTGCAGTCGACCGTCCCGTACGAGGAGAGGGGCACGACCACCGCGTCGGTCCTCTTCTGCCGCCAGGTCGGCCAGAGCGTGGGCGCGGCCCTGTTCGGCGCCGTGGCGAACGCCGTCCTGGCCGCCCGCCTGGGCGGCGGCGACCTCGACACCCTGGCCCGCGCGCTCGACGCACCCGGCTCCCTGACGGCCGGGGCGATGGACGGCCTGCGGCGCGCGGTCGACGCGGCGGTCGACTACGTCTTCGTGGGCGCGGCGGGCGCGGCGGCCCTGGCGCTCCTGGTCCTCCTCACCCTGGCGCCGCGCCGCTTCCCGGTCCTGGAGGAGGGGGAACGGCGCAGCGCGGAGGGCTGACGCGTACAGACGGCGGTTGTACTACTCCGCCGAGGCGAGCCCGACGAATCCGGCCCACGCCTCGCGCGAGACGTGGAGGGCCGGCCGGGAGACGTCCTTGGAGTCACGGACGTGGACGGCTCCCGCGCGGGTCGCGACCTCGATGCAGTCACCGCCGTCACCGCCGCTGTAACTGCTCTTGAACCAGGCGAGGGGTTCCGCGCTGTTCATAGCTCTCCCAACAGTTTCTCGATCAACTCCAGTGATTCTCGCGGGCTGAGAGCCTGCGACCGGATGATCCCATAGCGAGCGGCGGCAAGAACCGTCTGCTTGGGGTCGGTCTCCAGGGCACTGGTGCTCTGGGCTTCGGCGTAGACGAATCTCTTGCCGTCCTCACGCGTGACGACCGTGAACGGACCTTCCAGGCCCGCGTTGTCCTCGCAATCGAGCGGCATGACCTGGATCTCGACATTCCTTCGCCCTCCGACGAGGAGGAGCTGCTCCAGCTGACCGCGCAGCACCTCCTTGCCACCGACGTTGCGCCGCAGAACCGATTCGCACATGACGAAACTGAGGAAGGGCGCGGGTCGCCTCTCGAAGATGGCCTGTCGAGCCAACCGCGCGGTCACGCGCTGCTCGATGGTCTCGGCGTCGAGCGGCGGACGCCGGTTGCTCAGCACCGCTCGCATGTACTCCTCGGTCTGCAACAGTCCCTTGACCGCCAGCGTGTCGTACGCGAGCAGCTCTATCGCCTGCTTCTCCAGCTGCGCCATCCCCTGGAAGAACGCCGGATACTGCGCTCTCTCCAGTTGGTCCTTCCAGACCTTCAACAGGCCGTCCGCGCCCAGCACTTCATCCGACCGGTCGATCGCACGCGGCGGCGGAATCCGTCGCCCCTGCTCGAACGACGCGATGGTCGACGCCGAGTAGCCCAGCCGCTTGCCGAACTCCTCCCGCTCCATCCCCGCCCGCGTCCGCAGGGTCTTCAGACTCTGCCCGAACGCCGCCACCACGCCCTGCCCGGACTTGTCCGCCGTCTGGGCGCCCTCCGCCTCGTCGGCCCCGGGCTCCGCCTGCTCGTCCGCCACCGCGCCCCACCTCTCGTACCGGCACCGGCACCCCACGTACAAGCGGGTCGCGTCAGTGCGTCACCACTGGTCACGCTACGCCACCAAGAGGAGCTTGGAGGGCATGACGAGTGACAACCTCAGCCCCACGGACACCACCCAACTCGATGGTGTCTCACCTCACTTGGACCGGCGGGTCTTCGCCCTCCGCTTCACCTCGACCGCCCGGGGCGCCCGGCTCGCGCGGCGGCTCGTCGCCGTCCGGCTGGACGAGTGGGGTGTCGCGTACGGGACCGGCGCGCACGAGACCGTCGTTCTCGTCGCGGCCGAGCTGGCGACGAATGCCGTACGGCACGGGCACGTACCGGGTCGGGACTTCCACCTCTCCCTGCGCGTGGCCGTCGGGCTCGCCCGGGTCGAGGTGAGCGACACCCGTGCCGAGCGCGTACCGCCCCGGCCCGGGGAGCCCGACGGCCCCCGTCCGGAACTGAGCGACGGGGGCCGGGGACTCCTGCTCGTCGATGCGCTCGCCGAGCGCTGGGGCTGGTGCCCGAGGCCGGGGGCGCCGGGGAAGACGGTGTGGGCGGAGTGCGCCCTCCCCTGAGGAGCCCCCGGCCCGCTCCGCGGCCGGGTGCGGCTAGAAGGCGGTGTTGTAGGGGACCCCGCTCGTGAGGTCCGTCTTCACGCCGCCCTTGAGCGGGGCCTTCCAGTCGCCCGTACCGGCGTAGAGGGTGGTGCCGCCGGACGAGGCGATCAGGTCGGCCCGGCCGTCGCCGTTGGCGTCGCCGACACCCACGAGGTCCTTGAAGCCGCCCCAGCCGGCACCGATCCGGGTGCGGGCGGCGAAGGTGCCGTCGCCCTTGCCGAGGTACAGCCAGAGCACGCCGGTGCGGTCCCGGGCGAGGAGGTCTCCGGCGGGGCCGCCCGCGAGGTTCCCCACGGCGGCGACCTCGTTGTAGACGCCCCAGCCGCTGCCGACCCTCTTGCGGGCGGAGAAGGGGGTGGTGGCGTTCCCGGTGCCGGGGTAGAGCCACAGCACCCCGGCCTTGTCGGTGGCCACGACGTCGGCCCGGCCGTCGCCGGTGACGTCGCTGCCGGCCGCGATCCGGTCGTACGTCTGCCAGCCGCCGCCGATCCGGGTGCGGCCGGAGAGCGGCTCGTCCCGGTCGCCGGTGCCCTGGTAGAGCCAGAGGACGCCGGAACCGTCGCGGGCGAGGACGTCCGGCGCGGTCGTGCCCGCGATGTTCCCCGCGGCTTCGAGCCGGTCGTAGGACTGCCAGCCGCCGCCGACCCGCGTCCCGCTCGCGAGCTCGACGGAACCGCCGGCCGCGACGGGCCGGGTCCCGAACTCCCACAGGTCGCCGTTGACCTCGCGGACGAGGAGGTCGGCGGTGCCGTCGCCGTCGAAGTCGTGGGGCGCGGGGGGCCGGGTCACGGTGAACCGGCCGGAGAGCTTCTGCCGGACCCCGATGCCGTCGTCAGGGGTGGCGGTGATCTCCCACTCGTACTCGCCGGCACGGGCCGGGCTCGACATCCCGGCGGGGCGCTCCGGGTCCTTGCCGTCCCAGTGCCAGTCGATCCGGCGGGGGTCCGCCGCTCCGGCGGGCCACTCCTGCACGAGCGACTGCCCGCTGCGGACGTGCTTCAGGGCGACCCGTACGGCGACGTCGCCCCGGGACAGGTTCCAGCTGAAGTCGACCCCGCCCGCGAGCTGGTCGCCGGAGAGCGTCTTCGGGACGGTGGAGCCGCTGGTGAGGGTCGGGAGGGTCGCCTGCCCCGTGGAAGCGACCAGTTCCACGGCCGGTCGGCCGCCGTCGGCACGCGGTGAGATCCGGTAGAGGCCCTCGCCGTGCTCGGGCGTGCCACCGCGCACCAGCAGCGAGCCGCCGGGACCGGCGACGGCGGAGGAGAACGCGGTGAGGACGGCCGTCTTCTCGCGGGTCTCGATGGACTGGAGGGTGAACGGCCGCACCGTGCCGGCGGGCGCGTCGCCGGGGGCGGACCCGTCGATGTGGGCCTTCTGGCCGGACGCGATCCAACTGCCGACCAGGTAAAGGGGGTCCGTCACCTCGGCTTCGGCGTCGGGGATCCACTGTTCCCGGGCCTCGCCCCGGCGGTGGACGACGATCCCGTCGCCCCCGAGCCGTCCCTCCCGCCAGGCCACGTGCGTCGCGGAGACGGAGCCGTCGAAGGCCCACTCGTCATTGCTCTGGACGTACCAGGAGTCCGTTCCCGAGGCGAGGTCGACGAGGATCTTGGACCGCATCTGCGGCGCGTCCCCGAGTCGGCAGTCGTAGAGCGCGGAGCCCGCGACGGTCCAGACGCCGTCGCCGTCCTGGCAGTCGATCTGGACCCCTCCGACCAGCTTGCGGATCGTCGGCGTGCCCCCGGCGAGCGTCGCGGCGTCGAGCGTGGTGGCGTACTGCACCCCGCTGCCGTTCTCGTATCGCTCGAGCAGGAGTGTGTCGCCGGCCAGGCCGGCGAAGCTGTAGTCGCCGAGGGCGTCGAAGTCGATCTCCACCGGCGTCGCTGCGGGCTTCGACATGTCGTAGACCCGGAGCAGCGAACTGACGGTCATCAGGCCCCGGTCCCCGGTCACCACGAGGTCCGAGCCGCCCCCGGCGGCGGAGGCACCCTCCAGGACGACCGACGAGCCGTCGGCGTACCAGGTCCAGCGGAACTCCGGCGTGCCGCCGCGGGTCTGCGACAGGAAGCCGCTCGGTCCCGCGCCGACGATGTCCGCGTTGCGCGGGAAGGCGACGGGAGCCTGCTGGTCCTCCTGCGCGGCCCCCGGCCCGGCGGGCGCGGCCGTCGCCTGGAGCGTGGTGAGCGCACCGCCCGTGGCGGCGAGGACGATGGTGACGGCGACGGCCGCGAGACGGCGGTCGCGCGGATAGGGGTGGTTCACGTACGGGTACTTTCCGTGGATGGCGAAGGAGCCGGTGCCGGTGCGCACCGGCACCGGTCCGCGCGTGCGCGCGGACCGGGATGCGGAACGGGTGGCGGGTCAGAAGACGCGGTCGGTGCCCAGCGTCGTGTACTCGCGCTCGGGGCCGGCTCTGAAGGGAGCCTTCCAGTCACCGGAGCCCAGGTAGTAGGAGACGACGGACCCGGCGCGGGCGAGGAGGTCCTGGCGGCCGTCGAAGTTCACGTCGCCGATCGCGACGGTCTCCTCGAACCCGCCCCAGCCGCCGCCGACCCGCGTACGCGGCGCGAAGGTCCCGTCGCCCTTGCCGAGGTACAGCCAGAGGACACCGGCCCTGTCCCGGGCGAGGAGGTCGCCGGCGGGGCCTCCGGCGAGGTTCCCGGTGGCGGTCACGTCGTTGTAGATCCCCCAGCCGCCGCCGACCCGCTTCCGCGCGCCGAACGGGGCCGTGGCGTTCCCGGTGCCCGGGTAGGCCCACAGGACGCCGGCCCGGTCGGTGGCGACGAGGTCGGCCCGGCCGTCGCCGGTGACGTCGCTGCCGCCCGCCAGGAGGTCGTACGTGTTCCAGCCGCCGCCGACCCGTACAGGGTCGAGGAGCGGCCGATGCCGGTCGCCGGAGCCCCGGTGCAGCCAGAGCACGCCGCTCGCGTCACGGGCCACGAGGTCGGCGACGGGAGCACCCGTGAGGTCGCCCGAGGACTCGACCCGGTCGTAGGCGTACCCGGCGATGGCCCGCTTCTCGCGGAGAGCGGGCCCTGTCCCGTCCGTGCCCGGGACGATGTCGACGGACGTGAACGTTCCGCCGCCCGGCTTCCGCGCGAACAGCTCGGGCGCGCCGTTGCCGTCGTAGTCGTGCAGGCCGGGAGCACGGCGGACGGTGAACGTGCCCGAGGCACGGACCGGTTCACCGACCCCGTCGCGCGGCTTCGCCTCGAACGTCCAGGTGTACGTGCCGCCCGGGGCGGGGCGCCCCGGGGCGACGAGGTCCTCGCCGTTCCAGTGGAAGCCGACGGCGTCGTCCCCCATGGCCTTCAGGCCCCTGAACTCGACCGAATCGACGCGCCCGCTGCCCGTCCTGCGGGTGATCGTGACGTTCGCGTGCGCGTCCTGCCGGGACAGGCGCCAGCGGAGGTCGACGCCGTCCTGACGGTCGAGGTCGATCGTGGCGGGGATGTCGGCGCCGCCGAACACGAGGGCGGTCGGCTCGCCGGTGGTGGCGACGAGTTCGGCGACCGGGGCGCCCTCCGCTCCGGCCGTGACGCGGTAGAGCCCCTCACCGTGCGCGATCGTCCCGCCCCTGACCAGCAGGGAGCCGTCCGGGCCGGGTGCCAGCGTTTTCACGCGGTCGAGGATCCGCACGCTGCTGCCGCTGCCGTCGGCACGTTCCGCGAGCAACGGGGACCAGTTCTCGCCGGCCGCGCTGGAGACCAGCCAGTCCCCGACCAGACCGTACTTGTAGTAACTGGGCACGGTGGTGAGCCGCATGCTGTCGGAGCCGCGGCGACCGACGGCCAGGTGCGTGAGGTCCGGGCCGCTCCAGGCGACATGCGATGCCGACAGGGCCCCCGACAGACGATGGTCCAGGCCGGCGCGCACCGGAACGGCGTCGGTGACCGTGGCGGACGCGAGGTCCAGGACCGCCCGGGTGGAGCGGCGGGCGTCCACCGGTCCCGCCGACACGTACAGCAGGGCGGATCCGGACATGGTGCCGCCCTGCTGCACGACGGTGAAGCCGGCCTGGTCGCCGGGCAGCCCGGTGATCACCCGCTCCTGCGGGCGCCCCGGGCCGGGGACGAGCAGCCGGCCATCGACGGTGCCGTCCGCCTTCCGCACGGCGACGACGAGCGTGCCGTCTACGACACCCACGTAGTCGTAGGCCGCGCCGTCCTTCTCCAGCGAGGCGAGGTCGACGACGTACGGCTGCGCCCCGGCGGCCAGGTCGCGGACCGTGAGCACCCGGGACGCCAGGAGGCTGTTCGCGTGGTCGCCTCTCACGAGGACGTCCGAGGAGACGGCGTACGCGCCCGTGCCCGTGTGCAGGCCCTCGATCACCGGCGTCGTGACGCCGTCCGCGTACCGGGTCCAGCTGACCGTGCGCGTCTGCGGGGTGCGGGTGAAGAAGCCGGCGCTGCCGCCGCCGATGACGTCCACGTACCCCTTCGGGTACGGCGCGATCGTCTGCTGGTCCTCCTGCGCGGCCCCCGGCCCGGCGGGCGCGGCCGTCGCCTGGAGCGTGGTGAGCGCACCGCCCGTGGCGGCGAGGACGATGGTGACGGCGACGGCCGCGAGACGGCGGCCGCGCGTGCGTGTGCTGTTCAAGTGGATCTTCCCTCCCCTGGGAAACGGGAGGTTATCCGATGGGTGAAGTCCGGCCGCCACCGGTCTTCGTCAGACGCCCGCCCGCTTCCGCGGGGAGATGCAGAACGGGTGCCCCGCCGGGTCCAGCACCACCCGCCACAGGTCGGGCCGCGGCTGCGCCTCCGGCACGGTGGCGCCCCACGCCACGAGCAGGGCCACCGCCTCGTCCAGGTCGTCGACGTCGAAGTCCAGGTGCAGCTGCTGCGGCACGTCCTGGCCGGGCCAGGTCGGCGGGCGGTAGCCGTCGACCCGCTGGAAGCCGAGGAGCAGTCCGTGCTCACCGCCGCCGACCCCGGCGAACTCCCCGTCCGAACGCTCGTGGAGCGGCATCCCGGTGGCCCGGTGGTAGAACCCGGCGAGGGCCAGGGGGTCGGCGCAGTCGAGATTCACGGCGGTGGGTCGCATCAACATGTGCGGGATTCTAGGCAGTTGGGCCGCGCGGGGCGGGGCGCTTCGGGGGCGCGGGGGTGGGGTGGGTCAGGGGCGGGCGCGGGGGTGGGCCGGGGGACGGGCGCGGGCCGGGCCGGGCCGGGCCGGGGGACGGGCGCGGCTCCGGCTGCCCGTCGGCGCCGCTACTCCCCGTCCCCGCCGGCGTCGCTACTCCCCGTCCCCGCCGGCGTCGCTACTCCTCGTCCTCGCCCGTCGTCCCCGCGCGGCCCGTCAGTGCCGCCAGTGAGTCGCGGATGTGGTCCATGTGGCCGTGGATCTCGTCCCGGGCCTCCTCGTGCTCCCGCAGCACCCGCTCGGTCTCGCGCTCGACCCGCTCCGCCCTCATCCGGGCCTCCGCGAGCAGCCCGCCCGCGCGCGCCTCCGCGTCCTCCTGGCCGTGCCGGGCCTGCTCCTCGGTCTGCGCCAGGGTCCGCTGCGCCTCCGCGAGCCTCGCCTCCGCCGCAGCGGTCAGCTCCCCGTGGTGGGCGTCCAGGGCGGCCGCCCGGCCCTGCGCCGTACGGTCCGCCTCCTCCCGTACGGCCTTCTGCTCCGCGTCCTGCTCGGCGAGGAGGTCCGCCGCGCGCCGCTCGGTCTCCTCGAAGGCCTCCCGCGCCCCGGTCAGCCGCTCCTCCGCCTCGCGCCGCGCCTCCGTCGTGAGCTCCTCGGCCCGCGCCCGCGCCGTCGCCAGGGTCGCGCCCGCCGCCGCGTCGGCCGCCGCCCGGACGCCCTCCGCGTAGGCCCGCGCGGCCTCCGCCGCCTCCCGGCCCGCCTCCTCGGCCGCCTCCGCGAGGGACTGCGCCGCCGCCTCCGCGGCCCGTACGAGCGTCTCGTCCTCCAGCTCCGCCAGCTCCAGGATCTTCCCCGCCCGGTCGCCGAGGGTCTCGTACCGGTGCGGCACCAACGCCTCGACGGCCGCGCGCAGCCGCGCCGCCTCGGTCTCCATCTCCTTCGCGAGGACGGTGAGCCGCGCGGCCCGCTCCCAGGCGCCGTCGCGGTCCTGGGAGAGCGCGGCGAGATGGCGGTCGACCTGCTCGGGCCGGTACCCGCGCCCCCGTCCGACAGCGAAACTCATCCCTGGCGCCCCTTCCCTGTGCCCGACCCGAACGTCCAGGATGCTGCATCAGAACGGACAAAAGACGCCCAACGTGCATACACGTCGAGCGCCTTTCATCACATTCTGTCCAGCAGAGTCTGTCCAGCGGCGTCGGCGGGAAAACCCGCCCCCACCTTCTACAGAAGCCCGTCCCACATCTGCTCGAGCAGCACCGACCACCAGTTCTCCGGCGACGACAGCGCCGCCGGGTCCAGCATCGCCAGCTGCGCCTGGAAGTCGACCGTCCAGCGGCCCGCCTGCTCCGGGTTCAGCCCGAACCGCAGCCGCCACATCCGGCCGAGCAGCGCCATCGCACGCGTGAACTCCGGCAGCCCGGTGTTCACGAACTGCGGCGGCACCGGCTGCCCGCCGGGACCGGCCTCCACCGGCACCGCCACGATGTGCGCGGTCCCGTACTGGACGCAGATCGCCCGGCCGAAGTCCGAACCGAGCACCAGGTACGAGCTCGCGTCCGGCGCGGCCTGGACCTGCCGCTGCGCCGCGAGCTCCGCCAGCGTCGGCACCACCGGCACCGCGGGCTGCGCCCAGAAGAACGGCCCGAAGTCCGCCGGCAGACCCGCCCACACCAGCGTGCGCGCCACCAGTTCCGGCACGCCCTGCCGCGACACCGCGCGCTGGTCGAAGCGGAGGATGCCGGGACCGAACGCCCCGGCCAGCTCCTGCGCGATCGCCTCCGGCGGAACCGGCGGCGCCGGCTGCACCTGCGGCAGCGGCGCCCGCACCGGCGCCGGCCGCGCGGGACCGTCCGCGACCTGGTGCAACTCACCCTGATGGGTCAGGAGTTGCTGCATGCCCTGCTGACGGCCCGCGTGATCACGACCGTACGGGGCGATGCTGGTGATCCGCGCCTGCGGCCAGGTCTCCCGGATCATCCGCGCGCAGTAACCACCCGGCAGCTCGCAGGACTCCAGCTCCGTGTGCAGTTCCAGCACCTGCTGCGGCGGCACGTTCATCGCGCGCAGCTCGTGCAGGATCTGCCACTCCGGATGCGGGGTGCCCGGCGCCGAACGCCGGATGATCTGCGCCTCCGACCCGTCGGGCGCGCGATAGCGCAGCACCGCCTGGTAGCCGGGACCGACCGTCGGCTGACCCGCCGGATGCGGATAGCCGTACGCGGGAGGTACGGCCCCGGGCACGGGACCAGGACCCGGACCCGGTACGGGACCCGGTGCGGGCGGCGGTGCGTGACCGCCGTGCAGCGGCGGCGGCGGAGCCGGCGGCCCCGGGGGCTGCGGCGCCGCCGGACCGGCCGGACCCGGGTGGGCCAGCATCGTCGCGGCGTGCTCCAGACCGCCCGCGGGCGTGCCGGGCACACCCGGCGGCGGGGGCGGCGGCGGAGGCGCGCCCGGACCGCCCTGGTTCGGGTGCGCCAGCATCGTCGCCGCGTGGTGCACGGGCTGCGGCGGCGTCGGCGGACCGGGCGGGGCCGGGGCGGGCGGCGGACCGGGCGGACCCGGCTGCGCGGGCGGCCTGGGCCCCTCGGGACCAAGCTGCGACACCAGCTGGGTGGGGATGTACGCACCCGCACCCGACGAACCGCCGGGGACGCCCGGCGCTCCCGGCGGCGGCGGGGGCGCCGCCGGTCCGCGCCCGCTCTTCGGCGGCAGCGCGGCCTTGCTGGTCGCCTCGTCCGCGATGTCACGGGCACCCGGCGCCGAGGGCGCGGGCGCGGGGGGCGGCGGCGTGCCGGGACCCGCGGCCTGCGGAGGCGCGGGAGCGTGCGGCGCGGACGGCGGGGTCGGCGCGGCACCGCCCGGCGGCGGCGCGGCCGGGTCGAGCCGGGGCGCCACGGCGGTCGGCGGCAGCGCGCTGCCGCCCTTCATCAGAGCGGTCGGCGCGTCGGCACCCACCTGCGGCGGCGGGGTGTCCTCGTCGTCCGTCCCCGACAGCGCGGGCGCGAACACGGTCGCGGGCAGCGGCACCGCGCCGTCCGCGCCACCGGAACTCGCGTTGGCATCGGCCCACGGGCTCGGCGCGGGCGGCGGAGTCGGCGCGGGACCGGGCGCCGGCCCGGACGCGGGCGGAGCCGGGGGCGCGGCCGGCGGCGCGACCGGCGCGGCGGGGGCCGCAGCGGCAGCGGTCACCGGAGCCTGGGCCGCCGGAGCCGCGGGGGCCGGAGCATGGGCCGCGGGAGCGGGAGCCGGAGCCTGGGCCGCGGAGGCCGGAGCCACACCCGCGCCCACACCCGCGCCCACACCCGGCGTCCCCGCCGGAACCCCGTCCATCGCGGTCGGCTCGTACGCGAGGCCACCCGCCACCGCGGACACCCCCGCACCCTCCGACGCGGAGGAAGAGGAGGCGACCGAGGCCGAGGGCCCCGTCTCCGCCGCCGCCACCGGCTCCGACGCGTCGTCCTCGGACGCCTCCGGGATCCCGCTCTCCTGCGAGGCGTTCGGCTGCTTCGGCAGCCCGATCCGGTCCGCCGCGTCCTGCAGCCACTCCGGCGGACTCAGCAGGAACGACGTCTGGTTCAGATCGATCCGCGCCGCCGGCACGGCCGCCTGCGCCGGAACGTCCTCCGACGTCCCGTACTCCTCCTCGTACCGGCGGATCACCTCACCCACCGGCAGCCCCGGCCACAGCGTCGCCTCACCGCTGTCCCGGGCGATCACCAGCCGCTGGCGCCCGCCGTCCGACGTCGGACCGCCCTCGCGGTCCTCCGCCCACACCACGAACCCCAGCTCGAACTCCCGCACCCGCACCTCACGGTGCTGATACGCCGGCAGGTCGCCGTTGATCCATTCCTCGGCGCGCTCCTGCGCCTGCGCGAACGTCACCACAGCCCACTCACTCCCCCACCGGGACGACCGGCACCGCACGCGCGAAGCCACCGTCCACCATCAGGTTCGCCACCGTCTCCAGCTCCGGCGGATTGCCCGCGAGCCGCTGCAGAAACGCGTCGAAGTCCGCACCACAGGGCAGCAGCAGCCGCTCCACCCGCTCACCCACCGACCAGCCCGCCGCGACCTCGCCGGAGTCCCGGGCGTCGTCGTACGCGCAGAACCACACCGAACCGACCCCCTCACCCCGCACCTTCAGCGCGACCAGACCGCCCTGGACGAACGCCACGCCCAGATAGTCCTTGGTCAGATGGTCACGGAGGCACTTGTTGACGTAGACGAGGTCGTTGACCCCCGCCTCCTCCCGCACCGTGAAGAACGGCTGGTCGACCAGGAGCCCCAGCTCCGCGTCGAGCGCCGCACCCACCGGGGCGCACCCGCCGGCCGCCCGCAGGAACGAGCGGTACGCGCCCGGAAGCCGGTAGCCGAGATCCTCCTCGACACCCTGCAACTGCTGCTCCGACACCGACACCAGGCCCTTCGGCAGCCCGAAGTGCGCCGGCCGGGTCTCCTGCAGCGGACGCGTGCCCCGCTTCATGTGGTCGACGGCGGCCGTCGCCACCCCGCCGTGATGGCGCAGCAGCGCCTTCACCTCGACCGGGACCAGCTCCATCCGACGACTGCGGGCCACGTGGTGCCAGGTCCAGCCGTGCGGCGTCGCCACCGACGGGATCGTGTCCCACAGCTCATGACCGGTCGCCGCCATCGCCGCGTTCGCCGACACGTAGTCCGTGAGCCGCAGCTCGTCGACGCCGAAACCCTCCGGCGGTTCGGCGATCTCCGCCGCCGCGCGCGCGTACGGCGAGAAGTCCGGATGCCCGAACTCGTCCACCCGCACCCCTCGCGGATGCCGGGAGGCCCGGACCGGGTCCGGGAAGTGCACGACCTGCCCGGCATAGGCGGCGTTCGGTGGCGCGGTGTCCTGCCCGAGCCGACCTGTCGTCATGGCGGTTGCCCCCTGCACTGGCGTCGCTGACTGCTACTACCCGCAGCCGCTGGCTGCTCCTGACTGATGCCGCACAGCCTATGCGCTGGCACAAGAGCCCGAACCGGCCCGATCCGACGGTCACCAACTGTCACGACGCCATGACAGGTGCACCATGATTCCGACACACCGAAGCGGCGTTTCAGCGCCCCAGCTTCCCCATATGGCTCCCTATTTGGCAGGCTGTCCACGCAACTCGGGGGATTGCAGGAGGGGAAGACCAGCACCATGCACGCAGCACCGACACCCACACAGGGTGACCCACGCCTCAACTGGAGCAGCAGCGCCGACACCACGCGCGCGCCGTTACTGCGTCAGCGCCGCGACGGCATCCTCCCCACCGTCGGGGCCGCGCTCTCCGTCCGCGGCGAGACGACCCTCACGTGCACCGCCGGCCGCGGCGACCGGCCGCCCGCCCTGCACGCACTCGTCCAGGACTTCCTGGACACCCTCACCAGCGGCCAGCGCGAACGCTTCACCGGACGCTGTCCCGAGGCGATCCTGCTCTCCCGGCACCTCACCGCCACCGAGAACGCCCGCTCCAAGCGCGCCCAGCGCAAACCGCTCACCCCCGGCGAGGCCCGCCGCTCCCTCAAACACGCCAAGCTCACCGCACGGCACATCCGCGAGGACGGCGACCCCCTGCACGGCGGCTACGCCGCACCCTGCCGCTCCTGTACGGCGATGCTCGCCCACTTCGGCGTCCGCACCGTCGACCCCACCACGCCTGTCGAGAACGGCTGACCGCACGCTCATGCCCGACCACCACAGCACCACCCGGTTCCCGGTCAACGTCGACGCCGCCCTCCGCGAGGCCGGCTGGCAGCCCGGCCGCTGGGACATCAAGCTCGCCGAGGAATGGGCCGACACCCTGCGCGCCCACCTCTCCCCCGCGGGCCACCGGCACAGCGTCTTCCCCGCCGTCGTCGAGGCCTGGGCCGAGTTCGGCGGCCTGCGGATCAGCGCACCCGGCCACGGACGCCAGATAGCGCCCGCCGCCGTCCGCTTCGACCCGCTCGCCGGACTCCACCTCTCCCGCACCCTCGGGGACCTCGGCCGCGCCCTGGACACGGAGCTCGCGCCGCTCGGCGAGGAGGGCGACCACCAGGCGATCCTCGCCATGGACATGGAGGGACGGGTCTACAGCCTCGACCACGCGGGCGACTGGTACCTCGGCAAGGACATCGACACGGCGCTCTCGACCCTCGTCACGGGCGCGCAGCCGACCCGCCTGACGGCGGGCTGACCGTCGGCAGCACCGCCGACACCTTGAAACCGCCCGCGTCGGTCGCCCCGGAGACGAACACCCCGCCGAGCCGCAGCACGCGCTCCCGCATGCCGACGAGCCCGTTCCCGCCGCTCGGCAGCCGAACGTCGGCGACGCCCGCGTCCGTGGGACACGGGCCGTTCTCCACCTGCATCGCGACCTCGGCCTCCCGGTGCGCGAGCCGCACCACGACCGCGGCGCCCGCCGCGTGCTTGTGGACGTTGGTCAGCGCCTCCTGCACCACGCGGTACGCCGTGCGCTCCACCTCCGGCGGATAGGCCCGCGCGTCACCGACGACGACCAGCTCCACCACCGCCCCGGCCAGCCGGGACTGCTCGCACAGCCCCTCCAGCGCCTCCAGGGACGGCCCGTCCTCGGCGGCGGCCACCGCCGCGGCCGCGGCGGCCCGCCCGACGGCCGCCAACGGCACCGGAGCGGGGGCCGGCGGAGCGGCCCCCTCCCGCAGCACCCCCAGCATCTCCCGCAGCTCGGTCAACGCCTGCCGCCCCATGTCCCCCACCAGGGCGGCGTTGCGCACGGCCTTCTGCGGATCCTTCAACGCCACCGCCTGCAGCGCCGCCGCGTGCACCACCATCAGCGACACCCGGTGCGCCACCACGTCGTGCATCTCACGGGCGATCCGGGTCCGCTCCTCCTGCCGCGCCCACTGCGCCCGCTGCTCCGCCCGGTCCGCGAGGAGCGACAGCTCCTGCTCCAGGCTGTCCGCCCGCTCCCGCAGACTCTCCATGAGCCGGCGGCGCGCCCCTATGTAGAGGCCGAAGAGCAGCGGCGGCGCGTTGAGCCCGAGGGTCATGAAGAGCGAGACGACGGGCACGTACCAGCCGCTCGGGTCGATCTCGGCCCGGGCGACGTCCTGCCGCATCCGGACCGCGGTCACGACGAACACGGCGACCGTCGAGAGGCCGGCGAGCAGGGCGGTGATCCGGCGGGGCACCTCGGAGGCGGCGAGCGAGTACAGCCCGACGATCCCCATGAGGAAGCCCATCTCGGCGGGCGTCACGGCGATCGAGACGAGGACGACGCCGATGGGCCACCGCCGGCGGACGAGCAGCACGGACCCGACGAGGAACCCGAACAGCACCCCGAGGGGCAGGGGCAGCGAGGCCTCCTCGGCGAACCGCCCCCCTTCGAACGCGCACTCGACGGCGGACACGAGGGCGAGCCCCCCGTCGAGCACGGCACTCCGCCGTCTCCCCCACCACCACCAGCTCCCGACGCCCACGGCGTCCCGGTCTGCCCCCGTTGCGGTCATACCCACCACCCTACGGGCGAGCCCCGGCGGCGCCGCGGCGAACACCGTCGCGTCGAAGCCGCTCGGTACGGCATAGTGGAGGCCGCCGGGGCAGGAGACCGACGCTTTGTCCGTTTCAACCCTGTACGCCATCCCCTGTGGTGTAATTGGCAGCACTGAGGCTTTTGGTGCCTTATGTCCGGGTTCGAGTCCTGGCGGGGGAGCTTCTTCATCCGGGTCCTGACCACCACGGTCAGGACCCGCGCTCATGTCCGCCCCCTTGCCCCCCGGTATCCTTCGTGCGTCCACCACCCAAAGCCGAAGGGCATTCCCGTGAGCGCCAATCGCCCGGCAGCCGTCGTCGTCCTCGCAGCGGGTGAGGGCACCCGCATGAAGTCGAAGACCCCCAAGGTCCTCCACGACATCGCCGGGCGCTCGCTCGTCGGGCATGTCGTCTCCGCCGCCCGGGAGTTGCAGCCCGAGCACCTCGTCGTGGTCGTCGGGCACGCCCGCGAGCTGGTGAAGGGGCACCTGGAGGAGCACTACGCCGGGACCCGCACCGCCGTCCAGGAGGAGCAGAACGGCACCGGGCACGCGGTGCGGATGGCCCTGGAGGAGCTCGGGCAGGCGCCCGAGGGGACCGTGGTCGTCGTCTGCGGCGACACCCCGCTGCTGTCCGGCGAGACGCTGCGCGCCCTCGCCGACACCCACGCCGCCGACGGCAACGCCGTCACCGTGCTGAGCGCCGAGGTCCCGGACTCCACCGGGTACGGGCGGATCGTGCGGGACGCGACCGGGGCCGTGACCGAGATCGTCGAGCACAAGGACGCCACCGACGGGCAGCGGGCGATCCGGGAGATCAACTCCGGCGTGTTCGCCTTCGACGGGCAGCTGCTCGCCGACGCCCTCGGCAAGGTCCGGACGGACAACAGCCAGGGCGAGGAGTACCTCACCGACGTGCTGAGCATCCTGCGCGAGGCCGGGCACCGCGTCGGCGCCTCCGTCGCCGGCGACCACCGCGAGATCCTCGGGATCAACAACCGGGTGCAGCTCGCCGAGGCCCGCGCCCTGCTGAACCAGCGGCTGATCGAGCGGGCCATGCTCGCCGGTGTGACCGTGGTCGACCCCGCGTCCGTGTTCGTGGACGTGACCGTGACCTTCGAGCCCGACGCCGTCCTCCTGCCCGGTACGCAGCTCCTGGGGGCGACGCACATCGGCGAGGACGCCGTGGTCGGCCCGAACACGCGCCTGAAGGACACCCGCGTGGAGAAGGGCGCCCGGGTGGACAACGCCGTCGCCGACTCCGCCGTCATCGGCGAGGGCGCCTCCGTGGGGCCGTTCGCGTACCTCCGTCCGGGCACGAACCTCGGCCGGAAGTCGAAGGCCGGCACGTACGTCGAGATGAAGAACTCGACGATCGGCGAGGGCACCAAGGTCCCCCATCTGTCGTACGTGGGCGACGCCACGATCGGCGAGTACACGAACATCGGCGCGGCGAGCGTCTTCGTGAACTACGACGGGGAGGCGAAGCACCACACCACGATCGGGTCGCACTGCCGGACCGGGTCGGACAACATGTTTGTGGCTCCCATCACGATCGGGGACGGCGCGTACACCGCCGCGGGGTCCGTGATCACGAAGGACGTGCCGGCCGGCTCGCTCGCCGTCGCCCGGGGCCAGCAGCGGAATATCGAGGGTTGGGTGGCCCGGAAGCGTCCCGGCAGCGCTGCCGCGCAGGCCGCTCAGGCCGCCTCGGAGGACTCCGCCGGCGAAAGCTGACCGGAAACGGGTACGTCGAACTCGGCGTACCGTGATACGTGCACACAAATTCGGCTGGCTCGCACACGCGCACGACAGCTCGTGGAACGCGGCCAGACAACACGTCTGAGGAGACAGTGCTGTGACCGGGATCAAGACGACCGGCGAGAAGAAGCTGATGCTCTTCTCCGGCCGCGCCCACCCCGAGCTGGCCGAGGAGGTCGCGCACCAGCTGGGCGTCGGCCTCGTTCCGACCAAGGCGTTCGACTTCGCCAACGGTGAGATCTACGTCCGCTTCCAGGAGTCGGCCCGTGGCGCGGACTGCTTCCTGATCCAGAGCCACACGGCTCCGATCAACAAGTGGATCATGGAGCAGCTGATCATGATCGATGCTCTGAAGCGGGCCTCGGCCCGGAGCATCACCGTGATCATCCCGTCGTACGGCTACGCCCGTCAGGACAAGAAGCACCGCGGCCGCGAGCCGATCTCGGCGCGTCTGGTCGCGGACATGCTGAAGACGGCCGGTGCGGACCGCATCCTGACGGTCGACCTGCACACGGACCAGATCCAGGGCTTCTTCGACGGCCCGGTGGACCACCTGTCGGCGCTGCCGGTGCTCGCGGACTACGTGGGTGCGAAGGTCGACCGCTCCAAGCTGACGATCGTCTCCCCTGACGCGGGCCGCGTGCGGGTCGCCGACCGCTGGTGCGACCGCCTGGACGCGCCGCTGGCGATCGTGCACAAGCGCCGTGACAAGGACGTCGCCAACCAGGTCACCGTGCACGAGGTCGTCGGTGACGTGAAGGGCCGCGTCTGCGTCCTGGTGGACGACATGGTCGACACCGGCGGCACGATCTGCGCCGCGGCGGACGCCCTGTTCGCGCACGGCGCGGAGGACGTCATCGTGACGGCCACGCACGGCATCCTGTCGGGTCCTGCGGCCGACCGCCTGAAGAACTCCAAGGTGAGCGAGTTCGTGTTCACGGACACGCTGCCGGTGCCGGGCGCGCTGGAGCTGGACAAGATCACGGTGCTGTCGATCGCGCCGACGATCGCGCGCGCGGTGCGCGAGGTGTTCGAGGACGGTTCGGTGACGAGCCTCTTCGAAGAGCACTGAGAAGAGCACTGAGGAGCACTGAGCCTCGGCTGTACTGCTGGTGTGAGGGCCGTTTCCCCGTTCGTGGGAGCGGCCCTCCGCCGTGTCCCCGGGGCCCGGGGTGATCGAATTGGGTGGTGGGGCGGCGGGCCGGTAGACTGCCGTAGTTGCTCGGCGAGGGAGGCCGTACCCGTACGGATGTACAGGGTCACGGCGGTCCGTTATCGACGCGCTCTTCGTAGCAGGCCATCGCCAGTCGTGGCCGGGTGACCAGTTCTTTCGTCACCTTTCTACGAGGAGTGCACATGTCCGAGGTCAAGATCGCCGCTGCCGTCCGCACCGAGTTCGGCAAGGGCGCCGCCCGTTCCATCCGCCGCGACAGCCAGGTTCCCGCGGTCGTCTACGGCCACGGTTCCGAGCCGGCGCACATCACCCTCCCGGCCCACGAGCTGGGCCTGGCCCTGCGTACGCCGAACGTCCTGCTCTCGCTGGACATCGACGGCAAGAACGAGCTGGCGATCCCGAAGGCCGTCCAGCGTGACGCCATCAAGGGCTTCCTCGTCCACGTCGACCTGCTCCTCGTGAAGCGCGGCGAGAAGGTCACCGTCGAGATCCCCGTGCAGGCCGAGGGCGAGCTCGCCGCCGGTGGCAACCTGCTCGAGCACGTGCTGAGCACCCTCTCCGTCGAGGCCGAGGCCACCCACCTCCCCGAGGCCGTCACGGTCTCCGTGGAGGGCCTGGAGGCCGGTGCCTCCGTCCTCGCCGGTGACATCACCCTGCCGAAGGGCTCGACCCTGGTGACCGACGCCGAGGCCGTCGTCCTACAGGTCCTGGCCGCGCAGGCCGAGGAGCCGGCCGCCGAGGCCGAGACCGAGGCCGCCGAGGGCGCCGAGGTCTGAGCCGTAGGCTCTGCCTGACGTGACGGGGTGACGGGCCGCACGGCCCGTCACCCCGTTTTTCCGTATCTGGACGTAGCTGGACGAGGAGACCCGACGCACATGACCGATGACGCGAACGCGCCCTGGCTGATCGTCGGCCTCGGCAATCCCGGGCCGGAGTACGCGGCCAACCGGCACAACATCGGGTTCATGGTGGTGGACCTGCTCGCGGAGCGGATGCGGGGCTCCTTCAAGCGGGCGGGGAAGGCCCAGGCGCAGGTCGTCGAAGGCCGGATGGGCCCGCCGGGACCGGCGAGCCGCCGGGTGGTGCTCGCGAAGCCGATGTCGTACATGAACCTGTCGGGTGGACCGGTGACGGCGCTGCGCGACTTCTACAAGGTGCCGACGGCGCACATCGTGGCGATCCACGACGAGCTGGACATCGATTACGGGGTGCTGCGGCTGAAGATCGGCGGCGGCGACAACGGGCACAACGGTCTGAAGTCGATGACGAAGTCGATGGGCGCGGAGTACCACCGGGTGCGGTGCGGGATCGGGCGTCCGCCGGGCCGGATGCAGGTGGCGGACTTCGTCCTGAAGGACTTCTCGTCGACGGAGCGCAAGGACCTGGACTGGTTCGTGGACCGGGCGGCGGACTCGGTGGAGTGCCTGGTGGCGGAGGGTCTGGAGCGGGCTCAGTCCGCGTACAACTCCTGAGGCCGGTGGGACTCGCGCGGTACGACTGTACGATCGCGGGTCATGACGCACGTCCGTAACGCCGCCATGGCCCTGGTCGCCCTCCTCCTCGTGGTCGCGGGCGCCTGGACCTCCTGGAACTCGGCCCAGCACGTCCTGCTCGCCAAGGGCCGCGAGCACGGCACGCTGACGGTCACCGGCTGCACCGATGACACCTGCAGCGGCCGGTACGCCCCCGAGGACGCCTCCTCGCCCCGCCGGACGCTGACGATCGCGCGTTCGGTGGCGGCGGAGCGGGGCGTGACGATCCCGGTGGTGGTGAAGCCGGGCACGGACGAGGGAGTGCGGACGGGCTGGGGCGGCGGGCTGCACGCCTGGCTGCCGCTGGGCGGGGCTCTGGTCCTCGCCGCGCCGCTGATCGGCGGTGGTCTGCGGCTGCCGAGGACGGCGTGGTCGATGGCGGTGGCGGGGGCCGCGCTGCTCGTGGCGGCGTTCTTCGCGCTCTGAGGGGTGCGGCCGCGCACGTCCCGCCACGCACCGGTGCCCCCGTGGAGAGTCTCCACGGGGGCACCGTTCTGGTGCGGCCGGGCGTCAGCCGGTGTTGCGCAGGCCCGCCGCGACGCCGTTCACGGTGAGGAGCAGGGCCCGTGCGAGCAGCGGGTCCGGTTCCTCGCCGCGCTCGGCGGCGCCGCGCTGGCGGGCGAGGAGGGCGACCTGGAGGTAGGAGATCGGGTCCAGGTAGGCGTCGCGGATGGCGAAGGTCTGCTGGAGCACCGGGTTGGAGTCCAGGAGCTTCTCGCCGCCGGTGACCTTGAGGACCTCGGCGACGGTCAGCGCGTGCTCGGCCTCGATGGCGTCGAAGACGTGCTTGAGGTCGTCGGGGACCAGGGTGTCGACGTAGTGGCGGGCGATCCGCAGGTCGGTCTTCGCCAGCGTCATCTCGACGTTGGAGAGGAAGTTGCGGAAGAAGTGCCAGTGCTCGTACATCTCGCCGAGGACCGGGTCGAGGCCCGCCTCGCGCAGCGCCTTGAGGCCGGAGCCGACGCCGAACCAGCCGGGGACGATCTGGCGGGACTGGGTCCAGCCGAACACCCAGGGGATGGCACGGAGTCCGTCGAGGGAGACTCCCGAGCCGGGGCGGCGGGCGGGCCGCGAGCCCAGGTGCAGGTCGGCGAGCTGGTCGACGGGGGTGGAGGCGAGGAAGTACGCCGGCAGGCCGGGGTCCTCGACGAGCGTGCGGTACGCGGTGTGGGCGGCGTCCGAGACGGTGTCCATGGCCGCGTCCCAGCGGGCCAGGGCCTCGTCGGACTGGCGCGGCGCGGTGTGCAGGGCGGAGGCCTGCAGGGTGGCGGCGACGGTCAGTTCGAGGTTCTCGCGGGCCAGGGACGGGATGAGGTACTTGTCGGAGATGACCTCGCCCTGCTCGGTCACCTTGATCTCGCCCTCCAGGGTGCCCCAGGGCTGGGCGAGGATCGCGTCGTGCGAGGGGCCGCCGCCGCGGCCGACGGTGCCGCCGCGGCCGTGGAAGAGGCGGAGCCGTACGCCGTAGCGGTGGGCCACGTCGCGGAGGCGGCGCTGGGCCCGGTGGATCTCCCACTGGCTCGTGGTGATGCCGCCGAACTTGGAGGAGTCCGAGTAGCCGAGCATGACCTCCTGGACGTCGCCGCGGAGCGAGACGAGGCGGCGGTAGGAGGGGTCGGCGAGCATGCCGTCGAGGATGACGTCGGCGGCCTTGAGCTCGTCGGTGGTCTCCAGGAGCGGCACGATGCCGATCTTGGCCCAGCCGCCGTGCAGGTCGATCAGACCGGCCTCGCGGGCGAGGACGGCGGCGGCGAAGACGTCGTCGGCGCCCTGGCACATCGAGATGATGTAGGACTCGATGACCTCGGGGCCGAAGCGCTCGAAGGCTTCCTTGATGGTGTGGAAGACACCGAGGGTCTTCTCGCCTGCGGCGTCGAGCGGGGCCGGGGTCGGGGCCAGCGGGCGGCGCGAGCGGAGCTCCTTGGCGAGGAGCTTCTGCCGGTAGTCGCGCGGCATGTCGGCGTACCGCCAGGACTCTTCGCCGAGGCGGTCGAAGAGCTGCCCGAGGGCGTGGTGGTGGGCGTCGGCGTGCTCGCGGACGTCCATGGTGGCGAGCTGGAGGCCGAAGGCGGAGAGCGTGCGGATGGTGCGGTCCATCCGGCCGTCGGCGAAGAGCGCGCCGCGGTGCTCGCGCAGCGAGGTCTGGATCAGGGTGAGGTCGTGGACGAGCTCGGCGGTGCCGAGGTAGTCGCGGCCGTCCTGGTGGGGGGTGCCGGAGGCGAGGCGCTCGCGGGTGTTGACGAGCTTCTGCCGGATGCAGGTGGCCTTGAGGCGGTACGGCTCCTCGGCGTTGAGGCGCTTGTAGCGGGGGCTGATCTCCGGGAGGAGTTCCAGGTCGCGCTGGAGGGAGTCCAGGAGTTCCTGGGTGACTCCCGCGTAGCGGATGGAGTTGGAGAGCAGTCCGCGCAGGTAGTCGACGAGCTCCAGGGCGTCGGTGATGCCGTGCTCGTGCTGGAGGATCAGGACGTCCCTGGTCACCTGGGGGGTGACGTTGGGGTTGCCGTCGCGGTCGCCGCCGATCCAGGTGCCGAAGGTGAGCGGGCGGGTTCCGGCGGGGAGTTCGACGCCGACGCGCTCCAGCTCGGCGGCGAGGTCCTCGAGGACGTCGCCGACGGCTCCGGCGTGCAGCTCGTCGAGGTAGTAGATGGCGTTGCGGGCCTCGTCGGCGGGCTCGGGCCGGACGACCCGGAGTTCGTCGGTCTGCCAGATGAGGTCGATGTTCTCGGCGAGCCGCAGGTCGTGGCGGCGCCGGTCGGCCTCGATGACCGGGGTCTCCAGGAGGGCGGCGATGCGGCGCAGCTTGTTCAGGACGGAGCGCCGGGCGGCTTCGGTGGGGTGCGCGGTGAAGACGGGCCGGACGTTGAGGTTCTTGACGGTCTCGCGGACGTGCTCGGGGTCGCCGTCCTTGAGCATGTCGACGGTGCGGGCGAGGAGGCCGCCCTCGGCGGCGCGCTTCTCGCGCATCTCGCGGCCGCGGTGGACCTGCTCGGTGACGTTCGCGAGGTGGAAGTAGGTGGAGAAGGCGCGTACCAGCTTGGCGGCGGTCTCGAGCTCGACGCCGCGGAGCAGCTCGGCGGCGGCCTCGCCGTCCTCGCGGGTGAGGCTGCGGACCCGCTCGACGAGGTCGAGGAGTTCGTGGCCCTCCTGGCGGACGAGGGTCTCGCCGAGGAGATCGCCCAGTCGGCGGATGTCGGCGCGCAGCTCGGTGCTGGCGGTGGGGGTCTGGTCGGCACTGCTCACAGGTGCGGCTCCTTGCAGTGTTTGAGCACGTCTGGAGGGGTACTGGAGGCTTGCGGACCGCGCTGTCCGACGCACCCAGGATAGGTGTCCACATTGTGGTCGGCGGCCAGGGTCGTCTTGTGCCCCCTTGCCGCGCGCCACGGCGCTGCCATACTTACGACGCCGTAGGTTACGGAGGCGTAGCCTCGCGCTCTCTTCATACCCTTCCGCTCCGTTTCATCCCTCATCCCTTCATCCCCAGGGGACACGTATGACCATCAGTCCTGAGTTGCTCGAAACCGAACAGGACCCGCTCCCCTCCGGCACGCTCGGCGGGGACAAGAAGCGATCGATCGAGCAGATCACGCTGCTGCTGTTCATCACGGTGCCCTTCGTCGCCCTGATCGCGGCGGTTCCGCTGGCCTGGAGCTGGGGCGGCGTGTCGTGGCTCGACCTGGGTCTGCTGGTGGCGATGTACTACATCGGCTGCCACGGCATCACGATCGGCTTCCACCGCTACTTCACCCATGGTTCGTTCAAGGCCAAGCGGCCGTTGCGGATCGCGCTCGCGATCATGGGTTCGCTCGCGGTGGAGGGTCCGCTGGTGCGCTGGGTGGCGGACCACCGCAAGCACCACAAGTTCTCGGACGCGGAGGGCGACCCGCACTCGCCGTGGCGTTTCGGCGAGACGGTGCCGGCGCTGATGAAGGGCCTGTGGTGGGCGCACATCGGCTGGATGTTCGACGAGGAGCGGACGCCGCAGGCGAAGTACGCGCCCGATCTGATCAAGGACCCGGCGATCCGGCGGATCTCCCGTGACTTCATCTTCTGGACGATGCTGTCACTGGCGATCCCGCCGCTGGTGGGCGGTCTGGTGACGATGTCCTGGTGGGGCGCGTTCACCGCGTTCTTCTGGGGTTCGCTGGTGCGGGTCGCGCTGCTGCACCACGTGACCTGGTCGATCAACTCGATCTGCCACGCGGTGGGCAAGCGTCCGTTCAAGTCGCGGGACCGTTCGGGGAACGTGTGGTGGCTGGCGGTGCTGTCCTGCGGCGAGTCCTGGCACAACCTGCACCACGCGGACCCGACGTCCGCCCGGCACGGGGTGCTGCGCGGCCAGGTCGACTCCAGCGCGCGGCTGATCCGCTGGTTCGAGCTGGCGGGCTGGGCGTACGACGTGCGCTGGCCGGCGAAGGAGCGCATCGCGGCCCGCCGCCAGAGCGCGCCCGCTGACGCGGCATGATGGAAGACGTGGCGATCGACGGCAGGACCAGTGGCACCGGCAGCGGCGAGCAGAAGCCCCGGCGGGGCCGCCGGGTGCGGATGACAGGCGCGGAGCGCCGGGAGCAGCTGCTGGACATCGGCCGGACGCTCTTCGCCGCGAAGGGCTTCGAGGGCACGTCGGTGGAGGAGATCGCGGCGAAGGCCGGGGTCTCCAAGCCGGTGGTGTACGAGCACTTCGGGGGCAAGGAGGGGCTGTACGCGGTCGTGGTCGACCGGGAGATGCGCCAGCTCCTCGACGGGGTGACGGGCGCGCTGACGGCGGGGCATCCGCGGGAGCTCCTGGAGCAGGCGGCGTTCGCGCTGCTCGACTACATCGAGAACTACACGGACGGTTTCCGGATCCTCGTACGGGACTCCCCGGTGGCGCAGTCGACGGGCACGTTCGCGTCGCTGATCAGTGACATCGCCACGCAGGTGGAGGACATCCTGGGCCTGGAGTTCAAGGCCCGGGGGTTCGACCCGAAGCTGGCGCCGCTGTACGCGCAGGCGTTGGTGGGCAGTGTGGCGCTGACGGGTCAGTGGTGGCTGGACGTCCGCAAGCCGAAGAAGGCGGAGGTCGCGGCGCATCTGGTGAATCTGGCCTGGCACGGTCTCGACGGTCTGGAGCCGAAGCCGCGGTTGATAGGGCACCGGAAGAACTGACCGCGGCCGGGGGCGGCCCACCGCCGTCGGATCCGGAGAGTAAAGCTCTGGCACAAACCTCCCCGGTAGGTAGACTCACTTTCAACATCCGGGGGGGTGTCCGACCGTCGGACGATGCCGTCTCCGCATGCCCACCCGCCTGCGCCGATGCCGTCCGACGCTGTACGAGCCCCCCTGTGTGGTTCTGTCGAACCTCTGATCCCTGGGGGGGATCTCTTGTATTTCCTGAAGTCCACTCGTTCCCGCCGTGTCGCCGCCTGCACCGCGCTCGCCCTCTCGGCCGGCATGCTCCTCGCGGGCCCCGCGTCCGCCGACACCCCTGCGCCGGTCCCGTCGGTCGAGAAGGCGAAGCCCTCCTTCACGCCGCCGAAGCTGACGCTCCCGAAGAAGGACGTCGCCCGAGCCGGTAAGGACGCCTCCCGCGCCGGCGCGGCCGCGGTCGCGGCGGCGTCTCCGCTGCTGTCCGACCTGGACCTCGACGGCGCCGAGGACATCATCTTCCGCGGCGTGGACGGCGAGCTCTACTCGAACACGTCCTCCGGCAACGGTGACCTCTTCGACCTCTTCCGCTACGAGGACGTCGCGAAGGACGTCATCCCGATCGGCAACCAGGGCGGCAGCACGGCCGAGCCCGAGGTGCTCGTCCTCTCCGAGAGCGGCACGCTCACCCTGTACACCGACGCCGACGCGACCGGCACCCCGTACTCCTCGGTGGTGGGCGGCGGCTGGCAGATCTACAACAAGGTCACCTCGCCCGGCGACGTGAACGGCGACGGCCGCGCCGACGTGATCGCCCGCACCCCGGACGGCGCGCTGTACCTGTACCTGGCCACCGGCAGCGCCTCCGCGCCGCTCGGCTCCCGCATCCTGGTCGGCAACGGCTGGGGCGCCTACGACCAGCTCGTCGGCCTCGGCGACGGCACCGGCGACGGCAAGGCCGACCTGTACGCCCGCGACACCGCCGGCACGCTGTGGTTCTACGCCGGCACGGGCGACAAGAACAAGCCGTTCGGCGCCCGCAAGGCCATCGGCGGCGGCTGGGGCGTCTACAACCAGATCCTCCGCGCCGGGAACGGCGGCCTGCTGGCCCGGGACAACGCGGGCACGCTCTTCGCCTACTCCGCCAACGGCAACGGCACCCTGGCCGGCCGCGTGCAGCTGGGCGGCACGGGCGACCTCACGGGCGTCGCGCAGCTCGCCGCCGCCGGCAACATCCCGTACACGGGCAAGGAGGGCGTCGTCGCGACGACCTCGGCCGGCTCCCTGTACTGGTACACGAACACCACCACCGGGAAGCTGTTCCCCCGCGAGCAGATCCTCCCCGACGGCGAGGTGAACGGCCTGACGTTCACGAACCTGTCCTCGCTGAACGCGGACGGCCTCTCGGACTTCGCCGTGCAGCTCAACGGCGACCCGGCCGGCGAGCTGTACATCGACGGCAACCGGATCGGCAGCGGCTGGGGCGTCTACAACGCCCTCGTCGGCCCGGGCGACCTGAGCGGCGACGGCAAGGCCGACCTGCTGGCCCGCGACCGCTCCGGCGTCCTGTACCTCTACAAGGGCAACGGCAAGGGCACGGCGTTCTCGACCCGCGTCAAGGTCGGCAGCGGCTGGAACGGCTTCAACAAGATCGTCGGCGCCGGCGACTTCACCGGCGACGGCCGTACGGACATCGCGGCCCGCACCCCGGGCGGCGACCTGTACGTGTACCCGGGCACGGGCAACGCGGCGGCCGCGTTCAAGACCCGGGTGAAGGTCGGCAGTGGCTGGAACGCGTACACCAAGGTGATCGCCCCCGGTGACCTGAACGCCGACGGCAAGGCCGACCTGCTGGGCGTGACCTCGGGCGGCGACCTCTACCGCTACCTCAACACCACGCCGAACAAGTTCACGCCGCGCTACCGGCTCGGTGGCGGCTTCCAGGTGTACAACACCATGTCCTGACACCGGCTCCCGCGCGCGACGCCCCGCACCGGACCTCCGGCGCGGGGCGTCCCCCGTTCACGGAACCCGCCGTCACCCCCGGACGGTATGCTCCCGAGGACCCGGGGGCGTTCGCCCTCCGCACGCGCTTTCTGCCGTACGGAGACGCCGCGGACGCCGGTACCCGGTCCGACGACATTCTGATCCCTGGGGGGGATCTCTTGCGTTCTGTGCGTTCTGTGCGTTCCGTGCATTCCCGCCTCGCGGCCTGCACCGCTCTCGTCCTCTCCGCGGGCATGCTGCTCGCGACCCCGGCGTCGGCCGACCGGCCCGCGCCACCCCACGCCGCCGTCGAGAAGCCGGCCACCGGCTTCACTCCGCCGCCGGCGACGCGGCCCGTGCCCGCCGCGGACCGCACGAGCGGCGCCCCCGCCGGTGCCGCCGCGGCCGCCGCCGCGGGCTCCAGGGTCCCCGATCCGCTGTCGGACTTCGACGGCGACGGAGTCAGCGACCTGATCTACCGCGGCTGGGACGGCAACGTCTACACCTCGCTGGCCGCGGAAGGCGGCGGCGCGTTCAACGGGGTCCACTCCGAGCCCCCGAAGGACATCGTCCCGATCGGCAACCAGGACGCGGTCGGCGGCGGCCCCGAGGTCCTGATGCTCTCCCAGCAGGGCGCGCTCACCATGTACGCGGACGCCACGCCCACCTCGGCCGCGTACGCGTGGCGGGGCTACGGCTGGCAGATCTACAACAAGCTCTTCTCGCCCGGTGACGTGAACGACGACAACCTGGCCGACCTGCTCGCCCGCGACACCTCCGGCAACCTGTACCTGTACTACGCGACCGGCAAGCGCAGCGCGCCGTTCTCGGCGCGGGTGAAGCTCGGCCCCGGCTGGAACGCCTACGACCAGCTCATCGGCTCGGGTGACAACAACGGCGACGGCTGGGCCGACTTCTACGCCCGCGACACCGCCGGCAACCTGTGGTTCTACGCCGGCACGGCCGACAAGAGCAGGCCGTTCGCGAACCGGGTGTCGGCGGGCCCCGGCTGGAACATCTACAACACGATCGTCCCCGTCGGCGACGACAACGGCGACGGCAGCGGCGAACTCCTCGCCCGCGACGCCAAGGGCACCTTCTGGTACTACACGGGCAGGGGCAACGGCACCCTGTCGCCGCGTGCGCAGGCCAGCAACGTCGGCGGCTGGGAAGGCGTCCCGCAGTTCGGCGGCGCGAGCAACAACCCGGTCGCCGCCACCAAGGAAGGCGTCCTGGCGCGGGACTCGGCCGGCACCATGTTCTGGTACCGCAGCCGGACCAACGGCCTGCTCAGCACGCGCAGCCAGTACGGCCCCACGGCCGGCTGGCGGGGTGCCGACTACACGCACCTGGCCTCCCTGGCCCCGGACAACTGGTCCGACATCGCGCAGCTCTTCGACAACGGCCTCTACGTCGACGGCGCCTACGTCGGTTCGGGCTGGGGCGTCTACAACGCCCTCGTCGGCCCGGGCGACCTGAGCGGCGACGGCAAGGCCGACCTGCTGGCCCGCGACCGCTCCGGCGACCTGTACCTGTACCGGGGCACCGGCCGCAGCTCGACGCTCGCGTCGCGCGTCAAGGTCGGCGGCGGCTGGGGCTCCTTCAACAAGATCGTCGGCGCGGGCGACTACACCGGCGACGGGCGCGCGGACGTCGCGGCCCGCACCTCGGGCGGCGACCTGTACGTGTACCCGGGCACGGGCAACGCGGCCACGCCGTTCGGTACGCGGGTGAAGGTCGGCAGCGGCTGGAACACGTACACCAAGCTGGTCGCGCCGGGCGATCTGAACGGCGACGGCAAGGCCGACCTGCTGGGCGTGACCTCGGCCGGCGACCTCTACAGCTACCTGAACACCGCGCCGGGCAAGTTCGGCACCCGGAACAAGGTCGGCACCGGCTTCCAGATCTACAACGCCATGTCGTAGCCATGGCGTAGGAGCCGCACCCGCGCAGGGCCCCGTACCCGCGCGGAGCCCGTACGCGCGGACGCCCCGCACCGGAACTCCGGTGCGGGGCGTCCGCGCGTGCGGGGACGCGCGCGTCAGTCAGGCTTGCGCGCCACGGCGAAGATCCGGCGGAACGGGAACACCGTGCCGTGCGGACCCCGCGGGTAGGCCTCGCGGAGCAGGTCGCGGTACTGGCCGAGGAACGCGTCGACCGCGTCCCGGTCGTCGCCCAGGGTGGTGAGGACGGGCCGCAGGGCCGTGCCCTTGACCCAGTCGAGGACGGGGTCCTCGCCCTGGAGCAGCTGGCAGTACGTGGTCTCCCAGACATCCGTCTCGCAGCCGAGGTCGGTGAGGCGGGTGAGGTAGTCGGCGGTGTCGAGGATGTGGATGAAACGCCGGCCCTGGTCGCCCAGGCGGCCGCGCCACTCGGGCGTCTCGCAGAGCTCGCCGAGCAGGGCGTGGCTGGGCGAGGTGAAGTTGCCGGGCACCTGGAAGGCGAGGGTGCCGCCGGGCCGGAGTCCTTCGATCCAGCCGGCGAAGGACTCGGGGTGGTTGGGCACCCACTGGAGGGCCGCGTTGGAGACGATCAGGTCGTAGGGCTCGGCGGGGGTCCAGTGCGCGGCGTCGGCGGGCCGGAAGTCGATCCAGCCGCCGCCGCGGGTGGTGCCGGACCAGTCCTTCCCCGCCTGCTCCAGCATGTCGGGCGAGAGGTCGAAACCGGTGATGTGGGCGTCGGCCCAGCGGTCGGCGAGGAGGGCGGTCACGTTTCCGGGGCCGCACCCGATGTCGGCGATTCGGGCGGGCCGGTCCTGTGCGGGCAGGTGCGGTATTCGGGTGAGCAGGTCGAGGAAGGGCCGTGTGCGGTGGCCCGCGTGTCGGAGGTACTGCTGTGGATCCCATGTCGGCGCGGACGGTGCGGCGGATTCCACGGAATGCATGTTCGAAGCCCCCTTGCTGGCACGAGTTGCCGAAGCGGAACGGAGTTCCGGCCGGGTCCCTTCCCCGCAGTCCGGGGAAATATATCTTGATTCCAAGATACTCGACATGGAGAAACTTGACCCCAAGAGACTTTATGTCAACAGACCCTCTACACTGATCGTCATGGAGGACGAGGTCGACCGACTGGTCGCAGCATGGCGCCGCGAGCGCCCCGACCTCGACGTGGAACCGCTCGAGGTGCTCAGCCGCGTCTCGCGGCTCGCCCGGCACCTCGACCGCGCCCGTCGGCTCGCCTTCTCCGAGCACCAGCTGGAGCCGTGGGAGTTCGACGTCCTCACCTCCCTGCGCCGCGCCGGGGCCCCGTACCAGCTCTCCCCCGGCCAGCTGCTGACCCAGACCCTGGTCACCTCCGGCACCATGACCAACCGCATCGACCGGCTCACCAAGAAGGGCCTCGTCGAGCGGCTCCCCGACCCCAGCGACCGGCGCGGTGTCCTGGTCCGGCTCACCCCCGAGGGCCGCGACCGCGCCGACGAGGCGCTCGCCGGGCTGCTCGCCCAGGAGCGGGCCATCCTGGCCCAGCTCTCCCGGGGCCAGCGCGGCGAACTCGCCGCACTGCTACGCCAGCTGACCGCCCCGTTCGACAACGTCCCCGGATAGCCCGGCCAGCGGCACCTCGCCCAGCTGGGCCGGTCCCACCCCCGCCCGCCTGGCCAGGGCGACCGCCGCCAGGGTCGAGTGCACGCCGAGCTTCCCCAGCACGTTCTGCATGTGCGTACGGACGGTGTGCGGGGACAGGAAGAGGCGCTCGGCGACGGCCTTGCGCCCCAGGCCCGCCACCATGCAGCGCAGCACCTCCCGCTCGCGCGGGGTCAGCGACTCCACGAGCCGCTCGCTGTCCGTCCGGTGCTTGCGGGCGGCCGTCAGCTCCCGCAGGACGCCCGTAAGCAGGGCGGGTGGCAGATGCGTCTCGTCCCGCAGCACCCCGCGGACCACCGCGAGGAGCCGCTGGAGCGAGCAGTCCTTGGCGACCCAGCCGGAGGCCCCGGCCTGGAGCGCGAGGGCGGCCCGGTGCGGGTCGTCCTTCTCCGCGAGGACGACGGTACGGACGGCGGGCTGGATCCCGCGCACCCCCGCGACCAGGGAGATCCCGTCGACGGCTCCCTCCGCGTCGTCCGGCACCGCGCGGGCCACGGAACCCGCGGGGCCGGCGCCCAGCTCGGCGTCGACGAGCAGCACGTCGAACCTGCGGCCCTCGGCGGCACCGCGTTCCAGGCAGCGCAGGGCGGCCGGGCCGCTTCCCGCGGCGGCGACGTCGACATCGGGCTCGGCCGCGAGTGCGGCGGCCAGCGATTCGGCGAAGACGCGGTGGTCGTCCACCACGAGGACACGGATACGTGCCACGGACACCCCCAAGTGTCGAGGAACGGGAAAGCCGACGCGGGTACGGCGTCGGAGGCGGGTCCGTCATCCGCGCGGCCGCCGCCGTGCGTTGACTGTTACCCCCGCTTCCGGCGCCGTACCCGACCGGGTCTCGCCCCCTGAACAGCACCGGCCCCCACCGGCGCTGCCCCTCAGAGTAGGGGCGGGGCGTCACGGCGGGGGCCGATTCACGGAACTGTCCGAAGTCGTACGGGAGTGCGGAGGGTGTCCGCGGCCCCGTACGGGCGACCGGCGCGCCGTACGGGAGGGTCCGCGGAAGCGTCAGAGGCGCCTCGCGCCCGCCGCGGGAACGGCCGGGAAGATCCCGGGGGCCGCGTGGCCGGCCTCGGCGAAGGCCTTCTCCACGGCGGCGGCGACCGCGTCCGCCCGGTCGGCGTCGACGAGGACGACGGCGGAGCCGCCGAAGCCGCCGCCGGTCATCCGGGCCCCGAGCGCCCCGGCGGCGTTCGCCGCCTCGACGACCAGGTCGAGCTCCGGGCAGGAGACCCGCAGGTCGTCCCGGAGCGAGGCGTGCCCCTCGGTGAGGACGGGGCCGACGGACCGGGTGTCGCCGGCGTCGAGCAGCGCGATCGTGCGCTCCACGCGGGCGTTGTCCGTGACGACGTGCCGCACATAGCGCAGAACCGTCTCGTCGCTCAGCAGTGCGAGCGCTTCGGGCAGTTGCGCGATGCCCACATCACGCAGGGCCCGGGCTCCGAGCGCCCGCGCACCGGCTTCACAACCGGCGCGCCGCTCGGCATACGCGCCGTCGCCGAGCGCGTGCTTCACCCGGGTGTCGACGACGAGCAGCCGCAGCCCCTCCCGCGCGAGGTCGAAGGGGACCTGCCGGTACGAGAGGTCCCGGGTGTCCAGGTACAGGGCGTGGCCCTGCTCGGCGCAGGCGGAGGCCATCTGGTCCATCACCCCGCAGGGCACGCCGACGAAGGCGTTCTCGGCGCGCTGGGCGAGCCGGGCGAGCTCGGGCCGGGAGAGCCCGAGTCCGAACAGGTCGTTCAGGGCCAGCGCGGTGACGACTTCGAGGGCGGCCGACGAGGAGAGCCCCGCGCCGGTCGGCACGGTCGAGGCGAGGTGGACGTCCGCGCCGGTGACCGGGTGCCCGGCCTCCCGCAGGGCCCAGACGACGCCGGCCGGGTAGGCCGCCCAGCCGCCCCCGGAGAGCGGTTCGAGGGAGTCGACGGCGAGCTGGACGATGCCGCCGTCGACGTCGGCGGAGTGCAGGCGCAGCACCCCGTCGTCGCGGCGGGCGACGGCGGCGACGGTGGTGTGCGGCAGCGCGAGCGGCAGCACGAACCCGTCGTTGAAGTCGGTGTACTCGCCGATGAGGTTGACCCGGCCGGGGGCGGCCCAGACACCGTCGGGGGCGGCGCCGTACAGCGCCTCGAAACCGGCGGCGACGCTCATGCGCGGTCTCCCTCGTGCCGGGCCCGCGCGAAGTCCCAGGCGTCGGCGACGACGTCCGCGAGGTCCGGGCGGGACGGGGTCCAGCCGAGCCGCTCGCGGGCGGCCTCGGCGGAGGCGACGAGGACGGCGGGGTCGCCGGCCCGGCGCGGGGCGGTGATCTCCGGGATCGGGTGCCCGGTGACCTTGCGGACGGTCTCGACGACCTCGCGGACGGAGAAGCCGTTGCCGTTCCCGAGGTTGCAGACCAGGTGCTCGCCCGCGGTCATCGCGTCGAGCGCCAGGAGGTGGGCCTCGGCCAGGTCGGCGACGTGGATGTAGTCGCGGACGCAGGTGCCGTCCGGCGTCGGGTAGTCGTCGCCGTACACGGAGATCGCCTCGCGGGCGCCGAGGGCGACCTGGAGGACGAGCGGGACGAGGTGGGACTCGGGTGCGTGGCGCTCGCCGAGGAAGCCGTACGCGCCGGCGACGTTGAAGTAGCGCAGCGAGACGGCGGCGAGGCCGTGGGCGGTGCACTCCCCGCCGATCATGTGGTCGACGGCGAGCTTGCTCGCCCCGTAGGGGCTGGTGGGGGCCGTGGGGGCGGTCTCGGTGATCGGGACGGTCACCGGCTCCCCGTAGGTCGCGGCGGTGGAGGAGAAGACCAGCCTGCGGACGCCCGCGGAGCGCATGGCGGCGAGCAGGGCCATGGTGCCGCCGACGTTGTTCTCCCAGTACTTCTCGGGCTTGGCGACGGACTCGCCGACCTGGGAGAAGGCGGCGAAGTGCAGGACGCCGTCGTAGGAGTCGTCGAGCCATCGGGCCGCGTCCTGGACGCGGCCCTCGACGAACTCGGCGCCCGCCGGGACGCCTTCGGCGAAGCCGGTGGAGAGGTCGTCGAGGACGGTGACCCGGTGGCCCCGTTCCAGGAGGTGGGCGGCGACGACGCCGCCCACGTATCCGGCCCCGCCGGTCACCAGGTACTTCCGCACTGCCTCGGTCACTTGCCTGCCACCTCTCTGAGTCGCCGGGCCGCCGTCTCCGGCGGCACGTCGTTGCTGAACGCGCTCATGCCGGACTCGGTGCCCGCGAGGTACTTGAGCCTGCCGGACGTCCGGCGGACGGTGAAGAGTTCCAGGTGCAGGGCGAACTCCTCGCGGTCCGCACCGGTGAACGGCGCCTGGTGCCAGGCGGAGATGTACGGCGTCGGCGGCTCCTCCGGTCCGAAGATCCGGTCGAAGCGCCTCAAGAGTTCCAGATAGATCTGTGGGAACTCTGTGCGGGCCTCCTCGTCGAGCGCGCGCAGGTCGGGCACCCGGCGGGCCGGGTAGAGGTGGACCTCGTACGGCCAGTGGGCGGCGTACGGCACGAAGGCGGTCCAGTGCGCGGTCTCCAGGACGATCCGCTCGGCGTCGGCGCGTTCGCGGGCGACGACGTCGTCGAAGAGGTTGCCGCCGGTGCGGGCCCGGTGCTCGGCCGCGTGCCGCTGCATCAGGGCGGTGCGGGGGGTGGCGGACGGGTAGGCGTAGATCTGCCCGTGGGGGTGGGCGAGGGTGACGCCGATCTCGGCGCCGCGGTTCTCGAAGCAGTAGACCTGCTCGACGCCGGGGCGGGCGGCGAGTTCGGCGGTGCGGTCGGTCCAGGCGTCGAGGACCAGGGCGGCCCGCTCGGGGGTGAGGTCGGCGAAGGAGGCCTCGTGGTCGGCGGTGAAGCAGACGACCTCGCAGCGGCCCGACTCCCCGGCGAGGGTGGGAAAGCGGTTCTCGAAGACGACGACCTCGTAGTCGGGGGCGGGGATCTCGCTCTGCCGTCCGCCGCCGGAGGGGCAGAGCGGGCACTCGCCCGCCGGCGGGTGGTAGGTGCGGCCCTGCCGGTGCGAGGCGACGGCGACGGAGTCCCCGAGGAGCGCGTCGTGGCGGAGTTCGGTGGCGGAGGCGACGGGGTCGAGCGGCCGGGTGTCGACGGCGGTGCGGACGGCGTCGTCCCGGGTGTCGTAGTAGATCAGCTCGCGCCCGTCGGCGAGCGTGGTGACGGTCTTCTTCACGGGGTGCCCTCCGGCGGTTCAAACATAACCACGCACAAGGAACCACATTCCAACATCTCCGTCAACGGCGAAGCCCGGCCCCTCCCCCGAAGGAAGGGACCGGGCTTCACCCGGACATCGGAAGACCGGCGCGCCGGAGGGCCCGGACACCCGGACCGGACACCCGGCGCCCCCGGAGCGTCAGAGGGACGGACCCCGCTGCACCGGCACCGCGCGGTCGAGCAGCCCCGTACGCGCCGCGAGGGCCGCCGCCTCCAGGCGCGACCCCACCCCCAGCTTCATCAGGACCCGCTGCACATGCGTCCGGGCCGTGCTCGGCGCGATCCCCATCCCCTCCGCGATCAGCCGGGTGTCCTCCCCCTCGGCGACCCGGACGAGGACCTCCACCTCCCGCTGCGTCAGCAGCCGCAGCAGCCGCTGCCCCTCGTCGTCCGGCTGCGCCGAGGGGTGCAGCAGCTCCGCGAAGGCCGACTGGAGCAGCTGCGGCGCCACCGCCGACTCCCCGGCCCGCGCCTTCACCAGGGCGCGCTCGACGCCCTCGATGCGCTCGTCGTGCCGGACGTACCCCGAGGCACCGGCGGCGAACGCCGCCGCGATCCCGCGCGGCGAGGGCACCGGGCCGAGCACCACCACGGCCACCTGGGGCCGCTCGCGCTTGATCCGTACGACCACGTCGAAGGCCCCCGGTTCGGCCGGCGCGGCCGTGCCCAGGAGGCAGACCTCCGGCGCCCGGGCCACCACGAGCTCCGCCGCTCCCGCCACCGGCGCCGCCGCCGCGAGCACCCGGTGCCCGCGCAGCTTCAGCGCCGAGGCGAGCGCCTCCGCGAGCAGGCGGTGGTCGTCCACCACCACGAGCCGTACGCCCATCCCGGTCATCCCCCGTCCTCCGGGCCGCCGTCCACCGGCCACCCCGCCCGGCAAGCTACACGCTCCCCCTCCTCACAGCCCGTCAACCTCCGTCCCGGAAAACGGCCGCGTCCCGGCCCACACGCGAGGAGGGCCTCCCCGGGATCCCGGGGAGGCCCTCCTCGTCTCCTTCGCGGCGCGGCGTCAGCCCTTGGTGCCGTACGCCACCGCGAGGTACCGCTTGTCGTACGCCGAGGCGGACTCGCGCGCCTTGCTCACGTTCACCGACGAGATGAAGAGCCGGCCGTCCTCGTAGAGGAACTCGGCGCCGTTGATGGAGAAGCTGTTCTCCTTCTCCCGGTTCACCTTGTCCGACGGGTTCTCCAGGAGCAGGGTCTCCTTCATCGTGCCCCCGTGGATGGACACGATCTGCCCGCCCTTGTCGTACGGGGGCTCCTTGTACGCGATCAGGTCGCCGCCGTCCATGCGGAGCGGGATGAGCGTGTACTTGTCGCCGGCGTCCGCCTTCTCCGGCACCGTCCTGCCGGTGGCCAGGTCGAAGCCGATCACCTCGTTGGTCTCGTCGCCGAACTCGCCGGTGGAGCCCTCGTGCTCCTCGGTCGGCACGTACAGCCGGCCGTTGCCGACGAGCGCCTGCGTGCAGGCCTCGACCTTGGTCGAACGGCAGCGGGCCGCGTACTGGTCGGCGTCCGCCGTGATCTTCGCCTTCAGCTTCCCGGTCTTCTCGTCCAGGGAGAAGAAGTCCGAGATGCCGCTGCCGTCGCCGGCGCTGTCGCCGACGTCGGCCGCGACGACCAGCGGCTTCGTGGAGACCACCGAGGCGTACTTGACGCCGGTCGGCATCTTGAACTGCGAGAGCGGGGCGCCCGACACCGGGTCGAGGTTCTGGATCATCACGTACTGGGCGTCGTACGTGCCGCACTTGCGGACCGCGACGAGACCCTCGCCGCCGCCGTACCCCATGTCGTAGCAGCCCTGGTCGTTGGCCTGCGGCTTCCACCGCGGGTTGCCGTTGGCCGCGTCGAAGGCGGCGCCGCCGTCGAGACCGCCGGCCGCGACCGTCTTGCCGCTGAGCGTCACCTCGCCGAACCGGACCTTGCCGTCGCCGGCCGCCCCGCCGGTGACGGAGGTCGACCAGACCAGCTTCCCGGTGTCGAGGTCGACCATGCCGACCTCGGTGCACTCCTTGTAGTACCGGGGCGCCACGCGCTTGGACGCCTCGAAGAGGATCGGCACCTTGTGGTCGTCGGTCATGTGCCGGGAGGCGCCGCAGACCTGGCCGGTCAGCGGCAGGGTCCAGACGACGGTGCCCTTGTCGAGGTCGTAGCCGACCACCGAGTTGACGCCGGTCTTCACGAAGACCTTGTCGGTGACCCACGAGCCCGCGACGGGCGTGGTGTCGGGGACCTTCGGCACGTCGAGCTGGAACGCCACCTTCGCCTTGGTGTTCCCGCCCGCCTTCTCCTTGCCGTCGCCGCCGACGCCCTGGCTGCCGCCGGTCCCGCCGTCGGCGCCCTGCGAGGCGCCGCCGGTGCCCTTGGACTCGTCGCCCTTGCCGCCGCCGTCACCGGAGTTGGCGTACCAGATGCCGGCGCCGATGATCAGGACGACCGCGACGACCGCCGCGATCACGATCTGGAGCTGCGCCGACAGCTTCTTGCCGCCGCCCGGCGCCACGGCCGGAGCCGCGGCCGTGGCGGGCTGCTGGTACCCGCCGTAGGGCTGCTGCTGCGGATAGCCGTACGGGGGCTGGGCCGGCTGCTGGTAGCCGGCGCCGTAGGGCTGCTGCGGCTGCGTGGGCGGCTGGGCCGGGTAGCCGTACGGCTGCTGCTGCTGCGTGGGCGGCTGGGCCGGGTACCCGTATCCCGGGTCCGGCTGCGGCGCCTGCTGCGGATAGCCGTAACCGGGCTCCGGCTGCGGGGCCTGCTGCGGGTAGCCGTAACCGGCCTCCGGCTGCTGCTGCGGCGGGGGCGGCGTCGGCGCGCCGAAGCCGCCCTGCGGGTCCGGGGGCTGGTTCGGCGGCGGGGGTGGCTGCGTCATCGGTCCGTGTACCTCACTTGCTGAAGGCCATCATCGTCTTGACCAGCTTTTCTTCCTTGTCGTTCGACGCGGAGACGCGCCCGCTCGCCACGACGAAGGTGCCGGCGCCGTACGCGTAGCCCGGGCTGTAGAAGTTGTTCTCGACCTGGGCCGTCGACGCCGGGTGCTGGAGCACGGTCTTCGGTGCGCCGCCGGTGGGGGCGATCGTCGCGACCGCGCCGCCCTTGTCGTACGACGGGTCCACGTAGACCAGGACCTGGCCGCCCTCCATGCGGAGCGGGATCATGGACTGCTCACCGGGCGCCTTGGAGCGCCACTTGGCCTTGCCGTTCTTCAGGTCGAAGGCGACGACCTCGTTGGGCGTGCCGTACGAGGTCTCGGTGGCCATGTAGAAGGTGTTCGCGTCGGCGGCGACACCCGTGCAGCCCTGGAGGTTCTTGCCGAAGATGACGAACCCGCCGCCGCAGGAGGGGGCGAACTTGTCCTTGCCGCCCTGGATCTGCGAGCGGAGCGAACCGTTGGCGTTGAGCGCGAAGATGGTCCACTTCTTCTGCTCGCGCTGGGTGGCGGAGACGACCAGCGGATCCACCGAGTAGACCCGGTCGACCTCCCAGTCGGCCTCCAGCTTGAAGGTCCACTTGGGCTTGCCCGTGTTCGGGTCGACCTGGCTGACGCCCTGGATCTTCTTGGTGGTGCTGCCCGACGGGCAGTCCACGGCGGCGATCAGCTTGCTGCCGCCGGCGTACCCGAAGGGCTTGCAGCCGGTCGTCGCGCCGGTGAAGAGCTGCTTGCCGTCGGTCAGCGAGAAGCCGTAGGAGCTGCTGGTGCCGGAGACGGTCACCGTGTTGCCGCTGATGGACAGCGTGTTGTCCGAGAAGGCGAAGAGGCCCTTGGGCTTCGGTACGGCCTTCTTCCAGCCGGCCTTGCCGGTCTTCAGGTCGATCTGCTGGAGCGAGGTGCACTTGGCGCCGTCCTTGGCGCTCTCGGCGTAGGCGAAGACCATGACGCCGTTCGCCGAGGGTTCTGCGGGCGCGGCGCACAGCTCGAACGGCACGTCGACGTGCCACTTCGGGGCGCCGTCGCTCAGGTTGTAGCCGGAGACGCCCTTGTACATGGCCTTGACGACGGTGTCGCCGACGATCCACGGACCGAGGACGTCGGCGCCGTTGCGGGGCAGGTCGACGTCGTTCTGGAGCAGCCAGTTGACCTTGGCCTCGCCGGCCTGGCGGCCGGCGTTGAGGTCGTCGCCGCCGCCCTTGGACCCGTCGCCCGAGCCGTCGCCCTTGTCCACCGACTCGGTGGGCGCGGGAGCGCCGGAGGAGGAGCTCGCGGTGGCGGTCGGTCCGGCGACCGGGTCCTTGTCGTCGTCTCCGCCGACGACGGCCCAGGTGGTGACGGCGGCCACCAGGACGGCGCCCGCGGCGATCGCGGCGACGAGACCGGTGCGGCCCTTGAGGCCGCCGCCGGAGGACGGCGGGGTGGGGGCGCCCTGGTACGCCGGCTGGGTGGGGTACCCGCCGTAGGGGTTCTGCTGCTGGCCGTACGGTCCGGGCTGACCGGGCTGGCCGTAGCCGGGCTGCTGGCCCTGCTGCGGGTAGCCGTACGGCTGCTGGCCGTACGGGCCGGGCTGGCCCGGCTGGCCGTAGGGGCCCGGCTGACCGGGCTGGCCCTGCTGCGGGTATCCGTAACCGGGCTGCGGCTGCTGGCCGTACGGGCCCGGCGCGGCGGGCGGCGCGCTCGGGGGCACCCCGGGCGGGCCGGCGGGCGGCGGCGGAGTCTGCGGTGCCTGCGGCGGGACGGGCGGCGTGCCCTGGTGCGGGCCCTGGTTCGGATCCTGGGGAGCTCCGAAGCCCCCCGGCGGCTGGTTGCTGGGCGGCTGGGTCATCAGCAGTTCCCCCTTGACGTGAGCGGGTTTTCTTTCTACCACTCACGCCTCGGCGCAAAAGCGACCGGTCCGCCCCTTGTACCCAAGGGAGGACCGGCCTGTGATGCCCTCGTTATGCGTCCTCGGCCAGTTCGAGCCAGCGCATCTCCAATTCCTCGCGTTCACCCGCGAGTTCCCGGAGCTCCGCGTCGAGCTTCGCCACGAGTTCGAAATCGGTGGCGTTGTCGGCGATCCGCGTGTGCAGTCTGCCCTCCTTGTCGGAAAGCTTGTCGAGCTGGCGCTCGACCTTCTGCAGCTCCTTCTTGGCGGCGCGGCTGTCGGCGGCGGAGACGCCCGGCTTCGGCTGCGCGGGCGCGGCGGCGGGCGTCGGGACGGACGCCTCGATCATCTTCCGGCGCCGCTCCAGGTACTCGTCGATGCCGCGGGGCAGCATCCGCAGGGTCTGGTCGCCGAGCAGCGCGAGCGTCCGGTCGGTGGTGCGCTCGATGAAGAACCGGTCGTGGGAGATGACGACCATGGAGCCCGGCCAGCCGTCGAGGAGGTCCTCCAGCTGGGTGAGGGTCTCGATGTCGAGGTCGTTGGTGGGCTCGTCGAGGAAGAGGACGTTCGGCTCGTCCATCAGCAGGCGGAGCAGCTGGAGGCGGCGGCGCTCACCACCGGAGAGGTCTCCGACGGGCGTCCACTGCTTCTCCTTGGAGAAGCCGAACTGCTCGCAGAGCTGCCCGGCGGTCATCTCGCGGCCCTTGCCGAGGTCGACCCGGTCGCGGATCTGCTGGACGGCCTCCAGGACCCGCAGGGTGCCGGGGAGTTCGGTGACGTCCTGGGAGAGGTACGCGAGCCGGACGGTCTTGCCGACGGTGACGCTGCCGGCCGCGGGCTGGATCTCGCCCTGGCTGACGGCGGCGTCGGCGAGGGCGCGCAGGAGGGAGGTCTTGCCCGCGCCGTTGACGCCGACGAGGCCGATGCGGTCGCCGGGGCCGAGCTGCCAGGTGAGGTGCTGGAGGAGGGTCTTGGGACCGGCGGTGACGGTCACGTCCTCCAGGTCGAACACGGTCTTGCCAAGCCGGGCGTTGGCGAACTTCATCAGCTCGGAGGTGTCGCGCGGCGGCGGCACGTCGGCGATCAGCTCGTTGGCGGCCTCGATGCGGTACCGGGGCTTGGAGGTGCGGGCGGGGGCGCCGCGCCGCAGCCAGGCCAGCTCCTTGCGCATCAGGTTCTGCCGCTTGGACTCCTCCGTGGCGGCGATGCGCTCGCGCTCGGCGCGGGCGAAGACGTAGTCGGAGTAGCCGCCCTCGTACTCGTGGACGGCGCCGCGCTGCACGTCCCACATGCGGGTGCAGACCTGGTCGAGGAACCAGCGGTCGTGGGTGACGCAGACGAGCGCGGAGCGGCGCTCCTGGAGGTGCTTGGCCAGCCAGGAGATGCCCTCGACGTCGAGGTGGTTGGTGGGCTCGTCGAGGACGATCAGGTCCTGGTCCTCGATGAGCAGCTTGGCGAGCGCGATACGGCGGCGCTCGCCGCCGGAGAGCGGGCCGATGACGGTGTCGAGGCCGTTCTCGAAGCCGGCCAGGTCCAGCCCGCCGAAGAGCCCGGTGAGCACGTCGCGGATCTTGGCGCTGCCGGCCCACTCGTGGTCGGCCATCACACCGATGACCTCGTGCCGGATGGTGGCCTTCGGGTCGAGCGAGTCGTGCTGGGTGAGCACGCCGAGGCGCAGCCCGCCGCTGTGGGTGACCCGGCCGGTGTCGGCCTCCTCCAGCTTGGCGAGCATCCGGATGAGGGTGGTCTTGCCGTCGCCGTTACGGCCCACGACGCCGATCCGGTCCCCCTCGGAGACGCCGAGCGAGACGCCGTCGAGCAGTGCACGGGTGCCGTACACCTTGCTGACAGCCTCGACATTGACCAGATTGACGGCCACTTTGACTCCTGTACGGGGGATCGATCGATCTCCCAGAGTACGTTGCCGCGTACACCGCGCCGACGGGTAGTACCAGCGGTAGCATGAGTAGCATGACCGAGCCTACTCAGAAGTACTCGATCAGCATGCCGCGCGACATCGCGGAGGCCGCACGGGCCCGCAGCGGGCCCTCGGGACTCTCCGCCTATGTGGCGGCGGCTGTCGCCCGGCAGATAGAGCGGGACGATCTCAACGAACTCATCGCGGTGGCCGAGGCCGAGCACGGACCGGTCACGGACGAGGAGATCCAGGCACGGCGCGAACAGCTGCGCCGGGCCCGTGAGCAGCAGGACGGCACGGGGCCGACCGGGGCGAGCGCCGCGTGACCCGTGCGGAGGCCGCCCCCGGCGGCACGCTGGTCCTCGACAGCGAGGGACTGGCCAAGGCCGTGCTGCGTGACCGCGAGGTCACCGGCTGGCTCGCGCTGGCCCGCGCCGACGACCTGCGCGTCGTGACGAGCGCCGCCACGCTGGTGGAGGTGATGCACCCGCGCATCAATCGCGCGGCCCTGGAATGGACCCTGTCACGTCTCGTCATCGAGCCCGTGACGGACACCGTCGCCCGCGGCGCGGCCGCCCTCCTGGCCGCGAACGGGCTGCACGGCCACAAGCACGCCATCGACGCGATGGTCGCGGCGACGGCTCTCGCGGCCCCCGGTCCGGTCACCGTGCTCACCTCGGACCCGGAGGACCTGATGGTCCTCTGTGCCGGTCGGGCCACCGTCATC
The DNA here is from genome assembly GCF_001905825.1 of Streptomyces sp. CB02009. Lineage (GTDB taxonomy): Bacteria > Actinomycetota > Actinomycetes > Streptomycetales > Streptomycetaceae > Streptomyces. Next base: position 232,109 of record NZ_LIVV01000009.1, read on the forward strand.
GCGATCTGAGACGGCGAGCTCAGGCACCGTCCCCGGACCGGTGCCGTCCCGCCCTCTCCACCAGGAGCCAGCCCGCGAGGGCGAGGCCGACGGCCGCCGGGGCCGTGACCGGGACGGCTATCAGGGTGGCCGAGTGACCGTCGAGGAGTCCCGCGAAGCCCGTCAGGGAGAGGCCGAGGACGCCGAGGAGCGCGAGCGTGATGCCGACCGCCGCCACCGGGCCGCCCCCGCCCGTCGCCGGGACCGCCGGAACCGGCGCCTCGAAGCGGCGGAAGGCGGCCACCAGCAGCGCCGTGAGGAGGCCCGCCGCGAGGAAGCGGAGGGGGACCTGCGCCCACCAGGCGCCGCTCGCCGGGGCGGGCGGCTCCGCACCGAGGCCGAGCATCGCCCCGTACACCCCCAGCATCGCCGTCAGGTGCCAGAGGAACGCCGTCATCGCGATCCCGTTCGCGGCGACCACCGCACGCCACACCGGGGCGCGGGCCACCAGACGCGCCCCGGGCCCCCGGAGCAGCTCCACCGCGCCGACCAGCCACAGGCCGTGGCAGAGCAGGGCGAGGGTCGGCGGGGCCATGTTGGACACCTTCTCGCCGGGCATCCCCACCATCGACAGCGGATACGGCCCGAGGGCGACGAGCGCGGTCGCGCCGAGCAGGCCCGCCCCGGCGAGCACGGCGGGCCGGCGGATCATGCCGTCGGCGCGGAGGAACCCGAGCTGGTGGACCGCCAGCCACACGAAGGCGAAGTTCAGGAACTCGACGAAGGGCACGTCCGCCGCGAACCGCAGCACGTCCACCGCGACCGCGCCGCCGGCGAGGGCCGCGAACGCGCCCCAGCCCCACCGCTCGTGCAGCCGCAGCAGCGGCGGGGTGAACGCGACCATCGCCAGGTAGATCCCGATGAACCAGAGCGGCTGGGTGACCAGCCGCAGCGCGACCCCGGTGAGCCCTCCGTCCGCCCCGGACAGCTGGAGGACGAGCGCGGCGGCGCCCCAGACGCCGGTGAAGACCATCGTCGGCCGCAGCAGCCGCTGGAGCCGGGCCCGCAGGAAGGCCGCGTACTGCGGGCGGGAGCGGTGGGCGAGGGCGTGCGAGAAGCCGCCGACGAAGAAGAACACCGGCATCACCTGGAACAGCCAGGTCACCACCTGGAGTCCGGGCACGACGGCGAGCAGGTTCCCGACCTGCCCGTCGGTGGTGACGGCCGCCATCAGCCAGTGCCCGAGCACGACGACGGCGAGCGAGGCGACCCGGAGCAGATCGACGTACCGGTCCCGGCTCGCCGGCGTTGCGGCGGCGAGCTCACGCGCGCTGATTCCCATGCCCGTACGCTCCCGCGGACGGCCTCGCGCCCGACAGGGCGCTGATACTCAGCCGGCGCGTGAGTACGGACGTCGAGCGTGCCGGTCACACCGGGTTGATCGGCGAAAGGCTCTAGAGGACCGTGGCCCCCGGCGCCGGCGAGGTCGCCACCCGTGCGGTGCGGCAGGTGCCCGAGGCGGTCAGGGCGGCGGCGACCGTCTCCGCGGACTCCGCGTCCTTCACCAGGAACGCGGTCGTCGGGCCCGAGCCCGAGACCAGGGCCGCGAGCGCGCCCGCCTCCGTGCCGGCCGCCAGCGTCCCGGCGAGGGAGGGGCGCAGGGAGAGCGCCGCCGCCTGGAGGTCGTTGGCGAGGGCGGCCGCGAGCGCGGTCGTGTCCCCGGCGCGCAGGGCGTCCAGGAGGGCCGGGGAGGCGGCCGGTTCGGGGACCTCGGTGCCCTCGGTGAGCCGGTCGAACTCGCCGAACACCACCGGCGTCGACAGCCCGCCGTCGGCGACGGCGAACACCCAGTGGAAGACCCCGCCGACCCGCAGCCCCGTCAGCTTCTCGCCGCGCCCGGTCCCGAGCGCCGCCCCGCCGACCAGGCTGAACGGCACGTCGCTGCCGAGTTCGGCGCAGATCTCCAGGAGTTCCTCGCGGGAGGAGCCCAGGCCCCACAGCGCGTCGCAGGCGAGCAGGGCGCCCGCGCCGTCGGCGCTGCCGCCGGCCATGCCGCCGGCGACCGGGATGTCCTTGGCGATGTGCAGGTGCACGTCGGGGGCGATGCCGTGCCGGGCGGCGAGCAGTTCCGCGGCCCGCGCGGCCAGGTTGGTGCGGTCCAGCGGCACCTTGTCCGCGTCCGGGCCCTCGCAGGTGACCGTGAGCGTCTCGGCGGGGGTGGCGGTGACCTCGTCGTGGAGGGAGACCGCGAGGAAGACGTTGGCCAGGTCGTGGAAGCCGTCGGGGCGGGCGGCGCCCACCGCGAGCTGGACGTTGACCTTGGCGGGGACGCGGACGGTGACGCCCGCCGCGGCGGTCACGCCTTCGCCTCCGCGATCCGGGCGAACTCCTCCACCGTCAGCCCCTCGCCGCGGGCCTGCGGCGAGATCCCGGCCTTCACCAGGGCCTCCTCCGCCGCGGCGGGCGAGCCGGCCCACGTGGCGAGGGCCGCGCGCAGGGTCTTGCGGCGCTGCGCGAAGGCCGCGTCGACGACCGCGAAGACCTCCTGCCGGGTGGCGGTGGTCGCCAGCGGCTCGGTGCGGCGGACGAGGGAGACGAGACCGGAGTCGACGTTCGGCGCGGGCCAGAAGACGTTGCGGCCGATGGACCCGGCGCGCTTGACCTCCGCGTACCAGTTGGCCTTGACGGACGGCACGCCGTACACCTTGTTGCCCGGCTTGGCGGCGAGCCGGTCGGCGACCTCGGCCTGGACCATGACGAGGGTCCGCTCGATGCTCGGGAACCGCTCCAGCATGTGCAGCAGGACGGGCACGGCGACGTTGTACGGCAGGTTCGCGACGAGCGCGGTGGGCGCCGGGCCCGGCAGCTCCTGGACCTGCATCGCGTCGGAGTGCACGAGCGCGAAGCGGTCGGCGCGGGCGGGCATGCGGGCGGCGATCGTGGCGGGCAGCGCGGCGGCGAGCACGTCGTCGATCTCGACGGCCGTCACCCGGTCCGCGGCCTCCAGGAGGGCCAGGGTGAGGGAGCCGAGTCCGGGCCCCACCTCCACGACCACGTCGTCGGGCCGCACCTCGGCCGTGCGGACGATCCGCCGGACGGTGTTGGCGTCGATGACGAAGTTCTGGCCCTTCTGCTTCGTGGGGCGCACGCCGAGGGCGGCGGCCAGTTCACGGATGTCGGCGGGGCCGAGGAGGGCGTCAGGGCTTTCGGGGCCGGTGGTGGTGCTCACCGGTACAGCCTACGGGGCACCCGCGGGGCGGTCCTACGACCGACCCCGCCCCGCCCCGCCCGGCCCCGCCCGGCCCCCGCCTCACTCCGTCCCGTCCCGCCGCGCCCCACTCCGCCTCGCGCCGCCTCCGCCTCACCCGTGCAGCCGCCGTCCGCAGTGGGGCCACGGACTCGCCCCCCGCTGCACGTACAGCTTCTTCGCCCGGAAGGTCTGCTCCGCGGCGGGCGCGTTCTGGGCGACGCCGCTGCCGCCGAGGGAGCGCCAGGTGCCGGGGTCGAACTGGTAGAGCCCGCCGTACGTCCCCGAGGGGTCGACGGCGTTCGGGCGGCCGCCCGACTCGCAGGCGGCGAGCGCGCCCCAGTCGAGGCCGTCGGCGCCCGCGACGGAGGTGGGCATGGGCCGGGTGCCGACCCGGACCCGCCGGCTGACGGGTTCGCGGACGATCTCCTCGCCGAGCCGCCGGGGCCGCTGCGCGACGCCGTTGACCGTCCGCAGGCCGTAGGTGACGCGGCGGACGCCGGCCGCGCCCTGCCGGTCGACGACCTCGGTGCCGACGAAGAGCTCGGGATCGCGGGTCCGCTCCACGGCGTACGGCACGGACTCCTCGCGCGACACCTTCGTGCCGGTGATCCGCAGCACGGTGACGGTCTGGCCGTCGCGCGGGAAGGAGTCGGGGACGACGGAGGTGGCGTCCTGCGCGGAGAGGGTGATCCCGGCCTCGGTGAGGGCCTCGCGGACGGTGGCGGCGTTCGTCCGGATGGTCCGCTCGCGCCCGTCGGCGAGGAAGGTGACCGTCCGCTCGGTCCGCACGTCGAGGGCGAGCCCGCCGCGGGAGATGGGGGCGCCGCGGGAGACCGAGAGGTACGCGCCCTCCGCGCGGACCCCGAGCTGGCGCAGCGCGCCCTCGACGGTCCGGGCGGTCGTCCAGACCTGGCGCCGCTGCCCGTCGAGGGTGAGGGCGACGGGGCGGCCGTACCGGATGACGATCTCGTCGCCGCTGGCCAGCGCCTCGGCGGGGGCGGGCGCGACGATGTCGTGGGCGCCGACGGCGACGCCCTCGTCGGCGAGGAGTTCCCCGACGTCGTCGGCGAAGGTGTGGAGGGTGCGCGGGACGCCGTCGACGGAGAGCCGGACGGCCTTGTCGTCGGCGACGAACGCACTGGTGCCGCCGGCCAGGAAGGCGACGACGAGCGCCTGCGGGACGAGCCGCCGCAGCCCCTCCCCCGCGGGCCCCGAGGCCTTGCGGCGGCGGGCGGCCCGCCGGGCCCCGGCACGGGAGCCCTGCCCGGGGACGAGGCCCGGCCCGGCCCCCGGGGCGGGGACGACGAGCGGCGCGGCCTGGGTCGGCTGCTCGTGCACGGGCAGGGGCGCGGCCCGCCGTCCGGCGCGGTGACTGCCCTGGGAAGTGCTCACGAGGCCGGGACCCTACCCGCGCGCCCCTCACGCGGTGCGGTGAACCGGCTACGACACGTAACCGTTATGGATCAGTAATCGAAGGCGCGGGCCGTGTTCACCGCGATCGCCTCGGCCATCTCGTTCTCGTCGATGCCGCGGACCTCGGCCATGGCCCGGAGGGTGACCGGGATCAGGTACGGGGCGTTCGGGCGGCCGCGGTAGGGCGCCGGGGTGAGGAAGGGGGCGTCGGTCTCGACGAGGACGAGTTCCAGCGGGGCGACGGCGAGCGCGTCGCGCAGGTGCTGGGCGTTCTTGAAGGTGACGTTGCCGGCGAAGGACATGTAGTAGCCCTTGGCGGCGCAGATCTCGGCCATGGCGGCGTCGCCGGAGTAGCAGTGGAAGACGGTCCGCTCGGGGGCGCCCTCCTCGTCCAGGACGCGGAGCACGTCGGCGTGGGCCTCGCGGTCGTGGATGACGAGTGCCTTGCCGTGCCGCTTGGCGATCTCGATGTGGGCGCGGAAGGAACGCTCCTGCGCGGCGATGCCCTCGGGGCCGGTGCGGAAGAAGTCGAGGCCGGTCTCGCCGACGCCGCGGACGTGCGGGAGGGCGGCGAGCCGGTCGATCTCGGTGAGCGCGTCGTCGAGGGCGGATTCGCCGCCGCCCGGGCGGGCGCCCTGGCGGGACCACCCGTCGGGGTCCCCGAGGACGATCCGGGGCGCTTCGTTGGGGTGCAGGGCGACGGCCGCGTGCACGTGCTCGTGTGCGGCGGCGGTCTCCGCGGCCCACTGGGAGCCCTTCACGTCGCAGCCGACCTGCACGACGGTGGTCACTCCGACGGCGGCGGCCTTGACCAGCGCCTCCTCGACGGTCCCGGACTGGAGGTCCAGGTGGGTGTGCGAGTCCGCGACCTCCACGAGGAGGGGTTCGGGCAGCGGCGGCGGGGCGTCCTTGGCACTCATGACCCCGATCGTACGAGGGTCACGAGTGCCGACGCGCGTGGATATGCCGGTCCCGGTCCGGTCCGGCACCCGGCCCGGGGGGGACGCTCCGGGGCTAGGGGTGGCGCCGGGGCTAGGGGCGGCGCTCCGGGGCTAAGGGTGGCGCCGGAAGGGGTGCAGCAGGTCGGACAGATGCCAGTGGTGCGGCACCGGCGGCTGCTCGGAGTCGTCCTCGGTCAGCTCCTGGCCGATGGGTCCGGCCGGCGAGACGGGCTTGGTCTCCTTCGATCCCCGCCGGTGCTTCTCCGTCGCGGCGATCAGGTCCAGCACCGACGACACCTGCCCCGCACGCATGATCCGGACGACGTGACCGCCGCAGTTCATACAGGTGGGGCTGGACAGCGGGGACGGAACCCGCTCCCCGTCGGCCTTGTAGACGACGAAATTGTGGCCTGCGGCGTCGACGTGGTGCTCGATCTCGTACGCCTGCTCCCAGCCGTATCCACAGCGCATGCAGGCAAAGGCGTACGCCTCATGGGCGACGGATATGCCGGTGCCGGTGATCTCGGACATTCCAGCTCCTCTCCACTGATCCAGTGGACGCCTTTTCGGGCCGGAGCGCATCAGCACGGGTCGAACCATGGAAGGCATTTGGCAGTTCCCTTGCCAAGAGCCCTGTGACGGGTCTCCGCGCCGGGTTCGGCTTTGCCTTTCAGGTTAGTCCTTTACCGTTTCCGGGGCCCGGTCCAGCCGCATTCTTTGCCGCCACCACGGCATCGAACACCTCGCGCTTGGGAAGCCCGGCGTCGGCGGCGACCGCGGCGATCGCCTCCTTGCGCCGCTCGCCCGCCTCCTCGCGCACCCGCACCCTGCGCACCAGCTCCTCGGCGTCGAGTTCGGCCGGTCCCGTCTCGGGGGCGCCCTCGACGACGACGGTGATCTCGCCCCGTACGCCCTCGGCCGCCCAGGCCGCGAGTTCGGCCAGCGGGCCGCGCTTGACCTCCTCGTACGTCTTGGTCAGCTCGCGGCAGACGGCGGCGCGGCGCTCGGCGCCGAAGACCTCGGCCATCGCGGCGAGGGTGTCGTCGAGCCGGTGCGGGGCCTCGAAGTAGACGAGGGTGCGGCGCTCGTCGGCGACCTCGCGGAGCCGGCCGAGGCGCTCGCCCGCCTTCCTGGGCAGGAAGCCCTCGAAGCAGAAGCGGTCCACGGGCAGGCCCGAGAGGGCGAGCGCGGTGAGGACGGCGGACGGGCCGGGGACGGCCGTCACCTTGATGTCCTGCTCGACGGCGGCGGCGACGAGCCGGTAGCCGGGGTCGGACACGGACGGCATGCCCGCGTCGGTGACGAGCAGCACGCGCGCCCCGCCGACCAGGGCCTCGACCAGCTCCGGCGTACGGGCGGACTCGTTCCCCTCGAAGTAGGAGACGACGCGGCCCGTCGTGTGGATGCCCAGGGCACGCGTCAGTCCGCGCAGCCTCCGGGTGTCCTCGGCGGCCACGATGTCCGCGTTCTCCAGTTCGGTGGCGAGTCGGGGCGGAGCGTCCGCGATGTCGCCGATGGGGGTCCCTGCGAGTACCAGCGTTCCTGTCACACGCCCCATCCTCCCAGCCCGGAGAGGCGACGCGCACAGGCGCGTTCCCTACGATGGCGCGGTGACCAGTACCGCACCCGAGGCCATGGAAGGCCAGCACCCCATGGCAGAGCCCGTGGCAGAGCCCTCTCCGTGGCACCAGCGGCTCCGGCGTTTCGGCTACGCGCCGCCCGCCGGACGCGCCGCCCCCATCGGGCTGCGGGAGCGGCTCGTCCCCTCGTACGTCCGCCCGTCCAAGCGCGTGATGTCGCTGCTCGGCATCGGCCCCGACCGGTCCGAGCGGCTGTGGCGGCTGATGGCCTGGGGCGGTCCGCTCCTGGTCACGGCGGTCGCGGGGCTGCTCAGGTTCTGGAACCTGGGCAAGCCGAACGCGGTGATATTCGACGAGACGTACTACGCCAAGGACTCCTGGGCGCTGATCAACCAGGGGTACGAGGGGGCGTGGCCGAAGGACATCGACAAGACCGTCCTCAGCGACCCCGGCGCGGTCCTCGTGCCGACCGATCCCGGCTACGTCGTCCATCCCCCGATGGGCAAGTGGGTCATCGGCGCCGGCGAGAAGCTGATCGGCTTCGAGCCGTTCGGCTGGCGCTTCATGGTGGCGCTGCTCGGCACGCTGTCGGTCCTGATGCTGTGCCGGATCGGCCGGCGGCTCTTCCGCTCCACCTTCCTGGGCTGTCTGGCGGGTCTGCTGCTCGCCGTCGACGGACTGCACTTCGTGATGAGCCGTACGGCGCTCCTCGACCAGGTGCTGATGTTCTTCGTCCTGGCGGCCTTCGGCTGCCTGGTCCTGGACCGCGACCGGACCAGGAAGCGGCTCGCGGGCGCGCTCCCGGAGGACGAGGAGGGCGTGCTGCGGCCGGACGCCGAGATCGCGGAGTCCCTGCGCCTGGGATGGCGGCCGTGGCGGATCGCGGCCGGTGTGATGCTGGGCCTCGCGGCGGCGACCAAGTGGAACGGCCTCTACGTCATGGTGGGCTTCGGCCTGATGACGGTGCTGTGGGACGTCGGCGGGCGCCGGACGGCGGGAGCGGTCCGCCCGTACCTCGCGGTGGTGAAGAAGGACCTGGTCCCGGCGTTCGTGTCCGTCGTCCCGGTCGCTATCGCCACCTACCTGGTGACGTGGACCGGCTGGATCGTCAGTGACAAGGGCTACTTCCGGAACTGGGCCGCCGACCAGGACAAGCTGGACGGCGGCGGCACCTGGGGCTGGCTGCCGCAGTGGCTGCGCAGCCTCTGGCACTACGAGTCCGAGGTCTACAGCTTCCACGTGGGCCTCACCTCGCCCCACACGTACGAGTCGAACCCGTGGTCGTGGATCGTCCTCGGCCGCCCGGTCTCCTACTTCTACGAGTCCCCCGCGCCCGGCACCGGCGGCTGCCCGGCCTCCGCGAAGGAGAAGTGCGCGGCGGAGGTCCTGGCCCTCGGCACCCCGCTGCTGTGGTGGGCCGCCTGCTTCGCGATCCTGTACATCCTGTGGCGCTGGGCCTTCCGCCGCGACTGGCGCGCGGGCGCGATCGCCTGCGGCATCGCGGCCGGCTGGGTCCCCTGGTTCCTCTACCAGGAACGCACCATCTTCCTTTTCTACGCGGTGGTCTTCGTTCCGTTCCTGTGTCTGGCGGTGGCGATGATGCTGGGCGCGATCATCGGCCCCGCGGGTTCGTCGGAACGGCGCCGCACATTCGGCGCGGTGGCGGCGGGCTGCATCGTTCTGCTCATCGTCTGGAATTTCATCTATTTCTGGCCCATCTACACCGGCACTCCCATTCCGCTCGACCAATGGCGGAACCGGATGTGGCTCGACACCTGGGTGTAGCCGGGGGGGGAATCGCACGCGAGAGGGCGCGACCGGTGGTCGCGCCCTCTCGCTTGTCTGCGGCGGATTCGTACAACCATCCGCCCGCTCAGGAGTCGTACAGGGCGAGCGCGCCGGACGCGCGTGCGCTTCGTTTCCAGGGGGACCCACATGACTCACCACATATCCGTGCGCGGCCGCGTGCTCACGGCCGCGGCCGCCGTCGGCATGCTCGTACCCGTCGTCGCCGGCGCGGCGCCCGCCGCCGCCGCGACCGCGCCGCAGGTCAGCTGCACCTCCAGCCAGCCGGGGCTCGCCGCCAAGCTGCAGCGCGACATCACCGCCGCGCTCGCCTCGCGCGCCGGAACCGTCGCCGTCGGCCTGCGCGACCGCACCACGAACACCACGTGCACGCTGCGCGCGACGACCTCGTACGACTCGGCCAGCGTCGTGAAGGTGACCGTCCTCGCCACGCTCCTCTGGGACGCGAAGAAGACCAACCGGCAGCTGACCTCGCGCGAGACCACCCTCGCCACCGCCATGATCACCAAGTCCGACAACGCGGCCACCACCTCCCTGTGGAACCAGCTCGGCGTCACCAAGGTGAAGGGCTTCCTCGCGGCGGCCGGCATGACCCGGACGGTGCCGGGGTCCGGCGGGTACTGGGGGCTCACCCGGATCAACGTCACCGACGAGCAGCGGCTGCTCTCCCTGATCACCGCCAGGAACACCGTCCTCAGCGACAACTCCCGCGCGTACATCCTCAAGCTCATGGGCCGCGTCGTCACCTCGCAGAAGTGGGGAACCCCCGCGGGCGCGCCCTCCTCGGTGGGCGTGCACGTCAAGAACGGCTGGCTGCAGCGCGCCACGCGCGGCTGGCGTGTGCACAGCATCGGCGCGTTCCAGGGCGGCGGCCACGACTACACCATCACCGTGCTCACCGACGGCAACAGCTCCATGACGTACGGGGTGAACACCATCCAGGCCGTCTCCCGGGCGATCCACCGGGATCTGACCCCGACGGCGAAGGCCGAGTCCCGTTACACGCCGCCGCTCCCGCCCGCGGAGGCGCACATCAAGGTCCCCCAGGGCTGACTCCCGACCGGCCTGTGTGACGGAGAGGCCGGAAGGTGCTCGACACACGCATGGGGCGCTGCTTGACTCGTGGGTTCACACGGGGAGGGGAGCGCAGCCATGCGCAGTGGAGCCAAGGTCGCCGTCGTCGGGGGAGTCTTCGTCGTCGTGGCGGGCGGAGTCGGATACGGGGGCTACAACCTCTGGAACGGCGTGATGGGCGGGGAGACCTCACCGCGGTCCAACTCGGCCCAGGCGCCGAGGACCGGGCCCGTCACGGACGAGGAGGTCACCACGGCCGCGCGGGACTTCCTGGCCGCCTGGGCCGCCGGGGAGCCGGAGAAGGCCGGGCAGCTGACGAACGACCCGGTCGCGGCGGGGCCGGCGGTGGCCGCCTACCACGACGGGGCGCGCGTCTCGGAGGCCGTGATCACGCCGGGGACGCCGACCGGGACGACCGTGCCGTTCACGGTGAAGGCCGTGATCACCTACGAGAACGTGTCGAAGCCCTGGTCGTACACCTCCCGGCTGACCGTCGTCCGGGGGCAGACGACCGGCCGGGCCCTGGTGAAGTGGGCGCCGTCCGTGCTCCACCCGAAGCTGCTCACGGCCGGGGCGACGCTGCGCACGGGGGTCGCGAAGACGGCCCCCGTGAAGGCGGTCGACCGGGACGGCACGGAGCTGACGGCCGCGAAGTACCCCTCGCTGAGACCCGTCCTGGACACCCTGCGCCAGCGGTACGGGGCGAAGGCGGGCGGCGAGAGCGGCGTCGAGACCTGGATCGACTCGGGCAGCGAGTCCGTGCCCGACTCCCCCCTCCTGGTCCTGTCGAAGGGGAAGCCGGGCACGCTGAGGACCACCATCGACGCGGGCGTCCAGGCGGCGGCCGAGAAGGCGGTGAAGGGGTACGGGAGCGCCTCGGTGGCCGCGATCGAGCCGTCGACGGGCGCGGTCCTGGCGGTCGCCAACAGCCCCGCCACCGAGTTCAACGTGGCGTTCCAGGGAGCCCAGGCCCCCGGCTCGACGATGAAGATCGTCACGGCGGCGATGATGATGCAGAACGGGCTGGCGACGCCCGACACCAAGGTCGAGTGTCCTTCCACCGTCCTGTCGAGGGGCACGACCTTCCAGAACCTCAAGAAGTTCAGCATCAGCGACGGCACCCTCACCGCGGCCTTCCGCCGCTCCTGCAACACCGCCTTCATCAAGGCGATCAGCAAGCTCAGCGACAAGGGCATCGCGGACACCGCCCTCGGCGACACCGCCCGCGACTCCTTCGGCATAGGCCAGGTCTGGCAGGTGGGCGTGACGGCATCGGACGGCAGCGTGCCCGAGTCGGCCGGCAGCGAGACTCCCGCCTCGTACATCGGCCAGGGCAAGATCACGATGAGCGCGCTGAACGTCGCCTCGCTCTCCGCGACCGTGAAGAACGGCGGCTTCCTCCAGCCCTACCTGGTGGCGCGGGAGCTCGACGACCGTGAGTTCGCCACGGCCGAACCGCTCTCCCGCGAGGTCGCCAGGGGGCTGCGCACGATGATGACCGCGGCCGCGACGGCGCCGGACGGCACCGCGCTCCGCGCGATGTCCGGGCTCGCCTCCCCGAAGGGCGCCAAGACCGGCTCCGCCGAGGTCGACGAGCAGGAGACCTCCAACAGCTGGTTCACCGGCTACTCCGGCGACCTCGCGGCGGCCGCGGTCGTCCAGGAGGGCGGCCACGGCGGCGACTCGGCGGGCACGGTGGTGGCGAAGGTGCTGGCGGCCGGCTGACCCACCCCTCGGAACCCGGTCGCATGGCCCGTACAACCAACGCTAGCGTGCGGGCCATGACCGCTGACGACAGCACCGCCCTCGCCCACCCCCAGTTCGCCGCCGCCCTCCGGGAGCTGGGGCTCGACGTCGAGATCCGCCGCTTCCCGCACGAGACCCGCACCGCGCAGCAGGCCGCGGAGGCCATCGGCTGCGCGGTGTCGGAGATCGTGAAGTCCCTGGTCTTCGCGGCCGACGGGGTCCCGGTCCTCGTCCTGATGGACGGCGCCTCGCGGGTGGACGTCGAGCGGGTGCGGTGGGAGCTGTGCGCCGGGGAGGTGACCCGGGTCGACGCGAAGGTCGTCCGGGAGACGACCGGGTACGCGATCGGGGGCGTCCCGCCGTTCGGGCACCGCACCCGGACCCGGGTCCTCGCCGACCGGGGCCTGCTCGACCACGACCTCGTGTGGGCGGCGGCGGGCAACCCGCACACGGTGTTCGCCCTCGACCCTAAGTCGCTGGTCTCGCACGCCGGCGCGACCCTGGTGGACGTCCGGGAGCCCACGGCGTGACGCCGCTCGTCACGCTGGCCGTCCTGGTCGCCGCCGTCACGCACGCGAGCTGGAACGCCCTGGCGCACCACATCAAGGACCAGCTGGTCTCGTTCACGCTGATATCCGGCGGCGGCGCCCTCATCGGCCTGGCCGCGGCCCTCTTCGTGCCGTTGCCCGCGGCGGAGGCCTGGCCGTACCTGGGGGCCTCCGCGCTGCTGCACGTCGGCTACATGGTGCTGCTCATGCGCTCGTTCTCGCTGGGCGACTTCGGCCAGATGTACCCGATCGCGCGCGGTACGGCCCCGCTGGCCGTGACGGCGCTCGCGGCGGTGTTCGTGGACGAGATCCCGGACGGCTGGCAGCTGCTGGGCGTCGCGGTGGCGTGCGCGGGCCTGACGGGCCTCGCCCTGTGGGGCATCCGGGGCAAGGGGCAGCGCCCCCACTGGCCGGCACTGCTCGCGGCGGGCGCCACGGGCCTGGCGATCGCGCTGTACACGGTGGTGGACGGGGTCGGCGTCCGCGCCTCGGGCACGCCCCTGGGCTACATCGCGTGGCTGATGATCCTGGAGGGCCTGGCGATCCCGGCGTACGCCCTCTGGACCCGCCGGGCGGCCCTGCTCCCCCAGCTCCGCCCGCACGCGGGGCGGGGTCTGCTGGGCGCGGCCCTGTCGGTGGCCGCGTACGGCCTGGTGCTCTGGGCCCAGACGAAGGCGCCGCTGGCCCCGGTCGCGGCGCTGCGCGAGTCCTCGATCATCGTGGGCGCGGCCATCGGAGCACTGTTCTTCAAGGAGCGCTTCGGCGCCCCGAGGGTCGCGGCGGCGGGCCTGATGGCGGCGGGCATCGGACTGATGCTGCACGCCGGGTGACGGGGGCGGCCGGTGTGACGGGCGGGCGCCGGGTGACGGGGCGGCCTGGGCAGGCACCGGGTGACGGGCCCCGCGGTGACGGCCGGGCGGCGTCAGCCGACGCCGACACCCACGCCCGCGCCCGCACCGGGGGCCGGGCCGTCCCAGGACGCGCGGAAGAAGTCCGTACGGACGCGGCGGAAGCCGGTGTGACCGGTGGCCTGGGCGTGGGACAGACACCAGACGGCGGGCCCGCGGCCGTCGTCCGCCGCGCCGGAGCCGTCGAGGCAGGTGGTGCACTCGGCCTCGGTGACGGTCCCGCTGCCCGTCCGGTCGGGCCGTAACGCCCAGAGCCGGGGCCGCCGGGCGGTCCGGTGGTACGCCCCCGCCGCGCTCACCTCGCCCCACCCCCCGCCGCCGGGGCGGCGACGGCCCGTACGGCCGGGCGGCGGCCCGGCGGGGGCGGTAACAGCCGGCGGACCGGGCCGGCACGGCGGACGCCAGGGATGCTCACGTCGACGCTCCTTCGAAGCGGTGGTCTCGCCCCGGCCGGTCGCGCGGTCGCGGGGGCCTTGCTGTTTCTCGTACGGACCAGCAAGATCAACTCACCGTTGCGGTCGAGATACGGCACGTGATCGCCGTCACAGCATGCCCACCCGCACCGGAAGAACGCAAGAAGTGCGAACTCCCCCTCGGCGTCCCCGAGTCCGGGCCCAAAGCAGGCCGGGGAGAGGGCGTGCGCGGCACGACCCGGCCTGGACGGAAGGAGGGCCCGGCACCCGGGCGGAACCGCGGACCACCGCAGGGCGTCCGCCCCCTCAGTCCCCCAGTACCTCCGCGAAGTGCGTGTTCACCGCCAGCAGGCCGCCGTCCACGCGGAGTACCGTGCCCGTGATCCAGGACGCGTCCGCCGAGGCCAGGAAGGCGACCGCCGCCGCCACGTCCTCCGGGGCGCCCACCCGCGACAGGGGGTAGACCCGGTCGGCCAGGGTCCTCAGTTCGCGGTCCTTGCCCGACCACGCCGTCGTCGCGATCGTCCCCGGGTTGACCTGGTTCACCCGCACCCCGCGCGCCGCCGCGTCGCCCGCGAGCGTGCGGGTGAGCGACGCCAGGCCCGCCTTCGCCGCGCTGTAGGCGTGGTTGCCGAAGTCCGTCTCGGCGTTGACCGAGCCGATGTTCACGATCGCCCCTCGCCCGCCGGCCGCCGCCAGATGCGGCAGTGCCGCGCGGGAGCAGCGGACCGCGCCCATGAAGGTCAGGTCGTGCTGGACGGCGAACACCGTGTCCGGCTCGTCCTCGAAGCGGGCCCGGTCGGGTTCCACCGGGCCGAGCGCGTTGTTGACGAGGACGTCGAGGCGCCCGAAGGCCTCCACCGCGTACGCCGTCGCCCCGTCGACCGACGACTGGTCGCCCACGTCGCAGTGCCGGTGCTCCGCGCCCGGGATCCCCTCGGCCGTCTTCCGTGCCGCCGCCTCGTCCACGTCCGTGACCAGGACCCTCGCGCCCTCCGCCGCGAGCCGTCGCGCCGTCGCCGCGCCGATGCCGCGCGCCGCGCCCGTGATCAGTACCGCGTATCCGCCGAAGCGTTCCCTGAGGTCCATGCGCCCGATCTCAGCACCCGGCTCCGGGCGGCGCCAGCCCCCCGTAACATCCCGTTCATCAATTACCCCCGCCCATAAGCACGGAGAAAGCCGAGATACGGCAATTCGGCCAGAGCCGAAAGGCTTTGACACACCCCTGGCGCGAATACCACGATCTACTTCGCCGCCGACCACGCTTTCATCAGGGGGAAAACCATGTCCACGTATCAGTCCGGTGTCGAGGAAATCGCGGAGTCCCTTTCCTCCCGGAGCTACGACCTGATCTCGGGCGAGAAGGTGAAGCAGCTTCTCCTCCAGCGCTCCGAGACCGCCGTCGACGACCTGGAGGCGTTCCGCGACAGCTGGTCGCGGATGCCGCTCGACAGCTACATGGCGGACGGCGGACGCTACCGCCGCCGCCGGCACGCCACCCTGAGCGCGCCCCGCGCGAGCAACGACTACCGCGTCGAGGCGCACCAGCCGCACTACCAGGGGCTCGACTACAACACCCTCAACGGCGGCGTGGCCCGGCACTACGAGCCGTTCGAGGACCAGATCCTGCGCGGCCGGACCATGGACAGCCTGCTCACCCTCGGCTGCGACATCTTCGGCCGCCTCGCCCCGTACTCGGGCTGGCACATCGAGGCCCACCAGTTCCGCATCGAGGTCAACGGCGAGGAGGTCGGCCTGCCCACCCCGGAGGGCGTGCACCGCGACGGTGTCACGTTCGTCCTGATGGCGATGGTCGGCCGTGCGAACGCCACCGGCGGCGAGAGCACCGTCTTCAACCTGGACAAGCAGCCGGTCGAGAAGTTCTCCCTGACCGACCCGCTCGACGTGGCCCTCGTCAACGACGAGCGGGTCTACCACGGCGTCTCGCCGATCGAGCAGATCGATCCGGCCGCCCCGGCCTCGCGCGACGTGCTGGTCATCACCTACCGTCACAAGCCCTGAAGTCAGGGGCGGGTGGGAGGGGGCGGGTTCCGCGCGGACCCGGGCCCTCCCGCCCGCTCACCCCTCGATTGAGTACGTGAGCGAGAAGGCGGGAAGTCGGGAACATGGGTCAGCTCATCGCCGTGGCGGTCATCACCATTCTGGCTGTCATCAGCCCCGGCGCGGATTTCGCGATGACCGTCCGCAACAGTTATCTGTACGGAAGGACCGCCGGCGTTCTCGCGGCCGTCGGAATTGCACTCGGTGTTCTCGTCCACGTCACCTACACCATGCTGGGTGTCGGACTTCTGGTCTCCCGGACGCCGATGCTTTTCACGGCGATGAAACTCATCGGCGCCGCCTATCTGGTGTACATCGGCTACAAGACGTTCGTCACCAAGGCCCAGGTGGACATCGACCTGTCGGAGGACGGTGGCCTCTCGAAGGCCGGGGCGCTCCGCACCGGCTTTCTGACGAACGCGCTCAACCCGAAGACGATGCTGTTCGTGCTGAGCACGTACACGCAGGTCGTCAGCGCCGACACCCCCGTCTTCCAGCAGGTCGGCTACGGGCTCTTCATGTCCTTCGCCCACCTGGTCTGGTTCGGCCTGGCCGCGGTCCTCTTCTCCAACCAGGCCCTGCGGTCCCGGCTGTTGCAGCGGCAGACCGTGCTCAACAAGGTCATCGGGGCCGTGCTGGTCGGACTGGGCATGCTGCTGGCGCTGACGCCCGCCATGGCCTGACCCGCCCGGTCGACGCACCGCCTCCCGCGCGTCAGACCGTCGACGCCCCGCCTCCCGCGGGTCGGTCCGTCGACGCGCCGCCTCCCGCGGGTCAGTCCGTCGAGACCCGCTCCACCCGCGGCTCCGCGATCGCCCGGTAGTCCTCCGACGACAGGGCGATCGAGCGGTCGAGGCGCGCGGCGTTGAAGTAGAACTCCCCGTGCGTCAGCAGAGCGGGGTCCACGAGGAGTTCGAGCCGCTCGTCGAAGGCGAACGGCAGGATCGTGCCGCTCGGCGAACCCGCGAGGTCCTCCGCGATCTCCGGCGACGCGAAGGAGACGTACGTGCCGCCGTACAGCGCCTTCACCGCGTTCAGGTCGATCCGCCGGTCGCCGGGGACGACGACCAGCGCGAAGCGCTTCTCCTTCTTGCCGATCTTCACCATGGCGATGATGCACTTGGCCGCCTCGGCGAGCGTGTGTCCGCGCAGCGCGCTGACGGCCTCGGTGCCGCCCTCGGGGGCGTGCTCGATCACCCGGTAGGCGGCGCCGCGCTCGTCCAGCAGGGCGAGCAGCTTCTCGTACGTCCCGTGGTCGGGCGTCGCGTCGGTCTCGGTCGCGGTCGCGATCTCTGCATCGGTCACGGCATCGGTCACGGCGTCGGCGGTCATGGGGGTTCCTCCTCGGTACGGCATGGTTCAAGTGGTTTCGTACGACGGCGCGTTGACCCTACGCCGGTTGTCCAGGTGCCTGAGCAGCGCGACACCCGAGGCGTCCAGTTCGTACAGCACCCGGACGCCCGCCCGGCGCCGGCGCACCACGCCCGCCGCCACCAGGGACGTGAGGTGCTCGGAGACGGTGCTCGGCGCGAGGCCGAGGGTCGCCGCCAGATCCGAGGTCGTGGTCGGTGCGACCAGGCCGCGGACCACCCCGGCCCGGCTGCGGCCGAGCAGGATCTCGAGCCGGTCGCCGCGCGCGGGTTCGTCGCCCTCCTCGTCGGCCCGCCCGCCGGCCCGCCGCCCGGCCCGGTTCTCGCACGCCAGGACGGCGGCCCCCTCGGCCTGGTACGACACGGCCGCCACCCCGTTCGGGGCGAAGCCCAGGAGCGAGGCCCCCCGGCCGAACACCAGGGGTACGAGGACGATGCGGGAGACGTCCGCCCTCACCGCGATCCTGCCCGGCGGTCCGGTGTGCAGCCGCAGGACGTCGCCGCGGCGCGACACGGCCCCGTTCAGGGTGCCGAGGAGGCGGTCGGGCCCCTGGGTGGCGAGCACCCGGGCCCGGAGCAGGATGTCGTCGTCCGTGACGGTCCGCAGGGACGCCTCGTACGGGGCGAGGGCGGCGCGCGCGTAGCGCGGGAGGAAGGCGCACAGGTCGGCGATCCGCGCCGCGGGATCCGCGTACAGCGGGCGCACCTCGACGGGGACGCCCTGCGGGAACCACCGCTCCAGCTCCTCCCGCACCCGGGCCGGGGGCACCGCGCGGAGCAGCGCGATCTCCTCGGCCGGATCCGGCGGCCGGGCCGAGGACGGGACGGGCAGCAGGAACGACGGCAGGGTGCCGCCGCCGGCCCGGAACAGGTGGACGAGCCACCCCGGGAGGGTCACGTCGGCCCGCATCAGCGAACGCCGGGCCGCCCGGCCCCAGGCGGTGTACGGCCAGGGTGCGAGCCCCCGGTAGGTGGACAGCAGTCCGATGCTGCCGAAGGTCTCCCACAGCCGGCTGTCGGCGATCCGGAGGGCTCCGGCGTGGGTCCCGTGTGCGGACGTCGTCAACGGAATCTCGATCACATGCGCCCCCGTGCGCCTGGTCCACCGAGCGGTGGAGCGGCCACACGCTAGCGCTCGAATGATCACCCGTCCGTGCCCCGGAAGGGCAGAATGTCAGGTCGCGCCCGGAGGAATGTCAGGTCGGGGGGATCATGAACGCCGGTGCGGCCGCGAGCGGTTCACACCGCGCCGCGCACCACCGATCCGACGGCTCTCACCAGCGCCTGCGCGCGCGGGTCCGCCGTCACCGTCTTGCGCATGCCGTTCGTCACGTACCCGAAGGCGACACCGGCGTCGGGGTCGGCGAAGCCGAGGGAGCCGCCGCGGCCCGGGTGGCCGTACGACGACGGGCCGAGGAGCGGGGACGCCGGGCCGTGCAGCATGTGGCCGAGGCCGAAGCGGGTGCCGACCAGCAGCACCCGGTCGGCGCCGGCCGACTGCTCGGTCCGGGCGAGCGTGAGGGTGTCGGGGGTGAAGAGGCGCCCGGCGCCGTCCACGGGGCCGAGGGTGGCCGCGTAGAAGCGGGAGAGGGCGCGGGCGGTCGCCACCCCGGCGGAGCCGGGCAGTTCGGCGGCCCGGTAGACCGGGTCGTTCTCGTCGGGCTTGGGGTCGATGACCCCGAAGGCGCGCCGGGTGAGCGAGGCCGGGTCCTGGTAGGCCTCGGTGACGGACCGCTTGGGGCGGAGCTTGAGGGCGCCGCTGCCCGGGGGGTCGATCTCCTCGACGGGGCCGAGCCGGCCGACCCGGTGGGCCTCCGCGTCGGGGAGCCCGATCCACAGGTCGAGGCCGAGGGGGGCGGTGATCTCCTCGGCGACCCAGCGGCCGATGGTGCGGCCGGTGACCCGGTGGACCAGGCCGGAGAGCAGCCAGCTGAAGGTGTGGGCGTGGTAGCCGTGGGCCGTGCCGGGCTCCCAGACGGGGGTCTGGGCGGCTATCGCGCGGCTCGCGGTCTCCAGGTCGACGGCCTCGGCGAGGGTGAGCGGCCGGTCCAGGACGGGGACGCCGGCGCGGTGCGCGAGCAGCTGCCGGACGGTCACGGCGTCCTTGCCCGCCGCCTTGAACTCGGGCCAGTACGTGGCGACCGGGGCGTCCAGGTCGAGCAGTCCGCGCTGGTGCAGGAGCAGGGGGACGGCGGCGGCGACGCCCTTGGTGGCCGAGCGGACGACCTGCGCGGTGTCGGCCGTCCACGGCTCCGTGCCGTCGACGTCCTTCGCGCCCGCCCACAGGTCGACGACCTGCTCGCCGTCGCGGTGGACGGCGACGGCCGCGCCGCGCTCGCCCCGCTGCGCGAAGTTGCGCAGGAACGCGTCCCTGACCGGCTCCCAGCCCGCCGCCACCGTGCCCTGGACGTCCACGTCCCCACTCCTCACTCGCCGATCCGACTCTCCATGGTGCAACGCGGCGGGTGAGGGGCGGATTCCGGGGGCCTCGGGCCACCGGGCCGGGGACACCGGAGGCCTCGGGCCACCGAGCCCGGGACGCCGGAAGCCTCAGGCCACCGAGCCCGGGACGAAGCCGAACGGCAGCTCCAGGCGGTGCCCGGCCATCAGCTCCTCGTCGGCGAGGATGTCGCCGGTCCGCCCGTCGGCCGCGATGACGCCCTCGCTGAGGATCACCGCGCGCGGGCAGAGCTCCAGGGCGTACGGCAGGTCGTGGGTGACCATGAGGACGGTGACGTCGAGCGAGCGGAGGATGTCGGCGAGCTCGCGGCGCGAGGCCGGGTCCAGGTTGGACGACGGCTCGTCGAGGACGAGAATCTCCGGCTCCATGGCGAGGACCGTGGCGACGGCGACCCGGCGGCGCTGCCCGAACGACAGGTGGTGCGGCGGCCGGTCGGCGTACGCGGCCATCCCGACCCGGTCGAGGGCCTTCCGTACGACGGCCTCCAGCTCGGCGCCGCGGAGGCCGGCCGCCGCCGGTCCGAAGGCCACGTCCTCCCGGACGGTCGGCATGAACAGCTGGTCGTCGGGGTCCTGGAAGACGATGCCGACCTTGCGCCGGATCTCGGCCATGTGCGCCGGGCCGACCGGCAGCCCGGCGACGGCGACGGTGCCCGCGCCGCCGGTGAGGATGCCGTTGAGGTGGAGGACGAGGGTGGTCTTGCCGGCGCCGTTGGGGCCGAGGAGGGCGACCCGCTCGCCGCGCCCGACGGTGAGGTCGACGCCGAAGAGGGCCTGGTGGCCGTCGGGGTAGGCGTAGGCCAGGCCCCGTACGTCGAGCGAGGGGGGCGTCGTCGGGGGGACGGGCGTCGAGGGGGCGGTCATAGGGTCCATCCCAGGAGGCAGATCAGAAGTGCGGTGAGCGGGAGGGCCGCCGCGTAGGCCCACTGGGCCCGGGTCGCGGTCACCTCGTCGATGACCGGCATGGTGCCGGTGTAGCCGCGGCTGACCATGGCGAGGTGGACCCGCTCCCCGCGCTCGTACGAGCGGATGAAGAGCGCGCCGGCCGACTTGGCGAGGACGCCCCAGTGGCGGACGCCCCGCGCCTCGAAGCCGCGCGAGCGGCGGGCGACGGACATCCGGCGCATCTCGTCGGTGATGACGTCGCCGTACCGGATCATGAACGAGGCGATCTGGACGAGCAGCGGGGGCAGCTTCAGCCGCTGGAGGCCGAGGAGCAGGGCGCGCAGTTCGGTGGTGGAGGCGAGGAGCACGGAGGCGGCGACGCCGAGGGTGCCCTTGGCGAGGACGTTCCAGGCGCCCCACAGGCCGGGGACGCTCAGCGGGATCCCGAGGACGGTGGTCTGCTCGCCGGGCACCACGAAGGGCATGAGCAGCGCGAACGCGACGAACGGCACCTCGATGAGCAGCCGCTTCAGCAGGAAGCCGGCCGGGACGCGGGCCTTCGCCGCCACGGCCCCGAGGAGCAGGGCGTAGAGGGCGAAGGCCCAGACGGCCTCGCGGGGCGTCGAGACGACGGCCACCACGAAGCCGAGGACCGCGGCCAGCTTGGTGTGCGGGGGCAGCTCGTGGACCGGCGAGTGCGCGTGCCGGTAGAGCTTGTGGGTGTGCCCCGCCCCCATCTCAGGCAGTCGTTTCCGCGTGCGTGCCGGGTTCGTCGTGCGCACGGCGGCGGCGGACGACCCAGAACGCCCCCGTGCCGACGGCGAGGGTCGCGCCCACGCCGATCACACCGGCCAGACCGCCCGAGAGGCGGGCCGTCTCGATGCCCTTGACGCCGTAGTCGGCGAGCGGGGAGTCGGCGGCCGCGTGGTCCTCGACCTTGCTGTCGATGCCCTTGTCGGCGGCGACCTTCTCCAGGCCGTCGGGGCTCGCGGAGGCGTAGAAGGAGACGAAGCCGGCCAGGACGAGCGCGGTGACGACACCTCCGATCCACAGCTTCTTCGGGGAGCCGGCGGGGGCGGCGGCGGGGGCGGCGGCCGGGGCCGCGTCGACCAGCTCGCCGCCGACGCGCAGCTTGAGCGGGGCGGTCAGGCCGCGGGCGCCGTAGACCAGGTCGGGGCGGACGGCGATGACCGCGCCGACGGTCAGCATGGTGATGAAGGCCTCGCCGACGCCGATCAGGACGTGGACGCCGACCATGGCGGTGAGGACCTTGGAGACCGGGACGTCGGTGGTGCCGCCGACCGCGTAGAGGGCGGTGAAGGCGGCGGCCGCGGCCGGGACGGAGACGAGCGCGGCCACGAAGGAGGCCGCGGTCACCGAGGCGCGGGTGCGGGGCAGCAGCAGGACGAGGCCGCGGAAGAGCCCGTACGCGACGACGACGGTGACGACGCCCATGACCGTGATGTTCACGCCGAGCGCGGTGAGGCCGCCGTCGGCGAAGAGGATGCCCTGCATGAGCAGGACGACGGCGATGCAGAGGACGCCGGTCCACGGCCCGACGAGGATCGCCGCGAGCGCGCCGCCGAGGAGGTGTCCGCTGGTCCCGGCCGCGACCGGGAAGTTCAGCATCTGGACGGCGAAGATGAAGGCGGCGACGAGTCCGGCGAGCGGCGCGGTCCGCTCTCCTCCGTGGCCTCCGGCACGGGAGGTGCCCGCGAGTTCCCGCCGCGCCCCGCGCAGGCTCACGGCGACGGCGCCGGCGGCGACGACACCGGCGGCGATCGATACGGGGGCGTTGATGAATCCGTCAGGTACATGCACGCCCTGAATGATGAGTGCTCCTGCAAAGCACTTGCAAGAGCGCGCAGGTCACAGAACAGCGGCGCATGGGTCGTGCGCCTGCCGGGAAGGAGTGGGACATTAGTCGATAAGAGGACAAACGGTGAGGAGCCCCCGATGGCTGCCGCAGACGATCGCGCACTCGACCACGAAGCCGCCCGCCCCGTCGACCGCGACACCGACCTCGCGGTCGAGGACCACGCGAGGGGACGCATCATCAGCGACGCCCCTCTCTCCCGCCCCGTCCCCGTCGACCTCCGCTACGACCCCGGCTTCTCGCCCGCGACCGTCCGCTTCGTCTTCCCCGGCGACGTCGAGTGGTCCTTCCCCCGCGTCCTCCTGGAGACCGGCCTGCGCGCCCCGACCCGCCGCGGCGACATAGGCGTCTGGCCCTGCGGCCGCGTCCAGACGGTCGTCGAGCTGCACAAGGACGACGGGATGGTGACGGTCGTCCAGTTCGACACGACGGCGCTGACCCGGTTCCTGAAGCACACGTACGCCGCCGGCCCGTCGATGACGACGAGCTGACGGCGTACGGGGGTGCCGTGACCCCGGGGACCGGGCCCCGGGATCAGGCGGTGGATCAGGCGGTGGATCGAGCGGTGGCCCGGGCGGCGGGCATCAGACCTTCACGAGGTCCGGCTGCGAGCCGGACGCCCCGTCCGCGGGCGCGTCCTTGGCGAGACCCTCGCCCTCCACGTCCACGTTCGGCAGGATCCGGTCCAGCCACTTCGGCAGCCACCAGGCCTTGTGGCCGAGCAGTGCGAGGACGGCCGGGACGATCGCCATGCGGACCACGAAGGCGTCGAAGAGGACCGCGACGGCCAGGCCGAAGCCGATCATCTTGATCATCTGGTCCGTCATGCCGATGAAGCCGGAGAAGACCGCAATCATGATCACCGCGGCGGCGGTGACCACCCGGGCGCTGTGCTTGAAGCCGGTCACGATCGCCTCGCCGGGCCGCTCCCCGTGGACGTACGCCTCGCGCATCCGGGTGACGAGGAAGACCTCGTAGTCCATCGCGAGACCGAAGACGACACCCACCATGAAGATCGGCATCATCGACATGATCGGGCCGGTCTGCTCGACCCCGAAGAGGCTGCCGAGCCAGCCCCACTGGAAGACCGCGACGACGGCGCCGAGCGCGGCGACCACCGAGAGCAGGAAGCCGAGGGCCGCCTTCAGCGGGACGAGGATCGAGCGGAAGACCACGGTCAGGAGCAGGAAGGCCAGGCCGACGACGAGGGCCAGGTACGGCACCAGGGCGTCGTTCATCTTCTGCGAGAAGTCGATGTTCATCGCGGTGGCGCCGGTGACGAGGACGTCGTCGCCGGTGGCGTTCCGGATGTCGTGGACGAGGGTCTCGGTGGCGCCGGAGGACGGGCGGTCCTTCGGGACCACGGTGATCATCGCGGCGTCGCCGGCCTTGTTCGGGGTCGCCGGGGTGACGGCGGCCCAGCCTTCGAGGCCCTTGATGGTGGAGACCGTCCGGTCGGCGGTCGCCTTGTCGCCGTCCACGACGACGAGCAGCGGGCCGTTGAAGCCGGGGCCGAAGCCGTCCGAGAG
The DNA here is from genome assembly GCF_001905825.1 of Streptomyces sp. CB02009. Taxonomy (GTDB): domain Bacteria; phylum Actinomycetota; class Actinomycetes; order Streptomycetales; family Streptomycetaceae; genus Streptomyces. The sequence goes on from NZ_LIVV01000009.1 coordinate 255,948, forward strand.
GGCGTCGTAGGCCCGGCGCTCGGTGGTGGAGGTCGGCTTGACGCCGTCGTCCGGGAGGCCCATCTCCAGGGAGGCGGCGGGCAGCGCGATCGCGCCCAGGCCGAGGACGCCGATCAGCAGCACCATGACGGGGCGGCGGATGACGAAGCGGGCCCAGCGGGTGCCGCCGTTCGGCTTCCGGCTCTTCGCGCTGTCGGCACCGGCCTCGGCCTTCGCGGCCTTGCGCTGCTTGCGGCCGATGACCTTGTCGCCGGCGAAGCCGAGCATGGCGGGGATCAGGGTGAGCGCGATCAGTACGGCGATCACGACCGTGCCGGCGGCGGCGAAGCCCATCTTCGTCAGCATCGGGATGTTGACGACGGCCAGGCCGACCAGGGCGATGACGACGGTGAGTCCGGCGAAGACGACGGCGGAGCCCGCCGTGCCGACGGCGCGGCCCGCGGCGTCCTCCTTCTCGCGGCCGTCCGCCAGCTCCGCGCGGTAGCGGGAGACGATGAAGAGCGCGTAGTCGATGCCGACGGCGAGGCCGATCATCATCGCGAGGGTGGAGGTGGTGGAGCCGAGGTCGAGCACGTTCGCGAGCGCGGTGATCGAGGAGACGCCGATGCCGACGCCGATGATCGCCGTGAGCAGCGGGAGTCCGGCCGCGACGAGCGAGCCGAAGGTCAGGACCAGGACGATGCCGGCGATGACGACGCCGACGATCTCGCCGGAGCCGGTCTCCGGCATGGTCTGCAGGGCGTCACCGCCGACCTCGACGGTCAGCCCCTTGCCCTGCGCGTTGTGCCCGGCCTGGGTCAGCGCCTCGCGCGTCTCGTCGGTGAGCTCCATCGCGTTGACCTTGTAGGCGACGGAGACATAGGCGGTGGAGCCGTTCTGGGAGACGGCCTTCCCGGTGTACGGGTCGGTGACCGAGACGATCTGGTCCGAGCCGGACTTCAGGGCGGCGACGGTCTCCTCGACGACGGCCTTGTGCGCCGGGTCGGTCATCTTCTGGCCCTCGGGGGCCTGGAAGACGACACGGGCGGTGGCTCCGTCGGCTCCGGCGCCCGGGAAGCGCTCTTCGAGCAGGTCGAAGGCGCGCTGGGCCTCGGTGCCGGGGATGGAGAAGGAGCTGGAGGTCGCGACGGGTGCGGTGGCGGCGCCGATCCCGGCGACCGCCAGGAGGGCCACCCAGAGGAGGGCGACGAGCCGTCGGCGCCGGAAGGCGGAACGGCCCAACTTGTACAGGAACGTGGCCACGGGGGCGTCTCCCAGTGTGGGGTGGGACAGGGCATGGGGAGCCGGCCCGACGGCGGAGCGGTGCGTCGTCAGGGGGTGCGGTACTGCGGGTGCTGCGGTGGGGGGGGGGCTCTAGACGCCGAGTGAGGGGAGCACCACGGCGTTGACATAGGTCTTGAGGAAGGCGTGGTCGACCGGCTGGTCGTCGATCAGCGGACGGGCGATGAACGCACCGATCAGCATGTGCGGGACGAGCTTCAGCGCCGGGTTGCCGGCGTCGACCTCGCCCCTGCGGACCGCTCGGCGCAGCACTTCCTCGAGGCCGTTCATCTCGGGTTCGATGAGCAGCTCGCGCAGCGCCCGGTGCAGGTCGGGGTTGGTGTGGACGGCATGGGCCAGACCCCGCATCAGCGCGGAGTCCCTCTCCATCTGACAGTCGTCGGACCGGTCGACGAGTTCCTGGAAGTCGCCGCGCAGCGTGCCGGTGTCGATCTGCGAGAGATCGGCCGGCTTGTTGTCGCGCAGCGCCCGGGCGACCAGCTCGGGCTTGCTCCCCCACTGGCGGTAGAGGGTGGCCTTGCTGGAGTGGGTGCGGGCGGCGACGGCGTCCATGGTGAGGGCGTCGTAGCCGACCTCTCGGAGGAGGTCGAGCACGGCTCCGTACAGCTCGGACTCACGCTCTGGGGTGAGCCTGCTGCGGGCCATGACCGGACTCCTGTCGAACGAAACGGTTTCGTACAGTACGAAGATACCCCCGCCCTGAACGAAACGAAACCGTTTCGTACGTGTCCTGGACCACACCGGAGCCGCACCACGCCCGTGAAGACGCCCGCAAGCACGTACGAGTTGCCGCACCCCCCTCGCTTGGAAAGCATGAGGAGGTGAGTGACGACGTCGCGTATCTCCGTTTTCCGCACCTCCACGACGACCTGCTGTGCTTCGCCGCCGAGGACGATCTCTGGATCGCCCCCCTCGTCCCCGCGGGCCACCGCCCCGGCCGGGCCTGGCGGCTCACCGTCGACCGGACGCGGGTCGGCCACCCGCGCTTCTCTCCGGACGGCCGGCAGATCGCGTACACGAACTGGCGCAGCCTCGACCCAGAGATCCATCTCGTCCCCATCGACGGCGGGGCCGCCCGACGGCTCACCTACTGGGGCTCGACCGACACCCGCGTCTGCGGCTGGACACCCCCCGACAGGGACGGGCGCTCGGACATCCTCGCCGTCTCCTCGCACGGGCAGCCCTTCTCCTACTACTCGTGGGCCTACAACGTCCCCACCGACGGCTCCCCCGGCGGCCGCCTCCCCTGGGGCCCGGTCTCCGACATCGCCGTCACCACGGCCCCGGACGCCCCCGGGCACGGCGAGCAGCCCGCCGGCACCCACCGCACCCTCCTGCTCACCGGAAAGCCGCCCCACGAGCCGGCCGCCTGGAAGCGCTACCTCGGCGGCGCCACCGGCCGCCTCTGGCTGCACGGCGAGCGGCTGCTCCCCGACATCGGCGGCCACCTCGACTGCCCGATGGCGGTCGACGGCCGGGTCGCGTTCCTCTCCGACCACGAGGGCGTCGGCAACCTCTACTCCTGCCGGCCCGACGGCACCGACCTGCTCCGGCACACCGACCACGACGAGTTCTACGCCCGGCACGCCTCCAGCGACGGACACCGGGTCGTCTACCAGTGCGCCGGCGACCTGTGGATCGTCGACGCCCTCACCCCCGGCTCCCGGCCCAGGCGCCTGGAGGTGCGGCTCGGCGGCCAGCGCGTCGGCCGGCGCCCCTACCAGGTGCCCGCCGCCCACCACATCGACGCCGTCTCCGTCGACGAGACCGGCCGGGCCAGCGCCGTCTCCGTGCGCGGCAGCCTGTACTGGCTGACCCACCGCGACGGCCCCGCCCGCACCATCGTCGACACCCCCGGCGTCCGGGTCAGGCTCCCCGAGATGCTCGGCAGCGGCGGCCAGGTCGCGTACGTCACCGACGCCGGGGGCGAGGACGCCGTCGAGGTCGCCTACCTGCCGCGCGCCAGCGGCGACCGGCCGCCCCGCCGCCTCGCCTCCGGCGACCTCGGCCGGGTCGAGGAGCTGATCGCCGACCCGGACGGCGAGCGCCTGGCCATCGCCACCCACGACGGCCGGCTGCTCCTCATCGACACGACCGAGGACACCGACGAGTCCGAGGAGTCCGAGGAGTCCGAGGGCTCCGGGGACACGGAAGACACCGAAGGCTCTGGAAGCACTGGAAGCACTGGCGGCTCCGGCACGGAGCCCGGCCGAGGAGGGGTCACCGAACTCATCCGGTCCGTCAACGGCCCCGTCCGCGACCTGGCCTTCTCCCCCGACGGCGCCTGGCTCACCTGGTCCCACCCGGGCATCGGCCGCTCCCTGCGCTCCATCAAGATGGCCCGGATCTCCGGGCCCGGCGCCCGTACCGTCGTCGACGTCACCAACGGGCGCTTCGAGGACGAGAACCCCGTCTTCACCCGGGACGGCCGTTACCTCGCCTTCCTGTCCTGGCGGGGCTTCGACCCGGTGTACGACGTGCACACCGGCGACCTGTCGTTCCCGCTCGGCTGCCGCCCCTACCTGGTGCCCCTCTCCTCCGCGACGCCCTCGCCGTTCGCGCTGCTCCCCGACGGGCGCCCGGCGGCCGGCGGCCTCGACCCGGCCGACGACGACGCGGAGACGACCACCGACGGCACGGTCACCGTCGAGATCGAGGGGCTCCCCGACCGGGTCACGCCCTTCCCGGTCGCCGCCTCCAAGTACTCCGCCCTCCACCCGGTCAGCGGCGGCGGCCTCGTCTGGCTGCGCTGGCCCATCTCGGGCGCGCTCGGCGAGACCTTCGCCAACCCGACCGACACCTCGGGCAAGCCCACCCTGGAGCACTTCTCCATCACCAAGGCCCGCAAGAGCGAACTGGCCAAGGACCTCGACTGGTTCGCGGTCAGCGGCGACGGCACCCGGCTCGTGGTCGCCGACGAGGGCGACCTGCGGGCCGTGCCCGCCACCGAGTCCGGGGACGGCGACTCCACGGTCTACCTGGACCTGCGGCGCATCCTGCACGAGGTCGAGCCGGGCGCCGAGTGGCGGCAGGCCTTCGACGAGGCGGGCCGGATCGTCCGCGCCTACTTCTGGGAGCCCGACATGGGCGGGGTCGACTGGACGGCGGTGCTCGACCAGTACCGGCCGCTCGTCGAACGGGTCGCGTCCCCCGACGAGTTCGCCGACCTGCTCCGCGAGGTCCTCGGCGAACTCGGCACCTCGCACGCCTATGTCACGCCCGCCCGCCGCAACGAGGGCCCTCCGCACTACCAGCGGCCCATGGGCCTGCTCGGCGCCAACCTTGTGCCCCGCGAGGCCGGCTGGACGGTGAAGCGCATCCTGCCCGGCGAGTCCTCCGACTCCAAGGCCCGCTCCCCGCTCGCCGGTACGGGCATCCGCGAGGGCGCGGTCCTCACCCATGTCGACGGCCGGCCGGTGGACCCGGTCACCGGCCCGTACCCGCTGCTCTCGGGCACCGGCGGGACCACCGTCGAGCTCACCTTCGTCCCCGCCGAGGGCGAGGGCCGGGCCCGCCGCGTCGCCGTCGTCCCGCTGATCGACGAGCGTCCACTGCGCTACCAGGACTGGGTGGCCAAGCGCCGGGCGGTGGTGCGCGACATCAGCGGCGGCCGCTGCGGCTACCTCCACATCCCCGACATGGGCGGATCGGGCTGGGCGCAGTTCAACCGCGACCTGCGCATGGAGGTCTCCCGGCCGGCCCTGATCGTCGACGTACGGGGCAACGCGGGCGGCAACATCAGCGAGCTGGTCATGGAGAAGCTCACCCGCAGGATCCTCGGCTGGGACCTCACCCGCAACGCCCAGCCCGTCGCGTACGCCTCCAACGCCCCGCGCGGCCCGGTGGTCGCGCTGGCCGACGAGGCCACCTCCTCCGACGGCGACATGATCACCGCCGCGTTCAAGCTGCTCGGCCTGGGGCCCGTCGTCGGCCAGCGCACCTGGGGCGGAGTCGTCGGCATGACCGGCCGCCACCGCCTCGGCGACGGCACCCAGATCACGGTCCCGATGAACGCGGCCTGGTTCCCCGAGTACGGCTGGTCCCTGGAGAACCACGGCGTCGAACCGGACCTCGCCGTCCTGCGCACCCCCCTGGACTGGGCGGAGGGCCGGCACGCCCAGCTCGACGACGCGGTCGAGGTGGCCCTCGCCCTCCTCGCGGAGACCCCGGCGGCGAGCCCCCCGGGGTACGTGGACCTGCCGGACCGCTCCCGCCCGAAACTCCCCCCACGAGCACAGACCGACAACTGACACCCCGGACCGGCCCGCAGGAGCCACGTCCTGCGGGACCGACACCCACCGGACGCGGCCCGCGCGAGCCGCGCCCTGCGGGGGTGACACCCGAGGGACCGACCCGCAGGAGCCACGTCCTGCGGGGGTGACACCCCGCCGGACCGGCCCGCGCGGGCCGCGTCCCGCCGGGGCGACGCGCCCGGCCCACCCGCGGAGCGCCTAGGCGGCGCTCCGCTCCAGCCCGTCGGCCAGGTCCAGTTCGTACGAGGTCCCCGCCCGGCCGTCCAGCGTCACGCTCCCGACCGCGCCGAACCCGACGCGCCCCAGGACGACCCTCGACCCGTCGTTGTCGAGGGTCGTGACGGCGGTCAGCCGGCTGAGCCCGTACTCCTCACGCGCCAGCCGGCACACCTCCCGCACCCCGGCCGTCGCCACGCCCCGCCCGGTCGCCCTCTCGGCCACCCGGTACCCCAGCTCGGCGGCCCCGTCGGCGACGTCGACGAGGTTGAACCGCCCGAGGACCTCGCCGCCCTCCCCCACGAGCACATGGAAGTGGATCCCCCCGGCCTCCTGCTCGTCGAGCAGCGCCCGGTGCCGCTCCTCGAACTCGGTGAAGTACGCGTCCCCCCGGTCGGGCACGGACGCGGCGAAGTACCCCCGGTTCTCCCGCTCGAAGGCGAGCAGGGCGGGGGCGTGATCGGATCTCAGTCGCTCAAGTACGGCCATGGGCGCCACCGTACGAAGATCCGGCGCCCGGTGCGTACGACTTTTCGGCCCGTCGTGATCACGCACACACGCGGAGGCGCACCCGGTCTCCCGGGTGCGCCTCGCTCGACACGGCACGCGGTGAACGCGTGTCAGGCGTCGTAGTCCTGGTCGAGACGGTCCTGGGCCTCCTGCTGGGCCCTGCGCGTCTCGTCGTCGGGGCGGCCGCGGCCCTGGGCGGCGCGCGAGGAGGCCTCGTCCTTCGCCTTGCCCATGGCCTGCTTGGCCTGCTGCTTCAGCTGCTCCGACGTGTCCTTGAACTGTTCTGCCTTGCCCATGAAGGTTCACTCCTAGACGGGTGAGAGGGGACGGAGGCGACGCGCCTCCTGGGCCTCGACCAGCCTTGCACGAGCGAACATTCCACGCATTTCGATCAGTTACGGACGGCTACCGCGCGGGGAGCCGCCGTCGGCCGCGCGGCGGGGTCCCCTCCCGCCGCGCGGCCGGAGCGCCGTCAGCGCGCCGCCGAACCGCCCGTCCGCGCCTGCTCGTCGGCGGCACCGCCCGCGCCCACCAGGCCCTTGGAGACCGAGCCGAGACGCGGCTCGAAGCGCTTCATCTCGCGCTGCCCGACGGTCGCGATCATCCCCGGCAGGTAGCCGCGGACCGACTGCATCCCGCGCAGCCACCACTGCGCGTAGACGTGCGGGGAGCGCCGCTCGATGCCCGCGACGATCCGGTCGACGGCCGGGCCGAGTGGGTACGTGCGGTTCGCCGGCCACGGCAGCCGCTGGCGCAGCTCCCGCATCACGTCGTCCTCGTCGGCGCCCCGCACCATGTCCGTGTCGGTCCAGGAGAGGTAGCCGACGCCGACCTTGACCCCCTTGTAGGCGACCTCGGCGCGCAGGCTGTGCGCGAAGGCCTCGACGCCCGACTTGGAGGCGCAGTACGCCGTCATCATCGGGGCCGGGGTCAGCGCGGCGAGCGAGGCGATCTGGAGGAAGTACCCCCGCGACTCCATGAGGACCGGCAGGAACGCCCGTCCCGTCACCGCGCCGCCGATCAGGTTGACCTCGATGACCCGGCGCCAGGCGCCCGGGTCGGACTCCGCGAAGGGTCCGCCCGCCGCGACACCGGCGTTGGCGACGACGATGTCGACCTTCCCGAACCGCTCCTTCACCTCGGCCGCGACCACGGCCATCGCCTCGTGGTCGGTGACGTCGGCGTGCCACCAGTCGGCCTCGGTGTGCAGCCGCCCGGCGACCTCCTTGAGCTGCTCCGGCTCCAGGCCGACGAGCGCGATCTTCGCTCCGCGCGCGGACAGCTTGCGGGCGAGGAGCTCCCCGACGCCGCGGGCGCCTCCGGTGACGACCGCGACCTGTCCTTCCAGGCTCACCCGGCTCATGCCTTCTCCTTCACTTCCAGGTACGTGTCGGTCAGTTCGCGGATCCGCGCGGTGACGGCCTCGGGGGCCTCCACGGGTGTCATATGCCCCATCCCCGCCAGTTCGAGCAGTCCCACGCACTGCGGGAGGGCCTCGGCCATGGCGCGGGAGTGGACGGGCGGGGTGAGCCGGTCGGCGGTGCCGACGACCACCGCGACGGGCAGGTCCAGCGCCCGCAGGCCCGCCTCGAGGTCGAGCTCGGAGAGGACCCTGGACCAGCCGACGCGGGCCCCGCGCGGGCAGGCGTGCACGATCCGGGCGCAGGCGTCGACCCGCTCGGGCGCCGAACCGGGGCCCATCGTCGCGTACTTGAGGACCTTCTTCGAGACCGCGTTGACGGGTCCGAGCGGAGCCTTCGCGCCGAGGACGCCCCGGGTCAGCCGGGTGCGCCGGTCGCTCGGCCGGCCGGGGACGACGGTGGCCTCCGCGGTGAGCCGCGAGGGACCGGTGGAGCAGAGCAGCACGGCCGCCGCGTGCTCACGGAAGCCCGGCCGGTCGGCCGCGGCCATGAGGGTCATGCCGCCCATGGAGTGCCCGGCGAGGACGGCCTTCTCGCCGGGGGCGAGGGTGCTCGCGAGGACCGCTTCGAGGTCGTCGGCGAGCGCCCGGGTGGCGTATCCGGAGGGCCCGGCGGGGGCCGGGGACCGGCCGTGGCCGCGCTGGTCGTAGGCGATGACCCGGTGGTCGGCGGCGAGGGCCCGTATCTGCTCGGCCCAGAAGGCGATCGAGCAGGTCCAGCCGTGGGCGAGGACGACGACGGGCGCGCCCTCGGGGCCGTACACCTCGACGTGGATCGGGGCGCCGTCGGCGGAGACGGCGGTGACCTCCCGGGACGAGGTCAGCGAGGTCAGGCGGCGGCTCACTTGGCGGCCTCCTTCCTGCGCGAGGCGGTACGGGACTTCGCGGCGGTCTCCCCGGCGGCCTTCACGGGCTTGGGGGCGCGGAGGACCTCGTACTCGGAGAGGTCGACCTGCCGGGTCTCGCGCCGGAACTCGCCGGTCGTGCCGGGCCACAGCGTGGTGTTGCGCCCGTTGGCGTCGAGGTACCAGCTCTCGCAGCCGCCCGCCTTCCAGACCGTCCGCTCCATCCGGGCCTGCACCTTGCGGTTCCAGGCGCCGACGGCGGAGGGCCGGACGGCGAGGGCGGCGCGGCCGCCCAGGACGTTCAGCTGGCGCAGGTAGTCGGCCATGTAGTTCAGCTGGGACTCGATCATCAGGATCATCGAGGAGTTCCCGAGGCCCGTGTTGGGGCCGATGACCGTCATGAAGTTGGGGAATCCGGCGGCGGTGGCGCCGCGCAGCGCCTCCATGCCGCCCTTCCAGGTCTCGGCGAGCGTCCGGCCCTCGGCGCCGACGACCCGCTCGGCGATCGGCATGTCGGTGACGTGGAAGCCGGTGCCGAAGATGATCGCGTCGACCTCGGTCTCGGTGCCGTCGGCGGCGACCACGGTGGAGCCGCGGACCTCGCGCAGGCCGGAGGCGACGACGTCGACGTTGGGCTGGGCGATCGCCGGGTAGTACGTGCTGGAGAGCAGGATGCGCTTGCAGCCGATGCGGTACGAGGGCGTCAGCTTGGCCCGCAGGACCGGGTCCTTGACGGACTTGGCGATGTTGGCCTTGGCGAGCTTCTCGACGAGCCCGAGTTCGTTCGGGTGCTTGGTGAAGGCGCCGACCTGGAGTTCGCGGATGCCCCAGAGGAGGCCGCGGCGCAGGGTGCCGGTGACGGGCAGGGCGCGGTGGAGCCAGCGCTCGGGGCCGGTGATGGCCCGGTCCATGCGGCGCATGACCCAGGGGGGCGTGCGCTGGAAGAGGGTCAGCTTCCCGACCTGCGGCTGGATCGCGGGCACGATCTGGATGGCGGAGGCGCCGGTGCCGATCATGGCGACGCGCTTGCCGGTGAGGTCGTACTCGTGGTCCCAGCGGGCGGAGTGGAAGACCTTGCCGGGGAAGTCGGCGATGCCGGGGATGTCCGGGATCTTGGGGTCGGAGAGCGGGCCGGTCGCGGAGACGACGACCTCGGCGCTGAAGGAGCCCTGGCTGGTCTCGATCTCCCAGCGGAGCGCCTCGGCGTCCCACTCCATCCGCACGACCTCGTGGTTCAGGCGGAGGTGGGGGCGGATGCCGAAGGTGTCGGTGACGTGTTCCAGATAGGCGCGGATGTGGCGCTGTCCGGAGAAGGTCCGCGGCCAGTCGGGGTTGGGCGCGAAGGAGAAGGAGTAGAGGTGGGAGGGGACGTCGCAGGCGCACCCGGGGTAACTGTTGTCCCGCCAGGTGCCGCCCACGGAGTCGGCCCGCTCCAGGACCACGAAGTCGGTGATCCCCTCGCGGCGGAGCCGGACGGCGGCGCCGAGGCCGCCGAATCCCGATCCGATCACCGCCACACGTACCTGCTCGTGCTTCGCCATGCCGCCTCCCGCGTGCCCGGCCAATCGCGCCAGCAATCACTGGCACAGTCGGGACTGTAGAGCAGCTCCATACCGAGCGGTAGGGGTCGGACGAGGGAAAGTTACCGGCGGTACAACATAGGCTGGCGTCCGTGGCTGAAGGATCAGGCAGAGCGAACGGCGAAGGATCGGGACCCGACACGGTGGCGCACGAGGGTGCACGCGAGGACCGGCGGACCGGCACGGGCGGCGGCCCGCACCAGGTCACGCCCGCGACGCCCGGCCCCGAGGGCGTGCGCGACGAGCCCGAAGGCGCGCGCGAGTACCGCATGGAGGAACTGGCGGCCGCCGCCAGCATCACCGTGCGCACCCTGCGCTTCTACCGCGAGCGCGGCCTGATCCCCCCGCCCCGCCGCGAGGGCCGGATCGCCTGGTACGACGAGCAGCACCTGGCCCGGCTGCGCACGATCGCCGCCCTCCTGGAGCGCGGCCACACCCTCAACGGCATCGCCGACCTCACCACCGCCTTCGAGAGCGGGCGCAACGTCCGCGAGGTGCTCGCCCTCGGAGCCCCCAGCGAGGAGGAGCCGGTCCGCCTCACCCCCGAGGAGCTCGCCGACCACTTCGCCGGCGAGGTCACCCCGGAGAACCTCGCCGCCGCCCTGGACCTCGGTTACCTCGTCACCGACGGCGAGGAGATCATCCACATCAGCCGCCGGCTGCTCGACGTCTCCGCCGCGCTCGTCCGCGAGGGCGTGCCGCTCGCCGAGGTTCTCAAGGCCGGCGCCCGCGTCCGCGAGCACGCCGACGCCCTCGCCGAGCTCTTCACCGACCTGCTGCGCACCCACGCGGCCGAGGACGACCTGTGGCGGCTGCGCCCGCTCGCGAAGAGCGTGGTGGAGGCGGAACTGTCGATGGCGCTCGACCGCCGCCTGAGCCCGAAGACCCCGCCGCACGGCCCCTGAGCCGCCCCGCCTCCCGCGCCGCCTCTTCCCGTTCCTACAGCTCGTAGACGGCGGTCACGGGCGCGTGGTCGCTCCAGCGCTCGGCATGGGTGGCGGCCCGCTCGACGTACGCCTTGACGGCCTTGGCGGCGAGCCCGGGAGTGGCGATCTGGTAGTCGATGCGCCAGCCGCTGTCGTTGTCGAAGGCCCGGCCGCGGTAGGACCACCAGGAGTAGGGCCCCTCCTGCTCGGGGTGCAGGGCGCGGACGACGTCCACGTACCCCCCGTCGCCCTCCTCCAGCACCTGCCCGAACCACTCCCGCTCCTCGGGGAGGAAGCCGGCGTTCTTCTTGTTGGCCTTCCAGTTCTTGAGGTCGGCCTCCTGGTGGGCGATGTTCCAGTCGCCGCAGACGACGACCTCGCGGCCGTCGGCGGCGGACCGCGCGCGGAGCTCCTTCAGGTACGGCAGGAACTCGCCCATGAACCGGTACTTCTCGTCCTGGCGCTCGGTACCGGCCTCACCGGAGGGCAGGTAGAGGCTGGCGACGGTGACGCCGGGCAGATCGGCCTCGACGTACCGGCCGCTGGTGTCGAACTCGCTCGACCCGAAGCCGACCCGCACCCGGTCGGGCTCGCGGCGCGTGTAGAGCGACACCCCGGCGCGCCCCTTGGCGGCGGCGGGCGCATGCACGGTGAACCACCCCTCGGGCGCCCGCACCTCCGGCGGCAGCTGCGCCTCCTCGGCGCGCACCTCCTGCAGGCAGACGGCATCGGCGGAGGTACCGCCGAGCCACTCGACGAACCCCTTCTTGGCGGCGGCACGGAGACCATTGACATTCACGGACGTCACAGTGAGCATCCCGGGAGAATACCGACACCCCCGCCCCGCATACATGTACGATACTTCGCATGAACATCCAGCCCACGCCCTACGACCACCCGCACGCGGTCGCACTCAACGACGCGGTCCAGGCGGAGTACGCCGTCCGCTACGGCGACGAGGGCGACGCCACACCGCTGGACGCCGGGATGTTCGTCCCTCCCCGGGGCCTCTACCTCCTCGCGTACGACCCCGAGGGCAACCCTGTCGCCACGGGCGGCTGGCGCACCCAGGACAAGAACGACGAGGGCTACGAGAACGGCGACGCCGAACTCAAGCGCATGTACGTGACCCCCGGCGCCCGCGGCCTGGGCCTGGCCCGCCGCATCCTCGCCGCCCTGGAATCCGACGCCCGCGAGGCCGGCCGCACCCGCATGGTCCTGGAGACGGGCACGGCCCAGCCGGAGGCGATAGCCCTCTACACGTCGAGCGGCTACGCGCCGTGCGCCAAGTTCGGCATGTACCGCGACTACGACAACAGCCGCTGCTTCGCCAAGCCGCTGATCTGAGGACTCACTCGAGGATCTCCCGCCAGATGTCGAGCAGCACGGCCTCCTCCTTGTAGGTCCGCTTGCTGCCTCGACCGCGGCGAACCTCCGCGTACCTCTGCACGAGCTCCCCCGCGACCTCCTGCACGGTGGCCGGCAGCTGGTGCCTGATCACTGCCTGCCACTCGTAGCGGGACCGTTCGTCGTGCAGCCGCTCCAGCGGCAGCACTCTGCGGCAGGCCACCCGGCAGATGAGGTCGGGCGCATACGTGACCAGATGCCCGGCTCCGGTCTTCAGTCGCCCGGGCATGCCCGTGAGCACGCGCCCGGCCCCCCGGTACGCAGCGACGGCGCGCATGATCCCGAGGGGACTCATCCCGTCGGGAAAGACTCCCCGGTAGAGATCCGACCCGATGTCCGACCAGAGCGTGTCCAGCCCCTCGTCTGTGGCCGCCAAGTGCACGGCGGCCATGTCACCGACCGCCGACACGCAGGCGAGCGCCCGGGTGATCTCGGACATCGGGAAGGGCTTGAGGTGCGGACCCACGGAGCCACCGCGCCGAGGGTCGAAATGCCCCATCCCCTCCCAGTTGCACGCCATGAGTGCCTGGATGCGCGGACACCGGATCAGTCCGTCCTGGGCCGTCGGTTCATTGACGAACCCGTGAGCCCGGTCGTGCAGGTCACGCGCGACGTCCCGCTCCCTCCCGCACGGGATCTCCAGCCGGACGATCGCACGGGCGACATGCTCCGCCCCCCACTCCTGCTGGGCTCTGGCGATCACACTCAGCCGCTGAAGCCCGTCGATGACCTCCAGGCCGTACACCGCGAGCGAATCCACGAATCCCCGTGGAACGGCGGGCTCGGGAACGCGCACCTCGTCCGCCCCCAGAACGATGCTGCCGACTCTCCCGAACTCCTCAGGGCGCTCACGGAGAATCTCCTGGAGCCACAGGTTGACCGGTGTGTCTCCCAGGCAGCCGCGCCGGGCCCCGAGGCGCCTCGCCGCATCCCGCCCCACAGCCAGCGACGCGAGCTGCTCCGCGGACACCGAGACCTCCCATCCGTGAGGGGTCTGAACCGAGTGTCGGGGCGTCAGGAACAGTGACTCCCCCGACGGAAAGGGCCACGGCGCGGAGCTGAATGGATCGATCATGCTCGGCTAACTCACCGAGCACCGCTGAGGTCGCGGGCACGGGGGCGGCGACCCCGAAAGGGCTCCTGTCCGATCGCGCGATCGGACAGGAGCCCTTCCGTTCTTCAGCTGCCACCCGGGCGGGCCCGTTCGCCTGCGAGGTCGTCAGCCTGTCTTCCGCAACTGCTTCATCACGGGGACAGCCGTCAGGCACAGGCCGAACGCGCCCCCGAAGGCAGCGCCGCCCGTCAGTGAGGCTTCGGCGAGTCCTGCGCCACCGAACGACTTCAGGATCCCGACGACGAGGGCCACGACCAGCGACGAGGAGAGCATCAGCAGCAGCCACAACACCCACGTGGGGACGGCGGGGGCGGGCAGCTGGGGCGGAACTGCGGACGACGTCACGAGTGCGGTCCTTCCGTACGGAGGGAGGTCGGTGCCGGAGTGGCGCCGACGGAGGAGGTGTCCCGACCGGGAGCAGGCGCCATCAGGCGCTCCGCCAGCGCGGCACGTGCGGCCGAGACCGCCTCAGCGAAGCGCTGGTGAGCGGCCGCCCGTTCTTCGAGGGAGGCGAGTTCACCAGCGATACGCCGTTGCTCGTCGAGCGGTGGCAGCACGACCGGCTGATTGCCGAGCGACCGGGCGCTGATCGACGGAGCACCGGTCGCCGTCGCCCGGTCGACCACCCACGCGACGGACTCGGGGCGACCGAGGTAGTGCGCCAGGTAGTCCGGATCCGTACGGCCTGGATCCAGCACCCGCAGGCGGAGGATGTTGGTACTCGGCATCCACCCTTCCTCCCGTGCGCCCACCAGCGCTGGCGGTCCGATGGCACCCGTCCGGATGCACACGATGTCTCCCGCCCTCAACGAGAACTTCCGGAGCCGCTCGGCGAACGCGAGGGAGACGGCCTCGCCCTCGATGTCGCCGATCCGCCCCTGGTCGAGGTGTTTCGGAAACACCAGGGGCACCTGCCCGTACGGCGTGCGAGCGTCGCGGAGCAGAGTGAACGAAGGGCCCGCCTGCACCGTGCACAGCTCCGACAGCGTCACGGTCCCCCATCCCTCGCGCGAGGAAGAGGCGGCCGGGGGACGCAAGGCGTCCAGGGCCGCGGGCCTCAACGCCCCGGCGCAGCGCTCCATCTCCTCCCATGCCTCGGCGAGGTCCGATTCGACGGATGCCTCGTCCTTCCGCGCCGCCCGGACGTGGTCGGCCGGATTGAGCGAACAGCCGGGATCGCGAAGCGCGGCCTCCCGGGAGACCCGTGCGCCCAGCACCGCACGGCCCTGATCGATTTCCACGCGCACCGCCGCCTCGGACCCGAGCTCCGAGCGATACGCCTCAAGCACCGCGCGGCTGTCGTCCTCGCCCAGCACCCGCTTGCCTTTCCGCATGGTTCCGAGGCTCCGGGCGTCCAGGAACAGCACGTCCTCGTTCGGCTGCGACGGATGATTGAGGAACCACACCGCCACCGGCACCGGAGTGCTGGAGAAAAGCCGGTCCGGCAGCCCGAGAACGCATTTCACCACCCCCCGCTCCAGCATGCTCCGACGAATCGCGGCCTCGGCGCCGTTCGCCGAGTTGCCGGCCTTCATCGGCATGACCACCGCTGCGGTGCCGCCTTCCCGCAGGGACTTGACCGCGTGCTGGAGGTAGGCGAAATTGTCGTTGCCGACCGGCGGGGACCCGTAAGGCCACTCCCCGTCACTCCGCGGCTCACCTGCCGAGTCGTTCATGTTGAACGGCGGATTGGTCAGCACGTAGTCGTAGAGCGTGCCCTGGAAGTCACCCGCCGCCCACGGAGCCCCGCGCCCCAACCTCACCTGAGGACGTGCGCCCTGCAGGGCGAGGTTCATGTTCCCGAGCCGCGCGGTGTCGTGCCCATGGCTGTAACCGTGTAGTTCGAGGCCGCGCACGGCGACTCCCTGCGACCGGCAGTACGCGGCCGCCTCGACGAGCATCTCGCCGCCCCGGGCGTACGGATCGTAGATCGAGCCGGGCTGCTCGTCATGACACGCCGAGTAGGTAAGTCCCGCCATGATGCGCACCACGCCACGAGGAGTGAAGAACTCGCCGCTCCGCAGCTGAGCACTCGTCTCGTACTCGTCCAGGATGACCTGGAAAGCATGCGGTCCCAGCTCCGGCACCTGTCGGACGACCCGCTTGAGATCCTCGTACGTACGTGGCTCGAGGCGCCGCACCGCCTCCTCCATGCCGGGCACCACTCCTCTGAGGGCGAGGCTCCGGTCCGTCACCGAGCCGATGCGGCGAAGCAGCGCGCGGGCCCCGTCGGATCCGGTGCCGACGGCCATCCCCTGCTCCACGCCGTCCCACCGTTCACCACCGAGCCGGCGGAGGAACAGCAGGGACAGGAGCAGTGCCATGTAGTCGACGAGCGAGCCGGCACCCCGCACCCGGTCGGCCAGCGGGCCCATCAACTCCCGCACCCTCGCCCGATCGCGTGCGGCGAACGGGTCGGTACCCACCCCGTCGTCCGCCGGTCCGGGCACGACCCCGCCGTCCGGGTCGCCAACGGCCAGGGTCCGCCGCGCACGGTCTCCGAAGGTGAGGCCTTCGGGCTCCTCCGGCCCCCTGGAACCTCGCGGGACGGGCCGCCCGTCCAACCACTCCAGCACGGCGGACCGGCGGAAGTACTCGCCCCCACCCGCTCTCTCCGCCCCGGGAAAGCCGTGACCCCGGCTCCACGAGGTGACGGTGGGCCTCGCCACGCCGGCCATGGCCGCGATCTCCGCGCGGGTGACTAACCGGTCCTCGCGCACTGCCTTGTTCTTGTTGGGCATATCCCGACTCCCTGTAGAACGCGCCCCTGCGGGGGCTCCTTCACGGAGGACACTAGGGAGCGCGCCCCGCGGCGACCAAGTGAGCACTGCGAGTGCTCAACACTCTTCCTGCCTGCGCACGGACTCCTGCGGACCATAAAAGGGGCTCATGTCCAGCTGATTCCAAGCGGGTGCACACCCCACCGCATCGAGCTTCACCATAAGAGGGTTAGGTGATGGCGCCCGCTCGGCCACGTCGGCGCGGGAGCAGACATCGAAAAAAGCAGAAATCCCGCCCGATCTTTCGATCGGGCGGGATTTCGTCACCGTTCACGAGAGCTACTCGCGAACTGTCGTTTGTGGACCTGTGGGGATTTGAACCCCAGACCCCCTCGATGCGAACGAGGTGCGCTACCAGACTGCGCCACAGGCCCTTGCGACGTGTGAAACATTAGCATCCCGACCGGCTCAGGCAAAAATCCGTTCCCGCGCAGGTCAGCCGGGGGCCGTCGCGGGCCCCTTCGGGGTCATTCGTTGGCCGCCCGGGGGCGGTCGTCGTCCGCGTACTGGTCGAAGAGCGGGGTGCGGCCGTGGTCGCGTTCGCGGCGCGGGGTGGTGCGCTGACGCGGCGCCGGGGGCGGGGTGGGGGCCGGGTCGGCCGCCGTGGAGGAGCGGGCCGCGCTCCAGGTCTCCGGGTCCGTGATGTCGATGCCGCTCGTGGCGCGCGGGGCGACCGGGGCGGTGACGTACGTGGGGAGCGGGACCGGCACCGGGTCCCAGCTGTCCCCGCGGGCCGGGCCGCGGTCGCGCTGCTGGTCGACCCACTCCGCGTGGTCGGTCTGCTCGACCAGGGCGCGCCGGTCCGCCTCCTGCGGGGAGGGGCCCGGGGCGGACTCGGGCGACGGCTCGGGCGTGGGCGCCGGGCGGCGGCTCTCGCGCAGCCGCGCCGCCGCGGCCTCCGCGCGCCGCCGGTCCATCACGTACACGAAGCGGCGGCGCTCCTGGATCCGCAGGTGCACGATGTACGCGCTGAGGAGCAGCGCGGGCACGGCCGGCACCCACAGGAAGGCGACGCCGCCGACGGCGGCGACGACCGCGCCGAGGGTGAAGACGGCGAAGAGCAGCGTCGTGGTGCGGCGACGGCGGGCGAGGACCTTGCCCCGGCGGGCGCGTTCGGCCGCCGCGCCGGTGGCGGGGCGGGCCGGTGCCGGGGCGGGGTTCGGGGCGGGTTGCGGCGCCGGCTCCCGCTCGGGGAGTTCCAGGCGCGCTTCCGTTCTGGCCGCGGGCGCGGAAAACGCCCGGACGTCGACCGAGCTCAGATGCTCGGTTTCCGCGTCCGGGTCCACGTCGGGCGTCGGACCCTCCGCCGTACGGTCCCGCTGCTTGAGCTCCTTGGCGTATCGGCGCTCCATGCCCGCCCGTCCGGAAAGCAGCCGGATGGCGGTGCTGAAGCGTTCCGTCGGACGGGCTTCGTTCAGCTCGTCCTGCCTGCGGAGCCACATCGGTACCAAGTAGGCGGCCCAGGCCCCGACGATGACTGCGTAGATGAGGCCGCTGCTGCTCACGCCTCACACGGTAGAGGGGTTCACGCGGCGGCATCGGCCAATTGGCCCGGTGTGTCGCACGATCTGGCTGATATCACTGAACTTTTTTGTGATTGTTCAGATCGATTGACTGCCAACTACCGATTGAATTCGAACACTTATCTTATTCTCGCCTGGTTCTCGCCTGGTGCCAACGGCGCAGCAGCCCCTCCGGGACCTCCTCCGCCGTCAGCGCGAAGACCAGATGGTCCCGCCACGCGCCGTCGATGTGGAGGTAGCGGGGCCGCAACCCCTCCTCCCGGAAACCCAGTTTCTCGACGACCCGGCGCGACGGCCCGTTCTCCGGACGGATGCACACCTCCATCCGGTGCAGACCGACCGAGCGGAAGCAGTGGTCGACCGCCAGCGCGACCGCCGTCGGCATGACACCGCGTCCGGCCACCTCGCTGTCCACCCAGTAGCCCACGTGCCCCGAGCACATCGAGCCCCAGGTGATGCCCGCGACGGTCAACTGCCCGACCAGCCTGCCCCGGTACTCGATCACGAAGGGCAGCATCCGCCCGGCGTTCGCCTCCGACCGCAGATGGCGGACCATCTGACGGTACGTCGGCCGCTGCGCCACCGGCCCGCCGGGAGACGGCGGCGGGACCGTCGCCTCCCAGGGCCGCAGCCACTCCCGGTTGCGCCGGTTCACCTCGCGCCAGGCCGCGTGGTCACGGATCTTTATCGGGCGGAGCATCACGTCTCCGTCCACGAGGACCACCGGCCAGGTCGGGATCACGACGGTCTCGGATGGTCGCCGCCGCGGATCTGGTCGACGGCGTGCCGCAGGATCGGCTCCAGGACGGTCAGCCCGTCCCGCACCCCGCCGGAGGACCCGGGCAGGTTCACGATCAGCGTGCCGCCCGCGACCCCCGCGAGGCCCCGCGAGAGCGCCGCCGTCGGCACCTTCTCCCGGCCGTACGCCCGGATCGCCTCCGGGATGCCCGGGATCTCCCGCTCCAGGACCCGGCGGGTCACCTCGGGCGTCTCGTCGGTGGGCGAGATGCCCGTGCCGCCGGTGGTCACGATCGCGTCGTACCCCGCGGCGATCCCGGCCCGCAGCGCCGCCTCGACCGGCGCCCCGTCCGGGACGACCTGCGGGCCGTCCACGGCGAAGCCCATCCGGGCGAGGGCCTCGGCGATCAGCGGACCGCCCTTGTCCTCGTAGACCCCGGCCGCGGCCCGGTTGGAGGCGGTGACGACGAGCGCCGAGCAGGCCGCCGCGTCCGAAGCCGGCGAAACCCCGGCCCCGCTGGTCACGACTCGCTCCGCGTCCAGTGGCCCGACTTCCCGCCCGTCTTCTCCTCCACCCGCACGTCGGAGATGACCGCGCCCTTGTCGACCGCCTTCACCATGTCGACCACCGTCAGGGCCGCCACCGAGACCGCCGTCAGGGCCTCCATCTCGACGCCCGTCCGGTCCGTGGTCTTCACCGTCGCCAGGATCTCGACCGCGTCGTCGGTGACCGCCAGGTCCAGCGTCACGCCCGACACGGCCAGCGGATGGCAGAGCGGGATGAGGTCCGGGGTCTTCTTGGCGCCCATGATCCCGGCGATCCTGGCCGTGGCGAGCGCGTCGCCCTTCGGGACGCCCTCGCCGCGCAGCAGCTCGATCACGCGCGGCGAGACGAGGACCCGCCCGCTGGCGCGCGCCGTGCGGGACGTGACGTCCTTCGCCGATACGTCGACCATGCGGGCCGCGCCCGCCTCGTCGATGTGGGTGAGACCTTGCTGCGTGCTCATCGCCGTGACACTCCCGGTCGCTGTGTGGGACGACACCGTACCCCCACCCTCGCCCTCTCAGCCGAGGAGGACCACTTCCAGCTCCGTGCCCGGCTCGACGCTCTCCGTCTCCTCCGGGACCACGAGCAGGCAGTCCGCGTGCGCGAGGGCCGCGATCAGGTGGGAGCCCGCACCGCCCACCGGACTGACGGTGCCCGCCTCCGGGTCGTACGTCCCCCGGAGGAACTGCCTCCGCCCGGCCGGCGAGGACAGCGCCCGGCCGGCGGCCAGCTCGGCCCGCACCCGGGGCCGGTGCAGGTCCTCGACGCCCATCAGGGCCCGGATCGCGGGCCGGACGAACAGCTCGAAGGAGACGTACGAGGAGACCGGGTTGCCCGGCAGGGCGAGCAGCGGGATCTGCTCGGCGCCGATCGCGCCGAAGCCCTGGGGCTTGCCCGGCTGCATGGCCAGCTTGCGGAAGTCGACCTGCCCGTCGGCGGTCAGCGCCTCCTTGACCACGTCGTACGCGCCGACGCTCACCCCGCCCGTCGTCACGATCAGATCGGCCCGGATGAGCTGGTCCTCGATGGTGGCGCGCAGCGACTCGGCGTCGTCGGCGACGGCGCCCACCCGGTACGCGAGCGCGCCCGCGTCCCGCGCGGCCGCGGCGAGCGCGAAGCTGTTGGAGTCGTGGATCTGGCCCTCGCCCAGCGGCTCGCCGGGCTGGACCAGCTCGCTCCCGGTGGACATGACGACCACCCGTGGGCGGGGCCGCACCCGGACGGTGCCGCGGCCGATCGCGGCCAGCAGCCCGATCTGCGGCGGCCCGAGCACCGTGCCGGCCGACAGGGCCAGCTCCCCGGCCCGTACGTCGCTCCCCCGCTCGCGCACATGGGCGCCGGCCTCCGCGGCCCGGTGCACCCGCACCTCGCCGGACGCCCCCTCGGGGGCGGCGCTCGCGGCGGTCATGCCGGTGGCCGCGCCCCCGCCCGTGCCTCCGTCGGTCCACTCGACGGGGACGACGGCCTCGGCGCCGGGCGGCAGCGGGGCGCCCGTCATGATCCGGGCGGCCTGCCCGGGGCCGACGGTGGGCAGCCCGCCGTCACCGGCGGCGACATCCCCGATGACCGTGAGGACGGCGGGGAACTCCTCGGTGGCGCCGGCGACATCGGCGACCCGGACCGCGTACCCGTCCATGGAGCTGTTGTCGAAGGGCGGCAGCGCGACCGGCACCGTCACGTCCTCGACGAGGACACAGCCCTGGGCGTCGAGGAGTTGCAGCTCGATGGGTTCGAGCGGGCCGACCGTCGCGAGGATGTCGGCCAGGTGCTCGTCCACCGACCACAGCCCGCGCGCGGGCCCCGCGCAGGGGTCGGCCGCCTGCCCCTCGCCGCCATGGCCGTGCCCGACGTGCCCCTCGTGCCCGTCGTGGGCGCCGTGGCCCTGACCGGCGTGGTCCTGGTCGTCGTGGCCCTGCTCGACGTGGTCCTTGCCGTCGTGGTCCTGGTCGTCGTGGGACGGCGACGGTGCCGCGCTGCTGCTCAAGGTGCTACATCTCCTCGCTGACGTATCTCCGGAGCCAGGCCCGGAAGTCCGGTCCCAGATCTTCACGTTCGCACGCGAGTCTGACAATGGCACGCAGATAGTCCCCGCGGTCACCGGTGTCATAGCGGCGGCCCTTGAAGACGACACCGTGCACCGGTCCGCCGATCTTCTCGTCCGAGGCGAGCTTCTGCAGCGCGTCCGTCAGCTGGATCTCCCCGCCGCGGCCCGGCTCGGTCTCCCGCAGCGTCCCGAAGACGGCCGGGTCCAGGACATAGCGGCCGATGATCGCGTAATTGCTGGGCGCCTCGTCCGCGTCCGGCTTCTCGACCAGGTCGGTCACCTTCACGACGTCCGCGTCGGCGGTCGCCTCGACCGCCGCGCAGCCGTACAGGTGGATCTGCGAGGGGTCGACCTCCATGAGGGCGATCACGCTGCCGCCCTCGCGCTCCTGGATCTCCGTCATCCGCGCGAGCAGCGGGTCGCGGGGGTCGATCAGGTCGTCGCCGAGGAGGACCGCGAAGGGCTGGTCGCCGACGTGCGGGGCGGCGCAGAGCACGGCGTGCCCGAGGCCGCGCGGGGCGCCCTGGCGCACGTAGTGCATGGTGGCGAGGTCGCTGGACTCCTGGACCTTGGAGAGGCGTTCGGCGTCGCCCTTCCGCGTCAGGGCCTCCTCCAGCTCGTAGTTCCGGTCGAAGTGGTCCTCCAGGGGACGCTTGTTCCGGCCGGTGATCATCAGGACGTCGGAGAGGCCGGCCGCGACGGCCTCCTCGACGACGTACTGGATGGCCGGCTTGTCGACGACCGGCAGCATCTCCTTCGGCGTCGCCTTGGTCGCCGGGAGAAAGCGGGTGCCGAGGCCGGCGGCCGGGATGACAGCCTTGCTGATCCGGCCGAGCCTGGGGAGCGAGTGATTCATGCCGTGCACTTTAGTCGTTCGTAATGAGAGAAAGATGTGGCTCCGATTAACTTCCTCCACATAAAGACAGTTACGAGAATTTAGTGAATTGCATGGGACTCACATGACACCCGAGATGTCCGAAAAGACCGTGCTGCGCAGCCGACTTCTGGCCGCCCGCGCCGCACTGAACACCGATTCCCTGACGCGCACGGCCGAATCCCTCGCCCGCCGGGGACTCGAACTCGCCGAACTCGCGGACGCGTCCACGGTCGCCGCCTATGTGTCGGTGGGCCGGGAGCCGGGCACGCGCGCGTTGCTCGACGCGCTCCACGCGCGCGGGGTGCGGGTCCTGCTCCCCGTGCTGCTCCCCGACAACGACCTGGACTGGGCGGCGTACGAGGGCCCGGAGGGGCTCGCGAAGGCCGGCCGGGGCCTGCTCGAACCGGTCGGGCCCCGGCTCGGTCCCGAGGCCGTGTGCGCCGCCGACGCCGTCCTGCTGCCGGGCCTCGCGGTCGACGGCCGCGGGATGCGGCTCGGCCGGGGCGGCGGCTCGTACGACCGGGTGCTCGCCCGGCTCACGCGCGCGGGTGCCGATCCGGCGCTCGTGGTGCTCCTCTACGCGGACGAGGTGGTCGCGCGGGTCCCGGAGGAACCGCACGACCACCCCGTGCACGCGGTGGTGACCCCGGAGGGGGTCACCCGCTTCCGGCCCTGATCAGGGGATCAGGGCTTCAGCTTCAGCGTGTCCTTCGTCGCCGCGTCGACGGCCGCCTTGCCGTAGGCCCAGTCGTACAGGTCGCCCTTCGCCCACGCGTCCGTCTGGTCGGTGTAGTGGGAGTTGAAGGCGTGACCGGAGGCGCCGGTGAGGTTGATCCACCGGGACTTGTCCCAGTCGCCGACGTTGACGACCATCCGCATCGACGGCACCCAGATGACCTCGTAGCCGCCGGCCGCGTTCCAGCCGGTGGCGTCGACGGCCGCCTCGCCGCCGCCCAGGTTCCAGGGGCCGCGGTTGAGGAGCTGCTGCACGACGCCGGGGCCGGCGGTGCCGAGGGTCTGGTTCTTCAGGGTCAGCTGGTGCAGCCGGCCCCAGCTCCAGGTGGAGACGTCCTTGCCGAGCTTGGCGGTCAGCTCCCAGCGCGCGTCCTTCATGGCGCGGGCGAGCAGCTGGTCACGGGTCTCGGTGGCCTGGTCGGTGCGGTTGCCCGGGGTGACCCACCACTCGCTCTTCTCCTGCTTGAGGAGCGGGCGGACCACCTCGTACCAGCGGTCGCCGCCGTCCGGCTGCGCGGAGTCGGGGTCGCGCTGGCCGCATTCCCGTACGAGCTTGTTCTGCTCGTCGACCGGGCCGGTGGCGTCGGCCGGGCGCACGTTGATGCAGTCGCCCTCGGCGCGGAGCTCCTTGGGCAGCTTGTTGCCGAAGGACAGCTTGAGGACGTTGCGCCAGACCGCGTTGAAGTAGGCGGCGGCGGCCGAGTCGGGCTCCTGGGTGTAGTCCCAGCCCTCCAGCAGCTTCTGCGCCTCGCGGACGTACGGGTCCGAGATGTCGATCTTCAGCAGGAGCGGGTTCAGAAGCGTCGCGATCTCGCTGCGGTTGTCCGTCTGCATGGTCCGCATGTCGTCCGGCGAGATCTTTCCGCCGTCCTTGGTCTTCGACTCGATCAGGTCGTTGATCCGCTGGCTGCGCGAGCCGTAACCCCAGTCCTTGGTGAGCAGGTCGGGGTAGTCCTTGGCGTCGATCACGGCCTGGTTGGCGGTGACGATGTAGCCGCGCTTCGGGTTGTACTCGTACGGCAGCTGCTCGAAGGGGATGTAGCCCTTCCACCGGTACGAGGAGTCCCAGCCGGGCGCGGGCAGGGTGCCGTCGCCCTTGCCGCGCTGCGGGATCTTGCCCGGGGACTGGTAGCCGATGTTGCCCTCGGTGTCGGCGTAGATCAGGTTCTGCGAGGGGACCTCGAAGTTCTTGGCCGCGGACCTGAACTGCTCGAAGTCCTTGGCGCGGTCGAGGGCGAAGATCGCGTCCATCGACTTGCCCGGCTGGAGGGCGGTCCACTGGAGGGAGACGCCGTAGCCGGTGCCGCGGTCGGGGGCGGCGTTGCCGACGGGGGCCTTCTGGCCGACCTTCTCCAGGTCGGAGGAGCGGTCGGAGACCAGCGGGCCGCGCTCGGTGGAGCGGACGGTGATCGTCCGGTCCTCGCCGCCGGCGACCTTGATGGTCTCGTCGCGGACCGTGAAGGGCTTGACCTTGCCGTCGACGAGGTAGCCGTCGGGACCGATCTTCTCCAGGTAGAGGTCGGTGACGTCGGCGCCCAGGTTGGTGAGACCCCAGGCGATCTTGTCATTGTGTCCGATGATCACACCGGGCATGCCGGAGAAGGTGTAGCCGGAGACGTCGTAACGGCAGGTCGCCGAGACCGAGCGGCAGTGCAGGCCCATCTGGTACCAGAGGGACGGCAGCTGGGGCGCCAGGTGCGGGTCGTTGGCGAGCAGCGGCTTGCCGGAGGTCGTGTACCGCCCGGAGACGACCCAGGAGTTCGAGCCGATGCCGTTGCCGTTCGGGCCGAGGAGGGCGGGCACGCCGTCCAGGACCTCGGAGAGTGCGCCGAGCTGGGACTGCGCACCGGAGCCCTCGGAGGAGGAAGCGGAGGAACCGGAGGAACCAGAGGAGCCTGAGGAGTCGGAGCCGCTGCCGGGCACGTCGCCCGGGGTCTCCCCGGTGGTCAGGTCGCCGTCACCGTCGCCCGCCGAGCCCTTCGGGTCGAACTTCCCGGTGGACTCGTCCACCGCGCCCCCGTCGACGATCGGCTGGTGGAGCGCGTACGGGTAGTCCGGGTACAGCTGCTTGATCTGGCTCGCGCTCATCCGGCTCGTCATCAGCGAGCGGTCGATCTCGTCCTGCATGTTGCCGCGCAGGTCCCAGGCCATCGCCTTGAGCCAGGCCACCGAGTCGACCGGCGTCCACGGCTCGATCGCGTAGTCGTTGGTGAGGGCCAGGGCCGCGTACTCGACGGAGACGTCGGCGGGGTCCCGGTCCTTCAGATAGGCGTTGACGCCCTCCGCGTACGCCTGGAGGTACTTCTTCGTCTCCGGCGACAGGACCTTGTCGTACTCCTGCTGCGCGACCCGGCGCCAGCCGAGCGTGCGCAGGAAGGAGTCCGTCTCGATCTGGCTCTCGCCGAACATCTCGGAGAGCCGGCCCGCGGTCACGTGCCGCCGGACGTCCATCTCGTAGAAGCGATCCTGCGCCTGGACGTAGCCCTGGGCACGGAAGAGGTCCGCCTCGTTGTCGGCGTAGATCTGCGGGACGCCGTTCGCGTCCCGCTTCACCTCGACCTCGCCGGACAGGCTGTCGAGCCGGATCTCGCCCGTGGTCTGCGGGAACGAGGCCCGGACGGTGGTCACACCCCAGAACCCGCCGTATCCGACGCCCGCGACCAGAGCGAGGACCAGGACGAGGAGGATCAGGCGGGCGCGCCGCCCTTTCTTCTTGGCGGGAGGCGCGGTCGTGTTGGAGGGCATCGCTGTCCTTCGAGGGGCAGGGTGGTCCTGGAGTACGGGTGCAACCTTAGGCGCAGCGTCCGGAGGGCCCGGACGCGGTGTCCGGAAGAGAACCGTACGGGCGAGCGAGGAGGTGCAAAGGCGGCGTCAAGAAAACGTTAAAGATTAGGTAAGGTAACGAAGTGTCTGCTGCCGGAGGAACGATCCAGCGGCACGCGACGGCCGCTGGAAGAACGGTCCAGCTGCATGTGAGGGGAAGGAACGGCCACTGACTGTCCACGAGCTCAACGAACTCCTGCTCATCAGCTCCCTCGTGCTGCTGATCGCGGTCGCGGCCGTACGGATCTCGTCCCGGAGCGGGCTCCCCAGCCTGCTGCTCTACCTCGGCATCGGCATCGCCATCGGCCAGGACGGCATCGGCAACGTCGCCTTCGACAACGCGGAACTGACGCAGGTCATCGGCTACGCCGCCCTCGTCGTGATCCTCGCCGAGGGTGGCCTCGGCACGAAGTGGAAGGAGATCAAGCCGGCCCTGCCCGCCGCGGTCGTCCTCTCCACCGTCGGCGTCGCGGTGAGCGTGGGCATCACGGCCGCCGCCGCCCACTACCTCGTCGGCCTCGACTGGCGACAGGCCCTCATCATCGGCGCCGTCGTCTCCTCGACCGACGCCGCCGCGGTCTTCTCCGTGCTGCGCAAGGTCCCCCTGCCCTCACGGGTCACCGGTGTCCTGGAGGCCGAGTCCGGCTTCAACGACGCCCCCGTCGTCATCCTCGTCGTCGCCTTCTCCACGGCGGGACCGGTCGACGACTGGTACGTCCTCGTCGGCACGATCGCCCTCGAACTCGCCATCGGCGTCGCCGTGGGCCTCGCCGTCGGCTTCCTCGGCGCGTACGGGCTGCGGCACGTCGCCCTGCCCGCCTCCGGCCTCTACCCGATCGCCGTCATGGCCATCGCCGTCGTCGCGTACGCGGCCGGCGCCATGGCCCACGGCTCCGGCTTCCTCGCCGTCTACCTGGCCTCGATGGTCCTCGGCAACGCCAAACTGCCGCACGCGCCCGCGAACCGGGGCTTCGCCGAGGGACTCGGCTGGATCGCGCAGATCGGCATGTTCGTCCTGCTCGGCCTGCTCGTCACCCCGCACGAGCTCGTCCACGACTTCTGGCCCGCCGTCGTCATCGGCCTGGTCCTGACCGTGGTCGCCCGGCCCATGGAAGTCCTGGTCAGCCTGCTGCCCTTCCGCATCCCCTGGCAGGAGCAGGCACTGATGTCCTGGGCCGGCCTGCGCGGAGCCGTCCCCATCATCCTGGCCACCATCCCGATGGTCTCGGACATCGAGGGCAGCGAGCGGATCTTCAACATCGTCTTCGTGCTCGTCGTCGTCTACACCCTCGTCCAGGGGCCGACCCTGCCCTGGCTGGCGAAGGCCCTCAAGCTCGGCGACTCCGGGGAGGCGGCCGACCTCGGCGTCGAGTCCGCTCCCCTGGAGCGGCTGCGCGGCCACCTGCTCTCCGTCGCCATCCCGGAGCACTCCCGGATGCACGGAGTCGAGGTCGCCGA
The DNA here is from genome assembly GCF_001905825.1 of Streptomyces sp. CB02009. GTDB lineage: Bacteria > Actinomycetota > Actinomycetes > Streptomycetales > Streptomycetaceae > Streptomyces. The sequence goes on from NZ_LIVV01000009.1 coordinate 283,025, forward strand.
GCTGCGGCTGCCCGCCGGAGCGGCCGTCACCCTCGTCGTACGGGAGGAGACGAGCTTCGTCCCCGGGCCCGCGACCGTCCTGCGGCGCGGCGACGAACTCCTCGTCGTCGCGACCGACCCGGTACGGGACTCCACGGAGCGACGGCTGCGCGCGGTCGGCCAGGGCGGCAAGCTCGCCGGCTGGCTGGGCACGGGGGGCGCCACGGCGGTCAGCGAGCCGCACGGCACCGAGATGCGCTTCCACCGGCACGACCAGAGCCACCACGAGCAGAAGCGCAACGGCCAGAGTCGCCAGGGCCACAAGCGAACATCCGGTTAATCCCAGGCATTAATTCAGGGGCAGGAGCGTTTTCCCAGGCAGGAAGACGCTCCTCCCTGTACCATGAAGGCACACCTGATCGAACCAACTCTGCCTGACGCAGAGCTGGCGCGACCGTATGGCGGCCGTGGCGCCCCTCCGCAGTGGGGCCGGCCCGGTATCTACCGCAGTAACGCGCATGAGGACAGCTCTCGGCGACATCCGCACCACCGTGCGGGAGCGCGCTACCAGGCGGCAGAAAGGCCAGGACCGTGGCGTCCACGGTCACCTCGGACACGCGTCCGGGTTACGGGCAGCTGCTGCGCACCCCCGGCGCGCTGTCCTTCCTGCTCCCCGGCTTCGCCGCCCGGCAGCCCTTCGCGATGCTGACCATCGGCATCGTCCTGCTCGTCCAGCACACCACCGGATCCTTCGGCAGCGCCGGCGCCGTCGCCGCCGTCACCGGCGTCTCCATGGCGCTGTTCGCCCCGCAGAGCGGCAAGCTCGCCGACCGCTTCGGCCAGCGCGCCGTCCTGATCCCCGGTGTCCTCGTCCACACCGCGTCCGTCTCGCTGCTCGTCTCGCTCGCCCTGGGCGGCGCCCCGCTGTGGGCCCTGTTCCTGGCCGCCGTGCCCGCCGGCGCCTCCGTGCCGCAGGTCGGACCGATGGTCCGGGCCCGCTGGGCCGCCAAGCTCGACGGCACCCCGCTGATGCCAACGGCCGCGGCCTTCGAGTCCGTCACCGACGAGTTCACCTTCGTCGTCGGCCCCGTCCTCGCGACCGCCCTGTGCACCGGCGTCCACCCGGCCGCCGGCCTGATCGCCGAGGCCGCGCTCACCCTCTTCGGCGGGCTCTTCTTCGCCGCTCAGCGCGCCACCCAGCCCGCGTTCGGCATCACCGCGGCCGGCTCCTCCGAGCCGCACCGCTCGGCGCTCTCCATCCCCGGCGTCCGCGTCCTCGTCGTCGCCTTCCTCGGCATCGGCTCCGTCTTCGGCGGCATGCAGGTCTCCCTCACCGCCTTCACTGAGGAGATCGGCAACCCCGGCGCCAACGGTCTGCTGTACGGGGTCTTCGCCGCCGGCAACATGCTCGCGGGCATCGCCATGGGCGCCGTCGCCTGGAAGATCGGCCCCCGCCGCCGCCTGATCCTCGGCTACGCCGGCCTCACCGTGGCCGCGTCGCTGCTGTGGACCACGCACTCGGTGCTGCTCCTCGGCGCCCTCGGTCTGGTCGTGGGTCTGTGCATCGCCCCGGCCCTGATCACCGGCTACACCATCGTCGAGACCCTGATCCCGGCGTCCGCCCGTACCGAGGCCTTCACCTGGCTCACCGGCGCCGTCGCGCTCGGCCAGGCCGCGGCCGTCACGGTCGCCGGCCGCCTCGCCGACGCGCACGGCGCGAGCACCGGATTCCTGGTGCCGATGGTGGGCACGGCGCTCGCCCTGGCCACGCTCCTCGCCCTGCGGTCACGCCTCAAGCCGCGCGAGACGAGCCGCGTCGCGGCGCGTGGTATCGGTCACCGCGTGCCGGTGGCGGTGGACTGAACCCGCGGAATACGTCAGTATGGATTGTCGTTAGCACTCGATGAGTGTGAGTGCCAGGAGGAAGACAAGTGCCGACCTACCAGTACCAGTGCACCGAGTGCGGCGAAGGCCTCGAGGCGGTGCAGAAGTTCACCGATGACGCGCTGACCGAGTGCCCCCAGTGCAAGGGCCGCCTGAAGAAGGTGTTCTCGGCCGTCGGCATCGTCTTCAAGGGATCCGGCTTCTACCGGAACGACAGCCGCGGCTCGTCGTCCAGCAGCTCGCCGGCCGCGTCGAAGTCCTCGACCCCGTCGTCCACGTCGTCCTCGACGTCGGACGCCAAGCCGGCCGCGTCGACCTCTTCGTCGTCCGCCTCCGCCTCCTCGACGTCCACGTCGAGCACCGGAAGCTCGGCCGCCTGACCCCTGCGCGATCGATCCTGACGCCAGGACGCGGTCCGTACGTACTTCACCGAGGGCCCCCGTCGTTCGCGACGGGGGCCCTCGGTGTTCGCCGGCGCCCCGCATAGGGTGGCCGCCATGGCGAACCAAGGCGCGTACGCGGACATCGGCGTGATCGGCGGCTCCGGCTTCTACTCCTTCCTCGACGACGTCACGGAGGTGTCCGTCGACACCCCGTACGGCAGTCCCAGCGACTCCCTCCTCCTCGGCGAGATCGCCGGCCGGCAGGTCGCCTTCCTCCCCCGCCACGGCCGCGGCCACAGCGTCCCGCCGCACCGCATCAACTACCGCGCCAACCTCTGGGCCCTGCGCTCCGTGGGCGTCCGGCAGATCCTCGGGCCCTGCGCCGTCGGCGGACTCCGCGAGGAGTACGGGCCGGGCACGCTCGTCGTCCCGGACCAGCTCGTGGACCGTACGAAGGCCCGCGCGCAGACCTACTTCGACGGTGAGCGCCGGTCCGACGGGGCCGTGCCGCGCGTCGTCCACGTGACCTTCGCCGACCCGTACTGCCCGGACGGGCGGCGCGTCGCCGTCAAGGCCGCCCGGGGGCGGGGCTGGGACCCGGTCGACGGCGGCACGATGGTCGTGATCGAGGGGCCCCGCTTCTCCACCCGGGCGGAGTCCCGGTGGCACGCTGCGGCCGGCTGGTCGGTCGTCGGCATGACCGGACACCCCGAGGCCGTCCTCGCCCGGGAACTGGGCCTCTGCTACACCTCGCTGGCGCTCGTCACCGACCTGGACGCGGGCGCCGAGACCGGCGACGGCGTCTCCCACACCGAGGTGCTGAGGGTGTTCGGCGAGAACGTGGAGCGGCTGCGGGAGGTGCTGTTCGACGCGGTGGGCGCGCTGCCCGCGACGATGGACCGGGACTGCCTGTGCACACAGGCGCACGACGGCTGGGACCTGGGGATCGACCTGCCGTGAACCCCCCGCGAGGGTGAGGGAGTTGTCCACAGGCGGCGGGTGATCCACAGGCGGGAGCGGGGATTCGGCGCGGGCCGGAGAGTGGGGGCGATCCCATTCCCGACCAGGACGGCGGCACCCGCGATGACGCACCCTTACCTTCCCCCCTCCCCCTCCCTCTCTCCTTCCCTCTCGCCCGTTCCGGCGCCGTGCGTGGTGCCGGTCTTCGCACCCCTGCGCGTACGGGGCCCCCGGCTGCGGCTGCGCAGGGCGCTGCGCCGGGGACGCTGGGCCCCCGCGGTACTCCTGGCCCTCGTGGCGACGGCCCTGGCCGTCGCGGGCGGCGGCCCGCCACCGGGCGCCGCGGCGGCACCCCCGCCGGGCGACCGGACCGCCCCCACCGCGGCGCGCGCCCGGCCGTCCGTCGCCGTCCGGCTGGTGTCCGCTCCGGTGCGGATCGCCGACGCCGCGACCGTACGGCTGCTGCGCCCCGGTGACCGGGTCGACGTGATCGCCGCGCCCAACTCGGCGCTCGGCGGGGCCGGTGAGGCCCGGGTGGTCGCGACGGGCGCCCGGGTGGCCGAAGTTCCGCAGCCGGGCGAGACTCGGTCGGACGGAGGGGCGCTCGTCGTCCTGTCGGTGCCGCGGTCGACGGCCGCCGCGCTGGCGGGTGCGGGTGTCACCTCCCAACTGGCGGTGACAGTGTGCTGATTCGCACGGACACCCTGCCCGTTCACCGGTACGTGTGTACGGATTGGACGGCTCTGTACCGTTCGCGGCCTAATGGCACCGCACACAGCGCACACAGCAGCACAAGCGACGAAAGGCACCTTGGTGGCCGAGAAGAAGGAAAGTCTGATGGGCGGCTTCAAAGCCTTCCTGATGCGTGGCAACGTGATCGACCTGGCCGTGGCCGTCGTCATCGGTGCCGCGTTCACCAACATCGTGAACTCGGTGGTCAAGGGCATCATCAACCCGGTCGTCGGCGCCTTCGGCACGAAGGACCTGGAGAGCTACTCGTCCTGCCTCAAGGACCCCTGCAGGGTGGTCGACGGAGAGATGCAGGGCATCCAGATCCAGTGGGGTCTGGTCCTCAGCGCGATCCTCAGCTTCCTGATCACCGCGGCCGTCGTCTATTTCCTGATGGTCCTGCCGATGGCGAAGATCCTCGCGAAGCGCGCGGCGCACGAGAAGGCGAAGGAGGGCGTCGAGGAGGTCATGGAGATCAGCGAGCTGGAGGTCCTCAAGGAGATCCGCGACCACCTGGTCGCCCAGCGAGGACCCGTCGCGGGCACGGGCACCGGGACGGGCCCGGGTACGGGCTCGGGGTCCGGCGGCGGGTCGGGGACGCACCCCACCTCCTGACCGACAGCTCGTGCCGGCGTCAGAGGTGGTGCGGCGGCTTCTCGTCGAGGAAGCGCGCGAGGTCGGCGGCGCTGTCGCCACCGGTGCGAGGCCGCTCGCCCCATCCACGGTCCGTGTCGTCCGCGGACTGCTGGTCCAGCGGATCGTCGAAGACGAGTGCCGGCTTCGGACTGTTCTCGGGGCTGGAAGGTACGCCGGGCCGCTTCGCGTCTCGCGGTCCGTGGGCGGGGGCGGTGCTCATACCCCAAGGGTACGCCCGCCGCCCCGTCCCGAACCCCTCTGATCTGCGTATCTCCGGTACCGCCTACGCCCCTCAGCGGTCCTTCGGGTCGAGCAGCCAGATCCCGAGCACCACGAGGAACGACAGACAGAGGAAGCCCGCGCCCCACCAGGCGGTGCCGGTGTTCCCCGACATCCACTCGTCGACGACGATCGTCAGCCCCCAGAGCTGGCCGATGACCACCGTGAGCGCCAGCGTGAGGCGGGCCGTCAGCTTCGAGGAGCGCTCCGGCTCCTGCTCCGTACCGGCTCCCGGCCCCGGCCCGGTGCGGGTGATCCGCGGATCGCCATATCCGCTGGTGGGGCGGATCTGCGGATACCGCTCGTGCACGGGGCGGTTCAGCCGCGGCTGCGCACTGCCCGGGGTGTACGCCGGGGGCCGCGGGGCCTGCGGAGCGGCGGGCGCCGAGGGCGAGGGCGGCGGCGATCCCCCGGAGGCGCCGGGAGTGACGGGGGCTCCGGGTGTGACGGGGGGCCTGGCCGGTTCCGGGGCTTCTGGGTCGCGGGGGAAGGCGTCCTCGGTCATGTGCGCTCACTCCTCTCCGGCGCCGCGCCCCGGGCGGACGCGCCGGGGCAGCCCAGCCGGTCGGCGAGTTCGGGGCGGTCGTCGCCGAGCTGGCGGCAGAGGCCCTCCCGGGCGCTCTCGCCCGAGCGGGCCGTGCCGATCGCCCAGACGCTGCCGTCGGCCTCCTCCACGAGCAGCACCTTCGGCAGTCCGCGGGGCGGCGGGCCGGCCGTGACCTCTCCCGTACGGGCGTCGAAGACGCCTTCGTGGCAGGGGCAGTACAGCTCACCCTCGCTGCCGCGGTCCTTGCGCCAGAGCACGGCGCAGGCGAGGTGGGTGCAGACGGCGGAGTAGCCGGCGAGCGTGCCGTCCTCCAGGCGGACGGCGACCGCGCGGTCCTCGGAGCCGGGGTAGCGGAAGGCGAGGGACTCCCCGGGCAGGATCGCGTCCGCGATCTTCTTCGCCTCGGTCGGCCCGTCGCTGTCCCCGTGCCGGTGCAGGATGCCGGCGGCGACCGCGACACCGCCGACGGCGAGGCCGCCGGAGACGGTGGCGACGATCCGCAGGTAGTCGCGGCGGGTGGTGAGCGAGTCCGCGGCGATCCGGTCGTGGAGCGCTTCCTGGGCCGCGTCGGAACGGGGGTCCGACGCGGGCGGCTGCGGGTCGGTGACGCTCAACGGACGTCCCTTCCATTGATCTCGACGACGGGAAGGCCTCCGGGGACCGGCCACTGGACCTTGTCGGCGGGGACGACCATCGCCACGCCGGTGGAGACGGTCGTGGAGCCGAAGGTGAAGGAGTCGGCGACCTGGACGCCGGGGCGTTCGGCCTGGAGCTCTTCGAGGGTCCCGTAGAAGAGGGCGCCGGTGGGGCAGACGGTGGCGCACATCGGGGCGAGGCCGTAGGCGGTGCGGTCGTAGCAGAGGTTGCACTTCATCTGGAGCTTCGCCTGGAGGTCGATCTTGGGGACGCCGAACGGGCAGGCGTTGACGCAGTTGGCGCAGCCGATGCAGCGGGTGGTGTCGGCCTGCTGCACGACGCCGTCGGCGGTGACGAGGATCGCGTCGGCGGGGCAGACCTCGGCGCAGGGGGCGACGGGGTCCTCGCAGTGCATGCAGACGGTGGGGAGGGAGGCGACGGAGTGGCCCTCGTCGGGGTAGTCGAGGTGGATCATCGACTTGCCCCGGTGGGAGTCGCATTCCCGGCAGGCGGAGACGCAGGCCTGGCAGCCGATGCAGCGGCCCGGGTCGATGAAGATCGTGCGGCCCATCATGTGCGGGTCAGCTCCTCTCCGCGGTGCCGCGGCCCTGGGGGGAGGTGGGGGGCAGCGGGTCGGTGCGGGAGACCTGGGTCTCCGGGTAGGCCTGGTGGCCTGGTGCGGTGGGTGGGGCGGGGACCTCGTCGATCCGTTCGGCGGCCTCGATGCGGGCGGCGCAGACCTTGTACTCCGGGATCTTGGAGCGGGGGTCGAGGGCGTCGATGGTGAGGGCGTTGGCCGCGGTGGGGACCGGCCAGTGGTAGGGGACGAAGACGGTGTCGGGGCGGATGGCCTCGGTGACGAGGGCGGGGAAGACCTCGCTGCCGCGGCGGGTGACGACCCGGACGGGGTCGCCGTTGCGGAAGCCGTGGGAGGGGTGGACCTCCACCCAGGGGCGCGGGGTCTGTTCGACGAGGGCGCCGAGGCGGCGGGTCTGGTTGCCGGAGAGGAAGTGGGCGACGGTGCGGCCGGTGGTCAGCGAGAGGGGGAACTCCTCGCTGTACGGGTCCATCGGCGGGTGCCATTCGACGACCTGCATGTGGATCTTGCCGTCGGGGTGGTAGGTGCGGCCGTTCTCGAAGAGGCGGGGGGTGCCGGGGTGCTCGGTGCTGGGGCACGGCCAGGCGATGCCGCCGGTCTCCTCCAGGCGCTCGTAGGTGATGCCGTAGTAGTCGTTGACGGTTCCGGCGGAGGCGATGCGGAGTTCCTCGAAGACGGAGCGGGAGTCGGGGAACTCGAACTTGTCGCCGGCGCCGAGCCGGCGGGCGAGTTCGCAGATGACCCAGGTGTCGGTGCGGACGCCGGCCGGGGGCTCCTGGGCCTTGTTGTGCTTGACGACCCGGGCCTCGGCGTTGGCCATCACGCCCTCGTCCTCGGCCCACACGGTGACGGGGAAGACCACGTGCGCGTTGGCCGCGGTCTCGGAGAGGAAGAAGTCGAACTGGGCGTGGAACTCGAGGGTGTCGTAGCCGTCCTTGACGGTGGCGTAGTTCGGGAGGGAGACGAAGGGGTTGTTGCAGATGCCGACGAGTCCGCGGATCTCCTTGCGCTGCATCTGCCAGACCATCTCCATCATGGAGGTCCCGGCGGGCGGGAGTTCGGCCTCGTCGATGCCCCAGATCTCGCAGATCTGGCGGCGGTGCTCGGGGTTGGTGATGGAGCGGCCGCCGGGGAGGAGGTCGGACTTCTGGCCGTGCTCGCGGCCGCCCTGGCCGTTGCCCTGGCCGGTGATGGTGCCGTAGCCGGCGCCGGGCCGGCCGATGTGTCCGGCGGCGACGCACAGGTTGATGATGCTGAGGCAGTTCTCGACGCCCTGCGAGTGGTGCTCGACGCCGCGGGCGTGCCAGGCCATGGCCCGGTCCGCGCCGGCGAACATGCGGGCGACCTGGACGATCTGCTCCTCGGGGACGCCGCAGATCTCGGCCGACCGGGCCGGCGGGTACGCGGCGACCGTCGCCTTGACCTCGTCCCAGCCGGTGGCGTGGGCGGCGAGGTAGGCGTCGTCGGCGAGGCCCTCGGCGACGACGACATGGAGGACGGCGTTGAAGAAGGCGGAGTCGGTGCCCGGCTTGAGGGCGACGTGGACGTCGGCGGTGCGGGCGATCGCGGTCTCGCGCGGGTCGACGACGATGAGGGTGGCGCCCCGGTCGCGGGCTCCCCACAGGTACTGGGTCATCACGGGGAAGCACTCGCCGACGTTGGACCCGGCGATGAGGAGGCAGTCGGTGAGGAGGATGTCGGAGAAGGGGTTGCCGGCCCGGTCGATGCCGAAGGCGAGCTTGTTGGCCCCGGCGGCGGACACCATGCAGAGGCGTCCGTTGTAGTCGACGTGCCGGGACTTGAGCGCGACCCGGGCGAACTTGCCGACGAGGTAGGTCTTCTCGGAGTAGAGGCTGGCGCCGCCGAGGAGGCCGAAGGCGTCGTTGCCGTACTCGCCCTGGATCCGGCGGATCTCGGCGACGGTGTGGTCGAGCGCCTCGTCCCAGCTGACCTCGCGGAACTCCTCGTCGCGGTTGCGGCGCATGAGGGGCGCGGTGAGCCGGTCGGGGTGGTTGACCTGCTGGTAGGCGTTGATGCCCTTGGGGCAGAGCCGCATCCGGTTGATGTCGTGGTTGCGGGGTTCGACGCCGAAGACCTTGCCGCCGCGGTCGACGCGGAGGTACATGCCGCACTGGACGCCGCAGAAGCAGCAGTGGGTGGGGACGAGCGTCTCGCCGTTCTGGTCGGCGTGCCAGCGGTCGGCGGGGATGCCGCCGGCGTCGCGGAAGTTGCGGGTGCCGGGCGGGGCGAGGGAGGGATCGAGCGGCAGCGCCCTGTTCGGGTCGGTCGCGGTCACTTGAACCCTTTCTTCACGTGGTCGAGGTAGGCGTTGCCGCGCAGGACGCGCTTGCAGCGGGGGCAGTACTCGGCCCATTCGTCGAAGCCGAGGTCGAGGTCGCGCATGGTGCCCTTGAGGTTCTCCACGTAGGGGGCGGTGTCGATGGGCTCGTGGCAGCGGCGGCAGGCGAGCACCTCCTCGTCCTTGCGGCGGGCGGTGTACTTGAAGAGCTGCATGCCGACGGCCGCGGGCCGCTGGACGATGTGGAAGAACTTCCCGAAGGGGATGTAGATGAGGGTGAAGACGACCGACACCATGTGGAGGATCGCGAGGAACTCGTAGCCTCCGCCGTGCAGGAAGATCGACGAGAAGGTGAGCAGCAGCCCGGTCACGGAGATGACGATGAGGGCGAGCAGCGGCACCAGGTCGTAGGCGAAGCGCTGGCCGGTGATGGCGCCGCGGTCCTTCATGCGGCGCCAGAGGAAGTAGCCGGCGCCGGGGATGACCAGGACGGCGGCGATGTCGAGGCCGTGGAACATGAGCCAGCCGACGACGCTGAGTGCGTCGAAGCCGATGATCTTGATTCCCCAGATCCGCATCTCGTAGCCGGGGCCCGCGCCGGTGGCGGAGGTGAAGGTGAACCAGCCCCAGGTGAGGGGGAAGGTGATCGCGGCGGCCAGCAGGCAGCCCCAGAAGATGAGCTGGTGGGCGGCCCAGCGGGCGTGCGAGCGGGCGCCGAGGAACTTCTGGAAGCCGAGGTAGGTGGCGATCATCTTCGGCACCGCGGTGGGTGCCCTGCGGAAGTTCGCGACGGAGAAGAACGAGCCCCAGCCCTTGTGGAAGAGGCGGCGGGCACCGGGGGCGGAGATCCAGACGGTGTAGCGGTAGGCGACGCCGAAGGCGAGGAAGACCGTGGCGACGGCGTAGGGCAGCAGGGCCGAGTCGAAGTCGCGGAGCAGGCGGCTGCCGAAGACGATCGCGAGGATCAGCAGGACGGAGACGACGGCGCCGGCGAGGGAGGCGCGGCGGCGCACGGCGGCCGGGGTCTGCGGGGGGAGGCCGGCGGCCGCCGGATCTCCCGGGGCGGGGCCGCCCGGGGAGGGGGCGCCGGGGGCGGGATCGCCCGGCGGAGGGGTCGGCTCGGCTGTCTGCGGTGGCTCGGTCACGCGGCCACGGTAAGGCCGTACGGGCGGTTTTGCCCTGTTTTGAAAGGTTCTGGGGTGAGGGCGTCGCCCGGACGGGTTCCGTCCGCCGCTCCGGGTCGGCTCGGAACCCTCGGGCGACCGCGGAATCCGTCCCGCCGCGTCGGGCCGAGGTCAGACCGCGTGCAGGCCGTGGGCGCGGAAGACCTCGCGGACCTCGGCGACCTGACCGGGCGTCGGGGACGGCGTGTCGTGCAGGGTGAAGGGCATGGCGAGTGCCTGCCACTTCGCTTCGCCGAGCTTGTGGAAGGGAAGGATGTCCACGCGGGAGACGTTGCCGAGGCCCCCGGCGAAGGCGGCGACCCCCTCCACGTTGGCCGGGTCGTCGGTGAGGCCCGGGACGAGGACGAAGCGGACGTGGACCTCCTGGCCGAGGTCGGCGAGACGCCTGGCGAAGTCGAGGGTCGGCGCGAGCGGCCGGCCGGTGACCTTCCGGTATGTGGCGGGGTCCCAGGACTTGATGTCGAGCAGGACCAGGTCGGTGTCGCGCAGCAGGGCGTCGGTGGCGCGGACGCCCAGGAAGCCCGAGGTGTCGAGGGCCGTGTGCAGGCCGAGCTCGTGCTTCATCCGGTGCAGCAGCTCGCCGGTGAAGACGGGCTGGAGGAGCGGTTCTCCGCCGGAGACCGTGGCGCCGCCTCCGGAGGCGGAGATGAAGCGGACGTATTTGCCCGCCTCGGCGATCACGGCGTCGGCGGAGGTGCGCCGGCCGTTGCGCATCCGCCAGGTGTCGGGGTTGTGGCAGTAGAGGCAGGTGAGGGGGCAGCCCGAGAGGAAGGTGACGAAGCGGGTGCCGGGGCCGTCGACGCCGGTGGACAGGTCCCAGGAGTGGACCGAGCCCTCGGAGGGGCGCTGGGTCGCGGCGGCGGCCGGGGTGGCCGCCGGGGACACCGGAATGGGCGCCGGGGACGCCGCCGGGGTCGTGGGGGCGAGGGCGAGGCTTGTCATGGCGGGGCCTCCTTCGGAGGGGCCTTCGGGCGGTGCGCAGGAGAGGGGGAGGGGTGGGGAGGGAGGGGGAGGGGGAGGGGGAGGGGGAGGGGCCCCCTCCAGGGGCGGAGGGGGTGGCCCGGGGCCGGGAGTGAGGGCCCCCGGCCCCGGGCCGGGGAAGGGCCGCTTACAGCGAGCCGTGGAAGGTGCGGTTCAGGACGTCGAGCTGCTGCTCGCGGGTGAGCCGGACGAAGTTGACCGCGTATCCGGACACCCGGATGGTCAGCTGGGGGTAGTTCTCCGGGTGCTCCATGGCGTCCATGAGGGTGTCGCGGTTGAGGACGTTGACGTTCATGTGGAAGCCGTCGCTGGCCATGTAGCCGTCGAGGACGCCCGCGAGGTTGGTGATCCGCTCCTCGGGGGTGCGGCCCAGCCCGTCGGGGGTGACCGTGTTGGTCAGCGAGATGCCGTCCTCGGCGTCCTCGTACGGGAGCTTGGCGACCGACAGGGCCGAGGCCACGTAGCCGTGGGTGTCGCGGCCGTTCATCGGGTTGGCGCCCGGGGCGAAGGGCTCGCCGGCGCGGCGCCCGTCGGGGGTGTTGCCGGTCTTCTTGCCGTAGACGACGTTGGAGGTGATGGTCAGCACGGACTGGGTGTGTTCGGCGTTCCGGTAGGTGGGGTGCTTGCGCACCTTCCTCATGAACTCCTCGACCAGCCAGACGGCGATCTCGTCGGCCCGGTCGTCGTTGTTGCCGTAGGCCGGGTAGTCGCCCTCGACGGTGTAGTCGGTGGCGAGGCCGGTCTCGTCGCGGTGGACGGTGACCGTGGCGTACTTGATCGCGGCCAGCGAGTCGACGGCCACCGAGAGACCGGCGATGCCGAAGGCCATGGTGCGGCGCACGTCGCGGTCGTGGAGCGCCATCTCGATGCGCTCGTAGGCGTACTTGTCGTGCATGAAGTGGATGACGTTCAGCGAGTGGACGTAGACGTCCGCGAGCCACTCCATCTGCGCGTCGAACCTGGCCATGACCTCGTCGTGGTCGAGGACGTCGGAGGTGAGGGCGCCGGTGTCGGGGCCGACCTGGACGCCGGACTTCTCGTCGCGGCCGCCGTTGATCGCGTACAGGAGGGTCTTGGCGAGGTTCACCCGGGCGCCGAAGAACTGCATCTGCTTGCCGACGGGCATCGCGGAGACGCAGCAGGCGATGGCGGTGTCGTCGCCGAAGCGGGGGCGCATCAGCTCGTCCGACTCGTACTGGACGGAGGAGGTGTCGATGGAGACCTTCGCGCAGAACTCCTTGAAGCCCTGCGGGAGGCGCGGCGACCAGAAGACGGTCATGTTCGGCTCGGGGGCCGGGCCCAGGTTGTAGAGGGTCTGGAGGTAGCGGAACGAGGTCCGGGTGACCAGCGGACGGCCGTCCTCGCCCATGCCGGCGAGCGACTCGGTGACCCAGGTCGGGTCGCCGGAGAAGCCCTGGTCGTACTCCGGGGTACGCAGGAAGCGGACGATGCGGAGCTTGATGATGAAGTCGTCGACGAGCTCCTGGGCCTGCTCCTCGGTGAGGGCACCGGCCTCGATGTCCCGCTGGAGGTAGACGTCGAGGAAGGTGGAGGTGCGGCCGAGGGACATCGCGGCGCCGTTCTGCTCCTTCACGGCGGCGAGGTAGGCGAAGTACAGCCACTGGACGGCTTCGCGGCCGGTGACGGCGGGGCCGGAGATGTCGTGGCCGTAGGAGGCGGCCATCGCCTTGAGCTCGCCCAGGGCGCGGATCTGCTCGGCGAGTTCCTCGCGGAGCCGGATGGTCTCCTCGATGGAGCGGTCTCCGGCGGGGAGGGTGTTGAGCTCCTCCTTCTCCTCCCGCTTCACCTCGACGAGCCGGTCGACGCCGTAGAGGGCGACGCGGCGGTAGTCGCCGATGATGCGGCCGCGGCCGTAGGCGTCGGGGAGCCCGGTGACGACGCCGGCCTTGCGGGCGGCGCGGATCTCGGGGGTGTACGCGTCGAAGACTCCGGCGTTGTGGGTCTTGCGGTACTCGGTGAAGACCTTCTCCAGGTCCGGGGAGACGGGGTAGCCGTAGGTCTCCAGGGCGCCGGCGACCATGCGCCAGCCGCCGTACGGCATGATCGCGCGCTTCAGCGGGGCGTCGGTCTGGAGGCCGACGATCAGGTCCTTGTCGCGGTCGATGTAGCCGGGGGCGTGGGCGGTGATGGTGGACGGCACGTCGTACGAGACGTCGTAGACGCCCTTGGCGCGCTCCTCGGGGAACCGGTCCGTGATGGCCTTCCACACGGCGGTGGTCCGCTCGGTGGGTCCGGCCAGGAAGGAGTCGTCGCCCTCGTACGGCGTGTAGTTCTGCTGGATGAAGTCGCGGACGTCGACGGCGTCGCGCCACAGTCCGCCCTTGAAGCCCTTCCAGGCCCGCTCGTTCACCGTTGCTTCAGCAGGGGTCGCAGTCACTGCCCGCACCGCCTTCTTCGATTCATTCGGTCGCGTTTCTGCCTGCTTCCATTGCACCTCTTCTGATCGATCATTTCGGTCGGCAATGGTCACCTCCGGGCGGCCTTAGGTCCTGTTCCGGGTACGCGAAAAGACCCCGCCGGGCGGGGTCTTTTTCCGGAGTGCCTCAGCTGGGGGCCTCGGCGCTCTTCCGGGCGTAGAACCACCAGGTCACGACCATGCAGCTGACGTAGAAGGCGACGAATCCCCACATCGCGCTGGTCACGGCCACCGAGCCGAACAGGGCCGGGATGAAGAAGAAGCCGTAGGCAGCGATGGCCGAGGTGAATCCGGTGACGGCGCCGGACTCCATCTCCGCCTGCTTCAGCGCCCTGTCGTGTTCCGGGGTGCCTTCCGTGAGTCCCTTGAGGTGGGTTCCCCGGAAGATGACCGGGATCTGGCGGAAGGTCGATCCGTTGCCGATCCCGGAGAAGAAGAACGCGGCGAGGAAGCAGAAGAAGAAGCCGTAGAACGAGCCGCCGTCACTGCCCGAGGGCAGGAAGTTGATCACGCCGACGAGGGAGAGGGCCATGCCCACGAAGGACAGGATGGTGACCCGGGCGCCGCCCCACTTGTCGGCGATCCAGCCGCCGCCCCAGCGGGCGAGCGCGCCCACGGCGGGGCCCATCCAGGCGTACGTGGCGATCGAGTAGTCCGGGAACGTGGTCTTGATCAGCATCGGCAGGGCGGCGGCGAAGCCGATGAAGGAGCCGAAGGTGCCGACGTACAGCCAGGTCATCAGCCAGTTGTGCTTGCGCTTGAAGATGATCTTCTGCTGCTTGAACGGGGTCGAGGCGACCTTCAGGTCGTTCTGCCCGAACCAGGCGACGGCCGCCAGGACCAGCAGGACCGGGACCCAGAGGAAGGCGGCGTTCTGCAGGTACACGGGGGTGCCGTCGGCCTTGTGCTGGGCCGAGCCGATGGCGATGGTCGACCAGGTGATGACGATCGGGGTCAGCAGCTGCACGACGGAGACGCCGAGGTTGCCGAGACCGCCGTTGATACCGGTCGCGCTGCCCTTCTTCGCCTTGGGGAAGAAGAAGCCGATGTTGGCGAGGGAGGAGGCGAAGTTCGCGCCGCCGATGCCGCAGAGGGCGGCGATGGCCACCATCACGGCGTACGGGGTCGTCGGGTCCTGGATGGCGATGCCGAGCCAGATCAGCGGCACGATCAGGACGACCGTCGACAGCGCGGTGAAGCGGCGCTGGCCGATCATCGGGCCGAGGAAGGTGTAGAGGATCCGGGCGGTGCCGCCGGTCAGACCGGGGATGGCCGTCAGCCAGAACAGCTGGGAGGTCGAGAAGCCGAAGCCGACGTCCTTCAGGTTGGTCGCGGTGACCGACCACACCTGCCAGACGACGAACGCCACGAGCAGCGCCGGGACGGCGATCCACAGGTTGCGGTTCGCGACCTTCCGTCCGATCGACTTCCAGAAGAGCTCGTTCTCCGGCTCCCAGTCGGTGATCGGCCTGCCGGGGCGGTACTGCTCCGTGTCGTACGAGGCGGAGGACCCGCCCGTCCTTCTACTGTCCTGGACTACGGAACTCATGGCGCTTCCCTGACTTCCCTGTTCGGGGCTGAGCTTCGAGGCTTTTCCTTGCTCTTCCAGGCTGCGCCGCGGGGTGGGGGCCGGGTCAGTGCCGATGGTCGCCGGACGGGCGGGCCTAGGTCGGGCCGTCGGGCGGGCCTAGGTCGGGCCGGCGGGCGGGCCAAGGTCGGGCCGTCGGCGGCACTAGGTCCCCTCAGGGGCGGGCCGTAGGCACCGGGAGGACCGGGAGGGTGACCGACGGGTCGTCGAGGCAGGCGCCGGTGCGCAGGTCGAACTCCTGCTTGTGCAGGGGGGACGCCACCACCGGCACCCCGTCCCTGCTGCCCATGATCCCGTCCGCGATGACGTCGGCGCCCGAGAACGGGTCCCGGTTGCCCACCGCGTACACCTCGCCGTCCCCGTTCCGGAACAGCGCCGCCTCGGTGCCGTCCGCGAGGACCGCGGCCCGGCCCCGTCCGGGCTCCAGGAACTCCACCCCGGCCACGTGCGGCGCGAAGCGGGCCAGCGCCGCGGGGTCGTCGAGGACGGCCTGCCACTCGTCGCGGTACGCGGCCACGTGCCGGTCCATCTGCGCCTCCAGCTCCGCGCAGATCCCCAGCGAGTCCTCGATCAGGACCTCCCGCAGCCGCGCGAGCCCGCGGGCCGCGGCCGTGCCGCCGGCCCCGTCGCTCCCGCCCGTCCCACCGCTTGCCTCGGTCCCGCCGCCGAGCCGCTCCAGCCACGCCGAGGTCCGTTCGAGGCGCTCCCCGGTCCGTACGTAGTACATGAGGAACCGGTCGATCAGCGCGAACAGCCCGGCGGCCGAGAGGTCGGAGGCGAGCAGGTCGGCGTGGCGGGGGCGGGTGCCGCCGTTGCCGCACACGTACAGGTTCCAGCCGCCGGCGGTGGCGATGACGCCGATGTCCTTGCCCCGGGCCTCCGCGCACTCGCGCAGGCAGCCCGAGACCCCGCCCTTGATCTTGTGCGGGGCGCGCAGGCCCCGGTAGCGGAGCTCCAGATCGATCGCGAGCTGGACCGAGTCGCCCTGCCCGAAACGGCAGAACCGCGACCCGACGCAGGACTTGACCGTGCGCAGGGACTTTCCGTACGCCTGCCCCGACTCGAGACCGGCCGCGATCAGCCGGCGCCAGATGGCGGGGAGCTCCTCCTTCCGCGCGCCGAAGAGGTCGATCCGCTGGCCGCCGGTGATCTTGCTGTAGAGGCCGTGGTCCCGGGCCACCTCGCCGAGGGCGATGAGCTGCTCGGGCGTGATCTCGCCGCCCGGGACGCGCGGGACGACCGAGTAGGTGCCGTTCTTCTGGAGGTTGGCGAGGAAGAGGTCGTTGGAGTCCTGGAGCGCGGCCTGCTCGCCGTCGAGGACGTGCCGCAGGCCCAGCTCGGGGGCGAGGGTGCCGAGGACGTTGGCGACGACGGGCTTGCAGACGACGCAGCCGGCGCCCGCGTTCCCGCCCGCGCCCGCGTTCCCGCCCGCGCCCGCATTCCCGTCCGTGCCCCTGCCCCCGTCCGTGCCCGCGCCACGAACCGCGCCCGCGCCCCCTCCCGCGCCCGCGCTCCCGCCCGTGCCGCCGGAGCCGTACCGCTCCATCAGCTCGGTGAACGAGCGGATGTGCTCGGTGCGGACCAGTTCGTAGATCTCGGGGCGGGTGAGCTCGGGGAAGTGCTCGCACAGCCCGCGCGACCGCTCCACGCCCGCCGCGTCGAGGACGGCCTGGAGCGTGCCCGCGCAGCCGCCGCAGCCCGTGCCCGCCTTGGTGCAGCGCTTGACGCCCCCGAGGTCGGTCAGGCCGTGCTCGGTGATCGCCGCGGCCACCGCGCCCTTGGTCACGTTGTGGCAGGAGCAGACGACGGCGTCGTCGGGGAGCGCGTCCGCGCCCGGCGGCTCCGCGCCGGCCGCGCCGGCCGGGAGGAGGAACGCCTCCGGCGGGCCGGGAAGCCGGCGGCCCGCGTGCGGCTTGAGGGAGCCGTAGGCCTCGGCGTCGCCGACCAGGATGCCGCCGAGGAGCTGCCCCTCGGGGCCGAGCAGCAGCTTCTTGTAGACGCCCTCGCGCCCGTCGGAGAACACGATCTCGGTGGCCCGCGGACCGCCGTCCCGTCCGTCCGCGAACGGGTCGCCGAACGACGCCACGTCCGCGCCGAGCAGCTTCAGCTTGGTGGAGGTGTCGGCGCCCGTGAACACCGTCGCGCCGGAGCCGGCGAGCTGGTCGGCGACCGCCTCCGCCATCTGGTAGCCGGGGGCGACCAGGCCGTACACCCGCCCGTCGGAGGTCTGCGCGCACTCGCCGATCGCGTACACGTACGGGTCCGTCGTCCGGCAGTGCTCGTCCACCGCCACTCCCCCACGGTCCCCGACCGCCAGTCCCGCCTCGCGGGCCAGCCGGTCGCGCGGCCGCACGCCGGCGGAGAAGACGACCACGTCGGCGGGGAGCCGTTCGCCGTTCGACAGCTTCAGCAGGCAGGCCTTCCCGTCGGCGTCCGTCTCGACCTCGGCGGCGCCGACCCCGGTGTGCACGGCCACGCCCATCGATTCGATCGTCGCGCGCAGGGCCGCCGCGCCGCCGTCGTCGACCTGGAGCGGCATGAGCCGGGGCGCGAACTCGACGACGTGCGTGGTGAGTCCGAGGGTGCGGAGCGCCCCGGCGGCCTCCAGGCCGAGGAGCCCGCCGCCGATCACGACACCGGTCCCGGCCTGTTCGGCGTACCGGGTGAGGGCGTCGACGTCGTACAGCGTGCGGTACGTGAAGCAGCCGGCCGCGTCGGCGCCGGGGATCGGCGGCACGAAGGGGTACGAGCCGGTCGCCAGGACCAGCGCGTCGTACGGGACGACCGCGCCGGAGGTGGTGGTGACCGTGCGGGCGGCCGGGTCGATGTGCTCGGCCGGGTCGCCGAGCCGCAGGTCGATGCCGTGGCCGGAGAGGAACTCGGGCGTGGAGAGACCCAGTTGGTTGGGGTCGGTGCCGGTGAAGACGGAGGACAGGTGCACGCGGTCGTAGGCGGGCACGTCCTCCTCGGCGAGCACGGTGACCTGCCAGCCGGGGCCGCCGGGCACGGCGGGGTCGGCGAGCGCGCCGCGCTCGGCCAGCGCCTCCAGGAGCCGGTGGCCGACCATTCCGTGGCCGATGAGCACGAGGGTCTGCGTCCGCTGGGCGGCCATGGCGGTCTCCGTGGGGTGTTCGGGTGCGGGGTGGGTGGGGTGGGGCGCGCGGTGGGGGTGCGCGGGGCTGGTTCGGGTGCGCGGGACTGGTTCCGTGCACGGTTCAGGGCCGGGTGGGCCGCTCGCGTACGGGTGGCGTCCCCTCCGACCGTAGGGGCGCCGGGTGGGCGTGTCGGGGCCGTGAAGGGCCCGAGGATCCGGGACTTGCGACCCCCCGGCCGGGGCCGAACGGCGCGGCCGCGGGGCGGCGGCACGGGCTTAGCGTGAACGGGTGGGGCCGCGACGACGCACGACACCGTCGCGCGGCCCCCGACAGGGCCGGGACACTCCCCGACCGCGTGGACCGGGGCGGGTGGAGGTACGGATGACAGCACGCGAGCTGGTCATCGCCGTGCACGGCAGCGCAGTGCCCGAGGCGGGCGCGACGACCGCCCGGCTAGCCGACTCCGTACGCGCGCTGACCGGCGCGCCCGTGGCCGTCGGGCACCTCGACCACCAGACGCCCTCGCTGCCGCACGTGCTCGCGGACCGGCCCGGTGCGGTCGTCGTGCCGCTGCTCCTCGGCGACGGCTACCACCGCACCGTCGACATCCCGGCCGTCGCCCGCGCCTTCGACTGCGCGGTCACGCGCGGGCTGAGCGGCGAGCACGCGGTGGCCCTCGCCCTGTACGACCGGCTGCGGGACGCCGAACGGGCGGCAGGCGGCGCGGCGGACGCGGTCGTCGTCGCCGGCGCGGGCTCCTCCCGGCCGGGCGGCAACGACGGCACCCTGGCGGCGGTCCGGCAGCTGGGCCTGCTCCTGCCGGTACCGGTGACGGTGACGGCCGCGTACTGCTCGGCGAGCGCCCCGGCCCCGGCCGAGGCGGTCGCGCTGCTGCGCGCCCGCGGCTTCCGCCGGGTCGCGGTGGCCACCCACCTCCTCGCCCCGGGCCGCTTCACGCGCGCGCTGGCCGCGGTCCCGGGCACGTGGGCGGTCGCGGCCCCGATCGCCGACCACGCGCGCGTGGCGCGGCTCGTGGCGGCGCGGTACGCGGAGGCGGGGGCGGAGGCCAGGTACGCGGGGGTGGGGCATGCGGAGGCGAGGCACGCGGCGGCGGAGGCGGGGTACGCGGAGGCAAGGTACGCGGAGGCGGGGGCGAGGTACGCAGCGGCGGAGGCGGGGGCGGAGATCCCGCCGCGCGTGGCATGTCAGCGGGAGACCCTTCCGCTCTGATGTGCTGGGGGCATGACACAACCGTTCCTCCCCCTCACCGCGCGCTCCCGCGAGGAGTCGCACCGGGCGGCCACGCCCCTGGAGCTGTTCTTCGACCTCTGCTTCGTCGTCGCCGTCGCGCAGGCGGGCGCGGAGCTGGTGCACGCGGTCGCCGAGGGCCACGCGGGCGAGGGGATCGTCAACTACGCGATGATCTTCTTCGCGATCTGGTGGGCGTGGATGAACTTCACGTGGTTCGCCTCGGCCTATGACAACGACGACGTGCTCTACCGCGTCGTGACCCTGATCCAGATCGCCGGCGTCCTCATCCTCGCGGCCGGGGTCACGCGCGCGTTCGCGGAGCACGACTTCCTCGTGGTCTACATCGGCTACGTCGTCATGCGGCTCGCGCTCGCCTCGCAGTGGCTGCGGGCCGCGCACCACGCCACCGATCCCGCCGAGCGGTCGATGTGCCGGCGGTACGCGGGCGGGGTCGTCGCCGTGCAGATCGGCTGGATCGCCCTGCTCCTCGTCCCGGAGTCGGCCCGCCCGTGGGTGTTCCTCGTGATGGCGCTGGCCGAGATGTCCGTCCCCCTGTTCGCGGAGCGGAACGCGCCCAGCACCTGGCATCCCCATCACATCGCGGAGCGGTACGGCCTGTTCACCATCATCGTGCTCGGCGAGACCGTCGCCGCGGCGACGGTGGCCGTGAAGACGGGCATCGCCGAGAACGACGCCCTCGGCGAGGTGCTGCCGATCGCCGCGGGCGGGCTGCTGCTCGTCTTCGCCGCCTGGTGGATCTACTTCGTCGTGCCCGCGCACAACCGGCTGACCTCCAGCCGCGAGGCGTTCCGGTGGGGCTACGGCCACTACGTGATCTTCGCGGCCGCGGCGGCCGTCGGCGCCGGACTGGAGATCGCCGTGGAGGAGGCCGTGGGCAAGGCCCACATCTCCACGCTCGCCGCCTCGTCCGCGGTGACGATCCCGTCCGCCGTGTTCCTGCTGTCCGTGTGGCTCCTCCACGCCCGCTACTTCAAGGTCGGCATCGCGCAGCAACTCGTCCTGCCCGTCTCGGCGCTCGCGATCCTGATGTGCTCGTTCGCGGGCCGCTGGGCGGTCCTGGCCGCGGGCGTCGTCGCGGCGGTCACGGTCGCGGTCGGCGTGACCCTGACGGCGGGGAACCCGGCGACGCGACCGGGCGCCGGAACGGGGACGGGAACGGGTCCCGGCGGGGGCCCTGGTGGGGCTCCCGGTACGAGTCCCGGTACGGGTACGGCGACCGGCTGACCCGGTACGCGTGGTAGGCAGGGGACATGACACAGCCCGAACAGCGCGGGACGACGGACTCGATCACCGATGTGCGCGGACTGCGCGTGGGACACGCGCGCGTGCCGGGCGACGGGGCACTGAGCGGGACGACCGTGGTGCTCGCCCCGGCGGGCGGCGCCGTCGCCGCCGTGGACGTACGAGGCGGCGGGCCGGGTACGCGGGAGACGGACGCGCTCGACCCGCGCAACGTCGTCCAGCGGATCGACGCCGTCGTCCTGACCGGCGGCAGCGCGTACGGCCTGGAGTCCGCCGCCGGGGTGATGGCCTGGCTGGAGGAGCGGCACCGGGGCGTGCGGGTGGGGCCCAACCCCTCCCACGTCGTGCCCGTCGTGCCCGCCGCGTGCGTCTTCGACCTCGGCAGGGGCGGTGACTTCACGGCCAGGCCCGGTCCGGCGACGGGGCGGGCGGCGGTGGAGGCGGCCGACGCGAGCGGGGACCACGCGCGCGTGGAGACGGGCGCGGTCGGCGCGGGCACGGGCGCCGTGGTCGGCGGCCTGCGGGGCGGGGTGGGCACGGCGAGCACCGTCCTGGCGTCGGGGATCACGGTCGGCGTCCTCGTGGTGGTGAACGCGGTGGGTTCGGCCGTCGACCCGGCCACGGGTGCCCTCTACGGGAGTTACGGAGACCCCGACCCCGGGGCCTCCTTCCCCGGCGGCCTGCCCTCCTTCCCCGATCCGGCGGTGCACCAGGCCGCGCTGCGGCGCCTCGCCGAGGCGCGGGCGGCGGCCGCCCCGCCCCCGCTGAACACCACGCTCGCCGTCGTCGCGACCGACGCCGTGCTGACCCGCGCGCAGGCGCAGAAGGTCGCGGGCACGGCGCACGACGGCATCGCGCGCGCCGTGCGCCCGGTGCACCTCATGAACGACGGCGACACCGTCTTCACCCTCGCCACCGGGTCCCGCGAACTCCCGGAGGGTCCCGGCCCGCTGGCCCTGAACGAGGTCCTGGCGGCCGGCGCGGACCTGGTGGCGCGGGCGATCGTCCGGGCGGTGCTCGCGGCCCCCGGAGGCCTGCGCGGACCGGGTGGGGACTTCCCCTCGTACCGTGAGCTCTACGGCGGTCCGGGCGCGGCGGACCGACCGCGATCAGAGCCGTACTCCCGGTAACTGCAAGGGAGTTGGGGTGAACCCGTCCGGAGGGCGGGAACTTCCCTCCGACGCCCTTCGTTTTCCGGAACCCCGGACGCGATGTCGGACCCAGGGACTACGTTAAGCAAGCACCAAGTGACATGCGGCGACGGCCTGGAGACCCTCTTGAACGATCCGCAGGATCCTCACGATCCGTACGAGACGACCGAGACGCACCTTGAGCGGCTCCTCGGCCGGGCGCTCAACTCCTTCGACCTGCCCGACTCGACCGTCGAGCGCCTCGACACGGCGCTCGCGCACTCCAGCGCGCTCCACTCCTCGCACCACAGCGCGTCGCTGCACCGCGCGACCTACCGCCACACGTATCTGCTGAGCGACGGCTCGGCCCTCAGCCTCTGGGAGCTCACGCACAACGCCGGCCGGGACGGCGCCGAGCAGCACGAGCTGTACGCCGAGGAGTCGGAGGCCCGGCTCGCCGCCTCCCGCCTGCCCACCGGCCCGCTGCCCGGCTGGACCGCCGAGCACTCCGACGGGCGCGCCTTCGAGGACGACGACGACCTGGAGCTGCTGAGCGCGCTGCTCGCCCGCCCGATACCCGCCCAGCCCCGGATGTACGTGCCGGACAAGTCCGCCGACCACGCGCGCCGCGTCCTGCGCCGCGCGGAGAACGCGGACCGGCCCGGCCGCGCGACGGCCCGCCGGCTCCGGCTGGCCTTCGCCCACCACATCACCCAGGCCTTCGGCCGCCACTGCCCGGTGGAGGGCGGCCGGGACGCCGGCTTCACCCTCTACGAGCACCAGTTCCTGCTGCTCGACGGCAGCGAGGTGAGCCTCTGGGAGGTCGAGCACACGGCGACACCGGACGGCCGCCACATGTGCGAGGTGTACGAGGACGAGCGCGCGGCCCGCGACGCGATGGAGTCCCGCTCCCGCGTCCGCTGACCGCCTCGTGACCGTCCTGCCGGCTGTCGCCGCGCCCCGTCCCGGACGGGGCCTGGTCGCCGTCCGGAGCCGAGGCCGGGGCCGGGGTCCGGGGCCGCCTCCGCCGTCGGTGCCGGAACAGCACGAAGGGCCCTGCTCCCGGGACGATTCCCGGGACCAGGGCCCTTCGTGCGGCCTGCTCGACGCGTGCGCGGTCCGCTCGACGCGTCGGCGGTCGGCTCAGTGCGCGAGCACCGGCTCCTTCTCGATCACGGCGTCGCCCTCGTCGCCGCCGTCGCCGCCCTCCAGGTGCTGCTTCGGCTTCGCCGGAAGCGCGAACATCACCACGAAGATCACGGCGAGCACGACCGCCACCCAGCCCATCGCGTTCTGGAAGGCGTCGGCGAACGCCAGGCCCGCCTCGGTCGGGGACTTCGGCGCGGGCTTGCCGTCGATGACGCCGAAGAAGACGACCGACACCAGGCCGAGGCCGAGCGCGTTGCCCATCTGCCCGGTCGTGTTGATCAGACCCGAGGCCGAGCCCGCGTGCTCCTTCGGCACCTCGGACAGGACCGCGTCCGTCAGCGGCGCCACGATGAGGCCCATGCCGAGGCCCATGACCACCAGCGGCGGGATCATCTGCCAGGACTCGATCTCCGTCCCGTACCGGCCCGCCTCGAAGAGGTAGAGCAGCACGCCCGCGATCATCGTCAGCGCACCCGCCTGGAGCACCTTCCGGCCGAAGCGCGGCACCAGCTTCTGCACCGAGAGACCGGCCGCCGTCGACACCGCGATGGAGAACGGCACACCCGTCAGACCCGCCCGCAGCGGGCTCCACCCCAGGCCGATCTGCATGTACAGCGTCCAGACCAGGAAGAAGATGCCCATCACGACACCGAAGGTCAGCTGCACCGCGATACCCGCCGCGAAGCTCTTCACCTTGAACAGCGACAGTTCGACGAGCGGCGAGCCGTCCTTCTTCGTCTTGTACTTCTCGTACGCGATGAGCGCGCCGAACACGACCAGGCTGCCGGCCATCATCAGGTGGCCCCACAGCGGCCAGTCCAGCTCACGGCCGCGGGTCAGCGGGTAGATCAGCATCAGCAGCGCCGCCGTCACCAGGAGCACACCGACCATGTCGAGCCGCAGCGCCTTCGGGGCCTTCGACTCGGTGATGAACTTGCGGCCCAGGAGCAGACCCGCGATGCCGACCGGCAGGTTGATGAGGAAGATCGGACGCCACTCCAGGCCCGCGATGTTCCACTGCGTGAGCAGCGCGCCCAGGAGCGGGCCGGAGACCGCGCCCAGACCGATGATCGCGCCGAACATCCCGAAGACCTTGCCGCGCTCGTGCGCGGGGAAGGTGACGTGGATGATCGACAGCACCTGCGGCACCATCATCGCGGCCGCCGCGCCCTGGAGCAGGCGGGAGCCGACCAGCATCTCCTGGTTGGCCGCGAAACCGCAGAGGGCGGAGGCGATCGTGAAGCCCGCCGTGCCGAGGAGGAACAGCCGCTTGCGGCCGTAGATGTCGCCGAGCCGGCCGCCGGTGATCAGGCCGGCGGCGAACGCGAGCGCGTACCCCGCGGTGATCCACTGGATGGCCCCGAAGGAGGCGCCGAGGTCCCGCTCGATGCTCGGGATCGCGATGTTGACGATCGTGGCGTCGACCAGGTCCATGAAGGCGGCCGTCATGACGATGGCCAGGGCTATCCAGCGCCGCTTGTCGGACGTGTCGGTGGGGGCCGCGTCCGTGACGGCGTCGGCTTCGTGTGCACTCATACGGAGAAGATAAAGGCCATCTAGGTCAAATGATGGCCTAGATGGCCCTCATCCTGAAACGTATGACGGACACCCCGGTACGACTCCTGAATCTGCTCTCGCTCCTTCAGACCCCGCGCGAGTGGCCCGGAAGCGAGCTCGCCGAACGCCTCTCGGTCTCCCCGCGCACCATCCGCCGGGACATCGACCGGCTCCGCGACCTCGGCTACCCCGTCGAGGCCACCCTCGGCGCGGTCGGCGGCTACCGGCTCGTCGCCGGTACGGCCATGCCTCCGCTCCTCCTCGACGACGAGGAGGCCGTCGCCATCGCGGTCGGACTGCGGGCGGGGGCGGGACACGCGATCGAGGGCGTCGAGGAGGCGTCGGTACGGGCCCTGGCGAAGCTGGAGCAGGTCCTGCCGGCGCGGCTGCGGCACCGGGTCTCGACCCTCCAGAACGCGACGCTCCCGCTGACGCGGGGGGACGGCGCGACGGTCACCCCCGCCACCCTGACCACCCTGGCCGGCACGGTCACCGGCCGCGAGAAGCTCCGCTTCGGGTACCGGGCGGGCGACGGCGCCGAGTCGAAGCGCCTGGTCGAGCCCTACCGGCTGGTCTCCACCGGGCGCCGGTGGTACCTCGTGGCGTACGACCTGGGCCGGGAGGACTGGCGGACCTTCCGGGTGGACCGGGTGAGCGACCCGCTCGCCACCGGGGCCCGCTTCACACCGCGGGAGCTCCCGGCGGGCGACGCGGCACAGCTGCTGGTCCGCTCGATGTCGCGGGCGCAGCCGGAGCTCGACCTGGACGTCACCTTCGAGGCGCCGGCCGACTTCGTCACGGCGCGGCTGCCGTCCCACCTGGTCCCGACGGCGACGGGCCCGACGACCTGCCGCCTGCGCACCCGCTCGACGGACTCGGTCGAATGGCTGGCCATCCGCCTGGCCCTGGTGGACGCCCCCTTCACGATCCAGGGCCCGCCGTCCCTCCTGACCTACGTGGAAGACCTGGCGACCCGACTGACGGCATCGACGACGGGGTGAGGGCGGAGCGGGGCCCTCGGGCGGCACGCGTGGGCCGTCGGGCGGCGCGTGGCCCTGGGCTGCGCGGGGTCCTCGGGCGGCGCGTGGGCCGTCAGGCAGCGTGTGACCCTCGGGGGCGCGTGGGGCCTGGGGCGGTGCGGGCCCTGGGCGGCGCCGGTCCTACCGGCGCAGCACGGGACCCCGGGCAGCACGGGCCCCGGGCAGCACGGGCCCCGGGCAGCACGGGCCCCGGGCAGCACGGGCCCCGGGGGCCCGGGGGCTTGCCCCGGGCCCCCGGGGCCGCTGCGTGCGTCCGGGGCGCCGGCCGCTCTAGGCCACCGCGTCGAAGCCCGTGTCGTGCGCCATCTTCTTCAGTTCGAGCAGCGCGTGCTTCTCGATCTGCCGGATCCGCTCGCGCGTCAGGCCGTGCTGCTTGCCGACCTCCGTCAGCGTCCGCTCGCGCCCGTCCTCGATCCCGTACCGCATGCGGATGATCGAGGCCGTCCGGTGGTCCAGCTTGTCGATGAGGTCGTCGAGCTCCTCGCTGCGCAGCAGCGTGAGCACCGACTGCTCGGGCGAGATCGCCGACGTGTCCTCCAGGAGGTCGCCGAACTGCGTCTCGCCCTCGTCGTCCACCGACATGTTCAGCGAGACCGGGTCTCGCGCCCAGTCGAGCACGTCGACGACCCGCTCGGGCTTCGTGTCCAGCTCGGCCGCGATCTCCGCCGGCTCCGGCTCGCGGCCGTGCTCCCGGTTGAACTCGCGCTGCACCCGGCGGATCCGGCCGAGCTCCTCCACCAGGTGGACGGGGAGCCGGATCGTGCGGGACTGGTCGGCGATGGACCGGGTGATGGCCTGGCGGATCCACCACGTGGCGTACGTGGAGAACTTGAAGCCCTTCGCGTAGTCGAACTTCTCGACCGCGCGCACCAGACCCGCGTTCCCTTCCTGGATCAGGTCGAGCAGCGGCAGCCCGCTGCGCGGGTAGCGCCGGGCGACGGCCACCACGAGCCGCAGGTTGGACTTGATGAAGAGGTCCTTGGCACGCTCGCCCGCCTCGTAGAGGGCTTCGAGCTCCTCGCGGGACGCGCCGCCGGCCTCGGACTCCACCTCGCCGTCGAGTATCTGCCGGGCGTAGACGCCCGCCTCGATCGTCTGGGAGAGCTCGACCTCCTTGGCGGCGTCGAGCAGGGGCGTACGCGCGATCTCGTCGAGGTACATGCCGACCAGGTCGCGGTCGGCGATCTCCCCGCCCACGGCGCGAACGCTGCTTGCCCGTGCGGCCCCGCTCTTGGCGGAGGTCTGACGACGGGCGACGGCACGGGTTGCCATGCGTGCTCCCTTGCTGAGTAGGTCGCGACACCTTTTCGGGTGCCCTGCATCCGACGGAAACAACGACTGGAATCAGGACAGAATTCCCACCCGGCTCATGGATTTTCGCGATCATGCAGTATCCTGCGCGGCCGCCGCCCGTGCGGGCATGCCGGCGGCACCCACGGAGGTGCAGGTCAGACCGGGCACGAGGGGTGATTCGACGTCGCTCGCGGGGTCCCCGACCACGCCGTCGGTGAGACCGCGATCACATGCGACGTCATCCCTCAAGACGCGTGGACGGGCCATCGGGTTGCGCGCCCGGAGGCGGAGCCCTCTCGGCCTCCCGGACTAGGTCCCGAGCCCGTTACGGCCCGCCCCTCCCCCGCCCTAGCGTCGCCCCATGAGCGACGCATCCGGCACCGACGCATCCGGCACCCTCGACGAAGCCCTCGAACGCCTCCACACCACGGGCCCCGAGCGCAACGGCTGGCTCACCAACCACGCCCCGATGGCCGTCGAGGCCCTGGTCCGCAACGGCCAGGCCCCGACCGTGCACCGCTGGCTGGATCACTACGCGCACAAGCTGGAGGAGCTGCCCCCGCCGTCCCGGCCGGTGACGGCCGACGGCTGGCGCGAGGCGCTCGGCGACCCGGTCCGGATCACCGACTGGACCCGCTTCTTCGGCCGCGAGCTCGCCGAGCACCCCTGGCGGGAGGTCCTCGCCGTCTGGTGGCCGCGGCTGCTGCCGGGGATCTCGGCCTCGGCGACGCACCCCGTGATCCGTACCGGTCACGCCGTACGGACCCTCCTGGAGTCCGAGGAGGCAGCGGGCGGCGGCGGAACGACCGCGCCCCGCCTCGCCGAGCTCGCGCACGCCCTCGGCTACTGGGCGGCCCGCAACACGCCGCTGCCGAAGCTCGCCGCGCTGGCCGTGGCGCCGTCGGCGGCCGCCGCGCTCGACGCCGTGCCACCGGTTCCGGTACAGGAGGGCGGGATCCGCGACCGGCTCCCGCAGCTGACGGCGTTCCCTGTCTGGGGCGCGGCCTCGGACCCCGACACCGCGAAGGCCCTGCTCACCGAGCTGGTCACGGCGGCCACCCACCGGTACGCGACCCACGGCCACGGCGAGCCGATCATGCTGGTCCACGCGGCGACCGCGCCCAACGCGGTCCTGCGCGCCCTGCCCGCGCTCCCGCGCGAACTGTGGGCGCCGAGCCTGGCGGCGGCGTGGACGGCCGCGGCGGCGGTGACCGCCGCGTACACGCCGCCGGAGCCGGCCGCGTACACGCCCACCCTCCTCACCGCCGAGGAGGTCTTCGAGCGGGCGGCGGCGCACGGCGACGACCACACGATCAAGTTCACCGACACGGCGCTCGACGTCGGCGACCCGCTCGCCCTGGCCGCCGCGATCCGCTCGATCGAACTGAATCCACCGCTGCTCCAGTGAGCCGGTGCACGGTGGGACCGGGACCAGGTCCGGCACCGGCGACGGGACCGGCACCGGGACCGAAGCGCGGGCCCGGATCGGGCGGTGGGTCCGGCCCCGGCGGCTAGCCGAACTGCACCGACCGCTTGGCCAGTCCCATCCAGAACCCGTCGATGACCGACCGCTCCGCGTCGAGGTCGCCCGCCGCGTCCGCCGCGCCCATCGTGACGAAGAGGGGGGCGAAGTGCTCCGTACGCGGGTGGGCGAGACGCCCGGCCGGGGACTTGTGCTCGAAGTCGAGGAGCGCGTCGACGTCCCGCGCGGCGAGGGCCTCGTGCCCCCAGGCGTCGAACTCGGCCGACCAGCCCGGCACCCCGCCGCCGGTGTGCCGGAGGGCGGCCAGGTTGTGGGTGAAGAAGCCGCTGCCCACGATCAGGACGCCCTCGTCGCGGAGCGGGGCGAGCCTGCGTCCGATGTCCATGAGGCGGCGCGGGTCGAGGGTGGGCATGGAGATCTGCAGGACGGGGATGTCGGCGTCCGGGAACATCTCGACGAGCGGCACGTACGCGCCGTGGTCGAGGCCCCGGTCGGGGATGTCCTGGACGGGCGTGCCGGGCGCGCGGAGCAGCTTGCGGACGGCCTCGGCGAGCTGCGGCGCGCCGGGGGCCGCGTACTGGACGCGGTAGTAGTGCTCGGGGAAGCCCCAGAAGTCGTAGACGAGCGGGACGGTCTCGGTGGCACCGAGGGCCAGCGGGGCCTCCTCCCAGTGGGCGGAGACCATGAGGATGGCCCTGGGGCGCGGAAGGTCCGCGGACCACGCGGCGAGTTCGCCGGGCCAGACGGGGTCGTCGGCGAGCGGCGGGGCGCCGTGGGACAGGTACAGGGCGGGCATGCGTGCCCGCGTGGCCTCTGTTTCCAGCGTGGCGTCCATGGCGACCACCTCCGGTCTCTCGATCTGGGGCAGGTCCTTGAAACTTCAAGCTACCTGCCACCTACCGTAGACCTATGTAGTTCAACTTTCAAGAATGAGTCGTACGATTGGGCACCATGGGAGACATGACCGAACCCCGCTGGCTCACCGACGAGGAGCAGCACGTCTGGCGCGCGTACCTGCACGCCACCACGCTCCTCGAGGACCACCTCGACCGCCAGCTGCAGCGCGACGCCGGGATGCCGCACATCTACTACGGACTGCTCGTCCAGCTCTCCCAGGCCCCGCGCCGCCGGCTGCGGATGACCGAGCTGGCCAAGAGCGCCAAGATCACCCGCTCCCGCCTCTCCCACGCCATCGCCCGCCTGGAGAAGAGCGGCTGGGTACGGCGCGAGAACTGCCCTTCCGACAAGCGGGGCCAGTTCGCCCGGCTCACGGACGAGGGCATGGAGGTCCTCCGGCAGAACGCCCCCGGCCATGTGGCGGCGGTACGCCAGGCCCTCTTCGACCGGCTCTCCCCCGAGCAGGTGAAGCAGCTCGGCGCCATCATGCGCGTGATGGCCGAGGGCCTCGAACCCGCGGACCCGGACGCGGACCTGCCCTGGCTCCGCTGACGAGCAGCCGAACCAGGGCAGGAACCAGACGACGTACGGGTCCTACGGGATCACAGGAGCCGCACGACGTACGGGATCAGTGGACGATGACCGGCACCTTCACCTCGTCCTCCGCGCCCTCACCGGACCCGGCGACGACGCCGGTGTCCGGCTTCCCGGTGTTGATCAGGGTGAAGGCGATCACGGCCGAGGCGACCAGGATGCCGACGGCCCACCAGATGGCCGCGGTGTAGCCCTCGACCATGCCCTGGAGCTGGAGCAGCTTCTGCGCAGCCGGCGTGGTCGCGCCCGCCGCGTTGTCCGTGAGGTACGCGGTGGTCGCCGAGGCGGCGATCGTGTTCAGCAGGGCCGTACCGATGGCGCCGCCGACCTGCTGCGAGGTGTTGACCATCGCGGAGGCCACACCGGCGTCCCGCGGGTCCACGCCGTGCGTGGCGAGCGACATGGCCGGCATGAACGCCGTACCCATGCCGAGGCCGAGCAGCAGCTGCGCGGGCAGGATCAGACCGGCGTAGGAGGTGCCGATCTCCAGCTGGGTGAGCAGCAGCATGCCGACGCCGGCGGTCAGGAAGCCCGGGGCCATGAGCAGTCGCGGCGGAACGCGGGTCATCAGCCGCGTACCGATCTGCGTCGAGCCGATGATCATGCCCGCGATCATCGGGAGGAACGCGAAGCCCGTCATGACCGGGGAGTAGCCCTTCACGACCTGCAGGTAGTAGGTCAGGAAGAGGAACAGGCCGAACATCGCGATGACGGCGAGACCCAGCGACAGGTAGACGCCACCGCGGTTGCGGTCGGTCAGGACGCGCAGCGGCAGCAGCGGGGACTTCACCTTCGCCTCGGTGAGCACGAAGGCGGCGAGCAGCACGGCGGAGCCGACGAACATGCCGATCGTGCCGGCGTCGCTCCAGCCCTCGGACTCGGCGCGGGTGAAGCCGTAGACGAGCGCGACCAGACCCAGCGTGGACAGGATGACGCCGGGGATGTCGAGCGTGGAGCGGTTGCGGCTGCCGGCGGGCTCACGGATGACGAGGTACGCGCCGACCGCGGCGACGATCGCGAACGGGATGTTGACGAAGAAGGTCCAGCGCCAGTTCAGGTACTCGGTGAGGAAACCGCCGAGGATCAGGCCCACGGCGCCGCCACCGCCGGCGATCGCGCCGTAGATGCCGAAGGCCTTCGCGCGCTCCTTGGCGTCGGTGAAGGTCACGGCGAGCAGCGAGAGCGCGGCGGGCGCGAGGAGCGCGCCGAAGGCGCCCTGGAGCGCGCGGGCACCGAGCATCATGGCCTCGCCGGTCGCGGCGCCGCCGAGGGCGGACGCCAGGGCGAAGCCGATCAGGCCGACGACGAAGGTGCGCTTACGGCCCCACAGGTCGGCGATGCGGCCGCCGAAGAGGAGCAGTCCGCCGAAGGCGAGGGCATAGGCGGTGATGACCCACTGCCGGTTGCCGTCCGAGATCCCCAGGTCCTGCTGGGCGGAGGGCAGCGCGATGTTCACGATGGTCGCGTCGAGCACGACCATCAGCTGGGCGAGCGCGATGAAGACGAGCGCCTTCCAGCGGCCCGGGTCGGGGTGGGTCACGGTGTTGTCGGGGACTTTCGGCATGGGGGTAGCCACCTCTTGGCGCGTACTGGTGAAAAAGGGACGTGAAGGTAAGTCGAAGGGCGGGGCGCGGGTTACGCGGGCCGGATCAGGCCGGCCCGGAACCCCGGGGGAGGACGCTCACGGAGAGCGCGCTCACGACGAGCAGGTGTCGCGTCTCAGGTCCTCCAGGGTCGCGGCCTTCCCGGGCAGCTCGGAGCGCGCGGGCGCCTCGAGGCCGTCGAGGAAGAGCAGCAGGTGACGGCGGACGAACTGGTCGAAGGACGCGCAGCCCGAACCGGGCAGCGGCCGGGTCAGCTGGGACAGGGCCACCATCAGGTCCCCGACGCCCACGTCGGTGCGCAGCCGGCCGGCCCGCTGCGCCCGGTCCACGAGGCCCTGGACGGCCTCCTCCAGGCGCTCGCGCTCGGCGATCAGGTCGGGGTGGTCCTTGTCGAAGGCTCCGTCGAGCATCGGGCACAGGGCACCGACGCGCTCGTCGGCGGCGCCGAGGGTGAAGCGGCGGAGGGCGGCGAACGTGTCGCTCTCCTCCTCCGCGGCCCGTTCGGCGACCTCGGTGACGCGGGCCATGAGCGAGAGGACGACCTCGTGGACGAGGTCGGTGCGCTCGGGGAAGTTCCGGTAGAGCGTGGCGTTCCCGACGCCGGCCCGGCGCGCGATCTCGTCGTAGGGCACCTGGGACCCGAACTCGACGAACATCTCGCGGGCCGCCGTCACGATCCGCTCGCGGTTGCGCAGGGCGTCCGCGCGGGGGCGGGGTACGCGCCGGGCGGGCGCGGAACCGGCGACGGTGCTGGTCACGCCACGACCTCCTTCTGAGGGCTGAGGGCTGAGGGCTGAGGGTCTTGCGGGGACTGAGTGTCCGGCGGGGACGCGTCCCCCTAGCCGTCCTGGGACGCCGTCCGGGGATGCGATCCGGGGACACAGTCCCCACTTCGCTGAACACAGTCATAAACGGGGACCAGGTCCCCGGTTATTTCCCGGATGAAGTGTGACCTGGACCACATACTCGAATCCGCCTGGAACCGCGGCCGATCACCGCTGGACTGCCGCTCGGGCGCGGCTCGGGCGCGGCCGGATCGCGGCTCGGCCGCCGCTCGGGCGCGGCCGGATCGCGGCTCGATCACTGCTCGGGCGCGGCCGGACGGGGGGCTCCCGCCCGGTCCACCGATCGGGCCACCCGGCGCGCGCGCCGGAAGCACTCGTCACAGAGTGATCGCACAGCGCGACCCCGCGAGAACGGGAAGGGGCGTGCCGCCGACCTGCCCCCACCGGAGAGGCGCCCGTATGCAGCACCCCCGACGACGGATACGCAGACCCGTCGCCATGGCCGCGACCACGGCGCTCTCCCTCACGCTGCTCGCCTCCGCCAGCAGCACCCTCCCCGGGCCCGCACCGGCCTCGGCCGGCCCCGTGGCCGCCGCGCCCGACGGCGCCCAGCTGGGCCCCTGCCGTATCGCCACCACGCTGGGCGTGCAGATGTCGGAAGGGCTCCCCACGGCCCCCGGGTACGTGCGTTCCACGGGCCGGGTCAGGGCACTGAACCTGATGATCGACTTCCCCGACGCCCCCGGGGACGGCACCGCGATGGGGCGCTTCCGGGAGTTCTTCCCGCAGACCGCCGAGTGGTTCCGCGTCAGCTCGTACGGACGGCTGCGCTACCAGGCCGAGGTCCCGATACCCGACTGGCTGCGCATGCCGAAGGCCTTCTCCGCGTACGGGATCGAGCGCGGCTCACCGTACGAACCGGGCTACCGCTCCCTCGTCGAGGACATCGTCACGGCCGCCGACCAGAAGGTCGACTTCAGCGCGTACGACCTGGTCAACGTCCTGGTCACGCCGAACGCCGGGCCTTCCGCCCTCGACACCGTCCTGTCCGTGACCTTCTCGGGGAACGACGACGCCCCCTACGCGGACGGCGTACCCCTGGCGAACACGTCCTTCGTCTACAGCCGTCAGGACGACGGCTCCGGCAGCTTCGGCGAGACCGGCTACCGGGTCCTGCCGCACGAGAACGGGCACGTCTTCGGCCTGCCCGACCTGTACACCTCGGACGGCGGCGGGACCGTCGGGCACTGGGACATCATGTCCGAGGACTGGGGGGCCAACAACGACCTGCTCGGCTGGCACAAGTGGAAGCTGGGCTGGCTCGACAACGACCAGATCGGCTGCGCGTCCACCACCGGCACGGGCGACTACACGCTCACCCCGCTGGCGGTCGCCGGCGGCCCCAAGCTGGCGATCGTCCCGCTCTCCGACACGTCGGGGTACGCGGTCGAGGTCCGCAGCAAGGAGGGCAACGACGAGGCGGTCTGCGAGCACGGCGTCCTCGTCTACCGGGTGGAGTCCGACGTGGACACCGGCCACGGCCCGGTGACCGTCTCCGACAGCGAGCACGCGAGCGGCGGCTGCACCCGGCGCGCCAACGTGCACGCGGAGCTGTCGGACGCGCCGTACCGCCCCGGGGAGACGTTCACGGACCGGGCCAACGGCATACGGATCAGCGTGCTCGACGAGGACGAGAACGGCACCTACCGGGTACGGATCACCCGGAGCTGAGGCGGCACCGGTCGGCGACCGCCCGGCTCACGCACCGGCCTCCTCCACCCAGGTCACACGCCATCGGTCGGGGCGCCGCCCGGGCCGTTGATTGAGCAGCCGGTCGAGGCGCCGGGCGAGCCACCCATCAGGCCACCGCCTAGCCGCCGGCCAGGCCGTCCTGCCGGACGACCGGCAGCGCGCCCCGCAGCTCCCTCTTGAGGAGCTTCCCGGTCGGGTTCCGGGGCAGCTCCTCCTCCCGTACGAGGACATGGGCGGGCACCTTGAAGGCGGCGAGGCGCGCGCCCACGTGCGTGCGCAGTTCGTCGACGCCCACGGCGGCGCCGGGCCGCAGCCGGACGACGGCCGCGACCTCCTCGCCCAGCAGCGGGTGCGGTACGCCGAGGACGGCGGCGTCGACGACGTCCGGGTGCTGCTGCAGCACGTCCTCGACCTCGACGCAGTACACGTTCTCGCCGCCCCGGACGACCATGTCGGTGAGCCGGTCGACGACCGTCACCCGGCCGTCCGCGTCCACGCGCGCGAGGTCCCCGGTCCTGAACCAGCCGTCCTCGGAGAACGCCGCGCGGGTCGCCTCCTCGTTGCCCCAGTAGCCGCGGACGAGCGACTGCCCGCGCAGCCACAGCTCGCCGACGCCCCCGGCGTCGGGCCCGTCGATCCGCACCTCGGTGACGGGCGTCGGCCGGCCGACGCTGCCGGGGTGGGCGCGGTACTCCGCACCGACGTTGGACAGGACACCGCCGCTGGTCTCGGTGAGCCCGTAGCCGTTGCGGGGCTCCAGCCGCTCCCCGTACCCGGCGGTGATGCCGTCGACGATGCCGGGCGGGGCGGCGGCCCCGCCCGTGCTGAGGAGGACGAGGCTGTCGAGCGGGTCGCCGGTGGCGCGGGCGAGGTCGAGCAGCTGCAGGGCGGTGGTGGGGACGCCCGCGTAGTGGGTGACGCGGTGCTCCCGGATCAGTTCGAGGGCCCGGCCGGCGTCCCACTTCCGCATCATGACCAGGGTGCCGCCGGCCGCCATCACCCCGTAGAACGAGGTGAACGCGGCCACGTGGAAGAAGGGGAACGTGGTCAGCGACACGGGTACGGGCCCCGCCCCGGGGATGTCCCCGCGCGCGAGGGCCGCGGCGGCGGCGAAGTACCGCGGGTTCATGGCGGCCCCGGCCTGCGCGAGGTGGGTGGCGACGGCTCCCTTGGGGCGCCCGGTGGTGCCGGAGGTGTAGATGATGGTCGCGTCGTGCTCGGGCAGGACCTCGACGAGGGGCGGCCCGAGGTACGGGTCGGTGTCGGGGACGTACGGCACGAAGCCGCTTTCCGGCAGGTCCTCGCCGGTCTCCCCGTGGAAGACGATGCCGGGCACGTGGTTCCGGGCGGCCCACTCCCGTACCCGCCCGACCCGCTCCCCGTCGACGAGGAGCACCGCGGGGGCGCAGTCGTCGAGGGCGTACGTGAACTCGTCCTCGGTCCACCAGGCGTTGAGCGGTACGGCGACGAGCCCGGCGAGCTGGGCGGCCCAGAAGGCGACCTGCCACTCGGGGTGGTTCCGCATGGCGATCACGGCCCGGTCCCCCGGCGTCAGCCCGTACTCGCCGACGAGCCGCCGGGCCAGTCCGCAGGCGGCGTCGAAGAACTCGCGGTAGGTCGTCCGGCCGTCCTCGGACACCAGGAACACCCGGTCGTCGTAGCCCCAGACGACCTCGACGAACTCCCTGAGCGTGCGGGGCCCGGAGGCGTACACCCCGTCCTCGACGGCGAAGGGAGCCCCGTCCGCAGTGAGCCGCTCGTCTCCACCTGGCATCGCCACCGCACAACCCCCTGAGCATCCGCTCGTCGTCCCAGCGCGGCGACGCTATGCGCACCCCCGAACCGGGTCAACCCGACGGCACGCGACGGAGGGCGCACGGGCCGAGGGCGCGCGGGCCGAGGGCGGGCGCCGTGGCGCTCGGCGGGCGGCCGCTATGGCGCCAACCCGGCAACACTCTGGCGCAGCATGGCGCACCGTGGCGCCAGATGACTTGCAATGGCGCCATGATGGTGCCACTATTGCGTCATGGACCTCACCCCGTACGTGGACAATCTCCGCCATGAGCTCGGCGTGGCCGCCCAGGCGGGCGGCGACGAAGCCCGCGCCCTGGCGGACCGGCTCACCGGACAGCTCGAGTCGGCCGCCCGGCTGACCCTGCTCAACGCCCTGTCGGACGCGATGGACGAAGTCACCCGCGACCTCGCGCCCGGCTCGGTCGATCTGCGGCTGCGCGGACTGAACCCCGAGTTCGTGGTCACCGCACCGCCGACCGCCGACCACTTCGAGGAGGCCGAGGCCGCACTGGCGGCCCCGCCGCCCCCGGTCGCGACCCCCGTGGAGGGCGAGGACGGCGCCACCTCCCGCATCAACTTCCGGCCGCCGGCCCAGCTCAAGATCCGTGTCGAGGAGGCCGCGAGCCGCGAGGGACTCTCGGTCAACGCCTGGCTCGTCCGGGCCGTGGCCGCCGCCCTCGAACCGGGCGGCACGGCGGGCCGCACCACCCGCAAGGGCACGACGGGCGCCGGCCCCTCCGTCGGCCAGGGCTTCACCGGCTGGGTCCGCTAGCCGCCCGCGAGCCACCGCCGGCCACCCGCCCGCAGGACCGGGCCCGCGCACACCACCAGGCCGCGCACCTCACCGGCCCCGCGCAGCCCACCGGGCCGGCGCACCCACCTCACTGCCGCACCGAGGCACGTCACCCCAGCACTCACCTCTCTCCTCACTCAAAGGACGGCACAGCCATGCCTACGTTCGACACCCCCGCACCTCTCTCCGCCACCGTCGAGATCGAGATCGGGCGGGCCCGGATCGTCGCGGGAAAGCGCACCGACACCGTCGTCGAGGTGACGCCGAGCGACCCCGGCGACAAGCTCGACGTCCAGGCCGCCGCCGAGACCAACGTGACCTGCACGGGTGGAAAGCTGCTGGTCAAGGGCCCTAAGAAGCGCTCCCTCTTCGGCAAGATCGGCGCGGTCGACGTGACCGTCGAACTGCCCGCCGGATCGGATCTGACCTGCAGGACGGGCCTCGGCGAGCTGATCGGCGAGGGCCTGTTCGGGAACTGCCGGCTCACCACCGCCGCCGGGGACATCCAGCTGGACGACGCCGCGGCCGTACGGCTGAAGACCTCGCACGGCGACATCCTCGTCGACAGCACGACCGGTGAGACCGAGATCCACGGCTCCGGCCGGGTGCGGATCGGCCGGATCGACGGCTCGGCGACGATCCGGAACCTCAACGGCGAGACCACGGTCGGCAAGATCACCGGCGAGCTGCGGGTGAACTCGTCCAACGGGCCCATCGGCGTGGGCCGTACCGAGTCCTCGGTCACCGCCAAGACCGCCAGCGGCGCGATCCGCCTCGGCGAGGTCGTCCGCGGCCGGATCACGCTCGACTCCGCGGCCGGTGGCCTCGAGGTCGGCATCGCCGAGGGCACCGCGGCCTGGCTCGACGTACGGTCCACGGCCGGCCGCGTACGCAACGAACTGGGCGCGGCCGAGGGCCCGGGCCAGTCCGAGGAGACCGTCGAGGTCCGCGGCCGTACGAGCGTCGGCGACATCGTCATCCGCCGCGCGTAGCCGCCCGACACAACGAACCGAGGGGGGAGGGAAGCCCGATGGAACGCGGACCACGGACCAGCACCACCGGAGCTCCCGACACCACCGGAGCTCTTGGCACCACCGGCGCTCTTGGCACCACCGGCGCTCCCGGGGCCACCGGCCGTGTTGGTGCCGC
Source organism: Streptomyces sp. CB02009 (assembly GCF_001905825.1). GTDB lineage: Bacteria > Actinomycetota > Actinomycetes > Streptomycetales > Streptomycetaceae > Streptomyces. The sequence continues at coordinate 320,774 of NZ_LIVV01000009.1, forward strand.
CGGCACCACAGGCACGACAGGCACCACAGGCTCCACAGGCACGACAGGCGCCACGGGCCCCACAGACGCCACCAGCACTCATGGCACCGCCGACGCTCCTGGAACCGCCGGAGCTCCTGGCCCTCCCGGGGCCACCGGCGCTCCCGGCGCTCCCGGCGCCTTGGTCTCCTTCGTTCGCTTCGTGATATTCGGCGGCGGAGTCGGCCTCGCGTCCAGCGCGGCCGTCGCTCTGCTCGCCGCCCTCCTACCGTTCGCGCTGGCCAACGCGCTGGTCACCGTCGTCTCGACGATCCTCGCGACCGAGCTGCACGCCCGCTTCACCTTCGCGTCGGGGCTCCGGCCCTCCACCCGACGCGGCCTGCTGCGCTGCGGCCTCCGCCACCACCTGCAGTCCGCAGGAACGGCCGCCGCCGCCTTCTCCGTGACCACCCTCGCGATGCTGCTCCTGCACGCGATCGAGAGCGCCCCGGGTCTCGCCGTCGAGCAGACCGTCTACCTCTCCGCCTCAGGCCTCGCCGGCATCGGGCGCTTCCTCGCGCTGCGCCTGTACGTCTTCGCCACGGCCCGCAAGCAGCCCGTGCCGGTCGTCCTCGACCTCCACGATCTCCACCGGTCCCCGACGCGCCGCGAGTCGCTCACCACCGCGTCCTGACCGACCCGACCGGGAACGGCGGCACCACCAGGCCGCAACGCGGGCTCACGCGCACCGCACTTCTCGCGCCCATAGGCGCACCCGCTGCCCACCCCACCCCTCACCGCCCGCACGGGCCCCTGTAGGCCCGGGACGGCCATGGCGCCATGGCGCCATGCCGTAGAGCAGTCGGGCAGTCGAGCCGTCGAGCCGTGCCGCCTACCGCCCCCACCCCCGCGCACCACGCACCACGCACCACCCACCGAGCGCCGCGCACCGCGCACACGTCATCCCGCCCGACCCTCAACCACCCAACGGGAGCCCCACCGTGGCTACGTTCCTCTCCAAACTGGGCCGCCTCGCCTTCCGCCGCAAGGGGGTGACGCTGCTGCTCTGGCTACTGGTCTTCGTCGGCATGGGCGTCGCCGCCTCGTCCGCGCCGGCGCCGCCCGCCGACACGTTCTCGATGCCGGGCACCGAGTCGCAGGAGGCCTTCGACCTGCTGACCGAGAAGTTCCCCGACGCGAGCGTCGACGGCGCCACCGCCCGGGTCGTCGTCCGCGCCCCTGCGGGCACGAAGATCACGACGCCCTCGACGCGTACCGAGGTCGAGCGCCTCGTCACCGAGCTGGGAGTCTCGTCGCCGCAGGTGGCGGGCGTCGCCGACCCGTACGAGTCCCCCGCCGTCAGCATCAGCGAGGACGGGACGACCGCCTACACGGTGGTGACGTACAAGGTCCCCGCGGCGGAGGTCGACGACGAGGCGCACGACGCCCTCGACGCCGCCACCGAGCAGGCCCGCGAGGCGGGGCTCACCGTCGAGGCCGGCGGTGACGCCGTGAAGATCGAGCAGGCCATGGGCGGCACGGGCGAGCAGATCGGCATCCTGGTCTCCGCGTTCGTCCTGGTCCTGACCTTCGGCTCGATGATCGCGGCCGGAATGCCGCTGATCACCGCGCTGATCGGGGTCGGCATCGGCATCTCGGGCATCACGGCGCTCGGCTCCACGTTCGGCCTCTCCGGCACGACGTCGACCCTCGCGATGATGATCGGTCTCGCGGTCGGCATCGACTACGCGCTGTTCATCGTGTCCCGGTTCCGCGCGGAGCGGGCGGAGGGACGTACCCCCGAGGAGGCCGCGGGGCGGGCCGTCGGCACCGCCGGCTCGGCCGTCGTCTTCGCCGGTCTCACGGTCATCGTCGCCCTGGCCGGGCTCGCGGTCGCGAACATCCCGATGCTCACCAAGATGGGCCTCGCCGCAGCCGGCACCGTCGCCGTCGCCGTCCTCGTCGCGATCACGCTGGTCCCCGCCCTCCTCGGCCTCGCGCCGGTGAAGGTGATGGCGCGCAGGGGACGCCTGCGGTACGCCGTGAAGCCGCTGTCGGACCGTCAGCGGCGCAGGGCCGCCCGGCACGAGGCGAAACTCGCTCGGAGGACGCGGCCCAACCTGGGCACCCGCTGGGCGCGTTACGTCCTGCGGCATCCCGTGGTCGTCCTCCTGGTCGGCGTGATCGGCCTCGGCACCGTCGCCGTACCGGCCGCGAGCCTGGAGCTCGGCCTGCCGGGCGAGGGCCAGATGTCGACGCAGACGACCCAGCGCAAGGCGTACGACCTGCTCTCTGAGTCCTTCGGGCCCGGCTTCAACGGCCCGCTGACGATCACGGTGCAGACCGTGTCCGCGACTGGGACCGCGGACGGTACCGGCGCGGCCGGCAGCACCGGGACCGCGTCCGCCGGAACCCCGGCGGACGCCAGGAGGACGGGCGACGAGATCGGCAAGGCCCTCGCGAGGACGCCCGGCGTGGCCTCGGTCTCCCCCGCCACCGCCAACAAGGCGGGCGACACCGCCATCCTCACCGTCGTCCCCACCACAGGTCCGACCGAGAAGAGGACCGAAGAACTGGTCCACGCACTCCGCGACACCGCCGACGACCTGGAGCGGAGCACCGCGTCGCGGATCCTCGTCACCGGCCAGACGGCCATGTTCATCGACTTCTCGCAGACCCTCGACGACGCGCTCCTGCCCTATCTGGCCCTGGTCGTGGGTCTCGCGTTCCTCCTCCTGATGGTGGTCTTCCGCTCCGTCCTGGTCCCGCTGAAGGCGGCCCTCGGCTTCCTGCTCTCGGTGGCCGCGGCGCTCGGCGCGGTCGTGGCGGTGTTCCAGTGGGGCTGGCTGGCGGACGTCTTCGGCATCGACGCACCGGGCCCGATCATGAGCACGATGCCGATCTTCATGATCGGTGTGGTCTTCGGCCTCGCGATGGACTACGAGGTCTTCCTGGTCAGCCGGATGCGCGAGTCGTACGCCCACGGTGCCCGCCCGGGCGAGGCGGTCGTCGACGGCTTCCGCTACGGCGGCCGGGTGGTCGGCGCGGCCGCGGTGATCATGATGAGCGTCTTCTCCGGCTTCATCGTGGAGGACAACGACTTCGTGAAGATGATCGGCTTCGCCCTCGCGATCGCGGTCCTCTTCGACGCCTTCGTGGTCCGGATGGCGATCGTGCCGGCGCTCTTCGCGCTGCTCGGCAGGTCTGCCTGGTGGCTGCCGAAGTGGCTGGACCGGATCCTGCCGCGGGTGGACGTGGAGGGCGAGAGGCTCGCCGGGACGCAGTCGGCGGCACGCTCCCCGCGGGAGAGCACTCTGGTCGGCTGAGTACCGGTTACAGCGCCCCATGGCGCCACCCTTGTCCAGGGCGGCGCCATGGGGCGCCTTTCTTTCCCCATGGAAAGAGCACCGTCAAAACCGCAGGTCAGAAGAGCTCGACACCACGTGGCGACACAAAGATGCACGCATGGCGCCACAATGACTCGACATGGCGCCACCCATGTGCCACGATGATGGCGCAAGCACGGCACGGAGTGGCGCCAAACAAACGCCACTCCACCGCGAGCACCACCGAGAACCACCCCAGCGCAACCAGCCCAACACCTCACCAGCCCCACCGCTGACTTCGGAGAAAGGCCCGCAGACCATGAGCGCCACGAACCGCCCCACGCACACGGCCACCGCAGCGGCCGCAGCCGCCACCGCGGCCCCCGGCACGCGATCCACGGCGATCTCCGCGACCGGCCTGCGCAAGTCGTACGGCGACAAGGTGGTGCTCGACGGCATCGACCTGCGGATCCCCGAGGGCACGATCTTCGCCCTGCTCGGCCCCAACGGCGCGGGCAAGACGACGACGGTCGAGATCCTCTCCACCCTGATCACCGCCGACGGGGGCGAGGCCCTGATCGCCGGCCACGACGTGCGGGCCGACGCCGACTCGGTACGCAGCCTGATCGGCGTCACCGGCCAGTTCGCCGCCGTCGACGGGCTGCTGACCGCCGAGGAGAACCTGCTCCTCATGGCCGACCTCTACCACCTCGGCCGCAGCGAGGGCCGGCGTCGCACCGCCGAGCTCCTGGACCGGTTCGACCTGACCGAGGCGGCCCGCAAGAACGTCGCCACCTTCTCCGGCGGCATGCGCCGCAAGCTGGACCTGGCGATGACGCTGGTCGGCCGGCCGCGGATCATCTTCCTCGACGAGCCGACCACCGGCCTCGACCCCCGCAGCCGCCGCGACATGTGGGAGCTGATCAGGGACCTGGTCACCGAGCAGGGCGTGACGATCTTCCTCACCACGCAGTACCTGGAGGAGGCCGACCACCTCGCCGACCGCATCGCGGTCCTCGACCACGGCAAGCTCGTCGCCGAGGGCACGGCGGAGGAGCTGAAGCGACTGATCCCCGGCGGCCACGTACGCGTCCGGTTCGCCGACGAGACCCACCTCGCCGCGGCGGCCGCGGTCTTCGGCATCGCGACCCGGGACGACGAGGCACTCGCCCTGCAGATCCCCAGCGACGGCTCGGTCACCAACCTCCGCGCCATCCTCGACGCCCTGGACGGCACCGGGGCCCCGGCGGTGTCGCTCACCGTGCACACCCCCGACCTCGACGACGTCTTCCTCACCCTCACGGGCAAGCAGAACGCCCCCACCGTCCCCGCCCCGTCCGCCGCCACCACCACTCAGAAGGAGTCGACCCGATGAGCACCGCGACCCTCGCCCCGGCCCCGCAGTCCACGCCCACCCGCTCGTACGCCCTGCGCGACTCCCTGACGATGCTGCGCCGCAACATCAAGCACATGCAGCGCTACCCGTCGATGACGATCTCGATCCTCGTCATGCCGCTCCTGATGCTGCTGCTCTTCGTGTACGTCTTCGGCGGCGCGCTCGGCGCCGGCATCGGGGCGGGCGGCGACCGCGGCGACTACATCAACTACCTGGTGCCCGGCATCATCCTGATGGCCGCGACCTCGGGGGCCGTCGCGACGGCCGTGTCGGTCTGCACCGACATGACGGAGGGCATCGTCAACCGCTTCCGTACGATGTCGATCTCCCGCGGCTCCATCCTGACGGGCCACGTCATGGGCAGCGTCCTCCAGGTCGCGGCGGTCCTGGTCCTGGTCACCGGCGTCTCCCTCGCGATCGGCTTCCGGCCGAACGCCTCGGTCGTCGAGTGGGCGGCCGCCGCGGGCCTGCTCCTCTTCCTCGCCTTCGGCATGGCCTGGTTGTCCGCCGCGATGGGCATGGGCGCGAAGACCGTCGAGTCCGCGAGCAACGCCCCGCTGCCGCTGACCTTCCTGCCCTTCCTCGGCAGCGCGGTCGTCCCCCCGGAGTCCATGCCGACGGCGCTGCGCTGGTTCGCCGAGTACCAGCCCTTCACCCCGATCAACGAGACCCTCCGCGGCCTCCTGCTCGGCACGGACATCGGCAACGCCGGCTGGATCGCCCTGGCCTGGTGCACGGCCCTGTCGGCCCTCGGCTACTTCTGGTCCCGCGCGGTCTTCAACCGCGAGGTGACCCGCTGACCCACCGAACGACCCCGCACCGACGGAGGGCGGCCCCGGGACAGATCCCGGGGCCGCCCTCCACAACACCCCATCACCGCAGCACACCCCCACACCCGTCCGCTACGCTGTCTCCGTCCGCCTTCGTAGCTCAGGGGATAGAGCACCGCTCTCCTAAAGCGGGTGTCGCAGGTTCGAATCCTGCCGGGGGCACAAGGGAAAAGGGCACCTAGCAACGTTGCTAGGTGCCCTTTGACATCTACGCCTAACATCAACGACAGCGATCAGGGACGACCGGACCGCCTCTTGAGCAGCCGGTCCATGTGACTGATGGCCTCACGCTGCGTGTCCTGGACGACGTGCGTGTACACGTCCATGGTGATGCTGATCTGGCTGTGCCCGAGGATCTCCACCTCGACGCGTGGCGCCACGTCGGCAGCGGTGAGCAGGGTCGCGCACCCGTGCCGGGCGTCATGCAGCCGGATCACGCGGAGCCCGGCGGAGGCGGCGACGCAAAAAGGAGCGGTACACGTTCCGCGGCTCGACAGGGCTGCCCGTACGCGTCGTGAAGACGTAGTCACTCCCGACGGCAGGCTGGTGCGCGCTCCACGGTGTGCTCAACGGCAGACGGGATGGGAGTCGGGGTCAGTGGTGGGCCTAGCTAGGACCTGTCCGGCCGATCAAGGTCGCGTCCATTGGGCAGAGTGCCCTCGGAGGACGCCATGAAGATGCAGGATGCTCTGAAGATTGAGAACCCCTGGACGCTCGCTCACCAAGCGGTGGAGCTGAGCGACCACGTCACGCTCACGCGCATCCTCGACGAGGGAGCCGACGCTGACGAGGTCTGCTGCCAGTTGACTCTGCTGAGGCACGCCATCGACACAGAAGTCGATGCCACGAATCAGTCGGGGGAGCCGATCGACAGCGCACTGACCGCGGTCCTCCTGGCGTGCGGTGCTGATCCACATCTCGCGGTCAACGGCGAGGCTGCCTACGACTGGGCCCGCGAGCTCCGCCGCGACATGGCGATCAGGGTGATGGATCGGTTCAGCACCCGCCCCACCAAGCTGGCAGCCCGATTTAGAAGGTCCGGAGCAGCCGGCGAGACCAGCCCGGGTCCGGTGCCAGCGGTCGCACCGCTCAGACCCGATGCCGATGTGGGCTCTCGCTCACTGACAGCGTCCCCGCGAGTTCTTCAGAACCAAGCAAGGGAATGCAGCCGGGCCACGCCATGGTGTGTCCACGTCCTGCTGAGCTCTCGTGCGTTCAGGGCCCCTGGACTTCCTCCGTAGCGGGAGGGGAGCCCTCTGACGCAGGGATGGCTGACGGATTTGTCACGTCGCCGGTGGTGGCGTTCACTGTGGCCGAGAACAGGGTGTCGGCATAGTTGGCACCCAGGCGCCAGTGGACTTGCCACTCGTCTCCCCGTCGCTCTGCCAGAAGCACGGGCTCTTCACGCTTGCCCTGACCGGGCTTGAGCTTGTGCTGGTAATTGAATCGCTTCCACGCAGTGGCCTCATTTACGGCGATGGGTGGCAGCTTGGGGTCATTCACCTTCCGGGCGATGAGGTCCGTCATACGGCCGGAGGGTTCGATCAGGATGTCCAACCGCATGGGCATGAGAATCTTGCCCTGCCACCGGCGCCATTCGACTACCCAGCCGGAACTCTGGACACTGGTATCCGCCGACCACACCCTGACCTTGGAATCACGTAGTGCCCAGGGCGCGTAGCGCTGGGCGAAATGAGTTGCCACCTGCTGTGCCTGCTCCGCCGTCCCCACGTGCTGGCCGGCTCCTGGGATCTTGTAGGCGTAGGTTCCCTCGCCTTGGCTGGTAGGGGTGAAGTGGACCGTGAGCTTCTCACGGTCCGGCCACGTCATCTCTGCGAAGCCGCCGGGCAGCGGCGCGCTGACAGTGCTGGGGCCCTCTATGTTGTTCAGGAAGTCCGCCGTGTCGATGGCGTAGGTATCACCGAAAGCCTTCCTGAGCTCGGCTTTGAGCGCCTGGACCTGCTCGGGACTCGCGGAAGGACTTGCCGTGGGCAGAACGGCACGTACAGGCTCGATGGATACGACCCATGTTGCGGCGATGAGCAGCGAAGTCGCGGTACCGGCGATAGTGGCGCGCCTGACGACTGGCTGTGGCAGCGGTACGCCGTAGTTGACTCTGCGGCAGACAATGGTTCCGATGCCGGCACCTGCGAGAACGCCGACCGTGTTCGTGACGAGATCGTCAGTGTCGCAAAGGCGAGAGATGAACGGGATGGTGGCCTGAGCGGTCTCCACGGTCGCCGTGAACAAGACTCCCAGCGCAGCGCTGAAAAGTGGTCGCCTTGTGGCCAGGACAGCGAGCAGACCGAATGGAGCGAAGAGGGCGACGTTGAGTTGGCCCTGCGTCGTGGTGAACGCCTCGATGACGGCGGGATTGATCGTGCACCGTTGCGTAAGTATCCCGCTGCCACCCCACGTGGTCAGCATTATGGGCCCCACGGTCGAGGAAGCCCACAGCCCGTAGAACACAGCGCGTAGCCGGTCGATGCGACGGGCAGCCACGGCATATGAAACGGCGCCTGCGGCGAGAGTCACAGCGATGGCGATCGTGAGGAAAACCAGGTGGTGCTGAAAGACAGCTTCAATCATGGAGGAGCCTGTTCGTAGGGAAGGGCCCGCACCTCCTCCCGCTGGGCTAGGAGTGATGCGGGCCCTGACAGCGTGCCGTTACGGATTAGCAGGGGTCTACGGGCGGCGTAGCGTAGGTGGCGCCGCTACTGGTGTAGAGCTTGCCGATGATCACGCTGCAGCTGGCCGTGAGGCTCCTCTGCTGGCTGTAGTGGCGAGGCACCGTGGACATGTTCTCGTAGGCCCACCAGCTGTTGGTGCCGTTGCGCTCATGACCGAGCCTCGCAGTCAAGCTGCCGCCGGACGCGCGGTAGTAATTGACCATGACGTAGCTGCCGGTTGCGGCGTAGGTGGACAGGACACCATTAGACATCGAGGTGCAACGTGAGCTCCCCGAGAGGTGACCGTCCCTTGGGCATGAACTCGCTCCGGCTGCGTACGCCGGTGCACTGAAACCGGCCATCGCAGCTATGGCCACACCAACCACGGCCGTGCGTATGCCAGATCTCACGAATCTCCCCATCGTTGATCAACAAGTAAGCGTGGATCGTAGCTGTAGTCACTCACGGCTTAAGGATGATTTGCGACAGTTCGTCAGGTTGGAACGAATCTGCTGGCGATCGGCAGGCGGAGCTGCGTTGTCTCGGGATTCCTCCACGCCGGATCGGGGCCAAGGGGGCCCAGCCGCCGCCAGCTCGCGAGGAACGTAGATGCGGGCCAGGCTGTGTGGGGACTCTCCCTGGTGGGTGAGGTAGAGGAACTCCGTCAGCGGGGTGCTCCATATGCCTGAGCAGCCGCCTTATCTCCGCATCGCCGATGAACGGCGGCGGCGGATCGCGGAGCACGAGTGGACTCCTGGAGACCGGCTGCCCTCTCGGGCCAGATCGGCCAGGAGTGCGGGGTGGGCGAGAACGTCGTTCGCCGGGCCCAGGAGTTGTTGATCTCCCAGGGTGTGCTGGAGGGCGTGCCGGGTCCAGGGCCTATGTGGCCGAGCCCCGAGCACGGGTGCGGATGGTTCGGTCCGCAGCGCGCGAGCAGCCTGATGGGTCGCCGTTTCGGGCGGACATGACGGCCGTGGGGCGGAACGGCGGCTGGGAGAGCCGGACCGATGCGAAGGTGGCCGCGCCGACGGAGATCGCTACGCGCCTCGGGATCGGTGAGGGTGAGCTGTGCGTCCGGACGGTGTACGAGTTTCTCGCCGACGGACGGCCCGTGCAGCTGTCCACGAGCTGGGAGCCGTACGACCTCACAGGCGGGCCCCTCGTCGTCCTTCCCGAGGGCGGGCCGCATGCCGGGGCCGGCGTCGTGAATCGGCTGGCCGAGATCGGGGTCACGGTCAGCCATGCCGTGGAGCAGCCGGAGCCGCGGCAGGCGACCGCCGGGGAAGCCTCACTCCTCGGGATTCAGAAGGCCGCGCTCGTCACGCACATCCGACGGACCTACTACAGCGACCAGGGCAGGCCAGTGGAGACGGCTGACATCGTCGCACCCGCCGCACTTTGCAAGATCGTCTACGAGATCCCCAGCCAGCGCTAGTTCCTCTCAGTCCGCAGGTGGGGCCAGCCGTCGCGGTTGGAGTAGCTCTCCGAGCAGTACCGAGTCCGGCGGTGCCACTCCTCGCCCGTGGCCAGCTCGTACGCCTTGTCCGGCACGTACAGCAGCCATTCGCCGTCGTACGCGGTGGAGGTGTACGGGGCGAACTTCTCGACGTCGAAGAACACGCTCTCCCAGACTGCTTGGCCGGCGGCGACCACTGCGCAGCGGGTGTACAGGAAGACGTCGGCCGACTGCGGGAAAGGACTGCCGTACCGGGCCGTCAGGTCAGCCACAGGGAGGGTGCCGAACTTCTCCTGGTCCAGGCGGTGGAGAGCCTCGGCGTGCCGTTCTGCGAAGCCGATGATCTCGGGGACGGAGCGAGTGCTCAGCTCCTCCGCAAGGCGCCGACAGCTCTCTTCGGTCGCCTCGCCGTCCAGCGTGGCTATCAGTGCCCAGAAGTCGGCCCATGTCATTCTCACGGGCGCAGGATGTCAGAGCGGTCTGACATCCACGGCCGTCGGCTCACCAAGGGCGTCGTGGAGTCGGCCCGCCCGGTAGCGATGGCCGCCCTGGGAGCCGCCCTCCGGTTTCGGCCCAGGTATCGTCCGGACCGGTCCATCAGTCAGTAGGGGGCGGCTTGTACAACGAGCGGCACGACGAGCGGCTGTCCGGTGAGGAGCTGGAGCTGTTCGTCCAGTACCTGCACCGGTTCGCCAACCACGACGTGGACATCTGTGTCGCGCTGGAGGCCGGAGACGCCGACAATCCCGTCTACGTGATGTTCGGCAGGGACTATCCCCCGGTCGGGGATGCCTCGGACTATCGGCGGCCGTTCGCCGACCGGCGGCAGCCGACATCCACGACTGACATCAGCGACGGCGGATCGCAGCAGTCCCCCGCGGCCCCGCACGGCCCCGCACCGGAGGGGGCGTCGTGAGGGTGTTGCCGTTCGTCGACGAGCATGTCGTCGTCGTGGACGCCGGTGTCGAGGAGTTGTGGGCGCGGTTGCTCGTGAAGGTCGGGCGGTCGCTGTCCACCGCCGCCGGTGGGGCGCGGTACGCGCGGCTCGTGGGGGCTGTTCCCCGGGAGAGCGGCGGGGTGCGGCCGCTGGGTGCGGGGTCGGAGTTTCCGGGGTTCCGGGTCGCCCGGGTCGTGCCGGGGCGGGAGCTCGCGCTCGAAGGGCGGCACCGGTTCTCCACGTACAGCCTGGTCTTCCGCGTCGAGGAGCTGGGCGGCGGGCGCTGTCGGCTGCGCGCCGAGACCCGGGCCGTGTTTCCCGGGGTCGCGGGTCGGGTCTACCGGGCGCTCGTCATCGGCAGCGGCGGGCACGCCTTCGCCATGCGGCGGCTGCTGGCCGGTTACCGGAAGCCGTGACCCGGCGTCGTCCGGCTCAGCGAGTTCGCCGTGACCCGGCGTCGTCCCGGCTCAGCGGAGTTCCTCCGGGCACGGTGTGCCCCGGGAGAGCTTGTACGGGGCCGCCAGGCGGTAGACGCCCGCCTTCGGGGCGACCAGTTGTGTCCATTCGTCGCCCTCCGCGTCCGCCTCCGTCTTGAAGAGGCAGCCCTCCTCGTTGGCGAAGACCTTCGGGATCTCGGTGTCCGACTCCTCGCGGGCCAGCTTCGACGCCTCCGTCTCCTGCGGGGGTTCGATCTTGCCGCCGTCCTCGTCCACCAGGGCCAGCCACGGCGAGTACGGGACCCGGATGAGGACCTGGCCCGGGGTCTCGACGCGGATGACGACCTCGTTCTCCTCCGCGCTCTGCACCACCGCCGGCGGGTCCGCGAGGGGCGTCGGGGCCGCGACCTCGTACAGGCGCCAGTTCTCGTCCGACCACACCTGCTTCAGGTACGGCAGGCCGTCGCCGACCAGCTCCGCCTCCTGCTCCGCGCCCGAGTCGGGCGCGCCCGTCGGCAGCACCACGTAGTGGACGGCCCAGCGGTGCAGCCACTCCTCGTAGTTCACGGCGTTCAGCGTGTCGTCGTAGAAGAGCGGGTTGCGCTCCATGTCCGCCTGCCGGTTCCAGCCCCGCGCCAGGTTGATGTACGGGCTCAGCGCGGAGGACTCGCGGTGGCTCGACGCCGGTACGACCTCCACCCGCGCCTTGCGCGCGTCCCGCACCTGGAGCTGGTTGACCAGCGGCGCGAGCTCACGCGCCCAGGAGGCGTCCGGGGCCGTGCGGATCACGTCGTCGACGCCCTTGAAGCCGATCCAGAAGTTCAGACCGGCGAACGCCAGCACCAGCGCGTACCAGCGGCGTGAGCGCGGCGCCGTGTACGGCAGGGCCGTCAGCAGCACGACGCCCGCGAAGAGCATCGGGAGCCGCGAGATGTTCGAGCCGATCTGCGAGTCGATCAGCCAGGTGAGCAGCGTGCCGATCGTGTACACCGCCGCGGCGGTGCGGACCGTCCGCCAGTCCTTCGGGACGAGGAGGAAGGTCAGCACGCCGAACAGCAGCGGCAGCGCCGTCGAGCCGAATGCCATCGGCTGCGTGCCCGAGAAGGGGAAGAGCCAGGAGGACAGGGCGACGACCACCACCGGGGCCAGACCCAGCGCGTACGCCCCCGGCCGTCGGCGGTTCAGGAACAGCGCCGCCGCCGCGACCCCGAGGAAGAGCCCCGCGACCGGGCTGCACGCCGTCGCCAGACCGGCGAGCGGCGCCGCCACGGCTGCCTTCGCCCAGCGCTTGCGGCGCCAGCGGTGCGGCCAGCAGAACACCGCCGCGACCGCGCCGACCGCGAACATCATGCCGAGGCCGAAGGTCACCCGCCCCGACAGGGCGTTGCAGAGGAACGCGAACACGCCCGCGACCGAGCACGCGAGCGGATTGCGGACCGCCCGCACCCGCACCAGGATCAGCGCGGTCAGCCCCGCCGACAGCGTCCCCGCGACCATCATCGTGCTGCGCACGCCGAGCATCGACATCAGGTACGGCGACACGACGCTGTACGAGACCGGGTGCATCCCGCCGTACCAGGCCAGGTTGTACGCCGAGTCGGGGTGCCGGCCGACGAACTCGGCCCACGCGTCCTGCGCCGCCAGGTCGCCGCCGCTGTTCGCGAAGAAGAAGAACCACAGGATGTGGGTGACGGCCGCGAGGCCGGTGGCCGCCAGGACCGTATAGCGGCGCTTCCGCCGCGGGGCCGGGGCCGGGGCGGTGGACGCCGGGGCCGGCCGCTGCGCCGGAAGCACTATTCGCGGGAGCGAATCACGAGACGCGTCGGATTCGGATTCCGCGGGGGCCCCGGCGCCGGAGCGGCCTTCGGCACGGGCCTCGGTACGGCCGTCGGCGGGGCCGTCGGCATGGTCGGCCTCAGGGGCTGAGTCCGCGCGGTCGGCGCGTGTCGGCTCGGCGGTGGTCACTGCGGCCCTTTCCCGTGCTGCCCGTCTTCACTTCGCTCGCGTGTGTCACGCGTCGTACTCGTCCCCGGGAAGACGCTAACAGCTGGGCTCCCCCGAGAACCGGGAGAGCCCGGCCGGGCGAGCGGGTGGTGGCCACCGGAGAGCCCGGCCGGGCGAGCGGGTGGTGGCCGGGCGAGCGTTTAGTCGGCGGAGCGGGTTGCCGCCCTGGAGCGGTGACCGGGCTGCGAGCCAGCGGGTGGCCGCCTGGAGCGGTGACCGGGCGCCGGGCCGGGTGGCCCTGCGCCGGGCCGACTGACCAGGTGCCGGGCCGACCGGTCACCCGGCCTGGCCCGGCGCCACAGGCTCGTCAGCCCACGCGCGTCAGCTTCTTGTCGACGCCCGGCTCCACCAGGTCCTGCTGCAGCGCGACCGGGGAGCTGACCTTGCCGGCGCCCGTGCCGATCGACACCTGACCGACGACGTCGCCCGCCTTGCCGGTGTGCGGGACGGCCTTGCCGCCGTCCGTCAGCGCCAGCTTCACCTGGAGACCCGGCCAGCCGATCGCCTTGACCTCCTTCGTCGCCACGACCGGCGTCCGGCCGCCGAGGCCGTCGTCGACGTAGCCGAGGACCTGCCCCTTGCGGATGACGGCCGCGGAGGTGACGTCCTTCTGGGCCTGCTGAATGATCTTGAGGCTGTTGTCGATGGCGAGCTGGAGCTTCTCGCCGAGCTGTTCCGCGTCCTTCGCACCCATCACGATGCCGAGGATGCGCCGGTTCTGGCCGTCGACGATCGTGTTCGCGGACCAGAGGAGGTTGCCGCCCGCCGGGGTCGACGAGCCGGTCTTGATGCCGCTCACACCCGGCTGGAGCAGGATGTTGTTGTTGTTCTCGATCCGGCCGGGGATGCCGTCCACCGTCACGTTCGGCATGTTCACGATCTCGCGGAACACGTCGTACTGCATGACCGCCTTGGCCAGCTTCAGCTGGTCCTGCGGGGTCGACACCGTGCTGTCGAGCAGACCGGACGGGTCCGTGTACGTGGACTGGGTCATGCCCAGGTCCTTCGCGGCGGCGTTCATCTTCTTGACGAACGCGGCCTCCGAACCGGCGTCCCAGCGCGCGAGCAGCCGGGCGACGTTGTTCGCGGAGGGGATCATCAGGAGCTCAAGGAGCTCCTTCTCCGAGTACGTCTGGCCCGTCTGGACCCGCGCCGTCGACTCGTGCTCCGCCTTGCCCTGATCGGCCGCCTTCTGGTCGATCTCGATCTCGGGGCCCTTCTGGCTCCCCTTCAGCGGGTGGTCGCGGAGGATCACGTACGCCGTCATCGTCTTCGTGACGCTGGCGATCGGGGCGGGCTTCTGGGCGCCGTACGTGCCCATGGAACCGACACCCTCGACCTCGACGGCGCCCTGTCCCTCGGCGGGGAACGGCAGCTTCAGGTCACCGCCCTGGAAGGTGAAGGTCGGGGCGGCCGAGAGGGTCAGCTGGGGCGCGGGCAGCGGGCGGACCATCTGCACGATCGCAAACACGATCAGGACCAGAAGGACCAGCGGGGTCCAGATCCGCACCCGGCGCACGGTCGTCCGCAGCGGGGTCGGCGGCGGGGGCGGCGTGTTCGTCAGCTCGGCGAGCAGGTCGAGCGGGGGCAGCGGCGGCAGCGGCTGCTGCCGCGTCCGCTCCGCCTCGGCGAACGCGGGCGCGGGCGCGGGCGAGGCCGCGGGTGCCGACGCGGACGGCGCCTTGGGCTGTACGGGGGCGGAGGCGGCGGGCTGCGGAGCCTCGGGCGCCTCGGGCGCCTTGGGTGCCTTGGGAGCCGCCGCGGCGGCCTGGGCCTTCTGCTCGGCCGGGATGTCCGCCCGCAGCGGCAGGAAGGTGCTGGTGCGCTCGCTGTCGGCGTCCCCGGTGCTGCTGCCGGTGCCGGTCAGGGAGGACGGGAGCTTCAGCGCGGTCGTGGGCTGGTCCACGGGCAGCCGGACGGCCTTGAACATGGTCGTCGGCTGGTCGACCGGCTCGTCGTCGACGTCGGAGCCGGCGGGGTCGTCGGAGTCCTCGGAGCCGTCGCCGGGGTCGGCTGCGTCGGAGGGAGCGTCAGCGGGATTCTCGGCCGCGGGCTTCGCGTCCGCCGCCGGCTTCCGCGCCGAGAACCAGGATTCCGCGGAGGCCTCCGTGGCCGCCTTCGCCTCGACGGGCTCCTCGTCGGAGTCGTCATCGGAGTCGTCGTCAGAGTCGGCGGAGTCCTCGGAATCGTCTTCCGTCTCGTCGTCCGACTCGGCCTCGTCCTCGCCCTCGGGGTCGTCGTCCGCCGGCTCGGTGTCGGTGTCGGCCTCGTCCGCACCGGACTCCGACTCCGACTCGTCCTCGTCGGAGTCCTCGGGCTCCTGGGGCGCGTCCTCCGACTTCGCCCCCGACTCCGCCTCCGGCTCCTCCGCCGTCGCCACCCACGCCGCTACCGCGGCCTTCAGGCGGTCGCTCTCGGGCTCCGGAGCCTTCTCCGGCTCCGACGTCCCGGAGGCCGCGGACGGGCCCGTCTCCTCGGTCCGCTCGGTCGACCCCGTCGACCCCGTCCGCTCCGGCGCGGCCGCCGGTGCGTCGTCCTCCGGGGTCCGCGGCGCCAGCGTCTTGAAGACGGCCGTCGGCTGGTCCACCTGAACCGCCGACCCGGAACCCGCCCCAGCCCCCGTCGCCGAACCCGATCCCGATCCCGAACCTGACCCCGAGGACGACCCCGACCCCGATCCCGAGGACGACGCAACCGCAGCCGCCGACGAGGCGTCCGAGTCATGGAGAACGGAAAGCCGAGGATCCCTGCCGCCGCCGCCCGAGGCCTTCGTCTCCTGAGACGACCCCTGCTGCTCCGCCTTGTCGGGGGACTCGCCCGCCACCGTGCCTCCTCCATGAGTCGTGCGTACGTACGGACCGTGTACCGGTCCGTGTACCAGTGTCCTGTGTGAACCCCTTGGCCCCCGTGCTAGACGAGAACGACATACCTACTGGTTCCCGGATGAACCACCCAGGCACTCTCGACAGATGAATGTGAGAGGGGTCACCCTGTCATTCATCCACGCGGGGAGGCATGGATGGGCAGGAGCCGCAGAACCATTCCGGAGGAGCTTCTGCTGCTCGCTCTGGACCCGACCACGGGTACCACAGCGCAGCCGCAGTCGCTCGACCTCGGCCTGGCCGGTGCACAGCTAGTGGAGCTGGCATTGGCAGGCCGGATAGCCCCTGACGGGGATCGTATCGCCGTGGTGATGCCACGGCCGACCGGAGATCCGACCTTGGACTCCGCACTGGAGCTGCTGCGAAGGCGTGGCAGTCCGGTTCGGGCCGTCCACTGGATCGGCGGACCCCGACTGGGGCTCCGCCAGACGTATCTCTCGCATCTGGAGCGATGCGGCATGGTGCATGCCGTGGAGGGCCAGATGTGCGGGGTGTTGCCGACGACTCGCTACCAGGCGACGGACACGGCGATCAGTCGGGAGATCCGTTCCCGGCTGGACAGTGCGATCCGCACCGGCGTACCGCCGGACCCGCGGACCGCGGCGCTTGCCGCGCTGGCCCACGCGGTCGGTCTCGGGAAGCACCTCTACCCCGGCAACGAAGGACGGTCGTCGCGGTCCCGGCTGCGCGATCTGATCCGGCACGACCCGATGGGCGGACTCGTGGCGCACGCCGTGATGGACGTCCAGAACGGCGCGGCGGCACAGCCGCGTCGGAGCGCCGCGGGCGTCCCGGCGCAGCCTCGCGGCAGCATGGCCCGCGCGGCGGCGCACTAGGCACCACGCACGGCACAGAACCAACCCGGGAGCCGCACAAGTGTGCGGGGCGGTCTGGACGGCCGCCCCGCACACGTGCGTCCCCGGACGTCTCCGGTGGTCAGCCGGGCATACGTTGTGGTCATTTTCCAGCGCACACCTGGCTATTGGTGGCAGTCTGCCAAGCGGTAGACACTCACAGCTACGCAGCAGACAGCCGGAGGTGCAGTTTCCGTGGCGTCCAACGTCAACCCCACCGTCAGGCGACGCCGATTGGGCCAGGAGCTGCGCAAGCTCCGGGAAGCGAAGAACATGACGGCCGAGCAGGTCGCCGAGCGTCTTCTCGTCTCCCAGTCCAAGATCAGCCGGCTGGAGAACGGCCGCCGCTCCATCAGTCAGCGCGATGTGCGCGACCTGTGCGGCGTGTACGAGGTCGAGGACGAGCGCATGGTCGACTCGCTCATGCAGATGGCCAAGGACTCGCGCCAGCAGGGCTGGTGGCACGCCTTCGGCGACATCCCGTACAGCGTCTACATCGGCCTGGAGACCGACGCGGAGAGCCTGCGGATGTACGAGCCGCAGATCATTCCGGGGCTGCTGCAGACGCACGCCTACGCGGAGGCGGTCATCACCGGCGCGCTGCCGGAGTCGACGCCCGCGGACATCGAGAAGCGGGTCACGGTCCGTACCCGCCGCCAGGAGCGCATCCGGGACGAGGAGCGTCCGCTGCGCCTGTGGGCGGTCATCGACGAGGGTGCGCTGCACCGGATCGTCGGCAGCAGGCAGCTGATGGTGGAGCAGTTGGAGCACCTCATCGAGCAGTCGCACCTGCCGCATGTCACCGTGCAGGTGATCCCGTTCGAGATGGGCGCGCATCCCGGGATCAGCGGGCAGTACTCGATCCTGGAGTTCCCGGACACGTCCGACTCCAGCGTCGTCTACATCGAGGGCGTGACGAGCGACCTGTACCTGGAGAAGGCGCAGGACGTCGGCAAGTACAGCGTCATGTACGAGCACCTCAGGGCGCAGGCGCTGAACGTCGAGCAGACCCGTGACTTCATCTCGGAGATGGTGAAGAAGCACGCCAGGGGCTGAGCCGAGACGCCCGGCGGCCGAGCCGACGTGCCCGGGGGCCGAGCCGACATGCCCGGCGGCCGAGCCGACATGCCCGGGGGCCGAGCCGAAAAGCGCCGCCTCACGGTCCGAAAGACATCCGAAAAACAGCGGGGCGGGTACAATACACGGCGTACTCGCTCCCACGGAAGCCCAGTTGGAATATGCCACTCGGACGTGTGAACGCCGGTCCCACCGGAAGGGACCGGCGAGTAGCGTCGATCACGCCGGCAAGAACGTTGGCGCGACACATCCACTGGCAGAACCGGAGCTGAGCAGCATGGCGATTATTCAGGGTGGCACCGACACCTGGACCAAGTCCTCGTACTCCGGAGGGAACGGGGCCTGCGTCGAAGTGAAGTCCCCCCTCGTGACCGCGATCGCGGTGCGCGACTCCAAGGCCCCCGAGGGTCCCGCCCTCTCTTTCGGACCGGGATCGTGGAACGCCTTCGTCGGCGAGGTGAGCAACGGGGCCCTCTGAGCCCCGTCGCTCGAGCCGTCAGCAGTACGAAAGAGCCCTCTCGACCGGTCCGCCGTCCTGGCCGAGGGGGCTCGGCCTTGCCCCCGGACCGGTCACCGCAGCTCGTCCACGTACCGGTCCGTCCCCGGCACCGTCGGGATGAAGGGCGCCACCAGTTCCACGCGGCCCGTGTCCGCCCCCAGTGACTCCAGGTCCGCGAAGTGCTCCGTCCAGCACTCCCTCGGGTCCCGTTCCAGGAACCACAGCAGGGTCAGGCGGGTGTCGACGCCCTCGACCTGTTTCACGTACGTCATGCGGTCGCCGGGCAGCGGGGTCGGGCGGAAGAGCGTGACCATCGCGGCCGGTGAGCCGGCGAGCCGGCGGGGCAGTTCCCTGGTCCGCAGGCGTTCGAGGAGGGCGGCGCGCTCCTCCGGGCCCTCCGTGTCGACGACCTGGAGGATCAGCCCGGCGTAGGGGTGGTCGAGGGCGTGGAAGTCGCGCGGGCCGGCCGCCCCGTCGCGGTAGACGGTCGCCTCGTGGTCCTGGAACGCGGTGAAGACATGGGTCCGTTCCTGGTGGACGCGGGCGTCGCGGTTGAGCCTCTTGTTGATGCCGACGGTCCACTTCATGTGGTCGTCGTAGCGACCCTCGGTGATCCAGTAGGTGGAGAGGTAGCAGCCCGCGGTGACGGGCCGGGCGACGGCGGACTTCTCCGGGGCGCGCAGTTCCTGGAGTTCGCGGGTGGCGACCCAGCGGCGGCCCGCGTACATCCAGGGCATGGCCATGGCGCCGGCGTAGTAATGGTCGTCCTCGTACCAGCGGTTGTACGCGTACTCGTGGCCGGGATGCGGCTCGACCATGGTGATCAGCGCGTGGCCGGGCCGCACCCCGTACGGGCCGACGGACGCCAGCTCCGCGTACGTCTCGCTGCGGGTCTCCTCGCTCATCCTCGTTCCCCTTCCCTTGTCGGCGACACGGCCCTACTCTGACGGACCGTCAGATCGATGAACAGGCCCAGGGAGGACCCGGATGCTGCTCCAGGGGAAGACGGTCGTCGTGTCGGGTGTCGGCGCGGGACTCGGCCATCGCATCGCCGAGACGGTCGTACGGGACGGGGGCAACGCGGTCCTCGGCGCCCGCACCGAGGCCAACCTCGCCAAGTCCGCCGCCGAGATCGACCCGGAGGGCCGCCGGACCGCCCACCGGGCCACCGACATCACCGACGAGGCCCAGTGCGAGGCCCTCGCCGCTCTCGCGGCCGAGCGTTTCGGCGGGATCGACGCGGTGGTCCACGTCGCCGCCTGGGACTCCTACTTCGGCGGGCTGGAGGACGCCGACTTCGCGACCTGGCAGGGCGTCCTGGACGTCAACCTGCTCGGGACCCTGCGGATGACCCGCGCCTGCCTGCCGGCGCTCAAGGCGCGCGGCGGTTCGGTGGTCCTGATCGGCACGCAGTCGGCGGTGGCCGCGCCCACCCAGGTGCGGCAGGCGGCGTACGCGGCCTCGAAGGGGGCGCTGACCTCGGCGATGTACTCGCTCGCGCACGAGCTCGGGCCGCACCGCATCCGGGTCAACACCGTGCTCCCGGGCTGGATGTGGGGGCCGCCGGTGCAGGCCTTCGTCCAGTTCACCGCGCACACCGAGAAGGTCCCGGAGGCGGAGGTGCTCGCCCGGCTCACCGAGCGGATGGCGCTGCCGGAGCTCGCGACGGACGGGGACGTGGCGGAGGCCGCGGCCTTCCTTGCCTCGGACCGGGCGCGGGCGATCACGGGTCAGTCCCTCCTGGTCAACGCCGGGGAGCTGATGCGCTGATACCCGCAGGAACCTTCTGATTCCGCGCCGACTCCACGCGGGAAGAGTTCATGGACATGAACAAGGGTCAGTAAACAGAACGATTTTACTGTCCCTTGACCCTCCATTGCATTGTCCCTGCCTTGCAACTCGCCACACCATGAACGGCGTTCACAAGGCGGACCAGAACCCCTGGAGGGGGCTCCATGAACAGTCTCGACTGGGCCGTGCTCATCGGCTATTTCGGCGTGATGGTCGCGATCGGCGTCTGGTCCCACAAGCGGGTGGACACCGTCTCCGACTTCTTCACGGCCGGCGGCCGGATGCCCTGGTGGCTCTCCGGCATCTCCCACCACATGTCGGGCTACAGCGCGGTGATGTTCACCGGGTACGCGGGCATCGCCTTCACCTACGGCGTCACGTCCTACGTCACCTGGTCCTTCCCCATCGCGATCGGCATCGCCATCGGCGCCAGCCTCTTCGCGCCCCGGCTCAACCGGCTGCGCTCCCGCCTCAAGGTGGCCTCCCCGCTCGAATACCTCAAGGACCGCTACAACCTCCCCACCCAGCAGGCCCTCGCCTGGTCCGGCGTCCTTCTGAAGATCGTCGACGTCGGCGCGAAGTGGGCCGCCATCGCCACCCTCCTCTCCGTCTTCACCGGCATCTCCCTCAACCAGGGCATCCTCATCACCGGCGTGGTCACCGGCGTCTACTGCACCGTCGGCGGACTCTGGGCCGACGCCCTCACCGAACTCGGCCAGTTCGTCATCCAGCTCCTCGCCGGCGTCGCCATGCTCGTCGCCGTCCTCGGCAAGCTCGGCGGCTTCAGCGCGCTGTGGACCGTGTGGGACCGGCCCGAGCTCCAGGGCCACACCGCGCCGACGGCCGGCCCGTACACGCTGACCTTCCTCCTCGCGTACCTCTTCATCAAGACCTTCGAGTACAGCGGCGGCATGTGGAACCAGGCCCAGCGCTACATGGCCACCCCCAGCGCCCGCGAGGCCACCCGCTCCGGCCGGCTCTCCGCGCTGCTCTGGTTCGTCTGGCCGCTGGTCCTCTTCTTCCCCATGTGGGTCGCGCCGCTGCTCGTCGACCCGAAGAAGCCCGACGCCTCCGACTCGTACGCCCTGATGACCGAGCAGCTGCTGCCGCACGGCCTCCTCGGGCTCGTCGTCGTCGGCTTCTTCTCGCACACCATGGCCATGTGCTCCTCCGACGCCAACGCCATCGCCGCCGTCTTCACCCGCGACATCGCGCCGGCCGTCAGCAGGGCCGCCCGCGGCTGGAGCCAGAAGGCCGGGCTGCTCGCCGCGCGGTGGTCGACGATCGCCTTCCTCGCGCTGTCGATGGCCGTCGCCACGCAGGTCAACTCCCCCACGTTCAAGGACATCATCACCGTCGTCATCAAGTGGGTCGCCGGACTCATGGGGCCGATCGCGATCCCCTTCATGCTCGGCCTGCTCCGCACCTTCCGGAAGTCCGGCCCGACCGCGGCCCTGGTCTCCTGGGCCGCCGGACTCTTCGTCTTCTGGCTCACCAACTACGGCCTCGACGGCATCGAGCTGCAGATCCAGATCGTCTCGCCGCTCGCCACGTCCCTCGTCCTGTACGTGCTCATCGGCTTCGTCCGGCCCGAGGACACCCCGGAGCGGGACGCGCTGCTCGCCCGGATCGGCACGGACCCGGACGACGGCGAGGACGGCGCCACGATCCCCGCACAGGGCGGCGAGCGCGCCGCGGACCAGCGCCTCGGGTGACCGGCCAGGGCCGGGCCCTCGGGTGACCGGCCAGGGCCGGGCCCTCGGGTGACCGGCGGCGCGCGTCAGGCCCTCGGGTGACCCGCCCGGACAAGCCCCCGGGTGACCCGCAGCGCCGGTCAGGCCCTCGGGTAGCGCGCCAGCCAGCCGGGGGACGAGTCCGTCGGGCCGTGCAGGGCCGCCCCCTGCGTCATCTCCATCGAGAAGTCGTCCGCGAGCTCCAGGACCGTCGCACGGCCCTCCAGTTCGGCCAGCCAGGCCGGCGGGAGGGCCGTCTCGCCGTGCAGGGCGCCGAGCAGCGCGCCGGTGAGCGCCCCGGTCACCGCCGACGGCCCGTCGTGGTTCACCGCGAGCCGCAGCCCGTGCCGTACGTCCTCGCCGACCAGGGCGCAGTACACGGCCGCCGCCAGCTGCCCCTCCGCCCGGTCCTCGGTCGCCCCGAGGGCGGCCACCCGCTCGGGATCCGGAACCCCTTCCCGTACGGCTCCGAGGGCGCGGCCGAGTGCCTCGGTGACCGGCTCGTGGCCGGGGCGCGCCGCCAGCTGCCCGAGCGCCCGGTCGACGGCCGTCTCCACGGAGCCACCGCGCGCGAGGCCGTGGACGACGACCGCGAACGCGCCGGCGGCGAGGCCGGCGGCCGGGGCGCCGTGGGTCTGGGCGGCGCACTCCACGGCGAGCTGGCAGACGAGCTGCGGCTCCCAGCCGACGAGCAGCCCGAAGGGGGCGGAGCGGACGAGGGCGCCGGAGTCGGCGGCCTCCGGGTTCTTGGGCCTGTCGAGGGTGCCGAGGATCTCGTCGCCGAGGCCGGTGAGGCAGGCGCGGGGCGGGTTGCGGCGGGCGTAGAGCCATTCCTCGCGGGCGAGCCAGCCGTTGTCCTTGCGGCGCTCGTCGGGGCCCCAGTCGCGCTGGGTGGCGGCCCACCGCAGATGCGCCCGGTGGACGTCGGTGGGCGGGTGCCAGGCGCCGGTGTCGCGGCGCACCTGGGCGCGGATCAGACCGTCGACGGTGAAGAGCCCCATCTGGGTCGCGGCGGTGACGGCGCCGCGGCGGCCGAACGCGGGCGCGGGCTCACCGAGTCCGTCAGGTCCGTGGGCGTCCCTGATCTCGTCGAGGGTCAGCCCCTCGACGCCGGCGCCCAGGGCGTCGCCGACGGCTCCGCCGAGCAGACAGCCCCGTACGCGGGCGCGGAAGTCCTGCTGTTCGGCGCGGCCCCACACGGCCGCGGCTGTCGTGGCCACGACGTGCCCTCCCCCCGTAGACCGGTCTGCGCAGCACTGTAATGGACCGGGTACGTCCGTTCGGGGGCCGGAACGTTATGTGATCCGAAGCCCTTCAGTCCACTTTTGACCGTAGTTCATCTGAGGTTTGGGCATGACTTGAACGATCCGCGTCATGAACGTCCTGACACGAGTCACGTCCCTCTCCACCGCGGCCCTCGCGGCCGCCCTGCTCACCGGCCTCGTCGCCCCGCCCGCCTCCGCGCACTCCCACGGACACCGGCACCAGGACGAGCGGCGCGTCCCCTTCACCGCCGCGACCGTCACCGAGAACACCGGTGGCACCTACACCGTCGCCTGGAACGCCCCCGGCACCCACGGGGTCACCATCCGCACCGGCGGCCGTACCGTCGCCCGCGGCGGCGCCACCGGCTCGGTCACCGTCTCCGGCCTCGCCGCCACCGACCGCCGCTGGTTCGACCTGGTCCCCGACCGGGGCACCCCGCTGCACCTCGCCGACCGGCTGATCCGCCTCCAGGGCACCGTCAACTTCCGGGACGCGGGCGGCTACCGCACCACCGACGGCCACTGGGTGAAGATGGGCGAGGTCTACCGGTCCGACTCCCTGGAGAAGCTCACCGACGCCGACCTCGCCAAGCTGCGGCGCCTCGGTGTCCGGACGGTCTTCGACCTGCGCATGGAGTCCGAGCGGACCACCGCGCCCGACCGCGTCCCCGCCGGCGCCACGCACGTCGTCGCCGACGTCCTCGCCGGCACCGGCACCTTCACCTCGATGCCGAAGAGCCCCGCCGAGGCCGAGGCCATGATGGTCGAGGGCAACCGCTTCATGGTGAGCGGCGACACCGCCCGCACCGCCTACACCACCGTCTTCGACGGCATCGGCACCGACCGCGGGCGCGGCGTCCTCTTCCACTGCACCGCCGGCAAGGACCGCACCGGCTGGTCGAACGCCGCCCTGCTCACCGCCCTCGGGGTCCCCCAGGAGACGGTCATGGCCGACTACCTGGCCAGCAACACCTACCGGGCCGCCGCCAACGAGGCGATCCTCTCCCACCTCCCCGCCCCGCAGGCCGCCGTCTACAAGCCGCTCCTCGACGTCCGCCCCGCGTACCTCAACGCGAGCTTCGACGAGGTCGAGGACGCGTACGGCTCCTTCCGCGGCTACCTGCGGAAGGGCCTCGGCATCGACGACCGGGAGCTCAAGGAGCTGAAGAAGGACCTGCTGGTCGGCTGAGCCCGCCGCTCCCGGCTACTCCTGAGGAAGGACCGGCAGCAGGTCAGGCAGGTGTCCGTCCGACCCCCTCGCCGTGCGCTGTCGTTCTTCCGGTACGTCGCCGTAGAGGGTCGTCCGGGGCTTCGCCGGGCGGCCTGCCGCTTCGGCGATGGCTTCGAGGTCGTGGATGGACCGGTAGGAGCCGTAACTCGATCCGGCCATGCGGGAGATGGTCTCCTCCATGAGGGTTCCGCCGAGGTCGTTGGCGCCGGAGCGGAGCATTTCGGCGGCGCCTTCGGTGCCGAGTTTGACCCAGCTGGTCTGGATGTTGGGGATGTGGGGGTGGAGGAGGAGGCGTGCCATGGCGATGACGGCGCGGTTGTCGCGTGGGGTGGGGCCGGGGCGGGCGATGCCGGCGAGGTAGACGGGTGCGTTGGTGTGGATGAAGGGGAGGGTGACGAACTCGGTGAATCCGCCGGTCTCCTGCTGGATGCGGGCCAGGGTGCGGAAGTGGCCGAGCCAGTGGCGGGGCTGGTCGACGTGCCCGTACATCATCGTCGAGGAGGAGCGGATGCCGAGTCGGTGGGCGGTGGTGATGACCTCGATCCAGGTGGCGGTGGGGAGTTTGCCCTTGGTGAGGATCCAGCGGACGTCGTCGTCGAGGATCTCGGCGGCGGTGCCGGGGATGGAGTCGAGTCCGGCTTCCTTGGCGGCGGTGAGCCATTCGCGGATGGACAGGCCGGTGCGGGTGGCGCCGTTGACGACTTCCATGGGTGAGAAGGCGTGGACGTGGATGCCGGGGACACGGTTCTTCACGGCGCGGGCGATGTCGAAGTAGGCGGTGCCGGGCAGGTCGGGGTGGATGCCGCCCTGCATGCAGACCTCGACGGCACCGACGTTCCAGGCCTGTTCGGCACGGTCGGCGACCTGGTCCAGGGAGAGGGTGTAGGCGTCGGCGTCGGTGCGGCGCTGGGCGAAGGCGCAGAAACGGCAGCCGGTGTAGCAGACGTTGGTGAAGTTGATGTTCCGGGTGACGACATACGTCACCTCCTCACCCGAGACCGTTTTGCGGACGTCGTCGGCGATACGGGTCAGGGCGTCCAGCGCCGGCCCGTCGGCGTGGAGGAGGGCGAGGGCCTGGGCGTCGGTGAGCCGGGTGGGGTCGTCGGCAGCGACGGCGAGGGCCTGGCGGATGTCGGAGTCGACGCGTTCGGGGATCATGCCGGGGGCGGCGGCCTCGCGCAGGGCGTCCCAGTCGCCGTAGACGTGGTCGAAGTCGGCGCGGCGGTCGTGGGTGCGGCCGGTGGTGTCGATGGTGGCGTGCAGATCGGTCCGCCCCGACGCCGTGAACGCCGCGTCCGGCTCCTGCCACGGCAGACCCCGCACCGGCGCGTCCGGGTTCGCCAACCCGGTGGCCGGGTCGGCGAGCGCGCGAACGTGCGGCAGCAGACGCGGATCGAGCCACGGCTCCCCCCGCGCCACGAACTCCGGATACACACACAGCCGCTCGCGCAGCTCGAACCCGGCGGCCCGTGATTTCTCCGCCAGTTCTTCGATCCGCGGCCAGGGGCGCTCCGGATTCACATGGTCGATGGTGAGGGGGGAGACGCCGCCCCAGTCGTCGATGCCGGCGGCGATCAGCCGCTCGTACTCGGAGTCGACGAGGTTGGGCGGGGCCTGCAGGCACGCGGACGGGCCCATGATGTGCCGGGCGACCGCGACGGTGGCGACCAGGTCGTCGAGTTCCGCGTCCGGCATCCCGCGCATCGCGGTGTCCGGCTTGGCACGGAAGTTCTGGATGATCAGCTCCTGCACGGAGTGATACGCCCGCGCCACCCGCCGCAGCGCGAACAGCGACTCCGCCCGCTCCTGAAGCGTCTCCCCGATCCCCAGCAGCAGCCCCGACGTGAACGGAACCGACGACCGCCCCGCGTCCTCAAGGACACGCAGGCGGACGGCGGGTTCCTTGTCGGGGGAGCCGTAGTGCGGGCCGCCGGGCTCCGACCACAGCCGGGTCGCGGTCGTCTCCAGCATCATCCCCATCGACGGGGCCACCGGCTTGAGGCGCTGGAAGTCCGTCCACGACAACACCCCCGGGTTCAGGTGCGGCAGGAGTCCGGTCTCCTCCAGGATGCGGATGGCCATGGCGCGGACGTAGGCGATGGTGTCGTCATAGCCGTGCGCGTCGAGCCACTCACGGGCCTCGGGCCACCGGTCCTCGGGCTTGTCCCCGAGCGTGATCAGGGCCTCCTTGCAGCCCAGCTCCGCACCCCGACGGGCGATGTCGAGGACCTCGTCCGGCGACATGAACATCCCGTGCCCGTCCCGCCGCAGCTTGCCCGGCACCGTCACGAACGTGCAGTAATGACACTTGTCCCGGCACAACCGCGTCAACGGTATGAACACACTCTTCGAGTACGTGATGACCCCCGGCCGCCCCGCCGCCACAAGCCCGGCATCCCGCACCCGCCCCGCCGACGCCACCAGATCCGCCAGATCATCCCCCCGCGCCCGCAACAACACGGCCGCCTCACCGACATCAAGCGCAACCCCGTCCCGCGCCCGCTTCAACGCACGGCGCATGGCATTCGCGGTGGGGCGAGCTTCCTGGTCATCCGTCATGAACCGAGCATACGAGCGGGCACCACGACCAGGCTTCGGGTCCCCGCAGGAAGCGGCGAATCCGGCCACGCGGTCAGTCGGTGTCCTCGGGGCGGAGCCACCGGATCAGAGGTACCCGGATCAGAGGTAACAGGATCAGAGGTACTCGGATCAGAGGTACTCGGCGTACGCGTCCAGGACGCGGAGGACCTCCGGTTCGGGGGACGGGGGGAGCTGGAGGACGACCTCCTCGCAGCCCAGTTCCGCGTAGTGCGCGAGCTTGCCGCGGGTCGGGAGGACCGCGTACGGGACGATCTCCAGGGCCTTCGGGTCCCGGCCGGCCTTCTCCCACGCCTCCTTCAGAACCGGGAGCGACTCCGTGAGGCCGCGGCCGCCGATCGGCATCCAGCCGTCCGTCTGCGCCGCGATCTGGGCGAAGAGCTTCGGGCCCGCCGCGCCGCCGAGCAGGATGCGGGGCGCGCCGCCCGCGGGCTTCGGCCAGGCCTCGGAGGCCCGGACCGAGTGGCCGAACTCGCCTTCGTAGGCGGTGGGTTCGGGAGCCCAGAGGGTGCGCATCAGGTTAAGCCGGTCGCGGCCGAGCTCCCGGCGGGTGCGCCACTCCACGCCGTGGTCGGCCGCCTCTTCGCGGTTCCAGCCGAAGCCGAGGCCGAGGGTGAAGCGGCCGCCGGAGACGTGGTCGAGGGTCGCGACCTGCTTGGCGAGGGCGATCGGGTCGTGCTCGGTGATCAGGGTGACGCCGGTGCCGAGCGCGAGGCGTTCGGTGACGGCGGCGGCCTGGCCCAGGGCGACGAAGGGGTCGAGGGTGCGGCCGTACTCGCGGGGCAGCTCCCCGCCCGCCGGGTAGTCCGTCTCCCGGGCGACGGGGATGTGGGTGTGCTCGGGGAGGTAGAGCCCGCCGAACCCACGCTGTTCGAGTTCACGCGCGAGCCGTACGGGGCTGATGGTCTCGTCGGTCAGGAAGATCGTGGTCGAGATCCGCATAGCGGCACGGTAGGGCGTACGGCCTGGATTTCCGAGGGGTGCGACACGAGTGCGTTCCGCGTCGGCCGGGCGTTCACGGGTGCGCGCCGAGGTGTCTTCGCCCGTGGCGCCGGGCGGGACGGCCGCGCGCGACGAGGGGGCGGGGAAATGCGGGGGCGGTCTCGGGCGGCGGGGCCTAGCGTGGGCGCGTGCTGAAGCGAATCGAGTCGTACTACGACGCCGTGCCCCGTTCCGCCGCCCGCGCCGAGGCGTTCGGGCCGTTGACCCTGTTCGTGCGGGAGGGGGCGGGCTGGCCGTACTACGCGCGGCCCGCGCTCGGGTACGACGGGGAGGTGACGGTCGCCGACGTGGACCGGGTGCGGGCGCGGCAGCGGGAGCTGGGGGCGCCCGAGGCGTTCGAGTGGGTGGCGGAGACGACGCCGGGGCTGCGGGCGGCCGTGGAGGCGAGCGGGCTCACCGTCCACGAGCATCCGCTGATGGTCCTGGAGGGCGACGCGCTCCCGGTGGCCGGGCCCGAGGGCGTCACCGTACGGATGGTCGGCGCGCGCGATCCGTTCCTGGCGAGCGCGGTCGCCGCCCCGTACGCGGCCTTCGGCGCCGAGCCGACGCCGGATGTCGTCGCCCAGGTCGCCGGTCGGATCACGGCCGGTCTCACCCATCTCTCGGCCGCCCTCGACGACGCGGGCACGGCGCTCTCGGCGGGGCAGCACCAGCCGGTCGGGCCCGTCTCCGAGGTCGTCGGCGTCGGCACCGTCCCGGCGGCCCGGCGCCGGGGCCTGGGGCTTGCGGTGACGGCCGCCCTGGTGGCCGACGCCCGGTCGCGCGGTGTGGAGCTGGTGTTCCTGTCGGCGTCGGACGCGGACGTGGCCCGGCTGTACGGGCGCCTCGGTTTCCGCACCGTCGCCACCGCCCTCATCGCCGAGGCGTAGGGGGCCGGCGGCTCGGTGTCCGTCGCGCTGTCACATCGGCCTCGGACGCGGTGCCGGACGAGGTCTGGGGCGCCGCCGCCGACCACTTCGACGAGAAGCAGCTCGCCGCGATCGTGCTGATGGTCGCGGTCACCAACCTGTTCAACCGGATCAACGTCACCGTCCGCCAGCCGGCCGGTGCCGCTCTCTGACCTCCGCCGGCCGTCAGGCGGGGGCGGCGGCGCGCGGCGCGCGGACGAGCAGCACGTCCACCGGGTCCTCGGACGCGTACGTGAAGCCCTGCCGCTCGTAGAGGCGGCGGGCGGGGCTGCCCTGGAGCACGACCAGCCGGACCGGGGCGGCGGCCTCGTCCGCCCGGGCGAGGAGCCGCCGCAGCACCGCCGTCCCGAGGCCGCGTCCCTGGGCCTCGGGGGCCAGGTAGAAGTGCTCCAGGTGGAAGCCGGCGCCGTCTTCGTACGGGCGCAGGGTCACACAGCCGGCGAAGCCGCCGTCGACCTCGACGACCGAGGTGTGCTCCGGCGAGAAGCCGTCGCGCAGCCGTTGGCGCACCCGGTGCTCGTCGTAGCGTCCGAGGCGCTCCAGGTCGTCCCGCATGACGACCGCCCGCAGTTCCGCGATCGTCTCGATGTCGTCCGCCCGCCCGGGGCGCAGCGACCAGTTCGTCTCCCCATGCATGGACGCATCCTAGGGACGCGTCCGGCGGGGGCTTCGGGGGCGTCCTCGTAACCGGATCCATGCCGTCCGCGTTGGTGCGGTCATGAAGAAGATGCTCACCGCAGTCGCCCTGACCTGTTTCGCCGCGACCGGCGGCCTCGCCGCCGCCGGAACCGCCGCCGCCGACGCGAGCCTGCCGTCGGTCGTGCCGCTCAGCGGTGTCCTGACGCCGAAGGCCAAGCCGGCCGGTACGCCGGACCTGCCGGCCGCGAACGCGGCGGTGGAGCGGCTGCTCCCCGGACACCACTGAACACACTGAACCGACTGAACCGACTGAACCGACCGAGCCTTACGCGGGCGAGGAAGGACGAAGGTGGCGGGACCCCCCACGGGCCCGCCACCTTCGCGTTCTCGATGACTCAGGAATGCTCCGCCGGTCCCTCCGGACCCGCCGGACTCAGTCGGCGACGACCAGCGACGGCGTCTCCTTCGTCAGGACCTCGCCGCGGAAGAACGCGGGGCTCTTCCGCTGCATGACCAGCATGATCACCACGCCGATGAGCAGCAGTCCGACGCCGATCACGAAGACCGAGCCGACGCCGAACACCGCGGAGCCGGAGCCGTACGCCGGGTCCCACATGTCGTACAGCGTCTTGCCGAAGACGGCCGTCAGCATCAGTCCGCCGAGCAGCGGCATCAGGCCCTTGTACGCGAAGTCCCGGCCGGAGCGGAACAGCTCGCCGCGGAAGTACCAGACGCAGGCGAAGGCCGTGAGCGCGTAGTAGAAGCAGATCATCAGGCCGAGCGCGTAGATGGTGTCGACCAGGACGTTCTCGCTGAGCAGGGTCATCACGGTGTAGAAGACGCCGGTGGCGACACCGGCCACGATCGTGGCCTTGCCGGGGGTCTTGAAGACCGGGTGGACCTTGGTGAACGACTTCGGCAGGGCCTCGTACGTGGACATCGCGAGCACCGTGCGGGCGACCGGGATGAACGTGGTCTGGAGGCTGGCGGCCGCCGAGGCGAGGACCGCGACGAAGAGCAGGATGCCGAGCGTGGGGCCCATGACCGGGCCGGCGAGGGCGGCGAAGACGTTGTCGGAGGTCTCCGGGTTGGCGAGGCCGAGGCCCTTCTCGCCGGAGCCGACGACCATCTGGGCGGCGATGCCGGTGGCCAGGTAGGAGCCGACCAGGACGACCATCGCGATGAGCGCGGCGCGGCCGGGGGTCTTGGCGCTGCCGGTGGTCTCCTCGTTGGTCGCCATGCAGGCGTCCCAGCCCCAGTACATGAAGATCGAGAGCGAGAGGCCGGCGGTGAAGGCGGCGAAGGACTGGACCGCGAAGGGGTTCATCCAGGACCAGGAGAAGTCGACCGAGGTCTCGAAGGAGCCGGCCTTCGTCAGGGCCATGCCCACGAAGACGGCGAGGACGACGAGCTGGAGGCCGACGAGGGTGTACTGGACGCCCTTGGTGGCGGTCATGCCGCGGTAGCTGATCGCGGTGGCCGCGGCGATGAGGGCCAGGCAGGTGACGATGTGGACGGCTTTGTTGTCGTCCAGGGCGGCGATGGACTCGCTGCCGCTGATCTCACCGGCGAGGAGCCAGAAGTAGGAGGTCGCGACGCCCGCCAGGTTGGAGAGGACGATGATCGTCGCGATGACGAGGCCCCAGCCGCACATCCAGCCGATACGGGGCCCGAAGGCCTTCACGGTCCAGGTGAACGAGGTGCCGCAGTCGGGCATGACCTTGTTGAGCTCCCGGTACGCGAAGGCGACGAGGAGCATCGGGAGGAAGCCGGCGAGGAAGATCGCGGGCATCTGCAGTCCGACCTCGCCGGCGGTGGAGCCGAGCGTCGAGGTCAGGCAGTAGACGGGGGCGACGGTCGAGATGCCGATGACGGCACTGCCGAGGAGGCCGACGGAGTTTCCGCCGAGGCCTTTGGTGCGGACGCCGTGGTTACCGGCCGCGCCGTCGGTGTCACCCGGGGCGTTGACGCCCCTTACCGTGTCTCCGGCCTGGGGCCGCGCTTCCACCTGAGTCATGAACAGGACGTTAAATGCTGCGGTTTCCATATCCGGAGGATCAAAATCCGCTCACCTGATCGACCACTGCCTTGCATTGCACGGGTCGAAGTGGACGCACGCCAATGATTGAAAGATCGACCACCGGCACGGACCGACCAACTGGTAGGTCGGTCGGCCCATGTCCGATATGCGGGAACCGCAGCGTGGTCCGGAATGTCCGTTTCGAAATTTTCCCGAGGAATTTTCGGGGACGTCGTCAGCCCGGCCACACCACGGCTTGCAGCTCGCTGTAGGCGTGCAGGGCGTACGAGCCCACGTCCCGTCCGACCCCGCTCCGCTTGAATCCGCCGAACGGCGCCTCCATGTTCCGTCCGATCGTGTTCACGCCCACCCCGCCGGCCCGCAGCCGGGCCGCGATCCGGAAGGCGCGGGCCACGTCGCCCGACCACACGTAGTCGAGGAGCCCGTAGTCGCTGTCGTTGGCGAGCGCGATCCCCTCCTCCTCGTCGTCGAAGGGGACCACCACCACGACCGGCCCGAAGATCTCCTCCCGCACCACCCGCATCTCGTTGGTGCAGTCGGCGAGCAGCGTCGGCGCCACGTAGAAGCCCTTCGGGAGGTCCGGCCGCTCACCGCCCGCGACCACCCGCGCCCCCTCCTTCCGGCCGAGTTCGACGTACGACTCCACCCGGTCGCGGTGGGCGGCCGAGATCACCGGGCCGACGATCGTGCCCCGCTCCGCCGGGTCCCCCACCGTCATGAAGGCCAGATAGCCGGTGAGCTTCTCGATCAGCCGCTCGTAGATCCCGCGCTGGGCGAGCACCCGGGTCGGGGCCGTACAGATCTGTCCGCTGTAGAAGGAGAACGTCGTCCCGATCCCCGTCACCGCCGAGTCCAGGTCGGCGTCGTCGAGGACGAGGGCCGCCCCCTTGCCGCCCAGCTCCATCAGCTGCCGCTTGAGGGTCCGGCCGCAGACCTCGCCGATCGCCTGCCCGACCGCCGTGGAGCCGGTGAACGACACCATGTCGACGTCCGGCGAGTCCACGGCCGCCCGCCCCGCCTCCACCGAGGAGCCGGTGACCACGTTGACGACACCCGGCGGGACGCCGGCCTCCTCCAGGGCGCGGGTCATCGCGTACACGGAGAGCGGGTCCTGCGGGGCGGGCTTCACCAGGACCGTGTTGCCCATCGCGAGCGCGGGGGCGATCTTGCCGGCCGGGTTGGCCCAGGGGTTGTTGTACGAGGTGATGCAGGTGACCACCCCGACCGGGCGGCGCACCGCGACCGCGCCGAACACCCCGGCCTTCCCCATCGGGCCCGCCTCGTTGATCTGCGGGGGCAGGGCCTGCTCGACCGGTTCCATGGCCCCGCGCGCGTACCGCCGGAAGCGGGCCGAGCCGACCGCGACCTGCATGCCGCGCGCCGTGCCGGTGGTGGCGCCGGTCTCGGCGCGGGCGAGGAGGGTGTTCGCCTCCGCGTCCCTGGCCATCAGGTCGGCGGCCCGGTCGAGGATCGCCGCCCGCTCCTCCGGTCGCGTCCGGGACCAGGAGGCGAAGGCCTCGCGGGCCGCGGCGGCCGCGTCGTACACCTGGGCGCGGGAGGCTTCCGGGGCGAGGCCGACGACCTCCTCGGTGGCCGGGTCGATCACCTCGTAGTGGCCGCCGTCGGGCTCGACCCACTCGCCGCCGATGAAGAGCTTCTGGTTCACCTGGTCGCCACCGTCCTCGTGTCACGGCCGGAGCGCAGCACCTTCCCCGGGACCGCGCCGGTCACCTCGTCGTCCCGCACCGTCTCCACGCCGTTGACCCGCACCGACACGATCCCGACCGCCCGCGAGTCGAGGCGCGGACTGTCCCCCGGCAGGTCGTGCACGAGGGTCGCCGGGCCGGCGTCGATCCGCTCCGGGTCGAAGAGGACCAGGTCGGCGTGGAAGCCCTCGGTGATCCGGCCGCGCTCCCGGAGCCCGAAGAGCCGGGCCGGGTCGTCGGTGAGCATGCGCACCGCCCGCTCCAGGGGCACGAGCCTGCGTCCGCGCAGGCAGTCGCCGAGGAAGCGGGTCGTGTACGGGGCCCCGCACATCCGGTCCAGGTGGGCGCCCGCGTCGGAGCCGCCGAGCATCACGTCCTCGTGTTCCCAGGTCTCGCGGCGCAGCGTCCAGGACGCCGTGTCGTTGTCGCTGGGCATCGGCCACAGGACGGTCCGGAGCTCGTCGTTGGCGCAGATCTCGACGAGGCACTGGAAGGCGTCCTGGCCGCGCTCGGCCGCGATGTCGTCGACGACGCGGCCGGTGAGGCCCTCGTTCTCGGGGCTGTAGGTGTCCCCGATGACGTACCGCCCGAAGTGGGCGAGGCGCCGGAAGACCCCGGCCTCCTTGGAGTCGGCGCGCCGCAGCATCCCGGCCCGTACGTCCGGGTCGCGGAGCTTCGCGATCCGCTCGGGGACGGGAAGCCCGAGGATCTCGCCCCAGCCGGGGATGAGGTTGAGGGCGCAGAAGGTCCCGAGGGACATGTTCATCGGGGTCAGGATCGGCATGGTGAGGGCGACGATCCGGCCGCCGGACTTCCGGGCCCGCTCGGAGGCGGTGAGCTGGCGCGGGACCCGTTCGGGGACGGCGGCGTCGATGGTGAGGACGTTCCAGTTGAGCGGGCGTCCGGCGGCGGAGGTCATCTCGACGAACAGGTCGATCTCGTCGTCGGAGAACTGGTCGAGGCAGCCGGCCAGGATCGCTTCGAGCTGGGTGCCCTCGTGCTCGCCGACGGCGCGGGAGAGCGCGATGAGCTCCTCGGGGCCGGCGTGCCGGGAGGCGACGGGGGCGCCGTCGCCGTCGGAGTGGGTGGCCGACTGGGTGGTGGAGAGCCCCCAGGCGCCGGCCTCCATGGCCTCCTTGAGCAGGGCGACCATGTGTGCCAGCTGCTCGGGGGTGGGCTGTCCGCCGACGGCGTCGGCGCCCATCACGTACCTGCGCAGGGCGCAGTGGCCGACCATGAAGCCGGCGTTGACGGCGATGCGGCCGTCGAGGGCGTCGAGGTACTCGGCGAACGACGACCAGGACCAGTCGACGCCCTCCTCCAGGGCCTTCAGGGCCATCCCCTCGACCTTGGACATCATGCGCCGGGTGTAGTCGGCGTCCTCGGGCCGGTCCGGGTGGAGCGGGGCGAGGGTGAAGCCGCAGTTGCCGCCGGCGACGGTGGTGACGCCGTGGTTCATGGACGGGGTGGCGTACGGGTCCCAGAACAGCTGGGCGTCGTAGTGGGTGTGCGGGTCGACGAAGCCGGGCGTGAGGACGAGACCGGTGGCGTCCTCGGTGCTCCGGGCCTCCTCGTGGACGGTGCCGGGCTCGGCGACGACGGCGATCCGGCCGTCGCGGATGCCGACGTCGGCGGTGAAGGCGGGGGCGCCGGTGCCGTCCACGACGGTGGCGCCCGTGATGAGGTGGTCGAGCATGACGGTCCCTTTCTGGACGCGGACACGGGTGTGCCCCGGACCGGGGGCCGCCGCGGAACGGCCTCCGGCCGGGGCCGGTACGGGGCGGCGGTCCGGGAAGACACCACCCCGCGCTCGTCGTGCACCGCCCGCCGGCGTGGGGCCCTCAGGCGCCGGCGGACTGGCGGAAGCGGGTGGTGCGGTGGACGGGGTCCGTGTCGATCTTCGGGATCACGTGCTCACCGATCAGCTTGATCGAGTTCATCGTGTCCTCGTACGAGATCCCGATCGGCAGCCCGAAGGACAGCTGGTCGGCCCCGGCCTGCTCCCACCGCTTGCACTGCGCCAGGACCTCCGACGGGTCACCGCAGATCATCAGCTCCTCCTGGATGAGGAGTTCGATGATCTCGGCCGAGTACTCCGGCAGGAGCTCCGGCCACTCCGGGATGCCCTCCGGCCGCGGGAAGGTGTCGTGGTAGCGGAAGAGGAGGGACTGGAGGTAGTTCAGGCCGCCGCCCACCGCGATCTCGACCGCCTTGTCGTGCGTCTCGGCGCAGATCGCGGTCGAGGTCACCATGACGTTGTCGTTGACGAAGTCGCCGACGGCCTTGGCCTCCTTGATGGCCGTCTTGTAGGAGTCGAGGACCCACTCCATGTCGGAGACCTTCTGCACGCTGAAGCCCAGGACGCCGAGGCCCTTCCTGCCGGCCATGGCGTACGAGGGCGGGGAGCCGGCGGCGTACCACATGGCGGGGTGGGACTTCCCGTACGGCTTCGGGAGGACCTTGCGGGGCGGCAGCGACCAGTGCTTGCCCTGGAAGCCGACGTACTCGTCCTGGAGCCACATCTTGGGGAACTCGGCGATCGTCTCCTCCCACAGCTCCTTGGTGTGGTTCATGTCGGTGATGCCCGGCATGAACCCGAGGATCTCGTGGGAGCCGGCGCCCCGGCCGGAGCCGAACTCGAAGCGTCCGCCGGAGAGGTGGTCGAGCATGGCGACCTTCTCGGCGACCTTCACCGGGTGGTTGACGGGGGCGAGCGGGTTGAAGATGCCGGAGCCGAGGTGGATCCGGTCGGTGGCGTGGGCGAGGTAGCCCAGGTAGACGTCGTTGGCGGAGAGGTGCGAGTACTCCTCCAGGAAGTGGTGCTCCGAGGCCCAGGCGTACTTGAAGCCGGACCTGTCCGCCTGGATGACGTACTCGGTCTCCTCCATGAGCGCCTTGTGCTCGGCTTCGGGATCGGTCTCGGCGCGCTTGCCGACGTATCCCTGTACGAAGATCCCGAATTCCAAGGGGGTTCACCGTCCTCGTGAGTTTCTGACGTGTCGTCAGATTCGTGATGTGCCCGACTGTCGCACCGCGGGGTGGACCCGTCAATACCTGACGACTCGTCAGACGGGGCTAGAAGAGGCTGACTCCGGCGAGCCAGCCGCCGTCGATCACGAACGGCTGGCCCGTGATGTACGCCGAGTCCTCCCCGGTCAGGAAGAGCGCGAGGGCCGCCACCTCGTCCGGCCGCCCGATCCGCCCGAGCGGCACGAGCCTGCGGTACAGCTCGGCCGTGGCGGCCGGGTCCACGCCCTCCGGGTTGCTCATGGGGGTGTCGATGGCACCCGGGCAGACGGCGTTCACCCGTATCCCCTTCGCCGCCAGCTCCAGGGCGGCGACCCGGGTCAGCCCGAGGACGGCGTGCTTCGAGGCGGCGTACGCGCCGACCCCGGCCATCCCGGTCAGACCGGTGTACGAGGCCGTGTTGACGATCGTCCCGCCGCCGGCCGCCGCGATCTCGGGCGCGACGGCGCGGATGCCGAGGAAGCAGCCGGTCTGGTTGACGGAGACGATCGCCTGGAACTCCTCCAGGGGCGTGGCGAGCAGCTCGTGGAAGCGGAGGATGCCGGCGTTGTTGACGAGCCCGTCGATCTTCCCGAACCGCTCCTTGGCGAGGGCAACGGCGGCGGTCCAGTCGTCCTCCCTGGTCACGTCCAGACGGACGTAGACGGCCCGCTCCTCGCCCAGCTCCTTCGCCAGCGCCGCGCCGGCGTCGTCGAGGACGTCCGCCAGGACGACCCTGGCGCCCTCCGCGGCGAACAGCCGGGCCTCCTGCTCGCCCTGCCCGCGCGCCGCGCCGGTGACCAGGACGACCCGCCCGTCGAGTGTGCCCATGTCCGTACTCCCTAGAGGTGAGGGGCGACCTCCGTGCCGAAGGCCGCCATCTGGTCGGTGAGTTCGGACCGGCTCCGGGAGCGGAACCGGACCTGGATCTGGTGGACGCCCATCTCGCCGTAGGCGCGCAGGGAGGCGGCGATCTCCTCCGGGCGGCCGCTGAGGGTGCGGCGGCCGACGGGCCAGCCGGGCGTGCCGACGTACAGCGGCTCGGCGATCGCGCCGACGGTGATCGGCTCCGCGATCCCCGCCTCGGCACGCAGCCGCAGCAGCTTCCGGATCTGCCCGGCGAGCCGCTCGCGCGGGTCGCCCTGCGGGAGCCAGCCGTCGCCCTTGAGGGCGGCGCGGCGCACGGCGGCCGGGGAGGAGCCGCCGACCCAGAGCGGGACGCGTTCCTGCGCGGGCCGGGGCAGCTGCCCGAGGTCCTTGAAGGCGAACCGCTCCCCCAGGTGCTCGGGGAACTCCTCGGGCCCGAGCGCGGCCCGCAGCGCGTCCATGGTCTCGTCGAGCACGGCGCCCCGGCGCGCGAAGTCCACGCCGAGGGCCTCGAACTCCTCCTGTACGTGCCCGGCGCCGACCCCGAGGACGAGACGCCCGCCGGAGAGGTGGTCGAGCGTCGCGTACGCCTTTGCGGTGACGAGCGGATGGCGCAGTCCGACGACGGCGACGTGCGAGAGCAGCCGGACGCGTTCGGTGGCGGCGGCGAGGAAGGAGAGGGTGGCGACCGGGTCGTACCAGACGGTGCTCATGGCCTCGGCGAGCCGGCGCGGGATGGCGACGTGGTCGCAGCCGGCGAGGTAGTCGAATCCGTGGTCCTCGGCGGCTCGGGCGACGGCGAGGAGATCGGCGGGCCCGGCGCCCGCCTCCCAGGGCTCGGCGTAGATCGCGCTCTGCGACTGGACCGGCAGCTGCATCCCGTAGACCACCATGAGGAACCCCCTTGAGCCCCGGCCGCCCGGCGACCGCGCATCTGACGAACCGTCACTTTCACGAGCGGGGCCCATGCTCGTACCTGACGATCCATCAGGCAAGGGGTGGGAGGGGACGGGTCACGGGCGTTCGCTTTCGTCCAAGACCCGTGGCGCGCACCGCTCCAGGATGGGTCCCGACGGCAGGGCCCCACGGCCCGGCCGCCACTCCCACCCACCGGACCCGAACGGATGTCCTCCATGCGTTCCCTGCTCCACCGCACCGCCCAGGTCGGCACCGCCCTGCTCCTCGCCGCCGGCGGCCTGATGGCCACGGGCGGCTCCGCCCAGGCCCTCCAGTACGACGGCGCCGACCCCGCCGCCACCTACTGCGGCGGCACCACCAGCACGGTGAAATCGGTCGGCGTGTACGACTACCACAGCAACCGGCTCGGCACCCTCGACCTGCGCTACAACTCGGGCTGCCGCACCGCGTGGGCCCGCCTGACGATCACCTACGGCTACAGCGACTGCGGCAACGCCTCCGCCGGCATCGCCTGCGCGCAGGCGCGCATCGTGCGGGACAACGACGGCAGGACCTACTCCTGCACCGTGCGGCCGGGCAACTCCTCCTGCTACACGCCGATGGTGAACGACGCGGGCTACACGTCCCACGCCGAGGTCACCACGGACACGGCGGGCGGGTACCGCTCGGACATCCGCACCCCCAGCTACTAGTCCGCGGCTCCCCCGGCCAGCGCCCGGTCCGCCTCCCTCGGCTCTCCCGACCCCCGCCCGGTCCGCCTCCCTCGGCGGCCCGGGCGGGCCCTCGCCGTTCATGCCGTTCAGTCGCCGAGATCCCCGACCTCGTCGCCCGCGATCAGCTCCGCGTCTTCTCGCGGCTCCCGGCAGCGGCCGCGTCGGGTACGAGCAGCAGCTTGCCGGTGGTACGCCGGGCCTCCAGATCGCTGTGGGCCCGGGAGGCCTCGGACAGCGGGTAGCGGCCCGTCACGTTGACCTCGAGTCCCTTGGAGCGCACCCACTCGAACACGTCGGCCGCCCGTCGGAGCAGTTCGGACCGGTCGGCGATGAAGTCCCCGAGGCTGGGCCGGATCAGGGTCAGCGAACCGCCCTGGGCGAGCCGCATCGGATCGAACGGCGGCACGGCACCGCTCGCCGCGCCGAAGAGCACGAGGTGACCGCGGGTGCGCAGGCTGGCGAGGCTCGCCTCGAAGGTGTGCGCGCCCACGCCGTCGAAGACGACCGGCAGTCCCTGACCGCCGTTGAGCCGCCTCACCTCGGCCGCGAGATCGTCGACCGCCGAGGAGAGGATCACCTCGGCGGCCCCGGCACGCTTCGCCAGCTCGGCCTTCGCCGTGGTCGACGTCGTGCCGATCACCCTGCCGCCGAGATGGGTGACGAGCTGGGTCAGGAGCAGCCCCATGCCACCGGCGGCCGCGTGCACGAGCACCGTGTCGCCCGCCTGGACCGGGTAGGCGTCCTTGACGAGATAGTGCGCGGTCATGCCCTGGAGGAGCACGGCGGCGGCGGTCTCGAAGTCGATGTCGTCGGGCAGCGGCACCAGCCGGGAGGCGTCCACGACGGCCTGCTCGGCGTACGAGCCGGGAATCTCCACCCAGCCGACCCGGTCCCCGACCGCGACGCCGTCGACGCCCGGTCCGACCTCGACGACCGTGCCGGCGCCCTCGGTGCCCGGGGTGAAGGGCAGCGGAAGGCTGTAGCGGCCTTCCCGGTGGTAGACGTCGAGGAAGTTGACCCCGGACGCGGCGACCTCCACGACCGCCTCGCCCGGACCCGGCCGCGGCCGGTCCACCTCGGCCTCCCGCAGCACCTCGGGACCGCCCACTTCGTACACCTGAATCGCTCGCATGACCCTCCCCTATCGGTTCGTCCCCCACCAACCCCGTCGAGGGCGATCCGATTCCCGGCGGGCGGACCCCCGCGAGCCGCGACCCCCCGCCTCACGAGGCGAAGCACCCGGCTCGCGCGGGTCCCGGTCCACGCGGGGTCCCGGTCCGCGCGGGGTCCCGCTACGGGCGCCAGAGGCCGTCCGCGGTCAGGCCGAGCAGATCGATCGCGTTGCCCCGGACGATGCGGTCGACGACGTCCGGGTCCAGGTGCCCCATCTGCGCCTCGCCGACCTCCCTGGACTTGGGCCACGTGGAGTCCGAGTGCGGGTAGTCCGTCTCGTACAGGACGTTCCCGACCCCGATCGCGTCGAGGTTCCTCAGGCCGAACGCGTCGTCGAAGAAGCAGCCGAAGACGTGCTCGGCGAAGAGCTCCGACGGCGGGCGCAGCACCTTGTCGGCGACCCCGCCCCAGCCGCGGTTCTCCTCCCACACGACGTCGGCGCGCTCCAGGATGTACGGGATCCAGCCGATCTGCCCCTCCGCGTACATGATCCTGAGGTGGGGGAAGCGCTCGAACGTGCCGCTCATCAGCCAGTCGACCATAGAGAAGCAGCAGTTGGCGAAGGTGATGGTCGAGCCGACGGCCGGCGGGGCGTCGGCGGAGGTCGACGGCATCCGGCTGGACGAGCCGATGTGCATCGCGATGACCGTGCCGGTCTCGTCGCACGCCCGGAAGAAGGGGTCCCAGTGGTCCGTGTGCACCGAGGGGAGCCCGAGGTGCGGCGGGATCTCCGAGAACGCGACCGCCCGCACCCCGCGCGCGGCGTTCCGGCGGACCTCGGCGGCGGCCAGTTCCGGGTCCCAGAGCGGGATGAGGGTGAGCGGGATGAGCCGCCCGTGCGCCTCGGGGCCGCACCACTCCTCCACCATCCAGTCGTTGTACGCCCGGACGCAGAGCAGCCCGAGCTCGCGGTCGCCCGCCTCGGTGAAGGTCTGGCCGCAGAAGCGGGGGAAGGTCGGGAAGCAGAGCGCGGACTGGACGTGGTTGACGTCCATGTCGGCGAGCCGCTCGGGCACCGAGTGGGAGCCGGGCCGCATCTGCTCGTACGTGATGACTTCGAGCCGTATCTCGTCGCGGTCGTAGCCGACGGCGGTGTCGAGGCGGGTGAGGGGCCGGTGCAGGTCCTCGTAGACCCACCAGTCGCCGATCGGGCCCTCGTCCCCCTTGGCCCCCATCACGGGGGCGAACTTCCCGCCGAGGAAGGTCATTTCCCTGAGCGGGGCGCGGACGATCCGGGGTCCGGTGTCGTGGTACCGGGACGGGAGCCGGTCCCGCCAGACGTGCGGGGGCTCCACGGTGTGGTCGTCCACCGAGATGATCTTCGGGAAGGTCTCCATGCTCCTCACGGTAGCGCTGATCTGACGGTCCGTCAGCTACCGTGCGGGGAATCGGCGGTGTGACGGGCCCGCAACGGCCGCGTCACGGCCCGGACTACGGCCGACCCGATGCTGACGGACTCCCTCCGGACAAGGCAGACTGTCCAGGGCGAAACAAGCGTGGGCGGTACGGGCAGGGGGAGCTATGGACCGTGAGAGCGGGCCGCGAGTTCCGGTGCAACGGGCTCCGAAGACGGGCGCGGACGCCGGCACGGGCCTGAACCCCGACGAGGGCGGTCGCGGACGGGCGGACACGGTGACACAGGCCGGCACGGGCCGGGGCGGGGCCGGGGGCACGGGCGCGGGAACGCGTTCCGGCCAAGGCCCGGGAGCGGATGCGCGGCCCGACGCGGGCGTCGGCAACGACACCGCCTCCCACCCCTCCGCACCCGCCTCCGGCGCGCTGCGGTTCGCCGTGCTCGGGCCCGTCCGGGCCTGGCGGGACGGGGAGCCCGTGCCCACCGGTTCGCCGCAGCAGCGGGCCCTGCTCGCCGCCCTGCTCCTCCGCGGCGGTCGCACCGCCACCGCCTCCGAGCTGATCGACGCCCTCTGGGGCGAGGAGTCGCCCTCGCAGGCCCTCGCGGCCGTACGGACGTACGCCTCCCGCCTCCGCAAGGCACTCGGCCCCCAGGTCCTCGTCAGCGAGTCGGGCGGCTATGCCCTGCGCACCTCCGCCGCCGCGCTCGACGTCGCCACCGCGCAGGAACTCGGCGCCGAGGCCGAGAAGCTGCGGACCGCCGGGGACCGGGCGGGCGCCCGCGACCGGCTCGCGGAGGCGCTGGACCTGTGGGACGGCGAGGTGCTGGCCTCCGTACCGGGGCCGTACGCCGAGACGCAGCGGACCCGCCTGGAGGAGTGGCGGCTCAGCCTCCTGGAGAACCGCCTCGACATCGACCTGGAGGTCGGCGCGCACGCGGAGGCCGTGTCCGAACTGACCGCGCTCACCGCCGCCCATCCGCTGCGGGAACGGCTCCGCGAGCTGCTGATGCTCGCCCTCTACCGCAGCGGACGGCAGGCCGAGGCGCTCGCGGTGTACGCGGACACCCGCCGGCTGCTCGCCGACGAGCTGGGCGTCGACCCCACCCCCGAACTCTCCCGGCTCCAGCAGCGCATCCTGCAGGCCGACGCCGAACTCGCCCGCCCGGTCGAGGAGAACGCCCCGGCCGCCGCGCCCGTCGCCCGTCCCGCGCAGCTCCCTGCGACCGTCCCGGACTTCACGGGCCGGGCGCCGTTCGTACGGGAGCTGGGCGCCCGGCTCGCCACGGCCGAGGGCCACGTCATGGCGGTGTCCGCGCTGGCCGGCATCGGCGGTGTCGGCAAGACGACGCTGGCCGTGCACGTCGCGCACGAGGCGCGGCCGCACTTCCCGGACGGGCAGCTGTACGTGGACCTCCAGGGGGCGGGCTCCCGCGCGGCCGCTCCGGAGACGGTCCTGGGCTCCTTCCTGCGTGCCCTCGGCACCCCGGACTCGGCCATTCCCGACTCGCTCGACGACCGGGCGGCGCTGTACCGCTCGACGCTGGACGGCCGCCGCGTCCTGGTCCTCCTGGACAACGCGCGGGACGCGGCGCAGATCCGCCCGCTGCTGCCGGGGACCGCGGGCTGCGCGGCGCTGGTGACGAGCCGGATCCGGATGGTCGACCTGGCCGGGGCGCACCTGGTCGACCTGGACGTGATGTCCCCCGAGGAGGCGCTCCAGCTGTTCACCCGGATCGTGGGCGCGGAGCGGGTCCAGTCGGAGCGCGAGGCGGCCCTCGACGTGGTGGCGGCCTGCGGGTTCCTGCCCCTGGCGATCCGGATCGCGGCCTCGCGCCTGGCGGCCCGGCGGACGTGGACGGTGTCGGTCCTGGCGGCGAAGCTGGCGGACGAGCGGCGCCGCCTCGACGAACTCCAGGCGGGCGACCTGGCGGTGAAGGCCACCTTCGAGCTCGGCTACGGGCAGCTGGAGCCGGCGCAGGCGCGCGCGTTCCGGCTGCTGGGCCTGGCGGACGGCCCGGACATCTCGCTCGCGGCGGCCGCGGCGGTCCTCGACCTCCCGCTCTGGGACACGGAGGACCTCCTGGAGGCGCTGGTCGACACGTCCCTCCTGGAGTCGGCGGCGCCGGGCCGCTACCGCTACCACGACCTGGTGCGGCTCTACGCGCGCGCGTGCGCGGACCGCGACGAACAGCCCCCGACGGAGAAGGAGGCCGCGCTCTCCCGCCTCCTGGACTTCTACCTGTCGACGGCGGCGCGGGTGTACGCGATCGAGCGCCCCGGCGACCGCCTGGTGGACCACCTGGAGGCGACCTCGTACGAGGGACTGGCCTTCACCGACCGCCACGAGGCCCAGGACTGGCTGTACGCGGAGGCGAACTGCCTCCTGGCGTGCGTCCGCCAGTCGGCCTCGTCCCCGACCACCCTGCGCCGCGCGGTGGACCTGCTGTGGGCGTCGCTGGACCTCGGGGAGTCGGGGGCGAACTCCCGGGAGTTCGAGGCGACCGGCGTCGTCCTCCGTGATGCCGCGCGCAGCCACGCGGACGCCCGGGCCGAGGGCCGCGCGCTCATGGTCCTCGCGGGTGTCCATCACACGGCGGGCCGCTTCGAGGAGGCGGACCGGGACGCCGAACTCGCCCTGCCGCACGCCGACCGGGCCGGGGATCCGCTGCCCGCCTGCTGGTCCGCCAACGCCCGGGGCATCATCGCGCTCTACCAGAACCGCTTCGTGGAGGGGGAGCAGTACCTCACCGAGGCGATCGACCGGTTCCGTGACATCGGGGACGAGCCGGGTGAGGCGAGCGCCCTCTGCAATCTGTCGCGCATCCACCTGGCCATGGGCCGTACGCCGAGCGCCATAGCGCTCGCCCGCCAGGGGACCGGGATCTACGACGCGATGGGACACGCGCTCCGGGGGGCCAACGGGCGGTACGCCCTCGGGCTCGCCCTCACCCAGGACGACCAGCTCGCCGCGGCGGCCGAGCAGCTCCGCGAGGCGCTGGCGGTCTTCGCCGACAGCAGGCAGCGGCTGTGGGAGGGCATGACGCTCTTCCGGCTGTCCGAGGTGGACATCGCCGCCCGCCGGCACGCCCAGGCGGCGTCGAACGCCGAGATGGCCCTCACGGTGCTGCGCGGCATCGGCGGCGAGTGGCGGCGGGGCAACGTCCTCACCGTGCTGGGCCGTGCCCTCTTCGGCATCGGCCAGAGCGGCCGGGCGCTGGTCTGCTGGCAGGAGGCACTCGGCATCTTCGACGCCCTCGGGGCCCCGGAGGCGGCCGAGGTGCGCGCGCTGCTGGCGCCCGCGACGGCTGCCTAGGCCGCCTCTTTCCGTCAGGCAGGATCCGGAGGAGACGGCCCAGACCCCTCCGGCCAGTGCGTTCATCGTTCGTTTATCGCCACCCGGCATGCTCTTCCCATGACGATCCGCCGCGTCGGGGGGCAGGCGGGTCGCCGATGAGGGCCACTGCCCCTGAGTACTAGGGTGATCGGCCCCGGAGATTCGCCCGGCTGTCCACGGGGGAACGGCTGGGCGGATCTCCCCCATCTCGGACATCACACGCAGGAGTTGACGAGCATGACCGACCCGATCAAGCAGGACCCGATCATCACCACCAAGGACATGCACGCCACCTCCGAGCCGGCGGTCGACGCGATCACCGGCAAGATCACGGGTGGCCGTGACGAGTCCGTCGTCACCAAGGACATGCACGCCACGTCCGAGC
The DNA here is from genome assembly GCF_001905825.1 of Streptomyces sp. CB02009. Taxonomy (GTDB): domain Bacteria; phylum Actinomycetota; class Actinomycetes; order Streptomycetales; family Streptomycetaceae; genus Streptomyces. The sequence goes on from NZ_LIVV01000009.1 coordinate 365,764, forward strand.
CGGCCATCGACGCGATCACCGAGAAGATCACGGGCGGCCACGACGCGTCCATCGCCACCAAGGACATGCACGCCACGTCCGAGCCGGCCAAGTAGACCATTCCCGACGGGGAGAGGCCGCGGCGGCGACTTCGGGGGAGCCGCCGGGGCCGACGAGGGAGGTCCGGTCGACGGGGGAGCACACGGGCTTGGGGGACACCTGGCGGAACCAGGGGGGATCCGTCCGGGCAGGACCCGTGCGCAACGCGATCGGACCACCGCAGAAGAGGGGCCGGGCAGCTGCCCGGCCCCTCTTCTGCGTGTGTGCGGTGCCCGGCGCGCCGGGCACGCCGCGGTGTCAGCGCGCGTAGGACCCGAGGCCGATCAGGCAGTAGACGTACTGGCTGACGACCGCGCCGTTCATCGTGTAGCGGTGCGAGAAGGCGTACTGGGTCTTGGGGTTGGCGTTGCAGCGGTTCATGTCCGAGGTGAACGGGAACGTCTGGATCACCTTGTAGTGCGCGTCGGACGCCGAGCACGGGACCTCGTCGACGCCGCTCACCGACTGCGCGGTCGTCGAGTCCGGGAGCGAGCCGTTGAGGCAGGTGCCCTTCTCGTACGGGTCGGGTTCCTCCTCCGTCGGGGTGGTGCCGGCGGTGGGGGTGCCGTCCACGTCGAAGGTGGGCGGGGGCGGGTAGGAGAACGTCGGGATCGGGCCGGGGCCCGTCGAGCCCGCCCGGTCGTCCTCGTCGTCGTTCAGGAGGTACGAGCCCACGACGATCGCGCCGAGCACGGCGAGCGGGATCAGGCAGCCGAGGACGCCGCCCTTCTTCTGTCCGCCCGCGACGGTGATGCGCAGGTACACGATGCCCTCGCCCAGCCGTGCGGCGACGAGTTCGCCGTGGCGGCAGGGGCGGACGCCGAGGTGGGCGGGGCCGGTCGGCAGCGTGACGGTGATGACCACGCCCTGGGCCGCCTGCTGCGGGGTCAGGGTGAGGGGGATCTCGGAAGGCGCTGGCGAGGACACGGGCTGCTCCAGGGGAGGGGGACTGCGGTTCGCCGAGGACTGCCCGTATGACGTGTACACGGCTGCGGATGGTTGCACTCCCTTCGGGGGCGGGCACCCTCAGGCCGCGCCGGCGCACCGCGCCCTCAGCTCCCCCTTCACCACCTTCCCGCTCGCGTTCCTCGGCAGCTCCGTCACGAACTCGACCTCCCTCGGCACCTTGAAGTTCGCCATCTCCCGCCGCGACCAGGCGATCAGGTCGTCCGCCGTGACCCGCGCGCCCGGCCGCCGGACCGCGAACGCCTTGCCCACCTCCCCCAGCCTCGGGTCCGGGACGCCGATCACGGCGACGTCCGCGATGTCCGGGTGGAGGCCGAGGAGCTGCTCGATCTCGGCCGGGTAGGCGTTGAACCCGCCCACGATGAACATGTCCTTGAGCCGGTCGGTGATGCGCAGGTTGCCCTCCTCGTCGAGGACGCCGATGTCCCCGGTGTGGAGCCAGCCGTCCTCGTCGATCGCCGCCGCCGTCTCCGCCTCGTCCTCGAAGTAGCCGGTCATCACATGGTGGCCGCGGACCAGGACCTCGCCCGTCGGCGAGACGCGGACCTCGGTGCCGGGGATCGCGCGGCCCGACGTGGTGGCCACCGTCTCGGCCGGGTCCTCGCGGCGGCACATGGTGACGATGCCGCTCGCCTCGGAGAGGCCGTACGCGGTGAGGACCGTGCCGACGCCCAGTTCGGAGCGGAGGCGCTCGACCAGGCGGAGGGGGACGACCGCGGCGCCCGTGACGACGAGGCGGAGGGTGGAGAGTCCGTGGGCCCCGCGGGCCGGGTGGTCCAGGAGGGACTGGTGGAGGGTGGGCGGGCCGGGGAGGACGGTGATGCGTTCGGCGGCGATGTTGGCGAGGACCGTGTCGACCGTGAAGACCGACTGCGGGACGATCACCGCGCCCCGCATCAGGCAGGCGAGGATCCCGGCCTTGTAGCCGAAGGTGTGGAAGAAGGGGTTGACCACGAGGTAGCGGTCGCCCTCGCGCAGGCCCGCCAGCTCGGACCAGACCGCGTAGCAGCGCAGGCTCTGGGCGTGGCTGATGACGGCGCCCTTGGGGCGGCCGGTGGTGCCGGAGGTGTAGATGATGTCCGAGGGTGCCGCGGGGTCGATGGCGGCGGTCCGCTCGTGGACCCTGGCCGCCGGGACGGTGTCGCCCGCCGCCAGGAACTCCTTCCAGGTCGTCCACTCCTCGGGTGCGCTGTCGCCGAGGACCACGACCTTCTCCAGGTCGGGGAGCGCGACCCCGGAGCGGCGCAGGGAGGCCACGTACGAGGTGCCGAGGAAGGTGCCGGTGACGAAGAGCAGCCGGGCGCGGCAGCGCTGGAGGACGTACGCCGCCTCGGTGCCCTTGAAGCGGGTGTTCAGCGGGACGAGGACGGCGCCGGCGGTGACGGCGCCGAGGGCGGAGACGATCCAGTCGAGGGTGTTGGGGGCCCAGATCGCGACCCGGTCCCCCACGTGTATGCCGGTGGCGAGACAGGCGGCCGCGGCCCGTTCGACGCGTTCGCCGAGTTCGGCGTAGCTGACGCGGTTGCGGCCGTCGACGACGGCCTCCCGCGCGCCGTACCGCTCGGCGGCCGCCCGTACGAGACCGGGGATCGTGCCCCACTCCAGGTCGCCGCGCATGTCCATACCCAACCTCCTGTAGCTGACTATCCGTCAGATTAGTTGTAGCCTGACGCGCTGTCAGCAGTGCTGCCCCATGAGGAGGTTCGGTGCTCAAGGACGCCACGGCCATCGTCGGCATAGGTCAGACCGCCTTCGCGAAACAGCTCCCCGAGTCGGAGAGGACACTCGCCTGCCGGGCGATCCTCGCCGCCCTCGACGACGCCGGCATCGAACCCTCCGAGGTCGACGGCTTCGCCTCGTACACGATGGAGGAGACCGACGAGGTCGAGGTCGCCAAGGCCATCGGCGCGGGCGACGTCACCTTCTTCTCCAAGGTCGGCTACGGGGGCGGCGGTTCCTGCGCCACCGTCGGCCATCTCGCCGCCGCCGTAGCCACCGGGCAGGCGAGCGTCGGCGTCGCCTGGCGGTCCCGGAAGCGGGGCAGCGGCCCCCGCCCCTGGAAGAACACCGCCGTGCAGCTGCCCACCCCCGGCCAGTGGACCCGCCCCTTCGGCCTGCTCCGGCCCGCCGACGAGATCGGCATGCTCGCCCGCCGCTACATGCACGAGTACGGCGCCACCCGCGACCACCTCTTCAACGTGGCCCTGGCCTGCCGCAACCGCGCCAACCAGAACCCCGCCGCGATCATGTACGAACGCCCCCTGACCCGCGAGATGTACATGACCTCCCGCTGGATCAGCGAACCCCTCTGCCTCTTCGACAACTGCCTGGAGACCGACGGCGCGCTGGCCTGCGTCATCGTCTCAGCCGAGCGGGCCCGCGACTGCCGCCGGAAGCCCGTGTACGTCCACTCCGCCGCCCAGGGCCTGCCCGCCCAGCACCACGGCATGGTCAACTACTGGAACGACGACCCGCTCTCGGGACCCGCCTGGACCGCCGCCCGCCATCTGTGGAAGCAGGCCGACTTCGGCCCCCAGGACGTCGACGTCGCCCAGATCTACGACGCCTTCACCCCGCTCGTCCCGCTCTCCCTGGAGGGCTACGGCTTCTGCGGCCGCGGCGAGGGCGGCGCCTTCACCGAGGGCGGCGCGCTGGAGATCGGCGGCCGGCTGCCCGTCAACACCGGCGGCGGCGGACTCAGCGAGGCGTACGTCCACGGCTTCAACCTCATCAACGAGGGCGTGAAGCAACTCCGCGGCACCTCCACCGCCCAAGTGCCCGACGCCGCCACCTGCCTCGTCACGGCGGGCGAGGGCGTCCCCACCTCCGCCATCCTGCTGCGCGCCTGAGGAGCTGATCCGCATGCTGACCCCCGTCACCGACGAGGACGGCGCCCCCTTCTGGGAGTACGCCGCCCAGGGCGAACTGCGCGTCCAGAGCTGCGCCGACTGCGGCGAGCTGCGCTTCCCGCCCCGCCCCTGCTGCCCGCACTGCCAGTCGTTCGCGAGCGAGTGGCGCCCGATGTCCGGCCGCGGCCGGATCTGGTCGTACGTGCTCCCCCACCCGCCCCTGCTGCCCGAGTACGCCGCCCAGGCCCCGTACAACGCGGTGATCGTCGAACTCGCCGACGCCCCCCGCATCCGCCTCGTCGGCAACGTCGTCGCCACCCCGGACGCACCCCTGAACTCGGTCGACCCCAGCCGGCTCCGGATCGGCGCCCCGGTGCGGGTGGCCTTCGCCGAGATCGACGGCGTCGTCGTCCCCCGCTGGCTCCTGGAGCGCGGATGAGCACCCCCGGCATCACGGTCGAGCGGGACAAGGAGACCGGGGTCGCCGTCGTCACCCTCGACCGGCCGGAGAAGCACAACGCCCTCACCCTGGAGATGGCCCGCGCCCTCGGCGCCGTCTGGCGGGGCTTCCGGTACGAGGACGAGATCCGCGCGATCGTCGTCACCGGGGCGGGCGGGCGGGCCTTCTGCACCGGCATCGACCGGGCCGCCGCCGGGAACGTGCCGCAGCCCTCGTCCCCGTACGCGATCGACGACCCGCTCCTGGCGATCGGACCCAAGGCGAACGACCTGTGGAAGCCGGTCGTCTCCGCCGTCGAGGGGATGGCCTGCGGCGGGGCCTTCTACCTGCTCGGCGAGTCGGAGTTCCTGGTCGCGGGCGAGGACGCCGCCTTCTTCGACCCGCACACCACCTACGGCATGGTCAGCGCCTTCGAGACCGTCCTCATGACGCAGCGGATGCCGTACGGGGAGATCGCCCGGATGGCCCTGATGGGCAGCGCCGAACGGATCTCGGCCCGGCGCGCGTACGAGACGGGCCTCGTCTCCGAGCTGACCCCGCCCGGCGGCGCGCTGGCCGCAGCCCGCGAGGCCGCCGCGGTCATCGCGGGCCACCCCACGGAGGCGGTGCAGGGCACGGTCCGGGCGCTGTGGTCGGTGAAGGAGGCCGCCAGGGCCCAGGCGCTGGCCCACGCGCCGCACCTGGTCGCGCTGGGCAACCTGACGGCCGACCGTCAGGCGGAGCTGTTCGAGAGGCGGAGGGGCGGTCACCGCCTCAGGTGACCCGCGGAGGGGACGCGCCTAGTCCACCCGTACGTCGTACACCCAGCAGTTCTTCACCTGGTCGACGGCCTTCGGGTTCTTCATCGCGACCTCGAACTTCTTCGTCTTCCCGCCCTCGACGGTGACGAGGGCCTCGGCCGAGTCCACCGCCGAGCCCGTGGAGCCCTTGAACTCCAGGGTCACCCGGAACGTCTCGGTGTCCCAGCTCTTCGAGGTGATCTCCAGGGTCGCCGTCGTATCCGCCCGACGGGCCGGCCGGCCCTTCCGCTTCTTCTGCGCGGGCTTCACGCAGTCCACGACCACGACCTCGGCCGTCGCACGGGAGGCGGTCGGGGTGGGCGCCGTCGTCTGCGTGCCCGAGCCGCCCGAGCCGCTGTAGTCGTCGTTGCTCTTCTCGTCGCTGGAGCAGCCGCCGCCCGAGTCGTCGTCGTCCGAGTGGCCGCGGCTCTTGCTCTTGCCGCTCTTGCCGCTGCCCCCACCGCTGCTGCTGCCGTGGCCGGTGTGGAAACCGGTCAGCGCCAGCACCACCACCGCCAGTGTCGCCGCGAGCTTCAGGCGTGTGCGTACCATCGCCGCTCCCCCGTCTTCCTGTCGTGTCCGCGCCACTGTAGCGGCGCCCCGCGGCCGCGTGGCGGGCCCCCCGCACCGGGCGTAGCGTCGGGAGCGAGAGCCGGACCGTCAAGGAGGGCGCATCGATGATCCGCAACGTCGCCGGCTCGGTCCTGGCTCTCGCCGGAGCGACGGCCGCCGTCTGGAGCCCCTTCCGTGCCTGGTACGACGGCCGTCACGGACGTGACTACGCGATCGACGAGCTGTTCACCGGCATCACCGACGCCAAGGGCGAGCTGCTCGGCTCGATGCTCGCGCCGTTCCTCTTCGCCGCCTTCCTGACCCTCCTCGGAGTGGTGCTGCGCTCCCGGCTGCTCGTCGCGTTCGCCGGGATCGTCGTCCTCGGCTTCACCGTGCTGTGGATGGTGCGGGTGGGGCAGGCGGAGGGCAGCCTCACGATCGGCGGCGACGGTACGGGGCTCGGCGACGGGGTCGCGAACGCCTTCGGCGGCGGGATCCTGCTGCTGCTCGGCGCGCTGGTCATGTCGGGCAGGTCCCGCCCGCCGCACCACGTGGACCGGGCGCCGCGGCCCACCCACCCCACGCTCGACGGCCCGCCCCCGGACGACACGTACCTCCCGGAGGAGCCGGGCGCCCACCCGCAGGCCTCGGCGCCGTACGCGGCGACCCGGCCGTACGAGGTGCCGGTCCGGGACGACGCGCCGTTCAGGGACGACGTGCCCGCCCGGGACCCGGAGCGGGAGCGGGGACGGGGAGACCCGCCTCCTCAGCGCTGAGGCGCTGCGGGGCGGGTCCCTGTCCTGTCCGTGCGCCGGAGTCGGCCGGCTACCGCCCGGCGGCCCCCCGGCCGGTGGCCGTGCCCTTGACCGCGTCGAGCGCGTACACGCAGCGGTCCTTGCTGCAGGCGTACACGACCCCGTTCCTGACCACCGGCGAGCCGGTGATCTCGCCGCCGGTCGCGAGCTTCCAGCGGAGCTGCCCGCCGGTCGCGTCCAGGGTGTAGAGGACGTGGTCGGCGGAGCCGAAGTGGACCCGGCCGTCGGCGACCACGGGCGAGCCGACGAGTTCGCCGCCCGCCGCGAACCGCCACCGGGGCGTGCCGGTGACCGCGTCGAGCGTGTAGAGCGCGCTGCCGCTGCCGACGTGGATGTTGCCGTCGGCGACGAGGACCGGCTCGGTCGACTGGCGCGGCTCGGTCGCGATCCGCCACCGGTCCTGGCCGGTGGTGGCGTCGAGGGCGTACACCGTGCCGAGGTGGTCGGAGAGGTACACCCCGCCGCCGGTCACCGCCGGGCCCGGGGCGAACGCGGGCGGGGAGGTGAAGACGGCCGGCGCCTCGAAGTGCCAGCGGACGTGGCCCGCGGCGACGTCGATCGACAGGACCCGGGTCCCGGCGGAGACGTACACGCAGCCGTCCTCGGCCGGGGCCACGCGGACGGGCACGTTGGCGCAGGAGGCGGCGTCGCCGATCGGGTACGACCAGCGCTCCGCCCCGGTGCGGGCGTCGAGTGCCTGGAGCCGGGCGTCCCGCCACACGTACACGGTGTCGCCGTGCACGGCGGGCCCCGCCTCCGGGGTCTCGAAGTCCGTCTGGGCGCCGGTGATCTCCCACAGCTTGGCGCCGTTGGAGGCCTCCCAGGCCTGTACGCCGCCGCCCCGGGTGCCGGTGACGACGGTGCCCCGGTCGACCTGGAGCGAGTACACCCAGGCGTCCGTCCGCAGCCGCCAGCGCTCGGCGCCGTCGGTCGCGTCGAGGGCGTAGAGCGTGGGCCCGTCGGAGGCGTGGATACGGCCCGCGGCGACGGCCATGGACCAGGCCACGTCCCGGGTCTTGAACTGGCGCCGGCCGCTGCCGGTGTCCAGGGCGTGTACCTCGAAAGAGGTCACGTACAACAGGTCGCCGTCCACGACCGGGGTACCCCAGACGTCGTTCGACATCCGGAAGCGCCACGGCCGCCAGGGGCCGGGCTCGGCCGGAGCGGTCTGGTCGGAGCCCTGCGGGGGCACGTTGACCGGGCGGGAGCCGGGCGGCGGGCCGGGCTCCCCCGGGTACGAGCCGGCGTGCGAAGCGTGGTCCGCGCCGTGCGGGCCGCCGCCGGGCGGGCGGATCCAGCCGGTCGCCGGGCCCGCGTCGGCGCCCCGGCCGACGGCGAGCGCCGCACGCGTGTCGGCGACCCGGGGGCCGGGGCCGATCGGGACGGTCGCGCCGGCGAGGCGCACGGGGCCGCCCGAGCTCTCGGCGGGCCCGGCGTGGCGGCCGCCGGCGAGGGGCCCGGGCTCGGCGTGCCGGGCGCCGCCCCCGACGGGCGCGGGCTCCGGGAAGCGCGGGTCCCCGCCCCGCTCGGCGGGACCCCGGGGCGGGCGCGGCGGCATCGGCGGCGCGGTCGGCGCCGGAGCCGGGCGGCCGCCGCGGCGGGTCTCGATCATGTCGGTGGCGCTGCGCGGCAGCCAGGCCGAGGCCGTGCCGCTGTCGTCGCTGCCGGGACCGAAGAGATGCGGGGCCAGCTGGGCCTGGAGGTCGGCCGGGGTGGGCCGGCGGCTGACGTCCATCTGCATGCAGGAGTCGATGAGGGGCCGCAGCTCGTCGGGCAGGCCCGCCAGGTCGGGGCCCTCGCGCAGCAGCATGAAGACGGTCTCGACCGGGTTGGCGCCGTGGAACGGCGCGTGGCCGGTGGCCGCGAAGACCAGCATCGAGCCCAGCGAGAAGACATCGCTCGCGCCGGTGACGCTGCGCGAGTCGCGGGCCTGCTCGGGGGACATGTAGGCCGGGGTGCCGACCGCGACGTTGGTCATGGTCAGGCGCGTGTTGGAGACGCCCGACGCGATGCCGAAGTCGATCACCCGGGGGCCGTCCTCGACGACGAGGACGTTGGAGGGCTTGAGGTCGCGGTGGACCAGGCCCGCGCCGTGGATGGACTGCAGGGCCTCGGCGACGCCGGCGGCCAGCCAGCGCACGGCCTGGGCCGGGAGCGGTCCGCACTCGTTCACTATTTCCTCGAGCGAGGGCGCGGGGACGTACGCGGTCGCCAGCCAGGGCACGGCGGCCCGCGGGTCGGCGTCCACGACGGCGGCCGTGTAGAAGCCGGAGACCGCCCGCGCGGCCTCCACCTCACGGGTGAAGCGGACCCGGAACAGCTGGTCCTCAGCGAGCTCCGTGCGCACGGTCTTGATCGCCACGCGCCGGCCCGAGGCCGAGCGCGCGAGATAGACCAGGCCCATTCCGCCCGCGCCGAGCCGGCCCAGCACCTCGAAGGGCCCGATACGTCTCGGGTCGTGCTGCGTCAGCTGTTCCACTTGCCTGCCACCTCCCCGTACGGGCCATGAGGGTACGGCCCCGTGGCCCTGATTCTTCCTGTCCGAGGGCCCGGTTGCGAACCCGGGGGCGGATCGGGGTGTCTCAGGTCATAGCGAACGCATCCGGAAGGGAGGCCTCACCTCGTGCCGGACGGCTCCGAGAGGACCGCGAAGCGCGCGCCCTGGTTGTCGTGGAGGACGGCGATGCGGCCGTGCGGGGTGTCGAAGGCGGGGGTGGCGACCCGGCCGCCGAGCCGGACGGTGGTCTCGCAGGCCTCGTCGCAGTCGGGGACGGCGAAGTAGACGAGGACGTGTCCCGGCATCTCGGCGGGGAAGGCCTCGCTGATCACGGCGCGTCCGCCGAAGGCGCTGTCGTCGCCGGTCCGGGAGCCGGGGGGCGACCAGACGCGGTAGTCGAAGCCGGCGTCCCTGCCCTCCTCGTCGGCGTCGGCCTGGCGGCCGAGGTAGCCGAAGACGGTGGCGTAGAAGGTGTCGACGGCCTCGGGGCGGCGCGTGTACACCTCCATCCAGCAGAAGGCGCCCGGCTCGTTGATCACCTCGAAGCCGTCGTCGTCGCCGGACTGGCGGAGGCCGAAGACGGCGCCGCCGGGGTCGGCGGCGAGCGCGAGGACGCCGAAGGGGCCGACGGGGTAGGGCTCCATCACCATCTGGCCGCCGGCGGCCTTGATCCGGGCGGCGAGGGTGCCGGCGTTCTCGGTGGCGAGGTAGACGGTCCAGGTGGTGGGCATGCGGCCGTCGCGCTTGGGGAGCAGGCCGGCGGCACGGCGTCCGTCGAGGAGTGCCTCGTCGCGGTCGGGGTCGAAGGTCCAGCCGAAGAGCTCGCCGTAGAAGCGCTTGCCCGCTTCGAGGTCGGGGAGCTGCGCGTCCACCCAGCAGGGGGTGCCCTCAGTGCGTACGGCCATGTCCACACGCTAGGTCGGCGGGAGGCGTCCCGCAGCGTCCGCCACCGACCGGACATACGAACAAAGTGGCGATTTATCGCCCTGGAACCCTTGGGGCGCTTGAGTTGTCCACCGAAGTTGTCCACAGGCTGTTCATAAGCCTATTCGGGTACGGGAATCCCCCGGTCCGGTCGCGAGGATCCCGCCGGCCGGCCGCCCGCCGCCCGCCCGGCCGTCACGAGTGGCGCGATCACGCCCCTCCCCCGCGCTGCCGCGCCCGGGGAGACACGCGTGCCGACCTCGGAGAACACGGTTGGCACAGGGGCGCACCCCATTTGCAGTCGGCCGAATCGCGCGCCGACACCCCCTCGGTAAGCTGACGGCATGACAGGACAAGTACGCACCGTCGACGGCCGCGTGGCCGGACGACGCGGCCAGGCGACGCGGCAGAAGCTGCTCGACTGCCTCGGTGAGATGCTCAGCTCCTCGCCCTACCGGGACGTCAAGGTCATCGATGTGGCCCGGAAGGCGGGTACTTCACCCGCGACGTTCTATCAGTACTTCCCGGACGTCGAGGGGGCGGTTCTCGAGATCGCGGAGGAAATGGCCAAGGAGGGAGCCGGGTTGACCGAGCTCGTCTCCGGCCGTTCCTGGGTCGGCAAGGCCGGCTGGCAGACCTCGGAGGAACTCGTCGAAGGCTTCCTGGACTTCTGGCGGAAGCACGACGCCATCCTCCGGGTCGTGGACCTCGGCGCCGCGGAGGGCGACAAGCGGTTCTACAAGATCCGCATGAAGATCCTGAACTCGGTCACCAACTCCCTCACGGACGCAGTGAAGGAGCTCCAGGCCAAGGGCAAGGTCGACAAGGAGGTCAGCCCCGCCGCCATGGCCGGCTCGCTCGTGGCCATGCTGGCCGCGGTCGCCGGACACCAGAAGGGCTTCACGACCTGGGGCGTGAAGCAGGCCGAACTCAAGCCCAACCTCGCCCTGTTGGTGCATCTGGGCATCACCGGCAAGAAGCCGACCCGATAGCTCCGACCCCCTCCTCCACCCGTCCTGTCGTCGACGCCGACGGCGGCCCGCCCCCACGGACCGCCGTCGGCGTCGCCGTGTCCGGGCGGGCTTCCCGCCGGTCGGCGCGGGCCGCGGCCGGCGGCGACCTGGCCCCGCCTCGGCGCCTCAGCGCCTCAGCGCCTCAGTGCCTCAGCGCCTGCTCAGCCGGAACAGCCTGATCTCGCGCTCGATCCGCGCCTGGTACGTGGCGTACGGCGGCCAGAACACGAGCGCCGCCCGCCACGCCTCCGCGCGCTCCTCCCCCGCGAGCAGCCGCGCCCGCACGGGGATGTCCTCACCCTTCCAGTTCACCTCGACGTCCGGATGGGCGAGCAGGTTCGCCGTCCAGGACGGGTGTCCGGGGCGGCCGAAGTTGGAGCCGACGAGCAGCCAGCCGCCGTCCGGCTCCGGCATGCAGGCGAGCGGGGTGACCCGGGGCAGCCCGCTCCTCGCACCCCGGGCGGTGAGCACCACGCCGGGCAGCATCCGGGCGCTGAGCAGCACCTTTCCCCTGGTCAGCCGGTGCACGGCCTTGTCCATGGCGGGCACGACGTGCGGGCCGATCCGGGCGAAGGTCCTGGTCGAGGACATCTTCTGCATCAGTGTGCGTCCGACGGGCATCACGCCGCCACCTCTCCGAAGAGTCCGGTCCGTTCCGCCGCGCGGGCGCGCAGCCTCCGTACGGGCCCGAAGAGCAGCTCGTCGGAGGCGGCCCGCCGGAAGAAGAGCTGCGCCTCGTGCTCCCAGGCGGAGCCGGTGCCGCCGGGGAGCTGGACGGACTCGCCCGCGGTGGCGCGGAGCGCCTCCAGGGCGTGGGCGAGGGCGAGCGGCCCGCTGTCGGGGCCGGGTCCGGGTTCCCTGGCCGCGCAGGAGGTGAGCGAACCGGCGGCCTCGACCTGGACGTACAGCTCGGCGAGGCGGTGCCTGGCCGCCTGGAGGGAGCCGGCGGGCCGGCCGGACCCCTCCCGCGCGCCGACGTGGGCGACGCTCCGGTCGAGGGCCTCCCGGGCCGCGCCGACGGCCTCCGCGGCCAGCATGACGGCGGCGGCCCGGCCGGTGGCGGCGAGCACGCCGAGGACGTCGGCCGGTTCCTCGCCGAGGAGTTCGGCCCCGGTGTCCCTGAACTGGACGGTGGCCTGCGACCGGGTGGCGTCCAGGGCGGCCTGCCGGGTGCGGACCAGCCCGGCCGTCTCCGCCGCCTCCGGCCGGACGAGGAAGAGCAGGGTGCGGCTGCGGGCGAAACCTCCGGCGTGGGCGGCGACGAGCAGCAGTCCGGCGCTGTGCCCGTCGAGGACCTGGGCGGCCTCGCCGTACAGCCGCCAGCCCCCGTCGACGGCGCGGGCCTGGACGCCGCCCGCGCGTCCGCCGCCGGACCAGCCCTCGGCGGTGTTGTCGCCGGTGAGGCCGAGGGCGAGCGCCAGCGAGCCGCCGGGGACGGCGAGGGCGCAGGTCAGGCTGCCGTCCGCGAGCCTGGGGAGGAGTGCGGCGCGCTGCTCGCGGGTGCCGAGGGCGGCGAGGAGCGGGGCGGCGAGGACACCGGTCGCGAGGAGCGGGGAGGGGGCGAGGGCGCGGCCGGCCTCTTCGCAGGCGAGGGCGAGTTCGGCGGGTCCGCGGCCCGCTCCGCCGTACTCCTCGGGGAGGGCGAGCCCGGCGGCACCGGGGGTGGCGGACATGCTGGCCCACAGGTCGGGGTCGTAGCCCTGGGGGGTGGTGGTGGCCGCGCGGTTCTCCCGCGGTCCGGCCCGTTCGGCGAGCAGGTCGCGCAGGGTGCGGCGGATCCGCTGCTGCTCCTCGGTGAGCGGGACGACGAGCGAGGCGTCCATGAGGCTCCCTCCGTTTCTGACGGTGCGTCATGCTAGGCCCGCGCCGGGCCGGTTGCCAGAGTCGCGCCGGTTCCGTTCGCACAGATCTGATGTACCGTCAGATTCATGCCGACCACCGTGCCGCCCACCGCGCAGCCCGCCGGCCCGACCACCGCGCCGACCGCCGGCCCGCCCCTCGCGCAGCCCGCCGCGCCCGCCGCCGCGCCGGCCACCACCGGAGCCGCCGCCCGCGGCGGGCGCCCCCGCCGTGTCGCCGTCGCGGGCGTCGCCCTCGCCGACTGCGGCCGGGTCGACGAGGCCACCCCCTACGCCCTGCACGCCCAGGCCGCCCGGCGCGCGCTGGCGGACAGCGGCCTGGACCGTTCGCTGATCGACGGCCTCGCCTCGGCGGGCCTCGGCACCCTCGCCCCGGTCGAGGTCGCCGAGTACCTGGGACTCCGGCCCCGCTGGGTGGACTCGACCGCCGTCGGCGGCGCCACCTGGGAGGTCATGGCCGCGCACGCCGCCGACGCGATCGCCGCGGGCCACGCGAACGCGGTCCTCCTCGTATACGGCTCCACCGCCCGCGCCGACATCCGCGCCCGGCGCCGCACCGCGAACCTCTCGTTCGGCGCGCGCGGCCCGCTCCAGTTCGAGGTGCCGTACGGGCACACGCTGATCGCCAAGTACGCGATGGCCGCCCGCCGCCACATGCACGAGTACGGGACGACCCTGGAGCAGCTCGCCGAGGTGGCCGTACGGGCGCGGGCGAACGCGGCGCTCAACCCGGAGGCGATGTTCCGCGACCCGATCACCGTGGACGACGTGCTGGCCGGACCGATGATCGCGGACCCGTTCACCAAACTGCACTGCTGCCTGCGCTCCGACGGCGGCTGCGCGGTGCTCCTGGTCGCGGAGGAGTACGTCCAGGACTGCCGCAAGGCCCCGGTGTGGGTGCTCGGCACGGGCGAGCACGTCTCGCACACCACGATGTCGGAGTGGGAGGACTTCACGGTCTCCCCGGCGGCGGTCAGCGGCCGGCTCGCCTTCGAGCGGGCGGGCGTGACCCCGGCGGACGTGGACCTCGCCGAGGTCTACGACGCCTTCACCTACATGACCCTGGTGACCCTGGAGGACCTGGGCTTCTGCGCGAAGGGCGAGGGAGGGGCGTTCGTCCAGGAGAAGGACCGGCTGCCGGTGAACACGGACGGCGGCGGGCTCTCGGCCTGCCATCCGGGGATGCGGGGGCTGTTCCTGCTGGTCGAGGCGGTGCGGCAGCTGCGCGGGGAGGCGCCGGGGCTCCAGGTGCGGCGGCCGGACGGAAGCCTGCCGGAGGTGGCGGTGGCGTCGGGCACGGGGGGCTGGTTCTGCTCGTCGGGGACGGTGGTCCTGGGCCGCTCGTGAGCCGCGGCCAGGAATCTATACAAGCGTCATAGACAAGCGTTTAGGACATCCGTATAGTCATGTCCGCGGGCAAGGGAACGGCCCGCCGCCACCGACAAGGAGTCCTGCCGTGAACAGCACCGCGCACAGCACCCCGAACACCGCCGCCCCCACCGCGGCGAAGACCGTCCTCATCTCGGGCGCCTCGGTCGCCGGCCCCGCCCTCGCCCTCTGGCTGCACCGCTACGGCTTCACCCCCACCGTCGTCGAGCGCGCCCCCGAACTCCGCTCCGGCGGCTACAAGGTGGACATCCGCGGCACCGCGATCGAGGTCTGCCGCCGGATGGGGATCCTCGACGAGATCCGCGCCCGCTCCACGGACATGCGCGGCGGCTCCTACGTCGACGACCGCGGCCGCACCATCGGCGAACTGCCCGCCGACGTCTTCGGCGGACGCGTCGAGGACGACGACGAGATCATGCGCGGCGAACTGGCCCGCATCCTCCACGAGCGGACCCGCGACGACGTCGAGTACCTCTTCGGCGACTCGATCGCCACCCTCGACGAGGACCCCGACGGCGTCACCGTCACCTTCGAGAGCGGCACCGTCCGCCGCTTCGACCTGGTGGTCGGCGCCGACGGACTGCACTCCCACACCCGGCGCCTGGTCTTCGGCGAGGAGAAGCGGTTCAAGCGCCACCTCGGCGCGTACGTCTCCATCTTCACCGCCCCCAACCACCTGGGCCTCGACCGCTGGGAGACGTACCACGCGCTGCCCGGGAAGCTGGTCTGCGTCTACAGCTCGGCCGGCGAGACCGACGCGAAGAACCTCTTCATCTTCTCCTCGCCCGAGGAACTCCCGTACCACCACCGGGACATCACCGCCCAGCGGCGCCACCTCACCGAGGCCTTCACCGGCGACGGATGGGAGATCCCCCGGCTCCTCGGCCACGCCGCCGACGCCGACGACCTCTACTTCGACTCCCTCTCCCTGATCGAGATGGACCGCTGGTCGAAGGGGCGCGTCGTCCTCCTCGGCGACGCCGCCCACTGCTCCTCCCCCGCCTCCGGCCAGGGCACCGGACTCGCCCTCACCGGCGCGTACGTCCTGGCGGGCGAACTGGCCCGGGCCGGCGGCGACCACCGCGTCGCCTTCGCGCGCTACGAGGCGCACATGCGGCCCGGAGTGGAGCGGAACCAGAGGATGGCCGAGGGCTTCGTCAAGGAGATGACCGTCGGCTCCCGGTGGAAGATCGCGCTGCGCATGTTCATGGTGCGCACGCTGCCGAGGACCCCGTGGAAGAACCTCATCGCCCGGAAGATCCGCGACGAGATCCAGGCGGCGGCGAACGCGGTCCCGCTGGTGGACTACCGGACGCCGCTCACGAGCAGCGTACCCGCCCCGCGCTCTACCGTGGCCTCATGACCGACTTCCACCACGCCCTGCGCTCCCTGAAGGTCTGGGACACCGAGCTGCCCGCCTTCGACCCGGCGGGCACCCCGCCCGAGCCGCTCCCCCTCTTCCACGACTGGTTCACGGCGGCGGTCGCGGCCGGCCAGACCGAGCCGCACACCCTCTCCCTGGCCACCGTCGACGAGGACGGCAGGCCCGACGTCCGCACGGTGATGCTGCACGACGCCGACGCGCGCGGCTGGCACTTCGCCACCCACGCCACCAGCGCCAAGGGCCGCCAGCTCGCCGCCCGCCCCGAGGCCGCCCTCGGCTTCTACTGGCCGGCCCAGGGCCGCCAGGTCCGGATCCGGGGCCATGTCACCACCGGGACGCCGGAGGAGGCGTACGAGGACCTCCACGCCCGCTCCACCGGCGCCCTCGCCGCGGCCCTGGTGGGCCGGCAGAGCGAGCTCCTCGACTCCCCCGAGACCCTCGCGGAGGCGAGCTCCGAGGCGTGGCGCCGGGCCGAGGCGGAGCCGGACGCCCCCGCCCCCACCTGGACGCTCTACCTCGTCGAGCCGGCCGAGGTCGAGTTCTTCCAGGGCGACGCGCGACGCCGCCACCTCCGGCTCCGCTACCGGCGCACGGACGAGGGCTGGACCCGCGAACTCCTCTGGCCCTGACCGCTATTCGGCCGCTCCCGAGCCGTACATCTCCTCGATCTCCCGGGCGAAGTCCCGCAGCACCGCCCGCCGCTTGAGCTTGAGCGACGGGGTCAGATGACCGGAGGTCTCCGAGAACTCGGCGTTCAGGACCCGGAAGTCCCGGATCGACTCCGCCCGGGAGACCAGCCGGTTGGCATCGTCCACCGCGCGCCCGAGCGCGGCGAGCAGCTCCTCGTCCCGGGTCAGCTCCCAGAGCGCCAGGTGGTCCTTGTGCCGCATCCGCCGCCAGTGCGTCAGGCCCTCGTGGTCGAGGGTGATCAGGGCCGTGATGTACGGGCGGTCGTCGCCGAGGACCACGCACTGGGCGACCAGCGGATGGGCCCGCAGCCAGTCCTCCAGCGGGGCCGGGGCCACGTTCTTCCCCGCCGAGGTGATGAGGATGTCCTTCTTGCGGCCGGTGATCCGCAGATAGCCGTCGGCGTCGAGCGAGCCCAGGTCCCCGGTGGGGAACCAGCCGTCGTCGGTGTACGGCACGGCCGCCCCGCGCTGGGCGTCCCAGTACCCGGCGAAGACATGACCGCCCTTGAGCCAGACCTCGCCGTCGCCGGCGATCCGCACCGAGGTGCCGGGCAGCGGCCAGCCCACCGTGCCGGGGCGGGGCCGCCGGGGCGGGGTCACCGTCGACGCGGCCGTGGTCTCCGTCAGGCCGTACCCCTCGAAGACCTCCACGCCCGCCCCGGCGAAGAACTCCGACACGTGCGCGCCGAGCGGGGAGCCGCCGGAGAGCACGTACTTCACCCGGCCGCCGAGCGCGGCCCGGATGCGCCGGTAGACGAGCGGGTCGTAGAGCGCCCGCGCGGCCCGCAGCGGGAGCGAGGGGGCCGCCTGCTGTCCGTACCGGCGGGCGATCCGGGCGGCGCGGTCGAAGGAGGCGGCCTTGCCGCCGCGTTCGGCGGTGGCGCGGGCGGAGTGGAAGACCTTCTCCAGGACGTACGGGATGGCGAGGAGGAAGGTGGGGCGGAACCCGGCCAGGTCGTCGAGGAGTTCCTGGCCCTCCACCGAGGGGGCGTGCCCGACGCGGACCTTGGCCCGGACGCAGCCGATGGCCACCATCCGCCCGAAGACATGGGAGAGCGGCAGGAAGAGCAGCGTGGCGGGCGGGTCCTTGTGCTCGGAGACGAAGACCGGGTGGAGGAGCCGGACCGCGTTGTCGACCTCGGCGAAGAAGTTGGCGTGGGTGAGGGCGCAGCCCTTGGGGCGGCCGGTGGTGCCCGAGGTGTAGATGAGGGTGGCGAGGGTCTCCGGGGTGAGGAGTCCGCGCCGGGCGGTGACGGCCTCGTCGGCGACCCGGGCGCCCGCCGCACGGAGCTGGTCGACGGCGCCGGTGTCCAGGACCCAGAGGTGGGCGAGGCCGGGCAGTTGCCGCCGCTCGGCGGAGACGAGCCGGGCCTGGGCCGGGTCCTCGACGACGCAGGCGGCGGCGCCGGAGTCCTGGAGGATCCAGCGGGTCTGGAAGGCGGAGGAGGTCGGGTAGACGGGGACGGTGACGAGCCCGGCGGCCCAGGCGGCGAAGTCGATCAGCGTCCACTCGTAGGTGGTCCGCGCCATGAGGGCGAGCCGGTCGCCGGGCCGCAGGCCGTGCGCGATGAGGCCCTTGGCGACGGAGTGGACCTGGGCGGCGAAGGCGGAGGCGGTGACGTCGGCCCACACCCCGTCCGGCCCCTTGCGGGAGAAGAGCACCGCCTCGGGGTCCTGGCGGGCGTTGTCGTACGGCAGGTCGGCGAGCGAGCCCCGGCGGATCGCGGGGACGAGCGCGGGCACGGAGACCTCGCGGACGACCCCGTCCACCAGGGTCTTGTGCGGCTCGACCGGTTCGCTCCCGGACGGTGCGGTGACGACGGACACGTGCGGCTCCTCGGTCTGCGCGATGAACTGAGGTCGTACGTCGGTGAACGGGCGTCGTGCGGAGGTGAAGTGCGGTCATGCGGCGTTGAATGGGCATTGTGCGGCGGTGAACTGGCGTAGTGCGGCGGTGAAGTGCGGTCACCCTCCGGCACGTTGCATACTCTGCAACAGTCTTGACTAGCCGGTAACCTTACTGCGAGGTAAGCGTCAGCGGGGAGACCAGCGCTCGCTTTTCATGAGGTTCCCCAGACCCGACCACGCGAAGTTCATCAGCGTCGCGGCCGCCTCCTTCGCCGTCACCCCCGGAGTCTCGTTGGCCCAGCTCGCCAGCGACTCGGCGGACCCGACGAGCGCCTGCGCGAGCGCGTCGACGTCCCGGCCGGTGATCCCGGCACCGCCCGGCGCCTCCCGCGCCGCCTCACCGATCAGCCCCGCGACGAACG
Organism: Streptomyces sp. CB02009; assembly: GCF_001905825.1. Taxonomy (GTDB): domain Bacteria; phylum Actinomycetota; class Actinomycetes; order Streptomycetales; family Streptomycetaceae; genus Streptomyces. The sequence continues at coordinate 384,288 of NZ_LIVV01000009.1, forward strand.
CCGTGATCTCGTCCCGCATCCGCGCCGCCTCCCCGGCGAACGGCTCCCCGTGCGTCCGCGCCTGCCGGCTGAGCACCGTCCAGGAGTCCGGATGCTCCGCGGCGAAGGTGAAGAAGGCCATCAGCCCCGCCCACAACCGCTCGTCGGGCGGCGCGGTCCGGTCGACGACCGCCTCGGCCACGACCCCGAGCAGCGCCTGCGCCTCCCGCCGGATGACGACGGTGAACAGCTCCTCCTTGGAGTGCAGATAGAGGTAGACGAGCGGCTTCGACACCCCCGCCGACTCGGCGATCTCGTCCATGGAGGCGGCCTGGTAGCCGCTCCGCGCGAAGCAGCGCACGGCCGCGTCCACCATCTGCCGCTCCCGCACGGCCCGCGGCAACCGCCGCGCCCTGGTACCACCGGCCATGGCGGCCCACCCCTGCTCCCAAGATCCACTGGCTGCCCCGCCGAAAGCCTACGTGCCCCCTGCCCGACGGGGCAGGGGGCACGCAGAGCGGGTGGTGCGACAGGGGTCAGGCCGCGACGGCGACCTTCTCCTGGGGCTCGCGGGTCTCGACCAGGTCGTCGATCGGGGACGACGAGGCGTTCTCGTACGACGTGAGGTCGAGGATCTTTTCGCGGGCGGAGACGATCACCGGGACGAGCGCCTGGCCGGCGACGTTCGTGGCCGTGCGCATCATGTCCAGGATCGGGTCGATCGCCATCAGGAGGCCGACGCCCTCCAGGGGGAGGCCCAGGGTGGAGAGGGTGAGGGTCAGCATGACCGTCGCGCCCGTCAGGCCTGCGGTGGCCGCCGAGCCGATGACCGACACGAAGGCGATCAGCAGGTAGTCGCCGATGCCGAGCTGCACGTCGAAGATCTGCGCGATGAAGATCGCGGCGAGCGCCGGGTAGATCGCGGCGCAGCCGTCCATCTTGGTCGTCGCGCCGAACGGGACGGCGAAGGAGGCGTACTCCTTCGGGACGCCGAGGCGCTCGGTGACCTTCTGGGTGACCGGCATCGTGCCGACCGAGGAGCGGGAGACGAAGGCCAGCTGGATGGCCGGCCAGGCGCCCTTGTAGAACTGGATCGGGTTGACCTTGGCGACCGTCGCAAGCAGCAGCGGGTAGACGCCGAACATGACCAGGGCGCAGCCGATGTAGACGTCGGCGGTGAAGGTCGCGTACTTGCCGATCAGGTCCCAGCCGTAGTCGGCGATGGCGAAGCCGATGAGGCCGACGGTGCCGAGCGGGGCGAGGCGGATGACCCACCACAGGGCCTTCTGGAGGAGCTCCAGGACCGACTCGGAGAGCGTGAGGATCGGCTTGGCCCGGTCGCCGAGCTTGAGGGCGGCGATGCCGGCGACGGCGGCCATGAAGACGATCTGGAGGACGTTCAGCTCGGTGAACGGCGTGATGACGTCCGTCGGGATGATGCCGGTCAGGAAGTCGATCCAGGAGCCCTCGCGCTTCGGCAGCTTGCCGTCCTGCGGGGTGAGGCCGGTGCCGGCGCCCGGGTTGGTGATCAGGCCGATGGCGAGGCCGATGGCCACCGCGATCAGCGAGGTGATCATGAACCAGAGCAGGGTGCGGGTGGCGAGCCTGGCGGCGTTGTTCACCTTCCGCAGGTTGGTGATCGAGACCAGGATCGCGAAGAAGACGAGCGGGGCGACGGCCAGCTTCAGGAGCTGGACGAAGATGTCGCCGACCTGGCCGAGGGTCTCCTTCAGCCAGGAGACGTCCTGGCTGCGGGCGATCCAGCCGAGCAGGGCGCCGAGGACCAGACCGGCGATGATCTGGGCCCAGAACGGGATCTTCGGTATGCGCGAGGAAGCGGGGGACTGCTTCTCGGGTGTGGTCGCGGACGCGGACACAGACACACTCCACAGGTGCGTATCGGGAAATACGGGACGGGGGTGCGGCACACACGCGTTTTCACGCGGGCCGCTGCATGATGCCGGGTCAGACCCCGCGGCAACAGACCGCGGACATACAGCGGCACAGATCGACGTGCAGGCGCGCCACGAGCGGGGTGCTCGCGGCATGAGAGGGGCGCACTGCTGTCGTCATGTCGAACACGTTAACACTTGAACTTTGAGAACCTCAAAGCCCTTCTTTGGGGTAGGCGAAACCCCGTTTCGCCTCCGAAACACAGAACGCCCCAGGCGGGAGCCTGGGAAGCTCCCGCCCGGGGCGGATGATCTGTGAGCAAGCTTACGCAGCCTTTACGGGCGGCGGGCGGTGTGGACTAGTCCTCCTGGGACCGGTTCGCCGCCAGCCGGCCCTTCGCGCGGTCGACCTTCGCCACGACCTCGGCGCTCGCCTCGTCGCGCACCTTCCGCAGCAGGACGAAGCTCAGCGGGGCGGAGATGACGATGGCGAGGACGAGGACCCAGAGCAGGTTCGAGTCGCCGAGGCCGCGCGGCAGCACCTCGATGTAGACGAGACCCCACAGGGCGAGGAAGCATCCGGCGAAGATGCCGAGACGCATCAGCGTGTAGCGGAGCATGTCAGCCCACTCTTCCGTTCCGACGTTCCGAAAAGTTCCCAAGATCCCATACGGGACAAGAGCCCCTCCAGTGAAGCACGACCCCGGCGGCGCTCCGGGGGCACCCCGGGGGCGGGGCCTCGCGAGCACCCCGGAGGCTCCCCTTGAGCACCGTGCAAGTAATAGCTAAGCTCGCCCCATGACCCTTACGTTTGAGGTGGATCCGGCGATCGACCCCGCCCTCCGCGACGGCGTGCTCGCCCTCTGGGCCGACGTCTCCAACGCCGGCGGCGCGGTCGGCTTCGTCCCGCCCGTCACTCCCGACGAGATCCGCCCCTCGCTGCTCAAGCACCTCGTCGCGATGAGCGAGGGCGGGACGCGGCTGCTCGTCGGCCGCGACGAGGACGGCGCGGTCGCCGCCACCGCGTTCTTCACCTTCAACACCCACCCCCTGATGCAGCACTGGGTGTGGCTCTACACGGTGATGGTCGACCCCCGGCACCAGGGCAGGGGATACGGCCGCGACCTCATGGCCGCGGTCGAGCACACCGCCCGGACCGCCGGCGGCTTCGAGGGCATCGAGGCCGTCCGGCTGACCTGCCGGGGCGGCACCGGCGTCGACGGCTTCTACGCCAAGTGCGGCTACAAGGAGGTCGGCCGCGTCCCCGACGCGATCCGGGTCGCCCCCGGGGACGACCGCGACGACATCGTCATGCTGCTGCCGCTCACCTGACAGGACCGGACACAGGAAGTCGGGTCCGGGCTCCTGGCCTCTTCCTACGGTGAGAGCAAGGAAAAGGGAAGGACGGACCACGTGCTGGAGCGGCTCAACCAGGCACTCGACCACATTGAGGAGCACCTCGTCACCGAGGTCCACGGCGACCTCGACCCGGCCGGGCTCGCCCGGATCGCGACGACCTCGGAGCACCACTTCCGGCGCATGTTCTCGGCGCTCGCCGGCATGCCCCTGTCGGAGTACGTACGGCGCCGGCGGCTCACCGTCGCGGGTGCCGAGGTGCTCGCCGGGGAACGGACGCTCCTGGAGATCGCGGTGCGCCACGGCTACGGCTCCGGGGAGGCCTTCGCCCGCGCGTTCCGCGCGGTGCACGGGGTCGGCCCCGGCGAGGCACGCCGCAGCGGGGCCGCGCTCAACGCCCAGCCGCGGATGTCCTTCCGACTCGTCGTCGAAGGGAACAGCAGCATGCGGTACAGGGTCGTGGAGAAGAAGGACCTCCGGGTCGTCGGGCGGAAGGCCCGGGTCCCGCTGGTCCACGAGGGGGAGAACCCGGCGATCGCCGCGCACATCCGGTCCCTCGGCCAGGAGGCGATCGAGCGGCTCGGGCGCCTCTCGGACCAGGAGCCCCGGGGGGTCGTCTCGGCGGTCGTGCACCTCACCGACAGCCGGGAGGAGGGCGCCCAGCTCGACTACTGGCACGCGGTGGTGAGCGACGCCGAGGCACCGGCGGAGTTCGAGGTGCTCGACGTGCCGGCCGGCACCTGGGCGGTCTTCGAGAACGAGGGCCCGCTCCCGGAGGCCGTGCAGCACCTGTGGCGGGACATCTTCACCCAGTGGTTCCCGTCCAACCCGTACGCGATCAGGCCGGGCCCCGAGATCATGAGCCTCCGCCCCTCGGAGGACTGGACGACGGCCGCGGCGGAGCTGTGGATCCCGGTGGAGCACACGGCGGGATGAGCGAAGCGCCGGTGGAGCACCCGGCGGAATGAGAGAAGGGCCGGTGGGTGATCCCACCGGCCCTTCCTCCGTCCGTCCTCGCGACCGGCCCGCGGACTCAGGACCGCGTCGGCCGCGGACCCAGGACCGCGCCCGCCCGCGGAATCAGAACCGCATCGCCTGCGGCGTCTCGCGCCGCTCCGCGTCCGGCCCCGGGTACTCGCGGATGATCTCGTACCGGGTGTTCCGCTCGACCGGGCGGAAGCCGGCGTCGCGGATCAGCTCGAGCAGGTCCTCGCGGCCCAGCTTGTTCGGCGTGCCGTAGTTGTCGGCGTCGTGCGTGATCTTGTACTCGACGACCGAGCCGTCCATGTCGTCGGCGCCGTGCTGGAGCGCGAGCTGCGCCGTCTGGACGCCGTGCATGACCCAGAAGACCTTGACGTGCGGCACGTTGTCGAAGAGGAGCCGGGAGACCGCGAAGGTCTTCAGGGCCTCGGCGCCGGTCGCCATGGTGGTGCGCGCCTGGAGCTTGTTGCGGACCTTGCCGTCCTGCATGTCCACGAAGTCGTGCTGGTAGCGCAGCGGGATGAAGACCTGGAAGCCGCCGGTCTCGTCCTGCAGCTCACGCAGCCGCAGCACGTGGTCCACGCGGTGCCGAGGCTCCTCGATGTGCCCGTACAGCATCGTGCTGGGGGTCTTGAGCCCCTTCTCGTGCGCGAGGCGGTGGATCCGGGACCAGTCCTCCCAGTGGGTGCGGTGGTCCACGATGTGCTGCCGGACCTCCCAGTCGAAGATCTCGGCGCCGCCGCCGGTGAGGGACTCCAGACCGGCCTCGATGAGCTCGTCGAGGATGTCGGAGGCCGACATCCCCGAGATGGTCTCGAAGTGGTGGATCTCGGTGGCGGTGAAGGCCTTGAGCGAGACGTTCGGCAGGGCCTTCTTCAGCTCGGAGAGGGAGCGCGGGTAGTACCGCCAGGGCAGGTTGGGGTGCAACCCGTTGACGATGTGCAGCTCGGTGAGGTTCTCGTTCTCCATCGCCTTCGCGAGGCGCACGGCCTCCTCGATGCGCATGGTGTACGCGTCCTTCTCGCCCGGCTTGCGCTGGAACGAGCAGTAGGCGCAGGAGGCGGTGCAGACGTTGGTCATGTTCAGATGCCGGTTGACATTGAAATGCACCACGTCGCCGTTCTTGCGGGTCCGGACCTCGTGGGCCAGACCGCCGAGCCAGGCGAGGTCGTCGGACTCGTACAGGGCGATGCCGTCCTCGCGGCTCAGCCGCTCACCGTCCCGGACCTTCTGCTCAAGTTCGCGCTTGAGGCCCACATCCATGTACGGCCGCCTCCCTTTTCTCCGAATTACGCCGTGCCAACCGTACTCTCAGCCCTCTTCGGGCAGCTCTCCGACCCGGTTCTCCCACTTCGTGGAGAGCACGATCGTCGTCCGGGTGCGGGAGACGCCCTTGGTGCCGCTGAGGCGGCGGATCGTCTTCTCCAGGCCGTCGACGTCGCTGACGCGCACCTTGAGCATGAACGAGTCGTCGCCGGCGATGAACCAGCAGTCCTCGATCTCGGCGAGGTCCTTCAGCCGTCGGGCCACGTCCTCGTGGTCGGCGGCGTCGGAGAGGGAGATGCCGATGAGGGCGGTGACGCCGAGGCCGAGCGAGGCGGCGTCGACGGTGGCGCGGTAGCCGGTGATGACTCCGGCAGCCTCAAGGCGGTTGATGCGGTCGGTGACAGAGGGGCCGGAGAGCCCGACGAGCCGGCCGAGCTCGGCGTACGAGGCACGACCGTTCTCGCGCAGAGCCTGGATGAGCTGCCTGTCCACGGCGTCCATAGGTATGAAGCCTTCCATTGTCCAGCGATACCGCGAGTTTAGGTATAGAATCTAAGGTACACAGGGAAGACACCCTGTGAATCTTTTAGACGATCAAAGACGATCTTTCAGGAGTGGTGTTCACCGTGTACACGATCGAGATGGCCTACGCACGCATGCGCGAGCTGCAGGACCTGGCCAACCGCTCGCGTGCCCACCAGCCCACCGCCGCCTCGAAGCGTGCCGACAAGAAGCACGCCAAGAAGCGCTAACCGGACCGGGGGGTCGCTCCACCGAGCTCTCCCTCCCACCGGCGGTACAGCCGATGCGGCACCCCTGCCGCGTCGAGCACCCGCCCGGCGACGAAGTCCACCAGATCCTGGATGTGCGTCGCCCCCGCGTAGAACGCCGGAGAGGCGGGCAGCACCACGGCTCCCGCCTCGTCCAGCGCCACCATGTGCTTGAGCGTCTGCCCGTTCAGCGGGGTCTCCCGCACGGCGACGACCAGCGGCCGCCGCTCCTTCAGCGTCACGCTCGCGGTCCGCTGCAGCAGGTCCTTCGAGAGCCCCAGTGCCACTCCCGCCACCGCCGCGGTCGAGGCCGGCACCACCAGCATCCCCTTCGCCGGGTACGACCCCGAGGACGGCCCCGCGGCCAGATCGCCGGCCGCCCAGTACCGCACGTCGCCGAGGGCGTCCGCCATGTCGAAGGTGTCCGGCTTCCCGTCCGCGCCCCGCGCCAGCCAGGCCGCCAGGTCCTCGCGCCAGTGCGCGTCGCGGAACGAGATGCCCGTCTCGTCGAGCAGCGTGAGCCGCGAGGCCCGCGACACCACGAGGTCGACGCTCTCCCCGGCGGCGAGGAGGCCCCGCAGAACGGCGGCGGCGTACGGCGTACCCGACGCCCCGGAAACCCCCACCACCCAGGGCCGACGACTCTTCATCTCCTGCGACTCCACGACAGAGAGCCTATCCGGCCGGGAAAAGCCAGGCCCGGGCGCGGCTCTCACCGCCTACGGGGTGAGTCCGCGGACCAGCAGGTCGAGGAGGGCGCACACGAACAGCGCCATGCCGATGAAACCGTTCACCGTGAAGAACGCCCGGTTCAGCCGCGACAGGTCGTGCGGCTTCACGATCGAGTGCTCGTAGCAGAACGCGGCCGCCACGATCACGAGGCCGACCCAGAAGAAGAGACCGGCACCGGTCGCGAGGGCGTACCAGACGAGCAGGCCCGTGGTGACGACCGCGGAGGCGCGGGCGCCCCACAGCGCCGCCGGGATACCGAAGCGCGCCGGTACGGACATGACGCCCCCGGCCCGGTCCGCCTGCACGTCCTGGCAGGCGAAGATCAGGTCGAAGCCGCCGATCCAGACGCCCACCGCGAGGCCCAGGATGACCGCGTCCCAGGACCACTCGCCGGTCACCGCGAGCCAGGCGCCGATGGGCCCGATGGCCTGGGCGAGGCCCAGGATGGCGTGCGGGAAGTTGGTGAACCGCTTGCCGTACGGATAGACGACCATCGGGATGACGGCGAGCGGCGCGAGGGCCAGGCACAGCGGGTTGAGCAGGGCGGCGGCGCCGAGGAAGACGACGACGGCGATCCCGGCCCCGGTCCACGCCGAGCGCACGGACACGGCCCCGGTCACCAGCTCGCGCTGGGCGGTGCGCGGGTTGCGCGCGTCGATCTCGCGGTCGATGATCCGGTTGCAGGCCATGGCGAAGGTCCGCAGCCCCACCATGCAGACGGTGACGAGGAACAGCGTCCACCAGTGGATGTCCTTGTCCACCTGGTACATGGCGGTGAGCGCGGCGGTGTACGCGAAGGGCAGCGCGAACACCGAGTGCTCGATCATCACCAGGCGCAGGAACGCCTTCGTACGCCCCGGCTGTGCGCCGGGCACGGCGGCCGTGGTCACAGCCCGTACTCCTTCCAGCGGCGGTCCACGAGGGCGGCCGTCGCCGGGTCCGACTCGACCATGTCCGGCCAGCCGCCGTCGCGGGTGTACCCCTCCTCGGGCAGCTTCTTCGTGGCGTCGATGCCCGCCTTGCCGCCCCAGAACTGCTGGTAGGAGGCATGGTCGAGGTGGTCGACCGGCCCCTCGACGACCGTGAGGTCACGGGCGTAGTCGGTGTTGCCGAGGGCCCGCCAGGACACCTCGTGCAGGTCGTGGACGTCGCAGTCCTTGTCGACCACGATGATCAGCTTGGTCAGCGACATCATGTGCGCGCCCCAGATGGCGTGCATGACCTTCTGCGCGTGCTTCGGGTACTTCTTGTCGATCGAGACGATCGCGCAGTTGTGGAAGCCGCCCGACTCCGGCAGGTGGTAGTCGACGATGTCCGGCACGATGATCTTGAGGAGCGGCAGGAAGAAACGCTCCGTCGCGCGGCCGAGCGGACCGTCCTCGGTCGGCGGCCGGCCGACGACGATCGACTGGAGCAGCGGGCGCTTCCGCATCGTGATGCAGTCGATCTTCAGCGCCGGGAAGGGCTCCTGCGGCGTGTAGAAGCCGGTGTGGTCGCCGAAGGGACCCTCCGGCAGCATCTCCCCCGGCTCCAGCCAGCCCTCGACGACGACCTCGGCGTTGGCCGGGACCTGGAGCGGCACGGTCTTGCAGTCGACCATCTCGATCCGCTTGCCCTGCACGAAGCCGGCGAAGAGGTACTCGTCGATGTCGCCGGGCAGCGGGGCGGTCGAGGCGTACGTCACGGCCGGCGGGCAGCCGAAGGCGATCGCGACCGGCAGCCGCTCGCCCTTCGCCGCCGCGACGGCGTAGTGGTTGCGGCTGTCCTTGTGGATCTGCCAGTGCATGCCGATGGTGCGCTTGTCGTGCCGCTGGAGCCGGTAGAGCCCGAGGTTCCGGACCCCGGTCTCCGGGTGCTTCGTGTGGGTGAGGCCCAGGTTGAAGAAGGAGCCGCCGTCCTTCGGCCAGGTGAAGAGGGCGGGGAGGAGGTCGAGGTCGACGTCGTCCCCGGTCAGGACGACCTCCTGCACGGGGGCGTCGTCGGACTTCACCTTCTTCGGCGGCACGTGGACCATCGAGCCGAGCTTGCCGAAGGCCTCGCGGACGCCGACGAAACCCTGCGGGAGCTCGGGCTTGAGCAGCCCGCCGATCTTCTCGCTGATCTCGCCGTACGACTTCAGGCCGAGGGCCTTGAGCAGTCGGCGGTCGGTCCCGAAGACGTTCATCGCGAGGGGCATCGAGGAGCCCTTGACGTTCTCGAAGAGAAGCGCCGGGCCCCCTGCCTTGTTCACCCGGTCGACGATCTCCCCGACCTCCAGGTACGGGTCGACTTCGGCCTTGATGCGCTTGAGGTCGCCTTCGCGCTCGAGGGCCCTGAGCAGCGAGCGGAGATCGTCGTAAGCCATAGGGGCCAGTATCCGCCACGGGCTACGCTGGGCCTGTCACCGGGGCGGTCGAAACGAGCCCCATCTCTGCTTCCAAGGGGCTGTCCCACATGCTCAGGGCGCTGCTGTTCATCATCCCGCTGGCGCTGATGATCTACGCCTTCATCGACTGCCTGAACACCCCGGAGGAAGAGGTCAAGCACCTTCCGAAGCCGGTCTGGGCCATCGTCGTCCTGCTGTTCTCGGTGGTCGGCGCGATCGGCTGGATCGTCGCGGGCAAGGACCGGCGGCCGCGGACCCGGGGCGGCGCGGGCGGCTGGGTCGCCCCCGACGACAACCCCGAGTTCCTGAAGTCCCTCAAGGACGAGGGGCAGACCGGGCGGCCGGACGACGAGGACCTCAGGGCCCGGGAGGCGGACCTCCGCCGCCGCGAGGAGGAACTGAGGCGGCGCGAGCGCGGCGAGGACACCGAGAGCTGATGGAGCTGCGGCTCCTGGCCACCTTCGAGAAGGTCGCCACCGTCCTCTCCTTCACCCGGGCCGCCGCCGAACTCGGGTACGCGCAGTCCAGCGTCACCGGTCAGATCCGGTCCCTGGAGTCCTCGCTCGGCGTGGAGCTCTTCGAGCGGCTCGGCAGCCGCATCCGGCTGACCGAGGCCGGGGAGCGGCTCGTGCCGTACGCCCGCCGCATGGGCGAGCTGGCCGAGGAGGCCCGTACCGCCGTCGCCGTCGCGGCCGAGCCGGCCGGCACGATCGCCATCGGCACCATGGAGTCCCTGACCTCCTACCGGCTGCCGCCGCTCCTCGAGTACTTCCACCACCGCTACCCGGGGGTCCGCCTCACCCTGCGGCCCACCCTGGGCGACGAGACCCGGCAGGCGCTGCGGCAGGGCACGTACGACGTCGGCTTCCTGATGGAGCCCGACACCGAGCACGAGGGCCTGGAGTCGGAGGTCCTCGCGCCCGAGCCCCTGGTCCTGGTGGCGGGTCCCGGCCATCCCCTGGTGGGGCGTACCGGGCTGACCGCCGCGGACCTGGCCGGGGCGCAGCTGGTGGGCACCGAGCCGGGCTGCCCGTACCGCGACCTGTTCGAGGCGGAGCTGCGGGAGTGGGCGCCGCCGTTCATGGAGTTCGGCACGATCGAGGCGACCAAGCGCGGGGTGGCCGCGGGACTCGGGGTGGCGCTGCTGCCCCGGGTGGCCGTCGCGGCGGAACTGTCGGAGGGAACGCTGGTCCCGCTGGCCTGGGAGGCGCCGTTCACCCTCTTCACCCAACTCGCGTGGCGACGGGGGAAGCGGCTTCCGGCACATGTCCGTCTGTTCGTGGAGCAGGCGCGGCGACTGGTGTCCGAGCAGCAAGGGTGACCTTGAGGCTGGCGAGGACGATCAGGGGAACGCCGAGCGCCTGGACCAGCCCGATGTGGTGCCCGTACGCGGCCCAGTCGGCGCCCATGGCGACGGCGGGGTAGGTGAAGGCCAGCACGGCGATCTTGGCGGTGGGCAGCTTGGCGTACGCGGCGTACATGAGGACGTACATCAGCCCGGTGTGGACGATCCCGAGGCCCGCGAGCCATCCCCAGCCCGCACCGAGCTCCGACGCGGCGCCGAAGTCGGCGAACGGGAGCAGCAGCGGGATGCCGACCAGGACCTGGACGAGGGCGATCAGATGCGGCCGTACGCCGGTGATCCGCTTGGTGACGATCGTCGACAGGGCGTAGAGGACGGCGGCGCCGAGCGCGAGCCCGAGGCCCTTGAGGGACGCGGTGTCGCCGGGCCGTATCCCGGACACCAGCACGAGCCCGGCGAACGCGACGGCGAGCCAGCCGAACTTCGCGGCGGTGATCCGCTCCCGGAACAGCACGGCGCCGAACACCACCAGGAAGAACGGCTGCGTGTGGTAGACGACGGTGGCGAAGGAGATCGAGGTGGCCTCGTACGCCTCGAAGAGCAGCACCCAGTTGAAGACGATGAACACCCCGCCGAGCGCGGCGAGGCCGAACGTCCTCGGGGTGAGGCCGTGGCCGGTGAAGTAGCCGCGGGCCAGGCTGTACGCGCCGAGGGCGGCGGCCCCGAAGAGGCACCGGAAGAACACCACGTTGAAGGGGGACGCCCCCGACTCCACGACGAAGATGCCGAGGGTGCCGGAGAGCACCATGGCGAGGGTGAGTTCGACGGTTCCCCTGGTCTCGTTTCTCATGACGACGACGCTACGAGCGGCCCGGATCCGGGTCCACGAGCCAGTGGGGGGACCTGCCGATGGGGCCCATCGGCAGCGGCGATGACTGCCGGTGGGAGCCTCCCGGACCGCCGCCGCGCACGGCGGTCGACGGTCCGGGAGGGGGCTCAGTTGTCGGAGCCGACGGTGTTGTCGTGACCGGCGTTGAAGACGTCGTCGTGCGCGAACTGGAGCCAGTCGCCGAAGACGACGGTGTGCGAGGCCTCCGGCTCGAGCTCGACGTGGACGTCGGCGCTCGCGATGCCGGCGGCGCCGAGGACGAGGGCACCGGTGGCGAGGACGGTCAGCAGGGAACGCATGGAAGACCTCTCGGTAGAGCGGCGAAACACCCCGCCGACCGGCGGAGCACCCCGCAGGCTAGGTCCGCCGACCGCCCCTCCCCCGGGCGCCGGGCCGGTGGGGCTCCGGTCCTCAGCCGATCGGCGGAGGGGACGACGTCGATCACCGACCGGAGGGAACCTCGCACAAGGGTTCTGGTGTGAGAGTGACTGGAGTTCCGAAGGTGAGGGGGAGCAGTGGGGAAGAGACTGGAACGGAAGATGCTGCGGCTGATGGCGGGCGGGAGGCCGGTCGCGCTCGTCGCGGGCTCGGCCTCCTTGAAGAAACTCGCCCGATTGACGCTGCTGGCCGAGCAGTTCGGCTACGCGTACGCGGACTTACGGCAGGGAGGAACCAGCTTCACCCTGTACCTCGTGCCGGACCTCCGTCCGCGGGCGCGGGAACTCGCCGCGGAGAACTGGAGCAGATACCCGCGGGCCACCGAAGAAGGACCCCTGCCTGCGACCGACCTCGAGACGTTCGCGCTCCTCAGGGCCAGGATGCTGTCCGACCTCGAGCGGAGGTACCGGAAGGAGGTCCTCTGGCTCCTCTGCGTGCCCCTCGTCCTCGCCGCCCTCGACGTCGGGGCGGACTTCGGTGACGGCTGGGACTCCGTCCTCACCATCGCCGCTGTCACCTGGGCGGGGACCGTCGTCCTCATGCTGCCCCTCCACGTGTGGGGCCGACGGACAGCACGGAAGAGCGCGGCCCTCCTCGAAGCGGCCGGCTTCACCCGGGTGCCGGACGAGAGCGGACGGCTCCGTTACGTCCCCCCGGCTAACGCGGCCCGTCCGAGGTGAGGCCTCGTCCGTGGCGGGGAAGAGATCCGGCATGGACGAGCGTCTCAGCAGGGAGAGCGCCCGGCGGTGGCTCGCGACGGCTGTCGCCGAGGCCCGCGCCGGGCTCGCCGAGGGCGGGATCCCGATCGGGGCCGCGCTGTACGGGGCGGACGGCGCGCTGCTCGGGCGCGGGCACAACCGGCGGGTGCAGGACGGGGATCCGTCGGCGCACGCGGAGACCGCCGCCTTCCGGGCCGCCGGCCGGCAGCGCTCGTACCGGGGCACGACGATGGTGACGACCCTCTCGCCCTGCTGGTACTGCTCCGGTCTGGTGCGGCAGTTCGGGATCTCGCGGGTGGTCGTCGGGGAGGCCGAGACCTTCCACGGCGGGCACGACTGGCTGGCGGGGCACGGGGTCGAGGTCTTCGTCCTCGACGACCCCGCGTGCACGGCGCTGATGCGGGAGTTCATCGCCGAGCAGCCGGCTCTCTGGAACGAGGACATCGGCGATGAGTGACGGGACGGGCGAGCGGAAGCGCGACGGAACGGGCGACAGAGGCCCGGGCGGGGCGCGCCGCGGAACGGGCGACGGCGGCCCGGGCGGGGCACGCCACGGAACAGGCCCCGGCGGCGCGGGCGCGGCGCGGCTCCCCACCGTCGATCTGACCCGTGACGCCGCCCCGCAGCTGCCCGCCGTCGACCGCGCCCTGCGCGAGGCCGGGTTCCTCCTCGTCACCGGCCACGGTGTCGACCCCGGGCTCCGGGCCGGGATCCGCGCGGCCGCCCGCCGCTTCTTCCACCTCCCGTCCGCCGCGAAGGAGCCGTACGCCGTGCGGGTCGGCGGCCGGGGCTGGCTCGGGCCCGGCGCCGAGGCCAACGGATACGCGGAGGGCACGGCGACGCCGCCGGACCTGAAGGAGTCGCTGTCCTTCGCGGCGGACGAACCGACCGGCGACCCGGCCGTGGACGCCGAATGGTTCCTGCCGAACTCCTGGCCCGCCGAGATCCCCGAGCTGAAACCGCTGGTGGAGACGTATCTGGCGGAGATGAAGGCGCTCTCGGACCGGGTCCTGGACCTGCTCGGCGAGGCCCTCGGCGAGGAGCGGGACTTCTTCACCCGGCACACCGGGCACCCCACCTTCGGCTTCAACATCAACTGGTACCCGGGGCGGGAGCGGACGGGCGAGCCGGAGCCCGGCCAGTTCCGCATCGGCCCGCACACGGACTTCGGCACGGTCACCGTGCTTGACCGGGAGGCCGGCAAGGGCGGTCTGCAGGTCTTCACCGACGCGGGCGGCTGGCAGGACGCCCCGTACGACCCGGCCGCCTTCACCGTCAACATCGGTGACCTCATGGCCGGTTGGACCGGCGGCCGCTGGCGTTCGGGACGCCACCGGGTGCTGCCGCCGCCGGCCGAGGCCCCCGCGGAGGAGCTGATGTCGCTCGTGTACTTCTACGAGTGCACGCCCGGGACGACGATCCACGGCATCGAGTCGCACGGATATCTGCGGGCCCAGCTCGACGCGATCGCCACGGACTGACAACAGGTGCGGAACAGACTCGAAAAGCCGACCGCTTTCCCAACACACCGTCGATATCCTTGAGTTGACTGTGACGGGGGTGGCAGGTCGTGGACAGGGAGCTGTACGGCCGCGAGGCGGCCTTGCACGATGCCGGACTGGTCGCGCGCCTCAGCGGCCTCACGAAGCACGGCGCCTCCCGGGTGCCGTTCGAGCACGGTGACGATCCGCCGGTCACCGTCTTCACCGGCGGGCGCGGTACGGGCAAGACCGCCCTGCTCAAGGAGGTCCGCAACCGCTACAAGGGGTACACGCCGCTGGCGCTCCTCGACTGCGCCCACATCGAGCCGCCCGCCGACCACGGGCCCGGCTGGACCCCGCTCACCGGGGCCCTCGCCGAGCTCGCCGTACAGCTGTCGCCGAAGGTGCTCGGCGCGCGGCCGGTGAAGTTCCCCCGGGTGTCGCTCGGCCTCGTCGCGGTCGCCTCGCTCGGCTGGTCGCAGGAGGACGACGAGCGGGCCCGGCGCGACCTCCAGCGGCTCGGGCCGCTCCTCGCGACCGTCGACCCGACCCGGGGCGCGGCCACCCACTGGGTCGGCAAGGTGCTCGCCAAGCTGGCCGCCACGTTCGCCGAGGCCACCGTCCCGCTCGCCGGACTCCTCGCGGAGGCGACCGTGGAGACCGTCCTCGAGGAGGTGTTCGGCCGCCTCCAGCGCGCCTCGGAGAGCTGGTACGGCGCCTACCGCAACGCCGGCGGACGCGGCAAGGCGGGGCTCCAGCAGCTCGCGATCGACTTCGAGCAGGGCGGCCGGCGCCGCGCCGAGGCGGAGGGCTTCCTCGTCGGCGCGCTGACCGAGGACCTCCTCCACCCGTACGTGGGGATCCGGCGCGGCGGCCGGATCGGCCGCCCGCTGATCCTCCTGGACAACGCCCACGAACCGCTCGGCCGGCAGCTCGTCGAACCGGTGCTGCGCGCCCGCTCCGAGGGCCGCCGCGACCGGGTCGTCATCCTCGCCGCCTCCCGGGTCCGCGAGCACGAGGGACTGCGCAACGCCACCAGGACCCGGCTGCCGGAGACCGCGCACCGGGCGCCCAGCCCGCGCGACGCCCGCGTCGGCTCCGGCATCCTCGCCGTGGAACTCACCCCGCTCTCCCCCTCCCAGACCCGCTCCGCCTTCGACCACCACGACCCGGCCGGCCGGACGCCCACCGAACTCGCGCGTGCCGTCCACCGGTTGACCGGCGGCCGGCCGCTCGGCGTCGCGCTCCTCGGCCAGGCCGCCGGAGAGGCCCCGGCCCACCTGCGGGCCGGCCTCACCCCGGGCGGGCTGCTCGACCTGACCGTGGAGCTCCGCGAGGACGCCCCGCCGGTGCCCGTCGCCCCCACCCTCCTCGCCGAACTCCTCCCGGTGCGGCGGCCCGGCCCGTACGCCGTGCTCGCCGCCGCCCACGACGAGGAGTCCGCCCGGATGCTCGCCCACGCCCGGCTCCAGGGCGAGTCCCTGGACGGGGACGTGGCGCTGCGCGTCCGCGACCAGCTGCGCGCCGAGGACTGGGCCGCCTCCGAACCGGGCTCGGGCCACTTCGTCGCCGACCCGCTGCTGCGCGCCCTGCTGCTGCACCGCCTCCGTTTCGAGGACGGCGACCATCCCCGGTACGCGGCCTGGCACGCCGTCCACGAGACCCTGCACCGGCACTACGGCCCCGAGCCCGGCCCGTACCGCCTCCATCACGACCTGGCCCTCGGCCGCACCGAGGAGGCCGTCACCCAGCTGCGGCTCACCTTCCCCGAGCGGGACGTCCTCGGCTGGCTGGGGCGCCTGCGGTTCATCGGCTCCGCCCCGTACCCCCGCGAGCACGGCAGGACCGGGCCGGACCCGCGCCGGGCGATCGCCCTCGGCCAACGGCCCGCGGAAGGGACGAGGGGCGCCGCGACCGACGCCCTGCCTCCCGGACTCGACCACGACACCACCGAACTCCACCTGTCCGTACGGCGACTGCTGCATGCCGTATGGCTGCTGACCGATCCGCTCGCACTGCCCGACGACGAGGTGGCCGACCGCCTCGCGCACGAACTGCGCCGGCTCTCCGGCCGCCATCTGACGGGCAGCGGTTCGCTCTGGGACGCGGCCACCCACTGGCCGCGCGACATCCGTGCCTGGCGGGAGCCGTCGCTGCCGCCGGGCCGCGAGGACGGAGTCTGACGCCATGCCCGACCGCCCGACCGCCCCGCGCATCGGCCGACCGCTCGACCGGCTGCGGCGCCGCGTCCGCACCCCCCGCCAGAAGCTCGTCGCGTCCGTCGTCACCGCCGCCGTCGTCCTCGGCCTCGGCGGGTACGCCGTCGTCCGGATCACCACCCCGGAGGACCGTTCCTGCGCCGCGGGGGTCGAGAGACCCGAGGGCAGCGGCGAATGCGTCGGCGTCAACGGCGACGGCCACGCCTTCGGCATACCCGAACTCGCCGAGGTCGCCCGGGCCATCGGCGCCGAGAACGCCTCGCTCAAGCCCGGCGAGTACGCCACCGTCGCCGTCCTCCTGCCGCTGACCTCCACCGACAGCGGCATGCGGGTCAAGGTGCTGCACGAGGTCCAGGGCGCGTACGCCTACCAGTACCGGGCCAACCACGAGTCCAACAGCGAGACCCCGAAGATCCGCCTCGTCCTCGCCAACACCGGCAAGGGAAACGCCCACTGGCGCGGCACCGTCGACCGGCTCATCGGCATGACCGGCGCCCCCGACCGGCTGCGGGCCGTCTCCGGGGTCGCCACCTCCTCCACCGAGGTGCGCGAGTCGGTGACCGCCCTCACCGGCGCCGGGATCGCCGTCGTCGGCACCACCATCACCGCCGACGACATCGCCAACGGCCCGGGCCCCGGACACAACCGCTACCCCGGCCTCGCCCGCGTCTCCCCCACCAACAACGACGAGGCCAAGGCCCTCGCGAACTTCGGCCGCGTCGACGCCGCCAAGGCCCTCCTCGTCCAGGACACCCGCAGCGGCGACCACTACACCGACACCCTCAAGTCCGCCTTCGCCGCCTCCCTCAAGGGCGCGCCCTACGAGCCGCAGCTCTTCACCTCGCCCGCCGACCCCACCGACGAGGGCACCACCGCCAACACCTTCCGGCAGATCACCCATCTCATCTGCGACACCCGCGCCGAGACGGTCTTCTTCGCGGGCCGCCACACCCAGCTGCGCCAGTTCATCAACGCGCTCGGCTCGCGCGGCTGCCTCGACCGCGCCTTCACGATCCTGACCGGCGACGAGGGCTCGTACCTGGGCGCGGACGAGAAGCTCGACCGGAGCGCCCTGAAGGCGAAGCTGACCGTGCGGTACGCGGCGCTCGCCCACCCGGACGCGTGGAAGCCGGGGGCGGGGCGGAAGGTCCCGGCGACGGGCGGTTCGGTGGTGGCGTACTCGACCTTCGTGACGGACATCGCCCGTGCGTCGAAGGAGCCGGTGCCGCTCGCGGACGGCCAGGCGATCGTCGCGTACGACGCGATGGCGACGGCGGTGCACGCGATCCGCCAGGCGACCCCGCAGGGCGCGCAGTACCCGGAACTCGCCGACGTGGTCACCCAGTGGCCGCAGGTCAAGGGCTCGCTGCGGGTGCAGGGGGCGAGCGGCTGGATCTGCCTGGACAACTACGGGAACCCCTACAACAAGGCGGTCCCGATCGTGGAACTCGCCCAGGACGGCAGCCAGCGCTTCGTCCAGATCGCCTGGCCGGAGGGCAGACCGCCGTCGGCCTCCTGCCTGCCGCCGAAGCGGGGATGAGCCCCGCGGCCCCCAGGTCAGAGCGTCGACGGGTTGGTGCAGCTGTAGAGGAGCGCGCCACGGTCGTAGTAGTGCGGCCAGCGCATGCGGCTGCGGGTCTCGGGGCCGTAGACGCCGTCGGCGCTGGCGGAGAGTCCGAGCCGGTTCTTCTGGAGCCACTCGACGGCCTCGACCGTGCCCGTGCCGTAGACGCCGTCGAAGCCACCGGACCGGGTGATCCGCTCCGAGGCCCATGTGCCGCCGTAGCAGATGACGATGGCCTTCTGGAGCTCTTCGACCGCCGCGTCGGCGCCCTCGAAGTAGCGCAGGTAGCAGGAGAGCCCGTTGCCCGTGCGGGCCGGGATCCGGTACTCGTTGCTTCCGCCGAGGGAGGGCACGTCCCGCCACGAGGTGGTGTTGCAGGGGCCGTACGCGGCGTAGGCGGGCGTGGTCATCGCCGGGCCGGCGGTCAGGCCGGCGGTGAAGAGGAGCGCCAGAGCTCCCCTCGTCCCCTTCCGCAGGCCGGGCGTCCTCGGTACTCGTCGCACGATGCAGTCCTTCCGGTCGGTGTGGTCGTCACGCGGCCTGGTGACGGCCCCGCCAACGGACCCTAGGTTCGCCGTGGGCATCGCACTGTGTCGTGCGTGCAGGGAACTTCTCCGTACGCGCAGCGATCCCGTCGCCACCGCGGGGAGAACCGTGGCGACGGTCCGTTCGTCCTTCACACGCAGGGAACTCCGTCCGTACCGCACCAGGAAGGCCCGCCTCATGAGTCCGGTGCTGGACACCGCGTTCGTACCGCCGCGGGACCGGGAAGAAGTGGTCCGGCACGCCGTGTGGGAATCGGTGGTGGCGGTCGACATCGACCACCGCCCCGCGGCCGAGGACCTCTCGGTTCGCATCGGGCTCGCCTCCGTCGGGCCGCTCACGATCTGCTCGGCGCGGGCGACCGCGGTCACGATCCACCGGACAGCGCGGCTGGCCAGGAAGGACGAGGAGCCGGCCGTCTTCCTCGGTCTGCAGATGACGGGCACCAGCCTGGTGGTGCAGAACGGCCGCGAGTGCCTGCTGAGGCCCGGAGACTTCGCCGTCTACGAATCGGCCGCTCCCTACACGCTGCTCTTCGACGAGGGAGTCGACCACCACTTCCTTCGTCTGCCCCGTGCCGCACTCGCGCTCCCCGAGCGGCTGTTACGCGATGTCACCGCGGTCCCCCTGTGCTCCGGCAACCCCGTCGCGCGCCTCGCCTTCGGCTACTTCTCCCAGCTGGCCGCCGACGACGAACTGCACCAGGGCGCGCACGCCGACGCCGTCGTGGGACCGGGCGTCGAACTGCTCCGTGCCGCACTGACGACCCGGCACGGCGACCCCGCCCTGGCCAGAGGACCGTTGGAGGCGACACTCAGCCTGCGGATCACCCAGTACGTCCGGACGCACCTGGCCGATCCGGATCTGTCAGCGGCCCGGATCGCCGCCGCGCACGGCATCTCCGTGCGTCATCTCTACGCAGTGCTGTCCCGCTCGGGCATCAGCCTCGGGGACTGGATCCGTACACGTCGCCTGGCCGAGTGCAGGCGGGAACTGGCCGGGCCGAACGGCCGCCTGCGGACCGTCGCGGCGATCGGACGGCGCTGGGGCTTCGTGAACGCGGCCCACTTCAGCAAGGTGTTCCGGCAGGTGTACGGCATGCCCCCTCGGGCCTGGCGCGATCAGAACCACCCCCGCTCCTCGGCATGACGGCTCGGCCGGTGCCTCAGGGCTCCCAACGGGGCCAGCGCGCCTCGTCCCGCTCGTACAGGTCGCGCAGGTGCTGCCACCGCTCGGGCGACCAGGCGGTCCAGTCCGACGGGCGCCCGTCCAGCGCGGCAGCGAGCCGCTCGAAGTGGTCGTGCCACCCCGCGAGGCAGTCCAGCCGGTACTCCCGGTCGGCCCGCAGTTCGTTCGTGAAACGCAGCACGGTCGACCCGCCGCCCCCGGGCGCCCCCGGTTCCAGATGGAACCGGATGCGTCCGTGCGTCGGATCGACCGTGTACTCGGCCACGTACTCGGGGTCCCAGGCGGTCACCCGCCCCGACACCTCGGAGTCACTGTTCAGCCAGCGGAGGGTGACCCGGCCGTCGAGCCGGGGTTCCAGCGGGTCCGCCGCGCAGAGCCAGCCCTCCAGGCCCTCGGGGGTGGCGACGGCCTCCCAGACCTCGGACAGCGGATGGGGCAGCTCCACGGCGAACCGCAGCAGCTGTGCCTCCCCGTCGTGGGTCTCGCACCTGCCCCGGGGTATCTCGCTCATGCCACCAGGGTGGCCCCGGGGTCCCTCGCCCGCTACTCCACGCCCGCGTAGGAGTGCTTGCTGTTCACGAAGATGTTCACGCCGTAGTAGTTGAAGAGGAAGCAGCCGAAGGCGATGAGCGCGATGTACGCGGCCTTCCGCCCCTTCCAGCCGGCCGTCGCGCGCGCGTGCAGGTACGCGGCGTAACCGACCCAGGTGATGAAGGACCAGACCTCCTTGGCGTCCCAGCCCCAGTAGCGGCCCCACGCGTCGCCGGCCCAGATCGCGCCCGCGATGATCGTGAAGGTCCAGAGCGGGAAGACCGCCGCGTTGACCCGGTACGAGAACTTGTCCAGCGAGGCCGCCGACGGCAGCCGCTCCATGACGGAGCGGGCGAACGCGCCCGGGTTCCCGCCGGTCGCGAGCTTGTTCTCGTACGAGTCGCGGAAGAGGTACAGCAGGGTGGCGGTGGCGCCCAGGTAGAAGACCGCGCCGCAGAAGATCGCGGTGGAGACGTGGATCCACAGCCAGTACGAGTCGAGCGCGGGGACCAGCTGGTCACTGGGGGTCTTCAGCCAGGTGGTGGCCATGCCCAGGTCGAGCAGGACCGTGGTGACCAGCGGCAGGCCGAGCCAGCGCACGTTCTTCTTCGCGACGAGGAAGCCGAGGTACGCGCCGACCGCCACCGTCGAGAAGGTGGTGGAGAACTCGTACATGTTGCCCCAGGGGGCCCGCTGCACGGAGAGCGCCCGGGTGACCACGCCCGACGCCTCGACCAGGAAGGCGAGGACGGTGAGCGAGACGGCGATACGGCCGTACAGATCGCCCTTGGCGGTGCCGCCGGCGGCGCCGGGGCCGTCCGGGACGTCACGGGTGCCGGCCGCGGACCGGGTGACGACCTTCGGCTTCTCCAGGACGGCCGTGCCACCGGACGCCTGCTTGACCTGGACGGTCACGGCGGAGCCGGCGGCCGATGCCCGGGAGGTGAGCGCGGCGGCGGTACGGCCGACCTTGCTGCGGCTGCCCAGCACCCACTCGGCGATGTGGGCGAAGAAGGCCAGGGTGTAGACGGCCATCGAGGAGTAGATGAGCAGGTCGCTCATCCGCGCCAGGCTCTCGTTGGTCGTGGCGGCGAGGATCACTTGTCGGCCTCTCCAGAAGGGGCGGGGTCTTCTGCGGGTTCTTCCGCGGGTTCCGGCGCGGCTTCCGGATCGGCGTGGGACTCGGTCTCGGGGCCGGCGTCCGGCGCCGGGGGCGCGTCCGCCGTGAGCGCGACCGCGAGGTCGCCCAGCTCCTCCGGCAGCTTCGCGGACTCGCTGCGGCCCAGGCCGGCCATCTCGACGACGGTCACGCCGTCCTCACCGCGCACGGCCCGGACCCAGATCCTGCGCCGCTGGATGAAGAGCGAGCCGGTCAGACCGGCGATCGCGGCGATCGCGCCCGCGAGGGCGAGCCCGTTGCCGGGCTGCTGCGAGATCTGGAAGCTCGCCCACTCCTTGACGTCCTTCTCGAACGTGATCGAGCCGGCGCCGTCGGGGAGCTTCATCTCCTCGCCGGGCAGCAGCCGCTGGGCGAGCTTGTTGCCGGACGCGTCCGTGAACTGCTTCAGCTTGGACTTGTCGAGCTGGTACACGTTCTGCGGAAGACCGGAGTCGACCCGCAGGTCGCCGTGGAACCCGGTGAGCGCCATGACGGGGAAGTCCAGACCCGGGAACTGCGAGAACATCGTGCCCGCGCCCTTGCCCGCGAACGTCGGCACGAAGAAGGCCTGGAAGCCCAGCTGCTCCTTCTTGCCGTTCTTGTCGCGGTAGCCGTCCATCACCTTGATGGCGCCGGTGGACGTGATGTTGTTGTCGATGGGGAGCAGCGGCACGGCGCCGTGGAAGACGACCTTGCCGCGGCCGTCCTTGACTGTGACGACGGGCGCGTAGCCGTGGGCGATCAGGTAGACCTTGGAGTCGCCCACCTTGAGCGGCTCGTTGACGCGGATGACGGCCTTCTTGTCGGCGCCGCCCTGCGAGTACGAGACCTTCGCCTCGAAGGTGCGGGGCGTGCCGCGCTGGGGGCCGTTCTTCTCGTACGTGCCGTCGAAGGCGTCGAGCTTGAAGCTGAACGGCTCCAGCTCGTCGATGCCGAACTGGGAGCCCGACTTGAAGTCGTCGTACTGGGTGAGCGTGTTGGAGAAGCCGTCGCCCTCGACGATCAGCTTGCCGCCCTCGGACTTGAAGAGCTGGCCCCAGGCGAAGGCGACGAGCATGACGATCAGGGCGACGTGGAAGGCCAGGTTGCCGGCCTCGCGCAGGTAGCCCTTCTCGGCGGCGATCGCGTCGCCCGCCGTGTGGGCGCGGAAGCGGCGTCCCTTGAGGAGGGTGAGCGCGGCGGCCCGGACCTGCTCGGGCTCGGCCGTGGTGCGCCACGTGGTGGACGCGGGAAGCCGGTCGAGGCGCTTGGGGGCGCCCGGCGGGCGGCTGCGGAGCTGGCCGACGAACTGCCAGCTGCGGGGCACGATGCAGCCGATGAGGGAGACGAACAGCAGGATGTAGATCGCGGAGAACCACACGGAGCTGTAGACGTCGAAGAACTGGAGCTTCTCGTACAGCGGCGTCAGCGTCTTGTGGGCGTCCTTGAAGGCCTGCGCCTTGATCTCGTCCACGCTGGTCTGCGGGATGAGGGAGCCGGGGACGGCGCCGAGCGAGAGCATGAAGAGCAGGATCAGCGCGACCCTCATGGAGGTCAGCTGCCGCCAGAACCAGCGGATCCAGCCGATGACGCCGAGGGTCGGGCCGCCGACGACCGGCGGCTCGGCGCGGTCGTCGAGGGGTGCGGTGGACAGCTGGGCCCCGGCCGCACCGAGGTTCTCCTGCTGTTCCGTCGTACCGGAGGTGTCCGTCGTACCGGACGTGTCGGTCGTGCTCATGGAACTCAGATCCCCACCGTGAAACCGCTGGACCAGCCCTGCATCGTGGCGACCATGCTGTCCCACGCGCCCGTGAGGAGCAGGACACCGGTGACGACCATCATGCCGCCACCGATCCGCATGACCCACGCGTAGTGCTGCTTGACCCACCCGAACGCCCCGAGGGCCTTGCGGAAGGCGAGGGCGGCGAGCACGAACGGCACGCCGAGGCCCAGGCAGTACGCGGTGGCGAGTATCGCCCCGCGTCCGGCGCTGGCCTCCTGGAAGGCGAGCGCCTGCACCGAGGCGAGGGTCGGGCCGATGCACGGCGCCCAGCCGATGCCGAAGAGCGCGCCGAGCAGCGGAGCGCCGACGAGTCCGGCGACGGGCTTCTTGTGGAAGCGGAACTCGCGCTGGGTGAACCAGGGCAGCAGGCCGAGGAAGAAGACGCCCATGAGGATCATGAGCACGCCGAGGACCGTGGTGAGCCCCTCCCGGTACTTCAGGAGGGTCGACCCGAAGTAGCCGAAGAGGGCCCCGCCGGACACGAACACGGCGGAGAAGCCGACGACGAAGAGGACCGCCCCGGCGGTCATCCGGCCCCGGCGGCTCTCGGCGAGGTCGGTGCCGGTGACCCCGGTGACGTAGCTCAGGTAGCCGGGGACGAGCGGGAGGACGCACGGCGAGAAGAAGGAGACGAGCCCGCCGAGCACCGCGATGGGCAGGGCGAGCAGCAGGGCTCCGCTGGTGACGGTCTCGTTCACCGGCTCACTTCTCCTTGAGGAGGGGGTCGATCATCGACCGCAGCTTCTCCTCGTCGAGCGCCATGAGCGAGCGGGCCGCGATCCGGCCCTCCTTGTCGAGGACGACGGTGGAGGGGATGGACTGCGGGGAGAGCGTGCCCTTGGGGAAGCCGAAGAGGATCAGCTTCCCCTGCGGGTCGTAGAGGCTCGGGTAGGTGACCCCGTAGTCCTCCTCGAACGCGAGGGCGGGCTGCTTGTTGGGGTCGCGGGTGTTGAGTCCGACGAACGCGACGCCCTTGCCCTCCAGGTCCTTGGCGACCTTCGCGAAGTGCGGGGCCTCGGCGCGGCACGGGGCGCACCAGGAGCCCCACGCGTTGAGGACGACGACCTTGCCCTTGAGGTCCGCGACGTCGAGCTGCTTGCCGTCGAGGGTCTCGCCCGCGAGTTCCCCGGTGGCGGCGCGCTCGCCCTTGGCCGCGGTGGCGATACCGCCCGTGTTGGTCACGAAGTTGGTGTTGCCACCGCCGCCGGACTTGCCGTTGCTGTCGTCGCCGCAGGCCGAGAGCGTGAGGGCGGCGGTCAGCACTCCGACGGCGAGCAGGGTGCGTCGAGGGGCACGGCTAAGGCTCATGTGAAAAGTTTCGCATGGGCGTTTGGGGGATCTTGGGCACCCCCCTACGTGCCCGTAAAGCCCCTTGTCAAGATCGTCTAAGCGGACACGGCGGACGACTATGCGGACGGGGTCGACGAGGCCGTCGCCGCGGGCCTGAGGAAGGCGTTCCAGCCGCCGGCCGGCTTCTGTCCCACCTCCAGCGAGCGCAGCTTCTGGAGGATCTTCGGGTCCTGGACGTCGAGCCAGTCGACGAACTGCCGGAAGGAGACGAGCCGGACGTCCTTCTTGCCGGCCATGCCCTTGAGCGCGTCCTCGACGGCGTCCATGTAGATGCCGCCGTTCCACTGCTCGAAGTGGTTGCCGATGAAGAAGGGCGCGCGGTTCGACTCGTACGCGCGCGTGAAGCCGCCGAGCAGCGCCTCGGTGGCCTGCTTGCGCCAGCCCGGGTAGCGCGAGGGCATGCCCTTCGTCGTGTTCTTCGACTGGTTGGCGAGCATGTTGTAGTCCATCGACAGGACCTCGAAGGAGTGCCCGGGGAAGGGCACGGCCTGCAGCGGGAGGTCCCAGATGCCCTGGCGCTTGGTGGGCCACATCTGCCGGCCGCCGGGCGAGCTGGCGTCGTAGCGCCAGTTGAGCCGCTTGGCGGTGGGCAGCAGGTTGTCCTGGCCGAGCAGGCAGGGCGTGCGGCCGCCGACGAGTTCCTTGGAGTAGTCGAAGGGCAGCGGGTCGAGGTCGGTCCAGCCGCTGTTCGTCTTCCACTCGGTGACGAACTTCACGGCCTGGTCGATCTCGCTCTGCCACTGGGCCGGGGTCCAGTTGCCCACGGAGCCGGAGCCGCCGCAGAAGTGGCCGTTGAAGTGGGTGCCGATCTCGTGGCCGTCGAGCCAGGCCTGCCGGACGTACTTCAGGGTGTCCTTGATGTGGCCGTCGGTGAGGTACCCGATGTCCGAGGCGCCGACGCGGTTGTTCGGCGGGCGGTAGAGGTTCTTCTTCGACTCGGGGAGGAGGTAGATCCCGGAGAGGAAGAAGGTCATCGCCGCGTCGTGGTTCTTGGCGAGTTCGAGGAAGCGCGGGAACAGGCCGTTGCCGACCTCGCCCGCACCGTCCCAGGAGAAGATCACGAACTGGGGCGGGGTCTGGCCGGGTTCGAGCGGGACGGGGGCGTCGGGCTGGTGCGGCTGCTTTCCGGTGTCGGCGGTGGAACCGTCGCCGATGGGCTTCACGTCGTCCTTGGTCGGGGTGCCCGTGCTCGGCTCCGCCGAGACGTCACCCCCCTTGCCGGGTCCGGAACGCCCCGACTTGTCCTGATTGCCGTTGCTGCACGCGGCGACACCCATCGCCGCCGCGACACCAACGCCCGCCCCGAGCAGCCCCCTTCGACTGATCCCACTCATCCCGCGCATGCCATCCCCATTCGCGCTGACGTATTAACGAAACGTCATCCAATCCGACAATGAGTGAGATGCCGGGAGGAACACGGAGGTTCCGGGAAATCGCACAAAAATTTCAGGGCGGTCGGTTGGCATGAACACCACCCGACCGCCCTGAACTGTGGACCGCCGACTCCCGCACTGTCCAGCGGGGACGAAATCCTTCACCGAAGGACTACAGGAGACTCCCCGCGGACACACTCCGCGGGAGACTCCGGGGACTCTGAGGAAGATTCCGGGGACTCCGGGGAAGATCCCGGGGAGGATCCCGGGGAAGGCCTACGCTCCGAAAGCCTTCGACTTTCCCTTGACCGGCTTCGCGCCCGCGAGCAGATGCGCCGGAACGAGATCACGGGCCGGCTCGCTGTAGCCGACCGAGACGATCTTGTCGCCCCGGTACGTGAACGAGGTCAGCGAGGCGAGCGTGCACTGGCGCCGCCGCGGATCGTGCCAGAGCCGGCGCTTCTCCACGAAGCTGCGGACGATCCAGATCGGCAGCTGGTGGCTGACCAGCACCGCCTCGTGCCCCCGGGCCGCGTCCTTCGCCGCGTCGAGCGCCCCCATCATCCGGACGACCTGCTCGACGTACGGCTCGCCCCAGGACGGCTGGAACGGGTTCGTCAGGTGCTTCCAGTTCCCCGGCTTGCGCAGCGCCCCGTCACCGACGCCGAACGTCTTGCCCTCGAAGACGTTCGCCGCCTCGATGAGCCGCTCGTCCGTGACCAGGTCCAGGCCGTGCGCCTTGGCGACCGGCGTCGCCGTCTCCTGCGCCCGCTCCAGCGGGGAGGCGACGACGTACGTGATGTCCCGGTCGGCCAGGCTCTCCGCGACCCGGTCCGCCATCTGCCGGCCGAGCTCGGAGAGGTGGTAGCCGGCGCGGCGCCCGTAGAGGACGCCGTCGGGGTTGTGCACCTCGCCGTGCCGCATCAGATGGACGACGGTGATGTCCTGGCCGTTCTCGGCGCTGGCGGTGGCGTCGCTCATGCCGTCGCCTCCGCGGCGGCGCGGGCGGCGGCCGGCAGGGCGGCGGCGATCCGCTCGATCGCCCGCTCGTCGTGCGCGGCCGACACGAACCAGGACTCGAAGGCGGACGGCGGCAGGTAGACACCGTCGGCCAGCATCGAGTGGAAGAAGGCGTTGAAGCGGAAGGCCTCCTGCTGCTTCGCCTCGTCGTAGTTCCGCACCTCGTCGGCGGTGAAGAAGACCGAGAACATGTTGGACGCGGTCTGCAGCCGGTGCGCCACGCCCTCCTTGGCCAGCGCGGCGGTGACCAGGCCCTGGATCTCCGCCGAGACCGCGTTCACCTTCTCGTACGCCGCGTCGTCGAGCAGCCGCAGCTGCGCGAGCCCGGCGGCCGTCGCGATCGGGTTACCGGAGAGGGTGCCCGCCTGGTAGACCGGGCCGGCCGGGGCGAGGTGCCCCATGACGTCGGCGCGGCCGCCGAACGCGGCGGCCGGGAAGCCGCCGCCCATGACCTTGCCGAAGGTCAGCAGGTCGGCCTTGACGCCGTCGACGCCGTACCAGCCGGCCTTCGACGTACGGAATCCGGTCATCACCTCGTCGGAGATGTACAGCGCGCCGTTCTCCCGGCACAGGTCCGCGAGCCCCTGGTTGAAGCCGGCGGCCGGCGGCACGACGCCCATGTTGCCGGGCGAGGCCTCGGTGATCACACAGGCGATCTCGCCCGGGTGCGCGGCGAACGCGGCCCGGACGGCCTCCAGGTCGTTGTAGGGGAGCACGATCGTGTCCCCGGCCTGGGCGCCGGTCACACCGGGCGTGTCGGGAAGCCCCAGCGTGGCGACACCGGAACCGGCCGCGGCGAGCAGCGCGTCCACGTGGCCGTGGTAGCAGCCGGCGAACTTGACGACCTTGGCGCGGCCGGTGAACCCGCGGGCGAGCCGGATCGCGGACATCGTGGCCTCGGTCCCCGAGGAGACGAGCCGGACCTGCTCGACCGGCTCGACGCGCGCCACGATCTCCTCGGCGAGCGCCACCTCGCCCTCGCCCGGCGTACCGAAGGAGGTGCCGCGGGCCACGGCCTGCTGCACCGCGGCGGTGACCTCGGGGTGCGCGTGGCCGAGGATCATCGGACCCCACGAGCACACCAGGTCGACGTACTCACGACCGTCCGCGTCGGTGAGGTAGGGGCCGGAACCGGACACCATGAACCGGGGCGTACCGCCCACGGCCCGGAAGGCACGCACCGGTGAGTTCACGCCGCCGGGCGTCACGAGGGAAGCGCGGTCGAAAAGCGTCTGTGAGACTGGGGCTTCGTATGAATACGGCACTGTGATCCTGACCTGCGAGAGCGACTTCGGGCACGACATCGGGGACAGAGGGAGGGCGTGGACATCCTGAGTATTACGCCGGGGCGTTCGCCCTCCGCGTCTGCGAAACTGGGGCGTCATAGGGATGGCTCACGGAATCCATGGTGTCAGAGGCCACGGCGTTCTTGCGGACAGGTGTTTCACCGTACGAACGCGGGGGAGGTCACTGACACGATGATCGGGTTGCGCGGCGGGGTCGTGTTGCCGAGAAAAAGCAGTCGGGTGGAGATATGCATCGCGGTGGCGGACCGGGCGAGGGGACGGACGATCTGGGTCCGGAGTCTGCCCGCCGGGGCAGGCACCGGCGCCGGCGGAGCGAGGACTCGGCCTCGGGAAGCCAGGGCGGTCCCAGCACTCCAGGCATTCCCGGCATCCCCGACACCTCGGGCCCTCCGGGAGATCCGGCCGGCGGAAGCGCGAGCGGGAGTGGCCGGTTGGGGGTGACGTACAAGTACTTCGGCGCGCCCGACGGCGCCACGGCGGCCCGCGTCCCGATCTCGATGCGCCCCGAGGAACTCGGCGGCGACGAGCTCGGCATGGGCGGCATGTTCACCAAGATCAAGCCGGAGACCATAGCGGCCATGGTCCTCACCGGCATCCAGGGCATGCCCCTGAACAAGGTGCCGCCGCTGGAGCTGGTCGTCCTGCACCCGGACTACGCCGTGGTGAAGCTGCCGATGACCGTGGTCGACCCGCTGCGCGCGATCGGCGAGGAGTCGGTCGGCGCCGCCGCGTTCATCTGGTCCACGGTCCCGGACCGCGGCGGACCGCGCGACGCCTTCGACGTCTACCAGCTTCTCCACGAGTGGCAGGACTTCTCGGTCCGCCTCCACGAGGCGGGCCACCAGCCGTACTGCCTGGTGTGGCCCTAGGCCTTCGGAAGAGACTGGCCGTCGGTGCCGGCGGGGGGACCGGCCCTCCGTCAGGTCCGGTCCTCGGCCGCCTTCGCGGCGTCCGCCGCCCTCGCGCGCTCGGCGGCCAGCTCCCGGGCCGAGGCGAGCCGGTACGGCACGTCGATGACGACGACGTTCTTCATGAACAGCAGCCGGGTCTTGAGCCGCAGCGCGCTCTGGTTGTGGAGCGGCTGCTCCCACCAGTGACCCACCACGTACTCGGGGATGACCACCGAGACCACCGAGTCCCCCGTCCGCTCCGGCGCCTCCCGGACGTGCCGCAGGACCGGCTGGACGATCGAGCGGTACGGGGAGCTCAGCACCCGCAGCGGTACGTCGATGCCGTGCGCCTCCCAGGTCGCGCGGAGCAGTTCCACCTCCCCCGGGTCCTCGGCGACGGTCACCGCCGTCAGCGAGGTGCCGCGCAGGGTCTTCGCGTACGACAGGGCCCGGAGGCTGGGCGCGTTCACGGAGGCCACCAGGACGAGGACGTGGTTGCCGGCGAGGACGCGGGGCCGCTCGCCGGGGCCGACGGCCACCTCGGCGGCGACGGCGTCGTAGTGCCGCCGCACCCCCTTCATCCCGGCGAAGAGCACCGGCATCGCGATCACGACGATCCAGGCGCCGTGGGTGAACTTGGTGATCAGGACGATGACGAGGACGACCGCCGTCAGACAGGCGCCGAAGGCGTTGATCGCGAGACGGCGGTGGATGTTGTGGCGGTCGGCGGCGCCCGCGGGTGTGGCGAGTTCTCGCCGCCAGTGCTTGACCATGCCGGCCTGGGACAGGGTGAAGGAGACGAAGACGCCGATGATGTACAGCTGGATCAGGCGGGTCAGCTGCGCGTCGAAGGCGACGATGAGGACGATCGCGGCGAGCGCGAGAAGGACGATGCCGTTGGAGTAGACGAGCCGGTCGCCGCGGTGGAAGAGCTGGCGGGGCGCGTAGCGGTCGCGGCCGAGGACGGACGCGAGCATCGGGAAGCCGTTGAAGGCGGTGTTGGCCGCCAGGATCAGGACACCCGCGGTGACGGCCTGGAGCGCGTAGAAGAGGACGTGCCAGTCGCCGAAGGTGGCCCGTCCGATCTGCGCCAGCGCGGTGGACGTCGGCGTGCCGGGCGGGAGCCCGAGCTCGGTGGGGTCCTCGGCGACGTGCACCTCGTAGACCATCGCGAGCACGGTGATCCCGAAGAACATGGTCACGGACAGCCCGCCCATGATCGCCAGCGTCATCGCCGCGTTGCGGCTCTTGGGCTTGGCGAACGCCGGGACCCCGTTGCTGACGGCCTCGACACCGGTCAGCGCGGTGCAGCCGGAGGCGAAGGCGCGCAGCGCGAGCAGCACGAGCGCGATCCCCGAGTAGGTGGAGACCGCCTCGACCGGCAGGTCGGCGGACTCGGCCCGGATCGTCGCACCGGTCGCCATCCGTACCGCCGCCACCGCGAACATCAGATAGATCACCGCGATGAAGGCGTACGTCGGGAGGGCGAACCAGCGCCCCGACTCCCGCACCCCGCGCAGGTTCAGCCAGGCCAGCACGGCCACGAAGAACACCGACAGGGCCACGGCGTGCCCGTCGAGCGAGGGGACGGCCGAGGTGATGGCGGCGACCCCGGAGACGACGGAGACGGCGACGGTCATCACGTAGTCGATCAGCAGCGCGGACGCGGCAGTGAGCGCGGCGGTCTGCCCGAGGTTCTCGGCGGAGACGACATAGGCCCCGCCGCCGCCCGGATAGGCGTAGCAGGTCTGCCGGTACGAGGCGACGACGACCAGGAGCAGGATCACGATGCCGACCGCCGCGTACCAGGCCAGATGGAGCACGGCGAGGCCGCCCAGGGCCAGGATCAGCAGGATCTCCTCGGTGGCGTACGCGACCGAGGAGAGCGGGTCGCTGCAGAAGATCGGCAGGGCGACCCGCTTCGGCAGCAGGGTCTCCCCGAGCCGGCCACTGTCCAACGGACGACCTACGAGCAGGCGTTTCGCCGCACTTCCAGCTCTCATAAGTGCTGAAGTTAGGACGAATGGTATGTAATGCGCGGACGCCGCGCCCTGTGGGGACCCGTACGCCCGGTGGGAACCCCGTCCGAGGAAGGACCTGACGCGTGAGCGGAGTACGAGGAATGCGGATCGCCGGCGAGCCCATGCAGATCGGCGAGGTCGCGGCACGGACCGAACTGTCCCTGCGCACGATCCGGCAGTACGAGGACAACGGCCTGGTCGTCCCGTCCGCCGCCTCGCCCGGCGGGTTCCCGCTCTACACGGACGCGGACGTGTCCCGGCTGATGGTCGTCCGCCGCATGAAGCCGCTCGGCTTCACCCTCGACGAGACCCGCGAACTCCTCAGGGCCGTGGACCTGCTGGCGGCCGAGCGCCCGGGCACGGACACCGAGCTCGACCCGGACGAGCGGGCCGCGCTGGTGGCCCGCGTCCGCGGCTACGAGCAGGCCGCCGCGGAACGGGTCGCCGAACTGCGGGCCCAGCTCTCCCGCGCCGAGGAGTTCGCCGACTCCCTCCGCCGGACCCGCCTCACGGCGGCTCCGGCCTGAGGGCGGGGCGGGCCCGGGCATGCAGCCCGCGCCGCCCGCGCGCCCGACCGGACGCCGACCGGCCCGCGGACGCTCCCCGGCTCAGTCCGCGAGCGCTCCGGCCACCGCGCGGAAGAAGCGCGCGTACGCCGCCGGGCTGGGCGGGGTCTCCGGGTTCCACGGCGTGAACCGGACGCCCGACAGGGCCCCGTCCGGCGCCGTGGCGTGCGCCCTGCTGTCGAAGAGGACCAGATCGGGCCGGAGCTCCGCGGCCCGGCCCCAGTCGCCGGTGAGCCAGTTGGCGCCGGGCCCCGGGCCCGGATCGACGAGCCGGACGCCGAGCTCGGCGAGCCTGGCCAGTTCCGGCCAGGCGAGCGGCCGGGCGAGGTGCACCTGGTCGGGGCCGGCCCCGGAGAGGGCGAGCACCCCGAGCCCGGTCCGCGCGGCCACCGCCCGGAGCTCGTCCTCGGCGGCCCGGAGATCGGCCGGGGAACCCCCGTCGGCCGTCCCGTCGGCCGTCCCGTCGACCGGCGCCGCCCCCAGACTCGCCGCCAGCGCGCCGAACCGGTCGAGGATGGCCGGCAGGCTGAGCTCGTTGCCGACGGAGAGCGCGACGAGCGGCACCCCGAGCCGTTCGGCGACGGCCTCGTCGAGTGCGTAGGGGCTCTTCCCGTCGTACGTCACGTCGACGATCACGTCCGGCCGCAGCTCCCGCAGCAGCCCCTCGTCCAGGACGCGGCCCGGCCCGAGGTAGGTCACCGCGGCCGCCGTCAGCCCGCCCTCCTTCGCCGGGTCGAGAACCTCCCCGTCGTGCCCGGAGCCGTACACCGCGACCGGCGTCACGCCCAGGTCGCACAGGGCCGACCCGGCCCGCACGTACGCGACCACCCGCCGCGGTACGCGGGCCGCCCCCAGCTCCGTACCTCTGTCGTCCGTGAATCCCCATGCCTGCGTCCCGGACATACGGCTGCTCCCTCCCCGGCCGGACATGTGCCTCTTCCGAGCACCTTGGAGCGGTTCCGCGGCCCGCACAAGAGGGCCTGCCCGCCGCGCGGGCCACCGGGCGGCCGGGTCCGAGACCAAGGTCCCGGACCCCCTGCCGAAAGTCCCCCAGGGTGGTGTTAACTGAACAGGTCGGGAGGAAGCAGTAGAAACAGTCGGGTCCTCGCCTCCCGCGCCCCCTGCCGGGGCGCGGTGTCGGGCGGCCCTCACGCCCTGGAGTGAGTCATGTCCTTCCCCGGCCAGTTCTCCGACCCCCGTGTGATCACGCTCTTCGGCCTGCTCGCCGTCTCGACGGTGGTGTGGCTCTCGCTCGGCCTGCGGGCCCGCGCCCGGCGCGACAAGGCGCGCACCCCGCTGGAGCGGGTCTGGCATCCGCAGGAGTCGATACCGCTGACGCCCGCGGAGGAGCACGCCTTCGGCCAGGTCGTCTCGCGGCTCTCCCCGGGGTCGGCGGGCCGTCTGCGCTGAGCGTCGCGGACCGGCCTCAGGCCTCCCAGGCGCGCGGATCGCGGCCGGTCGTCGCGAGCAGCCGCTCGAAGGCGGTGGTGTCGCCGGGCAGCTCGACGGCCTCCCCGAAGACGCCCATCTTCCGGGCCATGGGCGCCATCCGCTCCACCTCGTCGACGAGCCCGTCGACCACGCCCGGGTCGGGGGTGAAGCTCCGCCCGGTGGCGCGGGCCAGGTCCCAGATGTGCACGGTGAGGTCGAGCAGCACCATGGACCCGACGGTCCGCGCCGGCATGGCCATGCCTCCGGTGGTGCCCTCCTCGGCCCCGGGCGCCGACCAGGCCTCGACGAGCTTCCCGGTCTCCGCCTCGAAGCGGTCCCGCCAGTCGGCGTCGGCGAGCCAGTCCGTGGTCGCGGAGAGGTCGGCGGACTGCTTGGCGGCGAGCGCCTGGAAGTGGACGACGACGCCGAGAAGGTGGTTCAGCAGGGCGCGCACGTCGTACTCGGCGCAGGGCGTGGGCGCGCCGAGCGAGTCGTCGGCGATGCCCCTGACCAGGGGTGTCGCCTGCGCGGCGGCGCTACGGAGCAGGTCACCGATGCGGGGCGGGGCACCGGTACGGAGCGGGTCCTCGTTCGTCATGGGAGCGACGTTAGGAGAGGCTGCCCGGCCCCGTCTTGAAGAAACACGCCAGGGCGGGATTCCGCACCTAGCATCGGAGCATGTCGGACCCCGCTCCCCGCAAGGACACCCGCGGCATCGTCGACCCCGCCGAACTGCTCTCCCGCGTCCGCTTCCGCCGCCACACCCCGGCGCCGGAGCTGCGGCCCTATCTGGAGCACTACTGGCTGATCGACTGGGAGCTGCCGGAGCCGTACGCGAGCCATGTCGTCCCGCACCCGTCGATGAACATCGTCTTCCAGCGGTACGGGGCCCTCGGCGCCCCGGCCGCGGACGCGCGCGCGTCCGCCGAGGTCTCCGGGATCGGGCTCGGCCTGTTCACCCAGAAGCTGACGGAGGCGGGCCGGGTCTGCGGGATCCAGTTCCGCCCCGGCGGCTTCCGCCCCTTCGCGCCCGCGTGGCCCGTGTCGGCCTGGACGGGCCGCCGGGTCCCGCTGGCGGAGGTCTTTCCTGACGCGGGCACGGGCACGGGCGCGGGCACGGGCGCGGGTGCCGGCGCAGGCACGGGTGCGGATGCCGGTGCCGGCGCGGGTGCGGATGCCGACGCGGCGGAGGCGGGCCACCCGGCCACGGACCCCGGCCTCCTGTCCGCCGTCCTCTCCCCCGACACCGACCACGCGCGCGTGGCGGCGCTCGACGCCTTCCTGCTCGCCCACGGCCCCGCGCCCGATCCGGACGCCGACCGGGCCATGGAGCTGGTGGACCTGGTCCGAGGGGACCGCACGATCCGCAAGGTGGCCCAACTGGTCGCGGCGTCCGGCCTGTCGGCGCGCTCGCTGCAGCGCCTGTTCGCGCGCCATGTCGGCGTCGGCCCGAAGTGGGTGATCCTGCGCTACCGCATCCACGAGGCCCTGGAGCGCGCCGAGGCCGCGGACCCGGCGGGCGGTCCGGACTGGGCGGCCCTGGCGGTGGAGCTGGGCTACAGCGACCAGGCCCATCTCGTACGGGAGTTCACGGCGACGATCGGGGTGCCGCCGACGGCGTACGCCCGGGGAGTGTCAGTGCCCTGACCTACCGTACGGAGATGGACACCGACACCCCCTCGCCCGTGCGGCTCGAACCCTGGTCGGAGGCCGACGCCGGCCTGCTGCGCGCGCTGAACGCACCGGAGTTGATGGATCACCTCGGAGGGCCGGAGACGGAGGAGCAGCTCGTCCGGCGCCACCGGCGGTACGTGGAGCTGAGCGCCGACGAGCCGGGCGCGGGGCGCATGTACCGGATCGTGCTGCTGCCGGAGGAGGCCGTGGCCGGCAGCATCGGCTTCTGGGTGCGGACCGACGACGGCGAGCCGGTGTACGAGACCGGGTGGGCCGTGCTGCCGGGCTTCCAGGGCCGGGGCGTGGCGAGCGCCGCCACGCGCGCGGTGGCCGCGGAGGCCCGGGCCGCGGGCCTCCACCGCTTCCTCCACGCGTTCCCCTCGACGGAGAACGCCGCGTCGAACGCGGTGTGCCGCAAGGCCGGGTTCGAGCTGCTCGGCGAGCGGGACTTCGAGTACCCGCCGGGGCACCCGATGCGCTGCAACGACTGGCGTCTCGACCTGGAGGAGCGGGCCGGGGACGCCTAGGAGGCGTCGTCCGGTGCGGCGAGCGACCGGGCGAAGTGGAAGGCCACGATGTCGAAGCGCTCGCGCAGGTAGAAGCGGTGGGCTCCGGTGCGGTGGGTGCCGGAGTCCAGGGTGAACTCGTGGCAGCCGGCCGCGCGCGCGTGGCCCTCCAGATGGGCGACGAGCGCGTGGCCGACCCCGGTGGAGCGGGTGGCGGCGGCGGTCACGAGGTCGTCGACGTAGAGACTCCGCAGGGTGCTGGTGTTGACGACGATCCGCCAGCCGGCCGCGCCGACGCAGCGGCCCTCGTCGCTGTAGGCGGCGCTGAAGCGCAGTCCCTGGGCATGCCCGGTCCCGTACACCTCGCGGAAGAGCTCCGGGGTGAGGTGGGGGCGGAGTTCGCGGAGGACGGGCAGGAGGTCGTTCTCCAGCCGGGGATCGCCGGGCTCGAGGTCGATGATCTTCATGCCGGGACGGTACCTCAGGTCTTCTCCGGGTTGACGGACACGGCAGGAGGCTGGATATTTATCTGCGTGACGCAGATGATGCGCCACGAAGGAAAC
Source organism: Streptomyces sp. CB02009 (assembly GCF_001905825.1). Taxonomy (GTDB): domain Bacteria; phylum Actinomycetota; class Actinomycetes; order Streptomycetales; family Streptomycetaceae; genus Streptomyces. Next base: position 420,126 of record NZ_LIVV01000009.1, read on the forward strand.
AGTCGCCTCTCCGGAAGGACCCCTCATGACCGTTCTCGTCACCGGCAGCCGCGGCCGCGTCGCCTCCACCCTGCTCGGCCTCCTCGACGCCGCCGGACTCAAGGCGAGAGCCGCATCCAAGAACCCCGCGGACCTCTCCCCACCGCCCGGGGTCGACACCGTGCGCTGCGATCTCACCGACCCGGCCACCTTCGACACCGCCCTGACCGGCGTCGACTCCGTCTTCCTGTACGCCGAGGCCGGCCATGCCGGGACCTTCGCCGAGCGGGCCCGCGCCGCCGGCGTCGAGCACGTCGTCCTGCTCTCCTCCAGCTCCGTCCTCGCCCCGGACGCCGCCGACAACCCGATCGCCGCCTCCCACCTCGCCGCCGAGCGCGCCCTCTCCGCCGCCGCGGACGCCGGGTTCTTCGAGGCGACCCACCTCCAGCCGGGCGCCTTCGCCACCAACGCCCTGCAGTGGGCCCGGCCCCTCCGGGACGGACGGGGACCCGCACTGCCCCACCCGCACTCCCACGGCGACCCGATCCATGAGCGCGATGTCGCCGAGGCGGCCTTCGCGGCCCTCACCGAGCCCCGGCTGCGCGGCTCCTCGTACCTCCTGACGGGCCCCGAGTCGCTGACCTTCGTCGAGCAGCTGGCGGTGCTCGCCGAGGTGACCGGGCGGCCCGCGCCGCACACCGTCGTGACTCCCGAGGAGTGGAAGGCGTCGGTCACCGGCTTCATGCCGGAGCCCTTCGCCGACGCCCTGCTCTCCTACTGGGCCGCCCACGACGGCCGGCCGACGCCGCTGACCCGCACGGTCGAGGAACTGACCGGTCACCCGGCCCGCACCTTCGCCGCCTGGGCCGCCGACCACGAGGAGGACTTCCGCCCCTGACCCGCCGAATTCCCTGGCCGCCCGTCCCGCCCCGATGCGATCCTGTCCCCGTGAACGGACCGGAGATCCACATCAGCTTCGCCCCCGACCTGGGGCTCTTCGTCTCGGCCGACCGCCGCGCGGGCCGCACGCCCGTGACCACCGACGGCGCCTCCTCGCTCGGCCACGTCGTGGAGTCCCTCGGCGTACCGCTCACCGAGGCCGGCCGGCTGCTGGTCGACGGACGGCCCGTCGACGTCTCCTACGTCGCCGCGGCGGGCGAGACCGTCGAGGTGGAGAGCGTCGCCCGCCCGCAGCCGGTGCGCCCCGGCGCACCCCTCCGGTTCCTGCTCGACGTGCACCTCGGCACGCTGGCCCGGCGGCTTCGGCTGCTCGGGGTGGACGCGGCGTACGAGAGCGAGGACATCGGCGACCCCGCCCTGGCCGCGCTGTCCGCGCGCGAGCGGCGCGTCATGCTCTCGCGCGACCGCGGCCTGCTCCGCCGCCGCGAACTGTGGGCGGGGGCCTACATCTACAGTGACCGCCCGGACGACCAGCTCCGCGACGTCCTGGAGCGCTTCGCGCCGCCGCTCACGCCCTGGACGCGCTGCACGGCGTGCAACGGGCGGCTGAGCGACGCCGACAAGGACGCGGTGCGCCAGCGCCTGGAGCAGGGCACGGAGAAGTCGTACGACGTGTTCGCCGAGTGCGTGGAGTGCGGCCGGGTCTACTGGCGCGGCGCCCACCACGCCCGGCTGGAGGCGATCGTCTCGGACGCGGTACGCGAGTTCGGCGGCGCCACGACGGCCGGCTGAGCCGCTCCGGCGCCGCCACCGCGCCGGCCGCCCGGCGCGGTCAGTCCAGGGCGCCGCCGCGCAGCCGCTCGATCTGCGCGGCGCTGATCTCGACGGTGCGCCGCATATGGGCGATGAGCAGGGCGAGCTCGGCGTCGCTGTAGACGTCGAACATCGTGCCCCAGGTGCTGTTGAGCTTGCGCCACAGAGCCCCGAGTTCGGCGACGCGCTCGGGCACGAGGGCCACCAGTACCCGGCGCCGGTCCTCGGTGTCCCGCTCGCGCGTGACGTAGCCGGACCGTTCCAGGCGGTCGACGAGCCGGGTCGCGGAGCCGGTGGTGAGCCCGGTCAGCTCGGCGACCCGCCCGGTGGTCACCGGCCCCTCCTCCAGACTGAGCAGGTTCAGGCACTGCACATCGGTCGGGTGGAGCCCCAGGCGGTCGGCGACGGCCTGGTTGAACAGGGCGTACGCCGCCATGTAGCGGCGGGCCTCCCCGTACAGCTCGGTCATCAGGGCCCCGCGCCGGCCTGAACTCTTCTGCGTCATGCAGAGATTGTACGAACCGGACACCGCCCCCGCCCCGACCCTCAGGGGGCCTCGGCGGTCAGATAGCGCTGCACGGTCGGGCCCAGCCAGGCCACGACCTCCTCGGGCGTCATCTCGACGAGCGGCGACAGCCGCAGGACATAGCGGGTGAGCGCCATGCCGAGGATCTGGGACGCGACGAGCGCCGCCCGCCGCGGCGCCTCCTCCGGGTCGGGGCAGACCCCCCGGGTGACGGGCCCGAGCTGCTCGGCGAAGACCGCCCGCATCCGCTCCGCCCCGGCCTCGTTGGTTACCCCCACCCGCAGGAGCCCGGTGAGGACGTCGTCCCGCTCCCAGCGCTCCAGGAAGTGGGTGACCAGGACGGCCCCGATGTGCCGCGCGGGCAGGCCGCCCAGCTCGGGCAGGTGCAGCTCGATCTCCGAGGCGGCGGCGAACAGGCCCTCCTTGTTGCCGTAGTAGCGCATGACCATCGACGGATCGATCCCGGCGTCCCGGGCGATGGCCCGGATGGTGGCGCGGTCGTACCCGTCGGAGGCGAAGCGCTCGCGGGCGGCCTCCAGGATGGCGGCTCTGGTGGCGTCGGAACGGCGGGCGGTCGTCATACCAACAACTGTAGGCCAACGGGCGTTGACATTCCATCAGGGCGGCCTCTATCGTTGCCAACAAGCGTTGACCAACAGCCGTTGGCCAACGGCCGTGGGCACCCTGGAGGCAGCCATGAGCACCGCGGACACACCCGAGACCCCCCGCACCACCGAGAGCACCGGGCGCACCGCCCCGACGGACACCCAGGTCCTCGTCATCGGCGCCGGCCCCACCGGCCTGCTCCTCGCCGGCGACCTCGCCACCGCCGGCATCGACGTCACCCTCGTCGAGCGCCGCCCGCACGGCCTCGCCAACATGACCCGCGCCTTCGGCGTCCACGCCCGCACCCTGGAGCAGCTCGACGCCCGCGGCCTCGCGGACGAGCTCGTCGCCACCGGCACGACCCTCGGCACCGCACGGCTCTTCGGCCGACTGGACCTCGACCTCACCCGACTGCCCAGCCGCTTCAACCACCTGCTCGTCACCCCGCAGTACGAGGTCGAGCGCCTCCTGGAGCGCCGGGCCGAGTCCGCCGGCGTCACCTTCCGCTACGGCACGGAGCTGCGCGGACTCCACCAGGACACCGACACGGTGACAGCCGAGTTCACCGACCCGGACGGCACCCCGCTCACCCTCACCGCCCGCCACCTGGTCGGCACCGACGGCGTCCGCAGCGCCGTCCGCACCGCCCTGGGCCTGCCCTTCCCCGGCGGATCCGTGATCCGCTCCCTCGTCCTCGCCGACGTCCGCCTCGCGGAGGAGCCGGCCGACGCCTTCAGCGTCAGCGGCTCCGGCGACACCTTCGCCTTCCTCGCCCCCTTCGGCGACGGCTGGTACCGGGTCATGGGCTGGAGCCGCACCCGCCAGGTCCCCGACACCGAACCCGTCGACCTGGACGAGATCCGCGAGATCACCCGCCGCGCACTCGGCACCGACCTCGGCATGCACGACCCCCGCTGGATCTCCCGCTTCCACAGCGACGAGCGCCAGGTCCCCTCGTACCGCGTGGGCCGGGTCCTCCTCGCCGGAGACGCCGCCCACGTCCACTCCCCCGCCGGCGGCCAGGGCATGAACACCGGGCTCCAGGACGCCGCCAACCTCTCCTGGAAACTCACCGCCGTCCTGCGCGGCGACGCCCCCGACCCCGAAGCCCTCCTCGACAGCTACCAGTCCGAGCGCCACCCCGTCGGCGCCGCCGTACTCCGCACCAGCGGCGCGCTCGTGCGCCTCGCGATGGCCCACACCCCGCTCACCCGCGCCGCCCGCGCCCTCGCCGCCCGACTCCTGAGCGTGCTGCGACCCGCCTCCACCCGCGCCATGGGCATGATCAGCGGACTCGGCATCGCGTACGCGCCCCCGACCGGCTCCAAGCGCCCGGCCGGCCGCCGCGCACCGGACGTACGACTCCGCGAAGGCCGCCTCCACGAACTGCTGCGCGCGGGCGAGTTCGTCCTGATCACCCCCGAGGGCGAGGCGCCGCCCCTCCCGAAGACGGCCCCGGTCTCCCCCGAGCACCTGGTCCGGGCCACCTGGACGGACCCGGCAAAGAAGACCGCGGTACTCGTCCGCCCCGACGGCTACATCCACTGGACGAACGGCTGAACCCCTCAGAAGACGTAGAGGTCACCCGTGGCGAGCACCAGCACCCGATGCCGGTCGTTCGCCGGATTCCGGTCCGCCACCCCGTCCCGCCAGGCCGTGGTGACGTCCACGGTCAGCTCGTCCGGAAGGCCCGCGGTCCGCAGGTCGAGCACCAGCTCACCGGCGCCCCCCGCGGCCGGCAGCTCACCCGTCCGGCAGGAGACCACCCGGTCGCTGCTCCACAGACAGGCCTCGGGCAGCTCCTGACCACCCGCCATCGGCACCGAGAACGCGAGCCGGACCGTCGCCTGGGAGAGATCGGCGGGACCGAAGTTCTCACTGACCAGCCACACCCCGACCTGCCCGCCCCAGAGGGAGACATGACCGTGATGGGACAGATCCGCCTCGGGCCCCACCACCGGCCCCACGGCACCGGCACTCGCACCCGCGCCCATCACCACCGCGGCCGCGAGGGCGACCCCGAGCACAGCCTTCCGCAATCCACGCATAAGCACAAAATAACCACAGAACATCTGATCTCCTGACAACCTCTCAGCCAGCGTGTCCCCCGGGCGGACGACCCCCCACACACCGCGCCCCGCCCGATCGACGCCGCCTATCCTTGGCCGGGCGATCGACCCCATCGACCACCTGCGCGAGGAGCACGACGTCATGACCGCCCCCGGTACCCCCATCGCCGTCATCACCGGAGCGAGCAGCGGAATCGGCGCCGCCACGGCCAGGCAGCTCGCCGCCGCCGGCTACCGCGTGGTACTCACCGCCCGCCGCAAGGACCGCATCGAGGAACTGGCCGCCGAGATCAACGAGGCCGGCCACCAGGCCACCGCCTACGCCCTCGACGTCACCGACCGCACCGCCGTCGACGAGTTCGCCACGGCCTTCCAGACCCTCGCCGTCCTCGTCAACAACGCCGGCGGCGCCCTCGGCGCCGACCCCGTCGCCACCGGCGACCCCGCCGACTGGCGCCAGATGTACGAGGTCAACGTCATCGGCACGCTCCACATGACCCAGGCCCTGCTCCCGGCCCTCACCGCGAGCGGCGACGGCACCGTCGTCGTCCTCTCCTCGACCGCCGGCCACTCCACCTACGAGGGCGGCGCCGGCTACGTCGTCGCGAAGAACGGCGCCCGCGTCCTCGCCGAAACCCTCCGCCTGGAGATCGTCGGCACCCCGGTCCGCGTCATCGAGATCGCCCCCGGCATGGTCAAGACCGACGAGTTCGCCACCACCCGCTTCCGCGGCGACACCGAGAAGGCCGCCAAGGTCTACGCCGGCGTGACCGAACCCCTCACCGCGGACGACGTGGCCGACACCATCACCTGGGCCTGCACCCGCCCCCCGCACGTCAACATCGACCTCCTGGTCGTCCGCCCCCGCGCCCAGGCCTCCAACACCAAGGTCCACCGCGACCTCTGACACCACGCCGCCGACGTCCACGTTCGGGTGAGCCGGCTGGATCACGCTTCCGAGGGCAGGGCAGGCTCCCCTGCCGCCCGAAGAACCCACGCGCCGCCGCTCAGACAAGTGGGGCCTGGTGCACATGCGCACCAGGCCCCACCGACAAGCAGCCTCACCCCTTCACACAGATGACCTGCTTCAGCTTGGCGACGACCTCCACCAGGTCCCGCTGCTGCTCGATGACCTTCTCGATCGGCTTGTACGCCCCCGGGATCTCGTCCACGACGCCGGAGTCCTTACGGCACTCCACACCCCGCGTCTGCTCCTCAAGGTCGCGCGTCGAGAAGCGCTTCTTCGCAGCGCTCCGGCTCATCTTCCGGCCCGCGCCGTGCGAGGCCGAGTTGAAGGACGCCGCGTTGCCCAGGCCCTTCACGATGTACGAACCGGTGCCCATCGAGCCCGGGATGATCCCGAACTCCCCGGAGCCTGCCCGGATCGCGCCCTTCCGGGTGACCAGCAGGTCCATGCCCTCGTACCGCTCCTCCGCCACGTAGTTGTGGTGGCAGGAGATCACCTGGTCGAAGGTCACCCGGGCCTTGCGGAACTCCCGGCGGACGACCTCCTGGAAGAGCGCCATCATGATCGCGCGGTTGTACTTCGCGTACTCCTGGGCCCAGAAGAGGTCGTGCCGGTAGGACGCCATCTGCGGCGTGTCCGCGACGAACACCGCGAGGTCGCGATCAACGAGGCCCTGGTTGTGGGGCAGCTTCTGCGCTTCACCGATGTGGAACTCCGCGAGTTCCTTGCCGATGTTCCGCGAGCCCGAGTGCAGCATGAGCCATACCGAATCGGACGTATCGACACATAGCTCCACAAAATGATTCCCCGAGCCAAGGGTTCCCATCTGCAGAGCAGCGCGCTCCCGGCGGAACTTGACCGCATCCGCCACCCCGTCGAACCGCGACCAGAAGTCGTCCCACCCCGACGTCGGGAACTGGTAGAGCCGCCCCGGGTCCACCTCCGACCGGTGCAGGCCCCGGCCCACCGGAATCGCCTGCTCGATCTTCGAGCGGAGCCTCGACAGGTCACCCGGCAGGTCGTTCGCCGTCAGGGAGGACTTGACCGCCGACATGCCGCAGCCGATGTCCACACCGACCGCCGCGGGGCAGACCGCCCCCTGCATCGCGATCACCGAACCGACCGTCGCGCCCTTGCCGTAGTGCACGTCGGGCATCACGGCGAGGCCCTTGATCCACGGCAGCGTCGCCACGTTCTGCAGCTGCTGCATGGCACCGCCCTCCACCGTGGCGGGGTCGGCCCACATCCGGATCGGAACTTTCGCCCCCGGTACCTCTACGTACGACATACTCCCTCGATTCCCCCGAAAAGTCTGATAACGCAAAAACCGGCGCCAAAGCCCGTACAGGTGACAGCGGACCGGCATCAACAGCTGCGTGTGCGATAGACATTGTGTCCATCGGCCGGGTTCGCGCGGCAAACAGTTTTCGGGAAAGACCTCGGGAGAAGGGAGCCTGGGAGCGTGCAGCGAAAGAGGTACACCCCCGGCCGCACCGGGTCCACGGCTCGTACCGCCGTCGTCCTCGCACTCGGCCTCGGCCTCGGAATCGGCCTCACGGGCTGCTCGTCCGGCACCCCGGCCGACGACATCGCCGTCGACGCCAAGGCAGGCCCCGCCGCGGCCGTCGCGCCCCCGGGCCGCTACCGCACGCTCTTCGAGCCCTGCGGCGCCGTCCCCCAGGCGACGCTCAAGGACCTGCTCCCGGGCGCAGCCGCCCTCGCCGACGCCGAGCGCGACAAGGCGTACCGCGGTGTCGCCTCCGTGACGTACGACACCGACCGGCGGGTGGGCTGCACCTGGAAGGCGGACACCCCGGACATCTCGCACCGGCTGGCGCTCGACATCGAGCGGGTCGTCTCGTACGACACCGCCGTCAGCGACGACGACCGGGCGCAGGAGGTGTACGTCCGCAAGCAGCTCGCGGCGGGCATCCCGCTGCCCCCGACCGCGCCGCCGACCACCGCGCCGCCGGCCACCACCCCGCCCACGACGACGCCCTCGGCCCCGGTGTCACCGGGCAGCCCCACGGCGAGCGGCCCGGTCCCGGGCGCGACGCAGGCGGCGGCCGGGACGGCGGGTGCGGAGACCAAGCCCGGTGACGCCGCCGGCGCCCCGTCGGGCAAGCCCCCCGCTGGGGCCACCGCGCCCTCCTCCGGAGCCACGCCCTCGGGCCCCTCCCCGACCGGGCTCGAGCCCCGCGTCCTCCCGGGCCTCGGGAACGTCGCGTACCTCGACGACACGCTGAGCACGGTCGGCGCGAACGGCCATCAGCGTGCCGTGAGCGTGGTGTTCCGCACATCCAACGTCATCGTGACCGTCTCGTACCGGGAGCAGACGACGGGTTTGGCCGAGGCCCCGGACAGCGCGGAGCTGCAGGAAAAGGCCCGGAATCTGGCCCGGCTGCTCGCGGAGCGCCTGGAGGAGTAGCGGTCCGCACCCGCTCCGTGAGGGGAGGGACACCACGTAACGTGTCGGCGTACCGGCCGGACCCGTACGACAAGCGACTGAAGGAACCATGCAGCGAACAGCCCCGCGACTCACCCGCATACTCGCCTGCGCCGCCGTCCCGGTGATGCTCGTCGTCGCAGGCTGCTCCTCGGACTCCGGCGACAGCGGGTCCGGTGCGACGGGTTCGAAGGACAAGGCGTCCTCGTCGGCCTCGGCGACCCCTTCGCCCTCGCAGACGACGAAGGCGGTCGAGCTGGCGAAGTTCGCGAAGCTGCCGGCGGCGTGCAAGGCGATCGTCGCGAAGACGACGTCGTCGCTGGTGCCGAAGGCGAAGACGAAGAACGGCACGCCGGCCGTGTCCAGTGACCTCGGCAGCCGGAGCGGCTGCTCGTGGAACGGTCTGGACGACAAGGGTGTGAAGGGTTCGCAGTACCGCTGGCTGGACGTGTCCTTCTACCGGTACGAGTCGGACGCCGCGCTCGGCAGTGGTCAGGAGCGTGCGCAGGAGAACCTGGCGAAGGAGCTCGCCAAGATCGAGGCGACCTCGGGCGCGAAGAAGCTCCGCACCGCGACGGCGACGGGCATCGGCGACGAGGCGAAGTCGGTCGCGTACCAGCTGCGCAAGACGGACGAGGATTTCGTCTACGGGTCCATCGTGGCGCGCACGGGCAATGTGTTGGTGCTGCTGTCGTACAACGGTGCCGGGTACGCGGGTGCGGACACCCCGTCGGACAAGACGATCATGAGTGGTGCGGTGAAGGCGGCCAAGGAGGCCGTCGCCGCGGTCGCCGCCGCGAACAAGTAGGCGCGAGCGGCGCGGGCGAAGACCGACAACCGGTCGCAAACCCGCGCAGAGTGGCACGTCGATGCGGAGCCCGTCCCTCCCCCGGGGGCCGGGCTTCGCGCACATGTGCCAGTCTGTGCGCGCGAGATGTCGATTGACGGGGAGGGGATCGCGGGTGGCCGCGATGCAGCTGACACGGACACACCGAATACTCATCGGCCTCGTCATCGCCGGTGCGCTGATCATCGCGGGGATCGGTTTCGCGGGTTCGTACGCGGCGGTGCGCGAGCTCGCCGTGCAGAAGGGCTTCGGCACCTTCTCGTACTTCTTCCCGATCGGCATCGACGCGGGCATCTGTGTGCTGCTCGCGCTGGATCTGCTGCTGACGTGGCTGCGGATCCCGTTCCCGCTGCTGCGGCAGACGGCGTGGGTGCTGACGGCGGCGACGATCGCGTTCAACGGTGCGGCCGCCTGGCCCGACCCGCTGGGTGTCGGGATGCACGCGGTGATCCCGATCCTGTTCGTCGTGGCCGTGGAGGCCGCGCGGCACGCGGTGGGCCGGATCGCGGACATCACCGCGGACAAGCACATGGAGGGCGTCCGGCTGACCCGCTGGCTGCTGTCGCCGGTGCCGACGTTCCGGTTGTGGCGCCGGATGAAGCTGTGGGAGCTCCGTTCGTACGAGCAGGTGATCAAGCTGGAGCAGGAGCGGCTGATCTACCAGGCGCGTCTCCAGGCGCGTTTCGGCCGGAGCTGGCGCCGTAAGGCGCCGGTGGAGGCGTTGATGCCGCTGCGTCTGGCGCGGTACGGGGTGCCGCTCGCGGAGACGGCGGCGGCGGGTCTCGCGGCGGCCGGTATCGAGCCGGCCGTGCTGCCTCCGCAGCCGCAGGGCGGGTCGCCGCTGTTGCCTCAGCAGCCTCAGGCGCCGCAGCCTCTCCAGTCGGCCCAGCAGCCCCAGCCGGTGCAGCTCGCGGCCGCGCCGCAGCCGCTTCCCGATGCGCCGGAGGATGCCGAGGGCAGCCCGTGGTTCGCGGGGCAGGCGCGGCCGGACGGCTACCAGGGTTCGTACAACCCGCAGATCGTCGACGGTCTGGAGCCGATCCCGGTGCCGGTGCCGCTCGGTCCGGAGGACGTTCCGCCGCCGGGGCCGGAGGAGTTCGTCGAGTATCCCGAGTACGTGGAGGAGCAGCCGGAGCCGCAGGAGGTCGAGGAGTTCCGCGAGGTCGTCTACAAGCAGACCTGGGCGTACGCGGTGGAGAACGACCGCTTCCCCGAGACCCAGGAGCTCGAACGGCTGGTGGCCGATCACTACGGCGTCGAGCAGCTCCGTAATCCGGAGCTGCTCCACCAGGTGATCCCCGAGGTCCAGCAGCGGATCCAGCAGGACATGCAGGAGTACCGCACTCCCTGATCCGCTCGGGAGTACGCGTGAGGGCCGCCACCCGGTTTCCGGGTGGCGGCCCTCACGCGTGGTCAGTTCCTCCGCGCGCTCACGCGCCGAGGAGCTTCCTCACCCGGTCCGCGCCCACGGCGAGCAGCAGCGTGGGCAGTCGGGGCCCGGTCTCGCGGCTGACGAGGAGCTTGTAGAGCAGGGCGAAGAACGCGCGCTGGGCGAGCTTCAGCTCGGGCGTCGGCTTGGCCTCGGCGTCGAGACCGGCCATGACCTTCGGGACGCCGTAGACGAGGGTGGTGAGCCCGTCGAGCGACCAGTGGCTGTCGAGGCCTTCGAGGAGCAGCCGGAGCGACTCGCGGCCCTCGTCGTCGAGGGAGCCGAGGAGTTCGGTGTCGGGCTCTTCGCGGACGATGGTGCGCTGGTCGGCCGGGACCTGGTTGGTGATCCAGTTCTCGGCGCGGTCGAGGCGCGGCCGGACCTCGTCGAGGGAGGTGACCGGGTTCTCGGGGTCGAGTTCGGTCAGGATCCGCAGGGTCTGCTCGTCGTGGCCGGCGGTGATGTCCATGACCGAGGCGAGCGTGCGGTACGGGAGCGGGCGCGGGGTGCGCGGAAGCTCGCCGGCGGCCGTGCGGGCGGCCCGGGTGTGGGCGGCGGCGTCGGCGGGCAGCACGCTGCCGTCGGCGACCTTGGCCTCCAGCTTGTCCCACTCGTCGTAGAGCCGCTGAATCTCCTGGTCGAAGGCGATCTTGAAGGACTGGTTGGGGCGGCGGCGTGCGTACAGCCAGCGCAGCAGCGGTGCTTCCATGATCTTGAGCGCGTCGGCGGCGGTCGGGACGCCACCGCGCGAGGAGGACATCTTGGCCATGCCGCTGATGCCGACGAAGGCGTACATCGGGCCGATGGGCTGGACGCCGTCGAAGATCTCGCGGACGATCTGGCCGCCGACGACGAAGGACGAGCCGGGCGAGGAGTGGTCGACGCCGGAGGGCTCGAAGATGACGCCTTCGTACGCCCAGCGCATCGGCCAGTCGACCTTCCAGACCAGCTTGCCGCGGTTGAACTCGCTGAGCTTCACGGTCTCGGCGAAGCCGCAGTCGGTGCAGGTGTAGGCCAGCTCGGTGGTGTCGTCGTCGTACGAGGTGACCGTGGTGAGGTCCTTCTCGCACTGCCCGCAGTAGGGCTTGTAGGGGAAGTAGCCCGAGGAGCCGCCGGAGCCGTCGTCCTCGTTCGCCGCGCCGGAGCCCTCCTCGGCCTCCAGCTCGGCCTCGTCGACCGCCTTCTGCGACTGCTTCTTCGGCGCCTTCTTCGTCCGGTACTGGTCGAGGATGGCGTCGATGTCGCCGCGGTGCTTCATGGCGTGCAGGATCTGCTCGCGGTACGTGCCCGCGGTGTACTGCTCGGTCTGGCTGATCGGGTCGTACTCGACGCCGAGCTCGGCCAGGGACTCGACCATGGCGGCCTTGAAGTGCTCGGCCCAGTTGGGGTGGGGCGAGCCGGCGGGGGCCGGGACCGAGGTCAGCGGCTTGCCGATGTGCTCGGCCCAGGACTCGTCGATGCCCTCGATGCCGTTCGGCACCTTGCGGTAGCGGTCGTAGTCGTCCCAGGAGATCAGGTGCCTGACCTCGTGCCCGCGGCGGCGGATCTCGTCGGCGACCAGGTGCGGGGTCATGACCTCGCGGAGGTTGCCCAGGTGGATCGGGCCGGACGGGGAGAGGCCGGAGGCGACGACGACCGGTTTGCCAGGCGCACGTCGCTCCGACTCGGCGATGACCTCGTCCGCGAAACGGGAGACCCAGTCGGTCTCGGTGCTGCTCTGAGCCACGGTCGGTACGTCCTTCTTCCTGGGTGGGGTGCTGCCTGAGGGAGCTACGTGAGCCATTCTCCCAGACGGAAGAGCGCTCCCCGAGGTTGTCCACAGGCGGAGATCGCCCGCGTCCCCCGGTTGTCCACAGGCGGGGAAATCACGTTGCGCCGCCATGGGACACTTGACAAGCGATTTAGACGCGCAGAACTCCCCGAACTCAACAGGAACGGAAGCTCATGGCCTCGGTCCCTTCCCTCGCTTCGACCGTGCAGCAGCGCCTCGCGGACGGCCTCTCGGCAGCTCTGCCGGACGCCGGGTCCGCCGACCCGCTGCTCCGACGAAGCGACCGGGCCGACTTCCAGGCCAACGGCATCCTGGCGCTGGCCAAGCGCCTCAAGGGCAATCCGCGTGAGCTGGCCACCCAGGTGGTCGCCGCGATCCCGGAGAACGACGTCCTGAAGGAGATCGAGGTCTCGGGCCCCGGCTTCCTGAACATCACGGTCACGGACGCGGCGATCGTGCGGACCCTCGCGGCCCGCGCCGCCGACGCCCGGCTCGGGGTGCCGTTCAACGAGTCGGCCGGCACGACGGTGATCGACTACGCCCAGCCGAACGTGGCGAAGGAGATGCACGTCGGGCACCTGCGCTCCGCCGTGATCGGCGCCGCGATGGTCGAGATCCTGGAGTTCACCGGTGAGAGCGTGGTCCGCCGCCACCACATCGGCGACTGGGGCACCCAGTTCGGCATGCTCATCCAGTACCTGATCGAGCACCCGCACGAGCTGGACCACAAGGCCGAGGACGGCGCGGAGGTCTCCGGTGAGGAGGCCATGTCGAACCTGAACCGGCTCTACAAGGCCTCGCGCGCGCTCTTCGACTCGGACGAGGAGTTCAAGACGCGGGCCCGGGCGCGCGTCGTCGACCTCCAGGCCGGCGAGGAGCAGACCCTCGCCCTGTGGCAGCGGTTCGTCGACGAGTCGAAGATCTACTTCTACTCGGTCTTCGACAAGCTGGACATGGACATCCGGGACGGCGACGTCGTCGGCGAGTCCGGCTACAACGACATGCTGGTGGAGACCTGCCGCATCCTGGAGGAGTCGGGCGTCGCCGTCCGCTCCGAGGGTGCGCTGTGCGTGTTCTTCGACGACGTGAAGGGCCCGGACGGCAACCCGACGCCGCTGATCGTCCAGAAGTCCGACGGCGGCTTCGGCTACGCGGCGACGGACCTCTCGGCGATCCGCGACCGTGTGCAGAACCTGAAGGCGACGTCCCTGCTGTACGTGGTGGACGCCCGTCAGTCGCTGCACTTCAAGATGGTCTTCGAGACCGCCCGCCGGGCGGGCTGGCTGAACGAGGACGTGAAGGCGGTCCAGCTGGCGTTCGGCACGGTCCTCGGCAAGGACGGCAAGCCGTTCAAGACCCGTGAGGGCGAGACGGTCAGGCTGGTGGACCTGCTGGACGAGGCGGTGGACCGGGCGACGTCGGTCGTGCGCGGCAAGGCGGACGACTACCTCGCGAAGAACGGCGAGGCGCTCCTGACCGAGTCGGAGATCGTCGAGAACGGCCAGTACGTCGGCATCGGCGCGGTGAAGTACGCCGACCTGTCGACGTCGGCCGCGCGCGACTACAAGTTCGACCTGGACCAGATGGTCTCGCTGAACGGCGACACGTCGGTGTACGTGCAGTACGCCTACGCGCGTGTGAAGTCGATCTTCGGGAAGGCCGGCGACCGCACGCCGCTGGCGCACCCGGAGCTGGAGCTGGCCCCGGCCGAGCGCGCGCTCGGTCTGCACCTGGACCAGTTCGGCGAGGTGATCGAGGAGACGGCCGCGGAGTACGCCCCGCACAAGCTGGCCGCGTACCTGTACCAGCTGGCCTCGCTGTTCACGACGTTCTACTCGGAGTGCCCGGTCATCAAGCCGGCGCCGGCGCAGGACATCGCGGAGAACCGCCTCTTCCTGTCCGACCTGACCGCCCGCACCCTGCACCAGGGCATGGCCCTGCTGGGCATCAGGACGCCCGAGCGCCTCTGACGGTCCCGGAAGCGGCATGAAGGGCGAGGCCCCCGGTACGGATCACCGTGCCGGGGGCCTCGTCGTCAGCGGAGGGTGTGCGAGGTCCGGCCCGAGACCTCGTCGATCTCCGTATGGGCCTTCTGGAGCAGCTGGGAGGCGAGGTCCATCAGCGCGCGTGCGCCGGCGATCTCCTCGCCCACTCTCAGCTGGTCCGGGTCGGAGGGGTGCCGGTTGGCCGTGCCGTGGGCCCGGAACTCGGTGCCGTCGCTGAGCCGCACCATGGCCGCGGCCCGCGTCCGGTCGCCCTCCTCCTGGAACTCCATCTCGACATGCCATCCGACAAGCGTGTGCATCATGAGGACCACCTCCAGCGAGGTACCTGTCGGCTACCTCTCCAGGGTGCGCCGCCGCGTGCCGCACCACCACTCGCTTCGTTGTCAGTGGCGCCGCGTACGTTCTCGGCATGGCGATGATCCCGAACCAGCTGCCCCGGCTCGCAGCCGATCCGACCGGCCGTTCCCTCGGCCTCGACCTGCCGCCCGGCGCCCTCACCGGCCCGGCGGACGCCCCGTACCTCTGGTCGGGGCACGGGGCGGCGGGCCCGTCGGCATGGGGCGCGCTGCGCCCGGCGGCCCGCACGGCGGGACTGCTGCCGGTGCTGCTGGGCGGTGACTGGGGCCTGGACCGGTGGGAGCTGATGCCGGAGCGGATGAGCGACCCGGCCGACCATGACGCGGACGAGGTCCTCGCCGGGTTCTGGCGGGCGAACGCGTCCGAGGAGATACCGGGAAGCGGCGACTGGCCGGGCCTCGCTCCCGAGCAGGCGTACGACACGGACCCGGACGGGGCGGCGGCCGCCGTCGCCGAGATGCTGACGGAGCCGGGCTTCTGGCTGGAGGACGCCCGTCCGGCCCTGGTTCCGGCGCGGCGCAGCGCGGACATCCCGGCGGTGATCGGCTGGACGGGGCCGCTGAACCACGAGAACGACGTGGCCCGGCTGTGCGCGGTGCTGCGGTCCTGGGAGGACCGCTTCGGGGCGCGGGTCGTCGCGCTCACCTTCGACCAGCTGGTGGTGTCGGTCGGGGCCCCGCCGACGACCCTGGAGGAGGCCGAGGCGCTGGCGGCGGAGCACTTCGCGTTCTGCCCGGACAACGTGGAGCAGGGCAGCGGCGAC
Source organism: Streptomyces sp. CB02009 (assembly GCF_001905825.1). Classification (GTDB taxonomy): domain Bacteria; phylum Actinomycetota; class Actinomycetes; order Streptomycetales; family Streptomycetaceae; genus Streptomyces. The sequence continues at coordinate 435,605 of NZ_LIVV01000009.1, forward strand.
GGCGGTCTGCGCGGATACGCGAGGACGGGGCTGCTGGACAGCCCCGTCTGGACCTTCTGGTGGGACTAGGCGGACAGAGACGGCCTAGTCGCGCGCGTCGGCGAGCTTCTGGGCGACCTCGGTGGCCCAGTAGGTGAGGATCATCTGCGCGCCGGCCCGCCGGATGCCGGTGAGGGTCTCGAAGATCGCCCGGTCGCGGTCGATCCAGCCCTTCTCGGCGGCGGCCTCGACCATCGCGTACTCGCCACTGATCTGGTACGCGGCGACGGGCACGTCCACGGATGCGGCGACCTTGGCGAGGACGTCGAGGTACGGCCCGGCGGGCTTGACCATCACCATGTCGGCGCCCTCCTCCAGGTCGAGGGCGAGCTCGCGCATCGACTCGCGGAGGTTGGCGGGGTCCTGCTGGTAGGTCTTGCGGTCGCCGCGGAGGGAGGAGCCGACGGCCTCGCGGAAGGGGCCGTAGAAGGCGGAGGAGTACTTCGCGGTGTACGCGAGGATCGCGACGTCCTCCTTGCCGATGGTGTCCAGGGCGTCGCGGACGACGCCGACCTGGCCGTCCATCATCCCGGAGGGGCCGACGACGTGGACGCCGGCGTCCGCCTGGACCTGGGCCATCTCGGCGTAACGTTCCAGCGTGGCGTCGTTGTCGACGCGGCCGTCGGCGTCGAGGACGCCGCAGTGGCCGTGGTCGGTGTACTCGTCGAGGCAGAGGTCGGACATGATGACGAGCTCGTCGCCGATCTCGGCGCGGACGTCCCGGATGGCGACCTGAAGGATGCCGTCGGGGTCGGTCCCGGCCGTGCCCGCCGCGTCCTTCTTCCCGTCCGCGGGCACGCCGAAGAGCATGATCCCGGAGACCCCGGCCTCCACCGCCTCGGCCGCGGCCTTCCGCAGGGTGTCGCGGGTGTGCTGGACGACTCCGGGCATGGCCTGGATCGGCACGGGCTCGGTGATGCCCTCGCGGACGAACGCGGGGAGGATCAGATCGGCGGGATGCAGCCGCGTCTCGGCCACCATCCGCCGCATGGCAGGCGTCGTCCGCAGCCGCCGCGGCCGCGCCCCGGGAAAGGATCCGTACGAGTTCATAGCCCCGAGGCTACGCCCGCCCAAACAGTGCTCTTACCGACCACCTGTGGGCATGCCGCCCCGCCCGACCACCCCGCCGCCGCCGCCGCGATCGTCACCCCACACAGCGAAGCCCACCCGGCCCCACCCCCCGCAGCACTCCCCCACCTGCCCCCACCCCCGTGTGGCCCGCACCCGCCGCCCTCCCCCACCCCGCCCCCGTGTGGGCAATCGTCCCGCTGGGGCGGGACGGGTGGGCACACGGGACGGCGCGCTCGGCGGCGCCTCCGCCCCTTGTTCCTGGACCCGCACCCCAAGCGACGGTGCACAAGGGTGCGGGTTAAGGCACGGAAGCCTAGGCCCGGCAACGGGCGCCGTTCCGTTGTGCCCACCCGTTCCGCCCCAGCGGAACAGATGCCCACAACGAGGGTGGCCGGGGTGGGCACCGCCCCAGCCGAACGAACCCCCACAACGGGGGTGGCCCGGCACACACCGCCCACCCCGCGCCCCGCAGCAGAACCCCCAGCCCGCAGCCCGCAGCCCGCAGCCCGCAGCCCGCAGCCCGCAGCAAAAGCAGGGTGCGGGCCCCCTCAAAGAGGACCCGCACCCCGACAAACTGCAACCGCAACCCGCTACGTCGTCCGACGCCTCCGCGCCCCCGGCCGCCGCTCACTGGGCCGGGTCACAGGATCCCCCGCCTCCAGCGCGGCCGCGCGACGCCGCAGCCCGAAGTCCGCCAGCGCCTCCGCCAGCTTGTGCACGGACGGCTCGGGCGACAGCACGTCGACCCGCAGCCCGTGCTCCTCCGCGGTCTTCGCCGTGGCGGGACCGATGCACGCGATGACGGTCACGTTGTGCGGCTTCCCGGCGATGCCGACCAGGTTCCGCACGGTCGAGGACGACGTGAAGAGCACGGCGTCGAAGCCGCCGCCCTTGATCGCCTCACGCGTGTCCGCCGGCGGCGGCGAAGCCCGTACGGTCCGGTAGGCGGTGACGTCGTCGACCTCCCACCCGAGTTCGATCAGGCCCGCGACCAGCGTCTCCGTCGCGATGTCGGCCCGCGGCAGGAAGACGCGGTCGATCGGGTCGAAGACCGGGTCGTACGGCGGCCAGTCCTCCAGGAGTCCGGCGGCGGACTGCTCCCCGCTGGGCACCAGGTCGGGCTTCACTCCGAAGTCGACCAGCGCCGCGGCGGTCTGCTCGCCCACCGCCGCGACCTTGATCCCGGCGAAGGCACGCGCGTCGAGCCCGTACTCCTCGAACTTCTCCCGTACGGCCTTCACCGCGTTGACCGAGGTGAAGGCGATCCACTCGTAGCGCCCGGTGACGAGCCCCTTGACCGCGCGCTCCATCTGCTGGGGCGTGCGCGGCGGCTCGACGGCGATGGTCGGCACCTCGTGCGGCACCGCGCCGTACGAGCGCAGCTGGTCGGAGAGCGACGCGGCCTGCTCCTTGGTACGCGGCACGAGCACCCGCCAGCCGAAGAGCGGCTTCGACTCGAACCACGACAGCTGGTCCCGCTGCGCCGGGGCGCTGCGCTCGCCGACCACGGCTATGACCGGCCGGTGGCCCTCGGGCGAGGGGAGGATCTTGCCCTGCTTGAAGACCTGGGCGATGGTGCCGAGGGTGGCGTTCCAGGTCCGCTGCCGGGTGGTGGTGCCGGCGATGGTGACGGTGAGCGGGGTGTCCGGCTTACGGCCTGCCGCCACCAGTTCACCGGCGGCCGCGGCCACCGAGTCGAGCGAGGTGGACACGACGACGGTGCCGTCGGAGGCGCCGACCTCGGTCCAGCACCGCTCGTCGGCGGTGCGGGCGTCGACGAAGCGCACGTCGGTGCCCTGGGCGTCGCGGAGCGGGACACCGGCGTACGCGGGTACGCCGACGGCCGTGGCGACGCCGGGGACGACCTCGAAGGGGATGCCCTCGGCGGCGCAGACGAGCATCTCGGCTCCGGCGTTCCCGTCGAGGCCGGGGTCGCCGGTCACCGCACGGACGACCCGCCTGCCGCCCCTCGCCGCCTCCATGACAAGATTGGCGGCGTCCCTCAACACGGGGACACCGGCGGTTGTTGACGCCTCGTCAACAACCGTCAGCTCCGGCGTGCTCACCCCCGCGCGCGCGTGGCCGCGAACGACCTCGAGCACCTCCGGCTCGGCGATCAGGACATCCGCTCCGGCGAGGGCCTCCACGGCCCTGAGGGTCAGGAGTCCGGGGTCACCGGGGCCTGCGCCGAGGAATGTGACGTGCCCATGGCCCGCGAAGGCCGGGGACAGCGGGCTGGTGGTCGGGCTGGTGGGGTTCAAAGTGCTCGCTCCCCCATAAGACCGGCCGCACCCTTGGCGAGCATCTCGTCCGCGAGTTCGCGTCCGAGCGCCATGGCCTCGTCGTGCGAGGTGGGTACGGGTCCGGTGGTGGACAGCTGCACCAGCGTCGAGCCGTCGGTGGTGCCGACGACGCCGCGCAGGCGCATTTCGGTGACAACCTGCCCGTGACCGGGGTCGTCGGCCAGCAGGTCGGCCAGCGCACCCACGGGTGCGGAGCAGCCGGCCTCCAGGGCGGCGAGCAGGGATCGCTCGGCGGTCACGGCGGCCCGGGTGAGCGGGTCGTCGAGCTCGGCGAGCGCGGTGACGAGTTCGGCGTTCGACGCCGGGCACTCGATCGCCAGGGCCCCCTGGCCGGGGGCGGGCAGGACGGAGTCGACCGACAGGTGGTCGAGCGACAGGGAGCCGGTGAGCTCCGCCGTCCCGCCGATGCGGTTGAGGCCTGCCGCGGCGAGGACCACCGCGTCCAGTTCTCCGCTGCGTACGTAGCCGACCCGGGTGTCGATGTTGCCCCGGATCGGGACGCAGGTGATCTCCAGGCCGTGGTTGCGCGCGTACGCGTGGAGCTGGGCCATGCGCCGCGGCGAGCCGGTGCCGACCCGGGCGCCCTGGGGCAGCCGGTCCAGCGTCAGTCCGTCGCGGGCGATCAGCACGTCGCGCGGGTCCTCGCGCTCCGGGATCGCGGCCAGCACCAGGTCCGGGTGCTGCGCGGTCGGCAGGTCCTTCAGGGAGTGGACGGCGAAGTCCACCTCGTCCGCGAGCAGCGCGTCGCGCAGGGCGGCGACGAAGACGCCGGTGCCGCCGATCTGCGCGAGGTGCTCCCGGGAGGTGTCCCCGTACGTCGTGATCTCCACGAGCTCGACGGGCCGGCCGGTCAGCTGCCGGACGGCGTCGGCCACGTGCCCGGACTGGGCCATGGCGAGCTTGCTGCGCCTGGTCCCGAGCCTCAGTGCCCTCTCGGTCATACTCGCCCTCGGTTCTTGACGTCGGCGTCATTCAGGTCGGCCCGGCTGACAGAAGCCACCGTCTCCGGGTCGAGGTCGAAGAGTGTCCGCAGCGCGTCCGCGTACCCGGCACCGCCGGGCTCGCTCGCCAGCTGCTTGACCCGCACGGTCGGCGCGTGCAGGAGCTTGTCGACCACGCGGCGCACGGTCTGGGTGATCTCGGCGCGCTGCTTGTCGTCGAGGCCGGGCAGCCGGCCCTCGAGCCGGGCGACCTCGCCGGCCACCACGTCGGCGGCCATGGTGCGCAGGGCGACGACGGTGGGGGTGATGTGGGCGGCGCGCTGGGCGGCGCCGAAGGCGGCGACCTCGTCGGAGACGATGCCGCGGACCTGGTCGACGTCGGCGGCCATCGGCGCGTCGGCGGAGGCCTCGGCGAGCGACTCGATGTCGACGAGCCGGACACCGGGGATGCGGTGGGCGGCGGCGTCGATGTCGCGGGGCATGGCGAGGTCGAGCAGGGCGAGCGGGGTGCGGCGGCCCTGGACGGCGGTCTCGATGTCGTCGCCGGTGAGGACGAGTCCGGTGGCGCCGGTGCAGGAGACGACGACGTCGGCACGTGTCAGTTCGTCGCCGACGGCAACCATCTCGACCGCGTGTGCGGCGACGCCCGTGCCCCCGGGCTCGTTCAGGATCTGCGCGAGGCGCTCGGCGCGGGCCAGGGTGCGGTTGGCGACGACGATCTCGGAGACGCCGGAACGCGCGAGCGTGGCGGCGGCGAGCGAGGACATCGAGCCGGCGCCGATGACGAGCGCCTTCTTGCCCTTGGCCCAGGTGTCGACGTCGCTGCCGTCGGCGAGCTGCTCGAGTCCGAAGGTGACGAGCGACTGCCCGGCCCGGTCGATCCCGGTCTCGCTGTGGGCGCGCTTGCCGACCCTCAGGGCCTGCTGGAACAGGTCGTTGAGGAGGCGGCCCGCGGTGTGCAGCTCCTGGCCGAGGGCGAGGGCGTCCTTGATCTGGCCGAGGATCTGGCCCTCGCCGACGACCATCGAGTCGAGCCCGCAGGCCACCGAGAAGAGGTGGTGGACGGCCCGGTCCTCGTAGTGCACGTAGAGGTAGGGGGTGAGCTCGTCCAGGCCGACGCCGCTGTGCTGCGCGAGCAGCGTGGACAGCTCGGCGACGCCGGCGTGGAACTTGTCCACGTCGGCGTAGAGCTCGATGCGGTTGCAGGTGGCGAGGACGGTGCCCTCGGCGGCCGGTTCGGCGGCGAGGGTGTCCTGGAGGAGCTTGGCCTGGGTGTCCGACGCGAGTGCCGCCCGTTCCAGGATGGAGACCGGGGCGCTGCGGTGGCTGAGGCCGACGACGAGGAGGCTCATGCGGGCATCACGGCGGGGACGTCCCCGTCGGGTCCCTTGCGGCTGCCGCCCGTCGCTCCGCGGGGGGCCGGCGGCGTGGCGGCCGTGGCGGTGTCCGCGTCGGCGGCGTCGGTGTCGGCGTTCGACTCCTCGCCGGCCTTGCGCTGCTCGTGGAAGGCGAGGATCTGCAGCTCGATGGAGAGGTCGACCTTGCGTACGTCCACGCCGTCGGGCACGGAGAGCACGGTCGGGGCGAAGTTCAGGATGGAGGTGACTCCGGCGGCCACGAGCCGGTCGCAGACCTGCTGGGCGACGCCGGCCGGGGTCGCGATGACGCCGATGGAGACGCCGTCCTCCTCGATGATCTTCTCGAGTTCGTCGCTGTGCTGGACGGGGATCCCGGCGACCGGCTTGCCGGTCATGGCGGGGTCGGCGTCGATCAGCGCGGCGACGCGGAAGCCGCGGGAGGCGAAGCCGCCGTAGCCGGCGAGCGCGGCACCGAGGTTACCGATGCCGACGATGACGACCGGCCAGTCCTGGGTGAGGCCCAGCTCGCGGGAGATCTGGTAGACGAGGTACTCGACGTCGTAGCCGACTCCGCGGGTGCCGTAGGAGCCCAGGTAGCTGAAATCCTTGCGCAGCTTCGCGGAGTTGACCCCCGCCGCGGCGGCGAGCTCTTCGGAGGAGACCGTGGGTACGGAGCGCTCCGAGAGCGCGGTGAGTGCGCGCAGATACAGCGGAAGCCGGGCGACGGTGGCCTCGGGAATTCCTCGGCTACGGGTCGCCGGTCGGTGAGTTCGGCCAGTTGCCACGGTGCTCCTGCGGGATGAGCGGGGCTGCAGGCGGCCATATGTCCCAAGACCGCCCCGTCGAATGCAGGCTATGTCTTTGTGAACGCGTGCACAAAGATGGTGTCCGTTTTGTCCGGCCAAAGTGACCGGGGTCACGCGGCTGGTTCGTATCGTCACGGAACCGCGCGGCGTGTCAGCGCGTTGAGAACCCGAAGGGGGCAAAACCGCACACACTCCTCACGACGCCGCCCCCGAAGCCCAACAAAACGTCCACGATGGTAGCCGTCTTTCGGTCACGCACCCAGTTCGCGACGGAGCCGCTCGGCGTCGACACGCCAGAAGGTGTGCTGCTCGCCGTCGACCAGGACCACGGGAATCTGCTCCCAGTACGCCCGGTGGAGCTCCTCGTCCCGGGTGATGTCCTTCTCCTCCCAGCGGGCCCCCGTCTCCGCGCACACGGCCTCGACCACCGCGCGGGCGTCGTCGCAGAGGTGACAGCCCGGCTTGCCGATCAGCGTCACCGTGCGCGACCCGGCGTCCGTCTTCTTCTTCGTCCGTCCGAACATGACGTCCATTCTGTCCCTGATTAACAGGGGAGCCCCACAGTGTTCACGCCGCGGCATCGCCACAAGTCGGGAAGTACCGAACAGACTGGCTATGCTCACGGCATGGCCGCTCTGGGATGGCTCACCCCCCGTAGGCGCTCCGCAACCGCGCGCAGCGTCCTCGCAGGCGAGGCCGCTGCCGAGGCAGCGCGCAAGTCCTCGCTCCAGCTGGAACGGGAGCGGGAGGAGGCGGCGGCCCAGGAACCCGTGGAGGCCGAGACTCCGGTCGAGCCCGAGTTCCCGGTCGTCGGCGACGTACGGGCGGCCGCGTTCTTCGATCTCGACAACACCGTGATGCAGGGCGCGTCGATCTTCCACTTCGGCCGCGGCCTGTACAAGCGGAAGTTCTTCCAGCGCCGTGAACTCGCCCGCTTCGCCTGGGCGCAGGCCTGGTTCCGGATCGCCGGCGTCGAGGACCCCGAGCACATCCAGGAGGCCCGCGACAGCGCCCTGTCCATCGTCAAGGGCCACCGCGTCTCCGAGCTGATGTCGATCGGCGAGGAGATCTACGACGAGTACATGGCCGACCGCATCTGGCCGGGCACCCGCGACCTCGCCCAGGCGCACCTGGACGCGGGGCAGAAGGTCTGGCTGGTCACCGCCGCCCCGGTAGAGACGGCCACGATCATCGCCCGCAGGCTCGGTCTGACCGGCGCGCTCGGCACGGTCGCCGAGTCCGTCGACGGCGTCTACACGGGCAGGCTGGTCGGCGAGCCCCTGCACGGCCCGGCGAAGGCCGAGGCGGTACGAGCCCTCGCCGCCGCCGAAGGCCTCGACCTGAGCCGCTGCGCCGCCTACAGCGACTCGCACAACGACATCCCGATGCTCTCGCTCGTCGGCCACCCGTACGCGATCAACCCGGACACCAAGCTGCGCAAGCACGCGAGGGACCGGGACTGGCGACTGCGCGACTACCGGACCGGCCGCAAGGCCGCCAAGGTCGGCATCCCCGCCGCCGCGGGCCTCGGCGCGCTGGCCGGCGGCACGGCGGCCGCGGTCGCCCTGCACCGCCGCCGCCACTGACGCCCGCCTCCGCCGAGGGCCGCCTCCACTGAGGACCGACTCCGCCACTGAGGGCCGACTCGGCTACTGAAGCCGGCCCCCTCCGGTGCGCCGGACCGCTCTGCCGATACGTTTCGGCTGCGATCATCTGCGACAACCCCGGACCAGGGGCCCTCACCCGTCCGTGCTCGAACACCACCGCACAGGTCGACTCCCCGGCATTCGGGGCTCCTTACCCCGCAGCGGCCCCGATCACTCACCGATCCCGCACATGAGCACAACGCTACGTGCACGCTGTCACACTCGGAAGCAAACCGATCAACAATCGGTCACCAAACGCACCTTGATCCGACTGCAAGCAGTAACAGAACCGACGGAACCGGTGATTTGAGCAACTGGGTGTAGCGCTGCCTGTACGAAGCGTTATTCTCCTGGGACGCAGAAAGGACCCCTCACGTCGCCACGACGGGTGAACGGTCCCGCACTGCACGTGATGGAAGCTCTGCCTCTGGGAGTCCCGTGTACCCACACGTCGGGGTTGACACCTCGGGCCTGGCTACGCTGCGCGCAACGGTCCTCGACCGTTTGCGCGGCTTCGTCCCCACCGCGTACGCCGGCCCTGTCCCCGCCTTCGCCTTCGCCGCACCGGCACCCGCCGGCCCTTGCTATGCCCTGGCCGACGGCGGCGCCGCCGTGGGCAGACGGGGTGCCCGGTCCGGAACCTCGACCACCCCCCGCCGCCCCACCGCCGACAGCGACAGCGCCCGCATGATGGACCTGGTCGAGCGCGCCCAGGCGGGCGAGGCCGAGGCCTTCGGTCGGCTGTACGACCAGTACAGCGACACCGTCTACCGCTACATCTACTACCGCGTGGGCGGGAAGGCGACGGCGGAGGACCTCACGAGTGAGACGTTCCTGCGCGCCCTGCGCCGGATCTCCACCTTCACCTGGCAGGGCCGCGATTTCGGCGCCTGGCTCGTCACCATCGCCAGGAACCTGGTCGCCGACCACTTCAAGTCCAGCCGCTTCCGCCTGGAAGTGACCACCGGCGAGATGCTCGACGCCAACGAGGTCGAGCGCAGCCCCGAGGACTCCGTCCTGGAGTCCCTCTCCAACGCCGCACTCCTCGACGCGGTCCGCCGCCTCAACCCCCAGCAGCAGGAGTGCGTCACGCTGCGCTTCCTCCAGGGCCTCTCGGTCGCCGAGACCGCCCGCGTCATGGGGAAGAACGAGGGAGCGATCAAGACCCTCCAGTACCGGGCCGTCCGCACCCTGGCCCGCCTTCTCCCGGACGACGCCCGCTGACCGGTTCGCGCCCCCCACACACGCCCCCGCGGACCGGTCCGCGCCCCGCACCCCGCGTCTCCCCCCACCTCCCCACGACCCCCGCCCAACTCACAGTCGGTGACGCCTCGATGACGCACTGGTCCGATCATCTTTCGCGCGTAACCCAAGTGCCGCGCCGCTCGTTGTGCGGGATGCAGGCTCCCTGTGGACACGCCATGTCCGCAGCCACTCACTCTTTCGTGTGGATGCGCTCAAGGTGTGCAACCTTCCGGACACCCCGGGGAGTCGACCGTCATGACGAGAGGAGGTGCCGCCAGTGATCGCGAACGTATCGGCGCACCGGCGGGCGAACGCCTTCGCCCAGGTCCTGGAGGACCGGGAGTCCGAGGGCGCGGCGGCCGATCAGCCGGAGACCACTCCGGCAGAACCGGCCGAACAGGGGCGGCTGCTGGCCGTGGCGAACGGCCTCGGCGAACTGCCGAAGCCCCAGCTGGACCCCGAGGTCAAGGTGGTGCAGCGAGCCCAGCTCGTCGCCGCCATGGAAGCGATGCTCATGGAAGGGAGCGCGGCCGGGGCCCCCACGGTGCCCGAGCAGCGCACCGCCGGCGGCAAGGGCGCCCACCGGGCGTCCCCCCTGCGGAAGCTCCGGCCCCGCTCCCGCTGGTCCAAGGGCCTCGCCGCCGGCGGCCTCACCGTCGGTGTGGCGGCGGGCGCCTTCGGCGGCGTCGCGGCCGCCAGCTCCGACGCCCTCCCCGGTGACTCGCTCTACGGACTCAAGCGAGGCATGGAGGACATCAAGCTGGGCATGGCGGACGACGACGCGGACCGCGGCGGCATCTACCTGGACCAGGCGTCCACCCGGCTCAGTGAGGCCCGCAGACTCATGGAGCGCGGCCGCGTCGGCGACCTCGACCACGAGTCGCTGACCGAGATCCGCCGGGTCCTGGGCGGGATGAAGCACGACGCGTCCGAGGGCCACCGGCTGCTCCGCCAGGCGTACGAGCGGGACGGCGAGATCGCCCCGATGGCCCGGCTCAACTCCTTCGCCCAGGCCCACCGGGACACCTGGAACGGCCTCCGCGAGCGACTCCCCGTCCAGTTGTCGGACGTGGGCAGCGAGGTCACGCACGTCTTCGAGGCCATGGACGAGGAGGTCGAACCCCTCCAGTCGGTGCTCCCCCGCACTCCCGAGAAGGGCGCGATCGGCACGGGAAGCCCCAGCGGCCGCCCGGGCACTCCCCAGAGCTCCCAGGGCACGGACACCCAGCGTCCGCCGTCCACCCACGAGGCCCCGCCCTCGGGAAGCCACTCCGCGCCGCCCCGCCCGTCGGGCCCGAGCACGGGCACCAGCCCGAGCGCGGACAGCGGCACCGAATCGCCGGAGGACGACGGTCTCCTCGGCGGCAGCACCGGCGGGCTCCTCAAGCCCCCGGCCTCCCCGACCGGCACACCGACCGCCCCCGCGGACGGCCAGGCGCCGACCGAGATGCCGGACGTCACCATTCCGCCCATCCTGCCGGGCCTGCTTCCAGGCCTCGGCATCGACAGCGAGGACGCTCGCTAACAAGGAGAAGGGGCGCCCCCACGGACGGGGGGCGCCCCTTCTTCCATGCTCCGGCTTCCCTGCTCCGGACGAAACGCACGCTCCCGACGCGGCACGCTTCCCACGGTCCGCGCTCCCGACGCACGGCCGGCGTCAGAAGAAGACCGACCGCCGCTGCACCAGCAGCTTGTAGAGCGTGTGCTGGATCTGCTCCCGCACCTGATCCGTCAGGTTGAACATCAGCATCGGGTCCTCCGCCGCCTCCGGCGCGTACGAGTCCGTCGGGATCGGCTCACCGAACTGGATCGTCCACTTCGTCGGCAGCGGCAGCGCACCGAGCGGCCCCAGCCAGGGGAAGGTCGGGGTCAGCGGGAAGTACGGGAAGCCGAGCACCCGCGCCAGCGTCTTGGCGTTCCCGACCATCGGGTATATCTCCTCGGCCCCGACGATCGAGCAGGGCACGATCGGCACCCCGGCCCGCAGCGCCGTCGACACGAAGCCGCCCCGCCCGAACCGCTGGAGCTTGTACCGCTCCCCGAAGGGCTTCCCGATCCCCTTGAAGCCCTCCGGCATCACACCGACGATCTCGCCGGAGCGCAGCAGCCGCTCCGCGTCCTCCGCGCAGGCCAGGGTGTGCCCCGCCTTGCGGGCCAGCTCGTTGACGACCGGCAGCACGAAGACCAGATCGGCGGCGAGCAGCCGCAGATGCCGCCCGGCCGGATGGTGGTCGTGGACGGCGACCTGCATCATCAGCCCGTCCAGCGGCAGAGTCCCCGAGTGGTTGGCGACGATGAGCGCCCCGCCCTCGGCGGGGATGTTCTCGACACCCTTCACCTCGACCCGGAAGTACTTCTCGTACAGCGGGCGGAGCAGGGACATCAGGACCTGGTCGGTGAGCTCCTCGTCGTAGCCGAACTCGTCGACCTCGTAGTCGCCGGTGATCCGGCGCCGCAGGAACGCGAGCCCGCCCGCGAGCCGCTTCTCCCAGCCGCCGGCCGCCGCCCCTGCTCCGGTCTCGCCCTCGGCCCCCACGTCGGCGCCAGGGGCCTCTCCGGCCGTATCGGAAGCCGGGCCCTCCCGGATCCCCTCGGGCTCCTGGTGGCCCTGCTGAGGCCCCGGCAGGGCCCGTACGGCCGCCGCCTCGCCGTCGGCGCGGCCGCCGGGCCGTCGCCGGGCCCGCGACCGGTCGTCGTCGAACGGAATGACCTTGGCGTCCGCCATCGCTGTCCGGTCTCCTCAGGCGCCGTCGTGAACAGAGTGAACAGAGCGCACCGCGTGCGCGGGGGGTACGGCGGGCCCGGGGTCGCCCGGCCGGCCGGCCGACGAGCCCAGCCGCCCCGCGATCCGGTCCACCGCCCCCGCCAGCATCTCCGGCGGCAGCAGCCCCGGCCCCCGGCCCCGCGCGAAGTCCGCGAGGGCCTCCGCCGTGGTGTAGCGCGGCGCGAAGCCGAGGACCTCGCGCGTCTGCACCGTCGACACCACCCGGCCGTGGGTGAGCAGCCGGATCTGCTCGGGGGCGAAGTCGGTGATCCCGACGGTCCGCAGCGCCGTCCCCACCCAGGTGACGGCCGGCAGGAGCACCGGCACGGTGGGCCGCCCGAGCCGCCGCGCGCACTGCGAGAGCAGGAGCACGCCGTCGCCGGCGATATTGAAGGTGCCGCTGTTCAGGGTGGCTCTGCGGGGCTCGTGCGCCGTCAGCCGCAGCACGTCGATGACGTCGTCCTCGTGGACGAACTGCAGCCGCGGGTCGTAGCCGAGGACGGTCGGCAGCACCGGCAGCGCGAGGTACTCGGCGAGCGGCGAGTCGATCCGGGGGCCGAGGATGTTCGCGAACCGCAGCACGCACACGGCCACGTCGGGGCGGCGGCGGGCGAACCCCCGCACGTACCCCTCGACCTCGACGGCGTCCTTCGCGAAGCCACCGCTGGGCAGCGACTTCGCGGCCGTCGTCTCGGTGAAGACGGCCGGGTCGCGGGGAGCGGAGCCGTAGACGCTGGTACTGGACTTGATCACGAGCCGGCTGATCCGCGGCGACTTCTGGCAGGCGCCGAGCAGCTGCAGGGTGCCGATGACGTTGGTCTCCTTGACCGACGTACGGCCACCGCCGCCGAGCGCCGTGCCGGTGACGTCCAGATGGACCACCGTGTCGACGTCGTGCTCGGCGAGGACCTTCGCGATCTCCGGCCGGCGGATGTCCGCCCGTACGAACTCGGCCGCGCCGAGCTGGTGCGCCGGGTCGACCGCGTCGACCGCGATCACCCGGTCCACCTCCGGATCCCGCTGGATCCGCCGCACGAAGCGGCCCCCGAGATGCCGGGCGGCACCGGTGACGAGCACGACCTTGCCCAAGATCAGCGCCTTCCGTCCGTCTTCCGTTGGTGGCCACCGTAGCGCCTCGAGATTTCCGCGCGAACAACACGCAAACAAACGTGGCCCTCCACCGCGAACGGTGGAGGGCCACGTCTGACGCACAGAACGCTGCGGAGCAGCTGTCGCCTTACTTCTTGTTGCGACGCTGAACGCGCGTGCGCTTCAGCAGCTTGCGGTGCTTCTTCTTGGCCATCCGCTTACGCCGCTTCTTGATAACAGAGCCCACGACTACCCTCGCTCACTTCTCGGAACATCCCCGCCTCCCGGCGGGGATCGGTGCGGGGCGTCTGGGCCCACACGACCTACGTCGGCCTAGCCTACCGTCCCGAGCACCACGCTTGTAATCCGAGGGACATACGGAGCTTTCCCGGCGTTGTCGCCGCGCTCGCGCTACGCGGTCCCCACCCCCACGAAGGACTCCCGCAGGTACTCGTGAACCGCCTGTTCCGGCACCCGGAAGGACCTGCCCACCCGGATCGCCGGCAGATGACCGCTGTGCACCAAGCGGTACACGGTCATCTTGGACACGCGCATCACCGAGGCGACTTCCGCCACGGTCAGAAACTTGACCTCGTTGAGAGGTCGTTCGCCAGCAGCCATGACCCACCTGTACCTTCCGCCGCGACGCCCACCGGCTTCCCCTCCGGTGACTCTTCGTCGCCGAGCGCTCACGCTCCAGACTAGGGGCGGGTGGTACGAGTGGGGAAGAGGAGCTACCACCCGCCGTTTACCGTGACAGACACGCTCGATTGAGTACATAGCGCGTCAGCGGACGGTAGGAGGCGGAGCGCACGCCGTCATCAAGCGGAACGACCACCGACACCTGCCCCTCCGCCTCACCGACGAACAGCGCCGGATCATCCGTATCGGCGAGACCGATGGCCTCGATACCCAGCTGACCAGCACCGCAGACCCAGCCGTGGTCGCCGACGACCAGCTCGGGCAGCGGCCCGCCGGCCTCGGCGGCGCTCTCCAGAGCCGCCCTAACCGGCAGCGGGGAGTGGGAGTGCGCCCCCGGCTCGCGCCCGCCTCCCGACGGCCCCGGCTCTCGCACCAGTGCGACCCCCCGTACGTAGTCGAGAAGGTACGTGCGTACGCCGAACCGGGTCGTTATGTCGACACATCGCCCCTGCGCCGGTGTGAGGACAAGACATCCCGCCGCCGACAAAGCGTCTGCGAGAGCGACGTAGAAACCGAGCAGCCGATGCGGATGACCCGTCCCGAGCAGCACCGGGACCCGCCGAGCGGCCGCCGCGCCCAACCGCGCGGCGAAGGCGTCCAGCGCCCTCAGCGTCCGCTCGGGATCGATCACGTCGGGCCCCGACCGATGCCCGGGATCGTCCGACACCCCGCACTTGTCGGCCATCAGCCGCAGCAGATCCGCCTCGCCCCACCCCCAGGTGGGATCCAGTCCGAGGAGCACCCGCGGATCCCGCGCCGCGAAGAGCCGATAGCTCCGCAGGCTCTCCTCCCGCGACGTCGCCACCGTGCCCGCCAACCCCGCCGCCAACAGATGCGCCCGCAGCGCCCCGGTACTCAACACCCTCCCGATGCTGCCGGAACACCCCTTCCCCGGAGCCGAAACCCCCGGGACACCCCACCGTCGGCGTAACGCCCGCCAGAACGTTCCGGCAGACCCCTACGCGAGCATCCCCCGCAGCGGGAAAGCCGCCTTCCGGGTCGCGAGCACCGCCTGGTCCAGCCGGTCCGCCGGGTCGTAGCCCTCGGACCAGTCCCGGAAGCCCACCGGCCACAGCCCGTCCGTCATCCGCCCGGGCCCCAGCTGCCGCGTCCGCGCGTACACCTCGTCCCGCCAGGACGACGGGATCACCGACTCCGGATCCACCGGGGCGTGCGCGGCGATCCCCACCAGATGCGTCCACGACCGCGGTACGACGTCGACCACCGCGTATCCGCCCCCGCCCAGGGCCAGCCAGCGCCCCTCGGCGTACTCGTGCGCCAGCTCGTGACAGGCCTCCTGCACCGCCCGCTGCGCGTCGAGCGACACCGCGAGATGGGCCAGCGGATCCTCGAAGTGCGTGTCCGCCCCGTGCTGCGTGACGAGGACCTGCGGCCGGAAGTCCGCGAGCAGCTCGGGCACGACCGCGTGGAACGCCCGCAGCCACCCCGCGTCCCCCGTCCCGGCCGGCAGCGCCACGTTCACGGCCCCGCCCTCACCGGGCCCGGCCGCCCCGGTCTCCTCCGGCCAGCCCGTCTGCGGGAACAGCGTCCGGGGATGCTCGTGCAGCGACACCGTCAGCACCCGGGGATCCTCCCAGAACGCCGCCTGCACCCCGTCCCCGTGATGCACGTCCACATCCACGTACGCGACCCGCTCCGCGCCCAGCTCGAGCAGCCGCGCGATCGCCAGGGACGCGTCGTTGTAGATGCAGAACCCCGAGGCGGCCCCGGGCATCGCGTGGTGCAGACCGCCCGCGAAGTTCACCGCGTGCGCGGCCTCCCCGCGCCACACCGCCTCCGCGGCGCCCACCGACTGCCCCGCGATCAGCGCGGAGGCCTCGTGCATCCCGGCGAACGCGGGATCGTCGACCGTGCCGAGCCCGTAGGACTGGTCGGCGTGCCGCGGATCGGCCGACGCCGCCCGCACCGCCGCCACATAGTCCTCACGGTGCACGAGACGCAGCGTCGAGTCCCCCGCCGGCTTCGCCGCGACCACGTCCACGGCCCGGTCGAGCCCGTACGCCCGCACCAACGACATCGTCAGCGCGAGCCGTACCGGATCCATCGGATGCTCGGAACCGAAGTCGTACTGCGTGACAGCTTCATCCCACATCAACAGTGCGCGGCCGCTCATGCCCGCCACCGTATCGGGCCGGTCGCGAACCGAACGACGTGGCATACACCACCGTCACCAGGACCAGCACCATCGGCACCAGCATCGCGCCCCGGTAGCTCCACGCGTCACCCAGCGCCCCCACCAGGGGCGAGCCGATCAGGAACCCGACGTAGTTGAAGACGTTGAGCCGCGCCACCGCCGCGTCGCTCGCCCCGGGGAACAGCCTCCCGGCCGCCGCGAAGGTCTGCGGCACGATCACGCTCAGCCCGAGCCCCAGCACCGTGAACCCGACGATCCCCACCCAGGCCCCCGGCGACACCGCCACCACCGCGAACCCCAGCGCCCCCAGGACGGCACCGGCCCGCACGACCGTCGCCGCCCCGAACCGCCTGACCCCGAAGTCCCCCACGGCCCGCCCGAGGAGGGTCGTCACCATGTACGCGTTGTACGGCACGGTCGCCAGTTCCTCGGAGCTGCCCAGCACGTCCTGGAGGTACTTGGCACTCCAGTTGGAGACGGTCGAGTCCCCGATGTACGCGAACGTCATCACCAGGCAGAGCGGCAGCAGCAGCGTGAAGGCGACTCCGCTCCCCTTGCCGTCCCCCGCCTCCGCCACGGCGTCGGGCCCGTCGCCCCCGGCCACGTACCACCGGCTCCCGACGAACGCGAGGGGCAGCAGCACCGCCACCACCGGCAGGTAGGACGTGAAGAGCGACAGATGCCAGTGCGCCCCGACCCAGGCCAGCGAGGCCCCGGCGATCCCGCCGAGACTGTACGAGGCGTGGAAGCCGAGCATGATGCTCCGCCCGTACGCCCGCTGGAGGCTGACCCCCAGCATGTTCATGGAGGCGTCGAGCGCCCCGACCGCGAGCCCGAAGAGCCCCAGCGCCAGAGCCGCGTGCCACAGCCGGTCCCCCACGCCCACGGCGAGCAGCGCCAGGAGCACGAACGGCTGGGCCCACCGCAGCACGACCGCGGGCCCCACCCGGGCGACGACCTTCTCGGTCATCACACTCGCGACACCGGCCAGGATCGGCACGGCCGCCAGGAACGCCGGCAGCAGCGCGTCCGAGATCCCGTACCGGTCCTGGATCGCCGGTATTCGGGTCACGAGCAGGGCGAACGTCACCCCCTGCACGAAAAAGCTGACCGCCAGGGATCCCCGCCCACGCCGCAACCGCGCATCCGTCATGGCGGCACAGCGTACGGCCGGAACCTACCCGGGGGTAGATGGATCACAGTCCCAATATCGCCGGCAGCTCGTCCATGGCCCCGAAGAACCCCTGGGCGCCCGCGAGCTTCTCCTCGGGCGTCATCGCGGTGAACCCGTACACGTCCATCCCGGCCGCCACCGCCGCCTGCACCCCGAGCCGGCTGTCCTCGACCACCACACACCGATCGGGCGCCACACCCATCCGCGAGGCCGCGTGGAGGAACAGGTCGGGTGCCGGCTTGCCCCGGCCGACGTCCTCGGCGCTGAAGACGAGCTCGTCGGGGAACCAGGCGTCGAGCCCGGTCTTCCGGTGCCCCACCCGGATCCGCTCATGACTCCCCGAGGAGGCCACACAGTACGGAACCCCCGCCTCGGCCAGCTGCTTGAGCACTTCCGCGGCCCCGGCGACCGCCTCGAGCTCGGCCCGGAAGGCGGCGAAGACCCGCGCGTGGAACGTCTCGTCGAAACCGGCCGGCAGACGCTGCCCGCTCCGCTCCTCGACAAGCTCGTGAATGCGGTGCATGGCGGACCCCATGAAGTCACGCACGGATTCCTCGTACGTGGTCGGGTGCCCGAGCTCGGTCAGATAGCCGGCCAACAACGTGTTGGAAATCGGCTCGCTGTCCACGAGCACACCGTCGTTGTCGAAGATCACCAGGTCGTAGCGCATACGCCCAGCTTAGAACGCAAAAATGCCTCAAC